>CAWIMS010000001.1:0-2917500 GCA_963837285.1 uncultured Actinomycetota bacterium
GCCCACTTGAGGTCGACAGGCGCGAACCGCCTTGCTGAGGTGGTTCGCGCCTCTGTCTGCAGCAGCAAGGGCGTGTCCGCCCAGCTTAGTGGGATTCGGATGACGGGCGTTGCGGTGAGGCTGTCGTCGACACTGAGCTCGGCGAGCACTGTCTCGCACAGCGCCTTGCGCTCCGGCGTGGTACCGCTGTCGATGATCTCGATGACGCGGTCCCGGATTTCGGTCAGGTGGCTGTCGTCGGGTGTTTCGGCGTCGAGGTCGAGCATGAATGCCAGCTCATCGCGCTTGTTGCGTAGCTGGCGGATCTGTTCGGAGATCTTCTCGACGCGGGCGGCGACGGTGTCGTGGTCGATCTTGTTGTTCTCGTAGTCGGTGAGGTACTTGTCGACGATGGCTTCCTTGGTGGCCAGCTCCTCCGCGACGACTGCCAGGTCTCGTTCATGGCCGGCCCGGGCCTGGAGGTGCTCGGACCGAGACGCCGCGATGGCCTGCCGTGCGTCGTCGAGGCAGTTCGTGTAGAAGTTCCGGACGGCGTCGAGGACCATGCCGTCGAGAGCGTCAGCGTCGATGCGCGGCGCGGCGCAATGATCAACTCCGTATCGGCTGCGGGTCCAGCAGGTGTAGTACCGGTAGGTGCGGCTACGGCCGACGGCGTTGGTGCCGACGTAGCGGCGCTTGCACACCGGGCAGGTGATCTTGCCAGTGAGGTGGTAGTCGGACGGGCTGCCGGCCTTCTTGGGCGCCTCGCCACGCTGCGCGAGGATCTCCTGCGCCAGGTCGAAGACGGCTTCGTCGATGACGGCGTCGTGCGCCTTGAGGGCGATGATCTCACGGAAGTGGACTTCGCCGAGGTACACGCGGTTGGTGAGCACGTCCGCGACTGTCTTGTGGCTCCATGGATGCTTGCGGGGTGTGGTGTCGGCCTTGCGGTGCGCGCCACGCCGGTACAGGCCGCGGTCGTTGACCCGCTCCAGCGTGGAGACGGCGAACTGACGAGATCGTCGGCCGGACTCACCCGCCGGTCGGCGATCAACCCTTGCAGGTACTCCTGAATCTGCTCGAACGCCGTCGCTATCTCCGATAGCGAATGACTGGTGACAGCCGTCGTGACGGTCACCCACCCGTGCAGTTGGCCACAGTCGTTGTCGGGCACTCCCAGCAGCTCGGAAATGACCAGCGCGGGCAGCGGCGATGCGAACGCGGCAACGAAGTCGGCCGGTGGACCCGTCGCCACCATGTCGCTGATCAGCGCATCGGCGATCTCCCGGGCCCTCGGCCGCAGCGGCTCCACACCCCGGACAGTGAACGCCTTCGCCACCAGCCGCCGGATCCGCGTGTGGTCGGGCGGGTCCATGTTGGTCAGCGCATCCGGCATCCGGCTGCCTTGCAACAGTACCGAAGCCCCGGGCCGGGTCAGCGCGGCCCGCCCGAACACCGGATCCGCCAGTACACGCCGCACGTCCCCGCAGCGCGCCACCAGGTACGCCTGCCCGCCGCTGGCCAGCTGCACCAGCGCTACCGGCTCCTCTTCCCGCAGCTTCGCGTACTCCGGGAGATCCAGGCCCGGCGCGGCCCGGAACGGAAAACAGTCCGATCGGACCGCCGAAGATCCGACTCGCCCATCGGGCACTCCCACCCTCGACGTGCGATCCGGCCGCCGTGGGACAAGCGAACCGCCACCTCGGCGCAGACCGCACACTGACCACCAACGCTCCCACCATCCGCCGGCCGGGTCCAGCCCCAACCGGGACCGGCGCGGGTACTGCCCTACGACGGGTCCGACCGTTGCCGCGACGCGGCTGCGCGTAACGCCGTGAGCAGCAGCTCGGGTTCGCTGTCCTTGTCGAGGAACCGGTATGCGCCGGCGGCCAGTGCGTCGCCCCGCACCCAGCCGTGGATGCTGATCGCGACGGCGGGAACCCCGAGCTCGGTGGTGAGGGTGCGCAGGAGCCGGAGGCCGTCCTCCGCGGCCGGAAGAAGGACATCGACGAGCGCGACCGCGGGCCCCAGTTCCCGCGTGATCTCCAGTGCGGAGGCCGCGTCGCTCGCGTCCCCGACCACGTCGAAGTCGGCCGAGGCGGACAGGAAGCTACGCATCGCGGTACGTACCCGCGGGTCGTCTTCGACGATCAGGACCCGGACCTGGCCCATCTGGTCGCCGTCGTCGCGTATCACCAGCGGCTCCCTGCGACCTGTTGGACTCGTATCCGCTCAGTAAACCCGCGTCGGCGACCGCCGGCGACTGAGCTTTGACCTGTTTCGCCCGCGACACTTGTCGCGGCCGGCGTGCGGCCCGTCGCGGTCGACGCTCATCCGGTCGACCCTCACGGGCTGGTCACGAGGCCCTCCCGGACTGCCCACAGCGCGGCCTGGGTGCGTGAGGCCAGGCCGAGCTTGGCCAGGACGTTGCTGACATGGGTACGCGCGGTGCGTTCGCTGATCACGAGGGTGTCGGCGATCTCATGGTTCGACTTGCCCTGGGCGACGAGTACGAGGATCTCCCGTTCTCGCGGCGTCAGCGCCGTCGCGGTGCGGGCAGGGGCGACCAGGGACCGGGTCAGCGTGCGCGCGACGACCGGGTCCAGGTGGACCTCGCCGCGGTGCGCCGCGCGGACCGCGGCGACCACCTCGTCGGCCTCGGCATCCTTGAGCAGGTATCCGGCGGCGCCGGCCTCCAGGGCCAGGTGTACCCGTTCGGCCTCGCTGAAGCTGGTCAGGGCCACCACTTCGACCTGCGGGTACAGCTGCTTGATCGCCGCGGTGGTGGCGACCCCGTCGAGGCGGGGCATGAGCAGGTCCATGAGCACGACATCGGGAAGGCCGTCGTGGGCGGCGAGCATGGCCAGCTCATCGAGAGCGGCGCGCCCGTCGGCGGCTTCCCCGTGTACGTCGATGTCGTCGAGCATGTCGAAGAAGGCGCGCATGCCGCGTCTGACCACGGTGTGGTCGTCGACCAGGAAGACCCGGATCCGCTGGGAATCGTGCGACCGGTCCATTGTCATGTGTCCCTCTGCGCAGGCGTAATGGCGGCTTCTTGACCATCGGTGGGCGGCCGTGACCGCAGGATGTCCGGCAGCACGGCACGAACCGTCGCCCCGCCCGTGCCGGAACTGTCGACGGTGAATGTGCCGCCCAGTCGTTGCGTCCGCTCGCGCATGCTGGCCAACCCGAGGTGTCCGGGGTAGGAGGTCGCGGCGTCGAAGCCGACGCCGTCGTCGGCGACCGTCACGACGAGCGTTCCCGGCGTACCGGCACACTCCTCCAGCCGGATATCGACCCGGCCGGGCCGGGCGTGCTTGATGCTGTTGTGCAGGGCTTCCTGGATGATCCGGAAGAGGTCCTGCTCCGCGTCCGCGTCCAGCAGCAGGCGTTCCGCGGCGGCGTGGACCCGCACCTCGAACCCCTCCCGCGCGGCGACCGCTGCCGCGTGCCGGCGCAGGGCCGCGACCAGCCCCTCCTCGTGCAATGCCGCCGGCCGTAGCTGGAAGATCAACGCGCGCATCTCGGTGAGCGCGCCTTGCGTCAGGTCACGCAGGTCGGCCAGGCCGCGGGCGATGCTGCCGTGCGGGTCCACGTCCTGCTGGGCCGCCAACTGCAACGCACGCGTGTGCAGGGTCATCGAGAACAGCGCCTGGGAGACCGAGTCGTGCAGCTCGCTGGCCAGCCGGTGCCGTTCCTCGCGCCGGTGCGCCTGCTCCACGGCGGCCGACGCCGCCCGCTCGCGCTCGGCCAGGAACGCGCGGTGCAGCGCGGAACCCAGTTGTTCCTGCAAGGCCGCATAGATCCAGCCGATTCGTGGCCCGAGTTCGAAGAGCGCGAACCCGAGTTGCTGGTCGCGGAAGTACAACGGTGCGGCCACCATGCTGTACGGCGAGGCGCGACACAGCCGGCCTCCGGGTACGAGCCGGACCGACTCGAACACCGCGGAGTCCGGATCGACCTCGACGGCCGCTCCGTTCTCGTACGCGAGCAGCAGGCGGGAACGAGCCGTCGCGGCTGCCACCCCGGGCACGGCCACCGCCGGGTCGACCGCGTCGCCGGCCGGCCCGACCGACTCGTATTCGTACGACGCGAGGTAGCAATCCGGAATGCCGACCCGGGGTAGCTCCTCGGCGAGGGTTCCGGCCAGTTCGGCCACGTCCGACGCAGTGATCAGCCGCTGGCCGACCTCGCGTACGATCTGGTTGCGCTTCTCCGCCAGCACCGTGCCGTACCGCCGGTGCCGCTCGGCTGTCTCGTTCAGCAGCATCTGCGCGCGCAGCCAGACGTCCTCGGCGCGGGTGATGTCGCCAGCGCTCGCCGCCGGATCGGCGGTGAGCCGTCGCAGGGCGTACAACACCCGCCACCAGTTCTCGACCCGCTCCCCGTGGCGCACGCTGACCTGTACGAGCCCGTCGAGCAGGCCGAGGAACCGGTCCGGTGACCGCCCGTGCATCGCGTCGACGAACGAGGCCGAGAGTGTTTCGGGCCAGTTCGCGGGTAACGCCGTCGATTGCTGCGGGAACAACTGGCGCAGCCGGCTGACCGGCTGCCCGTCGACTTTCGCCGTGCGCCCGGACTCGACGGACGCGGTCGGCAGACAGCCGCAGGAGCGCCGCACGACCAACTCGGTCGGTACGGTGACGACCGACGGCACCGGCTCGCCGCGGATCAGCGCCAGGACGAGTTCGACCGCACGCCGCCCCATCTCGTGGAACGGAGCCCGTACCGTGGTGAGCGACAACGAGCCCGCGCTGACGTTGACGGTACGGCGAACCGCTCCGGCCTCCTCGCCGCTTCCGCTGTCGAAACCCAGGTCATGGGTGCGGATGTTGGTGAAGTCGTCGAACCCGACCACCGCGATGTGTTCGGGACCGACCACACCGGACGCGGTCAACGCCGAGAGCGCCGCGACCGCGAAGTCGTCGTTGGCGGCGACGATGGCGTCGGGTGGCTCGCCCCGCACGAGCATGCTGGTAACGGCCGCGGCTGCCTCCTCCGCGATCCACGCGGCCGGCGGCTCGGACACCAGTTCGGAGTGCTCGACCAACCCGTGGTACGCCAGCGCGTCACGGTAGCCCTGGTAGCGCTCCTCGGCGCCGGTGTGGTGCTCGGGGCCGCGGACAAAGGCGATCCGCTGGCGGCCGTGCACGTTGATCAGGTGGCTTACCGCCGCGTACATGCCCTGCCGGTTCTCCATGACGACCAAGGGCGCCCGGCCCAGCGGCTGCTCGACGCTGACCATCGGGAGCGGCTCGAAGCGGCGGCAGAACCGCTCCAGCCGGTCGGGACCTGAGATGATCCCCAGCACGCTGGTCCAGACGACGAGCCCGTCCAGCGTTTCCGGGCCAACCAGGTCATAGATCGCATTCGCCTGCTTCTTGAAGCCGGGAGCATCCAAGGCGCGGCCGCAGAAGCAGATGAGGTCGCAGCCGTGGGTACGGGCCCCATCGACGGCGCCGAGCCACTGCTCTTCGAAGAGTTCCAGGAGATCCTGGGTCAGCATGCCGACCACCAGCCGGGCCCGACCGCGGTCAGGCAATGTGTCGGGACCGGGAACCGCTCGCCCGGTGTCAGAATTCATCATCCTGGCGGCCGCGCAGTTGTCATCGCGGCGACCGCCAGTCGGTACACCGGCAGCCGGCGGGGGCACGGCACCCAGCGTACTCGCTCGATCCGCGAACGGTAGTGACCGCTGCGGCGCAGCCGCCTACGCCGGCTCGACCGGGACGTGCAGCGCCGTCAATCCACGTAACAGCGGGTCGTCGCGGAACGTGGGAGGTGCCGCGTCCGGGTCGAGGCGCAGGTGCGGGAACCGGTTCAGCAGCGCCAGCCCACCGGCGCCGAAGAAGCCGAGCATCCCGGCGCGGGCCATCGCGATCACCATCGTGGCGATGCCGTTGGCCATCTCGCCGGCGATGTAGGGAAAGCGGACGCCGTGCGTGTCGCCGAACGACCGGTCGCCGAGCCACTCGGGGTAGAGCGGCGGGAGCATGCCGAGCAGCCGGTAGCCGGTAGCGCCATCGGCGCTCCGGGCTGCGCCACCGATCGCGCCACCGATCGCGCCACCGATCGCGCCACCGATCGCGCCACCGATCGCGCCACCGATCGCGCCACCGATCGCGCCACCGATCGCGACGCCGATCGCGACGCCGATCGCGACGCCGATCATGGAGCGGGGAGGGCCCGCCACGACGTGGACGGTCTCGCGGACGGACCTGCGCCGCAACGTGTGCCACACCGTCGGCGTGGAAGACAGGCGGCCGGGTTCCGGGTACCCAGACGGTGACCGGGCGGGGACCGGCCGCACCGGTGCGGTACGGGGCGGAGCGGCGACGACGGTGGCGGTCACCCCTTACCGCGCCATGACTGTGGATAGCGGCCGCGACGTGCCGGCATCCCTCGGTACCCGTGCGGGTGCCATCGGCTCCTCGGTGGTCGGCGCTGCGGCGGTCCAGGACCAGTGGACGCATCGCTATCGCGCCGATTCCGTTCGCCGCTGCCAGCGCTGCGGGAAGCCCCTGGGCGGCCGCCAAGCTGGTGACCCAGATCGCGCAGCGCCGGCCGTCCGGGCGCGGCAGCGGTTCCGGCCGGCGGCGGCGCCTTCGGGCCGTGCCGAACGGATGCCATGACGGTCATGCTTCGGCGCTCCTTCCAGGTCGGGGTTGTCGCGACCCGCTTGTAGGACCCGTCCGCGGCTTATGCCGCGTGGTGTCGGTACTCGGGGCGTTGCGGCTCGATGCACGAACCGCTCGGCAAGATCTCGCCCGAGTCGTCGAACACGACAACGCCGTTGCAGAGCAGGCTCCAGCCCTGCCCGGGATGGCATGCGACGGTACGGGCGGCGGCATGATCCGGGGCGTCGGGCGGCGGGCACTGCGGTTCGTGCGGGCAGCCGGACCGCCGGGAGTCGGTACGGCGGTAGTCGGCGAGTTGTGCAACGGCCATCGTTCTCATCTCCCACGTGAACGGTTGGTGGGGTGGTGTTACAGCGACGTGTTGAGGCGCGGCGGCCAGGAGTCGGTCAGGGTCGTGTCGGGTGACGGGTCGCGCTGCGGCCGGCGACGGACAAGCTGGACGCGGCGAGCGACGACGGGACGGGTGATCTTCGAGCGGTCGTTCATCGCGGGCCTCGCTTGTGCGGAGGGATTGGGGACATCACTGAATGTGCCCCTGGTCACGCTCCGGCTCATCTGACAGCCGACCGAACCTGGCCGGCGAATTCCGGCAATCCGCGCTAGGCGTCCGTCCTCCGTCCCCTACGTCATTTGGCGTGATACGGCCCTACGGGGAGATGCGATCTGTACCGGCGTCAACGCCGGCTCCTTGGAAGCGCTGGTACTCGCCGGGTCGGCCGGTGTGGCTTTGACCTGACGCGGGTGGGCGGCGTCGACCCGGGTGCTACGACAAGTGTCCTGGTCGGTGCGCGATATGTGGCATGGGTCGGGTGGCCGGGAAGACCCGCCGGGGTTAGGTCCGCCGTCCGATGCGCCGAGCTGTTGCCGAGGGGATCGTCAGGAGTGTCCGGAGACCCTCATCCGACGGAGGCACGAGATGCGTAGCCTGGTCGCGGCCCACTCACCGGCCGCCACATCGACCCGGGTTCTCCCGAGCCGCGACCCGCGGCCAGCGGGGCACCACAGCGGTACCGGCCCGGACCAGGACCGCGGATTTCCGGGTACCCGGGCGACCGCGCTGCGCTGCCTGGTCGTCGACGATCAACCGGCGACGTTGGACCGATCGGTGCGGATGCTGCGTAAGCATCCGGCCGTGCGGCATGTCGTCACGGCTGCCGACGCGACCGCCGCTCTGCTGGCGCTGCGCTCCGGCGACATCGACGTGGCGTTCGTCGAGGCGCGCATACCCGACATGAGTGGCGTCGATCTCGCCTGGGTGATCAAACGGTTCCGCTCCGCGCCCGCGGTCGTGTTCCTGACGCGGTGCACCGAGAGTGCGCCGGACGCATTCGATGTCGGCGCGCTCGACTATCTTTGCAAGCCGTTGCAGCCGGAGCGGCTGGCTGAGTCCCTGCGGCGGGTGACAGCGGCCCGCCGTACGGCGGGACTCCCGCACCGGAGCGGACCGGCTGACGGGTTCCGGGCCGCCGCACCGGCACCCCCGCCGGCACTCGCGCCGGGCACGGTGACGGCGCCGCCGGACCCGACCGTGATCCCGGACGCGATCCCGGACGTGATCCCGGACGTGATCCCGGTCAAGCAGGGGACCACGACCAAGCTGGTACCCCGGTCGTCGGTACGCTGGGCGCACGCGCAGGGCGACTACGTCCGGCTGTACACGGCCGACGACTCCTACCTGATCCGGGCCAGGCTCGCCGTCCTCGCCGACAGCTGGCGGCCAGCCGGCCTGGTGCGCATCCACCGGTCGTACCTCGTCCAGCTCCGGTTCGTCACGGCGGTCCGGCAGCAGGGGAACCAGCTGAGCGTGGTCGTCGGCGGTCGGCAGTTGCCGGTGTCCCGCCGCATGGCACCGGTGGTACGCGGATACCTGCTCCACGCGGCACGCGTGCGGCCGGGGCCTGGTGCCCCGAGGCGTTAGCTCGCCTACCTCTGCTCCGGTTCGTCCCCGACGGGACTTCGCAGTACGCCGGGGACCACGGCCCGTACGGTCGTCGGCTTGCCGGGCGCGCTGTCGATGGTCAGCTGGCCGCCGACCCGCTCGGTCCGCTCGCGCATACCCTGCAATCCCAGGTGGCCGGGGCGCGCCACATCGGGGTCGAAGCCGGTGCCGTCGTCGACCACCTCGATCAGCAACGTGCCCGCCGCACCGGCGTGCTCGACCAACCGGATGTCGATCCGGCTGGCACCGGCATGCCGGACACTGTTCTGCATCGCTTCCTGGACCAGACGGAAGAGTTCCTCCTCGGCGCGAGCGTCCAGCGGCAGCCGCGCGGCAGGCGCGTGTACCGCGACCTGGATACCTTCGCGCGTCACGACCGCCTCTGCCCGTTCCTTGAGCGCTGCGACCAGACCGACCTCGTGCAGCGCCGCCGGCCGGAGCTGGAAAATCGACGCCCGCATCTCGGCCAGCGCGCCCTGCGTGAGGTGGCGCAGCTCGGCGAGACCGCGGGCGACGCGCCCCTCCGGATCGCCGCCGTCGCGTTCGACCGCCAGCTCGACAGCGCGGGTGTGCAAGGTCATCGAGAACAATGCCTGGGAGACCGAGTCGTGCAGCTCGCGCGCGAGCCGGTGACGTTCCTCCAGCGCCGCGACCTGCGAGGCATGGTCGATCATCTCCATGACCTCGTCCATCCGCAACTCCTCCTCACCGGCGACGGCGGCGACCACCAACCGGGCTGAGGCGGAGCCGACCGAACCGGCGAGTACCGTCTCTACCTGCTGGACCAGCTCCGAACTGGCCGTCGCAGCGTCAGCCGGTGGCGTGGCACGGTAGGCGCGCACCGTTTCCTCGGCTCGCACCGGACCGACGAAGCGCTCCAGAAGATTGTGTAGTTCCCCGATCGAGGCCGGGCGGCGCCATCGCCGTGGCCGCTCAGGATCGGTGAGGGCCTCGACGAAGAGGACCGCCTGCGCCCGCTCCGCCGCACTCGGCCGGCCGGCGAGTGAGACGGCGACGTAGGCACCAACGTTGACCAGCATGCTCCAGAACATGCCGTGGCTGGTCGGGTCCATGCCGGACAGGCCGAACAGGTGCTGCGGCGCGAGCGCCCGGATCCCGAACGGTCCGTCGCGCAGCACCGACGCCGGCAACCAGCCGGCGTCGGCGAACGTCGGGAACAGCAGCGTGTACGCCCAGGCGGCGAAGCCGCCGAGAAGACCGACCAGCACGCCGTTGCGGGTACCGCCCTTCCAGAACAGCCCACCGACGATCGCGGGCGCGAACTGGGCGACCGCCGCGAATGACACCAGGCCGATCGAAACCAACGCCGTCCCCTCGCCGGCCAGCCGAAAGTATGCGTAGCCGAGCAGCAGGACGAACACGATCGTGGCCCGGCGGATACCCAGCACGAGCGAGGTGACATCGGCGCGTTGGACCAGTTGGCGATTCGCGCGCAACAGCAGCGGCATGACCAGAGAGTTGGACACCATCGTGCTCAACGCCACGGTCTCGACGATCACCATGCCGGTGGCGGCGCTGAGCCCACCGACGAAAACAAGCATGGCGAGCGCCTGCTGGCCGCCGGCCATCGGCAACGCCAACACGTAGGTGTCGGCGTTGACGGTACCGCCGAAGCGCAGTAGTCCGGCGGCGGCGATGGGCAGCACGAAGATGTTGATGACGAGCAGGTAGAGCGGGAACAGCCAGATGGCCCGGTTGAGGTGCCGCTCGTCGACGTTCTCCACCACCGCGATCTGCCATTGCCTGGGTAGCAGCACGACGGCCAGCATGGACAGGATGATCAGCCAGATCCAGCCGCCGTAGCCGTCATTGCCGCCGAGGACGAACAGGGTCCTGAGATGGGCGTCGGCCGCTCGGGTGAACAGGTCGGAGAAGCCGCCGTAGAGGCCGAACGTGATGAAGAACCCGACGGCGAGGAATGCCACGAGTTTGACGATGGAGTCGAATGCGATCGCCGCGACCATGCCTTCGTGGCGTTCGGTGGCATCCAGGTGACGGGTACCGAAGAGGATGGTGAAACCGGCGAGGAATAGCGCGGCGTACAGCGCGGTGTCCTGGAGTATCGGAACCTTGCTCAGGTCGGCGGACGTTGCCGTGATCGCCGGGTGGCGACGAATGATCTCGAAGGTGTCGGAGACCGCCTTGAGCTGCAATGCGATGTAGGGCACCACCCCGAACACGGCGATCACCGTCACGAGCGCGCCGAGCGACGTGCTCTTTCCGTACCGGGCCGAGATGAAGTCGGCAAGTGACGTGATCCGGTTGCGGCGGCTGATCCGGATGATCTTACGCAGTACCGACCAACCGAGTGGGAGCACGAGGGACGGGCCGAGGTAGATCGCAAGGAACTCGACTCCCGTGGTGGAGGCGCGGCCGACGCTGCCGTAGTAGGTCCACGACGTGCAGTAGACGGCAAGTGACAACGCGTACACCGTGCCATTGCCGATCAAGCTCCGGCCCGCATCCGCCCGCCGGTCCGCGTGGAGAGCCACCGCGAAGAGCACGGCAAGGTACGCCACCGAGCCGGCGATCACGATCCAGGTCGGTGACATCACGTCACTCCGATCTTCCGACCGTGGCGGCAACCAGCCCGATGACCACCGCCCAGGCGACAAGGAGGTACACCCAGATGGCCGGCACACCGAGCACCCGGGCGCCCCGGTCAAAGGCCGCGATCACCGGTGGAGCGAACACCACGAAGCCCGCCACGGCGATCAGCGCGAGCCGTCCCGCCAAACGGTGGTCATCCTGCGGCGCAGCCATAGCGTCACTCCCGCCCGCTCGTACGGACCGGTCCAGCGCTGGCCGTCACCGTCGCGGACCGTCCATGCGTGCAGAGGACCGATGACTCACCCTAGGTCGTAGGAGCCGTCATGGCCATGTGGTACCGAGGAGCCGCTCCGTCAAGCGGTGACGGCGGTGCCGGTCCGGCCCGCGCTGGTCACCTGTCGACGCGGAACGAGGCCGGCGTCGGCGAAGTACGCGTACAGGTCGGCGAGTGTCTCCTCGAACGGCCGCGGCCGGTGCCCCAGTTCCCGGCGGGCCTTGCTGCCGTCGACGACCGGGAAGGATTTCAGCGCGTGCAGTACTTCCCGGGTCGGCAGCAGGGGGCTTCCGGTGTGTCGCGCGAGGACGGTCGTCAGGGGCGCACACGCGCGTAGCGGCCAGGCCGGCGCAGTCCACGGTACCGGTAATCCATCGGAGCAGGCCGCGGCGAGCTCGGCCACCTCGCGGATGGACAGGCGGTGCCCGCTGATCAGATAGCTTTCACCCGTGCGGCCATACCGTGCGGCCGACCGTAGCGCCGCCACGACGTCACGCACGTCCACCCAGTCGAAGCCGCCGGCCGCGACCGCGGGTAGCCGCCCGCGCCACAGCGCCAACAGCACGGTGCCCATCCGCGACGGTCCGGGGTCGGCCGGTCCGACGATCCCGGTCGGGTTGACCGATACGGCGTCCAGCCCACGGTCCGCCGCACGCCACAACTCGAACTCGCCGGCCGCCTTGGACCGGTCGTACACGGGCAACCGCGGGTCGGTCGACCGCGGGCTCGCCTCGGTGATCGGCCCCGCCTGGCGGTACCGCAGGTCGAAGGCGTGTACAGAACTACAGTGCACCAGGCGTGGCACGCCGGCGGCGAGCGCGGCGTCGGCCACCGAACGGGCGCCGGTCACGTTGACCGACTCGACCAGCCCACGCATCCCGCCCACCACCGAAATGACCGACGCCAGGTGGTACACGACCGCGGCGCCGTCGAACGCCCGCCGCATCTGGCCGGTGTCGCGCACGTCGGCCCGGATCCAGGTGGCGCCGAGCCGGATGGCGGCGACGGGTTGCCGGGGATCCACCACCCGTACCGCGTGCCCGTCCGCGAGCAATGACCGCACCAGGTTCGCGCCGATGTGGCCCGAACCGCCGGTGACCACCGCTGGCTGTCGCATCGGGGGACCCCTTTCGCTGTATCGAGCCTTCAGGCTGGCGTACCGGGCTCGGCTAGAGAAGGCGACGGTCGACGATCGTCGCTGAGGACCCGTCACTTTGCGACCCGCGGCATCGTCGCACCGTGAGCGGCCGGAATGTTCCGACGAGCGGCACCCCGGAGCGGTGGTCGACCGCCACGCCCGCCGGTCGCAGAATGCCACGCGGTCGTCGCGTTTCCCACCCGATGTGCTTGCCCGCCCGGATCCCGATCCGCCACGTTAGGTAGCCATGACGAGCATCGACCTCGCCCCGGAAACCACCGCTGTCCACCCTGGACAATGCATACCGCCGCCCGTCGTGTCGGGCGGCCAGCCGATGCTGGGCCATACCATCGAGTTCATCCGCGATCCGGTCACCTTGTTCAAACGGGGATGGCGGGAGCACGGAAACGTCTTCTCCACGCGCGTGGGCGGCCGGAACACGGTCGTGCTGCTGGGCCCGGAGGCCAACAAGTTCGTCTTGTCCGAGACCGGCAAGAGCTTCTCCATGCGTCCGGCGTATTCGTTCCTCGCCGAGATGTTCAGCCCGTCCTTCTACTTCATCGCCGAGCCCGACGAGTACAACCGGCAGCGGGACCTCCTCCTACCCCGCTTTCGCGGGCACCAACTCGGCACGTACGTCGAGATCATGGAACGGGAAGTGCTGGCGATGATCGACCGGCTCGACGACCAGGGAGAGGTGGACCTCATCACCACCCTGGGACCGCTGGTGATGCGGATCGCGGCCCACGCCTTCATCGGCGAGCAGTTCAGCTCCCGGCTAGGAGACGACTACTTCGACGAGTACCGCCGCTTCTCGGCCGGAGTCGACCCGCTCACGCCGTCGTGGCTGCCACTGCCCCACCGGGTGCGCAGCCGGCGAGCGGCCGCGCGGCTGCGCGCCGCCTTCGCCGACCAGCTCAGGAAACGCGCAGTGGACCGGGTCGACCCGCCCGACCTCCTCCAGACGCTCGCCGATGCCAGCCGGCGCGCCGACGACCCGGTGCCGGAGTCGACGCTGGTGGACCTTGTTCTGGGGTTGACCTGGGCCGGACACGAGACCACCGTCGGTCACCTCGCCTGGGCGTTCGTCGAGCTGCTGCGCCGCCCGCACGAGCTGCGCCGGCTTCGGGACGAACAACGCGACCTCGTCGACGGCAACGAACCGCTGACGCCCGCGGGCATCCGACAGTTGTCCCACCTTGACCGGTTTCTGCGCGAGGTGGAGCGGATGGACCCCGTCGTCGCTCTGATCCCCCGGGCCGCCGAACGGACCATCGAGTACGACGGCTACCGGATACCGGCGGGAAGCTGGGTCTTCCTCGCGCCCGCGATCTCACACCGGTTGCCCGAGACCTTCCCCGATCCCGACCAATTCAATCCCGACCGGTACCTGGACAACCCGCGCAGCGTAGGCGCCCTGATCGGCTTCGGCGGCGGGATGCACCGCTGCCTGGGCGTCAACTTCGCCTATCTGGAGATGAAGGTCGTGCTCGTCCGGCTGCTCCAGCGATTCGACCTGGAACTCGTCGACGATCCGCAGCCTGTCCGTGGCTGGAAGGCCAAGTGGCCGTCCAGCCCCTGCCGCGTCCGGTACCGGCGGCGGACCGTCGCGCCGGCCTGATGGAGGAACCGATGACCACGGTACCCACGTCGACCGCCGCTGGTCGGATGCGCCATCGTTGGGCGGCGTTGCTGACCCTGGCCGCGTGTGTGGCCATGATTCCATGGACGATCATGCTCGCGACCACACTGCCGGACCGGCACGTCACCCACCACTGGAGCGCAACCTGGGTCGGATTCGACACCGTCCTGTTGATGAGCTTCGCGATCACCTCGTGGACGGCCTGGCGTCGTCGCCGGGCCGTCGTCGCCGCCACCACGATCACCGTCACCCTGCTGGGGTGTGACGCCTGGTTCGACCTGACCACCGCCACAGCCGGCTCCGACCTCATGACCAGCGCGACTACCGCGGTGGCGGAACTAGCCCTCGCCGCCGTACTCGTCCGCCTCGTACGCCGCAACCTGGCGCCCCGCGCCGGCCACCTCGTCGACCGGTAACCCCAATGCCGGGAAGATAAGCGTCTTCCCGGCATTGCGCTTAGACTGGTACCAGTACGGCGTTCCGCCTCGGCGCTTCGCCGGTCGATCGCCGAGTTGGAGCGCGGCGAGGCAAGGGAGCGCGAGCTCGTCGATCCGACCGCCGTCGAGGACGTCGCGTGAGGCTGGTCTTCACGTCGACGGCGTGGGAGCAGTACTTCAGTCACACCGACCGTAAGCTCATCAAGCGAGTCAACGACCTGATCGCCGACGTCATGCGTAACGGCTACGAGGGGATCGGCAAGCCCGAGCCGCTACGTGGCGAACTGTCCGGCTTCTGGTCCAGACGAATCGATCGGGAACACCGGCTGGTGTACCGGATCAAAGGCGACGACGTCGAAATCCTCGCCTGCCGCTACCACTATGGCGATCGGTAGACGTGTCGATACCATTGTGGCATCCGCTTTTGCCTTCCACCCTTCGTGGCTTGAGCCACTTCGTGATCATCCACAGCGGTTATCCACAGGCCCCAGCGAACGGGTCCACGGTCCGGAAGAATCGGTAGCCGTGTCTGGATTCGAGGACGTCATCCGTCAGCAGAACGCCATGATCGATACCGTCGGCTGGGCCGTGACGCACGTCGTGCCCACCGAGGGGGACCCCGAGACGGCCATGCCGTTCGCCTGCACGGTGGGGTTGACCGGCCACGGTTACCCCGAAATGGTCATCTCCGGGCTCCCCCCGGACGTCGGGCACGGGCTGCTCAACACCATGGCCCAGCGGGTCTACGACCGCGCCGTGCGGTTCACGACCGGCCAGCGCGTGAGCGACCTGCTGCGCGGCCACGATGTGGTCATCATTGGCGGAGCGCCACCGATGAGCTGCAGCCCAACGCGGCCTTCGGCCGCTATGGGCAAGACACTGTCGAGCTCCAGCAGATCGGATGGCTCGACGAGGCGGACCGATTTCCCTGGGAGGACGGGTACCATCCGGAGCGCTACCCGCAGCCTCTGCTGGCGCGGTCGTGATCGGGTCGGGGGAGGTGCCGGGTATCGGACCGGTGAGTTTGTCGGAGCCTGTTCCTACAATCGGCGCCGTGGACAGCGCGGTGGAAGCGAAGACGGCTGGGCCGGCGCTCGAGGCGCTGCGCCGGGTGTTCGGCTACGACGCCTTTCGGGGGTCACAGCAGGAGATTACCGAGCATGTTATCGCCGGCGGCGATGCGCTCGTGCTCATGCCGACCGGGGCCGGCAAGTCGCTGTGTTACCAGATTCCCGCGCTGGTCCGGCCGGGTACAGCGGTGGTCGTGTCGCCGCTCATCGCGCTCATGCACGACCAGGTCGACGCCCTGACGGCGCTCGGCGTGCGGGCCGGATTCATCAACTCGACGCTCGACCTCGACCTGCGCCGCGTGGTGGAGGCGCAGTTCATCGACGGCCAACTCGACCTGCTCTACCTCGCACCCGAGGCACTGGCCGTGCCGTCGACGCTGCGGCTGCTTGAGCGCGGACGCATCGCATTGTTCGCGATCGATGAAGCCCACTGCGTCTCGCAGTGGGGCCACGACTTCCGGCCCGACTACCTCAACCTGTCGATGCTGCACGAAGGCTGGCCCGGCGTGCCGCGCATCGCCTTGACCGCGACCGCCACGACGACCACCCGCAACGAGATCGCGAATCGGCTCGGGCTCACCGAGGCGCGGCATTTCGTGTCGAGCTTCGACCGACCCAACATCCAGTACCGCATCGTGGCGAAGCAGGAGCCCCGGCGCCAGCTCCTCGACCTGCTGCGCACCGAGCACCAGGGGGACGCCGGCATTGTCTACTGCCTGTCCCGGGCTTCGGTCGAGAAGGTTGCCGAGTTCCTCAACAACAACGGGATCACCGCGCTGCCATACCATGCGGGGCTCGACGGGGCGACCAGGGCCGAGCACCAGTCCAGGTTCCAGCGCGAGGACGGCCTCGTCATGGTGGCGACGATCGCGTTCGGCATGGGCATCGACAAGCCCGACGTGCGGTTCGTCGCTCACCTCGACCTCCCTAAGTCGGTGGAGGGCTACTACCAGGAGACCGGCCGGGCCGGGCGGGACGGACTGCCGGCGACCGCGTGGCTGGCCTATGGGCTGCAGGACGTGGTCCAGCAGCGGAAGCTCATCGAGGCGTCGGACGGCGACCCGGCGCACCGGCGGGGGCTGGCCCGCCATCTCGACGCGATGCTGGCACTGTGCGAGACGGTCGAGTGTCGCCGTGTGCAGATTCTGGCCTACTTTGGGCAGGAGGCCGCGCCGTGCGGCAACTGCGACACGTGCCTGAGCCCGCCCGAGTCGTGGGACGGCACGGTGGCCTCGCAGAAGCTGCTCTCCACGGTGTACCGGCTGCACAAGGAGCGCAACCAGAAGTTCGGCGCGGGTCAGTGCATCGACATCCTGCTGGGCAGGAAGACCGACAAGGTCGTGCAATGGCACCACGACGAGCTGACCGTCTTTGGTGTCGGCGCGGACCTTCGCGAGGCCGAGTGGCGTGCGGTGATCCGGCAACTGCTGGCGCAGGGCCTGCTGGCGGTCGAGGGCGACTACGGCACGCTGATGCTCACCGAGGCGAGCAACACCGTGCTGAGCCGACAGCGGCAGGTGACGCTGCGCCGCGAGCCGGAGCGCCCGGCGTCGATGGCCAGGGCGGCGAAGCAGCGGAGCGCGGCGGCGACGGCCGATCTGAGCCACGAGGCGGCGGCGCTGTTCGAGCGGCTGCGCGCCTGGCGGGCCGCGACGGCCAAGGAAGCCGGGCTGCCGGCATACGTCATCTTCCACGATTCCACGCTCCGCCAGATCGCGGCGGAGGCGCCGCGGAGCTTGGCGCAACTGTCCACAGTGAACGGCGTCGGGGAGAACAAGCTGGCAAAGTTCGGCCAGCAGATCCTGGAGGTCGTGGCCACCGATCACGCGTAGTCCCGCGCCGGCGGTCGGAGGGACCTCATCCGCAACGACGACCCGCTCGTCGCGTACTACCGGGCCCGCGCCCGCACTACGACCGCGGCTACGCCGAACCGCTACCCGACTGGGTCGCCGGGATGACCGCCCGGATGCAGGACATCCTGCGCGGCCACGATGTCCTGGAGGTCGCCTGCGGCACCGGACCCTCATCGTGGTGACCGCCGACCACGCGCACACCCAGCCAGATCGTGGGCGAGGATGCCAGCGGGCTCGGGCCTGCCGACCGGCTACTCGACCAACCTGCTGACCGCTGACGGCCAGGTGCTCACCCTGACCTACGGCACCGCCGGGTACGGCGGCCCGGGCGCGCCGCCTGTCGCCGTTCCGCCGAGCCAACGGTGAACGCGGCAGCGGCCCGGCGGATCCTCCGCCGAGCCGCTGCTCTGTGCTCACACCACCCTGCTCACACCACCCTGCTCACACCACCCTGCTCACACCACCCTGCTCACGATCCATGCGTGCTTGCCGACCTGCCGGCCACGGGCGAATCCGTACTGTTCGAAGAGTTCGACGGTCGCGCTGAACAGGAAACGGCCCGGTGCCTGACGACCTGCGGTCACCTCGGGGATGGCCTCGACGAGGCCGCCACCGGCATCGGCGATCTGGTCGAGAGCGCCCGCCAGCGCCGCCCGTGCGACGCCCTGGCCGCGGTGCTTCGTGTCGACGTAGAAACAGGTGATCCGCCAGTCCGGAAGCGGCGGCGCGTCCTTGTCGTACTCGCGCCGGTGCTTGATGCCCGGCAGTTCCGCTGGGCTGCCGTACTGGCACCACCCCTGCGCGGCGCCGTCCTCGTCGAAGACGAGCGCGGCGTGCGCGCGGCCGGTCCGGACCCGATCCTCCTTGGCCGCGCGGTGGTCGAGCCCCTTCTGGCGGCGGTCCAGGTGGAACCCGATGCACCAGCACCCGCCGAAGACCCCGTTGTTACGCTCAACCAGTTCCGCGAAGGCGTCCCAGGTCGAGGCGTCCAGGGGTCGGGTCGTGTAGGGCATCGCTGTCACCCAGCCGCCGCGGCGAGGAGCCGGGCGAGTTCGACCGGCTTGGTGACCATGGGCCAGTGGCCGGAGTCGATGTCGACGAACTCGACGTGCTTGGCCTTGGCAAGCTCAGGCAGCTCACCGGCGTTGATCCAGGCCTGAGCCTGGGCCGGGGTGAACTCGGGGCACACGAGCACGACCGGTACGTCGAACCGTCGCTCGTCGGCCAGGCGCACCACGCCCTTGGCCACCCCTTCTGGTACCGGAATCGCCGCCGACGCCATGGCTCGCTTGGCTTCCTCGTCGAGATCGGCGGAGTCCGGCCCGTCGAACGGCTCCCAGCCGGGGAAGGGCATCACGCCGTCCTTCATCTCGAAGAAGTCGGCGTACGGCTGCCCGTTGGCCGACGGGAACCCGCCGATGAGGGCGACCTTGGCGACCCGTTCCGGTCGCGCGTCGGCGGCCAGCCACGCCAGGGTGCAGGCGGCCGAATGCCCCACCACCATGGGCTTTCCGGACGCGGAATCCACGGCGTCGAGTACGGCTGCCACCTGGTCGTCGAGGGTGGCAGAGTCGTCGAGGGTGGCAGAGCTGGACCCGGTGCCCTGGCCAGGAAGGGTGATCGGGATGGGATGGTGGCCGAGCGACTCGAGTGCGGGCACGACATCGCTCCAGGCGGATCCGTCCAGCCACAGGCCGCCGATAAGCAGAATGTCCATGATCAGTTCTCCATCTCCGTATAGATAAGGCCTACGCTAGGACCAATTCCGGACGATTGGCTTCCGGTTCGCCTCAATGGCTGCCTACTCTTCTCGTGTGCCGACCGGTCCGAGCCCCACCGCGCGGGCACTGCGCGCCCTCGAGATCCTCCAGACCCGCCCCGGCACGACGGCCGACCAACTCGCCGAGCGACTGGGTGTCACCGAACGGGCCGCGCGTCGCTACATCGGGATACTCCGGGAGGCGGGCATCGCCGTCGAGTCGGCCCGGGGCCCGCACGGCGGGTACCGGCTCCGGCGCGGGACGAGGCTGCCTCCGGTCGTCTTCACGCAGGCGGAGGCGCTCGGCCTGGTCATGGCGGTGCTCGACGGCCAGCCCGCAGCCACCGACGTCGACGACCTTGTCGGCGCCGCCCTGGGCAAGGTCATCCAGGTCCTGCCCGAGCGCGTCGGTCGGCAGGCGGCCGCGCTGCGGGAGCACGCGTCCGCCGCGCCCGACCGGTCCTCGACCCGTCCGGATCCGGCCACCACCAGTGAACTCGTCGCCGCCGTCGCGGCCCGACGGCGCGTACTGGTGACGTATCGCAGCGAGACCGGAAACGAGTGGGACGCCGAGGTGGATCCCTGGGCGGTCGTCGTCCGGTACGGGCGCTGGTACCTCCTGTGCTACTCCCATCGCGCGGGCGCGATCCGCACCTACCGGGTCGACCGGGTCCGCGCGGTCCAGCAGACCGCGCACAGGTTCGAGCCGCCGGACGACCTCGATCCGGTCGCGGCGCTGGAGGAGAACCTGGGAATCGGGTGGGAGTTCCCGACCCGCGTGGTGTTCGACGCCCCGATGTCCGAGGTGGCCCGGTGGGTCCGGCCGCCCATGGGACGGCTCGAACCGTCCGGCGACGGGTGCGTGCTCGTCGGCAGCACGAGCAACCCGGCGATGTACGCGCAGGAGTGGTTGGCCACCATCCCGTTCGCCTTCCGCGTTGACGGCGGGCCGGAACTGCGCGCCGCGATGGAGACGCTCGCGCGGCGCATCACCGCCGCCCTGGCCGACCCGGGACACTAGGAACCGATCAAGCGGTCCGCGACAGCAAATCTCGCGCCTTCTCCACAACACGAGGTGCGGATCGGGCCGGGCCCTGATCACGCTGGCGCAGGCGTACCCGCACGGCCGGTACACCGGCTTCGACGTGTACCCGACTCAGGTGGAGCGGGCGCGGGCCAACGCGGAACGGGCCGGGGTCGGCGACCGGGTGCGGTTCGAGGTACGCGATGCCGTCGAGGGCCTGCCCGGCCGGTACGACGCGGTGCTCGCCTTCGACATCGTCCACGATGCCGCCGACCCGGTCGGGCTGCTCCGGTCGGCGCGGCACGCGTTAACCGATGGCGGCGCGATTACTGATAGCGGCACGTTGGTGATTCTGGAATTATCCAGCGGCGACAGTCTGGAAGCCAACACCCACCCGATCGGCGCGCTCTACTACGGGGTGAGCCTGCTCTACTGCCTGTCCACGTCACTCGCCGCCGGCGGGCCGGGGTTCGGCAGCCTCGGTCTGCCGCACCGCCGCCTCACCGAACTCGCCCGGGAAGCCGGGTTCAGCCATGTCCGCCGGGCGGTCGACTGCCCGCCCACGTCCTGTACGAGGTAACGCCATGATCTGGGAGTCCGCCACCAACCTGGTCGACGCGCTGCGCCGGCGCGAGATCGGCAGCCGGGAGCTGCTCGACGGGTACCTGGAAAGGGTTGACCCGGAGCTGAACGCGGTGGTCACGCTGGATGTCGAGCGGGCGCGGGCGGAGGCCGCGGCCGCCGACGAGGCGGCGGCGCGCGGCGAGGCGCTCGGGCCGCTGCACGGGCTGCCGATCACCGTCAAGGACTGCATCGAGACCGCCGGCCTGCGCACCACGTGTGGCGTGCCGCAGCTGGCCGGGCACGTGCCGGCGCGCGACGCCGCGGCGGTGGCCCGGCTGCGTGCCGCGGGCGCGGTCGTGTTCGGCAAAACCAACACGTCGGCGTACGCGGGGGACGCGCAGACATACAACGAGGTGTTCGGCACGACGAACAACCCGTGGGATCCGACCCGGACGCCGGGTGGCTCGTCAGGTGGGCCGGCGGCGGCGGTCGCCACCGCGTCGACCGCGCTCGATCTGGGCAGCGACATGGGCGGCTCGATCCGCATGCCGGCCGGCTACTGCGGGGTGTTCGGGCTGCGCCCGTCGTTCGGGATCGTACCGACCCGTGGGCACATCCCGCCGGCGCCGCGCGGCCAGATCGAGGTCGACATGGGTACCGTCGGGCCGCTCGCCCGCGCCGCCGCCGACCTCGGGCTCGTGCTCGACGTCATCGCCGGGCCGGATGTCGACAGGGCGGTCGGGTGGCGGCTCGCGTTGCCGCCGGCCCGGTCCGACACGCTGGCCGGGTACCGGATCGGGGTGTGGCCGGACGACCCCGGGTGCCCGGTCGACACCGCGGTCGGCGACGTCATCGCGAGCGCGGTGGAGGCGCTACGGGCGGCCGGCGCGAAGGTGGACGAGCCGCCGGCGCCGGTCGGCCTGGTCGAGTCGTACCGGCTGTTCCAGACGCTCGCGCAGCCGTGGGCGTCGATGGGCCTCGGCGACGACCAGTTCGCCGAGTTGTGCGCCGTCGCCGGGTCGGGTGGCGACTCGTCGCACGTACGCTGGGCCCGCGACTCGACGGCCCGGGCGCGGAGCGTGCTGTTCGCGCACGAGCGGCGGCTCGCGCTGATCGCCCGGTGGGCCGAGTTCTTCCGCGACCACGACGCGCTGATCTGCCCGATCACGCCCACCACGGCGGTCCCGCATGACCAGGCACCGGAAGGGCGCCGGATCACCGTGAACGGCCAGCCGCGCGACTTCTGGGATCAGGTGATCTGGACGCAGGCGATTTCCGCGGTACACCTGCCGGTCGCCGCCGTGCCGATCGGCCTGGCCACGGAAGGGCTGTCAGCCGGGCTGTCAGGCGGGCTGCCGGTCGGGGTGCAGGTCGTCGGGCCGTACCTGGAGGACCGTACGGTGATCGACCTCGCCGGCCGCATCGCCGAGGTGACGGGCGGTTTCGTGCGGCCATACTCGTCTCCATGAGCCAGCCGCCGCTCATCGGGAGGGCGCACGCGCTCGCCGCGGTGGACGAGGCGATCGCGGCGACCCGGCTCACCGACCTGGAGACCGACATCGACGAGGCGGAGGCGGCCGGCGACCTGGGTCGGGCCGAACGGGCGCGCACCGAGCGGGAGTTCCTGGTCCACGAGTTGGCTGCCGCGACCGGGCTGGGCGGGCGGGCCCGGCGGCTCGGCGACGAGACGGAGAAGGCACGCAAAACGGTGACCGCCAGTTACCAACCTTCGGGACCGATCGGCTGGCAGCTTTAAGTTTCCCTTTGACCTCGTTGACATTGAGCATTACTGATGGTCGGATCCGGCAGGCATTCTTCCAATTAAGCCTCGAACCTGCCTGGAGGCGGTTGTCCCGTGAAGATATCGGGCCGGATGATCGGCATCGGCGTCACTGCGACGCTGGTCGCGTCCACACCCTTCGTCATCGCGTACGCCGCCGGTGCGGCCACCGAGAGCCTGCTGTCGCAGGGCCGCACCGCGACCAGCTCGTCGGTGGAGACCTCGTCACTCGGCCCGGCCAACGCGTTCGACGGTAAGACGAACACCCGCTGGGCCAGCAAGGAAGGCTCGGATCCACAGTGGATCCAGGTCGATCTCGGCGCTTCCCATCCCATCTCGCACGTGAAGCTGATGTGGGAGGCGGCCTACGGCAAGGCGTACCAGGTCCAGACGTCGGCCGACGGTACGACCTGGAAGTCGATCTACTCGACCAGCACCGGCAACGGCGCCACCGACGACCTGACCGGGCTGTCCGGCAGCGGCCGGTTCGTGCGGGTACTCGGCACGAAGCGGGGCACGTCGTACGGGTACTCGCTGTACGAGTTCCAGGTCTTCGGTTCGGACGGCAGCACGCCGTCGCCTTCTTCGTCGGACCCGGGCTCGCCGTCGGCGTCTCCGACGGATGTACCGCCGACCACCGAGCCGCCTACCACCGAGCCACCGACAACCACCCCGCCTACGACGCAGCCGCCTTCCTCACCGCCGGCCGGTGGACACGTCGACCTGACCGACCCGCGCAAGAAGGAAATCGCGATGGAGCTGGTCTCCAGCGCGGAGAACTCGTCGCTGGACTGGAAGGCCCAGTACAAGTACATCGAGGACATCGGCGACGGGCGCGGGTACACGGCCGGGATCATCGGGTTCTGCACCGGCACGCATGACCTGCTGGAGCTGGTGCAGCTGTACGCTCAGCGGTCGCCGAACAACGTGCTGGCGAAGTACCTGCCCGCGCTGAAGAAGGTCGACGGCAGCGACTCGCACACCGGCCTGGACCCGACGTTCGTCGGCGACTGGAAGACCGCCGCCAAGGACCCGGTGTTCCAGAAGGCGCAGGACGACGAGCGCGACCGGGTGTACTTCAACCCGGCCGTCCAGCAGGCCAAGAAGGACGGCCTGCGGGCGCTCGGCCAGTTCGCGTACTACGACGCGGCGGTCATGCATGGGCCGGACGGCATGATGAGCATCCGCAGCCGGGCGCTCAAGAAGGCCAAGCCGCCGTCGCAGGGTGGCGACGAGACCGCATACCTCAACGCCTTCCTCGACGAGCGGGTCGTGGAAATGAGGAAGGAAGAGGCGCACTCGGACACCAGCCGGGTCGACACCGAGCAGCGGGTGTTCCTCAGGAACGGCAATCTCGACCTCGACCCGCCGCTGTCCTGGAAGGTCTACGGCGACCCGTACACCATCAAGTAGCAAGGCGTCTGATCGGCGGGCCCCGACCCCGGGGCCCGCCGATTTTGTCAGCTCGGGCACTGGCGGGCCGACTTCGCGGCGGCGTCCATCTCCTGGTCGTGGCGAACCACACCCCGGAACCGGCGATCGCGAGCGTAGCGGTCGCGAGTCCGATGGTCAGCTTGAATCTCAACGCTTCTCCTCGATGACGCGTGTTTCGGCCATCGCAGCCACCGAGGGAGTTGTTCGGGATCCTGGTCAGGGTCGATCAATCAACTCCGAACAACAGCACGATCGATCCGGGCACCAAGCTCGCGAAGGTAACCGATGAGTTCCGGCGGCTCGTGTACCTCGAACTCGCAGCCGATCTGGACGAGCCGGAACGCGAGCCACTCCAGGGTGTCCGCAGGGGTATGCAGGCGGCAGCTCCGGTGGTCTGCTGGTCTGTGGCGACTGGGTCAGTCGCTGTGTTGCTTCTACTTCGCCTCGACTTGCCAGGTCGAGCTGGACCGCTGGTCGCACGGCCTGCCAGATCAACGGATTCATCGCCCTCGCGGCCACGCCGACCTCGACCGCATCACTGCCGGCCACGTTCATCGCCGAGCTGATATTCCCAGCCTTCGGCTTGCCACTCGAACCTGGCCGCGACAAGTTCCTGCACGCCGCGTCCTGTGGCCACGTGCTCCAACGCCCGGTACGTAGCGAGGTGTCCGATCAGCATGACCCGTTGCCCGGCCCACCTGGTCGGCAGATCGGCGAGGAACCTCGCCACCCGCGCGATCGCTTGGCGATGGCTTTCACCACCGGGGTACGGACGATCGCAGTACTCCAAGCGATCGTGGCTGACTTCGGCCGCAAGCGAACCGTTGCGCGCTCCGAAGTCGCACTCGCGTAGCCGCCAGTCATACAGGATCGGAATGCCGGTGTCGCCGAACGCGATTTCCGCTGTCTGCGCAGCGCGGCGCAGATCCGAGCTGAACACCGCCACGATGCCGTCGTCGCGTCGCCGCCGGCCCATCTCGACAGCGTTGGCCCGGCCGCGCTCGCAGAGACGGCCAGGCAACCACCCGGTGGCGATGCCACGCTCGTTGTCTTCACTCAACGCATGAGTCTCGAACACGATCTCGATCGACATCGCACGAGGCTACCGGAGTGGTGCTACAAGGTCACCGCCTCGTCACCGGGTACAGCTAGAAGCTCCGATGTCGACGTGAGGGGTACTGGTGGCGTTCGTGGTTGAGGTTGAGCGGCGATTCAAGGCGGCACAAGGCTTGCCATCGCCGATCCGTGCAGAGCAGGGGCTGCCGCTTATCCCTGCGGGCGCGGGCATCTCGGTTGTCTTGAGGATCGGTGTCACGTTTGACGATGGCCAGTTGACCGCGCGCGGCTGGTTCTTCGATACGGACAAGGCTGCGGAGGTCGTCCAGCGGTGCTGCGACAACCTCGGGCGACGACCGTGGACGGAGCTGTTCACCTTCAGGCCGACGTTCGAACTGGTGGCACAGCATCTCTACCACGAGCTGACCGAGCGCATCGCCCAGCTGGCATACGTCGAACTGCGCGACGAAACCTTCGGAGTAACCACGCGTTATTCGCCTGCTTGAGTGCTTACCTTCGGCCAGCCTGACATGAGGACCTACGGCATCAGCGCGCCCACCTGCTTGACGTGCCGCAACGAGGGCGCGGTCTCCACCCGCTCGATACCCGGCAACGGCCCGATCCGCTCGGTCAAGGTACTCGTACAGGCCGGCCATGTCACGACACACCACGGTCGCCACGAGGGTTTGTCGCGCCGGTGGTGGCGGCGGCGAACACGATCTCGCGGTGGCTGGCGAGCGCCCGTCCGACCTCGGCCAGATGCGCCGGCGCCCTGGTCATCGCGTTCGTACGCCGGCCTAGCCCGTCGCAGCACGAAGAGACAGCGCCGCTGCAGGCGGTTGGGACAGCCGATCACTCCTGAACCGTCGGCGCGTCGGTGGGTGCCGCCGGGTTGCCTGTGGAGGCAGGCGTGGGCGCCGTCGAAGCTCCGCCAGGATTCGAGGTACGGGTCGGGGCGGTGGTCGGCGGTGCCGTCGTCTGCTGCGGCGCCGTGGTGCTCGCGCCGGTCGGCGCGGTCGTCCGGGTCGGGCCGGTGGATGCCTTGGTGTTCGTTCCGGTGTTGTTCGCCGGCCCGGTGCTCTTCGGCGCGGCGGGTACGCTCGCCGATCCCGGCTGGGCCGGCGCCGGGGTGTGCCGCTGGCCCGCGGACTGCAACAACATGGCGACCGCGGCCAGGACGAGCAGCAACGGAACCACCACCGCCGCGGCGAACAGCGCGGCACGCTTGCCCGAGCGGCGGCTGGGCTCGTCGAGGTCGACGGCTGCCGGCAGGTCGGTCAGCGTGGCCGGCCCGGTATCGGTGGCCGGCCCGGTATCCGCGACGGCGACCACCTCCGTCGGGGCGTCCGCGTCGGGTTCGGCGAGTCCGCGTCGGATTCGGCGAGCGCCGCCCGCGCCGCCCACGCGAAGGCGGCGGCGTCCGGAAACCGGTCGGCGGGCCGCTTGGCCAACGCCCGGCCCACCAGCGCCCGCACCGCCGCCGGCACGTCCGCGGGCAGCGGTCGAGGATCATCGTGTACCTGCTGAAAGGCGATCTGCAGGGCGTTGTCACCCTCGAACGGCGGGTGACCCGCGAGGCAGTGGAAGGTCAGCGCGCCGAGGGCGTAGACGTCGGCCGCTCCGGAGACCGGTTCGCCGGAGATCTGTTCGGGCGCCATGTACAGGGCGGTGCCCACCACATTGCCGGTGCCGGTGAGCTTGGTGGCCGCCGCGGACCGGGCGACGCCGAAGTCGACCAGCACGACCGTGCCGTCCGGCTGTACCAGCAGGTTGGCCGGTTTCACGTCGCGGTGGACGATGCCGCTCTGGTGGACGGCGTGGAGCGCGTCGGCGGCCTGCGCCACGATCCGTAAAGTCTCCGCGACGGGAAGCCGCCCGGCCGCCGCGAGTCGACGCGACAACGGCTCGCCGTCCACGTACGTCATCACCAGGTACACCACGTCGCCGGACGCGACCTTGGTCTGACCGTAGTCGTACACCTGGACCACGCCGGGGTGGCGCAGCGTGGCCATCATGCGGGCCTCGGCCTGGAACCTGGCCGTGAAGCCCGGATCGGTGAGCAGCGCCGGCAGCATCACCTTGACGGCGACGGGCCGGCCCAGCACCGTGTCCGTCGCGCGCCACACGTCACCCATTCCGCCGGTGGCCAGCCGGTGGTCCAGCCGGTATCGATCGTCGAGCACCTCGCCGGGGAGCAGCACGGCTTCAGACGTACCCCATGGGACGGATCGCGAACCGTGGGCGGTGGCTAGCCGCCGCTCTCGTCGCGCCGCAGAACGTCGGCCATGTGCTGGGCGAGCGCCTGTCCGAAGATCCCGTCCACCCGGCCGCAACCGGTGCACCGCAGGCTCTCGTTCAGCTGGCCGCCGCAGCCCGGGCACGTGCCGTGATCGTCGGGATCGGCGTAGCGGGCCAGCGCTTCAGTAAGCGCCTGCGCGGCCCGAGCGGTCAGCTCGAACGTGCCGCGCGAGCGACCGGTCCGCAGCTCCACCGTCACGACCACTTCATTCGGGTACGGGTCATGCGGCGCGATCCTGCCGAGGAACCGCTCCATCGCGGCGATCAGGTCCGGCCCGACTGGAGGGGTTCCGGCTGGAGTGGCCATGCGGCAGCCTACTTCGGCTCCGTCTCCACCGGCGACAGCCGGATGACCGGCAGCACGCGGTCGGTCTTCCGCTGGTACCCGGGGTAGCGTGGTTGCTCGCCGGCAATCCGCTGCCAGGCCGCCTCGCGGCGCGGCCCGTCGAGTTGCTCGGCGGTGACCCGGAACTGCCTGCCGCGCACCTCGATCCAGATCTGATCGGGGTGCGCCGCCATGTTGTGGTACCAGCCGGGATGGCGGGCAGCCCCGCCCAACGAGGCGACCACCAGCCAACCGTCGCCGTCGGCGAAGTAGGCGACCGGCGTCATCCGCTTCTCGCCGGTCTTCGCTCCGGTCGTGGTCAGGTACAACAGATCCAGCCCCTGGAACTTGTCACCCTTCCGCCGATGCTGCTTGATCATCATGCGGGTGACGAACCGCGTGAACGCGTTGGACCGGGTCGGACCACGCCCACCGCGGGTCCCGCTCGGGGTCTTCTGGAAGCTCACGGCCGATACCCTGCCTCTCTTGGGGAGTTCTGACCTACCGGCATCGTATGACTGCCGCTCCCCGTATCGACCGGGACCGACCGGTGACCGCGTCTCGTCCGTGCCGCAGCGGTCTGCTGACGATCATCTGGCACCGCGCAGCGCCTCCACCAGTACCCGGAGGTCTTCCAGGTCGGCGACGAACTCGGCGTCCCAGTCGATCGGGCGGTCGAGGTGTTCGGCCAGCCGGTGATGGGCGAGCACTTCGCCGCCGGGGAACTGGGCCCGCCGGCCGCGCGGGTTCAGGGTGCCGGCGCGGAACCGGCCGTTCACTTCAGACGCAGCGAACCCGAGCACGAACGTCGACACCAGCCGCTCGACCCGGGGAACCTGCGCGTCGGGTACCCCCAGGTCGAGGAGCGCCTGGTAGACGGCGTCGGTCGCGCGTACCGCGTCGGGGGTGACCGACGGTCGGGACAGCAGCAGCACGAAGGCACTCGGGTGCCGCTGGGCCAGCGCGCGTAGCTCGTGAGCCAAGGCGGTCAGCCGGGTCCACGGGTCGTGACCGGTCGCCTCGACCACGGCCGGGCTGGCCCGCAATTCGGCCAGCAGGACGTCGACCAGGCCGTCGAGGAGGGCCTCCTTGCTGCCCACGTGCGGGTACAGCGCCATCGCGCTGACCCCGACCCGCTCGGCGACCGATCGCATGGACACCGCGTCGAGGCCATCCTCGTCAGCGACGGCGAGGGCGGCGAGCAGGATCTGGCGACGCTTGTCGGGCACGGTATACACTCTAGATCTATACAGCGTAGATCACACACGCATGCCACAACTTCCCGCAAGTTGTGGCCTCAGCAGGCCCGGGAGGCAACAACTTCCGGGAAGTTGTGCCGATCAAGGAGGTGCGAGGTGCTTGTCGCGGAGGGGCTGCGGAAGCGGTACGGGTCGGTCGTCGCGCTCGACGGATTCGACCTGACCGTCGCGGCCGGCGAGATCGTGGGGCTGATCGGCCACAACGGCGCCGGCAAGAGCACGTTCGTCGGCATCGTGGCCGGCCTGATCCGCCCGGACGCCGGCCGGGCCGAGCACCGGGGCACGCTCGGCCTCGCCCCGCAGGAGATCGCGCTGTACCTGTCGGCCACCGTCCGGCAGAACCTCCGGCTGTTCGGCGGCCTCGCCGGGCTCCGGCGACGCGCACTGCGGGCGGCGATCGCCGAGACAGCCGAAGCACTCAGCCTCGTCGACCTGCTCGACCGGCCGGTCGGTCTGCTCTCCGGTGGCCAGCAGCGGCGGGTACAGGCGGCGACAGCGCTGCTCCACCGGCCTACCGTGCTGCTGCTCGACGAGCCGACCGTGGGCGCCGACCCGGCCGCCCGGCAGGCGCTGCTGTCGGTGCTGCGCGACCGGGCCGCGGACGGCGCCGCGATCTGCTACACCACGCATTATCTGCCCGAACTGGACGACCTCGGCGCCACGCTGGCGGTCGCGGCCAACGGCCGGGTGATCGCCCGGGGCAGCCGGGACGAGTTGGTTGCCGGCCTGCCGAGCGAGGTGCGGATCAACGGCGGGCAGCGGGTGGTCCGGACGGTCGATCCGTCCCGGGCACTGGCCGATCTGCTGGCGGGCGGTCTCGACGTACACGACATGGACATCCGCCGGCCGTCGCTGGACGACCTGTACCAGGAACTGGAGCGTAACCATGCAGCGGCTTGACCGGATCGCGGTCCTGGTGCGGCACAACCTGGCTCTGGTCGCGCGCGAGCCGGGTCCGATGATCAGCCGGATCGTCATGCCGGTGGCGATCGTGCTGGTGCTGCGCCCGCTGTACACGTCGGCGCTCGGCGGCCAGGCGCGCGGCACCAGCCAGGCGGTGGTCGGGATGCTGGTGATGTTCTCGCTGCTCGGCATGTCCGTGGTCGGCAACGCCGTGCTCAGCGAGCGCACCTGGCACACCCTGGACCGGCTGCGCGCGACCCCGGCCGGCCCGGTCGAGTTGCTCGCCGGCAAGGCGGTGCCGGTCCTGCTGCTGGTCGTCGTGCAGCAGGCCGTGGTGCTGGCCCTCGGCGTGTCCGCGCTCGGTCTCCGGGTGGCGAGCTACGGCCTGCTCGCGCTGGCGGTCGGGGCGTGGGCGGTCACCCTGCTGTGCACCGGCGCGGCGATCGCCATGCTGGTGCGCAGCCACGCCGAACTGTCGGCGGTCACCGACATCGGCTCGATGGTGTTCACCTGTCTCGGCGGGGCACTGGTGCCGCTCGCGGCGATGCCCGGATGGGCGCGGGCGGTCGCGCCGGCCTCCCCCGGGTACTGGGCGATGCGCGATCTGCGCGCCGCCCTGGCCGGCGACGCGCACACCACGTTCACCTCGACCGCGGTACTGGTCGGCGTCGCCGCCGTCGCCGCCACGGTCGCCTGGCTACGCCTGGTCCGCGGCTGGGGCCGCAGCCGCCTGCTGTGACCATTCAGCAGCCGCCGGCTGTGACCACTCGATCGCGGCGACCACCCGCTGCATCGCGTGTGGACCGGCCGCCGGATCGGTGAGATCACGCAGGCCGAGAGCGCTAACAAGATCGGTCATGGCTACCTCGCAAAGAAGACTCACAGGGAAGAGAAGGGGCGGAGACGACGAAACCCCCGGACCGTGCCGGGGGTCGGGCTCCGCGCACCCGCGAGGTGCGCCGCGCGTCAGCGCGTCGACGGCCGCCACCCGGTCATCCGGGGGCGGGTAAATCGACGGGTCATGCACCAAGTCTGGCGGCGCGGTCCAGCCGCCGGCAAACGGTTAATCGGTTGGGCCGACGGCGCACACCCCCTACCGTGATGCCCATGTCCGGCCGGTGACCGAAACCGCTGTGAAGCCACGACTCGACGGCCGCGCCCACCGCGCGGCCAGCCGGTATCCGCACCGTGACAAGGTCCACAATGGAGCTTCAGCAGATCGGGCTGCACCATCCCCGGATCAACCAGCTACGCGCGATCGTCCGCAACAGCGCGCCCAACCACCGGCGCCTGCTGGTCGCCGAGGGGCTGTGGGCGCACGACGTCCTGCTCGATCTGGGCGCCCCGGTCGAGGTATTCCTCTGGTGCCCGGAGGCGGCGTACACCGAGCAGGCGCAGCAGCGGGCCGTCCGAACCGCGGCCCGGGCCGAACGGGCGTACCGGATCTCGCCGCGGGTACTCGAACGGATCACCGAGCGGGACCGTCCGGACGGGCTGATCTCGCTGGTACGGCTGCCCGACTGGGATCCCGAACGGATTCCGCTCGGCCCCCGGGGACTGGTACTCGTCGCCGACGCCGTCGAGATCCCCGGCAACCTCGGCACGCTCCTGCGTACCCTCGACGCCTGCGGCGGTGCCTGCCTGCTGCTGACCAACCGCCGCACCCGGCTCAGCCACCCGAAGGTCTTCCGGGGCAGCCGGGGCATGAACCTGCGGGTACCGATCGTCGAGTTCGACGAGCCGGCCGGCGCCATGGACTGGCTCGCCCGACACGGCTTCACCGTGTACCTGGCGACCACGGGTCGCGCCGCCGTCCCGTACACGAGGATCGGGTTCGACGACCGGACCGCGCTCGTGGTGGGCAACGAGCGGCAGGGCATCTCGCGACCGTGGCGCGAGCACGGCTTTCCCGAGGTGACCGTGCCGATGCTCGGCGCGGCCGACTCCCTCAACGTATCGGTGAGCGGATCGATCTTGCTCTATGAGGCACGCGCCCATCATGATCGCCAGGGGCCGAAAGTACGAGCTGAGCAACAACATCTGGATCACTAAGTAACTGAAGTGCGCAACTTTATGACGAGATCTTGCGTCATGTGGCAATCACCGTCCGGTGCGTTGCCCTTACTCATCGTTGATAGTTGAGTGGCTTTCGGTCGGGTCCTGTGCATTCACGGGGAGCTGATGGACACACACCGAATTGCCGCTCGTATGGGCAGCGCCCTTCCATCACTCGTGCGTTGGGGGCTGACCCCCGATGCTGACCTCGTTTACCGGACGCTCGTGTCGCTGGACACCGCGCGCGAGGGGCAACTGGCCCACGAGCTGGGCATGTCGCACGACCGCGTGCGCGCGGCGATGCGCGAGCTGGCCGACGCCAACGCGATCCGCCGGGTGTCGTCCGCCTCCCGGCGCGCCCCGAAGACGACCGGCCGCGCAGTCTGGGCCGCCCGGCAGCCCGCCCAGGTCGTCCGGCAACTGCACGTCCACCGCACCCGCCATCTCGCCCTGGTCGGGTCTGTCGAGCCACCCCCACCGCCATTTGTCCCGCCCGTCCCACCAACCTTGGCGGAAACAATTCCGATGACAGCAGCGACTCCGATGACAGCTTCGAGAACACCCCCACCCGAAGCGCCCGCGTCGGCCGCGGCGACTCTGGAGGACAGCCAGTCCGACCGGAGCTACCCGGGCCGGCCGGCGGCCGACCCGCTCGCCGGGGCGGACCAGCAGCCGGATGGGCCAGCGATCGCCCTGACCCCGCGCGAGCGGGCCATCGTCGAGTTGTTGGCACAGGGGCACACCGACGAGACCGCCGCGCGCGAGCTCGACCTGAGCCGCCGCACCGTCGGGTACGCATTAGGTGGTCTCATGAGCAGGCTCGGCGTGGACAACCGGTTCCAGCTCGGGCTCGCCCTCGGGGCGATGAGGGCGGCCAGCCCGGCGCCCCGCCCGCGCGCGGCCGCCGAGAGCTGACTAGATCCATCCCACCTGCTCAACGCCATCCAACGGCGGCAGATATTTCACCTGGGCCAGCCGCCACGGGCGGTGCGCCTGGCCGCCCTCGACGCCGGCCAGCTCCGGCACGTACCGGCGCACGTACTCGCCGTCGGGGTCGAACCGGCTATCTACCGGAGTCCCGGGCATCGGCAACTCCGGTAGATAGCCCAACGTCGATGCCGGACCAGGTCATGGCGGCCAGTTCGGCCGCCGCCCTCGGCCAGCGCGCCGGGTCGAGATCGTGCCCGGGCAGCGGCACCGGCTGGCCGGCTGCGGTGTACACCGACGCGAGCGCGACCGCGAGCCGACGTCGCCGGGGCACCCGGGCCCGCCGGGCGAACACGTCGTGGTCCAGCTTCTCGACCTCGTCGAGGATCCCGCCGTAGAGCCGGTACGCGGCCCGGATGCAGCCCTGGGACGCCGGGGCGAGCATGGTCACGCCGGGCGCGGCACGCGCGTAGTGCCGGCGCGCCCGCTGCACCTCGAACGCGATCAGTTCCCGGACGGGCTCCGGCGCGGTGCCCGCCGCCTGGGCCGCCTTCAGGTCGGCGGGGGTGACGCCGAACCGGGCCAGGTCCTCGGCCGGCAGGTACACCCGGCCCAGATCGAGATCCTCGGACACGTCCCGGACGAAGTTGGTGAGCTGGAACGCGAGCCCCAACTGCCGGGCCGGCTCGCGGGCGGCGGCCGGATCCGCTGACTCCAGGATCGGCAGCATCATCGTGCCGATGACCGCGGCCGAGCCCTCCATGTACCCGAGCAGGTCGTCGTACGTGGCGTAGCTGGTGACTTCGAGATCCATCGCCATGCTGGCCAGGAACTTCCGGAAGTCGACCAGATCGAGGTCGAACACCCGGATGGTGTGCAGGACGGCGGGTAGCAGCGGGTCGTCCACCGGCTCGCCGTCGAGCCCGGCGAGGAAGCGGGTCGACCAGTCGGCCAGCCGCGCGGCCCGCCCCCCGGTGGGCGCCCGGTCCACGATCTCGTCGGCGTACCGGCTGAACCCGTAGAGCGCGTGCACGTGCCGCCGCTTCCAGCCGGGCAGGAGCCGGGTGGCCAGGTAGTACGTCCGGCCGTGGCGACGGTGCAGTTGCCGGCACTGTTCATACGAGGCGGCGAGCGAGTCCATCCAACCCCAATCGACGCAACAATCGACGCAACCAGAAGCCTACGCTAAGATCCGACGCGGGGCCAGCCGATCTGGGGCCAGCCCGTTGATCTGGGGCCCCGTTGGAGGAACGACACATGCGTACCGTGAACGGCCCGACCGACCGGGTAGTGATCGTGGGCGCAGGCCTGGGCGGTCTGGCCTGCGCGATCCGCCTTGCCGCGGCGGGCCGCGAGGTGACCGTGCTGGAACGCGAGCCGGACCCCGGCGGCCGGGCCGGGCGGCTGCGCCTCGGCGGGTACGAGTTCGACACCGGCCCCACGGTGCTCACCATGCCTGATCTACTGGCCGACCTGGTCGGCAGCGTCGGCGAGGAGCTGGACGACTGGATCACACTGCGCCGGCTCGACCCGGCCTACCGGGCCCATTTCGCCGACGGCTCGACGCTCGACGTCATCGCTGACACCGCCCGGATGGCCGGCGAGGTCTCCCGGGTCTGCGGGCCGCGGGAGGCCGACGGGTACCTGCGGTTCGTCGACTACGCCCGGGACCTGTGGCGGCTGGAACGGCGCGACTTCATCGACCGCAACTTCGACGGCCCGCGTGACCTGCTCACGGTCAACCTGCTGCGGCTGGCTGCGCGCGGCGGGTTCCGCCGGTTGCAGACCAAGGTCGACCGGTTCTTCCGCGACGACCGGACCCGGCGGATCTTCTCCTTCCAGGCCATGTACGCGGGCGTCGCGCCCCACCAGGCGCTCGCCCTCTATGCGGTGATCGCCTACCTGGACACGGTCGCCGGCGTCTACTACCCGCTCGGCGGCATGCACGCGGTGCCCCGCGCGCTCGCCGGCATCGCCGAGAAACACGGCGTCACGGTCCGCTACGACACGCGGGTGACCGGCGTGGCGGTCCGCGCCGGTCGCGCCCGCGGCGTTCAGCTCGACGGCGGGTTCGTTCCGGCGGATGTCGTGGTACTCAATCCGGACCTCCCGGTCGCCTACCGCGACCTCCTGCCCGGGGTCCGGTCGCCCAGGGTGCGCTACGCACCCTCGTGCGTGGTGCTGCATATCGGAACAACGCGGGGGTACGGGCGGATCGCCCACCATAACCTCCACTTCGGACGGGCGTGGCGGCGTACGTTCGACGAGGTGATCCGGCAGGGACGGCTGATGAGTGACCCATCGTTGCTGGTCACCAACCCGACCCGGGCGGACCCGTCCGTCGCGCCGGAGGGCCGGCACACCTACTACGTGCTCGCCCCGGTACCCAATCTCACCCGTCGCACAATCGACTGGCGAGGGTCGGCCGGCCCGCTCTACCAGGCCGACCTGATCAACACGCTCGAACAGCGCGGGTACACCGGGCTCGGCGCCACGATCGAGGTGTCCCACCTGGTCACGCCGGCGGACTGGGAGGAGGCCGGGCTGGCGGCGGGCACCCCGTTCGCCGCGGCGCACACGCTGCGGCAGACCGGCCCGTTCCGGCCGGGAAATCTGCACCCGACGCTCGACAACGTGGTATTCGTCGGCTCGGGTACCCAGCCCGGGGTCGGCGTGCCCATGGTCCTGATCTCCGGCCGGCTGGCCGCCGAACGCATCACCGGGAGCCGCGCGTGATCCGCGAAGAGATGCTGGTCGAGTTGGTGGACGAAGCCGGCGAGCCGATCGGTTCGGCGACCGTCGCCGCCGCGCACACCGTGCCGGGCAGCCTGCACCGGGCCTTCTCGATCGTCCTCGTCGACGACCTGGGCCGGCTGCTGCTGCAACAGCGGGCCGCGGTGAAGACCCGGTTCCCGCTCCGGTGGGCGAACGCCTGCTGCGGGCACCCCGCTCCAGGGTCCGACCTGCTCACCGACGCCTCCCAGCGGCTGTTCGAGGAGCTCGGCCTGACCGGTATCGAGCTGCACCCGGTCGGGGTCCACCGGTACCAGGCGCAGGATCCGGTGACCGAGCGGATCGAGTACGAGTACGACCACGTCCTGGTGGGCCGCCTCGACGACCTGTCCGCCCCGCGTCCCGACCCGACCGAGGTGGCCGCCCTGCGCTGGGCGTCGCCCGACGAGGTACGCGAGGAGCTGGCCAGCCAACCCTGGTCGTTCGCGCCGTGGCTGGCCGGGGTGGTCGCGGTCTGGCAGTCCGCGTCGGAGCCGCAGGGTGGCTTCGGAGCCGCTGGGTGAACGATGAGCTGCTGAGCGCCGGGGCGGCCGCACGCCGCCTCGGGGTGGCGGTCACCACGCTGCGCAGCTGGCACCAGCGGTACGGGCTCGGGCCCAGCGCCCACCAGCATGGCCGCCATCGCCGGTACACGGCCGACGACATGGCCCGGCTGATCCTGATGCAGCAGCTGGTCACGGCCGGGGTGGCCCCGGCGGAAGCGGCCCGCTGGGCGCGCCGATCGCCGCTGGCCGCGTCGCCGCCGTCGTCCTCGGTGGAAGCGGCGTCGCCGCTGGAATTGCTCGGCACCCGCGACGGGGGCGGCCACGCGCTCGCTCTCGGCGACGCCGGCCCGGCCGCGCGGGGCCTCGGCCGGGCCGCGCTCCGGCTCGACACGCTGGGGATACGCGACCTGATCGCGGCCGCGATCGACGAGCGTGGCGTGATCGGGGCCTGGGACGACGTGCTCCGCCCGGTGCTGGTGGCGGTCGGCGAGCGGGCCGCCGAGAGTGCCGAGCTCGTCGAGGTCGAGCACATCCTGTCCGGCTGCATCTCCGCGGTGTTCGCGGCGCTGCCCCGGCCACCCCGGGACACCCCGGTGCGGCTTCTGCTCTCCTGTACCGACGAGGAACAGCACAGCCTGCCGATCGAGGCGCTGGCGGCGGCGCTGGCGTCGATGTACAACATTCCGTCCCGCGTCCTCGGCGCCCGGGTGCCGCCCAGCGCCCTGCGGGCCGCCGTACGCCGGACCGGCCCGGTCGCGGTCCTGCTCTGGTCGCACGCCCGGCCCACCGCCAACCTGCGGCAGCTCGAGGAGACGCTCGCCGGCCGGGGTCGGCCGGCCGTGGTCGCCGCCGCGGGCCCCGGGTGGGATCGGGACGACTTCCCGCCCGGTGTGGCGGCCCCCATGAGCCTGAGCGAGGCGGTGGATCTCTTCTCGGCCGCTGCGTGGTGAGATTCTTCCCTTTTCTGTACGCCCGGATTGTGGTTTTTGCCGGCCAGATCTGGCCCTTCGGTGGATCTCGATGCCCCCATACGGTGAACACACTCCGCTACGGTGGGACCCTGCTCGGCTTGCCCCCGACCCCCCCGGGAGTCACCGAATGTTTGGTCTGCGCCGACCGGAGGTCCGTGCGCCTGAATGGTTCAGCGTGCCGCGCCGGCGCCCGCCCGCGTCCGCAATCTTCGCCACCATGCTGGTGCTGGCTGTCGGCGTCTGGACAGAATCCGGCTACGGGTCACCGAGAGTAACTGAAAGATCCAGATCGCGTACCGGCGACGGGGTCGCCGCCAGATCGTTCGCGACCCTCCGGCCCCGGCACGCGCCGGCACCCGCGCCTGCCGGTCCCGGGCCGGCGGCCGGTCCCGGGCCGGCGGCCGGTCCCGGATCGGCGGGCTCCGCTGGCTCGTCCGGCTCCTCCGGCTCGCCTGGCTCGCCTGGCACGCCGAACGGGTCGGGATCGCCGGATTCACCGCGCCCTCCGGCCGGGCCGCCACCGGCCCCGCCCGCGCCTCCGCCGCCACCGGCGGGCACGCCCTCGTTCGCACCGGGGGCGGTCGCCCGCACCACCGGCAGCGACGCGGTCGCGCTGACGTTCGACGACGGCCCGGGCGACCAGACGCTGGCCATCCTCGCCCTGCTCCGGCAGTACGGCGTGAAGGCCACGTTCTGCCTGATCGGCGTGCACGTACGCGAGCGGCCCGACCTGGTCCAGGCGATCGTCCGCGACGGGCACACCCTGTGCAACCACACCTGGCAGCACGACGAGGGCCTGGGTCATCGGTCGCCCGAGACGATCCGGTCGGACCTCCAGCGGACCTCCGACGAGATCCACAAGGCGGCCCCCGGCATCCCGATCCGGTACTTCCGCCAGCCGGGAGGCATGTGGACGCCGTCGGTCGTGTCGATCGCCCAGGAGCTGGGCATGACGTCCCTGGGCTGGGACGTCGACCCGAGCGACTGGAACGTCGCCGGCTACCCGCCCGGATCGGTGATGACCAATCATGTGATCGGCAACATCGAGCAGCACGTCCACCCGGGTGCCATCGTGCTCTCCCACGACGCCGGTGGCGACCGGTCCAGCACCGTCGCGGCGTACCGGATGCTCCTGCCGTACCTGCTCAACCAGCGTCACCTCCGGCTCGTACCGCTGCCCGGCGGCCACCGTCCGCCGTACGGTGGCCCGGAGGCGGCGGCATGATCCATGTAACCGTTTTGCGCACGGTTCCCCGCTCGCGTATGCTTTCGAGGCCTCCGGCGGGGCCCGGACGGGAGCTACACCGCGCGCTGTCGCACATGTGCGATGATTGCGGGGCCGCCCCCATCGTCTAGCGGCCCAGGACGCCGCCCTTTCAAGGCGGTAGCACGGGTTCGAATCCCGTTGGGGGCACGACCGGGTTCAACCGGACCAGGTCCTGTGGAGCAGTTGGAGTGCTCGCCGCCCTGTCAAGGCGGAGGTCGCGGGTTCAAGTCCCGTCAGGACCGCAAGTCGCTACCTGGGCAGGTAGCTCAGTTGGTACGAGCGTCCGCCTGAAAAGCGGAAGGTCGGCGGTTCGACCCCGCCCCTGCCCACCGTCAATGACCAGGTCCCACACCTGGTCATTGCGCATTTCTAGGGATCATGGCCGTCAGTCGCGGTCGGCTGCCGCTGGCCCTTGCTGACCCATGATCACCGCTCCGAGCTGCAAACTCCGGGCACCGGGGGATGGCGTCGTCCTGGCCCTCGTCATCGCTCGCCTACAGCGGCCGCGGGTTCGAGGGCAGGCCGGCCCGGAGGGGCGATGCGGCTAACGGAACGGCCGCTACCGTGGAGGCACTTCGCCGGCCGCAGCCTCGGAAACGGAGACCATGTGACGGGTAGGGGCTTCAAGCTCTGGGAGATGATCGCGATCCTCCTCGCCGCGATCACATTCATTCCGATATCGGTCCTCCTCCTTGTCGTCGTCGATAAGGCATTCCCCGTTGATTGGCCTAGGCTTGGCAACATTGGACAAGCGCTCAGTGTCGTTTCGGCGCTGCTTTCAGGCGGGGCTTTGGTCGGTGTCGTCATGTCGATCCGTTTGCAGGCCAGGCAGACGCAGGTGATGCAGTTCCAGAGCATGCGGGCGATGCGGCTGGAGCTATTGCGGACTGCAATGGACAACGAGGAGTATCTGGCGGTCTGGGGGTACCCGCCGTCAGCGTCCACGGCGCAACTGCGGACCAGGGCATACATGAGCAGCGTGTTCTCGTACTATCAGGTGTCGTTTGGCCTGGGTGCCTTTCCCGAGGCGGAGCTTCGGCTCGTCCTGACGCGTGCGTTCGCCAGCAAGGACGTCAGAACCGCATGGCGCGATATCCGGGAGGCGTACGCCGTCGAAGGTTGGCCGCCGGAGTTCAAACGATTCGCCCAGATCGTCGACGAGACCTGCCAGCAGATAGCTGAAGCCGACATCCCGACTGCCGCGGAGATGGCTACCTCAGATACCGACGAAGGCCCGACAGCTGTGTGAGACGATACGCAAGGTGACCGTAGTCCAGCGCTGGCTTGGCCGTTACGCACTTCGACACCCAAGTCCCGTCCTTGCCTCGCGCTACACCGAGCTTGTATCCACCGCAACCGGACAGGTAGTCGAAGTGGGCTGTGCCACTGGCTTCCTGTTCGACTACTACCCGGAACACATAGGTCACCTTGTTGCGGTAGAGCCGCGTGCCGACTACCGCGACGCGGCCCATGAGGCGGCCCGCCGGATGAGATTCCCGGTGAAGGTGGTCGACACGGGGCCAGCCGGCACGCTGCCGTTGGCCACGGGCAGCGCGGACGTTGTGGTGTGCTGCGAGGTGCTTTGCTCGGTAGCTGACCTGGCGCTGATGCTCCACGAGATCCGCCGAGTGCTCCGCCCCGGCGGCGAGCTACGTGTCTACGAGCATGTCGCGGCACACAACCGGCTGGGACGGCTGGCGCAGCGGATCCTGGACCGCCTGTTGTGGCCGCGGATGCTCGATGGCTGCCACCTGTCACGGGACATCTCGCGCTTCATAGATTCGGCTGGTTTCGAGTGGGTCCAGCAACGCCGGGTCTGGTTCGCGCGCTTCCCGTTCATGATTCCTTCCGGGCCGCATATCCTCGGCGCGGCGCGGCCGATTTCGACCGTCATCGGAGATCAAACACGCCGGCCTTGACGGCCCCGATGAACGCCAGCCATTCGTCGGGCGCGAACAGCAGCACCGGCCCGCCCGGATCACCACTCCGGCGGAGCGCCACTGGATGGGACTGATCGCCGGTCAGCCCGGCTTCAACGCAGGCTCCGCCGCTGCAGCCCGTCGCACTCGCCCGCCAAGCCACCACCGTCAGGTCTTCTCCGGACAGCCAACGAATAGCATCGCCCGCCATGCCGCACCTCCCCGCGCGTGGTGTGCCGATTTTCTCCGAGCCGCCATCGGGACGGCAATCGCCATTGTCGCGGACCGGCGGCCAGCGCCGCCAGGAGGATTGACGCACGATCGCCGCTAAGGCCAGTACGGCTTGATTCACGACATTATGGGCCCTCGTCCGCTGCCGAGGGCCCATAGGCGCCAGCCGTGGTCAGTCGTTGCCGGTCTTCTGGTGCGCGATGTTCGACGACTCGCCGTAGTAGAAGGCCCGCACCCGATAGGACGCCTTCTTCTCGTTCGGCAGCGTGATCAGGCCGACCGACGTGATGTTCGGATCCAGTACCTCGACCGGGGCGTAATCGGCGCTCCCATCCGGCTTAGCCTCGAGCAGGTACCCCTCTTCATCGCTGGCATGGTCGGTCCAGGTGAACTTGATGCCGTTGGGGTTCATGACGGTGGCCACGAAATCCGTCGGGGCCGCGGCTTCGGCGCCGGTCGGATTCCGGATCGTCTGCGCTGGCACCGGTCCCTTGGGGTCCGCGTGCGGCTTCGCCCACTCCTCGTCATCCGCGCTGTTCTCGTCGTACTCTCCCGGCGGAAGCGTCACGTCGACCGGTCGGGAGGCCGGCCCGAAGAACGGCCGGACACGGTAGTAGAACGTCGTTTCCGGCATCAGGTCGCGGTGCTCATATGTGGTCTGGCTCGGCGATACGAATTGCAGAATCGTGTACTGACCATCCCGCTCCGTGGCGAACTCCACGGTCCGGCCGGCGACATCTGCCTGGTTGCTTTTCCAGGCGAGCGTGATATCTGTCGGCGACGCGAGCTTCGCCACGAGCTGCGTCGGCGAAGGTGGACCGGACGCCTCTTCCGGTTGGGCGTTGGAACAGCCGGCCAGGCCAGCGACCAGCAGCAGGAGCGTCAGCGTGGAAACTCTCGGCGACATTCTCAGCCTCGATGTCGTGAGTGACACGCGTCTGTTCCGGCCGTTGATTCTCCAACGGCCGGAACAGTCACGTACTAGATTTATTTGGTCCAGAACTGGACGTTGCTCCACTGGACCGTGATCGGGCCCTTACCGCTCGCAGTCCGATAGGCGCCGAACTTGTCGTAGAAACTGCCGCTCTTGCTCGACTCCGAGAGTTTCAACGAGCCGTTGATGTACACCTTGTGGGTCTTGCCGACCACATGGACGGTATTGACGCGGACCGTGGTGCCGACGGTGGCCCCGCTGGCGATCGTCTTCCCGCTCTCCACCGCGTACATCCGGCCGCCCTTTTCCACCGCGAGGAGGAAGTACGGGCCTGAGGTCTTGAATGTCTGCTTCAGGCTGATCCGGGATCCGCCCATGCTCGTGATCTTGAAATATCCCTCGAACTGGTGCGAGCCGCCACTGTACGTGTCGTACCGCCGCTCGGCGCGCTGTTCGCCGCTGCCGTTGGAGCAGGTGAGCTGGAAGGTCATGCCGCTGACCTTGCCGCAGCCCTTCTGCTGCACCTTGAATCCGGGCGACGCGGGCTTCCAGCCACCGGGCTCGACCTCCGCATATGCCTGCGGGGCGACGACCACCAGGGCGCCGACGAGCGCAAGCCCGGCTAGTACGCGAAACGTCTTCGACATACGGAACCTCCTCTACCCGCAGGGGGGTGCGGGTGCAGCCCGGACTCGGTCGCCAGCGAGCTTGCCAGCCCGACGGGCCGAGATAGGCTGCCATCAATATTGATGGAAGGTAAGTTAAATGAATGTGGCAGAACCGGACAAGGCTCTGCCGCCAGGCGGGATTTGCGCCGGTCAATGGGCGACGTCGGCGCACCTGCCCCGTCACCCCGCCGATCTAGGACGAATGCCGCCTGGTTTGCCGGCTTTGTCCCACCATTCTTCCTAGATCGACGCGCCGTGGAGCCGGAGCACACGGATCGACGCGCCGGTGGGCCCCCGAACACGCGCTGCGGAAAGCACGCGCGGCAGCCAGCCCCGACCGGGCGCGCCAGATGAGTTTCTTCGCCGTCCCTAAAGATCAACCGTTCGCCGGAAGATCGAACTGGCCGGCCTTCGTTCCCGCGATGAATCCGGCCCAACCGGCCCGCGAAAAGGTAAGCCGGCCACCGGTTGGATCTTTCGAATCTCGCATGTGGACAATGGCGGGCCCATCCGCAACTTCGACGCAGGCTCCGTTACTGCAGAAGCTGGAGTGCCGCCACACCAACCGATCACGATATCCAGACATCAGGTTACCCTCCCGCCCAGGGACTCCCACCGAACACCATAGGAGATACAACAGCGGGATGGAATGCATCCTCGGACCCTAGCCGAGATGTTGCCCTATGCGGATATTGTCGGGATCCTTCCCCATGCGCTGAGTGGACAGGCGAGTGGACAGGCGAGGGCGCGCCAAGCTGGCCGTGGCGGCCCGTTCAACGTTCGCTTGGCACGCCCCCGCTGCCGCGCCAATTACTCGAAGTTGAAGTCTCCGGCCCGCATCCCCTGCGCGAATGCGCGCCATTCCGCCTCGGTGAAACGAAGCACCGGGCTTTGTGCGGTCTTCGAGTCGCGCACAAAATACGAGCCGTTGCTCCTGGCTACTTCCACGCAGGCACCGCCGCCGCAGAACTGGCTTCTCCGCCAGTCCAAAAGCGACTCAATTTGGTCCACTCTGACCACATCCTTTTCTGTGCAACGCCAAACTGTTCCCACTGCTGCGGCACACCGCTCCCCTCCGCGGGGCACCGCGATTCCCGGGAATTCACCCAGGAGATTTGTCACCGGCCGGATAACCGCCACGCAGCGCCTTCGCCTGCGCTTCGATCAGCCGCAGCGATGCCGCCTCGTCGTGCGCCGCGGCCCACAGCCGTTCGTAGATGTCCCGGTTGAACTCAATCTTCGCCCGATCCTCGATGACCTCGTCGGTAAGGTCGTTTTCCACGTACATGACCTCACCGCCGTCGCCCAGGTCGAGAATCTCGAACGCACCCAGCATGACGACCGGGGCATCATGCAGGATGAACGGAACTATCCGCACCAGGATCCTGTTCTCGCGGGCCAGGGTCAGCAGATCCGTGAGTTGTTCCGCGGTCGTCTCGGGCTCACCCCAGCTCCGGTGCAGCACCGATTCGTCGAGCAGGACGAGCATTTGCGGCCTCGGCTTGCGGGCGAACAGTTCACGCCGCCGGCGCATCCGGATATCGAGGCGAACCTCGATGTCCTCATTGGACAGTTGGCCGCGGAAGCTGTCCAGAATCGACTTGGCATAGGCACGGGTCTGGAGACGTCCCGGGATGATGGTGCCGTGGAAGTGACGGATAACGTCCGCCTCGGCTTCGTACTGAATCAGCTGGCGAGTTGCCGGCGTCGTGTGCTCACGGACGCGGGACTCGTCTGACCAGTTCTGCCGGCGCCGGGACGCCTTGGCGTCCTGAAGCAACTGTTCGACGGTCGCCTTGTCGGTGATGCCGAGAAAGACCAGCAGGAAGCGCAGATCGTTGGGAGCGATGGTGACCTCGCCGCTTTCGATCCGCATCACCTTGCTCAGCGACCATTCCATGGCTTCCGCCACCTGGCCCTGAGTCAGGTCCTTCTTCTCCCGGGCTTCGCGCAGCGCCATGCGCACGCGTCGACGTGCAACCGCTGGCGCTGGCAGGTCACCCGAGGCCATGTTCTCCCACTTCGATCTTCGGGTTGTGACGCCGACGAACCCCTCTACGGGCATTACGCAAGTAGCCACCTCGCTGTCTGGCATACCGCTCCTGACTATACGCCCGACAGCGTAGCGGCAGCCTGGTTTCAACGGAATGCCGACTCTCCGAGTTGTTCAAGGCGGTTCTGCCTTCCCTCCAGCGCTCTTACTAAACCTCTGCGCACTTGACCAAACGTGGTTAGATCAGCCGTCGCATATAGCTGTACATCGAGGCTGCGGTACACCGCTCGCAACTCGTGGGTGCGGGGCGTGAGGCGGGAGCAGGCACCACTGATCACAGATGGTGTCGCAACCAGCACGAAGGCCGCCAGGCACGCCACCGGAGAGTGGATCAATGGTCGATTCTGAACACTGCCGGATAGGGCGTCAGAACCGCGAAGACCTGGTCGGTGATCAGTACCTCAGGTCCCCGGCAGTAGGTTCGCATCTCTTCCACCTCCCGCGGTCGCGGACTCTTGCGAGCTGGAAGGAAGCGCCTACAACTCCACTTTGGTCTTACCGTGACCTCAGTATGGGTTGTCGCCTTGCGGATCGCTAGCCCCCAATCTGCCGTATTGCAGATCGCACTATGACGAAATGAGACCTCGCCAACTAAGGGAGTGTTCAGTTCGTCCCGGACCACACGATCCGGTCGACCCCGGTGCGGATACCCTCGGGTGCGAAACGCGAGGGGGTACGGGTGGAGCTGCTGCACTCCGGCAAGGTCCGGGACGTCTACGCCGACGGCGACGACCTGATCCTGGTCGCGTCCGACCGGGTCAGCGTGTACGACGTTGTGCTGCCGACGCCGATCCCGGACAAGGGCGCGCTGTTGACCCAGTTGTCTCTGTGGTGGTTCGAGCAGCTCGCCGACGTGGTGCCGAACCACGTGGTGTCGGCGACCGACGTGCCCGCCGAGTGGGCCGGGCGGGCCGTCCGGTGCCGGCGCCTGGAGATGGTTCCGGTCGAGTGCATCGCGCGGGGCTACCTGGCCGGGCTCGGGCTGCGCGAGTACCAGGCCGGCGGCGCGATCTCCGGCGTTGCCCTGCCGACCGGGCTGGTCGAGGGTTCCCGGCTGCCCACCCCGGTGTTCACTCCCACGACGAAGGCGCTGGTCGGCGAGCACGACGAGTTCATCGGCTTCGACGACGTGGTCGACCAGGTCGGCAAGGAGACCGCCGAGCGGCTGCGCGATCTGACCATCGAGGTGTACCGGCGGGGCGCCGATCTGGCCGCTGAGCGCGGGATCATCATCGCCGACACGAAGCTGGAGTTCGGCTGGGCGCCGGACGGCACGCTGACGCTCGCGGACGAGGTACTGACGTCCGACTCGTCGCGGTTCTGGCCGGCCAGCTCCTGGCAGCCGGGCCGGCCGCAGTACGCCTTCGACAAGCAGTACGTGCGGGACTGGGCGGCCGGGCTCGGCTGGGACAAGCGCGCCCCCGGCCCGGAGATCCCGCCCGACGTGGTCGAGGCGACCCGCGCCAGGTACGTGGAGGCGTACGAGCGAATCACCGGCCGTCGCTGGGATCTACCAGTACCGTCTTAAAGGTGTTGAAAACGGCCGCGATCATCGGGGCCATAGCGGGAACGGTAACGACCGCGACCCCGGCGCTGACCCGGATGCCGCTCGACCACCTGCCGGCCGCCACCAGGCAGGTGATGATCGTGCACGCCGGCACGGCGAACACGACCTACGCGGCGCTCGAGACGTTTCAGCGGGCGCCCGGCGGCTGGCGGCGTGCTTTCCCACCGATGCACGCGCGGCTCGGCCGCCTCGGCTTCAGCGATCACCACGTCGAGGGCACCCCGAACACCCCGACCGGCATGTACCCGATCGGCGCGACGATGTACGGCATCGACGCCGATCCCGGCGTGAGGTACCGCTACCACCGGCTGGTCGCGGGCGACTACTGGAACGAGAACAGCCGCTCCAGCGGGTACAACACGTTCCACCACGGCGCGGACCCCGGCGGCCCGAGCGAAGCGCTGTGGCAGCTCTATCCGGCGTACCGGTTGTTCGTCGAGATCCAGTACAACGTGCCCGCGGTGCCGGGCCGGGGCAGCGCGATCTTCCTGCACCAGCAGACCGGCGGGCCGACGGCCGGCTGCGTCAGCCTGGCGCACGACGACCTGCGCAACGTCATGACCTGGCTCGACCCGGCCGCCTCACCGCGCATCGTGCTGGCCTCCGACCAGGGACTCAACCGGCTCTGACACCGGCGCCAACCAGGGCACCCGGCGCAGCGCCCGGTCGAGCACCCCGCCGATCAGCAGCGCCCCGATCACGTCGGTCATCCAGTGGTACCCGAGGTAGGTCACCGTGACGCTCACCGTGACCACCGCACCGACCCGGACCACCGCGCGGAAGCCCGGCGGCACCGCGATGAGGGCCTGCAGGAACAAAACCATGATCGGGTACCAGATGAGCGCGTTGACCACGTGCCCGGACGGATACGACCAGCCGTCCGGGTCGGTGAAGAACCCGGAGCCGTCGGCGAGCGGCGAATGCGGCGCGGCCCGATGGGTGAGGATCTTCACCGGGCCGAGGAGCAGGTGGCTGACGGCGTACGCGGCGACGACCGGAAGGAACGGACGGGCCGAGCGCAGCCGCGCCGCGAGCAGCCCGGCGAGCACCAGCGCGACCACGACCAGCACGTTCGCCGAGCCCAGATAGTTGAGCGCCCGGCTGGCCAGGTATAGCGGGCGGGAGTGCCGGTTGCCGTCCACCCAGTCGCGGATCACGAGATCCCAGTAGTCGAACCGGTCGAACCAGACCAGCAGGGTCAGCACGAAGAACCCGCCGAGGAGAAGCGCGTCGACGCGCCATCCTCCGCGCGGCCTGGCCGGGCCGGTCTCCACGCCGGAGCCGGTCAGGTCGGCCCGGCGTCCCGGCGGCGCAGCGTCGCCACCGCCGATCCGGCCAGGGTGAGCAGGCACTGCGGCAACTTGCCGTCGGCGATGGCCGCCCCGAACAGCGCCTCGGCGGTCGGCTCGTCGGCGTTCGCGTACGCGCTGAGGAAGCGCGCCACCCAGCGCTTGTCGTAGGTCGCCTCGTCGATGCCGGGAAACTCCAGGCGCCACGGACCGATCGCGAGCCCCTCGCCGACGGTCGCGCCGGCCAGCACCCACGCCAGATCGTACGCACCGGTAACCCCGGCCCGGTTTCTGGCTTTGTCGAACACATCGACGACGCCATCACCGTCTCCGGCCAGCGCGGACCGCAGTACGAGCGTGACATCGTCGAGCACGTCGTCCGGTTGGCCCTCCACGTCGCGCAGCGTATCCGTCACCGTCAAGGAGGGCACCCGCAACCGTGCGTGGATGGAATCAGGGGCGGCGCAGGAGGCAGGTGAGTCTCGCCGTGCAGATCCGCTCGCCCGATTCGTCGGTGATGATGATCTCGTACGAGGCGACCGACCCGCCCAGTTGCAGCGGGGTGGCGACCCCGGTGACCAGGCCGGATCGCGCCGACCGGTGGTGCGTGGCGTTGATATCGATGCCGACCGCGATCCCACCATGTACCCGGGCCGCGTGCAGGGCCGCGCCGATCGAACCCAGCGTCTCTGCCAGGACGCATGAGGCGCCACCGTGCAACAACCCGTACGGTTGGGTGTTGCCTTCGACCGGCATCGTTCCGACCACCCGCTCCGGCCCCGCCTCGGTCACCGTGATTCCAATCCGTGCGGCAAGGGTGCCCGGACCGTCCACGGTCGGCATGTGGTCGCTCGGCGACAGCGTCTCCATGCGTGGGGACGTTACCTGGCAGTCAAGTGGGACCCAGCGACGTCGGTCACACGCCGGTAGCGGTGATCACCATCGCGCGCGCTATGGTGCGCTGGCAGGTTCCCGGAGGGAGTTCGTACATGCGCGTCACCCGCCCGATCTCGGTCCTCACGGCGGTGATCGCCGTGGTGCTCGCGTCCGGCTGCTCGTCTTCGAAGTCCGCTGGGACGCCGGTCATCGACGAAGGCCAGGTGCGGCTCTACGGCTCCGACGGAAACATGAGCAACTCGTTCGGCGACGCCCTCAAGGACGAGCAGGGCGTGCTCGCGGGCATGAAGGGCACCGCGCCACTCACCCCGCTCACCGACGACTTCAAGAAGCGGGTACGCGGGATCGATCCGACCCTTCCGGACTTCAACTACGCCGGTGAGGCTTACGACGCCGTGGTCGTGGCGGCCCTGGCGGCCGAGGTTGCGCATACCACGGATCCGACCGTGTTCGCCAAGTACATCGTCGGCGTGACCGTGGGTGGCACTATTTGCGAAACGTTCAAGGAGTGCGTGGACGAGGTCCACAACAACATCAACATCCAGTACCGCGGGGTGTCCTCGCTCAAGCGCAGCGGCTTCACCGACATCGGCGATCCGTCGACCGCCACCTACGGCACGCTGAACTTCGGCCGCGACAACCACATCGATGACGCGAAGACCGAGTTCGTGGGTGCCGGCGACGACACCACCCAGGCCAAGAACCCGGCGCCGCCCGCGCCACCCGGAAGGGCCGGCAAGGCGCCGGCGCTGAAGTTCGGCGGCCTGCTCCCACACACCGGTGATCTGGCGAGCGCCGGGCCGCCGATCTTCGCCGGTGCGCGGCTCGCCGTCGAGGAGGTCAACGCAGCCGGTGGCGTGCTCGGCGACCCGGCCGAGTGGCTCGACGGGGACGACGGCACCAGCCCGCAGGTCGCGTCGGCCACCGCGGACCGGTTCATCGCGGCAGGGGTACAGGTCATGATCGGCCCGGCGGCGTCCGGCGTGTCCGCCGCGGTCGTACCGAAGATCATCGCCGCTGGACGGATCGCGATCTCGCCGTCGGCGACCTCCGACAGCCTGTCCCAGCTCGACCGCAAGGGCATGTTCTTCCGTACCTCCCCGCCGGACAAGCTTCAGGCCAAGGCGCTCGCCGACATCCTGATGCGGGACGGCACCGACAAGGTCGCCGTCGTGGCCCGTGACGACGCGTACGGTATCGGGTTGCAGAAGGGCGTCCAGGCCGACCTGACCGCGGCGGGCATCCCGGCGGCGAACATCCGGGTGCTCACGTACCAGGCAAAGGACAAGTACAACCCGAACGAGCAGAACACGGTGTTCAAGCCGCTGGCCAAGAACGTGAAGCAGTTCGCCCCGGATGCCGTGCTTGTCCTCGGATTCACCGAGTCGGCCCTGTTCATCAAGGCCCTGCGCGACGCCGGCGTCACCTTCAAATCGTCATAAGGAAGATCGGCACAACTTCCCGGAACTAGTGGCCTCCGACTGCTGCCGAAGCCACTACTTCCGGGAAGTTGTGCCGATCTTGGCGTGCACCTACGGTGAACCGGGTATCTACCCCTCGATCCCCTCGATAAGGAGTTCGAATGAGTGACACCGTGGAGACCAGGGGCGACGACCGCGTCGAACTGGCCACCGGCGACACCAACAAGGACGGCAAGCCCGACGTCTGGATCGTCGACACCGACGGCGACGGCAAGGCCGACCTCTTCCAGTTCGACACCGACGGCGACGGCGAGGTCGACATCACGATCGTCGACCGTGATCAGGACGGGAACCCGGACGAGATCGTGGACGGCGACGGGGGCCTGCCACCCGCGTCCTGACCTGGCTGTACCTATCGGAACGTACGCAATAGCAGGCTGAGGACGAGCGCGGCCAGCACCGCGATCCCTGAACCGATCAACCACGTGACGCTGCCGCCGGCCCGCGCCCATCCGCTGGCCGGCCGCCGCAGCCCGAGCGCGACCAGGTCGTGCCGGGCGCGGAGCACCTCGCGCTGGCGGGCGGCGGCGGTCGCGGTCAGCCCGCCGTCGTCGGCCGGCCCCCGGCTCAGCTCGACCGCCAGCCGCGCCTGCGCTTCCTGGAGCCGCCGGGCGGCCCGCTCGCCGGCCGCACCCGCGCGGGCCTCGGCGGCCCGGCGGAACGCCGCGCGGCCCGCGGGCGAGCAGATCGTCCGCAACTCCCTCGGGGTCACCAGCCGCGGATCGGTCAACGTGGACAGGACGTTCGCGTAGTAGTCGCCCTCGCGTGCCCGGGCGGCGCGGGCCAGCAGCAGCGCCATCACCAGAACCGGGCCGCCCTTGATCAGCAGGGCCGCGATCTGGCCGGGGGTACCCAGGCCGAATCCGCCGGACAGCAACGGCGAGTTCCACGCGAAGTGGCACAGCCACGCCCCGGCCAGGCACATCAGCACGAACCCGACCCGGGCCGCCCGGGACCGGTCGGTGCGGACCACCGCGTACCCGACGCCGGCCCCGGCCAACGCCGTGAACACGGTGTGGCTCCACGGTCCGGCGAGGAAGCCGCGGGCGATGAACACGCCGAACACCGGATCCACCCGGTCACCGGTGCCGGTCGTGGCGACCGCGGTCGTGGCGTACCCGATGTTCTCCACCACCTGGTAGCCGAGGCCGACCATTCCTCCGTACACAAATCCGTCCACGATGCTGTTGACCTGTGCCGTCGCGATCAGGGCGACGATCACCAGGCCGAGGAACTTGAGGGTCTCCTCGACGGTCGGACCGGCGAGGGCGGGCCCCCACGCGCTGGCGAACCGGGGTGAGATCAGCTTTGCGATCAGGTCGTCGGCGGCCCGGTTTCCGGGTACGGCGGCGGCCGTCACGACCAGCGCGCCCCAGGCGAACGCGATGGACAGCAGTACCGGTGGCTCCCGTTCGAGGTAGTCGAGGTTCGCCAGGAACGCCACGAACGGCACCGCGTACAGCCCGAACAGGACGATCGCGGTCAACGTGGCGCGCGGGTAGTGGATCAACGCCGGGGCCACCATCGCGGCCACCTGTCCGGCGCCGACCAGCACCAATCCGATCAGCAGCCAGAACGCGGGCAGCCGCAACGAGCCGGACAGGTCACCGACGAGCGGCTTCGGGCGTACCGGCGCGGTGCGGGCGGCTCGGGTGGCCCGCGCCGGCTCGGCCGTCATGCCGGACCCCCGATGGCGGTGGCGCTCGCCTCGATCGCGGGCAGCCGGTCGGCGAGTTCGGCGGCCGGCCCGCTGGCGGTGACGTCGACGACGGTCGCCGGGTCGATCACGCGTACCGCGTACCAGCCGTCGCTGGTGGCTGTCCGGAACCGGCCGGCGAGCGCGGGGCCGGCCCCCGCCGTGAGCGGCTGGTCGTCGGCGGTCGTGGTGGCACCGAGGCTGTCCCGCAGCCGGGTCCGTAGCCGGTCGGCGGCCTCCGGGAGGGTTATCCGCTCCTGGCTGACCAGGATCGCGAACCGTACCCGCCCAACCAGGAAGGCCGCATACCCGGACGAACCACCCGGTCTTGTCTCATCGACGTCGAGCCGGGCGCCGGCCGGTGGCACCACGCTCACGGTGTCGGTGACCGCGTAGGGCACCCCGGGCGTGACCGCCCGCTCGCGCGGCAGTGCCCGGTCAAGCGCGGGCAGCCCGAGTGCGATCACCGCGACGACAGCCAGAATCCCAAGGCTGCACAGCGCGTTCAGGCGCTGCCCCGGTTGCGGGACCCCCATACCTCGACGTTAGCTACCCTTCGCAGCTTGAGGGAGACGCAGGGTCGACTTGATCAAGCCAATCGTGGCTGGGGTTCCGGGGCGCACCGGGCGTGCCACCATGAAGAGGTGACGACTGTGTCGGAAGCCTCGGACGAGCGGGCGCTGGCCAGCCGGCGGGAGCGCAGGAAGCAGAAGACCCGCGCGGCGCTGGAGGCGGCGGCGCTGCGGCTGTTCGCCGAGCGCGGCTACGAGCAGACCACCGTCGAGGACATCGCGGCCGCGGCCGACGTCGCGGTCCGCACGTTCTTCCGGTACTTCTCGTCCAAGCGGCACGTGCTCTTCGGCGACGTGGCACACACGATCGTCGGCCGGCTGCGGGCCGCCCTCGCCGCCCGGCCGGCGGAGGAGTCGCCGGTGGAGGCGGTGCGCGCCGCGATGGACTCGGTCGACATCGAGGACTACGAGCAACACCGGCAGGTCATGGCCCGCATGCAGCTGGTTCAGCAGCTACCCGAGCTGCTTCCCGCGTACGAAATGATCTTTCACGAGCTGCACGAGAGCATCGCGGACTTCGTGGCGTCGCGCACCGGCGAGTCGAGTACCGCGCTCTACCCGCAACTGCTCGCCGGCGTCGCCACGCTGGCGGCCAAGGCCACGCTGTGCGAGCTGGAGCACAGCGAGCCCGGCCCGCAGGCGCTGCGCGAGTCGCGGCACCGCGCCTACGACGCGCTGACCGCCGGCCTGGCGCAGCTGGGCACCGAAGCGCCGTCACGGTAGCGTGCCGCTCCGGGCTTTCTCCACATAACTCACGTACTGGCTGTCGAGCGTCGCCTCGTCGATGCCGAGCACCTGCCGGAGGGCGCCGCCGCTCCCGCTCGCCTCGTACAGCGCGACCAGCTTGGCCTCACCGTACTTCTGGGCGATCATCCGGCACGCCAGCCAGCCGAGCACGTAGTTGCGGCCGTCGCGGTAGAAGTCGCTGTCCGGCGGCTGGTCACCGGTCGGGTACCCCTCCAGCGCCCGCTTCGCAAAGAGCCCGGAGACCTGCTCGGACTTGTACGCGACATACTCCGCGAAGCCTTCGACCAGCCACAACGGTGTGGTTTCGGTCGTTACCGGCCCCATCGCCGCGTGGGTGAACTCGTGCGTCAGATCGTGTGCCAGCTCGGCCGGGTCGGCGCTGAACTCGTGCGGGTTGAACACGACCCGGGTGGCGGCGTACTTCGGCCTGCTGGTCCACTGTGGAACGTCCGCGTAGTACGGCACGGCGATCGCCGCGAAGTTGTTGACGCGGTCCGGGCTGTCGGCGAAGTACGTGGTGAACAGCCGGGCGTCCTGGACGGCCGTGATGAGGACCTTTCCCGCCCAGCCGCCATGACGCACGGCCGCCACGTGATCGAGCCCGGCCTCGGCCATCCGGAGCATGTCGGGTGCCCGGGCGGCGTCGCCGGCGGACAGCACCAGCACCACGCGCGAACTGCGGACCACCGTGATCGGGCCGGTCTCCCACGCCTGGCCGCCCGCGCCGGTCGGCAGCCGCGGGTCGCCCGCCACGCCGGTCAGCCGCCAGTGCCCGTTCGAGGCGCCGAAGATCGGCACCCACGGCGCCGCGACGGGGTCGGTGTCCATGCCGTCGATGCGGTACCGGATGGTCACCGCCGGGGCGCGGACGATCGAGTGGTACCGGGCGCGGATCGCGGCCGGGATCAACGAGTCGTACTCGGTCGACTCGGAGACGTCGTACCTGAACTCGGCCAGCGGCAGCTTGCCGAGGTTGTCGAACTCCTCCTGCTGCTTGCGCGCGAAAGCCTGGTCGGTCGGGTCGATGTCCGCGAAGAACGCCTTCTGATCGTGGTCGCGGACGGCCTTGGCGCGCCGGTCGAGCAGGGCCCGCAGCGCGGGGGTACGCACATCCGGGCGCAGCTCGTCGACGAACGTGACCGTGCCCGCGCCACCACCGCCCCGGGTCGCGGCCACGGCGACCGCCCCGCCGCCGACCGTGAGGACGGCCGCGAACACCAGCAGCGCACCTAGGATCGGGCCCAGCCAGCTGCGCCGCGGCCGCGGTGGCAGCGGGTACGTGGGAAGCACGGCGCAATCTTCGGGCACCGCCGCCGTCGTGTCGACCCCGGTCGGTTAACCCAGCGTGCCCAGCTCCGACAGGACGGTGTTGGACAGCACACCGCCGTCCGGGCGCACCTGCCGCAGCCACCAGGTCTGCAACGGCGTGCGGCTCTGGTTGAACTGCCACGACCCGCGCGGACTGTCGATCGATCCGATCTTGCCCAGCGCCAGGTTGACCAGTTGCGGGCTGGGATCGCCGCTGCCGGCCAGGCCGATCGCCTTGTCCAGCACGAACCCGGCATCGTAGGACGCCATCGCGTACGTGGTCGGGATCGAGTCGAACGTCTTCTGGTACGCCGCGGCGAACTTCTCGTTGGCCTCGTTGTCGAGATCCGGCGAGTAGTTGCTCGACGTGTAGATGCCCCGGGCGGCGTCGCTCTCCTGGCTCAGCAGGACACCCTCGGTCAGCGAACCCGCCCCGTACAGGGGCTGCGACAAACCACTCTGGCGGTACTGCTTCACGAACTCGACCGCCTGGGCGCCGCTGTAGAAGGCGGCCACGGCCTTCGCGCCGGAGTTCCGGACGGAGTTGAGGGCCGGCTGGAAGGTGACGCCCGGTCCCGACGATCCGAAGGCGGTGTAGATCGGATCGATGTTGACGTCCCCGTACTGGGCCCGGAAGCCGTTGACCGCATCTCGGCCGCCGTCGTAGTCGGCGGCGAGCAGGGCGACCGAACCGCCGCCGACCTTGCCGGCCATGTATTTGCCGATTGCCTGGCCGGGCTCCTCGTCCGTACACGATGTCCGCCAGATGTAACGGACGCCCGACAACGGCGTCTTCGGCGACGCATTCGACCCGATGAGCGGGATCTGCGAACTCTCCACCAACTCTTTGATCGCGCTCATCGTCGCCGAACTGGCCACACCGGACAGCGCGAGGACCCGCTCCTGCTTGATCAGGCGGTCGACGGCGGCCTTACCGGAGTCGGCGGTCTCCCCCTCGTCGACCGTGACCAGTTTCACCGGCCGGCCGCCGAGGCGGTTGTCGTTCATGCTCAGGTACAGCTGGAAGCCGTTTGTCAGCTCGTCGCCGATGCTCTTGAACAGACCCGACTGGGGCACGACGAGCCCGATCTTCACCGGGCTGAGGTCGCTTGCGGCCACCGGCTGGTCACCGCTGCTGCACGCGGACAGGACGGGAGCCGCCGCTCCACCTGCACCGAGCGCCGCGAGCAGCTTCAGTGCCTGTCGGCGGTTGAGCTTGGACAAATGATCCTCCAGACGAACGGGCGTGGTTTCCGAACTCCTGCCCGTTGCGGGTTCTACCCGCTTTCGCGGTAAGCGTCAATCCGCATCGACAGTGCGTTCATGTCCCAATCGCACCGAGTGCTCCCACCACCGTGGACCATGCGGCTGAGTGGGGATCGATGACCGCATAGTGCTCGACGCCAGGCAACTCGATGAGTTTCACACCCTCATGTACGTACGCGCGGGACACTGTGGCCGGGACCACGTCGTCCTCAGTCCCGTGCACGATAGTCACCGGCACGTTTGCCCGTTCGGGCTGGGCCGACGCGTACCGGTCCGGGACGTCAGCCGGCCCGCCGCCGAGCAGGTCCGCCACGGCACCGTTGCCCAGCCCGAGCTGGTACGCCAGGGCGAGATCGGCCACCGGGGCCAGCGCGAGCACCCCGCGCAGGGCGGCGGCGTCGGGCCGGCTGGCGTACCACAGTGCCAGGTGGCCCCCGGCCGAGTGGCCGGCGAGCACCGGCCGGCGCAGATCCATCCCGATCTTGGTGCCGATCAGATCGGGTACCCGCTCGACGGCCGCCACGACGTCGTCCAGGGTGCCCGGCCAGCCACCGCCGGGCTGGCCCACCCGCCGGTACTCGATCGTGGCCACCGGGTAGCCCCGCGTGGCCAGGTCGGCCGCGAGCGGGCCGGTGTGCGACCGGTCGTACGCGGCCCGCCAGAACCCGCCGTGGATGAACACGACCAGTGGACCGGTCGGCTCCCGTCCGGCCGGCGGCACGCGTACATCGGCGATGTGATCCGGATGGGCGCCGTAGCGGACGGTGAAGTCGGGGCGGGGCGCCGGGCGGGTGAGCACCTCCTCGCTCATCGCCTCACGTTAGCGGCGGTCGGCGCGTCGGGTACCCCCGGCGTGTGCGCCGCTTGGGTCGGTGCGCAAGGATTGGACCCATGGCCGAGAACGTGGAGCAGCCGCCGGAGGCCGAGCAGAGTCGCACCGTTCTGGTCGTAGGGCCGGACGGTCAACCGGTCGGCTCCGTTGACTTCGATCAGCACACCGAAGGCGCCGAGGACCCGAGCAAGCTCATCGAGCAGCCGGCGAAGGTCATGCGCATCGGCAGCATGATCAAGCAGCTGCTCGAAGAGGTCCGCGCCGCGCCGCTCGACGAGGCCGGTCGCCAGCGACTGCGAGAGATCCACCGGCGGTCGATCACCGAGCTGGAGGACGGCCTGGCGCCCGAGCTGCGCGAGGAGCTCGACCGGCTGAGCCTGCCGTTCGACGAGGAGTCCACGCCGAGCGAGCCGGAGTTGCGCATCGCGCAGGCCCAGCTCGTGGGCTGGCTGGAGGGGCTGTTCCACGGGATCCAGGCGGCGCTGGTGGCCCAGCAGATGGCCGCCCGCATGCAACTGGAGCAGATGCGCACGGGTGGACGGGCCGCGCTGCCGGTCGGGCCGGGCGGCGCCCGTCTGATCCCCGGCATGATCCCGCCCGGTCAGCAGCAGGGCGAGAGCGGCACCGGCCAGTACCTCTAGATCGTCACAACTTCCCGGAAATAGTGGCCATCGAGCGGGGCTGAGGCCACAACTTGCGGGAAGTTGTGCCGATCATGCGAGCAGGCGTTCCAGGTACGCGGCCACGCCCTCGGCGTCGTTGGCATCCGTGACATCGTCGGCGGCCGCGAGCACCGCCGGATGGGCGTTCGCCATCGCCACGCCCCGACCGGCCCAGGCCAGCATCGGCAGGTCGTTCGGCATGTCGCCGAAGGCGACGACATCCGTGTCAGCCACGCCCAGATGGTCGGCGACCCAGGCCAGACCGGCCGCCTTGGTCACGCCGGCCGCGGAGACCTCGACCATCCCGCTCGACGAGGAATGCGTCGCCTCGCCGACGCCGGCGATGATCCGGCCGACCAGCGCGCTGAACGCCTCCGGCACCTGTGGACCGGCCTTCACCAGGAGTTTCGCGGCTGGCTGGGCGGCCAGGACGGCGGGCTCCACGCAGCGGACGGACTCGTGGCCGATCTCCCAGCCGCCCACCTCGTACCCGGGTTCGTAGAGCATCAGCCGGCCGCCGTCGGTCTCCACCCCGAACCGGACCCCGGGTACCGTCGCCCGCAGCCGGGCACACGCCTCGGCCACGGCCGCCGCGGACAGCGGGCTCGAATGCAGGATCTTGTCGTCGACCGGGTCGTAGATCGCCGCCCCGTTGGCCACCACGGCGAGCGGTTGGATCGGCAGGTTCTGGTATGCCGTGTACAGCCAGCGGATCGGCCGGCCGGTGACCAGAACGACGTGACCACCGAGCGCCATCACCCGTTCCAGCGCGGCGACGCTGCGCGGCCCGATCGTGTAGTCGGTGCGGACCAGCGTCCCGTCGAGGTCCGTGGCAACCAGTCTCACGCGCTCAGCATCGCGTCCAGGTAGGTGGCCACCCCGTCGGCGTTGTTGGACAGCGTCACCTCGTCGGCTGCGGCGAGTACCTCCGGGTGGGCGTTCGCGACGGCGATCCGGCCGAACCCGGCCCACCGGAACATCGGCAGGTCGTTCGGCATGTCACCGAAGACGAGCACGTCGTGCGGGTCGACACCGATCGCCTGGGCCACCACGGCGAGGCCGGTGGCCTTGTCGACCCCGGGCGGGCAGATCTCGATGTACCCGAGGCCGGCCTGGGTCACCGTGGCCACCGCCGGGTCGATCAGCCGGTGCGCGACCGCGAGCAACTGGTCGGCGTCGTACTCGTCGTGGTACGCGAAGCCCTTGATCACCCGCCCGGACAGCGCCTCGGTGCGTACCCGCGCCTCCACCACCTCGGGGTACCGCCATGCCGGGTTGGGATCACCCCACAGCGGCGCCCGCGGCTCGTCGCCCGCCTCGACCAGGATCGACAGCGGCCCGACCTCGTGTTCGAGGGTGGCCAGCAGGTCGGCCAGCACCGCGCCGTCGAGCCGCTCGTCGCGCAGCACGATCGGGAGATCCGGGTCGCTGACGTCGACCACCCGGCCCCCACCGCCCATGACCAGGAAGTTCGCCGCCGGGATGTCGACGCGGACCAGCTCCGTCAGCCGCGGGCCGCGCCCGGTGGCCCCCACGATCGGGATACCGGCGGCTTTGACCCGGGCGAGGACGCTGTGCGAGTACGCGCTGACCGTGTCGTCGCTACGCACCAGCGTGCCGTCGAGGTCCGTGGCGATCAGTTTGGGCAGGCCGGGTCTGGTCATGCTCGCCTCCTGGCGTGCGCGGGCAGCTACCGTACCTCTTCTACCCGGTACCCTGCCCGCCATCAGGCGAAATCAGTCCGAACAGCGGACAAACCATGATCAGGCGCCTAGATCTAGGCGCCTGCGGCGCCAAGATCGGCACAACTTCCGGCAAGTTGTGGCCTCAGAGCATGGCTGAGGCCACAGTTTCCGGGAAGTTGTGCCGATCAAGCCCCGGGCCGCGCGGCGGCGCCGATCAAGCCCCGGGCCGCGCGGCGGCGCCGATCAAGCCCCGGGCCGCGCGGCGGCGCCGATCAAGCCCGGCGCCGCGAGGGCCGGTTACGGCTCCAGGACGTCGCGGCCGCCGAGGAAGGGTTGGAGAGCCTTGGGTACCCGCACCGACCCGTCCGGCTGCTGATGGTTCTCCAGGATCGGGATGAGCCAGCGGGTGGTCGCGAGCGTCCCGTTGAGCGTCGCGGCGATCTGCGGGCGACCGTCCTCGTCCCGGTACCGGATGTTGAGGCGCCGGGCCTGGAACGTGGTGCAGTTGGAGGTCGACGTCACCTCGCGGTACCGGCCCTGCGACGGCACCCACGCCTCGCAGTCGTACTTGCGCGCCGCACTGGATCCGAGGTCGCCGGCCGCGACGTCGATCACCCGGTATGGCACCTCGACCTTGGCCAGCATCTCCTCCTCCCAGGCGAGCAGGCGCTGGTGCTCGGCGTGCGCCTCCTCGGGGCGACAGAAGATGAACATCTCGACCTTGTCGAACTGGTGTACCCGCAGGATGCCGCGCACGTCCTTGCCGTACGAGCCGGCCTCCCGCCGGAAGCAGGACGACCACCCCACGTACCGACGGGGGTTCTCCAGCGACAGGATCTCGCCGCTGTGGTACGCCGCGAGGGGCACCTCCGACGTGCCCACCAGGTACAGGTCGTCGGCTTCCAGCCGGTACACCTCCGACGCGTGTGCGCCGAGGAACCCGGTGCCCTCCATCGACTCGGGCTTGACCAGCACCGGCGGGATCACCGGGGTCAGCCCGTACTCGACGGCCTGTTGCAGGGCGAGCTGGAGCAGGCCGAGCTGGAGCAGCGCCCCGACGCCGGTCAGGTAGTAGAACCGGCTACCGGACACCTTCGCGCCGCGTTCCATGTCGATCGCCCGCAGCGCCTCGCCGATCTCCAGGTGATCGCGTGGCTCGGCGATCGACGGCCGGTCGCCGACCTCGCGCAGCACGACGAAGTCGTCTTCACCGCCGGGCGGGGCGCCGTCCTCGACCAGGTTGGGCACGGCGAGTTGCGCGTCGCGCAGCGCCGACTCGGCCGCGTTCACCGCCGCCTCGGCGTCCTTGACCTGCTGGGACAGTTCTTTGGTACGCGCGAGCAGGGTCTCCCGCTCGGCGCCGCTCGCCTTCGGCATCTGCTTGCCGAGCTGCTTCTGCTCGGCACGCAGCGCCTCGAAGCTGGCGACCGTCGCGCGCCGGGCCTCGTCGGCGTCGAGCAGCACGTCGACCGCGCTCTCCGACTCACCACGGGCACGCTGGCTCGCGCGGAACTGTTCCGGGTCGTCTCGCAGCAGGCGAAGGTCGATCAAGGTAGGTCTCCGGTCCACATGATCGTCACAGTTTCCGACAAGTTGTGGCCTCGGCACCCCGCTATGGCCACAACTTCCGGGAAGTTGTGGCGATCATGGGCAGCCCAAACTCACCGTGGGTGAGCTTACCGGTCGAACCTGCGGCCGCTCACGTCGATATCCGACTCGCGGCGCGACCACACGGACGGGTCGGCGGTCTGCACCGGGGTGACCGTCAGATCGGCCGGGCCGGTGTCATCCTCCTCGGCCGGCGCCGCCTCCGCTTCCCGCAGGCGGTGCGGCACGCCGCCGGCCAGCAGCAGCGCGAGAGCGAACAGCGCCACCGCCGCGTACGCGCAGTACATGCCGAGTTCGAGCTTGACCGGTATCTCGTTCTGGACGAACCCGCCGCGGAAGATGGTGGACATGGCCGTCGTGTGCTCGATTCCTCGGGTGATGCCGGCCAGCAGGGCGACCTGGGCGGCGGCCAACCCGAGGCCGGCCGCGACCACGACCCGGCGCACGGGCGGCCGGATCGCGAGCGCGGTCGCGACCGCCGCGAGCAGGATCAGCCAGCCGAGGTTGAGGATCTCGGTCGATACCGGCAACTGCGCGACGCCGTTCGTCACCCGGCCGCCGGTCGTGGTCGGGAAGTCCTGCTGGGACGTGCTCGTCGCGTACGACATCCAGGGCAGTACCTCGGCAGCGATCAACAGGCCGAACCCGGCCAACGCGAACCCGATGCCGGCGCCGCGGATTATCGGTCGGTCGGTGGTGAGCCAGTCCAGCGACCCGCCAACCTTCTCGGTGGCGGGTCCGCCGCCCCACTCGACCACGTTGGGGTGCTCGCCGTTGATCCGTTCACTGCTCATCGGCTGCCTCCTCACCCTGCTAGTTTGCGCTCGCTTCGCTCGCGCGGCTTCGCGGTGTGGCCGGTGATCTGCGCTTATCGGCGAGTACCTGGTGGACGACGTTGCGGCCGGGGATGCCGGTCACCCCGCCGCCGCCGTGCGTGGCCGAACCGGCCTGATACAGCCCGTGGACGGGGGTACGCAGGTCCGCGTACCCGGCGGCCGGACGGCAGTGGAACATCTGCCCCGGCGTCAGCTCGCCATGGAAGATGTTCCCGCCCACCAACCCGTACTCGCGTTCCATGGTGTCCGGACCGATCACCTGCCGGCCGATGATCGACTCGGTGAAGCCTGGCGCCACCGCCTCCATCCGCGCGGTCAGCCGATCGGCGTAAGCCTCCAGCTCGGACGGGTGCGGCTCCCGCGCCCACCCGTGCGGTACCCACTGGGTGAACGCACTAACGATGTGCCTGCCCTGCGGGGCCAGCGTGTCGTCGAACACCGACGGGATGCACACGTCGGCGAACGGCAACGTGGCCGGCCGCCCCGAGACCGCCTCCTGATATGCGCCCTCGACGTCGTCGAGCGACTCGGCGAGCACGATCGTTCCGCCGTAGACGGACGGGTCGAACGACGGGTGCGACGCGAAGACCGGCAGCCGGTCCACCGCGAAGTTGACCTTGACGGTACCCGACCGGGTCTGCCACGACTCGATGTCGGCGACGAAGTCGTCCGGCAACTGCGACCGCTCCACCAGCCGCAGGAACGAGATCTTCGGGTGCGCTGTCGTGATCACCACGGGCGCGGAGAGGGCGTCGCCGGTTTCGAGCGTGACCCCGCGTACCCGGCCGCCCCCGACGTCGATGCTGGCCACCGGGGCGCCCAGCCGGATCTCGGCGCCGAACGCGGTCGCCGCCGCCGGCCATCGCCTGGGTCACCCCGCCCATGCCACCGCGCGGAAAGCCCCAGGTGGTCTCGCCGATGTGGTGGTGCAGCATCACGTACGCGGTGCCGGCGCTGCGCGGGCCGGCCCAGGTGCCGATCACGCCGGAGACGCTGAGCACGCCGCGCATGGCGTCCGACTCGAACCGGTCCTCCACCAGGTCGGCGACGCTCGCCGTGAACAGCCGGGTCAGGTCGAACGCCGCCCGCACGTCGACCTTGCGCAGCTTCGCCGCCAGCGCGGCCTGCCCGAGCAGGTCGCGGGCCTTCTTCGAGCCGACCTTGGGCGGGATCGCCGACAGCAGCGGCCCGACCAGGCCGCCAAGGCGGCCCATCCAAGCGTCCCACCGGACGTAGGCTTCGGCGTCCGCGGTGGAGAACTTCGAGATTTCCTTGTACCGGTCAGCCGGCTCGTCCGGCAGCGCGAGGTACCGGCCGTCGCGGCGCGGCGCGAAATAGGGCCCCTGCGGGTACACGTGGTACCCGTGCTCCGCCAGCCGCAGGTCGCGGACCATGTCCCGGGGCAGCAGGCTCACCACGTAGGACAGGCTGGTCACGGTGTAGTCGGGGCCGAACGGGTGCTCCGAGACGGCGGCGCCACCGACGGTGTGCCGGCGTTCGCAGACCACCACCCTGCGGCCGGCCCGGGCCAGGTACGCCGCGGCGACCAACCCGTTGTGCCCACCGCCGACCACGATCACGTCGTACGCGTCTGCCATCTCCCGATGGTGCCATGGCCGGCGCGACTTCCCGGAAACTGTTGCCTCAGCGCGGATCTGAGGCCACAACTTCCGGCGAGTTGTGCCGGTCTCGGCGGCGATGACTCAGCGCCAGCAGGCCGGTACCGAAGCCGAGCAGCGGACCGGCGGCCAGACCCAGCCAGGCGCCCTGCGATGCCTCTCCGGTCACCTTGAGCGCCGCCACCCCCTGCGCCACCGTGTTCGCCGCCTGCGCGCCGATGTTGTTGGCGATCGTCACCACGATGAGCGCGGTGAGGAGGCCGGCCACCGGGGCGACGCTGAGCGCCACGTCGGTGGTACGCCCGGCGCCGAACACCACCAGCGCGAGGAGCCCGGCGAGTACCCCGATCGCCAGCAGGTACCAGGTCCCGCTCGGCGCCTGGAACACCGCGATCGGACCCTCCCGGTCCACCGGCAGATCGTTCAGCGCGCTGCCGCGTACCCGGTATCTGCCCCACGGCACGGCGAGCGACGCGATCCCGGCCAGCAGGCCGAGCCCGGCGAGAAGGGCTCCAGAGGCGGTGAGAAGTACGCGCGGCATCCGGGCATCGTCGCACCGGGTTTCCGGATGGGCTAGCGTCAGCCTATGCCTATCCGTACTGCATCCGCCCGCTGGCAGGGCAATCTGACCGAGGGTTCCGGCACGATCCGCACCGGCAAGGGCGGCGTTCGAGGGCAACTACTCGTTCAAGTCCCGCTTCGAGGAGGGCGAGGGCACCAACCCCGAGGAGCTGATCGCGCGCCGCCCACGCCGGCTGCTTCTCGATGGCGTTCTCCAAGGCCCTGTCGCCGACGCCGGTCACGCGCCGACCTCGGTCGAGACCACCGCGCAAGGTGCACCTCGGACAAGACCGACGCCGGCATGGCCGTGACCCGGATCGACCTGGAGACCGTCGGCGACGTGCCGGGCATCGACGAGGCCGAGTTCCAGAAGATCGCCGAGGCGGCCAAGGCCAACTGCCCGATCTCCCGGCTGCTCTCGCCCGGCGCCGAGATCACCCTCGACGCGACGCTCGTCTAGAACTTCTTCCATCGGCGCCCCGCGGACCCTGTCGCGGGGCGCCGTCGTGTACCCGTCCGACTACCTGCCCCGGCTGGTCGGGGTGGCGCACAATGCCGCGCGTGCCGGTCGAGATGAGCCGCGAGCGGTTCGAGGAACTGGTCGGTGACGCGCTCGACGAGGTGCCGCGCGGAGCTGCTCGGGCTGATGAGACAACGTGGTGATCCTGGTCGAGGACGACCCGCCCCAGGGCGAGCCGACGCTGCTCGGCCTCTACGAGGGGCACGCGCTGACCAACCGCGGCTGGGACTACGCCGGCGTGCTGCCCGACCGGATCATCATCTACCGCAACCCGATCCTGCGGATCTGCGACACCGACGACGACGTCGTCGACGAGGTCGCCGTGACGGTCGTGCACGAGATCGCCCACCACTTCGGCATCGACGACGAGCGGCTGCACGAACTCGGCTGGGGCTGACCGGCCTGGACCAGCGTCACCGTGATGCCGGTTGCACGGGCGCCTACCTCGGGCACACCACCCGGATCAGGAGGAAACACATGCGCAGCGCGCTGTTCTCCGCGGAGAACCTGGAGAAGGAGTCCGCCCAGCCCGGCATGCGGCTGCAGAACTCCAAGATGCTGAAGGTCGAGCTCAACGGCGAGGTCGATGGCCCGGATCGGGTCGATGGTCGCCTACCAGGGCCAGGTGCAGTTCCAGGCGCTCGGCTCCGGCGGCATCGGCAAGTTCCTCAAGCAGAAGCTCACCGGCGAGGGCGTACCGCTGATGAAGGTCGCCGGCCGCGGTGACGTGTTCCTCGCCGACCGGGCCAGCCGACGTGCACCTCATCGACCTGGAGCCGGGCGACGCCCTTCGATCAACGGCGCCAACGTGCTCGCCTTCGACTCGACGCTCCAGTACGACATCAAGATGGTCGGCGGCGCCGGGATGGTCTCGTCGTCCGGCCTGTTCAACTGCGTCTTCACCGGCCAGGGCCGGATCGCCATCACCACCAAGGGCACGCCGGTCGTGCTCAACGTCGACCAGCCGACCTACGTCGACCCGCAGGCCGCGATCTGCTGGTCGGCCAACCTGCAGACCGGGTACCACCGCGCCGACCAGCTCGGCCTCGGCACGCTGCTCGGGCGTACCACCGGCGAGGCGTTCACGATGAGCTTCGCCGGCCAGGGCTTCGTGGTCGTGCAGCCGTCGGAGGAGCCGCCGGTGGCCTGGCCGGTTCCGGCGCCGGCCAGCAGCAGCAGGGCAGGCCTGCTCGGCGGCCTGCTCGGCAGCTGACGCCCGCCTCCGCGTCGATCTAGGAGATGGTGGCCGGTTGCCCGGCTTGTCCCGTCATTCGTCCTAGATCGACGCGTTGAGGGGTCAGGTCACGTCGCCCGCGCGGAGCCGGGTCAGCCAGGCCGCCGCGTCGGCGAAGTCGGCGTCCGAGAGGCCGGCCGGCGCCGGGACCGGCGGTCGCCGCCGTCGGCGCAGCGGTGCCGCGGGTACGACCCGAGGAAGCGCACGTCGGCGCAGACCCGGCGCAGCCCCTGCAGCGCCTCGCCCATCCGGGCGTCGGCCACGTGACCGGTGCAGTCGAGGAAGAAGACGTACCGGCCGAGCCGCCTCCCCGGTCGGGTCGGGACTCGATCCGGGTGAGGTTGACCCCGCGTACCGCCAGTTCGGTGAGCACCGCGAGCAGCGCACCGACCCGGTCGTGCGCGATGTAGACCGCGAGCGAGGTCAGGTCGTCGCCGGTCGGCGCGGGTGGCGGGCCGGGCCGGGACACCAGGGCGAACCGGGTCATCGCGTCCGGGTGGTCGGCGATCTTCTCGGCCAGCACGGTGAGCCGGTGCGCGGCTGGCGCCGATCGGCGCGCAGATCGCCGCGTCGTACTCGCCGGCCGCCGCCGCCTGGGCCGCCGCCCCGTTGGAGAGCACGTCGACCACCGCCGCGTCGGGCAGGTTGGCCCGCAGCCAGCGCCGGCACTGCGCGCTCGCCTGCGGGTGCGCGGCGATCGATCCGGATCCCGGCCAGCGGCGCCGGCGTCCGGGCGCCGAGCACGAACTCGACCGGCAGCACCACCTCACGGGTGATCACCAGCGGCTCGCCGTCGGCCAGCTCGTCCAGGGTCACTCCGACCGCGCCGCCGATCGAGTTCTCCAGCGGCACCAGCGCGGCGTCGGCGTCACCGGCGCGAACCGCGTCCAGCGCCTCGGGCACGCTGCGCGCCGGGGTACGGGTGCCGCGCTCGGCGGCGGGAATCGTGCGCAGCGCCTGCTCGGCGAAGGTGCCCTCGGGACCGAGGTAGACGAAGCGGTTCGGCGGTACCCCAGGCATGGTGCTGAGACTATCCCGAGGTCACTGACAGTGTGCGGCGGACACTATGCCGCTCGGTGCCGCGCCGGTGACCTCCGGGGTGCAGACGTATGTGCCAGCGATCACCACGGTGAGCGAGGAAGCCGAGCCACGGGTCACGACCTGGAGCGGGTCGTGGTCCGGGACGCTCATGATCGTGTACTGCCAGGAGTCCGCGCACAGCGGCCCGGTCAGCACCTGCGGCGTCACGCCCGGCGGGAGCAGGTTGCGGTCCCGGCGCAGGGCGGCGATCACCTGGCTGGCGCTCGGCCGGCCACCGCACGCGACCGCGACGGTGTCCGCCGCTGCGGTGGGGACGTCGGTCGGCGGCAACGGTTCCTCTGTCGGGTACGAGTCGTCGTCCGGGTTCGTGGTGTCGTCGGCCGACGGTGAGTCGGTCGGTCGGGCCGGCGCCGACCGGACCGGGTGCCCCATCGGCGTGCGCTCGACGTGGCCACATCCGGCCATGGTCAACACGATCGCGGCTGCCAGTGCCCCGAACACCAGCTTCGTCGATGTCACCGAATCTCCCTGATCGGCACAACTTCCCGGAAACTGTGGCCTCATCACGGTACCGAGGCAACAACTTCCCGGAAGTTGTGCCGGCTCGCGGGAAGTTGCCGCCGGCCTCCGGTCCTATTTGGTGACCCGGTGGCCGGCCGCGGTCAGGGCGGCGATCGCCTCGTTGAGGCGCACCGACGGCACCAGGAGATAGTCCGTGTCGTACGTGGAGAAGGCGAAGATGTTCACCCGGGCATCCGCCAGCGGGCTCACGATCGACGCCAGGATTCCGGTGAGCGCGAGGTTGACCGGCCCGGCGACGCGCAGGCACCGCCACGGCGTCTCGACGACCGCATCCTCCGGTACATGCGCCGCGGGGCACATGATGGACATTTCCTCGGACGTCCACGTCACGGACACCACGCCGCCGTTGCTGGCATGCGTCACCAGACCGCTGGGCAGGGCCGAGCCGACCGGCAACCGGCACACCGCGTAGTCGTCGCGCAGCAGTTCGAGGTCAAGCATGCCAAGGAGAGTACGGCTCGACCGGCGACCGGACCAACAGCGATGATCTCGAATGTACGGTGAATTGCTCCTAATTTCAGACAGAGCTGAAGAACGTGAGCGAGCCGGTCGGTCGGGTCCCGTCGAGGAGCGGCGTGGCGATCGCGTCGAGGGTGCACGCGCCGTCACGGCACTCGACCCGGAGCAGGCCGCGGGCAAGCCGGCCGGACGCCAGCGCCAGCAGCGGTGGGATCTTGCTCACCTCGCCCTCGTCGAGGGCGACCCCGGCGGCCGAGAAGTCGAGCGGCCGGAGCACGTCGAGCAGCCGTTGCCCGATCGCCGGCTCCTGGAGACCGAGCATCTCGTGGCATGCCGGCGACAGCGCGACCACCACGGCTTCCGCGTTGATGATCAGGCTGGGCTCCGCCGCGTCGGCGACGGCCTTCGCCCACCGGCCCAGAGACGTCCGCGCCAGCGGGCGCGACCGGGGCGTGACCGGCTCGGTCAGCGACAGTTCGAGATGAGGCACGGCGCCCTCCTCAGGCACCCGCGGTGCGCGACAGATCCATGAGCCTTTTCATCATCGGCTCTCGGCCGCTGCCGTGCCACTGGCGACGTGCATCTCGGCTACACATTTGCGCATTTCGGCGCCTGCCCGCCGCCGGACGATCGGGTGTCGGGAACTGCCTGTCGCCATACGCGCTGACGCTACCCGGCGCGCCGGGTCTTGTCAGCGGTCGAACTGTCGCCTTCCGGGTACCAGCGGTACCGTTCGGCCAGCGGAACGTACGGTGGGTTGAGCCAGGTCGCCGGGTCGGCGGCCAGTGTGTAGATCTTCTCGACCGTGCCGGGCGCCAGGCGCTGGCCGCGCGAGTTCAGTACCCGACCAAGCTCCTGGTAGGACGAGATGATCACGCCCTTCGGCATGCCGTACACGCTGATCGTCCCGCTGCCCGCGAACGCCAGCACCGGCATGACCGGCACGGATACGCCGGCGATCCGGGAGAGTGCCGTCGCGGCGAGCTTCGCGTTCTTGCGTGCCTCCTGTACGTACTTGGGGCGGCGGCCGTCGATCTGCACCACGTCGCCGGCGAAGCTGACCCGGCTACGCCCGTGGTCCTTCACCGTGACGGCGAAGATCCCGCCAGGGCCTACCGCGAGGAAGCTCATCCGGTCAGATCCCGCGGTGGCCTGGAGGTCGAGTACCCGCCAGTTGTGCCCGAGGGCTTCCAGGCGCTGCGCCGCGCGCTGGTGTGCCATCTCGGCTCGTCGCGTCTCCCGATCAGCGCGCCGACCGCGGATCCACTCCAATGGGGACGGTCGGCTCTCGATGACGGGCTTCGCTGGTGCGTACCGTTCGGCTGTCGGCCGAAGGCCCGGACCTTCGTTGGCATGGAGGAAACTGGTCATCACGCACCTCCCATGTCGTCCCGGACTGTGTGTGTCCAACTACCGTACGTGTCAAAAGGCACCTACATCGATAGGCGAGGCGTTGAATGAGCGCGAGTGAGTAGGGATGAATGCCACATTCACGAAAATCGTGAGTTCACATGGCGCTCAAGCGGGCCATTTCGGACCTGGCCGTTAGGGTGATGAGTCGTGAGCCATTACGTCGATAGCGAGGTCGGCCGGCTGGGTACCGTCCTGCTGCACCGTCCGGGTCCCGAGCTGGCCCGGCTCACCCCGCGCAACAACGACTCGCTCCTGTTCGACGGGATCCCGTGGGTCGGCCGGGCGCAGGAGGAGCACGACGCGTTCGCGGCCGCGCTGCGCGACCACGGCGTCGAGGTGCTCTACCTCGCCGACCTGCTCGCCGAGACGCTGGCCGTGCCGGCCGCCCGGGAGGAACTGACCGAGGCGGTGCTCGCCGACTGCCGGCTCGGCGACACGCTGCGCGCCGGCGTCGCCGACCACCTCGCCGACCTGGACCCGGCCGGCGCTCGCCGACGGTACTGATCGCCGGGCTGGCGCACGAGGAGCTACGCACCCGGCAGCGGTGGTCTGGTGTACTCGCTGATGGACCGGCACGACTTCGTCATCGATCCGCTGCCCAACCTGCTGTTCACCCGCGACTCGTCGGTCTGGGTCGGGACCGGGTCGGCCGTCACCAGCCTGGCCATGCCGGCCCGGCGGCGGGAGACCACACTCACCGACGCGATCTACCGCTACCACCCGCGGTTCGCCGGCACCCCGCTTCGTCTACCACGCCGGAGCTGGAGCACCTGGAGGGCGGCGACGTGCTGCTGCTCGCGCCCGGGGTGATCGCCGTCGGGGTGGGCGAGCGGACCACGGCCGGCCGGCGCCGAGCGGCTGGCCCGGCGGTGTTTCGCCGCGCGGGCTGGCGCACACCGTACTGGTCGTGCCGATCGCCCAGGAGCGGGCCACCATGCACCTGGACACCGTCTGCACGATGGTCGACGTCGACGCGGTCGTGATGTACCCGAACGTGGCCGACACCCTCGCGGCGTACACCGTCACGGCCGGCGAAGACGGCGAGCCGCAGGTCGACCGCACCGGCGCCGTTCCTGCGCGCCGCCGCCAAGGCGATGGGCATGGACACGCTGCGGGTCATCGACACCGGTCTGGACCCGGTCACCGCCGAACGCGAGCAGTGGGACGACGGCAACAACACGCTGGCCATCGCGCCCCGGCTGTGCGTCGCGTACGAGCGCAACGTCGAGACCAACGCGCAGCTCGAACGGCCGGCATCGAGGTGATCCGGATCGCCGGCTCGGAGCTGGGCTCGGGCCGGGGCGGCCCGCGCTGCATGTCCTGCCCGATCAGCAGAACCCGGCTGTCAGCTTGATCGGCCAGCTTGATCGGCCAGCTTGATCGGCCAGCTGTCGAGCATCGGCACAACTTCCCGGAAATAGTGGCCTCGGCACCGTCGTGAGGCCACTATTTCCGGGAAGTTGTGCCAGCTCTAGCGCGAGCTGGCGACCTCAGCGCAGGGTGAGCTGGCGACCGAGCAGGCCCTGCCGGGCCCGGCGCTCGGCGGCGTCGCAGCGGCACGGTCACGGCCAGCGCCTCGGCGTACCGCTTCGCGAACTCGGCCACCGGCGCCTCCCACTCGTCGGCGTCCGGCTCCCGGGGCAGGTCCCAGACCGGTACCAGCAGGCCGTGCGCCCGGAACATGCCGGCGAACTTGGTGCCCTCGCCGAGCAGCAGGTCACCGGCGGCAGCCAGCCGGGCCAGCGCGTCCAGCGCGGCGTCCTCGTCGTCGGGCAGCACCCAGCGCACATGCGCCTTGTCCGGCACCCGGCACCAGTACGCGGCGGGCGCGGCGGCCAGCCGGACCGTCGGGTAGATCGCCGCGTTGGCCCGCTCCAGGGACGCCTTGACGTTGGCGTCGTCGGCCGCGTCCGGGTCCAGCCAGAACTCGAACCCGTCGTGCAGCGTGACCTCCAGCGGCGCCGTCCACCAGCACGTCCTGCAGCCGGGGACCCGGGCCGGGCAGGGCCGGCACCGCGACCGTGCCGCCCGGCTCGGTCTCCAGCGCGCGAAGCAGCGCCACCGCCAGGTCCCGGGACACGTCGCCGGACTGGACGTGCCGCTGCAGGCCGATGAAGACCCGGCCGTCCGGCTTGGTCATCGCCGGCCACGCCATCGGCAGCACGGTCGCCAGGATGACCGGGCGGTCACCGTACTGCTCGACGAAGGCGGGGGCGAGCCGTAGCGGCGCGGTCGCGGCCGGCACCAGCTCGCGCAGGGCGATCCACTCGGGCTCGTCGGCCAGGCCGTCGAACGGACGGGGGACGAAGACGTCACGCACCTTCTGCCGCTTCGGGGCGTCGGTGCGGGTCCGCGAATTCCTGGCGCGCTTGCTCACGACGCCCCAGCCTAGGCGCTACCCGCCGATCGGCAGTGCACCGACCCGGGGGTTCACACCCGCGCGCCGGCCAGGGTGGGTGCCGGCCGGCGTGTCGCCGGTATCGGGATGCACGCCCAGACGCACTGCGCAGGCCCCATCCGGTCGACACCCCAGTGGTCCGACAGCGCCGCCACGATGGCGAGGCCACGCCCGTCGGGCGCCTCCGGATCCGCCGCGCGCGGGGCGGGCGGGGTGGCCGCGCCCCCGTCGGTCACCCGGATCTCGATCAGTCCGGCGCGGACCACCTGCCATGCCACCCGGACCACGCCGCCGGGCAGCGGCGCCGCGTGCCGGACAGCGTTCCCGACCAGCTCAGCGGTCACCGCGACGACATCGGACAGCGCGCTGGCAGGCAGCAGCCCGGTCAGGCTCGCGGTCAGCCGGTGCCGGGCCGTCCGCGCGCCATGCGCATGGTGCGGCACCGTGATCCTCCACTGCGCCGTCCGAAGCGCCTGGACCTCCGGTCGGCGCAGATCAAGTTCGCTTGCCGTCCGAAGCGCCTGGACCTCCGGTCGGCGCAGATCAAACCCACCTGGCTCGGTCAATCCGCCTCCCCGGCGTCCACACGAGGCAGTCTCACCTCCGCGACGGTACCGCCGCCGTCACGCGGGCGTAAGCTGACCCACCCGTTCTGCCGCTCGACGATCCGTCGCACCAGGTACAGGCCGAGCCCGACCCCGCCGTATCGTCGCTGGTCACCGCGGTCCAACTGCCAGAACCGCTCGAACGCGCGCTCGACGTGTTCCGGTCGGATACCGAGACCCCGGTCACCGACCCGGAACCAGACCGTACGCGTATCCGACCCGGCGGTCAGCTCCACGTCCACCCGCTCCGGGGAGTACTTGCACGCGTTCGTCACCAGCTCGGTGAGCACGGTCGCCAGGCTCGCCCGGTCGCCGCGTACCTTCGGCAGCTCCTCCGGCAGGTTGACGCGCAGGTCGCGGCGCAGGTCGGCGGGCAGGTCAGCGGCGGCTTCACGCAGCGCGCCGGCCGGCTCGAACGGCAGCCGGGCCGAGCCGTCACGCAGCCCGGCGACGTCACTGGCGGCGGTGAGCAGGCGGTCGACCAGCCGGGCCAGCTCACCGGCGCGCTGCCCGACCACGAACACCGCGTCCCGGCGGGCCTGGTCGCTCAACGAATCCCAGCGCTTGGCCAGCGTGTCCGCGTACCCCTTGATGACCGTGACCGGGGTGCGCAGCTCGTGGCTGGTCATCGCGATGAACAGGTCGCGGCCCTGCTCGCGCTCCTGCGGCTCGGACGTCTCCCGGAAGGTGACCACCGACGCGTCGCTGCCGACCAGCGCCGTGGCGGTGACCTGCAGCCAGCGCCCCGGCTCCAGCCGGTGCACCAGCGACTGCCCGGTCCCCGGCAGCGGGAACGGCAGCGGCGCACCGACGACCTCGGCCGCCGGTTGCCCGGTGAGCCGCTCGGCCGCAGGGCTCCACGAGCGCACGATCGCGTCCGGGCCGACCACGGCCAGACCGTCATGGGCCGGAGCCGGGGTCAGTCCGTCCGGGTACACCGGCAGGCCGGTGCCCGACCCGTACAGATGCGCCGCACCGGCCACGAGCAGCCGCAACAGGGCCAGGTGTACCGGGTCGGCCGTCCCGTCCCGGTCAGGGAAGTACGCGTGCAGCGATCCGACCAGCGAGCCGTGCACGGTCGCGATCGCGGTCAGCATCCGGTGTACGCCGTGGCCGCGCAGCAGGCCGGCCGACACCCTCGGCAGGTCGTCCAGCCGGCTCTCCTGTACCCGTGGCCCGGCGAGCAACCGCGCGACCCGCGAGTCGGCCACGTCGATCGGGCGGCCCAGCGCCCACGCCATCTCGCCGGTCGTCACGACAGTCCGACCGCCCGACTTCGTGTACTCGATGAACGAGGCGCCCATCGCGCCGGTGGCCGCCGCCGCCAGCTCCACGGTCAGCTGGAGCGTCGAGGGGCCGTACTGGCCGGCGTTGACGAGGTCGACCAGCTCCGTCAGGCCCTCGATCAACGCGACCGGGTCAAGCGGCGGGGACGCGTCGGAGGGCATGCAGCCGAGTGTGCCCGTCTCACCACTCTCGCGGTAGGCCAAGCCGGTCGAGACGGCGTCGCACGAACCCCGGCCGGTCGGTGATGATGCCCTCCACGCCCAGCTCGATGACCAGGTCGAGGTCGGCCTCGTCGTTCACGGTCCAGACGTACACCTGGTGGCCCCGGGCGTGCAGCCGGCGCACCAGCTCCGGGTGCGCGCGCACCAGCCGGATCCCCGGGCCGCCGATCCCGGAGCCGAACGGCAGCCGGCCACCGCGCAGGCCCGCCGGCAGCAGTTCGAGCAGCATCACCGTGGGCAGTCCGGGCGCGAGGCGCCGCATCCGGCGCACCGCGAGAGCGGAGAACGACATGACCGTGATCTGGACCGGCTGCCCCGGCCGGGGCTGATCCAGCCCGTACCGGCGGAGCGCGCCGAGCACCCGCTCTTCGACGGCCGGCCCGTACCTGGTGGGGTGCTTGGTTTCGATCAGGAGCCGCATCGGGCGGCGGGCATCGTGTACGGCGGAGAGCAGCCGGTCGAGCGTGAGAATCCGGACCCGGCCGCCGTCCGTGATGTCGTAGACGGGTTCGTCATCCTCGTCGCCCAGCTCGGTGTCCATGCCGGCGCCGGGGCCGGGATGCCAGGACCCGAAGTCCAGCTCGTTCAGCTCGGCGAGGGTACTGGTGCTGACCAGGCCGCGGCCGTTGCTCACCCGGTCGAGCCGCCGGTCGTGTACGCAGACCAGCTGGCCGTCGCGGGTCAGCCGGACGTCGCACTCCACGCCGTCCGCACCCTCCTCGATCGCCCGCAGGTACGCGGCGAGGGTGTGCTCCGGCTCGGCGACCGACGAGCCACGGTGCGCGAAGACCAGCGGCCGGCCGGTCGAGGTACGCGGAATCGGGCCGTACGCGGGACGGGGCGCACGGCGGGTCCGAAGCCTGGCCGGCCGGATCATCGAACGACGGGTGACGGTCGGATCAGGCGACCTGTGGGGCACCGCCATCCTCACTGACCATCGGGCGCCCGGCGCGGGCCCACGCCATCATGCCGCCGTCGAGGTTTCGGGCCTTGTCCAGCCCGAGGCTGCGCAGGTAGGCCACGACGTGCGCGGACCGGCCACCGACCCGGCACACCACGACCACGTCCTGATCGACCGGAATCTCGTCCAGCCGGGCCGGGATCTCCATCATGGGCAGGTGATGGGCATCCGGAGCATGGCCGGCGGCCCACTCCTCGCCATCCCGCACGTCGAGCAGGTAAGCCCCGGCCGGCACCTCGTTGGCGCCGACGGCGGGCACCTCGTTACGCCCCAACACGCCGCAAGCTTAGATCCCGCCCGCCTTCGCCGCGCCGGGTGCCACCCAACTCGCGCCGAGCGGGCTACAGGCCGTTGACCCAGTCGGGGTTCGCCAGTACCCAGTTGTCCAGGTTGTCGCCGCGGACGGCGTCGTAGAGTGCCGAAGCCTGGTCTTCGAGCGCCAGCACGTACGAGATGCCGCCGATGTCCTGTGGCTCCGAGGGCACCTTGACGCCGATCAGGTCGGCCGGCTTGACGTCGCGCAGCGCGTACACGAGGTCGGCCAGCGACACCCCGTTGGTGTCGACGGTCAGGGACTGCCCGACCGACCGGATCAGGGCGTCGAGCTTGCCCGGATTGGTGGCGACACCCTGCCGGCGGGCCTCGTCGAACAACGCCTTCAGCAGTTGCTGCTGGTGGCGCTGCCGGCCGTAGTCGCCGTCCGGGATGCTCTTGCGCTGCCGCGAGTAGTCGAGAGCCTCCCACTGGTTGAGGTGGCGGCAGCCCGGCTCGTACACGACCGGGGTGCTCTCGTAGTTGCGGTAGTCGCCGTCCGGCCCGTACCAGGGCGCGAGGAAGTTGCCGTTCTTGTCGTGACCGATGTGGTGCGACTCGGTGCGCTCGTCGATGCACATGTCGACGCCGCCGAGCAGGCCGATCGCCTTCTGGAAGCCGCTGAAGTCGACGACCGCCGCGCCGTCGAAGGTGATCCCCATCAACTGGCTCAGCGTGGCCGACAGGAGCTGCACGCCACCGTCGCCGCCATGGCCGTACTCGAAAGCGCCGTTGATCTTCTCGTGCGCGCCGAGGAAGCCGGTAGCCGGGAAGGGCGGAATCTGTACCCGCAGGTCGCGCGGTATCGAGATCAGGTAGGCCCGGTCCATGGTCACCGGGATGTGCACGATGATGATTGTGTCGGAACGGGCCCCCGCGCTCGGGTCCTCTTCTCGTGCGTCGGAGCCGATGAGCAGATAGTTGAGCGGGCCGGTCAGGCTCGAACGCGACTCGTCGCCACCACCACCGCTGCGCGCACCCGGCGCGATGAGCGTGCCCTTCCGCACAGTCGAGTCGTAGCGGGCGGCGAGCACCTTGGTCGCGGTGATCGCGCCGCTCGCGCCGAGCATCAGCAGGACGCCGAGGAAGATGAGCAGGCGCGCCCAGAGCGGATCACGGCCGGGCACCTTGACCCGTTTCGGCGGTTCGGCGGGGATGTCGTCGGAGCCGCCCTCAGCGGCTTCGCCGGCCGGCTTCTCGACCGTCTCGCCGACGCCCAGGCCGGCTTCCACCGCAGACTCGTAGTCGTCTGGCTCAGGGTCGGCCCCGGCCTGGGAAGACACCGCATCCCCGGTCGGCCTGCCCGCCGCCGGATTGCTCATTTGTGAAGGGGTGGAGGACGTCGTAACTCCCCGCGCCGACGTGGCCCGTATCGGCGCACGCCAATCGCCGACCTGACGGGTTTCGTTTGATTCTACGGCACGTGATCGCAGGCGCGCTCGTCACCACGGGATCGCGAAGATCACCCCGTGGTGCCGTCGGCGGAGACGAAGTCCGGATGTGCGGTTATGAACTGAACGAGATTATCGTCCCGTACTGACCGGAACAGCGTAGCGCTGACCTCGGAAAGCTGCTCGGCCGACTCGCCGTGCAGGGTCGTCGGGTTGACCTGGCCGGCATTCGTCTTGAGCATGATCACATCGCTGTCGGCGAGCCCGCTCAACGCGAACACCCAGTCCTCGAGCGGAAGCCCGTGGGTGTCCACGGTGAGGGCGCTGCCGCTCGCCTTCATGATCTGGTAGAGCTTCACCGGGTTCCGGGTGACGCCCTGCTGGCGAGCCTCCTTGAGCACCGCTTTCAGGAACTGCTGCTGGTGGCGCTGCCGGTCGTAGTCGCCGTTGGGCAGGCCGTACCGCTGGCGGACGTAGTCGAGTGCCTGCCACGCCTGGAGATGGCGGCACCCCGGCTCGTAGACGGCCGGCCGGCCACCCTGGTCCGGCGCGAGGAACCCACCGTTCGGCCCGGTTCCGATGTGGTGTGACTCGACCCGTTCGTCGATGCACATGGTGACCCCGCCGAGTGCGCGTACCACCGACTGGAAGCCGCCGAAGTTGACGATCGTGCCGGCGTCGAACGTGATCCCGCCAAGGTTCCGCTTGATGGTCAGCCCGAGCAGTTCCACGCCGCCACTGCGGCCCCCGTTGCCCTGGCTGCCGTACACGAACGCCGCGTTGATCTTGTCCGTCGTGCCGAGGAAGCCCGCTTTCGGGTACGGCGGGATGTCGACGACCAGATCGCGCGGGATGGAGATCAGGTACACCTGGTCGTGGGCGGCGTTCACGTGCGCGATGATGATCGAGTCAGACCGGATCGGCTCGGCGCTGTCAGGGCGCTCGTCCACCCCGACCAGCAGGATGTTGAGCGGCCCATCGATCTTGACAGTGCCGGTTGTGCCCGACCGGCCGAGGATATCCTCCTGGTGCACGGCGCCCACGTACTGCCGCAGAAGCGCCCGGCCACCGACCAGCAGACCACCGCTGACCAGCATCAACACGGCACCGAAGACGATCAGGAGCCGTGCCCAGAGCGGGTCACGGTGGGTTTGCGCTTCGGCGGACGTCGGGGCACCTCCCGTTAGCGGCTGATCCACCCCCTGATAACGGCGGAATGCCCGGCATTGCGCCGGGCATTCCGTGAATTCTTTGGGATTAGTTGGCCGGCTTGTTCTGTGCTACCCAGTCGCCGACCTTGTCATTCGCCACGGCGTCGTAGAGCGCGGACGCCTTCGTCTTGTCGGACTTCACGACGCTCTCGCCGTTGATCGTCGCGGCTGCCGAGGTTCGGGCTGGTGATGAACGTGAGGTTCTGCCGCCGCGCAGGTTGCGGAACTGCAGCGCCATGTCGGCCAGCGAGAAGCCCTGGTCGACGGTGACCGCCTTGGTCACCGACTTGAGGAACGCGTTGAGCTTCGCCGGGTTGGCCAGCGTGCCGGTGCTCGCCGCCTTGTCCATCAGCGCCCGCAGGAACTCCTGCTGGTGGCGCATCCGGGCGAAGTCGCCGTCCGGGAACTGCTTGCGCTGGCGGACCCAGTCCAGCGCCTCGGCGCCGTCCATGTGGTTGGTGCCCTTGGTGAACTGTCCGGTACGGCTTGTGGATCGAGGTGATGGTCTGCTCCACCTTCAGGTCGACCCCGCCGAGCGCGTCGGTGACCTCCTTGAAGCCGCCGAAGTCGATCGCCATCACGTGGTCGATGCGGACGTCGGTGAAGCACTCGACGGTCGTACCGCGAGCGGCAGCCCGCCGAACGCGAACGCCGCGTTGATCTTCGCGCGCTGTCGCCGGAGTCGCAGGCCGCGTCGGCGCTCTTCGGGATCGGCACGTACAGGTCGCGCGGGATGGAGACCAGGTAGGCCTTCTCGTGGTCGGCCGGGACGTGCATCACGATGATCGTGTCGGCCCGCCACTCGCCCGGCTTGGTCCACCGGGGCGTCCGGGTCCCGCGAGTCGCTGCCGACCAGCAGGATGTTCAGCGCGCCGTCGACGGTCTTGGCCGGCCGGCCGCCGGTGATCTCCGCGAACGGGTCGGTGCGCTCCAGGTCGTCGTTGAGGTTGCGGGCGTAGAGCCAGCGCGCCGCGCCGCCGAGCAGCGCCAGCACCAGCACCGCGACGCCGGCCACCAGGCGCGATCCGGCCCCAGCGCGGCCGCGGCGCCGCGCCGCCCGGTACCGACCGGCGCCACCCGGCCCGCCGGGCCCGCCGGGCCCGCCGGGCCGCCGGAGCCGGCTCGCTCGTCGTCGGACGACGGGGACGAGCGTGCGCCCGGTCGGACGCGGCGCGTCCGGCGGCGCCCCGGCGGAGCCGGGCACGCGCGCGCCCGGCGCTCGGTGCAGGTGCGGCTGCGGAGACGCCGGCAGGAGGTCGCTGACATGTAACTCAGGGTACGTAGCGAAGCCAGCGCCGCCCTCGGCGACGCCAGTGACAGGCTGGCACGAACCGGCGGATCAGCTCCCGATCGGCTGGCGAAGTACTCGATGGTGCGGCGCAGGCCGTCCTCGGGCGTCCACCGTCGGCTCGTATCCGAGCAGCGTCGCGGGCCAGGGTCAGGTCGGGGCGGCGCATCTCCGGGTCGTCGGCGCCGCGGGTGACGTAACGTCACCTCGGAGCTGCTGCCGGTCAGCGACACGATCATCTCGGCCAGTTCCGCATCGACATCTCGTGCTCGGTGCCGCAGTTGATCGGGCCGGTCTCGGTCGGAGTCGAGCAGCAGCAGGATGCCCCGGACCAGGTCGTCGACGTAGCAGATCGAGCGGGTCTGGTCGCCGGTGCCGTGCACGGTGATCGGCTCGCCGCGCAGCGCCTGGGAGATGAAGGTGGGGATGGCCCGGCCGTCGTCCGGGCGCATCCGCGGGCCGTACGTGTTGAAGATCCGGACGATCGCCGACGTCGAGCCCGCGGTAGCGGTGGTACGCCATCGTGGCCGCCTCGGAGAACCGCTTGGCCTCGTCGTAGACGCTGCGGACGCCGATCGGGTTGACGTTGCCCCAGTACGTCTCGGGCTGCGGGTGCACCTGCGGGTCGCCGTACGCCTCGGAGGTGGAGGCCATCAGGAACCGGGCCGGTCGGCGACCGCCCGGTCCAGCAGGTGCAGGGTGGCCACCGAGCCGACCCGCAGGATCTCGACCGGGAGCTGGGCGAAGTCGGTGGGGCTGGCCGGCGAGGCCAAGTGCAGGATCGCGTCGAACCGCTCGGCCAGCGGCCGGGTGGTCGGGTCGGCAGGCCCTCGAGACGTCGGCCTCGACCAGCGTGAACCGGGCGTTGCCGGCGAGGTGGGCGACGTTGTCCTTGCGAGCCGGTGACGAAGTTGTCCACCGCGACAACCGTGCAGCCCCGGGCGATGCAGGGCGTCGACCAGGTGCGACGGGACGAAACCGGCCCCGCCGGTGACGAGGACCCGATGACCTGCGCCGAACCGTCGCCGCTACCGCCATGACTGCGAGCCTACGCGGGTGGCCCGGGGTCGACTCGACCACCGGGGCCTTGATCGACGGTGGGCCATCCAGTCCCAGGTTCTGCGAGCAAAACGGGACTGGATAGCCCACCGTCTATGCGCCGGGTGCGCGGCAGGTCAGTGGGCGCCCGCCCCGGTGAGCGACCGAACCTCCAGCTCGGCGTACTTCTCCTCGTCGCTGCTCCTTCGACAGGAGCGTGCCGATCCAGCCGCACAGGAAGCCGAACGGGATCGAGATGATGCCCGGGTTGGACAGCGGGAACCAGTGCCAGTCGTGCTCCGGGAACATCGCGGTCGCCGCCCCGGAGACCACCGGCGAGAAGAACACCAGCACCACCGCGGAGATCAGGCCGCCGTAGATCGCCGCACACCGCGCCGGAGGTGTTGAACCGCTTCCAGAACAGGCTGTAGAGGATCGCCGGCAGGTTGCCGGAGGCGGCGACCGCGAAGGCCAGCGCCACCAGGAAGGCCACGTTCAGGTTCTGCGCGAAGATCGACAGCACGATCGACGACCGCGCCGATCACGAGGGCGGAGATCCGGGCGACCGCGCACCTCCTGCCGCTCCGACGCCTCGCCCCGCTTGATCACGTTGGCGTAGAAGTCGTGCGCCAGGCTGGACGACGAGGCCAGCGTCAGCCCGGCGACCACCGCCAGGATCGTGGCGAAGGCGACCGCCGCGATGATCGCCAGCAGGATCGCCCCGCCCAGGTCAGCCGCCGAAGAAGTCGATGCCGAGCGCCTGCGGCGAGCTGCGGTGCGGCGGTGTTGCCGGCCTTGTCCTGCGCGGTGATCGCCTTGCCGCCGACCAGCGCCGCCGCGCCGAAGCCGAGGGCCAGGGTGAGCAGGTAGAAGATGCCGATGATGCCGATCGCCCAGAGCACGCTCTTGCGGGCCGCCCGCGCGGTCGGCACGGTGTAGAAGCGGATCAGGATGTGCGGCAGGCCGGCGGTGCCGAGCACCAGCGCGATGCCGAGCGACAGCAGGTCGATCTTGTTGTAGAAGGTCTGGGTGGCGTCGCCGGCGACCTCCACGCCGTACCGCAGCCCGGGTTCGAGGAACGCCGCGCCCTTGCCGGACTGCGTGGCCGCGTCGCCGAGCAGCGTGCGACAGGTTGAACTTGTACGTCGACCAGCACCAGCAGCGTCATCAGCAGCGCGCCGCACATCAGCAGGAACGCCTTGACGATCTGCACGTACGTGGTGCCCTTCATGCCGCCGACCGTGACGTAGACGATCATCAGGGCGCCGACCAGGATGATCGTGGCGACCTTGGCGGTGTCGCGCGTCCATGCCCGAGGAAGGTCGGTGCCCGGCTTGATCCCGAGCAGCAGCGCGACCAGCGCGCCCGCGCCGACCATCTGGGCCAGCAGGTAGAAGATCGACACGGTGATCGTGGAGACGGCGGCCGCCGTGCGCACCGGGCGCTGGCGCATCCGGAACGCCAGCACGTCGGCCATCGTGTACCGGCCGGAGTTGCGCAGCAGTTCGGCGACCAGCAGCAGCGCGACCAGCCAGGCGACCAGGAAGCCGATCGAGTAGAGGAAGCCGTCGTAGCCGTACAGCGCGATGATGCCGGCGATGCCGAGGAAGCGACGCGGCCGACATGTAGTCGCCGCCGATGGCCATGCCGTTCTGGAAGCCGGAGAACGAGCGGCCGCCGGCGTAGAAGTCGGTGGCCGTCTCGGGTCTGCCGGCTGGCCCAGATCGTGATGCCCAGCGTGACGCGACGAAGACCAGGAACAGCGTGATGGTCAGGGTGCGGGCGGTGTGCGCCCGCCTCAGCCGCGAGTACGTCATCATGGTCACCTCCTCGATCTCGGCCCGGATCCGGTCGGCGAGCGGGTCGATCCGCGGTCGGCGTACCGGGAGTAGAGCCAGGCGATCAGGAACGTGGAGACGAACTGGAGCAGCCCGAAGACCAGCGCGACGTTGATGTTTCCGACGAGCTTGGTGCCCATGAAGCCCGCGGGCGTACGCGGACAGGATCACGTAGAGCGCGTACCAGAGGAAGAACGCGACGGTCATCGGGAAAGACGAAGCTGCGCAACGTCTTGCGAAGCCCGGCGAACTCGGCGACTGTTTACGGCCCGGAGGTACACGATTGGGTTCCGCGCCAGCCGGTTGTACCGGTGTCTCGGTGCTCATCTGCGGGATCACCACCTTGTCGTGTGGGGTGAAAGCGCGGCCGGCGCCTGGTCCCATGCGACTCGGACGCCGACCGATGCCCGGACGGTAGAAACCGGATCGAGGGCGGTGAAGATGCGAATGGTGGGGTGGGCGGGACGTGCGCCGAACGGCGCCTCCGGTGCGCCCAGTGACAGCGCTCACACCGTTCGTCGCTGATCTCGCTGGCGTTACCCAGCTCGCGGTAGCGCCCCCGGTGGTGCACCAGCGGCGGCTCGGCCTCGGACAGCTCGACCGCTCGATGGTGGCCTCGACCAGCAGGGCCCAGCCGAGCGGCCGGGCGGCGTCCAGCCGGCAGCCGGCCCAGGTGCCGGCGTCGGCGGGCACCGGCCCGTACCCCGTCTCCTGCCACCGTCGCCGGCTGGCGCCGTCCGGAAGCGAAAAGGCCACCGGGCGCCGGGAACAGGCCGGCGAACCGGTCGGCGAGCTGGCGATCCTCCGGGGTCAGCGCGGTCACCGCGAACCGGCCGGCCGCCTCGACCGCGGCCCACAGGTCGGATTCCTCGTCGAGCAGACCGAGCAGCCGGCCCGGCTCGCCCTCGACCACCAGCGTCGAGGAGACGGTGAGGCCGGCCGGCCCGGGTGCCGTCCACAGCGTGACCGCCGCGGGCAGCCGGCCGCGCAGCCGGCGTACCGGTGACCGCAGGTGATCCGGGGTGGCGAACGGGTCGGACGGTGAGATGGTCATGGCTCGCCTATCGACGTGGCGTGACGGCGACCAGGATCTCCGGCCCCCGCCGGTCGAGGATGTCACCGGCGATGTAGGTGCCGAGCACCAGCCCGGCCACCCCGTACGCGACGCCCGCGGCCAGCACCGCCAGACCGGCGACGGGCCCGTGTGTGAGCAGCGCCAAAACTAGAAGTGGCACCTGAAGGATCAGCGCCCCGAACGAACCGACGGCGGCGAGCAGGCCACGCATGCTGCCGGTGCCGCCGCTGACCGAGAACGGGTTGGTCGAGTCCGGGAACGCGTACGGGGTGAGCACCGAGATCAGCGCCGACACGCCGGTCGACACGCCGAGCCCGGCCGCGACGGTACCGAGGGCGAAGGGCAGTTGGGCCGCCGCCCCGGTCAGCACCCCGACCGCCACCGTGGCGACGAACAGCAGCGGCGCCATGATGAGTACCAGAGCGATGGCCCGGGCCCGCAACTCGAGCCGGCCGGGCACGCCGATGAGCAGGTGCAGCGCGTACGCCGAACCGTCGGTACCGAACTGGTTGGCGAGCACCATCGCCGCGAGTACCGCGCTGAACGCTACGGCCAGCGGCAACGGTGTCCGGCTGCCGCCCGATGAGCTGCCGGCCCGCAGGGCGACCGGGAGGACCACCCCGGCGATCGTGAGCGACAGGATGCTGGCACGCCGGCGGGGATCGCGCCACCAGTACCGCCACTCCCGGGCCACCAGCGCGGTGAAGCGGCCCGGTCGCAGCGGCCGGAGCGCCGCCGGGAACAGGCCGGCCACGATCCCCGCCCGGGAGCCCGCCCGGGACACGGCGCGTCCGCCAGACACCACGCCGATCATGGCCGACTCCAGCGTCGCCGACCACCACAGGGCCAGCGCGGCCACGGTCACCGCCGCGATACCGAGCTTGGCGAGCGCGTCGGCCCAGCGACCGGCGGCCGCGTCGACCGGCGCGGTGTACGCGGCGGCGAGCGGAGTCCAGCCCAGTACCCGGGCGACCGCCACGGCCCGGCCGGCATCGCCGTGGGCCACCAGCGCCGACACCCCGAGCTGGAGCGGAGCGATCGACGAGGCGAGCACCGCGATCAGGATGGCGGCCAGGTCGCGTACCCGCCGCGACCGCAGCATCGACGCGAAGGCGCTGGTCAGGGCGCGGCTGCCGACGACGCACAGCAGGATCGCGAGGACCGCGGCGGCCAGCGCGAGCGCGACGACCGGCAGCCCGCCGCCCAGGGCCGCGCCGATCACCAGGCCGAGCAGTGCCACGGCGGTCGCGGCGGACGGGACGCTGACCAGCGCGGCGGCCAGCATGCCGCGCAGCAGGGTCCGGCGCGAGATCGGCAGCAGCGCGAACCGCGCCGGGTCGATCGTCTCGTCCACGCCGAAGTACAGCAGTGGCAGCAGCAGCCAGCCGAGCGTCAGGGCGGCACCGGCGAACCCGGCGGCGATCAGGCTGGCCGGCCCACGCGTCGCCCCGGACGCGAAGAACAGCGCGAACCCGGCCAACGCGCCGACGAACCCGAGGACGCTGCCGGCGACGAACAGGGCGACCCGCCAGCCGTGACCGCGCATGCTGTTGCGCATCAGGCGCAGCTTCAGCCGGACGAAGTCACCCGCGCCGGGTTGCGCCGAACTCACAGCCACGACAGCTCCGCCCCGGTCGCCACCCGGCCGCCCACGACGCTGACGAACACGTCCTCCAGCGGCCGGCCCTGGCGCACCTCGTCGAGGGTGCCGACCGCTTTGATCTCGCCGCCAGTCAGGATCGCGACGTGGCTGCACAGCCGCTCCACGACCTCCATCACGTGGCTGGAGAAGATGACCGTGCCGCCGCCGGACACGTACCGGTGCAGGATGTCGCGGATCAGCGCCGCCGACACCGGGTCGACCGCTTCGAACGGCTCGTCGAGTACGAGCAGCCGGGGTGCGTGCAGCAGCGCGCAGGCCAGGCCGATCTTCTTCTTCATGCCGGCCGAGTAGTCGACGACGAGGGTACGGCCGGCGCCGGACAGGCCGAGGACGTCAAGCAGTTCGGTGGCGCGGGTGTCCACCGTCTGCCGGTCCATGCCACGCAACAGTCCGGTGTACGCGAGAAGCTCGCTGCCGGAGAGCCGATCGAACATGCGCACCGAGTCGGGCAGCGCCCCGAGCAGCCGCTTCGCGGTCACCGGGTCGACCCATACGTCGTGGCCCAGCACGTACGCCGTGCCGGTGTCCGGGCGGAGCAGGCCGACCGCCATGGAGAGGGTGGTCGTCTTGCCGGCCCCGTTGGGCCCGAGCAGCCCGTAGAACGACCCGACGGGTACGTCGAGATCGACTCCACCGACCGCGATCACGCCGTCGAAGCGCTTGACGAGCCCCCGCAGTACCAGCGCGCTTTCGGTCACGCCACGACGGTATCCCGCACCATCCATGCCGCGATGTCAAGCGCTGATACGGCAACTGTGGACAAGTACAGTGACCTGTGGATAGCCGCGGAAACCTGTCGGCCGCTCGACCCAGAATGGAGGCCGTGACCATGACCGAGTCATTCGCGCCGCCGGTTGAGGGCTGGACATTCGACGATCTTGACCAGCTTCCCGACATCGGCGTGCGCTACGAGCTGTTCGACGGGAGCCTTCTGGTGAGTCCGGCACCTGCGTGGCGCCACACCCGTGCCAACAACCTTCTCCGCGAGGTGCTGACGGCGCAGATGCCGCCCAACTTCAAGCTTGTCCACGACGGCGGGGTGACCGTCCGCGGCCGACGAACCTACTTCATCCCGGATCTCTGCGTCGTGCCGGCAACCGTCTACGACAAGGAGATCGATCTACTCAACCAGGACGACGTGCGGCTCGCGGTCGAGGTGCTGTCGCCGTCCAATCCCGGCAACGATCTCGTTCTCAAGCGGCACTACTACGCCGTCGGCGGGATACCCCGGTACTGGATCGTGGACCCGAAGCAGCGGACCCTGACCGTGTTGACCCTCGACGGCGACAGCTACGCCGAACGCGCCGTGGTCGAGCCCGGCCAGGTCTGGGAATCGACCGAGCCGTTCCCGCTCCGCATCGACCCGGTGGACTTCGTGTAGAGCTGTCAAGCCCGGATCCGAGATCTGTGGACAAGTACAGTGACCTGTGGACAAGGCCCGGAAAGTGTCGGTCGGCCCACCAGGATGGAGGTCATGACCATGACCGAACCCTTCACGCATCCTGAGGTCGGCCAGCCGTGGACCATCGAGGACCTCGCGAAGCTGCCCGACGACGACGGAGTGCGCTACGAGATCGTCGATGGGAGTCTCCTGGTGAGTCCACAAGCCGGCAAACCCCACGGTCGCGCCGCCAACCGCTTGCGCAGGCTGCTCGACCGCCAGGCACCGGCGGACGTTGTCGCCCTGCAAGACATGGGCGTCAACGTGGAACGGCGACGAAGCTATTTCGTGCCCGACGTGTTCGTGGTCCCTGTTGACGCCTTCGACCAGGGCGACGACGACTCCTTCGACCAGAGCGACGTCCTGCTCGTGATCGAGGTGCTTTCGCCGTCGAATCCCGGCAACGACCTCGTGCTCAAGCGGCACTACTACGCCGCTGGCGGCGTGCCGCACTACTGGATCGTCGATCCGCAGAAGCGGACGCTGACCGTGCTCGGCCTCGACGGCGACAGTTATGTTGAACGCGCCGTGGTCGAGCCCGGCCAGGTCTGGGAATCGACCGAGCCGTTCCCTCTTCGCGTCGACCCCGGAGAATTCGTCTAGAGGCGCAGCGCGTCGGGTGCGTGCAGTCGCAGCATGGTGGCGCTCACGCTCCCCGGCACCTTGTTCCGGGTCGCCAGCGACACCGCCACCATCACCGCGAACGCGAGCGGCACCGTCCATGCCGCCGGCTGGGCGAGCAGCGCCGCGATCCAGCCGTCGCCCACCGGCCCGGCGAACACGGTCAACAGCACCGCCCCGACCGCTGCCCCGCCACCGGCGACGATGCCGGCTACCGCGCCCGGCGCGGTCAGCCCGCGCCACCAGATGCCGAGTACGAGCATCGGGCAGAAGCTCGACGCGGCGACCGCGAACGCCAGGCCGACCACCTGGGAAACGTCCAATCCGGACACTCGCAGCGCCAGTATCAAGGGGACGACACCGGCGACGACCGCGGCACGGCGGAAGTCACGCACCGAGCCGTGCCCGAGCACGTCGGTGGACAGTACCCCGGCCACCGAGGTGAGCAGCCCGGACGAGGTGGACAGGAACGCCGCGAACGCGCCGGCCGCCACCAGCGCGCCGAGCAACTGCCCGGCGATCCCGCCGCCGAGCGCGGCCGTCGGCAGCAGGAGCACCGCCGCGTCGGTCTGGCCGGTCATCAGCAGTTGCGGCACGTAGATCCGCCCGAGCACGCCGTACAGCGTGGGTAACAGGTAGAACAGGCCGACCAGGCCGAGCACGATCAGCGTCGTGCGGCGGGCGGCGGCGCCGTCCGGGTTCGTGTAGAACCGCACGAGTACGTGTGGGAGCCCCATCGTGCCGAGGAACGTGGCCAGGATCAGCGAGTACGTGGCGAACAGGCTCTGGCCCGACGCGCCACCCGGCAGCAGCCAAGCCAGCCCCGACTCGGTAGCGACAGCGCTCACGGCCGGCACCCGGGCGCCGGCCGGCATCGCCAGCGTGGTGCCCGCGCCGACCGTGTGCTCGCCCACGTCCAGCGTCACCGTCGAGTCGACCGCTGACCCGTCGAGCTCACCGTGTACCCCCGCGGTTGTCTCTTCGGTGAGGGTGAGCACCGCGGCGTGGCGCATGTCGACGGAGGTCGCGCGGCTGAAGGTGGCGGCGTCCGGCGCGAGCGCCGGACGCCCGTCGTGCTGCCACGCCGCGATCAGGAAGAACACCGGCACGGCCAGGGAGGTCAACTTCAGCCAGTACTGGAACGCCTGCACGAATGTGATCGCGCGCATCCCGCCGAGCGCCACGTTGGCGGTGACCACCCCGCCGACCAGGAGGGCGCCGAGGGCGTACGGGCCGCCGGTCACCGTCTGGAGGGTCAGGCCGGCGCCCTGGAGCTGAGGAACGAGGTACAGCCAGCCGATGAACAGCACGAACGCGGTGGCGAGCTTGCGCAGCGGCCGGGAGCCGAGCCGGACCTCGCAGAAGTCGGGCAGGGTGAACGCGCCCGACCGGCGCAGCGGCGCGGCGACGAACAGCAGCAGCGCGAGGTACCCGGCGGCGAAGCCCACCGGGTACCAGAGCACGTCGACGCCGTGCTTGAGGATCAGCCCGGCGACGCCGAGGAAGCTCGCGGCGGACAGGTACTCGCCACCGATCGCGGCCGCGTTCCAGGTCGGGCTGACCACCCGGGAGGCGACCAGAAAGTCCGAGGTGGTACGCGCGAGGCGCAGCCCGTACGCGCCGATCGCCACCGTCACCAGCGTGACCGCGACAACGGCGGGCAGCGCGTACGGGTTCACTTGTCGGGCCGTTCGACCAGCGCGGTGAAGTCACGTTCGGTGCGCTCGGCCAGCCGCACGTAGGCCCAGCCGACCACCGCCAGGAACGGGTACGCGACGAGCCCGAGCAGCAGCCACGGCAGCGCGACCCCGAACGGGCGGGCCCGGGCCACCGCCGGGGCGACCGCGAACAGCAGCGGCAACCCGCCGAGGCCGACCGCGACCACGAACGCGAGCCGCAGCGCCAAGGCGAGCTGGGTGCGCACCAGCCCGCGAACGAGCGCCTCGCCGATCTGGCTCTGCTCTTCCAGCTCAACTCGGGTGTGCGAGTTGCTACGGTCGCGCGCCGCGCGGGCGAGGACGACCCGGACCCGCTTCGGGGGTACGGGCTCGGCCGGGGTCGCCATGTCCGGAGTCTGGCCGAGTTCGCATGATCATGGAAGGGGGCGGATCGGCAGGGTGACCCGGATCCGGCAGCCGGCGGCGCCGTTCTGGTCGACCACCGAGATGGTGCCGTGGTGCAGTTCCACCACCCAGCGCGCGATCGCGAGCCCGAGCCCGGTGCCGCCGCCGGTGGACCGGTCGCCGCGGGTGAACCGCTCGAACACCCGTTCCCGCTGCTCGACCGGGATGCCAGGCCCCTCGTCGGCGACCTCGATGACCAGCCGGCCGGCTTCCGCCGAGGCGCTGACGGTGACCTCGCCATCGGCCGGCCCGTGCCGGACCGCGTTGTCGAGCAGGTTGACCACCACCTGGTACAGCCGCTCGCGGTCGGCGTGCACGGTCGCTTCGGGCGGGCGGACCTCGGTGCGGAAGACCACCTTCCGTTCGGCCGCGGCGGCCGCTACCTCTGCTTCCGCCACGACATCGGAGAGCAGGTCGGCGACCGGGAACGCGCTCCGGTCGAGGGCCAGGACACCGGCGTCGATCCGGGACAGGTCGAGCAGCTCGGTGACCAGCCGGCCGAGGCGCTCGGTCTGGGTGAGCGCCTTGCGCAGCGTCTCCGGGTCGGCCGCCGCGACCCCGTCCACGATGTTCTCCAGCACCCCCTGCAGGGCCGAGATGGGGGTACGCAGCTCGTGCGACACGTTGGCGATCAGCTCGCGCCGCTGCTGGTCGGCCGAGGCCAGGTCGGCGGCCATCTGGTTGAACGCGACCGCGAGCTGGCCGACCTCGTCGCGGGACGTCGCGCGGACCCGACGGGTGTAGTCGCCGCGCGCCATCGCCCGTGCGGCGGTGGTCATCTCGCGCAGCGGCGCGGTGATCCCGTGGGCGAGCGCCTGCGACGTGACCAGCGCGATGACGATCGCCGCCGCCGAGGTCTTGGGCGGGAACGAACCCACGCCGTGCCAGAACACGAGCAGGCCGACGACGCCCGACCCGACCAGCAGGACGACGAGCTTCAGCTTGATCGACGGGATGGGATCAAGCGGACGGGGAAGGCTCGGCATCCGGCACCTCCAGTGCGTACCCGACGCCGTGCACGGTGCGGATCAGATCAGCGCCGAGCTTGCGCCGCAGCGCCTTGACATGGCTGTCCACCGTACGGGTACCCGACGCGTCGGCCCAGCCCCACACGTCGGCGAGCAGGCGCTCCCGGGGCAGTACCGTCCGGGGCCGGCTGGCCAGGTGGACGAGCAGGTCGAACTCGGTCGGGGTGAGATGTGCCTCGACACCGGCCCGGCGGACCCGGCGCTCGGCCCGGTTGATCTCCAGGTCGCCCAGCGTGATCGGCGGCCCGCCGTTGTCGCTGACCGTGCGTTCCATCCGCTCCACCCGACGCAGCAGCGCGTGTACCCGCGCCGCCAGTTCCCGAACCGAGAACGGCTTGGTCAGATAGTCGTCGGCCCCGACGGCCAGCCCGACCAGCAGGTCCGTCTCGTCGTCACGGGCGGTAAGCATGAGTACCGGCACCGGCCGCTGGGCCTGAATCCGCCGGCACACCTCCAGCCCGTCGAATCCGGGCAGCATCACGTCGAGTACGACCAGGTCGGGGCGGATCGCGTGGGCCTTGGCGACCGCGTTCGGGCCGTCGTGGGCGAGATCGACAGCGAAACCCTCGGCGCGCAGCCGGACCGCGACGGCCTCGGCGATCGTCCGCTCATCCTCGACGACCAGCACCCGGCGCTGGCTCATCATGATCGGCACGACCTCGGGGCTGGCGGGGCTGGCGGGGCAGGCGGGGCAGGCGCGGCGGGCGCGGCGGGCGCGGCGGGCGCGGCGGGCGCGGCGGGCGACAATTTCCCGGAAGTTGTTGCCTCCGCCTCGCCCTGAGGGCACGACTTCCGGGAAGTTGTGCCGATCTTGGCTGAAGACCGTGTCGATCTGCCCATACCGCGAACTCTATTAAGCGCCGTCATCCCAACTTGTGAACATCCGGTGGAGGTGATGGGGGAAACTCGGGGTCCGAACCCGGATGCCTCTCGGGGCGGTCGCCCCGTAACTTTCCGAGCATGGCCAGGATGCTTACGGGTGCGGCGGGGATCTTCGGAATCTCGTTGGGGGTGGTGGCGCTCAGCGCGTGCACGTACATCCCCAACAAGGACTTCCGGGATGAGCGGACCGTGGAGACGGCGATCACGTCGGTCATCCTCACCGGCGGGTCGGGGTCGGTGACGATCACCGGCTCGGCGGATGGCGCGATTCACGTGAAACGTCACGTTCGGTACCGGGACAAGAAGCCCGGCGAGACCGACAACGTGGCGGGCGACACGCTCACGCTCAACACCTCCTGTGGGCGGGCGTGCTGGGTGGACTACGACGTGGCCGCCCCTAAGGGGATCAAGGTTGCCGGGCGGCTGAGCTCGGGCGACATCACGCTGCGTAACGTCGCTACCGCGTCGGTCGCGGTCGACTCCGGCAACGTCCGGGTCCGTGGCGCGTCCGGCGACATTACCGTGCGGTCCAGCTCGGGTGACCTCGACCTGGCCGACATCACGGGCACGGTCACCGGCCACACCGATTCCGGCAACATCCGGCTGGCCGGCGTCACCGGTACCGCCGATGCCCAGACCTCGTCCGGCGACATCGTCGCCAGCGACCTGCGCGGCGCGCGGACCAGTACCCACACCGACTCGGGCAACGTGACGCTCCGGCTGGCCAGCACGCAGGACGTGGACACGCAGACCAGCAGCGGCGACGTCCGGCTCACCGTGCCGAGCGGGCAGAGCTACCGGGTCGCGGTGAGCAGCTCGTCCGGTGACCAGCACGTGGGCGTGACCAGCGAGGCGACCGCGACGCATCAGCTCAAGGTGCACACCGACAGCGGCAACATCACGATCGATCAGGCGTGAGGAACCGTCGGTTCAGCCGCCCCAGTTGTGCTTGGCCGCGCGTACCAGCCGGTCCTTCAGCTCCCGGGTGTGGCGGCGGGACACCGGCAGCTCGCGACCGTCGACGATCACCACGTACCCGCTGCCGGTGAGCCGCAGTTCAGTGATCAGCTTGAGCTGGACCAGGTACGACCGGTGTACCCGCACGAACCCGGCGTCCGCCCAGCGCTCGGCGAGCGTTGCCAGCGGCACCCGGACCAGGTGCGAGGCGTCGGCGGTGTGCAGCCGGGCGTAGTCGCCCTGCGCCTCGACCCAGCGCACCGCCGACCGGGGCAGCATCCGGGTGGTGCCCGCCAGCTCGACCGGGATCGTCGGATCGTCGGCCCGCTCGCGCTGCCCGGCGACCGCCGGATGGGCCGGTACCAGCCGGGCGGCGAGCACCCGGCGCAGCGACTCGGCGATCCGGTCATCCTGTACCGGCTTGCGGACGTAGTCGGTGACCCCCAGGTCGAACGCCTCCGCCGCACGGTCGTCGTACGCGGTGACGAACACGACGGCGGGCGGCTTGGCGAACCGGCCGAGCACCCGGGCCAGCTCCATCCCGTCGAGCCCGGGCATCCGGATGTCCAGGAACACCACGTCGATGTCGGTGTCGCGAAGCAACCGCAGCGCCTCGGTCGCGTCCCCGGCGGTGTGTACGACCGCCACCCGGGGATCGGCGCGCAGCAGGTAGGCCAGCTCGTCGAGCGCCGGTGGTTCGTCGTCGACCGCGAGCACCCGCAGGTACGCGGGTGTCACCTGTGGATAGTCGGTCATGCGGCGCTCCGGGTGTGTACACCCCGGTGGAACTTCGGTATCCGCATGCTCACCTTCGTCCCGGCGCCCGGTGCGGTCTCGACGACCAGCCCGAACTCGTCGCCGAACACCGCGCGCAGCCGATCGTCCACATTGCTCAGTCCGACATGCTGGCCGGACTCCGCGCCGTCGTCGTCCGCGGGCCCGTTCAGCACGGACGGATCCATGCCCACACCGTCGTCCTCCACCGTGAGGTGGCACTCGGCGCCGGCGTCACGGGCCACGATGCTGACCGTACCGACCCCGGGCTTGCGCGACAGCCCGTGCCGCACCGCGTTCTCCACGAGCGGTTGCAGGCACAGGAACGGCAGCCCGACCGGCAGCACCTCGGGGGCGATCTGCAGGCGTACCTGGAGCCGCTCGCCGAACCGGGCACGCTCGATCATCAGGTACCGGTCGATCGAGCGCAGTTCCTCGGCGAGCGTGGTGAACTCGCCGTGCGCCCGGAACGAGTACCGGGTGAACTCCGCGAACTCGATGATCAGCTCGCGCGCCCGCTCCGGGTCGGTGCGTACCAGCGAAGCGATCGCGGTCAGCGCGTTGTAGATGAAGTGTGGGCTGATCTGGGCGCGCAGCGCGCGTACTTCGGCCCGGGCCAGCCGCGCCCGGGACGAGTCCAGCTCGGCGAGCGCGAGCTGCGCGGCCACCCAGCGCGCGGTCTCCACCGTGGCCTGCACCAGACCCGGCGCGACCGAACGGTCACTGACCGCGACCAGGGCACCCTGGGTGCCACCGCCACCGCGGTCGATGGGTACGACCACGCCGCCCCGCACGACGCAGTCGACCAGGTCGCAGGCGAGGTCCCCGGTGCCCAGCACGGCGGACCGGCCGGTGGCGACGACCTTCGCCGCCGCGGCGGCGAGCTGCTCGCGGTGGTGCTCGCCCTCGCCGTCGAAGGCGAGCAGGCCGTCGGTCGAGGCCACTGCGAAGCCGGCGGCTCCGGTGAGGGTACGCAGATAGCGGATCGCCTTGCCGGCCGCCGCCTGGGTGAGCCCGGCCTGCAACGGCTCGGCCGCGAGCGCCCCGGTGTGCAGCACCTCGTACGTGGCCCGTTGCGCGGCGGTGGCGATGCCCGGACGGGCGCGCAGCCGCAGCACCGCGTATACCGCGCCGACCAGCGCGGCGAGCAGCGCGAGGACCGCGAACGCCGCCGAGAGGTTACCGCGCACGTAAGGATCGTGACCCCCGCGTCGCGGTTAGCGCCAGACCCGCGTCGTTTCCCAGGATCGCCGGAAGCAAAACCCGGATGCCCGATAAACCCGATAAGCGTCCAGCGTGGTTATTCGATCCCGATAATGCGGGTAAGCGGCTCTGACAGCGGGCCGCCCGATCACGGGGGCCTGACCATGAGACTGCTAAAAGATCTGACAGTTCGCCGTCGGCTGGCAGTACTGAGTGGCCTGGGTGTCCTGGTGGCGCTGTTCATCGGTGGGGTCAGCTACTACGGCGCCGACCAGCTCCGCGATACGGACGCCCTGCTCACCAGCCTGAACACCGCCAATGCCCAGCTGATCAGCCTCGATGTGACCTCGAACGACGCGGAGATCGCCCAGCGCGACCAGATACTCGCGAACAGCGATGCCGAGCGCCAGACGGCCGCGACCTACCTGTCCGCGGCCAGTCAGGAAGCCGAGGCGTCCTGGAGCCGGATCGGTGCCCTGGATCTGCCGACCAACCTGCGCAGCGACCTGGACAGCCTGCACCAGCAGTACATCGCCTACCTCCAGGGGATCGCCACGGACATGCCGACGCTCGGCGCCCTGACCCCGGGCAGCCCGGCGGCCGTCCCGGTGTTCACCCGCGCACGGGAGCGGGCCAAGTCGATCGGCGAACGGATCGATGCCAGCCGGGAGCTCCTGGCCAGCGCCGTCACCAGCGCGACGGCCGACAACACCAAGCGGATCCGGGAGATCAAGGACACGGTACTGCTGGTCGGCGTCATCGGGCTGGCCCTGCTGGTGCTCCTGTCGGCGCTGGTCGGGCGGTCCATCACCGTGCCGCTGGGCAAAGTGGTCGCCGCGCTCCGTGCCGTGGCCCGCAAGGATCTGACCGTGCAGGTCGATGTGGACGGGCGTAACGAACTGGCCGAGATGGCGACCGCGCTGACCGAGGCGGTGACCGGTGTCCGCGGCGCGATCACCGCGATCGCGGCCAGCTCCACCACGCTGACCGCCGCCTCGCACGAGTTGAGCGCGGTCGCCACCCAGCTCGGCGGTAACGCCGAGGAGACGTCCAGCCAGGCCGGCGTGGTCTCCGGGGCCGCCGAGGAGGTGTCGACCGAGGTACAGACGATGTCCGCCGCCACCGAGCAGATGGGTACGGCGATCAGCGAGATCGCGATGAACGCCAGCTCCGCCGCTTCGGTCGCCGGGCAGGCGGTACAGACCGCCGAGCAGACCTCGGGCGCGGTGGCCCGGCTCGACCAGGCCAGCGCCGAGATCGGTGACATCGTCAAGCTGATCAACTCGATCGCGGAGCAGACCAACCTGCTGGCGCTCAACGCGACGATCGAGGCAGCCCGGGCCGGCGACGCCGGTAAGGGCTTCGCCGTGGTCGCCAGCGAGGTCAAGGACCTGGCCCAGGAGACCGCGCACGCAACCGAGAGCATCACCGCCAAGGTCACCGGCATCCAGGCGACCACCGCGGAGGCCACCGTGGCGATCGGCCAGATCTCCTCGGTCGTCGGGGAGATCAGCAACCTGCAGACCACGATCGCCGCCGCCGTCGAGGAGCAGTCCGCGACGACCGGAGAGATCTCCCGCAGCGTTTCGCAGGTCGCGACCGGTGCCACGCAGATCGCCGAGAACATCTCCGGCGTCGCCGTAGCGGCCGGCTCCACGTCGGAGGGCGCGGCCACCACTCAGCAGGCCGCCGCCGAACTGGCCCGAATGGCCAACGACGTCGACCAACTGGTGAACGACTTCAAAATCTAACCGCCACCCTCTTCCATGATCATGAAAGATTGACGTTGCCATGTGGCCCGAATCCTTCATGATCATGGAAGGGGGCTGGTCAGTAGGCGCCTTTGCGGCGGAGTACCACGCCTATCGTGCGCCACAGGGTGTGCAGGTCGAGGACCAGCGACCAGTTGTCCACGTAGTACAGGTCCAGCCGGACGGCGTCGTCCCAGGACAGGTCGCTGCGACCGGAGACCTGCCACAGCCCGGTGATCCCCGGGCGGACCAGCAGCCGGCGGCGTACGTCGCCGAGGAAGTCGCCGTCTTCCGCCGGCAGCGGCCGTGGTCCGACCAGCGACATCTCACCGAGCAGGACGTTGATCAGCTGAGGCAGCTCGTCGAGGGAGGCCGCACGCAGGAACCGGCCCACCGGGAACACCCGCGGATCATTGCGGATCTTGAAGAGCAGGCCGTCGCCCTCGTTGAGCTCCTCCAGCTCGGCCACCCGGTCCTCGGCGTCGGTGTACATGGTCCGGAACTTCCAGACCCGGAAGATGCGACCCTCCCGCCCGACCCGGGCCTGCCGGAAGAAGATCGGGCCGGGGTCGGAGATCCGGATCGCGACCGCGATGGCGGTGAACAGCGGTAGCACGACGATCAGGCCGATGAGCGCGACGAGCCGGTCGATGAGGTTCTTGACCAGCCAGGCGAGGCCGGACAGGGTGGGCTCTTCCACGTACAGCAGCGGAAGGCCCTCGACCGGGCGGATGTGTACCCGCGGGCCCGCGATGTCGGTCAGCTGCGGCGCCACGACCAGGTCGACGCCGGTGCCCTCCAACTGCCAGGCGAGCCGGCGCAGCTCGCCCGGCTCGGTGCTGGCCGAGCCGCAGACGGCGATCGTGTCCGCGCCCAGTTCCCGGACCAGCGCGACCACGTCCCGGCCGGCGAACACCGGCACCGGCGGCTCGTCGCGGCGGGGCGCCGAGTATCCCTCGCTGGCGTGGATGCCGACCGGGATGAGCCCGGTCGCCGGGCTGCGGGTGATCGTCGTGAGCACCTCCATCGCCTCCGGCAGGGTGCCGACCAGCAGCATCCGGTGGGTGGCGAGGCCGTGCCCGCGAGCCAGGTACAGCAGCCGGCGGGCGAAGTACCGGAAGATCAGGATGTACGCGAGCGCGCCGACGAGAGCGATGCCGACGGAGAGCCGGGACAGATCTGTCTTGGTGGCGAAGGCGAGGAACGAGACGATCGCGATCATCGTCCACGAAGCGCGGACGACCTGCTTGAACTCGTCGGTGCCGACACCCAGGTAGCGCCGGTCGTACGCGCCGTGCGCCCACAGCACGGCGAGCCAGCCGAGCGGCAGCAGCAGGAACACGATGAGGTTGAACAGCCCTAGCTCGCGCTGGAAGCCGGAGGTCGCCTTGTCGAGCGTCGACGTCGCGGTGAGGCTCGCCAGGGCGGTCGCCCCGTAGTCGAACAGGACCAGCACCGCTGCATACGACCGGTACCAGGTAGCGCGACGGCGGTTGCGGAACCACGCGGAGCGGGGAATCCCGTTGGGCGCTGCCGGCGCCTCCGGGAGGATCTCGAAGCTGTCAAGCTCCCGCACGCTCGTTCTCCGGCTCGCTCTGCTCGCCGGACGTTGCAGGCTGGTAGTCACTTCGGCGCCCTCCATGGCCATGGCGACTGACCGAAGTGAACGACCTGACCGGTCGGCGTGCCCGCCCGCGCGTTCATCAAACCCATCACTGAGCGTCGATTCCGCCTCTGTGGCGACCAATCGTTCACAGCGCCCCTCAGTTTGCCATGCCGTACGGCGACGAGAGGTGACGACCGGCCGACACTAGTGGTTCGTCGCATCGGTTGTCGAGGTTTGGTCGGCCAAGGTCGCGCTGTGTGCGACCGGCATGACGGATCCGTTATCCGGCCCGCCGGAAACAGTGACCGGCCGTGCGCTCGCATCACTGTTCGTAACTATCACCACCAACAGGAGACCCATCGCCAGGACGAGCAACGGCAACGCAGCGCCACCGGCCGGATGCCAGCTCCCCCTGAACGGGTTGAGCGGCGCCTCGATGCCGCTCTCGTACCGGGTCAGCACCCGCGCCAGCGCGTAGAGCTGTACGGGTACGGTCGCCGCGACCAGGCCGATGGCGAACCAACGGGACGCGGAGATCGACGTCCACCGCGACGGCCCACCGGTGAACATGGCCGCGAGCAGCACCAGCCCCACCCCGGTCGGCATCGCGTACCGGCCGTGCGCGAACCAGCCGCTCTGCGGCGCGAAGTGGTAGTCGAGGGCGACCAGCAGCGCGAAGCAGCACGCGACGATACCGGCGAGGACCAGCCGCAGCCGCCACCCGCCCCAGATCAGCGCCGGGATCACCACGGCCGCCACGAGCAGGTACCAGAAGTCGATGGCGTACCGGGAGATCGTCGTCTCGCCGTACCCGAACTGGCCCACAATTTGATGGACGTAGAACGGCAGCCGATTTGTTGCTATCTGCTTCCCGATATCTCCGTGGATCGCCCGGGCCGGCACCGGAGCGGTGCCCGGGCCGCCGGACACCAGGGTCCAGACCAGGGTGAATGCCACCCCGGCGAGCACCGAGGCGCCGAGGATCCGCCGGACGTCCTGGTCCCGGACGGACGCCGCGATCCGGGTCCGGCCGGCCAGTGCCGCGACGGCCGCCACGTCGGCGACGAGCAGGATCGGGCCGAGCGGTGGGCGCAGCGTCAGCAGGAGCGCGGCGGCGATCCCGGCGACCAGCAGGAGTCCCCGGCGCGGTTTCTCCAGCGCGGCGGTGAGGGCGACGAACAGCAGTACGCCCGCCGAGATCTCCAGCCCGTTCGGGTTGACCGAGCCGCTGAGGTTGGTCGCCATCGGGGTGACGGCCAGGACAACACCCGCGACAAGCAGGCGCCTCCTGGACACCGCCGCCACCACGACCGCCAGCGCGAGCAGCAGCGCGGACAGCAGCGCGGAGACCAACCGGGCCAGCACGACACCGGTGCGGTCGGGGCTCGCCAGCAGCGGCAGGCCCACCGGGAGGTAGTAGACCGGCGAGTACCGGGCCGCTGCGCTCGGGATCCGCGCGGTGCCTGAGCCGGAAGGGGTCTGGCAGGAGGCCGGCGGGTGGGCCGGGATCCGCATGCAGGCGATGTCGCCCGGCAGCAGACTCTTCGGTACGTCGAACCCTTCGTTACCGAACGTGGTGCCGTCGGACGCCGGCCCGTCCGGCAGGAGTCGCCCGGAAGCGACCGCGTACGCGCGCACGATGTGGTGCTTCTCGTCGTACGTGCCGTCGGTCGGCAGCGCGAGCGCCCATGCCGCCGAGGTCAGAAAGAACCCGGCGAACGCAAGCAGAAAGACCCGGCGCACCACGACAGGGTACGGCCCGCTACCTCACCAGGCGGGACAGGCGACGGTCGGCTAGCGGATTGCCTCCTGTTTGGCAGGTCGGGCAGTACTGGAGGCTGGAGTCGGCGAACGAGACCTCACGGATCGTGTCGCCGCAGACCGGGCACGGCAGGCCGGTACGCGCGTGGACGGCCAGACCCGAGCGCTTCTCCGACTTGAGCGTCGCCGCCTTCTGCCCGACCGAGCGCTCGACCGCGTCGGTCAGCACCTCCCGCACGGCGGTCTGCAGCCGCGCCATCGCCTCGTCGTCGAGCCGATCGGTGATCGCGAACGGCGACAGCTTCGCCCGGTGCAGGATCTCGTCGGAGTACGCGTTGCCGATGCCGGCCAGCACCGACTGGTCGGTGAGCACGCCTTTGACCTGGCCACGCCGGGATCTCAGCCGCGCGGCGAAGACGTCGGGCGGCGCGGTCAGCGCGTCCGGGCCCAGCTTGGCGATCCCGGGCACCAGCGCAACGTCCCGCACCAGGTACGCGGCGAGCTTCTTCTGGGTGCCCGCCTCGGTCAGGTCGAAGCCGGAGCCGTCGTCGAGGCGTACCCGCAGCGCGATCGGCCCTTTACCGGGCTTGAGCAGTGTATTGCCGGAGAACTCCTCCCGGTAGTGCAACCAGCCGGCGCGGGCCAGGTGGATCACCAGGTGGAGATCGTTTTCAAAGACGACGTCGAGGAACTTGCCGTGCCGGGTGGCATCGGTGATCGCCAGCCCGGACAGCACGGTGACCGGCGGATCGTACGTCTTGAGCGCGCTGATCGCGGACACCTCGACGCGCGCGACGCGGTGGCCGGCTGCCCGCTCGCGCAGGTAGGCGGCGAGGGCGGTGACCTCGGGGAGTTCAGGCACGCCGTCCAGTCTGCCCGACGTCGCGGCATTGTCGTAGGCGTCGTAGGCTCAGCCCGCCATGGAGGGGCACGACTTGAAGATCATTGTCGCGCACAACCGGTACGCCGCCGCCGCGCCGTCGGGCGAGAACATCGTGGTCGATGCCGAGATCGCCCAACTTCGCGCCGCGGGCGTCACCGTCGTGCCCTTTCTGCGCAGCTCAGACGAGATCGGTTCGCTGCCGGCGACACAGAAGGCGCTGCTGCCGCTGTCGCCGATCTACAACGGGACATCGCAGCGGGCGCTGGCGCGCCTGCTGGAAAGCGAGCAGCCCGACCTGGTTCACCTGCACAACCCGTACCCGCTGTTGTCGCCCTGGGTGGTGCGGACCGCGCACAAGGCGGGCGTGCCGGTGCTCCAGACCGTGCACAACTACCGCCAGGTCTGCGCGCCCGGCCTGTACTTCCGCGACGGCCACGTCTGCCACGACTGCCGGGGGCGGGCGCTCCCGCTGCCGGCGATCCGGCACGCCTGCTACCGCGGCTCCCGGCCACAGAGTGCGATCATGGCGACCACGCTGGCCGTCCACCGCGGCACCTGGCGGTCGGTCGAGCGGTACATAGCGTTGACCGATGCGATCAAAGATCACCTGCGCGACTACGGCATTCCGGCGGACCGGATCAGCGTCAAGCCGAACGCGATCCCCGACCCCGGCGAGGCGGGTCAGCCCGGCGACGGGTTTCTCTTCGCCGCCCGGCTGTCCGCCGAGAAGGGCCTTGGCCTGCTGCTCGATGCCTGGCGCGGGCACGGCGACGGCGAGCTGGGCACGCTGCGGATCGCCGGCGACGGCCCACTGCGGCCGCTCGCCGAAGCCGCCGCGGCGCAGCGCGGTGACGTCACGTACCTCGGCCCGCTCGACCGCGACGGCACGCTCGCCGAGATCGGCCGCGCCGCCTGCGTGGTCACGCCGTCCACCTGGCACGACGTGCTCCCGACGATCGTCCTGGAGGCGCTCGCCAGCGGCCGGCCGGTGCTCGGCACGAGCCTGGGCGGCATCCCGTACCTGGTCGGCGACGCGGGTTGGATCACCGAGCCGGACCGGGACGCGATCGCCGCCGGGCTCAAGCTCGCGCACGCGGGTGCGGGCAGTCTGCGGTCCATCGCCAGGCGACGGTACGAGCAGAGCTTCGCCCCGGTCGTGCTGGTCCGCCGGTTGATCGACATCTACACCGAGGTGATCAGGTGACCGAAGATCGGCACAACTCCCCGGAAGTTGTGGTCTCCGAGGCCCGACATGGCCACAACTTCCGGGAAGTTGTGGCGATCTCCGCAGGCGGGGTGGTTGCGGTCGCCGCCGCCGTCGTGGAGTTCACCGCCGGCCACTCCGTCCTGCACGCGGCCGGCGCGCTACTGGCGGGCGCCATCGCCGCCGCGATCGTGTGGTTCGTCAGCACCCTGCCCGGCCTCACCCTGCGCGGCCTGGTCACCGGCGGCTTCTTCGTCCTCGCCGGGATGGTGAGCTGGACCGCGATCAACCACGGCTGGCTGGTCTGGCCGGTGCTCGGCGTGGAAGGCGTGCTGTTCGCGGTCTGGAGCTGGCCGTGGCTGCGCCGGCTGCGGGAGCTGCCCCGGCTCGGCACCGCCTGGCTCGGCCTCGCGTACTGGCTGCTCGGCATCGTCGGCGCGGTGCTCGCGGTGCACCTCAAGGTCGGGGTGCAGCGGGTCGCGTACGCCGGGGTCTTCGGTCTCGCCGTGCTCGCGGTCGTGGCGAGCGCCCGCCCGGACCGCAAGGACCGGCCGGGACGGGACCTGTCGATCGGGATCGCGGCGGCGTTCCTGCTCGCGCTCGCGGCGCTGGCCCTCTCCGGATCGGGCAACCTGTTCCAGACGTTCCACGCGGTGCCGGACAGCCCCTGGGGCGTCAACATGAACCGCCGGTTCTGGGGCGGCCCGTGGCTGCTGTACCACCCCAACTCGATGGCGCTGATCGGCGTGGCGGCCGCGCTGCGCATCGGCGTCGACCGGGTGTTCGCGGTCTGGCAGCGGATCGTGGTCACCGTGCTCGCCGGCGCGGTCATCTTCGCGACCAACTCCCGAAGCGGGTTCGTGTTCCTGGGCGCCGCCGGGCTCGTACACGCCTACCTGCTGTGGCGCCGCCAGGGGGCCGGGCTTCCCTCGTACCGTCGAATCTGGCTCGCGGCGGTGACGCCCTTCGCGGTGCTGGCGCTCGTCCTGGTCTTCTCCGGCGGGCAGGGTTTCCTGTTCAAGGCCAGGTACGGCAGCGGCGACGTGACCAGCGGCCGGCTCGACACCTGGAAGCAGGTCGGCGTCGACTGGGTACACGGGAGCGCGGTCGAAAAGCTGTTCGGCGACACCAAGACGTCGCGGGCCGTGGTGCACCGGGCCAACGACGGCACCAAGCCGGGCACCAAGCCGGTGGACCTGACCACCGACAACGCGGCCGTCGGCGCGCTGCGCCGGGGCGGCGTCCTGGGCGAGATCGCGTTCCTGCTCGGGCTCGGGCTGCTGCTGTGGCACGCCTGGAAGGGCGCCGGACCGAATCGCGCGCCGCCGGCGTGGCTGACCGTCGCCGCCATCGGCTCGATCCCCACGATCGCCGTCGCGGACTGGCTGCTCGGCGGCACCGGCGGCACACTGTGGATCCTGCTTGTGGCCGGCGAGGCGTGGCTGGTGCTGCGGGCGGTCGACCCGGCGGACCCGGCCGATCAGCCCGCCCCGGCGGGGACCGCGTCGGCCCTCTCCGCCTCCTCGAAGCGGTCCGGCTCCACCTGACCGAGCCAGCGCAGTGAGTACCAGTAGAAGGCGGCCATCGTCAGCAGCCCGGTGGCGGTGCCCGTCACGAGCCCCCACGCCGCGCCCTGCAACCCGCCGGCGTGCGCCCCGACGACCAGGCCGGTGAGGCTGACCGCCGAGAAGATCACGTACTGGGCGAACAGCATCCGGGCCCGGTGCATCGCCCGCAGCGCCGCGGTGAACGGCAACTGCACCAGGTACATCGCCGCCTGGAGGCTCATCGGCAGGGCCAGCGGCGCGATCCCGGCGAACTTGTGGATCCTGGTCAGCACCAGGGTGGCGACCGGCCACATGATCGCGACCATCAGCACCGCCAGGCCGGTGAACGCGAGCAGCAGCAACCGGATCAGCCGGCGCAGCGCGGCGGCCGCCTGCTCGCCCTCGGCGCCGGGCAGCCTCGCGGCGTCCCGGGCCAGCCGGGATCCGCGCGGCACGACCAGCCCCTGGACGGCCATCAGAAAGTTCTGTACCGGCTGGATCAGCGCGACCTGACCGCCCCGCAGCGCGGACAGCGCGGTCGGGGACAGCTGGCCGGTGACGATGAAGCCGACCGCCTGGATCTGCAACTGCCCGATCAGCGCGGTCGCGGTGAACCAGCCGGACAGATGCCGGGTCTCGGCGGCCCACCGGGTCGGCCGCCCGCGCCAGGGCCGGTAGCCGGTGCGCAGCAGGAACACCGTGGCACCGACGGCCGCGCCGGTGCCCCAGCAGACCATCAGCCCGCCGGCGCTGGTCAGACCGGCGAGCACCATGACGACGACGGCGGCCGCCTGGGTGCCGACCCACACCAGGTCGATCGAGAGCGCCTTCGCCGGCTGCCGGTCGGCGAGGTACGTGAACCGGCCGGTGTCATGCAGCAGCAGTACCGGCAGGAACGGCGCGATCCACACCAGGTCCCGCAGGTCGGTCTTGCCGCCGCGCGGCCACACCGCCCAGACCGCCAGCAGGATGAGCGCCGCGATCGCCCCGATCCCGACGGCTGCCGCGAGCCCGTTGCGGACCAGCCGGTCACGCCGCTCCCCGTCGTACCGGGACGCGAGGGCGAGCAGCACGTCACCGACGAACGCCCGGTTGAGGAACATGACGAAGTACGCCAGCCCGAGCGACAGGATCATGATGCCGGACCGGTGCAGCGGCAGCAGGACCAGCGCCAGGACGGTGTTACCCGCGTTGGCGCACGCGATGACGAACTGGTCGGCCAGGCCCGCGGTCACCCACCGGGCACCGCGTATGCCACGCACCCCGTCAGCCCCGGCTCAGGCTCGCCCGCGCTGACGCGGCGATGCTGACCAGCAGGAAACCTCCGTTGACAAGCACAAACGCGACCATAAGCCACTCGGTCCAGCCCGGAAGCAGGGCGATGGTCAGGCCGATCACGGTCACCACGGCACCGTAGTCGCGGACCAATTTGATCAGGCGAACGACGAGCGAACGGCTGGTGACGAGACTCGCCGCCGCCGTGCCCTGTTGCAGCGCCGAGGTGACCAGGTTGACCATCCAGGTGCCGGCGAACACGGCGACGACCCAGACCGGCAGGTTGTCGTCGTACCAGTGGGCCACCGCCGCGACGGCCGCCACCAGGGAGATCTGCAACGCCACGTCGCACAGGATGTCGAGTCGCGCGCCGGCCGGGCTGGCCCGCCCGGTCACCCGGGCCAGCTGCCCGTCGGCGCAGTCCAGCGAGTACGCCAGGTGCCAGAGCACGAGCGCGACCAGGCCGACCGCGACCGCCGGCGCCCGACCACCGGCCATTGCCGGCGCGAACGCGATGACCAGGATCGACGCGGCCAGCCCGAGGATGAAGTTGACGATCGTCAGCGCGCTCGGCGGCAGGCCGTAGCGCTCCGCGACGACGCACAGATAGGCGCCGATCCGCTGGTTGACCGTCTCGGTGAACAGCCCGCCCCCGCGGTTGCGGGCGAGGAACTCCCCCGCGGTGTGCCTGGTTTCGGTAGCCTCCTGGTCGATCATCGGGCCGCTCCCAGGGCGTTCGCCCGGTCGAGATCGGGCTCGAAGTCGACCTCCACGCAGCCGTATTCCGAGATGTCGACCGCCGCGACCCGCATCCCGACGTCGGCGATCGCGGTCTCCAGGCCCCGCTCGAAGTACTCGTCGTCCGGGCAGCGCTCCAGGTGCTCGACCAGCATCTCGCGGTCGGCCGGGGTCACGTAGTTGATCCCGATCGCCTCACCGAGCCCGCCGACCACCTTCTTGGACAGCTCGCGCACGTACCCGTCGGCGTCGAGCGTGTACTTGACCTCCTCGTCGGCGACGCTGTCGGTGTTGACCGCGACGAAGCTGCGGCCCGCCTCGATGTGCGGCACGAGGAGCTCCAGCAGACCGGGCACGAAGACCACGTCGCCGTTGAGCCACAGCACGCCGCCGGGCGGGGCCAGCCGCAACGCCTTGAGCAGGCTCTTGGCGGTGCCGGTCTGGTCATACAGCTCGTTGTAGACGAACGCGGCGTCCGCGGCGGCGGCCTCCATGATCAGGTCCATCTTGAACCCGACCACGATCGTGACGTGCGCGTCGTCGCCGAACGTCTTGCGCACGTGGTCGAGCTGCTGACGCAGGATGCTGCGGCCGTCGGCCAACGCCGTCAGCGGCTTCGGGTGCGGTCGGCCGAGCCGGGTGCCCAGGCCAGCGGCCAGGATCACCACGTTGATCGCCACGTAGCACTTCCCTCGCATCGGTGGGGAGCCGTGCGACTCCTTGAGACCCGATGCAGGATATCGTGACCCGTCGTTCACCAACTGGTCGGAAGGGGTTTGCCTTCCGCATACCCAGCGGCGCTCTGCACCCCCACCACAGCGCGCTCGTGCAGCTCAGCGAGGGTGCGGGCGCCGGCGTAGGTGCACGCGCTCCGCACCCCGGCGATGATTTCGTCGAGAATATCCTCGACGCCCGGCTGGCGGGGATTCAGGTACATCCGCGATGTCGAGATGCCTTCTTCGAACAGTGCCTTGCGGGCCCGCTCGTACGCGGTGTCGTCGGCCGTGCGCCGGCTCACCGCCCGTGCCGAGGCCATGCCGAAGCTCTCCTTGTACAGCCGGCCGTCGGCGTCACGCAGCGGATCGCCCGGCGACTCGTGGGTACCGGCGAGCCACGAGCCGATCATCACGTTGGCCGCACCGGCCGCGAGGGCCAGGGCGACGTCGCGCGGGTGCCGGACCCCGCCATCGGCCCAGACATGTCCGCCCAGCTCCCGGGCCTGCCTGGCACACTCCAGCACGGCCGAGAACTGCGGCCGGCCGACCCCGGTCATCATCCGGGTGGTGCACATCGCGCCCGGTCCCACGCCCACCTTGACGATGTCGGCGCCGGCCCCGATCAGATCCCGGGTGCCCTCGGCGGTCACCACGTTGCCGGCGGCCACGGGTACCGGCGGGCGCAGCGACCGGACCGCACGCAGGCCTGCGATCATCCGCTCCTGGTGACCGTGCGCGGTGTCCACCACCAGCACGTCCACGCCGGCGGCCAGCAGCTTGTCGGCCCGGCCGGTGATGTCTCCGGTGATCCCGATGGCGGCGCCGACCCGCAGATGCCCCTCGGCGTCGACGGCCGGCCGGTACAGCGTGGCGCGCAACGCGGCCTTGCGGGTGAGGATCCCGACCAGCGTGCCGTGCTCGTCGATCACCGGAGCCAGCCGGTGATGGCCCGCCTGGAGCCGCTCGAACGCCTCCTCGGGGTCGATCTCCGCCGGCAGGGTCAGCAGGTCCCGCGACATCACGGCGCCGAGCTGGGTGAACCGGTCCACCTCGGCGCAGTCGACCTCGGTGACGATGCCGACCGGGCGGTTGTTCTCGACCACCACGACGGCGCCGTGTGCCCGCTTCGGCAGGAGCGCGAGCGCCTGCGACACGGTGTCGGTCGGAGCCAGCTTGATCGGGGTGTCGTGGATGAGGTGGCGCCGCTTGACCCAGCTGACCACGTCGGCCACGACGTCGATCGGGATGTCCTGCGGGATGACCGCCAACCCGCCGCGGCGGGCCACGGTCTCCGCCATCCGCCGTCCGGCGACGGCGGTCATGTTGGAGACGAGAATCGGAATGGTGGTACCCGTGCCGTCGGTGGTCGAAAGGTCGACGTCGAGTCGGGATTCCACACCCGAACGGGCGGGAACCATGAAGACGTCGTCGTAGGTCAGGTCATAGGCGGCCGGGCCGGACAGGAAGTGCATGGCTCCAGTATTGGCCCCGCGTACCCGCGGCGCCTGTAGCAGGGGTTTCCGGTCATTGGAAGTCTTGAGTGTTCCCGGCACGGGCGGGACTATGTCCGTACCGTGCGTTGCGAGGGGGACTACACCATGCAAGTACGCGATGCGATGAGTAAGGCAGTACTGACCGTGGGGCCCGGGCACACGCTGCGTCAGACCGCGGAGTTGATGTCGTCGCGGAAGACCGGGTCAGCCGTGGTGGTCGATCCCGACGGCTCAGGTGTCGGAATTGTCACCGAACGCGACATTCTTAATGCCTTGGGCAACGGGCTCGACCCGGACGTCGAGCACACCTCGGCCCATATCACCTGGGACGTCGTCTACGCCGGGCCGGCCTGGACACTCGACGAGGCCGCCGCCGCCATGATCCGGGGCGGCTTCCGCCACCTGGTCGTGATGGAGGACGACGAGGTACTTGGCGTCATCTCCGTCCGCGACATCGTGCGGGTGTGGGCGCAGAACCGGTCCACGGTGCCCGCCTAGAAGATCTCGGCCGGGTCGACGGTCAACGGGTACGGCGAGTCGGTCTGCCACGGCTCGCCGGCGCGCACGACGAACTCCTCCTTGTACACGGTCGCGCCGCCGGGCAGTGCCAGCACCGTGATCGCCTTCGCCTGCGGGTCGACGATCCAGTACCGCGGGATGCCGGCGGCCGCGTAGTCGTGCCGCTTCTGCACCAGGTCGAATCCTGCGTTGCTCGGCGACAGCACCTCGGCGACCAGGAGCACCTCATCGGCGGGCAGGTTCTTCCGGTCTGCCTCCAGCGAAGCACTGGGCACGATCAGCAGGTCCGGGATGTAGAGGCTGCGGCGGCGGTTCATCGTGACACCGAGGCCGACGGTGAGCACGCGTGTGCCGGCGGGTGCCTGCCGCTTGAGCGCGTCGCTGAGGCGGTCGTTCACATCTCCATGGCGCACAGCGGGGGCTGGGCTCACGACGAGGCTCCCATCGGCAATCTCGTAGCGGTTGCCGTCGTCCGGGGTGTGGTCCAGATCCTCGATCGTCCAGGCACTGCCGGCGTCGTGTGGCGCGGAGACGGTCACGGTCATGCCTCCAATCCTCATGGTCAGGTTGGCACCGGCGCGACCCCGTCCACAACCCACCCTCGTCGTCCACAGATTACGGGTAGGGCTTGACAAACCCGGCGGACGGCAGCCCGTACCCTTTGATGTCATGACCTCCGCGCAGTTGATCTCATTCGCCCGTGGCGCTCCTTCCCTGGACATCGTCGACGTCGACGGCCTGAAAGCCGCCGCCGTGCGCGCCTTCGACACCGATCCGGGCGGCATCACCGCGTACGGGACGTCCGTCGGCTACCCGCCCTTGCGGAACTGGATCGCCGACCGGCACGGCGTCGAGGTCGACCAGGTCATGATCACCAACGGCTCGCTCCAGGCCGACGCGCTACTGTTCGAGCACCTGGTCAAGGCCGGGGACGACGTGGTGGTGGAGAAGCCGACCTACGACCGGACGCTGCTCAACCTGCGTACCATCGGCGCCACCGTGCACCAGGTCACCCTCGACGAGGCCGGGCTCGACGTCGACGAGTTGCGCAAGCTGCTCGAATCCGGGGTACGGCCGAAGCTCGCCCACGTGATCCCGAACTACCAGAACCCGGCCGGCGTCACGCTCAACGCGGACCGGCGGCGCACGCTGATCAGCCTCGCCGAGGAGTACGGGTTCACGATCTTCGAGGACGACCCGTACGCGGAGATCCGGTTCCGGGGCGAGAAGCTGCCGACGATGCTGTCGCTGGACACGGCCGGCACCGTCGTGCACGCCAGCTCGTTCACCAAGACCGTCTGCCCGGGTGTCCGGGTGGGCTACCTGGTCGGGCCGGCCGACCTCATCGCCACCATCGCCAAGCGGGCCACCACCCTGTACATCTCGCCTGGCATGGTTTCCGAGGCGATCGTGCACCAGTTCTGCGTGGCCGGCGACATCGACCGGTCGATCGCGACCGTGTGCACGGCGCTGGCCGAGCGGGCCCGGCTGCTCGGGGCGGCGCTGCGCCAGCACATCCCGGACGCCCGGTTCACCGAGCCGGACGGCGGCTACTTCCTCTGGATCGAGCTGCCCTCCGACATCGACGTGGACAAGCTCCTACCGGCCGCGACCGCCCGCGGGGTGGCCGTGGTCAAGGGCAGCGACTTCCTTCTGGAGGGTGGCCGGCACGCGCTCCGGCTGGCGTACTCGGCGGTCACGGCTGACCAGGTCGATGAGGGGGTGCGCCGGCTCGCGGCAGCGATCGCGGACGTCCGCGGGCAGGGCTGAGCGGGCAGGCTGATCCCAAACCGTAATACATTTGGGGTCCCTTGTCCGATCCCAATGGATCAGAATCCTGCGCGACACAGTCGTCGCACGACGGATTCCGCGTGCCCGCGGCTAGGTCACCAACGCATCACCCCCGCCCCCCACGCACCGGGCGGGCCGGCCCCGCCCACCCCCACCTGCGGACGGCCCGCCCGGTGCCCATCCGCCCGGCCGACTGCCCGGCGGCTGTCCAGCAGACGGGCCCGGCTCGGCAAACGGGCCCGGCTCGGCAAACGGGCCCGGCTCGGCAAACGGGCCCGGCTCGGCAAACGGGCCCGGCTCGGCAACCACCCGGCCGGCCGAGGTTCGGATCCGACTCCCGGTCGGGCGTAAGGTCGTCGCGGGCCCAGGCCACCACGGACCTGGGTCGACGCATGCCCAGGTCGTCGCCGGCCCGGGCAGTGGTGGCAGCAGGCTTCCCCGCCCCGCCTGGAGGTAGCACATGGCCTACGACGAGAGCGGCAACGCCCGCAGCATCTCCCGGGCCCTGGCGGCACCGGTCCGCCGGGCGATGCATCGCATGCTCAGCCCGGCGCAGCCGGCCCAGGATGCGAGGAGCGGCGCCAACCGGGGCAGCGGCGTCGTCGACTACGCGTTCTACGTGGGCGGCGAGCGCCAGCCGGAGACGTGGGACTACCGCGACGCCTTCCACACGGCCAGGCGGACCGGCGACGGGTTCGTCTGGCTCGGCCTCAAGGAGCCGGACGCGGGCGAGCTGGCCGACATCGCCGACGTGTTCGAGTTGCACGAACTGCCGGTGGAGGACGCGGTGAAGTCGCACCAGCGGCCCAAGATCGAGCGGTACGGCAACATGACGTTCGTGACCATGCGGACCGCCCGCTACGTCGAGCACCTCGAGCTGACCGAGAACAGCGAGGTGGTGGAGAGCGGCGACGTGATGATGTTCATCGGCGACCACTTCATCATCACGGTCCGGCACGGCGACGCGGTCCGGCTGGCACCCGTACGAGCTGATCTTGAGGGTAAGCGGGAACTGCTCGAACGCGGGCCATGGGCGGTCGCGTACGCGGTGTACGACAGCGTGGTGGACGGCCTGGTCGAGGTGGCGGCCGCGATCGAGGAGGACATCGCGGCCGTGGAGGACAGCGTGTTCGCCCGCCACGGCAGCGGTCGGATCCAGCGCATCTACCAGCTCAAGCGGGAGCTGATGGAGTTCAAGCGGACGGTCATCCCGCTGCAACGGCCGCTCGGCGGGCTCGCCACCGGGCAACTCGTCGAGGTGCCGAAGGAGATCCGCAAGTACTTCCGGGACGTCAACGACCACCTGACCCGTACGGTCGAGCAGGTTCTGTACTTCGACGACGTGCTCAACTCGATCCTGGCCGCGCGGTTGGCGCAGGTATCGGTCGACCAGAACAACGACATGCGGAAGATCGCGGCGTGGGCCGGTATCGCGGCGGTCTGGACGTCGATCGCCGGCATCGAGGGAATGAACTTCGACTTCATGCCCGAGTTGCGCTGGCGGTACGGGTACCCGGTCGTGCTCGCGCTCATGATCGGCGTCACGCTGGTCCTGTACCGCGCATTCCGCCGATCCGGCTGGCTGTAACGACAAGATCGTCACAACTTCCCGGAAATTGTGGCCTCAGACGGGCATTGAGGCCACAGTTTCCGGGAAGTTGTGACGATCTTTGACGCTCTAGGGGCGACCGTTACGCGAGCCGGCGCCGGTCGCGGTGCTGCTCCGGTACGTCTCGCCCGAGCTGAACTCGCCGGTGCGGGCGCTCGAACCGGTGGTGTGCGGCGACGGCGACGAGGGGGTCGACGAGGTCGAGGCGGCCGCCGTGGTCGGCTTGGTGTCGGTCGCGTTCTTCATCTGACCGAGCACGTCGCCGGCCTTGTCCTTGGCGGTCTCGGCGACCGGGGCGGTCGCCCGGGTCGAGTCGGCGATGTTCCGGGTGTCGTCCCGGAAGCTGGGCGTGGTGCCGTACTCGTTCCACCTCTTCTGGCGGCGACGCGACAGCAGCGCACCGGCGGCCCCCGCCGCTACGCCCGCGATCATCAGACCCCCGACTACCATCGGCCACCGCTTGGCCATCCTGGTCTCCTTCTTTTTCTTTCCCGTGGCCCGGCGCGCGATCGTGTTCGCCCGCCGCGCGCTCGCGCGCGCCTTGTCTTTCGACTTCTCCATCGATTTCTCGAATGCGGGTTCGAGTCGCTCCCGCATCGAGTCCAGCCTGGGCGCGATCAGCCCGGCCGCCGTGCCGGCGGCGTGGGCGGCTGCCATGCGAAGGTGATCGAAACCCTCGCCGAACTCATCGCGCATGAGTTCGTTGTGCGTCTTGGTCATCGTCTGACGCCGTCCAAACACAGTCCCACCTCCTGTGGCGGCGAACATGCCGTGCCTGTTCCAATACCCACCGGATGGCGAGTGGAACGCGTCGCTGCCCGCTAGGGGGAATCCTGCCTGGTCCAACCGGTTCGCGTCGGCAAAACGAACGGATACGTCCGGGGTATTGCCCGGTGTCGGCCGACGTACATACAGGCGCGCCTGCGAGGGCCATCCGGCCGGAGGGTACGGTGATTCGTGGCGATCTTCTCCACGAAAGGGAGCATTGTGGCCGAGCGCATTTTCGCGACGTTGCACACCAACGCCGGACCTATCCGTGTGGAGCTCTTCCCCAACCACGCGCCGAAGACCGTGCAAAACTTCGTCGAGCTGGCCGAGGGTACGCGTCAGTACACCGACCCGCGGACCAGGCAGCCGGGCAGCGGCCCGTACTACGACGGCACCGTCTTCCACCGGGTCATCGACGGCTTCATGATCCAGGGCGGTGACCCGACCGGCACCGGCACCGGCGGCCCGGGGTACGAGTTCGCCGACGAGTTCCACCCCGAGCTTCAGTTCGACCGCCCGTACCTGCTGGCGATGGCGAACGCGGGGCCAGGCACCAACGGTTCGCAGTTCTTCATCACCGTCGCGGCGACCAACTGGCTCAACCGCAAGCACACGATCTTCGGCGAGGTCGCCGACGACGACTCGCGCAAGGTCGTGGACAGCGTCGCCGGCACCCAGACCGACCCGCGGGACCGGCCGGCGCAGGACGTGGTGATCGAGCGCGTCCAGATTGAGCGCGCTCAGTAGTCTTGTCACATGACCCAGACGCCCGCCGTCGGTGCGCCGGTGTGCTACCGGCACCCGTCCCGGGAAACGTACGTCCGCTGCACGCGATGTGACCGACCGATCTGCCCCGCCTGCATGACCGAGGCATCGGTCGGTCACCAGTGCCCGGAGTGCGTCAGCCAGGGCCGGCGGACCCAGCGGTCCGCCCGCACCGCGTTCGGCGGGACGGCCGCCGGCCAGCAGGGCACGGTGACCAAGCTCCTGATCGGGCTCAACGTCGCGGTCGCGATCCTGGGTGTGCTGGTCAGCGGCGCCAAAGCAGCCGTCGGTGGCGGCCTGTTCACCGGCGCCAGCGCGATCCAGGCATACGGCGCGGTCATCGCGCACACGGTCTACCTGGCGCCGGACGGCCGGGCGTTCAACCAACCGGTCGCCGGCGCGCAGGCGATCCCCGGCATCGACGACGGCGCGTGGTACCGGCTGATCACGGCCATGTTCATCCACTACGGGCTGATCCACCTGTTGCTGAACATGTGGGCCCTGTGGATCCTCGGCCGCCAGCTCGAAGCGGTGCTCGGGCGCGGCCGGTTTCTTGCGCTCTACCTGCTCGCGGGCATCGGCGGCAACGTCGCGGCCTATCTGTTCAGCCCCAACGCGCTGTCCGCCGGGGCGTCGACCGCGCTGTTCGGCCTGTTCGGCGCGTACGCGATCGTCGTCCGCCGGTTGGGCGGCAGCCTCGCTTCGGTCCTGCCGATCCTGGTGATCAATCTGGTCATCACGTTCACGATCCCGGGCATCTCGATCGCCGGTCACCTCGGCGGGCTGGTCACCGGGGGGATGGTCGGCGCTGGGCTGGCCTACGCGCCGCGCAATGCCCGCACGCAGGTGCAGGCCGCGGTCATTGTCGGGGTACTGATCCTGCTCCTCTTCCTGACCGTGATCGGCTCCACGCTGCACTGACTACCCTCGCCACGCCGCCCCCTTCAACAGGTCCTCGGCGCCCAGCCAGATGAAGCTCATCAGCCGGCCGGCGGTCCGCTCCGGCTCCTCGTCAGGGTGGTCGACCAGCCAGTCCGCCATCGATTCGGCGGCCCCGACCAGCGCGTGCGTCACCGGCTCGATGTCGGCGGGTCCGGCCGGCCCACCGGCGCCGGCGACCGCCCGGGTCAGCAGCGCCGAGACGATCTCGACCATCCGGCCGCGCATGCCGACCCACTCGCTGGCGAACGGCTCCCGGCCGCGGGACTGCCGGTACAGCAGCATCCAGCCATCGCGGTGCGCGTCGACGAAGGTGAAGAACCCGCGCAGCCCGTTCCACAGCTGCTCGGCGGCCCCGGCCTCGGGCGGGACGGAGTAGACGACCGCCTCGACCATCCGGGTCGCCTCCCGGTGCAGGCAGGCGGTGAACAGGTCTTCCTTGGTGCCGAGGTACGCGTACACCATCGGTTTTGAAATTCCGGCCGACTCGGCGATCTCGTCCATGGAGGCGGCGTGGAACCCGCGGCGGGCGAAGACCGCCACGGCGGAGTCGAGCATCTGCTGCTCACGGATCGCGCGGGGAACGCGTTTGGAAGTGACGGGCTGCACGCTTGCCACTCTACCTACTCATCCGTAAGGTTACGCCAGAGTAAGGTAGCCGTAGCCCAGAGGGGGAGAGATGACAGACCTCGCCGGCCTCGACTTCGCCAGCGTCGAGCCCAAGCAGTTCGCCCAGATCGTGAAGAGCACGCCGGACTCGCAGATCGCCGAACTGCTCCAGGGTGACCACCGCAAGCCGGTGTTGGACGCGATCTTCGCGAAGTTCCCGTCCCTGTTCCGCGCCGACCGCGCCGGCTCGACCAACGCGGTCATCCACTGGAACATCAGCGGCGCCCAGGACGGCGGGGTCGACACGTACGAGCTGGTCATCGCCGACGGCGCCTGCACGCTGTCACCCAAGCCGGAAAACGACCCGAAGCTCGCGATCACCGTGGGTCCGGTCGACTTCATCAAGGTCGTCTCGGGCAACGGCAACCCGATGATGATGTTCATGACCGGCAAGCTGAAGGCCAAAGGCGACCTGGGCCTCGCGGCGAACATCGCCAACCTCTTCGACATCCCGAAGGCGTAACGATGCCCGAGTTCTCGCTCGACCTGTCCGAGGAACAGCGGGACCTTCGCGACTGGGTGCACGGCTTCGCGACCGAGGTCGTGCGCCCGGCGGCCGCGGAGTGGGACGAGCGCGAGGCGACGCCCTGGCCGATCATCCAGGAGGCGGCGAAGATCGGGCTGTACAGCTTCGAGTTCCTCGCCAACACCTGGTCCGACCCGACCGGGCTGTCCCTGTGCATCGCCAACGAGGAGCTGTTCTGGGGTGACGCCGGCATCGGCATGTCGATCTTCGGTACCGGCCTCGCGGTCGCCTCGATCTACGGCTCCGGCACTCCCGACCAGATGCTCGAATGGGTGCCGCAGTGCTTCGGTGACGTGTCCGAGCCCAAGGTGGCCGCGTTCTGCACCACCGAGCCGGAGGCCGGCTCCGACGTGGGGGCGATGCGGACCCGGGCGCGGTACGACGAGGCCGCCGACGAGTGGACCATCAGTGGGCAGAAGGCGTACGCGACGAACGGCGGGATCGCCAACGTGCACGTGGTCACCGCCAGCGTCGACCCGGATCTGGGTACGCGCGGCCAGGCGGCGTTCATCGTGCCCCCGGGTACCAACGGGCTCATCGCCACGAAGAAGCTGAAGAAACTGGGCCTGCGCGCTTCGCACACCGCCGACGTGTTCCTCGACGAGGTACGCGTGCCCGGCAGTTGCCTGCTCGGCGGCAAGGAGGCGCTCGACGCGCGACTGGCCCGGGCCCGGGAAGGCCAGAAGAGCGCCGGGCAGGCCGCGATGCGCACGTTCGAGCTGTCCCGGCCGACGGTCGGCGCCCAGGCGCTGGGCATCGCCCGGGCCGCGTACGAGTACGCCCTGGAGTACGCGAAGAGCCGGGTGCAGTTCGGCCGCCCGATCATCGACAACCAGGGCGTCGCGTTCGCGCTGGCCGACATGCGGATGGAGATCGACGCGGCCCGGCTGCTGGTGTGGCGGGCGGCGTGGATGGGCCGCAACAACCGGCCGTTCGAGGCCGGCGAGGGCTCGATGAGCAAGCTCAAGGCCGGTGAGGTCGCGGTCGCCGCCACCGAGAAGGCGGTGCAGATCCTGGGCGGCGCCGGGTTCCTCCGCGAGCACCCGGTCGAGCGGTGGTACCGGGATGCCAAGATATACACGATCTTCGAAGGGACCAGCGAGATCCAGCGGCTGGTAGTGTCCCGGGCGATCTCCGGCCGCTACATCCGCTGAGCTTTCCAGGCGCCTGGACCTTCGGTCGGCGCAAGGCAAGCAAGACAGAGAGCATCCATGATTGGTCGGGGGGTTACCACAAGTGGTAGGCAGAGTGACGTGGAAGCGGCCTTCCTGTTACGCACCCTCGCCCGTCGCGGGCTCCTCAATCCGGGCCGGCCGGACAAGGTAGCCCGCCAGGTCGACGCGCTCCGCCGGTGGGGCTTCAGCCTCACCGGTGAGATGCGTTCGGCCGCGGCGCGCGACCCGAAGCGGATCGCGGTCGTCGACGAGACCCGTTCGGTGACCTACGGCGAGCTGGCCAACCGGGTGCAGCGGCTGGCCAACGCGTTGCGGGCCGCGTACGCGATCAATCCCGGTGACCGGGTCGGTCTGCTGTGCCGCAACTCCGCGGCGATGTTCGAGTCGATGCTGGCGGTCGGCACGATCGGCGCCGACATCGTGCTGGTCAACACCGGTCTGGGCCCGGGCCAGCTGGAAACCGTGCTGCGCAACCAGCGGGTCCGCGTGCTCATCCACGACGACGAGTTCTTCGAGCTGCTGTCGGCCGCGCCGCAGGAGGTGCCGCGGATCAGCGCCGACGGCGACGCCCGGCGCGCCAACCCGACGGTCGCCGGCCTGATCGAGGGCGCCCCCGACGACGACCTGCCGCCGCCCGCGCGGCCGGGCCACACGATCGTGCTCACCTCCGGCACGACCGGCGCGCCCAAGGGCGCGCGCCGGAAGGTGCCTGGCAGCTTCGGCCCACTCGCCGCGGTCATCTCGCGCATCCCACTGGGTACCCACGAACGGATCTTCATCGCCGCACCGATGTTCCACACCTGGGGGTACGCGGGGTTGCAGATCGCCTTGGGGCTGCGTGCCACGATCGTGCTGCGCCGGCGGTTCGACCCGGCCGAGACGCTCGGCGTGGTGACCGAGCAGGGGTGCACCGCGCTGCTGGCGGTGCCGGTGATGTTGCAGCGGCTGCTCGACGCGGCTCCCGCCGAGGTCGTCGCCACCCGGCTGAAGGTGGTCGCGAGCAGCGGTTCCGCGCTGCCCGGCCCGATGGTCACCCGGTTCATGGACGTTTTCGGCGACGTCCTCTTCAACCTGTACGGGTCGACCGAGGCGTCCTGGGCGAGCATCGCCACGCCGGCCGAGCTGCGCCGCGATCCCACTTCCGCGGGCCGGCCGCCGACCGGCACCCGCGTCCTGGTCCTCGACCCGGGCGGCAACCCGCTGCCGCCCGGGCACATCGGCCGGATCTTCGTCGGCAACGAGATGATCTTCGACGGGTACACCGACGACAGCGCCCGGGATTGGCTGGGTGGCCTGATCGGTACCGGCGACATCGGCCACCTGACACCGGACGGGCTGTTGCATGTGGACGGTCGCGAGGACGACATGGTCATCTCGGGCGGCGAGAACGTGTACCCGTCCGGCGTGGAGAACGTGATCGCCGAGCTGCCGCAGATCCGCGAGGTGGCCGTGGTCGGGGTGCCGGACCGCGAGTACGGTCAGCGCCTCGCCGCCTGGATCGTGCTGTACCCGGGCGAGCAGCTGGACGCCGAGGCGGTCCGCGAGTACGTGCGCCGCAGCATGGCCCGGTTCAGCGTGCCCCGTGAGGTCCACTTCGTCGCCGAACTGCCACGCAACGCGACCGGCAAGGTGATCCGCCGGTACCTCAACGCGTCCCCGGCCAGTGCCGCCGAGGACACCGTGCTGCTCCCCCGGATCGAGAGCTGAGCGCTCAGATCTTGATCTCGCTGCGGGCCGCGGCCAGGGCGATGTCGCGGCGATGGTGCGAGCCGGCCAGCTGTACACGGTCGACCAGCGCGTACGCGGCGTCCCGGGCCGCCGCCAGGTCGGCGCCCACCGCGGTGCAGCACAGCACCCGGCCACCAGCCGACACCAGTGACCCGTCGTCGCGGCGGGCGGTGCCGGCGTGGATCACTCCGGGCACGCCGTCCGCGCCGGTGATCACGTCACCCTTCGCCGGGGTACCCGGATAGTTCCGCGCGGCGACCACCACGGTCACCGCCGACCCGTCCCGCCAGCGCAGCGGCGGGTGGACGGCGAGCGCACCGGTCGCGGCGGCGTGCAGCAGCCCGGCCAGCGGCGTCTCCAGCAGGGCCAGCACGACCTGGGTCTCCGGGTCGCCGAACCGGCAGTTGAACTCGACCACCCGGGGACCGGCCGAGGTGAGCGCCAGTCCCACGTACAAAAGTCCGGCGAACGGCATGGCGCGCCTGCGCATCTCGGTGAGCGTCGGGTGGACCACCGACGCGAGCACGTCGTCGACCAGGTTGGGCGGTGCCCACGGCAGCGGCGCATACGCCCCCATGCCGCCGGTGTTGGGCCCGGTGTCACCGTCGCCGACCCGCTTGAAGTCCTGCGCCGGCACCAGCGGCAGCACGGTGGTGCCGTCGGTGACCACGAACAGCGACACCTCGGGACCGTCGAGGTACTCCTCGATCACCACTCGCCCGTTTGATCTGCGCCGACCGGAGGTCCAGGCGCCCTGATGGCTCAGCCCGCAGGCCGCCGCGTGGGCGAGCGCCTGCTCCCGGTCGGACGTCACCACGACACCCTTGCCGGCCGCGAGCCCGTCGTTCTTGACCACGTACGGCGCGCCGAACTCGTCCAGCGCGGCGGCGGCCTCCGCCGGGTCCTGGCAGACCCGGGACCGGGCGGTCGGCACCCCGGCGGCGGCCATGATCTCCTTCGCGAACGCCTTCGAGCCCTCCAGCTCAGCGGCCGCGCGGGACGGCCCGAAGCAGGCGATGCCCTTCGCGCGCACCGCGTCGGCCGCTCCCGCGACGAGCGGCTGCTCCGGCCCGATCACGACCAGGTCGGCCGCCGTCTCCACGGCCAGCGCCGCGACCGCTTCCGGATCGGACAGATCAACGGGTACGACCGGAGCCAGCGCGGCCATCCCCGGGTTGCCGGGCGCGCATGCCAGCGCGGTGACGGCCTGGTCAGCGGCCAGGGCGAGAGCGAGGGCGTGCTCGCGCCCGCCGGATCCGAGAAGTAGGACACGCACGGGCCGATAGTACGGAACAAACGGACAGGGTTGCCGAGATGGGCCCTCGCATGGCACCTTCAACATCGCGTTGCCCAGGGGCGGGCTGACGAAACGGGGTGAAAGTTGCATAAGCAGCGGCTGATAACTGCTGCCGTGGTCGGCGCTGTGGCAACCGGGTTCGCCGCGCTGACCGTCACCGCCCCTCCGCTTCTGCGACACGCGTCGGCCGGGGAAGAGGCGGCCGGTGGCCGGGCCGCGGCTGGTGGCCGGGCCGCGGCCGGTGATCGTGCGGATGGCCGGCCAGCGCCACCCAGGCCCGGCGTCGCCCATCTGGAGCCGGCGCCCCGGTGGGTGCCGGCGGATCCGCCAGGTCAGCGGCTGACGCCGCCCGGCGGATCGGGCGCCGACACCCGGGTGGCCGGGTCGTCGCACGGCCTCCGTCACCAGCCGTTGATCATCGGGCACCGGGGTGCGTCCGCGTACCGTCCCGAGGAGACGTTGGACAGCTATCGGTTGGCGATCGCCCAGGGCGCCGACTATATCGAGGCGGACCTGGTCCTCACCAGCGACGACGTGCTGGTGGCGCGCCACGAGAACGAGCTGTCCGCGACCACCGACGTCGCGCATCACCCCGAGTTCGCCGACCGCAGGCGGACCAAAACGATCAACGGAGTGACCACGACCGGCTGGTTCACCGAGGACTTCACGCTGGCCGAGCTGCGCACGCTGCGCGCCGTGCCGCGCCGGCACCTGCCGAAGGCCACGAGCAGCGTGATCCCCACGCTTCAGGAGATCATCGACCTGGTCAAAGCGCAGCGCCGCCCGGTCGGGCTGTACCTGGAGCTCAAGACGCCCGCATACTTCACCTCGCTCGGCCTCGCGCCCGAGCCGAGGCTGGTCGACGCGCTGCAACGCAACCACCTGACCGGCGACGGCGCGCGGGTGTACGTGGAGTCGTTCGACGCCGACAGCCTCCGGGCGGTACACCGGCGGATCACCGTTCCGGAGATCCAACTGGTCGGTGGCGCGAACCCGGCCGACCCGGTGGTACAGCCGGACGGCCTGGCCGGGATCCGGCAGTACGCGGCGGGCATCGGCATCGACCGCGCCCGGCTCGGCCCGGACGCCAAGGTGGTGGGCGACGCCCACGCGGATCGGCTCGAAGTCCACGTGTTCACGTTCGGCGCCGACGCCGAGATCGCGTACCGGCGCCTCTTCGGCCTGGGTGTCGATGGCGTGTTCACCGACAACCCGGATCTCGCGCTGGCCGCCCGCCGGCACGCCTACCCGCCGTCGACCGGCCCCAAGGCCGAGTAGCCAAGATCGGCACAATTTCCCGGAAATAGTTGCCTCAGAGGGGTGCTATGGCACCAACTTCCGGCAAGTTGTGCCGATCAAGGCCGATCATTGTCAGGGCAATAGCGGGTGGCGGACCACGTTCTCCTCGCGACCCGGGCCGACGCCGACCGCGCTGACCCGGGTGCCGCACAGCTCCTCGATCCGCTCGATGTACCGGCGGGCGTTCGCGGGTAGCTCGGCCTCGGTCCGGCACTTGGAGATGTCTTCCCACCAGCCGGGCAGGTCCTCGTAGATCGGCGTGGCGTGGTGGAACGCGGTCTGCGTCATCGGCATCTCGTCGACCCGCTCGCCGTCGATCTCGTACGCGACGCAGATCGGCACCTTCTCCAGCCCGCTCAGCACGTCGAGCTTGGTCACCACCAGGTCGGTGATGCCGTTGACCCGCACCGCGTACCGCCCGACGACCGCGTCGAACCAGCCGCAGCGGCGCTCCCGGCCGGTCGTCGTCCCGTACTCGGCACCGATCTTCAACAGGTGCGCGCCGTTCTCGTCGAACAGCTCGGTCGGGAAGGGCCCCGAGCCGACCCGCGTCGTGTACGCCTTGATCACGCCGATGACCTGGGAAATCTTCGTCGGCGGGATGCCCGAGCCGACGCAGGCCCCGCCCGCGGTCGGGTTGGACGAGGTCACGAACGGGTACGTGCCGTGGTCCACGTCGAGCAGGGTGGCCTGGGCACCTTCGAGCAGCACCGTCTTCCCGGCTTCCAGGGCCTTGCCCAGCTCGAGTCGGGTGTCCGCGATGTACGGGCGGAGCCGCTCCGCGTAGGCCAGGTACTCCTCGACCACGGCGTCGACGTCGATCGCCTTCCGGTTGTACACCTTGAACAGGATCTGGTTCTTCTCGCGCAGCACCAGCTCAAGCTTCTTCCGGAAGATCCCCGGGTCGAGCAGGTCCTGGACCCGGATGCCCATCCGGGCCACCTTGTCGCCGTACGCCGGCCCGATGCCGCGCCCGGTGGTGCCGATCCGCGCCGAGCCCAGATACCGCTCGACGACGCGGTCGAGCGCCCGGTGGTGCGGCATGATCAGGTGCGCGTCGGTGGAGATCAGCAGCTTGCTGGTGTCCACCCCGCGCTCGGCCAGGCCGTCCAGCTCGGTGAGCAGCACCTTCGGGTCGACCACGACGCCGTTGCCGATCACCGGCACGCACCCCGGGGTGAGCACCCCGGACGGCAGCAGATGCAGGGCGTACTTCTCTGCGTCCGGCGTGATGACGGTGTGCCCGGCGTTGTTGCCACCCTGGTATCGCACGACGTAGTCGACGCGCTCTCCGAGCAGGTCGGTAACCTTGCCCTTGCCCTCGTCGCCCCACTGCGCGCCGATCAGCACGATCGCTGGCATGTCGAAAAAATCCGCCTTCCAGGGGTCCGTGCCGCTTGGCTGCGGCCACGCCCCGGGGTGTCAGGCTAACAAGGAGGCTTTCCGGTGCACGACGTGGTGTTGCTGACGCTCGACGACGCGACAGCCGGGGGCTGCGCGAACGCCTCACCACGGGTGCCCGTTCTCGCCTGCCGCGACGCGCTGGTGGCCGGTGGCGCCGCCGTGGAGCTGGTCACCGCCGCCGCCGACAGCGACATCGACGAGGTGCTCGACAGAAAGGCCAGGCTGGTCGTCGCCGCGACCACCGACGGCCAGGTGCGCGCCGTCGTCCGCCGCATGATCAGACGGTACGCGCCACCGCCCAGCGAGCGCCCCGACTGCCTGCCCGCCGACCGGACCGTGCCCGACCTGCCCCCGATCGGCATCCTGCCGATGGGCGAGGTCGATCTGGTGGCGCGCCTCGGCCTGCCTGGTGATCCCGAGGCCGTGGCCGCGGCGGTGCTCGGCGGGCAGTTCCGCCGGCTGGACCTGCTGCGCAACGACGGCGGCTCGGTGACGCTGCACGGCACGCTGCTGGGCAGCTCCGATGACGACGGTCGCGCCGTGCCGTTCGCGGCCCGCGTGGAGGTCGACGACACGGTGCTCGCGGACGGTTCCGAGGCGCTGATCGCGACCGCGGTCGCCAACGCCGGCGGGTACGCCGAGCTGCCCGGTCTGTCCCTTGTGCCCAGCGTCGATGCGACCGACGGCGTACTCGATGTGGCGGTCGCCCTGCCGGTCCGCCAGCGGCGCCTGTTCCGGCGCTCTGAGCTGCGGATCGAGGTACGCCGGGCGCGCGGCCGGGCGGTCGCGGTGCACCCCCGCGTCGATGTTCCGTTCGTCGATGACGGGGTGGCCGGCACACTTGGACGTAGCCGGACGTGGTGGATGGAGCGGGGAGCATGGGCGGTCTACGCGTAGCCGTTACCGTGGGGTACTGGTTCGGTCACCGGAAGGGGGTACGCCATGGATGAGCCGTTCTGGCCACCGGATGAGAACGTCACGTCGTCTCGGGACGAGCGCGGCGGCTCCCGTGACCAGCAACCGCCAGCACCGGCCGTCCATGGTGAGCCGGTAGCCATCGACCCGACCGTGCCGACATTCGCTCCGGTACGCCCGCGCGACGAGCAGATCGGATCGCCGTGGAACCAGCCGCCGACCCAGGCGCTGCCCCGGGTCGAGCCGGGTCCCAACGGCGGCGGCCGGCCCGTCCCCCCTTCGGAAGAGCCGGCCCCGACGTGGCCGGCACATCCGACGACCGGTAACGGCGCGGCGCCGGCCGGGCCTGCACATCCGCCCCGGCCTGCTCATCCGCCCGGGCCGCTGCCGGCTTCTTCGGGTGCTTGCGCCGACACCGGTCACGTGGCCGGGAGTGCGGCCGTGCCCAGCGCGGGCCCGGCCGACCGGCAGGACCGGCCCGGCCGGCCGCAGGTCCGGTTCGAGCCGGGCATCTACCGGCCGGCCGATCCGCCACCGGCGCCCGTCAAGCCGGCCACGAATCCTGCCGCCGGCCCGGCGTCCGGTCCTGCGGCTCCGGGTCCGGGTCCGGCTTCAACCGGGCCGGCTGCGGGTCCGGCTGGGCCCAGGGCGGCGCACGTCGCCGCCCACGCGGCGGTGCCCGACGCGCCACCGGACGCGGGCCCAGCCGGCCCGGCAGCGGGCCAAGTCGTCCCAGTCTCCGGGCCGCCGGCACCGGTCTCCGGCCCATCCGGCCCGGCATCTGGCCCATCCGCCCCGGTCTCCGGCCCGCCCGCCCAGGCTCCGCATCCGCCAGCACACGCCGCAGGACCGTCGCAGGGACCGGCCGCACCACCGCCAGGCCACGCCACACCACCGCCAGCTCACACCGCACCACCGCCAGGCCACGCCACACCGCCACCAACCCACGCCGCGCCGCCGGGCCACGCCGCGCCGCCGCCGGGCCACGCCACACCACCGCCGGGCCACGCCGCCGGGCCACCGCCACACCCGCCCGCGCCGCCGCAAGCAGCCCCAGAAGCGCCGCCGGCTGCACACCCGGCTGCACACCCGGCAGCGCCCCCGGCTACGCACCCGGCGCCGCCGGTCGCCGGGCCGGCCAGGCACGCGGTGCCACCCCAGGGTCCACCAACCCAGGCCCCACCACCACACGCCCGGCCGGCGCCGCCCAACCACCCCGGCCCGCCGCCCGGGTACGCGCCCGCGCGGCCGCAGCAGTACTCGCCGGCTCCGGGCGTCTACCAGAACCAGGCGTACGCCCCGCCGAGCGAACGGCCGGCCGCCCCGAGCTGGACCCCGGACGGCCCGGTACCCACGGCGGAAGACTTCGCCCGCCGTCGTGCCGCCCGTCCGGCCGACCCGATCGCCACGATGGGTGTCCGCGGTGCCGTCCGCAAGAGCACGCTCGGCCTGGTCAACCTCGGTCCCGGGCGGCGTGAGCAGGAGTTCCGCCACGACATCGAGATGGTCCGCCGCAACTTCGGTGGCCTGCGCCAGGTGACCGTCGTCAACCCGAAGGGCGGCGCCGGCAAGACCGTGGCGGTGCTCCTGCTCGCGATGACGTTCGGGCAGCGGCGCGGCGGGTACGTGCTGGCCTGGGACAACAACGAGACCCAGGGCACCCTCGGCATGCGGGCCCAGCAGGACTTCCACTCGCGTACCGTCCGCGATCTGCTGCGCGACCTCGACCACTTCCAGGGCACCCACGGGCGGGTGGGCGACCTGTCCCAGTACGTGCGGGCCCAGGCCGAGGGCATGTTCGACGTGCTCGCGTCGGACGAGTCGGCGACGGCCGGCGAGATGCTCACCGCCCTGGCGTTCGCCGACATCCGGGAAATCGTCAGCCGGTTCTACAAGCTGATCTTCGTGGACACCGGCAACAACGTACGCGCGGAGAACTGGCAGGCCGCGATCGACGCGACCGACCAGCTCGTGGTCACGATGTCGGCCCGGAACGACTCCGCCGAGACCGCCGCCCGGATGCTGGACTACCTGGAACAGCAGGGGCTGCACCGGCTGGTCCGGCAGGCGGTGACGGTGGTGTCGATGCCGCCCAGCCGGCGGGAGCTGGACATCCCGGCGATCATCCAGCACTTCGCGGCCCGTACCCGGACCGTGCTGCTCGCGCCGTACGAGCGGCTCATCGACTCGGGTGAGCCGCTGCGCTACAACGCGCTCTCCGGCTCGACGAAGATGGCGTGGTTGAAGATCGCCGCCGCCGTCGCCGAGGGCCTTTAAAGATCGGCACAACTTCCCGGAAGTAGTGGCCTCAGACGTACCCGGAGGCCACAGTTTCCGGGAAGTTGTGCCAGGTCAAGTCAGCCGGACAGGGCGTCGCCGGCCGCGGGGTCGCTGTCGCGCAGCAACTGGGCGCAGCGGGCGGCCTCCTCGGCCTCACCGATCCCGTCGGCGGCCAACCCGAGCACGTTCACGCTACGCAGGAAGCCCTGGTTGGGCTGGTGTGACCACGGCACCGGCCCGTGTCCGCGCCAGCCGCTGCGGCGCAGCTGGTCGAGCCCCCGGTGGTACCCGGTGCGGGCGAACGCGTACGCGGTGACCGGATCCCCGGCGGCGAGTGCCTGCTCGGCGAGCCGGGCCCAGGCCGCGCTGTACGCCGGGAACCGCGCCGCGACGGCCTTCAACCCCGCCACCGCCCCGGTCGAACGGAGATCGACAGCGGCCAGTGCCGCGTCGGCTTCCGGGTCGGCGGGGAGCAGCGTGGCCGGTGGCTGAGACAAGAGATCCTGCATCCCGATATTGAACCCCGCCCGGCTACCCGGCCGAACGCCGGGGAGCCGGAAGCGCCCTACCCGAACGGTTGATGTGTACGTAGCGCGTAAGGGGGGTGCACATTTGCGCAAGGCGGACTACAACTGGAAGTCCGGAGCCTCCCCAGGACCCGGTAACGCGATGGCCCGGCAGCAATGCCGGGCCATCGCCGTGTTTCGAGGCGACCGGTGCAGGATGGTCCGGTGCCGACACCGCCACCGACCGATGTGATCGCCCTCCGCGACGACACCCCCGGCGAGATCGAATCCCGCGCCGAACTCGATGGACATCTCGCCGCGGGTACCCTCAGCGGTTTGATCATCGAGGGCCTACGCCTGGACCTGGACCCACCGCCGGAACTGTCCATGGTGGACGTGCACGACGCGCTGTTCGTCGGCTGTCGCTTCGCCTCCGTCGAGGTCGCCGCTGACCTGGTGCGACGCGGTGCGCTGGTGGTGCCGGCCTTCGCCGGGGTGCCCTATCCCACCCATCCGGGCCGGCTCTACACGCCAGACGATCTCGCCGCCGGCTTCGCGGAGGCCGGCTTCGCCGGCATGTACGACACCGTCGTGTACGAGCATTTCCGCGCCAGCGGCGGCGCCCAGCCACCGGTCCGGGAGGCGCTGACCCAGCGCCTGCACGACGGCGGGATCGACGACGCGCTGGCCAGCACGGTGCGCGGGTGGGTCGGCGCGCGGGGGCCGGCCGCCGCGGTCGGGGTGATGGGTGGACACGCGGTGCGGCGCGGCTCCGAGACGTACCGGCTGGCCGCCGCCCTCGGCCGGGAGCTGGCGCGGGCCGGCCGGCTCGTGGTCACCGGCGGCGGTCCGGGCGTGATGGAGGCCGCCAACCTCGGCGCCTTCCTGGCCGAACGCCCGGCCGGCGATCTTGACACCGCGCTCGACATCCTGGCCGCAGCGGCCGACTTCGAGGACCACAACCCGTACACCGCCGCCGCGCTGGAGGTGCGCCGACGATTCCCGGCCGCCGTCGGGGACGAGCCCCTCGCGTGGGCGCGGCGCGGTGGGTTGTCCATCCCCACCTGGCTGTACGGGCATGAGCCGGCCAACCTGTTCGCCGCCCGGGTCGCGAAGTATTTCTCCAACGCGATCCGGGAGGACACCATCATCCGGCTGTCCCGTGGCGGCATCGTGTTCGCGCCGGGCCTGGCCGGCACCGTGCAGGAGGTGTTCCAGGCGGCGACGAAGACGTTCTACGCCACCGACGGGGTCAGCGGGCCGTACGTGTTCCTCGACAGGGTGTACTGGACCGAGCGGCTTCCGGTCCGCACGCTGCTCGGGCCGCTGCTGTCCGCGTCGCCGACCGGCGATCTGAGTCGGCCTGATCCGGTTGACCGACGACGTCACCGAGGCCGTGGGCTGGCTGACCCAGGTCGACACAACTTCCCGGAAATAGTGGCCTCAACGGTGTCCGGAGGCCACTATTTCCGGGAAATTGTGTCGGTCACAGCTACCTGGACATCGTGGTGCCGACCGAGCGGAGGTCCTCGCAGGCCTGCACGACGCGCTTGGCCATGCCCTCCTCGGCCGCCTTGCCCCACGCCCGCGGGTCGTACGCCTTCTTGTTGCCGACCTCGCCGTCGACCTTCAGCACGCCGTCGTAGTTGCGGAACATGTGCTCGGCGACCGGGCGGGTGAACGCGTACTGCGTGTCGGTGTCGACGTTCATCTTCACCACGCCGTAGTCGAGCGCTTCCCGGATCTCCGACAGCAGCGAGCCCGACCCGCCGTGGAAGACCAGGCAGCAGCGGCTTCTCCTGGCCGGTACTTCGCGCCGACGGCGTCCTGGATCTCCTTGAGGATCTCCGGGCGCAGCTTGACGTTGCCCGGCTTGTAGACGCCGTGCACGTTGCCGAACGTCAGCGCCGCCATGTAGCGGCCCTTCTCGCCGAGGCCGAGCGCCTCGACCATGGCCAGGCCGTCCTCGGTCGTGGAGTAGAGCTTCTCGTCGATCGCGCCGACGATGCCGTCCTCCTCGCCACCGACGACGCCGACCTCGATCTCCAGGACGACCTTCGCGGCCGCCGCCGCGGCCAGCAGCTCCTCGGCGATCTGGAGGTTCTCCTCAAGCGGCACCGCCGAGCCGTCCCACATGTGCGACTGGAACAGCGGGTCCTCGCCCCGCGCCACCCGCTCCTTCGAGATCGCCAGCAGCGGCCGGACGAACTTGTCGAGCTTGTCCTTCGGGCAGTGGTCGGTGTGCAGCGCGACGTTCACCGGGTACTTCTTGGCGACCTCGCGCGCGTACGCGGCGAACGCCAGGCTGCCGGTGACCATGTCCTTCACGGTCGGGCCGGACAGGTACTCCGCACCACCGGTGGAGACCTGGATGATGCCGTCGCTCTCCGCCTCGGCGAAGCCGCGCAGCGCCGCGTTGAGCGTCTGCGACGAGGTGACGTTGATCGCCGGGTACGCGAACGCGCCGGCCTTGGCGCGGTCCAGCATCTCGGCGTAGGCCTCAGGCGAGGCGATGGGCATGGCGGCGCTCCTTGAATGTCGATCGCAGTCCTCGTCTGGAGTATTCCGCAGTGGGCCGGCGGGGGGCGGGCGGGGGCGGGTAGATCGGGGTTCGGTGTGCCGGTGGCGGTGGAGTGCGTACCGTGAGAGGGGGACGAGCGCTTGGGGGGAAGATGTCGCAGCCCGACGAGGATTTCCTGGTGGAAGAAGACGAGTTCGAGGACGAGGAGTCCGGCTTCGACGACCTCGAAGCTCCCCCGGAGGACGCCTTCGAGCAGGCCACCCTGGCCGATCCGGCGGCCCGGCCGGCCCGGCCGCAGGTGCCGTTCGAGGCGAACGAGGCGGACGCGCTGGAGCAGGCCCAGATCGTGCCGACCGACGACGACGACTATCGCTGAGCAGCGCGGTCCTTCTCGACCGCCTCGGCGGCCTTGCGGGCGGCGATCAGCACGGGATCCCATACCGGGGCGTACGGCGGGGCGTACCCGAGGTCGAGGCCGGTCATCTCCTCGACCGTCAGCCTCGTGCCACAGCGCGATGGCCAGCGCGTCGATCCGCTTGGCGGCCTCGGTCCGGCCGACGACCTGGGCGCCCAGCAGCAGACCGGTACGCCGTTCCGCGATCATCTTGACCGTCATCTCGGCCGGCGCCCGGGAAGTACCCGGCCCGGTTGGTCGACTTCACCGTGGCGGTCACGTACTCGTACCCGGCCGCGGCGGCCTCCCGCTCCAGCAGGCCGGTGCGGCCCACCTCCAGGTCGCAGACCTTGGTCACCGCCGTGCCGACGACGCCCGGGAACGTCGCGTACCCGCCGCCGATGTTGATCCCGGCGACCCGGCCCTGCTTGTTGGCGTGGGTGCCCAATGGCACGTGCACCGGCCGGCCGCTGACCCGGTGCACCGTCTCGACGCAGTCCCCGGCCGCCCGACACCCCGTCGGCGACGCGCATCTGGACATCGGTGACCACCCCGCCGGTACGCCCGACCGGCAGGCCGGCCTCGTTGGCGAGGCGCGAGTTCGGGCGTACCCCCAGACCCAGGACCACGACGTCGGCCGGCAGCGGCCCGGCGTCGGTGACCACCGCGGACACCCGGCCATCCTGTTCCTCCAGGGCGGTGACCGTGACGCCGGTGCGGACGTCGATGCCGATGCCGCAGATCGCGTCGCGGACCAGGCGGCCCATGTCCGGGTCGACCGTCGACATCGGCTCGGCCATTTTCTCCACGAGCGTGACGTCGAGGCCATGCCGGACCAGCGCCTCGGCCATCTCGACGCCGATGTAGCCGCCGCCGACGACGACCGCTGTGCGCGGCCCCCTCGGCGCCAGCCAGTCGATCACAGCGGCGCCGTCGTCGAGGGTCTGCACCCCGAAGACGCCCTCGATCCCGGTCCCTGCCCAGTCCGGCCGGACCGGGCTGGCGCCGGGCGCGTACACGAGGTCGTCGAACCGTTCGCGGACCACCTCACCGCTGTCGACGCCGCGCGCGACCACCTCGCGGGCGGCCAGGTCGATCGCGGTGACCTCGTGTCGCATTCGAACGATCCATCGCGTACTCGGTGCGGAACTTCTCCGGAGTGCGCGCGACCAGCTCGTCGGGACCGTCGACCACGCCACCGATCCAGTACGGGATGCCGCACGACGAGTACGACGTGAAGTGGCCGCGTTCGAAGACCACGATCTCCAGGTCGTCGCGGTCGCGGCGGCGGCGGGCCTGGGAGGCGGCGGACATGCCGGCGGCGTTGCCACCGATCACCACAAGACGTTGAGGCACGCCGCCATTCTCTTACTTTCGCTTCAGCCAGCTCTCCAGATCGTCCGACCGCAGCGCCTGGAGCAGCGTGGCCGCGTCCGGAGCGAGGTTCAGGGTCGCCATCCCGTGGTACCAGCCGTCGCTGGTCGGCACCTCGGCTCCGGCCAGGTCGGCGCCGCGCAGGCTACGCAGCTCGTAGACCAGGTCGGGCAGGTCGATCCGGGGCAGGTCGATGGTCATCGCGTCGCCGGCGGCGGTGATGACGTGGCTGAGCTTCAGCGGGTTCGACACCAGATCGGTGTGGCCGGCCTCGTCCAGGACCGAGGAGATGAACGCACGCGCGTTGCGGTCCCGGTCGATCGAGCCGCCGGGCAGGTTGTACCGCTGGCGCAGCAGGTCGAGCGCCTGGTCGCCGGACAGCCGCTGGCAGCCCTTGTCGAACACGTGGTGGGTGTGGATCGAGACGATCCGCTGGTCGAGGCAGAGCGGCACGCCGCCGAGCGCGTCGGTGAGCCGGCTGAGCCCTTCGAACCGCATTTCCACCGTACCGTCGAAGGTGACCCCGGTGAGCTGCTGCACCACGGTCGTGGCTAGTGCCCGGCCGCCGTACGCGTACGCCGCGTTGATCTTGTCTCGGCCGTGTCCCGGGATGTCGATCAGCAGGTCGCGCGGGACCGACAGCAGCACCCCGTGATCGTGATCGGCGTCGATGTGCGCGATCATGATCTCGTCGGCCCGGGCCGGCTCGCTCGCCTGCTGGTTCGGCCGCCGATCGATACCCAGGATCAGGAAGTTCATCGGGCCGTTGAGGCTCGCGTGGGTGGTGGCACCCGTTACCGGCCCGGCGAGATGGTTGCGGTGCGCGATCAGGCGCGGCGCCATTATCGGTACCGAGATCGCCAGCGCCACGGCGACGGTGGTGGCGGCCGAAGCGATGCTCCGGCGTCGCCGCCGCAGCCGCCTCGCCCCGACGTCGATCGGCTCCAGGAGCGCCTGCGCGTCCGGTACCAGCACTTCATGCCGCGCGAACGTCCTGCGCAGCTCGTCCTCGATCATTGCGTTACCTCCCCACTGACAACCAGGGCCGGCTCCATCTGGGCCCGGAGCGTGGCGAGCGCACGCGAAATGTGCGCCCGCACCGTGCCGGCAGCGCAGCCGAGTACCTCGGCGATCTCGCTGTCCGGGAGACCTTCGTAGAACCGCAGGACCAGCGCCGCCCGCTGCCGGCGTGGCAACCGGGCCAGCAGCAGCCACATCTCGTCACGCGCGGCGGTGCGCTCGGCGTGATCCGCGGTGCTGGGGTACTGGCGTGGCTCAGCCGGCTCGGCCAGCAACGTCACCCGGCGCATCCACGACCCGCGGCGCAGGTCGATGTACACGTTGGTGAGCATTCGCTGGACGTACCGCTCAGGCTGGTCAGCCTTGACGACCCGGCGCCATTTGAGCTGGACCCGGATCATCGTCTCCTGTACCAGGTCCTGGGCGGTATGGGCGTCGCCCGTGAGCATGACGGCGTACCGCAGTAGCGCCTGTAGCCGGGAGCGGGCGAACTCCTCGTATGTCACGCGTACCTCCGAAGGCTTCCCCCCATAGACGTCCCCACCCCCGGTTGTTGTTGCGTCCCCCGCGTCCCGCCCCGTCTCCTCGTCGATCTAGGACGAATGGTGGCTGGTTTAGGCGTTTCGTCCCACCATTCGTCCTAGATCGACGGGGCTGCATACCACGACCCCGCACCCTACGCAGCCCTGTCCACAGGCCACCCCCGCTGTCCACAGGTGACAGTCACCGCCCCCACAGACGGCCGGCGACTCGCGACGCTGCCGGCATGCACGCATGGAGCTACCAGCAACTGCTCGACACAGGTCGCAGCCGTGAGCAGATCCGCGGAGATGTTGCGGACGGTGTCCTGCAACGGCCACATCACGGCCTCTACACCCGACCGGCGGAAAATCTCGTCGATCGGGCCCGCGCGTTGCTGCGCCTTCTGCCGAGCTACGCCTGCTTCAGCCACCAGACCGTCGCGCAGCTGTACGGGTTCGGCGTGCTTCCAGATGATCGGCTCCACGTGATCGTGCCGGCCCGCCTTCCGCTACCGGACATCAAGGGCGTCGCGACCCACCAGTCGGTCGTCCCCTTCGAGCCGGTCGAGCACTTCGGCCTCCCGTGCGTACCGGCCGCCCGATGCGCGATCGACCTCGCGCGGACGAGCCCTGCCGGTGACGCACTCGCCGTACTGGACAGCGCGCTCCGTTACCGGGCGGTGGACGTGGACGCTCTGACCGCCGAAGTCCTCCGGCACGGTAGGCGGCGGGGCGTCCGGCACGTACGGCGGCTTGTCCCGCTGGCCGATCCGCGTTCGGAGTGTCGGCAGGAGAGCCACCTCCGGCTGATCCTGCTCGACGCCAAGCTGCCGGCGCCGGAGCCGCAGCTCTGGATTCACGACGACTGGGGCGACCCGCGGTTCCGGCTCGACCTGGGCTGGCGGGAGCGGAAGGTCGGCGCCGAGTACGACGGCGCGTCGCACCTCGACCGGGACCGGATGCGCAACGACCGGGAACGGCACAACTGGCTGGAGACGCGCGGCTGGCGGATGCGCTACTTCACCGATCGTGACCTGTACCGCCGCCCAGGCCTGATCGTGGCGACCATGCGAGCCGCCCTGGCCGCGTAAACCCTCGTCGATCTAGGACGAATGGTGGAACAAATCAGATCTACCGGGCACCATTCTTCCTAGATCGACGAGAAGGAGACGGCGGGGTAGCCCACCACGCGGTCACGGTCGCCGCCTGTCTCGGCGCTTGTCGCGTATGACAGCAGGCGCGCCACCAGGCCCTCACGACGGGCCCACCCGAGCAGACCGCGCAGCGCGTGCACGCCGCAGGCGTCGCGCGTGCCGATCCGGTCCGGCGCCAGCTCGCACACCGCGTCCAGGGTCCGCTGATCCTGCTGTCTGGCCTGCTCGTCCGGCAGGTAGTGGGACAGGTCGGTGCTGCACAGGACGACCGTGCCGGCCGGCGCCAACGCCACCGCCGCCGCGATCGTGGCCGCCACGTCGTCGGCCGCCGCCACCCCGACCGCGATCGGCAGCACCGTCGTATCCCCGAGCGCCCGCTGGAGGAACGGCAACTGCACCTCGATCGAGTGCTCGGGCGCGTGCGGCTCGTCGTCGACCGGCGCGAGGCCGGCCTCCGGCATCCGCTCGACCAGCACCGCACCCAGCGGGGTCAGCCACCGGTCGGCCCCGGAAAGGGCACAACCCTTCAGCGGTACCCGATGAGAGGGCCCCACAATGACCATCCGCGACACGTCCCCCGCGTGCGCACGTAGCCGGGCATAGACGTGCGCCGCCGTCGGGCCGGAGTACCGGTACCCTGCGTGCGGCACCACGTACGCCCGGGACAGCGCGTCATCGGCCGGTACGTCAACCGCGTCGAGCATCGCGTCGACATCGGCGGCGAGCGCGTCCGGGTCGGCCGGGTAGAACTGCCCGGCGACCGCGGGCGGCCGGACCGCGGCGCCGGTCGGGCCGGTGAGCCGGCGGCCAAAGACCATCACCGGCCCCCGGGTGCGGCCAACCGCACCGGCAGGCGGCGGCTGCCCCAGGTGCCGGCCGGCCCGTCGTACCGCCCGGGGATCGGCGTGCCGCAGCCGGTGCACCGGCCGTCGTCGGTCAGCCGGTACTCGTTGAGGACGTACCAGTCGCGCACGACCAGCGGGGTGTCGCAGCCCGGGCACCGCGTGGTCTGGCCGTCCGGGTCGTGCACGTTGCCGGTGTACACGTACCGCAGCCCGTGGTCGAGCGCGATCTGCCGGGCTCGGCGCAGCGTCGCGGGCGGCGTCGGCGGCACGTCCCGCATCTTGAAGTCCGGGTGGAACGCAGTGAAGTGCAGCGGTACGTCCAGCCCGAGATGCGCGACGAGCCACTCACATTGCGAAGCGATCTCCGCGTCGGAGTCGTTGTGCCCGGGGATCAGCAGCGTGGTGATCTCGAACCAGACATCGGTCTCCCGGAGGTACGACAGCGTCTCCAGGACGGATCCCAACCGGGCGAACGTGATCTTCTCGTAGAACGACTCGGTGAACGCTTTGAGGTCGATGTTGGCCGCGTCCATGTGCTGGTAGAACTCGGCGCGCGGGGCGGCGTTCATATACCCGGCACTCACCGCCACGGCCCTGATGCCGCGGGCCCGGCAGGCGTCGGCGACATCCATGGCGTACTCCATGAAGATCACCGGGTCGTTGTAGGTGAACGCGACGCTGCGGCAGCCGAGCCGCGCCGCGGCCGACGCCAGCAACTCGGGCGAGGCGGCCGACGAGAGCGTGTCGATCTCGCGGGACTTGGAGATGTCCCAGTTCTGGCAGAACCGGCAGGCCAGGTTGCAGCCGGCGGTGCCGAACGAGAGCACCGACGAGCCGGGCAGGAAGTGATTGAGCGGCTTCTTCTCGATCGGGTCGACGCAGAACCCGGACGACCGGCCGTAGCTGGCCAGCACCACCTGGTCACCGACCCGGCCACGGACGAAGCAGAGCCCACGCTGCCCCTCGTGCAGCTTGCACGCCCGGGGGCAGACATCGCACTGGATCCGCCCGTCGCCGAGTTGGTGCCAATAGCGGGTCGGCACCGTGTACGGGTCGTCGAGGCTGAGCGCGTCGGCCGCCACGAGGTCCACGCTATGCCGCACGGGGAACCACCGCCAGCAGCGCCCGGCTTGTACCGTGGCCCCCGTGGACTGGAACCTGCGCGTTTGCGGGCGGCGGGGGCACATCACGTACGCGCCGGCCGAGGAGGATTTCCGGGAGCGCCTGCACGCCCATACCGCGCTCGGCGCGGCGTGGCGCTGCCTGCGCTGCGGCGACTTCGTCCTGGGCGACCCGCGCGGCAGCGGTCCGGCCGCCGACGCGCCGATAGTGGCGCGCGGCCGGGTGCTCCGCGACGCGATCATCCTCCGGCTGCTCGCGGTCGAGCGCTTTGTCCGTGCTCTGCTGGTGCTGCTTGCCGCGTACGGGATATTCCGCTTCCGGTCGCACAAGGACGCCGTGCAGCGGGCCTTCAGCGAAGACCTGCCGCTGCTCCGACCGCTCGCGGACAAGCTCGGCTGGAATCTGGACGACTCGTCGATCGTGCACACGATCCGGACCGTGATCGAGGCCCAGTCGAAGACGCTGCTCTGGGTCGGGGTCGGCCTGGCCGTGTACGGCTGCCTCCAGGTCGTCGAGGCGGTCGGCCTGTGGTTGCTGAAGCGGTGGGGCGAGTACTTCGCGGTGGTCGCGACCTCGCTGGGCATCCCGATCGAGATCTACGAGCTGAGCGAGAAGATCACCTGGGTCCGGATCGGTGCGTTGATCATCAACATCGCCGCGGTGCTGTACATCCTGCTCACGAAGCGGCTCTTCGGGGTACGCGGTGGTCACGCGGCGTACGAGGCGGAGCGGCACGAGGCCAGCCTGCTCGAAGTCGAGGTGGCCGCCGGCGGTGGTGGGCAACCGGCCCCCGTCTGACGTGCGGCGCACCGGTACCCTGTGTGCCCGTGGATACCGCCGAGAAGTCGCGCGCCTTGAGCGACACCCTTTCGCTGAACCCCCTCGATGCCAAGGGCCTGCTCAAGACGTTCGGTCTGGTGGGCATCTGGGTGATCATGTTCGCCGAGACCGGCCTGATGGTCGGCTTCTTCCTGCCCGGTGACTCGCTGCTCTTCCTGGCCGGGATCGCCGCCTCCTCGGTGGCCAACGAGATCGTCGGCGTACAGCTCCCGCTGGGATGGCTGCTCCTGGTCACCCCGATCTGCGCGATCGCCGGGGCGCAGCTCGGCCACTGGCTGGGCGCAAGGTACGGCCGGCCGCTGTTCCACCGCCCCGATTCGCGGCTGTTCAAGGTCGAGTACGTGGAGAAGGCCGAGTACTACTTCAACAAGTACGGGCCGGCCAAGGCGGTGGTGCTCGCCCGGTTCATCCCGATCGTGCGGACGTTCCTCAACCCGGTCGCGGGCGTACTGGAGATGCCGGCCCGCACGTTCTTCGTCTGGAACGTGGTCGGCGGCCTGCTGTGGACCGACGGCGTGATCCTGGCTGGTTGGGGACTGGCCAAGAAGATCACCGACTGGATCCCGCCGGAGAAGATCGACAACTACATCATCCCGGTGACGCTGCTGATCGTGTTCGTCTCCGCGCTCCCAATCATGATCGAGGTGGCCCGAGGGTACGCGGATCGCCGCCGCACCCGCGCCCGCGCCGCGGCCGCCACCCGCGACGACACCTGAGATCCGGCACAACTTCCCGGAAACAGTGGCCATCGCACCGGGCTTAGGCCACTGTTTCCGGGAAGTTGTGCCGGATCTTGAAGTTGTGCCGGGTCTTCTAGTTGCGCAACAGCGCCTGGAGGAAGACGCTGCCGATGTCCTCCGGGCGCTCGACCTTGAACGCCTTTCCACCGGTCGTCTTCGCGATCGAGTTCAGCTCGTCCAGGTTCACGTCCGGGCCGAACCCGAGCAGGACCACCCGGATCGGCCTGGTCGGGTCGGTCAGCCGCTCCAGTTCGAGGTTGACGTCGTCCAGGCTGAGCCCGTCCGGCTTCGTGTTGCCACCGGCGGTGAACACCAGCACGGTGTTGGACTTGCCGTCCTCCCAGCCGTCCTGGACCGCCTTGTACGCGGCGAGGATCGACTCGTACAGGCCGCGCGTGGGTATCGGCGACGGCTGGTTGGCCGCGATGGTCGCGTTGATCCGGTTGCGTTGGGCCGATCCGAGCGCGCCCATCGGCACCATTTCCCGGTAGTCCTTGCCCCCCGGCAGCCCGGCCGCGAACCCCCAGACCGCCATCTCGCTGTCGTCGGTAAAGAGTTTGAGCCCGTCGACCTGGGCCTTCTGCACGATCTGCATGCGGGTCGGGCCGCCCGGCGCGACCGGCTGGGCCATCAGCGACGTGACGTCGGTGAGCGTGACGATCCGCGACGCGATCTTCGAGCCGGTCCAGACCGAAAGTACGTCGGCGATCTTCCTGGTATCGGTGAGCGGGTTGCCGATCGCTGCCTCGGCGGTGGCGCCGTGGCCGATCGGGAAGCCGGGGTTGACCCCGCCGTCCGGGTCGCGGAAGGCGGCCTTCGCGAAGATCTCCCGGTACGACCGCGAGGTCAGCGCCTTGCGGAACATGTCAGCGGCTTGGGCGACCGCGCGTGGCTTGCCTCTGACCGCCGCGTACGGGTAGTCCAGCGCCTGGGCCGCTTCGAGCGGTACGGCGGCGAGCGGCGTCTGCGGCGAGTTCGCGTCGTACGAGAGAACCGCCTGCTCGGTCAGCGGCGCCAGGGTCTGGCGGGGCCCGAAGGAGCTCAGCAGCGCGGCCTGGTCGGGGACGAGGTTGACCGCACGGTACGCGGCGACGAGTTGCGGCAACTGAGCCGGACTGGTGGCGATGGCGTCGTACAGCAGTACCGCGCCGGCCAGGCTGGCCGAGTCCCGGCGCGGCTCGGCGACGCCGATCTGGAAATTCTTGTCCCGGTCGCGCAGCGCGTGCTGGAGCACCGTGGCGATGTCGTCGGCGCCGAGCTTGTGCGGTCGGCCGCCTTCGAGGGACTGCGCGAGCGCTTCCGGCATCCCCAGGACGACCGGGCTCATCGCCACCGACGGGATGTTCTCCTCGAACGCGTCCCGGTTGACCGCCTGCACCCGGCCGATCCAGGAGATCGAGTCCGGGATCCAGACCGCCGGCACCTGGTCGTCGGGTGGGGTGGCCATCGGCTTGGCCGCCACGTTGATGAACGCCCCGGCGCCCGCCCGGACCGCCAGCGCGTTCGCGACGTCGGCGGCCGGCGTCGAGGTCACCTGCACCCGGACGCACTGGCTGTCGACCTTGGGGTTCGTGGCGACCCAGCGGGTGGCAGCCTCCCGCACCGACGGATAGATGTCCGGGTTGGCCGCGATGTTGAGGCGGACACCGGTGCTACAGCCGTTCGCGTCGGCCGCGACAACACGGACCGCAACCACGGTCAGCGCGACCAGCACAATCACCACGCCGAGCGCGAGCGGGCCGCGCAGGGAGCGGCCACCGATGTTGCGCCCGTTGGCAGTGTGACGTCCTTGCACGGTTCCCCCAGTACGACCACCGGTTTCGGCGCAAGCTTAAGTCGATATAAGGGGAACGCAAGGGGCGTCCGATGGAGGAACCGACTACCGGGACACAAATATTACCCACCGGTAGTAGAAGGCTACTCAAGGTAGCTAAATGGCCTGGGTACCCGAGTCGAGGGCCCGGACGAACTCGGGCGGGCAGCCGGCCAGCTCGTCCAGCCGCCCCAGCGCCAGCGCCCGGTATGTCAGCCGGGCCGCCTCCTCCAGGTACAGCGCCCGTTTGTGGGCCAGCTCGACACTGTCGCCCAGTACCGAACAGCCATGGCGAGCGAGGATCACGCAGTTGGTGCCGTCGACGGTGGCGTCGGCCGCCACGTCGGCCAGCTCGACCGTCCCGGGCAGCCGGAAGGACGTCGTCACGATCCGGCGCAGGTAGGCGACGTGATCGGTGGTGACGAGGCGGACGTCCACACCGAGCGCGTCCAGCAGCAGCACCGTCTGTGGGTGCAGGTGGACGATCGCGGACACGTCAAGTCGCCGCCGGTACGTCGCGAGATGCAACAGCGCCTCGGACGACGGCGGGCATACGGCATCGCCGATCGTCGTGCCGTCTGCGATACGCACGCGGACATACGACGTCCGGTCGAGCCGATCGAGCCACGTGCCCGTTGCGGTCACCCAACACTCATCGGTGCCAGGCACCCGGGCGGACAGGTTGCCTCCGGAGCCGACGACGAGACCCGCGCGTACCATCTCGCCCCCCACATGAGTGAGCTGGTCGCGCGGATCTCCATCGCGATAGTTCACGCCTGCCCCTGGATTGGGGCGCGGTCGTGTCCGGTCAGCGCGGCGCCTTCTTGGTCGCCCGCTTGCGTGGCGGCGTCAGCAGATCCGCGATCGTCCCGATAGCAGTCGGCACGATGCGGTAGAACGCCCACACGCCCCTCTTCTCCCGCTCGAGCAGTCCAGCCTCGGTCAGGATGCGGAGGTGGTGACTGACCGTCGGCTGGGACAGGCCCAGTGGAGCGGTCAGGTCGCAAACACAAGCTTCGCCGTCCTGGGCCGACTGGATCAGGCTCAGCAGCCTGAGTCGGGCCGGGTCGGCCAGCGCCTTGAGCACCCCGGCGAGGCGCTCGGCGTCAGCACGGTCGATCGGTTCGCCGGCAAGCGGCGAAATCTGAGGCATTGTCATCTCGGCCAGCGCAGTTCCCACGAAATCCATCCTTCCACCAACAGCATCGACCCGCCTGCATATCTGCAGGTCCGAATCGGCAATTTTTCAAGCCGCAAGGCCGAGGTCGGCCAGCGAATATACTGAGCGGTAGTTCAGCCCCCCGGACCGCACTAGGTCCCCCGCTCCGCGATCTACTATGACCGCTACGCCCACTACTTCGGCTCCTGCCTGCTGAAACGCCTCCACCGCTGTCATTACGCTTGTCCCGGTGGTGGAGGTGTCCTCGACGGCCAGCACCCGACGTCCCGCCACTTCGGGTCCCTCGATCCGCCGCTGCAAGCCATGTACCTTCTCCGCCTTGCGCACGACACACGCGTCCACCGCTCGGCCAATTGTGGCGGCCGCGTGCAACATTGCCGTGGCGACAGGGTCCGCCCCTAACGTTAGCCCGCCCACGACATCGAACTCCCAGTCCGCGACGAGATCGAGCATCACTCGCCCAACCAGCGGTGCGGCCGCATGTTGAAGGGTGATCCGGCGTAGGTCAACATAGAAATCCGCCTCGCCACCCGACGACAAGCTCACGCGGCCGTGGACCACAGCCAGTTCAGTGATGAGTTTACCGAGGTCATCACGGTCGGTCATATTGGGAAGCGTACTGGTCACACGATCGGCGGACACCAACGCCCCGGGATTCCGACAGTGGCATTCGCCCTGTTCACGCCCGGTGTGCCAGCTAGCAGAGAGTGATCCGAACGATACTCACAACCTTCGTTGTGATGAGTATCGCTTTCCCGACCCACCCGGAATGCCCGTCATCGCCTTCCACGACTGTCTTTTGCGATGCTTCGGATTAGGCCCTGCGGGAGATACCGCATGCCCGCAACGGCAGTCTTGTACTTCCAGTCCGGTATGCTCAGGATCTTGCCTTTGCGCAGGTCACGCAGGCCGTCGCGGACAACCTCGGGGGCACTCAACCAGAGCCAGCCGGGTGTCTTCGACATGTTGATGCCGGCCCGATCATGGAACTCGGTGCGGGTGTACCCGGGGCAGAGCGCCATCACGCGTACGCCCGACGAACGCACCGACAGAGCGATCGACTGACTGAAGTTCGTCACCCAGGCTTTGCTCGACGAGTACGTGGACCCGGGCGATGGCACGCCGAAACTTGCTGCGGACGAGACATTGATGACATCTCCGCGGCGGCGCTCCACCATGCCCGGCAGCGCCGCTTTGGTCAGCCGCATGACGGCATGGACGTTCAGGTGGAGCAACCGCTCCTCCTGCTCGACGGTCGACCGCAGGAACGACCGGTTGAGGCTCATGCCGGCGTTGTTGACCAGCATCTCGACCGGCGCCGCCGGATCGGCCAGCCGCGCCTCGACGCTCTCGCAGCCCACCGGCGTGGACAGGTCGGCGACCAGGGGCGTCACCGCCACGCCGTGCCGGTCGGCGAGTTCCTTGGCGCTGGCGTCCAGCCGGGCCTCGTCCCGGGCCACCAGCGTCAGGTCGTACCCTTCGGCCGCCAACCGGCTCGCGAACGCCGCACCGATGCCGGCGGTCGCACCGGTCACGATGGCGATCCTGGTCAACTGCTCTCCCACTCAGGCCGTGGGCGGCGGCACCGGCGGCACGGGCGGCTCCCACACCGGTTGCTGCTTGGGCTTGCGGAAGAAGTCGTTCGCGGCCGGCAGGGCCAGCAGGACGACCGTGGTCAGCAGCGCGATGATCGCGATGGCGCCGACGGCGGTCAGGGCCGGCTGGTACCACCCCGGATACGCGTCACGCAGGGCGTCCTGGATCTCCTTCGCGCTCGGACCGTTGCCGGAGCCGCCACCGAACCCGGTGAACCCGGCCGCGTTGGCGATCAGCCCGTAGCCCGGTGCAGCAGATCGCCAGGCCACCGACCACCCAGGTGACGATCCGCGCCGGGTTCTTGCCGCGGCCGTCGAGGATGGCGAGCACCACGTACCCGACCGCGAAGAGCAACCCGATCCCGACGGTGGTGGCGGCGGTGATCGCCACCAGCATGTTCTCGGCGCCCTCCATGGAGGTGCCGGCGAACACCTTCTTGTATGCCGCTTTCGACGCGCTCAACTGGCTGAGCGTGATGATGGCGCCGAGAACCTGGCAGACGGCCGCGACGTAGAGCAGCCAACTCGCAACGCTGACCACGGTGGGGCGGCCTCGCGTCGCCACGGGCTCAGCGGGGCCAGGCGGCCCGGCTGGATATGCCATCGCTGTCTCCTCCCAGGAACTCCGGCGGACACGGTAGCCGGTGGAGATCGGCAGCGCGACCCCCTCTATGGCGGCGGCGGGTGCTCCGAGGGTGGCTCGGGCGGGCTTTGCGACGCAGAGTCGTCGGATGGCTGCGCGGTGTACCAGTGCGCCGGGTACGCGTAGTACCCACCGTATTGATAGGTGCTCGGCACCGCGGGCGGCCGGAAGAACCGGTTGGAGGCCGGGAGCACCAGCATGATGAGCGCGCCGATGGCGAGCAGCGGCACCAGGGCGGTCGGCAGCGCGCTCAGCCCCACCCAGGTGGGCGTCTCGTCGGTCTGCAACCGGGTCAGCTCGCGCTGCAACTCCGAGGTGTCCGGGGCGCTCTGGCTGGCGATGGCGAGCACACCGCCGACCACGCAGCAGACCGCCGCCAGGCCGGCGGCGACGCAGCTCACCACCCGGGCGACATTGCTGCCGCGGAGCATGAACACCGAGGGTACGAGCAGGCCGGCCGAAGCCAGTACCAGCATGCCAATGGTGAGCGCGCCGCCGACCTGCTCGGTGTTGCGCGCATCGGCCTGCGCCGCCGCGTCGCTACCCGTACTCTCGGCGGCCCGGCGCAGCAGCTCCTCGAAATGGGTCAACTCGTAGATCACCGAGACGATCGGCAGCAGGACCAGCACCGCGGCGGCGAGGAGCAGGATGAACGCGACGGTCACGGTCGCCGGCCGGCCGGGGCGGCCACTCACGGGGACGCCCGACGGCCACGGTTGCCACGCGGGTGGGCCGGAGGTGGTCACGAGATCACGCTACCGGGCTGCCGCCAGAATCAGCGCGGCACGTTTCGCCGGCTCGACGCGTACCCGGAAAGGGTTGTCCGCCCCTTGACACAGCCGGTGAACGTGTTGACGGCGGAGTGGTCCCTGGTCAGCCGCTGCCAGGCGGCCTGGCCGGCGGGCGGATCGAGGCGGCTCAGGAGGGTCGCCGCGTAGACCTTGCCGGCGGGGGTCGCGCGGTCGAGCAGGCGGTCGAGCTTCGGGCGCAGGGCCGGCGAGAGCTGGTCGGCGACCGCGTCGTAGGCGCGGGTCGCCGCGAGGATCTCACCGGCGAAGCCGACCCCGCCGAACGCGACCACGTCGGCGGTCTCCAGCTCCTTGAGGTGCCGCTTGAGATCGTCCACGCCTCCCCCTCGCGTCGCGTCAGACGGCCCGGATGATCAGGCCACGCTTGTCGTCGGCCAGGTCGACCACGACCCGGTCGCCGTCGTGGATATGGCCGCCGAGCAGCCCCTTGGCCAGTTGGTCGCCGATCGCGGTCTGGATCAGGCGGCGCAGCGGACGGGCACCGTATACCGGGTCGTACCCGTTGCTGGCCAGCCAGTCACGCGCCGGATCGGACACCTCGAGGACCAGCCGGCGGTCGGCGAGCCGGCGGGCCAGCCGGGCCAACTGGATGTCCACGATGGACTTGAGGTGGTCGCCGGCCAGCGCCGAGAAGACCACGATGTCATCGAGCCGGTTGAGGAACTCCGGCTTGAAGTGCCCGCGGACGACCGCCATGACGGCGTCCTTACGCTGCTCCTCGGTGAGCATCGGATCGGCGATCACGTGCGAGCCGAGGTTGGACGTCAGGATCAGGATCGCGTTGCGGAAGTCGACCGTGCGCCCCTGGCCGTCGGTGAGCCGGCCGTCGTCGAGCACCTGGAGCAGCACGTCGAACACGTCCGGGTGGGCCTTCTCGACCTCGTCGAGCAGGATCACCGAGTAGGGCCGCCGGCGCACCGCCTCGGTGAGCTGGCCACCTTCCTCGTACCCGACGTAGCCGGGCGGGGCGCCGAGCAGGCGGGCCACGGAGTGCTTCTCCGCATACTCGCTCATGTCGATGCGTACCATCGCCCGTTCGTCATCGAAGATGAACTCGGCGAGCGCCTTGGCCAGCTCGGTCTTGCCGACACCGGTCGGGCCGAGGAACAGGAACGACCCGGTGGGCCGGTCAGGGTCGGCGATGCCGGCACGCGCGCGGCGGACCGCGTCAGAGACCGCCGCGACGGCCTCGTCCTGGCCCACCACGCGGGCCCGCAGCGACTCCTCCATCCGCAGCAGCTTGGCGGTCTCGCCTTCGAGCAGCCGCCCGGCCGGGATGCCGGTCCAGGAGGCGACCACCGCGGCGATGTCGTCGGCGCCGACCTCCTCCTTGAGCATCGCGCCACCGCTCTGGATCGTGGCCAGCTCGGCCTCGGCCGCGGCGAGCCGCTGCTCCAGCTCGGGGATCCGGCCGTACCGCAGCTCGGCGGCGAGCGCCAGGTCGGCGTCGCGCTCGGCCCGCTCGGCCTCGCCGCGCAGCCGCTCCAGCTCCTCCTTGGCCGCCGAGATCGCCGAGATGTGCTGCTTCTCGTACTGCCAGCGCTCGGTCAGCGCGGTCAGCTGCTCGCGCCGGTCGGCCAGCTCGGCCCGGAGCTTCTCCAACCGCTGCATGCTGGCCGGGTCGGGCTCCTTGGCGAGCGCCATCTCCTCGATGGTGAGCCGGTCGACCGCCCGCTGGATCTCGTCCACCTCGGTCGGCCGCGAGTCGATCTCCATGCGCAGCCGGGACGCCGACTCGTCGACCAGGTCGATCGCCTTGTCCGGCAGGAACCGATCCGTGATGTACCGGTCGGACATCGCCGCGGCGGCGACCAGCGCGGCGTCGGTGATCCGCACGCCGTGGTGCACCTCGTAGCGCTCCTTCAGGCCGCGCAGGATGCCGATGGTGTCCTCGACGCTGGGCTCGCCCACGAAGACCGGCTGGAAGCGCCGCTCCAGGGCCGGGTCCTTCTCGATGTGCTCGCGGTACTCGTCCAGCGTGGTGGCGCCGACCATGCGCAGCTCACCGCGGGCGAGCATGGGCTTGAGCATGTTGCCGGCGTCCATCGAGCCCTCGGCCTTGCCGGCGCCGACGACGGTGTGCAGCTCGTCGATGAAGGTAATGATCTTCCCGTCGGAGTTCTTGATCTCCTCCAGGACGCTCTTGAGCCGCTCCTCGAACTGCCCCCGGTACTGCGCGCCGGCGACCATCGCACCCAGGTCGAGGGAGACCAGGCGCTTGTCGCGCAGCGACTCGGGCACGTCGCCCGAGACGATCCGCTGGGCCAGGCCCTCGACGATCGCGGTCTTGCCGACACCGGGCTCACCGATCAGCACCGGATTGTTCTTGGTGCGCCGGGAGAGCACCTGGATCACCCGGCGGATCTCCGCGTCGCGGCCGATGACCGGGTCGACCTTGCCGTCGCGGGCGCGCTCGGTCAGATCGACGCCGTACTTCTCCAGCGCCTGGTAGGTCTGCTCGGGATCGGCGGAGGTGATGCGGCGGTCGCCGCCCCGGATCTGCGGGAAGGCGGCGACCAGGCTCTCCTCGGTTGCCCCGGTGCGCTTGAGCACGGTGCTGACCGCGCTGCCGACGCGGGCGAGGCCGGCCAGCAGGTGCTCGGTCGAAACGTACTCGTCGCCGAGCGGGCGGGCGATCTGCTCGCCGGACGCGATCGCGTTGGCGAACTCGCGGGACATGCTGGGCTCCGCGACCGAAGATCCCCGTGCGCTCGGCAGCTTCTCCACCGCGCGGATCGCCTCCCGCCGCACGTCGGCCGGGTTGGCACCGACGGCGCGCAGCAGTGCGGTTGCGGTGGACCCGCCCGTATCCAGCAGGGCGAGCAACAGGTGCCAGGGCTCAACGACGGCGTGACCGCGACTGCTGGCGGTGTCGACCGCTGCCTTGATGACCTCGCGGCTCTTGGTGGTCAGGCGTTCGGCGTTCATCGGCTCCTCGAACTGGCTCGGCGTTCGGGGTTGAGTCTAGCCCGCTCAACTTTAAGACCGCCACGCCATTGGCGGATCACCCGACCCGCCGGCACAACTTCCGGGAAGTTGTGGCCTCCGGGTCGTCCCGAGGTCACTGTTTCCGGGAAGTTGTGCCGATCATGACGGCCCTCTGTCCCATGGAACAGCGCATTGACAGTCGACGATCACGTTGCTTAACGTTTAGGAAAGTTTGTTAATAGGTCGGGAGGCAGGAGGGGCGCCTCCCGGTTGCGAATACCGGGTCCACCAAGATTTCGCCGGCACCACCGGCTAGAGTCCGGGGGGCGGCGCTGTTTGCTCGATAGCTTGCGGCGCCGCTCCCTCACCAATTGCCCTCGGCCCCTACCAGCTCCATCGCCAGAAGCGACGCCGGTACCGGACCTTGAGGCTGCCGGCCTTGTTGGAGCCGGACACGACGAACCTGACCCCGCCCACACCCTGCGGGTCATAGCTCGTCGGCACCTTCGACTTGGCGCTGCCGGCCAGGATCTCGACGTCGTCGATGTCGGCCGTGGCACCCGCCGGCAGTACCAGCTCGGTCGAGCCGGCCAGCACGTCGAGGTGTACCTCGACGACCGGGTGGCTGATCAGCGCCTCGGCGAAGTCGAGCTTCACCGAGCCGGCCTTGCTGCTCACGTTCAGCCGGCGTGGCACGCTCCACCGGCCCTTGCGCTTGATACTGGAGGCCACGCCGCGCAGCTCCATCACCTCCCGCGGTGCGGGCTGCGGCGGCGCCATCGCGATGGGCAGATCGGCCAGGTACGGATCGACGTCGCCGTACGTCCTGGCGTGGATCACCGCGTCGACGCGCTGCTCGAATTCCGACAGCGTCAGGCGCCCCTCGCCGAGTGCCGTGTTGAGCCAGCCGATCACGCGCTCACGGTCGGCGTCGGACAAGCGGACTTCGCGGTTGGGCGGCACCAGATCCCCGGTCACGGTACAAAAATGTACCGGTTACCGAGTGCGCCGGATCGACGGCGGCCACCGGATACGCAGAGTAGATCGAACGTTCGGCTCTTCCGCAGAGCGGTATTAAGGGCTACCGTGACGCCGATCCTGCCAGGACACGAGGACCCCGTCTGGCCTCAGGAGTTAGCGGTGAGTGTTCAACCAGCGACGTTCCGCGGCTTCGCGAATCCCGTCGACCCCACCCCGGCAGAGCTACGCGCCTGGGCCTACCACCCCGACGCGGCGCTGCTGCAAACCATGCCACCGGACTGGGACCTGCTCGTGTCCGGTGACCGGCTGATCGGCACGCTGTTCGACATCGCCATGGATCCGAGCTGCCCGGCCCGCCGGTTCGCGCTGCACTGCCTGTACATCTACGCGGCCGACGGCATCCGCACCAACTTCCGGGCCCACCCCCGCCGCCGGCTCCGCAAGTTCGTCGAGACCGCCGAGCACGAGGGCGACGAGATGCCGGTGGTCTGGGCGCACAATGTCCGGATGCTGCTGGCTCGCCCCGAGCTGTTCGATTATCACGACTGGTGCGAAGGCGGGCTGGTCCGCACCCCGCGCCGGATCGGCTGACGGGTCAGGACGGGTCGCCCGACCGGCGCGGACGCCACACCACGAGCGCCGCCTGGCTCTGCGACAGCGGCACCAGGTCGCGGCGCGGGAACGTGGTCGCCTCCAGCTCCGCGACCCGCTGGTGGGCGGCCCGCAACTCGGCCTGCAACTCGGCGACCGTTTCCTGAAGGTCGGCGACGAGCTGTTCCAGGCCGATGATCCGCTTGATGCCGGCGAGGTTGACCCCGTCGTCCTGGCTCAGCCGCTGGATCTCGCGGAGCAGCGCGACATCCCGGGGGCTGTAACGGCGGCCGCCGCCCGAGGACCGGCCGGGCTGGACGAGCCCGAGCCGGTCGTACTGCCGCAGCGTCTGCGGATGCATGCCGGCCATCCGGGCCGCTACGGAGATCAGCAGAACCTTCGCGTCGGACTCGACCTCGATGAAGATGTGGTCGACCCGCTCTGTCATTGTCGGCTCCCTCCGGCGACCCTGCGGACCGCGGCGTCCAGCCGCTCCCGCGACGCCGGCGGAGTCGCGTCGGCGAACTCCTCCAGCGCCTTCCGCGCCTGCTCGGAGATGTTCTTCGGCACCTGCACGTCGACGGTGACCAGCAGGTCTCCCGTTTGCCCGGTGCGGGTCGTCACGCCCTTGCCCCGGACCCGGAGGGTGCGCCCGGACGGGGTGCCCGCCGGTACCCGGACGGTGACGGCGCCGTCCAGTGTCGGCACCCGCAGGTCGGTGCCCAGCACCGCCTCGGCGAAGGTCACCGGCACCGTCAGTTTCAGGTCGTTGCCCTCGCGCTGGAAGATGTCGTCCGGCTTGACCTTGATCAATACGTACAGGTCGCCGGCGCCGCCGCCGCGCTCGCCCGGCTCGCCCCGGCCGGACAGCCGGATCCGCTGGCCGTCGGTCACGCCCGGCGGGATCCGCACGTTCAGCGTGCGGGTCTTGGTCACGCCACCGGTGCCCCGGCAGTCGGGGCATTTCTCCTCGACGATCGTGCCCACACCCTGGCACTCCCGGCACGGCTCGGAGAAGCTGAACGCGCCCTGGTTGCTGGTCACCAGGCCGGAGCCCTGGCAGGCCGGGCAGGTGCGCGGCTGGCTGCCGGGCGCGGCGCCGGTGCCACGACACGTCTCGCAAACCCCAGGGGTACGCAGGGTGAGCGGCATCGTCACGCCCTTGACCGCGTCGGCGAACGGCAGCGTGATCTCCGCCTCGACGTCCCGACCCCGGCCCGGGCCACGCCGCCCCATCCCGCCACCGGAGAAGATCGAACTGAACAGGTCGGAGAAGCCGGTCCCCCCGAAGCGGCGGTCGTCAGCCGTACCGGTGCCGGCGCCCGGGCCACCCGGGCCGCCCGCACCACCCGGCGCGCCGCGGCCGAACAGGTCGGACAGGTCGAACGGCACACCGGCCCCGCCGCCACGGGCGTTGCGGCGGAACGCGCCCGACCCGAAGAGCGCCCGCGTCTCGTCGTACTCCTTGCGCTTGCGCTCGTCGGAGAGCACGCCGTAGGCCTCGGAGACGTCCTTGAACCGCGCCTCGGCCTTCTTGTCGCCCGGGTTCCGGTCCGGGTGCAACTCCCGGGCGAGCTTGCGGTAGGCCTTCTTGATGTCATCCGAGGAGGCGGACCTGGGCACGCCGAGGACGGCGTAGAAGTCCTTCTCCAGCCAGTCCTTGGAACTCACCCGGGCCTCCTGCTCGACTGCTCATATTGCCCACCGGTCGCGGCGCCGCCGAGAAGCGACACCGCGACCGGCGAAAGGATCTACTCAGGGTCGGCGACCGCGACCAGCGCCGGGCGGAGCAACCGCTCCCCCAGCAGGTAACCGCGCCGCATGACATCAACGCAGGTCGGCTCCGACACCTCGGCCGACGTGAGATGGGCTACCGCTTCGTGCCGGGTGGGGTCGAACCGGTCACCCTTCGAGCCGAACGGGGTCAGGCCGAACTTCGACAACGCAGTGATCAACTGGTCTGCCACGGTGCCGAAGGGACCGACAAGATCGCCATGGTCCCGGGCTCGATCAAGATCATCGAGTACGGGCAGCAGCGCCGCCAGCACACCTCCGGTCGCCTGCTCCACCACCAGCGCACGGTCGCGTTCGACCCGCTTGCGATAGTTGGCGAACTCGGCACTGAGCCGTTGCAGATCGTTGGTCCGCTCGTCGAGCTCGGCCCGGAGCGACTGCAACTCGGCGCCCAGCGGCGACGGCTCGGCCGGCTCACCTTCCGGCTCGATCACGATCACCTCAGACGGGTCGCTGTCGGACTTGCCGGCACCCGAAGGTGCGCCGGCGTCCGGTCGTTGTTCGGCCACCGTCACCTCCTCAGCCCTGTGCTCGCCCGGCGCCGCCCGCTCTGCGGCTTCCGTAGTCATATTCTTCGCGTGTTTTCCGTCCGACACCTTGATCTTCCGCTTGTCCCGAATGACGACCCGTTCCGGTCCCGCCTCCTCCGGCGCGCCCCCGTGCGGAGCGCGCCGGCTGGCGTGGCGGGGGTTCTCGGTCACTTCTTGTCGTCCTCGTCGATGATCTCAGCGTCGACGACGTCGTCCTGCGCGGCCTGCGGACCCGCGCCGGTGGCGCCGCTCGCACCGGCCCCCGCGTCGGGGCCGCCCTCGGCACCCGCCGCGCTGGCCGCCTGCTGCTGCTCGTACAGCGCGGTGCCGGCCTTCTGCGAGACCGTGGCGAGCTTCTCGTGGGCCTGCTTGATCTTCTCGATGTCGGAGCCGCCCAGCGCACCGCGCAGCTCGCCCAGGGCCTCGTTGATCTCCTCGCGGGCCGTCGCCGGCAGCTTGTCGCCGCTCTCGGCCAGGAACTTCTCGGTCTGCCACTGCAGCGCCTCGGCGACGTTGCGGGCCTCCGCCTCCTCCTTGCGGCGCTTGTCCTCGTCGGCGTGGTCCTGCGCGTCGCGCATCATCCGCTCGATGTCGTCCTTGGCCAGAGCCGAGCCGCCGGTGATGGTCATCGACTGCTCCTTGCCCGTGCCGAGGTCCTTCGCGTGGACCTGGACGATGCCGTTGGCGTCGATGTCGAACGCGACCTCGATCTGCGGCACACCGCGCGGCGCCGGGGGCAGGCTGGTCAGCTCGAACGTGCCGAGCTTCTTGTTGTAGGCCGCGATCTCCCGCTCGCCCTGGAACACCTGGATCAGCACCGACGGCTGGTTGTCGTCAGCGGTCGTGAAGATCTCGGAGCGCTTGGTCGGGATCGTGGTGTTGCGCTCGATGAGCTTGGTGAAGATGCCGCCCTTGGTCTCGATGCCCAGCGACAGCGGGGTCACGTCGAGCAGCAGGACGTCCTTGACCTCACCCTTGAGCACACCGGCCTGGAGCGCGGCACCGACCGCCACGACCTCGTCCGGGTTGACGCCCTTGTTGGGCTCCTTGCCGGTGAGCTGCTTGACCAGGTCGGACACGGCGGGCATCCGGGTGGAGCCGCCGACCAGGATGACGTGGTCGACGTCGCCGACCCGCACCCCGGCATCCTTGATCGCCTGCTCGAACGGGCCCTTGCAGGAGTCCAGCAGGTCCTGCGTCATCCGCTGGAACTCGGCGCGGGACAGCTGGGTGTCCAGGTGCAGCGGGCCGGCCGCACCGGCGGTGATGTAGGGCAGGTTGATGCTCGTGGTGGTGGCGGCGGACAGCTCGATCTTGGCCTTCTCGGCCGCCTCCTTGAGCCGCTGCATCGCCATCTTGTCCTGGGACAGGTCGATGCCGTGCTGGCCGCGGAACGTCTTGACCAGGTGGTCGATGATCCGCTCGTCCCAGTCGTCGCCGCCGAGGTGGTTGTTACCGGCGGTCGCCTTCACCTCGATGACGCCCTCGCCCAACTCCAGCAGGGACACGTCGAACGTGCCGCCGCCCAGGTCGAAGACCAGGACGGTCTGCTCCTTGGAGCCCTTGTCCAGCCCGTACGCGAGCGCGGCGGCCGTGGGCTCGTTGACGATGCGCAGGACGTTGAAGCCGGCGATCTCGCCCGCCTCCTTGGTGGCCTGCCGCTGAGCGTCGTTGAAGTAGGCCGGGACGGTGATCACCGCGTCGGTGATCTGCTCACCGAGGTAGGACTCGGCGTCCCGCTTGAGCTTCATGAGAACCCGCGCGGAGATCTCCTGCGCGGTGTACTTCTTACCGTCAATGTCGATCGACCAGTTGGTTCCCATCTCGCGCTTGACGGAGCGGATGGTCCGGTCTGGGTTGGTCACCGCCTGACGCTTGGCGACCTCGCCGACGAGCACCTCGCCGTTACGGGCGAAGGCGACGATCGACGGCGTCGTCCGGGCGCCCTCAGCATTGGCGATGACGGTGGGCTCGCCACCCTCGAGGACGCTGACCACCGAGTTGGTGGTACCAAGGTCGATGCCGACCGCACGTGCCATAGTCTTTCGTTCCTCCAATGGCCAGGGGACGTCCCCGTCGTTAAGTTGAGTGGACTGGGCTCAATAATGCCACGGTTGAGCCAACCACACGCAACCCTGGCTCCATTCCCACCCGCCGCGCCGAGAAGCTTCGATGCGCCGCGCGCTATGCATTGTCGGGTTAGGGCGTGATCGTGCAGGCTTTACCCGTGACCACGCAGGGCGACCCGGCGCTCGCGCAAACCAGCCAACCCGAGCCGGCTGACGAGCCCGACGCCACCCCTCAGGCGACCCCGGCCGCGGCGCCTGCCATCCCGGCGGCCCGGCGTACGCCGGTCGCCACCGGGGTGGTCGCGGGCGGCGTGGACCGGCTGGTCGGCGCCCTGACGGCGCTGCGTGGGGCGCTCGTCGACACGCGGTACCCGCTCGCGGTGCCGGAGGCGGATGAGGCGGCCGGGGCAGCCGCCGCGATAGTCCGCCAGCTCGACGACTACCTGCTCCCCCGGCTCGGCCGGCTGGACGCCCCCCTGCTGGTGGTCGTCGGCGGCTCCACCGGGGCGGGCAAGTCCACGCTGGTCAACAGCCTGATCCGGGCACCGGTGAGCCCGGCCGGGGTGCTCCGGCCGACGACCCGGGCGCCCGTACTCGTCGGCCACCCCGACGACGTGCCGTGGTTCAACGAGGCGAACCTGCTGCCCCGGCTCGGGCGTACCCAGGGCCGGCCCACCGACACCGACAGCCTCCAGGTGGTCTCCGCCCAGGGGCTCACCCCGGGGCTCGCGTTCCTGGACGCACCCGACATCGACTCGGTCGTCGCGGCCAACCGGGCCCTGGCGAACCAGCTGCTGGCCGCCGCCGACCTGTGGCTGTTCGTGACGACCGCGGCCCGGTACGCCGACGCGGTGCCGTGGGAGCTGCTGCGCGCCGCGCGCGGCCGGGGGACGGCCCTCGCCCTGGTCCTCAACCGGGTGCCGGCCGGCGCCGCCGACCAGATCGGCCCGCATCTGACCAGCATGCTGCGCGGCCACGACCTCGGCGGCGTGCCGCTGTTCGTCCTGCCGGAGACCCGCCTCGACGGGCAGGGCCTGCTGCCGGAGCGGATCGTGGCCCCGCTGCGCGACTGGTTCGCCACGCTGGCCGAGTCGGCGGCAGCTCGGGCCGCCGTGGTCCGGCAGACCGTCGACGGCGCGATCGGAGCGCTGGGGCCCGCCGTCGAACGACTCGCCGAGGCCGCCGAAGACCAGGTGAGCGCCCTGGATGCGCTGGGCGGCGGGGTGACCGCCGCGTACCGGGGTGCCGAGGAAGCGGTCGAGCAGGGCATCCGGGACGGCGCGCTGCTCCGCGGTGAGGTACTGGCCCGCTGGCAGGAACTCGTCGGCACCGGCACGATCATGCGGGGCCTCCAGACCCGGGTGGGCCAGGTACGCGACCGGCTGGTGGCCGCGCTGACCGGCCGGACGGTCAGCGGCGAGCGGTTGCAGGCGGCGCTGGAGTCCGGGCTGGTCCTGCTGATCCGCAACGCGGCCGCCGACGCGGCGGAGCGGGCGGTGGCGTCCTGGCGGGTCCACCCGGCCGGTGCCGCCCTGCTCAAAACCGACGCCGGCTACGCACACCCGTCCGCCGACCTGCCGGAACGTGCCGAGCGGCTGGTCCGCGACTGGCAGCGCGGGGTGCTCGACCTGGTCCGCACCGAGGCCGGGAGCAAGCGGAACTTCGCCCGGGCCAGCGCGTACGCGGTCAACGCCACCGGCCTGGTCGTCATGGTCGGGGTGTTCGCGGCGACGGCGTTCATCCCGACCGGGATCGAGGTCGCGGTGGCCGGCGGCACGACGGTCGCTGCCCAGAAGGTGCTCGAAGCGATCTTCGGCGACCAGATGATCCGGGACCTGGCCGACAAAGCCCGGCAGGACCTGCTGGCCCGGGTACACGCGCTGCTGGCCGAGGAATCCGGGCGCTTTCAGGCTGTACTCGATGATGCCGGCATCGATCCCGCCGCGGCCGACCGGCTGCGGCGGGCCGGGGCGAAGACGGAGGCCGCGCGCGCCGTGGCCCCGCTGCCCGGCGGTGCGCCGTTGCCGAAGCCCAGGCTGAACGGAGACGCCGCTCGATGAGTATCACGGAACGGGTCCGGGAGGCGATGGCGCGGCGGTCCTCCGCGGCGTCGGTGGTCGACCGGGTGGAGGCGCTGCGCCGGTTCCTGCGGGCCGTCGAGGACCACCTGCCCGAGCAGCGGCTGGCGACCACGCGGACGGTCGTCGACCGGGCCGGCGAGCGGCTCAGCCTGTCCCGCGAGCACAGCGTGGTGGCGCTCGCCGGAGCGACCGGCAGCGGCAAGTCGAGCCTGTTCAACGCGTTGGCCCGGCACGACCTGTCCCGGGTCGGGGTGCGCCGGCCGACGACCGGGGTGGCGCACGCCTGCGTGTGGGGCCTGGACCGGGCCCGGGAGCTGCTGGACTGGCTGGGCGTGCCACCGAACCGGCGGTTCTACCGGGAGAGCGCACTTGACGGCGACGACGAGCAGACGCTGCGCGGGCTGGTCCTGCTCGACCTGCCCGACTTCGACTCGGTCGAGGAGTCGCACCGGATCGAGGTGGACCGGCTGCTGGCTCTGGTCGACCTGGTGGTCTGGATCATGGACCCGCAGAAATACGCCGACAAGCTGGTGCACGAGCAGTATCTGGCCCAGTTCAACCGGCACCGGGACATCACCGTGGTGGTGCTCAACCAGGCCGACCTGCTCGGGCCGGCCGACACCGAGCGCTGCCTCGACGATCTCCAACGGCTGCTGGTGGCCGACGGGCTGGCCGGCGTGACCGTGCTCGCCACTTCGGCGGTCGCCCGGCCGGGATTGCGCCCGCTACGCGATCTGCTGGAGCGTACGGTCGTCGCCCGGCAGGCGATGCTGCGCCGGCTCTCCGGCGACGTGGACAGCCTGGTCGACGACCTGGCGCCGCTGGTCGACCGGGAGGCCGCCGAGGACAGCGTCGACCGGGACACCGCCCGCACGTTGACCAAGGCGCTGGCCGCCGCGGCCGGTGTACCGGTGGTCGCCACGGCCACCGAGCAGGCGTACACCCACCGGGCCGTCGCCGCCATGGGTTGGCCGGTGTCCCGCTGGCTGCGCAGGCTGCGCCCGGACCCGCTGCGCCGGCTGCGCCTGGGCGGCGAGCGGCCGGCCGAGCCGGGCCAGGTCGAGATCACCGGGCCGGCGCCGGTCGCCCCGCCGTCACTGCCCGTCGCGGCACCCGCCGAGCGCGCGGCGGTCGAGCTGGCCCTGCGGGCCCTCGGCCAGCGCGCGGGCGCCGCCCTACCTGAGCCGTGGCAGGCGGCGATGCTGGCCGCCGCCCGGTCGCGAGTCGACGACCTGCCGGACGCGCTGGACGTAGCGATCGCGCGGACCGATCTCGGGGTGGCTCGCCGGCCGGTGTGGTGGCGGCTGGTCGGCGCGGTGCAGTGGCTCGCCGCCCTCGGCGCGCTGGCCGGGCTGCTGTGGCTGGCCGTCCGGTACGCGTTCTTCGCCCTCGGCCTGCCCGAGCTGCCCGGCCCGCACGTCGGCCGGGTGCCGCTGGCGACCGTACTGCTGCTCGGCGGCCTGCTGGCCGGGGTGCTGATCTCGATCGTGGTCCGGCCGATGATCCGGGTCGGCGGCCGGCGGGCGCGGGCCCGGGTGGAGAACCGGCTGCGTGCCGCCGTCAAGGAGGTCGGCCTGGCGTTGGTCGTCGCCCCGGTACGCGAGGTGTTGCACTCGTACGCGGACGCCCGGTCCGCTTTGTTCACCGCGGCCGGCCGGTAACGTTTGCGGGCGTGGACCTGGCGTACCTGCGCGCACACCCGCACCACCTGCCCACGTTCCTGACCCACCAGCGGATCCGGGAGACGCCGGTGTCCGGCGGGTCGATCTGCGCGGCCCGCCGCCTCACGTTCGACACCGGCGAGTCGGTGTTCGCCAAGTCACGCGACGACGCGCCGGACGGGTTCTTCGCCGCCGAAGCGGCCGGGCTCCGGTGGCTGCGCGCGGCGCAGGCGGTGCCGGTACCCGAGGTCATCGCCGAGCTGCCGGACATGCTCGCGCTGGAGTGGATCGAGCCGACCGAGCCCCGGCCGCACGCCGCCGAGCGGTTCGGCCGCGAGCTGGCCGAGCTGCACCGGGCCGGCGCGCCGGCGTTCGGTGCGGACTGGCCCGGCTATATCGGCTCGCTACCGCTGCCCAACGAGCCGTCGCCGGGGCCGTGGCCGGCGTGGTTCGCGGCCCGACGGCTGGCGCCCTACCTGCGCAGATCGGTCGACAACGGTGCGTTGTCCGGCGCCGACGCCGCGCGGGTCGAGGCCGTCATGGAAAACATCGAAGGGTACGCGGGGGAAGCCGGCCCGGAGCCGCCCGCCCGCACCCACGGCGACCTGTGGCCGGGCAACCTGGTCTGGTCGGGCTCCCAGGTCTGGCTGGTCGATCCGGCGGCACACGGCGGCCACCGGGAGACCGATCTCGCGCTGCTGTCGCTGTTCGGCGGCGCACCCTATCTGGACCGGATCATCGACGCCTACCGCGAGGTATGGCCGCTGGCGCCCGGATTCCGCGACCGGGTGCCGCTGCACCAGCTGTATCTGCTGCTCGTGCACACCGCGCTGTTCGGCGGCGCGTACCGGGCCTCGGTCCTGGCCGCCGCCCGGGCGATCGTCTGAGGAAAGCTTTTGCCGGGGAAACGGGTACGGTTCGAGGATGACCCCCACCGTGGCGCTGGCTGACCGGTACGGGCGGGTCGCCACCGATCTGCGGGTGTCGCTGACCGACCGGTGCAATCTGCGCTGCACCTACTGCATGCCCGCCGAGGGCCTGCCCTGGCTGCCCAAGCCGGAGATCCTCACCGACGACGAGGTCAACCGGCTGGTCCGGGTCGCGGTCGAGCGGCTCGGCGTGACCGAGATCCGGTTCACCGGCGGTGAGCCGCTGCTGCGCCCCGGCCTGATCGGCATCGTCGGCGCGGCGGCCGCCCTGAGCCCGCGCCCGCGCCTGTCGATCACCACCAACGCGATCGGGCTGACCCGGCTCGCCGGGCCGCTGGCCGAGTCCGGGCTCGACCGGGCCAACATCTCGCTGGACACGCTCGACCCCGACCGGTTCGAGCGGCTGGCGCACCGGCGGCGGCTCGACGACACGCTCGCCGGCATCGCGGCGGCCGAGGCGGCCGGGCTGCGCCCGGTCAAGCTCAATACGGTGCTGATGCGCGGCATCAACGACGACGAGCCGGTCGCGTTGCTCAGGTTCGCCCTCGACCACGGCTACGAGCTGCGCTTCATCGAGCAGATGCCGCTCGACGCCGGGCACATCTGGCGCCGGGACAACATGATCACCGCCGCCGAGATCCTCGGCCGGCTCACCGAGGTCTACGAGCTGATGCCCGATCCCGCCGAGCGGGGCGGCGCACCCGCCGAGACCTGGCTGGTCGCCGGGCATGTGACGGCTGACGGCCAGCCGGCCCGGGTCGGTGTGATCGCCAGCGTCACCCAGCCGTTCTGCCGGGCCTGCGACCGCACCCGGCTCACCGCCGACGGCGCGATCCGCTCCTGCCTGTTCAGCCGCGACGAGACCAGCCTGCGCGGTGCGCTGCGGGCCGGTGCGTCCGATGACGAGGTGGTCGACCTGTGGCGCAAGACCATGTGGGGCAAGGCGGCCGGGCACGGCATCGACGACCCGACGTTCCTCCAGCCGTCCCGGCCCATGTCGGCAATCGGGGGCTGAGCGAGACAATGATCACAGTCCGATACTTCGCGGGCGCCCGCGCCGCCGCCGGCACGACCGAGGAGAAGGTCTCCGCACGTACCCTCGACGAGCTGGTCCGACTCCTGGCCGAGGCGCACGGCCCGACCCTGCATCGGGTGCTGACCTGCGCGTCGTTCCTGGTCGACGAGGTGACCTGGCACGACCGTCACGCCGAGCTGCCCGATGACGCCGGCATCGACGTGCTGCCGCCGTTCGCGGGCGGCTGACCGTACTACCAGCTCAAGGTGTACAAGTCTCCGACCGCACCAAACCAGCTCGCGCACTTCCGGCTGGCCGTTTTGTACACCTTGTTCGCCAGCACGCACCGGTCCTGTCTCGAACGTGTCGCCGGCGGCGGCTTCACCCATGTCGCGACCGTGCCATCCACGCGGGCGCGCCCCGGCGTCCATCCGCTCCAGCAGATCGTCACGGTGGCCCACCGCGCGCTGCCACTCGTACGGGCCACGGCCAACCACGCTTACGGCAACAACCGCGAATTCCAGCCTGACCGCTTCCACATCCCCGCGTTCGGTGGCGATGCTGACTAACCGGGCGATCCTGGACAAGGCCCGGCACAAGCCGTTCGACCTCAATCGGTGCCCGCTCGACGACTTCTCGACGTAGATGTGCCTCGACCTTCATGTCCAATGTTGCGAACAGGTTAAATAGACGTTTACCAATCCACCCGACCCACGGCTCCGAACCAATGAGCGGACGACGACTCTGCCGTGGGGGGAACAGATGGATTTCGACCGGTACACGATCACGCTGCTCGTACTCCGTCAGGATGGGCCCGAGTTCACCCGGGACGAGGAAGACGTGCTTCAGGACGCGCACATGGCTCACCTGGCCGATCTGCACGAGGCCGGCTACCTGCTCGCCGCCGGCCCGCTGTTCGACGGCAGCTCGCCGCTGCGCGGCCTGGCCATCCTCAACGTCGGCGTGGACGACGCGCGGAAGCTCAAGGAGCGCGACCCGGCCGTCCGCGCCGGGAAGTACCGGGTCATCGCGCTTCCGTGGATGGTCCCGTGCCGGGCGATCAGCTTCGCGCAGACCCAGTTCCCGCGATCGGTCTCGGAGGCCATCGGGAGGTGAGTGACCGACACGCGCGTGCCGGCTTCGGGCGACGGCACGCTGTGTGACAGGATGCGGCGTGCCTTCGTTCGTCGCGGACCTGCACATCCACTCCAAGTACTCGCGTGCCTGCAGCCGCGACCTCAACCTCGACACTCTCAGTTGGTGGGCGCGGCGCAAGGGAATCACCCTGCTCGGCACCGGGGACTTCACGCATCCGGCCTGGTCGGATCATCTCCGCGAGGCGCTGGTCCCGGCCGAGCCGGGCCTCTACCGGCTGCATCCGGACCGGGAGGCCGACGTGCTGCGCCGGCTGCCGCCCCGGCTCGCCGCGGCGGACGTGCCGGTCCGGTTCATGCTCTCGGTCGAGATCTCCACGATCTACAAGCGCGGCGACCGTACCCGCAAGGTCCACCACCTGATCTACCTGCCCGATCTCGACGCGGTGACCAGGTTCAACACGGCGCTCGGCCGGATCGGCAACCTCGGCGCGGACGGCCGCCCGATCCTCGGCCTGGACTCCCGCGACCTGTTGGAGATCACCTTGCAGGCCAGCCCGGACGGGTACCTGGTGCCGGCACACATCTGGACCCCCTGGTTCTCGGCGCTCGGCTCGAAGTCGGGGTTCGACGCGATCGCGGACTGTTACGCCGACCTCGCCGACCACATCTTCGCCGTCGAGACCGGGCTGTCCTCCGATCCGGAGATGAACTGGCGGGTCTCCAGCCTGGACCGGTACCGGCTGGTCTCGAACTCGGACGCGCATTCCGCCCCGGCGCTGGCCCGCGAGGCGACGTTGCTCGACACCGACCTGGACTACTTCGCCGTCAAGGACACTCTGCGCACCGGCACTGGTCTACAGGGGACGATCGAGTTCTTCCCGGAGGAGGGCAAGTACCACGCCGACGGCCACCGGGCCTGCGGGGTCAACTGGGCACCCGCCCAGTCCCGGGAGACCGACGGCCGGTGCCCGGAGTGCGGCAAGCCGCTCACCATTGGGGTGCTGCACCGGGTCGAGGAACTGGCCGACCGTCCGGACGGGTACCAGCCCGACAACGCCCCCGCTGTCGATCACCTCATCCAGCTCCACCAGATCCTCGGCGAGTTGGGCGCCGTCGGGGCGAAGTCGAAGACGGTCGACGCGCAGCTCAACACCCTGGTGGCGACCCTCGGGCCGGAGCTTTCCATCCTGCGCGAGGTGCCGCTCGACGAGGTCACCCGGGCCGGCGGCGAGCTGCTCGGCGAGGCGATCGGTCGGCTGCGCGCAGGCAAGGTCGAGCGCACCCCCGGCTACGACGGTGAGTACGGCGTGATCCGGCTGTTCCAGCCCGACGAGCTGCGCCGGGGCGGCGAGGACACGCTTTTCGATGTACCCCTGCCGCAGCAGCGACCGAAGGCAAAGCCGGCAGCGTGCAACGGCGCGCAACCGAAGCCGAAGCCGGCGCCGAAACAACGCAGCAAGGCCGAGCCGCCGCTGGCCGCCCCGGTGTCGCCACACGAGCCGCTGGAGCCGATGCTCGCCGGCATGGAGGAGGTCGGCACCGGGCTGCTCGACCGGCTGGACGCGCTGCAACGGGTCGCCGCGTCCGCACCGGGCGGGCCGCTGCTGATCGTCGCCGGGCCGGGCACCGGCAAGACCCGCACGCTCACCCACCGGATCGCGTACCTGTGCGCTGAACTGGATGTGTACCCGGAGGAGTGCCTGGCGATCACGTTCACCCGGCGGGCCGCCGAGGAGATGCGGACCCGTCTCGACGACCTGCTCGGGCCGGTTGCCGAGGACGTCACGGTGACCACGTTCCACGCGCTGGGCCTCGCGATCCTGCGCGAGAACGCGACCGCGGCCGGGCTGTCCGGGCAGTTCCGGATCGTCGAGGACGCGGAGCGGCAGGCGATCGTCGCGGCGGCGGCCGGGCTGGGCGCGACGCCCTCCGAGCGGGACGTCAAGCGGGCGCTGAACGCGCTGCCCACCGACGAGGTGCTGCGCGAGGAATACACCAAGGCATTGCGTACCCGCGACCTGGTCGACCTGGACGAGCTGGTGTCCCTGCCGGTGGCGCTGCTGTCCGGCTCCGCATCGCTCGCGGAGAGTTACCGATCCCGCTGGCGGTGGATCTTCGTCGACGAGTACCAGGACGTCGACCAGACCCAGTACGCGCTGCTGCGGCTGCTCTGCCCGCCCGACGGCAACCTGTGCGCGATCGGCGACCCGGACCAGGCGATCTACTCGTTCCGGGGTGCGGACGTGCAGTTCTTCCTGCGGTTCGCGGAAGACTTCCACGAGGCCCGGATGGTGCGGCTGACCCGCAACTACCGGTCGTCGGCGCCGATCCTGGCCGCCGCCGTGCAGGCCATCGCGCCGAGCACGCTGGTGCCGGGGCGCCGGCTCGATCCGGCCCGGGTCGACCCGGAGGCGCCACAGGTCGCGCTGTACTCGGCCGCCTCGGTAGCGGACGAGGCCGACTTCGTGGTGCGTACCGTGGACGAACTGGTCGGCGGCGTGTCGCACCGGTCGCTGGACTCGGGCCGGGTCGACGGGCGGGCCGCACTCACCGGGGCGCTGTCCTTTTCGGACATCGCGGTCCTGTACCGCACCGACGCGCAGGCCGCGCCGATCGTGGACGCGCTGTCCCGGGCCGGCATTCCGGTGCAGAAGCGCTCGCATGACCGGCTGCTGGACCGCCCCGGGGTCGCCGCGATCGCCCGCGAGCTGCGGTTCGCGGTCGGGCTGGGCGGTTCGATCGCGGCACGGGTGCGGCTGGCCGGGCAGGTGCTCGCCGCCCGGTGCAACCAGCCGGCGCTGGACGAGGCGGACAGCGCGCTGCGGCCCGAAGACGTACACATCGCCGTCGACCTGGTGACCCCCCTCGCCGCGCGGTGCGGCGATGATCTCGACCGGTTCCTGCGCGAGCTGGCCACCGGTGCCGAGGTCGACACCTGGGACCCGCGGGCCGACCGGGTCGCGCTGCTCACCCTGCACGCGAGTAAGGGCCTGGAGTTCCCGGTGGTGTTCCTGGCCGGCTGCGAGGACGGGCTGGTGCCGCTGCGGCTGCCCGGCGCGCCACCGTCCGATGAGGACCTGGCCGAGGAACGGCGGCTGTTCTTCGTCGGCCTCACCCGGGCCCAGGACCGCCTGTACGTGAGCCACGCGGCGCGCCGGTACCGGCACGGAACGGACCGGGAGATGACCCCGTCGCCGTTTCTGTCCTCGATCGACCCGGGGCTGCTGGAACGGCGGGGCGGCGACGAGCCGAGGCGCCCGAAGGACCGCCAGCTCCGCCTGATCTGAAGATCGGCACAATTTCCCGGAAGTTGTTGCCTCAGCACGGTCCGGAGACCACAACTTTCCGGAAGTTGTGCCGATCTTGGGAGCGCGTTTCAGGGTCAGTTGGGTAGCGTGCCCGGTATGGCCGACAAGGACACCTGGGACGTCATCGTCATCGGCGGCGGACCGCCCGGTGAGAACGCCGCGCAGTATGCGATCCAGGGCAGTGACCGGACCGCCGTCATCGTGGAGCACGAGCTGGTCGGCGGCGAGTGCTCGTTCTGGGCCTGCATGCCGAGCAAGGGGCTGCTGCGGCCGGTGGAGCTGGTCGACGCCGCCCGCGCTGTGCCGGGGGTACGCGTGGACGGGCTCGACGTCGCGGCGGTGCTGGCGCGGCGCGACGAGATCGTCCGCCACCACGACGACACGTCCCAGGTGGACTGGGCCCGCAGTGCCGGCATCGACGTGGTGCGCGGCCACGCGCGGCTGGCCGGCACGCGCGTCGTCACGGTCACCGCGGCCGACGGGTCGACACGTACGCTGCACGCCCGCCGCGCTGTCGTCGTGGCCACCGGCACCGACGCGCTCGTACCACCGGTGCCCGGCCTGCGCGAGGCGCTGCCGTGGATCTCCCGCGACGTCACCAACCTGCGCGAGGTGCCGCGCCGGGTCGCCATCATCGGCGGCGGCGTGGTCGGCTGCGAGTCGGCGGTCTGGCTGCGCGGCCTGGGCGCCGAGCAGGTCGTCATGCTCGTACGCGGCAAGTCGCTGCTGGCGAAGAACGAACCCTTCGCCAGCGAGATGGTCGCCGAGCGGTTCGGTGAGCTGGGCATCGACATCCGCTTCGACGCGTCGGTGCAGCAGGTCTCGCGTACCGACCCGAGCGACACCGGGTACGGCACGGTGCACGGCGGGCCGGTCGAATTGACCGTCGACGGGTCGTCGCTCGTGGTCGACGAGGTCGTGGTCTGCGCCGGGCGTACCCCGACCACCGGCGACCTCGGGCTGGAGACGGTCGGGCTCAAGCCGGGTGGGTACCTCACCACCGACGACCACATGGCGGTCGTCGGGGTGGCCGACGACTGGCTGTACGCGGTCGGCGACGCGAACGGCAAGGCACTGCTCACGCACATGGGCAAGTACCAGGGCCGGATCTGCGGCGCGGTGATCGGCGCGCTCGCCGAGAGTCGCGACGTCGGCGGGTCGGCGTACCGCGACATCGCCGACCACGACCAGGTGCCGCAGGTCACGTTCACCGATCCGCAGGTCGCGTCCGTCGGGCTCACCGAGGCGGGCGCGCGCGAGCGGGGGATCATCGAGGTCGAAACCGTCGAGTACGACATGGCCGGGCTGGCCGGCACGTGGATCCAGCGCGACGGCTACAAAGGGCGGGCCAAGCTGGTCATCGACAACGCCAGCGACGTCCTGGTCGGCGCCACGTTCGTCGGGCCGGAGGTCGCCGAGTTGCTGCACGCGGCGACCGTGGCGATCGTCGGCAAGGTGACGCTGTCCACGCTCTGGCACGCGGTCCCGTCGTACCCGACGGTCAGCGAGGTCTGGCTGCGCCTGCTGGAAGCCCGGGGCAACGACGGGTCGGCCTAGGAGCTTAGGAGCACCGCCAGCAGGGCGCCGAGCAGCATCGGCGGCCCGTGCGGCAGCGGGTCGTCCCGGCGGATCCGGCCGAGCACGAGCAGGCCCAGCGCGTACCCGACGGCGAGCACGAGACCGGCGAGCGCGCCGAGGAACGCGACCCCGCCACCGAGCCAGCCGGGCACGGTGCCGAGGCCGAGCGCGAGTTTCGCGTCCCCGGCACCCATCCCGGCCGGATTGATCAACACCAGCGCCGCGTAGAAGGCGGCTGTGGCGAGGCCGGCCAGTGCGGCGCGGGCGAGCCGGCCGGGCTGTCCGTCGACGGCCAGGATCACCAGCGCCCCCGCGAAGGCGGGCAGCGTGAACCGGTCGGGCAGCCGGCGCACGGCCAGATCGACCGACCCGGCGGCGACGCCAAGGGCCGCGACCCAGCCGGCCGCCAGCAGCGCCAGGGGCGCGGTCACCCGCCACGCGAGCAGGGCGAACACCCCGGCGACCGGCGCGGCGACGGCGAGCAGGGCGGGCGGTTGACGGTACCCCCGAATGGTTTTCCGGAGGGCGGGCGCGACGGCGCTGCCGGCCGTCACGGCGATGAGCACCCGGAGCATCGGCGCACGGTAGCGCGGGCCGGCCGGCCACCGCGGGTGCCTGTGGACAACCCGGGGTAGGCCTGTGGACAACCCGCCCTGGACGGTGGACTGCCGGCAGCTGGGCTGTGGATCGACCTGTGGGCAGGGGTGCCCGTTCGGGCGACGTCGGCCGGCCGCACGGTCAGGTTGCGGACACAGCGCGCAGGTAGGCCGTGGTTGGCGCGTTTTCGGGAGGTGATGCGGCCCGGGCAGCACGCTACGGTGGCGGGGACGGCTAACGCCCGTGGATTCGTGACGACTTTGAGGAGTACACATGTCGACGTACGGACCGCCCGGCGGACCGTACCCGGGTCAACCGCAGGATCCCTGGCAGGGCGACCAGCCCCGCGATCCGTATGGGCAGTCGGGTGAGCCGTGGGGGCAGGGCGACCAGTGGGGCGGCGCCCCGTCTTCCGGTGCTCCCGGCACGCCGTCCTCGGGCGGCCCCGGCACACCGTCGTCCGGTGGACCGTACGGGCAGCCGTATCCTCCGTCGTACCAGCAGCCGTCCTACGGCCAGCCCGACTACGGTCAGCAGCCGTCCTACGACCAGCAGCCCGGCTACGGACAGCCCGCATACGGCGAGCAGCCCGGCTACGGACAGCCCGCATACGGCGAGCAGCCCGGCTACGGACAGCCCGCATACGGGCAGCCCTCCTACGGCCAACCGGGGTATGGACAACCGGAGTACGGGCAGCCGGAGTACGGGCAACAGCAGCAGCAGCCGCCCGGGTATGGGCAGGGTTGGGGCGGACCCGGGTCGGCGCCCCCGCCGAAGAAGAGCAACTCCGGCCTGATCATCGCGATCGTCGCGGTGCTCGCGGTGCTCGTCTGCGGTGGTGGCGCGACCGGCATCTACATGCTCACCAAGAGCGACAGCAAGAGCACCGCCAACCCGAAGTCGACGCCAAAAACCACGGCACCGGCGCCGACCAGCGAGCCGTCGCCGACCGCCGGTCCCACCAACGCCGGCTCCGACAACGACGCGATCACCGCGCAGGTCGGCGACTGCCTGGTCAACGACGGCTCCAACGAAGATCCGAAGATGCGCAAGGTGACCTGCGCGAAGGACGCGTTCGAGGTGCTCAAGCGCTTCCCGGCCACGATCGACAAGAACAAGTGCGACGGCGTGCCGGGGTACACGCACAACTACTTCTACGACAGCACGGTGGACGCGGACGACTTCGTGCTGTGCCTGAAGCAGCGGAAGTAGGCGGCTGGCCTGCTACTGCGGAGACGTGCCCGGCCGACACGCCGGGCACTTTTCTGCGATCCGGCTTGCGTGGGCGACCTGACTTGGCTAATGTTTCGAACATCCGTTCGAGGTCGCCCCGTAGGCGACTCTGGATGATTCTAGGGATTTCTAGCACAGAATCTAGAGTGGGTAATACGCGCCTCGACACGACACGCCGTCGAGGTGGTTCTACGAATATCTACCGATGACGCTAGACATGCCGATACGGTGCGATCGTGGATCCGGTTCGCAACCCGTACGCGCCGGGCGCCGGGCAGCGACCCCCCGAGCTGGCCGGGCGCGATCGTGAGCTGGACATGTTCGACGTGGTGCTCGAACGGGTCGCCCGCGGCCGTCCGGAGCGCAGGCTGGTACTGACCGGCCTGCGCGGCGTCGGCAAGACCGTGCTGCTCAACACCCTTCGCTCCCAGGCGATCGGCCGGCTCTGGGGCAGCGGAAAGATCGAGGCCCGTCCCGACCAGTCGCTGCGCCGCCCGGTCGCGGCCGCGCTGCACATGGCGGTCCGCGAGCTGGCGCCGCACCATCGCGCACCGGACCGGATCGACCAGTTCCTCGGCGTGCTGAAGGCGTTCGGCACCCGCTCGGTGCCGGCCAACGCGAAGCTGCGGGACCGCTGGAACCCGGGCATCGACGTGCCGGCGGCGATGGGCCGGGCCGACTCCGGCGACATCGAGATCGACCTGGTCGAGCTGTTCACCGACGCGGCCAGCGTGGCGACCGACGTCGGCACCGGCATCGCGCTGTTCATCGACGAGATGCAGGACGTACCGGCCGACGACGTGTCCGCGCTGTGCGCCGCCTGCCACGAGCTGTCCCAGACCGGGGCGCCGCTGATCGTGGTCGGCGCCGGGCTGCCGCACCTGCCGGCCGTCCTGTCCGCGTCCAAGTCGTACTCGGAGCGGCTGTTCCGGTACCAGCGGATCGACCGGCTCGACCGGCTCGCCGCCGACCAGGCGTTCAGCGCCCCGGCCGCGCGCGAGGGCGTCGAGTACGAGCCGAAGGCGCTGGACGCGCTGTACGAGACGTCGGGCGGGTACCCGTACTTCGTCCAGGCGTACGGCAAGGCCACCTGGGACCACGCGCCCCGCTCACCGATCACGCCGGCCGACGTCCGGGTGGCCGCCCCGGAGGCCGAGGCCGAGTTGGCGGTCGGCTTCTTCGGCTCCCGGTACGAGCGGGCCACACCGGCCGAACGCGAGTACATGCGCGCGATGGCCGCCCTCGCCGACGGTGACGACATGGACACGTCGGTGCCGACCGCGGACATCGCGAAGTCGCTCGGGCGCAAGCCGGCCAGCCTGTCCCCGGCCCGGGACGCGCTGATCAAGAAGGGTCTGATCTACTCCGGCGAGCGGGGCACGGTCGCGTTCACGGTGCCGCACTTCGGCCGGTACCTGCGCGCGCAGCCGGTCGCGGACGCCTAGCGCGGGGCCGTCACCCGCTCGATCACCGCGCGCAGGTCGCGGCGCTCGATCGCGGCGGCCATGACCTCGGGAAAGGCGTCGGGGGTACACGCGAACGCCGGCACCCCGAGCGCGGCCAGCGCGGCGGCGTTGTCGTGGTCGTACCCGGGCGCGCCGTCGTCGGACAGCGCGAGCAGCACGATGACCTGCACCCCGGCGGCGGTCAGCGCGGCCACCCGACTCAGCATCTCGGCCCGGTTGCCGCCCTCGTACAGGTCGCTGATCAGCACGAACACCGTGTCACGCGGCTTGGTGATGAGGCCCTGCGCGTACCCGATGGCGCGGTTGATGTCGGTGCCGCCGCCCAGCTGGGTGCCGAACAGCACCTCGACCGGATCGGCGAGCTGCTCGGTCAGGTCGACCACGGACGTGTCGAACACGACCAGCGAGGTGCGCAGCGCCCGGATCGAGGCGAGCACGGCGGCGAACACGCTCGCGTACACCACCGAGGCGGCCATCGAGCCGGACTGGTCGACGCAGAGGATCACGTCGCGCTGCACCGCGCTGGCCCGCCGGCCGTACCCGATGAGCCGCTGCGGGATGACCGTGCGGTAGGCGGGCTGGTAGTGCTTGAGGTTGGCCCGGATGGTGCGGTTCCAGTCGATGTCGCGGTGCAGCGGCCGGTTGATCCGCGCAGCCCGGTTGATCGCGCCGGCGAGCGCTGCCCGGGTCTGTTGCGCGACCCGCCGTTCGAGGTCGGCGACGACCCGGCCGACCACCTCGCGGGCGATCTGCTTGGTCTGCTCGGGCATCACCCGGCCGAGCGAGAGGATCGTGCCGACCAGGTGTACGTCCGGCTCGACGGCCTGGAGCATCTCGGGTTCGAGCAGCAGCCGGGTCAGGTTGAGCCGCTCGATCGCGTCGGCCTGCATGACCTGGACGACACTGCTCGGAAAGTACGTGCGGATGTCGCCGAGCCAGCGGGCCACCCGCGGTGCGGACGCGGACAGGCCGCCGCTGCGCTCTCGGCCCGGCGGGCGCTCGCCGGGGCCGCTGCTCGGCGAGTCGGCGTCGTAGAGCGCGGCGAGGGCGGCGTCGACGGCCCGGTCTTCGCCGGCGAGAGTTTCGCCGGTGCCGTCGGCGTCGCCGCCGCCGAGGACGAGCCGCCAGCGCCTGAGCCGCTCCTCGCTCACGATGCATCCCCCTTGATCGGCGCCGTCTCCCGCTGGGCCTTGATCGGCGCCGTCTCCTGCCGGGCCTTGATCGGCGCCGTCTCCTGCCCGGCCTTGATCGGCGCCGTCTCCTGCCGGGCCTTGATCGGCGCCGTCTCCTGCCGAGCCTTGATCGGCACAACTTCCGGCAAGTTGGGGTCTCCGGCACCGCCTGAGGCAACAACTTCGGGGAAGTTGTGCCGATCAAGGCCCAGCAGGAGGGCGACCGTGGGCAGGATCAGGGCGACCCGCTCGGGGTCGAGGTCGTCGGCGGGAGCCGGCGGCGCCGCGGAGTCGCCCAGCCGGCGGGCGCGCTCCCCGATCGAGCGCCGCTCCGGCTCGGCGAAGCTCGCGAACGTACGCCGGAGCAGCGGAAGTACCTCGACGAAGATGTCCTTCGGGATGCCGGCGAGCCAGCCGTCGACCAGTGCGAGCAGCCGCTCGTCGTGAACCAGCAGCAGCCCGCCGCCGGCCAGGAAGCCCTCGACCCAGGCCGCCCCGCGCGCCGGTGGCACACCGACGGTGAGGATCTGGCCGAGGCGCCGGCGCACCTCGTCGACGTCGACCCGACCGGAGTCCAGGAGCAGCCGGTTGATCCGGCCGGCGATCAGGCCGTGCAGGTCGTCCCGCTCGGCGAGCCGGCCCAGCGTCTCCAGCCACCGCTCGCGCTGCTCAGTGCCGTCGAGCAGGGCCAGCGCGCTCTGTACCGCGTCGATCTGGTCGCGCATCTCCAGCGCCGCGCTGTCGTCGAGCGCCGCGAGCGCGGGTGGCAACCCGACACAGATCCGCACGACCAGGCCCTCGGCGACAACACGCATCGCGCCGGTGTCGGTGCCGCGGACATCGCCGTACCGGAGGGTCCGGGCCAGCGCCGGCAACGCGGCCATGAGGTGCGCCACGTCGTGATCGAGCGCGATCCGGTCGTCGAGCGCCCTCAGCACCGAGGCGAGCGCGTCGGGCAGATCGGCCAGCAGGCACCGCTCGACCAGCGCGGTCACGTCGCCAAGCGTCGCGGCAGCGGCGGCCAACTCCTCGACCCGGCTGGTCGCCGCCGCCGCGACCGTCGTGCCGTACCCACTGGCCGCGACCAGGTCGACAGCGAACTCCGGTTGCCACTGCAACCGCCAGGACTCCCAGAAGGTACCGGTGCCGCTGCGCGTCGGCGCCCAGATCCCCCAGTCGACGCCGAGCAGTCGCAGCCGGTGCAGCAGCCAGCTGCGGCGCACGTCGATATCACGGCGCAGGTCGAGATCCAGCTCGCGGGCCAGGGCGCGAGGGGGCAGGCGCAGGCTGCGCTGGGCGGCCGACACATCGCGTACAAGAGGGACCGACGGTGTGTCATCGGGCACCTCGCCGAGCCGCTCGCCGACCACGAGCCGCCGGTTGACCAGGGCCAGCCGCAGGTCGTCGCCGTCGCAGAGCACGGCGTGGGTGGCCTCGGTGACCTCGGCGAGGCCGGGAAACGGCCGGCCGCGCAGGGTGGCGAGCGCGGTGGCCAACCGGACCGCCTCGATGACGTGCGCGCTGGACACCGGCTGGCCCTCGTCCCGCAGTACACCGGCGACCTGGACGAACCAGCGCTCCAGCACGTCGTCCGGAGCGGTGAACAGGTGGTGGTACCAACCCGGCGAGCTCACCCCGGCGCCGTACCCATGCCAGGACGCCAGCCGACCGTGCGTCCACGGCACCCAGGTCGCCGCGACCTTCACTTTCGGCAGCTTGCGGAGCACCTTCGCGTCGGCGCTGGCCGCCGGCAGCGGGTCGGTGAGCGCCGGCACGTGCCAGGCGCCGCACACGACAGCCACCCGCGCGTGCTGCTTACGTGCCGCCCGAAGGACATTGCGCATGTACGCCTCGCGGCGCGCCTCGTCGCGGGCCTCGATCGGTGCCGGGGCCGGCGTGTCCGCCCGTACCGCGGCCATCGCCTCCGCGATCGCGTCGAACGGATCGAGGGCGGCGGCCAGCGGATCGTCCCCCATCCGGGCGTCGAACCGGTGCTCGACCACGTCCTCCCACCACCGCTCCGGGTCGTCGTACCCGGCGACCGTGGCCAGCGCCCCGATCGGGTCGGCACGCAGCGCGTCGGGCTCGGCCGGGAGCGCGTCCGGCTCGGCCGCCGGCACCTCATCCACCCGCTCCGGTGCCAGCCGGTTCGCCGCGGGCAGGTCGAAGAACCGCACGGGTACATCCGCCGTCACCGCCCACCGGATCGCCCGCCACTCCGGCGAGAACTCGGCGAACGGCCAGAACGAGGCGCGGCCCACCGTTACCGCGTTCTTGTCCACCGGGTACGCGAGCAGCGCGACCGGCGGCCGCAACTGCTCGGACGCGGCGAACGCGACCAGCGGATCGGCTTCCGGCGGTCCTTCGATCAGCACGATCTCCGGCCGGTACGCGTCCAGCGCCCGCTCCACCGCCCGGGCCGACCCCGGCCCATGGTGGCGGATGCCGAGCAGGACACAGTCGATCACCGGGTGGCGTCCCGCGCCGCCCGGTAGAAGTCGCGCCAGCCGTCCCGCTCGCGTACCACCGCTTCCAGGTACTCCTGCCAGACCACGGCGTCGCTGACCGGGTCTTTCACCACGGCGCCCAGGATGCCGGCGGCCACGTCGCGGGCCCGCAGGACGCCGTCGCCGAAATGCGCGGCGAGCGCTATGCCGCTGGTGACCACGGAGATCGCCTCGGCGGTGGACATGGTGCCGCTGGGTGACTTGAGCTTGGTCCGCCCGTCGGCCGTCGCCCCGCTGCGCAGCTCCCGGAACACCGTGACCACGCGTCGGATCTCGTCGGCGGCCGAGGGCAGCTCCGGCAGCTCCAACGACCGGTTGAGCGCGGCCACCCGGCGGGTGACGATGTCGACCTCCTCGTCGGCGTCGGCCGGCACCGGCAGGACCACCGTGTTGAACCGGCGGCGCAGCGCGAAGGACAGCTCGTTGACGCCCCGGTCGCGGTCGTTGGCGGTGGCGATCAGGTTGAAGCCCTTGCGCGCCTGTACCTCATCGGCCAGTTCCGGGATCGGCAGCGCCTTCTCGGACAGGATGGTGATCAGGCCGTCCTGTACGTCGGGCGGCACCCGGGTCAGCTCCTCGACCCGGGCGATGCCGCCGGCCTCCATGGCCCGGAAGACCGGGCTGGGCACCAGCGCCGCGCGGGACGGGCCGTCAGCGAGCAGGCGGGCATAGTTCCACCCGTACCGGATCGCCTCCTCCGGGGTGCCGGCGGTGCCCTGTACCAGCAGGGTGGAGTCGCCGCTGATGGCCGCGGCCAAGTGCTCGGACACCCAGGTCTTCGCGGTGCCCGGCACGCCGAGCAGCAACAGCGCCCGGTCGGTGGCGAGCGTCGCCACGGCGACCTCGATCAGCCGGCGCTGCCCAATGTACTTCGGTGTGATCTTTTCGCCATCGCCGAGAAGGTAGGTCACCACGGCAGCGGGAGACATCCGCCAGCCGGGCGGGCGCGGCTTGTCGTCGGCGGCGGTGAGCGTCGCCAACTCGTCGGCGTACTCCTGCTCGGCGTGCTGGCGCAGCACCGGCGCGAGCACGGTGTCGAACGGAGTGTCGCTGGTCATCGAAGCTCCTCGAGCATGCGGTAGCGAAAACGCAGAATCTCGGCGAACGCTACGACATCCTGGCGGATCGGCCCATCATCGAACGCACCCGAGGCAATGATGGAGTCGGCGAACGCGGCGGCACGGCCGGCGGCGCCGGGCGGCAGCCGGACGGCGGCCAGCTGGCACAGCTCGGCGACCCGCCAGCTCGGCACGGCCCGGTCGGCGTACTGGTCGAGCGCGGTGAACACGGCCTCGACCAGCGGCTCGGGCCACGGCCGTGGACACAGCTCCAGCAGGTGGTCGACGCCCGGGGCGTCCCGCCGGCGGCCAGCCCGCCGGGGGCCGTCGCCGGAGCGCGTCGACCGCGCGGTTGACCAGCTCGTCCGGCGGCAGCGACGAGTACAGCGACTCGACCAGCAGCATGTCGTCCGGCCGCTCCCGGGCACCGGGGGTCGCGAGCAGGGCGTCGATGAGCGCGCCGGCCCACACCGGATCCCGGCCGACCGATGCGGCCCGGGCCAACCCACGCAACACCACCTCGCGCCAACCCTCGGCCACCGACAACCCGAGGAACCGGGCCGGATCGTCGCCCCAGGTCGACAACGGGGTACGCGCGAGCACCTCCTCCAGCCACCAGGTCCGCTCGCCAACTCCGGCCGGCGGCCGGGGTGAGACGCCGTCGCGCTGCATGTCCCGGTCACACTGCTGCGGCGGCGCGACCATGAGCGCCCCACCCTCCGCTCGCAGGTAGGCCCTGGCCCGGCTGATCATCCGCCCCTGGTACGCCGAGCCGGGCAGCCGCCCGAGCAGGTCGAGCGCGACGCCGCGCACCTCCCGGCGCCGGTCGTCGAGGCCGGCCTCCAGGAACTCCTCGTCGCCGAGGGACAGGCCGGTCGCCAGCGCCGCCAGCAGCGCGGCCCGGTCGTCGGGCGCCTCGCCGGCCCAACCGGCGGCGAGCAGATCGCGGGCCGCGCCCGGATCAGCGCGCCGCACGGCTGCCAGGTGCTCCACCCGTTGGCCGATCGTGCCCAACTCCCACCGGTTGTGGTCGGCGAGGTCCGGGTCGGGCTCACCGGTCAGGAACCGCCCACCCGGGTACTGGACAGCCAGCCACCGCACCCGGGTGCCGCCCGCCTCGATGACCAGCGGCCGCAGCTCGCGCCGCCGGAGCGCCAGCTCGATCAGCGTGGGCAGCAGCTCCCCCGGCAGCCGGATGCCCCGGGCGGCGGCCACACGAAGCCACTCGACCAGCAGCTCGCCCCGGGTATCGGCGTCGAAGATCGTGGTTTCCAGCAGCCGGCTGAGCCGCCGGGCCGCCGCGGCGCTCGCGGTCGGCGCGGGATCCACCGGGGCCGGCTCCGGTGCCGGCACCCCGGTCACCGGTCGCCGGCCGGCCCGCCGCGCGAGGGCCAACGCCGCGGCGGCGTCGAGCAGGCCGGTCGCCGCATCGCCGCCGGCCACCCCGGTCGGCGGCCGTCGATCGGTGCCGACCAGCGCCGACGCCAGCAGGTCCGGCCAGCTCAGCACCGCACCAACCGCCCCTCGACCCAACCGGTCACCGGACGCAGCCCGGCGGTGGACCACTCCCCGGCGATCGTCAGTGGCCGACCACCCGCCGCGGCGATCAGCCGCCACGGCTCCCCGGTGGCGCGATCGAGGGGGACCGCGTCGCCGGCCTCGTCGACGAGGTGCCAGCGCCCACCGTCGCCGCTCAGGGCACCCGCCACCAGCACCGGCCACCGGTCCAGCCAGGGCTCTGCGGCGAGGCTTTTCGCGTACTCGAAAAGCATGTCGGAAATGCTCGGACCCGGCGGCGCACCGCTCGGGCGAGCCTCGCCGTGCCGGGCGGCGACCAGCGCCCGCAACGGCAGCGCGCCGGGGAAGAAGCACAGGTCAGCGTCCACAGTGGTGCCGACGACGAGGTCGGCGAGGAGCGGTTGGCCCGGGGCGGCGAACGACAGCACGAGCGCGAACCGGCCGGTCGCCGTGCCGCGCAGCCAGATCCGGCGGGTGGTGAACCGCTCCTCCTCCTGGTCGCGCAGGCCGAGCACCTGCCAATCCTCGCGGACCGGCGGGCGGGCCAGCACCTCGTCGGCCGGCACCGGGAAGCCGACCCGCGAGCGCACGGTCGCCGCGACCTCGTCGGGCAGCTCGGCTATCCGCCGGTAGGCCGCGACCAGCAGCCTGAGCAGGGCAAGCTCGGCGAGCAACCGCTCTCCGCCCGGATCGGCCGCAGCCGATGCCAGCCGCCGGACCGCGCCGGCCGCGCCCGGTGCCTGGGCGTCGATGAGGCGGGCCGCCATCGTCTCCCAGTGCGCGTACCCGGCGCGGGACAGCCCGGCCAGGCCGCCGTGCACCTGGTCGGCGAGCCAGCGGTCGAGCTCGTCGAGCCCGGCGGCCACCCGCTCGGCCCGCCGGGCCTGTGCCTTCTCCGAGACCGGGCCGCGCTTTGTGGTGGCCGTCTGCCCGGCCCGGGCGGTGCGGGTGGCCTCCCACTCCTTGACCCATGCCGGCGGCTCGCCCGCGTCGACGGCGCCCTGGGCCCAGCGCAGCAGCAGGCCGAGGGCGTGCTTGCAAGGGACCTTGCGGCTCGGGCAGGCACACAGGTATGCCGGACCGGACAGATCGGCACAGACCTGGTATGGATGGGCGGCGCTGCCCTGGCACAAGCCCCAGACGACGGGCTGGTCGCTTCCGGTCGCGGGGCCGCACCCGGCTTCCCGCCACGGACCGGCGGTGGCCAGGCCCCGGGCTGCACGCCGCGCGGCGGGATCGGAGGTGAGCGCGAGCACCTGATCGATGCTCCACGGAGTACCCGCCATGGTCTCGGAGCGTAGCTGTGTGGTCTGACGAGATTTCGGGGGTACGGCCGCCCCGCCGTGGGTAAGGACAAGACATGAGACCCGTCCGTACCGTGGCGCGTGGCCTGCTCGCGGCGATCTTCGTGCGTAGCGGGTGGGACGCCTTCAACAACCCCGACCGGCACGTTGACACGGCCAAGTCGGTGACCGACCGGTTGGCGCCGGCCCTCGACGCGGTGGGCCTGCCGACCGACACTCGTACCCTGGTCCGCCTCAACGGGGCGGCACAGATGGCCGGCGGCGTGCTGCTCGCAACCAACACCGCCGTCCGCCCGGCCGCGCTCACGCTCATCGGCTCGCTGGTCCCGACGACGATCGCCGGCCACGATTTCTGGGCCGCCGACGATCCGGGCCGGAAGGCGGCCCACCGGACCCAGTTCATGAAGAACCTCGGCCTGATCGGCGGGCTGTTGCTCGCGGTGGTGGACACCGAGGGTCGCCCCGGGGTCGCCTGGCGTACCGGTCACCTGGCCGACCACGCGCAGGACTCGGTCCGCCGGGCCGCGCACGATGCTCGGCGGGCCGCGCACGATGCTCGGCGGGCCGTCCACAGCACGGCCAAGGAGACTCGGCGCGCCGCGCGGGAGGCCCGGCGCGCCGCGCACACCGCCGCCCGGGAGACGAAGCTCGCTGTCCGCTCGGCGAAGGCCGGCAGCCTGCTACCCGGCTGAGCAGTGTTGGAAAAAGCACCCCCGGCGTTGAGTGCGAGTTCATAACAACCTGGTCTCGCACTGTTATTCGCGTGTCCGTCGGCGATTACTCCCACGAACAGCGATGCGTTAACACGTGGGTACAGGTCACCGGCTCGTGTGCGATGGGACACGGTCGGATAACGCAGGAGGTGGTGCGTGACCCGCCGTTCTACGCTGCTTGTCGGACCAGGGCGAAACAACCGACAGCAGTACGGGGGTGGCAACCGTATGGTCACGACCGTCGATAGACGGCCGTCTTTCCTCGCCAGAGTCCACCGCGTGACCCGCCAGATCGGGTCGGCTACGCCCGTACGGCTCGGCCTTGTCGTCGTCACCGCCCTTGTCGCGGTGTGGGCTGTGCGTACGTTCGGCCGGCTGTACGGCTTCTTCGATCTGCGGATCTATCACGGTGCGGTGGTTTGGTGGGCCGAGGGTGGTGACCTGTACCAGTTCACGGCGCCCCAGACCACGCTCGGGTTCACGTACCCGCCGTTCGCGGCGTTGGCGATGCTGCCGATGGTCGCCTTCAGCGCCAGCACGGCGGGTTGGATCAACGCATTGGCCGGCATCACCGCGCTGGCCATGGTGCTGTTCGCCATCGTCGGGCCGATCACGGACCGGTACGGGTGGCCGCGCTGGTTCGCCGTCGGCATCGCCGTGCCGCTGGCGGGGGCCACCGAGCCGGTCCGCGAAACGATCGGGTTCGGCCAGGTCAACCTCATCCTGCTCGCGTTGATCATCGCCGATCTGGTCGCTCTGCGCTGGCGTGGCAACGCCGCGGTAAGCCCGAACGACGACGCCGGCCGTGGCGAGCACACCCCGTTCACCTGGCTGCGCGACGCCTGGTTCAGTGGTGCGTTCGCCGGTGTCGGGGTCGGGCTCGCGACTGCGGTGAAGCTCACACCCGGCCTGTTCATTCTGTACTTTCTGCTCACCCGCCAGTGGCGCACCGCATTCACCGCGATCGGTACGGCGGTCGGCGCCACCGCGTTCGCGTGGACGTTCACCGGTCGCGAGTCGGCGACGTACTTCAGCAGCGTGATCTGGGACACCACCCGGGTCGGCGCCGTCGACGCCACACCCAACCAGTCGCTGGCCGGCCTGCTCGCCCGGGCATACGACTCGCCGGTCACCCCCGGCCTGATGTGGCTCGCGTTCGCGGTGCTGCTGCTCGCCGTGGGCATGCAGCGGGCCAAGACCGCCCACGCCGAAGGCGACGAGCTGGCCGCGTTCACGCTGGTCGGTCTTACCGCCAACGTGATCTGCCCGATCTCGTGGACACACCACATGGTGTTTCTCGTGCCGGCGCTGGTGATCCTGGTCGACTCGGCGATACGCCGGCGGCGGGCGGTCCGCGGCTTCAACATCGGGCGCTTCCCGGCGCTGGCCGGGCTGCGTCACGCGCTTGCCGCGGTGGGCCTGTACCTGCTGATCGTGGTCTCACCCTGGTGGCGCTACGAGCACAAGCTGCCGACCGTGTCGCACTACGCCGACGGCCGGTTCGGTGCCCTGATGGAAAACTCCCTGGCCCTGGCCCTGATTGTGCTTGTCGTGCTGCTGCCCTGGCGGCAGGGCGCCGAGCCGGTGTTCGACGCCGAGCCGACCCGCGCCGCCCGGGCGCGCATATCCGCCTGAGTTCCACAATCCAGGAAGCGGCCGCCTACGGGCGGTCGCTTTCTTTACATTGACCCTGGTCAAGGCATGGGCCTACGATTCGGCGCGCCGCAGGTCAACGAGGACAACCGAGGGCCGGCGCCGGGGGAGGTCGGACGTATGGGCCTGGATTACCGCGTGCTCGGGCCGCTGGAGGTGACCCGCGACGGCGTTCCGCTCAATCTTGGCGGAGTGGTCCAGCAGCGCATCCTCGCCGCGTTGATCCTCGAAGCCAACCGCACGGTCAGCACCTCGCGGCTGGCCGAGGCCGCCTGGGGTGCCGACCCACCCGCGACGGCACACCGCCAGGTGCAGAACCGGATCGCGGCGCTGCGCGCGGTGCTCACCGCGGCCGGCGCGGCGCCCGTGCTCAAGACCACCACCGGTGGATACCGGCTGAGCGTGCCGCCTGAGTCCGTAGATGCCCTCGTGTTCGAGGATCTGTGTGCTACCTCGACGGAACTCCGCTCGGCGCTGGCCCTGTGGCGCGGGCCGGCACTGGCCGGCCTGGGCCTCGACCGCGAGGCCGGCACGCTGGAAGAGAAGCGGGTGGCCGCGCTCGAACGCTGCCTTGAGCTGGAACTGGCCGCCGGCCAGCCCGTCATCGCCGAGCTATCCGAGCTCGTCCGCGAACAGCCGTTCCGGGAGCGGCCGGTGGGGCTACTGATGACCGCGTTCTACCAGGCCGGCCGACAGAGCGAGGCTCTGACCTGCTTCCACGAGCTTGCGCGCCGATTGGCCGACGAGTTGGGCCTCGATCCAAGTCCTGACATACAACGCCTACACGAACGCATCCTGCGCGCCGATCCCCATCTCGATTCTGCCGGGCGGACGGAGCCAGGCACTGCTGCGGCGGCGGCTCCACCACCCAGCCTGTGCCTCCTACCATCCGACGTCGCCGACTTCACCGGGCGCCAGCAGCAGGTTGCCGAACTGCGACACATGCTGCATCCCGATGCGCCCGCTGCCGCCGTGGTGGTCTCCGCGATTGCCGGCAATGGCGGCGTCGGCAAGACCGCCCTCGCTATACATGCCGCCCACCGACTCCGCGCGGACTTTCCCGACGGCCAGCTGTACGTGAACCTGGAGGGCGCCGGTCCAAAGCCAACCGATCCGGCGGACGCACTCTACGGACTGCTCCTCATGTTGGGAGTAGAAGGTCGACATATCCCAGGCAGCCTGCTCGAGCGGGCTGCGCTGTACCGATCGCGTCTCGCCGACAAGCGAATACTTATCCTCCTCGACAACGCCGCCAACGAGGCGCAGGTTCGACCACTGGTGCCCGGACTGCCCAATTGCCGGGTACTGGTCACGAGCCGGAGCCGCCTTGCCGGCCTGGCCGGCGCGCGAACCATAGACCTGGACGTGCTGGTGCCCGCACAGGCGATCGACCTGCTCGGCAGGATCGCCGGATTGGATCGGGTAGCCGCTGATCCAGCCGCCGCAGCCGAGATCGTCCGGCTGTGCGGGTACCTGCCGCTGGCGGTACGAATCGCCGGTGCACGGCTTGCCGCCCGCCAGCACCGACCGCTGACCTGGCTCGTCTCGCGGCTAGCCAACGAGCATCGCCGCCTGGATGAGATTGGCTGTCGGCGACCTTGAGGTGCGCGCCAGCTTCGCGCTGAGCTATCAGGGCTTGAAGCCAGTGTTGCAGCGGGCGTTCCGGTTGCTCGGCGCGGTCCGGGCATCCGACTTCGCGCCATGGGTGCTCAGCGCCCTGCTCGACGTTTCTCTGACCGAGGCGGAGGACCTACTGGAGAGCCTGGTCGACGCGCAACTGGTCGAGGTCAATGTCGCCGACCATGTCCGTTACCGACTGCACGACCTTGTCCGCGTGTATGCGCGGGAGCGACTCAATGCCGATGAACCGGACGTTGAACAGCGGGCGGCGGTCGAACGCTTCCTCGGCGCCTGCCTCTGGCTGGCTGAACAGGCTGGCGAGCATCCTTCATCGCGCGTATGCGGATCGATGCACGGGTCGGCCCAGCGGTGGCCAATGGCAGCCGCAGCCACGGGGTTGTTCAACGAGAACCTTGCCCGCTGGATCGAAGCGGAGCAGGACGTGCTTGCCGGAGCGGTGGAAGTGGCGAGCGCGGCCGATTTGCCCGAGTTCACCTGGGACCTGGCCGGGTCAATTGCTGGCCTATTCGCTCAGATCGGTTGCACCGCCAAGTGGGAGCACACCCTCAATGAGGCTCGGACAGCAGTACACCGTGTTCACGATCTTCGAGGCGAGGCCGTGCTCCTCTTCGCTAGAAGCCAACTCGCTTCGTATTGTGATGACCCAGTCGAAAGCGAGATCTCGTTGCGGGAGGCAGCCGCCCTGTTCGAGCAGATCGGTGATCGCGATGGCACTGCGATCGTGCAGAGCGCCAACGCCGTGCTGATGCTGGTGTTCGGACGTCATAGCGAGGCGGAACGGAAACTGCTGGTCGCGTTGGACCTACTCGACGATTTCTCGGATCCCCGTATCTGCGTCTATGTCTTGCGTGCGCTTGGCACCACGTGCCTCTATCAGGACAAGATATCAGAAGCACGCGCGTGGTTTGAAAAGGCACTCGATATCGCAAACCGCACCGGCTTCCTTTTTGGTCTGGGCTACTTGAAATGCTGGCTGGCCCGCATCCACCTTAGATCTGGCGGACACGTGGAAGCGTTTGTGCTGTCCAGCCAAGCACTAAGCGTGTTTCGTCGCATTGATCACCGCATAGGGCAAGCGGTAGCCCTTCAGGACTTCGGTGAATGTCATCTCCGGATGGGCCATCAGGAAGAGGCCCGCGCCGCCTTTGAGCAGGCATTGACGATCTACGATATAACCGCAGATCTATCGGGTCAGGCGCAAGCGTTGACCGCGATGGGCCACCTCGAGCTATCAGCCGGTGACTTCAGCAGGGCGGCAATGCGCTTCGGGGAAGCAGTCGAAGTGTCCCGACAGACCAAACGGCCTGTTCTTGTCGCTTACGCGTTGTCGGGTCTCGGCGACGCGTATGAAGCCACCGGTAACCTCGTTCGTGCATGCGAGGCGCGGCTCGAATCGCTGGAACTGTTCAACCAGACGGGCTTGCCGGTGCCCGAACACTTGACCGAGGCGATCGGCGGTCAAGGGCAGTTGACCCATTCCTCGGTGCCGTCGGCGAACACCTGACGCTTCCAGATCGGCAGCCGCGCCTTCACCTCGTCCACCAGCCGCGCGCACGCCGCGAACGCCGCCGCCCGGTGCGCCGTCGCCACCGCCGCGGCCAGCGCGACGTCGCCGATCTCCAGCCGCCCGATCCGGTGCGACACCGCCACCGCGTGCACCGCCGGATCCGCCGCGATCTCGTCCGCGACCTCTGCGAGGATCCGCTCCGCGGTGGGATGCCCCTCGTACTCCAGCTCCACGACGTCACGGCCGTCGTCGTGGTCGCGCACCACCCCGGCGAACGACACCACCGCCCCCGCGGCCGGCCGCGCGACCAGCCGCTCGTGCGCCGCGACGTCCAGCGGCCCGGTGGTCACGGCCACCGTCGTGGTCGCCCTCTCGACGTGGGTCACGGCCGTTCCCCATCCAGAATCGGCAACGGTACAAGGGGAAGCACGTCCCCAGCGGCGCCGTTCGTGCCCGGGCGGATCACCGCGAACCCGGCCGACTGGGCCAGCCCGCGCAGCATCGACGAGGCGACGTGCGACACCGGATACGCGCGACCGTCGACCAGCCGTACCAGCGCGAGATGGGTGTGGTCGCCGCGCCCCGGAATGTCGGCGCCCAGGGTCACCTGCGGCAGCGTGGGAAGCGGCCGGCCCTGTAGACCGGCCAGCAGCGGGCCGACCAGAGTCATCAGCGCGACGACGGACGACTGCGGGTTGCCGGGCAGCCCCGCCAGGAACCGCCCACCCGGCAGCGCCGCGACCAGCATCGGGAATCCGGGACGCACGGCGACCGTGTTGACCACGTAGGAGACGCCCGAGCGAGGACAGCGCCGCATGCAGGTGGTCGACCGGGCCGTGCATCGTGCCGCCGGTAGTGCAGACGAGGTCGATGCCGTCGTCGAACGCGGCCTCGATCGCCTCGACGTGTGCCTGCAGCGTGTCCTTGACCGGCGGGGCGGTATCGCCGGCGACCGCGCCCATCCGGCGCAACCAGGACGGGATCGCCGGGCCGAGCGAGTCGCGGATCCGTCCCTCTGCCGGCGGGCCGGTGGTCAGCAACTCGTCGCCGAAGACAAGCGCAGACGCCTCGCGGTGCCGCCCGGACCGACAGCGTGTCGTATCCACACGCCGAGGCCAGGCCGATCACGCCGGGCGTCACGGGAGTGCCCGCTGGCAGCAGTTCCTCCCCCAGCGGACGCCTCTTCGCCGGGCACCCGCCACTCCTGACCGGCCGGGGTGTGCCGGTCACCAGCTCGCCGTCCACGTGGGACTCCTCGACCCGGAGGATATCCTCGGTGCCGGCCGGGACCATCGCACCCGTGGCGATCTGCACACAGGTGCCGTCGTCGGTCAGCGGCGCAGCGACCGATCCGGCGAGCAGCTGGCCGACGATCCGCCACGGCGCCCGCCCGCGCACCGCCCAGCCGTCGATGCTGGAGGTGGGGAACGCCGGCAGGTCGGTCGAGCGTGACCAGTGGCGCGGCCAGGGTCAGCCCGTCGGCCTCGGCCAACGGCACTTCGACGGCGGGTCGGACGGCCGCCGCGCCGGCCTGGTAGGCAGTCTGGCGGGCGATGTCCCACGGCAAGGTCGTCACAGATAGCGAGCCTAATGGTCGCCGCCACGAAGCTGGGCGACTGCGTGACTGAGGATCGGGCCGAGCACGGCCAGGCCGTCCTTCGCCCCGCCGCGCGAGCCGGGCAGGTTGACCACGAGGGTACGGCCGGCCACGCCCGCCAGCCCCCGGGACAGCGCCGCGGTGGGGACCTTGTCCCGGCTGTACCCGCGTATCGCCTCCGCGATCCCGGGCACCTCATAGTCGAGGACCCGCCGGGTCATCTCCGGGGTCGCGTCGGTCGGGCTGATGCCGGTGCCGCCGCTGGTCACCACGACGTCGAGGCCGGCGGCGACCGCCTCCCGCAGCGCCCGCTCCACCGGCTCGCCGTCCGGCACGACGACCGGCTCGTCCACCTCGCAGCCCAGCTCACGCAGGCCGGCGACGAGTAGCGGGCCGCTGGTGTCGGCGTAGACGCCGGCGGATGCCCGGTTTGAGGCCACGATTACCCGCGCCTTCATGCCGGACGCTCCCACAGACCTGTCTTGCCACCTTCTTTGCGCAGTACCCGTACCTGATCCAAGGAGGCCGCGGGGTCTACGGCCTTGATCATGTCGATCAGGGTGAGTCCGGCGGCGGCCACGGCTGTCAAGGCCTCCATCTCGACCCCGGTGCGGTCAGCCGTCTTGACCGTGGCCTCGATGTCAACGCTCGCCTCGCGCGGGATCAGCTCAAGTCGCACACCGTGTACGCCAATCGGATGGCAGAGGGGGATCAGATCTGGCGTGCGCTTCGCCCCCATGATCCCGGCTATCCGCGCGACGGCGAGCGCGTCGCCCTTGGGCAACGCGTCCCGTCGCAGCAGGTCGACCACCTCTGCGGTGGTGGTCACGCGTGCCGGCGGCGATCGCCCGGCGCGCCGTCACATCTTTTGCCGAAACGTCCACCATGCGCGCGGCGCCGGTCTCGTCCACATGTGTCAACTGGTGTTCGGCCACGAGCCGAGCGTACGGGTGCGATGTACCGGTGTGGCGAGCGTCTCTCCCCGGCCGGCCGCTCCGCAGCGCCGGGCACGGCAACGAGAATCAACGCGTACAGATACAGCGCTGTTGCTTTCGACGGCGTACCGGCTTACTACCCCGTTTGTCCAGGGCACCCTGCGGGGAGCTGTCGGTTTGCCGGGCCCCTGACGACAGAACCCACACCCGTAGATCTGGGATCCGAGAAGATTCGCCCCGTTCAACCCGATTGATGGAGTCCGATTCCGCCACGCGGTACACCCAATCCATGCAATCCGTGGCCCGACGGCCATGGGAGACCGGCAAACAGGCCCTGACCACACATTTTGGTGTGCTCGATGCCATCGACCAGGGAGGTTGGGCGGGGTAACCATCTCCGAGGGAGTCTTCTCGGTACCGAGATAGACTACCTTGCGTAGTCGCTCAATCGGACTTCCGTTACGAACCCCCATGAAGTTCGCACATGCCGAACGAGCTGACAATTCAACTAGGAATCATGACGGTACTCCTCGTAACGTGCGGGTCAGAGCGCTCTGGTCCACCGGTAAGAATCGCAAAGATTCGCTAGAGAAGATCTAGCGGCGATCACGAGGAGATTACAATGCGTGACCTTCACTGGACCTGAGACCTTTCAGCTCAACCGTTTGATCCGTTCGCAACTACGTGCCGGGCGAGATATACGCGAGTTGCCTGGGTTGACACGCCCCCTGGTCCCACCGGCACCATTCAAGGAGGGCGAACGGACGACGATGTGACGACGACGAAAGACGACGGCGCGACCAACCAGCGACTCCTGTTGCTCGTTGGTCTCGTTGTCGTGTCAAGCGTCCCTGTCCTGATCGCCACCACGCTTGATCTCGTCACCGCTGGTCACTCACCTGGCGCGTTCTATGTCGTGGTCTGCTGCCTGATAGCCGGCGCCAACTTCGTGGGCGTAGAGGTGCGAATCAGGGCAAGCTCGGTAAAGCTCTCCGCTGCGTCGGCTGCCGCTCTTATGGCCACTACTGTGGTTCCCTTCAGCTGGATCGTCCTGGGCCTGGCAACAGGAGTGCTGCTGTCGGGCCTCCGAACTCGCCTGCCGCCGATGAAGGTCGCCTTCAACGTCGCGAAGGAAAGCCTGATCGGTGCGACGGCCAGCGGTGTGATGTTCGCCCTAGGTGCGCCACCAGCGGCGGCAAGCGACCTCGCCGCGAGCCTTCCGCGACACCTCGCGGTGATGCCCGTTGCTGCCCTCGCCTACGCGGTCGTCGACGAAATCCTGTTCTTCCCGGTCATCGCAGTGGCCACCGGCACATCCGTCCGGCGACGGTTCCTGGAGCACTGGGACGTCCGGCTGGTTTCCCGGATCGCCGGCCTGGCCATGGGAATCGCGGCCACGGTCGTCATCACCATCGACCAGTGGCTACTGCTGGCACTCCCTCCTCTTCTCTATGCGCTGCATCTCATGTCGGCCAGCAGGCTCCGGAGCAGGGAGGAGAGGGAGGCCTGGCAGCGCTTGGCGCGTTCCACGGATGAGCTGAACGCCGTCGATCTCGACGGCGTTCTTCATACGGCCGTGATCAGGGCGGCCGAACTGTTCTCCGCGGACGAGGTGGAGATCGAAACCGAGGAGGGAGTTCAACCGGCCAGGTTGGTACGCGGTGACGAAGCAGGCATTTAGTATGACGGGCCGCGTGACATGGCACCGAGCGCCCACGGGTCGATCATTCCGGTCGCCCTGGAAAGCCACGACGGCGGTACCGATATCGGCGTACTGCGCCTGCGGTTCCACGGCCAGGTCAAGCTGACCGAGCGCGAGCAGTACACCCTCCGTACCTTCGCCGCGGCCCTCTGCACCGCGATCCGCAACGCCTCCGCCTTCGCCGAGACCCAGCGCCTCGCCGCCGACCACGCGCGGGCCGCGTCCCAGGACCCGCTGACCAAGCTGGCCAACCGGCGCCGGCTGGAGGAGTACGCGACCGAGGTGCTCAGCCGGCCGGCGCGCGGCGTCACCGCGCTGATGCTGCTCGACCTCAACCGGTTCAAGGAGGTCAACGACACCCTCGGGCACTCGGCCGGCGATCGGGTCCTGATCGAGATCGCCAGCCGGCTGGAGGCCACCGCCACCCCCGGTGATCTGGTCACCCGGTTCGGCGGCGACGAGTTCGCCATCCTGTTCACCGAGCTGCCGGCGCCGCCGGTCGCGATGCCCCGGGCGCAGACCGCCCTCGCCTCGATCGCCGCGCCGATGGAGCTCGACGGCATGCGGATCAGCGTCGAGGCGACCGCCGGCATCGCGATCGCCGACGGCAGCGCCGACATTACCGAGCTGCTGCGCCGCGCCGACGTCGCCATGTACCAGGCCAAGAAGAACGGGCAGCAGGTCACCCGGTACGCCGCCGCCCGCGACACGGCCGACATCGGCTCGCTCGCTCTGGTCGGTGACCTGGCCCGGGCGGTCGCCGAGGAGGAGTTCTTCGTCAAGTTCCAGCCGATCGTCGACCTCGGCACCGCCGAGATCATCGGGGCGGAGGCCCTCGCGCGCTGGGACCACCCCGATCACGGCGAGCTGACGCCGGGCAAGTTCCTCGACGCGATCGAGCGCTCGACCCAGCTCGCGGCGTTCGCCCAGATGATCCTCGACCAGGCGCTCACCGCCGCCGGGAAGTGGCGCGACGCCGGGTACATGATCCCGGTCGCCGTCAACGTATCGCCCCGCAGCCTGCTCGATCCGCGCTTCCCGGACACCGTCAAGGAGAGCCTGCGCCGCCACGACCTGCCGACCGACGCCCTGGTCATCGAGCTGACCGAGTCGCTGACGCTGAGCCAGCTCGAGGTCGTCGACGAGGTGCTCGGTGCGCTGCGCGACGCCGGCGTGGTCCTCGCGCTCGACGACTTCGGCACCGGGTACTCGTCGCTGTCCACGCTCGCCCGGGTGCCCGTACAGGAGTTGAAGATCGACCGTAGCTTCGTGGCCGAGATGAACTCGCCGGCCGCAGCCGCGGTCGTGCGGTCCACGATCGAGCTGGGCCGCAGCCTCGAACTGCTGGTCGTGGCCGAGGGCGTGGAGAGTGAAGATCAGCGACGGCGGCTCTGGGAGCTGGGCTGTGCGGCTGCCCAGGGTTACCTGTTCGCCCGCGCGATGCCGCTGGACACGCTCCTCGCGACGCTCAACCGCGGGTTCGCCGGCCGGCCGCGCACCCTCGCCGAGCCGCTGCACGAGGCCGGCTCGGTGGTGCGCATCCCGCGCCGCACCCGCCCAGCCAGCCAGCACCGCCTCGACCGCAGCAGCTGAGCCGAGCGCCGGTCCACCGCACCCGGTCTGCGAGACTGTCCGCCATGATCGATCGGTGGCGCGCGTGGATCGGGCGTGCCAACGCAGCCGCCGACGGCCTCGCCACCGATCTCGGCCTGTACGCCCTGTCCACGCTGTTCGCCCTGGTCACGGCCCTCAGCTCGACGCTCGGCCCGCACCGTACCTGGGGCTCGATCGCCGTTTTCGGTTACGCGGCCGCGACCGCTCTGCGTGCTCGTCCAACTCCTCGCCCGCTGGCCACACCGGCGCGGCACGCTCACCACACTCACCTGGCTCGCGGTCGCGATCGTGCCGCTCCTCGTCGAGGCCGCGCGCGGCCAGGCCCAGGAAGAGGTCATCGTCGTCGAGCGGGCCGGCCAGCGCCTGCTCGACACCGGCACGCCCTATCTCGGCCGGGCCGCGATCGCCGCGCTGCCCACCGACGAGCGCCTGCTCGGATACGTCCCGTACCAACCCGGCATGGCCCTCTTCGGCCTCCCCCGGGCGCTCGCCGGCACGCACTGGTGGACCGACGCGCGCGTCTGGTTCGCCCTGGTCACCGCCGCCGTCCTGGCCGCCGCGCTCGCGGTGGTCAAGGCCCGTGCCAGCGGCCCGGCGCTCGTGCGTGCTTTACAAGCCGCGACGGTACTGCCGATCTGCGCCCTCACCCTCGCGGTCGGCGGTGACGATCTTCCGGTACTGGCATTGTGCCTGCTCGCCCTCGCATTGGCGGCCCGGGAGCGGTTCGTCTGCGCCGGGTTCGCGGTCGGCGTGGCCGGCGCGCTGAAGCTGTTCGCGTGGCCGGTCGCGCTGGTATTGCTCGCGCTCGCGGCGACCCGGGGCCGGCGGGTGGCCGTGCGGTTCGCCCTGCCGGCGATCGGGCTGCCGGTCCTCGCCGCACTGCCGGCCCTCGCCGTCGACCCGGGCGCCGCCGTCGAGAACCTCGTCCGCTTCCCGCTCGGCCGTGGCCTGGTAGGCAGCCCGGCGGCGTCGCCGTTCCCCGGTCACCTGATCGCCGAGGCGCTGCCCGGCGGCCGGCTGATCGCCGCTGCGCTCCTGGTCGCGGCCGGTCTCGTGATCGGGTGGTGGCTGCTGCGACGCCCGCCCCGTGACGCCGCCGCCGCTGCCCTGATCTGCGCGTACGGGCTGACGGCCGCATTCGCGCTGATGCCGGCGACCCGGTTCGGGTACCTGCTGTACCCGATCGCCTATCTCGTCTGGCGCCCGGTTTTCCGATGGGACTCGCGGCCGGCCCCGACCCGGCGTACACAGGGAGAATGACCTACCGCGACCGCCGCGCCGCCGGCGCCGCGCTGGCCGGGGCGCTGGACGAGTACGCCGGGCAATCGGACGTCGTCGTGCTGGGCCTGGTCCGCGGCGGAGTACCGGTGGCCGCCGAGGTTGCTCGCCGTCTCGGCGCCCCGCTCGACGCCCTGGTGGTCCGCAAGCTGGGCGTGCCGTGGGCGCCGGAAGTGGCGTTCGGCGCGATGGGTCCGAGCGGGGTACGCGTCCTGAACGACGAGATCGCCGCCAGGCTTCCGGCCGACGCGGTGACCGGCGTGCTGCGCCGGGAGGCGACGGAGATGGGTCGCCGGGAACGCCGGTACCGGGCCGACCGGCCGCCGCTGGAGTTGTCCGACCGGGTCGCCCTGCTGGTGGACGACGGTCTCGCGACCGGCGCCAGCGCCCGGGCTGCCGTCGCCGTGGCTCGCCGGCTTGGCGCGCGCCGGATCATCGTGGCCGTACCGGTCGGCGCGCCCCAGGCGGTCGACCAGCTCCGGAAGGTTGCCGACGAGGTCATCTGCCCGCTCCAGCCGCGCGATTTCGACGCGGTCAGCCGCTGGTACGACGACTTCGGGCAGGTCAGCGACGCCGAGGTGGTTTCTCTCCTAAATCGCCATGTCGACGAACCGTGACAGGTGCAGCTGGGCCGCCACTGTGACGGTATCGGTGGGCCCGTTCCGGTGCTTGGCGACGATGAAATCGGCCTCGCCGGCCCGCGGTGACTCCTTGTCGTAGTAGTCATCCCGGTGCAAAAGGATCACAACGTCAGCATCCTGCTCGATCGAGCCTGACTCGCGCAAATCGGACAACTGCGGGCGCTTGTCGGTGCGCTGCTCGGGGCCACGGTTGAGCTGGCTGACCGCCACCACCGGGCACTCCACTTCCTTGGCCAGCAGCTTCAGACCACGGGACAGCTCGGCGACCTCCTGCTGCCGGCTCTCCACCCGCTTCGGTGAGGACATCAGCTGGAGGTAGTCGACCACAATCAACTTCAGATCGTGGCGCTGCTTGAGCCGGCGCGCCTTGGCCCGGATCTCCATCAGGTTCATGTTGGGCGTGTCGTCGACGAACAGCGGCGCCTCGCTGATCTCGCCCATCCGGCGGGCCAGCTTGGTCCAGTCGTCGTCGGAGAGCTGCCCGGACCGCAGGACGTGCAACGGCACCCGGGCCTCGGCCGCCAGCAGCCGCATGACGATCTCCACCTTGCTCATTTCCAGGGAGAAGATCGCGCTGGCCATGTTGTGCTTGACCGCCGCCGCCCGGGAGAAGTCCATCGCGGCGGTGGAGTTGTGCGTCGGGATCATCGACCGGCCCGCGAGGTACAGATGGTCCGCATTGTCCACCTGTACGCACCGAACCGGCACGCTACGCACGGGCCGAACGTCGACGATGAACCGCGAGCCCGATCGCGTCGCGCTCACCGCCCGGCGACGCTCCTTGTGCAACAGTCGCTTGCGCCCCAGCCGGAAGACCTCGTCGACCGTGCTGAAGTCCAATGTGTAGGCGGTCGAGGTGTCGGCGACCTTCCGGCTGGTGATGGAACACCGGTAGCCGAGGCTGACGACGAGCTCGTAGACGTCCTCAGCGAGCCGGCGGGAGACCGAGGTGTACTGGAGGTTGCCCGACGCCGCGACGGTGCCGTCGGTGTCCATCAGGCCGGCCAGCAGTGCCCGGCGTTGGGTCTGCGAACCACGCAGGTAGCCGGGCGGGATATGCGTGTAGGTCCGAGGACCGCCGGGTCGAACGTCGTAGCCGTCAGCCTCGACGTACATCACGATCTCGGGGTCGTCGATGGTGAACCGGGCGGCGGCCTGGTGACCGTCTCCCAACCAGACGCCAAGGGTGTAGGGCGGCACGAGGAGGTCCTGCTCGGGCAGGTCGAGCGGGGCGGTGTTGGTCACCGAGTGATTCGCTCTGCGGTCGGCGGTGGCAGTGCGCAGGGTCACGATGATCTCGTTTGTCGTGTACACCCGGGCCGGCGCACCCGCCCGCCTCGCCTTGCGGGTGTGCGTCAGCCACCGGTGCTCCCCGTCGGCCACGATGACGCTGCCGTCCGAGAACTCCACCTCGTAGCACCGGCGGTCACGCATGACGTCGGTGGCAGCGGTGACGATGGTCGGCCGGCCGTTGGCGTCGAGCAACCGGTCACCGACCCGCACCTCACCCATGGTGGTCCACCCCGTCGGGGTCGGCAGCGGAGTGTCGAGCGCCAGGGCCTTCCCCAGACCGGGACGGCCGGCCACAATGATCAGCTGTCCGGCGTGCAGGCCGTTGAGCAGCCGGTCCAGGTCGGTGAAGCCGGTGGGGACGCCGGTCATCATGCCGCCCTGGGCACCCACCGCCTCGATCTCGTCGAGCGTCGGCTGGAGCATCTCGGCCAACACCGCGAAGTCTTCGCTGACCCGCCGCTCGGTGACGTCGTAGACCGCCTGCTGGGCCAGGTCGACCAGCTCGTCGGTCTCCCGCCCGGCGCCGTAGCCGAGCTGCACGATGCGGGTGCCGGCCTCGATGAGCCGGCGCAGGACCGCCCGCTCGCTGACGATCTTCGCGTAGTAGGCCGCGTTGGCCGCCGTGGGCACACTCGCGATCAGCGTGTGCAGGTATGGGGCACCGCCGGCGCGGGCCAGGTTGCCGGCGTCGTGCATCGCCGCCGCGAGGGTGACCGCGTCGGCCGGCTCACCCCGCCCGTACAGATCAAGGATCGCGTCGAAGATCACACCATGGTTGGGGCGGTAGAAATCCCCGGTACGCAGGATCTCCACCACGTCCGCGATGGCGTCCTTGGACAGCAGCATGCCGCCGAGCACGCACTGCTCGGCCGCCACGTCCTGCGGCGGCGTGCGGTCGAACTGCCCGTCCCCGCCCGCCCGCTCAGCGTCGCGCGGCCCCCCGCCGCGTCCCTCGCTCGGCCGCGGCTCGGTCGCCCGCACGTCGTCGGTGATCGACATGCATCGCCTCCGTGCCCTGCTCCCCCACCCGGTGACCCCCGGAGCGACAGGAAACCGTACGGGTATGACAGTTTCCGTTAGAAGCACTTGAAGGAACACGTTAGGAAGCCGCGGGCCGGAGCTCAATTCGGACAGTGGACAACCCTTGGGACAACCTGTGGACCGAGCGCGTACAGACAGTGGGAGAACCTGTGCACTAACTGGGGAAAACTCTGGGGACGAGTTAGCCTCAGGGCCTCTGACCTGCGCAGATACACTCAACACCCTGTGGACGAAATAAAGTTGGCCACGACACGCCGATGAGCACCAGGTATCGTCGCCGGTGAGCGGAATCCCGGCGTGGATCCCGCGTGCACAGGGAATAGTCACACCGTTACAGAATGCGTCACAGAAAGGGTCATGCTCCGGCCGTGGGAAACCGGAACAGGGGTGGAAGGTCTCGCGACGGCAGAGACCGTCGGCAGTCGCTGGCCAGGTGGTCGGGGGCTGCCGCGTTCGGCGATGAGACCATCGACCGGCCAACGACCTTGACCGGGCGACGCAGCCGTGCCGCCGACTCTGACGAACGCGCCCCTGAGGAGCCCGAGAGCCCTACGCCCCGCAGTCGTTCGGAAACCGGTGGTGGCTGGGCCACCATCACGCCGATCGACGACGAGCCCGACACCGGTCGTTTTGACGACGACCGCGACGACGAGCCGTCGCGTGGGCGCCGTCGGGCCAGCCACGATGACGATGACCGGGACGACCGGTACCCGCGGGACGAGCCGATGCGTGGCTACGCGGATACCGAGCCCCCGCCCGAACCGCGCCGCGCGTACGGGTTGGAGGCGGTCCGGGCTGACCGCGCCGAGCGGGCCCGCCGCGCCAGCCGGACGGAGCAGTTCTGGCCGGAGGATCCGGAGCCGCCACGAGCCCGGCGCGCGCAGGGCGAAACGTCTCGCGTTGCCGCCGACCAGCCACCGGAGCAGGAGCCACGCCGGTCGCGGCGCGGTCAGGAGGAAGCGCCGCGCCGATCCCGACGCGCGGTCGAGGAGTCGGAGAAGCAGGCCCTCGAAAGCGAGATGTCCCGCCAGCGCCGGGTCGATGACGAGCCGCCGCGCAGCCGGCGCGCCTTTGACGACGACGAGCCGCGCCCGAACGGCCGCCTCGATGACAGTCCACGCCGCAGCCGACGCGCCGCCGAAGATGAGGACCTGCCGCGCAGCCGCCGCGCGCTCGATGATGACCAGCCCCGCAGCCGCCGCGCGTTCGACGACGAGCCGCCGCGGGCGCAGGGCGCTCGATGACGAGGAGCCGCGCAGCCGCCGCCCACTCGATGACCAGCCCCGCAGCCGCCGCGCGTTCGACGACGAGCCGCCGCGCGGGCGCAGGGCGCTCGATGACGAGGAGCCGCGCCCGATCCGCCGGCTCGACGACGGGCCACGCCGCAGCCGCCGCACCACCGACGACGATCTGCCCCACAGCCGCCGCACCGCCGACGACGGCGACCCGCTACGCCGCCTGCGTAGCGTCGATGACGATGAGCTGCGGAGTCCCCGGGGCCTCGACGACGTCCTTCCCCGCGGCCGGCGCGCCCGCGACGACGACGAGCCGCGGGCGCGGTGGTCGCGCGACGACGACGAGCCGCGCGAACGACGGCGCCTCGATGACGACGGGCCACGCCGGTCCCGCCGCGCCGCGGAGAGCGACGACCGGCCGCGCCGCCTGCGTAGCGTCGATGACAACGATGACAGCACGGAACCGCGTTCGCGGCGGACCCGCTCCGACGCCGACGCGAGTTCGTGGCGGAACCGCGAGACCATCGAGGTCGATCCCCGACGGCCGGGCTCCGATTCGTGGCGCGACGATCCGCTGGGTTCCGGTGGGCTGATCGACCTGGGCACGGCGACGACCAGCAGTGCCGGCACCAACTCGTTCAACGGCTTCGTCGCCCGCAACCTGGGACCGCGGGCGATCGAGTCCAGCGAGAGCGCCAAAGCCACTCCTGCACCGCCTACCGATCCCTCGGCTCTCGACACCTGGCGCGGCGACAACGGCACCTGGCGTACCAGTGACACCGCGGAGACCGGATCCTGGCGGATGCCGCCGCCGGAGAAGGACGCCGGTGACGGCAGGGACACCGGCGAGTGGCGGAGCAACGCCCCCGTGGAGACGGGCTCGTGGAGTCGCAGCCGCGGCCAGTGGGTGCCGACCTCCGGCGACACCGGTGAGCAGCCGAACTTCACGGTCCGCCGGTTCGACGACACCGGTGAGATCCCGAAGGAGCTGGTGCAGGCGATCAAGAGCGGCCGGGTGCTCGACCACGACGACTTCTTCGGTACCGGCCGGCGCGACAACACCGAGCGCCGCGACCAGGACGACCGCAGCGGGTACGACCGCACGGACGACCTCTCCGGAGAGCGGCGGGTCGGCCGCCGGCGCCGGATCGAAGACGAGGATGACGAGCGACCCACCGGCCGCCGCTACGCGGACCGAGCCGACCGAGCGGGCCGGGCCGACCGAGCGGGCCGGAGCCGACCGCGATGACCGGGCGAGCCGGGCTGACCGCGACGACCGAGCAAGCCGGGGTGACCGCGACGACCGGGCGAACAGGTACGACCGCGACGACCGGGATGGGGGCTGGGCCGACCGGACGGCGGAGTGGCCAACCCCGGGTCCGCGGCGACCCCGCCGTTCCCTGCCGTCACGACCGGACGAGCGCGACGACTACCGCGACGACTACCGCGACGACTACCGTGACGACCGCCGCGAGGGTTATGGCGAGCCCCGCTCCCGGTACCCGCGGTATGACGACGAGCCCCGCTACAGCGGCGCCGGCCGGCGCGGCGCGATCGAGCCCCGGGGGATGTCGGGTTCCCGCAGTGGCGCCGCCTATCGGGGCGAACCGGAGACCCGCGGCGCCCGGCACGCGTCCGGCAGGTACGACGATGAGCCGCGCCCGGCCCGGCGGGCCTTGACCGCGTACGAGAGCCCCCGGCGCGGCGAGAACGTCATCACGCCCCGTTCCGCCCCACCCCGGGGCGGTACCCGTGGCGAGCTCGTCCGGCTGTCCCGCCGCCCCGCAGCCGATGACGACGACGATGACGAGAACGAGTCCGAGGTGGCGTACGGCTACGCGGGTGCCGGCTTCGCGTCGGTCGCGTGGTTCGGCCTCCCACTTGGCGTCTTCCTGTTGTGGGCGGTCCTCCTCGGCGGCACGGCCCGCGCGGACTGCGTCGATGCCGGTGGCCGCCCGTGCCCCGCGCCACGCGACGCCGCCTTCAGCACGTTCGGCGCGCACCTGCCGCAGGTCGCCGTCGCCATCGTGCTCAGTGTGGTCGTCGCGCTGCTGATCAGGCTGGTGTCCCCGTACTGGAAGCCGGCGACGGTCGGCTTCGCCGCATCCGTTGTCGGTGCCGGCGTGACCACGGTCGTATTCACCGTCATCAACGGCGGCAGCCCGTAGTCCCACCGCGACTACGTCACGACCCGCTCTCACTCGGGTCACCGATCCGTCACGGCCGAGTCCGATCCCCCGTGCCTGGAGTCCGATGGGCACATGTACGGGGAGGTACACAATGGTCGGTCGAACAGGGCTTCGCACCACCCGGACCGGTGCGATCTGCCTTGCCATCAGCGCCATCACTACGCTCAGCCTGGTCGCCGGATGCAGCGCGACCAGCTCGGACAAGTCCAGCCAGAGCTCGCCGGCCGGCAAGGCTCGACAGCCGAACGCCGGGGGTCCCGGCTATGACTCCGGCCAGGCAGATTCGGCCGGCAACCCGGCCGACACCGCAGCCGGCAGTCCGGCCGAGGTCGACACCGCCGCGCATCCCACATCGACATTCGCGATGGACGTCGACACCGCGTCCTACGGGTACGCCGGGCGGGTGCTGCGGGACGGCCACCGGCCGGAAGCGTCCGCTGTCCGCCCCGAGGAGTTCATCAACGCCTTCGGGCAGGACTACCCCGCGCCGGCGGGCAACGGCTTCACGGTACGCACGGACGGCGCCCAACTGCCGCGCTCGCACCGGACCACGGGCGACACCCGCATCCTGCGGGTCGGCCTGCGCACCCGCCCTGACGATCCGTCCCGCCGCGCTGATGCGGCGCTGACCTTCGTCGTCGACGTCTCCGGCTCGATGGGCGAGCCCGGCAAGCTCGACCTCGTCAAGAGCGCACTGCACACTCTGGTCGAGCAGCTCCGGCCGACCGACTCCGTCGCCCTTGTCGCCTATGACGACAACGCGCGGACCCTTCGCGAGATGACTTCGGTACGGGACCGGCGCGCGCTGCTCGACGCGATCGACGGGCTGCGGGTGGGTGGCAGCACGAACCTGGAAGCCGGGCTGGTACGCGGGTACGAGGTGGCCCGGGCCGGCTTCCGTTCGGGTGCCTCCAACCGGGTCGTCCTGCTCTCGGACGGCCTGGCCAACGTGGGCGACACCAACGCGACCCCGATCCTCGACCAGGTACGCGAGGCCGCCGCGAAGCAGATCTCGCTGCTCGGAGTGGGGGTCGGCAGCAACTACGGCGACGCGCTCATGGAACAGCTCGCCGATCGGGGTGACGGTTTCGTGGTGTACGTCAGCGACGTCGAGCAGGCCAAGCGGATCTTCGTGGACCGGTTGCCGGCGACCCTGGCGGTACGCGCGCTCGACGCGAAGGTACAGGTGACGTTCGATCCCGCCGTGGTCAGCACGTACCGGTTGATCGGCTACGACGACCGTACGCTGCGGTCGTCGGACTTCCGCAACGACCGGGTCGACGGCGGCGAGGTCGGGCCGGGGCACACGGTTACCGCGCTGTATACGATGCGGCTGCGTGACCGGGCGGCCGGCCGGGTGGCCGAGGCGCGGGTGCGCTGGCTCGATCCGGTCAGCCGCGAGGCGACCGAGACGGCGACGACGGTCACCGTCGAGGACCTGGGCCGCACCCTGGAGGCGGCGTCGCCGCAGCTGCGGGTGGACTACGCCGCGGCGTACTTCGCCGAGGTACTGCGCGGCAGCCGGTACGGCGACGAGGTACGCCTGGCCGATCTCGCCAGCATCGCCGACCACGCGGCGGCGAAGACGGAGAACGGCCCGACCGGCGCGGAACCGGCCACGGGCGACGCCGACGTGGCCGACCTGGCGTCGTTGATCCGCCGCGCCGAACACGTCTGATCACGAAGATCGCCACAACATCCCGGAAGTAGTGGTCATAGCAGGGGTCTGAGGCAACAGCTTCCGGGAAGTTGTGCCGATCTTGGGTGCGACGCAGGTGGGCCCGACGCCGATCTTGGGTGCGACGCAGGTGGGCTCGGTGCCGATCTTGGGTGCGGCGCAGGGACCCGGGCCGGTCGGGGGGACCGGATCGGGCCGGAATGGGAGGACCGGATCGGGGGGCGCCGTACCCCGGAAAGACGAAGCGGCCGGTGCGATCACCCGCACCGGCCGCTTCGGCTGTCGGAGCTACTTGTCCGCCACCACGGTCAGCGTGAAGTCCGCCGCCACCTCCGGGTGCAGACGGATCTGCACCTTGTGGTTGCCGGTGGACTTGATGTGACCAGGCAGCAGGAGCCGGCGCTTGTCCAGGTCGGGACCGCCGGCCCGCTTGACCGCGTCGGCGACGTCGGCAGGGGTGACCGACCCGTAGAGCCGGCCACCGTCGCCGGCCCGCACAGCCAGCTTGACCGTGAGCTTCTCAAGCTGGGCCTTGACCTCGCTGGCGTGGTCGAGGTCGCGGATCTCACGGGCCGAACGGGCCCGCTTGATGACCACGATCTGCTTCTCCGCACCACGGGTCCACGGAATCGCGAACCCCTGGGGCAGCAGGTAGTTGCGGCCGTAACCGGCCTTGACCTCGACCACGTCGCCGGGGGCGCCGAGGCCGTCGACCTCCTGGGTGAGGATGATCTTCACGTCATCCTCCTCAGCGGGCCGTGGTCGTGTAGGGCAGGAGCGCCATCTCACGGGCGTTCTTGACCGCACGGGCGATCTGGCGCTGCTGCTGGGCGCTCACGCCGGTCACCCGCCGAGCGCGGATCTTGCCGCGGTCGGAGATGAACTTCCGCAGCAACGCGGTGTCCTTGTAGTCGATGTAGGTGATGCTCTCCTTGTCGAGAGGGTTCACCTTCTTCTTCGGCTTACGCAGGGCCGCAGCCTTCGGCATCTTTCGCACTCCCAATTTGCCTTTAGAACGGGGGCTCGTCATCAAAGGAGGAGCCCGATCCGCCGCCGCCGCCCGCCGGGGTCGCGCTGGCCCACGGGTCGTCGGAGTAGCCGCTACCGCCGCTACTGCCGCCGCCACCGCGCTGACCACCGTCACCACCGGAGGCGCCGAAACCGCCACCACCCGAGCTGCGCGACATCTTCTGCACCTTCGCCGTGGCATAGCGCAGCGAGGGGCCGATCTCGTCGACTTCCAGCTCGATAACCGTGCGCTTCTCACCCTCGCGGGTCTCGTAGGACCGCTGGCGCAGCCGGCCGCTGACGATCACCCGGGCGCCGCGTTGCAGCGACTCGGCGACGTTTTCCGCCGCCTGGCGCCACACGTTGCACGAGAGGAAGAGCGGCTCACCGTCCTTCCACTCGCCGCTGGCACGGTCGAGGGTGCGCGGGGTCGAGGCGACCCGGAATTTGGCCACCGCCGCACCCGAAGGGGTGAAACGGAGCTCTGGGTCGTCGGTCAGGTTGCCGACGACCGTGATGGTCGTTTCTCCTGCCATGATCGCTCCTCGCGCACACTGGGCTGTTCGGGCTCACGCTGCCAGCTGGGTGTGACAGTTTCGCCCGTGCCGGATCGGGCTTGCCGGAATGGTCCTAGCGGACTTCCGGCCGAATGACCTTGGTACGCAGTACCAGCTCATTGAGTCGGAGCTGGCGATCCAGCTCGGCCACCGCCTGCGGCTCAGCTTGCAGGTCGATGACGGCGTAGATGCCCTCGGTCTTCTTGTTGATCTCGTACGAGAGGCGCCGACGGCCCCACACGTCGAGCTTCTCCACCGAGCCACCCGATGTCCGGATCACGTTGAGGTACGTGTCGAGGGACGGGGCGACGGTGCGCTCCTCGAGACTTCCGTCGAGGATCACCATGACTTCGTAATGACGCAAGACGTGCTCACCTCCTCTGGTCTGGCGGCCACGGTCCTTCCGTGGCAGGAGGTCGTGCGTCCGTTCACCGACGCTTCGGGCCGGTGAACCGGTCAAGGATAGCGGCTCGTCCCAGCAGGACGAAAACGGAGGGCTTCCCGTTCGTGGGGAACCCTCCGTGAGGAAAGACCGCGGGGCGCCCCGTCCGCATTCTTAGGGTGGGACCTGGGGAGGAACGACCACACCGACGAGGTAGGACGAGGAGCCCCGCGGAGCTAAATATACCTTACGCCAGACGCGCTTGGATTGTCCGTCTTGAGATAATAGCCCGTGTCGCGGCGATCGTCACGCCAACCGCGCAGACCGCGGCAAGCAGTGCGAGCAGGCCGGACGCGCCGTCCTGGGGAGCACCGGAGGCGGGTACCAGCGGCTCGACCGCGACCGCCGTGCCGGCCGCCGCGGCTCCGGTCGCCGTCTCACCGGTGATCGGGTCGACCGCGAACGCCGACGGGTCGGCCGACGGCAGGTCGACCGCTCCCGGGTCGACCAGTCCGGCCGTGGGCGAGGCTTCGGTTGTACCCGGTGCGCTTTGTCCTGATGACGCGGCCTGGCGGCCGCCGACGGCGCTGGCGCGGCTCATTCCCGGCGCGTTGCGGATCGCGGTGGCGGCACCGTTCGCTGCGCCGACCGCCGGACGGGTGTTGGGGACGTTCGGCGCCGCCGGCCGGGGCGGCGCCTGCACCGCCACCGTAGCGGCCGAGAACTTCTCCGCCACGCTCGCACCGCAGGAGAAGGTCATCGACACCGACACCGGGCCGTAGTGGAAGACCACCGGCACGGCCTGGTTGGCGCCGACGTTGGAAACGGCCTGCCCATCGACACGAAGGGTCGCGGTCTGGCCGAGCCGGTTGACGAACATGACGCGCGACTCGGCGGGAACGGTGAGCCGGGTCGGGCTCGGCTCGGACTTGCACACCAGCACGTTCAGCACGCTCCCGCCGGTGAAGTTCACCGTCTGACCGGCTGTGGCGTATGCGGGGGCGGCACCGACGGTGGAGCCGGCGCCGATGGCCGCCGCAGCGACGGCCGCCGCCACGCCAAGGGTCCTGCGATGTCCAGACAACATCAAATCCACATCTTCCGGGTACGCCAGGCAATTGGCGCCACAAGGGTCTCGGGTCAATCGGGTAACGACAACTCGGGCGAAGCGGTGACGCGGGTGAACCTGTCGGGGGCGCGTCGTAGGCTCGCCGCATGCGTATCGGGGCCCATCTCGACTCGACCGATCCACTCGCCGCCGCGGCGGAGCGCTCCGCCGACGTCGTGCAGTTCTTCCTGAGCGACCCGCAGAAATGGCTGGAGCCCGTGCCGCGCACCGACGCGGAGGCACTGCGGGCCAGCGACATCGACGTGTACATTCACGCGCCCTACCGGATCAACGTGGCCAGCCTCAACAACCGGATCCGGATCCCGAGCCGCAAGCTGCTCATGGCGCACGCCACCGGCGCCGCGGAGATCGGTGCCCGGGGCCTGATCGTGCACGGTGGCCACGTCGACACCCCGGCCGATGTCGGCACCGGGTTCGACAACTGGCGCAAGACCTTCGCCTACGCGGCGGACAACGGCGGATTCGCGGCGCCGATCCTGATCGAGAACACGGCCGGCGGCGACAACGCGTGCGCCCGCCGCTTCGACGCGCTGGCCCGGCTGTGGGAGGCGATCGCCGACTACGAGGTCGGGTTCTGCCTGGACACCTGCCACGCCCATGCCGGCGGCGAGGACCTGCTCGACGTCGTCGACCGGGTGAAGGCGATCACCGGCCGGATCGACCTGGTCCACGCCAACAACTCCCGGGACTCCTTCGACTCGGGGCGGGACAGACACGACAACCTCGCACAGGGCACTATCGACCCCGACCTGATCGTCGCCGTGGTGCGCGCGGCCGGGTGTCCGGTCGTCGTGGAGACGCCCGGAGGTGTAGATGGGCAGGCAGCGGATATCGCCTACCTGCGCGAGCGACTCTGACCTGAATCTGACCTGAGGCGACGGATGACCAATGAGCGTGACCCGGTGACCATCGAGCCGGCCACCGGGGACGAGACCACGGAAGCCGCCGGGGACAAGGCCGACCCCGAGGCCGCCGAAGAGACCGGAAGCAGCGAGCCCGAAGACACGCCGAGCGGTGCCTGGAAGGCGTTCGCGCCGGCTCCGACCGTGCCCCCGGGGCGGTTCCAACGGTGGACCGGCCAGTTGGGCCGGGTGCTCGGTCACGAGTGGACGGTCGTCAGCGTCCTCAGCGTCGTGCTGTCGGTCGTCATGACCTGGCCGTCGGCGCTGCATCCGAGCAACACGCTCCCGGAAGACCTCGGCGATCCGCCGTTGGTGGCATGGATCATGGCCTGGTCGGGGCACGCGGTCCTCGACGATCCGAGCAGCCTGTGGCACACCAACGCGTTCTTTCCGGCGACGTACAGCCTGGCGTTCACCGACACACTGCTCGGGTACCTGCCGGCCAGCCTGATCGGCACCGGCTGGGTGGCCGCCGTCATCCGGTACAACGTGCTGTTCATCTTCGCGTTCGCGCTGGCGTTCGGCGGGGCCTACGCGCTGGTCCGCCAGCTCGGGGCGAGCCGGGTCGGCGCGGCGGTGGCCGGCGTCGCGTACACCTACGCGCCGTGGCGGTGGAGCCAGGCCGGGCACCTGCACGTGATGTCCAGCGGCGGCATCGTCCTGGCGCTGGCGATGCTGGCGCGCGGGCACGGCCTGTCGTTGAAGGACGGCTTCCGGCGTGACCGGGTCCGTCCCGGGTGGGCCCTGGCCGGTTGGCTGGTCGCCGCCTGGCAGATCACGATCGGCTTCGGGATCGGCGTCGTCTTCGGGTACGTGCTGGCCGGCTGCGCGCTCATCGGGCTGGTCGCCTGGCTGCTGCGCCGCTGGCGGTTGCCGCGCCGGGTGGTGCTCTACGACCTGGCCGGCGGGTTGGTGTTCGGCGCGGCCACGGCCTTGATGGTGTACCCGTACCTGCGGGTCCTCTCGATCTACCCGAACGTGCGGCGCACCATCGAGGACGTCGCGTTCTTCTCCCCGCCCAAGCGCGGCTTCTTCGTGGCACCGCCCGAGTCCCTGCTGTGGGGAGATCTGCACGCCTCGGTCCGGGCGAGCCTGCCGTGGCCGCCGGAGATGACCCTGCTGCCCGGCTTCACGCTGATCGGGCTGGCGATCGCCGGGCTGTTCGTGTCGGCCTGGTCGGTGCGCGTCCGGCTGCTGCTCGCCGCGGGCGTGCTGGTCACCATGGACTGCGCGCTCGGCACGCGCGGGCCGCACCACGGCTGGATCGGATACACGGCGCTGTTCCAGCTACCGGGCTTCAGCGCGCTGCGCACGCCGGGCCGGTTGATCGCCTGGACCACGCTGCTGCTCGGCATCCTCGCCGCCGGGGCGCTCACCGGGTTCCTCCGGCGGGGCGACGAGGTCCGCGGCGACCGGGTGCCCGGGCAGCGCGACGCGCTGATGGTGCTCGCCACGCTGATCCCGCTGGCGCTCGTGCTCGTCGAGGGCATCAACCGGATGCCGCACCCGGAGGTGCCGCCCCCACCCGCCGCGTTCTCGCACATCCGCACCCCGATGGTGATCGTGCCGGGCGACGGCATCGACGACGAGCTGTACACGCTGTGGAGCACCGACGGCTTCCCGACGATGGTCAACGGGCTCAGCGGGTACATACCGCCGCAGCAGCAGGCACTGAAGGACGCCGCCGGCAAGTTCCCCGACCCGCAGAGCATCGAGCAGCTTCGCGGCGCCGGTGTGCGCAGCCTCGTGGTGCTCCGCGATCAGGTCGGCGACCCGGCGGTGACCGACGCCCCGGTCGACGGGCTGGGAATCACCCGCGAGGAGCGCGGCAACCTGATCATCTACACGCTCAGCCCGTAGCTTCCGGTGACCTCGCCCGCGCCGCCTCGACCCGACGGTCGGGGCGGCGCGAACCGGCGCACCCAACCGGCGTCCGCGGCGCCGTCGAACACCCCGCCGTCCGGATCATCGGGGTACGTCCGGCGCACCGCGTCCAGCTTCGGTCGCAGGACGTCCCGGACCACAAACCCGATCAGCACGCAGACCGTGACCAGCCGCAGTGTCGAGGCGAAGACGAACACCCACTCCGGAAACACGCTGCGACCGGACGCGTTCATCAGCTCGCCGTAGAACGCCAGGAAGTAGCAGACCTCGGCGAACTGCCAGGCCAGGAACGCTCCCCAACGCGGCCGGGCCAGCACCGCGAGCGGCAGCAGCCAGAGCACGTACTGCTGCGACCACACCTTCCCGACCACCAGAAACGCCGCGACGACCAGGAACGCCAGCTGCGCGACCCGGGGGCGGCGCGGCGCGGTGACGGTCAGCCAGAGGATGCCGCCGCAGGCGAGCACGAACAGCAGCAGGTACAGCGTGTTGAGGGTGCTGTGGCTCGGCTCCCGGTTGAGCCACTGGAACGGCGCCAGCCCGTACCTGTCGCCGCCGAGCGGGAAGTGCTCGCCGAGGTACCAGAGGGTGCCCCAGTCGATCCCCCGGGTGCTGTTGAGCCGCCAGAACTCGCGCCACGCGTCCGGGTACGCCAGCGCGATCGGCGCGTTGACCGCCACCCAGGTGACCAGTCCGGCGCTGACCGTGTTGACGAACTCCCGCCACCGCCCGGTGCGCAGCGCGAGCGCGAACAGCGCACCGGCGAGCAGCAGCGGGTAGAACTTGGCGGCCGTCGCCAGGCCGAGCATGACGCCGGCGAGGCCCGGTCGTCGCTTGGCCCAGAAGTACATGAAGAAGGCGCTCAGCGCGACGGCGAGCAGGTCCCAGTTGACCGTGGCCGACACGAACAGCGCCGGGGACAGCGCGAACATCGCCGCGTCCCACGGCCGGCGGCGGCGCAGGGCGAGGATCGTGGCGACGGTGGCGACCGCGAGCGCACCGAGCACCAGCGCATTCAGATCGTAGAAGCGCTCCGCCTGGTTGACGCCCGGGTGGCTGGTCGCGTACGCGTGCACCGGCAGGCCCAGCGCCCCCATCAGCGCCCCGGTGAGCACCGGGTACTCGACCTTGTGGTCGGCATAGGGCACCTGGCCATCGGCCAGGCCCTCCGAGTAGTACAGGGCGAGCACGTCCGTGTAGCAGAAGTGCTTGTACTGGGGCAGTTCGGCGCCCCAGGCCCCGTCCCGGCAGGGTGACTTCTGCACCCAGTGCAGCGACAGCATCAGGCAGACGAGCGCGAGCACGATGCGCGCCGGGGTCCAGAAGCGCCCGCCGCCGAACGGCGAGCGGGACGGCCGGACCGCGTACTGGCCGAGCGGGCCGCCGATCGCCTCGGACAGGCCACGGATGACCGGGTCGGAATGCGCCGGCTCGTCGACCAGACCGGACTCGTCGACCGGCCCGGACTCCTCGTGCTCCACCGCGTTCGTGCTCATGGGAGGCATCCTGCCCGATCGGGCGCCCGCAGGCGCACTCCGGGCACGGTTTGAGGCAACCTGCGCCCGACCACGACGATCTAGGAGGAATGGCCGCCCGGGATCGCTCCCAGGCGGCCACTACTCCTAGATCGACGAGGTAGAGGGTGTCAGCGCCGTCGCGGTGGCAGGCCGACCACGCCGCCGCCCCCGCCCTGGCCGCCGTTGCCACCGCCGCCGTTACCGCCGCCGTTGTTGCCGCCGCCGTTGTTGCCGCCACCGTTGTTGCCGCCACCGTTGTTGCCGCCACCCTGGCCGCCGGGGTTCGGCTGGCACAGGACCGGGATCAGGCACTGGCCCGGGTTGTTCGGGTCGTTCGGCGGCGCGGCCGGCGTCGGCGGAGTGGAGTCGCCGCGGCTGTCGTCGCCGACGTTCTTCAGGTCCGGGAACTTGGTCTTCGGCATGTTGGCCGTCGCCACGTTCATGAACTTCTGCCAGATCGGGCCGGGACCGGTCGAGCCGAACAGCGGTCTGTTATTGATCTTGACAGCGGCACTGTCGCCTTCCTTCGCGCCGACCCACACCGCCGTGGCCAGCCCGTAGAACTGAGGCTTCTTGCCGAGGTCGGGGGCGACGTAGCCGACCATCCAGGCATTGGAGTTGTCGTTGTTCTTCTTCTTCGGATCGGCGACACCGGCCTGCCAGGTGCCGGTCTTGGCGGCCGCGATCCGGCCGTTGGCCAGTTGAAGACCCTTACCGGTGCCGGTCTGGAGCACCTTCTCCAGCGCCCAGGTCTCGTCGTCGGCCATGTTCTGGCTGAAGCCGGGGATCTGGGTCGGCTTGAACGGCTCCTTGTACGCGAGCGCCGAGCCCTTGTAGACCGCGGCCACGAAATGCACCGGGGCACGGGCACCGCGGGCGGCGATGGTCGCGACGCCGTTGGCGTGGTCGAGCACCGTGATCGCGTACTGGCCGATGCCGATTTCCGGGCTGAACCCGAGACCCGGGTTCGGCTGGTTCAGGTCGTACCGCTGCGAGCCGTTGTCCAGGTTCCAGATGTACCGGATGCCGGCCTGCTTGGCGAAGTCGAGCACCTTGTCCGGGCCGATGGTCTTGGCCACCGAGTAGAAGGGCACGTTGAGCGACTCGGCGGTCGCCTCCCACAGCGTGCAGTGCTTGTCACCGCCGGCGCAGCTCGTGTTGCCCTCGGCGTTCTCGACCGGGGTCGGGCGGCCGTCGAACTTCTTCGGCGACGTGCCGTCCCAGTACGTGTTGAGCGACAACCCGTCCTTGAGCGCCGCACCCAACGTGTAGACCTTGAACGACGACGCCGGGAAGTGCCGGCCGAATCCCTGCAACCGGTCCGGTTCGCACTTCGGCTCGTCCGGTGCGCACTGGGTGAGCAGCGAGTCCCGCCACACGCCCGCGTAGTCGTTGCCCGCACCGCTCGGGCCGCCGTAGTACGCCCGGACCCGGCCGCTGTAGGGCTCGACCGACACCAGGGCACCGACCGCGTTCGGCTGCCCGAAGAGTGGAGAATCCTTGGTCGCGCCGTTGGCGTACTTCTCGGCCGCCGCCTGCATCCCCGCGTCGATGGTCGTGACGATGCGGTACCCGCCGGTCTTCAGGTCGGGGAACAGCGGGTTCCCGCGCGGGTCCTTGGCGTGGGTCAGCTCGTCGACCACGTTGTGCAGCACGTTGCCGGTCGCCTTGGTGAGTCCCGCGTCCTGCTGACCCCGGGTCGGGTCGGGCGGCAGGAACGTCGTCGGGTACTTCATCGACGCCGCCCTCTCGGGCGTGATCACCTTCATCTCGACCAGGTTCTGCTTGACGTACTCGAACCGGCTCTCCGCCTGCTGCGGGTTGACCGTGTGGTCGTAGTAGCTGAGGCCCTGCGGGCCGCCGTACGGGTTCCTGATCATCGCGGACAGGGCCATGCCCTCTTCGAGGGTCAGCTCCTTCGCGTGTTTGTTGAAGTACGCCTCGGCCGCGGCCTCGATCCCGAGCGCGTTCCGTCCGAAGTCGACGGTGTTCAGGTACGCGGTGAGGATCGTGTCCTTCGGGTACGTGTCGGCGAGCTTCATCGCGAGAACCGCCTCGCGCAGCTTCCGGGAGTACGTGATGCCCTTCAGGTCGGCGATCTTGCGGGCGTACTGCTGCGTGATCGTCGAGGCGCCCTGGCGCTGGCCGCCGGTGACGTTGTTCCAGGCCGCACGCAGGATGCCCGTGTACGAAATGCCCTTGTTGTGGTAGTAGTCCTTGTCCTCGGTGGCGACCACCGCGTTACGGACGTCCTGCGTGATCTGGTCCGGCGGGACGATCGTCCGGTTCTGGTCGCCGATCTTGCCCATCTGGGTCTTGCCATCGGAGAAGTAGACCGTCGACGCCTGCTTGGCCTGGGGCAGGTCGCCCGGCAGCGCGACGTCGTCGTAGAAGAACGTGCCGCCGACGACCGCGCTGCCGGCGACCATGATGAAGAGGGCGAACGCGCCGAGGATCCAGTTACGCCGGCGGGCCCGCTTGAGCCGCCCGATGGCGGCGGCCGTCAGCGGGGAGCCCTTCGGCCCTCGCGGCGGGCGCCGGCCCGGCCCGGGGCCCTCGATGACGTCGCCGCCCGGTGGCCCCCCGTGCTCGCCCGGCGACCACGGAGGCACGCTGGCCCGGGCGCTCGCCCGGCCGGCACCGCCGCCGAAGCCCGGCACGCGAGCCCGACCGGTCCGTTCCCCGTCGCCGCGGCCTACGCCGGCGCGGCCAACCGAGGCGCGGCCGGCCGGGGAGCCACCCGGGGAGCCGCCGCCGCCGACCGACGCCCGGCCCACGGATGCGCGGCCGGTCGACGAGCCGCCCGGCCCGCCGGCACGGCCGGTGGCCCTGCCTGGTGCCTCGTCACGGGGCTCGTCGCCGTACCCGCCGGACGCGCCCGGAACCTGGGCCCGGCCCCGCGGGGGGTTGCTCGGGTCACCGTCGTTCATTCGTCCCACCTTGCCGGTAGCGGTGTTGACACTGCGGCCACCACCCGGTTGCCGTGAGCTTTACCACCTGAGGGCGCTGCGACACCCCTATAGAAGTACGGACAGCGTGCGCGCAGCGTTCGATGCGGCTCACCGGCCGTCGTCTCCCCATAAGGGTCAAGAATAGATATGGTCCGATTTATCGGATAAGCGGTTGGGGCTTCGCTCCGACGCGGCCTCGGCGGCCTGCGGTCGGTATGGCGAGTTCCCGTCACTCGCTGGCTCCCGGTCGCAGCCGGGTGCCCGGCCGCCCCGCCGACGGCCGGCCGGCGCCGATGCCCGCACCGGCGTTCACGGCGCCCGCGTTCACAGCGCCCGCGTTCACAGCGTCGGCGTTCTGGCTCGGCGCGACGAGGCCGTCCCGGCCGAGCAGGTACTGCTCGATGAGGTGGTTCCAGCCGCAGCCGCGGCACACCTCCACGACGTAGACCTGGAACTCACGCAACGTCATCGCCAGCACCGGTAACTCGGCCAGCCGGCGGGCCTGCCCGGCCGACTGCTTGAGCTCGTCGCCGTACATGTAATGAACGTGGGTGAGGTTCTCGCGACGGCAGACGGGACACCGGTCCTCGGTCGACTCGCCATGGAACCGAGCCGCGCTTTTCAGGTATGGCGAGGCATCGCAGACCTCATAGGTGCTCACCCGGCCGGAGAAGACCTCACGCAGCAACGCACGTCGCCGAAGCGAGTAGTCGACGACCTGTCGCTGCGTGCGCATGCGGACGAGGGTACGCGGTCGCGGCCGACTCGGCGACCATGGTCACCCACCGTGGTCGACGTACGACGACGAGCCGACGGTTAGGGCCCGTGGTTGCGGGTAGGCCAGGTAAGTTCTACGGTTGCGATGTATCGGTGCCGATACATCGAGAAGGTGTCCAGACGGGGGACCGGGCGTGAAGGGAGGCGACGGTGCTTGAGTTCGCCATCCTCGGTCTCCTGCACGAGTCGCCGATGCACGGCTACGAGCTGCGCAAGGAACTCACCACGAAACTCGGCGCGTTCCGGGCGGCGATCAGCTACGGCTCGCTCTACCCGACGCTGCGCCGGCTGCAGAACGCCGGCTGGATCACCGAGGAATCGGCCGCACCCGCCAGCGACGCGCCGCTGCTGACCAACCGGCGTAGCCGGGTGGTCTACAAGATCACCGCAGAGGGCAAGGAGCGCTTCGCGGAGCTGCTCGGGCAGGCCGGGCCGGAGACCTACGACGACCCCGGGTTCGGCGTGCACTTCGCGTTCTTCGCCCGCACCGACCAGGCCACCCGCCTTCGCATCCTGGAAGGGCGCCGGCGCCGGGTCGAGGAGCGCCGCGAGGGCCTGCGTGACGTGCTGTCGCGCGCGGCCGAACGACTCGACGCGTACACGCTGGAACTGCAGCGCCACGGTCTGGACGCCTGCGAGCGCGAGGTCCGCTGGCTGGAGGAGCTGATCGCGCAACGAGCGCTCCGGCCGAACCCCGCAAGTAACCCGCCGCAACCCACACCGCCTCCGGCTGCGCCAGGAGAGCGATAGCAACAAGAAGGAGGCAAACGCGATGGGCTCCGTCCGCGTCGCCATCGTCGGTGTCGGCAACTGCGCCTCGTCCCTGGTTCAGGGCGTGGAGTACTACCGCAACGCCGACCCCGCAGACCGCGTCCCGGGTCTCATGCACGTCACCTTCGGCGACTACCACGTCTCGGACATGCGAGTTCGTCGCGGCGTTCGACGTGGACGCCAAGAAGGTCGGGCATGCGACCTGGCCGAGGCGATCGTCGCCAGCGAGAACAACACCATCAAGATCTGCGACGTACCGCCGACCGGCGTCACCGTCCAGCGCGGGCCGACCTTCGACGGTCTCGGGCAGTACTACCGGGAGATCGTCGAGGAGTCGGACGAGTCCCCGGTCGACGTGGCCGCCGCGTTGCGCGAGGCGCAACGTCGACGTGGTCGTCTCCTACCTGCCGGTGGGTTCGGAGGAGGCGGACAAGTTCTACGCCCAGGCCGCGATCGACGCCGGCTGCGCGTTCGTCAACGCGCTGCCCGTCTTCATCGCGTCCAACCCGGAGTGGGCGAAGAAGTTCACCGACGCCGGCCTGCCGATCGTCGGTGACGACATCAAGAGCCAGGTCGGTGCGACCATCGTGCACCGGGCGCTGGCCAAGCTGTTCGAGGACCGCGGCGTCGAGTTGCTGCGCACGTACCAGCTCAACTTCGGCGGCAACATGGACTTCATGAACATGCTGGAGCGCACCCGGCTGGTCTCGAAGAAGATCTCGAAGACCCAGTCGGTGACCTCCCAGATCCCGCACGAGATGGAGCAAGAGCGCCGTGCACATCGGACCGTCCGACCACGTGCCGTGGCTGGACGACCGCAAGTGGGCCTACATCCGGCTGGAGGGCAAGCGCGTTCGGCGACGTGCCGCTCAACGCCGAGCTCAAGCTCGAGGTGTGGGACTCGCCCAACTCGGCCGGTGTGATCATCGACGCGGTCCGCGCCGCGAAGATCGCCAAGGACCGGGGTATCGGCGGGCCGATCCTCTCGGCGTCGAGCTACTTCATGAAGTCGCCGCCGATCCAGTACAGCGACCACGACGCCCACCAGGCGGTCGAGAAGTTCATCCGCGGCGAGGTCGACCGCTAGTTCGTGATCGGCACAACTTGCCGGAAGTTGTGGCCTCGGCACCACGCGGAGACCACTATTTCCGGGAAGTTGTGCCGATCTTGCGGCGCTCAGAGCGCGAAGTCATGCTCGACCCGCACCCGGGCCTCCAGCTCCAGCAGGAACCGCTTGGTCGGCAGCCCGCCGCCGAAGCCGACCAGCTTCCCGTCGGCCCCCACGACCCGGTGACAGGGCAGCACGATCGCCACCGGGTTCCGGTTGCAGGCCACCCCGACCGCCCGGGCCGCCGACGGATCGCCCACCGCCCTGGCGACCGCGCCGTAGGTGCGCATCTCGCCGTAGGGGATCTCCGCCAGCTGATCCCAGACAGCCCGCTCGAAGTCGGATCCGCCCAGCTCCGCCAGCGGCAGGTCGAACTCGGTGCGCTGTGCCGCGAAGTACTCGTCGAGCTGCTCCGCCGCCCGCGCCAGAACCGGGTCGCCGAGATCAGCCACCTGTCCCTCGTATCGCCCGAAGTGAACCCGGCACAGGCCGGCGCCGTCCGTGGCGAGCGAGACGTCACCGATCGGGGTCGAGACCACCCTCCAGCGCATCCCATAAGTCTGCCCCGCGGGTACGACAGGAACTGATCCGTCGTCGGCCCGAACAGCCGACAGAATGGGTGGCGCGCCGGTTCTAACCTCGGATCTCGGGCCGGATCGCTCGGTCGGGCCGGCCCAGCGCGGGGAGGCGCGCACACCATGAGCGAGCGCAGCGAGCGAATCGATGGGCTCAGCGTGCAGGTGCCTCACGACGCCGCGGAGCGAAGCGGAGCGGTGTCGTGAGTGCGGTCACGATCACGTTCCTGGGGATCGGCTGTCTGAGTCTTCTTCTCCTCGTGTTGTCGCTGGTGGGCGGCGGTCATCTGCATGTCGGGCACCTTCACCTGGGCCACGTCCACCTGGGACATGTCGGACACGGCGGCGGCGGGCACGGCCCCGGCGGCGGCGGCGGGCACGACCTCTCGCTTCCGGTGATCACCGGTTTCATCGGAGCGTTCGGGTTCGGCGGGGCCATCGCGGCCGAGCTGCTCCCCGGGCACAACCCCCTGCTGGCCAGCGGTGTCGGTCTGCTCGCCGCGGTCCCCACCGCGTGGGGCGCCGGGCGGCTGATGAACGCCGCGATCAACATGTCCACCGACGCCACCCTCACCAGCGGCGACCTCGTCGGCGCCATGGGTGTCGTCATCTCGCCCGTGCCGGCGGACGGGTTCGGCGAGGTCCGCCTCACCGTCGGCGGCCAGCCGATGAAGTTCAACGCGCGATCGGCCGAGCCGCTCGCGCTCGGTACCCACGTCTTCGTGATCGAGGTACCCAGCCCGACCAGTGTCCTGGTCGAGCCCACGCCAGATGTCCTTTGAAAGAACACACCCAGATGTCCTTTGAGAGAAGGAGAAGATGACACCCCTCCTAGCCGCGATCATCGGTGCCGTTCTGCTGGTCCTGTTGATCGCCATGTTCATCCTGTCCCGGATCAAGGTGGCCGGGCCCAACGAGGCGTTCATCGTGACCGGCCGCAAGAGTCGTTCGATCAAGGCGGCGGACGGATCGATGGTGACCGACCTGTCCGGCCAGAAGGTCGTGATGGGCGCGGCGGTGTTCGTGATGCCGGTGGTGCAGCGGTTGTACCGGCTCGACCTGTCCAGCCGGGAGATCCCGGTCGCCGTCACCGCGGCGGTCAGCAAGCAGGGCATCCGGTGCGACGCCGACGCGGTCGCGATCGTCAAGGTCGGCGGTACCGCCGAGATGATCCGCCCGGCGGCGCAGCGGTTCCTGCACCAGCAGGACCGGATCGAGATGTTCACCGGGCAGGTGCTGTCCGGTGCGCTGCGCTCGGTGGTCGGGCGGCTCACCGTCGAGGAGATCATCCGCGACCGGGCCGCGTTCGCGGCGCACGTCGCCGAGGAGGCCGAGCGGGCGCTGACCCACCAGGGGCTGGTGCTCGACGCGTTCCAACTGGAGGACATCCGCACCGCCGGCTCGTACCTCCAGGACCTGGGCCGGCCGGAGGCGGCCCGGGTGCTCAAGGCGGCGGCGATCGCCGAGGCGCAGGCCCGGCAGAACGCCGAGCAGGAGCGGATGAAGGCCGAGGAGGCTATCGCCGAGGCCGAGCGCAACCTGGCGTTGAAGAAGGCCACGGTACAGGCGGAGATCGACGCCGCGAAGGCGCGCTCGGCGTCGGCCGGACCGCTCGCCCAGGCCGAGCGGGACCAGGCGATCCTGGCCGAGCAGCAGAAAGTCGCGGAGCGCAACGCCGAGCTCAAGCAACGCCAGCTCGATACCGAGGTGCGCAAGCCGGCCGACGCCGCCCGGTACCGGGTCGAGCAGGAGGCCGAAGCGGCCCGCAACGCGGCGGTCCTGCGGGCCGACGCCGAGCGGCAGGCCACCATCGCCGCCGCGCAGGCGCAGGCCGAGCAGGACCGGCTGGTCGGTGAGGGCGAGCGCTCCCGGCGGGCCGCGCTGGCCGAGGCGGCCGCCATCGAAGGCGCCAAGCAGGGCGAGGCGGAGATGAAGCGACGTACCGCCAACGCGGAGGCGACCGAGCGCGAGGGCGCTGCGGAAGGCGCCGCGATCCTGGCACGCGGCCAGGCCGAGGCAGAGTCCATGCGGGCCAAGGCGGAGGCGTTCGCGCAGTACGGCGAGGCGGCCGTGCTGGACCTGCTGCTGCGGGTACTGCCGCAGGTGGTCGAGTCGGCCAGCCGCCCGATGAGCGAGATCGACAAGATCACCGTCATCTCGACCGACGGCGCGGCCGCGCTGACCAAGTCGGTGGCGTCGAACGTCGCGCAAGGGCTGCAACTCGGCACCGACCTGACCGGGATCGACCTGCCCGCGCTGCTCGCGCGGCTCGGCGGCCGGGCGTCGGAGACCGACAACGGCCGGGTGGAGCCGGCTGAGCCGAAGAAGATCGTCGAAGCGGGCCCGAAGAAGTAGCCGCCTGACTTACCCGAAAGGGGGGCGCCTCCGGCCGAGGCGCCCCCTTTCCGCGTCGTTGACCTGGCGCGCCGGGCCGTACCGGCACGTAGGCTCGAACCGTGCCCGCCAGTGCCGCGCGACTGCCGCGTACCGACGCGCACAACCTGCGCGCGGTCCTCGCGGGACGCGGGTTCCGGCGGCTACTCGGCGTCCGCGTGATCAGCCAGCTCGCCGACGGCTGGTTCCAGGCGGGTCTCGCCGGCAGCGTGCTGTTCAACCCCGAGCGGCGGGCGAGTGCGCTGGAGGTGGCGACCGGCTTCGCGATCCTGCTCCTCCCGTACTCGGTGATCGGCCCCTACGCGGGGGTCTTTCTCGACCGGTGGAGCCGGCGCTCGATCATTTTCGTGGCCAACCTGCTCCGCGCGGTGTTCGCGGTGCCGGCCATCGCGTTCATCTGGTACGGGGCGGAAAATCCGATCTTCGTGACGCTGGCCCTGCTGATCATCGGGCTCAACCGGTTCTTCCTGGCCGGGCTGTCGGCGGCGATCCCGCACGTGGTCGACGACCGGCGCCTGGTCACCGCCAACGCGGTGAGCGGGACGCTGGGCTCGATCTTCTTCTCGATCGGGCTGGGCAGCTCGGTGATCATGGTCAAGACCGCGCTGTCGACCACGTTCCACGGGTACGCGCTGCTCGCTGCCCTGGCACCGATCGGATACGTGCTGTCGGCGCTGCTGGCCCGCTGGTCGTACACCCGGACCCAACTCGGCCCGGACGAGCAGGAACGGCACCACGACTCGCTGCGGACCGAGGTCGTGGCGACGGCCCGGGGCATGGTCGAGGGGGCGCGCCACCTCGCGACCCGCCGTGGCGCCGCGTACGCGATGCTGGCGCAGTCGGCGTTCCGGGTGCTGTTCGGGGTGCTCGCGCTGGCCGTGCTCGCGCTGTACCGGCAGTACTTCCACCAGTCGACCGACCTGTCCGGCTCCATCGGCAGCCTCGGCCTGGTGTTCGTGGCCGGGGGCATCGGCGTGCTGCTCACCGCGTTCCTGACCCCACCGGTCGCGCGCCGGATCGGCGGCTGGCGGTGGATCACCTGGATGCTCGCGACGACAGCGGTGGTGATCGTGGCCTTCGGCCTGCCGTTCAAGCCGGGCCTGCTTGTCGTCGCCGTCCTGTTCACGAACATCGCGACGCAGGGCATCAAGATCGTGGTGGACACCGCGCTCCAGCACGAGTGCGACGACGTCTACCGGGGACGCGTGTTCAGCATCAACGACACCCTGTTCAATCTCTGCTTCGTGGTAGGCCTGTTCATCGGGGCGCTGGTGCTGCCGCCGGACGGGCACTCGCCCACCGTGCTGCTGGCGGTCGCCGCCGGGTACGCGCTGGTGGCCTGCTGGTATGCGGCGGTCGGCGGCCGCTGGGCGCGCAGCGTCGGCGACGACATCGCCGGGCCGAGCCGCCCACGGGCACTCACCCGGTCCGGCTGACCCGTCGCATCTCGGCCCGGTACTGGTTGGTGAACTCGGTCAACGAGTCGCCCGAGCACGTGTAGCTCGCCGGGTCGGAGTTGCCGGTGAGCTTCTGCGAGACCTGCTGGCCGGTGTCGGTGCGGGTCAGCGTCTCGTCGCCGGACGCGGTCACGCCGGTGAACGACACGGCGCCGTTGTTGGTGCGGTACCCGAAGCTCACCGTGCCGGTGACGACCAGCTTGTACACCACGCCGCCGAGCGTCGCGGTGAACGTGGTGCCGTCCTTGTAGTCGGTCACGCCGGTGCCGTCGTCCTTCAGTCGTACCTCGGCACCCTCGCCGGTGAACTTGGCCGTGCCGAAGCCGGCGACCGGCACGTCCTCCTCGTAGTGGCTCATCCGCCAGGTGCCGACGACGCACTCGTCGACGAGCGCGGCGGCCTTGGTCGCGCTCGGCGCTCCGGTCGGCTGGCCGGTCCCGCCGCCGGCGTCGGTTTTCCCGCTCGCGCGGACCACCGCGACCACGACGATGGCGGCGACCAGGACCACGAGGATGGACGACAGGGCGATCAGCGGCACCAGGAGCGGGCTGCGGTTGCGCTGCGGCGGCGCGGGCGGGTAGCCAGGAGCCGGGTGCCCGGGTGGCCCGCTGATCGGTGGTCCGCTGATCGGAGGCCCGCTGATCGGCGTTCCCGGCTGGGTCGGGCCGCCCGGCACGCCACGGTACGTGCGGCACTGGACGCAGTACCCGGACGCGTCGACGCCCAGGCTGCCGCACACCGGACACGGCTGCATCCTGGAGACCCTCCCGTCGGTTTGTTTGCGACGGTAACCGACGGCGCCTACTGGACGGAGCCGGCCTAACGGTCCCCGCTGTTCAATCCAAAAAAGGGCAATTTGGGTAATCTTGGACCATGCAGCCCGTACCCGAGCGCCGCCGCTCGTCGATGTCGATCCTGCTGGTCATGGCAGCCGTCATGCTCGTGATCGCCGCCGTCGGCGCGGTCGTCGTCGTGGTCCAGAACCGGAGCGGGGACAGCCACGTGGCCGGGCCGGCGTCGGAGGAGAGCGGCAGCACCGGGTCGGGCGCCATGTGCCGGTACACGCCGAGCACCGACCTGCCGGGCGGGCGGCCCGCACCGGTCCCGCCCAGCCGGGCCAGGTGGAGCGGGCATCCGCGCATCACGGTGGTCACCAACCAGGGTTCGATCAGCCTCGACCTGAACGCCGACGCGGCGCCGTGCACGGTCAACTCGTTCCTGACGCTGGCCAGGTCCGGCTTCTATCTCGACACCGGCTGCCACCGGTTGACCACCGCGGCGATCTACGTGTTGCAGTGCGGCGACCCGAGCGGCAGCGGGCAGGGTGGGCCGGGCTACCAGTTCGGCGACGAGAACCTGCCGACGACCGCCAAGCCGGCGTACCCGCGGGGCACGCTCGCCATGGCCAACGCCGGCCCGGGTACCAACGGAAGCCAGTTCTTCCTGGTGTACAAGGACAGCGACATCGACCCGAACTACACGGTGTTCGGCACGGTCACCGGCGGGCTGGACATACTCGACAAGGTCGCGGCAGCCGGCGAGGACGACTCGAACGGGCCGGGCGACGGGCGGCCCAAGCTCCAGGTCACGATCACGTCGGTGGCGTGATGCCCTGCTCGGTCGCCCAGCTCAACAGCTCGGCGACCGCCTCGTCGTGGTCCAGGGGACCGCGCTCCAGCCGCAGCTCCTTGAGGTAACGCCAGGCCTGGCCGACCAGCGGCCCCGGTGGGATGCCGAGCAGCTCCATGATCGCGTTGCCGTCGAGGTCCGGGCGGACCCGCGCCAGATCCTCGGCCGCCTGTAGCGCCGCGATCCGCTCCTCCAACGCGGAGTAGTCGGTCGCGAGCTGGGCCGCCTTGCGCCGGTTGCGGGTGGTGCAGTCGCTGCGGGTCAACTTGTGCAGCCGGGGCAGCAGATGGCCGGCGTCGGTCACGTACCGGCGCACCGCCGAGTCGGTCCACTCGCCCCGCCCGTACCCGTAGAACCGCAGGTGCAGCGCGACCAGGTCGGTGACGTCGGTGGTCACGTCCTTCGGGTACTTGAGCGCCTTCATCCGCTGCTTGGTCAGCCGGGCGCCGACCACCTCGTGGTGGTGGAAGCTGACCCGGCCGTCCCGGCCGATCGCCTTGGTCGCCGGCTTGCCGACGTCGTGCATGAGCGCGGCCATGCGCAGCACGAAGTCCGGTCCCTCGTCCTCCAGGTTGACCGCGTTCCGCACGACGGTGAGCGTGTGCTCGTACACGTCCTTGTGCTGCGCGTGCTCGTCGATCTCCAGCCGCAGGCCGGGCAGCTCGGGCAGGAACTGCTCGGCCAGCCCGGTGTCGACGAGCAGCCGCAGGCCGGCGACCGGATCGGCGCCGCAGAGCAGCTTGGTGAACTCGTCCCGGATCCGTTCCGCCGTGATCCGGGACAGGTCACCGGCCATCGCCGTCGTCGCGGCGACCACCTCGGGCGCGACCGCGAACCGCAGTTGCGCCGTGAACCGGGCCGCCCGCAGCATGCGCAGCGGATCGTCGGCGAAGGAGTCCTCCGGGGTACCGGGAGTGCGCAGCACCTTCTCCGCCAGGTCGGTCAGGCCGCCGTACGGGTCGACGAACCGGTGCCCGGGCACCGACACGGCCATCGCGTTGACCGTGAAGTCGCGGCGCTTCAGGTCGTCGAGGAGATTCGTCCCGTACCGCACGATCGGGTTACGGCTGACCCGGTCGTACGCCTCCGCGCGGTACGTAGTGATCTCCAACCGCACGCCGCGCCGGGCGGCGCCGATGGTGCCGAACTCCGCGCCGGTGGTCCAGATCGCCTCGGCCCAGCCGGCGAGCAACCGCTCGGTCTCCGCCGGGTGGGCGCTGGTGGCGAAGTCGAGGTCGTCGCCGAGCCGGTGCAGCAGGGCGTCCCGGACCGAGCCGCCCACCAGGTACAGCTCGTGGCCCGCGTCGGCGAAGCGCCGCCCGAGCTCGTCGGCGACGGGGGAGACGCGCAGCAGCTCTGCGACGGCGTTGCGCTGGGCGGCGGTGAGGTCGCGGGTCACGGGCGGCTCGCGGGTGAGGGCGCGGGAGGAATTCATGGGATCGCCAGCCTAGCTGGCGTACCCCTGCACGCATCCGAGTATCCGGTCGCGCCGCACCGCAGGTTATGTTCTCTGGCATGACCGGCGACGCGCGTTCCTTCGATCCGGACGCGACGGTCGCGCTGCCGGTGATCCCGCCGGCGCCGGCCCGACCGGCCGGGTTCGAGCCCAACGCATTCGACCCCAACGCCACGCTACTGCTGCCGACCGTCCCCGCGAGCGCGCCGCCGCCGGTGAGCCCGGCGCCGCCAAGGGATGACGACGACGGCACCGGCTCGGTCGCCCGCAGCAGCGCGACGATGGCGGTCGGCAGCATCGTGAGCCGGGTCACCGGCTTCCTGCGTACCGCCGCGATCGGCGCCGCGATCGGCTCGGCGGCCGTGTCCGACGACTACAACGTCGCCAACACGCTGCCCAACATGGTGTACGAGCTGCTTCTGGGCGGCGTGCTGGCCAGCGTGGTCGTGCCGTTGCTGGTGCGGGCCCGGACCAGGGACACCGACCGGGGCGAGGCGTACGCGCAGCGCCTGCTCACCCTCGCCACCGTCTTCCTGGGCGCGGCGACGCTGGTCGCGGTGGCCGCGGCTCCGCTACTCACCGCGATCATGAGCAACTCCCGCACGTCCGGCGCCGACCTGCACCTCACCACGAGCCTCGCGTACCTGCTGCTGCCGGAGATCTTCTTCTACGGGGTCGCCGCGCTCCTGGCCGCGATCCTGAACACGCGCGGCCATTTCGCCGCGCCGATGTGGACGCCGATCCTCAACAACGTCGTGGTCATCGCGACGGCGGTGCTGTTCCTCACGCTGCCGTCGACCGGGAAGCCGCCGCAGGCCGACCGGATGGCCGCCACGCACGTCCTGGTCCTGGGCGTCGGCACCACGCTCGGCATCGTCGTCCAGGCGGCGGGCCTGATCCCGGCGCTGCGCCGGGTCGGGTTCCGCTGGCGGTGGCGGTGGGACTTCCGGGCGCTGCACCTGGGCGAGCTGGCCCGCATCGGCGGCTGGATGGTCGGGTACGTACTGATCAGCCAGGTCGGCGTCGTCGTCGCCCTGAAGATCGCCAAGATCGCCGCCGACCGGGCCGGCGCACCGGGGCCGGCGATCTACCTCAACTCGTACCTGATCTTCATGATGGCGCACGGCATCGTGGCTGTGTCCATCCTCACGGCATTGATGCCGCGCATGTCCGCGGCCGCCGCCGCCGGCCGGTACTCGGACGTGGCCGCCCAGCTCTCGCTCGGCACCCGGCTCTCCGCCGTGATCCTGATCCCCGCCACCGCCGCCTACCTGGTACTCGGCCGCCCGCTCGGCGTGACGCTGTTCGGGTACGGCAATTACGGCCACCAGCGGGCGGTCGACACCGGCTGGGTGATCGCGGTCGCCGGCCTCGGCCTGGTCCCGTTCGCGATCAGCCAGTTGCAGCTCGGCGCCTTCTACGCGATGCCGGACACGAAGACGCCGGCGCTGGTCAACGTGCCGGTCGTGGCCCTTCGGATCGCCATACAGGCGCTGTGCCTGGTGGTCCTGCCGCTGGCCGGGGTGGCCGCCGGACTGCAGGGCGCGAACGCGATCTCGTACGTGTTCGGCGCCGCCCTCGGGTACTGGCTGCTCCGCGCCCGGATCGGCCGGCTCGGCCTACGCCAGGTCGGCCTGACCCTGCTCCGGCTGACCCTGGCCGCCAGCCTCGCCGCGGTTCCCGCCGCCCTGGTCGTACTCGGCCTCAGCGCCGTCGTTCCGGACACCTGGTTCGGCAGCGTGGTCCAGCTCATAGTCGGCGGGATCGTCCTGCTGGCCGGGTACGTCGGCGCTGCCGTCGCGTTGCGCATCCGCGAAATCACGGAGTTGGGCGGGATGCTGCGGGCGCGCCTCGGTCGGTGAACCGACTCCGGGTCGGATTTCGTACTCCCTGTGAGGTTCACTTGCGGCTCAGTACCCGATGGGTGATTGAGCGTGACGGAGGACGCACGTGCCGTGGCTGTTTGTCCGTCCGGTCCGCGACGGAACGCCGATGGCGTGACGGTAAGCGGGCGCCTGCCCGGTAAGGTCGGTCCCGGCAGTCGCCAGGAGCGCTTAGGCTTAGTAGCTGACTGTCGACGCGCCGCGCGGCGCGGGGTCCGACCAGAGGGAGGACGGGTGACCCAGAACGGCGAAGGTCAGGAGGCACCCGGGGGAACCCCTCAGGTGCTGACCTTCGGCGCCCCTACCGTGGGAGAGGTGCTCGCCGAGCGCTACCAGCTCGAAGAACACATCAACAACGACTCTCTGGGCCGGCAGATGTGGCGCGGAGTCGACGTCATCCTGCGGCGCCCGGTCGCCGTTGTCCTCCGCTACCCGGGCGGCGAGTCAGCCGGCGAAATGCTGTCCGCGGCGGTGGCCGCGAGCCGCATCGTCCACCCCCACCTGGTCGGCGTCTACGACGCGATCGACGAGGACGACCGGGCCTACGTGGTCCGCGAATGGGTCGACGGTTCATCGCTGCGCGAGCTGGTCGCCGACGGGCCCCTCGACCCGGGCCGGGCGGCCACGGTCGCCTGCGCGATCGCCGACGCGATCGCGGCCATCCACGCCACCGGCATGGCACACGGCAACATCCACCCGGGCACGGTCCTGATCGCCGGCGACGGCCGGGTGGTGCTCACCGACGCGCGGGCCGACGAGGCCACCACGCCGGAAGCCGACCTGCGCGCGATCGGTGCGGTGCTGTACTGCGCGCTCACCGGCCACTGGCCGCACGCGGAGGCGGGTCCGACCCCGGTCCCCGACGCCATCCGCGACAACGAGGGCAACCTCGCCGCCCCGCGCCAGATGCGCGGCGGGGTGCCGGCGTTCCTCGACGAGTTGACGATGGACCTGCTCAACCCCGCGCTCTCCGTGCCGGCGGCCGACGTGCTGGTCGGCGAGTTGAGCCGGTTCGAGCAGGAGGGCGGCCACCCGCTGTTCGCGGGGGAGGAGTCGCTCGGTTTCCAGACGTTCGACGCGGGCGCCGACATGGCCGCCCCGTCCCGGCGTGCCAACCGGAAGATCATGGTGGGCGCCATCGCCCTGGTGGTCATCGCCCTCGCCGGCGTGCTCGGGGCCGTGCAGGTGCTGTCCGGCAACGGCAAGGGCAACAACGCCAACGGCAACGTCGGCAGCACGTCCGCCCCACAGCGCACCGGCCGCGCGCCGGTGACCGCCTTCAAGCCGGGACCCGACCAGGTGCACATCGTCGATGACATCAAGGGCGGGCACAACGAGAACGACACCGACGTCAAGAAGACCGTCGACGGCGACCCCGGCACCGGCTGGCGCACCGACCAGTACCAAGGGGCGCCCAACTTCGGCAATCTCAAGTCCGGGATGGGCCTGCTGATCGACCTCGGCGCCGAGAAGCACGTGGTGTCGGTCAACCTCCAGTTCGCGACGCCCGGCGCGACGATCGAGCTGCACAGCAGTTCCGACAAGCCCTCTGACAGCGGGACATACGCGCTGGCCAGCAGCGAGGGCGACACCTTCAAGGTCAACGGTGTCGACTTCCCACGGGTGGGCGACGTCAAGGAGAACACCGGCACGAACGTGCTGCTGAACGCCGTGCCCGACACCGCGGTCCGATACCTCGTGGTCTGGATCACCAAGCTTCCCTCGGTGGGTAACGGGAAGTACCAGGAGGGCATCCAGGAGATCACGGTCTCCGTACAGTGACAGCCCCGCTGGCAGCCGACCGGTAGGGTGCTGGCCGTGGTGGGCGGCGAGTCCGACGTGCGCGATCCGCGCGACGACGCGGCGCTGCTGCACGCCCACACCACCGGCGACCGGGACGCCTTCGCCGAGCTGATCCGGCGGCACCGGGACCGGCTGTGGGCGGTCGCCCTGCGCACCATCGGCGACCGCGAAGAGGCGGCCGACGCGCTCCAGGACGCGCTGCTGTCGGCGTACCGCGCCGCCGACCGGTTCCGTGGTGACGCGGCGGTCACGACCTGGCTGCACCGGATCGTGGTCAACTCCTGCCTCGACCGGATGCGCCGGCGCCAGTCCCGGCCGACCGTCCCGCTGCCGGAGGTCGACCGTACCCCGGCGCCGTCGGTCGATCGCGAGACTGCGCTCGTCGTCCGGGCCGCGCTCGCGCAGCTTCCGATCGACCAGCGGGCCGCTCTGGTGCTCGTCGACCTCCAGGGGTACCCGGTGGCCGACGCGGCCCGGGCCCTCGGAGTTGCGGAGGGCACGGTCAAGAGCCGGTGTGCCCGTGGGCGGGCCCGGCTCGCGGTTATGCTCGGCCACTTGCGTAATCCGGACGAGCCACCCGGATCCGCCGACGCCACCCGGAACCCTGGCACGGGTCTCGACGTCCCATCACGGACCGGTAACGCGTCCGGTGCTACGACCGTGGGGAAGGAGGGTGGCTCGTGACCGGGACGGACTTCGAGGGCGTCGATCTCGACCGGCTCGCTGACTACGTCAGTGGAGCGCTCGACGGCACGCCCGACGCGGCCACCGTCGCCGACCTCGTCGCCACCGACGCTCGCTGGACCCGGGCACACGCCGCCCTCGTCGCCGCCGACGCGCTCGTTCGCGCGGATCTTGCCGAGATGGCGGACCGGCCGGAGCCGATGCCCGACGACGTGATGGCCCGCCTCGACGCCGCGTTCGCGGCCGAGCCGCCGCTCACCGACGCCGTCCCCGACCAGAAACCGCCGCTGACCGTGCTCCCCGGCGGCCGCGCTACCGCCGTTCCCACCGTTCCACGCCGCCGCTGGCGGTCGGTGGTGGGCGTCGCCGCGGCGATCGTCATTCTCGGCGTGGGCGCGATCAGCCTCGCGCCACGACTGAGTGAAAACTCGAAATCCACCGCCGGCCGCAGCGACTACGGGAGCGCTGTCTCCCAGGGCGGCGCGCCTGCGGTTAGCGCGCCCAGGTCGGCGTCCAGCCTGGAGCAGGGGACATCCGGCGCACCCGGCATCAACGCCTCGGGTTCGAACTACACGGACCAGACGCTGTCCGCGCTGGGCACCGCCGCTGGCCCGGCGATCTCCGCCCAGGGCGACTCCCCGAAGTCCAACCGACCCGACGCCCTGGAAGCGCCGTCCCGGCCTGCCGTGCCGCTCGCGGCCGTGCCCGAGGCGCTCCGCCCACTCGCCCAGCCGGACGCCCGCGACAGCTGCGTCAAGGCGATCCTGAAGGAGTACGGCGGAGCGGCTACGCTCCTGGATTACGCGCAGTATCAAGGCAGTCCGGCTCTCGTCGTCGTCATCGACGGCGCCCACGGCGTGCCCGGCCGCAAATGGGTGGTCGTGGTCGGCCCGAAGTGTGGCACCGGCGGGGCCATCGCCGACGAGCGATACAGCGCCCAGCTCGGGTGACCCGGGACACCGCCGCGGCGGGAATCCTGGTTCGTACGATGACGTTCTGGCCAGCGCAGGCTGAGGTAAGCCTTTACATCCGCTAGGGAGTTCCACGTGGACGAGGTCCGCAATCTCATCATTGTCGGCTCGGGACCGGCTGGTTACACCGCCGCGGTCTATGCCGCGCGGGCAAGTCTCCAACCGTTGGTGATCGAGGGCGCGGGCTCCGGTGGCGCGTTGATGACCACGACCGACGTGGAGAACTTTCCCGGCTTCCCGGACGGGATTCTCGGGCCCGAGCTGATGGACAGCATGCGGAAGCAGGCCGAGCGGTTCGGTGCCGAGTTCATCACCGACGACGCCAGCTCGGTCGACCTCACCGGCGACGTGAAGATCGTCCGGATCGGCACCACCGAGTACCGCGCGAAGGCGGTCATCCTGGCGACCGGTTCGGCGTGGCGCCCGTTGGGTGTCCCGGGTGAGCAGGAGCTTCTCGGCCACGGCGTCTCGTCCTGTGCGACCTGTGACGGGTTCTTCTTCAAGAAGCAGCACATCGCGGTCGTTGGCGGCGGTGACTCGGCGATGGAGGAGGCGACCTTCCTCACCAAGTTCGCCGAGTCGGTGACCGTCATCCACCGCCGGGACGAGTTCCGGGCCAGCAAGATCATGGCTGAGCGGGCGCTGTCCAACCCGAAGATCAAGGTGCTGTGGGACACGGTCGTGACCCGGGTCCTCGACGGCGGCGGCAAGGTCAGCGGCGTGGCGGTCCGCAACGTGAAGACCGGCGAGGAGAGCACGCTGGACGTGACCGGCGTGTTCGTCGCGATCGGCCACGACCCGCGCAGTGACCTGTTCCGCGGCCAGGTCGACCTGGACGACGACGGGTACGTGCAGGTCGCCGCACCCGGCACCAGCACCAACCTGACGGGCGTCTTCGCGGCCGGCGACGTCGTCGACCACACCTACCGCCAGGCGATCACCGCCGCCGGTACGGGCTGTGCCGCCGCACTCGATGCCGAGCGGTACATCGCTTCGTTGGAAGCCTAAGTAGTAGTTACATAAAGGGAGAACCGCATGGGATCCACCAAGTCGGTTACCGACGCCACTTTCACCACTGATGTTCTGCAGTCCGACAAGCTGGTACTTGTCGACTTTTGGGCCGAGTGGTGCGGACCGTGCCGCAAGGTGGCGCCCGTACTGGAGGAGATCGCGTCGGAGTTGGGCGAGAAGATCGAGGTAGTCAAGCTCGACATCGATGCCAACCCGTCGACGACCACCGCGTACCAGGTGATGTCGGTGCCGACGCTGACGCTCTTCAAGGGCGGTCAGCCGGTACAGCAGATTGTCGGCGCGCACCCGAAGAGCGCGCTTCTTCGCATGATCGAGTCGGCGCTCTGACGACGATCTCGTCTTTCCGCGTCCCGTGCCCGCTGTGGGCACGGGACGTGTTTGATTTCGAGCCCGGTCGGCGCTTTCTACAGTGCCGGGCGATGTCTTTGTACGCTCAGAGCGCGCATTCGCCCGGCACCGGCCACGCCCTTCTCAGGGCGCGGGCCGGCCGGCGCCCGAAGGGCGGCAGCGGACGCGGGAAGGTACGCTCCGGTGGATTCGCCCCGTAACGGCGGCGCCCCACGAACCAAGGCTTGACAGAGGGAGGTCGTCGATGCGTCCGATTCGGCGCGGTGACCGCGGACCGGCGGTGGTGGAGATCCGGGCGATCCTCACCACGCTCGGGCTGTTGCGGGACGCTGACGGCGACGCGGAGTTCGACGCAGACGTGGAAATCGCCGTTCGGACCTTCCAGCAGAGCCGTGGGCTGTCTATCGACGGCGGGGTAGGGGATGAGACCTGGCGCGCCCTCGACGCCTCTCGGTGGCGTTTAGGGCAGCGCACGCTCTACCAGGCGGTGGCCGAGCCACTCGTCGGCGATGACGTCCGGCAGTTGCAGGAGCGGCTGCTGGAGATGGGCTACGACGTGGGTCGCGCTGACGGCGTCTACGGCGGCCACACCGCGCGGGCGGTCGCGCAGTTCCAGCGTGAGGTCGGCCTCGCGCCGGACGGCTCCTGCGGGCCGGCCACGATGAAAGCGCTGCGCCGCCTCGGCCGCAAGGTGGTCGGCGGGCGCCCGCAGTTGCTCCGGGAGACCGCGGCGTTCCACGCGTCCGGTCCCGCGCTGGTCGGCAAGCGCATCGTGATCGACCCCGGCCATGGCGGGCCGGACGATCTCGGCGTCGTGGTGCCGGACGGGCCGCTGCGGTGGACCGAAGCCGACATCGCGTTCGACATCGCGCTCCGGCTGGAGGGGCGGCTCGCGGCGGCCGGCATGCGGGTCAACCTCACCCGCGGGCCGAACCCCGCCGAGACGATGACCAACCGCGATCGTGCCAAGCTCGCCAACGACCTCGGCGCCGACCTGCTCATCTCGGTACACGTCGACGGCTGTGACAACCCGGCGGCCGACGGCGTCGCCACGTACCACTACGGCAGCCTCAGCGGCGGCGTCACGTCGACCGTCGGCGAGCGGCTCGCCGGCCTCGTGCAGCGCGAGATCGTCGCGCGGACCGGGATGCGTAACTGCCAGATCCACCCGAAGTCGTGGGAGTTGCTGCGGCTGACCCGGATGCCCGCGGTACGGGTGGACACCGGTTACCTGACCTCGCCGGTCGACCGGGCCCGCCTGGTCGATCCGCATTTCCGGGACCGGATGGTCGAGGCGATCATGGCCGCCGTGCAGCGGATGTACTACCCGGTCGAGGTCGACGTTCCGACCGGCTCGATCGACGTCAGCACCCTGCGGGCCGCGGCGAGCGTGCAGGCAGCCGCGGCTCGGTAGGTGCACCGTTTGCCCAGGCCGCCGCTTGGGACAATTCGGTTATTTCCGATTCAGAGCGCCGACCGGGTCGCCGGACGTACCGGCCGGAGCAACGCCTCCGGACTCATCGAGCCGAGCAGCTTCTCCAGCGCGTATTCGACGTCGGACTTCCACGACAACGCCGTCCGCAGCTCCAGGCGCAGACGGGGATAGCGCGGATGCGGGCGTACCGTCTTGAAGCCCACCGACAGGAAATAGTCAGCCGGCGCGAGGCAACCACCAGACTGGTCGTCGCTGGCATCCTCGCCGAACTTGGCGTCACCGAACGCCTCGATGGCCTTGACGCCGCGCTTCGTCAGGTCGCGCGCGACACCTTGGACGAGCATCCGGCCCAGCCCGCCGCCAGCGAACGCGGTGACGACCCGCGCGGTGGTCAGCAGGACGGCGTCGGGCGAGACCGGCGACGTGGGGAACGCCATGGACCGCGGCACGTAGGCCGGCGGCGCGAACATCACGAACCCGGCCGGCATCCCGTCGACGTAGACGAGCTTGCCGCAGGAGCCCCACTCCAGCAGCGTCTGCGACACCCACGCTTCTTTTTCCAACTCGGGATCGCCGGACGTGCAGGCCCGCTCGGCCGCTACCGGATCAAGTTCCCAGTAGACACATCGGCGGCATGACCGGGGCAGGTCCTCGAGCGTGTCGAGGGTCAGATTCACCAGGCGGCGTGACATTGGCCGTTCCCCACCGAACCATTGCGTAGTCGACCCACCCGCCGCCTCCTTGCCCCCAGTGACGGATCGTACGCGGCATTCCCCGGCGACGGGAGGGTTATGCCATGCCGATCCACTCGGTCGTGCCGGTGGCGATAACACACACGCGGGCGGGCGTTTCCCCCGCCCGCGTGTGAGTCCTGTGAGCCCGATCAGGCGGGTGCGGTCGCCGCCGGATCCCGATCGGAGGCGGACTCGATGCGTGGCGTCGGAGTACCATCGCCGACCGGCTCCGCACCGTCGTCCTGACCGGGGCCCTCGGCGATCGACGTCCGACCCGGAACCGCTGCCCGCCCGGTGCCGGTCGCCCGGACGGCGCTAGTACCCGTTCGACCGCCGTTGCCGGTGGAGTCGGTGGTGTCGGTGCCCGGCTCGTCACTCGCGTCGCCGGTCGCGTCGTCCGCGTCATCCACGGCGTCGGTGCCGTTCTCCGCCGCACTGTCGTCCGCCGCACTGTCGTCCGCCGCACTATCGGCCGCCGCACTGTCGACGGCGAACATCGCCGGCGCCTTCCAATCGATGCGAGGGGGCTCCGCCAGCGGCCGGCCGCCGAACTCGGCGAGCCACGCCGCGACGAGAGCGAGGTTTTCCCGCCACTGGTGCTCGGGGATCGGCGGGAGAATCTCGTCCCAGAGGGAGAGGAACGTTCCGCGCAGTTGGAGCCGACCGTACGGCCGGGCGAGGAACCACAGATGAAGGTGGGCCGAACCATCGCCCCACCGGTTCACGTGAACCCGGGCCACCCCGTCGAGTGACCGGACCGCCCGCTCCAGCCGTACCGTCATCACACCCAACTCGGCCGCCAACATGTTCGGCAGATCGCCAAGGTCGAGGTGTGACCGGGACTCCAAGATCAGCACCATCGGGAGGCCGGTCGGGCGGTCGAGACTCCGCACCCGCCATCGTTCGCTGACCCAGATATAGGCCTCGTCGGGGGCCCGGCAGGCACGGCACTCGGTGGGATCTTCACCGTGCCGGGCCGGCTCCAGGGACACCGGATCGTCGAGTCGCTTGACGTGCAGATCGCCTTCGAATGGGAACGTGGGCCATGAGGCGAAGCCAGGGAGGGAGGGGGGTGTCTCGGACACGAGCAGACCCTAGCAACCAGGCAAACGGCTGTCTTCCCCCGAGAGTGGCGCCTCGTCGAACCGGTTCGTCACGCCGCCGCGTCGCCCTGATCCGGGTCGGCTGAAGTCCGGCGCTCCCACCCTCGAAAACGGCCCGTACCCGTAACCCGTGCTCGTTCATCCACAGGCCCACAACCCGGTTTACGCGGGGTTTCACGTGAAACAGGCCAGCCTGTGGAAAACCCCTGTGGAAACTCGGGCCGATGGAAACCAACCTTCGAGGCCGGTGAAGGCGACCCTCAGGTCCGGTGAAACAGGAAAGGCGGCCGGGTTAACGACCGCCTTTGTTCGGGTACCCCGGAGCGACTCCTACTCGATGTTCGGCCGCCCCTCAACGCCGATGATTCCGACGATCCGTTCGAGGTCGTCCACGGTGGCGAACTCGATCGTAATCTTGCCTTTCCGTCGCCCGATGTCGACCTTCACCCTGGTGTCAAACCGGTCGGCGAGTCGGTCGGCGAGGTCGGACAGGGCCGGCGCGTGTGGCTTCGCCCGGCGCTGCGGCGGAGTCTTGCGAGTCCCGCCATCGGACCCCGCGAGCGACACGAGTTCCTCGGTGGCCCGGACCGACAGCCCCTCCGCGATGATCCGGTGAGCCAGCGTCTCCTGCTCGTCCTCATCGTCGAGACTGAGGAGCGCTCGGGCGTGCCCCGCGGACAGTACGCCGGCGGCGACCCGCCGCTGGACGTTGGCCGGGAGGTTCAGCAACCGGATCGTGTTGGAGATCTGCGGCCGGCTCCGGCCGATCCGCTTGGCCAACTCCTCGTGGGTCGCACCGAACTCCTCCAGGAGTTGCTGGTACGCGGCCGCCTCTTCGAGCGGGTTCAGGTTGACCCGGTGGATGTTCTCCAGCAGTGCGTCGCGGAGCATGTCGTCGTCGCGGGTGTCCCGGACGATCGCAGGGATCACGTCCCGGCCGAGTTCCTGGGCGGCCCGCCAGCGACGCTCGCCCATGACGAGCTCGTACCGTTCCGGGTCCAGCTCCCGGACGACGATCGGCTGGAGGAAGCCCACCTGCTCGATGGAGGACTTGAGCTCCTCCAGCGCCTCCTCGTCGAAGACCTGTCTCGGCTGCTTCGTGTTGGGGACGATCGCGTCGACCGGTACCTCGGCGAAACGCGCACCCGGCACCGGCGCGAGATGGTCCTCCGCCATCGCGCCGGCGGGATCGCCGTCCGCGCCGAATTCATCCACCGGCGGTCGGGGAACCGTCGGCGAGTACGCCGTCGCTACGGCGCCCGTCGTCGAGCCCGGCGCGTCGGCCGGCGCGGTCGGGATGAGGGCACCGAGGCCCCGCCCCAGACCGCCACGACGGTTGCTCTTCATTCCTGGTCTCCCGTCTGCTGCGCACCCCGCAACGCGATCTCCTGTGCCGCCTCGAAGTAACTGACCGCACCACGCGAGCCGGGGTCGTACGTCATGACCGACTGGCTGTAGCTGGGTGCCTCGGAGACCCGGACGTTGCGGGGGATGACCACGTCGAGCACCTTCGGACCGAAGTGATTTCGCACATCCTGCTCAACGAGGTCGGCCAGCCGGGTGCGCCGGTCGTACATCGTGAGGACCACGGTGGTCACGTCGAGGTGCGGGTTGAGGTGTGACCGGACGAGATCAATGTTGCTCGTGAGGGCCGTGACACCTTCCAGCGCGTAGTACTCGCACTGGATCGGGATCAGGACCTCCTCGGCCGCCACGAGTGCGTTGACGGTCAGCAGCCCGAGCGACGGCGGGCAGTCGATGAAGATGTAGTCGTACTCGGCCCGCGACGCTTCGATCGCCCGGCGCAGCCGCGACTCGCGGGCCACCACGGACACGAGCTCGATCTCGGCACCGGCGAGGTCGATGGTGGCCGGCACGGCGAACAGGTTCGGGATGCCCTCGACCGACTGGGTCACCGCGTCCAGTGGGGCGCCGTCGATAAGGGTGTCGTACACGTCCGGCACGCCCGCGTGGTGCGGGACGTTCAGGCCCGTGGAGGCGTTGCCCTGCGGGTCGAGGTCGATCACCAGTACCCGGTTGCCGTGCAGCGCGAGAGCCACGGCGATGTTCACGGCGGTGGTGGTCTTCCCAACGCCGCCCTTCTGGTTGGCCACACACATGATCCGGCGGCGCGGGGGACGCGGCATGGTCACCTCGCCACTCGGGTTCAAGATCTCGACCGCTCGCTTGGCTTCGAGCGCCAACGGCGGGTCTTCGGTTTCACGTGAAACATAGGCATCGGTCATGGCGACCTCGGTGTCGACGGGTCCGGCGGATTGGGAACGAGGCGATGGTGGCGTCCGTCGAGCCGAAGTCGATGATTCGTCATCAGCGGGGGGAGCGCCCTGCTCGACGGGTACCGCACCGCGTCCGTACACGGTACCGGTTCGCTTCGCGCCCGGAGTCGTCGAGAGGTTCAATTCCACCGCCGGCGGTCGTCCGGTTCCGTCACCCATCCGCGGCTGCGGTACGGGCTGGCCCTCTGACGCCGTTTCACGTGAAACATGGCCCGTCCCGACCTGGCCGGGTCCGAGTTCGTTGTGCCTACCGTTATCGCGCACCGTGTCTATCCCGTCCGTGTCGGATCGCTGCCCGCCACCGGCGCCTCCGCCAGGGCTCTCAGACGACGCATGCGGTTCAACAGAGAAGGGTGGGGTGGCGGCTCTGGCACACCCCGACGCTTCGGGAGCCGCAGAAGCGACGCGCGGCCAGCCTACGGCGCAAGGCCGAACGAAGCTACGGGTCTCCCACCACTGAGCACCGTCGGACACTTCCGGAACGGCAATCGCGTCGTGGACAGCGGGTGGAGTCTGTCCAGGTGGCGCGGGTTCACCAATGCCGATACCCGTGGCGGTCGTCTCCGGCCACACAAAAACCAGTACGGCCGACAATCGACGAAGCCGACCGCCGCGACGGACGGTCCCTCCGGCCGGCCAGCCCGAGCCGGTCACCTCTCTGTCGAGACCGCGATGTTCGGCACGGTGCCGAAGGTCCTCCACCTGACTTCCTCCTGTCGTTCGATGGGGAGCCAGGCGCGAACCAGTTCGCTCACCGGGTCACGGTCACGAACCCGCTCGTCCGGAGCGGGATCCCGACCTCGTACCGGATCGCTTCCGCGCTGAACCCCCCGACCGTGCCTGCCTCGAATCCGGCGCGACGCTCCGCTCGCGGACCACCTCGACGACCGTCGTCGGTGCGTCCAGCAGTCCTGTACCGCACGTTCGGACGACCGGCTCCGCGCCGCCCAACCGCGCTACCGCCGCCCGGTGCTCGACCACCTCGTCGCCCGCCGACGCGCCCTTCAGCGCGAGGAGACGCCCGCCGACGCGGGTGAGGGGTAGACACCACGCCGCGAGCCGGTCCAGCGGAGCGACCGCCCGCGCCGTGACGACATCGGTGGGTTGGACCGTGCCAACGGCGTCTTCGGCCCGGATGCGGACCACGGAGACGTTGTCGAGCCCGAGGTCAGTCACCACTTCGGTGAGGAAATCCGTTCGTCGCGCCAGCGACTCGACCAGAACCACGGTCAGATCTGGCCGAGCCACGGCCAGCACGATACCGGGCAGACCAGCCCCAGACCCCACATCCGTTACAGAAGCCCCTGAAGGGATCAGATCGCCGATCACAGCGCAGTTCAGCATGTGCCGGTCCCAGATGCGGTCGGCCTCCCGAGGGCCGATCAACCCGCGAACCACACCATCCGTGCCGAGACGGCGGGCGTACTCGATCGCGAGCGGCAGCCGTTCGCCGAAGAGGGCGGCCGCGGCTTCGGCGTCTCCGGGGCGCGGATCGAAGGACAGGTCGGTCACGGGTACGGAGCCTCCTGAGCACAAAAGCCGAACGGCGCCGCGCGAAAGCCGCGCGGCGCCGTGGATGAAGCGGATGGGTTCAGGCGCTCGGTCGGACCACGATCCGGCGCGACGGCTCGACGCCCTCGGACTCGCTCTCCACCCCGCTCAGCGCGTTGATCACGTCGTGGACGCACTTGCGCTCGAACGCGCTCATCGGCTCCAGCTTCACCGCTTCGCCGTACTCCTTGACCTTCTCGGCGGCGTTCTTGGCGACCGCGGCGAGCTCCTTGCGCCGGTTCGCCCGGTACCCACCGACGTCGAGCAGCAGCCGGCTCGGGGTGCCGGTCTGCCGGAACACGGCCAGCCGGGTCAGCTCCTGGAGCGCCTCAAGGGTCGCACCCCGCTGGCCGACGAGCGCCTGGAGCCGGCCGCCGACCACCTCGACCACGGGCCGGCCCTGGTTGATCAGCTCGTCGATATCACCGTCGTAGTCGAGGATGTCGAGCAACCCTTCGACGTAGTCGGCGGCGATCTCGCTCTCCCGGAACAGGTCCTTGTTGTCCGGGGCCGGGCGCTCGGTCTCGCGGTCCGCCTCGCCGACGGCCTGCTCCGCCGCCTCGGGCGGATCGGTGTCGGTGTCCACGGCCGCTGACTCGGCTGCGGGAGAGGTACTCGTATCGGTCACAGGTTCATCTCCGGATGATCGGGGCGCACGGGGCGCCGCCATGGGACGTCTCGTGGGCGGTGCCGACTGGCTGGCAGAACCCGGGGAGCGCCACGGACAAGGGCGTCCAGCAGCACAGATACGGTGCCACCGGGAACCACGCCGGTCGCGTCAACCCGTCCTACCGCTTCGTCGCACCACCCTTCTTGGGGTTGATCGGCTTGGCGCCGACCTTGGGGCCGAGCGCCTTGGGCTGGACGGCCTTGGCCGCGTCGCCGTTCTTCTTTCCATCACTCTTCGCGGCGGGCTTTCCGGTCTGCTTCGCCGCGGTGCCCTTCGCGTTCGGCGGCGGGTACTTGCGCAGCACCCACATCTGCTGACCGAGCGAGAAGACGTTCTGCGTCGTCCAGTAGATAACCACACCGATGGGGAACAGAGAGCCGGAGATGAGCAGCGAGAACGGGACGCCGTAAAGCATCAGCCGCTGCACCATCTTCTGCTGCGGATCCTCCGCCCAGCCGGTCTTGAGGATCATCTGGCGGCTGGTGAGGAACGTCGTGGCGATCATGGTGGCGATCAGGATCGCGGCCACGACCTTGACGGTCGTCCCGTTGGCGTCGAGCAGCGCCAGCTCAGAGGCCTTCGACTTGAAGCTGGCCGCGATCGGTGCCCCGAACAGCTTCGCGTGCGACGCGCTGTCGAACTGGCCGACGGTCCACCCGTACAGCGTCTGGAGCTTCTCGGGCATCGTCGGCTTGAGGTGGCGCAGCACATGGAACAGGCCGAGGAAGACCGGGATCTGCAGGAACATCGGCAGGCAGCCCATCAGCGGGTTGGCCTTCTCCGACCGGTAGAGCTCCATCAGCTCCTTCTGCATCGTCTCCCGGTCGCCCTTGTGCTTCTCCTGGAGCGCCTTGACCTTGGGCTGGAGCGCCTGCATCGCCCGCTGGGACTTGATCTGCTTCACGAAGATCGGGAAGAGGATCGCCCGCACGGTGATCACCAGGAAGATGATCCCGAGCACCCAGGACCAGTTGGTGCCGAGCCAGCTTCGGTCTCCGAACAACTCGTGCCACACGCGATGCCAGAACAGCAGGATCGCGGAGATGGCGCTGTAGATCAGCGCCATCAGCGGGCTGAAGAGCTTCGTCACTGCAGGGCTCCGGTCGCTTCGTCGAGGGTGGTACGGGTGCGCCCGCCGCGAGGCGGCACCGGGTCGTATCCACCGGGGTGGAACGGGTGGCATCGCAACAGTCGCCGGGCGGCCAGGTAGCTGCCGCGCAACGCGCCATGGGTTTCGACCGCCTCAAGCGCATATGCGCTGCAGGACGGGTAGAACCGGCACCGCGCCGGCATCACCGGGCTTACCCAACGACGGTACGCGATGATGGGCAACACAACGAGTCGGCGTGGGGTCACGTGCCCTCCCGGGGGGAGCGGCGTGGGCGGCGGTTGCGCGCCGCGACCAGCGCAGCGTCGAGATCATCAGCCAGTTCCGGGTACTCGCGGCCGGCGGCACCGGGCAGCGCGCGCACCACGACCGCCGTGCCCGGAGGCAGTGCGGTCAGCCGCTCCCTGATCAAATGGCGCAGCCGGCGGCGGACCTTGTTGCGGTCGACGGCCTTGCCGACCGTCTTGGGCACGACAAAACCGGCGCGCACCGGGAGCTGTGCTTCCCTGGTGGGCGCCGGCACGTTGTCAGTGGTGATCGGGGCGTCGACGTGGACGACGATCACGCCCCGGCCGGCTCTCCGGCCCGCGCGGATCGTGGCGGCGAACTCTTCCCGCCGCCTCAGTCGCTGTGCGGCTGCCAACACGACTCGGCCCGGACCGTTGGCCTGTCGCTCAAGCCGCGAGGCGGGCGCGGCCCTTGCCGCGGCGCGCCGAGATGATCGCGCGACCGGCACGGGTGCGCATGCGCAGGCGGAAACCGTGGGTCTTCGCACGCCGGCGGTTGTTCGGCTGGAAGGTGCGCTTGCTCACGTCAGGCTCCGTCTTCGTATGCTTCTGGGGCGACCACGCCCACTGATCCAGGGGTTGGTGGCCGCGTCCAAGGCGAGCACACCGTATTAGCCAGCCTACCAGCGGGCGGCTGGGCAGCCGCTCCAGGGTACGCGGCGGCCCCAGAAGGGTCAACGGACGCCGATCGCCTCGCGGACCCCCTTCCCCCTCCGATGGAAACCCGCTCATGTGGACAGCGGTTGAGAGGTTGTGGACAACGCTGTTAGCGTGCCCCGTTGCGGTGCACGCCCGAGGGGACTCGATCGTGCCCGATCAGGGGGAACACGCAGAGCAACCGACGGGGCGCTCGGTCGTTGGGGCAGGGTGGAGCAGCACCAACGCCACATTCGCAGCGCCGCGGCCGGATCGGGAACGGACCGTCGGCGGGGCGTCACTCGTTGATACACAGGCTGTGGAAAACCTGTGGACAACAGAACGCTCCCCGACGGCAGCGGGGGACGCGGCGCGAACCGCGACTAGCGATGGGGGTGGCGGACGGTGACGGATGCGGGCGACCTAGGCAAGGTGTGGGCGGCGGCGACCGAGGAGCTTGCCGACGAAATCGTCTCTCCTCAGCAGCGCGCGTACCTCCGGCTGACGCGGCTCCGGGCGATCGTGGAAGACACCGCTCTTCTCTCGGTGCCGGATGCGTTCACCCGCGACGTGATCGAGTCGCGGCTGCGACCGTCGATCACCGAGGCACTCTCGCGCCGGCTCGGCCGACCGATCCAGGTGGCGGTCACGGTCCGACCGCCCGAGGACGCCGGGACGGCGGCCCACGCGGCGCCGAGCCACGACCGGGGAATGCTGCCGCTCCCCGGGTCACCGGTCCTGCCGGCCGCCCGGGACGGGTCCGCCCGGGAGACGCCGCTGCGCGACGGGCGGGATCCCCGCGACCGGCGGGACAGCCATGACGGCGTGATCCGGGACGGCGCGCTGCGCGACGGCCGGGACAACAGCGGCGAGCGACTGTTCGACGATCCCGACGCGCCGGTGTCCGGGCCGGGCTGGGGCACCGCCATCCCGGCCGGCATCGCGACCGCGGCCCGGCACAGCGACGGGCTCGCCGGCGGCCGGCCGACCAACATGCGCGACGAGCCGCCCCGCGGGGTCGGGCCGGGGACCGGTCGGGGTGACCGGCACCCGGGTACCGGCGGCGACAGCGGAGGCAACCGGCTCAACCCGAAGTACACGTTCGAGACGTTCGTCATCGGCTCGTCGAACCGGTTCGCGCACGCCGCGTCCGTCGCCGTGGCCGAATCGCCGGCGAAGGCGTACAACCCGCTGTTCATCTACGGCGGGTCCGGATTGGGAAAGACGCACCTGCTGCACGCGATAGGGCAGTACGCCACGCAGTTGGGGAATGCGCGCTCGGTCCGGTACGTGTCGACCGAAGAGTTCACCAACGATTTCATCAACTCGCTACGCGACGACAAGACCAGCGCCTTCCAGCGACGCTATCGCGACGTCGACATCCTGCTGATCGACGACATCCAGTTCCTGGAAAACCGCGAGCGTACCCAGGAAGAGTTCTTCCATACCTTTAATACCCTGCACAACGCGAACAAGCAGATCGTCATCACGTCCGACCGGTCGCCCCGCCAGTTGGCGACACTCGAAGACCGGCTGCGGACCCGGTTCGAGTGGGGGCTGCTCGCCGACATCCAGCCGCCCGACCTGGAAACGCGGATCGCGATCCTCCAGAAGAAGGCGGCCCAGGAGCGGCTGTACGCGCCCGACGACGTCCTTGAGTTCATCGCCTCCCGGATCGCGTCGTCGATCCGCGAGCTGGAGGGGGCGCTGATCCGGGTCACCGCGTTCGCCAACCTGACCCGCTCGCCGGTGGAGCTGGCGCTCGCCGAGGAGGTCCTGCGGGACTTCATCCCGGACGGGTCCGGGCCGGAGATCACCGCCGACCAGATCATGGCGTCGACCGCGGACTACTTCGGGGTGAGCCTGGAGGACCTGCGCGGCCACTCCCGCTCCCGGGTCCTGGTCAACGCCCGCCAGGTCGCCATGTACCTGTGCCGCGAGCTGACCGACCTCTCGCTGCCCCGGATCGGGCAGGCCTTCGGCGGCCGCGACCACACCACGGTCATGCACGCCGACCGCAAGATCCGCCAGCAGATGGCCGAGCGGCGGTCGCTGTACAACCAGATCGCCGAGCTGACCAACCGGATCAAGCAGATGCCCTAATTATTGGCGCTCGCTCCGCTCGCGCGGCTTTGCGCCTCAAATCCGGCCTGCACGCACCGCTCCGCTTGGTCGCTTCGCTCCCGCGCTCCACGGCGCGTTTCGGCCGGCGACGCAAAGCGGTGCGGCCGGCGGCGCGGGGTCGGCAGTGTGTCGATCAAGTGACGGGCGCCGATCGAGCTACCCCGCTATCCCCCATGACGCTATGCCCAGCCCCCATCCACACCCTGTGGATAACCGCTGGGGACAATGCTGTGGACGTACCCGAGAAGTAGCCGGAAGGACAACGACGGGTGACGGCGCCGCGGCCGGAAGGGTCGCCGAGCCTGCGGAAAACCTTGGGAAAAGCCGTGGATGACCGGTGGATGAAGCCGTGGACAACGACGGGACAACGGTGTGATCGCCCGCCTGTGGACGATGGCCCACGGGGATACCCACAGGATGTCAACGTGGACGGATCGCCGTTGGCCAGGCACGATGGCGTTCGTCCACAGAGCCCACAGGACCTACGACTATGACGGGTTTTATCTCCTAAGAAAGAAAAACCAATCACTCAGCGTGGGGACAGACCTGGTCGGGTGGATCGTCGGGGTGGGCGCGCGAAGGTCATCCGGACGTCATAAGGTGCCTAGGCACAACCTCATCCTTGTCGACGCGGGAGGGCACCGCGATGAAGTTCCGAGTCGAGCGCGACGCGCTGGCCGACGCTGTCGCGTGGACCGCCAAGAGCCTGCCCAGCCGGCCGTCGGTGCCGGTCCTCGCCGGCGTGCTGCTGCGGGTCAGCGACGGTGTGCTGCAGGTCTCCGGGTTCGACTACGAGGTCTCCAGCCAGGTGACGGTCGACGTGCAGGCGGACGCCGACGGTGCCGCGCTCGTCTCCGGTCGGCTGCTCGCCGAGATCACCAAGGCACTCCCGGGCAAGCCGGTCGACGTGGCCGCGGTCGGCTCGCACGTCGAGATCACCTGTGGCAGCGCCCGGTTCACGCTCCCGACCATGCCCGTCGAGGACTACCCGACCCTGCCGGACATGCCGGCGAGCGCCGGCACGGTCGATGCGAAGGTGTTCGCCGACGCGGTGGCCCAGGTCGCCGTCGCCGCCGGCCGCGACGACACGCTGCCGATCCTGACCGGCGTGCGGATGGAGATCGAGGGGAGCACGCTCGCGCTGCTGGCCACCGACCGGTACCGGTTGGCGGTCCGGGAGATCGAGTGGCGCCCGGACGACTCCGAGACCAGCGTCGCCGCCCTGGTGCCGGCGAAGACCCTGGGCGACACCGCGAAGACGCTCGGCCCGCTCGGCGGCAGCGTGACGATCGCGCTGTCCCGGGGCGGCGCCGGCGAAGGCATGATCGGCTTCGCCGGTGGCACCCGGCGTTCCACGTCCCGGCTGCTCGACGGCGACTTCCCCAAGGTCCGCTCGCTGCGCCCGGACACGCACAGCGCCCAGGCGAAGGTGCCGGTTTCCGCGCTGCAGGAAGTGGTCCGCCGGGTTTCGCTCGTCGCCGAGCGGGCCACCCCGGTGCGGCTGCGCTTCAGCGAGGACGGCCTGGTGGTCGAGGCCGGCGGCACCGAGGACGCCCGAGCCAGCGAGGCGATGGACTGCACGTTCACCGGCGACCCGCTGACCATCGCGTTCAACCACCAGTACCTGCTGGACGGGCTGGCCGCCCTTGACGGTCCGGTCGCTGTGCTCTCGTTCACGGATCCCAAGAAACCGGCGATCATCGCCCCGGCGGGCGAGGATGGAGAGATCTCGTCCGGTTACTGGTACCTGATCATGCCGGTCCGAATCGGCGGCTGACGGCGTCCGCGACCGGCCAGGCAGCGCCCGCAACCGGGCGTCGATCAACCGTGGAGGGTGAGATGCAGCTCGGTCTCGTCGGGCTCGGCCGGATGGGCGGCAACATGCGCGAACGGGTGCGCCGCGCCGGGCACGAGGTCGTCGGCTACGACCGCAACCCAGCCGTCTCAGACGTGGCGAGCATGCAGGAACTCGCCGCCAAGCTCAGCGCGCCGCGGGTCGTGTGGGTGATGGTGCCGGCCCAGGTCACCGACGCCACGATCGACGATCTCGCGACCGTCCTGTCGGCCGGCGACATCGTGATCGACGGTGGCAACTCCCGGTTCAGCAACGACCCGGTGCGCTGCGAGCGGCTGGCGGAGCACGGCATCGGGTACATGGATGTCGGCGTCTCCGGCGGCATCTGGGGCATCGAGTACGGGTACGGGCTGATGGTCGGGGGCGCCGACGAGCACGTCGAGCACTGCATGCCGATCTTCGAGGCGCTCAAGCCGGAAGGTCCGTACGGCTTCGTGCACGCCGGCGGAGTCGGGGCCGGTCACTACACGAAGATGGTGCACAACGGCATCGAGTACGGGATCATGCAGGCGTACGCCGAGGGGTACGAGCTGCTGACCGCGTCCGAGTTCGTCGACGATGTGCCGGGGATCTTCAAGTCCTGGCGCGAGGGCACCGTCATCAAGTCGTGGCTGCTCGACCTCATCGACCGGATGCTCGAAGAAGACCCCGACCTGTCCAAGCTCCGCGGGTACGCCGAGGACACCGGCGAGGGACGCTGGACGGTCGAGGAGGCGATCCGCCTCGCCGTGCCGATGAACGTGATCGCGGCCTCGGTGTTCGCCCGGTTCACCTCACGTCAGGACGACTCGCCGGCGATGAAGGCCGTCGCGGGCATGCGCAACCAGTTCGGTGGCCATCCGATCAAGAAGACCTAGGTGTACGTACGCCAACTCGAGCTGGTCGACTTCCGCAACTACCCCCGCGTGATCGTCGACCTCGACCCCGGCCCCTGCGTGTTCGTGGGCCACAACGGCCAGGGCAAGACAAACCTGCTGGAGGCCCTCGGGTACGTCGCCACGCTGGGCAGCCACCGGGTCGCCACCGATGCGCCGCTGGTGCGGGTCGGGGCCGCCCGGGCGGTGATCCGCAGCACGATCGCGCACGACGGTCGGGAGCTGCTGGTCGAGCTCTCGATCGAGCCGGGCCGGGCCAACCGGGCCCGGCTCGGTCGGTCGCCCGCGACCCGGGTCCGGGACGTGCTCGGCGCGCTGCGGATGGTGCTGTTCGCCCCGGAGGACCTGGCGCTCGTCCGGGGCGACCCGAGCGAGCGCCGCCGGTACCTCGACGAGTTGCTCACCCAGCGTCAGCCGCGCTACGCCGGGGTACGCGCCGACTACGAGCGGGTACTCAAGCAGCGCAACGCCCTGCTGCGCTCCTCGGTGCTGGCCCGGCGCGGTGGCGGCCGCCCTGACCTGTCCACCCTGGACGTATGGGACGTTCACCTGGCTCGGCACGGCGCCGAGCTGCTCGCCGGCCGGCTGGAGTTGTGCACGGCACTCGCCCCGCTGGTGGCCAAGGCGTACGACGCGGTGTCAGCCGGCCGGGGCGACGCGGTGATCAGCTATTCGGCGTCGTGGTCGGACACCCCGACACCGGATGACCTGGAGAGCGTGCTGGCCGCGGCGCTCCGGGACGGCCGCGACGCCGAGATCGAACGCGGCGTCACGCTGGTCGGCCCGCATCGCGACGACGTCACGCTCATGCTCGGCGAGGTGCCGGCGAAGGGGTACGCGAGCCACGGCGAATCCTGGTCGTACGCACTGGCGCTGAGATTGGCGGCGTACGATTTGCTGCGCTCGGAGGGGATCGAGCCGGTGCTGGCCCTCGACGACGTCTTCGCCGAGCTGGACATCGGTCGCCGGGAGCGGCTTGCCGAGCTGGTCGGCGACGCCAGCCAGACACTGGTGACGTGCGCGGTCGAAGCGGACGTGCCGGGGGGGCTGCACGGGGCACGGTACGAGGTAGCGGGCGGGGAGGTGCGCCGTGTCGGATGAGAAGCCAGCCGCCGGCCCGCCCGCTGACGGCTCACCTGCCGCCGGACCGCCCGCCGCGAGTGAGCCTTCCGGGCCGGAACTCGCGCGCGCCGCGCTCGAAGCCGCCCGGGCCCGCCGCGAGGCGGCCCGCCCGCGCCGGCGGTCGACCGAAAGTCCGTCCGGCTCCGCCGACGGCTCCAGCGGGCGCCGGCCGCGCGGGTACTCCGGTCCCGGCCCCGACCCGCGCGACCCGCAGCCTCTCAGCGCGGTGATGGCCCGACTGGTCAAGGCCCGCGGCTGGCAGCGACCCACCGCCGAGGCGACCGTGTTCGGCGCCTGGGAGAAGGTCGTCGGCGCCGACGTCGCCGCGCACTGCCGGCCGGTCAAGCTGGAAGGCGGCGAGCTGACCGTCGAGGCCGAGTCCACGGCGTGGGCGACCCAGCTGCGGCTGCTCGCCGCGAAGCTGCTGGTCCGGATCGCGGGCGAGGTCGGCCCGAACGTCGTCACGAAACTGCACATCCATGGGCCGGCGGCACCGTCGTGGAACCGCGGGCCCCGGCGGGTACGCGGACGGGGTCCCCGGGACACGTACGGCTGATGGCGCCGGTACTGCTTCCCATCGCGACGCTGCTGCTCACCGGGTACGCCCTGCGCCCGCGGGAGGCGGTGGCGCCCCGGCGGCTCGCGCTGATCCGGGCCGCCCTGGTGGTAGGCGGGTACGCGATCGTCGGTGTCGAGGTGCTCTCGTCGGTACACGCGATCTCCGCCGGGCCGATCATCGCGTTGTGGTCGGTCGGGTTGCTGGCTTCGGCTGTACTCGCGCTTGGTCGTTATCGGCGCGACGGAGCCGCCGGCCGGCGATGGCGGCCGACCTTCGCGCTGCGCCGCCCGTCTGTGGCGGGGCTCCTGAGCGCCGCGCTCACCGGGCTGATCGGCGCCGAACTGCTGCTGGCGCTGGTCAGCCCGCCGAACAACTACGACTCGAACTACTACCACCTGCCCAAGGTCGAGCACTGGGTGGCGCAGCGGAGCGTCGAGCTGTACCCGACGCTGATGCGCCCGCAGGTGGTGCTCGCGCCGGGCGCCGAGTACCTGCTGCTGCACCTGCGCCTGATGACCGGCGGCGACCGGCTGTACAACCTGGTGCAGTGGTCGGCGGCGCTCGGCTGCGTGCTGGTGGCGTCGCGGATCGCCGCGCAACTCGGCGCCGGCCGGGTCGGGCAGCTGGTCGCGGCGGCCACGGTCGCGGCCGCGCCGGTGGTGGTGCTCGAGGCGACCAGTACCCAGAACGACCTGGTCGTCGCCGCGTGGGTGCTGTGCACGGCGTCGCTGGTCGTCGGTGAGCTGCGCCGACGTAGCGGTTGGGCGGCGGTGCTCGGCATCGGTACCGGCGCCGGGCTGACCGTGGTGACCAAGCCGACCGGGTGGCTGGCGCTGGCGCCCGTCCTGCTGCTGTGGGGGGTGGCGCAGCTTCGGCTCGCGTTACGGCAAGATCGGCACAACCTCCCGGAAGTTGTGCCCTCAGAGAGGTCCCGAGGCCACTATGTCCGGGAAGTTGTGGCGATCATCGGGCGGACGGCGGCGGGTGCTCTCGCGATTCTTGTCCTTATCGGTGTCCTCGCCGGCCCGTACCTGCTTCGGGTCGACCGTGAATTCGGCAGCCCGCTCGGGCCGCCGGAGCAGAGCGCCGGGCTGGCGTTGCAGCGCCACGACCCAGCGGCGATCCTGGTCAATGCGCTCCGGATCGGCGCGTCGACGCTGATGGTGCCGGCGCCCGCGGTCAACCGGGCGGTGGCCGGCGCGGTGATCGACTTCGCCCACTCGGTCCACGTCGACCCGGAGGACCCGGCGATCACGGTCGTCCCCCAGTACCCGAACCCGCGGTGGTGGCCGGACGAGGACCACTCGCCGTACCCGGTGCAGTCGGCACTGGTGCTACTCGTGACGTTCGGCGCGCTGGTCGCGCCCCGGGTGCCCGGCCAGGTCCGGGCGTACGCGGTGATGGTGCTCGGGACGCTGGTCACGTACGCGGCCGTGCTGAAGTGGCAGCCGTGGGGAAACCGGCTGGTCAGCACGGCGCTCCTGCTCGGCGCGCCGCTGGTCGGATGGGCGCTGCCATGGTTCGTCGGGCTGCTGCGTCCGGTGCCGCTGACCCGGCTGGCGGTGGCCGGCCTCGCCGTCGTGGTGGCCGGCGGGATCGCGGACGGCTACTACGCGGTACTGCTGGGTGCGCCCCGTCCACTCGCCGGCGCGCAGTCAGTGCTGTTCCGCGACGATTGGGACGTCCGGTTCGCGCGGTTACCCGCCGCCCGGCAGTACTACGAGTGGGGCGCCGACCAGGTACGCGCATCGGGTGCGCGGCGGGTCGGCATCGTCGTGCGCGGCGACCAGTGGGAGTACCCGTGGTGGCGGCTGCTGCCCGGCACCAAGCTGGTCGCGCTGGAGAGCATCTTGCCGCACCACCCGCCGGCGCCCGCTACCAGCGTCGACGCCATCCTGTGCGCGGCACCGCCGGACGCCTGCCGGTTCTTCGTGCCGGCCGGGTGGCGCTTCGAGGAACGGGTCGGCTGGTTCGGAGTCGCGGTGCCCGGGAACGCGCCGCGGCCGAGCCAGCCGCCAGGATGATCACGCCGTCGGGGCGCGTTGTCGGCCGCCGCGTCGGGCTCAGAAGTCCGCGTACACCGCGAAGCCGCGATCGGCGCACCGGCGGTAGAAGCCGGCCAGCACCTGCAACTCGGTGCGGGTGAAGCTCCACTGCGGCGGCTCGCCGGACTCGTCGCGCAGCGCGTCGAGCCGGCTCTCCAGCCAGCTGAGCTGCTGCTCGGCGAGGCGCGACCCCTCCAGCGCGGCGCGCAATACGTTCCCGACGCTGTCGAAGGTCACCTCTTCGCCGAACTCGATGTGACCGTCGACGAACCTCTCCAGCCCGCCGGCGATCCAGGCGCAGCCGTCCGGGTCGATCACCGGATCCTCGTCTTCGGCGGCCGCTTCGGTCGCGTACAGGACGCCGCCGAGGCCGAGCAGGAGGTCGACCAGCTCGGTGTAGCCGGTGGCGCGTACAGTGCCGGTCTTGGCGATATGGTCGGCGAGTGCCGCGGCCGGCCCAGGCATGTCGGGCACCTTGTCAGCCAGGTCGCCGAAATCGACGAACTCGGCCGGTGCCACCGGGTCGTAGAAGCGGCCGGTGCGCGGCCACTGCACCGCGACGTTGTCCAGCCCCATCCCCGCCTCACCTCCGCGTTGGCGCGGTCGTCGGCGGTGAGCCGCAGAGCCCGCGCGCGGGGAACATACGGCACGTTAGGCCGTTCGCGCGACCCTCAGCGACGGAATTCGTGTCACAGTGTTTCATCTTCCCCCATAAATCAGGACATACCAACAATTGATGTTGGCCGTCGTGGAAGGCGCGCACGGGTTCTCGGTGGGTCGCGGGCGACCGTGTGCATGGGGGGAGTTGCGGGCTGCACCGTTCGGGCGGCTACGGCGATTTCAGGTGGCAAGAAAGGTGCCCGGAGCGGCGGAGTGTCGCTCGCGCCAGGTAAGATTGACGGGAAGACTTAGCCGACAGAGTAATCCGCGCGCACGCCGCGGTGGTCGGCGCGCCAAGATCTGCCGGCACCCGCTCAGGCGTGCGGGTTCAGGTCATGGCGTGCCCGGCTCGGCGGCGTGCTCGCATGACCCCCGTCCGTGGGTCGACCCACCGGTCGCCGCGGGCGAGAAAGTGATCGAGGGTGGCAGCGCCGAAGCAGCAGCAGGACACCTACAACGCCGCGTCCCTCACCGCGCTCGAAGGTCTTGAGGCGGTGCGCAAGCGGCCCGGTATGTACATCGGTTCCACCGGCGAGCGCGGCCTGCACCATCTCGTGTGGGAGGTCGTCGACAACTCGGTCGACGAGGCACTGGCCGGATTCTGCGACGCCATCGAGGTGGTGCTGCTCGCCGACGGCGGGGTGCGGGTCATCGACAACGGCCGGGGTATCCCGGTCGACATCAACTCCAAGACCAAGAAGTCCGGCGTCGAGATGGCGCTGACCATGCTGCACGCCGGCGGCAAGTTCGACGGCAAGGCCTACGCGGTGTCCGGCGGCCTGCACGGCGTCGGTGTTTCCGTGGTGAACGCGCTGTCCGTGCGGATCGAAATCGAGGTGCACAAGGACGGCGCGGTGTGGCGGCAGACCTACCTCAACTCCAAGCCGGCCGCCCCCTTGGAGAAGGGCGAGGCGGCCCGGGACACCGGCACGACGGTGACGTTCTGGCCCGACCCGAAGATCTTCGAGACCACCGAGTTCAAGTTCGAGACGATCTACCGCCGGCTCCAGGAGACGGCCTTCCTCTGTCGGGGCCTGTCGATCACGCTGCGCGACGAGCGGGAGATCGAGGGCAAGGGGGCCACCGAAAAGGAGGTCACCTTCTGCTACAAGGGCGGCATCGCCGACTTCGTGCGGCACCTCAACGCCACCAAGTCGGCGATCCACAAGTCGGTGGTCGAGTTCGGCTCCGAGGGCGAGGGCATGGCCGTCGAGATCGCCATGCAGTGGAACGAGTCCTACGGCGAGAGCGTCTACACGTTCGCCAACTTGATCAACACGCACGAGGGCGGCACCCATGAGGAGGGCTTCCGCTCCGCGCTGACCAGCGTGGTCAACAAGTACGGTGTGGACAAGAAGCTGCTCAAGGGCAACGACGACAAGCTCTCCGGCGAGGACATCCGGGAAGGGCTCGCCGCCATCATCTCGGTGAAGCTGGCCAACCCCCAGTTCGAGGGCCAGACCAAGACCAAGCTCGGCAACACCGACGTCAAGGGCTTCGTCCAGCGGGTCTGCAACGAGTGGCTGGTCGACTGGTTCGACCGCAACCCGAGCGAAGCGAAGACCATCATCACCAAGGCGTCGCAGGCCGCCCGGGCCCGCATCGCCGCGGCCCAGGCCCGCAAGCTCGCCCGCCGCAAGTCGCTGCTGGAGTCCGGGTCGATGCCCGGCAAGCTCGCCGACTGCCAGTCCACCGATCCCCGGGTGTGCGAGCTGTTCATCGTCGAGGGCGACTCCGCCGGCGGCTCGGCCAAGCAGGGCCGTGACCCGAAGACGCAGGCGATCCTGCCGATCCGCGGCAAGATCCTCAACGTGGAGAAGGCCCGCATCGACCGGGTGCTGAAGAACAACGAGGTCCAGGCGCTGATCACGGCGCTCGGCACCGGCATCCACGACGACTTCGATATCGAAAAGCTGCGGTACCACAAGATCATCCTGATGGCCGACGCGGACGTCGACGGCCAGCACATCCAGACCCTGCTGCTGACGCTGCTGTTCCGCTTCATGCGGCCGTTGGTCGAGCTGGGCCACGTCTACCTGGCCGCGCCGCCGCTGTACAAAATCAAATGGAACAGGCGGGGTGACGACGCCCAGTATGCCTACTCGGACCGGGAGCGGGACGGCCTGATCGCCTTGCGCCAGCAGACCAAGCCCAACGCCAAGCCCGACGACATCCAGCGGTTCAAGGGTCTCGGCGAGATGAACTACCCGGAGCTGTGGGAGACCACGATGAACCCGGCCACCCGCACCCTGCGGCAGGTCTCGCTCGACGACGCGGCCACCGCGGACGAGCTGTTCAGCGTGCTGATGGGCGAAGACGTGGAGGCACGTCGCAGCTTCATCCAGCGCAACGCCAAGGACGTGCGCTTCCTGGACATCTGATGGATCGTGCCGGTCGGGTGCGCGATGGCGCCCGGCCGGCTTTCCATGGACAAGATGGCCGTCCACTTGGGACGGATCGAGCGATTGAACGAAGAGGATTGACGCGTGACGCAGAGTACGGGTCCGGACGGCGAGGACCTCACCCCGGTGGCTGACGGTCCGGACAGCGCGGTTGGTGTGCGCGGCCGGGTCGAGCCGGTCGGCATCGAGGTCGAGATGCAACGCTCGTACCTCGACTACGCGATGAGCGTGATCGTCGGACGGGCACTCCCCGACGTCCGGGACGGCCTCAAGCCGGTGCACCGCAAGATCTTGTACGCGATGTACGACTCGGGGTACCGCCCGGACCGCGGGTACGTGAAGTGTTCCCGCGTCGTCGGTGACGTGATGGGTCAGTACCACCCGCACGGCGACGCCTCGATCTACGACGCCCTGGTCCGGATGGCGCAGCCGTGGTCACTGCGGTACCCACTGGTCGACGGCAACGGCAACTTCGGCTCGCCCGGTAACGACCCGCCGGCGGCCATGAGGTACTGCATTGCGGGTTCGACGCTGGTCCGCCTCGCCTCGGGCGACGAAGTCCCGATCGTGGACCTGGCTCCCGGAGCACTGCCTTCTTCCGAGCACGACATCGACCTCAAGGTCCTGGGTTTGCTCGGTGACCCGGTGCGGGCGACGAAGTTCTTCCATTCCGGCGTTCATCCAACGCTGAAGGTCCGCACCGGTCGTGGATGCGAGATCACGGGTACCCACAACCACCCACTGCTGTGCGCCGTTCGCCTGGCCGACGGGTCAGCCGGGCTGCGGTGGAAGCTGTTGTCCGAGATCCAGCGCGGTGACGTGCTCGCGCTGGCCGCAGACGCTGGATCTTGGTGGGACAGTGTCGCTATAGCAGCGGTTTCTCACCAAGATCTCGACGAGCCGGTCCGTCGCCTGCCCCGGGAAACGCCGTTGGATGCGTTCAGCTACGACGTCGTGGCAGAGGTATCGGACGCAGGTCACCAGGCCGTCTACAGCCTCCGCGTCGATACTGACGACCACGCCTTCATCACCAACGGCTTCGTCAGCCACAACACGGAGTCCAAGCTCGACCCGCTGGCGATGGAGATGCTGCGGGACATCGACGAGGACACGGTCGATTTCGTACCGAACTACGACGGCCGGGCGCAGGAGCCCACGATCCTGCCGTCGCGGATCCCGAACCTTCTGGTCAACGGCTCGAACGGGATCGCGGTCGGCATGGCGACCAACATCCCGCCGCACAATCTGCGCGAGATCGCGACCGCCGTCCAGTGGTGCCTCGACCACCCGGAGACGCCGGAAGCCGAGACGTTGGACGAGCTGATCAAGATCGTCAAGGGTCCGGATTTCCCGACTGCCGGCCTCATCGTCGGCACCACCGTGATCGAGGAGGCGTACCGCACCGGTCGCGGCTCCATCCGGATGCGCGCGGTAGTCGACGTCGAGGAAGACAGCAAGGGCCGGACCAGCCTGATCGTCACCGAGCTGCCGTACCAGGTGAACCCGGACAACCTGGCCGAGCGCATCGCCGAACTGGTCAAGGAGAGCAAGCTCGCCGGCATCGCCGACATCCGGGACGAGTCCTCCGGGCGTACCGGGATGCGAATCGTGATCGTGCTCAAGCGGGACGCGGTCGCCAAGGTGGTGCTGAACAACCTGTACAAGCACACCCAGCTCCAGGAGACGTTCGGCGCGAACATGCTGGCGCTGGTCGACGGCGTGCCGCGCACACTCAACCTGGCGCAGTTCGTCCGGTACTACGTCGCGCACCAGATCGAGGTCATCGTCCGGCGCACCCGGTACCGGTTGCGCAAGGCCGAGGAGCGGGCGCACATCCTGCGCGGTCTGGTCAAGGCGCTCGACGCGCTCGACGAGGTGATCGCGCTGATCCGGCGCTCGCCGACGGTCGAGGAGGCCCGGCGTCGGCCTGATCGAGCTGCTCACGATCGACGAGGTCCAGGCGACCGCGATCCTCGACATGCAGTTGCGCCGGCTCGCCGCCCTGGAACGTCAGAAGATCATCGACGAGCTGGCGAAGATCGAGATCGAGATCGCCGACCTCAAGGACATCCTCGCGAAGCCCGAGCGCCAGCGGAAGATCGTCTCCGACGAGCTGGCCGCGATCGTCGAGAAGTGGGGCGACGAGCGGCGGACCCGGATCATCCCGTTCGACGGCGAGGTCTCGATGGAGGACCTCATCGCGCGCGAGGACGTGGTGGTCACGATCACGCGCACCGGGTACGCGAAACGCACCAAGACCGACCTGTACCGTTCGCAGCGCCGTGGCGGGAAGGGGGTCTCCGGCGCGACCCTGCGCCAGGACGACATCGTCAGCCACTTCTTCGTCTGCTCAACGCACGACTGGATCCTGTTTTTCACAAACAAGGGCCGGGTGTACCGGGCGAAGGCCTACGAACTTCCCGAAGCGAGCCGGACCGCGCGTGGGCAGCACGTCGCGAACCTGCTCGCCTTCCAGCCGGACGAGCGGATCGCCGAGGTCATCGAGATCGCGAACTACCAGGTATCGCCATATATGGTCCTCGCGACCAAGAATGGCCTGGTCAAGAAGACTCGACTGGACGAGTTCGACTCCAACCGTACGGGCGGCATCATCGCGATCAACTTGCGCGAGGATGATGAACTCGTCGGTGCGGCGCTCATCGCTCCCAACGACGACCTGCTTCTGGTCAGCCAGCAGGCGCAGGCCATCCGGTTCAACGCGAACGATGACGCGCTGCGACCGATGGGCAGGGCGACGTCGGGTGTGATCGGGATGCGTTTCTCCGATGGAGACGAGTTGCTAGCTATGGAAGTCGTACGGGAGGGTATGGACGTACTCGTGGCCACCGACGGCGGCTTCGCCAAGCGCACTCCGATCGAGGAGTACCCGGTGCAGGGCCGCGGCGGCAAGGGAGTACTAACAGCTAAAATCACGTCTCGCCGCGGGGGACTGGTGGGCGCGGTCGTCATAAGTCCGGACGACGAACTGTTCGCCATCACCTCCAACGGTGGGGTGATCCGGACTCCGGTGAAGCCTGTACGCCGGACGAGAGATCGGAACACAATGGGGGTCAAGCTGATGGACCTGCCTGAAGGCGTGACCCTTGTCGCGATTGCTCGCAACGCAGACGAGCCGGACGAACAGGAATAGTTAATGACCGAATCCCAGACGAAGTCCGGTACGGCGGAGACGGTCGGCAAGCCGGCCGACTCCGTGTCCGAAGGGGCCGCTTCTGACGGTGCGGCTCCCGACGCCACCGGACGCGCTGTGGTCGGCCGCGCGGCGGTTCCCGGCGAGAAGTCCGATTCGCCCGCCTCGGACGCGGATTCCGGCAAGTCCACCGGGCCCGGGGCGTCCGCTGTGCCGAAGTTCACGCGAGCACCCGGCATGGCGCCGCCGCCCGACGTACTTCTGCCGTCGCAGTCCTCGGACAAGGCCGACGGGGGTGACTCGACCCAGGTCGCGCCGGGCATGGGCGCGACGGTGGCGCGGGCCAGCGTGCGCGGCGCCGCGGCGGTCGGCCCCCGCGGCCCGGCGGTGTCCACGCAGCCGCTCGGGGTCGGTGTCGGTGCGCGTCCGGGCAGGCCGGCGAGCCCAGGCCCGAGCGGTCCGGCCAGCCGGGTCAGCGAGGCGATCCGCAGTGCCCGGGCGACAGTGACGGCGGCGGCGAGTCGCGGGCCGCGTCGTGCCCGGCTGTACCTGAAACGGGTCGACCCCTGGTCGGTCATGAAGTTCTCGTTCGCGGTTTCGTTCGTGCTGTTCATCATCGGCGTGGTCGCGACCGCGGTGCTGTACATGGCGCTCGACACGATGGGCGTCGTCGGCAGCGTCAACAAGGCGCTCAGCGAGATGGTCGGTGCCACCGGTGGCGACACGAAGAACACGTTCCGGATCACGGCGAAGGGCATCATCGTCGGCTCAGCATTGCTGGGCCTGGTCAACGTGGTGCTGTTCACCGCGCTCGCGACCCTGAGTGCCTTCATCTACAACGTCTGCTCCGACCTGGTTGGTGGAATCGAGCTGACACTGGCCGAGAAGGAGTGACATCCTTACGCAGGCGGCGTACCCGGTTTGGGACTGACGAATCGGGTACGGTAACCTGACTCGTCGCGCCGCTGCGGTGACCCGCTGCTGGTGGGTCATGGGGCTATAGCTCAGTCGGTTAGAGCGCAGAGCTGATAACTCTGAGGTCGCTGGTTCGATTCCAGCTAGCCCCACATGGTGAAGAAACTGCTCATCCTTCTCAGTGTCGTTGGCATCGCGGCGGTCATTTTCCGGAAGGTCCGCTCGGCCAGTGAAGAACGCGCCCTCTGGCACGAGGCGACCACCGCACCCGACCTGCGGTAGTCCTCGCCTCGTCCCCGACCGCGGTTCCGCTGGGAGCCGCGATAATGGACCGGTGCCGCGGGAGTGTCCGGGGGCGTAGCTCAACTGGCAGAGCACCGCCTTTGCAAGGCGGGGGTTAGGGGTTCGAGTCCCCTCGCTTCCACTAGCCAAACGGCTGTCGATCTTGGCTCGCGGATTCACATGCCCTCCCCTCCGACTACCACGCCATCGATCCGGCCGCGTCGCCAGAGCCGTCTGAGGAGTACGTGCTGGCCAACGGCCAGGTAGACCGCTACGCCGGCCGCGACACCATCGCGGTTCGCCACGTCATGCCGATCGTGACCCACTTCCTCGCAACCATTGACCGCTGGCCAGGGGTGGCGTGGGAGGACGACAACGCCGTATGAGCGCCGTGGCTGCGCAGCCATCGGCACAGCCAAGCGCGCAGCGGCAGATCGGTCACGCCGCGTCGAGGCGGGCGAAGAACTCTTGGCGGGCCTGCTCGCGTCGTTCCGGAGTCCAGTGAGCATCCGCTTCGGCCAGCTTCCGTCGCGCCTCGGCCCGCGCCTCGGCCACCTGCTCGGGGGTGGCCGTGTCGTAGGTGAGGGTCTCGTCGTGATGGGCGTCCAGGCGGGCCATGTGATCATGATACCGGAACCAGAGACCCTGTCAGGGCCGCCGGTACTCAGCAGAAAGTCAGCGAAAGGCTAGGGGTTCGAGCCCAACCCCATAGCTGGGCTCAGCCCTTGTCCTGCGCTTCCAATACGTAGATGGACGCGTCGAGGTCGCCCGCAGGCGTGCGGACGGTGGTTACCACGCGCTTGTACCCAGGTCCCTCGAACCGGTCCAGACGTGACCAGTGCGCCGGTAAGTCGTCCGACGCGAAGACCTGGACATCGATGGCCGAGCCTTCGGGATCAAGGACCAGGGCCGGGTAGCCGAGGCCGGCACCCCAGCCTTCATCCACCAGCGTTCCGTGGACCCGCCCATCCGACCAGCGGCCTTCGAGCCCGTCGAGTTGATGATGGTTCGGGCGACCCGGGGCCAGCGATCCGTACGTCACCAAGCGGCGAAGGGCCATGTTCGGAGCAGGCCCACTGCGTGCCATGCCTATTGACCTTGGCCCGGGTCTTTCGCGCCGTCGTTTCGAGCCTCGATGGCCTTGGCGGTGTTGGCCAGCGCCTTCGCCAGTACCCCCTTGCCGACGGTACCGAGCACGATCCCGAGCACCCGTCCCTTGAGGTTCTTGCCGTCGCGTACCACCACGACGTCCACGTCGGTCGTTCCGTTGGGCTGCCGCGTGAACGTGTACGTGTGACCCGAGTGTCCGCCCCAGATGTTGGAGTCGGTGGTCGTCATGGTGACCCGGTCGGGATCGGACCAGTCGTAGCGCAGACGTTCCCAGATACCGCGCGAACCCTCGGTGACGTCGGCGTATCCCGGACCCCGGTCATGCACTTCGAGGTACTCGTCGGTGCTGTTGCCGAACAGCTTCGAGCGGCCCGGCCCGAAGTCGGTCAACCCGGCGACGAACTGCTCGGGCGTGGCGGTGATCGTCTGGTGAAGATGGATCGTGGACATGGCGCGCTCCGTGGTAGGAGATCTCCGCTAGTTGGTCACAGTCTTCTCGGTACGAGCGACCCGGCGCCAGACCGTCGCCGAGCGGCTAGCGCCTGCGAGCCAGAATCGCGACGTAACGCCGGCTGATCTTTTCATCGGGGCCCTGTGCCAGCTGCGCGACGACATCGAGCCCGGCCTGGCCGAGCAGTACGACGATCCGGTCGAGCGGCAGCAGGTAGGACTCGTAGGAAACAGGATGACCGCCGTACGCCTGCGTGGGCCGGAAGTGCTCGTCATCGCCGACGTAGAGGCCCAGCAGCAGATGACCGCCGGGTGCCAGTACGCGGTGGAACTCGGCGAACACGACCGGAACGTACTCCGGCGGCGTGTGATAGGTCGAGTACCAGGCCAGGATGCCGCCGAGGTGCCCGTCCGGAAGGTCGAGCGCGGTCATCGAGCCGACCGTGAACCGCAGCTCCGGAAACGCCTGACGAGCCAGTTCGATCATCCTGGGTGACAGGTCGATGCCGAAGACGGGCAGCCCGAGCTTCGCCAGGTACCCGGTCAGCCGACCGGGACCGCACCCCAGATCCGCGACCGGCCCATGGTCGGCGATCCGGACGAGCTCGGTGAAGGCGGCGAGCATCGCCCGTTCCAGCGGCGCCATCGCCTCGGGCGCCGGCACCCTCCGCACATAGTCGGCGGCGACGGTGTCGTAGGACTCGCGGACCGCCGCCAGGTAAGGGGGCTCGGCCACCTAACCGGCGACCTTGTCGATGATGGTCGCCCCGTCCCGCCGGTAGCTCGTCTCCAGGGTCACACCGAGATCCTCGCACGGAGGTACTGCCGGACGAACTGGACCGCGTTCGCTCCCTCGCCGACCGCGGACGCAACCCGCTTGGCTGACCCGTGGCGGACGTCCCCGGCCGCGAACACGCCGGGAACATTGGTCTCCAGGTACATCCGGGCCCGATCGATCGGCAGGTCCGGCCCGGTGAGCAGAAAGCCGTCGGCGTCGGTGGCCAGGGTGCCGGTGAGCCAGCCGGTGTTCGGCCGGGCACCGATGAGAATGAAGAGCGCGGCTGCGGGTACCCGCGAAGTCCGCCCACTGATCAGGTCGCGCACCGTCAGGTACTCGAGATGACTGGCACCACTGGCCTCGATGACCTCGGCAGCCGTGTGCCGTCCTGGCCGGCCTGGTCGAGCAGCCGCCGGCCCTCCGGCGTGTCCGGACGTACGAGCGCGACCGGAACGTTGTTGCGGTCAAGCACTTCGCGCGGCTCCGCTCAGACTCCAGAATGTACACTCGTCCACCTGCCGCGTCTCGGTCCACAATGGAGACGCCGGCTCCGGGCACTATGTGGAGGGAACGAACGTCCCGCCGGGCAACGCGACCAGCTGCACTGAGTACAAAGGACTGTTGGTCACCCCGCCCGACGAGACGCACTCGGTACGCGTGGATGTCACCGCCAACGGCTGCGACGGGCTACAGATCCACCCGGTCGTTCCCGGTGACACCGGCGATCTAACTCCTTGGCGACTCCTCATCGTCCGGCGGTTCCGGGAACCGCCGGACGAAACCATCAACCACCGCACGACCGGTCTCCGAGTCGGCCCCCACCGTCTCGTCGGCGATCTCGGCAACCCTCGCGGCCAGCGACGCCTGCGCCCGCCGCATCACGGACATCACCTGCGCGGCGATTTCGCTTGCCGGCCAGTGCAGCACGCGGTCGTCCATCCGAAGGTCGGTCATCACCCCGGAACCGGCGACCGTCACCCGCACAGCGCCGTCCCGCCCCGACGCGGACACCGACAGTATCGAAACCCGCTCCGACAGCTCCTGCGCTGCCTGGGCGCGCGCCGAAATGCTCGCCGCCCAGGTATCGACCCACTCTTCGGCACCTTCATTGGCAGCACTGAATGGCATCGCCATCGTCCGCCGTCACCCCCCAGTACGAAAACATCGGCCCGTCACGCTACCGAAGACGGCCCGATGTGATATGCCCGCTATGGCTGCGGTGGGGTAACAGTCTGCTCCGATGTCCGATGTTCCCGTGCGGTGTCCAGGCCGGCCTCGCGTAGTCGTGAGTCGGCCAGGATCGCCTCGGCCTGTGCCTCCGGATCGTCGCTGCCGGCCGCCCGTTCCTCGGGGAGCAGTTCAGCGGCCCGGCTCTCGATGCGCTCTTTGCCCATGATCTGGGTCGTACCCGCCAGGTGAGCGCGGCAACCCCATGTCGCTTTGACGCCCTGGACCGACCTGGACAGGATGGGATCGTGATTGGAGCCTTGCGGACCGAGCCCGCCCGTGACCGTCCTGACCTGCTGGCCGCACCCGTGGTCAAGGCGCTTGAGACCTGGCCCGAGCCGGACGTGCTCGTCGCGCCGATTGACCCGGAGCTTGCCGACACGGCGGCTTTCTGCGCGGCGTACGACGTGGGGTTGGACATCTCCGCCAACTGCGTGATCGTGTCCGGAAAGCGCGAGGGCGAGCTGCGCTATGTGGCCTGCATGATCCTCGCGACCACGCGGGCCGACGTGAACGGTGTGGTGCGGCGGCGCCTCGACGTGCGGAAGGCCAGCTTCGCGCCGATGGACACCGCAGTCGCCGAGACCGGCATGGAGTACGGCGGGATCACGCCGATCGGGTTGCCCGCGGAGTGGCCGGTCCTGGTCGACTCCCGGATCGTCACGAAGCCGTACGTGATCATCGGCAGCGGTGTGCGGCACAGCAAGATCGCGCTGCCCGGCGCGGCGCTCGGCCGGCTGCCGGGTGCGGAGGTCATCGAGGGGCTCGCACGGGACATCGACGGATAGCCATACCGTTGCACGTGAAACCATGCATCAGCGCTGGTCGCGCACCTGTCGCTGGAGCCGGGCGAGGATGGCGCCGCCACCGCGTACCCGCAGCGGGCTGATCGCCTGGGCCAGGCCCATCCGTTGGTAGAGATCACCGGGAACCGCGAGCACCTCGTCGACCGTGGCGCCGGCGAGCCCTTCGGCGAGGATGCCGGCGAACGCCCGGGTGGTCGGCGCCTCGGGTGGGCAGTCGAACCACAGCTCGACCCGGCGGTCATCATCGACGACGGCGCGCAGGAAGAACGGCGTCTGGCACTCGGGCACCTGTTCCATGCCGACGTGGCCGGCCAGTTCGGCGGGCAACGGCGGCACCGCGTCGGAGTATTCGAGCAGCATCTCCAGCACGACGTCGCGCGGCGCGTCGGCGAACTCGTCGACGATCTCGGCCAGTCGGGCAGGCATGTCCATCGCGTTCGAGCCTATCCCCGCCCGCTGCTCAGGCGTCGATCTAGGAGTTGTGGCCGGACAAATCGGACTCGGAGCGGCCACAACTCCTAGATCGACGAGCAACCCGGGTCAGTTGTTGGGCTCGGCTTTGCTGATCCCGCCGAGTACCGACTCCGGGTCGATCTCCTCGGCGAGGTCGCCGATCGAGACGATGCCGACCAGGCTCTGGTCGTCTTCGCAGACCAGCACCCGCCGGACTGCGTGATCGCGCATCAGCAGGGCCGCGGATTGCACCGTGTCGTCGGGGCGGACAGTGACCAGATCCGAGGTCAGGATCTCGCCGATGGTCGTGCTCGACGGGTCGCAGCGCTCCGCGACCGCGCGCACCACGATGTCACGGTCGGTGACCAGACCCGCTGGGCTGGAACTGTCGGTCACCACGACGTCACCGATGTCCTGCTCCCGCATGGTCCGGGCGGCCTCGTCCAGGGTTGTCTCTCTGGGCAGGGAGACGACCTGGGTGGTCATCACCTCACGAACGGTCTGCATCGGCATGTCAGGCCTCCGGATCGACTGGGCGTGATACCCGGAGTCTTACCCACGGTACATATGGCTAATCAGTGCGATCACTTGATCGAGTGGTACCTCCGAGCGGGAACCGTCGTCCGTGTCCGTACCTCGACGTACCCGTCGGCGAGCCGGCGGCCAGACCACCACGGCCGGGATGCCGAGCAGCTCGGCGTCGGTGAACTTGACCCCGGCCGAGAGTCCGGGACGGTCGTCGACCAGGACTCGATGCCCCGGTCGGTCAGCTCGGCCGCGAGCCGCTCGGCGGCCTCCGGTTGACCGGCCGATCCCAGGTACACGAGGTGGACGAACGCGGGCGCGACCGACGCCGGCCAGACCAGGCCCCGCTCGTCGTGGTGCTGCTCGGCGATCGCGGCCACCGCCCGGGAGACGCCGATGCCGTAGCAGCCCATGGTCGGCCGGACCGGCTTGCCGTCCGGGCCGAGCACGTCGAGCGCGAACGCGTCGGTGAACCGGCGGCCGAGCTGGAAGATGTGCCCGATCTCGATGCCCCGGCGCATGCGCCAGCGGGTGGCGCAGGCCGGGCAGGGGTCGCCGGCCCGGACCTCGGCCGCCTCGATCGTGCCGTCCGGGGTGAAGTCCCGACCGCACACCACGTTGACCGCGTGCCGGTCCGGCTCGTTGGCGCCGGTCAGCCACGCCGTGCCGGGCACCACGCGGGGGTCGACCAGGTACCGGATGCCGAGCTTGTCGAGCACCTGCGGCCCGATGTACCCGCGGACCAGCTCCGGGTACGCGGCGAAGTCGTCGAACAGCTCGACCGTCGCCGGGTACAGCGCCGCCTCGACCCGCTTCAGGTCCACCTCCCGGTCGCCGGGCACGCCGACGACCAGCGGTCGACGCCGGCCGACGTCGAGGACCACGTTCTTGAGCGTGTCGGCGGCGGTCCAGTCGGCCCGCCCGCCGGCGGCCACCGCGTTGGCCAGCTCGACCAGGGACTCGATCGTGGGGGTCTCCGGGGTGTCGAACACGGCCATCGGCGGGTGCGCGCGTCCGTGGCCGGCCCGGCGCGGGCGTGGTCACCGCCTCGGTGTTCGCCGCGTAGTCGCAGGCCGTGCAGCCGACGAAGGTGTCCTCGCCGGCCGGCGGTCGCCCGGCGATGCCAGGAACTCCTCCGACGCGGAGCCGCCCATCGCGCCCGACATCGCCTCGACCATCGTGTACGTCGAGCCCGAGCCGGTCGAAGATCCGCCGGTACGCCGCGCGCTGCCGGCCGTACGCCGTGGCGCAGCCCGGCGTCGTCGAGGTCGAAGGAGTACGCGTCCTTCATCAGGAACTCGCGCCCGCGCAGCAGGCCGGCGCGCGGGCGGGCCTCGTCGCGGAACTTGGTCTGGATCTGGAAGAGCGTCACCGGGAAGTCCCGGTAGGAGGTGAACAGGTCCTTCACCAGCAGCGTGGCCAGCTCCTCGTGGGTCGGGCGCGAGCAGGTGACCGGCGCCCCGCCGGTCGCGGACCCGGAAGAGGTCCGGCCGTACTCGGCCACCGGCCACTCTGCTCGTACGGCTCGGCGGGCAGCAGCGACGGGAAGCTGCACCTCCTGCGCCCCGATCGCGAGCATCTCCTCGCGCACGATCGCCGTGACCCGGTCGAGTACCAGCTTGCCCAGCGGCAGCCAGGTGTACCCGCCCGGTGCGGCGCGGCGGATGTAGCCGGCGCGGACCAGCAGCCGGTGGCTCGGCACCTCGGCGTCGGCCGGATCCTCGCGCAGCGTCCGGACAAACAGGTGCGACATGCGCAGCAGCATGGCGGCAGGCTACGTCGGTCGGTGTGGCCGAGAAAACAGGGTTATGGGTTGACCGACCGCCCGCCGATGCTGCCAAGATGCCCTAGCGGGGAAGGGGTACAGATGTCGTGGCGCAGCTTCGTTGCCTTGGGCGACAGTTTCACCGAAGGACTGGACGATCCCGATCCGGGCGGCGTGGGGTACCGCGGCTGGGCCGACCTGGTCGCCCGGCGCCTGGCGGCGGAAGCGGCGCGCGATGGCGGCGAGGCGGCGACCGACGGCGGTGAGTTCCACTACGCCAACCTCGCGATCCGGGGTCGGCTCTTCGCCGGCGTGCTGAAGGAGCAGGTGCCGCTCGCCCGCGCCATGCGCCCCGATCTGATCAGCTTCGCCGCGGGCGGCAACGACGCGCTGCGCCGCAGCTTCGACGGCCCGGCGCTGGTGGCCCGGTACGACGAGGTGATCGGCGAGCTGCGCGCGACCGGCGCCGACGTGATCCTGTTCCGGTCGGCCGACCTGACCCGGCGGCTGCCGGCCCGGCGGATCGTGCTGGCCCGGGCGAACCTGATCAACGACGCGGCGACGGACGTCGCCAAGCGCCACGGCGCGTATCTGGTCGACCTGTGGGCCGACGACGAGCTTGCCGAGAACGGTCTCATGTGGAGCGAGGACCGGCTGCATCTGTCGAGCGCCGGGCACCGCCGGGTGGCCGGTCACGTGCTCCGGGTGCTCAGGGTGGAACCGGATCCGGAGTGGCTGCGCTCGCCCGGCGTACCAGCCCCGCTGTCCTGGTCGTCGGCGCGGATGGCCGACGCGCGATGGGTGGCCCGGCACCTCGCGCCATGGCTGAAGCGCCGCCTGGCGGGCCGCTCGTCGGGCGACCTCGTCCGGCCCAAGCGCCCCGAGCTTGGCCCGGTCGAGCTCACCGCGGAGTAGCGCGCTCAAGATCCCCGCAACTTGGGCGAAGCTGCGGTGTCCAGCGCCGAGGTAGCAGCAACTTCGCCCAAGTTGCGGGGATCGCCGAGGCGCTGACGTTACATCTGCCCGTCGCGGAACCAGAAGAACCGGGCGCGCAACTCCTCGGTCGACACGTCGGGTAGATCGGCAGCGGCGTCCACGAAGTCGATGTTCATAAACAGAGCAAATTGGATCGAGGCGTCGCGGAAGTCTTCGAGGAGCTGGGCGCGTCGAGTCGCGCAGGGATAGTCGTCGCCACAGACGACGCAGGTCCACGTCGGGCGGGCAGGCAGGTGGTACGCGATCACCGTTCGCTCCACTGCCTGAGCACGCTGGCGGTCAGCGGCGTCTCGCCGGTCAGCTCATCGAGGGCTCGCTCGCGCGATTCGCATGGCCACCGCTCGCCGCAGCAGCTGCACCGAAGTCCAAAGAGGCCAGCCGGCACCGGTTGGTGCCCGACAAGGACGATGTACAGATCAGCGCGGTCCACGCCACCCCCTGGCTGACTAGGGTGCGGTTTCCCGGATGGGATCGGCCTTTGCACCTGCGTGTTACAGACAGTAGGACTGTCGATCGGGACGCCTGAACGTCCTTCGGGACGCTTTCAGCGACACTTTTGCGTCCTCGTACCGTCCGGAGACGTCCGCTACGGTTGTCGGCGTGAACGAGCGGTTGCGTACCGCGATGCTTCGCGCCGGGATGGACGCACCTATGCTGGCCCGAGCGGTCGAGGTCGACGTCAAGACCGTCGATCGATGGATCCGCGGACGGACACCCCGGACCCGCACTCGCCTCACGGTCGCGTCTGTTCTTGGCGACACCGAGGCAAATCTCTGGCCGAGCAGTCGCCCCGATCAGGCGCCGGGCACTACTTCGACGGCAGAAGTCGTCGGAGCTTGGGCGCACCGGGCGGACGTACCGACGGACTTATGGTTGTCGCTCCTTGGCGCGACACGGGAACGCATCGACCTACTCGGATATGCCTACCCGTTCCTGTTTGAGATCGCGCCGCAGGTCGTCGCGACGATCCGAAAGGCAGCAGCCAATGGCGCTCGGGTCCGCATCGCGGTAGCCGATCCGGAGTGCCCACATGTCGCTGAACGGGACGCGTTGGAGCAGCTCGGCGGCACACTCGCGGGCCGGATCCGGCTTGCGCTGATGTGGTTGTCCGACCTCGACGGCCTGGTCAACGTCACTGTCGGAGTACATCAGGTCCACCTGTACAACTCGGTGTTCCACTTCGACGACCAGATGATCGTCACCCCGCACCTGTTCAGGGCGCACGGCTATCAACACCCGACCCTGCATTTGCGAAGGCTGTCCGCACACGGGATCTTCGAGTCGTTCGCGGAACAGTTCCAACAAATCTGGGACACCGTCCGACCAGTGACGACGACGGGAGCCAAACATGGCACGCCGGATCGACTACTACAACGATCCTGACGCTCCGCCGGCCAACTCTCTGGTACCGGGCGGACAGGCACTCGTTGCCAATGAGCAGGGGCGGGTGCTGATGCAACGGCGTGCCGACTCCGGCAACTGGTCGTTGCCCGGCGGCGTCATGGAGATCGGCGAGACCATCGGCCAAGCGGTGGTGCGCGAGGTCAGAGAAGAGACCGGCCTAGACGTCGAGCTGACCGGAGTCCTCGGTATCTACACCGACCCTGCGCACGTCATCGCCTACGCAGACGGCGAGGTCCGGCAAGAGTTCGTCGTGGCCTTCACCGGCCGCGCGATCGGTGGAGAGCTGCGCGGAAGCGAGGAATCGACCGAGGTGCGGTTTGTCGATCCGGCCGAGCTAACGGAGTTGCCGGCGCACGAGACGGTCCGACTTAGGCTTCGACACTACGCGGAGTGGCGCGGACTGCCGCATATCGGATGAACACGCTCTCCAACTTCTCCAAGATCGGCGAGCGGCTTCTCCAAGATCGGCGAGAAGAGGCCGAGGGGATCCGCGAGCCGGACTAACTTGGGACCTATGGCCGTACCAAATGATCCCGCACCCGAGTTGCGGGAGTATGCACATCCCGAGCGCCTCGTCACCACGTCCTGGCTGGCCGAGCACCTCGGCGACGAGGGCCTCGTCGTGGTGGAAAGCGACGAGGACGTCCTGCTCTACGACACCGGGCACATCCCCGGCGCGATCAAGGTCGACTGGCACACTGAGCTGAACGACCAGGTCACCCGCGACTATCTGGACGCCGAGGGGTTCGCGCGGCTGTGCCAGGCCAAGGGCATCGGGCGCGACGACACGATCGTGTTCTACGGGGACAACTTCAACTGGTGGGCGGCGTACGCGCTCTGGGTGTTCTCGCTGTTCGGGCACGCCGACGTGCGCCTGCTCAACGGTGGCCGGCAGAAATGGAAAGAACAAGGATCGTGGTCACGTGATACACCGGCGCGAGCACCGTCGGATTACCCCGTCGTCGTACGCGACGACGACATGATCCGGGCGTTCCGGGACCAGGTCCTCTCGCACGTCGCCGCCGGCAAGCCGCTGGTCGACGTGCGGTCGCCCGGCGAGTACACCGGTGAGTTGCTGCACATGGCGGACTACCCGCAGGAGGGGGCGCTGCGCGGCGGGCACATTCCGGGGGCATTGAGCAAGCCGTGGAAGCAGGCGGCGGCCGACGACGCGACGTTCAAGCCGGTCGGGGAGCTGCGCCGGATCTACGCCGATGAGCTGGGGTTGCGGACCAGCGACGACATCATCGCGTACTGCCGGATCGGCGAACGGTCATCGCACACCTGGTTCGTGTTGACGCACCTGCTCGGGTACCCGATGGTGCGCAACTACGACGGCTCGTGGACGGAGTGGGGCAACCTCGTCCGGGCGCCGATCGCGCAGGGCGCCGAGCCCGGCAAGCTGTCGGCCTGATCGTCACAACGTCCCGGCCTCGCCACGACGGGGCCGGGACGTCGTGACGATCACGGGTGTTCGGCCGTGGGAACGTGCGGCTGCTCAGGCGGCAGGCTCAGCATGTAGTCCAGGATGTTGGACAGGTTGCCGTTGGCCATCGCGATGCTGGTGTCCGCGGCGCCGTAGTACAGCCGCATCTCGTCGGTGGCGGGATCGTGCACCAGCCCGGTCGGGAAGACCACGTTGGGCACGTCGCCGACCCGCTCGTACACCGCGTCCGGGCCGAGCACCCAGGACGGCGTCCGGCGCAGGACGTGCGTCGGGTTGTCCAGGTCGAGCAGGACCAGGCCGACCCGGTAGATCGACGTCGTCACCATCGCCTTGACCCCGTGGTACACGACGAGCCAGCCGGCCGGGGTCTCGATCGGCGGCGGCCCCATCCCGATCCGGGCGGCGTCCCACCAGGCGCCCGGCCGGGCCTGCATGACCGGCTCCGGCGTGGTCCACGAGCGCAGGTCGTTGGACCGCGACAGCCACACGTCGGCCCGCGCGTTGATCACCGACACCGGCCGGTGGAACAGCACGAACTGGTCGTGGATGCGGCGCGGGAACAGCGAGGCGTTCTTGTCTTCCGGCGGCATGACGATGCCGAACGGCTCGATGCTGGTGAAGTCTTCGGTGACGGCCAGCGCCACGCACGGCCCGCTCGGACCGTACGCGGTGTAGGCGATCGCGTACCCGCCCAGCTCCTCGAGGTACGTGATGCGCGGGTCTTCGACCCCCCAGCAGCAGGTCGGGTCGTTCGGGTCGTCGGCGATCAGCGGCTTCGGGTCGACCCGCCAGTTCGTCCGGCCGTCGGCGCTGCGGGCCACGGTGAGGTGCGAGATGCCCCGCCGGTCCTCCACCCGGGTGAGCAGCACCGTCTCGCCGTTGTAGAGCGCGGCGGCCGGGTTGAAGACGCTGTTTGTCGGGTACGGCCAGTCGCTGGCGGACAGCATCGGGTTCTCGGCGGCCCGGGTGAGCAGCTCGCCATCAACGTGCATCGGTGGGACCCTCCGTGCTGCGGAAGTGGTTGCCGAGGCGCGGGTGTGTGGTGCCCGCTGGCGCGATCGTGCTGTGGGTGGCCGTCGCCGGCCGGGCGGAACGCGTCGCTGCCCGTTTGGTCACCACGGTCCGCTCCGGTCCGTTCGCCGTGCGCGCCGGCAGTTTCGCCAGCCCGCTGCCGACCAGGCTGAACAGCGCCTGGTAGTACGCGAGTGTCGACTCCGCACCCTGATTCGGGTTGGCCGCGGTCGCCGACAACCCATCATTGCATCCGCCTGACCACTCTGCGTAGAGGCACGCCCCGACACGGTTACGACCGAGGAACCAGGAGTACGCCCAGCCGGCGAGCCGCGCGTACCGCGGGTCGTTGGTGTACCGCCACGCCTCGACCAGGGCTTCGGTGCAGGCCGCGGCGTCGATCGGCTGTTCGTCGCCGTCGTCGGTCCACACCGCCGGGTCGTCGTCGCGCCGGTGCCACCCGTTGCCCACACAGCGCAGCATGCCGGCGGACAGGCCGACGTGCCCGATGTACCAGTCGAGCGCCTCGATCGCGCGGGCGGCCAACTCGCGGTCGCCGATCCGGACCGCGCCGGCCAGCATAGCCTGCGGCAGCCGGGCGTTGTCGTACGTCAGTTCCGGCTCGAACCAGCGCCAGTCCGGTGCCTGCGCGCAGGTTTCGGTGAACGCCGCGTCCAGGCGCCGCACGAACGGCTCGATCCGGCCCGCCGGGTACTGCGCCCGGGCCAGCCCGAGCAGGGTGTACGCGGCGGTGCGCAGCCACATCGCGTCGACCGGTTCACCGTCGCGCAGCAGGGCGTCGAGCAGGGCACCGGCCGAACGCCGGGCGTCCTCCGGGCAGACCGGGTTGGCGGCGACGAAACCCAGCGCCCAGGCGGCCCGCCCGACGTGGTCGCCCGGGTGTGGCTCGTCCAACCAGGTACCGCCGTAGCTGAGCATGTTGCGCACCCCGACCCGGCCGGGCGTGTACGCGGCGTCGAGGAACCGCACCGACTGGCGTACCCAGCGCTCGGCGCGGGCGCCGTCCTGCCCGGAGGCGAGCAGGTCGGCCGCGACGATGGCGAGCCGGGCGACGTCGTCGACGCAGTACCCGGAGTCGAGGTCGGGCTCGGCCCCGGACGCGAACTGGATGATGCCGATCTCGTCGGTGAGCCGGTCGAGATGGTCCAGCCGCAGCGGCGGCGGCGCGGCGAGCGCCTGGCTCGCGGTGCTGGACGCGGCCACCTCGGCGAGTACCTCGCGGACCAGCGCGGCCTCCCGGACCGCCACCGCCGGCCAGGTGATCTTCGAGCCGACCTGTTCCGCGGCCAGGTTGGCGGCGGCGAGGGCGGCCGGATCGTCGAGCAGCTCGACGATCGCCGCGCCCAGGGCGTCGACGTCACCGCAGGGCACCACCCGCCCAGCCCCGTACCGCAGCATGTCCTCGGCGTACGAGTACGCGGTGGAGACGACCGGCCGGCCGGCGGCCAGGGCGAACGTCAGCGCCCCGGAGCAGACCTGTTCGGGCGACCGGTACGGGGTGACGAACAGCGTGGTCCGGTGCAGCAGCGCGGACAGTTCGTCCTCGGTGAGGAAGTCGTCGACGAAGTGCACCTGGCCGGTGAGACCGAGCCGGTCGACCTGGTCGTGCAGCGCGTCGCGGTAGGACTCGCCGGCCTGCCGTACCACGTCGGGGTGGGTCGCGCCGGCCACCATGTACTGGGTGTCCGGGTGGCTGCGGACCACCTCGGCCAGCGCGGTGATGGCCAGGTCGATGCCCTTGCCGGGGGAGAGCAGGCCGAACGTGGCGAGGGTCGGCTTGCCGCCGAGGGTCGCGAGCAGGTCGTTGATCTCGGGCCGCAGCTGCTCCGGGACCGGCGGAGCCTGCAGCGTCACCGGCGCGCCGTGCGGCACGATCGCGATCTGGTGGTTGGCCGCGATGCCGGTCCGGATCACCATCTGGCGGGCGGTCTCGGTGAACACCGTCACCCGGGCCGCGTGTCCGCACAGCGCGCGCAGGGTCGCCAACTGACCCGGCGACGGCTGGGACAGCACGGTGTGCAGCGTGACCAGGTACGGGATGCCACGCTCGGCGAGCGCACCGGCCAGCGCCAGGACGTGCGACCCGTTCGAGCCGCCGAAGATGCCGTACTCGTGCTGGATGAGCACCACGCCCACGCCGGCGGCCACCAGCCGGTCGGCGACGGCGGAGTAATCGGTGATAACACCGTGGCGAATGGTGGCGATGACTTCATTTCCATATTCATGGCTGTCCCGGTCGATCGCCACCACGACCGGTGCCATGTCGGTGGTCGAATCCAGGGCGTCCCGCAGAGCGGCGGTGTAGGTAGCGAGACCACACCGCCGGGGGAGATAGGTGGATACGATTCCGAGTTTAGGTAGGACGGTATGGTGCGGCATGGCGTCAACATACCTGGAGTCGGCACCGGAAAAGGTTGCGTTCGGAAATGAAACCGCTGGTCAACGGCCGCCGAATGGGTTGAGGGCATCGATAATCGCCACGTCGTCGAATGCGTCCGTGGTCGTGCCACCCGCCAATACCGAAACCGCGCACAGGCGCCTGTTCGGTTGGCTCACGCAGCTTACCTCCGAATCGGCTCACCGTGATTGGTACATCGAGCAGAGCCATTATTCGATAGGCCTTCGGAAGCGTTATGGCGTGGTCGGGCGGCGCAGCCTCTTCGATGAGGAGGGGGGATCCGGGACGGCGACTGTCGCCCGGCACCGGTACGGTGAGCCCTCGACGTGACCGATCAGGAGCACCGAGCTGTGAACCGGACTTTCCAGGTTGACCTGCGTGGCGTGGTCGACCTGCTCAGTCACCACCTGTACGCCAGCCCGCGGGTGTACCTGCGTGAGCTGTTGCAGAACGCCGCCGACGCGATCACCGCCCGCCGGGCCGCGCGGCCGGACGCCCCGGCCCGGGTGCGCATCGAGCCGCCCGAGGTGACCGGTGACGGCATGCTGCGGGTGCTCGACTCGGGCGTCGGGTTGACCATCGACCAGGTGCACGAGCTGCTCGCCACGATCGGGCGCAGTTCCAAGCGCGACGACCTCGGCTTCGCCCGGCACGAGTTCCTCGGCCAGTTCGGCATCGGCCTGCTGTCGTGCTTTCTGGTCGCCGACCAGATCCGGGTCGACACCCGGGCCGACGGCGCGCCGCCAGTCCGCTGGACCGGCTACTCCGACGGGCGGTACACGGTCGAGGCCGGCGACCGCGCCGATACCGGCACCACGGTCACGCTGCTGCCCCGCCGGGGCGTCGAATCGTGGCTGACCACCCAGACCGTCCTCGACCTGGCCCGGCTCTACGGCTCGCTGCTGCCGATCGAGGTCACCGTGGTCACCCCGGGTGGTCCCATCCGGACCAGCGAGGACGCACTGCCGTGGGCGGCTTCCGGGTCCGAGCGCCGGGCCAGGCTCATCGGGTACGCGGAAGAGGTTTTCGGTTTTGTCCCCTTCGACGTGATCGATCTCGACGTGCCGGAGGCCGGTCTGACCGGGGTGGCGTTCGTCCTGCCCGACCCGGCCAACCCCGCCGCCCGCGCCGGTCACCGGGTCTACCTCAAACGGATGCTGCTGTCGGAGGGCGCGGAAGGGCTGCTGCCGGACTGGGCGTTCTTCGCCCGTTGCGTGATCGACACCAGCGAGCTGAGGCCGACCGCCAGCCGGGAGGCGCTCTACGAGGACAGCCTGCTCGACGCGGCCCGCGAGGCCCTCGGTGACCAGCTCCGCGGCTGGTTGGTCGGGCTGGCCAACAGCCAGCCGCGGCGGCTCGCCGAGTTCCTGGAGATCCACCACGTCGGGGTGAAGGCGCTCGCGCTGCACGACGACGAGATGCTGCGGCTGGTCGACCTGTGGTGGCCGATGGAGACCAACGTCGGGCGGATGCCGCTCGCCGAGTTCCGGGAACGGCACGGGCTGATCCGGTACACGGCGAAGGTCGACGAGTTCCGCCAGGTCGCGTCGGTGGCCGCCGCGCAGGATCTGGCCCTGGTCAACGGCGGGTACACGTACGAGACCGCGATCATCGAGCGGCTGCCCGCGATCGACCGCTCGGTGCTGATCGAGCGCCTCGAACCGAGCGACCTGACCACCCGGTTCGACCTGCTCGAACCCGGGGTCGAGCTGGCCGTCCGCCCGATGCTGACCGAGGCGCAGCGGGCCGTCGAGCGGCTCGGCTGCGAGGTCGTGATGCGCGCGTTCGAGCCGGCCGCGCTGCCGGCGCTGTACCTGGTCAACCGGGCAGCGGCGTTCAACGCGGAGCTGCGCGCCACCCGCGAGCGGGTCGACGACGTATGGGCCGGCGTCCTCGACGCGCTCGCGAAGACGACCACCGACGAGCGCCCGCAGCTCGTGCTCAACTACCGCAACCCGCTGGTCCGCCGGGTCGCCTCGCTCGACGACCCGACCCTGGTCAAGCTCGCGACCCAGGCGCTGTACGGGCAGGCGCTGCTGCTCGGGTACCACCCGATCCGGCCGGCCGACGCGGCGCTGCTGAACAGCTCGTTGCTCGGCCTGCTCAACCGGGCCGTCATGGAGCGGGACTGACCCGTGCCTACCGAGGACGAGCTCTGGCACCTGCTGGCGCAGGCGCGCGACATGCCGTACGGCGCGGGGCAGATCGCCCTCGTCGAGCAGGTCATCCAGCACGCCGACGCGGGCGGGGTGGACGAGGTGCGGTTCGCCGGCCGGATGTTCGCCACCCACGCGTACACCCACGGCGGCGAGCCGGCGAAGGCGTTCGTGACGTTCTCCTGGTGCCTCGGCGAGTACGACCGGGAGCCGGGGCGGCGCAGCCGGGAGGACGAGCGGCTGCTGCTGTGGCACTTCAAGTACGTGACCAACGCGCTCACCGCGTTCCCCGAGGTGCCGCTGGCCCGCACGTACGCGGTGGTCGACGACATGGAGCGGCGGTACCGGGCCGGTGGGCACAGCCTGCACGCCGTGCACCGGCAGCGCTGGGGGATCGCCAACCACGTCGGCGACGTCGACGCGGCCCAGGAGTGGTACACGTGGTGGTGCGCGGCGCCCCGCGACCAGAACTCCGACTGCGAGGGCTGCGACCCCGGCGCCAAGGTCACCCACCTGGTGGAAACCGGGCGGGACGAGGAGGCCATCGTGCTGGCCGGGCCGGTGCTCCAGCGCCGGTTGACCTGCCCGGAGCAGCCGCAGTCGATCCTGACCGACCTGCTGCTGCCCTACCTGCGCACCGGCCGGCTGGCCGAAGCCGCCGACGCGCACCGCCGGGCGTACCGGGCGATGCGCGGCAACCTGGCCGACCTCGGCACGATCGCCGACCACCTCATGTTCTGCGCGTGGACCGGCAACGAGGCGCGTGGCCTGGAGATCGTGCAGCGCCACCTGGGCTGGCTCGACCGGTCCCCGTCGCCGTGGGCCACCATGCGGTTCGCGGCCGCCGCGGCACGGGTACTCGATGGGCTGGGCGGGCATCCGGGGTTGGCGGTCCGCCGGGGCGCCGCCGACGTGCCCATCGCGGAGCTGGCCGCGGAGCTGGCCGGCACCGCCCGCGACCTGGGCGCCCGGTTCGACACCCGCAACGGTACGGATCGGCAGGGTGCCCGGGTAGCGGCCTGGCTGGCCGCCGAGCCGCTGGCGGAGTACCTGCCGCTGTCGGCGGTGCAGGCGCGGGTGTCCTCGGCGCCGGGCCATGGTGTCGCGGAGCGCCTCCTGGTCCCGGAGCAGGGGCCCATCGACTACCCGGACGACCCGGCCGCGCTGCTCGATCTCGCCGAGCGGCTGTTCCGGGAACATCGCACGCCGGAAGCCGAGGCGGCGTGGCGACACTTCGATGAGCGGCATCCGGCCGGCACCCTGTCGCCGCTGCTCGCCGCCCGGCGGGTCGACGGGCGGGGACTGGTCGCCGCCGGGGCGGAGCGGCACGCCGAAGCCGAGGTCGCCTGGCGGGAGGCCGCCGACGGGTACGCGGGGGCCGGCGACGAGGTGCGCCGCCAGGTGACGCTGAGCCGGCTCGGCACGCTGCTGTGCGTCACCGACCGGTACCCCGAAGGGCTGGCCATGGTCGAGGAGTCGACCCGGGAGCTGCTGGACTGCCCGGACTTCGAGCGTCGGGTGGGCGCCGAGCTGCGGCTGGCGTACGCGCTGGGCCTCGGCCACCGCCCCGGCGACGCACTGGCGGCGGTGGAGCGGGCGACAGCACACGCCGCCGCGATCCCGGTCGACGCGATCGACCCGCTGCTGACCGCCGAACTGGCCATGCGCCGGGCCCAGTTCCTGCTGGTACTGGGACGGGCGGCGGAGGCGGCCGAGTCGGCGGACGCCGCCCGCGAGCGGTACGAGTCGGTCGGCGATCCGCCCGTCGCCGCGCTCGCCTGGCTGCTGTACGCGCACGCGCTCGCCGATGCGGGGGACCAGGCCGGGGCGGCGGACGCGTTCGGGGCGGCGCTGGCCCGCTCGGCCGAGCCCGACGTGGTCCTGTCCGGCCAGCACGGCCGGGGGCGGGCGCTGCTGGCCGCCGGTGATTCGCGCCGGGCGGTGGCTCCGCTGATCGAAGCCGTTGCCGGTTTCGTGGCGGCGGGCAACGACCCGGCCGCCGCGTTCGCCCGGTTCGACCTGGCCACCGCGTACCACGGCGGCGGGCAGCCGCTCGACGCGGCCGAGGCGGCCGAGGAGGCGCTGCCGGTGCTGGAGCAGCTCGGGGCGCAGGACGCCGCCGACCGCTGCCGGTACCTGCTGTCGCTGGTGTACCGCGATCTCGACCAGCCCGACGAGGCGCTGACCCTGCTCGACCAGCTGGTGACCAACCTCGACGGGTACGACAACCTGGCCGGCCGGGCACAGATGCACGAGGAGGCGGGACAGATCCTGTACCGGCTCGACCGGGACGCGGCCGCGGCACATCGGTTCGCCGCGGCCGCCGACGGGTACCGGGACGCCGGGCTGGTCCTCGACGAGGTACGGGCCCGGCGCTGGGCGGCGCTCGCGCTGCGCTGGGCGGAGGAGCCCGACCAGGCGATAGTGACGCTCGTCACTGCTGAGGAACGGGCCGTTGGGCTGCCGACCGACGACCCGTCCAGTACATGGGAACGAGCCATGCTCGCGTTCGACGGCGCCCGGGTGTTCATCGGGGCCGGCCGGCTCGACGAGGCCCTCGGCCGATCGGTCGCGTCGGGCGACGGGTTCCGCTCGATCGGGGCGTTCGGCGAGGCGCTGCAGGCCGATCATCTTCATGCTGAGCTGCTGTTTCGGCTCGACCGGGCAGATGAGGCGGAGCCGGTGCTGCGCGCCGTACTGGGTGCCGCGCCGCGCGATTCGCCGGCCCAGGAGAACGCGGCGTGGTTGTTGACCGAGGTGCTGACCGCGCTCGGGAGGGACGCGGAGGCGGCGGCGATTCGGGCAGAATATGGCCTGGATCCCACCTAACGATCGTTCAGCCCAGCCTTGACATCCGGTTAGGCTTCACGGATGACCGCGGAGCAGATGGCCCGTCCCCCGGCGCCGGCCCGGCGCCGGACGCGTCGTGAGGAGATCCTCGAGATCGCCGTCGGGCTGTTCGCGACCCGTGGCTACCACGGCGTGTCGATGGACGACATCGGCGCCGCGGCCGGCGTCACCGGACCGGCGCTGTACCACCATTTCGCCGGCAAGGAGGCGATGCTGGTCGCCGCCCTGATCCCGGTCAGTGAGCAGTTGCTCGCCGGTGGCCGGGCGCGGATCGCCGATCATCAGGGCCGGCCGCGGGCGGCGCTCGCCGCGCTGGTCGAGTTCCACGTCGACTTCGCGCTGGCCAACCCGGCCGTGATCGCGCTGCACCTGCACGAGCTGGACCGCCTCCCCGACGAGCCGCGCCGGCAGATCCGCCGGTTGCAGCGGCTGTACGTGGAGGAGTGGGTGAACACGCTCACCGTCCTGCGCTCCGAGCTGTCTGCGGGCGAGGCGCGGGTGCTCGCGCACGCCGCGTTCGGCCTGATGAACTCCACGCCGTTCCTCGGCGGCGAGGTAGACCGGCACCGCCGCGCCGAGCTGCTGCGCGCGTCCGCACTGGCCGCCCTCCAGGGCTGAGCGCAGAATCCCGCCGGGGCTGCTTCCGGGCTGACCGCCAAGACCGCCAAGATCGTCACAACTTCCGGCAAGTTGTGGTCTCAGCAGGTCGTTGAGGCCCCAACTTCCCGGAAGTTGTGACAATGAGGCGTGGCAAAACGCCCGTCAACAGCGTTGTCCACAGGATCACACGTGTGGGTCCACAGGCTTATCCACACCCTGGTGTAGCCTAACGATCGTTAAGTACAGGAGGCAGCAGTGATCGGTTCGCTTCTCGTGGCCAACCGCGGGGAGATCGCTCGCCGGGTGATCCGCACCGCCCGGCGGCTCGGCGTCCGCACGATCGCCGTGTACTCCGAGGCCGACGCCGCCCTGCCGTTCGTGGCCGAGGCGGACGAGGCGGTGCTGGTCGGCCCGGCCAACCCGGCCCAGTCGTACCGGAACGTCGAGGCGATCCTGAACGCCGCGAAGTCGACCGGTGCCGAGGCGATCCACCCCGGCTACGGCTTCCTGTCAGAGAACGCGGACTTCGCCCGTACCGTCGAATCGAACGGCCTGATCTGGGTCGGACCCGGCGCCGACGCGATCACGGCGATGGGCGACAAGATCAATGCTCGGAATCTGATGGCCGCGGCCGGCGTGCCGGTCGCGCCGGGGACCGTCGACCCGGCCACGACCGTCGAGGAGGCGGTCGACGCGGCGGCCGTGATCGGGTACCCGATCATGGTCAAGGCCTCGGCCGGCGGTGGCGGGATGGGCATGGGCGTGGCGACCGACGAGGCCGCGCTGCGCACCGAGTACGAGAAGGTCCGGGCCTTCGCGGAGCGCATGTTCGGCGACGGCTCGGTGCTGCTGGAGCGCTACTTCCCGCGGGTACGCCACATCGAGGTGCAGATTCTGGGCCTGGCCGACGGCCGGGTCGTCGCGCTGGGCGAGCGGGAGTGCTCGGTGCAGCGGCGCAACCAGAAGGTGCTGGAGGAGACGCCGTCCCCGGCGGTCGACGAGGCGCTGCGCGGCCGGCTGATGGCGGCCGCCGTCCGCGCCGGCGAGGCGGTCGGCTATCGCAACGCGGGCACGGTCGAATGCCTGCTCGACCCCGCGACCGGCGAGTTCTTCTTCCTGGAGATGAACACCCGTCTCCAGGTCGAGCACCCGATCACCGAGGCGGTGTACGGGGTCGACCTGGTCGAGGAGCAACTCCGGGTGGCGTCCGGGCTCGCGCCGACGTTCAACGCGATCGACCGCAGCGGCCACGCCATCGAGCTGCGGATCAACGCCGAGGATCCGAAGCGGTTCCTGCCCGGCCCAGGCGCGATCACCGCCTGGACCGAGCCGACCGGTGCGGGCGTCCGGGTGGACTCCGGGTACGCGGCCGGCACCACGGTCACACCGTTCTACGACTCGCTGATGGCGAAGCTGATCGTGTGGGGGCCGGACCGGGCGGCGGCCATCGAGCGTGCGCGCGCCGCGGTCGCCGGCTTCGAGATCGCCGGCCCGAAGTGCAACCTGCCGTTCTTCGCCGAGGTGCTGGACAACCCCGAGTTCGTGAGCGGCGACTACGACACCGGGATCATCGGACGGATGCGCTCGTGATCGGCACAACTTCCCGGAAGTTGTGGCCACAGCAGGCGCCGGAGGCCACAACTTGCCGGAAGTTGTGCCAAGCGGAGGAGTGCGCGTGACCGACATGCCAACCGCTGTCTCGATCCGGGAGGTCGGGCCGCGCGACGGGCTCCAGAACGAGTCGCCGGTGCCCACCGACGCCAAGGTGCGCCTGCTGGACGCGCTCTCCGGCACCGGTGTGCGGCGCATCGAGGCGGTCAGCTTCGTACACCCGAAGGCGATCCCGCAGATGGCCGACGCCGACGAGGTGTGGAAGGCGGCCGCGCGGAACCCGCACGTGCGCTACTCCGCGCTCGTGCCGAACAGCCGTGGCGCCGAGCGCGCCCTCGCCGCCGGGTTCACCGAGATCGAGGTGGTCGTTTCCGCCTCCGACACGCACAACCGGCACAACCTCAACCGGTCCACCGCCGAGTCGCTCGACGACATCGCCGCGCTCATCCAGCTCCTCCACGATGCCGGCGCGCGCGCCGAGGTGATCGTCGCGACCAGCTTCGGCTGCCCGTACGAGGGAAATGTCGACCCGGCCCGGGTCGCGGCCGTCGTCGACCGGGTCGTCGCCGATGGCGCCGACCGGATCGCCTTCGGCGATACCACCGGTATGGCGACACCTCCGCGGGTGGTCGCTGTCGTTTCCCGGGTCCGCGAAAAGCACCCCGACCTGCCGATGCTGCTCCATTTCCACAACACCCGGGGCACCGCGCTGGCCAACCTGTACGCGGCTCTTGAGCTGGGCGTGACCGAGTACGACGCGAGCGTGGGCGGCCTGGGCGGTTGCCCGTACGCGCCGGGTGCCAGCGGCAACGTGGCCACCGAGGAGGTCGTGCACATGCTGCACGACATGGGCATCGACACCGGCATCGACCTCGACGCGCTGCTCGACGCCGCCCGGCTCGCGCAGGAGATCGTCGGGCGCGAACTGCCGTCCGGCGTGCTGCGCGCCGGCCCGCGCCTCCCCTCGCACTGAAACCCGCTATGCCCGGCGTGTCCGGATCCCGGGTGATTCGTTCCTAATTACGGTGATGGTCAACAAGCCGGCACTGTCGGCGGGACGGACGAGAGGTGGACATGGCGGAGTCGGTTGTCGAGCGCGGCGAGCGCACGACGTCGTCGCCATCGATCACTCGTACCATCCGCCGGCTGGCGCTGCGGGGACTCGTCGTCGCCGGTTTCGCCGGTGGCATCTGGTTGCTGTCGGGTTCGGCGGCACACGCCGCCGGTCCGCACGGCACTGGCCCGCACGGCAACGGCGCTCCCGACTCGACCGGCCCGGTGGCGAACCTGATCACCGGCGTGGGCGGGAACGGGGTCGGCGACCTGCTGGGAATCGGTTCATCCAGGTCGGCGGTGGTCGACCCGGTGAGCGAGATCCTTACTCCGTCCGGCACGGCTCGAAGCAACGCCACCACCACCCAGGTGGTGGACGGGCTGACCGGCTCACTCGGTCTTGACGGCGATCGCGCTGGCGATCCCGCGGGCCGGTTCGCTGGCGGCCTGCTCACGGTTGCCGGCTCCGGACGGTCGGTCCGGCCGGCCGGACTGCTCGGCGTCACGGTGCCGCGGGTCGGCATCGGCCTGGCACACCGCGCCGTTTCGGGGGCGCGCCGCGCCGTTCCGGCGGCCGGCGCGAAGAACAGCGGGGCCGCGAAGAACAGCGGGGCCGCGAAGAACAGCGGGGCCGCGAACAGCAGCGGGGCCGCGAACAGCAGCGGGGCCGCGAACAGCGGCATTACCGCGGACGGCGCTGCCGCCGCGGAACTCGGCGCGAACATCACCGCGGCCGCCACGCATCCGGCGGGTGGTCCGACAATCCTGCGCGGAATCGGTGACCGGCACGTACACCGGCTGCACGCCGGCCGTGACCACCGTCCCAACCGCGCCGTGCACCGGGCCGACCGGGTCGGCTCGCGGCACGGGCCGGTCCAGCCCGAGCGGGCGCCGTTCCCGGCGTACCCGGATCTGGGCCTGCTCCCCATGGGTGCCTCGACCAGCGGGTCGGCGTCCCATTGCCGGGGTGACAGCGCGATCGCTGTCGCACCCAGCACGGTCGTCGGTGTCTCGACGACCAGCCGCCGGGGTGTCCCGGCGCGCGATGTCGAGGTCCTGCGGCTCGTCGCCGAGGCCCCGACCGTTTCACCCGACTAGCGGGGACGTCGCGTCCACGGTCTGCCGTCGACGGTTCACCGCACGGGTGTGCCCGGCACGGCGCACGGACCGCGAAATCTGAATCCCGCTGGCGTAATCGCACACACATTCGGGGCGCACGTCGACAGGGCACCGGCCGCGGCGACGGGTTCGTCAAGCGTCGTCAACGCCATGCTCCGCGCCCGACAGGAGTACCGGTCGGTACTCCCCGGATCCGGAATGAACTGCACAACAAACCACCGAAAGGTCATTTATTCACCATGAAGACGTGGGTTCGTAAGTCCCTGAACGTCGGTGTACTGTCCGCTGGCTTCCTGCTCGTCGCCAGCGGCGCCGCCCACGCGGACACCGTCACCGGTGACAACAGCGGGATCGGCAGCGGCAACCAGGTTGGGCTGGGCGCCAACATCCCGGTCAACGTCAGCGGCAACGCGGTCGGCGTGCTGAGCTGGGCCAAGGCCGCCAGCGGGGAGTCCGCCGGCGCGACCGCGACCGGCGCCTCGGCCGAAGACCTGGTCACCGGCGGCAACTCCGGGACCCTCAGCGGCAACCAGGTCGTCGGCGACATCGAAGTGCCGATCAACGTGTGCGGCAACGCGATCTCGGTGCTCGGCGGGGCTCAGGCCGGCTGCGGCGGCGGGTCGGGTGCCGGCACGGGTACCGGCACCGGCACGGGTACCGGTACCGGTGGGCACGGCTGGTGGCACCACCACCACGGTGGCAACGGCGGCAACGGCGGTGGCACCGGCGGCAGCAGCGGGTACGGCGGCAGCGGTGGCAGCAGCTCGTACGGTGGCAGCAACTCGTACGAGGCCGCGCACGCCAAGGCCAAGGGTTCCGCGCACGGCAAGGGCAATGGGAACGCCGCTGGCGGCTCGATGGGGAGCAGCATGGCCACCGGTGGCAATGGCGGTGTGCTGACCGGCAACCAGGCGTCGGCCCTGGTCGCCGTGCCGATCAACGTGTGCGGCAACGGCATCGGGGTGCTGGGCATCGCCGACGCCTCGTGCGCGGGCGGCTCGTCGGCCTCCGCGGCCGGCTCGGCGCTGGGCGAGATGACCGGGGGCAACTCGGGCATCGGCACCGGCAACCAGGTCGGCGCCCTCATCGCGGTGCCGGTCAACGTGTGTGGCAACGCTATCGGCGCGCTCGGCACGGCCCAGGCCAGCTGCGGCGGTGGGGCGGGTACCGGCGGCGGCTCGGGTACCGGCAGCGGTTCCGGGTCGGGCTCGGGTGGCCACGACTGCGGCGACCAGGGCGGTAGCGGCGGCAGCAGCGGTGGCTACGGCGGCGGTACCGGTGGCAGCAGCGGCGGGTACGGCGGTCAGGGTGGCAGCAGCGGCGGGTACGGCAACGGCGCCGGCGCTGGCAACTACGTGTCGAAGTCCTCGCACGCCCTGGCCAAGGTGCACAACGCCAAGAAGGTCAGCACGCACAAGAAGAGCAATGAGGGCATGCACGCCCACGGCGCGAGTGCCGGCCAGAACGCCAGCGCTGCGAACGCCGGTGGCGTCATGGCGACCGGTGGTACCGGTGGCATCCTGGCCACCGGGAACAACGGCGGCATCCTCAGCGGCAACCAGGTCGTCGCCCAGATCCTCGCGCCGATCAACGTGAGCGGCAACGCGATCGGGGTCGCGGGCGGGGCCCTGGCCTCGAGCGCCTGATCGACAATCCGGCACCAGGGAGGGGGGCCAGCGTCCGGTTGGACGCTGGCCCCTTTCGTGATTGGCACCATGATTGGCACAACTTCCCGGAAACAGTGGCCTCAGGACTACCCGGAGGGCACAACTTCCGGGAAGTTGTGCCGATCATGGGCTTCTGGGAAGTTGTGCCGATCTTGCGAGCCGTCTCACTACGCGAACCTGGCGCCGATGGGATAACCTAACGATCGTTCAGGTGAACGTATCGGAGGTACCGGTGACGCTCGACGGCGAAGCGCTGGAGCAGATGCGCAAGCGGGTGCGCGCGGGTGGTGCCGAGCGCTACCACGCCGCCAACACCGCGCGCGGAAAGCTGTTCGCGCGCGAACGGGTTGCGCTCCTGGTCGACGAGGATTCCTTCGTCGAGGACGGCATGTACGCGAACGTGCTCGCCGACGGGCTGCCCGCCGACGGGGTGATCACCGGCACGGCCACGGTCGACGGCCGGCCGATCGCGCTCATGGCCAACGACTCGACGGTCAAGGCCGGCTCCTGGGGCGCGCGTACCGTCGAAAAGATCATCCGAAGCATAGAGCGCGCCTATGACACTGGCGTGCCGATGGTGTACCTGGTCGACTCCGCCGGAGCCCGGATCACCGACCAGGTCGACCTGTTCCCCGGCCGGCGTGGCGCTGGCAAGATCTTCTGGAACCAGGTCCGGGCCAGCGGTTCCATCCCCCAGGCGTGCGCGCTGTTCGGGCCGAGCGCGGCCGGCGGCGCGTACATTCCGGCGTTCTGCGACGTGGTCGCCATGGTCGACGGCAACGCCAGCATGTACCTCGGGTCGGATCGCATGGTCGAGATGGTCACCGGCGAGAAGACCACGCTCGAGGCCATGGGCGGCGCGAAGATGCACTGCACCGAGTCGGGCTGCGGGCACTTCCTCTGCAAGACCGAGGTAGAGGCGATCGAGACGGTCAAGCGGTACCTGTCCTACCTGCCGTCCAACTGGACCCAGGCGCCGCCCGCGGCGCAACCCCGCGAGGCCTCCGGAACAGACCTCGCCGCCCTGGTGCCGGCGCAACGAGCGGCAGGCGTTCGACATGCGGCGGTACGCGAAGGGCCTGCTCGACGGCGGCGACCTCTTCGAGATCCAGCCGCTGTGGGCGAAAGAGGTGGTGACCGGCTTCGGCCGCCTGAACGGCAAGGTCGTCGGTGTCGTCGCCAACAACTCGATGTTCAAGGGCGGCGTGCTGTTCGTCGACTCGGCCGACAAGGCGACCCGCTTCGTCCAGCTCTGCGACGCGTTCAACGTGCCGCTGCTGTTCCTGTCCGACGTGCCCGGCTTCATGGTCGGCTCGGCGGTGGAGAAGCAGGGCATCATCCGGCACGGCGCCAAGATGATCACGGCGATCTCGGAGGCGACGGTACCCAAGATCTGCGTGGTGGTGCGCAAGGCCTACGGCGCCGGGCTGTACGCGATGGCCGGCCCCGGCTTCGAGCCGGACGCGACGATCGCGCTGCCCACCGCCAAGATCGCGGTGATGGGCGCCGAGGCCGCGGTCAACGCCGTGTACGCCAACAAGATCGCCGCGATCGGGGACGAGGCCGAGCGGGCCGCGTTCGTCGCCGCGAAGCGCGAGGAGTACGAGCGCGACATCGACATCGTGCGGCTCGCCAGCGAGCTGGTGATCGACGCGATCGTCGAGCCGCACGAGCTGCGGCCCGAGCTGATCCGCCGGTTCGCAGCGGCCGCCGGCAAGGACCGCGAGTTTTCCCGGCGCCGCCACGGCGTCACCCCGGTCTAGCCCCCACACCTCGTCGATCTAGGACGAATGGTGCGACAAAAGCCTTGAAACGGCCACCATTCTTCCTAGATCGACGAGGGGAGAAGAGCTAAGGAGAGCACCCCGATGTCCGACTTCAGGCTCAACGAGGAGCACGAGGCGCTGCGGGAGACCGTGCGCGAGTTCGCCATGGACGTGGTCGCGCCGGTGATCGGCGAGTACTACGAGCGGCACGCCTTCCCGTACGAGATCGTCCGGCAGATGGGCAAGATGGGCCTGTTCGGCCTGCCCTTCCCGGAGGAGTACGGCGGGATGGGCGGCGACTACTTCGCCCTCTGCATCGCGCTGGAGGAGCTGGCCCGGGTCGACTCGTCGGTCGCCATCACCCTGGAGGCGGCGATCTCGCTCGGGCGCGATGCCGATCTACCGGTTCGGCACCGAGGAGCAGAAGCAGGAGTGGCTGCCGAGGCTGAGCAGCGGTGAGGCCCTCGCCGCGTTCGGGCTGACCGAGCCGGGCTTCGGCTCCGACGCGGGCGGCACCGCGACCCGGGCGCGGCTGGACGGCGACCACTGGGTGATCAACGGCACGAAGGCATTCATCACCAACTCGGGTACCGACATCACCGCGCTGGTCACGGTCACCGCGGTCACCGGCACCAACCCGGACGGGAGCAAGGAGATCTCCGCGATCATCGTGCCGTCCGGCACGCCAGGGCTTCACGTGCAGCCGGGGTACTCGAAGGTCGGCTGGTGCGCGTCGGACACCCACGAGCTGACCTTCGACGACGTCCGGGTACCGGCGGAGAACCTGCTCGGGCAGCGTGGCCGGGGCTTCGCGCAGTTCCTGCATGATCCTCGACGAGGGCCGGATCGCGATCGCGGCGCTGGCCACCGGCCTCGCCCAGGGCTGCGTCGACGAGTCGGTCAAGTACGCCAAGGAGCGGCACGCGTTCGGCCAGCCGATCGGCGACTACCAGGCCATCCAGTTCAAGATCGCCGACATGGAGATGCGGGCCCACACCGCCCGGCTGGCGTACCACGACGCCGCGTCCCGGCTGGTCGCCGGTGTCGAGTTCAAGCGCGAGGCGGCGATCGCCAAGCTCTACGCCAGCGAGATCGCGGTGACCAACGCCCGCGAGGCGACCCAGATCCACGGCGGCTACGGCTTCATGAACGAGTTCCCGGTGGCCCGGTTCTGGCGCGACTCGAAGATCCTGGAGATCGGCGAGGGTACCTCCGAGGTGCAGCGGATGATCATCGCCCGCGATCTTGGGCTCTAGATTTTCCCGCTGATACGGCAGAACTGTCGTGTTTTTTCTGCGGGACCGTCGCAACGGGGACGAAGCGGTTCGCATCGATGAGATGCCTGCGTAGCCTCCTGAGGCGTGGGTCCGGATCATGAAGGTTCGCCGCCGGGTGTCGGATTCGCCGCCGTGCTGCGCGCTCATCGCCGCGCGTCCGGGCTGACCCAGCAGGAGCTGGCGGCCCGTGCCGGGGTGGGCGTCCGGACCGTCCGTGAGCTCGAACGGGGGCGGGCGACCCGACCGCAGCGTGGCACGGTGGAACTGCTCGCGGACGCGCTCGGCCTGATGGCCAACGCACGGGTCCGCTTCATGGAGGCGGCTCGGGGTCGGCTGCTCGACGCGGCGGCCGACCCGGCAGGCTCCGGGCTCAGCGGCCGGCCACCCCGGACCATCGCGCTTCCGCCGTCGCTGCCGCTGGTCGGTCGCGATGACGATGTACGCGACGTGTGTGGCCTGGTTGCCTCCAGTGACGTCGTGCTGCTGATCGGGCTGGGCGGGGTCGGCAAGACCTGCCTCGCACTGTCCGTCGTACACCAGGTCAGCGACCGGTTCCCCGGCGGTGTCGCCGGCATCTTCGTCTCCGACGTCTCCGCGCCCGACGACATCCTCGCCGCCGCGGCGTCCGTGTTCGGCGTGGCCCGCGCCGCCGATCTGCCCGAGCGGTGCGCCGGCCAGCCGACCCTGCTGCTGGTCGACAGCGCCGACCGGTCTCCCGCCGCCACGGCCACGGCGCTGGCCTGGCTGCGCGCCAACGCTCCCGGCCTGCGGATCCTGGTCACCAGCCGGCAGCCGGTGGAGGTGGCCGGCATGGTCGCGTGGCCGGTCGCCCCGCTGGAGGTGCCGCCCCGGGGACCGCAGGCCGACCTCGCCGAGCTTTCCGCGTACCCGGCGGTGTCCTTGTTCTTGGAGCGGCTGCGGCAGGTGCGTCGCCATCCCGTGGAGCCGGCCGAGGTGCCCGTCCTCGCCGAGCTGGTGCGCCGGCTGGGTGGCCTGCCGCTCGCCATCGAGCTGGCGGCCGCGCGGGGCCGGATTCTCGAACTGCCCGAGATCCTCGACCGGTACGGTCATCGCGTCCTCGACCTGGGCGAGTCCCGGCCGGACGGGCAGACCCTGCGGGACGCGGTCGCCGCCAGCTACCGGCTGCTCGACCCGGCCGAGCAGCTCGGCGCTGGAGCGGCTGGCCGGGTTCGCCGGCCGGTGGTCGGTCGAGCTGGCCGAGGAGCAGCTCGCCGGGACGGTGACCGACGTGGAGGCCGTCCTCGACCGGCTGGTCGGCCTCGGCCTGGTCAGCGTACGGGCGGTCGGCCCGCTCCGGTTCCGGTTGCTGGACGTGGTCCGGGACTTCGCGGTCGAGCGCTGCGCCGAGGCCGGCCACCTGACCGAGGTGCGTACCCAGCACGCCCGGGTCTTCGCCACGCTGGCGGTGCGGACCGCGCCCGATCTGGCCGGCCCCGGCATGTCCGTGGCGGTCTCGCTGCTCGACCACCTGCTCGGCGACCTGGGCGCCGCGCTGCACCACGCCGCCGACGCCGACCCGCCGACCGCGCTGCGCCTGGCCGGCGCGCTGACCCGCTGGTGGCGGTTCCGTGGCCGGGACAAGGAGGGCCGGGCCTGGCTGCGCCGCCTGCTCGCCGACCCGCGCAACGCGGAAGCCGACCCGGCGGTGCGGGCGTGGGCGCTGGTCGGGCACCGCGACGCTGGCGATCGAGCACGGCGAGGGGATCGCTGAGCTGGCCGGCGCGCGGCAGGCGCTGGACGACGTTCGTCCAGCTCGGCGACGTCAGCGGGCAGCTCGCGGCGCACAGTTGCCTGAGCATGCTGTGGCAGGCGGTCGGCGGGTACGACGACGCGCGGCGGCACGGGGAGGCGATCCTGGCGCTCGCGACCCGTACCGGCCGGGCCCGCGAGATCGTGGTCGCACACAACAACCTGACCTGGCACGACATCCGGGTCGGCGAGCTGGCTACGGCCACCCGGCGGCTGGAGACGGTGGTCCGGCTGGCCGGGGAGATCCACGACACCCGGTTGCAGGCGCTGGCGGTGGCCAACCTCGCCGAGGTGGCCCGCCTCGACGGCCGGTACCCGACCGCGATCGAGACCGGGCGGCGGGCGCTGGTCCTGCTGGCCGACGTCGGCGACCCCGGACACCGGGTACGGGTGCAGGGCACGGTGGGGCTGGCGCTGGCCGAGTCGGGCGCGGCGGACGAGGCCGAGGCGATCCGCGCGGCGCTGTCCGACGAGGGCCAGGCCGCTGACGGCACCCGGGCGATGATCGGCGGGTATCTGGCCAGGTCCCGTGGCGAGCGGGCGCACGCGGCGAAGCTGTTCGAGGCGGCGGCCGCGTCGCTGCTCGGCCACCACGACGCCCGCGATGTGGTGGAGGCGCTGGTGGGTGTCGCCGCGTCGACCGACGACCCGGCCGATCGCGAAGCGGTGCTCGTGCAGCTGGCTGAGGTGTGCCGGCGGGGCGGACTGGTCCTGCTCCCGCGTGATCAGGCCCTGCTCAGCAGTTCTTGATCGAGGAGGGGAAGGCACGGGCGAAGGCCCCCCGAAATGGCCCCACCTCTTCGCCCGTGCCGGACCCCGTGGTGCCTCCCGAGAGCGAACAGTACCCAGGGACTTCAAGTGAAAAGTCCGATGTACGGTGTAAGCCCCAGTTGACGATCAAGTCCTGCCGGTAGTTCTGCCGGTGGCGGTTGCGAGTGGCCTGTGCTGGTATGGGTAGCTAATGCCGGTCATCGGCGCCCGGCCGCTTCTGCCGCTTCCGCCGCCGCGTCGGCCTCGCGCTCCTCGCAGACCCCGGGCGTCGTCGCCGCGCCGGAGGTCGCGCTCGGCCGCACCGCGTCGCGGATCACCCGCAGCGAGTCGAGCAGCTGAGCCAGCGCGTCGGGCGGGAGCAGCCCGGTGAACCAATGCTCGATCAACTCGAGGTGCCCCGGCAGGATCTCCGCCATCCGGGCCTGGCCCGACTCCGTGATCACCGCGTATGAGCTGCGCCGGTCGGTCGGGCACGCCACCCTGCAGACCAGGCCGGTGCGCTCCAGGCGGTCGACCACGCGAGTGATGCCACTGGTGGTGAGCTGGGTCTGTGCGGCGAGATCGGTCATCCGGAGCCGGTGCTGCGGTGACCGGGTCAGCCGGATCAACACCTCGAACTCGACGATCGAGACGCCGTGGCCGGACAACTGCTCGGACGCGCGCGCGGTGAGCCCGGTGAACGCTTCGGTGAACAGGCCCATAGCGGTGATGCGCGGGTCGTCGAACAGTTTTTCGTTCACGATCTCATCCTACCAGAAGGTGCTTGACACGCGGAATATTGTCGAGTCTATAGTTGCTTCGTCAAGCAGGCTGCTTCGCCAATGCGACTCATGGAGGCTTCAAGTGTCCGCACCCGCGACCACCCGCCCATATGCCGGACTCACGATCCCGGCCGCCGGCACATTTACGATCGACTCGGCGCACACCGAGGTCGGCTTCGTCGCTCGCCACCTCATGGTGAGCAAGGTACGCGGTTCTTTCACGCAGGTCAGCGGGGAAATCACGGTTGCCGAGGATCCGCTTGACTCGCGGGTGACCGTGCACATCCCGGCGGCGAGCATCGACACCGGTGTGGCAGACCGTGACAACCACCTGCGCAGCGGCGATTTCCTCGACGTGGAGAAGTACCCGGAACTGACCTTCCGCAGCACCCGGCTGGCCGAGCCCAAGGGCGAGAAGTTCCACCTCGTCGGCGAGCTGACCATCCGCGACGTGACCCGCGAGGTGACCCTGGACGTCGAGTTCGACGGCGTGGCGGTCAGCCCGTGGGGCCAGGAGGTCGTCGCCTTCACCGCGAGCACCGAGATCGACCGCGAGGAGTTCGGCATCACCTGGAACCAGGCGTTGGAGGCCGGCGGTGTGCTGGTCGGCCGCAAGGTGAAGATCGAGCTTCAGATCGAGGCGACCCGCCAGGTCTGACCTGGGCGTTCTTCAAGATCGTCACAACTTCCGGGGAGTTGGTGGTCTCGGCCCGGTGCTTTGACCACAACTTCCCGGAAGTTGCCCCGAACGTGCCAACTGTCCGCACCTTCCCGATCACCCTGCGCTGAAGGGTGTCCGGTTTGTCACTACCGGAACCGTCACACCGCCCATACCGTGGAGGTCCACAGGGACCTCGGGCAGGGGTGGGATTTCGTCGATGGGCAAGGACGTTTCGCAGGCCACCTTCAGCCGCGAAGATCGAGCGCGCTATCGGCAGAAAGTCCGCCGGTGTCTCGACGTGTTCGCGCTGATGCTCAATGACTTCCGTTTCGACGCGGATCGTCCGACCACCGGGCTGGAGATCGAGCTCAACCTCATCGACGACGACGCCCAGCCGGCGATGCGCAACGCGGAGATCCTCGCCGACCTGGCCGACCCGTCGTTCCAGACCGAGCTTGGCCAGTTCAACCTGGAGATCAATGTCCGCCCTCGGCTCATCGCCGGGCACGGGTTCGACGAGTACGAGCGCGACGTGTCGGCGAGCCTCGGCCACGCCGACGAGCGGGCCCGCAAGCACGACGCCAAGCTGGTGCTCATCGGCATCCTGCCGACCCTGACCCAGGCGCACACGGTGCTCGACAACCTGTCGGCCAACCCGCGGTACAGGGTGCTCAACGAGCAGATGATCACCGCCCGGGGCGAGGACATGGCCCTCGACATCCGGGGTGTCGAGCGGCTCCAGGCATACGCCGACTCGATCGCGCCCGAGGCCGCGTGCACGAGTGTCCAGTTCCACCTTCAGGTTGCTCCGGACGACTTCGCCCAGACCTGGAACGCGTCGCAGGCGATCGCCGGCATCCAGGTGGCGATCGGCGCCAACTCGCCGTTCCTGTTCGGGAAGCAGCTGTGGTCGGAGACCCGGATCGCCCTGTTCGAGCAGGCCACCGACACCCGACCAGATGAGCTGAAGGCCCAGGGGGTACGCCCGCGGGTGTGGTTCGGCGAGCGCTGGATCACCTCGATCTTCGACCTGTTCGAGGAGAACGTCCGGTACTTTCCGCCGCTGCTGCCGATCACCGAAGACGAGGACCCGGTGGAGGTCCTGCACAACGGCGGCGTCCCGTACCTCGGCGAGCTGCGGCTGCACAACGGCACCGTGTACCGGTGGAACCGCCCGGTCTACGACATCATGAACGGGCGCCCGCATCTGCGCGTCGAGAATCGGGTACTGCCGGCCGGCCCGACCATCGTCGACATGCTCGCCAACGCGGCGTTCTACTTTGGACTCGTTCGCGAGCTGGCCGAGGCCGACCGTCCGATTTGGACACAGCTGACGTTCTCGGCGGCCGAGCAGAACTTCCACACCGCCGCGCGCGACGGGATCGGCTCGACCGTGTGGTGGCCGCGTCTCGGCGAGTTGCGGGTCACCGATCTCGTACTGGAAAAGCTGCTCCCCAAGGCGTACGACGGGCTCGACCGCTTCGGCGTCGACCCGATCACCCGCGACCGCCTGCTCGGTGTCATCGAGGCCCGCTGCCTGAACCGGCGTAACGGCGCGGTCTGGCAGGTCGAAACCGTGAAGATGCTCGAACGCGAGCGCAACCTCGACCGGCCGACGGCGCTGTGCGAGATGCTGCGCCGGTACAGCGCGAACCTGGCCGACAACGAGCCCGTCCACACCTGGCCGTTGGGGTAACCTCGCGAACCTAGCTGCCGCCACGGCGCTTGCGGGGCTTTGGCTTCTCCGGCCACAGCGGCTGGACCGTGGCCCGGCCGGTCGAACCGGTTGCCGGCGACTCCGCCGGATCCGTCCCGCCGGTCGCCGCCACCGGCTCCTCGGACACGTACGCCCTGGTCGTCGAGTACGGGTCGGTGCCCTTCGCGTCCAGCCGGAACGTAGTCTCCTCGGCCTTGTCGTCGCCGCTCGCCGGCAGTGGCTCGGTCTTGCTCTCCGTCGCAGTGCCGAGCGTGCGCGTCCAGTCGTGCAGGTCATCGTTCGGGGCGGCGGCCGGGGCGGGTGTGGTCGCCGGGGCCGGCCCGGTCGGCTTGCCGCCGGCCGGGGTGATTGTGCTCCGGACGATCGGCGCGGGTACCGCCGGCACCACCGGCTTCGGTGGCTTCGGGCGGCGCGGGCGCATCGGCCCGAGTGCGGCAACCAGGACGGACCCGGCGAACCCAGCAAGCACCGCGTACGGCGCGAACAGGTACGCGGAGAGCTGTTCGGTACGCAGGGTCAGCCTCGGTGCGGCAAGGAAATAGGCCGCGGCGACCAGCAGCGGGCCTACCGCGCCGGATACCGCGATGGCCACCCGGCTCTCCTGGCGCCGGTCGGCCGGCAGCGCCGCGAAGACCCCGATGAGCAGCGCGCCGCCGAGCATCAGGAGCGCCCCTGGCACGTACAGCGTCTCCCGGAACCAGCCGCCCTCGCTGAACTGCCACGCCGCGAGTTGCGCGGTGCCGACGGTACGGTTGGCGCGGACCGAGTCGATCACGGAGAGTGCGGCCAGCCCCCACACCCACGCGACCGACCCGACCACGTTGGCCGCGATCACCCGGACGTTCACCGCTATCACCGCGATGATCAGCCCGGCGATGATCCCGGTGATCGCGTACGCGGCGGCGGTCACCTGCGGCTGGAAGTTGTCGGCCCGATGGGCGGCGCGGGCCGGAAGCATCACGAGCGGGATGGTGATCGCGGCACCGATCGCCGCGGCGACCGCGATCGCGGTACGCCAGGCCAGTTCGACGGCCCGACCGGGCTGGACCTTGGTGGCGGGTTTGCTTCCCCAGCCGGACTCCGCACGCCGGGCCCGGTGGAGGGCCGCGCGGGTGCCGATTCCGTTCGCGTAGACCGCGCCGAGCACGGTTGCCGTGGCGGCGACCCACACCACCCAGGCCAGGCTGCCCAGCCAGAGGGTCTCCCCGGCGGCGTCGCGAACCGGCTGCCAGACGACTATGCCCAGCCCGTAGCCGAGCCCCAGCGAGGCCGCGCCGGCGCCGGCCGCGGCGCCGATCGCGGTCACCGTTGAGTTCGCCCAGCCGCGTGCCGCCATGCCGCGCAGCGTACGCCGCGTAGTGGGCACGGGCGAGTCCACGGCCGGGTACTGGAGTCGGCCGCTTGGGCCGAATCGGGGCACCCCGACGTACCGCCGGATGGTTTCTGATGAGATGGAGTCATGGCGGACGACCGCAGCGCCGCTGCTGAGGATGGCGAAACATCGGGAGCGGCAGCCGAATCGACCCGAATCGTCAGCTCCACCGGCGGAGCTGGCGGAGCTGGAGGTGTTGGCCGGCCGCCGATCGGCCAGGATGCCACGACCGCACTGCCGGCCGCCGACGCGACCGCCCGGATTCAGGGCACGACCGACCCGGGCCAGCAGCCGACACAGCGAGTGACGCCGCGTATCTGGGCGGCGCGGGTGCCGATCCCGCCGGACGACGTGGCGCCGGTCCGGGACAGCGCGCCGCCTGAGTGGGATCAGCCGGGGGAGCCACAGCCGGAGGCGACCGACGGCCGGCCGCCGCTACATCCGGCGTTGATCACGCTGATCGTCGTCGCCCTGCTGGTCATGCTCGGCACCGGGCTCTGGCTGATCTTCCATCGCTCCGCCGCGGCGCCGGTACCGGTGCCGGGCCTGCCACCGGCAGCGTCCGCCGCACCGACGCCCGCCGACACGGCGACCGCCACCGATACGGCCCCGCCGACCGACGAGGCGACCCCGACCGGGGCACCGACGCCGACCGGGGCACCGACGACCGAACCGGCTCCGACGCAGGCGCCGGCCCCGCCACCTCCGCCGACCACACAGGCCATGGTGGCCGTACCGGACGGGCTTGTCGGCCTACCGGTAAAGGTGGCCGAGCAGCGGCTCATGGCGGTCGGCCTGACCTACCAGGTGGTCGGCCTGCCGACCGGTCGGGTCACCGCGACCAGGCCCGAGGCGGACACGATGGTCCCGCGTGGCAGCCAGGTGACGCTCGTGGTGCTGGGACCGCCGACCCCGTCGGCCACCGTCAAGGTGCCGGCCTCGGAGTAGGAGGTGCCGGCCTCGGAGTAGGAACGGCCTCAGCCCACCGCGGCACGGGAACGCGCACCCACCGGCCCGGCGTGCGCTGGTTGAAGGCCCTGAAGCTGGACGAAGATCGATCTGCGCTCGACCGCGTCGCCCGCGGCGTTGAGCTGATACCCGTCCAGCCAGGCCCAGCCGTCGTACGTGGGCCAGTCGTGGACGCGAATCACCCGGAAGAGCATTGGCTCGATGAACTGCACGCTCGCCGCTTTCGTCACGCGCAGTACGTCACCGGCTCTGGGTAACACACCCGACTCCTTTGTCTCTGCGTCGTTCGTTCGGCCGGCGACGGCCCCGGTGTGGACCGCCGCATCCCCGATTACGTACTTGCAGCCGAGCGGTACCGGTACCCGGATGTTCGGGCGCCCACGGCCGGTGCCGCTCAATTCTTTTGTCTCGCTTGCCGCAGTGGATCCCCATCGTCCCGGCTCGGGCCCCGACCGACCGGTTGAATCTCATAGCGACCTATTTGCCAGCCGCGTGATGAACGTTGAGTAACCCGCGTTACACCGACAGGTTGCACCACAACAATGATCAATGCAAGTTGCAGTGCGGGGATTCCGCCGTGCGGGTGCGGTCAGATAGTGAGTATTCGGTGCGCCTTTGCTGAGTAAAGAGGTCACCCGTTTGGTCGACAGACCAGGCGGGTTGAAGTACGGGCTGAGCAGGCGGCAGACTGAGGTTGATCCACGCAGGGATCATGCAGTTGTCGGCGGAGGTGGATGGTGAACAGCCGTCGCGGAAGTCCGACGCTGCGCCGCCGGCAGTTGGGGATGCAGTTGCGGCGGCTACGCGAGACGGCCGGCATCACCATCGACCAGGTGGCCGAGAAACTGGAGTGCTCGGCGTCCAAGATCTCGCGGATCGAAACCGGGCAGACCGGTGTCACCCCACGCGACGTTCACCAGCTGATCGTCATCTACGGGGTGCCCGAAGACGGCGCCGACCTGCTGCTGCGCTTCGCCCGCGAGGCGCGGCAGAAGGGCTGGTGGCAGCTGTACGGCACGGTTCTCACCTCGGCCTACGTGGGGCTGGAGTCGGCCGCGGACGCCGTCCGGTCGTACGAGGCCCTCGTTGTGCCGGGGCTGCTGCAGACCGAGGGTTATGCCCGCGCGATGATCGAGGGTGGCCGTCCGGACCTCGACGCCGCGGAGGTGGAGAAGCGGGTCCGTGTCCGGACGAACCGGCAATCGTTACTCAGTCAGGATGACCCGCTCGATCTCTGGATCGTGCTGGACGAAGCGGTCCTGCACCGTCCGGTTGGCGGGCGGGTGGTGATGCGGGAGCAGCTGGGCCACCTCGTCGAGGCGGCCAGCCTGCCCAGCGTCACGCTACAAGTGCTGCCATTCGCGGCGGGGGCGCACGCCGGGATGGACGGAACATTCACGATCCTTTTGTACAGCGAGTCCGAAGGCAAAAACCTGGTATTCGTCTCGAACGCCGCCGGTGGCCTGTTCCTGGAAAAGGACGAGGAACTCGAGCGGTACTCGTTTGTCTTCGATCATCTGCGGGCAAGTGCCCTGGCCCCCGACGAGGCGGTTTCGTTGATCGCCGGAATGGCAAAGGAGCTGTAGATGGAGATGGAAGCGAAGGGCCTCCGGGTCGACCTGGACGGCGCGGACTGGCATAAAAGCAACCGCAGCGGGCCGTACTCGGACAACTGCGTCGAGGTGGCGTTCATCGACGGCGCCATCGCGGTCCGCGACTCGAAGCACCCGCAAGGTCCGGTACTGCTGTTCACCCAGGCCGAGTGGGACGCGTTCGTGGCGGGGGCCAAAGGCGGCGAGTTCGACCTGTAGCACAGGCACGAGGAGGGGTCGCCGCGACACGCGCGGCGGCCCCTCCTCGTACCCCTATTCGCGGATCCTCGTTGTACGAGCAGGGTACGAACGCTCTAGACAGGCAAAGGCGAGACGCGATGACGACAGCTCCGGAGAACTACGGCAACGGATCGGCCAAGACCGACGACCGGTTCGCCGCGCAGCTGAGCGGTTACCGCCCGGCCGCGCGCCGGGACAGCAGCGTGGTACTGCCGATCGACGGCACCTCGGCCACGGAGGACCTGAGTCCCCGCAACGGCTCGGTCCCGTCGATCGACCGGATCAGCGGCCCGCTCGACACGGCCAACCCGATCGCGTCCTCGATGACGGCGCCCAAGCTGGTCGAGCCGGAGCTGACCGACCTCGGCTCGCTGAGCGAGTCGGTCTTCAACACCGACACCTGGCTCGACGGTCCGAGCGGCTCGATGGTCGACCATCCGCTGCTGCGCGGCCTCCTGCTCGAACTGCCGCCGAAGGGCAGCATGCCGACCGAGGAGTGGCTGGACCGGTGGTTCGAGGCGGCCCGCTCGATCCTTGAGCTGCTGTACGCGCAGAACGCCGTGCGCTGATACCCCCGGCGCCGGGACCTTCGGTCGGCGCTGGTCAAGATCGACGGAACTCCCAGCGGGTCATGGTGCCGACCAGATTCTCGTCGGCGTTCCAGCTCAACACCCGGGCCGGCCGGAGCCGGTAGATCGGCCCGGGCGGCTCCTCGGGGTCGATCGCCCAGTCGTACTTGCGTTGGTACATCTGGGCAAACTCACCGAGCGTCGCCGGGTCGGAAAGACCCTCGACGGTACCCTCGATGATCGCTACCCGATCCCCGTCCCCGGGGTGCGCCAGTGCCGCCGGGTTGCCGGCAAGGTTACTCGCCGTCGCCGTCTCGGCACCGGTGGAGAAGTACAGCCCGTCCGGTAGCCAGATCCCCCACACCGGCACCGCGTGTGGCCGTCCGTCCGGTCGCGTGGTCGTGAGCCAGTACGTGCGGGCGTTGACCAGCCAATCCTCGACGACCTCCCAGGGCAGCCTGGTGCCCGGTGGGGTCTGCGGATCCGGCACGCCGTAACCGGCCGGGATCGTCGGCTGCCGCGCCGCGGGTGACTGTGACGACGCAGTGTGTTCGTTGTCCGGCATTGGTCCGTTCTCCTACCACTCCAGATGTATCGCCGTCTATATCTATGCAGGTAAGAGTTCCGCAAATACCCTCTCCTCCAACTGGACACTCTCCGCTGCCCCGGAAGCCAAAAGCACTCGGCGGAAAGGTCCAAAAGAGGGAGGAGTTGGGAGATGAGGCTCCCAGTAAAACTCGGCACCCCCGGTACCCGCAGGCGGATCGCCCTGCTCGGGTTCGCCACCGCCGCGACCGCCGCCGCGACCTTCGCGGCCATGGCCGCCGGTGGGGTCGCCTCCGCGGCGACCCCGGATGAGGCCGCCATCCGCGACGCCGGCACGGTCACGAACGTGCCGGACAGCTTCGTCGTGAAACTCAAGACAACCGGCATGCTCCAGGCGACCGCCATCGACACGTCGGCGCAGCGGTTGACCAGCCAGTACGGCGGCCGGATCAGCTACACGTACCACCGGGCGCTGAGTGGCTTCGCGGTGAAGGGCCTCACCGAGAAGCAGGCCCGTCGGCTCGCCGCCAACCCGGCCGTCGAGTACGTCCAGCGGGACGGCGTGTACAAGATCTCCGACACCCAGCAGAACGCCACCTGGGGTCTGGACCGGATCGACCAGCGCAACCTGCCGCTGGACGGCACGTACACGTACCCGAACACGGCGCAGAACGTGCACGCGTACATCATCGACACCGGCATCCGGGTCACGCACAGCCAGTTCGAGGGGCGGGCGACGCCCGGCTTCGACGCCGTCACCAGCGGCGGCAACGCCAACGACTGCCACGGCCACGGCACGCACGTCTCCGGCACGGTGGGCGGCAAGGACTACGGCGTCGCGAAGAAGGTCCAGCTCGTCGCGGTCCGGGTACTGGACTGCAACGGAAGTGGCAGCACCGCCGGTGTGACCGCCGGTATCGACTGGGTGACCCAGCACGCGATCAAGCCGGCCGTGGCGAACATGAGCCTCGGCGGCGGCGCGGACACCACCCTGGACAACGCGGTGGCCAACTCGATCGCGTCCGGCGTGACGTACGGGATAGCGGCCGGCAACGGCGACGCCTTCGGCAACCCGCAGAACGCGTGCAGCACGTCCCCGGCCCGGGTGCCGGCGGCGATCACGGTCGGCGCGACCCAGAACAACGACGCGAAGGCGTCCTTCTCCAACTTCGGCACCTGCCTGGACATCTTCGCCCCCGGTGTCGGCATCACCTCGTCGTGGAACACCAACGACACCGCGACGAACACGATCAGCGGTACCTCGATGGCGACCCCGCACGTGGTCGGCGTGGCCGCGCTCATCGCGTCCGCCCACCCGACCTGGACGCCGCAGCAGGTCCGCGACTCCATGGTCGGCTCCGCCACCCCGAACAAGGTGACCAACCCGGGTACCGGTTCGCCGAACCTGCTGCTGTTCGTGGACAACGGCACGCAGCCGCCGCCCACGAACGACTTCTCGGTCGCGGTCTCGCCGGCCTCCGGCTCGGTCGCGCCCGGCGGGTCGGCCTCGGCGACCGTGAGCACCGCGGTCACCTCCGGCTCGGCCGTCACGGTGAGTCTGTCGGCCAGCGGCGCGCCGGCCGGCGGCACCGCCACGGTGAACCCGAACTCGGTCACCTCCGGCGGCTCGGCGACCCTCAACGTCACGACCTCCGCCTCGACCCCGCCCGGCACGTACACCGTGACGGTGACGGGTACGTCCGGCTCGACCTCGCACTCCGCCACGTTCACCCTGACCGTCACCGGCGGCGGTGGCGGCGGATGCAGCGGTACCAACGGGACCGATGTCTCGATCCCGGACGCGGGTGCCGCGGTGCGCAGCACGATCACGATCTCCGGCTGTAACCGGAGCGCCTCCGCCACGTCCAAGGTCGAGGTGCACATCAAGCACACGTACCGGGGCGACCTGCGCATCGACCTGATCGCGCCGGACGGCAGCTCGTACCGGTTGAAGACGGAGAACATCTCGGACGGTGCTGACAACGTCGACACCACGTACACCGTCAATGTGTCCAGCGAGGCCGCGAACGGCGCCTGGAAGCTTCAGGTGCAGGACCGGTACCGGATCGACACCGGGTTCCTCGACACCTGGACGTTGACCGTCTAAATCGACAGATGACGATGGCTGAGCCCGGCGCGAGGATCGCCGGGCTCAGTTGTTCTTGCAGGTCGGGGCCCATTCTGCGGGGCGGCGAAGCGCCTTCGGCAGACCCGAAGCTTCGTTCAAATTATCTTTAAGTGTCTATTTCTTACCCGCTCTACGCGCATAGGGTGCGTCCCAACGGCCAGCGTGCGCGGTGCCCGCCGGGTTCCCGCTTCCCGCGCTGCCGCTCGCCAATGGGAGGAATGAACGAGATGAGAGCCAGGCTCTTCGCGCGTCGCCGGCTGCTGGCGATCGGCGGCGTGGCCGCGGCCGGCGTGGTGGCCGCCGCGGTCGTGGCCGCCGTCGGCACCGCGGACGCGGCGACCAGAAGCGCGGCCGCCCAGGCAGGCGAGATCCGGGCCGCCGGCTCTCCCGACGCGGTCCGCAACAGCTATATCGTCGTGCTCAAGGACAGCCAGATCAGCACCGCCGCGGTGGACGGCACGGCGCACAGCCTCACGGCCAGGCACGGCGGCGCCGTGAAGCAGACCTGGGACGCGGCCCTGCGCGGCTTCGAGCTGTCCGCGAGTGAGGCGACCGCGCGCACGTACGCCAAGGACCCCCGGGTCGCGTACGTCGAGGCGAACCAGACGGTGCACACCATGGGTACCGAGAACAACCCGCCGTCCTACGGCCTGGACCGGGTCGACCAGCGCAACCTGCCGCTGGACCACAAGTACACGTTCCCGACCACCGCGGCGAACGTGCACGCGTACATCATCGACACCGGCATCCGCACCACCCACCAGGAGTTCGGCGGCCGGGCCAGCGTCGGCACCGACGCGGTCGGCGACGGGCGTAACGGCCAGGACTGCAACGGCCACGGCACGCACGTCTCCGGCACAGTCGGTGGATCCACGGTCGGCCTCGCCAAGGGCGTCAAGCTGGTGGCCGTGCGGGTGCTCGACTGCAACGGCAGCGGCACCAACGCCGGCGTGATCAAGGGCATCGACTGGGTGACCAAGAACGCGATCAAGCCGGCCGTGGCCAACATGAGCCTCGGTGGCGGCGCCAGCGCCACGCTCGACGCGGCGGTGCAGCGGTCGATCAACTCGGGCGTGACGTACGCGATCGCGGCCGGCAACGAGAACCAGAACGCGTGCAACGACTCGCCGGCGCGGGTCGGCGCGGCGATCACCGTCGGCGCCACCGACGCGGGCGACAACCGCGCCTCGTTCTCCAACTTCGGCACCTGCGTCGACATCTTCGCGCCGGGCGTCAACATCGTGTCGTCGTTCGCCGACAGCAACACCGCCCGGGCCACCCTGAGCGGTACGTCGATGGCGACCCCGCACGTGACCGGCTCGGCGGCACTCGTGCTCGGCCTGCACCCCAACTTCAGCCCGGCGCAGGTACGCGACGCGCTGGTCAACAACTCGACCCCGAACAAGGTCAAGAACCCGGGCAGCGGCTCGCCCAACAAGCTCCTGTTCGTCGCGCAGCAGTAAACGGCTCTTCGAGATCTTGGACAGTTAGACCGGTTGTCGCCGGCCTAACTGTCCAAGATCTTTGGCTATGGTGGCCCGGTGACGCCGAAAATCGAACTGCATGTACACCTGGAAGGCGCGATCCGGCCGGCGACCCTGCTGGAAATAGCCCGGCGAAACGACCTGCCGCTGCCGGTGGACACCGTCGAGGAACTGGCCACGCTCTACGAGTTCACCGACTTCAAGCACTTCATCGAGGTGTGGATCCTCACCACCAACTGCCTGCGCACCGCCGACGATTTCCGGCGGATCGTGGTCGACTACGCGGCCGAGGCGGCCTCGTTCGGCGCCGTCTACCTGGAAGCGATCTTCTCCCCGTCCGAGCGGGTCGAGCGCGGCCTTGCCTGGGACGAGATCTTCACCGGGTACACCGAGGGCGCGGTCGAGGCGGCCGAGCGGCACGGCGTCACCATTCTGTTCACCCCGGACCTGTACCGCGGCCTCGATCCGGCTATCGCGGAGCAGTGCGCGCGGACCGCCGTGCGCTACCGGGACCGCGGTGTCGTCGGGCTCGGGCTCGGCGGCGACGAGACGGCGACCACCATCGCCCCCTACCGGCAGGCGTTCGAGATCGCCCGCGACGGTGGCCTCGCGCTCGTGCCGCACGCCGGCGAAGCCGACGGACCGGACGCGATCCGCGCGGCGCTCACCCTCGATCCCGCGCGCATCCGGCACGGGATCCGCGCGGTCGAGGATCCGGGGGTACTGAAGGAGCTCGCCGACCGGGATCTCGTTCTCGACGTCTGTCCCACGTCGAACCTGCGTACCCGCGTCGTGTCGAGCCTGGCCGAGCATCCGCTGCCGAGGCTGCGCGCCGCCGGCATCCGGTGCACGATCAACACCGACGACCCGGCGATGTTCGGCACCGACCTCGGTCGCGAGTACGCGGCGGCGGCGGCCCTGGGGGTGTCCGCCGAGGACGCGTACGCGGCCGGCGTCGCTGGTGCCCTGTGCGACGAGGCGACAAAGGACCGCCTGCGCGGTTTGGGATGATCGGACAATGCCGTCTGGCCGGACGGCTTGCCTACGCTAGCCCACGGCTCTGTTCTGTCCGGAAAGGCGGCCCAATGGACGTGACCACGACGTTTGCGGTGTTGACCGGCATTGGCATGGTCGCGTACAGCGTCGGCGCATTCGGCCTGCTCGACGCGTACCACAAACGCCATCCCCACCTGAGCCGGGTCGACTGGCTGATCAGCCTGTACATGTTCGGCGTGCTGCTCAACGTCGTCGCGTACATGATCTATGACCGCTGGTGGGTCGCCGCCCCGCTGGTGCTGATGCTGCTGCCCGCCGACCGGGCCATGCGGATGCGCGCCGAGCAGCGCCAGCGCCGGGCCGTGCTGGAGACGCTCGACCGACCTTCCGAAGACGAGTAAAGATCGTCACAACTTCCCCGAAGTCGTTGCCTCAGACCCGCACTATGGCCACAACTCCCCGGAAGTTGTGCCGATCTTCAGACCGGGAATGAAGTCAGGCGCTCGGTCGCGGGTGCCGGCGGGGTCGCCTTCCACACCTTTGTCTTCTGTGCCGTGAGGCGGGCCAGGTAGGCCGGATTGAGCAGCAGGTACCGCTTCCACAGCCGGCCCGGCTCCAGCCCGAGCCGCCACAGCCACTCCAGGCCGCGCTTCTGCATCCACTCCGGCGGCTTGCGTAGCTGCCCGGCGTGGTAGTCGAACGCCGCCCCGACCGCGAGCAGCGGCGCGTCGATCAGCGGGCGCATCGCGTACGCGAAGATCTCCTGCCGCGGGCAACCGAGCCCGACCAGAACGACCCGCGCGCCCGATGCCCGGACCCGTTCGGCGATCTCCTCCGCCTCGCCCGGTTGCGCGGACCGGAACTTCGACGGCTCGACTCCGGCGATCTTGAGTGCCGGCAGCAGCTCGGCCAGCTTGGGAACCAGCCGGTCCAGGGTTTCGGCGGTCGAGCCGTACAGATAGACAGGTAGCCCCTCGGCCGCGCAGCCGCCCAGCACCTCCAGGGTCAGCGTCGGCCCGTACACCCGGTCGGTGAGCCCGGCGCCGTACAGCGAGTTGAGCGCCCACCGCACCGGCTGCCCGTCGGGCGTGACCAGGTCGAACGAGTTGAGCCGGGCGCCGTGCGCGGGGTCCTGCACGCCGGTCATCACGCCGTGCACGGCGAGCGCGGTCAGCGCGAACGGCCGGTGCTCACGGGCGGCGGCGAGCACCTCGGCGGTCGCCTCGTCGTAGGTTGTGGCGTCGACGAGCACCCCGAGCACGCTGTGCTTCATGACTGCGGCACCCAGCGGTCGACGTTGGCCTCGTAGATCTCCTGGAGGATCATCGGCACGTCGTAGACCTGCGTCCAGTCCGGGTAGTCGTGCCGGAACGCCTCATTGGAGCCGATCCACCACTGGTGGTCGCCGATCCGGTTGGCCTCGTGGTACTCGGTGACCATCTCGGTGCCGGTGATCTTCTCGGCCAGCGCGAAGGCTTCCAGGTGTGAGCAGTTGGAGTGCCGCCCGCCGCCCAGGTTGTAGACGGCCGCCGACCGGGGGCTGCGGAAGAACGCCTCGAACGCGCTGACCACGTCGTGCGAGTGGATCGCGTCGCGGACCATCTTCCCCTTGTACCCGAAGATCTTGTACGTGCGGCGCTCCATGTTGCACCGCATCACGTACCCGAGGAAGCCGTGCAGTTCGGTGGCCGAGTGGGCCGGGCCGGTCAGCGTGCCACCCCGGAAGCAGGCGGTCTTCATGCCGAAGTACCGCCCGTACTCCTGGACCATCACGTCGGCGGCCACCTTCGACGCGCCGAACACCGAGTGCAGGCACGCGTCGATCGACATGTCTTCCCGGATGCCCTGCTCGTACGGGTGACCCGGCTCGATCTCCCAGCGGGTCTCCAGCTCGACCAGGGGCAGCGAGTTGGGCCGGTCCCCGTACACCTTGTTGGTGGAGCAGTGGATGACCGGCGCCTCGATGCAGTGCTCGCGGACGTTCTGGAGCACGTTCAGGGTGCCGACCGCGTTGACGTCGAAGTCGGTGTACGGGTCGCGCACCGCCCAGTCGTGGCTGGGCTGCGCGGCGGTGTGGATGACCACCTCGATGTTCGTGCCGTAGCGCTGGAAGATCGCGGCGAGCGCGGCACGGTCGCGGATGTCGACGTCGTGATGGGTGTACCCGTCGCCGAGCTCGCTGGTCAGCCGCAGCACGTTCCACGCCGTGGACGCCTCCGGGCCGAAGAACTGCTTGCGCATGTCGTTGTCGATCCCGACCACGTCAAGCCCGAGCGACGCGAAGTGCCGCACCGCCTCGGAACCGATCAGGCCGGCCGATCCGGTCACGAGTGCGACGCTCACGAGGAACTCCAGGCGGTCGGGGGCATGTCAGCCTGAGAGTCTAGCCACGAGTGGATGTGGCGGCCCGGCGCCGGTGCGCGATCGACGTTGGTCTATAAGGTCCCATTCAGCCCAACGTGGACGGGACTGGATAGACCAACGTCGATTCAGGGGGGACAAAAGCAGGCGACCTCCGAGGAGACCGCCTGTGCTGGTGGGGAAGGGGGGAGTTGAACCCCCACGCCCTTTCGGGCACACGGACCTGAACCGTGCGCGTCTGCCATTCCGCCACTTCCCCAGGGCGTTTGCGCCGGAGAGCAAGACTAGTCCATGGTCCCACCCTCGTGCGACAGGCATAATCCAACCGCGCGCAATGCGCGTGGAACGGCTAGGCTGCCGTAGGCGCCCCGGAAGAGTAGCACGAGCTGGGCCGGTTGGTGCGGGTGCAGGAGAGCGCGCGCCAGATACCATCATGACCTCGGGACCCGAGGAGGAGCCGGTGAGTGTGCTGCAGCGCTTCGAGAAGCGCTTGGAGGGCCTTGTCGAAGGGGCTTTTGCCAAGGTCTTCAAGGGTGTCGTCCACCCTGTGGAGATCCTGAACGCCATGCAACGGGAGGCGGAGGCGCACAAGGCGATCCTGGCCGGTGGCCGGACGCTGGTGCCCAACCGGTACGTGATTGACCTGTCTCCCTATGACCACAGTCGGCTGGCGCCCTACGCCGCGGCCCTGGCGCAGGAGCTGGCCCAGTCGCAGGCCGAGTTCATCGGCGAGCAGAGCTGGACGGTCTACGGCGACGTCATCGTCGAGATCGAGCGCGGCGACGGCCTGGACACCGGCATGTTCCGGGTCACCGCGGAGGTCTACACCGGCGGTGATGTCGCCCCGGTGCCCTCCTACGACGCGCCGCCCGGCTACCCGCCCTACGATCAGCACGCCTACGCGCCGCACAGCGCCCCACCGGCACCGGGCGGCCCGGCCCGCAGCGCACGGCTGGTGTCCGGCGACGGCCGCAGCTACCCGCTGTCCATCGGCTCCACCGTGATCGGCCGGGGTGACCAGGCCAACCTGCGGCTCCCCGACGTCGGCATCTCGCGCCGGCACGCCCGGCTCGACTTCGACGGCGCGCAGGTCGTCCTCACCGACCTCGGGTCGACCAACGGCACTATGGTCAACGGCCAGCGGGTGTCGGCCGTCGCCCTCAACCCCGGTGACATGATCCAGCTCGGCACCACGACCCTGACCTTCCGGGCCGACGGTTAGGAGCTGTTGACCAGGTGACCAGCACACCAGGCCCCGAACTGAGAGCGCATGCCTGAGATTGTCCTTACCGTCGCCAGGTACGGGTTCCTCGTGCTGCTGTGGATCTTCGTGTTCACAGTGGTCGGGGTGATCCGGCGGGACCTGTTCGCCGGAGCCCGGTCGAGCCGGCTCGTCGCCGCACCACGCGGTGTCGGGGCGGCGACCGGTGGTGCCCGGCCAGCGAAGGTCAAGCGCGGCCGCGCCGCCCACCAGCTCGTCGTCACCGCGGGCGCGCTCGCTGGCACCCGGATCACGCTCTCGGAGGCCCCGATCACGATCGGGCGCGCCGAAGACTGCACGCTGGTCATCACCGACGACTACGCCTCGGCCCGGCACGCCAGACTGGTGCCCCGTGACGCCCAGTGGTACCTGGAAGATCTGGGCTCGACGAACGGCACCTATCTGGACCGCGCTAAGGTCAGCGCACCCACTCCCGTACCCCTCGGCGTGCCGATCCGGATCGGCCGCACATCATTCGAGTTACGGCCATGACCCTGACCCTGCGCTATGCGGCCAGAAGCGACCGCGGACTGATAAGAGGCGGAAACCAGGACTCCGTCTACGCCGGTCCGCGCCTTCTCGCTGTCGCCGACGGCATGGGCGGCATGGCCGCCGGTGACGTGGCCAGCAACATCGTCATCGCGGCCATGGCGCCGCTCGACGAAGACGTCCCCGGCAACGCGATGATCGACGCGTTGCGCGCCGCCGTCGACAACGCCAACCAGCAGATCCGCGACACGGTGGAAGCCAACCCGGCAATGGAGGGCATGGGCACCACCCTCACCGCGATGCTGTTCGCCGGCAGCAAGTTCGGCATGGTGCACATCGGGGACTCCCGGGCCTACCTGCTTCGCGACGGCGAGTTCGGGCAGGTCACCAAGGACGACACCTACGTGCAGATGCTCGTCGACGAGGGCCGGATCAGCCTGGAGGAGGCCGACAGCCACCCGCAGCGGCACCTGCTCTTCCGGGCGCTCGACGGGCGGGACGCCGAGCCGGAGTACTCGGTCCGCCAGGCCATCCCCGGCGACCGGTACCTGCTGTGCAGCGACGGCCTGTCCAGCGTGGTCAGCGCGGAGACGATCGAAGGGACGCTGCGCGAGTACACCCAGCCGGACCAGTGCGCCGAACGGCTGATCCAGTTGGCGCTGCGGGGTGGCGGCCCCGACAACATCACGGTCATCGTGGCCGACGTCACCGACGAGGACATCGTCGAGGAGTCGCCGATCGTCGGCGGCGCCGCCGCCCGTGATCGCGGCAACACCACGTCGGCCGACAACTCCACGCCGGCCGCCCGGGCGTCCGCGCTGGCCAGTCCCCGTCCGGCCGCGCCGGAAGAGTCGACCGAAGCCGACGAGGAGGACGAGCGGCCGCGCCGGCATCCGGTCCGCACGACGCTGGTGCTCCTGGTCCTGCTCGGCCTGCTCGGCGGTGGCGTGTGGCTGGGCTGGCGATACACCCAGTCGCAGTACTACGTGGGCGCGACCGACGACGGCGTGGTCGCGGTGTTCCGCGGCGTTCCGGGGCAGGTGGCCGGCCTGCACCTGTCGAGCGAGCAGGAGCGCAGCACGACTACGCTGAACGAGCTGACCAAGAGCGCACAAGACGCCGTCAAAGAGGGCATTCCGGCCAGTAATGCGTCCGACGCGCGTCGCAAGCTCACGCTGCTGACCAGCGATGACCCGACCAACAGCAACAAGCTGCCGCCCTGCCCGCCGCCCCCGTCTACGGAACCGTCCGGGCCGTCCCAAGGTCCAACCCCGACAGCCGGTCCCACGCCGAGTGCGACCGCCAGTGGTACGTCGAGCGTCGACACCACCCAGACCCCGATGCCCACGGTTAGCTGTCGCAAGCGCTGACCCGATCTAGCGAGGACTATCGACCGTCGTGACCGCCCCCGCCATCCCGGCCCCGCCGCCCATGAACTCGGGCGATACGGGGACCTTCGCCCGGCCGTCGCGATCGGGCAACCGACGCAACACCGAACTCGGGTTGCTGGTCTTCGCGATGGCGTTGGTCGGCGTCTACGCGGCGGCGTCCGAAGCCGGTCTCGCCGGCAGGGTCACCGCGAACTTCCTCGGTCCACTGGTCGCCCTCGGCGCGTTGTTCCTGGTCGCACACCTGGTGATCCGTTGGCTCGCGCCGCACGCCGATCCGGTGATCCTGCCGGCGGTCGCGATGATCAACGGGTTCGGCGTGGTCTTCCTGCGCCGGCTCGACATCGCCGCGGCCCGCTCCAACGGCAGCGGCGGCATCCCGGTCTTCGGCGGCACCGGCGGGCGCCAGTTGCTGTGGAGCCTGCTGGCCATCGGCGGCGCGCTGGTGGTGCTCGCGGTCGTGCGCGATCACCGGTCGCTCTCGCGCTACGCGTACACGCTCGGGCTCACCGGCATCGTGCTGGTGATGATCCCGGCGATCCTGCCGGCGCGGTTCTCCAGCATCAACGGTGCCAAGCTGTGGATCAGGTTCGGCAGCTTCTTCGCCATCCAGCCGGGTGAGTTCGCCAAGGTGCTGCTGCTGGTCTTCTTCGCGTACTACCTGGTGCGCAAGCGCGAGGTGCTGTCGCTGGCGAGCAAGCGGTTCCTCGGCATCGACTTCCCGCGTGGCCGCGACCTCGGCCCGGTGGTCACCGTCTGGCTGCTCAGCCTCATGGTGCTCGTGTTCGAGAAGGACCTCGGCACGTCACTGCTGTACTTCGGCATGTTCATCGTCACGCTCTACGTGGCGACCGAGCGGGTGAGCTGGCTGATCATCGGTCTGCTGCTGTTCATCGGCGGCGCGTTCCTGGCGTACGCGCTGGGTGCCACGGTCGGCGGCCCGTTCGCCAACTTCCACCAGCGGGCAGACATCTGGCTCGACCCGTTCAGTACGAAGATCGGCAGTGACGGCAACCCGATCGTGTCGGGTAACGGATACCAGCTTGTCCAGTCGCTGCTAGGCCTGGGCACCGGCGGCCTGTTCGGCTCCGGCCCGGGCGTCGGCCGCCCCGACATCGTGCCGCTGGTCGACAGCGACTTCATCTTCGCCGGGATGGGCGAGGAGATCGGACTGTTCGGGCTGGCCGCGATCCTCGTCATGTACCTGTTGATCGTCGAGCGTGGGCTGCGGGCGGCGATCGGGGTCCGCGACTCGTTCGGCAAGCTCTTCGCGGGTGGCCTGGCGTTCACGCTCGGGTTGCAGGTGTTCGTCATCGTGGGCGGGGTGAGCAAGCTGATCCCACTGACCGGGCAGACCACGCCGTTCCTGTCCGCCGGTGGCTCGTCCCTGGTGGCCAACTGGTTGTTGGTCGCCCTGTTGCTGCGCATCTCCGACGCGGCCCGGCGCCCGGCCGACGGATCCGGCTCCGGCCGGGGTAGCAGCTCGGCTCCGGGCGGCCCGGCCAAGCTCCAGGAACTCCCGACGGAGATGATCAAGTGAACGCCCCCTTGCGCCGCGTGGGCGTGGTCACGCTGATCCTGTTCGCCCTGCTGTTCGCCAACCTCAACTACGTCCAGGCGTACAAGGCCGACGACTACCGCAACAGCGACTACAACTCGCGGGTGCAGATCTCCGAGTACCAGCGGCAGCGCGGCTCGGTCGAGCTTGCCGGCGGCACGATCGTGGCGCAGAGCGCACCGACCGACGACCAGCTCAAGTACCTGCGCAGCTACCCGCTCGGCCCGCAGTACGCCCACATCGTCGGGTACAAGCCGGTCAACCTGGCCAGCACCGGGATCGAGAAGCTGGAAAACGCCTACCTGCAGGGCAACGACGACTCGCAGATCGCCGACCGCTGGCTCGCCATGCTCACCGGCAAGCGGACCTCCGGCGGCAACGTGCTGCTCACGCTCAACCCGGCGGCGCAGAAGGCGGCCTACGACGCGTTGCAGAACAAGGGGGACGTGCGGAAGGGTGCCGTGGTCGCGCTCGATCCGCGGACCGGCGCGCTGCTCGCGTCCGTCTCGTCTCCGTCGTTCGACCCGAACCCTCTGGTCAGCCACAACACCCAGACCGCGGCCGACACGGCGCGGCAGCTCGACGCCGACAAGAACACCCCGCTGCTCAACCGCGGGCTCTCCCAGCTCTACCCGCCGGGCTCGACGTTCAAGGTCATCATGTCGGCGGCGGCCCTGGCCAGCGGGATGCAGGCGGACACCGTGCTCCAGGGCGGCACCAGCTACACCGCGCCGGGCACGACCCTGCCGATCCGCAACGCCCCCGGCGTGGTCTGCGCCGACCAGATCACCCTCAAGCAGGCGCTGACCGTCTCCTGCAACACGGCCTTCGCGCACCTCGGGGCGGAGCAGCTTGGGCCGGAGAAGATCAAGGACATGGCGAAGGCGTTCGGCTTCGAGGAGACGCCGCGCTTCGACCAGGACTCCAAGAACATCATGAACGTGGCGGCCAGCCATACCGGCAGCATGACCGACTCGAAGAGCGGCCAAGTCGACACGCCGTCGGTCGCCCAGTCCTCGATCGGGCAGAGCAACGTGCAGATGACCGCCCTGCAGGGGGCGATGATCGCGGCCACGGTCGCCAACGGCGGCACCCAGATGCGGCCGTACCTCATCGAAAAGGAGCTGGCGGCCGACCGTACCTCGAATTACGTGGCACACCCGCAGGTCGGACGCCACCCGATCGATGAGCAGACTGCCGAGGTCATGCGCGACATGATGGTCAACGTCGTGCAGAACGGCACTGGCACCAGCGCCAAGATTTCCGGCGTCCAGGTCGGTGGCAAGACCGGCACGGCGCAGAACGGCGACAACCCCGATCACGGCTGGTTCATCGGCTTCGCCATCAAGGACGGCAAGCCGGTGGCGGCCGTGGCCGTGTTCCTGGAACGGGCCGGCAGCGGCGGCAGCCACGACGCGGCCCAGATCGCCGGCAACGTGATGCGGGCCATCGTCGGAAACGGGGCGTGAGATGAGGTGTCCACGATGGTGAGCCCCGGGACGATGCTGGGCGGGCGGTACCGGCTCGACGAGCGGATCGCCGGCGGCGGCATGGGCGACGTGTGGCGGGGCACCGACGAGGTGCTGGGCCGGACCGTCGCGATCAAGATCCTGCTGCCCGCACTGCTGGAGGAGCCGGGGTTCGCCGAGCGGTTCCGGGGTGAGGCCCGGACCATGGCCACGATCAACCACCCCGGTGTGGTCGACATCTACGACTACGGCAACGAGAACGGCACCGCGTTCCTGATCATGGAGTACGTGGAGGGCGATGCCCTGTCGCGTACCCTCGGCCGGGTCGGCCGGCTGACCCCGGGCCGGACGATGGCGCTCGTCGCCCAGGCCGCCGACGCGCTGCACGCCGCCCACGAGAAAGGCATCGTGCACCGCGACGTGAAGCCGGGCAACCTCCTGGTCCGGCCCAACGGCACACTGGTGCTCACCGACTTCGGCATCGCCCGTTCGGCGCTGGTCGGCCAGCTGACCCAGGCCGGCTCGGTGCTGGGGACCGCCAGCTACATCTCGCCCGAGCAGGCCGCCGGTGGGGTCGCCACCCCGCTGTCCGACGTGTACTCGCTGGGCGTCGTCACGTACCAGTGCCTGGCCGGGCAGCGACCGTTCGAGGGCGAGAACCCGGTCGAGATCGCGATGCGGCACGTCCGGGACGCGCCGCCGCCCCTTCCCACGGACACCCCACCGGTGGTCCGCCAGTTCGTCGAGCGCGCGATGGCGAAGGACCCGGCCGCCCGGTACCCGTCGGCGGCCGCCATGGCTCAGGTCGCGCGGCGCGCGGCACAGGCGGTGAGCACCGGGACCGCGGCGGGTCCGCTCGGCACCGCGCCGATCTCCCCGATCTCCGGTGGCCCACCCGGGCCCGTCTCGGGTTCCCCGGTGTCCGGCTCGCCGGTGTCACCCGGGGTCAGCGGTCCGGTGCAGCCGGGCGGGACCCGGATCATGCCGGGTGGGGCCTTTCCAGCCACCGCACCGGTGAGCCCGGCCCAGCGCCAGGGCCAGTACGCGCGGGGCGCGGCGTCCGTGCCGGTCTCCGTGCCCGCCGAGAACTACACGTTCGCGGAGCCGACCGGTCCGGGCGGTGGTGGCGGGGGCCAGACCAGGCGGACCGCCGGCGCCGGAGGACAAGGTCGCAAGGGTGGCAACAATGTCGCGCTGTGGGCCGCCCTCGCGGTGCTGATCGTGCTGGTGTTCTGCGGTGGCGGCGCCTGGCTGCTGCTGCGCAACAACGACAACAACCCGCAGGTCACCGCACCCCCGACCAGTGCCCCGCCGAGCCGGCCACCGACCGCCACGGCGAAGCCGACCAAGCCGAGGCCCACTCCGACGGCGACGACCCCCACGGTCAAGACCCACGTGCTGGTCTGCGAGGAGGCCCAGAACCAGGACGTCAACGATGTACGCAAGAAGCTCGAAGACAGCAACTACACCGTGAAGGTCATCACCGACCAGCCCGGGGGGAAGAAGGGTAGGGTCGCCGCGATGTCCCCATGCGGCCGGCAGCCGGAAGGGACCGAGGTGACCCTGCGGGTGTTCACGGGCGATGACGGAGGAAAGAAGACGCCCGGTCCGGGCGACTCGTGCAACCCGTTCGACCCGACCGATCCCAAGACCTGTGGGCCGAATCAATGAGCACGGACCAACGGATAGAAGGACGACCGACGACATGACCGCGCAGGCCCGCCTCCTCGGTGGGAGGTATCAGGTCGGCGAGCTCCTCGGCTACGGCGGTATGGCCGAGGTGCATCGGGGCCGTGACCTCCGGCTGGGCCGGGACGTCGCGATCAAGACGCTACGTTCTGATCTCGCCCGCGACGCCACGTTCCAGATGCGCTTCCGGCGGGAAGCGCAGAACGCGGCCGCGCTCAACCACCCCGCGATCGTCGCCGTCTACGACACCGGCGAGGAGCACGGGCCGAGCGGCGAAGAGCTGCCGTACATCGTCATGGAGTTCGTCAACGGCCGCACCCTCAAAGAGGTGCTGACCGCCGAGGGCCCGTTGATGCCCCGGCGCGCGTTGGAGATCACCGCGGACATCTGCTCGGCGCTCGAATTCAGCCACCGGCACGGGATCATCCACCGCGACATCAAGCCCGGCAACGTGATGCTCACCCAGACCGGCCAGGTCAAGGTCATGGACTTCGGCATCGCCCGGGCGCTGGCCAGCGGGGCCAGCACGATGACGCAGACCTCCGCGGTGATCGGCACCGCCCAGTACCTGTCACCCGAGCAGGCCCGGGGCGAGGCCGTCGATGCGCGCAGCGACGTGTACGCGACCGGCTGTGTGATCTACGAGCTGCTCTGCGGGCACCCGCCCTTTGTCGGCGACAACCCGGTCAGCGTGGCCTACCAGCATGTCCGGGAAGATCCGCGACCGCCGAGCGAGAGCAACCGGGACGTCACCCCGCCGATCGACGCGATCGTGCTCAAGGCGCTGGCGAAGAACCCGGCCAACCGGTACCAGAGTGCCGGCGAGATGCGCGCCGACCTGCTCCGCGCCGCCGCCGGCCGGCCGGTGCTGGCCACGCCGATCATGCGCGAGGACGAGCGCACCGCCATGATCGCGGCGCCGACGATGGTCCGCAACGGCGCACCGACCCGCCCGACGGCCCGGGTCGCGCCGCCACCGCAGCGCAAGAACAACGCGTGGGTGGCGGTCGCGCTCACCCTGCTCGGCGTCCTCGCCGTCGCCGCGCTCGGCATCGGGCTCTACGTCGCCAACCACAACAAGACCCAGGTGCCGGTGCCGGACCTGAAGGGGCAGACCAGCGACGAGGCGAGCCGGCTGCTCAACCAGGCGAAGCTGAAGCCGAGCCCGACCCAGTTCAACGACCCCACCTGCCAGCAGAACACGGTCACCGACCAGGACCCGGCGGCCAACACCAAGGTCGACGAGGGCACCACCGTCTCGTACAAGATCTGTCTCGGCCCGGGCCAGACCACGGTGCCGCAGCTGATCGGCCTGAACCGCACCGCCGCCGAGCAGGCGCTCGCGGCCAACCACCTGGTCGGCAAGTTCACCGACGTCAACAGCGACCAACCCGCCGGCAACGTGGTGGACTCCGATCCCAAGCCGGGCACGCCGCTCAAAGAGAACAGCACGGTCACCGTCAGCATCTCCAAGGGCAACCAGAAGAAGGTCCCGCCGGTCGTCGGCTCGCGCGAAGCCGACGCGAAGGCGGCGATCGCCGCGGCCGGCTTCAAGGTCAACGTGATCTCTCAGGACACCACCGATTCCACCCAGGTCGGCAAGGTGATCAACCAGGACCCGGACGGTGGCACGGTCGCCGACCCGGCCAAGACGACGGTGAACATCTTCGTCGGCCGGTCGTCCCAGCCGACCTCGCAGCCCACGACACCCAGCCCGACCCCATCGGCGCCGGCAACCAAGCCCGGCGGGTGAGCCCTGCGGTCAGGCGAAGGCGGCGACCCGCCTGGCCTCGACCTCCGCGGTCAGCTCCGGGGCAAGATCAAGACCTTTCGGGTACCCGCAAGCGGCGAGCCAGTTCGCGAGCATCAGGTGGCCGCCCTGGGTCAGCACCGACTCCGGGTGGAACTGCACCCCTTCGACCGGCAGTTCGCGGTGGCGCATCGCCATCACGACGCCGGATCCGGTGCGACCGGTCACCTCGATCTCGGGCGGCAGGGTCGACTCGACGACGGCCAGCGAGTGGTACCGCGTGGCGGTGAACGGGTCGGGTAGGCCGGCCAGTACCCCGGCGCCGGCGTGGTGGACGACCGATGTCTTGCCATGCAGCAGCTCGGGCGCCCGTTCGACAGTCGCGCCGAACGCCGCCCCGATCGCCTGGTGACCCAGGCAGACCCCGAAGATGGGCAGCTTCCCCGCGTACTCCCGGATGAGCGGGATGCAGATGGCCGCGCGTTCGGGAGTGCCGGGGCCGGGGGAGAGCAGGACGCCGTCGGCCCCGACCTGGCCGACCTCGGCCAGCGGGATCTCGTCGTTGCGGCGCACCACGCATTCCACGCCGAGCTGGCCGAGGTACTGCACGAGGTTGAAGACGAAGGAGTCGTAGTTGTCGATGACGAGTACGCGCACAGCGGTCACCTGGTGGTGGTCGGCTCGGGGTTGTTGGAGATGGTCGAGTACGGGATGACGTCGGCCGGCGGCAGGCTCGGGTCGGCGGACGGGTTCGGTGGCTGCTGCACCGAGTCGCCGCCGTCGCTGGTCACCTGGCCGTCGGTGAACGGCATGTACTGCTCGACGTTCGGGAACACCTGGTACCAGAGCAGCGCCGCGACCCCGGCGACGATCAGCAGCGAGCCGATGACGCGCCCCGGCAGGCCGAACGGCAGATGGCGCCAGATCCACGAGTACATCCCGCTCAGCCTCCCAGCACGGCCGGCCGGCCTTCGGCGCGGGTGCGGGTCTCGGTCGGGTCGAGGACGCCGTGGATGATCAGCCGCTGGTAGTTGTTGAACTTCGGGTTGCAGGTGGTCAGCGTGATCATCTGCTGGGTGGGCTTCTTTCCGGGCTGGTTCGGCACCGGGGCCACCACCTGGACCGCGTGCGGCGAGACGATCTCGGTCTGGGTCGCCTTGTACACGTACCAGTAGTCCTTGGTCTCCACGACGATGTCGTCGCCGTTGTGGATCTGGTCGAGGTCCCAGAAGATCGCCGGGGTGCGGTGGCCGGCCACCGAGAAGTTGCCGGTCTGGCCGGGCATCGCGCTCGTCGGGTAGTGGCCCGGCGCGAACCGGATGTCGGCCGGGGTCACGCCCTGGACCACGATCCACTGTTTGTTCATGCGCGGGATGTAGAGCCGGGCGATCGCCTTCCCGTCCGGCGGCGGCAGGACGTCGGCCTTCGGCCCGGCGCTCGCGCTCGGGGCGGCGGCCGGCCCGTTCCATTCCTGGGCGAGTTGGCTGTTGAGGTCGTTCTGGTGCGCGTTGACCGCGGCCGTCTTACCCCAGACCTCGTACGCGGCGAAGAGCAGAAGGATCATGCCCAGCGTGATACAGATCTCTCCGACGGTACGGATGACCGTACGGATCACCGACCCGACCGTGGTGCGGGTGTGCTCTGAGTACACGCTGCGGTAGCCCTCCTCGGTGCGGACCGGTCGGAGCGCCACCACCTTGACCCCGCGCGGGGCCGCGTCGTCGCCGGCCGCCTCGTCCTGTTCCGCATTCTTGTCGGCGGGAGGGGCGGCCGGGGCGGTAATGGGCATTGTTACCTCGCCCGTGGGCGGCACCGGCATCCTCGGGATGTACGCGGTGACGTCGGCGCCGTCGGGCTCGGCCGGGATCCGGGGGATGTACGCGGTCGCGTCGGCGTCCGGGCTCGCGGCGGTTGACGGGCTCGGCGGGCCTGCCGCGACGGTCGCTGGGGCGCTTGCCGGGACCGTGGCGCTGGCGCTGGCGGGGCTTGCGGCGCTGGCGCTTGCCGGGACCGTGGCGCTTGCGCTGGCGGCCATGTCCCCGGTGGCCGCCGTGCTGGTCGCGCTCGTGGTGCCCGCCATGCTTGCGGCGCCCGCCGTGCCGGCTGCGTTTTCCCAACTGGCCACGCTCGCGGCGCCGATCGCCGGCAGAGCGAAAGCTGGCGCCTCGACCGCCGGAGCGGCACCGGCGGCGGCCACGGTTGTGCCGGCGGTGTCGTCCCAGTCGTCGTTGTCCCAGTCGTCGTCGTCCCAGTCGTCCAAGGCTTCGAAGCCGATGGTGCTCGGGATGCGGCGGGGCAGGTCGACCGGTTCCTTCGGTTCGCCGTCGGCCTGGTTGGCTGTAATCTCATCGAGCGGGACGACCGGCTCGAACCAGCCACGCCCGGACTGACCAGGCGCCTCCGATGGCGCCGGTGGCGTCACAACCGCCGGGCCGATGACCAGGTCGGGCATGGTCGGCAGCGCCGGTATGGCCGGTGCCGGCGGCGGATCAGGCTCGTCATCGGCCGGATCGACGGTCCAGGTGATCTCCGCTCCGGTCACGTCGGGCTTCCGAACGGTCTCAGCGGCAGGCGCGGCGGGTTCGGAGACCGTCAGTTCCAGCGTGACGGCGGGCTGAGGCTGGGGTTGGGCCATCGCCGGTGTCTCGACATGCGGCTCGGCTTCATCAGCCGACTCGATCGCCGGCCCTGTCGCCGGCTCGATCGCCTCGTCACCGGTGCCGGCCAGCGCGCCGGGTGCCGCCTCGATCCAGTGCTCGACGTCCTCCGCCGGCGCGAAGCCCGGCCCCGAGCCCGGCGACCCCGACCCGGAGCCCAGCCCCGGCGAGCCCGAGCCCAGCCCCGGCGACCCGGAGCCCGGCCCCGGCGACCCGGAGCCCGGCCCCGGCGAGCCCGAGCCCAGCCCCGGCGAGTCCGACCCCGACTCCGGCGGTCGCGATCCCGGCCCCGGCGAGCCCGGCGATCCCGGCCCCGGCGATCCCGGCGATCCCGGCCCTGGCGATCCCGGCCCGGCCCCCGGCCTCGGGCGCTGCCGCAGCCGTGCCGGCGGCAGACTCCAGGGGCTCGCCGCCACAGCCTGATCGACCGGCACCGCTGCCACCGGCACCGCTGCCACCGGCGGCCCGACATCGGCAGGCTCATCCGGCTGATCGCCATTGACCGCGGGGATCACCTCGGTCGGCTGCTCGTCGGCCGAGACCCGGGCCATCGGCTCCACCGGGCCGGGAGCGACCGCGTCCGCCTCCGGCGGCTCGTCGTCGACGATCCGGGGCAGGATGGCCGTGGATACCGAGTTCTGGTCGGCGGCGCTGTGGCGCGGCCGGTGGTTGCCCGGCTGAAGGTCATTCGTCATCGAGGCGACCTCACGAGGGGAGCTGCGCCGATCGCAGTGCCACGGATCCTTCGTAGGCCGGCACGGTGACGTCTCCCTCCACCTTCACCTCATATCCGAGGCCGAAGTCGGTCGCCGCGTCGCGAAACGCGCGCACGCCGTCCGACGCGTCGAGCGCGTGCTGGAGCAGCATGGGATCTCCGATGGCCGTGACGACGAACGGAGGCGAGTACACCCGGCCGTCCAGGAGCAGGGTATTGCCGACACAGCGTACCGCGCTGGTCGAGATGACCCGTACTCCCATGATCGACATAGCCTCCCCGCCACCCGCCCAGAGCGCATTGACCACTGCCTGTACATCCTGCTGATGCACAACGAGATCGTCCGGGGAGCCGGTCGGCCGGCTGCCGTCCGAGCGCCGCGGGGCATCGTTGAGCTTCACGGTCACGCCCGGGCCGTGCACCGCGACCAGCCCGGCCGGCCCCTGCTCGGCCTGCCCGCGGGTACGCTGCTCGGCCACCCGGGCATCCGAACCCGCCTCGGCGCCGGTCGCCGCCTCGATCTGCCGCCGCAGGTCGCTCGCCTGGGCCTCGGCCGTGGCCACGTCCCGTTTGCGTTCGGTGATCAGGTTCGCCAGCTCGGGGCGGCGGTCGTTGCGCAGGTCGGTGCCGTTCGCCGTGGTCGCGGTCGTGGTGAACAGCAGGCCGGCGAACAGCAGCACCACGGGTACCAGCAGGGACCAGCCGCGCCGCCGGTCGACGCGGCGCCGGGGCAGCAGGGCCACCGCCGCGCGGCGCACTACCCGCCCCCACGACGACGCCCCGCCTTGGCCCGCGGTGGCCTGAGTCACAGGATCGCCCCCAAGATCGGCACAACTTCCCGGAAACAGTTGCCGCGAAGGGTCACGGAGGCCACGACTTCCGGCAAGTTGTGCCGATCATGGCGATCCTGGCGAAGCTCCGATACCTCACGTGCCCCCTTTTCCGCGCGCCGATGCCGGCTTGACTACGCTAGCGGGGAACATTATTCAGGCTCGCTCGGACCACATCGGGCCCTCGCCTGGCGTAGTGTTCGCGAGACGATCCCTCCAGGAGAGCGCCGTGCCCAAGTCTCAAGTACGCAAGAAGAAGGTCTACACGCCGCCAGCCGAGCTGCGGCCGCAGACCACGGCCGCATCGAAGCGGCCGAGTCCGGTGTGGGTGCCGGCCACCGCCGTGGGCCTGCTGGTGCTCGGCATCGCGTGGATGGTGGTGTTCTACCTGACGCAGGGGTTCGCCGACACACCCGCGCTCAGTTTCCTGTTCAAGATCGGATACTGGAACTTCGCCATCGGGTTCGGGTCGATGATCGCCGCGTTGGTGCTGCTCTCCAAGTGGCGTTAGCACGGATTACACCCATGTAGTTCTCCACAGTCTTGTCCACACGTGTGCATAAGCACCCCGGGTGGGCAGCTCGCACGGTGTGGCCGCAGTCATGTTACTTGCTGGTAACTGGCGGGCTAGGCTCCGCGGCAGGACTGGCAATCAGGAGGCCTGCGCATGGGACCCGTGCAGATCGTGGCGTCGATCCTCGCCGCGGCGATCACCGCCGTGGCGATCGTGCTGCTCGCCAGAGCGGTCACCGGGATCGTCCGGGTCGTCCGGTTGGGCCAACCCGACCCGGAGCGGTTCGCCGCGAAGGGCACCCGCACCAGGACCATGCTGACCGAGACGCTCGGCCACACCCGGATGCTGAAGTGGAGCGTCGTCGGCGCCGCGCACTGGTTCGTCATGATCGCGTTCGGTGCGCTGTTCTTCACGCTGCTGGAGGCGTACGGCGAGGTCGTCGACCCGAAATTCGAGCTGCCGGTCATCGGTCGCTGGAGTGTCTACGGCCTGCTCACCGAGCTGATCGCGATCTTCGGCAGCATCGGCATCGCCGTTCTCATCGGAACCCGACTGCGCAACCGCCCCTCCCAAGCCAAGAAACCGTCCCGGTTCGCCGGCTCCACGATGTGGCAGGGGTACTTCGTCGAGTGGGTCATCGCGGCGGTGATGGTCTGCATCCTCACGATCCGCGCGTTCAAGGCCGCGGCCGGCGACTTCCCGTACCCGACCTGGGCGGCGCCCCTCTCGCACGCGCTCGGCGCGGCAGTCGGCGGCACACCGACCGGGGCCGCGCGCACGGTCCGGGTCGGCCCTCGGCGGGCTGCGGCCGCGACGCCCATCGTCAGATTGAGCCCGATCAAGCCGCTGTCACCCAAGCTGCTCGTGCTCAGCCTCCGCGACCACGCGTACGCGAAGGCCCCCTACCTTCTCGCCGGCGGTGGCAAGGACCTGACCGGCGGGGAGAAGGCCACCCAGGAGCAGCTCAGCAAGGTCAACGTGCTGGCGCTGGCCGAGGCCGAGCGCCCGCTGGTCGGCGGTGCCGAGGATGGCGGGATCATCGACCCGGACGTGCTGTGGTCGTGCACCACCTGCGGCGCCTGCGTCGAGCAGTGCCCGGTCGACATCGAGCACGTCGACCACATCGTCGACATGCGCCGATACCAGGTGCTCATCGAGTCGAACTTCCCCAGCGAGGCCGGCGTCATGCTGCGCAACCTGGAGAACAAGGGCAATCCGTGGGGCGCCGCGCCGAACACCCGCGACGAGTGGACCAGCAACCTTGGCTTCGAGGTGCCCCGGGTCGGCTCGGACGTCGGTCCCGGTGACTTCGAGTACCTGTTCTGGGTCGGCTGCGCCGGCGCGTTCGAGGACCGCGCGAAGAAGACCACCCGCGCGGTTGCCACGTTGCTGCACGAGGCGGGCGTCAGCTTCGCGATCCTCGGCGAAGGCGAGACGTGTACCGGTGACCCGGCGCGCCGGATCGGTAACGAGTTCGTGTTCCAGATGCTGGCCCAGCAGAACGTGGAGACCCTGAACGAAGCCGGGGTCAAGAAGATCGTGGCGACCTGCCCGCACTGCTTCAACACGCTCGCCAACGAGTACGGCCAGCTCGGCGGCGACTTCGAGGTCGTCCACCACACGCAGTTGCTGGCCCACCTGGTCGAGACCGGCAAGCTGACCCCGGTGCAGCCGGTCGACGGCGGCGTCACCTACCACGACCCGTGCTACCTGGGCCGGCACAACCGGGTGTTCGAGCCGCCCCGCGAGGTGCTGGCGGCCGCCGTCGACGGGCGCGCCGTGACCGAGATGGAGCGGTTCAAGGAGCGCTCGTTCTGCTGCGGTGCCGGTGGTGCGCGGATGTGGATGGAAGAGCGCATCGGCAAGCGGATCAACGTGGAACGCGTCGAGGAGGCCCTGGGTACCGGGGCCCAGACGGTCGCGGTCGGCTGCCCGTTCTGCCTGACCATGCTCGGCGACGGGGTGACCGGCAAGAAGTCGATCGGCGAGGCGAGCACCGACGTCGAGGTCGTCGACGTGGCGACGGTACTGCTGCGCTCCCTCAAGCCGGAGTAGGCACGAGCCACCCACCTCGGCGTGAAAGAATCGCGCCCGAGGTGAGAGGATCATCGACCGCACACTGCTGACGACGCTGCTGCCGCTGCTCGCATTCGTGCTGCTCACCGCAGCCAACGCCGGTTTCGTCCTGGCCGAGTTCTCCCTGGTGACCGTCGACCGGGCCGAGATCGAGCGGCAGGCCGCGAGCGGCGACCGCGCCGCGCGTACCGTCCAGGGGGCGCTCCGGCGTCTGTCGTTCCAGCTCTCCGGCGCCCAGCTCGGCATCACGATCGCGGCCCTGCTGACCGGTTACCTCGCCGAGCCGGCCCTGGCGCACCTGTTCGAGCCGCTCGTCCATCCGATCGCCGGCCGGGCGACCAGCGGCGTCACGCATGTCCTTGCCCTGGTCGTCGCCACGCTGTTCTCGATGCTGTTCGGCGAGCTGGTGCCGAAGAACGCCGCCCTCGCCCGCCCGATGCCGATCGCCCGGAAGACCGCCGGCCCGCTGCGGATGTTTTCCAAGATCTTTTCGTGGCTGATCGCCGCGCTCAACGGCTCGGCCAACCGGATCGTGCGCTGGCTAGGTGTCGAGCCGCAGGAGGAGCTTGCCAGCGCCCGTTCTCCGGAGGAGCTGGGCCTGCTCGCCGTCATCTCGGCCCGCGCCGGTGCGCTGCCGACCGACACCGCGGTCCTGCTGCGCCGCACGATCCGGTTCGGCGACAAGCGGGCCGCGGAGGCGATGACTCCCCGCGTCGACGTCGAGGCGCTGCGCGGCGACGCGACCGTCGCGGATCTGCTCTCCGCGGCGCGCGAGACCGGGCACAGCAGATTCCCGGTGTACGAGCAGACGCTCGACACCGTCACCGGGGTCGCCACGGTCAAGGACGCGTTGGGGGTACCCCCGGCGCGAAGAGCGACCACGGCCGTGGCCGCGGTGGCCCGCGAGCCCGTGTTCGTGCCGGAGAGCCTGGATCTGGACCGTGTCCTGCACGCATTGCGCGCCGGCATGGCCGACATGGCCATCGTGGTCGACGAGTACGGCGGCACCGACGGCGTGGTGACCGTCGAGGACCTGGTCGAGGAGTTGGTCGGCGAGATCGCCGACGAGCACGACGCGCCGGTCGACGAGGCCGGACTGTCCGCGACCACGTACGACCTCGTCCTGCCGGACGCGGCCGGGGACGCCGTCCACTCCTGGGTGGTCGACGGCCTGTTACGCGAGGACGAGCTGGCCGAGCGCACCGGATTCCGGCTGCCCGAAGGGCCCTACGAAACGCTCGCCGGGTTCCTGATGGCGCGGCTCGGGCCACATCCCGGTCGAGGGCGAGACGGTCACCGAGGACGGGTGGGAGTTCACCGTCGTCGAGGTGGACCGCCGGCGGATCGAGCAGGTACGCGTCGCGCGGCTGGAGCCGGCCGATGACTAAGGTCCTCGTCACCGTTCTTCTCCTGCTGGGCAACGCGTTCTTCGTCGGTGCCGAGTTCTCGCTGATCGCCGCCCGCCGCACCGCCATCGAGCCGCTCGCGGGGCGCTCGCGGACGGCCCGGTTCGCGCTGCGGGCGATGAACCAGATTCCGCTGATGATCGCCGGCTCGCAGTTGGGCATCACCATCTGCTCGCTGGCCCTCGGTGCGATCGCCGAGCCGGCGCTCGCGCACTTCCTCACCGGGCCGTTCGAAACGATGGGTCTGGCGGGCGCGACGCATCCGGTGGCGTTCGTCCTCGCGCTCGGCGTGGTGGTGTTCGCGCACACCGTCATCGGCGAGATGGTGCCCAAGAACCTCACGCTGGCCGGCCCGGAACGCGCGGTGCTCCTGCTCGGCCCGCCGATGTACGCGTTCTGCATTGCCACCAAGCCGGTCCTGGTCGCGATGCGGTGGGCGTCCCGGGTCTTCCTGCGGCTGTGGCACATCGAGGCCACCGACGCGGTGAAGACCGTGTTCACCGCCGAGGAGTTGGCCGGGCTGGTCGGCCAGGCGCGTACCGAAGGGTTGCTCGACCAGGAGGAGCACGCGCGTATCGCCGGGGCACTCGCCCTGCACGAACGGACCGCGGGCGACGCGCTGCGGCCGTGGGTGCGGGTCGTCACCGTCGCCGAAGACGTGTCACCCGCCGCCCTGGAAGTGCTTGCCACGCGTACCCGCAGGTCCCGGTTCCCGGTCGTGGAACGCGCCACCCGTCGGGTGCTTGGTTTCGTACACGTAAAAGATGTGCTCGGGGTGGTCGGCCCGCAGCGGCGCGCGCCGATCGCCCCGGAGCTGATCCGCCCGCTCGCGGTCGTACCGCCCGACCGCACACTCGCCGACGTGCTGCTGGCGATGCGCCGCGAACGGCGGCACATCGTGTTGGTCAGCGACGGCCGCCGGCCGCTGGGCATCGTGACGCTCGATGACGTACTCAACGCCGTGGTCGGCGAACCGGTGCCGACGTCGAGTCCGGCGACCTGAAAAACCACCGTCCGTATCGGGCTGTGAGCAGTATGAATATGGCGGGTGCGTCGGCTTGCCGACAGCAATGACCTTCACTAATCTCTTGGACCGTCCGACCGTATCGAGGTCGCCTCGCAACGGAGACCGCGGCCGGACACCGCCAAACAGCTCGGCGAGCCGGGGGGATCCCGAGTCACCCGGTAGTGCGGTCGTGGAAGGAGTTCGACTCCGGTGGCACCCGCACATGTGCTCACAGCCCTGCGCGCGGCGGCGCTCACCGCAATCGCGGGCGCCGCAACGCTACTCGTGACGCTGGGACCGGCATGCGCCAATCCCGCGCCAGGACCCGGTGAGGTTGAAGCTCAGATCGACCAGCAGTGGAACGTGCTGGAACCGGTCATCGAGCAATACAACACCGTCCACTCGCAACTGACCAGCAACAGAGCGAAGTCCGACAAGCTACAGACTCAGTTGCAGCCATTGCAGCTACAGGTCGACCTCGCCATGGAATCGGTCAGTGACATCGCTGTCGGGGTGTACAAAGGCGGTCCGGCCTTCACCTTGAACGCCGTCCTCACCACCAGCTCGCCCACTTCCCTCGCCGATCAGCTCGCGTTGCTGAACATGGTCGCTCGCAGCCAGCGCGAGCAGATCAGCAATGTGGCTCTCGTGCGCGACAAGTACGCCGGTGACAAGAAGGCGCTCGATGACCTCATCGCTCAACAGGCCAAGCAGGATGCTGACCTGGCGGCGAAGAAGAAGCAGATCGAAGACCAGATCGCCCAGTTGCAGAAACTCCGTCAGACCGCCTACGGCGCTGGCGGTGCCGCGACGGGGGCGTTGAAGCCGACCGCGTGCCCCGTGGAATACATCGGGGGGCCTGGTGGAACCGCGGCGACCAAGGCCTGCAGCCTGATCGGCAGGCCGTACCAGTGGGCGGGCACAGGGCCAGGTTATGACTGCTCGGGTCTGACGCTGACCGCGTGGGCCGCGGCCGGTGTCAGGCTGGACCACTCCGCCCGTAATCAGATGTCGCAGACGAAGCGGATCAGTCGTGCGGAGCTTCGCACCGGCGACCTGATCTTCTTCTACGCGGACATCCACCACGTCGGGATATACGTAGGCGGCGACTGGATGGTTCACGCGCCGCACACCAACGATTTCGTCCGGATGGCGCAGCTCTCCACGTACGGCGGGAGCATCGCCGGGTACGGCCGACCGGGCGGGTAGGCACCCTCGTCGACACCCTCGCCAGCGACCCGGTGCGTCTCAAGTGGAGAGTGGCGCCGGGTCGACGGCGTGGCAACGGTCGCTCTCGGTAGCCATCGATGAGGTTCACGGTGCGTAGTGTGGCGATACCCACAACACTCTGCGTAGACATCCAGGATCCGGTACGTGTTGGTGGGCAACGGAATCGCCGCCGATAAGGCCCAGTTCAGCGCGGTTTTGAACCGCGTCTCCGGTACCCGTATCCACAGTGAACTTCTGGACTTGCCACAACCGTTCGTGACCCATACCGTTGGTTCTCGCCGGGTGGGCGTCGTACCCAGAGCGGGTGCGCCACGCGGCACCGCCGAATCGTTCGTGTGCACGAGCCGGGGACCCACCGCAACATTGGGGTGAATCCGCTGCTTGCAGCGGTAGGGCGACGCTTCCCGCCCGAATCCGTCAGCTAACCCGGTAGGCGGTCAGGGAAGAAGGAGCCGGACTCCGGTGGAAATGCGTGTGATGCGACCCGATGGGTCGCGTCTCAAACCCGTGCGTGCTCTTGCCGGCGCTGTCGGGGCGGTCTGCACCGGTTTGGTGATCGCGCTGACGCTGTCGACCAGCGCGCACGCGGCCCCCCAGTCACCCGCCGACATTGAGGCTGCGATCGATTCGGCCTGGAACAAGCTCGAACCCCTCATCGAGCAGCACAACAACGTCAAGGCGCAGCTCGCCGACAACCAGGCCAAGGCATCCAAGCTCGCGGAGCAGATCCGCCCGTTGCAGCTTCAGGTCGACCTCGCGATGGGCCGGGTCAGTTCGTACTCCGCGCAGGCGTACAAGAACGGCCAGGCTTCGACGCTGAACGCCCTGTTGACCAGCAGTAACCCGACCATGCTGGCCGACCAGCTGTCGATACTCGACGCGATGGCCAAGAACGAGCAGGACCAGATCGCCGGCGTGGCCAAGGTGAAGGCCGACTACGACAAGCAGAAGAAGCCGCTCGACGACCTGGTCAAGCAGCTGTCCGGGCAGGAGGCGCAGCTCGCCGCCCAGGAAAAGACGATCAACGACCAGATCGCCCAGTTCAACCAGATGCGACTGGCCGCGTACGGCACGTCGGGTGCCGTCGGCAACCTCAAGCCGGCGCCGTGCCCGTCCGCGTACGACGGCAGCATCGGTTCGAAGGCCGCGCAGATCGCGTGCAGCAAGATCGGCAGCCCATACGTGTTCGGCACCGCCGGCCCGCGGACCTTCGACTGCTCCGGCCTCACGGAATGGGCGTGGTCGCAGGCGACCGGTGGCCGGGTGAGCCTGTACCACTACACGGTCACCCAGTACAACTCGACCAAGCACGTCACCCGTGACCAGTTGCGCCCCGGCGACCTGGTCTTCTTCTACCCTGACATGCACCACATGGGGATGTATGTCGGCAACAACTGGGTCATACACGCCCCGAACAGCAGCGACGTGGTCCGGATGGCGCCACTGGACAAGATGCCCAACTCGGGATACGGCCGACCGGCCTGAGTCTGACCGTTCTTCACATCGGGGTGGTGCCGATTTGGCGCCACCCCGATTTGCCATGACCGTCACAACTTCCGGGAAGTCGTGGTCATCCGGCGGTCTTGAGGCCACAACTCCCCGGAAGTTGTGATGCCCTTGGTGTCGCTCAGCCGGGTGATCGCTACCAATCTCGAACATATGTTCGATAGAGTGGGGGCATGGCATCCTGGCCCGAGTTCGCCGCTGCCGAGCCCCAACTCGCGGCGTCGATCCACGCCCTGATCCACCAGTACGGGCCGGGTCTGGGCTACCTGGCCACCGTCCGAGCCGACGGTGGCCCGCGGGTGCATCCTGTCTCGCCGTTCATCACCCGCGACGGGCTCTACTGCTTCGTCATCGACTCGCCGAAGCGCCGCGACCTGGAGCGCGACGGGCGATACGCGCTGCACTCGTTCCCGCCGGAGGCCACCGAAGACGAGGCGTACGTCGCCGGAGAGGCGCGGCTCGTCACGGACGCGGACCTGGTCCGCCGGTACGCGACCGAGATGCGAGCCGAACCGGGGGTTGACTGGCGACTGTTCGAGTTCGAGGTAGAGGTCGCCATGATCGTGCGGCACGGGCACCCGCATGGTCCCGCCGGCCATCCGGGGCCGCCAGTCCACCAGGTTTGGCGCGAACGCCACGCGGGCGGTGGCGAGGTGCGCGGCGACGGCGGAGTCGGTTAGAGTAGGGTCCGCTCTGCTTGCGGGTGTAGTTCAATGGCAGAACATCAGCTTCCCAAGCTGACAGTGCGAGTTCGATTCTCGTCACCCGCTCCATGACAGAGGCCCTGGTCATGATCGGTGTGGCACCCAGGGTCCCGCTTCTGCTGACGTCGCAACGCGGCGCGCGTGCCATTGCGAGCGGCTCGTGCCTGGAGGAGCAGCAGTTCAGCCGCCAGGCACGCGTCGGTGGTCGAATCGTATGCAGATAGTTGGGAGATGCCTATGAACAAGATGTACAAGGGCTTCTAGGGGAAGGTCATGGAAGTCGCGGCCATTGGCGCTGCGGCTTCCGTACTGATCTATGGCATGCGTTGTTTGCTGATGTGGGGCATGTACAACCGGGCACTAGAACAGCGTGCGCACGTCAAGATCGGTGGCCTGAATCCTCTAGCGCCGACAATCGAAATCATCCCCTGCGCGCATCTGGACGGACAGCCGGACAGTCTCGCCGACCACAAGTCGTCGGAGACTGTTGCCAAGCGGCGACAGCCGAAGCGGCGCGATCGAAAGGGCCCGCAGGGCGAAACGCCTTCAGGAAGCAAGGAAGGACGGTCGGTGGCTGACTGAGCTTCATCCCCTTTATGTGGCTTAACGGTAGGGGAGTCACCCCCGATTCCTATGCCCGTTCGCCGGGGTCACTAATCTGCGCGTTAAGTCTTGACGGGCGGTCCGGAATTAGCGGACCGCCCGTTTTTTGCTTGTGATTAGCGCTGTGGATCAGCCGACGGGCTACTGATCTGATCCGATGAAGGAGCGGGGCCTCGCTCCGACGGGACCCGCGAGCAACGCTCGTGGTGTCAACGTCCACTTCGACGAAGGAGGCCCCTGTGGACGCAGGATACGACGGGCGGCAGATCGTGGGTATCGACCTGCACCGCCGGCGCAGCGTGATCGTTCGGATGGCGGCCGAGACCGGCCAGCGGTTGGAGACGGCGCGCATCGACAACGACCCGATGGCGTTGGCTGAGCAATTGGCCAAGGCCGGCGAGGCACCCGAGGTGGTCCTCGAGGCGACGTACGGCTGGTACTGGGCGGTAGACGTGTTGCAGGACGGGGGCGCCCGGGTGCACCTGGCCCATCCGTTGGGAGTCAAGGGCTTCGCCTACAGACGCGTCAAGAACGACGAACGCGACGCTGCGGATCTTGCCGACCTGCTGCGAATGGGCAGGTTGCCCGAGGCGTGGATCGCCCCGCCGTCCACCCGACAGTTGCGGGAGCAGGTCCGGCACCGGGCGAAGCTGGTCGCGCTGCGCTCAGGGTTGAAGTCCCAGATCCACGCGGTGCTGGCCAAGCAGGGCGTGCATGTGCCGATGTCGGACCTGTTCGGCGCTGCTGGGCAGCAGCTGCTCGACGGGCTGCACCTGGACCCGGCCTACCACGCCCGGGTGGTCTCGCTACGCCGGCTCATCGACGCGCTCACCTTCGAGATCGACATCGTGGCCAAGCGGGTCACCGCCGACCTGGCTGGGCACCCCGGCTACCGGGCGGTGCAGGCCATCGACGGGGTCGGCCCGATCCTGGCCATGGTGCTGGTCGCCGAGATCGGTGACGTCCACCGGTTCCCCGGACCCGAGCAGCTGTGTTCCTGGGCGGGGATGACCCCCAAGCATCGCGAGTCGGACACCAAGGTCCACCGGGGCAGGATCACCAAGCAGGGCAACCGGTTGGTGCGCTGGGCCGCGGTCGAAGCCGTGCAGCGCCTGCGCGGCGGCGTGATCGGACAAGCCCGGGCCCGTATCGGTGAACGCCGCGGCGCGAACATCGGCAAGGTAGCCGCCGCCCGCAGACTCCTCACGCTGGTCTACTACGGGCTGCGCGACGGGCACATCCGTTGCCTGGCCCGACCCGCGTGACCCCGAACCCGGCGCAGCCAGCACGCGAGGTCGTAAGCATTCTGACCCCCACCCGCGGTGGCGCGGTCGACGTGATCTGATTGACCCCGTCTGGCTGCGGCGTACCACTCCATGCCACCCCTCGCCGGTGGCGAAGGAATGAACAGCGACCGGGGACACCCCGTCTGCGCTGACCGTCCACTTCGGACACTGGAGAACACGCCAACCCCACAACCGGATTCCCCGGCACACAAGAGTCTGCGCCGCTCGGAGTCGGCGTCAAGGCCGAGCCCTACGGGTCGACCTTCGGTCGAGCCTTGACCCCGACCCCTCGCCGACGCTTGCCTTCACCGGCCCGGGAAACCCGCAGAAAAACTACAAACCTCCCAAGGTCCGAGGCTTGACACGGCCCCGTTCCTTCAGGAATGAAAGCTAGTCTAGTCAGCTTTCACAGGATCATGGTGATCCTGCGCGGCCTGCCATCTCCGTGTGACGCGGTCACGGCCGCTACCCGGGCATGGGACGTTGGCGTCGAACTGGTTGAAGTACCGATCGGCGAACCGGGCCAGGTACCGCACCTGGCCGCCGTCGTGGCGGCCGGCAGGGAACGCGGTAAGCATGTGGGCGCAGGTACGGTGATCACGACTGAGCAGGTACGAGCGGCGGCCGACGCCGGTGCTCGGTACACCGTCGCTCCCGGCTTTGACGCGGCTGTCCCACACGCAAGCGCGAACGCCGGGCTTCCGCATCTGCCCGGCGTGGCAACTCCAACCGAGGTCCAACATGTTCGCGCGACCGGATATCGCTGGGTCAAGGTGTTCCCCGCCGGGGTCCTGTCGCCTCGCTGGTTCAGCGCTGTAAGGGAGCCGTTCCCCGACATGCGGTATCTGGCGACGGGCGGAGTCACCCTCGACAACGTGCACGACTTCCTAGCCGCCGGTGCTGACATCGTGGGCTTCGGCGCCGCCGTGACCTCGCCCAACCGGCTCGGCAGCCTGTCGGAAGTCGTCGACAAATGCCAGGAGTTGCAGGTCGAGGTCCCTGCGGGTGGAGCGTGACAGTCCACCTCCGTACACGAACTGTCACACCTGTCACTCAACCCACCTTGAGCAGGGAAACGCCACCGATCTTGAGTGACATCCGAGTGACAAGATCGAGACAAGCTCAGATCTCGATAACGACGTCGCGCCCAGCGTCGCCGTAGGCGCCGGGCTCGGAGGTAAGGACATAGGCGCCGTGATCCTGGGCGCTCAGCAGAGCGGCGGCGAGGTCAGCTCGGCCCAGCGCGCGGGCGAGTCCCGCGATGGTCCGCCACCGCTCGGGCCGGTCGGGCACGATGGCTCCGTGCCGGTGTGCCTCCAGCAGGTAGACCCCGCTCAGGTCGTCGCGGTCGATGCGGCGCGCGGCCTCGATAAGGCAGGGGAGCGGTAGCCCGAACGTGGCCTCTTCGTCGGTGATCTCGGCGATGACCTCTCCGACGTGGATCGATCCGGTGGCGTAGGCCAGAACGGCGCTGGTATCGAGGATGACCCGTACGTCGGTCACAGGGATGCGGCGTCGATGAAGTCGCGCAGCTCCTGCCACTTCTCGGGGGTCATCCGGGTGTCGGCCTCCCGGAGCTCGGCGCGAGCGCGGGCCACGCCTTCCTCAGTAACGTGGATACCGTGCTCGGCCAACAACGCGCGAGTCTGCTCGCTGGGGGTCGTCCGCTGCTGTTCCATGAGATCAAGGGTAGCGGCTTGAGCGACGATCAGAGAACGGCTGAAACACCGGGAATTGATCTCCGCCTTGTGCTTCGTCACCCGAAATCGTTGTGACGCAAGCGACCCGGGCGCATCTGTCACCCCCCAAGTGTTTCAGCCTGGATTGGCGGCCCCGCCTGCCGCGGCTGGGAGAGATGTCGCGCCGGCGGTCGCCGTCGAGGTCGCGCCAGTGCTGCGCGAACGCCAGTGCTTCCGGCCATCCAGTCCGCCGGACTGGGCCTCGACGATCCACCGCCGGTTGCCGTCGTGCCAGATCAACACGTCGCGGCGGGGCAGCTTGCGCGAGTCCCACCCGGCTATCGAACCCGTTCGACCACTGTCTAGTAGGACAAATGTGCGTCGGCCGCGTCAGATGTACTTCCGTAGGTCAGACCCCGAGATCATTTCTCACGGTCTCGATGAAATGGTCTTCAGCGGCGTTGAATTGTTCGTCGGAGTCGTCGCTGACCGCTAGCTTCAGCATGGATTTGGCGGCACGCCGCACTGGCGACGCGGCGAGGAACTCAATGGTTGCAACGGCCTTCCGTGCCTCCTCATACCAGTGTGATCTGGAATTCTCCGCTTTGTCCATGCTGGACCTCATTTTTCCAACTTCGGCTCGGTATTTATCAACCTCCTTGCCGAGCATGACCCTTTCATCCCTGTCCGCGACTAGTTGGGCATGCTTCGCCTCCGCCTCCTCGCGGGGGAGTGTGGAGTAATCAACATTGTCGCCATCGAGTTCGACACGAATGCGTTTGTCGTTTTCCTCTAGCCTGGAGGCAACTTGATTTGCCAGCTCCTTCATTTCGTTGATCCTAACCAGAGTGGCCCGCAACCTTTTCTTCTCAGCTCGCATATTCATAAGGTAGAGCCGAAGGGCCGTATACGCCTCCAGTTTCCTGTCGGCATTCCTAATCCGTCGTTCGTGGTGGCGGCGAAGTCTGTCATTTACAGATTGCACAGCCAGTGTTACGGCAACACCGCCGATTGACGCAATTGGAATAGCGAGCTGAGAAAGCGAGAACATTCGTGCATCTCCAAGCGGCGTGGACTTTCTGCGCGGGATACGGAAGCCGTCCCCCACCTGGCCGTGCCTGGTACCTCCCCCTCGACAAGAATCTGGGGTCGAGCGTAGCTAGCCCTCGCTACGCACAGGGGCGGGAAGCGCGCCCTAGCGGCGTCCACCCTCGCCGTCCACAGGCATCGTTCGGGCTCGACACGACTTGACATGGACGAGGTCGTTGCTCCCACGTCTCTGCTGACACCGCTGGATCGTCGCACCATCGTGACTCTGCCGAGCCCTACGTGCTCTCTGTCCCGTGATTGCCGATCATTCGTTTGGGTGACGACGCAATGATGGTCAGGTGACCTTTCCTCAGTACGGCACGGTTCCTGATTGGGTAGCCGCCATCGGCACCGCAGGCGCCCTTGCCTACGTCGCCGTGCAAGCCGAGCGGGACCGCCGCAAGTCGCGGGCAGAACGCCAACGTGATCGCGATGAACAGCGGGAGCGAGAGGCGGCACAGGCGCGGCTCATTGCAGTGTCGATTGGCTGGAGCTACGGCGTCCATGGCCACGAGGCGGGTGGTGAGGTGATTAACCATTCGGCAGGCCCGATCTTTGACCTCCGTGTACTCCTTGAAGACCACGAGACGGTGCCCACCGCCGACGAATCGCCACAGGAGCAGAGGACGGAGCAAACGGCGGCCATCGTTGGTCCTAACGGCGGCCGGCTCCGCTACACGATCTATCCACCGCGAAAGGTCATAACGCCAAGGGATGGGACCGATGCGGGTGCTTACGCCGCGCCAGTCAATACCTTCAGCCCCCGCATCGAGTTCACGGACATGCATGGGCTTCGGTGGTTCAGGATCGGGAACGTCAGCCCTCGGCGGTTGTCGACCGCAGCGGCCGACGGCCCGGCGTAAGGCTCGCTGTAGCGGCTTCAAGACCATGGCGCATGCGTGCCATTAGCGTGCCATTACGGGGGGCGCCTCGCGGCAACTCCAGGCCACTTCGGGCCGGTCCAACCGGTGCGACGGACTGCCCAGGAGGGGATCTTGTACGATTCCCAAGCTGACGGTGCGAGTTCGATTCTCGTCACCCGCTCCACATTTCCGCAGCTAGACCACTTGATCGTCGATCTAACTGGGTCGAAGCATGTGAGCTTACGTCCCCAGCATGTTGGGGATCTTCCCCCGCAAGACGCGGGACTCGTGATGAGCGACGCGCATGCGTCTGCCGTCGAGCGACGCCCGGCAGGTAGCCGCCGCCGGCTGGCCCAAGGGCGAGCCGATGCTGAGTCCGTGTGTGTAGATCTTGACCATCCGCGGCTACATCGCCGTGGCTGGCATCGGCAGTTCGGCGAGTTCGGCCAGGCTCGCCCAGGCGCCGGGCACATCGAGCGCGCGGGCGGCGTACGCGATGTCGAGCAGCTCCTCGCTCAGGTAACGGTCGTACTTGTCGTAGATCTTGACCCGGACCGTCGTGGCGAGCGCCACCGGATCGGGAGGCGGCCCGGCGGCAAGCTCCTTGATCACCTTGAGGAGCCCGGCCGGCGAGCAGTTGCCGACGGTGATGGCCACCCCATCCTGCCCGACCTCCAGCCCATAACTGGTGAGGACGACGGCGATCGTGTTCATGATCCGGTCACCACGCCACGGGAACAGAAGGGTTTCGGTACCCCACGCGAAGATACGGTGGACGGCGTGACCGGACGCGTGGAAGGCGGCCCGCCCCTCGGCCAGGAGGGTCTGCGCGGTCGTGTCCAGGTACCGGGGGATGTCGGTCGACCGGTACAGCCGGCGCATCGTTCGCCGCACCTCGTCGGCGATCTCGCCACCGGTACCCGGGAAGACCGGCGGCCGGCCCGCCTCGGCGGCCGTCAGCTCGATCACCCGTTGCGCGGGATCCACGGACAGGACGCGCCATCGCGCGCCACTGAAGATGAGCGACGCGCCGGGCAGGATCGGGCGGTCCACCGGGAGCGAGCCCAGCGTGTAGCCGTCCGCGACCAGGCGGTAGTCCTGTGAGGTGCGGAACGAGGCGTAGAAGCTGTAGTGGTTGAGGAGCCGGTCGCCCGCGGCGCCAGGCATCAACAGGCCGTCGTCGTGCTGCTGGATCAGGTCGTGGCGGCCCATGTCGCGCAGGACACCGGTGAAGGTGCCCCGGTCGAGCGATGCAACGGCCCACGCCCACACAGCACGTCGAAGAGTTGGGCCGCCGCCGCGCCCCCGTGCTGGGCGGTGATCGACAAGATCTGCTGGATGAGCGTCGACAGGTGAAGACCGGCGGTGTCCGGTGGCTCGAACCAGCCTGCGGTCAGCAGCTCGACCATCGCGACGCACTGGAGCAGCTCCGTCCGCAACGCGTCGACGGGACTGATTCCCGGGGTGAGCGCAGGCTCCGCGACGTAGATCCGCAGGATGGCGGGGCGGCCTGGGCGACGTCCGGACCTGCCCAGGCGCTGGCGCAGGCCAGCCACGGTCGGCGGCGCGCCGATCTGGGCGACCGAGTCCACCGAGCCGACGTCGATGCCCAACTCCAGGGTGGACGTGCAGATCGCGGTCACCGGTGTCGACGGATCCTTCAGGCGATCCTCGACGTACTCCCGAATCTCCTTCGAAAGGCTGCCGTGATGGGCGAGGAACTCGGCCCGCGCAGCGGCGCGCATCGCGCGCTGGGTCAGCATGTCCGAGTAGACCTCGACGGCCGCGCGGGAGTTCGCGAAGACCAGGTTGTCGGTGGTGCGCAGCGTCTGGAACAGGTGATCGGCTATCGCGGCCCGGTCGGCGAGCTCCTGTTCGGTAGGTGTCGGCGTGACCGGGTCGAGATAGCCCCGGACTTGGAGCCGGACCTCGCCGCTGGGCTCGGTGGAGGCGACCACCGCCACCTCGGCCCCATGCCGCGGTCGCAGGAACTCCGCCGCCGTACCGAAGTCGCCGAGCGTCGCGGAAAGCGCCACCCGGGGTACCCGACGGCGGGCGACCAGCTCGATCCGGTGCAGCAGGGACTGGAGCTGGGCGCCCCGCTCAGTGCCGAGGAAGGAGTGGAGCTCGTCGACGATCACGTATCGCAGCCCGCCGAAGACCCGCCGCACCCGGTCGCCGTGCCGGACGAACAGCGCCTCCAGCGACTCCGGCGTGATCAGCAGCAGTCCGGCCGGTGCGCGCAGGACACGGGCCTTGCCCGACGCCGGGGCGTCACCGTGCCAGCGGTACGCCGGCAGGTCCAGCGGCTCGACCAGGTCCACGATCCGGTCGTACTGATCGTTGATCAATGCCTTGAGCGGGCTGATGTACAGCGCCCCGACACCGGTACCCGCGCCCAGTTCGTGCGCTCGGGCGAGTACGGAGCAGATGGGCAGCAGGGCCGCCTCGGTCTTGCCGCTGGCGGTGGCCGACGCGATGATCACATCGCGGTCCCCCGTGATGATCAGCGGAGCGGCTCGCTCCTGCGCGTCGCGTAGCCGGTCCCACCCGCGGTCGTAGATCCACCGCTGCAGCGCCGGGTGGTACAGCTCGTAGGCCCGGGATGGCGCGGCAGGGGGTATCCAGGCGGTGGGCGGTTCAGAGCCGGAAGGAGCTGAGTTCGTCATCGTCGATCGTGGTGGGCCCGGTGCCGATGGACAGGGTGGCCGGGTCCGGCGTGAGGTCGACGGTGCCGATCAGTTCGGACCACCGCAGGTCGGTGTGCTGTTCGAGCAGCGCGAGCAGGTCGAGGAAGCCGCGGATGGTCTCGCGCGGCGTACGGAAGTACGCGTCCCCGAGCCGCGCCGCGCAGTGCGCCATGTACGCGGTGATCGCCTCGTCCGGTACGAGATACTGCGCCGGATCCCCGGCCGCGTACACGTGCCGGAGCTTGGTCAGCAGGATGAAGACGTCCTCCGGGGTGAGGTTGCCCAACCGCAGCACCGGGCCGGAATGGTCGACCCGGTCGGTCGAGGCGAACCTGTTGGGCGCGAGTCGCGTGGCCAACGCCGGGTAGGAGAACAACCCGCGCCGGGGGTCGAGCAGGAACTCGGGCGTGCCACCGAACAAGAAGCCGAGATGCTCCGCGCCGCCCTGCATGCTGTCGTTGACGATCCGCAACACCTGCTCGTAGTTGGCGTTGCGGGCCGCCGAACTGCTGAGCTTGTAGAGGTTGACCATCTCGTCCAGGCAGACCAGCAGCCCGTCGAAGCCGGCCAGCCGGACGAACCGCGCCATCAGCTTGAGGTGGTCGTAGAAGGTCGCGTCATCGACGATCGTCCGTACGCCGAGGGCGGCCCGGGCGTCGACCCGGCTGGTGAACTCGCCGCGCAGCCAGCGCACCGCGTCGGCCCGCAGCCGCTCGTCGCCACTGTCGTAGCCGCGCCAGTAGGCGCCGATCACGGCGGCGAAGTCGTAGCCGCCGGTCAGCTCGGCCAGCGCCGTGAGCCGGCACCTGATCGTGTTGCGCGGGTCGTCGCCGGTCGCGTTGGCCTCGTTCAGTGCCGCGGTGACGAACCGTTCCACGACGTTGGCCAGCGCCCCGCCGTCGGGTCGCGCCCGGGTCGCCAGGTTGCGCATCAGCTCCGCATAGAGGCTGCGTGCCTGGCCGGAGCCGGCGTGCAGCCGTCGGTCCGGCGACAGGTCGGCGTGCACGGTGACCAGACGCTTCTCCAGCGCGATGGAGCGGACCAGGTGCAGGAAGAAGGTCTTTCCGGAGCCGTACTCGCCGATGACGAACCGACTGCCGGCACCGCCGTCGGCGATGCGGTCGATGTCGCCTGCCGCCGCGCGTACCTCGGCGGCCCTGCCGACCTGGATGTGCTGCTGGCCGGTCCGGGGGACCACGCCCGCACGCAGCGAGGCGACGATGGCGTCCCGCTCGCGCGGCCGGATCCGGCCGGTTTGGACCGGTACGCTCGGGTGGGTCATGCGCCGCCGCCCGAAGCCGGCCCGGAGTCGACGAAGCGCCGACAATGCAGCAACTGAGCAGAGGGTCGGCTGCGGGCCGGCCCAGTGGGCAGTGCGGGCGCAGCCCGCTCCTCCCGCGAGGATCGGGCGTGACCCGCGCGAGTGCGGCGAGCGCCAGTTGGCTCGGTCATGCGAGCAGCTCCGAAAGTATGTCGGTGTTCACCGCGAGCGTAGCGTCGTCGTCGATGACCGGTGCCCCGACGGTGTCGATCGCGATCTCGTTCAGCAGATCGAATGCGCCGTCCGGGAGCACCCCGTGCTCAGCGGCGAGCGACGCGAACTCCTCGCGGGTCCAGCGCGGCCGGGTGGCGAGCGCGCGTAGCAGCAGGGTGTGCGGCAGGTCGAGCCCGGCGACGAGTTGACAGGTAGTGGACGGCTGATCCGGATCGGGCAGCGGGTCGTTGTCGAAGATCTCGGTGAGGATCGTGGCGGCCACCGCGCTTTCGGCGAGCTTTCGGGTGATTGCCGCCCGGTCGAGCGGGACGCCTGCCCCGTTACCGGCGGGCGTCCCGGCGGCTTGCGGCACGGTGGCCCACGGCAACGCGTACCCGTGCGCGACGGCATCGGCCGGCCGAACCACGACGGGCTCGTCCGGCCGGCCGGACCCGGCCGGTTCGTCCGGCGCGTCCGCCGACACCGGCGGCACCTCTGACCACATCGGACCGACCGGGCCCGGAGATCCATCCGACCTACCGCGTGCGAGGGGGTGACCGGCGGTTGGTGGTCCGCCGACACTCTGCTCGTGCAGCCGGTGGAACACCAGACTCGGTTCCAGCCCGAGGATCCGGTACACCCGGACCAGCATGCCGACGGTGGCGGGTCCGACCGCCGGGTCGGCCGCGGCGGCCACCGCGATCAGGTGACGGCCGGCAAGCTCCCGGCCGGCCTCGTCCAGCAGCGCGGTCTTTCGGCCCAGGCGGTCGACGTCCACCCCGGTCGCCAGGAGCCAGGACAGCCGGGCCGTCATCCGGAGATCCTCGCCAGGCTCCAGGCGGAGCAGTGCCGCCAGGTCACGAACGGTGGCGAGAACGGCCGCCCCGACCGGGTTCCGCGGGTCGACCGGCCCGGCGGCCGACGCCACCGCGGCGGCGCACCGGGCGACCGCCGCCGCGGTGGGAAACCGAGGGCCAGGGCGATCGGCCGCCGGACGGCCGAGGCGGAAGAGTACCGCCAATCCTTGCGCCAAGGTCGGCGCGCCGAAACGGATGTCCGGCTCGACGCCCACGCCGAGCAGTGCCAGCACCCCGAGGAGCGCCTCGGCCTCGTCGCGGGCCATCCGGTCCGGCGTCGCCGTCGACCAGAACTCCCCGAACTCGGCCGCGTCGATCATCGCCCAGGGCTTGCCGTCGAGCTTCGTCTCGGCCCACACCCGCAGCGCCCCGAGCTGCCCATGGTCCGGGTCGACCAGTTCGGCCGGCAGCGCCGTCGCGGCGGCCACCGAACCGCGACCCTGCGGGAACCTGGACAGCCACCGCCGGTAGGGATCAAGGGCAGCGGCGACGCCGTCGACCAAGGTGCCGAGCGCCCGGGTAGCTGCGGGGCTCCGCCAGCACGTCGGGTAGGTCTTCGCGGCACACCAGGGCGGCGGTCAGACCCGGGTTGGCCGGCTGGTACCTCAGCCGAACCCCCGCCACGTCGTCGGGCGGGACCAGGCCGGCGCCGTGCCGGTCGCGGTAGCGCAGCGCGAACAGCCGGTCGAACTCCTCCGGGCAGCGGGACTGCACGCTGCGCTGAGCCAGCAACGGGTGGTGCCGGACCCAGGCGCGCGCCCAGTCCACCGGTACCGGGGCGGACGCCGCGGCGAACCGGGCCAGCGTCACTCGTACCGCCATGCCGGCCGACGTGCGTCCACCAGCAGGGGGCTGCGCGCCGGTCGGCGGCGGGTCAGCGCCACGTGGTGCGGACAGCAGCTCCAGCAGGTCGAGCAGGCGGTCGAGCGTACTGCGTACCGCCTGTCCGGCAGCGCCGTACCGCGCCCACAGCCGGCGTACCTCGGCGGTGATCGCCGGCAGCTCGCGGCGCACCGCCGGGATGTGGTCCCCGTCGACGAGCACCCGACGCTCCAGGCCGAAGCAGAACAGCAGCACCAGGCTGGCGGGCACGTCGGTGTTCCGGCCGCCGGCCAGCCATCCCAGGTACGCGGCACGGGCGGCCGGTGAGAACAGGTGATATGCCAGGGCCGGGCCGGGACCGGGATCAACGACGGGGACGACGGACGCCGCGACCGGCAGGTCCGGATTGATCAGTGCCGGTTCGACACCTCGGGCCGGTGCCCCGACGTGTCGGCCGAGATAAATCAAGCCGCCGGGGATAACATGGCCGCCGACCGTGACCGGCAGTCCGGGTGGGACCCATTGCCCTGACGCGGCACCCCGCTGGTCAACCACGGTCCTCACTGTATCCAGCGCCGGGATCGATACGTCGGTGACCGGTCCGTTGCGCGAGATGGGATCCACAAGTCGTGTCACAGGTAGATTTCGACGAGGTAGTTGACGAGGTTGCCGCGCCGCTCGGCGACGCGTCCGCACGGGGGACGTTCGAAGCGACCTTCTCCGCCACCGAGGGCGAAGTCGACGCCACGTTGCGGACGGCGACCGCCACTGTACGGGAGTTGAAGCGGGCGCTCGCCGCGGCCCGCATGGGCCAGGTCCGCGACCTGCGCAAGGCACTGTCGGCCGCCCAGGCCGCGACGGCCAGGCTCGCCGAGGACACCCGGGCACTCGCCGGCAACTTCGACTTCGACGAGCAGGCCTACCTCTCGTCCGGCGCGTACGTGAAGGAGCTGCTCGCCGAGGCGGAGGCGGGTGGCCTGGCGATCGTGGAGGACGACGACCGGCTGCTGTGCTACCCGTCGCTGCTGCGCGTGCTCCCGAGCGACGCCGCCGTCGAAATCGACAAGGTACGCGACCGGCGGTTGAGGCCGTCCGTGTTGGTCGCCGCCCTCGCGCGGACGCAGGAGCGAGGGGTCCGGTTCAAGACCGAGGTGTTCCTCGACAGCCTCCGCTCGGCCTACGAGCTCCTCGTCGCCAGCGGCAGCCAGCGCGCCGACGCCGTGGTCCGGCTGGTCGACATCTGGTCGGTGCTCACGATGCTGCCCGGTCAGCGCGCCCAGTACTCCAAACAGGAGTTCGCCCGCGACCTGTACCTGCTCGACCAGAGCGGCGTTACGCGGACCGCGCGCAGCCCGCGGACCCTGCGGTGGGCCGCGAGCACCGGCACCAAGGGGACCGGCACGCTGGTCACCGTCGGTCGCAACGGCCAGCAACAGCGGTACTGGGGCGTGTCGTTCACCTCCGACCCGGCGCGGCAGGAGCAGCCGTGACGACCCACGCGATCGACCCCCGCGAGTACCTGGAGTTCGTCGAGCGGGAGTATCTGACCAGCTACATCGGCCGCGGCGGCGCGGCGGTCAAGGTCTTGTGCGTCGGCGACGACGCGGTGCGCGCGGGGCTGTCGACCGGGCTCGCCGGCTTGGGCGACCGGTTCGAGTACGCGGCGGTGGACGCCGCCACCACCCGGATCCATCTGATCGACCAGGTGTTCGCCACGGTCGCCCGCCAGTTGGACTGGGTCGCGCTGGCCGAGGCGGTGGTGCGCTCAGCGCTGGACCGCGCGGCGTTCCCGGTGCCGGACGAGCACGCCGGCATCGACCTCGGCGCGATCGCCGGCTACCACGAAGTCGATGCCGCCGAGCTGTACCGCAGTGTTCGCCGCGCGATCGAGCAGACCGTACTGAAGGACACCGAGCTGAGCCACGAGTTCCGGATCGCGATGTTGCGGCTGTGCCAGGAGCGCTTGGGGCGCGGCGACGTCAGCGCCACCGAACGGGAGACGGTCGTCGGCTGGCTGCGCGGCGAGCGGCTGCCGGCGGCGGACCTCCGTAGGGTGGGCCTGCACGCCAAGGTGAACCGCCAGAACGCCAGGCCACTTCTGGTGTCGCTGAGCCGGTGGGTGCGCATCGCCGGGCGGTCCGGGCTGGCACTGTACCTGGACCTCGACCGGCTCGCCGTGGCGCGCCGGCCGCCCGTCGGGCTGCGCGACGGACACTACTACTCGAAGGCCGCGACCCTCGACGCCTACGAGCTGGTGCGCCAGCTCATCGACGCGACCGACGAACTCGAAGGCTTGTTCGTGGCGGTCCAGCTACCACCAGCCCTCGTGAACGACGAGGCGCGTGGCTTGCCGGCCTACACCGCGCTGCAGTTGCGGGTCGCCGACGAGGTTCGGGACCGGCGGCGGGTCAACCCGTACGCAACCCTGGTACGCGTCGGCGCCCAGTCAAGGGAGGCGGCATGACGAGCGTGACCACCAAGACTCCGGGGCAACGGGCGTCGTTCGATGCGCCGAGCCAGAGCGGTCGCACCGCGGATCCGGCCGTCACGGCCCGCCGAGCGATCGAGGCACTGCGGTCCGGCGTGCCCAGCCGGGACGCGGTGGCGGCGCTCGGCAGCGGGCAGTCGGCCATCGAGGACCGGTTCCAGGTCCTGTGTGAGGGCGTTGCCGGTGGCAACGCGGGGGGCCTGCTGCTCGGCGGCGGGTTCGGCGCCGGGAAGAGTCACCTGCTCGAGCATCTCGCCCGGCTCGCCCTCGACGCGGGCTGGACGGTCAGCCGGGTGGTGATCAGCAAGGAGACTCCGATGTACGACCCGGTCAAGGTGTTCCGGGCGGCGGCCGAGTCGGCGGCACGGGCCGGGCAGGCTCGGCCAGCGATCATTGAGGCGGCCGCCGGCCTGGACCTCGACGGCCGGGCGTACGCGGAACTGTTGCGCTGGGTCGCGTCGAGCGGGTCCGAGCTCAACGAGCGGTTTCCCGCGACCCTGGCGCTGTTCGCCCACGTCCGCGACCACGACGCGGCGTTCGCGGAGACGATCCTGCGGTTCTGGTCGGGCGATCCGATCGCCGTGCCGGAGCTGCGGCGCCGGTTGCGGGAGATCGGTGAGCAGCGGCCGACCCTGTCGGCGGTCGTCGCACCGGAGCTGGCCCGGCAGCGGATGCGGTTCGCCGCGCGGCTGCTCGCCGCCGCCGGGTCGCCGGGCTGGGTGGTGCTCTTCGACGAGGTCGAGCTCATGGGGCGATACTCACTGCTCCAGCGCGCCAAGTCCTATGCGGAGCTGGCCCGCTGGATGCGGGGCGACCACGGCGGCCAGGGCACGCCGATCGCCGCCGTGTTCGCGATGACCGACGACTTCGAGGCCGCGATCATCACCGGGCGCAACGACCGGGAGCTGGTACCGGCGAAGCTGCGCGCCAAGGACACGCCGGACGCGAGCGCGCTCGCCACGGCGGCCGAGGCGGGTATGCGGATCATCGACCGGGAGACACACCTGCTCACCCCGCCGGACGAGGTGGAGCTCAAACAGGCGTACGACTGCCTGCGGGAGCTGCACGGGCAGGCGTTCGGTTGGCAGCCCCCCGACGTGGCCGGCCTGGAGCGGCTGGGCGCCACCCGGATGCGCCAGTACGTACGGGCCTGGATCAACGAGTGGGATCTGGTACGGCTCGATCCCGGATACCGGCCGCAGACCGAGATGGGTGACCTTCCGAGCGACTATCGCGAGGACCCGGACCTGGAGCATTCGGAAACCGGGTAATCTCAACCGCCAGCTTTGTGGCTATTGCGGATTGCTGTGCTGCTCGGGCGCTCGAGCGGCGCTGGGCGGTTCCCGCCGGGCCCCGGCCACAGCGCCAGCGCTGCCGCAAAGGACGCGGAAGCATCGGCGAGCTGGCCGGCCTGCGGTTGACAGGAGTGAGTGATTCTCGTCTTGAGCATTGTGCGAACCGCTGATTCCTGGCTGCGGGCGGGCTGATGGCGTGGGAGGGGCGGTCGCCGTTCCGGAAGATCAGCGGGGCGTGTACTACCGTCGTAGCTGTGACCGATCGTGATCGGGCCGGGGAGTACCGGCCGTTGACCGTCGCGCGGCTGGGAAGCCTGCTGACCGGTGCCGATGAGTCACGGCGGTGGCGGTTGGTCGCGGAGTTCCTGGAGGAGTACCGCTGGGAGCCTGCCGACACGCGATTGGCGTTGTTGACGCCGGAGCCGCCGGCCACCGGTGATGAGCACTGGGATGTGTTCCTGGCGGCCCTTGCCGAACATCTTGCTGCCCGTGATGGTCGTGCGGCGGCGGCCTGGGTGGAGTCCCGGTCGTTGCGGCGGTTCTGGTTCCCTTTCAATACCCGGGCGGCACGGGTGGATGCGGTCGTGCATGCGCCAGCGGCGTTTCGGCGGCGCGGGGTGTACGTCGCGGCCCAGGAGTTGGAGGTCGCGTGAGCGCCGACGATCCGCTCCTCGATCGGGCCGCGATTGCGGAGGCGTTCCGGCGACTCGGTGACCGTTGGCCCGTCGAGGCTTGGTCGCCGACGTGTATGTTTTCGGCGGCGCGGCTATGGCGATGGCCTACGACGCGCGCCGGGGCAACCCGCGATATCGACGCGGTGTTCGAGCCGCACGGCATCGTGCTGGAGGAGGCGCAGGCTGTCGCCGCCGAGTTGGGTTTGCCGCGCTGGTGGCTGAACGAACAGGCCAGCTCGTACGTCGCTGCCGGTGGTGACCCGACAGCTCCTCGGGTGTTCGATCATCCCGGGCTGCGGGTGTCGGCCGCTTCACCCGAACACCTGCTGGCGATGAAGGTCCTTGCCGCCCGCCGTCGCGACGCCGAGGACATCCGGTTTCTCGTCAAACACCTGCAACTCGCCACGGCGGAGGAAGTGCTGGCCCTGTGCGCGGAGATCTTTCCGGAGGAGGAGGTACCAGCGCGGGCCAGGCTGGTGCTCGAGGATGTCTTCGGCGACCGATGAGCAGCCGCGGACCCGCAGGGCTGGGTAGCTCTCGATGAGTTGACGATCGGTCACCCGTGGCCAGCGCCGCGCGGGCGTCGTCGTTTGTCCACAGCCACAAGGCGGAGCGGGGGCGTCGCTGGTCGGGCATAGGAAGCGCGGCACCGGCGATGGCGTGGCATGCCGGACACAGCGATGAGGCGCTCCAGCGGCCGACGGTGGCCGCGCACCCCTCGCAGCGCATGTCGGCCGTCCGGGCTACACGGCCGGGGTGCTGGTCTGGGCGTACCAGGCTGCGATCGATTTCTTGTAGCCATCGGGCATCCGCAGTGCGGCAGCCTCGGTGGCGGTGAACAGGCCGACTTCCTTGTGCTCGTTGCTGACCACGGGCGCGGCGTCGGTGATGGTATGGCATCCGTACGTCACGATCAGTACGTCCACTCCATCGCGGATGTGGTACTGCCAGGCGTCCAGGATCGGGCCGGCGGTTACCGTCCATCCGACCTCTTCGGCGATCTCCCGTTCCACGCAGCTAGCCGGTTCCTCACCAAGGTCCAGCTTCCCGCCCGGTAGCTCCCACTCGTCGCGTTCGTTGCGCAGCAACAGGACGCGGTCCTCGCGGATCACGATGCCCTTGACTGAGACCGGGAATAGCTGCGGCTGGTAGCCCATCGACAAGGTGTCCCTTCGGCGTTCACAACGATGCGACTGCCCGGAACGTAGCACGCGTTTCGGGCGATGCCGACCGAGCCGGGGTTGACAACCTGTCACTTGATCCATGCGGTAGGTGCGGCCACCGTGGATCCGACGACCCGTCCCACCGGAGGTGCCCAGATGCGCGACGTACCCGACCTGACCCATATCGACCGTCGCGAGCCGGACAGCACCGCTCGGATGGCCGAAGCCTTGCGTCGACAGGGGATGGCCCTTTTCAGTGGCGTCTGCGACCGGGCCGAACTGCTACGGGCCGGGCGCACTCTCATCAGTATCAGAACGCATCGCGACAGCGACGCCGAGGGCGTGACCACGGTCGAGCAACGGATTGCCTTCGCAGCCACGGGCAGTCTTGCTGGGTTCACCGACCGGGAACTGGTGCCGCACACCGACGGATCTGCGGTGGCCGAGCCACCGCGCGTGCTGATGGTCGCCTGCGTTCGCCGGCCAGGGACCGGTGGCAAGGTCATGCTGGTGGACGGTCGACACCTCTATGACGAGATTGCCGAGAACGACCCCGCGATGCTCGACGCCTTGCGGGCGCCCCGCTCAGCCTACTTCGGCGGCGGATCGGGACACCTCGGCTCGGTCTTCGAGGAGACCGCCGATGGCCGGATCAGAGTACGGCTGCGCTTCGACGATCTCGTACGCTTCTCGCCCGCCGCGTCGCTTTACCTGGGCAGGCTGCGCGAGCTTGTCCGCCAGCGAGCCATCACGCTGGACCTCGCTGTCGGCGAGGGGTACCTCCTGCTCAACGACCGTTGGCTACACGGGCGGACGCGGTTCGTCGGCGACCGGGTGATGCTGCGCCTCATCGGCGACCCGTTGCCCGACTACGAAGTGGCACCCGGATTCGTGCCCGCCACGGCCGATCTTCCGTTGCCCACGCACTGATTCGTCCAGGCCACTGCCATCCCGGTTCGCGGTGGGGCCGATGCCACCACACCCACATACGAGTAGCCATGACCCACTGCCTTGTCGGGCGTCGATCAAGTCACGGAAGGCGCAGAACGTGAACCTCGCCCTGCTGATCGGCGTGATCCCCGCGCTCCTCGTCGGATTCATTGCCGGGCTGGTCACCTATCGGAAGTGGCGCCGCTGGTGTACGGCCTGCGGCGCGACGCTGCAGTGTCCGGACTGCGCCGAGCGGCTGAGCGGGTGTGTCCCGGCAGCCAACGCCGGTCTCCGGTATCGCCGCACCGGGTCCTGACCCGGTGCGAGTCAGGCGAGAAAGGAAGTTGGGCAATGTCCGAACCGGTACGGCGATGTGCCCTCGGTGCCATCCCCCTCGCAGATGCGACAGCGATACCAGGAGATCATGGCCGCCGACGCGGGCGATCCGGCCTGCGTGATCTGCAAGCAGTCCAGATGCCAGGAGCGGCGGTACACCTGCGAACGGCTGGTCTGCGCGGACTACGTGCCCGAGGTCGGTCGATCCGTGGCGTGGCAAGCCGCGCTGGACGGCCACCCAGTCTCGCTCAGGGACGGCCGGTGCATCACCTGCGGTACCGAAGGCGGGTGTGTGGAACGCGAAGAAGCGACCCGGCTCTTCGCCCGATACGGCGTGCTACCGCGCCGCTGCCCCGGGGCGACCCGCCCAGAACTGGCGGGCGCCCGTCGCCTAACGACCTTGCCCCAGCCGCCCGGCCTCACCGAGTCTTCGGGTCTGCATCGCTGAGACGTTGGCGGATGTCGTCGAGTCGGCGGGTGAAGGGCACGACGGTTGCGTGGTCGGTCCAGTCGATCGGGGTGCCGTGGCAGTGTGGGCATCGGTCCTGGAGCAGGGCGTTCGGCAGTGTTTCAGGTAAATGATCTGGCAGGTGTCGCAGATGAGGAGATGCTCGTCGTCGTAGGCCGCGGCGAGGTGTTCGCGGCTTGTGTGTCGGCGGGCTCGTCGGCTGAGGGCGGCACAGTGGACCTCGATGGCGGCGTCGCGCTGGGCAGGGTAGTCGCCGTAGGCGTCGTGTTGAAGTCGCTGGCGGGTCTGTGTCGGCGCGGCGGCCGGCGTCAGCGGCGACGCTCGTGGTGATCGTCGGTGTGGGCCAGGCGGGCGAACATCCGACGGTGGCGCGGGCACGGGTGCTCATTCTTGGCCCGCGTGCGAGCGGTACGGATCGGTCGCGGCGAGCAGAATGCCTCCGCGTCCAGGCGGTCGGCTCGTAGCTGGTCGACGGGGACACCGCCGTCGTGGTCAGTGACCTTCCAGGCCGGCCGCCAACCGCGCGACATGAGCGCCTGACGGCGCTCTGCCTCGCCACGTCCCCGCGCGTTGCTGGCGTTGGCGCTTGCCAGCGGCCCGGCGAACAATTGGGCAGCGTTGTCCGCGCTGGCCAGCTCACGCGTCGACCAGCGACGCGGACCATAGTCGGCCATGTCCAGGACACCGATGACCTGTCCAGCATCGCCGCTCACCGGGAACCCGCCACCATCGGCTGGCACCCACCCAATCCTCGCGGGCGTGTAGTACCGCGGCTGCGACGCCAAATGTCTGCGCGCGTACCCGTTCGGTGTTGCTATTTCGGTGCCATGGCGCCTCTTCCCTCGCTCCACAGGATAGCCCCCAAGCTCGGGCATACCGGAGATAATCGAGCGGACCCGGTACCCGCAAATCGCGTCACCTGGCGGCGAACCCGGCCTGCACGGTCTCGGTCCGGCTGCCGGACGTCGACCTCGTGCTCGACGGAGAGGCGACGCGGGTCACCGACCGGCCCACGCTGGACCGGATCGCCGCCATCTACCGGGACGGTGGCTGGCCGGCCGAGGTGGCGGGCGACGCGTTCACCGCCCCGTTCAGCGCGCCGAGCGCCGGGCCGCCGCCCTGGCACCTCTTCCAGCTCCGCTTCCACACCGCTGTCGGGGTCGCCACCGCCGAGCCGTACGGCGCGACCCGTTGGCGCTTCAGCTAGTGACGGAGGCTCCGGATCGCTTGTCCCAGCCGTGGAAGTGTGAGAGATCGCCCGCGTCCCACGCCTCACGCAGGCCCGGTTTGCTGAGGTCCCAGTCCGGGCGGGCTCTCGCTGGTCGCTGTGCGCAGGTCGCGCCACAGGTCGTCCTTCGGGCAGTAGTGGCCACGGGCGAGCGTGAGGATCATGGGATCGTCACCCTGTAGCTCGCTGAGCGTGCGGACGGTGTCGGTGTGGTCGGGCAGCGCGTAGCCGGGGAAGACGGCACCAGGGACGATGTCGGAACGCATGGGGTGACCACCACCTCTCGGGTGCGGGACGCGACCTGTACCCAGGAAAGCAGTAAGCCGGCGGCTCCGCAGGAGCAAGCAGCAGCGCAGATAATCGACAATCAATTCGGGTACCGAATAGGACGGTAGAATAGATCGTACTGGGGGTGGAACGCAGATGACGCACTGGTACGAATCACACATCGACCGGCAGATTCGTGAGGCGCAGGAGCGCGGCGAGTTCGATAATCTGCCCGGCGCCGGAAAGCCGATCTCCGGAATTGACGGCAACTACGACGAGAACTGGTGGCTCAAGGAACTGGTGCGCCGGGAAGATATCCACGGCGGCGTGCCACCCACTATCGCCCTGCGTAAAGAAGTCGAAGACCTGCCCGCGAACATTGTTCAGAAGAAAACCGAGCGGTCGGTGCGGAAAACGGTCAACGATCTCAACGAAAGAATTCTCCGTGCCCGGCGCAGCCATCTCGCGGGGCCACCGGTCCATCTCCCGACGTTCGACGTCGAGGAGATCGTCCAGCTCTGGCGGGACGCCAAAGCAGGTCGGTAACACCCCTCACAGGTAGGCTGCCGCGTGGCCGCCCACCTTCGGCTCAGCGGCGAGGAAGCCACGCAGGTCGGCCGCGAGCAGTTGCGCCACCACGTGTTCGGCCAGGCCGGTGTCGGCCAGTTGCCGGGCCAACTCGGGCGCCGACTCCTCAAGAAGGTCGAGGACGCTCAGCTTCCCACCCGCGATGGTGGGTAGAGCGAGCACCGAGATGAGCGAGGGCCAGCGGGTCGCGAGGACCGCGAGCTTGCCCAGCGCCTCCAGCGAGACGGGCGTACCCAGGTGCAGCAGCCGGCGTTCGGTATGGATCATCGCGAAGAACCGGAACACGTTCACGAACCGCTTGATCTCCCGAGGGTTCGGGTTGAGCATCCGCGCACCGTAGGCGATGACCGCCTGTACCTCCGGATTGTCGGCCGACAACTGGCGCTCGACCAGCCGGCGGACCTCCTCCTTGCCTTCCGGTGTGGCCGGCGCCCCGACCGTGCCGGGCATTTGCAGTGCGTCCCGAAGCGAGCCGCTCACCGGTGGCGAACCGGTCACGACAGCGGCCGCCGGCTCCGCCGGACCAGGCTCGGCGGCGGTACCCGCGAACAGCGACCGGAAGAAGACCTTCGTCTGGTCCTCCTCCATGATCGGTAACGTCAACGGCAGCTGGATGAACTTCTCCAGGAACCTCCAGCCCAGCCCGACCGCGTCGGCGGTGCCGGTCGTGGACTCCCGCAGCTTCTCGACCAGATCGGCGTACGCCGCCTCGACGTGGGCGGCGACCATCTGCGGCTCCATCGCGATCACGAAGATCACGTTGGCGAAGTCGCCGGCCAGGAACACGTTGATCGCCTCGATGACCTGCACGACCGTGCCGGGCGAACACCGGTCAAGGTCGTCGACGAACACGACCAGCGGGTGATCGTCGGTCGCCACCAGGTCGAGGACCTCACGCAGATCGCTCTGCACCAGGTACAGGAACCCCGCGGCCTTCCGGTAGTCCGGCGACAGGACGCTCCCGGTGTACGCTCCGGCCAGCTCGGCGCCGACCAGGCCGCGCGCCGCCGTGGACGGCGCGACCAGCCGGGACAACGTTCCGCTGACCCGGGTGCGCAGGACGGCCGCGATCTGGGTGGCGACGACCGCGGCGAGCGCGATCGGGCTGCCACCGGCGAGCCAGAGACCGATCAGGCGCGGACCACCGAGTACGACCACCAGCACCCCGATGACCACGAGGAAGCCAGCGACCAGGGCGAACGGGACGACCCGGCTCAGTACGAGCTGGTAGATCCTGCGGCGAACGCTCTGCTCGTCGACCCGGCGCAGGTTCAGCCGCAGCCAGAAGTGTTCCCGCTCGATCGGGCTCATCCGGCTGGTCGTCTGGGTGATGATCTCGTGGGCGAGGCCGGCCCACACCTGCTCGCCGGTCTGGTAGCTCCACGGGTTGAACCACACCGTGGGCCGCCACCGCTTCCGGTCCTCGCGGGCCGCGCTGTCCTCGGTCACCGGCCGCTGCGGGGTGGCGGCGAGCGACGGTTCGTCGACACCCGGCCGTTCCCGGTCGCCGGACTTCACCTGGCTGAGCACCGTGCCGTTGGTGACTTCGCGAAGCTGGGTTGCCGCCGACAGCCGCTGGCGGGAGGCGGGTGTCAGCCGGATCTCCCGGAGCTTGTCCCGGTTGCGCGCGGCCTGGTCGCCCAGCGGCCATTCGAGCCGGTCCCGGACCATCCGCATCAGCGAGGTCTTGCCGGCACCCCACGGCGCCTTGATCCCGATGGTCAACGGCGGACGGGTGTCCTGGTGCTGGATCCCCCGGGCGATGGCCTCCGCGTACGCGGCGTACCCGACCGTGTCCCGCGTCGTCCACAGATCGCTGGAGATCGCCTCCTGCTGGTACCGGACGAGCTCCGGCCCGGACGGCTCTTCCTCGACCTCGGCCGCCCCGGGTTGGCCGCCCGGGCCGAGCGCGGCCGCCATCGGTACCGGCAGCAGCGCTTCGCCGCCGTCCAGCAGCTCAGCGAGGTCGGCCAGGCTGAGCAGGCACTGGCCGTTCTCGCCCCAGTCGGGGCCCCAACTGTTCTTGAACCGGACGAAGCCGGTCACGCCACCGAGCCGCAGGTCCAGCGAGATCCCGTTGAGCAGCACGACATGCCCACCGTCGATCGGCGAGTCCGCCGCAACCCGGCACACATGACGGCCGTCGACCGCCTCCGGTGTTCCCATCGACCGGCGCCAGATCACACTCAGGACGATCGGACCGCGCTCCAGCAGCGCATTCTGGACTGCGGTCAGGTCTGGGCAGGTGAAGCAGGTCTCGACGAGCCCGCGGCCCTGCAACACCCGCGCCGCCGCCCACGGGAAGCCCCCGGAATCCGGACCCTCGGGAATGCCGGCCAGCCGCTGGCATTCGCGCTGAAGCTCATGCGCGTACGCCTCGTCGAAGTTCGTGCCGGCCGCCTGGATACCCCGGTCGGCCAGCCAGTGCGTCCACACGAACCCGACCGCGTCGCCGGTCTCCTGCTGGTTGAGCGTCGCGCCGCCGGAGAACCAGTACCGTTCGCCGACCGTCGCGGTCTCGACCCGGTACTCCGACGTGGACAGCGACGGAAAGACCGCGGGGTCGTCGGACGACGCGGAGGTCGGCGCCTCGCTCATCGGAGTCCTTCCACGCCTGTCAGTAGACCAGGTAGCGGCGCCGTACCGGGCACAATGACCGGGTGCCGACTCCGGATCTGGATCCGCCGATCCTCGACTGGTTGATCCGGCAGGCGCTCCCCGGCCGCCGGGTTACCGGCACCGAGGCGCTGACCGGCGGATACGTGAACGACAACGTGCTGACTACGAGCCGCTGCTTGCCACGGTCGCCGGCGCCCGCCAGCTGGTGCACGCCGACTTCAACCCGAAAAACATTTTGGTACGCGGGGCGTCCGTCGCCGCCGTGCTCGACTGGGAGTTCGCGTTCAGCAGTACGCCGCTGTTCGACGTGGGCAACATGCTGCGCTTCGCCGAGCGGTACCCGCCCGGGTACCTCGACGGGTTCCGGGCCGGGTTCGTGGCCGGCGGTGGCGTGCTGCCGGCCGATTGGGAGCGGATCAGCGCGGGGCTGGACATGTTTTCGCTGGTCGACTTCCTGACCCGTCCGCCGGATCACCCGTACTTCCAGCAGGCGCTCAGGCTGCTGGGCGCCCGAAAACGTTGATCTCAAAGGCGATCTACAGTGGACAATCCATAGTGGAGCCTTTGACATCGTTACGTGACAGTACGACCACGAAATGTCACGGCTCTATAAACCTTAAATTGGTCTTATGTAAAGGGTTCTCGCCTCGCCCTTTCGGGTGGACATCGGAGAACAAATCACCCACAAACGCCGCCACAAATTGACAAGCCACGCTGCCGGCCCGCTACCGTCACCGTTGCCTCGTCGTCTACGAAGGGTTGGGCTTTGTCCGGCAAGCACGCCGAAGGGCGGCCCCCGCGACCATCCCGAAAATCTCTTCCCCTTCTGGTCGGTGCCGCCGTGGCCGCGGTACTGGTGGGCACCTCCGTGGCTACGCTCCGGTTCTCGGGGGGCGCTGACGCCGCACCCGACACCACCGCCGCGGCCGCGACCAGGCCGGACGCCACCACGTCACCGGACCGGGCACAGGAGCGCGCCGACCGTAGCGAGCAGCGCATCACCGCCGCGCCGGAGACCACGCCGTCCGAGAGCCCGAGCCCGTCGCCGTCCCCGAAGGTGTCGAAGACGGCGAGCCCCGCTCCCAAGCCGCCGTCGGGTGGCGGTTCGGTCGTCTCCAGCGAGACCTGCCAGGCGTCGTTCTACACCGACGAAGGCAGCCGCACCGCCAACGGCGAGACCTTCCACGTCAACGACTTCACCGCGGCGCACAAAACGCTGCCGTTCAACACCCGGGTACGCGTGACGAACACCAAGAACGGCAAGTCGGTCGTGGTCCGGATCAACGACCGTGGCCCGTTCGTCGCCGGCCGCTGCCTCGACCTGACGCCGGCCGCGTTCAACACGATTTCCAGCCAGAGCGCCGGGGTTGCCACCGTGAAGTACGAGGTGCTGTCGGGCTGACGGGCAGATCAGGCCCCATCCCGCCACCTTTCCCGACAACGATCAGCCAGTCCGGCCGAATGTTGGAGCGGCTACCGGGTCAGTTGATGGCATGCTGATTGCCGTGGCGAGAAAGCCGCGTGTTCCGGGCCGGCGCCCAGTGAGCCGCCCGATGAGCCGCCCGATGAGCTCCGAAACCCGCGCCGGGCTCGGCGCGGCGTTCGTGCTGATCGCGCTCGTCTCCGCGGTCGAGTTGGCGGACGGCATGACGGCGCACTACATCGGCCTGCTCGCCGCCGCGCCGTTCCTCGCCGCGTCGTTCGCCTCGTGGCGCCAGGTGCTGGTCGTCGGCGTGGTCGCCACCGTGATCGGCGCGATCTTCGCCATTCCGGACGCGACCAACCCGCGGCAGACGCTGGCGAACGTGGTCAACATCGCGTTCGTGGTGTTCGGGACGGGTATCGCGGCCGTCGTGGGGGCCATCCGGCAACGGCAGGCCGAACGCTTCGCCGAGCTGTCCAGGCTGGCCTCGGTCGCCCAGGGCGCGGTACTCCGTCCGCTCGGCCCGCAGGTCGGCCCGCTGTCGGTCGCCGGCCCGGTACATCTCGGCCAGCGCCGCGGCGGACATCGGCGGCGACCTGTACGAGGCGATGGACACCCCGTACGGGGTGCGCATGATCATCGGAGACGTGCGCGGCAAGGGTCTCGACGCGGTCCGCCTGGCCAGCATCGTGCTCGGCTCGTACCGGCACGTCGCATACGAGCGGGCCGACCTGCGCGCCATCGTCGCCGATCTGGACCGGGCGGTGGCCCGCAGCGTGGGCGACGAGGACTTCGTCACCGCCGCGCTGGTCGAGGAGCGGGGCGGCACGCTCACGATCGTCAACTGCGGCCACCCGCGCGCCGCTGCTGCTGCGCCGGGGCCAGGTGATCGCGCTTGAACCACCGGCGCCGGCGCCGCCGCTCGGCTTCATGCCGGTGGTACGCCCGCGGGTGGAGCGCCTGGAGCCCGGCGACCGGCTGCTGCTCTTCACCGACGGGCTCGGCGAGGCGCGCCGGGACGGCGAGTTCTTCCCCACCGCCGACCGGGCCTGGCGGCTGCTCGGCCACGGCACCGTCGCCGACGGGCTGGCCTCGCTGGAGACCGCCCTGATCGAGTGGGTGCGCGGTCGGCTCGACGACGACATCGCGCTGGTCCTGATGGAGTACGGCGGCTCGCAGGAACGCACCACCGACGCCATGCCGCGCTGGGAGGTCGGTGGCGCCAGCTCGCCGGCGCTCACGTGATCCCTAGTCCGATACCAGGTCCGACTCGTACCGTTCGGCCGGCCGCCAGTTGCGCGGTGCCCGGTGCCGGCCCGTGTAGTGGCGCGGATACTTCGGCGCGAACAGCGTGCCCATCCACCTGACGATCATGGCGTTCCCCCTCACCGCGAGCGCGTCCGGCGCTTCGCGATCCCATCCCCCGGGTGATAACCGGCACAACGATCCGTTTGAGAAACGGGTGACGGCAACGGATCCGGTCAATACGGTCCGTTCCGACAGCCGAAACTGTCCGGCTCGACCGGTCTGGAATGTCCTCACCTACCGGTCAGTCCGGTCGACAGCAATGCCGGGTACCCGACTGCGTTGTGCGTACCCAGGCAGTGATCATTCTTGTGACGGCGGTCACCAGGTCTTTCGCCTTGTCGGTGGCTACCAGGGGGTAATACAGTGTTGGTTACTGACGGGTAACCCCGCTGGCCCGGCACTGCTCGTCACGACCGGCACCGCTGGCACATCCCTGCGAGCGGGAGAGACCTCCGAGATGACGCACTACAAGAGCAACCTGCGGGACCTCGAGTTCAACCTGTTCGAGGTCTTCGGGGCCGACCGAGGTGTCGGCACCGGCCCGTACGCCGACCTCGACGTCGACACCGCGCGCAGCATCCTCGCCGAGGTCGACCGCCTCGCGCGCGAAGACCTCGCCGCCAGCTACACGGACGGCGACCGCAACCCGCCGGTCTTCGACCCGGCGACGCACACCGCGCCGCTGCCGCGAGTCGTTCAAGAAGTCCTACCAGGCGTTCATGGACTCCGAGTTCTGGCGCCTCGACCTGCCGACCGAGCTCGGCGGCACCAACGCTCCGCGTGCCTTCTGGTGGTCGCTCGCCGAGCTGGTGCTCGGCTCGAACGCGCCGATCTGGATGTACGCCTCCGGCCCGTCGTTCGCCCACGTCCTGTCACGGCGAGGGCAACGAGCGGCAGAAGAAGTGGGCCAGGCTCTTCATCGAGAAGCAGTGGGGCTCGACCATGGTGCTCACCGAGCCGGACGCCGGCTCGGACGTCGGCGCCGGCCGCGCCCGAGCGATCCCGCAGCCGGACGGCACCTGGCACATCGAGGGCGTCAAGCGCTTCATCACCTCGCGGCGAGCACGACCTGACCGAGAACATCGTGCACTACGTGCTGGCCCGCCCGGTCGGTGTCGAGGGCGTCGGGGGTCCGGGCACCAAGGGCCTGTCGCTCTTCGTCGTGCCGAAGTTCCACTTCGACGACGAGACCGGCGAGCTGGGCGAGCGCAACGGCGTCTTCGCCACGAACGTCGAGCACAAGATGGGCCTGAAGGTCTCCAACACCTGCGAGCTGACCTTCGGCGACCACGGCACCCCGGCCAAGGGCTGGCTGCTCGGCGACAAGCACGACGGCATCCGCCAGATGTTCATGATCATCGAGTACGCCCGGATGATGGTCGGCACGAAGGCCATCGCCACGCTGTCGACCGGGTACCTCAACGCGCTCGAGTACGCCAAGAACCGGGTACAGGGTGCCGACCTGACCCGCAGCGGCGACAAGGCCGCCCCGCGGGTCACCATCACCCACCACCCGGACGTACGCCGGTCGCTGGTCCTCCAGAAGGCGTACTCCGAGGGGCTGCGCGCCCTGGTCTGCTACACCGCGTCGTGGCAGGACAGGTCGCGGCTGGCCGAGGCCGCCGGCGACGAGAAGGGCGTCCGGCGGGCCAAGCGGGTCAACGACCTGCTGCTGCCCCTGGTCAAGGGCTGTCGGCTCGGAGCGCGCGTACGAGTTGCTCGGCCACGAGTCGCTGCAGACCTTCGGCGGCTCCGGCTTCCTCCAGGACTACCCCCTTGAGCAGTACGTCCGCGACTCGAAGATCGACACCCTGTACGAGGGGACGACCGCGATCCAGAGCCTCGACCTGGTCTTCCGCAAGATCGTGAAGGACCAGGGCAAGGCGCTGATGACGGTCGCCGCCGAGATCCAGGAGTTCGTCGACTCGGACGCCGGCAACGGGCAGCTCAAGGAGGAGCGGTTGGCGCTCGCCAACGCGCTCGGCGACGTGCAGGGCATGCTCGGCACCTTCATGGGCTGGCTGGCTGCCGCCCAGGGTGGCGAGCCCCGCGAGATGTACAAGGTCGGCCTGAACAGCCGCCGCCTGCTCCTGGCCCTCGGCGACGTGGTGGTCGGCTGGCTGCTCCAGCGCCAGGCCGCCGTCGCGCTGGCCGCCCTCACCCGGCGGTGGGCTGTCCGACAGTGACAAGGCGTTCTACGAGGGCAAGGTGGCGGCCGCCCGGTTCTTCGCCCGCGAGGTGCTGCCGCGGCTGGCCGGTGACCGCAAGGTCGTCGAGGCCACCACGCTCGACCTGATGGACCTGCCGGAAGAGGCATTCTGACGTTCCACGCAGTTCCCGCCTGATCATGGGCCGGGGTCGGGTTTCGTCGCCCGGCACCGGCCCATGATCGCATCTGCGGCCGGCTCGGCATGATCGGCACAACTTCCCGGAAACAGTGGCCTTCGGTACCCGCTGAGGCCACTATTTCCGGGAAGTTGTGCCGATCTCTATGAGGCTCGGGCGGTGTGGGTGGCGACCAGCGGGGCGCTGTTCGGGCCCAGGTCACGCCACGAATCGGGGACCCGATGAACCGCGATCCCGCAGGTGCGCAGGCCCTCATCGTCGGCGGCCGGATCGAGCAGCGTGGACAGCATGGAGATGGTCGGGTTGTGCCCGATCAGCAACAGCGTGGCGATCTCCGGGCCGGTGGCCGTGACCAGGTCGAGCAGCCCACGACCGTGGCCTGACTCGTACACCGCCGGGTCGTAGACCACGGTTGTCCCGCTGGCCTCCCCGCCCAGCGCGAGGGCCACTCCGTGCCAGGTCTCCCGGGTGCGGCGGGCGGGTGAGCACAGCACCACGTCGGGGATCAGATGGCGCGCGGCGAGCCAGGTACCCGCGGCCGCGGCGTCGGCGTGCCCCCGGGGGGTGAGGGAGCGCAATTCGTCGGGGACGCCGTCGGGGTGGGCCGACTTGGCGTGCCGCAACAGCACCAGCGTGCGATCGGTCATGGTGACAGCCTGCCTGATTGAGACTCGTTCCCACTGGGTACACCCGGAGTGGCAGTCACCGAACGACAGCCGGTCAACCGGTGACAAAGGAGGCTACCAATGGGTATCGGCGGGAGCATCTTTCTCATCGCCTTCGGCGCGATCATCGCGTTCGGGGTACGGGACCGGAGCGTCGGCCCGCTTGACCTGACGGTAATCGGCTGGGTGCTCATGCTGGCCGGTCTGGCCGGACTGTTGATCACCCTGTGGATCTGGAACAGCCGCAAGCGGCGTGTGGTCACCACCGTCTCGCCGACACCGACGCAGCATGTCGAGCGCCAGCAGGTGGTGAACCCGACCCGGCGCGAGGTCGTGGCCGAGGACAACTGGTCGCAGAGCCCGCAGGACCGCCCGCTCTAGAACTCGATACCGGCACAACTTCCCGGAAGTTGTGGTCTCCACGCACCCTCGAGGCCACGACTTCCGGGAAGTTGTGCCAGATTTTAGGCGTACAGGGCGAAGTAGATCGCGATGTGGTGGCAGATCGCGGCCACCAGGGTGCACGCGTGGAAGAACTCGTGGTGGCCGAAGACCGTGGGCCACGGGTTGGGCCGGCGTAGCGCGTAGAACACGGCTCCGATGCTGTACGCGGCGCCACCGCACCCCAGCAGGACCAGCGTGGCCACCCCGCCCCTGTGCAGGATGTCGGGCAGCACAGCGATGGCTACCCAGCCGAGGGCCAGGTAGAGCGGCGCGGACAGCCAGCGCCGGCCGTGCGGGTACACCATCTTCATGGTCACGCCGGCGACCGCGCCGCCCCAGACGACCGCCAGGATGATCGTCGCCAACCGGTGCGGCAGCAGCAGTACCGAGAACGGGGTGTACGTGCCGGCGATGAAGACGAAGATCATCGAGTGGTCGAGCCGGCGCATGATCTTGTAACCGCGCTCCGACCAGACCCGCCGGTGGTACAGCGCGCTGGTGCCGAACAGGGCGCACACGGTGACGCTGTAGATCAGGCAGCTGACCAGCGGCGCCCAGCCGGGCCGGGTGGCGGCCAGCGAGCAGAGCACGATGCCGCAGACGACCGCGACGCCGAAGGCGTACGCGTGCAGCCAGCCACGCATCCGCGGCTTGCCGAGGTCGACCGGCCGCAGGCGGGAAGTGGTTTTCGTAGGCACCCGGCCAGGTTACGGTACCGTAGGTTACTTGGTCCTCGTGAGCTGAACCACCGCGCCTCCCAGGCACCCGGACCTTCGGTCGGCGCAACCACACGAGCGATGATTTCGTGGTGACCAACGATCGGTGGGAGTTCTGGATCGACCGCGGTGGCACGTTCACCGACGTCGTCGCGCGGCGGCCGGACGGCACGCTCGTCGCCCACAAGCTGCTCTCGGAGAATCCCGGACGGTACGCGGACGCCGCGGTCGCCGGGATCCGCCAGTTGCTCGGTGTGGCGGACGGAGACCCGATGCCGGGTGAGCGGATCGACGTGGTCAAGATGGGCACGACGGTGGCGACCAATGCCCTGCTGGAGCGCAAGGGCGAGCCGACCGTTCTGGCAATCACAAGGGGCTTCCGGGACGCGCTGCGGATCGCGTACCAGAACCGCCCGCGCATCTTCGACCGCGACATCGTGCTGCCCGAGCTGCTGTACTCCCGGGTGATCGAGGTCGACGAGCGGATCGGCGCCGGTGGGGACGTTATCGTTCCACTCGACCCCGACAAGCTGGCCGGCGACCTGCGGGCAGCCTACGCGGACGGGTTCCGGTCAGTGGCGATCGTGTTCATGCACGGGTACCGGTACACCCGGCACGAAGCGTTGGCCGGCGAAGTCGCGCGGCAGATCGGCTTCTCCCAGGTCTCCGAGTCGCACAAGGTCAGCCCGCTGATGAAGCTGGTTTCCCGGGGCGACACCACGGTCGTGGACGCGTACCTTTCGCCGATCCTCCAGCGGTACGTCGATCAGGTGGCGGCGGAACTGCACGGCGTGCGGTTGATGTTCATGCAGTCGAGCGGCGGTCTCACGGAGGCGCACAACTTCCGCGGCAAGGACGCGATTCTGTCCGGGCCGGCGGGCGGCGTCGTGGGAATGGCGCGTACCTCGGGCGCGGCGGGCTTCGACCGCGTCATCGGGTTCGACATGGGCGGCACGTCGACCGACGTGTCGCACTACGCCGGCGAATTCGAGCGGGAGTTCGAGACGCAGGTCGCGGGCGTTCGGATGCGGGCGCCGATGATGAGCATCCACACGGTTGCGGCCGGCGGCGGGTCGATCCTGCACTTCGACGGCAGTCGGTACCGGGTCGGTCCGGATTCGGCGGGCGCCAACCCGGGGCCGGCGGCGTACCGCCGTGGTGGGCCGCTCACCGTCACCGACGCCAACGTCATGCTCGGGCGGGTCCAGCCGGCCCATTTCCCGTACGTCTTCGGCGCCAACGGTGACCAGCCGTTGGACGCGGACGTCGTCCGTGCGCGCTTCACCGGCCTGGCGCAGGAGATCGCGGACGCCACCGGCGACCAGCGCAGCCCCGAGCAGGTGGCCGCCGGATTCCTGGAGATCGCGGTCGCCAACATGGCGAACGCGATCAAGAAGGTTTCCGTGCAGCGCGGCTACGACGTAACCGGGTACACGCTCGCCACCTTCGGCGGCGCCGGAGGGCAGCACGCCTGCGCGGTCGCCGACGCGCTCGGCATGACCCGGGTGCTCATCCATCCCTTCGCCGGTGTGCTGTCCGCGTACGGCATGGGGCTGGCGGACATCACCGCGATGCGTGAGTCGGCCGTGGAGGTGCCGCTGCACGACGAATCGCTGGCCGCCCTGCACGATGCCGTCGCACGCCTCGAAACCGACGCGGTCGACGAGCTGAGGAAGGAGGGAGTGGTCACCGACCGGCTCCGGTGCCAACGCCGCGCCCATCTGCGGTACGACGGGACCGACACCGCGATCAGCGTCCCGATCGGCTCCATCGCCGAGATGGTGAGTGAGTTCGAGGCGGCCTACCAGCGACGCTTCTCGTTCCTCATGCGGGACAAGTCCATTGTGGTCGAAGCGGTGGCCGTCGAAGCGGCCGCCGGGGCGTCCAGCCCGGCCGCGGCGCCGCTGGCCGCCCGCCAGGACGGGATCCTCGCCCCGGCCGCGCGGGTACGCCTGTTCGTCGACGATTCCTGGGTCGAGGTGGACCTCTACCGCAGGGAGGCGATGCGACCCCGCGATGCTGTTGACGGGCCGGCAATCGTCGCCGAAGCCAACGCCACGACCGTCGTGGAGTCCGGGTGGCAGGCGACCATGAACGATCGTCACGACCTCCTGCTCACCCGCGTCGTCGCGAGACCGACCCGGCGCGCGGTCGGGACGGAGGTCGACCCGGTCATGCTGGAGATCTTCAACAACCTGTTCATGTCCGTGGCCGAGCAGATGGGGGTACGCCTGCAGAGCACCGCCCACTCGGTGAACATCAAGGAGCGCCTGGACTTCTCCTGTGCGCTCTTCGACCCAGCCGGCAATCTCATCGCCAATGCACCACACATGCCGGTGCATCTCGGCTCGATGGGCGAAAGCATCAAGATGGTGGCCGCCCGCAACCGGGGCCGGTTGAAGCCAGGGAACGTGTACGTGCTCAACGACCCGTACCACGGCGGCACGCACCTTCCCGACATCACCGTCGTCACGCCGGTGTTCGACGCTGGCGGTGTGGACATTCTCTTCTTCGTCGCGGCCCGCGGCCATCACGCCGAGATCGGCGGGCTAACCCCCGGCTCGATGCCGTCGTTCAGCACGCGGGTCGACGAGGAGGGGGTACTCATCGACAACTGGCTCCTCGTCGAGGGCGGCGCCATGCGCGACACCGAGACGATCGAGCTGCTGCGGTCGGCGCCGTATCCGTCGCGCGACCCCGCCGGGAACATAGCCAACCTGCGCGCCCAGATCGCGGCCAACGAGAAGGGCGTACAGGAACTGCGCGCGATGATCGACCACTTTGGACTCGACGTGGTACACGCGTACATGGGGCACGTTCGGGACAATGCCGAGGAAGCGGTGCGGCGGGTCATCCCGGCGCTGCACGACGGCGCCTACACGTACGAGTTGGACAACGGCGCGGTGATACAGGTTGCCATCCGGGTCGACGCGACAAGCCGGACCGCGGAAATCGACTTCACCGGCACGTCGGCCCAACTGCCGAACAATTTCAATGCGCCGGCTTCGGTCGCGATGGCGGCGGTGCTGTATGTCTTCCGGACCCTCGTCGACGACGAGATCCCGCTCAACTCCGGTTGCCTGGAACCGATCCAGGTGACTATCCCGCCGGGCTGCATGCTTTCGCCCGGGTACCCGGCCGCGGTGGTCGCCGGGAATGTCGAGACCTCACAAGCCATCACGGGTGCGCTCTACGCCGCGCTGGGCGTGATGGCCGAAGGCTCCGGCACGATGAACAACGTCACCTTCGGCAACGACCGCTACCAGTACTACGAGACCGTGTCGAGCGGATCCGGTGCGGGGCCGGGATTCCACGGCACAGACGTGGTGCAGACCCACATGACGAACTCGCGGCTCACCGATCCCGAAGTGCTGGAGTGGCGCTACCCGGTGCGGTTGGAAGGCTACGAGATCCGGCGGGGCAGCGGCGGTGCCGGGCGGTGGCACGGCGGAGACGGTGGCCGGCGCCGCATCCGTTTCCTCATGCCGATGACGGTGACGACGCTGAGCAGCCATCGGCGGGTGCCCCCGTACGGAATGGCCGGCGGCAGACCGGGCGACCTCGGGCATCAATGGATCGAGCGCTCCGACGGCTCGACGACCCCGATGGCGGGATGCGATTCGCTACCGGTGGAGAGCGGGGATGTATTCGTGCTGGAAACCCCCGGCGGAGGTGGGTTCGGCGAAGCTTAACCGGCTGGAAACGTAACCACGGAAACAAGAATTGACTTGGCTCTACGGAAGGTGATCGGATCTCTCCGGCGTGTGGGAACGCCGTTGGGGCGGAGATTGTCAGGGGCAGTCTTCGTTAGGGGAGTCGGTACGTGAAAACGAACAAGCGGCTGCGCACGCGCGTCGCGGTGGGTGGCGTCGTCGTGTTGCTTGGGGCGGGCGCCGCTGTCGGCACGCAGTACCTGGCGAGTGCGAACGCGGCTGAGACCAAGGCCGTGTTCAAACCGATCGCTGGCAAGGTGCCGGCCGCGCCGAAACCGGCGCCGGCCGAGGCCGGGTGGAAAGAGGTGTGGCACCCGGACCTGGGCAAGCAGGGCATGAAAGCGTTCGAGGGGCTTGAGGACGACCGCGGGCACGGCGACCCGAGCCGGCAGCACGCCGGGATCGTGGGCGGCAATCTCGAAATCGACATGACCATGAAGGTCAAGGACAGCAGCGGAAACGCCGACCGCCAGCGCGTCGAGGTGAAGGGGATGCGCGACGACAAGGGCGACATCCTGGAAATGCGTCAGGGCGAGACCTGGCGGATCAGCTACCAGATGTACATTCCGAGTTCTTTGCAGGCGACGACGAGCTTCACGCACATCATGCAGTTCAAGATGCCTGGCCCGGGCAGTGCTCCGATCATGGTGACGTCGCTCCGGCGGGTCAACGGCACCCCGATGATCGAGCAGAACCTGTTCGGCCAGGATGTCTTCGCGCGTACCCCGCTGGCGCCGCTCCAGAACAAGTGGATCACGGCGACGGTGGAGCTGACGATCGGTGACAAGACCAAGGGCGCCGCGGCGTGGTCGGTGCAGGCGGACGGCCGGACGGTCGCCCGTGCCAGCCAGGCCCACGTCGACACGTTCCTGGCCGACCGGGTACGCCCGAAGTGGGGCATCTACCGCTCGTTCGACGACAAGGCCCACCTGCAGGACTGCTACCTGCTCCTGACCAACATGCGGGCGTTCAAGAAGGTTTGAGTTGTGTTGGCTCCGGGGGCGGCGTCCCCGGAGCTCTACACGTCGACCGCGCGCAATGGCAGCGGCAACCTGGCCGGGCCGTCTTTGACGACCCGCACCTGCACGCCCCAGTCCTGCCGGGTCAGGTGGCAGGCCGGGTTGGGAGCATTGACGTCGCAGGTGGCGGCCTGTGCCACCACCTGAAGCACGCCAGCGGTCACCGCATCCGAGATGATCAGCCGGCGGCTCAGGTCCTCGCCGTCGCCCGCGCCCTCGACGAGCAGCTCGGGTGGCGACGCGGACACCAGCAGCCGGGTCGACGGCCCGAACGAGTCGTCCAGCTTCTGGCTCGGCGCCGGCATGAACAGCACGTCGAGCGTCACCTCGCCCGGGGCGATGTCGGTGACCGGTCGCTCGGTGCGGTGCCGTTCGCCCGGCGCTGCGCTTTGTTTTGGCTTCAGCCGCACCAGCCGGTGCGCCCCCGACTCGACCACGTGCACCTCGCCGGTCGGCGTCACCACCAGATCGCTCGGCTCCGCCAGCCCGGTCGCCACCGTGCTCACCGTCCGCGTCGCCGGATCGTAGCGGCGGACCGCGCCGTTGAACGTGTCCGCCACCAGTACCGTGCCGTCGGCCAGCGCCAGCACGCCCAGCGGGTGTTGCAGCAGCGCCTCGGCGGCCGGCCCGTCGACGTGGCCGAAGTCGAAGAGCCCCTGCCCGACGGCGGTGTGCAGCTCACCGTTGGCCACCCAGCGCAGCGCGCTCGACTCGCTGTCGGCGACCCACAGCTTCATCCCATCCGGCGCGGTCGACAGGCCGGACGGCTGCGCCAGCCACGCGTCGTGCAGCGGCCCGTCCCGCAGCGCCTCGACGGTGGTGCCCGCGTACGTGCCGGCCGTCCGGGTCACCGGGTCGAAAGCCCACAGCTGGTGGATACCGGCCATGGCGATGATCACCCGGCCGTCGAAGTACGCCACGTCCCACGGCGACGACAGGTCGACCGCGAGCGCGTCGTGCGTGCCGAAGTCGACGGTGCCTCGCCACGGCCGCCCGGTGCCGGCCACCGTACGCACCTCGCCGGTGTCCAGCCGCACCCCGCGCAGCAGGTGGTTGACCGTATCGGCGACCACCACGTCGTACCCGGCCAGCTCAGCCACCCGGGGCGGCAGCAGGCACAGGCCGCCCGGCTCGGAGAACTGGGCGGTCTCGGGCCTGCCGTCGGCGCGCCCCCTTATCCCGGTGCCTATCCTCCTGAGTCGCGTCTCCGCGTCGGCGGCCAGCTCGACCAGCGAATGGTGCGCCGAGTCGGCCACGAGAAACGTTCCACCATCGAGGGCCACGGCCTTGCCGGGAAAGCGCAGCGCCGTAGGAGGTTCATCCGGGGGTACCGTCAATGCCCCGCCCCGGCGCAGCGTGCCCTTCGCGGTGTGGGTGGCGACCAGCTCGTCAATCAGCAGGGCCAGCCCCTCGGCGTGACCCTCGCCGGCCATCGACGCGACGACGTACCCCTCCGGGTCGATGACGACGAGGGTGGGCCACGCCTTGGCGGTGTACTCCTGCCACATCCGCATCGTCGGGTCGTCCAGGACCGGATGGGCGACGCCGTACCGCTCGACAGCGGCGGCGACGGCGGCCGGATCCTTCTCGTGCTCGAACTTCGGCGAGTGCACGCCGATGACGACGAGCACGTCGGCGTACTTCTCCTCCAGCGGCCGCAGTTCGTCGAGGACATGCAGGCAGTTGATGCACGCGAAGGTCCAGAAGTCGAGCAGCACGATCCGGCCGCGCAGGTCGTCGAGGTGCAGCGTCCGGCCACCGGTGTTCAGCCAGGACCGCCCGCGCAGCTCAGGCGCGCGTACCCGGGTCACTTCTGGCTGGCGGGCCGGAGGCAGAGCACCTCGTCCTTGCTGCCCTTGTGCTCGACGACCACGTACGGCTGGTTCTGGTCGGCACAGTCGGTGTTCTTGCTCACCTTGTTGATCACCTTGAAGGCCTTGCCGTCGGAGCAACTGGCCTTCACCGCCTTGCCGCTGCTCTCCTTGACGCAGTCGTTGATCGCGAAGTTGGTGCTCGAACCGCCCAGCGCGAGCGTGACGGCGGTGCCGATGCCGGCGAGCACGACCACGGCGGCGACCAGGGCGAGCACGAGAAGCAGGCGCTTGTTCTTGCGCTGCGGGGCCGGCGGGAACGCGTCGGGCTGGCCGCTCACCTGGGCGGTGGCGTCTTCGTACCCCATCGCGGGCGGCCCGCTCGGCGTCCCGTACACATTGGTCGGCTGGGCCGGCTGGTAGGCGGTCGCCCCCTGGCCCGGGTAGCCGCCGGGTGTGCCGTAGACACTGGTGGGCTGGCCGTACGGCGGGGCCGGCTGACCGTACTCCGGCTGGTACGGCGGCTGTGCCGGCTGGCCGTAGGGCTGCGCGGGCTGCCCGAACATTTGGGTCTGCTGGCCGTACTCGGGGTTGGCGCCGTAAGCGTCCGGCACGCTGGCCGTGCCCGCCGGCCGCCCGTAACCTCCGAGGCTCTCGTTGACCGGTGGCTGACCCGCCGGTGGGCTGACCGGCTGCCCGAAGGCGGGGAAGCTGCCGGCCGGCGACACCTGGGCGTGCCCGGTCGCCGGTGGCACCTGGGCGTGGCCACCGGCGGGGGAGACCTGGGCGTGGCCACTGGACGGCGGGACGTGCGGGTGCCCGCCGGACGGCGAGCCCGGCACCTGAGCCGACCCGGTGGGCCGGGGTGGCACCGAGGCGCTCCCGGAGTGCGGCGGCCCGGACGACACCGGTGGCACCGGCGGCGCAGGATACTGAGCCGGCGGTGGCCCGGCCGGCGGGAACGGACCCGGCCGGCCCTGCTCCTCGTGCGGCGGCCAGCCGCCGGGCTCGTCCTGCTGTGCCGGCCAGCCTCCTGGCTCGTCCTGCTGTGCCGGCCAGCCTCCTGGCTCGTCCTGCTGTGCCGGCCAGCCTCCTGGCTCGTCCTGCTGTGCCGGCCAGCCGCCGTGCTCGCCGGGTGGCGTCGGCCGCTGCTGCGGCGGCTGGACCGAAGCGCTTCCCCTGGCCTGCGGCACCGAGGCGCGGGCCCGGGCCGGGCCACCCTGCTCAGGCGCGTTGGCCTCGTCGGACTCGGGTGGGGCCGCCCACGGTGAGCCCGCACCCGCATAGCCCTCCGCCGGCTCCCGGCCGGGCGGGTTGGCATCGTGCGACATGCGTGCCTCCTCCATCGCGTACCAGATCCACCCACCGGTCAGCTCAAGGGCATCGACATAGAGCCGTCGCCGGGACGGGTGACAGTGCCAACCTACCTGCCAGTCGCTATCCCCGGGGTATAGGCGTCTGCACCGCACCCCCCCACCTCGTCGATCTAGGACGAATGGTGGGACGTAACCGGCAAATAAGGCACCATTCGTCCTAGATCGACGAGGGTGGGGAGACAGCGACCCGGCAGGCAGGGCCTACCGGGTCGGCTGGTCAGCGGTGGAGGAGTCAGCGGTTCGCGATGTCCATCAGCTCGGCGCGAACGGCGCGGGACGGGCTGGCGTCGAGCGCCCGCATGATCGCCTCGCGACGACGTGCGGCATTCCTCCGGGACCGGTACCGGTCCATCACGGTGCTCATGTCACTGCTCCGGGGTGGTTACTAGCGTTTCGGGTACACCTCTATTGAAGCGCGACCCCGCAGCGACCGCCAAGATATCTACGGTGATCTAGCGCACGGGCCTTTGATTCTTAGGTCATCGGGCCGTCGTGCCCGCTAAATCCTCAGCTCCAGGCCAGAAGCGTGGCCTCCGGGTCGGTGAGGAAGGCCCCCACGTCGCGCAGGAACTTCGAGCCCAGCTCGCCGTCGATGATGCGGTGGTCGAACGACAGGCCGAGGGTGGTGACCTGCCTTACTTTGATCTTGCCTTTGTGTACCCACGGCATCTCGCGGACCGCGCCGAACGCCAGGATCGCTGCCTCGCCCGGCGGCAGGATGGGGGTGCCGGTGTCGACGCCGAACACGCCGACGTTCGTGATCGTGAACGTGCCACCCGCCATGTCGACCGGTGGGGTGCGCCCATCCTTGGCGGTGCCGACCAGGGCGGTCAGCGCGTCCGCCAGCTCGCGCAGGGAGAGCTGGCCGGCATTCTTGATGTTGGGCACGATCAGGCCACGCTCGGTGGCCGCCGCGATGCCGAGGTTGACGTAGTCCTTGACGATGATCTCGTCGCCGGCCCAGGTGGAGTTGACCATCGGGTACCGCTCGAGGGCGACCAGCACCGCCTTGGCGACCATGACCAGCGGCGAGATGCGGGCGTCCCGCCAGCCGGGAAGCTCACGCAGCCGGTCGAGGACACGCATCGACCTCGTCATGTCGATGGTCAGGAACTCGGTGACGTGCGGCGCGGTGAACGCGCTCGCCACCATGTTCTCCGCCGTGAGCTTGCGCACCCCCTTGACCGGGATGCGCTGCTCGCCGCCCACAGCGGCCGGCACGGCACGCGGCGCGGCCTGGGCCTGCTCGACATCGGCGCGGGTGATCGAGCCGTCCGGCCCGGTGCCGGTCAGCGTGTACAGGTCGACGCCGAGATCCTTCGCGAGCTTGCGGACCGGGGGCTTGGCGAGCGGGCGCTCGGCCGGCGGGGCCGGCGTCGGCTCCTGCCGTGGCGGCGCGCTGGTTACGGCGGCCGGTGCCGGGGCGGCTGCGAGGGTCTCCGCCGTCTTCCGCGGGCGCCGCTTGGCGACGGTGTTCCGTGGCCCGTACCCGACCAGCACGGCCGTCCGGCCACCCGGCGCCGGGCCACCGATGAGGCCCGGCTCGACGGCACCCTCCTCCGGCGCCATCTCCACCGCGGCCAGCGACTCCGCGGACGGCGTGGTCGTCGCCGAGCCGGCCGAACCGCCGGTCGGCTCGGCCGCGGGCGCGGACGGCGATTGCGGCGCCGGCCCGGCGCCCGGATCGGTGTCGATCGCGATGATCGCGGTGCCGACCTCGACCGTCTCGCCTTCGCTGTGGAAGATCGCGCTGACCTGGCCGGCCCACTTGGCCGGGATCTCCACGGCGGCCTTGGCGGTCTCGACCTCGACGATCGGCTGGTTCAACTCGATGGTGTCGCCCACCTGGACCAGCCACTTGAGGATCTCGCCCTCGGTGAGGCCCTCACCGAGGTCGGGCAGGGGGAACTCCTTGATCCGCGACATCCTCAGCTCACCACCCGAACGTCCGGTCGACGCCGTCGAGGACCCGGTCAAGGTCGGGCAGGAAGTCCTCTTCCAGCTTGGCGGCCGGGTACGGCGTGTCGAAGCCGGTGATCCGGATGACCGGGGCTTCGAGCGAGTAAAAGCACCGCTCGGTGACCCGGGCCGCGATCTCGGCGCCCATGCCCAGGTTGGACGGCGCCTCGTGGACCACGACCAGGCGACCGGTCTTGCGGACCGACTCGTACACCGGACCGAGGTCGAGCGGGGACAGCGACCGGAGGTCGATCACTTCCAGCGACCGCTCACCATTGGCGGCCGTGGCGGCGTCGAGCGCGGTGCGGACCATCGGGCCGTACGCGACGACCGTGCAGTCGGTTCCCACCCGGGCCACCCGGGACGCGTGCAGCGGGTACGGCTCGCCGGTCGTCTCGACGTCACCCTTCTCCCAGTACCGGCGCTTGGGCTCCATGAACACGACCGGGTCGTCGGAGGCGATCGCCTGCTGGATCATCCAGTACGCGTCGCCCGGGCTGGCGCAGGAGACGACCTTGAGGCCGGCGGTGTGCGCGAAGTACGCCTCGGGGGACTCGGAGTGGTGCTCGACCGCCCCGATGCCGCCGCCGAACGGGATCCGGATCACGATCGGCATCCGCACCGCGCCGCGCGAGCGGTAGTGCATCTTCGCGACCTGGGACACGATCTGGTCGTACGCCGGGTAGACGAACCCGTCGAACTGGATCTCGCAGACCGGCCGGTACCCCCGGATGGCCAGGCCCACCGCGGTGCCGATGATGCCCGACTCGGCGAGCGGGGTGTCCATGACCCGCTCCTCGCCGAAGTCCTTCTGGAGGCCGTCGGTGATCCGGAAGACACCGCCCAGCTTGCCGACGTCTTCGCCCATGATCAGGACCTTGTCGTCGCGTTCGAGGGCACGCCGCAGGCCGAGGTTGATCGCCTTGCCGATGGTCAGGTTCTCGGACATCAGTGTGCACTCCCTTCGAAGGACGCGAGGTAGCTGGCGAACTGTGTGCGCTGCTCGTCGATCTCCGCGGAGCCTTCGACATACACGTTGTCGAACAGCGTCAAGGGCTCCGGGTTGGGCATGCTCAGCACCCGCTCGCGCAGGTGCAGCGCCTCGGCCTTGGCGGCCGCGTCGACCTCGTCGAAGAAGGCCGTGTCAGCCAGCTTCTGCTTGTCGAGGAACGCGCGGACCCGCTTGATCGGGTCTTTGGCCTGCCACGCCTCGACCTCGCTCGCGATGCGGTAGCGGGTCGGGTCGTCGGAGCTGGTGTGGGCGCCCATCCGGTAGGTGTACGCCTCGATCAGGGTCGGCCCCTGGCCGCTGCGGGCGTCGTCGAGGGCGGCCTTGGTCACCGCGTACGTGGCGAGCACGTCGTTGCCGTCGACCCGCAGGCCCGGGAAGCCGAACCCGGCGGCGCGCTGGAACAGCGGGATGCGGGTCTGCCGCTCCAGCGGCTCGGAGATCGCGTACTGGTTGTTCTGGCAGAAGAACACGATCGGCGAGTTGAACACGCTCGACCAGACGAACGCCTCGTTCACGTCGCCCTGCGCGGTGGCGCCGTCGCCGAAGTACGCGATGACCGCCTCGCCGTCGGGGCCGCCGACCTTGCCGTCCTTCGCGATGCCCATCGCGTAGCCGGTGGCGTGCAGCGTCTGGGCGCCGATCACGATCGTGTACATGTTGAACTTGAACTCGTTGGGGTCCCAACCGCCCTGGTCGACGCCGCGGAACAGGCCGAGCGGCATGATCGGGTCGATCCCGCGGCAGTAGAGCACGCCGTGCTCGCGGTAGGTGGGGAAGACCATGTCCTGCGGGCGCAACGCGCGGCCGGAACCGACCTGGGCCGCCTCCTGGCCCAGCAGGCTGGCCCAGATGCCCAGCTCACCCTGGCGTTGCAGGGCGGTCGCCTCGGCGTCGAGCCGGCGGACGATCACGAGGTCGCGATAGAGCTCGCGGTATTCCTCGTCGCTGAAGTCAACCGTGTAGGAGGGGTGCTCGACCCGATCCCCCTCGGGGGTGAGCAGCTGCACGAACTCCGGCTCGGTGGTGGTCTCCTCACCACGTGTCTTCCGGGCCCGGGCTCCGTCGCCCTTAGCCATCCGTCTCTCCCTGTCATGTCTCGCGTCGGCAGCGGGGGTAGCCCTGCCGCGCAGCGGGGGTGTCGAACCGTGCGGCCGGCCCGGTCGGGGGCGGTGCACGGCTTCGGTCAGGAGGAAGGATTTGTGACCCGCCTCCCGTCCGGGAGCGATGGCCCCGGGGCGTTGCTCGCAGGGTATGCGGGCTCGGCACCGGTGCCGTCGTCTTCAGCATGGCAGAACGGGTGAAGATCTTCACAGTGGACCACGTCGGCGCGGTTCTCACCGTGATCATGGAAAAAGACAAAAACCATCTTTGGGTACCGTCAGAAACTTGGCACCCGCTTCACCGGATCGTGTCTAGCGCCCGAGCCGTTGGATATATGACGCTGTCCCCCATAGCGTCCGGTCTTGGATGGTTCGGGCAATCCCCCGCCCGGCGTCGAGGCGAGTACCCAAATATCCGAAGGAGTCGCTGCGTGTCGGCCCCCGAGCCACGCACGATCGCCCGGCACCGCTCGACAGGTGTCGCCCGCCGGTACCCGATGGTCGTCGGGCTGCTGGTGACCCTCGCATCCGTGCCGACCCTGGCCGCCGTACTGGCCGGATCGGCGTCGCTGACCGAGTCGACCCGGCCGCGTACCCCGTTCGTGGCCGGTGGGCCGCAGGACCCGGTCGTGGTCCCGGGCGGCGGCGAGGCCACCGGCCCATCGGTGGGCATCGCCCGGCCGCAGAGCACGCCGGTGCCGGTGTCCGAGAATCGTCCACTGCACCCCGAGGACCTGCCCGTCCGCGTGGCGCGCCAGGCCGACGTCCCCGGTACCGCGCCGGTCCTGGGAGCGGCCGAGGTGCCGGGCACCGGGCCGGCGCCAGCGGGTACGCCGTCGCCGTCGCCGACCACCAGCCCGTTGCCGGAGTGCACGCCGACGCCGACCAGCAGGCCCGCGGGTACCACGTCGCCGAGCGCGTCTCCCACCGGTTCCCCGGCCGAATCGAAGCCTCCCGCGCAGGACCCGGGAAAAGGCGATGGCGGGGGGCTGATCGGCGTGGTCGGTGGCCTCGTGGGCGGCATCCTCGGCCACTGACCCGTTCCGACCACGCGTACGCTGGTTTTCGTGGCTGGCCAGGACGATCAGGGAGGCGCGATGACCGCCGAGCCAGTGCCGCAGACCCACGAGCCGGACGAGTTCGGCTACACGGTCGCGGATCTCCACGCTCTTCCCGACGAAGGCCCGCGCTACGAGCTGATCGAGGGGAGCCTCATCGTGTCGCCGTCAGCAACGGGCCTCCACAACAACATCGCTCGATGGATAGCCCAGGCTCTCGAAGACGCGAATCCGTCCGACGATTACTTCGTCAGCACTGATCTGTCCACCAACATCGACGACCACAACGAGCCACGACCGGACATCGTGGTCGCGCGAATCGAGCACGTCGAACGGACGCCGCTCCCGATCACCGACGCGCTGCTCGTCGCAGAGGTCATCTCGCCCACCTCGGCCCTGCACGACACGGAGACGAAGCGCGCCCTCTACGCGCGTGCGGGCGTTCCGGCCTACTGGATCATCGCGCCCAGCCGGGAGAAGCCGGAGATCGCGCTCGCCGAACTCGTCCTGGACGACGGCTCCTACCGGTACCTCACGCACTACACCACCGACGTCTTCCGCACCGACCGTCCGTGGCCGGTGGAGATCGACCTGCCGGCGCTGTCCGAGCGCCGTGGGCGGTTGCTGCGCCGGGCCGGCGCCTGAGTCCCTCGGGGCGTCCAGTCAAAACCGCAGGTAACTGGTTGGCCGAAACGGTGTCGCAGGTCGGGGTCGCCGAGTCACTATGAGCGAATGACGCAGACTCTTCCGTCCACGCGCGGGACGGCCGCGGTGGTGATCCGGGGGTACCGGCCGACCGACCACAGTGCCTGCCGGCGGCTGTGGGCCGAGTTGACGACCGAGCATCGCCGGCTCTACCCCGGGGCTCCGCCGGTTCCCGCCGCCGCACCGGCGGCCGTGGGCGAGACGGGTCCTGCCACGGCGCCGGCTGACAACAGCGGCGCCGGCTTCGAGGAGTACCTGACCCGGCTCGACCTGTCCGGCATGTGGGTGGCCCAGCACGCCGACGAGGGCGTCGTCGGCTTCATCGGGCTGATCCTGCAAGGGCGGGCCGGCGCGGTCGACCCGGTCGTGGTCACCGCTGACCTGCGCGGCCAGGGGATCGGCCGGGCACTTCTCGGGTACGTGGCCGAGCAGGCGCGCCGCCGGGGCATGCGGGAGCTGACCATCTCTCCCGCGCTGCGCAACCTTGAGGCGATCCGGTGCCTGTACCACGCCGGGTTCGACGCGGCCGCCACTGTCACGCTCGCCCTCGACCTGGCCGGGCGCGACAGTCAGTGGCGTGACGGGGTCGACATCCACGGCGTCCGGTTCCGGTACTAGCCGGCAGATACCACAGCCGGCGAGCCGTCGGTACCCCTGTGGACAGCGTTATCCACAGGGTCAGACTCGTACTGTCGAACAGCTGTCCGGCGCCGTCAGGCTCGACGGTCATGAGCTTCCAGACGCCACGCCTCACCCTGCACACGCCCGCCGACCTGCTGGCCGCCGTGCCCTACCTGCTGGGCTTCCACCCCGCCGACAGCGTCGTGGTGGTCGGCCTGTGCGGCAGCCGGGTCGTGTTCAGCGCCCGCGCCGACCTGCCGCCGCCGGACGCACCGCCGACCGAGGCGCTCGCCCTCGCCGACCAGCTCGGTGAGGTTCTTGCCGGCCAGCGGGTCGACATCGCACTGATCATCGGGTACGGGGAGGCGGCGGCCGTCACCCGTACGGTCCTCCCGCTGCGGGACGCGCTGCGCGGGTTCGGGGTGGACGTCGGGGAGGTGCTGCGCACCGACGGTTCGCGGTACTGGTCGTACCTGTGCGAGTCGGTCCAATGCTGCCCGGCCGAAGGCGTGCCGTATGACGTGGCGAGCACCGAGGTGGCGGCCGCCGCGACCTTCGCCGGCCAGGTCGCCCTGCCGGACCGCGAGGCGCTCCAGGAGAGCCTGGCGCCGGTCGGTGGTGCCGAGCGCGACGCGATCGACGTGGCCACCGAGCGGGCCGCCCACGACCTGGCCGTCGAGGCTGAGCAGGCGGCGAATCCGACCGCCAGCCGGCGCCGCTCGGGCGTGCGGGCGCTGGTCACCGCCGTCCGCCGGTACTTCGACGGCGACCGGCTCAGCGACGCCGAGGTGGGACGGCTCACCCTGCTGTTGGCGCAGGTCGATGTACGCGACCGGTGCTGGGCCCGGGTCACCACGGCCGGCGACCGGCTCCCGGCGCACGTCGACCTGTGGCGTGACCTGACCCGGCGCGCCCGGGCCGATCTGGTTGCCGCGCCGGCGACCCTTCTCGGGTACGCCGCCTGGCGCAGCGGTGACGGCGCGCTCGCCCGGGTGGCGGTGGAGCGGGCGCTGGCCGCCGATCCCCGGTACTCGCTGGCTCACCTGCTCGGGGAGGCTCTTGACCGGGCGCTGCCCCCGTCGCTGTTCGACGACGCGGTGGCGCCCACGCGGCGCCGGCGTCGGCGCAAACCAGCCCATACGGGCTAGTCCGTGCTGATCCGCTTCTCGCCCGCGTACACGTTCATGCTGGTGCCGCGCAGGAAGCCGACGAGCCCCAGGCCGGCCTCCTCGGCCAGCTCGAGCGCGAGCGTGCTCGGAGCCGACACCGCGGCCAGGACCGGTATCCCGGCCATCGACGCCTTCTGCGTCAGCTCGAAGCTGGCCCGCCCGCTGACCAGGAGTACGTGCCCGGCCAGCGGCAACCGTCCGGCGCGGACCGCCCAGCCGACCACCTTGTCCACGGCGTTGTGCCGGCCCACGTCCTCGCGGAGACACACCAGCTCGCCGTCGGTGGTGAACAGGCCGGCCGCGTGCAGCCCACCGGTACGCCGGAAGCCGACCTGCGCTGGTCGCCAGCAGGTCGGGGAGCGCGGCGAGGGTCGCGGCGCGGACCACGGTCGGATCGGCGGCCAGGTCGAACCGGGACCGGGTCCGCACCGCGTCGATGCTCGCCTTGCCGCACACACCGCAGGAGGAGGTGGTGTAGAAGTTCCGGGTCGGGTCGGTCTCCGGCGGGGCCACCCCGGGCGACAGCGCGACGTCCACCACGTTGTACGTGTTCGGCGTGTCGTCACCGGCGCACAACTGGGCGGTCCGCACGTCGTCGGCGGCGCCGATGATCCCCTCGGTGAGCAGGAACCCGATGGCCAGGTCGAGGTCGTCGCCGGGGGTACGCATGGTGACCGCGAGCGGGCCGCGCCGAGCCGGCCCGGCCGGACCGACCCGGATCTCCAGGGGCTCCTCGGCGGCCACGTCGTCCGGCGCCCGGCGTACCACCGGAGCGTCGCCACCGGTGTCGATGCGGGTGACCGGGTGCCGGGCGTTGCGGCGTGCCATGCGTCCATTCTGCTAGCTCCTCGCCGAACCGGCAGACTGGACGGGTGGAAGCTGGGTACGCGGCGATCGTGCTGGCCGGTGGTGGCGGCCGCCGGCTGGGCGGTCGGGACAAGCCGGCGCTGCCCGTCGGCGGCCGGACGATGCTGGGCCGGGTACTCGACGCGGTGTGCGGGGCGAGCCCGCGTGTCGTCGTGGGGCCGGTCCGGCCGGATGTACCCGATGAGTGGTGCAGGTCAGGGAGCACCCACCCGGCGGCGGACCGGTGGCCGCGATCGCCGCCGGCCTGGCGGCCACGGGGCAGGCGGAGCTGGTCGCGGTGTTCGCCGCCGATCTCCCGTTCCTGGCCCGCATGGAGGTCGACGCTCTCCGAGCCGCCCTGGCAGCGGTCGACCACGACGGGATCGTCTTCGTCGACCGGGGCGGCCTGGAACAGTGGCTGTGCGGGATGTACCGGGCCGGGGCGCTGCGCCGCGCCCTCACCGCCCTGGATCCGCCGGACGGTCGGCCGATGCACGCGCTCGTCGCCGGGCTGCGCCTGGCCACCCTGGGGCGGCCGGCCGGTGGAAGCCCGCCGCCGTGGTACGACTGCGACACCGAAGACGACTACCGCAGAGCCGAGGAGTGGGCATGAACGAGATGGACCGCTGGATCGGCCAGGTGCGGGACGCGCTCGATCTGACTGAGATGCACCCTGACGAGCAGAAGGTGGTCCTCGACCTCGCCCGTGACGTCGCTCACGGCGTGCTCCGGCCGGCGGCGCCGGTCACCGCGTACCTGCTCGGCCTTGCCGTGGGTCGGGGCGCCGATCCAGCGCAGGCGGCGGCCACGATCAGCGACCTTGCCGGGCGGTGGGCGGGCGGGCAGGACCAGCCGCCGGACCGGGCTCGATAGGGTGTGAGCGGGCGCGGGGGATGGAGGCGATCATGACCGGTGAACAGTTGGACGGGCACGGGGACCCGCCCGCGGAAGCGCTCCTGCTCGACGAGGACGACACCGCCGCCGGGGCTGACCTGAAGGGCAAGGTACGTGAGGCCTGGCAGGAGTTCGCCACCACACTCGCGAGTGTGCTGCGGGAGTTGGTGCCGGGCACCACGCTGGATCTGACGCTCGACCCGACCGCCTCCGGGACCGGCGACGCGGTGTACGCGGTGCGGATCACCGTGGGTGAGTCGGGGGACCTGACCGCGGCGGCGGTGAGCAACGCCATGCTGCCGTCGGGGTACCGGCTCGACCGCAGTGCGGTCGGTGCCCTGGTGGCGCTGGGCTGGTCGCCGCCGGGCGTGCTGGACGGTTCGGGCGACTTCTTCGGGCTGCGGCTGCCGATCGCCGACGCCAGCCGGCTGGCCGTGGCGGTCTCCCGGACGATGCGCGACGTGTACGGTGCGCCGCATCCCGCGTTCCTGACCTACGAGGCCGGCGGCCCCGACGACGAGGCCGTGGTGGTGCCGGCCCTCGGCGCGGCGCGGTTGGCGTCTGCCCAGGAGATCATCGAGAGCACTGACGAGGCGGCGACCGAGCGGGCCCTGGCCCGGCTCGGCGAGGAGATGGTCGAGTTGCCGCTGGCCGACCGGGTGTCGGCCGTGGTCGCGACGCTGCTCAAGACGACGCCCGAGGCGTTGTCCGTCGATCCCGACGGCGACATCGGCATCCGGGCCGGCTCGGCGATGGTGTTCGTGCGGGTGCGTGACAATCCGCCGCTGATCGACGTGTTCTCCCCGATCCTCACCGAGATCGAGCCGAGCGAGCAGCTCTACGTCAAGCTGTCCGAGTTGACCAACCGGATGCCGATCGGCCGCCTGTACTGCACGAGCGACACGGTCTGGGCTTCGGTGCCCGTGTTCGGCCGGGACTTCCAGCCCACCCATCTGATGCTGGCGGTACAGGTCATGACCGGTCTCGCCGACGAGCTGGACGACCGGTTGCATGGCGAGTTCGGCGGGAAGCGCTTCTTCGGCGAGGGCGACAAGCCAGCGATAAAGGGCAAGGAGGGCGAACGCACCGGCATGTACCTGTAGCGCTATCCGGGCTGTTCCGAGCCCGGGGTTCAGGCGATCGCGGCGATGTCCCCGTCGTCGAAGTAGATCGCCTGGTGCAGCCGGCCTCCCAGGGCGGCGGCGTATCGCGCGATCACGTCCTGGCCGGAGACCTTGCCTTGCTCGATCTGTGACACCCGGCCCTTGGTGACCCCCATCCGATCGGCGACCTCCTGCTGGGTCAGCCCGCGACCTCGACGCACTTCGGCGAGTCGGTGACCGATCACCGTTGCCAGGAGTTCGTGCTTGCCGGCTTGGAGAGCCTCTTCGCCACCGGCCCGCTGCACATAGTCAGCCCGGATATCCTTCCACCGCACGTAGCTGCTCATCGCCCTCAACCCTCCTCCTGCGCGCGTTCCTTCAGATAGGCCTCGTACCGTTGCTCGGCCAGCGGGATCGCCTCTTGATACCAGGACCGCCATTGTCCGGCCTTGTCTCCCGCGACCAGCAGGATGCTCGATCGCCACGGATCGAACGCGAACAGGATTCGAACCGTGCCTGGCCTCAACTCCTTGAGGTTGGCGAGCGTTGATCCGGTGATCGTGTCGACCAGTGGCCGACCGAGTCCTGGACCGACGTCAGCGAGCAGGTCGATCGCGTCGATCACCCGTTTGAAGGTTATCGGATCTAGGCTGTCGATCCATTTGCGAACCTCATTGACGACATAGACATCCCACTCCTCCCCAGTCACCGACTAAGTATAGCGTTTAGTAGACCCGAGCGGAGTGGACTGCGCTACAACTCGGCGAGTTTGGCGAGGGTACTGGCGTCATAGGCGGCCACCGACCGGTCGGACACGGTCCACAGCACGTCGCCGATCATCAGTGACCGGCGGATCTGCTGCCCCGGCAGTCCGGTGATGCTCCCTATCGAGTTGATCGAGGTACCGGTCAACCGCAGCGCCACCGCACCCGACGACGGGGCGATCTCCGTGCGGAGTATCGCCTGCCACACCGGTACCACCAGCAGGCCCGTCGGCGGCCAGTACAGGAACGCGTGCGGATCGGACTCGGCTTCGCTGTACGAGCCGGGCAGCGGGTACTGCGCGATCCGGGTCGGCTTGGTCGGGTCGGCGACGTCGAACAGGGACACCTGCGTCCCGTTCGTCCGCCCCTTGTCGTCGGCGGACTGGCCCACGCCGATCAGGCGACCGTTCCCGGCCGGGTACAGGTACGACGAGTACCCATTGATCTTCAACTCACCGGTGACCCGGGGCGAATCGGGGTTGCGCAGGTCGAGCACGTACAACGGGTCGGTCTGCCGGAAGGTGACCACGTACCCGGCCGGCCCGACGAACCGGACCGCATAGATCCGTTCACCCTTGCCGAGCCCGCCGACGTGCCCGATCTCGTGCAGCGATTCATCGAGTACGTACACAGTGGACTCGGACTTGCTCGTCTGGTCCCAGGGCTGGTTGGACGTGGCCGCCACCCGCAGCTTGCCGCCCCACTCCGACAGTGCGTACTGGCTGATGAGCCAGCCCGGGACGCTGCCGCCCGCCATGTACTTGGGTTTGCCGGGGCCGGAGATGTCGAACTTGTACAGCTCGGTCTGCCCGTCGACGGCGACCGGCCGCCCGAAGCGGAGCATTGGCCAGGCCCGCCACTGGTTGTCGCTCGCGATGTACAGGCTCGGGCCGTTGGAGTACACCGTGTCACCGTCGGCGACCAGGCTCGTCGGGTTCCCGTTGCCGAGCGCCGGGTCGGCCACGTCGAAGGTCAGCACGGTCAGCATCGACGAGCCCGAGTACGCGGTGGGCCGGCTGACGGAACGGCAGTCCACCCGGCCGGTGGTCTGCTTGTCGCCGGACTCCACCGTGTACGACGGCAGCCACTGTCCGATCGGTGCGTCGTCAATGACGGTGCGGTTGTCGGCGAGCCGCTGCTCGTTGGGGCGCTCGCCGTCGGTCCGGAACGGCAACTGCGGGCTGGAATGGATCACCACCCGGGCGACCGTGCCGATCTGGCGTGCATCGACGAGGTAGCCGTCCATTGTGTACCTGCTGATGATCCGTGGCGTGCCGGTGAGGTCAACCAGGAGCAGTCGGGCCTGCATGCTCGGGGCTGGGTAGACGTCGGCGATCGCACCGGGCGGGACGGCGGCGCCCCGGGTCAGTACCAGAGCATGATCGCCGGCCAGGAGCAGATTCTCGCCGACGCCGTCCGGGCCCAGCGAGAGCGTCCCGGTGACCTTGCGGGCGGCGGCGTCGACGACCCGGAGCGAGCCGTCGCTGACCGTGACGATGCGTTTGCCATCGGTCTTGACCAGGTCGGGCTCGTCCACGCCCACCTCATTGGTGTTGGTGGTGGAGTGGGCCGGCGGGGCGGCCTGGGGAACCGAGTTGAGGGAGCGGGCGCTGTTCGGCGCGTCCGCGGCCGCGCCCTTCTCCATCGAGTCGACCGCCATGTTCAGGCCGCCGCCGAACCCGTACGGGCCGACCGACGCCTTGGCGGCGGCCCGCAGGCCGGCCAGCAGGTCGTCGCAACTGTCGAAGGCGACAAGGCGTAGCGCGGGAAGCCTTTGCAGCTCCGCGGTCGGTCGGGTGTGGGTACACCCGGCAAGGAGAATGAATCCCGCGAAGAGGGACAAACCAGTGCGAACGTGGCCCCGATGTCCGGTCATGCCGCTTCGACGCCGGCCGGTGCGAGACAGTTCCGTAGGTCACACTTCCGGCGGCGTTGATGTCGACACCGACTCGACCAGCCTGGACAGCACGATCATGCTGCGGGTCGAGGTCACGAAGGACTCGGCGCGGAGCCGTTCGAGGGCCTGTTCGAGATGCGCGATATCGGCGGCGCGCAGGTGGACGAGCGCGTCGGCTTCGCCGGAGATCGTGTACGCGCCGACCACCGCCGGGTCTTTGCGCGCCATCGCCTTGAGCTGCGCCGGGGTGGTGCGGCCGGTGCAGAACAACTCGACGAACGCCTCGGCCGTCCAGCCCACCGCGGCCGGGTCGATGACCGCCGTGAATCCCCGGATCACGCCGGCCGCGCGGAGCCGGTCGACCCGGCGCTTCACGGCCGGCGCGGACAGCGAGACCTGGGCGCCGATCTCCGCATACGAAGCGCGGGCGTCAGCGACCATGAACGCAATGATCTGCTGGTCAGTAGCGTCTATCTGCAACAAACCGCTCCCGGAAAGCAACGGCTTCGGCTATCAACGTCACTTGAGCGTACCTAGTCTTGATGATCGTGAACCTTGAGGAACGGAAGCCGCGAACGCGAACATATCTGATATGTCCGCCCGAGCACTTCACCGTCCGGTACGCCATCAATCCGTGGATGGACGTCGCGACGCCGGTCGATGCCGACCTCGCCCTCAAGCAGTGGCAACTCCTGCGGGAGACGCTCGTGCGGCTCGGCCACACCGTCCACGTGCTGCCCGCGCGGACCGGCCTGCCAGACATGGTGTACGCGGCGAACGGCGCCTTTTCGGTCGACGGCACCGTCTACGGGGCGCGGTTCCGCTATCCCCAGCGGGTGGCGGAGGCCGGGGCGCACCGCGATTTCTACACCTCGGCGGCGGCCTGGCGGTTCGTCGAGGCGGCCGAGGTCAACGAGGGTGAGGGCGACTTCGCGTACCTGCCTGGGTTTCGTGGTGGGCTGATCCTCGCCGGGTACGGGTTCCGTACCGAGTCGGCCGCGCACGCCGAGGCACAGGAGGCGCTCGGCCGCCCGGCGATCTCGCTGCGCCTGGTCGACCCGCGCTTCTACCACCTGGACGTGGCGCTGGCCGCGCTGGATGACCGCAACATCGCGTACTACCCCGGGGCGTTCTCCGCGTCGTCGCAGCGGATCCTGGGTCAGCTGTTCACCGCGGCGGTGCTCGCCGACGAGGCGGATGCGCTCGCGTTCGGGCTCAACCTGGTCAGCGACGGGCGCAACATCGTGCTCAACGCCGAGGCGAGCGCGTTCGCGGCGAAGCTGCGGGTCGCCGGGTATGTCCCCGTGCCGGTCGAGTTGACCGAGCTGAAGAAGGGCGGCGGCAGCGTCAAGTGCTGCGTCGCCGAGCTGCGACCCGCTTGATCGGCACAACTTCCCGGAAGTTGTTGCCTCAGCTGCCTCTGAGGCAACAACTTTCCGGAAGTTGTGCCGATCATCGGGGCGGCGCGGCGCGGCGCGGGGCGGCGCGGGGCGGCGCGGGGCGGCGCGGGGCGGCGCGGGGCGGCGCGGGGCGGCGCGGGGCGGCGCGGGGCGGCGCGGGGCGGCGCGGGGCGGCGCGGGGCGGCGCGGGGCGGCGCGGGGCGGCGCGGGGCGGCGCGGGGCGGCGCGGGGCGGCGCGGGGCGGCGCGGGGCGGGGCGGCGCGGGGCGGCGCGGGCCCGGCGGCGCGGTCGGCGGTCATGCGCGCGGCTGGCCGGTCCAGCCGGCGTTGTGGAGGGCGGCCTCGACGTCACGTCGAAGTTGGTCGAAGCCGCGGCCCAGATGCTGGCGGGTCGCGTGCAGGACGACCCAGCCGGCGCCGACGAGCAGGTTGAGCCGGCGCCGATCGAGTTCGAGCGCGGCCGGATCGGCGTGATGCCCGCCGTCGTACTCCAGGGCCACCTGGAACTCGGGCCAGGCCAGGTCGGGGTGCAGCGTATGTCCGTGCACGCTGACCGGGTGCTGCGCCTCGGGTCGAGGCAGGCCGGCCCGCATCAACCGGACCCGGATCACCGACTCGGGCGGCGACTGCGCCCGGCCGTCGACCAGGTCGAACACGGCGCTGGCGCGACGCCAGCCACGGACGCCCTCGCGGGCGTGTAGCAACGCGTCGAGCTCGGCTGGCGAGATCAGGCCGCGGCCCAGCATGGCGTCGAGGATCGGTACCGCCCGGATCGGCTCCAACCAGCGTGCCAGGTCCCATGCGGTGCGGCCGGCTGTCGTACATCGAAGGCCGCCCTGCGTGGTGACCTCGGTCGGCGGCAGCTCCACGGAGTGCACGACCAGGCCGCTGACCGGCCCGAAACTCGTCCTCGACGGCACCGAGACATGCACCGGGTCACCGGTGCCGGCCGCCGACTCGATCCCGAACAGCCAGGCCGCGGACGCCCCCGACAGTGCGGAGCCGGGCGGCATGAGCAGCGCCGCGGCATGGCATGACAGGCTGTGATCGGGCTCGAGCCGGCTGTCCGCGTACACGTCGCGCAGCGGGCGGCGCCAGGCCGAGCTGCGGAGCTGGTTGGCGCTCAGCAGTCCCTCGTCGAGCGCCTGGCTGCCCCGGAAGAGTCGCCATTGCAGGTTGACCGGTCGGTACGGCGAAGTCGGCATTTGACCAGGGTGGCGGTCGGCAGCCGGCGCCCGCATCCCCCAACGTCGACCTGTGGATAACCTGCGGACGCGGCTGTGGATAACCAGAGAACAAGATCGCCACAACTTCCCGGAAGTAGTGGCCTCAGCACGCTCCTGAGGCCACTATTTCCGGGAAGTTGTGGCGATCTTGTAGGTCGATCGGGGCGCGTGCGGGCTAGCGGATCACGATCAGGCGGGCGCTGGTTGTCGAGCCGTCCTTGGTACCGGCGACGCCGATCTCGGTACCCACCTTCACGGCGCTGGGCTGCACGGTGGTCCGGTGTTCCAGCACGTTGATCGGGTTGCCGAAGGTCCAGGTGAGCGTGAAGCCGTCGGTCGACTTGACGGTCACCGTCTTGGCGTCGATCGCGGTCACCGTGCCGCGCTGGACGTCGACGGTCTTCGTGCCGTCCTTGGTACGCACGACGAACTCGCCGTGCAGGGTGTTCTTGCGCAGGTACCGGCGGATTCCCCTGACCCCGGCGCGGGGCGCCTTGCTCGCCTTCGCGCCAGGAGCGGCCCCGCCGGCCCCGCCGGGAGCGCCGGCGTCGGTCGACGGCGCGGGAGCCGGGTCGGTGACTATCGGCGCGCCGGTCGTGTCGAAGCCGAGTGCTGTCAGGGCCTCGGTCTCGGCCGAGACAGCCGTGTCCGAGATCACGTCGGCCGGGCTCTCGACCGCCGCGCCCCGGTCGCAGGCGGTGAGCCCGACGAGTGCGGCTGCGCCGATCACCAGGGTGCCCATCGCCAGGCCAATGCGTGTACGAGTCATAGGCAAGAGCGTGGACCGCCGATGCCCGGACCGGATCAGCGTCACGTACGAGCTTCGTAAGGCCCGACGACCGGTTACAACTTCCGAGAAGTTGTGGCCTCAGCCCGCCCCGGAGGCCACTATTTCCGGGAAATTGTGCCGATTAGCCGGGTCACGAGGGCAGGGTCACGGTGAACTGGGCGCCACCCTCGGGCGCGTGGCCGGCCGCGATCGTCCCGCCCAGCCGCCTGACCAGCCGGGCGGCCAGCGCGAGGCCCAGCCCACTGCCGACCTTCCGTACCCCGCGGTAGCGCTGGTACAGCGCCCCTCGTTCGAACGCCACCGCCAGGTCGTCGTCGGTGAAACCGGGACCACCGTCGCGTACCTCGACGGTGCCGCCGACCGGCGCGGGGCGGGCGGCGAGCACCAGCGGCGCGCCGCGGGGCACGATCCGCAGCGCGTTCTCGCACAGACCGTCGATGACCTGCCGGATCCGGCCCGGGTCGGTGCTGACGACGACCGGCGCCGACGGCAGTTCGGCCCGAAGTACCACCCCATCGGCGGCGCACCGGGGCCCCCACGCCTCGGCCGCCGACCCCATCAGCTCCACCAGGTCGACCGGCATGAACTCGACCGGCAGGTCGGCCGCCTCCAACCTGGCCAGTACGAGCAGGTCGGAGACCAGCCGGTCGAGCCGTTCCGCCTCGTCGAGCATGGTGCGGCCGGCCTTCGGCGCGCCCTCCTCGCCCACGACGCCGTCGGCGAGCGCTTCCGCGTACCCCCGAATGGTTGTCAAGGGTGTCCGCAGCTCATGGGAGACGGAGAGCAGAAAGTCGCGCTGCCGACCTTCGCTCGTGGCGAGGGCGGCCGCGAGCTGGTTGAACGCCAGAGCCAGCTCGGCCACCTCGGTCGGTGGCCGGACGGCGAGCCGCACCGAACGGTCCCCGGCCGACAGGCGCCCGGCGGCGACCGCGGCGTCCCGGATCGGGCGGGCCACCAGCCGGGCGAGCAGACCACCGGCGACGATGCCCGCGGCGAGACCGGCGGCGAGCGCGAGCCACATGTTGCCGAGGACCAGAGCAGCGGTGCCGGTGAGCGCGCGGCGGGTCAGGACCACCCCGTTCTTGTTGCCGGCGAGGGTACGCCCGGCGACCAGCATGACGTGGTTGTTGACCACCGCCCGCTTGTCCACCGGCAGGCCCGCCCCGACCTGCCGCACGATGCGTGGCGGCAGGCCGGCCTGGTCGGCCACCCCACGCCGGATCAGGTACACCTAGATGCCCTGCTGCCGCAGCTTGCGGACCAGATTCTCCCGGTCGGCCGGCTTGGCTCCGGCGAGCACCTCGCCGACCAGGGTCGCCTTCTGGTCCAGGTCCGTCCGGGCCTGGTTGTTGGCCGACCGGATGGTGACCGGGAGCGCGACCAGGGCGGTCACGATCACCGACACGATGGCGGTGGCGCAGGTGACGAGGATCGCGCGGGCGCCGAGGGTCCTGGTCATGCGCCCGCCACCCGCGGCTCGGTCATGCCGGGGCCGAGCCGTCGGCCGTGTACCCGACTCCGCGGACGGTCCGGATCAGCGCGGCCGCGTCGCCGAGCTTTCCGCGTACCTGGGCCACGTGCACGTCGACGGTACGGGTGCCGGCGTGGGCGGCGTACCCCCAGACCGAGGCGAGCAGCTCCTCCCGGGTGAACACCCGACCGGGCCGGCTCATCAGGTGGGCGAGCAGGTCGAACTCGGTCGGGTGTCAGCTTGACCGGGGCGCCGGCGACGAGCGCGACCCGCCGGCCGGCGTCGAGCGTGACCGGCCCGAGCTGGCGGACCCGGTCGCTGTCGGGCGGCCCGGCCACCCGACGCAGCAGCGCCTTGACCCGGGCGACCAGCTCACGCGGGCTGAACGGCTTGGTGACGTAGTCGTCGGCGCCGAGCTCCAGGCCGAGTACCCGGTCGATCTCGTCGTCGCGGGCGGTGAGGAAGATGACCGGGGTCCAGTCGCCGGCCTCGCGCATCCGGCGGCACACCTCGGTGCCGTCGAGTCCCGGCAGCGCGATGTCGAGCACGCAGGCGACCGGCCGGAGCTGGCGGGCGGCGGCAAGGCCCGACGTGCCGTCATGTTCGACGTGTACACCGAAGCCGTCGCGGGTCAGGTAGAGCCGGACCAGGTCGGCGATGGGCCGCTCGTCCTCGACCACGAGCACGAGCCCTTTGGTGGCGGCGGGCTCACTCACCAGGACGAACATGGCCCGCCCCGGGGTCATCGGGGCGTCAGATCGATGTACGAGAAGTGTACGAGGCCGCAGCTCAGGCGGCGTCGGGAGGCTCAGGCGGCGACCAGAGCGGCCCGGCCGGAACACGTTGTCGAGCAGACTCGTCGACCCGGGTCACGTCGTCGGCGTCGGATCAGGAATCGCTCGCGTACGCCGTCGATGGCGGTGACCGCCAGCCGGACCCCGCCGAGCGTCGGCTCCGGCGTCCAGGTCACGTTGCACAGGTGGCGCAGCTCAGGTTGAGGTGCAGGCGCAGCCGCCGGGTCAGCCGGGTCTTCTGCGGTCACCACCAGGCGCCGCCGGGTCAGCATCAGCATGTGGTCACCGCCGCCACCGATACGGGTACACCGCGCGACGAGCACGGTGGCGTCGCGGGGGCCGACGCACGACTCTGAGAACGGATAAGTGCGGCTTCATACCACGCCCAACGAACCGTCTCCGGCAGCGACGCGGGTGCGATCAGAGAAGTTCCACGATGGTGGCGTTGGCCATGCCGCCGCCCTCGCACATCGTCTGCAGCCCGTACCGGATGCCGTTGTCCCGCATGTGGTGCAGCATCGTCGTCATGATCCGGGCGCCGGAGCCGCCGAGCGGGTGACCGAGGGCGATCGCGCCGCCGCGCGGGTTGAGCCGCTCCGGGTCGGCCTCGGTCTCCGCCAGCCAGGCCAGCGGCACCGGTGCGAACGCCTCGTTGACCTCGTACACCCCGATCTCCTCGATGCCCAGCCCGGCGCGGCGCAGCGCCTTCGCGGTGGCCGGGATCGGCGCGGTGAGCATGATGACCGGGTCGTCGCGCGGCGACCACCGCGGTGTGGATCCGGGCCAGCGGGCGCAGCCCGTGTCCGGCGGCCCATTCGCTGGTGGTGATCGCGAGCGCGGCGGCGCCGTCGGAGATCTGCGACGCCGAGCCGGCGGTGACCACGCCGTCGGGCTTGAACGGGGTCTTCAGCTCGGCCGAGCGGCCAAAGTGACGTGTCCCGGCGGATGCCCTCGTCGGCGGTGACCTTGCCGCCGTCGCGAGCCACCGGGGCGATCTCCGTCGCGAACGCGCCCGCGTCCGGTGGCCGCGGCGGCCTTCTGGTGGCTCGCCAGCGCGTACTCGTCGAGTTGCTGCCGCGGGACAGCCCCACCGCTCGGCGATCATCTCGGCGCCGACGCCCTGGTTGAACGGGACCGGCGATCCGCCGGCGAAGCCCTCGTGGCCGCGGTACCGGGCGCCGACCGGTCGCCGAACGGCGCGGCTCCGCGCCGCCGACTGGAGCCCATCGGCACCCGGGTCATCGACTCCACGCCGCCCGGCGACCGCCAGGTCGGCCTGGCCGGCGATGACCGCGGCGGCGGCGAAGTGCAGCGCCTGCTGGCTCGACCCGCACTGCCGGTCGAGCGTGCGTGCCGGGCACCGACTCCGGCCAGCCGGCGGCGAGCACGGCGTTGCGCCCGACGTTCCAGGACTGCTCGCCGACCTGGGAGACGCAGCCCCAGACCACGTCGTCGACGTCGGCCGGGTCGAGGCCGGTGCGCTCGGCGAGGGCGCGCAGGACATGGCCGACAGGTCGACCGGGTGGACGCCGGCGAGGCCGCCCTTGCGTCGGCCGACCGGGGTCCGGACCGCCCCGACGATGACCGCGTCCCGCATGGTTACTCCCCGGTAGGGTACTGCTGATGGTATCTCGTGCCATTCTTGGCCGGTGGACGTACGCACTCCATGGATGCCGGAAGAAAGCGGGCCGGCCGCCGGGCAGCCGACAGATGATCTTCACTGGCGGGTCAACTCGCGGCTGACCGGGATCAAGATCGCGGGCGCGGTGGTGTTCCTGGTCGCTGCCGTGGTATTTGGGTCCGACCCGGTCGGCGTCGCGATCGCGGTCATCGCCGCCGCCGCACTCGGCGCGTACGCGCTGCGCGATCTGCTCGCCCCGGTGCGCGTGGCCGCCGATCCGGCCGGCGTGACCGTGGTCAGCGGCTTCGCCGGCCATCGGCACCTGGCGTGGGGCGAGATCGAGCGGATCCGGGTGCACGAGCGTCGCCGGTTCGGCGCCCGCAGCCAACTCCTGGAGATCGACACAGGTGACTCGCTGCACCTTTTCAGCGGGTACGAGCTGAGCGCCGCCTGCGCGGACGTCGCCGCCCGGCTGGAGCGGCTGCGGACTGCCGCCGGTTAGGCAGCGGCGACGTCGTTGCGCAGCGCGAAGATCGCGATGTCGTCGCGGGGCGCCTCGGCCGAGAAGTTGAGCGCGGCCGCGCGCAGCCGGGCCGCGACCACCTCGGCCGGGAAGCCGGCCAGCGTGGCGGCCTCCTCGCGCAGCCGCTCCACCCCGTACAGCTCGGGGCCGCGCCGGCGTTCGGTCACGCCGTCGGTGTAGAAGACGAGCGTGTCGCCGGGTGCCATGGACACCTTGGCGCGCGGCGAGGAGACCTTGCCGAGCAGGCCGAGCGCGGTGCCGCAGTCGCCGACCAGGGAGGTGCGGCCGTCGGCGTGCAGGAGTACCGGTCGATCGTGGCCGGCCAGGTAGAGCGACACGTCGAGCTGGCCGTCGGATCGTGGCCTGACGGCGGCCAGTACCAGCGTGCAGAAGCGGCCGCCGCCCCGCTCCACCAGCGTCTCGTTGAGCCGGCCGAGCGCCTCCGGCAGCGGCCGGCCGTCCCGGACGAGGACCCGGGTCACGTCGCGTACCAGGCCGGTGACGGTCGCCGCCTGTACCCCCTTGCCGGAGACGTCGCCGACCACGACCAGCCAGGACCCGTCGCCCGTGGCCATCACGTCGTAGAAGTCCCCGCCGACGTCCACGCCCTCGCCGGTCGGCACGTACTCGGCGCCGAACTCGATGCCGTCGACCCGGGGCAGCGCGGGCGGCAGCAGCGAACGCTGGAGGGCCTGGGCGACCGCGCGCCGCTCCGCGTGGATGCGGGCGTTGTCGAGCGCGAGAGCCGCCCGCCGGGCCACGTCTTCGACCACGGCCAGCTCTTCCGAGTCGAGGGGGTGGTCGCCGTGGCCGACCGACAGGATCCCGAGATGCTGGCCGCGGGCGGACATCGACACCGCGTACCCGTCGACCGGGGCGGGCAGCGGCACCACGGCGTCGATCTGTTGCGCCTCGCGCAGGTCGGGCAGTGCCTCGGCGAGCAGCTCCCGCAGGTTGGGGGTTGCGCGCTCGTCGGCGTGCGTGACCGCCGACAGGGTCAGCTCGCCGAGCGTGTTGGTGCTGTGCACCGCGCACCACCGGCCGAGCCGGGGCACGACGAGACGGGGGATCAGGGCGAGCGTCAGCTCGGCGTCGAGTGACTGGGCCAGCAGCTCGCTCACCTCGGCGAGGTACGTGAGCCAGGTCCGGCGCTGGCTGTCGGTGCGGCGCAACCGTTCGTTCTCCAGCCGGAGCGCGATCCGCTCGGCGGTCAGGTCGACGAGTGCCCGCACGTACCCGGGCGCGGGCTCGGTGAGCACCAGCTCGCCGTGCGCCGGCCGGACCAGGGGCAGCGGTACCCGTACCCCACCGGTGCCGGGCACGGCGGCGCCGAAGCCGGCGATGGTACGCGGGCCGGCGCCGTCGACGGAGTCGACGGTGACCGCGGCACCGGCGGCGCCCACGGCCTCGCACAGGCCGCCCAGCAACTGGTCCAACACGTTGCCGCCGCCGTTGGTAGGGTCGGCCGCGACGAGCCCGTCGAGCGCCTTGGCGCTGACCGGCGGGGCCTCAGCGGCGGACGGACGCTCGGTGAGCAGGGTGGCGGTGGCCATCGGAACCAGGTCGGTCAACAGCGACTGGCCGGCGCTCGTACCCTCGGCCGCGCTGCCTACCGGGGCGGGCGACGTCGGCACGTGGCCGCCGCGCCGGGCCGCGCCCACGGACAGCCGCTCCAGCCGGAACCAGACACCTTTGCCGTCCGGGTGGTGCAGCGTCCCCCAGTACGTGGCGAGCTGGTCGACCAGCAGCAACCCGCGACCGCGCTCGTCGAGCTGGTCCACCGGCCGGGGGGTCACGGCACGCCGCGACGGCCAGTGATGGTGGGTGATCGGTCCGTGGTGGAAGTCCATCACCGTGACGGTCACGCTGTCCCCGGCAGCGACGATCTCGATCTCCATGTCGGTACGCGCGTGCAGTACCGCGTTGGTGGCCAGCTCGGTGGTGAGCAGCAAGGCCTCGTCGAGCACCTCGGCGAGGCCGGCCTCGGTCACCACGGACCGCACGGCGGACCGCGCCAGACCTGGGGAGCTATGGTCGGCGGGGAGTCGGACACGCCGCACCACCTGAGCTGTCACACCTCGCAGTGTCCACGGAACGGAGGTAACAATCCAACCGGGGCGCTCGCTCAACCTCATTCGTTGGTACGACTATTGGAGTGCTGCCGGCTCCCGCCGACCCCCTGGAGGACCAGCATGACCGCCGTCGACAAGGTCCGTGCCGAGGCCAAGGATCCACCCGACGACACCGGTCTGCTCGAAGAACTCGCCGAGGCGCTGCGCCGGGTGGGTGCCGGTGACTTCAAGGCCCGACTGCGACGCAGGTCGGGCCTTGCCGGCGAGGTGGTCGACCAGTTCAACCACGTCATCGAAATCCAGGAGATGCGCAACCTGGAGCTGCTGCGCATCAGCCGGGTCGTCGGTCGTGACGGTCGGCTCACCGAGCGTCTTGACGAGGAGCGGCTCGAGGGCGCGTGGGTGGAGGGGGTCCGCGCGGTCAACTCGCTGATCGACGATCTGGGCCGGCCGACCACGGAGATCGCCCGGGTCATCGTGGCGGTGGCCGAGGGCGACCTGTCCCAGCACATGGCGCTGGAGATGGAGGGCCGGCCGCTCCGGGGTGAGTTCCTGCGGATCGGCCGAACCGTGAACACGATGGTCGACCAGCTCTCGTCGTTCGCCGACGAGGTGACCCGGGTGGCCCGTGAGGTGGGCACCGAGGGCAAGCTGGGCGGCCAGGCCGACGTGCGCGGCGTCGCGGGTACCTGGCGGGACCTGACCGACTCGGTGAACACGATGGCGTCCAACCTGACCAGCCAGGTGCGGTCGATCTCCGAGGTGACCACCGCGATCGCCCACGGTGACCTGTCCCAGAAGATCACCGTGTCGACCAAGGGCGAGGTCGCCGAGCTGGCCGACACGATCAACTCGCTGACCGACACGCTGCGGATCTTCGCCGAGCAGGTCACCACGGTCGCCCGCGAGGTGGGTACCGAGGGGAAGCTGGGCGGCCAGGCCGAGGTGCCGAGCGTCGCCGGCACCTGGAAGGACCTCACCGACGCGGTGAACTCATGGCGTCCAACCTGACCTCCCAGGTGCGCAACATCGCCCAGGTGTCGACCGCGGTGGCCCGGGGTGACCTGTCGCAGAAGATCACGGTGGCGGCCCAGGGCGAGATCCTGGAGCTGAAGGACACCGTGAACACGATGGTGGACCAGCTGTCGTCGTTCGCCGACGAGGTGACCCGGGTGGCCCGTGAGGTGGGCACCGAGGGCAAGCTCGGCGGGCAGGCCCAGGTCTCGCGGCGTCTCGGGTACCTGGCGGGACCTGACCGAGAACGTCAACCAGCTCGCCGGCAACCTGACCAGCCAGGTCCGCAACATCGCCCAGGTCACCACGGCGGTGGCGCAGCGGCGACCTGTCGCAGAAGATCACGGTCGACGCGCGGGGCGAGATCCTGGAGCTGAAGAGCACGGTCAACACGATGGTGGACCAGCTGTCGTCGTTCGCCGACGAGGTGACCCGGGTGGCCCGTGAGGTGGGCACCGAGGGCAAGCTGGGCGGCCAGGCGCAGGTAAGCGGGGTGTCCGGCACCTGGCGGGACCTCACCGACAACGTGAACTCGATGGCGTCCAACCTGACCAGCCAGGTCCGCAACATCGCCCAGGTCGCGACCGCGGTGGCCAAGGGCGACCTGACGCAGAAGATCACGGTCGACGCGCGCGGCGAGATCCTGGAGCTGAAGAGCACGGTCAACACGATGGTGGACCAGCTCTCCGTCGTTCGCCGACGAGGTGACCCGGGTGGCCCGTGAGGTGGGCACCGAGGGCAAGCTCGGCGGCCAGGCGCAGGTACGCGGCGTGTCCGGCACCTGGCGGGACCTCACCGACAACGTCAACTCGATGGCGTCCAACCTGACCGGCCAGGTCCGCAACATCGCCCAGGTCGCGACCGCGGTGGCCCGGGGTGACCTGTCGCAGAAGATCACCGTGGAGGCCCAGGGCGAGATCCTGGAGCTGAAGGACGCGTGAACACGATGGTGGACCAGCTGTCGTCGTTCGCCGACGAGGTGACCCGGGTGGCCCGTGAGGTGGGCACCGAGGGCAAGCTCGGTGGCCAGGCGCAGGTACGCGGGGTGTCCGGCACCTGGCGGGACCTGACCGACAACGTGAACTCGATGGCGCTCGAACCTGACCTCGCAGGTGCGCAACATCGCCCAGGTCACCACGGCGGTGGCCAGCGGCGACCTGTCGCAGAAGATCACGGTCGACGCGCAGGGCGAGATCCTGGAGCTGAAGAACACGGTCAACACGATGGTGGACCAGCTGTCGTCGTTCGCCGACGAGGTGACCCGGGTGGGCCGCGAGGTGGGCATCGAGGGCAAGCTGGGTGGTCAGGCGCAGGTCAAGGGCGTTTCGGGTACCTGGCGGGACCTCACCGAGAACGTCAACCAGCTCGCGTCCACCCTGACCACGCAGCTGCGGGCGATCGCCCAGGTGTCCACGGCGGTGACCCGCGGCGACCTGAGCCAGCGGATCACGGTCGACGCCGAGGGCGAGGTCGAGGAGCTCAAGGACAACATCAACCAGATGATCGTCACACTCCGCGAGACCACCAAGAAGAACGCCGAGCAGGGCTGGCTGGACTCCAACGTGGCCCGGGTCGGCGGCCTGCTCCAGGGCCAGCGCGACCTCGGCGAGGTCTGTCGCATGATCATGGCCGAGGTGACGCCGCTGGTCGACGCCCAGCTCGGCGCGTTCTTCCTGGCCAGCCAGGAGGCGGCCGAGTCACGCCTGCGGCTCGCCGCGTCGTACGGGTACGCGCCGGACTTCCCGGTCAGCTTCGCGCCGGGCGAGGGCCTGGTCGGGGAGGCGGCCCTGTCCCGGCGTACGGTCCGGACCACCGCACCCGACGCTCAGCGGCTCATCGTCCGCTCCGGTATCGCCAGCGCGCCCCCGGCGGACCTCGTCGTCCTGCCGGTGCTCTACGAGGGCGACCCGCTCGGCGTGATCGAGTTCGCCTCGGTGTCCCACTTCTCCGAGCTGCACCTGGCCTTCCTCGACCGGCTGGTGGTGACCATCGGCGTCGCGCTGAAGACGATCCTGGCCAACCGGCGCACCGAGGAGCTGCTCGAACAGTCCCAGCGGCTGGCCCTTGAGCTGCAGGATCAGTCGGCCGAGCTACAGCGCACCAACGCGGAGCTGGAGGAGAAGGCGACGCTGCTGTCGGAGCAGAAGGCCAACATCGAGATGCAGAACCGGGAGATCGAGATGGCCCGGCTCGGTCTCGAGGAGAAGGCCCAGCAGCTCGCCGAGGCGTCCCAGTACAAGTCGGAGTTCCTGGCGAACATGAGCCACGAACTGCGTACCCCGTTGAACTCGATGCTCCTGCTGTCCCGCCTGCTCGCCGACAACCCCGAGCACAACCTGTCGACCAAGCAGATCGAATTCGCCAAGACGATCCACGCCGCCGGGTCCGACCTGCTCGCGCTCATCGACGACATCCTCGACCTGTCCAAGATCGAGGCCGGCCGGATGGACGTCGAGCCGAGCGAGGTGGCGTTCGCCGAGATCCAGGCGTACGTGGAGCAGGCTTTCGCACCGCAGGCCGAGGAGAAGGGGCTCGACTTCATCGTCGCGATCGATCAGAATCTGCCGCCGGTGGTGGTCACCGATGCCCAGCGGCTGCAACAGGTGCTCCGCAACCTGATCTCCAACGCGGTGAAGTTCACCGACACCGGCTCGGTCACCCTCCAGATCGGGTTGGCGCCCGAGAACAAGACGTACCATGTGCCGACCCTCGACGGGGCCGAACGGATCGTCGCCTTCTCGGTCACCGACACCGGCATCGGCATCTCCGACGACAAGCTGAATCTGATCTTCGACGCGTTCCAGCAGGCTGACGGCACCACCAGCCGCAAGTACGGTGGCACCGGCCTCGGCCTGTCGATCAGCCGCGACGTCTCCCGCCTGCTCGGCGGCCAGATCGAGGTCGCCTCGCAGATGGGCTTCGGGTCGACGTTCACGCTGTATCTGCCCGACACGATTCCGACCGAGTCGGTGCCGACCTCGGTGGTCAACGTGGGCGGCCTGTCGACCGTCGCCGTGACGTCCCGGACCGGGCCGCCGATGATCCGGCCGGTCAACAGCCCGGAGCGCCGGGCCACCGCGGCGGCCCGCCAGCTCGACGGCGCCACGGTACTGATCATCGACGACGATGTACGCAATGTGTTCGCCCTGACCAGCGCGCTTGAGTTGCAGGGCATGACGGTCCTGTACGCGGACAACGGCGCCGACGGGGTCCGGCTGCTCGGTGAGCACGCCGACGTCGACATCGTGCTGATGGACGCCATGATGCCCGACATGGACGGCAACGAGACGACCCGGATGATCCGGCGCAACCGGCGGTTCGCCGAGTTGCCCGTGGTCTTCCTGACCGCCAAGGCGATGCCGGGTGACCGGGAGTCCAGCCTGGCCGCCGGTGCCAGCGACTACATCACCAAGCCGGTCGACCTCGACGAGTTGCTGGAAGTCATGGCGGCCTGGGTGAACGGCGAGGGGCGCGCGGTATAGGGTCCTTGATCGTGTCGAGTACCGCCGAGCGCCAGACAGCGAAAGTGCTGCTGGTCGATGACCGGCCGGACAACCTGCTCGCCCTGGAGGCGATCCTCCAGGGACTGCCGGTGGTCACCGTCGGCGTCAACAGCGGCGAGGAAGCGCTCAAGCAGCTGCTGGTGGACGACTTCGCGCTGATCCTGCTCGACGCGCAGATGCCGGGGATGGACGGCTTCGAAACGGCCCGGCACATCAAGCGCCGGGAGCGGACCCGGCATGTACCCATCATCTTCCTGACCGCCGCCGACCGCGACGCGCAGCTCGCGCTGCGCGGCTATGCGGTGGGCGCGGTGGACTACCTGACCAAGCCGTTCGATCCGTGGGTACTGCGGGCCAAGGTCTCCGTGTTCGTGGAGCTGTGGACGAAGACGCGGCAACTGCACGCGCAGGCCGAGCTGACCCGCACCCGGGAAGCCGCCCTGCGCAAGACCGGAGCCTCGATCGACGAGGCGTCCGCACTGCTGAAGTCGGCCGCCGCCACGCACGGCGAGACCGCCTGGGCACAGGTGGAGAAGGCGGCGGATGTGCTGGCCCGAGCACGCGACCGGTTGGTGTGACGCCTCAACCGAGGTCATAGAACCGGACGTCGGACCCGGCGCGGCCGGCGAGCCATTCGGAGCCCAGGCCCAGCAGGTTGTCGCTGCCGCCGGCCGCCCACTCCGCCCGTCCAGTGTGGACATCGTGGATGGTCAGATGACCTTCGTGTACCTGGACGAACCGTCCTGACGTCGCGGACCACTGGGCCGGTGGCCCCTGCTCGGCCAGTCGCCACAGCAGGCGGCCGGTGGCGGTGTCCTGGCCGGCCAGCTCGCCGGTGGTGAGGCCGCGGGTGACGGCCACCCCGTCGGCGGCGCACAACAGGCGGGTACCGGATTCGCCGGTCCAGTACACGTGACCCGTGGTCAGGTCGACCATGGACGGACGACCGTCCGAAGTGGTCGCCAGCATCGACCCGTCGACCACGACCGGGGTGTACACGACCTCGCACGGCGCGCCGGTGGTGGTGTCGCCGTCGTCCGGCGTGCCGCCGACCTTTGTGGTCCAGCGGGCGGCACCGGTACGCGTGTCGCTGGCGGTCACCGTCACGACGCAGGTGTGCCCCGGATCGGGCGGCACCTGGATGGTCACCGCGTCGGTGAAGTACAGCCGGTCCGTCCTGATTGGATAGTGACCCAGCTCCTGCCCGGTCGCGAGGTCCAGGGCCGTCGCCGAGCCGGTGCGGTCGGCGTGTTCGTGCGCGACGAGCGCGGTCGCCCAGCCCGGTGCCTGGGTCGTCGATCCGCTCAGTCCCTGGTACACGGTGGTGTGCTCGGCGAAGACCCGGTCCCAGCGCGGTGTTCCGGTGGTCAGGTCGAGCGCCGTGACCCGGCACGGGCTGCGACCCTGCCCGCAGTCGCTGACCACCAGGCCGGACTGGAAGACGGCGGCGCTGCTGCTGTCGCTGGTGGTGACGTCGAACCGGTGCGCGCCGGTGCGCAGGTCGTAGACGCGGACCTCGGCCGGACCGGTCCGGTATCGACCCTGGATCAGCACAACGGCGTCACCGGCGACCTGGACGGTGTACCCGTGGCCGTCGCCATCGACAGCGACCTGCTGCCAGCGGGTGATTCCGTCGGTGCGTCCCAGCACGGCGACGCCTTTCGAGGTCTGCACGACGACGACGTCTCCGGTCGCCGTGGTGGACTGTGGAGCGCCAAGCTCGACCGGCACGCGGGTCGACCACTCCGGTGGGCGGGTCGGGGCGCCGATGTCGTCCTGGTCCGGCGGGGTGCGCACACAGCCCTGCGTCGCCGCGACCAGGACCAGACCTATCGCGGCTCCCCGCCGCCACGCAGCCATGACGCACCTCCCCCGAGCGCCGGCCAGTCTCGCAGACTCTGGCACCAGCGGCGACCGGCTTTTTCGCGGGTTGGATACCGTGGACCGTCCGCACCGTTGATCTTCTGGAGCGACCCGATGGCGCGGCGCTACCTCTTCTCCGACGAAAGCGGCGACTTCGTGTTCAACCGCACCCACGGATCGAGGTACTTTGCTGTCGCCACGCTGCTCATCGAGGAGACCGAGCTTGGCCACCTGCGCCGAGAGTTGGCGAAGCTGCGCGACGGTCGTCGCGGCCGAGCTGGGCACTAAAAGCCGACGCAAGGCTTTCCGCGCTGCGATCGAGGATGTCATGACCCAGTGCATCTCATACGGGTCAAGCGGACCTTGGCGTTCTGGCCCTGCTCCAGCGATTTCGCGTTGCAGGCCGCCGACTACTGCCTGTGGGCGGTAACCCGCAAGCTTGAGCGTGGCGACGATCGGCACTACAACACGATCGATCTGTGGGAGACCAGCTCGGCCACGCACTATTGACGGCGACGAGGGCCCAGATAGCACGAACCCCCGCCCAACTAGGCCGATGCCAGAGCCCAGGGGCTCTTTCGTCAGACGGGGTCGCGCATAGCCATTGTAGGTCATGCGCCCGACGAACCGGAAAGTGAAAGAGGAGCCGGCTTCGCTGCGCGGCTGGACGCCTTGAGTTCCCGGCCGACGGTCGCGTACGCGGTCCACAGCCGGGACGTCGACTCCTCCGCCTCGAACGGCAACGCGTGTACCGCCGGCAGGCAGCCGGTCAACTCGTCCACCCAGGCCACCTCGGGCCGGTGCCGGATCCGCCGGGTCACGAGCGCCGGCCGGGCGGCCTTGCGTACCTCTTCGACCGCGACCTCGATGCCGCGGGCGGTGGCGACGTCGGTGGCCCCGGCGTCGAGCGCCGCCCGGATCCGCCGCAGGCAGTCGCCGATCCGTTTGCGTACCACGTCGCGGGTGCGGATCGGCCGGAGTACCGCGGCCGGCACGATCGCGCACGCGGCGCCGATCACGCTCTCGACCAGCCGGACGCCCAGCAGGTCGGGCCCGCTCGACCGGTCGAGCAGCCCGTACAGCACCGCCAGTACACCGGTGAAGCAGAACGCCCACCAGGCATAGTTGATCTCGCGGAGGTACAGGCCGGCGGCCAGGAGGCAGAGGATCATGGCCACGGCGAGTCCGGTGCTCCCGGTCAGCGCGCCGACGGCCAGGGTCGCGACGGTGGTGCCGGCCAGCGCACCGGCGAACCGCTCGACGCTCTTGACCAGTACCTCGCCCCGGGACCGGGCGCCGACCGACACGGTGAAGGCGGTCACCACGGTCCACGTCCAGTGCGCCGGAAACAGCAGTTGACCGGCCGCGAAGGCGAGCGCCAGGCCGAGCGCCGACTGGTTGGCACGCCGGGCCGCGACCCGGGCGATCCGCGTTGCCTCGGCCGGGTCGGCGGCCGGGTTTGCGGCTGGTTCGGCAGCCTCGGCCGCCCGGCGCCGCGCGCGGTCGGTCGGCATCGCCGCTTCCAGCGCCACGATCGCGTCGTCCAGGCTGGTGGGCCGGTCCAGCCCAGCGAGTACCCGATCAGCGTGGAACCCGACCGCGCACAATGCCCGGCGGGCCGGCTCCGCGTCGGCCGGCAATGCCTTGTCCAGCGCCAGCGCCGCCGCGTTGAGCCGCCGCAAATCCCGGCCCAACTTCCCGGAAGTTGTGGCCATAGCACCCTGCTGAGGCAACAACTTCCGGGAAGTTGTGCCGATCAAGGCCGCACGGCGGGCGTGTCGACTCAGGCGGTGGGCGGCCCGGGTGACCTCGCGGGCGGAGAGGCGGGGCGCGGGGACCACCAGCGCGACCCCGACGGTCCACCCGGTTGCGACCATGCAGGCGAGCACCGCCCAGCCCAGGGTCGCGCCGGGGTGATCGCCGAGCCGCACCGGCGCGATGAACAGCGCGATCAGCGGCGTCATCGCCGCCCGGCCGATCGTCGCGGCCCGGGGACCGAGCCGGCGGGCGTGGCCGGCCAGCAGCACCACGAGCACGAAGAACGCGTCACCCAGTGCCAGCGATGTGCTGAAGAGCAGGCCGAGTGCGGCGACGGCCGCGGTCAGCACCGGCATCCGGGCCAGGTGCAGCAGGTGGTGCCGGCCGCCGGGTGCGCCCATTCTTCGGGCCGTGGTCAGGCAGATTGCGGCACCGAGCACGACCACACCCGGGTCGAGGTGGGCCAGTCCCGCGATCGGTCCCATGGTGACCACGGTCAGGGCTAGCGGCAGGAAGGTCCCGACGGCGGCACGCGCGCGATCGATACTAAGCACCTTCTTACTATCTCAGGCGACCGGCCGAGATTTCGACCCAATAAACCGGGCACTACGGTCGGTGTATGGCCGACGAGCGCGCCGACGGGCTCGGCAACGAGCTCGGCCCGGTCGCGCGTACGTTGCGCCGGGGCGTGATGAGCCTGGCCCGGCGGCTGCGGGCGGAGCGGGCCGCCAACGGCATGAGCCTCGCGAAGATCAGCGTGCTCGGGCATCTGGCCCGGCGGGGCGAGCTGACGCCGAGCACGCTGGCCGCCGCCGACCGGCTGCGCCCGCAGTCGCTGACCCGGGTGCTCGCCGAGTTGGAGACGGACGGGCTGATCACCCGTACCAGGGACGCCGCCGACGGCCGGCAACGACGGGTGGCGTTGACCCCGTTGGGGCGGTCAATGCTCGCCGCCGACATGCGTCAGCGCGACGAATGGCTCGCCGCGGCGATGGGCCGGTCGCTGACCGGGGACGAGCGTGACCTGCTGGTACGCGCTGCCGCCCTGCTCGAGCGGCTGGCGGACGACGCCGAAGCGCGACCTACGGAGTCGTCTCCTGGATCATCAGCGCCCCGCGCAGGCCGGTGATGTCGAGGACGCGCAGCAGGAAATCTCCCACGTTCACCAGCACGAGGACGCTCTGCGCCATCGCGGCCTTGCGGCTGAGGACGACCAGCGTGCCGAGGCCCTGCGAGTCGCAGAACGTGACCCCGGCGAGATCCAGGACGATCCGGGGCGGCGGCACCGGGTTGAGCAGGTCGCCGACCACGGCAGACAACCGGCCGACCGTGGACATGTCGATCTCGCCGGCGAGGGTGACAAGCGCCTCAACAGGGTTGCGCTGCACCGAGATGGAGAGATCAGGACGTTCCACGCCGTCAGCCTAGCTTGGTTGCCATTGCCGGGCACGAAGGCCAGTCACGGCGAGTGGCGGGTCCTCGGAGCCCCGCGACAGGGGTGCCGGTCAGGACGGGCGTACCGGCTGCCACAATGGTGAAGCCGTGACCGAGACCTATCCGGCCGACGCGCCGGCATCCGAGGCTCTTTTCGACCGCGCCCGGGCCATCGTGCCGGGCGGGGTCAATTCTCCTGTGCGCGCGTTCCGCGCCGTCGGTGGTACCCCGAGGTTCATGCTGCGGGGTGAAGGCTGCTGGATGTACGACGCCGACGGCCGGCGGTATGTCGACCTGGTCTGCTCCTGGGGGCCGCTGGTCCTCGGCCACGCCCATCCCGACGTGGTGGCGGCGGTGACCGAGGCGGCGACAAAGGGCACCAGCTTCGGCACCCCGACTCCGGGCGAGGTCGACCTCGCCGAGGAGATCGTCGCCCGCACCCCGGTCGAGCAGGTCAGGCTGGTGAACTCGGGCACCGAGGCGACGATGAGCGCGATCCGGCTGGCCCGCGGCTACACCGGCCGCAGCAAGGTGATCAAGTTCGCCGGCTGCTACCACGGCCATGTCGACGCGCTGCTCGCCGCGGCGGGATCCGGGGTCGCGACGCTCGGGCTGCCGGACACCCCCGGCGTGACCGGCGCGGCCGCCGCCGACACGATCGTGCTGCCCTACAACGACATCGAAGCGGTTGAGCGGGCCTTCGAGGCGCATGGTGACAGCATCGCCGCGATCATCACCGAGGCCGCAGCGGGCAACATGGGCGTGGTCGCGCCGCGCGACGGGTACAACGCGGCGCTGGCCCGGATCGCCCACCGCCACGGCGCGCTGCTGATTCTCGACGAGGTGATGACCGGCTTCCGGGTGTCCCGTTCCGGTTGGGCCGGCCTCGACCCGGTGCACGCCGACCTGTACACGTTCGGCAAGGTCATGGGCGGCGGCCTGCCGGCGGCGGCGTTCGGCGGCTCAACCGCGATCATGGATCGGCTCGCCCCGGCCGGGCCGGTCTACCAGGCCGGCACGCTGTCCGGTAACCCGCTGGCGTGCGCCGCCGGCCTCGCCACGCTGCGCCGGTGCACCGACGAGATCTACGACCGGCTGAACAGCACGGCCGCCGTCGTGGGCAAGCTCGCGTCGGACGCCCTGGCCACTGCGGGGGTGCCGCACCTCCTCTCGTACGCGGGAAGCATGTTCTCGATTTTCTTCACCGACCGCGAGGTCTCCGACTACGCGGGTGCCCAGACGCAGAACGTCGACGCGTTCCGCGCCTTTTTCCATCAGATGTTGGCCCGCGGGGTCTACCTGCCGCCGAGCGCCTACGAGGCGTGGTTCGTGTCGGCGGCGATCGACGACACCGCGCTGGAGGTCATCGAGGCGGCGCTACCCCACGCCGCCCGGGCCGCGGGGAGCGTGTCTTGAAAACAATCGTCCATATGCTCCGGCACGGCGAGGTGTACAACCCGGACAAGGTCCTCTACGGTCGGCTGCCCGGATACGGGTTGTCCGAGCTGGGCGTCCAGATGGCGAAGGCGGCGGCGCTGGCACTGGCCGACCGGGATGTCACCTACCTGGTGGCGAGCCCGCTGGAGCGCGCCCAGCAGACCGCCGAGCCGCTCGCGGCCCAGTCCAGGCTCCCTATCGGCGTCGACGAGCGGCTGATCGAGAGCGCCAACCTGTTCGAGGGCAAGCGGGTCGCGGCCGGCGAGGGGGCGCTGCGCAACCCGCGGTACTGGTACCTGCTGCGCAACCCGTTCACCCCGTCCTGGGGCGAGGCGTATGAGGCGGTCGCGCAGCGGATGTACGCGGCGCTGATGGCCGCCCGGGAAGCCGCCGAGGGGCATGAGGCGGTGTGCGTGTCGCACCAGCTGCCGATCTGGACGCTGCGCCGGCACATGGAGCACAAGCGGCTCTGGCACGACCCCCGCCGCCGGGAATGCGCGCTGGCCAGCCTCACCAGCTTCCACTTCGAGGATGTCCGCCTGGTCGGCATCGAGTACACCGAGCCGGCGGCGCACCTGATCGCGCTGTCCCCGAGTGCCCGGACGGCCAAGGGGGCGTGATGCGCCGCCTGATCCCGCTGCTCCTGCTTACGGTGCTGGCCTGCTCGTCGGGTTGCTCGTCGGGCACCGCGGGCGCGTCGGGCACCGGGCAGAGCGCGTTCTTCGAGGTCGGCAAGCGTCCCGCCGCCCCGGCCGTGCAAGGTGATGCCCTCGACGGCGGCCGGATCGACCTGACCGCGCACCGTGGTGACGTGGTGGTGCTGAACTTCTGGGCGTCCTGGTGCGGGCCGTGCCGGGCGGAGGCGGCCGAGCTACTCAGCGTCGCTGCCGACACCAAGACGTCGGGGGTGACCTTCCTCGGCATCAACGTACGCGACGACCGCGACAAGGCGGCCGCGTTCGCGCAGGCCCACGGCCTGGACTATCCGAGCGTGTTCGACCCGGCCGGCCGGGTGGCGCTGGGCTTCAAGGACGTGCCGCCCAACACCACCCCGGCCACGGTGGTCGTCGACCGGCAGGGCCGGATCGCGGCCGTGTTCCGCAAGGCGCTGCTACGCGAGGAGTTGGCGCCGGTGGTCCGGAAGGTGGCGGCCGAGCGTGGGTGACACGTTCGCCGGGATCGCCGAGTCCGGACCGCTGCTGCTGGCGATCGGGGTCGCCGCCGTCGCCGGGCTGGTCAGCTTCCTGTCGCCGTGCGTACTGCCGCTGGTGCCCGGCTATCTCTCCTACGTCACCGGGCTGGCCGGGGCCGACCTCGACTCCGGTGTGCGGCGCGGCCGGGTGCTCGCCGGGACGCTGCTGTTCATCGCCGGGTTCGCCAGCGTGTTCGTGCTCACCAGCGTGCTGCTCGCCGGTGTCGGCCGGGCGCTGCTGCGCCACGAGCGGGTGGTCGAGGTGGTCATCGGCTCGCTGATCATCGTGCTCGGCGCGGCGTTCGTCGGCCTGATCCCCGGCCTGCAACGGGAGTGGCGGATCCACCGGCTGCCGGCCGCCGGGCTGGTCGGCGCGCCGGTGTTCGGCGCGGTCTTCGCGCTCTCGTGGAGCCCGTGCCTCGGGCCGACGCTGGGCGCGGTGCTCGGCCTGGCCACCGTCGGCGGCTCCACCGGCCGGGCGGTCATCCTCGCCATCGCGTACTGCCTGGGCCTCGGGTGTCCGTTCATCGCGTTCGGGCTCGGGTTCCGGCGGCTGCTCGGCGTGTTCCGGGCGGTCCGCCGCAACAGTGTCTGGGTCACCCGCATCGGCGGCGCGCTGCTGATCGTGGTCGGGATCGCGCTGGTCACAGGCGGGTGGGACGATTTCGTCATCTGGTTGCGGGCCACGGTCGGCGTGGGGGAGGTGAGCGTCTGATGGCGGCGGTGGAAGCGCCTCCGGCTGACCGGGTCGACGGCGGCGGCCCGGTTCCTCCCTCGGGCAGTGGCTTCTGGCCGTGGCTCATGGCGCTCGCCCGCCGAGGCTGGCGCCAGCTCACCAGCATGCGCACCGCGCTGGTACTGCTGTTCCTGCTCGCGGTCGCCGCGATCCCGGGGTCGATGCTGCCGCAGCGGCGGATCAACATCGAGAAGGTCAACGAGTACCTGCGTACCCACGGCTCGACCGGCCGGTTGCTGGACCGGTTCTGGCTGTTCGACGTCTTCTCCTCGCCCTGGTTCTCGGCGATCTACCTGCTGCTGTTCGTCTCGCTGGTCGGCTGCCTGGTGCCCCGGCTGCGGACCCACGCGGTGTCGCTGTTCCGGAAGCCCCCGGCCGCGCCCGCTCGACTGTCCCGGATGCCGGCTTACGCCTTGGCGTCTTCCGGCGATCTTGGTGCACTCGCCGCCCTGCTCCGCAAGCGCCGCTTCCGGGTCGCCGTCCGCGGTGACAGCGTCAGCGCCGAGAAGGGGTACCTGAAGGAGACCGGCAACCTGCTCTTCCACTTCGCCCTGCTGGCGCTGCTGATCGGGGTGGCGGTCTCGTCCTGGTACGGCTGGCACGGCAGCCGGAGCGCGTCGTCGCCGGGCCGGACGGCGCCTTCTGCAACACCATCCAGCAGTACGACGACTACGGGCTCGGGGCCCGGGTGCACGCCGGTGACCTGCCGCCGTTCTGCGTCCAGCTGGACCGGTTCGACGCGTCGTACCAGCCGGACGGCCAGGCGGCCGCGTTCCGGGCATCGGTCACCTACTCGGGTCTCTCGTCGGGCACCGGCGTGATCCAGGTCAACCACCCGCTGGAGGTGGCGGGGGCCAGGGTCTACCTGCTCGGGCACGGGTACGCGCCGGTCATCCGGTACACCGACCGGTACGGGCACTCGCAGACCACGGTCAACCCGTTCCTGGCCACCGACGAGCAGCTGACCAGCCAGGGCGTCGACACGTTCCCGGACGCGAACATCAACCCGGCCACCGGCCAGCGCGACCCGGACAGCCAGATCGCGTTCACCGGGCTCTACCTGCCCACGATGTCGTCGGACCCGACGGTGGCCACCTCGCAGTACCCGGCCGAGCGCAACCCGCGGCTGCTGCTCGTCGCGTACGAGGGCAACCTCGGCCTGGACACCGGTCTGGCCCAGTCGGTGTACACGCTCGACCAGTCGCAGATCGACTCCGGCAAGCTCAGGAAGGTCGGCGAGTCCAAGGGACTCAGGCCCGGCGAGGCGTGGGCACTGCCGGACGGGTCGAAGGTCGAGTTCCTCGGCACCCGCCCGTTCATCACGGTGACCGTACGGCATGATCCGGGCGAGACCTTCGTCTTCGGTGCTGCGGTCTGCCTGCTGGTCGGCCTTTTGCTGTCGCTGGCTGGCAAGCGCCGTCGATTCTGGTTCAAGGTCGGGGACGGGGCGGCCGAAGCCGGCGGTCTGCCGCGCACCGACTACGCGGGGTTCACCGCCGAGTTCGACGAGATCGTGCAGGCGGCACGACAAGAAGGGGCGTTCACATGAGCGGTCTGTCCGACCAGTTGCTGGTGGTGACGATCCTGGCGTACCTGCTCGCGATGATCGGGTACGCGGCGGAGTACGCGTTCGGCTCGCGCGGCGCGGTGGCGCGGGCGGCGGCGCGCTCGGCCGACCGCGAGCTGGTCGCGGTCGGTGCCGGCTCCCCGGCGGATCTTGGTGGCGAAGTGTCGCCGGAGCCGCCGGATTCCGCCAAGATCGCCGGCGGGCGGACCGCGCTCATCGGGCGGCTCGCGGTCGCGCTGACCACGGTCGGCTGGCTGGCCCACCTGGCCACGATCGTGACCCGTGGCCTGGCGGCGCACCGGGTGCCGTGGGGCAACATGTACGAGTTCGTGGTCGCCGCGTGCTTCGTCGGCGCCACCGCATGGCTGGTGCTCGTGTACCGGCGGCCGCTGGCCCGGCATCTCGGCCTGTACGTCACGCTCGCCCTGATCGTCATGCTCGGGCTCGCCGGCATGCGGCTGTACACGAAGGCCGGCCCCCTGATGCCGGCGCTCAACTCGTACTGGCTGAAGATCCACGTCACCGCGGCCTCGGTGGCCTCCGGGATCCTGCTGATCGGCTTCGTCGCCGCGAGCCTCACCTTGATCCGGATGGGATATGAGGGCGGCAAGCGGCGCTTCCCGTACTCGCTGGGCGAGAAGTTGCCGGACGCGCAGGGGCTGGAGCGGCTCACCTTCCGGGTGCACGCGTTCGCGTTCCCGATCTGGACGTTCGCCATCATCTGCGGGGCGATCTGGGCCCGCGAGGCGTGGACCCAGTACTGGGGCTGGGATCCCAAGGAGACCTGGTCGTTCATCTCCTGGGTGATCTACGCGGGGTACCTGCACGCCCGGGCCACCCCGAGCGTCAAGCGGACCGTGGCGACCTGGATCGCGGTGCTCGGCTGGGCCACCATGATGATCAACCTGTTCGCCATCAACCTGGTCGTGACCGGCATGCACTCGTACGCCGGGGTGAAATAGCGACCCCCGGGGAAGTCTCCCCGGGGTCGCGGGGAATCAGTTGACGGTGAGCCGGGCGGTGTCGTTGGCGGGATCGTCATCCGGGTCCTGGCTCACGAGCGGATCCCGGGTCGACACCGAGCCGGCGGCACCCTTGATCATCTTCGTGATCTTCAAGCTGAACGTCACGGTGAGCGTCGCGCCGGCACCCAGGAAGTCGACGTCCGGGCCGCACCGGTACCGGGTGTACCCGGCCAGGCCCGGCTCGGCCTCGGTCAGGTTGCCGTCCGGGTCGGTGTACAGCCCGGCGCAGCTCGACGGCGCCTTGGTCACGGCGGTACCCGGTGGTGCGGTGACCACGAAGTGCCAGACCGGCTCGTTGTAGAGCGAGTTGTCCAGCGCACCGGGCCCGTTGTCGCGCACGCCGACGGTGGCGGTGACGGTGGCGCCGGCCTTGCCGGTCTTCTTCGTGCCGAGCGCCGCCACGTCGTACGTGTTCGGCACGGTCCACTGGGCGACCCCGGAGTTGTCGTACGGGTCGAGGTCGGCGGCCCGCATCCCGGTTGCCCGGACGGTCGCCCGCAACGGCCCACCACCGGGCCGGTGGCTGGTGCGGACCGCCGCCGGGACACCGTCACCGGCGGCGAGGACGGTGATGTCGGTCGACTGGTACCCGAGCGCGTCCCGGCCGGCAGTCGCGTCGAGGGCCAGGTCGGCCTGCTGGCCCGGCCCGACATCCTGGGTGAAGGTGCAGGTGACCAGGTGGTGCGAGGCGCTCTCGGCGTACCGGCAGTTCTGGTACGTGGCCGGGACGATCCCGTGGGTGAACTCCAGCGACACCGTGAAGCCGTGCGCGGTCCGGTTGCCCCGGTTGGTGAACGTCACCGGGAATGCCGTGGCCGTCCCGGGTGCGACCGTGCCCCGGTCGGCGACGCGGAAGGCGAGTTGCAGGTCGACGCCGTCGCCGATGACCACAGTGGACTGTGCCAGGCGGGGAAGCACGTTGTCGGCGGCGGTGGTGTAGCGCATGGTCGCCTGCGCACCGGCCTTCGCCCCGGCGGCCGGGGACAACGCGATCGGCAGCCGGACATCGACCTCGCCGTCGGCCTGGTTGGGCAGTTCGCAGGTGCGCACCGGCCCGGTACCCCGGCAGCCGGCGGGGAATGTCGCGACGGCAACGCCGGCCAGGCCGCTCAGGTCGAACGTGACGGTCGGGTGGAACGCGTTGATGCCGACGATCCATGCCTCCACTGTCTTGCCGGGCGCCCCGTCGGCACCGATCGTGATCGTCTGATCCAGGAACGCGCTGACGTACGGGTCCGGCCCGCCGGCCGCGTGTGCGGCGCCGGGCGTTGCGGCGAGGCCGCCGCCGACGAGCGCGAGCGCGGCGATTGTGGCTGTGATCCGACCTTGTCGTTCCCTGTGCACGAGCGTCACCATCCTTCGATCATCGGGAAGCGAGGCGCAGCTTAACGACCCCGGTTACGGCCGAGATGCCAGGCGGGTAAATGATCGGAGGTATCGGCTGTGACAAACGTCGCCAACGGTCAGCGGCCCCCGGGTGTTATCCCGGAGGCCGCCTCTGTGCCGATGGGTAGCTTGTTACGGAGTGGGCATGGTCGCCTTGCGCCGGCGGGCGAGGAGCACCAGCGCCCCGCCGATGGCTAGCAGGACAACGCCTGTGCCGGCGATCAGGCCGGAGCGGGCGCCGGTGATCGGCAGGCCGGAGCCGCCGCCGGTGCCGCCGGTGGTCGGGTTGATGACGACCGTCGCCTTGTCGTTGCCGGTGTCCCGGTCGGCCGGCGGATCCTGCGGCTCGGTGTACGGGTCCTCGATGTTGCTGTCGTACCCGTACGGCTCATGGAACGACACCGGGCCGGTCGCGTTCGGCACCAGTTTGGTGATCCGCAGGGCGAAGTCTTCGGTGAGGGTCTGCCCCACGTCGATCTTGGGTGCCCAACACCGGTACACGGTGCCGCCCGGAACCGCCTTGCCGAGCTCCCAGGTGTAGGGCCCGTTCGGCTTGCCGTTGACCACGATCGCGACGCAATCCTGCGGGATCGCCGCCGCCTCGGTGCCCTCCGGCAGGGTGAACACCAGCTTCGGCCACCAGAAGTGGCCCTCCTTGTCGAGCACCACCGGGACCGGGCTGCTCGGGCCGTTGCTGCGGATGGCCGGCTTGACGTGCACCACGTCGCCGACCTTGCCGGTGGCGGTGTCGCCGAGCAGCGCGTAGTCGTATGTGTTGTCCACGAAGTAGGCGATCTCGGCGCCGTTGTTGGCCGGGTTGTAGTCCTGGGCCTTGAGCGCGGTGTGGGGCGCCAGCCGGAGCCGACGCCCGCCGGCCCCGCTGGCGGCCTTCGCGGCGCCCGCGGCCTGCACGTCGAAGCTCACGACGGCATCGCCGTACGCGTTCGCCCTGACCGTGGCGGCGACACCGTCCGCGCCCTGCTCGTCGACGATCTGGTACTCCTGGCCCGGCGCGAGCGGGCCGGTGAACGTGCAGGTCGCCAGCTCGGACGTCGGAGCCCCGGGCGGGTTCGTGTCATACGCGCAGTTGTCGTAGTGGACGGAGTCGAGTGTCTTCGGCGTCCAGATCCGGATCGTCGCACCGGCCGCGTCCTTGGTGCCGATGTTGACGAAATGGATCGGTGTGTGCACCCGGGCACCGGGCTTGACGTGGCCGCCCGACCCGCCGGACGTGGCCGCGAGGTCCACGTCGTCGACCACCTCGACGGTCGTGTGCCGCTCGACCGGCGGCACACCGGCCGCCGCCGCCCGGAAGGTGATGTCGGCGGTGGTGCCGGCCTTCGCGGCGGACGTCGTGCGGAAGGTGAAGCCGAGCCGTCGGCTGGTGGTGGCATCCGGCGTGACCGGACAGGTCATCGTCGTGCCGGCCGTGGTGCACCCGTCCGGGGCATCGACGGTGGCGACGCCGGCCAGCTTGGCGAGATCGACGGTGAGCTTCGCGTCGGGCACCAGCTCGGCATCGACGGCGACGATGGTCTTCGCCGCCTGGGCGCCGCGCACGAGCAGCGACATGTGATCGGGCGCGTGCACGTCCAAATAGGGCTGCCCCGGCTGGGCGTGTGCCGGCGCCGCGAGGGCGGCGCCGCCGACCGCCGCCAGGAACACGGACAGGCCGAGGCGTGCGGTCAGCGACCGCGACAAAGACAGACTTGGTACCAAGATCCCTCCCCAGGTCGGCACCCCGCGACAGTCGTCGCCGGCGCAAAACGCAGGGTAGCGGAACGTCTATGGATCGCGCTGCCCCGATGACCGCGTTGTCGGTGCCGGTGTGGGAGACTGGCGGCATGGCGCGCGGGTTCCCGTACACCGATCTCAAGGACTTCCTGGCCGCGCTGGACAGGGCGGGTGAGCTGCGCCGGGTCACCGTGCCGGTGGACCCGACGCTGGAGATCAGCGAGATCGTCACCCGCACGGTCCGGGCCGGCGGGCCGGCGCTGCTGTTCGAGCGCCCGACCCGGGGCGAGATGCCGGTGGCGATCAACCTGTTCGGCACCGAGCGAAGCGGATGGCGATGGCGCTCGGCGTCGACTCGCTCGACGAGATCGGCGACCGGATCGGCGACGCTGGTCAAGCCGGAGCTGCCGGTCGGCTGGTCCGGCATCCGCGAGGGGCTGGGCAAGGTGATGCAGCTCAAGTCGGTGCCGCCGCAAGCAAGGTCAAGACCGCGCCCTGCCAGCAGGTGGTCTACCGCGGCGCCGACGTCGACCTGGACCGGCTGCCCGGCCTGCAGGTCTGGCCCGGCGACGGCGGGATCTTCCACAACTTCGGGCTGACCCACACCAAGCACCCGGAGACCGGCAAGCGCAACCTCGGCCTCTACCGGCTCCAGCAGCACTCCCGCAACACGCTCGGCATGCACTGGCAGATCCACAAGGACTCCACCGCCCACCACGCGGTCGCCGAGCGGCTGCGGCCAGCGGCTGCCGGTGGCGATCGCGATCGGCTGCGACCCGGTGGTCTGCTACGCGGCGAGCGCGCCGCTGCCCGGCGACATCGACGAGTACCTGTTCGCCGGGTTCCTGCGCGGCGAGCGGGTCGAGATGGTCGACTGCCTGACCGTGCCGCTGCAGGTGCCGGCGCACGCGCAGATCGTGCTGGAGGGCTACCTGGAGCCGGGCGAGCGGCTGCCGGAGGGCCCGTTCGGCGACCACACCGGCTTCTACACCCCGGTCGAGCCGTTCCCGGTGCTGCACGTCGAGGCGATGACCATGCAGCGCGAACCCGGTCTACCACTCGATCATCACCTCGCAAGCCGCCGCAGGAGGACCACGGCCTCGGCAAGGCCACCGAGCGGATCTTCCTGCCGCTGCTCAAGCTGCTGATCCCGGACATCGTCGACTACGACCTGCCGGCGGCCGGGCGTCTTCCACAACTGCGTGATCGTGTCGATCCACAAGCGGTACCCGAAGCACGCCCAGAAGGTGATGAACGCGATCTGGGGCGCCCACCTGATGTCGCTGACCAAGCTGATCGTGGTCGTCGACGAGGACTGCGACGTGCACGACTACAACGAGGTCGCCTTCCGCGCCTTCGGCAACGTCGACTACGCGCGCGACCTGCTGCTCACCGAGGGCCCGGTGGACCACCTGGACCACGCGTCGTACCAGCAGTTCTGGGGCGGCAAGGTGGGCGTCGACGCGACCCGCAAGCTGCCCACCGAGGGCTACACCCGCGGCTGGCCGGAGGAGATGACCATGTCGCCCGAGGTCGGTCGCCTGGTCGACAAGCGCTGGAAGGAGTACGGGATCTGATGGCCACGTGCGGTGCAGGAGCGACCCGGCCGGGTCAAGTCCTTCCTCAAGCTGGTGGCGATCGAGCACTCGGTCTTCGCGCTGCCGTTCGCGTACCTGTCGGCGCTGACCGCGATGCAGGTCGAACGGCGGCCGGGTGCGCTGGCTGGACCTGCTGCTGATCACGGTGGCGATGGTCGGCGCGCGCACCTTCGCGATGGCCGCCAACCGGATCATCGACCGGCGGATCGACGCGCGGAACCCGCGTACCGCCGGGCGGGAACTGGTCACCGGGGCGGTGAGCGTGCGGACGGCCTGGACCGGCGCGGCCGTCGCGCTGGTCGTCTTCCTGGCCGCCGCGGCCGCTGCTCAACCCGCTCTGCCTGGTGCTCGCCCCGCTCGCGGTGGTGCCGCTGGTCGTCTACCCGTACGGCAAGCGGTTCACCAACTGGCCGCACGCGCATCCTGGCGCTCGCCCAGGCGGTCGGCGCCGGTCGGCGCCTGGCTCGCGGTCACCGGCACCTTCGCCGGGTCCGGGCCGGCCTGGCTGCTCGGCGCGGCGGTGGGCCTGTGGATCGGCGGCTTCGACCTGATCTACGCCTGCCAGGACGCCGAGGTCGACCGGCAGATCGGGGTGCACAGCGTGCCCGCCCGGTACGGCCGGCGCTTCGCCCTGCACGCCTCGACGGTCGCGCACGTGGTGACCTTCGCGCTGTTCGTCTGGTTCGGCGCGCTGGTCGGGCTCGGCTGGCTGTGGTGGATCGGGCTGGCGCTGACCGCGCGTCGCCTTCGGCTACCAGCACGTCGTCGTCACCCCGACCGACCTGTCCCGGGTCAACCGGGCGTTCTTCACCGCCAACGGCTTCGTCGGCATCGCGCTGTTCGTCTTCGCCCTGCTGACCTTGTTGTGCGCGGCGGCCTGCGGGGGTGAGTCCGGTGCGTCAACCGTGGATCGTCGGCGTCTCCGGCGCGTCCGGCACGCCGTACGCGGCGGCCGTGCTCCGCGGCCTGCTCGACGCCGGCCAGCCGGTCGACCTCGTCGTCTCCCGGGCGGCGCGGCTGACCCTGCTCGACGAGACCGCCGGCCGTTCCGGGACGCGCACTGGAAGGACGACCTCGTCGCCTGGCTGGGCCGCGACGGTGAGCGACGTGGCCTACTGGCCGGCCGGTGACCTCGCCGCCGGGCCGAGCAGCGGCTCGTACCCGGCTACAGGGCATGGTCGTGGTGCCGGCGAGCACGCGCGGCCTGCGCCGGAATCGCCATCGGCCTGTCCAAGGACCTGTTGCAGCGCGCGGCCGAGGTCAACCTCAAGGAGCGCCGGCCGGTCGTGGTCGTGCCGCGGGAGACGCCGGTGACCCGCAGCCACCTGGAGCACCTGATCGCGCTGCACGACGCGGGTGCCGTGGTGCTGCCCGCGAGCCCCGGGTTCTACTGCGGCGGGCGCGAGCGCGTCGGCGCAGCAGTTGGTCGACTTCGTCGCCGGCAAGGTGCTGGACTCGTCGGGTGCCGCACACGCTGTACACGCGGTGGACCGGCCAGCTCGGCGGCTAACGCAGCCCGTTCTGCTGGTCGCCCGACGCTGGCGGGTCGTTCAGCTCCGCCTCGCCTTCGAGCAGGGCGCGTACCTCGGACTCCCGGAACCGCCGGTGCCCGCCCGGGGTTCGGATGCTGCTGATCCGGCCGGCCGCGGCCCAGCGCGTGACGGTCTTCGGGTCGACCCGGAACAGCGCGGCCACCTCGCCCGGCGTCAGCAGACGATCTCCCGTGTCCACGGCCCCCTCCTAGCGTCTGCGACCCGCGTCTGACCACTGATCCCGCCTGGTCAGGCCTCCGGTGGGACGTACGCCCATTACAGCACCGTGAGCGTGCCGTGTCCGAGAAACAGGGAAAACGCACTGGTTGAGTAGTTAGCTGTGCTACGGGGGTTGGAGGTTAGGGTCGGGCCGTGGATGCGATCGATCGACGCCTCGTTGACCTGCTGCGTACGAACGCCCGCCGGTCGTATGCCGAGCTGGCGCGCCAGGTCGGCCTGTCCGCGCCGGCGGTGCACGAGCGGGTCGGCAAGCTGGAGACATCGGGGGTGATCCGCGGGTACCACGCCGACGTCGACCCGGAGGCCGTCGGGCTCGGCGTGACCGCGCTGATCGGCGTCGTACAGGACAGCACCAGCGGCGACATCGACGACCTGCTCCGGCTGCTGGGCGAGATGACCGAGATCGAATCCTGCTACTTCATGGCGGGCGAGGAATCCTTCCTACTCAAGGCGCGCGTCGGCACGATCGCCGAGTTGGAGCACCTGATCGTGCGGCTCAACCGGACACCGGGCGTCGCGCGTACCCGTACCGCGATCGCGCTGTCGACGAAGTGGGAGGACCGCCCGCCGCCGGTAACCATGGGATCGTGAGCCCATGCGTGTCGCCGTACTCTCCGACATCCACGGTGTCCTACCGGCCCTCGAAGCGGCCCTGGCCGAGCCGGACATCCGCGCCGCCGATCGCATCGTGCTCACCGGCGACCTGGCCGCCGGCCCGCAGCCGGTCGAGACGCTCGACCTGCTCAGGTCGCTCGGCGACCGGGCGGTATGGGTACGCGGTAATGCCGATCGCGAACTGGTGAAGCTGCGCGACGGGGGCGAGACGGACATCCCCGATCCGGTCGCGCCGTGGGCGGCCGAGCAACTCCGGCCCGATCAGGTCGAGCTGCTGGCGGGCCTGCCGCTCGCGGTGACCCTCGACATCGACGGCTTCGGGCCGGTGCTGTTCTGCCATGCGACCCCGCGTGACGACGAGGAGGTCGTGCTCGTCGACAGCGCGATGAGCCGCTGGTCCGAGGTGCTGTCCACGCTGGACGACAGAGTGTCCACAGTGGTGTGCGGGCACACCCACATGCCGTTCGTACGCCTCGCCGACCGGCGCCTGGTGGTCAATCCGGGCAGCGTCGGCATGCCGTACGGTGGCGCCGGCGCGCACTGGGCGCTCCTCGATCGGGGTGGCGTGACACTGCGCCGGGCCGAGTTCGACCTGGACGCCGCGTGTGCCCGGATCGTCGCCGAGTCCGGCTATCCCGAGGCGACGACCTGGGCGGACTATTTCGTCCGGTCGAAGGCGTCCGACTTCGAGGCGATCCGGGTGTTCGGCCCGCGTGACGGCCGGCCGGGCTAGCGCCGACTCGCCAGTCCGGGGTAGTGCACCACGTACCCGTTCTCGTCGACGTCCAGGTCGGCCGTGAAGGAGCCGGACGCGTACCGGACCCGACCGGGCGCGAGCACGGTGTAGGTCTGCGCGTTGGCGATCACCGCAAGGCTCGGCAGCAGCACCCACGCCGCCACGATGGTCTCGGTCCGGCCCGGTGTGGTCAGGTCGAGGCGGCGCAGCGGCAGCGTGTTGGTCAGCGGCGACGCGTACAGGTCGACGTCGAGCGCGTCGGCCAGCCGGTCGGGATCCTCGGTGCCGGGCGGGGGAGCGGTGGAGACCTCGGCGGCCAGGTCACCCTGCTCAGCGGTGGTCACCCGCCAGCCGTCCGCCGCACGGTCCATCCGGACGGTACGCAGGAAGCCAGCGCCCTCGACCGTCGCCACGAACCGCTGGCTGGCCCAACGCGCGTCGGTGACCAGCTCGTACCGGCACGCGTAGGGCGCCGGGCCGTCGGCGATGGCCACTCCGCGTGCGGTCAGTCCACTGTGGTCGTCGAACACCACGTACTCGGCACCGACGAGGTCGGTGCGCCGCCAGACCAGGGATCGGGGCAGAACGGTCACCATGCCAACGTAGCGGCGCGACCGGCCGACCGCACTCCGGAAGCTAGACCCCTTTCAGGATGTCGAGCAGGGCATTCCGGGCGAAGACGGCGATGATCAGGCCGGCGATCACCAGCACCGCCATCACGACCGTCATGATCACGATGACCCGGGTGTTGCGCGACTTCGGCGCCGGGGCGTCGCTGCCCTGACTCAGGAGGTGACCGGTCAACGATCCGGAGTGCTCCAGGGGGCTGCCCACTGGCGGTTGGCTGGCCGGACGGGTGACGCTGCCGTAAACCGTCCCATGTGGACGTTGCCGCCGGGCCCACTCCTCGTACTGGCCGGACGCGGGCGACCCGCCGGACGTCGGCGCGCCAGGCGGCCCGGAGATCGGTGCGGCGCCTCCGGACAGGGACGGGAACATCGCCGTACCGCCGGACCGGGCTGGCCCGGCCGGCGTCGTGCCGGGCGGTGGCGGGCTGGTTGGCGGCGTGCCGGCTGGGGGTGCGCTGTATGGCGGTGGCGGTGCGCTGGTTGGCGGTGTGCCGGCTGGGGGTGCGCTGTATGGCGGTGGCGGTGCGCTGGTTGGCGGTGTGCCGGCTGGGGGTGCGCTGTATGGCGGTGGCGGTGCGCTGGTTGGCGGTGTGCCGGCTGGGGGTGCGCTGTATGGCGGTGGCGGTGCGCTGGTTGGCGGTGTGCCGGCTGGGGGTGCGCTGTATGGCGGTGGCGGTGCGCTGGTTGGCGGTGTGCCGGCCGGGATTGCGCTGTATGGCGGCGGCGCGCTGGCCGGCACCGGTCCGGCTGCGCTCGGTCCGGCTGGCGGCGCCATTGCGCCGAACGCGGGTGGCCTGGTCGGCAATGCCGGGCCGGCCGGTGCTCCGCCATGCCCGGCGGGTGTCGCCGGCCTGGCTGGCGGCGCCGGTGCCCACGCGGAATGCTCCATCGGGGCCACCGGCGGTGCCGACGACGCTGCGGCGGCCGGCGGCGGTGCCTGCGGCGCCGAAGACAGCGGGCCCGGTGCGAACGTCGGGGTTACCGGTGGCGCCGAGGTCGGCCGAGAGAGCGGCGCGCCTGCCCCGGCCGGCGTGCCGGGTGCACTGGGAGCGCCGGGTGCACTGGGAGCGCCGGGTGCACTGGGAGCGCCGGGTGCACTGGGAGCGCCGGGAGCGCCGGGAGCGCCGGACGGGTGGGACCCGGCTGGCGCCCACAGCAGCGGCGGCGGTTCGGCGCGCGGCGGCTCGGCTGGCCCGCCTGGTTCGCCGGCGGCCGGCTGGCGCGCCGGCCGCGCTGGCAGGGCTGACGACGGCCAGGCCGGCAGGGCGTGGTCCGGTTCGTCGGGGAGGGCCGGCCGGGCGGGCGCCGCCGCGGCCGTCATCGGTGACGCGGGTGGGAACGGCGGCACGGGGGATGGCCCCGGTCCTGGCGGTGGCCCGGGCGGCATCGGCGGCTGGGGTACCGGGGGCGCCGGCGGGTACGGCGGTCCCGGCTCCGGTTCGGGACCCGGCGGCTCGGGCGGCATCGGGCGCGGCGGCGTCGGCACCGGAGCCGGTGACGGGAACGGTGTCGGACCGGGCGACGGCTCGGGCGGTTCCGGTGGCAGCGGCGGCTCCGGCGGCGAGGCCGGGTCGGGGGGCGAGGCCGGTTCCGGTGGGGATACCGGCTCCGGAGGTGAGGCCGGCTCGGGCGGCTCCACCGGTGCCGCTGCGCTTACCTCGCCGGCACGGTACGTCCGTGGCCCCACGGTTCCCCGCCGGAGCGCGTCGGCCACGTCGGCGGCGCTGAGCGGTGCCGCCCCGGGTACCGTCGCGCGGGCCCGGGCCACCCCGGGCGCGGCCGGTACCGGTACCGGCGGATTCTCGTTCACGGTCGCACCGGGTACCCGATGGGCCAGCGGCGGCAGCGCGGCTGGCACCGGCTCCGCGGCGGCAGGCGACTCGACCAGTGGCAGCGGGTCGTTCAGCGGGTCGATCGCGCGAGGGCGGGACGCTTCGGCCACCTCGGCGACCACCTCGGGCGGCAACGCGGGCGCGGCCGGCGCCGGTACCTCGGCGTGCTGGTCCACAGGGGACAGAGACGGGCCGGGCTCCGCCGGTACCTCGGGCGCGGGTGCGCTGGCCGACACCGCGCTAGCCGACGCCGAGCCGACCGATACCGCGCTGGCCGACGCCGCACCGGCCGGCTCGGCGACCGGAGCGGCCGCCGGTGGCTCCTGCCAGGACTTGGCGAACGCGGACCACGGCGACTCGTCGCCGATCCGGGTCTGTCCCGGGGTGCGAACCGGCAGGTCACCTCCGCGACGCGGCAGCCCGGACGGAGCGGCCGACCCGACCTCGCCGGCCCGGTACATGGTCGGGGCGGCCGGCTTGGCCGCGGGCGGGTCCTCGGGCGGCGACGCGGTGGGCGCCTGTGCCCGGCCGACCGGGGCCGCGGCGGCAACCACGCCCAGCGCCGGGCTCGCGGCCGGTGGCTCGTCACCAGACCCGGCCGGTTCGAGACCCGACCGGGCCACCGGTGCCAGCCCAGAGTCAGGCGCCGGCTCCAGGCCGGACCGAGATGACGGCCCCGAGCCTGGCGCCGCCTCCAGGCCGGACCGAGATGACCGCCCAGAGTCTGGCGCCGGCTCCAGGCCCTGGTCGTCGTCGTGAACGATCTGGCCCTCGTCGCGCACGATGTCGTGAACGATCGGCGGATCGTCGACCACGACCTGTGGCCCTTCGCCGGAAAAAGGCGGCGGGTCTCCGGCCCGAGGATCCGGTGCGAGGTTGTTCCAGCGGGCCCACAACGCGCCTTCCGGCGGCGGTGGCGGTGGCTCGAACGGCTCGGAAAGCTCCTCGGCCTCCGCGTCCTGCGCCGGAAGCGTGGCGCCGAGTGGTGGCGGTGGTGGCAGTGCCGGCAGGTCGTCGCCCACCGCATCGGGCGCCGTGGCGCCGTCACGTGCCGCGGTGGCCTCGCGGTCGTCCATCTATGCCCTCCACCATTGCGCCCGGATCGAGGTGCCGGTCATCCGACCCGCTCCTCGTTCTTCACCGTGCCATATTCGCGCACGTGACGCAGGTGCCCGGGGCGAGATGATCTCACGTGTACGAACCGTTACGCCGCGACGGATTTGTCCTGCTACGACGGGGTTCGGCTGGTAGTCGGCGAGGCCGTGGACGCCTTCGCGGATGCGCTACCGGACGTATCGGCCGGAGCGCTCGTCGAACCACCACCGGGCGAGGTGCTGCCGCCACCGCCCGGCGAGGTACTGCCGCCCCCTCCCGGGGACGTGGTGCCGCCGCTGCCCGGAGTGCCGGTCGGTGCCGGCGACTTCGTGCTCGGTGGAGGGGACGCCGGCGTGGACGGCGGAGCGGATGTCGGCGGCTTCGACGACGGTGGGTTCGACGGCGGTTTGGACGATGCCGGTGGGTTCGACGATGGCTGCGTCTGGCCGGGCGGCGTCGGTGTCGGCGTCGGGGTCGGGTTGACCGGCACCTCCTTGAAGATCCGGGTCGCGCCGAAGTACTCCGACCACCAGATCGGCGAGATCTTCACCACGTCACCGCTGTTGGGCGCCTGGATCATGTACCCGTTGCCCGCGTACATCCCGACGTGGTGGATCGATCGCGAGTTGTTCCGGTCGGTGGCGAAGAACAGCAGGTCGCCGACGAGCAGCTTGTCGATGGCCGGGTGCATGGTGCTCGCCGTGTACTGGTCGTTGGCGACCCGCGGCAGAATCGTGCCGACCTGCTGGTAGGACCATTGCACCAGGCCCGAACAGTCGAAGTAGTCCGGACCGGCGGCGCCCCAGACATATGGCCGGCCCAGCCTGGTCTTGGCGAAGTTGAACGCCTTCACCGCGTCAGGGGCGGCGGTCATGCCGTCGACCGCCCCGCCGACGTTCAGGCCCGCCCCGATGGCGGCCTGCTGCGCGTCGATCGCGGCAAGCTCCCGCTGGTACGCGACAGAGTTTTTGGTCCTGAGGTCCGTGAGCGCGGCGTTGCGCCGGTCGTAGTCAGCCTTCGCCGCATCGCGGTCGTGGGTGAGCTGGTCGAGCTTGGCGGTGGCCGCCTGGTACCCGGCGTATGCCCCCCGCTCGAGCTGCTCGGCCCGCTCCAGGTCGCGGGCGGTCGCCTGGCCGCCGGGCTGCTGACCGATGCCGGGCGCCAACACGGACAACTGGTGCAGGTCGGAGGCATACTCGGCGAGCGGGCCGAGTGCGGCGGCCGCCTTGTAGGCTTCGCCCGCCTCATGGTCGGCGCGGCCCCGCAGGTCATTCAGGCCCTGGGTGGCCTTGTTCCAGGTTTCGTGGGCGGTGTCAGCGGCGTGCTGGGCCTCGTTGATATTGGCGGCGAACTGGAGAAGCTGCTGTTCGAGCAGGCCGACGGCCGCGGTCTCGGTCATGATCTGCTGACCGAGTGGGCCGGGGGTGGTGACCGCCGGCTGGACGTTGGTGGGCAGGCCACCGGTCAGCGAGGAGTTGCCAGGGCCCTGGAACGAGCCGGGGACGACGGGACGCGAACCTGGATCAGGGATTCCGGGCGCGGCCGGGTCGGCGGCGGCTGGTCTGGCCACGAACACGCACAGCACAGTGCAGACCACCGCCGCCCATGCGAAAGGGTGGAAATCCACCCGGCGCGTCCGTTCGTATGTCATCTCGCCTCCCCTCCATCTGGTCTACATGACACGGGCGAGGCTTGTGAACCCAAAAGGGGTTACGGATCCGTCATCGGCAGAGACTTGACCCGTGAATCCCACGTGTACTGAACACCCCTCACGCTCCGGCTGTCCGTTTGGGCGACGTACGCTCGGCAACTGGGACCAGGGAAATGGCACGCGGGAGGTTGTGGACGTGGACGCTGGGTTGCGGCGTGAGCTAGAGGCCAAGGTGTACTCCGGGGAGCGGCTGACCCGCGCGGACGGGGTCGCGCTGTACGAGTCGGATGACCTGGTCTGGCTGGGTCGGCTGGCGCATCACGTCCGCACCGAGAAGAACGGCGGCCGGGTGATGTTCAACGTCAACCGGCATCTCAACCTCACCAATGTCTGCTCGGCTTCCTGCGCGTACTGCTCGTTCCAGCGCAAGCCGGGCGAAAAGGCCGCGTACACGATGCGCATCGAGGAGGCCGTCCGGCTCGCCAAGCAGATGGAGGGCGAGCAGCTCACCGAGTTGCACATCGTCAACGGTCTGCACCCGACGCTGCCGTGGAAGTACTACCCGCGGGTGCTGCGGTCGCTTCGTGAGGCGCTCCCCGGCGTCAACCTCAAGGCGTTCACCGCCACCGAGATCCACTGGTTCGAAAAGATCTCCGGTCTGCCGGCCGACCAGATCCTCGACGAGTTGATGGACGCCGGCCTGGAGTCGCTGACCGGCGGCGGCGCCGAGATCTTCGACTGGGAGATCCGCCAGCACATCGTCGATCACGACACCCACTGGGAAGACTGGTCGCGGATCCATCGGCTGGCCCACTCGAAGGGCCTGAAGACCCCGTGCACGATGCTGTACGGGCACATCGAGGAGCACCGGCACCGGGTCGACCACGTGCTGCGGCTGCGCGAGTTGCAGGACGAGACCGGCGGCTTCCAGGTCTTCATCCCGCTGCGCTACCAGCACGACTTCGTCGACTCGGCGGACGGCAAGGTGCGCAACCGCCTACAGGAGCGCACCACCATGGCGTCGCCGGCCGAGTCGCTGAAGACCTTCGCGGTGTCCCGGCTGCTGTTCGACAACGTGCCGCACGTCAAGTGCTTCTGGGTCATGCACGGGCTGTCGGTGGCCCAGCTGTCGCTCAACTTCGGGGTCGACGACCTGGACGGCTCGGTCGTCGAGTACAAGATCACCCATGACGCCGACCACTACGGCACGCCGAACACCATGCACCGCGAGGACCTGCTGGACCTGATCCGTGACGCGGGCTTCCAGCCGGTCGAGCGGAACACGCGGTACGAGATCGTGCGCGAATACGATCCACCGGTGTCGCTGGCCGAGCGCCGTTCAGTTCCCCAGCAGGTCTGGGCGTAACGCGCGCCGCACCTGATCGACCACCCGCCGCGGGTTGCGGAGCACGTCGTCCGCGGTGAACCGCAGCACGGTCCAGCCGAGCAGGCGCAGCCGGTTGAGCCGGGCCACGTCGTGCCGGAACTGGTCACGCCCGCGATGGTGGTCGCCGTCGTACTCGATGCCGAGCCCGACCTCCGGATACGCGAGGTCGAGCCGGTACCCGGCCACCTGATGCTGCACGGCAGGAGCCGGCAGCCCGGCCAGCACGAGCAGCAGCCGCAGCCGGGTCTCCATCGGCGACTCGGCCCCCGGAACGGCCAGCGCGAGCACGCGGGACATCCGCCGGGTGCCTGGCCATCCCGCGCGCTCCGCCGCGTAGCCGGCCAGTTCGGGCAGTGTGATCAGGCGTCTGGTCAGAAGAGCGTCGACTCCGACCACCGCGTCGGTCAGCCCGGGCCGGCGGGCGAGGTCGAAGGCGGTCCGGACCGGAGTGGTCACCGGGATGGCCCCGAACTTCGTCACGTCGCTCGCCTCAAGGCCGGTCCGGCTGAGGCGCAGACCGGCGTGCTGGCGCATCGAGCTGGTCGAGGGCACGGCCACCTCGACCACGGCCTTCACGGCCTTCACGGCCTTCACGGCCTTCACGGCCTTCACGGCCTTCACGGCCTTCACGGGCTGGTCGGGCTGGTTGCCGGCTGTTAGGCCGCTCGCCTGCCAGAGGTAGGCGGCCGATCGTCCCGCGATGGCGGCGCCAGGGGGCAGCAGCAGCGCCGTCGCCTCGCACCAGATGAAGTGGTCGAGGGGCACATTGTCGTGCAGGTAGACGTCCGGGAAGAGCCGGCGCCACGACCGGCCCGCCAGCTGCGCGCGGGTGAGCAGGCCGGCTTCGATCGCGGCGCTGCCCCGGAACGGCTTGTCACGCAGTCGGGCGGGCACGGTCGGGAGAGTGGCCATCCGGACAGCGTGCCGTTGGTCCGATCTCTGCGGGAAGCCTGTGGATTACGGCTGTGGACAGTCGAAGATCATCGTCATAGATACGCTGCGCAGGTGTGATCGACGCTGAGGCATGCGTAGCGTATCCATCGCGATGATCATGGTGGCGGGACCGGGTCTCCCGGCCGCTCGGGCCGCTCGGGCCGCTCGGGCCGCTCGGGCTAGCTTGGGCGCCTCGGCCGCTCGGGTCGCTCGGGCCGCTCGGGCCGCTTGGGCGCCTCGGGTCGCTTGGGCCGCTCGGGTCGCTTGGGCGCCTCGGGTCGCTTGGGCCGCTCGGGCTAGCTTGGGCGCCTCGGCCGCTCGGGCTGGCTCGGCCGCTCGGGCCGGCGTGGGCGGCTCGGGCCGCCCGAGACCCGGGCAAGCTTGCCGCGGCCGGTCCCGTAGGCTCGACCGCGGCATGAGTGAGACGACGTTCCCGCGCCGCGACGCTGACGGCCGGGTGGTCCACCTGGTCGAACTGATCGCGTGGGTGGGCGCCGGCCTGGTGCTCGGATTCATCGTCCTGCTCGTCATCGACGGCGTCTCGTCGCTGTTCGGCGCGGGCCGGTTCGGCCAGGTGTCCGGCTGGCTGGCGGCGATCCTCCCGGTGTGGCTGTTCACCGAGGAGTTCCGGGCGTGGCGGGCGGTGCCGGCCAGGATCCTCGCGGCGCTGGGCTGCGGCGTGCTGGCCGGTGTCATAGGTTTCTCGGCATCCGTGGCGGCGGCGCACGCGCTGCCGCCGTTGGGGTCGGGCGCCGTCGGCGCCGCCATCAGCGCGTTTCTCTATGCCCTGCTCTGGTACGTGGGGATCAGGTGGCTAGCGGACAGGAGTGTGCCACGGTGAATCCGATGACGAATCCGATGATGAAGTACACGCTCGCGCGCCTCCTCTTGTTCGTGGCGATCGCGGCGATCCTGATCGCGATTCCGGTCCACATCAACCCGTTGATCAAGTTGATGATCGCGGTGATCGTGTCGGCGTTGCTGGCGTTGTTCCTGCTGCGGCGCATGCGTGACGACGTCGCCAACCAGTTGGCCGGAGCCGCGTCCCGCCGGGCCGAGGAGAAGGCGCGGCTGCGGGCCGCGCTGGAAGGCGACGAGCCCGAAGACGAGAGCTCACAGAGCAGCTAGCAGCTCCGGCAGCAGCTCGATGATCCGGAACCCGGCGCCGTTCGCGTCGGCCAGTTGCGCGTAGGTCCCGACCTCCAGCGACACCGGTGCGAGCAGTACCTCGCCGCCCAGGTCCACGCACCGTTCGGCGGTCGCGGCGCAGTCCCGTACCAGCAGCGTGACGGTCCAGTGCGGCGGCGTGGTCGCCGGGAAGCGCCGATTCATGTCGATCATTCCGGCGAGGACCCGGTCGCCGCTGTACCACTCGGTGTACGTGGTGCCGTCGGTCGTCTCCGCCGACCGGTCCACCCAGCCGAACACCTTGCCGTAGAACGCGGGCGCCACGGCCGGTTCCCGGGTGGCCAGCTCCGCCCAGCACACGGTGCCGAACTCGTTGACGATCTGCGCCCCGGCCGACCGCCGCCGCTGCCACACACCGAGCGCGGCCCGCGCCGGGTCGGCGACGACCGCCAGCCGCGCCGCGTCGGCCAGGTCGAACGGCGGCGCCAGTACCGTGCCGCCGTTCTCGCGAGCCAGCGCCACGGTACCGTCGGTGTCGTCGCTCGCGACGTACGGTAACCAACCGGCCGGCTCGCCGGCCCGGATCCCGGCCACCGCGTAGTCACCGAGGTAGAAGACCGAGTACCCGTCGACCGGAGAATCCGCCCGCCAGCCGAACAGTCGGCCGTAGAAATTACGGCTGGAGTCCAGATCAGGAGCAGAAACGTCGGCCCAGCAAGGTACGCCGGCTGGATATCCTCTGACCCGCATGGTCGCCTATCATCCGTCACGCACCGTGGCGCTGTCGACCGAGCTAAGCCCGAACTAAGCCGGATGAGCCGCTACTGCCGCCGGCAGTGGTGCCCGGTGCAGGACGTCGAGCCGGGACACCGCCCGGGTCAGCACCACGTACAGCCGGTGCAGGCCACGTGGCTCGGCGGCCACGATGTCCGCCGGCTCGACCACGATCACGTGGTCGTACTCAAGGCCCTTGGCCAGCGACGCGGGCAGTACCGTGACCCGCTCGTCGTCGTCCGGACCACCGCTGCGGACCCCGGCCGCCCCGAGCGCCGCCGCCAGATGGGCCACCGCCGCGTCCGCCGCGATCACCCCGACCGACCCGTCGAAGGCCAGCGCGGCGCGGACCGCCGCCACGGTACCGTCGGCCAGGTCATCGACCGGCCGCACGGACAGCGCGCCGTCGTGGCGCAGCGACACCGCCTCGGGCACGTCCACGCCGAGCGCGGGTAGCAGCCGGTTGGCCAGGTCGAGGACCACTTCGGGCACCCGGAAACCGGTCCGCAGCGGCACCACCCGGGCGCCCGGTTTGCCCAGGTGGAGGAGGGTCTCCTGCCAGTCCCGGGCGGCCCACGGCGCGGTGCCCTGGGCCAGGTCGCCGAGCAGTGTGATCGAGCCGTGCTCGCTGCGGCGGGCGATCGCGCGGCACTGCATCGGCGACAGGTCCTGCGCCTCGTCGACCACGACGTGCCCGAAGCTGGGCACCCGGTCGATCAGGCCGGCGGCCTCGTCGAGCAGGACCGCGTCGGCGGCCGTCCAGCGGGCGGACTTCGCCGTTTTCGCAGGCTTCGACCAGCGGATCGCGTCCTGCTCGGCCGGCGTCAGCAGGTCGTCGGCGGGGTCGCTCAGCAGGTCGTACACGAGTTGTTCCGGGGTCATGGCCGGCCAGATCGCGTCCAGGAATTCGGTGACCGGTTTGGCCCGGCCCATCCGCCGCTGCCAGGCCTCGCCCGGGGAGTCGCCGCTCTTGTACTCGGCCTGCCGCTGGAGCAGCGCGACGACCCGGGCGCGTACCCGGTCCCGGCCGATGCCGTAGGGCGGGGCCTCCCGGCGTACGTCGTCGACGACCCGGCGCAGTGCGTCGGCGGAGATCCGCCAGCGGTACGACCCGTCCGGCACCATGATCGGCTCGGTCGGCTTGCGGATCCGCCCGTGTAGGGCCCGGGCCAGCACGATCGCCATCCGGGCGTCCTGCTTCACGGCGGCCGCCTCCGGCGTGTCGACGGCCCGGACCGGTACCCGCTCGATCAGGTCGTCGATCGTCGCCTGGCGCACCTCGAGCTCGCCCAGGGCGGGCAGTACCGCGGCGATGTAGTGCAGGAACGCCCGGTTCGGGCCGACGATCAGCACCCCGGCCCGGCGCAGCTTCTCCCGGTACAGGTAGAGCAGGTAGGCGGCCCGGTGCAGCCCGACGGCCGTCTTCCCGGTGCCGGGCGCGCCCTGGACACAGATCGTCTCGTCCAGCTCCGCGCGTACCAGTTCGTCCTGTTCGGGCTGGATGGTGGCGACGATGTCGCGCATCGGGCCGACGCGTGGCCGCTCGATCTCGTCGGTCAGGATGCGGCTTGCGGTGCCCAGCTCCTCGCCCCGATCGAGGTGCTCGTCTTCGAAGCTGGTCAGTTCGCCGCCGGCGAAGCCGAACCGGCGCCGGACCGCGACACCCTGCGGATCGGAGGCGCTGGCCCGGTAGAACGAGCGGGAGATGGGTGCCCGCCAGTCGAGCACCATCGGCTCGCCGGTGTCGTCGGTGACGTGCCGCCGCCCGATGTGGTACTGCTGCCCGGCGTGATCACCGGTGCCGAAGTCGAGCCGGCCGAAGAACAGCGGGATGTCCGGGTCGTCGGCCAGCTCCGCCATCCGCCGGTACAGCGTACGGCCGAGCGTCTCCGAGCTGTACGCGTCGCCGGCCACGGTGTCGCCGGTCGCGAACAGTTCCTCGGCGTGCTCGCGCATCCGGCGCAGCGCGGCCCGGGAGGCGGTCAGGTGGGTTCGTTCGGTGGATAACTCGGTTTCCAGGGCGTGCAAGGTCATCCTTTCGGTCGGAGAGGATGGGTGCCGCCTGCGTGCCCGACTCGTGGTCGGCGCATTGACGTCCGACATCGGTGCTTTCACCTCGGCCGTCGAGCGGTGCGGGACGCGCCGCCAGGCGCGCGGAGGGGAAGTGTACGCGGACGGTGACGAACAGGCACCCTGTTTATGTGACCGACGAACCCCCGCTGAACGTCCGGGATCCACGGACGCTGCGTGCCCTCGCCCACCCCGCCCGGCTGGCCATCATCGATGCGCTGGCGACCGGCCAGACCGGCACCGCCACCCAGTTTGCGCAGGTGGTCGGCTTGTCCCCGAGTGCGACAAGCTACCACCTGCGGGCGCTGGCGAAGTACGGAATGGTCGAGGAGGCGCCGAGCCGTGGGGATGCCCGGGAGAGGGTGTGGCGACGCAGGCCGGGCACCAGCGGGCTGACCTTCGACCCGAACAGTGACGATCCGCCGGAGTTGTGGGAGGCCGGCCGGCTGCTGATCGACGCGGTCCTGGCCCGGGACGACGCGCAGATCCGGCGCTGGGCGGAGACCGCCGCCACGGACGACCCGGAGTGGACCCACGCCCCACGGATCACCAAGACGCACATCCTGGTCACCGCCGAGGAGCTGGAGAAGCTCAACGACGCGGTGGAGGAGCTGATCAAGCCGTACTCGTTCATGCGCCGCCTCGACGCGCCGCCGGGCGCCCGGCCGGTCGCGGTCAACTACCGGGCGTTCCCCACGGACAGGCTTGCGCCGCCAGATGTGAAACAGTAACTTCGAAACATGTCCTTCACGTCTGAGCCGGCGGTCGTTCCCTCCCGCTGGCGAGACGTGGGGTTCGCCGCGAGCGCCCGTGGGGTGTCGTACGCCGGCGACATGCTCTCCGCCACCGCGCTCGTGCTCGTGGTGCAGGGGCGCGGTGCCGGGGGGTTCGCGGTCGCGGCGCTGCTGCTCGCGGCCAGCGCCCCGCTGGTCCTGCTCGCGTCGCTGACCGGGCGGCTGGTCGATCGCGCGGACAGCCGGACGCTGATCACGATCGTGGCCCTTGCGCAGGCGTTCTGCTGCGTGATCATGGCGTTCACGCGGTCCACGCCGCTGCTCGTCGCCCTCGTCGCGGTCGTGGCCGCCGGTGCCGCGATCACCCAACCGGCGTTCGCCGCGCTGCTGCCGGAGATGGTCCGCCGGGAGGACCTGCCCCGGGCCGTGGCGATCGGGCAGACCGCCGGGTCGATCGGCATGCTGGCCGGCCCGGCGCTGGCCGGAGTGCTGGTCGGCCTGTACGGGCAGCGCGTGCCGCTCCTGCTCGACGGCGTCAGCTTCCTCTGGGTCGTAGTCGCCGGCTTCCTCATCGCAACCCGCCGCTCCCCTCTCTCCCGTCGATCTAGGACGAATGGTGCCCCGAAAGCGACAAATGGCCCACCACTCGTCCTAGATCGACGAGGGCAGTGGGGGCTGCGGCGGGACCAGTTGCTCTTGCCTATGGTCGTGATGGTCGGGCTGGTGGTCGCCGTGGTCAGCCTGATCAACGTCGTCGAGGTGTTCTTCGTCCGCGGCACGCTGCACTCCTCGACCACCATGTACGGCATCCTCGGCGGGCTCTGGACCGGCTCGATGATGATCGGTTCGTGGCTGGTGGCCCGCCGCCGGTCCACCGACGATGCCGGGTTCGCGCTGCTCATGGCCGTGGCGCTGGGAGTCAACTGCGCCGGGATCGCGGTCGCCGGCCTGGTGCCGAGCGTCGGCTGGCTGGTGCCGCTGTGGGTGTTCGGCGGGATCGGCAACGGCGTGATCAACAGCATCATCGCGGTACTGCTGTCCCGAAGGGCGCCGGCCGAGGTGCGTGGCCAGGCATTCGCGCACCTCGGCGCCGTCGCCAACGCGGCCAACGTCGCCGGGTTCGTGGCCGGCGGTGCCCTGGTCGGCCCGGTCGCGCCGGGGACACTGATCTTCGGCAGCGGCCTGCTCGGCGTGGCCGTGGTCGGCTGCTGCGCGCTGCCGATGCTGCGGGCCGCCCGCCGGGAGCGTGCCATGGCCCACCCGCCGGCTCCGGTTACGGTTGGGGCGTGACGCAGCAAGTACGTCGGCCCCGGGTCGGGCACATCCAGTTTCTGAACTGCCTCCCGCTGTACTGGGGCCTGATGCGCTCCGGTGCGCTGCTCGACGTGGACCTGCACAAGGACACCCCGGACCGGCTCAACACCGCCCTCGTCGCGGGTGACCTCGACATCGGGCCGATCTCGCTGGTCGAGTACCTGCGGCACGCCGACGAGCTGCTCCTGCTGCCGGACATCGCGGTGGGCAGCGACGGCCCGGTGCTCTCGGTCAACCTGGTCTCCACGGTGCCGCTGGCCGAGCTGGACGGCCGCCGGGTCGCCCTCGGCTCGACCTCGCGTACCGGTGTCCTGCTGGCCCGCATGCTGCTGGCCGGCCGGTACGGGGCGCGGCCTGAGTACTTCGACTGCCCGCCGGACCTGACCGAGATGCTGCTGGAAGCCGACGGCGCGGTACTGATCGGCGACGTCGCGCTGCGGGCGCTATACGAGGCGCCGCGCCGCGGCCTGACCGTCACCGACCTCGGCCAGGCTTGGCGGGACTGGACCGGGCTCCCGATGGTGTTCGCCGCCTGGGGCGTCCGCCGGGACTTCGCCGAGGCCAACCCCGGCCAGGTCAAGGACGTACATGAGGCGTTCCGGCGCTCGCGCGAGGTGTGCCTGCGCGAGCTGGACGAGGTGGCCACCGCGGCGGCCCGCTGGGAACCGTTCGACGCGGCGACGCTCGCCTCGTACTTCCGGGTGCTGGACTTCTCGCTCGGCGACCGCCAGGTGGCCGGCGTACGCGAGTTCGCGCGCCGGGCGGCTGAGCTGGGTGCCGTGCCGCCGCTGCCGCCGGGCGGCCCCGAATTCGTGGCGGTTTAGGGACTGATACACCTCAGGCGCCTGGACCTTCGGTCGGCGCAGATCTGGCTAGGGGCCGGTTGTCAGCAACTGCCGGGTCACGTCGGCGCACAGCTTGGCGCCGTACTGCTTACCCAGCGACGCCGGGTACCGGGTGAGCACCGCCAGGATCCAGTCGGGATGGATGGCCAGGCAGTCGAGATGCCATTTGTTGTCCTCGTACAGCAGGGTCCAGCCGTTCTTGATCGCGGTGTCCTTGACCACGTCCGCCGGCAGGGCGTCGATGATCCCCCACCGGCCGCCGTCAGGCTCCTCGGTCAGGCTGCCCCGGACCTGCTTCATTTCGCTCAGCACCCACGGCGTCCACTTCGGCCCGGCGGCGCGGCCGTCGGCCACGCACAGCCCGAGTCGCACCGCGTCCCGGGCGCTGACCTGCGTCTTGCTCCACCAGCCGTTGTACAGCGAGGTCTCGGTCAACCCGCAGACCGAGATCAGCCGTTTGATCACCGAGTTCCGGCCGTCGACCTGGTAGATGTCCTGCGCCGCGTCGTCGTCGCTGTCGCGGATCATGCGCGACAGTTCGGCCAGGCGCTGCTGGGTCGGCTGCTTGTTGCCGAGCAGCCGCAGGTAGTCCGCGGTGATCCACGCTTTGATCATCGACTCGGTGCTGGTGGTGCCGGAGGTATAGTTCGGTGAGCCGGCGAACCTGCCGGACTGCCGGTCGAGCAGCGCCCAGGCGAAGAACCCGGTCGCGTTGACCTTGACGTCGCGCGCGACCAGCGCCGGCTGCGGCGGCGCCGGCTGGGCCGCGATCCGCAGGTCGGCGTGCCCGACCACTCGCCCGTCCGGTAGCACCGGGTCGGCACCGGCGGGATCGTCGGTGAGGTGCAGCGCATCGGTCACATCGGAGCGCAGGCTCGGCACCGACAGCAGCACCCCGACCGCGGCCAGCGCCATGGTGACCGCCACGATAGGCATGGCCACGCTCAGACGCACGAATGACTCCCGGGGAGATCGGGGTTCCTGACCGCTCGGGCGCGCGAGGCCCGTCCGGGAGAGTAACCGATGTTGGGGACCGTGGCGTTACTTCGATGCGTACTTCAAACCGTTTCGCCCACTCATGTCCTACCCCAGAGAACCCACAGATCTTGGTACGCGGAGCGACGGCTGTTACAGCGTATTGCGGGTAGTGTCGGGCGGCTGTAACACTGGGAGTGTGTACGGCAATGACTTCGCCGGGATGGCCGAAGATCGACAGACCCTGCTCGACCAGGTGGAAGAGGCCGAGCGGGAGCTGCGCGCCGCCGCCGAGCGGGCCGTGACCGGCGACAACCGGCTCCAGGAGTACTTCGACGCGGTGATCGCGGCCGACCAGAAGATCGAGCCCCGCGACTGGATGCCCGACGAGTACCGCAACGGGCTGATCCGGCAGATCGCCCAGCACGCCCACTCCGAGATCATCGGCATGCAGCCGGAGGGCAACTGGATCACCCGGGCGCCCTCGCTCAAGCGCAAGGCGATCCTGCTGGCCAAGGTGCAGGACGAGGCCGGCCACGGGCTCTACCTCTACGCCGCCGCCGAGACGCTCGGCGATCACCCGCGACGAGCTGGTCGACCTGCTGCTCGACCGGGCGGCAGAAGTACAGCTCGATCTTCAACTACCCGACCCTGACCTGGGCCGACGTCGGCGCGATCGGCTGGCTGGTGGACGGCGCCGCGATCGTCAACCAGGTGCCGCTGTGCCGCTGCTCGTACGGCCCCTACGCCCGGGCGATGATCCGGATCTGCAAGGAGGAGTCGTTCCACCAGCGGCAGGGCTACGAGATCCTGCACACCCTGGCGCACGGCACCGCCGGGCAGAAGGCGATGGCCCAGGACGCGGTGGACCGGTGGTGGTACCCGTCGCTGGCGATGTTCGGCCCGCCCGACACCGACTCCACCCACTCCGAGCAGTCGATGGCCTGGAAGATCAAGCGCTTCTCCAACGACGAGCTGCGCCAGCGGTTCGTCGACATGTGCGTCCAGCAGGCCGAGGTGCTCGGCCTGCGCCATCCCCGACCCCGACCTGCGCTGGAACGCCGAGCGCGGGCACTACGACTACACCCAGCCCGACTACGCCGAGCTGATGCGGGTGATCAAGGGCGACGGCCCGTGCAACCGGCAGCGGATGGCGCACCGCCGCCGCGCCCACGCCGACGGCGCCTGGGTCCGCGAGGCCGCCGCCGCGTACGCCGCCAAGCGGGCAACGAGGAGCCGGTGCCGCGTGGTACTGAGCAGTGGCCGCTCTGGGAGGTCTTCGTGCGGCCCCGGCGCGGGCTGTCGCACACCCACGTCGGCAGCCTGCACGCCCCCGACGCCGAGCTGGCCCTGCGCAACGCCCGCGACCTCTACACCCGGCGCCAGGAGGGCGTGTCGATCTGGGTGGTCCCGGCCGGCGCGATCACCGCGTCCAGCCCCGACGAGAAGGACGCCTTCTTCGACCCGGCCGCCGACAAGGTCTACCGCCATCCCACCTTCTACGAGGTACCGGAGGGGGCAGCCCACCTGTGACGACGTCGAGTACGTGCTCGGGCTCGCCGACGACGCGCTGGTCGCGGCGCAGCGGCTCGCCGGGTGGTGCCGCCCGCGCGCCCGAGATGGAGGAGGACGTCGCGCTGGCCAACATCGCGCTGGACCAGCTCGGCGCGGCCCGCCTGCTGCTGGCGTACGCCGGGGAGCTGGAGGGCGCCGGCCGGGACGAGGACGCGCTGGCCTACCTGCGCGACGACCGCGAGTTCCGCAACTGCCTGCTGGTCGAGCTGCCCGAACGGCGGACTTCGCGGTCACCATGGCGAAGCTGCTGTTCCTGTCCGCGTACCAGCAGCCGCTCTACGACCGCGCTGGCCGACGGCCCGGACGAGCGGCTGGCCGCGATCGCCGCCAAGGCGCGCAAGGAGTCCGCGTACCACCTCGACCACGCGTCACTGTGGACAGTCCGGCTCGGCGACGGCACCGACGAGTCGCACCGGCGGATGCAGGCGGCGGTGGACGCAGCTCTGGCCGTACACCCATGAGCTGTTCGCGACGACCCGGCGGCGCCGGTCGACCCGGCACCTGCGGCCGTTCGCCACCGTCGAGGCGGTGCTCGCCGAGGCGACGCTGACCCGGCCGGCCGACGGCGGGTGGGCGCCGACCGGTGGCCGGCAGGGCGTGCACACCGAGCACCTGTCGCTACCTGCTCGCCGAGATGCAGGTGCTGCACCGCGCGCATCCGGGGGCGACGATGGTGACGCGCCGTGTCGACGACGGCCGCGGCGCGCGGTGGTCGACCCGGAGATCCGCGTGGTGACCATCGACGAGCTGGGCATCCTGCGGGACGTGTCGCGGTCGACGGCGGACCGGGTGATCGTGACGATCACCCCGACCTACTCCGGCTGCCCGGCGATGGACGTGATCCGCGCCGACATCCGGCGGGCGCTGGCCGCGTGCCGGCTACTCCGACGTGGAGGTGCGCACCGTCGCTGCGCCGGCGTGGAGCACCGACTGGATCAGCCGACGCCGGCCGGGCCAAGCTGGCCGCCGCCGGGATCGCGCCGCCGGCCCGGCGCCGGTGCCGGTGCCGCTGCGACTCTCGCGTGCGCTGCCCGCGCTGCGGGTCGCCGGACACCGAGGAGCTGTCCCGCTTCGGCTCGACCGCGTGCAAGGCGCTGTGGCGCTGCCGGGCCTGCCCCGAGCCGTTCGACCGGGTCAAGCCACTGATGAACCGTCACGATCACGCCGGCCGCAGCGTCGCCGGCCGGTCTTCCACGAACTGCCGGTCGCCGCCGTCGACCGGCTCACCGACGACGCGGTGGCGGTCACCTTCGCGGTGCCCGACGAGCTGCGGGAGGCCTTCGCGTTCCGGGCCGGCCAGCACCTGACCGTCCGGCGACTCGTGGACGGCGACGACGTGCGCCGGTCGTACTCGATCTGCTCGACGCCTGGCGGAGCTGGACCGGACCGGCCGGCTGCGGATCGGGGTCAAGCAGGTCGCCGGCGGCGCGTTCTCCGACGTACGCCGCAGTGCGCTGCGCGACGGCGACGCGGTCGACGTGCTGCCGCCGCTCGGGCACTTCACCACGGCGTTCGACCCGACCCGCGCCCGGCACTACACGGCGCGTCGTCGCCGGCAGCGGGATCACGCCGGTGCTGTCGCTGGTCGCCACCGCGCTGGCCACCGAGCCGGCAGAGCCGGTTCACCCTGGTCTACGGCAACCGGTACGCCCGGAGCGTGATGTTCGCCGAGGAGCTGGCCGACCTGAAGGACCGCTACCCGGCCCGGCTGCACCTGGTGCACGTGCTCTCCCGGGAGCCGCAGGACGCCGAGCTGCTGTCCGGGCGGATCGACGCCGACCGGCTGGAACGGCTGCTCGACAGCCTGGTGCCGGCGGACAGCGTGGACGAGTGGTTCCTGTGCGGCCCGTACGGCATGGTCATCGACGCGAAGGCGGTGCTGGGCGGCCGGGGCGTGCCGGACGACCGGTCCACACCGAGCTGTTCCACGTCGAGGACGCGCCGGTCGAGCCGGCGGGCCGCCCGAGGCGGCGACGGACCAGAAGCGACGCCGAGGTGACCATCCTGCTGGACGGCCGGGCGTCGACCTTCGCCATGCGCCGCGACGAGCGGGTGCTCGACGCGGCGCTGCGGGTCCGCGGCGAGCTGCCGTACGCCTGCAAGGGCGGGGTCTGCTCGACCTGCCGGGCCAAGGTCGTCGAGGGCGAGGTGACGATGGCCCGCAACTTCGCGCTGGAGCCCGACGAGCTGGCCGCCGGGTACGTGCTGACCTGCCAGTCCAGCCCGGTCACCGACGAGCTGACGGTCGACTACGACGCCTGATAGGCACAACTTCCCGGAAGTTGTGCCGATCTTGAGCCATCCGGCCTGAGGGCGGCTCCGAATGCCCTTCGAGTTCGGTAGCGTCTCGGGGCGGAGGGGCGATGAGGCAGCACGGAGAGCTTGGCCCGCGGGGCGTCGCGGCCGTGCCCGGAGCGGGCGGGCGGGCACCGACGGCCGCTGACGAGCTGCTCAGGCGCGTCGCGCGGGGTGACGAGGCGGCGTTCGCCGCGCTCTACGACACCATCGCGCCCCGGGTGTACGGCCTGGTTTTGCGGGTGCTGCGGGACCCGGCCCAGGCCGAGGAGGTCGCCCAGGAGGTGCTGGTCGAGATCTGGCGTACCGCCGGGCGCTACGACGGCGCGCGTGGTTCGGCCACCTCGTGGATGTTCACTATCGCGCACCGGCGGGCCGTCGACCGGGTGCGTGCCGAGCAGGCCGGTGCCGAGCGCATCCGCCGGGTCGCCGCGGCCAGCGTCGACACCCCGTACGACGAGGTGGTCGAGCAGGCGACCGCCCGGCTCGACCAGGCCCAGGTACGCCGCTGCCTGGGCGGCCTCACCGACCTCCAGCGGGAGGCGATCACCCTGGCGTACTACGGCGGCCATACCTACCGGGAGGTCGCCGAACTACTCGGCGCCGCCATTCCGACCATCAAGAGCCGGATGCGCGACGGGCTGATCCGGATGCGCGACTGCCTCGGCGTGGCGGGGGTGTGAGCGATGAGCCGTGACCTGAGCACCGGAGACATCCACGCGCTGGCCGGCGCGTACGTTCTCGACGCACTGGGCGACATCGAGCGGGCCGCGTTCGACCGGCACGCCGCCGAATGCGAGGTGTGCGCCGTCGAGGCTGCGGAGTTGCGGGAGACGGTCGGGCGGATGGCCGAGGTTTCCTGGTCGGTGCCGCCGCCGCGGATGCGTCGGGCGGTGCTGGCCGAGGTCTCCCGCACCCGCCAGGTCGGCGGTCGTCGGCGGGAGACCGGGCGGGCCGCACCTACCGGAGCGGCGCAGTGGCGACGGCGGGCCGGGCTGGCCGTGGCCGCCGCTGTCCTCGTGGCGGGCGGCGGGGCGGCGACCTGGGCGGTGCTGCACCAGCAGCAGGAGGGCGTGCGCAAGGACCTCCAAGCGGCGCAGGCCGAGTCCCGCCAGATCAGCGACATCATGTCGGCGCCGGACGCGCAGATCCACCGCGCGGGGCAGGTGACCGTTGTGTTCTCGCCGGCCCGCGACACCGGGGTGGCGATCCTCGACAACCTGCCCGATCCGGGGCGCACCCAGGCGTACCAGCTGTGGGCGATCCGGGGCGGCGGCCAGGCCACCTCGATCGGTCTCCTCGATCCGGGCATAAACACCCATACGGTACTGGTACACAACCTCGCCGGGGCCGACTTCTTCGGCGTGTCCCGGGAGCCGGCCGGTGGCTCGCGGACGCCGACTCCGAACGCGATCGTCCAGACGATCAAGCTTTAGTGATCTCGTCCAGCTCGATCAGATCCTCGCGGGTGGGCTCCCACATCCCGGCGGCGACGTTCGCGTGTACCTGGTCGGCGCTGGTCGCGCCGGCGATCACCGAGGCGACGCCGGGCTGTGCGGCCAGGCCACCGATCGCGACCTCGATCATCGCCCGGCCGCGCTTGTCGGAGTACCGCGCCAGCAGATCGATCGTGTCCCACGGCGCTTCCTGGAGAAGCTGGCTGTGCCGCTCCCCGTACAGCCGGGTGCCGACCGGCGGCACCTCGCCCCGCCGGTACTTGCCGGTCAGCAGGCCGGACGCGAGCGGGAAATAGGGCAGCACACCGAGCCCGAAACGCTCGCACGCGGGCACCAGGTCACGCTCGACATCCCGGTTGAGCAGCGAGTACTGGTTCTGCGCGCTGATGAACGGAGCCAGGTTGCGGGTCTTGGCGATCCACGCCGCGTCGGCCACCTGCCAGCCGGCATAGTTGGAGCAGCCGATGTAGCGGACCTTGCCCTCGCGGATCAGGTCGCCCAGCGCGTCCAGGGTCTCTTCCAGCGGGGTACGCGGATCCGGCCAGTGGATCTGGTACAGGTCGATGTAGTCCGTGCTGAGCCGGCGCAGCGACGCCTCGACCGCCCGGATGATGTACCGGCGGGAGCCCCGCGCCCCCCAGTCGAGCCCGTTCTCGCCGCCGAGGTCCGAGCCGAACTTGGTGGCGATGATCGCCTTGTCCCGGCGGCGACCGAGCGCCGAGCCGAGCAGCTTCTCCGAGCGACCCACCGGACTGCCGTACGAGTCGGCGGTGTCGAACAGGTTCACGCCCAGGTCGAGCGCAGCGTGAACAACCTCGTCGGTGCGGTGCGCGTCGATGCGGCCACCGAAGTTGTTGCAACCGATGCCGACGACGGAAACCACCAGACCGGACTCGCCCAGACGACGGAAGCGCATGCCTGCCACGCGCGTGACCCTATCTCGCGCCACTACGGTGATCGTCACAACTTCCCAGAAGTCGGGGCGATCCACCGGCCGGCTACCCTCGAAGCGTGAGTGCGAACCGGGAGCTCGACGACATCCTCCAGCGCGCGGCCGACGGCGGGCGGATCAGCCCGGAAGAGGCGCTGCTCCTCTACACCGACGCACCCCTGCACCCGCTCGGCGAAGCCGCCGATACGGTGCGCCGCCGCCGGTACCCCGACGGCATCGTCACGTACATCATCGATCGCAACATCAACTACACCAACGTGTGCGTGACGGCCTGCAAGTTCTGCGCGTTCTATCGGGCCCCCAAGCACGCCGAGGGCTGGTCGCACCCGACCGAGGAGATCCTGCGCCGCTGCGGCGAGGCCGTCGACCTGGGTGCTACGCAGGTCATGCTCCAGGGCGGGCACCACCCGGAATACGGCATTGAGTATTACGAAAACCTGTTTTCTGCCGTAAAACGGGAGTTTCCTACATTGGTTGTCCACTCGATCGGGCCGAGCGAAATCATCCACATGGCTCGCGTATCGGATGTTTCGATCGACGAGGCGCTGAGCCGGATCAAGGCGGCCGGGCTGGACTCGATCGCCGGCGCGGGCGCCGAGATGCTGCCGGACCGCCCGCGCACCGCGATCGCGCCGCTCAAGGAGTCCGGTGCCCGGTGGCTGGAGGTCATGGAGACCGCGCACGGGCTCGGCCTGGAGTCCACCGCGACCATGATGATGGGTACCGGTGAGACCAACGCCGAGCGCATCGAGCACCTGGCGATGATCCGCGACGTACAGGACCGCACCGGCGGGTTCCGGTCCTTCATCCCCTGGACGTACCAGCCGGAGAACAACCACCTGAAGGGCCGCACCCAGGCCACCTCGCTGGAGTACCTGCGGCTGATCGCGGTCGCCCGGCTGTTCTTCCACAACGTGGCGCATCTCCAGTCGTCGTGGCTGACCACGGGGAAGGACGTCGGCCAGGTGTCGCTGCACATGGGCGTCGACGACCTCGGCTCGATCATGCTGGAGGAGAATGTGATCTCCTCGGCCGGCGCCCGGCACCGGTCCAAGCTCACCGAGCTGGTCGAGATGATCCGCACCGCCGGTCGGATCCCGGCCCAGCGGGACACGCTGTACAACCGGATCAAGGTGCACTGGACGCCGGCCGACGATCCGACCGACGAGCGGGTGGTGTCGCACTTCTCGTCGATCGCGCTGCCCGGTGGGGGTGCGCGGACCGCGTTGCCGCTGGTGGAGACGCGCTAACGATTTGGTAGAGAGATCGCAGTTTGGCAACAGGCCAGGCGGTATCTGTACCAATTGATCCTTGTTTTTAGTTGCGACCGCGTCATATTCGGCCATCGCGTCGATGCCGGCATGTTGCCTGATCGAGCATTCCGCTAACGCCGGTTTGTTCTCGCTGCGGAAAGGTGATCCTGGAGGGCTTGCCTTGGGCGGCTTTGACAAGTAAAGCTAGCCCCGGCTCGGGTTCTGGGGAGGGTTGCCGTGTCGGCTGCTCATGTTTCGGTGTTTGCGCGTCAGGCTCGGCGAATCGGGCGTACCCGCCGTTTAGTCGGGCGCGCGGCGGTGGTGGTAGTCGGGGCGCTGTTGCTGTCGACGCTGGCTCCTCAGTCGGGCGTCGCGCGAGTAGGCAAGGGTGGTTGGCCGGCCGGCTGGCTGCGGTCAGTGCTGGCCCTTCCGGCATGGTCCGAGCCGGCGCAGCCAGCGACTCCGAAGCAGGAGACCGGCACCGCGAAAGGCCGTCCGCATTATGTGTCGGCGGACGCCACCCGTGCGAAGCCGAGGCCCGGCAACCCGGCAAAAGCGCACGGGCCGGGTAGCGGAGCGGGGGAGTTGCCCGCGTACCGACCGCACACGCCCGCGGTGAAGTCGGCCAAGTCGCAGACCAGTGCCCGGCGCGGCCGGTTCGATCCGCAGACGAGCAAACGGATATTATCTGCGGCCTCGGCGACGTCGGACATCTACCAGAACGCCGACGGCTCGTACACTCGCAAGACCTTCGCCGGGAACGTGAACTACCGGGCGGCCGACGGCACGTGGCAGCCGATCGACACCAGACTGGCCCGCGGCAGCGACGGCCGACTGCGGGCGATGGCCAACTCGTTGGGCATCGATTTCGCCGGTACGGCCGACGATCGCGCACTGGCCTCACTGAAAGTGGACGCCACCCACGAGGTTTCCTACAACCTGCAGGGCGCTGTAAAGCGGACGCCGACCGTTGCCGGCTCCGCCGTCACATACCCGAAGGTAATGCCGGACACCGACCTGACCCTCACCTCGATCGGCCCCGGCATCAAAGAGACGCTAGTACTGCACTCGGCCAAGGCGCTGACCTCCTGGGTGTTCCCGCTGCACCTGCGTGGCCTCGTCGCCCAGGTGGAAGTCGACGGATCAGTCGCGTTCCGGGACCCGACCGGGGCTGTGCGCGCCACTGTTCCGCCCGGCTACATGACCGACTCCAAGTACGACCCGCACTCCGGCCTGCCGGCGGAGTCCCGGGCGGTCAAGTACCGTCTGATAACGGTCGACGGTGGCACGGCGCTGGAGGTGAGTGCCGACCCGGTGTGGGTCAATGACCCCGCGCGCGTGTTCCCGATCCGAGTCGATCCGACGGTGACCGAGTATCCATCAGCGAGCACATTCGTGGACACCATCAACCGAGGTGACAACTCCGGCAAGTACAACCTCGAGGTCGGCACCCCTGACGGCGGTCACGAGAAGGCGTACTCGTTCCTCCAGTTCGCCAACTTCGGCGACCGGTACGCACAGGACGCTATGTCGTCGGCGAAGCTGCACGTGTTCGCGTTCTGGGCCTACAACTGCGACCGTAACCGGTTCGACGTCAACCCGGTCACGCAGCCATGGACGCCGTCCGGCGTCAAATCGTACCCGGGGCCGGCGTTCCGTCGCACCGTGGGCTGGACCGACCAGGCCGCACCGACCGCTTGCAAGAACGGCTCCGGCGGCGGCTTCCACGACCCGGGCGTAGGAGACTGGCTGACCTTCGGCATCGATCCGAACCTGTTCACAGAGTGGGCGACCGGAGCCCCGAACTACGGATTGGCGCTTACCGCGTCGCAGACCAACAGCGCGGGGTGGAAGCAGTTCGACTCGACGCTGTCACCCAACTCGCCGTGGCTGGAGCTGACCTACACGCCCGACGCCGCGCCGCAGGTGGACGTGCAGTATCCCCAGGACAACTACGAGTCGCCGACGCTGACACCCGAGTTGATCGCCGCTGGGCACGACCCGGATAACCGGCCGGGCGGGTTGCAGTACCAGTTCACGGTCAACGACGCCGACAACAACGCGGTCGTCACTTCGGGCCTCGTCGGATCCGGTGACTGGATCGTGCCGCCAGGCAAGCTGTCGTGGGGCAAGACCTACTACTGGACGGCGCAGACCTACGACGGCTATACGTACTCGGACGGCAACGCCGCGATCTGGCGGGCGCTGAGCACACCGGTGCCCCAGCCGATGGTGACCTCCGGCCTGTCCCAGAACACCGGACACGGGTTCGAGCCGAGTATCGGCAACTACACCACCTCGGCCGTCGACGCGCAGGTTGTCACGGTCGGTCCCGCGCTATCGGTGCAGCGCGACTACAACAGCGCCGACCCCCGCGCCGCGGGTGCGTTTGGCACCGGCTGGTGGAGCCTGTTCGACACCAAGGTGACTGAGCAGCCGGACGGATCCGGGGCGGTGGCGACCGTCACCGTCTCGTACCCGACCGGCCAGGAGGTGACGTTCGGCCGCAACGCGGACGGCTCGTTCGCCGCACCGTTGGGCCGGTTCGCCACGTTCAAGGCGATGGTGGGTGGCGGGTACTCGCTGACCGACAAGAACGGCGTAGCGTACGCGTTCACCCGCGCCCTCAGCTCTTCGGGAGGGTATGGCATCACGTCCGTGACCGACGCGGCCGGGCGCAGCGAGCAATTCGCCTACGTCGCCGGCCGGCTGGCCACGGTCACCGCGGCGTCCGGCCGCGCGCTTCACCTAACCTGGCAGACCCCGTCGGGTGCCAGCACCGCCCACGTGGCCACCGTCGCCACCGACCCGGTCACGCCCGGTGCCCCGGCCACGGCGCTGACCTGGACGTACACGTACACCGGTGACCAGCTCGCCACGGTGTGCCCGCCAACGTCGTCGACCGCCTGCACCAGCTATGCGTATGCCGACAACACCCAGTACCCGAACGCGGTGCTGAACGCCGGTCCGCAGTCTTACTGGCGGCTGGGTGAGGCGTCCGGGGGCACGGCGGCAAGCTCGGTACTGGCTAACGAGGGGACCGACAACGCCAAGTACATCCAGGTGACGCTGGGCCAGCCAGGCCCGTTGCCGGGATCGACCGCGACGGCGGCGGGGTTCAACGGCACGTCCTCGGCCGTGCAACTGCCGTCCGGCCTGGTGCAGAACGCCACGTACCAATCGGTCAGCCTCTGGTTCAGGACCTCGTCCACGAGCACGGGTACGTTGTTCAGCACCGGGCACTCGACGCCGGGCACGCCCAACCCCAACGGCGGCGCCATGCCGGTGCTCTACGTCGGCAACGACGGCAAGCTCTACGGCCACTACTGGAACAACAATCCGGTCGGCATCGCGTCGCCGGGGAAGGTCAACGACGGTGCCTGGCACCACGTCGTACTGACCGCGGGTAACAACCGCCAGATCCTGTACCTCGATGGTGCGCAGGTCGGCACCCAGTCTGGGCAGACATACAACGTCGACCCACTCGAGTTGGTCGGCGCCGGGGTCTACAACAACAACGGCTGGCCGGCAGCTCCGGCCGGCAACGCCTGGAACTACTTCGCCGGCTCGATCGCCGACGTCGCCTACTTCACTCAGCCGGTCAGCGGGCCGACGGTCGCACAGATGTACGCCGCCGGCCACCGGGCGGCGAAGGTGCTCTCAACGGTGACGACGCCGTCCGGCAATGTCTACGCGCAGGTTTCGTACGATGCCGTCACAGGGACGGTCAAGCAGGTCGTCGACGAGAACGGCGGGACCTGGAAGGTGACCGCCCCGACCGTCGCCGGTAGCTCCGATGCGTATCTGTCGGCGGTGCTAGCCGCCTCGCCGCGTGACTACTGGCCGCTCAGCGACGCCCCGGACGCCGACGACGCCTATAGCCCCATCAACGATGCCCTCGAGGCCACCTACAACGACGTCACCCTCGGAGTCAGCGGGCCCTTCACCGACCAGACCGCAGCGTCGTTCGACGGCTCAACGTCCTATCTCAACCTTTGGTCCTTCCAGGAGCTGCCCAACAACTATTACAAACGATCGATCAGCCTCTGGTTCAACACCACCAAAGCCGAGGGCGTGCTCCTCGGCTTCCAGCAGGACGCCCTCGACGACCGGGTGCACACCACACCCCGGCCATACATGCCGGCTTTGTACGTGGGTAGCGACGGCCGCCTGCTCGGGACGCTGGGTGGCTCGCTCAGCCCGATCGGCACGAACAAGCCGGTCACCGATGGGTCTTGGCACCAAGTCGTGCTCACCACTGATGGCACCACCGAGTCGATGTACCTGGATGGCGTTCTTACGGACAGCCAGGCGGTCGTCGGCATCTACGGCCCCCCCTATGGCAGCTTCGCCCAGGTCGGCACCGGCTTCGTTGGCGGCATCTGGCCCGATCAGCCGCACCAGAGCGACACGGACGACACCGGCTACCAAATGTCGTACACGGGCACGGTCGCCAACCTGGCGATCTTCGGGTCGGCGCTGACGGCCAAGCAGGTCGCCCAGCAGTGGGGCGCGTACAAATCGTCGTCCGGGCCTACCCCGGTCACGAGCATCCGGGTCACCGACCCGACCGGCAAGACGATCACATACTCGTACGACGCGCTCAACGGCAACCGGCCGGTGACCTACGTCGACACGCTGGGGAACACCACCAACTATGGTTACGACACCGGCGGTTTCCTGCACGTCGTCGTCGACCCGATGGGCAATCAGATCACGACCGGTCACGACGTAAGGGGCAATGTCGTCTCGCAGTCGACGTGTCCCGGCAACGCCACCAGCGACTGCTCGACGGTCTACTACACGTACTATCCGGACGACACGTCGACCACGCTGTCCCCGGATCCGCGCAACGACCTGCTATTGACCGTCCGAGATGGACGGTCAGCGTCGGCCACCGACAACGCCTACCTGACGTCGATGAGCTACGACGCCAAGGGCAACCGGACCGCGGTGACCACACCACCAGTGGACGGCTTCCCATCCGGGCGGACCACCACGACTGCGTACACGGATGGCGCGCAGACCCCCGCCGCGGACGGCGGCACGGCTCCGGCTGGGTTACCCGCCATGATCACCACACCCGGTGGCGCCAAGCAGACAACCACGTACTACCGCAGTGGCGACGTCGCCCAGACGGCCGACCCGGCCGGGCTGGTGACTGGGTACACCTACGACGGACTGGGCCGGGCGGCGACCAGTACCGTCGTCTCCGACACCTACGCGGCCGGCCTGACGAGCTCGTACACGTACGACGGCGTCGGTCAGGTGCTCACCCAGACCGATCCGCCGGTGACTAACCGGGTCACTGGCGCTGTGCATACCGCCAGGACCACCACCGGGTACGACGACGACGGGCATCTCGTCTCCCAGACGGTGGCTGACCTGACCGGAGGCGACGCGCCCCGTACCACTACTGACGGATACGACAACCACGGCAGGTTGACCAGCACGACCGACCCGGCTGGCGCGGTCACCACGTTCGACTACGACATATACGGAAATCGCACCAGGCAGATCGATCCGGCCGGCAACGAGGCCGTCTCGGCGTACGACTCGGCCGGGCACCTGCTCACCGTCACGCTTAAGAAGTACACGGGCGACCCGGCCAACCCGACCGCGCCGATGGATCTGGTCGAGTCGTCGCGCGCCTACGATCCGGCCGGCCGGCTCGCCTCGGTCACTGACTCGATGGGCGACACCACCCACTACACCTACTACGACAACGGGCTGCTCCAGGAGGTGTGGCGGGACTCCCCGCACGCTCCTCGGACTTTCGAGGTCCAGTACAACGAGTACGACCTGGCTGGCCACCTGATCGGGCGGGACGCGAACAACGGCCTCACCACCACGGCGTACACCGTTGACGCGGCCGGGCGGACCACCTCGGCAACCCTCGATCCGGACGGCGTCGCCCGCGTGACGACATACGCCTACTCGGCCGACGACGCTGTACTGATCACTACTCGAAGCGATGCCTCCGGCGCCTCCGATGTGGTGGACGCGACCTACGACCCGCTCGGCCGCGTCACCTCCCGCACCGTCCACAACGGACCCGCACTGCTGAAAACCGCATGGGCGCTGGATCGGCGCGGCCTGCCCACAGCGATGACCGATCCCAGCGGCAACGTGACCAGCTACAGCTACGACGAGGCAGGCCGACGGGCTGTCACGGTTGCGCCGACGGTCAACGCCGAAACGGTAGGGGGTTCACCGGTCGCGACGCATCCGACCACCATGGGTGGCTACGACACATTCGGCGCACATACCGAGACCTCGGATCCCAACGGCAATGTCACCACGTTCGGGTATGACGCCGCCGGCCGGCTAGTGTCCACCACTATGCCTTTGTACGCTCCGCTCGGAGCGTCGAAGCCGATCACGGCGGTTGCCGCCCGCACCTACAACAAGCTCGGCCAGGTAGCGACCGAGACCGATCCACTGGGCAATCAGACGAGGTACGGGTACGACCAGCTCGGTGACATCGTCGCGACAACCGCACCGGACGGCGGGATCACTCGCGCCACCTTCGACACCAATGGTGAGCGCCTGTCGGTGACCGACCCGACGGGGGCGGTGTCCCAGGCAACGTACGACTATCTCGGCCGCACCGTCACCGCTACCCAGTTGGTCCGTCAGCCGAGCCCAGCGGCAGACACCACAACGTACACCTACGACGACGGGCACTACGTCGCCTGCCCGGTTCCGTTGCCTGGTTGTCGGATCTGGATCGACGGTCCGGGCTGGTTGGCGTCGGAGAAGTCACCAGCCGGTGTGACGACCAGCTACACCTACAACGGCGTCGGCGAGACCACCTCGAACACCGACGGCGCGGGCAACACCAGCGCATACACCTACGACTTCCTGGGCCGGCGGGTTTCGACCACGCTGCCCGACGGTACCCGGCACACCAATACGTTCGACCAGGCCGGACGTCAAACCGGCAGTGCCGATCTGGACGCCGCGGGCACTGTGCTGCGCAGCCGTTCGGCCGGCTATGACAATGCCGGCAACATGGTCTCGGCTACGGACGCACGGGGGACCACGTCGACGTTCAGCTACGACGCCACCGGCATGGTCACCGGCGAGGTACAGCCGCTCAGCGCGGGCTCTTCGATCACCACTAGCTTCGGGTACGACGCCGCAGGCAACCGGACTCGGTTCACGGATGGGCGTGGCAACCCGTTCATCACCACCTACAACTCGTGGAACCTGCCCGAGTCCACGATCGAGCCGGCCACGCCCACGTACCCCAATATCGCCGACCGCACATTCACCGCTGCCTATGACGCCGACGGCGATCTGGTTTCACGCACCGAGCCTGGCGGAGTCAGCGTCGCCAATACCTACGACAAGACCGGGCGGCTGACCGGGCAGACCGGCCAGGGCGCGGAGGCCACTACTACGGCCAGGTCATTCGGCTATGACTTGGCTGGTCGGATGGTCTCGGCTTCGGCACCGGGCGGCGCGGACACATTCGGCTATGACGACCGGGGCCTGTTGACGTCGACCGGCGGGCCGTCGGGAACCTCGTCGTTTGCCTACGACAACGACGGCCGGATGACGTCCCGCACCGACGCGGCCGGGAGTAGCTCGTACGCGTACGACACGGCAGGCCGGCTGGCGACCGTCCACGATGCTGCCACCGGAACGCAGATATCGCTGACGTACAACAAGCTCACCCAGCCAGCGACCATCACGTACGGCGCTGGCGGCGACGTACGCACCTTCGGCTATGACGCCCTACATCGGCTGACCTCGGACAAGCTGACCACGAACAGCGGGGCGGCGGTCGCCGCGATCACATACGGATACGACCTCAACGACAACCTGACCGCGAAGAACACGGCCGGGTTCGCCGGATCGACCGCCAACACCTACAGCTACGACTTGGCTAACCGGTTGACTTCGTGGAACAACGGCAGCACCACCACCCCGTACAACTACGATGCCTCCGGCAACCGGACCAGCGTGGGTGCCAGGACGTTCAGCTACGACGCCCGTAACCAACTCACCAGCGGTGGCGGAGCCACGTACACCTACACCGCGCGGGGCACGCTCGCCTCAGTCACGGCCGGTGCGCAGGCGACGCGCTCGACCTCGGACGCGTTCGACCAGACCGTGACTCAGGGCGAGCAGACCTACCGCTACGACGCGCTCCAGCGCGTGGCCACGGCCACTGGCGCAGGTACTGTCACGCTGGCTTACAGCGGGGTAGGCAACACGGTCGCCTCCGACGGCACGACCAAATACAGCCGCGATCCGTCCGACGCGCTAATCGGGGTCAAGGCCGGCTCGACGGGCGTGCTCGCGTTCACTGACCAGCACACCGACGTGGTCGGGCAGTTCGCCGCGACCGGAACGGCGCTCGCCGGCTCCGTCAGCTACGACCCGCTCGGCAACGTCATCGCCGCGACGAACCTCACAGGCAACCTCGGGTACCAGTCAGGGTGGACCGACCGCAGCACCGGCCGGGTCAACATGGCCGCGCGCTGGTACAACCCGGACACCGGGCAGTTCGACAGCCGGGACAGCGTTGGCCTCGACGCAATGCCGGCGTCGGTAGCCGCTAACCGCTTCGCCTACGTCGACGACAATCCGCTCACCGGCACGGATCCGAGCGGCCACTGCGGTCACTGGTACGACCTGGTCTGCCAGGCCAAGTCCGCCGGCCGCGCGATCGTCCACGCCGCGAACAGCACCTGGAACGCGATCACGTCGACCGCCTCGGCGCTGTGGGACGACCTCAAGGCTGGCGCCAGCTGGCTCTACCACGAGGCCACCAAACTTGTCGACAAGATCATTAACACCGGCAGCCACATCATCCACAACACGATCCACGAGATCAGGGACGATTACCACCGGGCCAGCAACTACGTCGCCGACAAGTACGAACAGGCAAGAAACTACGTCGCGCAGAAATACGAGAGGACGAAGACCTTCGTCGAGCAGCGTGCCGAGCGGCTCAAGGCGCAGGCGGTGCGGTACTACAAGGCCGAGGTTCACACCCTGGCCACCGCGTACCACGCGGCAGCACATGTGGTGGACGCCGGGGTGCAATTTGTGGAGCATCACGCCGCCACCATCGCGTCGATGGTCACCTCGGTGCTCGTCTTCGCCGGTTGTGAGGCAGTCCTCGGGGCGGTTACCGCTCCGGCCGGCGGGGTGGGTGCGGTCGCTGGGGCCGCGGCCTGCGGCGCGCTGGCCGGTGCCGCTGGCAGCGCGGTCGGCCAGGGCATCAAGTGCCACCAGTCGGGTGGCGCCGCCTGCTCCGGCAAGTCCTTCGCGATGTCGATTGGGCTCGGCGCGCTCGGTGGTGCGGTCGGCGGCGCCGCCGCCGGGGCGTTCGGCGGCCAGATCGCCAGCAGCATCCTGGGCGACACTGCCTCGTCGCTGACCCGGATGGGCGCCAACGCTCTCGACGGTGCTATCACTGGTGGGATCTCCGGTGGCGCCGCCGGAGGTGCGACCGGCGCTGTGGCGTATGCCGCGACCTGCGGTTCGTCCTGCTCTCTCGGCGGCGCTGCCCATGCCGCAGCCGGTGGCGCCGCAGAAGGAGCCACCACTGGCGCAGCCACCGGGGCTGCGTTCAGCGCCATCCGCCCAACCGGAGGCTGCGGCCACAGCTTCGACCCGGACACTCCGGTCCTGCTCGCTGACGGAACCAGCAAGCCGATCAAGGACATCAAGACCGGCGACAAGGTCGAATCGGCCGACCCGGCAACCGGCAAGGTTACCGGCCAGAAGGTCACCCAGCTTCACGATAACCACGACACCGACCTTGCCGACGTTAGCGTCGCCAACGCTGATGGCACCGTCAGCATGCTCCACACTACGTGGAATCACCCGTTCTGGAACGCCAGCACCAGGCAATGGACCGAGGCCAAGGACCTCGCCGCAGGCTCCAAGCTCGAAGGCTTCAACGGCACGACTCGGACGGTCGTTGTGGTCCGTGCCTGGGCCGATCAGCACGAGATGCGCGATCTCACCGTCGCCGCTACCCACACGTACTATGTGTTGGCCGGCGACATGCCGATACTCGTTCACAACTGCGGTGGAACCGTATGGGACGACATCAAAGGAACGCAGCCGGAGATTCCGAACACCGGCGGACTGCCGCAGTCCTTTGAGCTGACTGCGGGTGAAACAAAGGTGTGGGTGCACGGAAATGCAACTAAACACATTGCTGAGTATGCGGAGGACATGACAAGTAGGGGTGCGAGTCCAGAGATGATCGGGCTTGGTACTCAGCAGAGTCTTCGCAGTCTGCAAGCGGCCGTCGGCGAAGCCGGGCGAAGTGGCCTACCGATTGATCAACTGGTTACTATCGGGGGGTGGGAGCTAAAGTTCGGGGCCCCCCGTCAAGATGGCCTACTACCGGCCCTCGTGCACGCGCGAATGGTTGAATGACGAATGATTAAAGTTGTTGGTTCTGTGCCCTGCGAGTCGATTCGAGTGACGGCTGACCCGTGGATTCCGTTAGCGGTGAAGTGGAAGCTCGGAGTGCGTTCTCGGCTCTTGAATCTTTATGTGCGGGGAACGGATGGCGGGTATGTTGAGATGAGGGTAGACGAGCGGACGGGCGCTCTTCTCGAGCTTGTTGTGATTGAAGCGCCGCCGGCTAAGGAATTGCCTTGCCTTGTTCCCTCTGGTCCAATGGCCGCTGAAACGGTGCTTCTGGATAAAGAAATGTGGGAATGGCGTGTGACGCCCGATTACGTCGAGCCAGCCAAGCGGGACGCTTCAATGACCCAAGAACTCTTTTGGTCTATCTTGGGTGACACGATTTCGCTAATATTTGGTGGGTCACAGGCATCTGAACTTGTAGGCTCGGGCGACGCCGTAGTCGGTTTCTCCGAGTCTGGAGAACTCGTTTGCATCAGAGTTAAAAAGCCGGACGTTGAACTTCCATCAGGTTATCCGGTTTGATTGGCTGGAGCGGCGCGGCCTACCTGGCTGCCCGTGGCGTGGCATCGATCGCCGGTAGCCGCCGTTCGACTTCTCCGCTGAACCGATCGTCCCGGACCTAGCCTGCGGCTCGTCCCCGCTAACGATTTGGTACAGAGATCGCAGTTTGATAACGAGCTACGCGGTATCTGTACCGATTGATCCTTGTTTTTCTCCTCCCCGAGCGGCGCGGCTCATGGCGCTGTCCGTTTAGTGCTCCTTCTGGGGGTAGCGGCCGAGCCTCGCCTCCGATACGTTGCCGCGGTCCATCGATGCTTCATTGATCCCTGGGGGGCCAGATGAGGCTGCCACGCGGCAGTTTGCGGATCCAACTTGGAGCGGGTGCGGTGGCGGCGGTGGCCGCTGCTTCACTCAGCCTGGCCGGCGTCGCGTACGCCGCGGGGGGCGGTGCTGACCTTGCGATCAGCCTGCCGAGCACGACCGTCGTGCAAGACGCCGGCAAGCCCTTCATGGTGCGGGTGCACAACAACGGGCCGCAGAAGGCGACCGATGTCGAGCTGACGATGGACGCCTCTGGGCTGGACACTAGCAAGCTCGATTTCAGCTTGCCAGACACGGGCGGATGCGCCCCGGACGGTCCGCAGAAGGTCCGTTGCCACCTGCCCGACCTGCCGCCGGGCGGTAATAACAACGGCCTCGACGATATCTTCCGCGATATCTTCGTGCAGTCGATCAACGGCTCCGGAGCGGCCGGCAGCATCACGGTCTCGGTGACCGCGCAGACGTCGGACCCGGACTCGACCAACAACACCGCCACGAGCAAGGTGGCCGTCGTTGACCACGGAATTGACATGGTCGCCTGGGCCAGCGACGTGCACGCCAAGCTGGACAACGGAAAGCCGGTCGCGCCCGGGAAGGCGGGCGAGTTCATGTGGCTGCTGTTCAACTGGGGGAAGAACCCGGTCAAGGGGGTCGGCTACACGATCACCTTGCCGTCGTACCTGGAGTTCGCGTCGAACAAAGCGGTCGGGTGCAAGTACGGCAAGAACGAGAAGGGGCAGGACCAGGCGGTCTGCGTGACCGACCTTGAGGTTGCTCCGGGCGGCGCGATCAGTTTCGGGGATCCAGAGGCAGGGATCTTCCCGACCAAGGTCCGGCTCGCCCCGAACGCTCCTGGACCGGCCGTGCTCACCGACGGCGTTGTCAGCGGCTATGGCCTGAAAGAGCTCCCGCCCGTCGACCCAGCAGCCATGCACTCCCTGGCTCAGGCGCCCGGCTACAAGGTGCTGTCGGCGGCGGAGGCTGCCAAGGCGCAGGACGACGCGAAGAAGACGATGGCCGCGCCGAGCAAGCCCGACGCCGATCCGGCCGACAACGCCGCGCCGTTCTCCGCGTACACAGCCGACAATCCCGCCGACCTGAGCGTCTCGGCCGCCTCGGCGGCGGGCCACGTCGGCGAGTCGGTGCCGGTGACCGTCACGATCGCAAACGCCGGGCCTTCAGACGTGTTCGCCGGCAAGGTGCAGGTCACCGCTCCGGCAGGCACCGAGTTCACGGCGATTGACGCCGGGTGCGCTCCGGTGACGCCGGGCAAGGAATACTCCTGCGACCTCGGTCCGTTGGCGGCGGGTAAGACGGACAGCCTCGTCTTCCAGGCCAAGATCGTCTCGGCCATGGTGACCGATGGGAAGGCGGTGGTCTCTAGCGCCACCGCGGACAAGAAGCCGGACAACAACACCGCCGCGATCAAGGTCACCGTCCTGACCGGCGCTCCCGGTGGTGGGGGTAGCGGCGGCGGCAGCGGTCTGCCGATCACCGGTCCGCAGGTCGGGCTCATCGGCGGCCTCGGCCTCGGGGCGATCGCGATCGGCGCGGTACTGCTGGTTTTGGCGCGCCGCAGGCGGGAAGTGTTGGTCCCGCCCACCGACTAGTGCACCACCACATAGAACCGGAGGCCGGCACCCGTCGTGGCGCCGGCCTCCGGCGTTTCCGCCAGCCCTCCGCCGGCCCGCACCGGGCCCCGGCGTACCCGCCCGACGCACCTGGCACAGTGGGCACCGTGACGCGTGCCCATCTGGACAAGCAGCCGCACGAGGTCGCCGCGATGTTCGACGGCGTGGCCCGGCGGTACGACCTGACGAACACGGTGCTGTCGTTCGGCCAGGACCGGTCCTGGCGGCGGGCCACCCGGCGGGCGCTCAACCTGCTGCCCGGTGACCGGGTGCTCGACCTCGGCGCGGGCACCGGGGTGTCGACCGAGGAACTCGCCCACTCGGGGGCGCACCCGGTGGGCGCGGACCTGTCGCTCGGCATGCTGCGGGCCGGCCACCAGGCGCGGCCCGACGTGCCGCTGCTCGCCGGGGACGCGCTGGCGCTGCCGTTCGCGGACGAGGCGTTCGACGCGGTGACGATCTCGTTCGCGCTGCGGAACATCATCGACACCGACGCGGCGCTGCGTGAGATGGCCCGGGTGACCAAGCCTGGTGGCCGGCTGGTGGTGTGCGAGTTCAGCCATCCCACGGCGGCCCCGTTCCGTACCGTCTACCTCGGGTACCTGATGCGCGCGCTGCCTGAGGTGGCGAAGAGGGTCGCCAGCAACCCGGACGCCTACGTGTACCTGGCCGAGTCGATCCGGGCCTGGCCGGACCAGGCCGGCCTGGCGGCCCGCATCGATGCCGCCGGCTGGACCAGGGTGGCCTGGCGAAACCTGACGGGCGGCGTCGTCGCGCTGCACCGCGCACAGAAGCCAGCTCCCGCGATCTTGGACACGATTCCGGAGTTTCCTGCATGTTAGGGGGGCCTAACAAGCAGGTACGTACAACACGGTTCTAGACTTCACGCCGGACAGCTTGTGAAGACTTTCACGAGCGGGTCGAAGCGGCTGGCAAAGAGGGCCAGGAGGTGGCTGTGACAGACGCGGACGTGATCATCGTCGGCGCTGGGCCGGGCGGCTCCGCGACCGCTTTTCACCTCGCCCGGCACGGGCTCGACGTGCTGTTGCTGGAGAAGACCGAGTTCCCCCGCGAGAAGGTCTGCGGCGACGGGCTGACCCCGCGCGCGGTCAAGCAGCTCGTCAAGCTCGGGGTCGTCGGCGGAGCCGACACAGATGGCTCAGCCACGAAGGCCGGCTGGCTGCGAAACAAGGGGCTGCGGGTGATCGGCGGCGGGATCCGCCTCGAGCTGGACTGGCCCGACCTCGCCACCTTCCCCAACTACGGGCTGACCCGCACCCGGCTCGACTTCGACCAGATGCTGGCGGCCCGGGCCACCGAGGCCGGCGCGGTCCTGCGAACCAACACCAACGTGACCGGCCCGATCCTGGATCGCTCCGGGCGGGTCGTCGGCGTGAAGGCGACCACCAGCGGCGGCGAGCCGGTCGAGCACCGTGCGTCGCTCGTCATCGCCGCCGACGGCGTGTCCGGCCGGTTCCCGTTGAGCCTGGGCATCAACAAGCGCGAAGACCGCCCGCTCGGCGTCGCCGTCCGGCGGTACTACCGCAGCGCGTCCCGGCACGACGACGAGTACCTGGAGTCGTGGCTGGAGCTGCGCGGCTCCGACGGCGGGGACAAGCTCCTGCCCGGGTACGGCTGGATCTTCGGGCTGGGCGACGGCCGGGTCAACGTCGGCCTGGGCGTCCTGAATTCGAGTGGCGCGTTCGGCAAGCTCAACTACCGCGCGATGCTCACCGACTGGCTGTCCACGACTCCCGGTGAGTGGGGGATGAACGACGAGGCCAACGCGGACGGCCCTGTCATGGGCGCCGCCCTGCCGATGGGCTTCAACCGGGTGCCGCACTACACCCGGGGGGTACTGCTCGTCGGCGACTGTGGCGGCATGGTCAACCCCTTCAACGGTGAAGGGATCGCATACGCCATGGAGTCCGGTGAGCTGGCCGCGGAGATCGCCGTGCAGGCACTCGCCCGGCCGGCGGGTCCCGAACGGGAGCGCGCGTTCGCCGCGTACCCGGCCGAGCTGAAGGCCCGCTACGGCGGGTACTACCGGCTCGGGACCTGGTTCGTGAAGCTGATCGGGCATCCGGAGATCATGCGGATCGCGACCAGGCACGGCATGCCACATCCGATGCTGATGCGGTTCGTCCTCAAATTGCTGGCCAATCTCACCGACCCGCGTGGCGGCGATGCCATGGATCGGGTCATCAACGCCCTCGTCCGGGTCGCCCCGGCGGCATGATGAATCCCGGGCAGGCGGCATCATGAGCCCCGACGCCGAGTCGCGCAAGACCAGGAATAGTGTGAAGTCCCCAATAGTGTGAATCGGCCGGACGCCGAGCACGAAACGTCCATGGGACCGGAGCAGGGAAGGACGGAGCAGGCAGAACCATGTCGCTCTCTGCGTACATACCCATTGTCGGGCTGTTGGCCCTGGCGGCCGCGTTCGCCCTGTTCTCGGTCGCGGTCGCGCCGTTTGTCGGCCCGCGACGATACAACAAGGCCAAACTCGACGCGTACGAATGCGGGATCGAGCCGACGCCCCAGCCGATCAGCGGCGGGCGCTTCCCGATCAAGTTCTACCTGACCGCGATGCTTTTCATCGTGTTCGACATTGAGATCATCTTCCTGTACCCGTGGGCGGTCAGCTTCAACTCGCTCGCCATGTTCGGGTTCGTGGAGATGCTGATCTTCATCGCGACCGTGTTCGTCGCGTACACCTACGTGTGGCGCCGCGGCGGGCTGGACTGGGACTGATCATGGGTATCGAGGAAAAGCTCCCCAGTGGCGTACTGCTGACCAGCGTCGAGAAGCTGGTCAACTGGACCCGCAAGGCGTCCTTCTGGCCGGCCACGTTCGGCCTGGCCTGCTGCGCGATCGAGATGATGGCCACCGGCGCGGCGCGCTACGACCTGGCCCGCTTCGGCATGGAGGTGTTCCGGGCCAGCCCCCGGCAGGCCGACCTGATGATCGTCGCCGGCCGGGTGAGCCAGAAGATGGCGCCGGTGCTCCGCCAGATCTACGACCAGATGCCCGAGCCCAAGTGGGTGCTCTCGATGGGCGTCTGCGCGAGCAGCGGCGGCATGTTCAACAACTACGCGATCGTGCAGGGCGTCGACCATGTCGTGCCGGTCGACATGTACCTGCCGGGCTGCCCGCCGCGCCCGGAGATGCTCATCGACGCGATCTTGCGGCTGCACGAGAAGATCATGCACGAGCCGCTGGGTGACCGGCGCCGCCTGGCGATCGAGGCCAAGCGCGAGCGCGACGGTGCCCCGGTCGTCGAGCCGGGCGAGATGCCGTCGAGCTACCGGTTCGACAAGCAGCGCCGCCGGGAGTGGCTGAAGGCCGCCGCCCAGGGCCGCGAGGAGCAGTTGCGGATCCAGAACTGGATGGAGGACCGGGCGCGCATCGCCGGGACCGTGCCGCGCAAGAACGGAGGCAGCCGGTGACAGACCCGGATTCGGTCACTGAAGACAACCTCGAACAGGCCAGCCCCGCCGCCGGCGCGCCCGCCGAGACCACGCCGGTCGGCAATGCGCCGGACGGCACGCTGAGCGCCGCCGCGCCGACCCCGGCCCCGCCGCACGGCACCGCGAGCAACCCGAGCCCCACCGCGCAGGGCGGGGTCACCAGCGAGACTCCACCGCAGACGGTGCCGGTGGCCGCCGAGCCGGAGGGCGCCTACCTCGGTGCCCCCGCCGACTACCCACCGGCCACGGTCGCCGGGGTCGGCATGTTCGGCGTGAGCGGCTCCGGCGACACGTCCGGCTTCGGCGGGCTGGTCCGCCAGCGGAGCGTGGCACTGGACACCCCGAGGCCGTACGGCGGGTACTTCGACGAGGTCGTCGACGCGCTGGAGGTCGCCTTCAGCGGGTTCCACGACGCGATCGAGAAGATCATCCTCGATCGGGGCGAGCTGACCCTGCACATCAAGCCCGAGCGCATCGCCGAGGTGTGCCAGTCGCTGCGCGACGACCCGGCATTGCGCTTCGAGCTGTGCTCATCGGTGTCCGCGGTCGACTACCTGGGCGCCGACGCCCGGCGGCTGCACGTGACCTACCACCTGACCTCGCTGACGTACCGGCGGGTGCTCCGGCTGGAGGTCGCCGTGCCGGCCGAGCAGCCGCGCGTGCCGAGCGTGACAAGTGTTTACCCGACGGCCGACTGGCAGGAGCGGGAAACGTACGACATGTTCGGCATCATCTTCGACGGTCACCCCAACCTGACCCGGATCCTGATGCCGGACGACTGGGAGGGGTTCCCGCAGCGCAAGGACTACCCGCTCGGCGGCGTGCCCGTCGAGTACAAGGGCGCTGAGATTCCGCCGCCCGATCAGCGCAGGAGTTACCAATGACGACGAGCGACACCTACGCGAGCGCGCGTGAGACGACCGAGGGCAAGGTATTCACCGTCACCGGCGGCGACTGGGACACCGTCACCGGCGGCGTCGACCCGCTCTCGGAGGAGCGGATCGTCGTCAACATGGGCCCGCAGCACCCGTCCACGCACGGCGTGCTCCGGCTGATCCTCGAACTCGAAGGGGAGACGGTCACCGAGGCGCGCACCGTCGTCGGATACCTGCACACCGGCATCGAGAAGAACCTCGAGTACCGGAACTGGACGCAGGGCAGCACGTTCGTGACCCGCATGGACTACCTGGCTCCGTTGTTCAACGAGACCGGGTACGCGATGGCGGTCGAGAAGCTGCTCGGTGTCTCGGCGGACATCCCGTCCCGGGCGACCACGATCCGGATCCTGATGATGGAGCTCAACCGGATCTCGTCGCACCTGGTGTGGCTCGCGACGACCGGCATGGAGCTGGGCGCCCTGTCGATGATGATCTACGGCTTCCGCGAGCGGGAGTACATCCTCGACATCTTCGAGCTCGCGTCGGGCCTGCGGATGAACCACGCGTACGTGCGGCCGGGCGGCCTCGCTCAGGACATCCCGGACGAGGCGATCGCGCGGATCCGCGAGTTCGTCAAGTTCATGCCGGACCGGATCGACTCGTACGAGAACCTGCTGTCCGGCAGCCCGATCTGGCAGCAGCGCACCAAGGGCGTCGCGATGCTCGATGTGGCCGGCTGCCTGGCGCTGGGCATCACCGGCCCGGTGCTACGCGCCGCCGGGCTGCCCTGGGACCTGCGCAAGACCATGCCCTACCTCGGCTACGAGACATACGAGTTCGACGTTCCGACCAGCACCGACGCCGACGTGTGGGGTCGGTACCAGGTCCGGGTGGGCGAGATGCGGCAGAGCCTGCGGATCGTCGAGCAGGCGCTGGACCGGCTCGAACCCGGCCCGGTCATGGTGGCCGACCGTAAGATCGCCTGGCCCGCCCAGCTCGCGGTCGGGGCGGACGGCATGGGCAACTCGCTCGAACACGTCGCCAAGATCATGGGTCAGTCCATGGAGTCTCTCATCCATCACTTCAAACTGGTCACCGAGGGCTTCCGGGTGCCGGCCGGCCAGGTGTACGTGCAGATCGAGTCGCCGCGCGGCGAGTTGGGCATACACGCGGTCTCCGATGGAGGGACCCGACCATATCGCGTGCACTACCGCGAGCCGAGCTTCATAAACCTCCAGGCGATCCCGGCCCTGGCCGAGGGTGGCCTGCTGGCCGACGTGATCGCCGGTGGCGCCTCGCTGGACCCGGTGATGGGTGGATGTGACCGATGACCTTCACGGAAGAGACCAGGGCCAAGGCCCGCGAGATCATGGCCCGGTACCCGGCCGGCCGGGAACGCTCGGCGCTGCTGCCGATGCTGCACCTGGTGCAGTCCGAGCAGGGCTACGTCTCGCCGGGGGGGATGGCGTTCTGCGCCGAGATGCTGGGCATCACGAAGGCACAGGTCGCCGCCGTCGCCACGTTCTACACCATGTACAAGCGCCGGCCGGCCGGTGACTGGCTGGTGAGCGTGTGCACCAACACGATGTGCGGTGTCCTCGGTGGAGACAAGGCGTTCCAGGCGCTCAGCGAGCTGCTCGGCGTCGGGCATGACGAGTCCACCGCCGACGGGAAGATCACCCTCGAACACGCGGAGTGCCTCGCGGCCTGCGACTATGCGCCGGTCATGACGGTCAACTACGAGTTCTTCGACAAGGTCGACGCTGACCAGGCGGTCGAGATCGTCAGCCAACTCCAGAAGGGTGAGCGCCCGCAGCCCACCCGCGGCCCGCGGTTGTGCACGTTCAAGGAGATCTCGGCGCAGCTCGCCGGCTGGGCCGACGAGCGCCAGGGCGCGGTCGGCGAGGGGTTGGCCGCGGAGCCGACCCTGGCCGGCAACCGCCTCGCCGAGCGCTATGGGATCTCGGTGTCCGGCTTCGACCCGAACACGTCGATCGGCCACCGTGACGACAAGGGCACCGGCCCCGGCAACACGGTGCCGCCGTCCGCGCCGAAGCCGGCGAGTGACCGCAAGCCGGCCGGCGATGTTCCGGCGGCGGCCAAGGAGAGCAAATGAGCACCCCATCCCAGGCGGCTCTCGCCAAGCTGACCCCGGTTCTTTCCAAGCGCTGGCTGTCGCCGGACGCGTGGAAGCTGGACGTGTACGAGCGGCTCGACGGGTACACGGCCCTGCGCAAGGCGTTCGACGTGCACCCCGACGACCTGATCCAGCTCGTCAAGGACTCCGGTCTGCGCGGTCGCGGTGGTGCCGGCTTCCCCACCGGCATGAAGTGGGGCTTCATTCCGCAAAACGACGGCAAGCAGCACTACCTGGTGGTCAACGCCGACGAGGGCGAGCCGGGCACCTGCAAGGACCTGCCGCTGATGATGGCCGACCCGCACTCGCTGGTTGAAGGCATCATCATCGCGTCGTACGCGATCCGCGCCAACTTCGCCGCCATCTACGTCCGCGGCGAGGCGGTCCACGCGGCGCGCCGGCTGCGCAGCGCGGTCGCCGCGGCGTACGCCAAGGGGTACCTGGGCACGAACATCCTGGGTACCGGGTTCGACCTGGACCTGGTCGTCCACAGTGGAGCCGGCGCGTACATCTGCGGCGAGGAGACCGCCCTGCTGGACTCGCTGGAGGGCTACCGCGGCCAGCCCCGGCTGCGGCCGCCGTTCCCGGCCACGCACGGCCTGTACGCCGGGCCGACCGTGGTCAACAACGTCGAGACGATCTGCAGCGTGCCGTACATCGTGCTCGGCGGCTCGGCCTGGTGGAAGACGATGGGCACGGAGAAGTCGCCCGGGCCGAAGATCTACTCGATCTCCGGCCGGGTCAACAACCCGGGCCAGTACGAGTGCTCCCTCGGCACGACGCTGCGCGAGCTGATCGACCTGGCTGGCGGCATGCAGGACGGGCACCAGTTGAAGTTCTGGACGCCGGGCGGCTCGTCGACGCCGATGCTGACCGCCGAGCACCTGGACGTGCCGCTCGACTTCGAGTCGATGATGTCGGTCGGGACCATGCTCGGCACCACCGCCGTACAGATCTTCTCCGATCAGGACGATGTGGTGTACGCGACGTACCGGTGGATCGAGTTCTACCACCACGAGTCGTGCGGCAAATGCACCCCGTGCCGCGAAGGCAACTACTGGATGGGGCACACGCTGCGGCGGATCCTGTCCGGCGCGGGCACCCACGAGGATCTGGACACCCTGCTCGACACTTGCGACAACCTGCTCGGCCGGTCGTTCTGCGCGCTCGGCGACGGCGCGGCCAGCCCGGTGCAGTCGTCGATCAAGTACTTCAAACAGGACTACCTGGACTACATCGAGGGCCGTAAGGAGCCGTACTTCTCGGCGGCCGAACTGGTGGGTGCGCACTGATGACGTCTGTAGAGAGGGCCGTCGACACGGTCAAGCTCACCATCGACGGGATCGAGGTCGAGGCGCCGAAGGGCGCCCTGGTGATCCGGGTCGCCGAGCAGATGGGGATCGCGATCCCGCGGTTCTGCGACCACCCGCTGCTCGCCCCGGCCGGCGCCTGCCGGCAGTGCCTGGTCGACATCGAGGGCCAGCGCAAGCCGGTCGCGTCGTGCACCCAGCCGGTCGCCGACGGCATGGTGGTGCGCACCCAGCGCACATCCGAGGTCGCCCGGAAGGCGCAAGAGGGGATCATGGAGTTCCTCCTGATCAACCACCCTCTCGATTGCCCGATGTGCGACAAGGGCGGCGAGTGTCCACTGCAGAACCAGGCGATGTCGTCGGGGCGGCCGGACTCCCGGTTCCACGAGCCCAAGCGGACGTACGAGAAGCCGATCGCGATCTCGTCGCAGGTGCTGCTCGACCGCGAGCGGTGCGTACTGTGCCAGCGCTGCACCCGGTTCTCCGAGGAGATCGCCGGTGACCCCTTCATCGACCTGATGGAGCGCGGTTCGGCCGAGCAGATCGGCGTGTTCCGCGGCGTCGAGGGCGATCCCGCGGACGACGAGCCGTTCAACTCGTACTTCTCCGGCAACACCATCCAGATCTGCCCGGTCGGCGCGCTGACCGGCGCCCAGTACCGGTTCCGGGCAAGGCCGTTCGACCTGGTCTCCACGCCGAGCACCTGCGAGCACTGCGCGGCCGGCTGCGCGATCCGGGCCGACCACCGCCGCGGCAAGGTGATGCGCCGGCTGGCCGGTGACGACCCGGCCGTCAACGAAGAGTGGAACTGCGACAAGGGCCGCTGGGGTTTCCAGTACGCGAACGCTTTCGACCGGATCACCGTCCCGCTGGTCCGCGACCGGAAGACCGGTGAGCTGCGCGAGGCGAGTTGGCCGGAGGCGCTGGAGACCGCCGCCGAGGGGCTGCGCCGGGCGCGCGGGCACGGCGGCGTCGGCGTGCTGACCGGTGGCCGGCTCACCGTCGAGGACGCGTACGCGTACTCGAAGTTCGCCCGCGTAGTCCTGGGCACCAACGACATCGACTTCCGGGCCCGGCCACTGTCCACAGAGGAGACCGAGTTCCTGGCCAGCTCCGTGGCCGGTCGGGTCGAGGTGACCTACGCCGAGGTCGAGACCGCGCCCGCGGTGGTGATCGCCGGGTTGGAGCCCGAGGAGGAGTGCCCGATCCTCTTCCTGCGGCTGCACAAGGCGTTCACGAAGAACAGGCAGCGGGCGATCGCGATCGCGCCGTTCACCACCCGGGGGTACGCGAAGATCGGCGCCACCGTGCTGCCCACGGTCCCCGGCGCCGAGGCCGAGACGCTTTCAACCAGCGACGCGGTCCGCGCGGCGCTCAGCGAGCCGGGCGCGATCCTCTTCGTCGGCGAGCGGCTCGCGACCGTCCCCGGTGGACTGTCCGCCGCCGCGAAGGTGGCCGCGGAGACCGGCGCCCGGCTGGCCTGGGTGCCGCGCCGGGCCGGCGACCGGGGCGCCGTGGAGGCCGGTTGCCTGCCCACCCTGCTGCCCGGTGCCCGCCCGGTGAGCGAGGCCGCGGCCCGCGCCGAGCTGGCCCAGGCGTGGGACCTGGAGGGCGGGGTGCTCCCGAGCCTGCCCGGCAAGGACGCCGACGGGATCATCCGGGCCGCGCACCACGGTTCGCTCGGCGGCCTGATCGTCGCCGGCGTCGACCCGGCCGACCTGGCCGCGCCGTGGCAGGCCGAGGAGGCGCTTGAGCGGGTCGGTTTCCTGGTCAGCATCGAGTTGCGGCGCAGCAACGTGTCCCGGCGCGCCGACGTGGTCTTCCCGGTGGCGCCCGCGGTGGAGAAGGCCGGCGCGTACGTCGACTGGGAGGGCCGGGTCCGCCCGTTCGACGCCGTGCTGCGGACCACGGCGATGAGCGACGCGCGGGTACTCGACGCGCTCGCCGCCGATATGGACGTCAACCTGGGCTGCGGCGACGTACTGGAGATCCGCCGCCAGCTCGCCGCCCTGGCCAACACCCGGGTGTCGCCGCCCGCCGCGCCGCACGTCAAGCCGGCGACCGTGGCGGCCCGCCCGGCGGACGGCCGCGCGATCCTCGCGACCTGGCACCGGCTCATCGACCTCGGTTCGCTCCAGGACGGCGACGAATACCTGGCCGGCACCGCCCGGCCGGTGGTCGCCGCGATGTCCAAGGGCACCGCGGGCGGCCTGGGCCTGGCCGACGGCGACGCCGTCACCGTCCGCTCGGAGCAGGGCGCGATCACGCTGCCCGCGTTGCTCGTCGACGACATGGTCGACGGCGTGGTGTGGGTGCCGACCAACTCGGCCGGGTCCACCGTGCGCCGGACGCTCGGCGTGCCGGCCGGCGCCGAGGTCGAAATCGCCGCAGGAGGTACGGAGTGAACCTCGCCGCGAATGGGTCACTGGACCAGTTCGGCCGCGATCCGTGGTGGCTCGTCCTGATCAAGGTGGTCGTCATCTTCGCGTTCCTCGTGGTGACGACGCTCTTCGCGATCTGGTACGAGCGGCGGGTCGTCGCCCGGATGCAGGTGCGGCCGGGGCCCAACCGCAACGGCCCGTTCGGTCTGCTGCAATCGCTCGCCGACGGCCTGAAGCTGGCGTTCAAAGAAGACATCATGCCGAAGCTGGCCGACAAGGTGGTGTACTTCTTCGCCCCGGTCATCTCCACGGTGTGCGCCTTCACCGCGTTCGCCGTGATGCCGTTCGGCCCGACCGTGTCGATCTTCGGTCATCACTCGCCGTTGCAGCTGACCGACATCCCGGTCGCCGTACTGCTGGTGCTCGCCTGCTCGTCGATGGGCATCTACGGCGTGGTGCTCGCCGGCTGGGCCTCGGGCTCCACATACCCGCTGCTGGGCGGCCTGCGGTCGAGCGCTCAGATGATCTCGTACGAGGTCGCGATGGGCTTGTCGATCGTCGCCGTGTTCATGACTGCCGGAAGCATGTCGACCAGCCAGATCGTGGCAGCCCAGGCGCACGGCACGAGGTTCGACCTCGGCCCCCTGCACTTCACCGCTCCGGCCTGGTACGCGATCCTGCTCATCCCCAGCTTCGTGATCTACTTCATCTCCGCGGTGGGTGAGACCAACCGGGCGCCGTTCGACCTGCCCGAGGCCGAGTCGGAGCTGGTCGGTGGCTTCCACACCGAGTACTCGTCGCTGAAGTTCGCGCTGTTCTTCCTCGCCGAGTACATCAACATGGTGACCGTCTCGGCGCTGTGCACAACGCTGTTCCTCGGCGGCTGGCACGCGGTGTGGCCGATCACGCTGTGGAGCGGCGCCAATTCCGGCTGGTGGCCGGTGCTGTGGTTCACCATCAAGGTGCTGCTCCTGCTGTTCGTGTTCGTGTGGCTGCGCGGCACGATGCCCCGGCTGCGCTACGACCAGTTCATGCGGTTCGGCTGGAAGGTCCTCCTCCCGGTCAACCTGGTCTGGATCCTGGCCATCTCGTTGCTACGGGCGGTGCAGAACACCCAGCTGGAGAACCGGATCAAGCTGTTCGTCGGGCTCGCCCTGGTGCTGGTCGTCGCGGCGGTCTGGATGCTGTGGCCGGCGAACGAGAAGCCCGATGAGAAAGCCGGCATCGAGGGGATCGACCCGGAGGGGCGGATCGGCGGTGCCGAGGGCTTCCCGGTCCCGCCGCTCAATCTCGAAGTCCCGCCGGGTCCCGCGACTAAACGGCTCACCGCCGATCGCGAGCCGGTCCCGGCCGGTGTCGCCGCAGACGCAAGCGACCAGGAGAGCTAATGGGCGCGATCATCGATTCGGTCAAGGGCTTCGGGGTCACCTTCTCGCACATGTTCAAGAAGGTGGTCACCGAGGAGTACCCGGAGGAGCGCAAGCCGGTCGCGCCTCGCTACCACGGCCGGCACATCCTCAACCGGCACCCGGACGGGCTGGAGAAGTGCGTCGGCTGCGAGCTGTGCGCGTGGGCCTGCCCGGCGGACGCCATCTACGTCGAGGGCGCCGACAACACCGACGAGAACCGGTACTCGCCGGGCGAGCGGTACGCCTCCGTGTACCAGATCAACTACGCCCGCTGCATCTTCTGTGGACTGTGCATCGAGGCCTGCCCGACCCGGTCGCTCACCATGAGCAACGAGTACGAGCTGGCCCGCGACAACCGCAAGGATCTGATCTTCACCAAGGAGCAGCTGCTCGCGCCGCTGCTGCCGGGCATGGAGCAGCCACCGCACGACATGCGGCTCGGCGACTCCGAAAAGGACTACTACGTCGGCGCGCTGGACAACCCCGGTACCTCGGTCGGCGCGGAGCGGGTCCGCAGCTCGCTGACCGATTCGGTGCGCCTGCGCGACGCGGCGGCCCGGGCGGAGACCGCGCAGGCGGCCGACTTCGGAGAGAAGCGATGACCCATCAGACCCTCCTCGCCGCGGCCGGCGAGATGAAGGGCGGCGAGGCGACGATCTTCTGGATCCTCGCCCCGGTCGCCGTCCTGTGCGCGGTCGGCATGGTGTGGGCCCGCAACGCGGTCCACTCCGCGCTGTTCCTGGTCGTCACGATGCTGTGCGTTGGCGTGTTCTACATCGTGCAGGCCGGCCCGTTCATCGGCTTCGCGCAGATCATCGTGTACACCGGCGCGATCATGATGCTGTTCCTGTTCGTCCTCATGCTGGTCGGACGGGACGCCTCCGATTCGCTGATCGAGACGCTGCGTGGCCAGCGGATGGCCGCGATCGTGCTCGGCATCGGCTTCGCCGGCCTGGTCGCCACCGGGCTGTTCCGGGGGCTGGGCAAGGTCAACGCGACCGGCCTGACCGAGGCGAACAACAAGAACGGCGGCAACGTCCAGGGCCTCGCCGAACTGCTGTTCACCAAGTACGTCTTCGCGTTCGAGGTGACCTCGGCACTGCTGATCACCGCCGCGGTCGGCGCGATGCTGCTGGCCCACGTCGAGCGGCGTAAGGAAGACCGCAAGGCCCAGCCGGAGATGATGCGCGAGCGCTTCGCCCCCGGCAACTACCCGGGGCCGAAGCCGGGGCCGGGTGTGTTCGCGACGTCCGACTCGGTCGCCACGCCGGCCCGCCTGCCCGACGGTCAACCGGCCGACCGGAGCATCTCCAAGATCCTGCCGACGCGCGAGTTGACCTCCGCCGAGGTGGCCCCGAAGGGTACGGAAAAGTGACGGCTACGAACTACGTTGTCCTGTCGTCGATCCTGTTCACGATCGGCGCGGTGGGCGTACTGATCCGGCGCAACGCCATCGTGCTGTTCATGTGCATCGAGCTGATGCTCAACTCGGCCAACCTGGCTCTCGTCACGTTCAGCCGGATCAACGGCACCCTCGACGGGCAGATCATCGCGTTCTTCGTGATGGTGGTGGCGGCCGCCGAGGTCGTCGTCGGGCTTGCGATCATCATGTCGATCTTCCGGACACGGCGCTCGGCCAGCGTCGACGACGCCAACCTGCTGAAGTACTGAGAGGGCTGCGGTGGAACACACGTTGGCTGAAGCGGTCAGCTTCGCGCCCGCGAGCGGCGTGCTGTCCAGCTTCTGGCTCCTCATCGCGATCCCACTCGCCAGCGCCGCGATCCTGCTGCTGGCCGGCCGGCGCGCCGACAGGTGGGGGCACCTGCTCGGGGTCGCCAGCGTCGGGGTGGCGTTCGTCCTCGGGCTGATCTACTTCTTCTCGCTCGGCGGCCTGGACAACAAGTCCGCGTCGCTGCACCTGTTCCGGTACATACCGGTCGGCGGGTTGAAGATCGACGTCGGGCTGCTGTACGACCCGCTGTCGGCGATCTTCGTGCTGCTGATCACCGGTGTGGGCTTCCTGATCCACGTGTACGCGGTCGGGTACATGGAGCACGATCCGGGCCGGCGGCGCTTCTTCGGGTACTTCAACCTGTTCGTCGCCGCGATGCTGCTGCTCGTGCTCGGCAACAACTACCTGATGCTGTACGTGGGCTGGGAGGGCGTGGGTCTCGCCAGCTACCTGCTGATCTCGTTCTGGTACCTGCGGCCGAGCGCCGCCACCGCGGGCAAGAAGGCGTTCATCATGAACCGGGTCGGCGACGCCGGGTTCGTGATCGGCATCTTCCTGATGTTCGCGACCCTCGGCTCGGTCAACTACCAGGACGTCTTCAACAACGTTGACAAGCTGTCCGCCGGCACGGTCACCGCGATGGGTCTGCTTCTTCTGCTCGGCGCGTGCGGCAAGTCCGGCCAGTTCCCGCTCCAGGCGTGGTTGCCGGACGCGATGGAAGGCCCGACCCCGGTCTCCGCCCTGATCCACGCCGCAACGATGGTCACCGCCGGCGTATACCTGATCGCCCGGTCGCATCCGATCTTCGACGCGTCCACCGCCGCCAAGACCGTGGTGGTGTCGGTCGGGGCGCTCACACTGATGATCGGCGCGATCATCGGTGGCGCCAAGGACGACATCAAGCGGGTACTGGCCTGGTCGACGGTCAGCCAGATCGGGTACATGTTCCTCGCGGTCGGCCTTGGCGGTGCCGCGTACGCGCTGGGCCTGATCCACCTGCTGGCGCACGGCTTCTTCAAGGCCGGCCTGTTCCTCGGCGCCGGTTCGGTGATGCACGGCATGAACGACCAGGTCGACATCCGGCGCTTCGGCGGGCTGCGCAAGTACATGCCGATCACCTGGGCGACCACCGGCCTCGGCTTCCTCGCGATCATCGGTCTGTTCCCGTTCTCCGGGTTCTGGACCAAGGACCCGATCATCCTGGCCGCGTTCAACCGGGCGGGCTGGACCGGCTGGCTCTACGGGGCGGCCGCGTTGCTCGGCGCCGGGTTGACCGCGTTCTACATGACCCGGATGTTCGTGCTGACGTTCCATGGCACGAAGCGGTGGACCGAGGACATCAAGCATCCGCACGAGTCGCCACCGGTGATGACCGTGCCGCTGATCCTGCTCGCGGTCGGCTCGGTGGCCGCCGGTGGGCTGATGGCCACGTCGGTACCCGACTGGTTGACGCCGGTCTTCGGCGACCACCCGGAGGAGACGCCGCACCTGGGCCGCTGGACGGTCACCACGCTGACCATCGTCGTGGTCATCCTCGGCGGCGTCCTGGGCTGGTACCTGTTCCGGACCGGCACCGCCGAGCAGGAGCAGCCGGCCGGCCCGGTGGTCACCGCGGCGCGCAACAACCTGTACGGAGACGCGGTCAACGAGGCGCTCTTCGAGATGCCCGGCAAGTACCTGACCCGCGCCCTCGTCTTCCTCGACAACCGGGGCGTCGACGGCCTGGTCAACGGCCTCGCTGCCACGGTCGGCGGCGGGTCCGGGCGGCTGCGCCGGCTACAGACCGGCTTCGTGCGGTCGTATGCCCTGTCCATCCTCGGAGGTGCGCTGATCGTGGTGGCGGCCATGCTGGCGGTGACGCTCGGATGAGCAGTTTTCCGTTCCTGTCGGTTCTGACGGTCGCGCCGGCCGTCGGCGGCGTCGTCGTGACGTTCCTGCCCAAGGACAAACCCGAGATCGTCAAGCGGGTCGCGCTGGGCTGGTCGGTGGCCGTCCTCGCGTTCGCCGTGGCGATGTGGATCGGGTTCAAGGCCGGCGGCGCGCGGTTCCAGTTCCGCGAGTCGTACAAATGGATCCCGGCCTGGGACGCCCGGTTCACGTTCGCGGCCGACGGCATCGCGCTCGTGATGCTCGCGTTGATCGCGCTGCTCGTGCCGCTGGTGATCCTGGCGTCCTGGCACGACGCCGAAAGCAGCAAGCGGTCGGTCCCGCTGTACTTCGGGCTCCTGCTGTTCCTCGAAGCCACGATGATTGGCGTCTTCGCGGCGGCCGACGTCTTCCTGTTCTACGTGTTCTTCGAGGTCATGCTCGTGCCGATGTACTTCCTCATCGGCTCCTACGGTGGCCAGCGCCGCCAGTACGCCGCGGTCAAGTTCTTCCTGTACTCGCTCGTCGGCGGCCTGTTCATGCTGGCCGCCGTGATCGGCCTCTGGGTCGTCGGCGGGCACACCTTCGACTGGCAGAAGCTCCTTGCCGCCAGCTTCGCCACGAGCACCGAGCGCTGGCTGTTCCTCGGGTTCTTCCTGGCGTTCGCGATCAAGGCGCCGTTCTTTCCGTTCCACACCTGGCTGCCGGACGCCGGTGGTGCCGCGCCGGCCGGTGCCGCCGCACTGCTCGTCGGCGTCATGGACAAGGTGGGCACGTTCGGCATCCTGCGGTACTGCCTGCCGCTGTTCCCGAACGCGTCGAAGTACTTCGCGCCGCTCGGCCTGGTCCTCGCGCTCGTCGGCATCATCTACGGATCGCTGCTGGCGGTCGGCCAGAACGATCTCAAGCGGCTGGTGAGCTACACGAGCATCGCCCACTTCGGCTTCATCGGGATCGGCATCTTCGCGTTCACCACGCAGGCCGGCAGCGGCGCGGTGTTCTACATGGTCAACCACGGTCTGGCCACCGGCCTGCTGTTCCTCGTGGTCGGCATGCTCGTCGCCCGCCGAGGCAGCGCGCTGGTCGGCGACTTCGGCGGCGCCGGCAAGTACGTCCCGGTACTCGCGGGTGTGTTCTTCTTCGCCGGTCTGGCGTCGCTGGCGATGCCGGGTACCTCGCCGTTCGTCTCCGAGTTCCTGGTCCTCGTCGGCACGTTCACGGTCAACAAGGCGGTCGCCGTGATCGCCACGGCCGGCATCGTCCTGGCCGCCGGGTACGTGCTGTGGATGATCCAGCGCACCACGCAGGGCACGCCCAACCCGGCGCTCGAGAGCGTCGACGGCATGAAGCGTGACCTCTCGCTGCGCGAGGCGGTCGTGGTCACGCCGTTGATCGCGCTGATCCTGGTGCTCGGCTTCTACCCGAAGCCGGTACTCGATGTCATCAACCCGGCGGTCAAGGCCACGCTCTCCGACATCGGCAAGAGCGATCCCGCCCCGTCCGCCGTCACCAAGGAGGCCGGCAAGTGAGCCCAGCCCTAGTGCCGCTCGCAGCCGCGGGAGACAAGTTCACGCTGCCGCACCTCGACTACGCGGCTCTGGCGCCGATGCTGATCCTCTTCGGCGGCGCGTGTCTCGGGGTGGTCGTGGAGGCCGCGCTCCGCCGCTACCCGCGCTCCCGGATCCAGCTCTCGCTCGCCCTGGCCAGCCTGATCGCCGCGCTGGTGGTGGTGATCGTCACCGCCGGCAAGCGGACGATCACCGCTGGCGGTTCGATCGCGGTCGACGGCCCTGGGCTGTTCCTCCAGGGTTCGATCCTGGTGCTCGGGCTCGTGGCGCTGCTGCTGATCGGCGAGCGGACGCTGGAACGTGGCGGCGCGTTCGTGGCGCAGCCCGCGGTGACCGCCAACACCGAGGCCGACCGGGCCCAGGCGGCGACCGCTGAAGGCGCGACCGAGGTCTTCCCGCTCGCGCTGTTCGCCCTCGGCGGGATGATGCTGTTCGCCACGGCCAACGACCTGCTGACCATGTTCGTGGCGCTGGAGGTCTTCTCGCTTCCGCTGTACCTGCTGTGCGCGCTGGCCCGGCGCCGGCGCCTGCTCAGCCAGGAGGCGGCGCTCAAGTACTTCCTGCTCGGGTCGTTCGCATCGGCGTTCTTCCTGTTCGGCGTTGCGATGATCTACGGCTTCGCCGGGCGGGTGGACTTCGCCGGGATCGACGCGGCGGTGGCCGGCTCGTCGACGAGCCCGACGCTGCTGTACGTGGGCATCGCGATGCTGGCGATCGGTCTGCTGTTCAAGGCCGCCGCCGTGCCGTTCCACGTCTGGACGCCGGACGTGTACCAGGGCGCCCCGACCCCGATCACCGCGCTGATGGCGGCCTGCACCAAGGTCGCCGCCTTCGGTGGCCTGCTGCGCGTGCTGTACGTGGGTCTCGAACGGTCCACCTGGGACTTCCAGCCGGTCATCGGCACCATCGCGGCGCTGACCATGATCGTGGGTGCCGTCCTCGCCGTGACCCAGACCGACATCAAGCGGCTGCTGGCGTACTCGTCGATCGCGAACGCCGGGTACCTGCTGGTCGGTGTCGTGGCCCTCAGCAAGGACGGGCTCGCCAGCTCGCTGTTCTACCTCGTCGCGTACGGCTTCACCGTGCTCGCCGCGTTCGGCGTCGTGACCCTGGTACGCGACGCGGACGGCGAAGCGACCCACCTGTCCCGGTGGGCCGGGCTGGGCCGGCGTTCGCCGATGTTCGCGGCGGTGTTCACGTTCATCCTGCTGGCCTTCGCCGGTATCCCGTTGACCGCCGGCTTCACGGCGAAGTTCGCGGTGTTCGCGGCTGGTATCGGTGGCGGGCAGACCTGGCTGGTCATCGCCGGTGTGGTGTCCAGCGCGATCCTGGCGTTCCCGTACCTTCGGGTCGTGGTCCTGATGTGGCTGTCCGAGCCGGCCGAGAGCACGCCGACGGTGTCCATCCCGGGAGCCCTCACGTCGGCCGCGCTCATGATCGGTACCCTCGCGACCCTGCTGCTCGGGGTGGCCCCGGCGCCGCTGCTGGACGTGACGACGAAGGCGGCCGAATTCATCCGCTGAATCGCGGCCGGAAGCGGTATGGCATCGTGGTTGACGTGGTGGGGACCGGAACTGAACAACCAGGCACGTCAATCGGCATAGACTTCGCCGACGCCGGCCTCGAGGCCGGCGTCGGCAGCATTCTCGCCGGTGTCGAGGCAGAGCTACGGCAAACCGTGGCCAGCGCGGATCCGCTGGTCGGGGCGGCCGCGCGGCACCTCGTCGACGCGGGCGGCAAGCGGTTCCGCCCGCTGCTGGTGGCGCTGGCGGCGCACTTCGGCGACCCGTTCGGGCCCGAGGTGGTGAAGGCCGCGATCGTGGTCGAGCTGACCCACCTGGCCACGCTCTACCACGACGACGTCATGGACGAGGCCGCCGTGCGCCGGGGTGCGCCGTCGGTGAACTCGCGCTGGGGCAACGTCGTGGCGATCCTCACCGGTGACTACCTCTTCGCCCGGGCCGCCGACGTGGCCGCCGAGTTGGGCCCGGAGGCCGTCCGGATCCAGGCGGCCACCTTCTCCCGGCTGGTCCACGGGCAGATCGCGGAGACTTCAGGGCCGCGCGACGGCGAGGAGAAGATCCACCATTACCTGCGCGTCATCGAGCAGAAGACCGGTTCGCTGATCGCGACCAGTGCCCGGTTCGGCGCGATGTTCTCTGGCGTGGGCGAGGAGCAGGTCAACGCGCTGGCCGGGTACGGCGAGACGATCGGCATCGCCTTCCAACTCTCCGACGACCTGCTCGACATCGCCTCCGACTCGGAGCAGTCCGGCAAGACGCCCGGCACCGACCTGCGCGAGGGCGTGCCCACGCTACCCGTGCTGTACGCGCTGTCCGGCGGTGACGGCGACGCCGCCTCGGTACGGCTGCGCGAGATTCTGTCCGCCGGTCCGGTCACCGATGAGGCGCTGCTCGCCGAGGCGCTCGGGCTGCTGCGCGAGTCCCCGGCGCTCAAGCAGGCGCGGGAGACGGTCCGCTCGTACACCGACCGGGCCAGGTCGTCCCTCGCGACGCTGCCCGACCAGCCCGCGCGCCGGGCACTGGAGTCGCTGTGCGACTTCATCGCCGAACGCACCGGCTGATCGGCACGACTTTCCGGAAGTTGTGCTTTATGGTTGCTCCTCTCTCAGGCTTATGCTTGGGTAGCCCAAAGCTTTAGTTCTGGGGAGGACGAATGACTAAAGTTCTGGTGGAGCTTGATCAGGGCGACCTGGACCGGGCGAAGCAGATCCTCGGCACGACGAAGAACACCGAAGCGGTTCGGCTGGCCATCCGTGAACTGATCGCGGCCAGGGCCCGGCAGGAACTGGTCGAGATGTTCCAGCGCGGCGCCTTTGCCGACCTCGGCGATCCAGAGGTCCGCCGGGCTGCCTGGTCGTGAGGTACCTGGTCGACACGAGTGCACTCCACCGTCTGGGTCACCCGGCGGTCGCGCCCATCCTGGCCCCGCTGATCGAGTCGGGTCGGGTCTCGGTGTGCCCGGTGACCGAGCTCGAGGTGCTGTACTCGGCTCGCAACCTCGCCGACTACGAGGCGGCGGCGGAGCGGTTCCGGCTCGCGTTCGCCTGGGTACACGTCCCCGAGCGGGCCTGGGAGCGCGCCGCCGAGATCCAGCACGAGTTGGCGTGCCAGGCTCGGCACCGGGCCGCCTCCATTCCCGACCTCCTGCTTGCGGTAACGGCCGAGCACCATCGCCTCACGCTGCTGCATTACGACCACGACTTCGAGTTGATCGCCGAGATCACTGGGCAGCCGGTGCGCTGGGTGGTTCCGCCCGGGACGGCCGACTGACCCGAAGATCGACACAACTTCCCGGAAGTTGGGGCCTCAGCACGGGCCGGAGACCACAGTTTCCGGGAAGTTGTGCCGATCAATGGTCGAGGCGACGCCGAGCAGGGCCATGCCGATCGTTCCAGCGGCCAGCAGAGCCGCGACGAACGTGAGATGTCCTCGGGTCCACCTGTCGGCCAGCCAGCCCGCCAGAACGCGGCACAGGACGCACAGCGCGCTGCCCAGTGTCAGGGTCAGCCCGGCCCGCGCCTCCGACAGTCCCCGCGCCACCGCCGAGTCGACGAGGAACGTGCCCAGCGCGTTGGCCGCCCCGGCGGCTAGCGCCGCCCCGAGTTGGCCATGGCGGTGACGGACAGCAGCAGGAGGAGCAGCACGAGGGAGTTCGCGGCGAGCGCGATCGCCAGCATGCTGACCGCGGCGATCAGTACCGCGATCCGGCGGGTACGCGCTGGGCCGTACCGTTCGACCAGCCCACCGACCGGAAGTGAACTGATGGCCGTGACGCCGAAGTACACCGAAACGGCGAGGCCTAAGCTCGCCGGGTGGAGATGGAGGTCGCGGAAATCTGGACGGCGAGGCCACCTACGAGGAAGACCGACACTACTGATGCGACGGTCGTGGTTACCGCACCAATCGCCACATGAACGGCGTGTCGTCGGTGTGTCGCGTTGAGTAATTCGCCCGCAGTCACCCATTCACCGCATTGGCTAGCCTTCTAGGCCCCTCCATCTCACCCTTTCGTCGATTGATAGGTTTCCCTTCCGCCACCTGATTTCATATGGTGTAAATCTTGTTGCTGCTGCGGCTGGGGAGGTGCGGCGGTGAGAGATCCACAGGCTGAGCCTTCGGATCTGATCCGCAGCGTGTCGCGTGCGCTGCGGGTCCTTGAGGCGGTGGGCCAGTCCGAACGCGGGCTCACCGTCAAGCAGATCGCGCGCCGTTGCCAGCTCACCGTCGCGACCACCTACCACCTGGTGCGGACGCTCGCGTACGAGGGGTATGTGATCCGGCGTGAGGATGGGACGTATGTGGTCGGGCTGGAGATCGCCGATCGGTTCCGCGAACTGGTTGTGGCGTTCCGGGGGCCGACCGCGGTCACCGAGACGCTGAGACGGGCGGCCGCTGAGACCGGCTACACCCATTATCTGGGTCGTTTCATCGGCGGCCGGGCGACGATCACCGCGCTGGCCGAAGGGCCGCGCTCGCCGTACGTCGAGGATCTGATCCCCGGCTTCGACGACGCCGCCCACGCGCTGGCGCTCGGCAAGGCGCTCCTGGCCACCCTGAGCGCCGAGCAGCGGTCCCGGTTCCTCAAGGAGAGCGGCATGGCGGCGTACACGCCGCAGACGCTGACCTCCATCGAGGCACTCGAAGCCGATCTGGCGGCCGGTGAGCGCCGGGGCATGCAGATCGAGATCAATCAGTACCGCAACGGGCTGGCCTGCGCGGCCGTGCTCGCGGTCAATGATCGAGATCCGGAACGCCGCGTCGTGCTCCAGTGCGCGCTGCCCGCGGGTGAGCTGATGACGTCGGCCCGTGTCGTACGCACCAGACTGTTGGCCACCGCGCACGGTCTCGCCGACGCGCTGAAGGACTAGCCTTCCTCCACGCGGAAGAGGCTTCTGACCGGCCATGTTGGGAATGACCACGAAAAGCGTGGTGAACTTCGACCGTACGTTGAACCATCCCGGTGCGCCACGCGTGTTCCGGGTTAAGGGTGGGAGGATGCCTGGCGTGGGCGACGAGGACGCCGATCTGCTACGCGCGCTACACGCTGAGCATGGCGATGCACTTTACGCGCATGCGCTCCGCCTGAATGGGGGGGACCGACAGCGTGCGGAGGACCTTGTGCAAGAGACGCTGCTGCGAGCTTGGCAGCATCCCGAAGCACTGGATCCTGCGCGCGGGTCGGTCCGGGCCTGGTTGTTCACCACGGCCCGGAACCTCGCGATCGACAACTGGCGGCGCCGGTCGGCGCGGGTCGGTGAGGTCATCACCGATGCGCCCCCGGAAATGCCAATGGCGGACGAGACCGAACGAGCGGTCGAGTCCTGGATCGTGTCTGAGGCGTTGGCGCGGCTCTCGCCGCAGCACCGGGAGGTTCTCGTGGAGTGCTATTACCAGGGCCGTTCTGTCAACGAAGCGGCCAGCCGTCTCGGCGTGCCTCCCGGGACCGTGAAGTCGCGCACGTATTACGCCCTGCGTTCGCTGAAGCTCGTACTAGAAGAATTGGGGGTGACGTCATGAGCTGGCCTAGATCTCTGACGTCCTCCTGGCGTCACGCCGCGTTGCGGGGTGCGCCGTGAACTGTGACCAAGTATTCGAGTCCGGCGCGTACGTGCTGGGCATTCTCGAACCCGACGACCGCGCCGCGTACGAGCGGCACCTGGCGACCTGCGACATCTGCCGGCATGAAGTCGCCGACTTCTCCGGCCTGCCGGACATCCTCGCCCAGCTCGACCCGGACGAGGCGGCATCGATCGGGGACACGCTCGACGACGTCGGCGTGCCGCTGGGGCGCGAGTCCCGGTTCGCGTCGCCGGTCTCCGCACCGCCATTGCGCCCGCTGCCGTCGGTGCCACGGGCCAATCCGGCCGACGCCCCGCCGCGCAACGTCCGCACCATCGACAGCGGCAGGAATGGCCGGAACAGTCGCGCGGGACGGGGCGCCGAGCGCCGGGGTCGGCGTTGGCAGGGCGTGACCGCCGCGCTGGCGGCCGCCGCCTGCCTCGCGCTGGGGGTACTCGTCGGGGCCCGGTTCCTCGACAACGGGCCGAGTCCGACCCCGACCGACAAGCGGATGGTCGCGATGCAGCCGGTGGCCGCGTCGGTGCCGATCTCCGCCCAGGTGGCGCTCAACCCGTTCATCGGCGGCACCGAGGTGCGCATGCACTGCGTGTACGACGGTGGGGTGCCGGCGCCGCGGTGGACGCTGAAGCTGCTCGTGTACCCCAAGGACGGGAGTGCGCCGGAGCAGGTGTCCACCTGGACGGCGGCGCACGGCGACGACCTGACGCTGTCGGCCGCCACCAGGTTCACACCGGCGCAGATCGCCAAGGTCGAGCTGCGCAAGGGCGACAACACATCGCTGCTCGTGTACCAGAACGCCTGACAGACAACGTCCCGGAGCTTTCTCAAGCCACCTCGGTGGCCACGATCTCCGGGGCGTTGTGCTGTACCCGGGACCGGCGGGCCCGCCGGATGCCGTCCCAGGTGAACACCGCGAGTGCCACCCAAACCAGCGCGAAGCCGGCCAGCCGGGTGGGTGGCATCGGCTCGTGGAACACGAGGACCCCGCAGCCGAGTTGGAGCGTCGGGGTCAGGTACTGCAACAGACCGAGAGCGGACAACGGAATCCGGTTGGCCGCCCCCGCGAACAGCAGCAACGGGATCGCGGTAACGATGCCGGCGAGCATCATCAGGGCCGTCAACCCGGGCGACACGTGTCCGAACGCCAGCCGGTCCCGGCTGTCCAACCAGCCCAGGTAGGCCAGGGCCGGGCCGGCGAGCGCGACCGACTCCACGAACAGCCCCTCCGCCGCCGGTAGCGCCAGGCTCTTCTTCACCAGCCCGTACGTGCCGAAGCTGGCGGCAAGGACGAGAGCGATCCACGGCGGCCGGCCGTAGTCCGCGGTCAGGACGGCGACCGCGACCGCGCCCACCGCGATGGCCACCCACTGTGCCGGGTGCAGCCGTTCGCGCAGCACGGCGACGCCGAGCAGGACCGTGACGAGGGGGGTGATGAAGTACCCGAGCGACGTCTCGACCACGTGGTCGGAGTTCACCCCGTAGATGTACATCCCCCAGTTCAGGGCGATCAGCGCGGCGGCGAGGACGATGCCGGCGAGGGTACGGGTGCGGCGGGCCAGGCCGCGGACCGTACGCCAGTTGCGCATCCCAAGTAGTAGGACGGTGATGAACGCCGCTGACCAGACGATCCGGTGCGCCAGGATCTCGACCGGCGTCGCGGGTTCGAGGAGTTTCCAGTACAGGGGAAAGAAGCCCCAGCAAGTGTAGGCAGCGAAACCGAAGACGTAACCACGGCGCAGCTGATTCACCGACCTACCGTATCGGTAAGGAGCGCTCAGGTCCGCGCTGATGACCGGGTGTCGAGCTCCATCCACTGGTCGGGACGCGCGAGCGGGGTGAAGCCGAGTTTCGCGTACACCCCGTGCGCGTCCCGGGTCGCGAGGACCATCCGGCGCACGCCGAGGGTGGCCAGGTGGTCGCGGGCCGCGCCGACGAGCCACCGCCCGAGCCCGCGACCGCGCTCCGGCGGGTCGACGTACACGTCACACAGCCACGCGAAGGTGGCGCCGTCGGTGACCGCCCGGGCGAACGCCACGAGCTGCCCGTCGGCCACCCTGTAGAGGCCGTAGACGGCTGAACCGGCCACCGCGCGGGTGACGATGTCCCGAGGGCGGCCGAAAGCCCAGTACGCATCGGTGGACAGCCAGCGGTGGACCAGGTCGAGATCGAGACGGTCGGGATCGGTGGACAGCTCGTACCCGGGCGGGGCGGTCAGCTCTCCTCCTCCTTGTCCGGAACCAGCAGGTTGAGCAGCCAGCTGATCACGCTCACCAGCAGCGCGCCCAGCACCGCCGTCGGCCAGAACCTGTCCACGTGGAACGGCAGCTCGAGCTTGCCGGCGATCCAGCTGGTCAGCAGGAACAGCGCGCCGTTGACCACGAGGGCGATCAAGCCGAGGGTCAGGACGTAAGCCCAGCAGCCCAACACTTTGATGACCGGGCGCAGGATGGCGTTGATGATGCCGAAGATCGCCGCGACCAGGAGCAGGGTGCCGATCTTCTTGAGCGTGTTGCCACCGCCGAGGGTGATGCCGTGAATCAACAGCGTCGATATCCACAGAGCGACGGCGCTGATGACAAGCCGGATGAGGATGCCCATGCCGTGATCGTCGCACGGCGGCGCGAGCCCGACGGTCCCGGTGCGGGCTGTGTACCAACGATCGTTACAACTTCCCCGAAGTCGTTGCCTCAGCGGGGTGTTGAGGCCACTACTTTCCGGAAGTTGTGCCGATCCCTTAGCGGCTGATCGTGCCGAGGAGTTGCTGCTCGATCGGGGTCGGCGACAGCAGCGTCCAGCGCAGCGTCTTCCGGGCGGCCACGACGCCGACCATGTCCGGGCGGACCCGGGGCAGGTAGCCGGCGAGCTGGCTCAGGCCGAGCGCGTTGCCGGCGATCTCCGCCTCGGGTGGTGACAGCGGCGGCAGCAGTACCAGGTCGGCACGGGCCAGGATGTCGACGTCGTGCAGCGCGAGATCATCGCGTACGACCAGCGTGGCTCGCCAGGCGCCCTCGACCACGGGCACGCCGGTGGCCCCCACCGGCCCGACGTCGACGACGATCAGCTGCGGCAGCAACGGCGTCGCGGCGGCGAACTCCAGCGCCCGGTTGGGCGGGGCGAGGGTCAGCGCATCGCCGGATCCGCTCACCCCCCGGATGAACGGCTCCCAGGCCTGCGGCCGGCCGGTCTGCACCACGACCTGGCCACCGAGCGCCAGCGCGCGCAGGGCGGTGAGCTGCGCGTACCGGAGGCCGCCGAACAGCGCGACCCGGGTCGGCTCCGGCCGGAACAGCCGGATGGTCGTCGGCTCGCCGTGCCGGTTGACGCCCATCATCAGGCCGGCGCCACCAACCGGCAGCTCCAGCTCGGAGAGCGACTGCGCCGGCGCACGCATGCCGGCGTCACCGACGAGCGCCGCGCCCGCCGACCGGTCGAGCACCTCGGCCAGCCCGGCCGCGCCCGGATCGGCGGCACCGCCGAGGGGAAGTGTCGCGGCGATCCCGGCGAGCTGGGTGCCGTCGAGGCGCTGCGCGGCCGCCCCGGCGGCGCCGAGCAGCCGGCGTAGGGCGCTGAGCGCGGCCGCCTGGCTCTGCGGGCCGGGCGAGGCGAGCCGGATCACCAGCTCGACGCGTACCTCGTCGGCATCGATCCGCTCGGCCGCCAGCGAGACTGTCGTTCCCGCGCCGGGCAGCGCGAGCAGCCGGGGTAGCAGGCCCCGGCCCAGGTCGCCCTTGAAGTCGGGCCAGCGGCGCAGCCGGAAGCTGACCTGGCGCAGGCCGCCGGCGGTCACCGACGACCACTCCTCGGCCAGCCCGGTCGCGGCGTCGAGGTGGGCGAGCTCTCCCAGTACCCGCAAGGTTGTTTCGGCGCCCAAGGGACGGCACGGCAGGTCGACGCGCTCCAGCCGGCGCCGGGCCCGGCGCACCGCGCTCGACAGGGCACGCCGCAGGTCCGCCTCGGCGAAGCCACCGGAGCGGCGGACGTGAATGGCCAGGAACGCGCGTTGCAGCGCGAGCACCCGACCCTCGGTGAGCTGGCGGTATGACGTGGCGGGCGTGCCCGAGCCGGCGCGCAACGCGGGGGCGGGAACGCCCGAGAGAAGCAGTTGCAGGCGAACCGGTGGCTGGTCCGGGCTGGCCGGCGGCAGCAGGTCCACCGGCGACGGGGCGAGCGGCGCGGCATCGGCGAGCAGCGCCGACGGGTCACCGAGCTCGAGGACGGCGGTCAACCCGTAGGCGTCCGCGATGAAGCCGACCGTGGCGGCGTCGACATCGACGCTGCTCACCACGGCCGCCGGGCGCAGCAGGCCGAGCAGCGTCGCGGCGTCGCCACCGCGCGGCAGGTTCCGGCGCCGGCCGAAGTAGCGCGAGCCGAGCGCGAGCCACTCGTACACCCAGTGCCGGCGCACCCGACCGAACGCGATGAGCACGATGACCGCCGCGACCGGCGCGGTCACGATCAGCCACGACACCCCACCGGCGGCCCCGACCGCGAGCACGATCGCGGCCAGCTCCGCCGCGACCAGTTGCCCGCTGTGCAGGCCGAGCAGCGTGCCACGACGGCGGATCCGCCTGGGCTTGGCGACCGGTCGGCGGGGCCCGCTGCCCGGCGCCTGCGGGGTGCTCCCGCCGCGCTGCTGCGGGACGCCGTCGGGCTGGGCCGGGAAGCTGCCGGGCTGGCCGGGGAAGGTGCCGGGCTCGGCCTGGTTGTCGCCGCGCTCCGGCCCCCAACCCGGCTGGGCCGGCCATGCTGTCGGCTGTCCCATCGACACGCCACGACCTCCCGCCATCTCTCCAGGGGGCCTATCGTAGGGCGCGACAGCCCGCCATGAGGGGCATGTCCACGGGGAGGATCGATGCCATCGCGCCAGGATCAGCTGCATTCGTACCAGTTCTCGGTGCAGCGTGTGGTGGCCGCGCTTGTCATGCGGGACACCGATCCCGCCCAGTCGCCGTTTCGCCGGGTGGCCGGCGCGACGATGGCCGGTGCGATCTTCGCGACGCTCGCGCTCGCCGGCGCAGCGGTGTACGGGCTGCTCGCGGGTGGTGGCGGCGACTGGCGCAAAGAGGGTCAGGTGATCATCGAGAAGGAGTCCGGCACCCGGTTCGTGTACTACAAGGGTGACGGAAAGTTGCACCCGGTGGTGAACTACGCGTCCGCCGTGCTGATCGCCGACGGCGCCGCGCCGGATGTGGTGATGATGTCGCGATCCGCGTTGAACAAGGCGCCCCGCGGAGCGCCGATGGGCATCCAGGGCGCGCCCGACTCGCTGCCCGACGCGAAGAACCTCGTCAAGCCGCCGTGGACGCTGTGCTCCCAGACACCGGACACGTCGGGCACGGGTGCCTCGGGCGCCGCGAAACCGCAGTCCACCCTGCTGGTCGGCGGTGAGGTCCGGGACGGGCAGACGCTGGTGCCGATCGGCGCGTCGACCCCGGCCGACGGGCTCCTACTGTCCACACCGGACGGCAAGAAGTATCTGATTTACAACAATCATCGGTACCAGATCCAGCAGGCCGACATCGTGCTGCGGGCGTTCGTCTGGAGCACGAAGCGGATCGTGCCGGTGTCCCCGGCGCTGATCAACGCGCTGCCGGCGGCGCCCGACATCAGGTTGCTTCCGGTGTCCGGGCGTGGCGGCAGGTCGGCGGCGCTGCCCGGGGCGAAAACCGGACAGGTGTACACGATCCGCAACGCCGGTGGCGACGTGCAGCACGCGGTCGCGCTGTCCGATGGGCTCGCCGACATCACCGAGGCGCAGGCCGACCTGCTCTCGTTCGACCCGGACACGCCATTGAGCCCGAGCGGCGAGGGTACCCCGTTGCAGCCGGCCGAGTACGACGCGGCGACGAAGTCCAAGAACGGGCTCACCGCCGCGCCACCGTTCGCGAAGCCACCGGCGATCCGGGAGCCGATCAGGCAGGTGTGCGTGTCGATTCCGGATGCCAGCGGGGTGAGCGAGGTCCGGCTCGATCCGAAGGTGTCCAGCCCGGCCACGGCGATCACGACCGCCTCACGTACCGCGGGTGGTGCGGTACTGGCTGACCGGGTCGTGGTACCGCCCGGCCACGGTGCGCTGGTCGAGGCGCTGGCCTCACCCGGAGCGCCGAACGGAACGCTGAGCGTCGTCACCGACCTCGGCATCCGGTACCCGCTCGCGAGTCGGGATCTGGTGCCGAAGCTGGGCTACGCCGGGGTCGCACCGCTGCGGATGCCGGCCGAACTCGTGGCCCTGCTGCCGGTCGGGCCCGGGCTCGATCCGGCGGTGGCGCAACAGAATGCGGGTTCGTAAAAGCCGAGGCGAACTGTCCGAAAGTGTCGGAAGTTATCCACAGACTTCACAACGCGGGGTGGCGAGACTTCGAAGGGGACCGCTACCGTCAGCGGCGACACGGAACGATTGACTATTTAGAGCAATGAGAAACGGGGTGAATTAGGTTGGCTGGTCTGACTCAGACCGAAGCGGCGACGATGGCGGCGACCGCGCAGAAGTTCAATGCGGCGAAGGACGAGCTGGCGACCATGCTGTCGCAGCTGAGGTCGGAGCTCGACGCCTTGCAGAGCAGTTGGAAGGGGCACGGCGCGGCCGCGTTCGAACAGACCCGGCAGCGCTGGAACGAGGACACCCAAAAGCTCAACCAGGCGCTCGGTCAGACCGCGGACGCGATCGCGAAGGCGGGCACCTACTACAGCAACACCGACGGGGATTCCGCCAGCCGTCTGGGCGGGATCGGTGGCGCCGACATTCAGCTTCCGCTATAGCGACGGGGAGGGTTTCAAAGCATGAGCGGTGAGCAGCTTCTCGTCCAGTTCGGCGCGTTGCAGAACGCGAGCGCGAACATTTCGAAGGCCGTCAACACGCTGCACAGCAAGCTGTCCGACCTGGAGTCGGCCGCCGGGCCGCTGGTGAACACGTGGGAGGGTGACGCCAAGGACGCGTACGCCCAGCGCCAGCAGCAGTGGCGCGGCGCCGCGCAGGACATCACCAACATCCTCGCGCAGATCAAGAGCGCGCTCGACGAGTCCGCCGAGCAGTACGCGGCGACCGAGCGCAGCAACACCAACCTCTTCAGCGGCTGAGTCAGCCCCGACACGCGTGAACGGCCCGGTTGGGTAACCGGGCCGTTTACGGTATTACTGGCTTCGCGCCTCAAGTCCGGCCTGTAGCCGACTCTCCGCTCGAGCGCTGAACTGGCGGCGCGAAGCGGGCGCCAGGAGCCCAACCGCGCCGGCGGCCTCGGGGCACGATGCTGGCGAAGAGTACGACGATCAGGGCCAGCACACCGACGCCGGCCGCCAGGGCGAGCGCCACGGTACGGGTCCGCACGGCGGCCGCCGCTGCCTCGGCCGCCCCCGGATCCCGGGTGACCGGGGGCACCGGGGCCGGTCGGTTCGGCGCCTCTGACGTGACGCCCTCGGTCAACGCCCGGTACGGGTTGACCACGCCGGACCCGTACTCCTTGCTGCCGGGGGCGCCGGGTGCCGGGTCGGCCGTGGCGAGGATCCGGGCGGTCACCTCGCGCGCCGACAGTTCGGGGTGGTACTGGAGGACCAGCGCCGCGGTGGCCGCCACGAACGGCGCGGCCACGCTCGTACCCTGAAATGACTGATATCCGCGGGTCGGGCTGGCCACCGCGATCTCGGAGCCGGGCGCCACGATGTCGACGTACTTGCCGACCTGCGAGATGTCGAGGCGAACCCCGTCTGGCGTGATCGCGCCGACGCCGATGACACCGTCGTACGCCGCGGGGTAGGGCGTCGGGTCACCCTGCGCGTGGCTGTTGCCGGCGGCCGCCACCACGACCACGTTGCGTGCGATCGCGTACGCGGTGGCCGCGCGTACCTCGGGGTCGTCGTTGCCGATCACCACCGACAGATTGATCACCCGGGCGCCGTGGTCGACGGCGTACCGGATGGCCGCCGCGAAGCTCTTCTCGGGGTGCGGCGGTAGGCGCCCGGATACGTTGCCTTGGGTGTTCTCCTGCTCGCTGACCCGGATGGGCAGAATCACCGCGCCCGGCGCGAGACCCCGGAACGGGGTGCCCGCGGTCGGCTGCGCCACGATCAGGCTGGCGACCGCCGTGCCGTGGCCGACACAGTCCTGGCGACCGTCACCCTGCGTGTCGATATAATCCGCGCCGCCGGTGAGGACGTGCCCGCGCATCTGCGGGTGGTCGGCGTCGACCCCCGAGTCGATCACCGCGACCTTGATGTCGTGCCCGTCCGCGAACTGCGCCAGCCGGGCCGGGTCGAACCGCTGCTGCGCCCAGGGTACGGCGGTGGGAGGAGGCTGCGAGGCCGGCGGCGCACTCGGGCACGGCCCAGCGGCCGCGGCGGCCGGGCGCCGATCGAGCGGCAGGGCGCCGACGGTCAGCGCCACGCTCAGCGCGACCGTGGCAGCGACGGGCCGTAACGGTCGCCAACAGCCTGCCGGAATCGCCCGCGTCGCACGGTGTCGCATTGAATCCTCCCCGTCGCGGGCCGGTGTGACCGGACCCGCCGGTTCGGGATCGTATCGTCCACAGCCGCGCCGCGCGGCCGCGCGGCAAACCGGCACTGATCTTGAACAGACCCTCGCGGGCGCCCGCTTCGACCCGGTATAACAGTCGTCGACCGAAGGGTGGGTGGCCCCTGGTGCATCGACCGACATATCCCAGGTCTGTCGTGGGACCTGCTCTACCGCCCAACTCCTTGTAGGTTAGGTTCGCAGCGCGACCGTCCGAGACCGAAAAGGGGGGTGGCCGTGAGCGATTGGGAGCCGGCCACCGAAGCTGAGGCCGCGATGCGGGATGCGTTGCGCGTCGGCGACCAGGAACATTACTTCCGGCTCCTCGCGCGGACCGAGTTGATCCTGCCCGTGGCGGCCGATGCGCTCGCCGGGCGGGCGCCGGTCGGCTGGGGCACCTGGACCACCGATTCCCGCACCCACGTGCTCGCCTTCACGTCACCGCAGGCCCTCGACGCGTGCCTCGCCGAGCATGCCGGCACATATCGCAAGCTGCCGTTCCACGAGCTGGCGGCGTCCTGGCCGGAGCTTGAGTGGTGGCTCGCGGTCAACCCGGGTCTCCCGATCGAGGGATACCTGCCGGCGTGGTTCGTGGCTCAGATCAGTCGCGGTGACGTACGTCTGCCGGGCCGCACACTGGGCGCCCGGGCACGGATCGAGCAGGTGACGGCGCTGCGGACACGTACCTCCGGCGGGGCGCCCTCCGGCGGGGCGCCCTCCGGCGGGGCGCCTCCACCTCAACCTCAACCACCCGCTCCGCCGCCCGCTCCGCCCGCCGCGCCGCGTTCGCCGGCGCCGCCGGCACAGCCCGCCGCCGATGCGGCGGTTGGTCGAGCGTCCGGCGCGGCGGCGCCACCGGCTGACAGTCTCGCCCGTCCGGGCGGCCGGGATTTTCCGCGACGCGGAGACTTGCTTAGCCGGCGGGGTTTCCCGCGGCGGGGCGCTCCCGGTGACGGCCAGCCGACCGGTGGCGGCCAGCCGACCGGTGGCGGTGTCTCCGGCGGTTCGGATGCCACCTTCGGGCCGTCGGGTTCGCGATACGGTGCGCTGGACGGTGACGCAACTCCGCAGCCGCCCTACGAGCCACCGGCCACCGGTTACGCGGCCGCGCCCGCCAGCGTGCCGATCTCCAGTCCTCCGGCGGCGCCGGTCTCCGGTACCGCATCGGTGTTTGACGGTGGCCAAGCACCCTTCGACGCCGCACCGACCCGCTTCGATCCCGGCCCGGCGCCCTTCGACGGCGGGTACTCGTCCTCCTTCGGGGCGCCGCCGCTGGCGGCGGGTCGGGCCACGCCGCCGTCGACCAGCGCCCCGTCGACGGGGCCGACCGGCCCGCTCCCGGGCTCGACCTCGTTCGACGCGCCGACCGCCGCGCCGATCGCCGACCCGACCCCCGAGCCGCCGGCCGAGCCCGAGCCGGAGGAGCCCGAGTTCGTCCCGACCAACCAGGTCGAGGAGGGCCTGCTCGACGCGGCCGGCGAGGGCAGCACCGACAAGTTCCTGTCCACCATGCTGCTGGCCAAGGTGCTCGTACCAGGGCCGCACGACGACCCGATCGCCAACATCGACCAGTGGCGCACCGAGCAGATCGACGGTCACCCGTACGTTGTGGTGTTCACCTCGACCGAGATGCTCACCAACCATCTGGGCGAGGGCGTGCCCGCGACCTGGATCAAGTTCACCCAGCTCATCCACGCCTGGCCGCACGAGACACTGTCGTTCGCGGTCAACCCGGGCACCCCGATCGGGGCGACCCTGCCCGGTGGCCAGATCGTGGCGCTCGCGTCGTGGGCCGACGAGGTCGGGCTCACCGACGAGCGGCCCGAGCCGACGTCGCCCGCGCCGGAGCCCGAGCCGGCCGGGCGCAGCGGGTCGCCACAGCAGACCGGGCCGATCGTCATGCAGAAGACGATCTCCAGCCAACAGGTGCCGTACTACCTCGACCGCGGGTACGACCGGGTGTCCGGGTTCGTGCACCGGGCCAGCGAGGTGTCCCACCTGCGTACCCCGGCCGACCTGTACAACGCGCTCGGCCTGAGCTATTCGGATTCGCCGTTCAAGCCGGACGACGCAGAGGTGTACGTGCTGCGCTGGGCGGCACACCGCGGCAACCTGTACCGGATTCCGTACGGTGGGCAGCACGAGGCCGCCATGCACGCGATGCAGGGCTGGGTGATCGAGCGGTCACCGTTCCGGGGCAACGGCTTCGCGCCCAGCGAGAGCCGTGACGTGATCGCCGAGTTCAAGGTGGACAGTGTCCGGCTGCCGCACGGCGCCGAGCTGTGGCGGGTCGACCGGGACGGCAACGAGAAACTGGTCGCGATGTTCGACGCCGACGGTCCGCGCTGGCAGCGGGTGGGTGAGGAGTCGTGATCCGGGACGGGTACGCGGCCCGCTGGCAGGGTCGCGAATACGAGGCGAGCCCGGACGGCGAGCAGGTCCGGCTGTACCGGCCGGATCCGGAGGACGACTTCGAGGAGATCAGGACGGGCCGGTACCGCCGCAGCGTGCCGATCAGCGACGTCGACGAGCTGGTGTACATCCGCACCACGTGCAGTTGGCGGAACGAGCCGTTCATCGTGCTCGCCGAGCACGAGGCGTGGCTGCGCGTCGAGTACGCCGGTGGGCTGGCGCCGGTCGCCGGGCGGCTGGGGTTGGAGGAGTTCGACTTCGGCGTGTACCAGGGCTGGGTTGCCCGCGACGAGATTACGGATCTTCGCGAGTATCGCGTCTAGCTTTGCTCCTTGATCGACGGGAGTCCAGGGCGGCGCGTACCGTCCGCGCGATCAGGTCGGGGCGGCGGTAGAGGTCCTCATCCGTGAAGTACCGCATCGCCCAGCCTCGCTCTGCCAGCCAGTTGTGGCGCGCACGGTCGACCCGCAGTCGCCGCCGATCGAGGTGGGACGAGCCGTCGTACTCGACGCCTACCCGCTCCTCCGCGTACCCGAGGTCCACGATGTGCCGCTCGAACCCGTACTCGTCGCGGACGGGCAACTGCGCCTCGGGTACCGGCAGGCCGGCATCGTGTAGGACGAGCCGCAACTGACTCTCCTGCCGGCACTGGGCGCGGCCGTCGGCGAGGTCCACCAGCTCACGCGCCTGCCGGACACCTCGCAGGCCGGTGTGGCGAGCCACTTCGGCGACGAGCCCGTCCCGAGCGGCGGCGAGTTCGTCCCGAGCGGCGGCGAGCCCGTCCCGAGCGGCGGCGAGTTCGTCCTGGAAGGACGCCGCCGAGCGGATGGCCGCGTCGAGCACCGGCAGCGCGTCGTGGCGTCGCAGCGTCCGGGCAAGATCGACGGCGCACCGCGCGGCGGGCACACATCGCACGCCGTGCGCCTCGACAGCTTCCGGCCACGGCAGCACGCTCTGGTGCGCCGCGACGCCACGGATACACGGCACGTTGACGCCGGGCGGGACCAGGATGTGGATCCGATCGCTCGGGACGACACCGAATCCGTGCAGCGCGGCCGCAGTATGCGCGGCAACGAGCGCCTCGGGAGGCAGGACGAGACGCAGCGCGGCGAGTCGTTCCAGGAGGTCGGGTGGCGTCCCACCGGTCAGATAAGTGCCGCGGTAGGGGCCGACGATCCGCCCTTTCCGGCGCCGCCAGTGCAACGTGCTGTTGGAGAGGCCACGCGTGCGCAACTCCCGACACCCCGCGATCTCGCGGAACAGGTGCCGGCGGGCGTTGGCGAGGTGGTGCGACGGATCGTCGTACAGATCGGGCATGAACGCGAGCATCAAGCCGACACGGGCGCGCAGCACCCTTTCCCCACGACCTGTGGACGGCAAGGGCTGTGGACAACCGCGCCCGCCTCTCTCGCCCCTCTCTCGCCCCTCTCGCCGATCAAGGAGAAATGTGTGCGGTTTCAAGATCAAACCACACACATTTCTCCAAGATCGGCGAGAAGGGGGCTACTCCTTTGCCCAGCGGAGGATCTCCCCGGTCACCAGGTCGGGGGCCTCCAGGTGGGCGAAGTGGCCTACGCCCGGGAGTAGGCGCCACTCGTACCTTGCGATCACATACCGGCCGGAGCCCTGCGCGGTGCGTGGCAGCACCGCCGTGTCGGCCGCGCCGTGCAGGTGCAGGGTCGGGGCGACGATGGGCTGCTGGAGCAGCTTGACGAAGCGGTACCCGTGCAGGCGCAGCACCGACCGCACGGCCCAGCGGTATGCCTCCATCGCGCAGAACGCGGCCTGCGGGATCCGCATCGCCTCCCGGCACCGGCGCTCGTAGTCGGCGAACTCGTCCGACATCCGCCAGGCCGGCCCGGACCAGCGTCGCAGGTAGCCGCCGACCATGGCGGCGTTGTCCCTGGTCAGGGTGTGCTCGAAGCGGGGCACCTGGAAGCGCAGCATCGGCAGCGCAGCGGCAAGCTGGCCGCGCGGGTCGCTGGCGATCGCGGCACGCAGCCGGAGCGGGTGCGCGGCGCCCATCACCACCAGCCGGCGGACCAGCGTGGGGTGGAACGCGGCGGTGGTCCAGGCGAGGCTGCCGCCGTAACCGGCGCCGACCAGGATCGCCTTGCGCTCACCGAGCGCGCGGATCAGCCCGGCGACGTCACCGGCCATCGTGTACCCGTCGTAGCCGCGTGGTGGCTTGTCGCTTGCCCCGTACCCCCGCACGTCGATCGCCACGGCGCGGAACCCGGCCTCGGCGACGAGACGCAGCTGGTTGTGCCACGCCCACCAGAATTCCGGAAAGCCGTGCAGGAACAGCACCAGCGGGCCACTGCCGGCCTCGACCACGTGGAACCGGGTGCCGTTGGCGCTCACGAAGCGATGTCTCCACGGACCGTCGAGCATCACGCAGGCCTCGTCGACCGGGATAGTCATGCCGATCAGCGTACGGAAATTCGGCAACTTCGCATCACAGCACGCTGGTGGCTAGCGTCGTATTCATGACCCCCGAACTCCCGTTGCCGCTGATCACCGTCGAAGGTACGCCGGCCGAGTGTGGGGCGGCCTACGGCCGCCAGGCCGCCGATCTCATCGCCGCGAACATCGAGGCCTACGTGCGCCGGTTCGCCGACCGTGCGGGCCTGGCCACTTCGACGGTACGGGCTGCCGGCGCCGGGTTCCGCCAGGCGACCCGGGAGCACGTGCCCCGGATCGCCACGATGCTCGATGCGGTCGCTGAGGGCGCCGGGGTCGGTGTCGAGGACGTGTACGCGGTGAACGGGCGCACCGAGTTGCTCTACGGGACCACCGAATGCACGTCGATAGGGGTGCTGGACAGCCGTTCCGCCTCGGGGCACACCCTGCTGGCCCAGAACTGGGACTGGCACCCGGCGCAGCGGCCGTACACGGTCCTGCTGGCGACGCGGGACGAGAACGGGTTCCAGATCGTGACGATGGCCGAGGCCGGGATGGTCGCCAAGGCCGGGCTCAACTCGGCCGGCGTCGGGCTCTGCGTCAACCTGCTCGGCAGCGAGCGGGACGGTCGGCCCGGTGGTGTCCCGTACCACGTGGTGCTCCGCGCGGCGCTGGAGGCGGACAGCCTCACGCTGGCGCTCCGGGCGGTCTGCTCGATGCCGCGCAGCGCCTCGGTGAACCTGCTGCTCGGCCAGGCCGGCGGCGACCTGGCCGGCGAGGTCATCGACCTGGAACTGGTACCCGGTGACGTGGGCGTACTGAACCCGGTCGACGGCGTGCTGACCCACTCCAACCACTTCGTGAGCGGCCTGCCGGTACACGACACGCTGGCCGACAAGGGAGGCTCGTCGTACTTCCGGGGCGCCCGGGCGGCCCGGCTGCTCCCGCCCGGCCCGATCGGGGAGAAGGACATCGCGGCGACCCTGGCCGACCATCTGAGCTACCCGCACGCGATCTGCCGGCACGCCGACCCGCGCGACAACGAGGACGACCTGTCCGAGACGCTGTACTCGATCATGATGGACCTCGACGAGCAGCGCCTCTCAATCGCTGCCGGCCCACCCTGTGGCGGGGCCTATCACAGCGTCGATCTAGGACGAATGAAGGGACAGGTCGGGCAAAGCACCCACCATTCGTCCTAGATCGACGGGGAATCCGGGTTAGTCCTCGGACTTGCCCGACTCCATGCCAGACGCGATCATGTCCATGACGGCGGAGTCCTGCAACGTGGTTACGTCACCTAGCGAGCGGTGCTCGGCTACGTCCCGGAGCAGGCGGCGCATGATCTTGCCGGACCGGGTCTTCGGCAGCTCGGCGACGACCATGATCTGGCGCGGCTTCGCGATCGGGCCGAGCGTCCTGGCCACGTGGTCGCGCAACTCCTTGACCAGCGCCTCGGCGTCCCCCTCAGCCGCGGCGCCGCGCAGGATCGTGAACGCCACGATCGCCTGCCCGGTCGTCGGGTCGGTCGCGCCGACCACCGCCGCCTCGGCGACCTTCGGGTGGCTGACCAGGGCGCTCTCCACCTCGGTGGTGGAGATGTTGTGGCCGGAGACCAGCATGACGTCGTCGACCCGGCCGAGCAGCCAGACGTGCCCGTCGTTGTCGCGCTTCGCGCCGTCGCCGGCGAAGTACATGCCCTCGAAGCGGGACCAGTACGTGTCGATGAACCGCTGGTCGTCACCCCAGATGGTGCGCAGCATGCTCGGCCACGGCTCACGCAGTACCAAATATCCGCCGCCACCGTTGGGCACCGACTGGCCCTGGTCGTCGACGACGTCGGCCACGATGCCCGGCAACGGGGTCATGGCGGAGCCGGGCTTGGTCTCGGTCACGCCGGGCAGCGGGCTGATCATGATGGCGCCGGTCTCGGTCTGCCACCAGGTGTCGACGATCGGGCAGTTGCTGCGGCCGATGTTCTCCCGGTACCAGATCCAGGCTTCGGGGTTGATCGGCTCGCCCACGCTGCCGATCAGGCGCAGCGACGACAGGTCGTACTTGGCGGGGATGTCGTCGCCCCACTTCATCATCGTGCGGATCAGCGTCGGGGCGGTGTACAGGATGGTGACGCCGTACTCCTGCACGATCTCCCAGAACCGGCCCCGGTGCGGGGTGTCCGGCGTGCCCTCGTACATCACCTGGGTCGCGCCGTTGGACAGCGGCCCGTACACGATGTAGCTGTGCCCGGTGACCCAGCCGATGTCGGCGGTGCACCAGTACACATCGGTGTCCGGCTTGTGGTCGAAGACGGCGTTGAAGGTCCAGTTGACCTGGGTCAGGTAGCCACCCGACGTGTGCAGGATGCCCTTCGGCTTCGCGGTCGTGCCCGACGTGTACAGGATGAACAGTGGGTGCTCGGCGTCGAGGGCCGGCGCGGTGTGCTCGCTGCTGGCCTGCTCGACGGTGTCGTGCCACCACACATCGCGGCCCTCGCGCCAGGCCACCTCCTGACCGGTACGCCGGACCACCAGCACGTGCTCGACGGTCGGGCAGCGCTCGGCCGCCTCGTCGACGGTCGGCTTGAGCGCGCTCGGGTTGCCCCGCCGGTATCCGCCGTCGGCCGTGATCACGACCTTGGCGTCGGCGTCCTGGATCCGGCTGGCCAGGGCGTCGACCGAGAAGCCGCCGAACACCACGCTGTGGGTGGCGCCGACGCGCGCGCAGGCCAGCATCGCGACCGCGGCCTCGGGGATCATCGGCAGGTAGATCGCGACCCGGTCACCGGCCCGGACCCCCAGGTCGGTCAGCGCGTTGGCGGCCTGGCAGGTCAGCCGGTGCAGGTCGGCGTATGTGAGACAGCGCTTGTCACCGGGCTCGCCCTCCCAGTAGATGGCGACCTTGCTGCCCCGGCCGGCCTCGATCTGCGCGTCGAGGCAGTTGTACGCCACGTTGAGCTGCCCGCCGACGAACCACTTCGCGAATGGCGGGTTGCCCCAGTCGAGCACCTGATCCCACTGCTTCGCCCAGGTCAGCCGGCGCGCCTGGGCCTCCCAGAACCCGAGTCGGTCGGCCTTGGCCGCCTCGTACGCATCGGCCTTGACGTTGGCGTTCGCGGCCAGATCGGGTGGCGGCGGGAACTGCCGGGTCTCGTTGAGCAGGTTTGCCAGTGTTTCGCTCATCGCTCGGTGCTCCGATCGCTCAGGTATCCGACTTGCAGGCTAATCGGGGTACGGGTGCCGGGGCGAGATGCGCTGCGACCGAGCGTCGAGTGCTCGCTACTGCGCGCCGACCGGCTTTGTGCGGCTCATATGTTGCCGTTTCGCGCGTGTTTCGAACAGTCCCGCGCAGCGCTCGGTTTGCGGGTGTCGCCTCGGCTTCGACGTTGGTCGATCCTGTCCTATCTGGCGTCCGTGGATAGGACCATATCGACCAGCGTGTATGGAGGATCATCGCGGGCGTGACCAACCCACTCGCCCCGCTTCTCGAACTCGCCGATGTGGCGCCCGCCCTCGACCGGGCGCGCCAGGCCGCCGACACCGCCATGCGGCACCGCGCGTTGCGCCGGTCAGGTGGACCGGTCGCCGCCGAGATCAGCTTGCGGTCCGCGGTGGCCAGCGCCGCGTTGGAAGGCCATGGGTACGAGCGGGAGCAGGTCCGGGCCGGCCTGGTCACCGATCCGGTGGTACAGGGTGCGCTCCGGGTCAGCGCGGCGCTCGACGGGCTGACGGCGACCTGGCCGCACGCCCCGCGCCAGGCGCTGGCCCGGCTGCACGTACTCGCCGCGCGGGGCTCGGTCGACGAGTCGGAGCTGGGCCGGCCCGCCGCCGACCCGACCGTCGCGGCCCGGCTGGCCGGGCTCGCCGAATTGATCACCGGCAACGCTGGCGGCCCTGCCCTGCTCCAGGCCGCGGTCGTACACGGTGAGCTGCTGGCCCTGCACGCCTTCGCCGGCCCGAACGGCGTGGTGGCCCGGGCCGCCGGCCGGCTCACGCTGATGGCCGCCGGACTCGACCCGCGCGGCCTGCTCGCGGTGGACGTCGGTCATCTCGCCCGCGAGCCCGAGTACATCGGCGCGGCCGGCGCGTTCGCCACGGGTACCCCCGACGGGTTGCGCTCCTGGCTGCGCCACTACGCCGCGGCCGTGGAACTCGCGGCGGCCGAGCTCACCGAGGTTTGCACCGCGACATCCGGTTGAGATTGCGGAACTGGACCCGGCGGATCGGCTCGTAGGTCTTCTTCGGGCTGCTCGCCGGGTACGCGACGTGGCCGGACATCGACGCGTACAGCGCCGCCCACGGGTCGGCGAGGGTGGGCAACGGGGCGCCGTTCAGCGACGGCCGGCGACCGAGCTGCCGCGGTATGACGGCCGGCTGGACCGGTACGGGTACCTTCGGCCGGCGCCGGTCAGGCACGGTGCGCGGGCCGGTGCGGGGTCCGGTGCGGGGTCCGGTGCGGGGAGCCGTCATGATCAGCCCCAGGGCCAGTACGCACGGGACGCCGATCAGCTGCGCCATCCGTACCCGTTCCGTGGCCAGCAGGAGCCCGCCGTCGACCTCGATGACCAGCGCCAGCACGGATACCGCGATCCGGCGGAGGACGGTCAGCCCGCCGAGGCACGCGTACCAGATCGCGGAAACCGCCGCGACCAGGTAAATGACCAACGTCAACTGGGGGAACACCCTGCCAAGCTAGGCACGGTCGCCGGTGGCCGCTGTCCTCCGGTTGAGCTGGTTTCCGAACCGGTGCGGTCAGGTTGCCGGTGCGGTGATGCCCCGTACGACCGCGTCGGCCGGCAGCGCCCGGTCGATGGCCTCCGGGTCGCTCGCCGCCAGTGGGCTGGTGGCCATCTGGTGCCAGATCTCCGCGTACGCCTCGAACAGGGCGGCGGTCAGCCCGGCGCCGCCCTGGGTGGCGGCGATCTCCAGCATCTCCGGCACGTACCGGGCCGCCTTGGTCGCCGCGAGCGCCACCGCCGGTACCGGGTCGAGCCCGCCACCGTGGAGATCGTTGACCACATGATCGAGTACATGATGATGGGCCGCGGTCCGGAGTGCCTGGGCGTAAAGGCCGGTCAGCCCTTTGTATACCGACGCCGTGCACATCTTCACCGCGCTCGCGCTGCCCAGCCGGTCGTCGACCACGATCGGCGTGACGTGCTTCCACGGCAGCTCGGCGACGGTGGCGCCGCGCGGGCCGGACAGGTAGATCCGGGCCCCCGACCGTACCGTCGGCGGCGCCCCGGAGACGCTGCCATCCACCAGGTCGAGGGGCGCGACCGTGGCCGCGATCCGCGTGATCGTCATCGGGGCGACCGCGTTGAGGTCCACGACGAGCGGCGCCGCGCCGGTGCGACCGGCGACGTCGGCGATCGTGGCGGCCGCGTGGGTTGCCGCGCCGGGTGGGGTCACGACCAGGACCACGTCGGCGGCCCGTAATACGTCGGCCAGGGTAGGCAGGAGATCGAGCCCGGCCGCCGCCGCGAGGCGTGCGGTACGCGACGAGCGCCCCTCGAGCGTGGTGACCACCCGGGCGCCGCCCTCGCGCAGAGCCCAGCCGAGGCCGGATCCCATGTGCCCGGCACCCACCAAACCGACCGTCATGCCCGGAACGGTACGCGTAGGTCGGGTTCGGTAGGGCGTCGCGGGCACGTTATCGGCGCAGGGGCCCGGACGTGTCGACGGCGCCTCCATGGAGGCGCCGTCACTGCACGTCCTATCGGGTTACCAAGCGTGCACCTCATGTCGTTGTCAACGGTCCGCAAGCGGTGCCGCCGCAACGCGCCTGCCGTGGCTGATCGCACGTGGGTGCCCGGTGGCCGTGCCCGGATCCAGTAACCGGTTCCGTACCCACTGTTCTACGCCGGTTGACCGGCCGGCGCTAGTAGACCGGTCAGTATCGGTCACATGATCTGCGCGTTTGCGCGTTCGGTGGGGCATTTACGCGGCGGCCTGGTTACACGGCGGTGCGTCTACGCGGCGGCCTGGTTACACGGCGGTGCGTCTACGCGGCGGCCCGGGCGCGCCGGTGCCGGCCGTAGAGCGCCAGCCCGATCGCCACCCCCGCGCCCACGCCGATCGCCACCGCGGCCACCGGCACCGCCGGGCGATCCCGGAGGCGGCGCATCAGGGGTACCGGATGCCGGAACGCGAGCGTCGGCCAGCCCCGTTCGGCCGCGACCCGGCGCAGGGCCCGGTCCGGGTTGACGGCCGTGGGATGGCCTACCGCCTCCAGCAGCGGGGCGTCACTGATCGAGTCCGAGTACGCGTACGAGCCGGCCAGGTCGTAGCCCCGCTCGGCGGCCAGCTCGCGAACCGCGGCCGCCTTGCTCGCGCCCGCGGGGTAGAACTCGACCTCGCCGGTGTACCGCCCGTCCTCGACGACCATCCGGGTGGCGATGATGTCGGTGATCCCGAGCAGCTCACCGATCGGGCGGACCATCTCGTCACCGGAGGACGACACCAGTACCACGTCCCGCCCGGCAGCCCGGTGCTCCACGATCAGGGCGGCGGCTTCCGCGTACACATAAGGGTTTATCAATTCGTCCAAGGTCTCGGTGACGATCTGCCGGACCTGCTCCACCCGCCAGCCCTTGCAGAGCTGCGCGACGGCGTCGCGGATGCGTGCCATCTGCTGCTCGTCGGCGCCGCCGAGGCGGAACATCAGCTGGGCGTAGGCGGCTTTGATCATGTCGCGGCGCCCGATGAGACCGTCCCGGTAGAACGGGCGGCCGAACGCCAGGGCGCTCGACTTGGCGATGACGGTCTTGTCGAGGTCGAAGAATGCGGCGCTGGGGCCCACGCGCGGCAGTCTAACCGTAGGTGTTCATGGCCGGCGGCCCGTCCACGGTATGTCGCGCTGTATATTGGAAGACGTCGATGTGAAGTCGCGGATAGTTGAAGCGAACGCTACTCGACGTACGGCGGTTGCCTCGGGCATGCTTATGTTTGCGACACGGTTTCATGTCCTGACCGATATGGCCAAATCGCAACGTATTCCCCAGTCTCTCGATGATCACACCCCCCGTGATTGTCGAGTTGGGTTCGGCTCAACCCCCCCGGAGCCGGACCCGCCGGCGACCCCCGCCTCCCCCCGGCGGGGGTCGTCACCTCATTCGGGTGAATCCCTCCGAGGAATCTCGGCTGGTCACGCGGCATCTTCATCGTCATCCTCGTCGCTCCCTGCCTCGTCCTCATGATCGGGAGTCAGCAAAAAGTCAGCAGGCCCCTCGAATGCGGCCAGGACACGGGCCGCGTAGTCGTCCGGCGCGTGCGTGTATCGGTTCAGCGTCGTCGACGCTTGCTGGTGGCCCATGACCTTCTGTACCGCGTTGATCGGGACACCGTCGGAGACGAGCCAGGTGGCGTACGAGTGCCTGAGATCGAGGTCGGCATAATCGTGGAACCTCAGCCCGCCGTGCGCATTCTGGGTGACCTTCTTCACGGCTTCCCGCTCGGTGGTGAACTCGGCCGACCACCCCACGCCATCCTGGTCCCGCCATCGCGCCTGGTACTTGTAGGCGCCCATTTCCGTCACGTTGCCGAGCAGTCCCGCCCGAACCAGGGCAGGCAGCCAGACCCGGCGACGGAAGTTCGACCGGCGCAGCGGGCCGCTCATCCGGTCGCCGAAGACCAGTGCGGTCGGTTCGGGATCGGCATCGGCGTCCCGGCGTTCCTGGTGGGAGCGGAGCGCGTCGACCAGGAACGCCGGCATGGGGACCGTCCGCACCCCGGCACGAGTCTTCGGGTACGGGCGGATCGTCACGCCGGCCGGAGTCTCCACCGCGACCTGGACCACGCGGACGATCGCCCGCTCCAGGTCGACGGCGCCCCAGGCGAGACCCGCGCATTCGCCCCACCGCCAGGCCCGCGCCGGCCGCCACGCACACGATCGCCCGGTGCTCGGCGGGCACAGCCGGCAGGAGCTTGCCGAAAAACTGCTCCCGCGTGATTGTCGCGATCTGCGCCTGACGCTTGTGCGTGCCAGGCACCTTGATGCCCTCGGCCGGGTTGACCGCGATCAAGCGAGCCCGCACGGCCGTCCGAAGCACCATCAGGAGGATGCCGTAGCACTTCGCGACGGTGCCGGGCGCCAACGTGCGGCCCAGATCGGTCACCCACTCCTGTACCGCCATGTAGTCGATCTTCGACAGTTGCCAGTCGTCCCACTTGGGCCGGATGTGGGTCCGCAGGAGCGAGAGCGTGCGTTCAGCGGTACGAGCCTCAACGTCGCGACCGGCGAGCCAGCGTGTGGCGAATGTGCCGAACTTGACCCGGCCGGCGTGCGGGTCGACGTATGTGCCCTTGTTGAGGTTGCCCTCAACATCCGCGAGGTACGCCTTGGCTTCCTTCTTGGTACGGAAGGTCTTCGCCTTCTGCTTGCCGGACGGGTCGCGCCAGTTGGCGCGGTACTTGCCGGTTGGGGTTGGGACGATGTGGCCCATCAGCCGGCCCTCCTTCCGAGCGGTCCGGGATCGGTTGCCTCGGTGTCCGGCTCTGTTTCGCTGTCGAGCCAGGCGTGGAAGCGTCGCTTGGGGATGACCCAGCGGGCGCCCATCTTCTTAGCCGGGATCTCGCCGGCCCGGACGAGCGCGTACGTGCTGCCGAGCGACAAGCGCAGCAGGATGGAGACCTCCTTCACGGTGTAGACGGCCAGCTCGTTGCGCCGGCTCGTGGTTGCGGTGCTGGTCGGGGTGGGGTCGGGTGGGCGTTCCGTGCGTGTGAATGGGACGACCTTGGTCACGTGGGCTCCTTCGAGGAGTTAGGCCGCCGGGTTGGCGGGTGTTGCCGAAAGGTTTGGTGTGGATCTGGCCGCTTCCCGCTCACGCTGTTCGCGCTGGTCGCGTGCGTGGCGGGCGGCGGCTAGCTGATCGCGCCACTGGACGCGGGCGGAGACGGCGCGTAGGACGCGGAGTTGGTACGGGGGCACGTCAGGGTCGTCGGGCCGGGCAAGTTCGAAGACGTACCGGCTGCCCGGGTCGGCTTCCGCGCCGCTGTCCTGGTCGGTGCCTGTGTCGGTCACTGCCTGGTCGTGGTCGCCGCCGTGGCCGGCGAGGATGGCGCGCACCCAGGCCCGGTTGTCGGTGCGGATGTCGGCGAGGGTCTTGGTCGACCACTGCCGGGAGACCAGGACCCGCCGGCCGGTGAAGCCGAGGGTGTTGCGCTGGTGGACCTTGCCCTTGCACCGGCCGGGCACGAGCCCTTTCTTGGCCCGGTCGGGTTGCACGCCGTAGAGAAGCCAGTTCGCGCAGGTCGGCGAGCAGGGCAGGGTGGACAGTTCGGCGTGCAGTCGGTCCGCGTGTGCCTTCTGCGGGTCGGAGTGGGGCCGGGCGTGGTCGGTGAGGTCCTTGGTGACGTACTTGGTCACGTACCGGATCGCCCGCTCCGCGTCCTGCGTGCCCTGGTCGATACCTCGGGCATCGACCCGCCCCAGCCGGGCCACGTAGGCCGGTTCGGGATTGTCGGATTCCTCGACCGCGTCCAGCGCCGCCGCCCAGCTCGTCAACGGCTGCCTGGCCTTGGGGTCGACGTACGCCTTCTGGTCGGCGTCCCAGGCCGGTGGTCTGTCCACGGTGTACACGGCCTGGTCGAACGAGGGCCACCAGACCTGGTGGTAGGTGGCCTCGGCGACCTGTCGCCATAGCCGGCGGGGCAGGGTGCCGCGTACGGCGAAGTGGGCGTGCGGGGCCAGCCGGCGTTGCAGCTCAACTGCGCCGGCGTACTGGACCTTCCACCCGGCCGCGCGGCGCAAGTTCTGCCAGAACCGGTCCAGCACCCGGGCGAAGTGGATCGCGTCCAGCGCGGCCCGCCGGTAGTCGTAACCGGCCGGATCCAGCGGGGTCCCGAGCTGCGGGTCCTGCTCGCCGTGGCGCTGCCCGCAGTCACACGCCACCAGGTAGGCGCCGCGCCGTACCGAGGTGTGAACCGGCCCGTACGAGTCGAGGGTGAGGGTGATCAGCATCGACGGCCGGTAGGTGCGCCCGTCCCGGCCGGCGTACACCCGTCCCACGGTCCGGTCATCGACCGGCAGGCGGGGGAGGTCCGGGGTGCCCCCGCGCCGCTTCGTGGACCGGGTACGCCGCTTCTTGGCGGGCTTGCGGTCGGCCGGGGTGAGCCGGCCGCGGATCGGCTCCGCCGCGATCACCTCATCGACCTCGGTGATGCCGGCGTCGAGGTCGGCGACCTGGTCCCACCGGCCGGCCTGCTCGGCGCTGCGCCGCTCGAACTCGAAATGCGCCCTCGTGCGGATCAGCGACAGCACCCCGTCACCCGCCTTGTCCGGGGCGATGGTGGGTTCGTCGGCAAGGTGCCAGCCCTCCCGGATCTGCTGGATGCGCAGCCGACGGCTCCGCTCCGCGCACGGCTTGCACTTGACCGAAAGCCGCGCACCGCACGGCACCTCAACCACCTCGGTCTGCCCGGTCGCCTTGTCGGTGCGGCGCAGCAGCACCGGACGGACACACACCCCGGCCTGCTCCGCCATCGCCCGCAACACATCCCGAGCCAGCGGCTGACGCATCCGGGCCGCCCGCGACCCCGGCCGAGGCGCCTCCTCGGCCGGCTCGGTGAGAATGGGGATTGGCAGGGCCTGGTCGGTCACTCGTCACCTCCCGTTCGGATCGCTGAGCCATTGGCGCGGGTGAAGGCGTCGGCGGGCATCGCCAGCACGACGGGACGATCGTCCTGTTTGATCTGTCGATGCAGGACGGTCGCGGTGTTCGTCCCTGTCCGCAGGTGAGCGCGGAGCTGGTCGCGGGTGATGGGTCGGCCGTGCTCGGCCAGATGTGTAGCCGCCACGGTCCGGGCTTGGTCGAGCAGATCGGCCGTCGTGTCCTGGCCGTCCCGCTCGTCCTGGCCAGTGAGCTGCGCCGGTACGGCCACCGTCCCGGCGTCGGCCGGATCCGGGACGGCGTCCCCCGCCGGGGTCGGCTCCGTCCCGACTGTCTCGGTTACCGTCCGGGAGAGGACGATCTTGACGCAGGCGAGGAAGCCGAGCGCGGGCAGCGCGGCGGCCACAACGACGGAGACATGCGTACTGCGTCCACCATCGGCAAGCGCTAACGCAGATCTGATGGACTCCGATCGTTAGCTCTCGTAGACCCTTAGTGCTCTCGCGTGAATTACTTCCACTTCTCGGTACATGATCTTCGAAATTGTGGTATCGCCTTCGGGGTGGATACCAGCCTGCGTCAGCCGTTCCTGGACGAGATCACCGCGGTGTATGCCGAGGTGAAGTCGGTGCTGGACGAGCGTCAGCGGCGGTTGCTGCTGGGCGCGGTGGCGCAGCGGCTGGGCCGGGGTGGGATCAAGCAGGTCGCGGCCGCGGTGGGGGTGGACCGGGACACGGTGTCGCAGGGGGTGAAGGGTCTTCGGGTCGGTCCGGTGGCCGATGGGCGTATCCGGGCGGTGGGGGCGGGACGCCCGCCGATCAGTCGGTCCGTGCCGGGGGTCGCCCGGGCGTTGGAGAACCTGGTCGAGCCGGTCACCCGGGGCGATCCCGAGTCGCCGTTGCGGTGGACGAACAAGTCGACCACGAAGCTCGCCGGCGAGTTGACCGCGCAGGGGTTTGCGGTGGCGGCGAGCACGGTGGGCAAGCTGCTCAGGACGTGCGGGTACCGGTTGCAGGCCAACGCCAAGGTGGTCGAAGGGCGCCAGCATCCCGACCGCGACGCCCAGTTCGAGTACGTCAACGACCACGCGGTGGAGTTCCTGGCCGCAGGCGACCCGGTCATCTCGGTCGACGCCAAGAAACGCGAGCAGGTCGGGAACTTCAAAAACGGCGGCCGGGAGTGGCAGCCGGTCGGGCAGCCGGCCGAGGTCAATGCCCACGACTTTCCTTCCGACGCGGTGGGGGTGGCGTTGCCGTACGGGATCTACGACATGGCCGCGAACACCGGCTGGGTCAACGTCGGCACCGATCACGACACCGCGGTGTTCGCCGCCGAGTCGGTACGCCGCTGGTGGCGGCATGTCGGCGCGGACGCCTACCCGCAGGCGAAGCGGCTGCTGGTCACCGCCGACTCGGGTGGGTCCAACGGGTCGAGGCTGCGGCTGTGGAAGGCCGAGTTGGCCCGTTTCGCCGACGAGACCGGCCTGGCCATTACCGTGGTTCACCTGCCGCCGGGCACCTCGAAGTGGAACAAAATCGAGCACCGGCTGTTCAGCCACATCAGCATGAACTGGCGCGGCCGGCCGTTGACCAGCCACGAGGTGGTGGTCAAAACCATCGCCGCGACCACCACCCGCACCGGCCTGACGGTCAAGGCCGCGCTGGACGACAACAGCTACCCGACCGGGCTGCGGATCACCGACGCGCAGATGCGCCAACTGCTGCACCGGCACATCAGGCGACACGAGTTCCACCCCGACTGGAACTACGACGTGCACCCCACCGCCGACGACGATGACGAAGCCCTGGCCACACCCATCACCCCGACACGCCCGAAAACGCGGAAGTAATTCACGCGAGAGCACTTAAGAGCGCTGAGGTACGCCCTAGGCATGCTCCCACCCCTGTAGAGTGGGTCGACGGCGAATGGGTTGAAGCGGCCTGGGCGGTCTAGCTCGGCTTTGACGCGGTCGCACTCCGAATTGCTTCGCAAGTTCGTGTTGCTCATGTTGTTTGTCGAGTCCCACCTGATGCTCGACGAAAACGTCCCAGCTGATCCTTGACAGGTGATCTACCTGATCATGGGAAGTCGCACTGCGTCACCGGCGCCTTCTGGCTGACTCGTCCGGTCAAGCCGACGAGCGTGCCTTGGTCTCAACCAAGGTCGTCGCAATTTCAAAGCCGCTGGGCCCGTGGAGTCGGTGAACGATCGGGCGAGCTATACGGTCCTGCCGGGCTCCGCCAATCAGCTGCGAGGTACTGGCTCGTTGTCCCAGTGCTGGTGACTGTCCACTGTTCTACTCTCATCAGCGACGACGACGAGGTGAGGGTAGCCGGCATGGGGTTCTACCTGCGGACCAGTTTGAAGGCAGGTCCTTTTCGATTCAGTCTTTCGCCGTCTGGCGTCGGTATCTCGGCAGGTGTTCCCGGCTTTCGGGTTGGCGCCGGGCCTCGCGGCAACTACGTCCGGGTCGCTGGCGTAGGCACGACGTATTTCGGTGGCCAGGTACCGGCTCCAGTTGCGCACCGGACGCGGCCTACTGTCCCGCATGCAGCGCACAACGACGGCGTGGTGATGCAGGAATTGGCGGGCGTCCCGGTGCAGCAGCTGATCGCGGCGCATCCGTCCGATTTGGTCAATCAAATCCAGACCGCGGCACGGCGGCGCTTGCTGTGGCCGTGGGTAGCGGTCGTCATTGCAGGTGTGGCTTTGATTGCCGTCCCGTACGGGCTGCTGTTGCTTGTTCCCGGTGCGCCGGCGATATGGTGGCTGCGGCAACGTGACCAAGCCCGACGGTCCGTCGTTGTGTTTTACCGGGTCGAGGACGGCCCAGCCGCGAACTACGAGCGCTTCACCGGAAGCAGTGGGTTCGTTAGCCGTGTCCACCGGGTCTGGCATATCGAAGCCGAAGGCGCGTTGCACACCCCTTACCAGCAGAAGGTGAACGCCAACGCGAGCGCGCTTGTGCGCCGTAGCAACACTGTTCTGGATCTTGCCGGTCCGCCCGTACTTGTTACGAACATCGCCGTCCCGAGTCTGCACAGCAAGGTGCGATCTGTCTACTTTCTCCCGGACAAGATCCTCGTTCAGCATGGCCGCGAGTACGCCGATCTTGCGTACGCTGCGGTGAGCGCCCGCGTGGAGTTGCAGCGGTTCATAGAGTCGGAACCACCGCCGGCAGACGCTCAGCGCGTGGGCACGACCTGGCAGTATGCCAACAAGTCGGGGGGCCCGGATCGCCGGTTCAAGAACAACCGGCAATTGCCGATCATGCAGTACGGCCGCCTCACTCTTACGTCCCCGCAAGGCATTCTGATGGTGTGGGACTTCTCTCGGCCCGATGTCGCGGCATCGCTAGCCGATGCGGTGAACCAGATGCGGTAGACACTCCTATCTCCGCAAACCCTCGAATCCCCTCCGCGCGTGTGCGTCGTCACTGAACGCAAGCCTTATGAGCGTCGCCGTGATCGATCATGTCAAGCGTCAGGTGGGACGCGAGTGTCAAGCATCAACCGGGACACGACAACCGCTCGTACCGCTCGTGTTGCCGAATTGACCTCTACAGAATCAAGGCGCCGCGCAAGCGCGGCGCACCGTGCCGGCTCGGCGCCGCGCTCTGGGCCTCCGGCCCGCCGCGCGTGCCGGCCGGCCGCTCCCGGATCCTCAGCGCCGCTACCATGGCGTTCAGCGTTCGGCGACGCCAGCAGGCAGCCTCGCGCGGAGGCGCCCGATCGTCTTCGTGATCTCGCCCCGGTGCTTCGCGGACTTGATCCAGGCCGGCAGCTTCTCTAGCAAGCTGGCATGAGCCCGGTCCGGTCCACGCTCACGTAGCCGGGCGCGGACGTAGCCGTCGATCAGGTCGAGATGTTCGCTATTGAACGCCCACAGCGTCTTACCGCCGCAGCACGATGCCTGAAGCCATAGCGGTCGCCTAAAGAACGGATCGCATGGGCCACCCCAATACGAAGGCGACCCCGGCTGCCGCCTGGCGGAGTAAGCACAGGCAAGGCAGGACAGCCTCCGAGGACAGGACCATAGACCCGCCGTCGGGTCGCCCTGCGGACGTACGACGGCCGCACCACCGCAGCTCGGGCACACCACAATGACGTCGGTCATCGCCAACGCATAGAGATGGGTACGCGGGTCGCGAAACCGTTCATCGGCATCCGGCTGCTCCGCGTACATGCGGCCATTGTGACTGGTGCGGCGGTAACAGGCATCTGGATTGCTGACCAACGAGTCAGACCGCAAACGGTCCAGGCCCGGCGCGAGCGCCCAGTCTTGCTACGTAGCTCGTTGGACGCTGGCCATGGCGTCGCACTAGACGAGCGCCGATATTCCAATGTGCCTCCGGCGGGAGCGCTCGGGCTCCGGGATGGAGGACTGCCATCCCGCCCACCGTCGACCCAGGCAAGCCGAGCAGACCGCCACCGGGGCTGCCAATGGTCCGTGCATTCGCTTCATGCCCGCACGCCGGGGCAGCCCCGGTACCGGCCCGCTCCCCAGAGGGTGGGTCGACGGCAGACGGGATGGCAGAAGGACGAGGTGGCTACGGCCGACGTCCGGCTAGGTCAGCTCATCGCAGTTGCATGCTGTGTAGGGAGTTCGCGCTCGATCGGCCCCGTTGCCGGTTCAAGTTCCTTCGCCACGCGGTCGAAGTCCGTCATGTTCTGGCGCCACACGTTGAGCACCCCCTCCGGCGAATTCCGGCCTACCTCAGCAGCTAAAGCCAACATGCTCGCGAGCGCCTGAGTTGCGAACACCTCTCCAGCGGGTCCAACGTCGATTGCCAAACCGTCATCGGCGCCGGGGTGGATTTCTATCGACAGGAGGCCGCCCGCCAGTGCGAGTCTGACAATCTTTGCGACCGCCTCCGGCGAATGGATCAAGTCGATCCGCAGTGTCGTGCCATTGATCGTTGCTCGCATGATGCCCCGTTCAAGAGAGGAATGATCAATAACCAAACGAGCGGTCTGACGACTGGTTACGGCACATTCAGTACTCGCCAAGATCAGGGCGTCTCCAGGGCGTCAGGGCGTCTCCAGGGCGCACGACGGCGACCAACGTTGACCACTGTCGACCAGCGACACCGAGCAATACCAGCAGCTCAGAGCCCATGCCGAGACCCCGACCAGGGATGCGACGGACGAGTCGACCTGTACGCCGGGTTCTGTAAATGCCACTATCGATGGCTCGGGTCGCACTCTCAAGATCAGGCCGTCCGAGGGGAGCCAGGGCTGACCAACGATAACCGTTCCCGACCGAGGGCGCCCAGTTCACAGCCGCTGCGGGTCGTGGCGCTCCAGGTCAGGCGAGTGGCGGACCATTGCAACGCCAAGTAGCCAATCAGCTTTCGGCGATTGACCGGAGAACGTCGGACTGTTGGATGATCAACTGGCGGCGTCCGGTTGCAACCACACCCTGGTCTCGCCAGCGTTCGATCTGTCGGGCGACCGCGCGCGGCGAACTACCAACGAATCCGCCGAGGTCGGCTTGCGACAGATGGACTGAGACCACGATGCCGTCGCTTGTCGACCGGCCATAGGAGCGTGCTAGTTCCAGCAGGAGGCGCGCCAGTCGCTGTCCGGTGGCCGTGGAGGCATTTCGCCGATGCTCTTCCGAGTCGCGTAGCCGGCCGGCCACAACGCGCTGGAGAACTTGACTTGCGCGCGGCGACTCGCTCAGAAACCCTCGGAAGTGGTCTACGTGAACTAGCAGCGCCTTCAGTCTGTTGATCGCGACGACAGAGGCCGAGCGCGGGCTGCCATCGATGCTCGCCAACTCACCCACTATGTCGCCCGGTCCTCGGAGTGCGAGCAGGACCGGCCGTCCGGCATGATCACCGGTAACTACCTTGACAAGCCCGGACCAGATGACCAAGACGTGATCCGGCATCTCGCCCTCTGACTGGACTACAGCGCCGGGGGCGAACTCACCCCAAAAGCCGCGATTTATAAGCGCGGCGCGATCTTCGTTCGATAGTTCAACCCAGAAACCCTGGTCCGGTTCGGATGAGGTGATCGTCCTTCGGATGGTCGGTGCGGTCGTAGGTGGGACCGGTTCCCCATCCGCGGGGCGACGCGAAGGGAGCGCCCCTTCGGTAGGGGCTTGTTGAGACCGGTCCGGTTCGAGGAGTTCGTGTGGCGATACGCCCAATGCCGCTGCCAATGCAGCCATCTCGTCAAGCGTGATGAAGCCGCGCACGCGAGACTCAATCTTGGCGATCGTCCCCCTCGTGAGGGTCGGCACTCCTGCCGCCGCGCACCGCTCGGCGAGCTGTTGGGCCGACATTCCCTGCTCTTTGCGCAGCTCGCGTAAACGCTCGACCACGGTCGCCGTCAATCCACCTTCCCGCTCCATCATGGAGCAGTCTACCAGTATTAAGAGAAGCATGGCATATGGCGGAGGTTGTGTTATGCGCCATGTGACAACGATACTGCTCCTGGGGCGAACAGGGGCGTAGGACTGTGACCGCAACGTGAGGAGGTCCCCGTGACGTCACCGATCTGGTATCTCCTCATCGCCTGTGCGGGTCCCGTTGTGGCAAGTGTTACCAGCGTGATCCGCCTTCATCTGAAGCTGAAGTTCAGCGAGCGGGTTGTTGAACAGGCTCGCAAGCAAGGAGTCTCGATCGAACCGACCAAGATCCTCGGGATTGTCGTGCCAGGTCGAGGCGTGATCGCATATCCGCGCGTAGCGATCGCATCCTCCGAGGTGCCCAGCAAGCAACACACCAATGACGGCGATCCATCCCACGCTACGAACGCAGGAACTCCAGCAGAGCCGTGCCCGGAAGCCTGCCCATTTTGCATTTAGCCCTCCATGACCAGGACGTCATCGGGGCGTCAGGACGCGATCAGCACGTACGGGGACAAACCGATGTGATCATCGTCGACCAACGGCACTGAGCATTACCAGCAGCTCAGACGCTACGCGAGAATGACGAGGCGGCCTGTATGCCAGGTTCTGCTACTTGTCGTCGATCGGGATGACGGACTCCTCGCCGATCTCACTGTACGACTCCGGCTCCGCAGTCAACACGTACCCGTTCCCCGTCGTCGCGGCCAGCAGTGCCATCGCCAGGTCCAGCCGCCCGAGGATCCGCACACCGGCCGTCACCGCCGCCCACAGCTCCTCGGTCAGCGGCGCGACCTCGCATGCCGGGTTGTCGATCAGGAGCCGTGGCATGTCGTCGCCGACCTGGCGGGCCGCCTCGATCAGGCACACCACCGGCACCACGACCCGGCCGCCATCGGAGTGGACCTCGGCGATCGGCTCGCCCACGTCGATCGAGCCGACGGCGAACGCGGTGATCGCGGAGGTATCCAGAACCAGGAGGCTCACGCGGCGGACTGGTCGAGCCCAAAGGCGGCGCGCACCTCGGCCCGCTTCTCCGGCGTCATCCGCTCCTCGGCCTCCGCGAGCTTGCGGCGGAACCGGGTACGCGCCTCGGCGCGCTCTTCATCGGTCGCGGTGCTCACCGCGCCGTGCTCCTCCCGCTGCTCCATAGCGTCGAGGATACCGGACAGACACGCCCCGGCAGTCAGCAGAAAGTCAGCAAACCCGCTGACAGCCGTTGCCAGCCGCCGCCACCAGACCATACGTGACCTGCACGAACAGGCACCAGACGACAACGGCTGACAACAGCTAACAGTCGGTTACCGGCTCCCCCCGGCGGGGGTCGTCACCTCATCGGGTGACATTCCTCCGAAGAATCGACTCCGGCAGCAACGTGTCACCAAGATCGCGGCCACTCGTCCCGGCGAGTACGCTCGCCGACCATGGGCGCCGATTACGAACAGGCCCGGGCCGCCAAGCTCGCCGCTTACCGGCAGCAGGGGATCGAGTTCCTGCCCGAGGCACCGGATGAGCTGTGGGACGTCACCGGCTGGGATCGGGCGTGGCTCTACCAGCGCCTACTCGGGCGGGACCATCTCCAGGTCATGGTCCAGGACGCCGCCATGATCGTCGGCGTCATGACCCAGCCGTACCGGACTACGTTCGGCGAGGGCGAGGCGAAGAAGCTGGTCGACCTGGTGTCCGCCGGTTATGCCGTGGACGTGTGCCCGCACTGCTCGCCGCACTATCCCGGCGCGACTGTGGCGTTCATCCACTACCGCCCAGACGGCGAATCGTCCCGGTTGCACCTGCGCGGTCGCCTGCACCTACCGCACGCAAGCCGCTGAACGCGCCGAGCGCGCCGAGCGCGCCGAGCGCGCCGAGCGCGCCGATCAAGGAGAAATGAACACGGTACGGAGATCAAACCACGTACATTTCTCCAAGATCGGCGAAAACGGGCCGCCGCCCACTACGGGACGCCGTTGAGGGGCCTCGGCACGTACAGGCCGAAGCGGAGTGCGCGGATCGCCGCCAGTGTTCGGCTCGGGGCGCTGAGCTTGGCCAGGATGTGCTCAAGGTGGGAGTTGACCGTCCGCTGTGCGACGACCATCGCCGCCGCGATCCGGTGGTTCGGCCAGCCTTCCACGAGCAGGCCGAGAATCTCCAGTTCGCGCCGGGTCAGGCTGCGCAGATCGGCGGGCCGCGAGATGAGCACCACCGCGACGGGATCGCGCGGGGAGTCCGACGGGCATGCCAGCATTGTGATCAGGACCATCCGGACCGTGGCGTCGGGAGCACGGTACGGGCAGAGAAACGAGCTGTACACGCGGCCCGCGGCGAGCCGGTCGATCGCCACCTCGAGCACGTCGGAGTCGGTGTCGAGGAGTGGATGTGCCGGCAGCCCGGGCAGCGGCTCGGTCGACCCGGTCCGGGTGAGGACGATGCCCGCCTCGGCACCCTCCACAATGGCCGCGACCATGGCGATCGAGCGCAGCGGATCGATGGCGTTCGCGATCGTCGGGGCCAGCATGCCGATCAGGTCGCGGGCGTCCTCGGTGGGATGCCGGTCGGTGTCCGTGTTGAGGCCGAGTACGCCGAGATGCCGGCCGTCCCGGGCGAACAGGCCGACCGCGAGCCCTTCCCGGAAGCCGGCCGGGCCGAGGTACTCCGCCCAGCCCCGTATTCGCTCACGCGGGATCGGCAGGTCACACACCCGGAGCGCCTCGGCCGTGCGGTCGAAGCCCAGCAGCTCGATCTCGTCGGTGTTGGTCGGGCTGGCGATGTACCGGCGTACCGCCTCGTCGTAGCCCACGCTGACCACCGGCACCTGACCGCGTCGCTCGGGATCGACAAGGTATATCCCGGCGGCCTGGAACGGGACGATCAGACGGAGCACATCCAGCACTGCCCCAGCGCGATGCTGGACATTGTCCAGCCCGGACGCGATCCTGCCCACCTCGACCGCGACTTCGAGCCCACCCCGTGGCAGCTCAACCACCCGTGTCCACCCCCGGCGGCCCCGTCCGCCGGGTCGAGCCGAGACCCTCGACGCCGTGGACCGCGCTATCTCAGCAAACAGCCAGACCCCGGTCGATGCAACCCCAAACTGCCGAAAGCGGTCAGGCGACCAGGAGCTGATGGGCCGCGAGCTCGCGATACAACGGATTGATTTCGGTCAACTCCTCGTGCCGGCCGACGGCGACCACCCGGCCACCGTCGAGCACCACGATCTGGTCGGAGTCGACCACCGTGGACAGTCGATGCGCGACGATCAGCAGGGTCCGCCGTGCCGCAACCGCACCGATCGCGTCCCGCAGCGCCGCCTCGTTGCGTGCGTCGAGGTTGCTGGTGGGCTCGTCGAGCAGCAGGATCGGCGCCTTGCTGAGCAGTGCCCGGGCGATCGCCAGCCGCTGCCGCTCGCCGCCGGACAGCAGCACCCCACCTTCGCCGACCTGCGCGTCCAGGCCCAGCGGGGTGCGGTCGACGATGTCGAGAAGGTTCACCGTACGGAGCACCGCGAGCAGTTCGTCGTCCGTCGCGGCCGGCACGGTCAGGCGCAGGTTGTCGCGGATCGTGCCGGCGAGCACGGGAGCCTCCTGCTCCACGTACCCGAGTTGCCGGCGCAGAGTCTCCCGCGGCAGGTCGCGGATGTCGACGCCGCCCACCCGCAGCGTTCCGGAATCGGCCTCGTAGAAGCGCTCGACCAGAGCGAGCAATGTGGATTTCCCGGCGCCGGACGGCCCGACGAGAGCCGTGCGGGTGCCGTAGGGCACGGCGAAGCTGACGTCACTCAGGACCGGCGTGCTTTTCGAGTACGCGAAAGTGATTTTCTCGAAAGCAACGGCGGGCGCCGTCGGGGAAATCCGCGCCGCCGGCCGGGGTGCGTCGGTGGCTTCCTCATCGGGCAGACCGAGCACCTCCTCCATGCGCTGCAAGGCCCCGAATCCGGTCTGGAGTTGGGTGTACGCGTTGAGCGCCTGCCCGAGCGGCATTACCAGAAAGAACAGAAACAGTACGAAAGCCACCAGGTCCCCGACGGTCAGCCGGCCGCTCGACACGCGGGCCCCGCCGACACCGACAACGAGGAGGAACGCACCCTGGACGGCGATGCTGCCGGCCGGCCGGACGAACGCCTGGAGGCGGGCCATGCGCAGGCCGGCCCGGTACGCCGCATCGGCCGCCGCCCCGACCCCGGCCGTCTCCCGCTCCTGCGCGTTGCTGGCGCGGATGGTGCGGGCCGCGGTGATCGCCCGTTCGACCGCGGCGGTCATGTCACCGATGCGTGCCTGCGCCTCGCGGGACGCCGGGCGGACCTGGCGGGCGCGTACGGTCGCGAAGCTCAGCCCGACGGCCACGGCGACGACGGTGAGCAGGAACAGCAACGGGTCGATCACGATCATGCCGGCGGCCGCGCCGATCACCATGATGACGCCGGTGACCATCTCGAACAGTCCGGACGTGACCACCGCCCGCAGCAGCGTCGTGTCGGCACCGACCCGGGAGAGGAGGTCGCCGGTCCGGCGGTGGTCGTACTCGGCGATCGGCAACCGCAGCAGGTGGGCGGCCAGCCGCTTGCGCGACGACAGCACCATGCCCTCGGCCGTGCGGGTCAGCAGGTAGTCCCGGACGCCGTCCAGGGCGGCGACCACGAGCAGCACGGCGACCAACGCGCCGACCAGGCCCCACACCGGGCCGCGGGTGATGCCGTTGAGCACCGAGCGGGTCAGCAGCGGCTGGAGCAGCGTGCCGCCGGACCGGATCAGCGACAGCACCGCGACCGCGACGAGCGACCTGCGGTGCTGTCTGAGGTACGGCGTGAGGGAGCGTAGCCCCGTCCGCTGTTTCGCCATGTCGCGGACGGTATCCGGACCTTCCTGTGAGCCGGCTGGGAAGAGTTCTCCATAGCAGATCAACTGAGGTCGCCTTGGAGTTTCCACAGGCACCCTTGCTGTCCACAGATCTTGCGGTACGGGCAGCGCGCGGCGACCCGGATCGAGCACGGTGTGCCGGTCCGTCCCGCCCCGATCCCGTGGAGGCCGTCGTGGCTTCTCGCACCGCCACCGCGTGCGGTCCGCACCGTCCGCTCCTCGTCACTGACGACCCGTACCTTCTCGATGAGGTGCTGCGACTGGCGGCCGACGCGAGGGTCGAGCTGGACGTGGCAACCGACCCGGTCGCCGCGCGCGACCGGGTCGGCGCCGCTCCACTGGTACTGGTCGGTCTGTCCTCGGCTCCGGCGTATTCCCGGGCCCGGCTGCCCCGCCGACCGGGCACGGTGCTCGTGGTCGGTGCGCCGGTCGACGAGCCGCCGTGGGAGGTGGCCGAGGCGGTCGGCGCCGAGCACATCGCGGTACTGCCGGCGGCCGAGCCGTGGCTGGTGGACCGCCTGGTCGACGCCGGTGGGGCGCCCAGGCCCGGGGCGGTCGTGGCGGTACTGGGTGGGCGCGGCGGCGCGGGCACCAGCGTGCTGGCGGCCGGGCTGGCGGTGACCGCCGCGCGGTCCGGGCTGCGCGCGCTGCTCGTCGACGCGGATCCGCTCGGTGGCGGCGTGGATCTGGTACTGGGCTGGGAAGCGCTGGACGGGCTGCGCTGGCCGGCCCTGTCGCACGGCTCGTCCGGGGTGAGCCCGCCGGCTCTGGTCGACGCGTTGCCGAATCGGGGCGAGCTGGCGGTCCTGTCGTGGGACCGGGGTGACCCCTTGACCGTTCCACCGGACGCGATGGACGCGACCCTCGACGCCGGCCGGGCCAGCCGTGACATCGTCGTCGTCGATCTGCCCCGGCGGCTTGACGACGCGGCGGTGCTGGCCCTCGCCGCGGCCGACCGCGCGCTGCTCCTGGTGCCCGCCGAGTTGCGCGCCTGCGCGGCCGCCGCCCGGGTCGCCGCGATCGCGACGATGCACACGAGCGCGCTGAAGGTCGTGGTCCGCGGCCCGGCGCCCGGGCGCCTCAAGCCCCGCGAGATCGCCCGGGCGCTCGGCCTCCCGCTCGCCGGCCAGCTCCGGCCCGAGCCGGAGCTGGCCCGGGCGCTGGAGCGCGGCGAGCCACCGGCGGGTACCGGCCGTGGGCCGCTCGCGCTGCTGTGCCAGCGGATCCTGGAAGACCTCGATCCTGGTGTACAGGAGCCGGCCGCATGACTTCCCCGATGCGGAGCCTGCCGGCCGCCCCCGGCGGGTCGGGTGCGCTGATGGCGCTGCTGGCCCAGGCCGACGTGACGGACGTTCTGGTCAACGGGTCGGAGGTGTGGGTCGACCGGGGCCGTGGCGTGCAGCGGGCCGGGGTCTGGCTCGGCACGCCGGCGGATGTGCAGGCGCTGGCACAGCGGCTCGCGGCGGCTGCCGGGCGGCGCCTGGACGAGGGCAGCCCGTTCGTGGACGCGCGGCTGCCCGACGGCACCCGGCTGCACGCGGTGCTGCCGCCGGTCGCCCGCGACGGGCCATACCTGTCGCTGCGTACGTTCCGCCGCCGCGCGTTCAGCCTGCCCGAGCTGGATTCCGCCGGGACGCTCGACGACGGGCTGGCGGCGCTGCTCGCGGCGATCGTGGCGGCGCGGCTGGCGTACCTGGTGACCGGCGGCACCGGGGCCGGCAAGACCACTCTGCTGGCGGCACTGCTGTCGCTGGTACCACCGGGCGAGCGGATCGTGGTGGTGGAGGACGCGGCGGAGTTGCGCCCGGCGCATCCACACGTGGTGACGCTGGAGGCGCGACCGTCCAACGTGGAGGGCGCGGGCGAGGTGACGCTGCGGGACCTGGTCCGCCAGGCGCTGCGGATGCGACCGGACCGGCTGGTCGTCGGCGAGTGCCGGGGGCCCGAGGTGATCGATCTGCTCGGCGCGCTGAACACTGGGCACGAGGGCGGCGCCGGCACGCTGCACGCGAACAGCTCGGCGGACGTACCGGCACGGCTGGAGGCGCTCGGCCTCCTCGGCGGCGTGCCGCGCGAAGCGTTGCACGCCCAGATCGCGGCCGCGCTCCAGGTGGTCGTGCAGGTCCGCGCCACCGCTGCCGGCCGGGTGCTCGACGAGGTGTGCCTCCTGCTGCCGTCGCCCGAGTCCCGGCTGGTGTCCTCAGTACCGGCGTGGCGGCGAGGGTACGGCGCCGGGCCAGCGGCGGCGGCGCTCGCGGCGCTGTTGGCCAGGCGGGGCGTCACGCCGCCGCCCGTACTGCGGGTAGGGCGCGCATGAGCCGAATGGTGCGCGTCCGGCTGGCGCGGTTGACGGGGCTGAGCGGTTCCCGGCGTCGACGTCCGCTCGGCGTCGTTGTCCGGCGGCCGCTCGCCGGTCTCGTTCTCGCGGCGACGCTGGCCGGCGGGCTGGCGGCTGCGCTCGGTGGCCCGGTCGCCGCGGTGATCGCGATCTGGTACGCGGTCCTCGGGCTGCGCGCCGCTCACCGGGCGGTCGCGGAGCGTGGCGTCACCGCGCGCCGGACCGTCGCACTCGACCTGATCAGCGGACTCGCCGCCGACCTTCGTGCCGGGGCCGCGCCGGTGGCGGCGATCGAGGCCACCCGGGCCGCTCTCGACACCGGTGTTCCCGATGCCGCGGTCGGGCGGGCGCTCCACCGGCTGTCCGCGGCGTACGACGTGAGCGAACGGCTCGGCGCGCCGCTGGCCGACCTGCTCGACCGGGTGGAGGTTGACCTGCGTGGCGTCGAGCGGACCAGGGCCACGGTCGCCGCCCAGACCACCGGTGCCCGGGTCAGCGCCGCGCTGCTCGCCCTCCTGCCCGTCGCCGGGGTCGGCCTGGGGTACGCGATGGGCGCCGATCCTGGGCACGCGCTGTTGGGTACGCCGCTCGGGGCCGGCTGCGCTCTCGGCGCGCTGGTACTCCAGGGCGGCGGCATGGCGTGGACCGGCCGGCTGTGCCGGGCCGCCGTGGAGCGGGCGTCGTGAGAGTCGCCCGCCATGGACGGCGCCGGCCGGGTCTCCGGGTCCGGCCGGGTCTCCGGGTCCGGCCGGGTCTCCGGCGCCGGCTCTGGGCGCGGTGGGGTCTCCGGTCGCGGCCGGCACGGTTCGAGCCGCCGCCCCGGAGCTGGCGGCTGCGCGGCGCCGCCGTCTGCGCCGGCATCGCCACGGCCGGGGCGATCGGTGGCTGGGCGGGAGCGGTCACCGGCCTGGTCGTCGCCGCCGGGCTGTGGTGGGCGGTGGGCCGCTGGTCGGGGCGCGAACACGCAGAACGGGCCGCCGCCGGTGCCGACCTGCCGATCGCGGTCGACCTGCTGGCTGCCGCGCTCCGGGCGGGTGCGCCACCGGCCCGAGCGGCGGAGGTGGTCGGTGCCGCGCTCGGCGGCCCGTTGGGGCGCCGGCTGGTCCGGGTGGGTACGGCGCTGCGGCTCGGTACCCGTCCGGACGAGGCGTGGATACCGCTCGCCGGGATCCCGGGCGCCGACCGGTTGCGCCAGGCGGCCGTACGCAGCGCGCACAGCGGAGCCGCCCTGACCGGGGCGTTGGCCCGACTCGCCGACGATCTGCGAGCCGCCCGGTCGGCGCGGGCCGAGGCCGGCGCACAGCGGTTGGGCGTACTCGTCGTCCTGCCGCTTGGGCTGTGTTTCCTGCCCGCCTTCCTACTCACCGGCGTGGTGCCGGTGGTCGCCGCGGTGCTCGGCGACGTCCTTCGAACAAGGTGAGGAACGTATGTTGCGCAAACTGCTACGGCGGCTGAGCGGGGATGCCGGGATGAACACCGCGGAGTACGCGGTCGGTACCCTCGCCGCGGTCGCGTTCGCCGGCCTGTTGCTCAAGGTCGTCACGTCCGACACGGTCCGGGCGGCGCTGGCCGCGATCATCGAGCGGGCGCTGAAATGAGAGGCGACCGTGGCTCGGTAACGGCTGAGCTGGCGGTGGCCCTGCCGGTCCTCGTACTGCTGCTGCTCGCCGGGCTGACCTCGGTCAACGCCGTGGCCACCCAGATGCGGTGCGTCGACGCTGCCCGGGAGGCGGCGCGGGCGCAGGCCCGAGGGGAGCCGGGCGCGGCGGCCGGCGAACGCGCCGCTCCCGCCGGGGCGACCGTGGCGGTCAGCGCGGACGGCGACACTGTCCGCGCGACCGTGGTCGCGGTCGCGTACCCGCTCGGCGACCGGTTGCCCGGCTTCAAGGTACGGGCAGAGGCGGTGGCTGCCGTCGAACCGGGCGCGGCACCGTGAGCGGAGCGGGGCGCCGCGGCGGCTGGGCTGAGGAGCGAAGCGACGAGGGAAGGCGGCGCATCAAGGCGCCCTGCGGAGTGAACCAGGAGGCACCGTGAGCGGAGCGGGCGACCGCGGCTCGGCTTCGTTGTGGGTACTCGGGGTCGGGCTGGCGGTGCTGCTGTTCGCCGGAGCAGTGGCGGCGGCCGGCTCGGTACTGGTCGCGAAGCACCGGGCACAGGCCGCCGCCGACCTGGGCGCCCTGGCCGGGGCGGTACACGCGGCCGAAGGGCCGGAGGTCGCGTGTGCGTGGGCTCGGCAGATCGTCGAGGGCAACGGTGCCAGCCTGGTGGAGTGCCGGGTGGACGGCCTCGATGTGGTCGTCGGGGTGGACGTCGAGCCGGCAGGTGTCGGCCGGGCGATCGGGCCGGCTCGGGCAAGAGCCCGGGCCGGCCCCGCCCGCCCGGCCCGCGCCGTCGCGCCCCCATGATCGGCACAACTTCCGGCAAGTTGTGCCCTCAACCGCCCCGGAAGGCAACTGTTTTCCGGAAGTTGTGTCGATCATGAGAGCGGGGCTACCCGTGGCGATCACCACATTCGGGCCGCTCGCGGCAGGCATCAACGCAATGGATTCGGACTGGAAGTACCGAACGCCCGAGGATGCGTCGCCCGCCCGGCCGGGCGATGGTTAGATGCCCGCAGGGACTTTGGCGCACGCCGAGGCGCCATGGTTGAGGAGGTTCGTATGGACTTGTCGCTGTCGACCCGCACCGTTGGTGACCACACGGTGCTGGAGGTCGGTGGCGAGGTCGACGTCTACACCGCGCCACGGTTGCGGGAACGACTCGTCGAGTTGGTCGAGGCCGGGGCACGCAAGGTGATCGTCGACCTGAGCCGCGTCGAGTTTCTCGACTCGACCGGGCTTGGCGTCCTGGTGGGTGCGCTGAAACGGCTACGAGCGGCCGGTGGCACCCTGGCGTTGGTCTGCGGCCACGAGCGGTTGCTCAAGATCTTCCGGATCACCGCGTTGGACCGGGTCTTCGCGCTGTACGACACGGTCGAGGCGGCCACGGCGGCGACGGACACTGACGCAGGCCAGTCGGCGTAGCGCGATGCCGACGGTACGCCTGTCGTTCTCGCCGGCACCGGCCCATGTTCGCACCGCGCGGCTCGTGGCCGTGGCTGTAGCACGCCGTGCCGGCGTCGCCGAGGAACTGCTGGAGGAGATCCGGCTGGCTATCGGTGAAGCCTGCTCGCGTGCGGTCGCGCTGCATCGCTCGCACGGTGTGGACCGGCTGATCGACATGGTGATGGACGACGGCGACCGGTTCACGGTCCGCGTGACCGACCGCGCCGCGAACGGCTCGGCGGTGGCCGCCGCGACGAGTGACCCCTCGGTGTTCCTGCGCGACGACCCGGCCGCCGAGCTGTCCGGCGCGGTCGCCGACGAGCTGACCGACGACCCCACGGTGGAGCTGGCCGAAGCGATGGCCGAGGAGGCGGTGGCCGCCCGGATGGGTCTCGCGCTGCTCGCCGGCCTGGTGGACGATCTTGATGTGAAGGCGGCCGCGGACGGTCAGGGTACCGAGGTCTGCATGTCCTGGCCGGTCAGCCGCAAGCCGACCGACGCCTGAGAAACGCCGCGGGCGGACACCGCGGAGAACACCGGACCCCCCGAGCACGCCACCAGGGATGGGAGCGCTTCCGGAGGGTAGGGAGCTACCACGTAGGCTGAGGCCGATCCGACACAGGAGGTCGGCGGTGTGACCGGCCCCACGAGGGGCCGCTAAAGTACGCAGGTCATATGTGACATCCCAGGTCCCGCGCTGTTGGGGCAAAATCCGGATGTCGGAACTCCCCACGTGGAGACCGATTCGCGGCGTGGCGCGAGCGATGCCGTCATGTGTGTTTGGTATCAGGAGGACAACGAATGCGCGGGCCAGTACTCGCCCAAGGTGGCGAGGTGACCCTCACCGGTAACAATCTGACCTACATCATCGTCGCCGCTGCTATCGCCCTCGTGGCGCTGGGGTTCGCGGCCGGTCTGGTCAGAACAGTACTCGCCGCCGGCAGGGGCACGGAAAAGATGCAAGAGATCGCCGGGGCGGTGCAGGAGGGCGCTACCGCGTACCTGTTCCGTCAGTTCAAGACCCTCGGCATCTTCGTCGTGATCGCGGTCGTGCTGCTGTTCCTGCTCCCCGTCAGCGACGCGGGGGACAGCACCACGTCGATCAAGATCGGCCGCGCGCTGTTCTTCATCATCGGCGCGGTGTTCTCCGCGTTCATCGGCGGCGCCGGCATGGCGATGGCGACCCGGGCGAATCTGCGGGTCGCGGCCGCCGCGCGGGAAGCCGAAGGCGGTCGGGAGAAGGCGATGCAGATCGCGTTCCGGACCGGTGGCGTGGTCGGTTTCCTCACTGTTGGCCTAGGCCTGCTGGGCGCCTCCCTCGTGGTTCTCATCTACAAGGGCAACGCCCCGACGGTGCTTGAGGGCTTCGGCTTCGGCGCCGCTCTGCTCGCGATGTTCATGCGGGTCGGTGGCGGCATCTTCACGAAGGCCGCCGACGTCGGCGCGGACCTGGTCGGCAAGGTCGAGCAGGGCATTCCCGAGGACGACCCGCGCAACGCCGCCACGATCGCGGACAACGTGGGCGACAACGTGGGTGACTGCGCTGGCATGGCGGCCGACCTGTTCGAGTCGTACGCGGTCACCCTGGTCGCGGCGCTCATCCTGGGCAAGGCCGCGTTCGGCAGCCACGGCCTGGTCTTCCCGCTGATCGTGCCGACGATCGGGGTGGTGACCGCGATCATCGGCGTGTTCATCACCCGGCTGCGCAAGTCCGACCGGTCCGGCCTCACCGCGATCAACCGGGCCTTCTACATCTCCGCGCTGATCTCGGCCGTGTTCGTCGCGATCGCCGCGTTCGCGTACCTGCCGGACAGCTTCGGTGGCCTCGGCGACTCGCCGCTGACCGACAGCGTGACCCGCAACCCGCGGGTGATCGCCGTCGTGGCGGTCGTCATCGGCATCGCGCTCGCCGCGATCATCCAGGCGTTGACCGGGTACTTCACCGAGACCGGGCGCCGTCCGGTGCAGGACATCGGCAAGACCTCGCTGACCGGCCCGGCCACCGTCATCCTCGCCGGTGTGAGCATCGGTCTCGAGTCGGCGGTGTACTCGGCGATCGTGATCGCGGCCGGCGTGTACGGCGCGTTCCTGCTCGGCGGCGGCTCGATCACGCTGTCCCTGTTCGCCGTGGCGCTGGCCGGCACCGGCCTGCTGACCACGGTCGGCGTCATCGTCGCGATGGACACGTTCGGCCCGATCAGCGACAACGCGCAGGGCATCGCCGAGATGTCCGGCGATATCGACGAGCAGGGCGCGCGTATCCTCACCGAGCTGGACGCCGTCGGCAACACCACCAAGGCGATCACCAAGGGCATCGCGATCGCGACGGCGGTGCTCGCCGCGACGGCGCTGTTCGGCTCGTACACCGACACGGTGACCAGCGCGCTCGCCAATGCCAAGGTCAGCACGTCGATCAACGAGATCCTCAGCGTGGCCAACCCGGGCAACCTGGTCGGCCTGATCCTCGGCGCCGCGGTCGTGTTCCTGTTCTCCGGTCTCGCGATCAGCGCGGTGTCCCGGTCGGCGGGCGCGGTCGTGTTCGAGGTGCGGCGCCAGTTCCGGGAGCTGCCCGGGATCATGGACGGCAGCCAGCGGCCGGAGTACGGCAAGGTCGTCGACATCTGCACCCGGGACGCCCAGCGCGAACTGGCCACCCCGGGCCTGCTCGCGGTCCTCGCCCCGGTCGCGGTCGGCTTCGGTCTCGGGGTCGGCCCGCTCGCCGCGTACCTGGCGGGTGTGGTCGGCGCGGGCACGTTGATGGCGGTGTTCCTGGCCAACTCGGGTGGCGCCTGGGACAACGCGAAGAAGCTGGTCGAAGACGGCAACTACGGCGGCAAGGGCTCGCCGGCGCACGAGGCGACGATCATCGGCGACACGGTCGGTGACCCGTTCAAGGACACCGCCGGTCCGGCGATCAACCCGCTGATGAAGGTCATGAACCTGGTCGCGCTGCTGATCGCGCCGGCCGTGGTGACCTACAGCTCGGGTGCGGACAAGAACACGCCGCTGCGGGTGACCATCGCGGTCGTGGCGACGCTGATCATCGTCGCGGCGGTCACGTTCAGCAAGCGCAAGCCCATCGCCATGGCCGACAACGACGGCGGCAACGGCGCGAACGGCGTGTCACAGACCAAGCCGGAAAAGGTCACCGCCTAGTACCCAGCACCTCAAGATCGGCACAACTTCCGGGAAACAGTGGCCTCAAGAGGTACCCGAGGCCACTGTTTCCGGGAAGTTGTGCCGATCTTGCGCTTCCGGAAGGCTGCGGGGCGTGACGGATCACGAGAGCCGTACCCGCAGGAGCTACGACGCGGTCGCCGAGCAGTATGCCGCGGAGATCGGCGACGAGCTGGCCGGCAAGCCGATTGACCGGGCACTGCTGGGCTGCCTGGTCGAGCTGTGCGGTGGCCAGGAAAGGCCGATCGCCGATGTCGGCTGCGGCCCGGGCCACCTCACCGCGTACCTGGCCGGCCGGGGCGCCGACGTCCTCGGGGTGGACCTGTCCGACAAGATGATCGAGGTGGCCCGCCGCCGCAACCCGACCCTGCGCTTCCAGGTCGGCTCGATGACCGCCCTTCCCGTGAAGAACGCGGCCTGGGCCGGGGCGGTCTGCGCGTACTCGATCATTCATGTCCCCGCGGACCGCAGGCCGACCGCCTACGCCGAGCTGGCACGGGCCATCGTTCCCGGTGGCTGGCTGCTCACCTCCTTCCACGTCAGCGACCCGGAGCGCCGAACCGGCGAGACCGTGCACTTCGCCGAGTGGTGGGGCTTCGACGTCGACCTCGACTTCCACTACCTGGACCCGGACGAGGTGGCGGACGGGCTGGTCGACGCCGGTTTCGAGATGCGGGCGCGGATGCTGCGGGAGCCCACGCCCGACATCGAACACCCGAGTCGCCGCGCGTATCTGCTGGCCCGCCGGACCGACACTCTACGCTGACGCGCATGCCCCTGCTACGTCGCGTCGCATCGACGGTGCTGGCTGTCGGACTGGCCCTGACCGGTGCCGGCTGCGGCGCCGCCGACCCGCCCGCGAGCGCGGCCGGCGTCGCGCCCGCGACCTGGGCCAAATCGGTGTGTACCGCCCTCGCGCCGTGGCGCACCCAACTCGACACGCTCACCGACCAGACGCAAGCGCAGCTCACCAGCAGCACCACACCTGAGCAGGCGAAACAGAACCTGCTCGGGTTGCTGGACGGCGCCGCGACCGCCAGCGAGACGGCCCGCCGGAAGGTCGCCGACGCCGGCAACCCCGGCGTCGATCACGGCAACGACATCGCGGCCCGGTTCGTGGCGTCGTTGCAGACCGCCCGGGACGCGTACGCGCACGCCAAGGTCACCGTGGCCGGTCTGGATCCGAGCGACGCGCAGGCGTTCTACGCGGCGGTGGCGCAGGCTTTCGACAAGCTTCAACATGAGTACGCGGCCAGCGCGCTCGATACCGACAAGGTCTCGTCGGCTCCGCTGCGAAAGGCCTTCAACGAGGTACCGGAGTGTCACTGACCAGGCAGCTTTCTCTCTTCGGAGTCGAGGCGCGACCGGCGACGCCGCTCGACTTCGAAGGGCTGCTTGCCGGGGCCGGCCAGGTGGTGCGCATGGGCGGCACCGCCCGGGTGTCGATCGTGGTGGAGGACGCCTGGCGGGCCCGGGCGCTGCTGCGTGAGTCGGGGCTGCGCGGGCTCGCCGCCACCTGCGAGCCGGCGACGGTCGATGGGCACATCGGCTTCCGCACCGCGTACTCGACCGCCCTGGCCCCACTCGGCACCGCCTGGCTGCGCGGCGCCCTGAAGCACCCACCTACGGGGTTCGCGCTGGACGGGCGGCGGCTGCGGCTGTGGGCGATCGCGGCCGGGGCGCCAGACGGCGCGAACGCGTTCACCCTGCGGCTGGGCGTGTCGGACGAGCAGTGCTGGGGCATCGTGGGGGCCGCGCTCGCCGCGGCCGGCCTGCCAGCGGTGCTGCTCGGGCCGCGTGCGGGCGGGCCGGCGTACCGGATCGTCGGGCGCCGGCGGCTGGGCCGGCTGGCCGAACTGGTGGGGGAGGTGCCTGCGGAAACACCTTCCGGCGGGTGGGTCTGAAAACGCGGAGTTAGGGTATCGGCGCGCGTATCGATTCGGTATCGGTGTACCGTGGCGCCGTTCGTCCGCGCGACGCTGGTCGCGCAACTGTACGGTCGACGGCGCGTTACCTTTGACAACCGTCAGCGACCATGAGTGACATCAGGGAGAGCAGTGGCCAAGTCCGCCAAGAGCACACGGCTGGTCATCGTCGAGTCCCCGGCGAAGGCCAAGACGATCTCGGGTTACCTCGGCCCGGGGTACGTCGTGGAGGCGAGCCTGGGCCATGTCCGCGATCTCCCACGTAACGCCGCCGACGTGCCGGCCAAGTACAAGAAGGAGCCCTGGGCCCGCCTCGGCGTCGACGTCGACAACGACTTCCAGGCGCTGTACGTGGTCTCGGCCGACCGCAGGTCGCAGATCGCCAAGCTGACGAAGCTGGCGAAGGAGGTCGACGAGGTCTTCCTCGCGACAGACGAGGACCGCGAGGGCGAGGCGATCGCCTGGCACCTGCTGGAGACGATCAAGCCCAAGGTGCCGGTCAGGCGGATGGTCTTCCATGAGATCACCAAGCCGGCGATCCAGGCCGCGGTGGCCAACCCGCGCGACATCGACCGCGCGCTGGTGGACGCCCAGGAGGCGCGGCGCATCCTCGACCGGCTCTACGGGTACGAGGTGTCGCCGGTCCTGTGGAAGAAGGTCATGCCGAAGCTGTCGGCGGGCCGGGTCCAGTCGGTCGCCACCCGGATCGTGGTGGAGCGCGAGCGGGAGCGGATGCGGTTCCGGTCCGCCGAGTACTGGGACGTCCGGGCGCTACTCGCGGCCAACGTGGCGGACGGCCCCCGGAGCTTCAACGCCAACCTCGTCGCGCTGGGCGGGGACCGGATCGCCACCGGTAAGGACTTCGACCCGACCACCGGCGCGGTGCGCCCCGGCGCGGGCGTGGTGCACCTGGACGAGAACGGCGCCCGGGGCCTCGCCGCCCGCCTGGATGGCCGGCCGTTCACGGTCACCCGGGTCGAGGAGAAGCCGTACCGTCGCCGCCCGTACCCGCCGTTCATCACCTCGACGCTGCAACAGGAGGCGTCCCGGAAACTGCGGCTCTCGTCACAGCAGACGATGCGGATCGCCCAGCGGCTGTACGAGAACGGGTACATCACCTATATGCGTACCGACTCGGTCAACCTGTCCGAGGCGGCGATCAACGCGGCGCGTACCCAGATCAGGGACCTTTACGGCGACGTGGCCGTACCGCCGGAGCCCCGCCGGTACACCGGGAAGGTCAAGAACGCCCAGGAGGCGCACGAGGCGATCCGGCCGGCCGGCGACTCGTTCCGGGTGCCCGGCGAGGTGGCGCGCGAACTCAGCACCGAAGAATTCAAGCTGTACGAGCTGATCTGGCGGCGCACGATCGCGTCCCAGATGACCGACGCGGTCGGCATGTCGGTCTCGGTGCGCATTCGCGCCGTTTCTATCGCGAACGAAGAGGCCGACTTCGGCGCCACCGGTAAGACGATCACCGACCCTGGATTCCTACGGGCCTATGTCGAATCGTCTGACGACGAAGAGGCGGAAGCGGAGGACGCGGAGCGCCGCCTGCCGGCTCTGGTGAAGGGGCAGGGGCTCACCGCGGAAGAGCTGGTCGCACTGGGCCACACCACCCAGCCTCCGGCCCGGTACACCGAGGCTTCCCTGGTCAAGGCCCTGGAGGAGCTGGGGATCGGGCGTCCGTCGACGTACACCACGATCATGGGGAACATCCAGGAACGCGGGTACGTGTTCCGGCGCGGCCAGGCGCTGATCCCGTCGTTCGTCGCGTTCGCCGTGGTCAGCTTGCTGGAGCGGTACTTCCCGCGCCTGGTCGACTACAGTTTCACCGCGAGCATGGAAGACGAGCTGGACGAGATCGCCGGTGGCGATGCGGCTTCGCTGGACTTCCTGCGTACCTTCTATTTCGGCGGCGACATCGGCGGTGAGGGTTCGATCGCCCGGTCCGGTGGGCTGAAGAAGATGGTCACCGAGCAGCTCGGCGAGATCGACGCGCGCGGGGTCAACTCGATCGCGCTGTTCGACGGAGTCGTGGCGCGGGTCGGCCGGTACGGCCCGTACCTGCAGCGTGGCGGCGAGGACGAGGGCGACCGGGTGTCGCTGCCCGAGGGCATCGCGCCGGACGAGCTGACCCCGGAGAAGGTCGAGGAGCTGTTCCTGGGCGGCGGGGGCGAGCGCAAGCTCGGCGAGCACCCGGAGACCGGGGAACCTGTCGTCCTCAAGTCGGGGAGATACGGCCCCTACGTCTCGTCGGGTGAGCGCAACGCGTCGCTGCTGCGCTCTCAATCCCCGGACACGTTGACGCTCGACGAGGCGCTGCGCCTGCTGACGCTGCCGCGTGTCGTGGGCGTGGCGGCCGATGGCGCCGAGATTGTCGCCGCGGCCGGGCGGTTCGGGCCCTATGTCAAGAAGGGCGACGAGACCCGGTCGTTGGAGACCGAGGAGCAGCTGTTCACGGTCACCCTCGACGAGGCGCTGGCGCTGCTGGCGGCGCCGAAGACGCGGGGTCGGCGGGCCGCCGCCGCGCCGTTGCGCGAGTTGGGTCCTGATCCCCAGACCGAAAAGCCACTGGTTATCAAGGATGGGCGGTTCGGCCCGTACGTGACCGACGGCGAGTTCAACGCGTCGCTGCGCCGGGGCCAGGCCGTGGAGACCCTGACACCTGGCGAGGCGAGCGAGATGCTGGCCGAAAAGCGGGCCAAGGGTCCGGCCACGCCCCGGAAGGCCGCGGCGAAGAAGACCGCCCCGAAGAAGGCGGCTGCCGGGGTCAAGGCCACGGGAACGAAGGCGTCCGGCACCAAGGCGGCAGGGACCAAGGCGGCCGGGACGAGGGCCGCGGGGACGAAGGCGGCCGGGACGAAGGCCGCGGCTACCGGCGCCGCGAAGAAAACGACAAAGGCGACAAAGAAGCCGGGTCGCCGCGCCTCCACCGACTCCTAGCCCCGGATCTTGGTGGCAAGTTGCTGCCATTACCGCAACTTGCCACCAAGATCGGCCGGCTAGGGCCGCCATCCGGCCGCCACCAGCGCCGCACGTACCTGCTCGGCCACTTCGGCAGGTCGCTGGCGGACTGCCCACGACGGGAAACGCAGCACTCGATCACCCGGTATCCAGAGCTCGTTCTGTCGCCTCATGTCAGCCCACCACGAGCGCGCGTCCATGTGCTGGTTTCCGTCGATCTCGACGTGCAGGCGCCATTCCTCGAAGTACGCGTCGAGATAGCGGTTGCGGCCCCTCGGGTCGGTCCGCCGCAGTTGTCTAGTCGGCATCGGCAAGCGGTAGCGTCGGCAGAGTTGACGGAACTCGACCTCGGGTAGGGAGTGCGAGCCCCCGCGGGCGTCCGTCGCCATCTCCAGGATGAGGGAGCGCCGCCGGGCGCGCGGCATTCGACGAAGTACCTCGTGCACGTCGTCGCCCCCGACGAGCCGTTGCTGAAATCCTGCCGCCACGATCGAGCGGGCATCGTGATCGGTTGGTGCCCATTGGGCCGCGTCCACCACGGAACGGGCGGCGTTGGTGCAAGGCGGGCTGCCCAGCTGGTGGACGTCTTCGGCCGGCAAGTGCGAGGTCCGGTGTGTCGCCACCCCAGGCGGGGGCTCTTCGCTGCGCTTGTCGGCCGGTAGGAGTATGTGGATCATGGTTGACCAGTAACCGCGGAGACCGTGTACCTCCAGGGCGCTGGCACCTCCCAGTAGCGCTGTCGGGGTGGCCAACGATGCTATCCATTTGCGCTGTATCGCCGAGATGGGCCCGTTGTGCGTCACGTAGACCGCGCGATGCGGTCGTTGCCACCGCCCCGACGACACCCGATGACGGATCTGCGCGGCGGACATCCAGGCACTCGCCTGGCGCCGGCTGATCACTTGGTGCTGACGGAACAGGAGCACCGTGAGTTCATCAGCGTCGTCAAGGGCAGTTGGATCAATCAGCACGGCGCCTGAGTCTGGGCCAGTGCGGCGGCGGATGCTACCCGGAGCCGGCTGGCTGTGGATAACTCGTCGATCTTGGCGGTAAGTCGCGGTTATGGCAGCAATTTGCCACCAAGATTTGCAGGGAAGCGCCCTAGGGGAGGATGCGGTTGAGGTACTCGTTGGCGAAGACGCGGTTGGGGTCTAGCTTGTCGCGTACGGCTACGAAGTCGTGGAACCGCGGGTAGACGGACGCGAAGTACGCGGCGTCCTGGAAGTGCTGCTTGCCCCAGTGGGGACGGCCCCCCATCCCCGACGCCAGCGCCTCGAACCCGCGGAAATACGGCTCGTACGGCATCCCCACGTACTGGTGGACGGCGATGTACGCCGAGTCCCGCCCGTACCCGTGTGACATCCAGATATCGTCGGCCGCCGTGAACCGCACCTCGACCGGGAACACCACCTTGAACGGCAACGAGTCGACAATTCGCCGCAGCCCCTCGAAGACCTCAGGCAACGAGGAACCGGGCAACCCGTACTCCATCTCCACGAACCGCACCCGGCGCGGCGTGCAGAAGACCTCGTGCGACGGCGCCGTGTACATCCGTGGCGACAGTGCCCGCGCCGAGATCCGGGTGATCGCGGGGACCAGGCCGGGCGCGGCCCGCCCAATCCGGCACGCCCCGGCGAACACCTGGTTGGACAGGAACTCGTCGTCCAGCCAGCCCCGCCACCGGGACAGCGGCGCGTCGGACACCGGCACCCGGTTGTTCCGCTTGATCTGGACCCGGTCGGTGTAGGGGAACCAGTAGAACTCGAAATGATCAGAATTCCCGACCAGGGAATCGAGATCCCCCAGCACGGAGGAGACCGACGCCGGCCGCTCCTCGGCGCGCAGGATGAACGCGTCCACGCAGCGGAGCGTCACCTCGGTGACCACGCCGAGCGCGCCGATGTTGACCAGCGCCGCCGCGAACACGTCGGGCGACGACGTCGGCGAGCACCGGATGACCTCCCCGGTCCCCGTGACCAGTTCCAGGCCAGCCACGAAGGTGGGCAAGCACCCGAATCCAGCGCCGGTCCCGTGGGTACCCGTCGCCAGCGCTCCGGAGATCGTCTGCACGTCGATGTCGCCGAGGTTGGGCAGTGCCAGGCCATGCGAAGCGAGCACCCGGTTGAGCACCGACAGGGGCATCCCGGCCTGCACGGTGACCAGGCGCGCCGCCCGGTCTACCGACACCAGCGAGGCCAGGGAGCCGAGCTCCACCCGTACCCCCGAAGTGGCCGCGGCGGACGTGAAAGAGTGCCCACTGCCCACGGCCTTGACCGGCAGGCCGTCGGAGGCGGCGCTGAGGATCGCCGCGGCGACCTCGTCGCGGCTTGTCGGATGTATGACGCGGGCCGCGGTGCTGGTGGCGGTGCCGGCCCAGTTGGACCAGGAGGAGGCGCTTGTCACAGGTACGTGAATACCCTTCATGTATGCGGTAGTCAACAGAGGCTCAATCGGCCGATCCGATGACCCGCCCCGATCGTTGGGCTCGGTAGGTTGACCAAATGATGCTATGAGGGGGGTGCACGCCAGTGGCGACACCGACAACCGCCCGACCCGCGGCTGACCGTTCGGCCGGCGGTCCGTTGCGGCGCGTGCCGGTGCAGGGTCGCAGCGTCGCGCGGGTGGCGCGCATGCTCGACGCCTGCGCGAAGCTCGTCGACGAGCTGGGTTATGACGGCCTCACCACCACCCTGCTCGCGGAACGGGCCGGCGTCGCGATCGGTTCGGTGTACCAGTTCTTCCCGGACAAGCGGGCCATCGTCCAGGCGCTCACCATGCGCAACCTGGAGGCCTACCTCCAGCGGCTGGGTGCCCGCATCGCCGAGGAGCGGTTCGAGTACTGGTGGGACGCGGTCGACGCGGCGATCGACGAGTACATCGCGATGCACCGCACCACGCCGGGCTTCCGCACCCTGCATTTCGGCGACGTCGTCGACATCCACCTCCTCGACGACGAGCGGGACAACAACGCGGTCATCGTCGAGCAGCTCGCCGCGCTGCTGGTCGAGCGGTTCGGCATCACGTCCGGCGCGCGGCTGGAGTTCGCGCTCAACATCGCGGTCGAGACCGCCGACGCGTTGATCAAGATGGCGTTCCGGCGCGACCCGGACGGCGACCCGCTCGTCATCGACGAGGCGAAGGCCCTGATCAGGGAGTATTTACACCGACACGTGAAGTAAGTGGCACATCCCACAAGTTCTGTTACGGGCTTGTTGGCGGGGCGATACTTACGGCGACCGGTACCCCACCGAGTTGAGGACTGGATCGTCATGAGAAGAGAGCCACTGCGCGTCGGCATCATCGGCGCGGGTCGGGTGGGCGCCGCCCTCGGGGCAGCTCTCGCCGCCGCCGGCCACCGGATCGTCGCCGCATCGGGCAACTCCGTCGCTTCGCGACGTCGAATCGCCCGCCTCCTGCCCTCCGCCGAGGTGCTGCCCCCCCATCAGGTCGCGGCCCGTGCGGAGTTCCTCGTTCTTGCGGTACCCGACGATGCGCTTGCCGGCATCGCCGCGACCATCGCCCTTCGGCCGGGGCAGATCGTCGCCCATACCTCGGGAGCACACGGGCTCGGCGTCCTCGCTCCCGCTGTCGTCGCCGGCGCCCGTCCGCTCGCCCTGCATCCCGCGATGACGTTCACGGGTACCCGGGTCGACCTGAAGCGGCTGCGCGACGGGGTGAGCTTCGGCGTCACCGCGCCGAACGATCTGCGCGGTTTCGCCGCCCGGGTGGTGGCGGACCTCGGCGGCACCGTCGAGTGGATCCCTGAGGAGCGGCGGGCGCTGTACCACGCGGCACTCGCGCACGGCGCGAACCACCTGGTCACGCTCGTCAACGAGGCGATGGACCGGCTGCGCGACGCCGGGGTCGACGACCCGGCCCGGGTGCTGGCGCCGCTGCTGCACGCCGCGCTGGACAACACCCTGCGACTCGGCGACGCCGCGCTGACCGGCCCGGTGTCGCGGGGAGACGCCGGCACAGTCGCCCGGCACCTGGCTGTCCTGGGCGCCACCGCGCCTGAGTCGGTGCCGCCCTACCTGGCCCTGGCCCGGCGAACAGCCGACCGGGCGATCGCGGCCGGCCGGCTGCGCCCGACCGACGCCGGGCCGCTGCTCGACGTGCTGGCCGGCGGTGCCCGCGAGGAGGCGGTAGCGTGATCGCGAAGACACGGGCCGAGCTGGCTGCCGCGCGGGACGCGATGGCGGGCAGCGTCGCCGTCGTGATGACCATGGGCGCGCTGCACGAAGGGCACGCAGCGCTGCTGCGGGCCGCCCGCAAGGAGGCCGATCACCTGGTCATGACGATCTTCGTGAACCCGCTGCAGTTCGGGCCGAACGAGGACTTCGACCGGTACCCCCGGACCTTCGAACGCGACCTGGAGATCGCGCCGGGAAGGCGTCGACCTGGTTTTCGCCCCGGACCGGGCGGAGATGTACCCGAACGGCGAGCCCGCCGGTGCGGGTCAACCCGGGCCCGCTCGGCGAGGTACTGGAGGGCGCGAGCCGGCCCGGCTTCTTCCACGGCGTGCTGACCGTGGTGCTCAAGCTGCTGCACCTGACCCGGCCGGACCTGGCGTTCTTCGGCGAGAAGGACTACCAGCAGCTCACCCTGGTCCGGGCGATGTGCCGCGACCTCGACCTGGACGTCGAGATCGTCGGCGTGCCGACCGTACGGGAGCCGGACGGGCTGGCGCTGTCCAGCCGCAACCGGTACCTCACGGCGGAGGAGCGGCAGCGGGCACTCGCGCTGTCCCGGGCGCTGCGGGCCGGGCGCCGCGCCGCGAGCCGGACCGAGCCCGCTCGCCGCCGCGCAGGCTGAGATCGGCGGCGTCGACGCTCGACTACCTGGTCCTCACCGACCCGGCGCTCGGCCCCGCCCCGTCGCACGGCCCGGCCCGGCTGCTGGTCGCCGCCCGGGTCGGCACCACCCGCCTCATCGACAACATGCCCGTGGAGATCCGCTGATGTTCCGCGAACGATGCTCAAGTCGAAGATCCACCGGGCCACGGTGACCCAGGCCGACCTGCACTACGTGGGCTCGGTGACGGTCGACGAGGACCTGATGGAGGCGGCCGACCTGCTGGCCGGCGAGCAGGTGGCGATCGTCGACATGACCAACGGCGCCCGGCTGGAGACGTACGTGATCCCCGGTCGGCGGGGCACCGGCGTGATCGGCATCAACGGCGCCGCCGCGCACCTGGTGCACCCGGGCGACCTGGTCATCCTCATCTCGTACGCGCAGATGGACGACGCCGCGGCCCGCACGTACCGGCCGCGGGTGGTGCACGTCGACGCCGACAACCGGGTGATCGAGTTGGGGGACGACCCGGCCGAGGCAGTGCCGGGCCTGGTCGGGGCCCTGCCGGCAGCGGGCGCCAGCTGACTCACGTATGCTCCCCGACGGGACCGGGCGCATGCCCGTGGGGAGGTCCGAGGTGCGAGGGAACCGCGTCGTCGCCGTGGTGCTGGGAGCCGCTGCGGCGCTCATTCTCGCTGGCTGTGGTGGTCGCCCGGCCGGCGTCGATGGCAGCCTGACCAACAACTGGCCGGCGATGCCGGAGGCCAGACTTCCGGTGCCGGCCGACCATGCCTGCTATGCGCTGTCCGACCCGGCGCCGGGCGTGGCCAAGCTGCCGCCGGCCGTCGACTGCGGCACCCAGCACAACATCGAGACCATCCACGTCGGCATGCTGACCGGCGGCGACGCCGCGGCTGACGCGCCACCGCCGGACGGCAGCCCGGTGCAGCAGCACGCGTACACCGACTGCTCCAACGCGGCGAAAGACTTCGTCGGCGACGACTGGCGCAACGGCCGGATCGGGCTCGACCTGGTCATGCCGACGTCCGGGCAGTGGGACGCGGAGGCCCGGTGGTACCGGTGTGATCTGGTCGAGTTCAAGGACCTGGACTCTTATGACGTGCTCGGCCGGAACACCAGCCTGAAGGGCGCGCTGACCGGCGGCCGCCCGGTCGGGCTCGGCTGCTTCAAGGCGACGACCAAGGGCGAAGACATCGACACGATGGCCCCGGTCGACTGCGCGACCGGGCACAACACCGAGTACGCGGGGATCTGGGAGGCGCCCGCCGGTGCCTACCCGACCGACGCCAGCCAGCGGGAGAAGACCCAGCTCGACGGCTGCCGGGGCGTTATCGCCACATTCGCCGGCATCCCCAACGACGACAAGCTGCGCTACCGGGTCGGCCAGATCACGTACGGCTTCGGCAAGGCTGACTGGGATCTCGGCAACCGCGGGGTCCGTTGCTACATCTGGATGGACGCCAAGACGCTGACCAAGTCGTTGAAGGGCGCGGGTGTCGCGGGCCTGCCTATTAATTACGCGTGAGTAGGTAAGCTGCCCCGGTGCGGAAGCGCTGGACGATTCTGATCTTCGTGGTTGCCCTGCTCGGCGTGGTCGGCGGTGCGTACTGGCTGACCCACCCGGCATCGGCGGACATCAGCGCCACCCCACCCAAGGCGGCGCCCGCGACCGGCTCGTGCTGGCTGGTCGACGAGAAGGCAGCGGCCGCCGCGTTCCCGTGGCCGGGCAAGCCGGTGGACTGCACCGCCCGGCACACCGCCGAGGTGTTCTTCGTCGGCCAGGTCGACCGGGAACTGGCCGGGCAGGCCGCCACCGCGAAGGGCGAGGACGCCAAGATCCAGCAGAACCTGATGTACGCGCAGGCCCGGCGCGCCTGCATCGTGCGCGGATCGGATTTCGCGGGCGGCGACTGGCACAGCGCCCGGGTGCAGATCATCGCCGGGTGGATCAAGCCGGCGAAGTCGGGGCACTTCGGCTGCGCGATGGTCGAGGCGACGGCACCGGCCAGCAAACAGTTCGTCGTACGTACGGCCAGCCTGCGCGGGGCGGCGGACGCGCTCCCGATCGCCTGTGTCGCCCGGACCGGCGGTGCGCTCGCGTACGCCGGCTGTGACACGACTCACGACGGAGAGTTCGTGGGTACGTACACGATCACGCCACTGAACCTGCCGTTCGACGCGCAGAAGGTGCCCGCCTCCGCCAACACAGGCTGCGGAAACGCGATGACCAGCTATGTCGGCGCGGCGCGTACCGATCTGCGGGCCGGGTACGTCGGCCCGACCTCGGGCGCCGACTGGCTCGGCAGCGACCAGACGTACGCCTGTTATGCCCTGGTCACCGGCGCGGACAAGCTGCGCGGCTCGATCAAAGGGATCGGTTCGGGCCCACTGCCGCGCTAGCGTCAAGCCTGATGTTGACTACCGGATTGGCCGCGCCGCCCCTTCCCGCCCTCGCGCCGCGGTTGCTCGGCCCCGAGCCGGGTTGGGCTGAGACCACCGACGTGGTCGTGATCGGCTCGGGCGTCGCGGGGCTCACCGCGGCCCTGCACCTGCGCGAAGCCGGCCTGCACGTCATGGTCGTCACCAAGGTCAACATCGACGACGGCTCGACCCGGTGGGCGCAGGGCGGCATCGCGGCCGTGCTCGACCCGTACGACACGCCGGCCGCCCATGCCGAGGACACGCTGATCGCCGGGGTCGGGCTCGGTGATCCCGCCGCCGTCGAGGTGCTCGTCAATGAGGGGCCCACCCGGGTACGCGAATTGATGCGCTGGGGAGCCGAGTTCGACCGCGCCGCGGACGGTTCGCTGATGCTCACCCGGGAGGGCGGGCATCACGCCAACCGGATCGTGCACGCGGGCGGCGACGCCACCGGCGCGGAGGTGCAACGGGCGCTGCACGCGGCGGTACACCGGGACCCGTGGATCCGGCTGGTCGAGCACGCCCTGGTCCTCGACCTGCTGCGGGACGCGACCGGCCGGGCCTGCGGGGTGACCCTGCATGTGCTGGGCGAGGGCACCGACGACGGGGTCGGCGCGATCCTCGCCCGCGCGGTCGTCCTCGCGACCGGCGGCATGGGCCAGATGTACGCGGTGACCACCAACCCGGTCGTCTCCACCGGCGACGGGGTGGCGCTCGCGCTGCGCGCCGGGGCCACCGTCACGGACCTGGAGTTCGTCCAGTTCCATCCCACCGCGCTGGCCGTCCCGGGCGCGGCGGAGGCGCAGCAGCCCCTGGTCAGCGAGGCGCTCCGCGGCGAGGGGGCATACCTGCGCGACAGCGACGGCACGCGGTTCATGGTCGGTCGGCACGAGCTGGCCGAGCTGGCTCCGCGCGACGTCGTGGCCAAGGCGATCCACCGGGTCATGCTGGCCGAGGGCACCGCCAACGTCTGGCTGGACGCCCGGCATCTCGGCGCCGACTTCCTGGAGCACCGGTTCCCGACGATCGTGGCGAGCTGCCGGGCCGCCGGGATCGAGCCGGCGACCGACCTCATCCCGGTCGCGCCGGCCGCGCACTACGCCAGCGGCGGGGTACGCACCGACCTGCGCGGCCGCACCAGCATCCCCGGGCTGTACGCGTGCGGCGAGGTGGCCTGCACGGGCATCCACGGCGCCAACCGGCTGGCCTCGAACTCGCTGCTGGAGGGCCTGGTCTTCGCCCGCCGGCTCGCCAGCGACATCGGCCCGCTGCTGCCGGCGCAGACCGACCCGGTCTTCGACCGGGTCGCCGGGCACGCGGTCGACGCGGGCGTCCGGCATCCGTTGCAGCTCGCGATGAGCCGCGAGGCGGGGGTACTGCGGAGCGAGGAGTCGCTGCGGGCCGCGGCGGCGACGCTGACCGAACTGGGCGCGAAGCACGCGCCGGCCAACGTCACGAGCTGGGAGGCGACCAACCTGGTCACCGTCGCGGCGGCCCTGGTCGGCGCCGCGACCAGCCGCCGGGAGACCCGTGGCTGCCACTGGCGAGACGACTACCCGACCGCCCGAGAAGAGTGGCACGGGCACATCGTCGAGTCCCTGACCGGCACCGGTGAGTTGGATCTCAGCTGGGAGCGCCTGTGACGGATTCGGAGGTACGCGAGATCGTCCGTCGGGCGCTGGCGGAGGACCTCGGGCCGGACCGGCTCGACGTGACCAGCGCGGCCACGATTCCCGCCGACCAGGCCGACGTCGGGGACCTGGTCGCCCGCGCTGACGGTGTCGTGGCCGGGCTGTCCGTGGCGGCGGCGGTATTCGATGAGGCTGCCGCCGGTACCGTCCGGTTCGAGAGCAAGGCCCGCGACGGCGACCGGGTCACCCGCGGCGACGTGCTCGCGACCGTGACCGGGCCCACCCGGGCGATCCTGACCGCCGAGCGCACCGCGCTCAACCTGCTCTGCCGGATGTCCGGTGTGGCGACGCACACCAGGGCCTGGGCGGACGCCCTGGAGGGCAGCAAGGCGACCGTGCTCGACACCCGCAAGACCACCCCGGGCCTGCGGGTGCTGGAGAAGTACGCGGTCCGCGCCGGCGGTGGCATGAACAAGCGGATGGGCCTGTACGACATCGCGATGATCAAGGACAACCACAAGATCGCGGCGGGTGGGCTGACGGCCGCGTATCGCCTGGTCCGCGCCGCCTACCCGGACGTGCCGGTCCAGGTCGAGGTGACCACGGTCGCCGAGGCGGTGGAGGCGGTCGAGGCCGGGGCGACGTTCCTGCTCTGCGACAACATGGAGCCTGGCCTGCTGCGCGACGTGGTGGCCGCGGTTGGCGACCGGGCTGAACTGGAGGCGACCGGTGGTCTCACGCTCGACCGGGCCGCCGAATTCGCCGCAACGGGTGTCGACTACCTGTCGGTAGGAGCGTTGACCCATTCGTCGCCTATTCTCGACATCGCGTTGGACCTGCGGCCCCGGGGTTGACTTCCGTGCTTCTGTGTATCGATATCGGTAACACCAACACCGTTCTCGCCACCTTCGAGGGCGAGAAGCTGGTGCACTCGTGGCGCACCAAAACCGACGCCCGGGACACCGCCGACGAGATGGGGCTGCTCTTCCGGGGGCTCCTTGCGGGTGATGCGGTGCAGGTCACCGGCATTGCGGCCTGTTCGACGGTGCCGGCGGCGCTGCGCTCGTTGCGCACCATGCTGAGCCGGTACTACGGGAACGTGCCGACCGTGATCGTCGAGCCCGGCATCCGGACCGGGGTGCAGCTCGCGATCGACAACCCGAAGGAGGTCGGGGCGGACCGGGTGGTCAACACGCTGGCGGCGTACACGCTGTTCGGCGGGCCGGCGATCGTGGTCGACTTCGGTACCTCCACCAACTTCGACGTGGTCAGCGCGCGCGGCGAGTTTCTGGGCGGGGTACTCGCGCCCGGCATCGAGATCTCGGTCGACGCGCTGGCGGCCCGGGCGGCGCAACTCCGGAAGGTCGAGCTGATCAAGCCGCCCCGGATCATCGGCAAGAACACGGTGGAGTGCCTTCAATCGGGGGTTGTCTACGGGTTCGCCGGCCAGGTCGACGGCATCGTGCGGGGGATCATCTCGGAGCTGGGGTCGGTGCAGGCCGTGGTCGCGACCGGTGGGCTGGCTCCGGTGGTGCTGGACGAGTGCGCGACGATCACGCACCACGAGCCCTGGTTGACCCTGATCGGCCTGCGCCAGGTCTTCGAGCGCAACGTCTCTTCCTGACCTGGCACATTTTCCCGGAAGTTGCCGGGTCATGGGAGCCGGCGCGTCCGGTATGTCCTGGTTACGTATGGCAGCCCGAACTCGGCGCGCCCGGCCAGATCGCGGTGCGTCGCGCAGAGGTCGCGGATCGCGGCGTCCATCGCGGCCTGCCGCTCCGGCGTGGCGACCAGGTGGTACGACCTCGACCGCATCAACTCGACCAGCGTGTCCGGGGTGTGGCTCACCGAGTGCCGGAACAGCGCCTGCTCGACCGGCCCGAACACGGCGCCGGGATGCGTCACCAGGCCAGGTGACGCACCCTCCGTTTCCCCCATCACGCGCGACAGTGCCGCGACCCAGGAGACGTCCTCGTCCCGGTCGTTCCAGAGCGGGCCGAAGACGCCGCCGGGCTTCAGCACCCGGGCGATCTCGGGGTGCGCCCGGGCCGGGTCGAACCAGTGGTACGCCTGACCGGCCACCACCGCGTCGACGGAACCGTCCGCCAGCGGGATCTCCTCGGCGGACCCGACCCGGGGCTCGGGAGCCCCGCCGACCCCGCTCAGGCGTTCGCGCATACCCGGATCCGGCTCCACCGGGATCACCGTGTGGCCGAAAGCGACCAGTTGCCTGGTCAGGATCCCGGTGCCGGCGCCCAGGTCGACCACGGTCAGCGGCGCGTCGCCCAGGATCCACCGGATCGCCGCTTCCGGGTAGCGGGGGCGGATCCGGTCGTACCGTTCGGCGGCCGGGCCGAAGGAACGGGCCCGGGCTTGGAATGTCGAAGGGTCCACGTCTGAAAGCTACAAGGCGAATCGCCACCTGGCGCACACCTGGATGACGCGCGAAGCTGTTCAGATCGACGTCCAGTTGTTCGAAGCCTGCGCGAATCATTGCATGGGGCTGACATTCTTGCGGCCGAATCGGCAATGTGTCGCAGTTCTTGCCGGCGACACTCCCGGCGCATTGTTACGCGCAGCAACGTCGCGGATACACAAATGTTCGCCCGGGCGGTCGGTTTGTGGGCACTGGGCACTGATTTGTATGGAGCGGGCACCGGGCGGCCCCCGCATCGAGTTCGAAGCCGACCGAAAGCGCCGCTATTCGCCGGCGCATTCCCGGGTTCGACCGGCACCCGCGTCAGCCCTGCTCGTCCGAGTACAAGCCGGACCGGCTAAGGGTCGCCGGGACATTTACGACCTGCAATGCCATGGATTCCAGTGTGTCTTTCCGCTGGTGTGCGGCCCGGATAGTTTCCCTACCCGTTGACGATGTACCGGAGGGTTGCGTTATCTTTTTGGCTACGAGCGGGTGCGAAGTTTTCGGAGGGGAATACTCGTGGCCAAGCGGACCATCCACGTACTGGTCGACGACCTCGACGGCGGTGAGGCTGACGAGACCGTCAAGTTTGCGATCGACGGCATTCAGTACGAGATCGATCTGTCGAAGAAAAACGCCAGCAAGATTCGTGATGTTCTCGCGCCCTATGTCGCGGCGGGGACGAAGGTGGGTCGGGGCGGCGTGCTCGCCGGCGGCCGGTCGGCGACCAGAGGCCGGTCCGGTGCGGGTGCCGACCGCGACCAGAATCGCGCAATTCGCGAGTGGGCGCAGAGCAAGGGTATCAAGGTCTCCGACCGTGGCCGGATCAAGCAGGAGATCGTCGACAGGTACAACGCCGAGGCGGGCCGCTGACCCGTCTCCGCCCCCATGATCTGGTTCGGGCCCGCCGGCACGCTGGGCGGGCCCGATTTCGCTCTGCGCGTACTGCTCGTGCAGCGGGAACACTGTTTCCGGGCGTCGTGTTGCGCTCGTATGTCGAGTAACCAGCCGATTTTCGGGGTACGAGTCAGGTTGCCGACGCGTCTGGCATCTGCGGCGTCTGGGCGCACCGGCTGGAACCGTCGTCCCGCGGCGATAGAGTAAGTGCACGGCTCCGTCGGATCTCGTCTGGTCGACAGCCAGGTGCGACGGCGGCACGGCACATGAGGGAGCAGGAATGTTCGAGCGGTTCACCGACCGAGCACGGCGGGTGGTCGTCCTGGCGCAGGAAGAAGCCAGGATGCTCAACCACAACTACATCGGCACGGAGCACATCCTGCTCGGCCTCATCCACGAGGGTGAGGGCGTGGCGGCCAAGGCTCTCGAGAGTCTCGGCATCTCGTTGGAGGGTGTGCGCCAGCAGGTCGAGGAGATCATCGGCCAGGGGCAGCAGGCGCCCAGCGGGCACATCCCGTTCACGCCGCGCGCCAAGAAGGTGCTGGAGCTGTCGCTGCGCGAGGCGCTTCAGCTCGGCCACAACTACATCGGCACGGAGCACATCCTGCTCGGGCTGATCCGCGAGGGTGAGGGCGTCGCCGCCCAGGTGCTGGTCAAGCTCGGCGCCGACCTCAACCGGGTCCGCCAGCAGGTGATCCAGTTGCTGTCTGGATACCAGGGCAAGGAGCCGGCCGCGGCGGGCAGCAGCGCCAGTGGCGAGGCGGCCCCGTCCACGTCGCTCGTGCTCGACCAGTTCGGGCGCAACCTGACCCAGGCGGCCCGCGAGGGCAAGCTCGACCCGGTCATCGGCCGGGAGAAGGAAATCGAGCGGGTGATGCAGGTGCTCTCCCGCCGCACCAAGAACAACCCGGTGCTGATCGGCGAGCCCGGCGTCGGCAAGACCGCCGTGGTCGAGGGCCTGGCCCAGCGCATCGTCAAGGGCGAGGTGCCCGAGACGCTCAAGGACAAGCATCTCTACACGCTCGACCTCGGCGCCCTGGTCGCGGGTTCCCGCTACCGCGGTGACTTCGAGGAGCGGCTGAAGAAGGTGCTCAAGGAGATCCGCACCCGCGGCGACATCATCCTGTTCATCGACGAGATCCACACGCTCGTCGGTGCGGGTGCCGCCGAGGGCGCGATCGACGCGGCGAGCATCCTCAAGCCGATGCTGGCCCGGGGCGAGCTCCAGACGATCGGCGCCACCACGCTTGACGAATACCGCAAGCACCTGGAGAAGGACGCCGCGCTGGAGCGCCGGTTCCAGCCGATCCAGGTCGGCGAGCCGTCGCTGGCCCACACGATCGAGATCCTGAAGGGCCTGCGCGACCGCTACGAGGCGCACCACCGGGTGAGCATCACCGACGCGGCGCTGGTCGCGGCCGCCACGCTGGCCGACCGGTACATCTCCGACCGCTACCTGCCGGACAAGGCGATCGACCTGATCGACGAGGCCGGTGCCCGGATGCGGATCCGGCGGATGACCGCGCCGCCAGACCTGCGTGACTTCGACGAGCGGATCGCCCAGGTCCGGCGCGACAAGGAGTCCGCGATCGACGCGCAGGACTTCGAGCGGGCCGCGCAGCTGCGCGACAAGGAAAAGCAGCTGCTGGGCCAGAAGGCGCAGCGGGAGAAGGAGTGGAAGGCCGGCGACCTGGACGTGGTGTCCGAGGTCGACGACGAGCAGATCGCCGAGGTGCTGGCCAACTGGACCGGCATTCCGGTCTACAAGCTGACTGAGGAAGAGACCTCCCGGCTGCTGCGCATGGAGGACGAGCTGCACAAGCGGCTCGTCGGCCAGCACGACGCGGTCAAGGCGGTGTCCAAGGCGATCCGGCGCACCCGGGCCGGCCTCAAGGACCCGAAGCGCCCGTCCGGCTCGTTCATCTTCGCCGGCCCGTCCGGCGTCGGTAAGACCGAGCTGTCCAAGGCGCTGGCGGAGTTCCTGTTCGGCAGCGAAGACGCGCTGATCCAGCTCGACATGTCCGAGTTCCACGACCGGTACACGGTGTCCCGGCTGGTCGGTGCCCCTCCGGGGTACGTCGGCTATGACGAGGGCGGCCAGCTGACCGAGAAGGTGCGCCGCCGGCCATTCTCCGTGGTCCTCTTCGACGAGATCGAGAAGGCCCACCCGGACGTGTTCAACACGCTCCTGCAGATCCTGGAAGACGGTCGTCTCACCGACGGCCAGGGCCGCATCGTCGACTTCAAGAACACGGTGATCATCCTGACCACCAACCTCGGCACGCGTGACGTCGCCAAGGCGGTCTCGATGGGCTTCCAGACCAGCGAAGACACCGAGAGCAACTACGAGCGGATGAAGAACAAGGTCAACGACGAGCTGAAGCAGCACTTCCGCCCGGAGTTCCTCAACCGGATCGACGACACGATCGTGTTCCACCAGCTCACCGAGCCGGAGATCCTCTCGATCGTCGACCTGATGGTCGGCCGGATCGAGACCCAGCTGCGCAACAAGGACATGGGCCTGGAGCTGACCGACAACTCCAAGCTGTTCCTAGCGAAGAAGGGCTACGACCCGGTGCTGGGCGCCCGGCCGCTGCGGCGGACGATCCAGCGCGAGATCGAGGACTCGCTGTCCGAGCGGATCCTGTTCAACGAGCTGCGCCCCGGCCAGATCGTGCTCGTGGATTGCGAGGGCGACCCGACCGACGTGGAGCACGCGAAGCTGGTCTTCCGCGGCGCCGACAAGCCCGCCCTGGTCCCGGACGCGGTGCCGGCCGACCTCGGTGGAGCCGGAGCCGCCAGCAGCAGCGGCGGTGGCGAGGAGTAGTAGCAAGACGAAGGGGGCGGTCCGCTACGGCGGCCCGCCCCCTTTCGCGTGGCTCTCTCGTCGATCTAGGACGAATGGTGCCTGGTATGTCGGTGTCGTCCCACCATTCGTCCTAGATCGACGAGAGAGGGGAACAGCGGGGGCTTAGTCCGAGTGGTCGGGTGCGGCGTGCTCGGAGGGCAACGGGGCGACCGGCTCCTCGTCGTCCGGCGGCGGCGCGGCGTCGGGGATGTAGTCCTCCAGCAGCGCCGGCGTCAGGCCCGCGTCATGGATGGCCTGGAGCGCCGCCAGGAAGTCGTCGATGAACGCCGGCCGGAAGTGCATCAGGATGATGTCGCCCGGCTGCACGGAGTGCCCGACCTGGAACGCGACCTTGCCCCTGTCGACCGTTTCCTTCCAGAAGAACGCCGCCTTCATCCCACACGCGTGGGTCACCTGCAGCGTGGTCTGGTCCTCGTCGCCGAAGGGCGGCCGGAAGAGCAACGGGCGCCGACCGTACAGGTTGCCGAGCTGGTCGGCCGAGCCGCAGATCTCCCGCTTCTGGAAGTCGACGGACTTGCCCTTCAGCTCGGTGTGCGTGATCGTGTGCGCCTCGATCACCGCGCCGGCGGCCTGGAGCTTCTTGAAGTACCCGGGATCGCTGCGGATCGCGTTGATCGTCAGGAACAGCGTGACCGGGATGTGCGCGGCCTGCACCAGGTCGACGGCCTGCGGCACCTTGGTCCAGCCGTCGTCGATGGTCAGGAAGGCGACCTTCTGCGTGGTGGGGATGTGGGTCAGCCACGCCGCGTTCGGCCCCGGCGGCAACGTGATCTTCTCGGCTGGCGGGGCCGGCGGGAACTGCGGGATGCGGGCGAGGAAGTCAGCCGATCCATTGCTTGGTGGCGGAGCCGGCTGGCTCGGTGGCGAGCCAGGCTTCCCGGGTGTGTTCGACTGTGGCTGGCCACCGGTTCCGGACATGCCGTCGTCGGCCGATGCCGGTGGCACCGGTGCGCCGCGACCACCACCCTGGCCGGGGCCGCCCACCCATCTGTTCGTCGCCGGTGTCCCGCCAGAGGCGCAGGCGGCCAGCACGAGTAGTGCCGGGGCGAGCAGCCCAGCAACGATCCGTGACGGCAGTGTCAACCGGTCGGCTCCGGGGGGTCGGAAGCGCACCCGGCGAGCCTAGCCATTGAAAGCAAACACTGCGATCCCGCGAACGGATCTTATGCCGGTAATTCGAATAGTTCGTGGTCGAGTTCACAAATCAGGCCGTCCGCCAGCAGTCCGGACAGCGCTCGGCCACGTTGGGTAGCGTCCGACCACACAGCGTCAAGCCGCGTTCTGGGTACCGGCTCGGCCGAGTCCCGCAGCACGGCAAGGAGCCGACCACGCACCTGCCGGTCGGTACCCGCGTACCGCTGCGGACGGCGGGTCGGCCCCGTCGGCGCCGCCGCGCCGGACGAGCGGAAGGCGCACAACGTCGCGAGTGGACAGTCCGTACATCGGGGACCACGGGCGGTACAGATGAGCGCGCCCAACTCCATGAAGGCCACCGAGGCGCGGGCCGCCAACTCCGGTTCCGAAGGCAACAGCGACTCGACCAGGGTCAGATCCCGGACGGTCGTCGCCGGGCCGGCGTCCGGCGCGCCGGTGACCACGCGGGCAACCAGGCGCCGCACGTTCGTGTCGACCACGGCCTGGCGCTGCCGGTACGCGAAGGCGGCCACCGCCCGCGCCGTGTAGCTGCCGACGCCGGGCAGCGAGAGCAGGTCGTCGAGCGCCGACGGTACCGAGCCGGCGAATCGCGCCTCGATCGCCACCGCGCATTCGTGCAGCCGGAGGGCGCGTCGCGGGTACCCGAGCCGGCCCCACGCGCGGATCGCCTCGCCGGGTGGGTCGGCGGCCAGGGCGGCGGGGGTGGGCCAGCGGGCCGTCCAGTCCCGCCACGCCGGCAGTACCCGGGAAACCGGAGTCTGCTGGAGCATCACTTCGCTGACGAGCACACCCCAGGGCGACACGTCGGCGGTGCGCCAGGGCAGGTCCCGGGCGTTCGCGTCGTACCACGCGACAGCGGCAGAAGCTAAAGCTGACGAGGGCATCGCGCGCCATCCTGCCACGATGTGGGTAGAGGCGGCATCATGCGAGGAGTGAACGAACTTGCCATCACGGTGATCGGCCACGACCGCCCGGGCATCATCGCCGACGTCGCCGAGGTGCTGTCCGGACTCGGGTTGAACCTCACCGACTCGACGATGACCCGGCTGCGCGGCCATTTCGCGATGACCTTGATCTGCGCGAGCGTCGAGACCGGCGCCGAGGCGGGTACGGAGACCGCGCCGGCCTCCGTCGATGACGTCGAAGCCGCGCTCGCTCCACTGACCGGCGACGGTTCGCTGTTCGCGACGGTGAGCCCGGTCGACCCGGAGGCGGAGCCGGCGTCCGGCGGCGGCCACTACGTACTGTCGGTGCACGGCGCGGACCGGCTGGGGATCGTGGCGTCGGTGACCCGGGGGCTCGCCGAGTTCGGTGGCAACGTCACCGACCTGACCACCCGGTTGTCGGGCTCGTTGTACGTGCTGGTGGCGGAGCTGGATCTGCCCACCGGCAGTGAGGCCGACGTGGTACGCGAGCGCCTTGACAGCGTGGCGCGCACCCTCGGGGTCGAGGTGTCGCTGCGCCCAGCCGAGCCGGACATGCTGTGATCGCCGACTGGTCGGTCGAGGATCTGGGCGTCGCCGGCGTGGTACGCCCGGTAGTGTGCGCTCCCGATCCCGTCCTCGCCACGGCCGGCGACCCGGTCGACCCGGACGATCCGGTTATCGTCCAACTCGCCGCCGACCTGGTCGCCACCATGCGGGTCTCGCCCGGCTGTGTCGGCCTGGCGGCGCCGCAGGTCGGCGTGTCGGCGCAGGTGTTCGCGGTCGACGTGACCGGCCACCCGAAGGCGCGCACCACGCACGGTACCTTCGTGCTCTGCAACGCCCGGGTGACCGGGGCGAGCCAGTGGCAGAAGGGCCGCGAGGGCTGCATGTCGGTGCCCGACCTGACCGGTGACGTGAAGCGCGCCGGGCGGCTGGTGGTCGCCGGGCAGCTGCCCGCCGCCGGTGAGACGGAGATCACCACGGATGCCTTCGAGGCACGCGCCTTACAGCACGAGATAGATCACTGCGCCGGCCTGCTGTTTCTTGATCGAGTCGCGGGAGCCCATGCCGTGTACACCAGAAAGGTCTACTTGTAAGGCGGCGCGCCGCCGTGTCGGCTTCCATCGGTGCCGATAACGTGTGCCCATCATGAGGCTGACGGTTGGTCCGTTGCCCCCGGCGGTCTACTGGAGACGCCGGGCCGTGATCGTGGGCATCCTGCTTCTGTTCGTGCTGCTGGTGTTCTACTCGTGCTCCAACGCCTCCGGCGCCTCGCGCAAGAAGCGGGTGCTCACCCCGACCACCGGTAGGGCGGCGTCGCCGACCGCGTCAGCCACGCAGCCCACATATACGCCGCCCGGCGGTCTCAATTCGCAGGACGACAACTCGCCGGCCAGCCCCGACCCGGACCAGTCGGGCGCCTCGACGGGCGGATCGGCTGCGGACACGTCCGTGCAGACCGGGCCGTGCACCGACGGCGAGCTCACCCTCACGGCGACCGCGGAGCCGGCATCGGCAGCACGCGCCGCGTTCGTCAAGTTCACGCTCCGCATCAAAAGCACATCAACCAGATCGTGTACCCGTGACGTCGGCGCCGATCCGCAGGAGCTGTACCTCCAGGACGACGCGAAGTCGAAGATCTGGTCGTCGGACACCTGCGAACCGCTGCACGGGACGGACGTGCGTACCTTCAAGCCCGGCGACGTCGCCGAGTTCTACGTGGTGTGGAACGGCAAGGCCACCAACGCCGGGTGCGCCAACCAGCAGCCGCCACCGGCCGGCAGGTATCAGCTGGTCGGGCGGCTGTCGACGAAGCTCAGCGACCCGTCGCCGCTTGAGATCAAGTAGTCAGACGTAGCGTTCGAGGATCGACGCCTCGGCCAGCCGGGACAGGCCCTCGCGCACACTCCGGGCCCGCGCGTCGCCCACCCCGTCGACCGCCTGTAAGTCCTCGACGGTGGCTCCGAGCAGCCGTTGCAGGCTGTTGAAGTGGTCGATCAGCCGGTCGATGACCATGCCGGGCAGCCGGGGCACCTTGGCCAGCAGCCGGAAGCCCCGGGGCGACACGGCCGCTTCGAGCGCGTCACTGGCCCCCGGGTAGCCGAGTGCCTTCGCGACCGCGACCAGGTCGATGAGGTCGGTGGCGGACAGCGTGTCCAGCTCGTCGAGCGCGCCGTCCGGGCTGCGGGTCTTACGCCCGGGCGGCAGGTAGTCGCGGATCACCAGGGTGCGGTCGGCCTCGACCCCGGCCATCAGCTCTTCGAGTTGCAGGGCGAGCAGCCGGCCGTCGGTGCCCAGCTCGACCACGTAACCGGCGATCTCGTCGGCGATCCTGCGGACCATCTCCAGGCGCTGCACCACCGCGACCGCGTCGCGCACGGTGACCAGATCCTCGATCTCCAGCGCGGACAGCGTGCCGCTCACCTCGTCGAGACGCAGCTTGTACCGCTCCAGCGTGGCGAGCGCCTGGTTGGCCTTCGAGAGGATCGCGGCGGAGTCGTCGAGGACGTGCCGTTGCCCGTTGACGTAGAGCCCGATGATGCGCATCGACTGGCTGACCGAGATGACCGGGAACCCGGTCTGCTTGGCGACCCGCTCGGCCGTGCGGTGACGGGTGCCGGACTCCTCTGACGGGATCGCCGGGTCAGGCATCAGATGCACTGCCGCGCGGACGATCCGGGTGCCGTCGCTGGACAGCACGACCGCGCCGTCCATCTTGCACAGCTCGCGGAGCCGGGTCGCGGAGAACTCGACGTCGAGCGGGAATCCGCCGGTGCACAGGGTTTCCACGGTCCGGTCGTAACCCAGCACGATCAGTGCGCCGGTGCGGCCGCGCAGGATGCGCTCCAGGCCGTCGCGCAGCGCGGTGCCCGGCGCCATCAGCGCCAGCGTGGCGCGCAGCGGGTCATCGCGATCTATCGGCACTCGCACAGTCTACGGATCGTCTTGGCGGTGGTGCTGTTGCGGTATGCCGGAAAAGCCGTAGAGTGAGCGCGCATTCGGCTGATGGGCCGGCGCGTGGGGGGCCAACGCAGCTACAGGTCGTGTGTGTAGGACCACTTACGGTCCGCCGTAGGGTTGGCGGGCCGGGAGAGGCGCGAGTGATGGCCGGCCCCGATCGAATCGAGTGGCGTCGCGCCTTTCCTTCCCGCGCCGTTACCGCCTTCGTCTGGTACGCCGTGCTCGCCGGTGCGGTTGTCGGCTTCAGCATGTTGCTTTTCGGTGACGAACCGGCGCTGCTCGACGACGGCAGCCCGAACCCGCTGGCCGCCGTGCCACCGGTCGTACTGGTCCTCGCGGCGGTCGGCTGTCTCCCGTTCCTGCTGGTCATCGTGCGCCGGCCGTTGGTCGCCGCGAACCACTACGCCCTCACCGTCCGTCCCGGGGCCGCACGGACCCTGGTGCTGCCCTGGGCGCACATCGCGGTCGTCGCCGTCCGCCGGATGGGCCGGGAGACGTATCTGCTGGTGCGCTGCCGCCAGACCCTGGACGCGTTGGGCGACCGTCCGACCTGGATCGACCAGAGCGTGCTCCGGACCGTGCTCCGGACGCGTGCCGGGCAGGCGCTGGCCGGGGAGTTCGACCTCGCGGTGCGGCTGCGCGACTTCGTCGGCGAACCCAACGCCCAACTCGCCACGCTGGCCGCCTTCGCCCCCGACCACGTCTTCATCGCCAGCGACGTCGAGGTTTAGGGGCCTCACTTGTTTCCCGCCGTGACCCCGCAGTGGAGGGCGGCGCGCACGTCGGCGACTTCGAGCACCTTCATTCCGGGCGGCGCGTCGGACGCGGCCGGACCGCAGCCGGGTGGGACGAGCGCGAAGCGGAAGCCCAGACGAGCGGCCTCGGCCAGGCGCCGGGACACCGCGCCGACCCGGCGGACCTCACCGGTGAGGCCAACCTCGCCCAGCGCGACCAGGTCGGGGGCGAGTGGCAGCTCGTGCGCCGCCGACGCCACCGCGAGCGCGAGACCCAGATCCGCCGACGGCTCGACGACCCGCACCCCACCGACCGTGGCGGCGAACACCTCGCGCTCGTGGAGCTGGATCTTCGCCCGTCGCTGCAACACCGCGATGATCATCGCGAGCCGGGCGCTGTCGAGACCGCTGACCGTGCGCCGGGGCGAGCCCGCGACCGGTGCACCGATCAACGCCTGCATCTCGGTCACCAGTGCGCGCCGGCCTTCCATCGCGACCGTGACGCAGGTGCCCGGCACCGCGTCGACATAGCGGGTGAGGAACAGCCCGGACGGGTCGGGCAAGCTGGTGATGCCGCCCTCGTGCATTTCGAAGCAGCCGACCTCGTCGGCCGGGCCGAACCGGTTTTTCAGGCCGCGGACCATGCGCAGCGACGAGTGCTTGTCGCCCTCGAAGTTGAGCACCACGTCGACCAGGTGCTCCAGCACCCGCGGCCCGGCGACCTGGCCGTCCTTGGTGACGTGGCCCACCAGGACGGTCGCGATGCCGCGCTCCTTGGCCACCGCCACGATCGCCGCCGTGACGCCGCGCACCTGGGTGACCCCGCCGGGAACGCCGTCGGCACCCGGCGCGGAGATCGTCTGCACCGAGTCGAGCACCAGCAGGCCCGGCTGCACCGCGTCGAGGTGGCCGAGGACCGCGGCCAGGTCGGTCTCCGCGGCGAGGAACAGCTCGTCGTGCAGCGCACCGATCCGCTCGGCGCGCAGCCGGACCTGGCTCACCGACTCCTCGCCGCTGATGACCAGCGCCCGGCTGTGGCCGGCCGCCGCCCACTGCTGGGCCACGTCGAGCAGCAGGGTGGACTTGCCCACGCCGGGCTCGCCGGCGAGCAGGACCACACCGCCGGGGACCAGGCCACCGCCGAGCACGCGATCAAGCTCGGGCACGTTGGTCGGCCGGGCGCGCGCCGGGGCGGCACTGATCGTCGCGATCGGCCGGGCCGGCTCCAGGGGCGTGCGGGCGGTCACCGCCCGCAGCGCGAGTGGCGCGCTCGGGCCGGCCGACTCGATGATCGACCCCCACTCGCCGCACTCCGGACACCGGCCCACCCACTTGGGCGGCCGGTGCCCGCACGCGTCACATTCGTAGCCGGCGCGGGGGCTGGCGGCCTTCGTCGAGGAGCGGGATGCGGCGGCGCGTTCGGTCACCCCGCGAACCTAGCGGGCGGGTATGACGAAAACGCTCACTCGGCCGCCGACGTGCCGGACGGCTCCAACCGGGGCAGCGGCGACAGCGGGACGCCGAACGGGACGGCCATCTCAACCGGCTCATCCCGGTCGAAGGTGAACGTCAGGTACACCGTCGAACCCGGGCCGACCGCCTGCGTGATCGAGTTGATCGCCAGGTAACCACCGGCGTCGGGAGCCAGCCGGGCGAAGCTGCTCGGCGGGATCGTCAGGTTGATCACCGCGTTACCCGAGGCGGACGCGGACGGCGTGGCCGAGGGCGAGCCCGACGCGCTTGGCTTTGCACTGCCTGACGGCGACGCCGAAGCCGATGCGGACGCCGACGGTGACGCGGACGCCGACGGCGATGCGGAGTGGGAGGCTGACGCGCTCGGCTCCGCGCTCTGGTTCTGCTCCACATCGATCTTGTCGCCGGCGAGCACCACGGTGCCGAGGCTCGGCCCGCCCCTGGACACGGCGGCCGTCACCCCGCGCAGCACCAGTGGCCGGTTGACGTCGTTGTTCACGACGTACACGACCAGCGGCGCCGCCGCCCCGGCCCGGTACCCCTGCGGGCTGTTGTACTTGACCTGCACGTCCCGCAGCGACGCCACGCCCTGGGACGAGTTGGCGTTGGCGCCGGGCACCGCCGGGACCATCGTGTCGGTCTGACTGACCTGGCCCGCGCTACAGGCGGACAGCAGCACCCCGGCCAGCAGGGCGGCCGCGGGCGCGGCGAGCAGCGCGGCGACGCGCGACGAGCGGCGGCGCGGCAGCGTACCGGTGATCGAGCGCGGCACTTCGTCCTCCTCGGCGACAAACCGAATCCAAGCCGCGCTACAGCCTAGTTGTCCCGCTACGTGGCCTGCCGCCGACCCGCTAATTGCGCCCTCTGTAGACGATGGTCGATATGGTCCCGTCCAGGCACCCGGAATCGCGTTAGATCGACCAACGTCGACTCAGGGGGACGGGACTCAGAGGCGTAGGCCGGCTGACAGGAGTAGCAGGACGTCCAGGAGCGCCACCACCATCACCGACCGGAACGCGGCGCGCGATCCGGCTCGCCGGCTCGTCGCGTACCCCCCGATGAGCAGGACCACGACGGCGGTCGCGAACGCCGCGACGCCGGCCCACGACGGCGGCCCGGGCGGCCCGAACGCGAGCACCGCGGTCGCCGCGAACAGCAGCCCGCCGGCCGCCACCGCGCTGCCCAGCGCCCCCAGGTGATGCGGCAGCCCACGCACCCCCGTCCGGGCGTCGTCGTCGAGGTCGGGCAGCACGTTCGCGAAGTGCGCGCCGGCGCCGAGCAGCGCCCCGGCGGCCAGCAGCCACCACGCCGGCCGGGACACGCCGAGCACGACGAAGGCCGGCAGCGCCGCGAACGACACCGCGTACGGCAGCACCGACACCACCGTGGACTTCAGCGGCCAGTTGTAGAGCAGCGCGGAGATCAGGCCGAGGGTGGCCAGCAGACCCGCGGCCACGCCGGACAACAGCCCGAGCGGCGGCGTCAGCACGGCGGCCACGACAGCTCCGATCGCGACGGTACGCCGGGAGACCGTCCCCGCCACGATCGGCTTGTCGGGGCGGCCCACGGCGGCGTCGCGCCCGGCGTCGATGGCGTCGTTGCTCCAGCCCACGGCGAGCTGGCTGGCGAGCACGGTGGCCGCGACGGCGACCACGCCGGCCGCAGCGCGCCCGGTCGCCAGGGCGAGCAGGACGGCGACCGCGGTCACCGCGGCCGTGGGTTCCGGGTGGCACGCCCTCAGCAGGCCCAACGCCGTACGCACCACGCAAGTGTGGCCGGGGAACCCGTTTCATGTCAGGCTGGCGACCATGCGGACGTCCACCCGGCCCCCGGTACGTCCCCGCAACGACGTCGGGCAGTACGACGACCTGGTGGGCGAGTGGTGGCGCCCGGCCGGCCAGTTCGCGATGCTGCACTGGATCGCGGCGGCCCGCGCCCGGCTGATCCCGCCGGCCCGCCGCCCCGGTGCCGTCCTCGTCGACCTGGGCTGTGGTGGCGGCCTGCTCGCCCCGCACGTGGCCGCGCTGGGGTACCGGCATGTCGGCGTCGACCTGGTGGCCTCCGCGCTGGAGCAGGCCCGCGACCACGGCGGGGTGACCCCGATCCGGGGCGACGTGCCGCGGCTGCCGCTCGCCGACGGCTGCGCCGACGCGGTCAGCGCCGGCGAACTGCTGGAGCACGTCACCGACCTGCCCGGCACCGTCGCCGAAATGTGCCGGATCCTCCGCCCCGGGGGCGTGGTCGCGATCGACACCCTCGCCGACACGGCGCTGTGCCGGTTCGTCGCGGTCACCCTCGCCGAGCGGGTGCCGGGTGGGGCGCCGCGCGGCATCCACGACCCGGCGCTGTTCGTCGACCCGAAGAGGTTGGTCGCGCTGTGCGCCCAGCACGGCGTGGACCTGCGTACCCGTGGCTTCCGGCCGGCGGTCGTCGGGATGCTGCGGTGGCTGGCAACACACAAGGGCGTGGTGCCGATGGTGCCGACGTGGTCGAAGGCAGTGCTGTACCAGGGGATCGGGACCAAGGAGGCCAGTTCGTGAGCGATGCTGTCGCAGCCGCCACCCGGTTGGTGCCCCGTTTCGCCGCCCGCGCCGCCGGGTACGACCGCGACGGCGGGTTCCCGGTCGGCGATTTCGACGATCTGCGGCAGGCCGGGCTGTTCGGGCTCATGGTGCCGACCCGGCTGGGTGGGCTCGGCGCCGGGTTCGCCGATTACGCGACGGTCGCCCACGAGCTGGCCCGGGGAAACGGCGCCACGGCACTGGTGTTCAACATGCACGCCTCGGTCACCGGCGCCCTCGCCGGGGTGCCGGACACGCTGATCGAGGCCCTGGGCGTGCCCGAAAGCTTTCTGGAGGCCCGGGATCGCGTGCTCGCGGCGGCCGCCCAGGGCTCCTGGTACGCGGTCGCGATGAGCGAACGCGGCGTCGGCTCCCGGCTCTCCCAACTGTCTACTATGTACAGTCGGGAGAACGGCGGGTTCCACATCAAGGGCGCCAAGACGTTCGTCTCCGGGTCGGGTAACGCCGACGCCTACCTCGTCGCCGCGCGCAGCAGCGCCGATCCGTCGCTGGTGTCGCAGTTCCTGATGCCGGCCGACGCGCCGGGCATCACCGTCGAGCCCACCTGGGACGCGCTCGGCATGCGCGCCACCGCCTCCAACGACGTACACCTCGATGTGACCGTGCCCGAGGACGCGCTGCTCGGCGGCGTGGAAGGGCTGGCCCTGCTGGTCGCGCAACTGATGCCACATTGGATGGTGGCGAGCTACGCGGCCGTGTACGTGGGCGTCGCGCAGGCCGCCGTCGACGCCGCGGTGGAGCATCTCAACCAGCGCAAGCTCGCTCACCTGCCGGCGGTACGCGCCCGGATCGGCCGGGCCGACGCCGCCGTGGCCGCCGCCCGCCTGACCGTCGAGGAGGCCGCCCGGCGGGTCGACGCGGCTCCCGGCGAGCCGGCGACCAACCGGTGGGTGTGGCGGGCCAAGCTGCTGGCCGGCACGACCGCCGCCGACGTGGCGGCGAGCATGCTGGAGGCGGCCGGCACCAGCGCGACCCGGCGCGGCCATCCGCTGGAACGGCTGTACCGGGACGCCCGGTGCGGATCGCTGCAACCGGCCACGTCCGACGTGTGCGCCGACTGGCTCGGCGTGGCTGCTCTGGGCGGCGATCCGGACTCGGACGGTACGGCTCCGCGATGGTAACGCCGGTGGGTGGGTAGGTATCCAGGATGACCGCGCCACGCCCCGTCATCGCCGGTCTCGGCGTCGCCCTTCCGCCGCCGCTGCGCCAGGACGACATGTGGCGCGACTTCTTCACCGAGCACTACGCGGGGGTACAACGTGGGCTGGCGAAACGGATCTTCGCGCACGCCGGCGTGGTGACCCGGCACAGCGTGGTCAACCCGCTGCTGGAGAACGCGTCCGGCTGGTCGACCAAGGCCCGGATGGAGCGGTACCTGCTGGAGGCGCTGCCGCTCGGCAAGGGCGCGATCACCGGCGCTCTCGACGCGGCCGGCCTGGACCCCGCCGACCTGGGACTGTTCGCGGTCTGCTCGTGCACCGGGTACGTGACGCCCGGCCTCGACATCCTGCTCGCCCGGGATCTCGGCATGTCCCCGCGTACCCAACGGCTTTTCATCGGGCACATGGGCTGCTACGCGGCGCTGCCGGGGTTGGGCACGGTCAGCGACTACGTCGCGAGCCGGGGCCGGCCGGCGCTGCTGCTCTGCCTCGAACTGACCACGCTGCACCTGCAACCGCCGAGCCGGGACCCGCAGCAGATCGTCGCGCACGCGCTGTTCTCCGACGCGGCGGCGGCGGTGACGGTGCTGCCGGGCGGTCCCGGGTACGCGGTCCGTGAGGTCACCGCGATGACCGACACGGCCACCGCCGACCACATGACCTGGGACGTCACCGACCTCGGGTTCCGGATGGGCCTGTCACCCCGGGTGCCGGACGTGCTGGCCGAGCATGTCGGCCCGGTGGTGACCGAGCTGCTCGACCGGCACGGGCTGGCGGTGCCGGACGTCGACGGCTGGGCCGTGCACCCGGGCGGCCCCAAGATCCTCGACGTCGTCCGTGACAGCCTCGGCCTGCCCGAGGAGCGCATCGCGCCGTCGCGGGACACCCTCGCGACGCACGGCAACTGCTCGTCGCCGACGGTACTGCTGATCATGGACGCGCTGCGCCGGCAGCCGGTGCCGCCGCGCACCGTGGTCATGCTCGCGTTCGGCCCCGGCCTGACCTTGTATGCCACGCTGTTGTCTAGCTCAGCTTCTGTCTAGCTCAGCTTCGCCAGGTCTGCCCTGAAGTCGTCGACCGTCGACACGGTGGGCACCACCCGTACCAACTCGGAGTCGGCGGCGACCAGCAGCGCGCTGGGCCGGCCCACGCCGGGCACCTCGGCGCGCAGCATGCCGTCCGGATCGACCACGGCCCGCAGGTGCGGCGCGACCGCGGCCGGCGCGTCGACGACCGACGGGATCCGGGTGGTGCCCACCGCCACGGTGTTGATCGTCGGGTTGACCGCGGCGGCGGCCACGGCCGTGGCCGTGACCAGCTGCGAGCAGTCGCACCCGTCGACGAGCAGGACGACCGCGGGCAGGGCGCCGCGCAGGCGCAGCGTTCCGCCATCCGGATCGATCAGCGAAACATCGGGTACGCCCAGCGCCCGCGGCGTGTCGGTGCCGGTCGGTGTGGTCGGCCCTGCCGTCGCCGGCCCGGTCGGTGCGGTCGTTGCCGTTCCGGCCGGGGCGGAACTTCCGGGGGTACCTGCGACCGGCGTGCTGGCGACCGCCGTCGGCCGCAGGTCGGGGCGGAGCTGACGGGTCGGCCAGGCGATCGCGAACAGGCTGGTCAGCGTCGCGATGACGGCGATCGATATGACCAGCAACGGGACGCCCAGCGTGGTCCCCTCTTCGTCGCCCGCGTGGGGGTTCGGTGGGGGGAGGCGCAGCCGGCGTCGCCAGCGCCGCTGGCGCTCCCGCCGGCGCAGCTCACGGCGAACCCTGGTGGCCTCCTGGGCCAGCTCCGACGCGTCATCCGGGATGACGATCGTGCCCCACTCGGGAGGCAGTTCGGGCAGCTCGTCCGGCGGCCACCCGCCGCCGTCGCCGCCGCTCATCGTCCCCATGGCCGACTCCTCGTGCCTGGCTTTTCACTGTCCCCCAACGAAGCCGGGAATGCCAGGGGGCCGATTCACGGAACTTGTGATCACCGATGCGGGGTTGGAAGCTCGTTCGCGAAGTGCCAGGTCAGGATGTACCCGGTACGCCCATCAATGGGCCAACCATGAATAATCAGACATGTCCGTCGGGGTGGCTGTCGGGTCACCGACTGATTACGCAGCGCGCTCGCAAGCAGGTTGAGAACGTTCTGTCAAGCGGGAGAAAGGCGCCTCACAAGCGGTCTGAGCAGCGCTAACGGCGGCCACCGGGCTGGGACTACACGGTGTCGCCGTGTTACGCTAGACACAGCGAAAGGGGTTTCGAACCTATGGTTTTCAGTGTCGGCGAGACCGTTGTCTACCCCCACCACGGGGCCGCACTCATCGAGGCAATCGAGACTCGGATCGTCAAGGGCGAGGAAAAGCAGTACCTCGTTCTGAGGGTCGCTCAGGGTGACCTGACGGTGCGGGTGCCCGCCGAAAACGCCGAGAGCGTCGGCGTGCGCGAGGTGGTCGGCGAGGAGGGCCTTACCAAGGTCTTCGACGTCCTCCGCGCTCCGCACACCGAGGAGCCGACCAACTGGTCTCGGCGCTATAAGGCAAACCTGGAGAAGCTGGCGTCCGGAAACCCGCTCAAGGTCGCTGAGGTTGTGCGCGATCTTTGGCGTCGGGAGCGGGAGCGTGGCTTGTCCGCGGGCGAGAAGCGGATGCTTGCGAAGGCCCGTGACATCCTGGTCGGCGAGGTGGCGCTCGCCGAGAAGAGCACCAAAGACGAGGCCGAGGTTCTTCTCGACAAGGTGCTCACCGGGGCCTGATCCGTCAGCCCGGCTGTTTCGTATATCGAGGACCGCGACGTGACCGCGCAGCAGAGTATGCGTGGCGACGTCGCGGTCCTCGTTCCTGCGGCTGGTCAGGGTGTCCGGCTCGGTCCGGGTGGCCCCAAGGCGCTCCGGCTGCTGCGTGGTGAGCCGCTGCTGGTGCACGCGGTCCGCCGGGTCGCTGCGGCGCCCTCGGTCGGCTGTGTCGTGGTGGCCGCCCCGCCCGACGAGGTCACGGCGGTCTGCCAGCTGGTCGGGCCCGGGGTTCTCGTGGTCCCCGGTGGCGGGACCCGGCAGGCGTCCGTCGCCGCCGCGCTCGCCGCCGTCCCGGCCGGGTACGACATCGTGCTGGTGCACGACGCGGCCCGCGCGCTCGCCCCTCCTGTACTGGTCGAGCGGGTGGCCGCGGCGGTCCGGGAGGGGCACCCGGCCGTGATACCCGCGCTGCCGGTCGTTGACACGATCAAGCACATCCACCCGACCGGCGAGGTGATGACGACGCTCGACCGGTCGGTCCTGCGGGCCGTCCAGACCCCGCAGGGCTTTCATCGATCGGTACTGGAAGCCGCGCATGCCGCCGCCGTCGACGATCACACCGACGACGCCGGGCTGGCGGAGAAGATCGGCGTGGCCGTGTGGACCGTGCCGGGCGAGGAGAGCGCGCTGAAGATCACCCGTCCATTCGACCTCGCCGTGGCCGAGCTGTTGCTCGATCGGCACAATTTCCCGGAAATTGTGGCCAAACCGGGGGGCTGAGGCCACAACTTCCGGGAAGTTGTGGCGATCATGGGGGCCGGCCCGGGCGGGCCGATCAAGCGGGTTAGTCGGCGTTGGCGGTGGCCAGCAGGCGCGCTGGGACGGCCGGCTTGCTCATCAGCGCTGCCGGCCGCCGGGGGCGCCGGCGCCAGACCAGGTAGGTGCCCACCACGCCACCGATACCGAGGATCGCCACGGCGACTCCGGCGTACGCGGCGCCGGTCGGGTTGCCCTCGATCGTGGCGGCGCCGAGTGCCGCGTACGCGATGGTGGCCGGCGCGGCCCCGACCAGCGTGCCGACCAGGTACGGGCGGAACCGGACCGACGTGGTGCCCAGCGCGTAGTTCGAGATGCCGAACGGGACGAGCGGGATCAGCCGGGACACCGTCACCGCGATCAGCGCCCGGCGCGCCACGGCCCGTTCCATCAGCGCGAACCGGCCGCGCAGATGGCTGCCCACGAAGTCCTGCCCGAGCACCCGCCCGATGACGAACGCCACGATCGCGCCGGCGGTGACACCCAGCAGCACGTACCCGGAGCCGGCCAGCGGGCCGAACAGCGCCCCGCCGACGAAGGCGAGGAGGGTACGCGGAGTGACCGCGACGACCAGGGCCGCGCTGCCCATCACGGCGAGCAACGGCGCGACCACATGGCTGTGATGCGCGGCGGCGAGCAGGCCGTGCCGGCTGGGCCGGACGAAGAAGGTCACCAGAGCCAGGCCTGCGACCAGGGTGACCAGCACCCCGAACCGAACGGCGGCGGCGGTCAGGGACCGGCGGGGCCGGACGGTAGCGTTGGGCACCCGGCCAAGGTTAGGGGTCCGAGTCCAACATCGGGATATCGGGAGCCGTCTTTCCACCAGACGGCTACCCATTGGCAACCGGGCCCGGTGCGTACGCTCTGTTCGTGATCGTTCCCCGGATCGGCATCGGCACCGACGTCCACGCCTACCAGACGGGGCGGCCGTGCTGGGTGGCTGGCCTGCGGTGGGACGGCGTGGACGGGCTCGCCGGGCACTCCGACGGGGACGTCGTGGCGCATGCGGCGTGTGACGCCATGTTGTCCGCGGCGGGCCTCGGCGACCTCGGTTCGAACTACGGCACCGGACGTCCGGAATGGGAGGGTGCGTCCGGAGTATCACTCCTTGCGGAGACGGCTAGGCGGGTACGCGCGACCGGGTACGAGATCGGCAACGTGTCGGTACAGGTGATCGGGGTGGCGCCGAAGGTGGGCACCCGCCGGGGCGAGGCCGAGAAGCTGCTCGGCGACGCGATCGGCGCGGATTTCCGGCTGTCCGGCACCACGACGGACGGCCTCGGCTTCACCGGCCGGGCCGAGGGCCTCGCCGCTACCGCGGTAGCCCTGGTCTACCGGTTGCCCTGATCGGTGATCGGCACAACTTCCCGGAAACAGGGGCCTCACGACCCCGCTGAGGCCACAACTTGCCGGAAGTTGTGCCACGTAGACGCTAGGTTGTGCCGCGAACGCTGCCGCGCAAAGGCTCAGGTGGAGCGGCCGGACCAGGTCCACGCGTACCCGGTGTCCTCGCACGCGCACGCCGGCTCGCACAGGTCGAGCGGCCGGAACGTGTCGACCATGACCGCCAGCTCGTCGAAGTAGTCGACCCCGATCGCCCGCTCCGGCGCGCCCGGCTGCGGCCCGTGGGTGAACCCGCTCGGGTGTACCGAGATCGACCCCTGCTCGATGCCGGAGCCGCGCCGCGCCTCGTAGTTGCCGCCGGTGTAGAACAGCACCTCGTCGGAGTCGACGTTGTGGTGGTTGTACGGCACCGGGATGGACAGCGGGTGGTAGTCGACCTTCCGCGGCACGAACGAGCAGATCACGAAGTTCGGACCCTCGAACGTCTGGTGTACCGGTGGCGGCTGGTGTACCCGCCCGGTGATCGGCTCGAAGTCGTGGATCGAGAACACCCACGGGTACAGGCAGCCGTCCCAGCCGACCACGTCGAACGGGTGATTGGCGTAGACAAAGCGAGTCCACCCACGCCGGTGCTGGACGTAAACGGGAACGTCCGTCTCGTCCACCAGCAAAGGAGACCCAGGTGCTCGCAGGTCGCGCTCGCAGTACGGGGCGGCCTCCAGGAACTGGCCGCGCACCGAGAGGTAGCGCTTGGGCGGCCCGATGTGCCCGGTCGCCTCGATCACCAGCGTGCGGACCAGCCCGTCGAGCGGCACGATCCGGTGGATCACCGAGGTCGGGATGATCACGTAGTCGCCGGCACCCACCTCGACGGCACCGAACACCGACTCGATCCGGGCGCGGCCGTCCTCCACGTACACGCACTCGTCCCCGATGGCGTTGCGGTACAGCGGCGACGGCCGGTCGGCGATCGCGTACGAGATCCGGCAGTCGTCGTTGGCGAGCAGGTGCTGGCGACCCAGGATCGGGTCGGCGCCACCCGGATCGAGTTTGTGGGTACGCAGGTGGCGGGGTTTGAGCGGCAGGTTGGGCAGCCGGGACCAGGGCGGCGGCGAATATTCCTCGGCCGCCACGATCGCGGTCGGCAGGTGCCGGTGGTACAGCAGCGACGAGTCGCTGGAGAAGCCCTCCTGGCCCATCAGCTCCTCGGCGTACAGGCTGCCGTCCGGTTGCCGGAACTGCGTGTGGCGCTTGCGGGGCAGGTCGCCGACACTGCGGTAGTACGGCATGATTGACCTCCTGCTTTGTCCGCTTTGCGAATCGCGACGCCCGATAATCGGACGCTATTGTCCGCCATTCGTAGCCTCTACTAGGTTCAATTCTCGTGTCAATCCGAGCCATCCCCGCGGTGTTCGTCGGCATGCTCGACGACGCCGCGGTCTTCCCGCCCGGCAGCGCGCCGCTGCCCGAGGCGATCGTGGCGCACCGCGAGCACCGCGCCGCGTGGTACGCGGAGATGGTCGGGCCGCTGTTGCTGCCGCCGGAGGACGTCGCCGCCGTCCCGCCGGACATCACGATCGGCGTCGTCGGGCGGCGCGACGCGGTGGCCCGGGTGCTCGACAGCGGCCGGGACATCCGGCAGATCGAGGTGCCGGTGGCCAAGCGCGGCGAAGACCCGCAACCCGGCCTCCGCGACCTGCTCACCCTGATCGGCACGAGCCACCTTCGGGGGTACGCGGAAATCCCACTGACCTGGGGCCTCACCGCGGCTCTGGACGCGGTGGCAGAGGCGCGGGCGGCCGGGACCCCGGTGGCGCCGAAGTTCCGCACCGGCGGGCTGGCCGCCGAGCTGTTCCCGACCCCGGTCGAGCTGGCCGCCGTGATCTGCGCCTGCCGGGACCGCGAGCTGCCGTTCAAGCTGACCGCCGGGTTGCACCACGCGCTGCGGCACACCGATCCGGAGACCGGGTTCATCCACCACGGCTTCCTCAACGTGCTGGTCGCCACCGCGATCGCCGTCGAGGGCGCCGAGCCGGCCGAGGTCGCGAAGATCCTCGCGTCCGGCGACGCGACGCCGCTGGTCAACGCCGCCCGCGCCCGCCTGGCGCAGGAGCGCCCCCTGTGGGACGGCTTCGGTAGCTGCAGCATCGCCGACCCACTGGCCGACCTACGGGTACTCGGCCTCCTCCCGTCCGCGACCGGAGCGATCGCATGATCGCCGCCGCCGCCGCCGCGCCTCTTCGTCGATCTAGGACGAATGGTGGGACAAAAGGCCTGACTCGGGCACCATTCGTCCTAGATCGACGGGGGAGGTGGGGGCTGTGACGTGGCTGGGGCTTGGCGACGATGAGCCGTTTGGGGTGCACAACCTGCCGTACGGGGCGTTCGAAATCGGCGGAGCTACCCGGCTCGGTGCCCGGGTCGGCGACCGCGTGCTCGACCTCGGCGCGGTGGAGCGGGCCGGCCTGATCGAGGCGAGCGGTACCCTCCAGGCGCCCACGCTCAACCCGTTCCTGGCCCTCGGCCGTCCATACTGGACAGCGGTCCGGGAACGGCTGGCCGAGTTGCTGACCCAGCCGGCGTTCCAGCGCAAGGTGGAGCCGCTGCTGCTGCCGCTCGCCGACGTGACGCCACGGCTGCCGTTCGAGGTCAGCGACTACGTCGACTTCTACTCGTCCGAGCAGCACGCGACCAACCTGGGCCGGCTGTTCCGGCCGGACGCGCCGGCCCCGCTGCTGCCGAACTGGAAACACCTGCCGGTCGGGTACCACGGGCGGGCCGGCACGGTGGTCGTCTCCGGTACCGACATCGTGCGGCCCAGCGGGCAGCGTAAGGGCGAGGACGGGCCGGCGTTCGGGCCGTCGAGGCGGCTCGACATCGAGGCCGAGGTCGGGTTCGTGGTCGGCGCGGCGTCCCGGCTCGGGACTCCACTGTCCACGAAGGACTTCTTCGAGTACGCGTTCGGTGCTGTGCTCGTCAACGACTGGTCCGCCCGTGACATCCAGGCCTGGGAGTACCAGCCGCTCGGGCCGTTCCTGGGCAAGTCGTTCGCCACGTCGGTGTCGGCGTGGGTCGTCCCCCTCGACGCGCTGGCGGCGGCGAAGGTGGCCGCTCCGGTGCAGGATCCACCGGTACTGCCGTACCTGGCCGACGACCGGGCCGGGTACGACATCCGGATCGAGGTGGTCTGGAACGGTACGGTGGTGTCCCGGCCACCGTTCGCGAGCCTGTACTGGACCCCGGCGCAGCAACTCGCACACCTGACCGCCAATGGCGCCTCGGTCCGACCGGGTGACCTCTTCGCGTCCGGCACGGTGTCCGGCCCGGCCCGCGACCAGGTCGGCTCGTTCATCGAGCTGACCTGGGGTGGGGCGGAGCCGGTGACGCTGGCGGACGGGCGCACCCGCACGTTCCTGGAAGACGGCGACACCGTGACGCTGACCGCGACCGCGCCGGGGCCGGGCGGCACGGTGGTCGGCTTCGGCGAGGTGGTCGGCCGCATCCTCCCCGCGATCACGTAACGCGGCCGACCGGCCCGGCCCGACGGCCGGCCCCGACGGCCGGCCCCGACGGCCGGCCCCGACGGCCGGCCCCGACGGCCGGCCCCGACGGCCGGCCCCGACGGCCCCGATGACTCGGCACAACTTCCCGGAAACAGTGGCCATGGCACCCCGCTGAGGCAACAGTTTCCGGGAAGTTGTGCCGATCATGGGTGGGCGTTTCCGGAGGGTTTCGCGGACCTTGTGGGCCCGTTCAGACGGCCTGTCTAGCGTCCGGCGCGGAGGTTGCCGTGACGCGCGGATTGAACCGGGCGCTGGCGGTCGTGACCGGTGCGTTGGTACTGGTCGCCGGCCTCGGCGCGGTCGGCTGGCGGGTGCTTCGACCGACCGCGTCGTTCGACCGGGCCGGCACCGCCTACCCGGTCCGGGCCGCGGCGGCGAACGCGGCGTGGTCCGGATCGTTGCAGCACGCGCCGCTGATCGTCGACGGGCGGCTGCGGGTGTACGCGGAGGCCCGGCGGGTGTGGGCCGACGACACGGTGACCGCACGGTACGAGACGACCCCGTACTGGTCGTACCGGCGCTGGCCGGCCCAGCTCGTCGGCGTGGTGAGCGTGGAACGGCCGGTACCGTACGTCATCGCCCGCTGGAGCGACGGCGTGGTCACCGGTATCGACGCGCGGGCCGGCCGGATCGCGTGGCAGAAGAGGATCGCGCCGCCAGACAAGGATGGCTACCAGGGAAGGCGGACCGGGGCGCGGACCGTGTACGACCCGCCGGGGCTGTACACGGCCGACCAGAGCCTGATCATCAAAGCCGGCGACGAGGCGACCGGCTACGACCCGGCGACCGGCCGTCGGCTGTGGACCGGCCGCCGGAACCTGCGGCTGGGCCGGGAGGCGACGCGCCCGCAGCACGGCACCGTGCTCGCCGCTGACGCCACCCGGCGGTACCTGCTCACGCCCGGGTACCGCCTGGTCACGCTGGACGCCGCGACCGGCGCACAACTCTCCGCGGTGCAGTTGGGCGCAGGGCGGCCCTGGCGGCCCGGATACGTGTACGTCCACGACGGCTTCGTCGTGCTGGAACGCGTGGTCGGCAGCCCGTCGTGGAACGACGACGGGTACTACTACTCGGCGCAGGACTCGGTGCTGCTCGCCGGCACTAACCCAGCGCCTCTTCCGCCGCGACCAGGAACTGATCGTTCTCTTCCGGGGTACCGACCGTGACCCGGACGCCCTCACCAGGGAACGGACGCACGATCACGCCCGCCTTCTCGCAGGCCACCGCGAAGTCCACCGCCCCGTCGCCGAGCGGCAGCCAGACGAAGTTCGCCTGGCTTTCCGGTACCTCCGGATAGATCTTGTGAAGCGCGGACAGCAACCGCTCCCGCTCGGCGATGACCGCGTCGGCCCGACGGCGCATCTCGTCGGTCGCGCGCAGCGCGGCCAGCGCGGCGGCCTGCGCCACGCTCGAGGTGGAGAACGGCGTGACGACCTTGCGCACCGCGGCCGCCACCTCGGGCGCCGCGACCAGGAAGCCGACCCGCAGCCCGGCCAGCCCCCACGCCTTCGACAGCGTGCGCAGCACGACCACGTTGGGCCGGTCACCGTAGGTGGTCAGCCCATCGGGTACGTCCGGGTCGGTGACGAATTCGCGGTACGCCTCGTCGATCACGACCAGCACGTTCTCCGGCACCTCGGCGAGGAAGGCGTCCAACTCGGCGCGGCGGATCGCGGTGCCGGTCGGGTTGTTCGGGTTGCAGACCAGCACCACCCGGGTCTGCTCGGTGATCGCCGCCGCCATGGCCGACAGATCGTGCGCGTGGCCCGCGGTGTTGGGCACCTTCAGGCTGGTGGCGGCCGTCGTGGCGGCGATGATCGGGTATGCCTCGAACGAGCGCCAGGAGTAGACGATCTCGTCGCCGGGCAGGCAGGCGGCGCGGGCCAGGTGCTCGGCCAGCGCGACCGAGCCGCAGCCGGTCGCGATCCGGTCCATGTCGACGCCGTACCGCTCGGCGAGCGCCTCGCGCAGCGCGAGCACGCCCATGTCCGGGTACCGGTGGACCCCCGCCGCGGCCTCGGTGATCGCCTCCACGACGCCGGGCAGCGGGCCGTACGGCACCTCGTTGCTCGCGAGCTTGATCGCACCGGGGATGTTCCGGCCTGGGACGTAGCTGGGCAGCGCGTCGAGGTCGGTGCGGGTCAGGCGGATCACGTCGGTCCTCCGGTGTTGTGATGCTTCACGTCGTGGTGTTTCACGTCGACCACGACAGTGGCCGCCGATTTGTCGTGCAGGGCCTGGTGCAGCGGCCGGTCGACGGCCACGAACAGGCAGTCGACGAACTGGAGGATGAACCCGACCCCGCAGGTCCACAGCAGGGTCGCGATGCCCATCGGGTTCCACCGCCGCAGCGCCCGGCCGAAGCCGATCGGCCCGTCGGCCTCCAGCCGCAGCACCTTGATGCCGAGCAGCCGCTTGCCGAGCGTCTGGCCGCGGTTGGCGACCGCCGGCACCTCGTACGCGAACCACAGCGCGGCGGCGATCAGCGTGATCGTGAACGCGAGGCTCTGTGTGTTTTGCGGCTGGGGCAGGTCGTCGTAGGGCAGGTGCGCCTGGGCGCGGTGGTAGGCCGCTTTGTACCAGGGCCAGATCTCCTGGTAGAGCCGGTAGATGAACCAGCCGTTGACGATCGCGTTGATCACGAGCAGCACGCCGATGTCGACCAGGCGCGCGACCAGGCGACGCCCGATGTCCGCCAGCGGGTAGCCGTGCGGGCGGGGTGCCGGTATGAAGAGCTGTGCGTACGCGGGGTGCACCGGAACCCCGGGCGGCCAGCCGGGTGGCAGTTGCATGCCGGGCGGGAGTCCGGGCGGCTGTGCTCCGGGCGGCTGTGCTCCGGGCGGCCCGGGCGCCGGCCCCGCTGGCGGCCCGGGTGGCATTCCCGGCGGCGGCCAACCGGGCGGCCACTGGATGGTCGGCGGTGCCTCCGGGGCCTTCGGCGCTTCGGGCCGCTCCGGTCCGGCTGTGGTCTTGACGTCTGAGGCGGGCGACGGGCTCTCCGCGGTGGCTGGGCTTCCCGCTGCGGCCGGGCTTTCCGCGGTGGCTGGGCTTTCCGCGGTGGCTGGGCTTTCCGCGGTGGCTGGGCTTCCCGCTGCGGCGGGCTCTCCGCGGTCGCGGGGCTTTCCGCGGTGGCTGGGCCTTCCGCGGTGGCCTTGCTTTCCGCCGGGCTTTCCGCCGGCGGGCCGGGCGGCGGGGTGGCGTCGGCCGGCAGCGGCTCGCCGATCCACCCCTCGCCGTCCCAGTACCGCTGGGTCGTCGGCTCGGCGGGGTCCTTGTACCAGCCAGGCTCGATCGAGGTCACAACGTCGCCTCGCTTCGCCGGGGTGCACCGTCACCTGCTGGTTGTGTCACCCAGACAGTGTTACAGGTTCCCGCGACGCTCCTGCTCCCGCTCGATAGCTTCGAACAGCGCCTTGAAGTTGCCCTTGCCGAAGCCAAGCGATCCGTGCCGCTCGATCAGCTCGAAGAACACGGTCGGACGGTCCTGTACCGGTTTGGTAAAGATCTGGAGCAGGTACCCGTCCTCGTCGCGGTCGACCAGGATGCCGCGCTTCTTGAGCTCCTCGATCGGTACCCGGACGGTGCCGATCCGGGCCCGCAGCTCAGGGTCGTCATAGTACGAGTCCGGCGTCACCAGGAACTCGACGCCCGCAGCGCGCATGAGGTCGACCGTACGCAGGATGTCGTTCGTCGCCACGGCGACGTGCTGTGCCCCGGGGCCGCCGTAGAACTCCAGGTACTCGTCGATCTGCGACTTCCGCCGGGACACGGCCGGCTCGTTGAGCGGGAACTTCACCTTGCGGGTACCGCTGGCGACGACCTTGCTCATCAAGGCCGAGTAGTCGGTCGCGATGTCGTCCCCGACGAACTCCGCCATGTTGGTGAAGCCCATGACCTGCTTGTAGAACTCGACCCACTCGTCCATGTGGCCCAACTCCACGTTGCCGACGATGTGGTCGACGGCCTGGAAGAAGCGCTTCGGCTGGGCGGCGGACCGGTCGACGATCGGCGGGCGGACCACGAAGCCGGGCAGGAAGACGCCGGTGTACCTCGACCGGTCGACCAGCGTGTGCCGGGTCTCGCCGTACGTCGCGATCGCCGCCGTCCGGACCGTGCCGTGCTCGTCGGTCACGTCGTGCGGCTCGTCCAGCCCGGTCGCGCCCTGCTCGATCGCGTACCGGTACGCCTTGTCGACGTCGGGTACCTCCAGCGCGATGTCGACGATCCCGTCGCCGTGCCGGGCGTAGTGCGTCGTCGCCGGCGCGTCGGCGTGCACCCCGCCCGCGAACACGAACCGGGCCGACCCGGAGACCAGCACGTACTCGGCGTGATCACGGTAGCCCTGCTCCGGCCCCCGGTACGCGACGCAGGTCAGGCCGAACGCGGTGGAGTAGTAGTGCGCGGACTGCTTGGCGTTGCCGACGTAGAAGCGCACGTAGTCGAGGCCCTTGACCGGGAACGGGTCGGCGGATATGTCGTGCGCGACGGCACCGATCAACCGGTCGATCTCCACGCCGTCGTCGATCGTCTGGGTCATCGTCGTCCCCCTCCGCGGTCAGCCTTGGAGCCAGCCTCGTTGACGCACCGGTACTGGGCAACCGGAGCTATCCTGGCTGGTCAGGTTGTACATATCGACGGCTCGAACCCGCCAGGAGGTGGGCAGATTGTCCATTGACGCGCTGGACGCCCGGCTGCTCGCGCTGCTCGCCGAGGAGCCCCGGATCGGGGTGCTGGAGTGCTCGCGCCGGCTGCGGGTGGCGCGTGGCACGGTGCAGGCCCGGCTGGACCGGCTCACCACGCGCGGGGTCGTGCGCGGGTACGGGCCGGAGATCGACCCGGCCGCGCTCGGGTACGCGGTGACCGCCTTCGTCACGCTGGAGATCAGCCAGCGGTACGGGCATGATCCGGTCGCCGCCCACCTCGGCGAGATCCCGGAGGTGCTGGAGGCGCACACGATCACCGGCTCGGGTGACCTGATGTGCCGGATCGTGGCCCGTTCCAACGCCGACCTGCAACGCGTGATCGACCTGGTCGTCGGGTACGAGGGAATCGTGCGCGCGTCGACGATCATCGCGCTGGCCGAGCAGATTCCCTACCGCACGCTCCCGCTGGTCAGACTCTCCATGATCACGGAAACTTCGCGTACCCCCGGCTACCCGAACGCTCCGTGATCATGAGAGAGGTGCGCGTTCGGAGCCTTGGCCGCCTCAGCCAGCGCGGGCACCTCGACCACGTCGATCCCGGCCGCGCGCAGCTCCTCCACCCCGTGCCCGTCCACGAACAGGATCGGCTCGCGCCACGCGTACACCACGCGCGGGATGCCGGCCGCCCGGATCAGCGCCGCGCACGGGTGCAGGCGCGACTTCCGCTGGCTGCATGGCTCCAGCGAGCTGTAGATGGTCGCCCCGGCGAGGCGCGGGTCGCCCGGCGTGACCTTTGCCAGCGCCACCTCCTCGGCATGGTCCAGCGGGTCGCGCTCCCGCGAGTACCCTCTGGCGATCTCCCGACCCGCCGCGTCGACGATCACCGCGCCCACCGAGAACGCCAGTTCGGACGGCGGGCAGCGCCACGCCTCCTCGATCGCGACGCCGAGCCAGTGCCGGTCGACGGCGGCGGGCGACAGCAGGTACCGCAGCACGACGACACCGTCGAGGTTGCTGACCTCGGCGAGCGCCGGGGACAGCCCGGCCGTGCCGTTGAAGCGCGGCGCGCCGGGGTCGCCGACGAAATGCGGTCCGATCGCGAGGTGCAGCTCGTCGGCGAGGCCGTCGGCGAGAAACCGGTCGAGGACCGCCGACCCGCCCTCGACCATCAGCCGGCTGATCCCGCGCGCGGACAGGTCGGCCAGGATCCCGGACAGGTCGGTCGCCTTGACGAGCGTCGCGACACGTTCCAGGCTCGCCGGCTTCTCGGCGGTCCAGTACACGAGCTTCGTCGACTCCCCGACTCTGAAGAAACGGCCGGTCGGGTCGAGGTCGCCGCTGGCGGTGATGGTCACCTTGACCGGGTCGGGTGGCAGGCCACGGGCGACCCGCGCGGCGCGGCGGGCCGGGTCGCGGATCACCAGTCGGGGGTTGTCCCGCCGGATCGTGTTGGCGCCGACCAGGATGGCGTCGCAGCTGGCGCGTACCTCGTCGACCCGGTCGAAGTCGGCCGCGTTCGACAGCAGCAGGCGCTGCCCGCTCGCGTCGTCGAGGTAGCCGTCGATCGAGACGGCGCAGCTCAACAGCGTGTACGGCCGGATTGTCACGTCGCCCAGTGTGCCGTATCCGAGGTCGGCCTGGTCCCCAGCATGATCGGCACAACTTCCCCGAAATAGTGCCTCAGGGGCCGTCATGGCCACTATTCCCCGGAAGTTGTGCCGATCATGGGGGTATCGAGGGCGAGGCCTGCGCCTATACCGTGTCGGCGTGGCTAATGGCAAGGCGGTCGGCCGGTTCGAAGCCGCCCTCGGCGTCATCGGCCTGGCCGCGCTCGCCGGCACGTACTTTCTCGTCAGCGGCAAGAATCCGTTGCCCGCCGTGGGCAGGGCCGTGCAGACCTGGCTGGACAAGGCCACCACGCTGTCCACACCGGAGCCCGCGTGGCGGCAGCGGCTCGGCGACGCGCCGTCCGCCGCGACGGTCGTCGGGCACACCGTCGTGTTCACCGTCCCGTCCGGCGCCGAGGCGCGCGACGCCGGCACCGGCCAGGTGCTGTGGACCCGACCGGCCCGCTGGGTCGCGGTCGCGGCCGACACGGTACTCCTGGGCAAGGGCCGAAACAGCGGGTACGACGCGGTCGACCCGGCCACCGGCGGGCTCCGGTGGCACAACGCCGGGCTGGCCGTGTGGACGTTCCGGGACGGGCTGCTGTCGCTGGAATGCCCGGCCGACCGGGACTGCACACTGTCCCGGCGCTCCACCGTGGACGGCGGCGCGGCGTGGACGACCAACCTGCCCGACAGCGCGAAGACGCTCGCCGGGGCGCACGCGTCGACCGATCCCGTGCCGCCGGCGCTGGGCTTCACCGTCGAGGACCGGGTCCACGTCGTGAACACCGGGACCGGCGCCCGGCTGCGCGAGGAGCCGACCAGCGGGGTGCGGGTGACCGTCCTCGGTGGCCGGACCCTGCGGTCGACCGCCAGCAGGCGCGACGAGGACTGCAAGCTGAGCATCGAAGCGCGCGATCCGGCCAGCGGTCGCACGATCTGGAAGAAGACGGGGTACGCGCTGGGCACCGCCCCCGCATCCACGTGCGCCCAGGGCAGGTCTCCGGTCGGGGCGGGCACGACTGTCGCCACGGTCCGCGCCGACAACCGGCCGGCGCTGCTGTCCACGGCGGACGGTCACGAGATCTGGGTCGGCGGGGCGGGCCAGACCGTGCTCGCGCTCGACGCCCGGAGTGCGGTTGTCCGGTCGGCGGACCACCAGTCGATCACCCTGGTCAACCTGGGCACTGGTCGCCCGGCGTGGACCCGCCAGGTCGCCGGCAAGGTGACCCTCGGCACGGCAGCGGTCATCGTCGACGATACCGACGCGGGGCGGCTCGTCGGGTACGACCGGGGCGGTGGGGGCACCCTGGTCGACGTGAAGACCCAGGCGACGGTGCTCGGGGTCGGGCCGGCCGGCGTCGTGCTCGGCCAGGACCGCACGGTCGGAGTCCTGCCCTTCCGCGGCCCCTGACGGAGTTACGCTCCCAGCCATGCCCGAGTTCGCGTATTCGCCCCTGCTCCCGGTCGGTCCGGACCGCACCGGGTACCGCCTGATCACCACGGACGGCGTCGGCACCGTCGACGGGCCGGGCGGCCGGCGGTTCCTGACCATCGAGCCGGAGGTGCTGACGCGGCTCACCGACGAGGCGATGCACGACATCGCGCACTACCTGCGGCCCGCGCACCTCACTCAGCTCCGGTCGATCATCGACGACCCGGCGGCGTCGCCGAACGACCGGTTCGTGGCAGCCGACCTGCTGCGCAACGCGAACATCGCGGCCGGCGGGGTGCTGCCGATGTGCCAGGACACCGGCACCGCGATCGTGATGGGCAAGCGCGGCCGGTTCGTGCTCACCGACGGCCGGGACGAGGAGGCGATCGCCCGCGGCGTGTACGACGCGTACACCCGGCTCAACCTGCGGTACTCGCAGCTCGCCCCGCTGACCATGTGGGACGAGAAGAACACCGGCTCCAACCTGCCGGCCCAGGTCGAGATCTACGCCGAGGACCCGGATGGCCACGCTGACGCGTACAAGTTCCTGTTCATGGCCAAGGGGGGCGGCTCGGCCAACAAGAGCTACCTGTACCAGGAGACCAAGGCGCTGCTGAACCCGAAGCGGATGATGCAGTTCCTGGAGGAGAAGCTGCGCCTGATCGGCACGGCCGCCTGCCCGCCGTACCATCTGGCGATCGTGATCGGCGGCACCAGCGCCGAGTACGCGTTGAAGACCGCGAAGTACGCCAGCGCGAAGTACCTCGACGGCCTGCCGACCGAGGGGTCGATGACCGCGCACGGGTTCCGTGACCTGGAGCTGGAGGCCGAGGTACTGGAGCTGACCCGCAACTTCGGCATCGGCGCCCAGTTCGGTGGGCGGTACTTCTGCCACGACGTCCGCGTGGTCCGGCTGCCGCGGCACGGCGCGTCCTGCCCGGTGGCGATCGCGGTGTCCTGCTCGGCCGACCGGCAGGCGCTCGGCAAGATCACGGCCGACGGGGTGTGGTTGGAGCGGCTGGAGACCGATCCCGCCCGGTTCCTGCCCGACGTGGAGCTGTCGGAAGACGACGACGTGGTCCATGTCGACCTCAACCGGCCGATGTCCGAGATCCGGGTGGAGCTTTCCCGGTACCCGGTGAAAACCCGGCTGTCGTTGACCGGACCGCTCGTGGTCGCCCGCGACATCGCCCACGCCAAGATCGCGGAGCGGCTGGACGCGGGCGAGCCGATGCCGCGGTACCTGCGCGATCACGCCGTCTACTACGCCGGGCCGGCGAAGACCCCGGACGGGTACGCGTCGGGCTCGTTCGGGCCGACCACGGCGGGCCGGATGGACGCGTACGTCGAGAAGTTCCAGGCCGCCGGCGGCTCGATGGTGATGCTGGCCAAGGGCAACCGGTCGAAGCAGGTCACCGAGGCGTGCGCGCGGCACGGCGGGTTCTATCTCGGCTCGATCGGCGGCCCGGCGGCCCGGCTCGCGCAGGACTGCATCCGCAAGGTCGAGGTGCTGGAGTACCCCGAACTGGGTATGGAGGCGATCTGGCGGATCGAGGTCGTCGACTTCCCAGCGTTCGTCGTGGTCGACGACAAGGGCAACGATTTCTTCGCCGAGGTCACCCGTCCAAAGAGTGTCCTTCGGATCGGCGCTCGACCCTGATGCTTGTCAGCACTACGCCCAGGGATGACTTGTCGAAGGGCCTACCGCGCTGTCACGTAGAGTGGTTGAATTCCCCGCTCTGATTTGAGGTTTCGGGCCGAAAACTTGGAATCTTGGTACATGCGTACGTATCCGCTTGAAAAGCGGGCCCTGATTTTCAAGTTTTTCGTGGTTTACTTCAAATCGTGGATGACGCTATGTTCCGATCGTCCCCTGTGGGGTCGCTTATCCGGATTACCGGGTGGGATCCGAGATTCAACGAGAATTACGACTGTTCGGCCTTCATCGCCGACCCTCTGCCGACCAAGCTCAACCTGGCACAGGAGACCTACCTTGCGGTCACCGATGCGGCGGTCGCTGTGGCTCGCCTGGACCAGGCCGCTTTCCGGCTCCCCAACCCCGGACTCCTCGCTCGTCCCGCGATTCGGCAGGAGGCCGTCAGTACGTCGGCGCTCGAAGGTACCTATGCGGCGCTCGACGATGTCCTGGAGGCCGATTTCCTCAACCGCGACCAACTCACCGCGTCGGTTGCGGAGGTCCATAACTACGTCGAGGCTGCGGAACTGGCGTTCGAGTGGATCAAGGATAAACCAGTCACGGTTGGCATGCTCGCACAGCTTCAGAAGATCTTGGTGCGAGGAACCCGCGGGGACTCGCATGATGCCGGCCGAATCCGAACAACCCAAGTATTCATCGGCGCTGGCGGTGGCCGGGTGGGCGACGCACGGTTTGTGCCGTCGCCCCCGGGCGATCAGCTACAAGCCGGCGTCGACGCTTGGGCGTCGTGGCTCATGGCCGAAGACACGATTCCGCTAGTGATCAAGATGGCTCTCGGTCACTACCAGTTCGAGACCCTGCATCCCTTCAACGACGGCAACGGTCGGCTCGGCCGCCTTGTTTGCGTCCTCCAGTTGGCGCACCGGGGGGAACTGCGGGTGCCAGTGCTGAACCTCTCTCCGTGGCTCGAAGGCCGAAGGCGCCAGTACCAGGACCACCTGCTCTCCGTGAGCGCCACCGGCGACTTCGAACCCTGGATCCGATTCTTCTCCGAGGCCGTGCGCGCGCAGGCGGTCCGCGCAATGGAGAAGATCGATGCGCTGCACGACTGGCGAGATGAGGCGCTGGCTCAGTTGGTCAACGCTGACGTCCGCGGTGTGGCCGTGCGGATCGTCGAGGATCTGTTGGGGTACCCATTGATCACTGCCACGCTCACCGCAGAAAGATACGGAGTCTCGTACCAAGCTGCGAACACGGCGATCCGGCGCCTCGTCCAACTGGGCATCTTGGAGGAACGCACGGGTCGTAAGTACGGGCGCGTATTCGCGGTACGACGGGTCTTGAACATCATCAACACCGCTTGAGCCCCGGCCTGACCGCATGCGGGAGCGCGGTGGATGCCGTCGTCACCGTGAGGAACGCGGGACGATACGTCAAATGACTTCTTCGCCGAGACCGGTAAGCCGGTGCTCACTGTCGGCCGGCGCTGACGGGGGCAGGATGGGCAGCATGGTGGAGTACCGCGTCGAACGCGACACGATGGGTGAGGTCCGGGTCCCGGCGGACGCGCTGTACCGGGCGCAGACCCAGCGGGCGGTGGAGAACTTCCCGATCTCCGGCGCCCGGTTGGAACGCCGGCACATCCGGGCGCTGGCGCAGATCAAGGCGGCCGCCGCCGAGGTCAACGCCGAGCTGGGCGTGCTCGACCGGAAGATCGCCGATGCGATCGTCGCCGGGGCCGCCGAGGTCGCCGATGGCGCGCACGACGACCAGTTCCCGGTCGATGTGTTCCAGACCGGCTCCGGCACCTCGTCGAACATGAACATGAACGAGGTGATCGCCACGCTGGCCGCGACCCGCCTGGCGATCAACGTGCACCCCAACGACCACGTCAACGCGTCGCAGTCGTCCAACGACGTGTTCCCGTCGTCGGTACACCTGGCCGCGACCGCCGCGATCACCGGTGACCTGATGCCGGCACTCGACCACCTCGCCACCGCTCTGGAGGCGAAGGCCGAGGAGTTCGGGGACGTGGTCAAGGCCGGCCGCACCCACCTGATGGATGCCACGCCGGTCACCCTCGGGCAGGAATTCTCCGGATACGCGGCGCAGGCACGGTACGGGATCGAGCGGCTGCGGGCGAGCCTTCCCCGCGTCGCCGAGCTGCCTCTGGGCGGCACGGCCGTCGGCACCGGCATCAACACGCCGCCCGGCTTCGCCCGCCTGGTGATCGAGCGGCTGGCCGGGGAGACCGGCCTTCCGCTGACCGAGGCGCGCAACCACTTCGAGGCGCAGGGCGCGCGGGACGGCCTGGTCGAGGCGTCCGGCCAGCTCCGGACCATTGCCGCCGGCCTGTACAAGATGGCCAACGACATCCGGTGGATGGGCTCGGGGCCGCGGGCCGGGCTGCGCGAGCTGAGCATCCCCGACCTCCAGCCGGGCTCGTCGATCATGCCGGGCAAGGTGAACCCGGTGGTCGCGGAGGCGGTCCGCCAGGTGTGCGCCCAGGTGATCGGCAACGACGCCGCCGTCGCGTTCGCCGGGTCGCAGGGCGACTTCGAGCTGAACGTGATGCTGCCGGTGATCGCCCGCAACCTGCTGGAGTCGGTGCGGCTGCTGGCAAACGTCAGCCGGATCCTCGCCGACCGCTGCGTCGCCGGGTTGACCGCGAACGAAGAGGTCTGCCGCGGGTACGCGGAGAGTTCGCCGTCGATCGTCACCCCGCTGAACCGGCATCTCGGGTACGACGAGGCCGCCTCGATCGCCAAGCAGGCGCTGCGCGAGGGCAAGACGATCAAGCAGGTGGTGATCGAGCGCGGGCACGTGGCCAGCGGAAAGATCAGCGAGCAGGATCTCGTGACGGCGCTGGATGTGCTCCGGATGACCCATCCGTGACGCGCGTCACAGCGGGTAAACGCTTTCGTGGTGAAAATACCGGCATGCCGCGGGTGATCGCGTTTGACGTCGACGGAACGCTCGTAGACCTGCTACCCGCGATCCACGCCGGGCTGGCCGCCGCGCTCGACGAGTTGCGCGCACTCACCCCCGCCGCGACCTCGCTCGGCGCGGCCCACCTTCAGGCCGACTGCGCCGCGATCCTCGCCCGGCAGCGGGACGCGCCAATCGCCGAGGTACGCCGCGCCGGCCTCGCGCGGACGCTGGACAGCCTCGGCGTCACCGACCCGCACGCGCTTGACCGGGTCGCCGCGGCGTTCTTCGTCGCTCGCTATGCCGGGCTGCGGCTCTATCCGGACGCGCTGCCCGCGCTCACCGCGCTGCGCGCGACCCACACCCTCGGCGTCGGCAGCAACGGCAACAGCCACGCGCGCCGGTGCGGCCTCGGGGACATGTTCGCCTTCGAGGTGTACGCGCACGTCGACGGCGTACCACCGAAGCCCAAGCCCGGTTTCTTCGCCCGGCTGGTGGCCGCCGCCGGGGCGGATCCCCGGGACATCGTGTACGTCGGCGACTCGCTCGACGACGACATCGTGCCGGCGGCCGCGGCCGGCCTGCGTACGGTCTGGCTCAACCGGCTCGGCGCGCCGGTACCGCCGGAGTTGCGCTGCGACGCCGTGATCACCACCCTCGCCGACCTGCCGGGTGTCCTGCAAGATCGTCACAACTTCCCCGAAGTCGTGGCCATGGCGCCTGGCTAAGGCCACTATTTCCGGGAAGTTGTGACGATCATGGCCGCCGGTCAAGGGTCGCCGCCGGGTCAGGGCCGCCGTCGGGCGAGGGCCGCCGTCGGGCGAGGGCCGCCGTCGGGCGAGGGCCGCCGGTCAGGCGAGGGACTTGGCCACGGCCGCCGCTGTCGCGATCACCTGGGGCCCGACCGTCTCGACATCGAGCGCCGACAGGGCCACCACCCCGACGCTCGCCTCCAGCCCCTCCACCCCGGGCACCGGGGCGGCCACCCCGTGCGCGCCGGGCTGTAGCTGGCCGGCGGTCGACACGTACCCGAACCGACCCTCCCGACCCGCGAGGATGGCCAGTCCGGCGGCGCCCAGCTCCAACGGGTGCCGGGACCCGGTCCGGTACGCGACGTGGAACTGCGTCCAGCTCGGCTCGACCACCGCCAGTGCGAGCCCTTCGCCGCCCTCGGCGATCGTCAGGTGCGCGGTGGCGCCGACCTGCTCGGCGAGGCGGCGTAACGACGGCAGCGCCGCGTCGGCCACCAGCGGCTGGGCCCGGCGGGCGAGGTGCAGGACGCCCGCGCCCAGCCGCAGCCGGCCGCTGGCGTCCCGGCGGATCATGCCGTGCTCGCCCAGCGTGGTGGCCAGCCGGTAGACGACCGCGCGGCCCACCCCGAGCCGGCCCGCCGCCTCGGTCACGGTCAGCCCGGCGGGCGCATCGGCGACCAGGTGCAGCAGGCGCAGCCCACGGTCGAGGGTCTGCGCCGTCTCCGTTGTCACGCGCAGAATGTACGCGCAGAACGGGCCTCGCGGCGTTTCGGTTTTGCGTCGTTATGCGGCCACCCACCTCGCCGATCAAGGAAGAATGGTGCCCAGGACGCCCGCTTCGTCCCACCATTCGTCCTAGATCGACATCGGTGTGGGCGGGACCGTTACGCTTGGCGGTGTGACGTTGCGCCTCTATGACACCGCGACCCGCCAGGTTCGGGACTTCGTCCCGCGTACCCCCGGTCAGGTCGGGATCTACCTGTGTGGGCTCACGTTGCAGGGGGCACCCCACATCGGGCATCTGCGCGGTGGCGTCAACTACGACGTGTTGCGGCGCTGGCTCACCCACTCCGGCTACCAGGTGCGGTTCATCCGCAACGTCACCGACATCGACGACAAGATCCTGGTGAAGTCGCAGGAGTCCGGCGAGCCGTTCTGGCAGCTCGCCTATGCCAACGAGCGCCAGCTCAGCCGCGACTACGCGACGCTCGGCGTGCTGCCACCGACGTATGAACCGCGCGCCACCGGGCACATCCCGGAGATGCACGAGCTGATCAAGCTGTTGATCGAGAAGGGCAACGCCTACCCGGCCGAGGACGGCAGCGGCGACGTGTACTTCGACGTCCGGTCCTTCTCGGACTACGGCGCGCTGTCCGGCCAGAAGCTCGACGCGATGGAGCCGGCCGACGACGCGCCCGCGCGCGGCAAGCGCGATCCCCGCGACTTCGCCCTGTGGAAGGGCGCCAAGGCCGACGAGCCGGCCGACGCGAGCTGGCCGGCGCCGTGGGGTCCCGGGCGGCCCGGCTGGCACATCGAGTGCTCGGCGATGTGCCGGCGCTACCTCGGCGACGAGTTCGACATCCACGGCGGCGGCCTCGACCTGGTGTTCCCCCACCACGAGAACGAGGTCGCCCAGTCGCACGCCGCCGGTCTCGGCTTCGCGCGGTACTGGGTGCACGTCGCCCTGCTCAACCTCGCCGGCACCAAGATGGCCAAGTCGCTGGGCAACGTGCTGAGCGTGTCCGCGCTGGTCGAGAAGGGCGTCCGCCCGGTCGAATTGCGCTACTACCTGGTGGCGCCGCACTACCGCTCGCCGATCGACTTCTCCGACGAGGCGCTGCACGAGGCCGCCGCGGCCTACCGCCGGCTCGAAGGCTTCGTCCAGCGGGCGTCCGAGCTGGTGGGGCCGGTGGAGCCCGAGGAGCTGCCGGGCGAGTTCGTCGCCGCGATGAACGACGACCTCAACACGTCCCGCGCGCTCGCCGTCGTGCACGAGACCGTGCGCACGGGAAACGCCTTGCTCGCGGACGGTGACGAGGTCCGCGGTCGGTTCCGCTCTTTCCCGGGTACGGGCAATGCTCGGCGTCCTGGGCCTGGACCCGTTCGATCCGGCGTGGACGTCCACGTCGGACGGTGATCTGACCGGCGTGGTCGACTCGCTCGTCGCGCTGGCGCTGGAGCAGCGGGCCGCCGGCCCGGGCGCGTAAGGACTGGGCCGCCGCCGACGCGGTGCGCGATCAGCTCAAGCACGCCGGCATCGCGGTGGAGGACACGCCCACCGGGCCGCGCTGGACAATTGCCTCGGAAGGTGACTGATGGCCGGCAACTCGCAGCGCCGGGGCCGGCGTTCCACCCCGACGCAAGGGCGCGAGCACGGGCTCGGGCGGCAAGAACCGTCAGGGCCTCGCCGGTCGGGGCCGCACCCTGCCGGCCGACGAGCGGCCGTGGCACAAGGCGTACTCCGGCGACGAGCCGCTGCCCGAGCGCACCGCCTGGAAGCAGGAGAAGGAGCGGCGCAAGGCGTCCGCCGAGGGGCGCACCCCGAAAGCCGGCACGCCCGGTGGCAAGAAGGCCGCCGGCGCGAAGGGGGCCGGCGCGAAGGGCAGGGCCGGCGGGTCGAAGCCCGGTCGGCCCGGGTCGCGCCGGGACGGCGGTCCACGCCGCCGAAGGACGGGCCCGAGCTGCTGGTCGGCCGCAACCCCGTCGTGGAGGCGCTGCGCGCGCACGTCCCGGCCACCGCGCTGTACGTGGCGTTGGGCATCGACATCGACGAGCGGATCAAGGAGGCCGTCCGGGTCGCCGGCGACCGGGGTATCCCGATCCTCGAAGATCAGCCGCGCCGAGCTGGACCGGATGACCGGCGGCGTGCTGCACCAGGGCCTCGGGCTCCAGGTGCCGCCGTTCGCGTACGAGCCGTTCGAGGACCTGGTCGCCGCCGCGACTGGAGCAGGTCACGCCGTTGCTGATCGCGCTCGACGGGGTGACCGACCCGCGCAACCTGGGCGCGGTGATCCGGTCGGCGGCGGCGTTCGGCGCGCACGGCGTGTTCCTCACCGAGCGGCGGGCCGCGGGGATGACGGCGACCGCGTGGCGCACCAGCGCGGGCGCCGCGGCCCGGATGCAGGTGTCCCAGGTGACCAACCTGACCAGGTCGCTGAAGGCGTGCCAGGAGCAGGGCTTCTCGGTCGTCGGCCTGGACGCGGACGGCGAGGTCCGCTGTACGACCTGGAGGTCGCGGTCGGGCCGGTCGTTCTCGTCGTCGGCTCGGAGGGGCGTGGGCTGTCCCGGCTGGTCGGCCAGACCTGCGATCTGCGGGTACAGCATCCCGATGGCGTCCGAAGTGGAGTCGCTCAACGCGTCCGTGGCCGCCGCCGTGGCACTGGCCGAGGTGGCCCGCCGCCGGGGTTGATGATCGTCACAATTTCTCGGAAGTTGTGGTCTCCTGGTACGTCTATGACCACGACTTCCGGCAAGTTGTGACGATCTTGGGAGAGGTATGAGCCGCGAGGGCTTCGCGATCGGCGTCGACCTTGGCACCTCCAACACCGTTGCGGTGATCCGGTGGCCCGATGGGCGGACCCGGCCGCTGCTGCACGACGGGGCGCCGATCCTGCCGTCCGGGGTCTTCCTCGACCAATCCGGTCGATTACACGTCGGTCGGGACGCCCAGCGGATGGCCCAGCTCGACCCGGCGCGGTTCGAGCCCAACCCGAAGCGGCGTATCGACGAGGCGACTGTCCTGCTCGGCGACCGGGAGGTGCCCGTCGTCGACCTGCTCGCCGCGATCCTCGGCGCGGTCGCGCGGGGCGCGGTCGAGGCGGTCGGCTTCCTGCCACCGGCCGTGCTGACCCACCCGGCGGCATGGGGGCAGCGCCGCCGCGAGACGCTCGTGACCGCGGCCAGCCGGGCCGGGTGGCCGCCCTTACGCCCGTTTGATCTGCGCCGACCGGAGGTCCAGGCGCCCGAAAGGTTCTGCCTGGTGCCGGAGCCGGTCGCCGCGACCCGGTACTTCGCCGACGTGCTCCGCCGGCCGGTACCCGTCGGCGGCAGCCTGGCCGTGTTCGACTTCGGCGGCGGCACTCTGGACATCGCCGTGGTACGCCGGGAGAGCGGCGGGTTCGCCGTCCTCGGCTCCGGTGGCATCCCCGACCTCGGCGGCCTGGACATCGACGCGGCCCTGGTCGCGCACCTCAGCGAGGTACTCGCCGGGGCACTCCCGCCGGCCCTGCACAACCCGGCCACCGCGACCGAGCGGCGCGACCGCCGGGCGTACTGGGATGACGTACGCGGGGCGAAGGAGATGCTGTCCCGCACCACCGTGGCGCCGGTCGCGGTACCCGGTGTGGAACAGGCCGTCCACCTCACCCGCGAGGAGCTGGAGCGGGTCGCGTCGCCACTGGTACGCCGGGGCGTGTACGAGACGGCGGCGGTGATCGGGCGGTGCGGCCTGCGCCCCGACCAGCTCGCCGGGCTGTTCCTGGTCGGCGGCTCGTCCCGGCTGCCGCTGGTGGCCCGGATGCTGCACGCCGAGCTGGGCGTCGCCCCGACCGTGCTCGAACAGCCCGAGCTTCCGGTCGCCGAAGGCGCGCTGGCCGAACTGTCGATTGCGGCCCCGGCACCCGGCGTTTCGGCGCGGGCGTCGGTACCCGTCTCCGCCGTGCCCGCCGCTCCGGTGTCGATGGCGCCGATGTCCCCGGCGCCCGCCCCGGTCTCGGCAATACCGGTCTCGCCGGTCTCGCCCGCGGCCGCTCCGCCGCCTCCGGGGAGCCGGCTCCGGTGGTACCAAAGGAAATTGATTTTGATCGTGGCTGGCGTGACCGTGGTGGCTCTCGGTCTCGCCGCGACCCTGGCCTGGGACCTCCGGTCCGGCGGCGCGTCACCGGTGAGCTTCACCAGCCTGTCCCAGGTCGGCACGCTGCCGGTCAACGCGGGCGACAAGTACATCGGCGACCAGTTCACCTATGCCGTCGGCGACCGGGGGTACGTGGCGTACTCGATCGACAAGGATCTGCACGTCGCCGCGCTGGACATGAAGACCGCCAAGCCGGTCTGGCACGGCGATCACACGGCCGGCTCCGCCGACGACTGGGACTGGGTTTATGCCACGGCGGGCGGCGTCTTCGCGAGCGGCGACCACTACGGCGGCGCTTCGGGGGACAGGTCGCGGACCGTGTACGCCCTCGATCCGGGCGACGGGCACCGGCGCTGGCAGCTCGACACGTACGGCAACGACCGCCTGGTGTTCTACGACTCCGTCGTGGTGCTGGTCTCCGATCACGAGTACGCGGCCCGCGGGTACGACCTGTCCAGCGGCAAGGAGAAATGGAAGATCGACTATCCGAAGGCGGAGTCCGCCACGGTCGTCGATGTGGCCACGAAGGCCGACCTGGACGGGCCGGGCCTACTGGACGGGCGCCCGGCCGCGCCCGACCGGGGTGACGACCACCGCCTGTTGATGATCGGCGAGGACAAGACCCTTCATGTGTACAACGTCAGCACCGGCAAACAGACCGGCAAGCGCGCCGCCGTCGACCGGCCGAGGGAGCCCTATCTCGCGTACACCGGCCAGTTCTTCACGGTGACCAGCGACCAGCCGTACCAGGTCGTCGCCTACGACCTGGACAAGCTCGACCAGCAGCCGCGGATCATCTACACCGTCGGCGACAAGGACCGGGCGGTGGTCGACGGCGGTCTGAGCCCCTGCGGCGACGGCCGGGTCTGCGTGCTCGACCAGGTCAGCTACGACGACAAGACCACCCAGGTCGCCGCCATCGACATAGCCGCCGGCAAGGAACTGTGGCGGCACCCGGCGCCGGCGGCAGACACGCTGACCCCGATCGGCGATCGGATCCTCGCGACCAACGTCACCGGTACTCCCGGCAGCCGCCTGTACGACCCGGATGGCCGGTCGATCCTGAAGGCCGAGGACCAGAGCGGAGCGGTCGTCCGGATCAACGGCGCCAGCGCGCTCGTCTTCTCCGGGCAGCCGTCGTCGTCACTCGCCGACATGGGCCTGGTCGGGGTGGACGCGAGCGGCGGCGGGCGTACCCCACTGGGCACGTTGACCAGGTCGTACGGGAAGACATGCTCCTGGGACGAGTATGCGATGGTGTGCGCCGCCGAGAAGAGTTTCCGGGTCTGGCGGTTCGCGGACTAGATCTACTCGCGGCTTCGGTCGATCAGGTCGGCGGCTCCGGGTGTACCAAAGTGTTTGGACACCGAGCACGACGAGCACCGCGGCGCCGACGGCGCGCAAGATCGTATATGCCAGCGCGCTGGCCGCGACCAGGGCCGCGACGCCCAACCCGGACAGCACCGCCCAGGCGAAGATGCCCACTTCCATGCCGCCCAGCACGCCGATCACCCGGCGGCGGTTGCCGCTCACGGTTTCCCGGATGAGCAACGCGGTCGCCGGGCCGGGCAGCATCGCCAGGACGAACGCGGAGATCACGAAGGCCGCCATGGTGGGCAGTCCACCATGGCGGCCTCCGGGATGTCGTGCGATTTCCTAGAGGCGCAGGCCGTTCACCGCGTGGAACGCGTGGTGGTGGCCGGGGCGCGGCTTCACGTAGACGATGTCGCCGAGGTGCGGCGACTGGCGCGAGTCGGCCCGGACCACGAACCGCTCGTCCTGACCTTCGAGCGCGACGGTGCCGTAGACGTAGGCGTCGGAGCCCAGCTCCTCGACCAGGTCGACGTGGATCGGCATGCCGCCGTCGTCGGCCCCGACCAGGTCGGTGTCCTCGGGCCGGAAGCCGACTTGTACGTGCTTGGCGCCGTCGGAGACGGCGGCATCGAGCTGCTCACGGGACAGCGGCAGCACCATCTCGGCGAACTTCGCGCCGGACTCGGTCAGCGGAACGGTCTTGATGTTCATCGCCGGGGAGCCGATGAAGCCGGCCACGAACACGTTGATCGGCCGGTCGTACAGCTCGCGCGGCGTGGCCACCTGCTGGAGCACACCATCGAGGAGGACCGCGACCCGGTGGCCCATCGTCATGGCTTCCACCTGGTCGTGCGTGACGTAGACCGTGGTGATGCCAAGGTCGGCCTGCAGCGTCGCGATCTGCGAACGGGTCTGCACCCGAAGCTTCGCGTCAAGGTTGGACAGCGGCTCATCCATGAGGAAGACCTGCGGCTCCCGGACGATCGCGCGGCCCATCGCGACCCGCTGGCGCTGGCCACCGGACAGCGCCTTCGGCTTGCGGCCCAGGTACTCCTCCAACTGCAGCAGCGCGGCAGCCTTCTTGACCTTGGTGTCGATCTCGTGCTTGGGCGTCTTGCGCAGCTTGAGGGCGAACGCCATGTTCTCGTACACCGTCATGTGCGGATAGAGGGCGTAGTTCTGGAAGACCATCGCGATGTCGCGGGCCTTGGGGGGCAGGTTGGTGACGTCGCGGTCCTGGATGAAGATGGCGCCCTGATCGACGTCTTCCAGACCGGCCAACATGCGGAGGCTGGTGGACTTGCCGCAGCCCGACGGCCCGACGAGGACAAGGAACTCCCCATCGCCGATTTCGAGATCCAGGCTGTCGACCGCTGGTCGCGAGGTCCCCGGGTAGATCCGGGTGGCCTTGTCGTACTTGACCGTAGCCATGACGAGGTACTCCCTTTCACCGGCAGGAACGTGCCGGACGATCCGAGTAAAAGGACTGGCAGACGCCTGCCAGTTCAGGCCAACCTAGCCGGTACTCCACGATCTAGCTAGGACGGCGGCTGTTTTGTCGGTTTGATCCGGCTATCTAGAGTGACCGGAGCCGGTCCATCACCGCGTGCAGCACGCCCTCGTCGCGCTGGTCGTCCTCCACCGGCTCCTGCACCGCGACCAGGCCCTGCCGGCGCAGGTCACCGAGCAGGACCCGGACCACCCCGAGCGGAAGATCGACATGCGCGGCGACCTCGGCCACCGACAGCGGCCGGTGTACCAGCGCCAGGATCGCGCGCTGCTCGGGCTGGAGGTGGCTCGGCCAGCCCTCGTCGAGGCTGGCCTGGACGAACGCGACCATGTCGAAGTCCCGGTCGTCCGAGCCGGCGCGGCCCTGGGTCAGCGTGTACGGGCGCACCACCGGACCCGCCTCGGCGTCCACCCAGATCGGGCCGATCGGTCGTCGGCGCAGCGGCGGCGGGTTCACGGGCCGGGTACTCCGCTGTCGCGCAGCTGGGGCGCCAGGCTCGCCTGCCGGACGCGTTTGGGGAGTGTCGTCGTCTTCGTTTCCGCCTGGCTTGGGGCGCTGGTCCTGGTCTCTGCCGCGCTGCTCCTGGTGGCGGCGGCGCCCGCGATGGCGGCCGCGAGGCCGGGCTGGACCATGGTCGGAGCGTCCCAGTTCGGCGGCCCGTCCGGGCCGATGACCACCAGTTCGGCCGGGATCAGGACCACGGCGGTAACCCCGCCGTACGGCGACGCGCGCAGGCGGACCCGGACGCCGTGCCGCGCCGCGAGCTGCGCGACCATGAACAGGCCCAGTTGGGTACCGGCATTCACCTCGAAATCGGGTGTGCCGGCCAACTTCCGGTTGGCTTCGGCGAGCGCCTCGGCGGTCATGCCGCTGCCCCGGTCCTCGATCTCGATGGCGAACCCGTTCGGCACGAGCTCGCCGGAGACCTGGACCCGGGCGGTCGGCGCGAAGGTCGTACCGTTCTCGATCAGCTCGGCGAGCAGGTGGATGGCGTCACCCACGGCCCGACCGACCAGCGCCACCTCCGGTACCGGAAGGGTGGTGACCCGGGCGTAGTCCTCGACCTCGGAGACCGCGCCCCGGATCACGTCGGTCATCGGCACCGGCTTGTGCCAGCCCCGCCCGGGCACCGCGCCGACGAGGGCGGCCAGCTCCTCGGCATGCCGGCGGGTACGGGTGGCCAGATGATCGACCCGGAACAGGTCCTCCAGGTCCGCCGGCTCGGTGACCCGCCGTTCCATGCCGTCGAGCAGGGTGAGCTGCCGGTGCATGAGATCCTGGCTGCGCTGCGCGATGGTACTGAAGACGTCGCCCAGCCCCTGACGGTGGCGGGCGTCGGCGACGGCTGACCGGATGATCGTCCGCTGCACCTCGTCGAACGCCGTGCTGATCTGGCCGATCTCGTCCCGACCGCGCTGCGCCGCCGTTGCCCCGGCTGTCGCCTTCGCCGTCTCCGCCGCGACGTCGACGTCCTCGCCCCGTTGCAGGCGGGCCAGCAGCCCGGGCAGCCGATCGTGCGCGAGATCGGCCGCCGAATCGCGGATCTCGTGCAGCCGGCCGGTCAGCGCGCGGGACAGCCACAGGGCGAGCAGTACCGACCCGACGATGGCGCCCAACCCGAGTAGCGTCGCCATCCACAGCCGGCTGAAGATCCCGTCGCGCACGGGTCCGGCGGCCGCGGACACCGTCTTGTCCGCGCCGCGCTCGACGTCGCGAAGCTGCTTGACCGTGGCGTCGTACGCGACCCGCCACGCCGCCATGTCGACCGTCACCGCCGGACCTGCCACGATCCTGTCCTCGAGCTCCCGCAGTCGCACGCTGGCGTCGCTCTTCGTCACCCGCTGGCACGCCGCCTGATCGGCGTCGGACAGCTCGCCGGCGGCGTCCGCGTACAGCGCCCGCTGGACACCAATGGCCTGGACGAGCTGGATCAGGTCGGCGCCGGTCAGCGTGCTGGTTGGTGGGGTGCCTTTTGGCGGGGTGCCGTTTGGTGGCGTGCCGTTTGGTGGCGTGCCGGTTTGTGGTGCGCCGGTTTGTGGCGCGCCGGTTTGTGGCGCGCCGGCGGCTGCCACCCCGGCGAGCAGCGCGTCCTCGCGGGCCAGCGCGTCTCGCGCCGCACCGAGTGCGACCACCGCGCGGCCCAGGCGGGCCACCTGCCAATCCCCGACCTCGGCCAGCGGGGCGAGCATGCGGTAGGCCGCGTCGACCATCCCGGTGTACAGCCGCATCGTGCCGGCCCGGTCCAGCTCACCGTTGTCGATGGTCTCCCGGGCGGCGGGCAGTGTCTCCAGCGCCGCCGACAGGTCCCGTAGCCGCTGCCTCGCCAGGTCGTTGGCCGCGCTCATCAGCTCGCCGCTCGCTGCCTTCCTGCGGTACGCGGCGAGCGCCGCGTCGGTGCGACTGCGCTGGTCTTTGAGCGGTTCCGGATCGGCGCGCTTGTCACCGAGGTACACGACGGAGAGCTTGCGCTCCTGTTGCAGCTGGTCGATCAGGCGCTCGGCCGGGGTTCTCGCATAGTCGCGGTACGTCTGCGCGGCCGTCAGGCTCCGCGCCGCGTCAAGAGTCGCAGCGGTCGCGACGATCCACAGCGCGACGAGCGCCAGGATAGGGGCGAGCAGCAGTGCGAGGATCTTGGTCCGGACCGACAAGTCGCGAGTACGCATCTAACCTCGTCCAGGTGGGGGGAAGTCTCCTACCGCAAGGTGCGCAACGGCATGATACGGACGGCCGGTCCAGTATGGATAGACCTCGTGTCGCAAGATCGTAACGTCTCGTGATCATGGTGGGGCTGGTCGGGGTCGGACCGGTTTGCCGGATGAGCCGCGTACCATCTCAGGGGTACCTTCGCGGGTACCGCTCCGCCGACGTGGCGCAATTGGCAGCGCACCCGACTTGTAATCGGAAGGTTGGGGGTTCGAGTCCCCCCGTCGGCTCCGCCGTTTCACCAGGGCGAACCCGGCCCGCAAGATCAGTCGCGGGCCGGCTTCGTTGCAGCGGATCGTTGCAGCAGCGCCGCCAGGTCCCCATCGAGCAACGCGCTGGCGATGCGGGTCACCTCCGGGCGCGCGCCCGTTGCGAGCGGGGAAGCTCAGCGGGCGTCGCGCTTGTGGCCGGACACCGCGTCGTTGATCGCGCTGGACGAACAGCCCAGCGCGGCCGCGGCGTCGGCGTAGGTCATCGAGCGAGTGAGCTGAAAAACCGCTTTCCGTCGGACCCGGCCCACGACCCTGATGGTCTCCGTGTCCACGAGCAGCGCAGCAACCCGGGCTCGATCCAGTGGTGGCATGGCGTGCAGCCACGCGACGAGCTGGTCGACGTCGGTGAAGGGCGGCCGCTCACGGTGGCCACCCTCCCCGGCCGCGCCCACCGGGTCCTGCGGGTGGGCGGCGCGGGTCATGGCCAGGGACCGTACCCGCGCCGCCCACTGTGGTCAACGGGCTAGGGGGATGGCGTGTCGGGGAGGACGCGCGGCTTGGGCCGCTTCCGGGCCGGTGTATCCGGTGCGGGGATGGGGATACTCGCCGCGGACGGCGAGTAGCGCGCCGGCTGGATCCGCGCCCGGACGCGTTGGTGACAGACCCCAACACGCCGGCGAGCGCTATCTGTTCCCAGCCCATGATGTTGGCCCACCACAGCACCACGCTCAGCCGGGCCGGCCGGGCCCGAAGCTCGCGCAGCGCAGCCGCGAACTCCGCCGGAACGACCTGTCCACCCAATCCTTCACGCCGCACGGTTAGGCGGTGTCCAGGTAGGCGCCGCATACGCTGCACTTGTACGTCATCAATGTGAGCTTCCCGATCGTGACGTGCTCGCCGGTGGCGGCACGGGTGTGCTTTCCGTCGTTCGTGCTCTGGGGACAGCCGCAGTGACCGCAGTCGATTTCTGCCCGGTCTTCTTGTCGACCCGGCATACAGTCGTTCTCCTCTTAGCGTCGTCGCCACCCTTCCCAGTTCCGCTGTTCGCGCGCTGCCGCCGCCGGCAGGCCGATGTGGCAGGTGTGCCGCAGCCAGTTGTTGTACGGGGCGCCGCACCGGCCACAGGTGAACAGGGAGACGGCGATCCGCGGACGCCACGCCACCCCGCTGCTACTCGTCTTCCTGGCCGGTCAGCAGCTTGTTGGCCAGCGACGCCTTCTCGGACAGTTCCCGGGCCCGGTCGGTGTCACCCGCCTTCGCCGCCCTGACCGCCTTCGCAGTTAGGTCGGCGGCCGCGCTCTCCGCGTCCCTGCGGGTCGGCTTGTCCTTGCCCACGGTTCACTCCTTCGGGGTGTCGGTTTGGTCGCCGGGCGGCTGATCCGCCCGGCGTGGCGCTTGCCCGTGGTCGAGGCGGGCCAGGATCACGTCGGTGCCAGCCCGGACGGCCTTCGCGAGCCGGTACAGCTCGCCGCGGACCGCTGGTGCCGCCGCCGGGTCCTGGTCGAGCTGCCGGTACAGGCTGCGGGCCCGGGCCTCGACGTCACGCAGCACCGAGCGGCACCCGGCGAACGCCGAGCCCAGATCGGACAGCAGCCCGCCCGGGCTGACCGGATCGGTCACCGGTCGTCCTCGCCGTCGACGCCCGGGCACCCGGGTCCGCCAGGGTTGGAGTTGCCCATGTCTGCCTGCCCGCCCGGACGGCGCCGCCGGCGCGGGACCGGCCCGCTCGGCTTCACCGGCCCAACCGCGCGGACGGCCATCATGTACTCCCACATGGCGGCGCCGATCCGGTCGACGGCCGTGGCCGCCATCATCGGATCCCGCCCGGCGGGCAACTCCACCCGCGAGGAGCCGTCGTAGATGGCCAGCACCGGCAGCCCGTCGTCGTCCTGGATGACTTCCGCCGCGACGGTGTGCGGATCGAACACCCACACCTGGTCGTCCTCGCCGGCGCTCACCGCGCGCCGCCGGTCAGCTCGTCGAGCGCGGTCTCGCGTACCGCGCACGGCCAGGGCGCGCCGCAACCCTCGCAGGTGTTGCCCCGCCAGGTGGTCACGGGCTGGTGGTCGATGAGCGCCTGGTGCGCGTCGGCCCAACTGGTCATGCCCTGCCGCGCCTGGGCGCGGGCCTCGATCGGGCGCAGGTCCACAGCCGCCTCCCGGGGTCGGGTGCTGGGAGCCTGCCCGGGGCGGCACCCGCCCTTGTGAGGCACGCAGCCGGTACCCCCCCGGCGGCGGCAGCGCACCCCCACAGCGTGCGCGCCACCCCGGGCAGATTCGGGGAGCGCGACGGGTCAAAGGGGCAACCTCAACCGCCGCACTCGCGATCGACCGTAGGGGCGGCGCCGGAAAGCGATAGGTACGGTTTGTACCCCCGGGATCTACCCGACCAGACCCATCACGAGCCCGAGCTCGCGGGCGTCCTCGCGTACCGCGCTGCGGCGGTCCATCAGGTCGTAGACGGCGCCGCGGGCGAACGGTGAGTGCTTGACGGTGTCGAGCGATTCGCGGGTGGCGGCACGGGTCAGCAGGTGCACGACGGCGATGTGTTCGCGGCGCAGACTGTGCGCCCGGGCGGACTCGATGAGGTAGAACGCGCGTCGGGTACGCGACGGCAGCTCTGTCGGTTCCATGGCGTTGGCGCGGCGGATTGCCTCGCCGGCGCGGAACAGGTCGGCGTCGACGGTGACTGCGTAGGCGTCGGTGTTGGCGCGGCCGAACGGTAGCCAGGGATGGCTGTAGTTGCGGCCGAGCGCGGCCGCGGCGCGGCGTGCGTCGTCCCAGTGGCGCCATGCCTGTCCGGCCCGGCCGGCCTTGGCGTGGCCGAGGCCGATACCGAGTTGGAGCTGACCCCAGCGGGCGAGCTGCTCGCCGCCGGCGTCCGGGTCGAGGAGGGTTGCGGCGTCCGTGGCGACCTGCTCGGCGGCGTCGTATTGGGCGGAGCCGCGGTAGACGTGCCCGTAGTACCAGGCGGCCGCGGCAATCGCCTCCGGGTCGTCGGCGTCCTGGGCCGCGGTCATGGCCCGGTCGGCGGAAAGCCACACGAACTCGGCTGCCGGCTGATGGGCGAAGTACAGCTGCGCCAGGTGGTACACGCGGGCCAGTTCGGCGAGCGCCCAGCGTCGCTCGGCGCCGTCGAGCGAGCGCACCGTGCGCCGCGCCTCGGTGATCAGCCCAGGGAGGATCGCCGCGACCGCGCCGCGCTCGGCGTAGAAGTGGTTCCACAGCCGCCACGCCTCGTCGACCTGGCCGGCGAGCGCGGGTACCGACGGGTCGTCGACGGTGTCGCGCACGGTGGCGTTGATCGCCGCGACGACGGCGGCCGCGTCGTCGCGGCCCGCCTTGGTGATGGACGCTACGGGCAACGATTGGTCTCCGGTCAGCTCGGCCAGGTCGTCGACGCCGAGGACGTCGGCCAGACGGAGCAGCATGGGCAGGCGTGGTGTGAGGAGCCGGCTTGTCTCGACGGCCTTGACCCATTCTTCGCTGCGTCCGACGAGGCCGCCCAGGACGGCGCGGGTCTTACCGGCGCGCTCGCGCTTGATGCGTAGGCGCTGGCCGAAGGTCAGCTCACCGTTCATGGTGGTCACATCCCAGGTAGCAGTCTGGGTGCGGGCCGCGGCTGCTACCCGGCGGCCCGCCGTATCTCGACGGTACCGCGCCTGGCGCAACGGCGCTGCCGGGCCACCTCCGCAAGATCAATTGTCGTTGCGCAGTTCGTTGCAGTGACTGCGTATGACTGGAGTTGACTGCACCGACGGATAGGGCCTCTGGGCAGGTGCAGTCACTCGCACCAGGTCGCGGTGGCCCGGGGTGAACGGATCGAACGTACCGGGATAGACCGCCAACGAACCGTGTGCCGGCGCCACTCCAGGACTTGATGTAGCCGTCACCGCGTCTCCAACCACATGACCACGATCATCCCAGCCGTGCAGGTGCCCACCTCTCAGTTTCGAATCGATCTCCGTCGCACTTCGCCAGAGTTGCCGCGCGTCGTCTGAGTCAGGGCGATCGGCTGCCGCGCCGGCAAGCCGCCTTGCCAACGAGCACCGAGCGCCGTGCCCGGCGTTACCCGAGATTTGATTGGCAGATGTCCTGACGAGGCAAGGCGCCCATCCGCGGGCCACATGCCGGTGCTCGGCGGGCATCCGAACCGACCCGGGGGGTCGCGCTGGCTTCTACAATCACGGACGTGAGCACATATCATGACTTCGAACCAACTGTCAGATTCAGGGAGACACTTGCTGTTTCCCCGGATGGGACGCAGTTGGCGTATGTCGACGACGGCTCGGGACATTTCAACCTTGCTATCCGCCCGCTGACGGGTGGGCCGTCCCGGTACCTCACTTCCTACACCGACTCCGACGTCCGGCATGCCGAGTGGCACCCCGCCGGACGCTCGCTGCTATACATCGCAGACACGGCCGGCGACGAGCACCACCAGCTGTACCTGCTCGACGTCGCCAGCGGCACGTCCACGGCGTTGACCGACTCGCCCAGCGTGCGGCACTGGCCGGCACTGGGCGACTCGTTCTCTCCGGACGGGAAGCACCTCACTTACGCTGGCAACGATCGGTCGTCAGCGGACCAGGATGTACTGATCCGCGATCTGGCCACCGGCGAGGTGCGCCGGATCTACGGAGGTGGCGGTCGCGTTTTCCCCGGCCATTGGTCGCCGGACGGCACCCGGCTGACCGTGGTTGACTGGCGGGGTGCGGTTACCGACCAGGTGATGTACGTGCTGTCTATCGACGACGACCGGGTTACGCAGTTGACCCCGGCCGATGAGTCGGCCACCTACATTCCGGGGTCGTGGCTGCCAGACGGATCCGGCATCCTGGTCATGAGTGACCACGGTCGCGACGTCACGGGATTGGGCGTGCTCGATGCCGAGACGGGACACCTGTCGTGGCTGGACGCCTCCGACCGGGGCGTCGAAGACGTGGCTCTGTCGCGTGATGGCCGGGTGTTGGCTTGGCTGGTCAATGTGGACGGTGCCTCGCAGCTACGGGCACGGAACCCAGTGACCGGCGAGTCGCTCCCCATGCCGACGCTGCCACTGGGCTCGGCGGCGCAGTTGCGGCTCACACCCGATGGGCAGTCCGCCGTGATGTTGATGTCGACGCCGGTCAAACCGTGGAACGCCTTGGTCGTTAACCTGGCCACGGGAGATCTTCGGTGGGTAACCGATGCGCATCCCGCAGCCGACCCGTCCACGTTTGTTGAGCCGGTCCTGGTCCACTGCCCGGCCCGTGACGGTCGCAAGGCGCCGGCATACCTGTACCGGCCCCACACGACGGCCGACCGTGTGCCAGTCGTGCTGGCAATCCACGGCGGCCCACCCGTGCAGGAGAAGCCGAACTACTCCAACGACGGCTTGTTCCAGTACCTGGTCGGGCGAGGCGTGGCCGTCATCGCGCCCAACGTGCGTGGATCGAGCGGCTGACGGGCTGGCCTACCAACGGGCGGTCAATCGCGACGGGGGCGGCGTCGACCTGGACGACCTGGACGACACGGTCCGCTACCTGAAGAACCAACCTTGGGTCGATCCAGCCCGCATTGGGCTGTTCGGCCGCTCGTACGGTGGGTTCGGCGTGCTGTCGTGCGCTTCGCGTCTACCGGAGCACAACTGGGCCGCAGCCGTCGCCTGGTGCGCGCCGAGCAATCTGATCACGTTCACCCGGGCCCAGCCACCTACTGGCGTGCCCAGGTGGCCATCATGATCGGTGACCCCGACACTGATGCGGAGTTCCTGGCGTCACGGTCGCCGGTGACCTACGCCGACCAGATCAAAGCGCCGCTGTTCCTCATCCAGGGGGCCAATGACACGCGCGTGCCACGGCAGGAAAGCGACCAGATTGTGCACCGCCTGCGGGAACGGGGAGTCGAGGTGCGCTACGACGTGTATCCGGATGAGGGGCACGTGTTCGGCAGCAGCGCACATCAGACGAAGGCCCGCTCGGACGCCGCCGAATTTCTGCTCGACCATCTCATCCCTACCTACATGCCGAGCTGGTAGCCGAGTCCATCCGCAGCGGCAGCTTCTCCGGCGGCGGCCATCGGTGAGCCGGGCCCACGCCTCCGCCATCCGAGGATTGGCGTCAACGGCGCCGTCTCGGCCGGCCAAACCCCATTCCAGTGGACGCCAAGGCGCCGGATGCCGATGAGGCCGGTCCGGACGGAAGTCTCGCAACAAGTGGCATGGTAGGACAGGATCACCTGAGCGACCGGCCTGTCAGTCGATCCTGTTCAGAGCGATATACATTCCGTTGTCGTCCGGGTCGTCCCACGGATCTGGGGGCAGTTGATCGAGTGTCACGGTGCCTAGGCTGGTCCATTCGGGCCAGCGCATCCAAGTCAGTTCGATTCCTGGTCCTTGCAGTAGCTTTTCCAGTGCGCGACGGGCCAGTGCTTTCCGTTCATCAATGGACAGCGTCTGGTCCGGCGTGTTCAGCGTCCACATGAATTCGTACAGCCCGACGCTGGACACGTCGAGAAGGTCGTGTATTTCCTGGACCAGCCAATCGACTGTGTTTATATTCATGGCAGCGTCGGGTTTCCAGCTAGGGGAATCTTGACGGGCGGCTGACCGCCCTGTGAAACAACCGCGTACGGGCCCCACGTGACCGGGTCGGGCCGCGAGTGGGGAGGATACCCCGGCATGATCCGGATTTGCCGCCCGCGGTTGGCCGGATCGGCAAACACTTCGCCGCCGCCCCGCGCGGACGGGTTGTGGGTCCACTCGTCCGGGATCCGTGCCTTTACCTCTTGTGGTGTGAGACCGGTGAGTTCGTGTGGATCAAACTCCTTCGGACCACCAATCTTCTTCGGAGGCTCGGCATGAGGCTGATGCGAACCGGACCCGCCGTCCTTGCCCCGGAGCCGGTTGAGGATCTTCTTGAGTTCCTCGACCAGCTCGCCGAGGCGGTGTACCGACGGGATGAGCCGGCGCAGGCTGGCCAACAACGCTTTGAGCCACCGTGCGATCTTCCCGGCCCAGGACGCGACCAGGGTACTGACCTGTTCGACCACCAACGGAGTGGCGACGCCGAGTGAGAACGCTTCCTCGGCGGCGTAAACGATCAGCCGGGACACGCAGGTCGCGATCGCGTCCCGCACAAGGATGCGCACGGCGGCGATGAGCATGCCGGCGCCCTCGGTGATGGTGGCCATGGCGTCGGCGGCCTTGGCCAGGCCACCGAGGGCGTCGTGTTGCTGGCCAGCCCAGGCGCGATAGGCCGGGCCGGCGGTGCCGCCCCAGTCGGCGACGTCCCAGCGCGCTGCCCGGTCGACGTCGGCCGCGCTGTCACGCAGGGACGCGGCGACGTTGCGCCAGGTTTGCGCGTGTCCCGCGATCTGCCCGGGATCGCCGGCTAGCCAGTCCAACGCCTCGGTCAGCGGCTTGACGTGCTCGATGATCCAGGCCACGCCGTACTGCAACAGCGCTCCGACCGGATCCGACACGATCGCGAGGGCGTCCAGCCCTGCGCCGACCATACCCAGGCTGCCGTCGATCCAACTGCCGTTCTTGACGCCCTGGCCGATCAGCTCGATATCTTCGGCGATCCACACCCCCGACCATGCGTCGGTCGGCTGGTCGAGCCGGCCAGCCACGAGGGGGTTGACCGTCACATCGCGTCCCGGATCTGGCGGTGGGCGACCGCGGCCTGCTTGTCGGTGGCTTGATAGCCGCCCGCCGCGGTGCGCAGCCGGGCGCCGGTGTCACGCAATGACGCGGCGGCCGTGTCGATCCCATCCACCAGCACCTCGGACAGGCCGTTCAACAGCGCCGGCACGATCGTGCACAGCTTCCCGTACGCCGTGACGTCCAGCCGCACCGCGTCACCGGCTTGTTTCGCGGCGACCACCTCGCCCGCGATACCGTCGACCGCCGCCGCATGCGCCACCAGATCGGCGGGGCGGACATCGGTGTGATCACCAGCCGGCATCTTCGCCTCCCCAGGACTCACGGCTGTCACCGAGCAAGGTATCCCAGGTACCAGTGATACCGCGGATGGGTTCGAGGGCTAACGCGCGTCCACCAACCCAAGCTGGTCGCGAAGCTCGCCGAAGTCGTGGCATTCGACCTCGGGAAGGTACCGGGCGAACACCTTGTCGATCTCGTCCTGCATGGTTCGCTCGAATTCGTACCAGATGTGGCCCCATTGCAGCTCAGTCTCGATGTCGCTGACCAATTCGGGGCTGATTTCGACGTCACGAAGAGCGCGAAGTTCCGTGCCGAAAGTCTCGGTAGCACCGATATGTCGGACCGGGCCACCGGGGTGAGCGGCACTTGCGACGGACTTGCGCCAGGGTCTGTTTTCGCTGCTCAGGGCGCAAATAATGCGTTCGATGAGGTCGGTCAGAGCGGCACGCAGACGGCAGATGGCTGTGGTCACATTTCCCCCCAAAATTGTTGACGAGGCAACTTGCCTTACCCGAGCCTACAAGATCTCTAAACAAAGTATTTCTTGCGACACCGGCCAGTGGGATGAAGGAGGCGCTGGCCGGCCGGACATAACAGGTCCAACCGGCCAACGACGCGATACAACCACGATCAGCACCGATGGAGCCGCACCTCCAGTCCGATACCTTCGGTCCGAATTTCGGCCGTCCGGAACGCGCTCCGTGCGACCAGCCGCTCGAACTTGGCCGGCGAATGTGCCCGTCTGCGCAGCATGGCCAGCGTCGATCTGGTCAGGAAGGCATTCGCAGCGCTCAGTTCCATCCGCTTCACTTCGTTGGCGATGTCGGTGGACGATGCGTCGCTGCTCATGTCCTGGATCACCGCCCCACCACCAGTACGCAGGACTCGGTGCATCTCGTTCAATGCATCAACCGGTCGGGTGAAATTCTTGAACGCCGCCTGGCAGACGATCAGATCGAAGGATCCGGTGTTGAATGGCATGTCGGAAACGTCCCCTTGCCGGAAGTCGACGTTCACCCCGGCCTGCCGGGCGCCATCCCGGGCAATCTCCACGAATGTACGGCTGATGTCCAGCCCGGTGACCGAGAACCGGCCGAGCCGGGCGATCTCGATCGACAGGTACCCGGGGCCGGGCGCGATCTCCAGGACCGCGGCGCCATCGGGTAGTGCACCCACCAAAGCAACGGCTTGTCGACGGTACTGCTCGATCTGGTCACCCGAGCCTCGCTGCCGCGCGTACCAGCGCGCCATCGGGCCTTCCATTTCGGGTATCAACTTCATCCGCATGGTTGAACTCCTCTGTTCAGGGTCACGGGAGGAGCCCGGCTATTCTTGCGGTTGCCACCTCGTGCGCCAGGTTCCGTTCCCGCGGGATCGGTGCGAGGTTCCGACCCCGGTGGCGGTGTTCCCGCACCGCACCGGGGTCTCTTCGGTCATCCGGTCGATTGGCCTCCTTCAGCCAGCAGCTTCGTCCATTCGGCCGGCGGGCCACCGGTCTCGTGGTACGCCCGCCAATCGGCCAGGCTGGGCAGCGTTTCCTCGGTCAGCTCGCGCAGCAGTGAACGCACCCAGGCGGCTTCGGCCCGGCGCATCGCCAGCGCGTATTCCGCTTCGATGAGGAAGAGACGGGGCACCTGCTCGCTTTCGGCAAGCAGAGTCTGCTCCCGGGCGGCGATGTCGGATTCGAGTGCGCGCAGCCGGTCCGCCAGCAGGGTGGTCGCCTCGTCCGGAGGCAGCACACCCAACACCGACAGCGCGGCCTCGAACCGGGACAGCTCCGGCTCCGGTGTCCCGACCAGCTCATGCAGCCAGTCGCGCAGCTCGGCCCGCCCGGCGTCGGTGATGGTGTAGACCGTGCGCTCCGGGCGACGCCCTTCGCGGTCGCTGCTGACGGCCTTGATGAGGCCGTGCTTTTCAAGGTTCTGGACCACTGTGTACAGCGAGCCCCACTTGATTTTCATGTCCTGTTCCTTGCCGGTGCGGCGGAGCAGGTTGGCCATCTCGTAGGGGTGCATCGGGATGCCCGGGACGAGGAGAGCCAGCAGGGCCAGTGCGAGCAGGTTGCCCACCTTGCGCCGCTTCGCCACGGGATTACCTCGCCTCCGATTACTCGTACACGAGTATACGCAGACGAGTAACGAAGAACGCAAGAGTGCCCGGCCGGGCACCACGAGCCGGTTACCGCAGCGAGCTACGTAGCCTCCGGACGCGCCGCGCGTACTGGCCCGGTCGGCTCTGGCCAAGATCGGCACAACTTCCCGGAAGTAGTGGCCTCAGGTACCCCGTGAGACCACTACTTCCGGGAAGTTGTGCCAAGGCTTGGGCTCCCTTGACAACCAATCATGGCCATGGATAGATGATCAGTGGGATAACGTTGTCAGGCGTGGGACGCGAGGTGTCGTCGTGTCGAATCCACCATCGTCGCCGTTGTTGTCCGCTGCCGGCATCGTCAAACGCTTCGGTCACGTCCACGCCCTGCGCGAGGCCAGCTTCGACGCGTACCCGGGAGAAGTCGTCGCCCTGATCGGCGACAACGGCGCCGGCAAGAGCACGCTGGTCAAGGTCCTGTCCGGCGCGCTACGGCCGGACACCGGCACGATCACCCTCGACGGCCAGCGCATCGACCTGCACAGCCCGCTCGACGCCCAGCGCCTCGGCATCGAGACCGTGTACCAGGATCTGGCGCTCGCGTTCGACCTCGACGCCGCGGCCAACCTGCACCTTGGCCGGGAGCGGCTGCGGCCGGCGCCGCTGGGTTGGCTCGGTGTGCTCGACAAGGCCGGCATGCGTACCCGCGCCGTCGAAGCGTTCCGCAACCTGGGCATCGCGCTGCCCGACGTCGGGGTACCGGTCCGTTCGCTCTCGGGTGGCCAGCGGCAGTGCGTGGCCGTGGCCCGCGCAGTCGCCTGGGCCACCAAGGTCGTGTTCATGGACGAGCCCACCGCGGCACTCGGCGTGATCCAGCGCCGCCAGGTGCTCGACGTCATCCGCCGGGTCCGCGACCAGGGGGTAGCCGTGGTGCTGATCAGCCACAACATGCCCGAGGTACTCGCTGTCGCCGACCGGGTCGAGGTGCTCCGGTTGGGGCACCGGGTCGCCCGGTACCGGACCGCCGACACGTCCGTCGAGGAACTGGTACGCGCGATGACCGGCGGCGTGGTGGCGGGAGAAGCGGCATGAGCGGAACACAGGCACGCGTGGCGACCGAGACCGTCGAACCCGATGTGGTCCCGGTCCGCGGTCCGGTGCACCGGCTGTTGCGTACCAATGTGGTCTGGACCCTCTGCGTCCTGCTCGGCATGAGCGTGATCTTCGGGGTGCTGCGACCGGACGCGTTCGCGAGCCCGTTCAACATCCGGACCATCTTCATCAACGCGGCCATCCCGCTGGTACTCGCGGTCGGCATGACCTTCGTGATCGTCACCGGTGGGATCGACCTGTCGGTGGGCTCGGTACTGGTCTTCTCCGGTGTCGTGGCGGCCAAGGTGATGGGCGCGCACGGCGGGGCGAACGCCGGCTGGGGGGTGATCACGCTCGGCGCGATCGCGGGCGTCGCCTGCGGCGCAGGCTGGGGCGTGGTCAACGGCGTGTTCATCACCAAGGGCCGGATTCCGCCGCTGATCGCCACCCTCGGCACCCTCGGCATCGCGCTCGGACTCGCCGAGGTCATCACCAACGGGTCGGACCTGGGTGCGCCGCGCCGGCTCGGCGACGTCGTCGGCAACCATCTGATCGCCGGGCAGATCCCGGTCATCGCGCTGGTGGCGGCCGTCATCGCCGTGATCTTCGGCTGGCTGCTCGCCGCGACCCGCTTCGGCCGGCACACGTACGCGATCGGGTCCAACGCGGAGGCGGCGCGCCGGGTCGGCATCAAGGTCGACCGGCATCTGATCCGGGTGTACGGCCTGTCCGGCGCGCTGGCCGGTGTCGCCGGGGTGCTGAACCTGGCCAAGTTCTCCAGTACCACCATCGCGAGCCACACCGAGGACAACCTCAGCGCCATCGCGGGCGCCGTCCTCGGTGGTACCAGCCTGTTCGGCGGTTCGGGAACCATCGCCGGCACGGTCGTCGGCGTACTCATTCCGGTCGTCGTCAACGACGGCCTGATCATCGTCGGCGTACAGCAGTTCTGGCTGTTCGTCGCGGTCGGCGCGGTGCTCATCGTCGCCGTCTTCTTCGACCAGTTGCGCCGGCGCCTGCGCGAGCACGACTGAGTCGAATGTGGGACCCAACCAGTAGAAGGGAACGCCCGTGCGGGCCAACCGAAATCTGGCAGTCATCGCCGTCGCCGCGCTCGCCGTGGCCAGCGCCGCCGCATGCGGTGGTGGCAGTGGCAACAACAGCGGCAGCAGCGGTGCGAAGAAGAAGGTCACCCTGATCCAGGGCGTGGCCAACGAGCCGTTCTACATTTCGATGTACTGCGGCGCCAAGGAGGAGGCGGCCAAGCTGGGTGTGACCCTCGACGTCACGGCCGCCGCGAAGTGGGACGTCTCCCAGCAGACCACGGTGGTCAACGCGGTCACCGCCAAGCGACCCGACGCGGTCCTCATCGCGCCGGTGGACAAGGTGGCGATGGCCGGCCCGGTCAAGCAGCTCGCCAGCAACGGCAGCAAGGTCGTCTTCGTCGACACCGAGCTGTCGGACACCTCCGTCGGGCTGTCGCGCATCTCCTCGGACAACAAGCTCGGCGGTCAGCTTGCCGCGAAGTCGCTGGCCAAGCTGGCGGGGGACAAAGGCAAGGTACTGGTACTCGCCCCGGCCAAGGGCATCGCTACCACCGATGACCGGGTGACCGGGTTCAAGGGCGAGCTGGCCAACCATCCCGGTATCTCGCTGGTGTCCGAGCAGTACCCGGGTGACGACGCCGCCAAGACACAGGAGGTGGTGTCCGCGACGCTGGCCGCCAACCCGGACCTGGCCGGGATCTTCGCCTCGAACCTGGTCACCGGGCAGGGGGCGGCGAGCGCGCTCAACGCGGCGGGCAAGGTCGGCGCGGTCAAGCTGGTCGAGTTCGACGCCAGCCCGGCGCAGGTGGACGGCTTGAAAGCCGGCACCATCCAGTCGCTGATCAGCCAGGAGCCGCTCGACATCGGGCGGCAGGGGGTGCAGCAGGCGGTGAACGCGCTGACCGGCAAGTCCGTCGACCAGCACATCAGTACCCAGCTCGTCGAGGTGACCAAGGACAACCTGGCCGACCCGAACGTGGCGCAGTACCTGTACAAGAGCCAGTGCTGAAGCTGCCGATCAGGAGGGCCAGTACGCGCCGAACATCCGCGGATCGTGCTGGCCCACCGGCTCCACGACGACGGCGGTCCCGTACGCGCAGATCTCGCCCCACGCGCCGGTGATGTCCCGGTGGTCGAAGCGCAGGCCGATGACCGCGTTGGCACCCCGGTCGCGGGCCTGCTGTGCCATGCGGGTGATGGCTTCCTGCCGCCACCGGGTCAAAGCCGCTCCGGAGACCTCGGAGTCGACACTCTTGCCGGACAGGTTCTTGACGCCTTCGGCATAGGGGTTTCGCGGCCGGGCCAGTACGCCGAGAACCTCACCGAGCACGCCGGTCACCTCGTATCCGGGCAGGGTGTCGGTGGTTACGATCAGGATCGGCCGGAGTGGGGCGGGTGCGATGGGTGGCGGTCCTTGCGGGCGGAGGTTGCCGCGCCGAAGGCCGCTCCGCTGAGCGGGCAGGCCGGCTCCCGGTTCATTCACAGCCGACATCGTCTCATGGTCCACCCGCTCGTTCACCTGGGCAAACGGTGGATAGCGATGCACTCGTTCGGCACAACTTCCCGGAAGTTGTGGCCTCAAGGGGGCCGGGAGACCACTATTTCCGGGAAATTGTGCCGATCAATGCGGGCGGTCAGGTTGCGGCCAGATCCGCGGCGGCGCTGCGTAGCTGGGTCAGCAGCGGATCGGGAAGATCGAGGCCGCGCGTGGACACACCGAGCGCCCACCACCCGACCGGGTCGTCGGCCGGCGTCGCGATGCTCGCACACGCCACGTCCTCCCGGAACTGGCCGCGCTCGATCACCACGTCGCCTGGATGGAGCGTGCGCAGCTCACCGGAGATAGGGGCCACGAGTTCGACCGCCTCCCTGAGTAGCTGTTTGCGACACACGGTCACGTGACCGGCCAGCACGACGAGACCTTGCCCTGCCTCTGCCACGAGCTGGACGGGTTCAAGGTAGTACAGGAAGGTCGGCAGGTCGCCGGTGCGACCGAAGGCCACGAGGTCACGAGCCGTCTCCGTGCTCTCGCGGAACCGAGATAGGTCCCCGGCCGCTGCGGCGGCCGTTGCGACGCGTCCCAAAATCCGTGCCTCCAGCAGCCGGTCGCCCGGCGGGCAGAGAAGGGCCGCGGCGTCCGCGACGCGGAGCGCCTCAATGCCGTGCCCGGCGAAGGCCGAGACGTACGCCAGCATGCCGACCGCGTTTGCCGCTCGCCCCCGTTCGGCCAGGCTGTTGGCGATTCGTACGCTGAGCAGCAGATATCGCTCGGCGGCACCGTAGGCGCCGGAGTCGAAGTGCAGCCAGCCCACCAACTGTGCCAGGTCGGCGACGATGGCGAGCAACCGGCGCCCTACTTTCGGCTCGTAGTCGGCCCATCTCACGAGGTCCACAACGTTGCGCAGCTCGCTGCTGACGTACAGGAGACTCAGAGTTCCCCCGCCGTGTCGGTCGTCCAAACGCCGAAGTGCCGCCACGTGTGCGGCGATCACATCCACCTGGGGCGGGAGAACTCGCTCATGGCCCGCGCGGTGACGGGTCCAACGCACGGCCAGCCGCAGGCGTCGAGAACCGCTGCGGTCAGGTCCGCACCCGTGGCGCCAAGGACGTGTTGTTGCCCGGTGCGTCCTGCGTCTGCCAGGTCGCCCAGTGCGGCGATGACTTCGTCCACCGAGCGGTAGCCATCGACATCATCGGCGGCGGACAGCGAGGGCACAGTCTGGTCAATCCGCCCCGGCCATAGATCGGCGGCACGGACTGGTCGCCCTAGCTCCTCGGATACGACCATGGCCACTACGGAAGGGATCGGTGGCCGAGGGCAGAACCCTTTGTTGATCCAGGCGTACGGCGCCGTCGGATCGATACGGAGGTCTGGCTTCCCATGAGCCATGAGCCAGACGTTGACGGCAGTTCCGAGCTGGCGGGGGTTCCAGCCAACGCGGCGCAGCGCCTCTGCCAGCGAGAGCTGCGCGCCTGCCATCAATTCCTCCCAATCATTCTCTCAGCACCGTAGTTCGAGGATCGCGCTGATGGGAGTCCTTGTTGGTGTGTCGACTTCAAGTTCACGAAGTTCACGCTTCGCCGGACGTCTCGTCGGCGCGTGGCAGGTCAGGATCACGTTTTGGCTGGGTGCCGCTCGATGTGCTCGAAGATGTCGGCGTCGGTCTCCTGCTGCCATTGCGGCAGGTCGTCCCAGTCGGCGACGTAGGACGGCTTGGGATCGGGGAAGTGCTTGAAGATCTGCCCGGTCCAGCACAGGGCGACGAACCGCCCCTTCTGCTCCCTAGTCAGTTTTGCGGCCTGGCCGCCGGTGGCCTCGATGAAGGCCGCCACCTGGTCATATACCGCGGTGGCGCTGTCGCGTTCCCAGTCGGGGGTGTCATCCCAAGGGGCTACGTAGCCTGGCTTGGGCTCGCCGGGGTGGTATCGCCTGACGCCGGCGATCCATGCCTCACGGAAGATCTGCCCTCGTTCGAGCTGCACTGCGCCTCTCCTTGCGATCGTTTACGCGGCCTGCGCGCCGACGACGACGGCGATCCGCTGGTGAAGTTGGTGTACCTCGCGGTCAGCGAGCATCGGTCCAAGCTGGGTCTGCAGCCCTCGCAGTCGCCGGGCGATGACGCCGGAGTTGGTCTGGCGGGCGAGGTCCAAGGTTGCGTCTGCGTGCGTGACGAGCAGGTCGCGATCACGACGTTGCACGCCGATCAGGGCCAGGTCGACCAGGACGCTGCCCCGCCGCCGGGGCGACAGGTGCTGAGCCAGCGCGGTCGTGAGGGCAGCCTCTGCGAGGTCCGGGCGGTGCAGCGCCACGTAACACGTCCCGCGTTCTTCGGCGAGGCGGGAGCCGTCGAAGCGAAGCCAGCCGCCGTTGTGCACCGGGCCAGTCAGTTGGTGGACCTGCTCGGCCGAGTCGAGCGCCTGCTGGCAGAGATCCAGCCGGCCCAGGCCGGCGAATGCCTCGGCCTGGACGGCGGCCACCCAATGGCGCGTGGACAGCGTGCCGTCGCCACGGCGGGCCAGCCTCGCGGCCAGCTCGAGGACGGGCGACGCCGCGTCGTATTGCCGCTCGTACAGGCTGATGAAGGCGTGCCGCGTGAGGGCGCAGGCCCACAGATCGAATGCCTGAGCCTCCTTGCTGGCGCTGGCCGCCAGCGCGTAGCAGTGCGCGGCATCGGTGTAGTCGTTGCTGTCGAAGAAGATTTCGCCGGCGAGCTGGAACAGGTCTGCTGCCAGGGCACATAGCCGTTCACGCCGTTCCGGGGACTGTGCCTGACGGAGGTTGTTGACCAAGACGGCTATTTGGTTGCGAACCAATGGAAGCGTCCTCGCCTTGGACGGCGACAAGACGAAAACGGGCCATAGATGCGAATTGAGTGCGGCATATTCATCCAGAATTTCGGAGTCAACGTGGCCCGTTGCGGCGGCGCCGTACTCTAGCCGTTCCCAGTCAATAGGTACGGTGAGTGCTGCGCCTGCCATGCTGACCAGGCGTAGCAGTTCGCGGCGGTTCATGTCGTCAATCTCCGGATGTCCCTGCGGGCACGCGCCAACGAATGCTGGAGCGGGACCGTTCTGGAGGGCCGGTGGAGCTGTCTGCCGCGAGGGAAGCTGGAACCACAGAAGATGCGCCGGGATGCGCAGGGTCCGTGCCCACCGGGCAAGGTTGTCGAGCTGCCGCACCGGAGCGCCGGTCTCGATGCGGCTGATCTGCGCCTGGGTCAGACCTAGCCAACCGCCGACCACCTCCTGCGGGATGCCGTCGTTGCCGTATGCCGCTCGATGGTACGGGTGCTTGCGGTACGCGCGGCACATCTGACCGATGTGCTGAGCAGCGAAGGCGTCCTGAAACTGAGGCATGTCCCAGAAGTCGACCGGGACGTCGGGCGGGGTCGCCCGCAGGGTGGCGAGCTTCTTCTCGCACTGGCCGCACAGATCCCCTGCGCGGTAGCGCCCGAGGCGCGTCCCGCAACGGCAATAACGCGGCGTGCGGCTCCCATGCATCGGTTCGACCTGACTCGTGTGCTGTGTTTCGCTCCGGCAGTCTAGCTTCTGTCGATCACGGTACGCGGTCACGTGGATGCGGCCTATGCATGGCGCGTATACCGGCTTGCCACTGTTGTCGCCGGTAGGGCGGCCACCAGGTCTGGATCTCGGTGGTTCCATCCGCCGCGCACATATCGATATCCGTTCCACGGCATGTCGAACTCTTGGTGACGTTGGGGATCGTTCCCTTGACGCTCAGCGACCTGCATCCAGTCCAGAGCGTCCGCGCAAGACCCAAGATCTCTGCACGTCGCCCAGCTAACTAAGCGCCGACGGGGAGCAATCGTGAGCCGCCGTGTGGACCGAGCGTCGGGCCGTCTCCGCGTCCGCGCGGTCGGCAGTCCGCGTTCACAAAGTTCAGACTGCCTCGCTGGTGTTCACGGGGTTCACGATCGGATCCCGTTCCGGCTGGGGGCGGCCAGTGATCGACTGATTACCGCAAGAACCTGCCAAGCCAGCAACGTGGCAAGCCGAGAGCGTCGATCCATCGGACCGGCAATGCATTCATTGTCGCCGGACACCGTTCCGCGCTGCTCAGCCTGGCGGCCGACAACGTCTCGACGGATCCGTAGAGGGGGAATCGTGACGTACGCCGGGCACGGGTACGCAGCCGGCCGGGACGGCTGGCCGTTTGAAACGAGCGGCGGCACTGTCTTGGTCTCCAAGCTGCGCGGTTCGGAGATGCACAGGCTCTGTATCGACCTCTACCAACGTCACCGGCCTTCGGGGTCAGGTCTATGTCTCTGCTGCGGTGCGCCCGTTCCGTGCCGGCCTCGGTGTAACGCGGCGAAGGTCATCCAAGCCGCGGGCGAAGAGCCGGCCAGGTACGACGCGCAGACCGGTGGGGCCGACAACGCACACCCGGAAGGTCCAGACGATCCGTCGGCGAGCGTCGTCGGCTGGTCGCTCGGCCGTGGCGTCCAGACCGTTGACACCTACGAGCGGTGATGCGTGATGACGACCTACGGCACGACGGATCAGGTCGAGAACGCCCAGGAAGTGCTCGATCAGCATCTGGTCTCCAGCGCGACGGGGCTGTGCCTGGTCTGTGGTGTTCCCGGACCCTGCCGGCGCCGGGAGACAGCAGCGGCTGGACGGTGGTGCTCCTCAAGCCCGACTGCGTGGCGTTCACCCTCCACGCCGCCAGCCAGCCCGGGTACGCGCCGGTGCTCGCGGTCCTCGACGAGCACATCGCCGCGCTCACCCGATACCGGCTACGGCGCGCACGCGAACGCATCGACGCCCGCCTGATGCCCTCGCTGCGCGAGTACGACCTCATCCGCGGCCTGACCGGCATCGGCGCCTACCTACTGCACCGCTTCAGCCCTACAACGGGTCCGACACGGCCAACCGGGGGCACGCTTCTCCAGGAGGTCCTGGCATACCTGATCCGCCTCACCCACCCCCTGACCCTCGACGACGGCCCGGTGGTGCCCGGCTGGTGGACCGGCAACGCCCCCAACGACGAGCCGTCCCCGGACTGGCCCGGTGGGCACGGCAACCTCGGCATCGCCCACGGCATCGCCGTTATCTTGGGTTGTCAATCCCTTCTCGCAGCTCACTGCGAGGTCAGTTGTTCTGACACGTGAGGCACGTACGTGGTGTCGGGGTTTCCCGAGGCTGAGCGGCGGGTAGCGACGGCGTCGGCAGCCCAGAGTCCCGAGTCTATGCCGGCGGCAGCACTGCTTGTATTTCTTCTGAGCCGTACCAGCACGCGCGGTCCGGTCGGGTAGCCAGGGCATCATCGAGGTGGCTATCTCGTCGTCGTCGCCGCCGAGCAGGCAGGTCCAATGTGGATGCTCGGTCCCAGCGTCAGCTGGGCCGGCGGGGACCGGCCAGGCGGAAGGTCGGGTGGTCAGCCGGATCGGGTAGCTCGCGGAAGGTCGGCCGGACGGTGGGAAAGCGGCCGAACTGTTCGAGGTATGCGCTGATGAGTGGAGGACGGTCGGCTACCGCGACTTCGACCACATGGAACTCCTCGGTCTCTCCCTGACGGGTGAGGCGTCCGCCCCCAGCTGCCCGCAGGTTACGCACCCAGTCGGTCTCGCCCCGTGGTGCGATGAGGTAGCGGTCGCCTTCGTAGTCCAGCACTGCGACCGGCACCGTGCGCCACCGACCGGTCCTGCGTCCACGCACTGCCAGCATGCTGAGCACGTCCCGGGCGAAGATTCGCGCCATCCGGTTGCCGATGACGCGGGCGCCCCACGGCGGCTTCAGGTATCGAGCGCTATCCATCGTATACTCCTTGTCTCTCATGACCGGACTGGAGCGCGATCGCCGTGCCGATTCCCGCGGGTCGCCCGTTCACGCGGTGATGTCGCGACGGAGGAACGAGACCGCGCCGATGGCGAACGCGATGACCGCGATGCCGGCCGTTGCGAGTAGTGCCCGTCCGTAGGACACGAGGGGACTGCCGCCCACCGCCAGCGCGTCAACGAGCAGTCCGGGCAGCCACTTCTCGGCGTCGGTCCAGGAGAGCTGGGTGATGTGTTCGACGGGCCCGAGATAGGCGATGCCGAGGCCGAGGGCGAGGGCCGTGGAGCGCGTCAGGACCGCGACGCCCGCTCCGAGGATGCCGTAGCAGGCGGCGGCGAGCAGGGCATTGGCGTATGCCTGCCATACGTGTCGCAGACCCGCCGCTGTGAACCAGGCGGCGGTGGGCACGCCACGGATGTGCGCGAACGCGATCGCCGTCACGACGCTTGCCGCTTCGGCCGCGAGCAACGCGGCGGCGACGCAGGCGATGAGCGCGACGAGCTTGCCGCCGAGCAGCCTGGCGCGGCCTGGCTGGCGCGCCAGCAGGGTGCGGATCGTGCCCTGACCGTATTCCGCGGTGACGCTGGTCAGGAACAGCACGAAGACGAGGAGGCCGAGAAAACCGGCCGCGATGGCGAACCCACGCGTGAGACCCTCGGCCCGGGCGAGTTGGTCGAGTCCGGTGGCTGGTGCGGTGGCCACGCTGAACCTCGCCGGCTGCGCCTTCGCGGTGACGAAGGTCAGCATCGTGGCCAGGACGCCGAAGAGGATGAACGCCCCGCCACCGGCGAACACGATGATCGGTCGCCATAGCTTGACCAGTTCCGCGCGTATGGAGCGGTTCATCGGGTGCCCTCCGGATCAGTCGAGATCAGGGCCTGGTACCTGTCCTCGAGAGTCGTTTTCGTTGTGGTCATTTCGACCAACGTGATGCCGGCGGCGTGGGCGGCCCGGTTGATCGTGGCGATCCCGTCATCGACGCGCTCCGCCGGCCGGTCGGCTCGCAGCGCGGAGAGCGGTATCCGCAGTTGGTCGCCCTCGCGGGTGGGGTGCAGTCCGCTGCTGGTGAGCACCTCGCGCAGGCGGGCCGTATCGGCCGGGGCCTCACAGCGAAGCAGCAACGCGTCCGCGCCGGTGGCCAGCAGCTGCGCGATGGGTCCCTGGAACATCCGCCGCCCCTGCTTGATGACCACCAGCCAGTCGCAGACCTGCTGCACCTCGCTGAGCAGGTGTGACGAGATGAGCAGGGTGCGCCCGTCATCGGCCAGGGAGCGCACCAGCTCCCGCATGTCGTGGATGCCGGCGGGGTCCAGGCCGTTGGCCGGCTCGTCGAGGATGAGCAGGGCCGGATCACCCAGCAGTGCGGCCGCGATGCCCAGACGCTGTTTCATGCCAAGCGAATAGGTGCGGTACGGATCATCGCCCCTGTCGTCCAGACCGACCCGCTCCAGGGCCGCGGGGATCTGCCGGATATCCAGACCGGCGAGAGTCGCCTGCACGGTCAGGTTCCGCACGCCGGACAGGCCAGGGTAGAACGCGGGACTGTCGATGAGCGCACCGACGCGGGACAGATACCCGGCCGGTCGGCTGATCGGCATCCCCAGCACGTGGCCCTGCCCGGATGTGGGGCGCACCAGGCTGAGCAGCATGCGCAGCGTGGTGGTCTTGCCGGCGCCGTTGGGACCGACGAATCCGGCCACGACACCGGCGGGTACCTCGATGTCCAGGCCGTCCACCACCGTGCGGTGCCCGTATCGCTTGGTCAGCCCGCGCGTCTGTACGGCCAACGGATGACCCGGCCGGAGCGGGTCGCGACCGGTCGGGGCCGGCCGCGGCGTCACGCCGGGCGCGGTCCTCGGGTCCGTGGTGCCTACGGGATTCACAATTTGGTCGCTCCTTCGCGTTCGGTGCGTCGGGGTCACTCGGGTCGGGGACGCCGCGTCGTCGGGCGCGGGGCCGCGGTTGCGTTGATCAGGGCGGCACCCGCCAGTGCGGCGGCGACCAGCAGCCCGGCCGCGCCGGCGGCGGCGATGCGGTAGCCGTGCACGAGGGCGGCGACATGGTTGGCCGTGCCGTCCGGATGGGTGGCCAGGAAGGCCACGGTCGCGCTGGCAGCGGCGGTGTTGAGTGCGGCGACGCCGATCGAGGCGCCGACCTGCTGGCTGGTGTTGACGACGGCAGCGGCCACGCCGGCGTCGCGCTGGTCGACCCGTTGAGTGGCGAGGTTGATCGCGGGGACGAAGACGCACCCCATGCCGAGGCCGAGCAGGATCTCGGCCGGTAGTACCCGCGTCAGATAGCCGCCCTCGACCGGTAGGTCGATGAGCGCCGCCATGGCGGCGGCCCCCAGGAGGAGCCCGGGCACGATGAGCAGTCGAGGAGCCAGTCGGGGCAGCAACCGCGCGGCGATCGCCTGCGAGCTGAGGAAGACCGCCCCGGACAGCGGCAGGAAGGCAAGCCCTGCCCTGGTCGGCGAGTAGCCGAGGACGACCTGTAGGTAGTAGGTCAGGAGCAGGAACAGCGAGCTGAGCCCGGCCACGGCCGAGGCGACCGACAGGTACGCTCCGGCACGGTTACGGTCACGCAGGATGCGCAGCGGCAGGAGCGGACCGTCCACCCTGGACTCCCACAGCACGAACAGTGCCAGCAGGAGTGCGGCGGCCGCGAACAAGCCGACCGTCCACGGCGATCCCCAGCCGTCGGAGGTGGCCCGGGTGCAGCCGTACACGACGGCGACCATGGCCGATGTGACCAGCAGCGCACCCGGGACGTCCAGGCGCCGGTTACGAGCGCCGCGGGCACCGGTGAGCAGCAGCCAGCCGCCGGTCGCGGCGGCCACGGCGATGGGGACGTTGACGTAGAGGCACCAGCGCCAGCCCAGGTTGTCAGTGAGGACGCCACCCAGCACCAGGCCAATCGCCCCACCACCACCGGCGATCGCACCGAATACCGCGAACGCCTTGGCCCGTTCCCCCACTTCGCTGAACGTGACCGCGAGGGCGGACAGGACCGTGGGGGCCAGCAGCGCGGCGCACGCGCCCTGCGTCGCACGGGCGGCGATCAGCATCGGCAGGCCCGTCGCGGCCCCGCCCAGGGCGGATGCGGCGGCGAACCCGAGCAGGCCGACCACGAACGCCCGTTGCCGTCCCACCAGATCGGCGAGGCGGCCACCGAGCAGGAGTAGCCCGCCGAACGCGAGGGTGTACGCCGTGATCACCCACTGCCGGTCCGCGTCGGAGAATCCGAGGGCGGCCTGGGCCGAGGGCAGGGCGATGTTCATGACAGTCGCGTCCAACGCGATGATCAACTGACCGAGTGACAGGAAGACCAGCGCCAGCCAGCGCCGAGGCTTCGCCACCGCGCCCCAACGCGTCGCGGGAGTCACTTCGATACCAGTGCTCACTTGACGGCTCCAGCCTCGTTTTCGGAGGATGATCCTCCGGTTGAGCCTAGAGTACCACCTATCGGAGGATCTTCCTCCGAATATCTTCGGTTAGCGGAGGGAAAGCCTCCGATTGCCTGATACGATCATGAGGTCGCCACCGCCGCCGGCAACGAGGGTCGGAGCCCAGGGACAAGGACACGAATGCTCGAGACGGCACACACTCGCAGCAGCCGCCGGCTGCGGGCCGACGCGCGGCACAACCGCGGCCGCCTGCTCGCCGCCGCTCTGGACGTCTTCGTGGAGATGGGACCCACCGCCCCCCTCGACGAGATCTCCCGGCGTGCCGGCACCGGCATTGCCACCCTCTACCGGCACTTCCCGGATCGCCACGCGCTCATGAAGGCGGTCGTCCTCGACGCGATGGAACGCACCACCGAGGAGGCCGGCCGAGCCGCCGACGAAGAGCCCGACGCGTTCCGCGCCCTCACGCGCTACCTGCACCGCAGCATGGACATCCGCGCCGCCGCGGTCATCCCGCAGCTGCTCGACGTCCTGCCCCTCGACGACGCCGAGACGCTCCACGCGCGCGAGCGCGGCACCCGACGGTTGCAGAGCATCGTCGATGCAGCGCACCGCGAAGGCAGCCTGCGACCCGACATCACCGCCGGCGACATCGGCATGCTCGCCGTGCGCATGTCCAGGCCGCTACCCGGCCCCTTCCCCCGCGACCTCAACGACCGCCTCGGCCACCGGCACCTCGCCGTTCTCATCGACGGCCTGCGTGCCCGCCCGGACGACACCGATCTGGGCGGTCCGGCCGTCACCCTCGAGGACCTACGAACCATCACGCCCAGGCCGGGCGATCCCAGCGCGGGCGACGCCGGCAGCGGCACCGACGACCGTCGTTGACCGGTCGCCGTCGGGGTTGGGGCCGACGGCGCGCTGTGGAGGCGGTCACGGCGCTGGCTGTGCTGGACGTCGATGCCGCCGGCCGGTCACGTACTCTGCTCCCGCATCATCTGCTTCAAGGACAGCCTGAGCGCACCCACCGCGTCTTCCGCTTCGCTCAGCGTCCTCCGCAACTCTTCCCGCTCCGCCCGCACCTGCGCGAGTGCGGCGTCGCGCTGCTGGAGGGTGTCGCCGAGTTCCCGGATGCGTCGCTCGAGATCCGCATTCCCTGCCGGGTCGATCTGCTGCCCAAGCCCGCGCTGAACCTTCACCTTGAGCCGGTCCCGCTCCTCCCGCACCCGTCTCAGCTCGGCGCGGGTCAACTCCAGATCTACAGCCAGGCTCGCGTCGCTGACCCTGCTGCCCGCCTTGCTGTCCCGTGCTGCCGTGCCATCCTGGGTCCTTCGGGCGCTTCGATGTGCTCGCGTACGCCCTCGGCATAGACGAGCCAATTCGACACCCCGGCCTTCCTCGCAACCGCGAGGAAGGTCATCGGATCGCCGTTGGCCTTCATGTCGTCCACCACCGCGAGCACCCGCATGCGCTTGGCCAGGCTGTCCTGTTTCCTGGCTTCGCGGAGTACGTCGGCGGGAGCGCGTTTGGCGGTCATGGCCCGGCCTCACCGGCAGGGCGGACAATGGGCATGGGCAAGGCGACCGGTCCGGCGGACCCGGAGCCAGCGCGCAGGCGGCGCAGGACCTTGCTGGCGTCCTCGACCTCGTGGCGTTCCCCGTCAGGCATGGACTCCAGCTTCGCCTTCATCTTCTTGATGACGTTCAGGTAGTCGGCGATCTCGCCTTCTATGCCTTTGATCGTGTAGTCGGCCGCGCCCATCGCACGGGCCACCTCCAGGTTCGCCTTCAGGCTCCGGACCTGGTCTTCGATCGAGGGCAGGTGCGATGGATCGGGGCGGTAGGAGGCGCAGCCGGGGCACTGGAAACGGATCGGGCAGGCTTTACCCCCGGCCTTGACGTTGGACGGCTCGACGCAGTTGCCCCACGGCACCGCTACCGACCGCAGCTCGTACGCCGTCGCCGAGGCCATCGGCGCGGGATTGCCGTGCCGATCCATCGCGAGGACCCGCAACGTTTCCACGGCCTCGCGTTCGACGGCCGCGACGTCGGTCGGGGTCGCGCGGGTGAACCGGCGCATCCCCTGGGCCGACAGGATCCGCCGCAGCGTACGCCGGGGCAGCGTGGTCAGCAGCGACTTGCCGAGCGCCGTGGCGTGTGCGGCCGTCTCCAGGCCGACCTGCAGATCCTCCAGCCACGGCGACCGCGGCCCCTCGACCACCTCGACGATCACCATCCGGTCGGCTGCGATACGGGCCAGGTACACGGTGTGCCCACCGGTCGCGGCGAGGTGCCGCAGTACCGCCGACGCCGACGGCGGCCGCTGGAACGAGCCGACCAGCTCGTGGAAGCGCTCGGCGAGCTGTGAGCCGAGCGCGTATGTGCCGTCGGCCTGCCGGATCAGGTAACCCTCGTAGCACAGGGTGCGGATCAGGTGGTACGCCGTCGACAGGTTGAGCCCGCAACGCCGCGCGATGACCTTGACCGGCAGCGGGCGCTCGGCCTGCGCCACCTGCTCGAGCACCCGCAGCGCCCGGGACACGCTCTGGATCAGGTCGGTGGGCTCCGACGCCATGCAGACAGGATCGACCCGCTGGTCAGCATTTGAAAAGTACGGGCTTTCGGGCCTGTTGCCGGCCGGCCGAGGATCGCCGTATGGCCGACATACCCACCTGGGTACAGGACGCGCTGGCCGACGTGTACGACCCGTGCTGCCGGGAGAAGGGCATCTCGGTCGTGGACATGGGCCTCATCCGCTCGGTACACGTCGACAGCGGCCGGGCCCGGGTCGAGCTGCTGCTCACCTCCGGCTGGTGCCCGTTCGCCGTCACCGTGCTGACCGAGGTCGAGCAGCGGATCCGGGCGGTACCGGGCGTCACCGACGCCGACGTGGAGATCGTCTGGGACGAGGCGTGGACCACCGACCGCCTGTCGTCGCGGGCGCGAAAGATCCTGCGTTTCCTGCCACCACCCGCCGAGGTGCCGGACCGGGACGGGTACATCTCAGCGCATTGGAGCCCCCGCGATGATCGATGATGTCTTCGTCTTCGACGGCGTAGCGCACGTGTTCAACTTCGAGGAGAAGAACGCCTTCGGTACGCCCGGCCAGATGTTCTCCAACCACCTGTACGCGTTCCACAACACGCTCACGCCGGACGACCAGCCGAAGCTGCCGCCGGAGGAGTTCCTGCGGCAGTGGACCATCTCCGACATCCGGCGGATGGTGTACGAGGAATCGGACACCGACATGCTGGTCGCGATGCCGTTGCCGCTGACCGACCTGTACCACGACGGCCTGTCGCCGTGGGAGACCTGCGCCGAGATGGCCAGCCGGGACCCGGACCGGACGGTGTTCTGGGGCTCGGTCAACCCGCTCGAAGGGCGCCGGGCGCTCGACCTGATGGAGCGCCAGGTCGGCGAGTTCGGCGCCAAGGCGTTCAAAGTTCTACAACGTCCGGTACGACTACGGCTCGCCGTACCCGTGGCGGATGGACGACCCGAAGATCGCGTTCCCGGTCTTCGAGAAGGCGCGCGAACTCGGCGTCAACCTGATCGGGGTACACAAGGGTGTTCCCCTTGGCCCGCAACCGATCGAGCACACCCAGACGTGGGACATGGACGGGGCGGCGGCCAACTTCCCCGACCTCAACTTCGTCATCTTCCACGTCGGCCTGCCGTTCCTGGACGAGACGTGCTGGCAGCTCATCCGGTACCCGAACCTGTACGCGTCGCTGGCCGCAACGATCAACTTCCTGGTCCGGGCGCCGCGGATGTTCGCCGAGATCCTGGGCAAGCTGCTGTTCTGGTGCGGTGAGGACAAGATCGTGTACGGGTCGGAGGCGCCCATCTTCCATCCACAGTGGGCACTGCGGGCGTTCATGGACTTCCAGATCCCCGAGGACCTGTGTGCCGGCTACGGGTACCCGCAGCTCACCGACCAGGCGAAGCGGAAGATCCTCGGCGAGAACCTGCTCCGCCTGCATGGCATGCAGCGCCCTGCTTGATCGCCACCAGCTCGCCCCAAGATCGTCACAACTTCCCGGAAATCGTTGCCTCGACCGGTGTCTGAGGCCACGACTTCCGGGAAGTTGTGCCAGTCAGGGCACCCAGGTGGTCTCGTCGCGTACCCGGCGCTTGAGTAGCTTGCCACCCGGATTGCGCGGCAACGGATCGGCGCGGACGACCATGTACTCGGGGATTTTGAAATCGGCGATCCGCTCGGCCAGATAGCTGCGCACGGCGGCGATGTCGATGCTGGTGCCGGGAACCGGCACCAGCACCGCCCCGACCTTCTCGCCCATCACCTCGTCGGGCACGCCGACCACGGCCGCGTCGAACACGCCGGGCGCGCCGGCGAGCGCGTTCTCCACCTCGACGCAGTAGACGTTCTCGCCGCCCCGGTTGATCATGTCCTTGGCCCGGTCGACGATGTACACGAGACCCTCGTCGTCGATGCGGGCCAGGTCGCCGCTGTGCAGCCAGCCGTCGACGAACGCGTCGGCGGTGGCCGCCGGCTTGTTCCAGTAGCCGGCGACCACGTTCTGGCCCCGGATCAGCAGCTCACCGACGCCGTCCGGGCCGGCGTCCTCGATGCGCAGGTCGCAGACCGGTGCGGGAAAGCCGACCGAGTCGGCGTGCTCGACATGCTCGTGCGGCAGGTACGTGCTGACGCTCGACGTCTCGGTCAGGCCGAACCCGTTGCCGACCCGGGCCTGCGGAAACGCCTTCATGATGTGGGCGACCAGGTCGGGCGCGATCGGCGCGCCACCGTACGAGAGGGCGCGCACCGGCGACACGTCGGTCTCGACGAACTTCGGCTGGTTGATGGCCAGCCAGTAGATCGCGGGAACCGTGGTGAGCACGTCGATGTGCTCCTCCTCGATCGCGCGCAGGAACGCGCCGACCTCGAACTGCGGCATGATCACGGTGGCGCCGCCGAGGTAGATCGACACAAGGAGCTGGGAGTTGCAGCCGGTGACGTGGAACAGCGGCACCGACACCAGGGTGCGCATCCGCTCCTCGTCGTGGTTGCCCAGGTGCAGGATCCGCCGGCACGTTTCGCAGTTGGACAGGAAGTTCTCGTGCGTGGTGACCGCGCCCTTGGGGAAACCGGTCGTGCCGCTGGTGTAGAAGATCGCCGCCGGGTCGCTGGGTTTCTGGTCGCCGGTAACGCTTGGCGGGCCGTCGGGCAGCGGCTCACCGGGCCGGAAGACGTACTTCGCGCCGCTGTCGGTCACCACGTAACCCGCCTCGTCCTCGGTGAACCGGGTGTTGACCGGGACGACGATGGCGCCGGCCAGGACGGTACCGAAGAAGGCGAGCACCCAGTCGACGCCGTTGCCGAGCCGGATCGCGACCCGGTCGCCGCGCTCGACGCCGGCCGCGCGCAGGCCACCGGCGACCCGGGCCGCGCTGTTCCACAGCTCGCCGTACGTTAGCCGCGGGCCGCCGCCGACCTCGACCAGCGCGTCCGCCGTCGGATCGCGGTCGACCGTGCCACGCAGCATGTCCACCAGGTTGAGCGGAAGATTCTCGTACCGCTTGATGCCGTCCGGTCCGCGGACCACACCGGTCATGTCGAACGGGTAAGTCATGACTGCCCCCCACCGAAGTACCGCCGGGGATTGTCGACGAGCATCTGCTCCACCTGCGCCTCGGTCACGCCGGCCGCGCGCAGGGCGGGGACGATGTCGTCGCTGATGTACTCGTAGTGCCAGTTCGGCGACACGGCCGCGTGTACCGCGTCGTGCGCCGCGCCGAAGTAGTCAATGAAGCACGACGCGTCGTGGGAGAGCACCATCCGGTCGGTGTACCCGCGCCCGGCGAGCGCCACGATCGTGTCGATCCGGTCGGGCGTCGGGTTGAACAGGTCCAGCCCGAACCGGTCCATGCCGAGCGTCGCGCCGGTGTCCGCCAACTCCATCAGGTAGTCGAGGTCGTTGCTGTCCCCGGCGTGCCCGATCACCACCTTGGTCAGGTCGACGCCCTCCTTGCCGAACAGGTCGACCGCCAGCCGCCCGCTCTGCGCCGGCCCCGACGTGTGCACGGTGATCGGTGTGCCGGTCTCCACGCTGGTACGCGCGACCGCCCGCGCGATCCGCTCCACGCCCGGGGTCAACCCGGCCGCCTCGACACAGCACTTGAGGAACGCGGCCTTCACGCCGGTCGAGCCGATCCCGTCCACGATGTCGCGGGTGAAGTCGGTGACCATCGGCTCGGGCTGGTCGAGTAGCAGCCCGGGGCCGCGGTATGCGTACTGGTGCGGCAGTTCCTCGTACGCGTACAGGCCGGTCGCCACGATGATGTTGACGTCGACCTGGGCCGCGATGCGCTGGATCCGCGGAATGTAGCGGCCGAGCCCCCACACCGTCGGGTCGACGATCGTGGTGATCCCCTTCGCCCGCGCCGCGTTGAGCTTCGCGACCGCGTCGGCGACCCGGGTCTCCTCGTCCCACCAGTCCCCGTAATTTTGTACGTGCTCGGTCGACAGGACGAAGACATGCTCGTGCATCAGGGTGGGGCCGAGCGCGGCGACCTCGACAGGTCCCTTCACCGTTTCGACCGTGGGCATGAGGGACCTCCCTGGCGTCGCTGCTCGTTACTGCTTTGTTGCACGTGGGGCAGCGGGGCGCAAGGGGCTGGGCGGCTCTACTCGCCGCTACTCGCCGCTACTCGCCCAGGGCGTTGGCGGTGTTGTCGAAGGAGCCGCTGATCTTGTTGCCGAGGAAGGTCACTGCCGCGACCGCGGCGATCGCGATCAGGGCGACCATCAACGCGTACTCGACAGTCGCCGCCCCTCGGCCTCGGGTCGCCCACAGCGCCTGGATTTTGGCGACCAGCCGGGCAGCGGTGTAGTTCATGGGTACTCCTCGGGTGCTCTTCGGTTGCAATTGAAGAGTCAACCCGGTGCGGTGGGGAGTCCGCTGCCATGCGCCTGGTCGGTATTCGTGTCGCCTTGATCGGCACAACTTCCCGGAACTTGTGGTATCCGGGGTCGGTTTTGACCACAAGTTCCGGGAAGTTGTGCCGATCTTCGTAGCCTTGGTCGCGTCCTGGTCGCGTCCTGGTCGCGTCCTGGTCGCGTCCTGGTCGCGTCCTGGTCGCGTCCTAGTCGCGTCCTAGTCGCGGAGGACGCGGCCCTCGGCGTCGGTGCCGCCGTTGACCAGGATCATGATCCCGTCGATCAGGCCCCAGAAGTGCCCGAGCCCGCACGTCAACAGCGTCACGACGAGCTGGCCGACCGCGATCGAGGTGTGGCCGGTGTAGAACCGCCCGGCGCCGAAGCCGCCGAGCGCGATGCCGAGCACGCCGGCGACGACCTTGCTCTTGTCGGACATCGGGCGGCCGTAGGGGTCGTACTGCTGCTGGTACCCCGGAGGCGCCTGCTGGTACCCGCCGGCATAGGCGGGCACCGGGTACCCGGGCTGGCCGGAGGTCGGCTGGGCGTAACCGGGCGGGCCCGATGTCGGCTGCTGCCCGTACTGCGGCTGTTGCCCGTACTGGGCCTGCTGGCCGTACTGCGGCTGCTGGCCGTAGGCGGGCGGCTGTGGATCCGGGGCGGCGTAGCCGGCTGGCAGACCGGGGTACGCCGGTGGGTTCATCTTCTGCGTGAGATCGGCATCCGAGTGGGGAGCCGTCGGATCGGACGCGGCAGGTGTGGGCGCGGTGGCGTCGAAGCGCTGGGTCGGATCAGACGCGCCCGGGTTGCTCGGGGTCTCGGACATCCCCAGAGGGTACGACAACAGGTCGGGCCGGGAGTGCCGATGGCCGACACTCCCGCCGGTGACCTCAGTACGGAAGGGTCCAGTTTTGGGCGTCGCCGCCGTTGCAGTCATAGATCCAGAGCTGGTTGCCATTGGTAGGTGCACCGTATGGGTCATCGAGGCAGCGGCCGGACACCGGGTTGACGATCGAGTTGTTAGGCCCGCTTATCCACTGCTGTGCGCCATTGCCGACGCAGGTGTAGAGCTGGACTCTGGCGAAGTTGTCAGTGGCGGCGTTGGTGATGTCTAGGCACATGCCGTTGATGCGAACGGTGCCGTCTCCGACCGCGGTCCACTGCTGGGCGAGGCTGCCGTTACAGTCCCGGAGTTGAACCGGATTCCCCAGGCCAGCCCCGTTGCCCCTATCGTCCACACACTTTACGGGCAGTATTGATCGTATCGGCCCGCTGATGCTGAGGTGGAGGCCCCACACCTGGGCGCTGGTATTGACACAGAAGTAGAGAGAGACCTGTGTCAGGTCCGTCGACGTGCCGTTCGGGTCGTCGACGCAGAGGCCCGAATTGACGTTCACCAGCGAGTAGCTTGGACCGGCTTGCCACTGCTGAGACGCCGCACCGGTGCAGTCGAAGAGCTGTATTTTCGCTCCGCTCGTGGTAGCTCCACCGGCTACGTCCAGGCACTTGCCGCTGATGCGCACCGTCCCGTCGCCCGGCGTCGACCACAGTTGGGCGACGCCTCCGTTGCACCCGTAGATGACGATCGGGTTGCTATTCGTCGATAGACCGTGAAGGTTGTCGAGGCATTTGCCATTGACGCCAGATCGGAACATACCGACGGCTTGGTTGAGTGTGAACGCCTGCTGTGGGGAACCATTGCAGTCCCAGATCTGTACACCAGTCCCGTTGACGCCCGAATTGCCAGCGCCGTCGACATCGAGGCAGCGCCCAGAGTACGGGTTGCGTAGAGCGCCGAGGGTGGTCCGGGTCCATTGCTGTGCCCGGGCGCCAGGTATGCAGTTGTAGAGGCTGACCTGACTGCCGTTGTCGGTACGTTCGTAGGAGATGTCGAGACACTGGTTGTTGACCCGAACTGTACCATCGCCGGGCGTGGTCCAGGTCTGTGCGCTGCTGTTGGCACAGTCTCTGATCTGAACGGGATGGCCAGCATTCGCAAGTGTGTCGGTGGCGTCAAGACATTTGTTGAAGATGCCGGAGTGGAACGGTCCGGTCGGCGCGAGCGGACTGGTGACTGGGGCGGCGAGATGGTTAGCGCCGTTGTTGCGGTAGGCGTTGAGCTTGCCATCGCTCGTGATAGTCCACAGGTCGGGCCTTCCGTCCACATCGAGGTCGGCGCCGGTGATTGTGGGAACGGTGGTGGCTTTGAATCCGCTCGTGGCGTAGACGGTTTTGGTGCTCGCGGGGCCACCGGGTGGGACGGGGGCATCCGGGTTGGTGAGGTCCGCGGTGTAGAGATCGAGTTCCCCGGTGGTGTTGTCGCGGGCGAACAGGGCGGGCGTATCGCCAACAGCGGTGGCGGTGATGGTGCGGTTGCTCCAGCCTGTGGACAACGGTTGGGGGTTGTCGTAGGCAGTGGCCGGGGGGAGGAGGGGGGTATAGAGGTAGAGGGTGTCGCCGATGATCGCGTACAGGTCGGGCAGCGCCAGGCCGGTGACCGACGGACCCGGCGCGGCGACGATTTGGTCGACGCTTTGACTGCCAGGGGTGTTGTCGACTTTGGGTAGGTAAAGAGCCTTGATGGTGGCGGGGTCGGGGGTGGCGGTGGTGCCGTCGCCGAGGCCGGGAGGGCCTCGACGTTGCCGGTGCTGTCGCCGCGGGGGAGCTTGACGAGTAGGTCTTGGATGCCGTCGCGGTGAAGTCGGCGGCAGTGACGGTGGCGCCGGTCCAGTCGCTGGCGGTGTTAGTGGCGCCTGGTCGACCGGTGCCGTGGCGCCAACCTGCGTGGCGGAGTTGACGTGACCGGCTTTGTCGGTGCCGGCGAACAGCCATAGGCCGGGCAGGGAGACAGTTCCGACGGCGAGAGCATCAGGGACGCCATCGCCAGTTAGGTCGCCCGCGGGGTCCGGGGTGGTAATGCCGGCGGTGTGGAAGGGATAGGTGGTAGTGGCGCTGGGGTTTCCGGCGGTGTCGACGGCGTAGACGTAGAGGGTGTTGGTATCGGCGCGGCGGGGGGTGATGGTGACGGTCGTGGCCGCGCCGTTGGGTTGGGCGGGCACGACAACGGCGGTTGGGAACAGGGTGGGGCCGTGAGGGAGGGTGGCTGGCGGTGGGGTGTTGAGGCTGTAGACGTAGCTGGCGGGATCCTCGGTGCGATCGGTGGGCGGGGTGAACGCGAAGGTGGCGGGAGTGCGGGCCGGTGGCCCTGTCTGGCCTGGCGGATATGTCGTCGATGACACCGTCGGCGGGTCGGGCTGGGTTTGGTCGATGGTGAATCGGCAGGTGCCGGTGGCTGGGCTGACGGTGCGACCGTCGTTGGCGCGTACCGCCAGGTGTAGGTATGGCTGTTGGTGAACCGGCTGGCGGGCAGGGTGACCGAGGCGGTTTGCTGGTTGCTGACTGTCAGGGCCGGAGTGGACAGGGTGGTATTCGTGGTCGCGTCGGTGACGGTGAAGTCGGCTTCGACCTGGCCCTGGGAGCCGTCCGGGTCGGACATCTGTTCTTGTAGTGCGACCGCGGTGTTGCCGATGAGCCCGCCGGTACAGGACACGGCGGGGCTGGTAACCGGTTTGGCGGGGATGTTGGGCGGAGTGTCGAACTGGATGACGAGGGTCGGGTTGTTGTAGAAGCGTCGCCAACTCCACTGTTTGTCTCATCTTCGTTGTAGAGACCCAGAGTGTCAGTGGACCAGTGGGCAGCAGCGGCTTCTATGAGGGCGCCGGTGACGTTCCACTGACCTGCATGGGGTTGTCACTGTGGTCGGCGCGCCAGTTTCCAGGTGTGGACTGGCGGTCGATCAACCGGCCTTTGCACGGTTGGTGGTCCCAATCAGTGCCTGCGCCGATAGGGCAGACCAGGTTGACATCGACGTAGAAGGCGTCCTTGCTGGCGGACCATACTTCCTTGGCCTGCAGAGTGGCGTTGACGATGTCAGTGCCCCACAGGAAGCTGGGGACCGGGAACTGGAAGAACGATCGTGCGGTGAAGTATGGGGTTTCGTGCCCCTGGTATCCCGCGCGGGCGTAGTCGTTGACGTTGTAGTACTTCACGTCGTGGCGATGGCTGTCGACGTAGGTCCATGCAGACGGGCCGCTCCAGGTCCAGCTGGGGCTCCATGAAGGGTCGATGATCACGGGCCAGCGGGTGCCTGCGGCGGTGAGCATGTTGTGGTCTGGGGTGAGGGTGACCGTGTTGCCGGCGACCGCGACAGCGACAGGGGCGATGCTGGCGCCGTCCGCCGGTTCGGCCAGCGAGATGTCCGCCGAGTCGGCTGCTGTTCCGGCGGGCTTTCGGTGCGGCCCCGCTGGTCGGCGTGTCCCACATGAGTGCACTGGGGCGGCGAAACGTACCCGGTTGACGTCATCGGTGGCGGTGATGTTCCCGGCTTGGTCGGCAGCGAGGGTGACGCCGGTGACGGCGGTGGCCAGCCGCAGAGTGGCAAGCGCTGGATTGGCCGCCGCGGCAGCGTCGTGCACGATCAGGATGTGGGAGAACCCGCCCTGTTCGGTGGCGGTGACGACGAGGTCGACACCGGGTAGGACGTTATTGTAGGTGGCTGTCGCGTCGGACACGGTCGGGGTCGGTAGCGGAGCGGTCCAGGAGATCGCCAGCCGGGTGCCGGCGTTGGTCATGGTGGCAAGGGGACCATTACCCCCGCCGGACAACACCAAGCCGGACGCCGACACGGCCGGCTCTAAGCTGCGATCCGGGTTGCGTCGCAGCGTGGCGTCGAGGCCAGTCCAGGAACCGCCACGTTTCGTGCGTACCGGCAATGGATTTAGCTGGAGGGTTGTGCTGCCGTCCGGGTTGGCAAGGATCCGTGGGTAGCCGTGGCTGCGGAGGTGACCTCGGCGGGGCGGCCGCTCGCTTTCGCCTGCGTGGTACTTGCTGCCACACTGCCCGGCTTCGGCCCGGCGGGCGCCGGTGCGGCGGTTACGGCTGGTCTGGTCGGTCTTGCCTGTGCGGCAGCCGCGGGTCCGGTAAGGACAGCGGCAAAGACGGTCGTGGCGGCGAGCGCCGTTGTGAGCCGAAGCGGAGTGCGGGCAGCCGTGATGGCCATGTGATCTCCCCAGGTCCGTGCGCGTCACAAGCCACCGGGCCTCCGCGAACGGGTGGCGGGCTTGTGGACGTATGTGCGGCAGGCTACCGGTGCGACGGCCACGAAGTCGAGGGTTTCGTCGTCAAGTCACTGACAGTGGTAAAGGTCTATTAAAGCGGGTGTGGATACGATACGGTGCGCTCCACCATTCGGTGTGATTCTGGGAGCGAAACGTGGACACCGTCACGGCCGGATCCAAGCTGAACAAGTCTGTCTTGTACGGCGAGACACCTATCATCTCTGTGCGACAAGCACGGCTGCCGGCGCGTTTGCGCGGCTCGGGCGTCGGTGTATTGGTGGTGACGCTGACCGCTGGTCTGCTTACCGCGGTGCCGTGGCCGGTCGCCGCAGCCCCGGCCACACCGAGACCTCCGCACGTTCCGAGCGTGCACGGAGTGACCCCAAAGCCGGCCCGGCCGGCCCATCCGCATAACGACGCGGCCGTTGCGTGGCATGCGCCGAAGGTGTCCTGGCCGGCAGCGGGCTCGGCGACGGTCGATCTGACCCGGGTGCGGCCAGCAGCGGATGCGGAGACCCGGCCGGGTCAGGTGGTCACCCAGGGCGCGGCGGCGGCGAGTGTCACCGCCGGGCCGCTCCCCGTCCGCATTGGCCGTGTCTCCGCCGCGGGACCGTCGCAGGTGTCGGTATCGCTTTTGGACCGGGCGGCGGCGCAGCGCGTCGCGGTGGATGGCCTGCTATTGACCGTCACCCCAACCGGTCCTGACGCGGGTATCGACGTCAACACCGGAGCGGGTCAACTGTCGTGTCGGCGGGCACCACGGCATGTTCCGGCGCGCGTACGGGCAACTTCGTGACTGGCTGCGGCTGGTCACCCTGCCGAGTTGCGCGATGACGACCCCGTGGGTGGCGTCCTGTCAGGTGCAGAGTCCGTTGGAGACGGTCAACAACCGGGCGGCGAAGACGGTGACCGCCCGAGTGAACCTGGCCGACGCGCGCAGCACGTCGACGATGGTGCTCGCGGCGACGTCGGCGCCGGCAGGCGGGTCCGGTTCGGGCAACGCGCCGAAGACCGGGGATGCGTGCTGGGCCGGGCCGTCCCTGCATGTGTCGTTCGGGTCGATCTCGGGGGATCTGGTCAACGATCCGGCGACGCTGACCGGATGGCGTGTGTCGAACGATGACGGCACCCGGGTCGACTATGTAACCGGTGGCGTCAACGGCACCTTCGATGGCGGCTACTGGCGGTTGACCGGCCGTAACGGCACCCAGTACTTCTTCGGGCGCAACCAGCTATCGGGCTACGGCGCCAACACACCGGCGACGAACTCGGCGTGGACCGAGCCGGTCTACAACAACCCACCCGGCTGCGGTGCGGCGTCATGCACCATGGCGTGGCGGTGGAACCTCGACTACGTCGTGGACACCCATCACCGGGCGGCGGCCTACTTCTACACTCCGGAGAGGGCTTCTACGGCGCCAACGCCGCGACCACTGGGGTGTCGTATGTGCGGGGCGGTTCGCTCGACCATGTCAACTACGGTCTGACCGATCCCACCCCCTACAGCGGACAGGCACCGGCACGGGTACCCGTTCACCGTCGATGAGCGTTGCGTCGAATCACCCACGGTGTGCGCGCCAGGCAGCTTCGACGCAGCCAAGAGCAAGTGGCCAGATGTGCCTGGAGATCAAAGCTGCAACTCCGGAGCAGCATGCAGCAATCATTCGCCGACCTTCTGGTCACGTAAACGCCGGACCGGGATCACCACCGAGATCCGCGACGGCACCGGCGGGTGGACCACCGTCGACTCGTACAAGCTCAAGCAGTCATTCCCTGACCCAGGTGACGGCACCACCCCAGCGATGTGGCTGGATTCCATCCAGCACACTGGCGGCACCGGCGTTAGCGCAGTCACCCTTCCGGCGGCGACCTTCGCCGCCACGAAGTTGGCCAACCGGGCGGACGGCATCGACGGGGCACCGGCGATGGTGCCAACCGCATCTCCGCCGTCACGACGGAGACCGGGGAGATCATCGGCGTGCAGTACAAGACCGAATGCGCCGCCCCGGTCCGCCTCGACCCGGTTGTCAATACCAGCCTGTGCTATCCGGTGTACTGGACGATGGAAGGCCACAGCAGTCCGACCCTGGACTGGTTCCACAAGTACGTGGTAACCGAGATCGACGATCAGGACCCAACGGGCACGATCGGCCCCGACGGTCGACCCGCAACCCCCGCCGGTGGTTACTACCTACACCTACCTCGGCGGTGGCGGTTGGCATTTCGACGACAACGAGATCGTCAAGCCCCAGCACCGTACCTACGGGCAGTGGCGCGGCTTCGGTCGGGTGCAGACCCGTACCGGCAACGGCGACCCCGACCCACGGACCCTGTCGGAGACCATCTTCTACCGGGGTCTGGACGGCGACACCCAACCCGGCGGCGGGCATCGGACTGCCACGGTCGGCCTTTACCGCCGTCCCGGTACCGGGCGCGGCCGGTGCCGTACCGGACACCAACGAACTCGCCGGCTCGGTCCGGGAAACGGTCAGCTTCAACGGTGATGGCGGGCCAGCCGACCACGCCACCGTTACCGACTACTGGGTTAGTCCGCCGACCGCCCGCCGCGCCCGGGCCGGGCTGCCGGACCTGACCGCCAGCTATCACCCGGACCGCGTCCACCCGCACCACCACCGCGATTACCTCCAGCAACGCAGTCTCGTGGCGCACCACACAGACCGACACCAGCTACGACACCACCACCGGCCTACCAGTCGTGGTCTACGACCACGGTGACATCACCAAAGCGGACCAGGCGCGCTGCACCACCACGACCTACGCGCCCGCCAACGTTGGCAACCTCGTCGGCCTGCCCGCCGAGGTCGAGACCGACGCCAGGCCGTGCGGCGCGTCTGGAGTCAACGGACTTACTCCACCCGCCGGGCGAGCCGGCCGGCCGACGTCATCTCCGACGTGCGCACGTACTACGACAACCCCGAGGTCGCCACTACGGGCGACAAGCGGCTTCAATGGTCGTGATGTGAAGCTCAGCCAACAGGCCACCGACTACACCAGCGGCGCGTTCACCTATCTGACCAAGACCAAGAGCCTCTACGACGAAAGGGCCGGCCACCCAGGTCACCGATGCGAACAACAACAACACCACCACCGGCTACACCGACACCGCCGGGCTGACCACACAGGTCGCCACCAGCAACCCGCTCAAGCAGACCACCACCATCACGCTCGACCCCACCCGAGGCCTGACCCTCACCACGCTTGACCCGAACAACCTCCAGACTGATCTGCGCTACGACGCGCTGGGCCGGTTGACGGGGGTGCGGCGGCCCGGGCGCAACCGCAGCGACGGCGCGAACCTCGTCTTCAGCTACCAGGTCTCCCAAAGCACACCGTCGACGATCACCACAAAGACCCTCAACTTCGGGGGCAGCTACAACACCTCGGTCGCCTTCTACGACGCGATGACCCGGCCCCGGCAAACCCAAACCTCGGTACCGAACACGTCTATCGGTCGGCTGGTCACCGATACCTTTTATGACAGCCACGGCTGGGCGGTTAAGGTCAACAACGCATACTCCGACGACAGCAATCCTCCCACCACGACCCTCGTAGACATGGTCGGTTACGACCAACGCATCCCCAACCAGGACCTCATCAGCTACGACGGGCTCGGCCGGAAAACCGTCGTCGTGTCGAATGCCAAAGGCGTCAACCAGTGGCAGACCGCCATGGTCTACGGCGGGGACCGCACGACCGTCATCCCGCCACGAGGTGCCACCCCCACGACCGCAGTCGTCGACGCCCTCGGTCGCAAAACCGAACTCGACTCCTACACCACACCACCCACGATCGCCGGAGGGCAGGTCACCGGCTCTCACACCACCATCCGCTATGGCTACGACCACCGCGGCAACCCTGCGACCATCACCGACGATCGCGGCGCTATCTGGACATCTGTCTTCAACCTGCTCGGTCAGGTCGTCACCAAGACCGACCCAGACGCCGGCACCAGCCAACTGACCTACGACAACGTCGGCAACGTCGCCACCACGACCGATGCGCGCGCCACACTCTCCTATAGCTACGATCCACTGGGCCGCAAAACCGGCATTTATCACGGTCCCCTCAGCACATCACCGATGCTCGCCGCGTGGAGCTACGACACCGCAACCCCCAACGGCATCGGCAAACCCGCCTCGGCCACCAGTTACGACAACGGCTACGCCTACACCACGAGCGCCAGCGGTGGCTACGACACCTTCGGCAACCCCCTCGCCACCACCGTCAGCATTCCCGCCGACCCGACCAATGGCGTCCTCTCCCGCGACTACACCTTCACCCACGTCTACGACGCCCGAACCGGGGTACCAATCCAGACCAGATACACCGCCGCTGGCGGCCTACCTGCGAAACCGTCAGCTATGGCCACGATGCGTACGGCGACTTCACTGCCGTCGGTGGACTCGGTGACTACACCGACTCTCCTCCTACGACCAGTTCGGCCGGGTCTACACCACCAAACTCGGCCTCGGCACCGACCCGACCGTAACCCTCAAAGCCGACTACACCTACGACGAACACACCAGCCGTCTCACCACCGCTACCCTTTACCACCGCATCCAAGATGCACCTGACGTCGACAAGATCACCTACTTCTACGATCCAGCCGGGCAACTCACCTCGACCACTGATCTACGCAACAACACCACCAGCGAAACCCAGTGTTACCACTACGACCTACTCGGTCGGCTCACCGAGGCCTGGACCTCGAGCGATAATATGCGCTACCGATGTGGCCGCCAGCGGAAACGCCACGGTCAGTGGGATCAGCCCGTACTGGACCAGCTGGACCTACAACGCCGTCGGCGACCGCACTCGGCAGACCCAACACGCCCTCCCCGGTAGCGGCGGCGACACCGTCACCGACTACACGTACAACAACGCCCAACCGCACACCCTCGCCGCCACCGCCACCAGCGGACCGGTCGGCGTCAGCAGCACCAGCTACGGTTACGACCCCACCGGCAACACCACCACCCGCAGTACCCCTGACCACGGCACCCAGTCATTCACCTGGAACAGCCAAGGCCGACTCGCGGCCGTCACCCCCGGTGCGGCCGCAAGCATTGCGAAGCCGAAGACCGGCATCGTCGGCCCGAAAGTCGCCGACGCGACCCAAGCTGCCTACACCTACGACCCTGACGGCAACCTCCTTATCCAACGAAACCCGGCCGCCAACACCACCACCCTCTACCTCCCAGGCGAAGAACTCACTGTCAACACCGCCACCAACATCACCGCCGCACGCCGTTACTACAGCGGACCTACCGGCATCACCGCCGTCCGGACCGGCACCAAAGCCACCAGCTACAGCTATCTCGTCCCTGACCCCAACGGTACGGCCACCCTCACCCTCGACCACAACACCCAATACCCGAGCTGGCGCGACCGCGCTCCGTATGGCACCCCCCGAGGCACCCAACCGACCACATGGCCGGACACCCACGACTACCTCGGTAAACCTACGGATACCGCCACTGGCCTGAGCCTGCTCGGCGCTAGGCAATATGACCCCGCCCTCGGCCGGTTCCTCTCCGTCGACCCCATCCTCCAAACCACTGACACCAACCAGATCGGCGGCTACACCTACTCCGCCGACGACCCCATCAACAACGCCGACCCAGCCGGCCTCGACCCCTGCCCGCACGGCGGCGGCGGCTGCGCCAACGACGGCACCGACCCCGCCACCACCCAAACCCCACCCACCAACGGCTGCAGCGGACCCTTCTGCTACTCCGCTCCCGCGAGTAGCTGCTCCAGCGACAACACGTGCACACATCACAGCGGCGGCAATCGGTGCAGTATCAATTGCCTGCTCCAGCAGAACGCCGCCGGCAACGATCCGCCCCTGCACTTCCTCCACGACAACGGCTACACCGGTTCGAACGCCTTTACAGTCGGGGACGCGATCAAGTGGGCAGGTACCGGTCGAATGGCCAGCGTCTGGGTCTGCGAACATGTGTTCGGCGGTTCCAATGAATACTGTGGCGACACAGCCCAGGGAACTGACGGACCACTCAAACTTCTTGAGGTCTTCGCCGGCAGCTTGGCAATTGCTGGCGTCATCGTAGGCTCCGCCGCTTGCGCTGAAGGATACTTCGCCTGTGCACGCGTAGGGTTCGGTGTCCTTAACGGAGCTGCGAGCTTCTTCGGGTACGGCGGCGGTGGTTCCTCGCTTGAATTCGGCGGCGTTGAGGGTGCGGAAGCAGACGGCGTCGTGTTTGGGCGGTGTAATAGCTTCGATCCGAACACACCAGTCTTGATGGCGGACGGCAAAACCAAAGCGATCAAGAACGTCGCGGTCGGCGACGAGGTCGAAGCCACTGACCCGGATACCAAGACCACTACCAGTGAACGGGTCACAAAACTACACGACAACGTAGACCTCGACCTTGCCGATCTTGTTGTCACTGGTGTCGATGGTCACCAATCCATCGTTCACACAACCCAGCACCACAGGTTCTGGGACGTCACCACCAACCGGTGGACCGAGGCCGTCCAGCTCAAGAGCGGGGACTTTCTGTACGACCCAGGCCGCGCGCCGATCCGCGTCGCCGCGGTCCAGCCTTCTTCCGAGCGAAGCATATGCTCAACCTCACCGTCGGCAACCTTCACACGTACTATGTGATGGCCGGCACGACGCCGGTACTCGTACATAACTGTGGCGAAGGCTGGACCATCAAGGGTCGAATGAAGGCGGCGGGGCCAGGTGATGAGTTCGGCCTGCCGAATCAGGGACGCATTAGGTACGTTCCTCCAGAGGGGTACAACCCGGCGAGTCCTCTCCCTCGCGGTCCCGGCAATGGCTACATTGACCGATTCGGTAATGAATGGACTGTTGGTCCGTCGCGGACTGAAGGTCATCCCTTCGAATGGGATGTTCAGTTGTCGCGCACAGGGCGGGAGCAGATTGGCTGGCTGTCGCGAGATGGCCGTCATGTCAATGTCGATCCGTTCGGAGAGGTTACCCACCGATGAGTGACATTGGTTTCTACGAGATTGTTAATGTCCTGAGCAGCGCAGACGCCGTGGCGTTAGGTGTGAGCAACGCTCGCGGAGTTGTCGTAGGTATATCCGGTGAAGCGAAGGAGCGGCAGTACGCAGTTCTGATCGGGGACAGAACCTTCATGCTCAGCCCATCGGACCTAGTCCAGACAGGGGAGAGTGTTGATCGTGAAGCAATTTACGGTGGTGAAACGATCCGAGTGTCTCCCCGAGCACTACCCCGACAAAGAATCATGAGATGTTCCGGCGGCAACCAATTATGCAAAGTCTGGCTGAATGGTTGCGTTCTTTGAGTGGCAGGAAGGTGAAGACCGAAGTCGCGCCACTTTCGTTTCTGTCCAAGAAAAGTCGTGACGTCGTTCGGTTTCGATGAACCTACGTACGGTGCGTAAGTGACTACATGGTGCGCCGAGATGTGTCTGAAGGCGTAGCCATTGCGGTCACGGTTGCTGTCATTCCTGAAGGGGCGGGGCCGGGTCAACCCCTTTGGCGGAGTGGGTTTCTGCTGGTCTGCCGGGCACCGATCCTGCCACCACTCAAACCCCACCTACCAACGGCTGCAGCGGACCCTTCTGTTACTCCGCTCCCGCCAGCAACTGTTCCAGCGACAACACGTGCACACATCACAGCGGCGGCAATCGGTGCAGTATCAACTGCCTGCTTCAGCAGAACGCTGCCGGCAACGACCCGCCCCTGCGCTTCCTCCACGACAACGGCTACACCGGTTCGAACGCCTTTACAGTCGGGGACGCGATCAAGTGGGCAGGTACCGGTCGAATGGCCAGCGTCTGGGTCTGCGAACATGTGTTCGGCGGTTCCAATGAATATTGTGGCGACACAGCCCAGGGAACCGACGGACCACTCAAACTTCTCGAGGTCTTCGCCGGCAGCTTGGCAATTGCTGGCGTCATCGTAGGCTCCGCCGCTTGCGCTGAGGCCTATCTTATCTGCGCCGAGCGCGCTTTCGGTATCGTGGGTGGAATTGGTGGCTTTTTCGAATACGGTGGCGGCGGTCCCATGGTGGAAGCCGGCGGAGTTGCAGGAGCGGGAACGGCACTTGGCAAGTACGACGCCGACTTCGCCTTGGGTCAATTGACTATGAATGGCGATACGAAGGCGTCTGCGCTTATCGGATTCGCAGAAGATCAGGGGTGGACGCTTGTCAAGAGCCCGAATGGGCCGCGGAAGTTCTATGATGAGAATGGTATCCTGAGGCTGACGATAAAGCGAGGAACTCCTCGTGCTCCCGGCAGCAACTATCCCCATGTTGAAGTTCGCGATGCGAGCGGGAATCGAATCGACCCGTTCGGGAATCCCGTAGGTAGGAACGATCGTGCAAATCACGTGCCAATTGTCTGGGACCTTCCGTGAAGCCATATACCGAGATTAAAGGATTAGAGAATATCGTCCTCGAGGAATCGTACGTCTTGGATATTATGGTCACGCCTGGCTCCGCAATCTTCCAAGTAGATTTCGTCTTGGCCGCCGATCACGAATTATATGTAGAACCTCCCGCTCGAACGAATGATTGCGTAAGGCGAGGGGAAGTCCACTTCCGAGACGTCGAGTACCTTCAGTGGTCTGGGCAATGCGTACCTCCTGCCCGCGACCGGAGCGGAGAAATCGACTATGGTCACATCGATTCTTTCGAGTGGAAGCCTGGCTCCTACTACCTTGAAGGCGACTGGGGCGTAATGGAGGTGCATTGCTGTGAGGTCGTCGTGACGATTTCTGGCGCCTGACTGCTCACCTTGGGCCGTAGCGTAGCTGCGCCCACACCGCCGAACTTCCGTTCCAGATACCGTCTTGGCTCGCCAACCTAACCCCGAACCGGAAGCATTGATCGAATTGGGCGATCGTGACTGCCCTGTGTCGCTTCCACTACGTCGGACAGCCACGATCGCCTCGAAAGCGCGCGTTGCCCCGCCAGGGGCGGCGGCGATGCGGGCACCACCTGGGAAGCCGAAGCCTATCTCGTCTGCGCCCAGCGCGGTTTCGGCGTAAACAGCGGGATCGGCGGCTTCTACGAATATGGCCGCGGTGACTTGCCGCTCGGAACCGGTGCCGTCGATGGTGCGGAAGCCGCGGAAAGCCTTGCGCCCAGTGGAATCCGGTTCAGCCAGGGTACAGTCAACGATGCCGCTGCGATTGAGGCAAGCATGCGAGCAGAAGGTTGGGTAGGTGATGCGATCGATGTAGTGAGGATGCCTGACGGCGGCATCACATCGGTGGACAACACGCGGTTGCTTGCCGCCATGCGGGCAAGGATCAACGTTCTTGCGAATACCTATGGGTTTGATGATCCGATCCCGGACGGCGTCGCAGGTCGCTTTCCGTCGAGGAAGGGTGAGGTGCCGAAAACCTGGGGCGAGGCTGTCCTGAATCGAATCGGTCGACAGAACAGCGTGTATCGCAAAACCTATCCGTACGGATCGCCGTTTACCGGATGGAGTGGAAACTGAGGTGGCAGATCTTCTTAGTGTCGGCGACCTGCCGGAGGGCTTCGCATACCCACCGGAGTTTATCCGTGTGGTTGAACTCGGCTTAATTGACCTCGAACCATGGCACGTGTTGGAAGGTGGCCAGCTACGGGAACGGTTCCGGGGTCTAGCAGAACGCTACCCGGCCCGGACGCTCGTGCCCTTTGCGTGTCGGCAGGACAATGACGACGTCGCCTGCTGGGATTTGGGGATCGGGGAAGGAGCGGTCGTGATAGTACATGACTATGCTTCGCCTGGATGGGAAAGTAGAGGACGATTCGCGGATTTCAGCGGCTGGCTCCGGCAAGCGATCGAGGACTTGATCGCCTTTGAATGAGCTGTCTACGGCGTCGAACCTCGCGGACCTCAGCCGGGCGGTATCGCACGCCTTGCGTCATGAGCCGTGGCTCCACGAGCTGGAGTTGGACGACGAAGGGTGGACCTCGTTGGAGGCCCTGGTCGAGGCGCTGCGTCTTGAGGCAAGTTGGAGGTCGCTGACCACGACTGCTGTAGAGGCGATGGTCGCCGGCGCAGCGAAGCAGCGTCATGAGGTGCGGGATGGCCAGATCCGAGCTCTGTATGGGCATTCCTTGCCTGGTCGGATCGCGAAAGTGGAGGCAATGCCACCTGCGGTCCTGTTTCACGGGACGTCTCCGAAGGCGCTGGAGTCGATCCGTACGCAAGGACTGGCTCCGAAGGGCCGGCAATATGTGCACTTGTCGACGGACTTAGTGGTGTTGGTCGTTAGTTCGTCGGGGGTTGGATCCAGACGGTGGGGTCGTTGAGGTAGAGGCCGCAGGCGCAGTCGAGGGCTTCCTCGGCGGTGCCGACGGGTCGTCCGCTGGGCAGGACCGAGTCTTGGTAACCGTCCCTGCTGGCCAGGTAGATGGCGAAGCCCCAGATGTGGGCGGAGCCGTTGTAGCGCAGTCGGCATAGCGGGATGGTGGGGCCGTCGACGAGGGCGCCGTCGAGGTAGGCGAAGGCGCCGTGGTAGCGCACGTTCACCGCGGCCAGAGTGGGCCAGTGCTCGCGGGCATGGCGGGCCAGACGTTGGCGCAGGTTGGTCTTGGTCGACTCGGGTGGGAGCTTGGCCACGGCTGTTCATGCTGCCGCATGTCGGTGTGTCGCTGACAGCCTGGGCGCACGGTCCCTGGCAGAACCGACGGATGTCGATGTGCAGCCCGTATCGGATCATGCTCACTGATCAGGACCACGCGGCGTTGACGGCGCTGGCGCACCGGCCGACCGCCGCGTACCGGCTGGTGCTGCGGGCCAGGATCGTCCTGGCGGCCGCCGATGGCGCCAGTAATCCGGCGATCGCCGCCGCCGTCGGCGTGCACGTCGACACCGCCCGCAAGTGGCGGCGACGGTTCGTCGAGCAGGGCATGGCGGGGCTGTCCGACGCTGACCGGCCCGGCCGGCCGCGCCGGTTCACCGCGGTGCAGACGGCGCAGGTCAAGGCCCTGGCCTGCGAGCTGCCGGCCACCCGCGGGGTGCCGCTGTCGCGGTGGAGCGCCGCTGACCTGGCCGACGAGGCCGTCTGTGCCGGAATCGTCGCGGACATCTCGCCGACCACGGTAGCCCGTGGCTGGCCACCGACGCGATCAAACCCTGGCGACACCGCTCGTGGATCTTTCCCCGGGATCCGGACTTCGCCGCCAAGGCCGCCGTTGTGCTCGACCTGTACGCCCGCCTGTGGCAGGGCGAACCGTTGGGCGCCGACGACTATGTGATCAGCGCCGATGAGAAGACCTCGATCCAGGCCCGCTGCCGATGCCACCCCACCCTGCCACCCGGCCGGGCTCGGCTGGCCCGGGTAGAGCACGAGTACGACCGTGGCGGCGCGCTGGCCTACCTGGCCGCCCTCGACGTAGGCAGGCGGGAAGGTGACCGGGTGCTGCGCGCCCACCACCGGCATCAAGCCCTTCGCCGGCCTGGTCGAGCAGGTCATGACCACCGAGCCGTACGCCTCTGCCCGGCGGGTGCTCTGGATCGTCGACAACGGCCCGTCGCATCGCGGCCAAGCCGCGGTCGACCGGATAAGTGCGGCATGGCCGACCGCGCAGCTGGTGCACCTGCCCACACACGCTTCCTGGCTGAACCACGTGGAGATCTTCTTCTCCATCGTCCAGCGGAAAGTCGTTACCCCGAACGACTTCCATGACCTGGCCGACGTCGAGGACCGGTTGATGGCCTTCCAAGACCGCTACAACTTCACGGCCCGGCCATTCAACTGGCGCTACACCCGCCACGACCTCGACGACCTACTCAAACGTCTCGAGGTACCCCCGACGAACTAACGACGAGCACCACTTAGCCACCGCTATGGAGGTAGGTCGACGCAAGTCGAGCACGCCGGTTCTGCTGCGGGTGCGTGCTCACACGGCCTCCGAGCAGGGCGTGCGTTTTTGGCGGGGGAACGAGATGGTGTGGTTGTCGGACGGAATACCAGCTGAATTCCTCCGTCTGGAGGCGTAGTGGGCCATTCTGGTAAGGGCAAGCAGGTGGTGGGCGTGCAGCGTGCTGGTCAGGCGAGCGGTCTTCTTCGTCGTGTGCAGGGCGTCTAGGGTGACCACCATCCCTTGCCACGTCCAGCCTACCCAGCAAGGACTCCATGACGGCGGCCACACTGCGTTTGTCGGGCACCTGTCGTTGGCCGAGCACCAGCCGCTGCGGTGGCCGATCGGGGCGACCAGGAACACCGGGCCGGTGGCGGTGACGCTTCCATGTAACAGTTTCTCTTGGATCGCCGGCGCCGGCAGCAGCCCGGTCGGGACCGGGTTGGCCACCACACGGTGCGCCGCGCGGTGGGTTGAACCTCCCAGGCTTCATGGAGTTGTCGCGACGAGCGGACCGGTAACCACCGACGGGCGGGAGCGTCCCCCCGCGACGCTCCCGCCCGTACCCCCGGTTCGGTAAAGCTCACCCCACCACGGTCAGCTCCCTGACCTCCTCGACCGGCGCAGGCTCCGAATCATGACGACCCCGCATGAACCGCGGCGCCCACCAGTTCGCCTTGCCGAGCAGCGTCATCACCGACGGCAACACCACCGCGCGGATGATGGTCGCGTCGAGCAGGATCGCCGCCGCGAGCCCGACGCCGAGTTGCTTCATGTCGATCGTGCTCAGCGTTGCGAAGATGCTGAACACCGCGACCATGACCAGGGCGGCGCTGGTCACCGTGCCGGCGGACGTGGTGATTCCGTGGGCCACCGCGTCCTTTGTGGACACGCCGCGCCGGGCGGCTTCGCGGATCCGGCTGACAACGAACACATGGTAGTCCATCGACAGGCCGAAAAGCACCACGAACAGGAACAGTGGCAGCCAGGAGACGACCGCGTTCATCGTCCGGAAGTCGAGCAGACCCTCCGCCCAGTTGCCCTGGAACACCAGGGTCACCAGACCGTACGCGGCGCCGGCGGACAGCAGGTTCAGCCCGATCGCGGTGGCCGCGATGACGACCGAACGGAACGTCCAGGCCATCACGAGGAATGTCAGCAGGAGTACGAACCCGATGACGAGGGGCAGCTTCGCCCGGACGTGCGCCGCGTAGTCGACGCTCGCCGCGACGAACCCGCCCACCGCGTAGTCGGCGCCCGGCACCTTGCCGATCGTCGCCGGTACCAGCTGCGACCGAAGCACCTCCAGCGAACGGGCCGCTTCGGGGCTGCGCCCGGCGTACGGGACGGCCAGTTCCATCGTGGTGATCCGACCGTCCGCCGAGGTGCGGATTTCGAGCCGGTCGTCGACCGCGAACAGCTTGTCGTGCGAAGCCCGCGAAGCCAGGTCGTCAAGGGCCGCCCGAACACGGGGAGCCGACGAGGCGGGCGCCTTGACGGCCACCAGGTGCGTGGTGCCGGTGCTCGGGAAGGCGGCGGTCAGCCGGTCGTACGCCTGCATCGGCGCGGTCGTCCGCGGCAGGTCCTCGCTGCCCGGGAACCTCAGCTTCATGTTGATCGCCGGGGCGGCCAGGGCCAGCAGGGCGATCACCGAGATGACCAGCGTGGCCAACGGTGCGCGCAGCGCCGGGCGCAGGATGGCCGGCCAGAGCCGAGGCGCGTTCCGGCGCGCGGTGAGCCGCCACAGCACGGGGATGCGCAGCTTGTCGACCCAGCGGCCGAGCTTGGCGAGGATCGCCGGCAGTACCGTCAAGGATCCGATCATCGCGACCAGAACCACCATGATGGAGCCGACCGCGAGCGACGAGAACGTCGCGTCCCGGGCGAGGAACAGGCCGGCCATGGCGATGACGACGGCGATACCGGAAACTACTACCGCGTGGCCGGACGTCTCGGCGGCGATCTCGACCGCGTCCAGGTGGGTCCGCCCGCGGGCCCGTTCCTCCCGCTCCCGGCGCAGGTAGAACAGCGAGTAGTCGACCCCGACAGCCATGCCGATCAGCAGGATCACGCTGGCGGTCGTGTCGGTACCGGGTACCAGGTGCGACGCCAGGTTGGACAGCCCCAGCGCGCCGACGACCGAGGTGATCGCGAGGACGACCGGGACACCGGCCGCGATCAGCGCGCCGAACGCGACCAGCAGGATGATCAACGTGGCCGGCAGGCTGAGTAGCTCGGCCTTCTTGAAGTCCTGACCGATGGTCTCGTTGAGGGCCTTGTCGATCGAGGCTCCGCCGGTCTCCTCCACGCGTACCGTCTGGTGGTCTTTCTGAAGAGAGGCGGTGAGGTCCTCCAGCGGCTTGACCCGGTCGGACGCGGTTTCCGGGTCACCGGCCATGGTGACGACGACGAGCATGGCCTGCCCGTTCTTCGCCGCGATCGGCCCCTCGACCTTGGTGACGTCGGAACGGGCGCTTCACCCGGCTCACCGCGTCGTCGGCCGCGGACTTCGCCGCCGCCTGGTCGAGGCCGCCGGACTTGGCGGTGACCAGGATGTTCTCGGTCGCCGGGTCGTTGTACCCGGCCTGGTCGTAGATCAGCCCGGCGCGGCCGGCCTCGCCGATCGCCTCGTCCTGATCGGTTGTCTTGTGTAAGCCGGCGGCGTTGCCGAGCGCGAAGCAGGTGGCGACGAAGACGATCCACAGCGCGATCGCGCGCCACGGATGGGTGGCGCTCCAGCGCGCCACTCGTACGGTTAGCGGCCTCTTGTCCACTGTGGAGGTCCTTCCGGGGACGATCGCAAACGATGCCCCTGACGCTATGGACGCCGGCCGTCGTGGACATCCGGGAGAAGCCCTGCGGGAACCCGGAACACCGAAGGCCGGGAGAGCCCCGAGCCGGCTCAGGGTTACCCCTACGCGACAGGGTCGATCTGGCAGATAACCGCACCTCCGCGTCCGAAAATCGCGCGCAAATGTCGTACCTCCGGGGCAAAGTGTCATGAGTGAAGACGGTCTACGCTCCTGACCGGGTAGATCTCCGCTCGTGGCTGCCCGGCTACCTGGCACTGGCCCTGATCTGGGGCTCCAGCTTCCTGTTCATCAAGGTCGGGGTGCGTGAGCTGCACCCGCTCTACGTCACGCTGGGCCGTGTCGTCGCCGGGGCGCTCACCGTTGTCGGTGTGCTGCTGGTCATGCGCGGCAAATTGCCGCGCGATCCCCGGGTCTGGGGACACCTGGCCTTCGTGGGGGCGGTCGGCGTCGCGATCCCCTTCACCCTTTTCGGGTACGGGGAGCAGCGCGTGTCGTCGGTACTCGCCGGGATCTGGAACGCGACCACGCCGCTGGTGGCCCTACCCGTGGCGGCGCTCGTCTTCCGTACCGAACGGATGACCCTGCGGCGGCTGGCCGGAATCGTGATCGGCTTCGCCGGGGTACTGGTCGTTCTCGGGGTCTGGCAGGGGGTCGGCGGTGCCCGGTTCACCGGTCAGCTCATGTGCCTGGGGGCGGCGGTCTGCTACGGCGTCGCGATCCCGTACCAGCGGCGGTTCCTGAGCCAGCCCGGAGTGTCCGGCGTGGCGATCCCGGCCGGTCAACTGCTGACCGCGGCGGTCATGTTGCTGATTGTGACTCCGCTCGTGGCGGGCGGCCCGCCGGCGCCGTCCCGGCTCTCGCTCGACGTCGTCGCGAGCGTGCTGGCGCTCGGCGCACTCGGCACCGGCCTCGCGTTCGTGCTCAACTTCCGGGTGATCCGGTTCGCCGGTGCGACCACGTCGGCGTCGGTCACGTACCTGATGCCGATCGTGGCGACGATCATCGGCGTGGTGGTCCTGAGGGAGCGACTCAACTGGTACCAGCCGGTCGGCGCGCTGGTCGTGCTCATCGGGGTCGCGGTCTCGCAGGGGCTGCTGCGCTGGCCGGCCCGGCGATCCGGCGAGCGGTCGGCGACGCAGCCGGAGGAGGCCGTTAGTTTGGGCCGAGGGTGAACGCGGCGGAGATCCTGGGCGTGTATATAGGCGGACGTTCCGACGAGGGAGACCCGCCTGATGACCGCCGCTCACCGTACGTTCGCCCGAATCGCCCTCATTGTCACGGGGGCGATCGTTGTCACCGCCGCGCTCGCGGCGCCCGCCCAGGCTCACGGTGCCCTGAACAATCCGGTCAGCCGGGTGTACGCATGCAGCCCCGAGGGCGGCCAGGGCCGGTCGGCGGCGTGCAAGGCGGCCATCGCGGTCAGCGGGGCGCAGGCGTTCGCCGAATGGGACAATCTTCGGGTACCAAATGTCAATGGTCGCGACCGGCAACTGATCCCGGACGGGAAGCTGTGCAGTGGCGGGCTGCCGGCCTACCGTGGCCTCGATCTGCCGCGGGCGGACTGGCCGGCGACGAAGCTGACCGCCGGCGCCAACCTCACCTTCACCTACCGGACGACCATCCCGCATCAGGGCAGCTTCCGGATGTACGTGACCCGGGACGGCTTCGACCCGACCCAGCCGCTGAAATGGTCTGACCTGGAGGCCAAGCCGTTCCTGACGGTCAACAACCCGAAGATCGCGAACGGGGCGTACGTGATGCCGGGCAAGTTGCCGGCGGGCAAGACCGGCCGGCACATCATCTACACGATCTGGCAGACCACAAGCACCCCGGATACGTACTACTCGTGCTCCGACGCGGTCTTCACGGCTGCGGCCGGTGGTGCCCCGGTGGCCGCGCCGCCCAGGCCGGGCGCCTCGGCTTCGGCCGCTGCGCAGCTTCCGGTGCAACAGGCGTCCGCCCCGGCGTCGCAGGCCGCCGCCGCGCCGCCGGCCGACCTGGCGCTCACCAAGGCGAGCAGCTACCGCACCGCCATCCCGGTCGCGGTGGGCGGGTTCGCGGTACTCGCGGTGGCCAGCATCGTGGGCATGATTCTCTGGCGCTTCCGCCGCCGCTTCAACTGAGCCCGAGCCGCGGCCTCAGCCTGGGCGCTGAGGCCGCAACTTTTCCTCAAGTTGTGCCGATCAACTCCCGGCTCCCGGCAGAATTGTCGAACTCGTGCCGGCCGACGTGTTAGGAAGGGCACGACGCGTCTCGGTTGTTCGAGGGGGGACAAGAGAGACATGGCCGGTGCGCAGTCTGCGGCCGCCGATGCGCTGGCGGAGTTCGCCGACGCGCTGCGGCGGCTCCGGCAGGAGGCGGGCAACCCCGGTTACCGGGTGCTCGCCCGGCGCACCGGCTACGGGACGACCACGTTGTGGGAGGCGACGAGCGGTCGCACGGTGCCTACACTGGCCGTCACGCTCGCGTACGTTGCCGCCTGCGGGGGCGACGCCGCCGAGTGGGAGCGGCGCTGGCAGCAACTGACGGAGCCGGGTGACCCGGGTCCGGGCGAGCCGACCCCCGAGCCGGAACCGGTCCGGCCGCGTCAGCTCCCCTTTGACGTGTACGGCTTCACCGGCCGGTCGAACGAGTTGTCGAGGCTGGACGCCTTGCTCGACGAGGCTGCCGAGGGCGCCGCGCCGGCCGTCGTGATCTCTACCGTGTCCGGCACCGCTGGAGTCGGCAAGACCGCGCTCGCTGTGCACTGGGCACACCGCGTGGCGGACCGGTTCCCCGACGGGGAGCTGTACATGGACATGCGGGGTTACGACCCCGACCAGCCGATCCAGCCAACCGATGCGCTGGCGGCCTCGTTGCGGACCCTCGGGCTGGCCGGCAACGACATCCCCGAGGAGATGGCGGAGCGTGCCGCGCGGTACCGCACCCTGCTCGCCAAGCGGCGGATGCTGGTCGTGCTCGACAATGTGTACGGCGTTGACCAAGTACGTCCACTGCTGCCCGGCACCGGCAACTGTTTTGTCGTCATCACAAGCCGGGACAGCCTGGCGGGCCTGGTGGTCCGGCACGGTGCCCGCCGGATCGACCTGGATCTGTTGTCGTCGGCGGACGCGATGGCTTTGCTGCGTACCCTGATCGGCGAGCGTATCGACGCGGAGCCAGACGCCTCGGCGGCAATGGTCGAACGATGCGCCCGCCTACCGCTGGCGCTTCGAATCGCGGCCGAACTGATCGCATCACGACCGGCATTGCCGTTACGGCAACTCGTGGACGAACTTGCCGACGAGCGCGGCCGGCTCGACCGGCTGGAGGTGGCGGCCGACGACCGGACGGCAGTACGCGCCGTGTTCTCCTGGTCGTACCGGAGGCTGCCCGCGCCGGCCGCACAGGCATTCCGCATGTTCGGGCTGTTTCCGGGCGCCGACATCGACCTGTACGCGATGGCGGCCCTGCTCGGTATGGATCTCTCCTCGTCCAGGCAGGCGGTCGACAACCTCGTGCGTGCCCACCTGATGCAGGAGAACCGGCCCGGTCGATACAGCACGCACGATCTGTTGCGTACCTATGCCGCGGAACGTGCCGGAGAGGAAGAGACAGAGCCGGACCGGCGGGCGGCGGTTACCCGGTTGCTCCACTACTACCACTCGACCGCGGAACAGGCGGTGAGCACTCTCTTCCCTGCCGAGCAGCAGCGCAGATCCCGCCCACCCGCGCCTACCGGACCCACGCCGGACCTCGAATCTGCGGATTCGGCCCAGGCGTGGCTGGATACCGAGCGGGCCAATCTTGTCGAGGCGGTGGGGTACGCGGCCAAGCACGGTTGGCCTACCCAGACCGGCTACCTAGCTCGTGTTCTCGCGCGATATCTGGACGTGGGCGCCCACTACGGCGATACGCGGACCGTGTACGAGCACGTGCTCCGGACGGCGGTCGACCACGGCGACCGGCTCGGTGAGGCGCTGGCCTGGCTGGGCCTGGGACACGCCTACTACCGGTTCGGTCAGTTCGAAGAGGCTATCCGCCGGTACCAGCGAGCCGAGCAACTCTGCGCGGCCGTGGGGGATCGTGAACGGCAGAGCGCCGCCTTGATCAATCTTGGCCTGGTGTACACCCAATGGGGGCGGTACGCCGACGCCCTCCCGTGCTACGAGCAAGCAACCATCGTTGCCAGGGAACTCGGCAACCGTGCCAACGAGTCCCTGGCGTTGGCGTGGGCCGGGCTCGAGATGGCTCGGCTAGGGCGACATGACGAGGGCATCGAGAACCTGAGGCAGGCTCTCGCCTATTTCCGTACGATCAACTTTCCGATGCGTGAGTCCGAGCTGCTCACCGATCTAGGCATGGTGCACCTTTGGGTTGGGCGCCACCGCGAAGCGTTCGCATTTTTTCGCGAGGCACTCGCGATCGGTCAGCAGACGTCCGATCGCAACCGTGAACTCGAAGCCCTCAACGGGCTGGGGGAGGTGCTGCACGCGACCGGGCAACTCGACGAGGCGCTCGCCAACCATCGCGCCGCCCTGGAGCTCGGCCGCGAAATCGGGCAGCGCGATGAACAGGCCCGGGCCGCCGACGGTATCGCCGGAATCCTGTACGTCCGAGGTCACGTGGACGAGGCCCGGCGACTCTGGCGTGAAGCCGTCGATCTGTACACCGCGCTGAAGATGCCCAAGGCTGACGAGGTTCGTGCGCGACTCGAAAGCGCGACCTGATACGGGGTCCCGCTCCGGGCGCCTCTCGGGGTAGCATGGCACCGCCGACGGGCACCTGGGGAGGTTGACAATGCTTGGTTCCGGCCGTTCATCTGCCTTCCCTGTGCTAGCGACTGGGGAGGAATGAAATGCGATTCGTGACGACAGCACCGGCTGTACTTCTCACCGCGGTGGCCGCGCTCGCTGCCTTCGGTGCACCCGCTGAGGCGGCGTCGAACGCGGACTTGGCGACGATCGCCGGCATTACCTGTGGAGCGGACGACGTGCAGGCCTCGGCTGAAGGCACGGGCCATCCCGCCAATAGCGCCGTGCATGTGCAGGAGGTCGTCGCGCTCAACCACATGCAGGAGAGCGTCCACAGGTGGTCGCTCGTGACATCGCCGGACGGTCATTGGGTCGCGCCGCCCCGTTCTGTCGTCGGCGCCGATGGTGGCTTGTATGGGGTCGACGTCACGGTGACCGATGACAGCGGCGTGCTGGTCGGCCAAGCGAACGCTTCGTGCACGATCTGACTCTCGGGGAGGAACAATGATGCTGAATGACATTCTGCGGCGGCCCATCCAGCGCGCCGCCGTACTGGGCGTGCTGCCCGCGCTGCTGGTTGCGGGGTGGCTGACTGCGCAGGCGGACGGCACGGATCCGACGAACCCTCCGGGTTGGGACGACGACCATCACACGCTCTCCAAGAGCTGGGATGACCTGGATCTGGGACACAATCCGATCGGGGACTGGTTCGTCAGTCCGGACAACGTCGTCTGACCACCTGTGAATCCTGGCAAGCTGGAGAATGCCGCGCCAGCGTCACCCGATTCGCAGTCGAAAAAGGTGGCGCTGGAGCGGCTGGCGACCTTCCTGCACGCCGAGTGGGGCGACCTGCTGTTTCCTGCCAACCGGCCGGTGGATCCCTGCTGCGGCCGGTTCTACCGGACAGTCGCTGACCTGGTTATTGAGTCCACCGCGTTGACATTTCCAGATGCGCCAAGGGTGTGCGATGTCGGCGGCGGCGCGGGAAGGTTCCTGTACGAGTTGGCAGGCCGGTCCTGGGGGCAGGAGGAACTGGTCCTCGCTGAGCCAGCCCGTCCGCTGTCTCAATGGGCCAGCCGCCTTCTCGGCGGCGAACCATTCGATGGTCTCGTGCCCGTGGTCACCCGGGCGGAGACCGTCGAGTTTCGACCCGTGGACCCCGCCAACCTGCCCACTCCAGTGCCGTCCGCTGTGGTCTGGCAGTCGACGGCTGCACAACTCACATACCGCGGTGGCTACTTCGATGTGGTTGCCTGCTTGAACGTGATCGATCGGGTCGTGCGGCCGGTGACCCAGGGGGATTTCAAAGTCGATTAGGCTTGTTGATCAACGTTCTGAGGGCGGCAGCCAGCACCGGCAGGATCCGCATCCGGTCTGCGGCGATACTTTCGGTCAGGCGCTTGACCTGGGAGACCTGCGCCAGGCGGAACAGGCCGAGGACCAGGTTCCTCAAGATCGCCATGGCGTGCGGGCCGTTGCCGACGTACGCGCCCTGCTGATCCTCGCCGAAGACCACATCGCGGGGCCAGTGCACCAGGTTCTCAATTCCCCATTGGCCTCGCACGAATCCGGCCACCTGCGCCGGTGTTGCCCGGCCCGCGGACAGGCTCGTCACCCCATGCACGACCTCCTTGGCCACCCGCTGGCCGAACGGATCGAAGCGCTCGCGCAGCAGTCGAAACACCCGCGCGGCCTCGGGAAAGTCGACCTCGTCGGCGTCGGCGAGCCACATCGACCGGCGGATGGTGTCGCCGTCGCGCGGCTCGACGGCACTCCAGTCGGCGGCGGCCACCACGGCCGGGGGCAACGCGTCGGCGATCTGCCGCAACAGGCCCGGTTGGTTGCCCTTGACCTGTAGGACGTAGTCGCCGCCCCGCTCGGCGACCAGATAGTCGGCCGTGACGTGCTGGGCGTGCGCGGCATCGGCGGTCACCACCCGGCCGTCCAGGTCCACACCGTCCAGCAGCGCGCGGACCTGGGTGATCTCCGTCGTGCCCGCCGGTACCCGCACCTGCCCCACCACGATCGCCGTCGCGTGGGCCATCGCCGAGAACAGCTGCACCTCGCCATCGGCGGTGCCGGCGTCACGGACGGTCTTGCCGTCGATCGCCAACCCGAGCAGCGTCTGCGGGTTGACCGCCGGCAGCGACGCCAGCCACGAGCCGACCACCCGGTCGGCGGCGTCACCATCGACCGCGATCAGCACCCGGCGGATCGTCGAGCCGCTGGGGGCCTGCACGACACCCAGCGCGGGACACGACCGGGCGCCGGCCAGGGCCAGCAACGACTGGGGCAGGTCAGCGACCCGGTCACCGACCTGCCGGTAGGTCTTCGCGCCAGCCAGGACCGCGAACACCGCCACCGTCAGGATCGTGGCCAACCCATGGCGCACCCCGCGCTGTTTGCGCGGATCCGTGACCGTCCCCAGCATCGACACCAGCTCCCGCACCGCCCAGGCGTCCGGTAACACCTGCCCCAGGCCCGCAACGCCGGTACCAGACGACCCAGCCGAGACATGCGACACTGACACCCGTAGCTCCTCGCTCTTCGATGACGTGTTTGTAGAGATCCACATCATCGCAAGACGAGGAGCTACACCTATCCCCACCCCAGAAACAAGACCAAGCTAGCAGCACAAACAAAGATCAAACCACTTTGGAATCACCCTGGCCGGTGACCCTGCTAGCTGAGTTGTCACGCCTGCTCCGCCCCGGCGGTGTACTGGTGTTGTCCAGCCCTTTCGAGTTCAGAGCCAGGCTGACTCCGCGCGCCGAGTGGTTGTCGGATCTTCGCCAGGTGTTATTCGACAGCGACTGGTCGGTCATCAGCGACACGCCCCGGGTGCCGTACGAGTTCCGCACCTACGATCGTGGTCGCATCCAATTCGAGAGCCAGGTAGTAGTTGCGACGAAGCGTGGGTGAAGTGCCGGCTCCATTCGAGCGGAACATGTGTAAGCGTTCCCGTATGATCGTAAGCTGCCGACGGCCCCGCGGTACCCGGCGCCGGCGAGCACCTGCCCATGCAGCGGCCACGTATGTATCCATCGGACACCACGGATGCTGAGTGGCAGATCCTTGGGCCGCTGGTGCCGGTCGGCGGCACCCAGCCCGGTCGCGGTGGCCGGCCGGTGACCTACCCGCGCCGGGACGTGGTCGACGCCATCCGATACCTCGTCCGCACCGGCTGTCAGTGGGACGCGCTGCCGGCCGACTTCCCACCCGCGCCGCTGGTCAAGCACTACTTCACCGTCTGGACCCGCGACGGCACCCTCAACCGGCTCCACAACACCCTGCGCGAGCAGGTCCGCCAGGTCGAGGGCCGTAACGCCGACCCGACCGCGGCGCTGATGGACTCCCAAACGGTGCGCGGCGCGGAGACCGTGCCCCGAACCAGCCCTGGCTATGACGCCGGCAAGCGCACCAATGGCCGCAAGCGGCACGTCGTGACCGACACCTGCGGATGGCTGCTGGCCGTGCTGGTCACCGGCGCCCACGTGCAGGACCGCGACGCCGGCCACCTGCTGATGTGGATCGTCCGCACGGTCTTCCCCACCATCCGCCTGGTGTGGGCCGACTCCGGCTACGCCGGCAAACTGGTCGACTACGCCACCACCATGCTGGGCATCACCGTGCAGATCGTGTCCAAACTGGCCGGACAGGTCGGCTTCGTAGTGCTGCCCCGCAGGTGGTGTGTGGAGCGCACCTTCTCCTGGACCAACCGCTACCGCCGCACCGTCAGAGATTACGAGCGACTGCCCGAGCACCACGCCGCCATGGTCTACTGGTCCATGATCATCGTCATGGGACGTCGCCTGGCCCGCCACCAAGCCGCCGGACGGGTCATTCCACTACCCGTCCGCGCCCCCTGAACCGGTTATTTACCAGGCTCTTACCGATCCTTGGTGGGTCGAGCGCCGGATGGTCCTGGCATTCAGGGTGTGCGGCTATCTTCCCTGCGCATAGGACGATCGCGAGCGGGACATAGACCTGGTGTCGTTTGTTACCGGAGTGGTAGGTCAGCACGAAGCCGCCGCCGGTGGCGGTGGCGTCACGGGGTTTCGTGACCTCGACGCCAACCAGGTTCGACCCTTCGCCCGGTTTCGGCGGCCACGCATCGGTGCACGCACGGTCGACGACCATCGGTCCCTGTTGCGGGTAGCCTACGTCGACGAGCCGCTGGAGCGGGTCGGTGATGTAGTTGTACTGCCGATCCGTGCGGATCGGCCGGATAGAGAAGCGGGTCACTCGCAGGCCGCCGGTGGGCCTGACGACCTTGACCCCGGTCACCTCGACCGATCCGAGTGCGGTGAGGCAGACGGTGGCGTCGTCGAAGGCGTACGGGACGTTGCCTTTCGTGTCGTCGTAGGAGATTCCGCCACCTGCTCCGGGTTGCGGGTCCCGGATCCGGAGACCGTCCCTCTCGATGGCGGAGCACGCGCCGGCTGCGAGGGCACCGGCAAGGGCGAGAACGACCAGACGCCTCGCCCCGCGGGCGTCAGTAGTGATGGATCTCGACTGCACTGGCGTTGCCCCATCCGTTCGGGTCATCACCGCATATCTCGCTGCTCTGGGTGATGGTGAACTTCATCCGGGTGCCCTGATCGTATCCCGACCTCGTGTTGAGCCCGACGAACCCAAGTTGGACGCCGCCGTAGACACCACTGCTGCGGCCGGTCTGCTTCCAGACCTCGCCTTGGGTCTTCACCGCGCAGCCATTCCATTGCCGGTACGCGGGGAAGTTCTCCATCGGTTCGTTGAACACGTCGTAAACGCTGACCGTGCGCCACTCCTCCCCGGCGACTATGTAAGACCCGGGGTAGAGGCAGTTGTACTTGCGTAGGTTGACAGAGTTGTCGATGACCTTGTGTAGCAGGCCACTGACGCTCTGGCCGAAGCCGGTCGAGATTGTCAGGCTGGCCTCGCCGGACAGGATTGAGCCGCCCTGGATCTTCCGGAGAGAGAACCAACTAAGATTGTTTCTCTTCTGGGAGGAAAAGGGGAATGGCGATGGCGAGGCAGCGCAGGTCGTTTACGCCTGAATACAAGGAACAGATCGCTCGGATGGTGGTCGAGGAGTCTCGGGCGATTCCGTCGACGGCGCGGGAGATCGGCGTGAACGAGCAGACTCTGCGGAATTGGGTGAATGCGTACCGGCAGGCCCACGCCGGCGAGGAGCCGCCGCTGACGATTTCCGAGCGGGCTCGGCTGCGGGAACTGGAGAAGGAGAACCGGGAACTCAAGCTGGAGCGTGAGTTCCTGGGAAAAGCCGCGGCGTTCTTCGCCAGCGAGTATCGGTAGAAGCTCGGTACGAGCTGATCGACGCGGAGAAGCGCACTCTCGGGCCGGACGGCCGACCCAAGTACACCGTCGCGCAAATGCTCAAGTGGCTGGGGGTTTCCAGCTCCGGCTATTACGAGTGGCGGCGCCGGCCGCAATCAGCGACCGCGGCGCGCCGGGAGAGACTGAAACAATTGATAACGGCGATCTTCGAGATGTCGGACGAGACGTACGGCTACCGGCGCATCCACGCCGCGCTGCTGCGGGCCGGCCACGCCTGCTCCCCAGAACTGGTACGCGCCCTGGTGCGGGAGCTGGGCCTGGTGCCCTGCCAGCCGCGGCCCTGGCGGCACAGCCTGACCGACCAGGACCCAGCGGCCGGACCGATCCCGGATCTGCTGCACCGGGACTTCACCGCCTCCGCGCCGGGCGAGAAGATGGTCGGCGACATCACGTACATTCCGACGTGGGAGGGTTGGATATTCCTCGCCACCGTGATCGACTGCTACACCAAAGCGGTGATCGGCTGGGCGATGTCCGACAACTACAAAACTCCGCTCATCAGCGCAGCGATCGGCATGGCGGTCCGCAATCACGACATCAAGAAAGGCGCGATATTCCACTCGGACCGCGGCAGCAACTACACGTCCGCCGAATTCGGCAAGGTGCTGCGCGAGCACGGGATCAGACAATCAGTCGGGCGTACCGGAATCTGTTACGACAACGCGATGGCCGAATCCTTCTTCGCGGCACTCAAGAACGAGCGGGTCAATCGCACCCAGTACCCGACCCGGAAGCACGCCATGAACGACGTTGCGCGGTACATAGAAGTCCGATACAATTCCCGACGTCTCCACTCAGGTCTCGGCTATAAGACTCCCAACGAGGTTCACAACGAGTACCTGAACGGGCAGCGTGCGGCGTAATTTCGACCACTAAACGTTTGTCCGGAATTTCCGGGGCGGATCAGATCCAGTCGAAGTCGCCTATTGGCTTGTATGCCAGACTCAGGGTGTGTGTCGAGTTCTTGACCACCGACTGCTCGTAGGTGATCGGAGCGCCCTCCCAGGCCGAGACGATGTCGAACACCTCCCGCTGATTGCGCATCCACTGGTTGGTGGCCACGGGCACGTAGCAGGAGTCCGAAGCGGCAGGCACCGCGCGACTGTCGGCCGTGGAGCGGATCGGCCCGTCAGGTGCCGTGAGCGTAACGGCGCCGGACCGGGCAGTGTAGCGGGCCGGCGCCCGCCCCACCTCGACAACGGAAGGCTTCGCCCCGAGATCGAATCGGAACTCCCCCGCTCGCGGGCCGCCTTGCGCCAGCCGGTACGTGGCTGACCATCCGGTCGCCGCCCGACCGGCCGCGCCCTTCTCCCAAACCGTGGTGAAGTTCCAGTGGGTCGCCTGCCCGCCGTCGGCGACCGACAGTTGGACGTCGACGTTGCCGTTCGCGTCCCGGTGCGTTGCGGGCACGGCGACCGGGTCCACCGCGATCTCATACCGGCCCGCCGTATCGGTGCGGACCTTCGCAACCCACCGCACATCCACCGGGCCGTCACTGGCCCTGGCCAGCTCCTCGGCGGACGGCCAAATGCCTGCATCGACCTGCGCGCCGGCAACAGCCATGCCGCCACGCGTTACCATGCCCCGGGCAATGACCAAACCGTTGTCGGCCGCTAGCCGGAGTTTCCCCCTTTTCATGATCGACTTTGGGTGGGTGGGGGTCTGGGCTGGACTTCGGCCCGTGGTGGTGTATTACCTAGAAGTGCCGTCGATCGTGGGGAAGCGTCAGGGTGGCCGGACCTACTACTACCTGGTCGAGTCGGCCCGGGTGGACGGTAAGCCACGGATCGTCTCGCAGCAGTATCTGGGGCCGGCGGATGAGGTGATTGCGAAGTTGACCGGGGTGTCGGCCGCAGGCCGGTACGCAGTCAGCACAAGCGGTTCGGGGACGTGGCTGCGGTGTGGTCCGTCCTGGACGGTCTGGATGTGGTCGGTCTGGTCGACGATGTGGTGCCCCGCCACGCGCATGCGGGCGCGTCGGTGGGCACCTACCTGGCGTTGGCGACGCTGAACCGGGTGGTGGAGCCATGCTCGAAGCGGGCCTTCGCTGACTGGTGGGCCACCACTGCCGGGCCGCGGTGGGTCAAGCTGGACGCCGCGGCGTTGGACCACCGCCGGTTCTGGGACGCGATGGACCTGCTCGGAGAGGACGATCTCCGCACGATCGAGACGTCGATCTACGGCGGCATGATCGACCGGTACGGCCTCGACCTGGCCGGCATGGCCTTGGACATGACCAACTTCGCCACCTACATCGACTCGACCAACCAGCGGGCGCCGATCGCCCAACGCGGCAAGGCCAAGCAGAAACGCACCGACCTGCGGCTGGTCGGCCTGGCCCTGGTGGTCACCCGTGACGGCGGGATCCCGATCGTCTCCCACGCCTACCCCGGCGACCGGCCGGACGTCACCCAGTTCAGCACCGTGCTGGACGAACTCGTCGCCCGTTACCGACTCCTGGTGGACTCGGTGGAGTCGCTGACCGTGGTCTACGACGCCGGGCAGAACTCGACGGCCAACCACGAACAGGTCGAAGCCGCCGGGATCGGGTTCGTCGGCTCGCTGCCACCGTCCGACCACCCCGCCCTGCTCGACATCCCCCGCAGCCGCTACCAGACCGTCGACACCGACCGGTTCGGCGACCTGAGCGCCTACGACACCACCGTCACCGCCCTCGGGGTCACCCGCCGGGCCGTGCTGACCCACTCACCGACCCTGCACGAGGGCCAGTCCCGCGGCCTGGACCAGACCCTGAACAAGGCCCGCGCCAAGCTGACCGAGTTGCAGGCCCGCCTGCACCGGGGCAACACCCGCCGCGACCGGGGCAAGGTCGAGGCCGAGATCGCCACCATCCTCAAACCCCGCTGGGTCGGTGACATCATCACCGCGACCCTCACCGGTGACACCCCGGCCACCTTCCGGCTGTCATGGCGCACCAACCCCCAGGCCCGCAAGCGGCTGGAACAGCGCCTGTTCGGCAAGCGGATCCTGTTCACCAACCGCGACCTCTGGCCGGTGGCCGATGTGGTCGCCGCCTACCGCTCACAGTCGGAGGCGGAGTTCGGATTCCGGCAGTTGAAGGACCCGCACGTGGTCTCCTTCAGCCCCATGCACCACTTCACCGACCAGAAGATCCGGGTACACCTGTTCACCTGCGTCCTTGCCCTCGCCACCGCCCACCTCATGCGCCGCACCGCCGAGAGCGCCGGCCTGCACCTGTCGGTCCGCGAACTCCTCGAACACCTCGAAGGCATCGGCGAGACCGTCCTGCTCCACCACGACGGCGGCAAAGGCCGACCCCGCGCCCAACGCCTACTCACCGACATGAACGACACCCAACAGCGCCTGTTCGACCTGTTCACCCTCGGCCAGTACGCCCCGACCCGCTGACCAGCACCACCACCCGGCCTGGGTAATACACCGAAGCCTCACCAAACAGGGCCCCTACCAGCCCAAACACCAAAGTCGATCATGAAAAGGGGGAAACTCCGGCTAGCGCCGCCGATCCGCCCCCCGCCGAGCTGCCGTCGCTCGCCGCGGCCGGAACCGCTGGCATCACGCCGGTCATCAGGGCCAACACGCCGACGCTCACCATTGACGTCGCCTTCGTTGCCGGTCTTCTCGAATCCACCATTCGGATTTCCTCCCCATGCATCTGAGTCTTCTCGTCGAAGCAGAGCACCAAGGTCCCGGCCGCAGGATCTAGATACAGACCGACCACGTCGAGGACCTTTGTCTGCGAGGTGGGAGCCGGGACAGCTTGAACGTGCCCTGCTGGTGCGCTTGCAGATTCGTGGTCCCGCCACAGCTTCACCACGTGATGCCAAGACACCGACACCCCTCGCTATGCGAGACATAGCGGGCGATCTCCGAGCTCGACCAGTGCGACAGCCCCGGCTCCACCGGCGGGGTCGTCCGGGTTACGCCAGAATCCTGGCCCGCACCGCCGCCGGGACCTGCTCACGCCTACGGCCACTCTTGCGCTTCTCCAAGCCGGCGCGCTCGAACCGGGCGGTACCGATCGACCCAACGGTTCACAGTCGGCAACGACGCCCCGCCAACTGCCGCCGATATCCTTGGGGCGCCGGGCCCTCGGCCGCCACAGCACGATCCGGGCCCGAGCCGCCGTCACAGAGTCCCGTCACCCCGGGCGCGACCATTGAGCTTGTCCCAACTTCTTTCCCGCAGGTCGAAAGGGGTTGACAACGGGAACGTTGGCGCTCAACCGGAGGTCAACACGGGTGATCAACTTCTGTGGACAAGAACCACCGCGGTCGACGGCGCTGATCACAGTGTGATCACGACCGGCGGGGGAGATCACAATGGGGGGAGGTCTCCGGTACGTCGGCTGTGTGACGAACCAAAATCCGGAGACCTCCTCGCCCATCATCTACGGTCTGGCCCTGGCCACGCCAGTACACGTCGTGCAGCGTCTGGCCGCGGCGCTGACCCGCTACCAGAAGCGCATCGGTACCCGCTGGCGGGTGCACGACACCACCACACAGGCGATCCTGACCCTGGCCTGGCTGGAAGGCGGACACACCTACCGCAAGTTGGGTGAGGGCAACGGAGTGCCGAAAAGCACCTGCCGCACCCTGATCCAGGAAGGCATCAAGGTCCTGGCCCGGCGGGCCCTGCCGCTGACCGAGGTGGTGTACCTAGCGGCCAAGGCCGGCTGGGACTACCTGATCGTCGATGGAGTCAACATCCCGACCGAACGCGTCGCCGCCCGCTACACCCAAAAGCAACACTGGTACTCCGGCAAACACAAGCGCCACGGCGGTGCGGTGCAGACCGTAGCCGCCCCGGACGGGGAGTTGCTGTGGGTTTCCGGAGTGCTGCCCGGGCGCACCGTCGACATCACCGCCGCCCGCCGCTTCGGGATCGCGGAGAAGGTTCTGGCGTTTCTGGGACTGCTGGCCGATCTGGGCTACATCGGTCTGCACCCCGACGTGATCACCGGCTACAAGCGCAAGCGTGGCGAGAAGACGCTGCCCGAGGCGAAGAAAGCCGCCAACCGTGCTCAGGCCAGTCTGCGGTGTGTCGGCGAACGAGCCAACGCCCAACTCAAGTGCTGGAAGGTGCTCACCTGCGACTTCCGGGGCCGACCGGGCCAACTCACCTCGATCGTCAAGGCGATCCAGGCCCTGCAGTACCTGATCCGTGACCCGTTCGGTACCGCCCGTGTCGAGACCGCATCGTGATCCGCGCCCACCCCGGCGGTGGTTCTTGTCAACACAAAGTCGATCACCTTCGCTGAGCTGCGCTTGAGCACCAACAGCCCTGCTGTCAACCCAGGTTCACCTGCGGGAACGAGGTTGGGACACGCTCATTGGTGAGAGGCGAGGGCAGTAGGAATCGACCAGGCAGATGAATGGCGCTACTTACCATCATTGAACCTCCCCAGTTTCAATGCGGTAAATCTACTGGCACTGGCGGATGGTCGTCAACAGCGACGACGCTTTCAGGTCGGTCCTGCCGGCGTATCAGTTTTCTGCCTCTTGGGAACGCCAGCTACCTTCGAGCAGGCCGCCGCCCGACGAGCTTCGCACGAGGCCTGGAGGCGCGACATCGTCGGTGAACTGCGGCTCGATGATCTGATGCCACAATGGCACCTCTGGAAGCGCCACAGCCCGCACCACGACCGCACCGGTACCTGCGCAGCTCGGCTCCAGTGAGCAGAGCCACCAGCGAGACCCAGGTGTCTGATCGACGAGGCGTCCTGTCCCCGGTTCCACTGGTGCCGATTGGTCATCCAGCCGCTCAGTGGTGGCTGGCGGCCATCGACCGTCGCGCGAGTAAAACTTGATCGCATGAGTGCCGACCGCCAGCCCGACCTGATCCCCTGGCACCGGACGTCCGAGGTACGCGGCGCGGCGCTGATCCTGCCCGGCGGCGCGGCCCGCAGCCGTGGACGGTACTGGTCCTTCGTCGACTTCGGGCTGCGTGACCTGGCCAGGCGGCTGGTCGATCGGGGCGAGCCGGACGGGCTGGCGGTCTACCTGCTGCGGTACCGGTACCGGGGGTGGAACGGCGACCGCGCGGATACCGCGGTCGACACCCGGTGGGCGCTGGGTGAGCTGGAGCGGGCGCATGGCGGGGTACCGGTCGCGCTGATCGGCAACTCGCTCGGTGGCCGGGCCGCGTTCTGGGTCGCGGGCGAGCCACGCGTGGCCAGCGTCGTGGGGATCGCGCCCTGGCTGCCGAACGGTGACCCGGTCGAGCAGTTGGCCGGCCGGAAGGTGTTGATTCTGCACGGCAGCCGGGACCGGAGTGGGGCCAGCGCCAAACAGTCCCTCGCGTACGCCAGCCGCGCCCGGGCCGTGGTTCCCGACCTGGCCAGGTTCGAGGTGGTCGGCGACAACCACTTTCTGATCCGGCGAGCGGTCGACTGCTGGGCGGTCACCACCGACTTCGTGGTGGGGACCGTCGGCAGCGGGCCAATGGGACCGGCCATCACCGCGGCGATGGCCGCACCGGCACCCGAGGGCCTGCGAACCCCTCTCTGAGGGTGTCAGAGAACGGGGGGCGGGGGTTTGGGTGAGTCCTCGGCTGTCGCGTCGCTCATCGGGCGCGCGCCCGCGACGAACCGGTCGAGGCTGGCGCCGCGCAGGACCCGGGCCGGGAACGCGTCGCGCAGCGCCGCCGCGGTCAGCGCCGCGACCGGCAGGCGGCCGGGTGGATTCGTCGCCACCAGCACCACGTTCCCGTACCGGCGGCCGCGCAGCAGCCCAGCCTCGGCGATGACGCACACCTCGGCGAAAACGGCGCGCAGCGTGGCGACCTCCACCCTGGAGAACGCCAGCGGCGGCAGGTCGGCGACGTTGACCGCGTAGTACCCACCCGGGCGGAGCACCCGCGTGACCTGCTCGGCGAACTGGACGCTCGCCACCGTGCCCGGCATCTGCGCACCCCGGTAGACATCGCCCACGATCAGGTCGAATGATTGGGTACGGGTGCCTTCGATGGCGGTACGCGCGTCGGCTGCCCGTACCCGCAGATCCGTTTTTGTAGGCAGCGGCAGCACCCGCCGCACCAGGGTGATGAGCGCGGCGTCGCGGTCGACCACACGCTGCCGGGATCCCGGTCGGGTCGCCGCCACATAGCGGGGCAGGGTCAGCGCGCCGCCGCCCAGATGCAGCACGCGCAGCGGCTCGCCAGGCTGGCCGGCGGAGTCGATGACCGACGCGAGCCGGCGCATGTACTCGAACTCCAGGTACGTCGGGTCGTCGAGATCGACGTGCGACTGCGGGACGCCGTCGATGAAGAGGGTCCAACCGTTGGGGCGGTCCCGGTCCGGAACGATTTCGGCGACGCCGAGGTCGATCGGCTCGATGACGGCACCGGACCGGCGCCTGGACTCCCGCACGAGATCACGCTACCCGCTGTGCCGGGAGCGGCGGCGTGGCGCGCGCGGGCCGCGACGTTGCCGCCGGTCGGAAACCCGTTGCCCTCTTGTCCAGGAAATCGGGCATCCGACCGGTCGTGTGCAATCGACAGGTGTACATCTACGAAGATGAGAGGTCAAAGGGGAGGCTTCGCCGTTCTGGCGGGTGCGGTCACGATCACTGTTGTATTGCTGGGCGCGGCGGGTGCGGGCGCCGCCGGGCCGGCCGCCGACCAACTGCTGTCCCGCAACAAGCCGGTTACCGCGTCGTCGTCGGGTGGCTGTTGCGCGCCGAAGAACGCCGTGGACGGCAATTCGTCGACCCGCTGGGCGAGCGGGTCCGGCAAGGATCCACAGTGGATATACGTGGATCTCGGGGCCACCGTGAATGTCCACCGGGTGCGGTTGCAGTGGGACGCGTCCTGCGCCACGGCGTACCAGGTGCAGACGTCGGCCGACCACACGACGTGGACGACAATCTCCACCACGACCGCGGGCGATGGCGGGGTCGACGACCTGAACGTCAACGGCAGCGGCCGGTACGTGCGGATGTACGGCACCCATCGCTGCCGGTCGGACTCCAGCCACGGGTACTCGTTGCAGGAGTTTGACGTGTACGGCACGACCGGTTCTGGGCCGACGGCGCCGACCAACCTGCGCCTCATCGGCGTGACGCCGACCACCGTGACCATCGGGTGGGACCCGGCGACCGATGACGTCGGTGTCGTCGCGTACGACATGTTCCATGACGGCCAGCTCTGCGCGACCGTGCCGGGCAACGTTCTCGAAGCGACGTGTACCGGCTTGAACCCCCGGATCATGTACGGGTTCTATGTGGACGCCCGGGACGGCGACGGCAACGTCTCGCAGTCGAGCGAAACCCTTCCGGTGACGACTCCGGACTCCGACGACCACGAACCGCCGACAGTGCCGGGCAACCTGCGCGCCAGCGTCGCCGGCACCAGCGTGACGCTCACGTGGGACCCGTCCACGGACAACGTCGGCGTCGCCGGGTACCGGGTCTACGACGGCAGCACGCAGGTGGCGACGACCACCGACACCAGCGCGACGATCACCGGTCTGACCATAGGCAAGACGTACTCGTTCACGGTCACCGCGTTCGACGCCAACGGGAACGAGAGCGGACACAGCAGTCCGGTGACGGTCATCCCCGGCCCCGGGCCTTGCCAGGTGGCCGTCTGCACCGTCACCCAGATCGCCACTGACAACGACGTGGTGTGGGGTCTGGTCACCCTGCCGGATGGAACGATTCTGTACAACCGGCGCGACGCACACAACATCGTCCGGCTCGACCCGAGGACCGGCGCGAAGACCACCGTCGGCACGGTGCCCAACGTGCAGAGTACGGACGGCGAAGGCGGTCTGACCGGGCTGGAGATCAACCCGAAGACATTCGCCACCGACCATTGGCTCTACATCATGCACACGTCGTCGTCGGACAACCGGATCGTACGTATCAAACTCACCACGTCGTTCACGCTTGACCTCAGCAGTGAACAGGTATTGGTGACCGGCATCGCCCGGAACAAGTACCACAACGGGGGGCGGCTGCGGTTCAGCCCGGACGGCAGGTACCTCTTCGCCGGCACCGGTGACGCCCAGAACGACAACAACGCGCAGAACAAGAACCGCCTCAACGGCAAGGTGCTCCGGATCAACCCGGACGGCAGCATCCCGTCGGACAACCCGTTCGGCAACGCGGTCTACAGCTACGGCCACCGCAACGTCCAGGGGCTGGCCTTCGACTCCCATGGGCAGCTGTGGGAGCAGGAGTTCGGCAACTCGATCATGGATGAGACGAACCTGATCGTGAAGGGCGGCAACTACGGCTGGCCGAAGTGCGAGGGTACCTCCGGAAGTTGCTCGGGCTTTATCGCGCCGAAGGCCACGTACTCGACCTCGGCCGGCTCGTGCAGCGGCATCACGATCGTGCGGGACTACCTGTACGTGGCGTGCCAGAAGGGCCAGCGTCTGTACGTGTTCCAGATCGTCGGCGACACCCTGGTCAAGAAGGAGCAGTACCTCCAGGGCACGTACGGTCGGCTCCGGACCGTCGAGCCGGCGCCGGACGGCGGCATGTGGCTGGCGACGAGCAACGGCGGGGACAAGGACAGCACCCCGAACAACAGCGACAACCGGATCTTCCACGTGACGCTCGGGCACTGATCCGAGGCCGGCACAACTTCCGGGAAGTTGTGCCGGTCTTGGCCGGGCGCCCGGCGCCGGTTGCCGGTCAGGCGGCCGTGACGATCGGCACCGCGGTGAGGGATTCAAGCGCCGCGATAGCCGCGCCCCGCGCCCCGGCCATGTCAAGATCGGGTACGAGCGCGAACTGCGCCACCGCCTCCTGCTCGCTGCGCAGCAGAGTGTTCTCGCGGACCTTGGCCAGGAACCAGTCGCGGAACACCGGGGCCGCCTCGACCACCCCGCCACCGACGAAGTATGCGTTGGGATCGGTGAAGTTGGCGGCGACCGTGAACAGCCGGCCGATCGCGATCGCCTGCTGCTCGAAGATCTTGAGGGCCAGCGGGTCGCCGGCCTCCCCGTACCCGCGGACCAGCTTGGCCGCCTTGCGTAGCGACTCCGCCTTGGACAGCTCGTGGCCGTCGTACTGGCTCAGCCAGTACGGCAGAAGGTTGATCTCGATCCCGGTGAGTGACGCGACGCTCTCGGCGTCGGCGGTGAAGCCGCAGTTGCACACCGGTGCCGGTTGACCCTGGTCGAGCAGGCCGTCCATCGGGATGAAGACGTGCCCCAGCTCACCGGCCATGCCGGCCGCGCCCTTGACGATCCGGCCGGCTTCCACGACGCCCCCGCCGAGGCCGGTGCCGACGATCGCCGAGATCGACGAGCGCTCGGTCGCCAGCGGACCGAAGTGCACATAATGCGCGTACAGGGCAGCGGCGTTGCCGTCGTTGTTGTAGATGACCGGCAGCCCCAGCTTGGCCTCCAGCGCACCGCGAATGTCGAAGCCGCGCCACTCCGCCATGGAGAAGTTGGTCGAGCCCTTCGACGAGATGACCCCGGTCGCGCTGGCGGGGCCGGGCGTGTCCAGGCCGACCGCGGCGACGAACTCGCGCGGGATCCCGGTGACGGCGAGGACATTGTCCAGGGCGTCGGCCATGGCCTGCACGGCGACCGTCGTGCCTTCGAGAACCAGGCTCGGCATCTCGACCATGCGGTCCACCAGGAACCGCCCGGAAACGTCGAGCACCGTGGCGTTGTTGCTGTTGCCGCCGTTGTCGAGGCCGACGACGACTCGGCGGTCCACCGTAGTCATTGGGCACTCCTTCGTCCGAGTGCTCCGATCCTATGTCCGACTTGACAGCGAGCGGCCGTCGAGCCGCGCGGCGAATGGCTCGGTCATCTCCAGCACCTCGCCGTCCTTGGCCACCGCGTGTTCCACGTAGTGGGTGCCGTCGAGCCGGTAGAGCCGCAGCGTCGCGGTGGTCGGCGGCTCCGGCTCGATCAACAGGTACCACCCGATGCCGGCGGCGGCGTAGAGCTGCATCTTCAGCAACCGGTCGGTGGCGGCGTTGCCGGGTGAGACGATCTCAGCGACCAGCCGGACCTCGGCGGCGTCGGTCATCCCGCCTTCATAGTCGGTGTCGGCCACGATCACATCCGGGATGACGATGCGGTCCGTGCCCAGGCGGACATTGACCGCCTCAAAAACCAGCAGGCCGGAAGCGTGTGCCGGCGACTCCATGGCATTCGCCAAGCGGTAGGACAGGTGCTGGTGGCGCTTGCTCGGGACCGGCGTGATCAGCAGGCTTCCATCGATCAGCTCGATCCGGTCCGGAGTCTCGCCGAGAACGAGATAGTCCGCCTCGTTCCAGGGGCCTACGTGTTCAAGAACTCCAACAAGCACGGCGGCACTCTTTCACGCCAGATAGTGTGTCACCACGTTGGACCTTCATGATCGCCACAACTTCCGGGAAGTTGTGCCGATCATGGGGGGCCTTGTGGCGATCTACGGCTCGCGCAACACCGGGGCGGCGTCCTGGCGGGCTACCCGGCGTAGCGCGACGCCCAGCGCCACCGCCGACATTACGATCATGAATACCGCCAGGCTCGCCAGCGCCCCGGTCGGAAGCACGACCAGCGGCGGGGGCAGCGTGACGAACAGCCCGAGTACCCGTACCGCGAGGACGCTCAACCCGATCCCGACCGGTACCCCGATGAGCAGGCTGCCGAGCACGGCGATGCCGCCCTCGACGGCAGGTGCGGTCAGCACCTGGCCGGTGGTGGCACCGACCGCGCGTAGGATCGCGGATTCCTGTTGTACCTGAGGTTCGGTCGCCGCCGGGCCGCTTGATCGGCACGACTTCCGGGAAGTTGTGGCCTCCCGATGGCGTTAAGACCACAGGTTCGCGGAAGTTGTGCCGATCATGGGTTTGCCGCGGCCCGCCCGGCGAGCTACTCTAACGGTGTCCCTGTGGATGCCGGCGGTTTCCAACGCTGCCCCGGGGAAGTATCCAGATCCTCCTTAGCCCGTGCGACACCCGGAAACGGATCTCTCGCCGATCAAGGACTCGCCGATCAAGGAGTAGTGAACACAGTTCGATCTTCAATCGTGTTCATTTCCCCAAGATCGGCGCAGGTGGGCGGCGCAGATGAGGCGTGGCACGGGCATGCCAATCACCGATCCCGAGGAGGGATGCCTTGAGCAACACAGTTTCCCCGGAGGTACCGATCTCCGGAATCGTCGACTTCGTCGACAACCACGCCTTCGTCCGGACCTCCGGATACCTGCCGGAACCCGACGACGTGTACGTGTCCGCCGCCCTGATCAAGAGGTACGGCCTCCGGGCGGGTGACGAGATCACCGGCACAGCCAGACCCCTGTCGGATCCCGACGAGGAACCGGCCGGCAACCGGCAACGCAACAACGGAAAGAAGGTCCCCAAGTACCGCCCGCTCGCGCAGGTGGACACCGTCAACGGGCAGGCCCCGGAGCAGGCCCGACGCCGCCCCAACTTCTATGACCTGACCCCGCTGTACCCGCAGGAACGGCTACGGCTGGAAACCGAACCACACGCCCTGACCAACCGGGTCATCGACCTGGTCATGCCCATCGGCAAGGGCCAGCGGGCACTGATCGTCTCGCCGCCGAAGGCGGGCAAGACGATGGTGCTCCAGTCGATCGCCAACGCGATCACGCGTAACCATCCCGAGTGCCACCTGATGGTCGTGCTCATCGACGAGCGGCCCGAAGAGGTCACCGACATGCAGCGGTCGGTGAAGGGCGAGATCGTCGCCTCCACGTTCGACCGGCCGCCGCAGGACCACATGAGCGTGTCCGAACTCGCCCTCGAACGGGCCAAGCGCCTGGTCGAACTCGGCAACGACGTGGTCATCCTGCTCGACTCGATCACCCGGCTCGGCCGCGCCTACAACCTCGGCGCCAGGGTCAGCGGCCGGACCCTGTCCGGTGGTATCGACTCCACCGCGCTGCACCCGCCGAAGCGGTTCCTCGGCGCCGCCCGCAACATCGAGAAGGGCGGGTCGCTCACCATCGTCGCGACCGCACTGGTCGAGACCGGATCCGCCGGCGACACCCTGATCTTCGAAGAGTTCAAGAGTACGGGCAACGCCGAGCTGAAGCTCGACCGCAAGACCGCGGAGAAGCGGGTCTTCCCCGCTGTCGACATCGACGCCTCCAGCACCCGGCGGGAGGAGATCCTGCTCGCGCCCGAGGAACTGGTGCTCGTCCGCAAGCTGCGCAAGGCGCTGGCCGCGAACAGGGATTCGACCCAGGCGATCGAGCAGCTGATCGATCAGCTCAGGAAGACCAGGACGAACGTCGAATTCCTCCGGCACATCGCGCGGTCCACGAGTTAGAGCGCGTCGAGTGGACTCGCCGCGGTCGGCGCCGAGAACGCCTGGTCCAGCATGGCGAGTTCAGCCTCGCTGAGGTGCACGTCGTAGGCCCGGCGGTTCTCGCGTACGTGTTCGGGGTTGCCCGCCTTCGGAATGGCGACCACCCCGTCCTGGCGCAGGATCCAGGCCAGGGCCACCTGCGGCGGCGTGACACCGTGTTCGGCCGCGACCTCCTTGAGTACCGGATGGTTGATCATCCGGCCGTGCTCGAACGGCGCGTACGCGACGATCGGCAGCCCTGCCTCGCGACAGCGCGGCAGCAGGTCCCACTCGATGCCGCGGTGGAACAGGTTGTAGAGCACCTCGTCGGTTTCGAGCGCCGTACCACCGGGCAGGTTCGTAAGCTCGACCAGGTCGGACAGGCCGAAGTTGCTGACTCCCCAGTGCCGGATCAGACCGCCGTTGACCAGCGTGGTGAACGCCTCGACGGTCTCCTCCAGGGGCACCCGGCCGCGCCAGTGCAGCAGGTACAGGTCGAGCCGGTCGGTACGCAGCCGGCGCAGGCTGCGCTCGCAGGCGACGATCGTCCCCTGCCGGGTGGCGTTGTGCGGCGCCACCTTGCTGACCAGGAACACCTGATCCCGCCGAGCCGCGAGCGCCTCGCCGACCAGGCTCTCGGCGCCCCCGTCCGCGTACATCTCCGCGGTGTCGATCAGGGTCATGCCGAGGTCGACGCCGGTACGCAGGGCTGCGATCTCGTCGTCGCGCCGGCGCGCGTCCTCGGCCATTCCCCAGGTGCCCTGCCCGAGTACCGGGATCGCCTCGCCGGACGGCAGGTTGATCGTGCGAATAGCGCTGGCCGTCGTCATCGGACGCCCCCTTGATCGCGATGTCAGCCGCGAATGTCCCGGCTCTGCCCTTCCCGTCCGGACGCTCGGTAAACCCCGTCCCCGTGGCACACTCTGTTCGATGATCGGCACTCCGGCGCCAACCCGGCGCGACCGCGGGATTACCGCCCTCGTCGAGGGTTTCTTCGCCGCGGCCTGGTTCGGGTGGGGCCACGCCGCGGCGTCGTCCACGCTGTCCGGGTGGCTCGATGTCGGCAGTGTGCTGGCGCTGGTCGTGGCGGTCGTGGGCGCCGTGGTGGGGTTCCGCAGCCCGTCCACCGGCGCCGCGTCCCGTGACCCGGTCGCGTCCCGCCGGTACGGGATCATCGTGGGCATCGAGTTCGGCCTCGCCGGCGTGGGTGCGGCGATTCTCGGCGTCACCGGGCAGGCCGACTACATCCCGGTCTGGATCTGCGCGGTCGTCGGCGTGCATTTCCTTCCGCTCGCGCCGGTCCTGCGTGACCGGCTGCTCATCCCGTTGGGCGCATTGATGTGTGCGGTGGCGGTCGCCGGTCTGGTGACCGGCCTGGCCACCGGCGTCGCGCCCAGTTCGGTGGTCGGGGTCGGTGCCGGCGGCCTGCTGCTCGTTTCCGGTGCGACGGCGCTGGGCCTGGGGCTGGCGAATAGATAGGATGTTTGCCAGTCCGCCCGGCGGATAGTCGGCTCGCCTGGCGCGAACGTCACCTGCGTGTGCGACATTGACGCACATGCATGTGAGGTGAACTGATGAGACGTATCCGGACCGCTGCCGCGCTCGTGTCCAGTCTCGCGATCGTCCGCCAGTCCAGCGCGCCGAAATGCTCGTTCCCGAAGGCCGAAGGCGACACCCCCGCACACACCAGCTCCCAGTACCCGGGCGTGAACGGGACGGCGACGTATTCGGAGCAGCTTCAGGTCGGGTACCGCTGGTACGACGCGCAGAACGTGGCACCGCTGTTCCCGTTCGGCTTTGGTCTCTCGTACACGACATTTGGGTTTTCGAATCTGAAGATCGGCGCCGGAAGCGTCACCGTCGACGTCACCAACACCGGCTCGCGGGCGGGCGCCGATGTGGTGCAGGTGTACGTGTCCGCGCCGGCCGCCGCCGGTGAGCCGCCCAAGCAGCTCAAGGGGTTCGCGAAAGTCACCGTCCAGCCTGGACAGACACAGCACGCCACCGTGACGCTGGATCCGCGGGCGTTCTCGGTGTGGAACACGGGTGCCGGTGCGTGGACGGCGGTTCCCGGTCAGCACACGGTGCTGTCGGCGACTCGTCCCGCAACACGCCATTGCAGGGCGTCGTCACCGTGCCGTGAGTCGATCGGCACAACTTCCCGGAAACAGTGGCCATGGCGACCCCCTGAGGCCACTATTTCCGGGAAGTTGTGCCGATCACTTGCCGTGGTGGCGGGGTTCGCGGCCGGGCGGCTGGCTCGGCCGCGGACCCGCCTCGATCGGCGGGATCGGCAGCGTGACCGGGGTGTCGGGGGTCAACGTGAACGTCTGCCCGTGGTGCCCCAGGTCGACCGGCTCGTTGCCGCTCAACGTGTACGTCGCCGACTGGTCGACGATCTCCGCGCGTACCCGCTGGCCGCGCCACATCACGGTGAACGCCAGCCGGTCCAGCGGGTCGGGCAGCCGGGGGCTGAACATGAGTAGGCCTTCGTTGTCGCGCATGCCGCCGAACCCGGCGACCAGCGCCGAGCCACGCCCCGGCCAGCGACGCGATGTGCAGCCCGTCGCGCGGTGTTGTGTTCGAGGTCGTCCAGGTCCATCAGGGCCGCCTCGCCCAGATAGTCGTACGCCAGATCGAGATGCCCGACCTCGGCGGCCAGCACCGCCTGGGTACACGCCGACAGCGACGAGTCGCGTACGGTCAGCGGCTCGTAGTAGGCGAAGTTGCGGGCCTTCTCCTCCGGGGGTGAACGCGTCACCGCGCACATGCAACGCCAGCACCAGGTCGGCCTGCTTGACCACCTGCTTGCGGTACAGGTCGAAGTACGGGAAATGCAACAGCAACGGGTACTGGTCGGGCGCGGTGTTCGCGAAGTCCCACACCTCGTGGTCGGTGAACCGCTCGGCCTGCGGGTGTACACCCTTCTTCTCGTCGTACGGCAGGAGCATCGCCTCGCCGGCCCGCTGCCAGGCGGTCAGCTCCGCCTCGGTCACGCCGAGTTCCGCCGCGCGCTCCGGGTGGCGCCGGGCCGCCGCGACCGCGCCGAGCAGGTTCTGCTGGGCCATCAGGTTGGTGTACACGTTGTTGTCGCAGATGGCGCTGTACTCGTCCGGGCCGGTCACCCCGTCGATGCGGAAGCCGTCGTTCGGGTCGTGGTACCCGAGCGACGCCCACAGCCGTGCGGTCTGCACCAGCAGTTCCAGCCCGGTGTCCTGCTCGAACTTCCCGTCGCCGGTCGCCTGTGCCAGCCGGATCGCCGCACCGGCGATGTCGGCGTTGACGTGGAACGCGGCGGTGCCGGCCGGCCAGTACCCGGAGCACTCCTCGCCGTGGATGGTGCGCCACGGAAACGCGGCCCCTTCCAGCGTGAGGTTGCGGGCCCGCTCCACCGCGGCCGGCATGGCGAGTTGCCGCCAGCGCAGCGCGTCCTTCGCCGCCTCGGGCTTGGTGTATGTCAGCACCGGCAACACGAACGACTCGGTGTCCCAGAACGCGTGCCCGTCGTACCCCGGACCGGTCAGCCCCTTGGCCGCGATCGGCCGGCGTTCCGCCCGCGCGCTGGCCTGAAGGAGCTGGAAGAGCGCGAACCGGACCGCCTGCTGTACCTCCGGGTCACCGTCGACCTCGACGTCGGCGCAGGACCAGAAGTCGTCGAGGTATTGCCGCTGCTCGGCGAGCAGACCGTCCCAGCCGATGGCGCGGGCCAGCGTCAGCGCCCCCTCGACCTGCGCCGTGATGGCCGGTATCGAGCGCTGGCTGGACCACCCGTACGCGATGAACTTGACCACCCGCAGCGACTCGCCGACGTCGAGCCCGGCGGTGGCGGTGACCCGGGCGAAGTTCTCGCCGCCCCGGTTGTTGGTCCAGAGCGAACTCGGGCCGTCGATCACATGGTCCATCGAGGCGCCGACGCGCAGCCCGCTACCCCGGGTGCTGTGGATCAGCATCGCCTGGTGCTCGCTGCGGCCGTGCAGCTCCGGCTTCAGCGGCGCCTCCAGGACGGCCGCCGCGCGCGGGTCGGCGGACATGGTCGGGAGCTGCTCGTTCGCGACGAGTTCGGACTGGACCACCACGTGCACCGGCCGGTCGACCGGGCACACCTCGTACATGATCGCGGCGATCGCGCGCTGGGTGAGCGAGACCAACCGGGTCGACGACACGGTCACGCCGTAACCGGACGGCGAGGTCCACTCGGCCTTCCGCCGGAGTACCCCGTCGCGCAGCGACAGCTCGCGTTCGTGCGAGCGCAGTTCCCCGTAGCGGACGTCGAACGGCTCGTCCCCGACCAGCAGCCGGATCAGCTTGCCGTTGGTGACGTTGATGACCGTCTGGCCGGAGGCCGGATACCCGTATCCGGCCTCGGCGTAGGGCAGCGGGCGTTCCTCGTACACCGAGTTGAGGTATGTGCCGGGGAGCGCGTGCGGCTCGCCCTCGTCGAGGTTGCCGCGCAGCCCGATGTGCCCGTTGGAGACGGCGAACACGGACTCGGTCTGGGCCATGACGGATAGGTCGAGTTCGGTTTCCCGGACCGACCACGGTTCGACCGGAAACGCCGGATGCGGAATCATGCCGCAGTCACCCCCGTGGGTTTCTGAGATCTTGTCAAACTCTCCAAGATCCGCGAAAATGGCCGGGCAGCCCTCATCGGCGCTCCAGCAACTCGGCTAGGTCCTTCACCACTGTGTTGGCGCCGTGGTCGCGCAGTTCGTCGGCCTGACCTACGCGGTCGACGCCGACGACGTACCCGAACCGGCCGGCCCGCCCCGCGGCTACCCCGGCCAGTGCGTCCTCGAACACGACCGCCGCCGACCGGTCGACGCCCAGTTTGCCGGCGGCAGCCAGGAACGTGTCCGGCGCCGGCTTGCCGGCCAGCTTCTCCTCGTGCGCGACGATGCCGTCGACCCGTACCTCGATCAGGTCTTCGAGGCCGGCCGCGCGCACGATCTCGGCACAGTTCTTGCTGGACGACACCACAGCCCGGCGCAGCCCCGCGTCGCGTGCCGCGTGCAGGTAGCGCACCGAGCCCTCGTACGGTTTCACCCCGTCACGGTGTACCCGGCGCAGGAACACCACGTCCTTGCGCGCGCTCAGGCCTTCGATGGTCTCCTTGTCGGGCGGATCATCCTCGGCGCCCTCGGGCAGCGTGATGTGCCGGGACTCCAGGAACGAACGGGTACCGTCCGCGCGGGCCTTGCCGTCGACGTACTCGTCGTAGTCGGTGACCGGGTCGAAGGGTACGAACGGTTCGCCGGTGTGGGCCGCGCGCTCCCGGAGGTACTCGTCGAACATCTCTTTCCACGCGGCGGCGTGCACCAGGGCGGTTGGCGTCAGGACGCCGTCGAGGTCGAACAGGCAGGCGCTGATACCAGACGGTAGGCCAAGCACACTGGCTACGCTATCGGACCCGGTCGCCAGGTGATCGTCACAACTTCCCGGGAGTTGTTGCCTCAACGGGTGCCGGAGACCACAACTTCGGGGAAGTTGTGACGATCAAGGCGCTAGCTGTCGTTGCTCACCCAGGTCGGGTTGGCCGCGACAAAGGCGCCCACGTTGTCGTCGCGGATCGTCTGGAACAGCTGGAGGCTGGTCGGGTCGAGGGTCTCGAACGCCTGGCCACCGACGCTCTCCGAGTGGAAGTTCCCGCCGTTCGTCTTGATCATCACGACGTTGCCCGGGTTCATGTCCTTGAGCGTGAACAGCCAGTCGGTCAGCGAAGCCCGGCCCGGGTCCACGGTCAGGGTGGAGCCCGCGGCGCGGATGACCGAGTCGACCTTCTTCGGGTTGGACAGCACGCCGGCGCTCATCGTCTTCTTCGCGATCGCCTTGACGAACTGCTGCTGGTGGCGCTGCCGGCCGTAGTCGCCGTCCGGGATCAGCTCCCGCTGCCGGACGTAGTCGAGCGCCTGCCAGTCGTTGAGGTGCTGGCAGCCGGGCTGGTACACCTGCGGCTTCACGCCCGGGATCGGGATCACCTGTAGGCTGGGCGTGATCCGGTACGGCTGGGCGAACTTGCCCCTGGAGTCGGTGCCGACGTGGATCGAGGTGGTCTTCTCGTCGACGCACATGTCGACCCCGTCGAGCGCCTTGACGACCGACTGGAAGCCGGAGAAGTTGACGATCGCACCGGCGTCGAACGAGATCCCGGTCATCTTCTTGATCGTGAGCGCGAGCAGCTCGAAGCCACCGGCCCGGCCGCGGCCATTCTGGCTGCCGAAGAAGAAGGCCGCGTTGATCTTGTCGACACCGCCCGGGTACTTGCTCTTCGCGAACGACGGGATCTGCGCGCGGGTGTCGCGCGGCACCGAGGCCAGATATATGCCCTGGTGGTCGGCTGTGATGTGCAAGATCATGATCGAGTCGGCCCGGGCGCCCTCGTCGTTCTGCTTGGGACGCTCGTCGATGCCGACCATCAGGAGGGTCAGCGGGCCGTTGATCGACGTGCCGTGCTGGCCGCCGACCGCCGCGTCGCCGAGCAGGTCCTGCTGGTGGACCGCCCCGGTGTAGCGGTCGAGCAGCACCGTCACGCTAGCGATCGCCGTGCCGCTCAGCATCATCAACAACGCACCGGCGATGACCAGCACCTTCGCCCACCAGGGGTCGCCGCGCCGGCGCTTTCTGGTGGGACGTGCCGCGACGGCCGTGCCGTTGATCGGACCTGAGGTGAAGACCATGCCCGGGCGCCGCTCGGTCATGGTGCGGCCACGGCCAGGAGGAGGCGAACCGACCGGCATCGCCCTCCCTTCTCCTGCACTTCACCGACAAGCCTGCGGTACACGGTAGCGGTTGTTGCCGATGTGACGGGAACCCCGGGGCACATATCACGCACGCATACAGCACGACTACAAGCCGTCATTCGGTTCGACTACGCGTGAAAGTGCGACGGTACGTGGTCGGCGCCACCCCTATCGCAGCGTGCAGGTGCTGACGCAGCGAAGTCGCCGTGCCGAACCCGGCCCGCCGGGCCACCTGGTCGACGGTGAGGTCGGTGGTCTCCAGCAGGAGTCGAGCGTGGTCGATCCGCTGCCGGTGCAGCCAGCGGGTCGGGCTGACCCCGGTCTCCTCGCGGAACCGCCGGGTGAACGTCCGTACGCTCATGCTCGCGTGCGCGGCCAGCACCTCCAGGGTCAGCCGGTCGCCGAGGTGCTGCTCGGCCCAGCTCCGGGTGGGAGCGGTCGTGGCGTCGGCTGCCCGGGGCAGTGGCCGCTCGATGTACTGGGCCTGCCCGCCGTCCCGCCACGGCGGCACCACGCAGCGGCGGGCCGCCCGGTTGGCCACCTCGCTGCCATGATCGCGGCGGATCACGTGCAGACAGAGATCGACACCGGCCCCGACGCCGGCTGAGGTGAGCAACTCGCCGTCGTCGACGAAAAGCACGTCCGGATCCAGCTTGACCTTCGGGTACAGCTGGCGGAACCGCTCGGCGTGCCACCAGTGCGTGGTCGCCGGGCGGTCGTCGAGCAGGCCCGCCGCGGCCAGAACGAACGCGCCGGTACAGATCGACATCACCCGCGCCCCACGGTCCCGGGCCTCCCGCAGTGCGGTGGCCACCTCGGTCGCCACCGTGCCGTCGAAGTCCGCGTCGAGGTGGATGCCGGGCACGATCACCGTGTCGGCGGTCCTGGTGACTTCAAGATCATGATCGGGTACCACCCGGAACCCGGCGGTGGCCCGGACCGGCGCGCCGCCGTGGGTGCAGGTGGTTGTCTCGTACAGTCGCCGCCCGGCCTCGTTGCGGGCGGAACCGAACACCTGCGCCGGCACGCCCAGGTCGAAGGCGACCACGCCGTCGAGCGCGATCGTGGCGATGCGGTGTCTCCTGGTGGACATGGCTGGATTCTTACGCATGTTGGCCGTCGGGCCAATCGTCTGTCGTCGCCGGCTGCCCGACACTTGCCTGCGTGACCCGACTTCGCTTGCATCCGGCCTGGGCTGTCGCCGCCGTCGCCTTCGTCGCGCTGGTCGGTGCGGCCGGCTTCCGCGCGACACCGGGCGTCATGCTGCATCCGTTGCACGACGAGTTCGGCTGGTCGCTCGGTGTCATCTCGGCGGCGGTGTCGATCAACCTGCTGCTGTTCGGCCTGACCGCACCGTTCGCCGCCGCGTTGATGGAGAAGTTCGGCATCCGGAAGGTGGTGGCGTGCGCGCTGGTACTCGTGGCGGCCGGCAGCGGGCTGACCGTGTTCATGAAGTCCAGCATCGAGCTGATCCTGCTGTGGGGCGTGTGCGTCGGCCTCGGTACCGGCTCGATGGCGCTCGCGTTCGTGGCGACGGTCACCGGGCGGTGGTTCGTGCGCCGGCGCGGCCTGGTCACCGGCGTTCTCACCGCCGGTGGGGCGGCCGGGCAGCTGGTGTTCCTGCCGTTGCTGGCGTACCTGATCGACTTCTACAGCTGGCGGGTCGCGGCTCTGACGGTGGCCGGGGCGGCGCTCGCGGTCGTGCCGCTGGTGCTGTGGCGGCTGCGCGACCACCCTCGCGATCTTGGGGTGGCCGCCTACGGGGCAACCGAGCCCGAATCGCCGGTGCCGGCTCCCACGGGCGCCGCCCGGCGGGCTCTGGGCGCGCTCGGCACGGCCGCGCGTACCCGCCCGTTCTGGCTGCTGGCGGGTGGGTTCGCGATCTGCGGGGCGACCACGAACGGGCTGGTCGGGACCCACTTCATCCCGGCCGCCCATGACCACGGCATGGCGGAGACCGCGGCGGCCAGCCTGCTGGCGCTGATCGGCCTGTTCGACATCGTGGGCACGATCGCGTCCGGCTGGCTGACCGACCGGATCGACAGCCGGGTGCTGCTCGGCGCGTACTACGCCCTGCGCGGCGGCTCGCTGCTGGTGCTGCCCAGCCTGTTCGCGGCGTCGGCGCACCCCAGCATGCTGGTGTTCATCCTGTTCTACGGGCTGGACTGGGTGGCCACGGTGCCGCCGACCGTCGCCCTCTGCCGCGAGTACTACGGGACCAGCGGGCCGGTCGTGTTCGGCTGGGTGTTCGCCTCGCACCAGATCGGCGCCGCGCTGGCCGCGACCGCCGCCGGGGTGATCCGGGACCGGCTCGGCAACTACGACCTGGCGTGGTACGTGGCCGGTGGGCTGGCGATGATCGCCGCCGTCTTGTCGCTGCTCCTGCTGGTCCGCCGCCGGAGTCCGGTCGCGGTGCCGGCCGAGCCCGCGGTGGCGACCGCCGTCGCCTGACCGGGCTGGCCGCCGTCGCCGGGCTGGCCGCCGTCGCCGGGCTGGCCGCCGACCCGTCCCGCGCGACCCCAAGATCGGCACAACTTCCCGGAAGTAGTGGCCTCGCAACGGTGCTGAGGCAACAACTTCCGGGAAGTTGTGCCGATCTTGCGCGTGGAGCCATTGACAGCATGCTCCGCTGGGTCGACACTTCTCGAAACGCCGTTCGGCTCTGCCGAACAGCATCTCGCCGAAGGCCCCCGAAGGAGGCGGCGTCATGGCGGAAGTGTCAACCTCTAGAAAGCTCGTCGCGGAGTTTCTCGGCACGGGCGCTCTCACCTACGTCGGTGCCGGCTCGGCGGCGGCGACGTTCTCCATCGCCGCGTCGACCAAGGTGCCGTTCTCGATGGCTCAGCTCGGCGTCATCTCGTTCGCGTTCATGCTGGTCATCGTCGGTCTGGTGTACTCGCTGGGGCACATCTCCGGCTGCCACATCAACCCGGCCGTCACGGTCGCGTTGGCCGCGACCCGGAGGTTCCCGTGGCGCGAGGTGCCGGGCTACCTCGCCGCCCAGTTCGTCGGCGCGATCGCCGGTGCGGTCGCGATCTACGCCACGCTCGGCGTAGCGGGGAAGACCGCCGGTCTCGGCGTCACCTCGTACGCCAGCGACGTCAGCGTCGGCCGGGCCCTGTTCGCCGAGCTGATCGGTACATTTCTCCTGGTCCTGGTCATCTTCGGGGCGATCGACGGGCGCGCGCCAGGCGGCTGGGCCGGCCTGGCCATCGGCTCGATCGTGTTCGCCGTGATCATCATCGTCGGGCCGGCGACCGGCGCCGCGATCAACCCAGCCAGGTACTTCGGGCCGCTCTTTACCCAGCAGGTGATCGGCGGCTCGGTGCACTGGGGCCAGCTCCCGGTGTACCTCATCGGCCAGTTCGTCGGCGGCCTCGCGGGTGGTGCGCTGTACACCTTCCTGGGCAGCACGAAGGCTGACACGGTGGAGACAGCGGAGACGGTGGTTCCGGGTACGGCCACCCGCGAGCCGGCACACGCGGGATAGGGAGGCAGGCCATGAAAAAGTTGATCAACGCACCCGACGAGGTACTCGTCGACGCGCTGGCCGGTGTCAAGGCGGCGCACCCGGCGCTGGACGTGGACATCGAGCAGCGGATCATCACCCGGGTCGGCGGCCCCACGCCTGGCAAGGTCGCCCTGGTCTCCGGCGGCGGGTCCGGGCACGAGCCGCTGCACGGCGGGTACGTCGGGTACGGGATGCTCGACGCCGCCTGCCCCGGTGAGGTGTTCACCTCGCCGGTGCCCGACCAGATCCTCGCCGCGACCGAAGCCGTCAACGCCGGCGCCGGCGTCCTGCACATCGTGAAGAACTACACGGGCGACGTGCTGAACTTCCAGATGGCCGCCGAGCTTGCCGGTGACTCCGGCATCACCGTCGCCGACGTGCTCGTCAACGACGACGTCGCGGTGGAGAACAGCACGTACACGGCCGGGCGGCGGGGCACCGGCGCGACCGTGTTCGTGGAAAAGATCGCCGGAGCCGCGGCGGAAAGACAAGCTGACCTGGCTACCGTCGCGGCCGTCGCCAAGGAGGTCAACGAGCGGTCCCGCTCGTTCGGGGTGGCACTCACACCGGCGACCGTGCCCGCGGCCGGCAAGCCCGGGTTCGACCTGGGCGAAGACGAGATCGAACTGGGCGTCGGAATCCACGGCGAGCCGGGGCGACGCCGTGGCCCGCTGGTCCCGGCGCGGGAGATCGCCGAGACCGCGCTGGAGGCGATCCACTCCGACCTGCCGCTGTCCGGCGATGTACTCGTCATGGTCAACGGCATGGGCGGCACCCCGCTGATCGAGCTGTACGTGGTTTTCGCCGCGGTGTCCGAATGGCTTGCCGGCCACGGTGTCACCATCCGGCGCAGCCTGGTCGGCAACTACATCACCAGCCTGGAGATGGCCGGCTGCTCGGTCACGGTCTGCAAGCTCACCCCGGACCTGATCGACTTGTGGGACGCGCCGGTGGAAACCCCGGCGCTGCGGTGGGGACGATAGTCAACTATGGACGCGACCGCCTTCCGCGAATGGATCACCGAAGCGACCCGCCTGGTGGTGGAGAACGCCGATCACCTCACCCACCTCGACGCGGCGATCGGCGACGCCGACCACGGCATCAATCTGCGCCGTGGCTTCCAGGCGGCGGTCGCCATGTTGGAGCAAGCCGATCCGGGTACGCCCGGCGCGGTGCTGTCGACGGTGGGCCGGGCGCTGATCAGCAAGACCGGCGGTGCGTCCGGCCCGCTGTACGGCACCGCGTTCCGGCAGGCTGCCAAGAGCCTGGGTGAGGACGCTGACGTGTCGGTCGTCCAGCTCGGCGCCGCGCTCCAGGCCGCCCTCGCCGGGATCCAGCAGCTCGGGGCGGCTGCCGAGGGCGACAAGACCATGGTCGACGCGCTGAGTCCGGCGGTCGCCGCCTACCAGGCGGTCGTCGACGAGGGCGGCGGCCTGCCCGACGCGACCCGTGCGGCGGCCGACGCCGCCGCGCGGGGCCTGGCCGCCACCGTCGACATGCAGGCCCGCAAGGGGCGCGCCAGCTACCTGGGCCCGCGCACGGTCGGGCACGAGGATCCGGGCGCCGCGTCGACGGTACTGATCCTGCGTGCCCTGGCCACCGTCACGGAGAAGCCATGACGGCGGTGACCGCGTACCGGTCCACCGGATCCGGCGTCGCCCCCGGCACGGCGGTCGCGCCGCTCTGGCGGGCCGACCGGCCGCTGCCGGCGACCGTCGAGGTTCACCCCGACGACGTCGGGCCGGCCTTCACGGCGGTCGCCGCCGACCTGGATCGGCTCGCTGACCGGGCCCGCGCCGACGGCCGGTCCGCCGCCGCCGACATCGTGGCGGTCGGTGCGCTGATCGCCACCGACGTGATGCTGGTCGACGACGCCCGGTCCGCGGTGGCCGGCGCGGGCGATCCGCTCCAGGCGCTGCTCGACGCGGTCGAGCGCCACGCCCGGGCGATCGAGGAGCTGCCGGATCGGTGCTGCGGGAGCGGGCCGCCGACGTCCGGCAGATCGGGCGGCGGGTCGCCGATCGGCTGGCCCGCGCCGGGATCGACGATGGCCGGCCGGGCGGGGCGTTCGTCCTGGTCGCCGCCGAGGTCGGCCCGGCCGACCTGCTCGAGCTGGCTGGGCCAGGGCCTGGCCGCTGCCGTCGCGGTGCGCGGCGGCGCCAACTCGCACGCCGCGATCGTCGCCCGGTCCGCCGGCCTGCCGCTGGTCATCGGCGTCGACCCGGGTGTGCTCGACCTGCCCGACGGCACGTCGTTGCTGGTCGAAGCCGACGCCGGCGGGGGCTTGTCGTGGCGGACCGGGCGCGGCCGAGGTCGGTCGCGCCCGATCAGACGGTACGCGCGGAGGCCCGCCGGGCGCTGCTCGCCGCCGAGCGCGGGCAGCCGCACGTGACCGCCGACGGGCAGCCGTTCGTGCTGCTCTGCAACGTTGCCACCGACGTGGAGGTGCGCGCCGGCCGGGACAGCGGCGCCGAGGGGATCGGCTTGCTGCGTACCGAGCTGCCTTTTGTCGAAGCCGGAAGCTGGCCGACCGAGGGCCGACCACCGGCGGGCGTTGCGGCCGATCCTGGCCGAGGCGCGCGGGCTGGCCGGTGACCGTGCGGCTGCTGGACTTCGCCAACGACAAGGTGCCGCCGTTCCTGCGCGGGGCCGGTCCGGGCTGGCCGCGCTGCTGGCCGATCCGGCCGCGCTGGAAGCGCAGGTGCGGGCGCTCGTCGAGCTGGGCGCGAGGTGCACCTGCGGATCATGGTGCCGATGGTGCGCGCGCCGGAGGAGCTCGGCGGTGCGTGCCGCCGCGGTCGTGGCGCGGCGTGCCCGTCGGCGCGATGGTCGAGACCGTGGCCGCCGTCGAGCGCGGATCACCGAGCTGGCCCGGTCGCGGACTTCTTCTCGATCGGTACCAACGACCTGACCGGCGAGGTGCTCGGCCTGGACCGGCGCGATCCGGCGGCCCGGCCGGAGCTGGCCGCCCACCCGCGCGTACTCGCGACTCATCGCGCGGCGTGGTGGCGGCGCGTCCGGGCCGGCCGGTGAGCGTCTGCGGCGACGCCGGGGCGCACCCGGTCACGCTTGCCGCTGCTGCTCGGCGCCGGGGTACGCGCGGTGAGCGTGGCCTGCGCCCGGGTCGACGAGACCCGTTATCGGCTGCGGCGGCTCGACACGGCCGACTGCCGGCGGAGTGTTCACCGAGGCGCTGCGGCTGCGGGACGCCGATGAGGTCGCCGTGCTCGTCCGGGAGCGGATCCGGACATGAGTCACTGCCTGCCGTCCGCCCGGCACCAAGATCACGGGAGAGCGCCCGGGCCGTGGACCGGACCGCATCGCCGAGCCGGGACTGGCGTTCGCCATCGAGCAGCCGCTCGACCGGCCCGACGATGCCGAGCGCGCCGACCACCCGGCCGGACCAGTCGTACACCGGTGCGGCCAGCCCGGCGTCGCCGACCGTCGCCTCCTGGTCCTCGATCGCGTACCCGCGCTGGCGCACCTTCTCCAGCGCCTCCTTGAGCGCCGCCGGCTCGGTGATCGTGCGGCCGGTCAGCTTCTGCGCCGGCCCGGCGAGCAGCGCACTTCTGCGCGGCCTCGTCGAGGTTCGGCGACAATGGCGTGGCCGAGCGCGCAGGCGTGCCACGGCACGGCCGCGCCGACCTCGAGGATCTGCACCAGGTCGTCGGGGCGGAACGTGTGGTGCACCACGACCACGTTCGTGGCCGGACAGCACGCCGACCCACACCGCCTCGCCGGACTGGCGGGCCAGCAGCTCGGCCCAGTTCGCCGACCGGACGCGCAGCTCGGAGCCGTCCAGGTACGCGTTGCCGAGTTGGAGCACGGCCGGGCCGAGCGCGTACTTGCCGCCCTCGGACTCCTGCACGACCAGGCCGTGCCGCTCCAGCGTGCGCAGCATCGTGTACACGGTGGGCTTGGGGATGTCGACCAGCTCGGCGATCTCGGAGACGCCCAGCCGGGGAGTGCCCGACGCCAGCGCCAGCAGGATCTGCGCGGCGGCCCGATCCACATGTCGCGTGTACATCTCAATCCGATCGGCGTTCGGTTGCACGGAACGGGGTACCCGATAATGGTAGGCATCGTCCTCATCTCGCACAGCCGCGGCCTCGCGGAGGGCGCCGCTGACCTCGCCGGGCAGGTGGCCGGCGGGGCACGGATCCGGTGCGGCCGGGGGAAGCGACGACGGCGCTCTCGGGACCAGCACGGAGCCGATCGCCAAGGCGATCGCCGATGCCGACCGGGGCGACGGCGTCGTGCTGATCCCCGATCTGGGCAGCTCGGTGCTGAGCGCCCGGTCGGTGCTGGCCGACATCGCGGAGTACGCCGAAGCGCCCGACCGCCACGGGTGATCCTCGCGGACGCGCCGTTCGTGGAGGGTGCGGTCGCCGCCGCGGTCGCCGCGAGCGCCGGCCTCGACCTCGACGCGGTCGTCGGGGCGGCGGAGGAGGCGCGCGGTGTCCACAAGCTCTGAGACGGTCACGCGTACCGTCGCGCTGACCCACGACCTGCACGCCCGGCCCGCCGGTCAGGTGGCGCAGGCCGCGGCCCGCCACGACGCGACGGTCGAACTGGTCGCGGGCGACAAGCGGGCGAACGCCCGGAGCGTGCTCGCGGTGATGAGCCTCGGAGCGGTTGCCGGCACGTCGGTTGACATCCTGGCATCCGGGGTGGACGGGCCGGCAGCGGCGGATGAGATCGCCGGGATCCTGGTGGCGTGAGCCCGGCCGCGTGCCCGCCCCGGCCGCGTCCCGGGTTCCGAGAATCGGCGGGACCGGATAGCCCACCGTCGATGATCGGCCACAGCGAGCAGATCATCGGCGAGGTCCTGCGCGACCGGTCCGAGCGGGTGTACGTGGCGACCAAGATCCCACCGAAGAACCGGATCTGGCCGGCCCGCCACGACACCGACGCGTCGGAGGCGTTCCCCGGTGACTACATCCGGGAGTACACCGAGAAGAGCCTGGCCAACCTCGGCGTCGACACGCTCGACGTGCAGCAGTTCCACGTCTGGTCGCCGAACTGGCTGGAACAGGGCGACTGGCTGGAGACGATCGGCAAGCTCAAGGACGAGGGCAAGATCCGGTACTTCGGGCTGTCCCTCAACGACCACCAGCCGGAGACCGGCCTGACCGCGGTACGCGCCGGCGTGGCCGACACCGTTCAGGTCATCTACAACATTTTCGACCAGAGCCCCGAAGACGAGTTGCTGCCGGCCTGCGCGCAGTACGGCGTGGGCGTGATCGTCCGGGTTCCGCTCGACGAAGGCGGCCTGACCGGCACGATCACGCAGTCGACCACTTTCCCGGACGGGGACTGGCGGCACGGGTACTTCGCCGGGGACCGCAAGCGCGAGGTGCAGGAACGCGCCCAGGCGATCGTCGACGACCTCGGTGAGCCGCTCGACCGGCTACCGGAGATCGCGCTGCGGTACGTGCTGAGCAGTCCGGCCGTGTCGACCGTCATCCCGGGCATGCGGAGCGTCCGCAACGTGGACCGGAACATGGCGATCGCGGACGGCGCCGGGCTGCCCGAGACGACCGTTGGTGCGCTGAAGAAGCACCGCTGGGTGCGTAATTTCTATTCTGGCTGATGCTCTGTTTGATCAAATCTTGGTGCGCTGGCCGACGTGGTCATGATGTACCGTTGATGGCATGACGCGCATCACCGTGGACGTGAACGACGAGTGGCTCGACGCTGCCCGTGAGGTTCTGGGCACCGATTCCAAGGTGTCCACGATCAATGCCGCGCTGCACTCCTTCGCCCTGCGGAAGCAGGCGGCGGAGATGATGGCCGCTCTCGACAGTGTCGAGATGGACTTTACTGGGTCCGGCGAGGCATGGCGCTTCGGTGGCGGGCGGGATCTCTCCCTCCTGGTCGAGGATGCCCGCCATGCTGATGCTGCCTGATGGCGGCCCCGATTTACCTGGCAGATACGTCCGCCTACGTCCTACGGGGCCGGTATCTCCCAGTTCGCCAGCGGTTCGAGGCGCTTCTTGTCGAGGGTCGGCTCGCTGTCTGTCAGATGAGCGCACTCGAGTTCCTCAACAACGCGCCGGACCCGAAAGGCTATGAGGTGATCTGGCGGGTAATGCATGGCCACCGCTGGACGGATGTTACGAAGGAGGCGATGGATCGCGCCCTCGCGGTCCACCGGGAGCTGGCCGCGACCAGTCAACACCGGCAGTTCTCGCTGCCCGACCTGATCATCGCCGCCACGGCGGAGTTGAACGGCGCGACCGTGCTGCACTACGACGCGGACTACGACCGGATCGCCGCGATCACCGGGCAGCCGACGGAGTGGGTCGTACCGCGCGGCTCGCTGTAACGATCGTGGCGAGTTCCAGCACGGGAAAACTCGCCACGATCATGAGGGACGCTCAGAGGCGGGCGTGCGGGACCTGGCGCGCGGAGCCGGTGACCGCCGCGGCTGCCGATGGCGTCGCCGCGGTCGGGTCCGGCTGGGGTAGCGGGTCGCACAGGGTGTCGGCCCGGTTGCCCGGTAACCGCTTCGGCAGTTTGCCGGTCGCCAGGTACGCGGCGATCTGGTTGTCGACGCACGCGTTGCCGTTCAAGCTCCCAGCGTGCGTGGTGCCGCCCGGCTCGACGATGAGGCTGGCGTGCGGGTACCGGTACCGGCGGCGGACCTCCAGGCTGCCCTCGAACGGGGTCGCCGCGTCCAGCGTCTCGTCGATGAGGAGCACGCTCGCGACGTGCCGACCGTCGAACTCGACCGGCCGGTGCGCCCTGGCCGGCCAGTACACGCACGGCGCGTTGAACCAGGCGTTGCCCCAGGTCTCGACCGGCGCCTTGCGGAAGGTACGCCAGTTGTCGGCGCGCCAGCGGTCCCAGTTCGTCGGCCACTGCGCGTCGGTGCACTGGACCGCGGCGTACACGGCGAACCCGTTGTCGTCACCCGGACCGTCGGCGTCGTCGTACCAGTCGACGATCGGTCCCGCGTCGCGGTTGTGTACCCACCCGGCGAACGCGTCGGCCAGGTCCAGCCAGGTCGACTGGTAGTACCTGGCGAGCAGGAAGATGTCGGTCCACTCGTCCGGGCCGACCACCCCGCCGGCCGGGTTCGCGCGCAGTTTCGCCTGCTCGGAGTACCACAGCCGCTCCACCGCCGCCTCGGTCCTGCCATGCCTGCCGATGCTGTCCCGGCGGCGCGGCGGGGTGGAAGAGCGCGGCGCGGTCGCAGGGTCGGCGAAGGGTCAGCCGCCTCGGCGGCAAAGGGTCAGGCGCGTTCGGCGGCGCGCCGGGCGTGCAACTCGGCGGATACCGCGTCGGCGAGCGACCGCCGGCCGTCAGCCTCGCGTAGCCGCAGGTCACGGGCCTGTCGCCGCCAGTGCAGGCGCATGTCCACGGCGGTCTGGGTGGCCTCGTCGGCGGCCGTGTTCGCTTTCACCCGGGCGTCCGCTTCGAGCACCCGGTACACGAGGTCCCGCCAGCTCTCGAACAGGCCGAGCACCTCGGGCGACGCGAACGTCTCAGCCAGGGCGGTGGCACGAACCAGATCATCGCGTACCAGCATCGCGCCGTCGTCACTGCGCAGCACCTGGCTGGTCCGGATCACGGTCGTCATGATTTCCAGGTACGCCTCGGCCAGCCGCTGCTGGCGCCGCTCCTCCTCGCCCATGCGCTGTTCGTGCCGGTGCCGGTCCTCCTCCAGCGCCCGGGCGTGGGCGTCGCGCTGCTCGGCCATCAGCCGCCCGTGCTCGTCGTTGTGGCGGGCCAGCCGCTCGGCGTGGTCGCGACTCTGCTTTCCGCTCAACCAGCCGAAGTACAGGCCGGCCACGCCTACCGCTCCGCTGACCGCCGGAGACAACCAGTCCCACGCCATCCGTGCATTCTTGCCGGTTGCCCGGGTGGAGCGGGGACCCCCTGGACTGTGTAATCCGGCAGGCCGGGTCAATCCGTCCAACGCCTGATTTACGTGGATGCGGCCGGTACGGAAGTCTCGGATCATCGACGAACCAGGTGCCCCCAGCCCCGGAATCGGCCGGCAGACCCGACGGCGGGTGCTCGGCCTGACCGCGGGCGCCGTGCTGCTGGTGGCCGGCCCGGAGACCGCCGCGTCGGCGCCTCCACAGCGGCGGGGCGGACGTGAGTCGGCGCCGGATCTCCGCGCCACCGGCGACGGCGTGACCGACGACACGGCCGCCATCAACGCGGCGCTCGCCCGGGGCGGACCGGTGTACCTGCCGGCGGGAACGTACCTGGTCAACAACCTGCGGGCCGGCGTCGAGGGGACCTGGCTGCACGGCGACGGGCCGGCGACGGTCCTTCGCAAGAACGGCGATGGCCCGGCGCTGACGGTCACCGGTGCGCGGGTACGCGTGAGTAACCTCGCGATCGACGGAGCCGGCGCCCGGCACGCCGGCCCTGGCATCGTCCCTGTCGGGGATTCGCCGCACCTCACCGACCTGGAGGTACGGGAGGCCCGGGACCCTGCGGTGCACTTCCCGGTCGCCGGTGCCGGGCGCGGTGCGATCGTCAGCGACTGCGTGCTTTCGGTGTGGCAGGGCAGGCTCGGCGAAACCAACGGGTCCACCGCGTCGGTCTGGCTTCCCGACGACCATAACGCCGCCGGTCCGCTGAACCGGCAGTTCTCGAACATCCATGCCGATGCCTGCCTGTTGTTTTCCGACCACGGCTCGGAAAGCACCCGGTGGGTCGCTGGTACCGGGCGTTCCTTTACGACTCTCGGGCAGCCCGTGGGCCTGCTGATGTCGTCGTGCCGGCTGGCGTCGTCGGGCACCACCACGACGGTTGGCGGCACGCGGTGTGCTTTCACCGGCAACGCCTTCGCCGGCGACGTGGTGCTTGTGGCTGACGGGTCGACGTTCGTCGGGAACGTCGCGGCCGGTGCGTTGATCATCGCGCGGACCGCCGTCGGCACCCTCGCCGGGTTGAACTCCTGCGTTGCCGGAGTGCGTGACCAGCGCTGACGCGTCTGGGTCCGGGCAGCAAATCCTACGTGGAGCCGGTGGGTGCGGACACCTTCCTTCAGCTTATTTGTCCAACTTGGCCCGAATAGCTGTAGTTACCCCTAGATTGCAGGTGTTGGACAGCCGGTGGAACGGAATGCCGGCCTCTACCCACGGGGGTGTACTGGAAGTGATCAGATTTCGCGAGCGTGGCGGGGGCGGCCTGAGGTGGGCCGCTCTCGGTGCGGTCACAACTCTGTCCATGTTCACAGCGACGCTGGTCGGCGTGCAGCCTGCGCTGGCTGCGGGGGGCGCTGGTTCCGGCAGCGGGTCCGCGCCCAGCGGTGCAAAGGCGAGCACGCCGAGCGCCCCCAAAGCGTCTGCCAGGAGCGCCAAGGCGGCGACCGGCGGCAGCACCAAGGCATCGGCCGGCACTTCGAAGGCGGCGAGTACGAAGCCGACCGCGTCAGGCGATCCGAAGGCGACCACCTCCGGGAAGTCGACCGGCTCAGGCCGGAATCCGTCGGCGCGAATCGAGGCCATCAGCGACCTGACGGTCTACGCGTACCCGGCGATAGCCGGAAGCAGTCCAGCCATCCAGGTCGAGTGGACGCCCGCCACCGACGAGGCGAACGTCAACCACTACGAGGTGGTGGTGACCGGCACCGCCGGCTGTGTGACCACCGATCTGTCGCATTCCTGCGTGGTCACCGGGGGAGTCACCGCGCGGACCACCTACGCCAACGCCGATGTGAAGGTCACGGCGTACGGTACCTCGGACACAAGCGCGCCGATCGGGGCGGCGACCAACAAGACTCCGACCGGCACGGCGGTGACGACCGGCCCACCGATCGCGCCCACCTCGCCGACCGTGGTCGCGCTCGCCAACGGTGACGCCACTGTCTCGTGGACCAAGGTGCCCGACGGCGCCACCAACCGCGGCAGTGCCGGCATCGCCAGCTACACGGCACAGGCCTTCGACAGCGCGGGCACCAACCCGATCAGCGGGAAGTCCTGTACGTCCGACGTCAACTCCGACCCGACGGCTGGCAGCGGCGACGACGTGAGCTGTGACATCCCCGGGTTGGTCTCCGGTACGCAGTACACGTTCAAGGTCCGATCCAACGGCGCGTCCAGCACGGGTGCCGCCTCCTCACTTTCCATCCCGAGCGGTACGTCGGACTGGAGTGCCGCGACAAGCCCGGCTCTCACGTTCCGGGTGCCGCCCGCCGCGCCGACCAACGTAACCGGCGTGGCACATGTCGTATCGGGCGTCGGTGACATCACCGCTTCCTGGACGCGTTCGGCGACCCTTGGCGAAGGGATCACCGGCTACACGGTCAATGCGTATACCGCATCTAGCGGTGGAAGCCCGGTCGGCAGCTGCACGGTCACCTATCTCAGCAACAGTGCGACCTGCAACATCGCCAACCTTGCGCCCAATGCCACGTACTACCTGGACGTGACAGCCAACGGCACCACGGGTCTGACGGCCGTCAGCAAACCGCGGGTATCGGTAACCGCCGGTGTTCCGGGCGCGCCTACCGGCGTCACGGCTGTCCCCGGTGCGAATTCGTCGATCGCGGTAACCTGGACCGCCCCGGCGGACACCGGCACCGGGATCACCGGGTACACCGCGGCCGCGGTGGGTCCGGGCAGCAGCGGCACCTGCCCGACCGCTGCCAATGTGCTGACGTGCACGATCACCGGGCTCCAACCCCGGGTCGCCTACACCGTCACCGTTGTCGCCACGGACAGCGCCGGCGACTCGGCCGCGTCCAGCTCGGCATCGGCGACCACCGGACCGCCGGCGACGCCGGCAGCTCCGACCGCAACGGTCGGCGCGAGTGGGGTCATCACGCTGGCCTGGACCGACCTCACCGACGCCCAGGACGGTCCGGGGCTGGCCGCGGGCACCGGCGCGTACACGGGCAAGGCATACGCCAGTGGTAGCACCACGCCGGCCGCCACCTGCTCGGCAGCTGCCGGTGCACAAACCTGTACCTTCAGCTCGCTCACGATGACGAGTTCATACACGTTCACCCTGACCGCGAACGGAACCGGGACGACCGGCAGCTCGGCCGAGAGCCTGCCGTCTTCGCCCGCCATCACGCCGGGTGCGCCTGGACCGCCGTCGATGACATCGGCGACCGCCGGCGCCGGCAGCAAGGTGACGGTGGTCTGGGGAGCGCCGGCATACACGGGTACGCCCGCCGGCATCACCGGCTACACGGTGAAGACGTACGACGCCGTCGGTGCCAACCTGATCGCGGGCAAGACGTGTTCGCCGACGCCAGCGACCGGTACGACGTGTGATGTCACCGGCCTGACGCCGGGAACGACGTACACGTTCCGGGTCGTCGCCACCAGCGCGGCAGGGGAGTCTCCGCCGAGTGCCCTGTCCAGCGCGACGCTGGTCGGACCGCCGGGTACACCGGTGATCACCAACGTGTACCCGGGCCACAACACGCTCACGGTGTTCTGGACAACGCCGAACAAGCTGACCGGCACGACGTATGGGGCCGGAGCGATCACCGGGCTCGCCGCACCGATTACGACCGGCTGCACCGCTGGCGATATCACCACCTGCACGATCACCGGCCTGACTGACGGCACGCCGTATGAGGTCCGGGTGGTTGCTACCGGCCCGGGAAGCACGGGTACCGCGACGAGCGCCTCGGTGACCGCGACGCCCGCCAACGTATCGGGGCCACCGGTCATCGGCGCGGTCACGCTCAGCGGGAACACCGCCACGGTGAACTGGACCGCCGGTGCGTTGGTCGGCACCTTCGTCAAGTACGTCGCCACCGCGTACAGCAACGGCGTCGCGACCGCGCTCACCTGCGAGTCGACGGTCGTCGGCACGACCTCGTGCCAGATCACGGGTCTGGCCAACGGAACGACGTACACGTTCCGGGTGGTCACCGTTTCTGACGCGGGTACCTCACCGCCAAGCGCGGATTCCGCCGAGTTGTCGCCCGGTCCGCCGGGCAAGCCGGGCAAGCCGGCGGTCGCGGCTGTTCCCGGAACACCCACCAGCGCGACGGTCACCTGGATCGCCCCGGTCGGCGGTGCGGCGCCAACGAGTTACACGGTGTACACCTACGCCGATGGTGTGCTGACCACCGGAAACTGTCCCGTCACCGGTACCGCCGTCACGTGCACCGCTACCGGGCTGAGCCCTGGGGTGCAGTACACCTTCAAGGTCGTCGCCAACGGTGTGAACGGTTCATCGGACTTCAGTGACGTGTCCGACCCGTACGCCTTCGGGACGCCGACTGCCCCGACCGCTGTGACCGCAGTGGCCGGAAACGCCAGCGCGGTAGTGAGCTGGACGCCATCCAGCAACGCGGGTGCGGGCATCGCCAAGTACACGGCGACCGCCTACACGACCGGTGGCGCCACCACACTCACCTGCTCGGCCGACGGTGCGACCGCGAACCACTGCACTGTGACCGGTCTCACCAACGGCACGGCGTACACCTTCAAGGTGGTGGCTGTCGGTGTCGCCGGCGGCAGCGACTCGCCCGCGAGCGGTCCGTCCGCCGAGGTGACACCGTCGGCAACGGCGATGGTCCCGGGTGCGCCGACGATCGGCACCGTGACGGCGGGCGACACGACCGCCACCGTCAACTGGACGGCTCCGTCCAACCTGGGTAGCGGTATCAGCCAGTACACCGCGACCGCGTACAGCAGCGGTACCGCCACGACGCATACCTGCGTCGCACCTTCGACGGGGAGCAGTTGCCTGATCGTCGGTCTCACCAACGGAACGAAGTACACCTTCAAGGTGGTCGCCAACGGTGTGGCGGGTGCCGGTAACTCTCCGGAGAGCGGAGCATCCGCCGAAGTCACGCCGGTGATGGGCAACGGACCGCAGCAGATCACTGTGGTTGCGGCCAACAACCAGCTCACCGTGTCGTGGGTAGCGAACACCGGGTCCGGTACAGGCGGGGCAACGGCGACCGTTGATCACTACCGGGCGACCGCCACGCCTGTGCTGGGTGGGACCTCGGGATCTTGTGACACAGCCAATGCGACAGCGCTCTCGTGTGCGATCACGGGGTTGGACACCTCGAAGGCGTATACGGTGTCTGTCGTGGCCGTCTTCTCCGGTGGTGGCACCTCTGATCCGGGAACAGCGCCGCAGGCGTTCACCCCGGCTCAGGCGGCGCTGGATCCGCCGACCTCGGTCAACGTGGTCGCGGGTGACGAGCAGATCACCGTCGACTGGACACCGCCGGCCGACGACAGCGGGGTTGCCCGGTACATCGCGACCGCGAGCCCGGGCGGGGCGGTGTGCGCCACGCCAAGCGCGGAGGAGCACTCCTGCACGATCATCGGTCTCACCGGCGGCGTCGACTACACGGTCACTGTCGTGTCGGTCGGCACGAACGGCGCCAGCTCGCCCGACAGCGACCCGTCCGTAACCGTCACGCCGTACGTGAAGCTGACTAAGGGTCCGATCGCGACCGACGGAACCGGCCGGCAGTGGCTGTTCGCTCTCGGTGTCGACCAGTCGCTGTACGCCTCCTACTACCAGAACGACTCTGGCAAGTGGACCACGCCGGCGTTCCTCGGTCGGGCGTTCGCCACGGCACCGGTCGCGGTGCGCAACGCGGACGGACGCATGGTGGTGTTCTCGTTCAGCACCAACGGCTACCTGTATTACAAGATGCAGAAGTCGTTGAGCGGCACCACGTTCGGTCCGTACACCAAGCTGGGTGGCACCAACATCATGCCCAGCTCCGCCACGTTCCAGGTGAACAGTGACGGTCGGATCGAGATCTTCGCGCGGGGCAAGGACAACGCCATCTGGCACATCACCCAGAAGGCACCGAGCAGCACCGGCTTCTCGTCCTGGAGCAGCCTCGGCGGCAAGTTCAGCTACGATCCGGTCGCCATGCGCGACTCGGACGGCCGGCTGGACGTGTACGTGATCGGTGCCGACGGTGTGGTGTACCGCGCCTACCAGGTTGACGTGGGCGGGGCGACGTACACCGACTGGACGTCGATCGACCAGGTCGCCTCGGGTACCGGATCGTCGTCGAGCACCGCGGGCGGCAGGTTCCTCGGCGCGTCGGCGATATCCACGCACGACTAATTGAATAAGTGAGGGCCGGGCCCCGCGGGCGATGTCCGCGGGGCCCGGTCGTTGCTTTCTAGCGGTCGCTTGCGATGACCTGGGTCACGGTACGGGTAGTGCCGGACACCGTACCGACGACCACGACGCGTACCCCGATCGGCAACGCCGCGAGCGTGGTGGGCGCTTCGTCGAAGACGATCCGGGCGGCCGGGGCGACGGTGACCGTCACCGGCGCGCCGGAGTCCTTGCCCTTGACCAGAACCGTCAACGTCGAGGCGGCCGGGTCGACGGCGGTGAGCGTGCCCTGCACCACGTACTGCGCCGGCTTCGGGGTCGCCGGGGGCTGTAGGGGCTTCGGCGGCTCGGGTTTCTTCGAGGGCTCCGGTGAGCGCGAGGGCTCGGGTTTCTTCGACGGCTCGGGTTTCTTGGACGGCTCCGGCTTGCGCGACGGCTCGGCGGGACGGGACGGCGCGGCGGAACGGGACGGCTCGGCCGAGTGCGACGGCTCAGCCGACTTCGACGGTGTAGCGGCGAACGCCGGCAGTGCGACGACCGGCCCGAGGGCGAGGGCGGCGGCAAGCGGCAGCGCAGCAAGGTACCGGATGCGCATGGGTCCTCCTTGACGGTGCGCGAAGGACTTCACTCTGGGCACCCATGGTTGGCGCCCTGGTGTGCCCTGGTTGCGGCCCGAGTGCGGGGCACAATGTCCCGGTGGATCTCAACGAACTGTGGGATTTCGACCGGCCGGCGGTCAGCGAGGAGCGATTCCGGGCGGCGCTGACCAGCGCCGACGGCGAGGACGCTCTGGTCCTCCGTACCCGGTTGCACGACATCGAGCGGTACGAGGAGGCCCTGGCCTACTTCGAACGCGCGCTCGCCTTCCGCGAGCAGCAGGGCGACCCGGAGCTGATCCGGGTCGGCCGCTGGACGGTCGCCCGCGGGCTGCGCTCGCTGGGCCGCCACGAAGAGGCGATGGCGATCCAGGAGGACCTGGCGTCGACCGGCGAAGAAGACGGATACGTGTCCGAGGAGTTGGGCGAGCTGTTGCTCGTGCTGGGCCGGCCGGACGAGGCGGCGCCACGGTTCCGCCGGGCGTACGAACTGCTGTCCAAGGACGCCTGGCTGGTCGACGCCGAGCCGGATCGACTGCGCAGGCTAGCTGAGTTGGGCGGTGTCCGGTAAGAAGACGGTCATGAGTGATCCGGTCAAGGTGTACACGATAATCGCACTGCTCTCGCTGCCGACCGTCATGTTCGGCGGATACTCGCTGCTGCGCCTGTTCGTGGCGGGCAAGCTGAACGAGTTCCAGGGCCAGTATTTCCGTGCCGGGCACGCACACGCCGGCGTGCTGCTGGTGCTGGCGCTCGTGGTGCTGGACATCATGGACCGCATCGACCTCGCCGCCGGTTCGAAGTGGGTGATCGGCGCCCTGTTCGTGGTCGGCGTGCTGGCACAGTCCGGCGGGATGTTCGTCCACATGGCCATCGGGCAGCCGGGCCGCTGGTCGCGCGGCAACACCCTCACGGTCGCCGGGGCGGTTCTGCTCGCCGTCGCGCTGATCTGGGTCGCGATCTGCACGATCGTGTCATAGATCAACGACGATCGGCGCGTGATCGGACGGGCCCTTGCCCTTGCGGGCCTCCCGGTCGATGTACGCCGACCTGACCCGGCCGGCCAGGTCGCTTGTCGCGTACACCAGATCGATCCGCATGCCCTTGTCCTGGTGGAACATGCCGGCCCGGTAGTCCCAGTACGTGAACGGGTTCGGGCCCTTCATCGGCTTCGGCACGATGTCGGTGAGGCCGAGCGCGAGGAGGTCGGCGAGCGCCTTGCGCTCCGGCGCGGTCACGTGCGTCGCGTCGACGAACGCCGCCGGGTCGAACACGTCGGCGTCGGTCGGGGCGACGTTGAAGTCGCCGCAGATGACGAGCGGTTGCCCGGTCGCGAGCTCTCCCGCGAGAGCTTCCCGCAACGCCGCCAGCCATTCCAGTTTGTACATGTAATGCGGCGAATCCGGGGTGCGCCCGTTGGGCACGTACACCGACCAGACCCGCACCCCGTCGCAGGTGGCCGACACGGCCCGGGCCTCCGGTTCCGGGAAGCCCGGCTCGCCGGGAAAGCCCTGCCGGACGTCGTCGAGACCGACCCGGGACAGCAGCGCGACCCCGTTCCACTGGTTGCTGCCGTACGCCGCCGTCGTGTACCCGAGTTCGGCGACCTCGGCGGTGGGGAAGGACCCGGCCGGGATCTTCGTCTCCTGGAGGCAGACGACGTCGGGTTTGACGGCGGCCAGCCACTCCAGCAGGCGGGGCTGGCGGGCACGGATCGAGTTGACGTTCCAGGTGGCCAGGCGCACCCGTCCAGCCTGCGCCGGAGCCGGCGTACCGGCAACTCACGGCGGCTCCCATCGACGTTGGGCTATCTGCCGGAGCCTGGTTGGCCGGTTACCCCGGTAGATAGCCCAACGTCGATGCGGGGCGCGGGCGGACATCCGGATTCCGGTCACACCGGCGTTCCGCGCGACTAGCATCCAGCGCTGATGGGGCGCAGCCTGGAGGACTGGACCGGACAGGCGGTCAACCTGGGCGGGGCCAGCGCGGTCGCGGTGCTGACCAGCGACGACCTGGTCAACCTTGAGACCGGCCTGGCGGTCCGGGATCAGATCGGGCCGCGCCAGGACGAGGTACCCGTGGTGTTACGCCTGTTCGACCGCCAGCTCGCCGGTACCGTGGAGCGCAGCTTCGGCATCGGCCTGGTCCGCTCGACGGCCGCGCTCGCGGCGCCGTGGTTCGTCGGCGCCGCGCTGGGCCTCGACGTCCTCGGCACGTTCTATGTCGGCTCGACGCCGCTGCTGGTCGCCCGGCTCACCGTGGCGGCCGGTGGTGGGCTGGACGGGCTGGCGATGGGCGACCTGTCCGCGCGGACCCGCGTGGTGGCGATCAGCCGGGCGGCCGAGGACGGCCGGTTGGAGCACCCGCCGCGGCGCGGCACCCGGTTCCGGGCCGGCGACCGGGCCTACCTGCTGGGACCGTACGAGGAACTTTTGCAGGTACTCCGGCGCGACACGCTGTCTCCATCGCAGGTTGCCGCACCATTCGCTATCGATCGGTAGCCGAATCTTGGCAAGCTGTAGGGGTGTTCGACTACGACGTGCTCGTCATCGGGTCCGGCCCGGGTGGGCAGAAGGCCGCTATCGCCGCTTCGAAGCTCGGCCGCCGGGTAGCCCTGGTCGAGCGGCGGCACATGATGGGCGGCGTCTGCATCAACACCGGCACCATCCCGTCCAAAACCCTCCGTGAGGCGGTGCTTTACCTCACCGGCCTCAACCAGCGCGAGATGTACGGCCAGAGCTACCGGGTGAAGGAAGACATCACGGTCGCCGACCTGGCCGCGCGTACCCAGCACGTGATCGGCCGCGAGGTCGAGGTGATCCGCAGCCAGCTCGCGCGCAACCGGGTCCGGCTACTCACCGGCACCGCCCACTTCCACGATCCACACACCATCGGCGTCGACGACGACAGTGGCCGGGAGCAGAAGGTCACCGCCGCGAAGATCATCATCGCCGCCGGCACCCGTCCGGCCCGCCCGAGCACCGTCGATTTCGACGACCGTACGATCATCGACTCCGACGGCGTGATCCACATGGAGCACCTGCCGCAGTCCATGATCGTGGTCGGGGCCGGCGTCATCGGCATCGAGTACGCCTCGATGTTCGCGGCGCTGGGCACCAAGGTGACCATCATCGAGCGGCGCGACCGGATGCTCGAGTTCTGCGATCTGGAGATCATCGAGGCGCTGAAGTACCACCTGCGGGACCTGGCGGTGACGTTCCGGTTCAGTGAGACCGTGGCCTCGGTGGAGCGGCACGGGGGCGGCGCGATCGCGAACCTGGAGAGCGGCAAGCGGATCGCGGCCGACACCGTGATGTACTCGGCCGGCCGGCAGGGCGTGACCGATGATCTCACCCTGGAGAACGCCGGACTGGCCGCCGACGCGCGCGGGCGGATCAAGGTCGACGAGCGCTTCCGCACCGAGGTGCCGCACATCTACGCCGTCGGCGACGTGATCGGGTTCCCGGCGCTGGCGTCCACGTCGATGGAGCAGGGCCGGCTCGCCGCCCACGACGCCTGTGACGATCCGGCCCGGGCGATGCACCTGTTGCAGCCGATCGGGATCTACACGATTCCGGAGATCAGCTTCGTCGGGCGCACCGAGGACGAGCTGACCGAGAGCCGGATCCCGTTCGAGGTGGGCATCGCCCGCTACCGGGAGCTCGCGCGCGGCCAGATCATCGGCGACTCGTACGGGATGTTGAAGCTGCTCGTGTCGCCGGATGACCGCAAGCTGCTGGGCGTGCACGTCTTCGGCACCGGCGCGACCGAGATCGTCCACATCGGGCAGACCGTGATGGGCTGCGACGGCAGCATCGACTACCTCGTCGACGCGGTCTTCAACTACCCGACGCTGGCCGAGTCGTACAAGGTCGCGGCGCTCGACGCGATGAACAAGATGCGCCACATCGCGCGCCTGAACGACTGACAGAGATCCCCTAATGATCGCGGCAAGTTTGGGTAGCTATGACTGCCCAGACTTTCCGCGATCAAGGTAAGGATGGAGCCCATGACGACTCCTGCCTGTGCCCACCTCGACGATGTCCGTGACGTCACCCCGGCCGCCGACGGCTGCCAGGACTGCCTCGCGATCGGCGGCCGGTGGGTACATCTGCGGATGTGCATGACCTGCGGACACGTCGGCTGCTGCGACAGTTCGCCGAACAAGCACGCCACGGCCCACTTCCACGCGGTCGGCGACCCGCTGGTCCAGTCGTACGAGCCGGGCGAGAACTGGTGGTGGTGCTACGTCGACCAGGTCCTGTTCGAGGTCGAGGGCGCGCCGTCCTATTCGCACAGCTGACGCCGTTCACCCGTACAGTGGCGCCATGGGCATGGTGCACACGGTCGGGCTGGTCCTGCACCCGCGCCGTGACTCCAAATTCGCGATCGACACGATCATCGACTGGGCCCGCCAGCGCGAGGTGACCGTGCTGGGCCTGCACGACGAGATCGGCCGGATCGACTGCTCGGCCGTCGCGGTCGACGACACCCAGTTGATCGATCAGGCGACGCTGCTGGTCAGCCTCGGCGGCGACGGCACCATGCTGCGCACCATGCGGTTGATCGAGGGGCGCAAGACGCCGGTGCTCGGGGTCAACGTGGGCAAGCTCGGCTTCCTCGCCGAGGTCGACGTGCCCGGGCTGCCGGCCGCGCTGTCCGCGATCGACGAGCACCGGTTCACGGTCGAGTCGCGGACCGCGGTGTCGGCCGTGTTGCCCGACGGCACGTTGGTCAACGCGTTCAACGACATCGCCCTGGTCCGCATCCCGGGCGACAAGATGGCCGCGGTCGGCATCGACGTCGAGGGCGCCCGGTTCGTCCAGTACGCGGCCGACGCGGTGCTGGTGTCCACGCCGACCGGTTCCACCGCGTACAACTTCTCGGTGGGCGGCCCGATCGTCTCGCCCAACGTCGAGGGTCTCCTGGTCGGGGCGGCGGCGGCGCACTCGTCGTTCAACCGGTCGCTGTTCCTGGCGCTGGACGAGCAGCTCGCGCTGTGCGTGCTGGAGCCGAGCGGGCGGCTCGCGGTCGAGGTGGACGGCATCGTCCGCGGTTACGTGACGGCCGGCGACACGGTCCCGATCATCCCGGTGCGGGCCGCCGCCCGGGTGGTCCGCCTCGGGCAGACCACGTTCTACGAGCGGGCCCGGCGCAAGCTGCGGGTCAACGGCAGCGCGGAAGTGGAGTGACAGGGATGGCGACCGCCGTCAGCAACAACCCGGACAGATCACGGTACGAGGTGCTCGTCGACGGCAAGGTTGCCGGTTTCGCCCGGTACCGGCGGACCGGTGACATGATCAACTTCTACCACACCGAGGTCGATCCGGCGTTCGAAGGCCAGGGTCTCGGCAGCAAGCTGGCCAGCGGTGCGCTCGACGACGTCCGGGCCAGCGGCGCCCGCGCGATCGCGACCTGCCCGTTCATCTCCGCGTACATCAAGCGCCACCCTGAGTACGCGGAGCTGCTCGCTACGAGCTGAAGCGCAGATCTGGTCGGACGCCAGCCAGCGGTGGAGACTTGGCCCTGTCCCTGCCCAGCTAACAAAGGGGAGACGGGTGGGCCGTCCGACCATGCTCACTGTTGACGACGACCCGGCGGTGTCCCGGGCTGTCGCTCGTGACCTGCGCCGACGCTACGGTGAGGAGTACCAGATCGTCCGTGCGTCGTCCGGCAGTGAGGCGCTGGAGGCGCTCCGCGAGATCAAGCTGCGTGGCGGCCGGGTCGCGGTGATGCTCGCCGACTACCGGATGCCGCAGATGAGCGGGGTCGAGTTCCTGGAGCAGGCGATGGATCTGTTCCCGCACGCCCGGCGGGCGCTGCTCACCGCGTACGCGGACACCGACGCGGCGATCCAGGCGATCAACGTGGTCGACGTCGACCACTACCTGCTCAAGCCGTGGGACCCGCCCGAGGAGAAGCTGTACCCGGTGGTCGACGCGCTGCTGGAGGCCTGGCAGGCGGCCGGTGACAAGGAGATCGAGGACGTCAAGGTCGTCGGCCACCGGTGGAGCGCTCCGTCGTACAAGATCCGTGACTTCCTGGCCCGCAACCTGGTCCCCTACCGGTGGTATGCGGCCGACGACCCGGAAGGCCGGCGGCTGCTCGACGCGGCCGGGCACGGGCCGGAGTCGATCCCGCTGGTGGTGACGCCGGACGGCCAGGTGCTGGTGGCGCCCACCGCCGCCGAGGTGGCCGCGGCGGTCGGCATGTCCACCGCACCGGTACGCGACTTCTACGACCTGATCATCGTCGGTGGCGGCCCGGCCGGGCTCGGCGCCGCAGTCTACGGCGCGTCCGAGGGCCTGAAGACGGTACTGGTCGAGCGGCGCGCCATCGGCGGGCAAGCCGGCCAGAGTTCCCGGATCGAGAACTACCTGGGCTTCCCCGACGGTGTGTCCGGCGCCCAGCTCACCGAGCGGGCCCGCCGGCAGGCCGGCAAGTTCGAGGCGGAAGTGATCACGACCCGGGACGTGGTGGGGCTGGAGCCGCGCGGCTCGGCCCGGGTGGTGCGCTTCGACGACGGCAGCGAGGTCGGTGCGCACTCGGTCATCCTCGCCACCGGCGTGTCGTACCGTCCGCTGATGGCGCCCGGCGTGGCCGACCTGACCGGCCGGGGGGTGTACTACGGCTCCGCCGCGACGGAGGGCCCGGCGTGCGCCGGCACCGATGTGATCATCGTGGGCGGCGCCAACTCGGCCGGCCAGGCGGCGCTGTTCTTCGCCCAGCACGCCCGCAGCGTCACGCTCGCCGTCCGCGGCGACTCGCTGGAACGGTCGATGTCGTACTACCTGATCCAGCAGCTCGCGGCCGTCCCCAACATCCAGGTGCGGACCCGCACCGAGGTGATCGAGGCGCACGGCAACGACCATCTGGAAGCGGTGACCCTGTGCGACGGCAAGCAGGGCACGACGATGACCTCCGAGTGCGGCCACCTGTTCATCTTCATCGGCGCCGAGCCGCGCACCGACTGGCTCGACGGCGCCGTGAAGCGGGACCAGCGCGGCTTCGTGTGCACCGGTCCGGACCTGCTGGTCGGCGGTGACCGGCCGACGGGATGGGATCGGGACCGCGATCCGTTCTATCTGGAATGCAGCGTCCCGGGAGTCTTCGCCGCCGGCGACGTGCGGGCCAACTCGGTCAAGCGGGTGGCGTCGGCGGTCGGCGAGGGCGCGATGGCGGTGACACTCGTGCACAGGTACCTGGAGTCGCAATGACGCAACAACAATTGACCCCCACGGAGCTGAAGACCCTCTTCCTCTTTGAAGCGCTGTCGGACGAGCAGCTCGACTGGCTCGCCCAGAAGGGCAGCGTGCAGAGCTTCCCCGCCGGCTCGACGGTGTTCGCCGAGGGCGAGCCGGCCGAAGGCTTCTTCGTCCTGCTGTCCGGCACGCTCGCCCTGTCGCGCAACGTGCAGGGCAACGACGTGGAGACCACCCGCACCGATCAGCGTGGTGCGTACATGGGCGCCACCCAGGCGTACCTCGCCGACTCCGACGTTCCCCGCACGTACACCGCCTCGATGCGGGCGATCAGCGACTGCGAGTTCTTCGTCCTGCCGGCGGACGACTTCGCCACCATGATGCGCGACTGGTTCCCGATGGCGATCCACCTACTCGAAGGCCTGTTCTTCGGGATGCGCAACACGCAGGCCGTGATCGGCGAGCGGCAGCGGCTCAGCGCGCTGGGCCGGCTCACCGCCGGTCTGATGCACGAGCTGAACAACCCGGCCGCGGCGACCGTCCGTGCGACGGCGTCGCTGCGTACCCGGGTCGCCGGCATGCGGCACAAGCTCGCCATGCTGGCCGACGGCCGGATCGCTCCGGTCCAGTTGAAGAAGCTCGCCGAGTTGCAGGAGTCGGTCATCGAACGGGCGGCCAAGGCACCCGAACTGACCGCCCTGGAGACCAGCGACCGCGAAGACGAGCTGAGCGACTGGCTCGACGAGCACGACGTCGCCGGTGCCTGGGACCTGGCGCCGGTGTTCGTGGCCGGCGGGCTCGACGTCGAGTGCCTGGACGAGATCGCCGGGAACGTGGAGCCAGGGCTGCTCGACGGCTCGCTGCGGTGGATCGCGTACGCGCTGGAGACCGAGCAGCTGATGACCGACATCGAGGACGCCGGCAACCGGATCTCCTCGCTGGTCGCCGCCGCCAAGCAGTACTCCCAGCTGGACCGGGCCTCGCATCAGTGGATCGACGTGCACGACGGGATCATCAGCACGCTGATCCTGTTCAAGCACAAGATGGGTGACAACGTCAAGATCGTCAAGGAGTTCGACCGGACGCTGCCCAAGATCCCGGCGCACCCCGCCGAGCTGAACCAGGTGTGGACCAATCTCATCGACAACGCGGTCCAGGCGATGAACGGCGAAGGTACCCTCACGATCCGCACCTTCCGGGAAGGCGACTGCGTGGTGATCGAGATCGGCGACACCGGCCCCGGCATCCCGGCCAACCTGCAACGGCGGGTGTTCGAGCCGTTCTTCACCACCAAACCGGTCGGCGAAGGCACCGGGTTGGGCCTCGACATCTCGTACCGGATCGTGGTCAACCGGCACCGCGGCGACCTCCGGCTCACCTCGCAGCCGGGCGACACCCGGTTCCGGGTCCTGCTCCCGCTGACCGAGCCGGCGTCGAATTGATGGCCGTCGAGTACGCGACCGCGCGCGGCAAGTGGGTACTCGTCGCCACCGTGCTCGGATCGGGTCTCGCAGCCATCGACGCCACCGTGGTCGGCATCGCGTTGCCGGCCATCGGTCGGGACTTCCACGTCGGCATGACCAGCCTGCAATGGATCGTCACCGGGTACACGCTGATGCTCGCCGGCCTGCTGCTCGTCGGCGGCGCCCTCGGCGACCGGTACGGGCGTCGCAAGGTGTTCGTCATCGGCGTGGTCTGGTTCGCGCTCGCCTCGCTGCTGTGCGGGATGGCACCCAACGCCGGCACGCTGATCGCCGCGCGGGCGCTACAGGGCGCCGGCGCGGCCCTGCTGACCCCGAGCAGCCTGGCCATCATCGAGGCGACGTTCGTGCCCGCCGACCGGTCGAAGGCGATCGGCGCCTGGGCCGGGCTGGGTGGGTTGGCCACCGCGATCGGCCCGTTCATCGGCGGCTGGCTGATCGCGAGCGTGTCCTGGCGGTACATCTTCTTCATCAACCTGCCGCTCGCCGCGTTGGTGGTGTGGCTCTGCGTACGGCACGTGCCGGAGACCCGCGACGAAGCCGAGGCCGGCCGCCCCATCGACCTCGTCGGCGGCGGGCTCATCACGCTGTCCCTGCTGGGCCTGTGTTACGGGCTGACCGAGGGCGCCCGGCTGGGTTGGGGGTCGCCGGCCATCGCCGGCTCGCTGGTCGCCGGGATCGTGCTGCTCGGCGGGTTCGTGTTGTGGGAGCGCCGGGCGGAAAACCCGGTGCTGCCGCTCGGCGTGTTCACCAACCGCCGGTTCAGCGCCACGAATGCGGTCACCTTCATCATGTACGGGGCGCTGGGCGCGACCCTGTTCCTGCTGCCGATCCAGTTGCAGCAGGTCAGCGGGTACAGTCCGCTCGCCTCGGGCGCCGCGCTGTTACCGGTGACCGTTCTCATGCTGCTGCTGTCGCCGCAGTCCGGGGCACTGGCCAGCCGGATCGGGCCGCGGCTACAGATGACGGTCGGCCCGCTGCTGGTGGCGGCCGGCATGGTGCTGCTGGGCCGGGTCGGGCCGGGCGGCAACTACCTGACCGAGGTGCTGCCGGCGGTGCTGGTGTTCGGGCTCGGCCTGGCCGCCACCGTCGCCCCGCTGACCGCCACCGCGCTCAGCTCGGTGCCGCCCGAACGGTCCGGGGTGGCGTCCGCCGTCAACAACGACGTGGCCCGCGCGGGCGGCCTGATCGCGATCGCCATCCTGCCCACGGCGGCCGGTATCGGCGAGCTGACCTACCTCGATCCGGCCGCGTTCGGGGCCGGCTTCCGGGCCGCGTGCTACATCGCCGCGGCGGTGTGCGTGGTCGGTGGCCTGCTCGCGGCGGCAACGGTCGGCGCGACGCGCCGGGCCGTCCCAGCGCCGGCCGTCCCGCTGCGCCGGGAGTTCCACTGTGGACTCGACAGCCCGCCGCTGCGCTGCCCGACACAGGTTCCGTCCGTCCCCGCGGACAGCACAACCTCCCGGGCCTCATGATCGGCACAACTTCCCGGAAGTAGTGGCCAAAACCGGGGGCTGAGGCCACTATTTCCGGGAAGTTGTGCCGATCATGAGGTCAGCTCGTGGGCGAGGATGCCGGTGTGCAGCGGCTCCAGCCGGGCCCGCTCGTCGGCGTACGTGGTGAGGACCAGCGGCGTCAGGAGCACCCCGAGCGCGGCGGTGATCACGACCTGGAACAGGGTGCCGATCACGGTACCGCTCACCAGCCCGCCGGTGCCGGCCGACCAGGCGTGCGCCACCGTGTTGACAATCGTGCCGACCGAGCTGGACACCAGCGAGACGGCGATGGCGATCCCGATCACCGTGGCGACCCGGGCGATCGAAGCGCCGAAGTCGCCGTGGAACAGCTTGAAGCACCGGGCGATGACACCGCCCCGCTCGAACAGGACGACCGCGGGCAGCACCGTGAACACGGCGGCGAAGTACAGCGCCGGCACGAAGCACGCGCAGAACCCGACCAGCAGGATCAGGCCGGCCAGGAGGCTCCACCCGACCAGCGGGAACAGCCGGCCGAGCGTGCCGCGAAGCGCGTCCGGGATCGACGGTCGCCCACCGGTCACGCCGGTCACGAGCAGGCGCATCCCGGCCAGCGATATCAGCGCCAGCACCAGGCCGGCGAGGATCGAACCGATGGCGCCGATGGTCAGGGCCGGCAGCGCCGACACGACGGCGTGCCTTATCTGGGCGCTGTCGAGCTGGCCGGCGTCGCGCAGCCCACGGGTCTGGATCGCCTGCACCAGGGCGGCGGGGATCCGCAGGACCAACGCCGCCACCGCGCCCACGCCCTGAAGGAGGGCGAGCTGGCGCCAGTACACCTGGAAGAGGTTTTTGTTCTTCTGCCACCAGCCGGCGTAGTCGGCGCTGATGAGTGGGTCCGACGGGTCGCCGAACAGGGCGCCCGACCGGATCGGGCTTAGCGGCGGCTGCGCAGGTGGCTCGGACATGGCCAGATTCTTGCAGATCTTGCCGCGCTGGCACCGTGTTGACATTTGTGGATAGGGTCCTGACATGTCCTCGAACGCCGGTCCTGACCTGTTCGCCGCGGACTTCAAGGCAGATCCCTATCCGGTGTACGAGCGGTTGCGCCAGCACAGTCCGGTGCGGCCCGTCGACACGCCGCGCGGCCGGATGTGGCTGGTGACCCGCTACGCCGACGCCCGGCAGGTGCTCACCGACCCGCGCCTGGTCAAGCGGCCACCCTGGCTGGACTCCGTCGATCAGCAGCAGCGGCTGCTCAACGACCACATGCTCAGCGCCGATCCGCCGGCCCACACCAGGCTGCGCCGGATGGTCTCCAAGGTCTTCACGACCGGCCGGATCGACGGTCTCCGGCCACGGGTGCGGGAGATCGCCGAGTCGCTGGTCGCGGCGATGGCCGGGGCGCCGGGCGAGGGCCGCGTCGGTGCTTCGGACGAGCGCCGCCGCGCCGACCTGGTGGCCGACTTCGCGTTCCCGCTGCCGATCACGGTGATCTGCGAGATGCTCGGTGTCCCGCGCGCCGACCAGGAATCGTTCCGCACCTGGTCGAACACGCTCGTCACGGGGATGCCCGCGGGCAGCTCCGCCGACGCGATGCGGGCGCTGTCCGGGTACATCGTGGATCTGATCGCGGACAAGCGCGGAAAGCTGGGCGACGATCTGCTGTCCGACCTGATCGCGGTGCGCGACGACAACGACCGGCTCACCGAGCGGGAGCTGGTCTCGATGGTGTTCCTGCTGCTGATCGCCGGCCACGAGACCACGGTCAACCTGATCACCAACGGAATGTATCTGCTGCTGGCGCACCCCGACCAGTACCGTCGGCTGCGCTCCGATCCCAGCCTGATCCCGGGTGCGGTGGAGGAGTTCCTGCGGTACGAGAGCCCGGTCGAGACCACGACCCACCGGTTCACCGCGGAGCCGGTCGAGGTGGCCGGGGTGAGGATCCCGGCCGGCGAAGTGGTGATCGTGTCGCTGTCGTCGGCCAACCGGGACGAGGAGCGGTTCGCCGAGCCGGTCCGCTTCGACGTCGCCCGGGGCGAAAGCTCCCATCTGGCGTTCGGGCACGGCATCCACTTCTGCCTGGGCGCGCCGCTGGCCCGGATGGAAGGGCAGGTCGCGTTCGAGACGCTGCTGGCGCGGCTGCCCGAGTTGGCTCTCGCCGTGCCGGCGGAAGCGCTCGCGTGGCGGCCCGGCATGCTGATCCGCGGCCTCGTGGACCTGCCGGTCGAATGGGTGGCGGGTGCTGAGCTACCTCCTAGCGAACAGCCCGGTCCAGTGACACCAGCAGCATTGTGATCATCCGGGTCGCTGCCGCCCAGTCGGCTTCGGTGAGCTCGGGGTAGTAGGCCTGCACCTGCTCGGGCAGCGGGAGGTCCTCGATCGCGTGGGCCACGTCGGTGAGCAGGATGTCGTGGCCTTTCAGCTTGAGCCCGGCGTACTCCTTGGGCAGGTCGGAGCCGTCTTCCGCGATGCCGTACTCGATCCGCTCGACGGCGTTGACGTTGTCGGCGGTCGCGGATCCCAGCCGCAGGAACGCGGCACGGAACTCCCGGGTGAACGCGATGTGGTCGTCGATCTTTCCTAACAGCAACCGTACGAGGTGGGCATCGTCCACATGCTCCTCCGGGGGGCTCCGGCATGGTTACGAATATCGTCCACCATCAATAGTTGCGCCCACTTCAAGATCCGCTCAACTTCGCCCACGTTGCGGCATCTCTGCCCGCCGAGGCCGCAGTTTGGGCAAGTTTGCGGGTTCAACCGGACCCGGCACAAGAAGGCGCCCGCCCATCCCGAAGTCGGGATGGGCGGGCGCCCTCCGTTGCTTGTGCTACTTGCCCTTACGCACCGCGTTCAGGAACCGGGTGCCGCGCGGGCTACCCAGACCGGTCACGTTGTCGTAACCGAACGAGGTCGCCAGCGTCGAGTCCCGGTCGAAGGTGACCAGGGCGGAGCCACTCGGCGTGGCCACGGCCAGCGGCACCCGCGACGGGACGACGTCGTGGTACACGCCGGCCTTCAGCCCGTACAGCAGCGGGTTGGCGAAGCCGATCGACGCCCGCCGGCCGGTGCTCGCCAGCGCCTGGATGCCGGCGAAGACCGGGCAGGCGAGGCTCGTGCCGCCGATCGCGCTCAGCTCGAACTGCCCGTTCACGGTCTCGCCGATCGCGAACCCGGTGTACGGGTCGGCGATCGCCGCCACGTCCGGAACGACCCGGGACGGAGCGCCACCGAACTGGCGGGACAGCGCCGCCGGTACCTTGTCCTTCTGGTACTTGGGCTGCGGGAACACGCTGCTGGTGCCACCACCGGCGCCGAAGAAGAACGACCCGGGCGGGGGCGCGGTGTACGCGGCCGGCGTCTTGGTGTAGTCGACCCGGTCGATGTCGGTGCCCCAGCCGGTCTCGAACTGGTACTGGCCCGCCGCGTCGACGCCGAGGCTGGTGCCGCCGACGGCGGTGACCAGGGTGTCGGACGCCGGGTAGTCCGGTTGCGCCGACGGCGTGTTGCCCAGCGTCACCTCGTCGCCCGAGTCGCCGGACGAGAAGTAGAAGCCGATGCCCTCGGCGGCAGCCTGGACGTACATCGCGTGGTTCTTCGCGATCTCGGCCGCCGGAATGTCCTCGCCGAGGTTGCCGTACGAGTTGCTCACGATGTCCGCGGCCTTGTGCTGCACCACGTAGTTGATCGCCTCGTCGATGCCCTGGTCACAGTCCCGGGCGCCGATATAGTGGATCTTCGCGCCGGACGCGAGGCTGTGCACCGCCTCGACGTCGAGGGTCTCCTCGCCGTTCCAGCCCTCTTCGCCGCCGCACTCGTCCTGCAACCCGAACGGCCGGAACACCTTCTCGGTGTACTGGCCCTTGGCGAACGTGGGCTGCCCGAAGTTCGTGGCGTACGCGTTGGCGTCGGCCAGCATCGTCGGCGAGGCGTACGCGTCGATGATCGCCACCGTGACGCCGTGCCCGTTCTGGCCCTGGGCCAGCGCCGGCTTCACCTCGTACGCGGTCTGCAACTGGTCGGGGCTGTAGCCGCAGATGTAGGTCGGGAACGACGTCTTGCCGTATGCCGCCGGCAGGGTCTGCGAGTTCTGGCCCCAGAAGGTGGAGCACTGGGACGCGGGCGGCGGCGACGCCTTCGGGATCACCTTCATGTCGACGTTCGGCAGCCCGCTCGGCGCGATCTTGCGGCTCTGCGGGCGGCGCAGGGTCGCGCCGTCGTCGAGCCCGGTCACCGCCAGGATGTCCGGCCGCACCGAGGACGGCACGGAAACGGCCTTCGACGGCGCCTTGAGCGTGCGGCCCCGCCACGAGTACGTCTTGACGACCGTGCCGAACGCCTTGTTGACCTGGGCGACCGTGCCGGAGGCAGCGACCCACCGGTTGCCCTCGGCCACGCCGTCGACCTTGATGCCGTTGCTCGTCAGGAAGGTACGGACCCGGTCAACCTGATCCTTCGACGGCGCGAACCGGGCGTTGAACTGCTGCGGGCTGACGTACTGCTGGTACTGGCCGCTTGCCGGGTCCGAGACCGCCACGGCGAGTCGTTCGGCGGCGTCCGCGTTGCGTAGCGCCAGCGCCACCGAGAACGAGACTTTCTGTGAAGCCGAGGGCGCCGCGGCGGCCCGGGCCGGCGTGGCCCAACCGGGCTGCGTGCCCGGCAGGTCGGTCCGGCTGTCCGGAGCCGCTTGAGCGACGCTGCCGAACAACGGAATCGTGAGCGCGCTGGCGCTGATCACGATCGCGGTTCGGCGGATGAGGCGAGATCCCATCGATCTCCTTTCCTGCGTTGAGGGGTCGGCGCAGGCCAGGTACACGCGAGGGGTCCTCTGGAGAGTGCACGAACGGCTGCCTCCCGTGCGCCCGCGCGCTGCCGTCCCGGAGGCAGCGTGATCGGGCGACCCTTAGCCAGGCCACATGAGACCCCGCAGGTCAGAGACGTGTCAAGGGAAGTAGTTGCCAATGCGCCGAACGCGAGGGGGATCGAAAGGGAATGATCGCTGTGTGTTTGTTTATGATCACGCAGTGTCCCGGACGCCTCATTTGTGTTCGTCGATGACTAAACGTTACGGATCCCCTTGACCATCTAGTTCCGGGAGAAGTACGTTCCGCAGCGCGCCTGTTATAGCCCACGTTGCCCACTTGGCGGGAGGCATCGGTGACCAGGGTCCGGCGGCTTGGCGGGGTCCGGGGACTCAGCGCGATCGCGGCGGGCGGTGTGCTCGCGGTGGCCTTCGTCGTGGCGACGTTACCCGCGGACGCCGCGGTCAGCGGTGTGGTCCGGGTTGACCAGGTCGGTTTCCTCACCGGCGAGACCAAGCAGGCATACCTGATGACCACCGCGCGGGTGTCCGGCGCCAAGTTCCAGGTGGTCGACACGTCCGGGGAGAGCGTGCTCAGCGGTGTCGTCGGCGCAACCAGCCGCGGCTCGTGGAACAAGGCGTATCCCGCCGTGTACCCGATCGACCTGGCCGGGCTGACCCGACCGGGCACCTATCAGATCCGGGTCACCGGTTCCGCTTCGGCAAAATCTCCAAAATTCAAGGTACTGGAGCCGGCCGCCCTGTACGGCAAGCTCGTCGCCGACGGGGTGACCTTCTTCCAGACCCAGCGCGACGGCCGCAACGTGCTCGCCGGCGCACTCGGCCGCGAGCCGGCGCACCTGGGTGACGCCGCGGCGGACGTGTACGCGACGCCGCGCTTCAAGAAGGAAGACGTGATCGCCGACCGGGACCTGACCCGGATCGGTGGCCCGGTCGACATCGAGGGCGGCTGGTTCGACGCCGGGGACTATCTCAAATTCACCCACACCACCGCGTACGGTGCCGCCGTCCTCCTGGCCGCCCAACGCGCCCTCGGCTCGTCCGCCCCGTCGACGCTGGGCACCGAGGCGCACTTCGGGATCGACTGGCTGGACAAGGCGTGGGACCAGTCGACCGGGACGCTGTACCTCCAGGTCGGCATCGGATCGGGTAACGCCGCCGGCACGTTCACTGGCGACCACGATCTGTGGCGGCTGCCGCAGGACGACGACTCCGACACCACCGAGGCCAACCGGTACGCCGCGGCGCACCGCCCGGTGTTCCTGGCCGCCGCGCCGGGCGAGAAGATCAGCCCCAACCTGGCCGGCCGGACCTCCGCCGCGTTCGCGCTCGCCGCGCAGGTCGACGCCGGCCGCGACCCGGCCCGGGCCGCCGCCGAGTACACCGCCGCGGTCTCGCTGTACAACCAGGCGGCCACCGCCGACCCGCCGAGTCCCCTGGTGACGGCGCTGCCGAACGAGTTCTACCCCGAGGACACCTGGCGCGACGACATGGAGTTCGGCGCGGCCGAGATCGCGCTGGCCGCCCAGAAGCTCGGCAAGTCGAGCGCCGCCTACCTGGCCGACGCCACCACGTTCGCGAAGGGGTACATCACCAGCGACAACGGCGACACCTTCAACCTGTACGACACCAGTGCGCTGGCCCACGCCGACCTGCTCCAGGCCCTGAAGAACGCCGGCAACCCGGGCAGCCTCGCGGTCACCCCGGCCGCCCTGGTAGCCGACCTGAAGCGGCAGGTACAGAGCGCCGCCAGCAAGGCACAGTCGGACATCTTCCACGCCGGCGGCGACTACACCAACTTCGACGTCGACTCGCACACGTTCGGCCTGCTCGCCACCGAGGCGCTGTACCGGAAGGCGAGCGGCGACACGTCCTTCGCCGCGTTCGCGACCCAGCAGCGCAACTGGCTGCTCGGCGCCAACGCGTGGGGGGCCAGCTTCATGGTCGGCGAGGGGACGACCTTCCCGATCTGCCCGCAGCACCAGGTGTCCAACCTGCGCGCGAGCGATGACGGTTCGTCACCGGTACTCACCGGCGCGGTCGTCAACGGCCCGAACGATCCGAAGCAGTTCTCCGACGGCCTCGGCGACCTCCAGGACGGCATGGTCAGGTGCCCGACCGGCGGAGACGAGTTCAAGGCGTTCAACGGGCACGGCAGCCGGTACGTCGACGACGTGCGCGCCTGGCAGACCGACGAGCCGGCGATCGACATGACCGGCAGTGCCATCATCGGTGCGGCGCTCCAGCAGGCAGTCGGGACCGGTGGCGGTGCTCCCGGTGGCGGTGGCCCCGGCGGTCCGGGCAACGGTGGCGGGACGAAACCGGATTACACGATCGCGGTGAGCGCGCCCACGATGTCGATCCCGCTCGGCGGGTCGGCGGCCCTGACCGTGACCGCGAACGGCGAGCAGGCCGGGCCGCTGGTGGCGCTCGCCGTCACCGGCATGCCGGCCGACGTCACCGTGGCGCTCGCGCCGGCGGCCGTCGTGTTCGGTCGGCCCGCGCGGATGACCGTGTCGGCGTTCCCGACGGCCAAGCCGGGCACGTACACGCTGACCGTCACCGGCACCGGCGTGAACCTCAAGACCCATACCGCCACCGTGAAGCTGACCATCAGCTAACCCAAGCCCGCCACAACTTCCCGGAAGTTGTGGCCTCAGCACCCCGCCGAGGCCACAACTTCCCGGAAGTTGCGAATTCATAAGGTCATATGCCCTGACCTGTGCCTCGCCCGACGGGTCGGAACGGCCGGTCCGCCCCACACGGGCAGGTGAGACGGAGGCCGACCCAGGCGGTAGGTCTGTCCATGGGCGCGTCGAGGTGCGGCTGTCGGACACGGCTAGCCACCCCCGGTCGGGTCGATCGGCTCGATCCAGGAGATGAACTGGTCGTAGAGTTCCCCGACTGTGCGGTCGCCGAGGTCGGATGCGGCTTCGATGAACGCCGACCCCATCACGAGCGCGAGGCACACCGGGCTGTCGACGTAGAACGCGCGTAGCTGTTGCTGCCGGGACGGGCACGGCCACGGCAGGAAACATCCGACGCACGTCCATGACCGCGCCAGCGGCTGGTGTGCCGTCATCGTTGTCGATCCCGGTGGGCGCAGATGAAGAGGTCGACGATGCGTGCCGCGCCGATTGGCTACCAGTGGTGCCGGGCGAAGACGAGGCTGTCGGTGCAGCGAGGACAGTCAATGGTGACTGTGTCCTCTTTGTCGGTGATGACGGTGAGGTCTGCCTGTCTGGCTCGATCGAGGGCGGCGGCGATTGGCTCTGGGTCGCGGCGGTACGCGGCGGGTGGGGCTGCCGTCCTCATCGTGGACTCCTCGGCTGGCTCCGTTGAGCGGGGCGCAGCGGCCGGGATCCAAGACCCGGACAGCCGAGCGGGCTAGCTGGTCAGCCCGAGGCGGCACCGACCGCCGCGCCCCTGTTCGTAGGGACTCCGCCCGGTCGACCGGGGCTTGCCGACCGGAGTCGATCCGGGCGGAGCTGCACTCAAGTTAGTACACTAACCTTGACTGATGCAATCAGTCGATCACAGATAGTTCAGAAAGTTGGTGCACTACCCCAACCCGTGATTGCATCGAGATTGCCGACCGGAAATAGGGGGTGCACCGTGCCCGAAATACCCGCGTACCTGCGCATAGCTGCCGATCTCCGTGCTCGCATTGTCGCGGGTGAGCTGGCACAGGGTATGAAGATCTCGACCGAGACAGCGCTGATGGCCGAGTACGGCGTAAGTCGTACCGTCGCCAAGAATGCGATCTTGGTGCTGAAAGGCGAGGGCATCGTCGAAGGGCGACGCGGCTCCGGTGTCTATGTCCGATCCGTGCCCCGACTCGTCAGGCATGCACATTTCCGGGGCATGCGCCACGAGCCGGGATCCACGTCCCCGTTCGCCCGTGACGCTGCCCGCACTGGCCGTCAAGGTGGCTGGGACCATCACTCCGAACACGCGGAAGCCGACCTGGAGACAGCACGACGACTGGGCATCGAACCGGGCGCCCCGATCATGGCCACACGGTACGTGTTCCGGGCCGATGGCGAGCCGATCCAAGTCTCATACTCCCGCGAACCGTTGGAGCTGACGGCCGGTACGCCGATAGAGTGGCCGGAAAACGGCGCAGCCGTTGGTGTCGTCGCCAGGTTCGATCACATCGGGTTGCGCATTGACGAGTGCGAGGAACGGGTCCGGGACCGTCCGGCTACGCCGGACGAGATCGAGGCATTGCAGCTTCCGCCTCGACTGGTGCACGTCCAGACCGTCGAGCGGACCTACTTCGTCCAGGGACGCCCGGTGGAGACCGCCGACATCGTGTTTCCGGTCGGCCGGTATGAGATTGTCTACCGGTTCCCCATCGAGTAGTCGATCTTAACGACGCGCATAAGCTCTGGTCAGACGGTGCGCAGTTCCAGCCACCCTGTTTGCTGTTGGCGAGTTGATCAGCCGACTCAAGCACTGATCGAGCCGACCGGCACAACTTTCCGGGAAGTTGTACCGGGCTAATATCTCTCAATCAGAGGTATCGTGGAGTCGTGGGCCGACACGATCACCTCGCCGCGGATCTGATGGATACCGTGTCGAGCCTGCGCCGGCTGGTCCGGCGCCGCCTGCGGCCGGCCATGCCCGACCCACCCCTGCGCGGCGCCCACGTCGAGTTGCTGCACGTCGTCGACGCTCAGCCGGGTGTCGGGGTAGGGGCGGCGGCACGCGCCCTGCACCTCGCCGACAACTCGGTCAGCACGCTGATCAACCAGCTCGTCGGGGAGGGCCTGATCCGCCGCGAGGTGCACCCGACGGACCGCCGCGCGGCCCAGCTCCAGTTGACCGACGCCGCCCGCGACCGGATCCGCCGGTGGCGGGCTGGCCGCGGGACGCTCGTCAGCTCCGCGCTGGACCGCCTGCCGGAGGGCGACGTGCGCGCGATCGAGGAGGCCCTGCCCGCACTCCGCCGCCTGCTGACCATGATCGAGGAGGAAGCGTGAGCGTCAACGGCTACGCGCTCCGTTGCCACGGGCTCCGGTACGCGTTCGGTGCCCACGTCGCCGTCGACGACCTGGACCTGGCGGTGCGGCGTGGCGAGATCTTCGGTCTCCTCGGTCCGAACGGTGCCGGCAAGACCACCACGATCCGGCTCATCACCACGCTTCTTCCGGCCAAGCGCGGCATGGTCAAGGTCTTCGGCGCCGATCCGTCCGCCCGGCCGCTCGCCGTCCGGCGTGCTATCGGGTACGTGCCGCAACTGCTCTCCGCCGACGGCACCCTGACCGGGCGGGAGAACGTCAGCCTGTTCGCGCGGCTGTTCGACGTGCCCCGGCGACAGCGGGCGGACCGGGTCGACGAGGCGCTGGCCGCGATGGGCCTCACCGAGGCGGCCGACCGGATGGTCAGCACGTACTCCGGCGGCATGGTCCGTCGGTTGGAGCTCGCGCAGGCACTGGTCAACCAGCCGCGGCTATTGATCCTCGACGAGCCGACGATCGGGCTCGACCCGGTGGCGCGCGGCGCGCTCTGGGAGAAGGTCACCGAACTGCGTGCCACGACCGGCGCCACGGTGCTGGTGACCACGCACTACATGGACGAGGCCGACCAGTACTGCGAGCGGGTGGCGCTGATGCACCGCGGCCGGATCGGCGCGCTCGACACGCCGAGCGAGCTCAAGGCCGCGCTCGGCCCCGGCGCCACGCTGGAGGACGTGTTCCGGCACTACACGGGGGACAACTTCGAAGGCAACCAGGGAGGGCTACGCGATGTCCGCGGTACCCGTCGAACAGCCCGTCGGCTCGGCTGAGGTCGACGAGCTTCCGGACAGCGGTGGCGCCTGGCGGGTGCTGCCCTCCCGGGTGTACGCGCTGTGCCTGATCGAGTTGCAGAAGCTGAGCCACGACCGGAGCGAGCTGGTGACCCGCGCGATCCAGCCGGCGCTGTGGTTGCTGGTCTTCGGCGAGACGTTCACCCGGATCCGGGCCATCCCGACCGGCAACGTCCCGTACCTGGACTTCCTGGCTCCCGGCATCCTGGCCCAGTCGGCACTGTTCATCTCGATCTTCTACGGCATCCAGATCATCTGGGAACGCGACGCGGGCGTACTGACGAAGCTGCTGGTCACCCCGACCCCACGGGCCGCCCTGGTCACCGGTAAGGCGTTCGCGGCCGGGATCCGCGCGTTGAGCCAGGCGATCGTGATCCTGGTACTGGCGGCGATCCTCGGCGTGGGCCTGTCGGCGAACCCGCTGCGGCTGCTCGGCGTCATCGTCGTGGTGGTACTCGGGGCGGCGTTCTTCTCCTGCCTGTCGATGACGATCGCCGGCCTGGTGCTTTCCCGGGAACGGTTGATGGGCATCGGGCAGGCCATCATGATGCCGCTGTTCTTCGCCTCGAACGCGCTGTACCCGGTCGCCGTCATGCCGGGCTGGCTGCGCGTACTGAGCCGGTTCAATCCGCTCTCGTACGAGGTCGACGCGCTGCGCGGGCTTCTCGTCGGCACCCACTCGCACATCGCGCTCGACTTCGTCGTGCTCATCGGCTGCGGTATCGCCGGAATCGCCGCCGCCTCAGCGTTTCTCGGCCGGCTGAGCAGATAGCTACGCGATGTACATCCAACTCGTGGTCTTCGACTCCTTGACGTTGACCCGGATCCGCCGGAACGCGGTCGGATCCACGAGCCCGGTCGCGTGCTGGATCACGGTGTCGTACACGTGAGCCGAGGCGATGAAGGCCAGGTCGGCGTCGGCGGTGGCGAGCGCCTCTTTCAACGCCGGTGCGTCGAGCATGCGGGCGGCCTGGATCAGCGCGTGCCCGCGCAGCCCGTCGGCGTCCGGCGCGACCGGCCCGACGTGCAGGGCGGCGCGAAGCTGGATCCGCACCGGTGCGCCGGCCTGCCGGTTGTACCGCTTGAGCCGGGACGCGAGCATCGGAACCAACGGGTCGACGAGCGGCTCGGTGGGGATCATCGGCGGCACCACGGTGAGCGTCCCGTCGCCGCGGTCCTCGTGGACACACACGTCCCACGGCAGGTTCGACGCCTCGAACACGTCACGCAGAATCCGGTACAGCGCCGCGCGGATCACCCGGCGGTCGTCGTCGTCGCGGCGCGGATCGCCGAACCCGGCGATGTCGGTGCAGAGGATCGAGCAGTTCAACGGTGCGGCCGGTAGCGGGGTGTGATGGCCGCTGTTCGGTCGGGAGACGACCCGGTCCACGACGGTGACCCGACGCTCGATGTACACGATCTGGTTCCACTGGTTGACGCCCACCGCACCGGTCGCGTCATCGGGTCCGCCTCGAAACCGCTCCTCCACGGCCGCGACAAGGGCCTCCCGCTCGGCCGGCGCCAAGGCGTGCCACAGGCTGCGCAGCGGATCCGGTAAGTCAGGGGGCCGTGGTTCCGGGGGTATGACGCTCATGGTTCGGTGTTCCTCGCCTTCGGTGCCGGTCGCCGTTTCGACATCAAGCGTGCGGGGCGGTAGGGCTCGCGGGGCTCGCCCTGAACGACGCGGTGCATGGTCAGGACGTGTGCTATTCAGGCCATGACACTCGGGGACGGTTACCGGCGTGGCGTTTCGACCAGCGCGTCGTTGACGCTCGCCACCGCGGCGACCGTCGCGTCGAGAGGTGCTGGCAGCACCGCCGCGACCGACTCCAACCGGCGTCGGATCTCGGCGGTCGGAAGATCGATGGCGAGGCGGCATTCCAGGTCGATCGCGCGGACCAGAGCCGCCAGCAACCGGGTCGGTACATCCGGTGACGCGGACTGGCGCAGCACATGACCACCGAGCCGGACGGCCGGTCGCCCGGCGAGCACCAGGTTCCCGGCCGGGTAGGCGACGACGGCGCGCACGGACAGCACCCGTCTCGCCCGGCGGGAGGTGACCAGGCCGGCTGCGGCGAGCCGCTGGCCGACCAGCGGGTAGATGTCGCGGCGCAGATGCCACACCCACTCCCGGAGCGGCTCGGTGCTGTCGCGACCGGCCAGCTCACCCAGGATGTACCCGGTGACCGGGTCGTCCGGCGCGGACCGGGCGAGGGCTCGCACCTGGCTGTCCGCGTCGACGAACAGGCAGCCGGCCAGGATCAGGTCGCCGAGTGCCGCGCCGGCCAGCGCGGTGGCGAGCGAGTCGCGGCTGACCTGTCGCCGGCCGGTGTGCGGGTTGTGGCCGACCAGAAACAACTCGTCGGCGACCCAGCGGGACGCGTACCGGTCGCTGTTGTCGTACTGGACCGGGACCGGGTGCCGGCCGAGGTGCCACCCGGCGTCGGGTTCGTCGAGCGGACCCTTCTGCGCGCGCAGTTGGGCGCGCAGCCAGTCCAGTTCGGCCCGCAACCGGCGGATCTCGCTGTCGGGTTCGGACCCGGTCACCGGGTCGGCCGCCGGGTCGTCGGCGCCCCCGCCGCCGGCTTCCTTGCGCGCCTCACACCACAGTGCCTTGAACCTGCACCAGTCTCCGCCCATCGCGTGCACCAGCACTTCGAGGTGCGGCTGCCGGGGCAGCTTCTGTCCACGCAGGATCTGATTGACGGTGTTGTGGCTGATGTTGCCGGGTCCGCACTTCTTGGCCAGGTCGCGACAGCTCGGCTCGCCCGCCTCCAGGTACAGGTCACGCAGTGCCTGGAAGAGCGAGTGCGCCGCCGGCGTCGACGCCTGTGCACTCTGCTCCAACATGACGACCTCCAACGCCCGAGCGCGCACCGGACTGTTCGTTTCGTAGGTGTTGTATCGCGGTGGTGACCGGTCCGGCGGGAGCCGTCAGGCCGGCTGGTGTATCCGGCGCCGCTGCGCCTCGCCGGCCGCGCTGGCAGCGAAGCACAGGTCATCGGTGACCTTGGCCGCGCGCCAGGCGATGTGGTGGAGCTTCTCCTCGTCCACGTCCGGGGTCATCGACAGCTCCTGGGCCAGGTTCTGCAACTCGCCGAGAAGGTGGAAGGCGTCCGCGTACAGGCCGCGGGTCGAGCCGGTCGGGTCGGTCTTCGGCTCGTACACACTGAGCTTGAATTCCAGTCGTGGTCGGTCCAACATGGCCGGTCCAGTCCCTTCTTCAGGTGCGTTGCTACTTCAGTCGCCTGTTGTTCGACAAGAACCGACGCACCCTGCCGGCGAGAGTGAACTCCGAGACGGTGATCCGCGTTAGCCGGGCCGCGTTCGTGGGCGGCTCCGCGGACAGATCCACCACGTCGTCGGGCGCCGGTTGGCGGGTCGAGTGGAGGTTTACCTTCGCGCTGGGTGACGGTTGGCTGTGTGGAGATGGCGCCGCTGCCAGGTTGAGGACCTGGTACGGAAGGAGACTCGCCATTGCCTACCGCCTTGAATGTGGGGTGGAAGCGTGCGCCTGGCCGGACGGCGCTCGGCTGCTACGGAAAGTTAGCAGAAGCGGAGGCGCTTGGGTACACCTCTATGCATGCAATAACTGTCTTGAAATGCTCATCTCATTGGTATGGTCAACCAACAAATCGCCAGCTCACCTACCGGCTGTCCGGTGATTGTGACGCTGGGTATGTGCGTCTGTGAGTGACGACCGCATCTCGTGTGAGTTTCCTGTGAGTAACATATGACTAAGCAGGCAATACTTGCTACCGCCGAGATCTGGCTCCCTCACGTATGTATATGTGACGCCAACTCGGGTATCGTTACCACGTTGTACAGCTAGGCTACGCAGAGTGACTTGTGATCCGGGTCACTCCGTCGTGGGAATGCCGCTTCGCTAGGAAGGAGCGCAGGCATGTCGGATACGACAATTCTGGAACGCGCGCGGGCAGGCAAGGAACCACCGGAGCCCGTGGGTGGCCCCGGTCGCAACGACCCGCCGGACCCGTCCGGTGGCGGGGGTGGATTGGTGCGGGTGACGGTCAATCTCACCCCGGCCGCGGCGCAGGCCATGGAGCGGCTGTGTGACGAGACCGGTTACTCCAAGACCGACGTGATCAATCGTGCGCTGCAGGTCTACGAGGTCTGGCAGGAGATCGCGCAGCGCAACGGTGGCACCGTCGCCGTCAAGCACCAGGACGGTGAGACCGAGCGGATCCGGCTGCTGTAGAAACACCGGGCGTTGGAAGGTGGACGGCCGGCCGCGAGGAGTGCCCCTCGCCGGCCGGCCGTCTTCTTGCCCGTGCGGGCGGGAAGCCGACCTTTGGAGTGCCCCCGAGGTCGACCTCCCGACCCACGCCGCTAGGACGACGCGGGCTAACGCAAAGTACTGAACCGCTTGCGCACGGTCAAGACATCCGTCGCATAGTTATGGGTCTTTTTGTCCCGCGAAACGCTCGGAGTGTCATTCGGCACGCGGACACCGTGTCAAATGACACTCCTTTGTAGACGCCGCTCGGCACGGCGGCCGGCCGGTCGATCATCGACCCTGCCGCCCCGGGAAGAGTCCCGAAGAAAGTTTGAACCATTCCAGAGTGGCGACCGTGTCTCGGTCGTTGCTGGCGCAAACGGGCGCCGGCAGGTCCACAGGGGAGTTGCTCGGATGTTCCGCAAGACACGTTCCCGTCTCGCCCTCTCGCTTGTCGCCGCCACCGCCCTCGGCACCATCGGCAGCCTCGCGCTGTCCGGCATGGCGTCCGCCCACGACGGCCACGACGACCCGCCGCCCCCGCCCGCCGGTACCCCCGTGGATTCGAGCGGCGGCGCGACCTACCTGGTCGCCGCGCTGAACGGGCACAACGAGGTGCCCGGTCCGGCCGGCTCACCGGCCGTCGGTGACAAGGACGGCCAGGCCGTAGAGGTACTGCGTATCAAGGGCAACCAGGTCTCGTTCGCCATGAAGTGGAACGGCATCGCGGCTCCCACCGCCGGCCACATCCACCTCGGCGCCACCGGTACCAATGGCGCGGTCAAGGTCCCGTTCTTCGGCACCGCGCTGCCCGGTACCCTCAATGCCACTGTCGGCTCAGTGACAGTCACCGAGCCCGGCCTTCTCGACTCGATCAAATCCAACCCCGGTGGTTTCTACGCCAACATCCACACCGGTGAGTTCGCGGGCGGGGCCGTCCGTGGCCAGTTGCACAAGGTGACCCACCCGGTCGACCTCAACTCGTTCCTGCGCGGCGGCCCGTTGACCGCGATCCTCGACGGCGACCAGGAAGTACAGGACCCCGCTGGCAAGCCGGCCGGCGACGTCGACGGACACGCGGTCGCGTTCGTCCGGGCGAGCCACGACAAGGTCAACTTCGCCGTCAGCTGGAACGGGATCGGCGCGCCCACCGACGGGCACATCCACCAGGGCGCGACCGGTACCAACGGCCCGGTCGTGGTGCCGCTGTTCTCGGCGCCGGGCGGGCTGCCCGCCTCGATCACCGGTGTCGCCGGCGCCGTCGACAACGTCAAGTCCGACCTGGCTCGCAAGATCAGCAAGGACCCGGCCAGCTTCTACGCCAACCTGCACACCGCCGAGTTCGGTGGCGGCGCGGTCCGCGGCCAGCTGTTCCGCTCGGGTGGCGACGCCGGTGCGTTCGACTCGTCGAGCTTCACCGCGTCCGTGGTCAAGGGCGAGCAGATCTACGCCTGCACCAAGCAGGCCGACGGTACCTTCGCCTTCACCCAGCACAACGTGAGCGCCCGTCTCCAGGGCGGCATCCAGCACTCGTTCGTCAAGGACGACGCCGGCCCGCCGCAGTGGGTGTCCCGGGACCGCAGCGCCGTCACCGGCACCCTCGTGAGCAAGACCCCGAACGGTACCGACAACATTGCCGAGCTTGACCTCAACCTGACCCAGGAAGGCGCGTCCACCGGCCAGTTCGCGAACGCGATCGAGGTCGAGCGGCTGAACACCGTCGGCGGCGTCGCCCCGACCGGTACGTGCAACCCGAAGAAGCAGCCGATCGCCAGGTCGCCGTACCAGGCCGACTACCTGTTCATCACCAAGTAACCCGCGCACCCGAGCCAGGAGGCCGTCCCGAGGGGGGACGGCCTCCTGCTTTTCTGGCCCGCGCCGAGGCCACGGCACAGCCGTGCGATGCTGCGATCGTGAACATTGCTCGCTTGATGTGGACGCTGTACGAGCCCGTCCATGCGGTGACGTACTTCGCTCCCGAGGCCCGGGAGTCCTTCGAAGCGGCGGGGCTGCGCGGTTTCTGGCGCGGGTACTTCGCCGGCCGGGCGGCGCCGCTCGGCACGGTACCGGCCGCCCCGGTCGTCGCCGCGTTCTTCAACTTCGCGCCCAGGATGGTCTCCCGGGCCGTACCCGATGTGTGGCAACGCCTTCCGGCCGACGACGTGCTCCAGGTCAGAGCCGAAGGGGCGGTGGCCGCGCTGGCTCGGCTCACCGCCGACCAACCGCCCGACGCGGTTGCCGAAGCGGCGGACCTGCTCGAAGCCGTCACCAACCGGCTCGACCACTCCGGCCGGGTGCTCGGCGCCTCGAACGCCGTACTGGTACCGCCCGCGACGCCGCTCGACCGGCTCTGGCAGGCCGCCACCACGCTGCGCGAGCACCGTGGTGACGGGCATGTCGCCGCGCTGGTGGCCGCCGGTCTCGGTGGCTGTGAGGCACTGGTCTGGCGGGCCGCGTACGACCTGAGCCGGGACGTCCTCCAGTCGCACCGGGGCTGGACCGACGAGGAGTGGGCGGTCGCGGTGGCTCGCCTCATCGACCGTGGCTGGCTCGACGCGGCGGGCCGGCCGGCGGACACCGGGGTCACCGTGTTCCGCGAGATCGAGGCCACCACCGATCGGACCGCGGTCGGACCGTGGCACGAGATCGATGTCGATCGGCTGCGCCATCTGCTGACCCCGATCGCCAGGGCCTGCTACCGCGTGATGCCGCCGATCAACCCGATCGGCCTGCCCGAGCCGGGAGCCGTGTCGTGAGCGCCGTCCTGGACGGCCTGCGCCGGCCCGTCGTCGGCGCGCCGATGGCCGGCGGCCCGTCCACACCGGCGCTCGCCGCGGCCGTCTCCAACGCCGGCGGGCTGGGCTTCCTGGCGGCCGGGTACCTCACGCCCGAGCGGCTGGCGGCTGACATCGCGCAGACCCGGCGGCTGACCGACCGGCCGTTCGGCGTGAACGTGTTCGCCCCGGTCGCCCTGCCGGCCGACGCGGCCGAGGAGGCCGACGTCATCGCGTACGCCGAGCGGCTCGCCCCGACCGCGCGGCGCTACGGTGTCGTGCTCGGCGCCCCGGTCGGCGGCGACGACGCGTACGCGGAGAAGCTGCGCCTGCTGCTGGCCGACCCGGTACCCGTGGTGTCGTTGGCGTTCGGGGTGCCGGCCGCCGACGTGGTGGACGGGCTGCACGCGCAGGGCAGCGAGGTGTGGGTGACCGTCACGCATCCGAGCGCCGTCGCGGCGGCCGACGAGGTCAGCGTCGACGCGCTGGTGGTACAGGGATTGGAGGCGGGCGCGCACCGCGGCGGCGTGGACGACGCCGACGAGTACGCGTTGCTGCCCCTGCTGCGGCTGGTCGCCGCACGGGCCCGGATGCCGCTCGTCGCGGCCGGGGGGATTGCCGACGGGCCGGCCCTCGCCGCGGTTCTCGCCGCCGGGGCGTCGGCCGGTGTGCTCGGCACGGCGTTCCTGCTCGCGCTGGAGGCCGGCACGTCGGCGGTGCATCGGGCGGCGGTTGCCAGCGCCGCGGACACGAGGCTGACCCGGGCGTTCACCGGCCGCCGGGCGCGCGGGGTGATCAACGAATTCATGCGGGTACATGACCGGCGCGCACCGGCCGCGTACCCGCACGTCCACTACGTCACCGCGCCGTTGCGAGCGGCGGCCCGGGCCGCGGGGGACCCGTCGCTGGTGAACCTCTGGGCCGGCCAGGCGCACACGCTGACCCGTGAGGCGCCGGCCGCCGAGATCGTCGAGCAGATCACCGCCGACGCGGCCGCGGTGGTCTCGCGCCTCGCGTCCCACTTCTCGTCGATCTAGGACGAGTGGTGCCCGGCCTGCCCGGTTTATTCCACCATTCTTCCTAGATCGACGAGGAAGCATGGTTGGGCCGCTGGCGCAGCCGTGCGCAGACATCGGTGCCGCCGCTGCCCGGCATCAGCCAGTCCATGACGACGGCGGCCGGTGGGCTCTCGTGCGCCGCGGCGAGGGCGCTGGGACCGTCCGGAACGCTGCGAACGTAGAAGCCGTTGCGGCGCAACCGTTGGCCGAGTTGGAGGCGTTGACGCAGATTGCCGCCGGCGACCAGGACCACGGGGCCGTGCCGCCGACCGGATTGTGCGCCTGTCCTCACGCCCAACGCCTCCAATGGAATAAGTAGCCAGAGTGTGGTTTCGCTGGACCGACCGGGACGAGCGGGTGGCTCCGGGGCACTGACGGCGGCGGGCAGAACCGCCCGCGACCCTTCGTCCACCCACTCGGCGACCGGTCGGCGTCGCATAGACGTCCATGAGATCCTGCCGGTTCCCAAGATCGGCACAACTTCCCGGAAGTTGTGGCCTCGGGCCCGCGCTATGGCCACAACTTCCGGGAAGTTGTGCCGAGCATGCGCGAACGGTGGCCTGGAGGTTCGCCGCCAGGCCACCGCTCGGGTACACGAAGCTCGAAAGGTCAGCTGTTCAGCCACGCGGCCGCGGCGGACCGGCCCTTCGACGTGATGGCGTTGTTGTCCTCGACCGGGTTCGGCACGCTGCCCTTGAAGACGATGTACGTGACACCGGAGTCGGTGCCGCCGTTCCTCGGGTCGGGGTTGATGCCCAGGGCGCTCGCGGTGGCGTAGGACGCCTCACCGATGATGTTGTTCGGGCCCTCGTCGGCGAACACCGCGTACACCAGCTTGTTGTTGTAGATGATCGCGGCGACCGTGCCCGGCTTGATGCCGGAGCCCGAGTAGCTGAACCGCGAGCTGGGCAGCGGGATCACGTAGTAGTGCGTCTTGTCGGCCTGGAAGGACTTGCCCTTCGAGGTCTCGAACGAGGTCTGGCCCTGGTACCAGGGGTCCTTGCTCTTGTTGCAGTGGCTCGTGCTGATGCCGTCACAGTCGATGTCCATGTCGGCCTTCCAGAAGAACGCCGAGCCGGACTTGCAGATGTTGACCGTCGCGCTGGTCTCGTCGTCGGTCTTGTACTTGCCCTTCGAGGCGACAGAGCATGTCTTGGTCTTCGCCAGTAGTTGGGCGGCGGTGGGTGCGGCCTGCGGGGTTACCGCGGCGTGGGCCGTGGCGGCGACGAGTGGGAGGGACAGGACGCCGAGTGTGAGGAGCGCGAGTCGCATGCGTCGCACGGGAGGACCTCCAAGGGGCGGGGGCTGAGGCACGGGTTGAGCGATAGTTAAGATGGTTACCTATTGGTGGTGCGAGTCAATTTACGACGCTCGATGGCTGACGTCAACCATCATCAATAAAAGAGGTTGGATGAATATGGGCGGTGCGCCGACGGGTACGCCTCGTCTGTTTTTGGCACCCCGAGACGTCCGACGAGTTCGCTGCCCAAACAAAACCAAGATCGGCACAACCTTCCGAAAGTTGTGGTCTCCGCCCCTCAGGGAGACCACGACTTCCGGCAAGCTGTGCCGATCTTGGGTAGGGGTTTGGGAGTGGAGGTCAGGAGGTCGTGGCCGGGAGGATCTCGCCGACCAGGCCGTGCGATTCGTCGTCCGGGCCGGCGCTGAACCACAGCGACCCGGTGCCGCCCGACGCGGCGGTACCCGGCAGCAGCGCCCACAGGCCGTCGATCGCGATCGGCTTGCCGTGCTGGTCCCGCACCAGGCCGACGAAGTCGTCACCACGGAACGCGCTGATCCGCCCGTCGCCGAAGTTGCCGACGAGGAGCGTTCCGGCGAAGCGACCGAAGCTGGCCGGCGCGAGCGCGAGCCCCCACGGCGCGTTCAGGGTGCCGTGGCTGGCGATCCGCTTCGGGCCCTTACCCAGCTCGAACCGGTCCACGAAGCCGAGACCGGGCCCGGCCTTCTCATCCGTGCTGCCGGCCTGCTGCTTGGCGAAGGCCACGTAGACGACGTTGCCGGCGGCCTGGACGTTGAACGGCGCGTACCCCTTCGGCAGGTGCCGGTCGCGGAACAACGCGGACAGCTGTGGCAACCGGTTGAACTGGTCGTCGAAGACGTCGATCCGCCCGCCGGCGAAGTCGGCGGCGAGCAGGAACGCGTGGGTACCGGCGTGGACGATCGTGAGTCCCTTGTAGACAGCGCCGTGCACGTGCTTGGCAAGCACCGCGTCGGTCGGGGAGGCCGCCGAGGCCCAGCCGGTGATGTCGCCGCCCTCGCTGGCGAAGAGGAAGCGCGACGGCGCGGAGCCCGCGGTGCCGGTGACCACGAAGCCCGTCGTGTCGTTGAAAACCTGCCCGGTCGGTGCGCCGCCCGGGATCTTGACGGTGAGCGGCGCCTTGGTCGGTGTCGCCCCGTTCAGGCCGCCGGGGTACACGGTCGCTGTGCTGGTGCCGTTGTTCGCCACCCAGAGCGGGCTGGTGGGTCCGAGCGCCAGGCCCCAGGCGTTGACCAGGTCCGGATCGACGAGCGGCGCCTTACCCGGCTGGTCGGAGATGAGGTCAACCCGGTTGAACCGGGTGGCGGTGGATGCCGCGTTTGCCGGTGCGGCGATTGCCAATGCGAGTACTGCCGCGCTGCCGAGGGCAAGCACACGTGCGGATAGCCGTTTCACGGTTCCCCCTGTCGCGAACGAATAGAACTCACGCCCCGGTGAAGTTGACGCGCGGAATCGCGAAACGACTTCATGGGCGTGGAACCTGCCGCCCGTGACACACTGCGATCATGTCGCGGCGGGAGGCCACTCAAGCGAGTACCCGGACGGTCATCGTGGCCGTCGCGGTCAATATCGCCATCGCCGCGGCGAAGGCGATCGCCGCCGCGCTGACCGGCTCCGCCGCGCTGTGGGCGGAGACCGCGCACTCGGTGGCCGACACCGGCAACGAGGTACTGCTGTTCATCGGGCTCCGCCGGTCCGGCCGGCCCAAGGACGCGCGCCATCCGTTCGGGTACGGGCAGGAGCGCTGGTTCTGGACCTTCCTCGCCGCGCTGGGCATCTTCGTGGTCGGCGGCATCCTGTCGATCATCGAGGGCGTCAACGCGATCCGTTTCCCGCGCCCGCTGGAATCGGTACCCGTCGGCGTCGCGGTACTCGTGGTCTCGCTCGTCCTGGAAGGAGTGTCCTGGCGGACCGCCCGCGCGCAGTTGCGCGACGAGGCCCGGGCCCGGCAGCGCTCGATGACCGAGCACCTGCGCCGGGCGTCCGATCCGACCGCCGCGACCGTGTTCCTGGAGGACAGCGCCGCGCTGCTCGGGCTGAGCCTCGCGCTGCTCTCGATCTTCCTGCACTGGCTGACCGGCCGGGAGGGCTGGGACGCCGGTGCCAGCATGCTGATCGGCCTACTCCTGGTCGGCGTGGCCTTCCTGTTGGCGCGGCGGTCGAAGGGCCTGCTCATCGACGAGTCGGCACCCGACGATGTGTTGGTCCGGCTGCGTGACCGGATCAGCGCCGAGTTGTGGGTACGCGAAATCAGGGAGTTGACCGCGGTCTATATGGGCCCCGGGCGGCTACTGGTGACCATGGACCTGATCGCCACCACCGAGATGACCCGGCGGCCGGCATCGGATCTGGTCGGGCAGATCGACGAGTTGCGCGCCAACCTGTGCGCCCTCGACGTCATCGGGGACGCCGAGATCACCCTCGTCCCTGCCTACGACGCCTGACTCGTGGCGAGGGCGGCGAGTTCGCTGCCGGCGAGCAGGAACCCGCCCACGGCGTACGCGGCGGTGTCGGTCGCGCGTACCGGCTGGCCATCGGACGGCTTCGCGCCCGGCCCCTGCACGTATCCGAGCCGCCCGTTGCTCGCGACCGCCTTGCTCACCATGCCCTGCCAGGCCTTCTCCACCACGGGCCGGTACTCGGCGGCGGGCAGGACGCCGTGGTTGACGCCCCATGCGATCCCGTACGTGAAGAACGCGGTGCCGCTCGTCTCCGGGCCGGGGAAATTGTTCGGGTTGACCAGGTCGACGTTCCAGAACCCGTCCGCCCGCTGGATGGTCTTCAACGTAGCGGCCATCTTCACCAGTACCCGGATGAATTCGGCCCGGCGCGGATCGTTCGCCGGCAGCGCCTCCGCGAGCTTGGCCATCGCCATGATCGCCCAGCCGTTGCCCCGGGACCAGTACGTCCGGGAGTGGACGTAGTTCTTGTCGCGCCACCAGAGACCGTCGGCCTCGCTGAAGAGGCCGCTGCCGCCGGCCTGCTTCTCCGCGTAGTTGAACAGCGTCTGCATGGCGGCAAGCTCCGGCTCGTTCCGGTCCAGGACGCCGAGCCGGGCGAACGACGGGAGGGCCATGTTGAGCCCGTCGACGTAGTTCACGTAGTCGACATGCCCGGCCTGCACGCTCCTCGTCTCGTCGGCGACCCGGGTGCGCAGCGCGGTCAGCGGCGTGTCCGGGTGGAAGGGCAGCAGGTCGAGGTACACCTCACCGGGCGCGAGGTTGTCCGGAAAGTACGGTCCCCGGCTGCCGCCGCTCGGGATGGCGAAGTTGTTGGCCTGGGCCCACGGACGCGTGACGTGGTTGCTGGCGCCACTCACGGTGACGTACGCCAGGTTGCCGACGTGGAAGGTGGCGTTCTGCCAGTTGTTGTCCCTGGTGCCGGTGCCGCGGGCGACCCAGTAGTCGTCGACGAGCTTCATCGTCTTCAGGATGTCTGCCTTGGCCAGCGCGTTCGGCGCGGCCCGGGTGCGGGCGGCCGCGGTGGTTGACCCGGCGTTCGCGGTGCCGGTGAGCACGGCGCCGACGAGGGCGAGGCTCACCGCCGCCGCCCCGACCGGGACGAGAATCCGAAGCCGCATGGTTCCCCCTGCAACAGGCAACGACAATGGTCGATAGACTCGCCAACCGTTTGCGGTACTGTCAACGCCCTTGTCCGCGCGGTGAAAAGCAACGAGTGGCACAACTTCCCGGAAGTTGTGGCCTCAGCGGCGTCCCGAGGCCACAACTTCCCGGAAGCTGTGACGATCACAAAGTTGCGCGGGCGTGGTTAGCTACGGCGTGCACCTCACCGATCTGTGGACCCAGCTGATCCACCCGCAAGCGGCGCCGCCGCGCGGCATCGTGCTCGGCACCGTGGTGCTGGCGCTGGTCGTCGTCGTGCCGTACACGGCCTGGCGGATCTCGCGCCACGTGGTCACGATCGCCCACGAGGGCGGCCATGCGCTGACCGCGCTGCTGACCGGTCGCCAGCTGTCCGGGATCCGCCTGCACTCGGACACGTCCGGGCTCACCGTCTCACGAGGCCGCCCGACCGGCCCCGGCATGGTGGCCACCAGCCTCGCCGGCTACCTGACCCCGTCGCTGCTCGGCCTGCTCGGCGCCTTCCTGCTCACCACCGGCCGGATCACGCTGATGCTGTGGGCGGCGCTGGCAGTACTCGCGGTGATGCTGGTGATGATCCGCAACGTGTTCGGCGTGATCTCGGTGGTCACCACGATCGCCATCATCTTCGTGGTGACGTGGTACACGTCGGCGCAGACCCAGGCCGCGTTCGCCTACTTCGCGGTGTGGTTGCTGCTGCTCGGCGGGGTCCGCCCGGTCGCCGAACTGCACCGGATGCGGCGGCGGGGCCGGCTGCCCAACTCCGACGCCGACCAGCTCGCCCGGCTCACCCGCCTCCCCGGCCTGTTCTGGGTCGGGTTCTTTCTTGTCGGTACGGTCGCCGCCCTCCTGCTGGGAGGTTGGCTGCTGCTGCGGGCGATGACCCAGGGCTGGTTGTGAAGGTGCCGACTCCTTGGCGAATTGTCTGATTTAGACGTCTTGTTCCCCTAGCCTGACCGGATGCTGTTCTCCCGCATCCGCCCCTGGGGCACTTCGCTGATCGCAGTGTTCGCCGTCCTCACGGTCGCCGCGCCGGCCAGCGCCGCACCGCCGGTCGGGTACCAGAACGACGGCGTGGACGTCGCGAGCTGGCAGCACCCGAACAACGCGCCGATCGACTGGCGACGGGTACGCGCGGCCGGTGTGGACTTCGCCACGGTCAAGGCGACCGAGGGGTCGCCGATCGACTCCACCGAGTACACGAACCCGTTCTTCCGGGCCGACCTGGCCGGCGCACGCTCGGCCGGGCTCGCGGTCGCGCCGTACCACTTCTATCTGGGCCGCACCGCGCGTACCGGTGATGACCAGGCCAGGTACTTCATCGCGGCGCTCCGCGCGACCGGCTACACCGGCAGCCGCCCGGGCGAGCTACCGCCCATCCTCGACTTCGAGTGGGACTGGAAGGGTGGCTGCCCGCCGTACGGCACGGTCGCCGACGCCAGGGCCTGGCTCGGGGCCGTACGGGCGGCGTTCGGCCGGACCCCGGTCGTCTACACGAACCGGACGTTCATCACCGGCTGCCTCGGCGGGACCACTCAGCTCGGCGGGTACCCGCTACAGATCGCCTACTACGGCACGGGCTCCCAGCCGCCGCTGCCGCCGGGATGGCGCACCTGGCTGATGTGGCAGTGGACCGCGTCGAACTGTGTGGACGGTGTCCCGACCTGCCATCTCACCAGGAGCGTCTTCAACGGGAACACCGCTTCGCTGCGGTCGTTGGCGAACCGCTAGAACCGCTACTTTCCGTTACGTGCGGAATGGTTATCGCGGGTGGTAACCGTGTGCGCACGGTAACCAAGAGCGAAGGGGCGATCAAGGCATTCGTGTGCCTAGACTGGCTCGTCCGTTCACTTGTTTCCCGGCGGTAACTTTGACCGATCGTATAAGACGCATCCGGCCCCTCATCGGGCACATTGGGTAGCCGTGGGAGGACGCCATCGCGCGCCCTATGGCTCCGGCGGTCCAATGCCGGCCGCCGGCGGGCGTCGCTCATCCAACGGACTGCGGGTCGTCGCCGCTGGCGCGGCCGTGCTGGCGGTCGTCGCCGGTAGCCTCGGCGGGTACCGGCTGATCGCCGGCCCGTCCTGCGGCAACCCGTTGAACCTTACGGTCGCGGCGGCGCCGGACGTCGCACCGGCGGTGCAAGCCGCCGCACAGCAGTGGGTCGACACCTTGCCCCGGATCGACGGCAACTGCGTGACCGTGCAGGTCGACGCGGCCGACCCGGCCGACGTGGCGGCGGCCGTCGCCGGCCAGCACCAGCGCACGATCAGCGGGGTCGGCCAGGCCAACGGCAAGACCAGGGTGCCGGACGCCTGGATCCCCGACTCCGCCACCTGGGTGCAGCGGCTACGCGCGCTCGACCCGAGCCTGATGCCGGCCGACGCGCCGTCGGTCGCCCGCAGCCCGGTCGTGCTCGCCATGCCCGAGCCGCTCGCCGCCACGCTCGGCTGGCCGAACAAGAAGCTCTCCTGGAACGACCTGCTGCCCAAGCTCACCGCGGACACCAAGCTGCGGACCGGGATCGTGGAGCCCAACCGCGACGCGGCCGGCGCGTCCGGGCTGCTGGCCATGGCCGCCGCCGCCAACGCGTCGCCCAGCGGCGGCCAGCAGGCGACGGTCGCCGCGCTGCGGGCCCTGGCGACCGGCCGGTCGGCGCTGCGCGACGATCTGCTCGCCCGGTTCCCGCGGGCACCCGATCCGGCGACGCTGTCGACCAGCCTCGGCGCCGCGCCGCTGTCGGAGCAGGCGGTCATCCAGTACAACGCCGGCCAACCGCCGGTGCGGCTCGCCGCGGTGTACGTCAACCCGCCCCCGCTGCCGATGGACTACCCGTTCGTGGTGCTGCCCGGCCTGCCCGGCGACAAGACCTCCGCGGCCCGAGCGCTCGAGGTCACGTTGTCCGGCAACGGGTACCGGGACCGGCTGGCGCAGATCGGCCTGCGCGCCGCCGACGGCAGCGCCGGAGCCGGGTTCCCCGCGATGAAGGGTGCCGACCTCAAGCCGTCGCCGGCACCGGCCCAGCCCGACCCGGCGACGATCGACCGGGTACTGGCCACCTGGACCACCGTGATCTCCCCGGGCCGGCTGCTCGCGGTCATCGACGTGTCCGGGTCGATGCTCGAACCGGTGCCGACCGCCGGCAACGCCACCCGTGAGCAGGTCACCGTGGAATCCGCCCGGCGCGGTGTCGGACTGTTCGACGACACCTGGGCGGTCGGCCTGTGGACGTTCTCCACGAACCTCGACGGCGCCAACGACTACAAGGAACTGGTGCCGATCGGTCTGCTGGCCAACCAGCGGCAGCAGATCCTGGGCGGCCTCTCCACCATCCAGCCCAAGAAGGACGGCAACACCGGGCTGTACGACACGATGCTCGCCGCGTATAAGACCGTCCAGCAAGGCTGGGATCCGAGCCGGGTCAACTCGGTCATCATCATGACCGACGGCAAGAACGAGGATCAGCAGGGGCTCTCGCTCGACCAGCTCATCGACGAGCTGAAGAAGGCGATGGACCCGACCCGCCCGGTGGTCGTCATCGCGATCGGTCTGGGCAACGGGGTCAGCGAGTCCGAGTTGCAACGGATCACCAACACCACCGGCGGCGGTACCTTCGTCGCGCCCGACCCGTCGAAGATGAGCGACATCTTCCTGAAGGCGATCTCGCTGCGCCCGACAACCCTGCGCTAGCGAGATCGGCCCGCAAAAAGATCGGCACAAGCCAGCGCGGGCGCAAAGATCGGCACAACTTCCCGGAAGTTGTGGCCTCAGGGGTGCCTTGAGGCCACTGTTTCCCGGAAGTTGTGCCGATCTTTGGGCGTTGCGGTCAGGCGGCGCTGGCGCGCCGCGGTCAGAGCTGGCTGAGCAGGGCGCTGAAGATGGGCAGGTCGTTCACGGCGGCGGGGTTGATCTGCGGACCGACGCCGAGCCCCTCCTGCTGACCGACGGCGTCCAGGTTCGGCACGGCCGGTACGTCGGGCAGGCTGTCGAAGATCGGCAGGTTGATGTCCGGCGACACGGTCAGCGGCGGCGTGGGGATCGGCAGCGGGGCGGCCGGAGCCGACTCGGTCGTGTCGCGCGCCACCGGCCGCTCGGCGCTTCGCGGCACCGGACGGGCGGTCGGTACCGGTAGGGCACTCGCTCCCGGCAGCGACGTGGCCGATGGCAGGCCGCCGACAGCGGGGACGCCGGTGATCGTCGGTACCCCGCGACCGTCGAGTACGGGCAGGTCGCTGTCCGGCTGGGGCAGCCCCGCGCCGTCCAGGCCGGGCAGGCCGCTGGTGACGTCAGGCAGGCCGCCCAGCGGCAGCGCCTCGGTCGGCTGGTCGACCAGGTCGTCACCGATCGAGTTCGGGGCGTCGATGCCGGCGGGTACGGTACTGGCCGGTACCGCGTGGGTGACCCGCTGACCGGCGACCGGCACCGCGTTGGTCGGGTGCGCGGTCAGGTCCGACGGGTTCATGCCGGGCAGGCCGAGCGTGCCGAACAGCGTCTCCAGCAGCGGTAGCCGGGTCGTGTCGGAGGTGGCGCCCTCGGTCGCGGTACCGCTCAGCTCGCCGAGGCCGGCGGTCCGGCTGGCGTCGCTGATCGGCAACGAACCCAGCACACCGGGTACCGAGTTGGCCGGCGTGTCCACCGGCGCGTCCATCGACAGCGCCATGTTGCTCGGACCGCCGGCCGGGGTGAGCAGATCGTCGAAGAGGCCCTGGAGCTGCTGCGGGTCCTTGGCCGCGGGCACGGAGTCGTCTGCGTGGGCGGTACCGGCCCCGAGCAGCAGGACACCGCCAGCGATGCCGACCGTGCCGACCGCTCGGCGAAACCACGTGTTCATTCGTCATCCATCCGTCGCGTACAGGGATCGCCGGCTCGCCGGCCGGCATGCGCACGGAGCGCATCTACGTCAGCAACGAGTAACATCACGAACCGTTCTGCCGGAAAACCGAGTAAATCCCCAGTTCCGGTGATTTCCGGCGGGGGCGACGCTTCGATGACGGTCACCGTGTGTCGTGCGGCATCGCTACGATCCCGTTCGTGGCCACCGAATCCTGGATCCCGCGGAGTCTGCGTTCCGGTGGCCCGAAACGGACCGCCCAGCGCGGGCGGGAGGTGCTGCGCCGGCAGGTCGACTCGACCAGGCTGGGCCTGCGTAGCAGCACAAACGGCCCGCCGAAACGTCACCTGATCGTGTGCGGCGACGACCCGCTGGCGCACCGGCTGGTCGAGGAGCTGGTCCGGCGGTACCGGGTGAAGGTCACCGTCATCCTGGCCAACCGGCGCCGAAACCACGGCCCGCAGATCGACGCGCTGCCGGAGGTACACGTGGTCGAGGCCGACCGGCTCGACAAACACGCGTTCCGCCGGGCCCGGGTCGACACGGCCGAGGCGCTCGCGCTGGTGCACCAGGACGACGTCGGCAACATCGACGCGGCGCTCCAGGTGAAGGAGCTCAACCCCAACGTGCGGCTGATAATCCGCATGTTCAACATGAGCCTCGGCGGCGGTCTCCGGCAGCTCTTCCCGGACAGCCGGGTGCTGTCCGACGCCGCCATGGCCGCGCCCGAGTTCGTCTCGGCCGCGCTCGGCGAGGTCGCCCCGGTGCACGTGCGGCTGCCGGGCCGGACCCTGTACGTGGCGTACCGCAGGGACGTCCGGCGTGACGACGTGGTCTGCGGGCTCGCCAAGGTCCACAATGGCGAGCGGCCGAAGCTGCTGCCGGCCGACCCGGACCAGGCCGACCTGGTGCTCGCGGTCGCGACCGGCACCCGCGCCCGGGTCGCCATGCTCGAACAGGCGGCGGGCGCCGAGGGTACCGCGGAAATGGTCTTGCCCGGTGACCGGTCGGTCGGCCGGCGGCGCGCGGCGGTGGCTGCCCGGCTGCTGCGCTGGCGCCGCCGTGGCCCGCTCGGGGCGCTGCCGATGCTGATCAGCCGCAAGCTCCGGATCACCGCATTGGTCCTGTTCAGCCTGCTGGTGATCGGCGCCGGCACGCTGAAGGTGACCGAGGGGACGAGCTGGCTCAACGCGGCGTACCTGGCGATTCTCGACACGCTCGCCGGGGCGAACCCCGACGTGGCGGCGCGCCCGATCGTGAAGGTGACCGAGACCGCGCTGACCATCGTGAGCATCCTGTTGATCCCGATCATCACCGCCGCGATCGTCGAGGCGGCGGTGAACGCCCGGCTCGCGCTCGCGCTGGGCCGGTTGAAGGGGCCGGTCGCGAACCACGTGGTGGTGGTCGGGCTGGGCAACGTCGGCAGCCGGGTGCTGCGGCGGCTGCACGATCTGGGTGTACAGGCGGTGGCGATCGACAAGAACGAGGAGGCGCGGGGCATCCCGGTGGCCCGGGAGCTGCGCATTCCGTACATCATCGGCGACGCGAGCGACAAGGAGACGCTGCGGGCGGCGTCGGTGCGCACCTGCCGCGCGCTGCTCGTCGTCTCCACCGACGACGCGACCAACCTGGCGACGGCGCTTCAGGGCCGCGCGATCAAGGAGGATCTGCGCGTCGTGCTGCGGCTGTTCGACGGCGACTTCGCCCGGCGGGTACAGCGGGCGTTCGGTGTCACGATGTCGCGCAGTGTGTCGTTCCTGGCCGCGCCCGCGTTCACCGCCGCGATGCTGGAGCGGGCGGTGATCGGCACCATCCCGGTCGGCCGCAACGTGCTGTTGCTGGCCGAGGTACCGATCGGGACGGGGTCCGAGCTGGTCGGCGCGGCGCTGCGCGACGCGGGTGAGGCCGGCGAGTCGCGGGTGATCGCGATCATGGAGGACCGGCGCCGGAAGACCGTGTGGAAGCTGGAGCCGCACCGCACGTTGCGACCGGACGACGTCCTGATCGTGGTCGCGACCCGGGGCGGGCTCGGCCGGTTGCTGAGCCGGACCGCGCCACCGCGGGACGACGTCGAGGCACTCGCGTGATCTTGCCTGCCGCTGGGCGGTAGCTGACCGTCCCGTCGCTCGTTAACCAGGCGGAATGTCTGAAATGTGCTGATGGGGGGACCGCCCATGCGTCGTACCGTGGGGCTGGCGTTCGGACTGGCCGTGGTACTGGCGACGACCGGCGTCGCGATCGCGTCCGAGCATCCGACCGGTCAAAAAGTAACCGTGGGCGCTGTGGCTCCCCCGTCTTCCGACGTGCCCGACGAACCGGCCGAGCTCATCGGCACCGTCGAGCCGGCCGCCCAGGTGCTCGATTATCTCAGCGCTCGCCGGTCGACCACGTTCCACCACCCCGGCGCCTCGTACATGAAGGTGCACTTCGACCGGTTCGCGCTGCTGCCCGGCAAATCCGTCACGGTGTCCAACCCGTCGGGTACCGAGAGCCGCACGTACACCGCCGCGCCCGAGGGCCAGTGGGCGATGTCGATCGACGGCGACACCGCGGTGGTGACGATGAACGGGCTCGGCGTGGTCGGGGTCGACCGCGTCGCCCGTGGCTTCACCGCCCCGGAACGGGACGCGCAGGAGCATGCCGACCAGCAGAGCAAGGCGGTCGCCGAGGCGCGCCAGGCCCAGCGCGACGGTCGCGAGGAGAGCATCTGCGGCCATGACGACAAGCTCGACGCGGCCTGCTACCGCGCCACCAACCCGGTTCCGTACCTGCGGTCCAAGGCGGTGGCCCGGCTGCTCATCAACGGCATCGAACTGTGCAGCGCGTGGCGGGTCGGCCCGGACAACCGGATGCTCACCAACCACCACTGCTTCGCCGACTCGTACTCGGCCCGCAACACCGAGGTCTGGTTCAACTACGAGTGCGCGGTGTGCGGCGGGTACGAGGTGCTGCGGTCCACGAAGGTCATGGGCGATCAGGTACTCGACACCGACCAGCGGCTGGACTACACACTCTTCACCGTCGACGACTTCGCCTCGATCAACCGGTTCGGGTACCTCCAGCTGGACGTGCGCGGGCCACGGTCCGGCGAGGAGCTGTACATCCCGCAGCACCCGGGCGGCGACCCGACGAAGATCGCGATCGACAGCCCGTTCGAGCGCAGCGGCAACTGCAAGGTCGACGACCCGAGCTACTGGGGGTACGACTACGGCACCGACCTGTCGTACTACTGCGACACCGAGGGTGGCTCGTCCGGCTCGCCGGTGCTTTCGCGCGGCACCAACGAGGTGATCGGCCTGCACCACTTCGGCGGCTGCCCCAACTCGGCGGTCCGGATCGACTTGATCTACAAGAAGATCGCGAACCTGCTGTAGCTGGACCCTGGCACGGATCTTTGGCACAACTTCCCGGAAACAGTGGCCTCCGGTACCCGCTGAGGCCACAACTTCCGGGAAGTTGTGCCAATTCGGGGCTTGTGAACGTGGCCGGGTAGCGTGGCGGGCGTGCTGCTCTGGGAGGTCGTGACGCGCCGGGAGCAGCGCGCTCCCGCCACCCGGTCGTGGTGGGTGGACGCCGGATTGGCTGCCGGCTTCGCCGCGCTCACCGTCGCGCTCGCCCAGGGCCTGTTCCTGGCCCTCGACCTCGACGTCGACCACTGGTGCCGGACCCACCGGCCGACCGGGCTGTACTGGCTGGCCCGCGCCGGCAACTACCTCGGCCAGGGCACCTGGCTCGCGGTGATCTCTCTCGGCATCGCGGTCGTCCTCGGCTGGCGGCGCCGTTCGGTCCGGCTGGTCCTGCCGGTCCTCGCCGCGGAGCTGATCAGTGGCATCGCCGTGTTCGTGTTCAAGGAGACGCTGCACCGGGCACCGCCCAACAACCAGAACCACGTACCCCATCCCGAGCGGCTCTTCAGCGACCCGGCGAGCCAGTCGTACCCGTCCGGGCACCTGGTGGTCGCCATCGTCTGGTACGGGGTCCTCGCGATGCTGCTGACCGGGGTACTGCCGGCGACCTGGCGGCGCGCCATCCGGGTGGTACCGCCGGTGGTCCTGTTCGTCACCACGGTGTACCTCAGCTTCCACTGGCTGACCGATTCGATCGCCGGGCTGCTGCTCGGGCTCCTGCTGTACCGGCTGCTGTTCCGGGTGCCGTGGGAGACGATGCCGCTCGGTCGGTGGCTGACGGGTCGCGGCTGGGCCGGGCCGGGCCTGCGAGCGAGATGACCACCCTCGACCGCCGCCTCGGCCTGCGCGACGCGGTGACGATCGGCCTCGGCTCGATGCTCGGCGCCGGGGTGTTCGTGGTGTTCGCGCCGGCCACCGCGGCCGCGGGCGGGGTCGGGCTGCTGGTCGCGCTCGCGGTCGCCGGCTTGGTCGCGTTCTGCAACGCCGACAGTTCGGCGCGACTGGCGGCGTGGTACCCCGAGTCCGGCGGCACCTACGTGTACGGGCGGGAGCGGCTCGGCGAGTTCGCCGGGTACCTCGCGGGCTGGGGATTCGTGGTCGGCAAGACGGCGAGCTGTGCGGCGATGGCGCTGACCATCGGCCTGTACGTCGCACCGTCCGCCGCCCGCCCGATCGGGGTCGCGGCGGTCGTCGCGCTCACCGTGGTCAACCTGCTCGGCGTCACCAAGACCGCCCGCGCGACGCGCTGGCTGGTGGTGCTCACGGTTCTGGTCCTGGTCGTGGTCGTCGCGGTCGGACTCGCCGCCGGCCACCCGGCCGCCGCCAAGATCACCGGGATGAGACCGACCGGCGTGCTCACCGCCGCCGGCCTGCTGTTCTTCGCGTTCGCCGGCTACGCCCGGATCGCGACGCTGGGCGAGGAGGTGCGCGACCCGGAACGCACCATTCCGCGCGCTATCCCGCTCGCGCTCGGGCTGGTCCTCGCCACCTACTCGATCGTCGCGGTGACCGCGCTGGCCGTGCTGGGCACCTCGACGCTCGCCTCGGCCCCGGCGCCCCTGGTCGCCGTGGTGCGGGCTTCGCGGGTACCCGAAATAACCTGGCTCGTGCGTGTCGGCGCCGCGGTGGCGGTGCTCGGCGTGCTGCTCGCGCTGCTCGCGGGCGTGGCCCGCACGACGCTGGCGATGGCCCGCCGCCGCGACCTGCCCCAGGCCCTCGCCGCGATCCACCCGACCCGGCGGGTCCCGCACCGGGCGCAGCTGGTCATCGGCGCCGTCGTGGTCACCGTGGTCGCGCTCGCGGACGTCCGTGCCGCGATCGGCTTTTCAAGCGTGACGGTACTGGCGTACTACGCGATCGCGAACGCCTCGGCCCTCACGCTGCCGGGGCGCGGTCGGAACGCGCTCGCGGCGATCGGGCTGGTCGGCTGCGTGGTGCTGGCCGGGTCGCTGCCCTGGCCGAGCCTGGTCGCCGGCGCGGCGGTGCTGCTGGCCGGCGCGCTCGTCAAGATCGCCAGCCCAAAACCCGGCACAACTTCCGGGAAATAGTGGCCTCAGCCCTCTGGTTTGGCCACAACTTCCGGGAAGTTGTGCCGATCGACCCACATGCCGGCGCGCATCACCCGGCGGACGGTGAGGTCGTCGTCGAGTACGACGAGATCGGCGCGCCGCCCCGGCACCAGCGCCCCCAGGTCGGACCGGCCGATCACGGCGGCCGGCGTGGTGGCCGCCATCCGCGCGGCGTCCACAATGGATATCCCGGCACCCACCGCGTGCCGGACCGCCTTGTCCATGGTCAGCGTGCTGCCGGCGATCGAGCCGTTGCGGGCCAGCCGGGCCACTCCATCGGCAACGGTCACGCCCTGGCCGCCGAGGTCGTAGTCGCCGTCCGCCATGCCGGCCGCGGCCATCGCGTCGGTCACCAGTGCCGCCCGTTGCGGCCCGGTCACCCCGGTGGCGAAGGCCAGCGTGCCGTCGTGCAGGTGTACCCCGTCAGCGACGAACTCGCAGGTCACGCCGGCCGCGCCGAGCAGCGCGTAGACCGGGCCGGGCTCGCGGTGGTGCGGCGGCCGCATGCCGTTGAAGACGTGGGTACCGACCGTGGCGCCGGCCGCGATCCCGGCCAGGGTCTGCTCGTACGTGGCGTCGGTGTGCCCGATCGCGGCGACCACCCCGCGGTCGACCAGGTACGCGATCGTGTCGAGGGCGCCGGGTAGCTCAGGGGCGATGGTGACCAGGCGTACCGTGCCGTCGCCGGCCTCGATCAGCCGGGACAACTCGGGGATCGACGGTTCGCGCAGGTGGGCCGGGTTCTGCGCGCCGCAGCGGGCGTGCGACAGGTACGGGCCCTCGAAGTGGATCCCGGCGAACACGCCCTTGGTGACCAGCGGCGCGTACGCGGTCGTCGCGGCGAGCATCACGTCGGGCGGCGAGGTGACCAGGCTGGCCAGGAGCGCCGTGGTGCCATGGCGCAGATGGAAGTCGGCGGCCCTGCGCGCCTGGTCCGCGTCGCCGGTGGTGACCGTGTACCCGCCGCCGCCGTGGTTGTGGAGGTCGACGAATCCGGGCAGGATCCAGGCGCCGTCGACGGCTTCACCGTCCTCGCCGGGATCCACCGCGACGATCTCGTCTCCGGCGATCCTGATGTGTCCGCCGTCCAGGACGCCGTCCGCAGTGACGATCCGGGGGCCGGTCAGGGTGATCATCCAGTCTCCTGATTGAGGGCTGCCAGGGCGTCGAGGGCGATCAGGCCGGCACCGAGGCAACCGGCCTCGTCACCGAGCGCGGCGCGGAACACGGCCGGCTCGCGGTGGAAGGTCAGCCGGGCCAGGAGGGCGGTCTTCAGCGGTACGAGCAGCGCGTCGCCGGCTTCGGCCAGGCCACCGCCGACCACGACCACCTCGGGGTCGAACAGGGCGAGCCCGATCAGCAGCCCGTCGGCGAGCGCGTCGATCGTCTCCCGCCACACCTCGGCCGCGACCGGGTCACCGGCGTTCGCGAGGCGCGCCACCTCGTCCGCCCCGATAGACGTTGGTCGATTTTGTACCGTTGACCGGCCCTGTTTGGTACCAGATTGACCAGCGTCTATCTGGCTCCGCCTGGCGTACCGGCGGGCCACGGCAGCAGCCGACGCGATCGCCTCCAGGCAACCACGCTGGCCGCAGGTACAGGGCGGGCCGTCCGGGCGGATCACGATGTGCCCGATCTCGCCGGCCGCGCCGTGCGCCCCGGTGAATGCCTTCCCGTCCACCACGTGAGCGGCGGCGATGCCGGTGCCGATGGGTACCGCCAGCACGTGCCGGTACCCGCGACCGGCGCCCAGCCTGGCCTCGGCGAGCCCACCGGCGCGGACGTCGTGGCCGAGCGCCGCCGGCAGGCCGATCCGGTCGGACACCAGCCGGCGCAGCGGTACGTCCCGGAAGCCGAGGTTCGCCGACCAGGCGGCCACCCCGGCGACCTCGTCGATCACCCCGGGGGTGACGACGCCGGCCGCCCGGGCTCGCAGTCCGCGCTGCTCAGCGGTTTTCGCCAGCCCCTCCGCGATATCGAGGATCGTCGCGACGATGGCGTCCGGCCCGCGTTCCCGGCCGGTCGGGTGGCGTTCGGTATGGCGTACCTGTCCCGTGGCGTCGACGAGCGCGCACTTGATGCCGGTGCCCCCCACGTCGAGGGCGACGACCACGTCGTCCGCCATACGCACTCCCGGTCTCGTTAGGAAAGTTAACTGTAGCGGCAACTAGTGCGCATCGTGCACGCTTGTCACGACGAGTTTCGCGCACTATTGTGCACAACACTTCGCACGATCTGCGCACACGGGAGGCGTTGGTGGACCGGTACGCCCGCTGGAACGCCCTCCTCGAGCTGCTCACCGACAGCGGTCGGGTCAGCGTCGAGGAGGCGGCCGAGCGGTTGACCGTGTCCCAGGCGACCATCCGGCGCGACTTCGACCAGCTCGCCCAGCAGCAGATGATCACGCGTACCCGGGGCGGCGCGGTCGCCAACGGCGTCTCGTACGACCTGCCGCTGCGGTACAAGACCGCCAAGCACTCGGCCGAGAAGCAGCGGATCGGCACCGCGGCGGCGTCCCTGGTCGAGCCCGGCATGGTCGTCGGGCTCAACGGCGGCACGACGACGACCGAGGTCGCCCGCGCCCTCGCCGTCCGCCCCGACCTCTCCGGCAACGTCGACGACGCCCAGCTCACCGTCGTCACCAACGCCCTCAACATCGCAAACGAGCTGCTCGTACGCTCGCGCATGAAGATCGTGGTGACCGGCGGGGTGGTGCGCCCGCAGTCGTTCGAGCTGGTCGGACCGCTCGGCGGCAACATCCTCCGCGAGGTGACGCTCGACGTCGCCCTGCTCGGTGTCGACGCGCTGGACGTGACGCTCGGCGCGGCCGCCCACCACGAGGGCGAGGCGGCGATGAACAGCCTCATGGTCGGCCGCGCGCGGCGTGTCGTGATCATCGCGGACAGCTCGAAGCTCGGCGGCCACGCGTTCGCGCGGATCTGCCCGATCGACCGGGTCGACACGCTGATCACCGACTCCGGAGCCACGCCCGAGGTGGTCACCGCGTTCGAACAAGCCGGGGTACGCGTCATCTGCGCGTAAGCAGCCGCGTGGTTAGGCTGAAAACATGGAGCGCGCGGACCGGGACGTCGGCGGTGTGCCCAGCGCCCGGAAGCCGGAGCCGGACGCCACGCCGGACGAGCTGACCGAGCAGGAGCGCGCCATTCTCGACTTCGAGAAGCGCTGGTGGCGCCGGCCGGGCGCCAAGGAGCAGGCGATCCGGGAGACGTTCGACCTGTCGCCGACCCGGTACTACCAGCTTCTCAACGCTCTGCTCGACCGTCCGGCCGCGGTCGCGTACGATCCCGCGCTGGTCAGCCGCCTGCGCCGCCTACGCGGCGGCCGAACCAGCCACGGCACATGATCGGCACAACTTCCCGGAAACAGTGGCCTCCGACCACCCCTGAGGCAACTACTTCCGGGAAGTTGTGCCGATCAACGGACCGAGTGCTGATCGGCGTACGAGGCGAGCCAGGCCACCTGGGACATCTCCAGCGACGGCCGAACCCGCTCCCGCGCCGCGGCCACGTTGTCGGCCGTCACGGTCGACGCCGAAAGCGACGCCCGCATCGCCGACAGCGCGGACTCCCGGATCAGCGCGGCGCAGTCCGCCGCCGAGAAGCCGTCCAGCGAAACGGCGAGCTTCGCCAGGTCGACATCGGCCGCGAACGGCACGTCCTTCGCGGCCGCTTTCAGGATCTCCGCCCGGGCGTCGGCGTCCGGCGGCGGCACGTACACCAGCCGTTCCAGCCGGCCGGGCCGCAGCATCGCCGGGTCGACCAGGTCGGGGCGGTTGGTGGCGCCGATGACCACCACGTTGCGCAGCGACTCGACCCCGTCCAACTCGGTCAGCAGCGCGGCCACGACCCGGTCGGTGGTGCCGCCATCCGTCGCCTGCCCGCGCACCGGCGCGAGCGCGTCCACCTCGTCGAGGAACACCAGCGTCGGCGCGGCTTCCCGGGCCCGGCGGAACAGCTCGCGGACGGCACGCTCGCTCTCGCCGACCCATTTGGACAGCAGCTCCGCGCCCTTGACCGACAGCACGTTCGCCTTGCCGGTGCCGGCGATCGCCTTGACCAGGAACGTCTTTCCGCATCCGGGCGGCCCGTAGAGCAGCACCCCGCGCGGCGGCTGCACACCCAGCCGGGCGAAGGCCTCCGGATAGGACAGTGGCCACAGCACCGATTCGGTCAGCGTCTCCTTCACCTCGGCCATGTCGCCGACGTCGTCGAGGGTGAGCTTGGCCAGCTCCAGCGAGTTCTCCGCCATCGACGTCGGCCGGACCACTTCGAGCGCGCTCTCGAAGTCGGCCATAGTCACCTGTGGACTGTCCGTTGTGGATTTGTGGCGCAGCGCCGCGCGGACACCGGCCTCGCGGGCCAGCGCCGACAGGTCGGCGGCGACAAATCCGGGGGTACGCCCAGCGATCTCCTCCAGGCGCACGTCCTCGGCCAGCGGCATCCCCTTGGTGAGGACGGTGAGCTGCTCGCGTCGCATCGCGGCGTCCGGCAGCGGTACGCCGATCTCGTGGTCGAGCAGGCCCGGCGAGCGCAGCGCCGGATCGACCGACTCCGGCCGGCTCGTGGTGCAGACCACGGCCGCACCCCGGTTGATCAGATCCTGGATCACCTGGCGGAACACGGTCGCCAGCGGCCCCGGCGCGTCGCGGGGAGCCAACGCCTCGACGTCGGCGATCACCAGTACCCCCGGTGTCCTGACCGCAGCCGCCGCGGCCCGCAGGCGCGCTGCGGCGTCATTGTTGGTCAGGGCCGCGATCTCCGGTGCCCAGAGTTGGGTGACGCTCGCCTCGACGGTCGCCGCCACGGCCCGGACCAGGGCCGACTTGCCCGACCCCGCCGGGCCGGTGATCAGCACGCCGAGCGCGACCGTGGTGCCGAGCCGGCTCAGCACCTCGTGGTGGTGGAAGCCGAGGTCGAGCAGCTCGGTCAGCTCGTGCGCCTGGCTGCGCAGCCCGGGCAGGTCTTCGAGGCTCGGCGGCCGTTCGTCGATGGCCGGCTGGGTCGGGACCGTGCCGGGCCGGTGGGTCGCCGGCCCGTCCCGCCAGGCGACCACGGTGTCCATTGTCACCAGCGCGGCGGCGTCCGGATCGGCCCCGGTGACGGTGACGAGGGCGCTGGTGAACCCGTACCCGATGGTGTTGGACAGGCTGCGTTTCGCGGCCTCCAGCAGGCCGCGGACGTTGCCGGCCGGGGCGATGTCCTGGGGCAGCAGCGAGACGTTGTCGCCGACGGTGACGACCTTGCCGAGCAGCGCCAGGCGCAGCATCTCCGGGCTGACCACGGCCTGGATCTCGGCCGGGCCGGCGACGGTGGCCGTGCGGGCCGCCCGGGCGGCGATGGCGGTGACCGTGACCTGGCCGCCGTCACGGGTGCCGAGGTTGCCGAGGGTGAGATCGTCGGCGTACAGGAGCGCCCGGCTCGCGCCTGACTCGGCGTACGCCGCGATGCCGGCCGTGGCGCGCCGGCCGGTGAGCGTGACCGGGTCGCCGGGGCGCAGCCCGAGCGCGGTGAAGACCTCGGGGTGCAGGCGCACGACACCGCGTCTGGCGTCCAGCGCGGCAGGACGCAGGCTCGCCGTGAGAGTCAGGGCACGCGACGGCTCGGTCACGCTCGCGAGCCTATCCTCGTCAAGCTCGCGACCGCGGGCCAATGCCAACGTCGATGTGTGGCGGTCCGGTGACGATCACGCCGACACTCAGGTCGATCACAGGTGACGCGCCGTACCGTGGGCGGCATGCCGTCCTCACTCTCGGTGCGACTCCGCCGTGCCCTGCCCCGGGTACGCCTGACCAGGCGCCGGCTGACCATCGGCTCCGCCGTGCTGGTCGTGATCGTCGGGCTGGTCGCCTGGGCGGCCTGGCCCACGCCGGCGAGCTACCGGATCCAGGATCGGATGATCACGGTACTGACGGGGCCGGCCGGCGACCAGCCGGTGACCCTGGACACCCGGCTGTACCTGCCGAAAAGCGCCAGCAAAGACAACCCGGTGCCGGCCGTCCTGCTGGCCCACGGGTTCGGCGCCACGTTGCTCAGCGTGGAGTCCGACGCGAAGGACCTGGCCGATCTCGGGTACGCGGTGATGACCTGGACGGCACAGGGGTTCGGCCGGTCCACCGGACAGATCCACCTCGACAGCCCGGACTGGGAGGTCAAGGACGCCAAGGCACTGATCGACCGGTTGGCCGCCCGGCCGGACATCCGCAAGGACGGTCCCGGCGACCCGCGCGTCGCGGCGGTCGGCGGCTCGTACGGCGGCGGCCTGTCGCTGATGCTGGCCGCCGGCGACCACCGGGTGGACGCGATCGTCCCGATGATCACATGGAACGACCTGGCCCGCTCGTTCCTGCCCGACAGCACCGGTGGCGAGCCCGACAGCGGGGTGTTCAAGAAGCAGTGGGCCGGCCTGTTCTTCGGCTCGGGCGGGTCTGGCGACCTCAGCGGCGGAGCGGGTCCACTCGCCGTCAGACCCGACATCCGCGGGCCCAACTCCGCCGCCCAGGCCCAGTGCGGGCGCTTCGCGGCCGACGTGTGCCAGGCGTACCTCGACATGGCCACCACCGGCCGGGCCACTCCGGACGCCATCGCGCTGCTCCGCCGGTCCAGCCCGGCCAGCGTGATCAACCAGATCAAGGCTCCCACGCTGCTCATCCAGGGCGAGGCGGACTCGCTGTTCCCGCTGTCCGAGGCCGACGCCAACGCTCGCGGTATCGCGGCGGGCGGCACACCGGTCCGGGTCGCCTGGTTCACCGGCGGCCACGACGGCGGCGACGGCCCGCAGTCCGACCAGGACCGGCTGCACTTCCTCACCGCCCAGTGGCTCGACCACTACCTGAAGGGCGACGGGAACAAGCCGAGCGACAGCTTCACGTACTCCCGGATCACCGGCATCGCCGCCAACGGTGACGGGCTGGTCGCGGCCGGCTTCAACGTCACCGACTATCCAGGCGTCACCGGCACTGACAGCGCGGAAACCCAGGTCGACGGGCCGCCTCAGCCGGTCGCCAACCCACCGGACGGCAACCCGGCCGCGCTGTCCGCGCTGGCCGGTGCCGGTGGCGGCGCCGCGAGCCTGGTCAGTGGCGCGGTGAGCGAGGTGCCCGGCCAGCACGCGGACTTCTACTCCGCGCCGCTCGCGCAGACCGTCGACGTCGCGGGCGCGCCGACGGTCCAGGTCCGGGCGGCGTCGCCGACCGGCGAGGCGGTGCTGTTCGTGAAGCTGTACGACGTCGACGGCAAGGGCCAGGCGACGCTGCCGAACGGGCTGATCGCCCCGATCCGGCTGACCGGGCTGCCGGCGAGCATCGACCAGGCGACCCCGGTGACCGTGACACTGCCCGGCATCGTGCGCCGCTTCGAGCAGGGCCACCGGCTGCGGATCACGGTCGCCAGCGCCGATCAGGGGTTCCAGACCCCGCCGCAACCCACCGTGTACACAGTGGACGCCGCCAGCACGGTCACCCTGCCGACGGCGGGTGGCACACAGATCGTCAACCCGTCCGTGGTCTGGCGCTACGTGCTCGGCGGACTGGTCGCGGCCATCGCGGTGGCGCTCATCGTGCTGGTCGCCGTCGCGCGCCGCCGGCTCCGCCGTCGGGAGAAGACCATCGACGGGTACGCGCAAACTCCGCTCGTCGTGCGCGGGCTGCGCAAGGAGTACGCGGACGGGTTCGTGGCGATCACCAAGGTCGACTTCACCGTCGAGCGGGACACCGTGGTCGGCCTGCTCGGCCCGAACGGCGCGGGCAAGACCACCGCCCTGCGGGTACTCATGGGCCTGACCTACCCGACCGCCGGGGAGGTACTGGTCTTCGGCCACCAACTGCGCCCCGGCTCGCCGGTGCTCAGCCGGGTCGGTGCCCTGGTCGAAGGTCCCGGCTTCCTGCCGCACCTGTCCGGCCTCGCCAACCTCCGGATGTACTGGAAGTCGACCGGCCGCCCGGAAGCCTCGGCGAAACTGCCGGAGGCGCTCGACATCGCCGGGCTGGGCGACGCGATCCACCGGAAGGTGAAGACGTACAGCCACGGCATGAAGCAACGGCTCGCCATCGCGCAGGCCATGCTCGGCCTGCCCGAACTGCTGGTACTCGACGAGCCCACCGACGGCCTGGATCCGCCGCAGATCGCCGAGATGCGCAAGGTGCTCCGGCGGTACGCGGCGGACGGCCGGGCCGTGCTGGTCTCCAGCCACCTGCTCGCCGAGGTGGAACAGACCTGTACCGACGTGGTGGTCATGCACAAGGGGGAGATCGTCGCGGCCGGCCCGGTCGACGACATCGTCGGCGACTCGCCCACCGTCCACCTTGACGTGTCCGATGTGGACAAGGCGGAGGACGTGCTGGACAAGCTGGCCGTCCGGTCGGTCGCCTGGTCGGGCGGCACCGGCCTGGTCGTCGACCTCAACGGCACGCCCCGGGCCGACGTGGTGGCCGCGCTGGTCAACGCCGGTATCGGGGTGGACCGGGTGGTGCCGCGGCGGCGCCTGGAGGACGCGTTCCTGGCCCTGGTGGGCGGCGACACGAAAGCGAGCGGGGAGCGATGAGCACTGCGGTTGAGACCTTCCGGCCCGCCGAGACGTTCCGGCCGACCCGGACGTTCTCGTTCTGGACCGAGTTCAAGCGGCAGGCCAGCCGGCGGCGGACCCAGCTCGCGCTCGGCTTCATGGTCGTGCTGCCGCTGATCATCCTGGTCGCGTTCCAGCTCGACAGCGGAAACGACGACGGCGGCGGCCGGCGCAACGGCCAGTTCTCCAGCCTGGTCAACCTGGCCACCGCCGGCGGGTTGAACTTCGCGCTGTTCACCGTGTTCGTGTCGGCCTCGTTCCTGCTCGTCGTCGTGGTGGCGCTGTTCTGCGGGGACACCGTGGCCAGCGAGGCGAGCTGGGGCAGCCTGCGGTACCTGCTGGCGATTCCGGTACCGCGCGGGCGCCTGCTCGGGGTGAAGCTCGCGGTGTCGCTGGCGTACTGCGCGGTGGCGATGGTGCTGCTGCTCGGCACCGCGCTGGCCGCCGGCACGCTCCGGTACGGCTGGCATCCGTTGCAGAGCACGATCGCGGGTGAGATCGCGGCCGGGCCGGCACTGCTGCGGCTGCTCGGGATCATGGGGTACCTGGCGGTGAGCCTGCTGGTCGTGGCGAGCCTGGCGTTCCTGCTGTCGGTGTCGACCGACGCGCCGCTGGGCGCGGTCGGCGGCGCGGTGCTGTTGCAGATCCTGTCCAGCATCCTCGACCAGATCACCGCGCTGGGCGCGATCCGCAGCTTCCTGCCGACCCACTTCTCCGACGCCTGGCTGGGCCTGCTGTCCAACCCGACGCAGACCGACGACCTGGTCCGCGGCTGTGTGGCGGCGCTCGCGTACGCGGTGGTGTTCTTCGCCCTCGCGTGGTGGCGGTTCCTGCGCAAGGACGTGGTCAGCTAGCGGTCCGCATACTCGGGGATGGTGGCCATCGGCGGGCGCGGCTCGCCGGTCACCACGTGGTCCTTGTGGATCATCGTGTTCTGGGCCCGCGCGAACTGGGTCATCGACTCGGCGCGCGGATCGGCCGGATGTACCCGTTCGAGGACGGTGTGCAGGACCGCGGCGGCCATCTGGCCGAGCGTGGCCGAGTCGTGGTGGCCGTGCGTGCGCTGGCCGAGGTCGACCTGGGCCAGCGCGTCCAGGCCCTCTTCGAGCACGGTGTCGAGCAGCAGCCCGATCTCCACGCCGTACCCGGCCGCGAACGGCAGCCGCTCCAGCAGCGACCGCCGGACCGCGTGTTCCCCGGCGAGCGGCTGCACCACGCCGGCCAGCTCCGGGAAGTACGCGTTGAGCAGCGGCCGGGCCATCAGCTCGGTGACCCGCCCGCCACCGCCCGCGGCGAGGTCCAGCAGCGGCCGGTCGTAGTACGCCTTGACCAGCATGATCTCCGGATCGGTGAGCAGCGGCCCGAGGAGGCCGGTGATGAAGTACGACCGGTAGCCGGTGAGATCGGCGTCGACATAGGCCACCACGTCGCCGGTCGTCACCGCGAGCGCCTTCCACAGCGCCTCGCCCCGGCCCGGCCGCGAGCCGTGCTCGGGCAGGATCTCCTCGGCCTGGTACACCGTGGCGCCGGCATCGGCGACGATCTTCACCGTGTCGTCGACCGAGCCGTTGTCCACGATGACCAGTTCGTCGACCAGTCCGGCATGGTCGATGAGGCGGCGCACGCCGGTGACGATCTCGCCGACCGTCGCCTCCTGGTCGAGCGTCGGCAACACCACGCTGACCGTGGTGTCGCCCTTGTGCCGGACGAGCCGGTCGAGCGGCCAGTCGCGCCAGGACGAGGTGCGGCGGGCGTACCAGGCGGCCGCGGTCGAATGCATCAGGACTCCCGCTGGATCGATGCGGTTATGGTGTGAGCCGGGAGGATTTGAGCTGGTGGAGTATCGCATCCTGGGGCCGCTGACGGTACTCGCGGGTGGACATGGGCTGAATCTGGGTGGGCCCAAACAACGCCGGATCCTGGCGATGCTGCTGCTGCATCCGGGCCGCCCGGTCGACGTCGACCGGTTGGCGACGGCGGTGTGGGCCGAGCATGTCCCGGCGACCGGCCGCCGGCAGGTGCAGAACGCGATCGGCGCGCTGCGCGTACTGCTCACCAAGGCCGGCGGGATGATCGACACCGGTCCGGCCGGGTACTCGATCCGCGTCGGTCGGGACGAGGTGGACGCCCTGGTCTTCGACCGGATGGTCGCGGAGGCCCAGGCCGCCGGCGACGCCAAACTCATGCGGGAGGCGCTCGCCCTGTGGCGCGGTCCAGCGCTGGCCGGGCTCGGCGACACCGGGCCGCTCGCGCTGGGGGCAGCCGGCCTGGAGGAGAAGCGGCTCGCCGCGCTCGAAGACTGCCTCGACCTGGAGCTGGCGGCGGGCCGGGACGAATCGGTGATCGCCGAGCTGGCCACGCTGGTCGCGGCCCACCCGCTGCGTGAGCGGCTGGTCGGGCAGTTGATGACCGCGCTGCACCACGCCGGCCGGACCGCCGAGGCGACCGCCGTCTACGCCGACCTGTCCGCGCGGCTCGCCGACGACCTGGGTATCGACCCTGGTGCCGAACTCCGCCGGGTGTACGACTCGATCCGCGGCCCGGCGCCGGGGAACGCGACGCGGCCGGCGCAACTGCCCGCCGACGTGAGCGCGTTCGCCGGGCGGACGGGCGAACTGGCCCGCCTGGACCGGGTGCTGGTGGACGCGCCGGTCGGGATCCAGGTGGTCGCCGGTACGGCCGGTGTCGGCAAGACCGCGCTCGCCGTGCACTGGGCGCACCGGGTCCGCGACCGGTTCCCGGACGGCCAACTGCACGTCAACCTCCGGGGGTACGCGCAGCAGGTCGAACCGATGCGGTCGCTCGACGCCCTCGCCCGGTTCCTGCGTGCGCTGGGGGTAGCGCCGGAGACCATCCCGGCCGAGGTCGACGAGGCGGCGGCGCGGTACCGGTCGATGCTCGCCGGCAAGCGACTGCTGATCCTGCTCGACAACGCCATGGATGCCGACCATGTGCGCCCGCTGCTGCCCGGCGACGGGGACTGCCTGGTCCTGGTGACCAGCCGGGACCAGCTCGATCAGCTTGATCAGCTCGGCGCCGGCCGGTTGACCCTCGACGTGCTCGCCCCTGAGGCGGCGCGCGACCTGCTCGCCCGGGTACTCGGCGAGCGGCGGGTACCCGCGGAGCCCGCGGCGGCGGACGAGCTGGCGAAGCTCTGCGCATACCTACCGTTGGCCTTGCGGATCGCGGCTGCGAACATCGCCGACCGGCAACCCATTACCGAGTACGTCGACCAGCTCGCCGCCGGCAACCGGCTCGCCGGCCTGGAAGTCGAGGGCGACCGGCGGGCCGCCGTGCGGGCCGCGTTCGACCTTTCGTACGCCGCCCTGCCCGGGCCGGCGCAGCGCGTCTTCCGCCTGCTCGGCCTTGTGCCCGGGCCGGATGTCGCGGCGGAGGCGGTCGCCGCCCTCGCCGACGCACCGGTGGCCGAGACGGAGGACCTGTTGCGGCAGTTGACCGCCGCACACCTGGTCGACCGGCAGGGCAGCCGGTACGCGTTCCACGACCTGCTCCGGCTCTTCGCGGCCGAGCACGCGAACCGGGAGGACGCCGCTTCGGAACGGGCTACCGCGCTGGACCGGCTCTTTGGCCACTACCTGGCCACCCTCGACGCGGCCGCGTTCACCGTCCTGCCGCACAGCCTCCGCCTGCCGTTCGATCCACGGCCGGCCACGACCTTCGCCGATGTCGGTGAAGCCCTCGGCTGGATCGACACCGAACTGCCCAACCTGTCGGCGGCCGTCGGGTATGCCGCCGCCCACGGGCCGCGCCGGTACGCGTGGCTGCTGGCCGACCGGCTGCGTGGGTACTTCTGGCTGCGCCCGTACCAGGACGAGGTGACCACGGTCGTCCAGGCAGCGACCGCCGCGGCCGAGACCGAGGGCAACCTGGCGGCGGTGACGTCCGCACTGCTCGGTCTGGCCAACTCGGCGGTCCGTCGCGACGACCTCGGGCGCGGTATCGAGTACCACACGCGGGCGCTGGCCGTTGCCGGGCAGGCCGGCTGGGTGGTCGGGCAGGCCTTCGTGCACAGCAGCCTGGGCACCGTGTACCGGCGGGCCGGACAGTTGCGATCGGCCGCGCACCATCTGGAGCGGGCGATGGCGCTCAAAGGTGACGACGACGGCGTCAACCAGGTGTCTGACCTGACCGACCTGGCCGCCGCGCTCATCTCGCTGGGCCGCGTCGAGGAAGCCCTGGAGTACGGCCGCCGGGCGTTGGACATCAGCCGCCGGTTCGGCGCTACGGCGCTTGAAGCGGTCAACCTCGGCATTCTCGGCGAAGGCAGCCATCTGCTGGGCCGGTTCGGCGAGGCGGAGGAGTACCTGAACGCCGCTCGTACCGTCATGCGGAAGATCAGCGACAAGGCCGACGAGGGGATCACCAGTACCCTTCTCGCCGAGGTGTACCGGGACACCGGTCAGGAGGCGGCCGCGTCGGATGCCGTGAACGCCGCGATGTCGGCGGTGCGGGTGTTCGGTGACAAGCGGTTGGAGGTCGACGCCATCCTCGTCGCGGCCAGCGTGTCTGAGCGGTTCGGGGCACTCGACGCGGCACTCGACCGGTACCGTGCGGCCGAGAAGCTGTTGGACGGCATCGAATCACGGCAGCCGTTGATGCTGCTCTCGCTCGGGCTCTCCGCGGTCAGCCTGCGCACCGGGGCCGTCGCGCTGGCGTTGGGCCAGGCCGAGCGGGCTCTCGCACTCGCTCGCGAGAAGGAGTACCGGGTATTCGAAGGGCAGGCCAGGACCCGCCTGGCCGAGGTCAACGTCGCCCTCGACCGGCCCGGCGACGCGGTGGACCACGCCCGGGACGCGCTCGCCATCCACCGGGAGACCGGGCACCGGCCGGGCGAGGCGCGGGCTCTGCGGGTACTCGGAAATGCTCTTGCCGCCGCTGGCCGTGAGCGCGCCGCGGAGGCCGCGTGGCAGGAGGCCCTCGCCCTGTTCACCGAGATGGGTATGCCCGAGGCCGGTGAGCTGGCTCACCAGGTGAGATCTTCCGTGGCGCGGTCCGAAACGGGTCCGTAAACTCGGCTGCACAACCGAATACCTCATCCAGAGGGGCAGAGGGAACGGCCCGATGAAGCCCCGGCAACCACCGCGCCGACTCGATGACGAGGCAACGCGAGGCAGGTGCCAATTCCGCCCCGGCCGCACGGCGTCCGGGAAAGATGAGAGGAAGGCCTCTAATGACGTCGATCGTCGACGCGTCCCCGTTCGTCAACTCGCCCGCCCGCGCGCTGGTCTGTCGCGGCTGTGGCACGGAGTACCCGCTCGCCGCGCAGCACGCCTGCTACGAGTGTTTCGGCCCGCTGGAGGTCGCCTACGACCAGGCCGCGCTCGCCCGGGTGACCCGCGAGGAGATCGCCGGCGGGCCGCCCAACATCTGGCGCTACGCGTCGCTGCTGCCCGTGGGCCAGGACCCGGCGGGGCGGGTCACCCTCAATCCTGGGTTCACCCCGTTGGTACCCGCGACCGCGCTGGCCCGCGAGATCGGCATCCGGGCTCCGCTGTGGGTGAAGGACGACTCGGCCAATCCGACCCACTCGTTCAAGGACCGGGTGGTGTCGGTCGCGCTGACCGCCGCCCGGGCGCTCGGCTTCGAGCGGTACGCCTGCGCGTCCACCGGCAACCTGGCCAACTCGGTCGCGGCGCACGCCGCCCGGGCCGGGGTGCCGTCGATGGTCTTCATCCCGTCCGACCTGGAGCCGGGCAAAGTGGTCACGACCGCCGTGTACGGGGGCGACGTGGTGGCGATCGACGGCTCGTACGACGACGTCAACCGGCTGTGCTCGGAGTTGACCGAGACCGACGAGTTCGAGTCGACGGCGTTCGTCAACGTCAACGTCCGGCCGTTCTACGCGGAGGGTTCGCGGACCCTCGGGTACGAGGTCGCCGAGCAGCTGGGCTGGCGACTGCCGGCCCAGGTGGTCATCCCGATGGCCAGCGGCGAGCTGCTCACCAAGATTGACAAGGCGTTCACCGAGCTGGTCGAACTCGGCCTGGTTTCGGCGCCGGCTGGCGGGTGGCGGGTGTTCGGCGCCCAGTCGGCCGGCTGCAACCCGATCGCGGTGGCGCTGCATTCGGGTACCGACGTGATCACCCCGGTCAAGCCGACCGGCATCGCCAAGTCGCTCAACATCGGCGACCCGGCCGCAGGGCTGTACGCGTTGCAGGCGGTGCGCCGCTCGGGTGGCTGGATGGCGTACGCCGACGACGACGAGATCCGCGACGCGATCCGGCTGCTGGCGTGGACCACCGGGATCTTCGCCGAGACGGCAGGTGGGGTGACCGTGGCCGTGCTGCGCAAGCTCGTCGACGAGGGGCGGCTGGATCCGGAGGCCGAGACGGTCGTGTTCAACACCGGCGAGGGCCTGAAAACCCTCGATGCGGTGGCCGGTTTGGTTGGCCCTACGTATCGGGTGCGACCGTCGCTGCGGGCCGCCCGTGAGGCCGGATTGCTGGGATGATTTTTCCGGCTTTCAATGACCCATGGTGACGATTCATTGATTGATGCGTACCAATTTTGTCCGCTGTTCGGACACGGTCGATCGCCCGTTCGGCTGATGGACATCGGTTCTTCAGTGGACTGATCGATTACTTGGAGTATTCGAAAGCTTGCTTACAGTTCAGAATTCGCCCCCTCGGGGTCTTGACTGTGCCGGTCCTGAGCTTGCACGATGCTCCGTGCGGGAGGACGCGTCGCCGCGAGGCCACCGATTCCGTCGGTAGGCCCGCGACCGCAACGCCGGAGGCGTTGTGCGAGCGTCCTCTCGACCAATTTGTGCGCGGGCCGGGCTGTGAAACTCGGTCGTGTTCTTGGGGGTTGGGGCGCACTCTGCCTGGCATGAGTGTTGACGTCATCGCCCATCGCGTCGTGCGGCTCGATCCCGCCGACCAGAGCGCGCTTGACGCGTCCTTCGCGATCCGCGGGGCGGCCCGCGCGCACGATCTACCTGACTTCCCGCGAAGCTGCCGGTACCGCCACGACGCCAGCATGCGGATTCCTTGGCCGGGCTACGACGCGGCGAGCTGGCTCGTGTACCACGGCGACCGGCCGGTCGGCGTCGGCGACGTGTCGCTGCCCCAGTTGGACAACCTCGACAACGCCTGGGCCGAGATCCTCGTGCACCCCGACCACCGGCGCCGGGGCGCCGGCCGTGCGCTCTACGGCCAGATCGTCGAGTACGCGCGAGCCGGCGGCCGCCGTCGCCTGATGGCCGACACGATCGAGGCGCTTCCCGATGGCCACGAGCGCAACGTGGCCGGCTCGGCGTTCGCCCAGGCGATGGGCATGGCCAACGTCCTGGGCGAGGTGCGCCGCCGCCTCGACCTCGCCACGGCGGACACGTCCGGGTACGCCCGGCTGCTCGCCGACGCGTGGACCCGTGCCGACGGGTACTCGCTGGTGCAGTGGCGGGACGGTGCGCCGGACGAGTACGTGGCGGACGTCGCGTACCTGGACGGGCGGTTGCACTCCGACGCGCCGATGGGTGACCTGGAGTGGGCGCCGGAGAACATCGACGCCGAGCGTATGCGCAGGATGGAGGAGGCGCGGCTGGTGCGCGGCAGCCGGCTGTACAGTTCGGCGGCCCGCCACGACGCGTCCGGCCGGGTGGTCGCGGTGACCGCGCTGATGCTGGAGAAGACCGTGCCGGAGCACGCGTGGCAGCTCATCACGCTGGTCGACCCGCCGCACCGCGGGCACCGGCTCGGCACGATTGTGAAGATCGCCAACCTTCAGTACGCGATGGCCGGCGAGCCCGCGCTCCGCGAGATCGACACCTGGAACGCCGCTGTCAACGACCACATGATCTCGATCAACGAGGCCGTCGGGTTCCGGTCGATGGACGCGCTGGTCAACTGGCAGCAGACGATCTGACGTCGCCGCGACTGACGTCCTCGTACAACGCCAGGAACACGGAGTAGGCCCGGCCGTCCGGATCAGGCGGCCGGGCCGCGTATTCCTCGAGAATCTCGCCCATGCGCGTGCGCAGCTCGACGAACTGCGCCTCGGTCAACCGCAGCCCCAGCCGGGTGAGCCCGGCCTGGTCGACATCAACCAGGCGCACCTCGTCGAGGAACGCCTCGATCATGGCGTTCCCGCCGCCCGCGACGCCCGAGTCGTCCATGCTGAGGGTCCATGACTTCCGGGTGGCGAGGTAGGGCCGCTCGCGCGAGCCGCGGGTGCCCCGCCGCACCGGGAGCGCGGTGAGAAAGCCGGTCTCGACCAGGGTGCGGACGTGATGGAGGACGCTCGCCGGATTGGCCTCCAGCCGCTCGGCGATCTCCTTGTTCGTGCGCGGAGTGTCGAGGCACAGCCGCAGGATCCGCAGCCGCACGGCGGAGGCCAAAGCGCGTGCCTCCGCTTCGGTCGCCGGTCGCCGGTCCGTCATGGTCAGAGCGTACGCGCGACTGGTTGACTTTTCCCAATCAGTCGAGGATGCTGCGCATGGAGCAAGGAGGGACCGCCATGGGGGTTCGGTCGGTGCGGCTGGGGCTGCTGCGCGAGCACGACTTCCGGCAGTTGTTCGTGGCCGACACGATCAGCCAGATCGGCACCCAGGTCAGCCTGTTGGCGCTGCCCCTGGTCGCCGTGCTCACCCTGCACGCGACCCCGTTCGAGGTGGGCCTGCTCGCCGCGTGCGAGACGGCCGCGTTCCTTCTCGTCGGGCTGCCCGCCGGGGCGTGGGTGGACCGGATGCGCCGGCGCAACGTGCTGATCGCCGGTGACGTCGGCCGGGCCCTCGTGCTCGCCACCGTGCCGGTCGCGTGGTGGCTCGACGTGCTCTCGATGCCGCAGCTCTACCTTGTCGCCCTGGCCGTCGGCGTGCTCACCGTCTTCTTCGACGTCGCGTACCAGAGCTATCTGCCGCACCTGGTCGGCCGGGCCAACCTGGTCGAGGGCAACGCGAAGCTGGAGGCGGTGCGCGGGGTCAACCAGATCGCCGGGCCGGCCGTGGCGGGTCTGGTGATCCAGTGGCTGACCGCGCCGGTCGCGGTGCTGTTCGACGCGGTGAGCTTCGCCGGCTCGGCGCTGTTCGTCGGCCTCATCCGCAAGCGCGAGCCGGTGCCCGAGCGGGCGCCGGACGCCCACCTCGGCCGGGAGATCCGCGAGGGGTTGCGGTTCGTGCTCGGCAACCGGCTGCTGCGGTCGATCGCGGCGTGTACCGGGTCGTCCAACTTCTTCTCGGCGATCGGCGGCGCGATGATGATCGTGCTGCTCGCCCGCGACCTTCATCTCGCGGCGGGCACGATCGGCCTGGTCTTCTCGTTCGGCGCGATCGGCGGGCTGGTCGGCGCGCTGAACGCGACCCGGATCGCGAAATGGCTCGGCCAGGGTCCGGCGATCTGGATATCGATCGCGATCACGTCACCGTTCTGGGTGTTCATGCCGCTCGCCCAGCGTGGCTGGTTGCTCGGCGCGGCCACGTTCGGCTTCCTCGTGTTCTCGTTCGGCGCCGTCGTGTACAACATCGTCCAGGTCAGCTTCCGCCAGGGGCTCACGCCGGAGCGCCTGCTCGGCCGGATGAACGCGACCATGCGGTTCCTGGTCTGGGGCACGTTGCCGCTCGGCGGCCTGGTCGGCGGCGTGCTCGGCGACACGATCGGGGTCCGGCCCGCGCTGTGGGTGGGCGCGATCGGCGGATCCCTCGCGTTCCTGCCGGTCTTCCTTTCTCCCCTGCGGACCATGCGCGAACTGCCGACCGGCCATGACGAGGAGGAACAGCCGGCGGCACCGGTGCCCGCGGGCTGACCCTCCAGCAGCCTTGCGGAAGATCTTGGACACGTACGCCTTCGGGTCGGCGTAGGTGTCCAAGATCGCTAATAGGATGGCTTTCATGTACGAGAAACATGCCGCCACCCTCGACCGGGCGCTGACCGCGATCCGGGAGCGTGGCTACTGGTCCGCCTTCAACGACTCACCGAGCCCGCGGATCTACGGCGAGGACGCCGCGCCGCGGGGTAAGGCCGCGTTCGAGGCGTACACCGGCGCCGACTTTCCCCTCGACCAGCCCGGCACAACCGGGTTCGTGGCCACCGAGTCGAGCCCGTTCGGGGTGCCGCTCGACGTGCGGTACCCGCACCCCGACGTCGACGCGCTGCTCGCCGCGGCCGTCGCGGCCATGCCCGCCTGGCGCGACGCCGGGCCGCAGACCCGGGCCGGGGTCTGCCTGGAGATCCTGAGCCGGCTCGGCGAGCACGTCTTCGAGTTGGCCAACGCCGTCCAGTTCACCACCGGCCAGGCGTTCGTGATGGCGTTCCAGGCGGGCGGGGCGCATGCGCTCGACCGCGCGCTGGAGGCGGTCGCGTACGCGTACGCCGAGATGACCCGTACCCCGGCCGAAGCGACCTGGGAGAAGCCGGCCGGCAAGGGCGAGCCGCTGCGGATGACCAAGACCTGGCACGTCGTGCCGCGCGGGGTCGGGCTGGTGATCGGCTGCAACACGTTCCCGACCTGGAACTCGTACCCGGGGCTGTTCGCCTCGCTGGTGACCGGTAACGCGGTCGTGGTCAAGCCACATCCGCGTGCCGTCCTCCCGCTCGCGATCACCGTCCGCTATGCCCGCGAGGTTCTCGCCGAGGCCGGCTTCGACCCCAACCTGATCACGCTCGCCGCCGAGGCACCCGGCGAGGGGCTGGCAAGCGTACTGGCCCGGCGGCCGGAGGTGCGCATCGTCGACTTCACCGGCTCGACCGAGTACGGCGACTGGCTGGAGGCCAATGCCCGGCAGGCGGTGGTCTACACGGAGAAGGCAGGTGTGAACACGGTCGTCGTGGACAGCACCGACGATTTCGCCGGCATGTGCCGCAACATCGCCTTCTCGCTCGTCCTGTACAGCGGGCAGATGTGCACCACGCCGCAGAACATCCTGGTGCCGCGCGACGGCATCGAGACCGAGGGCGGGCACCGGAGTTTCGACGAGGTGGCCGCCGGAATCTCGGCGGCGGTCGAGAAGCTGACCGGCGACCCGGCCCGGGGCGTGGAACTCACCGGAGCGATCGTGAACGACGGGGTACTCGACCGGCTGGCGCGGGCTGCTGATGTCGGCGAGGCGGTCCTCGCCGCGCGGACCGTCGTGCATCCGACGTTCGGTGACGCGGTCGTGCGTACCCCCTTGATCGTGAAGCTGGACGCGGACAGCGAGTCGACCTACGGCAGTGAGTGGTTCGGGCCGATCTCGTTCGTCATCGCCACGGATTCCACGGAAGAGAGCCTGGAGATCTTCCGGCGCACCGTCGGCCGCCGGGGCGCCCTGACCGCGTCCGTGTACTCGGCCGACGACAAGGTGTTGGAGGCGGCCGAGCGGGTGGCCCTCGATGTCGGCGTGCACTTGTCCGCGAATCTCACCGGTGGCGTATTCGTGAACCAGTCGGCGGCCTTCTCCGACTTCCACGGCACCGGTGCGAACGCGGCCGCGAACGCCGCGTTGACCGACGGCGCATACGTGGCCAGCCGGTTCCGGGTGGTCCAGTCGCGGCGCCATACGTGAGTCTTACTACGGATTCCGTTAAAGATGGACGTCAATGTAAGGGCCGGGCAACCGTCGCCTCGTAACCCTGCTCCGTAACGGAATCGGGCGCCCGGATCTTGTTACGCGAGCTTCGTCGAGCTGTCCGATTTGGGGCTGTACGGGGTTGGCCGACCTCGTGTAGCGTGCGTGTTCGGTCGTCGTTCGTCGTCGGTGTCCACCCCGGGCACTTAAGGCACCGGCGGCTCCGGCGCCGCGACCGCGACGCCGGGGGTTTGCAAGACCGCACCACCGAAGTGAGGAAGTGCACCGTGGCACAGGGCACCGTCAAATGGTTCAACAGCGAGAAGGGCTACGGCTTCATTGCCGTCGACGGGGGGCAGGACGTATTCGTCCACTTCTCGGCCATCCAGATGGACGGCTACAAGTCGCTGGAGGACGGGCAACGCGTCGAGTTCGAGATCGCGCAGGGCAACAAGGGTCCGCAGGCGGAAAACGTTCGACTGGCCTCCTGACAACTCCGGCTCGCATCTCTTCTAAGGGCACCGTTCCTCGCACCGGGGGACGGTGCCCTTTTGCGTCTACTGCGGCTCGTTCTCGCGGGCACCGCATGATCGGCACAACTTCCCGGAAACAGTGGCCATAGGTACGCCCTGAGGCAACAACTTCCGGGAAGTTGTGCCGATCATGGGTTGTGGCCGGTGGGAGCACCCGGGTCGCGAAGGCGTTTGCTTGCACTCGCCGGTGGGGAGTGCTAAACAAGTCACTGGCACTCGGATATGTCGAGTGCCAGAGGTCGGGGCGGTAGGGCCACCGGCCGTTGCCGGGCCGGTCGGCGCGTGTGTGCCGGGCGGGCCGGGGGCGGCAGGGGGCCGGTCGTCGCGGGCTGTCCGGTCCGGCCGATGAGGTTGTCTCAGCATGCGCTGAGGCGGCCGCCAAAAGGTGCGTAAGCAGCGGTTGGGCGCTGGTGCGCACATCAGTGCTAGCCGTGAGTGTGTCCAGGAGGACAACGCCGAATGGCCAAGATTATCGCGTTCGACGAAGAGGCGCGCCGCGGCCTCGAGCGGGGCATGAACACCCTTGCCGACGCCGTGAAGGTGACGCTGGGCCCCAAGGGCCGCAACGTCGTCCTCGAGAAGAAGTGGGGCGCGCCCACGATCACCAACGACGGTGTCAGCATCGCCAAGGAGATCGAGCTCGAGGACCCCTACGAGAAGATCGGCGCCGAGCTGGTCAAGGAGGTCGCCAAGAAGACCGACGACGTTGCCGGTGACGGCACGACGACGGCGACCGTCCTGGCTCAGGCGCTTGTCCGCGAGGGCCTGCGCAACGTCGCGGCCGGCGCGAACCCGATGGCCCTGAAGCGGGGCATCGAGGCTGCCGTTTCCGCCGTGGCGGAAGAGCTGGCCAAGCTCGCCAAGGACGTCGAGACCAAGGAGCAGATCGCCTCGACGGCGTCGATCTCCGCCGGCGACCAGAGCGTCGGTGAGATCATCGCCGAGGCGATGGACAAGGTCGGCAAGGAAGGCGTCATCACCGTCGAGGAGAGCAACACCTTCGGGCTGGAGCTGGAGCTCACCGAGGGCATGCGCTTCGACAAGGGCTACATCTCTCCGTACTTCTGGACCGACGCGGAGCGGATGGAAGCCGTCCTCGACGACCCGTACATCCTGATCGTCAACAGCAAGATCTCCGCTGTGAAGGACCTGCTTCCGATCCTGGAGAAGGTCATGCAGTCGGGCAAGCCGCTGCTGATCATCGCCGAGGACGTGGAGGGCGAGGCGCTCGCCACCCTGATCGTGAACAAGGTCCGTGGCACCTTCAAGTCGGTCGCTGTCAAGGCGCCCGGCTTCGGTGACCGCCGCAAGGCCATGCTGCAGGACATCGCCATCCTCACCGGTGGCGCGGTCATCAGCGAGGAGATCGGCCTCAAGCTCGACAGCGTCGGGCTGGACATGCTGGGCCGGGCCCGGAAGGCCGTCGTCACCAAGGACGAGACCACGATCGTCGACGGTGCCGGCGACGCCGACCAGATCCAGGGCCGGGTCAACCAGATCCGTGCCGAGATCGAGAAGAGCGACTCCGACTACGACCGGGAGAAGCTGCAGGAGCGCCTGGCCAAGCTGGCCGGCGGTGTTGCGGTGATCAAGGTCGGTGCGGCCACCGAGGTCGAGCTGAAGGAGCGCAAGCACCGCATCGAGGACGCCGTGCGTAACGCGAAGGCGGCCGTCGAGGAGGGCATCGTCCCCGGTGGTGGCGTGGCGCTGGTGCAGGCCGGCAAGACCGCGTTCGACAAGCTGGACCTGGCCGCCGACGAGGCGACCGGTGCGCAGATCGTCAAGGTCGCGCTCGACGCTCCGCTGCGGCAGATCGCCGTGAACGCCGGCCTTGAGGGCGGCGTCGTGGTGGAGAAGGTGCGCAACCTGGAGATCGGGTACGGCCTCAACGCGGCCACCGGCGAGTACGTCGACATGCTGGCCGCCGGCATCCCCGACCCCACCAAGGTGGTGCGCTCGGCGCTGCAGAACGCGTCGTCGATCGCGGCCCTGTTCCTGACCACCGAGGCTGTGGTCGCGGACAAGCCGGAGAAGGAGAAGGCTGCCGCGGGCGCGCCCGGCGGCGGCGACATGGACTTCTGAGAAGTCTGACTTCACCTCGGAGGGGGCGGGCCGTTCGCGGCTCGCCCCTTTCGCGTGACCGGCACAACTCCCCGGAAATAGTGGCCTCCGCCTGCCGCCGAGGCCACTATTTCCGGGAAGTTGTGCCGATCATGTCGAGCCGCTGCCGGCGACACCGGACTCGCCGGTCGCCCGGTCTGGACTGGGATCACGCGGTTCCGTCATACGGTCCTAGTACCCGGTCGTCACGCCGGTGATACCGGGTAACGTACGTGAGGATGAGCGAGCCGATCTTCGACGGGCACAACGACCTGGCCTGGGAGCTGCGTCGCCGGGTCCGGTACGACTTCGACGCCCTTGACATCGCCGCCGACCAGTCCGGCACCGGTCTGCACACCGACCTGCCGAGACTGCGCGCCGGTGGGGTCGGCGCGCAGTACTGGTCGGTCTACGTACCCTGCCCACCCGACGGTGAGCCGGCCGTGACGGCGACCCTGGAGCAGATCGAGGCGGTGCGGCGGCTGGTGGCCCGCTACCCGGCCGACCTGGCGCTCGCCACCAGCGCGGACGAGGTCGAACGGGCCCACGCTGATGGCCGGATCGCGTCGCTGATGGGTGCCGAGGGTGGTCACTCGATCAACTGTTCGCTGGGTGTGCTGCGGATGCTGTACGAGCTGGGCGTGCGGTACCTGACGCTTACCCATGTGCGCAACACGCCGTGGGCCGACAGCGCCACCGACGAGCCGAGGGTCGGCGGGCTCTCCCCGTTCGGCCACGAGGTGGTCCGGGAGATGAACCGGCTGGGGATGCAGGTTGACCTGTCGCACGTCGCGCCGAGCACGATGCACGCGGCGCTGGACACGTCGCGGGCGCCGGCCTTCTTCTCGCACTCCTCGGCCCGGGCCCTGTGCGACCACCCGCGCAACGTGCCCGACGACGTGCTCACCCGGGTACGCGATTCGGGCGGCATGGTCATGGTCACCTTCGTGCCCGGGTTCCTCACCGAGGAGTGTCGCGCGTGGACGAAGGAGCTGTTCGCCGAGGAGGACCGGCTGGCCGAGCGCTATCCGGACCACGGGCTACAGTGGTACGACACCCGCGCCGCCTGGATCCGGGCCAACCCGGCACCGCCCTGCGGGGTCGCGGACGTCGCTGACCATGTCGAGCACGTACGAGCCGTCGCCGGCGTCGACCATGTCGGCCTCGGTGGTGACTTCGACGGCATCGCCAACACGCCGCAGGGGCTCACCGACGTATCCACCTACCCGGCGCTGCTCGACGAACTGCGCTCCCGTGGCTGGTCCGGCCCCGACCTCGGCAAGCTGACCTGGCGCAACGCCCTTCGCGTGCTGCGCGAGACCGAGTCGGTCGCCGCGAGGGTACGCCAGGAGCGCGGGCCGTCGGTGGCGACGATCGAGAAACTCGACCGCGCCGAGGGGACGGCGGCCTGACCGCTATCCGGTGCGGCCCTCGGCGATTTGGACCGCGCGGTATGCGTTGACCAGGCCGGCGCCGGTGAGATTGGTGGTGGCGCCACATCCGGCGTCGGGCGGGGTGGCCGCCGGGCCAGCCGAGGTACGCAGGATCTCGCGGGTCCGCTCGATGTCTCCGATCAGCTTCGGGTTGGCCGACCAGAGCAGCGCCACCACGCCCGCGACGTGCGGGGTCGCCATCGACGTGCCGCTTTCCGTGCCGAAGCCACCGCCCGGCAGCGCGGAGAGCACGTCGACGCCGGGCGCCACGACATCGGGCTTGGCGACGCCGTCGGGCGCCGGGCCACGGCTGGAGAAGTCGGCCACCTTGTCATCGCGGTCGACGGCGCCGACGGTGAGGGACCGCGGGTAGGGCGCCGGAGGATCGGTGACCGATCGGCACAGCGGGCCGGAGTTGCCGGCGCCGACCACGACGAAGATGCCGGCCGCGGTCAGCGCGTCGATGGCGGGCCGCAACGAGCTCAGATCGCAGCCCTCCAACGCGGTGCAACCCCACGAATTGGTCAGGATGTCGGGTGCGCGCTCCGGCCGGCCGTCCCGGAACGGATCCCCACCGTACGGGAACGGCGCGAGCATGAACTGGAGACAGTCCAGGTAACGGGCCGGGTTGCCGAGGTTGCGTTCGAGGTTGACGCAGCCGACCCACTGCGCGCCCGGCGCCACTCCCACGTTGTCGGCGCCGACCGCGGTCGCGAGGGTGTGCGTGCCGTGGCCGCCGTGGTCGACCGGCGTCCGGCTGTGCGACCACGGGTCGTACCACGAATCGTCGCCGCCCCGGAAACCGTTGCGCAGGGCCGGATGGCGACCGTCGACGCCGGAGTCGGAGGTGCCGACGACGATGCCCTTGCCGGTCACCCCCAGCTCCCGCCACACCCGGTCGGCGTCGATCAACGACAAGTTCCACTGTGGAGCGGCCGGCGCTGATTTGTCGCCGCGCAGCGCGGGGGCCGGCTCGGGGATCGGCCGCAGCCGTGGGCTGTTGAGAACGCGGTCGACCTCGGGTCGGGTGGCCAGCCAGCCCCGCACCGCCTCGTCGCCGTCCACCTCCAGCCCGTTGACCAGGTAGTACGGCGTGTAGCCCAGGTGTAGCCGGCGCAGCTCGCGGCGCAGTGGTGCCTGGGTGCGCTGGGCGGTGTCGACCAGTCGCTGGTAGGTGGTGCGCAGCCGCTGCTCCCGGGTCGGCAGGCCGGCTATCCCGGAAAGGTCGGCCTGCTGCTTCAACACCACGAACAGCCGGTCACCGTAGGCGCCCGGTTGGCCGGCCGCGAAATAGACGACCACGCCGGCGATCGCGATCACGCCGGCCATGGTCGCGGCGAGCCACCGGTGCGGCCGCAGACCCCGGCCGAGGCTCAACGCGTACCCGAGACCGATGAGCAGCCCGACGAGCAGCGACCCGGTCGCGGCGGTCAGGACCCACCGGATGGTTTCATTCAGGCCCAGAACGATCGTCGTCTCTTCCGGGTCGGCGAATGCCAGCGGCCCGAACGCGGCCGCGGCGACCAGCCAGCGGACCGGTCGGGGGTCGTCGGCGCCGCCGCGGAGGCTCGCCGCCGCGAAGCCGACCGGTGGCAACGTGAGCAGCTCGGCCAGCGCGATGCCGGAGAAACCGGTGGCGGCCGCGATCGCGGTGAACGCGACACCGGTGACGAGACCGCCCACGCCCACCCGGCGCCACGCCGAGCCCCCGGTCAGCGGGTGCACGGTGGCGATCAGCCCAGCCGCCAGGAAGCCGACCGCGAGGGCGGCGAGGGCGGCGAGCACGGTCTCGACGACCCCGCCGAGCGCGCCGAGCCACAGCCACGGCAGCAGCGCGGCGACGCCGGCAGCGAGCCCGAGCAGACCGGCCGTGCCGTCGCCACCGGTGCCGTAGCGCAGCGGGCGCAGCTCTGCCACGCCACGCCCCCTGCCTCCGGCGCGGTGGCGCAGGCGGCGCAGCGCGAACGCCGCTGCCGCCGCGACGAGCGCGAGGAGCAGCAGATAGAGCTCATGCCGCGAGACCGGGACCACGCCGCGGAGTATGCCGAGGACCACCGACAAAATGGCGGCGAGCGTCCACAGCAGACCGGCCGAGCGGGCCGCCGGCCGGCGCGGAACCACCGCCAGCAGCAGGGCCGGCACGCCGGCGAGCAGCCCGGACAGGATCGACCCGGCGAGCCATCCCCAGCCCGGCAGTGCCCGCCCGTAGAGGATCTCGTAGATCTGCTCGCCGCCCCAGCCGAGCGCCTGGCCACCCACGAAGACCGCGACCAACCACAGGCCGACGAGAACTGCCAGCAGGATCGTCACGGGCCCACGCCAGCCGTTCGCTGGTGGTGCCGGTCGTGGTGGGGGCGGCGGCTCCAGCGGTCCGGGTCGCTCGGGCTCTCGGGGCAGGGACATGCCAGAGACGGTACGTGCCGGCGGTTCGTTCATGGTCTGTTCGCCTGGCGCCAACCGGGGGTCCGAACGGTTTCCGGGTACTGGCAAGATTGTTTACTCAATATGGTCATCGGCTTTACTCAAGTTCGTGGATCGTCACGTCGGCGGTGGGCCGGCTCCCGGTGATCTCCGCTGCCCGTCGTTGTGGCAGTTCAAACCGGTTCGCGGCGGCCGGCGCGCGCGAGCGCGGGTTACGGGGCGTCGCGCCCGGCGATCGCGTCGCAATGTTTAGATAACGGTCGTTCTCCGGAAGATCGTCCTGCTAGCGTGCTGCTTGCGAAGGCCACGGGGGGCCCGGCACGCACGAGTTCAGACCGTCACGGCGGTGAGCGGCTTGTCGGGTCGTCCGATCCACGTCATTGGGGAGGACGAGGAATGGACGACGGCTTCAATCGTGGGCGTACTGCGCCCATCTCGGCCCATCGATTCATCAAAGCCAGGCTGCGTGGCCTGGGGATCATCCTGTTGTCGGTGGTGCTGGTCATCGGGCTGAGCCCGAACGGCGCACCGGCATACGCCGCCGGTCGGGCCGCCGGCAAGCCGAAGGTGCCCGTCGCGCCGGCCGGGCGCGGCGCGGTGCCGGTGAAGCTTCCACTGAGCGCGCAACCGCGCCACGGGCTGCCCAAGGGTCAGCTTCCGCCGGTCGAGCCGCCACGGCTCAAGGTGGCGTCGCCGCCCAGCGGCCACGCGGCCGGAAACGCGGCCCGATCACACGCGGTGCGCCCGGACGACGGGCCACCCGGCGGTGGCACCGGGCCGAAGGCCAGCAACGTGACACTGCTGCCCGGCCTCAAGGTCGCGGACACGTCGCTGATCGCGTACTTCGACGGGCCGGACACGCCGTGGGTGCAGGGCACGGTGACGCTGTACACGGACGCCGACCGGGTCAACCCGGTGCACGAGGCGACGTTCACCTTCGAGCAGGCCGAGGCGATGGCATGCCGCCAGTTCGCCAAGTACTGCTGGACACTGTCCAATGCGGACGGTTGGGGCCTGGTCGCCGGCACGAAGTACGTAGTGACCGTGACGCTCGGCGCGGCGGACGGGAGCGGCCAGGTCTCCGACTTCTCCGCGCCGGCCACGCCGCGGGTGCTGCCGGCGCCGCCGCAGATCCCGGACGGCCAGGTGAGCAACACGCTCGGCGCGGGCAGCGGCGGACAGCGGGACGCTCAGCCCGCGATCCGGGGCGTCGGCGTCAACACCGCGACCGGCGCGTTCACCCAGCAGAACGTCGATGCCGCGCTGTCCAGCTCGTACGCCATCAACATCCAGGCCGACCGGTCGTACTCGTCGCTGGACAAGACCGCCTCGCTGATGGGCGTCGGCTGGAGTTTCGGGTACGACGCCCGGATCACGCCGAAGTCCGACGGCAGTGACGCGGTGGTGTTCCGGGCCGAGGACGGCACCGAGACCACCTACACGAAGCAGGCCGACGGTACCTACGCGCCACCGGCCGGGTCGTTCTCGCAGCTGACCACCGTTGCCGGCGGCTGGCAGATCGTCAACCCGGCGCAGCAGCGGCTCAAGTTCGACACGAACGGTCGGCTGCTGTCCGTGCTCGACAAGCGCGGCAAGGGCGTGACGCTCGGGTACGACGGTTCCGGCCAGCTCAGCACGCTGACCGACGCCGGTGGCCGGGTGGTCACGCTGACCGTCAGCGGCGGCCGGCTCGCCCGCCTTCAGCTGCCCGACGGCCGGACCATCTTCTACACGTACGCGAAAGACCGGCTGCACACGGTGCGCGAGCCGGACGGCGCGGTCACCACGTACGACTACGACTCGGCGGGCCGGATCTCGAAGATCACCGACACGCTGGGACACGTGCAGCTCACCAACGCCTACGACGCCACGAGCGGCCGGATCGTGTCGCAGACCGACGCGCTCGGGCACGTCACGAAGTTCGAATGGGACGCCGGCAAGCACGAGTCCAAGGTCACCGACCCGGACGGCGCGTTCGTCAAGGACGGTTACCTGGGCAACGTCCTCCAGTACAGCCAGAACGGCAGCGGTGACGTCACCGCACACCGGGCTGACGCGCAGGGCAGCACGCAGGTGCTCGCCGACGGGCAAGGGCAGCAGATCGAGTCCGGCCACGACGCCAACGGCAACACCACGTCGCAGTCCACTGTGGGCAGCGGCAAGACGGAGCATGCCGACTACGACAACTCCAACAACGTCAAGTCGTTCACGGACGCGCGCGGTAACACCACGACGTACGTGTTCAACGAGTTCGACCAGCCGCTGTCGGTGAAGGACCCGCTGGGCAATGTCACCAAGTTCGACTACTACCCGGACTCCGGCCTGCCCAAGACGGTTACCGACCCGCTCGGCCACGTCACGACGCTGACCTATGACGCCGCTGGCAACAAGGTCTCGCAGACCGACGGCACCGGGGCGAAGACGACGTGGACCTATGACTCGACCGGCCGGCAGACGTCGACCACCGATCCGCGGGGCAACGTGGCGGGCGCGGATCCGGCGAAATTCACCACCACGGTCGCCTACGACGGCGAGGACCGGACCAAGAAGGCCACCGACCCGCTCGGGCACTTCCGGTTGTGGGACTACGACAACGCCGGACGACTGCACGCGTACACCGACGCGAACACCTCCCAGACGGTCTACGAGTACGACAACGCCAACGAACTGACCGTCGAGCACGATGCCGATCTGCGGGTGGTCAAGCACGAGTACACCCCCGCCGGACGGGCGAAGAAGGACATCGACGGTGCCGGTGACACCACCAGCTACACGTACGACGACGCGGGGCGGCTGAAGACCACGACCGCGCCGCGCGGCAACGTCGGCGGCGCGACCGCGGCGGACTTCACGACGACGTACACGTACGACGCCAACGGCAACAAGATTCTCGATTCGCACCCGAACCCGGCCGGCGGCAACCCGATCACCACGAAGTACGCGTACGACGAACTGCACCACCTGGTCGCGGTGACCGACGCGCTGGGCCGAACGACCAGGTCGGACTACGACGCGGCCGGCAACGCGATCACGCAGACCGATGCGCTGGGCAACGTCTGGCGGACCGGGTACGACGCGGACAACCGGCCCGAGTCGGCGACGGATCCGTTGGGTCACACCACGACGACCCATTACGACGCGGCGGGTCGAGCCGACGCCACCACTACGGCGGCCGGGGAGAAGACCACGATCACCTTCGACGCGGTCGGCCGGGTCATCTCGCAAGTGTCGCCGCGCGGCAACGTCTCCGGCTCCGACCCGACGAAATTCACCACGACCTTCACGTACGACGCCGCCGGCAACCTGCTCACCAGCGTCGATCCGCTCGGACACACATCGTCGGCCAAGTACGACGCGGTCAACAATGTGTCGAAGAAGGTGGACGCCAACGGGCACGCCACCATGTACACGTACGACGCCGAGAACCGCCTGGTGACGATCCGGGGGCCGGACGCCACCAACGCGAACCAGGTGACGACCAACCAGTACGACCACGTGGGTCACCTGATCGCCCGGACCAACCCCAACGGGTTCGTCGCGCGGTACACCTACGACGCCGCAGGTAGGCCGGAGACCAGCATCGATGAGCTGGGCCGGATCCATCAGATCGGATACGACGCCGACAGCAATCCGGTCCAGGTACTGACCGCGCGGGCCACCTCAGCGGGAGACCCAGCGACCCGAGCTGCCAACACGATCACGTCGCGTTACGACAGCCTCAACCGGCTCTCCGGCCGCACCCTCGGCAACGGCCCCGCTTACAGCTACGGATACGACGCCGCTAGTCAGGCGGTGAGCCTGGCCGATGCCATCGGTCAGCAGAGCCGCACATACGACCAGGACGGGCGGCTGTCCACAGTGTCACGTGGCACGTCGTCGTTCACCTACGACTACGACACGGCCGGTAACCTGACCAGCCGGACGCTGCCGGATGCCAGCGAGCAGACGCTGACGTATGACGCGGACAACCGTCCCGCGACGCTGACCGTGCCGGCGGGGACGGCGACGTATACCTACGATGCCGACAGCAACCTGACCAATGCGGCTCTGCCCGGTGGCAGCGCACAACAGCGCGCGTACGACAATGCCGACCGGCTGACCAACCTCACTGACCTGGCGCCGGGCGCGAAGGTGCTCTCCGCGTACGGCGTCAACCGGGACCCGGTCGGAAACGTCACCCGGCTGGACACCACGCAGGCAGGGGTGAGCCATTCGGACGCGTTCACCTATGACGCGGCCGACCGGGTCACCGCGATGTGCTACAGCACGACGACGTGCACCAATGCGAAGCAGAAGCTGTCTTACACCTACGACCTGGTGGGTAACCGGCTCACCCGCAGCCGCGCCGGGACAGGTGCGTTCAAGCAGACCTACACCTACGACGCGGCCAACGAACTGACCTCCACGTCGGGCGGGCCCGGTGGCAACACCACATACGCGTACGACGCCGACGGCAACCAGACCCGGGCCGGCAACGTCAAGACCACCTACGACCTGGACAACAAGGTCGCCACGGTCGACAACGGCAAGCAGAGAACCGCGTACACGCAGGACGCGGCGGGCAACCGGTTGTTCGCCGACACCGCGCCGTCCGCGGGTGGAGCAAGCACGCGGACGTCGTACCAGTGGGATGTCAACAATGCACTGCCGCTCATGGTGAGTGAGCAGTCGGGGACGACGCCAGCGCGCTCTTACACGTTCAACCCGAACGGCAGCCCACTCACCCTTACGGTCAACGGCGCCACCGACCTGTACCAACAGGATCCGTTCGCGAACACAGCCGAGCTGACCGACCTGGCCGGCACGATCCTGCAACAGGAAAGCCTGGTCGACCCGTTCGGCGAGTTCACCCAGAGCACGCCGGGTGGCGACGGAACCCCGGATCCGCGGTTCGGGTTCCAGGGTCAGTACAACGACCCGCTGTCCGGCTCGTACCACCTGCGAGCCCGCGACTACAGCACCGGTAGCGGCCAGTTCAACTCGGTCGACCCATTGGCCCATTCGAACGCCGATCCCGCTCAGTCCACGTACGCGTTCGGTAACAACAATCCGCTGTCCAACACTGACCCGTCGGGCATGGGCTGTGGCTGGTTCTCCGGGCTGTGCAACGCGGTAAGCCACGCGGCGAGCGAGGTCAAGCAGGCCGTTGTCTCGACCGTGAACACAGTCGTCCAGGTCGCCACCGACGTGGTGGACAAGGGCGTCCAGCTCGTCAAGGACACCGTCTCCGACATCAAGAACACGTACAACGAGGTCAAGAAGGATGTCGTAGACACGACCAAGAAGGTCGTGCACAACGTCTCGGACACCGCGCACAAGGTCGGCCACTGGGTCAACGAGCACAAGGCCCAGATCGCCGGTATCGCGGCCGGCATTCTGGTCGGCGCCGCGTGTGAAGCCATCACGGCCGGTGCCGGCAGCATCGGCTGCGCGGCACTCGCCGGCGCCGTCGGCAACATGGTCGAGTATGGCGTCGGTACCCCGACCAGCCAGTGGAGCCTAGGCGGCTTCGCGAAGGCCGGCGTGATTGGCGCGGCAACGGGTGCGCTCGGTGGCGCGGCCGGGAGGCTGCTCGGCAAGGCGGCTACCAGCATCGGCGGCAAGCTGATCGGCCGATTTGCTCGCGGCGCGGAGGGCGCCGAGGGCGCTGGCGCCCGTGCGGCAGCCGAGGGCGCCGAGTCCGGTGCGGCGAGCCAGGGCGAGCGGTCTGTGGTCGAGGACGCCGCCGAGTCGTGTGTCCGCAACTCATTCGACCCGGCCACGCCGGTGCTGATGGCGGACGGCTCGACCAAGCTGATTTCGGAGGTGAAGGTCGGCGATCAGGTGGCGGCGACCGATCCGACGACCGGTGCCACCACGACGAAGACCGTTACGCAGCTGCACGACAACCAGGACACTGACCTGGCCGACGTCACCGTCGCCACCGGGGACGGTGGTACTCAGGTCATCCACACCACCCAGCATCACCCGTTCTGGGACGAGAGCACGGGCACGTGGGTCGACGCTGGTGATCTCAAGGCCGGCGGGTACCTCCGTGACGCCAAGATGGCTTCGCAGCACCGAGTGCTGTCGGTGCACAACTTCACCGGCTCGCACCGGATGCTCAACCTGACGGTCGACGAGGTCCACACCTACTACGTGGTCGCTGGGTCCGTCCGGGTCCTCGTCCACAACTGCAATCCTGCTCAGGAAGCTGTTTCGAATCTGCGCAGCTCCGGCACCGTAGGCGCCAAACGCAATATTGCCGCCGCCAGGGTCGCCGTAGGCGATCAAGACCCCGAGGTATTGCTATCTGCCAGCGGAGACGCTGCTCGTGCGGGCACTGTCCCAGGCGTCGGAACCGCTGGAAACCCACAGCGATTCATACCGACAGCAACGGGCGCCAATAACCGATTCTCCGATTCAGAGTTCAAGCTGCTGAATTACATCGCCAATCGGCTCGGCCCGTCCTCAGACTCCGTATCTGGTACAATCGATCTTCACTCGGAGTTGGCTGTCTGTCCGTCCTGTAGTTCCGTGATAAGCCAGTTCCGGGAGGCGTTCCCAAACGTAACAATCAATGTGACCACTGGATAGGCGTAGACGATGGCGACCGACATGAGCCGAGCGCACCAAGCGGTTGAGCTTGAAGACTTGGTGGCGCTCCGCGATCTTCTGGATGCTGGTGTCGATCCGAATGCGGAGCAGGAAGGGCTAACGCTGCTGCACCACGCCATTGACGTCGAAGCGGACTCACATACACAGACCGGCGATCCGCTCCATGTCGATACGACCGCTTATCTCTTGGCGCGTGGAGCAGATCCCACGCGTCGATCAGGAGGCGGGAGTGGTGTTTCGGCTCAGCACTACGCTTTTACCCGCAGCCATTGGTTGGCTTCCTGTCTTATTGAGGCCTGGATTGAAACGCACTCCGGCAAGGAGAATGCGTAACTGTCCATGACAAGTAGCATGCCGGGCGGGCGTTCAGGCGCATGTGCGCTGGAGCGCCCGCTCGATGCGCACATCGCGGCTTGTGACAACGCTCCATCTCTAGCGTAAATGGGGAGGAACGATGCCCCCGGCCGACTGGACGAGATACGATCTCGCGCGGATCAACGTCGTCTCGTGGCCGGGGGCCGAAGCAATCGGCAACGGACAAGCTCGCAGCAATTGGAGTCTTGAGTTCTTCAGCGACGTAGCCAGCGAATATCTGCCGGAGTTGGGTCGCCAGCTCGATCAACTTTCGGCGGAGATGTCGTTTGCTGTCGAGTGGGCGGCCCCGCGCAAGCTCACGATGAGTTGCACTTTCGACGCAAGCATGCCGGCGCCGTTTCGGTTCGGTGCGGCGTCGTTGGCCTGGAGATTCCTGGATGAACACGTGGCGCGGCTATGGATGATCGGAGGCCATCCCCGGGCGCTCTACCCGGAATTCAAGCGGCAGCGGCGACAACTCATCCAGGAACTTCCTTCCGCGCGCCGACGGCTGTGGCTGTGGCTAGCCATGGCTCGTTCCGAGCCGTTGTTCGCGGCTGTCGCAGGGTGCCCCAGCAAGGGCGTCGACCTCCTGCGGACACTTCGTGACCCCGCTGGCGAGCAGGCCGTCGCGTCAGAGTACCGCCGGTTGAGCGAGCAACTCCCGGTCTCGTCGGGTGCACAGTCACCGACGGCGGGAAATCTTGGCCTGGATGATCTGGACTGGGTTCTCGGCCAAGCCGTATCCGCCGCGCTCAGTGGGTCGCGGGACGATTCGGTCGACCTGATGGCCTACGCAACCGAGCGGGTCTTCGAGGCGCTGCTGGTTTTGGATCGGGCCACTCGGGCCACCGAAACGGTTTCTTCTCAGGGACTGGCGGGAACTGAGGATATGGCTTGGTTCAGCGACTGCGAGCAACTACGCGGAACTGGTGATCTTGAGGAGATCGTGCGATTCAGTGGTACGGCCGTGCAAGGGATCGTCGAGTTCCGCGAGGAAAGGGACTGTCTTAGGTGGCAGCCGTGATCCGGTGGCGTACTTTCGGGCCGGCCCAACTGTCGGTGCTTGCGACGGGCCCGCGGTTCAGGGACGTCCGTGCTGAGCGCACCTGTCCGGTGTGTGGGGCGACGGCGGTCCGGACATACTTTCAGGGCGGAGAGCGGCTGGGAAATCCCATTCTGATGACCTATACCTGGTGCGCCAACTGTCACCGGTACCACGGGGCGACCGGGCCGAAACCGGCGGGTCTCGAGTTTGACGACCCGTTCGGGCGCCTACCGGCGCTCGAGCGCTCCGAACTCGGACAGGATCTCATCAGCCTACTCACCTACCTTGATCGACTTTGGGACGAGGGAGTGTTGCCCCAGCAGATATCCACTCGCTAGAAGTCTCGCCCGCATGAGTTTCGACACTACTTAGCGGTAATGTCCGGGCCCGTCGGGATACCGTGGACCGCGTGCGTAGAGATCCTCAGGCGTCCCGCTTCGGGGCCGGTCACCTCTCGCCCGAGCGCCGTGCCAACGACCTGACCAGGCTCAAAGCCGAGCGGTTCGACGTACTGGTGATCGGCGGCGGGGTGGTTGGCGCCGGGGCGGCCCTCGATGCGGCGTCCCGTGGCCTGTCCGTGGCGCTGATCGAGGCGCGCGACCTCGCCTCCGGCACCTCCAGCCGGTCCTCGAAGCTGATCCACGGCGGCCTGCGGTACCTGGAGCAGTTCGAGTTCGGTCTCGTGCACGAGGCGCTGCGGGAGCGTGGCCTGCTCGCCACCCGCCTCGCGCCGCACCTGGTCCGGCCGATTCCGTTCCTGGTGCCGCTGACCAGCGAAGCCAATCTCAGGGCGCTGCCCGGCCGGGCCTGGCACCGGGCGTACTACGGGGCCGGGGTCGCGTTGTACGACGCCTTCGCGAGTGCCTCGGCGGTCGCCGGCCGGTTCCTGCGCGGCGAGCCGAGCCGGGGCATGCCGATGCACCGGCACCTGACCCGGGCCGCCGCTCGTCGCCTCTTCCCGAGCCTGCGCGAGGACGCGGTCACCGGGGCGATCGAGTACTACGACGGCCAGGTCGACGACGCGCGGTTCGTGGTCACGCTCGGGCGTACCGCCGCGAGCCTGGGCGCGGCCGTCGTGACCAGCGCCCGGGTCGTCGGCCTGCTGCGCTCCGCCCGCGAGGTGACCGGGGTACGGGTACGCGACCTGGAAAGCGGCGAGGAGTTCGAGGTACGCGCCCGGACCGTGGTCGCCGCCACCGGCGTGTGGAGCGACGACGTGTCGGAGTTGCTGTCGGCCGGCGGCCAGCCGGAGCACACCGGTCTGCGGGTACGCGCGAGCAAGGGCGTACACCTGGTCGTGCCCCGGTCGGCGATCACCGGCGACGCCGGCCTGATCCTGCGTACCGCGTCGTCGGTGCTGTTCGTCATCCCGTGGGGCGGGCACTGGATCATCGGTACCACCGACACCGACTGGAACCTCGACCGGGCGCACCCGGCCGCGTCCGCCACCGACATCACCTACCTGTTGGAGCAGGTCAACCGGGTGCTCGACCGGCCGTTGACGGCGGCTGACATCGAAGGCGTCTACGCCGGGCTGCGGCCGCTCCTGTCGGCCGAGGCGAGGGCCCGGTCCGGCCCGCACACGCGCGACGAGCAGACCTCGGCGCTGTCCCGCGAACACGCCGTGGTCGAGCCGATGCTCGGCCTGATGCTGGTCGCGGGCGGCAAGTACACGACGTACCGGGTGATGGCCGCCGACGTGATCGATCGTGCCGCGCGCCGGCTCGGTGGGCTGCACCGGCACGGTGGTCTGGTGCCCACTTCGCACACGTCGGAGCTGCCGCTGCTCGGGGCCGACGGGTACCACCACATGTGGACCAACCGCGCCGACGTGGCCCGCCGGCACGGGGTCTCGGTCGGCGTCGTCGAGCACCTGCTGGAGCGGTACGGGACGCTGACCAGTGAGATTCTGACCCTGATCGCTGAGGATCCGACCCTGTCCCGTCCGCTGGTCGGCGCGCCCGAGTACCTGACCGCCGAGATCGCGTACGCCGCCCTGGCCGAAGGCGCGCTGCACCTCAACGACGTGCTCACCCGGCGTACCCGGATCTCGATCGAGACCGTCCACCGCGGCGTCGACAGCGCCGCGGACGCCGCGCTGGTGATGGGTCGGGTGCTGGGCTGGGACGGGGAGACCCGGCAGCGCGAGATCGACCACTACCTGGCCCGGGTAGCCGCGGAGCGGGAGTCGCAGCGGATGCCGGACGACGCGACGGCGGACGCCGCGCGCGTGGGCGCCCCGGACCCGCGCGGATACGCGCCAGCGTAGCCGGGTCCGCGCGCCCACCTAGATAGACGTTGGTCGATCAGGTCCTATCCACGTGACCTGGATGGGACCAGATCGACCAACGTCTAAGCGAGCGGCGCGCGGGGACCGGAAGCTGCCGCTCGCCGGTTGGGACAACAGGAAACCGAGGTCAGCAGTCTTCCTACGACCAGGCGCGGGATCGCGTCGACATGCGACCTGGCCGAGCCGGCCAACTGGTAGAGCGCACACTTGCCACGTGCTCTACATCGACCTGCCGCGTTGGCCGGCCCGGGGACGGCTGTGGTCGCATCTGGTCAGCGACGTCTCGTACACGGAACTCCACGCCTTCGCCGAGATGCTCGGCGTGCCCCGGCGGGGGTTCGAGCGGGACCACTACGACCTGCCGGCCGATCGGGTGCCGGTGGCCGTCTGGCTGGGTGCCGTCCTCGTGCCCAGCCGGGAGATCGTCGCGCGGCTGTACGCGGCCGGCCTGCGCCAGCGGAAGCACAGCGTTACGTGACCGGCCTGCGCCAGCGGAAGCACAGCGTTATGTGACCGGCCTGCGCCGCCGAAAGCACAGCGCTACGTGATCAGCCTCCGACCACCCGACGCTCGGCGACCCGCTCGCTGACCCGCTCGCTGACCCGCTCGCTGAGCCGCTCGGTCACCCGGTCGCCCGGTCGCTCGGTGCTCCGCTCGCTGGCGCGCTCGCCCACCGACGAGAGCACCCGCGCGGGCGCCAGCGTGGCCTGCCGGTGCGATCCGCGGCGGGTCCGGCGGGCCTGGGCGATCGCCTGGCGGTAGACCCGCTCGTACCGGCGGGCCATGAGTTTCGCGCCGAACGCGGAGGCGGCGTGCGCCACGCACTCGTCCGGATCGAGGGTACCGGCCCGCAGCAGCGCCTCGGGCAGTTCCGACGGGTCGTCGCAGACCCAGCCGGTGGACCCGTGCCGGACGATCTCGGGGACCGAGCCCCGCCGGAGCGCCACGACAGGGGTACCCGATGCCATTGCCTCGATCATCACCATCCCGAACGGCTCGTGCCAGCGGATCGGCATGATCAGGCAGCGGGCCTCGGTGAGCAGGCGGTTCGTGGTGACCCGGTCCCCGTTGACGATCAACCGCACATCGTCGCCGAGCAGTGGACGGATCACCTCCCGGAGGTACCTCGACTCGCCGGGTTCGTTGCACTTGCCGGCCAGCACCAACGGCAGCCCGGCCGCCCGGCAGGCGTGAATCGCCAGGTCAGGTCCCTTGTCAGGGGAGAAACGGGCCAGCCACACCACCGGCCCGTCAGCGGCGTGCGACGCGATGAACTGGGTCGGGTCGATCGCGTTGTGGATCGTCGCCGCCCAGCGCAGCTCGGGTCGCCGCCGGCGCTGCGAGTCGGATATCGCGACCGGGTGGATCTGCTGCCCGAGCGCGGCGTACAGGTCGCCCAGCTCGCTGTCGGCCGGGCCGTGCACGGTTACCACGGTGGGTGCGGTCCGGTGCCCGGCGCTGAGCGGCCCGCAGAGGGAGTGGTCATGGACGACGTCGAACTGGCCCTCGGCGAGCAACGCGTCGACCCGGGCGGCGTGCAGGGCGTCCGGCATCCCGTGGCCGAGCCGTTCGAACTGCGGCTCCGCGACCGTGCTCACAAAGCGCGCCCCGGTGCCGGTGCGCTGTCCCGCCCCGAAAACTGTCACGTCGTGACCGCGCGCGCAGAGCGCTTCGACCAGCGCGGAGCAGATCAGCTCTATGCCCCCGTAGCCGCTTGGCGGCAACTCGTACCACGGGGGAACGACCATGGCAATCTTCAGTGGGTAGGTTAGATCGCTATGGTCAGCCTCAATCGGTGTCACTTTTCGGCCCCTTCCGGTTGTGTCGGCACCCGTCGGGTACGGCACCCGAGCGGGATCGAGCCCCTGAGCCGAGGACGCGCCTACCCTCTCCGGGCCGGATCGAACCTCCGTTAAGGCAACTCACCCGTTACCGCGGAGGAAGGGGAATACGGTGAAGCTTCCCCAGGTGAGCATCCTCGAAGGCATCACCTTCGTGGTGAGCGACCAGTCCGGCGACATCACACCGGACCTGAACAACCCGACGGGCCTGTTCTACCGCGACATGCGGCACCTGTCCCGCTGGCAGATCCGCCTCAACGGCAGCGAGCTGGACTCCCTCGCCGGCGAGGCCACCGAGTACGACGAAGCGGTGTTCTTTCTGATCGAGCCGACCGGCACGATGTACCGAAATCCAACAGTGTCGTTGCTTCGGCGCCGCCACGTCGGCGAGGGGATGCGGGAGACCCTGCAACTGACCAACCACAGCACCGAGCCGCTGGCCCTGGAGCTGTCGATGCTGTTCGGCACCGACTTCGCGGACATCTTCGAGGTCAAGGACCGGTTGCAGAAGACCGGCCGGCCGTACCGGCGGTGCGGGCTCGACGAGGTAACACTCGGGTACGAGCGGGACGATTTCCGCCGCGAGACGATCATCCGGGCCAGCGGCGCGTTCTTCACCGACGAGTCGATGACCTTTCGGATCGCCCTCCAGCCGCGGGATGTGTGGCGCACCGAGATCGAGGTCGCGGTCGCCACGGCCGGTGCCCGGCCGACCCCCAAACGGGCGCACGCGCCGAACATGCCGATCGGCCTGGAGGAGTGGCTGGCCAGCGCACCCCGGCTGTACACGGGATGGGACGACCTGCGCCGGACCTACCAGCGGAGCCTGGTCGACCTGGCCGCGCTGCGGTTCTACCCGGACTCGGTGCCCGACTCCTCGCTGCCGGCGGCCGGTCTGCCCTGGTTCATGGCGCTTTTCGGCCGGGACAGCCTCATCACCAGCTACCAGGCCCTGCCATTCGTACCCGAGCTGTGCCGCACCACGCTGCGCGCGCTGGGCGCGCAGCAGGCCACCGAGATCGACGAGTTCCGCGACGCCGAGCCCGGCAAGATACTGCACGAGCTGCGACACGGCGAGCTGACGTATTTCAACGAGCGACCGCAGTCGCCCTACTACGGCTCCGCCGACTCGACACCGCTGTTCCTGATCGTGCTCGACGAGTACGAGCGGTGGACCGGCGACCGGCAGACCATCCTGGAGCTGGAAGGCGCGGCCAGGGCCGCCCTGCGCTGGATCGAGGAGTACGGCGACCTGACCGGTAACGGGTTCGTCGAGTACCGCCCGCGCAACCCCGGGACCGGCCTGAAGATCCAGTGCTGGAAGGACTCCTGGAACTCGATCATCTATCCCGACGGCAGGCTGGCGCCGCTGCCGCACGCCACCTGCGAGATCCAGGGGTACGCGTACGACGCCCGGCGCCGGATGGCCCGGCTGGCCCGCGAGTGCTGGGACGATCCGGCGCTGGCTGACCGGCTCGACCGGGACGCGGAGGCCCTGCGCAGCCACTTCAACGAGACGTTCTGGCTGCCCGACGAGGGCTTCTACGCGCTGGCCCGGGACGGCGACGGCCAGCCGGTGCCGACGCTCAGCTCCAACATCGGGCACCTGCTGTGGAGCGGCATCGTGCCGGAGGAACGCGTCGACCAGATCGTCGGCCACCTGCTCGGGGACCGGCTGTTCTCCGGCTGGGGAATCCGGACCGTCGCCTCCGGCCAGCGGGCGTACAACCCGATGGAGTACCACAACGGCACCGTCTGGCCGCACGACAACTCGCTGATCGTGATGGGATTGACCAGGTACGGACGGCGTGCCGAGGCGGCGAAGGTGGCCGAGGCGATCCTGGAGGCGGCGGCGTACTTCCAGTACCGCCTGCCGGAGGTGTTCGTCGGCAGCGACCGGACGGCGACCGGGGTTCCGGTGGCATACCCGAGCGCCTGCTCGCCGCAGGCGTGGGCGTCCGGCACACCGCTGCTGCTGTTGCGCTGCCTGCTCGGCCTGGAGCCCGGTCGCGACGAGCTGCGGATGGACGCCTACGCCCCGATGCGCTGCGGCCACCTCAGCCTGCACGGAGTGCCCGGACCGTGGGGCCGCGCCGACGCGATCTCAGTTTAGAGTCCGCAGCTCACGGGCCAGATTGGCGCGCGCCCGGGCCTCCCAGTCGGCCTGTTCCGGCACCACCCGGAACAGCGAGGGCAGCCCGGCCAGCGATTCCAGCACCGCAGCCCGGCCGGCCCGGAACGCATCGTCCGGGACGTGGGCGTATTCGGCGCGGATGGCTTCCGCGTACCGGTCGTAGTCGGCCGGGGCGGCGGCCAGGATCGCCAGGTCGGCGTCGGCGAGCAGGGCACCGTTGGCGTCGCCCGGCTCGACCGCGTGACCCGCGGTGAGGCGAACCAACCGGGCGACCTCGGCCGCTCTCTCGCCCAGTCCGGCCAGCTCCGCTTCCGCCAACCGAGCGCTGCGCTCCTCGTTGTCTCCGGCCCTCGGGTCGTACACCGCGTCGTGGAACCACGCGGCCAGCCGTACCGCGTCGGCGTCCCGGGCCAGGTCGGCGTACCGGTCGATCACGTCCAGCACAAAAGCCAGATGATCAGGCGTGTGGTACCGCCGGTGCGGTTCCGACCAGCGGTCGAGGAGGCGTTCGCCGAGCGCCTCGGCGCCGGGTAGGAGAACGCGCCACCGGCCACGCAGGCTGTCCATACCACTCAGGTAACCAGCAGCCTCCCGTACCGGGCCAGCCGATCCAGCCCCTCCACCGCCGCGTCGGCCGGCAACGGGGGCGGTGCCGGCAGGTCGTACGGCAGCTCACTCAGTACCCGGGTGGCGTGCCGCGCACCGATCGCGCCGAGCGGGTAGTTCCGCCGGCAGGTGGGGTCGATCAGGCCACGGGCCGTGGCGAACCGGGGCAGCGCGGACAGCCGGTCGCGCGGTACCACCCGGGGGGACAGCCGGCCGGGCGGATCGACGAGCAGGTCGATCGTCCGGTACGGCTCGCTGCCGGCCAGCCAGAACTCCAGCGCCTCGACGTCCGCATCGAGCGGGCGCGGGCACCAGTACGGGACCAGCCCGGCGCGTACCACCTGCCGCGGGTCGAGCAGCGTCCCGCAGCCGATGGCCAGCCGGTTGCCGGACTTGCCCGCGCCCCGCAGCCACGACCGGTACACGTCGGCCACCGCCGCGCTCAGCGCACTCGGGTCGGTGATCGCGACGATGCGCAGCCGGCGCGCCTCGGCGCCGCTCCACCGTCGCAGGTCGCCCAGGAAGCCCGGGTGGATGCCCTGCTCGGCGTCCACGTCCCCGCCGTCCGGGGGCGGCACCGTCCAGGTCGGGTCGGCGGCCCAGTCGTCGCCGCACTCGTCGCCCATCCGGCGCAGGTGCCGGCAGTAGTCCGGCCAGGACAGCCCGGCGTTGACGGTACCGACCTGGAAGCGGTAGCCGAGGTCGAGATCCAGGCGGCTGGCCGGCCAGCTCCGGCAGTCGCGGATCAGGATGACGGTGCCGCCGGGTGCGAGCCGGGTGGCCAGGAACTCCCGCATCGGCGCCGGCAGCGCCGTCCACTTGACATAGAAGTCGAGGGTCGTGGCTGGCAGCATCCCGTGACCGACCGGATCGCAGCGCTGGTACACGGCCGTTTCGGGGTCCGCCGCCAGCAGCCGCTCGGCGAGCGGGCGCCCTTCCCGCAACGCCGGCTGCGGTCGCCGGGTGTCGACGTCGGTCGCGCGGACGGACAGCCGGAAGCCGGCCGGCAGCCACGGTGCTCCCAGGGCGGTGGCGAGGCTGAGCGCCGCCGGGTGTGGGGATCCGATCACGACCGCCGGGTAGCGCTCCCGCCGGTACCCTCCGGTCATCCACCCGGCGACCAGGTCGGCCCGCACATCGGCGACCCGCTGCCGGGGGATCCCCGCGTCGGAGTTGCGGCGCGCCAGCCGGCGCGGCCACCAGCCGCGCCGCCGCGCGTCCGGCTCGGTCCACGGCTGCCCGTCGACCGCGGACACCGCCGCGCGCAGCATCTCGGTCGACAGGTCGACCCGGTGGACCAGCCGCTCCGGCGACCAGGACGATCCCGCCAGTGCACTCACGGCCCCGAGCTACCCGCGCAGATGCCGTTCAACCAGGTTTGCGGGCCAGGAAGACCGACCAGCCCGGCGGCGGCGTGACCGGCCGATCCGCCGGGTACCCGTCCAGCACCTCGACCTCCAGCCCGGCCGCCATCAGATCCGCGACCACCGCGTCGGGTTCGAACAGCCGCAGCACGTGCCGCTCGTCGGTGCGCCGGTAGATCTCCGGACCGGTGCGCCGGAAGATCGTGATCCGCCGGTCGAGGATGTGCTCCGGCGGATCCTCCCGGGCCTCCATGTGGAGGGTCCAGTCCTCCCGGTCGTGCCACTGCTGGCGTACTCCGTCCGGGCCGTAGCGCCCAGGCGTTGAAAGATCAAAAAGAAATACCCCACCGGGTACGAGAGAAGCCGCGACCTTCTGCGCGACGTCTCGCACGGCGCTCTGCCCGGCTCGCCGGTCGGCCGCGTAGTTGAGCACCTCGCCGGTGGCGGTCACCGCGACGGCCGCCGGGATCGGCGCGTCCAGGATCGAACCGCAGTGGAACTCGGCGTCCGGCGCTTCCTTACGGGCCAGGTCGATCATGTCCGGGGAGATGTCGACGCCGTACACGTCGTACCCGAAATCGCCGACGATGCGGGCCAGGATTCCGGAGCCGCAGCCCAGGTCGACCACCGTGCCGCCGCGCAGGCCGGCCTGACGGAGCAGACTGATCAACTGGTCGGCGGCCCGGGCGGCCAGCCGGCCGAAATCGACATGGTGCAGTAGTGACTGGTCAGCCCCGTAGAACACGTCGGTAGCCATGCCGTTCATTCTCAAGTTTCGGCGGGTGCGGTGCGGCCGAATTTCCTTGATCATGCCGAATTGACATGACCGCGTAGGATCCCGTGCGTGGACGGCGGGGTGCCGCACGTGCCTGCGACGCCGCTGGCCGGCCGGCGCGCAGAGATGGCGCTGCTGGTGGCGCGTCTTGACGCCCTGTCCGCCGGTTCGTCCCGGGTGGTGGAGATCCTCGGCGAGCCGGGGATCGGCAAGACCCGACTGCTCGCCGAGCTGGCCGCCCGCGCCGCCGGCCTCGGGCGGACCGTCCTGTGGGGCGGCGCCACCGAGTTCGAGCACGACGTCCCGTTCGGTGTCTTCGCCGACGCGCTCGACGCCCATCTCGCGTCGCTGGACCCGGCCCGGCTCGACGCGCTCGACGCGGAGAGCATCGCGTTGCTGCCGACCGCGTTCCGGTCGATACCGGCGGCGCCGTCGACGTCCGGCGCGCCGAACATGATGGACGCCGAGCGGTACCGGTTGCATCGTGCGGTCCGCGACCTGCTCCAGGTGCTGGCCGGCGACGGCGGGCTGGTGCTCGTCCTCGACGATCTGCACTGGGCCGACGAGGCGTCGGTCGAGCTGCTCGGTTACCTGCTGCGCCACCCGCCGGGGGGACCGCTGATGCTCGCGGTGGCGTGCCGCCCCAGGCAGGCGTCGGCCCAGCTGTTCCGGATCCTGACGCTGGGCTCGCAGCAGGGTGTCGCCGACGTCATCGAGGTCGCGTCGCTCGACGCGGCCGACGCCGACGAGCTGATGCCGGTCAACCTGGGCGCGCCGCAGCGCCGGAAGCTGTACGAGTCGAGCGGCGGCAACCCGTTCTATCTTCAGGCGCTGGCCCGCGGGGCGAACGGGAGCGGCAGCCTGCACCAGGCCGGGTTCGACCTCGATTCGGAGGTACCGGCGGCGGTGCGGGCGGTGCTCCTCGCCGAGCTGGCCGCGCTGACCCCGCGCGAGCTGCTGGCGGCCCGGGCCGCGGCAGTCGCCGGCGGCGAGTTCGACGCCGGCCTGATGGCCGAGATCGCCGAGCTGGCGCCCGGGGAGTCGCTGGCAGCCGTGGACCGGCTCGCGGCGATGGACCTGATCCGGCCGGCCGGCGTCTCCGGCCGGTTCCAGTACCGTCACCCGCTGTTGCGCAGCGTCGCGTACCAGTCGGCCGGCGCCGGGTGGCGGCTCGCCGCACACGCCCGCGCAGCGGTGGCGCTGGGCGAACGGGGCGCGTCGGCGGTCGAGCGGGCGCACCACGTGGAACGGTCGGCGGCGCCCGGCGACCTGGTGGCGGCCGGCGTCCTCGCCGACGCCGCGGCCGCGACCATGCACACCGCACCGGCGACCGCCGCCCATCTGGCGGGTGCGGCACTGCGCCTGCTGCCGCACGACGCGGCGTCCATGCCGCGGCGCCTCGGCCTGCTCGGCCTGCGGGCCCGGGCGCTCGGGGTGACCGGGCGGCTGCACGACAGCCACGAGACACTGCACGAGGTGCTGCGGCTGCTGCCGGCCGAGTACACGACTGAGCGGGCGCGCACCGCGAGCTTCTGCGCGACCATCGAGCACCTCCTCGGCCGGCACGCCGAGGCCCGGGCGCTGCTGCGGGGCGAGCTGGCGGCGGTCGCCGACCGGGACAGCACCGCCGCCGCGATCCTCATGCTGGGCATGCTCTCCGGCCAGATGGTGCTCGGCGACTTCACCGCCCAGGAGGAGTGGATCGTCGCCGCGCTCGACGCCGCCCGCCGCAGCGCCGACCCGGGTCTATTGGCCGTGGTACTCGGGGTGTGCGCGGTGACCAGCTACACCACCGGCGACATCAACCCGCGTACGGTCGCGTGGCTCGACGAGGCGGCCGGCATCGTCGACGCGCTGCCCGACGGCGACCTCGCCCAGCACATCGAGGCGGCGGTGTGGCTGGGCATGGCCGAGGTCTACCTGGAACGGCTCGGCGACGCGCTGCGCCACCTCGACCGGGCGCTCCGGCTGGCCCGTGCCACCGGCCAGAACCACCTGGTCAGCTACCTGCACGTCAACCGCGGCACGGCCCATGCGCTGGTCGGGGACCTGCGCACGGCCAGCGCCTGCTTCGACGACGCGCTGGAGGCGGCGCTGCTCAACGGCAGCGACGACATGCAGAGCATGGCCCTCGGGTACCAGTGCTGGGTGACCCTGTGGATGGGTGACGTGCCCCGGGCACTGCGCCTCGGCAAGGAGGCGGTCGCCTGCGCCGGGCCGGACAGCAACTGGCGCTCCGGCATGGCCAACGGCATGTACGCGCAGGCGCTCTTCTTCAACGGCGACCCGGCGACCTGCGTCGACGTCCTGGTCCGCGCCGGCGGCGGGCCCGACCTGCCCCGGCTCGACACGGTCTCCCGCTCGACCTGGTACCACCTGCTCACCGCGGCCGACAGCACCGCCGGCCACCCCGACCGGGCAACCGACTGGGCCGACCGGGCGGAGGCCGCAGCCGCCACCCTCGGCCTGCCGATGCGTTCCGCCTTCGCCAAGCTGGCCCGGGCCCAGGCGCTGCTGTCCGCCGACCCGGCCGCGGCGCTCACGTACATCGACGCCGCCGCCGAGACGTTCGCCGCGATCGGCGTACCCGTGGAGAACGGCCGCTGTCACGTGCTCGCCGGCATGGCGCTGGGTGCCCTCGGCGACGCGGACCGGGCCCGCGACCGGTTCGCGCAGGCCCGCACCCTGTTCGAGCGGTGCGACGCGCAGTTGTTCCTGGACTGGGCCGCCCGGGAGGAGCGGCGGATGAACGCCCGGATGCCGCGCCGGTCCCGGCAGGCCGTCGCCGACGACGGAGCGACGGATCAGCTCACCCGGCGGGAACGGGACGTGGCGACCCTCGCCGCCGAGGGCCTGAGCAACCGGCAGATCGCCGAGAAGCTGTTTCTCAGCTCGCGCACGGTGGAGTTGCACCTCAGCCGGGTGTTCGTGAAGCTCGGCGTCTCGTCGCGGGCGGCGCTCGCCGCGCGATGGGCAAAGCAGGCGCCCTGATCGGTGCCCGTCGTCGGTCGGCCTCGGCTGCTCCGGTGATGACATGGCGGCTCCCTGGCTGGCTCCCGAGGTGAACAGCCGGGGCACGTCCCGGCGCAGGTCGATGCCCTGCATCCGCGGGTACAGGGCACCCCAGGTGTCCAGGATGGCGTTGAGCGTGTGGACCTTCTGGAGCACCGTGTACTCGGACGCGCCGATGCCGAAGTCGTTCGGGCGCTGCCGGTACACCTCGTTCTCGTACCGCATGATCGGCTCGTACACGTAAACGCTCCGGTACGGCGGCGGCCCCTGCGTGACGAGCTGCCGGGCGAGCGTGTCGTGGCCGGTCAACCTGGCCCAGCTCAGGATGTCGGCATAGAAGATCCGGTCACTGGCCGGCAGATCGACCGCCTGGCCGGTGCCGATGTAGGCGCGGTACTTCTCCGGGTGCCGTTGCACGGCGAGCACACTGACGATCGAGCCGCCGGAGTGGCCGAGCAGGTAGATCTTGTCCTGGTGGAAGCGGCGCCGCAGGTAGTCGGTGACCGCGAGGGTGTCCGCGACGGCACTGTCCACTGTGACCGTTGCGGTCGGATCGAGTGCGGGATACGACGAGCCACCGCCGCGCCGGTCCAGGGTGGCGACCACGAAATGCCGCTCCAGCCCGGAGAGGTGCTCGCGGACCGGACCGGTCTCCGAGCCGCCCGGCGCGCCGGGAACGTAAAGCAACACCGGTGCCGCCGTGTCGACGCCACGGATCATCACGCCGAGGCGGCCGACCCGGGTCAGCTCGGCGACGCTGTTCGGCCCGGGTATCCGTGGCGTGCATGCCGGGATCGCCACCGGGACGGCAACCAGGATCACTGCGATAATCCACTTTCCGCGCGCTGCTCCCAACATCATCGGGAACACCGACAGCAGAGCGTGTACACCCCGGCCGGTTACCAGCGCGACCGTCCCGAACGTGCTCAGATGCGGAGCGTCGACCGACGGACCCGGTACACCGATGCGGGTGAGTTCGAGCGCGACGGCGAAGCCGGCCGGCGCGGTGAGCATCGCCCACCGCGACCGGCTCACCCACCCGCCGGCCAGGCCGACCGCCGCGCTGATCCCGATCGACCACAGCGCCTGCGGGTTCGTCAGCGGACCGCGCGGTGTCCATCGGGCCGAGGCGACGCCCCACACCACTGCCAGAACCACCGGTACCACGTGTCTTGTGACCTTCATGCCGTGAGGATGCGTGCCGGCGACGCCTGCGCGCCTGGGCCGGCGGTCGCGGCCCGGCCCTACTTTGGTATGTCCTCAGGACCTGCGCCGGCCTCGTAGGCTGCGGGCATGTCGGCCCTGCCCTTCGCCCTGCTGATGCCCGGCAGAACGTTGGTTACGGCGCCAACCTGTTCTACCTCCTCAGGCACGCGTAGGCGGTGCCTTTGCACGCGACGCCCGGCGATCACCGCAGGTCGGTGCTCGCCGGCGTCGGCGTCTCTGGGCAAACGAGGTCAAGTTCTCGCTATCCTCCGTCGCCACCGCCCACGAAGGCCGTGCCCGGCGGCGGTGCCCTCCGATCATCGAATTTGCGACAGCGGGTGCATTCTCGATATCGGCCGCCATCTTCAGTGAACTGAGCCGCCCACTGGTGCCAGCCCAGCATGCATCTCCACGGCCGCCGCGCCATCGCACGACGGTACGCCGACCCGACCCGTAGGTAAGTACCGAGTTGGTTCCTGTCGTTTGGATCTCTCGGAGGCATCCCGTGCAGGCATCGTGCGGTCCGCTGCCTCCGGCGGGCGGCGGGGAGCACGCGACCGGCATCCCGGAGCGCCCCAGGGCCCAGGGCGGGGCGCCCAGCCGCCGAAGGCCGGATTCGGGTCGTAGGGCCGGAAGCTCTACCCGCCGGAGCAAAGAGTCAGAGCGCCCATCGGCGGAGTTGGCGTAGCAATCGGCGAGAAATGCCCTCCCGGCGGCTTCAGGTTCGCTTCACTGAGTAGGCGCGCCGCGCAAGATAGCAATGTTGTTCAAGGGGGGTTGCAGTGGCACAGAGGGCACCGAGGGGCCGGACGTCGACACTTGATCCGCTGATGGATCCGTTTATCAGCGAGCTGGAGAATCTGAGGATCGCGGTCGAATCTGGTAGCCCGTTCTCCACCATCGAGGACTACATAGGGGCGGTGACCGCATCCGCGCACGAGGTGTACGCGGCGCGCATTCGACCTTCGACCGCTACCGGTCAAGAGTAGTTGTCTGTCGGGTATCGACCCGCCAGGCCCAGCGACCCGCCCCCGAGGAGGGGTGGGCGCTGGGCTTCGTGGCGCCCAACGAGCCGCTGCCCGAGGATTGCGTATGCCTGTCGGGGTGGCCGGATTTGAACCGACGACCTCTTCGTCCCGAACTAGGCACGGTGCCGGACGGTACCTGGTCACCTGGATGTATGCCCTGGTCAGGGTGTTGGTCCTCGTTGGTTTGACGAGGCGCGAGCGTTGTCGACGACGCCTGAAAACTGACCCTCTCTGGACGGGTGAAAATTGACCCCTGCCCGTCCATTATCTGGGAGGGTGATCTTGTTGGAGGAGTGGGCGGAGATCCGCCGGCTGTATCGGGCTGAGCGGATGTCGATCAAGGCGATCGCCCGGGAGTTGCATCTGGCCCGCAATACGGTGCGTAACGCGGTGCGGTCGACGGAGCCGCCGCGGTATGTGCGGGCGGGGTCCGGTTCGATCGTGGACGCGGTGGAGCCGCAGATCCGCGTGCTGCTCAAGGAGTTCCCGGACATGCCGGCGACGGTGATCGCGGAGCGGATCGGCTGGGACCGGTCGTTGACGGTGCTCAAGGAGCGGGTGCGGGTGTTGCGGCCGGTGTACGCGCCGGCGGATCCGGCGTCGCGGACGAGGTATGAGCCGGGCGAGGTGGGGCAGTGTGATCTGTGGTTCCCGCCGGCGCAGATCCCGTTGGGGCATGGTCAGGTGGGTGCCGGCCGGACGGCGCCGCCGGTGTTGGTGCTGACGGCGGGGTACTCGCGGTTTGTGGCCGCGACGATGATCCCGACCCGCCACGCGCAGGATCTGGTTTTGGGGCAGTGGGCGGTGATCGGTCAGCTCGGTGCGGTGCCCCAGCTGTTGGTCTGGGACAACGAAAGCGGCGTGGGCCGGTACGGCGGCGCGAACCCGAAGTTGACGGCGCAGTTCAGCGTGTTGCGGGGGATGTTGGGCACCCGGTTCTACGTGTGCCGGCCGAATGATCCGGAGACCAAGGGGCTGACCGAGCGCAACAACGGCTTCTTCGAGACGTCGTTCCTGCCGCCGGTTCACCGGCCCGGCCGATTTCAACATCCAGCTCGCCGAGTTCCTGGCCCGGGCGAATGTCCGTAAGCGGCGGAGTCTGGGTGGGGCGTCGGCGGTCGAGCGGGTCGGCGCGGACCGGGCCGCGATGGGCGTGCTGCCGCCGATCGACACGGCGACGATCGGCTGGTGTAACAGTCTGGTCCTGCCCCGTGACTACTACGTGCGGGTGGACACCTGCGACTACTCGGTGCACCCGGGCGCGGTCGGGCAGCGGGTCGAGGTCGCCGCGGACCTGGACACGGTGTGTGTCCGGCGTGGCGGGGTGCTGGTCGCCGAACACCCGCGCTGCTGGGCGCGGCAGCAGAGCATCACCGACCCGCAGCACCGGCAGGCTGCCGACGTGATGCGCCGGGCGTTCCAGGACCGCACGCCGGCCGGGCGCGGACCGGCCGTCGACGACGTGCAGGAACGTGACCTGTCGGCCTACGACCGGGCGTTCGGCCTGGACGACGACGGGCAGGTGGCGTGATGGCCACCCGAGACTCCACGACCAGCGCGGCGAGCGGGCCGACGCAGCAGCAGACGCTGGCCGAGATCGCCTACCTGACCCGGGCGTTGAAAGCGCCCACGTTGCGCGACAGCGTGCAGCGCCTCGCCGAGCGGGCGCGGGCCGAGGGCTGGACCCACGAGCAGTTCCTGGCCGCGTGCCTGCAACGCGAAGTCTCCGCTCGTGACTCGCACGGCGGTGAAGGCCGGATCCGCGCGGCGAAGTTCCCGGCCCGCAAAGCCCTGGAGGAGTTCGACTTCGACCACCAGCGCTCGCTGAAACGCGAGACCATCGCCCATTTGGGCACCCTCGACTTCATCACCGGCAAGGAGAACGCGATCTTCCTCGGCCCGCCCGGCACCGGCAAAACCATGCTGGCCATCGGGCTGGGGATCCGGGCCTGCCAGGCCGGACACCGGGTCGCGTTCGCCACCGCCGCCGAATGGGTCGCCCGGCTCGCCGCCGCCCACCAGCAAGGCCGGCTACAGGCCGAGATCACCAAACTCGGCCGCACCCCGTTGGTGATCGTTGACGAGGTCGGCTACATCCCGTTCGAGCCCGAAGCCGCCAACCTGTTCTTCCAACTGGTCTCGGCCCGCTACGAGCGCGCCAGCTTGATCGTGACCAGCAACAAGCCCTTCGGCCGCTGGGGCGAGGTCTTCGGCGACGACGTGGTCGCCGCCGCCATGATCGACCGGCTCGTGCACCACGCCGAGGTCATCTCCCTCAAAGGCGACAGCTACCGGCTCCGCAACCGCGACCTGGGCCGCATCCCCGCAGCCAAGACCGACACCTGACCACACCCTGCCCCTGGTCAGAAGGGGTGCACGGTGGCGGTCAGCACGATCGGCACCCCGTTGACCCGCCGGTTCGCCCGCAACCTGGTCACACCCCACTCGTCCAGCACCGGCGCCGGATCGCAGCCCTCCGACACGGGCAGCGCATCGGCCCACGCCGCGAACTCCTCCCGGCCCCGACCCGAGTCCACCTCGCACACATCCGCATGACCGATCAACACCTGCGGGGTGACCGTCCACGTCAACACCGGTAACTCACGATGCTCGCCCAACACCAGCACCAGCACCCCCGCCGACTGCCGCAGCAACCGCCGCCGCACCAACTCCTCGGCCACCATCAACGCCCACCCCTCTTCCCGACCACACCGGCTCATCCGGCGGCCAAGACCAGCACGCGCCAGCCATCAGCAGCAAGCCAAGATCGCGCAGGGGGTCAGTTTTCAGCCGTCGAAAAGGGATCAGTTTTCAGGCGTCGTTGACAAGCGTCCGGTTATCGCGAGATCCACTCCCCGCTCACTCCCCGACTCGGCCTTGTTGGCCATTCACGAGTCGGTCTGGCTGTGGACTCGCGATGGTGACTGGCGTCCCTGCTCTGGGTCGGCTCCGCTTGACCTGGGACCGCCAGACCTGGACCGTCACACATGGCGCCTTGGTAAGGCGGCCTGCGCGGGTCCCTCCTAGGGCCGGGCCGCTTGCTGTTCCGCCAGCTATGATCCATCATAGTACGTATGTACGAAAAAACTCAGGCCGTTTCGTTGTCTAGCTGCCCCGGACAGCGGCAGTATCCTCGGATCATGCCGATCTCAGCGCATGACGTCGCAGCGGTGATCCGCAGCCGGCTTCCGCATGTGGGTGCCGTGAAGCTCCACAAGCTCCTCTACTACTGCCAGGGACACCACCTGGCGGCGTTCGATGAGCCGCTGTTTTCGGAATCGATTTCGGCGTGGGACATGGGTCCAGTCGTGGGAACCTTCCGGTACGAGGATCAAGCCGGCCTCAAGCCTGAAGGCGAGGTCAAGCTGACCGAGGCTCAGCTCAACACGATCGGCTACGTTGTGAGCCGTTACGGGAAGATGACTGGCCGCGAGTTGGCAATAATGACCCATGGTGAGGCGCCTTGGAACCGGGCTAATGAGGGTCGCCCGGAGAACGGTAGCGCCCCGATCAGGCAGGAGTGGATCAAGGAGTACTTCAAGGCCGCCGAGGCCGCCGACCGGCAGGATGAGATGCCCTTCGACCCGGCCCAGGTCGCCGAATTAGTAGCAGCCGCCGTAGCGAGGGCGAATGATCGAAAGAATGAAGCGGTGCACCTGGACAAGCCCGAGGACGTGTTGGCCTGGGCCGATCGGTGACAGGTGACGAACCCGCCTGGGCTATCGCTGGCCTAGTCGAGGCCCTTAACTCGTGGGCGCAGCGGGAGAGTCCCGGGCCGGACCTACGCAGAACTGTTGCCCGATGGGCCTTCAACCAACATGAGGACCCGTACCAGGGCGTGAGCCGGCAGCCGGGCTTTCCGAACCTGTACTTCGGGGAGGTCCCGGGCACCCGGGCTGAGGGTGCGGCCGTGTCATGCACGTACTGGATCGAGGCGGCTACGCATACAGTGAAGTGGGACAACTTCACCACCCTAAACCTGCCATTCTAATCCGCAGCCGTTTCCCGGTCGTGCGCCGTGTTCGCGGTGGGTAAGGGCTCAGGTCAGCGAGTCTCATTCACGATCCACGTGTGGCCTCAAGTTCAAAATCCACGACGGGGCGCCGCAGCCCGACGGTGAAAGAGCGTTATCCGTGTCCGATCTACCGCAACGACCCTCGGCGCACGTCAACGCGCAGAGGTCGGAGAAAGCCTTTGCCGCGCTGTTCGACGACGACACCTGGGTCATCCGGCCCGTGACCCCGGACTATGGCAGAGACCTGGAAGTCGAGCTATTCGAGAACAGCGCTACCACCGGCATCCTGTTCGGGGTCCAGCTCAAGAGCATCGACAAACCACCTCGCAAAGGCCGCCTCAGCAAACCCGGCATCGAGACGGGCAGCCTGCGGTACTGGCAATCGCTGGACTACCCGCTCATGGTCGCCACCTACAGCGTCCCTGCCGACCGGTTCTACGCCCGCTGGGCGCACAGCTACGACTGGCACCACAAGACCCACGCCGCGATCTGCACCGACGACTGTATCCCCGGCCAATGTAGGCTCTCGTTGTGCTGGCACTACAGGGCGGCCCGGCGTGACTGAGGTGCTGGATCCGACGTCGGACCGGCCTCTGTCGTTGCAGCTTGCCGACCTGCTGCGGGACGAGATCCGGCGGGGCGCACGTGCTCCGGGCAGTCACCTGTCAACTGAGAGTGACTTCCAGAACGAGTACGGCGTGAGCCGTACGACGGTCAGGAACGCGCTCCGCATCCTCAGCAGCGAGGGTCTGGTCGTCTCCAAAAAGGGCTACGGGTCGTACGTCCGCAACCGGCCGCCGCTGCGCCGGGGTATCGTCGAGTCATCGGCACGCCTCTCATCGAGCGAGCGGTAAGCCGATCTTCGACACGGAGACCGTTGCCCAGGGCCAGGTTCCGTCGCGACGGATGCTCGAAGTCGGTCGGACACAGGCTCCGGCTGACGTTGCGGACTGGCTTCAAGTCGCCCAAGGCGATGAAGTCGTTCTCCGCCGCCGGTTGCAACTGCTGGACGGCGAGCCGGTTGTGCTGTCGGCGAGCTACTTCCCGCTGTGGGTTGCCGCGGAGAGTCCGTTGGAGTCGCCCGGTGCCCTTCTTGAGGGGCCGGACGGTGTGATCGAAGGGCTGGGGCATCGGTTCGCCAGTGGCATCGAGGTGTTCGCGGCGAGGATGCCGTTTCCTGAGGAAGCCCGGCTTCTTCGTCTTGGGCCGGGAACGCCGGTGGTTCGGGTGATCCACGTTGACTACGACGACAAGGGGCGGACGCGGCAAAGTCGCCGATGACCTTTACGCTGGCGATCGGCACGAGTTCGCATTCGAGTGGGCCGAACCGGAGGGCTCGTCGTCAGCAAGGAGTGGCCAGCCAACTGGGACCGGTTAATCACCGGGCAAGACTGCGAGATGTGCGCGGGCGGCCGACCAGATCGAAACCGTACGGGATCCGGCGTCGTTGCCGGAGGCGACCCGGGTCAAGGTCGAGCAGGCGATCGCGGATCTCGGTTATGTCCGGGGCGGCCTGGTGGGGAGCAGGCCGCGCACTGGCGGCGCAACGGGTTCGCGACCTGGCTATTCCAGCCGGCGGCCACCGGCTGGTATCCGAAGAAGGCACCACAGCCAGCCCGGCCGGTGCCGATCTTGGCTGAGCCGTGGCCGGGAGTGCCGGTGCGGGGCCGCAACGCCGCTGGCCGGGCGGACGCCTGCTGGCTGCCGATCGCCCCGGGCCTGACCCCGCACGGGCTGCGGCACACGCACAAGACGGTGATGGAGGAGCTGGGCACGCCGGCCAAGTTGATGGATGAGCGGATGGGGCACGAGGACGGGTCGGTGCAGGCCCGGTACTCGCACGTCACGGTGGCGATGCGTGAGCAGCTCCTCGACGGACGCACCCGACTGTGGGCAACAGCGCTGGACGCGCGCCGGGCACTGTCGCCCGGGTCACCGGTTGCGGTACTCGATCGGCTGCTGCGGCAGCGTGCGACGGAGGTCGGGGAGTAAGCTACCAAGATTCACTCCCCAGCCACTCCCCAGTAAGGTCCGGGAACGAGATCAGGACCGGCTTCCTGTTACGGAAGACCGGCCCTGAGCTGGTATTTTGCCTTGTCGGGGTGGCCGGATTTGAACCGACGACCTCTTCGTCCCGAACGAAGCGCGCTACCAAGCTGCGCTACACCCCGAGGCGTGCCGAGCAATAGTAGCCTACGGGACCCGCCGCGCAACTCGCGGTATCACCCCTGCGTCACGTCGTCGAGGAAGCCGGCCAGCTCACCCTCGTACCGCTTCGGGTCCACATTCCACGAACGGGTGTGCCCGCCGCCCTCGGTCTCGACCAGGCGTACCAGGTCGGGGCGCAGCCGGGCGAACAGGCGAGCCGGCTGCGGGTCGACCATCGTGTCGTCGCCGTCGATGTAGATCAGGGTGGGCACCCGGAGCGACCCCACCCGCCGTACCTGGTTGAGGTCGGCCAGCCGGTGCCCGATCCGCTTCTCCACCAGCCGCATCGCGGCCCAGGTCAGCGGCTGGGGCAGGTTGCGCCGGCGGGCCGCACGCCGGAGCGTGGTGGTCCAGTCGATGGCGGGGCAGTCGAGCACCAGGGCGCGCACCTTCGACGCCAGAGCGGCCCGCCGCATCGCCATCAGCACGGCCGCCCCGCCCATCGACCAGCCGTACAGGATGATGTCCGTCGCGCCGTGTGACCGGGCGTACCCGATCGCCGATGCGACGTCGTGCCACTCGCTGGCGCCGAGGTGGTAGCGGCGGTCCCGGCTCGGCGGCGCGCCCTCGTCGTTGCGGTACGTCATCACGAGGGTCGGCAGCCCGAACTGGGCCAGCGTCGGCAGCGCGCGTAGCGCCTCGGCCCGGGTCCCGCCGCGTCCGTGCACCGCGATCACCCAGGTCGACGACGCGCCGCGCACCAGCCAGGACGGCAGCGGGCCGAGCTCGCCCGGCACGGTCACCTCGTCGAAGTCGAGACCCCGCGCGACCAGCGGATCTCCGTCGAAGACGGCGCTGGACGCGTACGCCCGGATGCCTTTTTGAAGTGTCCCGTGGGTGACCTCGATCACCTGCCGGACCACCGTGCCGCGTTCGGTCCGCACCAGGGCGCCGAGCCGGGCGTGCCCGGTCGGCCAGACCAGCCCGTATGGCACGTCACGCTCGGTGTCCTCGTTGCGAGGCAGCGTGACCAGCTCGCCGTCAAAATCTTTCACTTCCAACGGGTACTCGCGGGGCCGCACGTCGACGACCTGGTTCGCGAAGTACCAACCGGCGCTCGCGGTGCTGGTCGGCACGAGCAGGGCGATGCCCGCGAGGCCGTAGGCCGTGCGTCGCGGCCAGCGGCGTTCACCGGGGACGACTATCGGTTCCGCGCTCAACTACCCTCCTGCTGTGTTATTGGCGCTCGCTCCGCTCGCGCGGCTTCGCGCCTCAAATCCGGCCTGCACGCACCGCTCCGCTTGGTCGCTCCCGCGCTACGCGGCATGTTTCGGCCGGCGGCGCGAAGCTGAGAAGGTGCCGATCAACGGTGCCTGTCAGCGCGGGATAAGCGTAAGCACCGTCGCCTCGGGCGGGCAGGCGAACCGGACCGGCGCGGTCGGATGCGTGCCCAGCCCGGCCGACACGTGCAGCCAGGCGTCGGACCCGGGCCAGCGGTGCAGGCCCTTGGCCATCCGCCGATCCAGGCCACAGTTGGTGACCAGGGCGCCGGCGAACGGTACGCATACCTGCCCACCGTGGGTATGCCCGGCGAGGATGAGGTCGAACCCGTCAGCGGCCATGGCGTCGATCACCGGAGGCTCCGGGGAGTGGGTCAGGGCGAGATGGATGTCGGCGGTGGGATCGGCCGGCCCGGCGACGGCTGGATAGTCGTCGCGGCCGACGTGCGGGTCGTCCACGCCGACCAGCTCGACCGTACGGCCGCCGGCCTTGATCGTGGCCCGTGCGTTGTCCAGGTCGACCCAGCCGGCCCCGGTCAACGCGTCGCGCAGCTCATCGGTCGGTAGCGGCACGCCGTGCAGGTACTTTCGTTCGCGCTGAAAGTACGCGAAAGGGTTTTTCAGGACCGGGCCGTGATAGTCGTTCGAGCCGAAGACGAAGGCTCCCGGCCGGTCGAACAGCGGGCCGAGGGCCCGGACGACCGCCGGCACGGCATCGACGTGCGCCATGTTGTCCCCGGTGACCACGACCAGGTCGGGGTCGGTGGCCGCCAGCTCGGCGACCCAGCGCTGCTTGCGGTGCTGGCCGGGGGTGATGTGCAGGTCGGAGATGTGCAGGATCCGCAGCGGCTCCGCGTCGGGGTTGAGGACAGGCACATCGAAGCGGCGCAGCGTGAAGAGGTTGCGCTCGATCAACGAGGCGTACGCGAGCGTGGCGGCGCCGAGCAGCGTGGTGCCCGCGGCGACGCGGCGGAGAGTGGATCGCTTGGCCATACCCGAGAGGTTAACGGTCGGCGCCCGCCGCCTCGCTTCGGTAGCTTCTGAAGTCATGACCCTCAAGGGACAGCTGGAAGCGGACATGCGGGCCGCGATGAAGGTGCGGGACGAGCTGTTGACGTCGACGTTGCGGATGGCGATCACATCGGTACGCAATGCCGAGGTGGCCGGCACCGAGGCGCGCGAGCTCAGCGACGACGAGGTGCTCACGGTGCTGACCAAGGAGGCCAAGAAGCGGCGGGAGGCGGCGACCGCGTTCGCCGACGCCGGCCGGGCCGATCAGGCCGCCAAGGAGCGCGCCGAGGAGGAGATCCTCGAGCGTTACCTGCCGTCGCAACTGTCCGACGAGGAGCTGTCCGGCATCGTGGCGCAGGCGCTCGCGGGGGGTGACTTCGCCGGCATGAAGAGCATGGGGCCGGCGATGAAGGCGGCACAGGCCGCGGTGGCGGGCCGGGCCGAGGGCGGCCGGGTCGCGGCGGAGGTGCGCCGGCAGCTCGCGGGGTAAACGAATCCGGGTGGCAGGCGCTCGGCCTGCCACCCGGATCGTCAGGACACTAACGACGCTGGCACAGCCACGGGAACCGCTTGCACCGTGGGTCCTGCGTCGGGCCGGGTCCGGGGCCAGGGCCCGGTGGACCGGGGCCGCCGCCCTGGCCCGGATCGGGTGCGGCGTTACCGGGGCCCTTGCTCAGGTACAGCGTGACCACGCCGTTGCGGCTGGTGTCGCCACTGGGCTCGGTCTTGGCGACGGAGCCGGGCGGGCAGTCCGAGGCGACCGGGTCCGGATCGACGGTGGCCTGAAGGCCGACGCCGCGCAGTGCCTTGGTCGCGTCGTCGACGGACTTGCACTTGACGTTCGGAATGTTCGTCCGCTTGCCGAACGCGATGTCCTTGGTCGGCGCGGTGAAGCCGACCACGGGCTTGCCGGCCGAGGCGTCCTTCAGGGTGGCCGAGACGGCGGCGTTGACGGCTGGGTGGCTCATGTGCGCGGGGTTACCGGCCCAGTCCGGATCAGCCATGATCGCGCCGATCGACAGTTGCTTGGTCATCGCCACCAGGGCGGCGTTGCGGTTGCCCTCGGTGGTGCCGGTCTTGCCGGCGACCGGGCGGTTCACCGTCGACTTGACCACCGTCGCGGTACCGCTGTCGCACTTGCCGAACGCCGACTGGTCGCCGAGCGGGCACCGGGCCGCGTCGGTCGCCGCGTGCGCCACGTCCGGCTCGACCACCTTGTGGCAGTCCGGCTTCGCCGCGTCGAGCTTGTTGCCGTTGAAGTCGAGGATGTCGGTGACCGGGGTCGGCGCGCAGTACACGCCGTCGTTGGCCAGCGTCGCGTACGCGTTGGCCATGTCGAGCGGCGTGGTCTGGGAAACGCCGAGGGTGAACGCGCCCCACTGGTGCGCGTAGTCGGGGTTGTTGGCCCGCTCGTAGTCGCTGGGATTGTCCGGGGTGCCGTGCGACCGGAACTGGACGCCGAGCCGCTTCGCCACGTCGATCGCGTTTTCGGCGCCGACGGTCTGCTCCAGCGGTACGAAGAAGGTGTTGACCGAGCGACCGAAGCCGGTCCACATGTTCCGCACCCCGGCCATGCCCGGGTTGTCGTTGACCGGGCAGTAGAAGTGGGTGCCCGGGCAGGCTGCCGGGCTACCGGGATCGATGATGTAGTTCGACTTGAACTGCTGCTGCGCGTTGATGGTGTAGTCCAGGGGCAGGCCGTGCTCCAGCGCCGCCACCATGGTGAACATCTTGAACGTCGAGCCCGCCTGGTACCCGTCGATCGCGCCGCCGCCGGTCATCAGCGGGTTGGTGGTACGCGGATAGTTGCCCTTCTCGCCCCTGCCCCGCTTGGCGGGGTCGGTGTTGGGGCCGTTCTGGCTGTTGTCGTTGCTGAAGATGCGGTTGGTGGCCATCGCGGTCACCCGCCCGGTGCCGGGCTCCACACCGGCGAGCATCATCGCGTACGGGCTGGAGACCGGCAGTTGGGCCTCGACGTTTTTCTTCATCGACGCCTGGGTGGCCACGTCGAGCGAGCTAATGATCTTGTATCCACCGCTCTTGAGCTTGTTCTCCCGCTCGTACGAGTCGCTGCCGAACGCGGGGTTGGCCAGCCACCACCGGTAGAAGTAGTCGCAGAAGAAGCCGACGCCCAGGTCGGCGCGCGGAGTGGACGAGCAGCCTTCACTCGGCCGCTGGCCGACGATCTTCAACTCGGCTTTCTTGGCCTCGTCGGCCTGCTGCTGGCTGATGTACTTCAGCGTCACCATCTGCCGCAGCACGTACTCGCGGCGGTCGAGGGCGGCGGCGCGCTTGTCCGGGTTGTCGGGGTCGGCGGGGTCGAACGAGCTGGGCGCCTTCACCAGGCCGGCGAGCAGCGCGGCCTCGGGGAGCGTGAGGTCGCTGGGCTGCTTGCCGAAGTAGACCTGGCTCGCGGCGTAGATGCCGTAGGCGCCGTGGCCGAAGCTGGAGATGTTGAGGTACCGCTCGAGAATCTGCTGCTTGTTGTACTTCTTCTCGATGGCCAGCGCGAACTTCATCTCGCGCAGCTTCCGGGCCGGGGTCTGCTCGGTGGCGGCGACGATCTCCTCGTTGGTGCGTGCCGAGTAGGCGAGGGCCTGCCGCACGTACTGCATGGTCAGCGTGGAGGCGCCCTGCGAGACCTGGCCGTCGGAGTTGCGGTTGGCGACCATGGCGCGGGCGACGCCCTTCATGTCGACGCCGTGGTGCTCGTAGAACCGGGAGTCCTCGGCGGCCACGATGGCCTGCTGCATGACCGGGGCAACGTCGGAGAGGTGGATGTCGCGGCGGTTCTCGTCGTAGAGCATGGCGAGGAGCGTCTTGCTGTCCGACGCGTACACGTACGAGATCTGGGGTGGCGGCAGCTCGATCAGCTGGGTCGGCAGGTTGTCGAATGCATCGGCGCTCGCCTTTGCCGCCAGGCCGGACATGGCGACGATGGGGAAGGCCGCGGCTGCGACCACAATCCCCGCGAGCAGGCCGCAGATCAGCAACGACGCCGCGTTGGTGAGCACGCCATGATCGCGTTTGCGCATCCAGGTCACCGGCACAGGGTACGTGACGAGGCAACGAGCCGCGTCCTCGCAGGATGGCCCCTCGTTGTCATAGACGCACGACTGTCGGTGTTTCCCGGCGTCTCGATGTCCTGTGCCTTCATTGTCCCCTGGCTGGCCGCAATTTGTGGCGTTTCGGGCGAACCACTCCTGAGGCGGGCGAGACGGGAACGCAAGAAAGACCGATTTGGCGTGTTTGGCGCCGACCAACATGGGGTCTAACCTGGTGCAGCAACGTTGCGTAATCGGATGACTACAGAGCATGATGACTCGGCGGGGCCGGAATGATCCCTTCGGTCCGGGAGGGAAGGGTCCCGCCGTCGCAGTGCGCGGTCGGGGGCTGATGTCGGGGTTAGCCGGTTCGTATGGCTTTGGGGGGCCGCGAACCGGGCCGACGGCTACCACCACCGGTTCATACCGAGCCCGGGGGGCTTCTTTAGGGGGGACGTGGAACATGAGGATGGTCGTCGACTGGCCGAGCATGGCGGCTTGCCGAAACGGCGACCCGGACGCGTTGTTCGTCCAGGGTGCTGAGCAGAACGTCGCGAAGCGGATCTGCCGGGGCTGCCCGGTGCGGTACGAATGCCTGGCCGACGCGCTGGACAACCGCATCGAGTTCGGGGTCTGGGGCGGCATGACGGAGCGGGAGCGTCGGGCCCTGCTGCGCCGCCACCCGCAGGTGACCAGCTGGCGAAAGAGCTTCGAGGTCGCGTTGACCAAGGAGACCGGCAAGGAGCCGGTCGGCGAGAAGGAGCTGGTTACGGCTGCCGGCTGATGGCCGGTTCCGCGGGACGGGCGCGGCTGGTGGGGGCTAAGGCCGCGCCCTTCCCGTGCCCTTCCTGTGCTGTCTCACCCGCTGTCCGTGCTGTCTCACCCGCTGTCGACAGCCATGGCCTGCCCGATCGCCCGGAGGCCGTCGAGGTCGTGCACGTCGGCCGGCTGCGCCGGCACCTCCACGACCGGGACCTGCGGATGCGCCGCGACAAACCGGGCCGCCACGGCCGCCTGCCGCGCATTCTGGTCGACAAGCGCAGCGTGTACCCGCAGCGCGTCGGCGGTCAGCTCGTTGCCCGACGCCTCGTCGAGGCGTACCGCCGCGGCCCGCGCCGTCTCCGCGCTGATCGCGGGCGCGGAGACCGTGGTCACCCGGTTGAGGACCAGACCGGCCAGCGGCATCCGTTCCGCGTCGAGCCGGCCCGCGAAGTACGCCGCCTCCCGGATCGCGTCCGGCTCCGGCACGGCGACGACCAGGAACACCGTCTCCCGGTCCTGAAGGATCCGGTACGTGCGTTCGGCGCGGTCCCGGAACCCGCCGAACATCGAGTCCAGCGCGGCGACGAAGGTGGACAGGTCGGTCAGGAGCTGGGTACCGAGGATTCTGGTAACCGCCCGGGTGAACAACCCGAACGAGGCCGAGGCCAGCCGGAACACGCTGCGCCCGCCGGCCCGCGCCGGGGTGAGCAGCATGCGCAGCATCCGCCCGTCCAGGAACCGGGACAGCCGGGCGGGCGCGTCCAGGAAGTCCAGCGCGGACCGGGACGGCGGCGTGTCCACGACGATCAGGTCCCACTCGTCGCGGGCCCGGAGCTGGCCGAGCTTCTCCATCGCCATGTACTCCTGGGTGCCGGAGAACGTGGAGCTCATGGCCTGGTAAAACGGGTTGGCGAAGATCTCCTCGGCCTTCGCCGGGTCGGTGTGTGCCAGCACGACCTCGTCGAAGGTCCGCTTCATGTCGAGCATCATGGCGTGCAGCTCACCGCCGTCCGCGTCGACGCCTTTGACCTGGCGCGGGGTGTTTTCCAGCGCGGTCAGGCCGAGTGACTGGGCCAGCCGGCGGGCCGGGTCGATGGTGAGCACGACGGTTCGCCGCCCGTGCTGTTCGGCGGCGCGCAGTGCCAGCGCCGCCGCCGTTGTGGTCTTGCCCACCCCACCGGAGCCGCAGCAGACGACGATGCGGATCTCAGGGTCGGCGAGGAGGGCGTCCACGGTCAGGTTCGGGCTGGTAAGCCGGTCGTCGTGGTCGAACAGCACGCTGCGAGCGTATCCGGCCATCGGGGTGACCTGCCGCCCAAGCATGTCCGGCACAACTTCCCGGAAATAGTGGTCTCTGCGTCCCCTTGAGGCAACAACTTCCGGGAAGTTGTGGCACTCCCTGCGGTCAGGCGGCCTTGAGCAGTGCGGCCGCCAGCGTGTCCAGGCCCTCGCGGGTCACCCCGCCGATCAGCGCGGGCAGCTCGACCACCGGCCGCTCCAGTGCGGCCAGTTCCACGCGCAGGCCGGCCTCGACGTCGACCCGCGTCTGGTACGCGCGGGCCTCGGCGACCATGCCGGCGACCGTGTCCCGGTCGGTGGGCAGGCCGGCCGCGACCAGTCCGCGACGCAGCTCGGCCTGGGTGACCCGGGCACCGGCGAGCAGCGGCAGCCGGGTGGCGTTGACGATGACCGAGCCGATGGTGATCCCGAGCCGGCGCAGGTCGGCGATGGCGTCGGCGCTCTCCTGTACCGGCATCTCCTCCAGGAGGGTCACCACATGTACCTCGGTCATCGGCGAGCGCAGGATCGCCGCGACCCCCTCGCTCTGCGACTTGATCGGGCCGACCTTGGCCAGCCGGGCGGTCTCCGCGGTCACGTTCAGGAAGCGGGCGACCCGGCCGGTGGGCGGCGCGTCGAGTACCACCGCGTCGTAGACCCGGCGACCGTCCGCGGTCCGGGTGACCGCCTCCTTGACCTTCCCGGTGAGGAGGACATCACTCATGCCCGGGGCGATCGTCGTGGCGAAGTCGACCGCGCCCATCTTGCGCAGCGCCCGGCCGGCGATGCCCAACCGGTAGAACATTTCGAGGTACTCCAGCAGCGCCTCTTCCGCGTCGACCGCCAGCGCGCGCACCTCGCCGCCGCCGGGCGCCCCGGCGATGACGCGCTCCTCGTACGGCAACGGGGGCAACTCGAACAGCTGCGCGATGCCCTGCCGGCCCTCGACCTCGACCAGCAGCACCCGCCGGCCACCGGTCGCCAGCGCGATGGCCAGCGCCGCGGCGACCGTGGTCTTACCCGTGCCGCCCTTGCCGGTCACGACGTTGAGGCGGGCCGGCCAGGGATTGCGGTCGCGCTCGTGTTCGGCCATGAAACCGAGCGTAGCTAGCTGGCGCTGCCGACCTCGCAGACCCACCAGCCGGAGTCGTCGACCGTCACGAACTTGAGCCTCATCTCCGCGACCCGGTCGTCCGCCGTCGTGATCTTCACCGGCACGGTCAGGGTCGCGGTGCTCCCCTTGCGCGACTGCACGGTGGGCGTCGTCCAGCTGTACTGCGGGGACTTGTACTTCTGCTCGTACGACCGCAGCTCGTCGATCTTCCGGCTGAGCGCGGCCTTGTCCCGTGCGTCGGAGCAGACGAACTTGTTCGCCTTCTCGACGTCATGGTCCCGGAAGACGGCGGTGAGGAAGCCGTCGACCGCCGCGGATGGGCTCGCCTTGCCCTGGTTGCCGATGTTCTTGATCAGAAAGTACGCGGTCGTGCCGCCACCGCCACAGAGCAGGAGCACCACGCCGAGCACGATCGAGGTGATCAGCAGCCCGCGACGTCGGCGCGGCGGCTCCGGCGTCGGGTAACCGGCGGGAAAGCCGGTCGGGTAGTTGGCCTGCGCGGCGTAACCGGGCGGCGGCGGGTAGCCGGGCTGGCCGGGCGGCGGCGGGTAGCCGGGCTGGCCGGGCGGAGTCTGGTAGCCCGGCGCCATGCCGCCGGAGGTCGGCTGTGGAGGGCCGGAGGTCGGCTGTCGAGGGCCGGAGGTCGGCTGTGGGCTGCCCGAGGTCGGCTGCGGGGCGCCCGAGGGCGGCGACGCGAACTGGCCCGACGGCGGCTGCCGCCAGGGGTCGTGCTGCCGCGGGTCCTGCGGATCGCCGGGCGAAGGCGGGTATCCGGGCGGTTGGCTCATTTCCTCCCCTAGAGGGTCACGCGGCCGAGGTACGTAACCCGTCGCCAAGGGTATCCGGCAGTCGCTCGATCGGCTGACCGCCGACCGGCCGCCATCGATCGGGTAGGTAACCGCAACTTCGCCCAAGTTGCCGCTACCCACCGCCCAGACCCGCCACCGTCAAGATCCCCGCAGATGTAACCCACTTGCTGTCTCCGACGCGGGTCGATGCCGCAGTTGGGTTACATCTGCGGGGATCTTGGGGTGCGGCGAGCGCGGCAGAGGCGGGGCGTTAGGGTGCCGGCATGCAGAAGTGGGAGTACGCCACGGTTCCGCTGCTGGTCCACGCCACCAAGCAGATCCTGGACAACTGGGGCGAGGACGGCTGGGAGCTGGTGGCCGTCGTGCCCGGCCCGAACGCCGAGCAGCTGGTCGCGTACATGAAGCGTCCCCGGCCGGCGGTAGGCGACTCGTGAGTGACGCACGCGCGAAGCTTGCCGAACTGGGCCTGACGCTGCCGGCGGTGACCGCGCCGCTCGCCGCGTACCTGCCGGCCGTGCAGTCCGGTGACCAGGTGTACGTTTCCGGCCAGCTGCCGATGGTCGACGGGCAGCTCGCCGCGACCGGCAAGGTCGGCGCCGAGGTCGCCCAGGAGCGGGCCGCCGAGCTGGCCCGCCAGTGTGCGCTCAACGCGCTCGCGGCGGTCGATGCGCTGGTCGGCCTCGAGCGGGTGGTCAAGGTCGTCAAGGTCGTCGGCTTCGTCGCCTCGGCCGCCGGGTTCACCGGTCAGCCCGGTGTGATCAACGGCGCGAGCGAGCTGTTCGGTGCCGTGTTCGGCGAGGCCGGCCGGCATGCCCGCAGCGCCGTGGGCGTCGCCGAGTTGCCGCTGGGCGCCCCGGTCGAGGTCGAGGTCATCTTCGAGATCAGCTAACCGGCACAATTTCCGGGAAATAGTGGCCTCACGGGGTACCGGAGGCCACTATTTCCCGGCAATTGTGCCGATCAAGCGCCCTCCGGGCGCTGATCAAGGGCGCGCAGGGTCGGCGTGAGGTCCAGGTAGCGGCCACGCATCCTGGCCCGCATCCGGGCCAGCGCCCGTGGCGGCGAGGTCACCAGGTCGGGATGCTCCTCCAGGTACGCCAGATCCTGGTCGGTCAGCACCGCCACCGCCAACTCGGCCTCGGCGTTGACGAACACCGCGCGGCCGATCTGGACGAAACTGTCGCCCTCGGCGCCCAGCAGCGCGATCGTGTCGGCCAGCGCGCGGGCCGACGGTGACGCCGCGTGCCGGTGGTTGTCGGAGTCGTCGTCGCGCCAGGCCAGTACCTCGGACAGCGCGTCCTCGACCCGGCGGTCCAGCTCGTCCGGACTGTCCCCGGCGCTGCGGCGGCGCAGCCACAGCCGCACGTGCCGGCCACCGTCGGCGGCGGTGAGCAGGGTCGTCTGGAGGTCGAGCGCCCGGGCGGCCCGCAGGTACTTGCTGAGGATCCGGTCGGCGGCCACCGGGTCGCCGGCGTACACCTTCCCGGGCAGTACGGTCGCGTCGGGCAGGCCCAGGTGGAGGCGGTACCGGGCGGCCAGTGCGTCGTCCTGGAGCCGGCGGATCTCGGTGCGCACGGCGAGGAACCGCCGGTTCAGCTCGTCGATCTTCTGCTGCACGTCGGTCAGCCCGCCGTGTACCTGGATGACCTGGTGGGCGTTCTCGCGCTGCTCCTCGGTCATGGTCAGCAGGTGCTCGGCGAACGGGTCCAACCACTCCTCGCGCAGTTCGGACACCGCGGTGCGGGCCCGCCGGTGTTCCCGGCGGACGAAGTACACCGCGACCAGGACGACCGCGGTCGCGACCGCCGCGCCGACCGCGAAGGCGACGACTAGGTCTGACCTCAAAACGCTCCCCTCGGGGAGTAGGGGGACCACACTCGTCTACACAGCGCAGCAATTGAGGAACGACGCGTCAAGTGACGCAACCTGACAATCGGTTCACTCAAGATGCCGGGCGGTCGGGCGGCGACCAAATCGGGCCGGGGCGCACCGCGGGCCGCGCCGTACGATCCAGAGCATGGTGACCCATGTGACCGCGCCCACGGCTGCCCTCCTCGACGAGCTGCCGCCCGGGGTCACGCTGTGTCGCGCGCCCAACCCCGGCCCGATGACGCTGGACGGGACGAACACGTGGGTTCTCGGAAATGTGGTCATCGACCCTGGTCCGGCCGACGAGGGACACCTGACCGAGGTGGCCAGGACCGCCACGGAAACGACGACCGCCGCGGAAACGCCCGCGATCCTGCTCACCCACGGCCACCCCGATCACGTCGAAGGCGCCGCCCGGCTGTCCGAGCTGCTGGGCGGGGTACCGGTGCGGGCGGCCGACCCGGCGCACTGTGCCAATGGCGGGGATCCGCTCACCGACGGTGAGGATCTCGGCGGCATCACCGTGCTCGCGGTCCCTGGGCACACCGCCGATTCGGTGGCCTTCCGGACCAGCGGGGCGGTCTTCACCGGCGATACGATCCTCGGCCGGGGCACCACCGTGGTGGCCTGGCCGGACGGCGACCTCGGCGACTACCTGGCCAGCCTGACGAAACTGGAGCGGCTCGGCACAGTACCCGTACTCCCTGGTCATGGCCCCGCACTCACCGATTGCGCCGCAGCGGCGCGGTATTACCGCCAGCATCGCGTGGCCCGTCTGGAGCAGGTACGCGCGGCGCGGGCCGCCGGTGCGGGCGACGCGGCGGACGTGGTCCGGGTCGTGTACGCCGACGTCGACCCGGTCCTGTGGCCGGCCGCCGAGATGTCGGTGCGGGCCCAACTCGGCTATCTGGACGGCGAGCCGTGACCTGCCCGGTGTGCGGGACCGTCGCCGTGCCGGGCGCGCGGTTCTGCCACAACTGCGGGTCGGCGCTGCCGGCCGCGGCGACCCTGCCGGCGGCTGAGCGACGCATCGTCACCGTGCTGTTCGGCGACCTGTCCGACTTCACCGCGTGGGCCGAGGACGTCGACCCGGAGCGGGTCGGCGCGGTCACCGACCGGGTGCTGGCCGCGCTCGCCGGCTCGGTGAAGACGTTCGGCGGCCACGTCGACAAGCTCACCGGCGACGGGATCATGGCGGTGTTCGGCGCGCCGGTCGCGCACGAGGACGACGCCGAACGGGCGGTGCGGGCCGCGCTGTCGATGCAGCGCGCGGTCCGCCGGGTCCTCGACGACGAACGTGGTGGCGGCGCGCCGCTGGGGCTGCGGGTCGGGCTCAACACCGGGACCGTGGTCGCCGGGGTGCAGGCGGCGCTGGAGTACACGGTCATCGGCGACACCGTGAACACGGCCGCGCGGCTGGCCGACGCGGCGGCGGTCGGTGCGGTGTACGCGGGGGCCGTCACCGCCGCGGCGACCCGGCACGTGGCGTCGTGGCGTACCCTGCGCCCGCTGCGGCTGAAGGGCAAGCGGGAGCCGGTCGAGGCGTACGAGCTGCTCGGCCCGCTGGACGCGCCGGGCACCCGGTCCGGGCTCGGCGACGAGGCGCCGTTCGTCGGCCGGGAAGCCGAGCTGGGGCGGATCGCCGGCCGGCTGGCCGAGGTCGTCGACCGGGGCGAGTCGCGGATCCTGGTCATGACCGGTGAGGCGGGCCTGGGCAAGACCCGGTTCGCCGCCGAGGTCGAGCGGTTCGCGGCCGGGCACCCGGTCAGCGGGTTCGCGCCGATCGCCGGCGCCCGGGTGCTGTCGGTGCACTGCGCCGCGTTCGGTGAGCATCGCCGGCTGGCGCCGCTGGCCGACCTGGTACGCGCGGCGATCGGCGTGCCGCTGGATTCGCTCGCCACCCGGGAGCAGATCGAGGAACGGCTGCGCCGGCTCGGCCAGCGGCTCGGGCGGCAGGCCCGGAGCAGGTCGCCGGTCGTCGAGCCGCCCCGGTTTTCGTCCGACCTGCTGTTGACGCTGATCGGGTACGGGGAAGCGCCGCGCGACGGCTCGTCCGACCCGCCGTCCTGGGTGGAGCCCGACCACACCGTGCCGGCCGGTGCCCGCGGCGGGTGGGGCGCCAGTGCCGGGCCGGTCGACGACGTGGACCTGGAGGCCACCCCGGCGGCGGTGGCCGACCTGCTGTCCGCTCTGGCCACCGAGGAGCCGCTGCTGGTGGTCGTCGACGACCTGCACGACGCCACGCCGGACACGGTCGACGCGCTCGGCGTGATGCTGTCCCGGCTGTCCGGGCCGGTCCTGGTCCTGCTGATCGGACGCCCGGAACTGGTGCGTACCGCCGGCATCCTGAACCGGCTGGCCGACGCCGAGGTGACCACGCTGCCGGCGCTGCGCGGTGCCGACGCGGCCCGGCTGCTGACCAACTACCTCGGCGGCGGGCGGCTGCCGCAGGCCGACGAGGACCGGCTGCTCGCCATGGCTCAGGGCAACCCGTTCTACCTGGCCGAGCTGGTCACCCTGTTGCAGGAGCGGGGGCTGCTGACCAGCAGCGAGGCGGCGTGGACGCTGGCTCCGGGGTCGCTCGGGGGGCGGCTGCTGTCGCGCGACCTCGCGGCCGTGCTCGCCGCCCGCATCGACGCGCTGCCGGCCGACGCCCGCGCGGTACTCCGGGACGCGGCCGTGGTCGGCGATACGGTACCGGCCGACGCGCTGGAGGTACTCCGGTCGGGGCGCCCGGACGGCCGGCCCTCCGCCGTGGCGGCCGTCGAGCTGGAACGGGCCGTCGACGAGCTGCTCCAGCGGCGGATGCTCCGCAAGGTGCGCGGCGGGTACGCGTTCGCGACGCCGCTGCTGCGCGAGGCGGCGTACGCCGGGGTGGGCCGGGCCGACGCCGCCGAACGGCACGCGTTGCTGGCGCAGTGGGCGGCCGAGCCGGCGCCGCAGCCCCGACCGGTGGCGCACCGCGCCCGCCCGGGCCGGGTGGGGATGACCGCCGAGGCGGCCGACGCGTTCGTCGCCGAGCACTCCGAGCGGGCGACCGCCCTGGCCGATGCGGTCGGGCTGCGTACCGACGCGGCGGTCCGCGCGGTCGCCCCGATCGGCGTGGCTGTCCTGGGCCGGCTGGCCCGGCAGGCGCTCGCCGCCGGGGAGCCCGTGCAGGCCCTCACGTTCGCTGAGCGGGCCAACGCCCTGAACGGTGGCCTGCTGGCGCCGGCCGACCGGCTGATCCAGGCCCGTGCGCTGCTGCAACTCGGCCGGGTCGGCGACGCCCTCGGGTCCGCGGAGAAGATCGCCGCCAGCGAAGACGTCGCCGTACGCCCGGGTGCGCTCCTCCTCGCCGGCCGGGCGTACCGGATGACCGGCGATCCCGGTCGGGCGTACACGACCTGGGAGGAGGCGCTCGAAGCGGCGACCGCCGCCGGCCGGCCGAACGAGCGGGCCGAGGCGATGCGCCGGCTCGGCATGGCCGACTACCTGGCCGGTCGGCTGGCCGAGGCGGGCGGCCGGTTCGGTCTCGCGTACCAGGTGGCGGTCGAAGCCGGCGACCGGCGCAGCCAGGCGTGGTCGTTGCAGAACCTGGCCTGGGTCACCACGACGCGTGGGGACTTCTCCGGCGCGGACGTGGCCCTGCACCGGGCCGCCCGGCGCTTCGCCGAGCTGGGCGACCCGGTCGGGCGGGCCTGGCTGCGGGGTACCACCGCGTTCGTCCGGATGCTGGCCGGGCGGCTCGGCGAGGCACGCCGGCTGGCCCGGGTGTTCCTGCCGTTCGGCGAGCGGGTCGGCGAGGCGTGGGCGGTCGGCACGCTGCGCTCGGTCGAGGCGTTCGCCGCCGCCGAGCTGGGCGAGCTGGCCGAGGCCGACCGGGAGGCGCGCCGGTCGTACCGGGACTTCGCCGCCGCCGACGACGACTGGGGACGCGGGCTCGCCCTGGTGGTACGCGGGGTGATCGCCCGCGGGCTGGGCGAGCCGACGCACGCCGCCGACCTGTTGACCGACGCGCTCGGGTACGGCGAGAAGACCGGTCACCCGCTGCTCATCGGGATGGCCCGGACCATCCGGGGGTTCGTCGCGCTCGACCAGGGCGACGCGACCGCCGCCGAGACCGACGCGCGGGCGGTGCTCGCCGTGGTGGAGCCGCACGACGTACTGGAGTCCGCGCAGGTCGGGCCCCGGGTACTGCGCGCGATGGCCCGGCTGTCCGACGGCGATCCCCAGGCGGCGGTCAACCTGCTCGCCGACGTGGCGGCGCCGGTCGACTCCCCGTCGCTGCTGTTTCCGCGGCGGCAGGCGGTCGCGAGCTACGCGTCGGCGCTGTTGGCCGCCGGTCGGCCGGAGGAGGCGCTGGAGTGGGCGCGGCGCGCGGCGACCGTGCCGGGCGAGGACGTGCGCAGCCGGGTACACGCCGGACGGGTACTGGCCCGGGCGCTCGATGCGGTCGGGCAGCGCCCGGAGGCGTTGCTTGTCGCAACGAGCGCATTACGCGAAGCGAATGCGACCCAACAGGTATCCGAGCGGGAAGCGTCGGCTGCCGTACTGGCTGCCCTTTCGTGAAACGACCCCGGCCACTTCCGGGCAGTTGTTCCGATCTTGACGGTAATCGTGACTGGCACGCGACATATACAGTCGGAGGGCTGGCGTACCTTTTCTAGCGTGACCAATTCTCGCGCCGCCACGCCGGCGGTGCCCGGATTGACCGCCTTATCCGTGTTGGCCCGGGGCGGCTACGCCACGGTGTACCGCGCGGTGCAGGAGTCGGTGGGGCGCGACGTGGCGGTCAAGGTCGAGAATCGGCGCCTGGAAAGCGAGCGCGACCAGCGGCGGTTTCTCCGCGAGGCGCGGGCGGCCGGAAGGATGTCCGGCCATCCCAACGTGATCGACCTGTTCGATGCCGGGGTCACGCCGAGTGGTCACCCATTCCTGATCATGGAGTTGTGTGAAGCCTCGTACGCCGAACGGATGAAATCCAACCCCCTGTCGGCGGTCGAAGCGCGCGATGTCGGGGTGAAGATCGCCGATGCGCTGGCCGACGCGCACGCGCTCGGCGTGCTGCACCGCGACGTGAAACCCGCCAACCTGTTGATTTCCCGGTTCGGTGAGCCGCAGTTGGCCGACTTCGGGCTGGCCGTCCTGGACGAGGCGCGGGACTATTCGATCACTCTCGATGTGTTGACGCCCGCGTACGCGTCGCCCGAGATGTTCCGCTACGCGCCCCCGTCACCCGCCGCCGATGTGTACGCGCTGTGCGCCACGCTGTACGCGTTGATGCGTGGCCGCCCGCCGCGCTGGCGCGAGGAGGGCAGCCCGAGCTTGGTCTCGCTGGTCGACATGTTCGGCGAGCCCATCCCCGACGTGCCCGGCGTGCCACCCGAGCTGATGACCGTGCTGCGCGCCGGCATGGCCAATGAGGAGCGGCTGCGCCCCACGGCCGTGCAACTGCGCGACACGTTGCTGCGCCTCGACTTCGACCCGGGCGGCGCGAACGCGCTCCCGCCCAGCCGCCGGCCGGTGTTCGGCCCGCCGAGTTGGGGGCCGAGCGAATCGGTCTCGCCGGCTCCGGGCTGGGGCGAGCGGGCGGCTCCGGAAGACGCGTACCCCGGCGACAACGAGGCCACCCGGCCGCAGGGTGGGCAGGCGTCTTTCCAGCCCGGCGGTGAGTCGGCGGCGCCACCCCGGCGGCCGCTGTCGACGCTCCGGGCCCGGCTCTGGCTCGGCCTGGCCGCGAGCTGTCTCGCGCTGGTGACTCTGGCCGGCGCGATCGGGCTCTACGCCACCGGTCACCGGGCGAGCGGCCAGCCGCGGCCGGGTGCGACCACCTCGCCGCGGACCGCCGCGCCGAAGTCGTCCGGCACCGCCGCCGGTGTCTCATGTGGACTGACGGCGGCGTCGCCGACCATGCGCTGCGCCTCGACGCCGGAGTGCTTCGGCGTGCTCACCGTCGACGGCACCGTGGCGCACGCCGCGGCCACGACCTGCGACAAGCCGCACACCTGGGAGGTGTTCGCGCTCGACACCCTGCCGACGAGCGTGACCAGCGTCGACTATTTGAAGATCAAGGACAATGGGTACGTGCGGAGCTCCTGCAACGACACCAACCTGGCCCTGGTCGACTTCGAAGCCTTCTCGTGGCGGATCGACGTGCTCCCGCCGAGCCCCGACGCGTTCCGCTCCGGCGACCGGACTTTCCGTTGTCTGGCCGGTCCGCTCACCGGCACGTCCACCGGTTCCAAATTCACCCACCGTTGAGGCTTGATCGGCACAACTTCCCGGAAGTTGTTGCCACAGCGGGGTCGGGAGGCCACAACTTCCCGGAAGTCGTGCCGATCTTCAGTAGGACTTCTGCTGGCCCAGCACGTGCTGGGACACGAAGTTGAGGATCATCTCGCGGGACACCGGGGCGATCCTTCCCGCGCGTACCCCGCCGAGCAGCGTGGCCACCCCGTACTCGGTGGTCATGCCGTTCCCGCCGTGCACCTGGATCGCGGTGTCCACGGCGAGCACGGCGGCGTCGGCGGACGCGTACTTGGCCATGTTGGCGGCGACCCCGGCCTCGACGTCCCGCCCGAGGTCGTACAGCGCGGCGGCCTTGGCGACCATCAGCCGGGCCAGCTCGACCTGGATCGCCGCGTGGGCGAGCGGATGCGCGACACCCTGATGCGACCCGATCGACCGGCCCCACACGGCGCGGCTCGCCACGTATGACGAGGCGCGGGAGAGCGCGTACCGGGCCGTCCCGATGCTCATCGCGGCGACCGTGATCCGCTCCGGGTTGAGGCCGCTGAACAGCGCCGGCAGCCCCGCCTCGGCCGAGCCGCCGACCAGCGCGCCGGCCGGTACCCGCACGTCGTCGAGGTACAGCTGGAACTGGTTCTCCGGCGACACGATCTCCATGTCGATCTTCGACACGGTCAGCCCCGGCGCGTCGGTCGGCACCAGGAACAGCGCCGGTTGCAGACGTCCGGTCCGCTCGTCGGCCATCCGCGCCACGACGAGGACCAGCGACGACTCGTCCATACCGGAGATGTACACCTTGCGGCCGGACAGCACGTAGTCGTCGCCGTCCCGGCGGGCGATCGTCGCGAGGTTGTGGAAGTTCGACCCGGCGTCCGGCTCGGTGATCGCGAAGCAGACCCTCAGCGTCCCGTCGGCGAAGCCAGGCAGGTACGCGTCTTTCTGCGCCGCTGTGCCGTGCTTGGCCACGATGGTCGCCGCGATCGCCGGTGACACCACGATCAGCAGCAGCGGGCAGCCGGCCGCGGCGAACTCCTCGGCCACGAGCGCCAGTTCGGTGATGCCGCCACCGCCGCCGCCGTACCCGGTCGGGACGTTCACGCCAAGGTACCCGAGCTTGCCCGCCTCGGCCCACAACTCGTCGGTGTGTGCGCCGGACTTGGCCTTCTCGACGTAGTACGCGTGCCCGTACCGCTTGCCGAGCGACGCGACGGACTCGCGGAGGAGCCGCTGTTCGGGGCTGTACTCGAAGTCCATGAGGGGTGGACCTTTCGTCAACGGCTCCTCCGTCGATCTAGGACGAATGGTGGGACAAAGTCGGCGTTCCGGGCACCATTCGTCCTAGATCGACGAGGAAGGGGTTAGTCGGGGGTGATGACGGCTAGTAGGGTGCCCGTTTCGACCTGGGAGCCGGGGGCTACCCGCAGGTCGGTTACCATGCCGGCGGTTGGCGCGTGTACCGCGTGTTCTAACTTCATCGCCTCGACCGTGAGCAGCAGGTCTCCGGCGACGACCCGCTGGCCGGGCGCGACCAGTACCCGGCCGACCGCCCCGGGCAGCGGTGCGGTCAGCGACCCTTCGAGCGCGTCCGGGGTGGGCAGCGGGAACCGGGGCACCTCGGCCAGCGCCACCGATCCCTCCGAACTGTCCACGTAGGACACGTCGCCGGCCCGGTGGATCGCGTACGACAGCCGGATCCCGGAGACGTCGAGCACCACCCGGTCGGCGGCGGTGGAGACCACGGCGACCGGCGGATGATCACCGGGCGGGGTGGAGTCGAGCGCCGCCCCGGGCAGCCCGACGTCGTCGCGTTCCACCGACCGCACCGACCAGGCCGCGAGCGCCCCGGTCCGGTCGAACCGGTACCCGACCTCCAGGCAGCCGGTCGGCCCGCCGAACGCGACCGTCTGCGGGCTGGACGGCACGTTGCGCCAGCCCGACGGGAACGCCGCCGCCCGGCCCGCCGCCCCGGCGAGCGCCGCCGCGAGGCAGGACAGCCGGACGGAGTCCACAGAGGACAGCAGCGGCGCGAAGACCTCGGGGTGCCGGTCCAGGAACCCGGTGTCCGTGCCGCCGGCCAGGAACGCCGGGTGCCGCAGTACCCGTACCAGCAGGTCGCGGTTGGTGGTGACACCGTGGATCTGGGCGCGGGCCAGGGCGCTGGACAGCAGCCGGGCCGCCTCCAGCCGGGACGGTCCCCACGCGACGAGCTTGGCCAGCATCGGGTCGTAGTGCACGCCGACCACCGAGCCGTCCACGACACCGGCATCGAGGCGCAGGCCGGGTGCGGGCAGCGGCCCGAACGTGTGCGATATTCCGGGAATCGAGAACCGGTGCAGCGTCCCGGTCGACGGCCGCCACGCGTACGCCGGGTCCTCCGCGTACACCCGGACCTCGATCGCGTGCCCGCGCAGCGGTGGTGGCCCGGCCCACGGCAGCCCACCGCCCTCGGCGATGAGCAGTTGCAACCGGACCAGGTCGACGCCGACCACGCACTCGGTCACCGGGTGCTCGACCTGGAGCCGGGTGTTCATCTCCAGGAAGTAGAACTCGCCGGACCCGGCCAGCAGGAACTCCACCGTGCCGGCGCCCACGTACCCGACCGACTGGGCGGCGGCGATCGCGGCCGCGCACAGCTCCTCGCGCAGTGCGGGGATGACCGCGGGCGACGGGGTCTCCTCGACGATCTTCTGGTGCCGGCGCTGGATCGAGCACTCCCGCTCGCCGAGCGTCACCACGTTTCCGTGCGTGTCGGCGACCACCTGCACCTCGACGTGCCGGGCGCGCTCGACGTACCGCTCGATGAACACGGTGCCGTCGCCGAACGCGCCGGCCGCTTCCCGGCGGGCCGAGGCGATGGCGTCCGGCAGGGACTCCGGATCCCGCACGATCCGCATCCCCCGTCCACCGCCACCGGCGGACGCCTTCACCAGTACCGGAAAGGTTTTGACCTGGTCTGGATCGGTGTGGCTGGGCAGCATCGGCACGCCCGCGTCGGCCAGCAGCGCCTTGGCCTCCAGCTTCGAGCCCATCAGCGCGATCGCCTTCGGTGGCGGCCCGACCCAGGTCAGCCCGGCGTCGACGACCGCCTGCGCGAAGTCGGCGTTCTCCGACAGGAACCCGTATCCGGGGTGCACCGCGTCGGCGCCGGTCCGCAGCGCCGCGCTGACCAGCAGATCGCCGCGCAGATAGGTGGCCGACGGCGCGTTGCCCGGCAGGTGCACGGCGTAGTCCGCCTCGCTGACGTGCGGGGCGTCCGCGTCGGCGTCGGAGTACACGGCGACGGTCTCCACCCCGGTGGCGCGGCAGGTGGCGAAGATCCGGCGGGCGATCTCGCCCCGGTTGGCGACCAGCAACCTCTTGATCATCGCGACCTCACATCCGGAAGACGCCGTAGCGCGGCGCCGGTTCGTCGTGCACGACCGAAAGGCAAAGACCCAACACGGTACGGGTATCGCGCGGGTCGATCACGCCGTCGTCGTACAGCCGGCCGGACAGGAACAGCGCCGCCGACTCCTGCTCGATCTTGTACTCGACCATCGCCCGCATCTGGGCGTCCTGTTCCTCGTCGTAGGGCTGGCTCTTGGCCTCGGCCGCCTGCCGGGCCACGATCGACAGCACGCCGGCGAGCTGGGTCGGCCCCATCACCGCCGACTTCGCGTTGGGCCAGGTGAACAGGAATCTCGGGTCGTACGCCCGGCCGCACATGCCGTAGTTGCCGGCGCCGTAGGACGCGCCGATGTTGACGGTCAGGTGCGGGACGGTCGAGTTGGCCACCGCGTTGATCATCAGGGCGCCGTGCTTGATGATGCCGGCCTGCTCGTACTCGGTGCCGACCATGTACCCGGTGGTGTTCTGGAAAAAGATCAGCGGGGTCCGGCTGGCGTTCGCGAGCTGGATGAACTGCGCGGCCTTCTGTGCCTCCGCGGAGAAGAGGATGCCGCGGGCGTTGGCGAGGATGCCGACCGCGAAGCCGTGGATGCGGCCCCAGCCGGTGCACAGCGCGGTGCCGTACGCCGGTTTGAACTCGTCGAAGTCGCTGCCGTCCAGGACGCGGGCCAGGATCTCGCGGGGATCGAACGGTACCTGCAGGTCCGCCGACGCGATCGCGAGCAGGTCCTCGGGGTCGTGCTTGGGCGGTTCGCTCACGGCCCCGATTGACGTTGGTCGATCTGGTCCCGTTCGGGTGGCACCGATGGGACCAGATCGACCAACGTCAGTGGAGCGCGCGCTTGGCCAGTTCAGCCGGGGCACGCACGAGCGCGCCAGGCGGATCGCGTCCCGCTCGTCCTCGGCGACGAAGTCGGCCAGGCCGGATCTGGTCGCGTGCATCTGGGCGCCGCCCAGCGACTCGTCGTCGGTGTCCTCGCCGGTGGCCATCTTCACCAGCGGGGGACCGGCCAGGAACACCTTGGCCCGGTTGCGTACGAAGATCGTGTAGTCGGACATGCCGGGGACGTACGCGCCGCCGGCCGTGGCGTTGCCGAAGACCACCGCGATGGTCGGGATGCCGGCCGCGGACAGCCGGGTCAGGTCGCGGAACACGCCGCCGCCCGGGATGAAGATCTCGGCCTGGGCGGGCAGGTCGGCGCCGCCGGACTCGACCAGGTTGACCAGCGGCAACCGGTTGGCCCGGGCGATCTCGCCGGCCCGCTGGGTCTTCTTCAACGAGTACGGGTTGATCGCGCCGCCGCGTACCGTCGGGTCGTTCGCGACGATCATGCAGGCGACGCCCTCGACCAGGCCGATCCCGGTCACCACCCCGGCGCCGACCGAGTAGTCGGTGCCCCAGCCGGCGAGGGCGCACAGCTCCAGGAACGGCGCGTCCCGGTCGAGCAGGAACTCGATCCGTTCCCGCGGGAGCAGCTTGCCGCGGGCGTGGTGGCGGGTCACGTACTTGTCGCCGCCGCCCCTGGTCGCCTGCACGAGCCCTTCGCCCAGCTCGTCGAGGCGGTGGAGCATCGCCGTCCGGTTGTCGTTGTACGGCGCCGACCGGGGGTCGAGGCTCGTGTCGAGTACCGGCATGCCCGTCAGACCCCCAACTGCTTCGCGATGATCTCGTTCATGATCTCCGTGGTGCCGCCGCCGATGCCGAGGATGCGGGCGTCGCGGTAATGCCGCTCGACCTCGGCGTCCCGGAGGTAGCCGAAGCCGCCGTGCAGTTGTACGGCCTGGTCGACGACGTTGTCGCAGGCCGCCACCGCGGTGTTCTTCGCCATGGCCACCTGCCCAACGAGTGTTTCGCCGGAAGCGACACGGACGGCCGTTTGTCGTACGTACGTTCTCGCCACGTCGATCTGGCGGGCCATCTCGGCGAGCCGGTGCCGGATCAGTTGCCGGCTGGCGAGCGGCCGCCCGAACGTGTGCCGCTGCCTGGTCCACCCGATCGTGAGGTCGAGACAGCGCTGGGCGGTCGCGTACGCGCTGACCGCCATGCTGATCCGCTCGGTGGCGAAATGCCGCATGAGTAGGGCGAAGCCGTCCGGGATCAGGTTCTCTTCCGGGACGAATACGTCGACGTACGCGAGTTCGGCGGTGTCCGAGCAGTGCCAGCCCATCTTCTCCAGGCGGCGGGTGACGGTCGGCCGGTCGACGACCGCGAGCGCGATGCCGTCGTCGGTGCGGACGGCCGTGGTGACGAAGTCGGCCCGGGCGCCGCTGGTGATGTACGTCTTGGCGCCGTTGACGAGGTAGCCGTTGCCGGTCTGTCGCCGTGCCGGTCCTCGTCGCCGTGCCGGTCCTCGTCGCCTTGGTCCGGATGCTCGCGACGTCGGACCCGCCGTCCGGCTCGGTGATGGCCAGCGCGCCGATGGTGTGGCCGCCCAGCGTGGGCCGCACGTACTTGTCGATCAGCTCGGGCCGGCCGGTGTCGATGATGTGCGGCAGCGCGATGCCGTGCGTGAACAGCGCCGCGATCAGCCCGGACGAGCCACCGGCCTGGATGATCTCCTCGGTGACCACGATCGTGTCGAGCAGGTCGCCGCCCGCGCCGCCGACATCCGTCCGGAAACCGATGCCGAGCAGGCCGGTTTGCGCCGCCTTCTTGTGCAGGTCGCGCGGCACCTCGCCGGCCCGCTCCCAGCCGTCCAGGTTGGGCACGATCTCGCGTTCGGTGAACCGCCGGGTCAGGTCCCGCAGCGCCCGCCGCTCGCCGGTCTCGAACGGGTCGTTCACAGCAGCTCCCCGGGCACCTCGACCAGCCGGGAGCGCAGCAACTCGCCGAGCGCCTTGGCCTGCGGGTCGAACCGGGTGGACGCGGCCACCCCACGGCCGAGCAGCCCGTAGACGACGAAGTTGAGCGCCCGCAGGTTGGGCAGCTCGTACCGGTCGATTGCCTGGCCGGCCGTTTCCGGGAGAAGGGCGCGCAGCCGGTCGACCGTGAGGAAGCCACGCAGCCAGTCGTAGCCGTTGTCGTTGCGGGCCCACACGCCGAGGTTCGCGTCGCCGCCCTTGTCACCGGACCGGGCCCCGACGACAGTCCCGAGCGGGACGCGCCGCGTTTGCCCCTGCCCCTGCCCCTGCCCTTGCCCCTGCCTTGGTCCTTGCCACAACTTCCCGGAAGTTGTTGCCTCAACAGGGCTGGGAGACCACAGTTTGCCGGAAGTTGTGCCGGTTATCGGGACCTGGTCGCCGGATGGGAGCACCGCGACATGCTCCACTTCGGACCGTGGCACCGATTCCGCCGTGAAGACACCGACCGGCGTGGCGTCGCCGGGCGGCCCGGTCAGCGTGCAGCCCGGATATGACGCGAGCGCCAGTTCCACCGCGGCCTGGGAGAACGCCCGTCCAGCCCGGCGCGGGTCAGGATCCTGGAGGTGTACATGCAACAGCGCGCTCGCCGCTTCCTCGGTGTCCGCGTCCGGGTGGTCGGTACGCGCGAGTGTCCACGTGAGACCGTCCTTGCCGACCGCGTCGACCAGTTGGGCCCGGACCAGCGCCGCCTTGGCTTCGATGTCGAGCCCGCACAGTACGAACGTCATCGCGTTGCGGTGCCCGGCGAGCGTTGACACGCCCACCTTCAGGGTCTCCGGGGGCGGGCTGCCTTTCGCCCCGCTGATCAGTACCCGGTCCGGGCCGTCGGCGGTGACGGACACCGTGTCGAAGTGCGTCACCACGTCCGGCCCGAGGTACTCCGGCGCCCCGATCTCGTACAGGAGTTGCGCCGTAACGGTTTCCGGTGTGACGGCTCCGCCCGTACCCGGATGTTTGGTGATGACGGCGGAGCCGTCCGCATGCATCTCGGCGATGGGGAAGCCGGGGCGGCGCCCGCCGTCGGGCAGCTCGGTGAAGAACGCGAAGTTGCCGCCGGTCGCCTGCGCGCCGCACTCGATGACGTGCCCGGCCACGGTCGCCCCGGCCAGCGCGTCGAGGTCGTCGGGTGTCCAGCCGAAGTGGGCGATCGCCGGCCCGACCACGAGCGAGGCGTCGGTGACCCGGCCGGTGACCACGATGTCGGCGCCGGCGCGCAGGCACTCGGCGATGCCGAACGCGCCGAGGTACGCGTTCGCGGTCAGCGCCTGCGGGAAACGGGCCGTGACGTCGTCGCCGGTCACCACCCCGACCTTCGCGGGCAGCCCGAGTCTGTCGATGGCGGCGGCGAGCCCGGCCGGGTTGACGCCCCCGGCGTTGGTGACGATCTTGACGCCGCGCTCCAGGGCGGATTTCAGGCACTGCTCCATCTGGCGCAGGAACGTCTTCGCGTACCCGGTGGTGGGGTCCTTGGCGCGGTCCCGGCCGAGAATGAGCATGGTCAGCTCGGCGAGGTAGTCGCCGGTGATCACGTCGAGGTCGCCGCCGCCGAGTAATTCCTGCCAAGCGGAGAAGCGGTCGCCGTAGAAGCCGGAGGCGTTGCCGATGCGGAGCGTCATCGCCCTGGTTTCCTTCCCGCGCCCGGTGGGCCGGCGAACGCCTGGGCCACCTCCAGCCACTCCCGCGCGACCGCTCCGGTGGCGGTCAGCGCCAGGTCGTCGCGGTGCCGTCGCTGGGTGACGAGCAGGCAGAAGTCCAACGCCGGCCCGGTGAGACGGTTGGGCGCGTCGGCCGGCCCGTACTCCCACGTCGTGCCGTCCGGCGCGGTCAACTCCACCCGTACCGGCTCGTCGGGCACCGGGCGGCCGGCTGCCGAGAAGCCGAACCCGAGGGTGCGGAACCCGATGTACGCGACGTGCCGCAGCCGCGTCGTCGGCTCCCGGGTCACGCCGAGCGCGTCCGCGATGTCCTGGCCGTGCGCGAAGGTCTCCATCAGCCGCGCGGTCACCATCATGGCCGGGGACATGGGTGGCCCGAACCAGACGATCTTTTTACCCGGAGGCACCGGCTGCAGCGCGGCCACCAGCGCTGCCCGGCCGCGCCGCCAGCGGCCGAGCAGGTCGGGTGCGGGCGCCAGGCCCTCGGCCGCCGTTCGATCGACGAGGTTCTTCGTATCTTTGATGGCTTCCGCAAGGATCGCGGTGAACGCCTCCGGATCGGTGGCGGCGAGCGTGGCGACCTCGTCGGTCCAGGTCAGATGGGAGATCTGGTGGGCGATCGTCCAGCCTTCGGCCGGGGTCGGGGTGACCCAGTCGGCGCCGGTGACCATGGCTTCCAGGTCGGCCGACTCGGCGTCGAGATCACTGAGCAACCCGGCGAGATCGACCATCATGCCTCCCGGATCATGGTGGCGAGCTGGCGCTTCCACACCGAGAGCAGTTGGTCCCGGCGCTGCGAGTCGTCGCTGAGCAGGTTGGCCACCCCGAGCCCGCGCAGCAGGTCGAGGGTCGCCTGGACGGCCTCACGTACCCCCGGCCGGGTCTCGTCGGCGTCGAGCAGATCGACCGCGAGCCGGTGCATCTCCCGCCCGACCCGGGCTTCGAGCGGCACCAGGGCGGTGCGCAGCTCCTCGTCGGTGCGGGCGGCGACCCACACCTCCAGCGCGGCCACGAAGAGCGGGCCGGTGAACGCCGCCGCGAGCATGTCGATGACCTGATCGACGCGGCGGTCGCCGTCAACGGTGAGTGCCGTGGCCTCGGCGCGGATCTCGGTGGCGCGCCGCTCGGCGAGGTGCTCGACGGCGGCGAGGACGAGCGCGGCCCGCGTCGGGTAATGGTGCAGTTGGGCGCCCCGGGAGACACCGGCCCGCTCGGCGATGACCGTGGTCGACGCGCCGGACCAGCCGTATTCGACCAGGCAGTCGACGGTCGCTTCGAGGAGTCGCTGCTGGGTGGCGCGGCTGCGCTCCTGCTGCGGAGCGCGGGTGGTGGTCACGCCGTACAGAGTGGTCGTTCGAAAACAAACAGTCAAGCCTGACTTTTTCGGACGCTGGCACAACTTCCCCGAAGTAGTGGCCATGGCGCGGGGTCGAGGCCACTACTTCCGGGAAATTGTGGCGATGTCTGTTAGACGCGGGCGCGGCGGGCCAGGCGCTCCGGGTCGAGGATGATCACGCTCTTGCCGTCGAGGCGCAACCAGCCCCGGGACGCGAAGTCGGCGAGGGCCTTGTTGACCGTCTCCCGGGAGGCGCCGACCAGCTGGGCCAGCTCCTCCTGGGTCAGGTCGTGGGTCACCCGGAGCACACCGCCGTCGCGGGTGCCGAACCGGCCGGCCATCTGCAACAGGTTCTTCGCGACCCGGCCGGGCACGTCAGTGAAGATCAGGTCGGCGAGCGCGTCGTTCGTCCGGCGCAGTCTGCGTGCCAGCACCCGTAGCAACTGCTCGGCGATCTCCGGCCGGTTGGTGAGCCAGGGCCGGAGTGCCTGCTTGCGCAGCCGGGCCAACCGGGTGTCGACGACCGCGGTGGCCGTCGCGGTCCGCGGGCCAGGGTCGAACAGCGACAGCTCGCCCAGCATGTCGCTCGGCCCCATGACGGCGATGAGGTTCTGCCGCCCGTCAGCCGCCCGCCGGCCGACCTTGATCTTGCCGGAGAGCACGATGTACAGGCTGTCGCCCGGCTCGCCCTCGCTGAAGACCACCTCGCCCTTGCGGATCTCGATGGTGTCCAGTTCTTTGGCGAGGACTTCCGCGGCTTCCGGATCGACTCCCTGGAAGATCCCGCTCCGGGCAAGTACCTCGTCCATGCGTCACCTCTGTTGCCTGAAGGGTGTGCTGTCGCCAGGGGTGAGTGACAACACTGCTGCGGGCCAGTGTAGGCATAGTTACCAGTACGTATGTCGGGCACCCGGAGGAGCTGAGACCCCGGTACCGACAGCTTATCGGGTCGTGTATCCGGCCCTCACCCAGCGTCGCCGGGACCAGTGCGTTCCGGTCCGTGGGCGCTCTATCAGCCGTCGTCTGTATGTGAGGTATCGTCGCGTCTGCGGCGGGGGGCGCTATATTGACGGCAATGGATATTAAATGGCGATGAGCGGCGCGGAATCCGGTGAGCCGACGGCTCAGCCGGTTGACCCCGCTACCGGTACGGCCGCTGCGGATCCGACAGCGACCGGTTTCCCTGGCCTGAGCGCCGCGATCGGGCGCGCCGTGGTGACCCCGCCGCCGGCCGCCGAGCCGCAGGTCGTGTTCACCGTCCCCGGCGGGGAGCAGCACCCGGCCGCGCCCAACCTGGTCGCGGTCGGCACCGGCGGCGACCGCGACGGAACCGCCGGCGGGCACGGGGTGCCGGGCGCGGTGGCCGGTGCGGCACTGCGGGACTGGCTGGCCGAACGCCCGAGCCGCCTCGCGGACATCGTCGGATCCGAGCCCCACCGGCCGCGCGGGCTGCGCGACCGGCTGCGTGGCCGTACCAATTTCCTGATCATGGCGCTGGTCGGCGTGCTCGCCATCGGCCTCGCGACCGGGGCGATGGTGCTCACCTCGGGCAAGGACGCGCCGAACGACGTGCTGCCGCCGGTGCCGGTGGTGTCCGACTCGTCGGCACCGGCCGGGTCGGCGAGCCCGTCGGCGGCGCCGTCCACCGGGGTCGTCCCGCCGGTCGGCGCCGACCAGACGATCAGCATGTCCGCAACCGGCGACATCATCATGGGCTCGGCGCCGAACGGCCTCCCACCGGCTGGCGGCAAGGACTTCTTCGCCAAGGTCAAGGATGCGCTGCCGGCCGATCTCCAGATGGGCAACCTGGAACAGCCGTTGACCAACGACACCGGGGTGAGCAAGTGCCCGCCGCCCGCACCGCCGGCCAAGGCCACCTGCTTCGCGTTCCGGTCCCCGCCGGCCTACGCGAACGTGCTGCGCGACGCCGGGTTCCGGGTGCTCAACCTGGCCAACAACCACGCGTACGACTTCGGGGCGGATGGCAACCGGCAGACCAAGGCCGCCCTGGAAGGGGCCGGCCTGGCGCACACCGGGGCTCCCGGGCAGATCACGGTCGTCGACGTCAAGGGCGTGAAGGTCGCGGTACTCGGGTTCTCGTCGTACACGTGGTCGCAGAGCGTGGTCGACATCGACGCCGGGGCGGCCCTGGTCCGGCAGGCCAAGAGCCGCGCCGACCTGGTCGTGGTGCAGATGCACGTGGGCGCGGAGGGTGCTGACCGGACGCACATCAAGCCGGGCACCGAGATGTACCTGGGGGAGAACCGCGGCGACTCGATCAAGTTCGCGCACGCGGTCATCGATGCCGGGGCGGATCTGGTCGTCGGGCACGGCCCGCACGTCATGCGGGCCATGGAGTTCTACAAGGGCCGGCTGATCGCGTACTCCCTGGGCAACCTCGCCGGGTACAAGGCCCTCGGGTACACCGGGGTGGTCGGCGTCGGCGGCGTGCTCCACGTGACGCTGCGCCGCGACGGGTCGTACGTGGACGGCTCCCTCGCGCCGACCCGGATGGTGGCGCCCGGCCTGCCCGCGACGGATCCGGCCCGGCAGGCGCTGTCGCTGGTACGCGGGCTGTGCGACGCCGACCTGCCGACCAGCGGGGCCCGGATCGGTGACGACGGCTCGATCACGCCCCGCGCCTGACGATCGCCGGGCCGGGGGCGCGGGGTGAGCGTTGTCGTACCCGCGACGTAGGCTGCGAGCCGTGGTGGCAAAGGAAACCCAGCTGGGGCTCAAGCGGCGGGCCCGGCGGATGGCGCGCGAGCTGGCGGAGACCCATCCCGACGCACACATCGAGCTCAACTTCAGCAATCCGCTCGAGCTGGCGGTCGCCACGATCCTGTCGGCGCAGACCACCGACGTCGGGGTCAACCAGGTCACACCGAAGCTCTTCGCCAAGTACCCGACGGCCGCCGACTACGCCTCGGCCGACCGGGCCGAGCTGGAGGAGATGCTCAAGCCGACCGGGTTCTTCCGCAACAAGGCCGATTCGTTGATCAAGCTCGGCCAGGCACTCGTCGAGAGATTCGGCGGCGAGGTGCCGCGCACCATGGCGGAGCTGGACTCGCTGCCCGGCATCGGGCGCAAGACGGCCAACGTGATCCTCGGCAACGCGTTCGGGATCCCCGGCATCACGGTCGACACCCACTTTTCCCGGCTCACCCAGCGCTGGAAGTGGACCACCGAGACCGACCCGGTCAAGATCGAGCACGCGGTCGGCGCGCTGATCGAGAAGCGGGACTGGACGATGCTGTCGCACCGGGTGATCTTCCATGGCCGGCGGGTGTGCCACGCCCGCAAGCCTGCCTGCGGCGCCTGCACGCTGGCCGGCGACTGCCCGGCCTACGGCACCGGTCCGACCGACTTCGCCACCGCCGCCAAGCTGCTCAAAGGCCCGCGCGCGGCGGAGTTGGCCGAGCGCGCGCAGCAGTACTGGGCGGCCAAGCGGCGATGAGCCGGTGGCGCGGTCGGCTGGTCGCTCTCGGTCTGGCCCTGCTCGTGCTCGGCGGGTGCAGTGGGCAGCCGACCCGGCAGGGCGGCGGCACGCCGAAGCCGTCCGGGCCGCCGTGTGTGACGCCCGCGGCGCTGTCAAGTGCCGGCGCGCCGCCGGGTGCCGGCGGGGCGTCGAATGCCGGTCAGGCGTCGAATGCCGGCCCGGTGTCGGGTGCCGGTCCGGCGAGTTCGGCGACCGGCGAGCCGCTTCCGGACATCGCGCTGCCCTGTTTCGCGGGCGGGCAACCGGTCCGGCTGGCTCACCTGGGCGAGCCGACCGTGATCAACCTGTGGGCGTCGTGGTGCGCGCCGTGCCGCACCGAGCTGCCACAGGTCCAGCGTTACGCCGAACGCGCCGCGGGTCGGGTACAAGTGATTGGTGTGATCACCAGTGACCCTAACCGCGGCGGTGCCCAGTCCCTGATCGACGATCTGGGCCTGCGCTTCCCGATGCTGTACGACGAGCCGGCCACCCTGCGGACCCAGGTCGGTGTGCAGGCGCTGCCGGTGACGCTGCTGGTCGACGGCGGTGGCCGGGTGGCCTACCGGTACAACGCCCGGCCGCTGGACGAGGCGGCGCTCGCCGATCTGGTCGACCGGTACCTCGGGGTGCGGGCGTGAGCGGGCACCGCCGGCTCCCGGAGTGGTGGGAACCCCTGCTGACCCGGATCGGGGAGGCGGACGTGAGCGCCTTCACCCGGCTGCCCACGCCTGACCGTGCCGGCCGGGAGAGCGCCGTGCTGGTCCTCCTCGGCGAGGAGAGCGCGGAATCCGGCCCCGACGTGCTGATGCTCCAGCGCGCCGACACGCTGCGTAGTCAGCCGGGTCAGGTCGCGTTCCCGGGTGGTGCCGTCGATCCGGATGACGCCGATGTGGCCGCCACCGCGCTGCGCGAGGCGACCGAGGAGGTCGGGCTCGACCCGACGAGCGCCGAGGTGCTGGCCCACCTGCCGACGCTGTGGATTCCGGTCAGTGACTTCCTGGTCACGCCGGTGCTGGCCTGGTGGCACAGCCCACACCCGGTGCGCCCGATGGACCCGGCCGAGGTGGCACGGGTGGAGCGGCTGCCGGTGGCCGAGCTGGTTGACCCGGCCAATCGGCTACGTATCCGTCACCCAAGTGGCTGGATCGGCCCGGCCTTCCGGGTACACGGGATGTTGGTCTGGGGTTTTACCGCTGGTGTGCTGTCGACTCTGCTCGAATTGGGTGGTTGGGCCGTCCCATGGTCAACCGATCGGGTCGAGGAGATGCCGGGTACTGGAAGAGCACCCGTACCCTAAACGGGTGCCCGGCACCCTAGTCGATCTCACCCTCGTCGCTCTGATGCTCGTCTTCGCCCTGAACGGTTACCGTCAGGGCTTCGTCATCGGGCTCCTGTCCTTCGTCGGCTTCTTCGTCGGCGCGCTCATCGGATTACAGCTCGGACCGCTGCTCGCAGAGCATTTCGCGGACGATCCGATCCGGGTGCTCGTCTCGTTGGCAGCCGTTTTCGGGCTGGCGGCGGCCGGACAGGCCGTCGCCGGTTTCGTAGGGGCGCAGTTACGCGAAGCGATCAGCAACCCGTCCGCCCGGCGGCTCGATGACCTGGGCGGCGCGCTCGTCTCGGTGATCGCCGTGCTGCTGGTGGTGTGGCTGGTCGCGGCGCCGCTCGCCTCGTCGTCGCTGCCTTGGCTGGCCCGTTCGGTGCGTAACTCGGCGATCCTGGGCACCGTCGACCGGGTCATGCCCGACCAGGCGAGGGCGCTGTCGGACGCGTTGCGTCAGACCGTCGACACGCGCGGCTTCCCGGACGTGTTCGACGGGCTCACGCCGACCCGGGTGCGCCCGGTGCCCGAGCCGAACCCGGCGCTGGCGAACTCCCAGTTGGTGCGCAACGCCGAGAATTCGGTCGTCAAGGTACTGGGTACCGCGCCGTCCTGTTCGCGGCGGATCGAGGGTTCCGGCTTCATCTACGCGCCCCAGCACGTGATGACCAACGCCCACGTGGTCGCCGGCACCCGCTCCAACACGGTCGAGGTCAAGGGCAGCAAGCGCTCGGCCAGGGTGGTCGCCTACGATCCGCAGCGCGACCTGGCCGTGCTGTACGTGCCGGGCCTGAACGGGCCGGTCATGCCGTTCTCGCCCCGACCCGCGCAGACCGGGGCCGACGCGATCGTGCTCGGGTTCCCACTCGACGGCCCGTACGACGCGCAGGGCGCCCGGATCCGGGACCGGCGCGACATCACCGGTCCGGACATCTACAACTCCGGCAAGGTCAACCGTGAGGTGTACACGATCCGGGGCCTGGTGCGCAGCGGTAACTCCGGCGGACCGATGGTGGCGACCGACGGCAGCGTGCTCGGGGTGATCTTCGCGGCCGCCGCGGACGACCCGCAGACCGGATTCGCGATCACCGCTGAGGAGGCGGCACCGGTCGCGGCCGCGGGCCAGAACCGGACCCAGGCGACGGGTACCGGAGACTGCGCCGACTGACGACATCGGCACAACTTCCAAAGATCGGCACAACTTCCCGGAAACAGTGGCCATGGCCTCGGGCTGAGGCCACAACTTCCGGGAAGTTGTGCCGATCAAGCCTGGCGGTGGCGGCGGACGGCGTACACACCGACGAGCAGCAGCACGAGGAACACCGCCGCGCCGGTGTTCAGGCCGATCACCGCCCGCAGCGGCCCGGCCAACGCCGAGTCGCCCGCCGCGCGCCGAGCCGCCGGTCGCGCCGCGAAGTGCTGCACGGCGTCGGGAACGGTCGGTGCGACCAGCGGATTCCGGCGCACGATCGGCACCGGCGCGGTCAGCGCCGCGACCGGATTGATCTCGCCGTACCCGAACTGGTCGTCACGCCCGACCGGGCCGAGGTCCCGGGCGGTGCGGATCAGCCGGTTGATCACGTTCGGCGCGTCGAGCGTCGGCCACTTCGAGCGGATCAGCGCCGCGGTGGCGGTCACCAGGGGAGCGGCGAAACTCGTACCCTGCACCTTCCAGTACCCGCCGGGGCGCGGGCCGATCAGGTTGACGGCGGGGGCGGTGAGCACGGTCGGCGGACCGGTGAGCGAGCCGGCCCACAGCGCGTTCGCGGGTGCCGCGCCGCCGGCACCGGCCGGCGGTACAGCGGCTGTTCCACTGCCGGCCGCGGTGCCCCCGGTGCCTTCCGCGCTGTTCAGGCCGGCGACCGCGACGACGCCGGCCTCGCGTGCCGGGTACCAGACCTCGGTCGAGTTCGTCCCCGGCGTGACGTTGCCGGTGCAGGCGACGACCACGACGTCGTGCGCGGCCGCGTAGCTGAGCGCGTCGGCGAGCGCGTCGCTGCGCGCGCCGCCACCGAGCGAGATGTTGACCACCTTGGCTCCGTGGTCGACCGCCCAGCGCAGGCCGCCCGCCACGATGGTGGCATCGTCGTACTTGTTCTCCTTGTCCAGCACGCGGACCGGGAGGATCTTCGCGTCCGGGGCGATGCCGGCCACCCCGCCGTTGTCGTTGTTGCGGCCCGCGATCAGCCCGGCGACCGTGGTGCCGTGGCCGACGAAGTCCCGCCGGCCATCGGTCGAGCCGTCGACGAAGTCGGCGCCCGGCAGCACCTGGCCGGCCAGATCGGGATGGGTCGCGTCGACCCCGGAGTCCAGCACGGCGACCGTGACGCCGGCACCCGTCGCATAGGTCCACGCGGTGGAGACGTCGAGCGTCCGCAACTGGTACTCGTCGTCGCGGACCGAGTCGGCATAGGCGGGGCTCGACAGGATCGCCGACACGACAACGGCGCAGGCCACGGCTACAACGCGCACGATGGCCCGGCGGCCGGAGGCATTCCTGGTCGTCGAGTTCACGGTCACTACATTGTTGCCGCTTTCGGCCCGGTCTGGCGCCCGATGGACGTTAAGACTTTCTTAGTTGAGGTGGTTCGCGGGCGGTGCAACATGATCGGCACGACTTCCGGGAAGTTGTGGCCTCAGCCCCGGGCCATGGCCACTGTTTCCGGGAAGTTGTGCCGATCAAGCTAGCTTGCCGGGACGTGGGCTACCTGGATCAGGCGGGCGCCTTCCTTGCGGGTGACCAGCCAACCACGGCCCGGCGGCTGGATCGACGGGCGCACATTGCCGAGCAGTGGACCCTCGTCCCGATCGCCGGACATGATCAGACCGGGCGACGAAAGCTCCCGCAGCCGCTGGATGACCGGCTCGTACAGGGCCCGGCCGGCGCCACCACTGCGCCGGGTCAGCGATCAGGTGCAGGCCGACGTCGCGGGCCTGCGGCGAGATAGTCGAGCAGCGGCTGGATCGGGTTGGTCGGACCGGTGGCGACCAGGTCGTAGTCGTCGACCAGGACGAACATTCCGGCCCGGTCCACCACGAACGGGTCACGAAGCTGCTCAGGCGTCACGTCGGGACCGGGGAGCCGGCCGGCCATGTACCCGGCCGACCGACTTGATCAGCTCGAGTGTCTGCGGCCGCCGCGGTCCCGTACCCGATGAGGTGGTCCGACTGCGACCGCGCCGAGCAGGCTGCGCCGGTAGTCGACGATGATCAACCGGGCCTGTTCCGGGGTGAACCGGCTGGTGATGGTGGTGGCCAGCGCCCGGAGGAACGGAGGACTTGCCGGACTCGGCGTCGCCGAAGAGCAGGAAGTGCGGCTCGGTGGCGAAGTCGACGAGCACCGGTCGCAGGTCGGCCTCGGCGATGCCGATCGGCAGCGACAGGGGCTCGTTCTCGTCGCGTACCGACTCGATCGCCGAGAACGGCACCACGGCCGGCAGCATCCGCACCCGGGGCGCGGGCGGCCCGGTCCAGGCGGCGGCGATCTGCTTGACCAGATCGACCGGCTCGCCGCGTGGTCGAGCTTCGGCAGCGCGGTGAGGAAGTGCAGCTGGTTCTGCGGTGATGCCGCGGCCCGGTGTGCTGCTCCGGCACGTTCATGGCCGCCTTCCGGGACACCGACGAGTCGCTCGGGTCGCCGAGCCGCAGCTCCAGCCGGGAGCCGAACAGGTCGCGGATCGCCGGCCGGAAGTCCATCCAGCGCGAGGCGGACGCGACGACGTGTACGCCGTACGACAGGCCCCGGTTGGCGATGTCGGTGACCACGGCCTCCAGGTCGTCGTACTCGCTGCGCAGCGTCGCCCATCCGTCGATGACCAGGAACACGTCGCCGAACGGGTCGTCGGCCGCCCCGCCCGCCGCGGCCGCCCGGCGCCGCCGGTAGGCCGCCATCGCAGTCCACGCCGATCTCGGCGAACCGCCGCTCCCGGTCGGCCAGCAGCGTGGCGACCTCGCCGACGGTACGGCGCACCGCCGCCGTGTCGAGCCGGCCGGCGACCCCGCCGACGTGCGGCAGCTCGCGCAGCGCGGCCAGCGTGCCGCCGCCGAAGTCCAGGCAGTAGACCTGCGCCTCGGCCGGGGTGTGGGTGAGCGCCAGGGCGCAGATCAGCGTGCGCAGCGCGGTCGACTTGCCGCTCTGCGGGCCGCCGACCACCGCGACGTGGCCGGCCGACGCCGTCCAGTTGCAGCCACAACAGGTCGCGGCGCTGCTCGAACGGCTTGTCGACCAGCGCGACCGGCACCTGGAGCGCGCCGTGCAGTTCCGGGTTGCCGACCGACAGGCCCCGGGCCGGGTCGAGCGCCACCGGCCCGAGCAGCTCGTCGAGCCCGCGGCGGTGGTCAGCGGCGGCAGCCACACCTGGTGTGCCGGCGGGCCCTGGCCGCCCAGCCGCTCGACCAGCATGTCGAGCAGGCTGTCACCCTCGGCGGCCGGCTCGGCGGCCACCGACGGCTGCTCCGGGACCGGCGCGTAGTGGGTACTGAAGTCGAGCACCCGCCCGCCGATCCGGCGCCCATCGGCCGTGGTCACCTCGCCGGGACGCAGGTACGGGCCGGAGACGTACGCCGCCTTGAACCGCACCAGCGGCTCGGTGCCGAATTTCAGGTACCCGTGGCCGGGGCTGCGGGGCAACTCGTACGCGTCGGGCACGCCGAGCACCGTCCGCGACTCCAGCGCGGAGAAGGTCCGCAGGCCGATCCGGTACGACAGGTGGGTGTCCAGGCCGCGCAGCCGGCCCTCCTCCAGCCGCTGCGAGGCGAGCAGCAGGTGGACGCCGAGCGACCGGCCGACCCGTCCGATCTGGACGAACAGGTCGATGAAGTCCGGCTTGGCGGTGAGCAGCTCGGAGAACTCGTCGCAGATGATCAGCAGCGACTGGGCAGCGGCGCGAGGGGTGCGCCGCCCGCCCGGGCCTTCTCGTAGTCGCGTACGCTGAAGCGAAGTTGCCGGCCCGGCGCAGCAGCTCCTGGCGGCGGACCAGCTCGCCGTTGATCGCGTCGACCATGCGGTCGACCAGCGGCAGCTCGTCGGCGAGGTTGGTGATCACGGCGGCGGTGTGCGGCAGCCGGTCCAGCGACGCGAACGTCGCGCCGCCCTTGAAGTCGACCAGGACGAAGTTGAGCGCCTCGGACGAGTGGGTCGCGGCCAGCGCGAGCACCAGCGTGCGCAGCAGCTCGGACTTGCCGGAACCGGTGGCGCCGATGAGCAGGCCGTGCGGGCCCATGCCGTCCTGCGCCGACTCCTTGAGGTCCAGCTCGACCGGCTGCCCGTCGGCGGCCGACGCCGATCGGCACCCGCAGCCGGTCCCGGTGCGGGCGGGGTGCCCAGCCCTGGGCCACGTCGAAGGTCTCCGGGTCGCCGATGCCGAGCAGCTCGGGCAGGCCGAGGTCGGCGGTTCAGCGGGGCGTCGCTGGACGCGCGCTGCGGCCGCGAGCCGCAGCGGGGCCAGCCGGCGGGCCACCGCCTCGGCGTCGGTGCGGCTGAGCAGGTCGGCGGTGCCCACCGCGCCCGTCATCATCGGCGGACACGGTCAGCAGTCGGCGGTCGGCGGCCGGACGGATCGAGCACGAGCATCGTCCGGTCGAGCAGCCGGGGTGGCGGCTGGTCGAGGTCGAGCAGGGTCACACCGTCGATCCCGCCGTCGGCGGCGAGGTGGGCGGCGCCGGTCAGCTCGCCGCCGTCGAGCACGACGACCACGTGCGGACGTCGGTGGCCGCTGCCAGCCGGGTTGAACCGCGGACCGGCTGGCGATGACGTCGTCGAGGCGGCGCTCCAGCTCCGCCGCGCTGGCTGGCGACCAGCCGGACCGGGCCGAGCGCGTCGGTCTTCGACGGGTGCAGGTTGTGCGGCAGCCATTTCACCCACTCCCACTCGGCCCGCCGCTCCGGCGCCGGCGCACGACCGCGATCAGCAGGTCGTCGGGGGCGTGGAACACGGCGAGCTGGGTGAGCATGGCCCGCACCAGGCCACGGGCGGCCTCCGCGGTGGCGGGCGTCACCCGGCCGCCGCCACCCCGGTCGGCGGACGCGCCGCGCACGTACACCCGGGCGAAGCCGCGCACCGAGACGGCCACCGGCAGGTCGGGCACCACCGAGTACGCGTCGAGGAAGCGGCGCAGCGCACCGGCCGTCATCGGTTCGAGCTCTTCCAGCGGCCGGGTCACCGGCGGGATCAGCGGGGTGGCCAGGCGTCTGCGGCGCCGATCGCGACCCGGACCACGCCGAAGTCCGGGTCGGTCGGTGCGGCGCTCCCACAGCCGGTGACTGTCCACCGTCGACCAGAGGCGCCCCGGGTCCGGGTGCCGGTAGAACAGCCCGACCCGCTGCCGGCTCGGCCGTCTCGCGGACCTGCCTGCGCAGCATGGCCAGGTGCCGCAGGTACTCCCGGCGGGCCGCCATCATCTCCGACTTCTTCGGGCCGGAGCCGCGCCAGGAGGTGGCGAGCATGCCGAGGGAGGAGATCCCGAACATGCCGCCGACCACGTACGAGTAGGTGCCGCCGGACCGGCCGGCCGAACATCATCGCCATGGCGACCGTGCCGCCGAGCATCGGCAGCACCATCAGCGCCTGCTGCCAGCGGCCGCCGGTCGCCTGCGGGATCTCCGGGCGGCGGCTTGACGACCAGCTCACCGGTGGGGATGTCGGGCGCGGCACGGCGCGGGAGCCGCTTGACGATCACCGTACTCATGACTTCCCGCCCCCGCTCCGCGTACTCACGACGGCGATGCTAGGTCGTCGATACGCCTCTTGTCTGGCCGGCGGGGGGTCCGGCCGCGGCCCGCGGGGTCCCACCGGCGGTCGGCGGGATCGCGAGCGACCGGCTGTTCGTGGTAGGAGTACCGGGTGCCCGCCCCCTCGACCGGTCTCGCCCGGGTGACGATCAGCTCGCCGCAGCGACGCGTCGACGTCGCGTTGCCCGAGCGGCGTGCCGCTCGCCGAGTTGCTGCCGGAGGTGCTCCGCCACGCCGGTGAAGGGCTCGCCGACGACGGCGAGCGGCACGGCGGTTGGGTGCTGCGCCGGGGCGACGGCACGCCGCTCAGCACGGCGTCGCCGCTGGCCGCGCAGGGTGTCCGGGACGGCGAGGTGCTGCACCTGGTCCCGGCCCGTGCGGAGTGGCCCGAGCTGGAGTACGACGACGTCGTCGAGGCGATCGCGGCCGGCTCCCGGCGGTACGGGCTGGGCTGGAACGACCGGGCCAGCCGCGCCACCGGGCTCGTGGCCGCCGGGCTGGCCCTCGCGGTCGGGTTGATCGCCGTGTTCCGCGCCGGGCCGCCCTGGCCGATCCCCGGGCTGGTCGCGCTCGGCGTCACGGTCCTGCTGCTGATCGCCGGCGTGGTGGCGTCGCGGGCCTATGGCGACGGGCCGATCGGCGCCACGCTCGGGGCCTACGCCATGCCGTACGCGCTGGCCGGCGGCCTGCTCATCGTGCGCCCCGACACCGGGCCGCTGACCGAGTGGAACCTTCTTGTCGGGGCGATGGCCATGCTGCTCGCCGCGCTGGTCGGCGCCGTCGGCACCGGATACCTGCTGCGGCTGTTCGTGGCCGGCGCCACGGCCGGCGTGCTGGGCGCGGTGGCGGCGTTCATCGGGCACTTCACCTCGGCCGCGGGCGCGGCGGCGGCGCTGCTCGCGTTGCTGGTCGCCGGCATCGGCGCGGTCCCGCTGCTCGCGATCCGGTTCGGCAAGCTGCCGATGCCCGCCACGACGCTCCCGGCCGACCTGTCCACCGGCGGTCAGAGCCTGGAGCCGCAACCGGACCGGGACCGGGTGTTCGCCGGGGTCGCCCGCACCGACGAGATGCTCACCGGCATGCTGCTCGGCCTGAGCGCCGCGGGCGTCGCGTCGTCGGTTCTGCTCGCGCGCAGCGGTGACCTCTCGGCCGGCGTGCTGATCGCGGTCGCTTCGGCGGCGCTGCTGCTGCGGGCGCGGCTGTTCGTAACGATTCGACAGCGGTTGCCGTTGATCGCTACCGGGATCATCGGGTACGCGTTGCTCGGCGCCAGCCTCTCCGTCAACCAGGGCGGGATGTGGCCGTTGGCCGGCGCGTTCGGGCTGGCCGTGGTCGCGGTGCTGGTGGCGGTCGCCGGCGCCCGGTACGCCGAGCGCGCGCCGTCGCCATACCTGGGCCGGGCCGCCGACGTCCTCGACGCGCTGTGCGTGGTGTCGGTGCTGCCGATCGCGTGCGCCGTGCTCGGCCTGTACGGGTTGCTGCGGTCGCTGACCTCCTAGATGCCGTCGGGCGCGGGCGTCGGGTGCACGCCCGGGTCCCGGTAGGTGCCGGCCGCGATGCCGTCCCGGTACCGCTGGCGGGACCGCTCGATCTCGATCTCCGCCTCGGTGCGGCCGGTCCAGGTCGCGCCCTCGACGCACTTGCCGGGCTCCAGGTCCTTGTAGACCTCGAAGAAGTGCTGGATCTCCAGCCGGTCGAACTCGGGCATGTGGTGGATGTCGCGCAGGTGCTCCTGGCGCGGGTCGTACGCCGGCACGCAGAGCACCTTGTCGTCGCCGCCCTTCTCGTCGGTCATCCGGAACATGCCGATCGCGCGGCACCGGATCAGGCAGCCGGGAAACGTCGGCTCCTGGAGCAGGACGAGCGCGTCGAGCGGGTCGCCGTCGTCGCCGAGGGTGCCTTCGATGTAGCCGTAGTCGGCCGGGTACTGCGTCGCGGTGAAGAGCGTCCGGTCCAGCCGGATCCGCCCGGTCTCGTGGTCCACCTCGTACTTGTTGCGCTGCCCCTTGGGGATCTCGACGGTTACGTCGAACTCCATCTCCGGCTCCCTCCCGCTCAGCACCCTTAGTCTCTCCCGGCGACTGTCGCCAATCACGCTGCGGGCGATGACTAATGTTGCCTACGGTCTGGTGGCCAAGCTGGAGGAGGGTGCGGTGGCGAGGCAATGGCCACAGCGGTCGCGAAGTCTGCTCGTGGCCGTGGTATGTATTGCCGTCGCCGTGCTGCTGGCGGCCACCGCGCCGCTCTACATCGGCCGGCTGACAAACACGCCCACGCAGGTCTGGCACGCCGGCACCCCGGTCGCTCCCGCGCCACCGGTGCTCGCCGCGGCCGGTGCCAGCGCCCCGGCGCCGACCGCGAACGGGCTCGCCGCCAAGCTCGGCCCGCTGCTGGCCGACGGCGCGCTCGGCGGGCATATCAACGCCTCGATCGTCGACGCGGCCACCGGCGACAAGCTGTTCGACCAGAACCCGGACGCCTCAACCCTCCCAGCATCCACCCTGAAGCTGCTCACCGCCGTGTCGGTACTCAAGGCCCGGGGCACCGAGTACCGGCTGGCCACCCGCGCCGTCGCCGGAGCCAACCCGGGTGAGGTCGTGCTGATCGGCGGCGGCGACCCGACACTGGGCGGCGGCGAGCAGCGTACGTTCGCCGACGGCGCCCGCCTCGACCAGCTGGCCACCCAGGTACGGCAGTCGCTCGGGGGGACCGCGCCGACCCGGGTGATCGTCGACACTTCGCTGTTCGGCCCCGGCACCGCCGGCCCCGGCTGGGACAGCGACATCATCTCCAGCGGCAACGCGTCCGTCATCACCTCGTTGATGATCAATGGCGGCCGATCGGCTCCGGTCGGCCCGCACGGGCCCAGTCCCCGTTCGGCCAGTCCGGACATCGCCGCCGGCCAGGCGTTCGCCACCGCGCTCGGGGTGCCGGCGTCGGCGGTGACCGCCGGCAAGGCCCCGCCGGACACGGCTCAGCTCGGCGTCGTGCAGTCCCCGCCGATGGAACGGCTGGTCGAGCTGATGCTGGTGGAGAGCGACAATGTCATCGCCGAGTGCCTGGCCCGCCAGGTCGCGCTCGCCCGGGACCTGCCCGGCACGTTCGCCGGTGGCGCGCAGGCGATGAAGGCCGTCCTCGGTGAGCTGGGCCTGCCGGTCGACAAGCTGGTACTGGCCGACGGCAGCGGGCTGTCGCGTACCGACCGGGTGACGCCGGCCCTGCTGACCGGCGCGCTGATGCTCGCGGTCAAGGCCGACAATCCGGAGCTGCGGGTACTGTTCTCCGGCCTGCCGGTCGGCGGGTACTCCGGGACGCTGCGCGACCGGTACCGCAAGGCGTCGACCGGGGGTTCCGCCGCCGGTCAGGTCCGCGCGAAGACCGGCACGCTCAGCGGCCTGAGCGCGATCGCCGGCATCGTGGTCGACGCGGACGGCCGCACGCTCATGTTCGCGGTCATCGCCGACGCGGTGACCGGCGGCGGCGGCAACCCGTCCCCGTCCCAGGAGGCGCTCGACCGGGTCGCCGCCGGCTTGGCGTCCTGCGGCTGTAGATAATCGGCAGCCACCATGATCGGCACAACTTCCGGCAAGTTGTGCCCTCAGGGCCCCGCCATGGCCACTATTTCCGGGAAGTTGTGCCGATCACGGCCCACGAGTATTCCGGGAAGTTGTGCTGATCACGGCCCACGAGGCCCGAGCGCTTGACGATCTTTAGCACGGGCGCAGGCCGGGTACGGTGGAGTACATGGCGCAGTTCGTCGACTGGGACCTGGCCGCGGCGACTGCCGCGACGCTGGGCCGCACCGGTCCGCAGGTTTCCTATGACGAGGCCCTTGAGGTCGTCGCCGATCTTCGACAGCGCACCGTGGAGGCCGCCGGCCACGTCCTGGAGTACACCCAGCTCCGCCCGGTCGGTCCCGACCCGGGCGTCCGGGTGGTCGACCGGCGCGACTGGGCCGCCGCGAACATCAACGGGCTGAAGCAGGTCGTCACCCCGCTCGCCGAGCGGCTGGCCGGCGGCCGACCGCCGAGCGGCATCGCGACCGCGATCGGCGGCCGGGTCACCGGCGTCCAGGCCGGCACGGTGCTCGCCTATCTGTCCGGGCGGGTGCTCGGGCAGTACGAAGTCTTCTCCGCCGACCCGGGCCAGCTTCTCCTGGTCGCGCCCAACATCGTCGATGTGGAGCGCAAGCTCGGCGCCGACCCCGGCGACTTCCGGCTCTGGGTCTGCCTGCACGAGGTCACCCACCGCACCCAGTTCACGGCCGTGCCGTGGCTGCGCGGGCACTTCCTCGGTGAGGTGCAGGCGTTCGTCGACGCCGCCCAGCTCGACCGCGACCAGCTCATGGAGCGGATGCGGCACGGCGTGTGGGCGCTGGCCGAGGCGGTGCGCAACCCGGAGAGCCGCACGTCCGTTCTCGATCTGGTGCAGACGCCGGCCCAGCGGAAGGTGCTCGACCGGCTGACCGCGCTGATGACCCTGCTGGAGGGGCACGCGGAGTTCGTGATGGATGGGGTCGGCCCGCAGGTCGTGCCGTCGGTCGACGCGATCCGCAGCAAGTTCAACCAGCGCCGCGAGGCGGCCAACCCGCTCGAACGGGTGCTTCGCAAGCTGCTCGGCATCGAGGTCAAGCTGCGCCAGTACGCCGAGGGGCGCAAGTTCGTGCACGGCGTGGTCGAGCGGGTCGGCATGGCCGAGTTCAACCGCATCTGGCAGTCCCCGTTGACGCTGCCGCAGCTCCGCGAGCTGTCCGACCCGGACGCCTGGATCAACCGGGTCGTCGGCTCGGTGGTCTGACGCGGCGTGGGTGCACTGTCGCCCTCCGTAGCCGCTGTGCGGGTCGCGGTCCGTCACGCTCTCTCGGGGGTACCGGCGGAGTCGCTCGTTCTGGTCGCCTGCTCGGGTGGTGCCGATTCCCTCGCGCTCGCCGCAGCGACCGCGTTCGTCGCGCCGCGCCTAAGTCTCCACTGTGGACTGGTGACGGTCGACCACCAGTTGCAGCCGGGTTCCGCCGACCGGGCCCGCAGCGTCGCGAAATGGGGAGAAGCATCCGGTTTCGACCCGGTGGTGACCGCCCGGGTGGAGACCAGCGGGCGTCCCGGCGGTCCCGAGGCGGCGGCCCGGGAGGCACGGTACGAGGCACTGCTCGGCGCGGCACGGGCGGCGAACGCGGTGGCGATCCTGCTCGGCCACACCCGCGACGACCAGGCCGAGACGGTACTGCTGGCGCTGGCCCGGGGCGCCGGTCCCCGGGGGGTGGCGGCGATGCCGGCCCGCCGGGACGTGGACGGGGTGGCGCTGCTCCGGCCGCTGCTCGGCGTACCCCGGGCGGACACCGTCGCCGCCTGCGCGGCGCTCGGCCTCGACCCGTGGCAGGACCCGCACAACCTCGACCCGTCGTACGCCCGGTCCCGGCTGCGCGCGGTGCTCCCGGCACTGGTCGACGCCCTCGGCCCCGGCCTCACCGGCAACCTGGCCCGGGCCGCCACGCTCGCCGCCGACGACAACGAGATCCTCGACGGGCTCGCCGCCACGGCGCTCGCGGACGCCGGGGACGGGGACGGCGGGCTGCGCGTCGACCGGCTCACCGGTCTGCCGGCTGGTGTGCGTACCCGGGTGTTGCATGCCTGGGCCCGTGACCTCGGCGCCAGCGGCTCGGCGCTGTCCGCGCGGCACGTCGACGCCCTCGACGCGCTGGTGACCCGCTGGCGCGGCCAGGGTCCGGTGGCCCTACCGGGTGCCCTACACGTGGTGCGCAAGGAGGGGCGGCTGGGGCTGTTGTCCGATTAGTGTCGGGTGCATGCATGCTCGCAAGCCGGTGTACGCGCCGCGCGGCGCCGTCGCCACGAGCCAGCCTCTCGCCTCGGCGGCCGGGCTCGCGGTGCTCCGCCGGGGCGGCAACGCGGTCGACGCGGCGATCGCAACCGCGATCACGCTCACGGTGGTGCAGCCCGGTTCGAACGACATCGGTGGCGACCTGTTCGCGCTGGTGTGGGACGGCAGCGCGGTGCACGGGCTCAACGCGTCCGGCCGCTCGCCCGCGGCGTTCACCCCCGAGTTGGTACGCGAGCGGGGCGCCGGCAGGGTGGCGGCCGCGGCGCTGGGTGGCGCGCAGGCCGGCGCGGCCGAGTTCGTGCCCGAGCGGGGCTGGCTGCCGGTGACTGTGCCCGGCGCGCCGGCCGGCTGGCGTGACCTGCACGAGCGGTTCGGCGCGCTGCCGTTCCGCGACCTGTTCACCGACGCGATCGGGTACGCCGAGCACGGGTACCCGGTGTCGCCGACCGTCGCGGCCGGCTGGGACCGGGTGGTCCGGTGGCAGCGCGCGGAGCTGGTCGGCCCGGAGTTCGACGAGTGGTTCCGGGTGTTCGCGCCGGGCGGCCGGGCACCCCGGGCCGGCGAGCGCTGGCGCAACCCGGACGGGGCGCGGACGCTCCGGCTGATCGCGGACACCGGGGCGGACGCGTTCTACCGGGGTGAGATCGCGGCCACCGTGGCCGACTTCGCGGCCGGCACGGGTGGCCTGCTCACCGCCGCCGACTTCGACAAGCACACCTCGACCTGGGTGGAGCCGATCTCGGCCGGCTATCGCGGGTACGAGATCTGGGAGATCCCGCCCAACGGCCAGGGGCTGGCCGCGTTGATCGCGCTGCGCGTGCTGGCGGGCTTTGATCTTGCCGGTGCCGCGCCGGAGGAGCGGCTGCACTGGCAGATCGAGGCGATGAAGCTGGGCTTCGCTGACGCACACGCCTACGTGGCCGACCCGGATCACGCGCCGGCCCCGGTGTCCGCCCTGCTCGACGACGGGTACACGGCCCGGCGGCGGGCGCTGATCGGCCCGTCCGCGTCGGTGCCGGCGCCCGGCGATCCGCTGCGCGGCGGCACCGTATATCTGTGTACCGCCGACGCCGACGGCATGATGGTGAGCCTGATCCAGTCCAACTACATGGGGTTCGGCTCGCACGTCGTCGCGCCCGGCACGGGGTTCACGTTGCAGAACCGGGGCGCCGGGTTCGTGCTGGAGCCCGGTCATCCCAATGTCGCGGCGCCCGGCAAGCGACCGTTCAACACGATCATCCCGGGCTTCCTGACCCGGGGCGGGGCGCCGGTCGGCCCGTTCGGTGTGATGGGCGGTCACATGCAGCCGCAGGGGCACGTCCAGGTCGTCCTGGGGACCGTGGACGACGGTCTCGACCCGCAGCGGGTGCTCGACCGGCCGCGCTGGTACTGGCACGCCGGCACCGAGGTACGCGTCGAGCCGGGCCTGGTCGCCGACGAGTCCGGGCGGCTGGCCGTCGACGGGCTGCGCCGGCGCGGGCACGACGTGCGGGTCGCCGATTCGGGCAACTTCGGGTACGGGCAGGCGATCTGGCGGCTACCCGACGGCGCCGGATACGTCGCCGGCAGCGAGCCGAGGGCCGACGGCGCCGCGGTCGGCTACTGAGGCACCCGGCACAACTTCCCGGTAGTTGTTGCCTCCCGACCCCGCTGAGACCACTACTTCCGGGAAGTTGTGCCGATCAAACGCGGGTGCGGAACGTGGTCCGGTACTGCTGGGGGGTGGTCGCCACGCGCTTGGTGAAGTGGTGGCGGAGCATTGCCGCCGTGCCGAAGCCGGCCCGCAGCGCGATCGCGTCCACGCCGAGGTCGGTGTCCTCCAGCAACCGGCGGGCCAGCAGTACCCGCTGTGCGGTCAGCCAGTCGTGCGGCGTGGTGCCGGTCTCGGCCCGGAACCGGCGGGCGAAGGTACGCGAGGACATGTGTGCCCGGGCCGCCAGCGACTCCACGGTGTGCTCCCGGTCGAGCGTCGTCACCAGCCAGGACAGCAACGGCTCCAGGGTCGGCGCGTCGGCCGTACGCGGCACCGGCGCCTCCACGTACTGCGCCTGCCCGCCGTCGCGGTGCGGTGGCACGACCATCCGCCGGGCCAGCGCGTTCGCGACCGCCGAGCCGTGCTCGCGCCGGACCAGGTGCAGGCAGAGATCGATGCCGGCGGCGGTGCCCGCGCTGGTCATGATGTTGTCGTCGGCGATGTAGAGCACGTCCGGGTCGACCTTCAGATCCGGGTACCGCCGGGCCAGCTCGTCGGCGTACTGCCAGTGCGTGGTGCACCGGCGCCCTTCGAGGAGACCGGCCTCGGCGAGCAGGAACGCCCCGGAGCAGACCGACAGCACGTACGCCCCGCGGTCGGCGGCCCGGCGCAGCGCGGCGGCGACCTCCGGTGGGGTCGGGCAGTCCAGCGGGTACGCCGGCACGGCGATCAGATCGGCCGACTCCAGCGGGGTGAGGTCGGCCGTCGGGGTCAGCATCCAGCCGGACTTGGTGCGCACCGGCCCACCGTCCGGCGAGCAGGTGTGGAACTCGTATCCGGGGAAACCGTCCTTGACCCGGTCGGTGCCGAACACCTCGCACAGGACGCCCAGCTCGAACGGAGCCACGTTGTCCAGCACCAGCACGGCGACCCGTTTCAGCATGCGTCGAGCGTACCCGCAAAGTGGCGGTAAATCGATGCACCGTGGCATCTCTGCCACTGTCTGTGGACCGCCGTCGCGCGGAACCTGAAAGAGCAAAGGAACCACGCGGGGAGGTGTGAAGACCATGGAACTGCTCGTATTCTTCGCTTTTCTGACCCTGCTCGCCGTCGCATCCGCATTCGGCTTCACCGCCGACAGCCGGGACAGTGCCGACTGGATCGCGACCCGTGACGGCGTCCGCCAGCCGCGTCAGATGTAGTGGTGTAACGCCGGCGTGACGGTCCGCGCCGGCGGTACCCCCCTGGTCGGGGCGCTGGACTCATGGGGCACCCTTGTCGCCATGGCCGAGGGCAACTGGCACGCCGCCGACATCGACCGGGTGGTCGTCACCGAGGAACAGATCCGGGATAAGACGGATGAACTGGCCAAACAGGTGGCGGCCGACTACGCCACCGCGGAATCCCTGCTTCTCGTCGGGGTATTGAAGGGCGCCGTCATGTTCATGGCGGATCTCGCCCGCGCGCTGGGCCGGTACGGGCCGCCGGTCGAGCTGGAGTTCATGGCGGTGTCGTCCTACGGGCAGGGCACCACGTCGTCCGGGGTGGTCCGCATCCTCAAGGATCTCGACCGGGACATCGCCGGCCGGCACGTGATCATCGTCGAGGACATCGTCGACTCCGGCCTGACCCTTTCGTGGCTGATGAAATACCTGGAGAGCCGATCGGCCGCCTCCGTCGAGGTGGTGGCGCTCCTCCGAAAGCCGGACGCCGTGAAGGTGAATGTGCCGGTGAAGTACGTCGGGTTCGACATCCCGAGCGAGTTCGTCGTCGGGTACGGGCTCGACTACAGCGAGCGATACCGCGAGGTGCCCTATGTGGGTGTGCTGCGGCAGAGCGTGTACGCCCAGAGCTGAACCGGCCATTCCGATTTGCCGGCTAAATCATATTGGTCCTTGTTCTTACCTCCCGTCCCCTGCGTGCGGCGCACGGACAAGGGCAGGTGCTCGTCCTCCGGGCTACCTGACACGGTGTACCGTCGAATAACCGGTGTGCGGCCGTCCTGGCGCACCCGGCCTCACGTCGGGTAAGGCGTCCGGCGTGGGTTCGGTCTTCTGGGATCAGGAGGTGCCGGGCGCCGCACCGCGCCCGACAACGATATGGAACGGACCCGTTTCTTCCGCCGGCCAGTGGTCTGGTTCATCATTGTGATCCTTGGTGCGATCGCGGCCAGCACCTTGTTCACCGGTGGTGCCAGTTACAAGAAGGTCGACTCCTCGAAGGCCATCTCGCTGCTCGACTCGGGCAACGTGAAGAAGGTCCTGCTGGAGGACAAGGAGCAGACGCTCAACCTCGACCTCAAGCAGAGCGTCGACGGCACCACCAAGGTGCAGGCGCAGTTCCCCGCGGACTCCTTCCGTGACCTCTACGCCAAGCTGACCACCCTGAAGTCACAGGAGAAGATCGACAGCTGGGACACCAAGGTCACCAAGGACAGCGTGGTCGTCGGCCTGCTGGTCAACCTGCTGCCGATCGGTGTGCTGGTCGTCCTCCTGCTGCTGTTCATGTCGCAGATGCAGGGTGGCGGCTCCCGGGTGCTCAACTTCGGCAAGTCCAAGGCGAAGTTGATCTCCAAGGACACGCCCAAGACGACGTTCTCCGACGTGGCGGGGGCCGACGAGGCCGTCGAGGAGCTGCACGAGATCAAGGACTTCCTCCAGGCCCCGGCCAAATACCAGGCGCTCGGCGCGAAGATCCCGAAGGGCGTCCTGCTCTACGGGCCGCCCGGCACCGGTAAGACCCTGCTCGCCCGGGCCGTCGCCGGCGAGGCCGGCGTGCCGTTCTACTCGATCTCCGGTTCGGACTTCGTCGAGATGTTCGTCGGTGTCGGTGCCTCCCGGGTCCGCGATCTGTTCGAGCAGGCCAAGGCCAACGCGCCGGCGATCGTGTTCGTCGACGAGATCGACGCGGTCGGCCGCCACCGCGGCGCCGGCCTGGGCGGCGGTCACGACGAGCGCGAGCAGACCCTCAACCAGCTGCTCGTCGAGATGGACGGCTTCGACACCAAGGGCGGCGTGATCCTGATCGCGGCCACCAACCGTCCGGACATCCTCGACCCGGCGCTGCTGCGCCCCGGACGGTTCGACCGGCAGATCGCCGTGGACCGGCCGGACATGGAGGGCCGCAAGGCCATCCTTCGGGTACATGCCAAGGGCAAGCCGTTCACCCCGGACGTCGACCTCGACTCGGTCGCCCGGCGCACCCCCGGCTTCACCGGCGCCGACCTGGCCAACGTGATCAACGAGTCCGCTCTGCTCACCGCGCGGGTCGACAAGCGGGCCATCACCAACGACTTCCTGGAGGAGGCGATCGACCGCGTGATCGCCGGTCCGGAGCGCCGCACCCGGGTGATGAGCGAGCACGAGAAGCGGGTCACCGCCTACCACGAGGGCGGCCACGCGCTGGTCGCCTGGGCGCTGCCGCACTCCGCGCCGGTGCACAAGGTGACGATCCTGTCCCGCGGCCGCTCGCTCGGTCACACGCTGGTGCTGCCCACCGAAGACAAGTACACCCAGACCCGGTCCGAGCTGATCGACACCCTGGCATACGCGCTGGGTGGCCGGGCCGCCGAGGAGCTGGTCTTCCACGAGCCCACCACGGGTGCGGGCAACGACATCGAGAAGGCGACCGGCGTCGCGCACGCGATGGTCACCGAGTACGGCATGAGCGCCCGCCTGGGTGCCGTCAAGTACGGGCAGACCGACGGAGAGCCGTTCCTCGGTCGCACGATGGGCCACGAGCGCAACTACTCCGAGAAGGTCGCCGCCGATATCGACGGCGAGGTCCGGGCGCTGATCGAGCTCGCGCACGACGAGGCCTGGGAGATCCTGGTCGAGTACCGCGACGTCCTCGACAACATCGTCGAAGAGCTGATGGAGAAGGAAACCATCTCGCAGAACGACATGGCCCGGATCTGTGCCCGCGTCGTGAAGCGGCCGCCGATGGCGCCGTACAACGGCAACGGCAAGCGCCGTGGCGGTGACCACCTCGTGCCGACGACCGAGCTGGACGTGCTGCGCAAGACCGCGCCGACAGCGGCCGAGGAGGCCGCCCAGGCCCGGGCCGGCGCCAGCGGCGCTCCGTCGTCGGCGGACTTCTCGACCGGGGACGGACCGAACTGACCACCGTCGCAGACCAGCCGTCGTCGGGGAGCTGCACCGAGCCGGACCCCGACGATGCCCCTGACCTGGACTACCTGTCCGCCCGTCTGATCAACGGGCGGATAGGCGGCACCGGCATCGACAAGGCCGTCGACCTGCCGCGGATCGAGGCGGCCGTCCGGGAGATCCTGATCGCCATCGGCGAGGATCCCGAGCGCGACGGCCTGCGCCGCACCCCGGCCCGGGTCGCCAGCGCCTACGCCGAGCTGTTCGCCGGCCTGCGGGTCGACCCGGCCCAGGTGCTCACCACGATGTTCGAGGCCAACCACGAGGAGCTGGTCCTGGTCCGCGACATCGAGGTGATGAGCCTCTGCGAGCACCATCTGCTGCCGTTCGTGGGGGTCGCGCACATCGGGTACATCCCCGGGCCGGACGGCCGGATCACCGGCCTGTCGAAGCTCGCCCGACTGGTCGAGGTGTACGCTCGCCGGCCGCAGGTGCAGGAGCGGCTCACGTCACAGATCGCCGACCTGCTGATGGCCAAGCTGGAGCCGCGTGGCGTGATCGCGGTGCTGGAGTGCGAGCACATGTGCATGTCGATGCGGGGCATCCGGAAGGGCGGTTCGCGCACGGTCACGTCCGCCGTGCGCGGCATGCTCCGCGACGACGCCAAGACCCGCGCCGAGGCGATGGGCCTGATCCTGCAACGCTGAGCAGGCTTTCAGCGCGTCCCGAACAGCACCAGCAGCACGAAAACGAACGCGGGCGCCAGCGCCAGGGCGCAGATCACCGCACCCAGCACGGGGGTACGTTCGGAGCGCCCCGGCCGATCGAACGCGGCAGTGGTGAGCCAGCCCAGCACGTACGCGATCAGGGGTATCACGAGCACCCCCGAGATAGCCGGTGCCGCCGGCGCGTCCGCGGTTAGCGCGACGACGAAGACGGCCGCCTCGACGATGACGGCGAGCAGCGCGTACCCGCCGTAGACGAAGCCGTTGCGGAGCACGGTCGGCCCGACCGGCGTCGTGAGCTGCGGGGTGAGCCGTTCGGCGGTGCTGAGCGCTGAGCGCGCCGACGCGAGGGCGCCCCGGATCGCGTCCAGCCCGCCGGTCGACCGCGCGTCCGGCCCGCCGGTCGACCGTGCGGCCGCGTACAGGTCGGACGGGCTGGGCGCCACGGGTACTCCGGCGACGGCGAGCCGGTCCAACCGTTGCCGGACGAACGTCAGCTCGCGCCGGGCCGCCTCCACGGCGCTGTCGTCGGGCGCCCGGCGTACCGCGTCGAGCCGCTGCGCCGCGGCCAGATAGTCCGGCCACGCCTCCGGGAGCCCGGCCCCGGAAATAGCCCCGGAAATAGCCCCGGAAACGGCCTCGGAAACGGCGTCGGAGGCAGCCCCCGCGCCGACCGCCGAGCACACCCGACGGATCAACTCGGCCGGCGGGTCGGGATCCAGATACACCGGGGCGCCCAGCCGCCCGCCCAGCCGCGGTACCGCGCCGAAGCTCGCTCCCGGCGGATCGCCGACCCAGGTGTACGGGTTGCGTACCGTGATCTGGGTGCAGCAGGCGAGCGGTGCCTGCGTGGACTCCGGGGTGAGCGGCGGTGGCGGCCACCCGGCGACGACAAGGTGTACCCGCGCCGCCGGCCCCACCGAGGCGAGGTTCGCGATCCGGGCCAGGTCGGCGACTTCGGTCAGCTCGGGGAGCGAGCCGATCACGACGATCAGGGCGGTGCCGTCGCGCGGCGGTTCGCGTACCCGCGCCTCCGCCTCGTCGAGCACCGCGCGCAGCCCGGCGGGGTCGGCGGCGGCCGGAGGCAGGACCGCCTCGACGCCGTAGAAGGGTGCGAACGTCGCCACCCCGTCGACGGTCAGCATCCGCAGCGTGCCGGCTGGTGCGGCGGCGAGCAGGCGCAGCACCAGGCTGCGCAGCAGGCCGGCGACGCGCGGGTCGCGGGTGTCCGCGTCGATCGCCAGATGACCGGCGCCGACCAGCGGCAGCACGACCGGGAACCCGGCGTCGTCGAGCGGATGCGCCACCCCCACCCGGACGAAGCCGAGCGTCGTGGCGTCCGGAACGGGCGCGGACACCGGTGCCGCGTCCAGCGGGCAGCCGAGCCAGCCGGGCGTGAGGGTCGCGGCGGCGGCCCGCAGCCGGGCCGCGAGCGCGTGCTGCTCCCGGTGCCGGGCCGGGCGGTCCGGGTACCCGTCAAGTGCTGGACCGACCACGGCCGCGACCGCCGCTGCGCGCCGACTGAAGGTGGCAGCGCGGTCGTTCATGGCCGGAACCGTAGCGCAGCCGCGCTGCCCCATTTGACCGGCCGCAGTGACACCCGGATCAGGCCCCGTCGCGGTGGGTGGAGCGCTACTCGCCGGTATATGTCGCTGACTACGGCGAGTAGTCACACAAACAGTGTGACGTAACAAGGGATTATCGCCCATATCGTCTTGGGCTGTTGTGAGTCCGTTGTCCGGGGAGGGAACACGGATGAAGATTCTGTTGCTCGTTTCGAGCTTCAACGGCCTCACGCAACGCGCCTGGTGTGCGCTGCGCGAGGCCGGCCACGACGTCAGCGTCGAACTGGCTCTCGACGAGCAGACGATCGTCAGCGGTGTCGAGGCCGCGAAGCCCGACCTGGTGATCTGCCCCTTTCTGAAGGAGCGGGTGCCGGCGAGGGTGTGGCGCACCTGGCGGACGATCATCATCCATCCGGGCCCGGTCGGCGACCGTGGCCCGTCGGCGCTCGATCACACGATCATGCAGCAACTGCCCGCCTGGGGCGTCACCGCATTGCAGGCGGTCGAGGAGATGGACGCCGGCCCGATCTGGGCGACCCGCACGTTCCCGATGCCGGCGATCACGCCGCGTAAGTCCTCCCTCTACAATGGACCGGTCGCCGACGCCGCCGTCGAGTGCGTCATGGAGGTCGTGCGGAAGGCCGACGACCCGTCGTTCGTGCCGACACCGCTGGCGATCGCCGAACGCACCGTGCCGGGCACCGGCCTCCAGCAGATGCTCCGCCAGGCCGACCGCGCCTTCGCCTGGGACGACGACGCGGAGACCATCGTGCGTCGCATCCGGGCCGCGGACGGAGTTCCGGGGGTACGCACAGAGCTTGGCGGCCTGACCGTCAACGCGTTCGACGCCCACCTCGGCGGCCCCGCCGGTCCGCCCGGCAGGCTGCTCGCCCACCGCGACGGTGCGGTGCTCGTCGGCACCGGCAGGGGCAGCGTCTGGATCGGCCATCTGAAGACGCCCGACGGGGTCAAGCTTCCCGCCACGATGGTGCTGCGGGGCAAGGTCCGTAGCGTGCCGCGCAGCCCCGTCGCGCCATACCCCCAGATCGGGTACGCGCGGCAGGGCGACATCGGCGTCCTGACGTTCCGCTTCTACAACGGTGCGCTGTCCACCCGGCAGTGCCGTCGGCTGGGGGTCGGCCTGCGGCACGCGCTGAGCCAGGACACCCGGGTCCTCGTGCTGCGCAGCGGGGAAGACGTGTTCAGCAACGGCATCCACCTCGGTGTGATCGAAGGCGCCGCCGACCCGGCCGCCGAGGCGTGGGCCAACATCCGGGCGATCAACACGGTCTGCCGCCGCGTCATCACCGCGTCCAATCAGGTCGTCGTCTCCGCGTACGCGGGGAGCGCCGGCGCCGGTGGGGCGATGCTCGGTCTCGGCGCCGACGTGGTCGTGGCGCGCACCGGGGTCGTGCTCAACCCGTACTACGAGATGGGTCTGTACGGATCGGAGCTGCACACGTACACGTTGCCGGCGCGGGTCGGGGCGTCGATGGCGGGTCAGCTCACCACCGAGCGGTTGCCGGTCGACCACGTCCGGGCGCAGGCGATCGGGCTGGTCGACGCCGTCGGCCCGCGCGACCCGGAGGCGTTCGCGCAGTGGCTGCACCAGGTCGCCACCGAGCAGGCGGCGACCCGGCGCTGGCGGGCCACCCTGAAGGCGAAGGCCCAGCGGGCGCGGACCGCCAGCCGCCCGCTGTCGTACTACGAGACCCGGGAACTGGCCGAGATGTCCAGCGACATGTTCGACGACCGCAAGGGCTTCGCGGCGGCCCGCCGGTGCTTCATGCACAAGGGAAAGCCCACCGAGACCCCGGCGAAGCTAGCGCTACACCGCCAGCCCGACGCCTACCCCCGCCTAGCCGGGGTGGCGTAGCCCGCCCCGCCCCCTCCTCGCCGTCCCCTCTCCCTCGCCGATCTTGGAGAAATTCGTACACGGTTTGATCTCTGATCCATGTACATTTCTCCAAGATCGGCGAGGGAGAGGGACGCGCGCCGGTCAGTCCCACGCGCGGCCGAGGTTCGCTAGTCGGTGCGGGCGAGCTTGTTCAACAGAGCCTTGCGAACCTAGGGTGAGATCAGAGGTTCTGCAAGGTGTGAGCGACCGAGGTTAGGCTCGTCCAGTGACCGACGTGCCGAACCCGACCGAGCCGCCGCCGCAGCCGGAGCGCCCCGCCGACGACCGGCTGGCGCGGCCGATTCCCGAGGCGCGGCAGCCAATGTCCGACGAGGTCACGCCGGGAGTGGAGCAGGCGGCGGGCGCGGGGGAGCCGGCACCGGGCACCGCCGAGCCGCCACCGGCTCCGCGCAGCCGCGGCCGGACACTCCGGATCGTGCTCGCGTCGGTCCTCGGTGCGCTGGCTGTGCTGTGTGTCGGTGGGCTGGGCACCGGCTACCTGCTGTACCGGAAGGTCAGCGAACCCGATCGCAGCACCCCCGGCGTGGTGGTCCGGCAGTACCTGGAAGCGACGCTATGAACGATCGGGACGAAGTCGAAGGCGGCGCCTGTTCACCTGCTGGCCGAACGGTCATCAGCGCCGGACCAGCGCTGCGCGACGACAACGTGAGCAAGTGAGAAGCGTTCAACATCCGGATCACCGTTGACCCGGAAGGACTTCGACACGCACGAGGTCCGGCGACGACGCCACCGTTGGCGTGCAGCTACGATCAGCGTGTCGAGGAGAACGGCAGCCGTCAGGAGCGATCCAGAATGGCAGGTTCGCGCTCGCCAGCGGAGTCAGGCTGGCGGGTGTGCTCCGGCGACCAGTCGGTCTGATCATTCCAGCCAGAGCAGGTGTACCGGCGCCTCCAGGGTTTTCGGCGTCTTGCCGGTCCACGCCCAGCGGTACCAGTCCAGTTCGGTCGCCACCCGTACGCAGATGTCCCCGTCGGCGTTCGTGTACGGCTCGGTCACCGCGCGCAGGTCCCGCTGCTCGCGGCCGGCCTTGTCATCCGGCCCGGGCACCTGGATCACCCGCCGGCCGGTCACCAGGATCGCCTCGCGTATCGGCACCGGGTCCCGGCGCGGCGGCGCGTCCAGCGAGACCAGCCGGGAAACCAGATCGCGGGGACCGGGAGTGTCCATTGTGGGCAAAGCGCCGACGATCTCGACCCAGACCCGCTCGATCGGCACCAGCGGGGCGAACACCTCGATCTGCTCGGCCTCCGCGCGGTACCACTCCTGCTCCTGAAGCACCGGCACGTACGTCCGGCTGCCCTGCACGACAGCCGACGTCGGCACGCAGGTCGGCGCGCCAGCCCAACCCGGGCAGGCCGACGATGACCCGGCGGCCACGCAGCCGAGCGGACGGCTCCAGCGGGCGTCGGCACGATGGGCGGCGGCGGTGGCGCGGACAGCGGGCCGAGATCCCACGTCCGACAGCGGATCGGTCATGGCGCGGCTTGCGGATCCGAGCGGGGCGCCCATCTGCTGCATGAACGGGACCGGGTTCACGGCGCCATTGTTGCTGGAGTCGCCGTTGAGGTGCACCTCGAAGTGCAGGTGCGGGCCCGGACGAGTTGCCGCTGGAGCCGGAGTGCCCGATCACCTGGCCGGCGGTGACCGTCTGCCCGACGTTGACCTCGGGCTTGGACACCATGTGGCAGTACCGGGTGATCACGTTGCCGGCGTGCAGGATGTCGACGTACCAGCCGCAGCCGTGCACCGCGGACGACCCGTCGATGTCGCAGCTCCACGGGCCACCGCTGGGTGACGAGGCGTTGCACTTGGCGGTGATGACCACACCGGCCGACGCCGCGTGGATCACGGTGCCCTTCGGCACGCCGAGGTCGACACCGTAGTGCGTGGGCCGCTCCGGGGTGCGGAAGCCGGAGACGATGTCGGCGCGGACCGGCACGGTCCAGCCGGACGCCGAGATCTCACCGGGGAACACACAGCGCAGGTCGACCAGCGAGCCGACCGCCCGGGCGGCGCCGTCGGCCAGCTTGTTGACGATCGTCGCGGCCAGGACCTCGTGCTTGGCGTACGCGTCCGGGTACGCGCTGAGCTGCACCCGCTGCGCCGCGTCGGTGAGCGGCAGCTTCTCCCAGCCCGGGATCGTGAGCAGCTTGGCGTAGAACTTCCCGGCCGAGTACGTCGGGATTCATGATCTGCTCCGGGGTGCCCCAGCCCTGGCTCGGCCGCTGCTGGAACAGGCCCGAGCGAGTCGTGGTCGTTGTGCGACGCCGAGGTTGCCCAGGTTGGTCAGCACCGATTCCTGCAGCGCGGTCGCGATGGCGATGACCCAGCCACGCGGCGGCACGTTCATCTTCTGCCCCACAGCGATGATGATGGCCGCGTTGCGCATCTGGTCGTCGCCCAGCGAACCGATCCGGTCGGCAGCTGGCCTTGGGGTCGACGACCAGCCCGTGCTTGCCGCAGTCGGCGTCGAGCGAGTCGGCGTTGTCCGAGCCGTTCAGGCCGTCGAGGAAGAACGCCGCCGTGCCGCCGCCGCAGCACAGCAGCGCGAGCGCCGCGACCAGCGCGATGACCAGTCCGATGCGGAGCCGTCTGGGTCCGGCTGTTCCGCCTCGAAGGATTCGGGATCGGTCACGACCGCTCCCAGTCGACGCCGTCGACCAGCCACCGCCCGTTCGTGGCCAGCAGCCGCAGCCGTACCGTGCCGGAGTCGACCGGGATGGCTGCCTCGACGTACGCGGTACCGCGGTCCTGGAGCACCGCCGCGCCGGTCATCCGCTCGGCCGGCACCCCGGCCGGGTCGGCGCCCTCGAGCTTGTCCCGCAGGGCCGAGGTGGCGTACTTGGCGAAGCCGGCCTGCCACTGCTCGGCGGTGACCCCGTCGTGGGTGAGCCAGGCCTTCAGGAAGTTGGTGGCGATGCTCGTGGGCTCGGCCGCGCCGGGGCTGGTGTACGGCGGCGGACGGGCTGTCCGGAATGAGTACGCTGTCATTTCCCGCGGTCGGGTCGATGCTGCTGCTGTGCGGCTCGACCGCGGCCCCCAACGTCTGCCGGTTGGAGCCGGCGACCGCCGCGCATGACCCCGACGACCGCCAGCACGAGCACCGCGAGCACGACGGCCATCCCGTAGCGCGTGCCGAGCAGTCGCAGGACCGGGCGCATGTCGACCTCACCGCGGCGTACTGGTGCGACTCGGGGCGCCGGGCCGTTCGGGCCGGCTGGTGACGTCGCCGGAATCCGGCCGGTAGACCGTGTACGACGGCGGCCCGTCGCCGTGGTCCGGCTCGGTCCAGCGCTCGGTCGTCGGAGGCCGGCGCGGTGCCCGGCCGGACGGGGCGCCCACCGGTTCCTTCGGCGCGCCGGTTTCCGGCCGGTCCGTGGCCGGCGGCGGGGCACCACCGGCGGCACCGGAGCCGCTGGCGGACGAGCCGGCCACGACCACGGTCTCGGTACGCGATTCCGGGCGGTTCTCGGTCCGGCCGGTGATCGCCGCGCGGGTCCCGCGTGCCGCCCTCCTCGACCAGCTTGAGCGCCGCCGCGGCGCGAATGTCCCGGAAGAACCGCCGGTGCCAGGTGCCGGCCGAGGTGACCGCCCGCGACGAGTCCTTGCCGCCGAGCTGGGTGATCCGCCGGTACGGCCGCAGCAGCAGCCAGCCGACCACACCGGCAGCCAGACCAGCACGACCTGCAGCCAGCCGGGCAGCGAGGCGGTACTCATGATGAGGTCGACCGCGAACAGGTAGATCGCCGCGCCGGTGCCGAAGATGACGATGTTGAACACGGCCGCGACGACCGCGTTGGCCAGCCGGCGCAGGCCGCTGCTGGCCGGGCGCAGCAGGCCGACGGTGCCCAGGATCGGCGCCGCGATCACGGCCCACCGGAAGATCAGGAAGCCGAGCAGGACCAGCAGCGAGGCGGTGATGTCGAACATCGCGAAGAACAGCGACGCCAGGATCGCGATGAAGCCGGCCCCGATCCGCTCCATGTCCCTTGGTGCCCTGGAGGTACTCGTACGCCTCGGGGTCCTCGGTCTTGATCTGCTCGGCGACCTTCATCCAGCTGCTTCTGCTTCTGGCTCGATGAGCACCTGGCGCTGCTTGGGGTCCTTGCGGATGTCCTCCGCCTCGCCCCAGGTGAAGGACTTCGCGTCGTACAGCGCCGGCCCGTACTTCTTGGCGGTCTCGCTGTCGGCCGAGCCCAGTTCGCCGCGCAGCCAGTTCCGGTAGAGCATGCGTCTCGGTCGCCGTGTCGCTGGCCCGGACGGCGGGCGGGCGGTGGTCGTTGCAGCCCTGCGGGTCTGGGATCGGCGCACTGGTCCGGGCGGGATGTCCTGGGACGGCGGCCCGACCGCGTCGTGGACGACGCCGAGCGACGCCGACCAGGGTGTTGTCGGCGACGTTCGCCGACCAGACGGGCCAGTGCCGCGATCGCGGTGATGCCACCATGACGAGTACCGCCCAACCGGCGGTGGTCATCGCGTTGCTCATGTCCGACTGGCGCGAGCGCCACAGCAGGTAGAGGCCGACGACGCGAGCGTGATCGACGCCGAAGACGGTGAAGACCTTGGCGTAGACGGCCTTCGTGGCCTTCTCCACCAGCGGGTCGGCCCAGCCCCACATCGCCTTCGGGTCCCACGCGCGTTCCCGCAGCGCGTTCGACGCGCCGATGACGGCGGTCGCGATCATGAACTCGCCGTTCGCGACCGTGTTCTCGAACTTGTAGTCCGGATGCATCACGGTCTGCGCACAGCCGATGTCGTACGTGGTGTAGCGTACCCGGCGTACCCGTACCGGCTGTAGAGGCCCTTCGGCCCGGGCTTGTCGTAGGAGTCGGACTTGGCGGCGAACCAGCCGGCCATGCCCGAGTCCGGGGCGCTCGGGGTGGGCGCGTAGCACGCACTGCACCCGGGACTGGCTCAGGTCGGCGAGCTGGCCCACGCACTTGTCGAAGTCGGCCGGTTCGCCATTCGTCGGTGGTGCACAGGTCCGGGTGCCTGCTGCACCGGCGGCGGTGCCGCGGCCGCGGGCTTCATCCCCCCGAACGTCGTCGCCATGGCGCCCAGCAGCACGGCCGAGCACCAGGGACACCACCCGATGCTGGAGCTTGGCCTCCACCGATCAGTCCTCCGGTTCGTCGGGCTGTGCGGACGGCAACAGAGCGGGTGCCAGCGCCGGTGCGGAGCCGGTCGTCGCGGGCGTCGTGTCGAGGTAGGTCAACAGTCCGGGCACGTACGAGACGTCGACGCGGAGCTTCTGCACCCGGCCGTCGACGTCGCGCATGACGAACTCCCGGAAGCCCAGCCGGGCCTGCGAGGAGGTGTCCACCTGCGACAGTGCGGCCAGGGTCTGCCTCGTACCCGACGTCGGTCGGCACCCGCAGCAGCCGCAGCGCCTCCGCGGCGATCTCGGTGTCTTCGGCGATCCGGCCGACGAACACGGTGGAGACGAGGTTCTGCACGTCCAGGCCGAGGATGTCGCGTGGGTTCTGGGACGCGACCAGCGCCGCGAGGTTCCACTTGCGGGAGTCCCGGGCGAGCCGGACCAGGAACGAGCGGCCGGACCGCCAGCCCTCCATGAAGTGCGCCTCGTCGAGACCGACCAGCTTGCGCCGGTGCATCGTCGCCGGCGTAGCAGCGCCGGACGGCGAGCCGGTGCGCGGTGTGCAGCATCGGCAGCGCCAGCGACTCCTCGGCGGACCAGTACTCGCGCTCGATCTTCAGGTCGGGCAGCCGGAGCCCGGCCATCGTGATCACCGTCAACGCGGTGTCGGAGGCGAGCGCCCCGGTCGGCCGGCGAGCCGAAGAACAGCATGGCGAGCGGCATCTCCGCGGTGTCCAGCAGGAGGTTGCCCAGCTCGCGGGCCTCGTCGTCACCGATGCCTTGCAGGCAGGGCGACCACATCGTCCAATGTGGACGTCTCCTCGGCCGGCACCTGGCGGACGGCGTGGCGCAGCATGGTCGCCGTCGACGCCTCGCGGGCCACCTGCGGTGGCACCAGCATCATGCAGATGTCCTGCACGAGCATGCGGCGTTCGGCGCGGGCGTTGGAGACCGCGATCTCGTACTCGCGGTCGCCGGCCGGGCCGGCCGCGAAGTGCTCCCGCTCCGGGGTGGGGATCAGCGCGTACGGGGCGAGCGTGCCCTGCTCCGAGCCGGTCAGGTTGAGCACCCGGGAGTACGGTGCGCAGCTCCGGCATCGCGCACAGTCGGGCCAGCGGGCCGGACGGGTCGAGCAGGGTCACCTGGACGCCGCGACGGGCCGCCAGGTATCCGAGCGCGCCGAGCAGCGTCGACTTGCCACCGCCCGGCTCGGCGACGAAGACGGCGAGGCCGGAGCGCTCGCGTACCTCCATCGGGAAGTGCAGGTCCAGGAACACCGGGCGCCGGCAGGTCCCGGACGTGCGGCCGATCAGGTCGCCACGGCGGTCGCCGACGGTGGACGCGGCCTGCGGCAGCGCGGCGGCGAGCAGCTTGATCGGCATCCGTCGCAGGTATCCGGTGTTGGCCAGCGGCTCGCCCGGGATGAACTCGCGGGCCATCCAGTCCTGGTTCTTCGGGTGCTGCAGCGAGATGCGCATCTCCCGGGAGTAGAGCTGGATCAGCCGCCGGGCCCGTTCCAGGCACTCCTCCCGGGTGCGGCCGCCGACCGCGATCCGGTGCCAGCCGTGCGCGCGGGACGAGTCGACCGGCAAACCGGTGGTCATGTCGTCGCCGATCACCAGCGCCCGCTTGGCCAGCCGTTCCAGCTCGGGCGGCGAGTCGATGCCGTGCTCGGCGTAGTCGATCTGCTGGGACCGGATCATCCGCAGCCGGTGTTCGAGGTTGCGGAACGAGTCCGACGGCCCGAGGATGTCGACCCGCGAGGACAGCTCCATCGGCCACGGCAGCCGCTCGTGGAAGTGCAGCCACGGCTCGTGCCGCTCCGGGATCTCCAGCGGCTCCATCCGGCCGACCGCGAGCACGGCGACGTGCCGCTCCTCGCCGGTCATCCGGTTGACCAGCTTGACCGTCGAGCCGTACGGGGTGCGGTAGCGCTCGATCTGCTCGGTCAGCGCCAGCAGGTCACCGCGCTCCCAGTTGCCGGTCGTCGACCGGGGACAGCATCGTCGGCGGCTGCCATGCACAGCGCGACCGACCGGTACAGCAGCCACTCCAGCTCCTGCGCGGTGACCCGCCGGCCGCGCATGCCGAACGCGCCCAGTACCTCGTCGAACTGCTCGACGGTGCGCGCCATCCGGCGGCGCTCGCCGCCGGCCACGCCCTTGTCGAACAGCCGGCCGACCCGCTCGGAGAACGTGTCGCCCAGGGTGCGCCGGGCGAACGTGATCCCCAGGTAGGTCTGGCCCTCGGCGTGGTTGACCGACAGCAGGTGCTGCTGGGCGGCGACCAGGTGGTCCGACCAGGACGGTGCGCCGGGCACGCTGGGCAGCGGGTGCGGCGCGTGCGTGTCGACCACGCGGGCCCACTGGTCGGCCGGGAACGGCTTGGTCGTGCGGCGCAGGTGCAGCCGGAAGCCGGCGAGCCCCGCGTACTGCTCGGAGATCGCCGATCAACAGCGCCTCGCGCTCGGCGTCCGGGCGGAACGCCCAGCGCACCTCGGGCAGCCAGTACCAGGCCGTGACGGTGTTGGGGGTGAACGTCAGGTGCCCGGCGATCTCGGTGATCGCCAGCTCGACGGACGGGTCCCGGTCGCGGCGACGCGGCCGGCGGGCCTTTTCGATCGGCGACCGCTTGGGCTCGCGGACCGGCGGCGTTGCCGTGCGGGTGACCACCAGTTCCGTGCTGCGTGGCTTGCGATCGTCGACGGCCGGCCCGGTGCCGGGGCGGTTGACCGGCTCCCGCCGCCTGGCCCGATCCGAGCCGCCGTTGTCGCGGGTGTGGATGCTGTTGTCGCGGGCGTGCCGGCCGGCCGACTCGCGCGGCGCGGTGTCCCAGACCGGGGTCGGATCGATGACCGGCCGACCGACCAGCGCCTCCAGCGTGTCACCGCCGGGCAGGGCCGCCGTGCTGCGGTCGTCGTCGAGGTCGTCGATCCCGTTGGGGTTCTGCGCCAGGATCTGGCCGGTGGGCTCGATGACCGGCTGCACCTGGTGGGCCGGCACGGCGTAGACGCCGGTCACATGGCCTCCGCCGGCATGATGGGTGATCTCCGGCTGGTGCCCGTTGGCGCCGCTGTGGGTGGCCTGGGCGTCGCTGTGGGTGGCCGGGCGTCGCTGGGGTGGCCTGGGCGTCGCTGTGGGTGGCCGTGGGCGTCGCTGCCGACCAGGCCGAGGAACGGGGAGTCGATGTCCGGCGGGGGTGGCTTCTGGGCCGGCGTCGTGGGCTTGCCGCTGTTTGCCGTGCCATGACCGTGCAGGACCGCGATGCGACCACCTTCGGCGACGGCCTGTAGACCGCCGTCGTAGTCGACGGAGTGGCCGGTATCGTCGTCCACTCCGGTCAGGTCGGGGTCGTAGCGTCCCCGCTTCGTCATACCAGCTCCTCACGGATGCGTACCCGTCGCCCGACGAACCGCGCTTCGCGCTGCTCCTGGCGTGGCTCCCTGGTGTTCCGCCAGTCGGTGAGCGCGGTGCGGATCACCATTCGGGCGGGTCGGTCGGGGTCGACGTAACGGAACACCAACGACGTGGTGACCATCGCGAGCGCGATCTCCCACGCCGGGAAGAGGTCGGGTCCCTGAAGCGTGATCAGCCAGTGCAGGAACATGTAGAAGGGCACCAGCAGCACAAAAAGCCCGTACTGCGCGTACGGGAGTTGGATCGGCAGCGTGTACCCGGGCGGGCCCAGGTAGACCAGCCTGGCCCGGTAGATGTCGTCATCGGTACGGAGCCGCATCGTCGCCCTACTTGAACTCGTCTGTCCCGGCCTACTTGAACACCAGTTTGATCAACGAGTCACCGACGATGAGGAGTGTGGCGGCGCCCGCGATGAACGCCAAGCCGATGATCGCGATGGCGGAACTCGTGAGCACCCGCGAAACCTCGCCCTTGCTGGCCCGGCCAATGAAGATCACGCCGAGGACCGCGAGCAGGATCGGCGCGATCTTGCTCGCGAAGAACGTGAGGATGCCTTCGGTATTGATTTCGCCGGGGGCCGGTGCGGCGAGCACGCCAGGATGGTTCAGGGCGTGTCCCCACACCGCCTGGCCGAACTCAACTAGCATTATCGATCAACCTCCCCGGTGCGCGGTCGCCGCCGCGTCTACAGCCTCGCCGATGAGGCGACCCAGGGGTACTAGGCGGAGCCCTGGGCCTCTCGTCGGCGTGAACGCTATCCGGGTCTTTGCGCTGGTAGGAGGCGTTTGCCACCGTTAACACACTGAATAGCGCTCACTTGCAGAGAGTACGTTGAAGCCCCTCTTATCAACAAGCTGCCCGGTTGGTGATCGGTGGAACGCAGCGGGGCAGGTGTGACGGTTGCCGCCCGGCGTTCACACGGACCGGTGGGTAACGTCTTCACCGTGACTGACCTGCTCGCTTCCGACCATCCGGTGGTCGTCGGCGTCCTCAATGTGACGCCGGACAGCTTTTCCGACGGCGGTCGCTACACAGACCTCGGATCCGCTGTCGCACACGCTGTGCGGCTTATGGCCGAGGGGGCCGACCTGGTCGACCTCGGCGGCGAGTCCACCCGACCGGGTGCGGAACGTATCGATACCGCTACTGAGCTGCACAGAGTGCTGCCGGTGATCCGCGAGTTGGTCGCCGCCGGGGTACCGATGAGCATCGACACCACCCGCGCCGCCGTGGCCGCCGCCGCGCTGGAGGCGGGTGTACAGGTGGTCAACGACGTGTCCGGTGGCCTCGCCGATCCGGACATGGCCCGGGTTGTCGCCGACGCCGGGTGCCCGTGGGTCCTGATGCACTGGCGTGGCCATTCCCGCGAGATGGGAGACCTGGCCGTCTACGGCGACGTAGTGAAAGAGGTATCCGTCGAGCTGGCCGAGCGGGTCGACGCCGCGGTCTCCGCCGGGGTCAGCGACCAGCGGCTGATCCTCGATCCGGGGCTCGGGTTCGCCAAGACCGCCGAGCACAACTGGCGGCTGTCGGCGCACCTCGACGCCGTACTCGCGCTGGGCCTGCCGGTCATCGTCGGCACCAGCCGGAAGTCCTATCTGGGCAAACTGCTCGCCGGTCCGGACGGACCCCGGCCGGTCACCGGGCGCGGTGCGGCCTCCATCGCGTCCGCGCTGCTCGCGGTCGCTGCCGGGGCATGGGGGGTACGCGTACACGACGTGCGTGACACGGTCGACGCGATCCGGGTCTGGCAGGCCATCGAGGCGCACAGATGACAGATCGCATCTCGTTGACCGGGCTCCGGGCGCGCGGCCGGCACGGGGTGTACGACTTCGAGCGTGCCCAGGGCCAGGATTTCGTCGTCGACGTGATCCTGGAGGTCGACCTCGCCCCGGCCGCCGCGAGCGACGAGGTCGCCGACACGGTCCACTACGGCGAGCTGGCCGGGCGGCTGGTCACGATCGTGGCGGGCGATCCGGTGAACCTCATCGAAACCCTGGCCGACCGGTTGGCGTCGGCGTGCCTGGCCGACAAGCGGGTGGCGGCGGCGACGGTGACGGTACACAAGCCGCAGGCGCCGATCCCGCATGAATTCGCCGATGTCGCGGTCACCCTGCGCCGGAGCCGGCCATGACCCCGGTCCCGCCGCCACCACACATCGACGTTGGTCTACTTTGTCCTATCCAGTCGACTCAGATAGGACAAGATAGACCAATGTTGATGAGAGTCGGGGAGGCGTCATGACCAGGGCCGTACTCTCGCTGGGAAGCAACCTGGGCGACCGGGCCGCCCACCTGCGCGCCGCGATGGCCGCGCTCGACGAATACGTCATGGCGGTGTCCGGGGTGTACGAGACCGAGCCGTGGGGCGGCCCCGGCCCGGACGGGCAGGAGGCGCCGCCGTACCTCAACGCGGTCGTCCTCGTGGTCGACAACGGCGAGGACCCGCACGCCTGGCTGACCCGGGCACGTGAGCTGGAGCACGCCGCCGGGCGCGAGCGTGATCCGGAATGGCGCTACGCGCCGCGTACCCTTGACGTTGACGTGATCACGGTGTGGACCGCAGACGGGGCGGCGGTTCTCTCCGATGACCCCGACCTCGTCCTGCCCCACCCACTAGCCCACCAGCGTGCGTTCGTGCTCAGGCCCTGGCTGGACATCCAGCCGTACGCGCAACTGCCCGGGCACGGCTGGGTCTACGATCTCGTACGCGCCGAGCCCGTGGCCGCCGACCTGCCGAAACTCCGCCCGTGCGCTGATCTGTCCTTGGAGCCCTGACAATGACCCCGCCCCAGGAGCCGAACCCGCAGCCCCGGATGCGACCGACCAGCGTGGCCAGCCTGTGCGTGGCCGCGCTCGGGACGGCCGCCGTCGCCTGGCTCGTCATCAGCAACTTCTACGGCGACATGCCGACGCTGCCGTGGCTGCCGCCGTTGATCATGCTGGGGCTCGCGGCGGTCGAAGCGGTCATTGCCCCGACCACCAAGGCGCGGATCGATCGCAAGGACGGCACCGAGCCGGTCAACCCGCTGACCGTCGCCTGGTACGTGGTGCTGGCGAAGGCGTCGGCGCTCGGCGGGGCGCTGTTCACCGGCCTGTACGCCGGGCTGCTGGTCTGGCTGGTGCCGCAGAGCGGTGCGATCGCGCACGCCAGCCGGGACCTGCCACAGGCGATCGTCGGCGTGATCGGGGCGTTCGGGCTGACCGTCGCCGGGTTGTGGCTGGAGCGTTCCTGCCGGGTGCCGCCCACCCCGGGCGAGGGCGAGAGCCCCGACGACCACCTCGACCAGGATCGCCCTGGCGGCGAGCGCTCCGGCGGCCGGTCCGGCGGCGCCTAGCCCGTCGCCCCGATCGGCAGCGTGATCGGTAGCTCGCGCTGCGCGCCGATCCGGGTCTGTTGCGTGGCCCATCTGCGCGGGTAGCGTGCGTCCCGAACCCAGTCGTACCGGTTCAGGCGGGTATCCGGTCGACCCGAGGCAGCACAGGAGGCGCTGGCTGATGGCGTACGACGACTCGCGGTTCCGCGGCGAGTCCGGGTTCCGCTCCGAGCCGGACTACCGCACCGAGGACGATGTCGCCGATACCCCCGCGTACGGCGGCACCTCGACCTACCCGCCCGGCAGCTACTCCTACTCCGAGCGTGACGAGCGTACCGACGCGGTATCGCCGCGACGCGGGTACGGCCAGGCCAACCTCGACGACGTGTTCGACGACCCGACCCACGGCGAGGTCGGCCGGGACCGGATCACTGTCCACCTGATCTGGGAGTTGATCCTGCTGCTCGGTGTGGGGGCGGTCGGCTTCCTGCTCTACCGCGACCACCGGGCCACGGTCACCGGTGACGGCCTGCGCACCCTCATGCTGTCCGCGACCGTCATCGGCCTGCTCGTCCTCGGGGCCGGGCTGAGCCTGCGGGCCGCCGCGCCGAACCTGGCCGTTGGTCCGGTCGCGCTGGCGTCGGCGCTGTTCTTCGCCGAGCACGTGAAGAGTGGGCTCCTGGTCACGGCCGTCCAGGCCGGGTTGCTCGGCCTCGCCGTCGGCGCGGTGATCGCGGTCGTGGTCGTCGGCCTGCACGTGCCGGCGTGGGCGGCGAGCTTCGGCGCCGGCCTCGCGGTCGTGGTCTGGATCCAGCAGAACCACACCGCCCACCGGCTGCCGGCCGGCACCTACGAGCCGCTGCACCAGGCGGCGTACTGGTACGGCGGGTTCGCCGTGCTCGCCCTGGTCGGCGGTGTACTCGGTTCGGTCAAGTCGATACGCCGGGCGGTCGGCCGGTTCCGTGCCGTCTCCGACCCGGCGGACCGGCGGGGCGGCATGGCCGGGGTGGTCGGCGCGGGCGCGCTGCTCGGCTCGTCGGTGCTCGCCTCGGTGGCCGGCGTGCTGATCGCCCTCCAGTCCCGCCAGGTCGGCCCGGCCGACACCTCGCTCACGCTGACCGGGCTCGCCCTCGGCGGCGCGCTGCTGAGTGGCACCAGCGCGTTCGGCCGGCGCGGTGGCCTGCTCGGGGCGGTACTGGCTGCGACGCTGCTGGCCGTCGTCATCCGGTACCTCGACGTCACCGACCGGCGGGTGTCGCAACTCGCCATCGCGGCCGCGGCCGTCGGCGTCGGTCTGCTGGTCACCCGGCTCGTCGAGTCGTTCGGCCGGCCGCCCGGGTCGGTGGACCGCGAGGTCGACCGGTGGCAGACCATTTCTCCGGCCAACACACCGACCACGATGTCGATGCCGACGTCCGACAACGGCGGCTGGGGCAACTCCCGTACCACCGGGTGGACCAGCCCGCTGCCGGCGTCCAGCGCCGAGGACCGGTGGGGCAACGACGACAACTGGACGAGCCGCTGACCGGACCGCCCGGTGGCCGACTACGCTCTGTCGGCATGACCGCTGACCGGCTGGCCGAGTGGGACGGGTTGTCCACCGAGGAGTTGCGCAGGCGCGCGTTCGCGCAGGCGATCGAGCACCGCGACGTCGGGTTCTTCTGGTCGGTGCTGCGGCACCTGCCGCACGCCGAGGAGACCGAGGAACTGGATGCCTCGCTGGGCGCGGTGGGCGCCTCGGTCGACGACGCGGTGGCGCTGTGGCGGGAGTTCACCGGCCACGGCGAGTACGGCGAAGCCGAGCCGCTGCTGCGGGCCGCTTTCATCGACTACCTGAGCAAGTAGCCCGACCTGCTAGAATGCGTGTCCCGTTTGGAAACTTTGCGGTTTGGGAACCACGCATTCATGGTTCTCACCAGATCGCGTCGCCGCACCGCGACGGGCGTAGGAACGCTCGTCGCATTTCTCCTCGTTCTGGTGTTCGGCAGTCCGATTTTCGTGGACTGGGTCAACAACAACACCAGGGCCGACACCGCCGGCGGGCTGTTCCTCCGCACGCTTGCCTGGCCAGCCTGGTCCTTCGACTCCCATACGGCAGTTCGTGACCTCCTGGCGCAAGACCTGAAGGCGATCCTGTTCGTCGTGTTCGTGGGCCTGTTCCTCACCGTCCTGGCCGGTGCGGAGCTGTCCCGGGCCCGGGGCGGCATCGCCGACTTCATCAATGGGTGGAGCGCGGTCATCTTCGCCGCCTCGCTCGCGGGCTTCATCACCGCGTTCCTGTCGGTGCACACCGGTCTCTACACGGCGCTGCTCTGGGCGCTGAGCGGAGCCGGGTACGGGCTGATCACCGGCTGGATCATCGGACTGGCACAGATGGGCTCCCGCCGGCCCTGACGGGTACGTCATCGCCGGGCGCTCCCTGCCGCGGGAGCGCCCGGTGCGGTATGCCGGGAGGTCCCGAGGGAGTGCCCGGCGCCGCACGTAGGGGGCGTCTTCGACCAATCGCGCCGTTCTGCTTGCCCAAAAGCCAATTACCGGGTTTTCTAGGTCTAAACGGGCATTACATCGCTCGTCCGACAGTGGTCGACGGCCTGCGTCGACCAGGGGACCCGGAAGGCGGGCATTCAATGCGTACCGTCGCGCTCGGCATCGCCGTCGCCATGGCCAGCCTCAGCCTCGTCGCCGGCTGCGGCAAGGCCGGAACTGGCAACTCCAACTCGGCCGCTGAGGACGCCGGCTGCGCGCCGATGCCCGGCAAGCCGCTGGTCCTGCTGGCCGACGACAAGAAGCTGCAATCGGTCGACAACGTGATCCCGGCGATCAACAGCAAGGTCGCCAGCGCTCCGCTGATCGCGGCCCTCGACAAGGTGTCCAGCACGGTCGGCCTCCCGGAGATCGCGGCGCTCAACCGGGCCACCGACGTCGACCGGAAGACGCCGAAGGCCGCTGCCGAGGACTTCGCGGCGTCGAGCAAGCTCACCGACGGGATCGGCAAGGGCGGCAACGGAGCCAAGATCACCATCGGTACCGCCACGTTCAGCGAGAACCAGACGCTCGGCGAGCTCTACCGGATCGCGCTCGAAGCGGCCGGGTACGACGCGACGGTCCAGCCGATCGGCGCCCGCGAGCTGTATGAGCCGGCGCTGGAGAAGGGCGACCTCCTCCAGGTCGTCCCGGAGTACGTCGGTTCGCTGACCGAGTTCCTGAACAAGAAGGTCAACGGTGCGACGGCGCCGGTACAGGCGTCCGGCGACCTGGACAAAACGGTCGCGGCCCTGAGGGACCTCGGGACGAAGGTCGGGCTCACCTTCGGCAAGCCGTCCCTGGCCGCGAACCAGAACGCGTTTGCCGTCACCAAGCCGTTCGCCGACAAGTACGGCATCACCACGCTCTCCGAGTTCGCCGCGAAGTGCTCCGGCAAGGCCACGGTCATGGGCGGGCCGGCCGACTGCCCGAAGGAAATGTTCTGCGGTCAGGGGCTCAAGCAGACGTACGGGATCAAAGTCGGTCGATTCGTGCCGCTCGATGCGGGCGGTCCGGAGACCAAGAACGCGCTCACCGACGGCTCGATCTCGATTGGCCTGGTCTTCTCGTCCGACTCCGCCTTCGCGGCCGGCTGAACCTCACGCTCCGTCGCCGCCGGCTGGGGTGACTTGTTGGGGATACCCGCTGATTCATCAACGCAACTATCACGCGGGGTGACGCTGGGCCATTTCCACCAAGCGGACTCTTGAGTATGGTCTACAGCCATGCCGGCTGCCGACACCCAGCAACGACGAGCCGGGCTGCCGCTGGTGCCGGGCCTGTTGTGGGCCGGTGTCGGGCTGGCCCCGGTCGCCGCGCTGTTGGTCGTGTTCAGCGGCGACAGCACCGCCCTCGTGCGCGTGGCGGTGCTGCTCGCCGTCGTGGCGGTCGTGCTCATCGGCGTGTCGATGGCCCTCCGCCGCGACCCCGAGGTCGTGCGCGACCAGGTCGAGGACATGCTCTTCGAGGAGCTTGACGTGCTCCGCGACGACCTGCGCGCGGACATCACGACGGCCGCGAAGGCCACCCACAAGGCCTTCGGCGAGCGGGTGGGCAACCTGCACGAGTCGGTCGAGGCGCTGCGAGGCCAGGTCGACAACCTTCGGGTACGGGTGGAGCGCGGCCCGGCGCCCGCACAGTCCGTCGCGCCGCCGGTGCAGCCGGTGCCGCCGCCGGTGGCGTCGGTGCCCCCGCCGCCGAACGTGGTCGGCTCGCACGGCGTGGTCCGCCACACCGAGACCGTCAAGGTCACCAGGCAGACCATCGTGGACCAGAACGACGGTGGCCGGGGCACCGTCTACGGCAGCAGTCGCGGGGGCGAGCCGGCGTCCATCCCCGCGCAGCGCCGCCCCGCGCCCCCGGACGACGAGGCCGAGTCGTGGACCGAGCAGCTGCTGCGCGAGCGCCTAGGCGAGAACCGGCTCACCGACAGCGGCGGGTTCAGCGGCGGCTTCGGGCCGGACCGGCGCGACGAGCCCCGGTACGGCTCGGAGGGTCGCTACGGCTCCGACGACCGGTATGGCTCCGACGACCGGTACAGCCCCGACGACCGGTACAGCTCCGACGGCCTGTACAGCTCGACCGGTCGCCATGGCCCCGACGAGCGGCGCTCGGACGAGCGTTACGGCTCGGAGGAGCGCTACGGCGCTGATGACCGGGGTGGTCGCCGGCGGGCGCCGGAGCCGGACGATGCCGACGACGGCCGGATCACCGGGGTCCGCTCGAGCGACCGGTGGGCGAGCGTGCGCAGCGACGACCGTGGCCGCGAGTACCGGATGGGCGAGCGCCGGGCCGCGATGCAGTCCGACGAGTCCGGCACCGAGATGCGCATCGAGGACCGGTGGGCGGCGGTCCGCCGCGAGGAGGCCCGCCGAGCCGAGCCACGCCGGGAGCCCGACCGGGACTGGGACCGCGGCCGGGATACCAGCCGGGACCTCGGTCGGGACAACAGCCGGGACCTCGGTCGGGACAACAGCCGGGACGGTGGCCGCGGCTCGGACTGGAGTCGGGAGATCCAGCGTGACCGGGACGCCGACTGGAGCCGCGAACGCGGTGGCCGCACCGACAGCGGATCCTGGGCGGAGTCGCGGCTGGAGGAGTTGCGCGCCGAGGAGGCCGGTCGCTGGCGGGACCGTCGCGGCGGTCAGCCGGCGCTGCCCTCGACGTCGTCGGAGCCGAGCGCGTCGAGTTGGGTCGAGGGCTGGAGCGCCCGGCCGGAGCCGATCAGCGAGCGGATCCGCCGGTCCCGCGACGACGACGACGGGTACCGCTTTCTGAGCGACGACGACAACCCGCCCCGGTCCCCGCGCGGCCGCTCGGGCGAGTACGACACCGGCGAGGGCCGCTGGCGCTGATCTACTTGTCGATGTCGCCAACCACGAAGAACATCGAGCCAAGGATCGCGATCAGGTCCGGCACCAGGCACCCAGGTAGCAGGGTCGTCAGTGCCTGCACGTTCGAGTACGACGCGGTGCGCAGCTTCATCCGCCACGGTGTCCGGTCGCCGCGCGACACCAGGTAGTACCCGTTGATGCCCAGCGGGTTCTCGGTCCACGCGTACGTGTGGCCCTCGGGGGCCTTGACGACCTTGGGTAGCCGCACGTTCACCGGCCCGGTCAGCCGGTCGACGTGGTCGAGGCAGGCGGAGGCCAGGTCCAGCGACACGTACACCTGGTCGAGCAGGCACTCGAAGCGGGAGTGGCAGTCACCGGCTGTTCGGGTCACGACCGGTACGTGCAGCGACCCGTACGCTAGGTAGGGCTCGTCCCGGCGCAGGTCGAAGTCGAGCCCGCTGGCCCGGGCGACCGGCCCGGACGCGCCGAACGCGGCGGCCTCAGAAGCCGTCAGCACCCCGACCCCCGAGGTACGCGCCAGGAAGATCTCGTTGAGCCGGATCAGGTTGTCCAGGTCGGGCAGCCGGCGGCGCACCTCACCGATCGCGACCCGAGCCCGCTTCGTCCACCCGGCCGGCACCTCCTCTTTGAGCCCGCCGACCCGGTTGAACATGTAGTGCATCCGGCCGCCGGACGCCTCCTCCATGACCGCCTGGATCGTCTCGCGCTCCCGGAACGCGTAGAAGACCGGTGTGATCGCGCCGATCTCCAGTGGGTACGAGCCGAGGAACATCAGGTGGTTGAGCACCCGGTTGAGCTCGGCGAGGGCGGTGCGCAGCCAGACCGCGCGCTCCGGCACCTCCAGGCCCATCAGCCGCTCCACGGCGAGGACCACACCGAGTTCGTTGTTGAACGCGGACAGCCAGTCGTGCCGGTTGGCCAGCACGATGATCTGCCGGTAGTCGCGCGCCTCGAAGAGTTTCTCCGCGCCGCGGTGCATGTACCCGATGATCGGCTCGCAGCTGATCACCCGCTCGCCGTCGAGGACGAGCTTGAGCCGCAGCACCCCGTGCGTGGACGGGTGCTGGGGACCGATGTTGAGCACCATGTCCGAGGTCTCGAGCCCCGCCCCGGTCCCGAGCGTCACCTCACGCGTCACGTCAGCATCGTGCCACGGCAGCCCAAGATCGCGTCGATCAAGGAGAGGGTCAGATGTCCTGGAGGATGCGCAGGGCTCTCGAGACCTTGTGCATCGCGCTTGAGTCCGCGACCGCTACTCGCTCGGTGAACCAGCGTTTCAACGGGGATGACAGGCGGTCGGGCATCACTATGTAGCCTTCGCCCAGGTCTACGGAGAGCGGCGAGTCGCGCATCTCGTGCAGGCCGATCACCTCGGCCACGATCACGACGGGCACGTCCGTGCCGTTGAACACGTCCGAGCTGATCACCAGCCCGAGCCGGTCACGCCCTCCCTTGATCCGCCAGACCTCACCACGCCGCACGGCCATACAGTTCCGCGTCGACCATCGCGACCTCACGCTCGTCGGCGAGGGCCCTCGCCTCGTCGTCGAGGCCGGCGCGGCGGATCGCGGCGGCGTGCGCGGTGAAGATCTCGCGGAGGGCGCGCTCCCGGGCGGCCTGGTCGATCCATGCGGACAACGAGACTCCCTGCTGTTCGGCCAGGTGGCGGGCGTCGGCGATGGTCTCGTCGGAGAACGACAGGGTCACCTTCGCGGTCATGCGGCCTAGCGTACCGCTGGTATGACCGCTGGTAAGGGGGTGTGCACCAGGTGCAAGAGCCAGTAGTGACCGCCCAACCCGGCCGGATCGGTCAACTCGGCGGCGGCGCCGGCCCTGGCGAGCGCCGCGAGATACCCCTGCGGGTCGTGGTAGGCCAGCCCAAGCGGTGGTCGCCCGCCGTCGACCCCGAGCGCTCGCAGCGCCGCACGCTGGCTGAAAAGCCCGGACGGTACATCCGGAGCAGCCGCGACCGCGTCGATCGCGACGTGCGCGGTCAGGTCACACGAGCCGTCCGGGACCGGGACCACCTGGCGGCCGTTCCGGTACCCGGTCAGCGTGCCGAACGCCGGCCGGTCCGCGCGCAGGTGCCCGTAGTCAACGGCCAGCGCCACGCCGCTGGCCAGCGCACCGACCGCCCCGGCCCAGGCGGCGTCGCGCGGGGCGCCCACCTCGGCCCGGCTGCCCGGCGGCGCGTCGTCGAGCGGCCACCAGCGGGCCAGCCAGGCCGCGTCGCCGGCGTCCACCGGCGACCCGAGCCGCTCGGTGCCATCGGGATCCACCAGCACGTACCGGGCGGTGCCCGACTCGTCGACCTCGACCACGTCCAGCGGTACGTTGTCCAGCCACTCGGTGGCGATCAGCAGGCCGGTCACCCGGTCCGGCACGGTCGATGTCCACCCGACCGACGCGGGCAGGCCGGACGGGTGCGGTGCCAGTTCGACGACGGTTGCCCGTACCCGCGAATTGATCTTTTCGGGAAGGACGCGTTGCAGGGCGGTGACCAGCTCGCCCCGGCCGCCGCCCACGTCGATCAGGTCCAGCCGGTCCGGGTGGTCGAGGGCGGCGTCGAGCCGGCCGAGCAACTCGGCGATCGCCCCGGCGAACGCGGGCGAGGCGTGCACGCTGGTGCGGAAGTGGCCGGCCGGCCCCAGGCCGGGCCGGGTGAAGAACCCGTCCGGGCCGTATAGTCCGCGCTCCATCGCCTCCCGCCATCGCATCTGCTCACGGTACGGCCAGGCGAAGTACCCTTAGCGACCATGGCCCCGCGTACGCAGCGGGGGCGGCTGTCGTCCGCCCTGTTCGACGTCATGATCGCCGGCATCGTGGCGGCTAGCAGCCTGCTTACCGTCCGCGAGGTCCCGCACGGCTTGGCCGAGTCGATCCTGTTCGGCGGATCGATGGCGGTCGCGGTGCTGTTCCGCCGGCGGTTCCCGACGACCGTCATGGCGGTTGTCTCGATCATCGCGCTCGTCCAGGTGGTGACCGATCAGCAGATTCCGGCGCCGTACGACGTCGGGGTGCTGTTCGCGCTGTACGCGGTGGTCAAGTACGCCCGGTCGGTGTGGCTGGCGTTCCTGTCCGGTGCGGTGGCCGCCATCGGGGTGGCGCTCCTGGTTGCCGCCCGTGGCTTCGGCTCCGGTTGGGAGACCGAGGCGGTCATGTACGCGGCGATCTGCGCGGCGGTGTGGCTGACCGCGTATGTGCTGCGCACCCGCCGGCTGTACGTGGAGAGCCTGGAGGAGCGGGCCGCGACGGCCGAGCGGGAACGCGACCACCTGACCCAGCTCGCCGCCGCCGACGAGCGCGCCGGGATCGCCCGCGAGCTGCACGACGTGGTGGCGCACAGCCTCGCCGTGATGATCGTGCAGGCGGACGGCGCCGCGTACACGCTGGACGCCGATCCCGCGCAGGCCCGGGGTGCCCTGGACACGATCGCCGCCACCGGTCGCGACGCGCTGGAGGACATGCGCCGGATCGTGGGCGTGCTGCGCGGTACGCACGACGCCGAGACCGACCAGGAGCGCCGGCGGATCTCCCTCGACCAGCTCGACTCGCTGGTGGATCGGGCCCGGTCGGCCGGCCTGCGGGTGGACCTCCGGATCACCGGCGAGCCGCGCGGGCTGACGCCGGCCGACGAGTTGACGGTCTTCCGGCTGGCCCAGGAGGCACTGACCAACGCGCTGCGGCACGCCGGTCAGGGGGCGATGGTGACGCTGGCGGTGGCGTTCGGTCCCGGCGCGGTGACGCTGGAGGTCGTGGACGACGGCGCCGGTCGACTGGTCACGGTCGGTGGCCCACGTGTCGCGGTGGCTTCGGGCGGCCATGGGCTGATCGGCATGCGCGAACGGGTCGCGGTACACGGTGGCCAGTTCAGCGCCGGCCCGCGGTTGGGTGGCGGCTGGCAGGTCAGGGCCGTCGTGCCCGTGCGGGGGGCGGCCGCATGATTGGCGACTTGATCGCCACAACTTCCCGGAAGTTGTGGCCATCGGGGTGCCCTGAGGGCACAACTTGCCGGAAGTTGTGCCGGCCTTGGGGGGCACTTTGATTCGGGTGGTCATCGTCGACGACCAGTCGCTGGTTCGCGCCGGGTTCCGGATGGTGCTGTCCTCGCAGGAGGACCTGGCCGTGGTCGGCGAGGCGGGGGACGGCGCCGAGGCGCTCCGGCTGCTCGCACACACGCCGGCCGACGTGGTCGTGATGGACATCCGGATGCCGGTCATGGACGGCGTCGAGGCCACCCGCCGGCTGTGCGCCACCGAGAGCGGGCCGCGGGTACTCGTGCTGACCACCTTCGACACAGACGAGGACGCGTTCGCCGCGCTCCAGGCCGGGGCGAGCGGGTTCCTGCTCAAGAACGTGCCGCCGGAGGAACTGCTCGCGGCGATCCGGGTGGTGGCGAGCGGCGAGTCGGTCGTGGCGCCCCGGATCACCCGCCGGCTGCTCGAGCGGTTCGCCGGCCAGTTGGCGCCGCCGCAGGCCGACGGGCGGCTCGCCGCGCTGACCGAGCGCGAGCGGGAGGTACTGCTGCTCGTGGCGCAGGGCATGTCCAATGCCGAGATCGCCGAGAAGCTGTACGTGGCCGAGGCGACCGTGAAGACGCACGTAGGCCGGATCCTGACCAAGCTCGACCTGCGCGACCGGGTACAGGCGGTGGTGCTCGCATACGAGACGGGCCTGGTCCGGCCCGCCAGCTAGCCCAGGAACGCCTTTGCCTCGCCGCGGTAGGTCGGCAGCGTCTCGACGATCGCGTCCCCGCTGACCAGCTGCAACGCTTCGACGTGCTCGCACAGCTCACCCGCCTTGGCGTGGCGGAACCAGACCCGGTCGCCGACCGACAGCCCGGCCGCCCCGGGGCCGACCAGCGGGGTCTGCACCTCGCCGGCGCCCTCGCCGGGGATCAGCCGCAGGCCGGCGGGCAGCCACGGCAACGGCAGCCGGCTCGGGTGCGCCTCGCCCGACGCGACCCAGCCGCCACCCAGCACGGTGGCGATCCGGGGCGTCGGCTTGCGTACCACCGACAGCGCGAAGAACGCGGCCGGCTCGGGACGCCAGGACCGGTACCCGTCGAAGAGGGTCGGCCCGTACAGCCCGGATCCGGCGGTCACCTCGGTCACCGCCCGGTCGGCCGCGGTCCCCGCCACGCTGCCGGTACCCCCGCCGTTGACGAATTCGAGGTCGGCGTGCTCGCGTACCCGGGCCACCGCGGCCGCGCGCCGGGCCAGCAGCTCAGGGTACGAGCGGGCCTGGATCGCCCGGATGACCGCGGCCCGGAAGGGGCGCCCGGGCGGTGCGTCGCCGAGGCCGGCGATCTGCGCCTCGTAGGACATGAGCCCGACCAGCCGGAACCCGGGCCGGCCGGCGATCGCGGCGGCCAGCGCGCCGGCCGCCGCCGATGAGTGCACGGGCGAGCGGCGTACGCCCAGGTGGGCGCCGGGCACCGGCCGCCACGACGCGTCGAGGTCGATGCAGACCCGCAGGGTTTCCCGCTGCCCGGGCGCGACGATGGAGTCGATCAGGTCGAGTTGCGCGACGTCGTCGACCATCAGGGTCACGGCTGCCGCGGCCGCCGGGTCCGCCGCCAGCTTGGCGATCGCGGCGCGGTCGGCTGTCGGGTACGCGACCAGCACGTCCCCGGTGATCTCCGTTTCGACCAGCCAGAGCGCCTCGGCCAGCGAGTACGACATGACACCCGCCCACCCGGGCCGGCGGAGCACCCGGCGGAGCAGGGACCGGCAGCGCACCGACTTGCTCGCCACCCGGAGCGGCTTGCCTGCCGCGCGCTCGACCAGCGCGACCGCGTTCGCGTCGAACGCATCCCGGTCTACCAGCGCGAACGGCGGGTCAAGGGCGGCTGTCGCGGTGTCGTAGCGGGCGCGGAGGGCCGTCCGGCCGGGCCGAAAGGGTGCGGCCGAGCCGGTGCCGGTGGTCGTTGCGGTTGCCACGCCTAGACGGTAGCCCGATCACTCGCCAATGCGAAACATGCTCGCGTACGCCTTCCGGGCGACATCCGGCACTATCGCGACACCGCGGAGGTGGGCGGTCGCAGATCCGTAGCGCGGCTACAGTGACCCTTGAAACAGTCTCCTGAGGAGGTCGAATCTCTACCGACGACCAGGCCGGCGGTGGCCAGCAGCCGACTGTGCAGCCGACTGAGGAGCCGACAACCCAGCAGAACGGGGCGGCCGGCCGGGCGAAGGCATCCCAGGCCAGCCAGGTCGATCTGTCGGGTACCGCCGAGCTGAGGGCGATCCTACGCGTCCGCCCGTTCCGGCGGCTCTGGCTGGTGCTCGGTCTGTCGTCCCTCGGCGACTGGCTCGGTCTGCTGGCCACGTCCACGTTCGCCGCCGACCACGTGAGCGGCTCGGCCGCCAAGGGCGCCGCGTTCGGTTCGGTCATCGCGGTGCGGCTGCTGCCCGCCCTGATCCTCGGCCCGATCGCCGGGGTCTTCGCCGACCGGTGGGACCGCCGGTACACGATGGCCGTCTGCGACGCGATCCGGTTCGTGCTGTTCGCCTCCATCCCGGCGGCCGGCCTGGTCACCAGTGATCCGAAGCTGATCGTCGGGTGGGCGGCGGTGGCCACGTTCATCATCGAGACGGTCGCCATGCTGTGGGTGCCGGCCAAGGAGGCGTCGGTCCCCAACCTGATCCCGCGCGCCCGGCTGGAGACGGCCAACCAGCTCACCCTGGCCACCACGTACGGCGTCACCCCGGTCCTCGCCGGCCTGCTGCTGGCCGGCCTGACCACGGCGCTGACCTCGATCTACACCAAGATCGGTCACACCTACGTGCAGCCGACCGACGTCGCGCTGTACTTCAACGCGGTCACCTTCCTGGCCACCTCGCTGACCGTGCTGCTGGGCATCAAGGAGATCAGCGGCCGGCGCACCGGCACCGGCAAGCGCAAGCCCAGCATGTTCCGGGAGTTCCTGGACGGCTGGGCGTTCGTAGGCAAGACGGCGCTGGTACGCGGCCTGGTGCTCGGCATCTTCGGCGCGTTCGCCGGGGGTGGGGTGGTGGTCGGCAGCGGCCAGGCCTACGCCAAGTCCCTCGGCGGCGGCGACTCGACCTTCTTCATCCTGTTCGCGGTGCTCTTCATCGGCCTCGGGATCGGCATCGTCGGCGGGCCGAGACTGGTCGGCGGGCTGTCCCGGCGGCGCATGTTCGGCGTCGCGATCATCCTGGCCGCCGGTTCCGTGGCCATCCTCGCCGTCGCGCCACACCTCAGCGTCGCCGTGGTCGGCACGCTGTTCGTCGGGGTCGGTGCCGGCATGGCGTTCCTGTCCGGCACCACGCTGCTCGGCGGCGAGGTGGACGACGACGTCCGGGGCCGGGCGTTCGCCGTGGTGCAGACCGGCACCCGGGTCGTGCTGATGCTGACCATCTCGCTGTCCGGCTTCCTCGTCGGCGCCGGCGGCTCGCGCGAGCTGGCCCTCCCCGGCGTCGCGATCCAGATCTCCACGACCCGGTTGCTGCTCGCCGTCGCCGGGGTGTTCGGCGTGATCGCCGGCCTGGCGGCGCTGCGGCAGATGGACGACAAGCCGGGCGTGCCGATCCTCGCCGACCTGATCGGCTCCTGGCGCGGCCGCCCGCTGAGCCCGGCCGAGCCCAAGCCGCGCCGCGGTGTGTTCATCGTCTTCGAGGGCGGCGAGGGGGCCGGCAAGTCCACCCAGGTCAGGATGCTCGCCGACCTGATCCGCAGGCAGGGCCGCGACGTCCTGGTGACCCGCGAGCCGGGTGCTACGGATATCGGCGAGCGGATCCGGACCATGCTCCTCGGAGGCGCCGGGGGCGCCCCGGCCGACCCGCTCACCCCGCGCGCCGAGGCCCTTCTGTACGCGGCCGACCGGGCCCATCACGTGGCCGCCGTCGTACGCCCGGCGTTGGCCCGCGGCGAGGTGGTCGTCTCCGACCGGTACATCGACTCGTCGCTGGCATACCAGGGTGCCGGGCGCACGCTGCCGGTCGACGAGGTGTCCTGGCTGTCGTCGTGGGCCACCGGTGGGCTCAAGCCCGACCTGGTCGTACTGCTCGACGTCGAGCCGCACGTCGGGCTCGCCCGGATCGGGTCGCGGGGCGCGGCGGACCGGCTGGAAGGCGAGTCCGACGCGTTCCACGAGCGGGTCCGGTACGCGTTCCTCGACATCGCCTCGGCCGATCCCAACCGGTACCTCGTGCTGGACGCGAACCACTCACCGGAGTGGGTCGCGGCGGCGGTCGCCGAGCGGGTCGCCGAACTGCTGCCGGAGCCGTCGCCGCGACCGGGGCCGCCCAGGGCCCAGGCGGATCGTGTCGCCGCGGAGCCGATCGCGACCGAGCTGGCGGAGCTGACCGATGCCACTGACGGCCTGGCCGCGCCGTCGGTGAGCGCGCCGATTGAGCCGTTGGCCGCGCCGTCGATTGATCCGTTGGCCGCGCCGTCGGTCGATCCGACAACGACCGTGAAGGGGCGTAGCTCGTGACGCCACCGGTGTACGCCGCGCTGGTCGGGCAGGACGACGCGGTGGCGACGCTGGCCCGCGCGAGCGCGGCGGCGGGCGCGCTGGTCGCGGGTACCCCGACCGACCCGGCCGCGATGACGCACGCCTGGCTCTTCACCGGCCCGCCCGGATCCGGGCGATCGGTGGCCGCCCGGGCGTTCGCGGCGGCGTTGCAATGCCCGTACGGCGGCTGCGGCGAGTGCCAGGCGTGCCACACCACGCTCGGCGGCACCCACGCCGACGTCCGGTTCGTCGTGCCCGAGGGGCTCAACATCGGGGTCGGCGAGATGCGCGCGCTGGTCCTGCGGGCCGCGAGCTCGCCCACCCAGGGCCGGTGGCAGGTGCTGCTGGTGGAGGATGCCGACCGGCTCACCGAAGCCGCCGGGAACGCCCTGCTGAAAGCGATCGAGGAACCACCCCCGCGAACGGTCTTCCTGCTCTGTACGCCCTCGACGCACCCCGACGACATCTCGGTGACGATCCGTTCCCGGTGCCGGGTGGTGCCCCTGCGCACGCCACCAGCCGACGCGGTCGCGACGGTGCTCGGTCAGCGTGACGGCACCGACGCGGAGACCGCGTCCTGGGCGGCCGCCGCCGCGCAGGGCCACGTCGGCCGGGCGAGGCGGCTGGCCCGCGATCCGCAGGCACGCTCGCGCCGCGACGCCGTACTCGCCGTGCCGCGCCGGCTGACCGGAGTCGGTGCCTGTTTCGACGCCGCGAACGCGTTGATCGAGGCGGCCGAGGCCGAGGCGGTCGCCACCGTGTCCGAGACGGACGCCGCCGAACGGGCCGCGCTGGAGACCGCGCTCGGCGCCGGCGGCACCGGAAAGGGCGCGGCCGGGGCGGCGCGTGGTGTGGCCGGCCAGCTCAAAGACCTGGAGCGGCGACAACGGATGCGGGCGACCCGGGCGCAGCGGGACGCGCTCGACCGGGCGCTGGTCGACCTGGCCGGGTTCTACCGCGATGTACTGGCCCGCAGGTTCGGCGCGTCGGTCGCGCCGATCCATCTCGACACGGCCGAGCTGTCGGCCGCCGCGGCGGAGCGGTGGAGCGCGGAGAGCGCGTTGCGCCGGCTGGAGGCGGTGCTCGCCTGCCGCACCGAGATCGAGGCCAACGTCAAGCCCAGGATCGCGGTCGAAGCCATGATGCTCGCCCTCTGGAAGGGCTAACCATGATCGTCACAACTTCCGGCGAATAGTGGCCTCCCGACCCCGCTGAGGCCACAACTTCCCGGAAGTTGTGTCGATCATGGGACAGAGTTATCCACAGGCGGCTATTTGTCATTCCCCCACTCCCGGGCGGTGCCGTAAGTTCCTGCGCGGGAGGGGCTTCGGATGGGACGGGAGATCGACGAGACATGGATCGACGAGGCGATCGAGCGCTATCAGCGCATCGAGGAGCGCCTCGCCGAGCTTGACCGGGCAACCAAAGGAGTTGAGGTCACCGTCCGCTCGGCGGACGGGTTGGTCGAGGTCGTGGTGACCGCCGACGGCACCATTCGCGATGTCCGCATCTACGGCATGGCGCACAGCAACGAGGAGCTGTCGCGGTCGGTCCGGGAGGCGGTCACCGCCGCTGCGGATGCTGCCGCGTGGGCCCGGCAGAAACTGCACGCCGAGACGTTCGGCGCATACCGGCCGCTGACGTAGGGGGAGGCATGACGCTAGACGATCTTGCGGCGCGCCTGGATGAGGCGGGCGTGGAGCTGACCACTGCCGCCCACACCTTGCGGCGGTCCGATCCGGGCGCCGCGGCGTTCGGCGGGGAGGCGGCCGGTCGCCTTGGCGATCTGGGCCGCGACCTGCACCGGGGCTGGTTGGTGGCGATAGAGAACCGAGCGCGTGAGGCGGCGGCGCACGGTGCGCGGATGTCCGGCACCGCCGAGGCGGTCCGCCGGGCGGCGGCCGGCTACGCGGAGGCCGACGAGGCCGCCCGCCGGCAAGCACAGCAAGCGGGGGAACTGTGAGCGAGCGAAGCCTGGCCGCGGCGGGGTCTGGACCGATCCGACGCGCCGGCGAAGCGGGGGAGACCATGACCGACGCGCTCGATCGGCTGGCGGAGCCGGGGGCCGATCTACTGGGGCGGGTGGACGCCGCTCTGCTGGCCCACGGGTTCCCCGCCGGGCATCCGATCGCCGACCTGCTGCGCCGACTCGGCGCACTGCCGGCAGACGCACTACACGCGATCACCGCGCTGCGTCCGGCACCGTTGCGCACCGCCGCGTCGGAGCTTCGACAGACCCTCGATGGGTACCAGCGACGGCGTGACCTTCTGCCCGCGCCGCCTCGGTGGACCGGCGCCGCGGGCGACCGGTTCGCGACCCTGCAAACGGCGTTGACCGGTTTCCTCGGCGACACCGCAGGGGCGGGTCGTGCGACCGTGGCATACCTCGACGACGTGACCGAGTGGATGACGCAGGCCAGGTCGGCGACGGCCCGCACGCTCGCCGACGTTCTCGGCTCGGCGGAGGCGATCCAGTTGCACACACCCGGCCGGGTCCCCGTCGTCGCCACGGCGGCCGTCACGGTCGGCGCCCGGTTCCTGGCGACCGCGGTCGAGGTGCACGATGCCGGGCGCGCTGTCGCCGAGCGGTGGGCCGGCCGGCTCGACGAGGTTTCCTACCGCCCGCCCACGGACCAACCCCCACTTGTGGATCTTGGACAGTTGGACCGGCCATGACCGGTCCAACTGTCCAAGATCCGTGGAGAACTAGCTGAGGAAACGTCGCCGGGCCAGCACCATCAGCAGCCGGCCGCCAAGCACCAACGCCGTGGCGCCGCCGACCAGAAGCGCGACACCAGGGCCGGTGACCGGCAGGCTGCCACCGCCGGTCACGCCACTGACCTGACCGGTGCCACCGCCGACGCCACCGGTGCCGCCGTTTTCCCCGCCGGTGCCACCCTCGCCGCCGGTCGAGCCGCCGCCGCTCGTGCCGCCCGTACCACCGCCGGACGTGCTCGGCGGCAGCGTGGCGGTGGTGTCGAGGACCCCGACGCCGAGGTCCATGACCGTGGACTCGCCACAGGTACACGGCTTGCCGTACCCGTCGTCGCCGGCCTTCTTGGCGATGACCTGTACCCGCAGCGACGCCGCCGAGGCTTTCACGCTGTCGTCGGTGACCTGCTGGGTCAGCGCACCGACGGACAGCCGGATGACGGCATCCGGCTCGGCGACGGGATCGGCGGGCGTCGACTCCTCGACCGACCCGTCCAGCGCGTCCAGCGCCCCGGTCACCGCGTCGAGCGCCGGCAGGTCGAGGGCTCCGGCGGTACCGTCCGGGTTGTCCACCGCACCACCTACGGAGGTCGCGCCGTCCGGCGTGGTCAGGCCGCTCGTCGAGGTGATCGGCCCGCGCTTGGGGAGCTTGCGCATCAGGCTGGTCAGCGGGCCGACCGCGGCGCGGGCGGCCTTCAGTGCGGTCGACTCGGGCCCGCCCGCGGCCGGCACCGGGATGTCGATCTGCTTGTGCACGCTGTCGAGCCGCTCCGTGTGGCCGTCGGGCAGCGTGATGTCGAGGACCGGTGCGGTGTACTTGACCGTCGACTTGGCCTTGTCGCCGGCCGCCGTCACGGTCAACGCCGGCTCGCTGACCACCTTGGCGGTGATCTCGCCGGGCGTGCCCTGCAACAGGTGGATCTCGGTGGCGCTGGCCGCCGCGGTGGCCGTCGGGTTGAGCCGGCTGTCGCCTTGGACGAAGCCGGTCACCGTGCTGCTCGACGCGTTGCCGGGCAGCCGGACGAGCGCTCCGCCGCCGACTGCGGGCAGCACGGTCGCGTCGACGGCAGCCGCTTTCGCCTCGGCGGTCGGTCCGGCGGGCGGCGGGCAGTGGCCGGCGGCCGGCCAGGTCGTCCGCGCGGTCAGGCTGCCGGTACCCGCGGCGAGCGCCCCGATGTCGAACTGTGCCGGGTTGACCGTGACGCCGGCGGGTGCGGCCGGCGGCGATTCCTGGTGTGCGTTCGCGTCCAGCGGGCCGGCCGGGATCTGGATGCCGGCGAGATTGGCGATGAGGTAGCGGGCGTCGGCTGTGGACGTGGCGCCGGTACTCGCGTCCGTGGTGGCCAGGTTGACCTTGGCGACCGGCCCGAGGTCGACGCCCAGCGGGTGCAGGTCGAGCAGGTCCAGGCGGAACAGGTCGGCGCTGGCCGTCGCACTGAAGGTCGCCGAGCCGCACTCCGGATCGGCGGCGCTGGCCGGCAGCGTGCCCACCCCGGGGGCGAGTGCCGCGCCGGTGAGCGCGGCGGCCGCGAGGGCGGACATGCGCCTGCGTCGGCGTTGCCGGCGGGCGTCGGGCGCTGGGGTGCCGGACGTTCGGGTCGGCATGGGCGACGGGTCCGTCATGAATGATCCTCCGGGAACGGGGGCTGGCGTGCGGCGACGCACACCGTTGGGGGCATTGGGGGCAGGCAGTTGGCCGGCCCACGAAGCCCCCAACGAGCCCTGTTGGCCCGAGTTACGGGGATCATCCGTATCTGAAACGAATAGTGCATCAAATGGTAGCGGTTGCCGCGAAAAGAATTTTTCGGGTCAAAACGGCACGTGTTGGCCACGTCGGATTTCATGACTAGGCTGGCCGACATGGGCATGCTGTGCGCGGTGAGCTTCAACCGGTACGGCCGCTTGTACTACTTCGATCCAGCGGGCTTCTCACCGCAGGTCGGCGACCGGGTCCTGATCCCGACCGACGACGGCACTGAGGTGGCCGAGTGCATGTGGGCCCCGCAGTGGGTCAGCGACGACACCGAGGGCTTCCCGAAGCTGGCCGGGCTCGCCGGCGACGAAGACCTGCGCCGCGACGAGCTGATGCGCAAGCGCAAGGCGGAAGCCAAGGTGGCCGCGAAGAAGCTGATCCGCGAGCACAACCTGCCGATGAAGGTCGTCGCCGTCGACCACGTCCTCGACCCCGGCGGCCAGGGTCCGCGCACCACGATCTACTTCACCGCGCCGCACCGGGTCGACTTCCGGTCGCTGGTCCGCGACCTCGGCGCGACCCTGCACTGCCGGGTCGAGCTGCGCCAACTCTCCGCCCGCGACTCGGCGCGCGTCCAGGGTGGCATCGGCTCGTGCGGGCGCGATCTCTGCTGCGCCACGTTCCTCACCGACTTCGAGCCGGTCACCATCCGCATGGCCAAAGACCAGGACCTGCCACTCAATCCACTGCGCATCTCCGGCGCATGTGGCCGGCTGATGTGCTGTCTGAAGTACGAACATCCGCTGTACCAGCAGTTTCAGGCGAGCGCCCCGGCCATCGGGTCGCGGGTGTCCACACCGGACGGTGATGGCCGGGTGGTCGGCCACAGCGTGCCACGCGACTCGGTGACCGTGCGGATGGACAGTGACGGCTCGCGTTGCTCGTGCAGCCGGGCGTCGGTGTGCGGGCCGCGCCAGGCGTACGAGAAGCGGCACGGTTAACCGATCCGGATCGGCTTCTCCTCCGCCAGGGTGACCTCGATCGGCTGAACCGGCTCGATCCACGGCGTGTCGGCCGGCGCGTCGGGCGCCGCTTGCCACCTCCGACCCACCCGCGGCACCGCGATCGGGTAGATCGTCAACACGCCGTCGGCGTCCAGCTTGAGCCGCAGGAACGACTTGTAGTCGATGATGCCCTGCGCCGCGAACAGCTCGTTGACGTTGACGTTGAACATGCTCGCCATCATCAGGTAGGCCCCGACCAGCCAGCTCGCCACCAGGCCACTGATCGGCAGGTACAGCAGCGCGGCCACCACCAGCGGCAGCGGCCAGTGCAGGTTGTGGAACGGTAGCGCCAGCCAGACCCACGCGCCGAGCACGCCCAGCCCGACATGGACGGCGCCGTGCATGGTACCCACGGCCCAGTGTCTGAGCCGCCGGTGACCGGCCGTCGGCGGCATCGCGAAGCCGATCGTGCTGCCGAGAATGACGACGGCCATGAGTACCACCGGGATGCTGAACAGGCGCTGCTCGGCGCCCGACACGCGCGGGATGACGTTCGCGAACGCCAGCATCGCCAGCAGGTGCAGGGTGCCGATGGCGGCGACGAACCCGGGATTGCGCCACGGCAGCCGACCGAAGACGCCAGCCGACAGCCAGCGCGACCGTTCCTTCGACGGGAACCGCGCGGCCAACTCGTACTCCTGGCTCGGCGTGCTCTTGCGGACCAGGGTCGCTTTGGGTGGCACGTCGATGCGGCGCGGCAGCCGGTGCGTCGGATACAGGTACGCGCCGCCGCCGCCGCACGTGATCAGCTCGCGGTCGGGCCCGGTGTACCGCGCGTAGTGGTGCAGGTCGCCGGAGAGCATCAGCCGCACCTCGGCTCCGGTGGGCGCGATGACGGTACGCACGAAGTAGTCGACGGTGTCGTACGCGTGTGGATCCCCGGTCGCCTCGACCCAGGTCGGGTTCGGCGTGCACAGGATCACCCGGTCGCCTTCCCGGATCGCCTCGGCCACCTCCTTGAAGTAGCGCAACTGCGGGTCGTCGATGTACGCCTCCAGTTGCGCGTCGATCGCGAGCAGCCACCACCGGTGCGGCAGTTGGAGCGCGAAGTAGGACCGGGTCTGCCGGGTCCGCCAGCCGCCGACGGCCCCGTCGGCGCGCGCGAACAGCCGCAGGAACGCGGTCAGCCCGTCGTACCAGTCGTGGTTGCCGGGCAGCGCGTACATGGTCGGCCGGGGATCCTTGGGCGGCTCGGGCAGCGCCGCCTCGTAGGGCCCCTTGGTGCGGTCCTCGTACTGCTGGCCGCTGGCTGTCGGGTACACCTGGTCGCCGCCCATCACCAGCATCCGCCCGCGCGGCAGCTCGGTGCCGCCGACCGCGAGCCCCGGCTGGGCCAGCAGATACGCGATCGAGTACGTCGCGTTGAACCCGTCGCCCAGGTCGGCGACGTAGTCCAACCACAGCTCGCCGTTCTCGTTGACCGTGCCGGTCTCGTCGTAGATGCGGCAGTCGAGCGCGTTCTGCAACTCACGCTTGTCGAGGTACGCGCCGAACAGCCCGGCCATGACCACCCGCAGCGCCGTGCCGGCGAGCAGCGGCGGGCTCAGCCACGGCACCCCCCGGCGTGGCGTGAAGCCGAGCTGCTCGGGCCGCATCGAGGTGGGCCGTGACTGGTCGCCACCGGTGGCCTGGCTCACCGGTGGTGGCTTCAGCGCCGGGTCGATCGGGCGCGGGTCGCCCGGTTGCGCGGTGAGCTCTCCGGGAGCCGCTGGGGTCAGGTCGGGGTCCACCCGCCGGACGTTACCGGGTGACCCGGACAGCGGTACCCCCGCTCAGTTCGAATCCCCTCGCGTGGCGGCCCAAGTGGTCGCGTACACTGGGCTTCTGTTGCCGCCTTAGCTCAGACGGCAGAGCGACGCACTCGTAATGCGTAGGTCGACGGTTCGATTCCGTCAGGCGGCTCACGATGAAGGCCCTGGCCAGACGATTCTGGCCAGGGCCTTTCGTCATTCCAAGCCTGGACTTGGCGGCGTCGATGCCGGAGTCGGCGTCGTACTCGTCGAGCCGAATAGCTCGGTCGATCGCGATCCCGACCGCGGACATGATCTCCCGCTTGTCCCGGAACGACGGCTCGTTGATCAAGGCCCGCTCGAAGGTGTTGTCCCAGCCGCCGAAGCTGTACACAGTGCGTGCGGTGAACAGCTGCTGGCGCAGGCGCTCGGCGTCGTCGAGCAGCGCGGTCGCGAGGACGGCGCGCTTGGAGCGGGCGTCGGCCTTGCGAGCCTCGGTCGCCTCGCCGCGCTCAAACGTCAGGCCCAGCTCGTCGGCGATCCGGGAGACGGTGCGGCCGGATCGGTGGATGCGGCGGGCGATCTCGTTACGAGACAGGCCCTCGGCGTGAAGGGCGAGGACCTGGTCTTTGTTGCGTTGGGTGACGGGCCGGCGGGTCATTGGCGGCCCATCCAGCCAGGCTGGCGAGGAGCAGGCCGGCGGAGAGGAAGGCGAGGCCGAGGCCCTGGAGCGCTGCGTACCGGGCGCGGTGGTGAGCCGGCGACGGGTCATGCTCTGGCCTCCTCGCCGGGGCTGCTGCAACTACGGCCGCGGTTGGACCTGGCTGTTGTGATCGAACGGGGGAAGCGAGTCCGGATCCTCGCCTCGCTTGACCAACTCGAAGCGCATCGCCTGATCCCGGCCAAAATCCGTTAGATCGATCCCGAACAAGATGGTGTTGACGGATGTGGGTGGGCCCTCGGGATCGCCGTTTTCGGTGAACCTGAATTCGCGCACGTCCTGCCCGATCTCAGGCATGTAGGTACCGGCGCACCAGGGGCTGACGGTGCCGTCGGAGCGTGCGGCAACTAGACGATTGATCTTTGCGAGCAGGCCGAGGTAGTCGAGTTGCTTATTGAGCGTGTCCCAACCTCGTTCCCGCAGGTGAACCTGGGTTGACAGCAGGGCTGTTGGTGCTCAAGCGCAGCTCAGCGAAGGTGATCGACTTTGTGTTGACAAGAACCACCGCCGGGGTGGGCGCGGATCACGATGCGGTCTCGACACGGGCGGTACCGAACGGGTCACGGATCAGGTACTGCAGGGCCTGGATCGCCTTGACGATCGAGGTGAGTTGGCCCGGTCGGCCCCGGAAGTCGCAGGTGAGCACCTTCCAGCACTTGAGTTGGGCGTTGGCTCGTTCGCCGACACACCGCAGACTGGCCTGAGCACGGTTGGCGGCTTTCTTCGCCTCGGGCAGCGTCTTCTCGCCACGCTTGCGCTTGTAGCCGGTGATCACGTCGGGGTGCAGACCGATGTAGCCCAGATCGGCCAGCAGTCCCAGAAACGCCAGAACCTTCTCCGCGATCCCCAAGCGGCGGGCGGCGGTGATGTCGACGGTGCGCCCGGGCAGCACTCCGGAAACCCACAGCAACTCCCCGTCCGGGGCGGCTACGGTCTGCACCGCACCGCCGTGGCGCTTGTGTTTGCCGGAGTACCAGTGTTGCTTTTGGGTGTAGCGGGCGGCGACGCGTTCGGTCGGGATGTTGACTCCATCGACGATCAGGTAGTCCCAGCCGGCCTTGGCCGCTAGGTACACCACCTCGGTCAGCGGCAGGGCCCGCCGGGCCAGGACCTTGATGCCTTCCTGGATCAGGGTGCGGCAGGTGCTTTTCGGCACTCCGTTGCCCTCACCCAACTTGCGGTAGGTGTGTCCGCCTTCCAGCCAGGCCAGGGTCAGGATCGCCTGTGTGGTGGTGTCGTGCACCCGCCAGCGGGTACCGATGCGCTTCTGGTAGCGGGTCAGCGCCGCGGCCAGACGCTGCACGACGTGTACTGGCGTGGCCAGGGCCAGACCGTAGATGATGGGCGAGGAGGTCTCCGGATTTTGGTTCGTCACACAGCCGACGTACCGGAGACCTCCCCCCATTGTGATCTCCCCCGCCGGTCGTGATCACACTGTGATCAGCGCCGTCGACCGCGGTGGTTCTTGTCCACAGAAGTTGATCACCCGTGTTGACCTCCGGTTGAGCGCCAACGTTCCCGTTGTCAACCCCTTTCGACCTGCGGGAAAGAAGTTGGGACAAGCTCATTGGGTCGATAAGCCATCGAACGGAGAAGTCGATCTCGAATCGTTGGCCACCGCATGATGATCGATCTGCCGCTGCCGTCAGACCGGCCAATCGGTGTGTCGACGACCTCGCCAACGAGCTGGAACGTTGGCTTCAGGCCGGGCGCCACTGCTGTGTTGTCTGACCACGTATTCGTGATGAACCATCGGGCCATCCGGCGGTTTTGGAGTGGGGAATTGGGGTCAGGACGGGTACCTAGAGGGCTTTGGACGACGAAGTCGTCTTGATCCGGTCAAGTTTCAGGCGGCCAGGCCGGATTGTTGTATGAGTTGGTTCAGCGCGGTGTCGTAGGCGCGGGCTGCTGCGCGTAGCGGTGTTGGTGCTGGAGGCCGAGGATCGGTCAGTTGCGCTTCGCCGCTGCGGATGAGTCTGTTGTGGACGCGGGTGAGGAACATGGCGTGGTGTAGTCCGGGTTCGGTGACGCGGTAGCGGTGGGTGTGGGGGATGCGTTCGATGAGGCCGTGTAGCCGTAGTCTTCTCAGGTCGTAGGTGGCCCTGCCTGCCGGCCACGATTGTGGGTCGGTGCCGAGCATCCGGGCGAGGTGGTTGCGTAGGTCGGCGTTGGTGAACCCGTGCGGGTGCAGCCGGAAGATGAGCAGTACCGAGAGGAGTGCCTGGGCGCGGGGGTCACCGAAGCGTAGTGCGGCGGCGTGCTGGCCGTCGGTGTCGGTGGGGGCGGTGACGGCGGTAAACGCGTCGGCTCCGGCGGCGGGATCGTGGCTGATGTGTTCGACGTGCAGCAGACGCCGGTTGGCTTGGAAGCCGACCTTCCGCATGGTGGGGAGGTTCGTCAGCCCTTTGTTGATGGTGAAGTCGCCGGGGTCGTTGATGGTGGTTTCGGTGCGCAGCGCGATGCCTTCCTTGTGGTACTGCTTGATCGTGGAGTGTTTGAAGTCCACGTGCAGGCTGGGCGTTACGCCGGAGTTGATGATCCGGGTGCGGAACACGCCCTGGGTGCGGTGCTTTCGTCCGGCGAAGATACGCCGGCCGAAGATGAGCCCGACCTGGTCGGGGCGGCCCAGGTCGAGGTTGTCACGGATGACCTGCTCGAAGAAGATCCTCCCGGTGATCGGCTTGTCGAGCATCTGGGTCAGCGAGAACTCGGCCTGCAGCACGGAGACCTCATACCGGTAGCTGGCCGTGTAGTCGGCCCGGGTGAACGGGTGCGGCAGCCGGCGCAGCCACTTGCGCAGCAGCCGGTCGATGTGACCGGGGCCGAGCCGGTCACAGATGGCCTGGACCTTGGCTGGGTCCTCGACGGTAGCGAAGCCGTTGTCCAGCGCGGTGAACCCGACGCCTTTCTTGGCGGCCTGGCGTTTGGCCCACTCGTGGCCGTTGATGCACAGCTTCGCGTTGTAAGGGAAGTAGGAGCAGAACTTGAGGAAGAACGGGCCGAAGTCGTCGTCGAAGCAATAGAAGTAGAAGTGGTTGACCAGCGCGGAGGCTTTGACCAGCCACGCGTAGGAGACACCGGTGCTCGGGTTGTAGCGGCGTTCGGTGCGCATCACGGCGGCCTTCTCCTGCGCCCGACCGACGTAGAGCACGGCTTCCCTGCCATCGTGCTCGGCCAGGTAGGACTGGGTGAGGTCGTCCTTGCGCTGACCCTTGACGAAGCTGACCAGGTCCAGACCGTGCGCGTCGATGAAGTCGTGGATCGCCGTCACGAAGGTCCTGGTCATCGGGGCCATCAACGCCGAGGACGCGAACGTGTGCCCGCGGTGGTAGTGGAAGAACGCCGCTGCACCTTTCGGGTACTGCAGCCGGGGCTGGTAGACGTTGCAGTACATCCGGTCGATCGACTCGATCTCGAACGTGACATGCCGGTCAAGGACATCGGCCACGCTGCGCGGTAACGTCATCACAGGCTCCGGTCGTGGGCACGACCCGTAAGGGTCACCAACCGCTTCGGGCGGTTCAATCAACGAGGCCGGCATCGGTCATCGTCCTTCGACCCGCGACCGGAGTCTGCCACTGACCAGCGCAAACGGCTACACGCCTCGTCGGGCTGGGGCGAAGCCCCGCTGGTACTCCAGCCACTGAGATGTCGAGCGGCTCGCGCCAGCGCGCCATGTCGCGGTTGAGACGCTCAGTGAGATGGAGCAGGTCGCCTTCGGCCGTCCGATTTTCGCCACGAAGGGTGCTCCTGATCCAGTCGAATGTGGACTCGCTGGTGCGCGGGTGTGCGGCGAGGCCGGTGTAGCCGAGGAGCAGGGTGCCGTCCCCGCGGTGGATGCTCAGCTGTTTCGGCGCGAAGTCATCAACTGTTTGGCCGCCTCGGGTAACGCGAAAGTCGACGGTTTGCCAGATCCCCTCACCGGGGCGCATCAAGGTCAAGATGAGAGTCATCGCGTGTCAAGCTTCGCACGCCGTGGCACCCGAGTTTTCTGGGCAGACTCCGCCTGCTGGCGTGGAGTGAACAGGCCGATGATCAGGGACTGGCCGGCGCGCGGTCAAGTGATCTCCGTCGGCCACGCCGCGCGAGCCCGCCTCTCCCGCTCGATCGCGGCAGCTCGGTCGAGCAGGTAGCGGACCGTACCGCGGCCGCGGCCTGGTTCGTGGTAGGCCGGGAGTCCGTCGCGATCGGCCCAGCGGCGCACCATGGCGGTGGTGACGTCTGGGCCGAGGGCGTCGGCGATCTCGGCTGCGGTGCCGTACTCCCTCACCAGGGGCAACATCCGGCCCGCGAGATCACTCGCGGGCCGGTGTCGTTGGGTTCGTTGCAGTAGCGCCGTCAGGTCCCCGTCCAGCAGCGTGCTGGCGATCCTGGTCACCGCGCGCCACCCGGGTACCGGTACCAGAAGAAGCGCAGGTGCAGCTCCTCGGCCGAGACGTCAGGCAGCTCGTCCATGGCGTCCATGTAGTCGATGCTCATGACACGCTCAGCTGGACCGAAGCGTCGCCGAACTCGCCGAGCAACTGCATCCGCCGGGTCGTGCACGGATACGGCTCCTCGCACACCTGGCAGGTCCAGGCCGGCCGCTTCGGCAGGTGGTAGACGATGGTCACCGCGCACTACCGGTCAGCTCATCGAGCGCCAGCTCACGCGCCGGGCACGGCCACGCGACGGCGCAGACCGAGCAGACCGTATGCCACCAGCGCTGGACCGGCTGGTGCTCGACGAGCACCTGCTGCACCGCCGTCCAGCTCGTCAACTCCTGCCGCTGTACCGCCAACGCCGCGATGGGACGCAGGTCCACAGCCGCCTCCCCGGGGATCGGGTGCTGTTGACCTGCCCGGGGCGGCACTCGCCCTCGTGAGGCAGGCAGCCGGTACCCCCGGTGGCGGCCGCACAGCCCCATCAGGACGTGTGCGCCACCCCGGGCAAGTTCGGGGGAACGTGACGGCCAGGGGCTTCCGGCCGCCACGCCCACAACCGAACGTAGGGGTGCAGTTACGACGGTTTATTACCTGTGGTTATGCGGCCACTTCTACGCCGAGCCGGCGGGCGATCATTCGGAGATCCTGCGAGACGGATCGCCGGCGGGCACGATGCACCATCGACACCACGGCGTCACGCGCCATCGGGTTGACGGCGAAGGGAACTGGCGCCGCCCGCTCGGCATTCATGAACGCGATCAGGGCCTCCCGATCGGTTTTCCCGGAGTGGGCGAGCGCCCGTCCGAGATGCAGCCAGTACGACTGGTGCCTGTTGGCCACCTTCAGGCGGCGTGGCTCGATCTCGCGCGCCAGTTCGATGACCCGGCCGTACTCGCCGAGCTCTGTTTCCACGGCCATGCGCCACAAGCCGAGGTTGGTCGGTCCGAACGCGAGAGCGTTGAACCCGACGCCATCCTCCGGGTCGCCGAGCGTCGCCGCTTCCCGCTGTGCCTCGGCAAGATGAGCGGCCGCGTCGTCCGGACGCTCGTCGACCGCGCATACGAGCGAGGCCGAAAGGTGGAGTTGGCCGAGCATCTGGCGGACGTCCGGGGCGGATGCCTTGTCCTGCAACGCTGCCAGCGCCTTGTCGACCACCCGGCTTGTCGTGGGCGCCGCCTCTATGGGGAGCGAAAGCGTGTAGACGAACCGCGTGGATCCTATCCACGCCGGGCTTTCCGCCTCCTGCGCCGCGCGCAGGGCGACCCGGGCGGCGAACATCGCCATATCCCGGTAGCCGAGACTGCTGAGGCATTCCGACGTCGTGTGGGCAACCTCGGCGAGGAGTATCTGGTCGTATGCGGCGGCGTCCAGCAGGAGTTGCGGCAGCAGCCCGGCCATCGCGGCGTACTCCGACCGGGCGCGTAGCTCGGCGACATGCTCAACGGCGGCGGCCATCTCCTCGGGCCCGCGCGACGGGGTGCGCCGTTCTCCCTCGTCGATCTCGATCAGGGCGATCCGGATCGTCGGAACGGCTGCCGCGGCGCCGGCCTTGAGCGGGTCGGTTGGATCGCCGGGCTGCCCAAGCAGGTCGGCGACCGATACTTGCAAGGCTCCGGCTATGGCGACGAGCGTAGAGCGACGCTCGACGCTCTTGGCGCCTGACTCGACTTGCGAGATGTACGACTGCGAAACCCCGGCCAGGCCGGCGAGGGCCGCCTGTGCCATGCCGCCTCGGCGCCGACGCCAGTACCGAATCCGCGTTCCGATGTGCGCGGCCTCAAGGCCGTCCATCGATTTTCACCACCCAGGTAGAGGACTTGGCGGGCTCGGCCTCTACCCCGGGGCCCGCCGTTGCTTCGACGGTACCTGCGCGTACTGCAACGACAGGGATGGGGGTTGAGCAGGCACAGTCAGGCGGCCCAAGACAAGGCTCCGGCCAGAGAAGTCTGGCCGGGGCTTCTTTCGTGGTCCCAAGATCCGCGTTTCCCGGCGACCGGCCGGACATCGCGGCGCGAACTTCTGGCCGGGGTGGGCCGCCGACCAGCCGGAACGCACTCACTCCACGCCTAGATCTGTTCACTGTACGTGTCGATGTTCATTTGATCTTGTCATGATTGCACAAATGCGCATCGTCGGATGTCTGTTGGGTACCAAACTCGAACAGGCCGAGACGTTCGCCTTCCTCAATCGTTATCGATCGACGGGTACCAGATTTCAAGAGCTGCCGACGCGTAGGCCAACCGGAGGCGTACATGATCGAACAGCCCGCACCGAACGCGGACTACCTCGATCGGCCGGAGGTACGGTCGAAGCTCCGCGAAAGGCCCGTGGCGACCTATCTGGGCGCGCGTCGGGGCGTGATCGGGTACGCCGTCCTCGTCGCCGTGACTGTCGCGAGCGCGGTCGACGCCTGGCGGTACGTCAATCTGTGGCTCGGTGTGGCGCTCGCGCTGGTGGCCGCGCACGCGGTGGTCGACTGGATCGTGTCGTGGTACCGCGTCGGCTCGCTGGCTTACCAGCGCGCGATCGAGCAGGCGCATCGCGACCCGCCGGAGGCGCGCGATCCTGACCAGAAGCGCCACGACAAGCCGGAGTGTGACGGCGAGCCGGGTGCGGCGGGCTGAGCCCGGCGCGGGCTCGGCGCGGGCTCGGCGCGAGCCGGGTGCCTCCGACGCGAGATGGCTCGGCGGGTCGGTATCCTTCGTCCGCACCGCTTCGCAGAGGCGTCAACGCCTTTCGGGACGCGCGGTCTGGTCGGGTCGCAGGGAGTTGTCACATGGGTGCTACGGGCGGCGGTGAGGATTCGCGGCTGGCGCTCAAGCGCACGGCGACCAGCAACGGCATCATCCGCATGAGCATAATCGGCGAGATCGACATCGGCACGGTCGACGAGCTTCGGAGCGCCCTTCACCTCGCGCTCGACGAGCCGGGCGTGGGACGGGTGCTGCTCGACTTCGAACCGTTGCGGTTTCTCGATTCCAGCGGCATCGCCACACTGATCGGTGCCTACCGGGCCGCCGACGAACGCGGGATCCGGCTGCGGATCCGCGGGTGCAACGGGACGGTACGCCACATCCTGGAGGTCACCGGCGTGTACGACGTCCTGGTGACCGACGAGAGCGTATAAACGACCCCCGGGGTTCCACGCCTTGGCGTGGACCGGCTGGACTAGGGCCGGATCCCCGGGGGTCGGGTAACTGCTTCATACTCGCCGAGCCGCCGTGCGGTTCTCGACTACTCAGAGTCCAGAGGACGGCGACTAGCCGACAGTCACCTCACGAGTCCATTTATTACACAAGTTTGGACCACCTCCTTTCCCGTGTACCGCTAACAGTAGGAGCGGTCCCGACGGCCTGCAACGGATTTCGCGGCCTCGTAACCTGGCGGCATGAAGCTCAAGCTCGACCTGCACGACGTCTACAACCGCAGCGGCGACATCGACCGCGCGTTGCGCGGGATCATCAACGAGGCGGTGGAGAAGAAGGCCGCGCTGGTGGAGATCATCCCGGGCAAGGGGTCGGGTCAGCTCAAGAAGCGGGTACTGCGGTTCCTCGACCAGAAGGAGATCAAGGCGCTGTACCACCGGGTGGAGAAGGACTCGAACAACTTCGGCCGGGTCTTCGTCCACTTCCGCTGGAAATAATCAGGCGGCCGGCCTGAGCGCCCCCGCCGGAGGCGACGTTCTCGGTGAAGGGGCAGCCGGGCCGCGGGAAAGCGTCACGTCGTCCAGGTCGGTTCCGTCACGCCCTGGCGCCAGCTCGCTGGCGGGCTTCCGTCACGGGCGATCCGATCTGAAGCTGCGCTGCGCCAATGGTGCGGGGTGCTGGGGCAGGCGGGCGGCTTGCCCGACCGCGTCACCGCCAGGCGTAAGCGGGCGGGGGTGCGAAGCGACCGCCCGTCTGCCTGCCCGAGCGCCACGGTTGTGACGCGCGTGCGCGGCGCCAAGACCGGCACAACTTCCCGGAAATAGGTGCCTCAGGACGCGCGCGAGGGCCCAACTTCCCGGAAGTTGTGCCGATCTTGGCGGGCCGCCGATCAGCGCGTGACATAGCTCGCACGTAAATCTGTTGCACTGGCCGGTCGGCAAGCAGATGCTTGTACTAACCAAGTATCTGGGGGTGGGCGGTGACAGACGACGAGTACCTGGCGATCGGTCGGCAGTTCGGTCGCTTCTTCCGCTGTGCCGAACGGTTCCACCACAGCATCCAGCTCGACGTGGCCGGCCGGCCGTTGGAGCGCGCGGCGTACGGGCTGCTCAGCCGGATCGCCAGCGGTGGCCCGGAGCGGCTGTCCGCCCTGGCCGCCGACATCTGCGTCGACCTGTCCACGATCAGCCGCCAGGTTGCCGCGCTGGAAGCGGCGGGCCTGGTCAGACGTACCCCCGATCCGTCGGATCGCCGGGCGAGCTTGATCGAAGCGACGGAGACTGGTGCGGAGGTGTACGCCCAGAACCGCGGCAAGTGGCTGGGTGCCTTGCGGGAGCTCATGGCGGACTGGACAGCGGCCGAGCGGCAGGAGTTCGCCCGGCTCTTCGCCCGCCTGAACAACGCGATGGAGCACGGCGCGGCCGGAAACCGGACGACCTACCACAACGAAGCGAACAAGGCGACGGAGCGACTATGACCACGGCGATAGAACGTCCGAGACTCTCCCATCGGCAGATCCTGCTGCTGATGAGCGGCCTGATGGCCGGCATGCTGCTGGCCGCGCTCGACCAGACGATCGTCGGCACCGCGCTGCCGACCATCGTCGGCAAGCTGGGCGGGATCGAGCACTACTCGTGGGTGGTGACGGCCTACCTGCTCGCCTCGACCGCGTCCACACCGCTGTACGGGAAGGTCAGCGACCTGTACGGGCGGCGCCCGGTCTTCCTGTTCGCGATCGGGACGTTCCTGGTCGGTTCGCTGCTCGCCGGTCTGTCCTGGGGGATGGGTCCGCTGATCGCGTTCCGGGGCGTCCAGGGCCTCGGCGCCGGTGGCCTGATGACCCTGGCCTTCACGATCATCTCGGATGCGGTGCCGCCCCGGGAGCGCGGCCGGTACCAGGGCCTGTTCGGCGCCGTGTTCGGCCTGTCGTCGGTGGCCGGGCCGCTGGTCGGCGGGTACTTCGCGGAGCACGACTGGCGCTGGATCTTCTACGTCAACCTGCCGGTCGGCATCGTCGCGCTGTTCCTGTCCAACCACGTAATCCGGTTGCTGACCCACCACCGTCGTGAGCACAAGATCGACTGGTGGGGCGCGCTCACGCTCGTCGTCGGCGTCAGTGCGATCCTGCTCGGCCTGTCCTGGGGCGGCAAGGAGTACGGCTGGAGTTCTCCGACGATCATCGGCCTGTTCGTGGCTGGCGTCGTGATGAGCGCGGTGTTCCTGTACATCGAGTCGCGGGCGACCGAGCCGATCCTGCCGCTGCGGCTGTTCCGCCGGCCGACGTTCTCGATCGCCAACGTCGCCACGTTCATCCTCGGTTTCGGGATGTTCGGCTCGATCATCTACGTCCCGCTGTACCTCCAGATCGTGAAGGGCGCGACGCCGACGGCATCGGGTCTGCTGCTGCTGCCGATGATGGTCGGGATCATCTTCACCTCGATCGTCTCCGGTCAGCTGATCAGCCGCCTCGGGCGGTACAAGTGGTTCCCGGTCGCCGGCACGCTGATCATGGCCATCGGCATGTTCCTGTTCACCGGCCTGGGCGTCGACACCCCGCTGTGGCGCACGTTCATCCCGATGGTCGTCATCGGCATCGGTCTCGGCCTCGCGATGCAGCCGCTGATCCTCGCCGTCCAGAACGCGCTCGACCTGCGTGACATGGGCGCGGGTACGTCCACCGCCACGTTCTTCCGCTCGCTGGGCGGTTCGTTCGGGGTGGCCGCGCTCGGCGCGATCATGACGAACCGGCTGAGCACGGAGTTGCAGCCGCGCGTCGCGGCGGCGGCCGGCAAGCTGCCCCCGGCGGTACGGGAGAAGTTCGCCGGGGCCCTGTCCGGCGGCATCTCGATCAATGACCCTAAGTCGATCAAGGCGCTGCCGGAACTGCTGCGCCGCGCGATCGAGGAGGGTTTCGTGGCCGCGCTGCACCCGCTGTTCCTGGTCTCCGCCGTGGTGACGCTGCTCGCCGTGGTCTTCTGCCTGGCTCTGCCCAACCGGGAGCTGAAGGGTGCCAGCCCGGCGGAGGCGGCGAAGCCGACGCTGGAGGAGGAAGACGAGGAGACCGCGGCCGCCGAGATGGAGGCCAAGGCCGCGACCCTGATCTGACCGTAATAGACGTTGGTCTATCTAGTCCGATTCGCTGACGCTGAATGGGACTGGATAGACCAACGTCAATTTGGGCGCGTGGCCGGTTGGCTACTTCCCAGTATGTGACCGCGACACTAGCGTCTGGGTATGAAGAGCACGATGATGGCGACCCCCCTCCAGGTGTCGCGCCTTCTCGAGCACGGCAGCACCGTCCACGGCGAAACCGAGGTGCTGACCTGGACCGGAGCACCTTCCGGCCCGCGCCGGACCACCTTCGCTGAAGTCGGCCGGCGGGCCGCGCAACTGGCGTACGCACTCCGTGACGATCTTGGAATTACCGGCGACCAGCGGGTCGCCACCTTCATGTGGAACAACGCCGAGCACCTGATCGCCTACTTCGCCGTGCCCAGCATGGGTGCCGTGCTGCACACCCTCAACATCCGACTCTTCCCCGAACAGCTCGTCTACATCGCCGGGCACGCCGAGGACAAGGTCGTCATCGTCGACTCGACGCTCATTCCGTTGCTGGCCCGGGTACTCCCGCAAATGACCACCGTCGAGCACGTGATCGTGGTCGGGGACGGCGATGTCACCCCGTTGCAGGCCGCGCCGCACGCCAGCGTCCACCGCTGGGACGATCTGCTCGCCGGCAAGCCGGACCGGTACGAATGGCCGGTCGTCGACGAGAACGACGCCGCCGCGCTCTGCTACACGTCGGGTACCACCGGAAACCCCAAGGGGGTGGCCTACTCGCACCGCTCCATCTGGCTGCACTCGATGGAGGTGTGCATGGCGGAGACGTTCGGTCTCGGTCCGGCCGACCGCGAGCTGGTCATCGTGCCGATGTTCCACGCGATGGCGTGGGGCCTGCCGTACGCGTCGTTCATGGGCGGTGCGTCGCTGCTCATGCCCGACCGGTTCCTCCAGGCGGCACCCATCGCGGAGATGATCGCCACCGCGAAGCCCACCCACGCGGGCGCGGTACCGACGATCTGGACCGACCTGCTGGCCTACCTCGACAGCCACCCGACCGACGTGTCGTCGATTCAGGAGGTCGTCGTCGGCGGTTCGGCCTGCCCGCCGGCGCTGATGCACGCGTACTCGGAGCGCTACGGCATCGAGATCATCCACGCCTGGGGCATGACCGAGATGTCGCCGCTCGGTTCGGTCTCCCGCGCGCCGACCGGCCTGGAGCCCGAGGCGACGTGGTCGTACCGGTACACCCAGGGCCGGATCCCGGCCGCGGTGCAGGGCCGCATCGTCGGGCCGCTGGGCGAGGCGATGCCCGCGGACGGCAAGGCCGTGGGCGAGTTCGAGGTCCGTGGGCCGTGGATAACCGAACGGTACCTGGGAGAGGACGAGCCCGATCCGGACAAGTTCCACGACGGCTGGCTGCGTACCGGAGACGTCGGCACCCTGTCGGCCGACGGTTACCTGACGCTGAGCGACCGGGCCAAGGACGTCATCAAGTCCGGTGGCGAGTGGATCAGCTCGGTCGAGCTGGAGAACGCCCTCATGGCGCACCCGGCCGTGCTGGAGGCGTGCGTGGTCGGGGTACCCGACGAGAAGTGGAGCGAACGCCCGCTCGCGACCGTCGTGCTGCGCGAGGGGGCCACCGTGACCGCGGACGAGTTGCGTGAGTTCCTCGGCGACCGGGTCGCCCGCTGGCAGTTGCCCGAGCGGTGGGCGTTCATCGAGGCGGTACCCAAGACGAGCGTCGGCAAGTTCGACAAGAAGGTGGTGCGGTCCCAGTACGCCGGGGGCCAGTTGGAGGTGGTAGAGATCGGCGAGTGAAACGATCCTCGATCGTCGCGCTCGTCGTCGTCGGGCTCACCGCGCTGTGCGTCGGCGCGGTGTGCCTCGGTGCCACCGCGATCGGGCCGGGCACGATCCTCGGCTGCGACACCGATCCGACGCCGGCGGTACCGACGGTCCAGGACGACCCTCACCAGGTCGCCGAGCTGTTCCCGCGACTCGGTGCGGTGCGCACGGTGCACTGGCAGATCCGCGATGCCCGCCCGCGTACCTGTCCTGACCTGGGGCCGATGGACTACGTGTACGACGGCCTGGTGGTGCCCGCCGCCGACCCGGCCGGATTCGCCTTCACGCCGGCCGCGGCGCCGGCCATTCCGCCGGGGCTCGCCGAGCTGGCGCCGCCCGGGGCGGCCTGGCAGGTGAGCGCGGCGTTCGACAGCGCGACCGGCGGACGCTTCTGGTTCGACTCCGGCTCACACACGCTCTACTTCCACCTGCTCAAGGGCTGATCACGCCACAACTTCCCGGAAGTAGTGGCCAACCGAGGCGGTTGAGGCCACTGTTTCCGGGAAATTGTGCCGATCAACCGTCAGGCGGACTTGCGGGCGGTCTTCTTCGCGGGCGCCTTCTTCGCCGCGGCCGTCTTCTTGGCCGGCTCGGCCTTCTTCGCGGCAGCGGTCTTCTTGGCCGGCTCGCTCTTCTTCGCGGCGGCCGTCTTCTTGGCCGGCTCGGCCTTTTTCGCGGGCGCCTTCTTTGCCGACCGGGCCGAGCTGATGTGCGTGGGCTCCGCCTCGGCCCCGCCACCGGACTCGCCGCGCGCGGTGCGGGCCCGCTCGACGGATGCGCGCAGCGCGGCCATCAGGTCCACCGCGCCGGACGGGGCGGGTGCCTCCTCCTCGGGCTGCACCACCTCGCGGCCGGCCACCTTCGCGTCGATGACCTCCTGGAGCGCCGCCCGGTAGTTGTCGGTGTACTGATCCGGGTCGAAGTCGGCGGCCATCGATTCGATCAGCGAGCCGGCCATCGCCAGCTCGGCCGGGCGCGCGGCCACGTCGTCATCACCCAGGAACTCGAAGTCGGGGGTACGCACCTCGTCCGGCCAGAGCATCGTGTTGAGCACCAGCACGTCGTCGCGTACCCGCAGGGTGGCGAGCTGCTCACGCTGGCGCAGTGCGACCTTCACGATGGCGACCCGGTCGGTGCGGGTCGAACGCGTCGCGCAGCAGCATGTACGGCTTGGTGGCCGAACCGTCGGGCTCCAGGTAGTACGCCTTGTTGTAGAGGATCGGGTCGACCTGCTCGGCCGGCACGAATTCCAGCACGTCGATCGCGTGGCTGGTGGTGAGCGGGAGGTCGGCGAAGTCCTCGTCGGTCAGGATGACCATCTCGCCGCCGCCCAGGTCGTACCCTTTGGCGATGTCGTCGTAGGTGACCTCGTCGCCGTCGATGGAGCAGGTCCGCTTGTACTTGATCCGACCGCCGTCGGTGCGGTGGACCTGATGGAAGCGGATGTCCTTCTCTTCCGTGGCCGAGTACAGCTTCACCGCGATCGACACGAGCCCGAAGGAGACCGCTCCCTTCCAGATTGACCGCATCGTCGACAACCCCCTTTGAGCAGCCCTCATGGACAGGATCCCACCCATCCTGGGGTAGCGCGAGTGTTCACGCGGGTTCAAGGTCGCGATCGGCATCTTCCGGGTCGTGCAGGTCGTAGCATCGAACAATGTCCGGCTCGCCGTTCGCGCCCATGCTCGCCACCGCGGGCGAGTTGCCCACCGGCGCCGGCTGGGCGTACGAGCTGAAATGGGACGGGGTCCGGGCCATCGCCCGGTGTGACGGCGGTCCGGTCAAGCTCTACGGTCGGCGGGGCAACGATGTCTCCGCCGGTTACCCGGAGCTGGCCGGTCTGGGCGAGGCCGCCGACGCGGTACTGGACGGCGAGATCGTGGTGATGGACGCCGAAGGCCGGCCATCGTTTCGCGACCTGGCCGAGCGGATGCACGTCCGCGACCGGCACCGGGCGATCCGGCTCTCGGCCAGCTACCCGGTCACGTACCTGATCTTCGATGTACTCCGGCTCAACGGCGTCGACCTGCTCGACGTCCCGTACATGGAGCGCCGGCAACTCCTCGAGGAGCTGGGCCTGGCCGGGGACCGGTGGCTCGTACCCCCGTCTTTCGACGACGGACCGGCCACCCAGGCGGCCAGCCGGGAGCACGGCCTGGAGGGCGTGGTCGCCAAGCGCCTGGCCGCACCGTACCGGCCGGGCCTGCGCTCGCCGGACTGGATCAAGGTGAAGTCCGAGCACACCGGCGACTTCGTGGTGGGTGGCTGGCGTCCCGGCGCGCGTACGATCGGCGGCCTGCTGGTCGGCGTGCCGGCCCCGGACGGCGGCCTGACCTACCGCGGCCGGGTCGGCGGCGGCATCTCCGCGACGGCCGAGCGGAACCTGTACGACACGCTCAAACCCCTGGTGGTGTCGGTGTCGCCGTTCGGGGAAACCATCCCGCGCGAGGATGCCCGCACCGCTTTCTGGGTAAGCCCGGTGACGGTGGTGGAGGTGAAGTTCGCCGAGCGTACCCGCGACGGCCGGCTCCGATTCCCCCGCTTCCTCCGGCTCCGTCCGGACAAGTCGCCAGACGAGGTGGTGGACGAGTGAACGACCGGGTGCTGGTCCGGGTGGACGGCCGGGAACTCGAACTGTCCAACCTGGACAAGGTGCTGTTCCCGGCGGCCGGGTTCACCAAGGGCGAGGTGATCGACTACTACACCCGGATCTCCCCGTTGCTGCTGCCGCACCTGCGGGACCGGGCGCTGACCCGGATCCGGTACCCCAACGGCGTCGCCGCCAAGGGGTTCTTCGAGAAGAACGCGCCCGGGGGTACCCCCGACTGGGTGCGCCAGGAGCGGCTGCCCGCGCCCGGCTCCACCAAGAACCGCGAGATGCTCGACTACATCGTGGCCGACGACCTGCCCACCCTGGTGTGGCTGGCCAACCTCGCGGCGCTCGAACTGCACACTCCGCAGTGGAAGGTCGGCTCCGACGGCCCGGACATGCTGGTCGTCGACCTCGATCCGGGTCCCCCGGCCGGCATCAAGGAGTGCTGCCAGGTCGCCGTCATGATGCGCGAGCGGCTCGCGGCGGACGGCATCGACGCGTACCCGAAGACCTCTGGCAAGAAGGGCATGCAGCTCGCCTGCCCGATCGCGGGGGAGCAGTCCTCCGACGAGGTCAGCGACTACGCCCACCGGATCGCCGCCGAGTTGGAGCGGGAGGCGCCCAAGCTGATCGTGTCGCGGATGGCCAAACAACTGCGGCCCGGAAAGGTCTTCATCGACTGGAGCCAGAACAGCGCGTCGAAGACGACCGTCACGCCGTACTCGCTGCGCGCCCAGCCGACCCCCACCGTTTCCGCGCCATTGACCTGGGAGGAAGTCGGGAGCGGCGAGGTCGTGCCGGCCAAGCTGACCCCCGGGGTGGTGCTCGACCGGGCCGATGAGCTTGGTGACCTGCTGTCCGGTCTGCGCGACGGTGGGCCCCGCGTCCCGTAGGTACCGTAGACTCGCGTTGCGCAGCGCCAGTGCATCTGCACCTGCGAGTGGTTCGACGTGGAGGCGGTAATGCCCCGTGTGCCGGCCCTGTCCGATCTGGAGGATGGGTTAACCCGGGCGCGCGCGACCGCTGCCGGCACGTCGACCGAGCTGGAAGCACTGGTCGAGCTGGCCGGCCGGCTGGTTCGGGACCCGCACCGGCGCGGTGAGCTGGCGCGGGAGGGCGAGGCCCTGGCCGAGAAGCTGGGTGACGACGACGCCCGCATCCAATGCCGTGCGATGGTCGCGGAGGCCGACGCGCGGCAGGGGACACCGGCCGAGGTGCTGCCCGCGGCGTTGGCGACGCTCGCGGAGGGCGAACGGCTCGGCCAGCCGCTGGCTGTCGCGCGGGCCCACCACTCCGTCGCCCACTGTTACTTCACCCAGGACTGCGTGCCGGAGGCGCTGGAGCACGCGCACAAGGCGCTCGACGGGTACCGCAGGGGCGGCGACCTGTTCGGCGAGGGCCGCATGCTCAGCCTCATGGCGGCACTGTCCCGGCGGCTCGGCGCGGCCGACCGGGCGGAGCCGCTGTTCCAGCGGGCGCACGACATCTTCCTCGAATGCGACGATCCGAGCGGGGCCGGCGTCATGCTCGGCAACACCGCCGACATGCAACTGGGGGACGGCGACCCGGCGGCTGCGGCGGCGACCTGCGAGCTGGCGCTCGAACGGTTCGAGCAGGCCGGCATGCCACTCGACTCGGTGCTGGCGATGACCTCGTACGCGAACGCGCTGGCCGAGCTTGGCGAGCGTGACCTGGCCGCGCTGTGGGCGAAGCGGGCGCTGGAGCGCAACCGGCTGCCCGACGGTTCGATCGCCAGCCCCACCCGCGAGCTGGATCTCCTGATGACGCTGGCGACGACGGTACAGCTGAAGCAGGGTGAGCTGGCCGCCGCGCGCGCCACGCTGGAGCGGGTCATCGCGCTGGCCGACGAGGTGGGCACCCCGCGCTCGGCGGCGCGGGCGGAGACGCTGCTCGCCGAGGTGCTCCACGCCAGCGGCGAGCCGACCGCCGCCTACGAGCACCTGCTCCGCAGCTGCCGGCTCACCGAGGAGGTCACCAGGGCCGCGCAGGACCAGCGGGTACAAGCCCTGCGGGTGCGGTTCGAGGTCGAACAGGCCGAGCGGGAGGCGCTGCGGTACCGGACCCAGGCGCAGGCGCAGACCGAGATCATCGCCGAGCTGGAGCGGACGAAGACGGAGCTGGCCAGCCGGATGGACGAGCTGCAACGGCTCAACGACGAGATCATCCAACTCAGCCAGACCGATCCGCTGACCGGTATCGCCAACCGGCGGCGGATGAACGACACGCTGGCCGACCTGGCCCAGGCCAGCGCCCGGTTCAACACGCCGCTGTCGGTCGCGCTGTTCGACATCGACCACTTCAAGGCGATCAACGACCGGTACGGGCACGATGTCGGCGATGATGTGCTGGTCGCCTTCGCCGGGCTGCTCCGCGCCCACCTGCACGCCACAGACCTGCCGGCCCGGCTCGGCGGGGACGAGTTCGTGGCGGTCATGCCGGGTTCGACGACGGACGAGTCGATGGTCGTCTGCCGGCGGATCCTGAAGGCGGTCCGCGGGTACCCGTGGCAGGAGACCGCCACCGACCTGGTCGTCACGGTCACCATCGGGATCGCCGACGGCACCGGACAGCACGACCCGGACGAGGTGCTCCGGCACGCCGACGCGGCACTGTACCGCGGCAAGAACGCCGGCCGCGACACCGTCATCATCTAGCCCAAGATCGCCACAGCTTCCCGGAAGTAGTGGCCTCAGCGGGTACCGGAGGCCACTACTTCCGGGAAGTTGTGCCGATCATGCTGGGGACGCGGGTCCGGGCGGGCATCGCTAGGCTGGCGAACATGAGTGACCATCAGCCGGCCGAGGGGCAGGATCCGGCCGGGTCATACCCGAGCCCCGGCATGGTCCTCGCGGCCGCGCCGCCGCCCCCGTCCCGCCTCGTCTGGCGGCGCGGCGCGACCCTCGGCGGCGTGATCGCGCTGATCGCGGTCTGCGGGCTCGGCGTGCTGACGTACGTCGGCTGGCGGATCGGGCCGCTCGCGCTGACGGTCGGGATCGTGGCGGCGATTCTGCCGGTACCCGTGCTGGTGTTCTGTTTTCTGTGGCTGGACCGCTACGAGCCGGAACCGGTCCGCTACCTCGCGTTCTGCTTCGGCTGGGGGGCGTGCGTCGCGACCGCGGTGGCGTTGCTGGTCAACACCGGCGCGAGCAAGCTCTTCAGCGCCTGGGGCCTGCCGGACGCGCTGGTCGCGGTGCTGGTGGCGCCGTTCATCGAAGAGTCGATGAAGGCGCTCGGGCCGATCATCCTGTTCGTCCGCCGGCCGCGCGCGTTCTCCGGGCTCATCGACGCCATTGTCTACTGTGGATTGTCCGCGACCGGCTTCGCGATGGTGGAGAACATCCTGTACCTGGGCGGCTACGGCTACGCGCAGAACGCCGACAAAGGCGGGCCGCTGGCCGGGGCGACCGCGGTCGTCGGGGTGTTCGTCGGCCGGATCCTGCTCAGTGGGTTCGCCCATCCGCTGTTCACGTCGATGACCGGGATCGGGCTCGGGGTCGCCGCTCGCGCCGCCGACCGGCGGGTGCGTTGGCTCGCGCCGCTCGCCGGGCTGATCGTCGCCATGATGCTGCACGGCACGTGGAACCTGATGTCCACCATCGCGGTGGAGGCGCAGCAGATGTTCGTGCTGCTGTACGGGTACTTCGCGGTGATGATGCCGATCTTCCTCGGGATGGTCGGGTTCGCGCTGTGGCTACGGGGAGCCGAGGGCCGGCTCACCGAACGGATGGTCGGCGAGTACGTCCGGCACGGCTGGTTCTCGCCACCCGAAGCGGCCGCCCTGGGCACCCTCGGCCGCCGGTTGGCCGCGCGCCGGTGGGCGAAACGGGTGGCCGGGGACGCCGGGGCCAAGGCGATGCGGGCGTACCAGTTCGACGCGACCCGGCTGGCCTTGCTGCGCGACGCGATGCGGCGCGGGGTCGGCCTCGCGCCGAACGAGGTGACCGAGACCCTCGCCGAGGAGCGCCGGCTGTTGAACGCGATCGCCGCGTTCCGGAAGGTGTTCGCCGGCCGCGACCCGTACGCGCCGAGGGCGGTCTGGGACGGCGGGCACTACCACCTGACCTTCCCGGACGGCACCGTGCGTACCCTCGACCCGCCCGAGCAGCCGGTCGTACCCGTGCCGGTGGTGCTGGTCCCGGCCGGCCCGGCCGCCGGCTACGGCCCGCCGCCGAGCTATGGCCCGCCGCCGAGCTATGGCCCGCCGCCGGGCTACGGCCCGCCGCCGGGCTACGGCCCGCCGCCGGGCTACGGGCCGCCGCCTGGCTATGGCGGGCAGCCGGGCTACGGCCCAGCGCCCGGCTACGGGCCCCCGCCGCCCGGTTACTGATTTGCTTCAGGCGCCTGGACCTTCGGTCGGCGCAAAGCCTGACAGTTACAGGTAGAGGCCGGTCGCGTCGTTCTCGACCCGGCGGGCCGCGACGGCGTGCACGTCCCGCTCGCGCAGCAGCACATACGCCCGGCCGTGCAGCTCGACCTCGGACCGGTCGTCCGGGTCGAACAGCACCCGGTCACCGGCGACGATCGAGCGGACGTGCGGCCCGACGCCGACCGCGGTCGCCCAGGCCAGGCGCCGGCCGACCGCGGCGGTGGCCGGGATGACGATGCCCGCCGACGATTTGCGCTCCCCTTCGGCGCCTTCGAGACGGACGAGAACGCGGTCGTGCAGCAACCGGATGGGCAGGCCGGTGTCGGTATCGGTGGGCGTCGGCGGGGCGGTCACGTGGTGACGCTACCGCGCCACCGGTGCGCCAGTGACCGCCAGGTGTGACTACAGCGGCTACGGTGGTCGAGGGAGGAGGTCCCCTTGGGTCAGTTTGAGCAGGTACGCGCAAACATCCGCCGGGCATACACGGCTGTCCGGACAGCCCGTGAGCTTCCGCCTGCCAACCACCATGAGCATGTGGTCGAGGTGGTGCCCGTTCCGACGCCCACGCCGTCGTCGGTGACCAGCCGCGACGACGAGGACGTGCCCCACGGGCTGCGCATCGCGGCCGCCTGGGCGTGGCGGATGTTGGTGCTCGCCCTCGCGGCGGCCGTGCTGCTGTGGTTGATCGGCCGGCTGAAAGACGTGCTGATCCCGCTGAGCATCGCGTTGCTGCTGTCCGCGCTGCTGGCGCCGTCGGTGGGCTGGCTGCGCCGCCGGGTGCGGCTGCCGGCGTCGCTGGCGGTCGCGTTGGTGCTGATCGGCGGCATCGCCGTGGTCGGCGGCGTGCTCACCCTCGTCATCACCCAGTTCGTCAACTCGTTCCCGGACCTGGCCAAGAACGCCACCGAGGGCATCCGGACCATCCAGGACCAGTTGCGCAACGGGCCGTTCCACCTGACCAACAGCCAGCTGACCGGCCTCGCCGACGCCGCGCAGAACTGGATCAACACCCATCGCGATCTGTTGACCACCGGAGCGCTGTCCACCGCGACCACGGCTGTCGACGTGCTCTTCTCGTCGCTGCTGGTGCTGTTCACGACGTTCTTCTTCCTGCGGGACGGGCGCCGGATCTGGGGCTTCCTGGTCCGGTTGATGCCCGGCGGCGCCCGGGCTCCGCTGGCGGCGGCCGGTGAGGCCGGCTGGCACACCCTCGTCTCGTACGTGCGGGCGACCGTCCTGGTCGCGTTCATCGACGCCGTCGGCATCGGGCTCGCCCTGGTGCTGCTCCGGGTGCAGTTGGCGTTCCCGCTGGCGGCGCTCGTGTTTCTCGGCGCGTTCATCCCGATCGTCGGCGCCACCGTGTCCGGTGCGGTCGCGGTGCTGGTGGCGCTGGTCACCGACGGCTGGGTCAGCGCATTGCTGGTGCTGGCCGCGGTCATCGCGGTGCAGCAGTTGGAGGGCCACATCCTGCAACCGCTGATCATGGGCCGGGCGGTGGCGATCCATCCACTCGCGGTCGTCGTCGCGATCGCCACCGGCCTGATCCTCGCCGGCATCATGGGCGCGCTGGTGGCGGTGCCGCTGGTCGCGGTGCTCAACACCGGCATCCGCCGGCTCACCACGTACCGCAACGAGCCCCCGCCCGACGCGGTCGTGGTGTCGTCGCAACCTACGTCGTAGCGAGCCGTTTCAGCGCGCCGCGCACCACCTCGGGTTTCGTCGTGTACCAGAACGGGGGCAGCGAGCGGCGCAGGAACGCTCCGTATCCCTTGGCGGTCTCCAACCGGGAGTCGAGCACGGCGACCACGCCACGGTCGCCGGCCGTCCGGATCAGCCGGCCGGCGCCCTGAGCCAGGCGTACGGCGGCGATCGGCACGCTGACCGCCGCGAAGCCGGAGCCGCCCGCCGCGTCGACCGCCGCCGCCCGGGCCGCGGCCAGCGGCTCGTCGGGGCGCGGGAACGGCAACCGGTCGATGAGGACCAGCTGGCAGGCGTCGCCCGGCACGTCGACGCCCTGCCACAGCGACATCACCCCGAGCAGGCAGCTGTCGCGCTCCTCGCGGAACCGGCGGACCAGCAGCGGCAGCGCCTCTTCGCCCTGCACCAGGACGGTCAGCGTGGTCCGGGCACGCAGCACCTCGGCGGCCCGCTCGGCTGCCCGGCGGCTGGAGAACAGCCCGAGCGTGCGCCCGCCGAGCGCCTCGACCAGTTCCACCATCTCGTCCGCGGCCGGCTCGGACAGGCCGGACGTGGTCGGTCGGGGCAGCCGCGCCGCCACGTACAGGATGCCCTGACGGGTGTAGTCGAACGGGGAGCCGACGTCGATGCCGTCCCAGTCGGTCTCGTCGTCGAGACCGAGCGCCTTCGCGACGGTGTCGAACTTGCCGCCGAGGGCCAGTGTCGCGGATGTGGCGACCACCGTGCGTTCCTCGTACAGATGGGTGTTGAGCAGTCCGGCCACCGACAGCGGCGCGACGACGACGGCGCGCCGGCCGCGATCGTCCTTCTCCACCCAGGCCACGTCATGGTCGGCGAACTCCAGCAGCCGCTGCGCGGTGTCCGACAGCTCGCCGAGCGCTGCCTTGGCCTGCTGCTTGCGCACCGGATCGGGGTCGTCGCCCTTGATGTCGCCGATCTGGTTGACGCAGCGGCGGGTCGCTGCGTCGAGCAGGGTGAGCGCCTCGGCGAGCCCGGTCGGCAGGCTGACGGTGAGCCGTCCGGCCGGCAGGTCGGCGAGCCCCACCGTGAGGGCGTCGCTGGCCTCGGCCAGGCTTTCGTAGCCTTCGTCGTCGACATACGCCCGGGCCCGGCGGGCCGCCCGGTCGACCGCGTCCGGGGACAGCTCGGCCTGCGCCGCCGAGGACACCCGGTCGACCAGCTCGTGTGCCTCGTCGATGATCAGCAGTTTGTGCTGCGGCACGATGTGCCGGCCGGCGAGCATGTCGACCGCGAGCAGGCTGTGGTTGGTGACCACGATGTCGGCCTCGCGCGCCCGGACCCGGGACGCCTCGGCGTAGCAGTCGGCCCCGAACGGGCAGCGGGCCACGCCGACGCATTCGCGGGCCGGCATCGAGGCCAGTCGCCAGGCCGAGTCGTCGACGCCCGGGTCAAGCTCGTCGCGGTCGCCGGTCGCGGTCTGCGTCGACCATTCGCGCAGCCGTTGCATCTGCTTGCCGAGCCGGCCGGCCTCACCGAGCCAGCGGGTGCCGCCGCCACCGCCGGTCTCGAACAGGGCGTCGCCCGGCTCCTCCGCGGTGCTGCCCTCCAACCGGGCCAGGCACACGTAGTGGTGGCGACCCTTCAGTACCGCGAAGGTGGGCTTGCGGCCCAGCAGCGGCTCGACCGCGTCGGCGAGGCGGGGCAGGTCGTGCTCGACCAACTGCGACTGCAACGCGAGCGTCGCGGTGGACACCACGACCGGACCCTCCACAAGCAACGCCGGCACCAGGTAGGCCAACGACTTGCCGGTGCCGGTGCCAGCCTGGACGAGCAGGTGCTCACCGGTCACCGCGGCCTGCGCCACCGCCTCGGCCATCTGTTGCTGCCCGGGCCGCTCGCACCCGTCGGGAACCGCGCCGACGGCGGCCTTCAGCAGGTCGGTGACGCTGGGTTGGGGGCGGCTGCCGCCCGGGCGGGCCGGGGGAAGAGTCGTCGCGGCGGTCACGGCAGGCACGCTACCCGTTCGGTACGACCGCACATGGGTTGTCCACAGGCCGACGCGCGTTGTCCACAGGAACATTACTAGCTGTATTGACTCCGCCGCAGCGCGTACTCTTGGCATGGTGTCTTTCGGCCGCGTCCATATCGACGTAACCGCCACTATGCCGGCGTGGCCGACATTCGACGTGTACACGTCACGGCATGCCCGACCAGCCAGGTTGATCGATAGGGTGGTCTCGTGGTGAAAAGCGATCTGGTGCGGGTGGTCTATCGCAAGTACGACGGCTCGTTGCATTGGAACCAGCCGGGCCAGCGGCTCGGCGAGGACGAGTTCGGCGTGTGGGTCGGCGCGGTCGCCGGCACCCCGGTCTCGCGCGGACCGCAGCCGGTCAACCCGGCCGAGCACGACCACGTGATCCTGTTCCCCCGGGACGCCTGGTGGACCGCGGCGTTCAATGCCGCGCCGCACCGCACCGAGGTGTACTGCGACATCACCACCGTGCCGACGTGGCCCACCCATGACGAGGTCACGATGGTCGACCTCGATCTCGACGTCCGCAGGCGGCGGGTCGGCACCGTCGAGATCCTCGACGAGGACGAGTTCGCGGTGCACCAGATCCGCTACGGATACCCGCCGGACGTGATCGAGGAGGCGTGGGCCGCGGCCGAGTGGCTGGCCGGCGCGCTCCGGGAACGCGTCGAACCTTTCGGTACGCACTATCGCCGCTGGCTCGACGTGCTCTCCCGCAGCGAGGGGCAGATGAACGTCGCCTGACTACTCAGACCATCAGGTTCCGGGCCGGATCGGGGCGGGGCACCCCGTCGAGCTTCGCCGGATTGAGCTGGTTGTACACGTTCCGGATCTGACCGTCTGCCACGACGAACGACATCACCACGCGCTGCCGCGTCCCGTCCGGGAACGTGCCTTCCGCCAGCAGGCCGAGGTCGTCGTTGACCAGTACCGGCTCGACCACGACCTCGATCCGGTCGGCCTGCCGGAACAGTCCGTGCAGGAACCGCGCCGCGCGCAGCGCGCCGGCCACCGGGGTCCGGGCCGCCGGCGCCAGGCCGCCACCGTCGCCGGTCACCACGGCGTCCGGGGCGAGGACCGCGACCAGCCCGTCGATGTCGCCCTTGCGGGCGGCGGCGAGGAACGCCTCCAGTACCCGGCGCTGCTCGCCGCGGTCGGGGCGCTCGCGGACGCCGCCGTCGGCGACCGCCTTCCGGGCCCGCGAGGCGAGTTGACGGGCGGCGGCGGGGTTGGTCGCCAGTACCGTGGCGATCTCGTCGAACGGCACCGCGAACACGTCGTGCAGCACGAACGCGACCCGCTGTTCCGGGCTGAGCCGCTCCAGGACGACCAGGAGCGCGTAGCTGACCTCCTCGGCCTGCGCCACCTCGTCGGCCGGATCCAGGCCGGGGTCGGGCAGCCGGGTCACCACCGGTTCCGGCAGCCACGGGCCGACGTACGCCTCCCGCCGCACCCGGGCCGAGCGCAGCACGTCCAGGCAGATCCGCGCGGTGACCGTGGTGAGCCAGCCGCGCAGGTCGTCGATCGCGTCGGCGTCGGCCGACGCGTACCGTAGCCAGGCCTCCTGCACCGCGTCCTCGGCCTCGGCCCGGCTGCCGAGCATCCGGTAGGCGACCGCCATCAGGTGGTCGCGATGGGCCGAGAACTCACGGGACTCGTCCACTCCAGCCTCCTCGGTCCCACCGTATCCCCAATGACCAGCGAAGCCGGCCGGACACGGTACGCTTTGTGATCTCGATTCGAACGGGACGTAACGTGATCAGCCGAACGCGCGGGTATTTCCGGCGTTGCTTAGCATTCGTGCGGGTCCATCGCACCACCACCGCATCCCAACTGCCGTGACGAGGTTAGGCCGTGCGATTCAAGCTCCGCCCCAGCGACGACACGTTCTACGAGTACTTCAGCAAGGCCGCGGCGAATCTTGTGCGGGGCACCGAGCTGCTGACCGAGTTGGCCCTGCCCGGTGCGGACGTCCAGTCGATCAGTGAGCGCCTCATCGAGGTCGAGCACGACAGCGACGCGATCACCCACGAGCTGTACAACAAGATCAATACTTCGTTCATCACGCCGTTCGACCGGGAGGACATCTACCAGCTCGGCTCGCAGCTCGACGACATCATGGACCACCTGGAGGCGGTCGGCAGCCTGCTGTACCTCTACGGCCTGACCAAGCTGCCGACGTTGCCGCGCGAGGTGCACGAGATGGTCAGCGTGCTCGACCAGCAGGCCAAGCTGACGGCCTCGGCGATGCCTCGGCTGAAGAGCATGAAAAACCTCAGCGAGTACTGGGTGGAGTGCAACCGGCTGGAGAACGAGGGCGACCGGGGCTACCGGATGCTGCTGGTGCGCCTGTTCTCCGGCGAGTACGACGCGCTGACGGTGCTGAAGATGAAAGAGGTCGCCGATGAGCTGGAAGCCGCCTGCGACGCGTTCGAGCACGTGGCCAACACGGTCGAGACGATCGCCGTGAAGGAGTCGTAGACCTTGACTGGCGAGCTGGTCGCCGTCCTAGCCGTGATCGTCGTGGCGATGGCGTTCGACTTCACCAACGGCTTCCACGACGCGGCCAACGCCATCGCCACCTCGGTCTCCACCCGTGCGCTCAGCCCGCGGGTGGCACTGGCGGTCGCCGCCATCGGCAACCTGCTCGGCGCGTGGCTCGGCCAGGGCGTCGCCCAGACCGTGGGCAGCGGGCTGGTGACGCTGCCGAAGACCGCCAGCAGCCTCGGCGTGGTGTTCGCCGGGGTGGTCGGCGCGATCGGCTGGAACATCCTCACCTGGTACTTCGGCCTGCCGTCCTCGTCGTCGCACGCGCTGTTCGGCGGGCTGGTCGGCGCCACGTTCCTGGCCGCGGGCGGGGTGGTGCACTGGGCCACGATCACCAATTTGGTGATCATCCCGATGGTGCTCTCGCCGGTCATCGGGTTCCTGCTCGGGTACCTGTTCATGCTGGTCGTGTACTGGTTGTTCCGGAGCGGGAACCCGAGCCGGCTGAACAAGGGCTTCCGGGCGGCGCAGAGCGTGTCCGCCTTCGCGATGGCGGTCGGCCACGGCACCCAGGACGCCGCCAAGACCATGGGCATCATCGTGCTGGCCCTCTACACCGGCGGGTTCCAGGCCAGCCGCAGCCACATCCCGTGGTGGGTCTACCTGACCTCGGCCACGATGCTGGCGCTCGGCACGTACTCGGGTGGCTGGCGGATCATCCGTACCCTCGGCCGGCGCGTGGTCCACCTCGGCCCGCCGGAAGGGTTCGCCGCCGAGACCGTGGCCAGTGCCGTGCTGTTCGGGGCGGCCGCACTGCACGCGCCCATCTCGACCACACACACGATCACCTCGGCGATCATGGGGGTCGGCGCGACGAAACGGCTCTCCGCGGTGCGCTGGGGAGTCGCCGGCAACATCGTGACCGCGTGGATCCTGACCTTCCCCGGCGCCGGCCTGCTGTCAATCCTGCTGTACCTGCTGGCCCGCCCGATATTCAGCTAGCTGTAGGTGACCCCGATCCGGTCGCGTACCGCGTCGAGGGTGGCCATCACAGCGAGTGTCTCGGCGAGGGGTGCCACCGGGCTCTCGGTTAGCCCTTCGCGCAGGCAGCGGTGTACCTCGGCGGCCTCGAAGTGGTATCCGAGCCCGTCGAACGGGGTGGGTATCACCTCCGGCTCGGCCCGGTCGCGGGTGAGGGTGAACTGCGTCGGCCGGTAGAAGTTGCGCGGCAGTTCGATGCGGCCCCGGGTGCCCGTCACGGTCGCGGTACGCGGTGAGTCGCCGACCAGCGAGCAGGTCAGTGACGCGAGCGCGCCGGACGGGTACGCGAAGATCATCGCGGTGTTCTCGTCCGCCCCTTCGGCGGTCAGGCGCGCCCAGGCTCGTATCCCGGTCGGGGCGCCGAGGACCAGATGGGCGAACGTGACCGGGTAGACGCCGAGGTCGAGCAGGGCGCCGCCGCCGAGTTCGAGGGCCCGCAGCCGGTGCGTCGGGTCGAGCGGGGTGGACAGCCCGAAGTCGGCGTGTACGGCGGTCACGTCGCCGATCGCGCCGTCGGCGATCAGCCCGCACACGGTGTGGACGGCTGGGAAGAACCGCATCCACATGGCTTCCATCAGGAACACCCCGGCGGTACGCGCCGCGGCCACGAGCTCCTCGGCCTGCGCGACGTCGAGCGTGAACGGCTTCTCGCACAGCACCGCCTTACCCGCGCGCAGGCAGATCAGGCTGGCCGGATGGTGCGCGGAATGCGGGGTGGCGACGTAGATCGCGTCGACGCCCGGGTCGTCGGCGAGCGCCTGCCAGCTCCCGTACGCCCGGGGGATGTCGTGCTCCGCCGCGAACCGGTCGGCGGCCTCCTGGCTGCGCGACCCGACCGCCGCCACCTCGGTGTCGGGCATGCCGCGCAGATCCTGGACGAAATGCCGGGCGATGGTGCCGGTCGCCAGGATCCCCCAGCGGATCGGGTCGGTCATGGGGTCACCCTAGCGCTTTCCAAGATCGGCACAACTTCCCGGAAATAGGGGTCATAGCACCGTACTGAGGCTACGACTTCCGGGAGGTTGTGCCGATCATGGAGATGTGGGGCCGGCCGAGGGTTGCCGGCAAGTCCCGGAGCGGCTAGGGTACAGCACGTACAAGACGTTCAGCGTCGTCCTTGGGCGACGACCGTCGAAGTTTTACGGCTAAATGTTGTGGTGCTCCTGATTGGAACTCTTGGGGGCAGCAATTTGAGTTGCCGCGGGCGCGTTATGCAATGGTGCCGCGTGGGGTACTTCAGCTCTCAATGGAAATAGCAACGCGGCCAACATCAAGGCGGATACAAGAACTTTCTTCACGTGCGTCAGCTCCCCACGTCATTGTCACGAAAGCTTCGGCGTTCGGGTGAGTATCAGGAACGAGCCTGCTGGCCTCGCGCATCGCGCCGCAGGTGACGCGCGTGTATGGCCTAGATCATCTAACACAGCGAGACGGCCTGGCGCCAGAGCCAAATCCGTGATGACATCCATACTCACCGCAGTGACAATGGTCTCCGCCTGAGTCAACAGTGCTTATTGTTGCTTTCCTTGGGCGTACTCCGAAAGCAATACTTTCACTGTCTGGCACGCATCACGAAGGTCTCCGGTAGCTCTCGGCTGCGCAAGGGTGTTCTGCATCTAGGCGGTCATCTCGGCGACCCTGTCAGGTAACGGTTGGCGTAGCCGTGGTCGTAGCGCGGGGCGCGGGCCCGGTGGTGTGCGATGAGCGGGTCGTCGTCGCCCTATGGGGGCCCTCCGCCACACCGGTGCCGGTGCTCGGCATCCGTGAACCCGGTGCTCAATCGCGCACGTGCAGATAGTGCACGTGCGATTGGCGCAGGAGAGATCGCGATGGGTGCCAGCGAACCGAGTCTGACAATTGACCGGTCCGAATCGGTGGCGACGCTTCTTTGCTCGCCGCAATCATCTACTGTAATCAGAGAATCACCATGCGTCACGGAGGTTGCGGTGGATACAACGGTGCGGTTGACCTCCGGGCGGGCGGAGTGGCCATGATGACCGCACCGGCGGACGGCGCACCCTCTGCCAACCCGGGAAGGCCGCGGTCGGCTGGCCAGCAAGCCTCGACGCCCCCCCAGCCGGTGGGCGCCGACAAGCAGTTGCACGCTCAGAACAGCGACAGGGTCTACCAGGCAGCCGGCAACCAGTACATATACGAGCAGCGCAGCCCCGTACTGCCCGCGGTGACGAACACCTTGCCGCGGTCCACGGCGGCCTTCACCGGGCGCCAGGCGGAGCTTCGGAAACTGATCGACGCGGTATCCCGGGCGGCAGACGCGGGAGAGCCGATCGCGATTCATGTGATCGATGGGATGCCCGGCGTCGGCAAGACCGCCTTCGCCGTACGCGCTGGGCATCTTCTTGCCCGCAGATTCCCGGACGGACAGTTGTTTGTGGATCTGCATGCGCATACTCCCTCCCACCGTCCCGCCGATCCGGCCGATGTGCTTTTCGCTCTCCTCTCCGTGGACGGCATGCATCCGGACCAGATCCCCTCTGGTCTCGACGAGCGTGCGGCACGGTGGCGGGCCCGGATCGCGAACAAGAAGTTGCTGATCATCATGGACAACGCGGCCGATCATCAGCAGATCGAGCCGCTGCTACCCGGTGCGGCCGGCAGTCTTGTACTGATCACCAGCCGTCGGCGGCTGACCGGTCTCCGCGTGCGGCACGCAGCCGAGGCGCTGCCGCTGGAGACGCTTCCGCCCGACGAAGCCGCAGCGCTGTTCGCCCGGCTGACCGGCCGGCGCTCCACCGAAGTCGAGTCGGCAGCCGTCGCCGAACTGGTGCGGTTGTGCGGCTACCTGCCGCTGGCCATCTCGCTGCTTGCCGCCAAACTCCGTCCGGAGCCGCTGTGGACAGTGACGGACCTGCTCGATGAGATGAGCGCTACGCAGGATCGGCTGACGCACTTGCGCGCCGAAAACATCGCAGTCGCCGCCGCTTTCGATCTTTCTTACCACAAGCTGCCGGCGGCACAGCGGCGGTTCTTCCGCCGATTGGGCCTGCATCCTGGGATCGACGTCGATGTATACGCGGCAGCGGCGATCGACAACACCAGCCTGCACAAGGCCCGCCAGCACCTCGACACGCTCTACCACGACCATCTGCTGGATCAGCCGGTGCGGGGTCGGTACCGGATGCACGATCTGATCCGGGACTACGCGCGTGCCCATGCCGCGAAGGATCATCCCGCGACCAACGAACAGGCGATTCACCGGCTGCTGGACTATTACCGACAGCTCGCGGGCGTCGCGAACGGCCAAATTACGGGAGATCCGCAGGTACCGGGGTCACCGTCGCGGGCCAAGGCTCCGGAGCCACCGGTGTCCGGGCTGGACCGGGCCATGTCGTGGCTGCGTACCGAGTTGCCGAACCTGCTCGCCTGCGCCGCGTACGCGCGGGAGCATGACGAGCACACATATGTCATCGGCATGGCTGACGTCCTTGCTTCCTTCCTCAGCCGCACCGGCCCGTGGCACCAGGCGATCGCTCTCCACCGGGCGGCCGTGTCTGCGGCCCAGCGTCTCGGCGATCGCCGGGCCGAAGCCAACGCGCTGCGCGCCTTCGGTGTGGGCCTCCGGCGGACCGGTAACTACGCCGCGACCCGGTTGGTCTTCCAGCAGACCCTCACCCTGTACGCGGACCTCGCTGACCCGTACGGCCAAGCGGCACTGCACAACGAGATAGCGATTATGCACAGCATGGTCGAGGAGTACCCGCCCGCGAATCGGGCCTTGCGCAATGCGCTCGGCATCTACACCGAACTCGACGACCGGCTCGGAATAGCCGAGACGCTCAGCAACCTGGCTGTAGTGCGATATCTGACCGACAACCACTCTGGGGCGACCGAGGCGCTGCGTGAATCCACGGCCATCTACCGGCAGCTCGGCAACCGACCCGGACTGGCGACGGCTCTCTTCCGGCTGGGTCTGGTGCGCTGCTACACCGACGACTATCCGGGCGCGACCGAAGCATTCGGTGAGGCGCTGGCGATCTACCAGGACCTCGGCGATCGACTGGGCCAGGCCAATGTTCGGCAGAATCTCGGTGTCGTCCGACGGATGACCGACGACCACCGTGCCGCCGCCGACGACCTACAGGCCGCCCTCACGTGGTACGAGGAATTGGGGGACCGGCTGGGGCAGGCCAACACGTACAAGCACCTGGGCATCGTCCGGCGATTGACCGGCGACCTACCGGCAGCGGCGTCCGCCTTGCGGGACGCTCTCGCCATCTACCAGGAACTCGGCGATCGCCTCGGTCAAGCGGCGACGCTGAGCAATCTGGCTCTCGTGGTCTGGCGGCTGGACGGAGATTTCAACCAGGCGGTCACACTCCTAGAGCGTGCGATAAGCATCTACCGCCGCCTCGGTGCTCGCCACGGGCAGGCCCAGGCGCTCAACCATCTCGGCACGATCCTGCTGGAACATGACGAGGGCGCGCGCGGGCTCACGCAGCACGAGCAGGCGCTGCGCTTCGCGCGCGAAGCTAACAGTCCAATCGAGGAGGCGCGGGCCTACGAGGGAGCGGCCCGATGCGCCCGGCACGAGCGCGACATGGACAGTGCGAACGGTTGGCTGCGCCAGGCACTGGAGATCTACCGGCGGATAGGGTCGCCCCGGGCCGATCGGATCGCGGCGGAGCTGGAGCCCTGAGTATCGGGCCTGCGCTCGGCCGCAAGGATAGGCTCGGTGACGTGGACGCGTACCTAATCGACGCGGTACGGACCCCGTTCGGCCGGCATCGGGGCGGCCTGGCCGGCATCCGTACCGACGATCTTGCCGCGGCGCCGTTGGCCGAACTGGTGCGCCGGCACCCGTCGCTCGACCCGGCCGCGATCGACGACGTCATCCTCGGCGACACCAACGGTGCGGGTGAGGACAACCGCAACGTCGCCCGGATGGCGGTCCTGCTGGCCGGCCTGCCGCCGACGGTACCGGCGGTGACCGTCAACCGGCTCTGCGCCTCGGGCGGTGAAGCCATCACCCAGGCCGCCCGGGCCATCCGCGCCGGAGATGCCGAGGTGGTCGTGGCCGGCGGGGTGGAGAGCATGAGCCGGGCGCCGTTCGTGCTGCCCAAACCGGACGTGCCGTTCCCGACCGAGGCGAAGCTGTACCACACCCAGGTCGGCTGGCGGATGGTCAACCCGCGCTTCCCGGCCGAGTGGACGGTCAGCCTCGGCGCGGCGGCCGAGGCGGTCGCCCTGGAGTTGGGCGTCGACCGGGTCGAGCAGGACGAGTGGGCGTTCCGTTCGCACCGGCGCGCGGCGGCGGCCTGGGACGCCGGGCTGCACGACGACTATGTGTTGCCGGTGGCCGACGTGAAGCGGGACGAGTCGATCCGTACCGACACCACACTCGACAAGCTGGCCCGGCTGAAGCCCGCGTTCACCCCGGACGGCACGGTCACCGCGGGCAACGCGTCCCCGGTCAACGACGGCGCGATCGCGGTGCTGCTCGGCACGCGGTCGGCCGCGAACGCGTTGGGCGCCGAGCCGCTCGGCCAGGTGGTCGCGAGCGTCACCGTCGCGGTCGAGCCGCAGCGGTACTCGCTGGCGCCGGTACCCGCGATCCGCAAGGCCCTGGCGCGGGCCGGCCTCGGCATGAAGGACATCGCGGTGTGGGAGATCAACGAAGCGTTCGCCGCGATGGTCCTGTCCTGCCTGCGGGAGCTGCCCGAGCTGGATCGGGACCGGGTCAACCCGCACGGCGGCGCCATCGCGATCGGCCACCCGCTCGGCGCGTCGGCGCCCCGCGTGGTCGTCGACGCGTGCCGAGAGTTGCGGCGGCGCGGCGGCGGGTACGGGGTGGCCGCCGCGTGCGTCGGTGTCGGCCAGGGGGTCGCCACGGTGGTACGGGTTGACTGACGAATCCTTCCCCATGCCGCCCGGCCTGCTGGAGCGGGCCCGGGACTTCTACGCGACCGGTGCCGCGCCCGCGACTCCTCGCCTGGCCAGCACCGTTCTGCTGCTGCGCAAGGGTGCCGACGGCCCGGAGGTGTACCTGATCCGCCGGGCCGCCTCGATGGCGTTCGCCGCCGGCATGTACGCGTTTCCGGGCGGCGCTGTCGACCCGCGGGACGCCACGGTCGAGCCCGCCTGGGCCGGCCCGTCACCGGCCGAGTGGGCCACCCGCCTGGGGCTCGACGAGCCGACCGCGCGGGCGGTGGTGAGCGCGGCGGTACGCGAGGTCTTCGAAGAGTGCGGCGTCCTGCTCGCCGGGCCCGACCCGGAGACGGTCGTCGGCGACGTATCGGCGCCGGACTGGGAGTCGGCGCGGGTGGCCCTGATCGCCCGCGAGCTGGGATTCGCCGAGTTGCTGGCCAACCGTGGCCTGGTGCTGCGCAGCGACCTGCTGACGCCGTGGACCCGGTGGCTCACCCCGGAATTCGAGCCGCGCCGGTACGACACGTACTTCTTCCTCGCCCGGCTGCCGGCGGCGCAGCTGACCCGGGACGTGGGCGGCGAGGCCGAACACGTGCTCTGGGGCCCACCGGCGGAGCTGGTCGAGCTGCCCATGCTGCCGCCGACTCTGGCGGTGCTGCGGGCGCTTCGCGGGTACCCGACCCTGGATGCCGCAATGGCCGCGGAGCGCGACGTGGCGACGGCGATCATGCCCCGCGCGGACCTGGGTCCGGAGGCGGCCCGGCTGGTCCTGCCCGACTAGTCGTTCAGCGCCGCGGCGGCCACCTCGACGCGCCGGTACGTGGGGCCGGAGTACAGCCTGGCGTCTGTCCTCCTTTTCGGGCACCGGTGGGTGTTGCTTTCTTCTACCAGACCGCTGGGTGTGGTGTCTGCGGCGTTGTGCATAGTTTGCGTTCAGCCTACCGTCTGTAGCGGATTACCTACTCATTCGTGATCGACCGGGGTTGGATGGGGTACGGCCCATCCGTCGGAGGGGGAATCGAGGTGACCCACGTTGAGGACGGCGGCGTAACCGGCGCCATGCGGAAGCGTCGTCGCACCGGCTCACGATTCGTCAACTACCGCAACAACTCCGGAGCCCGCTCAGCCGAAAGCGGTGGTCGTGGCCGGATCCTCGACCCTCTCGACGACCTCGATGTCGCTCTGCACGCCATCGGCGACTTTGGACAGTGGATCCAGAACGCCGACACCAAGGCCGGCATGTGTGGTGCCCTGCTCGGCCTGATGATCGCCGGCGTGACGAGCGACATCGCGGCCGTCCACACGACACTCGACGCGGGTGGACCCTGGCGGTTCCCAGCCATCGTCCTGCTGGGCGCGTTCGCCGCCAGCCTGTTCGTCGCCGGGGTGTTTCTCGGTCTGACCCAGATGCCGCGGGTACCGGTGCCGCCGACCGTACGCCGGCTCGCATTCCCGGCGATGGCCCGGGGTGCGATGATCCGGGCGATCCGGCACCTGCCCGTGGCGAGCGCCGAGGAACTGCGCGAAGAGGCGTGGGACCAGGCCGAGGCGCTGGCCCGGATCGCGGCGCGCAAGTTCCGGTACCTGCGGATGGGTCTGCTGTCGAGCGGACTGTGCACGATGGCGTTTCTCGGCTGGCTCGGCCTGTCCGCGGCGATGCCGGCCTGAGTGGCTACCCAGCTTCGTCGGCCGCTTCGGCGACCTCGCGCAGCACCTCTGGGAGCAGGATCGTGATCCGCCGCCGCTCGGTGACGATCGCACCCCGTTCCCGCAGGCGGCGCAACACCCGGGCGACCGCCTCCCGGGACGAGCCGGTTGCGCCGGCCAGGTCGTGCTGCGACAGGGCGACCGTGATCGTGGTACCGCTGCCGTCCGGTGCCTGGGAGCCATACTTGCCGGCCAGCTCCAGCAGCAGCTTCGCCACCCGGCCGGCCACGTCGTACGCGCCGAACTCGACCCGCCACCGGTCGGCCTCGCGTAGCCGGGCCACCACGTGGCTGAGCAGGGTCAGCGCCGCGTCCGGGTTGCTGCGCAGGAACGCCCGGAACCGGTCGCCGCTGACCACCACGCCGTCGACGTCGTCGAGGGCCAGCACGGTCGCCGACCGCGGTTGCCGGTCGAGCGCGGCGAACTCCCCGATGATCTCGCCGGCCGAGCGGACGGCGAGAACCGCCTCGTACCCGGCCGCCGAGACGGAGGAGATCTTCACCGTGCCGTGTTGGATGATGATGACGTAGTCGGTCTCCGCGCCTTCGTCGAAGAGTCGCTCCCCCGGCCGGAACCGGCGGCGCTGGCCGGCGGCGCAGAGCGCACCCATCTCCTCCTCGTCGAACAGGTAACGGCTGCTCATCGGCGCTGTCTTCCGGTCGAGCCTGGGAGGGCGGGCGGACACTCGGTGCCTGTAGCCTCCGTGGACAGTCCCAGAGTGTCAATGCCGCGCCACACTGGGTACACAGAAAGATCGGCACAACTTCCGGGAGGTTGTGCCGATCTATGTGTACTTGACCGGCTCAGCCGAAGCGGCCGGTGATGTAGTCCTCGGTGCGCTTCTCCGAGGGGTTGGTGAAGATTTTCGCCGTGTCGTCGTATTCGATGAGGCGACCAGGGTCACCGGTCTTGTCGATGGAGAAGAAACCGGTGCGGTCGGACACCCGTGCCGCCTGTTGCATGTTGTGCGTCACGATCACGATCGTGTACTGGTTCTTCAACTCGGCGATCAGGTCTTCGATGGCGAGGGTCGAGATAGGGTCGAGCGCCGAGCACGGCTCGTCCATGAGCACCACCTGCGGCTCGACCGCGATGGTACGAGCGATGCACAGCCGCTGCTGCTGACCGCCCGACAGGCCGGCACCCGGCCGGCTGAGCCGGTCCTTCACCTCGTCCCACAGGTTGGCGCCCTTGAGCGCCTTCTCCGCCGCGTCCTCGAGCACCGACTTCTTGCGGACCCCGTTGAGCGCAGGCCGGCGATCACATTGTCGAAGATGGACATGGTCGGGAACGGGTTGGGCCGCTGGAACACCATGCCGATCAGCCGGCGAACAGCGGTGACGTCGACGTCCCTGTCGTAGACGTTCTGGCCGTCGATCAGCAGTTCGCCCTCGCACCTTCGCGCCCGGAATCACCTCGTGCATCCGGTTGATCGAGCGCAGGAAGGTGGACTTGCCGCAGCCGGACGGCCCGATGAGAGCCGTCACCGACTTCGGCTCGATCGGTCATCGTGACGTTGTCGATCGCCTGAAACGATCCGTAGTAAGCCGGAGACGTTCACGGCTTCGACGCGCTTGGCCATTGGTGGCACTCCTTAACGGGCCAGCTTGTTGCGCCGGGCGAGCAGTTTCGCGGCGATGGTGAGGAGCAAGGACGAGGACGACGAGGGTCAGGGCGCCGGTCCAGGCGCGGGCGCGGCGCGTACTTCGAGGCCGTGCCGGCCTGCTGGTAGATGTACAGCGACAGCGACTGCTGGTCTGCCGTTGAACGGGTCGAAGTTGATCGAGTCGTTGCCGCCGCGCGACCAGCAGCACCGGTGCGGTCTCGCCGGCGGCGCGGGCGACCGAGAGCATGACGCCGGTGACGATGCCGGGCAGCGCGGTCGGAAGTACGATCCGGAGGATGGTCTTCCACTTGGCGATGCCGAGTGCGTACGCGCCCTCGCGCAGCGGGACCGGGCACCAGGCGGAGCATCTCCTCGGTCGACCGGACGACGGTCGGCAGCATCAGCACCGCCAGCGCCAGCGCGGCGGCGAAGCCGGAGTACTCGGGCCGCCCGTTGTTGTACAGCGGTGTGATCACCAGCACCCAGAACGCCAGGATGAACAGACCGGCGACGATCGACGGGATACCGGTCATGACGTCGACGAAGAAGCGGATCAGCGTGGCGAGCAGGCCCCGGCCGTACTCGACGATGTAGATGGCGCCGAGGATGCCGAGTGGGACCGTGATGAGGGTGGCGATGCCGGCCTGCTCCAGCGTGCCGATGATCGCGTGGTACGCGCCACCGGCGTTGTCGAATGCGCTGACGTTGCGCATCGAGTGCTGGAGGAAGGAGCCGTTGAGCCGGTCGGTGCCCTTTGACAGCAGTGTCCAGATCACCGACAGCAGCGGTGCGAGGGCCAGGGCGAAGGCCGAGTAGACGAGGGTGGTCGCGATCCGGTTGCGTGCCGACCGGCTGCCCTCGACGACGGTCGACGCCACGCCCAGCCCGATGATGAACAGCAGGACCGCCAGGATGCCCATCATCGGCGGGCCGTTGCCGAGCAGATTGCCGAGCCCGATCCCGACCAGGACGGCGCCGGCCGCGACCGCCGCCGGAGCCCAACGGGGCAGCCGCCTGGTGCGCAGGCCCGGGGTGACCTGGGCGGCGGTGGTGGTGGTCATGCGGAACTCCCCACGAACTCGCGACGGCGGTGGATGATCGCGCGGGCCGTCATGTTCACCGCGAGCGTGATGGCGAACAGCACCAGACCGGAGGCGATCAGCGCGCTCCGGCCGGTGGGGTTGGCCTCGCCGAATCGCAGCGCGATGTTGGCGGCGATGGTGTTGCCGCCGACGCCGAGCAGGTCGAACGAGACGTTGTAAACCGCGCCGAGGGTCAGCGCCAGCGCGATCGTCTCGCCGAGTGCCCGGCCCAGGCCGAGCATGATCGAGGCGATGACGCCGGGCCGCCCGTACGGCAGCACCGCCGTGCGGACCATCTCCCACTTCGTGGCGCCGAGGGCGAACGCGGCCTCCTCGTTCTCGGGCGGCGTCTGGAGGAAGACCTCGCGCGACAGCGAGGTCACGATGGGCAGCACCATGATGGCCAGCACGATGGAGCCGAGCAGGATCGACCTGCCGTACGGGCCGTTGCTGCCGAACAGCGGGATCCAGCCGAGCTTGTCGTGCAGCCACTTCGAGAGGTCGGAGACCGGTTGGTAGAAGTAGTCCCGGCCCCACAGCCCGAACACCACGCTGGGCACCGCGGCGAGCAGGTCGATGAAGAAGCCGAGCGTGGTCGCCACCCGGCGCGGCGCGTAGTGCGACAGGCACAGCGAGATCCCGATCGCCACCGGCACCGCCATCAGCAGGGCCAGCAGCGACGTCAGAACCGTGCCGAACGCGATGGCCGCGATGCCGAACTTCGGCGGGTTGGAGTCGGCGAACCACGACTTGAAGGTGAAGAAGTTCGCGCTGTTGTCGCGTAGCGACGGGATCGCCTTGACGATCAGGAAGATCGCGATCGCGACGATGATGACGAGAACCATGGAGCCGGCGGCGGTGCTCAAGCTGCGGAAGATGCTCTCTGCGCCGAACCGGTGGCCCCGCGGCAGGGCGCCACCCCCGCCGGACGGCTGGGCGCCGCCGGCGGGGGTGGAGGTGAGCGATGGTTGGCTCACTACGCAATTCCTGTCTGTGTCAGGCCAGGCTGTCGATCGCAGCAGCGACCTTGGTCTGTAGCGTGTCTGGCAGCGGGCCGTAGCCGATCTGGCTCAACTTTGACTGGCCGTCCGTGCTGACGACGTAGCTAAGGAAGCCCTTGATCAGCGGCAGCTTGTCGGCCGGGTTGCCCTTGCTGCAGACGATCTCGTAGGTCACCAGGACGATCGGGTAGGCGCCGGACTGCTTGGTGACGTAGTCGATCTTCAGGGGCAGGTCGCTGCCGGTACCCGCGACCTGAGCACCGGCGATGGCCGCGGCCGCCGATTTGTCGGTCAGCGCCGTGTACTCGCCAGCGGCGTTGTAGATCTTCGCGGCGGTCAGGCCGCTGGTGATAAGGAAGGAGTCCTCGATGTAGCCGATTGCGCCGTCGGCCTGCTTCACCGCGGCTGCGACACCGTCGTTGCCCTTGCCGGCCTGCCCGCCGGGCGCCTTCCAGACCTTGTCCTTGCCGAAGGTCCAGTCGGAGCCCCCTGCCGCGGTCAGATAGCCGGTGAAGTTGTCGGTCGTGCCCGACGAGTCCGACCGGTGCACCGGCGTGATGGGGGTCGACGGGAGTGAGGCGTTCGGGTTGTCCGCCTTGATGGTGGCGTCGTCCCACTTGCTGATGGCGCCGGAGAAGATCTTCGCCACGGTGCCCGGCTTGAGCTGGAGGTCCTTGACGCTGCTCAGGTTGTACGCGACGGCGATCGGTCCCACGACCGCCGGCAGGTTGAGTGCCTGCCCGCCGGTGCACCGGGCGTCGGCCTTGCTCTGCTCGTCGCCCGCCTTGAGTGCGGAGTCGGAGCCGGCGAAGTCGGCCGTGTTGCCGATGAACGCCTGGATGCCGGCGCCCGAACCGGTGCCCTGGTAGTTGATCTGGGCACCCGAGCACTCCTGCTGGTACCCCTTGATCCACTCCTGCATCGCGTTCAACTGCGCGGTCGAGCCCTGCGATGTCAGGGAGCCGGTCTTGCAATCGATAGTCGGCTTGGCATTGTTGCTGCCGTTGCCAGACGGAGTGTTGTCGTTGGTGTCCGAGCCGCAGGCCGCGAGCCCGAGCGCCGCAACCGCAACCGCGGCCAGGATGCCGTGCCGCTTCAGCTTCACTGCTGTCCCTTCGGGGGATACGTCTAACCTCGCTCGACCTGGTTGGGTGCGAGCAACGGAGTTGATGTTGGTCATCAACTGCTTGGAACGCTATGAGGACGAGGTTGCCGGCCATCCGGCCTCAAGTGAACTAGGGGTGAATAACCTTCCTACCTCGGATAACGCGAGGTCGGCTGATTGATGGCGACCGGGTGAACGACCCCGGGTCAGACCCGGCGCCGAAAGCAGACGTCGGTTGTCCAGCGGGCGAACCCGAGTTTCTGGTACAGCGCGACCGCCTTCGTGTTCGTCTCGTCGACGTAGAGCATTGCCTGGTCAAGGCCCTGCGTGCGGAGATGACGGAGGCCAGCGAGGGTCAGCGCGGTGCCCAGCCCGGTGCCGTGCGCGGCCGGGCCGACGCCCAGCACGTACACCTCGCCGATCGGCTCATGTGCATGCGTCGTTTCCCCGTGTCCGTTGCGTGCCGTTCCGTGGATCTTGGTCCAGTGGAAGCCGAGCAGTGCCTGGTCCGCGTCCCGTTCGGCGAGCAGGAATCCATCCGGGTCGAACCACGGCTCGCGCATCCGGATGTGCAGGTCATCGAGGGTCCAGCGGCCCTGGTCCGGAAGATCGACGAACGCCGCCGCGTTCAGCGCGACCCAGGCGTCGTCGTCGGCGCCGGGGCGGAACGGCCGAAGATGGACGCCCGCGGGCAGGGTCGGCTCGGGTACCTCCGCGAACAGCGACCGGCGCATCTGCCACAGCACCCGCCAGCGCTCGAAGCCGAGCCGCATGGCGAGCGCCGACGCGGACGGATGGTCACCGTGCGCCCACAGCCGTAGCCGCCCCGGCGACTTCGACGGCTCTGGCTCGGCGCGTCTGCCGCCGCGCGGCGACCCAGAGCCGTCGCCCGCGCGCTCGTCGGCGACCGCCATCACCTCGGTCACCAGGGCGCGGCCCAACCCCCGGCGCCGGTGCAGCGGGTGCACGGCCAGCTCCGCCGACGCGCCCTCGACCGGGTCGGTGGTGTCGACATGGGCGTACCCGACCAGGTCGGCGTCGTCCCGGATCAGCAGGTGGACGGCCCGCACGTCACCGCCCAGGCGAAGGTGCAGCACGACGTGCTCGGACAGCGGGTAGGCCCCGTCGGCGTCACCCGCCGCCCGCATCAGGTCGAGCACTTCGGCCACCTCGGCGGCCGTCAGGTGGTCGCTTCGCCGCACCAGTGCTGTCGTCGTCACGCAGTCACCGTAACGACACCGGCCGGCCGGCTCACGCACGAGGATTGCGCGCGAACTCCGCGAGCTCCTCCGACATCGGATCCGGCAGCTGGCGGTTCGGTGGCACCACGAATTTGTACCCGACCTGGCGAACCGTGCCGATCATCGACTCGTATTCCGAGCCGAGCTTGGCGCGCAGCCGCCGGACGTGCACGTCGACGGTGCGGGTGCCGCCGAAGTAGTCGTAACCCCACACCTCGCGCAGCAGCTGGTCCCGGGTGAAGACCCGGCCCGGGTGCTGGGCGAGGAACTTCAAAAGCTCAAATTCCTTGTACGTGAGGTCCAGCGGCCGCCCCTTGAGCTTGGCCGCGTAGGTGTCCGGGTCGATGGTCAGCTCGCCGGCCTTGACCAGCGAGCCGGTGCTGCCCGCGGTGGCCTGGGTGAGCCGGCCGACGGCCAGCCGCAGCCGGGCCTCGACCTCGGCGGGGCCGGCGCTGGCCAGCAGGATGTCGTCGACGCCCCAGTCGGCGTGCACCGCCACGAGGCCGGATTCGGTGAGCACCGCCATCATTGGCATGCCTAGGCCGGTCGCCCGGAGCATCCGGCAGGTCGCGCGGGCGTCGGCCAGTTCGCTGCGCGCGTCGACCAGTACGACATCAGGGCTTGGACCGCCGACCAGAGTACGTACGTCGCGGGGGGCGGTGCGGACCGAGTGGGGCAACAGGTCGAGCCCGGGTAGGACAACCTGGCCGGTGGGAGCCGCGGTTAGCAGCAAGATCTCCACGGGCTTACCTCCGTCGCTGCGGCGCTTGTCGGCGCGGGGGCAGGATCGTAGTGGGCAAGATCTTCACGCCTTCGTCCGGCGTCGCTGGCGGGGCGAGGTAGCTTCCGAGGATACCGGAGATCTTGCGGAATCCCAGATGTGATCTTCATTGCCCCAGGTCGGGTGCGATAGCTGCCAAGATCGCCACAACTTCCGTCAACTTGTGGCCTCAGCGTCACCCTGAAGGCACTACTTCCGGGGAGTTGTGTCGATCATGGCTCACTGGCGCAGAGCAAGATCGGGTGGGCCTTCGCCACCGTTCGCCGGACGTGCGTGGCTCTGGCACGATCGTGGCGTGTCCGCAACCCCTCCCGGCGACCGCCCGCCGCGCGGCGACTATCCGCAGCGCGGCTCGTCCTCCCGCGACGACTGGTCGCGGGGGCCGGCCGACCCGCGCGGACGTGGCTCGCGGGGTTATGGCTCTGGTGAGTCGAGGAACTATGAGGGCTCTGGTGAGTCGAGGAGCTATGAGCCGGACGAGTCCGGCTGGCCACCGAGCGAGGATCCGGGCGGCTACGGCGGCGGGCCTGGCTATGGCGGAGCGCCGGGTCACGGCGGTGGGCCTGGCTATGGCGATGCGCCCGGCTATGGCGATGCGCCCGGCCACGGTGGTGCGCCCGGCTATGGCGGCGGTCCGCCGGGTTACGGCGGACCACCCGGTTACGGCGATCCGCCCCGCTATGGCGATCCGCCCCGCTATGGCGATCCGCCCCGCTACGGCGATCCACCCGGCTACGGCGATCCACCCCGGCCACGGCGATCCACCCGGCCACGGCGATCCACCCGGCCACGGCGATCCACCCGGCTACGGTGACCCGGCGGCCTATGGCGATCCCCGCTCCGAGCGGTGGGCTCCGGCGGTCGATCAGCCGACCGCGCTGACCCCGGTGATCAGGACCGACGGCCCCGCCGACCCGACCGGGCCGCCGCCCAACGCCGACCCGGCCGCCGGACCGGCTGGTGGACCCGCGCCCGAGGTACCCGTGTCGCGGCTGGTGTCGCTGGCGGTCGCCGGGCTCGCCGGGCTCCTGACGCTCGGCCTGGTGCTCGGCGCGATGATCACGCATGGCTCGTACGCGGTAGTGATCTTCGGGGTTCAGGTCCTGTTCGTGCTCGCCTGGACGATCGCGTCGCGCCCGCCCGCCCCTCGCATCGTCGCCGGGGTCGGCCTCGCCGCGTCGGCCGCCGCCGACGTCGCAGCGGTGTGGATCGATCCGGCGTCGCTCGCCCCGTTGGCGTACGTGACGGCCGGCGCCTTCGTGGCCGGCGTGGTCGGCCAGCTCACCCGCCCGGCCGGCCGGGTACGGGTGACCGAATCGCTCGGCTCCACGCTCGCCGTCGTCCTCGGCGTGGTCGCACTCGCCGCGCTGGTCGTGTTGAGTCGGCACCCGCGGGGTACCCAGTCGATTGTGGCCTGCCTCACCGCGGCCGGCGTCGCGGTCGTCGTGGCGCGGCTGACCGACATCGTGGCGCCGGTCCCGCGCATCGCACCGCAGGTGCCCCGGGGCGGCGCGGGCGTGGTGCTCGGCGCGATGCTCGGCACCGGCGCGGCGGCGCTCGCCGGCTCGTTCATCGACGGCCTGACGGTCGGGCCGGCGGCCGCGGCCGGTCTGGTCACCGCGCTGGTCGCGGTCGTGGTGGACCTGTCCGTCGGGTACGCCGACGCCGGCCGCACCCTGGCCGGCGAGCCCCCCGCGATGTGGGTGGCCCAGCAGGTGCAGGGGCCACTCGCCGCGTTCGCGCTGGCGGCACCCGCCGCGTACGCCGCGAGCGCGCTACTGCTGTTGGACTACCTGGTAACCCCCCGAGTTCGTGTACCCGAGGAGAACGAAGCGTGGCGAGACGAGGACGTCGTTGGCTGATCGGGCTGGTGGTGACCGTGCTGGTGCTGGCGGGACTGCTCGTGGTGGCCGACCGGGTCGCGGTGCACGTGGCCGAGGGCAAGCTCGCCGACCAGGCGGTGACCGCGATGCGCGACCGCGAGATCACCTCCGACCAGAAGCCGAACGTCAGCATCGGCGGCTTCCCGTTCCTCACCCAGGTGCTGGCCGGCAAGTACGAGAAGGTCACCATCGATGTCGACCATCCGCGTAACCGCCAGGTCACCCTGGACAAGCTGACCATCGTCGCGAATCAGGTACACGCTCCGATCGACACCATCAGGTCGGGTCAGGGACAGGTGACCGCCGACTCGGTGGCCGGTACGGCGACGATGAGCTGGGACGTGGTCCGCAGCCTGATCGACACCACGCCGCTGCGCCAGGTGCCCGGCCTGGACATCTCGAAGCTGAACATCGCGGTGAAGGACAACGAGGTCAACCTGTCCGCGCCCATCTCGTTCGCCGGGATCAAGCTGACCCTCCAGGCCGCCGGCACGCTGGCGGTGACCAAGGGCGAGGTACACCTCCAGATCGAGGATCTGCGCGCGGTGTCGCCCAACGGCGGGACCAGCGCGCTCTCGCCATCGTTCCTCCAGCAGTACCGGGACCGGCTCAACGTCAAGGTGGCGGTGCCGGACCTGCCGTACGACCTTGTGATCAACAAGGTGCAGAGTTCCGCCGCCGGTGTACTGGTGACCGCGACCGCCGCCAACGTCGTCCTCGCCGGCAAGGCATAGCCAAGGTTGGCACTGTCCCGGTACACAGTTGTGGCCTGGGCGGCTGGTGACTGCGATGCTAGGCTCCGTGACCATGAGCACGCTGCTCACCAAACGGCGCGCGGTCGACCTGTGCCGCGTGGCCGCCTGCCTGTGTTGCCCTGCCTGACGGCGGGCCCTCGCGCGTGCTCTGACAGCCCAGTCGCCGGCAATGGCGCCGCCTGACGGCGGGTCAACCCGGGAAGCGGCCCCCACCCACCACGTGATCCGTCCCCCGGGCATCCGTGCGCCGGTCGCGGTGCCCAACCCGATTCGTCTCCGAGGGAGCTCTCAACAAAATGAGTCGCGACTCCGTACTCGTCTCGGCCGACTGGGCCGAGAAGAACCTCAACGCTGACGGGGTGGTGTTCGTCGAGGTCGACGAGGACACCACGGCCTACGACGGCGGCCACATTCCGGGCGCCGTGAAGATCGACTGGAAGACCGAGCTGCAGGACCAGGTCCGCCGGGACTTCGTCAACCAGCAGCAGTTCGAGGCGCTGCTGTCCAGCAAGGGCATCGGCAACGACGACACCGTCATCCTGTACGGCGGCAACAACAACTGGTTCGCCGCCTACGCGTACTGGTACTTCAAGCTCTACGGGCACGACCAGGTGAAGCTGCTCGACGGCGGCCGCAAGAAGTGGGAGCTGGACAACCGGGAGCTGACCAAGGACCCGGTGGCCCGCCCGACCACCAGCTACACCGCACAGCCGCAGGACCGCGCGATCCGGGCCTTCCGCGACGACGTGGTGGCCGCGATCGGCAACCACAACCTGATCGACGTGCGCTCGCCCGACGAGTACGCGGGCCGCCTGCTCGCGCCGGCCCATCTGCCGCAGGAGCAGGCGCAGCGGCCCGGCCACATCCCGACCGCGCTGAGCGTGCCGTGGAGCAAGGCGGCCAACGAGGACGGCACGTTCAAGTCCGACGACGACCTGCGCGCGCTGTACAGCACGGCCGGGATCAACGACGACAAGCCGACCATCGCGTACTGCCGGATCGGCGAGCGGTCCTCGCACACCTGGTTCGCCCTGCACGAGCTGCTCGGCTACTCCGATGTGCGCAACTACGACGGGTCATGGACCGAGTACGGGTCGCTGGTCGGCGTCCCGGTGGCGTTGGGCGACGAGCCCGGGGAGGCCTGAGATGAGTACTGACGGTTGCGGCGCCCCGGCGCAGGACACTCCGTTGCCGGCCAGCGTCGACGTGGAGAAGGAGACCGTGATCGCCGGTGTCGTCCGGTCGGGCGACAACCCGGTCGGCGGTGCGTACGTGCGGCTGCTCGACGCCACCGGCGAATTCACCGCCGAGGTGGTCACCTCGCCGGCCGGTCAGTTCCGGTTTTTCGCTGCTCCGGGCACGTGGACCCTCCGGGCGCTGTCCCGGGAGGGCAACGGGGACGCGACGGTGGCAGTTGATCGAGGTGTGAATCAGGTTGCGGTGTCGGTCGGAGCCTGATTAAACTAGAGCACGGATCCTCCCCAGGATCATTGAACGGCCCGCCTCTGACGAGGGGCGGGCCGTTCCCAATTTCTGTGCCGCGTCCCACCGCGCTCTTGGCGGGGCGGGCACCCGGCGCAACGAGTGAGCACCCGCCTGCCACCATGTGGCACGTGACGATCCCGAAACGGCGACGCTGGCTGTTCGTGGCGGCCGCGGCCTGGGCGGTGCTGATCGCGGGCCTGGCGGTGTACGCGGTGCGCCGGGGCCAGCCGACCGTGCGCGAGCAGACCAGTGTCGCCGAGGCCCTGCCCACCGTCGACCGGGCGATCGCCGAGGTGGCCACCGCGGCGGCGACAGCCGGGGCGGTGGTGCAGATCGGCGGGTACGAGAAGGTCGGCTCGCCCTGCTCGATCACCGCGGTGCGCGACGGTGCCCGCTACGAACGGTCGGTGTCGCTCTATGTGCCCGCCGGCCAGGAGGGCGCGCTGGTCGATCAGGTCGGCGCCCACCTGCCCAAACGGTACGCGGTCGAGGTGCATAAATCGGGCAACCACTCGCTGACCGCCGACGCGGGCAACTACGTGGCGGTGCACGGGAGCACGGTCGGGGCCGGCCAGGCGCGGATCACGGCCGACACCGGCTGCCGGCCGCTCACCCGACCGGTGACCGAGGCCCAGCCGCCGTCGGACAGCGCCAACCGCGCGCCGGTCCAGGCGGTACTCGATGTCCTCAAGGTGACCGACGCGAGCTTCCAGACCCACCGGGTCGGCTGCGACCGCGGCGGCTCGGTGTGGACCGTGCAGGCCGACGGGCCGCCCGGAAGCGCCCCGGCGTCCCTGGTCGAGGCGCTGGGCGACCAGCCAGGAAGAGTCCTCACCCGGCCGGACGTCTACGTGTACCGCAGCGGGCCGGTCGGCGTCGTCGCGCGTACCCGCGACGGGGTCCTGACGGTAACGGCGACCACCGGATGTGGTTCTCAGTAGGCTTTCTGCGCCGACCGGAGGTCCAGGCGCCTTGATGGCTCAGTAGACGAGCGCCTGCGCGCCCTCGGCCAGGCTCTCCTCGACGAACACGGCCGCCCCGGCGATCCGTACACCGGCGATGACGTCGCCCGCGCCGATGCCGCGCCGGGCGGCACACTGCGTGCAGGCGGTCACCTGGCCGCCGGCCAGGACGGCCGACAGCAGGTCGGTCAGGGGTGCCGAGTGCGGCAACTCGAACTCCGCGGCGCGGCCGGGCAGGGCGAACCAGGTCGACTCGCCGGTGAGCCACAGCGAAGTCGGGACACCGGATGCCACAGCGGTCGCGGCCACGGTAAAAGCCTGCGCGCACCGCTCCGGCGCGTCCGCGCCCGCGGTGGCCTTGACGACGAGAGTACGAGCCATGCCGGCAGCATAGGATCTGCGAATGATTACGGTCGTGTCGTGGTAAGTGAGATCGGATTCATCAGCCTGCTGGTCGCCGGGTTCGGCGCGCTCGCCGGTGGGCTGGTCTACCTTGCGGTGCGGGTTTCGAGGGGGCGTTGGTGATGAGTGAGGAGAGCCTGGTCAACCCGGTCTGGATGGGACAGACGCCGGTCGACCCGTACCCGTTCGAGGACACCCACGACCTGCGCACCGGTCCCGACCTGCATCCCGCGCTCCTCGGGCTGCTGCCGTTCGTCGGTGTCTGGCGGGGGCGGGGCCAGGGTGGCTACCCGACGCTGGAGAACGACTTCCAGTACGCCCAGGAGGCCCGGTTCAGCCACGACGGCCGGCCGTTCCTGTTCTACGAGTCGCGCAGTTGGCTGCTCGACTCCGACGGAGCGCCGGTCCGCCCGGCCGCCCGTGAGGTGGGCTGGTGGCGTCCGGTGCAGACGGACCTCAGCACGAGCACGCGGCGGCGCCGGTGGGGACGCGCTCGGACGAGATCGAGGTCCTCCTCACCCACCCGACCGGGTTCCTGGAGCTGTACCTCGGCACGATCACCGGCACCCGGGTGGAGATCGCCACCGACGCGGTGGTCCGCACCGCGACGGCCAAGCAGGTCAGCTCCGGCCACCGGCTGTACGGCATCGTCGAGGGGGCGCTGCTGTACGCGTTCGACATGGCGGCGGTCGGCCAACCGCCCACGCCGCACCTGTCCGCCCGCCTGGAGCGGGTCGCCGGCTGAGGATCGTCACAACTTCCCGGAAGTTGTGGCCTCAGGGGGCACCGGAGGCCACAACTTGCCGGAAATTGTGACGATCAAGCCCTAGTAGCCGAGCAGCTTCTGCAGCCGGGTCGTCTCCGGCGACGGGCCGAGCGGGACGCCGTCCAGGACGCGTACCTCGGCCACCCCGCGAATCGACGAGACCAGCCACACCCCGCCGGCGGTGCGCAGCTCGGCCGGGCGTACCAGCCGCTCCTCGGCGCGCAGGCCCAGCTCGTCGGCGCGCCCGAGCAGGTGTGCCGTGGTGGTTCCGGCCAGGATGCCGGTGGTCGCGGGCGGCACCGTGCACAGCACCCCGTCGGCCAGCCACACCAGCGTGGCGGTGGGTGCCTCCAGCGCGTACCCGTCGACCGACACCCACAGCACGTCGCCCACGCCCTGCCCGGCGGCCCAGCGCAGGCTGGCCATGTTCACCGCGTACGAGAGGGTCTTGGCGCCGCCGAGCAGCCATGGCGCGTCGGGGCGTACCTCGGCCGGGACGCCGAGCGTGGCGGTGACCACGCTCACCCCTTCGGCCCGGGCCGCGACCGCGGCAGCCGGGACGGCACCGACCGTCGCGTACCCCGTCACCGGCCCGCCGTCCTCCGGTCCCCGGGTGCAGACCAGCCGCAACGCGCCCTCCACATCGGACGGCCAGGCGGCGCACGCCTGCCCGGCCAGCTCCACCAGCGCGGCGCGTGGCGGCAGGTCAAGGGCCAGCCGCACCGCGGATCGGGCCATCCGGTCCAGGTGCGCGTCGATCAGCCAGGGCTCGCCGCCACGGACATGCATGGTTTCGAAGATCCCGTCGCCGCGCAGGACACCGAGATCATCGGCGCGCAGGACAGGCGTGTCGGCGGGAACCACCCCGACCCCGAGGAGCGCAAGCACACGAGCCATGCGGGGCAGCCTAGCGGCGCCGATAGGATTGATCGCGTGTCACCGTCGCTGAAATCACCGGGGCCGGACCCGTCGCTGGCCGAGGTGCTGCGCGCCCGTGGCCTGCGGCTGACCGCCCAGCGTCAACTCGTCCTGGAGGCGGTGTATGAGCTTGGTCACGCCACCCCCGACCAGGTCCACGCGGCGGTGTCGCGGACGGCTGCCGGGGTCAACATCACCACCGTGTACCGGACCCTTGAGCTGCTCGAAGACCTCGGGCTGGTGACCCACACGCACCTCTCGCACGGCTCCCCGACCTACCATGCCGCCGGCGAGAATCAGCACGTGCACCTGGTCTGCCGGGTCTGCGGGCACGTCGACGAGGTGCCCCCGTCGACGCTCGACCGGCTGGTTGCGACGCTCGCCACAGAGCGCGGATTCCTGGTCGACGTCGGTCACGTGGCACTGTTCGGTATGTGCGCGACCTGCGCGGAGGACAAGGGGAACGCGTGATCACAGCATCCGGCGCGGTTACCGTCGCCGCCCTCGACCCGGACAGCCCCGACGCCGGGGTTGTCGCGCACTACGGCGATCCGATGCGCGAGCAGCGCACCCTCGCCACCTCGGTCGGCCTGGTCGACCGCTCACACCGGGGGGTGCTGGCCGTCCCGGGCGCCGACCGGCTGAGCTGGCTGCACAGCCTCACCACGCAGCACCTCACCGACCTGGCCGCGCTGACCGGCACCGAGCTGCTCGTCCTCTCGCCGCACGGGCACGTCGAGCGGCACGCCGTGGTCGGCGACGACGGCGCCACCACCTGGCTCGACGTGGAGCCCGGCGAGGCCGCCGTGCTGCTCGACTTCCTTTTGCGGATGCGCTTCCTGATGCGGGTCGAGCCCACCGACGCGAGCGCCGACTTCGCCCTGTTGTCGCTGGTCGGCCCGGACACCGACGAGGCGCTCATCGCGCTCGGGGTGGGGCCGCTGCTGCCGCCCGACGTCCTGCCGGTGCCGGGTCCGAAGTTCGCCGCCGGCTCCGTTCAGACAAGACCCACCATCCGGTACGCGATGAGCCCCGTCCCCGACCTGGGCGGCTGGGCGCGCCGCATGCCGTACGGCGCTGATCTGCTGGTCCGGCGGGGTGCCGAGGAGGACCTGGTCGAGGCGGCCGGGGTGCCGCTGGCCGGGCACTGGGCGTTCGAGGCGCTCCGGGTCGCCGCCCGCCGCCCGCGCTTCGGCTTCGAGACCGATCACCGCACGCTCCCGTCCGAGGTCGGCTGGACCGCGGCCGCCGTACACCTGGAGAAGGGCTGCTACCGGGGCCAGGAGACGGTGGCCCGGGTGCACCACCTGGGCCGGCCGCCGCGCCGGCTGGTACTGCTGCATCTGGACGGAGTGACCACTGAGGAGCTACCGGCGCACGGCACCGCGGTGACCAATGCGGACGGACGCTCCGTGGGATTCATCGGCACGGCCGTGCGCCATTTCGAGCTCGGGATGATCGCGCTTGCCGTCGTTCGGCAGAATGTCAGCGACGACGCTGCCTTGCGAGTCGGCGAGGCAGCGGCCGCGATCGATCTGGGGGAGTGAATGTTCGGTCACCGCATCGCGGTTGTCCTGCTCGTGGATCCACGGGGTCGCATCCTGATGCAACACCGGTCGGCTGACGCGCCTATCTCGCCTGGACAGTGGGGGCTGCCCGGCGGGCACGTGGAGCACGGCGAGGAGCCGCTCGCGGCGGCCCATCGGGAGCTGCTGGAGGAGACCGGTCTCACGGTCGACCGGCTGGACCTGTGGTGGCGGGGGGTGAAGCCGGGCGCCAACCGGGTCGAGGTGTGGGCCTACCACGGGGTGACCGCCGCGGCCCAGGAGGACGTCGTGCTCGGGGAGGGGCAGGCGATGGTCTTCCTGCCGCCGGCCGAGGTGCTGGCGCTCGACCTGGCGACCACCGCCGCCCTGCTGGTCCCCGGGTTTTTCGCCGCGCCCGAGTACCGGCACGCCACCGACCGCGCCCGCGCTCTAGCCTAACCAAGATCGGCACAACTTCCGGCAAGTAGTGGCCTCCCGACCCGGCTGAGGCAACAACTTCCGGGAAGTTGTGCCAGTCATGCGACGATGCTAGCCGTGACGACCACGACGTTGATCACGGTGGCGCCCACCGGAGCCGAGTCGAGCAAGGCCGACGTACCGGCGCTGCCGGTGACCCTGGATGAGCTGGTCACCACCGCCAAGGAGTGCGAGGCGGTCGGCGCGAGCATCATCCACGTACACATCCGTGACGACGAGGCGCAGCCGACCCTCGATCCCGGCCGGCTGCGGGCCACCGTCGACGCGCTGCGCGCCGAGACCGGGCTGATCGTGCAACTGTCCACCGGCGGTGCGGTCACCGACCCGGAGGAGGACCGGCTGCGGGTACTCGACGCGGCACCCGACATGGCGTCCTGCACGATGGGTACGGTCAACTTCGGCGACGACGTGTTCCTCAACCGGTGGGAGTTCATCGTCGCGCTGCACGAGACGATGCGCGACCGGGGCGTCGTTCCCGAGTACGAAATCTTTGATCTTGGGCAGTTGGCCAGCCTACGCCGGCTCCTGGACCGGCACGGCCTGCCCGCGGGTGGCCACGTGCACGTCGACTTCGTGCTCGGCGTGCCGGGCGGAGCCCCCGGCACGACCGAGGCGGTCGTCGCCTTCAAACAGGCGCTGGCCGACCTCCCGCCGACGACCACCTTCTCCGCCACGGGCATCGGGCGCAGCACGCTGTCGGTGCTGCTCGCGGCCCTGTCCGCCGGCGGCCACCTGCGGGTCGGGATGGAGGACACCATCACGTACGCGAAGGGCCAACCCGTGGAGAGCAACGCGCAACTGGTGGCCCGCGCGGCGGGGTTCGCGCGGCTGGCCCAGCGCCCGCCGATGCCGGTCGCCGAGGCCCGGGCACTGCTCGGGGTGCAGCGATGACGGACCGGTACGCGGGCGGTGAGGTGCTGGCCGAGGTGGTCCGCTCGGGGTTCGTGGAGGGCCGCCACCACGGGTCCGTGGTCGCGCTCGGACCGGACGGCGAGGTGGTGGCCTGGGCCGGTGACGTGACCGCCCCGATCTTCCCGCGCTCGTCCAACAAGCCGTTGCAGGCGGTCGGCATGCTCCGCGCCGGACTGGACCTGCCCGACCCGGCCGACCTCGCGCTGGTCTCCGCGAGCCACTTCGGTGAGCCGTTCCACGTGTCCCGGGTACGCGCGATGCTGGCCGCCGCGGGCATCGACGAGACCGAGCTGCGTACGCCCGCCGACTATCCGCTGTCCGAGGAGGCCCGGGACGCGGTGATCCGGGCCGGGCGGGTGCCGTCCCCGGTGTACATGAACTGTTCCGGCAAGCACACCGGCATGCTGCGTACGTGCGCCGCGAACGGCTGGGCCTACGACGACTACCGGTCGCCGGAGCATCCGCTGCAACAGCGGCTCGCCGGCTCGGTCGAGGAACTGGCCGGGGAGCGGATCGGTGAGGTGGGCGTGGACGGCTGCGGCGCGCCGATTTTCGCGCTGTCCCTGCGCGCGCTGGCCGGGGCGTTCCTGCGGCTGGTGACCGCGCCGGCGGGAACCGTCGAGCGGCGGGTGGCCGACGCCATGCGGGCGCACCCGGAGATGGTCGCGGGTACCCACTGGGCGGACACCCGGCTGATGGCTGGCGTGCCCGGGCTGCTGGCCAAGGGCGGCGCCGAGGGGGTACAGGCGGCGGCGGTCCCCGGGGTCGGCGCGGTCGCCCTGAAGATCGACGACGGCGCCCAGCGGGCCCGGATGCCGGTGTTCGTGTCGGCGTTGCGCCGGCTCGGCGTGGACGAGGCGATCCTGGCCGAGTACGCCGAGCACCCGGTGCTGGGCGGCGGCGGGCAGGTGGGTTGCGTCCGTTCCGTGTGGTAAAAGCCACTCCTTTGGGCCGGACACGGGCTTTTAACCTGCGGTGAACATGGGCACGGTCGAATAGTGGTGTGCGACGACTCACGCTAACTATAGCTAGCGTTTTGCTTGCAAGAGCAAGCGCTGCGGCGTACGTTCGAGTTGTGACCACACCACGTGACCTGCCGCGCGACATTGGCGGGTTCATCCGGGACCTGCGCCGTAACGCGCAGATCTCCCTGCGTCAGCTTGCCGAGCAGGCTGGGGTCAGCAATCCCTATCTCAGCCAGATCGAGCGCGGGCTGCGCAAGCCCAGCGCGGAAGTCCTTGCCCAACTGGCCCATGCGTTGCGGGTGTCCACCCCGATGATGTACCTGCGGGCTGGCCTGCTCGACTCCCGTGACGGGCAGGGGGTGCTCGCGGCGATCGCCGCGGATCCCGACCTGACCATCGCGCAGAAGCAGTCCCTGACCCAGATCTACGAGACGTTCCGCCGGGAGAACGCGCGCAACGCGGACGCCGAGTCGGTTGAGCCGGCCGCTGAGCCGGCCGAGCCGGCGGCCGCCGCTGAGCCGGCCGCTAAGCCGGCCGCTAAGCCGGCCGCTAGGCCCGCCGCGACCGCTGGCCCGGCCGCGACCGCTGGCCCGGTAGCCACCGCTGGCCAGGTCAGCAAGCCGCGCAAGGCCGTCAAGCGGCCGGCGCGCAGCACCCCACCCAAGCCGAGCGCCGAGGCCGCCAGCGCGGACGATCCCGGCGCGAAGGAAAACACCAAGGAGAAATGATGAGCACCAAGACCGAGCCCAGGAAGATCCCGAACCCGTTGTACGCCGCCGCCGGCGCTGGTGAACTGGCCTACGAGCAGCTGCGCAAGCTGCCCGAACGGGTGGCCGAGCTGCGCGGGCGCGTGGCCGAGCTGCGTCCGGTCGTAACGGACGCGACCGACCGCGTGTCCGAGCGCAACCTGCGCGCCGACATCGACAAGCTGCGCGATACCGCCCGCCGGAACGCGCAGGCCTTCGTGTCCGGTGCCCAGGTGGCCCAGAAGCAGGCCTTCGCGGTCTACACCGAGCTGGTCGCCCGTGGTGAGCGGGTGGTTGCCGGCGCCCGCACCGAGCAGGCGAAGGCTCAACTCGCCACCGCCAAGGCGGAGATCAAGGACGCCGAGCGGGTGGAGACCAAGGCCGAGGCCGAGACCCTGATCGAGCAGCACGCCGAAGACGCGCAGAAGCAGCTGCCGTCGGTGCCGGACAAGGCGACCAAACGCACGCGTACCGCGACCAGCAAGTAACAATCAGTAAGACACATGGGTGGTCCCCCGGTGGCCTTCACACGCCACCGGGGGACCGCGCCTAAGCTCAACGTATGGCCACCGCAGCGCCCATCTTCTACAACCATGTCGTGTACTGGGTGAACTGGCTGCTGTTCATCTTCGCCCTGCTCATAGAGGTGGCCGCATTCGGCCACTGCCTCATTCAGCGACCGGACGCGTTCCCGGCCATCAACACCCTGCCGAAAGGCGCCTGGCTGGCGATGATCGGCGTCTCGGTGCTCGTGACCCTGCTCACCCAGTCCGCTCTTGGCATCCTCGGCCTGGTCGCGGTCACCATCGCGGCGGTCTACCTGCTCGACGTACGACCGGCGCTGCGCGACGCGATCGACGGGCGCGGATCCTGGTAATGGACTTTCGTTGGCCGCCGCCGCCCGACGGCCGCCCCGACCGCTACCGGCCGCCGGTCAACCGGGGCCCGCAGACGGGCCGACCGACGCTTCCGGTGCCACCGACCGAGCTGGTCGCCACCCCGCACGGCGTGGAGTTGGAATGCCTCGCCACCGGTTCGGGTCGCCCGGTCACCGTGTTCGCGCACGGGTTGGCGGGCGGAATCGCCGAGACCCGTCCGCTGAGCAGCGGGGTACCGGTCGGCGGATCTTCTTCCAGTTTCGTGGCCACGGCCGGTCGGCGTCGCCTCCGGGCCGGTGGACGCACCTCGACCTGGCTCGCGACTTGCGTGCCGTGGCCGACCTGTACGGTGCGACCCGCGCCCTCGGGGTGAGTCTCGGCGCGGGTGCGTTGTGCCGGCTGCTCGCCGACAATCCGAACCGGTTCGACCGGGCGGTGTTCTTCCTGCCGGCCGTGCTCGATCAGCCGTGCCCGACCCGGTCGAGCGAGCGGCTGGCCGACCTGCTGGCGGCGCTCGACGCGGGTGACGCCGCCGAGGTGGCCGAGGTGGTCGCGCAGGAGGTGCCGCCCCAGTTGCGCAACACGCCGGCCGTCTGGGCATACCTGCGGCAGCGGATCGACCAACTCATGCGCGACGGGCTCGCCGAGGGCCTGACCGAGCTGCCCGGCCAGGCCGCCATCACCGACCGGGCGGCGCTCGGCGAGGTGTCGGTGCCCGCCCTGGTCATCGCCTGCCGGGGTGACGACGTGCACCCGGTCGAGGTCGCCGAGCACCTCGCTGCCGCGCTGCCGAACGCCACGCTGCACGTGTACGACCGGCCGGGTGTGCTCTGGACCGAACGCGCCGACCTGCGCGAGCGGGTCGCCGGTTTCCTCAACGCATGAGCATGACCGGCGGCGTCGCCCGGCATGATCGGCACAACTTCCCGGAAGTTGTTGCCATAGCACCCCGCTGAGGCGACGACTTCCCGGAAGTTGTGCCGATCATGCGCCGCAGTAGGCTGACGAGCCATGGGTGTCACACATCACGGACGTACCTACCGGCTCGACCTGGCCGACCCGACCCTGCGCGAGTGGACCTGCACCGTCCTCGCGTCCGACCCGGAGCAGGGCATCGTGCTCGACCGGTCGGCGTTCTACCCGGGCGGCGGGGGCCAGCCGCCGGACCACGGTGTACTGCTCTGGCAAGGGGTACAGACCCGCATCGTCGGTACCCGGAAGGGTGACGACCCGTACCTGATCCCGGCCGAGGGCGACCCGATCCCGCCGGCCGGCACCGAGGTCACCGGCGCGATCGAGGACGACCGCCGGACCCGGCTCATGCGTACCCACTCCGGCCTGCACGTACTGTGCGGGGTCGTGTTCCGTGACTTCGACGCGCTGGTCACCGGCGGCAACATGGAACCCGGCGAGGCGCGGATGGACTTCAACCTGCCCGAGGTGCCGCCCGACTTCAAAGCCCGGCTGGAGGAGCTGGTCAACGCCGAGGTGTCCGCCGACCGGCAGGTCGTGACGAGGGTGCTGCCACGGGTGGACGCGTTGGCGCTGCCGGACATCATCCGGACCCAGTCCAACCTGATCCCGGCCGACGAGGCGGAGATCCGGATCGTCGACATCGTCGGCCTCGACGTCCAGGCCGACGGCGGCACCCACGTCGCGTCCACGAAACAGATCGGTGGCCTGCAGGTGGTCAAGGTGGAGAGCAAGGGCCGCGCCAACCGTCGGGTACGGGTACGCCTGACCGACTAGCCACACCCGCGTCGATCTTGGTGAGAAAGTGGCCGCTATAGCAGCCATTTCTCTCCAAGATCGACGGGAAGGGTGTTACTTGGTGGCGATGGAGCAGAGCGAGTCGACCTTCTCGCCGTCCTTGACGATCTTGTCGTTGAGCTCGGAACTCGGCAGCGTCGCCGTGTTGATCGCGTTGAGCATCTGGCTGTAGTCGTCGGCCAGTGCCTTCATCGCGTCCCGGACGTCGTCGTGCTTGGCCTTGGCGGCGGCGCTGTTGAGCCCGGCGATCGTCGCGGTCAGGCCGTCCTTGATGGTGTCCGGGTTACTGACCTTGCTCTGGTTGTCGAGGAGCGCCGACTTGCCGCCCGTGCAGCCCGGGTCGGCGAGCTTGGTCACCTTGCTCGCGGTGGCGGCCACGAGCACGCCACTACCGATCATCAAGAGCAGCGACACGATGATGCCGGCGAGCGCGAGACCCTTGCCCTTCTGGCCCCGCTTGCCGGCCTGCACCAGGCCGATGATGCTGAGGATGAAGCCGACCGGCGCGATGATGAAGGCAAGGACCAGGCCGGCGATGGACAGGCCGTTCGTGCCCTGCTGCTGGGGCGGCTGGCCGTAGGGCGGCGGGCCACCGGCCGGGCCGCCACCGTAGGGCGCGCCCCCCGGCGCCCCAACCGGCGCGGCGCCGTAAGGAGCGCTGCCGTACTGGTTACCGCCGTACTGGCCGCCGCCGGCAGGCGCAGAACCGTATGTGCCGCCACTGGTCGGTGCCGCGCCATAGGTGCCGCCGCCGCTGGTGGGCGCTGCGCCGTACGTGCCGCCGCTGTGGGGTGCGCCGCTGGACGGGGAGCCGTACGTGTTGCCGCCGTATGTGCCACCACCGGGCGGCGGCTGAGGACTGCCGTACTGCCCGGGGCCGGGATTAGGGGGTGGTTGATTACCGTACGTCGACATGCCTGCGTTTCCATTCCGGGAGTTGAGATACCTGCGACCGAGGGACGATAAGGCCTGGGCAGCCGATGCGTTGTCCGTGGTGTTCGAACTGGGGCAAAACCGCAACGCGTACTAGGCTGCCGCCCGTGTCTACCCCGGTGCGCCCAGCGCGGCAACAGAATGCACTGTCCGATTTCTTTACCGGTACGGGTCTGCTGTTCCGGGGCATCGGCCTGGTGACCCGCAGCCCACGGCTCCTGGCACTGGGCCTGGTCCCCGGCATCGTCTCGCTGATCGTCGTGGTGGCGGCGCTCGGTATCTTGTTCTACTTCATCACCGACGTGGCGGCGGTGGTCACCTGGTTCGCCGACGGCTGGTCGAAAGACGCGCGCAACGCGATCCGTCTCGTCGCCGCCGTCGCGATCGGTCTGGTTTCCGTCATTGTCGCGGTGCTTACATTTACCGCCCTGACGCTCACGATCGGCGACCCGTTCTACGAGTCGATCTCGAAGCGGATCGACGACCAGTTCGGTGGCGCCCGCGAGGCCGACGTGCCCTGGCACCGTACGTTGGTGTGGAACCTGGTCGACTCGCTCCGGCTGGTCGCGCTGTCGGTCGCGGTCAGCGTCGTGCTGTTCCTGTTCGGGCTGGTCCCGGCGGTCGGTCAGACCGTCGTGCCGATCGTCGGCTGGTTCATCGGCGGCTGGTTGCTGGCCGTGGAGATCTCCGGGGTGCCGTTCAACCGGCGTGGCATGCGACTGCGGGACCGCCGGCGGTTGCTGCGGGCCAACCGCGCGTTGGCGCTCGGCTTCGGGGTACCCATATTTCTGGTCTTTCTGATCCCGTTCGTCGCGGTGCTGGTGATGCCGGGCGCGGTCGCCGGTGCCACGCTGATGACCCGGCGCGTGTTGGGACAGCCTCATGTCTGACCGGATCCGGTTGATTACCGGCGACATCACCGCCCAGGAGGTGGACGCGATCGTCAACGCCGCCAACTCGTCGCTGCTCGGCGGCGGCGGCGTGGACGGGGCGATCCACCGCAAGGGCGGCCGGGAGATCCTCACCGCGTGCCAACAAATCCGGGCCACAACGCACAAGGATGGGCTCCCGACCGGGGAAGCCGTCGCCACCACGGCAGGCCGCCTGCCCGCCCGCTGGGTGATCCACACCGTCGGCCCGGTCTGGGCGAAGGGCGAAGACCGTACCCCGCTGCTGCGCGCCTGCTACACGAACTCGCTGCGGGTGGCGGCCGAACTGGGGGCCGGGTCGGTCGCGTTTCCGCTGATCTCGTCGGGTATCTACCGCTGGCCGAAGCGGGATGCGGTCGTGCAGGCGCTGGACGCGATGGCCACCGCGCCGGCGACCGTGCCGGACATCCGGCTGGTGCTCTTCGACCCGGCGGTAAGGGCGGCGGCCGACGAGATCTACCGGGACCTTTACGGCTGACCCGCCCGCAGCGCCTCCAGCAGGCTCACGTCGCCAGCGATCTCCAGCACCTCGAACGGCACCCGACCCCACAGCGCGAGCATCAGGTCGCTGGCGGTGCCGGTGGCGATCGCCCGTTCGTGGTGGTCGTCATCGTCGAACAGGGTGTCGGTGTCGAGCAGCGCCACCCCCTCGCCGCGCAGCCGGATGTCCCACACCTCCTCGACGTCGGTGGCACGCAGCGCGACCACGCCGTACCGGTTGAGCGGCCCGCGCCGCCGCCCGCCGGGCAGCCAGGTGTCGATCACCTCGGTGATGCCGTCGGCGGCGAGCTTCGCCTCGATCGGCTCGCTGAGCCCGAGGGCCATCTGGGCGTCCCAGCGGTGTACGGCGGTCTCGTGCGCCATCCGGCGGTGCCAGAACTCGGCCTTCTTCGGCTGCGGCGCCCAGTTCCACGCGGGGGCGCCGGGATCGAGGCCGTCGAGCAGGGCGACCACGTTGGCGAACCGCTCATCCCACCAGGCCAGCACGTCGGCGACGGCCGGCAGGCTCCGGTCGATCTGGTCGGGAGCCGATGTCACGCCCCGGCCGGCGTGGCTGGCCACCCACAGGTAGACCCCGCCCAGGTGGTACACCAGGTCGTCGACCGTCCAATCCGGACAGCTCGGCACCCGGGCCGCGAGCGCGTCCGGCTGGCTCACGGCGGTGCGGAACGCGGCACCCTCGGCGCGCAGGCCGGCGAGCCAGAACTCCTTGTTGCCGTGCGGCTTGCTCATCGCAACCCCTTCCCCACCGCCTGACCGACGCCGCCGGTGGTAGGTCCGGTCGACTTCCAGCCTAGGGTGAACCCGTGCCAGAACGTACCCGTCACGCCGTGCTCGCCTCGCATACCACGCTGCGCCTGGGCGGGCCGGCGGCTGAGCTGATCGAGGCGTCGAGCGCCGAGGAGATTGTCGCTGCTCTCCGAAAGGCCGACGACACCACCCCCACCCCCGAGCCACCCCTCGTGCTGGCGGGGGGCAGCAACGTGGTGATCGCCGACGAGGGCTTCCCCGGCCCGGTCGTGTTGCTGCGTAGCGAGGGTTTCACCATGCGTCGCGACGGCGGCCGGGTGATCCTCCGGGTCGAGGCCGGGCACGACTGGGACGACCTGGTCAGCGCCACGCTGGCCGAGGGACTGGCGGGGCTGGAATGCCTGTCCGGCATTCCCGGATCGGCCGGGGCGACGCCCATCCAGAACGTCGGCGCGTACGGCCAGGAGGTCAGGGACACCGTCATCGCCGTGCGCGCGTACGACCGGCGCGGCGGCGAGACGGTCACGTTCGCGCCGGAAGAGTGCGACTTCGGGTACCGGACCAGCATTTTCAAACACAATGACCGCTTCGTCGTGCTCTGGGTCGAGTTCTCGCTCACCGTCTCGCGGTGGTCCATGCCGGTCCGGTACGCCGAACTGGCCCGCACCCTCGGCGTGGCACCGGGGGAGCGGGCGGAGCTTCGACGGGTACGCGAAGCCGTTCTTGGTCTTCGCGCCGGAAAAGGCATGGTGCTCGACCCGGCCGACCCCGACACGTTTTCGGTGGGGTCGTTCTTCACCAACCCGGTGCTGTCCGGGCCGGAGTTCGCCGTGCTGCGCGAGCGCGCCGGATTGGCCGAGCCGGCCGCCTGGCCGGCCGCCGACGGGTCGGTCAAGGTCAGCGCGGCGTGGCTGATCGAGCAGGCCGGCTTCACCCGCGGCTACGCCCACCCGGCGGCCGGGGTGGCGATCTCCACCAAGCACACCCTCGCGCTGACGAACCGGGGCACCGGCACCACGTCCGCGCTGCTCGACCTCGCGCGGGAGATCCGCGCCGGGGTGGCGGAGCGGTTCGGGGTGGTGTTGTTTCCGGAGGTCTCGCTCGTCAACTGCGAGTTGTAGGGGCCACCGCCTGCCACGCGACGGTGACTTCGCCTCGCCGCCACCGGTCCGGGCGGTCGAGCACGGGCCAGCCGCTCTCCCGGAGTGCCGCGACGCTGTGCCGCCAGCGCTCGCGTGGGCCGAAGGTCGAGTACGGGGCGTGGGCCCGCCAGGCATCGTCGAGCGCGCACAGCAACGCGTGTACCGGTTCGCCGGACACGTTGCGGTGGATCAGCGCCTTCGGCAGCCGCTCGGCCAGCGTGGCCGGAGTGTCCAACGTGGACAGCGCGGCGGCGAACGTGAGACTGCGCGGCCCGTCCGCGTCGACCACCACCCAGGAGGCCAGCCGGCCCAACTCGTCGCAGGTACCCTCGACCAGCACGCCGCCGGGCGCCAACCGTTGCCGCAGCACCGACCAGGCGCCGTCCACTTCGGACTCGTCGTACTGGCGGAGCACGTTCAACGCGCGAATCAGCACCGGGCGCAGGCCAGCCAGTTCGAACCCGCCACGCCGGAAGTCGAGCCCGGGCGGGTCGGCGGCCGGTGCCGCGGCGGCGACCCGGTCCGGATCGATCTCCAGACCGACCACGTGGACGTCGGGCCGCCGCTTCGCCAGCCGGGGGCGCAGCTCGACCGCCGTCACCGGGGTCGCCCCGTACCCGAGGTCGACGACGAGCGGATCGTCCGCGCCGCGCAGCAGCAACCCGAACCGGGTGGCGATCCAGTTGTCGACGCGGCGCAGCCGGTTCGGGTTGGTGGTCCCGCGGGTGGCGGAACCGAGGACGCCTTTCACTCCACCCGGTGCACCTTGTGCTGGGCGGCCTGGGCCAGCGGCCGGACCACCAGCCGGTCGACGTTGACGTGGTGCGGCAGAGCGACGGCCCAGCGTACGCAGTCGGCGATGTCCTCGGCGACCAGCGGCTCGCGCACGCCCCGGTAGACCGCGGCGGCCTTCGCCGCGTCGCCGCCGAAGCGGTTCAGCGCGAACTCGTCGGTCTTCACCATGCCGGGATCGATCTCCACCACCCGGATCGGCTTGCCGTTCAGCTCCAGGCGCAGCGTCTCCGCGACGGCGGTCTGGGCGTGCTTGGCCGATGTGTACCCGCCGCCGCCCTCGTACACGCCGAGGCCGGCGGTGGAACTCATGATCACGATTGTGCCCTCGCCGCTGGCCTCCAGCGCCGGCAGGAGGGCCTTGGTCACCCGGAGCGTGGCCAGGACGTTCACCTCGTACATCCACTGCCAGTCGAAAATGTCGGCGTCGGCGACGAAGTCCGCGCCGTGCGCGCCGCCGGCGTTGTTGACCAGTACATGCAACTGCCCAGGCAGGGCCGCGACCGCCCCGGCCAGGCTGGCCACCTGCCCCTGGTCGGTGAGATCCACCTGTACCGCCGTCGCGGCCTGCCCGGCGGCGGTGATCTCCTTGACGACCGCCTCGATCCGCTCGGCGCGGCGCGCGGCTGCGACCACGTGGAAACCCTCCGCGGCCAGGCTGCGGGCGGTGGCCGCCCCGATGCCGCTCGATGCCCCGGTGACCACAGCGATCCGCTCCGACATGCAACCGATCCTCCCCGAACCGGGTAACTGAACAAAAGCGGGGGTACGTGACCAGAGGTCGGACCCCTTCGGGAAGATGGAGCGCGCCGCCACGGTTGACCCGGGCGGCGCCCTGTGAAGCGGAGACGCCGAATGACCAAGGGAGCGCATGTGGCGCGAGTCGACTCGCTGCACAACTTCGGCGCAAGTCGCCGATTCCCGGCATCCGGTCGTTGTGGTTCCGTCCGGTCCAGCCTTCCCCGCCGGGTCGCGACCCTTTCGGTACACACCTCGCCGCTGGACCAGCCCGGCACCGGCGACGCCGGTGGGATGAACGTCTACATCGTCGAGGTCAGCAAGCGGCTGGCCCAGGCCGGTGTCGAGGTCGAGATCTTCACCCGGGCGACCGCCAGCGATCTTCCCCCGGTCGTGGAGATGGCGCCGGGCGTGACCGTCCGGCACGTCACCGCCGGCCCGTTCGAGGGCCTGTCCAAGGAGGAGCTGCCGGCCCAGCTGTGCGCGTTCACCACCGGGGTACTGCGGGCCGAGGCCGCCCGCGCCCCGGGCTGGTACGACCTGATCCACTCGCACTACTGGCTGTCGGGCCAGGTCGGCTGGCTGGCCAAGGAGCGCTGGGGGGTGCCGCTGGTGCACACCGCGCACACCCTCGCCAAGGTCAAGAACCTGCTGCTCGCGGCCGGCGACACCCCCGAGCCGAAGGCCAGGGTGATCGGCGAGGAGCAGGTGGTCGCCGAGTCCGACCAGCTGGTCGCCAACACCCCGACCGAGGCCCGCGAGCTGGTCGACCTGTACGACGCCGACCCGGAGCGGGTGGCCGTGGTCGAGCCCGGCGTCGACCTCGAGCGGTTCTGCCCGCCGGTGACCGGCAGCGAAGGCCCGGCCCAGCAGGCCGCGCGCCGCCGGCTCGGGCTGCCGCCGGACGCGTACGTGGTGGCGTTCGTCGGCCGGATCCAGCCGCTCAAGGCGCCCGACGTGCTGCTGCGTGCCGCTGCCGAGCTGCGCGCCCGCGATCCGGAGACCGGCCGGAAGCTGGTGGTCGCGGTCTGTGGCGGCCCGAGCGGCTCCGGGCTGGAACGGCCGACCGCGTTGATCGAGCTGGCCGCCGAGCTGGGCATCGCCGACTCGGTGCGGTTCCTTCCGCCGCAGGCCGGGGACGAGCTGGCCGACCTGTACCGGGCCGCCGACCTGGTCGCCGTGCCGAGCCACAACGAGTCCTTCGGCCTGGTCGCGCTGGAGGCCCAGGCGTGCGGCACGCCGGTCGTCGCCGCCGCGGTGGGTGGCCTGGTCACCGCCGTTCGCGACGGTGTCTCCGGGGTGCTCGTCGACGGGCACGATCCGACCGACTGGGCGCGGGTGATCGGCCGGCTGCTCGACGCTCCCGGCCTGCGGTCCCGGCTGTCGACCGGCGCGGTGTCGCACGCGATGAACTTCTCCTGGAACCGCACCGCGTGCGGCGTGCTGGCGGTGTACCGGGAGGCCGTCGAGGAGTACCGCGAGCGCCAGGCGGCCTTGTCGGCCGGAGCGTGCGGATGAGTACCGAGCGGGAACGGGTCGGCGCCCTGATCGAGGCGGTGGCCGCGGAGCGCGAGGTGCCGCTGGATCGGACCGGCGACCACTCGTACGTGGTGACCCTGCCCGGGTCGCACAAGCTGAAGACCGTCTGCAACCTCATCGCCGGCGAGCACAGCCTGCGGATCGAGGCGTTCGTGATGCGCCAGCCGGACGAGAACCGCGAGCAGCTGTGGGCCTGGCTGCTCCAGCGCAACGCCCGGATGTACGGGGTGGCGTTCGCCATCGACGACGTCGGCGACGTGTACCTCATGGGCCGGGCGCCGCTGCACGCGGTCACGGCCGACGAATTGGACCGGCTGCTCGGCTCCGTCCTCACGTACGCTGACGAAAGCTTCGATCCGATGCTCGAAATCGGGTTCGGCACCGCCATCCGGCGCGAGTGGGACTGGCGGGTCAAGCGCGGCGAGCCGCTGGACAACCTGCGCGCTTTCGAGCATTTCATCAAGCGGAAGGACTAGGGGGCCGACCGTGACCGAGTCGACAGCGCAAGCCGTCAAGCCCCCCGACTCGGTCCCGCGAAGCACCATCCCGACCTTCGCCCGCGGCCCGGTCATCGCCGTCGCGGTAGGCGTCGGCGTGCTGCTCGCCGTGACTTCCAACCGGTACGACTACCACCGCGACGAGCTGTACTTCCGCCAGCTCGGGCAGCGGCTGGCCTGGGGGTACGTCGACCAGCCCCCACTCACGCCGCTGCTGGGCCGGGTGTCCACCGCGGTCTTCGGCGACTCGCTGTGGGCGTTGCGGGTGCCGGCGCTGCTGTGCGTACTGGTGACGATCTTCCTGCTCGCCCTGATCGCCCGGGAACTCGGCGGAGGGCGGGCCGCCCAGGTGCTCGCCGCGCTCGGCGGGGCGGCCGCGTTCCCGCTGATCGCCGGCCATGTCCTGTCGACCTCGACGGTCGATCTGGTGGTGTGGTCGGCGGTCATCCTCTGCGTGCTGCGCGCCCTGCTGCGAGACCAGCCCCGGTGGTGGCTGGCCGCGGGGGTGCTCGTCGGGCTCGGGCTCTATAACAAGTACCTCATCGTGTTGCTTCTGCTCAGCCTCGCCGGTGGGCTGGTGCTGGGCGGCCCGCGCCGGGTGCTGCGCTCCGGGCACCTGTGGGCCGGCGTCCTGATCGCGCTCGTGCTCGGCTTTCCGAACGTCGTCTACCAGGTCTCCCACGACTGGCCGCAGTTCAAGATGGCCCAGGCGCTGCGGGAGAACAAAGGCACGGATGCGCGCATCACCTTCGTGCCACTTCAATTGGTACTGGTCGGGCTGCCCCTCGTCGCCGTCTGGATCGCCGGTTGGGTCTCGGCCTGGCGCAGACCGGCGATCCGGGCGCTGGCCGTCGCGTACCCGTTGATGTGTGTGATTCTGCTGCTGATCGCCGGCCAGCCGTACTACACACTGGGCCTGCTGCTCGCCCTCTACGCGGCGGGCTGTGTCGCCACTGAGCGCTGGTTCGCCGGGCGGCCCTGGCGGCGCGCGTGGGTGATCGCGGCCGTGGTGGTCAACACCGCGCTCTCGGGGGTGATCTCGCTGCCAGTCCTGCCGGTGTCCGCGCTCGCGAATACCCCGATCCCGGCGATGAACCAGGTCGTCCGCGACTCGATCGGCTGGCAGGTGTACACCGGCCAGGTCGCCGACGCGTACCGGACCGTGCCGGCCGGCGAGCAGGCCGGCACCGTGATCGTGACCGGCAACTACGGCGAGGCCGGCGCGCTGGACCGCTACGGCGACAGGTACCACCTCCCGCGCGTCTACAGCGGCCAGAACGAGCTGTACTACCGGGCCCGGCCGCCGGAGTCGGCGACCACGGTGATCGTGGTCGGCTACGACAGCCAGGAGTTCGTTTCATCGGTATTCGAGTCCTGCCGGACCGCCGGGCACCTCGACAACGAGGTGGACATCGACAACGAGGAACAGGGCCACCCGATCTTCGTCTGTTTCGGCCCGCGTCGCCCGTGGCGGGACCTGTGGCCGAAGTTCCACCACTACGACTGACCCGGGTTTCTCGCCGATCTTGGAGAAATGTGGACGGTTTGATCTCTATACCATCCACATTTCTCCAAGATCGGCGAAGAACGGCGGTGGTGTCCGCTTACCGTCAGCCAGGCTGTGAGGAGGGTGACAGAAGCGCAGCTTGAAGGCGTAAATCATGGGGCCGTACGGTGATCCGCACGTGCCGGTGACCCGACGAGGCTGGGGGGCCTCCGGGGGACCGGGTCGATGGGGAGGGACCGTGTCGGTGAACAGGATCCGGGCGGGGCTTGTTCACTGCCCGCGGGCGGGCGGCGCGACGTGGGGGTGCGCGTCGCCCGCTCCGTTACTTCGGCTCGCTCCGCTCGGCCGCCCCTAGGCGCGGCCTTCGCCATTCGCGCACGACCGCTTCGCGGCGTGACTCATGGCTCCAGGCCACGCCGGCGGTCGAGCTGCGCTCGCGGTGTTACGGTCCGTCAGGTGGCGGGACCTCTGGGTGGTATGCGAGTTGTCGAGCTGGCCGGGATCGGGCCGGCGCCCTTCGCCGGGATGCTGCTGGCCGACCTGGGAGCCGAGGTGCTCCGGGTGGACCGCCCCGGGGCTCCCCAGGTGCCCGGCGATCCCCGGCACGACCTGCTCGGACGGGGTAAGCGATCGGTCGCGCTGGACCTGAAGCGGCCCGAGGCGGCCGCGCTCGTGCGACGGCTGGTCGGGCGGGCCGACGCGCTGATCGAGGGGTACCGGCCCGGTGTCGCCGAGCGGCTCGGCCTCGGCCCGGAGGACTGCCTGGCGGTGAATCCGGCGCTGGTGTACGGGCGGATGACCGGGTGGGGTCAGGACGGCCCGCTCGCCCCGACCGCCGGGCACGACATCACGTACCTCGCACTGTCCGGGGTTCTGCACGCCATCGGCTCCACCGGCGGGCCGCCTGTGCCGCCGCTGAACCTGGTCGGCGACTACGGCGGCGGGGGCATGCTTCTCGCGGTCGGGGTACTGGCGGCGGCATGGCACGCCCGAAAGACCGGCACCGGCCAGGTGGTCGACGCGTCCATCGTGGACGGTGCGGCGCTGCTGGCCACGCAGGTGTACGGGTTCCTGGCCGGCGGGATGTGGATCGACCGGCGCGGTGCCAACCTGCTCGACGGCGCCGCCGCGAACTACGGGGTCTACGCCACGGCCGACGGGCGGCACCTCGCGGTCGGGCCGCTGGAGTCGAGGTTCTGGGCCGAGTTCGAGGCGCGGCTGGGAATCGAGGGCAGCCCCGGGGACGCGGCCATGCGGGAGCGGGTCGCCGACATCATCGCCACCCGTACCCGGGACGAGTGGCTCGCCGTGTTCGACGGGTCGGACGCCTGTGTCGCGCCGGTACTGTCGCTGTCCGAGGCGGCCGCCGGGGCGCACCCGCAGCTCAAGGCCCGGGGCACGTTCGTCACGGAGCACGGCGTCACGCAGCCCGCCCCCGCGCCGCGCTTCGCGGCCACGCCGGCCAGCCTGACCACGCCTCCGCCGCACCCGGGGGAGCACACCCGGGAGGCGCTGGCCGATTGGGGTGTGGACGAGGTGGACGCGCTGATCGACTCCGGGGTGGCGGTGCAGGGCCTTGTTCCGCCAGCGCGATAGACCATAGTCTCTCAGTCAGGTTTCCTAAAAGAGCCCCGAGACCCTGGAGGCGCCATGGGTACGGCTCAGCGTTCACGGTTACTCGCGGCGGCACTGCTGGTGGTCAGCACCGGCGTGGTCAGCCTCGTCGGGCAACAGTCGGCCAGTGCCGCCACGGCCAAGGTCGCGTCGCTCCAGAGCGTGGTGCCGGCGCCGGTGACGATCAAGCCGGCCAGCAAGACGACATTCAGCCTCGGTCCCAGCGCGAAGATCTTCACCGTACCGGCGGCGCGCGACGTCGCGGACTATCTCGCCGGCATCCTGCGCCGGTCGACCGGGTACGCGTTGCCGGTGTGCAGCGAGTCCACCGGGTCGAAGGCCAGGGGCAGCATCTCGTTGCTTTTGAGCGGCGCCGATCCGAGCGTCGGCAAGGAGGGGTACCGGCTCGACATCACCTCGTCGGGCGTGGTGCTGCGCGGCCAGACGCCGGCCGGCCTGTTCGCCGGGGTGCAGACGCTGCGCCAGCTCTTCCCGGCGGCGATCGAGAAGTCGACCCCGCAGAAGGGCCCGTGGATCGTTCCGGGTGGGAAGATCGTCGACCATCCGCGCTTCGCGTACCGGGGCGCCATGCTCGACGTGGCGCGCCACTTCTTCCCGGTCAGCACGGTCGAGCGTTACATCGACGAGCTGGCTCAGTACAAAGTGAATGTCTTCCACCTGCACCTGGCCGACGACCAGGGCTGGCGGATCATGATCGACAGCTGGCCCCGGCTGGCCACCTACGGCGGCAGCACCGAGGTCGGCGGCGGCCCGGGTGGCTACTACACCAAGGCCGACTACAGCGCGATCGTCGCGTACGCGAAGGCGCGCTACATCACGGTCGTTCCCGAGATCGACATGCCGGGGCACGTGAACGCGGCGCTGGCCAGCTACGCGGAGTTGAACTGCGACGGTAAGGCGCCGCCGCTGTACACCGGCACCGACGTCGGGTTCAGCTCGCTGTGCACGAGCAAGGAGATCACGTACAAGTTCGTCGACGACGTCGTACGCGAGCTGGCCGCCCTCACGCCCGGCCAGTACCTGCACGTCGGCGGCGACGAGGCGGACGCCACGAAGCCGGCCGACTACGCCGCGTTCATGAACCGGGTCCAGAACATCGTCGCCAGCCACGGCAAGTCGGTGCAGGCCTGGCACCAGATTGTCAACGCCACCCCGCTGCCGACGACGGTCGCGCAGTTCTGGGACACCACGCGTGACGTTCCCGAGGTGGCGGCGGCTGCCGCAAAGGGCACCAAGCTCGTCATGTCGCCGGCCAACAAGGCGTACCTCGACATGAAGTACACCGAGAGCACACCGCTGGGTCAGGACTGGGCCGGCCTGATCGAGGTCAAGGACGCGTACAGCTGGGACCCCGGCAACTGGGTCAACGGCGTCAAGTCGTCCTCGGTACGCGGTGCTGAAGCTCCATTGTGGACCGAGACGATCGTGACGCTCAAAGACATCGAGTACATGGCCTTCCCACGGCTCCCCACGATCGCCGAGCTCAACTGGTCGCCCACGTCGACGCACGACTGGAGCGCATTCCGCAAGCGGCTGGGCGCCCAGGGCCCACGACTGTCCGCCCAGAACATCAACTTCTACCGCTCACCCCAGGTCCCCTGGGCCTCGTAGCTCAAGATCGCCACAACTTCCGGCAAGTTGTGGCCTCAGACGGGTCCTGAGGCCACAACTTCCCGGAAGTTGTGCCGATCAAGCCCGGGTCTGGTCGGGGGCGATCATGGGGCCGCCTAGGATGAGGGCATGAGCGGGACCGTTGGGACGCTGGTGCTGCTGCGCCACGGCGAAAGCGAATGGAACGCCAAGAACCTCTTCACCGGCTGGGTCGACGTCGACCTGAGCGCGAAGGGCGAGGCGGAGGCGCGACGCGGCGGCGAGCTGCTTCGCGAGCACGACCTGCTGCCCGACGTGGTGCACACGTCGGTGCTGCGGCGTGCGATCCGCACTGCCGACATCACGCTGAACGCGATCGAACGGCACTGGATCCCGGTGCGCCGCTCGTGGCGGCTCAACGAGCGGCACTACGGCGCATTGCAGGGCAAGAACAAGAAGCAGACCCTCGAACAGTACGGCGAGGAGCAGTTCATGCTCTGGCGCCGCTCGTACGACACCCCGCCGCCGCCGATCGCCGACGATGACGAGTGGTCCCAGGTGGGCGACCCCCGGTACGCGACGCTGCCGCCCGAGCTGATGCCGAAGACGGAGTGCCTGAAGGACGTCGTCGCGCGGATGCTGCCGTACTGGTACGACCAGATCGTGCCGGACCTCCTGGCCGGGCTGACGGTGCTGGTCGCGGCGCACGGCAACTCGTTGCGGGCACTGGTCAAGCACCTCGACGGCGTCTCCGACGAGGCGATTGCCGGGCTCAACATCCCGACCGGCATCCCGCTGCGGTACGACCTCGACGGCAGGCTGCGCCCGATCACGGCCGGCGGCACGTACCTCGACCCGGAAGCGGCGAAGGAAGCGGCCGCCGCGGTCGCCAACCAGGGTCGCTAACGGGCGGCACAACTTCCCGGAAACAGTGGCCTCGGGACCCTGCTAAGGCCACTGTTTCCGGGAAGTTGTGCCGATTCCGGGAAGTTGTGCCGATCTTGCTAGGCGACGTTTTCGCCGGTGACCAGGAACACGACGTGCTTGCCGACGTTGACCGCGTGGTCGGCGTACCGCTCGTAGAAGCGGCCCAGCAGCGCCGCGTCGACCGCCGCCTCCGCACCGTGCGGCCAGTTCGGCCCGAGCACGATCTGGAACAGCTCGCGGTGCAGGTCGTCCATCGCGTCGTCGTCGCGTTCGAGCTGGGCGGCCACGATCGCGTCCAGGTTGGTCAGCGCGTGCACGATCTTGTCGGAGAGGTGCTCGGCGACCTCGCCCATCCGCTCCATGACGCCGGCCAGCTCGGGTGTCACGGCGGAGGCCGGGTGCCGGCGCAGCGCGGTCTTGGCCACGTGCTCGGCGAGCGCGCCCATCCGGTCCAGGTCGGCGCCGGCGTGCAGGGCGGTCAGCACCACCCGCAGGTCGGACGCGACCGGCGCCTGGCGGGCCACCACGTCGTACACCTTGTCTTCCACGATGCGGCAGAGCGCGTCGATCTCGGCGTCGCCGTAGATCACCTGCTCGGCCTCGGTCTGGTCGGCCTTGAGCAGCGCGGCGGTGGCCCGGCTCATCGCGGTCCGGACGGCCTCGGCCATCACCACCAGCGTGCGGCTGATCTGGGCCAGGTCGGCCCGGAATTCTTCGCGCATGACACTCCTGATCGCCGTCGGCGGCCCCAGGCTAGGCGGGACCGGAGTCACCCGGGTGAAGATGGGTGAACGTGGCCGGGCAGCTAGGTGAACAGTAAGCGACGGGTCGCCCGGTTCGCCCCATCGCACCTGATCAGCAGCCCGGTCCTCGATTTACCATCGGCGCGTGCCCTCGGGTTACCTGCTGGTTCTGTGCGCCGGGCTGCTGGGGTTGATCATCGGCCTCAGCTTGGCCATGAGTGTGGCGCGCCCTCAGCGTACCCTCGGGGTCGTGTCCCCTCGCGCCAAGCGGGACCGGCCCGCGGACCCCGACCCCGACGGCGGCCGGCCCCCCGCGCCGACCGACCCGGCGCAGGGGGCGGTGCAACTCGCCCGCTCGGCTATGGAGGCGCTCCGGGTCGGCGTGCTGCTCCTCGACGCCAACGACCGTCCCGCCCTCGCCAACCGCGCGGCATGGGACATGGGCCTGGTCCGGGAGCGGCTGGGCGGCGGCGCCGACGCGCACACGATCGTGCGGACCCTGGCCGGGCAGGTGCGCCGGTCGACCGTGAGCCGCGAGGTGGAGCTGGATCTGCCCAGGCCGCGCGGCATCGAGGGCAGCAGCGCCGAGCCGCTTGGCGTGCACGTCCGGGCGTCCTCGCTGGGTGACGGGCACGTCGTCGTGGAGGCGGCCGACGTGACCGAAGCGCACCGGGTCGCCCGGGTGCGCCGGGACTTCGTCGCCAACGTCAGCCACGAGTTGAAGACGCCGGTCGGTGCCCTGCAACTGCTGGCCGAGGCGCTGCTGGAGGCCACCGACGACGAATCGGCCTCGGACCCGACCGCGGCCCGGCGCTTCGCCGAGCGCATCCAGCGCGAGTCCACCCGGCTCGGCCGGCTGGTCAGCGAATTGCTGGAACTCTCCCGGCTGCAAGGTGCCGAGCCGCTGCCCGAGCTACAGCCGGTCGGGGTGGACCGGATCCTCGCCGAAGTGCTCGACCGCACCCGCACCCCGGGGTCGGCCAAGGAGATCGAGCTGCTCGTCGCCGGGGTACGCGATCTGACCGTCTACGGCAGCGAGAGCCAGCTGGTGACGGCCGTGACAAACCTGGTGGAAAACGCCATAGCGTACTCGCCGGAGGGCACCCGCGTCACGATCAGCACCCGCGTCGCGGCGGACAGCGTCGAGATCTCGGTGGTGGACCAGGGCATCGGCATCGAGCCCCGCGATCTCGACCGGATCTTCGAACGGTTCTACCGCGCGGACAAGGCGCGCTCGCGGGCGACCGGTGGCACCGGCCTCGGCCTGGCCATCGTCAAGCACATCGCAACCAACCACGCTGGTCGGGTGGATGTGACCAGTAGCGTCGGCGTGGGTTCGACGTTCACCTTGCGGCTGCCTGCGCGTCCCCCGGAGGCCTCGCTTCCGCTACCGCCATCGGTTGAGATCGAGCCGCATTCGGTTGTCTAGGAAGGACCGGACGTTGTCGCGTGTGCTCGTTGTGGAGGATGAGGAGTCGTTCTCCGATGCCTTGTCGTACATGCTGCGCAAGGAGGGCTTCGAGGTGTCCGTCGCGGCGACCGGCACGGAGGCGATGACGGAGTTCGACCGTACCGGTGCCGACATTGTCCTACTCGACCTGATGCTGCCCGAGATGTCGGGCACGGAGGTGTGCCGCCAGCTCCGCTCGAAGTCGCATGTACCGATCATCATGGTGACCGCCCGGGACAGCGAGATCGACAAGGTGGTCGGGCTGGAGATCGGCGCCGACGACTACGTCACCAAGCCGTACTCGCCCCGCGAACTGGTCGCCCGGATCCGTGCCGTGCTGCGCCGCCAGATCGGCGACTCGACCGAGATGACCCCGCCGACGCTCGCCGCCGGTCCGGTGCGGATGGACGTCGACCGGCACGTGGTCACCGTCTCCGGAGACGCCGTCCAGCTCCCGCTCAAGGAGTTCGAGCTGCTCGAACTGCTGTTGCGCAACGCCGGCCGGGTGCTCACCCGCGGGCAGCTCATCGACCGGGTGTGGGGCGCCGACTACGTCGGTGACACGAAGACGCTCGACGTGCACGTCAAGCGACTGCGCTCGAAGATCGAGCCGGAGCCGTCGACGCCGCGCTACATCGTGACCGTGCGGGGGCTTGGGTACAAGTTCGAGCCCTAGGATCGCCGGTGTGGAGCGCAACACCTTCCGGCGGACCACCGCGGCCGTGTACTCGACGGTCATGGCGCTCGGCGTCCTCGGCATCGCGGTCGCGGTGACCATCCAGTCCAACGGCCGTGACTGGGTCGCGCCGTGGGCGGTCGCGGTGCCGATCGCCGCCCTCATCGTGGTCAGCGGGGTGCTGCCGAAGCTGGTCACCACCCCCTCGCACGTCGAGGTGCACAACATGTTCACCCGGATCACGGTGCCGTACCCGGCGGTGGTCGAGGCCATCGACGGCCGGCGCGGCGTCGCCGTGCGTACCATGAGCGGCCGGCCCATCCCGGTGGTCGCCTTCGGGCGCAGCTCGCTCGCCGACCTGTTCACCGGAAATGCCGAAGCGCACCGGGCGGTCGGCGCGGTCAACGCCCGGATCGCCGGCACCGACTTCGGCTCGGAAGAGCCGCCGCCGATCGAGCGGCAGATGAAGGTACCGGTGATCGGCGTGGTCGGGGCGTCGCTGCTGTTCCCGGTCGCGGTGTTGCTGCTCGGCTAGCCGCCTATCGGACGGGCTGGCCGGGTGCGAGGCGACCAGGCCCAGCTTGCCCCGCGCCGCGCACATCTCGGCGAGCTTCCCGTATGCCGCTTCCCCGATCAGCGCGGTCAGCTCCGCCTCGTACTACAGGTACATCGGCTCGGGAGCCGACGTGCGCCTCCGGCGACGAGGTGCACCACCAGTGCAGGTCGTGGCCGCCTTCGCCCCAGCCGCGCCGGTCGAACTCGCCGAGCACCGACAGCAGGATCTTCGAACCGTCCGGTCGCTTGGTCCACTCCTGATCCCGCCGGATCGGCAGTTGCCAGCAGACGTCCGGCTTGTACTCCAACGGATGCACCCCGTCGCGCAGCGCCTGGCCGTGCAGGGCGCAGCCGCCGCCACCCGGGAACGACGCGTCGTTGAGGAACACGCACGGCCCTTCCTCGCCCCGGGTCGCGGTGCGCCGGGCCGGGATTCTCGCCGTCGATGGTGTCCATCTCGGTGTAGTTCTTGAACCCGCGCCGGAAGTGCTGCCACGTCTCCGGGGTCAGCCTCCTGGCCGCCGCGCGGACCCGCTTCTCGTCGTCGGTGTCGGTGAAGAAGGCGCCGTGCGAGCAGCAGCCCTCGGCCGCGCGGCCGGCGACGATGCCGTGGCAGCCTCGCGCGAAGATGCACGTCCAGCGCGACAGCAGCCAGGTCAGGTCGGCGCGGATCACGTGCTTCTGGTCAGCCGGGTCGACAAACTCCAGCCATTCGCGCGGAAAATCCAGCTCGACCTCGCGACTGCGCGGGTCGTTCGGATCCTCGCACCGCAACGGTTATCTCCATCACGCTGCTTACGGTACGCGGTCTTAGGGTCCGGCGCTCTGACCGTAGGCGCATGCGACTGGGCGTACTCGATGTCGGCTCCAACACGGTGCATCTGCTCGTGGTCGACGCGCACCACGGCGCGCACCCGTGGCCGGCCTACTCCGAGAAGGCGGAGCTGCGGCTCGCCGAGCAGATCGGCGCGGACGGCAAGCTGAGCCGGGCCGGGGCGGACGCGCTGGTCGAGGCCGCCGCGAAGGCACGGGACGCGGCGGCGAGCCATGAGGCCGAAGACTTGCTCGCCTTCGCCACGTCCGCGGTCCGCGACGCGACGAACTCGGCCGCGGTGCTCGGCCCGGGTACGCGAGGAGACCGGCGTCGACCTGCAGGTGCTCTCCGGTGCGGACTGAGGCGCGATCATGACCTTCCTCGCGGTACGGCGGTGGTTCGGCTGGTCGGCCGGGCGGCTGCTGGTGCTCGACATCGGCGGCGGCTCGCTGGAGATCGCGGCCGGCATCGACGAGGAGCCGGACGTGGCGCTGTCCGCTGCCGCTGGGCGCGGGCCGGCTGACCCGCGAGCGGCTGCGCGGCGACCCGCCGGCCCGCCGGCCCAGGTGGAGAAGCTTCGCGAGTACGTCGACGAGCAGCGTCAGCACGGTGCTCGGCAAGCTGCCGAGGCAGTGGGACCGGCCGGTCGGCCACCTCGAAGACGTTCCGGACGCTGGCCCGGCTGGCCGGCGCGGCGCCGTCCGGCGCCGGGCCTGCGGGCCCGCGCCGAGCTCACCCTGACCGGCCTGCGCCAGGTGCTGGGCTTCATCCGGCAGATCCCGCCGGCGCAGCTGGCCGAGATGGAAGGGGTCAGCGCCGGCCGGGCGCACCAGTTGCTGGCCGGCGCGGTGGTGGCCGAGGCGGCGATGCGCCGGCTGGGCATGGACTCGCTGGACATCTGTCCGTGGGCGCTGCGGGAGGGCGTCATCCTCCGCCGGCTGGACGTCTTGGACCGGTCGTGACGTCGCAGCGTTCGGCTCGTTTAGTGGGTCTCGTCCCGGTGTCGCGTAGCCCGGCGCTGACCGCTGAGGCGTGACTCCGCGTTCCGGTGCTCCTGTCCACTTCCTCGGTCTTTCCCGAGCCGACCGCGGCGGCTTTCGAGCTGGCCGCCACCTGGGCTACGACGGGCGTCGAGGTGATGGTCTGGACCGACGCGGTCAGCCAGGACGCCGGCGCGCTGCGCGGGCTGTCCGACCACTACGGCGTGCCGGTCCGGTCGGTGCACGCGCCGTGCCTGCTGGTCACCCAGCGGGTGTGGAGCCCCGACCCGTGGGAGCGGCTGCGCCGGGCGGCCGAGCTGGCCGAGACCGTCGGCGCGCCGACCGTCGTGGTGCACCCGCCGTTCACCTGGCAGCGCGACTACGCCCGCGGCGTTCGCCGCCGGCCTCGACAAGATCGCCGGCGAAGCTTCCCGGGCTGGCGTTCGCGGTGGAGAACATGTACCCGGTGCGCATGGCCGGGCGCGAGTTCGTGCCGTACTCGCCGGGCTGGGACCCGACCGGCGGCCGGCTTCGACGCGTACACACTGGATCTGTCGCACTGCGCGGCGGCCCGCATCGGACGCGCTGGCCATGGCCGACGCGATGGGCGACCGGCTGGCGCACGTGCATCTCGGCGACGGCACCGGCGAGGGCCGCGACGAGCACCTGGTGCCGGGCCGGGGCAACCAGCCGTGCGCCGAGCTGCTGGAGTCGCTGGCGCGGCGGGGATACCGGGGATCGGTCGCGGTGGAGGTGTCCACCCGCCGGTCGACCAGCCGGGCGGAGCGCGAGGCCGACCTGGCCGAGTCGTTGGCCTTCGCCCGCGCACATCTGGCCAAGTCGGCCGCGCCAGCGGCCTGACTCAGCGCCCGGCGGCCTGACCGGCGCCCGGCGGGCCCCGCGTGATCGGCGCCCGGCGGGGCCCTGCATGATCGGCACAACTTCCCGGAAGTAGTGGCCATGGCACCCCGCTGAGGCCACTACTTCCGGGAAGTTGTGCCAATCATGGCCTTGCCTGATTTCTTTAGACCGTGAGTGGTTGGCGGGCCGGGTCGACCGGGGCGCCGGCTGCGGGCTCGGATCGGCCGCCCGCTTGCGGGCGCGATGGGCGGCGACATGCGAGCGGGTGGCGCAGCGCTCCGAGCAGAAGCGGCGGCAGCAGTTGGACGAGGTGTCCAGGTAGACGTTGCCGCAGCGCTCGTCGGCGCAGACGCCGAACCGGGCACTGCCGTACTCGCACAGCCACACCGCGAGGCCCCAGGCCGCGCCGGCCAGGTACTCGGAGCTGACCGACGAGCCCCGGCCGGTGACGTGCATGTGCCAGTCGCTGCAGTCGTGGCCGGAGATGCGCGGCTGGACGGGGTACGCCTCGAGCAGGCAGTTCAGCTCCGCGACCGCCTCGGCGTCGCGGCCCGAGGAGCCGTACTCGAACACGTCCCGCAGCCGCTTCTGCGCCCGCTTGATCGCGGCCAGGTCCCGCTCGGTGGCTTCCTCAGCCATCCATTTCTGTTCGCCGAACAACTCCGTCAGGTCGGCCATCTCGGCCAACGGTGCGTTGACGATGTCAACGGCCGTCCGGGCGTACTCGTCGAAGTCCACGCGACAAAGGTAGACAACATTTCGGTAGACCCCTAGCCCGGTATTGCCTCCCGACTCATAAAACGGACGTACCATGCCTAAAGTGGGCGCCTGCCGGCCCGGTCCGGCCAACGGCCACCGGCGTACGGGGCGGGAGATACGCTCTGCCCATGTTCCGTTCGGTGATCCTCGCCGCTGCCGGGTCTTCCCAGGTCGAGCGGCTAGTCGAGAGCGTGCCTCTGACCCGCAACGTGGTCGACCGGTTCGTCGCGGGCACCGGCACCGCCGACGCACTGCGCGTGACCGGCACCCTGGTCGGGCAGGGGCTCGCGGTGACGCTCGACTATCTCGGTGAGGACACCACGACCCCGGCCCAGGCCGAGGCGACCCGCGACGAGTACCTCGGCCTGCTCGACGGGCTCTCCCGCGCCGAGCTGACCCCGGCCGCCGAGGTGAGCGTCAAGCTGTCCGCGCTCGGGCAACTGTTCGACGAGAAGCTCGCCGAGGAGTACGCGCGGCTGATCTGCGTCAAGGCTTCCGAGGCGGGGACGACGGTCACCCTGGACATGGAGGACCACACCACCACCGACTCGACCCTGGAGGTCCTGAGCCGGCTGCGCACCGAGTTCCCGACCGTCGGGGTGGCCCTTCAGGCGTACCTGCGGCGCACCGAAGCCGACTGCCGGGAGCTGGCGGTGCGCGGGTCGCGGATCCGGCTGTGCAAGGGCGCCTACAACGAGCCGGAGTCGGTGGCCTACCAGTCCCGGCTCGACGTGGACAAGTCGTACGTGCGGTGCCTCAACATCCTGATGTCGGGCTCCGGGTACCCGATGGTGGCCAGCCACGATCCACGGCTGGTCGCGATCGCCGAGGACCGGGCCAAGTGGTTCGACCACTCCGCCGACGAGTTCGAGTTCCAGATGCTGTACGGGATGCGACCGGAGGAGCAGCTCCGGTTGGTCGAGGCCGGGTACACGGTCCGTGTTTACGTTCCGTACGGCACCGAGTGGTACGGGTACCTGATGCGCCGGCTGGCCGAACGCCCTGCCAACGTGGCGTTCTTCGCGCGTGCCCTCCGGTCCCGTTCCTGACGCCGTCAGGCTGATCACTGTGGGCTGACCGGGGGAGCGACGGCGAGAACGGATCGCGTACCGTCCTACCGTGACCGAGGAGCCGCAGTCAGCCGAGGCGTCGGCTGACGCGGTAACCGCGGTGGCGGCACCGCCCGCGCCGGGCGTTCCCCGGCGCCGGAGCCGGCGCGGGCTGCTGGTCCGCCTGGGTGTCGGTCTCGCGGTGATCCTCACGCTGGCCGGCGGCCCGGCCGCGACGGCGGTCGGGCGCGGCTGGTGGCAGCCGCACGACCGGTCCACGTTCCGATCCGAAGACCCCGCCATGCCGGCGCCGGCCGTCGGCGGAGCGGTCGCGCCGCAGCAGGCGCCGGCCCGGTCCGGGCGTGTCGGCGACGCCGGGGCGGCCCGCAACGCGGGGGTCCGCGCCCAGATCCAGGCGGTACTCACCGCGCAGGCCACGGCGCTGCTGCGCGGCGACGAGGACGCGTTCCTGGCCCCGGTCGACCCGGCCAACCAGGCGCTGGCCGGTGACCTGCGGCGGCGGTACGGGGTGCTGCGCGCGATGCACATCACCGGGTGGGCCGAGACTCTCGCCGACGACCCGGCACCGGTCGACGGCGGCTGGCGGGCGAACGTGCGGGTCGGGTACTGCTTCGTGGTCCCCGGCTGCGACCCGGTCGCCGTCCCGGTGCCGACCCGCTGGGCGGAGAACTCCGGCGCACCGCGGCTGGTCGAGTTCGGCTCGTCCGCGGCGACGTCCCTCGGGCCCCGGCCGTGGGAGGTCAGCGACCTGAAGGTGGCGGTCGGGGCGCGGACTGTGGTCGCCGCCCCGATCAGGTACGCCAGCCGGGTGCCGGCACTCCTCGACGCCGCCGAGGAGGCCGCGGCGGTCGCCGACCGGTACGCCCGCTGGGCACCCCCGCCCGGCCGGTACATCGTGTACCTGGCCGGTCCGGACGAGTGGGGCACCTGGTACGGGGTGCATCAGGCGGAGTGGGTCGCCGGGTACGCGATGCCGCTCACCGAGCACGACACCGAGATCGTGCTGAACGCGCAGCGGGTCACCGGCTCTGAGGTGGTCGACACGTTGCGGCACGAGTTCGCGCACGTGGTGACGCTGGCGAACGTGCACCGCGACTACTCCGGGCAGTGGTGGCTGGTCGAGGGCATCGCCGAGTACGTGCGGATGGTCGACCGGCAGTTGCGCGACTACGAGCTGTTGACCGCCTCCCGCCGGTACGTGCGGGCCGGTAACCTGACCGACCTCACCAGCCTGGCCGAGCCGGCGGCCGGAGCGTCCACGGAGGACGCCAGCGGCCGGTACGGAGTGGCGTTTCTCACCGTACGGCGGCTGGCCGAGCGGTTCGGCGAGGACGCCATGCTGCGCTTCTTCGACAAGGTGGTCCGCCAGGGGATTCCGCAGCAGGACGCGGCCCAGGTCGAGTTCGGCGGCGACTGGGACGAGATCACCGACGACTGCGCGAAGTACGTCAAGCGCAGCCTGAGTTGAGGTCACGTCGATCGCGGGAAATACGATGGGCGGCGTGCGACGCGACCCCTCGCCGCGTACGACCTCCGCGCCCCGCCGGGTGCCACGCCCTCTGGCCGGCGCTCTCCTCGGCGTGCTCGCTGTCGTCTCGCTCACCGCGGCCTCGTGTACCCGGTCGGCCACGACCATCACCGTGGGCAACGCATCCCGCGCCGACGTGACCGAGGTCGTCGACGCGTCGGCGACGGTCACCGCGAAAGGCGTGGCAACGCTCACGGCGCCGGCCGACGGCGTACTGGCGTCGCTGAGCGTGGCGCCCGGGCAGACCGTCACGGCCGGGCAGGTGCTCGCGGTGATCAATTCGCCGGCCGCCCAGGACCGGCTGGCCCAGGCCCAGCAGGCGCTCGACTCGCTGAACAGCGACGGAGGGGGAGTCGCCACCGGAAGCCGTGACCTCGTGGCCGCACAGCGACGTACCGACCAGGACGCGACGGCGGCGTTCAAGCAGGCCCGCGACCAGGCCGCCACGGTCGCCGACCCCACCCTGAAAGCTGCCCTGCTCGCCCAGGTGGACGCCACCGAGCGGGCGTACCAGCAGGCCGCCGCGGCCGCCCGGGACGTGGTGGCGTCGGTGCAGCGCGGCTTCGCCTCGGTCGGGCAGGCGATGACCGCCCTGACCGCGGCCCAGCGGGTGCAGGCCCGGGCGGCGTACGACGCGGCCAGGTCCACGGTCGACGGGCTGACCCTGCGGGCCCCGATCGGGGGTGTCGTCCAGCTCGGCGGCTCCCCGGGAGGCTCGTCGGGTACCCAGCTCAATGATCTTCTCGGGGCTGCCCAGGCAGCGGCCGGCGGCGGAGCGCCGGCACCGGCCACCGGGGACAGCGGCGCCGCGCCGACCGGGCCGGGCGTGGACACCGCGATCCTGCCGGGCGCCCGGGTCGGCAGCGGCACCCCGGTCATCACCGTCGTCGACACGTCCGAGCTGGGCGTGCTGGCCGAGGTCGACGAGACGGACGTCCTGCTGGTCGCGCCCGGCGTGACCGCGAGCATCGAGCTGGACGCGGCGCCGGGTGCCCGCTACGACGGGACGGTCCGCTCGGTCGACGTGTTGCCGAGTACCTCTGCGCGGGGCGGCGTCTCATACCGGGTGCGGTTGTCGATCGGCGCCGGCAAGCTCGCCGACGGACGGGACGCACCGACGCCCCGGCCGGGGATGAGTGCGGTGGCCCATCTGGCGGTACGCGCGGCGCGCGACGCGGTGGCCGTGCCGGCGGCGGCGGTCTTCGTAAGCGGCGGCCGGGATTCGGTGTGGGTGGTCCGCGACGGCAAGGCGGCCCGGACGCCGGTGACCGTCGGGGTGTCCGGGCAGGACCTGGTGCAGGTGGTGGCCGGTGTCTCGACCGGGGACCGGATCGTGGTCCGCGGCGCCGACCAGGTGCACACCGGCCAGCAGCTACCGTGACCGCGATCCTCTCGGCGCGGGACGTCACCCGTACCTACCGGCTCGACGGTGTCTCGGTCGAGGCGCTGCGCGGGGTGACCGTCGAGGTGGCGTACGGCGACTACGTGTCGATCGTGGGCCGCTCCGGCTCCGGCAAGTCGACGCTCATGCACCTGCTCGGCGGGCTGGACCGGCCGACCAGCGGGCAGTTGCTGATCGGCGGCCGGGACGTGGCCGGCCTGTCGCCGCCGGAGATGGCCGAACTGCGCAACCGGACCATCGGCTTCGTGTTCCAGTCGTTTCACCTGCTGACGCGTACGTCGGCGGTGGGGAACGTGGCGCTGCCGCTGGTGTACGCCGGGGTACGCGCCGGGGAGCGGCGTAGGCGGGCGATCCGGATGCTGGAGCGGGTCGGGCTCGGGCACCGTCTCGACCACCGGCCGGGGCAGCTGTCCGGCGGCGAGCAGCAGCGGGTGGCGATCGCCCGGGCGCTGGTCACCGAGCCGGCGGTGCTGCTGGCCGACGAGCCGACCGGCAACCTCGACACGGCCAGCGGGCAGGCCGTGCTGGGCCTGCTGGAGGAGCTGAACGGGGAAGGGGTGGCGCTGGTGATCGTCACGCACGACGCCGAGGTGGCGGCGCTGGCGGGGCGCCAGATCACCATGCAGGACGGCCGGGTTTCCAAGATCGACGAGAGCTGACAACGATGCGGCTCGTGGAGGCGTGGCGGGTGGCGCTGGAGGCACTGCGCGCCAACCGGCTGCGCAGCGGGCTGACCATGCTCGGCGTGGTGATCGGCGTGGCCGCCGTGGTCGTGCTGGTGGCGATCGGTACCGGTGCCAAGGAGGAGGTCGAGTCGCAGGTCGAGGGGCTCGGCTCGAACCTGCTCATCGTCGTGCCCGGCGAGGTGAACTTCGGTGCCGCGCCGACCGTCTCCCGGCTCCAACTGTCCGATGTGGACGCGGTGACCCGGATCGTCGGCGACCGGAACCGGGTCGCGGCCACGGTCAGCTCGGGCGAGACGGTACGCGCCGGCACCGCGCAGAAGTTCACCAGCGTCCTCGGGGTCACCGACACGACGCCGAACGTGTTCATCCGGTCGCTGGCCCGAGGCTCGTACCTCACCCGCGCCGACGTCGACACCAACCGGCGGGTCGCGGTACTCGGTGCGGGCGTGGCGAAGTCCCTGTTCGGGGACCGGGACGCGATCGGCCAGCAGATGACGATCGCCGGCGTCCGGTTCCGCGTGATCGGCGTGTTCGCGCCGCTGGGCCAGAGCCTGGGCGTGGACCGTGACCAGGAGGTGCATATCCCGATCACGGCCGCGCACCGGCTGTTCAACACCACCCGGGTGGACGGGGTGGCGGTCAAGGCACCGGACGCCAGCACCATCAACGACCTCGGGAAACGCATCGTCGCCGAGCTGTCCAGGCGGCACCCCGACACCGAGTTCAGCGCGGTCACCCAGGAACAGATTCTGGGGGTACTGGGAAAGATCCTCGGGGTGTTGACCGGTGTCCTGGCGGCGATCGCCGGGATCTCGCTGCTCGTCGGCGGCGTCGGGGTCTCCAACATCATGCTGGTGTCGGTGCGGGAACGTACCCGCGAGATCGGCCTGCGCAAGGCGGTCGGCGCGAAGCCGCGCGACATCGGGTTGCAGTTCCTCTTCGAGGCGGTACTGCTGACCTGCCTGGGCGGCCTTCTCGGCATGGCGCTCGGCGTCGGCGCGGCGCTGCTGGTGGGCGCGCTGTCACCGGTACCGGCCGCGATCACCTGGTGGTCGCTGACCCTGGCGTTCGGCGTGTCGGCCGGGGTCGGCATCATCTTCGGGGTGGTCCCCGCCCAGCGCGCCGGCCGCCTCGACCCCGTGGTGGCGCTGCGCTCCGAGTAAGCCCGCCCGTAGCCCTCGTCGATCTAGGAAGAATGGTGGGCGGAATGCCGGGTTAGTCCCACCATTCTTCCTAGATCGACGCGGGCGGCGGGCCGGGGCGGATAGCGTGCTAATCATGGTCGGATCGCCAGATAACGAGGGCCGCCTGGCTGGAGTGAAGTTCCTGACCGTGGCCGAGGTGGCCGCGCTCATGCGGGTGTCCAAGATGACGGTGTACCGGCTGGTGCACTCCGGGGAGCTCACCGCGGTACGGGTCGGGAGGTCGTTCCGCGTACCCGAGCATGCGGTCGACGCGTACCTGAAAGGGGCCTTCGGCGAGACGGCCTAGCCTGTTTTCCGATCTGGTCCGGTGACCGGCTACCCTGGACGCGCCAATATTCCTGCGTGTCGGCCGGCTGATGTCGGCTGGCACCCGCCGTGCATGTGACAAGGGGACAGTCGTATGGGCTCAGTGGTCAAGAAGCGCCGCAAGCGCATGGCCAAGAAGAAGCACCGCAAGCTGCTGCGCAAGACCCGGGTCCAGCGTCGCCGCCTCGGCAAATAACCTCCGCGCGGGGCGTCGGCGCGTACCGTTGAGCGGTGCGTGAGCGAGGCTTCGCGCAGGGGCGCACCACGTTCCAGTCCACCCGCGCCTGGCCACAGCGGCTCGGTGCCGACCTGTCGCGCTCCGACTGAGTGGCGCGGAAACAGTACCCACAGCACCGACAGCCCAGTCCGGCGATCGTCGCCGAGCGCCGTGCCGTCAAGAACCATGAGGCGATGGCTTGAGTACTCCCACGGTCATCCTGGTAACCGGAGTGGCTCGCCACCTCGGCGCTCAGGTGGCCAGCCGGCTGGCCGCCGATCCCCGTGTCGAGCGGGTCTTCGGCGTCGACATCGGCACCCCCTCAGCCGAGGTGGCGCGTCATCTCGACAACGTCGACGTGCGCCGGGTTGACCTGCGCAGCCCCGAGATCGCGCGGGTGCTCGGGGACGAGGGCGTGCAGGCGGTGGCGCACCTGGCGATCACGACGGCGGTCGACCACCAGTCCGGCGGCCGGGGCGCCACCAAGGAACTGAACGTGATCGGCACCATGCAGCTGCTGGCCGCCTGCCAGCAGGCTCCGGAGCTGAGCAAGCTGGTGATCCGGTCGTCGACGGCCGCGTACGGCGCGTCCTTCCGCGACCCGGCCGTGTTCACCGAGGACACCGAGCCGCGTGAAGCGCCGCGCGGTGGGTACGCGCGGGATGTGCTCGACATCGAAGGGTACGTGCGGGGCTTCCGCCGCCGGTGCCCCGACGTCGCGGCGACGGTGCTGCGGTTCGCCCCGTTCATCGGCGAGCGCGCCGGCACCCGGCTCAACCGGTACTTCGCGCTGCCGGTGGTGCCGACCGTGCTCGGGCGCGACCCGCGCCTGCAGTTCATCCACGTCGACGACGGGCTCGAAGTGCTGCACCGGGCGATCGTCGAGGGGCACCCCGGCACGTACAACGTGGCCGGTGCCGGCGTGCTCACCCTGTCCCAGGCGATCCGGCGGGCCGGCCGGATCGCGTTCCCGGTCGTCGAGCCGGGCCTGTCGGCGGTGGCCGGCTTCGCGAAGAGCTCCGGCGCGCTGGACTTCTCCCTCGACCAGCTCGACCTGTTCGTCCATGGCCGGGTCGTCGACACCACCCGGCTGATCGAGGAGTTCGGCTTCGAGCCGCGCTCGACCGCCGCCGCGTTCGACGACTTCATCCGGGGCGCCGGATACGGTCCGCTGGGCCCGGACCGGGTACGCGCGGCCGAGCAGGTGATCCTGGAACGCATCCGGCAGGCGCGAGCCGCCGTGGAAGGAAGTCATGACTGAGCCGGATGTGTGGGACCGGCGGGTAGCGGGCGCTCTGTCGCTACTGCGTCACCGGCTGACCGGGGACTACGAGGTCGACGAGTTCGGCTTCGACAGGCAGCTGACGGAGTCGGTGTTCCTGCCGCTGCTGCGGCCGCTCTACCGGGCCTGGTTCCGGATCGAGACGTACGGGGTGAAGCACCTGCCCGAGGACGGGCCGGCGCTGATCGTGGCCAACCACTCCGGCACGGTGGCGGTCGACGCGGTGATGCTGGCCGTCGCGGTCCACGACGAGCACCCGGCGAAGCGGTTCCTCCGCCTGCTGGGCGCCGACTTCGTGTTCCGCATGCCGGGCCTGTCCGAGGTGGCCCGCAAGTCCGGCAGTACCCTCGCCTGCAACCCGGACGCCGAGCGCCTGCTGCGCGCCGGTGAGCTGGTCGGCGTGTTCCCGGAAGGGTTCAAGGGCGTCGGCAAGCCGTTCGCCGAGCGGTACAAGTTGCAGCGCTTCGGCCGGGGCGGCTTCGTCTCGGCTGCCCTGCGGACCGGCACCCCGATCGTCCCGGCGTCGATCGTCGGCGCCGAGGAGGCGTACCCGCTGCTCGGCAACATCCGGCCGCTCGCCCGGCTGATGGGCGTCCCGTACTTCCCGGTGACGCCGACGTTCCCGTGGCTCGGGCCGCTGGGCATGGTGCCGCTGCCGAGCAAGTGGCTGATCGAGTTCGGCGAGCCGATCAAGACCGAGGGCCGGGCTGACGAGGCCGACGACCCGATGGCCACATTCAACCTGGCCGACCAGGTGCGCGAGACGATCCAACAGACGCTGTACCGGCTGCTCGAACGCCGCCCCGACCCCTGGTCCGCGTGATTGACCGGCACAACTTCCGGGAAGTCGTGCCCTCAGGGGCCCGCGATGGCCACTATTTCGGGGAAGTTGTGCCGATCAAGGCTCAGCGATCAGGCGCGATCAGGCCAGGGTGCGCAGGTCGAGCGCGTGCCAGACCAGGGACTCGTTGTCGCCGGTTGACCAGCTGACGATCCCACCCCGGGCGAACACCATGCCGACCCCCTTGGCCACCAGCACGGTCTTCTTGCGGGCGGCGTCGTACAGCAGGACCTCCTGGCTGCTGGTCACCGACCCGGTCGCCCCGCTCTGCGACAGCACCTCGAACCGGTCCAGCAGCGCCACGTCGGCCGTCGACGAGCTGGCCTGGCCGCCCGCCATCCGCCGCCGTTCGGAGCCGTCCGAGCGCATCAGGTCGAGCCGGGCCGGGCCGCCACTGCCGCTGAGCACGAGTACCCGGCACCAGGCCGGGCTGCACGTGACCAGCTCGGTCTGGGCCGCCGGTACATGTATCTTCCGGCCGTCGGTGAGGTTGACCAGCTCGACCGGGCCGGCCTGGCCGCTTCCCGCGCTGACCAGCCAGGGCCAGCCGGACAGCGCGTACGCGCCGGGCACCTCGCGCACCGTGACCTTGCCGCCGGTCAGCGCGACCGAGCGGACCTCCGTGGTGACCTGCTCCTTGCGGGCCGCCGCGGCCCAGTACACCCGACCGCCGGCGGTCACCAGGTCGTACTGCGAGTTGAAGAAGATCGCGTCGCCGGTGTCAGCGGTCAGCGCGGTCGGCTTGCCGGGTGTCCGCCAGTTGACCTTCCAGATCCGGGTCTCGGCGTGCCCCGCGGTGTCGGCGGTCGACTCGGCCCAGACCACCGTGTCGTCGCCGGCCGTGGTGAACCCGGCGAACTGCGGGTTCTGGTCGGCGGCCACCCGGTGCAGCTCGCGTGGCTGGCCGGTGGCGCCGCGCAGCATCAAGCGTACGGCGGCCCGGTCCGGGGTGGGTGCGGAGCCGATCGACGTGTCCGGGTCGAGGTACAGCAACGGGGTGAACGCCGCGCCGTCCGGCAGCACGCCGGGCGCCTGCGGGGGGTGGGCCGACGGCCACGCCTCGGCCAGGGTCGGTAGCGGTGGAGCGGCGGCTGCCGGTGTCGACGTCACCCGGCGTGGGGGCGACCCGGCAAGGAAGGCACCGGCGGCGAGCAGGGCCACCGCCAGGCTGATCAGCGCCGGAAGCCGACGCTGCCGTCGCGTCAAGGCGCCTGGACCTCCGGTCGGCGCGGGAGAACCCGGTCGAAAGTCATCGGGACAGCCACCCGAGGGCACGGCGCTCGTGGACACCCCGCCGGCGCCGGGCCAGCGCCACCCCGGCGACCAGCGCACCCGCCGCGGCAGCGGTGCCCATCGCCGCCGGTACCGCGATCTTCGCCGCCTTGCGCCCGGTGCGGAAGTCGCGGATCTCCCAGTCCCGGCGGCGGGCCTCGCTGCGGAGGGCCGAGTCGGGGTTGACCGCCACCGCGTGGCCGACGGTCGACAGCATCGGGATGTCGTTGACCGAGTCGCTGTATGCCGAGCAGCGGCTCAGGTCGAGGCCCTCGACCCGGGCCAGCGCCGTGATCGCCTCAGCCTTCGCCGGGCCGTGCATGAGGTCACCGACCAGCCGGCCGGTGTAGTGGCCGTCGCGGACCTCGGCGACGGTGCCGATCGCGCCGGTCAGGCCCAGCCGGCGGGCGATCACCCGGCCCAGCTCGACCGGCGCCGCGGTGACCAGCCAGACCCGCTGGCCGGCGTCCATGTGCAGCTGGGCGAGGGCGCGCGTGCCGGACCAGATCCGCTCGGCCATCAGCTCGTCGAAGATCTCCTCGCTGAGCCGCTCCAGGTCGTCGACGCGCCAGTCGGCCACGAACGCGAGCGCGGCGTCCCGGGCCGACGACACGTCGCCGGCGTCCTCGCTGGCCAGCAGCCGGAACTTGAGCTGCTGGACGCCGAAGCGGACCAGATCGCCGGTGGTGAAGTACTTGCGGGCGGCCAGGCCACGGGCCAGGTAGTAGATCGAGGCGCCCTGCATCATCGTGTTGTCGACGTCGAAGAACGCCGCGGCGGTCGGATCAGCCGGGACGGTGAGCGCCGCCTCGACCTCGGCGGCGGCCCAACCGGCGGCCGGGTCGACCAGCTTGGTGGACGGCGCGCCACCGCGTGCTCTGCCGCGACGGGTCTGGATCCGGCTCCCCATGTGTTCGCCCCCTCTCCGGCGTCGTTGCGGCCGGCGAGCCCGGCCATGGCCGGCGCGAGCCCGACCCCGGGCCGGCGGCCCGGCCACGAACCGGCCGCACCGGCCTCTGTGAGGGTATCCGGCCGTCCCCAGCGCACGGGTTGAGGATGGGCTGATACCAGATGGACATACCCGAACGGGCGTCCGGCAGATGCCGGGACGCCCGTTCGGTGGGTGGTGCCTGGCTTCAGTTGAGGGATCCGCCGAGCAGGTGGCCGATCTTGTCGATGATGTTCTCGCCGCCGTGCCGGCTGTCCTCCGGCGTGCTCGGCGAGGTCGAGGAGTTGGGCTGCGGCGCCGGCTGCGAACTCTGGCTGGACGGCGCCGGACCGGTGGGTCGGTCGGCGGTCGCCGGAGCGGTCGCGTCCGCCTCGGAGTCGCCGCCCCCGGCCGTCGAGCCGGTGCGGGCGGTGCCGCTCTCACCGCCGCCCCGCGTGGTCGACTTCGCCGGACCCTGCGCCGCGCACTGCTGCGGCAGCGGCCCCAGCTCGTCGCTGGCGGCGCTCGCGACATCGCCGCAGCGCAGGCCGCCGCGCAGCCCATCGACCCGCCGCTGGATGTCGTCGAGCAGGCCGAGCGAGGTGAGCGTGCGGCCGCGGGCGTTGCCGGTGAGCGCGCCGAGCATGCCGAGCATGGTGTGGCGCTGGTCGCCGGTGAACGCGTTGATGACGTCGAGCGCGGCCGGGTCCCGCCGGTCGACGGCGGCCGTGGTGAGCAGTTTCACGCCCTGGCGGGTCTCGTTGTCCATGTCGTCGAGGACGCCGGCCAGCTCGGGTGCGTCGCCGTGCAGCGCGGCGGCCTCGTTCATCCGGGTCTTCGCGAACTCCAGGTAGAGCTGGCCCCGGCTGACCTGCGAGCCGGCCAGGGCGAGCTGGGCCCGCTCGGCGGACCTCTTCATCCCGTACAGCGCGTCGCCGGGCACAGCGTCGCCGCTGGCGGCGGACATGCCGGACACGGCCAGCGTGCCGACCGCCAGCCCGATCACCACGGCGCCGCGGGCGCGGCGGCTGCGGATCGGCACCCAGGAGGTACGCGAACCGGACAGCCGGGCGGCGCCGACCGGTCCGGTTTCTTCGGTGCTGAGTGCGGTGGCTCCGATGCCCTCGCGTTCGATGGTCGCCATCAGCATGGCGCGCAGCCCGTCTCGGAACTCGGGGTCGGCCCGCACACCGATGTCGATCCGCGCCACCCGGTGGCCGACCTCGGCGAGGTCGGACAGATCCTGGTCAGTCTTGGAACGTACGTGGTGGCGACGGGCGCCGCCGGCCTCATCGAGGAGCTGCGCGAAGCGCTCGGTGCGCCGACGGTGGAATACCGATGTATTCACCGCGAGCACCCCCCTTCGCTCGTCGCGGCTTGGTGGCGCGGCGTGGCGGCGTGGGTCGCCACCGGGACCCGCGGGCGCCCGGCCGCTGGTCGTACCCCTTCCAACGGGGCGGCGGCTGATCCGGTTACGGGTCCATCGTGCGTGACATCGCGCACGATCACGGTTGGAACCCGTCCGGCAGCAACCGGGCGAGAGCGCGGACCGCACGGTACTGGAGCGCCTTGATCGCGCCCTCGTTCTTGCCCATCGCCTGTGCGGTTTCGGCAACCGAGAAACCCTGGAGGAAACGCAGCACGATGCACTCCTGCTGCTCCGGGTTGAGCTGCTTGACGGCCTTGAGCAACTCGACGTTCGTGATGTGGTCGACGACGGCGCTCTCCGGGCTGCCCTCGGGACCCCGGTCCTCGCGTTCGGCGTCGAGCACGTCGCCGGTGGTGACCTCCAGCCGGTACCGGCCGGATTTGAAATGGTCCGCGACCAGGTTGCGCGCGATCGTGACCAGCCACGCACCCAGGTCGCGGCCCTGCCAGGTGAAGCTGCCGATGCGCTTGAGCGCCCGCAGGAACGTGTCGGCGGTCAGGTCCTCGGCGAGCTGGCGGTTGCCGACCCGGAAGTAGACGAACCGGAAGACGGTGTCGAAGTACCGGTCGTAGATCAGCCCGAACGCCTCGGCCTCGCCGGCCTGGGCCCGCTCGACCAGCGACCAGACGGCCGCGGCCGCGTCGCTGGGGTCGGGGCGGTCCGGGTAGCCGGTCGGGGCACCGCCGGAACCGGAGCCACCGGAGCCGGTACCGGAGCCGCCCGTCCCCGTCTCCGGATCGGCGACCCGGATCGGCACGGTGTCCTCGGTGGGAGCGCTTTCAGGTGACACCCGACCGGGTGGTGCCACCCGACCGCCGGGCGGTCGGGTGTTGGTTCCCGGGAGCACGGCGCCGGGCGCCTGCCGGGCTGTCGGTGCCTCATTGGGGTGCGGGCGCTGCCGGGTGCGCGGGAGGCCGCCGTCGCCACGGATGGCGGTCGCCATCATCTCCCGGATCAGCTGTAGGCCCTCGGTGAGCGCGAGCCGTGCCGCCAGCACGTCCCGGTCGACCGATAAGTCGTACCCGAACCCGGTCACCGCATACCCCCAGCCTGGTTGAACCCCGGTTGTCCGGGCGATCGGGGCGTGGGCGCGACGCATAAGGCGCGGGCGGCGCCCAGGCCCACGCCGGAGAGGTCGTGATGTCGTGCAAAGTAGGGCACTACGGCCTCCTCGGGGTGAGGGGTAATCAACCCACTAAAAAGGGGCGAGCTGACTTCGCTGACTATAAGGGCGCACGTAACCCACGTGGGGGCGATCCGTTACAAGGAGGCTCAGTATTTCCTCAAGCACGCCACCCTCCGTCGCACACCATGTGCGTCCCGCAGTGTTGGCGCGCGGCTAGCCGCGGAACACGCCGGAACTGTCCGGACACGACACACTTATTGACCACCGTGCGCCACGCCGTAGTCACTCAATCGAAATGGAGCTGATTACGTAACCCGACACTCGGCGTGTCGCCGCGAAGGAACCCGAACGGCTGACCCCGCGATAGGGTCATCGACCGTGCAGGACGTGCGAAACGTTGCCGATCTTGTTCGGCGGGCCGCTACCGGGGACCGGGGTGGACAGCCGGCGCTGTGCTGGCATGACAAGGTGCTGACCTGGGCGCAGCTGGACGCTCAGGTGGACGCGGTGGCGACCGCGCTCGGCGCGCTCGGGTTGGACCCCACCGACGGGGTGCCGGCCCGGGTCGCCATCGCGCTGCCCAACGTGCCCGAGTTCGCCGCGGTCTACTTCGGGACACTGCGGGCGGGACTGGTCGCGGTGCCGGTCAACCCCGGCTACACCGCGCGCGAATTCCGGTACGTGCTGACCGACACCGGCGCGTCGGTGCTCGTCGGTACCTCGGGCGTGGCGGACGCGGTGGCCGGGCTCGACGTGCCGGCGCTGCGGCACACGTACACGTTGGGGGGAACGCTGGCGGAGCTGCTGGCCGGCCCTGACGGCGGAGTCGAGGCGACCACCGGCGGCGAAGACCTCGCCGTCCTCCTCTACACCTCGGGCACGTCCGGCATGCCCAAGGGCGCGATGCTCTCGCACCGGGCGCTGATCGCCAACCACGCACAGCTCGCCGACATCGAGCCACCGCCGCTGGCCCCCGACGACGTCGTGCTGCTCACGCTGCCGCTGTTCCACTCGTACGGGTTGAACACCGGCCTCGGCGCCATCGCCTACCACGGCGCGTCCGGGGTACTGGTCGAGCGCTTCGATCCCTCCGACACCCTGGCCCGGGTCCGCCGGCACAAGGTGACCGTGGTGGTCGGGGTGCCGCCGATGTACGTCGCCTGGTCACTGATGGGTGACCAGCTCGCCGACGCGTTCAAGACGGTACGGGTCGCCGTGTCCGGCGCCGCGCCGCTGGACGTGGCCACCGCGCGTCGGTTCGCCGAGGCGGTCGGGCGTCCCGTGTACGACGGGTACGGGCTGACCGAGACCGCGCCGGTGCTCACCTGCACGCTGGGGGAGAAAGCGCCGAAGGTCGGCTCGATCGGCCGCCCGCTGCCGGGCGTCGAGGTGAGGCTGGTCGACGCGGACGGGCAATGTCGTCGGCGAGATCGACGAGGAGGGCGTCGATGACATTGACATCGACTACGACTCGCCCGACAGCCCCGGCACCGACCCGGGTGTGATCGTCGTGCGCGGGCCGAACCTCTTCTCCGGGTACTGGCCGGACGGGCGGGACGGCCCCGACGCGGACGGCTGGTGGTCGACCGGCGACATCGCGTACTCCGACGCCGACGGGGACCTGTTCCTGGTCGACCGGCTCGGCGAGCTGATCATCGTGAGCGGCTTCAACGTGTACCCGCACGAGGTGGAGCTGGTGCTGGCCAGTCACCCGGCCGTGGTCGAGGCCGCCGCGGTCGGCATGCCGCACCCGTACACCCGGCAGACCGTGAGGGCGTACGTGGTGCGCGCGCCCCGACGCGACGGTCACCGCCGAGGAGCTGCATCGCGCACTGCGAAGCCAACCTGGCCCGGTTCAAGTGCCCGACCGCGGTGGAGTTCGTGCCGAGCTGCCCAAGTCGGCGATCGGCAAGGTGCCGGACAAGGCGGAATTGGGTGCCGGTGACCGGCTGGTCCTGTTCACCCGGCCCGGCTGCCACCTCTGCGACGTGGCCAAGGAGGCGATGACCGGGTGGCCGCGATCACCGGGGAGACCTGGACGAGGTGGACATCAGCGGCGACCTCGAGCTGGAGCGCGAGTACGGCGACCGGATGCCGGTGGTGCTGCTCGACGGCAGGGAGCACGGCTACTGGCGGGTCGAGGAGGACCGGCTGGTGCGCGACCTCGGCCGTTAGGGTGGTCCCCGTGGCTCACCTGGTCTGGGACTGGAACGGCACCCTTCTCGACGACCTCGACCTGGTGGTCGCGGCGACCAACGCCGCGCTTCGCTAGCGTCGGTGGCCCCGCCGTCACGGCCGACGAGCACCGGCGCGGTTCTTCCGTCCGATCGCCGACTACTACGCCGATGTGCTCGGGCGCTCGGTCGACCAGCACGAGTTCGTCAGGCTGGACCGGATCTTCCACGACGGCGTACCGGGCCGGGCTGACTGGACACCGCGCTGGCCGCCGACGCCGAGGCCGCCATGCGGGCCTGGCCGGGCACCCAGTCGCTGCTGTCCATGTGGTTCCACGAGGAGCTGGTGCCCGACGGTGACCCGGCGCGGCCTGTACGGACTGTTCGCGCGGGTCGACGGGCTGCGCCCCGGCGTGGTCGGCGGCGGGCACAAGGTCGAGCACCTGGTCGAGCACCTTGCCGCGCTCGGCGTGGACGGCCTCCGACGCGGTGCTGATCGGGGACTCGGTCGACGACGCGCGACGCCGCGGACGTCGGTCGGCGCCGCGTGCGTGCTGTACGCCGGGGGCTTCACCCACCCCGACCGGCTCGCCGGGACCGGCTGGCCGGTGGCGTGACCCTGGTCGAGGCGGTCGAGCTGGCGCTTGAGCTAACTGCGCAGGTAGGCCAGCACCGCTAGTACCCGGCGGTGCTGCTCGTCGTCCGGGGATCAGGTCGAGCTTGGTGAACATGTTGCGCACGTGCTTCTCCACGGCGCCGTCGCTGACCACCAGGTGCCGGGCGATCGCCGTGTTCGACCGGCCCTCGGCCATCAGCCCGAGCACCTCCCGTTCGCGCGGGGTGAGGGTACGCAGCGGGTCGTCGCGCCGGCGCCGGACCAGGAGCTGCGCGACGACCTCCGGATCGAGCACGGTCGCCGCCGCGCGGCCACCCGGTCCAGCGCGTCGAGGAACTCGCCGACCTCGGCCACCCGGTCCTTGAGCAGGTAGCCGACCCCGCCGCGCCGGTCGGCGAGCAGGTCGTCGGCGTACGACACCTCGACGTACTGGGAGAGCACCAGCACCGGGGTGCCGGGGCACCGGGCGCCGCGCCTCGACCGCCGCGCGCAGCCCCTCGTCGGTGTGCGTCGGCGGCATCCGGACGTCGACGATCGACACGTCCGGGCGGTGCTCGGTCACGGCCTCACCAGCGCGGCGCCGTCCCCGACCGCGGCGACCACCCGGTGCCCGTTCTCGGTCGAGCAGCCGGACCAGCCCTTCGCGGAGGAGGACGGCGTCGTCGGCGATAACTACCCGCATCGGCCTACCTGCACGGCAGCTTCGCCATGATCGTGGTCGGGCCGCCGGGCGGGCTGATGACGGTCAGCGCGCCGCCGGCCGCGTGTACCCGGTCGGCCAGCCCCGCGAGGCCGTGCCCCTTGGCGAGGTGGCGCCGCCCACGCCGTCGTCGGCGACGCTGACCTCCAGGTGGCCGTTGTCGCGCGCATGACGATGTGGCAGTCCATGGCCATGCTGTGCTTCGCGACGTTGGTCAGCGCCTCGGCCACCACGAAATAGGCAGTTGATCTCGGCGGCCGGGTCGAGCCGGCCGTCAGCTCCGGGGCTTCCAGGTCGACGGGGACGGTGGACCGGGCCGGCGAGTGCGGCGACCGCGCTGGGCAGCCCGCGGTCGACCAGGATCGGCGGGGCGATGCCACGGGACAGCGCGCGCAGCTCGTCGAGCGTCTCGCGGGTCTGGGTGAGCGCCTCGTCGACCGTCGCGCGGGCGGCCTCCGGGTCGGTGTCGAGCTGGTGCTGCGCGCGGCCGAGGTCCATCGCGAGGCGGACCAGGCGCTGCTGCGGCCCGTCGTGGATGTCGCGTTCGAGCCGGCGCAGCGCGGTGGCCTCGGCGGACACGGCGGCGGCGTCTGCGACTGGGCGACGACTTGTCCTGCTCCAGCCCGGTGATCCGGGTGCGCAGCTCGATCACGCCGGTCAGCAGCGCCTTGCCGACGGTGGCCTGGAGCAGCGAGCAGAGCCGGCTGACGATCGGGAGGGTGACAGAGGAAGAACACGCCGACGGCGGTGTACAGCGTGATCCGGGAGAACGCGGTGTTCCCCATGCCGAGGAGTCCGGCAGCTCGTAGTTGTCGGGAGAGTGCGGCAGCGCCCAGTCGTACGCGAAGTAGAAGATGCCGGTGACCGCGCCGGCCCACCACGTGATCATGATCGACCAGGTGACCGTGGCGATCGGGAAGACGATCAGGCCGTGCAGCAGGTCGAGCCAGTTCTGGCCGTCGGCGATCGGGGTGAACACCTTCCGCCAGAAGCTGCCGTCCTGCGGGCGGTAGGCGCCCCGGGTGTGCGGCATGTCCAGCACCTTGGCGATCCGCCAGCGCTCCACCTCGGCGAAGCCACGCGCGATGAGCAGGGTGGCGGTGATGATCGGGACGCCGACCACGAGGGCGATCATGCCGAGGCCGGTGGAGAGCCCGGTGACCAGCACCACGAAGCTGATCACGGCCAGGGGGAAGCCGGTGAGCAGGTAGACCGAGTCGACTCCGGTCTGCCGGGCCACGCGGAGGATGGGTGGTTCGGCGCTGATCCGCATGGATCCGGTGGTGGTCGTCATACCGGAGACGCTAGGCATCGGGCGCGCTCACCCCCATCCCGCCGACCGCCCTCTTGACGGTGAGGCTATCCCTACCCGACCCGGCTCGGGAGCCCGCCATGATCGGTACAACTTCCGACAAGTTGTGGTCTCGGCGGGGTCGTGAGGCAACAAGTTCCGGGAAGTTGTGCCGGTCAACTTTCTGATGGCGCCGATCCGCGCTCGAACGGGTAGTGTGCCTACACGTGACGCCCGTCCGGCAGCAGATTGGACCACGAATTTCGCCACAGTCCGTACGGACAAGTCGGACTTGCGTAATAATCGTGCCGAGCGCCCACCCGCTGCGCGGTCTGCTCGAGAATGAATGGCACGACGTGCCGCGGGGGCATCTCTCGGGCTGTGACGCTCGGCGGGTGGGCGCTGACCATGGGCTTCTTCAAGATCGCGAGTTTGTGCACGAGTTCACAAACGCCTACTCTGTTACGACGTCGAGCCTGGATAGCACAGCCCCACCGGGTTGGGTTGGGCGCGATCCCAGCCGTCCGTCGTCACGGAGTCTGATGAGCCAGCAGCGCAACGGGCAAGCCGCCGGTGTACCCGACGGGGCCGTGTTCCCGGACCTTCCCGAAGCCACCGTGGCCCGGCTGCCGGAGTACCTGCGTGCCCTGCACCACCTCGCCGAGACCGGGTACGAAACGGTGTCGAGTGAAGGGCTGGCGACCGCCGCCGGGGTCAACTCCGCCAAGCTGCGCAAGGACCTGTCCCACCTCGGCTCGTACGGCACCCGCGGCGTCGGGTACGACGTGGCACTCCTGATCGCCCAGATCGAGCACGTCCTCGGCCTGACCCAGCGCCGCGGCGTCGCCCTGGTCGGCGTCGGTAACCTCGGTCACGCCCTCGCCGGGTACGCCGGCTTCGGCAACCGCGGCTTCCGGTTCGTCGCGCTCTTCGACGCCGACGCGGCCCGGATCGGCGAGCGGATCAACGGGATGGTCGTCCGCGACATCGCGGACATGCCCGACGTGGTGGCCGCGGAGGCGATCTCGATCGCGGTGATCGCCACGCCGGCGCACGCCGCCCAGGGGGTCGCCGACCGGCTGGTCGCCGCCGGCGTCACCAGCATCCTCAACTTCGCGCCCTGCGTACTGACCGTGCCCGAGGGGGTCGATGTGCGAAAGGTCGACCTCGCCGTCGAGCTCCAGATTCTGTCGTTCCACGAGCACCGCAAGTCCGCGTTGACCACGCTGCCCCCGCCCGGTGGCAACGGCCGGGTGAAGCTGCCCACGAGCCTCAACGGGGAGGCGCTCGCCACGTGAACCTGCTCGTCGTCGGTGTCTCGCACCGCACCGCCGGGGTCGCCCTGCTGGAGCGCCTGACCGTAACACCGGGTCAGACCGCCGCGCTCCTGACCAGGCTGCTCGCCCAGGAGTACGTGGGCGAGGCGCTCGTGCTGTCCACGTGCAACCGGGTCGAGGTGTACGCCTCGGTGTCGGCCTTCCACGGCGGCCTCGCCGACATCGGCGCGGTACTCGCCGAGCGCGCCGGCTGCTCGGTGAACGAGCTGGCCCAGCACCTGTACGTCAGCTACGACACCGACGCCGTGCGGCACGCCTTCCGGGTGGCCGCCGGGCTGGACTCGATGGTCGTCGGCGAGGCGCAGATCCTCGGCCAGCTGCGCGAGGCGTACTCGACCGCGACCGTGTACGGCACCGCTGGCCGGCTGCTGCACGAGCTGCTCCAGCAGGCGCTGCGGGTCGGCAAGCGGGCGCACACCGAGACCGGCATCGACCGGGCCGGGCAGAGCGTGGTCAGCGCCGCCCTGCGGCTCGGCCTGGCCCAGCGGTACGGCCGGGAGACGCAGGCGTTCGATGGCGACGCCCTGGTTGTCGGGGCGGGCGCGATGGGCGCGCTGGCCCTGGCGACGCTGCGGAGGGCGGGGGCCGGCCGACTGTACATCGCCAACCGGAGCGAGGAGCGGGCCCGGCGGCTGGCCGGCACGTACGCCGCCGAGGTCGTCCCGATCGACCGGCTCGGGTCCGCGCTGTCCCAGGTGGACATGGTGGTCTGCGCGACCGCCTCGCCGGACGCGGTGCTCACGCCGGAGCTGGTAGCCAGGGCCAAAGACCCGCTGCTCGTCCTCGACCTGGCCGTGCCGCGTGACGTGGCCCCCGGCGTCGCCGAAGTGCCCGGCGTCCACCTGATCGACCTGGAGCGGCTCAGCGCCGCCGAGCAACAGCCCGCCGGCCACGCGGAGATAGCGGCCACCGAGGCGATCGTGGACGCCGAGGTCGAGGCGTTCCGGTCCTGGCTGCGCAGCTCCGACGTGGCGCCGACCGTCGCCGCGCTGCGGGCCCGCGCCGACGAGGTCGTCGTCGCCGAGCTGGGCCGGCTGCGCCAGCGCCGCCCCGACCTCACCGACGACCAGCGGGCGGACGTCGCGCACGCGGTACACCGGGTGGTCCAGCGGTTGCTGCACGTGCCCTCGGTACGGGTCCGGCAGTTGGCTGCCGAGCCGGGCGGGGAGGCATACGCGGAGGCGCTGCGGGCACTCTTCGACCTGGAGGTACCGCAGGACCTCCAGGACATCGACGCCGTCGCCGCCACGGAGGTCGCGGTCACGAGGCCGGAGGCCACCACATGACGTTCCGACTGGGTACCCGGGGCAGCGCGCTCGCGCTGGCCCAGTCCGGCGCTGTCGCCGACGCGCTGCGCAAGGTGACCGGCCGGGAGGTCGAGCTGGTCGAGATCAGCACGGCCGGCGACCGGTCGTCCGCCCCGGTCGCGAGCCTCGGCGTGGGCGTGTTCGTCTCCGCGCTGCGCGAGGCACTGCTCGCCAAAGAGATCGACTTCGCTGTGCACTCGTACAAGGATCTGCCGACCGCGCCCGGTGAGGGGCTGTGCATCGCGGCCGTGCCACCGCGGGCCGATCCCCGCGACGTGCTGGTCGCCCGGGACGGGCTGACCCTGACCGAGCTGCCCGAAGGCGCCCGGCTCGGCACCGGCGCGATCCGCCGGATCGCCCAGATCAACGCGCTCGGGCGCGGCCTGACCTGCGTACCGATCCGGGGCAACGTCGACACCCGGCTACGCAAGGTCGCCGACGGCGAGCTGGACGCCGTCGTCCTGGCCCGCGCCGGCCTCACCCGCCTCGGCCGTGGCGCCGAGGCGACCGAAATCCTCGACCCGCTGCTCATGCTGCCCGCCCCGGCTCAGGGGGCGCTGGCCGTGGAGTGCCGGGACGATGTCGGCGAGCTGCGGGAGTTGCTCGCCGCGCTCGACGATCCGGGCACCCGTGCCGCGGTGACGGCCGAGCGTGCTCTGCTCGCGAAACTGGAGGCCGGCTGCTCCGCACCGGTCGCCGCTCTCGCCGACGTCGCCGCTGGCGACGACGGTGACGAGATCTACTTGCGCGGTGCCGTGTTCAGCCCGGACGGCCGGTTCGGCGTCCGGCTGTCCGGCACCGGAACGCTCGCCGAGGCGGATCAGATCGGCCGGCGGCTCGCCGCCGATCTCCTCGCCTGCGGCGCTGACTCTGTACTGGGGAGTACAGCATGACCCGTACCCGTAAGAACGCAGGTCGCGTGGTGTTCGTGGGGGCCGGCCCCGGCGACCCTGGCCTGCTCACCCGTCGTGCCTACGACGCGCTGTCGGCGGCCGACCATATCGTCTACGACCGTTACGTCTCGGCACCGATGCTCGACGCGCTCAGGGCGGACGCCGGGCCGGAGGCCGAGTTCTCGCCGGCCGAGGGGGCGCCCGGCGACGTGGCGAAGGTGCTGCTGTCGGCGGCCCGCTCCGGTCTCACCGCGGTACACCTGGTCGGTGGCGACCCGCTCGGCCATGACTCCGTGGTCAAAGAGGTGCAGGCGGTCGCCCGTACCAACGTGCCGTTCGAGGTCGTGCCCGGCATCGGGACGGCGGCCGGGGTCGCCACCTACGCCGGGGTGCCGCTGTCCGGCGTCCGCACCGTGGCCGACGTCGACGACGTGCACGCGCTCGACTTCGAGCCGATCGCCGCGGCCCTGGCCCGCGGCTCGTCGTCGGCGCTCGCGATCGACGCGGGCGACCTCGCCACGATGCGCGACGGCCTGCTCGCCGCCGGGGTCGACCCCGGCACGCCGGTCGCGGTGACCGGCGAGGGCACCGGCGACACGCAGTACACCACGTCGTCCAGTGTGGACAGCATGGTCACCGCGGTGATCGGCTTCGCCGGCCGCGTCGTGGTCAGCCTGGGTGCGTCGGTCGCCCATCGCGACAAGCTCGGCTGGTGGGAAAACCGTCCACTGTACGGGTGGAAGGTGCTCGTACCGCGGACCAAGGAGCAGGCCGGGGCGATGAGCGACCGGCTGCGCGCCTACGGTGCCATCCCGTGTGAGGTGCCGACGATCGCGGTCGAGCCGCCGCGTACCCCGGCCCAGATGGAGCGGGCGATCAAGGGGCTGGTCGACGGGCGGTACGCCTGGGTGGTCTTCACCTCGACCAACGCCGTCCGCGCGGTCTGGGAGAAGTTCGCCGAGCACGGCCTGGACGCGCGACACTTCGGCGGCGTGAAGATCGCCTGTATCGGTGAGGCCACCGCCGACGCGGTGCGCTCGTTCGGTGTACAGCCGGAGTTGATCCCGGCCGATGAGCAGTCCTCGGAGGGGCTGCTCGCGGAGTTCTCGCCGCACGACGAGGTGCTCGACCCGGTCGGCCGGATCCTGTTGCCCCGGGCCGACATCGCCACCGAGACCCTGGCCGCCGGCCTGACCGAGCTGGGTTGGGAGGTCGACGACGTCACCGCGTACCGGACGGTGCGGGCCGCGCCGCCGCCGGCCGAGATCCGCGACGCGATCAAGTCGGGTGGCTTCGACGCGGTGCTGTTCACGTCGTCGTCGACCGTGCGCAACCTGGTCGGGATCGCCGGCAAGCCGCACGCGCGTACCGTCGTCGCGGTGATCGGCCCGAAGACGGCCGAGACCGCGACCGAGTTCGGCCTACGCGTAGACGTGCAGCCCCAGCACGCGAGCGTGCCCGATCTGGTCGAGGCGCTGGCCGCATACGCGGTAGAGCTGCGCGAGAAGCTCGCCGCGATGCCCGCCAAGCAGCGCCGCGGATCCAAGGTCCAAGGCCCGACCGCGCTACGGTACCGGTAGCCCCCGACCGGTCCATCTGCGTCGATCTAGGAAGAATGGTGGGCCGAATCCGGCAAACCAGGCACCATTCGTCCTAGATCGACGGGAGAGAGTGAGCGATGTTTCCCCAGGTGCGGCCTCGGCGGCTGCGGCAGTCGCCGGCCCTGCGGCGGTTGGTCGCTGAGACGCGGCCGGCGGCCGGCGAGCTGGTTCTGCCGCTGTTCGTCCGGGAGGGGTTGACCGAGCCGCGGGCGGTCAGCTCGCTGCCCGGTGTGGTGCAGCACTCCCGCGACTCGCTGCGCAAGGCGGCGGTCGACGCGGTACAGGCCGGGATCGGTGGGCTGATGCTCTTCGGGGTGCCAGCCGAGCGTGACCCGGAGGGCTCCGCCGGCACCGACCCGAACGGCATTCTCAACGTCGCCATCCGGGACGTGGTCAGCGAAGTCGGCGACGCGACCGTGGTCATGGGCGACCTGTGCCTGGACGAGTTCACCTCGCACGGACACTGCGGCGTGCTCGACCCGAACGGCGCGGTAGACAACGACGCGACCCTGGTCCGGTACTGCGACATGGCGCTCGCCCAGGCCGGCGCCGGGGCGCACATGCTCGGCCTGTCCGGGATGATGGACGGTCAGGTCGGCGCCGTGCGGGCAGCCCTTGACCGGGCCGGCTTCACGGACACCACGATCCTGGCGTACGCCGTGAAGTACGCGTCGGCGTTCTACGGGCCGTTCCGCGAGGCGGTCGAGTCGGCGTTGCAGGGCGACCGGAAGACCTACCAGCAGGACCCGCCGAACGTGCGGGAGGCGCTGCGCGAGGTGGCCCTGGACGTGGCCGAGGGTGCCGACGTGGTGATGGTCAAGCCGGCGCTGCCGTACCTGGACGTGGTGCGGGCGGTGGCGGAGAGCGTGGACGTGCCGGTCGCCGCGTACCAGGTGTCCGGCGAGTACGCGATGGTCGAAGCCGCCGCGGCGAACGGCTGGATCGATCGGGAGCGGGCGATCGTCGAGACGCTCACGTCGATCCGCCGCGCCGGCGCGCAGATCATCTTGACCTACTGGGCCGTCGAAGCGGCGACGTTGCTGCATCCATGATCGGCACAACTTCCCGGAAGTTGTTGCCTCAGGCCGCCCCTGAGGCGACAACTTGTCGGAAGTTGTGCCGATCTTCGTGCCCGCCGTCGTGGGGCAAAGTCTGACACTTTGCGCGGACCGTAACGACCACGCGTGTCTTGACATACTCGGCTGATCGGGCAGGATCGCTGTCAGCGACGCGACACAGCCCGTACCCCTTAGCGTGTCCGTCGTTTCACCCATCGTGGAATGGCTCGTGACCGGCGGAGCCGGATATATCGGGGCGCATGTCGTGCATGCCCTGCGCGCGGCGGGGCTCAACGCGGTGGTGCTCGACGACCTGTCGACCGGCGACCCGGGCCGGCTGCCCGGGGACGTGCCGCTCGCCCGGGGCGACGTCCGCGATCCGGTGGCGGTACGCCGGGTGCTCAGCCGGTACCGGCCGATCGGACTGATCCACCTGGCCGCGCACAAGGACGTCGCCGAGTCGGTGGCGAACCCGCTGCGGTACTACCGGGACAACCTCGACGGCCTGCGCGTCCTGTTGCAGGGCGTGATCGCGTACGGCGTGCGCAACGTCCTGTTCTCGTCCAGCGCCGCGGTGTATGGCACGCCGGTGACCTGCCCGGTGACCGAGGTCGACCCGGCCTGCCCGGAAAACGCGTACGGCCGGTCCAAGCTGGTCGGCGAGTGGATGCTGCGCGACGTGGCGGCCACCGCCGGGTTCGGTTGGGCGGCGCTGCGGTACTTCAACGTGGCGGGCGCGGCCGAGCCCCGGTTGCGGGACAGCGGCCAGGCCAACCTGGTACCCCGGCTGCTGCGGGCGGCCACCGAGGGGACGCCCGCCCGGGTGTACGGCGGGGACTATGCCACCCCGGACGGCACCGCGATCCGCGACTACGTACACGTCGCCGACATCGCCGACGCCCATGTGCGTGCCGCGGCCGCGTTGACCACCGGCGACCTGACCGCCGAGGTGCTCAACGTCGGCCGCGGCGTCGGCGTCTCGGTACGCGAAATGGTCGACGCCGTGGGTCGCGCGCTCGGCCGCCAGTTGCCATTTCTCGTCGAGCCACGCCGGCCGGGCGACGCGGCCGAGGTGGTCGCCTCCGCTGACCGGATCCGGGACCTGCTCGACTGGCGCGCCCGGCGCGACCTCGACGACATCGTCACCTCCGCTGCCGGCCTCCTGCGGGCACGTGCATAACCGCCCGCAAGATCGACACAACTTCCGGGAAGTAGTGGCCTCAGGGCCACCCCGAGGCCACTACTTCCGGGAAGTTGTGCCGATCATCGGCACCTCGCCGCAGGTGCCGATCAGTCCCCCACCCGAAGGAGAACCCTTGAAAAGACGCCTGGCGCTGACCGCGGTCCTCGCGCTCGCCTGCGCCGCCCCTCTCGTGGCCGCCGCACCCGCCTCGGCCTACACCGCCTCGATGCGCGTCGACCTGCGGGTACTGGTCGTCACCGACGGCACCGGCACGGTCGACTCGGTCGTGGCCCAGCTCGACCGCGAGGGCATCCCCTACGACACCGTCGACCTCACCAACGCCAGCCGGGCGAAGATCACCGCGGCCACGCTGTCTGACACCGTCGGCGGCGTCGCGCGGGCCAAGTACCAGGGTGTGGTCATGCCCAACGAGGGCGCTCTGCCGGCCGACGAGCTGACCGCGCTGACCGACTTCGAGAAGAAGTTCGCGATCCGCCAGATCGACGCGTACACCTGGGCCGGGCCGAACGTCGGCGAGACGGCGGGCTGGATCGGCACCCTCGACGGGGCGCCGCTCGCGGTCACCGACGCGGCCAAAGCGGCCGGCTTCGGGTACCTGAACGGGGCGCTCGCCGTCGACGACCGGGATCCGGCGATCTCCGAGAGCTACGGGTACATCGCCGACGCCACCCCGGTCGCCCCGGCCACGCTGACCCCGCTGGTCAGCGCCACCAAGGAGGGGCACACCGGCTCGCTGCTCGCCGTGTACAAGCACGACAGCCGCGAGGAACTGGTGGTCACCATGGCCACCAACCGCAACCAGACGCACGCGATGCTGCTCGCCCACGGCATGGTCACCTGGCTCACCCAGGGCGTGCACCTCGGGTACTGGCGGAACTGGTTCACCATCCACTCCGACGACCTGTTCCTGCCCGACGACCGGTGGGACAACGCGAACAACTGCACCGTCGGCGACGGCTGCCCGGCCGGTGTCACCAACACGCTGATCCGGATGACTCCGGCCGACGTCAACTTCCTGGTCGCCTGGCAGAAGCAGCACGGCATCAAGATCGACATGGCGTTCAACGGCGGCGGCAGTGACGAGGCCGGCGCGGCCGACCCGCTGACCAAGAGCATCGTGGCCAACAAGGCGCAGTTCCGGTTCATCAACCACACCTACGACCACCCGTACCTCGGCTGCGTGCAGGACTTCACGGTGGTGCCGTGGCAGTGCGCGACGACGAACGGGCAGACCCAGTGGGTGAGCAAAGCCGACATCACGACGGCCATCACCAAGAACGTCACCTGGGCGAAGAACAAGGGCTTGCCGATCACCGCGTCCGAGGTCGTCACCGGTGAGCACTCCGGGCTCAAGACGCTGCCGCAGATGCCCACTGACAACCCCAACCTGGCCCCGGCCCTCACCTCGGCCGGCATCAAGGTGGTCGCCTCGGACGCGTCCCGGGAGACGACGCCGCGGCTGATCGGCCCGGCCCGGACCGTGCCCCGGCACCCGATGAACATCTACTACAACGTGGCCAAGAAGGCCGAAGAGATCGACGAGTACAACTGGCTCTACAACAGCGCGGCCAACGGTGGCAGCGGGATCTGCGAGAACAACCCCAGCTCCACTTGCATCGCGCCGCTCGACCCTGGTACCGGGTTCGACAGCTACGTCGTGCCGCTGGAGACGCAGATCGCGTTCGACCACGTGGTGTCGGCCGACGCCGACCCGCACTACGCCCACCAGTCCAACCTGACCGAGGACCGGGTTCTGTACCCGGTGCTCGACGCGCTGCTGGCCAGGTACCGCGCTACGTTCACGACGGCCACGCCGATCGTCAACCCGACCTACTCCCAGGTCGCCGCCGTCCAGGCACAGCAGGACGCATGGCGGGCCGCGGTCACGGCGAAGACCGTCGAGGCGTATCTCCAGAACGGGCGGGTCACCGTGATCAACCACGGCTCGGCCGCCGTGGACATCCCGGTCACCGCACCATCGGGTACCCAGAACACCGCGCTCGTCCTCGGCCTGGAGATCAAGACGGGGGCGTTCGGCGACGCGTACGGTCCGGAGCGCTCGGCCTGGAAGACCACGGCCAAGGGCGCCCAGTTCCTGCTGCGCCTGAGCTGAGGCACGGATGGACACACCCCTCGCGGTGGCTCTCGTCAACGAGGGCACCTACCCCTACGTGACCGGCGGCGTCAGCACCTGGTGCGACCAGCTGGTCCGGGGACTGTCCGAAGTCACCTGGCACCTGGTGACGATCGTCGGCACCGAGCCGGCCCGGCCCGCGCTGGCCGTACCGGACAACGTCGGCTCGCTCACCACCGTCCCGGTCTGGGGCGCGGAACGGAAACCCCGCTTCCGCGCCCTGGCCGCGGCCGATCGGATGTGCCGGGGCATGCTCGGCGACAGCCCGGCCGACCACGCCCAGTTCACCGCCGCCCTGCACGAGCTGGCCGCGATGGCCCAAGACCGCCACAACTTCCGGGAAGTCGTGCCCTCAGGCGCACGCTATGGCAACGGTTTCCGGGAAGTTGTGCCGATCAAGGCGCCGATCAGAGGGCGGCATCCGCTGCTCGGGGTACCGCTCGCCGACATCCTCCTCGACGCATGGGCCGAGGCGGCGGCGCGCGGGGTACGGCTGCCCCGGCTCACCCTGCGCGAAGCCGACGACGCCGCGGTCCTGCTCGAACACGCGGTACGCCCACTCGCCGCCCCGGCACCCGACGTCGACGTCGTACACGCCAACGCCAACGGGCTCGCGTCGCTGATCGCGATGGCGGCGAAGTGGCGCACCGGGGTGCCGTTCGTGATGACCGAGCACGGCGTGTACCTGCGCGAACGATACCTGGCCTCGGCCGACCAGGCGCCCGGTGTGAAGGCCGCGCTGCTGCGGTTCCACCGGGCGCTGGCCCGCCTCGCGTACGCCGAGGCCGACGCGATCACCCCGGTCAGCGGGTTCAACCGGCGGTGGGAGGTACGCCACGGCGCCGATCCGGACAAGGTGCACGTGATCCCGAACGGGGTGGACCCCGCCCGGTTCACCCGGCTGGAGGGCGAGCCGGACGTACCGACGATCTCCTGGGTCGGCCGGATCGACCCGCTCAAGGACCTGGAGACGCTGATCCGGGCGCTCGGCCTGATCCGCCAGGAGGTACCCGAGGCCCGGCTGCACCTGGCCGGCCCGGTACCCGCCGGCAACGAGGCGTACGCGCAGACCTGTCACGACCTCGTCGCCGAGCTGGGCCTCACCGGGGCGGTGACCTTCGCGGGCCCGTGCAAGAGCAGCCGGGAGGCGTTCGCGGCCGGCCACGTCGCGGCGCTGTCGAGCATCTCCGAGGGCATGCCATACACCGTCGTCGAGGCGATGATGTGCGGCCGGGCCACGGTGAGCACCGACGTCGGCGGGGTCGCCGAGATGGTCGGCGACACCGGCCTGGTGGTGTCGCCCCGGGACCCGAAGGCATTCGCCGCGGCGTGTGTGACGCTGCTCGGTGACCCGGTTCGCCGGGCCGACCTGGTCGAGCGTGCCCACGCCCGGGCCCTGGACCGGTTCACGCTGGACCGGTGCGTCAGCTCGTACCGGGACAGGTACCGCAGCCTGACCGCACCCGCGGCCGTCCCGCTGGGGAGGGCGGCATGAGCGTCGACACTCGTACCGACGATCCGATGACCGCTCTCGTGGAGCGGATGCGGCCGGTCTGCGCCCGAGCCGTGGACGCCGACGAGGTCGCCGCCGTACTGGAGGCCAGCGGCATCAACGACCGGGTCGCCGCCCGCGACTACGACGTCACGTCGGTCTTCTCGCTCGCCGCCGCGGTGCTGCTCAAGTCGGGTGCCCGCAACCTCGACCGGACGCTCGCCGAGCCGGTCGAGGTACGCGTCACGCCGGTACGCCGGCTGCCGTTGCTGGACACGCTGGTCCGGGCTGCCCTGTACCTGACCCCGACCGTGGTGGCCTTCGGGGCCGCGGCCCACACGGCCGGGCTGCCGGCGCTCACCACCAAGGGTGCGCTGGTGTTCGGCTGGGGCATCTCACAGGCGCTGGCGTACCTCGGGTACTGCGTCCTCGGCACCGCCGGCCGGACCGGGGCGGCCCGGCTGCTGGCCGCCGGGTTCGTCCTGGTCGCGGCCGGCTGGGGTGCGCTGCTGTGGCTGTGCCACGTCCCCTGGCCGACCGGGTACCTGGTCAGCGGCGCCCAGCTCGCCCTGTTCGCGGCCACCGCGGTCGCGCTGGTGACCGGTACCGAGCGACGGGTACTCCTCTGGGCCGTCCCGTGCTGGGTGTCGTCGGCCGCGATGCTGGCGAACGCCGGCCTCACCGCTGACATCGGACTGCTCGGGTCGCTCGCCGTGCTGGCGCTGGTCGCGTACCGGCCGGTGATCGGTCGGGTGGACGCACCCCGGGGCGCCTCCTGGCCCCGGCCCGGTCAGCTCTTCGCGTCGATCGGCTACGGCCTGGTCGGCGCCGGCCAGGCGGTGCTGTTCGTCCTGGTCGTACTGCTCGGCGTGGGGGTGACCCCGGCACCGGTCGACGCGGTTCCGCTGCTGTTGGGGGTACCCCTCATTGAACTTCTGCTGGTGTGGCACCAACGGCGGGTGGCCGACGGCCGGGCCACGCTCGACGATCGTGCCGCCTTCGGGCGGCACCTGGCCCGGGTCAGCTGGGGCACCATGCTCGCGCTCTTCGCGCCGGTGCTGGTCGGCGCCGCCATGTGCGCGCCGCTCCTCGCCGGCGCCGGGCGCGGTGAGCCACTTCTGACCACGTCGGTGCTGCTGACCGCCGTGTACGCGTTGTGCCTGGTCCTGGTCACGCACCGGCGGCTGGGCACGGCAGCGGTCCTGGTGTGGTGGCCGGCGGCGCTGATCGGCCTCACGGCCCGCGCGCTGCCCGGCTGGGCGCATCTTCCGGTGGCCTTCACGCACTGGGTGACCGGGTTGACCCTGTTCGCCGTGTGCCTGCCCGCACTCGTGGTGGTGGCGCTGGTGATCCGCGATCCATGGAGTTACCGATGACGATCCTGTTACCGATGTACGCGCATCCGCTCGAAGACCCGACCGGCTGGGCGACGCTGGCCCGACCCGACACTGACCTCACCGTGATCGTCAACGTCCACGACGGTCCTGGTGAGGGGCGTGATCGCGACTACGACACGGTCACCGGCCGACTGCACGACGCCGGGGTACCGATGATCGGGTACGTCGACCTGGACTACGGCCGGCGGGCCTGCCGGGACATCTGGCGGGACATCGTGGGCTGGCAGCGGTACCCGATGTCCGGGGTGTTCTTCGACCGCGTGCCGGCCGACGCGCCCGGGCTGGACGGGGTGGCCGAGGCGGTACGCGCGGCCGGCTGCCCGGTGGTGCTCAACCCCGGCACCCGCCCGCACGCCGACTACGCCGGGCTGGCCGGGACGGTGTGCACGTTCGAGGGCCCGTGGTCGGAGTACGTTTCCGCTCCTCCCGAGCCGGACTGGCCGAACGCCGCCCACCTCGTCTACGGGGTACCGGCCGGCGAGCTGGCCCGGGCCGAGGTGCTGCTGTGGCAGCGGGTGTCGTGCGGCCTGGTGACCGATCTCGGGTTGCCGGCGCCGTACCGTGGCCTGCCCCGCAGCCTGGTCGCACGGGAGTCGGTGTGACCCGCCGTCAGATGATCATCGGAGTGGTGACCGCGCTGGTCGCGGTGACCGTGGCGGTCGTGTCGCTGGCTTTGGCGGGCGGCTTCGGCGGGTCGGACCGATCGGCTCGCGGCGTGTTCGTGGCGCCGCCGCTTCCCGCGCCCTCGGCGTCGGCTGCCTCGCCGGCCCAGAGCGCTGAGCCCGCGCCGCCCAGCGCGTCGACCCTGCCGCCCGCGACCGTGCCCGGAGCGGGCGGACCGGTCGGCTGGTGGCGCCCGAGCGGCGAACTGTCCTGGCAGTGGCAGCTCAAGGGCAAGCTCGACCTGAGCGTGCCGGCCGCCGTGTACGACATCGACGCGGTCGAGTCGTCGGCCGCCGACGTGGCCGCCCTGCACCGGGCCGGGCGCAAGGTGATCTGCTACGTCAACGTCGGGGCGTACGAGGACTTCCGGCCGGACAAGAAGCGGTTCCCGACCGTTGCGCTGGGCAAGGCGCTCGACGGCTGGCCGGGGGAGCGCTGGCTGGACGTACGCCGCTGGGAGGCGCTGGAGCCGATCCTCCGCGACCGGTTCGCGGGCTGCCGGCAGAAGGGCTTCGACGCGGTCGAGCCGGACAACGTCGACGGCTTCGCCAACCAGACCGGCTTCCCGCTGACCCCCGACGACCAGGTCACCTTCAACCGCCGGGTGGCCGACCTGGCCCACCGGTACGGGCTGGCCGTCGCGCTGAAGAACGACGTCGACCAGGCCGCCTCGCTGGCGCCGTGGTTCGACTTCGCGGTCAACGAGGAGTGCGCGAAGTACGACGAGTGCGATCGGCTACGGGTGTTCACCGCGGCGGGCAAACCGGTCTTCCACGTCGAGTACGAGCTGGCCGTGGACCGGTTCTGCCCGGCGTCGCGGCAGCTCGGCTTCTCCTCGATGCGCAAGCGGGTCGACCTGGACGCCTGGCGGGAGCCGTGTTGAACGCGTGCTCGGGGGTAACCCGTCGGTATGAGAATCGGATATTTCCTGTCCAGCGAGGAGTTCGGGCCGGCCGAGCTGGTTGCGCAGGCCAAGGCCGCCGAGGAGGCCGGATTCGAGGCGCTGTGGATCTCTGATCACTACCACCCGTGGATGGATGCACAGGGGCAGAGCCCGTTCGTCTGGTCGACCATCGGCGCGCTCAGCCAGGTCTGCTCGTTGCCGGTGACCACGGCGGTGACCTGCCCGACCACCCGGATCCATCCGGCCGTACTGGCCCAGGCGGCGGCCACCAGCGCGGTGATGCACCAGGGTCGGTTCACCCTCGGCGTGGGCAGCGGCGAGGCGCTCAACGAGCACATCCTCGGCGACGCGTGGCCCTCGGCCGACGTCCGGCTGGCGATGCTCGAAGAGGCCGTCGAGGTGATGCGGTCACTGTGGTCGGGCACGTTCGTCGACCATCAGGGCGAGTACTACGCCGTCGACCACGCCCGCATCTACACGCTGCCCGACCAGCCACCGCCGGTCTACGTGTCCGGCTTCGGGCCGAAGGCGGTCGATCTCGCCGCGCGGATCGGTGACGGCTTCATCTGCGTCAAGCCCGAGGGTGAGCTGGTCCGGCGCTTCCGCGACAACGGCGGCGGCTCGAAGCCAGCGCAGGCCGGCTTCAAGGCGTGCTACGCCTCGTCCGAGGAGGAGGGGCTCCGAATGGCGCACGAGAGGTGGCGCAACGAGGGCCTGCCCGGCGAGCTTGCCCAGGTGCTGCCGTCCCCGCGCCACTTCGAGCAGGCGAGCCAGCTGATCAAGCCGGAGATGCTGAAGGACTCGTTCGCGGCCGGCCCTTCGCCGGACCGGCACCTTGCCATGATCGAGCAGTTCGAGAAGGCGGGTTTCGACGAGGTGTACGTGTCGAACATCGGTCCGCACTATCGCCAGTTGTGCGAGCTGTACGCGACGCAGGTGTTCCCCCGCCTCCGCTGAGCCCGGATGTCCGGCACAACTTTCCGGAAGTTGTGGCCATAGCCGGTGGCTGAGGCCACAACTTCCGGGAAGTTGTGCCGATCTTGCTAGGTGGCTGTGTTGAGGCGGCGGAGCAGGTCGTCGACGTCGGCCTCGTACTCGCGCCACTCCCGGTCGGGCTGGAATCCCAGCTCGTCGTTGACCCGGCGCATCGCCTCGTTCCCGACCGGGTTCCAGGTCTGCACGTCCAGTAGCTGTGGCTCGGCCGCCCGCAGCTCGAACAGCATCCGGGCCTTCAGCGCCCGACCCAGCCCGTACCCGCGATGGGCCTGCACCACGACGGTGTCGTACTGGTCGGCCCGGGTCGGCCGCTGCGCCGGCACGACCACCTCGGTCAGGCCGGCCACCGCTCCGGACTGCTCGTGGACGGCGAGCACGACATACGGCTTCAGGCCGCGCGCGTGCAGCGTGGCGAGACTGGCCCGGAGCCGTTCGCTGTCGTACGAGCTGGGCCGCAGCTCCAGGTCGTCGGCCGGGTTGAGGCGCACCGACGACTTGGCCTTCGCGTACTCCTCGAACATCGACTCGGGCGGGCCGCCCGGGTGGTATTCGATCCGGTACCCGGAGCCCACGCCCTGCGCCAGGGTGCCCAGCCGCAGCCAATCCACCGTGGACAGGTCGAGCAGGGTGCGCATCTCGACGAAGGCGCACCGGAACCCCTGCGCCTCGAAGAAGTCGGCGGCCGGCGTGCCACCGATCACCTCGACCCCGATCGACCCGAACGCCTCCATATCGGCCCGCTTCGCCGCCGTCGCGAGCAGGGCGCCGGCCACCCCGTGACGGCGGGCATCCGGGCGGACCAGCAGCTCAAGGACCGCGATGTCACCCACGAGGAGGATGCTCGTGTATCCCAGCAGGTCGTCACCATCCGCGGCGACCCAGCAGATCCGCCGCTCGTCGGGCATCGTGACCGCCAGGTACTCCCGGAGGGAGTCGACCCGCCACGGCGGATCTTCCGGCACGTCAGTTGCGATGACCAGGTTGAGCGCGCGCACCGCACCCGCGATCTCGTCAGCGGGAGCGGCCGCGGGATCCCACTCACGCACCAGCACGCGTCACAGCATGCCGATGTTCCTCCCAGGACGGAAGGCTTTAGCGGCGATTAAGTCGGTTGTCCGACCGATCAACGACTGCGGACGCCGTAGTCGTTGGCCGCCGCGAAGACATCCTGCGCGTACGCCTGGACGGCGTTGTACGACAGGATCGCCGCCCACCAGTCGCCGGCGACCGAGAGGTTCCGGTTGCTGGCACACAGGTACTTGGCGGCCGCCAGCGCGGCGTCGTTGATGTCGTTGATGTCGGTCACCCCGTCCCCGTCGGCATCGGCGGCGTACTGGTTCCAGGTCGACGGGATGAACTGCATCGGGCCGACCGCGCGGTCCCAGACGCGGTCACTGTCGAGGCGGCCGCCGTCGGTGTCGGGCACGGCCGTGCGCCCGCCGAGCCCGTCCAGGGGCGCCCCGAAGATCGGGGGGAGCGCCTTGCCGTCCGGCGCGAGGGCGGCGTGGTCCGTTCCGTGCGCCGACTCGACCTTGCCGATCCCGGCCAGGGTGGTCCACCGGAGTTGGCAGGCCGGCGTGCTGGCGGACTCGGCCAGCTCGGCGTACCCGTACGCCTGCATCGCCGGCAGCGGGATGCCCAGCTTGGTCGCCAGCGGCGCGGCCCAGGCGGTCAGGTCGGACGGCTTCGTCGCCCCGGTGGCCTGATGGGTCGTGGTGTTCTGCGGCAGCGCCCCGTTCTCGTCGCCCGGGTCGGTGCCGGGCACCTCGGCCCCGGGCACCTGGGCCGTGTCGGCGTCTGGCGCGGTGGTGTCGAGCAGCGCGAATGCGTGGTGCGTGCTGGCCGGCAGGCCGGGAATCAGGATGCCGCCGAGGACGACGGAGACCACGACCATCGCGACGATGAGCAGCCCGGGCACGGCCAGCCGTCCCGCGGGACGCTGTGGCCAGACGGCCACCGCCCGGCCCGCGGCTCCGATCCGCACCCGCGGTTTCGCGGGGACCGCGGCGTGCCGTGGGGTGGGTTGAGGCGCCGGCTTCGGGGACTCTTCCGGTGTATCGGACGGATCGGGCGTCGGTTCCAGGCGATCGAGGCCCGTCCAGCCCTCGACCGGCCCGTCGACCGGCACCGCTGATCGCAGCTTCCCCTGTGCCACGCAGTCGAGTATGGCCCATTCGCCCGACGTTGTCGTAGCCGCCGCCACCCCAAGATCGGCACAACTTCCCGGAAGTCGTTGCCTCAGACCGCATCGGAGACCACGACTTCCGGGAAGTTGTGCCGATCATCGCGACGGTCAGGGCAGCGGTACGCTGCTGATATGCCCCGCTACGAGTACCGCTGCCGCGGCTGCGGCGCCACCTTCGAGGTGAACCGCCCGATGAGCGAAGCCGGCCAGCCGGCCTGCTGCCCCGACGGCCACGATGACACCGTCAAGCTGCTGTCCACTGTGGCCTTGACCGGGAGTTCCGGGGCCTCGGCACCGTCGAGACCGATGGCCGGCGGTGGCGGCTGCTGCGGCGGAGCCTGCGGTTGTTGATCACAGACAAAGGTTGATCACACTGGGCCGGATAGTCAAAGGATCTCACCTTTACGGCCCACAACCGCTCCGAACGCCCTTCGTTACCCCAGCCGACAAGGCCCTCACTCTGGTTGGTCCACTCGGATAAGTGCTGGTTACAACGTTGAGCCGGTGCGACGCCACCCGTTTCTACGATGTGCGCGCGGCGGGTGTACGGCAGCATGAGGGCGAACTGGCAGGGGGCGGAGGTTCACGCGTGTCGGCACGGAGGCACCTGCCCGACGGGCTGGTGACATTCCTGTTCACCGACATCGAGGGTTCGACCCGGTTGGCCCAGATGCTCGGTGTGGCATACCGCGCTGTCCTCACCGAGCACCGGCGGGTTCTCCGGGACGCACTGTCCACAGGCGACGGCACAGAGCTGTTCACCGAGGGCGACTCGCTGTTCGTCGCGTTCGCCGACGCGAGTGCCGCGCTCGGCGCGTGCGCCACCGCGCAGCGCGCCCTGGCCCGGCACGAATGGCCGGCGCCGCAGGTCCGGCCGCACGTCCGGATGGGCCTGCACACCGGGTACGCACAGCCGGTCAGCGGGGAGTACGCGAGCCCCGAGGTGCACCGGGCCGCCCGGGTCGCCGCCGCCGCACACGGGGGTCAGGTGCTGTGCTCGCAGGCCACCGCCACCCGCGCGGTCGACCTGCCGGACGGCACGCTGCTCTGCGACCTCGGCCTGCACCGGCTGCGCGGCTTCGACGGCCGGGAGCGCCTCTTCCAGCTCGTGGCGCCCGGGCTGGAGCAGAACTTCCCCCGGCCGCGCACGCTCGACTGCGCGCCGCACAACCTGCCGACGCCGATGACATCGTTCGTCGGCCGCGTCGCGGAGCAGGACAAGCTGCGTAACCTGCTGCGGTCGCACCGGCTGGTGACCCTCGTCGGCGCGGGTGGGGCCGGCAAGACCCGGCTGGCGGTCGAGGTGACCCGGGAGCTGATCCACGAGTACCCGGATGGGGTTTGGTTTGTGGATCTCGCCGGGGTGAGCGATCCGCACCTGGTGGGTGTCGCGGTCGCCGGTGCGCTGGGGCTGCGGCCGGAGCCGGGGCGCCCGATCGCGCAGACCATCGCCGAGCAGGCCGCCGGCCGCCGGATGCTGCTCCTGCTCGACACCTGCGACGCGTACCTGCCGGCGGCGGCGCCGATCGTCGCCCGGTTGCTCGGTGGTGGCTCGGAGGCGCGGGTGCTGGCGACCAGCCGGGAGCCGCTGCGGGTGCCGGGCGAGGTGGTCTGGCGGATCCCGCCGCTGTCGGTGTACGCCGGCGCGGACGGGCGCCCGAGCGACGCGGTGGCGCTGCTGCTCGACCGGGCCACCGACGCGCGCGGCGGTCAGGTGGCCGGTGCCGACGAGATCAGCCAGCTCGACCGGGTCGCGACCGCGCTGGAGGGCCTGCCGCTGGCGCTGGAGCTGGCGGCCGCCCGGTTGCGGGTGCTCTCCGCCGGCCAGCTCGCGTCCCGGCTCGACGACATGCTCGGCACCCTCGACGCCGGTAGCGGGGCACACCCGCCCGGCGACCGGCACCGCACCATGCAGACGGCACTGAGCTGGTCGTACCGGACCCTCGACCCGGCGGCGGCCCGGCTGCTGCGGTGGCTCGCGGTCTTCGCCGGCCCGGTGGAGTTGCCGGCCATCGAGTGGCTGGGCGGCGGCGACCCGCTCGATCCACTTGCCACGCTGGTGGACAAGTCTCTGGTACTGGCGCAGCCGCGCGCCGACACCGCGACCTACCGGCTGCTCGACCCGATCCGCGCGTACGCGGCCGGTGAGCTGCGTGACGTCGGCGAGGAGGCGGCCGCCCGGGACCGGCACGTGGCCTGGTGCCTCGGCCAGGTCCGCGGTGCGCACACCGACGCCGGTGGACGGCCGGTGACGCTGTCGCTGTACCCGGTCGATCCGTTCGCCGCAGAGCTGCGTGGGGCGCTGAACTGGGCCTCCACCAAGGGCAGTGGCCGGCAGGGGCTGACGCTCGCCACCGGGCTCGACCAGTGGTGGCGGGAGCGCGGGCTGGCCCGGGAGGGGCGGTTGTGGCTGTTCCGGCTGTACGAGCGGATCACCGCCAGCGGTGAGCCGGTCCCGGACACGGAGCTGGCGGTCGCGTACTACGTGCATTCGCTCCAGGCCGGCGCCGATGGCGAGTACATCGAGGAGCTGCGGTTCTCCCAGCGGGCCGAAGCGGCCGCCCGGCGGGCCGGCGACGTGGGCCTGCTGGCCCGGGTGCTGGCCGGCCGAGGGGCGCCGCTGGTCGACATGGGCCGGATCGAGGACGGCGAGCGGGCCTGCCGCGAGGTGATCGCGTGGGCGCGCCGCGAGGGGGTGCCGGCGGACGCGCTGTTCGCCGTGTACACGCTGGCCCAGATCCTGTGGCGGCGGGGCGCGCTGGACGAGGCGGCCGACCTGCTGGCCAACGCGCGTCCGCTGGAGGCGTCCCGACCGGTCGAGCGCGGCCGGCGTACCGTCGACATGCTCCTCGGCCTGGTCGCCCTCGCCCGCCGGGACGTCGTCGCGGCGCACGACCACCTGATGGTGGCGCTGCGGTCGCGGATGGGGTACGGCTTCCACTCCCGGGCCTGCGAGACGCTCAACGCGATCGCGGTGCGCTGCTCGACGGCCGGCGACTCGCTCACCGCCGCCCGGCTGTTCGGGGCGGCGCAGGCGGCGCGGGCCCGGCTGCGGCTCGCGTCCGGGGCGTTCGGCCCGTACTGGCACGAGCAGCAGGCCGTGGTCCGGGCGGCCCTCGGCGACGTGGTGTTCGACGCGGCGTACGCGGAAGGCGCGACGCTGAGCCTGGAGGACGCGGTAGCCGTGGCCCTGAACGTGGAGCACCCCGACCTGGCGATGGACTCCGACCGCTTCTCCACGACGGGTCCCTTGCCGTCGATCTAGGACGAATGGTGGGCGGGTTGCCCGTTTTGTCCCACCATTCTTCCTAGATCGACGGCAGTTGGGGCTAGAGGATCGTCCAGGTGTCGCCGGAACCTAGGAGAGCTGTCAGCTCCGACTCGGCATCGCCGGCCAGCTTCGCCTTTGCGGTGTCCACCTGGGCGCGGACCAGGTCGTCGTAGGTTGGGCGGTCGACCGACCGGTACACGCCGATCGGGGTGTACCGCAGGTCCGCGCGCGGCAGCCGGGACAGCGCGAACGCGTAGTCCGGCTCGGCCTGGGTCGCGTCGTGCACCATGATCTCGCTCGGGTCGACCTCGGTGGTCTGCCGGACCACCAGCCCGAACGCGCCCGGCGGGTGGGTCACGCAGAACTCGCCGTCCTTGCCGAACGTGATCGGCTGGCCGTGTTCGAGCCGGATCACGTACTCGTCGCGGGTCGCCGGCTCCTTCAGCGTGTCGAACGCCCCGTCGTTGAAGATGTTGCAGTTCTGGTAGATCTCCACGAACGCCGACCCCTGGTGCTCGGCTGCCTGGCGCAGCACCGACTGGAGGTGCTTGCGGTCGGAGTCGATGGTGCGGGCGACGAACGACGCCTCCGCCCCGAGCGCGAGTGAGATCGGGTTGAACGGCGAATCGGCCGAGCCCACCGGCGTCGACTTCGTGATCTTGCCAAGCTCGGAGGTCGGCGAGTACTGGCCCTTGGTCAGCCCGTAGATCTTGTTGTTGAACAGCAGGATCTTGAGGTTGACGTTGCGGCGCAGGGCGTGGATCAGGTGGTTGCCGCCGATCGACAGCGCGTCGCCGTCACCGGTGACCACCCAGACCGAGAGGTCCGGCCGGGACACCGACAGCCCGGTCGCGATCGCCGGCGCGCGACCGTGGATCGAGTGCATGCCGTACGTGTTCAGGTAGTACGGGAACCGCGAGGAGCAGCCGATGCCGGACACGAACACGATCCGCTCGCGCGGGATGCCCAGCTCCGGCAGGAACGACTGCATCGCGGCCAGGATCGCGTAGTCACCGCAGCCGGGGCACCAGCGCACCTCCTGGTCGGACTTGAAGTCCTTCATGGTGAGCTTCAACGGTGTCTCAGGCATTCTTGACGACCTCTTCCAGCATGCTCTCCAGCTCGGCGGCGGTGAACGGCAGGCCGCGGACCTGGTTGTACGCGATGGCATCGATCAGGAACCGGGACCGGATCACGCTCGCGAGCTGGCCCAGGTTCATCTCCGGGATGACCACCCGGTCGTAGCGCTTCAGCACCTCGCCGAGGTTCTTCGGCATCGGGTTGAGGTGGCGCAGGTGCGCCTGGGCGACCGGCAGGCCGCGCTGGCGCAGGGCCCGGCAGGCGGCGCCGATCGGCCCGTATGTGGAGCCCCAGCCGAGCACCAGCACCCGGGCGTCGGAGTCCGGGTCGTCGACCTCCAGGTCGGGCACGTCGATCGCCTCGATGCGGGCGGCCCGGGTGCGGACCATGAAGTCGTGGTTGGCCGGGTCGTACGAGATGTCTCCGGTCTTGTCGGCCTTCTCCAGCCCGCCGATGCGGTGCTCCAGCCCGGGGGTGCCCGGAATCGCCCACGGCCGGGCCAGGGTCGCCGGGTCCCGCAGGTACGGCAGGAAGGCGCCGCCCTCCCCGTTGGGCTGGGAAGCGAACGACACCTGCAGGTCGGGCAGGTCCTCGACGGACGGCAGCCGCCAGGGCTCCGACCCGTTGGCGATGTACCCGTCGGAGAGCAGGATCACCGGCGTCCGGTACGTGATGGCGATCCGCGCCGCCTCGATCGCCGCGTGGAAGCAGTCGGCCGGCGAGCACGGCGCGACCACCGCCACCGGCGCCTCGCCGTGCCGGCCGAACAGCGCCATGTTGAGGTCGGCCTGCTCGGTCTTGGTCGGCATGCCGGTCGACGGGCCGGCCCGCTGCACGTCGATGACCAGGAGCGGCAGCTCCAGCGCGACGGCGAGCGAGATCGTCTCACCCTTGAGCGAGACACCCGGGCCGGACGTGGAGGTCACGCCGAGGGCGCCACCGTACGAGGCGCCGAGCGCCGCACCGGCCGCCGCGATCTCGTCCTCGGCCTGCATCGTGGTCACGCCGAACCGCTTGTGCTTGGACAACTCGTGCAGGATGTCGCTGGCCGGGGTGATCGGGTAGGCGCCGAGGAAGATCGGCAGCTTGGCGCGCACGCCGGCGGCCACGATGCCCATCGCGAGGGCGGCGTTGCCGGTGACGTTGCGGTACTCGCCGGGAGGCATCTTCGCCGGCTTGACCTCGTACCGGACGGCGAAGTCCTCGGTGGTCTCGCCGAAGTTGAAGCCCGCCTTGAACGCGGCGATGTTGGCCGCGGCCACCTCCGGACGGGCGGCGAACTTGCGCTCCAGGAAGCGGATGGTCGACTCGTAGGGCCGCGAGTACATCCAGGAGAGCAGGCCGAGGGCGAACATGTTCTTCGCGCGCTCGGCATCCTTCTTGGAGATCTCGAAGCTCTCCAACGCACGCACGGTCATCGACGTGAGCCCGACCGGGTGCAGCACGTACCCCTCGAGCGAGCCGTCTTCCAGCGGGTTCGCGGTGTACCCGACCTTGGTCAGGTTGCGCTTGGTGAACTCGTCGGTGTTGACGATGATGTCGGCGCCCGGCCGCAGATCGCGAAGGTTGGCCTTGAGCGCCGCCGGGTTCATCGCGACGAGGACGTCGGGTGTATCACCCGGCGTGAGGATATCGAAGTCGGCGAAGTGCACCTGGAAGCTGGACACACCCGGCAGGGTGCCGGCGGGCGCCCGGATCTCGGCGGGGAAGTTGGGCAGGGTCGAGATGTCGTTGCCGAGCTGGGCGGTTTCCGAGGTGAACCGGTCGCCGGTGAGCTGCATGCCGTCGCCGGAATCCCCGGCGAATCGTATGACCACTCGATCCAGTTGGCGGACCTGTTTGGTCACGTGGCTGACCTCCTCGGTGACGGCGGGTGGGGGTGGTCGCCGTCGCGCAGCAGCGGGCGACGGGCCCGGGGGGACCCGCTGGTTCGTACACCCCGAGCGTACGTCGGCTGTACCGGTGGACTCTGGCCTGGTTCCATGACGTGGATCAGGACACTCCCCACGTTCTAGCCTCCGTATATCTATTACGCACGGTTACCGTTGGCGGTTCGACCGCGCCGGTGAACCGGCTCAAAGGCGTCCATTATCGAACTGTTCCGTTACCGCCGCAGCCCCGCGATCGGTCATGCGACAGTCGTCCTACGGTTATTGCCTAGCGCTATGCTGCCCCCGTGACCGGGTATCTGGGCTCGTACGCCACGCTCGGACTTCTCCTTCTTGCCGGCGCGCTGGTATTCGTCGCCGCTTTCGGGGCTAATCGGGTGTTAAGTCCCCGCCATCCCGCCACCTCCGAGGGCAAGCTGGAGAACTACGAATGTGGGCTGGACCCGGTCGGCGGCGACTGGGCACAGGCGCAGATCCGTTACTACGTGTACGCGTACCTGTATGTACTTTTCGCTGTGGAGAGCGTCTTCCTCTTCCCGTGGGCGGTGGTGTTCGATCGGGCCGGGTTCGGGGTGACGACGGTGGTCGAGATGGGCATCTTCGTCGGCCTGCTCACGCTCGGTCTCCTGTACGCCTGGCGCAAGCGGGTCCTGCGCTGGAGTTGATGGTGATAGAGCGGGGCGGGCTCGCTTCGCTATGGCCCTCGTGCCACGATCTGTGACATGGGTCAGCTCCTCCTCCTGACGATCGGAGCGCTCGTGGTGGGCGCCATCGGGTTCGGCATCGCGGTGCTCATCTCCGGCTCCGATCCGGGCCTGCAACCGGTCGAGCCGGACGGGCGCGCGGTGTCGTTGCCGGTCAACCGCCCATTGGTGGAGTCCGATTTCGGGGCGGCCAAATTCGACACCGCGGTCCGGGGGTACCGGATGGGACAGGTCGACACCGCGCTGCGCCGGGCCGCCTACGACATCGGGTACAAGCAGGAGCTGATCGGGGTACTCGAAGCAGAGGTCGACGCGCTGCGCGACGGCCGGGTGGAGGAGGCCGACAAGCTGCGGTCGGCCCGCCAGGCCGCGCTGAGCGCGATCGCGGGCGGCCCGCGGTCGACGACGGATGCCGCCGATGGCGAGTCGGGCGAGACGACCACCGAGTCAGCCGGCGAGTCGGCCGTCGAGTCGGCCGGCGAGTCAGCCGGCGAGTCAGCCGTCGAGTCGGCCGGCGAGTCAGCCGGCGACGAGGCAGCGACCGGCGAGGCGCAAGCCGACGAGAAGACCGACGAGCCGGACCGGCCCGACGACGACATCATCGATTCCCACGACGACGCCGACTCCACCGCCGATGGCCGCCAGCGGGAGATGAGGCTGCCGTGACCGGCCCCCAGCCCCGGCCCAACGGGGATCGGGCCACGGCGGACAAACCCGCCCCGGCGGACAGGGCTGCCCCGGGCGGGTCGCCGCAGGCCGGGCTCGGCGACGCGGTACGCCCCGGCACCGGTGAGGTGACCGCCACCGTGATCGTCAACGCCCCGGCCGGCCGGGTCTTCGACGCCCTCCTGGCCTGGGAGCGGCAGGGCGACTGGATCCCGTTCACGAAGGTACGGCTGATCGACGGCGACGGCGGCGAGGGCAGCTCGATCGAGGCGGTCACCCAGGTCGGGCCGGCCGTGGTGCGCGACGAGATGCGCGTGGTGAAGGTCGACCGGCCATACGAGATCCGGGTCGTGCACTACGGCAAGGTGCTGCGCGGTCCGGGCGTGCTGCGGTGCACCGCGATGGGCGGCGAGCGTACCCAGGTGGTCTGGCATGAGTGGTTCCACCTGCCCGGCGGCACGGTGGGCAAGGTCGCCTGGCCGGTGCTGTGGCCGGGCTCCAAGGTCAGCCTCACCCAGGCGCTGCGCCGGTTCGCCCGGCTGGTGGAGGCCGGCGGACTGCCATGACCAACCCTGACCTGGTCACCGGCCCGGACGGGCTGGCCCGGTGTGCGTGGGCCGGGGCGGCGGCCGACTACCTCGCTTACCACGACGACGAGTGGGGCCGGCCGGTCCGCGACGACGACGGGCTGTACGAGCGGCTCACCCTGGAGGCGTTCCAGTCTGGGTTGTCCTGGCTGATCATCCTGCGCAAGCGGCCCGGGTTCCGGGCGGCGTTCCGTGACTTCGCCATCCAGAAGGTGGCGGCGTTCGGCGAGCAGGACGTCACCCGGCTGCTGGACGACACCGGCATCGTCCGGAACCGGTCCAAGATCGAGGCGGCCATCCGCAACGCCCGCGTCGCCGCCGACCTGCCCGACGGTCTGGCCAAGCTGCTGTGGTCCTTCGCGCCGCCACCGCGCGAGCACCGGCCGCACACGTTCGCCGACGTGCCGGCAGTGACCCCGGAATCCACCGCGATGGCCAAGGACCTGAAGAAGCGCGGCTTCCGCTTCGTCGGCCCCACCACCGCGTACGCGTTGATGCAGGCCACCGGCATGGTCGACGATCATCTGGCGGACTGTCACGTCGCGTACGGTGGCCCGCGCTAATCCGGTGCCGCGTTGGTCACGCTCAGCCCGTACCCGATGAGCTTGAAGATGGAGCGCCGGCTGGCGGAACTGCTCGCGGTGGCCCGGCGGCGTTGCGCGCGGCCGGCATCGATCCGGCGCAGCCGGCGGCGACGGTGCCGCCGGAGTGCTGGCGCGCGCTCGTGATGAGATGAGGGGTATGGCGTACTGGGCGGTGGTGGTACCCGCGGAGCGGTACGCGGCGGAGCGGCTGTTCCTGCACGAGACCCTGGAGCTGACCGGGGTGGACGGCCCGCTGCCCGCGCCCGGCGACGAGGTGGCCCTGGTGGCAGGCGATGTGGTCTTCGCGCTCGGGCGGGTGCTGGCCCGGCCGGCCGACGAGAGCCCCGACGATCCCGGCTCGGACGAGACGCTGGCGACACTGGACATCGCGTACACGCATCGGCTGTTCGACGCGCCGCTGCCCGCTTCGGATCTCGGGGTGGTCGCCGGTGTGGCGCCGGTCGACGCCGACCGGTTCGCCGCGCTGGTCGACAAGGCCGGTGTGGAGCACGGCGCCAAGCGGGAGTGGCTGGTCGCCCTGTACCTGCCGATCGAGGCCGCGTCGCAGGCGGAGGCGGTGCGCGCGTTCTGGACGTACACGTTGCAGTTGGGGCCGCGGGAGTTGCCGGCGTTCGTGTCGCCGCTCGGCGACGAGCTGTCGATGCAGGCGTACGTGCTGGGTGAGCTGGCGAACCTCGATCCCGAGGAGGAGGACGAGGACTAGCTGATCAGCTTGTCGATCCTGGTCTTCCAGCCGGCGAGGATCCTGCCCGGGTCGGTGCCGAGCACGCCGTCCAGCAGCGCCGCGTACACGTCCCGGAAGTCTGTCGTGACCTTCAGGTCACCGTTGTCGAGATCGGTGAGGCTGGGCTGCCCGCCGTAGAAGCCGCCGCGCACCGGTGCGCCGAGCACGAACATGTCCGACGCGGTGCCGTGGTCGGTACCTTCCGAAGCGTTGGCGCGGACCCGCCGGCCGAACTCCGAATAGATCGCGACGATCGTCTTCCGGCCGGCCGGAGTGCCGGCCATCCGGTCGACGAACCCGGTGAGCGCGGCGTCCAGCTCGGTCAGCAGCCGTTGCTGCGGCTCCTTCTCGTCGGCGTGCAGGTCGAACCCGCCCAGCGAGACCGAGAAGACCCGGGTCGCCACGTTCGCCTCGACGCAGCGGGCGACGAGGTCGAGCTGGGTCTTGAGGGCTGTGCGGGCGCCGCCGGTGGCGGTGCCCGTGCCGGCTGCCTCGCTGGGGCTCGGACTGCTTTGGGCATGGCTGTCCACGTCATGGATCATCTGGTCGACCTCGGCCAGGTCGGCGTACGCCCGGGCCGCGCGGGCCTGGAGCGGCGGCTCGCCGGGGGACGGCGTGCCGAAGGCGGGCAGGGCCTTGATCGGTGTGTCCAGTTTCGGGGCGATCACCGCGCCGGCCACGGTCGCCCCGGCGAGCACCGGCGGCAGCACCGGCTCGAACGACACCGCGTGCCGGGGATCGCCGCCGGTCGCGTCCAGCCAGCGGCCGAGCCAGCCCGTGGTGCCCGGCCGGTCCGGCTGGCCGGTCTGCCAGATGTCCATCGACCGGAAGTGGCTGTGGTCGGGCCTCGGGTACCCGACGCCGCGCACGATCGCGAGCTTGTGCTGGTCGAACAGCCGCTTGAAGCCCTTGAGCCCCGGGTTGAGGCCGAGCGTGGCGTCGAGGTGCAGCACCTCCTCCGGCCGGTACGCCAGGTCGGGACGGGTGTCGTGGTAGGCCGGGTCGGCGTACGGGATGACCGTGTTCAGGCCGTCGTTGCCGCCGTACAGGGTGACCAGGACCAGTGTCTTCGCGTCGGTCGGCCGGTCGGTCGCGGTGTCCAGGATGTCTTTGAGGGTGTACGCCGTGTACGCGGTGGCTCCGGCGGCGAGCGCTGCGGCGCCGGTCACCCCGCTGGCGATCAGGAACCGGCGACGGGTCAACGTATCCATTCCAGGCTCCTCACATCACCGCGTACTCGGGACTGGCCAGCCCCAGGGCGATGAGCTGTCTGGGCTCTGTCGTTGCTCTCAGGACGGCTCTTGTTCGTTCGGTGAATCCGTCCACAACCAGCAGCCGGGCCAGGGCGTCGGGTCGCTGCGCCTGCGGTACCGCGGTGAGCGTGGCGATCGTGACCGGGGCCGCGTGTGCGGCGACTTGCTGGGCCGCGCGTAGCTTGACCGGCACGCTCGACGTGGTCAGCCACGCGGTACCGGCCGGCCAGCCGCCCACGCTCGGCGGCTGGAACGGCACCTGACCGAGCGCGTCGAGGGCGGTCAGCAGTTGCCGGCGCTGCTGGTCGGGCAGCTCACCCGGGCGTACCCCGAGCTGGCGGATCGCCCCGACCGCCCACTCGACCGGCTGCTTGACCAGCTTGCCCGTGGTCTTCGCGAACTCCGGATCGGTGAACAGGGCTCTGACCAGGGCCTTCAGGTCGCGGGCCGGCCGGTACGCGGCGGCGAGCCGGTCCCGGGTCCCGGTCGGGATCGGCTCGCCGGAGGCATATCGATACCACATCCGGCTCGCCAGAAACCCGGCGTTGGCCGGTTGCGCGAGCAGAATGTCGGCGAACCCGTCCGCGTCGAACGGCCCGGTCCGGCCGAGAATGGTCTTTTCCTTGACATCGTGCCGTTTGGGGTTGAGAACCGCTCTGGTGTCCTGTATCTGCCAGCCCGTCAACGCCCGGGCGCCCTCCCGGACGTCGGTCTCGCCGTAGTTGCCGATCCCGAGCGTGAACAACTCCATCAGCTCGCGGGCCAGGTTCTCGTTCGGCGCCTTGCTGGTGTTCTTCTGGCCGTCCAGCCAGACGATCAACGCCGGGTCGCGCAGCATCGCCTTGAGCATCACGCCGAAGTCGCCGGTGGCGTTGGTACGCAGGGTCTGCCACTGGTTGACCAGCAGGCCCGCGAACTTGACCTTCTCCACCGAGGTGGCCCAGTGCCCGTGCCAGAAGAAGGTGAGCTTCTCCGGTAGCTGGTGGTCGGCCTGCACCATCCGGTCCAGCCACCACAGCGTCGCCACCCGTACCTGGTCGCGCCGGGCTGCCTTGTCGGTGCTCTCCGGTACGGCTGGCGGCGGGGTACGGGCCGCGCCCGCGTCCGGGGCCGGCGGCGTGAGCAGGGTGTCCAGGGTGGCGTCGAAGCCGGCGCGCTCCGCCGCGTCGACCTCCTCGGTGCGGGGACCGAACGTGGCGCGGCGCAGCAGGTGCGCAAGTTGTGCCCGGGTCGCCATGCCCCTGACCGTAGATGCGCCATGTTCGATGAACGTAAGCCCGCTGTCCGGGCGCTGTGATTGGCGCCCAAGATCGGCACAACTTCCCGGAAATAGTGGCCAAAACCGACGCCGGAGGCCACAACTTCCGGGAAGTTATGCGGACCTTGGTCAGTGGCCTTCGAAAAGGGGGCGCTCCTTGCGGACGAAGGCGTACGTGGCGTCGCGGTGGTCGGCTGTATCGCCGCTGGCCGCCTGCGCCTCGTACTCCGCCTCCAGGGCCTCGGCGAGAGCACCCGTGCCGCCGATCCGCAGCTGGCGCTTGATCTGGCCGTAGGCGACGGTCGGGCCGCTGGCGAGCCGGGAAGCCAGCGCCCGGGCCGCCGGCAGTACCTGCTCGTCGTCGTCGACCAGGGTGCTGAGCAGGCCGAGCCGGAGCGCCTCGTCAGCGCGTACCGGCTCGGCGAGCATCAGCAGCTCGGTGGCTTTGGCGTGGCCGACCAGCCGGGGCAGCGTCCACGACGCGCCGGTGTCGCCGGCCAGGCCGACGTTGGCGAACGCCATCAGGAAGCCGGTGCCGGGGCCGCCGATCCGGAAGTCGGCCAGCATCGCCAGCGACGCACCGGCACCCGCCGCCATCCCGCGAACCGCGGCGACGACCGGCTTGGTCATCTCGGCGAGCAGTGTGGCGAGCGGGTTGTAGTGCTCGCGCACGGTCGCCAGCGGGTCGACGCTGCCCGCCTCCAGCGTCCCGACGTGCTCGCGCAGGTCCTGCCCGACGCAGAACGACCTGCCGGCGCCGGTCAGCAGGATCGCCCGGCAGGACGCGTCACCGGCGAGTTCGGCGAGCGCGTCCACGAGCGCCTGCTTGAGGGCCAGGTCGAGCGAGTTGAGCGAGTCGGGGCGGTTGAGGGTCAGCGTCGCGATCCCGTCGACGCGCTCGACGAGCAGTACATCGGTCACAGACTGAAGCCTTTCCGGGCGGGCGTGAGCGGGGCGGGCGTAAGTCAGGATGCGGCCAGCGGCAACCGGGCGGCGGCGACTTCCAGGCACCGGTCCACGTACCGGTCGGCGGCCGGCCGGAGGCGCGAGGCGTGGCTGTCGAAGAAGTCCGCCGCCGCGTTGCCCGGCCAGCGCTCCGGCAGCAGCTCAGGGGGCAACTGTGGGTCCCGGAACAGGAACGTCCGCCAGGCGTGCACCAGGGTGAACCGGGCGGCGTACGCCGCTTCGTCGTCAGTGGGCGCCGATATGGCGGACACGACCGGGGTCAACTCGCGCACGAACTCCTCGTATGCCGCGCCGATCTCGGCCAGGTCCCACGCCCGGCGGACCAGGGCGACCGAGCCGTGGGTGCCGCCGGTGTGGCTCGCGGTGAACCGTTCGAACCGCACCCCCGCCTCTTCGAGCAGCGACTCGACCTCGTCGGTCGGGTGTGCCGCGACCCAGGTGGCGGCGTCGAGCGTCCCGTAGCCGAGGAAGGACAGGTTGGCGCCAGCCGGCCGCGGTCCGCCCGCTGGGCCGGCGGGTCGAGCACGACCAGGTCGAACCGGCCGTCCCAGGTATGTTGCCGGTCCGGTAGATCCGCGCGGCCGCCTCGTCGAGCCGGCGGGCGGCCTTGGGAGTGATCAGGTAACCCGGCCCGGTGGACAGTCGCAGCGGATGCAACCAGCCCTGCCGCACCATCCGGGACACCGCGGTGCGCACCGCGGGCGCGGCGATTCCGAGCGGGGTGAGTAGCCTCACCAGGGCGGCGACGGGTGCCCGGCCGCCTCGCGGGCGGAGGTAGTCGCCGTACAGGTCGAAGAGTGCCGACCGTGCCTGCATGGCCGCACATTGTGACAGTTCTGGCCTAGATACACTAGATGCTGTTACAAGAATTTGCCCGTACATTCCCGTGCGACCGGGTCGCCCGGCCCGTCGCCCCTGTTCGTTTGCCCGCCTCCCGCGCTCTCAAAACGGCCCCGGTTTGGGTCCGGCGGCCTTCATCAGGGAAAATCGTTGGTCGGCGCCGCGGGCCGTGCGCCCGGCGGGAGACTGTCGGGGCTGCGCAGTGGGTGCGGCCGGCGTGCCCTGGACTGAACACATAAAGTCTGAGGGGAGACAACATGGCGGCGATGAAGCCGCGGACGGGCGACGGTCCGCTGGAGGTCACCAAGGAGGGCCGAGGCATCGTCATGCGGGTGCCGCTCGAGGGTGGTGGCCGGCTCGTCGTTGAGATGACACCCGACGAGGCCAACGCGCTCAGCGACGCGTTGAAGTCGGCTACGGGTTGACCGCGGTTTCGGGGCGCCGATGCCCGCGTGTGATCGGCGGGCACCGCGCGCCAGCCGCCTGCGGGCGGCATCTTTGGCGATTTCTGCATTGTGTAGCGTCCATCCCTAGCCCGATATGGGGAGTTCAGCGTGACCCCGCGCGGAACTCCCCATCGGTCTTCGCAGGGGCGGTGGAACGGGGAGGAGACGCGGTGCTCAACGTTCGGCTGGCGGCCGACCGGACAGTGCCCGAGACGCTGGCGTTGCCGGTGGCGGCGGCGGACGTCGAGATCGACACCACCCCGACCGGCGCGTTGCTCTCCACCGCCTGCGCCGCTGACCGTGCGGTCCACGAGGAGGCGCGGGCGTTCCTCGCCGACGTGGAGCACACCGGCAGGGCCGGCGTATCGCACACGCTGGCCCGCCCGCTCGGCACCCCCGAGCGGATCCTCTTCGTCGGCGTGGGAGCCGGTGACGAGGCCGGCTGGCGGTCGGCCGGCGCCGCCGTCGCCCGGTCGGCGCGGCGCGACCGCACGGCCGTGGTGGCGATGCCCCCGGGCGCCGAGCCGGACGCCGTCCGGGGACTCGCCGAGGGGCTGTGGCTCGCCTCCTACCGGTTCCGGATAGCCACCGACCCGCCCGACAGCGGGCCCAAGCTGACCACGGTGACGATCGTGGCGGACACGCCGGCCCGCTACGAAGCCGGGCTGGACACGGCCCGCGTCGTCGCCGAGGCGACCCTGTTGGCCCGGGACCTGACCAACACCCCCAGCGTGCAGAAGTCGCCGGCCTGGCTGGCCAGACGGAGGTGCGGGCCGCCGCGCCCGACGCCGGCCTCACCGCGACCGTCCGCGAGCAGGCGCGGCTCGTCACCGACGGCTTCGGCGGCGTGCTCGCGGTCGGCGGCGGCTCGGTCCGGCCGCCCCGGCTGGTCGAACTCTCCTGGCGCCCGCGCGGCGCCCGCACCCACGTCGTGCTGGTCGGAAAGGGCATCACCTTCGACACCGGCGGCATGTGGATCAAGCCGCGGGACGCGATGAAGCTGATGCGCAAGGACATGGGCGGGGCCGCCGCGGTGGTCGCCGCCACGCTCGGCGCCGCGGCCCTGCGCCTGCCGGTGCGGGTGACCGCGCTCGCCCCGCTCGCGGAGAACATGGTCAGCGGCACCGCCTACCGCCCGGGCGACGTGATCCGCCACTACGGCGGGATGACCAGCGAGGTGCACAACTCCGACGCCGAGGGTCGGCTGGTGCTGGCCGACGCACTGGCCTACGCCGTCGGCCGGCTGCGCCCGGACCTGCTGGTCGACCTGGCCACCCTGACCGGGGCGCAGACGCGGTCGCGCTCGGCAAGCGCACCGCCGCGCTCTACAGCGACAACGACGCACTGGCCGAGGCGCTACCGAGGCGGCGACGGCGGCGGGCGAGCGGGTCTGGCGGATGCCGCTGCACGACGACTACCTCGACGCGCTCGGCAGCGACGTCGCCGACCTGGTCAACTCCCCCGACATCGGCGGTGGCTCGGTGATGGCCGCGCTGTACCTCCGTGAGTTCACCGGCGCCGTGCGGGACCGCTGGGTGCACGTGGACATGTCGGCGCCGGCCTGGGCCGACTCGGCGGACGGCGAGCTGGTCAAGGGCGCGACCGGCTGGGGCGTGCGGACGCTGCTGCGCTGGCTGGACGGGGTGGCGGCCGCATCATCGTGACCCCCGTCCCCGGCCGTGACCGGCGCCGCCTCAGCCGCGGCGTCGGCGGCCACCCAGCCGAGGCCCATCCGGCTCAGGTAGGCCCACCAGCCGAGCTGCGACCCGTATCGCTCGCGCAACTGCGCCGGGGACGGCGGCGGGCTGCCGTAGAGCGCCTCGGCGACGTGCGTGAACTGCGCCATCTCCAGTGGCACGTCGTCCGCGCGGCCGAGCACCCGCAGCAGGATCCCGTGTGCGGTGAACGCGCCCACGCCACGCACCGCGAGCAGCGCCGCCCGGGCCTCGGCATAGGGCGCCGTGCGCAGCCACTCCTCGTCGAGGGCGGCGACCCCGTGCAGCACCTCGCCGAGCCGGGCCGCGCGCTGCCGGTTGCCGCCGAACCGGATCAACTCCGTCTCGGACCGCGCGAGCAGCGTCGAGAACGAGGGGAACGCGACATGATCCTGGCCGTCCAGCTCGGCGGCTGGCCCCAGCTCGGCCGCGATCCGGCGTTTGCGGGCCGCGGCGAACCACTGGGTGCTGCGCTGGGTCAGCGCGAAGTAGGCAACGCCCTCGGCCAGCGACGGGAACCGCACCTGGTGCAGCCCTTCGGTCGCGGCCAGGACGGGCGCCATCGCCGGGTCGGCACGGGCCACCGCGAGGAAGGCGGACAGGTCGTCATCGAGGCCGAGCCAGCGACCCACCGCCCGCTCGACCCCGGCCACTTCGGCGGCGTCGAGCGGACTCCGCGAGTACACAATCAGGGTGATCCCTGGCGGACCGACCTCGACCACAACGGCCTCGTCGGGGTTGGCGCCGGGACGCAGCAGCGCCTTGCGCACCCGGCCACCGGCGACGGCCTGGTCGCCGGCGCACGGGGCGAACCCGGCGAGGGCACGCAGTGACTGGGACAGCGAAAACGGCGGCGTGGCGGCGAGGACCGTGCGGTGGGACTCGCGGAGCGATGTCGTCATACCCCGGAGCGTGGCGCCGGGGTACGACACTTTTCCCGGTCCTATGGGCGCCGCACCGCGCAGAGCAGGCCGTCGCCGGTCGGGAGCAGGGCGGGAGTCCATTCGTCGGCGTCGCGGAGGGCCTTGACGACCTCGCGCAGCGCCACCGTGTCGGGGTCGCGGACCGCAGGGTCGGCCATCTTGCCGCCGCCCAGCGCGGCGCCGAGCACCAGCACGCCGCCCGGACGCAGCAGCCGGGTCGCCGCGTCGACGGCGGCCGCGTACTCGTTGGCGTCGTGGTCGACGAAGATCAGGTCGTAGGCGCCGTCGGCGAGCCGGGGGAGCACGTCGAGCGCGCGGCCACTGATGATCCGGGTGCGGGACGGGGCGAACCCGGCCTCCGCGAAGATCCGCCGGGCCACCCGCTGGTGCTCACCCTCGATGTCGATCGTGGTGAGAATGCCGTCGGGGCGCATGCCGCGCAGCAACCACACGCTGCTGACCCCGGTGCCGGTGCCGACCTCGACCACGGCCTTCGCGTTGCTGGCGGCGGCGATGAACCGCAACGCGGCGCCGGCCGCCGGCCCGACCGCGGTCAGCCCGACCTCGCGGGCCTGCGCCCGGGCGGCGGCGAGGACGGCATCCTCCGCCACGTACGCCTCGGCGAAGTCGCGGGCCTGCGCGGCGTACTGCTGGGGAACCTTCGTGGACGCGGCGATGACGCACCTCCTATCCAGGTCGACTTTCCGGCTGACATCGGGGTAGCTGTCAGGCTTGACGTAGCGGTCGACATGACGTCAGGGAAGAGCCTAGGGAACGCCTGGCAAGTGTGGGGGATGCCGGTCCGTGTAATCCTTGGGGACGTATGGACGAAGGAGTGCCGATCGTGACTGACTGGGGCACACGGCCGCGGGACACCGCCGCGGACACGTCCGGTGCGTGGGCTCACCCGTCGCCGGAGCCGGCCACGCCATCGCCACCGGCGCCGTCATCGCCGCAGCAAGCGCCGGCCACGTCATCGCCGCAGCAGACGCCAGCGCCGTCATCGCAGCAGACCCCGGCACCGTCGAGCGCGATCGATTGGGGCCGGCCCGGCAGCACCGCGTCGCAGTACCGGGGCGCCTTCCCCGACCCGACCAGGCCCGGTGCCGGCGCGGCGGGGTCCGGCGGCGGCACGTCGGCCTGGTGGTCCGACGCGCTGGCCGACCCGTGGCGCGATCCGAGCGCACCCGCCGCCGTGGTGGTCACCCCGGCGGCGTCCGACGCCCCGGCGCTGGAGTCCGCCGGCGCCGACGCCACCGGCGGGCCACGACGCGGCCTGGGTCTGGTCCTCCTGGTCTCGGTGATCACCGCGCTGCTGGCCGGCGCGCTCGGCGGCACGCTGGGTTTCGTCTTCGCGAGCCGGGGGTCGGTGGGCACCGGGCCGCGCCTGGGCGGCAGCGGCAGCGCTCCACTGACCCAGCGCCCGCCGGACTCGCTGGCCGGCGCGGTCAAGAAGGTGCTGCCGAGCGTGATCACCGTGAAGGTACACGGCGGGGGCGGCACGAGTATCGGTTCCGGGTTCATCGTGTCCAGTGACGGGTACGCGATCACCAACGACCATGTGGTGACCGGCGGCGACCGGGCCGGCGTCGGTGACGTTCAGTGACGGCAACACGGTGTCCGCCAAGGTCGTCGGCAGCGATCCGGAGTCCGACATCGCGGTGCTCAAGCTGGACGCGAACAAGCTCACGCCGATCGAGTTCGGTGACTCCGACGCGGTGCAGGTGGGCGACCCGGTGCTGGCCATCGGCTCGCCGCTGGCACTGGCCAACACGGTCACGTCCGGGATCGTCAGCGCCGTCGACCGGCCCATCGAGGCGGGCGAGGCGGGCGGCCCGACCCGGTACTACGCGGCCATCCAGACCGACGCCGCGGTCAACCACGGCAACTCCGGCGGCCCGCTGGTCGACGCCGGTGGCCGGGTGATCGGCATCAACTCGGTGATCAAGTCGCTCGCTTCCGACCAGGAGCAGGCCGGCAACATGGGGCTGGCCTTCGCGATCCCGATCAACCAGGCGAAGCGGCTGGCGCAGGACATCATGGATACCGGCAAGGCCCGCCGCACCGTGATCGGCGCTGAGCTGGAGGCGTCGTACCGGGGGCCCAACGGCGGGGTCCGGTTGCAGACCGTCGAGGCCGGCGGCCCGGCCGCGAACGCCGGGCTGAAGGTCGGCGACGTGCTGACCAGGATCGGCGGCGCGCCGCTGGAGGAGCCCGAGCGACCTGATCGCGATGGTCCGCAAGTACGCGCCCGGCACCGGCGTCAGCGTCGAATACCAGCGCGACGGCGCGAAACACAACGCCCAGGTGGTGCTCGCGGCCGACGTGAAGTAGTGCCGGCCCCTCCCGTCCCGCCGGCCGGAATGCGTAGGCTTGGCTGGACGCAGGGAGGACCGGATGGGCCTGGAAAACATCGGCGGTGGGAGCTGATCGTCGTCATCCTGGTCGGCCTGTTCATCTTCGGTCCCGACAAGTTGCCCAAGGCGATCAGCGACGGCGTCCGCATGCTGCGCCAACTGCGCGAGATGGCCCGCAACGCGACCGGTGACCTCAGTCGTGAGCTGGGCACCGACATCCAGCTCGAAGACCTCAACCCGAAGACGTTCCTGCGCAAGCATGTGCTCAGCGAGGACGACGAGGCCGCCCTCCGCAAGCCGCTCCAGGGGATCTACGACGACCTGAAGGGTACTACCGACCAGGTCAAGGGCGATCTGACCAGCACCGCGCAGGCGCTGGACGTCCACCAGCCGGAGCCCAGGCCCCCCGCCCCCCGCCCCGCGGTCCACCGGAGCACCTACGACGACGCGACGTAGCAGGTCGCCGCTCTCCGTCTCGTCGATCTAGGAAGAATGGTGCCCTGAACCGGGCATACCACCCACCATTCGTCCTAGATCGACGAAGTTATGGCTCAGCGGCCTGCGGGGCGCAGACTCAGCGGCTTGCCTACCAGGCTCTCCCGGCGGACGGCGAGCCGGTCCGCCACCGCGGTCAACGCCTTCGCGGCCGGCGCGTCCGGCGTGTCGAGGACGATCGGCCGCCCCGCGTCGCCGGCCTCACGTACCCGGGTGTCCAGCGGAATCTGGCCGAGCAGCGGCACCTGGGCGCCGGTCAACCGGGTCAGCGAATCGGCGACGGTCTGCCCACCACCGGCACCGAAGATCTCCATCCGCTCCCCGGACGGCAGCTCCAGCCAGGACATGTTCTCCACGACGCCGACCAGCCGCTGGTGGGTCTGCATCGAGATCGCGCCGGCCCGCTCGGCCACCTCGGCGGCGGCGGTCTGCGGCGTGGTGACCACCAGGATCTCCGCGCCGGGCAGCAGTTGGGCCAGCGAGATGGCCACGTCACCGGTACCCGGGGGCAGGTCGAGCAGCAGCACGTCGAGGTCGCCCCAGTACACGTCGGCGAGGAACTGCTGGAGCGCCCGGTGCAGCATCGGGCCGCGCCAGACCACGGCGGCGTTACCGGCGGTGAACATGCCGATCGAGATGACCTTCACGCCGTGCGCCTGCGGCGGCATGATCATGTCTTCGACCTGGGTCGGGCGGGCTTCGGTGCCGAGCATCCGGGGCACCGAGTGGCCGTAGATGTCCGCGTCGACCACGCCGACCGACAGGCCACGGGACGCCAGCGAGACCGCCAGGTTGACCGTCACGCTGGACTTGCCGACGCCACCCTTGCCGCTGGCCACGGCGTACACCCGGGTCCGCGACCCGGGCTGCGCGAACGGGATGACCGGCTCGGCCGCACCGCCGCCGCGAAGCTGCTGTTGCAGGCCGCGCCGCTGCTCGTCGGTCATGACGCCGAACTCGACGGTGACGCCCCGCACGCCGGGCACCTGGGCCACGGCGGCCGTGACGTCGTCGCGCAGCTTGTCGCGCAGCGGGCAGGCCGCGACCGTGAGCAGGATCGCGATCTCGGCGACGCCGTCCGGGCGTACCGTCGCGGATTTCACCATGCCCAGGTCGGTGATCGGGCGCCGGATCTCCGGGTCGATGACGGTCGCCAGCGCGGACTGGAGCTCGGCCTCGCTGGTGGTGGCGGGGGCAGACATGTCGCCAATGCTACGTCTGTGTCCTGATCAGCCCGCTACGCGGGCCGATCGTCCGTTGTGCCGATCACGTTGCCGGTGCGACCATCGAAACCTGCATCGCCGCGCGCCTAGCCCCTTGAGGCGCGCGGCGTCCGCATCTCCGGCGGCGCCGGCTCGTGCTCCTCGTACTCCGGCTCCTGATCCTCGACGCCGACCTCCTCGACCGCGAGCCGCGCCGCGCGCTTGATCTCCTTGCGCTGCTCCTTGCGGTCGTGCTTGTGCCGGCGGGTCGCCGCCTCGTCCAGCTCCTCGATCAGCCGGGCCAGCTCGGACCGGACGAAGTCGCGCGTGGCCACCTCGCCGACGGCGATCCGCAGCGACGCGATCTCCCGGGACAGGTACTCGGTGTCCGCCTTCTGCATCGCGGCCCGGCGGCGGTCCTCCTCCATGGCCATCCGGTCCCGGTCGGCCTGCCGGTTCTGGGCGAGCAGGATCAGGGGTGCCGCGTACGAGGCCTGCAAAGACAAGATCAAGGTCAAGAACGTGAAAGTGTACGGGTCGAAGCGCCACGGCCCGGGCGCGAGCGTGTTCCACCCGATCCACAGGGCGATCACCACGGTCATGTAGACCAGGAACTTCGCCGTACCCATGAACCGGGCGATCCCCTCCGACCAGCGGCCGAAGACCTCGGGGTCGTACCGGGGCACGGAGATCCGGCCGGGCTCCCGGGGCTGGTCGAGCCGGCTGACCCGGCGCGGCTCAGCCATGACCGTTGCCCTCCTGCGGGTTGCCCGCGGGGCCGGGAGGCGACCCCGAGGGCTGGGCCAGGTGCGGCGACGGGTGGGCCAGGTGCGGCACGACCGGCGCACCCAGGCTCGCCTCGGGGTGGTCACGGTCGCGCCAGTGCGGCGGCAGCAGGTGGTCGAGCAGGTCGTCGACGGTCACCGCGCCCACCAGCCGGTCGGCGCTGTCGACCACCGGCATGCACACCAGGTTGTACGTGGCCATCCGCCGGGTGATCTCGGCCAGCGGCGTGGTCGGCTCCAGCGGGTCGATGTCGTTGTCGACCACGCCGCCGAGCAGCGACGCCGGTGGCTCGCGCAGGAGCCGCTGGAAGTGCACCACGCCGAGGTACCGTCCGGTCGGGGTGTCCATCGGCGGCCGGGCGACGAACGCGGCGGCGGCGACGGCCGGCGACAGCTGCGGCTCGCGGATGCGAGCGAGCGCCTCGGCGACCGTCGCGTCCGGGGTCATGATGATCGGCTCGGAGGTCATCAGGCTGCCCGCGGTCCCCGGCTGGTAGTCGAGCAGCTGGCTGACCTTGGACGCCTCGTCCGGCTCCATCAGGTCGAGCAGTACCTGCTGGTCCGGCTTCGGCAGCTCGGCGAGCAGGTCGGCGGCGTCGTCCGGGTCCATCTCTTCGAGTACGTCGGCGGCGCGCTCCGGATTCATCGCCGCGATGATCTCCACCTGGTCGGATTCGGGCAACTCCTGGAGGACGTCGGCGAGGCGTTCGTCGTCGAGCGCCGTGGCGACGTCGACCCGCCGCGCGTCGGGCAGGTCCTGGAGCGCGTTGGCCAGGTCGGCGGCGCGCAGGTTGTCGAGGACCGCGAGCAGGTTGGCCGTGCCCTGCGCCTCGGGGGTGCCGCCGAGGCCGGTCACCTCGTCCCAGGCCAGCTGGTGGAGGTGGCCGCGGCGGGAGAGCCGGCCGGTTTGCTCGCGTACCGCCACCCGGGTCAGGTACCACTCGCCGACCCGGTCGGCCTCCATCGCCACGTCGACCACGATGCCCTGCCGGTCCAGGCCGGTGATGGTCACCCGCCGGTCCAGCAGATCTTCGAGTACGAGCAGCTCACCCTGCCGTTTCTCGAAACGACGCAGGTTGAGGGTGCCGGTGTTGAGCACGACCGCGTCGGATTCGATCGCGGTGACCCGCCCGATCGGTACGAAGATCCGCCGGCGCATCGGCATCTCCGCCACCAGCCCGGTCACCCGGGGCGACTCGGTGCCCATCCGCGCCCGCACGACGGCGTCGCGCACCCGCCCGACCTGGTCACCGTTCGGGTCGAACATGGCGAGACCGGCCAGCCGGGCGACGTAGACCCTCGTCGCGGTTGTCACTGGGAAAGCGTAGTTGAGCGTCTGAGCCGGTCGCGCTCACGCCCGAGATCGACGGAATAGGGTGTTGGCCATGACGACCCTGCGGTATGAGGTTGTGGACGTGTTTACCGACCGACCGTTCGCGGGTAATCCGCTGGCCGTCGTTTATGGCGCTGACGAGTTGGCCGGCGACCAGTTGCAGGCGATCGCCCGCGAGTTCAACCTGTCCGAGACGGTCTTCGTGCTGCCGCCGACCACGGCCGGGGCCACGTACCGCGCGCGGATCTTCACGCCGGCCGCGGAGATCCCGTTCGCCGGGCACCCGAGCGTCGGGGTGGCCGCCGCGCTGTACCGGGCGGGCCGTTTCCCGGCCGGGACGGTCGTCCAGGAGTGCGGCGCCGGCCTGTTGCCGATCAGCGTCGAGCCGACCGGATCATCGACGTTGACCGGGGCCACCCCGTACCTCGGCCCCGAACTCGACCCGGGGCCGCTGCTCGCGGCGGCCGGCCTGACCGGAGCCGACGCGGCCGGACCGGCACCCCGCCAGGCCGGCTGCGGGCTGAACTTCACGTACCTGCACGTCCGGCCGGACGCGGTCGCCCGGGCCGCCGCCGATGCGACGGCGATGCGGGCCGCCGGCGCCGACCGGCTGGACGTCTTCGCCTGGGACCCGGCGACCGCCACCGCGCACGTCCGCATGTTCGCGCCCGCGCTCGGCGTGCCGGAGGATCCGGCGACCGGCTCGGCCGCGCTCGGGCTCGGGGTCTGGCTGGTCGCCGCCGGGCTGCTGCCGCGCGAGGGCAAAGCGGTGTACCGGGTCCGCCAGGGCGCCGAGATCCACCGTCCATCCACACTGGACTGTGTAGTCGAGGCGAGCGGCGGCGCGGCCGTCACGACGACCGTCAGCGGCCACGTGATGCCGGTCGCCACCGGCGAGATCGCCGTCCCGCCGTTCGTCGGTTAGACCACCGGCTCCGGCGCCGGAATGCGCCGGGCGGCGCCGAACACGACCACCAGCACCCCGGCGAGAAGCAGCGCGATCCCGGGCAGGCTGGCCGGCCGCGGCGCCTGCCCGAGCCACAGCCACGCGATCAGCGCCGCACCCGGCACCTCGATCAGCAACACCACCGTCATCGTGGTCGCGGACACCCGGTGCAGGGCGTAGTTGATCAGCGAGTGCCCGAGCAGCTGCGGGCCGACCGTCATCGCACCGATCGCGAGCCAGGTCTGAAGATCAAAACCATGAATGGGTACGCGAAAAGCCAGGCACACCGCGCCCAGCAGCAGCGCGCAGACCGAGTAGCAGATCGTCGTGTACGTGGTCGTGCTGGTCCTGGCCCGGGCCTGCTCGCCGAATGTGGTGTACACGGCACCCGCGATCCCGCCCGCGATGGCGAGCAGGTCGCCGACCACGGCCCGGCCGGACACGGTCACGTCGGCCCCGGTGGCGAGCGCCGTCCCGAGTACCGCCACGGCGATGCCGACCCACGTGCTGCCCGCCACCGGTACCCGCCGGGCGACGGCGATCAGCGCGGCCCAGATCGGCTGGGTACTGACCATCGCGGTGGCCGCGGCGGCCGTGGTCAGCTTGGCGCTCGGTACCCACGTGCCGAAGTGCACGGCGAGCGCGACACCGGCGAGCCCGCACAGCAGCAGGCCGCTGCGGTCGAGCCCGCGCAGCTCGTCGCGCCGGGTGACGGCCGCCGTCGGCACCAGTACGCCGACGGCGAGAGCGTTGCGCCAGAACGCGATCGCGAGGGCCGGCGCCGCCGCGTACGCGATCAGGGGAGCCGACGAGGAGACCGCGATCACGGCGACGACGATCGCCACGGTGGTCGGCAGGCCCAGTGCGCGCATCGCAGTCGATGCTGCCACCTCGCGGGACGCGTGTTTGCCGAAGCGGGCCGATGGGACAAGTGAGTATTACCAAACAGCGGACTGTGAGTAATTGGTCGATTACCCTCAGGTTCGCTTCCTCTTAGTTGCCCTCCTAGTTGTCCGGCGGAAGGTCATCATGTACTTCGTCCGGCCCGTACCCCGTGCGGTGATCTTCGACTTCTTCGGAACGCTCACAAAGGCGGTCCGTCGTGGCCGCCGGCACGCCGAGATCGCCAGGTCGCTCGGCTGCAAACCGGAACGGTTCTTCGCCGAACTCGACCGCACCTTCTACGCCCGCGCCTCCGGCGGGTACGGCCCACCGATCGAGGCGCTGCGCCGGGTGGCGTACGCCGCCGGTGGCCGCCCCGGCCTCACCCAACTCGTGGACGCCGCCATGGACCGCGTCGAAGCGGTACGCGCCGACACGGTCCTGCGCCCCGAGGCCACATCGGTGCTCGCTGAACTGCACGAACGCGGACTTCCGACGCTTGTGCTCAGCGACTGCTGGTACGAACTGCCGGCTTTCCTGCCCCGGATGCCGGTAGCGCCCTACCTGGCCGGCTGCGTGTATTCCATCGACGTCGGTCACTGCAAACCGCACCCGGCGATGTACCTGGAGGCATGCCGCCGGTTGCGGGTCGACCCGGACGAGTGCGTGTACCTCGGCGACGGGGGCAGCCACGAGCTGTCCGGCGCGCGGAACGTCGGCATGCTGTCGGTCCGATTGGTCGCGCCGGACCTGACCAGCCACCTGGTTTTCGGGAGCGACCGGACGTGGGCCGGGCCGACCGTACGCTCGCTGACCGATCTACTGCCGTTGGTCGATTCCGAGGGGGCGAAACAGCGCCGGCTCGCGCGTACCCTGAGCGCATGACGGGCACGGCCCGCGATCGGGTGGCGCCGCCGGGCGAGACCACGGCGGCGCTGGATCCGACCGACGGGACCGAGCTCGCCCGGCTCGCCGTCGGCGCGCTGGCGGCGCACCTGTGCAGGCAGCCGTTCATACCGGCGCAGCCCGCGTCGGTGGTGCTCGGGCGTCCCGGCGCGTCGTTCGTGACCCTGGAGTGCGCGGGTGTCCTGCGCGGTTGCGTCGGCACGATCGAAGTGGCCCGCCCGCTGTGGCGTGACGTGGTGCGCAACGCGGTGCGAGCGGCCGCCGATCCGCGGCTGCCCGCCGTCACCGCCGACGAGTGGCCCGATCTCGACATCAAGCTGTCCGTGCTCAGCCTGCCGGAGCCGGTGCCCGCACCGGCGGCCCGGGAGCTGGCGGCCCGGTTGCGACCGGGTGTCGACGGCCTGCTGCTGAGCGATGGCGTACGCCGGGCGACCTTCCTGCCGGCGGTCTGGGCGAAGCTGGCCGAGCCGGACCGGTTCGTGGCCGCGCTACTGGTGAAGGGCGGCTGGCCGGTGGGCTCGTGGCCGGTGGGCCTGATCGCGCACCGGTACACCGCCGTCGAGTTCCACGATCGGGCGCCCCGCGCGGCACTGACCGCATAATGCAGGGCTGCATACCTCAAAGCGCATAATTCAGAGCATGGAGAGCACGCCGCTGGTCGACGAGGCGATGAAGAAGGCCGCGATCGCCTGGCTCACGGTGCCGGACGCCGGCCCCGCGTACGCGGTCTGGTGCCTGTGGATCGACGGCGCGCTCTACGTGGTGAGCGGCCCCGGGGAGCAGCCGGCGCCGGGTCTCGCCGGCACGGATACCGCGACCGTGACGGCGCGCGGCGACCACGGCGGCCGGATCGTCTCCTGGCCGGCCGCGGTGTCCCGGCTCACCCCGGACTCCGACGACTGGCCGGCGGTCACGTCGCAACTCGCGGGCAAGCGGCTCAACGCTTCGGGCGCCGCCGAGCAGACGGTGGCCCGCTGGGCGGACACCGGCGTGGTCAGTCGCCTGGCGCCGGCCGGGGAGCCGACCGAGGCCGGCCGGACGATGCCGGCCGGGTCTCTCGCGGCTGCGCCACTACCGACCCCGGCCGCCCGCACCACCCGCCGCCCATTCCGCCTACACAAGGTCCGAACGTGATCGGCACAAACTTCCCGGCAATCGGCACAAACTTCCCGGCAATCGGCCGCAAACTTCCCCGCAATCGGCCGCAAAACTTCCCGGCAATCGGCACAATTTCCCGGAAATAGTGGCCTCCCGGGTTCGCTGAGGCCACTATTTCCGGGAAGTTGTGACGGTCATTCCTACAGGCCGACGGCCTTGGTGCTCGCCTCCCACAGGCGCGCGGCCAGGTCCGGATCGGACGCGGCCGGCGCCGGCTGGCGGAGGTTGCGCTTGATGTAGTACCCGCCCTGCGTGACATCGGTCGCATCCGTCGTGGCCAGCCACACCATCGTGTCGGCGCCGCCGGCCGGCGTGACGAGGAACGGCGCGGCCTTGTAGAACAGCGAAACGGCGAAGCTGTCCGAGCCGAACCGGCTACGCACGACACCCGGGTGGTACGAGGTCGAGAGGATGTCCGGCCAGCGCCGCCCGGCCTCGGCGGCGAACAGGATGTTGGCCGCCTTGCTCGCACCGTACGTCGCGAACGCGGTGTACCTGCGACCCTCGCCGGTCAGGTTGTCCGGGTCGGGCACGCCGCTGCGGTGCGCGTCGGACGCGGTGTTCACCACCCGGCCGCCGCGCAGCCGCTCCCGCAACAGGTTGGTCAACAGGAACGGCGCGAGATGGTTGCCCTGGATGGTCGACTCGTAACCGTCCACGGTGGAAACGAACTTCGGCACCAGCCCGCCGGCGTTGTTCGCCAGCACGTCGATCTTCTCGTACCGGTCGAGCAGGTGTGCCGCGAGCGTGCGTACCTCGTCGAGCCGGGCGAAGTCGGCCCGGAACTGGTCGGGAGCCGAGCCGCCGGCTTCCTGTACCGCCGAAACGGCTGAAGCGAGACGGCCCGGATCGCGCCCCACGACGACGACCCGCGCGCCACGCCGCGCGAATTCCTGGGCGGCGGCGAGCCCGACGCCCGAACTGGCCCCGGTCACCACGACCGTGAGATCTTCCACAGCTTTGTTCTCCCCGATCACGCCGCGAGGTTACCGTGGCGACAACTGACTTACCGATGCCTAAGGAGCCGTTCGTCATGGGTGCACTCGGACGACCCCGCCGATCCTGCCTGGCCGTCCCCGGGTCGAGCGTCAAAATGCTCGGCAAGGCCCAGGGACTCCCCGCTGACCAGGTCTTCCTCGACCTGGAGGATGCGGTGGCGCCGTTGGCCAAGCCGGATGCGCGGAAGAATATCGTCGCCGCGCTGAACGACGGTGACTGGGCTGGCAAGGTCCGGGTGGTGCGGGTCAACGATCTCACGACCCCGTGGACCTACCGCGACGTGGTCGAGGTGGTGGAGGGCGCCGGCGCCAACCTCGACGCGATCATGCTGCCGAAGGTGCAGTCGGCGGCGCAGGTGCAGTGGCTCGACCTCACGCTCACCCAGATCGAGAAGACCATCGGCCTGCCGGTTGGCAGCGTCGGCATCGAGGCGCAGATCGAGAACGCGGCCGGGCTGGTCAACGTCGACGCGATCGCGACCGCGTCGCCGCGAATCGAGACGATCATCTTCGGGCCCGCCGACTTCATGGCCTCGATCAACATGAAGTCGATGGTGGTTGGCGCGCTCATCCCGGACTACCCCGGTGATCCGTACCACTACATCCTGATGCGGATCCTGATGGCTGCCCGCATGCACGACCTCCAGGCCATCGACGGGCCGTTCCTCCAGATCCGCGACGTGGACGCGTTCACGGAGGTGGCGCGGCGCAGCGCCGCGTTGGGGTTCGACGGCAAGTGGGTACTGCACCCCGGGCAGATCGACGCCGCCAATGAGGTGTACTCGCCGAGCCAGTCCGACTACGACCACGCCGAGTTGATCCTGGACGCGTACGAGTACTACACCTCGGAGAAGGGTGGCAAGCTCGGCGCGGTCATGCTCGGTGACGAGATGATCGACGAGGCGTCCCGCAAGATGGCACTCGTGGTCGCCGGCAAGGGCCGCGCCGCCGGCATGGCGCGGACCAGCGCGTTCACCCCGCCGGAGGGTTAGTACGTCGAGGTCGACGAATGGTTCGCCGCATAGATGATCATGATCACGATGAACGCGATGTACGCCAGGATCAGGCCGGTCAGGATCCAGCCGACGATGATGCCGGCCAGCGCCATGCCGTCGCCGCCCTCGCCCCGTTCGCGGATCTGGCGGCGCGCCACGTGACCCATGATCGCCCCGACCGGCGCGGTGAGCCCGCAGGCCAGCCCGCACAGCGACAGGATCATCGAGGTGAGCGCCAGTGTGTTGGTCTTCGGGGGCGCCGGCATCGCCGGGCCGTAACCGTAGGCGGGATAGGCCGCGTAACCGCCCGGCGGAACCGCGTAGCTCGGTGACGTGGGCGCGCCGTAACTGGGCGAAATCGGCACACCACCGTGCGGGTCGGCGTACGGTTGCTGCGACGGATCCGACTGCGGCGACGGCCAGGACGGGTCCTGCCAGCTGCCCGGTTGCTGGGGCTGCTGTGGCGGATAGGTCATCTCGCTGCTCCCGTACGTTCAACGTCGCACCGCACCGTCGGTCGGCGATCGGCCACGCAAGGGTAGCGGTCAGGTGCGACACAGCGCTGTCCCCCCAACCGGGCTGCCCCCGACTCGCAACATTCGGGTAGTTCGCCTCGTTCTCGTTGCCCGATACGCGCGCAACAGGCAGGATCGCCTCCATGGCAACTGATTCGCGTGCTCGGCGCGACGTGAGCCGGCCAGGGCAGGCGCGTCGCACCCTCCGGGCGGTGCCGACCGGCGAACGGGACGACGAGGCGACCGTGACGGAGGCGGGTTCCCCAGCCCTCGACGACCGGCTCGACGGCCGGGTCGCGCTGGTCACCGGTGCGGGCAGCCCGGACGGGATCGGCTACGCCACGGCCCGGCGGCTGCGCGCCTTGGGCGCCAGCGTAGCGATCGTCTCCACCACCCGGCGCATCCACGAGCGGGCCACCGAGCTCGGCGTCACCGGTTTCGTCGCCGACCTCACGGTCGAAGCCGAGGTGGGCGCGCTCACCGACGCGATCAGCGAGCAGTTGGGCATCGTCGACATCGTGGTCAACAACGCGGGCCTCGCCAGCAAGGCCAGCCCGGAGGTGCTGCGACCGGTCGCGCAGCTCACGTACGAGGAGTGGCGCGCCGAGATCGACCGCAACCTGAGCACCGCGTTCCTGGTCAGCCGCGCGTTCGTCGGCGGCATGGCCGAGCACGGCTGGGGCCGCATCGTCAACCTGGCCGCCACCGCCGGGCCGGTGAACGCGCTGCCCGCCGAGGCCGGGTACGCCGCGGCCAAGGCCGGTGTGGTGGGCCTGACCCGCGCGCTCGCGATGGAACTGGTCGCCGACGGCATCACGGTCAACGCGGTCGCGCCGGGGATCATCCACACCGGAGCGTCCACCTTGGTCGAGCTGAAGCAGGGGTACGGCACGCCGATGGGCCGCCCCGGGACGCCGGACGAGGTCGCCGCCGCGATCGCGTTCCTGTGCTCGCCGGCGGCGTCGTACATCACCGGTCAGATGCTCGTCATCGACGGTGGCAACAGCGTCCAGGAAGCCCAGTACCGCTGAGTCCCCCGTTCTTGGCACAACTTCCCGGAAGTAGTGGTCTCCGCGCGGCCCTGAGGCCACAACTTCCCGGAAGTTGTGACGATCACGGCGCTGCGGCGCCTGATCCGTGATGGTGTTCACAAGGAGTGACGGCGCAACGTGTCAGTAACTTAGTCTTCGTTCACCAACTGCGCGTTTCGGAGGTCATTCGATGGCACGCCTCGCCCAGACGCCCGGCCTGACCGACGTCCAGCAGTCGATCCTGGAGACCGTCCGCGAGTTCGTGGACAAGGAGATCATTCCGAACGCGCAGCGGTTGGAGCACGCCGACGAGTACCCGGCCGACATCGTCGACGGCATGCGCGAGATGGGCCTGTTCGGCCTCACGATCGCCGAGGAGTACGGCGGGCTCGGCGAGTCACTGCTGACGTACGCGCTGGTCGTGGAGGAGCTGTCGCGCGGCTGGATGTCGATCTCCGGGATCGTCAACACCCACTTCATCGTCGCGTACCTGATCTCCCAGCACGGCTCGCCGGAGCAGAAGCAACGCCTGCTGCCGCTGATGGCCGAGCGGCGAGGTGCGGGGCGCGTTCTCCATGTCGGAGCCGGGCTGCGGCTCGGACGTGTCGGCCATCCGGTCCAAGGCGGTCCGCGACGACAGTGACCGGTTCGTGATCGACGGCCAGAAGATGTGGCTGACCAACGGCGCGTACTCGTCGGTCGTCGCCACCCTGGTCAAGACCGACACTCGGCGCCGACACCGTGTACGGCAACATGACCACGTTCCTGCTGGAGAAGGAGCCGGGCTTCGGCGAGACCGCGCCCGGGCTGACCATCCCCGGCAAGATCGAAAAGATGGGGTACAAGGGCGTCGAGACCACCGAGATGGTCCTCGACGGGCACGTGGTCGACGCCTCAGCCGTGCTCGGCGGCGCCGATGTCGGCCTCGGGCGCGGCTTCTACCAGATGATGGACGGTATCGAGGTGGGCCGGGTCAACGTCGCGGCCCGCGCGTGCGGCATCTCGTTGCGCGCGTTCGAGTTGGCCGTCGCGTACGCCCAGCAGCGGCAGACCTTCGGCAAGCCGCTGGCCGGACACCAGGCGATCGCGTTCAAGCTGGCCGAGATGGGCACGAAGATCGAGGCGGCGCACGCGCTGATGGTCAACGCGGCCCGGCTCAAGGACGCCGGCCAGCGCAACGACGTCGAGGCGGGGATGGCGAAACTGCTCGCCAGCGAGTACTGCGCCGAGGTCGTACAGGAGGCGTTCCGCATCCACGGCGGTTACGGCTACTCCAAGGAGTACGAGATCGAGCGGCTGATGCGAGAGGCACCGTTCCTGCTGATCGGCGAGGGCACCTCGGAGATCCAGAAGACCATCATCTCCCGTGGCCTGCTCAAGGAGTACAAGCAGCGCTAATGATCGTCACAACTTCCGGGAAGTAGTGGCCTCCGGGCCATTTTGGCCACAACTTCCGGGAAGTTGTGACGATCAAGCCTGGCGGTCGTGGCCGGTGATCAGGCCTCGATGTTGCGGGTGAGGCCGGTCGCGGCGCGGACCACCGCGATGCAGGAGTCTTCGATGAAGTCGATGCCGGATTCCGCGGCGATCTGACGCGCCTCCGCGGAGACGATGCCCTGCTGTAGCCACACCGCGTGCGCGCCGATGTCGACCGCCTGGCGCACGATGGCCACCGCGTCGGCGCTCGGCCGGAACACGTTGACCAGGTCGACCGGCTCCGGAATCTCCGCCAGCAGCGGGTAGACCCGCTGGCCCCACAGTTCGGCGGCGTACGGATTGACCGGAATGATCCGCCAGCCGTGGCGAAGCATCTGCGCCGGCACTTCGTGCGACGGCTTCGCCGGGTCACGCGAGGCGCCCACCACCGCGATGGTTACCGATTGCTCAAGAATTTGTCGGGGGGTCCTCACCAGGCAAAGGCTAGCGTGGATTGCGGCGGCGCGCTCACGCTCCACAATGGACTACAGCAGCGTCAACTGCTCGACTCGCTCGCTGGCCGCCGATCCACGTCCGTCAGGGGGATCCGGCACCTCCCGCGCCGTGTTGGCGCCCGCGGCGTCCATCCCGTGCCGACGGGCCGCCAACCGGACCCGGGCGGCCACCTCCCGCTGGTATCCACTGCCGAGGTAGGCGCGGTCGCCGTACAACTCCCGGTAGAGCGGGACCAGATCCGGCCGCTCGCGGGCGAGCCAGCGCAGGTACCATTGCCGGGCGCCGGTGCGCAGATGCAACGCGATCGGCGTCACGCTGGCCGCGCCGGTGGCGGCGATCGCCCGGACCGTATCGTCGATCGACTCCGGGGTATCGGTGAGCCCCGGCAGGATCGGCGCCATCAGCACCCCGACCGCGAAGCCGGCGTCGGAGAGCTGCCGAACCGCGTCGAGCCGCCGGCGCGGGCTCGGGGTGCCCGGCTCGACCGAACGCCACAGCGTCTCGTCGACGAAGCCGATCGACATGGACAGCCCGACCCGGGTCACTTCGGCCGCCTGGGTCAGCAGGTCGAGGTCGCGGAGAATCAGCGTGCCCTTGGTCAGGATCGAGAACGGATTGGCGAAGTCCCGCAGCGCGGCCAGAACCTCGCGCATCAACCGGTAGCGGCCCTCAGCGCGTTGATAGCAGTCGACATTGGTGCCCATCGCGATGGGTTCGCGCGGCCACTTCGGCGCCGCCAGATCCCGGCGCAGCACCTCGCCGGCGTTGACCTTGACCACGATCCGGGTGTCGAAGTCGTGACCGGAGTCCAGGTCGAGGTAGGTGTGCGTGTTACGGGCGAAGCAGTTGTGGCTGACCACACCGTTGGCGATGAAGTCGCCGGTGCCGGTGGTGATGTCGAACATCGGCAGGTCGACCTTCAACGGCTCGACGGCGGCCACGGCAAGCGCGGCACGGGCCATGACCGCCGTGCCGTCGACCGTGCGCTTGCCCACGATCGCCGGATCGACGGTGTGGAAGAAGCGGAAGTGCTCGGACAGGCCGCCCCGGATGTGCACAGAACTGGAGCCGCCGCCGGTCGTGGGCAGGTCGCACACCACATCGAAGCCGAGCGAACGGAGGCAGTCGGCGGTTTGCTTGATCATCTCGTGGTCGGTGTGCGCGATGCGCAGAACGCTGTGGCTGTAGGCGCCCTCGGCGTCGAACACGCCGGCAAGGAAGCCCTTGCGCCAATCGTCGGTCGGCTCGGCCGGCCACCGGATCAGATCGGTGAACGTGCGAACCTCCAGCCGACCGGCCTGGCGGACCGCGCTCAGCGCACGCCTGCTGTGGCCGGTGCTCTGCAGGGGCGCGATGGCGTCAGCGACATGGAAGGCGTCGAGGTAGGCGCGCACCCGGTCCAGCGAGTCGGCACCGACCAGGGAGCCGACCTGGCCGTCGGTGCGGATCACGCCGCACAGGTAACCGCGCCGGTAGTCCGCGGTGTCGGCCGGCTGGGCGCTGAACTGCCCGGTGCCGAGCAACCGGTGGCCGCGGGCGAGGTGTGGCCGGCGGGCGCCGCCCCACTCCCGGCCGGTCACGTATTTCCAGCCGCGATCGGTCAGGAACCGGTGATCGCCGCTGGCGACCAGGCGGGTGCCGTCCTGCAACGTCACCCGGTAGGCCGGTTTGATCGTCGACCAGTGGGCCCGCACGTCGGTGGGCTCGTAACGCCGGAACCGGCCGCGCTGGACCGTGCCGTAGACCCGGTCGCCGACCCGCACGTCGGACAGCGGCAGGGTGCGGCCGTCGGCCATCAGGATCGGCGTGTCGCCGGCCAGGCAGTAGACGCAGGCGTGGGTGCAACCGCGATAGGGATTGACTGTCCAGTCGAACGGCACCCGGGACGCGCTCGGCACCCGGTTGATGATCGACTTAGCCCGGACCTCGTAGAAGGTCATGCCCCGAAAGTCGGGCGTGTCGAACGTGCGGGCGACGGCCCCCGCCACCGGAACCGGCAGCGTGGGCGCGTCGTCGCGCGGTGTGATCGAAAGGTTGTCCCAACGCACCCGCCTATTCGAACATGCGTTCGAGGAACTGTCCAGCGGGCCCGCTCAGCGGGGGGACCGGGTCAGGAGGCGTTCGCCGCCACCTGGCGGCGCACCTCGTCCATGTCGAGCGCGCGCACCTGGCTGATCAGCGACTCCAGGGCCGTCTGGGGCAGTGCGCCGGGCTGTGCGAAGACCATGATGCCGTCGCGGATCGCCATGATCGTCGGGATGGAACGGATCTCGAACTCGCTGGCGAGCAACGGCTCGGCCTCGGTGTCCACCTTCGCGAACGTGATGTCCGGGTTGGCGTCCGACGCCTTCTGGTACACCGGCGCGAACGAGCGGCACGGCCCGCACCACTCAGCCCAGAAGTCGACGAGGACGATGCCCTCGCCGGACACGGTCTCGGCGAAATTCTCCGCGGTCAGCGCTACCGTCGCCATTTCTATCGTCTCCGATCTGTGTTTCGGGTACGTCACTTGCCAACGACGGAACTCGCCGTCGGGATTCCGCGATGCACCGGGCGTGCGGAGCGTCACCAGGAGTCGTACCCGGCTCCCGACGCCGTCAACCAGCAATCCCGCGCACAATTGATCGGTGCGACCGACTTTCGTGTACGACGGGGACTGCGCCTTCTGCTCCTCCTGCGCCCGCCTCATCGACCGCCGGATCCATACGCCGGCGCTGGTCGAAGCCTGGCAGCGGCTCGACCTCGCGGCGCTGGGGCTGACCGCCGACGACTGCGCCGACGCGGTGCAGTGGGTCGGCGAGGACGGCGCGGTGGCCGCCGGCCCGGTCGCGATCGCCCGGCTGCTCCGGCGCGCCCAGGGACCGGGCGGCCGTCTGGTCTGGCGACCGGCCGGGGCCGTCCTCGGTACCCGACCGGTGCTGGCGCTGGCATGGCCGGCGTACCGCTGGGTGGCCCGCAACCGCCACCGCCTACCCGGTGGCACCGCCGCCTGCGCCCTCCCCCCTCGGAATTCCTCGTCGATCTAGGACGAATGGTGCCTCGTTTGCCTGTTTCGTTCCACCATTCTTCCTAGATCGACGAGGTAGCCAACGCGCGAGGCGTTCCAGGGGGAGGAAGCCCAGCAGGGCTATCTGCTGGGGGGCGAAGGAGATCGTGATCGTGGCGAAGACGCTGAGGTGGAAGAGGTAGAAGAACGCCACGAACCGGTACCGCCAGCGCTTCGGTACAACGAAGACCATGGGGCTGAACAGCTCGAACGCGACGATGCCGAACTGCGCCGCCACCAGGAGGCCGGGCACCTCGGTCAGCGGTACCCCGATCGGGGTGCCCCGGCGCAACAGCGCCCGGGTCAGCGTGGCCCCGGTCAGCCAGCCCGGCCCGCCGAAGCGGAGCTTCGCCCACGCGGACAGGAAGTACGTGGCGACCGCCGCGATCTGTGTGACGCGCAGCGCCCAGCCGCCGGCCTCGGTGGGCGTGGTGTCCCGGTGCCGGGCCGCGCCAGCGGTCGGCAGGACGGCCAGCGCGACCAGGAATGCGAACCGGTCGTGGTCGACCTTGCCGTAGCTCATCGCCATGACCATCCACTCGCCGTACAGGGCGAAGACGGTCCAGCCGAGCAGCCGCGGTGCCCGTCCACTGGCGGCGACGAGGGCGACCGGCAGCAGTACCCAATAAACGGTCTCGACCAGGGTGTGTGTCGGCGTCGGCAGGTGCAGCAGCCGGGCCATCAGCAGCGGCCGGTAGAACTGACCGGGTACCTCCGCGTGGTGGCTCACCCAGGAGCTGAAGAACACCAGGTCGGCGGCGACGTACAGGTACACGAAGGTGCGCAACCAGGCGATCCGCGCCCGCGGTACCGGCTCGGTGAGCCAGGCGGTCAGGCCTTTCACGGGTGCCACACCACCTTCGTCTCGTCGCGGTACCCGCCGGTGGGCCGCCCGCCGCGCAACTCGTGCCAGCGCACGACGACGGCCAGCTCGGTCAGCCGCGGCGCATTCGGGTTGCGCCGGGCGTACGCGTCGGCCACCACGGACAGTCGCGCCGGGTCGTCGGTGAAGCTGCCCAGTTGCCCCTCGATCTCGGCGCGCCGGATCCCGGTCTCGCTGTCGGTGAGCACCCAGTGCCGGCCGCTCGCGTCGACCGCGTCCACGCGCGTGTCGGCCACCGGCGCGTCGAGCTTGTCGGTGGTCGAGTACATCTTGAACGGGCCGAACGGAAAGTCGTCGTCGGAGCCGACGACGGTGCCGGCGAGCAGCAGCACAGCGCCGATCAAGGTCGCCACGACGCGTATCAACCGACCACGCGGCGTGAGTGAATCGCCGCAAACCTTTGCGCTTACTCCCTGTAGTGATGCCTCGGTCACGTCTCGCAGTCAGCTCTCCCGGTAGTACAGCCACTTCTTGCTGTAAGTGAAGTTCACAATTTGATAACTGTGATCTCGATCTCTATACGGAGCGTCGCGTTTCTGGAAAGAATGCCTCGTAACAGAGCGTGGGCGGCGGGCGCCGGGGAGGGCCCCGCCGCTCATTGCATCCTGTGTCTGACGTCTCCGTATGCCGCCCGGTTACGTGCCGGTAATGTCGCTCCCGACATCGGGAAGGGGTCGGCATGCAGTTCGGTCGGTACTTCGAGGAGTTCGAGGTCGGCGCGGTTTACCGGCACTGGCCGGGTAAGACGGTAACCGAGTACGACGATCATCTGTTCTGCCTGCTGACGATGAACCACCATCCGTTGCACATCGACTCCCACTACGCCGAGACGTCGACGCAGTTCAAGCGCAACGTCGTGGTCGGTAACTACATCTACTCGATCCTCCTCGGAATGTCTGTCCCGGACGTGTCCGGCAAGGCCATCGCCAACCTGGAGGTCGAGTCGCTGCGCCACGTCGCCCCGACGTTCCACGGCGACACCATCTACGGCGAGACGACCGTCCTGGACAAGCGGGAGTCCGGCTCGAAGCCGGACCGCGGCGTGGTCAGCGTCGAGACCAAGGGGTACAAGCAGGACGGCACCCTGGTGTGCGTATTCCGCCGCCGGGTGATGGTGCCGAAGAGGGAGTACGCCGGGCCGGAGCAGCCGAGTTTTCCCGAGCCGGTGGAGCCCGCCCGACCCGCGTAGAAACATCGTCGACGACTTCGCGGAAGTTGCGACGATCATGGCCGGCAGTGCGTTTATGCTGGCCATGGGAGGGTCGCATGTCGTACCACACAGCGAGCCGGTCAACCGTCGCCCCGTCGTTCTCGCCGACGGAGTGGGATCTACTGGTCCGCCTCCCCGGCCGGGTTTTGATCGCCGCCACCACCGTCGCCCCCGATCAGACCCGCCGCGGCGTGCCTGAGGGGCTCGCCGGCATCGAGGCGATCGCCGCCGGTCGTGCCTCGCCCAGCCGGCTGGTCAGCGACATCGTGGCGGTCATCTACGCCGAGCAGATCGGCGAAGGCGACCCGTGGGAGTTCGCCGATCCGCGATCGGGCATCGCGAACGTCCTCGCCGAGTGCCGGACGGCCGCCCGTACCCTCGAAAACCGCGTCAGCGGCGCGGACGCCGTCGCCTACCGCGCCTGGTTGATCGACATCGCCACGACCGCATGCGCCGGGATCCGTGGTGGCACGGCGACACAGCCGGCCGAGTGGCGCTTCCTCGCCGACCTGGCGCTGGCGCTGACCATCTGAGCCCGTACCCTCTCCAGGTCATGGAGGAGGGTGAGGTCGGCGTCGGGCCGTGGACGGGCCCGTTGCCGGACGACCCGCGCTACGACCCTGAGCTGCTCGTGGCCGGCGATCGGCGCAACGTCGTCGACCGGTACCGGTACTGGCGGCTCGACGCGATCGTCGCCGACCTCGACCGCCGCCGGCACGACTTCCACGTGGCGATCGAGAACTGGCAGCACGACCTCAACATCGGGACCGTGGTGCGCAACGCCAACGCGTTCCTCGCCGCCGAGGTGCACATCGTCGGGCGCCGGCGGTGGAACCGGCGCGGCGCCATGGTCACCGACCGGTACCAGCACGTCCGGTACCACGAGACGGTGGCGGACCTGGCGGCCTGGGCGCATCGGGCCGAGCTGACGGTGGTCGGCATCGACAACCTGCCCGGCGCGCATCCGCTGGAGTCGGTGCGGCTGCCGCGCCACTGCGTGCTGCTGTTCGGCCAGGAGGGGCCGGGGCTGTCCGAGACCGCCCGGGACGCCTGTGACCGGGTGTACTCGATCGCCCAGTACGGCTCGACCCGCTCGATCAACGCCGGGGTGGCGAGTGGCATAGCGATGCACGCATGGGTCCGCGCGCATGCCGGACCACCCGCTCCGTGAGGTGTTTGTCCCAGCGATCGCCCAGTGGGCAAATCCTGCCCATCCACCTTTGCGGAGTGGCTTGACGGACCACGGGCGACGACGCACCGTAGTGACATGGGCGTCGCCGTTACCTGTCCGAGATGTGGTGGCGAGGTGCGCCCGCCGGACCTGATGAACACCGACTGGCGGTGCGACGTTGACGGTCCGGTCCTCCCGTTTCATGTCGCTCAGCACATCAACGCACAGATTCTGGAGTCGGCCGTCGCGAAGGTCCGCGCGCACAATGTCGGCGGGGTGACCACGCCGGTCTGGTCGCTGTGGCCGTTGCCGCCGGGCTGGATGGTCACCGGCGTCGGCTGGGCCGGCGACGAGCGGTCGGGGGTACGCGCCACCGCGCTGGCGTGCAGCGGCCCTGCCCCGCTCAACCGCGGGCCGGCCGACGTCATTCTGGTGGCCGAGGAGCCGGGCGTCGGCCTCGGGGCCCGGTTCGCCGGCATCCCCGGCCCCGACCCTGGGCCGTTCCTGGAGAGCGCCCGCGACGGCGCGCCAGCGCACGCCAAGGTACGCGCCGCCGGCTGGCCGACTCCACTGTGGTCGGTCAAGTCCGCCGACGACCGATCGGCCTACGTCGGCGAGGCGATGGGCATGTGGCTGTACGCGGTGGCCTGGCCGGCGTCGGCAGGATACCTGGTGGCGGAAGACCTTTCGCTGTGTGACCTGGTCGAGGACTTCCCGAGCGAACTAGTCTTCGGCGCCCCGTCGCCCTATCTGCACGGCGCTGTGTAGCTGGCGCTCGCTTCGCTCGCGCGGCTTCGCGCCTCAAACCCGGCCTGTAGCCGGCCCTCCGCTCGGGCGCTGGCGCGCCCTCGACTCCAGGCCGGCTGCGGCCGGCGGCGCGAAGCACGTCGCCGCACCGTTCGGGCTCCGTCGACCGCGGGCCGGTGGTGCGAAGCACTGTTCCCGACGGCGCGGCGTCGAGCACGCCGTAGACGGACACGTCTAGGATCACTGGGCGACTTGAGTGAACATTCACCCAAAGCCGCACAACTGATACTCTCAGTATGCTGCGGTGACACAAGGCGACACGATCCGAGCCGTGGGGAGAGGGAGGCCGAGAGATGGTCAAGAAGGTCCTGACCTGGGCCCTCGTGGCATTCCTGGTGTTTTTCGTGGTTTCCCGCCCAACTGCGGCCGCGCAGGTCGTGAGGTCAATCGGTAGTGGGATTCTGGGTATCGGTCAAGGCTTCAGCAGCTTCTTCACCAACCTGGTCAGTTGATCGATGAGCACCCCGGAGCCACCCCCTGGGGATCAGTCCGACCGTCGTTGGCAGGACCAGGACACCGACCAGTTCGACCGCCCGCCGGTCGATGAGCCGCCATCGGAGCAGGGCCGGTTTCCTGGGCCGGCCCCCAGCGGTGCCTACTACGTCGTCGACGAGCCGCCCTCGCTGACCGAGGAGGAGCAGGAGGAGCTGGCCGGTCTGCGGGGTGCCGGGGCGCCACCGCCGCTGCTGTCGACCCGCCGGGTCCTTCCGCTTGAAGACGAGCCCAGCTCGGTGGTCCAGCGATACCTGTTCCCCACCGAGAAGTTCCGTGGGGAATGGAAGCGGCACTGGATCCAGCTCGCCAAGGAGATCGGGATCGGCCTGGCGGCGACCCTGTTGATGGGCTACGCCACCGGATACATGGCCAAGCACAACATCCCGAGTGGTGTCACGATCGTGATCCTGTTATGGCTCGTCGTGATGCTCTGGGTGGTCTGGCGGGTCGGTGACTGGTGGTTCGACCGGTTCATCCTGACCAACAAGCGGGTCATGGTCGTCAACGGCATCATCACGCGCAATGTCGCGATGATGCCGTTGCTGCGTGTCACCGACATGAAGTACGTGCAGTCACCACTCGGTCGCATGCTCAACTACGGCTCGTTCGAGCTGGAGTCCGCCGGCCAGGATCAGGCGCTGCGCAAAGTGGACAACCTGCCGAACCCCAACGAGCTCTACCTGCGAATAGTCGAGGAGATGTACGAGCCTGAGGCCGTCGAGGCGCGGCTCGGCCGGGTGGTCGAGGGCGACATCGGCGAAGACGACGGCACGTGACATAGATCCTGTCGAAATTGTTTGCGCCGACCTGACAACCTTTCCGGCATCCCAGCGCGTGCTGGTTGATGCGGCGGGAAGGGAGTCGGGGGGTGGCCCAGACGGCCAGCGATCTGGAAGAGGAGTTCCGCGATTTCGTCGCGGCGCGGTCGACGGCGTTGCTGCGCACCGCGTACCTGTTGTCCGGCGACTGGGGGGCCGCCGAGGACCTGCTTCAGATCGCGCTCACCAAGACATACCTCGCCTGGCGTCGGCTCGGCCGCATCGAAGCCGTCGAGCCGTACGCGCGGCGGGTCCTGGTCAACGTCGCCACGAGTTGGTGGCGGCGGCGCTGGCACGGTGAGCGGCCGACAGCGGTACTGCCGGAGCAGGCGGTCACCGACGGGCTCGACGCCCGGCTGGAACGGGACGCGCTGTGGCGGCACGTCAAGGAGCTACCGGCACGGCAGCGCGCGGTGCTCGTACTGCGGTTCTTCGAAGATCTGTCCGAAGTGGACACCGCCGCGCTGCTCGGCGTGTCGGTGGGCACGGTCAAGAGCCAGTGCGCCCGGGCCCTCGCCACCCTGCGCAACCGGCTCGGCGAAGAGGGAATCGAGCCGGCAGCCCGGCGCGGCGAGGTCGCGGCGACGGCGCGTGACAGGACCATCGCAACGGCCCGGACCGGGGACGTCGCGGCGGCGGTCCGGAACGGGCGAGGGGCGGAAACGCAATGACCATGCTCGAAGAGGCGCTCCGCCAGACGTTCGCCGGTCAGGTCGCCGAGGTTCCGGCGGTGCTCGACCCCGCCGGGGCGGCCATCGCGCGGGCCCGGACGGTACGCCGCCGGCAACAGGCCATGGCAGGCACGGCGCTCGCGCTGGCGGTGACGCTGGTCGTGTCCGGTACGTGGTGGGCCCGCGGCGCGGTCGGCACCAACCGGTCACCCGAGCCGCTCGCCAACACCACGGTCGGCCTCGCGACCAGCCCGCGCTCCAGCGCCGGCCCGCCCGGATTGCGCCCGGCGGACGATGCACCGCCGGAAGCCGCTCCGGCGGTGCCACAACATCCGGTACCGGCCGGCGCGGCGCTGAAGCTGGACCTGTTCGACGGCTCCACGATCCTCACGCCCGAGGGTCGCGGTCTCCCGGTCCCGAACGTCGCCTCGGGGTCGACGGTGGATCGGGTGGCGGACGGCTGGCTGTACACCTCGGCGACGGCGAGCACCCGGCTGATGCGGCTCGACGGGACGAGCGTCGACGTCGGTATCGACGGCGACCAGGTGGTTGTCTCGGCGGACGGTACCCGGATCGCGTGGATGGCGGCCCGCCAGACCGCGCAGCCGACGCTGAAGCTCGCGGAGCTGACCGGTGACTCCCTCAGCGGCGTCCTCACCACATCGGTACCGCCGGGCACAGCGCCGGTCGCCCTGGTCGGCAGCCGGGTCGTGATGGCCTCGAAACAGGGCTACGACTACTGGGATCCGACCAAGCTGACCTTCAAGCCGAGCTGGATCAGTTCGGTACACGACGTGTACGGCCAGTACGGCGATTTCGTTGTGGCGGCCGTGGACGCGCCTGGCCGGCCGGACCTCGATCAGGGTACCTGCGTGGCCCTGCTCAGCCTCGCCGACGACGGCCTACGGGACACCCGGCAGCCGTGCCAGCCGATCGAGGCGGGCGGCGAGCCACCTGACGCGCTTTCCCCGGGTGGGCGTTGGCTCGCGGTGGCCTCCGGGGCCAAGGCGCAGATCATCGACGTGTCCGCAAAGTCCGTCCAGCCCGCACCGAGCTGCGCGTTCCCGTCCACCGTGCTGAGCATGGCCTGGGAGGATGGCGACCATCTCGTGGTCCGCACGTCGAGCGGGTGGCGCCGATGTACCACCGACGCCGTCGTCACCCCGGTCGACACGACGGCCCGACCGACCGCCGACTGGACCCTGATCTCCCGGCCCGGCTGAGCTTCTGTTCGTACCGTAGCGTCGGGGCCGATGCGAATCGATCTGCATACCCACTCGACGGCGAGTGACGGCACCCTGAGCCCGGCTGAGCTGATGACCGCCGCCGTCGAGGCCGGGGTCGACGTGGTGGGGCTCACCGACCACGACACGACGAGCGGCTGGCGGCCCGCGATGGAGGCGCTGCCGGCCGGCCTGACTCTGGTGCCGGGCGCGGAGCTGTCCTGCCGGTGGTACGCGGTGGACCCGCCGATCCCGCTGCACCTGCTCGGGTACCTGTTCGATCCGGCCAGTCCGGCATTGCGTACCGAGCTGGCGCTGCTCCGCGATGATCGGGTCCGGCGGGCGCGGGCGATGGTCGACCTGATGCGCACCGACGGGATCGACGTGACCTGGGACGAGATCGAGGAGTACGCGGCGGGCGGAACCGTCGGCCGGCCCCATCTGGCGCAGGCGCTGATCCGCCGTGGGCTCGCCGGGACCGTGTCGGAGGCGTTCGCCCCGGGCCTGCTCGGTCGCCGGTACCGGCTGCCCAAGCACGACCTGGACGTGTTCGCCGCGATGCGGCTCGTCCACGACGCGGGCGGGGTGACCGTGTTCGCGCATCCCCGGGCGACCCGGCGCGGCCGGGTGGTACCCGATGAGCTGATCAAGCAGATGGCCGCGGCCGGGCTCTTCGGTCTGGAGGCCGACCACGACGATCATTCGCCGGCCGAGCGGGCCCACGTCCGGGCCCTCGCCGCCGAATTGGGGCTGGCTGTGACCGGTTCCAGCGACTTCCACGGCACGAACAAGACGGTCAAACTTGGCACCTACACCACCGCGCCGGAGGTGTACGAGCGGCTGGTCGCCACCGCCACCGGCAGCGCGCCGATTCGATGATCTTCGCCGTCTCGGCGTGGGGTGGGCACGATGTGTCACACCCGGGTGGCAGGATCGAACCGTGCCTACGGAGCGGTCCACGCGCGTGTCGACACCGGCCCCACGAGACGAGCAGCTGGGCCTGTTCGACGCGCCCAGACGGCTGTTCATCTGCACCCCGAGCCGGCTGGTGTCGTTCGAGGACTGCCCCCGCCGCTACCGCTACACCTACCTCGACCGGCCGGCACCCCGAAGGGGCCACCGTGGGCGCACAACTCGCTGGGCGCGAGCGTGCACACCGCGCTGCGCAACTGGTACGCGCTGCCCGAGGCGACAGCGCACCGTCGCCGCGCTGCCGACGCTGCTGCAAGCGCGACCTGGGTGAGCGAGGGCTACCGCGACGAGGAGCAGGAGCGGGAGATGTTCCGCCGGGCGCTGGGCTGGCTGGAGGACTACGTGGCCGGTCTCGACCCGTCGACCGACCCGCTCGGGGTCGAGCGGGTGGTCGCGGCGCGCACCGACGTGCTGGCCTTCAACGGGCGGGCCGACCGCATCGACCCGGACGGCGACCGAGTTGGTGATCGTCGACTACAAGACCGGCCGCGGCGAGCTGACCGGCGACGACGCGCGCGGCTCGCAGGCGCTGGCGCTTTACGCGTACGCGGCGGAGCGGGTGTTCCGGCGCCGTGCCGCCGGGTCGAGCTGCACCACCTGCCGACCGGCACGGTGGCGGCGCACGAGCACACCGAGGAGTCGCTGGCCCGGCAGCTGCGCCGGGCCGAGGAGACCGCGCAGGACATCGATCGCCGCGGAGCGGGCGGTCGCCGGCGGGCGCCGATCCGGACGAGGCGTTTCCGACCACGCCCGGCCCGATCTGCGGCTGGTGCGACTTCCGGCAAGATCTGCCCGGCCGGCGCCGGGGCGCCCGAGCGCAGGATCCGTGGGCGGGGATCGACCGCGCGAGCCTGACGGTCGCGGCCGCCCGGGCGCCGCTCCAGTGGCGGCCTTGTAGATCGGACCTTCGCGCAGACGGCGGGGCAGCGCGCCGCAGCGACAGCCGCAGCGCCCGGCTCGACAGCGTGGCGGTCAGGTCGGTCATGGGCAGGCCGGCAGGCCGTAAGCGGCGGGCCCACGGCGGCAGCAGGCTGACGGCGAGCGCGGAGACGCCGAGCCAGGCGGCCCGGACCGGGCGGTGAGGCCGAGTTTCCACGGCAGCGGCGGTGCGGTGAGGAAAGCGCGCGTCTCGGCGGCCTGTCGCGGGTCATCCGCAGGCCGGGCAGCAGGTCACGGTAGTACCCCTCGACCTCGGCGGCCGTGCCCGGCACGGCGGCCGGGTCGAGCCCGACCAGTGCGGCGGCGCGCCGCTGCTCGTCGTAGTAGCCGTCGACCTCGTCGTCGGTCAGCGGCCAGCCCGGCCCGGCGGGCGGTGGTCAGGAACGACTCGACCTCGGTCACGTGTACCCAGCGCAGCAGGTCCGGTTCGTCGAGCCGGAACTGTTCGCCGGTGACCGGGTCGGTGGCGCGCAGCCGGCCGTGCAGCCGGCGCACCCGTTCGCCGGCCTGCCGCGGCCTGCGCGGTGGTGCCGTAGGCGACGGTGGCGACGTACGTCGCCGTCCGGATCAGCCGTCCCCACGGGTCGGCGCGGTAGTTGGTGTTCTGCGCCACGCCGGCCATCGCGCGCGGGTGCAGGGCCTGCAGGTAGAGCGACCGCAGGCCGGCGACGATCAGGATCGGCTCGGCGTGCACCTGCCAGGTGACCGAGTCCGGGCCGAACAGGCCGAGATCATCGTGTCGATTGTCACCGCGCCACGTCGGCTGAGCGTGCCGACGGCGCCCGCGGATCAGTCCTCGGCCCGGCGCGCCTGGCAGGCCGGGCACAGGCCCCAGAAGGTCACTTCGGCCTCATCCAGCTCGTACCCATGAGCCTCGGACGGGTCGAGGCAGGGGGCCTCGCCGACCGCGCAGTCGACGTCGGCGATCTCGCCGCAGCCCCGGCAGACGACGTGGTGATGGTTGTCGCCGGCACGGGCCTCGTAACCGGGCCGGGCTGCCGGCCGGCTCGATCCGGCGGGCCAGGCCGGCCCGGGAGAGCGCGCCGAGCACGTCGTACACCGCCTGGGTGGAGACCGAGTCGAGGCGGCCGCGGACCTTGGCGGTGATCTGCTCGACGTCGAGGTGGCCGGGATCGGTGTCGAGCACTTCGAGCACGGCGAGGCGCGGCCGGGTGACCCGTAGGCCCCGTGACCGGAGCAGCTCTTCGCCGGACATTCATCCATGAGAACACGCAGGATCGCCGGTCTCAAAACGAGACGGTGTCACGGTGCGCCGGTTGCTGGGCCGAAACGGTGATCTACGCATCCGCCGTATGGGGGTGCGGAGCCCGCCATCCGGCCCGTACGGTGATCCACAAGGAGGCGCCGGTGTTCGAGCAGATCGCGGGTATTCCTGCCCATCCGCTGCTGGTGCATGCCGCGGTGGTGTTCGTCCCGCTGCTGGCGCTGGGCTCCGTGCTGTACTCCGTGTTTCCCCCGCTGCGGTACCGGCTGCGCTGGCCGGTCGGGCTGCTGGCGCTGGCCGGCGCCGGGGCGGCCGTGCTGGCGCACCAGTCCGGCGAGGCGTTCCGCCGCCGCCTGGTGGCCCGGAATCTCGCCTCTCCGGAGATCCTCGACAAGCTCGTCCAGCACAAGCAGTTCGGCGACGCGACGATGTGGGCCACGCTCGGTCTCGCGGTCGCCACGCTGGTCTTCGTGCTCGCCGTGCCGGGGCGGCCACCGGGCTTCGAGCACCCACGGTCCGGCGGCGTCATCCTCCAGATCATCTTCGCCCTCGTGCTGCTGGGGCTGGCCGGGACGAGCGTGTACTACGTCGTGCGGACCGGTGACTCCGGCTCGCACATCGTGTGGAAGGGCTTCTAGAAGAGGGCCCGGCCGCACAGCACCAGCATCAGCACGATCATGATGGCGCCGGCGATCATGCCGATCCCGTACGTGAGGGTGCGCGCCTGCTGCTCCGCGTCGTCGAGCCCGTCGAGGTCCTGCTCGGGCAGCGGACGCGGCGGTGGCGGCTGCACCACGATCGGCGGTCGCCAGCCGAGTGGCGGCGCGGTCGTCGGAGGCGGACCGGTGTACGCCGGGGGCGGCGGGACGGTGGGCTGAGCCGGGGCCGGCTGCTCCGCGCCCGCGGCGGGTCGCCGCCACTGCGCCTCGTCGTCGAGCGGGTTCGGGCCGGTCATGGATCCGACGCTACCAAGCGCCATGGATCATGCAAGATCGGCACAGCTTCCCGGAAACAGTTGCCTTGGCCCGGCTCGATGGCCACTGTTTCCGAAGTTGTGCCGATCGTGGGGCGGTTCGGGTCGCGCGGTGACGCTACGCTGCGGGCGTGCCTCAACGAGCCGACGACCTTGACCCCGAGGTTGCCTCCGCCGACGATCGGCGCGAGGTCGCGTTGACCGAAGACTTGGAAATCCTGCCGGACCAGACCATCGACGACACCGACGAGGGCTGGGGGGAGCGGCGCGGTAGCAACGACGACTCCCTGCTCGCCGAGCGCCCACCACACTGGGACTAACGGCACAACTTCCCGGAAACTGGGGCCTCAGCCCGGCTCGATGGCCACTATTTCCGGGAAGTTGTGCCAGTCAAGTCGCAGTCGCAGTCGCTGCCGTAGTCGGTCAGGCGGCGGTGGCGGTGGGCTTGGTGTCGGGCTTCTTGGTGTCGGCCTTCTTCGTCTCACCGGAGCTGTTCGCGCTCGACGTCGACGACGATTCGGTGGAACCGCTGACCGAAGACTCGGACTTCGCACCGTTGCCGTTGCCGTTGCGCGAGTCGGTGCGGTAGAAGCCGGAGCCCTTGAACACGATGCCGACCGCCGAGAACAGCTTGCGGAGCTTGCCCTCGCACGCCGGGCACACCGTCAGCGGGTCGTCCGAGAACGACTGCACCGCTTCGAGTTGATGTCCGCACGAGGTGCACGCGTACTGGTAGGTCGGCACGGGAGCCTCCGTCGGTCTGGCACTCGCCTTCTTCGAGTGCCAATGGTGCGTCATCCTACGGTGTTTCGTCCAGTGCGGGCCGGGTGTGAGTCAGGAGACGTACTCCCGACGGCGTGATCGCGGCGTGCACCCGCCGGTCGTGCGGCTCGGCCGGCAGCGAGGCGAACAGCTCCCCGTCGTAGAGCGGCACGACCACCAGTGTCGAGGCGGAGACCCGGGCCAGCGCCCGGTCGTACGAGCCGCCGCCCCGCCCCAGCCGTACCCCGTCGGCGGCCACCGCGACGCCCGGCGCGATGATCAGCTCGGCGCCGGCGACCGCGTCCACCCCGAGCCGTTCACCGGTCGGCTCGGCGAGCCCGTACCGGCCGGGGACCAGGGGCGCGGGGTAGGCCGCCCAGTCCAGGTCGAGATCGTCGCGGAGCACCGGCAGGAGGACAGCGGTACCGGCGAGGGCGGCGAGCAGTTCCGGGCCCCCGGGCTCGCCGGGCAGCGGCGAGTAGGCGCAGATCGATACGGGTCGGATCGCCGACACCACGGACGCGAGGACCGTGCGGATCGCGAGGTCGTGCTCCGCGCGTACCCCATAGGAGAGTGACCGGCGCGCGGACAGCACCGCCGACCGGATCTCGCGCTTGTCGCGACCCGGCGCGGCAACGCGCTTAACCTCATCTTCTGCCGTTAAGCTACGCAGAACAGAAAAATCGGACACGAAGGACCTCGGCGGTAGGCGGTGCGACGCCGTACGTTATGACAGCATCACACGAGCGTGACAAACCGATCCCCCTCACACCGGGAGGACGAGTGACGCTGCGCGCGCGGCTGACAGCCGCGTTCCTCGCGGTCGTCCTCGGCCCCGTGCTGCTCGGGGCGGGTTTCGTGGCGGTGACCGTCGGCGCTGTCAGCGAGGGCCGGTCGCAGGAGCGGCTCGACCTGGCCGCGACCGGGGTGCGCACCGCGATGAGCTCGCTCTGCCAGCGCCTGCGCACGGCGGCCGAGACGGCGGCCCTCCTCGGCGGCGGTCGGGAGGCCGCGGCCGCGCAGCGCGTCGTCGACCAGCAGCTCGCCCGCGCCGTCCAACTGATCAACTCGACCGGGGTCGCGATCTACACCACCGGCACGCTGCCGCCCCGGCCCTGGGCCGACTGCTCCGGGGCGGCCACGGCGGCCTCGTACGGTGCGATCGTCGCGCACGTGGAGATGCTCGGCAGCGACGGCCGGCACCTCGGGTACGCCTACGCGGTCGAGCCCGTCGACCTGGTCCTGGTGGACCGGCTGGCGACGGCCGGCGGCGCCGCGGTGACCGTGCTTCCCGCGGCCACCCGGCTCAGCACCGAGCACGGCACCGACCTGCGCCAGGTCGCCGACCTCGCGGCCGACCTGCACGGGGCGGCGATGGCCGAGACCGAGAACGGTCGCTGCGTCCGTCGGGTCGACCAGGGCCCGAGCCAGCCGCTGCCGATCGCGCTGTCGATCAGTCGCGAGCATCCGCAAGGGCTCTACCTGGTGCTGATCGCGGTCGTCCTGATCACCGCCGTGCTGTCCGTGGCCGCCGCCTGGTGGCTGGCCCGCTCGACCACCCGGCCGCTCACCGAGCTGGCGCAGGCCGTCGACCGGGTGGCCGGCGGCGACCTCGGCACCCGGGTGCCCGTGCGCACCGGCGACGAGGTGGGCCGGCTCGCCGCCACGTTCAACCGGATGGCCCGCGAGATGCAGGGGTACGTGCAGGCCCTGACCGCGAGCCGCGACCAGCTCCGCGGCCACCTCGGCCTGCTCGGCGACACACTGTCGAGCACCCACGACGTCGACCGCATCCTCCAGGTGATCCTGGAGAGCGCGCTGTCCGCCGCCGGGGCGCAGGCGGGCCTGCTGCTCCTGGTCGATCCGGCGGCCGGGATGCTGGTCGGCCAGTGCGCCGAGGGGCTCGCCGAACGCGGGCCGGGTGGCGCGCCGTTGCCGGTCCAGGACATTCGGGTACGGGTGGGAGAAGGCCTGCTCGGCGTCGTCGCCGCCAGCGGCGAGGCGCGCCGGGGGCGGGTCGACCGGGACGGCCCCCAGCTGATGGAGGGCGAGCCGAGGTGCCACACGTACGTGGCGGTGCCGTTCGCCGCTCCGGTTACCACCGCCATGGCCGGTCCGACCGGTGGCCTGAGCGGGACCCTGGCCGAGGCGACGCCCGGCTTCGAGACGCAGGCGCCCGCGCGGGGCGTGCTCGCCGTGTACGACCGGCACGGCTTCGACGAGTTCGACGACGCCGACCTGGTCACCCTCCGTACCTTCGCCGGCCAGGCGGCGGTCGCCCTGGACAACGTGCGGGTACACGAGGAAGCCCAGCGGCTGTCGCTGACCGACCCGCTCACCGGCCTGTCCAACTATCGCTACCTCAAGGAGTCGCTGCGCCGCGAGGTGGAGCGGGCCAGCCGGTTCGGCCACCGGCTCACCGTGCTGGCACTGGATCTGGACCGGTTCAAGGAGGTCAACGACACCTACGGGCACGCGGCCGGCGACGCCGTGCTCGCCGAGTTCGCCCGGCGGCTGCGGGCCGAGATCCGTGAAGTCGATCTCGCGTTCCGGCAGGGCGGCGAGGAGTTCGTGGTCCTGCTGCCGGAGACCGACGCGGCCGGTGGCACCGTGGTGGCCGAACGGCTCGGGACGGCGATCCGGCGTACCCCCGTGCTGGCCCGATCGGCACGGTCGACCCAGGCGGCGCGGATCCCGGTGACGGTATCGATCGGGATCGCCGTCTACCCCGATCACGGCAACACCGGCGGGGCCGTGCTGGAGGCCGCCGACGACGCTCTCTACCAGGCGAAAGCGGCCGGACGGGACATGTACCGGGTGGCCCGGATGCGTGGTTCGTCCCCGGCCGGGGCACCGGCCACCGCTCCTGGATCCGCGGTCCGGGGCACGGCGACGGTCCCGTCGAGTGGTGCGCCGGGCGCGCCACAACCGCCGCGCGCGCGCCGTGGCGGTTAGTCTCCGGACATGGTCGACAACGCGCGTACAACCATGGATACCGCCGGTGGCAGCGCCGGCGGCCCCTCCCCGTCCACTTCGGAGCACCGTCGCGCGGTCAAGGCTGTCATCCCGGCAGCCGGTCTCGCCACCCGATTCCTACCCGCGACCAAGGCCGTACCCAAGGAGTTGCTGCCGGTGGTCGACCGCCCCGTCCTCGAATACATCGTGGAGGAGGCGGCCCACGCCGGCATCGGCGACATCCTGCTCATCACCGGTCGGGGCAAGACCTCGATGGTCGATCACTTCGACCGTCGCCCCGACCTCGAAGCCCGGCTGATCGAGAAGGGCGACGAGGAACGTCTCGCCGCCGTCATCCGGCCAGCCGAACTCGCCGACATCTTCACCTGCCGCCAGCCGGAGCCGCTCGGCCTCGGCCACGCTGTCGGCATCGGCGAGTCGCACATCGCCGGCGAACCGTTCGCGGTGCTGCTCGGCGACGAGTTCGTGGACCTGGCCGAGCCACTGTTGCCCGGAATGCTCGACCTACAGGCGCATACCGGCGGCATCGTGCTCGCGTTCATCGAGGTCGAACCGGACGAGGTACGCCGCTACGGCATCGCCTCGGTGTCCCCGGCTGAGCCGGACCTGCCGGACATCGGGCACGAGGTCGTACGCGTCACCGGCCTCGTGGAGAAGCCCTCCCGCGAGGAGGCGCCGAGCAACCTGGCGGTGGTCGGACGGTACGTGCTGCCCGCCACCATCTTCGGCGCGATCAAGCGGATCAAGCCGGGCAGCGGTGGCGAGATCCAGCTGACCGACGCGATGGCGCTGCTCCTGGAGGAGGGCACACCGGTGCACGGCGTCGTGTACCGGGGAATCCGTTACGACACCGGCATGCCGCTCGGTTACCTACAGGCGGTTGTCCAGTTGGCGGTGAAGCGGTCCGATGTGGGGCCGCCGTTGCGAGCCTGGTTGCGGGAGTTCGTGGCTGGGCTTTAGCGCTTTGTTCATGATCGCGGAGAGTTCGTGTCGTCGTAGCTACCTGAATGTTCCGTGATCATCAGATTTGTAGGAGAGGAGGCGAGCGGTATGACGACGGTTCCGACGGCGGGCACCGAGTTCGACGCGGTTGCTCATCCGGCGGGCGCGGAACTCACGCCGCTCGCCGACTATCTCGCCGGCGTGCTGCGGGGCCTTCAGCCGTTGCCGCCACTGGATCTGGATCTCACCGTGGCGCACGGCAACGTGCTCGCCGAGGACGTACACGCGCCCGGGCCGATGCCGGCGTACGACCACGCGGCGGTCGACGGGTACGCGGCACGGTTCGAAGACGTCATGGACGCCTCGCCGAGCCGGCCGGTACGCCTCAACGTGGTCGGCGACCTCGGCGCGGCCAGCTGGCGTCCGGTACGCCTGACGCCCGGCACCTGCTTCTCGATCGGCGCCGGGGCGCTCCTGCCCTCGATGGCCGATGTCGTCGTGCCCAGCCACCTCACCGACCAGGGCATGGCGGCGGTCGAGGTGTACCGGACCCCGAAGCGCGGCTTCGGCGTGCGCCGTACCGGCGACGAGATCCCGGTCGGCGCGCTGCTCGCCCGCACCGGCACGTACGTCAACCCCGCCCTGGTGTCGCTGCTGGCCAGCTGCGGCATCGGGCATGTCGTCGTCCGGCCCAGCCCACGGGTGGTCATCGTGGCGACCGGCGACGAACTGGTCGACGTCGGCCGGGCCAGCCAGCCGGGCCAGCTCGTCGACGCCAACTCGCACGCGCTCACCGCCGCGTCCGCCGAGGCCGGCGCCCACGCGTACCGGGTCGGGATCTGCGACGACGACCCGGAGGGGCTGCGGGGACTGCTGGAGGACCAGACGCTGCGGGCCGACCTGATCATCACCACCGGGGGTACCGGTATCGGCCCGGGTGACATGCTGCGGCGGGTGCTCTCGCGGTCATCGGTACTGTTCACTGACGTGTCGGTCTATCCATGTACCTCGCTCGGGTACGGCGCCGTGTCGGCGGTCGCCGGTGCCGAGGGGGTGCCCGTCGTCTGCCTGCCCGGGGACACCGGTGCCGCCCTGATCGGCTTCGAGGTCCTGGCCCGGCCGGTGATCCAGGTCCTCGCCGGAGCAGATCCGGTCTTCCGCCCGAGCGTCCGCGCCCACCTGCTGGAGACCATCAAGTCGCCGGCCGGCTTCCGCGAGTTCCGGCCCGCGTACGTCGCCGAGCGCCGCGGCGGCGGGTACACGGTGGCCCCGCTCGCCGGCGGCCCGTACACGCTGTCCGGCCTCGCCGAGGCGAACGGCCTGATGGTGCTCGGCGAGAAGGTGATGACCGCGCCGGCCGGATCCACGGTGGACGTGCTGTTGCTGGACCGGCGACGGTGATGCAGCCGGGCTGGCCGGTTGTCCTCCGCGACGGGCCGGTGCTGTTACGCCCCTACCGGCGGGGCGACGCGAGAGCCTGGTCCGAGACCCGTCGCGCAAACGAGGCGTGGCTGGCCCGCTGGGAGCCGACCCCGTACGGCTCCTGGGAGGAGCTGAACTCGCCGGCCGCCTTCCGGTCGGTACATGCCGACCTGCGCCGGGCGGCCCGGCACGGCAGCGCGATGCCGTTCGCCGTGTGCTTCGAGGGCGCCCTGGTCGGCCAGCTCACCCTCGGCAACATCGTGCGCCGGGCGTTCTGCTCCGGTTACGCCGGGTACTGGATCGACTCCCGGGTCGCCGGTCGGGGCATCATTCCTACCGCGCTGGCGTTGGCCGTCGATCACGCGTTCGCGGCCGGTGGCCTGCACCGGATCGAGGTCAACATCCGTCCCGAGAACATGCCGAGCCGCCGGGTGGTGGAGAAACTGGGCTTCCGGCAGGAGGCGTACCACGAGCGGTACCTGCACATCGACGGCGACTGGCGGGACCACATCGGGTACGCGATGACCACGGAGGACGTGTTCGCCGAGGGCGGTCTGCTGGCGCGGTGGAAGCGCCTGCGTGCTATCGCTTGATCGTCACAACTTCCCGGAAGTTGTGGTCTCCCGGGTGGGTTGAGGCCCCAACTTTCCGGAAGCTGTGCGGATCTTGTGGTTGGCATGAACTGTCGGCCAGCGTGGCGCCGGAAATTCATCGATTGGGGGACGTAGCCTCGGGTGACGGAGTTACCGCGGTGTAGCTCCTGGTTGCCACACCGGTTGTGACGGGAGGGGTGAGGGTGCCGACCTCGGTGCTCCTCGCCGTCCTCGCCGCCGCAGGTCTGCTGGCGCTCGCCCCGGCTCTTGTCCGTCGGTACGACGCCACTGAGCGGCTGGTGGCGGAGCGGGCGCTGTCGACGGCTCGCGTACTGGCCCGTGCCGGGATCCAGACGCACCGGCGACGCCGCACCGTGCCCGGGCGCCGCCCGGTCAACCCGCCCCGGCACGTCGTGGCGCGGATGACCGCTGGCGTGCCTGTCGTCGTATCCGCTGGGTCGTCCGTTTCCGTGGGCTCGTCTGTTTCCGTGGGCTCGTCTGTTTCCGTGGGCTCGTCTGTTTCCGTGGGCTCGTCTGTTTCCACTGGCTCGGTGCCGGCCGGCTCGGCTGCCCGTCGCCCCGCGAAGCGGGCGCCCCGGCGGCTCCGTCATCCCCGGGCGGTGTACCGGCGGCGCCGGGTCTTCGCCGCTCTGGCCCTGCTCAACGTCGTCGAGCTGGTCGGCGTGGTGTGCGTCGGCCCGGGCTTCTGGATCAGCGCCGGCTTCACCGGGGCGCTGCTCGTCGCGTACCTGGTGCACCTGCGCAACCGGGCCGTACTTGAGCAGCGCCGCCGCCGGGCCGAGGCGCGGTACGCGGCGTGGGTCGCCGCCCGCCAGGCCGCCGTACGCCGCGAGCAGGCCCGTCGCGTGGCGGCCCGGCGTGAGCTGCTGCGCCAGCAACTCCTGGAACGGGAGCAGGCCCGGCGGGAGTCGGCGAAGCTGGCCGCCCGGTCGGCGGTGCGCGGCCGGCCGTATGAGGCCCGGGCTGTCGGCCAGGACTGGTGATCGTTTCTTTCGTGGCGGGCCGGCGATCCGATTCGCGACGCGTACTCGCGACCTGTTACCCTAGTCGCCGGTCCGCTACCGAGAGGTGGCTGATCTAGGGGCTGTGGCGCAGACCGGTAGCGCACCTCGTTCGCATCGAGGGGGTCAGGGGTTCAAATCCCCTCAGCTCCACCCATGACCGCCTTACTACAACGCCCGGTCTGCAAAGGCCGGGCCAGGGATAGCAAGCCGGTCAGGGACAGATCAGCAGTTGCCCCGCCTTCCTCCGCGAAGGTGGGCACGTTGCTACAGAGCCACGTGCGCTCAGGCCGTTGTCAGCGCCGCCGTCAACGGCCGCCCCTGCACGCGGGTACGAGCGTGCCCGCCGCTGTCCGTAGACGGCCTCCAGGGCGTCAAACGGCTCGTTGAGCTGGTGCCCAACGATGCGACGTCCGTCAACCATCAGGCGCACGAAGAATACTCACCGCCGTGCCGCCCCACGCGCGCTGCACAATGAACCGCTTGCCGCAGCGGTTACACCATAGGGTGCCTTTGAGGTAATGGTGGTGCGTCCGGTTGCGGACACCCGCGCCTTGATGCGAGTCAAACACCCGCTGCACCCGTTCAAACAAGTCTTCGGATATCAGCGGCTCGTGACGCCCCTTGTACTCCACGCCTCTGTACGTGATGTAGCCGTAGTAGTAACGGTCACGGAGCATGGTACGGAGTTTTTCGGCCGAGACAGGCTGGCTTTTCCACCTGGCAGACGCCCGCGTGCGTAGGCCCGCCTCCGTCAGTTTGTCGCGCAACGTGTCAACCGTGTGCTGCCCAGTCGCGAACTCCTCAAAAGCCATGACGACGAAGTGCCGCCGGTCAGGGTCAACCGTCACGGTATTGACCATCCGGCCGTCAACATCAATGCGCGTATTCAAATAGCCAATCTTGGCACGCCCGATCGTCCCGCCTTCCGTGCCTTGTTCGCCATCTTGAGCTTGATATCTTCGCCGTTCTGGCGCACCTGTACTTCATTCATGACATCGGCCAGGGCTTCCGTCGCGTCAGCCCAAATACCTTCGCCGAAGTCCCTCCTTAGCAGAAATTAGGCGCACACCGAGTTGTTGCAGTTGGCGCTTGGCAATGGCGGCATCGGTAAAGTTGCGGAAGGCGCGCGACCGCATGTAGATAATGACGTACTCCACGTCGCGCTTGTCGTTGCTGGCTTTGATGAATACGTTGTCGGCTGAAGTACAACTGGGTGGCACTCATATGGTGGTGCCCGATAGCTGAACTTATCTAAACCCTACTGCCACATCTATCGTCAGCATTGCTGCGGCAGTCGTAGCTATGCCCGCTCCGCCCCGTCCGGCCAGATAACTTTAACCGGCACACCTTTGGAACGGGCGTATTCCACCACGGACGCGGTACTGCCCTTGTCCACACCGCTTTGTCCGTCCCACACGGCAAACAGCGTGTCGCACGTCGTCACTAGCACTTCGTTCGCCGCTTCGTACGCGACGCGGTTTGCCTCCGCAAAGGGCATGATCCTCACGGTCGTCGCCCGACGCATCAGGTCGTCAAACTGCCCGGCGTGGTCGGGCTTCACTTTCTTTTCTCGATATCCTTCCGCTGGCAAAACCACTTCGAGCTTGCCGCCAATATCGAGCACGGCTTGCGCAAAAATGGAATCCGCGCCACGGGCAATACAGCTAATGCCGGTCAGTTTGTCGCCCGCATATGTCGTCAGGATGTCGGCAATCGCCTTGTAAACGAGAGGTACGCTGTCGGCCGTCAGATTCATATGGCCGGTAATGGCGATGCGGGGCACAATTCCTCCGTAGGTCAGGCGAATGGCGAACGGATACGGTCGCGCAGGCTGACAAGCACGGGGGTATTCGCGTACGCGTTGCTATGTTCATAAAGTTCAGCAAGCTTTACGCGTACCCGGTCAGAGGGCGTTTGCTCGACTAGGGCGACGGCTTCATGCCCGAGGTGAGCCGCCTCCTCTAGTTCACCCTGGATAAGCCGCGCTTCAGCCAAGCCGATGTGGTCAAGCGCGGAACTGCGCAACCGACCTGGACGGCGCAGTGTGACGGCCTGCCCGATTCGGTCGGCCGTTTCCACGGCGAGTCGCTTGTCGTGGTGCGCGAGTTCAAGCAGCCGTCCGCCGGTCGTACCGTGCAGCTCAGCCGCGTCGTAGTAGGCAATCCAGTAAGGGTCTTCGGCAGGTTTGGTCTCAGTCAATGCGTCCTCGGCCTTGCCTGTTGCGCGACGGAATGCCGACACGCGGCCAAGCTTGGCATAGGCCCACGCCTCACGCGTATGCAGCATGGAACGCAACGATGTTGTGGCGTGTCCGGCCGAATCATCCTGTGCGAGCCGCACCAGCTCTAAGGCGTCATTGGGGTGTCCGAGGTACAGTAGTTGCCGCGCCATTGCCGCCATGACATTCGCGCCAAATGCTCGATCGCCAGCGGCTTTCGCTGCCCTGAGCGATAACACGTAATAGCGTTGGGCGAGCGTTTTCCGAACCACGAAGATCATCAATCTTGCTAGGTCTGATCTCACTCTGTGTGCATGAGGGTGGGTATGCCGAGGTGGGTCCGTTTGCTGCGGTCGAGGCTGGAGAGCTTGCTCGTCGCGGCGTCGAGGCTGACCTGGAGTCCTTGAACCTCGCCGAGCCAGCCCTTGTCGCGGGCTTCGTTGTGTCGGGCTTGCAGGTTGTCGATGATCTCGACGAGGCGGGCTCGTTGTGCGGGGTCGACGCGCAGCATGGGGCAGCGGATGCAGGCGTGTTCGTGGTTGCAGGGCGTTCCGTAGGGCCGGCCGCAGGTGCCCAGTTCGACCTTGCGGAGTTGGAAGTGTTGCTGGAACTCGTCCCATTCGGCGTCGGTGGGTTCGCGGTACTCGGCTGTTGGACGTAGGGCGCGTCGGTGGGCGAGGAAGGCGCGGTAGGAGCGGATCAGCTCGTCTTGGAACACGGCGAGGTAGTGCTGGGTGGTGCTGATGTTGTCGTGGCCGAGGATTTTCGCGGCGATATGTACGGGCAGGCCGCCGGTGACGGCGTCGGTGACGAACATGCGCCGGAAGTCGTGGGGGGTGTAGCGCAGTGGTTGACCGGTGGCGTCGGTGAGGCCGGTGCGGGTAAGTGTCTCGTTGAGTAGTCGTTGGACGACGGTGCTGCTGATGACGGTGCGGCGCCAACCGCGTTGGCGTTGGAACAGGTGCGGCAGGGGCGCACCGGTGACGCGTTCGTGGTAGTCGTAGCGGGCGACCAGGGGCACGCGTCCGTCCTCGCCGCGGCTGCGGGCGATGATGGAGGCGAGGACGCTGGCCAGCTCTGGTGGGATCAGCAGGAGGCGTTCCTGGTCGCTTTTGGAGGGCACGATCTGCAGCAGGGGCACGATCTCGCCGGTGTCGGGAAGGCAGTGGGAGACCAGCGCCAGGTGAGTGATCTCCAGCAGTTCCTCGACGCGGACGCCGGTGTGCCGCAACGTTTCGATGATTGCCCAGGCCCAGAACGCCTTGTCCTCCCCGACGGTGAGGTTCAAGCGTTCGCCGGTGGCGACGTCCTCGACGGTGACGTAGAGAGCGCCGTGTTGCGACGGGTGCGGTGAGATCCCGCCGTAGGTGGTCACCCGTTGGTAGCTGCGCTGCTCGTAGCTGAGCAGGTCGTCGATCGGCGTATCCGTGGCCAGGGCGAGTAGGTCACGCTGCTGGCGGTAGTGGTCGGCGGCGGTGTCGGCGAGTAGTTGCAGGTGGGGCAGCCGCTCGCGGATGCGCTGGTGGACCGCGGCGGTGGTGTGGCGCACGATCTTCGACTGGCCACCGACCTCGCTCTTGCGGATCGGGCAGGCCACCGCCCACGGCGTCCAGGACGGGTCCTCAAGCGCCCACTGCTGCAGATCGAGGTAGAACGCACGGACCCGGGTCAGCACGTTGAGCCGGCCGCGGCCGCGTCGAGGCCGAGGGCCACCGGGCGCGGTTTCGCCGGTGTGGTGTAGCCGTTCCTTCCACTCGGTGGCAATCTGCGGTGGCAGGTCGAGGGAGTCGATGCCGGGGTGGTGGGCTTCCAAGTCGGCCCAGAACAGCCCGGCGAGGATGCCGGTGATGTTACGCAGCGAGGCGTAGTCCAATGCGGGTTTGCGTTCGTCGAGGTAGCGCACCAGCAGGTCCCGCACCGGCCGGCACTTGAGCTGGTAGTCGTCGACCATGTCGGCGACGCTGCGTTGCCCGGTGCGCTGCGCCGAACGCAACGTGGAGTTGCGCGGCAGAATGCCCATCTCGGCGCAGACCTGCCAGGCGCCGTGCATGCCCGGCCACTGGTGCCCGATGTGGTCTATGCAGAAGGCATGCGCCTCGGCGAAGTCGTCCGCGTCGAGCTCGTCGGGGTTCTTGCCGGTATGCAGGCACATCTTGGCCAACACGGCACGGGCGGTGCTCTGCTGCCGGGTGACCATACCCAGCCCGGCGGCGGCCTGCTGCGCCTGGACGAACACCTCGGGTGAGATGGTCTTGCTGACGTAGGTGAACAAGGCGACCGGATTGCAATCGGACAGGAACCGGTATCCGGGGGCGATCAACCGCAACAACAACAGGTCGATCAACCCGTCGCGGACGTGGCCGCGGAACGCACCGCGGGTCTGTTTCGCAGTGCCGCCACACAGTTGGTCGATCCACGACACGTCTTCGCCGCCGGCGGCGAACCAGCGTTCCTGCCAGCCCTGCCCCGGATGCTCGCCCAGCCAGTCCAGGATCTGCCCGGCGCCACGCCGACGCATCCGTAGCTGGCTGGCCCGCACCGCGTTCTTCGGCGGTTCCCAGTGCGGCAGCGACGCCAGCAGGTCCAGCACCCGCTGGGCGGGCAACTCGTCGACGGGGCCGTAGCGGTGCACGTGCGGCAGGGTCCAGTCGCCGTCCAGCAGCCGCAGCCGCGGGTTGACCACCGCCGGCCGGGTCGTCACCTGCGTCATCGCCCGCTCACCCCGAACAGCACACGCAGATCGGCCGGGTCGTAGCCGGAGCCGACCGGGCTCGGCGTCGGCGCAACCGCCTGGGCTTCCCGATCGGCAAGGTGCCGACGCACCCGGGCGATGACCTCACGCTCGTCGGCATCCAGATAGATCTGAGTGGTGGTCAGGTTGGCGTGGCCGAGCACGGTCTGCACATCGCGCAGCGACAAGTTCTCATCCCGGACCATCCGCAACGCACACGTGTGCCGCAGGTCGTGCATCGTCCAGTTGGTGCCCAGCAGGTCGTTGACGCGGCGCAGCACCGCCCGCAACGCGTCGTAGGTCAACGCCACCCGCGCCGGTGCTCCGGCGCCGCGCTGCTTGCGCAGCGTCCACCACAACGTCTCACCCGCCGGAACCCGGCCGATACCGGCCAGGTAGAGCCGCAACCACACAAACGCCTCCGGGCTGGCCGCCAGCCACTGCTCGGCGTCCGTTCCCTTACGCCGCACCCGGATCAACTGATCGCCCCAGTCCACATCACCGGGCCGCAGGCGAACCAACTCGCTAGCCCGTGCCCCGGTACTGACAGCCAACACAACGATCGCCCGGTCCCGGTCCGAGGACATCGCCACGAACAACTCGTCCCACGCCTCGTCGCTCATCGCCCGCGGCGCCCGCTTGGCCACCTTCGGGTTGAACCGCAACCGCCCCTCCGGCCGGAACCGCCGCAACGGATTGTGGTGGGCGTTCGCCCGACCTTCGACCGACCGCTCCACCGGGATCGGGTTGGTCACCGGCCCCAACCCCTGCTCAGCCCAGAACTCGTAGAAGCTACGCACCACCGCGTTGCTATGCCGGATCGTGCGCGGCATGTACTCATCATCCAAGTACCGCTTACGAGTCAACGGGTTCACCGTCCCCGCCGTGGCCGCCGACCGAGTCCGCCGCCGCGCCACCGGCTTGCGCGCCTGCATCAGCCACAACACGAAATCGCGCCCCTCGACCGGGGTCGCCACATCCCAGCCCACACCGACCGCCGCCAGGAACCGCCACCAGCGCAGCAGGTCGTAGGCGTAGCTGCGCACCGACCCATCCCGGTTACCCGACGCCTTGAAGTCCCGCAGAAACACCCCGATCGCCGTCACCGGCTCGCCATCACCACCAACGACCACGAACGGCACCACACCGTCAACCGGGACGACCTTCCCCCACCGCGGCAGGACGACAGACGCGACATCCCGACCCGGATCGACTACCGTACGCATACACCCTGCCCGCCTGGACGCCACATGACTCCAGACGATCAACCGCCGAACCGGCGAACGGACACGCTCTGTACACCGAACCAGGGACCCCCGAACGGACCTCAGTAGTCCGGTCAACATGTGCCTGGTGCCCGGAGTCCCAGGACATAATTGCGGCGGTTTCAGCAAGCTGCGCCATCGCCCCGAACAGCCGCCGCTTTATTTCTGTTGGGTGCGAGTCCCGTAGCAGGTCGGCAACTTCATTGAGCTGCCCAACGACCGCTTTGCGTCGCAAGCCGCCCCCGAACTGGTCATCCCACTCCCGGAAAATCCGGGCGGCCTTTTCGATTTGTTCGACTTCCTGATAACCCACGGCACCCGGCCGACCGGCGCGCGACTTTTCACTGTCGCTGGATAACCATCGTTCCAGCGGTTCCAGTAGGGCGCTGCCGAAAACCACGCCCGCGAGCGTGCGCGCTACCTCCCGTCTATCCAACGTGAGGTCCCTTCTCGTGAACTGATTGACTATCTCGACCGTATCTGCCGGCGCCCACCACAGCGACACGTCGATGTCGGTAAGCGTGGGCTGTCCGATGATCGGCGGCGGCTGGACGTCGGGCGCGGGTTGATCGTCCTCGGGCAACGTGAACCACAAGCACCGCGACGGGATACAAAGAATGCGCGCCCAGTGGATCAGCCGGTCAAGGTGCACGATGCTTGGGCCGGTTTCAATACGGCTGAGCTGCCCCTGTGTCACTCCGATCCATCCCGCCACCACGTCCTGCGGCAGCGGTTGACGGCCGTGGAACGAGTGGCAGCGGTAGGCCCTGATGACCCTGCCCATGTGGCGGCTCGCAAGCGCCTCCTTCAGCGCGTCGTTTTCCCAGAATTCAGCAGGTACCTCCGGCGGGGCAGCAAACCGATCGCGGCTGACGAGCTTGCAGGGCGCGCAGTAGCTGCTCGCGTTGTCCTGCGCCAACCGCGTACCGCAGCGGTGGCAGCGTGCCCCGCGACGAACTTCCATGACAGCGGCTCCGCATGCCGAAGGAGTGAAGCAACCAGGGTGATCGAAGTCTAAGCCGTGCTGCGCATATCCCTCGCTCGGTATGTGTAGGGCGCATATGGATCATGCGTGACGACCAATATGACGGCTGGTCGAACGGCTTGAGAATTCAGCCACGGCACCGGAACGGACAGGAAACACCCACCGCCAGGTACCAGCCCGCTAGGACGAGCGGCGGCAGTTCAGCCCGTTCCGGTGCCCCCATACCGCCAAGCCAGCTCACCGGAAAGGGCACCAGTCATGGCCGCGATTGCCGCACGTGGCGTACGTCGGCACACTGGCGATGTACCTGACGATTACCCCGTCAACCTCGAAACTCTCCGCCAGGATCTGCCCTCCGCCAAGCGCGCTGTGGTCATCCACCAGGGCGAAGACTGGCCGGCAGGCCGGTTCTGTAGAAACTGCCATGCCCGCTGGCGGTGCCGCCTCCGCCTACACCGCTGGGGCTTCGCCATCCTCACGGCAGCGGGCTGGACGCCCGAGCACCTGCGCCGCCTGGTGGCGCGCGCTGAGGCCGGTGAAGTGCTGTGGGCGTAAAGCAGTGGGGCGCAACCGTTCCGGCCCGTCACCCCGGCCCGCTCATCGCCACGGTGGACGTGAGCGGCCAACGCTGGCGCGAAGTCCCGGACTACGGCTTGGTCAACTGGACACCCGAGCAGATCACCGAGCAGGCCCGGTACTTCTTCAGCTTGCACCGGCCCGGCCAGGCAAGTCTGCGGGTGCGAATCGTATGGGGCTTCCTGCCCCTCATTGCCTGGCCGAGCCGCTATTGCAAAGTCTGCCAGACGAAATGGCTGTGCAGAACCGGGGCATGGGCGCACGACTGGCTCGGCGCGTTGGCCGCCCTCGAACGAAACGGGGTAGAAGCCACGCCTTGAGTGTGGATGACGAGCCGCCGCCATATGTGCGCCACTCGCTCATATTGCTGCACAGCGACGAGATGGGCGTTGTCGTGCTGTGCGCCTGCAAGCAGTGGGGCTATGCCGGGCCGGATAGCGAACGGGCAGACCAGGTATTTCAAGAGCATGTCGAGGAGGCAGACCGGCAATGGCGCAGTTAAGAATCAGTACGGCGCAGGCTGTCAATCCTGCTTCTACGCTGTTCAAGCTCGCGGTCGAGCAATACGTGCGCCATAGCCCGCATCCCTTCGCCGACCGCTGCTCGGCCTGCCGGGCGCTGCGCTGCCCGGTACAAGCACACGCCGCCGAGGTCATTCGCGCGGCCGGTGTTGACCCGGCAACTTACGACCCGCCGGCGCGCCGTCCGGCCGCTATCCGCTGGACACGCGAGCCAACGCAGCCTGTTCCGGTGCTGCAACCAAAGGGGAATCGGTAGTGGAAGGCGACCTTGCTGCTGGGCCGGAAAGTCCCGCCGACCCCTATTTGCTACGCGGCCTTATCTGGTGCGAGCTGTGCCAGCGGCCCATGCTGCCAATGCTCCTTATTGGTTCGCGCTACTACACCTGTGAAAACGACGGCTGCGCCCGGCTGACCATTCCAGCTGAGGGCATTGAACTCCTTATCTGGCAGCAGTACGCGCTGCTGTATGAAGGAACCGAAAGCGTTGTGGCGACCGCTGTGCGTCGTGAAGCGCTCCGCCAGCGGCTAACGCGCGTACGCATTGGCGAAGACATGTTCGAGTTCTGGTGCGACTGGAAGGATTAACACGTTGAGCAAACCGCAGATAGCCACCATCCCCGTTGCCGGTACGACGTGTCAGGAACGCCGCGCCTTGCAATGGAAACGCGAAGCCGAAGAAGCCGCCCGCCGCTACGAGCAAGGACAGTCCATCCGGCAGATAGCGAAGGCAATGGGACTGGGTTACGGCACGATTCACAACCGCCTGACCGCAGCCGGGGTCAGGCTGCGGAGCCGGGGCGGGCAGAACAACCGGCACGTTGACCCTGGCATGTGAACGGGAAAGCAGCCATGCCCGACCCGTCGAACAACCCGCCCAGGCAGCCCGTCGAAGATGACGGCCTGTACCTGCTGCGCGGCCTACTGTCCTGCGAGCTGTGCAACCGGCGGATGGTGCCGGTCATGCTGGGCGGCTTGCGGCACTACGCCTGCCAGAGCGTGCCGCGCTGTGCCCGGCCTCTTGTCCTAGCCGAGGTTACCGAGCAGCGGGTGTGGAACCGAGTAGCCGACCGGCAATACGAATTGGCGAAGGGCGTGAAGCGCTACCAACGGCGGGCGGTGCTCGCCCGTGTACTGCACCGGGTCGGGGTGGGGTTGCGGCCGAGCGAATTGCATTACGAGTGGAAGGAGTAGGCACTAACAGACGAAATATGTAGCCGCGTGAGCTTGGGGAGGCAGCGGTGCACAGAACAATCCGAACGATTACCGTCTTAGTCACCATTGCGAGCTTGTTGGCCGATTCGCCGTCGTGCCGGCCGGAAGGCGGCACACCAGCCGACCGTGAATCGAAAAAGCCGGGGCTTGGGCCAATCGGCAACCACAGCGTGGAATGCGATATCTTCGCTTCCCAGCCCTATGGTGTGGATGGCCCAAAGCCTGACTACCGGCCAGGTTTCTATCAGTTCACCAGCGAAGCCGAAGGCGACGTCAACTGCACCGGCAAAGCATCACTTATCAAGATGACGGTAATCTACCAGCACGCCACCAATGGCGTGCAGGGTGCAGTCAGCGGCCGGGATATCATTTGCGAGAACATGAACCGTTGCCGTGGCAACGCCCGCTACCGCCGCGATCGCCTGAACTGCAACGAGGTCTACAATTACGACGACTACACCCACGTCACAGCCTGGTATAAACGCGACGCGAACGCCCCGGAAGTACGCATCAGCAAGGAGAGCCGCCACAAAATCGGCACGTCGCACAATCCCACCTACCCATGCCGGTCAACGAGATAGGGGCGATGAAGGTCATGCGCCATTCCACGTTGCAGTCACCAGAAGATCAAAGCGGGACAGTCATCGGCTCGCAAATGGTGCTCGCCCGTTCGGACAGCGCCACCATTGTGCTGCATATCCTCATCGGGTTCCCGGACGGCATTCTGACCGATCTCGGCCTGCATCTACGCAAGCCTGAGCCTGGCCGAGCATGGGTTGACGCGCTCCGCGATGAAGGCCGTGACGACCGTTTCCGTATCGGTTTCGCCTTTGATGAGCCAACCGAGCCGCTACCGTTCCGTACATCGCTCGGAGCGCATGAGCCGGTCTGGTATCACGAGATTTCCATCGGCTCCGATGCCATGTACGCCGCGCGGTTGTGGATATCGCCGTATCCGCCAAACGGCGTGCTCGCCGTGTCGACAGCCTGGGAGGAACGCGGCGTTCCCCGTACCGACACGCGGCTCGCTGTGCCGACGGTGGAGGAGATAGATATGCGGACAGTGAACCTCTGGGAGTAGACCGTGCTGCAACTGAACAGCCCGTCAGCGGCACTGCTGACGGGCTGTTCGCCGCATTGACGGTCAGGCGGCATCCGTTCGGCTGCCTTGCTCGTACCGGCGCAGCAACCGTTGCACGCTCTTGGGACTGATGCCGAACTCCTCCGCAAGCTGTTGCTTGGTCGCTTCCACCTGCTGGCCGAAGCTGGCATCGTCGTCCGGCTTCGCGCCGCACGACCCGCAGACAGCGACGGCTACGCCATCGGGCTACCCGATCACCGGACCATCGACGGCCAGATCATCTACTACAGCGGCTCACGCCTGGCAGCAGACCTTGGCCTCGGCCGGCTACGCCACCGCTGGCAGACCACCGAGTCCCACGAACGGTATCGGGCGGCGGCCACGGCCTGATCTAGGTCATGGTCCAGTGGAGTCCCGACACGCCGCGTCATGTCTTTTGGATCATGGGTGTAGAGCGAGGTCGCGGAGCCATGCTGGCGTGCGGGCGGGTTTGCCACCTGGCGTCTTATGGTGTATTACTCAACCATCACAATTGTGCGTGAGGGTTAGGAGGGCACCGGTGGTGATCAGTTTCCATGTGGACCGGGCGACCAGTGTGCCGGCGTACGCGCAGTTGGTGCGCCAGGTGCGCGAAGCGTTGCGGCTGGGGCAGTTGCGGCTGGGTGACCGGCTGCCGACGGTGCGTGAGGTGGTGACCTCGTGCACGGTGAACGCGGCCACGGTGCTCAAGGCATACCGTGAGTTGGAGCTGTCCGGGCTGGTCGAGTCGCGGCAAGGCTCGGGAACGTTCATCAATGGCACGCTCGGCTCGGCCGATCCCCATGTGATGGCCCGGCTGCGGGGCGGGCTGGCCCGTTGGCTCGGTGAGGCCCGTGACGCCGGCCTGGAGGACGAGGACGTCGAAGCGCTGATGGGCTCGGTCAAGGCCGAACAGACGGTGCAGTCATCGCGGATCGCCGACGTGGCCGGGTCGACATCGATCGGCGATGTCGCATGACCGTCGACATTGCCCTGGAAGCCTGCGATCTGGGCAAGCGCTACGGCGAGACGTGGGCACTGCGGGAGTGCAGTTTCCGGCTGCCCGCCGGGCAGATCATCGCACTGGTCGGATCGAACGGTGCCGGTAAGTCCACCCTGATGTCCATCGCGGCCGGACTGCTACCGGCCACCAATGGGCAGCTGCTCGTTGGTGGACAGCCGATCGACGCCCAGCGGCAGGAACGGCCGGCGGACACCGCACACCGGGTCGCGATCCTGGCCCAGGACAAACCGCTCTACCGCGACTTCACCGCCGCCGACATGCTCCAGTTCGGGCGACGCACCAACCGGGTCTGGGACCAGCCCCGCGCGCTGGCGTGGCTGGAGCGTTTCGACATCCCGCTGGAGCGCCGATGCGGGCGCCTGTCCGGCGGGCAACGCGCTCAGGTCGCGCTCGCGGTCGCGCTCGGCAGCCGCCCCGGTGTGCTGCTGCTGGACGAGCCGCTGGCCAACCTGGATCCGGTCGCCCGCACGGAGGTCACCGGCGAGATCCTCGCCGAGGTCGCCGAGACCGGGATGACCGTGATGCTGTCCACCCACATTGTCGCCGAACTCGCCGACGTGGGCGAACACCTGCTGCTGCTCTGCGCCGGCCGTGCGGTCCTGACCGGCGACGTCGAGGACCTGATCGCCGGCCACGCCCGGCTGACCGGCCCGCGAGCCGACCTGCCTCCATCGCCCGGCCAGATCATCTCGGCCCGGCACACCGAACGGCAATCCACGTTCATCGTGGCACGCCCCGACGGGCCACTGCCCGCGGTCGTCGCGCCCGGCTGGCGCAGCGAAACCCTGTCCCTGGAGGGCCTCGTGTTCACCTATCTCAAAACCAGCGCGGCACCACGACGCGCGGAAGCGACGGCCGCCGCATGAGCATCCTCACCGACCCGGCCCCGATCGGTACTCCGGCGGCCGACGGCCAGCAGTCAGCTCGCGGGGGCCGGCTGACCGACCTGGTCTGGCTGACCTGGCGCCAGCACCGCACGGCCATCATGGCCAGTATCGCCCTGATCGCCGTCCTCACCGCGTCGATCCTCTACGTCGCGGCCCGGATCACCATGATCAACCAGCAGTGCGGCAACGCCGCCTGCCCCGACAACACCACGCAGTACGCGGCACTGCACGGATCGTTCGGGCTGCTGCAGGTCTCGTCCTACCTGACGATCACGGCGCTGTTCCTGCCACTGCTCATCGGCGTGTTCCTGGGTATTCCGGTGCTGGCCCGCGAGCACGAGCAGCGCACCCTCGTGCTCGCCTGGAGCCAGGACATCACCCCACAGCGCTGGCTGTGGACGAAACTCGCCCTCCTCGCCGGACTCACCGCAGCCCTGTCCGCGGCCGTGGCCGCGGCGTGTGACCACCTGACCCACGTGCTGTCCATCGCCGCGGACCAGAGCCTGTTCTCCGACCGGGCATTCCAGGTCACCGGCATGCTCCCGCTGACCCTCAGTGTCGTCTGGCTCATCGTCGGCGTCGCCCTGGGCGCGGCGATACGCCGCACGCTGCCGGCCGCGTTCGCCGCACTGGCCGGCTACATCGGCCTGTTCTTCCTCGTCCAGTGGCGCTACCCGACGTTCCGGACCCCGCTGACCACCATGACGCCGGTCGTGGTGGGCAGGCAGAGCGGACTCGGGTCCGACCCGAACAGCCTGGTCATATCGGGTTCAGCAGATCTCGTCGATGCCGCCGGACACCAGCTCTCACCGAGCACACTTCAAGCAATGTGCCCGCAGCCGCCAGGACCTCAGGACGTGTCCAACCAGTGCCTGGCCCAGCACAACATCTACAGCCACATCCAATACCAGCCGGGCAGCCGCGTCCCCGAGTTTCACCTCATCCTCACCGGCGGCTACCTCGCCATCGGCGTCATCACGGTCGCCACCGTCTGGTGGCTTGTCCGCCGCACCAGCCTCAGCGCGGGCTAGGCGGGTGCCGGAGCTCGCGAAAGTCGAGTTCTCGTCCGAATCCAGCTAGCTATGCGGAACCTCGCCGACTCGCCGCAAAGCCGGGGAGTGTCGCAAAGGCGATAGTCCCATCGTGTTTGGGTACACCGTCGTTCCGGCGGCGGTGCGTGTGGTCGACGTGCTCTACGCCCGGTTTCTGGACCGGCGGGGCGAGAAGATCAGCGACGACGGGGCGATCGAGCGACTCCGCGCTCACTGCGAAGGCGAGATCGACCCGCAACTGTTGAGGCAGCCACGGATGATCCTCGCCGGGCCTGGGACACCGCCACGGCCACCGTGCTCACCACCTCGGTGCTGTACCCGGTGCCGGGTACCGAAGAGTTCACCGTCGATCCCGCCCGCGCCGTAACTGTGAAGGCAGCACAGCGAGCCTCGGAGACCGTCCGCAACAAGAAGGCGGTAGTCCGCATCGTCGAGGCCCACGCCCTTGCTGCCGGTGCCCGGATGGTTCTGCGCCCGTACAACGAACTGGCGTCGAGATCGCGGATCAGATCCGGGAATGGATCGCCGAGGATCCGGCGCGCGGGAAAGCGACCTGGGTCGAGGACAAAGCACGGCCGCTGCGGTGGGAGCACGACGGCCAGCAGTACCCTCCGACCACGCTGGTCAAGGAGATCGCATTCCAGGCAACCGGTAGCCGCCCGGCCGCCGTGTGGGGCACCAGATGGTGGATCAACGAGGCCAGGCAGAACCTGGTGGACATCGCCGAGCACACCACCCAAGCGTCGAATGACCGCAGGGCGGCACTCGCGCTACAGAGTCTGTCGACTGCCATATTGACGGCCGCGATGATGTTTGTCTCCGGCCCTGACCGTTGTAATCCCGGTGTTAGGTGCGGGGACTAGACGCAACGCCGCTCAGTTAAGGCGGGGTGGGTAGTTCACAAGGGTTTGTGATGATGTCGATGCGATGGTGGCTTTGTAGCTGTGTCGGTCGATGTTGGGTCCGCGGGCTTGGTATTTGGAGTTCGAGCGTTTGATCATGCGGGTTTTGACCCGGATGCGGCGTTCGGGTAGCAGATGGGCCAGGACGGCGCGGCCGATGGCGCCGACCAGGTCGATGACGGTGTCGGCGATGACCCGGCGGCGTGGACGATCTGGTCGCGGGCGGTGTTCAGGGCGGTGGTGAAGCTGGCCCGGTCGGGGTCGAGTGCCGGGTTGGCTGTCGGTGGCGTCGGTCATGGCGGTGCGTAGCACCTGGTAGACGATCAGCAGGGCGTGGATTTCCTGGTCGATGCCGTCCGGCGTGCGGGCGCGTAGGACCCGGCCGCCGAGGACGCTGGATTTCAGTTCCAGGTAGGCGGTTTCGATCTCCCATCGCTGGTGGTAGAGCGTGATCAGTTCGGCGGCCGGGTAGCGGCGCGGGTCGAGCAGGGTGGTGATCAGCCGGTAGTCGCCGGTGCGGGTGCCGTCGGTGGTGTTGATGGTGATCTGGGCGTCGATGACCCGGATCCGCAGGGTGCCGATGGTCGATAGCCAGGAACCGTCGCGGTGACGGCGCGATGACGGGCAGTCGGCGGCCGGTTTTGCAGCGGATCAGCAGGTCGGCCCCGGTGGCGGCGAGGGTGGTCCGACGAGTTCGGCGGCGGCGTAGTTGCGGTCGGCCAGCAGCAGCATCCCGGCGTGCAGGTTACGGGCCAGGGCGCGGGCCTGGTCGAGTTCTCCGGTGGTGATCGGGTCGAACACGGCGTCGATGATCGAGCGGGTGCCGCAGGTCAGCAGGGCGCTCAGCCGCAGTGTCGGATAGCCGGACCCGCCGTGGTTACCGCGCTGTTTGCGGTAGCGGGCGCGGACCGCCGGTGCGTCGGCGACCGACATGATGGTGCCGTCGATCACGCTCAGCAGCAGGCCCCGCCAGCGGACGGCCTGAGTGGCGGTGGTCGCGGCCGGCCCGCGTAGCAGGTCGAACAATGCCCGCAGGGGTGCTGGTCCGAGTCGTTGCCGGGCTTGGCGTAACGCGCTGGAGGTCGGCTCGGTCAGGGCCAGCTCGGCCAGGCCTGCGGTCAGTTGCTGCCAGACCTGCGGGTAGCCCAGTTCGGCGAACAGGCAGCCGGCCAGCAGCAGGTACACCACCACCCGGGCCGGAAGCAACCGGACCCGCTGCTGGTACGCGGCGGGTCGCGGCGAGGACCTCGTCGACCATCTCGAACGGCATGAGCTGGGTCAACTCGCCCAGATGACCGGGCGCGAACACACCCGCGGCTACCGTCACCGTACGGGTTATGGCAATCTGATCGCTCAAGCGGAGTTCCTGGGGTTCGGGTTGTCTTGGAGTGACAAATCCTCTATACCGGAACTCCGCTTCCAACTTCCTGATCAACACGCCCTTGACGGCAGCCCGCACCGCCTAACTGAGCGGCGTTGGGACTAGACGTCGAGGTCTGAAAGCAGGTCGGCTAGTACCGACTCCTCATGTACCGCCAGCCCACGGGCCGACATCGCTGCGGTCAGGGCCGGATCCCATGGCGTGGCAACCTCGGCTCCGATGAGAGCCAGAGCGTGATCGGGATCGAGGCCGTTGACAGCCTTGCGGTAGGCAGCGGCGGACATGCGCCAAGGTAGTGCGCCGAGCGCGATGATCCGTCCGGTGATCGCGACGCCGGGCCAGTCGAAGTCGCCGTGGTACCGGACCGGGTTTCCGGCGGCGATCAGCGCGCGCAGCAGTCGGGTACCGACGGTGGCGGGGTTGCCGGACAGGCACAGCAGCGGTGTCTGCGTTCCGGCGTGCGCGGCGGCCTGGAGCACCTGCGGGTTCTCGCACACCGAGATGGTCTGTCCACCTGCGGCAAACTGGATCGGGCCGGCTCGGTCGAGCTCGTGCAGCGTCAGGTGGCTGACCAGCCCGAGCTCTGCCCGGTCGCACATCATGCGGGACCACCGGTCGGTACCTGGTGGGCGAAGCTGCCACGCGAGTACGGTGCCGGAGACCGAGTCGGTGGCGACGCCCAGCGTCTGCCACAGGTCCCGCCGGTCGGCGGCCGACTCCGGTATCGGCACGCCGAGGGCGTGGGCGGCGGCGCGGAGGAGCACGGCGGACGTCAGGGAGTTGTCGTCGAGCCCATGAGCGTCTCCGGTTACTCGGCTCGCGAGGGCCGCCAGCTCCCAGCTCGTCGGTGGCGCGGTGGTCGGCCCGAGCAGGATCCGGAGGGCCGCGACGGCTTGGTTGAGTGCGCGGGCGGCGGCCTCGGTGCCGGCGCGGGTGAGTACACCGGTGCGGCGCAGTCCTGAGATCCACTCGGGCACCCAGGCGGCCTCGGCCAGGCCGGACGCGGCCAAGGCAGCGTCCATCTCCTGCCAGACCTGGGTCCACTGCGCCTGCGCGTCCTGGCGGGCGGCAGCGCGATCGGTCAATGGACGTCCGTCGAGGAGCTCCAGGACCGTGATGAGTCCTTGTCCGGCGGCCGAGCGGCGCAGGGCGCTGTCTAACTCGGCAAGCTTGACGCGGCGTCCGGCACCGGGCTCCACCGGCCGACCGAGCAGCCCGGACAGCCGCTCGGCGGCCGCATCGTCAGGGTCGAGCGTGAGCGTCCCAGTGACCTGCAGGCCGTTGCGTTCGAGGCGGGTACGGGCGGCTGCCCATACCTGAGCCAGGGCCGGTGCGGACAGGTAGCCCCTTAGCTGCTGCGGTAGCGATGCACCGCTCATGTGGCGTGCAGGAAGTGCCGGTTGCGCCCGTCCCAGCGGACATGCGCCGTCGCGGCCGGTGTGCCGTCCTCGCGGCAGATCTCGTAGATGTCCAGGGCCGGTACTTGGGGTACGCAGCCCCATAGCGCATGCCCGGTCATGACGAAGTCCACGTCGAGTCGTACCAGCAGGCCGAGTAGCTCGGCGATGGTCGGCTCGTCGACTTTGGCGAACGCGTCGTCGAGCAGGATGAGCCGCAGGGACATCGCCGTGTTGTCAAGGCCGGACAGGTAGGCGTCGACGGCGGCGAACAGGGTCACGTACGACACGAATCGGGTTTCGCCTTGTGACAGCTTGGCGCGGCGGCTGATTCGGCGTTCCCGGCCTTCTTCGGGGCCGGTGATGATGACTTCGACGGTGTGCCAGGATCGGTAGTCCAGCGCGGCGCGGAGGTGGACGGCGTACCCGGCGCTCGGGTCCTTGACGGCCTCGGCGGCGACGCGGGCCGACATCAGGTCGGTCAGCTCGCTGTCCTGAGCCGGGCTGCGGACGGCGGCCGCGGTGGCGATGAGTTGCTTGATGCGGGTGATGTCGCCGCTGGCGTCGTCGGCGAGTTTCCAGGTCAGCCGTACCCCGATGCCGTGGCTGGTTCTGATCGATTTGAGGCTGGTGTTCATGGCCGCGATGAGCCTGCCTGCTTGGCCGAGTCGGCGCCGTAGTTCTTCGCCGACCTCGCCGAGCACGAACTTGCGGAAGACCTGGTGCTCCCGCTCGGTCAGGGCGGCACGGCCGGTCTCGCATTGCCGGTCGATCTCGACGGCCGCTTGGGCGAGCGGGCGGCGGCCGTCGGCGTCGACCAGCTCGAAGAGGCGCACGCTGGCGGCGATGGTTGCGGTGACGTCGTAGCTGCCGGAGATGGCCTGTTCGAAGACCTGCTGGGCGCGCAGTAGGGCGTTCTCGTCGGACCTGCCGCGACGCAGGGAGCCGAGTAGGGCTTCGGCGTCGGCGATGACGTCGTCGGGAGCCAGCTCGGTGAACACCTGTCCCGGTGGGGTGGGGAAGGCCGTCTCCGTGATGCCGGGTTGGCCGAGCTGGGCCAGTACCGCGGTGACCTGCCCAGCCAGCTCGTTGCGCAGGTCGCCGACCCGGGCAGCGCCTGTCTTCGCCTCCGTGTCGGCGCTGCCGGCCTCGCCGGCGAGGCCCACCAGGGCAGCGGACAGGCTCTCGGCTTCGGCCTTGGTGCGCTCCAGTTCGCGTTCGGTCATTTCGACCTGCCGCTCGATCTGCCTGCCGTCGGCGCCGACCGCGTCGCTGAGGGTCTTGAGCTTGGTTGCCTCGGTGTGCCATCTGCGCCACTCTGCGACTGCGACCTGCTCGGCGTCGGCTCGTCGCTTGGCGACATCGGGGATGGCCTGGACCGCTGCCTTGAAGGTACCCATCGCTGTGTCGAGCGAGCCGGCGCGCTCGACGACCGCGCTGCATCCCGCCGCCGCCCGCTCGGCGCTGGCGTAAAGGTCGCGCAGCGCGGCCTCGTCCACCGGCAGCCCGAACTGCGCACAGGCGCGGCGATGCTCGCGGTCCTTGTCCGCCCACGCGCGGGCCAGCCGGTCGGCCTCGATCCGCAGCCGCCCGGCCTGCGCTGTCGACCGTTCCGCTCGCTGGAGCGCATCGTCGGCGCTGGTCCTGGCCTGCGCCAGCGTCATCGACCGCGGTGTCGATCGCTGGCAGTCCCGCAGTGTCCGCTGGCGTTCTTCGATGTGCTCACGTTCGCGCTGGCGGGACTCGGCGGATTCGGCCAGGCGGCCCAGCTCGGTGTCGATCTCGGCGAGGCGGGCGGCGCGTGCCGCGGCGCGAGCGGCGGCGCCGATGTGCCGCGCCGCCGGTACAGTGTGCCGGCCGCGCAGGGGACCGTTGCCCCAGCTGCCGTCGCGGCCGATCCAGGTAGCGGCGGTATTTTCGTCGAGCCCGATCCGGTCCAGAACGGCGAGTACCGGTTCGGCTGGCAGGGGACTGGCGGGATCGAGCGTGAGCACGGTGGACAGCGGTCCCGGTACCCGCTCGCCGGCTGGCGATACCAGGAGTTGACCGGTGGCGGCGGTGAGCTGACCGTCCCGGTCCACGGTCGCGGTCAGCAGGCCCGATGCGAGCAGCGCGGCCTCGACGCCGGCGCGATGCTCGGCGCTGAGGTCCTCGGCGAAGTTCACGCACCGCCAGAGTGCGGCACCGTCCGCGACGGTGACCCAGGACGGCGGTACCGGATCGGGGTCGTGTGCCTGTTCGAGTCGGGTCTGCTCGGCGGTCAGCTCCTCGACCCGCTGCTGGTCGATAGCGTCAAGCTGAGCCAGCCGGGCCAAGCCGGTGGCGAACGTGTCCGCGGCTGCCGCCACAGCGTCGTCGGCCGCGCGATCGAGCTCCGCGAGTGGGGTTGCGCCTTCGCCGTCGCCACACAGTGCGGTTCGGTCCGCAAGAAGGAGTCCGAGTATCGGGTGCGGCGACCAGTCGGCGATACCGAGCAGGTCGATTGTGGCGGGATCGGCCGTCCAGGTACGCCACTGGTCGACCAGGTCGAGTGCGATGTCGTCGCGTCTCTCCGCGGCCTTGAGTGCCGTCCGCTGCTCATCCTCGGCGCGGGCCTCAGCGTCCTCCGCCCGTTCAGCGGCCCTGTCGACCCGACGGCGTTCCTCAGAGAGTGAGCGGGCGTCTTCCGCCCGGTTGAGCGCCTGCGCCGAGCGCGCCCGCGCGGCGGTTTCCACGCGTCGTGCCGTAGCGGCCAGTCCGGCAAGGTCCGTGGGTAGCAGGGCGAGGACGTCCGGGGCTGGTCGCGTGACTTCTTCGGGTTGGCCTTCGCGGGAGGTCCGGACCAGGTCGGCCGATCGGGCTCCCGGCTGCCGGTCGACGCGTACCTGCGCTGGCAGGTAGTGCTCGGTCAGCCCGATCGTGAGCAGCCGACTCCGAAGCCGGCTGATCTCCGCAGACACTGCGCCGGCACGCTGCTCGACCTCACTGGCAAGCGGTCCGGTGCCGGCGACCTTGTCGGCCTCCGTGCGCCGCATCTCGGCAGCGGTGTCGAACGTCGCGTCCGCGGCACTGGCCAGCGACCGTACGACCGAGCTGAGCGCGTTGAGTTCCTGGATACTGCGGTACGCCTCAGACTCCTTGAGGCCCTGCAGCGTCGCCTCGAGCCCGCCGACCTGTTCGTTCAACTCCGCGAGCCGTTTGCGCTCGGCGGTGACCCGCGCCTGCAGCGTCTCCGCGCGCTCGGCGAGCCGCCCGGCCTCACCTTCGGCCGCGCGTACCGAATCGGCGCCGGTTCGTGCGGTCTGAAGGGAGCTGGTCAGCACGCCGGTCACGTACTTGCGGTACGCGTCCAGGAACGTGTGTATCTGTTCCCGGGCCGCTTCCAGCCGTCGCTGGTCCTCGCGGGTGCTGGTGAGCCCGTCAAGTTGTTGGCCGGCGTCGATGAGGGCGTCTTCGGACAGCGGCGGCAGCGCGTCGGCGAGGATGGCCGGCAGCCGACCCTCCTCGATGCGGTTGCCGACATCGGGGGAACGCAGGGTGTGCAGCAACTTGGCCAGACCGTCGAAGCGTTCCTTGCCGAGGTCTCCCGTCAGGCCGAACACCTCGGTGCGTACCCGTTCGCGGTGCTTCTCGGGCACGTCGGTGATGCGCTCCTCGGTGATCAGCTCGGCTAGGTCCTTACGGGACAGCGGCTGCCGGTCGGCGCCAAGCAGCGGCAACTCCGGCCCGACCCGCAGTGGCGTGGTGAAATACCAGACCTTCGCTTCCTTGGTACTGACGGCGAAGCGGACCAGCGCGCCGAGGGTGAGGAACCGAGGGCCTGCGTTGTCGGCCTCAGCCGGGTCGGGATCGCGGCGCAGTTCCAGCCACATGTACCCCAGTCGGTTGCCCTGCTCGCCGGCGCCGGCGCTCATCAGGTCTTCCATCCGCACCGATGAGCCGGTCCCCATGTTGCGCCGGTCGGCGTCCAGCAGGAACGGCAGCAGCATCTCCAGGGCTCGTGACTTGCCGGAACCGTTGGTGCCGCGCAGGATCAGCCGGCCACCGGAGACGTCGAACGTGTTCTCCAGGTAGTGCCACACATTGATGAATCCCGCGCGGGACAGCCGCCACCGGTACGGGTGCTGCCGCAGCGGGGTCTGGTCGAAGGTGTCGGTCACGGCATCTCCAGTTCGAGCTGGTCGGCCAGTCGGCGGGCGGCACGCGTCGGTGGCGCTGCGTGCGGCTGTGGCCGGTACCGGGCGGCGGCCGGGTGGATCACCAGACCCGCGGCGGTAGGGCCCGCCAGGCAGAGGTCGGTGAGTACCCTGACCACCTCGTCCCGCAGCCGGTCGGGCTGATCGACGAGCGTGGCACGCCACGCCTTTCGGTGTTGCGCGCACAGTTTCGCCAGCGCCGTGTCGACCTCGTCCCATGTGACGGCGGTACCGGGGACGGTGCGGCCGTCGTCAAGGTCAGCGGTGGTGCCGGCGGTGGGCTGCCGGAGGCCGATCAGCTCGGCCAGCAGGAGCAGTGCGGCCTGCTTTACGGTGCCACTGCCGGGAAATGCGACATCCGTAAGATTGCCGGTGCTGTCGTAGGCGAGCGCACCCTCGGCGCGTACCTCGACGGTCAGCCCGAAGCTGTCTGCCAGCACTCGGGTCAGCTCGTTGCGCTCGCGGGACAGCACGTCGCGCTCGGCATCGGTGAGGTCTTCGCGCCGCACGAGCGGGTTCTCCACCAGCTTGCGGCGCAGGGATCTCCGCGGCTGGTCGGCGACCTGCGGGTCGGCCGCGAGCAGCTCGTCGGGGTGGCTCAGGCCAGACAGCGGCCGGGCGAGCAGGTGCGGCAACGCCGCCCGGTGGATGGTCAGCAGTGCCTCGTCACGGCGCTCGCCCCAGCCGGTCGCCGTACCGTCGGTCTCCGACAGCACACCCCAGCCGATCAGATGGCCGATCGCAGTCACCAGCGCCCGCCGCTCCGGCAACGTGTCCCCGATCTGTACCCCGATGCTCGCCGCGTCGGAGCGCACCTGATCGATCAGGGTTGAGATGAGGGTCTGCTCACCGGTACCCGGAGCCAGCAGCGCCGCACACAGCAGCGCCAGGTGCGTGTAGGTCGCGGGGGTGAAGGTGCTGTTGTCCGGACGGCGCGCCGGCCGGGCCGGTCCGTCCGGACTCGCCGGCCCCTTGACCAGCCGGGCGAACGTCGACTCGACGATCAGGTGGTAGCCGAGCACCGTCTTGAAGGTCGAACGCAGCGCCGGCGCGTGCAGCCGCACAAGCGCCAACTCCTCGGGGTGCTCGGCGGTGAGCAGCGGGCGCGCGAGCAGCGCCCGGGCGGCATCCATCCGCTCCCGCGCCGCCTGCGAGGCGGTACCGGTGGCGCCCGGACTCATGCGATGGCCGCCAAACCGGTACCCCGGCCGGTAGCGCCGAGTGGCAAAGCGACCAGCGTGAGGTCGTCGATCGTGACCGTGCCGTCATCGCCGTCAACCACCGTCACCCTGCCTTTCGTCAGCGTGGCCCGCAGGAGCAGCCCGAGATCGGTGTCGCGATGCTCGACCACCGTGCCTCCCGCGGACACGGCAGCGAACAGCACGGAAAGCTTGTCCAGCAGCAGGTCCCGAGCCGCCCGGCTGAGCCGGCTGCGGTGCAGCGAACCAGCGGCGAGCAGTTCGGCCGCCGCGGCCTGCCGGGCCTCGCTCTGCCGGCGAGCCCGCTCCAGCAGCCGCTGCGCGTCCGCACCCGGATCCGGTACCCGCGAACTCCGCCCCCGCGCCGCCCGGTCACCCCGCTCGCGCAGCGACACCGGCACGTCCACCGGCGGCGAATCCCACCACGACATACCCGGTCCCGCAGACACGTCCGGCTCCTCAGGACCGATCAGCAGGTGCCGCGCGGGATAGCAGCCGAACGCCGCGTCGTACAGCCGGTGCGCGGTGTTGCTGTCGGCGCTGTGGAACCAGGCCGCCAGCTTGAGCAGATCAGCCCGCCGAGACAGGCCCGTACCCGACGCGGTCAGCATCCGGCGCGCATTCGTGATGAGCTGGCCGAGCGCCTGGCGGGCGGCAGCCCGCAGCTGATCTGGACCGGACCGGGCATCACCGGCCCCGTACCACACAGCGAGCTGCTCCCAGTCCGATCGGGTACGGCCGGGCAGCCGCTCCACAGCGAACAGCTCCCCGTCGAGCGCCGGCACGGCGGGAAGGTTCTCCAGCACCCGATCGATCAGCCTCAGCAGGACCCGCAGCCGCTCCAGAATCTCCGGCGCGTTGCGGTTGACGTCGGCGCTGATCAGATCGACGTAGTCGAGCAGCAACGCCTTGAACTGGAGGTACTCCTCGCCGGCCAGGTCATAGCGGCTGAGCACACTGGCGAGGTATGCGTAGAAGTCGGTGACCGATTCGGTGAACATATGGTGGTCGTTGAAGACGCCGGTCACCGCACCGGCGAGCGCCTCCCCGTCAACGGGCCGGTTGATCTGGCCCACCTGCACCAAGATCTGGTTGAGACTCTCGACGATCCGGGCCAGCAACTCCCGCGCCACCTCACGTGCGCCCTCCACCGCCCGGAGGATCTCCTCGGCTTCCCGATGAAGCCGGCCGCCCAGCTTGGACACCTGGTACCGCGACCGGGACCGATGGTAAGCGGCAACCGTCGGCACCCGGGTCTCGCGGACCGACCGGACCAGGTTGCCCCATTCGACCAGTTGCCGGCAGCGGCTCTCCACAGTGTCTGGATCGAGCGGCAGTTCCCGCTCGGCGAGCTGCTTGGCGACCTCTTCCGCCGACAGGTCGGTCAGCAGCGTCCCGGTGAACAGACGCATGATCGCGAGATAATCGTCGGCAGCGTCGGCGGTCAGATACGAGAACAACGCCCGCTGGAGTGACGTGTCCCGCGCCGTATCCTCCGCACTCGCACCGCCCGGCAGCCTGTCCTCGTCGACCGTCATGACCCTCCTTCCGGGTCGTCCAGGGAGGGACAGTAGCGGTACCCTCCGACACTTCCGCGCGACGACACCCGGCAGGGTGAGGGAGAGCGGCCCGTCGGACGTTGATGCGCGCCATTTCGACAACCAGCCCCAACACCGCTCGGTAAGGTCCGGCAGGGGGACGAGCGGGTCAACTGTATGATCGCCGATCGTGGACTGCGTCCGGCGGGGTGGCGAGTGACTGTCTGGTGACTGGTATGAGGCGCGGGTGGCCGGGATGGCTCCGCCGACGATGGCCCTTGGCCGTGCTGCTGGTGGTGTTGCTGGCCGGCGACCTTGAAACGGCGCGGGGTCTTCCTTTCGCCCACCAGTGGTGGGCGTTGCCGGGTGTCGTCATGGTGTCGGGCCTGGCCCTTGTGGCGCCCCGCTGGCCGATCATCTCGGGTGTGGGCGTCTCCGTGGTGCTGCTCCTGTGGTCGGCGGTGCTACGGCTGCTCGGCGCCGAGATCGTGCCCGCTCTCGGGCCGCTGTTGGCCGCCGAGGTCGCCGCGCTGATGGCGACCGTCGTGGTCGTGGTCCGCGAGGTGCCCAGGGGTACCGCTGTCGGCCTCGTGGGTCTGCTGCTCGCCGGCTGCGTCGCGGCGCAGGTGCTGCGGCCCAGGCGGCCGGAGACGTCGGGTGGCCTGGTATGGGATCTTCTGCTGCCTGGCGCGGTTCTGTTGGGTCTGGCTGTCGCTGCCGGGTGGTACCTGCGGGGACGCGACAATGAACAGGCACGCGTGACACGAGCGGCGGTGGCGGCGGCGCAGCAGCGCGAGCGGGTGGGTCTGGCCCGGGAACTGCACGATGTGGTGGCGCACTACATCGGCGGGATGGTCGTACAGGCGCAGGCGGCCCAGGCTGTGGCCGGGCCCGATCCCGGCGCGGCCGCCCGGGTGCTACCGGCGATCGAGGCAGCCGGCACCGAGGCGCTGTCCGCGATGCGCCGGATGATCGCCGCGCTGCGCGACAGCGACGCGGATGGTGGTGAGCACGGCGCGCCGCTGACCCTGACCACGAACCTGACCGCCGACCTGCATGCCATCACGGTCACTCCGGCCGGCGGCACGCCGGTGCGGTTGGCGGTGGAGCTCGACGAGCCCGTGCCGGCAGAGGTCGCGACCTCGGTGCTGCGACTGGTTCAGGAGTCGGTGACCAATGCGCGTCGCCATGCCGCCGGTGCGAATGAGATCGCCGTGGTGGTGCGGACCGGCGGGGGAGTCGCGCAGGTGTTGGTCCATGACGACGGCCGGGCCGCCGGACAGCCGAAGACGCACGGCGGAGGGTTTGGGTTGGTCGGCATGCGCGAGCGGGTCCAGCTGCTCGGTGGACGGTTCTCGGCCGGGGTTGCGCCCAGCGGCGGCTGGCAGGTCGCCGCCGACGTGCCGCTACGAGATCCGGAGCGGTAGCCATGCGGGTGCTGATCGCCGACGACCAGGAGCTGATCCGAGCCGGGTTCCGGATGATCCTGGAGGCGCAGCCGGACATCACGGTGGTGGCCGAGGTCGCCGACGGCTTCGGCGCGCTGGATGCCGCCCGCCGGTTACGTCCGGACGTGTGCCTGCTGGACGTGCGGATGCCGGGCATGGACGGGCTGGAGGTCACCCGCCGGCTCGCCGGCCCCGATGTCGCCGATCCGGTCGCCGTCGTCGTGGTCACCATGTTCGACGTCGACGAATACGTGAACACCGCACTGCAGGTGGGGGCGCGTGGCTTCCTGCTCAAGGACTGCGGGCCAGCGCTGCTGGTCGAGGCCGTCCGTGCGGCCGTGCGCGGGGATGTTCTGGTGGCGCCCCAGGTCACGGTGCGGTTGCTGCGGCACTTCCGCCGGACTTCTGCGGCCCGGGCGACAGTTCCGGTGGAAGCGTTGACGGAGCGGGAGGTCGACGTGGCGCGGGCGGTGGCGCGCGGCCGGACCAATCATGAGATCGCCGCAGATCTGTTCGTCGCGGTGTCCACCGTCAAGACGCACCTCGCCGCCGCGCAGGCCAAGCTCGGCGTGCGAAATCGGGTCGAGGTCGCCTCCTGGGCCTGGCGCGCCGGCCTGGTCGACGACGAGTAGACCTCCACCTTTCAGTGGAGGCAGCCACGCGCGATCTCATTCCAACGCCGAGCCGGCACCGGCCCGCAGACCGAAGTCGCCGCCGCCGCGGTTCGACACTCTCGACCGCGTGACTCAAACACCTGGCTACACCATTGACACCGAATCCCGCACGGCAGTGGCGGAAAGCGCCGCCGGATCGCGGCACCGCGTCGTCGCTCTCGACGCGTTACGGGGCTTCGCCCTGTGCGGCATCCTGCTGGTCAATATCCCGTGGCAGATCGTCACGATCCGGATGCGGCAGGGTTCGCCGTCCAGTGGGCGGTACTTCGCCGTCGAGCTGCTCGAATACTTTGTTCACGGCCGGTTCTTCCCCATCTTCTCCGTCCTTTTCGGCATCAGTTTCGCGTTGTTCCTCGACACCGCCGCCGCTCGGGCCCGCCATCCGCGGGTGGTGCTGCTGCGCCGCCTGGTGGTGCTCGGCATTATGGGCGTAGCCCACCAGCAACTTCACAACGGGGAGGCGCTGACCCCGTATGCCATTGTCGGTGTCGTGGTCCTGCTGCCCGCCTCCTGGCTGCCACGGTGGATCGTCCTGCCGGCGGCTGTCGTCGCGCTGGCCGGAGGCGTCCTCGGCGGCGGGGGACTGCTGCTCATCCCGGGGTTGTTCCTGCTCGGACTGGCCGCCGTGCGCTTCGGCATCGTCGACACCCTGCCGCGGCGCCGCAAGCAGATCGCGGTGCTGTTCTGCGTCGCCGCGACGGCGGCGGTCCCCGCCACCGTCTGGCAGGCCGCCACATGGATCGACCCGAACGGGGAACGCGTCGCCGCGGTCGCCGGGCTCATCGGCGCCCTCGCCTACAGCACCGGGCTGCTCCTCATCCTCGGCACCCGGTTCGGGGCCGTGCTGGAACAGATCCTGGCACCGCTGGGCCGCATGGCTCTGACCAACTACCTCACCGCCACCCTCATCGCGGTGGCCGCCGGGCCGCTCCTCGGGCTTGAGCGCTCGGCCCACTACGGCCGCATGATCGTCCTGGCCGTGATCATCCTCGCTGCCCAAGCCGCGTTCAGCCGCTACTGGCTGGCCCGATACCAGTACGGACCGGTTGAATGGGTCTGGCGCTGCGTGACCTGGTGGACCCGGACCAGCAACCGACGTATGACACAGCCATCCGGTGTCGACCACAACACTCAGCAGCCAGCCGCGCACAAACCAATAATCCGGCACGACGGGACGCCGTTGGGTCGTGGAACGCACCCCTGGCCTGGATCGCCCGACACGGCCGCTGCGCCCGCGACTACGAACGACTACCCACCCAGCACGAAGCCATGGTCCGCTGGACCATGATCCGCATCACCAGCCAGCGCCTCGCCAAATACAACCCCAGGGCGAGATGAGTTCAGGAACAGGCTCTATGCCCGCAGTGGAGCACGCGACTGCGCAGAAATGACCGGGCGGCTTTCGTGCGCATCGCGGAATCCGCCTCAGCCCGACGCGGTGTCATGGACTTGGTCGGCTTTCATCGCTGGTTCGCCGATCAGCGGGCGCGCGACAACCTCCGCGTGCGCCGCATAGCATTCGATGAAGTGCGAAATTGGAAAGCGGAACTGGACACGGGAAATCTTGTGCACGACAGCGAAGGGGGTTTCATCGTCGAATGACTGACCGTTTCGACCTGCACCGGGCCGCTGAAGGAATGGTCGCAGCCCAGGCTCTGTCGGCCCTGGGGTGAGATTGGGTACCACATGACCGCCAGACGAGTAGAAGTTGATCGTTGATCTATCTTGTGAGAAGTTGGCTTCGATACGGTCAGTCAGCCATTCCGGGTAGTTGCCGCTCACGGTAGGTGTTCGCGCGGGAATCTTGACGGCTTGGTGCGCGGTGTCCTTGGTACTCCAACGGGCACGCCGCCATCTGGCCAGATGGCGCAGTCATTGGCATCACTTCAAGTATGTGGAGGGTACATGCCAGTCGTCAATGTAAAGACGCATATCAGTGGCCCACCGGTCGTGGTTTGGCGTTTCTTGTGCGATATCGAGAGCTATCCGAAGTACATGGAGGATGTACGGTCCGTGACGGTGGCAGGCGATCCTACTGCGCCGGTGCGTTCGAGCTCGTGGTCGGTTCTGCTGCGCGGGTCCGTTCTTGAGTGGACTGAGGAAGACCGGTTTGACCATGACCGCCTGCGAATCGATTTCTGCCAAATCGATGGCGATCTGGAACGGTTCGAGGGCTACTGGCAGATCGTCGCCGTCGAGGGCGATGCGTACTCCAGTGACGTCAGTTTCTTCGTTGATTTTGATATCGGTATTCCGTTATTGGCAAACATGTTGAATCCGGTGGCCGAGACATCGTTGAGAGACAACTCGTTGCGGATGTTCGCTGCACTAGACGATCGTGTCACCCGAGCCGCCCAGTTCGGGGCGAGTGCGGTATGGCGAGACCCCGCGCTGGTTGGCGAGGTAAAACAATGACATCTGCTCATGTGAGCTTGAGGCCAACTCCAGCCAGGTGCTCGGCGCAGGATCAACACTGGGAGGAAGATTGATAACCGTTTCAGTTATGCGGGACTACCTCAACGATTTCCTATCTCCGTATGCCAGGGGCTATGAGGACCTGACCCGCGAGGTGGGCCGCAGTTTCGGTACGCCGCGACTCGTCGTTGCCTCCGGTTCGGTTCTCCAGGGATTTGGCAACCGCGCCAGCGACGTGGACCTACATACCGCGGTCGACGATGACCGCGTGACCGACTTCCACCTGAGTTTCCACGACATGGGATTCTCCGTTGACGTGAACTATGTCGAGGAGCAGTGGATCAGGGCCGCAGCCGACCACAGCCGGCCCGAGCACCGCAGCCGCCCGCGACATCGAGCCGAGTGGAAGGAGGAGGAGCGGCGGCTGACCCAGCTCGGCCGGTTCGCACTCGGCCTTCCGTTGTCCGGCGACTCGGAATGGCTCGCCTGGCAACAGGGACTGCTCGCCGGGTTCGCTGACTTCGCGGCCTGGTGGTGGTGTGGTGAAATGCTGCGTGCCAGGACCGCCGCCGAGTTGCTGGCCGCCACGGCCCCGCTCGCCTGCTGTCTGCGGTACTGCGACGCCGGGCTGGCCGCGCTGAATGTGCTGGCCGCCCATGCTGGTGAACCATACCCGAACTCCAAGTGGCTGGGTCTCAAACTGGCCAGGCTCGGCTGGGCGGACCTGGCCACCGTGTATGACGAATTCCTCGATCTGCCCACGGCGCCGTGCGACGCCATCGGCTACCTGGACCGTGCGCGGGCACGCCTCGACGAGTTGTCCGCCAGGCTGAGCCTGCCCGACGACCCTGTGGTGGCGCTGACGCCGGCACAAGGAGTAGAGGTGTGGAAGGTGCAGAACCGGCACCTCGTACACCGGTGGGGCCTACGGGGAGTTGAGCTGACCCCGCAACAGCCGGACGAGCGGGTCGTTGCGGAACTGACGTGGTCTGGTCGCCTCTCAACAATGAACGATTCCGCCCGTTCGCTGGTGGCGAACGGAATGTGCTGGTTGGCCTGCTGGGAGAGTGCCGCGTGAACATCCGCGAAGTGCCCGAACCTCGTCGCTGGGCGGCGTTCCACTGTTTCGGCAGCTATGGACAATTGATGGAGGTGCAGGCTGGCGTCGAGGACTTGGAGGGCGCTCTGGACGCTGGACAAATCCCAGTGGCCAAATACGCCGGCATGGCCATCGTGCGCAAATGCCTCGGGCTGCGGTCCTTACTCGCAGCCGGAGTGCCGCCGGATTCCGGCGACCTGCTGGCCGACGAGTTCGCCGGCCTCACCGATGAGCGTCTCACTGAGGGTCTCACGCTTTCGGCGCGGATGGCGCGGTCCGACAACCTGGACACGCTTCGAGCCTTGGCCAAGGAGGTCTTCAAGTACGTGCACGAGTTCGAACGTGACCTTGGTTTCGCTACGACACCGCCGTCGGTACGTAGGCCGGGCGGATTGTTCCCGGCTCTGCGGCTAGCCAGGGAGATACTGCCGATCAACCAGGCCGCCGGGCTACCCCTGGCGCTGCCGGCCGAGTGGCTGCCGACCCTACCGGCTGCGGCGGAGGCCGAATGATGGAGCATAGCAAACTGAATTTGCTGGTGCGGACCTATGCCGCCGAAGTGCTCGGCCTGGATGTCGCGGAAGTCACCGAGGACACTGACCTATCCGCCGAGTTTGGTGTGGACAGCCTGGAGCTCCTGGAGATCGGTGCTCGGGTGGAACGGGCGCTGAACGTCCGGATCAAGATAGAGGACATCGTGCAGGCCAAAACCGTCGGAGACGCGGTCTGGCTGCTCGGCGCGCGACTGGCTGGCGCCCCCGACAGCACCGGTGCTGGCTCCGACTGCGACGACGGCACCGCACGGACCACCGGATGACCGCCGCGTCGCGGCGGGTCGCCATCACCGGAATCGGCCTGCGCACACCAGCCGGGCACGACCCGGACGACGTGTTCGCCGCCATCACGGCCGCGCAGTCCACCGCAGCGACTATTCCCTCCCTCGTGGATAGCGGATGCCCGGTGGACTTCGGTTGCCTTGTGCCGCCGTTCGACCTCGACAGCTACCTGCCGATACGCGAGCGGCAGAAAATGGAGCGGGTCGGGCATCTCGCCGTAGCTGCCGCCACCGACGCAATGGCCGACGCGGGTTTGGTGGTCGCCCGGTCTGACGAAGCGGACGGGCTGCCGGCCGAGCGGATCGGCGTCCTGGTCGGTACCAGCGCGGCCGGCGTCAGCACCAGCGGGAGCACCATGGCCGCCTATGTCCGCGACGCGACCCCATTCTCGGCGTTCACTGTGCCCAGGGTGATGTCCAATTCAGTGGCTGCCCGGCTTGCGATGACATTCGGGGCCCAGGGGCCCTGCCTGACCTATTCAACCGCCTGTGCCAGCGGCGCCACCGCGCTAGGCGAGGCCGTGAACCAGATCCGGTTCGGCCAAGTCGACGTGGCTATCGCCGGTGGGGCGGACGCGGCGTTGATCTTCCCCATTATCAGTTCGTTCCACAAGCTACGGGCACTTTCCGCCCGCAATGACGATCCGGCGCGGGCATCCCGGCCGTTCGACGCCGAGCGTGACGGATTCGTCATGGGTGAAGGGGCGGCGTTCGTGGTGCTGGAGCGCTGGGACCTGGCCGTGGCCCGAGGTGCCCGGATCCATGGCGAGGTGATGGGCTACGCGAGCAACTGCGACGCCGCCCATATCGTCGCGCCGAGGGCGGACGGCGTGCTCGCCGCCCGTTGCATGCGGGCCGCACTGCGGGACGCGGGCCTTGATCCCGTTGACATCATCCATGTCAACGCACACGGAACCAGCACTATGCACAATGACGATGCAGAGGCCAGGGCGCTTGTCACGTGCTTTCCGGAGGGCTGCCCGCCGGTCACCGCGCCTAAGGGCGTCGTCGGCCACCTACTCGGCGCAGCCGGCGCGTTCGAGGCCGTGGTGGCGCTACAGGCCGCCAGGAACGGCTCGGTGCCCCCGGTGGCCAACTTCGCCTCCGATCGTGCGCCGTCCGATATCGATGTCGTGGCTGGCGGACCACGAGCGATACCACGCGGTCCTGCCATCTCCAACTCCTTCGGCTTCGGCGGGCACAACTCATGCCTGGTCGTTGCCCCGAACTGATCCTGGTCCAACCGTGTCGGGCCAATGCCGTAGGGAGAGCGCAAGTGCGAACTATTTTGGTAACCGGTAGCGACGGTGTGATCGGTTCGGAAGCGGCTCGTCTGCTCGCCGCCCAGGCACCCGGGACCAACCGGGTGGTCCTCACAACGCGGCGCGGCCAGCAGGGCACCGACCGGATCCGATGGAACATCGGGGCCGAGCCGGTGCCCAAACCGCTACGCCGACACTGGGACGTCATCGTGCACTTGGCGGCGTCGACACGCTGGACGATGACCAGGGCCGAGGCCGAGGCGGCCAACGTGGCCACCAGCGGAGCGGTGGCCGGTCTCGCCGATCGAGACACTCACATGGTGCATGTCTCTACCGCCTACATCGGCGGCAGGCGAAACGAGCAGGACTTGGTCTCCGAGGACTTTGCCGGCTACCGCAACGGTTACGAGTGGTCGAAGGCACTCGCCGAACAAATGGTGGCCGACCAGCATCCGGGACCGTTGACCGTCATCCGACCACCCCTCGTCCTCGGTCGCCGCGCAGACGGCGCGATCGCCCGGTTCTCCGGTCCATACACGCTGATGCAGGCGTTGGTGTCCGGACTCGCGGCTGTGGTGGTCGGTACGTCGAACGGCTTCGCCGAGATCGCGCCAGTGGACGACGTAGCCCGCTGTGTCATGACAGCGGCGTTGCGGTCGGCCGAGAAGCGGACGACCGAAGTCATCGCCGGTGGCGAGCAGAGCCTGCGACTGGGTGATCTGCTGCAGATCGCCTGTTCCGTGTTGAACGAGTGGCGGCAGGCCAAGGATCTGCCGCCGATTGCCACGCCGCCGATCATACCGACGCCCCGGTGGCGGCGGTTCTACCTGCCGTTCGCCAGGCAGGAGCTCTCCGAGGTGCAGAACCGGGCCGTTGACCTGCTAGGAATGTTCGAGAGCTACACAAGCATGGACGAACCGTTCACGCCCACCTGGCCGGTCGTCGATCCGGCGAGCGTGCTGGCGCGGTCCGTGCTGTGGTGGGCGAACACGAAGCCGAGGCTGGCCAGCCGAACCCCGCTGCCGTGGGCGCTGATTGGTGCGTGAAACCGCCGGTTGCAACCCCGACCCGCAGTAGCCCGTTCAGCGTATGCCTGAGGTTCCCCTGTGCCGCGGACATGAAACCACCGAAAGGATTCCATGAACCCCATGAACTGGACCGGGCTCACGCGCATGCCGGTCAAGGCCTACCACTACGAGATCGACACCCACTTCCGGGAAGGGCTGAGCCGTGCCCAGGAGACGCTAGGCGAGCGGTTCTGGGAAGTCGTGCGCCGCAGTGCCCTGATACTTGTGAAACCGGACGGCCTGGCTACCGCCAAGCTCACTGTCATCTGCGACTTCCTCCTCGCCCACGGCTTCTCCGTCGTGGCAGCGCAGCCATTCCGCTTCGACCGCCTTACCAGCCGGTCGCTGTGGCAGTACCAGTTCTCCCTGGCCACGCTCGACCGTCTCGCAGTGACCGACCTCGTCCACGAAGCGGGGACCAGCCTTCTCCTGCTTCTCCACAGCGAGCACGACGACGAGCTGCCCGCGACGGTCCGGCTTAGCTCCGTGAAGGGTCAGGCAGACATGTCCGACAGCCGGTCGGACACCCTCAGGGCCCTGCTGGGCCAGCCCAACCGGCTGTGCAGCATGGTGCACTGCGCCGACGAACCGGCGGACCTCATTCGGGAGTTGAGCTTGCTGTTCCCGGCGGATACCCATCGACGGCTCCTCGGTCGGCTTGCATCGGGCCGACCGTCGGCGGCGGATCTGGAGTTGCTGGACGAATTCCTGGCGCGTGACGCGCTGGGCGGCATCAGCCTCGACAGCAGTTCCGCGCTGAAGCGGATCAGCGTGGCGGTCATCGAGGCGGCGGACCACCATCCCGAGCGCGCTCGCAGTTTCCGGATCGTGCTCGGCCATCTCGAAGCCGCCCAGCGCGGCGAGCCAATCCCGTGGCAGGCGTTCAGCCGCGCGTTCGAAGGGTTGGAGGTCGAGGTAGATCCGTGGGATCTGGTGATCGTCGGCAGCAACCACATCGAGGAGGAAGTCCACGGAGCCTCGAAGATCATCGCAAATCCCCCGCAGGGAGCCTGGCGTACCTGAGCCGGTTTCTCCTCCCGCCGCGCTGGCGCGCCGCTACGGCGGGGACCGGCGGACAGGTCTGCGCAACGCCAGGATCCGGGCCCGCACCTGCTCACGGCGGCTCTGTTGCGTTGGACGTTTGCAAGATCGAGGCAAGCTTGATCAGTGAAGCTGTCGAACCGTCCCCGCCTCTGGCTGCCGTCGAAGTCGGCGTTCACCGGGTTCCGGTTCCCGCCCGACGTGATCGTGGTAGCGGTGCGCTGGTACCTGCGCTACAACCTCTCCTATCGCGACGTCGAGGAACTGCTGGTCGAACGTGGCATCGAGGTCGACCACGTCACCGCCTACCGACGGGTGCAACGGTTCACGCCGCTGCTGGCCGACGCCGCCCGGTTCACCCGTCGCGCTCCTGGCGACAGGTGGTTTGTCGATGAGACGTACGTCAAGGTCAACGGTGTCTGGCGGTACGTGTATCGGGCCGTCGACCAGTTTGGGCAGGTCATCGACGTGCTGTCTCGTCCCGCCGGGACGGCGAGGCTGTTCGCCGGTTCTTCCAGCGGGCACTGAGCACGCTGAAGGTCACGCCGAATGAGGTGGTCACCGACGCGGCGGCGATCTACCCGGCCATGCTCGACGAGTTGCTCCCACCGAACTCGCCCGGGCAATCTAACCTCGGCCGCGGTCCGGTTCAACGCGTCCATCGATCCGACAACGCAACGGCGCCACCCGGCGGGCAGTCCACGTGTGCGCTGTGGTCGCCGGTCGACGAGGCCGACCGGGCGATCGCCAGTTGCTGGCCCGGCAGCGGGTTGACACACACCGCTACGGCCTCGACGCTGAACGGCGCCCCCCGGCCAGACAATGCCGTGGTTGGCCTCGGTCGTAGCGAAGACCCGTTCCAGGTTCGCGGTGTGTACACACTGTCGAGCACGAACCGTTGCTTCCCGCCCGCCACGGCGCCGGCCCCCACCACCTGGTACCAGCCGGGCACGCCACCGAGGTGCTGACGCCGACATTGCCATCGGTCGCGTTGACCTCATCGATGGCCAGTTGCCAGCCGGTCACCCCGGACGCGCAGATCGCCAGGTCTCGATGTTCCAGTTGAAGTTAGGCGAAGCGTCTGCGGCGAGCATGGCGGTGGCGTACCAGGAGTCCGGCGATGTCTGGTCGGCCGCGATAGGTAGCGTCGATGTCAGGTTCACCCGGTGCCCGCCGTTGTTGACGGTCGCGCCACCGCCGAGCACGTGCATGTTGGCCGGACAGGACGCCTCGGCCCATTTGAACACCTGGGTACCGGTGTCCGGGCTGGAAGAATGCATATACGTCAAGCCGCCCGAATCATGATGACGTTTCCTCCGGAAGGTAGCGGTGGACCTTCCGACGCTAGGAAGATCGTCACAGCGGGCATAGCCCGGCGAGGCAACTGAACGGGCAGAGGAGCCGATCCCGGCCGCCGGTCCCGCAGTAACTCGCTCCCCGCCCAAAATTTGGGAGCGGGCGAAGCGTAGATCGATCCGCTGCTGTCTGCCCGGGACCTGGTGACGGCGGTCCGATCCCCTTGGCGCCTCGACCCGGTCGATCTTCCGATCCGCAACGTGCTCGCAGGTGCAGTCGGCCTAGCGCGTCATCGTGCCCGATGGGGCACGTCAGGGCGCGACCTGGATTCCGGCCCGGCGGGCATGGATACACTGCGCCGGTGCGGGAGGTGTCGGGGGACTTCGAAATCCACGTTACGGTCGATGCGAATCTTGCCGACAAGCTCGCGTCGTTCGCCGCGGCGCGTGGTGTGAAGTTCGTGCACATCATTCTCGACCGGGGAGTACACGCCTCCCAGCCGATGCTCACCCTGACCGGCAGTGGGTCGCCGGCCGATCAACAGTCCCTGCTGCGTTCGTGGGAGCAGGACCTGCGCGCGGCGGGGATCCCGCCATGCCGGTCCAAGATCGAGGCGGCACCGTGGTCGAGCGGTGTGCCGGAGTCGGACGACGAGGCGGCGGGCGAGCCGTGGAACAGGTACTTCGAACACCACATCAAACTCCTGCTGCCCGATACGAAGCTGGCTGACCTGGCCGCCCTTACCGATCTGGTGGAGCCGCGCGGCGCCCGGCTGTCCCGCAACGCCAGGCGGCAGCGGGCCGGCGCGGGGGAGGAGCGATTTGTCACCCAGCGCTGCCATGGGGTCGGGCTCACCACGGCGCAGCGGCGGCTGGACTCCCTCGTCGGCGGGCTACGGGCACACGGCTACGAGATCCTCAGCGTGGAACAGGAATATGTCGTATTCGACAGCGACCTGCGCCACGACCGGGGCTGGCTGAGACAGCAGCCCCCCGATCGGACCGACGAGCCGGAGGTGTCGTAGTGGACTCCGCCCAGCAGCCGGCCACCCGGCGGGCCGTCAGGAACAGTGTCCTGACGGCGATCGCCGGCACGACCTGGGCCGAGCATCTGGTCCTGCACGGAAGCGTCACCATGGCGGCCCGGTTCGGCAAGGGCGCACGGGAGCCGAACGACATCGACTATGTCGTCACTCCGGATACGGTCACTGACGTCAGCCCCACCGGTGTCCAGTTGCTCCGCGACCTCAAGAGGGCTCTCCGGCATGTCGATGGCGCCGACCAGCGTCGTGAGATCACCGATTCGACCCTCTGGGATTACGAGCGTGCCGACGGGCGCCGGCTGGTCGTCCCGTTCAGCACACCGGACTTCCCCGACGGACGGGTACAGATCGACTTCGTCTTCGGCGACCGGCTTCTGTTCCCGCCCGAGGATCTGGTTGTTCCCGGCGTCGACCAACCTCTTCTGGCGGTGCCTGCGAAACAGTTGCTGGCCTGGAAGCTCATGTGGCTCGTCAGCGGGCCGTTCGCCGAGGGCAAGGACCTCTACGACGCGGCGTTGCTCGCTGAATACACCACCGTCGACCTCGCCGTGGTGCGCGATCTCATTCGGCTGGCTGAAGCGGCTCGCGCTCGCGCTCGGTCGGGCCTGGAATTCACGTTGAGAACCGCCGTGTCGTGGCGGCCGCCTAACGAATAACACGATAGGCGACGAGCAGATAGCCAGTCGGTGAGATCTCGCTTCGGGTCGATTCGAGCTGAATCGGTGGCAAGCCGTCGAGGAGTCGTCGTCCGCGGCCGGCGATCCTCGGCGCTATCACGAGCCTGAGTTCGTCGACAACGTCGGCGGCGAGCAGCGCCTGCGCGACCGAGATACTTGCGTGTACGCCGACATCGCCTCCGCGCTGCTGCTTGAGATCCCGAACGAATTCGACCAACCCGCCGTCGAGCACCGTCGCATTGGCCCAATCTCGGTCCAGAGGTGTTGATGTCGCGACATACTTCGTGACTCCGTTGATGAATGTCGCGAATGGCTGGATCTGGCTGCTCGGCCAGAACTGCGCCCACTCGGTGTAGCTACGGCGGCCGAGAATGACCGCGTCCTGTGTCGCGATCACAGCGGCAAGGTTGGCGTCCATCGCGTCGTCCCAGTCGGCGAAGAAGCTATCTGGGTCCTCGGCAACCCCGTCGAGGGACAACAACTCGTACACGACGATCTTTCGCACGCCCTACACCTCCGATTGGTCTCGATGCTACCTAGTTGACTGATCCAGCCGCCGAAACTCATCGCTGCCGGGTGCAGGACGTCCGGCGAGCCGGGGCGCTTGTGCCATCTGCGAAGGAATCGAAGGTGCGCTCGTCGCCATATTTTGATCGGACCGTGACGGTTGCCTTCGATACTCGAGGTCAGGAACGGCAGCTCCCGCCGCATGTACAAGACGATCCGTGTGTCGAAGCCGGTCGCCGCGAACTGCACGAGGTGGTACCCGTTGCCCGCAGTCAGCCGGATCTCCTGAACGCTGTCCGGTTCGCCGGGCCGGGCGAACGGGGTGCCGTCGATGACGGCCTGGACGACGTCGGTCACGCCGGCCGCCGTCACCTCGTGGTTGTGGTGCGGGCCGTGCCCGGCCGTGCCGATGACCAGACCGGTGCTGTAGTCGATGAAACTGGCGCCGAGCGTTCCCCGGATTGCCATCATCCGGCGAGGCATTCTGCCCGCTCAGGGGCTTGCGCTCCTCGGCGAGAAGCGGCTATTCCCCGAACAGGATGTACAGCGTCGGCATCAGGGCAACAACCGCCATCGTCGCGGCCGCCACCAGGGCGAGGGTGTAGAGGATTTTGCGGGCGAGCGGATTCTTCATCTGTCCTCCAGGGGCTGTGCGGGATTCGGGGCCGACACCTGCCCACTGAGCGCGTCGGCGAACGCGGTGTCGTGGGGTTGCCCGCTGGCACCGAGCAACCAGGTACCGCCGGGATAGACGCCGGTCGGCCACGCGGCTCCGTTCGGCCGCCACAGTGGCTGCCACGTCATGACGCCACTTCCGGAGTCGAACCAGTGGTTGTCCGAACGCCAGGCCGAGCCGGGACGGTACGCGGAGACGACGCTGAGTTGATCGCTGGTTCCCATCGTCCAGGCGGGAAGCGCGGCAGCGTTGCCGTTGCGGTTCTCGGCCGCGGGGTCGCCGACCGTGGTGTATGCGGTGTCGACGCTCATCGCGGCTTCGTACACCGGTGTCTCCGTCGGGCCGGTGACATTCCACGACAGGTCGAACCGGAGCGTGGCTTTGCCGAACGTGATGATCCAGTCCGCGGTTATCGGCTGATTGCCCATCGGCATGCCGAGCAACGCCAGCCGGGTGCCGTCGGCCGAAGCCTGGATCTCGGCGGCGGGACCGGCCGGATCGGTCGGCCCCCAGCCGCCGGCGGCGACGTACGGCGCCGTCGACCGGAACGACGAGTCGAGCGCCGGGCGGTAGTCCCGATGGCCCGCCGGATCCACGTCGAGCGAGAAGATCCGGGTGGTCGGCCACTGCTGTACCACCGCGCGGTAGTAGTCGTTGCTGATCACCTGGCCGCGGGTGACGGTGCCCGCTGTCCAGGTGAGTGGGGCCAGCCAGATCCCGTTCTGGCCCCACCCGGCATGTGTGACGTACCACCGGCCGTCCGTGTCGACGACCACTTCGCCCGCGTGCGCCCTGATCTGGCCGGCCAGGTCGACGTACTCGAAATGCAGCGGATCGTGGCTGCGGTACACCCGGGTGCCGTCGTAGGGTCCGTCGCAACAGACGAACAGGTACCACCAACCGTCGTGGGACACGACGAACGGCGATTCGGTCGGGCCGCCGGCGCCGCCGGTCGCCGGGTGGGTGAACGCGACGCCCCGCGCGCTCCAGTGGACCAGGTCGGTGCTCGTCCGGTACGCGACGATGTGGTTGCCGCCGGACGGGGTCGTTGTGGCGGTGTAGTACAGGATCCAGCGGTCGCCGTCCCGCACGACCATCGGATCCCGGGCCGCGTACCCGTCGACGAGGATCGTGCCGCGTCGGGTCCACGTGTTCAGATCCGGCGAGGTGGCGTACCGGATCCGTTGCGTCGTCGGGTCACCGCTGCCGGCCGAGTAGAACATGTAGTACTGGCCGTTGGCGAAGATGACGTGCGGTGCCCAGATGTGCGTCTCGTCCGGCGCCGCGGTCAGCGCGTCCGGTAGCGGTTTCCAGCTACTGCTCCGCGTCGGTACGAGCGTGTCGGAAACGAGGTGGCCGAAGGTCCGTTCGTGCTCGGGATCCGCGGGCATCGAGTGGCTGATGCCGAACAGGTGCCACGTGCGGGTCGCCTGGTCGTACACGACGGTGTGGTCGTTGTAGTACCAGTTGTCGCCGCTGTCGTACAGCACGCTGCGCGGCCCGGTCGACGGTGTCTCCGCTGTCGTCTCGTACCCGACCTTCGAGACCGCGGCGTCCGAAAGCGCGCCGCGCGGGGTCAGTTTCAGCGTGTCGAGCCCGGCGAGGTATCCGGCGGACGCCGGGTTGCGGCCCGGTACAGCGATCGTCAGCCGGTGCGTACCGGCCGTCAGCGCGGCCGATCCAAATTGGACCGGGCCGGTGCGGATGGCCGTGCGGGCATGGTAGGAGTCGAAGACCTGGCCGATCGCGACACCGTCCACCGACATGCGCAGGTACCCGTAGTCCGGGCCCTGGGTCAGCGTCGCCGACAGGTCGTACTGCCCGTCGGTCGCGACGGGAAGTGACAGCTCCACCGAATCGCCGGCCCGCAGTCCGCGCAACCACAGCTGCTGGTGACCGGACCAGGTGATACCGCAGCAGTCACGCTGCGCCTCTACCGGAGCGGTCGCGGTCACCGGCGGCAGAAGGCTTTCCGCCTCGACGGTCTGCGGCTGCGGGCTCGCGTTCGCGGGCCTTGCGTGTACGCCGGCGATGGCCAGTCCGATGATCGCGATCACCGCGGTGACGGCGAGAAGAATGCGTGCCTGCATGGTCCTCCTCGGGGCTCCCTGGGGAGCCCCGGGCGCGTAGGTGGGTTAGTTGGCGGCGATGGAGTCGGCGGGTCCGCCGATGCCGATCCAGCCGGTGCCGTTGCCACTCCAAACCGACACCGAGCTTTTGCCTGGGGCGAGGCCGTAGAGCCTGGTGGCGCCCACGGCGAACGAGTCGGCGGGTCCGCCGATGCGGGTCCACGAGCCGGGCGTGCCGTTGTATTTGTTGACCGAGCCGTCGTTGGGGTTGACGGCGAACAGCCCCGCGCCACCGCCGTACAGACGGCTGGCCACACCGCCGACGACGGTCCAGGAACCAGCGGTGCCGTTCCACACCGACACGGCGGTCTTGTCGCGGGCCAGGCCGTACAAGGCGTTGCCGGTCACCGCGAACGAGTCGGCGGGTCCGCCGATGCGGGTCCACGAGCCGGGCGTGCCGTTGTATCTGCTGACCGAGCCGTCGTTGGGGTTGACCGCGAAGAGTCCCGCGCCACCGCCGTAGAGCTGGGTGGCGGCACCGCCGATGACGGTCCACGAGCCGGGCGTGCCGTTGTAAACTGAGACGGCGCTCTTGTCAGCGGACAGGCCGTAGATCGCGGTACCGGTGACGGCGAAGGTGTTGGCGGGTCCGCCGATGCGCGTCCAGGCGCCGTTGCCGTTGTACCGGTTGATGGAGCCGTCGTTCGGGTTGGTGGCGAACAGGCCGGCACCACCGGCGTACAGCTTGCTGGCCACGCCACCGATCTGCGCCCAGGCAGCCGGCCCGACACCGTTGCCGCTGTACATCGAGACGTGCGCGCGGTCCGGCGACAGCCCGAACAGGTTGTCGGTAGTGGACGACGACGCTCCGGTCCACAGGTACGTGACGTCGACCCAGTCGTTGTCGGCCAGCCCGAGGTCGGCGAAGGTACCGTCGGCGAGGTCGATGCCCGCCGGGTTGCCCACGGCGCGGCCGAACCCGTCCCGGCCCCCGTTGTACCTGTCCTGGTAGGCGGCCTGCGCCTCCGGCTTGCCCTGGGGCAGGTCGGTGAAGCGTTCCCGCTGTGCGGGCGGGTTCCAGTAGTCGTCGTGCTCGTTCCACGGACCGACGTCCCAGACGGGAGCGGTCACGCACCGACCCGACCTGCCGTAGCAGATCCGTACCGAGTAGTCGGTGCGGCCCTGCGGGTTGAGTACGCGCGTCGACGGCAGGGCGACGAAGTGATCGTTCGACGCGATGCGGTGGCCGTTCGCGGTTGTCCCGCCGGTCAGGCCTTCCCGCGTGGCGTACACCCGGTAGGAGCCGCCGCCCGCCGCCGCCATCGCACGGGGCGCCCGCGCGGGGGTACGGGCGGATGCCGCACTCGCGGCGGTGACCGTGACCGATCGCAGTGCCGGACTGGTCTGGCCGGTGTCGGCGAGGAGGTTGACCCGGATCTGCACCGCGGTGACGGCTTCGGCCAGTACCGTCGGAGCGCTGGCAACGGCCGTGGACCACTCGGTCCATCGTCCGGCCGCTGTCTGGCCCCGAATCTCTGTGGTGACACTGGTGCCCGCCGGCGCCGTGGCGTCGGTCCGGACGACGACCCGGTCGGTGGCGGCCGGCAGCGGGTGGGAGGTCGATACCTCGGTACCGAACCCTCGCCCGTCGCCGGCGGCGGCACGCCGGACCGTTGTATCGCGGATGGTCGTCACCCCGGCGGTGCGGGTGACGTTGGCCGAGTCGGGGCCTGGCTCGTCAAGGTGGAACGACCAGGTGCCGCTCTGCTCGGCGTTCGCCTTGCTGATGCCGGTGACGACGAGAGCGCCGGCCGCGGTGGCGAGCACCGTGGCGAGCACCGCCCGGGACCGGCCCTTCGTGATATGTGAAATGGTCATTGCTTCTCTCCGGAGGCCGGGCCCCCACGGGGGGAGGTGGGGGCCCGGAGCATTCGGTGGGGGTTAGTTGGCCGCGATGGAGTCGGCGGGTCCGCCGATGCCGATCCAGCCGGTGCCGTTGCCGCTCCAGACGGCTACGGAGCTCTTGTCCGGCGCGAGGCCGTAGAGCTTGGTGGCGCCGACCGCAAAGGCGGCGGCCGGTCCGCCGACGCGGGTCCACGAGCCGGGTGTGCCGTTGTATTTGTTGATCGACCCGTCGTTGGGGTTGACGGCGAACAATCCGAGCCCGCCGGCATACAGCCGGGTGGCGGCACCGCCGATGACCGTCCACGAGTTGGGGGTGCCGTTCCAGACGGAGACCGTGCTCCGGTCGCGGGCCAGGCCGTACAAGGCATTGCCGGTCACCGCGAACGAGTCGGCGGGACCGCCGATGCGGGTCCACGAGCCCGGTGAGCCGTTGTACCGGTTGATGGAGCCGTCGTTGGGATTGACCGCGAACAGCCCCGCACCGCCGCCGTAGATCTGCGTCGCGGCACCGCCGACGACGGTCCACGAGCCGGGCGTGCCGGTCCAGACAGAGATGGTGCTCTTGTCGTAGGCCAGGCCGTAGAGGGCGTTGCCGGTCACCGCGAACGAGTCGGCGGGACCGCCGATCCTGGTCCAGCCGCCGTCACCGTTGTACCGGTTGATGGAGCCGTCGTTGGGGTTGGTGGCGAACAGGCCGTCCCCGCCGGCGTACAGCTTGCTGGCCACGCCACCGATCTGCGCCCACGCGGCCGGCCCGACACCGTTGCCGTTGTACGTGGACACATGCGCCCGGTCCGGCGACAACCCGTACAAGCGATCGCTCAGGACCGCGCCACTGTCGATGATCTTGTTGTATCGCCGGGCAATGTAGTTGCTGTTCGGGTGGCCGTCGATCGTCGACTGGTTGATGCTGGCGTGGTTGATCTTCTTTACCGGGGTCGACCCGAAGCTGTAGTACGAGAAATGAACGCGGTCGGATTCCCAGGCGTTGAAGAGGATGACGTGGTTGACCGGGTCGTTCAGGATGTCGCCGGCCTTCAGGTCCGACCGGCTGATCTGGAACGAGATCGAGGACATGTTGCCGGTCCAGTTGTCCGAACCGGTGTGCCAGGCCATGTCGACGTATCCCGAGCAGTCCCGGCGGTAGCTGCGGGAATAGGTGGGATCGGGCGAGTAGGCGGTCTGGTTGTAGGAACCGGGCTGATGGTCCACCCAGTACTGTGCGCGTTCGATAACCTCCGAACGCGTGATCGGTCCGCCGACGGACGAGAGGAAGGCGGCCTGGGCGGACGGTGTGGCGGCGAATACGAGCAGGCCTCCGGCAGCGGTCACGGCGACGGTGACCGCGCACAGGGCGATCTTCTTGATGGGCAACGTCGGTCCTTGAAGGTCACGGGGGAGGTGCCACCGGAGCCGGCGCGGATCGGTAGCCGACCGCGGGCTAGGCGGAGGGGGCGCCGCACGGGCGGCGTTGGTTCAGTCGCGGCGGGAAACGACGCGAATCAGCTACAGCCGGGAAGATGAGTGGCGACATCGGCGGGGACGAGACCGGTGCAGAACTCCGACGACCCGAGGTTGAGTGGGCGCCAGGCGCGGCTGGTCGAGTCGAAACCGAAGAGAATCGTGGACGGCTGGCTCTTCCCGTCAGGCGCCGTCGATGCGGTTGCGTACTGTCTGTAGCAGACCGGGTCGATGAGAGTAGCCGGCTTCCCGGCCCGCGCGTATATGTCGCTGCTGCTTGCCTTCAGCGCCGCCTGGAGGGTGGTGCCGTTCACCGGGCACGCGTCAACGGCCCCACCGGTCCCCGGATTGGCGGCGCCGGTCGGGGCTGACGTAGGAGGCTGGGGTTGGTCGGTGCCAGGCAGCGGGGTGTCTCCAGGCGAGGCCACGGATGGTCCGGGGTCGGCCGGCCCTGGAGGAACACCCGCGGGCGCGTCCGCGGTACCGCAGGCGGTGAGGCCCACGGCAACGCCAGCAGCCATGAGAACGGTGGAAATGACGCTCTTTGTCGCAGCCGGCAGCTTCGGAACTGGCGGCCGTGATGTGGTGTCTTGGAGGCCCAAACTCACGAGATCCCTTCCGTCGCGTCGGCCGGGCTGACCGACGGCAGAAGGCTTCGTCGCACACCTATAGTATTTCTGCAGGTAGACCTATAGATCACCGACAGGTTCCGCGCGGTTACGCATTGATGTCTGCCGACATGTGGCGGCGGCACGGAGCACCCGGTTGGGAGGACGACGGACATGGAGTGCCGGCTCCTTGGTCCGGTGGAATTGCGCACGGCCGAAGGCCCGATCGCGATCCCCGGACGCAAGCCGCGCACGCTGCTCGCCGCGCTGCTCCTCGAACCGGGACATACCGTGTCAGTCAGCCGGCTGATCGACGTGATCTGGGACGACAAACCGCCTGATACGGCCCGGGCACTCATCCAGACCTACATCTCGGGGCTGCGCCGCGCCCTGCCGGCCCGGATGTCCGACATCATCGAAACGCGCTACCCGGGTTACCGCGCCGTGGTGCCGGTCGAGAGCCTCGACCGGCACGCCTTCGAGACCCTGGTGGCCCAGGGGCGGGCGGCTGCCGCGGAGGGCCGGCACCAGGACGCGGCCGATGTGTTCCGGACGGCGGACGCGCTCTGGCGGGGCCCGGCGCTCAGTGGTGTGACCGGCAACACTCTGGCCGCTGAGGCGGCCCGGCTGGACGAGCTACGGATCGTGGTCCTGGAAGAACGGATCGTGGCCGACCTTGCCCTCGGTCGCTACGACCAGCTGACCGGGGAGCTTTCCGTACTGGTACGCGCGCACCCGACGCGGGAACGTCTGCGGGGACAGCTCATGCTCGCCCTGTACGGCGCGGGTCGAGGCTCCGAGGCGCTGACCGCGTACCGGGAGGGCCGGCAGGCCCTGATCGACGAGCTGGGTATCGAGCCGGGGCCGGAGCTGAGCCGGCTGCACGAGAGGATCCTGCGGTCGGATCCCGACCTGCTGGCGCCGGCACCGCCCGGGCGCCGCACGGTGAGCGGGCCGGATCCGGAGGATCCGAGGAAGATCCACCCGGAGCCCGCGACGGCCGTGCCCGCCTGGCCCGCTACCCGCCTGGCGCCGGCCCAGCTGCCCCCTGATCCGACCGACTTCACCGGGCGCGAGTCCGCGGTCGACCTGCTCGTCGAGCGGTTGACCGGCCCCCGTCAGGGCTCCACCTTGTGCGTCGTGGCCGGTCCGGGCGGGGTCGGCAAGTCGGCCCTCGCCGTACACGTCGCGCACCGGCTGGCGGCCGAGTTCCCCGATGGGCAGTTGCACGTCGACCTGCGTGGCCTTGCCCCGTTGCCGCCGTCGCCGGTCGAGGTGCTCGGTCGGTTCCTGCGCGGGCTCGGCGACGACCCGGCGACCCTGCCGGACTCTCTGGACGAGCGCGTCGACCGGTTCCGCACGTACCTCGCCGACCGCCGCGTCCTGGTCGTCCTCGACGACGCCGTGAGCGAGAGCCAGGTGCGGCCGCTCCTTCCCGGTGGGCACTCGTCGGCGGTACTTATCACGTCACGCAACCGGTTGCCCGGACTGGCCGGCGCCCACCTCATCGAGCTGGGCATGCTCAGCCCCGACGAAGCGACGGCGCTGCTGACCAGGATCGCGGGGGAGCAACGGATCCGGTCCGCCCCGGAAGCCGCCGCCCAGATCGCCATCGAGTGCGGCTTCCTGCCGTTGGCGGTACGCATCGCCGGTGCCCGGCTGGCCTCCCGGCGGCTTTGGTCGCCGCAGCTGCTCGCGGCGCGGCTGGCCGACGAACAGCGACGGCTCGACGAACTGCGGGTCGGTGACCAGCAGGTGCGTTCGGCCATGGAGCTGAGCTACCGGGCCCTGCCGGAGCCGGCGCAGGTGGTCCTGCGGCGGTTGGGGCGCCTCGGCGTGCCCGACTTTCCGGTCTGGCTGGCGGCCGCGCTGGTCGACGCGCCGATCGGTACCGCCGAGATGCTCGTCGAGCAACTGGTCGACGCCCACCTGCTGGAGTACTCCTATGTGGACAGCGTGGGCCAGGTACGGTACCGCCTGCATGATCTGGTCCGGATCTACGCGCGGGAACAGGCCGACGCGCAGGAGCCCCGGGCGGACGACGTGGCGGCCACGAGCCGGGTGGTGGGCACCTGGCTGGCGCTGGTGGAGCGGCTCGCCGACCTGCTGCCCCCCGGCACGTTCCGCTATCAGCCGCGTTCGTCCGTTGCCTGTCCGCTCTACCCTGAGGTCGTCGATCTGGCGCTCGCCAATCCGCGGGCGTGGCTGGACACCGAGCAGAACGCGCTGGTGCGCTGCGTGGAACGGGCCGCCGAGCTGGGCCTCGACGAGCTTGTCGTCGCCCTGGCCTCCGCGCTGTGCAGCTCCCTGTACCTGGCCTACAACATGCTGGACTGCTGGGGACGGACGCACTGCGCCGCCCTCACCGCGGCCCGCAACGCGGGCAACACCGAAGGTGAGGCCGTTCTCCTCGCCGGGCTGGGGCAGCTCCGCTTCGAGCAGGACAGGTTCCCGGAGGCGCGGGAATACCTGTCGAACGCGCTCGCGATGTTCCGCGATGCCGGGAACTCCCGTGGTGAGGCGGCCACCCTGAGCGCTCTCGGCACCGCCTGCCGGGAGCAGGGATATCTACCCGAGGCCCAGTACTTCCTGGCCAAGGCGACGGCGGCGGGCCAGACACTCGGTGACGACAACGCAACCGGCTACTGCGCCCGGATCACCGGCTCCATCCACCTTGAGCGGGGAAACTTCGCGGCGGCCCGGGCCGCGCTCGACGTCTCGCTGGCCGCGTACCGGCGGGCCGGCAGTCGCCGCGGTGAAGCGTTCACCCTTCGTACGCTCGCCCTGGAGCGGCGCGCCCGCGGCGATCTGGTGTCAGCCGGCCACCTGTGCGCCACCGCTCTGGCGATCTTCGAGGAGCTGGGCGACGAGCTGTCGGCCGCCTACTGCCTTCGCGCGTTGGCCAAGGTCAGGGTCCGCCGGGGCCAGCTCGACGAGCCGCTGGTGCAGTTGCAGAGCGTCCTGGACACCTGCCGGCGGCTCGGTGACCGCTGGGGGGAGGGCCTTACCGAGCGCACGCTCGGCGAGCTGCACCTGAGCGCCGGCCGTCTGGACGCGGCGGAGCGGCATTTCGACGCCGCGATGCGGATCTGGGACGCGCTGGATGTCCCACTCTTCCGGGCCCGGACGTTGCGGGACGTCGCGCTGATGTGTGAGGCGCGCGGTGCGTCGGCGGCTGCTTCCCTCGCCTGGGCGGAGGCGGTCGAGACCTTCAAGGTGTACGGCGCCAGGGAATACGCGGAAATGAGCAGCGGGCTGCACGTCGCGCATAGAATCTGAGGTAACGAGGGTGGTATCGGGTGTTGGATTTCGTGCCGTTGTCCGACCCGCGGATCCAGGCGATCCCGGTGCACGACAGCGGTGAACCGCTCATCGACATCCGCACCGAGGGGCCGTTGCGGGTCGACTACGGTCTCACCCGTACACATGCGTTGCTTCGGTCGGGAGTGGTGGATCGGCTCGTCGCGGCGCAGAGCCTGCTGCCCCGTCCGATCCGGCTGCTGGTCTTCGACGGCTGCCGCCCCGACGTGGTCCCGCACTCGACCGGCGGCTCGGTGGACGTCACACTGTCCGACGTGGACGGCGAGGAACTCGCCATGGACACGGAGACCAACGTCCGGGTCGGGAAGAACCGGCGACTGCTCGACGTCGTGCTGACCGCCGTCGGTCTCGTGAACTATCCGCCGGCCTGGTGGCACTGGTCGCACGGGGACCGGTACTGGGCGTTCACCACCGGTACCTTGATCGCCCGCTACGGTCCGGATCGACTGCTCGAACCAGACGTGGAGCCGTGACGCACTTCGGGCGGTTTAGCCGATCCTGCGATCGGTTGAGTATTCCACCGCCTGACCGGGCGGTATGGGGTCTTACGATCCGCAAAGAGTCCTTAGGTTGGACGTCTGGCCCGGTCCGTTTGGTTGGTTGCGGGGCGCTGGCCGTTCCTGGTTTTCTGCTACTCCCGCTTTATCGCGGGAACCGGGGCATAATCACAGAGGTCGCTTGATCGTGATCTTCATAACACTGACATCGGGCAAGGCGGCACATAAACGCACATCTATGGAGGTCGTTCGATGACTGACACTGGGATGAAGGGCCGGGTCAAGGGCCTGCTCGCGGGGCCGGCTCCCGGCGAGGGCCCGGAGCAGATGGACGTCCCTTCCAGCACTTCCACCGCGCAGCGGCAGGCGCTCCAGGTGCTGACCCTGGCCCAGCGAACCGCCGAGGAGCACGTCGCCAGCGCTCACCACCAGGCCGACAAGATCTGCGCCGATGCGCGTGTGACGGCGGAGCAGATCGTCCGGGACGCCCGGGCGCACGCTGACGATCTTCAGCGAAGCTCCGACAAGGTGCTCTCCGAGGCGCGTGCGAAGGCCGCCCAGATGGCGCGGGACGCCCAGGCGCACGCCGACAACGCCCGCCGCAACGCCGACAAGCTCCTCGCCGAGGCACGGGTGCGCGCGGAGGAGACCGGCAAGGACGCCCAGGCGAACGCCGACGAGCTCAAGCATCAGGCCCAGCAGCGGTACCAGGACGTGGTCGGGAGCCTGGCCACCAAGCGCGAGGCCCTTCAGCAGCAGATCGAGGCGCTGGAGATCTTCGACCGGGACTACCGGTCCAGGCTCACGGCTTTCATGCAGGCCCAGCTGCGTGCCCTCTGGGTCGATGAGCCGCAGGTGGGTCCCGATCTCGAGCCGCCGGAGGACATGCCGACGACCGGGACCGGCGTGCCCGCGCAGAAGGCTCCTACCCGCCGTTCATAGCGTCACCAGATCAACCGCCATGCCCGTGCGACGGCGCACGGGTTGATGCCGGCATGCCCGACGAAACATGGGATCGTCGATCCATGCGCGTACGACTGCTGTTTGTGGCGGTGGCCGGTCTGGTGGTGCTGGTGCCAGCGGCGGCCGTGGGCGCGGCGACGCAGGTCCGCACCGGCGACAGCGCCACGACCCGCTGGCGGCCAGGGCCGCCGTTCATGCGCGGCGCGCAGACCGTTGCGGTGTACTCGTACCAGGCGGCGATCCGGGAAAGCGTGCTGGTCAAGTCGTCGATGGACAGCGACGGAGACGGGCAGCCGGATCAGGTGGCGGTCGACGTCATCCGCCCGCGCGAGGCGGCGACGGCCGGGATCCGGGTACCGGTGATCATGGAAGCGTCACCGTACTACGAGAGAATCGGACGGGGTACCGAGCAGGAGATCAAGAAGTACGACCCGGCGGGTACCCCGGTTGACTTTCCGCTTTTCTACGACAACTTCTTCGTATCCCGTGGCTACGCCGTGGTGCTGGTGGATCTGCCCGGCACCAACCGGTCCACCGGCTGCGTGGACTTCGGCGGACCCGCCGAGATCGGCGGCGCGGTCGCGGTCGTCGACTGGCTGACCGGGCGGGGCAGTGCCGGCTACCGCGACGGCCGGCCCGCCACGGCCGGCTGGTCCACCGGCAAGGTCGGCATGATCGGCAAGTCGTGGGACGGCTCGGTCGCCAACGGGGTCGCCGCAACCGGCGTCGCCGGGCTGACCACGATCGTCCCCATCTCGGCCGTGTCCAGTTGGTACGACTACATCGTCGGCGACGGCGGGCTGGCGCCGGACGAGGATCCGACCTACCTGGACGCCGATGTGGGCGGTCGCCCGAAAGGGGTCTGCGACCGGGCCAGGGCTACCCAGCGCGTCGCCGCCGGTACGAGCGGCGACTACAACGCCTTCTGGGCACAGCGCGACTTCCGGGCCAGCGCGGGCAAGGTACGCGCGAGCGTGTTCGCCGTACACGGCCTGGGCGACCGCAACGTCATGCCGTCCCAGGTGGCGAGCTGGTGGGCGGCGCTCGGTGACGCCAAGGTGCCCCGCAAGCTCTGGCTGTCCCGGGAAGGGCACGTCGACCCGTTCGACTTCCGCCGGGCCGCCTGGGTGGATGCGCTGCACCGCTGGTTCGACTACTGGCTACAGGGCCTGCCGAACGGGATCATGGCTGAGCCGGCGGTATCCGTCGAGCGCGGCCCCGGGCAGTGGATCGACGAGAAATCATGGCCGGCGTCCACCGGCCGTCCGGACGCGCTGCCCCTCGGCGACGAATCAATCGGCACCCGCGGCGCCGGTACACGTACCTTCACCGACTCGCCGCAGCTGACCGAGGCCGCCGCGGTCGCCGATCCGACCCAGTCCCGGCCGGGCCGGCTGGTCTTCCTGAGCGCCGCGCTCACCGCCGAGACCCGGATCTCCGGTACGCCGTCGGTGACGCTGCGGGTACGGGTGAACCAACCTACGACCGAGGTGACCGCGCGGCTGGTGGACTACGGCAGCGGCAGCCGGGTCGACTCGGGTGCGCCCGGCCAGGGGGTACACAAGCTGGACGGTCGATCATGCTGGGGCGACTCCGTCCCGGCGGACAGCGCCTGCTATCCCGATTTCGCCGAGGACGTCACCGCCGGTGACTCGGCCGCCGCCGGTGACTCGGCCGCTGCCGGTGACTCGGCCGCCGGTGATCTCGCCGTCGTCAGCCGGGGCTGGCTCGACGCCGCCCACCACACGTCGCTTCGAGAGCGGACGCCATTGGCGCCGGACCAGTGGTACACGATGATGGTGCCGCTCCAGGCCACTGACGTCGTCATCGCGGCCGGACACCGGCTCGGCCTGGTCATCACCGGCACCGACCGGGAGGTCCAGGAGCCGGTGATGACCGGGGCGCGGATCGACGTCGATCTCGGCGGGAGCCATCTCGATCTGCCGATGGCCGGTCCGAAACTGTGAGTTTGGATTTTCGTCGATCCGGGGAAGGTATCCCGCCAGGGGGCATGCGCGTGGGAGGGCAGCATGGCCGACTCGACGGTCAACCAGGACCAGACCCGGCGGGAGCGGCGGCGGGCGGTGGTCGCCAGCACGGTCGGCACCACCATCGAGTGGTACGACTTCTTCCTGTACCTCACCGCGTCGGCGCTGATCTTCCCGACGGAGTTCTTCCCCAAACAGGCGGCATACACCGGCATCCTGCTGTCGTTCGGCACCCAGTTCGTCGGTTTCGCGGCGCGATCGTGCTCTCGCTCGTGTTCCACGACATCCAGTACGGGCCGCAGGCCGCCCTGATCGCGGAAAGCTTCGGGCCGAACGTGCGGTACTCCGGCGCCGGGCTGGGTTACCAGTTGGCGTCCGTGATCGCGGGCGGGCCGGCACCGCTGATCGCGACCAGGATCCTCCAGAAGACCGGTTCGAGTACCGGCGTCGCCTGGTACATCATCGGCTGCTGTGTCCTGGCGATGGTCGCCCTGCTGCTGATGCCGCGCCGGCGTCGGTCCGAGGACACCCAGATCTTCGAGGTCGCGCCGGCCGACTATGCCAGGTCAAGCTAGGCCGAGGCCGGGCCAGCTCACCGCCCAGCACCTGCGGAGCTACCTCGACGCGCGGGACTGAGGTCGGCGATCGTCTCCTCCAGCAGGCTGGAGAGGATCACCAACTTCTCCCGGGTGTCGATCGGCAGGTTACGGAATCCGTCGATCCATTCGCCGCTGTCGAACGGCGCGGTGTGGACCGGCCGGGGCGTCCCAACCGGGCTCTCCGACTCGCCTTCCAGCAGCGGCGTACCGCCCGCGAGTGCCCGCCGTACGCTTCCCGTCCCCCAGCCCAGCGCGCGTTCCAGCCGGCGCAGGATGTGCGGCCGGTACGAGCCGCGATGGCCGCTTTCGAGCTGGTACAGCGTGGCCGGGGAGGGGCCGCCGACGCTGTGTACCTCGCGCTGGGTCAGACCAAGCTCGGCGCGCCGCTCCCGGACGAGTCGCGCCAGATGATCCCAGGCGGCGTGCTCGTCGCTGCCCGAGCCGGTTTCGTCGCCGCGGCCCGGGCCCGCATCGTGGTCGCTGCCCCGGCCCATGCGCCACATCATGCCGGACGCCGCGGCACCGGTTAAGCACATCGCCGTCAATGCCTCGATGTCGTGGCTCGCTGTACCTGGTTAGGGCTAGATAGGGATTCTTACGTCAACTTATTGACTTCTAGTTCTCCCGGTGCCTAGCGTGGCTCGCGAGCGGTTCGAACCTCTGTGCGAACGCCGGAACGATCGAGGAGAGACAGCGTGGCCACCCTCAGCTTCAGTCGCGCCAGCAAGGAGCAGGCGAAGGCGCGGATCGCGTTGACCGGGCCGACCGGGTCGGGCAAGACCTACACGGCGCTGGTCGTCGCCGGCGGGCTCGGCGAGAAGGTTGCCCTGATCGACACCGAGCGCGGTAGCGCGTCCAAGTACGCCGACGAGTTCACGTTCGACACGCTGCAACTGGCCAGCTTCGAGCCGGCCGCGCTCGTCGACGCCCTGGCGGTCGCCGCGCACGACGGGTACGACGCGCTGGTCGTCGACTCGTTCTCGCACTTCTGGTCGGGCACCGGCGGCATGCTGGAGCAGGTCGACCACGCCGCGAAGCGGATCGGCGGCGCCAACAGCTTCGCCGGGTGGAAGGAAGCCCGGCCGATGGAGCGGGCGATGATCGATGCCCTGCTCGCGTACCCGGGGCACGTCATCGTCACCATGCGCGCCAAGACCGAGTACGTGGTGGACAGTGACGATCGCGGCCGCAAGGTGCCCCGCAAGGTGGGACTCAAGCCGGATCAGCGCGACGGCATCGAGTACGAGTTCGACATCGTCGGCGAGCTGGACCAGGAGAACACGCTGGTCATCTCGAAATCACGGGCGAAGTCGCTGTCCGGGCTGGTCGTCAACAAGCCGGACACCCGGTTCGCCGAGCGGATCCTGGAGTGGCTCGACGCCGGGCGGCCCGCGCCCACGGTGGCCGACTTCGTGGCCGCCGCGACCGCCCCGGACGCCACGTACGACCAGTTGCGCGCCCTGTACGCCGAGGTCGCCCGCCGGCACCTGCTGGAAGCGGCCGTCCTCGACGGCGACGGCCGGCCGGTCACGCTGGCCAAGCTGATCGTGCAGCACGGCAACAAGGCGAAGGGCCGCGCGGGATCGGCGGAACGCGTCGGCTCGACGGAGGAAGCCTGGCGGCGTGAAGCGGCATGAGCCCCACCCGCGAGGAGAACCCGCTGAACACGGCGCTCTGGCTGCTGGTGGCGCAGGCCGGCCATCACCGCTGTGCCGGGTGGACCTTCGAGGAGCGCGACGGGCTGGTCCGGTGCGCGTGCGGCGCGCCCCTGTACGAGCTACGGACCATCGATCAGCGCGGTGACCACCGGCCGTGGCGCGGCCGCGATGACCCCGGCTGAGACCGCGCGGCTGCTCCTGCTGGTCCGGGTGATCGGCCGGACCGGCGACGGCTCGCCGCTGGACTGGCACCGTGTCCTGGCCGGCCTGACCGCGGCCGAGGCGCTGGCCGCCGCGATCCAGATCGCCCGGCGGCGCAGCGACGTCACCGCGCGGGACGTGCGCGCCGAGGCGCTGGCGATGCGCGGGGACCGACCGCATGACCTCGCCGGCCCGCGTGCCCGAACAGTGTGGCGGGTGGCCTGTCCGTGGTGCGGGGCGGCGGCCGGCGCACCCTGTACCGTCCGGGGCACCGACACCCGGCTGCGCCGCGCGCCGGCTCATCCGCTACGGCTGGCGACCGCGGACCTCGTCGGTTTCGTGGAGTCCGGCGGCGGCCAGCGCGGTGGCCAGGTCGTCGTGGCGGGCGTACCGATGGACGCTCGCGGCGTCGCCCGTCCCGCTGACCAGGAACTGTGACGCCACCGCCGCGCGGCCCCGTGCCGCGCCGGTGGCCGGGTCGACCCAGCGCGCGTCCTGCTCGACCACGACGCTGCCGTCGCCGCCGCAGAACCAGCGCCCGGCCCGCGCCGAGAACCCGGCCCGACCCAGCCACGCGGTCAATGCCTGCCGTCCCCGGACGCTGCCCCGGGGGCCGACGATCTCTATGTCCACCGCGGACAGGCGCTCGACCTGCGCCGGGTCGCCGGCGTTGACCGCGTCCAGCCAGTCCCGCACGACGGCGAGGGCTCCGGTACCCATCGTGTCCCTTCCAACAGTCCACAGTGCATGCAGCCGAACGGCTGACCCCGGTCTACCGGCTCGGCGAATTCCCGCGATGTGAATGAATTATGGCGGTGGCCCGCCGGCCAGGCTATTTTGCACCGGGCTTATAGATCGATGAAACCAAGCGTAGTTGTTACTTGACGAATAGTGTCCGAAGGGCGGCCGGAATGCGGATCGGTTCGATGCGGCGGATATCCGGAATCGCCGCCGCGGTGCTCTGCGTAGCGGCGGTCGGCCTGGCGTCGTCGCCGGCGCGGGCGGCCAAGGCGTCCGCGGCCGGGCTGTTCGCCGCCGACGCGACGCCGAAGAATCCGGCGGCCGACGACGCCGGCGCGATCGAATTGGGCGTCCGCTTCACGCCCGCGGTGAACGGCAAGGTCACCGGCATCCGCTTCTACCAGGGCGAAGGCAACACCGGCCCGCACACCGGCAGCATCTGGTCGGAAGGCGGCTCGCGGCGGGCCCAGGTGATCTTCCCGGCGTCCACGACCGTGGGCTGGCAGACCGCGTCGTTCACCCCGGCGGTACAGGTGACGGCCGGCACCACGTACATCGCCTCGTACTTCGCGCCGCACGGCCACTACGCCGCCGATCCGCATTTCTTCGACAACAAGCTGACCAACGGGCCACTGAGCGCCCCGGCGAAGAACAACGGCGTTTTCCGGTACGGCAGTGAGAGCAGCTTCCCGACGGGTACCTTCGACGCGACCAACTACTGGGTCGACCCGTTGTTCGAGCCGGCCGGCGGCGCACCGTCCACGTACAGTTTCTTCACCACCGCCGACAAGCCGGACACCGAAAACTGGAACGACCCGTCCGATCTCGAACTGGGCGTGAAGTTCACTTCGGACGTCGACGGCACGGTCAGCGCACTGCGGTTCTACAAGGGCGCGCAGAACACCGGCGAGCACACCGGATCGTTGTGGACCGCCGACGGCACCCGGGTGGCGACCGCGACGTTCGCCGGCGAGAGCACGAGCGGCTGGCAGACGGTGACGTTCAAGCCGCCGGTCGCGATCAAGGCCGGCCAGGCGTACCTCGCGTCGTACCACACATCGGTCGGGTTCTACTCGGTGAGCGCCGACGTGTTCGCGAACTTCGGGCCGGACAGCGGGCCGCTGCACGTGCCGGCCGGGGGCAGCGCGTTCCACCTCGGCGCCGGGTTCCCGGATCGCGGCTCCAGCCACAACTACTGGGTCGACATCGTGTTCAAGCCGGCGCCGGTCGCGTCGCCTTCCCCCAGTACCCCCGCGCCGAGCGCATCCGCGACCGGCCCCGCCGCGTCTCCGAGCACGGGCAGCGGCGGCACCGGAGGTGGTAGCGGCACGCTGCCGATCACCGGTACCAACATCGCGTTCGTCGTGGCCGGCGGTCTCCTCCTGGTCGGGGTCGGTGTGGTGCTGTTTGTCGGATACCGTCGTCGCCGCCCGGTGAAATTCGTCGCCTAGTGGACTGTCCGGCGGGCGCTGGCACGATTTCATGATTCTGGCGCCCGCCCGGGTTCCCTAGCCTGGACGCAGGTAGTACCTGCGAGGAGACGACGATGGAACCGGACAGCCAACCTTCCACCACCACCAGTGTGCGTAACATCGCGCTGGCCGGCCTCGGCGTGCTCGCCACGATCAGCCTGGTCACGGCGATCGTCGTCGCCAACACGTCGTCGGCGAAACACCGCGCCGAGCGGACCGCCAACAGTGAACGGGCGAAGGGGTCGTTCAGCGCCGCGCCGAGCGCTCCGCCCAGCGACGCGGCCGATCAGGCGGCCGGGGGCGGGGGTACCGGCGGCGACAGCAATCAGGGCACGGGTCAGGGCAACCAGGGCAACCCCCAGAACAACGGCGCGCAGATCGTCTACTTCCGGTTCCGCCAGCAGCCCAAGTGCACGGCGTCCGGGCCGCAGCCGGCGATCATCGAGTGGAAGGTGAGCGGCGCGACCGGGGCGGCGCTCTCCGTCGACAACCCCGGCATCGTGGGCAGCTACCGGAAGTACTCGGGCACCACCGGATCGGAGACGCTCTACGTCTCGTGCGCGCCGGGCAGCACCGAGAGCCACGTGTACACGATCTACACCACCGGCGGCGAGCCGCAGCGGTCGGCGACCCTCAACGCGAAGGTGACAGGGCCGACGCCGGCGAGCCCCACCCCGAAGACGACCACCCAGCCATCGGCGCCGCCGAAATACTGATCCGTTGATCGGCACAACTTCCCGGAAGTCGTTGCCTCCGTACCTTGCTGAGGCCACAACTTCCGGGAAGTTGTGCCGGTGGGGTGCGGGGATTTGTGCCGGTTGACGTCGGCCGATCATGGTGAGTCGATGGTTGGTCTGTGCCCGGATGGGGAATGCATCCAGTAGTTGCCGAGGAAAAGGGGACAACGATGGGTGCGAAGGATTCTGCGACCAAGGCCGGCGCCGCGGTCGACGAGTTGCGCGATGACATGAACCGGGAGCTCGGCGGCGCGCACGAGACGACCGGCCAGATGGTGGAGTCCGCGCGAAGCCACCCCGCGAGGTGGGCCTCGGCGGGCACGGTCATGGTCGCGGCCGCGGTGGCGGCGATCGGTGTACTGAAGTGGCGGCGCGACCGCCGTACCCCGCAGGGACGCGCCAAGCGCGCCTGGCGGAACGTGTCGAAGCGGTTCGGCCGCTGACCGCGCACGGCCGCCCCCTCTGCCGATCTAGGACGAATGGTGCCCGGGTTGCCCGATTTGGGCCACCATTCTTCCTAGATCGACGAGGGATGGGTTGGTGCGCTTCAGCTCGTGCGCCAGCGCAGCCGTGGCGGCATCCAGTGCGCGGAACAACTCCGCCTTGTCCAGGGATCGGACCAGGGTTGCGGCTAGTGGTGCGGTCAACTCGTCCGGCAGCAGGTGGGCGCCCTTCGCGTAGTGCACCGGGTAGCCCAGGCGCAGGCAGGCCAGGGCGATCGTCTGGTCGCGGACCGCGCTGATCCAGTACTCCGCCTGCAGCCACTTGCGCCGTTCGATGCTCACCCGGGCGTGCAACGCGTGGTGCCAGGCCATGCCGGCGAGGGTGTTGTAGTCGGGTACCGATGTGGGTTTCGGTTGTCCCGGGCTCCCGAATACGGTTCGCCACTTCGGGCCGCGCGGTCCGAAATCGGCGGCCGGGGTGAAGGCAAGGTCGACTTCCAACCAGTCGGGCAGCAGAAACACCCGGTAGATGCTCGTACCCGACGGCAGATCCCAGTGATGCAGCGCGGCGAAGTCGTCGTAGAGGCGTCGGGTCCACTGTTCGAGCGACGCGTCGAGGTCGCCGTCGACCGCGAACGCCAGGTCGAGGTCGGACCAGCGGTCGCCCTCCCCGGCCGCGAGCGAACCGGTGACCGCGGCACCGACGATGGCCGGATCCGATCCGGCCAGCGTCAGCAGCCGTTCCTGTACCCGGTCGCGTTCCTCGACGACGAACATAGGTTCACTTTAGGAAGTCCAGCAGCCAGCGCGACGTCTCCTCGGGGGCTTCCTCGGGAATGAAATGCCCGACCGGCACCGGTCCGCCGTCGACCTCATCGGCCCAGGCTCGCCAGATGGCCAACGGATCGTCGTACAGCTGAGCCACCGATCCCCGCTGGCTCCACAGAAAGAGAACAGGGCAGCCGATCTTCCGCCTACCCCGGTCCTTCTCGTCGAGCCGGTAGTCGAGGGTCGCGGCCGCACCCGGGAATCGCTATCTAGGTCGCGCTGCCGCTCCCGTCCGATGGCGCCCCATGCCCGCGATTTGCCCTGCTCAGGACCCCTATGCCGGGCCCGGCTGAGCGCCGTAGTCTTGACGGTGAGGGTGGGAGGTGGACGCGGTGGCAACGACCTGGGAACCGTCGGGGGTCGGCCGGCGCATCCGCGCGTACCGCCAGCGTCGAGGCCTGACCCAAGAAGCCGTGGCCGGGCTGGTCGGCCGGTCGGTGTCGTGGCTGCGCCAGGTGGAGGCGGGCGCCCGGCACGTCGACAGCCTTTCCATGATCTTCGACCTCGCCGACGTATTACACGTACAGCCCACCGAACTGATCGGGCGAGCGCTTCTGCTCGCACCCGGTCGTGGTGGCAAGGTGCCCGAAGCGGTGCCGGGCATCCGGTCGGCGATCATGACGCCGGACCTCGCGATCCCGCCGGATGGCATCGACCTCATCGCGATCCGAACCCGGGTCGAGCAAGTCTGGCACGACTGGCACCACTCGTCCCACGCCTACAGCGACGTTGCCGCCGTCCTGCCAGACCTGATCGTGGACGCCCGCCGGCTGCACCGGTCCAGCGCGAGCGACCAGCGCCCGGAAGCGGCCGCGCTACTGGCGAACGTGTACCACCTGGCCCGGCTCTGGACGAAGAAGACCGGCGAGTACGAACTTGCCGTTGTCGCCTCGGACCGCGCGCTGAACCTCGCCGATGAAGCCGCCGACCCGGTTACGCTTGCGCTGTCCGCGTGGTCGGTAGCCGGTGTACTCAACTCCACCGGGCACCCGGACGAGGGCGTGATCGTGGCCAGCGAAGCGATCCGCGCACTAGAGCAGTCGATAGCCGATGCCCCGCAACGGGTCCGTGCGCTCTATGGTCAGCTTCACCTGGTGCGCGCGATCAGCCTGGCCCGCAACGGCGAGGACGGGGCGGCCTGGCGGTCCTGGGACACCGCCGACGAGGTGGCCCGGACGATGCTCGATTACGTGGAGCCGGTGACCATGTTCAGCGTGGCCAACGTCGGCGCCCACACCGTCGCGATCCCGGCCGAGCTGGGGCAGGCCAAGAAGGCGACCGACGCGAGCGAGCGGCTTGATGTGGCCACGCTGCCCAGCGTCGAGCGCCGGGCGCGCTACCTGCTCGACGTGGCGCGCGGCTTCGTCGGCCAGCGCGAGGACGTCGCCGCCTTCCACGTGCTGTCCGCCGCCGAGCGTGAGTCCGCGGAGGAACTGCAGTACTCGATCCTCGCCGCCGAGCTGGTGCGCGAACTGCTGTCGCGCTCGCACGGCGCGATCCGGCGCGACGTGCAGGACATGGCCCGCCGCATCGGCGTAATTCCCGACTAGCACCCTGAGTGCCGGTTGCGACCGATACCCCGGGTGTCGGTCCGCCACCGTCACGCGTCATGGCGGTGCCCGGGTAGCAGTCCCCCTACCGTCGGTGCACATCGGGGGGTGTCCCTATGGGTTTTGTCAAGCAGCGAGGCGGGGTTGGTCCGGCGTTTTGTGCTGGTACGGGGTGCGGGTGCGCAGCATGGCGTGCAGGACGTCGACGCGCCTGCGGGCGAGGCAGATGAGGGCGGCGTTGTGTTTCTTGCCTTCGGCGCGTTTGCGGTCGTAGTAGGTCCGGCTGAGCGGGTCGGCCAGGGCCGCGAACGCGGACAGAAAGAACGCGCGTTTGAGCTGCTTGTTGCCGCCCTTGGGTGGGTGCTCGCCGCGGATGCTGGTGCCGGAGCGGCGGGTGACCGGGGCCAGGCCGGCGTAGGCCGCCAGGTGCCCGGCGGTCGGGAACGAGCTGCCGTCGCCGACTTCGAGCAGGATCCTCGCTGCGGTCCTGACGCCGATGCCGGGCATCGAGGTCAGGACCCCGGAAAGAGGGTGCGCATCAAGCATCCCCTCGACCTGCTCGGCGACCTGCGCCCGTTGTCTCAGCAGGTCGCGCAGGCTGTCAGCGAGCCGGGGCAGGATGGTCTCGGCCGTCGTGGTGCCGGGCACCACGACGGTCTGCGCGTCGAGGGCGGTGAAGATCTGCTCGACGAGCCGGGCACCCATCCGGGGCGCGCGCTTCTTGATGATCTCGGTCAGCTTCGTGCGACCGGCCTTGCGGATCCCGGCGGGTCCGCCGCATCGCGACAGCGCTCGAGGACGGCGGGGTGCTGCACCTTCGGGCCCAGCACCCGTTCCAGGGGCGGGTGGATCTGGGTGAGCAGGCCGCGGATCCGGTTGGCGATGCGGGTGACCTCGCCGGCGAGGTCGTCGTCGTAGCCGACCAGGACTTCCAGCTCGGCGAGGGTGTCGTCGCCGGTGTCGACCCGGCGCAGCGTGTGCGGCAGGGTCCGGGCGGCGTCGGCGATCACGTAGGCGTCGCGGGCGTCGGTCTTCGCCGTGCCCGGGTGCAGGTCAGCGAGCCGGCGCATGGCCAGGCCGGGCAGGTAGGCCACCTGGTGCCCGCAGGCACGGGCGACCGCGACGGGCAGGGCGCCGATCGAGGCGGGCTGGTCGACCACCATCAGGATCCGGCCGTGCCGGGCCAGCTTGTCGAACAGTTTCCGCAGGCCGGCCTCGGTGTTGGGCAGCGTGGCGTCGTGCAGCCGCTTCCCGTCCGGAGCCAGCGCGACCGCGTGGTGTCCTTCCTTGCCGACATCCAGTCCGACAAAGACGCCGTACTCGTCGTGCACGCCTTGCCTCCCCATCGCTACCCCGTGGCTCGGCCGCTGGTCAGCGCCGGACTGCCGGCATCCACGTTACGGAGAGACCTACCCCGCACGCGGGGTGGCCGGGTCCCTATCAGCGGTCTGCCGACGCCACCCGGCCCGGCGACAACACCCCCCGGATCATGCGTACGACAGGGGCGTTAGTCATACCGGGCCGGGCGACCGAGCAGTCCCCGGTTGGGGACGATCAAAAAGGTAACGGGGCGGCGGTTGGACGAGCATTCAGGCCCTGGCTGCTGTTCCCCGTCCCATCGCGACCGAGGGGACGACGTGAACGCCGAGGACATCGCCCGCATCAAACGGATGCATCGACCCGCGCTCGTGTGGCTCGGCTGCACCGTCGGTTGGGTGTGCACGTGTGGCGCGGCCTGGCCGTGCGCGGTCGTTGTGCTGGCCGTCGAGACCCGCGCCCGAGAGGCTCACGTCGCGTTGACGCCCGAGCTCGACGAGGTCAGCCCGGGTGAGTTCTGGCAGCGTCGGTGAGACATGGCTTTCGGCTGGTCGTGGCGGACGAAATCGGCGTTGTGGTGCTCCGCCGCTGTGGTCGCTGGGGCATCGCCACGACGACGGCGGAACGGGCCGAGCAGATCTATCAGCGCGAGCATCTTGCCGAAAACGGCTACCGCTACACCCGCGACGACGAATGATCACGAGACCGAAGGGTGACCAGCGAACGTGCCCACCATCGACCAGCGCGACCCGACGCCGCTCTATGTCCAGCTAGCGAACCTGATTGCGGCCGACATCGCGAGCGGCACCCTCAAGCCCGACGAGTGGCTGCCGAGCATGCCACGCCTGATGCGGATCCATGGAATCGGCCGGGGCACGGTCCGCCAGGCGACGCGGGTGCTGAGCGAGCGCGGATTGGTGGGCATGCTCGGTTGCCGTGGTTCCTACGTGAAGCCCCAAGCGGAGGCTGCTACCGGGCCGTAGGCGCCCGAACACCCTGGACGTGGTGGAGTGGCTAGGAGCAACGCTCCACCACGCACCACCGGCTGATCCACCACTCCGACTGGCAAACAGATACCACCGCCGCGAGTAGGAGGCGGATCTAACGTTGGCGGAGCACCGACACGCCGTCGCCGGTCAGGTCGTCGAGGGCGGGCTTGCGTCCGGTCATCGCGAGCAGTAGCGCGATCGCCGGGCCGCTGACCTCGGGGCCCGAGCCGTGCAGCCAGTCGGTGTCGGTCGCCCGCAGCGTGACCCCGGTGATCCGCCGCTTCGCGCCGATCAGCAGGTTGCTGTTCTTGTAGAAGTCGGCCACCGCGACGACGTGCTCGATCGGGTGGTCACGGTACCCGTTGACGGCGCGGAACACGTCCTCGCCGTGGACGATCGTTTCGCCCAGCCACGAGATGGTCGGCCCGGGCGGGGCACTGCGCGAGTCCACCCGCGAGCGGAACTCCTCCACCAGGTCCTTGTTGGTCCGGCTGGCCGTGACTTTCTGAATGTTCTTCCGGGTCATCTTGTCGAACTGGAAGCCACTGGACGCGATGCTCATGAAGAATGTGGGCGGGGTCAGGGACGCTGTCGAGATCATGTGGCCGACCACGTCGCGGACCTTCCAGCCGGTACACAATGAGGGTCTATCCCATGCGCTGTCGGGCAGCGCGGCGAGTGCGTCGACGAACGAGGCGCGCTCTGCCCGGATCATCTGCCAGGTGTCCATCGGACCTCCGATCTGCGTCTTCACCTGCAGCTTTAGCAGATCGCGAGCGGCCGGGGCCATAGCCCGAAACGGTGCAACCTCCGGAGACACGCATGGTTGCGAACTGCACACTGACCAGTACCAGGGCGCAACCGGCGAGCTGCCACGCTGATGGGCGCTCGCGGAGCACGAGCGCGCTCAGCGCGACCGCGCCGACCGGTGTGAGGAGGAGCAACATCGCGCCGGCCTGGCTGCTCAAGCGTGGTGACGCCGCGGTCACCAGTAGCCAGCCGATCACCTGGCTACTGAGCGCGACGACAAGGAGCCAGCCGATCGCCGCCCACCCGGGCCTGAGATCCACACCGTGCCACCGGGCGCCGGCGACCAACGAGACCACCGCGGCCGACACGGTCACGTCGAACATGACACCGGCGATCCGACGGCTGGCGCCGGCACCGCCGCGGCGCAGCAGGAACAGGAACCCGGCGTAGCACACCGCCGCGAGTACCGAATGCACGGTGCCGAGCAGCGGATCGGCGCCGATGCCCGACCCGATCAGGCCACCGGCGAGGGCGACGCCGGCCAGGAGAACCGGCAGCGCTGCGACGAACCGCGCGGTGATCGGCTCCCGGTCGACGATCAGTGCGAGCAGCGGTACGAGTACCACCTGGGTGTTGACCAGAACGGTGGACAGTCCGGCGCCGACCCCGCCGATCGCCTGCGACCAGAGGAGCATGTCCCCGGCGAAGAACGCGCCCGCGACCCAGGCCACGATCCGCTGGCGAAGCTGCGGCCGGCCTTCGTCCCGGCGCCGCGCCACCGTGAGGATCGCCAGGAACGGCAGCGCCAGCACGCACCGGTAGAACGATGCGGTCCCTGGCGACGTGCCGGACACGTGGATCAGCACGGCCGACGCCGACACGCTCAGCGCGCCAACCGCCATCCCCCACCAGGGGCGCCGCACCGGCCACTCAAGCAAACCGGACGCCGACACAATCATGACTATCAGGTTTACCCGTCGACATATTGGCAATCATGCGGGGTCGTGAGGCTCTCGATAAGCGGTACTTATGCTTGACGTCCGCCGCCTACTGATTCTGCGGGAGGTCGCCCGGCACGGGTCGTTCTCGGCCGCTGCCCGGGCCCTCAAATACAGCCAGTCGGCTGTCTCGCAGCAGATCGCCACGCTGGAGCGGGAGGCCGACGCCCGCCTGATCGAGCGCATCGGTCGCACCGTGCGGCTCACCGATGCGGCATGGGCGCTGGTCCGGCGTACCGAAGTGATCGTCGCGGAGCTGGCCGCCGCGGACGCCGAGCTGCGCGCGCTGGCCAGCGGGCACGGCGGCCGGATCCGGTTGTCCACGTTCGCGAGCGCCGCGACGTCGCTGGTACCGGCGGCGCTGACCCGGTTCCGGGCGACGCACCCGGAGGTCGAGGTGGAGCTGTCGCTGGTCGAGTCGCCCACCGACGCGACGGGACGGGTACGCGCCGGCGAGGTCGACCTGGCGCTGCTGGTCCAGCCGCTCGATCCATCGGCGACCGGCCCGACCGGGATCCGGCTCCACCCGCTGTTCGAGGACCCCATGCTGGCCGTGCTGCCCGCCGGGCACGACCTGACGACCCGCGCTGAGATCGCGCTGACCGACCTGGCCGCGGAGCCGTGGGTGCTCGGTGGAGGCGCGGACTGCCCCGATCGCGACCTCATCCTCCGGGCCTGCCGGATGGCCGGGTTCGAGCCGGCGGTGGCCATCCGGTTCCCGACCGACGACTACAACGCCGTACAGGGCATGGTGGCCGCCGGGGCCGGCGTGACCGTGCTGCCCCGGCTCGCGCTCGCCGTACCGCGGGCGGATGTCGTGACCCGTCCACTGTCCGGTGGACTGGCCCGGCGGGTGGTCGCCGCGACCGGCGAGACGGTACCGGCGGCGGTCCGGGCCGCACTCGATCTTCTGAGTGCGAATGCGCATACCGGACCGGCCGCCTAGGCTACTCAGAGTGGAGGAGGAAGGCGTACAGGTGGTGGTACGCCGCCGCCCGGATCATGCCGTCGTATCGGTCCGGGGCAGCATCTACTTCGATACGCACCAGGCGCTCCGCGACGCGCTGCTGCCGCTCGCCAGCGGTGAACAACCACGCATCGTGTTGGACCTCAGCGGGGTTGACCTGTGCGATTCGAGTGGTCTCAACCTGATGGCCCAGACCCACCTCATGGCCCGCCAGCACGGCGGCTGGCTGCGGCTGGCAGGCGCGCAGCCACTCGTCCGTGAGGTACTCGACGCCACCCGGCTGACCGGGGAACTGCCCCTCTACGACACGGTCGACCAGGCGATTCTCTAGACGGACAGCTGTGCCAGTACAGGCGAATGGTCTGAGGCCGAGGCATCGCGGCGGGCGACCGGATCGTCGCCGACGGACGGCAGTCCGGCGGCGCTCAACGTGTGCACCTCGTCGACGTGGTCGAGCAGCGACCGGCTGACCATGATGTGATCGATCAGCTCGTGGCGACCCTGGTACACCCGGGAGAAGCGCTCGTTCTCCGGGATGAGCGGGGCGAGATTCCACAGCCGCGAGGCGTCGCCCCGGTCCGGCACCAGGGCGCCGCGCGTGCCGATCTCCGAGCCGGGCGGGCCGACCAGGATCTGCGTGGTGGCCGCCAGGGACTCGTCGTTGAGGTCGCCGAGCACGACGAGCGGCCGGGTCTGGCCGTGGTTGTCGAGCAGGTGGTCGGCGAGCGCGCGCACGGTCACCGCCTCGGCGGCGCGGCGGAACAGCGCATAGCTGGCATACCGGGCCCGCTCGCCCTCGTTGCGCGGGAAGAACCGGGTGCTGCCGTTCGTGGCGGGATAGCTCAGCAGCTTCGACTTCAGGTGGCAGACGGTGACCACGACCTGCTGGCCGGACGCCAGCTCGACCCCGACCGCGAGCGCACCGCGGCACATCTGGCGGCACAGCGGCGTGGAGTCGTCTATCTGGAGGGCGCCGATCTTGTCCGGGAAGTCGGCGGTGTCCTGGATCACCTGGAGCGGACGGCGGCTGAGCACGCCGACCCGGATCGGATGATCGGCCTCGAAGTGTTTGGACAGCTCGACGTGCCAGTCGCCGTCGAGCATCGCGACCAGATCGGCCAGCGCCTCCGGGTCGCCGACCTCCTGTACCCCCAGAACGTCGGGCTTCGTGGTGTTGATGGTGGCGGCCAGCGCCGCCAGTTTCGCCCGGTAGGTCGTCTCGTCGGGCGGGCCGAAACTGCCGCCCGGACGGAACAGGTTTTCCAGGTTCCAGGTGCCGATGGTCGTCATGTCGCCCCTCATCTCACGCCGCATCATCGTTGCGCAGGTGTGCAGTCCGACCTGTCGGCAAGCCGACCACGACGCGTCGCATACCGTGCTCACGTGCGAATCACCACCCGCAACGCGCGGTTCCAGCAGTGGCAGGCGCTGTTGACCAACCGCACCAAGCGGCAGCGGGCGGGCGAGTTCCTGGTGCAGGGGGTACGCCCGATCAGCCAGGCGGTGGCCCGCGACTGGCCGCTGCGCGCGATCCTGTACCGGGACGGCGGCGGGCTGTCCCGGTGGGCACGCGACCTGCTCGACCGGGTGGGCGCGCCGCAGATCGCGGTCGCGGCCGAGTTGCTCGGCGAGCTGAGCGACAAGGACGACCCGTCTTCCGACGTCGAGCTGATCGCGGTCGCCGCCATGCCGGCGGACAACCTCGGCCGGATCCTTTTCCGGGCCGGCTTTCTCGGCGCCGTGTTCGACCGCGCGGGCAGCCCGGGCAACATCGGCACGCTGCTGCGTTCCGCCGACGCCTTCGGCGCCGACGGTGTGATCATCACCGGGCACGCCGCCGATGTGTACGACCCGAAGTCGGTGCGGGCCAGCACCGGCTCGCTTTTTTCGGTACCCGCGGTGCGGGTCTCCGGGCACCGCGAGGTCCTCGACTGGGCAGCGGGCCGGTGTACGGTCATCGGCGCCGACGAGTCCGCCGACGCCGATGTCGATTCCGTCGACCTGACCGGGCCGACATTGCTGGTGATCGGCAACGAGACGGTCGGGCTGAGCGCGGCCTGGCGGGATGCGTGCGATGTGCTGGTCCGGATCCCGATGACCGGGTCGGCCTCGTCCCTCAACGCCGCCACCGCGGCGGGCATCCTGCTGTACGAGGCTGCCCGCCAGCGGCGGGTTCACTTAGGACACTGAGAAGCCGCCGTCCACGAAGATCGTCTGGCCGGTGACGTAGGCGCACGCCGGGCTGGCCAGGAACACCGCCACCCCGGCGAAGTCGGCGGTCAGCCCGTTGCGGCCGACCATGGTGCGGGCCGCGGTGGCCGCCGCGCGGTCCGGGTCGGCGAAGATCGGGTCGGTCATCGGGGTGTGCACCACGCCGGGCGAGATCGCGTTGCAGCAGACGCCGTACCGCGACCACGCCTCCGCCTGCGAGCGGGTGAGCCCGGTGAGCCCGGCCTTGGCGGCACCGTACCCGCCGCTGTTGCCGAACGCGCGGACCGCCTGCTGCGAGGCGATGTTGATGATCCGTCCCCAGCCACGTTCCGCCATCCCCGGCGCGTACCGCTGGCCGAGTAGGAACGGGGCGTCGAGGTTCACCGCGAAGATCCGGTCCCAGTCCTCGGTGGACAGCTCGGCGAGGGGCGGGCGCGGGTTGATCCCGGCGGCGTTGACCAGGATGTCCGGCTCGCCGAACGGTACCGTCGCCGCTTCGGCCGCCGCGGCGAGGGCGGCCCGGTCCCCGAGGTCGACGGCGACGTGACCGGCCCGGGGGAGCGTCGCCGCGGTCTCCCGCAGCCGGCCTTCGTCGCGGCCGATCAGTACGACACCGGCGCCGGCGTGTGCCAGCGCTTCGGCGATGGCCCGCCCGATGCCCGAGTTGCCGCCGGTCACCACGGCAACCCGCCGGTGAAGCGAGAAAAGCCCGTCGAGGTACGTCACGCGGCTCACGGTATCTCCCGTCGATCTAGGACGAATGGTGGGCGGTTCGCCCGACTCGTCCCAACATTCGTCCTAGATCGACGAGGTCAGGGGGAGGTCAGGGGGGCAGGGGAGGGGGGTGTGGTGGGCGCGTAGGCCGGCCAACAACAGGTCTAGGCCGTAGGCGTACTGGTTGGCGTCGTAGGTCGCCTCCGCCAGCGGGCCGGCGACGGCGGCCAGCGTCGGGTACCGGTCGGCCGGCACCCGGTCGAGTGCGGCCCTGCCGACCGACTGCGGCTCGACCCGGGGCGAGGTCCACGCGACCGAGCCGATGGCGTAGTGCAGCAGGGTCAGGTGGGCCCGGGCCGCGTCGTCCGGGGTGAAGCCGGCCGCCACCAGTACCCGAAGTTGGGCTTCCGTGGCGCCGATCGGAGCCGGTCCGTCGAGCGGGCGGGCGACCAGCAGCTCGACCAGGCTGGGATGTTCGCGCAGGGCCTGGTGGAAGGTCAGGTTGATCTCTCGGATCCGCTCCCACCAGGGCCGGCTGCCGGTGCCCAGAGCGACCGGAAGCTGGGCGAGTCCGCGCTCGCGGGCGGCGTCGAGGATGTCCTCCTTGGTGCGGACGTGGTTGTACAACGCCATCGGCGCCACCCCGAGCCTCGCGGCCAGGGATCGGATGGTCAGCGCCTTCGTACCCTCGGCGTCCATCAACGCGAGCGCGGCGGCAGCGATCGTGTCCCGGTCGAGGGTGTGCCGGCGGGCGCGGACTCTTCTGTCTTGCAGGGCTTTATCAGACACCGTGGTCACCCTCACAGGCTAGGTAACGTACTTAGTACGTTACTATCGTACCCATGCGAGCGATCCAGATACCCCGATTCGGTGGCCCAGAGGTGCTCACCGAGGTCGAGCTGCCCGACCCGCAGCCCAGTCCGGGCCAGATTGCGGTCGACGTGACCGCCGCCGGCGTCAACTACGCCGACACCCACCTCGCCGAGGGGACCTACCTGAGCAACCCCGAGCCGCCGTTCGTGCCCGGTGCGGAGGTGATCGGCCGGGCCGCGGACGGTCGCCGGATCATGGGCCTGACCGGCAACGGGGGATACGCGGAGAAGGCACTCGTGCCCGAGTTCCTGGCCGTCGAGGTGCCTGCCGAGATCGGCGACGGCGAGGCGCTCTCGCTGCTGGCCCAGGGCCTGTCCGGCTGGCACATGCTGCGCACCTGCGCCCGGCTCGCGCCCGGCGAGAGCATCGTGGTCAACGCCGCGGCCGGCGGGGTCGGCTCGCTCACCGTCCAGCTCGCCAAGGCCTTCGGCGCCGGTCGGGTCATCGCCACCGCGTCGTCCGACGACAAGCGCAAGCTGGCGCTCGATCTCGGTGCCGACGTGGCCGTCTCCGGTGACGCCGACGGGTACCGCGAGCGGGTCATCGAAGCCAACGGGGGCAAGCGGATCGACGTGATTCTCGACGCGGTCAGCGGGCCCGTGTTCGACGCCGCGTTCGAGGCGCTCGGGCAGTTCGGCCGGCTGGTGACCTTCGGCGCGGCGTCCCGGGAGGCCGCCACGCCCATCGAGCCCACCCGCCTCATGAAGCGCAACCTGTCGGTGATCGGCTTCTGGCTCAGCCCGGCGCTCGCCGTGCCCGGCACGTTCGGGCCTCCGCTGACCGAGATGTTCGAGCTGGTGGCCGCTGGCCGGCTCCGGCCGATCGTGGGCGGCGAGTACCCGTTCGCCGAGGCTCGGCGCGCCCACGAGGACCTGCTCGCCCGCCGGACCACCGGCAAGCTCATCCTCCGCCCGTAACCGGAAGACCGCCCGACACAGGAGAGAAAGATCAATGATGCTCGAATCTGTTCTGTACACCGCCAACGCGACCGCCAACGGTGGCCGGGACGGGCGCGTCGCCACCGACGACGGCATCCTCGACGTGCTGGTGGCGTCGCCCAAGGAGCTGGGCGGCCCGGGTGGCGCGACCAACCCGGAGCAGCTGTTCGCGGCGGGCTTCGCGGCATGCTTCCACAGCGCCCTGACGCTGGTGGCGCGCCGGACCCGGCAGGACGTCACCGGCTCGAAGGTCAACGCCCAGGTCGGCCTCGGCAAGGTGGCCGGCTCACCCGGGTACGGGCTGCGCGTCGACCTGGTCGTCGAGCTGCCCGGTCTCGGCTACGACGCGGCCCGTGAGCTGGTCGCCAAGGCCGACGCGGTCTGCCCCTACTCGAACGCGACCCGGGGCAACATCGCGGTAACCCACGAGGTCGTGGTCGGCGCCTGAGCCCCCGAAGCCCGTCGATCTAGGACGAATGGTGGGACAGACCAGGCAACTCGGGCACCATTCGTCCTAGATCAACGAGGAAAAGGGCGCGCTAGATCCAGCGGCCGCCGAGCCACATCCGGGCACTCCACTGGGCGTACGTGATGATCTTTCCGACGTAGATCGGGTAGAAGTACGCGAAACAGAGCGCCACCAGGGCTATGTACACCCCGGCGAAGATCGTGCCGAAGAGCCGGCGGTCGGACAGCGGCCCGGCCCGCGACGGAGCCGGCCCGATGATCGCGCCGAGCACGTACACGACCGCGAGTATCAGGAACGGCAGCGACGGCAGCGCGTAGAAGAAGAACATCGTGCGGTCTTTGATCTCGTACCAGAACCACGGCACGATGCCGGCCGCCGCACCGAGGAAGATCGCGGCGGCGCGCCAGTCCCGGCGGCTCACGCCGAACCAGGTCAGCCCGGCGAGCGCGGGCAGGAACGACCACCACAGCACCGGCGTGCCGAGCAGCAGCACCTCGGACGAGCAGCTTGCCGCCCCGCACGTGCCGTCGCCGTTGTAGTAGAACGCGACCGGCCGGCCGAGCAGCAGCCACTGCCACGGCCACGACTGGTACCGGTGCTTGTCGTGCAGCCCGGTGTGGAACTGGAGCGCCTGTTTGTGGTACTCCCACAGGTTCTGCAGGGCGCCGATCACCGGCAGTTCGCGCTGGTGCAGTTGGTTGGCGAGGTAGTGCCGGTCCCACCCGGTGTCGGTGACGAACCAGCCGGTCCACGACGCGAGGTACACCGCCACGGCGATCCCGACGAACGCCGCCACCCAGCCCAGCTCGTCGAGCAGCGCGTCCCGCCACGGGCGGCGCGCGCCGGCGGCCCGGCGCACCGCGATCTCCCACCCGATGATCAGCACGACGAACAGCAGGAAGTGCCACAGCGCACTCCACTTGACCGCCGCCGCGCAGCCGATCATCACGCCGGCCGCGAGCCGCCACCACGGCACCCCGAGCTTCGGTCGCCCGGCCGAGCCGGGCCGGGTCGGGTCGAGCCCCGCCTCCATCGCCGCGAGCCATCTGGCCCGCCGCTGATCCCGGTCGAGCAGCAGGCAACCGAACGCGGCCAGGATGAACGTCATCAGGAAGATGTCCAGCAGCGCCGACCGGGACAGCACGAAATGCATCCCGTCGAGCGCCATCAGCAGCCCCGCCGCGCAGCCCAGGATCGTCGAGCCGAACAGCCGCCGCCCGATCCGGATCAGCAGCAGGATCGACAGCGTGCCGAACACCGCCGCCGAGATCCGCCAGCCGAACTCGCCGTGGGTGAGCCAGCCGCCGTGCCCGTTGCGCCCGAAGAACCACTCGCCCACGCCGATGATCCACTTGCCGAGCGGCGGATGCACGACGAAGTCGCCGCGATTGTCCTCGGGGCGCCACTCGACACCGTGGTTGAACAGCTCCTGGCCCTCGGTGGCGTAGTAGGTCTCGTCGAATATCTTGCCGCGCGGATGGGCCAGGCCGATCACCCGCAGCACGGCGGCGATCAGGACGACCACGCCGGTGGCATACCAGGACTTCGGGTCGCGGCCGATGCGCGGTGACAGGCGCCGGCGCACCTGCTCCGGCACTGGCGAGCTGTTGGACACCGGTGACGCGGAACCGTCCGCGTCAATCGCGGACGGCTCGAAAGTAACCGATATGTCGGTCGTTCCGCCGTCGGTCAGCACACCCGAGCTCACCTGGCGATCGTAGGCTGCCCCTGCGGCGGGCGTGCACCCCGACCGCTACTTGCCGGCAAACGTGGAGGCTCGGGTGGCTTTGATCTTGCTGGGCGCCCCGCTGGGCAACGTCGCGGACGCGTCCAGCCGGCTGCGGTCCGTCCTCGCGGAGGCGGACATCGTCGCCGCCGAGGACACCCGCCGGCTGACCCGGCTGGCCCGGGAGCTGGAGGTCACCGTGCCCGGCCGGATCGTGTCCTACTTCGAGGGCAACGAGCAGCGGCGCACCCCGGAACTCGTCGAGGCGCTCACCACCGGCGCCACCGTGGCGCTGATCACCGACGGTGGCATGCCCAGTGTCTCCGACCCCGGCTTCCGGCTCGTGCGGGCTGCTCTTGATGCGGGGGTACCCGTGACCGCCGCCCCCGGGCCGAGCGCGGTGACCACCGCCCTCGCCCTGTCCGGCCTGCCCAGTGACCGGTTCTGCTTCGAAGGGTTTCCGCCCCGGCGACCGGGCGAGCGGCGGGCGCTGTTCGGCCGGCTCGCCGCGGAGCCACGCACGCTGGTCTTCTTCGAGGCGCCGCATCGCGTCGACGACACGCTGGCCGACCTCGCCGCCACGTTCGGCCCGGACCGGCCCGCGGCGCTCTGTCGGGAGATGACCAAGGTGTACGAGGAGATCCGCCGCGGCACGCTCGGCTCCCTGGCGGCCGGGGTGGTCGACGATCCGCCCCGGGGCGAGATCACGCTCGTGGTCGCGGGCGCTTTGGCGGCTCCGGTTGAGCCGCCCACCACGGCGGACCTGGTGGCCGCGGTCGCCGACCTGGAGGCCACGGGTACCACGCGGAAGGACGCGATCGCCGCCGTCGCCGCCGAGCGCGGGGTACCTCGACGCGAGGTCTACAACGCCGTCCACGCGGCACGGTGATCGGCACAACTTCCCGGAAGTTGTTGCCTCAGCCCCCGGTTTTGGCCACTACTTCCGGGAAGTTGTGCCGATCTTTACCAGGTGGCGACGAGCATCCCGATCAGCAGGAGCAGCGGGGCGCCGATGCTCGTCGCGTACCCGCCCATGCGGGCCCGTTTCGGCGACAGCCGGCCGGCCCCGGTCGCCCACACGATGCCGACGCCGCACAGCGCGACCAGGACGAACCCGAGTACCCAGCGGATGTGCAGTGCCGCCGGATTCCCCACGTACGCGATCCGGCCCTTCGACGAGACCATTCGCGCGGGTACGGTCACGCCCGGCCGGTGCGACCCGCGCGGCAGGGCACTGAGCGCCACCCGTTCGCGGGAGAACCGTGGACCGGTGAACGTACCGACGCAGCGTGCCCCGAGCCCGCTGCCGGCGCACTTCGTCACCCGCGCGGTACCCGTCTCGGCGTGGCCGACGGAAAGCCAGAACGGATCCGCGCTGACCCACCCGAAGAACCCGGAGAGCAGCGCGAACAGCAGCAGAAGTGCAAGGCCGAAGGCCGGTGGGCGAAGCCGGCCGGTGGCGCGGCGGCGGCTGATCCGGATCGGCGGGCGCCTGGACGACGCCAGCTGCCCGGGGCGCAACTGCGGCGCCGGCCAGGGCGCGGAGCCTGCCGGCGGCTTCGGCTCGGCGGCCGGTGTGGGTGCCTGGCCGGCATCGGGCCAGAGCGGAAAGCCGTCCTCGCGGGCGGGCACATGCCCGGCCTTCCTGGCGACCGGCTTGCCGTCGGCGGATTTCACCGCCGGCTTGCCGTTCGTGGTTTTCACCGCCGGATTGCCATTTGCCGAGTTCACCGCCGGATTGCCGTTTGCGGACTTCACCGCCGGCTTGGCCGCCCCGGGTCTGCCGGCCTCGGACGGACCGGTGCCGGCCGGACTGCCGGCGGTCGGCTTGACCTGGGCGGGCTTGATCTCGGCGGGCTTGACCTCAACCGGTTTGGGCCCGGTGGGCCTGGGCTCGGCGGGTCTGATCTCCGCAGGCCTGGGCTCGGCCGGCTTGGGTTCTGCTGGCTTGGGTTCTGCTGGCTTGGGTTCTGCTGGCTTGGGTTCTGCTGGCTTGGGTTCTGCTGGCTTGGGTTCTGCCGGCTGGGCCTCTACGGGTTTGACCTCGACGGGCTCGGCGGCCGTGGCCGGCGCGGCGGCGCTCGTACGCTTCGCCGGCTTCGGGGCGCCGGCCGGGTTGGGAGCACCGGGCCGCTTGAGCGTGCGGGTGCCGCCGGCCGGACCGGCCGCCGTGACGGCTGGCGGTTTCGACACCGGTGGCCTGGCGACCGGCGGCTTGACCGAAGCGGGCCGGCTGTCGTCCTCGGCCCCACCGGACGGCCGGGCGGGCAACCGAGCGGACGCGGGAGCGGCCGATCCGGTCGGCGCTGTCGATCCGGTAGGCGCGGCCGATCTGGTAGGCGCGGCCGATCTGGTAGGCGCGGCCGATCCGGTCGGCGCTGTCGATCCGGTAGGCGCTGTCGATCCGACCGGGCCAGCCGATCCGGCCGGGGTTGCCGTTTGCCGGTCGCCCGGGCCACCCTGCTTGCGCTGCTCAGCCGGCTCGGAATCGCTCACGGGCCCCATTCCACACCGGCCGGCGCCGCCGGCCATGGAAAACGCGGCGCGTGTCGGGGTGCAAAGTGGCGGTTCACGCTCCCGGGGCGGGGGTCACTACGCTTGGGCACCATGAGTCACGTTCTCGCCGCGGTCGCCTGGCCCTACGCCAACGGCCCGCGCCACATCGGCCACGTCTCCGGCTTCGGCGTCCCGTCGGACGTGTTCAGTCGGTACATGCGGATGGCCGGCCACGACGTGCTCATGGTCTCCGGCACCGACGAGCACGGCACGCCGATCCAGGTGCAGGCCGACGCGGAGGGGGTCACCCCGCGCGAGCTGGTCGACCGGTACAACCGGGTGATCGTCGAAGACCTCGCCGGGCTCGGGCTCAGCTACAACCTGTTCACGCGTACCACGACCGGCAACCACTACGCGGTGGTGCAGGAGCTGTTCACGACGCTGTACAACAACGGGTACATCGTGCCCCGGACCACGCTCGGCGCGATCTCGCCATCGACCGGGCGCACCCTGCCCGACCGGTACATCGAGGGCACATGCCCGATCTGCGGGTACGACAGCGCGCGCGGTGACCAGTGTGACAACTGTGGCAACCAGCTCGACCCCGAGCAGCTCATCAACCCGCGCTCGAAGATCAACGGTGAGACGCCGGTGTTCGTCGAGACCGAGCACTTCTTCCTGGACCTGCCGGCGTTCGCCGAGGCGCTGTCGAAGTGGCTGGACGGGCGCGAGGGGTGGCGGCCCAACGTGCTGCGCTTCTCCAAGAACCTGCTCGACGACCTCCAGCCGCGCGCGATCACGCGGGACCTGGAGTGGGGCGTGCCGGTGCCACTGGACGGCTGGCGGGAGCGGGCGGACAAGCGGATCTACGTGTGGTTCGACGCGGTGATCGGCTACCTGTCGGCGTCGATCGAGTGGGCCCGCCGGTCGGGCAATCCCGAAGCCTGGCGGAAGTGGTGGCAGGACTCAGACAGCCGTTCGTACTACTTCATGGGCAAGGACAACATCGTCTTCCACTCGGTGATCTGGCCGTCGATCCTGCTCGGGTACGACGGCGAGGGGTCCCGGGGTGGCGAGCCGGGCGAGTTCGGCCGGCTGGAGTTGCCGACCGAGGTGGTGTCCAGCGAATACCTGACGATGGAGGGCCGGAAGTTCTCCTCGTCCCGGCGCGTGGTCATCTACGTGCGCGACTTCCTGGAGCGCTACGACGCCGACGCGTTGCGGTACTTCATCGCCGTCGCCGGCCCGGAGTCGCAGGACACCGATTTCACCTGGGCCGAGTTCCTGCGCCGCAACAACGACGAGCTGGTCGCCGGCTGGGGCAACCTGGTCAACCGGTCGATTTCGATGGCGGCCAAGAACTTCGGCAAGCTGCCCGTACCCGGCCCGCTGACCGGGACCGACGAGGCGCTGCTGGCCGCCGTCCGCGCCGGGTTCGACTCCGTCGGAAGGCTGATCGAGGCGCACCGCCAGAAGGCCGCGATCGGCGAGGCGATGCGGATCGTGGCCGAGGTCAACAAGTACATCTCCGAGTCGGCTCCCTGGAAGCTCAAGGATGACCCGGATCGGATGGGGACCATTTTGTACGTGGCCCTCCAGGCGGTCAGCGACTGCAACACGCTGCTGACGCCGTTCCTGCCGCACGCCGCGCAGAGGATCCACGAGCTGCTGGGCGGCACCGGCGTGCACGCGCCGATGCCTTCGATCGTCGAAGTGTCCGATCTGGACGGTGGTCCGGACTACCCGATCCTGACCGGCGACTACTCGGTCGGGGCGCGCTGGGAGCCGGTCCAGTTGCCGGCCGGCCGGGCGCTGGCCGCCCCGACACCGGTGTTCCGCAAGCTCGACCCGAAGATCGTCGAAGAGGAGCTTGGCCGCCTCGGCGGTTAGCTCTGTACTCAGGCCAGGTCGAGGACCGCGTCGTCGGGTAGTTCGCGGCGCGCGACCTGGCCTGAGTACGTCGCCAGCAGGCTGTCCCGCTTGCGGGTCTCGATGATGGCGTGCGCACCGCCGGGGTCGGGGAGGCGGCTGTCCAGCTCGGCCACCTCGACGGTGTCGGTGTCGAGCAACGGCAGGATCACGGTTACCCCGTCAGCGTCGCATAAGATCACGAACCTCGGACGCTAGAGCGGGTACTGGATGTCGATCTCGCGTACGTCGGTCGCCTCGGACGCGGGCGCCCAGGTCTCGTAGATGCCGCGCTCGATCGAGTGCGCCGCGAGCCGGGCGATGTTCTCCCCGTCCGGGCGGCACGGGCGTACCCGCAGCCAGCCACTCTCGTTGCGGACCACCGTGCACAGCGTGCCGCGCCACCGGGCGTACACGGTGCGCCGGGCGATCGATTCCACCGGGTACCGTGCGGCCCGCACCTTGGCGGCGAGCCGGAACTCGCCCGGCGGGTCGGCGACCGCGTCGTACAGCTCGCCCTTGTACCGCCCGACGAACCGGGTCACCGCCGGCGGCACCGGGAAGTGCTCCTGGTCGGCCGGGAAGTCGGAGATGACGTCGGTCATCAGGCGTCGCCACTGCGGCCCGCACATCCGGGTCCAGGTGCGCTGCTCCGGCAGGTACGTGTAGAGCGTCACCTCGGTGCCGTCGGCCGTGTAGGCGACCAGCGACGCGTTCGCCGGCAGCGGGAGGTCGGCCAGGTCGGCGGTGACGAACTCGGGTACGAGATGGTTGTTGGTCGGCGCGAACCCGCCGCCGATGACCGGGGGCCCGATCCGGTCGTGCGGTGGCATGCGGACCAGCCCGGGGTACGTGTCCAGGGTGGGCACCGCGTAGTCGCTCGGATCGGTGGCCCGCCAGCGCAGGGCGAACACGGCGTCCCCGGGGCCGCCGTCGGTGCTGTCGCCGCGCAGCACGCCCAGCTCGGCCGGGGTACGCAGGTGGGCCACGTCGTACTCGCGGTAGCAGAACCCGCTGGGCAGCCAGCCGTGCAGGTGACCGGCCACCTGGTGGGCCGACAGCACCTTGACCATGCGGGTGCCGCGCCGGATCGTGGCGGTGCGCCGGATCGCGGCGAGCAGGGAGTCGGCGGTCGCCGGCGCCTGGCTGAGCCGGTGCACCGCGTGCCAGTCCATCGACCGGCTGACGGGCATGCGCAGCGGCTGCTCCGCGGGCTCGGCGAGGGGCTGCTCGCCGGTCGCGACGGCGGCCGCCCGGGCGCCCAGGCCGGTCACCGCCAGCACCTCGGTGGCGTGCACGAACCTGCGGCACGGGTAACGGGCGCCGGGGCGGGGATTGGGCAGGAACCCGGGGGTGGCCTCATCGGCGAACAGCTCGTAGGCCGCGCCCTTTGCCACCTCATCGGCCGGGAACCAGGTGCCGCCGTGCAACACACGCAACGTGGTGTGCGTCGGCGTCGACTGCTCGTCAGCCCGCCCCATCAGCGCCACGGCCTGAACCTAGGGGAGATGCGTTAACTGCGCGTGAACGTACCCGCGGTCGGGTGTGACAGTTCACATCTGTGATGCTAACGCCGTGACTCGCAAACATCGGGCCGGCGAGTTCCCGCCGCCGCCGGAGCCGCTGCGTACCCCGGTCATCGACAGCCACACCCACCTGGACATCACGCTGGAGGAGGGGCTGGAGAGCATCGACGCGGCCGTCGCCCGGGCCCGCGACGCCGGGGTCGACCGGCTGGTACAGGTCGGCGTGGACGTCGGCTCGTCCCGGTGGGGCGTCGAGGTGGCGCACAAGTACCCGGCGATCGTGGCCACCGTCGCGGTACACCCGAACGACGCGCCACGGGTACCCGATCTGGACGGTGCGCTGCGGGAGATCGAGTCGCTGGCCGGCGACCCGCGGGTACGCGGCATCGGGGAGACCGGGCTGGACACGTACCGCACCGGTGCGGACGGCCGGGCGGCCCAGGAGACCAGCTTCCGGGCGCACATCGCGATCGCGAAGCGGCACGGCAGGCCGCTGGTCATCCACGACCGGGACGCGCACGCCGACGTCCTTCGGGTACTCGACGAGGAAGGCGCCCCGGACACCGTGGTCATGCATTGCTTCTCCGGTGACGCGTCGTTCGCCGCGGAGTGTGTCGGGCGAGGGTACGTGCTGAGCTTCGCCGGTACCGTCACGTTCGCCAACGCGGGGGAACTGCGCGAGGCGGCCGTGGTGACGCCGCCCGATCAGTTGCTCGTGGAGACCGACGCGCCGTTCCTGACCCCGATGCCCTACCGTGGCCGCCCGAACGCGTCGTACCTGATCCCGCTGACCGTACGAGCGTTGGCCGAGGTCAAGGGGATGGACGTCGACGAGCTGGCGGCAGCGGTCTCGGCGACCGGCGACCGCGTCTTCGGCCCGTGGTGAAGCGTCCCGGCCCATGGTCGGCACAACTTCCCGGAATTAGTGGCCAAAACGGCCCCCGGAGACCACAACTTGCCGGAAGTTGTGGCACCTCAGGGCACCTCAGGGCACCTCAGGGCACCTCAGGCATGGAGGTTGCGGCGGATCTCGGTCAGGTACCGCACCAGCGCCGCCCGCTCGTCCTCGCCGAGTGTGGCCAGCGCTCGCTCGGCGAGGTGGCGCATCTCGTCGGCGATGTCCTTCTCCAGGCTCCGGCCGCGATCGGTGAGCCGCAGGCAGACCAGCCGGGCGTCACGCGGGTGGGCGTGCCGGGTCAGCAGGCCGGCCGTCTCCATCCGGGTGGCCGCCTTGGTGACGGTTGGGGTGGCCAGGTCCAGCCGGCGGGCGATCTCGCCGGGGCTCAGCCCGTCTTCGGCCCACAGACAGCGCAGGATCCACTGCTGGCCGGAGCGCACCCCGTGCCGCTGAAACGCCGCCTCACCAGCCTCGGCCATCGCGCGTTTAGCCGCCCAGAACGCCGTCTGGAATTCGTCGCCGAGCCGCTGGTCCACGGCGATGACGGTACCCGTCAAAGCAGTTGACCCGATATCGTTAGCCGGCTACTGTCGGCCGGTGGAAGAACACTGCACGGCTAACGGTACCCACTGGAGGCGGCTATGCCCATTCTCGTCACCGGCGTGACCGGACAGGTCGGCAGCCGGTTCGCCGGTCGGATGCTGGACCGCCACGAGCCGGTGCGCGTCCTCGTCCGCGGCGATGACCAGGCCGGCCTGTGGTGGGACCGGGGTGCTGAGGTCATCGTCGGCGACCTGCGTGACCCCGACGCGGTGAAGCGGGCGCTGGCCGGCGTCGACGCCGTGGTACACATCGCGGCCGCCTTCCGGGGCGTGCCCGACGAGGAGGCCGTCGCGGTCAACCGGGACGCGACGATCGCGCTGGCCCGGGCCACCCTGGACGCCGGGATCGGCCGGTTCGTCTTCACCAGCACCAACCTCGTGTACGGGCCGGGGCGGGGCAGGCCGGCCGTGGAGACCGACGAGCCGGCGGAGGTGGCGGGTTTCGGCGCGTACCCCCGATCGAAGGCCGAAGCCGAGACGGCGCTGCGCCGCCTGCACGGAGAGCACGGCCTCGGCCTGCGCATCGTGCGACTGGCGTACGTGTACGGCGAAGGCGACCCCCATCTCGCCGACTCCCTGCGCTGGGCCGCGAAATGGCCCACCCACCAGCGCCTTCAGGTCGTCCACCACGCCGACGCCAGCCAGGCGCTGTGGCTCGCGCGGTGCGTCGACGGGATCGACGGCCAGGTGTACAACTGCGCCGACGACGCCCCGGTCACCGCCTGGGACCTGCACCAACTCGCCGGCCAGCGGATGGAACCGGGCAGCGCTCCACTGGACGACCCGTGGTTCGGCATCGTCTCGACCGAGAAGATCCGGGCCGAGCTGGGCTTCCGTCCGATCTACCCGAGCGTGTGGACCGCGCGCGACGCGGGCACCCTGTAGCACGCCGTCAATGGCGAAGATCATGAACCCTGGCCCACGGGTCGCCCGGCGCGACGCGGTGTAGCGTGCGCCCGTGAGTTTGTTGGGGCCGGTCGAGGTCCGTGATCTGGCGGCCAGGCTGGGCGTACGCCCGACCAAGGCACTCGGGCAGAACTTCGTGCACGACCCCAACACGGTCCGCCGGATCGTCCGCGCCGCCGATCTCGACCCGGCCGACGTCGTGGTCGAGGTCGGGCCCGGCCTCGGTTCGCTCACCCTCGCGCTGCTGCCGGCCGCCGGCACCGTGTACGCGATCGAAATCGACCCGACACTGGCCGGTGCGCTGCCGGAGACGGTCGGGAAGTACGCACCCGATCATGCCGACCGGCTGCACGTGATCAACCGGGATGCCATGAAGGTGACCGCGGCCGACTTCGCGCGGCCACCCACCGCGCTGGTCGCGAACCTGCCCTACAACGTCGCGGTGCCCGTCGTGCTGCACCTGCTCGCCACCCTGCCCAGCCTGCGGCACGGCCTGGTCATGGTGCAGAAAGAGGTCGCCGACCGGCTGACCGCCGGGCCGGGTTCGAAAATCTATGGGGTACCGAGTGTGAAGCTGGCCTGGTACGCGAGCGCCCGTCCGGCCGGCCGGGTGCCACCGAACGTGTTCTGGCCGGTGCCCAACGTCGACTCCGGCCTGGTCGCCTTCACCCGCCGCGACCCACCGGCCGGGGTCGATCGGGCACCCGTCTTCGCCGTCATCGACGCCGCGTTCGCCCAGCGCCGCAAGACACTGCGCGCGGCGCTGGCCGGCTGGGCCGGCGGCCCGGACGCGGCGGAACGGCTGCTCCGCGCGGCCGGCGTCGATCCGGGTACCCGCGGGGAGGCCCTGACCGTGGAGCAGTTCGCCGCGGTGGCCGGGTCGCCCGGGTCGGCCAGAGATCGCGGGTAAGGTGGCGGCGTGACCGAACCGCTCGACGAGGAGGACTATCAGCGGCCCCGGCTGGCGGCGCTGGGGCCAGTGCGGGTGCGCGTGCCCGCGAAGGTCAACCTTCACCTGCACGTCGGCCCGGTCCGCAACGACGGCTACCACGAGTTGGTCACCGTCTATCACGCCATTTCGTTGTACGACGAGCTGTCGGCCCGACGTGGCGACCGGCTCACGCTGACCATGGAAGGCGAGGGCACCGGCGAGCTGACCCTCGACGAAGACAACCTGGTGCTGCGCGCCGCCCGGGCGCTGGCCCGGCACACCCAGCGCGAGCCCGTCGCCCGGCTGCACCTGCGCAAGCAGATCCCGGTCGCGGCCGGCCTGGCGGGCGGCAGCGCCGACGCCGCCGCCGCGCTGGTCGCCTGCGACGCGCTGTGGGGCACCGATCTCGGCCGCGACGAGCTGGCCAAGGTGGCCCGCAGCCTCGGCTCGGACGTGCCGTTCCTGGTGCTCGGCGGCACCGCGCTGGGCACCGGCCGCGGTGAGCGGGTCAGCCCGGTGCTGGCCAGCGGCCACAGCTGGCACTGGGTGGTGGCGATCGCCACGGCTGGGCTGCCCACCCCGACCGTGTACCGCGAACTCGACCGCATGCGCGACTACGGCGCGGCGCCGGCACCGGTGGGCGCGCCGGACCGGTTGCTGGCCGCGCTGCGCCAGCGCGACCCGACGGTGCTCGCCGCGGCCCTCGGCAACGACCTCCAGCCAGCCGCGATCGCGCTGCGGCCGGAGCTTCGCCGCACCCTCGAAGCCGGCCACTACGCGGGAGCGCTGGCCGGCCTGATCTCCGGCTCCGGGCCGACCTGCGCGTTCCTGGCGTCCGACGTGCGGCACGCCGAATCGCTGGCCAAGGAACTGGTCGACAGTGGCACCTGCCGGGCGGCGCAGCCGGCATACGGACCGGTGGCGGGGGCGCGGGTCGTCTAGTGGCGAACATCGTCAACCTGGACCGGGTCAGCATCGAGTACCCCGCAGGTCGGCTCTTCGACGAGGTCTCGCTCGGTCTCGAAGACGACGATCGGGTCGGTGTCGTCGGGCTCAACGGCGCCGGGAAGACGACGCTGCTACGGCTGCTCACCAAGGCGATCGAGCCGGACGCCGGCCGGGTCACCCACCGGCGTGACCTCCGGGTCGCCGCGCTGCCGCAGACCCTCGACCTGCCGCCGGGCGCGACCGTACGCGACGTCGTCCTGGGCGCCGCCTGGCTGCCCGGCGGGTTCACGGCCGAGCACGAATGGGCCGGTGACGCGGGGATACGCACCGTTCTCGCCGGCCTCGGCATGCCCGACCTGGGCCTTTCCGCGCAGGTCGAATCGATGTCCGGTGGCGAGCGGCGCCGGGTCGCGCTCGCCGCGTTGCTGGTCCGCGGGTCCGACCTGCTGATCCTCGACGAACCCACCAACCACCTCGACATCGCCGGCATCAACTGGCTCGCCGCGCACCTGCTCGCCCGCCGGGGCGCGCTCGTCGTGGTCACCCACGACCGCTGGTTCCTCGACGCCGTCGCCACCACGACCTGGGAGGTCGTCGACCGCACGGTGCGCGCCTACGAAGGCGGGTACGCGGCCTGGACGCTCGCCCGGGCCGAACGCTCCCGCCTCGACGCCGCCGCCGAGGCGAAGCGCCAGAACCTGCTCCGCAAGGAGATCGCCTGGCTGCGCCGCGGGCCCCCGGCGCGCACCAGCAAGCCGCGCTTCCGGATCGACGCGGCCAACGCGCTGATCGCCGATGTACCGCCGGTCCGCGATCAGGTCTCGCTGCGGCGCCTGGCCACCGCCCGGCTCGGCAAGCAGGTGTACGAGTTGGACGGCGTGTCCGTGACGCTCGGCGGGCGCCGTCTCCTGGACGGGGTCGACTGGCTGGTCGGGCCGGGGGACAGAGTCGGGATCGTCGGCGCCAACGGGGCCGGCAAGTCCACGCTGCTCCGGGTGTTGGCGGGTCTTCTGGTCCCGGACGACGGTCGCGTGGGCCGGGGGCAGACGGTCCGGCCGGCGTTCCTGTCCCAGGAGCTGCGCGATCTGCCGCTGGAGCTGCGGGTACTGGAGGCGGTCGAGGAGGTCGCCCGCCGGGTGATGTTGGGCGACCGGGAGCTGTCGGCGGCCCAGCTCGCCGAGGTGTTCGGGTTCTCCGGCGTGAAGTTGTGGTCCCCGGTCGGGGATCTGTCGGGCGGCGAGAAGCGCCGGCTCCAACTGCTGCGACTGCTGGCCGGGGAGCCGAACGTACTGCTGCTCGACGAGCCCACCAACGACCTCGACATCGACACCCTGGCCGCGCTGGAGGACCTGCTCGACACGTGGCCCGGCACGCTGATCGTGGCCAGCCACGACCGGTACCTGGTGGAGCGGGTCTGCGACACGGTGGTCGCGATGTACGGCGACGGCCGGGTGACCGACCTCCCCGGCGGCGTGGAGCAGTACCTCTCCCAGGATCGCGACGTCGAGACGCCGCAGGAGGCTGCGCCAAAAACCGCAAAACCAGACTCGCGTACGGCCAAGAAGGAGCTGGCGCGGTTGGAACGGCAACTGGGCAAGCTGGAGCAGCGCGAAGCCGACCTGCACGAGCGGCTCGCCGCCCACGCCACCGACTACGAGAAGGTCACCGCGCTCGACGCGGAGCTACGCGCTGTGCAGCAGGAACGCTCCGCGACCGAGGAAGCCTGGCTGGAGTTGGCCGAGGCGATCCCCGAGTAGGAAGCCCCGCACCGGTAAGAGAGAATCACGCCATGGCGCATATTCCGATCAACCACCCGCTGCGGCCGGTCTACCGTGTGCTGTCCGGCCTCGTCGGGCTGTACGTGCTGGTGTTCGGCATCGTCGGCTACGCCCGCACGAACGATCTGGACTTTTTCAGCCGGCACGGCGAGTGGGTGCTGCTGCTGCGCACCAATCCCGCGTTCTCGGTGCTGTCGATCATCGCCGGCCTCGCGGTGCTCGGCGCCGCTGTGATCGGGCGCAACCTGTTCGCCTACGTCAACCTGACCGCCGGCATCGTCTTCCAGGTCGCCGGCATGGCGATGATGGCCCTGCTCCAGACCGACGCGAACATCCTCGCGTTCTCGATGATCACCTGCATCATGTCGTTCATCTTCGGCATGATCCTCCTGGCCGCGGGCCTGTACGGGAAGGTCGGCACGGACGAGGAACACGCCGCCGAGGAGGCGTTCCGGCACGCGGGCGCGCACGCCAGCTAGCGCCGCCGCGGCACCAGCGCGGGCTTGGGTTCGAGGTGTGACAGGCCGTTCCAGGCCAGGTTCACCAGGTGGCCGGCGACGACCTCCTTGCGCGGCTTGCGCACCTCGAGCCACCAGCGCCCCACCAGCGCCACCATGCCGACGAGCGCCTGCGCGTACAGTTCGGCCAGCTTCGGGTCGTACCCCCGGGTCTTGAACTCGGCGCCGAGAATGTGCTCTGCCTGATGGGCGACGTCGTTGAGCACGCTGACGAAACTTCCGGTCGCCGACATGACCGGTGACTCGCGGACGAGCACCCGGAACCCGTCGGTCTCCTCCTCGATGTAGTCGAGCAGTGCGAGCGCGGCCTGTTCGAGCAGCTCACGCGGGTGGCCGCCGGTCAGCGCCGTGGTCAGCCGCTCCAGCAGCGCGCGGACCTCGCGGTCCACCACCACCGCGTACAGGCCTTCCTTGCCGCCGAAGTGTTCGTACACGATGGGTTTGGAGACCTTGGCCCGGGACGCCACCTCCTCGATCGAGGTGGCGTCGAACCCGCGCTCGGCGAACAGCTGCCGGCCGATCATGATGAGCTGCTCGCGCCGTTGAGCGGACGACATTCGTACCCGGGAACCGGGCTTCGGGGGCGGTGACGCGCCACCGCCGCGCGGCGTAGGCGGCCGCGCGGCGGTCATGGCAGTTGGTTCCGGTTCCGTATTCGGTTCCTTATCCACTGTGTGTCTCCCGCTCGCTCCGCTCGGCCCGCAGCCAAGCGGAGCTCGCTGGTTATCGCGCCAGGCGTTTTGCGTCGAGCCGGTCCTCCTTGGGCCAGCGTACGTTCGATGCCCAGCCCAATTTCTCGAAGATCCAGATCAGCCGGGCATTCATGTCGATCTGGCCCTTTTCGACCCCGTGACGCGCACAGGTCGGATCGGCGTGGTGCAGATTGTGCCAGCTTTCGCCGAATGACGGGATCGCAAGCGGCCAGAAGTTGCTGGCTTTGTCGCCGTCGCGGGTCTCGAACGGACGCTCACCGTACACGTGGCAGATCGAGTTGATCGACCAGGTCACGTGGTGCAGCAGCGCGATCCGGACCAGCCCGGCCCAGAAGATCCCGGACAGGGCACCCTGCCAGGACCAGGTGACCAGCCCGCCGACGAGGCCCGGCAGCAGCACCGACGTCGTGACCAGCGTCGGGAACAGCCGGTCGATGCGCTGGATGTCCTTGTCGGCCACCAGGTCCGGCGCGAACCGTTGCCGGTTGGACAACTCGCGGTAGAACAGCCAGCCGACGTGCGCGTACAGCAGACCCTTGGTCAGGCCCCAGACGCTCTCGCCGTAGCGCCACGGCGAGTGCGGGTCGCCCTCCCGGTCGGAGTACGCGTGGTGGCGCCGGTGGTCGGCCACCCACTGCGTCGGCTCGCCCTCGATCGCCAGCGAACCGGCGACGGTCAGCGCGATCCGCAGCGGCCGGACCGCCTTGAACGAGCCGTGCGTGAGGTACCGGTGGAAGCCGGTGCCGATGCCCATGCCGGTGATGACGTACAGCACGGCGGTCATTGCCACGTCCAGCCAGCTCAGGCCCCAGCCCCAGGCGACCGGCACGGCCACGATGACCGCGACGAACGGCAAGACCACGAACGCCCAGAGTGCGATCAAAATCCCGGTCGGCTGTTTGCCTTCGGTCAGCGGCTTGGGCCCCACTGACGTGGTAGTCGCGGTCTTTTCCAGAACTGGAGCTGACATGGCACCTCACAGGGGTGGGGGAGGACTGGTGCGGGCGGGCTTACGTTGCCTACGCTTACGTCACCGTAACCTACGGTACCGTAAGATCGCAGCGTTACCGCTGCACGTGAGGGGTATCTCCGTCAGCGGCATGTGCGGCAACCAGTTCCTGCCGCACCTGTTCGGCGATGCCGCCGAGCGCATGAAGATCGCGGTCCAGCTCACCGACCCGCGGCGCGACCTCCTCGAGCATCGCCAGCGCGGCCACCGACACCCGGAACGCCTCGTCCGCGCGCTCGTCGGTTGATATTTCCGATATTTCTGAGGCGCCGGGACCTGCGGCCGGCGCAGGTTGGCCAGCGGCGCCGGGACCTTCGGGCGGCGCGGGTTGACCGGCCAAGATCGCCTCGATCCGGGCCGACAACTCGGCGAGCGTCCCGTCGTCGGTGTCCGGCACCAGGTATCCGGCCAGGCCCGGTGGGTACGGGACCCGCCCCCGCAACTCCCGCAGCGCGGTCACCACGGCCGGATCGTCGCTGAGCTGGTCGAGCAAGCCGATCACCACGTACAGCCGGGCCACCAGCCGGGGATGGCCCGGATGGCGTTCCAACCAGCCGAACAGTTCCCGCTCGCCGCCCAGCTTGTCGACCAGTCGGGTCAGCGCGGTCACCACCGGGCCGGGCGCCACCCAGTGCACCGGCAGTACCCGCGCCACCTGCTCGGCGAGCACTGCCTGGCCGCTGGCGTCGAGCCGGTCGGTGACCAGCGCGTCGACCAGTTCCTGGTCGAGTTCCCATTCGGTCATCAGCGGGCGAACTGCCCGCTCAGGTCTCGGGGAAACCCGCTCAGGTCCCCGGGAAACCCGCTCAGCAGCCGCCCGGCTTGGTCCAGTGCCCGGTCGTCTTGTGAAAGTAGTCCCCGATGGGCGCATTGTCCTCGACCGTCACGCTGCCCGCGGCCGACGCCGGAATCGTCACCGTCGTCGAGGTACCCGGTCCCACCGATTTCATCTGGCTGGTGCCGCCCGCGGTGACGGTGAAGACCGCACTGACGTTGGCCGTCGCGCCACTCGTGAGCGCCACCGTGATCGTGCCGTCGCAGTTTGACGTCAACGTTTCACTGGGCTGCGGGTCACATGTGAAGCTGCCGCCGTGCGACCAGGCCTTCACTCCCTCCGAGCGGTTGCCTGGTGGATAGTTCTTGTTACCGATCTTGTCGTCGTATCCAGCATCGTTGTCGCCGTACGTCTCCCCGCCATCGACCAGCGGGTTGATCGGCCTGTCGCGGAATACGAAGTCCACCTGGTTATAGCAAGCGGGCACGTCGATATCGAAGCTGGCGCTCATGTTGGACGAAGTGATCGTCTTGCCTTCCCAGTCGTGTACGTACTGCGGAAGCACGAACGCGTCCGTAGGCGCGGTGTAGGAAACCAGCGTGACCGGCTGCACCTCGCCGGGGCACAGTGGTTTGAGGGCCTTGATCGTCGCCTGCCCCTTCGCGCCGTTGAAGGTGTGCGCGTACGTCTCCTGGCCAGCGGTGACGCAGACGCTCGACGCGGCCACCCGGGCGCATGTGGCCAGCGACTGCCCGCGGTACCCGGCCTTGCCCGCCAGCGCGGTCGCGAACGTCGGCGGCAGCAGCGTCGACCCATCGGACATCTCGGTCTGCACCCGTACCTCGACGTAGTCGTCGGTCGGCGGGGCGCCGATGCAGGCGGCCAGGCCACGGGCCGGCGCCGGACACGGATCCAGCTTTCCCCAGGTGCCGCAGATCGTCGTGATCTTCGTGTGGCCGTCCTTCGCGTTCGCGTTCGCGTACTTCTGCGCCACGGGCAGCATCTGCTGCTCGACGTCCTGGCCGCCGTCGCACGAACCGGCCGCGCACTCCGCTGCCACCGCCATCGCCGACGCGTCCGCGCCGCTCTGCAACTGGCCACGCTCCGCGTACAGGTTGCCGACGTCGACGACCAGCGCCGCCACGCCGAGGAGTACACCGCTGCCGAGCAGGATCGTCACCATGATCGCAACGGCACCCTGTTCGCGCCGCTTGAGCAGTCGCCGTACCGCCATCCGCAAGTTCGCTCCCGAGCCGCCCCGTTTGGTGACTCTCAGCTTCGTTCGCAGGCATGTGTACGCGCGCCGGGCGAACAGGCCGGGTGCGGACAGTAACCGGATGACAGGCAGGGCGCGGCCGCCACCGCGGCGCCACCGCGACCGCGACCGCGACCGCCACCGCCACCGCCACCGTCACCGTCACAACTTCCCGGAAGTTGTTGCCTCCGGCCGCCGTTTTGGCCACTACTTCCGGGAAGTTGTGACGATCATCGGGTCGGTCGCCGGATTTCGTCGTACGCCCGTTCTAGCGTCGCCTCATGGATGATCTCGCTGGGGAGGCGCGGCGGCTACGCCGGGAAGGACTGTCGGGTCGGCAGATCCAGGACCGGTTGGGCGTGCCGAAACAACGGTTGCAGGACTGGCTGCGGGGCGTGCCGCCGCCCGAGTGGACCAGGCGGCCGACCGCAAAGGACGACCTCCACGCGCGGGCACTGGCGTTGCGCGAGGAGGGCTGGTCGGTCAACGACATCGCGCTGGAGTTGGCGGTGGCGCGGTCGACCGCGTGGCAGTGGGTGCGCCACCTGCCGCTGGACCGCGACTCGGAGCGCGCGAAGCGTAAGCGCGAGCACGCCAAGCTGATGACCGACGCGCAGTGCCAGCGGCGCCGCGACGAGCGGGCTCTCCTCGGCGCCACGATCAAGGACCAGGCGGCATCGTCGGTGACATGCCTGTCCGACGAGGAGATCCTCCGGCTGGGGGCGGTCATCTACTGGTGCGAGGGAACCAAGGTGAAGCCGTGGCGGCCGGGGACAGAGCGGATTGTCTTCACCAACAGCGACGAGGGGCTGATTCTGCTGTTTCTCCGGTTCCTTCAGGTTCTCGACGTGGCCGCCGATCGGATCGACTTCCGGGTCGCCATCCACGAGACCGCCGACGCGGAAGCTGCTGTGAATTGGTGGGCGGGCATTGTCGGTGTTTCCGGTGAGCGTTTTCTTCGGACGACGCTTAAGCGACACGTTGCGAAGAAGGTCGGCCGGCGCAATGTCAGCGACGGCTACCACGGCTGTCTGGTTGTCACGGTCCGGCGTAGCCGCGACCTGTACTGGACGATCGAAGGCCTGGTCACCGGCATCGTGGCCGCGACGCGGCGAGCCGGCGGCGCGCAGGCCTTCGCGCCCGATCTCGACGTTAGCTAGGCTGCGTACGAAACGATCGGCCGTAGTGTAATGGCAGCACCTCACACTTTGGATGTGATTGTCCAGGTTCGAGTCCTGGCGGCCGAGCTGTGCCGTTAAGTCCGTTTCAGCGGCTCCAGGGCCTCGCCGATGAAGCGGAGCTGCTCCGGCGCCGCGTGCTGCCAGAAGTGATCATCATGGCAGCCCTTCACCAGGTGTACCACCGACGGATCAGGCACGCGGTCCCGGAATTCCCGTACCGCCGGCGTGAACGAGTCGTGGTCGCCGCAGTCGACGCGTACCCGCAGGCCACGGAACTCGCCGGCCCGCGCGATCAGATCGTGCCGATCCCACTCGGCCGCCGAGTCGAAGGCGCCCGGGTTCACGCGGTGTGCCTCGGCGTACGAGCGCCAGATCGCCGGGCTGCTCGCCACGGCCGCCACCACCCGGGACGGCCGCGTGATCGCCGCGAGTAGCGCCCCGTACCCGCCCATCGACCAGCCGAGTACCGCGTACCGGTCGACAACGAGCCCGTACCGCGAGCCGAGCAACGGTACGAACTCGTCCAGCAGCGCCCCGAGCGGATCGTCGGACGGGTGCGGATGCCAGTACCCGGGGCCGCCATCGATCGCGGCCAGCACAAACGGAGAAGCAGATGCCGGTCGTACCGGCCCCCGTCGACAGCGGACCATGCGGACCCGCCGTACCCGTGCAGGACCAGACAGACCGGCAACCGGTCGCCGGGGCGCGCGCTCTGCGGGTACACGATCCTGAAGTTGACCGGGCGGCGGCGCCGCACCAAATCGAAGACGCCGCGCACCGCGGGCCCGGGTGTCGCGTCAGCCGGTGGCACGGTCACGTCGCAGCGCCCGAGTGCCCGGTTCAACCGCCCCTGCCCGGGTAGCACACCACGATCAACGAGCGCCAGACCGGCGCAAGCGGCGAGAACGGAACCGCCGCCGGCCAGCAGAACCCGCCGTGTCAAGGCCACGCGCGCAGGCTAGACAACCGCGTCAAGTCGGCTTCGCGTCACCGGGACGACCGGTGTGGACGACGACCGAAGTGGGCATCCTGATTACGATGAGCGCGTCCGACCCCGACCCCGTCGAGGAGCGCCGCGTGGCCCCTGAGCAGGCAGAAGCATTCCGTTCCCGGACCCTGATCGTCCTCGCCGCGGGGGAGGGCAAACGGATGAAGTCGAGCCTTCCCAAGGTGCTGCACCCGCTGCTCGGCCGCACGGTGCTCGGGCACGTGCTCGAAGCGGCGCGGCACGGGCTGGGTGACAGCCGGGTGCTGGTGGTCGTCGGGCACGGCGCTGACCAGGTGCGCGGGCACCTGGCGGAGATCGCGCCGGCGGCGACGCCGGTGTTGCAGGCGGAGCAGCGCGGCACCGGGCACGCGGTCCGGGTGGTGCTCGACGAGGTCGGCGAGCTTGCCGGCAGCGTGATCGTGCTCAACGGCGATTTTCCGTTGGTGCGCCCGGAGACGCTCGCCGATCTGGTCGGCGCGCACGAGGCGACGGGCTCGGCGGCGACGATCCTGACCGCCGAGGTGCCCGTTCCGTACGGGATGGGGCGAGTGTTGCGCGGCCCGGACGGCGCGGTCGAGCGGGTGGTCGAGGAGCGGGACGCGACGCCCACGGAGCGCGCGATCCGCGAGATCAACGCCGGGGCGTACGTGTTCGACGCGCTCACGCTCCGGCAGATGCTGAGCAAGCTGGGCAGCGACAACGATCAGGGCGAGGAGTACCTGACCGACGTGATCGGGCTGCTGGTCGCGGGTGGGTACCCGGTCGGGGCGCACCGGGCGCCGGATCCGGTCGAGGTGCTCGGCTGCAACGACCGGGCCGAATTGGCAATCCTGCGGGCGGCGCTGCGGGACCGGATCAATCTTGCCTGGATGCGTGCTGGCGTGAGCATCGTCGACCCGGCCACGACCTGGGTCGACGTGACGGTGACGCTCGGTCGCGACGCGACGATCGAGCCGAACACGCATCTGCGCGGCACCACGAGCGTGGCCGAGGGCGCGGTCGTCGGCCCGGACACCACGGTGGTCGACAGCGCGGTCGGTGCCGGCGCGACCGTGGTCCGCGCGCACGTCGTGGGCGCGGAGATCGGTGCGGAGGCGCTGGTCGGGCCGTACGCCTACCTGCGGCCCGGGTCGAAACTCGGGCCGAAAGCGAAGGTCGGCACGTATGTGGAGACCAAGAACGCCGAGATCGGTGCCGGCGCGAAGGTCCCCCACCTGTCGTACGTGGGGGATGCCTCGATCGGCGAAGGTACCAACATCGGCGCGGCGACGGTCTTCGTCAACTACGACGGGGTCAGCAAGCACCGGACGGTGATCGGCAGCCACGCGCGTACCGGTGCGGACAACATGTTCGTGGCGCCGGTCGAGGTCGGTGACGGCGCGTACACGGCGGCCGGCAGCATCATCACCAAGGACGTGCCGCCGGGGGCGCTCGGCGTGGCGCGGGCGCAGCAGCGCAACGTGGAGGGCTGGGTGCCGCGTAAACGCGCCGGCACGAAATCGGCCGAGGCGGCGGAGCGGGCCGGTCGGAACGCATCGGGCAAGGTAGATTCCGCTGACGACGCGGGCACCACCGGGGAGTAGGTTCGCGTCGGCCGGCGCAAGGTGAGACGGTGGACAGTGAGCTAAGTCATCTGAGCACCATGTCACCCGAGGTCGGGTCGTGGTCTCGCGAACAATGACCGCGACTTCGAAGACCAGCTCCGACGAGACGGAAGCAGAGACCTGATGGGCAGCATCGTTGCGGATAATCGCAAGTCCCTCATGCTCTTCTCGGGCCGCGGATACCCCGAGTTGGCCGAAGAGATCGGGTCGGTGCTCGGGGTGGCGCCCACTCCGATGGACGCCTATGACTTCGCCAACGGCGAGATCTTCGTCCGGTACCAGGAGTCGGTGCGCGGCAGCGACGCGTTCGTCGTCCAGTCGGTGGTGCAGCCGGTCAACAAGTGGCTCATGGAAGCACTGATCATGGTCGATGCGCTGAAGCGGGGTTCCGCCAAGCGGATCACCGTGGTGCTGCCGTTCTACCCGTACGCCCGGCAGGACAAGAAGCACCGCGGCCGGGAGCCGATCTCGGCCCGCCTGGTCGCCGACCTGCTCAAGACCGCCGGCGCCGACCGGATCCTCACCGTCGATCTGCACACCGCGCAGATCCAGGGCTTCTTCGACGGCCCGGTGGATCACCTGTTCGCGATGAACATCCTGGCCGACTACGTCGAGAACAAGTACGCCGGCCGCCCGATGACCGTGGTCGCGCCGGACTCCGGCCGGGTGCGCGTGGCGGAGCGGTGGACCGACCGGCTGGGCGGCTGCCCACTGGCGTTCATCCACAAGACCCGCGACCCGTTGAAGCCCAACCAGGTGGTCGCCAACCGGGTGGTCGGCGAGGTCGAGGGCCGGGTCTGCCTGATCGTCGACGACATGATCGATACCGGTGGCACGATCACCAAGGCCGCGGAGATCCTGTTCGACGAGGGCGCGGCCGATGTGATCGTGGCGGCCACCCACCCGATCCTGTCCGACCCGGCGACCGACCGGTTGCGGGACAGCAAGATCAGCGAGCTGATCGTGACGAACACGTTGCCGCTGTCGCAGGAAAAGCAATTGGACAAGATCACGGTACTGTCGATAGCGCCCCTGATCGCGCGGGCCATCCGTGAGGTCTTCGACGACGGCTCGGTCACCACTCTGTTCGGCGGCCTTTCGTAGCTTAGTGATCACGGAAAGTCTGTGCTGCTTTGGCTACACAAAGTTTCCGTGATCACGAGAACCCGGCGCGGAGTCGCTGGAGCGCGTCGGGTAAGCTGTTGCGGTTGCCACGGCGAGGGTGCCCTGCGGGCCGAGCGCGTTCGACACGCGGACGATGACCGAGCGGGCACCGTGATCGGCGCGGTGCTCCGGGCACGTGCCCACGGCACCCTCGTCTGAGCACCGCCGCCGCCAGCAGTACAGATCACAACAGGAGTTCTCCCGTGTCCGAGGTCAAGATCACCGCCGAGCCACGCACCGAGTTCGGCAAGGGTGGTGCCCGCCGTACCCGTCGGGCCGGCAAGGTGCCCGCCGTGCTGTACGGCCACGGCGAGAAGCCCCGTCACATCGCGCTACCCGCGCGCGAGTTCGCCGCCGCCATCCGCCACGGTGGCGCCAACCAGCTTTTCAACATCGAGATCTCCGGTGGGGGCGGCACCGCGCTCGCCCTGCCGAAGGCGATCCAGCGTGACCCGATCAAGGACACGTTCGAGCACGTCGACCTGCTGATCGTGCGGCGCGGCGAGAAGGTCACCGTCGAGGTGCCGGTGCAGCTCATCGGCGAGGCGGCGCGCGACACGCTGATCGTGCACGAGCAGAACACGCTGAGCGTCCTGGCCGACGCCACCCGCCTGCCCGACCACCTGGAGGTGTCGGTCGAGGGCCTCGACGTGGGCAGCCAGCGTGACCGCGGGCGACGTGAAGCTGCCGTCCGGCGTCGAGCTGGCGGCCGACGCCGACCTGGTGCTGGCGATGGTGACCGGCGCGCCGACCGCCGAGCAGCTTGAAGGCGAGGTCGCCGCCGAGGCGCCCGCCGTCACCGAGGAGGCCGAGGTGCCGGTCGAGGCACCTGCGGAGTAGGCCTTAATCGGCACAACTTCCGGGAAGTTGTGGCCTCAGCGGCGTGCTGAGACCACAACTTCCCGGAAGTTGTTCGCAACTGGGGGTTGAGCGTGATCGCGCCGTGGCTGGTGGTCGGGCTGGGCAACCCCGGCCGCGAGTACGCCGGCAACCGGCACAACGCCGGGTTCCTGGTGGCCGACCTGCTGGCCGGTCGGATCGGCGCGCGCTTCTCCCGGCATCGCAAGGCGGTCGCCGAGGTGGCCGAGGGGCGGCTCGGCGTCGGCGTCGACGCGCCCCGGCTGGTACTCGCCAAGCCCATGACGTACATGAATCTCTCCGGTGGCCCGGTCGCCGGCCTGGCGCAGTTCTACAAGGTGCCTGCCGACCAGATCATCGCCGTCCACGACGAGCTGGACATCCCGTACGGTCAGCTCCGCCTCAAGATCGGTGGCGGCGAGGGCGGGCACAACGGGCTGCGCTCGATGTCCCGTTCGCTCGGGACCAAGGACTACGTCCGGGTCCGGTTCGGCATCGGCCGCCCGCCGGGACGGCAGGATCCGGCCGACTACGTCCTGTCCGACTTCCCCCCGGTCGAGCGCAAGGAACTGGACTTCCTGGTCGACCGGGCGGCGGACGCGGTCGAGGTGGTCATGCAGCGCGGTCTGGAGGCCGCGCAGAACGAATACCACGCCGCCTGAGCGTCCGCCGCCCAAGATCCGCGCAGATGTAACCCATTTGCGGTTACCCCGCGCCTTTGAGCGCAGCAGATGGGTCACATCTGCGCGGATCTTGGGGGCAACGCCCCCGTGACGATACGCCCGGTTTGTGCGTTGTAGCCCAGTGGCGCCTTTTGTTGAGATGTCGATCGAGGCGTGGGCTGGAGCGGACGAGAACGTCGGGGGCGGCATGGCGGTCGGGTCGAGCGGCTCAGCCCGCCCCCGAACGCAGCCAGGCACCGAGCGGACCCGCCGTCCGAGCCCGCGACCCGTGGACGAGACGTTCGAGCTGCCGATCTACGACCCGACCGGCCGGCTGGCCGGCCCGACAGAGCCACGCCCCGACAAGCAGCCCGACAAGCAGCCCGACAAGCAGCCCGACAAGCAGCCCGACAAGCAGCCCGACCGGCGAGCAGGCCCAGCCCGTACGCAGTCACCGCCCCGCCCGGACCCGGTCGCACTGGGAGCGCCGTTACCTGGCCACCCTGCTCGGCGTGGACCTTCTGGTCGGGCTCGGGGCCGGCGCTCGCGGCCTTCGGCCTGCGCTTCGGCGCCGAGGTGACCCGCGTACAACGGCGGCTACGCGGTGCTGTCCGGCCTGCTGCCGATCGGGTTCGTGGCGGCGCTGGCGGCCAACCGGGCGTACGAGCGGCGGTACCTGTTCGTGGGCACCGACGAGTACCAGCGGGTGCTGCGCGCCGGGCGTGGCCTGTCACGGCGGCGCTGGCGATCGTCGCGTACGCGATCGGGATCCGGCTGGCCCGCGGGTACGTGTCGATCGCCCTCCGCTGGCGATCCTGGCCTGTGTCGGTGCCCGGTTCGCGCTGCGCAAGCGGCTGCACCGGGCCCGGCGGCGGGGCGTCTGCCTGCGCCGGGTGGTACTGGTCGGGCACGAACTCGCCGTCGTCGCGATCACCCGGCAGTTGCGCCGGGAGCGCTACCACGGGCTGGAGGTGGTCGGCGCCTGCCTGCCGCCCGCCGGTCCCGGGCACGACGGGCAGGTCGGCGTGCCGGTGTACGGCACCTTCGACGACGTGGCCAGCGCGGTCGGCGCCGCCCGACGCGGACACCGTGATCGTGCTGTCCTGCCCGGAGCTGGACGGGCACGCGCTGCGCCGGCTGGCCTGGCGGCTGGAGCGCGACGACGTCGACCTGATCGTGGCCAGTTCGCTGATCGACGTCGCCGGTGCCCGGACCACGATCCGGCCGGTCGACGGCCTGCCGATGCTGCACGTCGAGCATCCCGACGCTGTCCGGCGCGCGCCGGCTGGTCAAGGAGGCGTCGACCGGGTCGGCGCGCTGGTACTGCTGGCCGTGCTCGGCGCCGCTGCTGATCGTGATCGCACTGCGCGGTGCGGCTCGATTCGCCGGGGCCGGTACTGTTCCGTCAGGTGCGGGTCGGCAAGGGACGGCCGCGAGTTCTGCATCTACAAGTTCCGCACCATGTACGTGGATGCGGAGGCGCGGCTGGCCGAGCTGCGGCACCTCAACGAGCACGACGGTGTGCTCTTCAAGATGCGCGACGACCCGCGGGTGACCCGGATGGGCCGGTGGTTGCGCCGGCTGTCTCGCTGGACGAGCTGCCGCAGCTGGTCAACGTGCTGCGCGGCACGATGTCGCTGGTGGGGCCGCGGCCGCCGCTGCCGGCGGAGGTGGCGGCGTACCCGGAGGACATGCGCCGGCGACTCGTCGTGAAGCCCGGCATGACCGGCCTGTGGCAGGTTTCCGGCCGATCGGACCTGCCGTGGGAGGAAGCGGTCCGGCTGGACCTGCGCTACGTGGAGAACTGGTCGCTCTCCCTCGACCTGGTGATCCTTGTTGCGCACCCTGAGCGCGGTGATCCGTTCCTCGGGGGCGTACTGAGAAGGTGACATGACAGAGCTAACTGGCGCTCGCTCCGCTCGCCCGGGCGGCGGCACATGACTGAGACCCTGCTTGGCCGCGTCGAGCACGGCACGCCGCCGGCCGCCGACGCCGCGTTCGCCCGCTGGCTGGCCGCCCGCACCGGCGGCCTGCTGCTGGACCTGCGCGAGGAGATGGGCCACCGCCAGCCGGACAAGCTGCGCGCCGCCGGTGACGCCCGGGCCCAGGAGCTGATCGCGGGCGAGCTGGCCCGCGGCCGCCGGCCGACGCGGTGCTGTCCGAGGAGGCCGCCGACGACCCGGCCAGGCTCGACGCCGAGCGGGTGTGGATCGTCGACCCGCTCGACGGCACCCGGGAGTTCGGCGAGGAGGGCCGCGCCGACTGGGCTGTGCACATCGGGCTCTGGCAATGCGCGACCACCGACGAGGGCAAGCGCGCGGGGCGGCTCACCGCGGGCGCGGTGGCGCTGCCGGCCCAACATCGGGTACTGGCGACCGACGCGCCGCCGCCGTACCCGCCCCTGTCCGGCCAGGCGGCACGGGCGGGCCGATCCGGTTCGCGGTGAGCCGGACCCGGCCGCCGGAGTTCCTGGCCCCGCTCGCCGACGAACTCGGCGCCGAGCTGGTGCCGATGGGGTCGGCGGGGTGAAGATCGCGGCAGTGATCGACGGCGATGTGGACGCGTACGTGCACGCCGGCGGCCAGTACGAGTGGGACTCGGCGGCGCCGGTCGCTGTGGCCCTGGCCACCGGGCTGCACGCTTCCCGACTGGACGGCTCGGGATTGACATACAATCGATGCCGACCCGCGGCTGCCCGATCTTGTGGTGTGCCGCAAGGATCTCGCGCCCCGGCTGCTGGCCGCGCTCGAGCGGTGCACCGGCTGAGGCCGTACCCAATGAAGGGTCTCAACTCGATGACGGCTGCTCTACCGGGTCTCGCACCTGGACGCTCTCGAAGCCGAGAGCGTCTTCATCATGCGTGAGGTGGTGGCCGAGTTCGAGCGTCCGGTGCTGCTGTTCTCCGGTGGCAAGGACTCGATCGTGATGCTCCGGCTGGCCGAGAAGGCGTTCGCCCCGGCCCGCATCCCGTTCCCGGTGATGCACGTCGACACCGGGCACAACTTCCCCGAGGTGCTGGCTTTCCGCGACCGCCGGGTCGAGGAGCTGGGCGTCCAGCTGATCGTGGCCAGCGTGCCCGAGGCGATCGCGTCCGGGCTGGTCCGCGAGCCGGGCGACGGGATGCGCAACCGGATCCAGACGCCGGTGCTGCTCGACGCGGTGGAGAAGTACCGGTTCGACGCGCTGTTCGGCGGTGCCCGGCGCGACGAGGAGAAGGCCCGCGCCAAGGAGCGGGTGTTCAGCTTCCGCGACGAGTTCGGCCAGTGGGACCCGCGCAACCAGCGCCCGGAGCTGTGGGCGCTATACAACGCGCGGATCCACTCCGGTGAGTCGATCCGGGTGTTCCCGCTGTCCAACTGGACCGAGCTGGACGTGTGGCACTACATCGCGCGGGAGCGGATCGCGCTGCCGCAGATCTACTTCGCGCACGACCGGGAGGTCGTCGACCGGGCCGGCATGCTGTACGCGGTCAACGAGTTCCTGCCGCTGAAGGCCGGCGAGACGCCGTACACCGAGCGGGTGCGGTACCGGACGGTCGGCGACGCGACGCTGCACGGCGGCGGTGCGGTCCGACGCGGACACGATCGAGCAGGTGATCGACGAGGTCGCCGCGACCCGGATCACCGAGCGCGGCGCCACCCGGGGCGACGACAAGTTCAGCGAGGCGGCCATGGAAGACCGCAAGCGTGAGGGGTATTTCTGAGTGTCAGTGGAGACTCTCCCGCGGCAGATGGATCTGCTGCGGTTCGCCACCGCCGGCAGCGTCGACGACGGCAAGTCCACTCTGATCGGGCGGCTGCTCTACGACTCCAAGTCGATCTTCACCGATCAGTTGGAGGCGGTGGAGGCGGTCATCCCGGTCGCGCGGCGACGAGTACACGAATCTCGCCCTGCTGACCGACGGCCTTCGGGCCGAGCGGGAGCAGGGCATCACGATCGACGTCGCGTACCGGTACTTCGCCACGCCACGGCGGAAGTTCATCATCGCCGACACGCCGGGGCACATCCAGTACACCCGGAACATGGTCACCGGGGCCTCGACGGCCGACCTGGCGCTGATCCTGGTCGACGCCCGCAAGGGGATCCTGGAGCAGTCCCGCCGGCACGCGTTCCTGTGCTCGCTGCTGCGGGTGCCGCACCTGGTGCTGTGCGTCAACAAGATGGATCTGGTCGACTACGACCAGGGGGTCTTCGAGAAGATCGCCGACGAGTTCACCGCCTTCGCGGCCAAGCTGGAGGCCCCCGACCTGGCCGTGGTGCCGATCTCGGCGCTGCGCGGGGACAACATCGTGACCCGCTCCGCGAACATGCCGTGGTTCGAGGGTCCGTCGCTGCTGCACCACCTCGAACACGTGCACATCGCCAGCGACCGCAACCTGGTCGACGTCCGGTTCCCGGTGCAGTACGTGATCCGTCCACAGTCGACGGTGGTGTCCGACTACCGCGGGTACGCCGGGCAGGTGGCCAGCGGCGTGCTCAAGCCGGGCGACGAGGTGATGGTGCTGCCCAGCGGGTTCACCTCCACCATCGCCGGCATCGACACCGCCGACGGGCCGGTCGACGAGGCGTTCCCGCCGATGTCGGTGACCATCCGGCTGGCCGACGAGCTCGACGTGTCCCGGGGCGACCTGATCTGCCGGCCGAACAACCGGCCGGGCGTGGCTCAGGACATCGAGGCGATGATCTGCTGGATGGACGAGTCGCGCCCGCTGACCGTCGGCGGCAAGTACGCGATCAAGCACACCACCCGGGCGGCGCGCGCGATCGTGCGCGGGTTGCAGTACCGGCTGGACGTGAACACCCTGCACCGCGACGAGTCGGCAAGTGAGCTGCGGCTCAACGAGATCGGCCGGGTACGGCTGCGGACGACCGTGCCGCTGCTGTGCGACGAGTACCGGCGTAACCGCACGACCGGGGGCTTCATCGTGATCGACGAGACCACGAACCGCACGGTCGCCGCCGGCATGATCATCGAAGCCGCCTGATTTTCTTGACCGGCCCGTGGCCGGGCGTCCTTGATCGGCACAACTTCCCGGAAGTTGTGGCCTCGGAACCGTGCTGAGGCCACAACTTCCCGGAAGTTGTGCCAGGAAATCAGGCGGACTGGCGGACCACCAGGTGGGTCGGGAAGATCATCGGGTCTCCCTGATCTCCGCTGATTAGCTGGCGGACCAGCGCCCGGCCCATCTCGCGGGCCGGCTGGTGGACCGTGGTCAGCGGCGGATCGCCGTCGGTACTCACGTGCTCGATGTCGTCGAACCCCACGACCGCGACGTCGTCCGGGATCGACCGGCCGGTCTCGTGCAGCGCCCGCAGGGCACCCAGCGCCATCTGGTCCGACGGCGCGAACACCGCGTCCAGGCCGGGTTCCCGGTCGAGCAGCGCGGCCATCGCCCGCCGCCCGTCGCGTTGGGTGTAGTCGGCGGCCGCGACCAGGGACGACCGGTACCCGTCGCCGACCGCGGCCCGGTACCCGGCCAGCCGTTCCCGGGCGGACGGCAGGTCCTGCGGGCCGGCGATGAAGCCGATCCGTTCCCGGCCGTGCTGCTGCAACCATTGCACGGCGGACCGGGCGCTCCGCTCGTTCTCGATGTCCACGTACCGCAGTCCGTCGACCGCCTCGGGCGGGCGGCCCTGGGCGACCGCCGGCACCCCGGCGCGCCGGAGCAGGTGCGGCAGCGGGTGCCGCTCGTGCAGGGACAGCAGCAGAACACCCTCGGAGCGGGTGCCGGCCAGGTACTCGGCGCAGCGCTCCTGGGCGGAAGCGTCGGGCGCCGCGAGTACCACCGCGCAGAGGCCGGCCGGGGTCAGCTCGTCCCGGGCGCCGTGGACCACCTCGCCGAACCACGGGTCGTAGAACAGCCGGTCCTCCGGCTCGCACACCACGATCGCGACCGTACTGCTGCGCCGGGTGACCAGGGTACGGGCGGCCTCGTCGCGGACGTATCCGAGTTCGCGCAGTGACGCCTTCACCCGGGCGCGTACCTCGTCGCTGACCTTCGGCGAGCCGTTGACCACGCGGGAGACGGTCGCCCGCGACACGCCGGCGTGCGCGGCGACGCTGTCCAGCGTGGCTCGCGATGCCTCCATACCCGACGCCCCTTCCCCAACGGAAAGCGCTCTCCTGCCGCGCCACTACGATGCCACACCGCTTGTCGATCTAGGACGAATGGTGGGACGAGATGGGCAAAGCACCCACCATTCTTCCTAGATCGACGAGGAGGACGGGCCGCGGAGGAAGGTCCAGGCGTCTGCCACCATCTCGGGCAGTGTCGGCTTGGCCGGCTGCCAGCCCAGCTCCCGCTTGGCCCGCTCGGACGACGCGACCAGCGCGGCCGGGTCGCCTTCGCGGCGGGGCGCGATCTCGGTCGGCACCGGATGCCCGGTCACCTCGCGAACCACCTCGATGACCTCGCGGTTGGAGAACCCGTTGCCGTTGCCGAGGTTGTAGATCCGGTGCGCGCCGCGCTCCATGCTGCCCAGCGCCAGCAGGTGTGCCGTGGCCAGGTCGGTGACGTGGATGTAGTCGCGCACGCAGGTGCCGTCGGGCGTCGGGTAGTCGTCGCCGTACAGCTGGAGCTTCTCCCGCTGCCCGGCCGCCACCTGAAGCGCGATCGGGATCAGGTGCGTCTCCGGATCGTGCCGCTCGCCGATCAGGCTGCCGTCGGCGGAGACGTGCGCGCCGGCGACGTTGAAGTACCGCAGGCTCACCGCGGCCAGGCCGTGCGCCACCGCGTACCCGGCCATCGCATGGTCCACGGCGAGCTTCGAGCCGGCGTACGGGTTGGGTGGCCGGGTCGCCGCCGTCTCCGGGATCGGCACCTCGTCCGGGTCGCCGTAGACGTTGGCGGTCGACGAGAAGACCAGCCGGCGTACCCCCGTGGTGCGCAGCGCTTCGAGCAGCCGCAGCGACCCGATGAGGTTGTTCTCCCAGTACTTCTCCGGCTTCTGCACGCTCTCGCCGGCCGCGATGAAGGCGGCGAAGTGCAGTACCGCGTCGAAGTCCGGGGTGAGCACCTCCGCGACCGCCTCGTGCACCCGGCCCCGCACGAACGTCGCGCCCGGCGGCACCGCCGCCTCGTGCCCGGTCGACAGGTCGTCGAGGACGACCACCTCGTGCCCCGCCCGCAGGAGCATGGCGGTCACGACACTGCCGATATAGCCAGCCCCACCGGTTACGAGCAGCTTCACGGGGCCAATCTAACGCAGCGTGCTGAGCCACTGGCCCGGACTGCCTACAATTCCGGCATGCAGGAGGCCGGCGGGACCGGGCCGCGTGCCGACGCCAGACCCGGCGTCAGCGCCGTCGAGCGGCCGGGTGCGACGCCGGGCCGGCAAGCCGACGAACCGAGCCATACCAGGCCGGTACGCGCGCCGGGGCCGGTCCGCCGCGCGCTCGCCGGCATTCTCGTTCGCGGCGTCGACGCCGCCATGCGCTGGGTCACCCGGTTGCTCGGCGCCAGCCCGACGGCCGGCCGCGAGCAGATCAGCGAAGCCGAACTCCGCGACCTGATCGCGGCGAATACCGTGCTGCGCGGGGAGGAGCGCCAGCTCATCGCCGAGGTACTGGCCGCCGGCGCCCGCCATGTACGCGAGCTGATGGTGCCCCGTACCGATGTGGTGTTCCTCGACGCCGGGCTGCCGATCGCGGACGCGTTGCGGCTGGTCCGGCACGCCCGGCACTCCCGGTTCCCGATCATCGACGGCAGCCAGGACGACGTGGTCGGGTTCGTCCACCTGCGGGATCTGGCCATCCGCCCGGAAGGCGACGACCTGACCGTGGTCGGCCAGCTCGCCCGGGACGTCAAGCGGCTGCCCACCAGCAAGCAGGTGCTCACCGCGCTGTCGGAGATGCGCCGGGAGCGGCATCACCTCGCCGTCGTGGTGGACGAGTACGGCGGAACGGCCGGCATCGTCACGCTCGAAGACCTCATCGAGGAGCTGGTCGGGGAGATCCACGACGAGTACGACGCGGCGCCCGAGCCACTCCCCGCCGCCGGCATGGCACCGGCCGAAGTGGACGGTCGGCTCAACCTGACCGACTTCGCCGAGGTGGCCGGGTTCAACCTGCCGTCCGGGCCGTACGAGACCCTCGGCGGGTTCCTGATGTGCCGCCTCGGCCGGCTGCCCGCGGTCGGCGACGAGGTGCGTTTCGACGGCTGGCGGCTCGTCGTCAGCGCCCTTGACGGCCGGCGGGTGGCCCGGGTGGCGCTGGCGCCACCGGTACCGACGACCCGGCCCCCAACGTAAGCGATGCCGGGGCCGGGCTGACAGAATGGCCGGCATGTCCCAGGCTCGACACGATCGACCGCGCGTACTGTCCGGCATCCAGCCGACGGCCGACTCCTTCCACCTTGGCAACTATCTCGGTGCGCTGCGGAACTGGGTCGCGATGCAGGACACCCACGACGCGTTCTACTGCGTGGTCGACCTGCACGCGATCACCATGGGTCACGAGCCGAAGCTGCTGCGCCAGCGCACCCGCGCGAGCGCCGCCCAGCTCCTCGCGATCGGGCTGGACCCGGAGCGGTGCACGCTGTTCGTGCAGAGCCAGGTGCCCGAGCACGCCCAGCTGGCCTGGGTGATGGGCTGCATCACCGGGTTCGGCGAGGCCAGCCGGATGACGCAGTTCAAGGACAAGTCGGCCAGGCAGGGCGCCGAGCGGGCCAGCGTCGGCCTGTTCACCTACCCGATCCTCCAGGCCGCGGACATCCTGCTCTACCAGGCCGACGCCGTCCCGGTCGGCGAGGACCAGCGCCAGCACCTGGAGCTGACCCGGGACCTGGCGCAGCGGTTCAACACCACGTTCGGCAAGACTTTCACGGTTCCGGACGTGTACATCATCCGCGACACCGCGAAGATCACCGATCTCCAGGAGCCGACCGCGAAGATGTCCAAGTCGGCATCGTCGCCGAACGGCCTGATCGAGCTGCTGGAGGACCCGGCGCGGGCGGCCAAGAAGATCCGTTCGGCGGTCACCGACACCGGGCGTGAGATCGTCTTCGACCCGGAGCACAAGCCCGGCGTGTCCAACCTGCTCACCATCTACTCGTCGCTGACCGGCACACCGATCCCCGACCTTGAGATCAAGTACGCCGGGAAGGGCTACGGCGACCTGAAGAAGGACCTGGCCGAGATCGTGGTCGAGTTCATCCGACCGATTCAGGAGCGGACCAAGGGGTACCTCGACGACCCGGCCCAGCTCGACAAGCTGCTCGCGGTCGGCGCGGAGAAGGCGCGCGCGGTCTCGTCGGTGACCCTGCGGCAGGTGTATGACCGGATCGGCTTCCTGGCTCCCGCCAACCCACCCCGCGGCTGAGCCGACGTGCGAACCACGATCGGCATCGCGATCGACATACCGGAGCCGTGGGGGACTCGACTGACCCGGCGCCGGTCCGAGGCCGGCGATCCCCAGGCGGCGTTCGTTCCGGCGCATGTCACGCTGCTCGGGCCGACCGAGATCAACGCCGCTGACCTGGAGGCGATCGAGCGGCGGCTCGACGAGATCGCCGCCGGGTACCCGCCGTTCACCCTGCACCTGCGCGGCACGGGCACATTCCGGCCGGTCACCGAGGTGGTGTTCGTGACGGTGGCCGCCGGGATCAGCGAGTGCGAGCAACTCAACGCGGCCATCCACGAGCTGGACGGGATCGAGCGCGCCGCCAAGTTCCCGTACCACCCGCACGTGACGGTGGCCCAGGACGTGCCGGCGGACCAGCTCGACGCGGCTTTCCACGATCTGGCCCGGTTCGAGGCCCGGTTCGCGGTCGACGGGTTCACCCTGTTCGAACACGGGGCGGACGGGCGGTGGCGGCCGCACCGCGACTACCTGCTGGGCGGCGACAGCTCGATGGACGGCGCCGTACCGAGCGGTTCCCGCGATTTCGCCGACAATGGAGGGTAGATCCCGGACGATCGAGTCGGGACGGCGGACAGCGCGGAGGCTGGCGTGCGGCGGTACGTCGAGCGCTTGATGAACGGCATGGTGGACGGCCTCGCCCGTCGTTTCGTGGCTGCCCGGCGCCGGTCGAAGACGTTCGACCACCTGGTCCGCGCGTACGAGCGCTACGACGAGGTGCACGGCGTGCGGCTCGCCGCGGCCAATGCGTACTACGGCTTCTTCGCGGTGTTCGCGCTGGCCGTGCTGCTGCTCGGCATCGTCGGCTACATCGTGCAGGACAACAAGCTGGTGGTCGGCGCGATCCAGCACTACCTGGAGCAGAACCTGCCGCAGGTGAAGGTCGCCAACCTGATCGGAACGACCAAGAGCATCGGCCAGATCGCGGTGGTCGGTCTGGCGCTGGCCGGCGTCGCCTGGGTGGAGACGCTGCGCTCCTCGCAACGGGCGATCTGGGGCCTCGACCAGCAGCCCGGCAACCCGATCATCCGCTGGCTGGTCGACGTCGCGGTACTCATCGGGCTCGGGATCCTGCTCACCGTCTCGGTGTCGATCGCTTCGGGTGTACAGGATCTGCTCTTGCAGTTGGCGGGTGAGCCGAAGCAGTCCGCCGTGCGGGTCGCGCTGAACCAGTCGGCCACCTTCCTGGCCTTCGGCGTGGACCTGATCCTCGCCGCCGGGCTGCTGACCGGCGTGGCACGCATCCGGATGCCGCTGCGTCGCCTGGTCCCGTCGGCGCTGATCATCGCGGCCGGGCTGCTCGGGCTGAAGACGCTCGGCCGGTTGTACATCAGCCGTACCCAGCACAATCCGGCCTACCAGGTGTTCGCGAGCGCGATCGGGCTGCTGGTCTTCATGTACCTGTTCAGCCAGATCGTGCTGTTCGCCGCCGCGATCGCGGCGACCAGCCGGCGCGGAAAGGTCCGTGACCTCGCGGCCGGTCCGCCACCCGCCGAGGCGGAGACCGGCCCCGATGTCCCCGATTCCGGCGGTGACCCGGATGCCGGCCCGGTCGGTCGGGTCGGGATCGACGCCGGTGCGCCGATCCCGGTCAGTGGGCGTACCCCGCCGGCTTGACCGGCCACGAGTGGGATTTGTTGACAAGGGCCGGACGCGCGGCGCTCGACACGACATGATGTGCGGCGTGGGTGCACTCGTGACGCTGGAGGTCCCGGTTGACTCGCCGCTTCTGGCCAATCCGTGGATCATCAGATTCGGTCCGCTGAACGATGACGAGGAGTGGGAGCCGGTGGTCTGCGGGCCGTACGAGCACTCGCACGCGATGGCGCTGGCCGAGTCCATCGCGGCCGACGAGGAGCTGATGGCGGTCGTCGAGCCGGTGCAGCCGTACGTGTCGGTCGACCAGATCCGGGGCGACATCGCCGCCGCCCGGCTCGCGGCTGCCGGCGACGCGGTGGAGCCGGACTACCCCGAGGAGGGGTACCCGCCGATGGGCGACTCGTTCCCGGACGGCGACACGTTCCCGGAGCCGAGCCCGCCGCCCAGCCCGGACGAGATACGCGCCGGAATCGCGAGAATCGCCGCCCGCCTCGCCGCGCCATAGCCGGCCCGCACGCGGCGTGCTGCGTGATCGGCACAACTTGCCGGGAAGTTGTGGTCTCAGAACCCCGCTGAGGCCACAACTTCCCGGAAGTTGTGCCGATCAGGTGCCGATCAGGACACTAGGCGCGGGCGCGCAGGGCCTTCGTGAACCAGGCCCACAGGTGGCTGGTGCTCGGGATGGGCGGCCAGCCGTTGATCGTGGCCATCAGCTGCCAGTACCGCTCGGCCCGCGGCTCGTTGGCCAGTTCCAGCTGGTCGACCAGCTCCCGCCGGTACCCGATGGTGTCCTCCTGACCCCCGGACCTGGCGAACGCGCCGGCCAGCTCGTCCACGACGGGCGTCGCGGCCTCGGACGCCGGGTCGATCCCGGCTTCCACGGCGGCTCCGGCTTTCTCGTTGACCAGTTCGGCGAGGCGCTGCCCGTCGGTCGGCTGGCTCGCCGCGCCCCCGCCGAAGCTGCGCCGGCCCATCTCCCGCAGGCGGTCCCGGAAGCCCTGGTCGCGGACCAGCTCGGCCAGCTCGATCCAGGCGTCGACCTGGGCGTCGGTGGGATCGTCCGGCAGCTCCGGGGTGACGCTGCGCATTCGTTCGTGGAACTGGCGCATCTGCGGCTCCAGCGCCGGATCCACCTCGACGCCGTCGAAGATGCTGTCCAGGAACTCCTCGATCAGGCGGCGGCGCTCGTCGGCGGTGGCTTGGGCGATGCGGTTCATGCGTTCGACCTCCTTGGGTGTGGGTTGGCGGCGAGCCAGGGCACGCAGGGCGGCCCGCTGCACCCGCAGCAGCCGGATCTGCGCACCCAGCGCGTCGGCGTGTGCCGCGGCGACGGCCGGCAGGTCGGTGTGGCGCTCCAGCACCTGCCGGATCGTGGCCAGGTCCAGGCCGAGCTCGCGCAGGGTACGCACGAACTCCAGCCGGACCAGCGCGGTGGCGTCGTAGCGGCGGTAGTTGGACAGCGTGCGCTCGGCCTCGGGGACCAGCCCGAGATCGGAGTAGTAACGCACGGTCTTCACCGTCAGCCCGGTACGCCGGGCCAGCTCGCCGATGTGCATGAGGTCGATCGTGGAGTCTCCCGTCACTGGAGGGTCAAGTCTTTGCTGCCGAGGAGGGTCCGCAGGCCCTTCACGTACGTGTCGCGGTCCGGCCTTCCCGTGAGCATTTTCTGTAGCCCATAGCCGATTACCAGGGAGAACAGTGCTGCCCCGGTGGCCTCCGGATCGGTGTCGGCCGGCAGCTCCCCGGTCTCCACGGCCCGCCGGGCGACCGTCACGAAGTTGCCACGCAGCCGGCTGTAGACGTGCTCGGCGATCTGTCCGACCCGATCGTCGCGCAGCGCCTCCGCCCACACCTGCACCGCGAGGCGCATCGGGCCGTCCGGGCCGATGTTGGCGTCGATGACCCCGACGGCACCCTGCATGACGTCGGCCAGCGAGCGGTCCGGATCGGCGACCAGCGTGGCCAGCAGATCGCTGACCTGGCCCGCGTACTGCTCGGCGATCGCCTCGACGATGTCGTTCTTGCTCTTGAAGTACCGGTAGACGGCGCCGACCGACAGCCCGGCCTCGACGATGACGTCCTGCATCGAGGTCGCGTGGAACCCGTTGCGCAGGAAGCAGGTCCGGGCCGCGTCGAGGATCTGCTGGCGGCGGGCGGCGAGGTGGGCTGCGGAGACGCGAGGCATGTGACCCAAGTTAAAACGAACGTTCGTTCTTGACAAGCGGGCCGCGATCGGCGGACGATGAGGATGTCTAAGAGAATGACCGTTCGTTTTAGGAGATGGAGATGGCCCGCAAGCCGCCAGCCCTCGTCCAGGTCGGCCTCCTCGCCACCGGCGTCGTGCTGCTCCAGGCGCTGCTGGTGATGTGGTTCGCCTGGCCTGCCAAGAACACCGCTCCCCGTGACCTCCCCGTCGTGGTGGCCGGTCCGCCGCCCGCCGCGGCCGCCGTCGCCGACCGGCTGCGCGCCGAGCGGCCCGGCGCGTTCGACATCAGTACCGTCGCCGACGCCGCCTCCGCCGACGAGGCGCTGCGCGACCGCGACGCGTACGCCGCGTTCGTCGTGGACCCGGCCGGCATGAGCCTCCACGTCGCGTCGGCCGCCAGCCCGACCGTGTCCACCCTGCTCACCCAGGCCGTCCAGCAACTCGGCGGCGGCCGGCCGGTGCCCGTGGTCGACGTCGTGTCGTCGCCGGCCGCCGACCCGCGCGGCGCCGCCTTCAGCTCGGCGTTCCTGCCGCTGCTGCTCACCAGCCTCGCCGCCGGGGTGGCCCTGCTGTACGTGGTCCGCTCCCACGCGGTACGCCTGGTCGGGCTGCTCACCTTCGCGGCGCTCGCCGGCGTGGTCGCGGCCGGAATCATGCATGGCCTCGGCATTCTGACCGGCTCGTACCTCGCCGCCGCCGGCACGATCGCCCTGCTCGCGCTTGCCATCAGCGGGACCGTCTCGGGTCTCGGCGCGCTCTTCGGCGCCCCCGGCCTCGGGCTGGGTGCCCTGACGGTGTTCTTCTTCGGCAACCCGATCTCCGGGCTGGCCGCCGCGCCCGAGCTGCTGCCCAAGCCGTGGGGGACGGTAGGACAGTTCCTGCCGCCGGGAGCCGGCGCGAGCCTGCTGCGGTCGGCCGCCTTCTTCGACGGCGCCGGGGCGCCCCGCCCGCTGTGGGTGCTCGCCGGCTGGGCCTTCGGCGGCGTCCTGCTCACCGCCGTCGGGCACTACCGGGACCGGGCCAAGGCTTCGGTACCCGAAACCGACGCCGCCCGGGACGCGGCACGGCGGCTCGGCACGGTAGTGAGCGCGTGACGGTGAGCGCGTGACGGTGAGCGCGTGACGGTGAGCGCGTGACGGTGAGCGCGTGACAGTGATCGCGTGACAATGATCGCCTGAGCCGGACGCCGGTGCGGGCAGCCCCACGGCATGCGGCATACTCGCGGCCGTGGTGCTGTCCCGCCGGTGGTCCGTTTTCCTGATCCTGGTGGCGCTGTGGAGCTGGCTCATCTGGCCCCGCTTCGCGCTGGCCATCTGGGACGATCCGCGCGCCTGGCACGGCGACACCCCGACCTCGTTCCTGTGGGTACACGCCGTGCTGATCCTGGTGTCGCTGGCGGTCGGTACCACGGTCGGCGTGCTCGGGCTGCGCGGCCTGCGCGTGGCCCGCAACAGGTGAAGGGACGGGCATGGAGGCTCTCCGGCTGGTGCTGCTGTACGCGCACCTGATCGGCTTCGCGATGCTGCTCGGCGGCTCGGTCGCCCAGTACGCGTCGGGCAAGATCCGGATCAACGCGCCAATGCTGTGGGGGGCGTCGATCCAGGTGGTCACCGGTCTCGCGCTGTCCGCGCCGCTCCGTGACGGCCACGAGCCCAGCCCGGTGAAACTGCTGGTCAAAGCCCTGATCGGGATAATGATCTGGGTGATGGTGTTCTTCTCCCGCAAGCGGACCGAGGTCAACCGGGGGCACTTCCTGGCCATCGTCGGCCTGACCCTGGTCAATGCGGCGGTCGCAGTCTTCTGGCGCTGACGCTCGATCGGCCCCTTGATCGCCCCTTGATCGCCCCTTGATCGGCACAACTTCCCGGAAGTAGTGGTCTCCGGACCCCGCTGAGGCGACAACTTCCCGGAAGTTGTGCCGGCCTGCGTCCGGGCCTGGGCCGCGTCCGGGCCTGGGCCGCGTCCGGGCCTGGGCCGCGTCCGGGCCTGGGCCGCGTCCGGGCCTGGGCCGCGTCCGGGCCTGGGCCGCGTCCGGGCCTGGGCCGCGTCCCGGCCGCGCCTGCCGGTGGGCCGCGCCGCGCCGGGCCGGGAGAGCCGTTCGGACGGCCCGGTATGACGGTTGGGACAGGATGCCCGACACCCCACGTCACAGGCCGATAACGTCAGCCGGGCTCAGCGCATGTTTCGGCGTACGCTCCGGTCCGTCGGGACACCGCGATGGGGCGGTGGCAAGCGGGAAGGAGATCGTCTTGCGCCAAGCGCGTGGGATGAAGCTGCTCGCGACCGTCGGCGTGGTCATCGTCGCGCTCGGCACGGCCGCCTGTGGTGGGAAGAGCAACAACAGCGACTCCGGCAGCACCGGGTCCAAGAAGACCGTCAAGGTCGGCATGGCGTACGACATCGGTGGCCGGGGTGACAAGTCGTTCAACGACGCCGCAGCCGCCGGCCTCGAGAAGGCCAAGAATGAGTTCGACATCCAGACCAAGGAGCTGGAGGCGAACACCAACGAGACCGAGAACGACAAGTACGCCCGACTCAAGCTGCTCTGCGACGCCGGGTACAACCCGGTGATCGCCGTCGGCTTCGTGTACGCGGGTGTTGACCCGACGACCGGGCCATTGACCCGGGCCGCCAAGGACTGCCCGAACACGAAGTTCGCCATCATCGACGACGCGAGCACCAGCGCCCCGAACGTCGCCAACCTGACGTTCGCCGAGGAGCAGGGCTCCTTCCTGGTCGGTGCCGCGGCCGCGCTGAAGACCACGACGAACCACGTCGGCTTCGTCGGCGGCTGCCTCGTTGACCTGATCAAGAAGTTCCAGGCCGGGTACGAGGCGGGCGCCCGCGCGGTCAAGCCCGATATCAAGATCGATGTCAACTACATCTCGACCGTCGCCGACAAGTGCTCGGGCTTCAACGACCCGGCGAAGGGCCAGACGGCGGCCGAGGGCATGTACGACGGCGGCGCCGACATCGTGTACCAGGCCGCCGGCGGCTCGGGTGTCGGTGTCTTCAAGGCCGCCAAGGGCAAGGGCAAGCTGGCCATCGGCGTCGACTCCGACCAGTACAACACCGTGACGCCGGACCTGAAGGACGTCATCATCACGTCGATGCTCAAGCGGGTCGACACGGCGGTGTACTCGTTCGTCAAGGACATGGGCGCGGGCACGTTCAAGGCCGGCCAGACGGTGTTCGACCTGAAGGCCGACGGCGTGGGCTACTCCACCTCCGGCGGCAAGGTCGACGACATCAAACCCAAGCTCGAGGACTACAAGCAGCAGATCATCGACGGCAAGATCACCGTACCGACCAAGCCCGCCGCGGGCTGAGCCGGCCATTCGAGATCAGGGAGAGTTCGCGGGCGGCGCGGGCTCTCCCTGATCCTCAATAGTGAGGGAGGTCGCGTGGCCACCGAGTCGCCGGCCGTCGAGTTGCGCGGCATCACGAAACGCTTCCCCGGCGTGGTCGCCAACCACGACATCGTCCTGTCGGTGCGCAAAGGCACGATCCACGCGATCGTCGGGGAGAACGGCGCCGGCAAGTCGACCCTGATGAAGATCCTGTACGGGATGCAGCGCCCCGACGAGGGGGAGATCTTCGTCGACGGTGAGCGGCACAACTTCCACTCGCCGCAACAGGCGATCGCGGCCGGCATCGGCATGGTGCACCAGCACTTCATGCTCGCCGACAACCTGACCGTACGAGAGAACATCGTCCTCGGCGCGGAGAAGCTGCACGGCATCGGTTCAGGGGCGTCCGACAAGATCAAGGAGATCTCCCGACAGTACGGTCTGGGCGTCGACCCGGACGAGCTGATGGAGGACCTCGGCGTCGGCGACCGGCAGCGGGTCGAGATCCTCAAGGTGCTCTACCGCGGCGCGCGCATCCTGATCCTGGACGAGCCGACCGCGGTCCTCGTGCCGCAGGAGGTCGATGAGCTGTTCGGCAATCTCCGGCAGCTCACCCACGAGGGCCTCACGATCATTTTCATCTCGCACAAGCTGCACGAGGTGCTCTCGGTGGCGGACGCGATCACCGTGATCCGCCGGGGCACCACGGTCGCCTCGGTCGCGCCCGCCGACGTCACCGCCCGCCAGCTGGCCACGCTCATGGTCGGCAGCGAACTGCCCAGCCCGGAGGCGCGCGAGTCGACCGTCACCGACGTTCCCGTTCTCGCGGTACGCGACCTGAACGTCACCACGGCCGACGGCCGCCCGCTGGTCGAGGACGTCACGTTCACCATCCACCGCGGCGAGGTGGTCGGGATCGCGGGCGTGGAGGGCAACGGCCAGGCCGAGCTGGTCGAGGCGATCATCGGGATGCGGCCGGCCGCCGGCACCGTCGAGCTCGCCGGCACCGACATCAGCGGGTGGACCACCCGGGCCCGGCGCGAGGACGGCATCGGGTACATCCCCGAAGACCGGCAACGCCAGGGCCTCCTGCTCGACGCCACGCTGTGGGAGAACCGGATGCTCGGTCACCAGACCGAGGAGCCGAACGCGAAGGGCTGGCTGCTCGACATCGCCGGCGCGCGTAAGGACACCGGGCGGATCGTCGCCGATTACGACGTGCGTACCCCGGGCATCGACGTCACCGCGGGCGCGCTGTCCGGCGGCAACCAGCAGAAGCTCATCGTCGGGCGGGAGATGAGCCACGCCCCGAAGGTACTGATCGCGGCGCACCCTACCCGCGGCGTGGACGTCGGGGCGCAGGCGGCGATCTGGGAACACATCAAGCGCGCCCGGCACGACGGCCTGGGCGTACTGCTGATCTCCGCCGACCTGGACGAGCTGATCGGGCTGTCGGACTCGCTGAAGGTGATCTTCCGAGGCCGGTTCGTCCGCGACGCCGACCCGGCGAACGTGACGCCGGAGCAACTGGGCCTGGCCATGACCGGTGCCGAGGCGGCAACATGAGCGCGGGCCGGCGCGCGCCAGCTCGCCCCGGCTGCCTTGATCGCCACAACTTCCCGGAAGTTGTGGCCTCGCAGGGGTCCGGACGCCACAACTTCCGGGAAGTTGTGCCGACTACGCGCGCCGGCAGCGCGCCGATCCTGGAGGTGCTGCGATGAAGATCGGGCGGCTCGACTGGTGGCGGATCGTCCCGCAGATCGTCGCGCCGATCGCCGCCTTGGCGTTTGCCGCCCTCGTCACCTCGATCGCGCTGGTGATCAGTGGCAAGAGCCCGAGCACGGCATTGAGTGCGATGATCGACTTCGGGTTCCAGCCGGACTCGATGGTCGACATCCTCAACAAGGCCACGCCGTACTACATCGCGGCGGTCGCGGTCGCGATCGGCTTCCGGATGGGCCTGTTCAACATCGGCGTGGACGGCCAGTACCGGTTGGCCGGACTCCTTGCCGGTGCCCTCGGCGCGGCGTCGTTCCTGAGCTGGCTGCCCGGTGTAGTCCGGATTCTGATCATCATCGTGACCGCCATGGTGGTCGGTGCGGCCTGGGCGGCGATCGCCGGTCTGCTGAAGGTCACCCGTGGCGTCAGCGAGGTCATCTCCACGATCATGCTCAACGCGATCGCCGGCGGGTTCGTCGCGTACCTGCTCACCACCGACCGCCTGGCGGTGCAGCCCAAAGGCAGCAACAGCGTCTCCACCCACCTGCTGAACAAGGACTCCTGGATGCCGGGCATCCCGCTGATCGCGGGCAGCGACCAGGACGTGTACGGGTTCATCGTGATCTCGGCGCTGCTCGGGGTGGTGTACTGGTTCGTCCTCGGCCGCACCCGGTTCGGCTACGACCTGCGGGCCAGCGGCCTCAATCCGTTCGCGGCGGTAGCCAGCGGTATCGACGCCAAGCGGATGGTGGTCTACACCATGCTGGCGTCCGGCGCGGTCGCCGGCCTGGTCGGCATGCCGGACCTGCTGGGCCAGTACCACGCGTACACGACCGATTTCGGCGGCCTGGGCTTCACCGGCATCGCGATCGCCCTGCTCGGCCGCAACCATCCGGTCGGTATCGCGCTCGGCTCGCTGCTGTGGGCCTTCCTCGACCAGTCCGCGCAGATCCTCCAGCTCAATGAGATTCCCAGTGAGGCCGTCACGATCATGCAGGGCACCACGGTGCTCGCGGTGGTCGTCGCGTACGAGCTGGCCGCCAGGCTGAGCCGGCGGGTGCAGCAACGGCGGGTCGGCGTGGCGACGGGCGAGGCCGCGCCGCAGCCGGTGCCGGTGGCCACCGTGGCCGCCGCCCCGGGAACCGGTGACGACCAGGACAGGGAGGCTGGCCGATGACCGCTGACACGGTACTCAGCTCGGCGCCGGCCGCCCCGGCTGCCCCGCCGCCCCGAGGGCGGCGATTCAGCTGGCCGATCCTGCTGCTCGTGGTCGCCGGCGCGATTGTGGTACTGGCGGCGGTCCGGGCGTACACCGGCGCGCAGGACCTGACGTCGAGCGGCGCGGTACGCGCGGCGTTGCAGGCCGCGGTTCCGATCGGCCTGGCCGGTCTCGGTGGCCTGTGGTCGGAGCGGGCCGGCGTGGTCAACATCGGCCTGGAGGGCCAGTTGATCCTCGGTACCTGGTTCGGAGCCTGGGCCGGGTACCACTGGGGACCGTGGGTGGGTGTGCTCGCCGCGATCGTCGGTGGCGGGCTCGGCGGGCTCCTGCACGCGCTCGCGACCGTCACGTTCGGCGTCGACCACATCGTGTCCGGCGTGGCGATCACGATCCTGGCCACCGGCGCGGCGCGGTACCTCTCGTCGCTGGCGTTCGTGGGCCTGCCCGGCGGCGGCGTCACCCAGTCCCCACCGGTACCCGAGTTGCCCCGGTGGAGCGTGCCGGGGGTGAGCAGCCTCTCCGGGCTGGAAAGCAAGCACTGGTTCCTGATCAGTGACCTGTCCGGGATCCTGCGCGGCGCGCTCACCGACGTATCCGCGCTGACCGTGATCGCGATCGCGCTGATCCCGCTGACCTTCTGGGTACTCTGGCGTACCGCCTTCGGGCTGCGGCTGCGGTCGTGCGGTGAGAACCCGCACGCCGCCGAGTCGCTCGGCGTCAACGTGTACCTGTACAAGTACTACGGCGTCGTGATGTCCGGGGCGCTCGCCGGGCTCGGTGGCGCGTTCCTGTCCATGGTCGCGTCGAGCATCTACCGGCAGGGGCAGACCGGCGGTCGCGGCTTCATCGGTCTGGCCGCGATGATCTTCGGTAACTGGCGGCCGGCCGGGTTGGGTGCGGGCGCGATGCTGTTCGGGTACACCGACGCGCTGCAACTGCGCGGCGGCGGCCGGTCGATCCACGCGCTGCTGCTGTTTGTCGCGTTGATACTGCTCCTGGTGGGCGGGTTGCAGCTCGCGCGGCGGCGGTACACGATCGGCGGGATCGCCGCGGTGCTCGCCGTGCTGACCGGCGTCTGGTACGCGGCCAGCGACACCGTCCCGGTCGAGTTCGTCCAGTTCGCCCCGCACCTGACCACGCTGGTCGTGTTGGCGCTGGCCTCGCAGCGCTTGCGTCCACCAGCGGCCGACGGCCAGCCGTACCGCCGTGGCGGCTAGCGCTCGGGCGTCGGGCTAAGCTCGTCGATCTAGGACGAATGGTGGGACAAAAAGGGGCGACCCGGCCACCAATCTTCCTAGATCGACGAGGGGTGAGGGAGCGCTATGGACGTGGACTGGATCGCGCTGCGGGCGGCGGCCGTGGAGGCGACGCATCGGGCGTATGCGCCGTACTCGCGGTTTCCGGTCGGCGCCGCCGGGCTGGTCGACGACGGCCGGATGATCGTCGGTTGCAACGTCGAGAACGCGTCGTACGGGCTGGGCCTGTGCGCCGAGTGCGGCCTGGTCTCGGCGCTGCACGCGAGCGGCGGCGGCCGGCTGGTCGCCGTGTCCTGTGTGGACGCCGGTGGCGCCCCGCTGATGCCGTGCGGCCGCTGCCGGCAGTTGCTGTGGGAGCACGGTGGGCCGGACTGCCGGGTGGAGACGTCCACCGGATCGGTGTCCGTGGCGGAGTTGCTGCCGTTCGCGTTCGGCGTGGAGGACCTGGACCGGGTCGTGGACAAATCGGACAAGCCGGCGGCGGACGCGGTCCCGAGCCGGCTGCTGGAGTACCTCGGGCACGGCGCTGTCTTCGTGCACCGCGACGTGGCGGGTGGCCAGCCGGTCTGGACCGGGTACTGGGAGCGCGCCGCGCACGCGGACGAGGCGTCCGGCATCCTCCAGGAGGCCCCGACCTGGCCGGACGCGGCGTCGGCGGTGGCGTGGGGCCGGGCGCGCACCTCCCGGGTGGTCGTCGTCGAGGCGGACGGCACGATGAGCTGGGCGGGCGTCGGTGACCCGCCGGCCGAGGTGGCCCGCGAATGGCGCCCGTAATGATCGCCGGCCACAGGGCCGTAGTGATCGCCGGCCACAGGGCCGTAGTGATCGGCACAACTTCCGGGAAGTTGTTGCCTCCCGGCCCCGCTGAGGGCACAACTTCCCGGAAGTTGTGCCGATCAAGGAAGTTGTGCCGATCAAGGAGGAGGGTCGACGGTGGGTGAACCCTTTGCGGCTGTCGATGTGATCCGGGCCAAGCGGGACGGGGGTGTGCTTGACGACGCGCAGATCGACTGGGTGGTCGACGCGTACACCCGGGGTGTGGTCGCCGACGAGCAGATGGCCGCGCTCGCGATGGCGATCCTGCTGCGTGGCATGTCGTCGGGCGAGATCGCCCGCTGGACCGCCGCCATGATCGCGAGCGGCGAGCGCCTCGACCTGTCCGGCGTCGACCGGCCGACCGTCGACAAGCACTCGACCGGCGGCGTCGGCGACAAGATCACGCTGCCGCTGACCCCGCTGGTCGCCGCGTGCGGGGCGGCCGTGCCGCAACTGTCCGGGCGCGGGCTCGGCCACACCGGTGGCACGCTCGACAAGCTGGAGTCGATCCCCGGCTTGCGGACCACGCTGTCCAACGCGGAGTTCCTCCACCAGCTCCAGACCGTCGGCGCCGCGATCTGCGCCGCCGGCGAGGGGCTCGCCCCGGCCGACCGGAAGCTGTACGCACTGCGCGACGTCACCGGCACCGTCGAGGCCATCCCGCTCATCGCCAGCTCGATCATGAGCAAGAAGATCGCCGAGGGTACGTCCGCGCTGGTCCTCGACGTGAAGGTGGGCAGCGGCGCGTTCATGAAGACCGCCGACGAGGCCCGCGAGCTGGCCCGGACCATGGTCGAGCTGGGCGGCGCGCACGGCGTGACCACGGTCGCCCTGCTCACCGACATGACAACCCCCATCGGGTACACGGTGGGCAACGCGATCGAGGTCGCCGAGTCGGTCGACGTACTCGCCGGTGGTGGGCCGGCCGACGTGGTGGACCTGACCCTGGCGCTGGCAAGGGAGATGCTGGCCGCCGCCGGGCTTCCCGACGCCGACCCGGCGGCCGTACTGAAGAACGGGAAGGCGATGGACTCCTGGCGCGCCCTGGTCCGGGCGCAGGGCGGCGACCCGGACGCGGCCCTGCCGGTGGCCAGGGAGACCGAGACGGTGACGGCTGACCGGGACGGATACGTCGCCAGTGTGGACGCTTACGCGATCGGGGTGGCGGCCTGGCGGCTCGGAGCCGGCCGGGCCCGCAAGGAGGACCCGGTGAGCGCCGCTGCCGGCGTGGTGCTGCACAAGAAGCCCGGTGACCCGGTACGCCGGGGCGAAACGCTGTTCGAAGCCCGTACCGATGACGCGGGCCGGATCCCATCGGCGCTCGCGGCGGCCGACGGCGCGATCGTGCTCGCGGACGCCGCGCCGAAACCCCGTTCGCTGGTACTGGAAAGGATCGCGTAGTGGCGGAACTGGTCGAGAAGGCGACCCGGGTGCCGGTACCCGGCGGCAAGGTCATCGACGAGTACATCGGGCGGGTGAACAGCGGCGATGCGGCCCTGTCGATCGCGCACATGATCGCCCCGGCCGGCTGGACAGAGCCGTTCCAGACGCCGGAGTTCGACGAGTACACGCTGGTGCTGCGCGGGCGGATCACGGTGGAGACGCCGGCCGGGCCGATCGAGGTACGCGCTGGTCAGGCCGTTGTGACCCGGGCCGGGGAGCGGATCCGGTACGCCACGCCGGCCGACGAGGGCGCGGAGTACGTGGCCGTGTGCCGGCCGGCGTTCGCCCCCGACCTGGCCCACCGCGATGAGTAACCAACCCGATCGATAGAGTCACTCATCGACGTGCCATGATCGGCACAACTTCCCGGAATTAGTGGCCTTCGCAGGGCTCTATGGCAGCAGTTTCCGGGAAGTTGTGCTGATCATCGAACTTGAGCGCATCGGGGCTGTGGTGTGAACATTCCCGCGCCGGATCCGCACGGGATCCGCCAGGCGAGCCTGGACGAACTGAACCGCATCGGCCTGCCGATACCGCCGGCGAACTTCCCGCTGGTCTGGGATCTGGGCGACCGGGTCGAGCTGCGCCCGCTGGCCGACATCGAGGCCCGGATCGCGGTACTCGACGTCGTGCTGGGCCGCTGCTTCGGCATGCCGCCGGAACTGGCGATGGAGTGGCTGCTCGACGCGCACCTGATCGACCGGCTGACCCCGCCGGAGTGGCAGTTCGTGGCGCTCGGCGAGGGTGACCAGATGGTGTTCGCGCTGCACCTGGAGGCGGTGTTCGCGCTCGCCTGGGTGCTCGGCATCGCGCTCGACCTCGACCCGTTGCGCCCGTCGCCGCAGGGCCTGATCGAGCGGCTGCCCGACCTGCCGCGCGGCGAGCCGTACGAGGCCTGGCGCTCGCGTACCCTCACCGCGCCGCGCGAGCCACGCGAGGTGGCGGCCCTGCTGGACCTGTACTACTGCCTGGACTGGGCGTACCTGGAGGCGGAGCGGGCCAGCATCCAGTTGCCGGGCGTGCTCGACTCCAATGCGATCGGCCAGCGGCGCTGGGCGCTGGAGTGGGCGGTCGTCTTCATCGGCCCCCACCACGAGACGCCACCCGGCTGGGAAGAGATCGACCTGTCCATCTGAGCGGCGCCGGCGAGGAGACGGCGGCGCCGCTCAGTGGGTGAGTTCCAGCTCCCGGCGGTGGTAGCGGCGGACCGGGGTGGCGTCGGGCAGCACTGTCTCCCGCAGGCCGATCCGCTCGTGCAGGCGCTTGAGCGGGCCGGGCGCCCACCAGTTCCACCTGCCGAGGAGCGTCATCGTCGCCGGTACGAGCAGGCAGCGCACGATCGTCGCGTCGATCAGGACGGCCACCGCGAGCCCGAGGCCGACCTGCTCGATCGCGCCCATCCGGGCGTCCGCGAAGCAGGCGAACACGATCACCATGAGCAGCGCGGCCGACGTGATGATCCGCCCGGTGTGCTGCAACCCCCGGCGTACCGCGGTGTCGGTGTCCCAGCCGCGCTCCACGTACTCCTTGACCCGGCCGAGCAGGAACACCTCGTAGTCCATGGACAACCCGAAGGCGAACGCGAAGACGATCACGATGACGAACGGGTCCAACCCGCCGACCGTGAGCGTGTCGAGCGGCCCGGCCAGTACGCCGTGCTCGAACACCGCGTACAGCACCCCGAACGTCGCCCCCAGCGACACCACGTTGGCCAGGATCGCCTTCACCGGCACGACCACCGAGCCGGTGAAGGCGAACAGCAGGGTCACCATCGCGAGCAGGGTGATCCCGATCGCCCAGGGCAGGCCCTGGCGGATCAGCCGCAGCAGGTCGACCAGTACAGCGGCGTCGCCGGTGACCCAGGAATCGACGCCGCGTGGGCGGTCCGCGCGTACCCGTCCGACGAGTTCCCGGGCGGCGACGCTCTGCGAGTCGCCGTGGACGAGGAGGTCGATCTTCGCGAGGCCTGGGCCGACGGCTTCGGCGGGGCGCACCGATGAGACCTCCGGATCGGTGGCCCAACGGGCCGCCCAGTGGTCCAGCGTCGCCGCATCGGCACGCGCGACCACGGTGACCGCCGGGCTCTGCGACTGGCCGAACCGGCCGGCCAGCTCGTCGGCGACCTGCGCCGCCTCGACACTGCGCGGCACCCCGGCCAGGCCGGGCAGCTTCACCGTGCCGGTCAGCAACGGGAGGCCGGCCGCGAGCAGCAGGCCGGCGGTGACCAGGGCGACCGCCAGCGGTGCCCGCTGCACCAGCCGGGACAGCCGCGCGAACGGCCCGATCTCCGCGGCGTCGCCGTAATGCGCACGGCGCCGCATCGCCCGCGCGGACGGGCGGATCCGGTGCCGGCCCAGGCCGAGCAACGCCGCCGTGAGCGTCAACGCCGCCAGGAGCGCGACGACCGCGATCGACACGCCACCGGCGCCGAGCGCAGCCAGCCCCGGCACGTCGAACGCGAGCAGCCCGGTCAGCGCGCCCGCCACGGTCAGCGCGCTGAACAGGATGGTGCGGCCGACCGTGGCCCAGGCCCGGCTCACCGCCGCCTCCGGCTCGAACCCGGCCGCCAGCTCCTCCCGGTACCGCGCGACCAGCAGCAGCCCGTAGTCGATGGACAGGCCGAGGCCGAGCAGCGTGACCACGGTCAGCACGTTGGAGTCGAGATCGGTGAGTTTCGAGAAGCCCAGCAGTACCACGAAGGTCGAGGCGACCGACACGATCGCGGCCAGCACCGGCAGGCCGGCCGCCACCAGCCCGCCGAACACGATGACGAGGACGACCAGGGTGATCGGCAGCGAGAACAGCTCGGCCCGGTTCTGGTCGATGTGCGCGGTCTGGTTGGCCTGGCGGCTGAGCGCCGGGCCGCCACCGACGCGTACCCGGGCCTGGCCCTGACCCGCGGCGTGCAGGTCGTCGGCGAGCCGGTGCAGGCGTGTGGTCGCGGCGTCGACCGCGACGTTGCGGTGCGCGCGGTCGACCTTGGCCAGCGTCGCGGTGAGCAGCATGGCGTCGCCGTCCGGGGAGAGCGCGGGATCGGCGACCCCGCGCACGTCGGGAATCCGGGTCAGGTCGGCCGCCGCGGCCGCCACCGCGTCCCGGACCGCCGGCGCTTGAAGATCGTCGACCCGGTCGATCAGGGCGCTCACCGTGCCGGACGTGTCCGAGCCGGTGGTGAGCACCTCGTTCGCCTTGACCGACTCGATATGGGTCGGCCGGTTGTCGTCGGCCAACCCGCCCGCCACCGGGCCGGACGCCAGCCCACCCGCGACCGACACCACCAGCCAGATCGCCAGCACCCACCAGCGCCGGCGGAAACACCATCGGCCCAACCGGGCCATCGCACCCTCGGCCACGCGACCACCTCCCCGTGTCGCTGAGCTTCCCGGCCGATCAAGCCCAGCGTGGTGCAGACCGCTACCACCGCACTATCAGTTAATGCCCCTAAGAACCCCCTGAGATCGCGTCAGGGTAGCCGGCGGGACCGACACGATCGACCCGGTTATCACCGGACCGCCACAAACTCCGGCCTTGATCGGCACAACTTCCCGCAAGTTGTGGCCATGGCGACCCCGTGAGGCCACTACTTCCCGGAAGTTGTGCCGATCAATCGCCACCGGGTGACCTCGATCGCGGCGGTGACGGTCAGCGGCTCAGCCGGCACCCGGGCCGGGCCGTCGTGCCACGCGCTCGGCCCCATCGCGACGACCGCCCGCGCCTCGTCGGCGGTGAGGTGTAGCGGCCAGGCGTACCGGTGCGTCCCGGCCAGGTCGAACCAGGGGGTCAGCGCGGCCGATAGGCGCTCGGCCTTGGCCGGATCGACGCGTACCAGATCGGCCGCCGCCACCAGTTCGCGCAGGTGCTCCGGGGCCGGCGTGACCACGACCAGGACGCCGTCCGGCCGCAGGATCCGGCGGAACTCCGCTCCGGAACGCGGCGCGAACACGTTCAGCACGGTCCCGGCGGCCCCGTCGGCGACCGGCAGGCCGCGCCAGGCGTCGGCGCGCACCGCCCCGAGGCGCGGGTGCGCGCGGGCGGCGCGGCGCAGCGCCGGCTTGGACACGTCGACGGCCAGCCCGACGTCGTGCGGGCGGGCCTCCAGGAGGGCCGCCAGGTGGTGGCCGGTGCCCGCGCCGACGTCCACGATCAACCCCGGGGGTCGGTCACCGGCCGCTGTTTCGAGCGCTTCACTCAGTACCCGAAAATGACCTGCTTCGAGGAGCGCCTGGCGTGCCGAGAGCATCTCGGCGGTGTCCCCGGCGTGGGTCACCCGGCCGGCCGTGAGGTCGACGTAGCCCTGCCGGGCGAGGTCGAAGCTGTGCCCGGCCGGGCAGCGCAGGGCGGCTGCGGTCGCCTCGAGGTGGTCTCCGCAGACCGGGCAGCGCAGGTGCTCCACGATGTCGGCGCGCACCCGCCCATCATGGTCGTAGGGTCGGGGCATGCCTGTACCCACCTATGACGAGATCCGGCGGGCGCCCAAGGCGCTGCTGCACGACCACCTCGACGGCGGCCTGCGTCCGGCCACGATCGTCGAGCTGGCCGACATGGTCGGGCATGAGCTACCCAGCTCGGACGCCGGCGAGCTGGCGATCTGGTTCGAGCAGGCGGCCGACTCCGGCTCGCTCGAACGCTACCTGGAGACGTTCACCCACACGGTCGGCGTCATGCAGACCGCGGACGCGCTGCACCGGGTGGCCGCCGAGTGCGCGTACGACCTGGCCACCGACGGGGTGGTGTACGCGGAGGTCCGGTTCGCCCCGGAGCAGCACCTGGAGCTCGACATGACGCTGCCGGAGGTGGTCGAGGCGGTCCTCGCCGGGTTCGCGTCCGGGGCGGCGGAGGCGGCCGCCGCCGGCTCGCCGATCCGGGTCGGCACCCTGTTGACCGCGATGCGGCACGCGGCCCGGTCGATGGAGATCGCCGAGCTGGCGGTGCGGTACCGGGACAAGGGCGTGGTCGGCTTCGACATCGCGGGCGCGGAGGCCGGGTACCCGCCCACCAGGCACCTGGACGCGTTCGAGTACCTCCAGCGGGAGAACTTCCACTTCACCATCCATGCCGGAGAGGCGTTCGGGCTGCCGTCGATCTGGCAGGCGATCCAGTGGTGCGGCGCCGACCGGCTGGGCCACGGGGTACGCATTGTGGACGATATCGACGCGCCGACCGGCCGGCTCGGGCGGCTCGCGGCCTATGTCCGGGACAAGCGCATCCCGCTGGAGCTGTGCCCTTCGTCCAACCTGCAGACCGGCGCCGCGCCGTCGATCGCCCAGCACCCGATCGGCCTGCTGCGGGATCTGCGGTTCCGGGTCACGGTCAACACCGACAACCGGCTGATGAGCCGGACCAGCATGGCGCGCGAAATGTCCCTGTTGGTGGAAGCATTCGGGTATGGCTGGTCTGAATTGCAGTGGTTAACGGTAAATGCGATGAAAAGTGCTTTCATTCCGTTCGATGAGCGGCTAGTGCTTATTAATGAGGTCATCAAGCCCGCATACACCAAGCTCCTCGGCTGACGAGCTGCCCAATCAATTTCCCGATTGGGCATTCCGGTCACAATCGGGCTCGCCCGTTCGGTGGCTATGTGGCGCCGTAGGGGCCCTCTGTGACATCCGTGGGAGCCGATGCGCGTACCGTGGGTGGACGCCGACCGGTGGTCACCCGGTCGGCCGTATGGGCTGATCTGCGGTTGGTGCCGGCGGCGCCACCAGGTCGGTCCTTGTCGGGTGAAGTGGGCCGGGCGATCCCGACATTTGCGACTTTCTGTAGGCCTGTAATCGATTCTGAAGGGTAATTCCGCTGCATAGGACCCTCATGCCTACTCTCCACCCAACCCAGGCCGAACAAGCTGGGCTTTCTCTTTGCCACCGGACATGGTGGAATCTCGGAGGTCCGGCCCGAACTTGGGTCGGACAGTTGTGGGTGCCTACTCTTCGTAAGGCGCCGGTTCGGAGGGCGGTGAGGTGAGCAAACGGCCAACGGCGGGGACCTCGAAGTTCTCGCGTCTCCGCCTGCCCATGGGCTGGCTCCGTAACGCACCGATCTGGTCCAAACTCGGGCTCATCATGATCGTTCCCACCATCGCGACGATCGTCGTCGGCATGGCGGGTCTGGTCGACAACATCAACCGCGCGAGCGACGCCGACCGGGCCCGCACCCTCGCCGGACTGGCGGCCGAGAGTGGCTCCCTGGTGCACGAGCTGCAGAACGAGCGGGCCGACGCCACGCTCCTTCTCGGCGCTCCCAACAACGACGCGCGCACCACGTTCGACCGCCAGGCGGCGGCCACCGACGACGCCTACAAGCGATACCGGTTGCGCCGCTCCGCGCTCGCCGACCTTCCGGCGACCCTGCGCAGCCAGCTCAACGACATCGACAACCAGCTCTCCGACCTGGCCAAGCAGCGCGAGCAGATCAGGGGCGGCAGCCAGCTGCAGAACGGCACCACGACGCTGACCAACACCATCCAGCGTTACAGCATCCTGATCGGAAACCTGGTCGGCATCCGCAGCTCCTCCGCTCAGCTGTCCAGCAACGAGGACCTCGGCGCCGACATGCGGGCGGCCGCGTCGCTGTCCGAGGCCAAGGAGTTCCAGTCCGAAGAGCGGGTCGTGGTGCTCCAGGCATTGCTGCAGAAGGCGATGCCGGAAAACCTCAAGGTCGACTTCATCGGCAAGCTTCAGGGTCGCGAGCTGGCCCTCCGCCAGTTCAACTCGGTCGCCCCGGCGTCCCAGCGGGCCCTGTTCGACCAGACGGTCACCGGCGCCGACCGGCGCGAGGCGCAGGTCTTCGAGAGCACCATCTCGAGCCTCACCAACGAAGACCTGCCGCCCGACCTCGGCTTCGACGCGCCGCGGTGGGACCAGGCGATGGTCGGCCAGGCCAACCTGATGCGCAAGGTGGAGAGCGCGCTCGACACGCACGTCGTCGCCGACTCCGCCGACCTGCGCGACCAGTTGCAGCGTCAGGTGCTCGTCGAGACCGGCCTGCTGCTGGCGATGCTGTTGCTGGCGATCCTGTTCGCGTGGATGGTCGCCCGGTCGATGGCCCGCTCGCTGCGCGAACTCCGGCACGGCGCGCTGACCGTCGCGCAGTACGGGCTGCCCCAGGCGGTCGCCCGGCTGCGTGACCCGCAACTGGCCACCCAGGCGTCACCGCACATGGTCGCGGCGCAGATCGCCGAGCCACTGCCGGTCCGTAGCCGCGACGAGTTCGGCCAGGTGGCCGAGGCGTTCAACGCGGTCCACCTGGAAGCTGTCCGCACCGCCGCAGAGCAGGCCGCCCTGCGGGCGAGCGTCGCGACGATGTTCGTCAACCTGGCCCGCCGAAGCCAGATCCTGGTCGACCGGCTGATCGGTCACCTGGACCGGCTGGAGCGCGGCGAGGAAGACCCGGACCGGCTGTCCGAGCTGTTCCAGCTCGACCACCTGGCCACCCGGATGCGCCGTAACGACGAGAACCTGCTGGTTCTCGCCGGCGCGGACTCCACCCGTATCCAGCGCGAGCCGGCTCCGCTGACCGATGTGTTGCGGGCCGCCCAGTCCGAGGTGGAGCACTACACCCGGATCGAGTTCGGCATGATCGACCGGGATGTCGAGATCGCGGCCCACGCGGTCAACGACATGGTGCACCTGATCGCCGAGCTGCTCGACAACGCCACCGCCTTCTCCCCGCCCGACTCGGCCGTCGTGGTCGAGGCGCGCAGGGTCGGCGACCGGGCGGTCCTGCTGGTCGAGGACCGGGGCATCGGCATCTCGCCGGACCAGCTGGCCGAGCTCAACGAGCGGCTGGCCAATCCGCCGGTCGTGGACGTCGCGGTGTCCCGGATGATGGGTCTCGTCGTGGTCGCCCGGCTGGCGGCCCGGCACGGCGTGAAGGTCGAGCTGCGCCCGGCCCGCGAGCGCGGCACCATCGCCGACCTCACCCTGCCCGCCAGCGTGCTCGTGCCACGGGCGCTCGCCGGGCGCGGCGGAGTGCCGATCGCCGGCTCCCGGGATGGCATCTCGGCGGGCCGCCCGTCGGGCGCGCCGCCCCGATCTCCGTTCGGCCCGCCGTTGGCGCTGGAGAGCGGACCATCCGTGCCCTCGCGCGAGCCGGCCACCGCCGGCAGTGGCTTCCCGAGCCTCGGCGGCGGACGGCCCGGCCTCGGCGGGGGCGTGCCCGGCCAGGGCGGCCTGGGAGCCGCGCTCAACGGTTCCGCCAACACCCCGTTCGTCGCCCCGTCCGGTCCGCCCGGTTCACGTTTGTTCGGCGACGGCGGCCCCGCCGGCCCCGGCGGTGCGCCCGGTTCGGGCGGCCCCGGCCTGTTCGGCGGCTCGCGTCCGGGCAGTGGTCCACCGATCGGCAACGGCACGGGCACGCCGCTCGGCAGCGGCCCCGGTGCGTCCCCGCCGGCTCCTAGCCGTGGCCAGCCACCGGCCTGGTCCGACCTGATCGGTGCCAACGGAGCCGATCCGCACGCACCCCGTCCGCCGATCCAGCCACCGCGCAGCGACCGGTTGCCGCAACGCCGGGCGACCGAGCCCACCGGCCCGGACGGCGGTCCCGACGAGGGTCACGCCATTCCGCGTCAGCGCCCGGTCAACGCCGACCAGCGCACCGACGACGTGGCGTTCATGCCACCGCCTGAGGTCCCGACCGAGGCTCCGGCCGCCGCCGCGGCGCCGCCCGAGGCGCTGGTCCGGCCGGAGGCGCCGGGCGCGCCCGACATCCCGGTCCACATGGAGCCACCGGCCCGCCCCGAGGCCCCGACCGCCCAACCGGGCGGAGTGGCGCCGGCCGCGCCGCCCGCGTGGCCACCGGTGCCGCAGGCGGCCGAACCCGAGGCGGCGGGTGCTGAGGCACCGCAGGTGCCCGAGGCGTTCTCCGCAGCACTCGACATGACCGCCGAGATGCCCCGGGTGCGCGTCGACTGGGGGCCCAACGCTGACGAGCCGGCCGCGACCGCGTCCACCGGTGCCGCCGCGACCACCGATAACCGCCAGCGGTTCGCCGACGAAACGATGGAACTGCCGATCTTCCGCGAGTTGGAATCGGCCTGGTTCCGCACCCAGGGCGGCGCTCCGGCGCCCACCATTTCGGCCCCGAGCAACGGGATCCCGACCGACAGTCCGGTCACCGAGGCACCCCCACCGATGCCGGAGCCGGTCGTCCAGTCGGGCGAGCGCCCCGCGGTGCCGGCGGAGCCGAGCGCCCCGGCGGAGCCGTTGCCACCACGGCGGGCCGAGGTGCCACCCGAGCCGGCGCCGGTGGGGGCGGCGGTCACCTGGCACACAGCCGCCGACGAAGGCTGGCAGGCCGCCTCGGCGCTCGCCGAAGATCGCGAGTTCACCACGACGACTACGGGCCTGCCCAAGCGCGTACCGATGTCTCAACTTGTCCCCGGAGGGGTCGAGAAGGGTACTGTCAGCGCGCACAAGCGCACGCCGGAGGCCGTTCGCGGTCTGTTGTCGGCGTACCACCGTGGAGTTCAACGCGGCCGCAGCACCAAGGCCGGTGACTCGAAGACCCCGGAGCACACCGCGGCCGGACCCCAAAATTCGCAAGGCGGCAAGGAGCAAGAGGCATGACGACAACGCAGGATCTCGGTTGGCTGCTGGCCAACTTCGCCGATCGCGTACCTGGCGTCGCGCACGCGGTCGCCGTCTCCGCGGACGGCCTGCTCCTGGCATCATCCCGTGACCTGCCGAGAGACCGTGCAGATCAACTCGCCGCGATCGCGTCCGGCCTGGTCAGCCTGACGCAGGGGGCCGCCCGCTGCTTCGAGGGCGGTGCGGTCCTCCAGACCGTGGTGGAGATGGACAACGGGTTCCTCTTCCTCATGTCGATCTCCGACGGCTCGTCGTTCGCCGTGCTGGCGGCGCGTGCATGCGACGTGGGCCAGGTCGGATACGAGATGGCACTGCTGGTCGACCGGGTCGGCGACGCTCTGACGCCGACGCCGCGGCCGGCCGGCGCGCTGCTGGGCTGACCGGCACCAGCCGTTCCGGTACAAAACGTCAATGGCAATCCCGGGCTGAGGAGTGAGGAGGTGAGCGGCGAAGATGGCCGAGCGTGATGAGCCGACTGGGGCGCTGGTGAGGCCTTACGCCGTCACCCGTGGTCGCACCCGGCCAAGGCTGGAGATTGCGATCGAAGCGCTGATCGAGACTACCGTGCGGGGACGCACAGCCGGTGGGCGCGCGCATGGGCAGGAGCAGCAGTACATCGCGACCCTGTGCGATGGCCGGCTGCAATCACTCGCTGAGATCGCCGCGCGGATGCAGCTTCCGCTCGGCGTGGCGCGGGTTCTCATCGCGGACATGGCGGCCGATGGTCTGGTCGCTGTGTACGAGCCGACCTCGTTCGACGATAACGACGCGGTGGGCACAGAACTGCTGGAGAGGGTGCTGAGTGGACTTCGGAGGCTCTGACATGACACCCCACCGCTCGTCGACCGGGCGGGTCACGTCTGCGAAGATTGTCATCGCCGGTGGCTTCGGCGTGGGCAAGACCACGCTGGTTGGCTCGGTCTCGGAGATTACCCCGCTGACCACCGAGGCGATCATGACCTCGGCTGGCGTTGGCGTCGATGACACTCGGCAGGTGCCTGGTAAGACGACGACCACCGTGGCGATGGACTTCGGCCGGATCACCATCGACCGCGACCTGATCCTGTACCTCTTCGGCACGCCTGGCCAGACACGGTTCTGGTTCATGTGGGACGAGTTGGTACGAGGAGCGATCGGCGCGGTCGTCCTGGTCGACACACGCCGACTGGCCGACTGCTTCGCCGCCATCGACTTCTTCGAGCACCGCCGGCTGCCCTACCTGGTCGCCATCAACTGCTTCGACGGCGTGCAGTACCACAACGCCGACGACGTACGCGAGGCGCTGGCGATCTCGTCGGACGTCCCGGTCGTCTCCTGCGACGCCCGCACCCGGGAGTCCACCAAGCAGGTGCTGATTTCGCTGGTCGAGTACGTGTTGACGATGCGCCGGTCGCGCACGCCCACCCCGGCCTGACCTGATCGGACGACAACGGCCCGCCGGATCACTCCGGCGGGCCGTTGTCGTGTGTCCGGAAGCGTTACCGGCGCGCCGACCGGTACTCGTAGTCCGACTCGTGGCCGCCGTCCTGGTCGCGACTGAAGTCCCAACCGGCCGACTCGCGACCCGGCCGGCCGCCGACCCGGTACCCGCCGACCTCCTGGCCGCGCCGCCAGCCCCGGAAGTACCCGGTGGTGTGCGCGGCGATCGCGGCGGCGTCGCGGACGATCCGCAGCGGGCGGTCCGGCGCCGCTATCGGCGAGCCGGGGACCAGGTTCTCCTGCGGCACCCGGCGCGGCAGGCCGGAGGCCGTCTCGGCACTGAGTGCCCGTTCGGCGGCCTGCTCGGCGGCGCGCCAACCCTCGTCGGAGGGATTTGCGAAGTCGAGCTTCACGTCCTCTTCCCCGAAATGGTCAGTGAACCAGGCGGACCGGGCCTCGGCGAAGATCAGCAGGTCGCCGTCGGACTCGTCGCCGCTGGTGGTCGTTGACGTCTCAGGGCGTGGCGTGGCGGCCCGGCGGGGCAGCCGTTCGGCGGTTGCGCCGCGCTCGGCCGCCCGGCTGCTGTTGGCGAGCCCGTTGAGGCCACCTGCGGGCGCCCCGTTCGCCGCTCCGTTCGCCGCTCCGTTGGTCTCGACCAGGCGCAACGCCGGTGGCTCGAACCGCAGCTGGTCGAACTCGTCGCGGTACTGCGGGTGCTCGCCGGATAGCGCGGGGTCGGCCAGCGGCGCGGGCTCGACGAGGCGCAGCGCCGGCGGCTCGGCGGGCAGATCGTCGGACTGCCACGGCGGCTTGATCCGCCCCTCGCGCTGGCGCGGCACGTCAGCGGAGCCGCCGACGTCACCCGTGATGTCGCCGGTGAAGGGCTCGTTGAGCCGGGGGTAGTCGCCGGTGTGCGACTCCGGCAGGCGGGTGCCGTCGGTGCGGGTCTCGGCGGCCGGCGATCCGTACGTCCGCGACTCGTAGGTACGCGACTCGCCGACCGGCGTTCCGTAGGTCTGCGATTCGTACGTCTGCGGCTCATAGGTCTGTGGCTCGTACGTCTGCGGCTCATAGGTCTGTGGCTCGGCGGCCCGGATGCTGTCCGTGTTGTCCCGCATCGCTTCGCCGACCAGCGGCCAGCTCGCCCGCGAACCGGGCGGCGGAACGTCGGCCGCCGGGCGCGGCGCCGCACCGTTGCCGAACTCGGGCGGGAACCCGTCGCCGCTCAGCCGGAACGACTGCACCGGCGGGCTGGAAATCGGCGGCGGTGGGGCGGGCGAGGGCACCGGGGCGAGCGGCATCGACACCGAGGTCACCTCGGGCGGCGCGGTCGGCACCGGACCGGGGGCCATCGTGTACGGGCGGGTGACCGGCTGATCGCTCTGCGACCGGGCCGGCCGGCCTCCACCGTCGGGCATCCCGGACACCGGCGCGCCCGACGTCGGGTATGCGGGACTGATGAGCCCGGGCGGTGGTGTCGGCTGGGACCGGGCGGCCGGCGGGGTCTGGACGCTGGGGTGCACCGGCATGGGCACCGATACCGGCGGGGGCGCCGGGATCGGTGCCGGCGGCGACTGCAACGGGACGGGCGGCGGCGCCGGGGTGTTCACCGGCACCGGAATCGGCGGCGCGGTCTGTACCGGTATCGGGGCGGCCGGGATCGGCTGCTGCTGCACCACGGTGGGCTGCGCCGGAGTCATCGACCGCGCGGCCGGCTGCACCATCGTCGGCTGCTCGGTGTTGGCAGCGCGGTGCGCCCCACCGGAGGTCGGGAATGCGGCAGCCGCCGGGAACGCCGCGGCCGCCGGTGCGGCTGGAAACGTTGTGGGCGCCGGTGCGGCCGGGAACGCTGCGGCCGCCGGTGCGGCCGGGAACGCTGTGGGCGCCGGTGCGGCCGGAAACGTTGTGGGCGCCGGGACCGGGAAGGCCGCGGGCTCGGGCGGCGCCGGTGGTGCCGACTGGGGCTTGGCGGCCGCGGGGGGCGCGGAACGGGGGCGGACCGCAGCCGACTGCGACCGCGAACGACGTCCGGCCGGGCGGGCCTCGTCGACGGTGGTCTGGAGGACGTGCGCCGGCTCGGCGGCGGCAGTGGCCGCCCGCGATCGTGTTGTGCGCTGCCCCCGGACCGGCGCCGCGACACCGGGCATCCTGGCCGCCAGTACCGACACCAACGCACCCGCGGCGGCGTCGCAGGCGCGCACCGCCGCGACCGACTGGCGTACCGTCTCCGCGACAGCGCTGTTGATCGAGCGGTTCATGCCGGTGCGGCGCGGGGTTTCGGCGACGGCCACGCGCAGCGCGGTGACCGCTTCGCTGATGGTGGCCGCGTCGGCCACTCCCGTCTCGGCCAGCTCGGCCACGGCCTGGGTGTCCCGCCCGCGGCCGCTCCCGAGCGGACCGGGCTCGGGCAGCGCGTCGAGGATCGCCAGTGGGATCGGCTCTGCCGGGTCGGGGAAGGCGCGCAGCGCCGCCGGGTACAGCTCGCGCAGCACCTCGCGCAGCGTCGCCGCCGCACCCTGCCGGCCCGCGATGACGGCGCCGTGCGCGGCCAGGACGGGCTTGATGCCAAGCAGGTCACGCGGGGTCGGCAGGGCGACGGCCGACAGCACGCCCGCCTGGAGGGCGCGGGCGAGACCGATGGAGCGCCGCTCGGTCGGGCTGGAATGGATCTCTTCGGCGGATTCGTCGTCGCCGAAACGTTCCGCGTAGTCGTCGGCCGAGTCCTCGTCGGTGTACGCGAGGTAGCGACCGGCTGCGGTGAGTAGTTGGGTGACGATGTGATCGTCACTGTCCGCTGCGATCGCGACGGACTCGAACCCGTTCGAGCGTTCGGCCAGCAGCGCGCCCAATTCGGCGAAACCCGACGCGTCGTCGCTGATGTCGCAGATGTCCAGAAGGCGTCCGGCGTCGTCGACAACCGCGACGGTAAGCCAGGTCACGGAGCCCGGTGGTGTGTTGTTCAGGTCCGCAGACGCAAGACCGCAGTACACCCGTACGAGCGCCACCGCGTCGTCCTCCTCCCGGGACAGCTGTCAATGAGCTTCGAACGCACCTCGCAGAGCCCGTCCCGTGGCGCTGCTAGGTGCCCGCCGCTGGCTGACCTGAACGGCTTCACTATTCAGGTTCTCGACCGAATATGCGATCAACCTTTCGGCGAAACAAACCCTCGCGTGCCCGGCCGCATCGGGCCGGCGCGCACGTGACGTGTCCTTTCGCCGCTCATCGGGATGATGCTCTCTGGTTGAGGGTCAGTTGCGCCAGTCCACGACGGCAGAGATCTTGCCGATAATCGTGCGCCACCCGAGCGCCGCCGTAGTTTGTGCATCGATCTTGCGAAGTTTGCGACGTGCGAAGAATGACCCGAATCCGCCCTCTTCGACGGTACGGAGTCCTTCGTCCATGTCATCGAGTGGTGACCCAGTGGATAGGGCGTCCATTACGGGCTGTATCCGAAGGGCGTACCCGACGTCGCGGGCGACCTCGCCTGCCTGGATGATCAGTGGCGCATCCCACACGTCGTGGCCACCGCGTAGGTTCTCCACCACGAGGTCCAACTCGTACCGGTCTTCGTCGAGCGGGATGACGTCGTCGGCTTCGAGTCGCTCGGCCAACTCGCCCCAGGTGTCGAGCTGGGTCAGCTCGTTATCAGTGCCACTTCGGACAAACTCCACCAACCCGTCGGCGCTCCGGAAGAGCAGCAGCCGGCCGCCCTTGGACAGGAAGACGGGCACCTCCTCCGGCTCGTCCTCGACAGCCGTGTCCTCGGACTCCTCGGCCTCTGCCGACTCCTCGGCGTCTTCGGTGTCCACCTCGTCGTCGGGCTCGTCGGATCCGTCCTCGTCGTCGGCCCGGTGCCGGCCACGGGCGTCATCGTCGTCAGCGTCGTCGTCAACCCCGTCAGCACCGTCGTCGTCAGACTTCTCGCGGCCCGCGGCGAGTGCCTGTGCGGTCAGCTCATCCTCGTCGATGGCGCTGAGCGCCTCCCGCTCGTCGAGTTCCTCGTCGAAGGGGCTCGTCGAGGGCCGGGTCGGGTAGTCGTCCTCGCGGTCGGCGAGGTCCGGCGGGAGCACGTCGGTCGACAACCGGTAGGCGCGCAGCGTGTACCCGATCCCGGCCGGCAGCGCGATCTCGACCGGCTGCATCCGGACCTCGGCCCAGAGCGCGTCGGTGGTATCGGTCCGACCGGCGGCCTCATCGCCGTCGAGCTCGTCATCAATCTCGTCGTCGACCACGTTGCCCTCGTCCACGACCTCGGCGCCGGAGTCCAGCCCTTCCGCGGGTGCGTCGGACGACTCTTCGGCGCTTCCTGTTCCCGACGGCTGGCGGGCCACGGCGACCTCCGTATCGCTGCTCTGTGCGCCGACCGACGCGACCGTCGCGCCCGGCCAGTCTCGCGCACAAACACCCTAGTCGTACCGCACCCCTTGTGCGGCTCTGCCCCTGGTTCCCCGGGCGCAGCGGTTGAACCGGGGTGCTAGATCCCCTTGGGGTGCCAGACGGTCTTGGTCTCCAGGAACGCCATCATCCGGTCCAGCCCCGGATCGGCCGCCCAGTCTGCCAGTGTTTGCGCAGGTCGGAGCACCCGCTTGAGGTTCTCGGCCGCGGCCACCTCCAGATCGGTGGCGAGCTTGGCGTCGGTCACACCGCTCAGGTCGATCGCATCGACGTCCATGTGGCGGCGAGCCACGGCGCGACCTCCGCGACCCGGCCGGTCAGCAGGTTGACCACGCCGCCGGGCAGGTCGGACGTGGCGAGCACCTCGGCGAGCGTCACGGCCGGCAGCGGACGCTCCTCGCTGGCGATGACGACCACGGTGTTGCCGGTCACGATGACCGGAGCAACGACGCTGACCAGGCCGAGCAGCGACGAGTCGGCCGGTGCGACCACCGCCACGACCCCGGTCGGCTCGGGTGTGGAGAGGTTGAAGTACGGGCCGGCGACCGGGTTGCCGGCGCCATACACCTGGGCGATCTTGTCGGACCAGCCCGCGTACCAGACCCAGCGGTCGATCGCGTCGTCGACTTCGCTGTCGGGGGCCGGAGAACCGCTGGCGGTCACTTCTGACACGAACTGCGCCCGACGGCCCTCCAGCATCTCGGCGACCCGGTACAGGATCTGGCCCCGGTTGTACGCGGTGGCCGCCGACCACTTGCCGAATGCCGCGCGCGCGGCCCGGACCGCGTCCCGGGCGTCCTTGCGGGAGGCGAGTGCCGCGTTGGCCATGAACTCTCCGGATGCCGACCGCACCGGGTACGAGCGTCCGGACTCGCTACGCGGGAACTTCCCGCCGATGAACAGCTTGTACGTCTTGCGAACCTCAACCCGCAAGGTAGGCCTCCAGACCGTGCCGGCCGCCCTCGCGGCCGTAGCCGGACTCCTTGTACCCGCCGAACGGCGAGGTCGGGTCGAACTTGTTGAACGTGTTGGCCCAGACGACGCCGGCGCGCAGCTTGTCGGCCATCGACAGGATCCGTGAGCCCTTCTCGGTCCAGACCCCGGCGGACAGCCCGTACGGCGTGTTGTTGGCCTTCTCCACCGCCTCGGCCGGGGTGCGGAACGTGAGCACGGACAGCACCGGGCCGAAGATCTCCTCGCGGGCGATCCGGTGCGCCTGGGTCACCCCGGTGAAGATGGTCGGCGCGAACCAGTACCCGCGGTCGGGCAGCGGGCACGGCGCGGTCCAGCGCTCGGCGCCCTCGGCCTCGCCGATCTCGGACAGCCGCCGGATCCTCATCAGCTGGGCGGCCGAGTTGATCGCGCCGATGTCGGTGTTCTTGTCGAGCGGGTCACCGACCCGCAGCAGCGCCATCCGCCGCTTCAGGGCGGCCAGCACCTCGTCGGCGACCGACTCCTGGACCAGCAGCCGCGAGCCGGCGCAGCAGACGTGGCCCTGGTTGAAGAAGATGCCGTTGACGATGCCCTCGACCGCCTGGTCCAGGGCCGCGTCGTCGAAGACGATGTTGGCCGCCTTGCCGCCCAGCTCCAGGGTGAGCCTCTTCCGGGTGCCCGCGACGGAGCGGGCGATGGACCGACCCACCTCGGTGGAGCCGGTGAACGCGACCTTGTCGACGCCCGGGTGCTCGACCAGGGCCCGGCCGGTCTCGCCGGCGCCGGTGACGATGTTGACCACGCCGGGCGGCAGGTCGGCCTGCTGGCAGATCTCCGCGAACGCGAGCGCGGTCAGCGGAGTGGTCTCCGCCGGCTTGAGCACGACCGTGTTGCCGCAGGCCAGCGCCGGTGCGATCTTCCAGGCCAGCATCAGCAGCGGGAAGTTCCACGGGATGACCTGGGCGGCCACGCCGAGCGGCCTGGGGTCCGACCCGAAGCCGGCGTGCGCCAGCTTGTCGGCCCAGCCGGCGTAGTAGAAGAAGTGCGCCGCCACCAGGGGCACGTCGACGTCGCGGGACTCGCGGATCGGCTTGCCGTTGTCGATCGACTCCAGCACGGCCAGCTCGCGGGACCGCTCCTGGATGATCCGGGCGATCCGGTACAGGTACTTGGCCCGCTCCCGGCCCGGCATCGGCCCCCAGACGTCGTCGTACGCTCGCCGGGCCGCCGCGACCGCAGCGTCGACGTCCTCGGTCGACGCCTCTACGACCTCGGCCAGCACCTCTTCGGTGGCGGGGTTGACGGTCTTGAACCGGCCGCCCGAACCCTCGACGAACTAGCCGTCGATGAACAGCCCGTACGACTCGCGGATGTCGACGACGGAGCGGGATTCCGGCGCCGGTGCGTACTCGAAAGCCATGAAGCTCAGTCCAGCGTGAAGTAGTTCGGGCCGGAGTACCGGCCGGTCGTCATCTTCGTCCGCTGCATCAGCAGGTCGTTGAGCAGGGTGGAGGCGCCGAACCGGAACCAGGCGGGGTCCAGCCAGTCGTCGCCGGCGGTTTCGTTGACCAGTACCAGATACTTGATCGCGTCCTTCGCGGTGCGGATGCCGCCGGCGGGCTTGACCCCGACCTGCCGGCCGGTGGCCTCGCGGAAGTCGCGGACCGCCTTCAGCATCACCAGCGTCACCGGCGGCGTGGCGGCCGGCTGCACCTTGCCGGTGGAGGTCTTGATGAAGTCGCCGCCGGCGAGCATCGCCAGCCAGGAGGCGCGCCGGACGTTGTCGTAGGTGGCCAGCTCGCCGGTCTCCAGGATCACCTTCAGGTGCGCGTCGCCGCACGCCTTCTTCACCGCGACGATCTCGTCGTAGACCTCCAGGTAGCGGCCGGCCAGGAAGGCGCCCCGGTTGATCACCATGTCGATCTCGTCGGCGCCGGCCGCGACCGCTTCCCGGATGTCGGCCAGCTTGACCGCCAGCGGCGCCTGCCCGGACGGGAACGCGGTCGCCACGCTTGCGAGGTGCACCCCGGACCCGGCCAGCGCCTCGGCCGCCACGGGGACCATCGACGGGTACACGCAGATGGCCGCCACCTGCGGGCAGGACGGATCCTCGGGGTCGGGGCGGCGGGCCTTCGCCGACAGGGCGCGCACCTTGCCCGGGGTGTCGTTGCCCTCCAGCGTGGTCAGGTCGACCATGCGGATGGCCAGGTCGATGGCCCATGTCTTGGCCGTGGTCTTGATCGACCGGGTGCCCAGCAGTGCGGCCCGCTGCTCGGCGCCCACCTGGTCGACGCCGGGCAGGCCGTGCAGGAAGGCGCGCAGCGACGCGTCGCTGCGCGCTACGTCGGAGAGCGCGGACGCCACCATCGCCGTCATGCCGGTCAGTCTACGCGCGCGGCCGACACTTGATCTTGGTGACGTGCGCTACGTTCTGGCCGTGGACGTACTCGTCGTGGATCACCCGCTGGCCAGGTCGCGCCTCACCGCGATGCGCGATGCCAGCACCGAGCCGGGCGCCTTCCGCGCCGCGCTGCACGAGCTGACAACCATGCTGGTGTACGAGGCGACGCGGGAATTCCCGGTGGAGAAGTCCCCGGTGCAGACGCCGGTGGCGACCGCCGAGGGGGGCCGGTTGGCCAACCCGCCGCTGCTGGTACCGGTGCTGCGCGCCGGCCTGGGCATGGCCGACGCGGCGCTGGCGCTGCTGCCCGAGTCCTCGATGGGCTTCGTCGGCCTGGCCCGCGACGAGTACACCTTCGAGCCCCGGGCGTACATGGAGTCGCTGCCCGCCGACCTCACCGACCAGCTGGTGATGGTCCTCGACCCGATGCTCGCCACCGGTGGCTCGCTGGAGCACTGCTGCCGGCTGCTCGCCGACCGGGGCTGCACCGACATCGTCGTGCTGTGTGTGCTGGCCGCGCCGGAAGGGCTGGCCCGGCTGGAGCGCTCCGGGCTGCCGCTGCGCGTGGTCACCGCGTCGATCGACGAGGGCCTCAACGACCGGATGTTCATCGTGCCCGGTCTGGGTGACGCGGGCGACCGCCAGTTCGGAGGAATGCCCCGGTTCTAGGCTCGCTCCGCTCCGCGCCTTGATGCGCGGCCTTCCCTCGGCGCCGCGCGCGACTTCGTCGGCGCGTCGCCTCAGTCCAGGCCGCGCGGCGCTCCGCTGCGCTCGCTACAGCTCGCGCTCCAACCGAAGCGCCACCTCTCGATATCGGGCGACCGGGATCAGGTGTACCCCGTCGAACGCGCCGCTGTCGCGCAGCGCCAGGATCTGCGCACAGGCCGCGTCCACGCCGGCCGACCGGTCGGAAGCCACCGCGGAGACCAGCGACGGTGGGATCTCGATGTCCGGGATGGTCGCCGCCAGCCGGCGGGCCATCGAAGCACTCGCCAGCACCATCACGCCCGCGTACACCGGAACCGACAGCGACACCGTGTCCCGCCAGCGCAGCAGCGACTCGACCGAGAAGTCGACCTGCGCGAAGACGAAGTCCGCCGAACGCTTCCACGAGGGCAGCCCGCGCCGCCCCGCGGCCACCCCGACCCGCACCGGATGGCCCAGGTCCATCGACCGTGCCGACTCGACCATCGTGCGCACCGTCAGCTCGCTGGTCCGCCCGCCTGACACCGGCTTGTCGCCGTACACGAACAGGAACTGGTCCACCCCGTACGCCGCCGCCGTCAGCATGTCCCGCTGGAACCCCAGCAGATTGCGGTCGCGCGAGTTGAGGCAGGCGATGCTGCGCCCGCCCATCGCGGCCACCTCGTGCGCGACCGCGATGCTCGACACGGTGGCTCGCCCGATGTGGTTGTCCGGGATCAGGAACGAGTGCGCCACCTTCGACAGCACGCCGATCTGGTGCCGGACGTGCTTCAGGTCCGGCCGGGTCGGCGGCTCCACCTCACAGACCAGCTCGAACGCCATCTACAGCCCCAACGCGGCGTAGGTCTCGGTCCGCAGTGCGGACAGGGCGGCCGCTGCCCGCTCGCGCGCCGCTGGCACGTCGCCGTCCGCGGTCGGTTCCACCACTTCGAGGTACGCCTTGAGCTTCGGCTCCGTCCCCGACGGGCGCACCACGACGCGGGCGGACTCGGTGCGCAGCACCAGCGCGTCGGTCTCCGGTAGCAGGTCGTCGAGGCTGGTCACCGGCTCGTCCAGCAGCGACGCCGGCGGGTGGGCGCGCAGCCGCCGCATCAGCACGGCGATCTCGGCCAGGTCGTCGACGCGGACCGACACCTGGTCGGTGGCGTGCACACCGAAGTCGGCGGCCAGTTCGTCCAGCCGGTCGAGCAGGGTGCCCAGCTCAGCGCGCAGCCCGGCGGCCAGCTCGCAGACCAGCAGTGCCGCGCTGATGCCGTCCTTGTCGCGGACGTGCCGGGGCGCCACGCAGTATCCGAGCGCCTCCTCGTACCCGTACACGAGGTCCCCGCCGCCGGCCCGCACGATCCACTTGAACCCGGTCAGCGTCTCCCCGTACGGCATGCCGCGCGCCGCGCACAGCTTCGACAGCAGCGTGGAGGACACGATCGTGGTGGCGTACCGCCCGCGCACGCCACGGCGCATCAGGTGGTCGGCGAGCAGCACCCCGACCTCGTCGCCGCGCAGCATCCGCCAGCCGCCCGGTGCCGCCCGGTCCGGGACGGCCACGGCGCACCGGTCCGCGTCCGGGTCGTTCGCGATCGCGAGGTCGGCGTCGTTGGCTCTGGCCAGCGCGATCACCCGGTCCATCGCGCCGGGCTCCTCCGGGTTGGGGAACGCGACGGTCGGGAACTCGGGGTCCGGCTCGGCCTGCGCCGCGACCACGAGTGGCGGCGCGAAGCCGGCGGCGGCCATCGCGTCGGCGAAGAGGTGAGCCCCGACACCGTGCAGCGCCGTGTACGCGACGACAAGCTCCTGCGGCTGCGACCGGTCCACAACGGACGCTGCACCGTCCACGTAGGACCGGACGATCTCCTCGCCCAGCGTCTCGCCCGGACCGCCGAGTGGCACGCCGCGGGCGGCGCCCACGTCACGGATCGCCGCCTCGATCTCGGCGTCGGCCGGTGGCACCAGTTGCGCGCCGTCGCCGCCCGGCCCGCCGGCCGCCGCACCCAGGTACACCTTGTACCCGTTGTCCTGCGGCGGGTTGTGGCTCGCCGTCACCATCACCCCGGCGGCCGCGTCGAGCCGGTGTACCGCGTGCGCCAGTACCGGTGTCGGCAGCGGCCGGGGGAGGACCAGCGCCCGCCGGCCCGCCCCGGTGGCCACCCGCGCGGTGGCGTGCGCGAACTCGGCGGAGCGGTGCCGTGCGTCGTACCCGATGACCAACGGCCCGGACACCGCACGGGCGTCGAGCCAGCGCACGAGCCCGGCAGCGGCGGTGAGCACAACGGCGAGGTTCATGCCGGCCGGGCCGGCGCGCAGCGGCCCCCGCAGGCCGGCGGTGCCGAACTGCAGCGGGCCGGCGAACCGGTCGGCCAGCTCGTCGGCGCTGCCCGGCAGCGCGTCGAGGACGGCCTGCAGCTCGGCCCGGTCGGACTCGTCCGGGTCACCGTCGAGCCAGGACCGCGCCAGCCGGCGCAGTTCGGTGAGGGCCGGGCCTTCCCGCGTCGTGGTCATCCCCGTTGATAGCACGGTTCGTTCAGACATTGAGCCGGAACGAGCGCACCATTTCGTCGTAGATCACCTTGCTGTCAGCGAACTTGTTGTCCGGCACGCTGACGAAGAAGTTGTAGCTCTTGCCGCCGGCGACCACGAAGCGCCAGATGCCGTGCCGCATGTCCGGCCCCTCGCCGCAGGTGTACTCCAGCTCGGCGGCGTTGTGGCCGACCATCTGCATGTCCCGGATGGCGACCTCGTGGTACGGGGCCTTGCAGCGCTTCGGGTCCTGCAACCCGTGCGACGCCGACACCGCGACCTGGTGGGCGTCGGTGGTGCCGGCCTTCTCGACGTTGATGCGGACCCGGCGGCCGGAGTCGCCCGGGTCGGTGTAGTCGACGTACGTGCTTCCGTTCGACAGGGTCCACGCCTTCGGCACGTTGACCGTGACGCCCTTGTCGTTGTACGCCTGCACGCCCTCGATCAGCGGCCTGTTCGGGTCGACCTTCGGCTTGGACACCGGGGCCTTGGGTGGCGGCGAGTCGTGGAACAGCGCCATCCCGACCACGCCGAGCAGCACGACACCGACGACCGCACCGGCGACCACGGCGATCCGGCCCTTCGGCGGCAGCGCGCGTAGCCGGGTCATCGCGGTGCCGGCGACCTGGCGGCCGGCGGCGCGGACCCCGGCGAGCGCCGCCGCACCGCGCTGGAGCGGGACGGTGCGGTCGTCCGGGCCAGCGGCGTGCCGGCCACCGTGCCCGGCCGCTCCGCCGTAGATGTTGCCGCGCTGGGCCGCCTTCGGCGCAGCCTGGTAGGCGCCCTGGCCCGCGGGCTGGTATGCCGCCGGCGGGCTGAACGCGCCGGTCTCGGCCATCGCGGCGCCCTCGGCGGTGGCGTCCGCCTCGGCCGGCGACCGCTGCACCGGTGGCCGTGGCGTGGTGACCTGGCGGCGCCGGATCGCGCCGCTCAGGCTCTCGCCGGGGGCCAGCATCGCCCGGCCGCCGATCTGGCCGTCAGTGTTGGCAGTGGTGCTCGGCGGAGTGTACGGCGCCGGGCGGACCACCGCGTACGGGTCGGTCTGGTGCGCCGGGGCGTTGCTGGCGAGCGTGTGGGCGAGCAGGTCGCGCAGCACGCCACGGGCGGTCGGCACGTCCCAGCGGCGCGACGGGTCCTTCTCCAGCAGCCCGAACAGGACGCTGGTGAGCGCGCCCGCCCGCATCGCCGGGGCGGGCGCCTCCTCGACGACCGCGCGCATCGTCTCGATCGGGTCCGGCCGGTCGAACGGCGGGCGCCCCTCGACGGCCGTATAGAGCGTCACACCGAGCGAGAACAGGTCGCTGGGCGGGCCGAACGCGGCGCCGATCGCGCGCTCCGGCGAGATGAAGTGCGGCGAGCCGAGGACCATGCCCGGCGTGGTGAGCTGGCTGTCGGAGGGCATCCGGGCGACGCCGAAGTCGGTGAGCACGCACCGGCCGTCGACGCAGATCAGCACGTTGGCCGGCTTGACGTCGCGGTGCAGGACGCCCGCCGCGTGCGCCACCTCGAGCGCGCCCAGCAGCGCGATGCCGATCTTCGCCACCGCGCGGGGAGCCAGCGGCCCGTCCTCGACGATGATCTCGGCCAGGCTGCGCGCCTGGAGCAGCTCCATGACGATCCAGGGCCGGCCGCCCTCGGTCACCACGTCGTACACCTGCACTACGGCCGGGTGGGACAGCGCCGCGGCGGCCCGGGCCTCGCGCAGCGTCCGCTGGTACATCGCGTCCCGGTCGCTGGCGGCCATGCCCTGCGGGAGCAGGACCTCCTTGACCGCGACGTCGCGGCGCAGCAGCGTGTCGGTCGCCCGCCAGACGGTACCCATACCGCCGTGCCCGATCGCGGTGCGCAGCGCATAGCGCGCGCCGATCATCATGCCGGGGGCGCCGCGGGCGGCGCCGGAATCCGGCGTTGACTCCGGGGCCGGAGCCGGGGCCAGAGCCGGGGCCGCCGGGGTCCGGCGGGCCAGCGGAATCTCGGCGCGCGCCGCAGGGTCGTCAGGCGCCTGGTCCTCGGTGCCGGCAGGACTTTCCGGGAAGTCGTCGGGCCGGCGGTCGGTCGGTGGCTCGGCGGCCACCGGATCGCTGCCCGAGTCGTCACTGTGCCGGGCGCGGGGGGACGCCGGGGAGCCGGATGGCGGCATCGGTTCACCGTGCCATGTCGGGAGCTGAGTCGTCACTGGCTTCTAACCGTTGTTCCGCAGTCGGTGGTGAGCGGTCAGGGTCGATCACGTGTTCGGGCGGCCGGAGAAGGAGGTTTCCGGCGAACACTCCTATCTTGCCGGGTAGCCGCGGGGGAGGGGAAGCCACGTCCACGTTCTGCGACCATATCCGTAACCCGCCAGCGCCGACGACCACGCCCCGCCGGTCGAATGCCGATCGTGTGCGCTATCCCTCACGCAACATGCGGTCGCAGGATCGTTACCCGGACTTAATATCTCCTGGTATGAACGACGACGTGCACCGTAGCGAGTCGGGCTTTCCGGTCAAACCGGTGTACGACACGCACGATCTCCCCGCCGACCTCGACGAGCGGCTCGGCGAGCCGGGCGAGTACCCGTACACCCGGGGCGTCTACCCGACGATGTACACCTCCCGGCCGTGGACCATGCGCCAGTACGCCGGCTTCGGCACCGCCGCCGAGTCCAACGCCCGCTACCGGCAGTTGCTCGCGCACGGCACGACCGGCCTGTCGGTCGCGTTCGACCTGCCCACCCAGATGGGGTACGACTCGGATGCGCCCGTAGCGCATGGCGAGGTCGGCAAGGTCGGGGTCGCGATCGACTCGATCGACGACATGCGGCTGCTGTTCGGCGGCATCCCGCTGGACAAGGTGTCCACGTCGATGACGATCAACGCGCCGGCCAGCGTGCTGCTGCTGCTCTACCAGCTCGTGGCGGAGGAGTCGGGCGTCCCCGGCGACCAGCTTTCCGGGACGATCCAGAACGACATCCTCAAGGAGTACATCGCCCGCGGGACGTACATCTTCCCGCCCAAACCGTCCCTGCGGCTGGTCGCGGACACGTTCGCGTACTGCCGCAAGGAGATCCCGCGCTGGAACACGATCTCCATTTCCGGGTACCACATGGCCGAGGCCGGTGCGACGCCCGTCCAGGAGATCGCGTTCACACTGGCCAACGGTGTCGCGTACGTCCGGGCCGCGCTCGACGCCGGCCTCGCCGTCGACGACTTCGCGCCCCGGCTGTCGTTCTTCTTCGTCGCCCGGACCACCCTGCTGGAAGAGGTCGCCAAGTTCCGGGCCGCCCGGCGGATCTGGGCCCGGATCATGCGCGAGGACTTCCGGGCCGCCGATCGGCGCTCCTGGATGCTGCGCTTCCACACCCAGACCGCCGGCGTCCAGCTCACCGCCCAGCAGCCCGAGGTCAACCTGGTCCGGGTCGCGGTGCAGGCGCTCGGCGCGGTCATGGGCGGCACGCAGTCGCTGCACACCAACTCGTACGACGAGGCGATCGCCCTGCCCACCGAGAAGGCGGCCCGGCTCGCCCTGCGTACCCAGCAGGTCATCGCGTACGAGTCCGACCTGACGGCCACCGTCGACCCGTTCGCCGGCTCGTACGTGGTGGAGTCGATGACCTCTTCGATCGAGGAGGCGGCGGTGGCGTTGATGGAGCAGGTGGCCGGTTACGGCTCGGCGGTCGACGCGATCGAGGCCGGGTTCCAGAAGCGCGAGATCGAGTCGTCCGCGTACCGGGTCGCCCAGGAGATCGACAGCGGCGACCGGGTCGTGGTCGGGCTCAACCGGTTCACCCTCGACGAGGAGGAGCCGTACGAGCCGCTCCGGGTCGACCCGACGATCGAGGCCGCCCAGGCCGCGCGCCTGGAGTCGCTGCGGCGTGCGCGCGATGCGGGCACCGTCGAGCGCGCACTCTCCGACCTGCGTTCCGCCGCATCGGGTACCGACAACGTCCTGTACCCGATGAAGGAGGCCCTGAAGGCCCGCGCCACGGTAGGCGAGGTCTGCGCCGCACTACGCGAGGAATGGGGCACCCACCGCCCGACAGACCGCTTCTAACCCCCACCCGCTCCGCCCCGCGCCCCTCGCCCCAAGATCCCCGCAGATGTAACCCAATTGCTGCTTCCGGGTCCGCTTGATGCCGCAGATGGGTTACATCTGTGCGGATCTTCGGGAGCGCAACACGGCCCTCAGTTCGCTCGCGAAGCCGTCGAAGTCCTCGCGGAGGCGCTTCGCCGTTACGTGCAGGACGATCCAGTTCGCCGCTACGAGCGCGTTCAGGCGGCGCCGGTCGGCGTGGATCTGCGTCGCCGACTCCGCATGCCAGACGCCGTCGTACTCGACCGCCACCCCGCAGTCCGGCCAGGCGAGGTCCGACCGCGCGACGAACTGTCCGTTATGCGTGATGACGAACTGAGTGACCGGCTTCGGGATCCCGGCCAGCACGAGTCGGACCCGCAGCCGCGTCTCGGGTGGCGACGCGGCGCCCGGATCGGCCAGCGAAGCCACCCGCATCGCGCGCCGCCAGCCGCGCTCTCCGTGATGGGCCTGCGCGAACTTGGCGAACCGTGCCAGGTCCACCGCCCGCGCCGCGGCGAGCGCGTCGACATGAACGACCGCCTCCACCGGATCCAGCCATTGCGCCAGATCCCAGCACGTGCGTACCGGGGTCGTCAGCGGCAGCGCCGCCCGCGGCTGGATCTCCGCGCCGGAGAGATTGCCGGTGTGCACCACCAACTCGGCTCGGTGACGGATCCGCGCGTTGGGCGGGACCAGGACCTCGACCGGGTCTGTCGGGCCGACCAGGCGCGCCCGTACAGGTACGCCGCCGACCTTCCGGCGATCATCCCGCCGTCCGGCAGTACGAACCGCGCAACCGCGAGACACCGGTGCCGATGTGTCAGCGTGATCGTCGCGTCCGTGTAGATCCCCCGCAGCACCTGCTGCTACGCGCGACTGCGCAGGTCGGCGGGGCTGAGCAGGCCGTCGGTCACGGCGTCGCCGCCGCTGAACATCGTGCCGGCGAGCGCGGCCGGACGGCGGGGGGTACGGGGCACGCGGTCGAGGATGCGCAAGCCGGAGAACGAAAGGCGAGCCCCAAATTCTTTCTGTGGATAGTGCTGTGGATAACTGACACAGATTGACGCGGAGTGAGAGCCTCTACGACAACCCGTACTGGTTGCACGTTGAGTCCAACGACACAGCGGCAGAAGTGTCAACACTCGTTTGGAACGACAAAACCGCCAAATGCCGGCGCAACCACGCGGTTAAAAGGTCAAATTAAGGGAATGAGCGTCAGCAACGGCGGAGTGTCGGTTTGGTGCTCGTGTCGTACGGCAAGAAGACGGACCTTAGCAGAGAGCAGCCGAGATCTTGCCGAAAGTAGGAGGCGGTGACGGACGACGTGTGCGGCTTCGGTCCCCGAATTCGTGCCAGCCTATGCTCGCTGTCGTCACAGTCTGTTGAGCAGCGGCCATTCTGGCTGGGTAAATGCTCGGACGAACTCGACCATGAACCACTGTCATGTATTGATCCGTGACCCTTCATGGTCGTAACCCGTTGTAGGAGGAGTGGGGCACGTGTCAGCGTTCGATAGCGGATACGCGGCTCTGCCTGCGTCCTCAAATCGTCCCTACCAGGGATTTCGTGACGTAGCGCTACGCGATCGCTACCAGAATGATGTTGCGCTCCGTCACCATAGCGGGGCTACGCTGTCCGCAGCGCGCACGGGGCGTGCTGATCCTTTAGACCGAGATCGAGAACTCACCGTGACGAGTGCGTTGACGCTACCGCCGAGTAGCCCGCTGACGTCGTCTTGGCCCGAGACGCCACCCGGGGCCGATCCGCTGCCCGGTCAACTCGACCGTTGGCTTGCCTCCCGGGGGGCTGAGCTGGTAGCCGTACGACGCCACATTCACGCACATCCAGAGCTTTCCGGCCAGGAATTCGAGACCGCCGCTCTGGTTGCGCGCGAATTGACCGCCGCCGGCCTTTCGCCGCGCATGTTGCCGAAGGGCAACGGCGTGATTTGCGACGTAGGCCACGGCGATCGGGTCATCGCGATTCGCGCCGACCTCGACGCGCTGCCGTTGCCGGATACGAAGGACGTGCCCTACCGCTCGACGATCGACAACGTCTGTCACGCGTGCGGTCACGACGTTCACACCACGGTGCTGCTCGGCGTCGGTCTGGCGCTGGCCCAGCTCGCGGAGCGTAACGAGCTGCCCGGCCGGGTCCGGTTGCTGTTCCAGCCGGCTGAGGAGCAGATGCCCTCGGGTGCGCCCGAAGTGATCGCCGCCGGTGGCCTGAAGGACGTCACCGGGATCTTCGCCCTGCACTGCGCCCCGCAACTGCCGACCGGCCTGGTCGGCGTGCGGTCCGGCCCGTTCACCGCGGCCGCCGACAAGGTCGAGGTCAAGCTCACCGGCCGGGGCGGCCACACCGCCCGCCCGCACCTCACGGCCGACCTGGTGCACGCGCTGGGTCGGGTCGTCGTCGACGTACCGTCGCTGCTCGACCGCCGGGTCGACCCGCGTGCCGGGGTCTCGATGGTGTTCGGCATGATCCGCGCCGGTGAGGCGGCCAACGCTATCCCGATCGAGGGGTATGCGCGGGGCACCGTCCGGGTGCTCAACCGGGACGCGTGGCGCGAGGTGCCTGAGCTGATCACCAAGCTGGTCCACGACGTGGTGGCCGGCACCGGTGCCGAGGTCGAGGTCACGTACACCCGCGGGGTGCCGCCGGTGGTCAACGACCGGCTCGCCACCGCGATCGTTGCCGGCGCAGCCGGTGCGGCGCTCGGCCCGGACCGGGTGGTCGAGGCCGAGATCAGCATGGGTGGCGAGGACTTTTCGTTCTACCTGGAGCAGGTGCCCGGCGCGATGATCCGCCTCGGCTGCGGGATCCCGGGTTCGGACACCAAGTTCGACATCCACCAGTCGGCGTTCGACGTCGACGAGCGGGCGATCGGGTACGGCGTGCGCGTCATGGTGCACACCGCCCTCGCGGCGCTATCGGCCGGCCCGTTCTAGACAGTCATCGATTGGGGGCCCCGCTTGCGGGGCCCCCAATTCGTCATTCAGAAGCTGGTGCAGGACCCGGCCGGCGGGTCCGGCGTACCCACCACAGGGCCACGCCGACCGGCACCGCCAGGGCTACCAGCCAGGGCAGCAGCGCACCGACGACGGTTGCCAGTACCCCCATCGACGCCGCGAACGAGTGCCAGCCGGACTTCAGCCCGGCGAGGAAACCGGTCTCGTGCTTTTTCGGCGCCGGTTTCGCCGCGGCCTCCGGTCCGAGCAGGACGGCGGTGATCGTGGAGAGCGTGGTCTGATCGTCGAGCTTGCGCTTGCGCGACTTGAGCGACTCCAGGTCCGCCTCGCGCCGAGACAACTCCGACTCCAGCGAGACGACTTCGCTGATGCTCGCCGCCTTCGCGATCAGGTCGCGGACCCGGTCCACCCCGGCCTGTCCGGTGGCGATCCGGGCGTCCACGTCGGTCACCTGGTCGGTGACGTCCTCGGTGGACAGTTGCCGGCTCTCCTCTTTGCCCAGCTTGGCGACGCTGTCGACGACCGAGGAGAAGCGCGCTGACGGTACCCGAAGGGTCATTCTCGCCTGGGACTGGTCCTTGGCGCTGGTGCGGTCGTCGCCCCCGACAAAGCCGCCGGCCGCCGTCGCGAGAGAGCTCGCGTCGGCGGCCGCGCGCTCGACGTCGGTCACCCTGACCGTGACGGTACCCGTAAAGATCATGGACCGGGTATCGATGGTGAGCTGGGCGGGGACGCCTGGCTGCTGGGCGGGCGGGGCAGCCTTGTCGCCGGCCCCGGGAGGCTGCTGGGCCGCGCCGCCCTGTGCCGGCTGGGCCGCGCCCGGCTGTTTCACCGGTGCGGCACCGGAGTCGGACCTCGACGCGCCGCTGGACGAGCAGCCCGCGAGGCCGAGCCCGACAACCAGGCCGACGGCGGCTAACCACCCTGCTGAGCGCTTGGAAGAACGGATGACTGACATGTCCCCTCCCCGGGTAGGGTCACGTTCGGTTGAGGCGTCCGTCGGACGTGATCCGCGTCCGGCCCGGTTCCGGCATTCGGTAGCAGCTTCGACACGAGGAGGTCACGATGCGACTGACGAAGTTCTCCCACTCGTGCGTACGGCTGGAGCGCGACGGTGCGGCGCTGCTGATCGACCCGGGTACGTTGTCGGAGCGGGAGGCGCTGGACGGCGTGGACGCGGTGCTCGTGACCCACGAGCACGTCGACCATCTGGACGTCGACGCGCTGGCCGACGCGGTCGGGAAGCAGCCGGCGATCCAGGTGTACGTGCATCCGGACGTCGTGCCGAAGCTCGGTGACCTGTCCAGTGTGATCAACCCGGTGGTCGCCGGCGACGAGTTCACCGCCGCCGGGTTCCGGATCCGGGCGTACGGTGGACTGCACGCGATCATCCACCCGGATGTCCCGCGCATCGCGAACCTGGGTTTCTACGTCGAGGGCGTCTACCACCCCGGCGACTCGTTCGACGTGCCGGGCGACGCGCGGGTCGACACGCTGCTCGTGCCGGTGTCCGCGCCGTGGCTGAAGATGTCCGAGGCGATCGAGTTCACCCGGCAGGTCGCGCCGCGGCGGGCGTACGCCCTGCACGACGGGATCTACAACGATGCCGGTCTCGGGCTGGTCACCAACCTGATGCGCAACCTCTCGCATACCGAGTTCGAGCGGTTGACGCCCGGCCAGCAGGTCGAGGTCTAGGCCGCTGGGCCAAGATAGGTGGGTGGATTCGGATCCGCCCGCCGTCGACTTCGTGAGCGACCTGTACGCGCTGCCGCCGGAGCAGTTCATCGCCGCCCGGGACGAGGCGGTGAAGCAGGCCAAGGCGGCCGGCGACCGGCGCCTCGCCGCCGAGATCGGCAAGCTGCGCCGCCCGACGGTCGCCGCCTGGGTGGTGAACCGGCTCGCCCAGGAACGCCCCGAGATGGTCGAGGAACTGCTCGACCTCGGCGAGGCGCTCCGGTCGGCCCAACGCAACCTGCGCGGCGACGAGCTTCGCGAGCTGTCCCTGCGACGGCGGGCGCTGGTGTCGGCGCTGGCCCGTGAGTCGGTCGTGCTGGCCCGGCGCGAGCACCGCCGGGACAACCTGCCGGTGGCCGAGGTCGAGGCGACGCTGACGGCCGCGCTCGCCGATCCCGACGTGGCCGAGATGGTACGCACGGGGCAGCTCACCAGGACCGTCGAGTACACCGGTTTCGGGGAGACTCCGCGCCCCCGCCTTCGCCTGCTCCAGGGCGGCTCAGCCGACCCAGAGATCGACGTTGGTCGAAGTAACGCGGTTACGGTCGCTCCGACGGGACGCGATCGACCAACGTCTACGAAGGAGCGCGGGGACCGCGACGCCGGCACCCGAGCCCGGGCGCAGCGGGAGGCCGCCCAGCGGGAGGCGGCTGAGCGGGAGGCGGCGGAGCGGGAGGCCGCCGAACGGGCCGAGAAGGAACGTCGCGAGGCGGAGCGGCGGGAGGCGGAGCGCGCCGCGGCGGCCGAGCTGCGCCGGGCCCGGGCGACCGCGCACCGCGAACTGCTCGCCGCGCGTACCGAGTTGGCCGATGCCGAGGCGGCCCGGGCGCTGGCCGAACGGGCCGTGCTCGCCGCGCGGCGCCGGGTCGAGAAGGCGACGGCCGTGCTCACCGCGCTGCAAGGGCCGGATGACGAAATCGACGACCCTGGGTGACGAGATCACGACGGTACCGGCACAATGAGGCGGGTGACCCCCGAGCAGACCGCCGCCGCCGTGAAGCAGGCGGTGCTGGAGCTCGGCGGAGCCTTCAGCCACGATCCCAAGACCATGCGCAAGGCGCGCCAACTCGGCCTGACCGGTTGGGCGTTCTATGTGGCCGGCCGGGCCGGTGCGCTCGGGGAGGTGCGCCCGGACACGGCCGCCGCGGCGGTGGCGTTCATCGCGGCGGAAGCGGTCAAGGACGGCTGGGAAGCCGCCCGCCGGGTGGCCCCGCCGGCCGACATTGCCGGGCACAACCTCGCCGAGTGCTGCCGCTGGGGCCGGGAGAACCTGGAGTCGTTCTACGGGCTGATCCGCTTCATCGAGCTGGCGGAGCGGGTCGTCGTGGAAGCCGACCCGGCCGGCATGCCGCTGTTCGCCGCCTGGCGGGCGATGCCGATACCCGACGACTCGCCCGGTGCCCGGGCCGCCGTCCTGCTGCATCTGCTCCGCGAGCACCGGGGCGGCGCGCATGTACTGGCGGTCCGGGCGAGCGCGCTGACCCCGCTGGAGGCGATCGTGGCCGGCCCCGACGGCGAGGCGGGGGCGACCGCGTTCGGCTGGCAGCCGCCGTACCCGTCGTATGCGCCGCTGGTCCGCAAGCGCGCCTGGGCCGAGGCGCTGACCGACCGCATCGCCGGCGAGGCGTACCGGGCGCTGGAGCCCGATGAGCGCCGCGAGCTGGTCGACCTGATCAACGCGGCGCGGGAGATGCAGGCCGAGCGCACCCCGCCCGCGCCGCCCGCCGGGAGCCGGCAGTACGACTGGGCGGACAACAGGGGCCCGGGTTTCCGCTAGACTGCCGGTGGCGTGCTCGCGCGCCGTACCCTCTGACCGGTGGCCCACGCCCGCCGGCGATCGCGGGGGCGAAGGTGGTTCCCATGCCATCGCGGGTGTCGGCATCCGCTGTCCACCTTCTGGACGGTGGCCGGGAGCGACGGCGTGGGGCGGAAGCGACCGGCCGGCCGTCCATGAAGGACACCTGATGACCGACCAGAAGCACAAGAAGCAGCGGGTCCGCGAGCGGATGGCACGCACCGGCGAGACATACAGCACCGCCCACCGCCACGTCACCGCCGACCGGGCCGACGAGCCGGTCGCCACGCCTGTCGACGGCCGGCACCACGAGAGCACCCTGCTCGCCCGCCTGCTGGGCCGGGCCGGATACGTCGCCCCGCACACCGGCCAGCCGTACACCGAGGCGATGGCCTGCGGCCTCGGCGGCGGCATCGGATTCATGTACGCGGTTTTCGAGTACACCGGCATGCCGGCGATCATGACCATCGTGATGCAGCACCACCCGGACCCGTGGACACCCGGCGCCCTGAGCCGGCTCGGAATCGGGCACACCGAGGAGCACGGCGGGGCGAAGCCGGCACTGGCCGCGCTCAACCGGTACCTCGACGCGGGCCGGCCGGTGCACTGCCTGATCGCGAGCAGCTTCCCCACCGAGCCACGGTCGGTCCTCGTGGTGGGCCGGTCCGAGGGGGCGTACCTCGTCGACGGCGGCGGTCCCGAGCCCGCCCCGATGAGCGAGGCGGACTTCGCGACGGCCTGGTCCGGGTACAAGAAAGGCCGGCACCAGCGCATCGTGCTGGACCCGCCCGGCGAACCTGTCGACCTGGACAAGGCGGTCCGCGCCTCGATCGCGGCGACCGTGGCGCACCTGACCGGCCCGGTGCTCGGCAACAGCTTCGACGCGAACTTTGGGTTCTCCGGCATGGCCCGGCTCGCGGCGGGGCTGCGCGACGGCCGGACGAAGACGGGCTGGCCGGCGCGGTTCGGCGGGCCGGAGACGTTCGCGTTCGGGGTACGGCGCCTGCGTCAGTGCCTGGAGCAGGAGTACACGTCAACGGGCGGGACCCGGCCGCTGTACGCCGAGTTCCTGGACGAGGCGTCGGAGCTGCTGGGCGATCCGAAACTCGCCGAGGCGGCGGCGCTGTTCCGGGAGTCGGGCGCGCTGTGGTCGGAGATCGCGGCCCGGGCCGGGGTGGCCGCGGACGGGCTGGGCGAGTTCGCCGAGCTGGCACAGCGGCGGGCGATGGTACGGCTGATGCGCGGTGACGAGTCCGAACTGACCGCGCGGATGGCGGGGCTGGAGCCGGTCGAGTTGCCGGACGCGGTGGCGCTGTTCGCTGAGCTGGCCGACGTGGTCGACCTGGCCCGGAAGACCGAGGAACACGCGGTCGCCCTGCTCACCTGATCGGCACAACTTCCGGCAAGTAGTGGCCTCCGCAGCCCGCTGAGGCCACTATTTCCGGGAAGCTGTGACGATCAAGGCTACGGCTGGGATTGTCTGGTGGGGCGGTCGCGCAGCTGCTCGACGTAGTCGGCCGGCGCGCCCGCCTTCTCGGCCGCGTGGACCAGCTCGGTGAGGTACCACGTCGTGGGCAGGCCGCCCTCGTACCCGGTGAACACGTAGACCCACGCGGTCACGTCACCGTCGAGGGTGGCCACCCGCAGGTGCAGCTTCCGGTACGTGCCCGCCGCCACACCCTCGACCTCGTCGAGCTGCTTCTCGTCGTCGGGATGCACGTCGTACAGGGCGACGAAGACCCGGTCGCCCTCCGACTCGACGATCGTGGTGACCGCGCCCTCCCAGCCGAGGACGTCGTCACCGGCGAAGGTCAGCCGCCAGCCTTCCAGCCAGCCGACGCCCACCATCGGTGAGCGGGCACAGTAGGCCCGCATCCGACCTGGGTCCAGGTTTGAGCCGTACGCGGCGTAGTGACGCACGGCGATGACGATAGCTCCACGTGGCCCCGCCGGAGAATACTGCGGAGCGTGTCGGGCCGGTGATGTGCTCGGCGACACCCGTTCGGGGCGGTCGTCGCTCTAGGCTTGGTACGTGAATCGGGTTGTGATCATTGGTGGTGGGCCGGCCGGTTACGAGGCGGCGCTGGTGGCCGCCCAGCTTGAGGCCGAGGTGACCGTCGTCGAGCGGGAGGGCGCCGGCGGTGCCTGCGTGCTGCACGACTGTGTCCCGTCCAAGACCTTCATCGCCAGTTCGGACGTGGTGACCGCATACCGGGACACGGACCGGTTCGGCATCCGCGGCGCCGGGCTGGACACCGTCACGGTGGACGCGGTCGCCGTCAACAGCCGGGTCAAGCGCCTGGCCGGCGCGCAGTCGTCGGACATCAGGACCAAGCTGACCAAGGCGGGGGTACGGTTCGTGCCGGGGACCGCCCGGCTCGGCGCGGATACGGTCGGTCACCGGCACCGGGTCGTGGTGACCCCGGACGGCGGTGACGAAGAGTACACAATAGATGCGACCGCGGTGCTGATCGCCACCGGCGCGACCCCTCGGGTGATCCCCACGTGCGTGCCCGACGGCGAGCGGATCCTGAACTGGCGGCAGGTGTACGACCTGACTGAGCTGCCCGAGCACCTGATCGTCGTCGGTTCCGGCGTGACCGGCGCCGAGTTCGCGTCGGCGTACCTCGCGATGGGTGTCGAAGTCACGCTGGTGTCCAGCCGTGACCGGGTGATGCCGACCGAAGACCCGGACGCCGCCGTGGTGATCGAGAAGGTGTTCCGGTCGCGCGGGATGCACGTGCTCGACCGGGCCCGCGCGTCGGCGACCCGGCGCACCGCCGACGGGGTGGTCGTCGAGATGGTCGACGGCCGCACGGTCGAGGGCTCGCACGTGCTGATCGCGGTCGGCGCCGTGCCGAACACGGCCGGCCTCGGCCTCGACGAGTACGAGGTGGAGATCGGCAAGGGCGACTACGTCACGGTCGACCGGGTCTCGCGTACCAACGTGCCGGGCGTCTACGCGGCCGGCGACTGCACCGGTGTGCTGCTGCTGGCCAGTGTCGCGGCCATGCAGGGCCGGATCGCGATGTGGCACGCGCTGGGCGAGGCGGTGACGCCGCTGCGGTTGCAGACCGTGGCGTCCAACGTGTTCACCGATCCCGAGCTTGCCTCGGTCGGCGCCAGCCAGGCCGACGTGGACAGCGGGAAGGTGCCGGCCCGCACCGTGATGCTGCCGCTGACCGGCAACGCCCGGGCGAAGATGATGGGCCTCGACGACGGGTTCGTGAAGATGTTCTGCCGGCCGGCGTCCGGGCTGGTCGTCGGCGGGGTGGTGGTGGCGCCGAAGGCCAGCGAGCTGATCCTGCCGATCGCGATGGCGGTGGAGAACCATCTGACCGTGGACCAGCTGGCGCACACGATCACGATCTACCCGTCGCTGTCGGGTTCGATCGCGGAGGCGGCCCGCCAGCTGATGCACCACGAGTTCGAGTAGCCGGCGACCAGGGCTGGCAGGTCGGGCACCAGTATGAGTTGCGGCCGGCCAGCGGCGCGGTACGCACGGCGCCGCCACAGACCAGGCACGGCTGCCCGGTGCGGCGGTACACGTACACCTCGCCGCCGTGCCGGTCCACCCGGGGCAGCCGGCCCATCGCCTCCGGCGTGTGCGCCACGTGCACGGTGTCGATCCGGCCGGTCTCGACGCCGGCTTTCATCAGTACCCGAAGATCCGTCCAGATCTCCGCCCACTGGGCCGCGGTGACCGCCCGGCCCGGGGTGGTCGGCGGGATGCCGGCGCGAAACAGCGCCTCGGTCACGTAAATCAGGCCGGCACCGGCGACCACGGACTGGTCGAGCAGGATCGCGGCGATCGGCTTCGAGCTGCGGCGGATGCGATCAAGAACCGAGCCCGGCACAGCGTCGGACCGCAGCGGATCCACGCCCAGCCGGCCGATCAGCGCCTTGACCTCGGGCGGGTCGAGTACGTCGCACGCCGCCGGGCCACGCAGGTCGAGCCAGCGCCGCCGGTTCGCGAGGCGCAGCCGCAGCTCGCCGACCGGCGGCGGGGCGGCCCCGGTGCCGTCGCTGAACTTGCCGTACAGCCCGAGGTGGACGTGCAGCCAGCGGTCCCCGGCGTACCGGTGCAACAGGTGCTTGCCGTACGCGTCGGTGGCTTCGAGTACCCGCCCGGAGATGAGCGCGGCGCCGTCGGCGAACCGGCCCTGCGGGCTGGTCGCGGTCACCCGGCGCCCGCCGAAAAGCCGCCAGTGGCGGGCGGCGAGGCGGTGGATGGTGTGACCCTCGGGCACGTTGCGGAGACTACCGGTACGTCCGGCCCATTGACGGCGGCCACCGGCCCTCCTAGGTTCCCGGAGAGCAGTTAGGTTTCTTAATAGAACCTGGGAGGCCAGTATGGCCAGACGACGGGTGCTCGTGGCCGCTTCGGCAGCCCTCGCCCTGACCGCCGGCGCGTTGGCGTCGGCCACCGCGGCCAACGCCGCGGTATCCGCTGATCACCACCACGGCAGCCGGTACCAGAAGGTCGGCTACTTCACGCAGTGGGGCATCTACGCCCGCGGGTTCCACGTGAAGGACCTGGCCACCAGCGGCTCCGCCGGCCACATGACGACGCTGAACTACGCGTTCGCCAACGTGGACGCGACCGGTTCGTGCGTATCGTTCGACCCGTGGGCCGACTGGCAGGTCGCCTTCGACGCCACCCAGACGGTCAACGGCGCGGCCGATGTGCCCGGCCAGTTCGCCGGCAACTTCAACCAGCTGCGGCAGCTCAAGAAGAAGTACCCGAACCTGAAGGTGCAGATCTCGCTCGGCGGCTGGACCGGGTCGGCGCACTTCTCCGACGCGGTGCTCACCGACGCGGCGCGCAAGAAGTTCGCGGCGTCCTGCATCGACCTGTTCATCAAGGGCAACCTGCCCGGCCTCGCGCCCGGGACGGCCGCCGGCATCTTCGACGGCATCGACTTCGACTGGGAGTGGCCCGGCTCGGAAGGCAACACCGGCAACACCATCCGCCCTGAGGACAAGCAGAACTACACGCTGATGGCGCAGGAGTTCCGGCGCCAGCTCGACGCGCTCGGGGCGAAGGCACACAAGCACTACTCGCTGACCGCGTTCCTCGCCGCCTCCCCGGACAAGCAGACCGCCGGGTACGAGGTGCGCAAGGTCATGCGTACCCTCGACTTCGCCACCGTGCAGGGCTACGACATGCACGGCACGTGGGAGATGGTGACCAACCACCAGTCGGCGCTGTACCCGCCGAAGGGCGAGCCGCAGAACCCGGACTTCACCGTGTCCCGCGCGGTGAACGCGCTGATCGCCAGCGGCGCGCCGCGTAGCAAGCTGGTCGTCGGCGTGCCGTTCTACAGCTACGGCTGGACCGGCCTCGCGAGCACCGCCAACCACGGCCTGTTCCAGACCGCGCACGCGCTCCCGCCGGGCAGCGCGGTGGCCGGCCAGGAGGACTACCGCAACCTCAAGGCGTTGCCCGCGAAGGGCTTCAAGGTGTACCGGGACCGCAAGGCCGGCTTCTCCTGGCTGTTCGACGGCACGACCTTCTGGACGTACGACGATCCGACCGTCATGTCGTGGAAGACCGACTACATCCGTGACCAGCACCTTGGCGGCGCGATGGCGTGGTCGCTGGACGCCGACGACGCCCAGGCCTCGCTAATGGCCGCGCTGGACTGCGGCCTGCGCGGGTAGCATGGTCTTTGTGAAGCGGCACGCACTGAGCACGACGACGCCGGGCACTCCCCGGCGTGGCGATGCGATGCGCTGATCCAGCAGACATCCAACGACAGCCCCGGGGCATCTCGCCCCGGGGCTGTCGTGTCCCTCTCGGCGCGGTGTCACCGGGCGAGAGGAGATCATCATGTACGACCACCGCAAGCTCGGTCGGGAGCTCGAACTGTTCCACTCCGCACCCCTGGTCGGTGCCGGGCTGCCGATCTGGCTCCCGGACGGCGCGGCGGCCCGGCACGCCGTCGAGGAGTACATCCGCGAGGAGGAGCGGCGGGCCGGGTACCGGCACGTGTACTCGCCGCCGCTGGCCCGACGGGAGATGTACGAGTTGTCCGGGCACCTGCGCAACTTCGCCGACGACATGTTCCCAGGGCTCGCCGACGGCGAGGACGAGCTGTACCTTCGCCCGAGCCTGTGCCCGCACCACGCGATGGTGTTCGCCGCTCGCGGCCGGTCCTACCGCGAGCTGCCGATGCGGGTCGCCGAGCTGGGCCCGATGTACCGGGCCGAGCGCTCCGGCGTCCTCAGTGGACTGTCCCGGGTCCGGGCCATCTCGCTCAACGACGCGCACATCTTCTGCGCGCCGGAGCAGGCCGTCGACGAGGTCGTCGGGGTGCTGGAGATGATCGGGAAGGCGCACCGGGCACTCGGCATCCCGTCCGCGCGCTACCGGCTGTCGCTTCCCGGGCCGGGCGGCAAGTTCGTCGACGATCCGGCCGGCTGGGCCGAGGCGGAGGCGATGCTGCGGGAAGCGTTGCGCCGGGCCGGCATCGGGTACGACGACGCGCCCGGCGAAGCGGCGTTCTACGGGCCGAAGGTCGACATCCAGATCGTCGACGCGGCCGGCCGGGAGTGGAGCCTGTCGACCGTGCAACTCGACTTCCACCAGCCGGCCCGGTTCGATCTGTCCTACGTGGACGCCAACGGGGACCGGCGCCGGCCGGTCCTGGTACACCGCAGCATCGTCGGCAGCCTGGAACGTCTCTTCGGGCACCTCATCGAGGTACACGGTGGCGCCTTCCCGGCCTGGTACGCCCCGGTGCAGGTGGTGGCGCTGCCGGTCGGGGCCGACCAGGGCGCCGCCGCCTCGGAGTTCGTCGCCGGGTGCCTTGACGCCGGGCTACGGGCCGAGGTGGACCACGACGGCTCGGTCGGTGCTCGGATCGCGGCGCGCCGGCGCGTTCCGTACCTTGCCGTGATCGGGGCGCGGGAAGCCGCCGACGGATCGGTCGCGCTGCGCCGTCGCGACGGCAGCCAACTCGCCCCAATGCCGATGGCCGAGGCGATCGCGTTGCTCATCGAGGAGTCGCGGCCATGAACTCCGCAGGAAACTCAGTCGATCGCGCGGCGGAGGAAGCCCTTCACGCCGGTGCCGGTGAAGAGCAGCGCCGCACCGAACAGCACCGTGAGGCAGATCCAGTCGGCGATGTGTGGCACGTGCGGCACCAGCGCGGCCCGGACGCCCTCGGCGCAGTATGTCATCGGGTTGCACGCGGTGACCACCTGGAACCAGTGCATCCGCGACAGCGACGGCCACGGGTACTGGATCGCGCCGGTGAACATCAGCGGGGTGAGGATGACCGCGAACATGATGTTGATCCGGGTCGGCGGCATGAACGTGCCGATGGTCAGCCCGATGCCGGCACCCACCCACGCACCGAGGATCAGCACGACCAGCAGCAGCGGCAGGCCGGACAGCCGCCACGGCGCGTGCCCCAGCACCAGCGCGCCGATCGGGAACATCAACAGGCCCGCGACCACGCCCCGCAGTACCGCGACGACCAGCTTCTCGATCGCGACCAGCGGCGTGGGCAGCGGAGCGAGCAGCCGGTCCTCGATCTCCTTCGTGAAGCTGAACTCCATGACCAGCGGGAACGCCACGGTCTGCAAGGCGGTCAGGAACGTCGTCAGCGCGAGGATGCCGGGCAGCAGCAGCTCGCCGTAGTCACCGCGGACGTAGTTGAGCGCGCCCAGCACCTTGGCGAAAACGAACAGCATGAACAGCGGTTGCAGGCCCACCTGGATCACGAAGACCCAGAACTCCTTGCCGGTCACGAAGAGGTCGCGCCACAGGATGGCGAGGAATGCCCGCCGCGCGCCGCTGCGCGGATTGACAACAATCAACGGTACGGCCGGTGCCGGCGCATCAGTCGTGGTCGTCATCGCAGGCCCCTCCCGGTGAGATGGATGAAGACGTCTTCGAGGCTGGGCTCGCCGATGTGTACGTCGCTGAGCGTGCCGCCGCGACGGGCCAGTGCCGCCACGACCGGCGCCAGCGTCGCGGCCGGGTCGGTGGTCAGGTAGAGCCGCAGGCGGATGTCGGAATCGGGCGCCGGGCGGTGTCCGTTGCCGCCGGCCGGCGACCCGCCGCCGGGGAAGCCGCCGGGCAGGCCACCCGGCATCCCGCCCGGCATCCCGCCCGGCATCGCGAATCCACCGGGCGGGCCGGCGACGACCCGCTCGACCCGTTCCACACCGTCGACCGTGGACAGTACGTCGATCAGGCTGTCGGCGTCGTCACCGGATGCGGGCACCACGGTGAGGTCGAGCACCGCCTCGCCGGTCAGCCCACGGGTCAACGCGGCCGGCGTGTCCAGCGCGAGCAGCTTCCCGTGGTCGATGATGCCGACCCGGTCGGACAGCTCGGCCGCCTCGTCCATGTCGTGCGTGGTGAGCATGATCGTCACGCCGCGCTGCCGCAGCTCGCGGACCCGGTCCCAGACGAACAGCCGGGCCTGCGGGTCGAGACCGGTGGTCGGCTCGTCGAGAAACAACACCTTCGGCTCGTGCATCAGCGCCCGCGCGATCATCAGGCGCTGCGCCATGCCACCGGAGTACCAGTCCACTTTGTCGTCGGCCCGATCGGCGAGGCCGAACTGGTCGAGCAACTGAGCCGCGGCGGCCTTCCGCTCCGACCGCGACACCCCGTGGTACGCGGCGTGGAACTCCAGGTTCTGTCGCGGGGTCAGCGCCCGGTCGAGGTTGCTGCGCTGCGGCACCACGGCGAGCCCGCTCCGAGCGCCGACCGGGTCGCGTCGCACGTCCACACCGGCGACCTCCGCCTCGCCGCTGGTCGCCTTGACCCGGGTGGTCAGCACACCGACCGTTGTCGTCTTGCCGGCACCGTTGGGCCCGAGCAGCCCGAAGACCTCCCCGCCGCGGACCTCGAACGTCAACCCGTCAACCGCGTTGACCTGACGTTTCGGGTACCGCTTGATCAGGTCGCGGACCGCCACCGCTGGGCGCGGGTCCGCTGTCGTGCTCGCCATCCTCGCCTTCCTTCTCGTAGTACAGCTCGATGACTTCGATGAGGTACTGCCGGATGATCGCGACCTTCTCCGGGTCCTGTTCGGTCGCGGTCTGCGGGAACTCCCGCTGGAGCTGCGTCGCGAGCTGGCGCACCCGGGACATGCCGATCTCGGTGATGCTGATCCACACCTGCCGCCGGTCGGCGTCGTCGCGGGTGCGCTGCACGTAGCCGTCGCGCGCGAGGTTGTCGATGATCCCGGTCATCGTGGCCGGCGTGATCCACAGTCGACGCGCCAGCTCGCCGCTGGTCGCCCGGCCCGGCGTCCCGGCCTCGAAGCCGCTGCGGTCGACGCCGAACGCGAGCACGAGCAGCACACTGGCGCCGGCCGATGTCATCCCGTGCTGCGCGCTCGTGGCCCGGTGCCAGCGCTGGCTGCTGACGTGACCGGCGATGCCGATCAACCGTTGCAGCGGTGCGGCCTCAAGCCATCGACGCCTTTCCTCGTCCATAGCCAAGAAGCTTAGCACCCTGAAACTTAGGTTCCTAAGCATCTGATGTACAGCGGGCCGCTGTCGGCTTACTCTCGATATGTGTTAGTTGTCACGACGGAATGCCTGCCCGGATTTGAGATCCGGGCAGTTTTGGGTGAGGTGCTCGGCGTGACAGCCTGCACCCGAAATCCCTATGTGGCCGGCTTCCGCACGCTGGATGGCGGCCAGGGCGCCGAGATGGCTCAGGTGCTGGTGCAGAGCCGGGCGTCGGCGATCAACCAGATGATCAACGCGGCCCGGCGGCGCGGTGCGACGGCCGTGGTCGGCATGCGTTTCGACAACCGCGACATCACCGGGAACTGGGTCGAGCTGTGTGCGTACGGCACAGCCGTGATCGCGACGCCCGTCACAGAGGAGGCCAGGAGGCTACAGGCGGCCGACACGGTCGAAGTCGCGTAGATCGGCACAACTTCCCGGAAACAGTGGCCATAGCGGGGCGCTGAGGCCACAACTTCCGGGAAGTTGTGCCGATCACGTCAGGTGATCTCGCAGATCACGGCGCCGGCCGAGACGACCTCGCCGACGGTGGCGGTCAGGCCGGTCACCACACCGGCCTTGTGCGCGTTGAGCGGCTGCTCCATCTTCATGGCTTCGAGGACGACCACGAGGTCGCCCTCGGCCACCGTGTCGCCGTCGGAGACCGCGATCTTGACGATCGTGCCCTGCATGGGGCTGGTCAGCGCCTCCCCGCTCGCGCCGCCGGCCTGCTTGCGCCCCCCGCCCCGCTTCCGGGCCGCTTTCCCGGCCGGGGCGCCGGCTCCGGTTGTACCCACGGCGAAGCCAACCGGAAGCGTCACCTCCAGGCGCTTACCGCCCACCTCGACCACGACGGTCTCTCGTGGCTCTGCCTCGGCGTCAGCCGGGGCCGGAGCCGTGAACGGCGGGATCCCGCCCGCGAAGTCGGTCTCGATCCAGCGGGTGTGCACGGTGAACGGCTCGCCGGTGAACGCCTCGTCACGCACGATCGCGCGGTGGAACGGCAGCGCCGTGGCCATGCCCTCGACCACCATCTCGTCGAGCGCGCGGCGGGACCGCTCGATCGCCTGCCGGCGGTCCTCACCGGTGATGATCACCTTGGCCAGCAGCGAGTCGAAGTTGCCCCCGATCACGCTGCCCGACTCGATGCCGGTGTCGACGCGTACGCCGGGGCCTTCGGGGAGGCGGAGCGCGGTGACCGCGCCCGGGGCGGGCAGGAAGTTGCGACCGGGGTCCTCGCCGTTGATCCGGAACTCGATCGAGTGGCCGCGCGGGGTGGGGTCGGCGTCGAAGCGCAGCTTCTCGCCGTCGGCGACGCGGAACTGCTCGCGTACCAGGTCGATGCCGGCGGTCTCCTCGGTGACCGGGTGCTCGACCTGGAGCCGGGTGTTGACCTCCAGGAACGAGATGGTCCCGTCGGCCCCGACCAGGTACTCGACCGTCCCGGCGCCGTGGTAGCCGGCCTCCCGGCAGATCGCCTTGGCGCTGTCGTGGATCTGGGCCCGCTGCGCGCCGGTGAGGAACGGCGCGGGCGCCTCCTCGACCAGCTTCTGGTGGCGGCGCTGCAACGAGCAGTCCCGGGTGCCGACGACGATCACGTTGCCGTGCTGGTCGGCCAGTACCTGCGCCTCGACGTGGCGGGGGCGGTCCAGGTACCGCTCGACGAAGCACTCACCGCGGCCGAAAGCGGCCACCGCCTCACGGGTCGCGGACTCGAACAGGGCCGGGATCTCCTCGATCGTCCGGGCGACCTTCAGCCCGCGCCCGCCGCCGCCGAACGCCGCCTTGATCGCGATCGGGAGCCCGTGTTCCTGGGCGAACGCGACGATCTCCGCGGCGTCCTGCACCGGCTCCGGGGTGCCTGGGACGAGCGGGGCGCCGGCGCGCTGGGCGATATGCCGGGCGGTCACCTTGTCGCCGAGGTCGCGGATCGCCTGCGGGGTCGGGCCGATCCAGGTCAGCCCGGCGTCGATGACCGCCTGGGCGAAGTCGGCGTTCTCGGCGAGGAAGCCGTACCCGGGGTGGACGGCGTCCGCGTGGCTGCGCACAGCGACGTCGACCAGCTTGTCGATCCGCAGGTACGTGTCGGTCGCGCTGTCGCCGCCCAGCGCGTACGCCTCGTCGGCGAACCGGGCGTGCGGCGCGTCCCGGTCGGAGTCGGCGTACACGGCGACGCTGGCCAGACCGGCGTCCCGGCAGGCCCGGATGACCCGGACCGCGATCTCGCCCCGGTTGGCGATGAGTACCTTGCGCACCTGTGACGCTCCTCCCACAGCCGGTCCGTTGCCGGCGGGCACCACGTCACGCCTGACCGACCGTTATGCCGCGCAGTGTAGCCAAGCCTGAGATCACCTAAATGCGGTCAGCGTCACGTTGTGAGGATCAGCCCGGACCCGTGCGCGCCCGTGCGCAAGATCGGCCGCGGGCCCGTGCGCAAGATCGGCCCGTGCCCGTGCGCAAGATCGGCACAACTTCCCGGAAACAGTGGCCATAGCGGGGCGCTGAGGCCACAACTTCCGGGAAGTTGTGCCGACGCGGGTGGCGTCGTCGGGTAGTCAAGTTTGGCTATTACGCTTGTACCGTGTCGACAACGCGAATGATGATCCTCGGCCTGGTGAAGTGGTTGCAGCCGGTGCACGGGTATGACGTGCGGCGCGAGCTGCTGAGCTGGCACGCGGATCAGTGGGCGAACATCCAGCCCGGTTCCATCTACCACGCCCTGCGCAAGCTCACCGGGGAGGGCCTGCTCGCCGAGGTAGCGACCGAGCAGGTCGGGTCGAGGCCGGCCCGGACCACGTACCGGATGACCCCGCTCGGCGACCGCGAGTTCGAGGAGCTGCTGCGCAAGTACTGGTGGCAGTACCACGATCCGGTGGACCCGTTCGCGGCGGCGTTTTCGCTGCTTCCGGCCCTGCCCAGGCGTGAGGCGGCGGCCGCGCTGCGTAACCGTGCCCGGCTGCTGGAGGGCCGGATAGCGATGGCGCAGGATCTTGTGGCCTCGACGCCGAACTGGTTGGACGAGAAGCCGCCGCACGTCGCCTGGATCTTCGAGCTGGGTACCGTCCGGGCCGAGACCGAGATCGCCTGGTGCCTGCGGGTGGCGGACCGGATCGATGCCGGCGAGGGCAGCCACGTGGGCGAGGTGGACCCAGTGGAGTCCGGACGCCAGTGGCGCGAGGCGATCGCGAAGGAGTTCGGGTCGCCGGTCGACGAGTAATAATCAAGCTTGACTACGAGCGCTATATCGCGATAGCTTGCCAGTGCCCGGATCGATGGCGTCTATGTGACGTCATTCTGAGGTCATCTGGAGGCCGCGTTGATTATCGAGACGAAGGCGCTGCGGAAGTCGTTCCGCAGTCGGAAGGGGACCGTCGAAGCGGTCCGCGGCGTCGACCTCCTGGTCGACGAGGGGGAGATCTTCGGATTCCTCGGGCCCAACGGGGCCGGCAAGACCACCACCCTGCGCATGCTCGCCACGCTGCTGCCCCCGGACGGCGGGCAGGCCACGATCGCCGGTGTCGACCTGCGCCGGTCACCAGGCGAGGTGCGCCGGCGGATCGGGTACGTGGCGCAGGGCGGGTGCACCTGGGACGAGGTGAGCGCCCGGGAGGAGCTGGTCTACCAGAGCCGGCTGTACGGGATCGGCAAGTCCGAGGCGCGCCGCCGTGCCGACCGGTCGGTCGAATCGTTCCAGCTCGGGACGTTCGCCGACCGCGCGTGCAAGACGTACTCGGGCGGTCAGCGCCGGCGCGTCGACGTCGCGCTGGGCGTCATCCACCAGCCCCGGGTGGTGTTCCTGGACGAGCCGACCACCGGGCTCGACCCGCAGAGCCGCGCGCACATGTGGGACGAGGTGCGGCGGCTGCGCGACGAGGGGATGACCATCTTCATCACCACGCACTACCTGGAGGAGGCGGACGCGCTCTGCGACCGCATCGCGATCATGGACAACGGCGAGATCGTGGCCGAGGGTACGTCGACCGAGCTCAAGCGCGAGGTCGCCGGTGACGTGGTGACGGTCGGGCTCAACGGCGCCACACCGAGGGCGGCGACGCTGCTCGAAGGCCAGCCGTACGTCACCAAGATGGAGACCGTCGACGGGGGCCTCCGGCTGTACGTGGACGCGGGCGCCACCGCGATGCCGCAGATCCTGCGTACCCTCGACGGCTCCAACATCACGCTCGCCTCCATCGAGCTGCACCGGCCGAGCCTCGACGACGTGTTCCTGGCCAAGACCGGCCGGTCCCTGCGCGACACGGCCAACGAAGGAGCGTGACATGAAACTCGTCCGTGACACGTGGCTGGTGTTCGTCCGCCAGATGACGCTCGTGCTGCGCAACCCGGTCTGGCTGATCGTCGGGCTCATGCAGCCGCTGTACTTCCTGCTGCTGTTCGGCCCGCTGCTCAAGGGCGCGCTGCGGATGAGCGCCAGCGACGCGTACCGGTTCTTCGTGCCGGGCCTGCTGGTCCAGCTCGCCATGTTCGGCACGCTGTTCGTCGGCTTCGCACTCATCTCCGAGTTGCGCGCCGGAGTGATCGAGCGGATGCGGGTGACGCCGGTGAGCCGGCTGTCGCTGCTGCTGGGCCGGTCCCTGCGCGACATCGTCACGCTGGTCGTCCAGGCGGTGCTGCTCACCCTCGTGGCGCTGCCGTTCGGCCTGTCGGTGAGCATCGGCAACCTGCTCCTCGCACTGGCCCTGCTCGCGTTGATCGCGCTGATGCTGTCGGCTGTCTCGTACGCGCTCGCGCTCATCCTGCGCAGCGAGGACGCCCTCGCCCCGCTGATGAACGCGGTCAGCATGCCGGTCCTGCTGCTGTCCGGGATCCTGCTGCCCCTGTCCGGCTGGTTGAAGAACGTCGGCCAGTGGAACCCGTTCACGTACGCGGTCGACGCGGCGCGGGCGCTGTTCGCCGGCGACCCCGGCAACGCGAACGTGTGGAAGGCGCTCGTCATCGTCACCGCACTCGCGATCGTGGCGGCCACCTGGGCGGCCCGGGCGTTCGCCCGGAGTGTGCGCTGAAACACACTCGGGGGGTATGTTCCGGCGCGGCTAGCGTCGGGACGTGCCCCCCGCGCTGGTCCGTGACCGCCTGACCTGGATGACCTACGCCCAACTCGCCGCGTGGGCCTATTTCTTCTACGGCTTCGGCCCGGTCGTCCCGCTGCTGCGCGACGAGCAGCACACCAGCCGGACGGTGGCCAGCCTGCACGGCACGGCCTTCGCGCTCGGCGGCCTGCTCAGCGGCCTGCTCCTGCCGCCGCTGATCCGCCGGTACGGCCGGGCCCGCACGCTCTGGCTCGGCCTGGGCGGGATCTGCGTCACCACCGTGGGCCTGCTCGCGTCGCACCCGCTGCCGGCGACGCTGATCTGGGCGATGCTGGTGTCGACCTGCGGTGGCCTCGTGGTCAACTGCGTCGTCGCGGTGCTCGCCGACCAGCACGGCCGAGGCGGCTCGGCCGCGATCAGCGAGGCCAACGCGCTCGCGGCGGCCGTGGGCCTGGTCGCGCCGCTCGCCGTGGGCGGCGCGGTCGCGGCCGGTCTCGGTTGGCGACCCGGGCTCGCCGTCGTGGTCGCCGCCATCGTGCTGCTCGCGGTCGCGGCCACGATCTTCCGGGTACAGACGCCAGCCGCGCCGACCGCCCTCGCCGGCCCCGGGGCGGGCCGCCTGCCCGGCCTGTACTGGCTGGTGTGGGCCAGCATCGTCGCCACCGGGTCGGTCGAAGTGTGCCTCAACCTGTGGGTGGCGGACGTCCTGCGTACCCACGCGCATGTCAGCCCGGGCGGCGCGACGGCGGCGGTGTCGGCGGTGGTCGGTGGGATGTGTATCGGCCGGTTCGCCGGCAGCCGGCTGGTGCTGCGGCTGCCCGGCACGAGCGTCATGCTCGGCGCGCTGGCGCTGAGTGCGGTCGGGTTCGCCGTGTTCTGGTTCGCGACCGCGCCCTGGCTCGCGCTGGCCGGCCTGGTCGTCACCGGTCTCGGCGACGCGCTGCACTACCCGTTGGGCATGGCCCTCGCGGTCGAACACTCGGCCGGCCAGCCCGATCTGGCGGCGGCGCGCACCTCGTACGCGCTGGGTCTGTCTTTCGGGGTTGCCCCCTTCGTGCTGGGTGCCATCGCCGACCGGGTCGGCCCGCACCTGGCGTTCCTCCTGTTACCCGCGTTCCTGGCGATGTCGGCGGTCACGATGCTCGCGCTACGCCGCCGCCTCCCGCTCTCGCCGATCTTGGACTAATGTGCACGGTTTGATCTCTGAACCATCCACATTTCTCCTTGATCGACGAACGGGGTTATCTGCGGCGGGCGAAGGTCATGCCGTCGCCGAGCGGGAGCAGCATCGCGTCGACCCGCTCGTCGGCTAGGACGAGATCGTTGAACGCCACCACCGTGCGGTCGGCGTCGGTCTGTGGATCGAGGACCCGACCGGCCCGGAGCACGTTGTCGACCAGGATCACGCCGCCCGGCCGCATCCGGGGGACCAGCTCGTTCCAGTACGTCGGGTAGCCGGTCTTGTCGGCGTCGACGAACGCCAGGTCGAACGCGGCGTCGGCGGGAAGCTGGCGGACCGTCTCCGCGCCCGGCCCGAGCCGCAGCTCGATCCGGTCGTCGACACCGGCGCGGGCCCAGTACCGGCGGGCGATCGAGGTGTACTCCGCCGAGACGTCCAGGCAGATCAGCCGCCCGTCGGCGGGCATCGCGCGGGCGACGGCCAGCGACGAGTACCCGGTGAACGTGCCGATCTCGACCGCGCGCCGGACCCCGAGCAGCCGGGTGATCATCGCGAGGAACGCGGCCTGCTCGGGCGCGGTCAGCATGCCGGCCTCGCCGGGCAGCGCCGCCCTGGTCTCGGCGATCAGCTCGCGCTCCAGATCGTCGGGCTCGGCGCCGTGCGCCACCACGTACGCGTGCAGCTCATCCGTGAGCGAGATCGTCTTCGTTGACATGAGGTAACGCTAACCGACGCGCCAGAAACGCGTGATCTCCTCACCGAGGTCGGCGAGCAGCCGCCGGAACAGCGGCAACGAGAGGCCGATCACGGTGCCCGCGTCGCCCTCGATGCGCTCGACGAACGGGCCACCGAGCCCGTCGATCGTGAACGCGCCGGCCACCCGGAGGGGCTCGCCGGTCGCCACGTACGCGTCGATCTCCGCGTCGGTGAGCGCGCCGAAATGGACGGTCGTCGTCGCGACACCGGCCGCCGCGACGCCGCTGTCCGGATCGATCAGGCAATGCCCGGTGTGCAGCACGCCGGACCGGCCGCGCATCGCCTGCCAGCGCAGGCGGGCGTCGTCAGCGCTGGCCGGCTTGCCGAGCACCGCACCGTCGAAGGCGAGCACCGAATCGCAGCCGAGCACGAGGGTACGGGTGCCGTTCGGCGTGTCAGCACGCCGTAGCCGGTCGGCCACCGCCTCGGCCTTCAACCGGGCCAGCGTGCCGGACAGCGTCTCCGGGCCGTCGGCCTGCACCACCGACTCGTCGACGCCGCTGACGATCACATCGGCGGGGATGCCGGCGGCGGTGAGCAGCTGCAACCTGGCCGGGCTCGCGGAGGCGAGGACCAGCCGGAGCCCATCCGTCATCGGGACGGCAGCGCGGACGCCCGCCACGCGCCCGGGCCGGGGCGCAGCGGAACGGTCGGCAGCGCGCTGGCCCGCCAGCGGGACGCCGCGGACCGGGCCGACCCGGCCGGCTGCGCCACCGCCCGGCGGCTGAACAGCACACCGACCAGCGCGGCCAACTCCTCGGCGGTGGGGGTGCCCCGCACCACCCGGAACGCCGGAGTCGTCTCCTCCGCCACCTGACCTCCCGCGTGTTTCGGCGCCTTCGGCGTGCGCCCGAAGGGCATACTCGACCCTATCGGGGGTTCGAGAGCGACGCGACGCAGGGCGCCAGCGCTGCTCGCCGCGATAGCCGGCGGGTTGGTGGGCGCCCTTGCCCCTGTGGGCGGCCCGCAGGCTGTCCAGGCCGACACCCCGATGCCGTACGCGAACTCGTCCGCCACCCGGTACGAGGTGACGTTCGCCGCCCGGTCGTGCGCGTCCTTCGGCGACGTGGTGGCCGACCAGGTCCGCGGCGACGACGGGGAGACGATAGGCCGGCCGGGCCGTGACAACGGGTACCAGGTGGGCCAGCCGGTCGATCCCAACGTCGAGGACGACCTGGACGCCGGCTGTACGGGACTGTCCGGTTGGCGCTTCTCGCTCGGCTCGGGGCACGAGCGCAAGGGACTGGTCTCCACGGTGACCGGCACCGTCACCACGAGCCCGCCCACCAAGGACTGGACCTCGCGGCTGGACTCGACCGGCCGGGACACCGGGGGCCTGCTGGCGGCGGGCGTCACCGTGCCGCTCACCGACGACCAGGTCCGGCTCGCCGGGCGGCGCCAGCTGTGGGTACAGGGCGGCACGCCGGCCCAACCGGTGCAGGACGGGTACGCGTTCGGCGCGCTGCGCTGTGCCGTCGACGGTCGGACCGGCGGCAACGTCCAGTGGTTGACCTTCCCGACCGGCATCCGGCACGTGTTCTGCTACGCGTACTACGTCAAGGGCGCCGGTACCCCGGGGACGGTCACGGTCCGGATGCGCACCACCCGCCCGATCGGGTACCCGCAGCCGGTGCCGTTCAAATCCGACCTGAGCTTCGGCCCGACCAGCGTGTTCACGCTGGCCAGCTCGGGCGACCCGGTGGAGGAGTCGTTCGCCCGGACCGCCACGCCGACGAACTCTCCCCCGTACACGATCTCGCCGCAACTCCCGAGCGGCTGGCGGGTGGCCGAGGTGACCTGCTCGGCGAGCCGCCCGGACAACGCATCGGCCACCAGTGCGTGGAACATCGACCAACCGACCAGTACCGTTTCGGTCACGCTCGCGGCCGGTGACGCGGTGGTCTGCGCGTACTCGCTGGATCCGCCGGCGGTGCCGGCCGGCCTGACGGTGCGGCTGTACAGCCCGGGAGCCGGGGCGGCGTTCGGGGTGACGCTCGCGGCGGGCTCAGGCACAGCGCAGGCGCTGACCGCGACCACCGCCAGCGACGGCATCGCGGTGACCGCTGGCGGCGCCGACCTCGGTGCGCTCGCCGCCGGCTCGTACCCGGCGACCGTCACCCCACCGGCCGCCGAAGCCGCGGGCTGGTCGCTCACCGCCGCGCTCTGCAACGGCACGGCCGCCTCGATCAGCGGGATGACCGCGACCTTCACCGTCGCCGCCGGGATACCGCTGGAGTGTGTGCTCCGGCTCACCCGCAAGCCACCGGCGCTGACCCTGAACGTGGTCACGGCCGGTGACGTGGCCGGCGCCGGCTTTTCGGTGGTGCCCGCCGGCACGGCCGACCCGGGCTGGGGAGCGGCCGTCAACACGACCGGTTCGGGCGCCCAGACCGCTGCCACCGGCGACGTCCCGAAGGACCTGCCGTTCGGCACGTACTTCATCACCGCGATCCCGCCCCGGTCGTCCGAGTCGAGCGGCTGGCGGCTGACCACGTTCGCGTGCACCCCGTCGGACAAGGTCGCGACCGCCGGCGCGGCGATCCAGGTCACCCTGATACCGGGCGGCGCCGACCCGGTGTGTACCGCCTCGTACCAGTCGGAGCCGACCACCCGCCTCCAGGTGAGCGTGCAGGCACAGGGGTCGAGGTACGGCCGGCGCGGCCCGACGATCGTCGAGGTGTCCTGTGTAGACGGTTCGGCCGGCCGGGTGCTGCTCGCGGCCGACGACAGCAGCCGGGCGACGCTGCCCGACGCGTTGGCGTTCCTGGAGCCGACGAACTGCACGATCACGCAGCCGTCCAGCGGCGCCGCGCAGACCAGCCTGGTCCGGGTGACCGCCAGGCTGGAGCCGTCGTCCGGAGACGGGCCGCTGGAGTTGCCGTCGCAGGTGGATGTGTCGCGCGATGTGGCGCTGTACACATTTTCCGTGACGGACGAGTTCGGACAACCGACCACGTTGCCGAATCACACCTCGATTCTGGACGAACTACGCGCGCTGCCGATTGCGTTGGTAGGCATCGGAATTGTCGGTCTGGGCGCGCTCATCTTCCTTGGCGTGCTGTTGCGGCGCCGTGTCGTGTGACGATCGTGACCGTGCCCGCGGGGGTGAAGGGCGGGTGCCGCTTTCGCATGCCCGAGGCTTGACCGGGTAAGTTTCTTCAGATGTCGGTTACGCAGCCCCTCCTCGCCGAGCGCTACCGACTCGTGCGCTCGCTCGGTCAGGGTGGCATGGGCCGCGTCTGGCAGGCACGAGACGAGGTGCTGCACCGTGATGTTGCCATCAAGGAGGTCATCCCGCCTGCCGGGCTGACCGCCGAGGAACGCGACGAGATGCGGCGGCGCACGCTGCGTGAGGCGCGTGCGGCCGCGCGGCTCAATCACCTCAGTGTGGTACGCGTGTTCGACGTCGTACGCACGGATGGCACCCGTGGATCGTGATGGAGTACGTGCCGTCCCGTTCGCTGCACGAGGTGCTCGCCGAAGACGGCCCGCTGCCGGCGGCCCGGGTCGCGGAGATCGGGTTGCAGGTGCTCGGCGCGCTGCGGGCCGCTCACCGCGCCGGCGTGCTGCACCGCGACGTCAAGCCGAGCAACGTACTGCTCACCGACGACGGCCGGGTGGTGCTGACCGACTTCGGCCTGGCCACCATGCCCGGTGAGGCGACCGTCACCCGCACCGGCATGGTGCTCGGCTCACCCGCGTACATCGCCCCGGAGCGCGCCCGGGAAGGGCACGCCGGGCCGGAGGCCGATCTGTGGTCGCTCGGCGCGACCTTGTACGCAGGAGTCGAGGGAAGCTCCCCGTATCAGCGGTCGTCGGCGATCGCCACGCTGGCCGCGCTGGTGACCGAGGAGCCGCCGCCGGCACGCCGGGCCGGCCCGCTGCGGCCGGTGCTCGCGGGCCTGCTCCGCAAGGACCCGACCACCCGGATCAACGCCGAGGAGGCCGAGCGGCTGCTGCGCCGCGCCGCCGGTGGCGGTATCGCGTCCCGGCTGTGGCTGGTGCCGAAGCCGCGGATCGGTGTCCCGCGCACCAGCCCGGCGACGCCGCTGCCGTCGACCGGTATGCCCGGCTCGGTCCCGGGCACCCGGGTGGCCGGTCGGGCTCCGGCCGCGGCCGGGCCGCCGCCTGTCGCGTCGCCGCCTGTCGCGTCGCCGCCTGTCGCGTCGCCGCCTGTCGCGTCGCCGCCTGTCGCGTCGCCGCTTGTCGCGTCGCCGCCTGCGAGGGTGGCTCCGCCGGTCGAGCCGCCGGCTGCCGCGCCGGCCGCCGCAGCCGTGACCTCGGTGATCAGCCAGCCGGAAGCCGATGCGACGACAGTGGTCAGCCAGCCGGAAGCCGACGCGACGACGGTGGTCAGCCAGCCGGAAGCCGACGCGACGACGGTGGTCAAGCCGGCGTCGCCCGAACCGGCTCCGGTTGAGCAGCCGGTCGCGCTCGCTTCCGTCGAGCCTGCGGCCGGACCGGCGACCGCTGGGCCTGAGCCGGTGGCCGCTGAGCCTGAGGCCATTGAGTCGGCGGCCGCTGGGCCTGAGCCGATGGCCGCTGAGCCTGAGACCGCTGAGCCTGAGACCGCTGAGCCTGAGACCGCTGAGCCTGAGACCGCTGAGCCGGCGACCGCTGAGCCTGAGCCAGCGGCCGCCGCTGAGGCTGATCCGACGACCGCCGCGCGTGAGCCGGCGATCGAGGCGGCGCCGGCCGAAGGGCCCGCCGCTGAACTGGCAGCCGCCGCACCGGTCGCGCCACCGGTCGCCGCACCGGTCGCGGCGCCGTCCACCAGGCCGCCGGCCGAGGCGACCGCCGTGCTCTCGTCCCCCGCCGCGGTGTCGCCCACCGGTCCCGTGACCCGCACCGCCGACGGCGCGACGAAGGTGGCCCGCCCCGAGGTCGACACCGCGCCGCGCCGGCTTCCGCTCGCCGAATGGGGGCAGCGTGCCGGCACGCTGGTCCGCGACGTGCCCGGGCGCTTCCGCGCGGTGCCCGGGCGCTTCCGCGCGGTGCCCGGGCGCTTCCGCGCGGTGCCCGGGCGCTTCCGCGCGGTGCCCCGGCGCTTCCGCGCGGTGCCCCGGCGCTTCCGCGCGGTGCCCCGGCGCTGGCTGGTGGCGGCAGGGGTCGTCGTGCTCGTCCTGCTCGTCGTCACGCTGGCGCTGCTGCCCAGCGGTGGCGACAAGAAGAAGGCGCACACGCCGGCCGCCCCGGCCCCCACCGGCGCCTCGACCAGCGCTCCACCGGCCGCGCCGGCCGTACCATCGGCGGCGGCGACCTCAGGCCCTGCCGAGACGCCGAGCCATGCACCGGCCGGGCCGCCCCCGCTGCCCGAGGGCTGGCAGATGTACACCGACGAGACCGGGTTCAGCGTCGCCGCGCCGGTCGGGTGGAACGTGTCCCGGGACGGCACGATCCTGTACTTCCGCGAGCCGAACGGCGGTCGCATCCTCGGCATCGACCAGAGTTCACAGCCCAATATGGACCCGGTCGCCGACTGGACCAACCAGGAGCAGCAGCGGGCCGGCAGCTTCTACCACGGGTACCAGCGGATCCGGATCGACCCGGTGCAGTACTTCGTCGCGTGTGCCGACTGGGAGTTCACGTACGACCAGGGCGGCACCCGGGCGCACGTCATCAACCGTGGCTTCGTGACCTCAGACCATCAGGCGTACGGGATCTGGTGGTCCACACCGGACAGCGTCTGGCAGGACAACCTCAAGTACTTCGACCTGATCACCAGTACCTTCAAGCCGAAGCCCTGATCGCTACAGCGGGATGTTGCCGTGCTTCTTCGGCGGCAGCGTCTCCCGCTTGGTCCGCAGCATCCGCAGGCCGCGGACGAGCTGGCTACGGGTGGCCGACGGCTGGATGACCGCGTCGACATACCCGCGCTCGGCGGCGACGTACGGGTTGGCCAGCGTGTCCTCGTACTCCTGGATCAGGTCCGCGCGTGCCGCCACGGGGTCGGCCGCCTCGCGCAGCTCCTGCCGGTACAGGATGTTGACCGCACCCTGCGCCCCCATGACGGCGATCTGCGCGGTCGGCCACGCGAAGTTGAGGTCGGCGCCGAGGTGCTTGGAGCCCATGACGTCGTACGCCCCGCCGTACGCCTTCCGCGTGATGACGGTCAGCTTGGGAACCGTGGCCTCGGCGTACGCGAAGATCAGCTTGGCCCCGCGGCGGATGATGCCGTCCCATTCCTGGCCGGTGCCGGGCAGGAAGCCGGGCACGTCGACGAAGGTCAGGATCGGGATGTTGAACGCGTCGCAGGTACGCACGAACCGGGCGGCCTTCTCACTCGCCGCGATGTCCAGGCAGCCCGCGAAGTGCATCGGCTGGTTGGCGACGATGCCGACCGACCGGCCTTCGACCCGGCCGAAGCCGACGATGATGTTCTGCGCGTACAGGGCGTGCACCTCACAGAATTCGCCGTCGTCGAGCACGGCTTCGATGACCCGGTGCATGTCGTACGGCTGGTTGGCGGAGTCCGGGATGAGCGTGTTCAGCGCCTCGTCGGTGTCCGCGGGCTCCAGGTCGGCGTCCGCCGGGTAGCCGGGCGCGTCATCGAGGTTGTTCGACGGCAGGTAGGACAGCAGCGCCTTCACGTACTCCAGCGCGTCTTCCTCGTCGGTCGCCAGGTAGTGCGCGTTACCGCTTTTCGTGTTGTGGGTACGCGCGCCGCCCAGGTCCTCCATGCCGACGTCTTCACCGGTGACGGTCTTGATGACGTCGGGGCCAGTGATGAACATGTGACTGGTCTGGTCGACCATGACGGTGAAGTCGGTGACGGCGGGGGAGTACACCGCGCCGCCCGCGCACGGTCCCATGATCAGCGAGATCTGCGGGATGACGCCGGAGGCGTGCACGTTGCGCAGGAAGATCTCGCCGTAGAGACCCAGCGATACGACGCCTTCCTGAATCCGGGCTCCGCCGGAGTCGTTGATCCCGACCACCGGGCAACCCGTCTTCATCGCCAGGTCCATGACCTTGACGATCTTCTCGCCGAAGACCTCGCCCAACGAGCCACCGAACACGGTGAAGTCCTGCGCGAACACGCATACGGGCCGGCCGTCGACAGTGCCGTAACCAGTGACAACTCCGTCGCCATACGGCCTGGTTTCCTCGAGGCCGAAGTTGGAGCTGCGGTGCCTCGCCAGCTCGTCCAGCTCGGTGAAGGACCCCTCGTCGAGGAGCATCTCGATCCGCTCCCGCGCGGTCTTCTTGCCCCTGGCGTGCTGCTTCTCGACGGCCCGCGCAGACCCGGCGTGTACCGCCTCGTCGATGCGCCGGGCGAGGTCGGCGGATTTGCCGGCGGACGTGTGGATGTCGGCGGTCAGCTCTGCGGTCACGCCGCGATCGTATCCAGCACGCCGGTCCGCGCGCTGTGATGTACGTCGGTGGAGAGATATCGACGTCATCCGGCCGGGATAACGTCGATAACCCTCCACCGACGAAGCCGACGGGTTATCCACAGGTTTGAAATGGGGGGTGCGGCGGGCGCACCGGGACCCCGATGCTCGAACGCGTGAGTCGACCCGGTCATGTTCCGTCCCGCCTGCGGCACCGGCCGTTTCGGGGCCGGGACGCGGTCGCCGGCGGACTGCTGACCCGCCGCCAGCTCTCCAGCGCACACTGGCGGCGGCTGTTTCCGGACGTTTACCTGCACCGGGATGCCGAGCTTGACCATCTCGCGTGGTGCAAGGCGGCCACACTGGTGCTCCCGGAAGGCGGCGTGATCAGCGGCAGAAGCGCAGCCTTTCTTTACGGCGCCGATGTGCTGCCGTTCGATCCTCCGGTCGAGGTGAGCGTGCCGGTAGCGCGTCGGATATCCAAACACCCGAAGCTGGTCATCACCCGCACCCGCTTTGATCGGGGCGACACGAGGACATTCGGGCAGATCCCGGTGACCACGCCGAGGCGCACCGCGTTCGACCTGGCGAGACGGGAGCGCACTGACGCGGTGATCGGTTTGGACGCGCTACTGCGCCGCGGAGTAACCGATGCCGGCGACGTTCGGGCGTACCTCAAGACAAGGAGCGGATGGCCTGGTGCGCGGCGGGCCGCCATCGCGCTCGCGCTGGCCAACCCGCTCGCCGAGTCACCCATGGAGACGCGGTTGAGGCTTCTCCTCGTTGACGCTGGGCTGCCCGGTCCGATGGTCCAATTCCAGGTCGGGCGGTACCGGCTGGATCTGGCGTACCCGAAACTCAAGGTCGCGATCGAGTACGACGGCGACCATCATCGGGACCGGGTCACGTTCCGGCGCGACGTCGCCAGGCTGAACGCGCTGCGCGCCGCCGGCTGGACGGTGCTCCGGTTCACCGCCGACGACGTGCTGCGCAACCCCACGAGAATCATTGCTCAGGTCACCGCCGTTCTAGGCTGAGCGGATGGGAGACGGCCCGTACACCGATCTGGAGCGGCCCCCGTTGCGCGAGGCAGCGCTTCGGCGGGCTCTGCTCGTACCCGGTGGTCTTTGGTCTGATCTGAGGGTGACCGCCGAGACTGGCTCGACCAACGCGGATGTCGCGCGAGAAGCGAGAACGGGCGCACCTGAAGGACTGGTCCTGGTGGCGGAGCGCCAGACGGCCGGGCGCGGGCGGCAGGGACGGGTCTGGGAGTCCCCGGCTCGGGCCGGGATCGCGGTGAGCGTGCTGCTGCGGCCGGCCGGGATCGATCCGGCGCGGTACGGGTGGCTGCCGCTGCTGGCCGGGGTGGCGCTGGCGGAGGCGGTGCGGCGGATCGCCGAGGTCGACGCGGTGCTCAAGTGGCCCAACGACCTGCTGATCGACGAGCGGAAGTGCGCCGGAATCCTGGCCGAGGTGGCTGATCCGGGCGCCGTGGTGGTCGGCCTGGGACTCAACACGACGACGCGGGACGGCGAACTACCTCACCCGGCTGCCACCTCGCTGGCGCTGGCCGGGGCGGCGTGCGTCGACCGCGATCCGCTGCTGAAGGCGATACTGCGCGGATTGGCGACGTGGTACACCCGTTGGCGGGACGCGGGTGGGGACGCCGAGGTGAGCGGGCTGCGGGAGGCGTACGCGTTCCACTGCGCCACGCTGGGCCGGCACGTGTCGGTGCACCTGCCGGACGGGTCCGAGCTGCGCGGGCTGGCCGAGGCGATCGACCTTGACGGACGGCTCCTGGTAGCCGGGCGCGGGCTCGCGGCCGGCGACGTTGCGCACCTGCGCTGAAATGAGCTGGACAGTGGAGTTCGCGAAACGAGGCGATGCCACTAACCTCCCTGGCGAATTCTCGAATCGGATTTCTTGGAGGTTGGGGTGGGGTTTCCGGAGAGTGTGCTGACCAAGGACGAACAGGTGGTCTCACACCTGCACCCGCACTGGAAAGCGCTGATCCGCCCGATGTTCGTGGTGGTCCTGGGGGTCGCGGCGGTGGTGCTGGCGGGAATCTTCCTGCCCACCGGGTCGCGGATGATCGGCCTGTACGTGGTCGGTGCGATCGCGCTCGTCGCCGTCGCGTGGCTCGCCTTTTGGCCTTGGGTGCGCTGGCGGACCACGCACTACGTGTTCACCAACGAACGGGTGATCATGCGACAGGGCGTGTTCTCCCGGGCCGGCCGGGACATCCCGCTGGGGCGGATCAACGACGTGTCGTTCTCGCACGGGATCGTCGAGCGGATGCTCGGTTGCGGCACGCTCACCATCGAGTCGGCCGGTGAGCGCGGCCAGGTGGTGCTCACCGACATCCCGCGGGTGGAGAAGATCCAAAGCGTCTTGTACGAGCTGGTCGAGGACGATCGGGCCAAGCACACCTTCGACGACGACGACCGGGACGCCATCGTGCGCAGCGTCAAGGGCGAGCAGGAGTAGCACGCCGGGCGAACCAGCCGCGGAATCTCGTACGCACGACCAGCGCCCCGTCGGCGACCCTGGTCATGGTCGCCTCGAGGGTCACCGTGCCCAGCCCGGGTCGGGCCGTGGAGGGGCGCTGGTCGAGCACGTCGAGGCGGACCGCCAGCCGGTCGCCGCCGTACACCGGGGCGGTCCAGCGCAGCTCCTCCAGTCCCGGGGAGGTGGCCGCGGCGGCCCGGGCCAGCACGTGGTCGACGTAGGCGCGCATGAACAGGCTGACGGTGTAGAAGCCGCTGGCGATGAGCCCGCCGTACGGGCTGGCCGCGGCCAGGTCGGCAGCCACGTGGTACCACTGCGGGTCGTACCTGCGGGCGAACGTCACCATCTCGTCCGCGTCCACCTCGACCGTGCCCAGGTCGAAGCTGCGTCCCGGGGTGAGGTCCTCGAAAAACAGATCTGGCACGCCGCCGGTACCGGAACGGATCGTCGGGTCCGTCATGGCCGGCAGCGTGCCAGATTACGGTGGCTCAGTGGATCCGGGCGGCGCCCTCGGTCGGCGTCTCGCCAGCCTTCATCTCGGCCGACAGCTCGGCGGTGAGCTGGCCGAACTCCTCGTCGGTGGCGAGCTCCAGCTCGGTGTCGACAAGCTCGGCCTCGACCAGGTCGTCGGCCGGCTCGCGGCGGGCCGGAACCGGGTGCGCGTGCGGCGTGTGCACCGGCACACCCTCGGCGGGCGCGACGACCGGCAGCTCATCGACGGTGGCCGGCGTGCCAGCGACGGCGTCGGCGGTGGCCGGCGTGCCGGCGAACACGAAGGTGCGGTAGGTCCAGAAGCGGAACAGCGTCGCGGTGCAGATGCACACCGTCGTCGCGACGTTGAACGCGAGGCGGTCGTGCTTCTCGCTCATGTCGAAGCCGTACTTGAGGATGCCCGTCCCAGCCGACTGGATCAGCAGGCCACCCATGTTGACCGCGAAGAAGAGCGTGTATTCACGACGGAGAGCCGAGCGCGGCCGATCCTTGTAGGTCCAGTGTCGGTTGGCCAGGTATGCGAGGTACGTCGTCACCAGCGTGGCGATGACCGTCGACTTCACGGCACCGATGAAGATCAGCGCATTGAAGATCAGGTAGTAGAGGCCGAGGTTGGCGAGGCCGATCACGCCGAAGGCGACGGCTTCGGGAGCCAGGGCCCGCAGGCGATGAGGCAGGAACCGGACAAGGCGCACCACGTTACCTTACGTCACGTGTCAAGCGGCCAGGTTTCGCTCTGGTACCAATGCGAACCATCTCACTTGTCCTCAAGTCCGGCACCATTCACGGTTACGTTACGTGTTCGAAACACGATCGTGCGGTACGACCAGAACCGGAACAGCGTGCCCAGCGCGACGCCGAAGAAATTGGCGCTGATGAGATCCGCGGTCTGCGTGGCGAAGATCGGAGAAAATCGACCAAGGACGTAGTGGCTGACCGCCAGGCAGGCCAGACCGATGATCAGGCCGACCACGTTGAAGAAGAAATACAGCGTGTACTCGCGGCGCAATCCGGAGCGGGGGCGATCGTGCCAGGTCCAGTACCGGTTGCCGATGAACGCGAGAGTGCCGGAGACCGCGGTCGCGAGGGTCTTGGCGAGAAGCGGGTTCATCGCGGCCGATAGCAGGACCTTGAAGATCACGGTGTCGACCACGTACGACGTGCCGCCGACAACGCCGAATTTACCAAGTTCCCGGAAAAGGTGCTCAAACCGGTTGATCAGCCGGCGAAGGCGACCAACCATCGGCTCCCGTTTCCTGACGGCGGATTTCTCGCCGGTGGGATGGGCGACCTCGGAGTCTGGGCCAGACACGATCGAGAGCGTACGGCACTCCGCCGAAGGTCGCCGACGGGCCCGATCTTTCCGTACCACGGAGCGTGAGCGATCTCCGTTCCGACGTAGCGGGAAGGCGTTCCGGGCTGGTCGCCGCCGAGGCAACGAACCTTTGCGTGAATCTGCTTGGTCACGTGGATAATCGCGCTAGATTGCGCGGCCGACGGTAAATTCTGGATTGCTTGTGCATCTTTTCACAAACTCACCCGATGCCCGGACCCTCCCCTCGGTTTACGCTGAGGTCAACTTCCCGTACCCAATTCGTCGGGCCCGCTTCCCCCTGCGGGCCCTGACGGCTTATTTCGGGTACGAGGTCATAGCGACCGCAAGGAGATGAGCGATGAGCGCTCCGGCCACCATCCAGGGGCTCGACCGGGCCCCCACCTCTCACCCCAAGCTGCTCGAATGGGTACGCGAAGCAGCCGAGTTGACGACCCCCGACCACGTGGTGTGGTGCGACGGATCCGACGCGGAATGGCAGCGTCTCACCGACGAGCTGGTCGAGGCGGGAACCCTGGTACGGCTGAACGAGGAGCGCAAGCCGAACTCTTTCTGGGCCCGTACCGACCCGACGGATGTGGCCCGGGTGGAAGAGCGCACCTTTATCTGCTCGGTCGACGAAGCCGATGCCGGTCCGACCAATAACTGGATGGCGCCGGCTGAGATGAAACGTGTCATGACCGACCTGTATCGCGGTTGCATGCGCGGTCGCACCATGTACGTGATTCCGTTCTGTATGGGCCCGTTGAATGCGCCGAATCCGATGTTCGGGGTGGAAATCACCGACAGCCCGTACGTTGTGGCGAGCATGCGGATCATGACCCGAATGGGTCGCACGGTGCTCGACGCGATGGGCAACGACGCGGAGTTCGTTCACGCCATGCACTCGATCGGCGCGCCGCTCGCGCCCGGCGAGAAGGACGTGGCGTGGCCGTGCAACGAGACCAAGTACATCTCGCACTTCCCGGAGACCCGGGAGATCTGGAGCTTCGGCTCCGGGTACGGCGGCAACTCGCTGCTCGGCAAGAAGTGCTACTCGCTGCGGATCGCGAGCGTGCTGGCCCGCGACGAGGGCTGGCTGGCCGAGCACATGCTGATCCTGAAGCTCACCAGCCCGGAGTCGAAGACCTACTACGTGGCCGCGGCGTTCCCGAGTGCCTGTGGCAAGACCAACCTGGCGATGCTGGAGCCGACCATTCCGGGTTGGAAGGTCGAAACGCTCGGCGACGACATCGCCTGGATGCGGTTCGGCGAAGACGGCCGGCTGTACGCGATGAACCCCGAGTACGGCCTGTTCGGCGTCGCGCCGGGCACCGACTGGAAGACCAACCCGAACGCCATGCGCACGCTCGACCAGGGCAACTCGGTCTTCACGAACGTCGCGCTCACCGACGACGGCGACATCTGGTGGGAGGGCATGGGCGAGCCGCCCGCGCACCTGACCGACTGGAAGGGCAACGACTGGACCCCGGACTCGGGCGAGCTGTCCAGCCACCCGAACAGCCGCTTCTGTACCCCGATCACGCAGTGCCCGATCCTGGCCAGTGAGTACGAAGATCCCCGTGGGGTGCCGATCTCGGCGATCCTGTTCGGCGGCCGCCGCAAGACCACGGTCCCGCTGGTCGCCGAGGCCCGGGACTGGACGCACGGGGTGTACATGGGCGCGACGCTGTCGAGCGAGACCACGGCCGCCGCGGTCGGCCAGGTCGGCGTCGTCCGCCGCGACCCGATGGCGATGCTGCCGTTCATCGGCTACAACGGCGGCGACTACTTCGCCCACTGGATCGAGATGGGCAAGGGGCTCGACGGCGACGCCTCGAAGCTGCCCCGGATCTTCTACGTGAACTGGTTCCGGCGCGATGGCGAGGGCGGCTTCCTGTGGCCGGGCTTCGGCGAGAACTCGCGGGTGCTCAAGTGGGTCGTCGAGCGCATCGAAGGGCGCGGCGGCGCGGTCGAAACCCCCATCGGGTACGTGCCGACGCCCGACGCGCTCGACGTCAGCGGGCTCGACCTCACCACCGACGAGCTGGAACTTGTGCTGCGGGTTGACCCGGACGAGTGGAAGGCCGAGATCCCGCAGGTCACCGACTGGTTCAACAAGTTCGGCGACAAGCTGCCCGGCGTGTTGTGGGCCGAGCTGGACGCGTTGAAGGCCCGCCTGGGCGTCGAGTCGTAGCCGCCGCACCGGCGCCCGCCCGCGATTGTGAAGACCCCGTGCGGGCGCCTGTCGGTCGTTCCCGAAGCTGGATACGCTGCTCGGCGTGGGCCTTCGCGACCTGATCTACTCGCTGTACGAGCGTCGAATCTCCGCCAAGCTGGTCGGCAAGCCGCTGCCGGCCCATGTCGGGGTGATCGTCGACGGCAACCGCCGGTGGGCCCGGGAAATGGGGTACGTCGATCCCAACGACGGCCACCGGGTCGGCGCGGTGCGCATCCGGGAACTGCTGAGCTGGTGCGACCAGGCCGGCATCGCGCACGTGACGCTCTGGCTGCTGTCCACCGACAACCTGGGCCGTCCGGCCAGCGAGTTGGACCCGCTGCTCCAGATCATCGAAGACCTGGCCGGCGACCTCGCCGAAGACGGCAACCCGTGGCGGCTGCACATGGTCGGCGCGCTCGACCTGCTGCCGGCCGCGCTGGCCGAGTCGCTCAAGAGCGCCGAGGAGCGCACCATCGGGCGTACGGGCGGGGCGCAGGTCAACATCGCGGTCGGCTACGGCGGCCGGCGTGAGATCGCCGACGCGGTCCGCTCGTTGCTGCACGAGCACGCCAGGGCCGGCACGTCGATCGAGGAACTGGCCGAGATCCTCGACGTCGACCACATCGCCGAGCACCTGTACACCCGCGGCCAGCCCGACCCTGACCTGCTGATCCGCACGAGCGGGGAGCAGCGGTTGTCCGGGTTCATGCTGTGGCAGAGCGCACACTCGGAGTTCTACTTCTGCGAGGCGTACTGGCCCGGCTTCCGGCGGGTCGACTTCCTCCGGGCCCTCCGCGCGTACGCGACCAGGCAACGCCGCTACGGCTCCTAACGGCGGGGGAGGGCCTTCGCCACCTCCGCCAGGAACCCGGGCACCGCCGTCGGCCCGTCCAGGTGCAGGTCGGCGGCTGCCGCCACCTCCGCCCCGGTCTCCGGGTTACCGACCGCCACCCGTACCCCCAGAAAGTCATGATCCGCGGCCTGATGGGCGGCAAGTGCCCGGAACGCAGTGAGATCGCCTAGATCGTCGCCGAAATACCAGGCGCAGGAGAAACCCTCGATCTCCTCGGCCACGACGCTGCCCTTGTCGCGCTGGACCGACGGCTTCAGCTCGATCACCATCCGGCCCTCCTGCTCGCGCAGGCCGTGCTGGCGGGCCTCCTCCTCGGCCCAGGCGTGCACGGTGTCCCGCAGCTCCGGGGCGGACCGGTAGTGCAGCGCCACCGACAGCCGCTTGAACTCCACGAGTACCTCGGCGGGCAGGTCCCGCTCGGCGCGCCCGGCCAGCTCGGCGATCACGTCGGCGTACGGCAGGGCGGGCGGGTAGGTGACCGTCCGGCCCGGCTCGTACTGACTCTCCAGGCCGTACAGACCGTGCAGGGTCAGCGGCACGCCGGGAAACCGGCTGTGCAGGAAATCCACCGGACGGGCGGACACCAGGGTGACCCGGCGTACCCGGGTGGCCAGATCTTTGATCGCGTCGAGGACGCCGGGCGCCGGCTGTACCTCATCGGGGTCGTCGCGGATCGGGGCGAGCGTGCCGTCGAAGTCGAAGAAGAACACGCAGTCGTGGGCGCGCGGGGCGGTAGCCGCGAGCGCAGCGGCGACCGACATGGGGTGTGCCGGCGCCGTCTCGGTGGGGGGCATGCCCTCAAGCGTATGGGCGGAAATCGGTGCGCCGCGCCCCCTCCCACATGAGTGAGTGATGAACGCCCAGCGTGTCAGGGCTAGCCGGACCAGCCGACTCCGCATACCTTTTCAGTGTGGACCGGGGCCTTCCCGGGCCACCCGGGAGGCCCGGAACCGCGCGAAAGCTGCCACGGGGCCCTCACCCGACCCCGTGCCGGGCATCTGGTTGATGCGAGCGCGGGCGCCGGGTGACGCTCGCCGGGAGTTGGCCCGTGACCGAACGCCTGCGCCCCACCTCGTCGACCAATCGATCCTCGTCGACAAGTCGTTCCAGGACTCCCCGCCGCGCCAGCGCGGCCCGCACCGCTGAGGAGGGTGGCCCAGCCTGCCGCACCTTTGTTCTTGACACCTCTGTCCTATTGTCCGATCCCGGCGCATTCCTGCGCTTCGCGGAACATGAGGTGATCATCCCGCTGGTGGTGGTCTCCGAGCTGGAGGGCAAGCGCAACCATCCGGAACTCGGGTACTTCGCCCGCCGGTCCCTGCGCTTCCTCGACGACCTGCGGGTCAAGCACGGCCGGCTGGATGAGGCGGTGCCGGTCACCGACGTCGGCGGCACCCTGCGGGTGGAGCTCAACCACGCCGACCAGGACGTACTGCCGCACGGGTTCCGGGAAGGGACCAACGACGCGCGGATCCTGTCGGTGGCACTCGGACTGGCCCAGGAAGGCCGGGTCGTGACCTTGGTCACCAAGGACATGCCGCTGCGGGTCAAGGCGGCTTCGGTCGGCCTCGCCACCGACGAGTACCGCCACGGCCAGGCCGCCGACCCGACCTGGACCGGCATGGCCGAGCTGGAGATCTCCGCCGACGACGTGTCCCGGCTGTACGCCGGCGAGGCGATCGAGCTGGACGGCGTGGGCACCATGCCGATCCACACCGGCCTCGTCCTGCACTCGGCCAACGGCTCGGCCCTCGGCCGGGTCGGCGCCGACAAGTCGGTGCGGCTGGTGCGCGGAGACCGCGAGGCTTTCGGGGTACGCGGGCGCTCGGCGGAGCAGCGGATCGCCCTGGATCTCCTGCTGGACGACTCGATCGGCATCGTGTCGCTGGGCGGCCGCGCGGGCACCGGCAAGTCCGCCCTCGCCCTGTGCGCCGGCCTGGAACAGGTGATGGAGCGGCGCAAGCACAAGAAGGTGATCGTCTTCCGTCCGCTGTACGCCGTGGGCGGCCAGGAGCTGGGCTACCTGCCCGGCAACGAGGCGGAGAAGATGTCGCCGTGGGGCCAGGCGGTGTACGACACGCTGGGCGCGCTGGTCCACGAGAACGTGATGGATGAGGTCGCGGCCCGCGGCATGCTCGAAGTGCTTCCGCTGACCCACATCCGGGGGCGCAGCCTGCACGACGCGTTCGTGATCGTGGACGAGGCGCAGTCCCTGGAGCGCGGGGTGCTGCTGACCGTGCTGTCCCGGATCGGCACCGGCTCCCGGGTGGTTCTCACGCATGACGTGGCCCAGCGGGACAACCTGCGGGTCGGTCGGCACGACGGCATCTCGGCGGTGATCGAGGTACTGAAGGGGCACCCGCTCTTCGCGCACGTGACCCTGACCCGGTCAGAGCGGTCCGCCATCGCCGAAGTGGTAACAGATCTCCTGGAGGATCTCCCGTTTACACGCTGAATGTCCGCTATTTCTATGTGAGGAGAATCACAAGACGGCGGTTCTGATTAGTGTTCCCGGGCTCGCTGGGCCAGGGTGACTCCTCGGGGCCCGACATCGAGCCACGGTGATTGGGTCCACGGTGCCCCTGGAGCTGTGCCTGGCGCGGAGACACCGTCCCTGTCCCCGATGAAGGGAACCGTTCGTGATCCGGCTGTGGCCCCGGATCGGCGTGTTTCGGATGCTCTCCGTTGCTGTGCTCGTGTTGGGCGTGGTGGGCGGGATCTATCTGAGCGCCGGTCGCCAGTCCCAGCAGCGGGTGGTCCAGTCAGCGCAGTCGGCACAGTCCGAGCAGGACGAGTTGCGCGAGCTGAAGCTGATGTCGGAGGAGCGGCGCCGTGCCTCCGCGGCGTCCCGTTCGGCGCAGCGCGAGGCGCAGGCCAAGGCCGATGCCGCTGCCGCCGCGGCGGCCGACCAGGCCAGGGCGGCCGAGGACGCGGCCCGCAAGAACCAGCCGAAGCCGGGGACGCCGGGCGCGCCCGCGAAGCCGCCGGCCTTCGGCCCGATCCCCGCTTCGTGTAGCGAGTTCACCGGCAACGTCGCCATCGGCTGCACCCTGCTGCAACAGGCCGGCTTCGGGCTCGATCAGATGACCTGCCTGAAGAACCTGTGGATGAAAGAGAGCGGCTGGAACGAGAAGGCGTACAACAAGTCGACGGGCGCGGGCGGCATTCCGCAGGCTCTCCCACGATCCAAGATGTCCGTGTACGGTGCGGACTATCTGACCAACCCGGCGACCCAGATCAAGTGGGGCCTCAACTACATCAAGACCAAGTACAGGACGCCCTGCAACGCCTGGTCGAACTGGCAGTCCAAGGGCTGGTACTGACATCCGTGCGTGGGGAGCGGTTCGCAGGACCGCTCCCCACTGTGGTACCACGGGTGCGTGACGACGACTGCCGGGGATGCGGACCGGTTCGGCAGTGAGCCGTTCTACGCCTCGCTCGGGCGTGCATTCGTCGCCATGTGCGCGTTCGTTCCGGTGCTGTTCCTGATCGAGCTGATCGACAGCCTCACCGGGCATGAGCTGGAGCGCAACGGCGGCATCGAGCCGCATTCGATCGCCGGGCTCGACGGGGTGGTCCTCGCCCCGTTCCTGCACGCCAGCTTCGAGCACGTGACCGCCAACAGCGTGCCGCTGATCCTGCTCGGCACGTTCGTGCTCGCCGCGGGTACCCGGCGGTTCCTGCTCTCGACGCTCTTCATCGGCCTGGTCAGCGGCCTGGGCGTGTGGCTGCTCGGCAATCCCCGGACCCTGGTCGTCGGGGCCAGCGGCGTGATCTTCGGGTACCTCGGGCTGCTGCTCGTCCGCGGCGTGGTCGAGCGGTCCTGGTGGAACATCACGGTGGCGGTGCTGACCGGCCTGCTCTACGGCTGGCAGCTGGTCGGCGTGCTGCCCGCGGTCGACTCCAACATCTCCTGGCAGGGTCATCTCTGCGGTTTCGTCGGCGGGATGGTCGCCGCCGTGCTGTTCCGGCGCCGCCGGCCACGCCGGGTCGAACCACCCGTAACACCCGGCCCAGGCGACACACTCACCCTGCCCCTTTCCTGAAATCGTGCTAAAGCCCGCGTGAGTGCCATTGCCGGCGGGGTATACCAGCCGTACGTTCGGGGCAGTGCGGTCGCCTCGAAAGGTGCTGACGGATGCGCGAAATCGACATAGCGGTCGTGGGTGCGGGACCCACCGGGTTGTTCGCCGCGTACTACGCGGGGTTCCGTGGGCTGTCCGTGTCGGTGATCGACGCGCTGCCCGAGCCGGGTGGCCAGGTCTCCGCCATGTACCCGGAGAAGGTCATCTACGACGTCGCCGGGTTCCCCGCGATCAAGGGCCGGGAGCTGGTCGCCAACCTGGTCGAGCAGACCGCGCAGTACTCGCCGGAGTACCTGCTGGGGGCCCGCGCCGACGGGCTGACCTATGTCGACGAGAAGCCGGTCCTCGCCCTGTCGAACGGGGAGGAGCTGCACTGCGGCGCGGTGCTGATCACAGGCGGCATGGGTAGCTTCACCGCGCGCCCGCTGCCGTCGGCCGGCGTGTTCAGCGGCGAGGGCGTGCTGTACTTCGTGCCGCACCTCGATGACCTGGCCGGGCACCATGTGGTGATCGTCGGCGGCGGCGACTCGGCGTTCGACTGGGCGCTGTCGCTGCACCCGCTCGCGAAGTCGGTCACGCTCGTGCACCGCCGTGACAAGTTCCGCGCGCACGCCGGCACGGTCGCCCGGGTGCAGGCGCTCGGCGTACCGCTGGTGGTCAACGCGGAGCTGACCAAGATCCGTGGCGACGGCCGGGTCGAGGGCTGCGACGTGACCCTGCGTGGCGGCGAGACGCGCGAGCTGCCGGCCGACTCGATCGTGGCGGCGCTCGGCTTCACGGCTGATCTCGGTCCGCTGGCGAGCTGGGGCATGCAGCTGGACAAACGGCACATCCTCGTCGACACCACGATGGCCACGAACCTGCCCCGGGTGTTCGCGGCCGGCGACATCAGCGACTACCCGGGCAAGGTGCGGCTGATCGCGGTGGGATTCGGGGAAGCGGCGACGGCGGTCAACAACGCGGCCGTCGTAATCGACCCGGCCGCGCACCTGTTTCCGGGCCACTCCTCCGACAACGGGTAAGGCGGCAGCCCGGCCGCATGGCCCCAAGATCGGCACAACTTCCGGCAAGTTGTGGCCTCAACCCCCGGGTTTGGCCACTATTTCCGGGAAGTTGTGCCGATCTTCGTCCGGCCAGCCGCGGGCCGGGTGCGGCCAGCCGTGGGCCGGGTGCGGTCGGCGGCGCGAAGCGGGTCAGGCGGCGTGTTGGGCCAGGGCGCGCACCCGGCCGGGTACCGGCATACCCATCGCGGCATAGAGCGCGTACGCCTCGCGGGCGTACCGTTCGGCCTGCTCCGGATCCTCGTCGCCGTACGCACGGCCGATCAGCGCGAGCGCGTCCGCCTCGGCGGGGCGGTACCCGGTCTCCCGGTGTATCGCCAGCGCCAGCCCCGCCTCGGCGATCGCCTCCGCCGCCCGGCCACGGCCGAGCTGGATCTCCGCCAGCACGGCTCGGGCCAGGCCGAGAAGCATCCGGTACCCGCTCGACTCGCTCTCCGCGATGGCCTTGTCGATCCAGGCCCGCGCGTTGTCCTGCTGACCCTGGTGACAGTGCGCCGCCCCGAGCCCGATCAACGCCTGGACGTACGGGTACCGGTCGGTGCTCGCGTCGGCCACCCGCAGCGCGGTCTGGCTGTGCTGGATGGCGACCGGCTGCCGACCGAGGTCGTCGTTGAGGCTGGCCAGCACGTTCAGCGCGCGCAGCTCGTACCGTGTGGTGCCCAACTCGTGGGCGAGCGCATTCGCGGCGTGGACCAGCTCGAACGCGCGGCCCAGGTTACCGGCGAGCCGCTCGACCGTGGCCAGGCTGCCCAGGAAGTCTGCCTCGACGGAGCGGTCGCCGGACTCCCGGCTCATGCTCAACGCGCGTTCCAGATGCTCCCGGGCGTCGGCGATACGGCCCTGCGCGGCGTACACCTCGGCCAGGTTGCCGTGCGAGATGCAGGTCAGCTCCTCGCTGTCGAGCCGGTCGGCGAGGGTCAGCGCCTCCTCGTTGCGTGCCGCCGCCTCGTCGAGCCGGCCCAGCTCCCAGTGCACCAGCGCGAGGCTCTGGAGGTCGACGGCGAGGCCCAGCCTCCAGTCCAGGCGCCGGTCCACGTCGATCGCCTCCGCGATGTACCGGAGGGCCTCGGCCGGACGCCCGATGTTGCAGTACACGACGGCGAGCTGGCTGAGGGCGGTGCTGGTGCCTTCCGCCCAGTCGGTCTGCCGGGAGATGTCGAGCAGCCTGGTCAGGTGCTCGATCGCCTCGGTGTACCGGCTCTGGAAGATGAACAGCTCGGACATCCCGTGGTGCATGACGCCCTGCGGATGCAGCTCGTTGTCGGCCACGGCGGCGGCGAGCCCGGCGCTGGCGACCTCGATGCCTTCGGCCCAGTACCCGCGCCGGCGCAGGTCGATGCCGAAGGCGCTGGCCAACCGCCAGGCGGCGGACGGGGAACTCTGCTCGGCCGCGTGCACCATGACGACGAGGTTGGCGCGCTCGGTGTCCAGCCACTCCATCGCCTGCGTTCGATCGTCGAACCCGAGTGGCCGCGCGTTGCCGGTGGTCCAGTCCGGTAGCGGCAACTGCACGATGCCCGGGTACAGCTGATCGACGGCGGCGCGGGCGGTGTGCAGGTAGTAGTCGTAGACCCGTGCCGTGGCGGTGTCGCGGGCCGGATCGTCCTCCTCGGCGCCGGCATGTTCGGCCGCGTGCAGGCGCAGCAGGTCGTGGAAGCTGTACCGCCCGGGCGCCTCCAGGTTGATCAGGTGCGCCGCCGCCAGCTCGTCGAGCAGCCGTTCGGCGTCGGCGAGCGGCAGGTCGGCCACGTTGCTGGCGACCCCAGGCGAGAAGTCGGACCCCGGCACGAGACCGAGCAGCCGGAACATCCGCTGGGCGGGCTGGGACAGCGCGGCGTACGACAGGTCGAACACGGCCCGCACGGCGTTCTTCGGGTCGTCCTCGACCTCAAGCGCCGCCAGCCGGTTGCCGGCCGTCAGGTTGGCCGCGTAGGCGGCGATGCTGTCGTCGCCGACGTTGGCCACCGCGATCCGCAGCGCCAGTGGAAGGTACGAGCACAGCCGCGCCAGCTCGGCCGCCGCCTCCGGCTCTGCGGCGACCCGTTCCACGCCGAGCAGCAGCTCCAGGAGCGCGAGCGCCTCGCCCGGACTGAGGACACCCAGCGTGATCTGCTCGGCGCCGTCCTGGATCGCCAGCTCGGCGAGAGCGTTGCGGCTGGTCACCAGCGCCAGGCTGCCGGACGACCGGGGGAGCAGCGGGCGTACCTGGTCGGCGCTGCCCGCGTTGTCCAGCACGACGAGGATCCGCCGGTCGGCCAGCAGGTTCCGGTACATCTCCGTCGCCTCGGGTACCTCGGTCGGCACCTTCTCGGCCGGGACGCCCAGGGCACGCAGCAACCGGGACAGCGCGTCGATCGGGCGCACCGCCGGCATCGGCGAGTAGCCGTAGAGGTTGATGTACAGCTGCCCGTCCGGGAACTCGTCGCGTACCTGGTGCGACCAGTGCACGGCCAGCGCGGTCTTGCCCACGCCGGCGGTACCCGCGATCGCGGAGATCACCGCGGCCGGCCGGGCGCCACCATCGGTCAGCAGCCGGTCGAGCCGGGCCAGGTCGGCGGCCCGCCCGGTGAACCCGTACACGTCGGACGGCAGCTGCGACGGGGTCAGGGTGGGCATCTCGTCGTCGGCCGGGGAGGCACCCGCCGCTCCCACCGCGAGGTCGAGCGACGGGTCCTTGTGTAGCACCGAGGTGTGCAGCCGGCGCACCTCCGCGCCGGGGTCGATGCCCAGCTCGCCGGCCAGCCGGTCGGCCAGCGCCCGGTATGCGTCGAGCGCGTCGGCCTGCCGCCCGCACCGGTACCGCGCCAGCATCAGCTGCGCGACCAGCCGCTCCCGCAACGGATGGTCGGCGACCAGCGCCTCGAGTTCGGCCACGAGCCGGTCGTGCGCGCCGGCGGCCAGCTCCAGCTCGACACACTCCTCGAGTACGACGAGGCGTTTCTCCTCAAGCTCGGCCGCGTCCCGGGACAGCGGCGGCCCGGTCAGGCCGGCCAGCGCGGGCCCGCGCCACAGGCCGAGCGCCTCCCGCAGCAACTGCGGGCTGCCGGCCGCACGGCCGCGTTCCACCAGGTCGTCGAAGAGGAGCCGGTCCAGCTCATCCTCGTGTACGCGCAGCCGGTACCCGGAATCGTGGCTCTCGATGACCGCACCGGCCCTGGTCAGCACCGCCCGGAGCGCGGCGACCCGGTTCTGCACCAGGCGGCGGCCGGTGCGCGGTGCCTCGTCCGGCCAGCCGACCTCGATCAACTGGTCGAACGGGACTACGCGGTTGGGCTTGAGCAGCAGCGCCGCCAGAATCCGCTGCTGGATCAGCCCACCGACGTTCAGCCCACCGCCGTCGGTCGATGCGTGCAGCGGCCCCAGGATCCCAAACCTCATCGCTTCTATCTACAGGACGCGTCGCATCACCACACGCCGGGGCGTCGGTCGATGACGCACGGCGAAGCCGGCGCCCGCGAACATCGCCTCGGTGCCGACGTACGCCTCCATGCCGTTGTGCGGGCCGGCGCCCGCGAGCGGCAGGCCCTCGATCGCCGGGGCGCCGTGCTCGCGGGCCAGGTCGACCGCGGCGGCCAGCAGGTCACCGGTCAGGCCGGCGCCACGGGCGTCCCGGCGCACGAAGAAGCACGGCACGCTCCACACCGCGCCGTCCTCGGTCGTGTCGCGGCTCTTGAGCAACGGCGAGCGCAGCAGCCGACCGTACCGGGAGCGCGGGCCGGTGGCGCACCAGCCGACCGGCTCGCCGTCCCGGTACGCCAGCACCCCGACCGGCGCGCCGGCCGTGGCGACCAGCTCGGCGAACCCGGCCCGGTTGCCCGACCCGTACCCCTGCTCGAACTCGCGCCCGGTCCGCAGGAAGTACATGCACCAGCAGCCGGAGCAGACCTTGCTGGCGCTGAACAGGTGCTCCAGGTCGGCCAGGTTGGCGTCGGTGAGCGGCTGGATCACGTCGTAACCACCTAACACTGTTGACCGGTGTCGGCGACAGGTTAGCTACGATGGCGCACACCGGTCAACAGCACTTGGGGGTGTCGTGCAGTCCGGCGTACCCGAGCAGTTGTGGCTTGTGGAGTCGTTCCTGAACTCCGTCGACGTGGAGAGCGCGCAGGACGACCTGGAGGCGTTGCCGCGGTTCCGGCGCTGGCTGCGCGATCACCACCGGGCTACGGCAGCCGAGACGGCCACCGAGGCCGGCCTGACCCTCGCCCGCGACCTGCGGGCTGAGTTGCGGGCCGAGCTGACGTGCGGAAGCAGCGGTCGGGACCTGGATCGTCTCGCGGCCGGGATCGGGCTGGCGGTTCGCTTCGACGACGCCGGCCGGGCCGGGCTCGTGCCGACCGACGCCGGGGTCCGTGGCGTGCTCGGTGAGGTGCTCGCCGCGATCGTGCGCGCCGAGCACGACGGCACCTGGTCGCGGCTGAAGATCTGCTCCTCGGCCGAATGCCGGTATGTCTACTACGACCGGTCGAAGAACGGCTCGCGGCGGTGGTGCTCGATGCGGGTCTGCGGAAACCGCAGCAAGACCAGGGCGTACCGGGGGCGCGTCTCAGCCGGCTAGCCCGACCGTCCTGGCGGCCGCCCGCATCTGGTACTCGAAGTACCCGGGCCGGTCGTCGACCACGTTGTTGAGCTGCCCGAACAGCTCGAAACTGACGGCGCCGAAGAGCAGCATCCAGGCGCCCATGCCCCGGGCGAACAACGACGGCGGGGCGCCCGGAGCGGCCTGCTCGGTCACCTCGGCCAGGTCGGCCCGCACCCCGGCCGGGACCGGCTCGCCCTGCTCCGCCGCGAGCCGCCCCGACGCGTACCCGTCCCCGATGATCGCCCCGATCAGCAGCGGCACCCGGGTGGCCGGCGCGACCGTGTCCTGCGGTGCCTGGTATCCCGGGACGGGGCTGCCGAAGATCAGCGCGTACTCGTGCGGGTTGGCAAGCGCCCAATCCCGCACCGCGTGGCAGGTGGCGAGCCAGCGACCGAGCAGGTCGGCGCGGTCGACCCCGGCCTCGGCCTGCTCGGCGGCGGCCCCGACCGCGTCGTAGGCGTCCACGATCAGCGCGGTGAGCAGGTCGTCGCGGCTGGCGAAGTAGCGGTACAGCGCTGACGAGACCATGCCCAGCTCGCGGGAGACCGCCCGGAGCGAGAGGTTGGCGCCGTCCACGGCGAGGTGCCGGCGCGCGGCGGCCTTGATCTCCTCGATCATCTCGGCGCGGACGCGGGCACGAATGGAAGCGGCGGTCATGCTCACGAGTCTCGCACAGAAATCGGATCGCTGTCATCTTTCGAGAGCACTGCTCTTGACTCGACGACCCGCGGCGTGCGACGGTTGACCGCAAGAGAGAGCGGTGCTCTAGAAGGAGATCAGAGATGTCCCTACATGTCGTCGTTGGTGCCGGCCCGGTCGGGAGTGGTGTCGCCACGCTTCTCGCCGCCGAGGGCGAGCAGGTCCGTCTCGTCACCCGCAGCGGTCGCGGCCCGTCCCATCCGGCCATCGAGCGGGTGGCCGCTGACGCCGCCGACCCGGGCCGGCTGCGCGAGCTGACGAAGGGCGCGGTCGCGCTGTACAACTGCGCCAACCCGCCGTACCACCGGTGGCCGGAGGAGTGGCCGCCGCTGTCGGCCGCCATGATCGAGGCGGCGAAGGCCAGCGGTGCGGTCCTGGCGATCACCGGCAACCTGTACGTGTACGGGCCGGTCGACGGGCCGATGACCGAGCAGACGCCGCTCGCCGCCACCGGACGGAAGGGTCGGGTGCGGATCCGGATGTGGCAGGACGCCCTCGCCGCCGGGATCCCGGTGACCGAGGTCCGGGGATCCGACTACATCGGGCCGGGGGCCGCGTCGGTCTTCTCGGCCGTGATCCTGCCCGCGATGGCGAAGGGCCGCACCGCCCGGGTACCGGCCAACATCGACCTGCCGCACACATTCACGTACACGCTCGACGTCGCGCGTACTTTGATCACGACCGCCCGCGACGAGCGCGCCTGGGGCCGGGCCTGGCACGTGCCGAGCAATCCGCCGGTGACGATCCGGTCGCTCGCCCAGCGGTTCTTCGAGGTCACCGGCAAGTCGCCGGTGAAGGTGACCAACCTGCCCCGCGTACTGCCCCGCCTGGTGGCGCCGTTCAACCCGTGGGTACGCGAACTGGTCGAGATGGACTACCAGTTCTACAACCCGTTCGTGCTCGACTCGTCGCTCGCCACGCGGACCTTCGGCCTGACCGCGAGCCCGCTGGACGAGGCGCTCGGCGCGGTCGTGTCGCCAGCTTGATCGTCACACCTTCCCGGAAGTTGTTGCCTCGGCACGGTCGCGAGGCCACAACTTCCGGGAAGTTGTGGCACGTCAGTCGTCGCTGCCGCCGAAGTCGACGACCGAGTACAGGTTGAGCTTCTCCAACCGGTGGTACGAGTCGATCACCCGCGTGGTGCCGCTCTTGGAACGCATCACGATCGACTGGGTGTACGCGCCGCTCGACCGGTACCGGACGCCCTTGAGCAGGTCGCCACTGGTCACCCCGGTGGCACAGAAGAACGCGTTGTCGCCGGTCACCAGGTCGTCGGTCGTCAGTACCCGATCGAGGTCGTGCCCGGCGGCGAGCGCCTTCTCCCGCTCGGCCGCGTCCCGCGGCCAGAGTCTGGCCTGCATCGAGCCGCCCATGCACTTCAGCGCGCAGGCCGCGATGATGCCTTCGGGTGTGCCGCCGATGCCCATCAGCACGTCGACCTCGCTGGCCTCGCGGGCGGCGCTGATCGCACCGGCGACGTCGCCGTCGGAGATGAACTGGATCCGGGCGCCGGTGTCGCGCACCTCGCGGACGAGCTGCTCGTGGCGCGGCCGGTCGAGGATGCAGACCGTCACGTCGGAGATGTGGCCGCGCTTGGCCTTCGCGATGCGGCGCAGGTTTTCCACGACCGGCGCGTTGATGTCGATCACGTCACCGGCCTCCGGGCCGACCGCCAGCTTCTCCATGTAGAAGACCGCGCTCGGGTCGAACATGGCGCCGCGCTCGGCCACGGCGAGGACCGCGAGCGCGTTGGGCATGCCCTTGGCCATCAGCGTGGTGCCGTCGATCGGGTCGACCGCGACGTCGACCTCGGCGCCGGAGCCGTCGCCGACGTGCTCGCCGTTGAACAGCATCGGGGCGTTGTCCTTCTCGCCCTCGCCGATCACGACCACGCCACGCATCGGTACCGAATTGATAAGTCGGCGCATCGCGTCGACCGCGGCGCCATCGCCGCCCTCCTTGTCGCCGCGTCCGACCCAACGGCCGGCGGCCATCGCGGCCGCCTCGGTGACCCGCACCAGGTCGAGAGCGAGGTTACGGTCCGGTTCCTGTGGCTTACGTACGGGCGTGACATTCGTCTCGGCCATGCTTCGCCTCCTGGCCCGTGGCTGGCGGTAGATGCCGCAATCCTGGCAGATCGTGTGTTTGAACGTTCGTTCGGCCCAGCCCGGTCACCAGAACCAGGTCCAGATCAGAGAGGATGGGTACGTGCAGCCAGCGATCCCTGCCCCGGCCCCCCGGCGCCTCGGTCGCTCACCACGCGACATGGCGCTGTCCCTGCTCGTCCTGCTCGTGCCGATCTTCGTGCTGGTGGGCGTCTACCGCTTCCTCGGCGGTGAGAGCCCGACCTGGTCGACCCGTCGAGCGCCTACGCCGACGCCCGTGCGGCGGGCGCGTTCCCGGTGGTGGAGCCGGCCCTGCCCGAGGGCTGGCAGCCGGTCAGCTCCGCGTTCCGCCGGGGTGATGCCGGTGCCGTGCTGCGGGTCGGGTTCCGCAGCCCGGGCGGGGGCGCCGCGCAGCTCGTGGAGAGCAACGTGATGGCGGGCGCCCTGGTCAGCGCCGAGTTGGGGGCCGGCGCCCATGACGAGGGCACGACGAACCTCGACGGCAGGAGTGGCACCGGTACGTGGCCGCCGAGGGCGACCACGCGTTCGTCCTCAGCCAGCCGGACCGGACGCTGATCGTGGTAGGCCGGGCCACCGACACCGAGCTATCCCAGCTAGCGACCTCCCTCCACTGACCCCATTTCTCGTCGATCTAGGAAGAATGGTGGGCGTTTTGCCAGGCTTGCGCCACCATTCTTCCTAGATCGACGAGGAGTCACGAGGGGTTGCGGGCGGCGTCGAGCCTGGCCCGGGCAGTGTCCAGCCAGTGCTGGCAGATCTCCGCCAGCCGTTCGCCGCGCTCCCACAGCGCCAGCGACTCCTCCAGCGTGCTGCCGCCGGCCTCCAGCTTCTCCACGACCGCGGCCAGCTCGGCCCGGGCCTGCTCGTAGCTCAGTTCCGGGGTCGTCATCCTCGCTCCTCAACGCTGTCGACGGTCGCGGCCAGCTCACCGCCGGCGAGCCGGAGCCGCAGCGGGTCCGCGGGCGAGACCTCCGCCGGCGACCGGACCACCGTGCCGTCCTGGCGCTGCACGATCGCGTACCCGCGCTGCAACGTCGCCGCCGGGGACAGTGCCCGCAGCCGGGCGAGAGTGTGCGCCAGCTCGCCGTCGGCCCGGTCCAGCCGGTGGCCGAGGCAGCGGGTACCGCGTTCGCGCAGCGCCGTCGTGTCCGCGTCGCGCTGCTCGATCATCGCCTCCGGCCGGGCCAGCGCGGGGCGGCTGCGGATCGCGTCCAGCCGGTGCTGCTCCCGGTCGAGGAGTAGGGTCACGCCGCGGCGCAGCCGGCCTACGGCCTGGTCGAGTCGTGTCGCCTCCTCGCCCAGGTCCGGCACGATCCGCTTCGCCGCGTCGGTCGGCGTGGACGCGCGCAGGTCGGCCACGTAGTCGACCAGCGGCGCGTCGGTCTCGTGGCCGATGGCGGACACCACGGGGGTACGGCAGGCGAACACCGCCCGGCACAGCGCCTCGTCGGAGAACGGCAGCAGGTCCTCGATCGAGCCGCCGCCCCGGGCGAGCACGATCACGTCGACGGTCTCGTCGTGGTCCAGGACCTTCAGCGCGTCGATGATCTGCGGTACCGCGGACGGGCCCTGTACCGCGACGTTGATGATCCGGAAGTCGACGCCGGCCAGCGCCGCCGGGCATTCGTCACACGTCCCGCTCGGCGGCGCTGGCCCGGCCGGTGATCAGGCCGATCCGGGCGGGCAGGAACGGCAGTCGCCGCTTGCGCTCCCGGGCGAACAGTCCCTCCGCGGCGAGCAGCTTCTTCAGCTGCTCGAGCCGGGCCAGCAGCTCACCGAGGCCGACCTGGCGGATCTCGTCGGCGCGCAGGCTGAGGGTGCCGCGGCCGGGGTAGAACTCGGGCTTGGCGTGTACCACGATCCGGGCGCCGTCGGTCAGGTTGGGCGCACCCAGGTCGAGCACGTCCCGGTTGGTGGTGACGGTCAGGCTGAGGTCCGCGGACGGGTCACGCAACGTGAGGAAAACCGTGTTGGCGCCGGGCCGCCGGCTGATCTGCGCCACCTGCCCGTCGACCCAGACCCAGCCCAGCTTGGCGATCCAGGCGCCGATCTTCTGGCTGACCACCCGGACCGGCCACGGCTGGTCTGCGCTCGATGCCGGGGGCGCGGTGGTGGTGGCGGCGGTCTCGCTCACGCCACGAGCCTACGTGGCGACGCCCCTCGTACCATTGGGCTCGTGACCGACACCCCGAAGCGCGTCCTGCTGGCCAAGCCCCGCGGCTACTGCGCCGGCGTCGACCGGGCGGTGCAGACGGTCGAGGAGGCGCTCAAGCTGTACGGCGCGCCGATCTACGTACGCAAGCAGATCGTGCACAACCGGCACGTCGTCAGCCCGGCTCCAGGGCGCGGCGCGATCTTCGTCGAGGAGAACGAGGAGGTGCCCGAGGGCTCGATCGTGATCTTCTCGGCGCACGGCGTCGCCCCCGAGGTACACGAGCAGGCGCGCGCCCGGTCGCTCAAGGCGATCGACGCGACCTGCCCGCTGGTGACCAAGGTCCACCAGGAGGCGCGCCGGTTCGCCGCGCGAGGACTACGACATCCTGCTCATCGGCCACGAGGGGCACGAAGAGGTCATCGGCACCAGCGGCGAGGCGCCCGCGCACGTCCAGCTCGTCGACGGCCCCGACGCGGTCGACAAGGTGACCGTGCGCGACCCGTCGAAGGTGGTCTGGCTGTCCCAGACCACGCTGTCGGTGGACGAGACGCTGGAGACCGTCGACCGGCTCAAGCGCCGGCTGCCGCTGCTGCAGTCGCCGCCCAGCGACGACATCTGCTACGCCACGTCAGAACCGGCAGCACGTGGTCAAGGAGATCGCCCCCGACTGCGACCTGGTGATCGTGGTCGGCTCGCAGAACTCGTCGAACTCGGCAGCGGCTGCGTCGAGGTGGCCGTCGACGCCGGGGCGCGGGCCGGGTACCTGGTCGACTTCGCCGCCGAGATCCAGGACGCGTGGCTGGACGGTGCCTCGACGGTCGGCGTGACCTCGGGCGCGTCGGTGCCCGAAGAGCTGGTCATGGAGGTGCTGGACGCGCCTGGCCGAGCGCGGGTTCGGCGAGGTGGTCGAGGTGACCACGGCCGAGGAGAAGCTGACGTTCTCGCTGCCGCAGGAACTCAAGCGCGACATGCGCGCGGCCACCGCGACCGGTCGCGATGCCCCGTGATCGTCACAACTTCCCGGAAATAGTTGCCATCCGGCCCCGTTGAGGCCACAACTTCCCGGAAGTTGTGACGATCAAGGCGGCGGCTCCCGGCGTGACGATCAAGGCGGCGGGTCTTCGCCGCGCAACTCGGCCAGGATCGACGCGTACTCGCTGTCGACCAGCTCAGGAGCCTGCAACTGGCGCGGCGTGACCTCGACCTGGTCGGGCGCGGCCAGCTCATCGCGGTGAGACACCGAGGTCGCCCAGCTGCCGCGCGCTGACCAGCACCCGCGCCTCCAGCGACCCGACCGCCCGGTTGTACGCGGTGACCGCGCTGCCGAGCGACGTGCCCAGCTTCGCCACGTGTTCGCCCATCGTGGACAGTCGGCCGTAGAGCTCCTTGCCCAGCGTGTGCACCGCCACGGCGTTGCGGGCCAGCGACTCCTGGCGCCACGCGTACGCGACGGTGCGCAGCAGCGCGACCAGCGTGGCCGGGGTGGCGAGCACGACGTTGCGGGTGAACGCGTGCTCCAGCAGCGTCGGGTCGCGTTGCAGCGCCGCGTCGAGGAACGGGTCGGCCGGCACGAACAGCACGACGAACTCGGGGCTCTGCTCGAACCCGAGCCAGTAGGACTTCGCGGACAGCGCGTCGACGTGCGCGCGCACGTGCCGGGCGTGCGCGTCGAGCTGGGCGTCCCGGGTGTCGCTCGTCGCGGGCCTCCATCGCCGACAGGTATGCCTCGAAGGGCGCCTTCGCGTCGACCACCACCTGGCGGCCGCCGTGCAGCCGCACCACCAGGTCGGGGCGGATCCCGCCGGCGTCGGTGACGCTCGGTGACCTGCTCGGAGAAGTCGCAGTGCTCCAGCATGCCGGCCGCCTCGACGATGCGGCGGAGCTGATGCTCGCCCCAGCGGCCACGCACCTGCGGCGCCCGCAGCGCGGCCACCAGCTGGCTGGTCTCGGTGCGCAGCTCGCCGGACACCTGCGACATCCCCCGCACCTGCTCGCGAAGGGCCTCGTAGGCGCCCACCCGGTCGCGCTCCAGCTCGGCCACCCGCTGCTCGTAGCGCCCCAGCGCCTCCCGCAGCGGCGCCACCGCCTGCGCGACCGCGTCCTGCGTCTGGGCGCTCGCCTCGTAGCTGAGCGCGCGCATCGACTGCTCCAGCCGGGCCTCGCCGGCGCGGGTGGCCTGGAGCGTCGCGTCGAGCCGGGCGATGTCGGCCGCCGAGCGGGAACGCGCCGCGAGCCAGCCCAGCGCCGTCCCGACCGCCAGCCCCACCAGAACCAGGAGTAGCGTCCACGATCGACAGCATGCCGGACGGGTACGACAAGACACGGGTAGGTACCGTCGTACCCATGGGTTGGGTCGTCTTCTGGTTGCTCATCCTCATCGCCGTGGTGGGAGTCTTCGTGGTTTTCTCGTTTTTCGGTCGTAAGCGGCGCGAACAGGAGCTGGCGGACGCGCGCGCAGAGGCCCTGCGCTGGTACGAGCGGCTCGGCGGCCAGATCATGAACCTGTCCGGCGGCGAAGACGCGGCCGCCAAGCAGGCCCTGGTCGACGCTGGCGAGCGGTACAACGCCGCCGGTGCGCAGCTCGACCGGGCGACCAGTCCCAAGCAGTACGAGCTGGCGCGGGAGACCGCGCTGGAAGGCCTGTCGTACGTTCGGGCCGCGCGCACCGCGATCGGCATGGACCCGGGGCCGGACCTGCCGCCGCTGGCCGGCCAGCGCGCCGCTGGCCAGCTCACCAAGGAGCGCGAGGTCGAGGTGCAGGGCCAGCGCATCAAGGCCGGGCCGCAGCCCGGTGCCGGACACGCCGTACTACTACCCGGGCGGGATGGTGGGCGGTCGCCCGGTGCCGTCGGGGTGGTACTCGCAACCGCTGTGGAAGACCGCGCTCGGCGGCCGGTGCCGGCGCGGTCGGTTCGATGCTGCTGTTCGACGCGCTGTTCAGCCCGTCGTGGGGCGACTCCGGCTACGACTCGGGCTTCCAGGAGGGCCTCGACTACGCCGACGACCACGGCTGGGACCCGGGCGGCGACGGCGGCGATGGTGGTGACGGCGGCGGCGATGGTGGCGACTACGACGCGTCCGGCGACTTCGGTGGCGGCGACTGGGGTGGCGGCGACTTCGGCGGTGGCGACTTCGGTGGCGGCGACTTCGGCGGGGGAGACTTCTGACCGTTATCCACAGCCGAAAACCGATTCTGTGCGCCGCCCGGCGGGCGGCGCACAGTCGTTTCATGTACCCGGAGTTCGTCCGCCATGATCAGCTCGCCGGCCTCGGCGTCACGGCGGGGATGCTGCGCTCGTGGCTCGACACCGGCCGGTGGCAGCAGATCCTCCCCGCGGTGTACGCGTCGTTCGGCGGAAGCCCGAGCATCCGGCAGCGGTGGGTCGCGGCCTGCCTCTATGCCGGGCCGGGAGCGATGCTCACCGGGCGGGCCGCGCTCCAGTGGCATGGCGTGCGGGCGCTGCCGGCCGATCCGTGGGTGCGGGTGCTGGTGTCGCACGCCCGCCAGGTGCGGTCCGTCGACTACGTGCGGGTGCACCGCACCCGACGGATGGAGCCGGCGGGCGCACCGGCCTGCCCGTTGCCGCGCGCCTGCCCGTTGCCGCGCGCGGTCGCCGACGCCGGGCGCTGGTGCGGTGACGTCCGCGCGCTGCGGGCGCTGGTCGACGAGGTAACCGGCGAAGGCCGCACGACGGTCGGCGCCTTGTGGCAGGAGCTGGACAGCGGGCCGGCCGCCGGCAGCGGGCTGCTGCGGATGGTTCTGCGGTCTGCTAGGGCGGCGGGCCGGTCGACTCCTGCACCGGCTCGATCGGCACGGTGATGTCGCTCGGCACGATGTGCCCGTTGTGCCGCCCGTTGCCGTTGGCGGGCATGGTGTCGGCGCCGGCGCCCACCAGCGACGCGGCCATCCGGGCGCGGTCCCGTTCGGTCCGCCCGGGCCGGACGTTCTCGTGCGGGAACACCCACCGGCGGAACGACCACAGCCGGAAGATCATGCCGAGCACGGTGCCGAGGATCAGGCCGCTCACGAAGTCGGCGATCTCCTGCACCGGCCGGGACACGTTCGGGGTACGAAGCTCGAACACGTACCGCGAGACGAACAGCGGGAGCGAGGTCAACCCCACCGCAACGGCGCTGAACAGGAAGAACAGCGACGCCTCGTGGTGGCGGCGGCGCCCACCCCGGGTGCGGAACGACCACTCCCGGTTCATCAGGTACGACACGACGGAGGCGATGACGGTCGCGATGGTCAGCGCCGTCACCGGCTTTGTAGTGAGGACAGTGAGCTTGAGCCCGTAGTTGATCACAACGGTGATCACGTAGCAGATGCCGCCGACCACCGCGAACTTGACCACTTCGCGCCGCTTCAGCAGCAGCGACCGAAGCGGCGGCGGGATCAGCGCGAGGGCTCGATCCGTCAAGGACACCGAAAGGACTATACCGGGGTTGCGTGTGTACGGCCTCCCGACGAGCTGGGAGAACGCTGAACGCCCGGAGTCAGAACGCGCAGGCGACCACCAGCGTGTCGGTGCGGCCGGGGAGCAGGTCGAGCCTGCCGATCCGGCCGGCCGCCCGCAGGTCGCGGCTCGGCCAGCGCGAGCAGCTCCAGCTGGGCCGGCGGCCCGAGCACCTCGGCCAGCGGCACGGTCGCCTTCATCGACAGCCTCCGGTCGGACTTGGCCCGCCGGATCTGGTGCAGCGCCTCGCTGGCGACGGCGAGCAGCGCCGGGTCACCCGGCCGACGCCCAGCTCCCGTGGTGGTCGGCCACGGCGACCGGTGCACCGAGCCGTACCGCCACCACGACCAGACCTCCTCGGTCACGTACGGCAGGATCGGCGCGAACAGCCGCAGCTGCACGGACAGCGCCAGGGCCAGCGCGGCGCGGGCCGAGTCGGCGCCGACCCTGCCGTAGGCCCGCTCCTTCACCAGCTCGATGTAGTCGTCGCAGAACGCCCAGAAGAACGCGCTCGGTCGCCTCCAGGGCGCTGGTGTGGTCGTACCCGTCGAATGCCTTCGTCGCGGCCTCGACCACCGTGGACAGTTCCGGCGAGCATGCGACCGGTCGAGCGGCTCGGTGATCGCGCTGACGCCGTCGCGCAGCGCGTCGGCGGCGCCCGAGCCCGAGCACGAACCTGGACGCGTTGAGCAGCTTGGTGGCCAGCCGCCGGCCGATCCTGCATCTGCGCCTCGTCGAAGGCCAGCGTCGACGCCCGGCCGCCCGCTGGCCGCCCAGTAGCCGCACCGCGTCGGAGCCGTACTGCTCCAGCAGCTCGCGGGGTGACCACGTTGCCCTTGGACTTGGACATCTTCTTGCGGTCCGGGTCGAGGATCCAGCCCGAGATCACCGCGTTGCGCCAGGGCAGCACGCCGTGCTCCAGGTGCGACGCGGAGCACGGTGGCGAACAGCCAGGTACGGATGATCTCGTGCGCCTGCGGCCGGAGGTCCATCGGGAAGACCCGCTCGAACAGGTCCGGATCGCGTTCCCAGCCGCCGGCGATCTGCGGGGTCAGCGACGAGGTGGCCCAGGTGTCCATGCACGTCCGGGTCGGCCACGAAGCCGCCCGGCCGGCCGCGCTGGCACTCCTCGTACCCGTCCGGCAGCTCGGACGCCGGGTCGACCGGCAGCCGCGACTCGTCCGGCGTGAGCGGCTGGTCGTAGTCGGGCTCGCCGTCCGGCGTCCAGCCGGTACCACACCGGGATCGGCACGCCGAAGAACCGCTGCCGGCTGATCAGCCAGTCGCCGGTCAGGCCGGCCACCCAGTGCTCGTACCGGTGGCGCATGTGCTCCGGCACCCAGTGCAGCTCGCGACCCCGGGCTCAGCAGCGCTTCCCGCAGGTCAGGTTCCCGGCCGCCGTTGCGGACGTACCACTGCCGCGACGTCACGATCTCCAGCGGGTAGCTCGCCCTTCTCGTAGAACTTCACCGGATGGGTGATCGGGCGCGGCTCGCCGACCAGGTCACCGTGCTCGGCGAGCATCTCCACGATCCGCCGCCGGGCCTGTTTGACGGTCCGGCCGGCCAGCTCCGCGTACGAGCCCGCTGTCGCACTCCGGACGGTGGCTCGGCGAGCAGCCGGCCGTCCCGGCCGATGCACGGCGCGGGTCGGCAGGCGCAGGTCCCGCCACCAGGTCACGTCGGTCAGGTCGCCGAACGTGCAGACCATCGCGATGCCGGTGCCCTTGTCCGGCGCGGCGAGCGGATGTGCGTACACCGGCACCTCCACGTCGAACAGCGGCGTGCGCACGGTCTGGCCGGCGAGGCCGGCGTACCGCTCGTCGTCCGGGTGGCAGACCAGCGCCACGCAGGCCGGCAGCAGCTCCGGGCGGGTGGTGTCGATCGCACCGGGCACCGTCGGCCGTCGAACCGCAACCGGTGGTACGCGCCGGGCCGGTCCCGGTCCTCCAGCTCGGCCTGCGCCACCGCGGTCTGGAACGTCGACGTCCCACAACGTCGGCGCCTCGGCCAGGTACGCCTCGCCGCGGGCCAGGTTGCGCAGGAACGCCCGCTGGCTCGCGGCCCGGGCGTCCGGACCGATCGTCGTGTACGGTCAGCGACCAGTCCACCGACAGCCCGAGCGTGCGCCACAGCGCCTCGAAGGACCTTCTCGTCCTCGGCGGTCAGCCGCTCGCACAGCTCGACGAAGTTGCGCCGGGAGATCGGCGTCGGGTCCTGGCTGCCGCGGTCGGCGCCGGCGAAGTCCGGGTCGTAGGGCAGCGCGGGATCGCAGCGCACCCCGTAGGAGGTTCTGCACCCGGCGCTCGGTGGGCAGGCCGTTGTCGTCCCAGCCCATCGGGTAGAAGACCGCCTTGCCGCGCATCCGCTGGAACCGCGCGACCAGTGTCGGTGTGCGTGTACGAGAAGACGTGCCCATGTGCAGCTCGCCCGGATACGGTCGGCGGAGGGGTGTCGATCGCGTATACGTCCGCCCGGTTCTTCGACCGGTCGAACGCGTACGTGCCCTCCTCCTGCCAGCGGCGCGACCACTTCTCCTCGAGCCCGTCCAGCGTCGGACGCTCGGGGACACCGGCGCGGCGCGCGCTACGCTCCGTATCCGTCATGCGCCGATGGTACTGACCCGGCGGCGGCAACGCCGAGGAGTTTAGGACCCGTCGCGCAGGCCGGCCGGCGGACCTCCCGGGACTTGGCACAACTTCCGGGAAATTGTGGCCTCAAGGGGTGCCTGAGGCCACAACTTGCCGGAAGTTGTGCCGATCAGACGAGCTCAGACCAGGCTGTCGCGCCACTGCTGGTGCAGGGCGGCGTACCGGCCGCCGCCGGCGACCAGGTCGGCCGGCGGGCCGTCCTCGACGACCCGGCCGTCGTCGAGCACCAGCACCCGGTCGGCGATCTCGACGGTCGACAGCCGGTGCGCGATCACGATCGCGGTCCGGTCGGCGCAGGATCGTCCGCAGCGCCCGCTGCACCAGCCGCTCGGACGGGATGTCCAGCGACGAGGTCGCCTCGTCGAGGATCAGCACGGCCGGGTCGGCCAGGAACGCCCGCGCGAACGCGACGAGCTGGCGCTGGCCGGCCGACAGCCGGCCGCCGCGCTTGCGTACGTCGGTGTCGTACCCGTCCGGAAGCGCCCGCGATGAACGTCGTCCGCGCCGATCGCCCGCGCGGCCGCCTCGATCTCGTCCCTGGTCGCGTCCGGCCGGCCGAAGCCGATGTTCTCGGCGACCGTGCCGGAGAACAGGAAGTTCTCCTGGGTGACCATGCACCACCGCCCGGCGCAGATCGGCGTCGGCGATCTCGCGCAGGTCGACGCCGTCGAGCGCGACCGTGCCGGCGATCGGGTCGTAGAACCGGGCCACCAGCTTCGCGATCGTCGACTTGCCGGCCCCGGTGGCGCCGACCAGCGCGACCGTCTGCCCGGCCGGGATGTGCAGGTCGAGCCGGGGCAGCACCGGCCGGTCGCCGCGGTAGCCGAACTGGACCCCGGCGAACCGCCAGGTCGCCGCGGGCGTGCGGCAGCGGCTCCGGGTGCGGCGGCTCGGGCACCGCGGGCTTCTCGTCGAGCACCCCGGCGAGCTTCTCCAGTGCGGCGGTGGCCGACTGCAACGAGTTGTAGAACTGGCTCAGCTCCTGCATCGGCTCGAAGAACCGGCGCAGGTACAGCAGGAACGCGGCCAGTACCCCGATCTCGGTCTGCCCGTGCAGCACCCGGTACCCGCCGTAGGTCAGCACGACCGCGATCGTCACGTTGCCGATCAGCTTGATGGCCGGGGAGTAGATCGCGATCAGCCGCAACGCGCGTGACGTTGGCCTGCCGGTAGTCGTCGTTGACGGCGTCGAAGATCTGCTGGTTACGCGGCTCGCGCCGGAACGCGTGCACCGCCCGGATGCCGCCCATCGACTCGACGAAGTGGACGATCACCAGCGCGACCGTCTCCCGCGTGCGCCGGTAGGCCCGGGCCGACGCGCGCTGGAACCACCGCGACAGCCACAGCAGGAGCGGGAACGACAGCAGCGTGACCGACCGCCATCGGCCAGGTCCAACCAGAGCAGTATCGCGGCGACCGAGATCACCGACAGGCCGGCGAGGACGAGGTCTTCGATGCCGCCGTCGAGCAACTCGCTGATCGAGTCCATGTCACTGGTCAGCCGGGCGACGACGCGACCCGACGTGTACCGCTCGTGGAAGCCGATCGACAGCCGCTGGAAGTGGTTGAACACCCGGCGCCGCAGGTCGAAGAGGATCGCCTGGCCGATCCGCCCGGACATCGCCAGGAACCCGCGCTTGGTCAGGTATTCGGTCGCCGCCGCCACGGCGAACGCCACCGCGACCTCGATGAGCACGGTCGGATCGTTGCCGCCGTGCGACAGCGGCGGGATGCCCCGGTCGATGCCGAGCTTGACCAGGTAGGGCCCGGCCATCGCGGCGGCGTTCTGGATCAGCAGCAGCACCACGACCGTCCACAACGGACGGCGGTGCGGCCGCAGCAGGGACCCGAGCAGCCGCCGGGTGCTGGCGCGCAGCCGGACCACCGAGGCCGCGTCGGACGACTCCGCCGCTGTCCGCTCGGCGTCGTCGTCCGGCGCGATCCCGCGCCACTCCTGAAGGTTGACTGTCACGCCGCGCGTACCCCCTCGTCCTCGTCGGCGTCTTCGGCGCTGTCGGCGGAAGCGGACAGCACACTGCGGTACTCGGGAACCGTGGCCAGCAGCTCGGAATGCGTGCCCACCGCGGCGATCTCGCCGTCGACCAGCAGCGCCACCCGGTCAGCGAGCGCCACTGTGGACGGTCGGTGCACGACGAGCAGCGCGGTGGTGCCGCTGAGCACCCGGCCCAGCGCGTCTTCGACCAGCGCCTCGGTGTGCACGTCCAGCGCGGACAGCGGGTCGTCGAGCACGAGTACCCGTGGCTTGCCCAGGACCGCCCGGGCGAGCGCGAGCCGCTGCCGCTGGCCGCCGGACAGCGACAGCCCCTGCTCGCCCACCCGCGTGTCGAGGCCCCACGGCAGGTCGTACACGAACTCGGCCTGCGCCACCGCGAGCGCCTCGGCGACCTCGTCGTCGGACGCGTCGGACCGGCCGAGCGCCAGGTTCTCCCGGACGCTCATGGAGAACAGCGTCGGCTCCTCGAAGGCCACGCCGACGATCCGGCGAAGCGTTCTCAGCCGGATGTCGCGCACGTCGTGGCCGTCGATCGTGACCCGGCCGCCGGTCACGTCGTAGAGCCGGGGGACCAGAGACACCAGCGACGTCTTGCCGGAGCCGGTGGCGCCGACGATGGCGAGCGTCTCGCCCGGCCGCACGTCGAGGTCGATCCGGCGCAGCACCGGCGACTTCGTCTCGGGGTACGTGAACCGGACGCCCTCGAACCGGACCCGCCCGCTCACCTCGCCCGGCGACAGGGCCACGGCGTGCGGTCGGTCGTGGATCGACGGCTTCGTGTCGAGCACCTCGTAGACCCGGTCGGCCGCGGTCATCGCCTCCTGCCCGTTGGCGATGATCCAGCCCAGCGCGTCGATCGGCCAGACCAGCATCACCTGCAACGACACGAACGCCACCAGCCCGCCGAGCGACAGCGCGCCGCGCGAGACCTCAAGCGCCCCGATGACCAGCACCAGCGCGAGGGTCACGTTGGGAATCAGGTCGAACTGGGACCACGTGGTGGCCACCATCCGCGCCTTGCCCACCGCGGTGTCGTGCACCCGCCGGGCCCCGGTGGTGAACAGGGCGGCCTGGTGGCGGCGCCGCCCGAACGACTTGATCACCCGGATGCCGTGCGCCGATTCCTCGATCTGTGTTGCCAGGTCGCCGAGCTGGTCCTGCATCTTCCGGGACGCTTTGAAGTACTGGTTGGTGAACCGCTTGCTGACGTAGAACAGCGGCCCCCCGCTGGCCGCCACGAGCAGCCCCAGCGGCCAGTACAGATGAAGCAGCAGTGCGACCACCGTGATGTAGGTCGCGGTGTTGACCACCAGGAAGATCACGCCGAACGAGAGGAAGCGGCGGATCACCGACAGGTCGCTGGTGGCCCGGGACAGCAGCTGACCGGACTGCCACCGGTCGTGGAAGGCGATCGGCAGCCGTTGCAGATGCGCGTAGAGGTCGCGCCGCAGCTCGGCTTCCATGCCGAGCGCCGACGCGGACTGGGCCCAGCGGCGGATGAAGATGAGCAGGGCCTCGATCAGGCCCAGGGCGAGCGCGAGCCCGCCCAGCTCGATCAGCCCGGTGGAGTTGCCGTCCCGCACCGGGCCGTCGACGACGCGCTGCACGACGAGCGGCACCACGATGCTGGCGCCGGTCGACGCGCCAGCGGCGAACAGCAGCCAGAGCATCTGGCCGATGTAGGGACGGACGTAGTGGCGGATCCGCCAGAGGTTCCGGAGTCGATGTTGGACAGGGTCAGGGGGATTGGTAGCGGCCGGCACGCCTCGAAGCTACGCGCGGGGTCCGACGTTTCCCCACCGCTTTTCGGCATGTGATGATCTTGGCTTGCGGGCTCGCACCGCGCTGACCAGGGCCGATAGGATGGGATGTGCCGGGAGCGAAATCACCGTTCGTGTTCGAGCAGCCACCGCTTCACCGGCAGCCCCCAGCGGAAGCCACCCAGTGAGCCGTCCAGTCGCAACACCCGGTGGCACGGCACGAACAGCGCGGCCGCGTTACGGGCACACGCCCGGGCCGCCGCCCGCACCGCCGCCGGCCGCCCCGCGCGCGCCGCGAACTCGGTGTAGGTGACCGGTTCCCGCACCTCGCGCAGCGTCGCCCAGGCGTGCTCCAGGAACGCCCCGGAGCGCTGCCGGACCGGCACGCCGTCGATCGCCGCCAGATCGCCGTCGACATACGCCAGCACGGCCTTGGTGAACGGGCCCAGGTCCGCACGCGGCTGCGGCCGCGTGGTCGGTTTCAGATCACGGTGTACGAGTGGAGCCAGCGCGTCGATGTCGGTGGTCCAGCCGCTGGCCAGTACGGCATCGTCGGTGGCGAGCATCGTGAACGGGCCGGCCGGTGTATCCACGGTGGACGAGTACCAGGTCATCCGTGCCTCCAGAGTCTGATCAGCGCGTACGAGCGCCACGGCCGCCAGCGGGTGGCGTACTCGTCGAGCGCCGATGGTTCGTCGGGCAGCCCCAGCGCGGCGGCGCCACGGCGTACCCCCAGGTCGGTGGGGAGGAAGACGTCGGGATCGCCGAGCGCGCGGAGCGCCGTGTACCCGACCGTCCAGGCACCCACGCCGGGCAGCACGAGCAGTTGCTTCTCGGTCGCGGCCCGGTCGGCGCCGTCGTCGAGTACCAGCTCGCCGGACGCGACGGCCGTCGCCAGGGCGCGGATCGTCCGCCGGCGCGCGGCCGGCATCCCGAACGCGTCATCCGGCGCTTCGGCGACCGTCGCCGCGTCCGGAAACAGCAACTCGTTCTCGTCAGGGACAGCGGAAGTCGCCCGCACCAGCCGGCCGAGTACCGAACGAGCGGCCGCGACCGAGACCTGCTGGCCGACGATCGCGCGTACCGCGAGTTCGAAGCCGTCCACCGCCCGCGGCAGGCGTACCCCCGGCTCGGCGGCGACGGCGGCGGCCAGGGCCGGGTCGGCCGCGAGCGTGGCGTCCACGGCCTCCGGGTCGGCGTCCAGGTCGAGCAGCCGGCGGCACCGCGCCACCGCCGGGGCGAGGTCGCGCACCTCGGTCAGCCGCAGGGTGGCCTGCACGTACCCGTCCCGCGGGGCCAGCGACACGGTTCCCGGGCCGTGCGGCAGGCGCAGCGTCCGGTGGTACCCGTCGTCGTCGACCCGTTCGACCCCGGGAATGGCCCGGGCGCCCAGGAAACCGAACAGCGCTCCGGCGTGCAACGGCGGACGGTACGGCAACCGCAGCGTGATCGTGCCCGGGGTCGCGACCCGATCGGCGGCCGAGCCGCTGCGCAGCGTCGACGGCGCCCGACCGTAGATCTCCCGGATCGTGTCGTTGAACTGCCGGACGCTGCGGAACCCGGCGGCGAACGCGATCTCGGCCAACCCCATCTCGGTCGTCTCGATCAGTATCCGCGCGGTCTGCGCACGCTGCGCCCGGGCCAGCGCGAGCGGACCGGCGCCCAGCTCGGCGTGCAGCATCCGGTGCAGGTGCCGCTCGGTGTACCCGAGGCGGCTGGCCAATCCGGGCACGCCGTCGCGGTCGACGACGCCGTCTCCGATCAGCCGCATCGCACGGGCCACCACGTCGGCGCGGTCGTCCCACTCCGGCGAGCCGGGCGCCGCGTCCGGGCGGCAGCGCAGGCAGGCCCGGAAGCCCTCACGCTGTGCCGTGGCCGGCGACGGCAGGAACCGCACGTTGCTCCGCTTCGGGGTCACCGCCGGACACGACGGGCGGCAGTAGATCCGCGTCGACGTGACGGCGGTCACGAACCACCCGTCGAATCGCGGGTCCCGGCTGTTCACCGCCCGGTAACAGCGCTCGAAGTCCAAATCCACAATTCGATCCTGCCCGCTGGCACCGCTGATGGCTGGCGGTTTTCGGACCCAACCCTACGTCGACATCGGGCCCGGCGGCGCCGTGTGCCTTCAACGATCGGCTGCACCGAGGATGATCTCGAGATGCTCCGGATTCGCGACCGCCACCAGGTTGAGGTTGGTTTCCTTGTGCCCGTACTTCGCGGCCTCTGCTTGGGCGCACCGGCGTAGACGCTCGCGTGGCTCGTCGATCAGGAACACGTGCGGGTAGGCGGCGAAAACGGCGTCGAGGAATTCGCTGGGCGGAAAGCCCGCCTTGTGTAGATGGGCCGGCACGAACTCGACGAGGAGAGTGGGCCGGTGCTCACGCAGCACCCGGATCGCGCCGCGCAGCACGTACCCGTCGTAGCCCTCGACGTCGACCTTGAGTAGATCGACGTGCCGGTCGGTGCCAACGTATTCGTCCAGGGTGGTGACCCGTACCGGCAGCGACGTGCCGCTGTCGCCGGCCACCCTGGCGGCGAGCGAGTGGTTGCCGGAGCTCGGCGCGAGATGGATCACGGTGTTGCCGGCCGTGTCGCTGACCGCCAGGGGCTCCGCTGTGACCCGGTCGGACAGGCCGTTCTGGACCAGGTTGTGGTGGAGAAGGTTCAGGTTTGCCGGCACAGGTTCGAACGCGATCAGATGGCCGTCGGCTGGCAGGTGTGCGGCGCCGACGCAAGAGTAGATACCGATGTTCGCGCCCACGTCCACGATGGTCCGGCTGGCTTCGGCCAGGCGTTCGAACAGGTCCAACTCGATCGACTCGTAGAACCCGCCGATCAAACCAGCGGTGAGAATGTAGTCCCCACCGGGAACCGTCAGCCGGAGGCCCCGAAAGTCAGTGGTGAATTCCTGTTCGCCCCAGAACGTGGCGACGGTCTTACGGTACGCCCAGCCCACCAGCGGTAGTCGTTGGACCGGTGTGTTGGCGAAGGCGCGTCGCGCTAGCCGGATGGCGCCCATCGGCGCCCTGTGCCGCAGCTTTGCGCTGGCCATATCCGCCCTTCCACTCATGTCGATTCCACCGCTGGACCGACGGTTCGACGCCTCCGGGCAGCCCGTCGGAGCCGCCGTCCGGCGACGAGCAGCACAGCCGATGCCGCCGCGAGCGCTGAGATCACCAGTGCCGCGTCGCTCCACCGGCTGGGTTTGTATACGAGGTTGAGATCCGCGTTGCCGGTGCCCGTGACGAGCCAGCCGTTCGCGTAGCCGTCAACAACGACATGGCGCGCGGTCCAGCCTCGCGGCAGCCCGTCCAACGCCCAGCCGGACGCGTACGACTCCGGCATGACCAGGGTGAACTGACCGGTGGCGGCGCGAACAGCGGCCTTGTACCGCGACGCCGACACCACCGTCGCATCCACGCGGGGCGCGGCGGACGTCCGCGGGTCGGCCGGAGTGGCCTGCACGGTGGCCAGCGCAACCCGGGTCAGGCTGACGTTTCGGTACGTGATGCTCGTCCGCACCACCGGCGATGCGGCGGCGATCACCCGTGGCGTGACACTGGTGACGCCGGTCGGTGGCCGGACCAGCGCGGTCACCGTCTGCCAGGCGGTGCTGCGGGTGAGGGCAGGAGTATCGGCGCACCGGTAGGCCGGCAGGAGCCACACACAGACCTGGGGCGTCTGGCCGTAGCTGGAGCGGTAGTCGGCCGAGAACCGGTAGGTCGCGCCCGGAATGGCACGCACCGGTTCGCCTTGTGTGCAGACGATCCGGTCCGGCGTCGCCAGCAGCACGGTGCCGTCAGGTTGGCGAGGCCAGCGGTCGGCGGCCGGGAACGGATCGGGGTGGTCGTCCGGGTCGGCGCAGGCGGCGTACTCGGGTGTCCCGACGGAAGCGGGGACCTGTCGTCGCATGGTGACGGTGTGCCGTCCGGCTGGCAGCGTCACGGTCAACGGCGGTGCGGGTACCGGTTTCAGCGCGGCGGTACCTACCGTGCGTAGCCGGGCCACCGTGACATCGCGGTACTCGGCCACACCGGGACCGGCACCCCGCTCGGCATACAGGTACAGGCGGGAGCTGACCGCGTTCGGAGACAACCTGGTGACCGCGGTGTAGTCGACCCAGCCAGAGCCGGCGGCCGGAGCCGGCAGCGTGGCGCATCGCGCCGGCCCCTCCTGCCACAGGCAGACCCGAGGTACGGCGCCGCCCTCGCTGCGGACCCGGAACCGGATCTGATACGCCGCGCCGCCGGTCGCGTCGACAGGCGCCGCCGCACAGGTCCGTCCCCATTCGACAGCCAGCCGCAGCGGGTCACCCTCGGACGAGGCGTTCGGGACACCACCGCAGTCCGCCGCCGCCCGGAACGGACCACGCAGCGGGTCACCAGGTTGGATGGCGTACGCCGTCACCGTCGTACCGGATCCCACCGTGACCACGTCACCACCGGCCGGCAGGGCTGTCAGGTGCCCGTCGACGTCCAGCCCGACCACGTTCGGGTCGGTCACGCCCATCTCCAGAGCCGGGCGTTCCGGCAGCGGACGGCCGTCGACCGTCGTCGTGTCGGCGTCGGTGAACCTCAACCGTTGACCGGCGACCGTAGCCCGGTAGCTCGCTTCGGTGCTGGTCCGCTCGAACCGGTAGGGCCCCGCGTTGGCCAGGGTGAAGTTCAGGTCGCCGGAGTCTGCGACCGCGCCCGAGAACGCTTCGACCGGCTGGTCGGGATCGGTACTGGCGATCCCGTCGTCGGGGAGTGCGCCGGCCAGGCGGACGAACGAGTCGGGGTCGGGCGCCTGCACGCCGGTCGGCCGGCCGGCGGCCGACACCCGGCCGGCCGGGTCGGCCACCCGGTAGAGCGTGGCGACGCCGAACTGCCCGACCTGGTTGACCTGCCCTATTCCGGCGAGCGCCGCGTCGAGTTGGTCAGCGTCGGCGCTGGGTGCTCCGTCGAAGGAAGCCTGCTTGAGGTCGTGCCGGACGATCACCGTGTCCACGCCGAGCGCCGCGAGCGCGCCGCGCCACTGTTCCCGGTCATCAGTGAGCAACGCGTCCTGCGCCTCGGTGATCAGGTCCTTCACCACCGGCAGTTCGCTGTAGTAGCCGGCCGGCAACAGGTGCAGCGTCGGGCGCTTGAGCAGTTGGGCCGGAATGATGTCCACGCCGCGGTAACCCCAGTTGGTTGTCACCGTGTATTGGCGCAGGTTGACCGGGAGAGTCAGGATCTTGCCGGCACCAGGTCCGCGATTGACCGTGTCCGCCAGCCGGTACCACCCGGCCGGGATGGTGACCCGGGTCCCCGGGATCTCGTGGTGCGGCGAGTCGGGCAGCGCTGAGCCGGTCCACATGGGCGACGGGTAGGCCAGCGCGCCCAGTACGACAGCCGCGACCGCCACCAGGGGCACGGTCACGACGGCCGACACGAGGCGCCGCGGCGCGTGACGGACCGGGCGGAACCGGTGCAACCACGTCGCCGTCGATGGCCGGGTCGCCAACGCGATGACGCGATCGATCGCGAGCGCGGCGAGCGAACTGTAGATCAGGACGGTGGGTACGCCGAGCTTGCTGGCCGGGTCGCGGATCAGCCACATGCCGGGAACGTGGTCGTACAGCCAGAGGTTCACCCAGCCGACGTGGCGGGAGCGAAGGCCGGTCGACAGGAACAGCAGCACCAGCCCGACGGCGGCGACCAGCAACGCGGCCAGCCGCCGGCGCCGGCCGGTCGCGAGCACCACGCCGGCCAATGCGAGCAGTGGAAACAGCCAGTGCAGCTTGGCCCGCAGCCCGGAACCCAGCGCCTGGGCATAGGGGAAGAGGTCCGCGGCGTTCCAGGCCCAGTGCGCGTTGAGCGTCACGACGTTGGTCACGGTGTTCCGGCTGTGCGTCCAGGCCCAGTCGCGGATGTCGGTCACCGCCGAGAACGACTGGCCGGCCGGCGACAGCAACTGCTGCGCGAACGGCACGATCCACCAGAGGTTGAACAGCACCGCCCAGGGCAGCGCCCGGATCAACATCGACCAGGCGCGACGCAGCGCCGAGCGGCCGCCCACCAGCCCGGCGCCGACCGCGACGAGCAGGACGGACAGGATAGCGACCAACAGCCACGGCGGATTGAGCGCGACATAGGCCACCGGTACCGTCGCCGCGGCGAACCCCAACGGGCTGATCCGCCGTCCCGACGCCGCCCGGGCGGTCATTCCCGCCAGCAGCCCGGTCAGCCCGATCGCCAGCGATGGCAAGGGATTGGGCAGCCACACCAGCAGGTACACATTGAAGCTGGCGAGCAGCCCGGCAGCCGCCACGGCCACCGGTCGGCGTACCCACGCCCCGGCCAGATAGGCCGCGCCGAACGTGCACAAGGCGAAGCACCCGACGTACAGCAGCCATTGGGCGAACGGCGCGCCGAGCCCGACGAGCCCTGCCCCGCGGATCAGGACGACCTCGATGAGCTGGACGATGGCCGCCGATGTCGAGCCGGCCCCGGTCGTCTGGTGGCTCCAGGTGCCGGTCACCTCACCGGCGAGGCTGTCCCGCACGAACGGCGGGATGTCCGCGGTGGCCGCGAACCTGCCCCAGGAAAACCAGGTCAGCGTCGCCAGGATGGTGATCACGACTGGAGCGATGTACCCGATGAGCGGGAACCGCCAGTCAGCCCATCTCGCCAGCCACCGGCTGCCCTCGTCCGGTGAGGGTGTGTGGTCGTCGGTGGGCGTGGGCAGAAGTACCTGGTCGGTCACGGCCTGTGCGTCCGCCTACCCTCATACGCGCCCAGCGCCATGCCGGACCATTCGGTGGTCTTGAGAAGCACGAGGCCGGCGAAGCGGTGCGGGGCGCGGAGGATGAGCCCGGGCTGCGACAGCAGCGCCGGGCGACCCAGCGGACGGGGTACCGCCTGTTGGACCTTCCGGTACCGGGGCAGCCAGTGTCCGTAGTACCGCTTCTTGGCGAACGCTCTCCGCAGGTTGATCCGGCCCTCGTCGTGCATGATGACCGAGTCCACCCGGCCCACCTTGTACCCGGCGGCGCGGATCCGGTCGGGTAGCTCCCAGTCCTCGAATCCGGTGATGTCCTCGTCGTAGCCGCCGACCTGGTCCAGCACCCGGCGGGGGAAGGCACGAGCCGCCTCGACCCTGCTGTCGCCGAGGTACAGCCGCTTCTCCAGTTCGCGGCATCGGGCCAGGAATCCCTCACCGAAGGCGAGTTCCGGGATGACCAGCGCGCCCAGGTCCTGGTCGGCCTGGTATGCGTGCACGACCTCGGCAACGATGCCCTCGGACAGCACCATGTCGGCGTCGATGAAGATCAGATAGTCGCCCGAACCGATCCGCCAGCCGTGATTGCGCTGCGCACTGCGCTCCGGACCCCAGGTCACCACCTCGTCGGCGCGTTCCTTGGCGATCGCCATCGTCTCGTCGGTCGACGAGTTGTCAACCACGATCAACTCGACGGCGGGGTACGTCTGGGCGCGAATACTCTCCAAGCAGCGGGCCAGCGTCCGTTCCGTATTCCGCGTCGGAACCACGACGGTGACTAGCGGACGGGTTTCCATCGAAGCTCCTCGTCATGCGGAAGACCGCATTGAATCATCGCTTGGACAAGCACAGTGTCCGCCACGGTGTCCCAATCCACGGCGCCGCCCGCCCAGCCCTCGCTCGCCGGCTCAGCCATCCATCCCGGCAGCCGGCGCTCGAGCGCCGCCGCGAGCGCGGCCGGCGTGGGCTCCACGAGAACGCCGCCAGCCGCCGGTATCGAGTCCCGCAGGCCCGGTCGGTCGTACCCGATTGCCGGGGTACCCATCGCGGCTGCCTCGTCCACCACAAGGCCCCACCCTTCCCGCACCGAGGTCACCATAAGGACGTGGGCGCGGGCCAGCAACTCGTCGCGCTCTGCTCCACTCACCCGGCCGAACATGGTAACTCCGTCCGGAGCGCGCGCGGTGATCGCGGCCCGCTGTGGGCCGTCTCCGACGAACCACAACTGCGCCTCGGGCACCCGCCTGCGCAGCAGCCGAAATGCCGCGAGCGCCTCCAGCGGGCCTTTGTTTCGGGCCAGCCGACCCACGAATATCATCGTGGGATGTTCTTCGCGGGGCACGTCGGGCCGGACCCGGCGGGTGATCCCCTCCGGGACGACGGTCAGGTTCCGTAACCCGTAGTCGGTCAGGGAGTCGAGGCTCGATGCCGACACGGTCAGCACCGGCACGTCCCGATAGCGCCGCAACCACAGCGGCTCCAGCAGGTACCGCCCAGCGACGGCCACCGGCAGCGGCATCTCCTGGAACCAGATCTCCCGGCACACCTGATGGATCAACGCCACCACCGGCGCACCCGTCACCCATTGCGAGCAGCCGAACGGCCGCGTGTTGACCTCATCGATCACCAGGTCGAACCGGTCCCGGCCAGCTTGCCGGTAGTAGTTACGGGCCGCCCGATAGACACCGAACCGGCCACCCCGGCGCACCACCAGCACGCCATCGACGTGCTCGACCAGTGGCGCTCCGTCAACCGCTGCACAGCACAGCGTCACCTCGTGCCCGGCAGCCACCCAACGCCGAGCGATCTCATGCGTGTACACCTCAGCGCCACCAGCGTGCGGGTGTCGCAGGTCCTTCCAGTTACAGATGAGAATGCGCACTCAGGACACCTCGGTCAGCGCTTGCTGGTCGTTCACTGTTGGTCCTTGCCGGCGGGCCAAGCCCGGCTGCGCAAGGACCGGCGCCGGCTCGGCTCTCGCCACCCGGTACCGGTCCCGTACATACAGTCGCCAGGCGAGCCGGACCGTGTCAGCGAACATCCGGACGACAGCGCGCCACGTTACGGTCGACTGGTCCACGCGGTACAGGCTGACCGGCGCGGCAAGCATGCGCCGGTAACCCAACCGGTTCGCGAGCGCGAGGATCTCGACGTCGAGCACGAACCGGCGCTCGACGCAGTGCGGCAGGATGTCGGCGAGCACCTGGCGCCGGAACACCTTCAGCCCAACCTGGGTGTCGGATACGGGCAGCGAGGGAAACAACAGCCGCACGAGGAGTCGGTAGCCGACCGAGCAGACGTTGCGCGTCCAGGAGGCGTCGGAGTCGAGTGTGGTCAGCGGATGACGTTTGTCGCCCATGACACCGTCCGGCTCGTACAGCTCGATCAGCCGGACGAATGAGTGCCACAGCACCGGGTCCAGGTCGCCGTCCGCGTCGATGAAGCCGAGGTACCGACCGTTGCCGGCCTGCAACCCGCGGCGTAAGGCCGCGCCCTTGCCCCGGTTTTCCGGTAGGGCCAGGCGCCGGACGATGCTCGGGTCCAGGTCCGTAATCGTGTCCGCGCTGCCGTCCGTCGAGCCGTCGTCGACCGCTATGACCTCGAAGCTGATCCCGGTTGCGTTCAGCTCATCCGTCAGGTGCAGAAGATTGGCCCGCAACGCAACGCCGGGATTGTAGTAGGGCACCACGACCGTGAGGTCGACCGAGACCGCCGGCTCGGCGAGCGATAGCTGGTCGGAGGCCGGCTTGGCGGTCGGCTGGCGCCGCACGACCGACCAGGCGGCGACGGCCAACGGGACCGCCGCCGCGGGGAGCATCACGACCGCCAGCGCCAGCGAGCTGCTGTGCCAGACCGCGGCACCCGCCGCTGCGATCGGAATGCCGAGCCAGGCGGCGCCCGCACCTCTCCGGGACGTGGCGATGAGGTACTGCACGAGCACCCACAACAAGCCGATGGCGGCGGTGGCACAGGCCATTATCGCGATGACACGCACAGGCACCTGGAACGTGCTGCCGAACACCAGTGGAACCAGCCACGGACTCAGTAGCGTCAGCGCCACCATCGCAGGGACGATCAGGATCGTCGTGCCGAGCAGTGCTCGTGCGAGTGCGCGGCGTGACCTGTCAAGGTCGGCGGCGGCAAAGGCTGGCAGTCCAGCCAATGTAATCGCATGGGCGCCGTACAGGGCTCCGTGCAGCGCGGTCACCGCGGCTGAATACTGTCCGGCCGTCACCGGAGCGAGCAGTTGGCGGGCAGCGATCGTGTCCACGCCGCTGAGCAACCAGAGTCCGGAGTACGCCGTCACTCCGCCGAGAGCGGTCCCGGCGCTCAGGCGCAGGGATATCGCGTCCGGTCGGTCCGGAGCACGCCATCGACTGGCCGTGTGCAATGCGAGGGCCTGGAGCGAGTCGGCGACGACCGAGGCGGCAACCGCCCCGGAAACGCCCAGCCCGGCGTGGATGAACAGCACCGCCATGCTGAGCCGCACCACCGTGGAACTGATCGCGATGATGCCGACCGTCCCGAACCGGCCCCGCCCGCACAGCACGCCCCACGGCACCACGATCCCGGCGAGCGGCACGCAGTACAGCGCCAGCCAGAATGCCGGCCAGATCGATTCGAGCCGGAGCAGTTGCTGGATCCACGGAGCCGTGACCAACATCAGCATCGTGCACAGCGCCCCGATGGCGAGCGCGCGGCCGAGCAGGACCCGCCCGTCAACCTGACGCCCCGACTGGACCAGACGTGCGGTACGGGCGGTCACCAGGGTCTGGAACCCGGTGGCGGGCACGGTCATCAGCGTGATCAGGGCCAGCAGCGAGCCGAACGCGCCATACGCCGCCGGGCCTAGCATGCGGCTCACCACGACGTGGAAACCCATGTTGCCCAGGCCGACAACGGCCAGGGCAATCATGAACGACAGGCCGCCCGCACCGGATGCGGACGTAAAGTGTGGCCGCTTCATCGGCTGAGAAGCATAGCGGACCTGATCAGCGCCAGTTGGCCTGCCTGGCCGGCAAAATGGGACGAAAACGGGCCATTGATCAACTTGAAGGATCTGGTCGGCTGCCTGTTTGCCCCGCCTTCTGGGCAAATTATCCAGTTAGTCGAGTCTGCGTAAATAGCAAGATCCCGCCATGGCGCCCGTCCACCAGCTACGACCATGGTCCGGCCGCGGTAACGGTCACGCCGACCACGATCAGTGCGACGCCTGACAGGGCGGTGCCGGTCGCCGTGCGCATTCGAGGGGATCGAGCGGACAGCCGGGCAGCGAGCCAGCCCAGAACGACGAGAAGGGCGGGCACGACGTTGAACATCAGCCGATTGGAGATGAATCCGATGCCCCACCCGAACACAAGCGATACACCAACCGTCAGTGCGGACGCGATCAGGATCGCGCGATGTTCGGCGGACTTCGGAAGGATGCCGATCCTCAAACGCACGGCCACGGCCGCCAAGCCGACGATGAGGAGCAGGATCAGGCCAGCGACCGACACCAGCCCACGCATGGACGCGATGGACACGACTTCGACGTAGCTTGCCAAGGCGCGCGGTCCGTGCCGTGCCTCCACGAATAGCCATACGAACTGGTGGTAGTTGGTCACTTCATGGCTGTAATAGGAGCCGACAATCGCTCGGCAGGCGATGATCCAGGCCACCGGGACTATCGCGAAGGCCGCTCCGAGCACCGCGGTCCTCGCGAGTCCTCGCCAACCTCTGGCCAGTAGGACAATGCCAACCACCGCGATCGTGATGAGCACACTGGCATAGATCAGCGAATAGACGCCGAGGCTGAGTCCGGCCAGCGCGAGTTTCCACCAGGGTGGGTCGGTCCGGATGACCCATTGGGCGATGAACACACTGGCGAGGGGGACAAACACGGTGAACACGTCCTGGTGGGGTGTCCAGAAAAACGCCTTGGTCACGTCATTGACCGCGAGAAATGCACAGATAGCTACGGTTGCTGGGACCGGAGTTCCCAGTCGGGCGAGGAGAAAGGCCAGCAGCATGACAGCGACCGCGACCGTCACAAAGTTGAACAGTACGAGTGGAATGTATGCGGAGTCCGTCTGTCCATACAGGCGGTCGAGATTCAGACGGCTGGCTGCCCGGCCGATTGTGCGGGTCGCGACAACGCTGACCGCGACGTAGCCCGGCCGCGACTGACGCACAGCCCCGGGCTGAAGCAATTGGCGGGGATGATGGGCCAGGTCCAGGAACATCGGGGAGTCGACGTTCAGGCAATATGCCATGGCGGAGTTGAGGTGAATCTCCGCGGTGCACTGGGATGGCTGGGTGGCCGGTGGTGCGAATAGCATGAGGTGCGCGGCGGCCACCACTCCGATGACGCTGCCGACCACGACCAACGTCGGTCGTGCGCGTCGCTGCTGGGCCGGCTTGTCTATCGGCTCCGAGATGGGCGCCCGGTGGCGGTCCCACCACCAGAGGGCAGCCAGGGCAAGGGCGCCGATAACCGCGATCACGATGAAAGAAGCGATGGTGCGGCGTCCACTCAGCACCGGAGTCCGGATGCACCACGTCTCACTATAGGTACAGTACGGAATCCACATAGCGGCCGCGGGAATCCAGCCGGCCCATACAACGCACCAACCCACCAGAAGATAACCGGCGGGTCGAGTACGGGACAGTCGCTGGCGAAACCGACCGTTTCCGGCAGACGAATGAAGATCCTCTTCCGTAGCACCCGACGTGTCGATCGGATGATCTTGTACGGTCACGGACTCCGGCGAGTGCAGCCCCGTCATGGATGACGCTCCTGCATCCGTTGAGTCCTGGGTAGGTGTCCCGTCCAGTCGGGGCTTCACGAGCGACTCCCAAGCGCTGCGGATGATCGGCGCTCAGGATAGCGGCTACCGCCGATGCCAACAGGTCAGCGCCGCCCCGTTCGGTGCTGGCGAAGGCCGCAAGCGATCGTGCGCGGCATTGGCCACGATCTGCCTCGGTAAGCTCTACCGTTGTGAGTCTCACCATCGGCATCGTCGGCCTGCCCAACGTCGGCAAGAGCACCCTGTTCAACGCCCTGACCAAGAACGACGTGCTGGCGGCGAACTACCCGTTCGCCACGATCGAGCCGAACGTCGGCGTTGTCGGGCTGCCGGACGAGCGGCTGGCCAAGCTCGCCGAGATCTTCGACTCGCAGAAGATCATCCCGGCGCCGGTGTCGTTCGTCGACATCGCCGGCCTGGTCCGCGGCGCGTCCAAGGGGCAGGGCCGGGGCAACGCGTTCCTCGCCAACATCCGCGACGCGTCCGCGATCTGCCAGGTCGTCCGCGCCTTCTCCGACCCGAACGTGGTGCACGTCGACGGCAAGGTCTCGCCCGCCGACGACATCGAGACGATCAACACCGAGCTGATCCTCGCCGACCTCCAGACGCTCGACAAGGCGCTGCCCCGGCTGGAGAAGGAAGCCAAGCTCCGCAAGGACCGCGCGCCGGTGGTCGCCGCCGCGCAGGCCGCGCGCGAGCTGCTCAACAACGGCACCACCCTGTACGCGGGCGCCGCCACGGCCGGTATCGACACCACCCAGCTCTGCGAGCTGCACCTGCTGACCACCAAGCCGTTCCTGTACGTCTTCAACGTCGACGAGGCGGAGCTGGCCAACGCGGACTTCCTCGACGAGCTGCGCGCGCTGGTCGCCCCGGCCGAGGCGGTCTTCATGGACGCCAAGATCGAGTCGGAGCTGATCGACCTGCCCGAGGAGGAGGCCCGCGAGCTGCTGGAGTCGATCGGGCAGCCCGAGCCGGGGCTGAACCAGCTCATCCGGGTCGGGTTCCGCACCCTCGGGCTCCAGACGTACCTCACGGCGGGGCCGAAGGAGGCGCGGGCCTGGACCATCCCGGTCGGCGCGACCGCGCCGGAGGCCGCGGGCGTCATCCACTCCGACTTCCAGCGCGGCTTCATCAAGGCCGAGATCGTCTCCTACGACGACCTGGTCGCGGCGGGCTCGATGGCGGCGGCGAAGGCGGCCGGCAAGGTCCGCATCGAGGGCAAGGACTACGTCATGCAGGACGGCGACGTGGTGGAGTTCCGCTTCAACGTCTAGGCCGGGTGGACGATCGTCCGGTACATCGCTTCGATACGCGCCGCGAGCGTGACTTCACCGTCGGAGAGTGCACCGTCGTCCGGCGTGCAGAGGCGGATCTGGGTGTTGCCATCCTGGCGGCGAACCTGGGGACGCAACTGAAGGGCGTCGGCCACCACTTTGATTCGCTCGGTAAGTGCGGCATGCTGCGATTCGTCGAGGGGAAGCGTTCGCTTGAACTCTCGTCCGTCTCGGGTCCAACCGTCGAGCAGGCTCAGGGCGTCGGTCAAGTAGTCCGTATGGTGCTCGCCCCGTCGAGAGCGCATCGCCACCTCCCAGGGCGTCGTTGCCGGCTTGTGGCCGAATCGAGGCCTCCTCGTTGCCTTTGGTGCCTGCCAGTCTGCTCGGAACCACACGGCGTGTCCACGTCGACAATTCCCCCGTCTCATGCCCTACAGGACGTCGTGTCTCCCCTGAACGGTCAGACATCTGGCACGCTTGACGGCCGTGCACATCGAACGGACTATTCCACGTGTCATCGTTGGCGCAGCCATCATCGCTGATGGTCGGGTACTCGCGTGTGCCCGTGCCGATCCGCCCGAAATGGCTGGCCGCTGGGAGTTTCCGGGTGGGAAGGTCGAGCCCGGGGAGGACGAGGCGGATGCCCTTGTCCGCGAATGCCTTGAGGAGCTTGGGGTACGCGTCAGCGTCGGTCCCCGCGTCGGCGCGGATGTGTTGCTGGGCCACGGTGGGGCGGTGCTCAAGGTGTACGCGGCGCGGCTGTGTGACGGTGACGAACCGCGACTGATCGAACACCAAGCGATGCGCTGGCTCGCGGCGGATGAACTGTCCGATGTGGCGTGGTTGCCGGCCGACGCCCCGATCGTGGCCGCGCTGCCGCCGCTGTTGGACGGCTCCTGACCGCCACAACTTCCGGGAAACTGTGGCCTCAACCCCATGGTTTGGTCACAACTTCCGGGAAGTTGTGACGATCATGGCGACTGGGGGCACAGTCCTCATATGACTGAGGTGACCTACCCGGAGGTCGGCGCCACCCGGGGAGACGACCTCCCGGCCGGATACCGGCACGTCCGGCGGCACGCTCCACTCGGGAGCGGGCCGGACGTGTTCCGTCGCGCCGCCGAGGGCCTGCGTAGCTGGCGGATGCAGCGCGGTGCCGGGCTGCGGGTGCCCGCGTCGGCCCCGGCCCCAGCCGTCGGCGTCCAGGTGACCTTCCGGGTGGCCGGCCTCCGGATCCCCTGCGAGGTCGTGTGGGTGGTCGAGGAGGACAGGCGGTACGGGTACGGGTACGGCACGCTGCCCGGGCACCCGGAGAGCGGCGAGGAGGGGTTCGTGGTGTACCTGGACGATGCCGACCAGGTGTGGCTGGACGTGACCGCGTTCAGCCGGCCGGCGCGCTGGTACACCCGGTTCGGCGGCCTGCTCGCCTGGCTGGCACAGGACCTCGCCACATACCGGTACGTGGCGACGATGCGCCGGATCGCGACCGGCCCGTAACGTAAATCGACGTTGGCCTATCTAGTACCAAATCCGTCGCCTGGATGGGACTAGATAGACCAACGTCGATCTGAAGCTCAGTGCCCCTCGGGGTCCGTCGGGTGCTGGTACGTGATGTCCTGCACCGGCATCGGGAACTCGACATCGTCTCCGAACGGGGAAGACGCCCCGGCGAACTCCGAGGTCGCCTCTGTGATCGGCAGCTTGCCGTCAGGCCCGACCGGGGCGGCCTGACCCGGGGTGTCGCGGTGCCAGTTGGTGCTGATCTCGCCCTGGGCACCGGTCGCCGCGGCCTCTTCCGGCGACGAGGCACCCCTCGCTGCCTGGGCCGAACCCACGCCCGCGGTCGCGTACCCGGCCGGCTTGTCCAGCTCCTCGCGCCGGAAGATCTTCCGGCCGAGCCAGGTGATCGGATCGTATCGACGGTCGACGACGCGCTCCTTCATCGGGATGATCGCGTTATCCGTGATCTTGATGTGCTCGGGGCAGACCTCGGTGCAGCACTTCGTGATGTTGCAGTACCCGATGCCCTGCTCCTCAACCGCCATGTCCTTGCGGTCCGTCCGCGCGTCGAGCGGGTGCATGTCCAGCTCGGCGGCCCGGATGAAGAACCGCGGCCCGGAGAAGGCCGGCTTGTTGTCGTCGTGGTCGCGGATGACGTGGCAGACGTTCTGGCACAGGAAGCACTCGATGCACTTGCGGAACTCCTGCGAGCGCTCCACGTCGACCTGCTGCATCCGGTACTCGCCGGGCGCGAGGCCGGGCGGTGGGGCGAACGCCGGCAGCTCGCGCGCCTTCTCGTAGTTGAAGGACACGTCGGTGACCAGGTCGCGGATCACCGGGAAGGTGCGGATCGGGGTGACCGTGACCGTCTCGGTCTCCTCGAACGTCGACATCCGGGTCATGCAGCCCAGCCGTGGCTTGCCGTTGATCTCCATCGAACAGGAGCCGCACTTGCCGGCCTTGCAGTTCCACCGCACGGCGAGGTCGGGGGTCTGGGTCGCCTGGAGCCGGTGGATGACGTCGAGGACGACCTCGCCCTCGTTGACTTCGACCTGGTAGTCCTCGAGCTGGCCGCCGGCGTCGTCGCCGCGCCAGACCCGGAAGTGGCGCTTCTCGCCCATCTCAGGCACCGTCCTTGTCCGCGGCGGCAGGGCGCTCGGTGCCCGGCACGTCGATCTTCGCCAGCTCTTCCTCGGTGAGGTACTTGCTCAGCTCGACCGGGTCGAAGAGGGCGACCAGGTCGGCCCGCATCTCGGGCAACGGCTTGCGGGCCAGCCGCACGTCCTCGCCGTCGATGGAGCAGACCAGGTTGACCCGGCGCCACTCGGGATCCATCTTCGGGAAGTCCTCGCGGGTGTGGCCGCCGCGCGACTCCTCGCGCTCCAGGGCGGCCTTGGCCGTGCACTCCGACACCGTGAGCATGTTGCGCAGGTCGAGGGCCAGGTGCCAACCCGGGTTGTACCGGCGGCCACCGCCGACGCCGACCTTCCGGACCCGCTCCTTCAGCTCGGTGAGCCGGCCCAGCGACTCCTCCAGCTCACCCTTGCGCCGGATGATGCCGACCAGGTCGTTCATCGTCTGCTGCAGCTCGCTGTGCAAGGTGTACGGGTTCTCGCCGCCGTCGCCCCGGTTGAGCGGCGCGAGCGCGGTCTCCACGGCGGCGCTCGACAGTCGCCGGGGGACCTTGGTCCGCTTGACGGTGTTGCTGGCGTGGCGGGCCGCGTACTCACCCGCGCGCTTGCCGAACACCAGCAGGTCGGAGAGCGAGTTGCCGCCGAGCCGGTTGGAGCCGTGCATGCCGCCGGAGACCTCGCCGGCCGCGAACAGGCCGGGCACCGCCGCGGCGGCGGTGTCCGGGTCGACCTCGACGCCGCCCATCACGTAGTGGCAGGTCGGCCCGACCTCCATCGGAGCAGCGGTGATGTCGACGTCGGCCAGCTCCTTGAACTGGTGGTGCATCGACGGCAGCCGCCGGATGATCTCCTCGGCCGGGAGCCGGGTGGACACGTCCAGGAACACGCCGCCGGCCGGCGTGCCCCGGCCCGCCTTGACCTCGTTGTTGATCGCCCGGGCGACCTCGTCACGGGGCAGCAGCTCCGGCGGGCGGCGGTTGTTGTCCGGGTCGGTGTACCAGCGGTCGGCCTCTTCCTCGGTCTCCGCGTACTGCTTGCGGAAGACGTCGGGGACGTAGTTGAACATGAACCGCTTGCTCTCGGAGTTGCGCAGCACGCCGCCGTCGCCGCGGACCGACTCGGTGACCAGGATGCCCTTGACCGACGGCGGCCAGACCATGCCGGTCGGGTGGAACTGGAGGAACTCCATGTTGATCAGCGTCGCGCCGGCCCGCAGCGCGAGCGCGTGGCCGTCGCCGGTGTACTCCCAGGAGTTCGAGGTGACCTTGTAGGACTTGCCGACGCCGCCGGTGGCCAGCACGATCGCCGGCGCCTCGAACAGCAGGAACTCGCCGGTCTCCCGGTAGTAGCCGAACGCGCCGGCGATCCGGCCGCCCTCGACGAACAGCTCGGTGATCGTGGTCTCGGCGAAGACCCGGATCCGCGACGTCGTAGTCGCCGGTGGCCGCGTAGTCCTCCTGCTGGAGCGAGACGATCTTCTGCTGGAGCGTGCGGATCAGCTCCAGGCCGGTGCGGTCGCCGACGTGCGCAAGGCGGGGGTACTCGTGGCCGCCGAAGTTGCGCTGCGAGATCTTGCCGTCCTTGGTGCGGTCGAACAGCGCACCGTAGGTCTCCAGCTCCCAGATCCGGTCCGGCGCCTCCTTGGCGTGCAGCTCGGCCATCCGGAAGTTGTTGAGGAACTTGCCGCCGCGCATGGTGTCGCGGAAGTGGACCATCCAGTTGTCGTTCGAGTTGACGTTGCCCATCGCGGCCGCCGCGCCGCCCTCGGCCATGACCGTGTGCGCCTTGCCGAACAGCGACTTCGAGATGATCGCCGTCTTCTTGCCGGCCAGCCGGGCCTCGATCGCCGCCCGCAGGCCGGCGCCGCCGGCGCCGATCACGACGACGTCGTACGAGTGTCGCTCGATGTTTGTCATTGGAGATTGCCTCAGTTGATGAAGCGCAGGTCGGAGAACCAGTGCGCCGACACGGCCATGACGTAGCATCGGTCAGCACCAGCGTGCCGAGGGTGATCCAGGCCAGCTGCATGTGCCTGGCGTTGAGCTTCGAGACGAAACCTCCAGGCCCGGTAGCGGAGGGGATGCTTGGAGAAGTGCTTGAGCCGGCCGCCGACGATGTGCCGGCAGGAGTGGCAGGACACCGTGTACGCCCAGAGCATCACCACGTTGACCAGCAGGATGATGTTGCCGAGACCGAAGCCGAAGCCCTCGGGGGCTGTGGAACGCGCGGATCGCGTCCCAGGTGTTGATCAGCGAGATCAGCACGGCGGCGTAGAAGAAGTACCGGTGGGCGTTCTGGAAGATCAGCGGGAACCGGGTCTCGCCGGTGTACTTCTGGTGGCCGTCGGGCACCGCGCAGGCCGGCGGCGACGCCCAGAACGAGCGGTAGTAGGCCTTCCGGTAGTAGTAGCAGGTGAGCCGGAACAGCAGCAGGAACGGCAGGCGTGATCGCGGCGTACGGGATGATCGCGCCAGCCCGGCAGGAACCGGCCGAACTCGGCGGCGTCCGGCGCGCAGCCCGTCGACACGCACGGCGAATAGAACGGCGTGAGGTAGTGGTAGTCGCCGACCCAGTACCACTTCTGCATGAACGCGCGGACCGTGGCGTAGTGCCACCCAGATCACCAACAGGGTCACCGTCAGCAGCGGCGCAAACCACCATCGGTCGGTGCGCAACGTCTTCGCCGCGATCGCGGCGCGCGGGCGAGCTTCACCCGGCCTGGTTGCCGTCGTCGTCATCCTCGGTTCGCTCCCTGGCGGGCTCAATGATGTATCTCGTTGTCGTCAGTTTGCCGTCAAGCGCCCGGCAAGACGGCTGAACTGCACAGATAATCACCGACCCGCCGCGAGCGCGTACGCGCCGGTGCACACGTTACGCCCGGTCTGGCGGCGGACGTGCGGGGGGAGAGTCTTGCGGGTGAAAGTGCCGTTACGAAAGCCCCAATGTCACATTCGCCGCTTCATGTGCACAACGTCACTTCACCGCCACCCGCCAAGAGCGGCCCTCAAGATCGGCACAATTTCCGGCAAATTGTGGCCTCAGCGGGGGTCTGAGGCAACAACTTCCGGGATGTTGTGCCGATCTTGGCGGGCGCATGGTCAGCCGGACGCGCCTCCGGTGAAGTTCCAGGACGCCAGGTGCAGCGCCGGGGCGGCGAACGACCGAGGCCCCAGTCGGCCGGCTGGGCCACCAGGTGCGCTGCCGACGCCGAGCACCGCACCCGGGGCCAGCGCCTGCGGGTACGACTGGGTGAACCGGAAGTTCTGCACCGGCCTGGTGATCTCGCCGTTCTCGATCAGCCACACCCCGTTGCGGGTGAGGCCGGTGACGACGAGCGGCCGCGGGTCGAGCACCCGGGTGTACCAGAAGTCGGTGACCAGCAGGCCGCGGCTGACCCCGGCGACCAGGGCGGCGACGGAGGAGTCGGCGGCCGGGCCGGCCGGTCTCGCGTACCGGATCGGCCGAGTCGGTGGGCAGCAGGCTGGACCGACAGCCGGGATCGGGCCCCAGGTGCGTCCGCCGGCGAACGCGTGGCCGGTCGACCGGGCCCCGGCTCTGCGCGGCGGTCCGCCGGTCGTGCGCGACGGCCGGGTCACGCCCGGCGTCGACCAGGTCGAGCCGGCGCTTCGGGGTGCCTTCGGCGTCGAACGGCAGGCCGATCGCGCCGGGCGCGGCCAGTCGTCCACCAGCGTCACCGGCGGGATCGAACTGCTGGCCGCCCAGCTCGACGAAGGACCGCCGCTCGTTGACGGCCTTGCCGTTGAAGCCGTAGAGCGCGAGGTTGCTGCAGCACGTCGGCGACCGCGTCGGCTCCAGCACCACCTCGTAGCGCCCGGGCGGCAGCTCGACCGGGTCGGCGCCGGCCCGCGCCTTGGCCGCCGCCCGGGCGCCGAGCACGGCGCCGTCGAGGTCGGCCAGCCGGGGCGACGCGAGCCGGGCCACGCCGTCGGAGGTGGGGGTACGGGCGATGCCGTCCATCGCCGCCTCGGTCGCCGCGCCGGCCAGCGACTGGCCGGCCGAGTTGGCGAACGCGGCACGTCGGCGTACGAGGTCCGGCAGTAGCCGGCGGTGGCCAGCCCGCCGGCCGCGTCGACGAAGGCGCGCACCCGGGCGGCCCGCTCGTCCGGCGTCGGCCGCGCGCGGTGGCCTCGTCGACGTTGCCCGGCTGACCGTCGACGGGGTCGGGCGGGGTCGAGCCCGGGCCAGCTCGGGTCGGGCGGGCTGAGCCGGGCGGCGGCGATCGTGCGCTCGACCAGCGTCGCGCAGCCCGTCGCCGAGCACGGGTGCTCGACCCCGTCGCGGTCCGGCCGTCGAGGTGCAGCCGCAGCCGTACCCGCGTGGTCGCGTCGGCGACGTTCTGGTGGATGTACGAGTTGGCGAACCGGGTCAGCGCCTGGTCCTGCGCGGGCGACCAGGACCTCGGCCTCGGCGTCCGGGCCGGCCGACGCGCGGACCAGATCGAGCACGCTGCCGGCCACGTCCAGCTCGGTTTCCACCATGATCGTCACGCCGCTGACCCCCACCCGTACATTGGTGAAGCGGGCCGGCGCGGCGGGGTGGCCGGTGTGGCCGACCTGGCCGGGTTGGCCCTTGCCGCAGTTGGGCGTGCCCCAGGCGACCGTTTCCCGGGACAGCATGTCCATCGAACGCCAGAACTGCGGGCCGATCCCGGTGTACGTCGGGTTGCGCAGCATCCGGCCGCAGCCGGCCGTTCTTGACCTCCCAGCCGATCTCGCAGCCGAACTGGAAGTTGAGCCGCTTGTCGTCGATCGACCAGGAGCGGTTGAGGTCCATGAACACGCCGTCGTCGGTGGCGGCGATGATCTCGTCGAGGGTGTGCGGACCGGGCTCCAGGCCGACGTTGGTCATCCGGACCATCGGCAGCCGGGCCCACCCGTCGGCGCGCACGCTGCCGGCGTAGTCAGGCCGGCGACGGCGGCCGAGTCCCGGCCGGCGAGCACGCCGACCCAGGTCCCGTCGCGTACCGCGTCCCGCGTGGCCGGCCGGCGTGCCCTCGTCGTCGTAGCCGAACGAGCCGAGCGCGCCCGGGATGGTCGGGTCGATGGTGATGTTCATCAGCTCGGAGCCGTACCGGAGGCTGCCGAGCCGGGCCAGGTCGAGCCAGGAGGTGCCGGCGTAGGCCGCCTCCCAGCCGAGGATCCGGTCCAGCTCGATGGCGTGCCCGACCGACTCGTGGATCTGCAGCGCCAGCTGCTCGCCGCCGAGGATCAGCGTGGTCTCGCCCGGCGGGCACAGCGGCGCGGTGAGCAGCGCCCGCGCCTCGTCGGCGATCCGGGCGGCGTGCGCGTCGCAGGTCGAGCTCGTCGACCAGCTCCCAGCCCCGGGTGCCGTACTGGCCGCGGTACGACGGGTAGGACCGGCGCTGGGTCTCGCCGTCGCCGATCGCGGTGGCCGAGATGCCCGCCGCCGCACTCGCGGATGTGCTGGTCGATGCGGTGCCCCTCGGAGGAGACGAACCACTTGCGGGTGTCCCAGATCTGGTAGAGCCCCTCGGCGAGGTCGGCGCCCGTGCTCGTGGCCGTCGGCGGTGGCGCCGGCCAGCAGGTCGCCCTTGTCCGACAGCGGCACGCCGAGCGGGTCGATCTCGCAGGCGCTGGCCCAGGAGCCGGTGCTGGCGGTCGCCGGGACCAGGTCGACGGCCGGTCCTGGGACGCCGGCGCTGGCCTGGGCGATCCGGTCGCGGCTCGCTGGCCGGCCGCGCCGCGCGGCGGCGGCGGACAGATCGGGCACGGCGAAGAAGCCCCAGCTCGACCCGACCAGCGCGCGGACGCCGATGCCGGCGTTCTCGTCCTGGGTCAGCTCCTCGATCTCGCCGTTGCGGGCGGTCATCGACTCGTAGCGCCGGTGCATCACCCGCGCGTCGGCGTACCGGGCGCCGGCGGCGAGGGCGGCCTCGACCGCCGCGGTCGCCGCGTCGAAGTGGGTCATGACCAAGACCCTATGCGGGTACTTACGAACGCGGCGACCCGATCGGGTGGATTCAAGGGCAGCCAGGTGGCCGTCGGGTGGCGGTCAGGTGGCCTGGTGCGCCTCGGCGAGCTCGTCGATCCGGCGGGCCAGCGCGGTGTCCTGGTCGGTCACGCCGCCGGCGGAGTGGGTACTGAGGGTGAAGGTCACCGGCGCCACCGGATGTCGATGTCGGGGTGGTGGTCGGCGTCCTCGGCCGCCTCGGCGACCTCCACCACGAGCCGGATGCCGGCCGAGGAAGCTCGGCGCTTCGACGGTCCGGCTGATCGCGGAGGTATCCCCGGCCCACCCGGTCAGCCCGGCCAGCGCGGCGTTGACCTGTTCCATGGAGAGCAGCTCTGCCATGTCCTCACCGTAACCATGATCGTCACAACTTCCGGGAAGTTGTGCCCTCAGTTGGGCTCTGAGGCAACAACTTCCCGGAAGTTGTGACGATCATGCGGGGAGGGAGCGGCGGAGGAAGTCCAACTCGAGGCGGAGCAGGCGTTCGGCTCAGGCCGCCGGCCGCCATGTGGGTCGCTCCGGTCAGCGGGATCATCGAGTGCGGCCGGCCGGCGGCCAGCAGCGCGGCCGACAGGCGCAGCGTGTGCGCGGCGACCACGTTGTCGTCGACCATCCCGTGTACCAGCAGCATCGGCCGGGCGTCGGTCGGGTCGCACCGGCGGCTCGGCGGCCATCTCCAGCAGCGAGTTGTGCGCGTACACGTCGCTGCCGTCGCCCGGCAGCCCCAGGTACCGCTCGGTGTACGCGGTGTCGTAGAGCGCCCAGTCGGTGACCGGCGCGCCGGCCACCGCGCAGTGGTACACGCTCCGGCCGGCGCAGCACGGCCAGCGCGGCCAGCCAGCCGCCGAACGACCAGCCGCGGATCGCCACCCGGGACAGGTCGAGGTCGGTGTGCTTGTCGGCGAGCGCGGGCAGCGCGTCGACCTGGTCGGTGAGGATCACGTCGGCGAACCGGCGGTGGATCGCCTTCTCGAAGCTGGGCGCCACGCCGGGGGTACCCCGGTTGTCGATCGCGACCACCGCGAACCCGGCGTCGGCCCACCACTGCCGCTCCAGCCAGCGCGAGCGGGCGGCGACCACCTCCTGGTGCCCCGGACCGCCGTAGATGTCGACCAGCACCGGCAGCCGCCGGCCGGCGACGTGGCTAGCGCGGGTACAGCACCGCCGGTCGGCAGCCGCCGGTCGGTCACCCGTTCCAGCACCGGCCGGGGCGCGTACGGCGGGGCGGCGGCGTGCGAGGCAGCTCGCCCGATCGCGCTCGCCGCGCGCGTACACCCGGTACCGGCAGGCCGCCGTGCTCCAGCGACAGCGTGCCGACGACCAGCGTGTCGCCGGCCGACCGTGCGCGACGTGCCAGCCCGGCGTCGTGGTGATCCGCCGGGCCTCGGCGCCGCCGACCGCCGGCCGTCGTGCGGACCCGGTACACGTGCTGCTCGCTCGGCTCGCCGTCGCTGCGCCTCGACGATCAGGTCGGCGGCCGTCGCCGGCCGGCAGCCGGCCGCCACCCGCCGCACGTACAGGGTGGGCGGGGTGAGCAGGCTGCCGTCGGCGAACAGGCACCGGGCGTCGTACCCGTCGTGGGCCAGCTCGCCGCCGACCAGCACCCGGCCGTCGCGGCAGGTGCGCCGGGGTGCCGGCGACCGGCTCGACCCAGCGCGGGTCGGCCAGCTCGGCGTGCACCTGCGTCTCGCCGGTACGCGGGTCGACCGCGAGCACCAGGCCGTGCTGCTGCAGCCGGCGCAGTACGGTGATCAGCGGCCCGCCGGTCTCGCTCCAGGACGACGGAGACCAGGTACGGGTAGGTCTCCCGGTCCCAGTGCACGTCGACCCAGCCGCCGTCGAGGTCGAGCAGGTGCAGGCTGACCTCCGCATTCGGCCCGCCGGCGTGCGGGTACGCGACGGTGGTCGGCGCGCTGGCCGGGTCGCGCCGGGTCGTGCAGGTGCCAGCGGGGCACGCCGGGACTCGTCGACCCGCGCGGCGAGCACCGACCGGCCGTCCGGCGCCCACCAGTACCCCCGGAACCGGTGGAACTCCTCGGCCGCGACGAACTCGGCCAGCCCCCAGGTCACCCCGGCCTCGCCGGCGAGCACGTGGTCGTTGCCGCCGCCGTCGACCACGTGCAGGGCCGCCGCTCGGACACGTACGCGATCCGCTGGCCGGTCGGGTCGGGGCGGGGGTCGACCACCGGGCCGACGGTCGGGATCTCCGGTGACCTCGGCGGATCACCAGGTCGGCGCGGAACAGCCGCCCGGCGAGCGCGAAGACGGCCGACCGGGCCGCTCGCGTCGATCGCGTACGAGCCGATGCCCGCTGGTCGCCAGGCGCAGCCGCTCGCGCAGCGCGCGCTCCTCGGCGGGCAGCTCACCGTCGGCCGCGAGCAGGGCGGCGGGGTCGGCCACCAGCCGCTCCGTCGCCGGTCGCGACGTCGAAGCACCAGAGCCGCGTCGGCCGGGTCCTCCGGCCCGGCCGAGCGGAGGAAGACCACGCGGGCGCCGTCGGCGGTGACGGTCACCGCCCGCGGTGCGCCGTGGGAGAACCGACGGGTACGCGCGGCCAGCTCCGGATAATCCACCCCGGAATGTTCTCATCGCCGGCCGGCGCGGATTGTCATGCCAATCAGCGTACGGTTCCGCGTACGAGTCGCCCACGCGTAGAGCTGATCACGGTGACGACGCGCCGACGCATCTCTGTTCGTGCACGCGCACCCCGACGACGAGGTCGATCGGCACCGGCGCCACGATGGCCCACTACGCCGCGGCCGGCGCCCACGTCACGCTGGTCACCTGCACCCTCGGCGAGGAGGGCGAGATCCACGTTCCGGCGCTGGCCCAGCTCGCCGCCGACCAGGCCGACCAGCTCGGCGGCTACCGGCTCGGCCGAGCTGGCCGCCGCCTGCCGGCGCTCGGGCGTGACCGACCACCGGTTCCTCGGCGGCGCCGGCCGGTACCGCGACTCCGGGATGATGGGCCTGCCGACCAACGACCACCCGCGCGCGTTCTGGCGGGCCGACCTGGACGACGCGGCCGGCCTGCTGGTCGAGATCATCCGCGAGGTCCGGCCGCAGGTGCTGGTCACGTACGACGAGAACGGCTTCTACGGCCACCCCGACCACATCCAGGCGCACCGGGTGGCGATGCGCGCCGCCGAGCTGGCCGCCGCCGAGGGGATCGCGCCCGGCCAAGGTGTACTGGACGGCCGTGCCGCGCAGCGTGCTCGAGGCCGGCATGGAGGCGTTCGCGCGAGTCTCGGCGACAACCCGTTCGCCGGCGTGCGACAACGTCGACGACCTGCCGTTCGGCACGCCCGACGAGGAGATCGCCGCCCGGATCGACGGCCACCGAGTACGCCGACGCCAAGGTGGCCGCCATGCGGGCGCACGCCACCCAGATCCCGGCAGACTTCGTGGCTGTACTCGATCGCCGGCAACTTCGGCGCGCGAGTTCATGGGCGTGGAGTACTTCACGCTCGCCGTCGGCGAGAAGGGGCCGGGCGCCGGCCCGTACGGCTGGGAGGACGACCTGTTCGCCGGCCTCGACCGGTCCGTGGCCGCCAGCGTCCGATGACCGTGGAAGCCACCACCCCGGCCCCGGCCGCGGCCAAGCCTCCGCCCGTCTGGCTCGCCTGGGTCGGGGCGCTCGTCGCGGTCGCCCTCGGCGCCGTGTCCTCGGTGTGGGAGGCGTTCCTGACCCCGCTGTCGGCCCAGTGGAGCAGCGGCGGGCACCTGCACTCGGTCCGGCTGCCGGCGGCGGTGATCCTCGCGGTGGTCGGGAACGCCGTCCTGGTCTGGTTCACGCGTACGGTCACCGGCCGGACGATCGTCGTACTGGCGCCGTTCCTGGCCTGGATCGTCCCGATGCTGTTCGCGTCCGGGCGTACCCGGGAGGGCGACCTGGTGGTGACCGGCAACAACTGGGTCGGCCTGGTGACGATCTTCGCCGGTGCGACCACGTTCGCCGTCGCGGCGTACTGGCTGACCATCCGGTCGCTGCCCCGACCACCCCGTAGCTGAGGCTTCGCTGGGAGTATCGGCTGCGATATTGCTTTCGGGCGCGGCGCGCGGCTATATCGATGACGTGAAACAACGGTGGTTACCGGTCGGCGTGCTGGCCGGCGCGCTTTTTGTGACCAACGTCCTCGCCCGTTGGGTGGTGAAGCTCTTCACGTCGCACGACGACAGGAACACGACACGCATCGGCATCGTCGCGCTGATCACGATCGCGGTCGTGCTGGCGGTCGCCGCGTACTGGTGGGCCCGCCGGCACCCGATGCCGCGCGTCATCGGTGATCTCGCGCTGGGGGCGATCGGCGGCTGCCTCCTGTCGCTGTTGATCGCGCCGTTCCTGGTCGGGACCACGCCGGTCAAGGACGGCGCCGACTTCTTCATCGGCCAGATCTGGCGGTACCTCGCGCTGGCCGCCGGCGGCACGCTCTTCGGGCTGCTGGTGGTGATGACGCTCGGCCAGGACTACAAGTCCCAGTCCTGGAAGCGGTACGCCGAGCGGATCGGCGCCAAGCCGAAGCGGGTAGTGCGCCGTTAAAGATCGTCACAACTTCCCGGGAGTTGTTGCCTCAGCGGCAGTCGGAGACCACAACTTCCCGGAAGTTGTGACGATCATGGGGCGGTCCAGGTGACGTATGCGTGGTGGGTGGTGAAACCCAGCCCGGCGTACATCTCGACGGCGGCCGCGTTGCGCTCCTCGACCTGGAGGTACGCGTCGGTCGCCCCGGCTTCCACGGCCCACCCGGTGAGCGCGCGGACCACTGAACGGCCCAGGCCCTGCCGGCGGCGCGACGGGTCGACCGTGACCAGCGAGATGCCCAGCCAGCGCCGGTCGGCGTCGGCAATCACGCCCCGGCCCACCGCCAGCGGGCTGCCGTCACCGGCGTAGATCCCGGCGTACCGGGCCAGCGGCACACCGGTGAGGATCCGCCGTGCCGGCTCGGGCAGGGCTCCCTTGTACCCGGCAACCGCCGTGAACCACGCCTCCGGGGGCGCGGCATCCAGCTGTACCCGGGGATGTTTTTGATCTTCGGCACGGAGCCGGGCGGTCTGGACGAGCGTGGGTGGCGCCGGGGTCCAGCCGCGGCGGGTCAGCTCAGCGGTGAGGCGACCACCGATCGGGTCGGCGATGGTGATCTTCGGTGGCAGGTCGCGCTCGTGGTACCAGACTTCGACGGCGTCCACCGCCTCCAGCAGGGTGCGGCCCGGATCGCCGATCGGGAGGGCGGAGTTGCCGCGCGAGGTCCAGCCGCCCGCGGCCCGCAGCAGCCACTCGCCGAGATGCGCCTGCTCAGGCGCTGGCCAGCCGGCCGCCGCGATGCGTTCGAGGGCCTCCGTAGCGGTCAGGCGCCGTCGCTGTGGCACCCTCTTCGCGTGCGTGACCTCATCGAGGGGTACCCGCACCAGCCGCTCCATCGTGCGAATTGTGATCTCGGTCTCGGTCAGCTCGACCAACTCTCCCAGAACATCCGAAAAGACCGGTCGAGTACCGCGTTGGCCTGCGCGTCGCCGGACCACGACCCGGTGCCCGACGTCGTGTGGGCCGAGCACGATCGACCACCTCCCGGGCGGGATACTAGGCTCTTAGCGCGCAGTGACCGGATGACGGTCGAGCGAGTTCAGTACGAAGGGGACTAGCCGTGACCTACATAATCGCCGAGCCGTGCGTCGACCTGCTCGACAAGGCGTGCATCGAGGAGTGCCCGGTCGACTGCATCTACGAGGGCAACCGGATGCTTTACATCCACCCGGACGAATGCGTCGACTGCGGTGCCTGCGAGCCGGTCTGCCCGGTCGAAGCGATCTTCTACGAAGACGACGTGCCGGAGCAGTGGAAGGACTACACCGGGGCCAACTACGAGTTCTTCGAGGACCTCGGTTCGCCCGGTGGCGCTTCCAAGATCGGCAAGATCGACAAGGACGCCTCGTTCGTCGTCGCCCAGCCGCCGCGGGAAACCGAGCACTGATGCCTTCTGCCGGGCTGCCGGACTTTCCTTGGGACCGGCTGGAGCCGGCGAAAGAGGTGGCCCGGTCGCACCCGGACGGAATCGTCGACCTGTCCGTGGGGACGCCGGTCGACCCGGTGCCCGAGATTGTGCGCGCTGCGCTGGCCGCCGCGTCGGACTCGCCGGGGTACCCGCTGACCGCGGGTACCCCTGCGCTGCGTGCGGCTATCAGCTCGTGGGTTTCGGGCTTTTGTGGGGCTCTGCCCGGCTTTGCGGTGATGCCGTCGATCGGCTCGAAGGAACTGGTCGCCTGGCTGCCCACGCTGCTCGGGATCGGCCCCGGCGACATCGTGGTGATCCCGTCGGTGTGCTACCCGACGTACGAGGTAGGCGCGCTGCTTGCCGGGGCGACGGTGGTGCGGTCGGACTCTGTCGTGGCTCTCGGCCCTTCTTCTCGAATCCGGCTGATCTGGATCAACTCGCCGTCCAATCCGACCGGGCGGGTGCTGCCCGCCGCGCACCTGCGCAAGGTGGTCGACTGGGCGCGTTCGCGGGGTGCCGTCGTCGCCAGCGACGAGTGTTACCTGCCGCTGCCGTGGGAGTCCTCGCCGGTGTCGGTGCTGTCGGTGTGCGACGGTGCGTATGACTCCGTCCTGGCCGTGCACTCGCTGTCGAAGCGGTCGAACATGGCCGGGTACCGGGCCGGGTTCGTCGCCGGTGACCCGGCACTGATCGCCCCGATCCTGGAGAAGCGCAAGCACGCCGGCATGATCGTGCCGGCTCCGGTACAGGCGGCGATGATCGCGGCGCTCGGCGACGAGACGCACGTGGCTACGCAGCGGTCACGCTATGGCCGCCGCCGGTCTGTGCTGCGTTCGGCGCTGCTGGGCGCCGGGTTCGAGATCTCGCACTCCGAGGCCGGGCTGTACCTGTGGGCCAGCCGCGACGAGGACTGCTGGACGACCGTGGACTGGCTGGCCAAGCGCGGCATCGTGGTCGCGCCCGGCGACTTCTACGGGCCGGCCGGTGGTCGGCACGTGCGGGTGGCGCTCACGGCGTCCGACGAGCGCGTGGAGGCGGCGGCGTCGCGGCTTCAATAGACGTTGGTCGATGTGGTCCTATCGGGGCACCCGGAATCGCGTTGTATTGACCATCGTTTATGGGGTCGGGTGGACAGGTTTTCCACAGGCACCCCTGCTGTCCACATCTGGATCTTGCGTGTCCCACATGAGGACAATTTCTCCGCCAACCTGTCGGCGTGAATCCGACGCTCTGTTCGCTCCTGACGGCCGCTGACGGGATCCTCTCCCGGGAAGACGCGCTGGCTCGACTCGACCACGACGTACTCGATCGGGCGGTCCGATCGGGCCGGCTCTTCCACCCGTACCCGAGGGTCTACCTCGATCCGGCCCTGGCCGACGACCGTGAGGCATTGGTCCGCGCGGCGATGCTGTACGCCGGCTGGCAGGCGGCGTTGTCCCATCTTTCCGGACTGGCGGTGTGGCGGCTGCCCGGCCCGGTGGACGGGCCGATCCACCTCACCGCACCGGCGCACCGGCATCTGCGCGGCGCGCCAGGCCTGGTCGTACATCGGCGGAAGATGCTCCGGTTGGCCGCGCCGGACGTGGTGATCCGCGCCGACGTGCCGGTACTGAAACTAGAGCGGTGCATCGTGGACAGTTGGCCGATGCTCGACGCGGATGCGCAACGAGCGCCAGCGATCTGTGCGGTCGCCAGTCGCCTGACGACGCCCGATCGGATCCGTGAGACCTTGCAACTCACCCCGCGGCTGGGCGGCCGGCGCCACCTCGTGCACCTGCTCGACCTGCTCGCTATCGGCTGTCGTAGCGAACTGGAGGTCTGGGGGTACGCAAACGTGTTCGGTGGGCTGGGGCTGCGCTGGCAGGTGCCCATTTCGCTCGGGGAACGGACCGTCTACCTCGACGCCTACGACGAGGTGAGCAGGCTCAACTTCGAACTGGATGGTCGCAAGTACCACAGTGGCGTTCTCGATCGCGAGCGCGACCTGCGCCGGGATGCTGCACTTGCGGCCCTGGGTGTGATGGTTGTCCGGTTCACCCACGACCGCCTCGTACGTGAGCCGGACGAGGTACGCGCGCAAGCCGTCGCCATCATGGCCGCTCGTCGACGCCAGCTGGCGGCGTAGACGATGGTCGATACAACGCGATTCGGGGTACCCAGATGGGACTATGTCGACCAACGTCAATAGGCGGCGCGGAGTAACGTGCGCAGCATGGCGGATACACCCACGGTTGCGGTACGAGGCGAGGTGACCCGCGAGGTGGAGCCGGAACTGGCCACCCTCACGGTCACCGTGGCGGCTCGCGGCAAGGACCGGCAGGAGACGCTCACCCGGCTGACCGAGCGGACCGAGGCCCTGCGTCAGCTCCTCGACGGGTACTCGGACGCGATCGAGAAGCGCGAGACCAGCGGGGTGTACGTGCATCCCGAAGTCAAGGGCTCCCGGGAACGGGTCAGCTCGTACACCGGGACGGTCTCCACCACGGTCACGTTCCACGATTTCACCCAGCTCGGCGACATCGCGCTGACCCTCGCCGACCAGGACCAGACCAGCGTGTACGGGCCGAACTGGTCGTTGCGTCCGGACAGCCCCGCCTTCCGTGAGGCGCGCCGGGCCGCGATCGACGACGCCCTCGTCCGGGCCAGGGAGTACGCGGACGCCCTGGGCGCCCGGCTGGTCAGCCTGGTCGAGCTGACCGACGTCGGCCTGAGTGGCGACCAGGGGGCCCGGCCGCTCGCGTTCGCCGCGCGGGCCGGCGGCATGCCGGGCGAGCCGCAGTTGAACCTGGATCCGCAGTTGCAGACCGTGTACGCGGCGATCGAGGCCCGCTTCGTCATCACCGAGCCCCGACTGGACAGCCAGCCTTGATCGGCACAACTTCCCGGAAGTAGTGGCCAAACCCGCTGCCGGAGACCACAACTTCCGGGAAGTTGTGCCAAGAAAAGGGCCCAAGGGGCTCAGTCGTTTGCGTGCAGGGCGGCGTTCAGCTCGATGCCCCGGCCGGTACGCGGGCGCACTTCCAGCGCTCCGGTCTGCGAGTTACGCAGGAACAACAGCCCGTTCTGCCCGGACAGCTCGCGCGCCTTGACGACCTCGCCGGACGGCAGCCGTACCTTCGACCCGGCGGTGACATAGGTGCCCGCCTCGACCACGCAGTCGTCGCCGAGCGAGATGCCGACGCCACCGTTCGCGCCGACCAGGCAACGCTCGCCGAGCCGGATCACCTCGGTGCCGCCGCCGGAGAGGGTACCCATGATCGAGGCGCCGCCACCCACGTCGGTGCCGTCGCCGACCACCACGCCGGCGGAGATGCGACCCTCCACCATGGACGCCCCGAGGGTACCGGCGTTGAAGTTGACGAAGCCCTCGTGCATGACCGTGGTGCCGGGGGCGAGGTGGGCGCCGAGCCGGACCCGGTCGGCGTCGGCGATGCGTACCCCGCCCGGCGTCACGTAGTCGACCATGCGGGGGAACTTGTCGACGCCGTAGACGGTCAGGCGCTGCCCGGCCGAGAGCAGCGCCCAGCGCAGCTCGTCCACCTGGTCCGGGAGGCACGGGCCGGCCGAGGTCCACGCCACGTTGGCGAGGTGGCCGAAGATGCCGTCGAGATTGGCCTGGTGCGGCCGGATCAGGCGGTGCGACAGCAGGTGCAGGCGAAGGTACACGTCATAGGTGTCCTTCGGCGGGTCAGCGAGCGATTCGATCAGGGTGAGCACCGCGGCGGTCCGGACCCCGGGCACCGGCCCCGATTCCACGACGACGGTGTCGAACACGTCGGCTGCCGGCAACGGCCGGCCGGCCGGCGCCGAGACGTCGGGCGTGCCGAACCCCAGCTTGCCGGCCGGGTACCAGGTGTCGAGCACCTGCCCCTCAGCCGTGATCGTCGCGAGGCCCAGGCCCCAGGCAGGAGAATCGCTCACGGCGGGAACCGTATCGCTCCAGCCCGACCCACCAGCAGCTAGGGTCAATCGTTGTGTTGAGCGCTGAGATTCTGGCCGACCCGGTCGAGCTGACCCGGGCCCTGGTCGATGTCGAGTCGGTGTCCGGCAGCGAGGACGAGATCGCCGGGCAGGTCGAGGCGGCGCTGGCCGGCACCGCGCACCTGACCGTGGAGCGGCACGGCAATGTCGTCGTCGCCCGCACCGCTCACGACAAGGCCCAGCGGGTCATCCTGGCCGGCCACCTCGACACCGTGCCGATCGCCGGCAACCTGCCGTCGACCGTGGACGGCGATCTGATGCACGGCTGCGGTACCTCGGACATGAAGTCCGGGGTGGCGCTCGCCCTGCACCTGGCCGCGACGGTGGCACGCCCGCGTTACGACGTGACATACCTGTTCTACGACTGCGAAGAGGTGGAGGCCGACCGGAACGGCCTCAACCAGCTCGCGAAAAGCCACCCCGAGCACCTCCAGGCCGACTTCGCCATCCTGCTCGAACCCACGTACGGGCTGGTCGAGGCGGGTTGCCAGGGCACCCTGCGGGCGATCGTCAGCACGGTCGGCCGGCGCGCCCACTCGGCCCGGTCGTGGATGGGCGTCAACGCGATCCACGCGGCCGGCGCGGTGCTCCAGACCCTCAACACGTACCAGCCGCGCAAGGTCACCATCGACGGCTGCACGTACCGGGAGGGACTGGGCGCGGTGCGCATCTCCGGTGGCGTGGCCGGCAACGTGATCCCGGACGAGTGCCAGATCGAGGTCAACTACCGGTTCGCCCCCGACCGCACCGAAGCCGAGGCGGCGGCGCACGTCCGCGATGTGTTCGCCGACGTCGCGGTCGAGATCACCGACTCCGCGCCGGGGGCGCTGCCCGGGCTGACCGCCGCGCCGGCACGGGCGTTTCTCGACGTGGTCGGCCAGCCGCCGCAGGCCAAGCTGGGCTGGACCGACGTGGCCCGGTTCACCGCGTTGGGGGTACCCGCGCTGAATTTCGGCCCGGGCGACCCCAACCTCGCGCATTCCCGCGAAGAGCGCGTGGAGATCTCCAGGATCCGGTCCGGCGCCGATGTGCTGCGCCGATGGCTGGCCGCCTAAGAATTGCTGACCACCGGTCGATAGTGCACGCGTGGGATGGCGCCGTCGCGGTAACGATATTGGCTACGGTGGTCAAATGGCCAACGGCAATGTCAACGGCAAGGGCCGGGGCGCTCCGGAGCGCCACCGGGGACCTGTGACGTTGCGTCGCGACGCGATTCCGACCAGCACCGCCGACCAGCGGCTGCTCGACTCCCGAGGGCGGTCCGACTGGCGTACCCGGGACGCCTGGCGGGCGCTGCGCATCCTGAGCGAGTTCGTGGAGGGCTTCGAGACCCTCGCTGACCTGCCACCCGCGGTCAGCGTGTTCGGCTCGGCGCGCGCCAAGCCCGACAATCCCGAGTGGGAGCTGGCCGAGCAGCTCGGCGCGGCGCTCGCCCATGCCGGCTACGCGGTGATCACCGGTGGCGGCCCGGGCGTCATGGAGGCGGCCAACAAGGGTTGCGCCGAAGCCGGCGGGCTGTCGGTCGGGCTCGGCATCGAGCTGCCCTTCGAGCAGGGCATCAACGACTGGGTCGACGTCGGCATCGACTTCCGGTACTTCTTCGCCCGCAAGACCATGTTCGTCAAGTACGCGCAGGCCTTCGTCGTGCTGCCGGGCGGCTTCGGCACGATGGACGAGCTGTTCGAGGCCCTTACTTTGGTACAGACGAAGAAGGTCACCCGCTTCCCGGTCGTGCTCATGGGCAGTTGGTACTGGCAGGGCCTGCTGGACTGGATGCGCGAGACGATGCTGGCCGAGGGCAAGATCGGGCCGGAGGATCTGAAGCTGATCTGCCTCACCGATGACGTCGACGAGGCCGTCGCGCACATCGTCGACGCCGACGCCGCCCTCGCGGCCGAGCAGGCGGCGGTCAAGTGGGCCGCGACCGACCAGGGGGAGGCGCGGCGGGCGGCGCAGCGCCGGGACCGATGACCGCGATCGGAGTCTTCTGCGCCTCGTCCACCCTGATCGACCGCCGTTGGCTGGACCTCGCGTACGAGGTGGGCGCCGAGATCGGCCGCCGGGGACACACGCTGGTGTCCGGGGGAGGCCGGGTCGGCATGATGGGTACCGTCGCGGCCGGCGCCCGGTCGACCGGCGCGCACACGCTCGGGATCATCCCGCAGCTCCTGGTCGACTGGGAGGTGGCCGACACCGACTCGGACGAGCTGGTGGTCACCGACGGGATGGCCAGCCGCAAGACGCTCATGATCGACAAGTCGGACGCGTTCCTCATCCTGCCCGGCGGGCTCGGCACGCTCGACGAGCTGTTCGAGGTGTGGACCACCGCCACGCTGGCCCTGCACACCAAGCCGGTTGTCGTGCTGGACCAGGACGGCTTCTTCGGCGGCCTGCTCGACTGGCTGCACGGGCTGGTACCGGCCGGTTTCGTCCGCGTGGAGGCGATCGGGATGTTGCTGGTCGCCGACTCGGTACCGGCCGCGTTCGACGCTGTGGAGGCGTCCGTCGGTTAGGCTGCGGCGATCTGCCTGAACCGCCGGACCCTTCGATGACGACTGCCATCACCCCACCCGGACCCGCTGGTCGCGAATACCTGCTGGTGCGCAGCGCGCGGCCGGTGGGGGCTGGCGCGCCCCGGCTCGCCGACCCGGTGCAGCGGCGCGCGGTCGACCATCGTGACGGTCCGCTGCTCGTCATCGGCGGCCCCGGCACCGGCAAGACGTCCACACTGGTCGAGGCGGTGGCTGCCCGGGTCGCCGAGGGCACCGAGCCGGACGCGGTGCTGGTCCTCACCTTCAACCGCCGGGGCGCTGGGCGGCTCCGGGACCGGATCGACGCCCGGCTCGGCCCCGGCACCATGGCCGAGCCGATGGTGCGGACTTTCCCCGCGTACGCGTACGGCCTGCTCCGGCGCGCCGCCGCGCTGGCCGGCGATCCACCGCCCCGGCTGCTCACCGGTCCGGAGCAGGATCTGGTGATCCGCGAGCTGCTGGCGACGGACGACCAGCGCTTTCCTGCGCCGACCGAAGGTCCAGGCGCCTTGAAAACACAGTGGCCGGAGGCGCTGCTGGCGGCGCTGCCCACCCGCGGGTTCGCCACCGAGCTGCGTGACCTGCTGTCCCGCGCGGTCGAGCGGGGGATCGGCCCGGCGGAGTTGGCCGCACACGCCCGTACCCTGCGCCGGCCGGACTGGGCCGCCGCCGCCCGGTTCTACGGGCAGTACCGGCAGGTGCTCGCGCTGCGCGACGCGACCGGCCGGGGCGCGGTCGGGTACGACGCCGCCGAACTGGTCCGCGCGGCCACCGCCCTGCTGCTGGACGATCCCGACCTGCTGACCGCCGAGCGGCGCCGGCTCCAGGCGATCTACGTCGACGAGTACGCCGACACCGACCCGGCCCAGCACGACCTGCTCGCCACGCTGGCCGGCGGTGGCAAGCACCTCGTCGTGTTCGCCGATCCGGACTCGTCCACGTTCGCGTTCCGGGGCGCCGACCCGGCCGGGATCGCCGATTTCCCGTACCGCTTCCGCACCGCCACCGGGGCGGTCGCGCCCAGCGTCACGCTCGGCCGCGCGTACCGTGGCGGCGCCGAGTTGCTCGCCGCGACCCGCCGGGTGGCGATCCGGCTACGCGGGCCGTCCCGGCACCGCATCCTGGCCCCGGTTCCCGACACGGAGCCGGGCACCGTGGAGGTACGAACGTTCCGGTCCGCCACCACGGAATCGGCCTACCTCGTGCATCGCCTGCGCGAGGCGCACCTGCGGCACGGCGTCTCCTGGTCGGAGATGGCCGTCATCGTACGGTCGACCGCCCGCCAGCTCGCCCCACTGCGCCGGGCGTTCCAGCAGGCCGGCATCCCGACGACGACCGCGGCCGAAGACCTGCCGGTCCCGGCGCAGCCGGCCGTGGCACCGCTGCTGCTCCTGTTGCGCTGCGCGGTCGAGCCGGACCGCCTCGACGAGGAGGCGGCGGTCGCGCTGCTGCACTCGCCACTCGGCGGCGCCGATCCGCTCGCCGAGCGGCGGCTGCGGCAGGGACTCCGGACGCTCGCGATGGCCGACGGCGACCGGCGTCCGTCCGGGGTACTGCTGGTCGAGGCCATGCAGGATCCGGCCTGGCTGGCCGCCGTCGACCGGCGCTGGGCGGCCCCGGCCCGCGCGGTCGCCGGGCTGATCGCGGCGGCTCGGTCCACGGCGGCGGCCGACGGCACGGTGGAGGACGTGCTCTGGACCGTCTGGCACGCCTCCGGGCTGGCCGACCGGTGGGCCGAGCTGAGCACCCGGGGCGGCGAGCGGGGTGCCGCCGCGGATCGCGACCTCGACGCGGTCGTCGCGCTGTTCGACACCGCCGCGCGGTTCGTCGACCGACTGCCCGGCGCGCGTACCGAGGTCTTCCTCGACTACCTGCTCGGCCAGGAGCTGCCGGCCGACTCGATCGCGCCGACCGCCGACCGGGGCGCGGCGGTCCGGATCCTCACCGCCCACGCGGCCAAAGGGCTGGAGTGGGACTTCGTCGCCGTCGTCGGGGTACAGGAAGGCGCCTGGCCCGACCTGCGGTTACGGGGGAGCGTGCTGGGTTCCGAGGTACTCGTCGACCTCGCCGCCGGCCGGGAGATGAGTACGGTCGGCCGGATCGCGGCCATGCTCGACGAGGAGCGCCGGCTGTTCTACGTCGCCGCCACCCGGGCTCGGCGGCATCTCCTGGTCACCGCCGTGGCGGCCGGCGACGCGGAGGAGCAGCCCAGCCGGTTCCTGACCGAGCTGGCCTCGGCCGAGGAGACGTCGACCGAGGTGCCGCCCGCCACCCCGCCGCGGGCGATGACGCTGCCCGCGCTGGTCGCCGAGTTGCGCGGTGCCGTCGCCGACCCGGCCACCCCGCCGGACCGCCGGCAGGCCGCGGCCGTCCAGCTCGCCCGGCTCGCCCGGGCCGGGATACGCGGTGCACATCCAGACGACTGGTGGGGCCTGCTGGAGCTGTCCGACGAGCGGCCGCTGGCCGACCCGGGCAGCCCGGTTACCGTCACACCGTCCACTGTGGAGACAGTACAGCGGTGCAGCCTGCGCTGGCTGCTGGAGCGCCACGGCGGGCGTACCCCGCTGTCGCCCGAGCAGGGCATCGGCAACCTGGTACACGCGGCGGCCATGCTCGCCGCCGACGCCACCATCGACCGGGCCGCGCTGGTCGACTACGTCGCCGGCCGGTTCGACGCGATCGAGCTGTCCGCGCGCTGGCTCGCCGGCCGGGAGCGGCAGCGGGCCGAGGCGATGCTCGACCGGCTCGTGGCGTGGCTGGCCGCGAACCCGCGCCGGCTGATCGCGATCGAGCGCGAGTTCCTCGTACGCCTGGGCGACGACGTCCAGCTCAAGGGCCGGATCGACCGGCTGGAGCTGGACGAGTCCGGGCGGCTCGTGGTCGTCGACCTGAAGACCGGCCGAACGGCGCCGACCGAAGCGGAGCTGGCCGAGCACCCGCAACTCGCCGCGTACCAGGCCGCCATCGAGGCCGGCGCGTTCGACGAGTCGACCGAGGCCGGCGGGGCGGCGCTGGTACACCTCGGCGGCGACCGGATCAGCGCGCGCGAGCAGAGCCAGGCGGCGCTGTCCGAGACCGAGGATCCGGGCTGGGCCCGCGACATGATCCGGCGTACCGCCCAGGCGATGGCGGCGTCCACGTTCCAGGCCGTGGTCAACAACAGGTGCCGGATCTGCCCTGTGCGTACCGCGTGCCCGATCTGGAGCCGCCAGGTAACGGACGGCGACCGATGACCCAGGACGCGCTGTTCGAGATTGAGGACACCCACCCGCGGGCGTCGGCTGGGCCGCGGTTCACGCCGGCCGAGCTGGCCCGCATGCTCGGGCTGCCGCCGCCGACCCCGCAACAGATCGAGGTGATCTCCGCCGCCCCCCAGGACCCGCTCCTCGTGGTCGCCGGTGCCGGCTCGGGCAAGACCGAGACGATGGCCGCCCGGGTGGTCTGGCTGGTCGCCAACGGGCACGTCCGACCCGACCAGGTACTCGGCCTCACGTTCACCCGCAAGGCGGCCGGCGAGCTGGCGCACCGGTTGCGCCAGCGGCTGTCCCAGCTGGTCCGCCGGCTCGGCCGGGACGACCTGATCGCCGGCGAGCCGACCGTCGCCACCTACCACTCGTACGCGGCCCGCGTGGTCACCGAGCACGGCGTACGCGCCGGGTACGAGCCGTCGACCCGGCTGCTCACCGAGGCGGCCTGCTGGCAGATCGCCGACGGCGTGGTGTGCGCGTACGACGGCGACATGTCCGACGTACTCGTCGCACCGTCCACTGTGACCGACGCGGTGCTGCGCCTGGCCGCCGACCTGGCCGAGCACCTGCGCACCCCGGCCGAACTCGCGGCGTGGACCGGACGGTTCTTCGCCGACGTGGAGGAGCGGCCAGGGAAGCGGCTGAAGACGGTACAAGAATTTCTTGATCGGCAAAAGGCGCGCCTTCAGCTCCTGCCGCTCGTGCGCGGGTACGCCGAGCGCAAGGAACTCCTCGAAGCCATGGACTTCGGCGACCAGCTCTTCCGGGCCGCCGTGGTGGCGCGGGACCATCCCGCGGTCGGCGCGATCGAGCGCGAACGGTACCGGGTGGTGCTGCTCGACGAGTACCAGGACACCAGCCACGCCCAGGTCACCCTGCTGCGCGCCCTCTTCGGCGGCGGGCACCCGGTCACCGCGGTCGGCGACCCGGCCCAGTCGATCTACGGCTGGCGCGGGGCGAGCGCCGGCACGCTGGAACGGTTCCCGGCCGAGTTCCCGGGCCGCGACCGCGAGCCGGCCCGCACGCTGACCCTGACCACGAGCTGGCGCAACCGGCCGGAGATCCTCGACGTGGCCAACTCGCTGTCCGCGCCGCTCGGGCACCGGGTCGCGAAGCTGTCCGCCGCGCCCCGGTTCGCCGCCCGCGCCTCCACCGCGACCGTCCACTGTGCACTCCTTGACACGTACGCCGACGAGGCGACCTGGCTCGCCGGCCGGGTGGTCGACGCCTGGCGTACCGCGGCCGGCGTCGCCGACGACGTGGAACCGGCGGCGATCGCGCTGGACCGGCGGCCGACGACAGCGGTCCTGGTGCGCACGCGCGCCCAGATCCCGGCGATCGAGACCGCCCTGCGCGAGCGCGGTGTCCCGGTCGAGGTGGTCGGCCTCGGCGGCCTGCTCGACACGCCCGAGGTACGCGACGTGGTGAGCACGCTGCGGGTGCTCGCCGACCCGACCGAGGGCGCCGCGCTGCTGCGCCTGCTCACCGGGCCGCGGTGGCGGATCGGACCGCGCGACCTGGTGGCCCTCCATCGCCGCGCGCGCGATCTGGCCGCGGCACGCACCCGTGACGAACCCCTTGTGTACTCGGTACGCGAAGACGAAGCCGCCCTGGTCGAGGCGCTCGACGACCTGGGGGAGCCGGAGCGGTACTCGGCCGACGGGCACCGCCGGTTCGCCGCGTTCGGGGCCGAACTGACCGGGTTGCGCCGCCGGCTCGACCAGCCGCTACCCGACCTGGTAGGCGACGTCGAGCGGAGCATGGGCCTCGACGTCGAGGTGGCGGTCCGCCCCGGCGACGCCGGCCTGGCCCGGGGACACCTCGACGCGCTCGGTGACATCGCGGCCCGGTTCGCCAGCGAGTCGGAGGCGGCCACGCTGTCGGCCTTCCTCGCGTACCTGGCCGCCGCGGAGGCCGAGGAGCGTGGCCTGACGCCGGGCGAGGTGGCCGTCGTCGAAGGGGCGGTACAGATCCTCACCGCCCACGCGGCCAAGGGACTGGAGTGGGACGTGGTCGCCGTGGCCGGCCTGACGGCGGGCGTGTTCCCGGGGCGGCCCAACGGTGGCGACCACTGGCTGTACGGGCTGGGTACCCTCCCGTTCGCGCTGCGTGGCGACCGGGACGGGCTGCCGTCGTTCGATCTTTCCCGGGCCACCGACCAGCGCGGCGTCGCCCGGGCCGTGGACGCGTTCGAGGCGGCCTGGGAGGAGCACGACGTACGCGAGGAGCGCCGGCTGGCGTACGTGGCGGTGACCCGGCCGCGCCGGTTGCTGCTGGCCAGCGGGTACTGGTGGGGCGAGGGCACCAAGCGGCCGCGCGGCCCGTCGCCGTTCCTGGTCGAGATCCGGGACCGGTGCCTGGCCGGCGCGGGCGCCGTGGACGAGTGGACCGACCCGCCGGTCGAAGGCGCGGAGAATCCAACCGTGGCCCGGCTACCACGGGTGAGCTGGCCGGCCGATCCGCTAGGTACCCGCCGGCCCGCGCTGGAGGAGGCCGCGGAGCTGGTCCGGACGGCGCGGCCCGCCGAGGCCGGCGAGTGGGCCGATGAGGTCACCATGCTGCTTGCCGAGCGGGAGCGGGGCACGCCCGAACCCGACGCGCCGGTGCGGGTTGCCGTTCCGTCGCATCTGAGCGTGTCTCAGCTCGTCACGCTCCGCCGTGACCCGGGGGAACTGGCCCGCCGCCTGCGCCGGCCGCTACCCCGGCGGCCCGAGCCGTACCTGCGTCGCGGGACCGCGTTCCACCGCTGGCTGGAGCAGTGGTACCGGGCCGAGGAGCTGCTCGATCTCGACGAACTGCCGGGCGCGGCGGACGCCGACGCGGCCCCCGACGACGCGTTCGACCGGCTGCGCGAGCGTTTCCTGGAAAGCATTTGGGCCGACCGCACACCGGTACGCCTGGAGGTGCCGTTCGCGACCGTGGTCGGCGGCGTCGTACTCCGGGGCCGGATCGACGCCGTGTTCCAGTCCCCGGACGGCAGCTACGACGTGGTCGACTGGAAGACCGGCAGCCCACCGGCCGACGGTGGTCCGGCTGCCGTTCAGCTCGCCGCGTACCGGCTGGCCTGGGCCGCGCTCGCGGACGTGCCGGTGGAGCGGGTCCGCGCCGCGTTCGTCTACGTACGTGACGGGCGCACCGTCCGCCCGGCCGATCTGCTGGACGGGGCGGGACTGGCCGAGTTGATCACCGCGCTGCCCGAAGCCGAATAATCATGGATAACTGACAACCGGATACCCCCTGGCAAACGTCTCAATAGATGCTGGTACGAACTCCGGGGGGACGATGCGATGGGAATGGTACTGGGACCGAAGCTCGGCCCGCGGCCGACCGGCTTCACAGAACTGCTGGTCGTGGTCTGTATCGCCGCCGCCGGCGTGCTGTTCGCCGCGGTACTCGCGCTCGGTCCGTGGAGCGTCGCCAGCCCGGCGCACTCCCCGGTTATCCAGTTCCAACCGCCGGCCGTCACCGCTCCGCACGGCTAACCGTGCCTGCCAGCCGGGCGTGGGGCTGACACACTGGGAGGGAGATGACCGAACCGCGATCGCCCTGGGCCCGCCCACCGGCCGACTCCGTTGACCCGGCCGGCGACCCCGCGCATCCGTCGTCCTCCCAGGTCATCGTCGCCGCGCCACCGGAAACGACCGGTCCGATCCGGATGCGGCGACAGGTAGACCGCTCGGGCTACCGGGCCGGTGCCGTCACCCGACTTGCCCCGGCCGCCCCGAAACCACCCGCACCGGCACCCGCGGCCCCACCCGAAGACCCGGGCCGCCGCAACAAGCGGATGCTGCTCCTGTTCGGTGGGATCGCCTTCGGGGTCGTCGTCACCGGGCTGGTGATCGTGCTCGCCATGGTGATGACCGGCGGGTCCGGCCCCTTCGGGCGCGCCAGCGGGCCCTCAGACACCCGCCCTGACCTGGCAAAACTCTGCCCGCCACCGGCGCACGACGCGGCCGGCGGCGCGCCGGTCCCCGCCCCGCCCGGGCCGCGGACCGTCGACAACGACTCCGGCATCTCGTACGAAGCGTTCGGCCCGCCCTGGCAGCCATGGCACGACACGTGGACCAAGGGCACCCTGCACGTCTCGTACAAGATCGGCCAGTACTTCGTCACCGAGAGCTATGTCGACCAGGACGGGCTTCGCGGCAACTACCTCGCCTCGATCCTGTCCGGCTCGGTGCCCGCGGCCAACAACGACTCGCTGAGCCTCGATCTCCAGTGCACCGGCCGGCAGGTCGCCGCCGACGTGCGGGCCGAGTACTACCCGCGACCCAACCAGATGGAACTGCTGCGCGACGAGCAGACCACACTGGGCGGCCGTCCGGCCTGGATCACCAAGTTCCGGATGCACTTCCACCAGACCGGGCTGAAGGCGACCGACGAGCTGGTGGGCGTCGCGCTCATCGACGTCGGCCGGCCCGAGGCGGCCATTCTCTACGTCTCGATCCCGGGCACCCACCACGACTACGACTACGTCGTGGACAAGGTCCTCGACTCGGTACGGCCGGTGAGTTGATCGGAACGGCCACCGACCGGTTACTGTCGCAGACGTGTCTGTTCGCAGTGCCGTGCGGATCCCGGCCACCAAGTACCCAGTCGAGCGCCTGACGCTGCCCAATGGCCTACGCGTGGTGCTCGCGCCCGATCGAAGCGCCCCGGTTGTCGGCGTCGCGGTCGTCTACGACGTCGGCATCCGGTCCGAACCCGAGGGGCGCACCGGATTCGCCCACCTGTTCGAGCACCTGATGTTCCAGGGCTCGGAGAATCTCGAGAAGCTCGCCCACTTCCGGTACGTGCAGGGCTCCGGCGGCACGTTCAACGGGTCGACCCACCTCGACTACACCGACTACTTCGAGACGCTGCCCTCCAACGCTCTCGACCGGGCGCTGTTCCTGGAAGCCGACCGGATGCGCGGCCCCCGGCTGACGAGTGAAAACCTGCGCAACCAGGTCGACGTGGTCAAGGAGGAGATCCGGGTCAACGTGCTCAACCGGCCCTACGGCGGCTTCCCGTGGCTGAAGCTGCCGCCGGTCATGTTCGACACGTTCCCGAACGCGCACGACGGGTACGGGTCGTTCACCGATCTGGAGTCGGCCACGGTCGACGACGCCGCGGAGTTCTTCCAGCGGTACTACGCCGCCGGCAACGCGGTCCTGGCGGTGGCCGGCGACTTCGACGTCGCGGCGGCCACCAAGCTGGTCGAGGAGCACTTCGGGGACGTGCCGGACCGGAAGGCGCCGGTCCGCCCGGACTTCGTCGAGCCGGACCTGACCGCCGAGCGCCGCGAGTCGTACACCGACCGGCTGGCCCCGCTGCCCGCGGTGGCGGCGGCCTGGCGGATCCCGGACCCGATCGGCGACCTCGACGGCTACCTGCCGTACGTGGTGCTCGCCGAGGTGCTCACCGACGGCGACGCGTCCCGCCTGGTCGAGCGCATGGTGCTCAAGGACCGGAGCGTCACCAGCGTCGGCGGGTACATCGGGTTCATGGGCGAGCCGTTCGCGGTCCGCGACCCCACCGTGCTCGTACTCCAGGCGCACCTCCCTCCGGACGGCAAGGTGCCCCGCGTGATCGACACGATCGAGGAGGAGTGCCGGCGGATCGCCGCCGACGGCCTCGCGCCGCAGGAGTTGGCCCGCACCCAGGCCCGGATGGCCACCCACCTGCTGCGCGACACCGACGCGGTACTGGGTCGGGGCCTGCAGATGGCCGTGCTCGAACAGCAGCGGGGTGCGCCGGAGCTGGTCAACGAGCTGCCCCGGCTGATCGCCTCGGTGACCGAGGAGCAGATCGTGGCCGCCGCAGCGTCGCTGACCGCCGACCGCCGGGCTTCCGTCGAGGTGGTACCCGGAGGTGCCAAATGATCCGGGAACTTCCCGCGCTCGGGCCCAACCGCCCGCTCAAGCTGCCCAAGGCGGTCGAGCGGACGCTGCCCAACGGACTGACCGTCATCGCGATCCGCCGCGCGTCCGTGCCGCTGGTCGAGGTCCGGCTGCGGGTGCCGTTCGCCCGCGCCAACCTGGCCCGGGCGGCGGTTCTCACGCAGACCCTGCTGTCCGGCACACCCGAGCTGACCACCGTCGAGATCGCCGCCGAGTTGCAGAAGGTCGGCGGCGGGCTGTCCGCCGGCGCCGACCCGGACCGGCTGCTGGTCTCGGGGAACGCGCTGGTGGCGGGCCTCGACCGGCTGCTGGAGATCATGGCGTCGGTGCTGACCGGCGCGGCGTACCCGTCCGACGAGGTGGCCACCGAGCGGGAGCGGCTCGCCGACCGGATCCGGGTCGCGCTCAGCCAGCCCGCCCATCTCGCCCGCGAGGCGCTGCTCAAGCGGATGTACGGCAGGCACCCGTACGCGGTGCAGACCCCGACGCCCGAGCAGGTCCGGGCGGTGTCCGCGGGCGCGCTGCGTACCCTGCACGGCGAGCGCCTGCACCCGGCCGGCGCGACCCTGGTCATCGTCGGCGACATCACCCCGGACAAGGCGATCGACCTCGCCGAGCACGCGCTGTCGCACTGGGACGGCAACGGCAAAGACGTCGACCTGCCCGCGGCACCGCCGCTCGATCCCGGGCCGCTGACCCTGGTCGACCGCCCCGGCGCGGTGCAGTCGTCGCTGCGCCTGGCGTTGCCCGCGGTCACCCGTACCCACCCTGACCACGCCGTGCTGCAACTGGCCAACCTGGTCTTCGGCGGCTATTTCTCGTCCCGGTGGGTGGAGAACATCCGCGAGGACAAGGGGTACACGTACGGCCCGCACTCGTCCGTCGAGCACGCCCTCGCCGGTTCGGCCCTGGTCGTGTCGGCCGAGGTGGCGACCGAGGTGACCGCGCCGGCCCTGCTGGAGACCACGTACGAGCTGGGCCGCCTGGCCAGCCTGCCGCCGCGCGACGACGAGCTGGAGCAGGCCCGCCAGTACGCGCTGGGCACCTTGCAGCTGGGCATGTCGACCCAGTCCGGGCTCGCCAGCCTCGCCATCACGTACGCGGGCTTCGGGCTGCGGCTGGACTACCTGGCCGATCACGCCACGCGGCTGGCGAAGGCGACCCGTGACGACGTCGCCGACGCGGCGGCGCGATACCTGGGGCCGGCAAAGGCGGTCAGCGTGGTCCTCGGCGACGCGGACCGGGTGGAGTCGTCGCTGGCCGCCCTGACCCCGGTCACCCGTGAGCAGTAGGGAGCCGCTACCACTCCCGCCGGGCGCCCGGTCGGACGACATCGACCGGGCGGCGCACCGGCGTACCGACGACGCCTGGCTGGCCGAGGTCTGGGCGGGTGCCCTGGTCGTGGTCGTCGACCAGGGCCGGGCGCTGATCCGGGACGAGCCGCCCGGCGTCGTGTTCACGCCGGCCGCCGAGGTGACCGCCGACGAGCGGTACTTCCTCGGGCTGGATCGGGCCGGGCAGGCGTACTTCGCGGTCCGGGCGCCGGTCGATCCGCCGCCCGGCACCCGCAGGGCCAACATCCGGGAGGTCGGGCACGTCCTGGACGAGCCCGACGCGGGCCTGTTCGTCACCGCGGTCGCGCTGGTGAACTGGCACGACCGGCACGGGTACTCGCCGCGTACCGGGCTGCCCACCAGGTCCGCCCAGGGCGGCTGGGTACGCGTGACCGACGACGGCGAGCTGCTGTTCCCGCGTACCGATCCGGCCGTCATCGTGCTCGTACACGATGGTGTTCCGGGCGAAGAGGGGCGTTGCCTGCTCGGGCACAACGCGGCCTGGACGTCGGCCGGCTGGACCAGGCGCTACTCGTGCCTCGCCGGTTTCGTGGAGCCGGGGGAGTCCGCCGAGTCCACAGTGGTCCGGGAGGTCGGCGAGGAGGTCGGGGTCGCCGTTCGCGACGTGCGGTACACGGCGAGCCAGGCATGGCCGTTCCCCGGCTCGTTGATGCTCGGCTTCCTCGCGCTCGCCGACCCCGACCAGCCGGTGAAGGTGGACGCGGAGGAGATCACCGACGCGCGCTGGTTCACGCGTACCGAAATCGCCCGGTCCCTCGCGGGCGACGAGACCGACTTCGGTCTGCCGATGGCCGCGTCGATCGCGAACTATCTGGTGCGGACCTGGCTGCTCAGTGGCTCGGCGCCGTCTCCAGCCGCGCCTTGACGTCGACGATCGTCGGGTTGGTCAGCGTCGTGCCATCCGGGAAACGCACCGTCGGAACGGTCTGGTCGCCCGCGTTGACGCTCATCACGAACTCGGCCGCGGCCTCGTCCTTCTCGATGTTGATGACCGTGAACTCGATCCCCTCGCGTTCGAGCTGGGACTTCAACCGCCGGCAGTAGCCACACCACGGCGTCGAGTACATGACGATCATTGGCGCCAGCCTCCCCTGTTTCCTGGACCCATTCAGGTTATGGCTGAAACGTCGGACCCGCCTGACATGATGCCTAGCTGTGGCAGATCTCTCCGGCTCTCACTCCGGCTCCGCGGCAGCGGTCGGTCGGGTGCTCGCCGGCCTCGACGACGAACAGCGGGCGGCGGTCGCCGCGCCGGCCGGCCCGGTGTGCGTGCTCGCCGGTGCGGGGACGGGGAAGACCCGGGCGATCACGCACCGGATCGCGCACCGCGTCCTCACCGGGGAGATCCGGCCGCAGCATGTGCTGGCGGTGACCTTCACCGCGCGGGCCGCCGCGGAGATGCGCGCCCGGCTGGTCCAGTTGGGGGTCCAGGGGGTGCAGGCCCGCACGTTCCACGCCGCGGCGCTGCGCCAGATCCGCTACTTCGCGCCCCGGCTGTTCGAGGGGCGTGAGCTGCCCGAGGTGATCGACAGCAAGGCCCGCCTGGTCGGGCTGGCGGCGGCCCGGGTCGGCCTGCGGGCGGACCGGACGGCGGCGCGCGACCTCGCCGGCGAGATCGAGTGGGCCAAGTCGTCGATGATCGAGCCGGCGGAATATCCGGTGGCCGCCGCGAAGGCGAGCCGCGAGACGCCGGTCGACCCGGCCAAGGTGGCCGAGGTCTACGCGGCGTACGAGCGGGTCAAGCGCAACGCCGGGGCGATCGACTTCGAAGACCTGCTGCGCACCGCGGTGTGGGCGATCGAGGAGCACGAGGACGTGGCGGACCAGATCCGCGCGCAGTACCGGCACTTCGTCGTCGACGAGTACCAGGACGTCAACCCGGTGCAGCAGCGGCTGCTGGAGACCTGGCTCGGTGGGCGCGACGACGTGACCGTGGTCGGCGACGCGAGCCAGACCATCTACTCGTTCACCGGGGCCACCTCGTCATACCTGATCGACTTCCGCCGCCGGCACCGGGGGGCCACCATGGTCCGGCTGGTGCGCGACTACCGGTCGACGCCCCAGGTGGTCGGCCTCGCCAACGCCGTGATCGCGCAGGCCCGGGGCGAGCTGGCCGGGTTGCGCCTGCGGCTGGAGGGGCAGCGCCCCAGCGGGCCGGAGCCCGACGTGCGGATCTTTCCCGACGAGCCGACCGAGGCGGCGGCGGTCGCCAAACGCTGCGCCGAGATGATCGCCGCCGGCACGCCGGCCAGCGAGATCGCCGTCCTCTTCCGGGTGAACGCGCAGTCCCAGAGCTACGAGGAGGCGCTCGCCGAGGTGGGCGTGCCGGTGGTCGTCCGGGGCGCCGAGCGGTTCTTCGAGCGCGGCGAGGTCCGGCAGGCGATGGTGGCGCTGCGCGCGGCCACCCGGACCACCACCCCGGAAACCCCGCTGCGGGAGGCGGTCGTCGCCGCCCTGGAGGCGGTGGGCTGGCGGCCCGACGCGGCGCCGTCCGGCGGCAACGCCCGGGAGCGGTGGGAGGCGCTGGCCGCCCTGGTCAACCTCGCCGAGGAGCACGCCACCGCCGCCGCGATCCCGCTGCCCGGCACCGAGGTGCGCCCAGCCACACTGGAGAGCTTCCACGCGGAGCTGACCCGCCGGGCCGCGTTGCAGCACGCGCCGACCGTCGAAGGCGTGACGCTCGCGTCCCTGCACTCGGCCAAGGGCCTGGAGTGGGACGCGGTGTTCCTGGTGGGTCTCGTCGAGGGCACCCTCCCGACCACCTACGCGCGAACCCCCGACGCGGTCGAGGAGGAGCGCCGGCTGCTCTACGTCGGCGTCACCCGGGCCCGGCAGTGGCTCTGGCTGTCCTACGGTGCGGCCCGCTCGCCCGGCGGTCGTGCGCGCCGGCCGTGCCGGTTCCTGCCGTCGCTCGACCCGGGCGCGAGCGCGGGTGCCCTGCCGGGGGCACGGAGTCAGAAATCCGACGGTAGCCGGCGGCGGGTGGTCATGGTGTCCTGCCGGGTGTGCGGCGCGACGCTCGTCAGCGGTGCCGATCGCAAGCTCGGGCCGGTGCTCGACCTGTCCGTCGTCGCTCGACGAGGAGCTGTTCGAGCGGCTGCGGGAGTGGCGGAGCCGGGTCGCCACGGCGCAGAAAGTCCCCGCGTACGTGGTTTTCACCGACGCGTCGCTGACCGCCCTGGCCGAGCGCCGCCCAGGTCGCACCGAGGAACTGGCGACGATCGCGGGCATCGGGCCGCGCAAACTCAACCTGTACGGCGACGCCGTGCTCGCTCTGATCGACGGTGCGACGGTCGATGATCTTGTCCAGAAAAATCTTGAATAAACTCCGTCAATAATTCGTTTGCGGTCCTCCGACGACCAGGAATAGCCTGCTGACACGCCTCGCGGCGGGTGCATAATCTGCGCCAACCGAGGGGCACACAGAACGGCAAAGAAGCACTACTCTGTAAGTCGCAACACAGCGAACCAGTCGTGACGAGAGCAGACAGGAGGTGACGACGGTGAAGCTGATGAGCATCAACAGGCGACCGTCGGCGCTGCCTGCTGTCTGTGCTCCGGTGTCTGGTGTTCCAGGCTCGCTCGCTGCCTCCGCCGCCCACGCGATCGTGGGCCACGTGGCTGTCATCGGCGGAATGGGTGCCGGCACGTCGCAGATCCAGTCTCGGTGGGTCCGGGTTGAGGGGCGCAATGCGTCTGCTTACGGGCTCAAGGTCGAGGACAGCGTCAAGGTCGACCCGACCTTCGGCGATGTCCGCGGAGTTCCACCTCGAGGAAGGCCGGTCTAGAAAAGATCTAGACCACCGGCTCACCTCGAGGCCGCGGAACCCGCAACCGGGATCCGCGGCCTCAGTCTTTTACCACGAGTAATCGAAGACCCGAGCAGAAGAGAGGTGACCGGGATGAGTCTGGCGACGGCACCCTTCGACGTGAATGTCGAGGTCGGTGCGGACCGTCTACACGCTTCGGCGCCCGGAGTGAAGTCGGATCTACCCTGCCGCACGTTCGACCCGGACCTGTGGTTCTCCGACACCCCGAGTGAGCTGGAGCTGGCCAAGTCCCTCTGCGCGGAGTGCCCGCTTCGCGTCGAGTGCCTGGCCGGAGCCCTGGAGCGGGCTGAGCCCTGGGGTGTGTGGGGTGGCGAGATCTTCGAGCGGGGTGCGGTCGTGCCGCGCAAGCGGCCCCGTGGCCGTCCGCGTAAGGAAGACGTCGCCCGGGACGCAGTCCTGCGCGTCGAGGTCGCGGCTCGCACCGCGGCTCTCGTCGCCGGAGTGGCGGCCTGACATGACGATCCGCCAGCCAGCCAGCCGTCGACTGCGGCAGTCGCAGTCGTTCCGGCCCAACGTAACCACCAGCACCATGCGACCGAGGAGCAGGACCGTGAAGCTCAGTACGAGCATTCAATTGATCAATGAAGCGTTGTCCCGAGCGCGAATGCGCCGGCCTCAGGAAGTGGGGACTTCTGAGGCTTACCGATCCGCCCGGCAGATCATGATCAGTGCGCGCCGCCAGCAGACGCGCATGCTGGGCGAATAACCTTCGAGTGATAGATCGGCGTTCCCGCCCTCGACGGAGGGCGGGAACGCTGTTTTCAGGCCCCGGGATGATCGGCACAACTTCCCGGAAGTTGTGGTCTCAGACCCGTGCTGAGGCAACAACTTCCGGGAAGTTGTGCCAGCTAAGCCCCGAAGCCAGGGAGCCAGGTTTCGACCACGCCGCGGTAGCGCGCCTTCGCTTCCAGTTGGCACAGCACGCCGATCGAGCCCAGCGTCACCCGGTGCACCAGCAGGTATGCCGGCGGCAGGTTGAGATGCCGGCCGAGTTGGTACGCGGGGCTGCGCGGGTTGGCGATCCGACTGGCCTCCGCCCGCAACCACGATCGGGTGAACCGGAACTCCTCGGTGGCGACCGGCTCCAGGATCGGCCGGACGTATTCGAGTATCGTGCGGGCGTCGATGTCGGCGTCCGGCTTGACGAAGCCCTCCTGCCGCAGCCCGTCCAGTACGCCGTCCGCGTCGCCGGCGAGCGCCAGCCGGGTCAGCCGCCCGATCGGCTCGGGCAGCCCGTCGGGGGTACGCGCGACCGCGCCGAAATCGAGCACGCCCAGCCGACCGTCGGCCAGCATCCGGAAATTGCCCGGGTGCGGATCGGCGTGCAGCAGGCCGGCCCGCGGTGGTGCCGAGAAATGCAACAGCGCGAGCCGTTCACCCGCGGCGTCGCGCTGTTCCTCGGATCCACCCGCGATGATCGCGGATAGCGGAGTGCCGTCCAGCCACTCCGTCACGAGCACCCGGGGCGAGGATGCCACCACCGGAGGCACGTAGATCATCTCGTCACCCTCGTACGCTACCGCGAACGCCCGCTGCGCGGACGCCTCCAGCTCGTAGTCCAGCTCCTCGACGACACGTAGCTTCAGCTCGTTGACCAGCGGTTTGACGTCGAGCCCCGGCTGTACGACCTTGAACAGGGAGGCCAGCCGGCCAAGCTGGTTGAGATCGGAGACCAGCGCTTCGCCGGCCCCCGGGTACTGCACCTTGACCGCCACGATCCGCCCGTCGGCCCACACGCCGCGATGCACCTGGCCGATGCTCGCCGCCGCGGCCGGGGTGTCGTCGAACTCGCGGAACCGGTCCCGCCAGTCCGCGCCGAGCTGGGCGGAGATCGCCCGGTGCACGCTCGCCGCCGGCATCGGGGGCGCTGCCTCCTGCAACCTGGTCAGCGCCGCACGGTATGGCCCGGCCAACTCCTCGGGCAGCGCGGCCTCGAAGACCGACAGCGCCTGGCCGAACTTCATCGCCCCGCCCTTGAGCTGCCCGAGCACGCTGAACAGGTGCTCGGCGGTGCGCTGCTGCACCTCCGCCGAGATCACCTCGGACGCCAGGCCGGTCACCCGCTTGCCCAGGCCCAGCGCCGCCCGGCCGGCGAACCCGATCGGGAGAGCGGCGAGCTTGGCCGAGCGGCTGACGGCTCGGCGGGGGATGTCGGTCATCGGATCAATTCATACCTGGTTGTGGGCGTGATCGACGACCACGCAAACAGTCACATCGCGGATGCGCCGGCCATCGGCGCCGTCGTTCGCCGCCGGCGCCGTCGATCTCGATCGTGGCTCCCTTGGTACGGGGAGAGCCGCCGTCCAGGTAGCAGAGCACCTCGGCGACGGTGTACCCGACGCCGATCAGCGTGGTCGCGGTCGCGCACGCCTGGGTCGGCGCAGGTCCGGTCGCCAGTTGCGCCGCGAGTGCCCGCCACGCCGGATCCCGGTCGCCCCGGTGCAGGTCGAGGCAGGCCAGGCAGGGCGAGCCGGCCGGTGGAACGAACGGGCCGACGACCACGGCTCCGTCGCGTACCGTGACCGCCAGGTGTGGCAGCCGGCGGCGCGCGTACGCCCGGGCGGCCAGGGCTGCCGGCTGCGGGTCGAATCCGACCCGCACCAGGAACGTCGCCTCGTCGGCCCGTAGCGGGCTGGTGTCGACATCCGGCGCCGCACGGGTCACGACGTCGAGCGCCGCCTCGCCGGCCGGCCGGCCGACGTCGCCCGCCGACAGGCCACCCGGCGCCACGTCGTCGGTCGACACCGGTCCGGGCGCCTGTACGAAGACGTGACCCACGCCAGCCGCCGCGAGTCCGGCGGCGATCGACGCGGCGAGCCGCGGTTGCCCGGTGACCAGGACGTGGCCGGCCGCCCGGCGGCGCAGCAACTGGGCCGGGGTAGCCCGGGTGCCGGCCGCCGCGGTCCCGATGGGCCCGGCGTCGGCGACCGGCACCCGGCGCATCGCCAGGGCGGCCGCCTCGCCGGCGAGCCGGCGCCGCCGGGCCTGCGGCAGGCCCCGCGGCACCAGGGCGTGCGCACCGACCAGCACACCGGCCTGGCGCAGCGCGACGAGGACCGAGGTGACGTCGGTGGAGGCGATGCCGAGCGCGGCGGCGTCGGCGAAGACCGCCCGTTCGGTGCGGGTGCCGTCGACCAGGCGCAGGATCCGCGCCGCGGCCGGCTGGGCGAACTCCACGATCACCGCGCGGTCCGGATCGGTGCCGAGTTGGAGCGTGTGACGATCACGCCAGAGCGGACGTAGGTGGGGAAGCAGGGTCGGTCGGTCCATGACGTGACACGGTGGCAGCACCCGCGAGGCGCCGGGACGTTTTCCACAGCCCGTGCCCCACCTCGGTCCCACGATCCACAGCCGTACCCGGGGTTGTCCACACGGGGTGTCGCGAAGTGTCGGATTCCCGCTGGCCGAGCGGCCCGGATCGCGTCAGGCCTTACCCAGGATGCGGTTGACGGTCGTACCGCAGACCGGGCAGCTGCCTTTCGCCATCTTCATACCGGTTTTGGATACCTCGACCCGGCCTTCGAAGTCACGCTTCTCCTTGCACTTGACGCAGTAGCCGTTGTAGGTGTCGGCCACGATGTTTTCCTCCTCATGGTTCCCACCGGCACCGAGCTGCCGGCGGGGTGGCGGTGCGCAGTCAACACGATGAGCGAGTCGACCACGTGAGTCTGCCTTGTCTGAGTCCCGTGGAAAGTGTGGTTATGCGGGACACGCCGATTGTTTCTTGTCCACAGGTTGTGGATAACTCTGTGGGTGAACGTGTGGGTGGCGGTGGACAACGGGGTGACGCGCCGGTGAACATGGTTCGTTCCGCGGCGTGTCGACCCTACGTCGGGGCCAGGGAATCTTTCCGGCGAGATAGCTGTAACCCGCCCCTTACGGGCGGGTGACAGAGAATTGACTCTTGCGCCGGATGGGCGGACGCCGGCTAGCGTGCCCACGTGGGCGGTACCCCCGGGCTGCGCAGGAATGGCCAGCGCAAGCCGGTTGTCGAGGTGCGTCGCAGCCAGCGCCGCAGGCGGACCGTGTCCGCGTATCGGGACGGTGAGCGGGTGGTCGTGCTGATACCCGCACAGTTTTCCCGCGCCGAGGAGCGCGAGTGGGTCGACCGGATGCTGGAGCGCCTGAGCGCGCGCGAGCAGCGTAGCCGACGCACCGACACGGCCTTACAGGCCCGGGCGGCACGGCTGGCGCAGCGGTACCTTTCCGAGTACGCGATCGCGGCGCGGCCGGCGAGCGTGCGCTGGGTGAACAACCAGAACGGCCGATGGGGCTCGTGTACCCCGGCGGACCAGACGATCCGCATCTCGCACCGGGTCCAGGAGATGCCGGACTGGGTGATCGACTACGTGCTGCTGCACGAGCTGGCGCACCTCGTCGTGCCGAGCCACAACAGCATGTTCTGGGACCTGGTGGCCCGCTACCCGAAGACCGAACGGGCCCGCGGTTACCTTGAGGGGGTGTCCGCGGCCGCCTGCCTCGGGATGAGTGACGAGTGAAACGAGTCGTTATCGCGCTCCTGAATCCCGGTCGTGGGCCCCGCCGGGCATGCTCCACGAGCAGTGGCGGCGCGCGCTCGCCGAGGACGTCGTCGACCTGCTCGCACGGTCGCCGCCGCCGAGCCGGCGATCGCCGTCGCGCCGGGCCGACCGCGATCTGGCCGCGACCGTGGCCTGGCCGGGCATGCCGGTGTACGAACTGGCGTCGCCGAGCCCGTTGGCGGCCCTCACGCGGCGGCCGACGACGGATACGAGCTGGGCGCCGTGATCGTCGCCGACGCGCCCGACCTGCCCGGCATGCTGATCGGCAAGCTGTGCGGCCGCTGACCAGCCGGGTGGCGGCGGTCGCCCCGGCCACCGGGGGCGGGCTGCTCGGGGTGGCGCGCCCGGCTGCCCGTGCCGGACTGGCTGCCCGAGGTCGACCTGGAGTCGGCGGTACCCGACGAACTGAGGCGCAACGCCCCCCGGAGGCCATGGTGGCGGTCACGCCGGGGTGGCACCGCCTGCGCGGCCCTGCGACCTGGCCAGGCTCGACCCGGCCCTGGAGGGCTGGGAGACGACCCGGGTGCTGCTCGCCTCCGGCGATCTTGGACACTTCGACCGGTAACAGCCGGCCGATCCTCGGGCGGCGCATCGTCGCCCAGCTCGTTCTCCAGGTCGGTGAGGTCCAGCTGGGAGCGGGCGAACGTCCTCCGGGTCGGCGAACGCGTCCTCGTCGGGCAGCAGGTCGGGGTGGCCCCACAGCGCGTCCCGGCCGACGATACCCCGGTGCTCGGTGAGCGCCGCCCACAGCGCGGTGGCCTCGCGCAGCCGGCGCGGGCGCAGCTCCAGGCCGACCAGCGCGGCGAACGTCTGCTCGGCCGGGCCGCCGGCGGCCCGCCGGCGGCGGAACGCCTCGGCGAGCGCGGACGACGTCGGGCAGCCGGTCGCCGGCGGCCCGGTCGACCACGTGGCAGACCCAGCCCTCGATCAGCGCGAGCGCGGTCTCCAGCCGGGCCAGCGCGGCCTTCTGCTGCGGGGTGTCCTCGGGCGTGAAGATGCCCTCGAGGGCCATCTCCTGCATGCACTCCGGGTCGGTCGGGTCGAACCGGCCCATCGCCTCCTCGATCGCCTCCCGGTTGACCCGGATGCCCGCCGCGTACGTCTCGACCGCGGCGAAGACGTGCCCGCGCAGCCACGGCACGTGCCCGAAGAGCCGCTGGTGGGCCGCCTCGCGCAGGGCCACGTAGAGGCGGACCTGGTCGTCGGGGAGCTCCAGGCCCTCGCCGTACTCCCCGATGTTGGCCGGGACCAGCGCGGCCGTGCCGGCCGGGCCGAGCGGCAGGCCGATGTCGCCGGCGGAGAGCACCTCGGCGGCGAGCGAGCCGAGCGCCTTGCCGAGCTGGCCGCCGAACAGCGCGCCGCCCAGCGACGGCGACCATCGAGTTCATCGGGCCGAGCTGGGCGCGCATCTCCTCGCGGCACCAGGTCGCCCATCGCGGCGACCATCCGCTCGGCGACCGGGTCGCACAGCTTGCGCCAGACGTCGAGGGTGTTGTAGATCCACTCGTTGCGGTTCCAGGCGGCGGTCGACCGGATGCCGGAGGGCAGCGCGGACTCCGGCTCGAGCCACAGGTCGGCCAGGCGCAGCGCCTCGGCCACCGCGGCGCGCTCGGCCGGCGTGACGGCGGGATCGCCGACCGGGCCCTCGCTGGACGGGTCTCCACCTGGGCGGCCATGCCCGGGGGCAGGCCCATGCCGAGCTGGCGGCTGGCCGCCGCCCGGCGCAGCCGGTGAGCTGGGCCTGGGCGACCTGCCGGGCGAGGTCCCAGTTGACCGGCCCGCTGCCCGGCGTGGCGAACAGGTGCTGCAGCTGGGTCATGAACTGCTGCATCTGCTGCGGATCGTTGGGGTCCGGCGGGTCGCCCGCCCGGGCAGACCGAAGCCGAACGGGATGTCCAGGCACGACGTCAACGGTACGCGCGCCCGCGCCCCGGCCACCCTCGGCGTTCTCTGAGGGTCGCCCGATAGGCTCGCCCGCCATGAGACGTCGTGGCGCTCACCGTGCCTGACGTCGGCGCGCGATCCTGCTCGTCGTGTCCTCGCTGCTGGCAGGCGTCCTTCACGGTCACGGTGCCGTACGTGGTGCTCGGCCCCGGGCCGACCGTCAACACGCTCGGGTCGGGCCGACAAGCAAGACGTCATCAGGTCACCGGCACGCCGAGACGTCCACCTCCGCCGGGCAGCTGCGGCTGGTCACGGTCGAGCGTGCAGCCGGATCTGACCCTGCTTCGACGCGATCGCGGGCTGGCTCCAGCACGACGAGGCGGTGGTGCCGCGCGAGCTGATCTACCCGCCCGACCAGACCGAGCAGCAGGTCGACCAGCAGAACGCGCAGGAGTTCAAGGAGTCGCAGACCAGCGCCGAGACCGCCGCGCTGCGCGAGCTCGGGCTACCCGGTGCAGGTGACGGTCAAGACGGTCACGGCGGGCGGCGCCGGCGGACGGGGTGCTCCAGGCCGGCGACGTGATCACCTCGGTCGACGGCACCCGGTGACCACCGCGCACGAAGCTGACCGAGCTGGTCCGGGCCAAGCCGGCCGGCACCGCGCGTGACGATCGGCTACACCCGCGACGGCGCACGCCGGGCGACCGCCACGATCACGACCGCGAGCCGGACGACGACGGCAGCCCGCGGATCGGCGTCGAGATCGAGCAGAAGCAGCCGCACCCGTTCGACGCTGAAGATCGATCTGGACGACATCGGCGGCCCGAGCGCCGGGCTGATGTTCACCCTGGGCATCATCGACAAGCTGGAGCCGGACGACCTGACCGGCGGCAAGATCATCGCCGGCACCGGCACGATCGACGACGAGGGCAACGTCGGCCCGATCGGCGGCATCCCGCAGAAGCTGGTCGGCGCCAAGCGGCGCCGGCGCGAAGGTCTTCCTCGTGCCCGGCCGACAACTGCGCCGAGGCGGTGCGCAACGCCGCAGCCCGGGCTGCCGCTGCTCAAGGTCGCCACGCTGGACGACGCGCTGAACGCGCTGGAGACCCTCGCGTGCCGGGGGCCAGCCGGCACGCTGCTGACCCGCCGTTGTAGCATCGCTCAGGACTACGCTCGTACACTGGGTGCCTGATCCGGAGCCGACCTTCAGGCGAGTGGGCGGAGCCAACCGTGGTAATGCGTAGCAGCCCCCTACCGAGGATGAGCCGGCGCGGCCGGGTCACCGTCGGCGTGCTGGCCGGCGTGTTCCTGCTGTTCACGCTGTTCGGCTGGGGTGATCGACGCGTGGACCGACTGGCTGTGGTTCGACGAGGTCAACTACACCAGGTGTTCAGCGGCGTGCTGGTCACCCGGCTGATGCTGTTCGCGATCGTCGGCGTCGGCGATGGCGCTGATCGTCGGCGGCAACCTCTACCTGGCCTACCGGCTGCGCCCGCTGCTGCGCCCGCACTCGGCCGAGCAGGCCACGCTGGAGCGCTACCGGATGCTCCTGATCGCCCGCGGATCGGCACCTGGATCACCGCTGCTCGCCGTCCTGATCGGCCTCTTCGCCGGCCTGTCCGCGCAGGGCCGCTGGCAGCAGTGGATGCTGTTCCGCCAACGGCGGCACGTTCGGCATCAAGGACCCGCAGTTCGGCGTGGACATCGGCTTCTACGTCTTCCAGTACCCGTTCTGGCGGTACCTGCTCGGGCGTCGGCTTCACCGCGGTGGTGCTCTCGGTGCTCGGCGCGCTGGCCGTGCACTACCTCTTCGGCGGGGTGCGCCTGCAGGGCGTCGGCGACCGGATGACCAACGCCGCGCGGGCCCACCTGACCACGCTGGTCGCGGTCTTCGTCGCTGCTGAAGGCGGTGGCGTACTGCTGGACCGGCGGGCGCTGCTGCTCGGAGTACAACGAGAGCGCGAAGCTGTACGGCGCCGGCTACACCGACATCAACGCGCTGCTGCCGGCCAAGGAGATCCTCGCCTAGATCTCGATCGTGGTGGCGATCGCGATCATCGTGTTCTCCAACGCGTTGATGCGCAACCTGGTCTGGCCGGGCATCTCGCTGGCCCTGCTGGGCATCTCGGCGGTGGCGATCGGCGGCATCTACCCGTGGGCCGTGCAGACCTTCAGGTCAAGCCGAGCGCCGAGGACAAGGAGGCGCCGTACATCCAGCGCAGCATCGACGCGACCCGCAGCGCGTTCGGGCTGGCAGACGACGAAGACGCACGCGCGTACGCCGCGGCAACCTCGCCCCACCGGCCGACCTGGCCACCGACACGGCGCGTGGTGCCCAACATCCGGCTGCTCGACCCGCAGCTGGTCTCCGAGACGTACACCCAGCTCCAGCAGGTCCGCGGCTTCTACGACTTCGGCGCGAAGCTGGACATCGACCGGTACACGGTCGACGGGCAAGACCCAGGACTACGTGGTCGGCGTACGCGAGATCAACTACGGCGAGCTGACCGCCCAGCAGAACAACTGGCATGAACCGGCACACCGTCTTCACCCACGGGTACGGGTTGGTCGGCCGCGCCGGCCAACCAGGTGGTCTGCGGCGGCCAGCCGTACTTCGTCTCCGGCTTCCTCGGCGACCAGAAGACCGCGCAGCGACCGGCGTGCATCCGTCGCCGACCGAGCAGATCACCGGTCGACACAGCCGCGGATCTACTACGGCGAGCGGATGGACGCCGACGACTACGCGATCGTCGGCAGCGCCGACCGGCAAGAACGCCGAGTTCGACCGGCCGCAGCCGGCGACGGCGCGACCAGTACTACACCTACGACGGCACGGGCGGCGTGCCGATCGGCTCGTTCTGGCGCCGGCTGCTCTACGCGATCAAGTACCAGGAGACCAACTTCCTGCTCTCCGAGGCGGTCAACAAGAACTCGAAGCTGCTCTACGTGCGCAACCCGCGGGACCGGGTGGAGAAGGTCGCGCCGTTCCTGACCCTGGACGGCGACCCGTACCCGGCGGTGGTCGACGGCCGGATCCAGTGGATCCTCGACGGCTACACGACGGCGGCGACCTACCCGTACGCCGAGCAGGTCAACCTGCAGACCGAGACCACCGACGAGCTGACCAACACGGGCACGTTCCAGCTGGCCCGGGAGAACGTCAACTACATGCGCAACTCGGTGAAGGCCACCGTCGACGCGTACGACGGCACGGTCAAGCTCTACGCGTTCGACGACACCGACCCGGTGCTCAAGGCGTGGAACAAGGCGTTCGGCGGCAAGCTGGTCATGCCGCAGGTCGGCGATCCCGGCCGAGCTGGCGCAGCACTTCCGCTACCCGGCGGACCTGTTCAAGGTGCAGCGCAACCTGCTGACCCGGTTCCACGTCACCAAGCCCGGGCGACTTCTTCTCGCGGCCAGGACTTCTGGCAGGTGCCGAACGTGCCCGGACGCGCCGGACACGCGGGCAGAAGCAGCCGCCGTACTACCTGTTCGCGCAGTTCCCCGGGCAGGACCCAGCCGCGGTTCCAGCTCACCGCCGCGGTCACCCCGAGCAACCGGCGGCAACCTGGCCGCGCTGATCTCCGGCGTCGTACGTGGACGGCAAGCCACAGCTGGAGGTGCTCGAGCTGCCGGACCAGACCCGGATCTCCGGCCCGGTCCAGGTGCACAGCAGATGACCAACAACGCCGCGGTCCGGACCGGAGCTGAACCTGTTCCAGTCACAGAACTCCAGGCCCGGTAGTACGGCAACCTGCTCTCGCTGCCGTTGGCCGGCGGCATGCTCTACGTCGAGCCGGTGTACGTAAGAGCAACCAGCGAGAACTCGTATCCGTTGCTGCGGAAGGTGCTGCTCTCCTACGGCAAGTTCGTCGCGTACGAGGACACCTTGCAGGCCGGCATCGACAGCCTGATCAAACAGGCGACCGGCCAGGCGCCGCCGCAGACGAACAACCCACCGCCAGGCGGTACCTCACCGCCGTCAACCGGCGGGCAGAGCCAGGCGCTCACCGACGCCGCGAACCGGATCTCGCAGGCGATCACTGACCTACGGGCGGCGCAGCAGGCGGGCGACTTCGCCAAGCAGGGCCAGGCGTTGCAGGCGCTGGACGACGCGGTGAAGGCGTACCAGGCCGCGCAGCAGGCGGCCGGGGCTGCGGCACCCACGACGCCACCGAGCACGCCCCCGTCCCCGAGCGGTTCCACGTCCCCGAACCCATAGCATGATCGCCGTCGTGTAGTCGGCGCCCCATGATCGGCACAACTTCCCGGAAACTGTTGCCTCAGGACCTAGCTGAGGCAACAGTTTCCGGGAAGTTGTGCCGATCACGGTTGCGGGGTGGGGTACCGGTTTGTAGATCCGTACACGGGTGCGCTAACGTGTACAGAGCGACGCGGGGTGGAGCAGCTCGGTAGCTCGCTGGGCTCATAACCCAGAGGTCACAGGTTCAAATCCTGTCCCCGCTACAAAATTGCAGGTCAGAGGCCCTACTCAATCGAGTAGGGCCTCTTTCGTGCTAAGCCTGCCCGGATCTCTCCTGAGACATCTCGTATCAGAGCACCGGCGAGGCCCAACAGGTGCTACTGGAACCGGTACGGTTGCGGTGTGAGTACGTCAGACCGCACGGATCGGCCGGAGGCCGTCGAGTTGGACGAGCGTGGCGTCCCGCTGACGGTGGAGGGTGCGCGCCGGGCCAAGGTGAAACTGGCGGAGGCGGCCGCCCGGCACACGCCGGAACGGCGCGCCGCTCTTCTGCGCCGGCTCGGTCTGCCGGCCGACGCCGCGTGAGCCAGCGAGAGATCCGGCTCGTGCTCGACACGAGCGCGGTCTTGGCGTACGGACGTGGCGATGCGGTGGGTGAGACGCTGCGTGAGGTCTTCCTCAATGAAGCGGCGTTCACAGTGCCAGTGGGCTGCCTTGCGGCGGCTGGCCGCAAGGTCGAGCCACACCCTGCTGGACTGCGACATCCTCACCGGCGACCCAGGAGGCTATGCGGTACTCGGCGATGAGGCCCCCATTATTCCGATCTGATTGGCATGCGACCGTAGCCAGATATGCCGACAGGACGTCTCGGTACGGCCGACGAAGACTGGCGTTATCGAGATCCTCGGCGTGATTACGCTCGCTCGGCATGCAGATCGTCTTCGACCTCCTAGGCCTGTTCGTCTTCGCCGCGTCGGGCGCGTTGCTGGCGATCCGCAAGGACTTCGACGTCGTCGGCATCGTGTTGTTGGCGGAGCTGACGGCGAACGGTGGCGGCGTTCTCCGCGATCTGATCATCGGCGTGACACCACCGGCCATGTTCACCGACCTGGGGTACCTGGTGGTGCCGGTCATCGCGGCGGCCGTGACGTTCTTCGCCCACCCGGTACTTGAGCGGCTGATGACGCCGGTCCTGATCTTCGATGCGGCCGGGCTCGGCCTGTTCTGCGTAACCGGCACGCTCAAGGCATTTGACCACGGGCTGGGTCCGCTACAGGCCGCCGTCCTCGGGGTGACGACAGGGGTCGGCGGCGGCTTGTTGCGCGACATCGTGGCGCGCGAGATCCCCGCGCTGGTGCGGCCTGACACCGAGTTGTACTCGGTGCCCGCGTTGGCCGGAGCGCTGCTGGTCGTCGCCGCCCGGCCATTGCACGATGCGCAGGTCGCGGTCGAGGTGGGCGCCGCGCTGTTCATTTTCCTGTTCCGCCTGGTCGCGTTGATCCGTGGCTGGCATGCGCCGCGTGCCTGGCGCCGCCGTACCTCATCTCGGGCTTGAACTCGGCGCGGCGGTGCCGGCGTCGGGTGAGGGCGTCGCTGGGACCGGTGAACCGCTCCCGGAACCGGCCCCGGGACCGGGGGTACCTGTGCCATGCGGAGCGCCGGTGGTGGGCATGGGCGCGCCAGGTGTCACCTGGCCCGAAGGGGTACCGGTGTGGGACGGGGTGGCGTCCGGTGTCGCCGTTGGACCGGGCACCGTCGGTAGCGGACGTCCGGGTACGGTCGGCTGGCTGCTGACTACGCCGGTGGGGTTGCCGGACGTGGCCGGAGCCGGGCGGGTCCCGGTCGACAGGGCGAGGCCGAGGAGCACCGGCGTGATGACCGCGAGTGCCGCGGCCAGGATGGCTCCCGCCGTGATCATTTGTCGGCGGCGACGTTGTGCCTGTTTGCCGGCGGCCAGCAGTGCGTCGGGCGTCAAGCCGTGTGGCGGGGCGTCCTGGAAGCGGATCTCGGCGAACGCGGCTTGGAGGTCAGTCTCGTTCACCGTGTCGTACCTCCCGTCGGCGTTCCTTTCGCGTCGTCGACGCCTTGGGCGGCCAGTAGCTCGCGGAGCGTACGCAGGCCGCGGGCGCACTGGCTCTTGACGTTGCCGACCGAGCAGCCGAGCGCCTCCGCGGTCTCGTCCAGGCTCAGGTCCTCCCAGTACCGGAGGACCAGCGCGGCCCGCTGCCTTTTGGGAACCTTCGACAGCGCCGCCCAGATCAGCAGCCGTTGCTCGGGTCCAGCGGGCGCCAGGGCCGCTGTCTCCGGTGGCTCGTCGACCAGGCGTTCGCGTTTGCGCCAGGGGCGGCGCCGCTCGTTGAGGAAGGTCCGGGTGACGATGCGCCGGACGTAACTGTCGAGCGACCCTGTGTGATCGATGCGGTTCCACGCGACGTACAGCTTGATGAGCGCCGCCTGCGCGATGTCCTCCGCCTCGTGCCAGTTGCCGCAGAGCAGGTAGGCGGTGAAACGCAAGGTCTCTGCGCGGGCCGCGACATAGTCGCGGAAGGCTTCGTCTCGGGTTATCGCGGATTCGGTCAAGCGGGGGCTCCGCCAAAGCTCAAGTCAGGCCTCGATCCATGGGTTGGTCCGGTGCCGCCGCGAGGGGCCGACCACACACCACACCGGCCCCCGCGGCAACTTCAGCACACCGGTGCTACCTGGACGGACCGGGCGATGGAGGGAGGGCCGTCGGGCTGGGCGCGGCCGTCTCCGACGGGCTGGGCACCGGGGGCGCCGTCGGAGACGGTACGACCGTGGGGCTGGGCGCGGCTGTCGCGCTGGGGCCCGGCACGGGACTTCGCGTCGGCGTACACGCCGGTGGGCTGGGCGCGGCGGTCGCTGTCGGGCCGGGCGCGGCCGTCTGCGACGGAGCCGGCGCGGCGGTCGCCGTCGGGCTGGGTTCCGGCGAGCCGGACGGGGACAGCACCGCCGAGGCCATCGCGGGAACGGCGGCCGCCAGTAGCGCGGCAGACACGCCGACAGCAGCCACAATAAGCTTCGTACGCAAGGAGATCCTCCTCGGAGACGGTGGCCCCGGTCTTCATCGGCCGGAGCCCTTCGCCTCTTCACACACGCGATCTCCGGGCCGGGGTTGCATGCCAGGGAACAATGCCGTGCAGTAGCCGGCCGTGTGGCACGATCGTCTCGTATATGAGACAGTTGTGCCATGGGTATGACCACGGCTCTGGCACGACTCGCTGATCTCGCCGAGGCGCAGAATGGGCTGCTTACCGCTCGGCAGGCCGACGTTCGCGGGGTGCCGCGGCGCGATCTGACCCGGCTGGCGCAAGCGGGCGGGCTGGAGCGGATCGCACACGGCGTTTACCGGGTGGCCGGGGCGCCACGTCCCCGGCTGCAAGAGCTGGAAGCGGCGTGGCTCCAACTGGCCCCCGGGACAGACCTCGACCGGCGTACCGTCGCCGAGGGCGCCGTGTCCCACACGAGCGCGGCCGCGGTCTACGAGGTGGGGCTGCTCGAATCGGTACACCACGAGTTCAGCGTCCCGCCGCCGCGCCGGATGCGGACCCGCCGCGACGATGTCGTGATCCATCGAGCGAGCCTGACGGCTGACGAGGTCGAGTGGGTCGAGGAGCTACTCGTGACGATACCCACCCGGATGGTCGCCGATCTGGCCGCACAGAGCACGGACGGCGAGCACCTGGCCGGCATTGTCGCGGACCTGCTGGACAAGCGCATGGCTGACGAGGACGGCCTGGCCCGAGCGCTGGCGCCGCACGCGCACCGTTACGGCAGCCAGTTCGGCGACGGGCGCCAGTTCCTCGACTACCTGCTCAGCTTCGCGTCGGGCGGTGCCTCGTGACGTCCGACGCGTTCCCGTACGCCAGCGCGCAGGCGTTCGGCGCCGCGCTCACCGACCGGCTGCGGAGTCTCGCTTCGACCTCCAGCCGATCGGCGACCCACCTACGCCGGCAGTTCGCTTACGACCGGCTGTTGGCGCGGCTGTTCCACGACGATGCGCATGAGTGGATCCTCAAGGGCGGCGTGTCGATGATCGCCCGGTTGGACTCTGCCCGGCACACCGCTGACGTCGATCTGGTCGCTGCGGTCAACTCGACGGCGATGGCGTTGGAGGCCCTACGCGCGGCCGCGGGCCGAGATCTGGGTGACTTCTTCGGCTTCCGCTTCGAGCAGCCAAGAGCCCTGGTCCAGGGCGTGCCTGGCGTACGGATTGCGACCGAGGCGTGGCTCGGTCCTCGGCTCTTCGAGCGGTTCGGTGTGGACCTGGTTACGGGAGTGGTCATCACCGGGCAGTTGGAGGAAGCCGAGCCGTTGCTGCCGTTGTCGATCCCCGGGCTGGTTCGGCCGAGGTACCGGTTGTATCCGCTCGTGGATTCCATCGCCGACAAGGTGATGGCGATGGTCGAGACCCACCAGGGACGACCGAGCAGCCGGTTCCGTGATCTCGTCGACCTCGTACTCATCGCGCACAGCCAAGAGGTACGTGCGGACGAGCTGGCCGTTGCGCTCGCCTCCGAACGACTGCGCCGCGAGCATTCGAAAGTAGATGCTCTTACCGTTCCGGACGAGGTGCTGTGGCGCCCCGGCTACGCGACGGTTGCCCGGGGTGTGCCCGGCATTGCCGAGAAGACACTCGCCGAGGCGCTTCCATTGGCCAAGCGGTTCATTGATCCGGTACTCAACGGCAGCGTCGACGGTCATGTCTGGGACCCGGAGGCGGCTGCCTGGGCCCTCCAGTAAATAGTTGACACTGACTAGTCGGTCCTGGATAGTTGGGACTGACTACGACGGTGTACTGGAGGTGCGATGGCGAAGCGGCGCAAGGTCGGCAACCTGCTGGCGTTGGCGGTGCTCTCCTACCTGACCCAGCGGCCCATGCACCCGTACGAGCTGAGTCGGATGCTGCGCGACAACGGCGACGAGCGCAGCATCAAGTTCAACCACGGCTCGCTGTACATGGTGGTTGAGCAGCTGGCCAAGGCCGGGTTCGTGGTCGCGCGGGAAACCAGTCGGGACGGCCAGCGCCCGGAGCGCACCGTGTACGCGCTGACCGACGCCGGCCGCGGCGAGTTGCGGGACTGGCTGCGCGAGCTGGTCGAGCAGCCGCAGCACGGGTACCCGCCGTTTGTCGCCGCGCTGTCGCTGATCGCGGCGCTGCCACCGGACGAGGTGGTGGAGCTGCTGGGCCGCCGGCAGGAGTTGCTGGCCGCCGAGCGCGCCGCGATCCGGAGGTTGATCGACACCACCGTCGCCGGCGGGGTGCACCCGCTGTTCCTGGTCGAGGAGGAGTACCGGCTGGCGTTGCTGGACGCCGAGTCGGCGTTCGTGGCCGGGTTCGTCGCCAGGATCACCGATCCCAAGGACGGCTGGGGGCCGCTGTGGGCGCAGTTCCACGCCACCCGACGAGACGCGGAAGGGCAGGAGACATGAACGTTCTCATCATCGGCGGTGGCATCGCGGGCCCGGCCACGGCGATGGCCTTGCAGAAGGCCGGCATCGACGCGGTGGTGTACGAGGCGCACCCGACGAGCGCCGACGGCAACGGGGTGTTCCTCACCCTCGCCGCCAACGGGATCGACGCGCTGCGGGTGCTCGACGTGGACGCGCCGGTGGGGTTCGCCACTCCGGGCATCACGCTGTGGAGCTGGACCGGCAAGCGGTTGGGCGAGACCCGTGCCGGCGGGACGACCGTCAAGCGGGCCGACCTGTACCAGGCGCTGCACGACGAGGCCCTGGCCCGGGGCATCCACATCGAACACGGCAAGCGGCTGGTGGACGCCCGCGACACCGGCGACGGGGTACGCGCGGTGTTCGCCGACGGCAGCGAGGCCACCGGTGACGTGCTCATCGGTTGCGACGGCGTGCACTCGACGGCGCGGCGGCTCATCGACCCGAAGGCACCCGCGCCCACGTACTCGGGCCTCATCACCAATGGCGGCTACGCGCGCGGCGTGCGGGTGGATTCGGAGCCGGGCAGCTACGAAATGATCTTCGGCAAGCGGGCATTTTTCGGGTACGCGGCCGCGCCCGACGGGGAGGTCTGGTGGTTCGCCAACCTGCCGCGCCGCGACGAGCCGGCCCGGGGCGAGTTGCGCGCGGTCAGCGGCGAGGAATGGCGCGGCCGGCTGCTTCAGCTGTTCGCCGACGACGAAGGGCCGGCTGTCCCGCTCATCGAGGCGACGCCGGAGATGCTGGCGATGACGCCGATCCACGCCATCCCGCACCTACCGGCATGGCGCCGCGGCCGGATGATCGTCATCGGTGACGCGGCGCACGCCCCGTCGCCGACGTCCGGCCAGGGCGCCTCACTGTCCATCGAGGACGGTGTGGTACTCGCGAAGTGCCTGCGCGACCTGCCCGATGTACCGGCGGCGCTCGCCCGGTTCGAAGCGATCCGGCGACCGCGGGTGGAACGGATCATCAAGTGGGCCGCCCGCATCAACAACAGCAAGGCCGCCGGCCCGGTCGCCCGGGTGTTCCGGGACGCGATGCTGCCGACCATCCTGAAGATGACCGCCGACAGCAAGGCGCTGCGGGAGACGGTCGACTACCACATCGACTGGGACGCCCGGGTCACCGCCGCCGGGCTGGCTGGCCGGCTACGGTCGACGGGTCAGTGAATCCGAGCGGTGAATGGGGGCGATGACGGTGGATGTCCGGCTACGACCGGTGGTCGAGGACGATCTGGCGATGTTCCGGCGGTTCGTGACCGAGCCGGGGTTGATCGGGCTGGACTGGGCCGGTTTCCGCGACGCCGGTGAGCCGGCGCGACGGTTCGCCACGGACGGCTACCTCGGGGCGGACAACGGCCGGCTCATGGTCGACGTGGAGCAGGAGCAGGTCGCCGCCGGGTTCGTGAGCTACCGGCACGGCGTGTACGCCGGCCTCGGTGGGTACTGGGAGATCGGGATCGCGTTGCTGCCGGAGTGGCGCGGGCGGGGGGTCGGCTGGCGGGCCCAGGCGACGCTGTGCGACTACCTGTTCGACCACACGCCGGCCCAGCGGATCCAGGCCGGTACCCACGCGGAGAACATCGCCGAGCAGAAGTCGCTGGTGAAGGCTGGGTTCCAGCTGGAAGGCGTGGTACGCGCGTGCGAGTTCCGCGCCGGCCAGTGGCGCGACGGCTACCTCTACAGCCGGCTACGGGACGACCCGTCGCCGCTGTAGTCCGGCCACCGCTCAGTCAACCGCCTCCGGGGCGAAGTAGTCACGCAGCAGGGCGATCTTGCCGTCGCGCACCCGGAAGATCTGCACCAGCGACATCATGGTCGTGCCGCCGTCCTCGTCGATAGCGGCGTCGATCTCGGCGATGAACACGTCCGGGTCGGCGGTGGTGTGCAGCACGTACCTGGTCTTTTCCGCGTTCGCCGGGCGCTCGGTGGTCGGCCGCCGGTAGAACTCCGCCATCCCGGTGCGGATCTCGTCGCGCCCGGCCAGGCGCCGGGGAAAGGCATGCCCTGGCGGGACCAGCGGCGCTTCGTACACCCCGTCCTCGGTGAACGTCTCGGCCAGCGCGTCGGGGTTGCGGGTCAGGGCACCGGCCCAGATGTAGCGCTCGAAGATCTCTTTGGCGGTCACGGGCACGATGCACTCCCCGAAGCTGTCGGACTCGTACTTCCATCGTGTCGGACCGTGTCGAGCCGTTCAGTCGCTTGACGTGTAGCGGGCCAGGCCGGCGATGAACACGTCGATGGCGAACTCGAAGTGCTTCATCCCGTCGTCCGCATGGAACTGCGACCGCAGCGCCATCAGCTCCGGGAACCGGTCGGCTGGCAGCGAGTCGAGGTACGCGTTGATCTCGGTCAACCGCCGGTGCGCCTCGGCCTGCCCGGCCTCGCTGCTCGGCCACATGCTCGCCTCGTACGCGAAAGCCGTGCAGTACAGCGAGAGCCCGTCGGCCGCGTACGCGATGTACTGATCGGGCAGGCCACCCGCGCGCAGGATGCCGGACACGCCTTCCATGATCAGCAGGAGGCCGGGCGTCGTCGGGATCAGCGTATGCATGACGATCCGCGCGGCCCCCGGGCTCTCCAGCATGATCCGGGTGACCGAGAAGGCCAGCTCCTTGAGCTGCTGCTGCCAGCGGGCCGGGTCGGGCTCCGGTACCCGTACCTCCTTGAAGATCTCGTCGAGCATCAGCTCGTGCAGGTCCTGCTTGTTGCGGACGTGGGCGTAGAGCGACGCCGGCCCGGTGCCGAGCGCCTCGGCCACCCGCCGCATGCTCACCGCGTCGAGGCCCTCGGTCGCCATGATCCGCATCGCCGCCGCCACGATCGCGTCCGCGCTGAGCTGCTGCCGAGGTGGGCGCGCCGGTCGCTGCCGCCACGGCGGCACCGGTAGCGCCGCGTTGCCCTCCCGCTGATCGTCCCGCTGATCTTCCTGCACGCGAACACTGTACTTGACGCGAATGGCGTTCGTTGCTAGAACAGTGTTCGTCAACGAACGGTGTTCGACTCACGTGGGGGAAGCATGACAGTCCTGATCGTCGGCGCCGGGCTCGCCGGCACGTCCACGGCGATGTTCCTCGGCCTGCACGGGGTCTCGTCGCTGCTGGTCGAGCGGCACCCGAGCACGTCCAACCAACCCAAGGCGCGGGGCCAGTCGTGGCACACGATGGAGGCGCTGCGCGTCGCCGGTGTCGCCGATCGGGTCCGCGACGCGGGCTACGACGTCGACCTCGGCATGCCGATCGTGATCGCGGAGTCGGTGACCGGCCGGCGCATCCACGAGGTGCTGCCCGAGGAGTGGCCGGACTGGTCGCACCTCACGCCGGAGCGGATGGCGATGGCCAGCCAGGAGCGCACCGAGCCGATCCTGGCCGAGCGGGCCCGGGAGTTGGGCGCCGAGATCCGGTTCAACACCCGGCTGGAGTCGTTCAGCCAGAACGGCGACGGCGTCACCGCGACGCTGCGGGACCTCGCTGACGGTACAGAGTGGACGGTCCGGGCCGACTACCTCGTGGCCGCCGACGGCTGGCGCGGTGAGATCCGCGAGCGGCTGGGCATCGGGGTGCACGGTCGCGGGTTCCTCGGGCACTCGGTGGCCGTGGTGTTCGAGGCCGACCTCGCCGACGTCGTGCAGGGACGCGAGTTCTCGCTGTTCTACCTCCAGAACCCGGCCCTGGGCGGCGGCACCGGCACGTTCGTGTCGACCGACCATCCGGGGCGGTACGTCGTGATGTTCGGTTACGACCCGGACGCCGAGCGGTTCGAGGACATGACCGCCGAGCGGTTCATCGCGCAGGTACGGGTGGCCGTCGGCATTCCCGACCTCGACGTGACGCTCGTCGACGCGACCCCGACCGGACTGGCCCACCGGGTCGCCGACCGGTTCAGCGCCGGGCGGGTGTTCCTGGTCGGCGACGCTGCGCACACCATGCCGCCGCACGGCGGGCAGGGTGGCAACACCGCGATCATGGACGGCTTCTACCTCGCCTGGAAACTGGCCGCCGTGGTGCGCGGGTACGCCGGCCCGGCCCTGCTCGACAGCCACGACACCGAGCGGCGACCGTACGGCGAGATGATCGCGGGCCAGCAGTACACGAACATGATCCTGCGGTCGATGCCGCACCGGGCCGACGGCACCGAGGATCCACCGGTCCCGCCGGAGCAGGCGCTGCTCGGGTACCGGTACCCCGGCGGCGCCGTCGTGCCCGAGCCGGACGAGGACGGCAGTTTCTTCGAGGACCCGGCCCGGCCCACCGGGCGCCCCGGCTCGCACGCACCGCACGTGTGGCTCGACCGCGACGGCACTCGACTGTCCACAATCGACCTGTTCGGGCGCGGGTTCGTGCTGCTCACCGGGTCGACGGCGTGGGCCCGCGCGGCGGAGGAGGTGGCCGGGCGGCTCGGTGTACCGCTGACCGCGGTGCTGCTGGGCGAGAGACGAGTGGCGGACCGCGTACGGGGCGGGGGCGGACGGGGCGTCGCTGGTGCGTCCGGACCGGTTCGTCGCGTGGCGGTCGCGTGGCGCCGGGAGCGCGGACGACCTGGAGCGGGCGTTGCGCACGGTGCTCTGCCGGTAGATTGACCGGCACAACTTCCCGGGAACAGTGGCCATGACGGGGCCTTGAGGCAACAACTTCCGGGAAGTTGTGCCGATCGAGCCGATGCGCCGACCGACGACATCACCCGGACTGGGCGAGGTGGCTCCACCCGGACCGCCCATACCTTTCGCCCATGTCTGATGAGCTCGAAGAACTCTTCGTCCGCCGGGTCGACGTCGGGATCGCCGATGTGAACATGACGACCGAGGACGGCGTCATCAGTACCCGCATGGTGGTGGAACGGGCGACCGCCGCCGACCAGCGGACCGGGCAGGACCGGGAACTCCTGCTCGTGTACGGCGCCGAGGAGGTGCCCGCCGTCGCCGACGCGCTGAAGATGGCCGCCGAGCGGGCCATGGCCGAGCCGTGATCGGCACAACTTCCCGGAAGTTGTTGCCTCAAGGCCCCGTCATGGCCACTATTTCCGGGAAGTTGTGCCAGTCGCGTGGTAGGCGAGACCGACCTCGGCGAACGGGTCGACCTCGACCTCGTAGCCCAACTCCGCCAGCCACTTCACGACGACTTCCGGCCGGTACACCGACGAGGTGAACAGGTCGGCCCGGCAGTGCACGCCCCGGCTGTCGTGCTGGAAGTCGCCGTCGAAGCCGCAGGCCCGGTAGTACTCGCGCCGCACCTCGCTGGCCGCGTCGCTGGTCTGGTACGTGAGGATCAGGATGTCGGCGGCGCAGGACGCGGCGGCGCGCAGCGCGACCCGCGGGGTCGGGGTGTTGCCCAGCACGTTGAACGGGAACGCGACCAGGCGCGGGTGGCCGGCAGCAGCGCGGGATCCAGATCGGGCAGGTCGCGGATGTCACCCTCGACGGCCGTGCCGGCGCGCTGCGACGGGGCCGATGCGACCGCCAGGGCCAGGCGCGCCAGGGCGACCGCGCCCGGGGCGAGGTCGACGCCGAGGTATTCGAGGCCGCGGGAGACGACGGCCGGCATCAGCAGCGTGCCATCGGCGCAGCCGGCTTCGATCACCCCGCGGTACCCGTTGTCATCGATGATCTTTTCGGCCATCTGCCGCTCGACGTTGAGGAACTCGGCCACCTCGGGGGTGCGTCCGGTGATGATGTCGCGCCAGTGCTGCTCGAAGAAGCGCGCGTTGGCGCGCCGCCGGTCCAGCGGCGTCAGCCAGGCCGACCGTCGCCCAGCGATCCTGGTCAGCGCGTCAGTAGACACGGCCGCCCAGTCTGGCGCCCCGGTCCGGGCGCAGCAGTGAGAGCGTCCCATCCTCTGCCGGCACTCCGAGGATCAACACCTCGGACCGGAACCCGGCGATGTTCTTCGGCGGCATGTTGACCACGGCCACCACCAGCGTGCCGAGCAGGTCGTCGGGACGGTACACGTTGGCGGCCTGCACGCTGGAGGCCCGCTTGCCGATCTCGGGGCCGAAGTCGACCGTCACCTTGTAGCTCGGGGTGCGGGCACGCGGAAAGTCGAGCACCTCGGTGATCCGCCCGGCGCGGACGTCGACGCGGACGAAGTCGTCGTACGTGATCGGCTCCTCGGTCACCCTGCCACCCTCTCGCGACTCCCGGGCAGCGCGCATTGGCCCCACGAATTCAGTGTGACAGCATCGTGTCACGTGCCGGCACCTCCCGAAGGTGGATGATCGACCGGCCGCCCGCGTCACCGTACTTGGCGGCGAAGATCCTGGGCACGACCTCGGCGAACCGCTCATCAGTGTGCTCCAGCCGGGGCATCCGGTAGCTGACCACCTCACCGGCCCGGTCCATCGGGGCGTCGGCCGGCCCGAGGCGGACGGTCAGCGCCCGGATCCCGTGGTCGGCCAGGGGCGCGAACAGCGGCGTGCCGTCGACGAAGAACTCGCCGTCGTGGCGGACGAACGGCACCTGGTACTCGGTCGGCGGCGGGGTGTCGTGGTGTACGCACAGCGGCAGGTTCATGTAGTCGTCGAGCGGGTACGTGCTGCGCGCCGACCACAGGCCGTCGAACCGGGACTGGGCGAACTCGCCGAGCGGATTCGTTCTGGCGACATCGTGCTCCTCCCCTCAGACATCGGTGCCGATTGTTCCTAACAGTAATGGCCGGGTTACCGCCTCCCCCGAAATCAGGGGTGGCTCCGGGTACCTCCGGATATCGCCGCTTGCCTGGGTTCCGTACGTTCAGCGTGTGGCCCTGATCACGACGAAAGCACTGACCAAGCGGTACCCGAACGACGTGACGGCGTTGTCCGAGCTGACGGTCGACGTCGAGCCCGGAATCGTCGGTCTCGTCGGGGCGAACGGTGCCGGTAAGTCGACCCTCATCAAGATTCTGCTCGGCCTGTTACCGCCGACCAGCGGCGGCGTGCGCGTCCTCGGGCTCGACCCGGCGACCGACGCCGAGCAGGTCCGGTCCCGGGTCGGCTACATGCCCGAGCACGACTGCCTGCCGCCCGACCTGGTGGCCGCCGAGTTCGTCACGCACATGGCCCGGATCAGCGGGCTGCCCCGGACGACCGCCCGCGAGCGGGCCTCCGAGGCGCTGCGGCACGTCGGCCTCTACGAGGAGCGGTACCGGCAGATCGGCGGCTACTCGACCGGCATGAAGCAGCGGGTCAAGCTGGCCCAGGCGCTGGTACACGATCCAGACCTGCTCCTGCTCGACGAGCCGACCAACGGGCTCGACCCGGCCGGCCGGGACGCCATGCTGGCACTGGTACACCGGATCGGCACCGAGTTCGGCATCTCGGTGGTGGTCTGCTCGCACCTGCTCGGCGAGGTCGAGCGGATCTGCGACTCGCTCATCGCGATCGACGCCGGCCGGCTGCTGCGCTCCGACCGGATCTCCGCGATGACGACCGCGACCGACGTACTCGCGGTCGAGGTGAGCGAAGGCACCGAGGAGCTGGCCGCCCGGCTGGCGGTACTCGGCCTGCACGCCACCCCGGACGGGCACGCGCTGGTGGTGCCGCTGTCCGGTGACGACACGTATGACGTGGTTCTCGGCGCGATCGCCGACCTTGACCTGCCGTTGCACCGGCTCGACCAGCGTCGCCACCGGGTCGCCGAGCTGTTCCGTGAGGAGGCCGTCCATGTCTAGCCCGAGCGGGGTCATCCACGACATCGGGTACCAGCGCTACGACGGGCCACGGCTCGGGCGCGGGTACGCGACGCGTTCGCTGTACCTGCACAGCGTGCGTACCGCCTTCGGCCTGGGGCGCAGCGCGAAGGCCAAGATCTTCCCGTGGGCGGTGACGGGCATCATCACCGTGGTCGCGGTCGTCGTCACGGCGGTGCGGTCGCAGCTCGGCCGCCCGGTGATGAGCTATCTGGAGTTCCCCGGCGCGGTGAGCTTCGTGCTCATCCTGTTCTGCGCGGCCGTCGCTCCGGAACTGGTGTCCCGTGACCTGCGTACCGGGGTGCTGCCGCTGTACTTCTCCCGACCGCTGAGCCGCGCCGACTACGCCCTCGCGAAGCTGACCGGGCTGATCACGGCGGCGTGGCTGATCCTGGCCGGGCCGCAACTGGTGATGTTCATCGGCGGTGCGTTCTCGGTACCTGGGGCGAACGCGGTCTGGCAGGAGTTCCTGCACTTCGTGCCCGGTCTGGCGCAGTCGGCGATCTACGCGGTCACGTACTCGACCCTGTCCCTGCTCGTGGCCTCGCTCGCCGGGCGGCGCGCGGTGGCCGCGGCGGTGATCGTCGCCGTGTTCGTGGTCACCACGCCGGTGGTCGGCGTGCTCAGCGTGACCGGCGGCGGGGCGGCCCATCAGCTGGCGTTCCTGGCCAGCCCGTCCACGGCGGTGCAGGGCCTCGGCAGCTGGCTGTTCGGCCTGGAAGGCATCGACGTCGGACCCTACGGACCGGTGTACGGCGTCGTGATCGCCGGTGTCGTGGTCGCCTGTGTCCTGCTCCTGCTGGCCCGCTACCGGAAGGTGGCCCGATGACAAGCCTTGTCGAACTGAACGGGGTGTCCCGCTGGTACGGCAACGTGGTCGCGGTCAACGACGTGACCATGACGCTCGGCGCCGGGGTCACCGGGCTGCTCGGCCCGAACGGGGCCGGCAAGACCACCCTGCTGCACATGATGGCCGGGTTCCTGGCGCCGTCCCGCGGTGAGGTCACCGTCGGCGGGGCGCCGGCCTGGCGCAATCCCGACGTGTACCGGCAGCTCGGGCTGGTCAGCGAGCGCGAGGCGGTGCACAGCTTCCTGACCGGACGGGAGTTCGTGCTCGCCAGCGCGAAGCTGCACCGGCTGCCGCAGCCCGAGGCGGCCGCCCGGCGGGCCATCGAACTGGTCGAGATGACCGACGCGCAGGACCGGCGGATCTCCACGTACTCGAAGGGCATGCGGCAGCGCACCCGGGTCGCCGCGGCGCTGGTACACGATCCGCTGGTGCTCCTGCTGGATGAGCCGTTCAACGGCATGGACCCGCGGCAGCGCATGCACATGATGGATCTGCTGCACAAGATGGGGGCCGAAGGCCGCACGGTCCTGTTCAGCTCGCACATCCTGGAGGAGGTCGAGCAGGTCTCCGGCACGGTACAGGTGATCGTGGCCGGCCGGCTCGCGGCCTCCGGCGACTACCGCAGCATCCGGCGGCTGATGACCAACCGGCCGCACGTGTTCACGGTGTCGTCGAGCGACAACCGGGCGCTGGCGGTCGCGCTGATGGGCGAGGCGTCGGTCACCGGTGTGGAGCTCGACAAGACCGGGCTGACCGTGCGGGCCAGCGACTACGGCACGTTCACCCGGACGCTGCCGAAGATCGTCCGGCGGTCCGGCATCCGGTTGGAGCGGCTGCTGCCCACCGACGAGAGCCTGGAAAGCGTCTTCTCGTACCTGGTGGCGTCATGAGCGCCGGTCTTGGCGGCGTTGCCGGCCCGCAAGATTGCCACAACTTCCCGGGAGTTGTGGCCTCAGCAGGGCGCTATGGCAACAACTTCCGGGAAGTTGTGACGATCTTGGAGGTGCAGGGTGTTTAACCCGACGATCGCGCGGATCACGACCCGGGGGCTGTTCGGGCGGCGGCGGTTCCTGCTGTTGCTGCCGCTGCCGGTACTCCTGGTCGGGCTGGCGCTGCTCGCCCGCGGGCTCGGGGCCAAGCCGGCCGACTGGGCCGAGCCGGTACTGGTCGGGCTCGGGTTCGCGGCGGTACTCCCGGTCATCGCGCTCATCGTCGGCACCGGGGTACTGGGCTCCGAGATCGACGACGGGACCCTGGTACACGTTCTGGCGAAGCCGCTGCCCCGGCGCGAGATCATCCTGACCAAGCTGGCCGTCGCGGTGGCGGTGACGGCGGTGACCGTCGGTGTGCCGATGTACCTGGCCGGGCTGGTGGCCGGCTCGGCGCGGCTCGGCATCGGGCTGGCGGTGGGCAGCCTGGTCGGCGCGTTCGCGTACTCGGCGCTGTTCCTCCTGCTCAGCCTGGTGACCCGGCGGCCGGTGCTGTTCGGCCTGCTGTACGTGCTGATCTGGGAAGGCGTGCTCGGCAACCTGTTGACCGGCACCCGGATGCTGTCCGTCCAGCAGTACGTGGTGGCGGTGGCCGCGAAGGTCGGCGACACCGACCTGCTCACCGGCCGGGTATCGGTGCCGGTGTCGGTGGTGATGGCGCTGGTGTTCACGGTCGGCGGCACGGTGCTGGCGGTCGACCGGCTGCGGTCCTTCAGCATCGCGGGTGAGACCAGCTGAATTGCCGTTTCTGACACTATTTCTATAGGTAGAGTCCCCCTCGCTCTCAGTAATGATCTACGAGGTCGAGGGGGACCTTTCGTGCTGTCACTGCCGTCTGGAATTCGGGGGATCCGTCGAACGGCGCCTGTGGTGCTCGCGACGCTGGCGGCGGTGGCGGTCGCCGTTCCGGCGTCGGCCAACGTCGCCACCGACACCACCGCGTCGAGCGGTCTGTTCTCATGCTTCGCCAACCCGCTGCGGATCACCGGCGCCGGCCAGCCCGGCCCGAACACCAACCAGCTGTGCAAGAACGACCAGGTCGGTGGCGCACAGTCGACCGGTTCCGCCGGGGCGGTACAGGTGACCGCCACCGGCGTCGCGGGTGCCACCTCGGTGTCCGGTGGTGGCGCCGCCGCCCAGGCGACCGGGGTGGATACCGAGGCGGCGACGACCGCGAGCGGGGCGGCCACCGCTACCGCCAAGTCGGCGAAGCTGGTCGTCGGCAAGAACGTGATCGAGCTTGGCGCGATGTCCACGCAGACCACGATCACCTGCACGTACGACGCGAAGGGCGCCAAGTTCTCGTTCGACAGCAAGTCGAGCGTGGGTAGCCTGAAGATCAACGGCAAGCCGGTGAACGTCGCCAACGGCGCCAGCTCGGTGAAGTTGAGCAACGGCACGCTGTACCTCAACCACTCGTCGGTCACCGCGACCGGCATCACCCAGCACGCCGCGATGCTGCACACCGCGAACGCCGACGTGGCCATCGGCGAGGCGGCGGTGTCTGTCGCCAACACGCCGAAAAACCCCTGCCACCCGTAGCGGGTTCTCCGAGATCTTGGACACTTGGACCGGTGACAGCCGGTCGAAGTGTCCAAGATCCTCGAGGGAAGGGGTGCGATGACGGGAGACGACACGGCTTCCGTGCAGGCGGCGCTCTCAGCCGGCGGGTCGGTGTATCTCCCGGCCGGCACCTATCAGGTCAACAACCTCCGGGCCGCGGTCCCCGCGACCCGGCTTCACGGCGACGGACCGTCCACGGTCCTGCGCAAGAACGGCGACGGTCCACTGCTCACCCTGGCCACGACCAGGGTCAGCGTCAGCGATCTGACCCTCGACGGGGCCGGCGACAGCTTCGGCGGCCCCGGCGTCGAGTTCCTCGCCCACTCGCCGCACCTGACGAACCTCGAAATCCGGGCGACCCGGGACAGCGCCCTGCGCTTCCCCCGTCGCGGCGACGGCCACTCCGCGATCGTCAGCGACTGCGTCCTCACCGTCTGGCGGCCCGACCAGGACATCGCCGCGGTCGCCCTGCCCGACGACCACCGCCCGACCGAGGCGGCCAACCGGCAGTTCACCAACGTCCGCGCCGACGACTGCGTCCTGTTCGCCGACGCCGGTTCGGACAACACGAAATGGGTCGGCTGCTCCGCGCGTACCGTCACGATCACCGGGACGCCGGCGAAGCTACTGATGTCGGCGTGCCGGCTGTCCGCCACCGCCGCGGTCACGCTCGCCGGCCTGCAATGCGCGTTCCTCGGCAACTCGTTCGGCGGCGACGTGCGTCTGGTCATGACCGCCGGCACGTTCACCGGCAACGTCGTCGCCGGCCGGCTCGCCGTCGCCGAGGCCGCCACCGGCACCGACGTCGGGTTCAACGCCTGCGCGGGCGGCACGGTCGACCGGCGGTAACGCGTACCCGAGCGCCGCCAGCCAGGCCGCCGCGAGGAGCAGGCCACCCGCGGCGTCGGCGGCGCGACGCCCGCCGTGGTCCAGCGCGGGGAGCGCGACCAGCGCCGTCGCCACCACCACCGCGGCCACCGCGATCCAGCGCCACCATGATCGGGTACTGGCGACCGCCAGCGCTCCCAGTCCGGTGGCGACCGTCGCCACCCGGGTGTCCGGGAAGGAGCCGTGCCGGGCCTGGTGGAGGGCGAGTACCGCGACCAGTTCGCCGAGCACCGCCACGCCGAGAAACGCGGCCACCCGGCGGCGGGAAGCGATCAGCGCGACGAGCACCGCGGCGATGGCGAGGACCGGCAGCGGATTGCCGATCCGGGTCGGCGGCTCCCCGGTCGCCACCAGCGCGCCGAGGAGAAACACGGCGCCGACCACCAGTACCCACAGAACAGCGAGAATCGCGGGGCCGCGGGGTTGGCCCGCCGCCTCCCGCTGCCACCGCCGGAACGCGTACCCGGTCAGCCCGAGCCACGCCGCCGCCAGCAGCCACGCGCCCACCACGTCGGACACGTAGTGCACGCCCAGCGCGATCCGGGTGAACCCGATGGCCGTGACCAGCGCGGCGGTGACCCCGACGAGCAGCGGGCGGAACCGGCGCGGTACCAGCGGCAGGCCGACCAGCAGCAGCGCGCCGTACCCGGCGGCCGAGCCGAGGGCGTGACCGCTCGGGAAGCTGTTGCCGGTGGCCGTCGCGATCGGATCCGCGACGACCGGGCGCAGCCGGCCGACCAGCAGCTTGAGCGTGCGTTCGAGCACGACCGCGCCGAGCCCGGTGGCGGCGAGGTACGCGGCGAGTTGGGGCCGGCGGCGGATCAGCAGGGTGATCACGCCCGCCGCCAGCAGCACCGTGACGACCAGCGGGCTGCCCACGTCGGTGACCGCCCGGAGGGTGTGCACGACCGGCCGGTGCCCGGCGACGAGCCGGTTCAGGGTGGCGGCCGTGCCACGGTCGAAGTGGTCCAGTGGCGGCCAGTGCGCCCGGACGAGCGCGAGAAGCAGCCCGAACCCGGCGCCGGCCGCGAGCACCGCCACCAGCCCGGCCAGGCTGCGTGCGGTGAACCGGGTCGCGGGTTGCTTCACGATTCTTTCCTACCCGCTAGAAGTCACCGCGCCGCCGCAACGCCGCGGGTCGCCCGTCCGGATCGCACACGTAGCGGTACACCGGGTCGGCCCAGCGCTCGGTGGCCGCTGTGAGCCTCGGCTCCCGGTACGGGCGCAGCCGACCAGGTGGGCGCGGGCCGACCCGGCCGCCGGTGTGCCACGCCTCCAGCGCCCGCGCGCTGGTGGCGAACGCGTCGAACGCCCGGACCGGGTCGCGCAGGTCGGCGTCGTCCCCGTCGACCCGGTCGAGATGCTCCCGGCTGAGCGCGAGCCGCAGGTCCCGGGCATACCCGCCGGCCGGGTCCAGGACCGCGCAGGACAGCTCGGAGTCGAACGTCCAGGAGCGCAGGTTCACGTTGTCCGAGCCGACCGTGGCCCACACGTCGTCGACGACGAACACCTTGGCGTGCACGTACACGGGGGTGCCCTGATGGTTTTCCGGGCTGTACACGGCGAACCGGTCGGCGCCGGCCCGGCGCAGCAGCCGCAGCGCCCGGGTCCGCCCGACCAGCTCACCGGCGACCGTGATCCGGCCGTCCGCGTCCGGGAAGCGCGGGATCACCGCGATCAGCCGCAGCTCCGGCCGGCTGTCGAGGGCCTCGGCGAACGCGGCCACCACTTCCGGCGCCCAGAGGTACTGGTCCTCGAAGTACACCAACCTGGACGCGTTGCTCAGCACCTTGCGGTAACCACGGGCGATGCTCCGCTCACCCCGCGGCGCGAACGAGTACGGCCGGCGTCGCTGCGGGTAGGTGCGCAGCAACTGCACCAGGTGCTCGCCGCGGGGCGCCGGGTCGGGCAGCCGGGCCGGGAGCCGACCGGGAGTGCGGTCCTCCCGGTCGAGCGCATCGCGCAGCCGGTGCAGGGGATTGCGGGTCAGCGGCTGCGGATCCTCCCACCGCTCCCGGAAGACCGTTTCCACGTCGGCGACGGCCGGCCCGCGGATCTCCACCTGTACGTCGTGCCACGGCGGGCGCTGCCCGTACGGCTTGGCGAGCGGGGTGGCCTGCGGATCGCCGTGGTGGCTCCCGTCGTCGCGCCGGCTGTGGCAGAGGTCGATGCCGCCGACGTAGGCCACGTCCAGCTCGGGGCGACCCGGGTGGCGCAGTACCACGAACTTCTGGTGATGCGAGCCGCCGGTGCGTACCCGCATGTCCAGCAGGCACTCGCCACCGGCCGCCTCGATCCGCTCGCCGAGGTGACGGTTCTCCGCTTCGCTGAACTGCAGGCTGTCCAGGTGGGACCGCCAGATCAGGCCCTTGACGACCACTCCGCGCCGGGCCGCGTCGCTGAGCACGGTGGCGACCTCGCTGCCCGGCCCGTCCAGCCGCTCGTCCGGGTCGCCCCGCCAGTCGGTGAACAGCACCAGGTCACCGGCCCGCATCCGGCCGACCGCGGCGTACAGCGCGGTGAAATAGGAGGCGCCGTGGATGAGCGGGCGGACGTGGTTGCCGGTGGTCCAGGCGGCGCCGTCCGGGTGGCGGGAGTCGAGCGTGGTGGCAGGGTTGCCCCGCTCCCTGGGCAGGAGGAACCAGTCAGCCGGCCGCACGCGTACCTCCTACATCGCGTGGGATCGATTCCATCATGGCCGGCGTGGTCATGCATGTTCCCCGCCGGTTCGGGGTACTCAACCCTCCGGAGGCGATGACGATGTTGGGCAACCGAAGCCGAGCCACGAAGCCGACGCTGGCGGTCTGGCTGCTGGTGCTGGTAGCCGACGCCGCCGCAGCGAGCGGGACGGCCATGCTGGTGTACCTGCTGACGGGGGTGGTCGCTGTCGCGATCGTCCTGGCGGCCGCCGCCGCGGTGCGGTCCACCACGGGCCGGGACCGGATGACACCGCTGCCGATCCGGGTCCGGGCACACCGCGAGTACGACTACCGTCGGCGTTGATCGCCGCGATAGATACGTTACGCAGGTCTCGATGCCGCTCAGACCTGCGTAACGTATCTACGACGGCGTCCAGTCGGCCTGGTAGCCCGGCCGGTCCTGGTAGCCCGCGGCGAGCAGCCGGATCATGTCGCTCTGCGGGTACCGTGTAATGATCTTGCGTTTCGCCTTGACATCGGCGAGCACGTGCTCCGGGTCGTGCCGCGCGATGTGCCCGGCGTCCGCCATGCTCTGCGGATCGTCTGCCGGTCCGGTCGCCGCGATGCCACGGACACTGCCGCCGGCCGTCGTGGAGACGAACTCCAGCGGGTCGCCGCCCGGCATCCGGAACCCGCGGGTCGGGTCGTAAGCCCACGGCCCGGGGGTGGCGGCGCTGGCCGCCCGCTCGTCGGCATCGAGCTGGGCGGTCAGCCAGGCAACCATCGCGTCGTCCATTCCCGCCATCGTGCCCCACCGGTCGACCCGTACCCTCAGCGCATGGCGGCGAAGATCCGCGACCGGCTCCGGCGCGTCCGGGTCCAGGGACTTCTCGTGATCCAGGCCGGCCTGGCCGCCGGCCTGTCCTGGTTCGTGGCCCACGACGTGGTGGGCCACCGGCAGCCGTTCTTCGCCCCGGTCGCGTCGGTCGTGGCCCTCGGCGCCGCGCTCGGCCAGCGACTCAGCCGGGTCGTCGAACTGGTCCTCGGGGTCGCGGTGGGCGTCCTGGTGGGGGACACGCTGGTCTACTTCATCGGTACCGGGGCGTGGCAGCTCAGCCTCGTCGTGGCCCTCGCGGTGGCGATCGCGGTGTTCGTCCGCGGGTCGCCGGTGATCATCATCCAGGCCTGCTCGTCGGCGGTACTCATCGCCACCCTCCAGCCGCCGACTACCGGCCTGGCGTACCCGCGGTTCTTCGACGCCCTGATCGGTGGCGGCATCGGCATCGTGATCACGGCGCTGTTCGTGCCGACGAACCCGGTGACCGTGGCGCAGCGTGCGGCCGAGGCGATGCTCGGCTCGATGGCGGACGGCATCGACGCGGTGGCGACCGCGCTCGACCGGCGGGACCAGGTGGCCGCCGAGGAGGCCCTGGAGCGGCTGCGCGACCTGAGCGGGGAGCTGACCTCGTACCAGGACGCCCTGACCGCGAGCCGGGAGGCGGCCACGATCTCCCCGCTGTGGTGGCGCCACCGCGACGACCTGGCCCGGTACTCGGACAGCGCGCCGGACCTGGACCGGGTGGTCCGCAACTGCCGGGTGCTGGCCCGCCGGGCGGTCGCGCTGCTGCGCGACGACGAGCCGGTACCCACCGAACTGCTCGCCGCGCTGGACAAGTTCGCGGCGGCCCTGCGCGAGCTGGCCCGGGAACTCGAACACGGCGACGAGCCGACCGGGGCGCGCGAGCTGATGCTGGCCGCCGTCCAGGACGCGGCAGCGGCCCAGGACGCGACGCTCGGGTTCTCCGGCGCCATGATGATCGGGCAGGTCAGGTTCGCCGCGACCGACCTGCTCCGGGCCACCGGCATCGACCGGGTCGACGCCGAAAAGGTCGTCCGGGCAGCGGCCACCCCACCAAACGGCTGATCCCGCGTAGCCGAACGTTCACGTATCCGAAATCGCCCCGACATGGCGTAGGTGCCCATCCGCCGGCCCGGCTTCCTTGACTGCGGATGTCCCGACGCGAGGAGTGATCGTTGATGCACGTCAAGCGCGGCCGGCTCGCCGCCGCATCCCTGACCGTCGTTCTCACCGGACTGACCGGTGCGATCGCCGCAACCTCCGCCAGTGCCCACGACGGGCTCCGCTTCACCGACGTTCCCGCGGGCGTCGACGTGCGCGGTGTCACCGTCCCGAACGTCCTGTCCCCGCAACTTGACGCGCGGGTGGCCGCCCAAGGCTCGATGAAGCTGGAGAACCCGACCGCGGACGTGCCCTACTACGGCTACGACGGCGACGCGCCGACGTTGCTGCCCGACCCGGCCGTGACCCAGGCGCCCGGCCACAACGTCGAGGCCAGCAAGACCGAGCCGGACAAGAACACGTACCTGCGGCTGACCGGGCAGCACGGCGCGGACCCGGCGTACCGGTACGGCACCCGGTTCGTCTTCCAGGGCCACGAAGGCGGGACGCACGGGTACATCAGCCGGATCAACCTGGACGCCGACGCCGCGCACCGGGTGACCCTGCTCGCCACCAAGCAGGCCGACGGCACGCCGATCCCGGCGATCGACGGCTCCACCTGGGACCCGTGGACCAGGCGGCTGCTGTTCACGGTCGAGGCGGGCGCGCAAGGCGCCGTGCTCCAGGCCACGCCGGACGTGAACTCGGTCGTCGAGGACATCTCCTGGGCCACCGGGCGCGGCGGGTACGAGGGGATCCAGAACGACTCCGCCGGCAACGTGTGGATCGTCGAGGACGTCGGCGGCGCGTCCCCGGCCGGTAGCAAGGCCAAGAACCCGAACAGCTTCGTGTACCGGTTCGTCCCGTACGACAGGGCCGACTTCGCCAAGGGCGGCAAGCTGCAGGCGCTCCAGGTGATCTCGCGGCGCTCCGGCCAGCCGATCACCTTCCAGCCCATTGACGCGGCCCACCCGACCGGTGGCATCTTCACCGACGACCAGAAGGACATCAGCACGCACGGGCCGTCTTTCAAGACCCACTGGGTGACCGTCCATGACACCAGGGTCGACACGTCCCACCAGCCGTTCGACGCGAACGCGGCGGCCAAGGCCGGCGCTGCCACCCCGTTCAAGCGCCCGGAGAACGGCGTGTTCCGGCCGGGTACCGGGTTCCGCGACTTCTACTTCACGGTCACCGGCGACACCAACACGACCAGCAACGCCAACCCCGGGTTCGGCGGCTGGGGCGGCCTGTACGCGCTGCGGCAGTCCGGCCCGTCCGCCGACGACGGCCGGCTGAGCCTGTTCTACGGCGGTGACCAGGCACACACCGGCCTGGACAACATCGCGTTCTTCGACCGGGACCACGTCTCGGCGGTCGAGGACGCGAGCGACACCGTGCACGCCCAGCGCGGCGCGTTCGACTCCGGGTACCTGTTCGACGTCGAGGCCTCGGCCCGGCACCCAGCCGGTGCGGTTCCTGGCCGAGGGCCGCGACCCGTCCGCGACCCTCGACAACATGCTGGGCGCGGTCGGCAACGGCTTCCAGAACGAGGGTGACAACGAGATCACCGGTATCCACGTCTCCGACGGTGACCCGACGCCCGGCGGCGTCCTGGGCGCGAAGGGCCCGCACCCGTTCCGGGACGGCTGGCGGGTGTTCTGGACCCAGCAGCACGGCGACAACACGACCTGGGAGATCGTCGCCAGGTAGGGCTTGACCGGCACAACTTCCCGGAAACAGCGGCCATGGCGTCACGCTGAGGCCACTACTTCCGGGAAGTTGTGACGATTATGAGGTGCTTGGGCGGCGGGCGCCGGATGCCACCGGTATCCGGGGTTCGGCCACCTTGTGGTGGTGCTGCGGCTCGGCGTAGAAGCTCAACCCGGTCACCGACGCCAGTGTCATCACGAAGCCGACGCCGGCCAGCCAACCGCGACCTGGGTGGATCTCGTCGCCGAGCAGCAGCAGCCCGACGATCGCCGCCGGCACCGCCCCGGCCGCGTCCATGGCGGCCACCGCCGCCGTCGTGGATCCGCGCTGCATCGCCATCCCGAGCAGCAACTGCCCGACCAGCGAGTGGGCCAGCACAAGGTACAGCAGCGGGTTGGTGACGAACTCGTTCAGCGAGTGCACGCCGGCGAGCGGCCGGGACGCCACCGCCGCCGAGGCGAACCCGAGGCCGGCCAGCGAGCCGAGTGCCACCGAGCCGGGCGCGCCGTGCAGCCGTACCGCGAAAAAGCCGAGAATCGCGATCAGCAGCAGGACCGCGGTCAGCCCTGCTTCACCGGCTGGGCCGATCTGCCGGGACGGCGCCGGGCGGGCCGCGATGACCAGGCCGGCGAGGCCGAAACACAGCATGGCGAGCAGCCCGATCTCCGCCTTCGGCAGCCGCCATTTGAGGACGGCCACGCCGAGCAGGGCGGTAACCCCCAAACCGGCCGCGACCGCCGATTGCACCAGAAAGAGGGGCAGATCGCGCCGGGCCAGGAAGGCCAGCAGGAACCCGGCGAACTGGCACAGCAGGCCCACCAGGTAGGCCCGGTGACGGCCCAGGCTGAGCAGCAGCCGGGGATGAAACGCCTGGTGCAGATCGGTGCGGGCGGCGGCGATGGACTGCAGCATGTTGGCGACACCGTACGCGGCGATCATCACCGCGAGGAAGATCCAACCTGCAGACACCACCGGGAGAGGATAGACCGCTAGGAGTTGGCCCGTACCCAGGACGTGGGGTTGTCGCTCTGGTCGCCAAGTCGGGCGAAGATCTCGTCGTGCAACTTGCCGTTGGTGGCGATCGCGCTGCCGCCGCCCGGGCCGGGACGACCGGCCAGATCGGTGAAGACGCCGCCGGCCTCGGTCACGATCGGGACCAGGGCGGCGAGGTCCCACAGCGACAGCTCCGGCTCGACCATCACGTCGACAGCTCCTTCGGCGACCAGCATGTACCCGTAGAAATCACCATATGCCCGGCTACGCCACGTGTGCCGCATGATGTCGAGCATCGCGTCGAGCCGGCCCGCCTCCTCCCAGCTCACCAGCTCGGAGTAGCAGAACGAGGCGTCGGTGAGCTGGCTGATTCCGGACACGTGGATCGCACTGGCGGCCGCCTGGTGCCGCCCCGCGTACGCCCCCAGCCCTTGCGCCGCCCACCAGCGGCGTCCGAGCGCCGGAGCGGACACCAGCCCGACGACCGGGTCGTCGCCGTCCATGAGCGCGATCAGGGTGGCCCAGACCGGCACCCCGCGGACGTAGTTCTTGGTGCCGTCGATCGGATCGATCACCCAGCGCCGCCGCCCGGAGCCGGCCGCCGCCGCAGTCGCGCCGTACTCCTCGCCGAGGACCGCGTCGCGCGGGCGGGTGCGGGCGAGCGTCGCACGCAGCGCCTTCTCCACCGCCGTGTCGGCGTCGGAGACCGGCGTGAGGTCGGGCTTCGCGCTCACATGCAGGTCGAGCGCCCGGAAACGGGCCACCGAGATCGAATCGGCGGTGTCCGCGAGCACGTGGGCGAGCGAGAGGTCATCGGCGTACCGGGCCATGGCGTGAACCTAGCGGACAGTTGTGGCCGACGCGCGTCCGGCAAGCCGGGAGGCGGCATTAGGTTTGGTAGGCGTGAGACCGGAAGTGTTGTGCGGACTGCTGGCCGAGCCGGAGCGGCTGCGGGTGTACTCGGCCGTCGTACTCGGCGCTGACGTGCCCAGCAGCGTCGCCGAGCGCACCGGCCTGCCCGCCCGCACCGTCGTCGCCGCGATCCGGCGGCTGCAACAGAGCGGCCTGCTGCGCGTCGCCGACGGCCGCCTGGTCGCCGAGATCGACGCGTTCAAGGATTCGGTACGCGAATCCGCCCCGCCCCCGGCCGAGGCAGAGCCGCTGGATCCCGACCGGCAGAAGGCCGCCGTGCTGCGCACGTTCATGCTCGACGGCCGGTTGGCGCAGATCCCGGCCGCCCGGGGCAAGCGACTGGTCGTCCTGGAGCACCTGGCGGCCTGCTTCGAGCCGGGCGTGAAGTACCCGGAGAAGGCGGTCGACGCGATCCTGCGGGCGTGGCATCCGGACTACGCGTCGCTGCGCCGGTACCTCATCGACGAGGGGCTGCTGGCCCGGGAGAAGGCGGTCTACTGGCGGACGGGCGGCCCGGTCGACGTCTCTTAGCCGAACTCGATCGCCAGCTCCGCCACCTGGCCGTCCTGCCAGCGCACGGTCATCGTGCCCGGGCCACCCCGGTCCCAGTCGAACCGGACCCGGGCGGCGTCGTCGTCGAGCGCGGTGACCGAGCGGATCGTCATCGTGTCGTCCGGCGGCTGCGCAGCGTACGCGACCGCGATCGCCTCCCGGCCGTGGAACGGGCCGACCGGGATGTTCACGAAGTCCATGTGGGCGTCCAGGCGGAACGTGGCGACGAACGGCGCCCAGTCGCCGCTGCGTACCGACGCGTTGAACAGCGTGCAGTGCTCACGGACGGCGGCGTCAAGATCCGTCACGCGGTCGGCCATCGTCGTCTCCTTCGCTTCCGTCGTCGGGCAACTCGCCCGTTCGGGAGGCCAGCAGCCGGCGGTACGACTGGAGCCGGCGCGGGTCGGCCCCGCCCTCGGCGACCAGCTTGTCCAACCCGCAGTCTCCGCTGGCACCCGTATGGTCGCAGTTCGGCGGGCACCTGGTGGACGCCTCGACCAGGTCGGGAAAGCCGTGCAGCAGGCTGTCCGGCGAGACGTGGGCCAGGCCGAACGACCGGATGCCCGGCGTGTCGATGATCCACCCGCCGCCGGGCAGCGGCAGCGCCACCACGCTCGTGGACGTGTGCCGGCCCTTCCCGACCGCGCTGACCACGCCGACCGCTCGCCCGGCATCGGGTACGAGCCGGTTGACCAGGGTGGACTTGCCGACCCCGGAGTGGCCGATCATTGCCGAGATCCGGTCGGCCAGGGCCGCGCGCATCTCGGTCAGCTCGCTGTCCGGGCGGGTCAGCACGTACGGCAGGTCCAGCTCGGCGTAGTAGTCGAGCACCGCCTCCGGCCCGGCCAGATCGGCTTTGGTCAGGCACAGCAGCGGCTCGATCTCCGCGTCGTACGCGGCCACCAGGCACCGGTCGATGAACCCGGTCCGGGGCGGCGGGTCGGCCAGCGAGCTGACGATGACGAGTTGCTCGGCGTTGGCGACGACGACCCGCTCCTGGCGGCCCTCCACGGTGGTCTCGTCGTCGTCGGCGGTGCGCATCAGCGTCGAGGTCCGCTCGTCGATGCGGACGATCCGGGCGAGCGTGTCGGCACGCCCGGACACGTCGCCGACGATCTGGACCCGGTCGCCCACGACCACGCCGCGGCGGCCCAGCTCGCGGGCGCGCATGGCGATGACCGTGCGGTCGCCGTCGATGACACAGGTGTACCTGCCCCGGTCGACGGCCACCACGAAGCCCTCGACGGCGTCCTCGTGGCGGGGGCGGATCCGGGTACGCGGTCGGGAGGATCGACCCGGGCGCACCCGTACGTCGTCCTCGTCGTAGTCGCGCGGCCGCCTCAGCGCCCTGAACCTCCCGGCTAGTCCACCATCGTTGACCATAGTGCCGGGAACTCGGGCATGGTCTTGGAGGTACAGGCCACGTCGGCCAGCTCGATCCCGGGCACGACCAGCCCGATGACCGCGGCGGCGTGCGCCAGCCGGTGATCGTCGTAGGTCTCGAACACCCGGCCGGTCAGCGGTCGCGGCCGGATGCGCAGCCCATCCGGGTACTCGTCGACCTCGGCACCGAGCCGGCCCAGTTCCCGGGCCAGCGCGGCGAGCCGGTCGGTCTCGTGCCCGCGCAGGTGCCCGATACCGGACAGCCGCGACGGCGAATCCGCGATGGCGGCCAGCCCGGCGAGTACCGGGGTCAGCTCGCCGACCTCGGACAGGTCGGCGTCGAGCCCGTGCACCGTCCCGGTGCCCCGCATGGTGAGGCCCTCGGTGGACAGGGTCGCCTCGCCGCCCATCGCGGCCAGCAGGTCGCGCAGCCGGTCGCCGGCCTGGGTGGTGGTGTGCGGCCAGCCCAGTACGGTGACCGTGCCGCCGGTGACCACGGCGGCGGCCAGGAACGGCGCGGCGCCGGACAGATCCGGCTCGATCTCCCAGGCCCGGCCGCCGAGCCGCCCCGGCTGCACGGCCCAGACGTTCGGGGTGGCGTCGTCCACCCCGGCCCCGACGGCACGCAGCATCTGCACGGTCATCTTGAGGTGGGGCGCGCTCGGCACCGGCGGGCCGACGTGGCGGACCACCACGCCCTGGTCGAACGCCGCGCCGGCGAGCAGCAGCCCGCTGACCAGCTGGCTGGAGCTGGACGCGTCGATGGTGACCTCGCCGCCGGCGACCGCGCGGGTGCCGTGGACGGTCAGCGGCAGGTGGCCACCGGCCGCGGCCTCGATCTCCACGCCGAGCCCGCGCAACGCCTCGATCAGCGGGGCCATCGGCCGCTGGTGGGCCCGCGGGTCGCCGTCGAACACGACCGGGCCCTCGGCGAGCGCCGCCACCGGTGGCAGGAACCGCATGACCGTGCCGGCGAGGCCGACGTCCACCTTCGCCGGGCCGCGCAGCGAGCCGGGGCGTACCACCCACAGGTCGTCGCGGGAGGTGCTCACGGTGGCGCCCATCGCCCGCATCCCGGCCGCCATCAGCGTGGTGTCCCGGGCGCGCAACGGGGCGCGCAGCGTACTCGATCCGGCCGACACCGCACCCAGGACCAGGGCGCGGGCGGTCATCGACTTGGAGCCGGGCAACCGTACGGTCGCCGAAACCGGCCTGGTCGCGGTCGGTGCCGTCCACGGTTGGGTCGGCCGGGTAGCGGCAAGGTTGCTGTCAGCCACCCGTACAGTCTGCCCAACCGGTCACCGGGGCGCGATCACCGATCCGCACCCTCCTGTCTCGTGGGACGATCCCGGCTGCCGATGTTGGTGGTCACGCTCCGCGCACGGGGCGGCGGCGCGGGGTTGATGCCGGTACCGTGTGCGCCATGTGCGGCCGGTACGCCACGACCCGCAGCGCGACTGATCTCAGCGCGCTGTTCGACGTCGACGACGAGACCGGCGACGGCCTGGCCCCCGACTACAACGTGGCCCCCACCGACCCGGTGCCGGTCGTGCGCGGCTCTCAGCGGGTGGAGCGGGGCGTGCTGTCCGTCGCGCGTTGGGGTCTGGTGCCGTCCTGGGCGAAGGACGCCACCGGCGCCGCCCGCATGATCAACGCCCGCGCGGAGACCGTGGCGACCACCCGGGCCTATGCGACGTCGTTCGCCAGCCGCCGTTGCCTGGTCCCCGCCGACGGGTGGTACGAGTGGGTCCGCCGCGCACCCAAGGACCGCCAGCCCTACTTCATGACCCGCCAGGACGGCGGTGTGCTGGCTTTCGCCGGGCTGTGGACGGTCTGGGGTGACCGAATGCTCACGTGCTGCATTGTGACCACGGCCGCGGTCGGTGAGTTGGCGAGCGTCCACGACCGGATGCCGTTGGTTCTGTCCCCGGAGCACTGGCGGATGTGGCTCGACGGCGACGCGGCCACCGCGTCCACAATGCTCAGTCCGCCGGATCCGGCAGCCGTCCGGATCCTGGAGGTGCGCCCGGTGGGTCCGGCGGTCGGCGACGTTCGCAACGACGGTCCCGGGCTGGTCGAGCGGGTGCCGTTGGTTTCCGCCGAGCGGCCACATGATCTGACACTGTTTTAGCTGATACGGCAGGAATTGGGGGGTCGGCTTTTTCGCAATCTGGTCTAGGGCTCTTGTCGAAGCGCGCGCTCGTGCGGTAGAACACAGCGCCGTTGGGAGTGCTGTTTTTGACAGCCGTACCCACCGACGAAATGCGTAACCCACGGGGGAGGTGGGTGCATGACCCGGGCGCGTATGCCCCGTCCGCACGAGGTTGCCGCAGCAAGGCGCGATCCACGATTGCTCCGCGCGCTGAGCGAACGTGACCTCGATCCGGCGTGGCGCACCAGGGGCCTGTGCCAGAGTGTGGATCCGGAGACGTTCTTTCCGGCTCCGAGTGAGCCGGCCGACGCCGCGGTGGCGTTGTGCCGCACATGTGAAGTCCAGGGGTCGTGCCTCGCATGGGCCCTGGACGTCGGCGACTGCCACGGCGTGTGGGGTGCCACGACGCCGCGGGAGAGACGGGCGATGCTGGTCGCCTGGCGTTCCGACATCAACAGTCCGCCATACGACGACGACCAGTCGTCACGACTCAGACCTGCTGCCGATGCTCACAGGTAGGCGCTGGTCGTTAGGGCCGGACGGGCTGCGACCATTCGGTTATGACCGACTCGGTGATGACCGAGGTCGCGACCGCGTACGGGCCGGCCCGGTTCGACCTCGTCCACCCGCCACCGCACCGCTCAGCCTGCTCGTCCTGGGGCACGGTGCCGGTGGCGGGGTGGACGCCGTGGACCTGCGCGCGGTACGCGATGCGGCCGTGGCCGCCGGTGTCGCCGTCGCGCGGGTCCTCCAGCCCTACCGGGTCGCCGGCCGCCGGGCACCCGCGCCCGCCGGTCAGCTCGACCGTGCCTTCAGTGACCTGGTCGCGGCGGTGCGGCAGGAGGTACCGGCGAACACTCCGCTTCTCGTCGGCGGGCGGTCCAGCGGTGCCCGGGTCGCCTGCCGGACGGCCGCCGAGCTGGGCGCGGTCGGCGTGCTCGCTCTCGCGTTCCCGCTGCACCCGCCGGGCAGGCCGGATCGCAGCCGGGCCGGGGAACTGCCCGACACGGTGCCGACCCTGGTCGTGAACGGCGACCGGGACCCGTTCGGGGTACCCGATCCGCGCGGCCCGGTCGAGGTATGCGTCCGCCCCGGCGAAACTCATGATCTACGCCGCGGTCCGAAGGCGATGGCCAAGATCGTCGTTGACTGGCTGAGCAGCCACGGCTGGGCGAGCTGACTGGCACAAACTCCCGGAAATAGTGGTCTCCGGGACCCGCCGAGGCCACCGTTTCCGGGAAGTTGTGCTGATCTTGGGCGGGACCTGAATGAATGCGGAATGATCCGGCACCCCAGGGGTTGCATCCGCCGTAAGGCTGGCACCACTGGTGCCCGGCGGCATGCTGAAGGGGGAGCCCAGGTGGGTGTCGTTACCCGTGAGCGCGAAGCGCACGAGGGTGAACGTTGGCGACAGATCGTGACCGGTCCGGAGTGGCCGGCGACGATCGACACAGGCGCCACACCCGACCCGTCCTGGCCACCGTTCCAGCCCCCGGCTGGCGGCGGCGCGATCGTGCCCGGCGTATCCTCTGCGGGACGGCGGAGGGATGAGGGGCGAGTGGCATCAGGCGAGCGGCCCGACCAGCGACGCGAGCGCTTCGAGCGCGACGCGTTGCCGTTTCTGGACCAGTTGTACGCGGCCGCACTGCGGATGACGCGTAATCCGGCCGATGCCGAGGACCTGGTGCAGGAGACCTTCCTGAAGGCATATGCCGCCTTCCACCAGTTCGAAGAGGGCACCAACCTCAAGGCCTGGCTCTACCGGATTCTGACCAACACGTACATCAACTCCTACCGGCGTCGGCAGCGTCAGCCCGTCCAGGCGCCGACCGAGGAGATCACCGACTGGCAGCTCGCCGAGGCGGAGTCGCACACCTCCAGCGGGCTGAAGTCGGCCGAGACCGAGGCCCTGGACCGGCTGCCGGATTCCGACGTCAAGGAAGCGTTGCAGGCGCTGCCGGAAGACTTCCGGCTCGCCGTGTACCTCGCCGACGTCGAAGGCTTCTCCTACAAGGAGATCGCCGACATCATGGGTACGCCCATCGGCACCGTGATGTCACGGCTGCACCGCGGCCGGCGCAACCTGCGCCGCCTGCTGGAGCGCTACGCCGCCGACCGGGGTTTCACCCGAACCCCATCCGATCGACCGGTGGGCGAAGACCTGCCGGCCGGCCAGGAGGTATGACGCCGTGAGCAACGGAGCCGAGAGCTCGACGCCTGGCGAACGCAGCGGGGTGATCGCGTGAGCTGCGGCGACCCCCACGAGACAGATTGCCGTGAGGTGTTGGCAGAGGTTTACCTGTACCTCGACCTCGAATGCACCGACGACCGGCGACTGCTGATCCGGGACCACCTCGACGAGTGCTCGCCGTGCCTGCGCGAGTACGGCATCGAGCAGGAGGTGAAGGCGCTCGTGGCCCGGTGCTGCGGCGCCGAGGTCGCGCCGGTCGAGCTGAAGCAGCGGCTTCGGCTGCGCCTCGCGGAGTTGGTCTTCGAGGCCGACACCGTTGAGTACCTGGCTGAGTAGCTGGCGGTGCCTCAGCGGAGGCGGAAGACCGGACCTCTCGGGGTGAACGGCAGGCGGGCGCCCTCGGGCACCAGGTAGGCGTGCTCGCGGCGGACGCGGAGCACGTCGCAGTACCCGTCGGTGATGACCAGGATCGGGGCGTCCGGCGGAAAGTCGTGCGCCCGTTCGAGCAGGTCGATGCCGGGCTGCAGGACGGTGCCGCCGCGCCCGCGTACCCGGACCCGGCCGGCGATCTCCGGCACCGGCAGGTACCCCGCGTCGTACGCGGCCGCGTCGCAGAACACGACCCGGGCGGCCGGCACGTCGCGGGCCAGCGCGTACGACGCGATCGCGCCGAGCGCACTTGCCGAGCAGGCGGTTGTCCATCGAGCCGGACGTGTCCAGCACCACGCCGAACGTCGACCGTGCCACCAGTTCCTCGGGCGCGACGCCAGCCCGGGGCGGGGGATGTCCGGCGTGGACGCCTGGCGCCGCGACGCGCGCGCGTACGAGCGGCGCTTCTCCACGCGCGGCACGAACTCCTCGAACCAGCGGGCCAGTTGGGCGTCCCAGGGCAGCGGCGGATGATCGAGCGCCCGGATCTCCTCGACCAGGCCGGCCGGCAGCAGCCCGCGCCCGCCGGACTCGTGGAACGCCAGCCCGGGCAGCAGCGCCCGCCGGTAGATACTCGTCGAGATCGACGCCGGCCGCCCCGGGCCGTGGCGACACGGTGCCAGGATGTCGCCCAGACCGCGACCGCGCAGCGTGGCCAGCTTGCGCAGCCGGCGCAGGTCGCCGGCGATCCGGTCGTACACCTCCTCGGCGGACATCCCGCGCAGCTCCGGGATCGTGCAGCACGCCCTCGGGCAGCGTGCCGACCGCCATCTCGACCAGCCAGCCGTTGATCACGTAGTCGGCGGCGACGTTCCACAGGTACGGGTCGCGGTGCGCCACCGCGGTCGCCGTGACGCAGCGCGGCGTGCAGCATCTCGTGTGCGACGACGAACCGGCACTCCTGCTCGGACAGCCGGGCCAGCGGGTTGACGTAGATCTCGGCCGCCGTCGGCGTCGACCGCGGCGATCGAGATCTGGTGGGCGCGGGCCAGCTCCCGTCGGCGACGATGCGTGAAGCCCGCCGCGAGGCCGCCGAGCAGCGGGTATGACGAGACGAACCAGCGCCGCGCCCGCTCCCACGGGCTGTCCGGTGCCGGCCGGCGCGGGTCGGTGTGCCGCACCTCACCGGCCTCCTCCACGGCGGCGGCCGCTGCGGCGGCCAGACCCATCGCGAGCCGGTCCGGCCAGGTCAGCGCGGGCGGCCGGGTCCGGATGCGGCGGCGGATCGGCCCCGCCGCCGCGGTCACGTCACTGTCCGTGCCACCGACACCCAGTTCCGGGTACCCGGAGGGAATGCTCGTCGTCGCGCCAGCGCTCGGCGAGTTCGTCCTCGGACGCCGCCGGGTAGGTCGGCCGGCACCGGCTCTCGGCGCGGTACCCAGCCGCAGCGCGGTCTGGAACCGGGTCACCACCAGGCAGCAGCCGACCCGGTACGGGACGGTCCGGCCCCCTCGCCGCCGGTCGGCGTGCCCGAAGCCCAGGTGCAGCAGGCAGTGCGCGAGCACCCAGGTCCACTCGTCGACGGTGCCCCGGGCGTGCTTGTTCACCACGATCGTGCCGTCGCCGTCGCAGCCGGGCCCAGCCGCGCGCCCGGCTCAGCGCCTCGTCCTCGCACCGGTGGAACTCCGCGGTCGTCAGCCCGAGTACCGCCGGATCGGTGACCAGCGGGCGGAACATCGGGTGCGCGGACACCGTGTCCCGGGCCGACAGAAACGCCTGCTCGTACGGGTCGGTGACGGCGGGTGGCTTGCGGCGGGCCATGGCTATGTCGAACCTATGCCCGCGCCGCGACCAGCCGGGGCAGGTCGCGGCTGACCTCGACGAGGAACCAGGCGGGCAGCACCGGCATGCCGTCGTCGCCGGTCGCGATGACCAGCTGGGCGCACTCCAGCGAGATCTCGGCCAGCTCGACCAGCAGCGCCTTGGCCCGCACGCGCGAACTGCCGCACCGACGGCGAGGCGTGCTCCTTGCTGGCGGGCAGCTCCTTGATCAGCCGGGCCCGGAACGACTCGGCGAGGAAGTACAGCAGGTCGCGGTCCGGTCGCGGCACGCGGCCAGCGGGCGTCGCCCTGGAGGATCGCGTCGAGACCGTACCGGTGCCGGACGGTCTTCACGTACGCGCAGAACGCCGAGGCGTGGCGGCCGTGAGGGTGCCGGTGCGCCAGCACCCGCAGGGTCTCCTCGTCGAGGCGTCGCCCGCAGGAGTGCAGGCGTCGGAGAGCATGTGCCAGGAGCGCGGGGTGGAGAACGGCTCCTCGGTCTTCGGCGGCTCGGCTCCACAGGTGGTCCGGGCGCTCGGTCAGGTAGTCGAGCACCCACGGGTGGATGCCGGCGCCGACCGCCCAGGCCAGCCAGTCGCTCGACGCTGGCCCGCAGGTGCACGTGCACCAGCCGGTTGACCAGCGCGGAGGCCATCGGCCGGGCGAGCGCGTTGTCGGTGGCGCGGTTGCCGGCGCCGATGACGATCGAGCCCTCGGGCAGCTCGTACTCGCCGATGCGGCGGTCGAGGATCAGCGAGTAGAACGCCTTCTGCACCTCGGGCGACGACGCGTTCAGCTCGTCGAGGAACAGGCAGTACGGCTCGTCCCGGGCGATCGCCTCGGGCGGCGCGAACCGGCTGCGGCCGTCGCGCATCTGCGGCACGCCGATCAGGTCCTCCGGCGCGAGCTGGGTGCCGAGCAGGGTCACGCACTCCAGGCCCAGCGAGTCGGCGAACTCCCGCACCAGCGAGCACTTGCCGATGCCCGGGGCGCCCCAGAGGAAGACCGGCCGCACCACCGCGACGTGCAGCAGCAGCTCGGGGAGCTGCGCCGGGGTAACCGTGACGGCCGATTCCACTGGAACCATGATGGGATCGCGTTGTCGAGTCGACCACCGGTTTAACCCTCGGTCGTGATTGGATACCGGAGCGAGAACACGGAGAGGACGGGCAGATGGCCGACGAGATCCGCGCCGAGATGGTGGCGAACGTCTGGAAGGTGGTCAAGGCCACCGGCGACACCATCGAGGAGGGCGACACCCTCGTGATCCTGGAATCGATGAAGATGGAGATTCCGGTGGTCGCGGAGAGCGACGGGGTGCTGCGGGAGCTCGCGGTCGGCGAGGGCGACGTGGTCCAGGAAGGCGACCTGATCGCCGTCATCGACTGATGACCGTGCTGATCCGCGTCGCGCGGCCCGATGACTACCCCGACATCGGCCGGCTGACCGTGGCCGCGTACCGGGCGACCGGCCAGCTGGGCGACGAGACCAGAGGCTACCGGCAGGTGCTGCTCGACGTGGCCGGCCGCGCGGCCGAGGGCACGGTCCTGGTGGCCGTCGACCCGCAATCCGACCAGCCGCTGGGTGCGGTGACGTTCGTGCTGCCCGGCAGCCGGTACTCCGAGCTGGCCGGGGACGGCGAGGCCGAGTTCCGCATGCTGGCCGTCGACCCCGCCGCGCAGGGGGGAGGTGTGGGCCGGCTGCTGGTGGACGAGTGCCTGCGCCGGGCGGCCGCGGCGGGCTGCGCCGCCGTGGTGCTCTGCTACCGCGACTTCGTGACGTCGGCGCAACGGCTGTACACGGCGATGGGGTTCGAGCGGATCCCGGAGCGCGACTGGGAGCCGGTGCCAGGCGTGCGGCTGCTCGGCATGCGCGCCGTCCTCGGCGTCTGAGCCTTCACGATCGCCCCAAGATCGGCACAACTTCCCGGAAGTTGTGGCCTCAGGGGCCTCGAATGGCCCCTCTTTCCGGGAAGTTGTGCCGATCTTGGGGGCCTCAAGGGCTGCGCGAAACTGCTCGTTCATTGCGCACTCATGTTCATTCATGCGAAGCTCCTCCTCGAAACGCGCAGCGTTTGATCGGGAAGGAGTGCGGTCGTGACAACTGTGCCGAGCCAGCCGGGCAGCGGGATGGCAGCCGACATCGCCGAGCAGCCGGAGGTGTTCGCCCGCCTGCTCGACGAGCGCGCCGGGCACATCGCCGAGGCCGCCGCCCGGGTCGCCGACTGGGCGCCCCGCCACGTCGTCTTCACCGCGCGCGGCACGTCTGACCACGCCGCCCTGTACGCGGCCTATCTCACCGAGATCCGGCTCGGCATCCCGGCCGGGCTCGCGTCGCCTTCGGCGATCACCGTGTACGGTGCCCGCCCTGACCTGCGCGACGCGCTCGTCGTCGGAGTGTCGCAGAGCGGCGGCTCGCCCGACCTCACCGAGGTGGTCCGGGTCGCGCGGGAGCAGGGTGCACACACGCTCGCCGTGACCAACAACCCGGAGTCACCGCTCGCGCGGGTCGCCGAGGTGTCCGTCGACGTCGCGGCCGGCCACGAGCGCGCGGTGGCGGCCACGAAGACGTACTCTGCCGAGCTGCTCGCCCTGCTCATGCTCGTCGAGGGCGTGCGGGCCGGCGACGGGGCGCTCCCGGCCGATGAGCGCGCCGCGTTGGCCGAGCTTCCTTTGTACGCGCAGAAGGTGCTCGACGATCCCACGCCGGCCCAGCTCGCGCCCCGGTACCGGTTCGCCGCCCGGATGGTCACCACCGGCCGGGGGTACGCGTACCCGACCGCGCGGGAGACCGCGCTCAAACTGATGGAGACGTCGTACCTGCCCGCCCTCGCGTTCTCCGGCGCCGACCTGCTGCACGGCCCGCTCGCGATGGCCGACCCGGACGTGCCGGTGCTCGCCGTGGTCGGCTCCGGGCCGGGCGGTGGCGCGATGCGGGAGGTGCTGGCCCGGCTCGACGAGCGGCGCGCCGACGTGGTCGCGATCGGACCGTCCGACGTGGACGGTGCGCCGCTGCGGATCCCGACGCCGGATGTCGACGAGCGCTACTCGCCGCTGCTCGACATCCTGCCGTTGCAGCGGTTGGCGCTGGAGCTTGCCCGCCACCGGGGCGAGGACCCGGACGCCCCGCGCGGCCTGAAGAAGGTCACGACCACGCTCTAGTCGACACAACTTCCCGGAAGTTGTGGCCTCAGCGGGTACCGGAGGCCACTGTTTCCCGGAAGTTGTGTCGATCTTGGAGGCCGGCAAGGCGCAGGTCGGTCAAGGGACCGGGATGACGGCGGGCTTGTCCTGGCGCAGTTCCTCGGCCGGAAAGCTCATCGCCGCCCGGCCGGCGATCGAGATCTCGTACGTCTGGTGCCCGCCCGGCACACCGGAGATCTCGAACGGGAAGTTGCACGTGTACGCGGTGCCGTCCACGGCCAGCACGCCGACACCGAGCATGCCGGTCGCGAGCGTGTGGTCCGGCGGGTCGGTGACCACCACCTCGTCGTTCGGCGCGACCCCGGCCCTCGGCGCCTGGCACGGCCCGCCCGCCGCGGTGCCGGGAGCCGCCCCGATGCCGGCCGTCGCGTATCCGCGCAGCACGAAACCGCTCGGCTTGGTGTGGCTCACGTTGCCCGCCTTCAGCCAGCCACATCCGGCCAGCCCGAAAGTGACCCCGCAAACGAGGAACGCCATGAGAATCCGCCGCACACCTGGCAGGCTACGCCAGCATCCATGGCACGCTTTCCCTGTGTCCACGCTGCGCGATCTGGTTGAGGAGCACACCCATCTCGAACCGGTCGACATCGAGCACCTGCACCGGCTCGCCGGTGACTGGCAGCTCATGTCCGACCTGTCGTTCGCCGACCTGCTGATGTGGGTGGCGCTCCCGACCGGCCAGTTCGTCTGTGTGGCCCAGGTCCGCCCGACCACCGCACCCACCGCGTACCAGGACGACCAGGTCGGGCGGGTCTCCGGTGGCCCGGAGGTGGCGCACCTCGCGGTGGCCCGTGACCAGGGCCGGATCTGGCGGGAGGGCGATCCGGTCTGGTACGGCGACACCCCGGCCCGGCACGAGGCGATCCCGGTCCGCCGCCCGGGAAGTCCCCAGGTCATCGCCGTGATCGGCCGCGACACCAACCTGTCGACCGCGCGTACCCCCAGCCACCTGGAGCTGAACTACCTGACCACGGCTGACGACCTGGCCCAGATGGTGGCCGACGGGTCGTTCCCGCCGCCCCGGCACCCGGGCGAGCTGGCCAGTGCGCCCCGGGTCGGCGACGGCCTGGTCAGGCTCGACGCCAGCGGCAAGGTCACGTACGCGAGCCCGAACGCGCAGTCCGCGTACCGGCGGTTGGGGTTGTCCACGCACCTGGTCGGCGAGGACCTGGCGGCCGTCACCGGGCGGCTCGCCGACGACCCGCTGGAGGGCAGCGACACCACCGAGCTGCTGCTCGCCGCGCTGCGCGGGGAGGCCCGACCGCGCCGCGAGATCGAGGCGCGTGGCGCGACGGTGCTGGCCCGCGCCCTGCCGCTGATGCCGTCCGGCATCCCGATCGGCGCGCTGGTCCTGGTCCGCGACATCACCGAGATACGTCGGCGGGACCGGCAGCTGGTCACCAAGGACGCCACGATCCGGGAGATCCACCACCGGGTGAAGAACAACCTGCAGACCGTCGCCGCGCTGCTGCGGTTGCAGGCCCGCCGGGTGGAGGTACCGGAGGCGCGGACCGCGCTGGAGGAGTCGGTTCGCCGGGTCGCCTCGATCGCGCTGGTACACGAGACGCTGTCGATGTCGTCGGACGAGGTGGTCGACTTCGACGGCATCGTCGACCGGGTGGCCGCGGGTGCCCGGGAGGTGGCCGCGACCGAGACCCGGGTGTCGATCCGCCGGGTCGGCACCTTCGGGATCCTGCCGGCCGACGTGGCGACACCGTTGGTCATGGTGCTCAACGAGCTGCTCCAGAACGCGGTCGAGCACGCGTACGGGCCCGGCGACGAAGGCGACGTGGTGGTCACCGCGCACCGGTTCCGCCGTCAGTTGCACGTCACGGTCGCCGACGGTGGGCAGGGCCTGCCCGACGGGTTCGCGCTCGACGGAAGCGTTCGGCTCGGCTTGCAGATCGTGCGAACTCTGGCCACCGGCGAGCTGCGCGGGTCGATCGAGCTGCGCCGCCGCGTTGAAGGTGGCACGGAAGCGATGCTGGTCGTACCACTTACCAAAAGGTGAGATCTGCGGTCGAGTACGCCCGGCACAGCCCGGCATTGGTGAGACAAACAATCCCTATCAAGCAGCTAGGGATAGCGGAATTTGTCCAGGTCAGGCTCGGCCAACTGAGGAGATTACACTCACTCGGGCGTGGCGGCGGGCGGGTGGTTCGTGGCACGATCGTCTGCATGACCGCTGCATCCTTGCGGCTTATCAGCCGCCGTCACGTCGACTACGGTCGCGTGCGCAGCGCCATGTGTCCGGCCTTCTGACGCCGCCCGCTTTCCATCCACGGGCGCGCACCCGCGCCGGATCTCTCAGACACCGACGTCGCCGCTTGATCTTGCGGTTGCCGGCGCGCGCGCCCCCCACTTGCAGGAGGACGCCGCATGACGGCAACCGCCGTCCCCGCCAGTACCCGCCCGGCCGCGCCGAAGCGGCGGGTGCGTGGCGAGGGCCAGTGGGCGTTGGGCCATCGCGAGCCGCTCAACGCCAACGAGCGGACCAAGAAGGACGACAACCCGCTCAACGTCCGGGCCCGCATCGAGACGATCTACGCCCATCGCGGCTTCGCCAGCATCGACCCCGCCGACCTGCGTGGCCGGTTCCGCTGGTTCGGCCTGTACACCCAGCGCGCGCCGGGCATCGACGGCGGGCGCACCGCGATCCTGGAGCCGCACGAGCTCGAAGACGAGTACTTCATGCTGCGGGTACGCGTCGACGGCGGCCAGCTCGACCTGGCCCAGTTGCGCACCGTGGCCCACATCTCCGAGCGGTACGCCCGGGGCAGTGCCGACATCACCGACCGGCAGAACATCCAGCTGCACTGGATCCGCATCGAGGACGTGCCGACGATCTGGCGGGAGCTGGAAGCGGTCGGCCTGTCCACCACCGAGGCGTGCGGGGACACTCCGCGGGTGATCCTGGGCAGCCCGGTCGCCGGGGTCGCCGAGGCCGAGATCCTCGACGCCACCGAGGCGATCCAGGAGATCAGCGAGAAGTTCATCGGCGACCCGGAGCTGGCCAATCTGCCGCGCAAGTTCAAGACCACGATCGGGTGGCTGCCGGACACCCCGTACGAGGCGAACGACGTGGCGTTCCTCGGGGTGATCCACCCCGACCACGGTCCGGGCTTCGACCTGTGGGTCGGCGGCGGGCTGTCGACCAACCCGATGCTCGCCAAGCGGCTCGGCGTGTGGGTGCCGTTGCACGAGGTCGCCGAGGTCTGGCACGGCGTCGTGCAGATCTTCCGGGACTACGGGTACCGGCGGCTGCGCAACCGGGCCCGGCTGAAGTTCCTGGTCGCCGACTGGGGCGTGGAGAAGTTCCGGGAGGTGCTGGAGCGCGAGTACCTGGGCCGTCCGTTGATCGACGGCCCGGCCCCCGAGCTTCCCGACCGGCCGATCGACCATGTCGGCATCCACAAGCAGTGGGACGGCAAGTACTACGTCGGCGTCGCCCCGGTCGCGGGCCGGGTCTCCGGCGAGATGCTGGCCCGGGTCGCGGACATCGCCGAGGCGCACGGCAGCGGCCGGGTGCGGCTCACCCCGTACCAGAAGTTGTTGGTTCTTGATCTTGGCCGGGACCAGGTGAACCCGGTCGCGGCGGAGTTGCGCGAGATCGGCCTCGACGCGGCGCCCTCGGCGTGGCGGCGCGGCACGATGGCCTGCACCGGCATCGAGTTCTGCAAGCTGGCGATCGTCGAGACCAAGGCCCGGGCCGAGGAGCTGGTCGCCGAGCTGGAGAAGCGGCTGGCCGACTTCGACACCGAGATCTCGATCAACATCAACGGCTGCCCGAACGCGTGTGCCCGCACCCAGGTCGCCGACATCGGGCTCAAGGGCATGATCGTGACCGCGCCGGACGGCCGGCAGGTCGAGGGGTTCCAGGTGCACCTGGGCGGTGGCCTGGGCCTGGCCGCCGGGCAGACCGCCGGGTTCGGGCGCAAGCTGCGCGGCCTGAAGACCACCGCCGAGGAACTGCCCGGGTACGTGGAGCGGCTGGCCCGCCGCTACCTGGCCGGACGTCTCGACGGTGAATCGTTCGCCGAGTGGGTAACGAGGGCCGACGAGGAGGCACTCCGATGAGTGAGCGAAGCGAGCGAATCAGCTGGCTCAGTGTGGCGGTGCCTCATCGTGGCGCCGAGCGAAGCGAGGTGGCGCGATGAGTTCCGAGGAACGTGCTGCGCCGCTCTACTGCCCCTACTGCGGGGACGAAGATCTGCGGCCCTCCGAGGAGGGCGGCCACGGCGCGTGGGAGTGCCGCTCCTGCGTCCGGGTGTTCGTCGTGAAGTTCGTCGGATTGGCTGCACGAGCGCTGGAGGTGTCGCGGTGACCAGCCGTACCCAGGATGAGCTTCGCGAGCTGGCCACCGTCGCCGGCCAGAAGCTGGAGGGCAAAACCGCCGAGGAGATCGTGTCCTGGGCCGTCGAGACGTTCGGCGAGCGGTTCTGTGTGACCAGCTCGTTCGCGGACGCGGTGCTGGTCCACGTGGTCTCCCGGGTGGCGCCCGGGGTCGACGTGGTCTTCCTCGACACCGGTCTGCACTTCGCCGAGACGCTGCGGGTCCGCGACATCGTGCAGCGGACCCTTCCGGTCACCGTCCGCTCGATCCGCCCCCGGCTGACCGTCCGGGAGCAGGACGAGCAGTACGGCCCCCGGCTCTACGCCCGGGCCCCCGACGAGTGCTGCGACATGCGCAAGGTCGAGCCGCTGGAGCGCGGCCTGGCCAAGTACGACGCCTGGGCCGCCGGGCTGCGCCGGGACGAGTCCCCGACCCGGGCGAACACGCCGGTCGTGGGGTTCGACACCAACCGGGGCAAGGTGAAGGTCTCGCCGCTGGCGACGTGGACGCAGGCCGACGTCGACGCGTACATCTCCCGCCACAACGTGCCGGTCAACACCCTGCTGCGGCAGGGGTACGCGTCGGTCGGCTGCTGGCCGTGCACCCGGCGTACCCCGCCCGGCGAGGACCCGCGCGCCGGCCGGTGGCCGATGTTCGACAAGACCGAGTGCGGGCTGCACCTGTGAGTCCGGTCCTTCTGGTCGCGCACGGGTCGAAGGACCCCCGCGCGGCGGCGACCACCCGGGCGCTGGCCCGGGCGGTCGCGACGGCCGGGCCGGGGACGACCGTGCGGGCGTCCTTTCTCGACCACGCCGGCCCGCGGCCGGTCGAGGAGCTGGTCGCGCTCCAACGGGCCGGTGCGCCGGCGGTCACGCTGGTGCCGCTGTTGCTGACCTCCGCGTACCACGGCCGGGTGGACGTGCCGGCCGTCGTCACCACGGCCCGCGCGTCGGGTGTGCACGTGCCGGTCGAGGTGACCGACGTGCTGGGCCCGGTCGCCGGGCACGTGCCCGACCCGCTGCTCGACGGCCTGGTCCGCCGGCTGGGCGAGACCCGCACCGGGTTCGACGCCGTGGTTCTGGCCGCCGCCGGCACCCGCGACCGCGCCGCGCTCGACACGGTGGAGGCGGCGGCCCGGGCGCTCGGCCAGCGGCTCGGCATGCCCTGCCTGCCGGCGTACGCCTCGGCGAGTGAGCCCCTGCCCGGTGCGGCCGTCGCCCGGCTCCGGCGGGCCGGAGCCCGACACGTCGCGATGGCGGCCTATTTCCTGGCACCGGCGCGGCTCTACGACGCCGCGGTCGACTCGGCGTACGAGGCCGGGGCGGTCGCGGCCGCGCGGCCGCTGGGCGCCGCCAGGGAGCTGGTCGGGCTGGTCCTGGACCGGGTGCACGCGGTGGCCCCGGCGCTCCCCACGGCCGCCTGACCACGGCCGCTTGATCGCCGCCGCTCGTTGATTGCCACAACTTCCGGGAAGTTGTGGCCTCCGACCCCGCCGGAGACCACAAGTTCCCGGAAATTGTGGCGATCCTGGGTTTTCACCCTTAGCGAGTGATGCCCGCACCCTCCGGGTTGGTGAGGCTGAATCCGTCAGAACAAACCCGATCACGACTGGAGTGATCGCGATGGCGGATCCGGCGGCTGAGTTCTTCGAAATGCTCGGACGGCGAGGGCACGACCCCCGACTGCTGAACGTCGAGGGCACCATCAGGTTCGATATCTCCCGGGGACGGCGGGTCGATCACTGGTTACTCACGTTCAGCAACGGCGATGTCAAGGTGGAGCACCGCAACGGTGCTGCGGACTGCGTGGTCATCGGGGACCTCGCCCTGTTCGAGGGCATCGTCAGTGGCCGGCTCAACGCGTTCGCCGCGCTGCTGCGTGGGGCGCTGTGGGTGACCGGCGACCCAGAACTTCTGGTACACGTCCAGCGGATCTTCCCCGGGCCGCCCGACCGCGCGGGCGCGCCGGGCCGCCAGGCCCCGCCAGGACGCCCGACCAGGACGGCCCGCCCGGGTCCGGCAACCCGCCAGCGGCCGCCGACAAGCACGAATCCAACAGGTGACCAGCGGCGCCGCAAGCCGGTCGGCGCGGGTAGGTGATGTGATGACCGACGGCCTCGTCAAGATCCTCGACGGCAACACGTTCGTGGTCAGCGACACGCGCGGCGACATCGACGCGTCCCCCACCGATCCGACCGGACTCTTCTCGTTCGACACCCGGTACATCTCGACCTGGGTACTCACGGTCAACGGCGAGCGGCTCGGTGCACTGTCCATCGACGACCTCCAGTACTTCGAGACGCGTTTCTTCCTGGTCCCCGGCACCGGCACGGTGTACGTGGACGCCAAGCTCTCGGTGATCCGCCGACGCTCGATCTGCGACGGGTTCCGCGAGGAGCTGACCATCCTCAATCACGACGACCAGCCGATCGAGCTGCTGGTCCGGATCGAGGCCGGCGCGGACTTCGCCGACCTGTTCGAGGTGAAGGACGCGCTGGCGAAGAAGGGCAAGTACTACACGAAGATGGACCGCGGCCGCCTGATCTTCGGGTACGAGCGGGAGACCTACCACCGGGAGACGGGGATCTCGAGCAGCGCCCCGGCCAAGGTGGACGAACAGGGGCTGAGCTTTCCGGTACGTCTCGAACCGCATGGCGAATGGTCGACCGAGCTTCAGGTCACCCCGGCGATGCTGCGGTCTGACGGCCGCTCGCCGATCGTCCAGCAGGTGGGCGGCGACCGTGCCGAGATGCTGGCGAACCTGGAGAAGTGGGTCACGGATGCGCCGAGCCTGCACTGCGACTGGGAATCGCTGACCGCCACGTACCGGCGCAGCCTGGTCGATCTCGCCGCGCTGCGGTTCTCACCGGTGCTCGCCGGGCGCCGCAGCCTGCCGGCCGCCGGGCTGCCGTGGTTCATGACGATGTTCGGTCGGGACAGCATCCTCACCAGCCTGCAGGCGCTGCCGTTCACCCCGGAACTCGCCGCGACGACGATCCGCATGCTCGGCCACTGGCAGGGCACCCGGCTCGACGACTTCCGCGACGAGGACCCCGGGCGGATCGCGCACGAGATCCGGTACGGGGAGCTGACCGCGTTCGAGGAGCGGCCGCATTCGCCGTACTACGGGACGGCCGACGCGACTCCGCTGTTCGTCGTCCTGCTCGACGAGTACGAGCGGTGGACCGGTGACACCGCGCTGGTACGCCGGCACGAGGTCGAGGCCCGGGCGGCGCTGAGCTGGATCGACGAGTACGCCGACCTGATGGGCAACGGCTACATCTCGTACCAGCGCCGCAACGAGCAGACCGGCCTGGAGAACCAGTGCTGGAAGGACTCCTGGGACTCGATCTCGTACCGGGACGGACGGCTGCCCGGCTTCCCCCGGGCGACGTGTGAGCTGCAGGGGTACGCGTACGACGCGAAGATGCGCGGTGCCCGGCTGGCCCGGCGGATCTGGCGGGACCCGGAGTTCGCGGACCGGCTGGAGCGCGAAGCGGCCGACCTCAAACGCCGTTTCAACCGTGACTTCTGGGTCGAGGACGGGCAGTACTTCGCGCTGGCCCTGGACGCCGACGGCAAGCAGGTCGACGCGCTGTCGTCCAACATCGGCCATCTGCTGTGGAGCGGCATCGTCGACAAGTCGAAGGCGAAGGCGATCGTGCGGCACCTGTTCGGCCCGGACATGTTCTCCGGCTGGGGCGTCCGGACCCTCGCGGCCGGCCAGGGCCGGTACAACCCGATCGGGTACCACGTGGGCACGGTCTGGCCGTTCGACAACTCCTTCATCGCGTGGGGTCTGCGCCGCTACGGGTTCAAGGAGGAAGCCGCGCGGCTCGCGGCGGGCATCCTCGACGCGGCCGACTTCTTCGACGGCCGGCTGCCGGAGGCATTCGGCGGGTACGACCGGGAGCTGACCAAGTACCCGGTGCAGTACCCGACCGCGTGCAGCCCGCAGGCGTGGTCCACCGGCGCTCCGCTGCTGTTCCTGCGTACCATGCTCGGCCTTGAACCGGAGGGCGATCACCTGGTCATCGATCCGGCGCTGCCGATCGGCATCGGCCGGATCGAGTTGCTCGACATTCCCGGCCGGTGGGGGCACGTCGACGCCTTCGGCCGCGGCCGGGTCGAGGTCGACGCGCGGCGCGCCCTGCGCCCGCAGTTGGGCACGGCCAAGCCGGCCAAGCCAGCGAGACCGCCGAGACCGGCGAAAGCCGCCGCGCGGGCGGCTCGCGCCCGGTAGGTACCGGCATCACGGTCGACCAGCAGCAGCCGCACGGCAAGCGCAAGAAGCGTCGCGGGTTCCTGGAGGAGCCGTTCGACTAGTACCGAAAGACAGTGACGCCCCGGTGGGCCGTTTGGCCCCCGGGGCGTCCCGCGGTCCAGATCAGACGGAGTGAGCGCGAACCCGCAGGCCGCCACGACGCTTGAGCGCGCGCCGTTCCTCTTCGCTCATTCCGCCCCAGACGCCGGCGTCCTGACCGCTGTCGAGGGCCCACTGGAGGCACTCATCGGTCGCGGGGCAGCGCCGGCAGACCGCCTTTGCCTGCTCGACTTGCAGCAGGGCCGGGCCGGACGTCCCGATCGGGAAGAACAGCTCCGGGTCCTCATCGCGGCAGGCAGCACGGTGGCGCCAGTCCGACATGGCGGCAACACTCCTTGGTTTGCGGATCGGTGGCAGTGAGTGCGTTAGAACTTTCCTATATGCGTCTCGCGGGTGCCGATCGTGCGGGGCGAACCAGGCCGGGCGGCAGCGCGTGAGCAGGCAACTCGCTTCGCTTGTGAATACTTTCACGAACTATGGCGATGTCAAGGGGGCGTTAACGAAAAACTCGGAGCGCGTGAGGGAGGTCACGCTGCGTATGTCCGGTTTTTCGAGGCTGCCGGGCCTTGATTACGACTGTCAGTTACCAAGGTAGTGCCAGTGGTGACTGGCTGCCACCATTTCGGCAAGGTCTTGCGATTCGGGCGGGTCCGGTGCGGTGCTGTCAGCAGAATGAGTAACGCGTCAGCACACGATGCGTAACGCCTCCGGCGCCGCTAAGAATTCGATTTTGTCCCGCTCTCCTAGATACTCGCCATCGAGTTGAAATGCCAGCGGACGATCAGCGCGAAGTGTGAATGCGGCTAGATCATGCAGACCGAGTAGACGCTTTCCATGCGGTTGCGGATGCCGCGCCAAGATCTGTTGAACGGTACGCGTCGTACTCGGTACATGGAGTTCACGCATCGCCATAAGATCGAGCCCGGTATCGAACGACGCGTCCGGGCACGGGTTGATCGGACGGTCGCCGAGGTATGTCCACGGCGCGGTGTTCTGCACGATGATCGTCGCGAGCCCGACCTCCGGCTGCTCGCCCGGCCGCTCCAGCGTGATCGGCGGGTGCCGGCGATCCGTTTCGAAGAAGTACTGGGTCATCGTCGAGCGCAGGTACAGCCACGGAGTCGAGGTCCGGCCACGCAGCCGGGCGCGCTCGACCCGGCGTACCACCTCGGCGTCGAGACCGATGCCCGCGCAGAACGTGAAGTACCGGTCGTCGGCGCGGCCCAGGCCGATCGTCCGGGTGCGGCCCTCGCGCAGCGCCTCCAGGATGACGCCGGCCCCCTCCGCCCAGTCCTTGGGCATGCCCACCGCGCGCGCGAACACGTTGGTCGAGCCCCCGGGGACGACGGCGAGGGCGGGCCGGTCGCCCGCCTTGCTGCAGGTGCCCAACTCGTCGTCGGCCGCGAGCAGCCCGTTGACCGCCTCGTTGACCGTGCCGTCGCCGCCGAGAGTCACCACCAGGTCGACCCCGTCGGCCGCCGCGTCCCGGGTCAGCGCCGCCGCGTGGCCACGCCGGCGGGTGTAGGCCACCGTGAGGTCGACCTCGCTGCGCAGCGCGCGGACCAGAACGTCGCGGCTGCGCTCACTCGTGGTGGTCGCCTTCGGGTTGACCACGAGAAGCGCACGCATGGCCGGCACTGTACCCGCAGGCATTGAAAACACGCCGGGCCGGCGACGGTACAGTGACCGGCGTGACCTCCCCGATCCCGGGAACACTGCGCGGGGCGATCGCGTTGCTGGCCGCCGAAACGGTGGCGGTCGCGCTGATCGTCGGGTACCTCCTGTACAAGGACTTCACCGCCGACGAGGTGATCTGGCGGGACGCGGTGATCGTCACCGGGTTCACCGCGATCATCGCCGTCGTGCTCGGACTACTGAGCTGGGCGCTGACCCGGCGGCGGGCCTGGGCGCGCGGGCCGGCCGTGGTCCTGGAGCTGATGCTGCTGGCCATCGGCGGCTTCATGATTTCCGGCGGCCTGGCCTGGCTCGGCATCCTCGTTCTGCTGCTCGGCCTGCTCGGGGTGGGTCTGCTGGTCGCCCCCGGCACCCGGGAAGCACTCGGCGTGAAGTGAGCTGCGCAGCCAGTAGGCCCGGCACCGCCTAGGCTGTTGACTCGTGCGGATTGACCAGATCGATCGGGCTCCGGCGTACCAGGCCCTCGCCGACCACCTTCGCGACCAGATCGCGTCCGGCGTCCTGCGATCGGGCGACCGGTTGCCGACCGAGCCGCAACTGTCCGCCAGCACCGGCCTGAGCCGGTCCACGGTCCGCGAGGCGCTGCGGTTGCTGGCCAGTCAGAACCTGATCGTCACCACCCGCGGGGTGACCGGTGGCAGCTTCGTCGCTCACCCCACCCCGGCGCAGCTCGGCGATCTGCTCTCCACCGGGATGAAGCTGCTGATGACCTCGGGGACGGTCAGCATTGAGCAGTGGTTCGAGCTGCGTCACACGTTCGAGGTACCCGCGGCCGGGCTGGCCGCGCTGCGGCGCGCCGACGCCGACGTGACCCGCCTGGCGGAGACGCTGCTCGACCCGAACCAGACGCCGCTCAGCGTGCTCGTTCCGGCGCACCGCGCATTCCACCTGGTGGTGGCCGCGGCCACCGGCAACCCGCTGTACGAGCTGATCACCGGGCCGCTCTACGCGCCCGCGAACGAGTTGGCGGTGAGCGAGTGCGCGCCGGCCGGCTTCTGGCTACAGGTCGACACCGACCACCGGGCGATCCTGCACGCGATCTCGGCCGGCGACCCGGCCGCGGCACGGGCCGCCGCCCGCCGGCACCTGACCCATATGAGCTGCGCCTACGCCGGCTCCGACATCCAGGTGACCCTCGCCTAGGGGTCAGCCTGGCTCGCGCCGCCAGCTAGCTCGGCCGGCGCTTCGTGAGCACGATCGAGACCATGGTGCCGTCGATCCGGGCGGCCACCTCGTCGGTCAGCGCACTGAGGACCTGCCAGGCGAACGACTCGTTCGACGGCAGCCGCACCGTGGCCGGGTTGTCGGTCGGCACGCTCGCGTCGACGGACAGCGCATCCTCGGTGACCGTGAACCGGCACGACAGGACCGCGTCGAGGGACGCCAGGGCGAGCAGGATCGCGCAGGCCTCGTCGACCGCTATCCGCAGATCCTCGATTTCGTCGAGCGTGAACTGCAGCCGGGACGCCAGGCTGGCAGTGGCGGTGCGGAGCACCCCGAGCCACGCGCCGGAGGCCGGAACAGCGAGCAGGACCACGTCGGCGGTCTGGCCCGTCGTGGGTGTCTCTGGTGCGGCCTGGGTCACCGTGCATCCCCCCGTTGGGACTGTAGGGCCTCGGCGGCTCTCGCGGGCGCCTCGGCGGCGAGAGCGCCCAGTGCCGGGCCGGTCAGGCGGTAGGGTATCCACTCATCCATCGCCGCGGCATCGATCGAATGGTAGAACTCGCGCGCCGGATTCCAGTGCAGGACCCACCAGTCGAGCCGCTCGTACCCGCGATCCGCGCACACCCCGGCGAGGGTGGCCAGCAGCGCACGCCCGACGCCCTTTCCGCGGGCCGCCGGCCGCACGTACAGATCCTCGAGGTACACCCCGTGCACGCCGCGCCAGGTGGAGAAGTTGAGGAACCACAGGGTCATGCCGACCGGCTCGCCGTCGAGCCGGGCGACGTGGCCGAAGAGGGCCGGGCGCTCGGCGAACAGGGCCGTGGCCAGCTGCACCTCGGTGAGGTGACACTCGTCCGGCGCGCGTTCGAACTCGGCCAGCTCGTGCACCATCGCGACCACGGCAGGCACGTCTGTCCGGTCGATCTGCCGGATCTCGACGCCCATCACGCCTCCCGCGTTCGCCGGTGTATCGGCCGTGGCCCCCTAACCCGTACCCGGGCTTGGGGGCCACCAATCCTTGACGTGCCGGTCAGGCCTGCTTCGTCTCCCAGAAGATCTTCGAGATCTCTTCGATCTTCCCCAGCAGCTGGTCCGCGACGGCCGGGTCCACCGAACCCTTGGCGCCGCTGGCACCGGCGAGCTTCGTAGCCTCGTTGAACAGCTGGTGCAGGTGCGGGTACTTCTCGAAGTGCGGCGGCTTGAAGTAGTCGGTCCACAGCACCCAGAGGTGGTGCTTGACCAGCTCAGCGCGCTGTTCCTTGATGATCAGAGCCCGGGTGCGGAACTCGGGGTCCTGGTTGGCCTGGTACTTCTCACTGATCGCCTTGACCGACTTCGCCTCGATCTCGGCCTGCGCCGGGTCGTAGATGCCGCACGGCAGGTCGCAGTGGGCTGAGACGACGGTGCGGGGAGTGAGTAGACGCGGCAGACGCATCGAACCCTCCTGGGTGGTTTGCGATGATCCTCAAACTGAAACCCTACCCCTGTCCACTCCTTACGAAACGGCGAGGTTCGCCTTGCGGCTCCCGTGGTACCCGGTGCTCGTACACGGCCCGTCGATGGCGCCGACCCTGCGGCACGGTGATGCCCTGCTGGTTCGCCGGACGCGGCGGGTACGGGCCGGCGACGTGGTGGTGGGCCGGTTCCGCGACCGCCCCGAGTTGCTCGTGGTCAAGCGTGCGGCGCGGCGCGAGGGTACGGGCTGGTGGCTGCTCGGCGACAACACGCTGGTCACCGACGACTCCCGGGCGTACGGGGTAGCGGACGTGGACGGGAAGGTCGTGCTGCGCTGGTGGCCCCGGCCGGCACGGATCCGCCCAGCCCCGGGAGTGTGACCTGTCGCCGTCCGTGACCTGGCACACGCCGGTTGGCTCACCGGCCAACTATGCTCTTGGTACTTCCAGGGAGACCCCCGCGCAGCGCGCGCCACTGTCGTGCCAGACCCTCCGCCGACGAGGCTCGCCACTCGTATGTCAAACGTGGCAAGGAGGCCCCGTGTCCTTCGATCCGCACGACCCTGTCTTCACGCTGCATCGCGGCGGGAAGCTGGTCGTCAACTCCGCCGTGCCGCTCTCCACCCGGGACGACCTCTCCCTGGCGTACACCCCGGGCGTAGCACAGGTCTGCGAAGCCATCGCCGCCGACGAAAGCCTGGTCTACGAGTACACCTGGGTCCGGCACACCGTCGCCGTCGTCACCGACGGCTCGGCCGTGCTCGGGCTCGGCAACATCGGCCCGCGCGCCGCCCTGCCCGTGATGGAGGGCAAGGGCGCGCTGTTCAAGCAGTTCGCCAACGTCGACGCGGTGCCGATCTGCCTGGACACCCAGGACACCGAGGAGATCATCGCGACGGTGCGGGCGCTCGCGCCCTCGTTCGGTGGGATCAATCTCGAAGACATCGCCGCGCCGCGATGCTTCGAGATCGAGCAGCGCCTCGACGCGGCGCTGGACATCCCGGTGTTCCACGACGACCAGCACGGCACCGCGATCGTCGTGCTGGCCGCGCTGCGCAACGCGGCCGCGTTCCTCGACCGCAAGCTCCAGCAACTCCGGGTGGTCATCAGCGGGGCCGGTGCGGCCGGTGTCGCGGTGACGAAGATGCTGATCGCGGGCGGCGTCGAGCCCGGATCGATCATCGTGGTCGACTCGCGCGGCGCGCTGCACACCGGGCGGTCCGGCCTGACGCCGACCAAGCAGGAGCTGGCAGAACTGACCAACGGGGACGGGATCTCCGGCGGCATCGGCGACGCGCTGCGCGGGGCGGACGTGCTCGTCGGCGTGTCCGGCGGCACGATCGACGAGGCGGCCGTGCAGGCGATGGCCCCCGGCGGGGCGATCTTCGCGCTGGCCAACCCGACTCCGGAGGTACACCCGTCGATCGCGGGCCGGCACGCGGCCGTGGTCGCGACCGGGCGCAGCGATTTCCCGAACCAGATCAACAACGTACTGGCGTTCCCCGGCGTCTTCCGGGGTGCCCTCGACGCCGGCGCCACCCGGATCACCGAGGGCATGAAGATCGCCGCCGCCGACGCGATCGCCTCGATCGTCGCGAACGAGCTGCGCCGGGAGGCGATCGTGCCCAGCCCGCTGGATCCCCGCGTCGCGCCGGCCGTGGCCGAGGCGGTCGCCGAAGCCGCGGTACGCGACGGCGTGATCCGCTAGTCCAAGATCGGCACAACTTCCCGGAAACAGTGGCCATAGCACGGGCCTGAGACCACAACTTCCGGGAAGTTGTGCCGATCTTGCCGGGCCGCGATTTGCGGTAGGTTCAAGCTCATGCGCGCCGCCTATGCTTCCGCGTTCAATGACGAAGACCCGCTCGCCGCGCTGACCGTGGGGGAGCAGCCCGAGCCGGCGCACGAGGGCTGGACGACGGTCGAGGTCCGGGCCAGCGCGCTCAACCACCACGATCTGTGGTCGCTGCGCGGCGTCGGGCTGAGCGAAGACCGGCTGCCGATGATCCTCGGCTGCGACGCCGCCGGTGTGGACCCGGACGGCAACGAGGTCGTGGTGTACCCGGTGACCGACAACGGCATCCTCTCCGAGTACTACCCGGGCACGCTCGCCGAACGGGTGGCCGTGCCGCCGGGCAACCTGGTGCCCAAGCCGGCCGAGCTGACCTTCACCGAGGCGGCGTGCCTGCCGACCGCGTGGCTCACCGCGTACCGGATGCTTGTCACCAAAGGCCGCCTGCCCACGGACGGTGCCGTGCTCGTGCAGGGTGCCGGCGGTGGCGTGGCCACCGCCGCCGTGGTGATCGCGGTGGCGCTCGGCGCGCGGGTGTACGCGACGAGCCGCGATCCCGGGAAGCGCGAGCGGATCGCGGCGCTCGGCGCGACCGCGCTGGAGAACGGCGCGCGGCTGCCGGAGCGGGTCGACGTGGTGATCGAGACGGTCGGCGAGGCGACGTTCGACCACTCGCTGAAGTGTGCCAAGCCGGGCGGCCGGATCGTGGTCTCCGGAGCTACCGCGGGTTACCTGCCGAAGGTCAATCTGCGCCGGGTGTTCTTCGGGCAGCTGGAGATCCTCGGCTCGATGATGGGCACCACCGAGGAGCTGGGTGAGCTGCTGCGACTGTGCGCCGAGCGCGGCGTCCGGCCGGTCATCGACTCGGAGTATCCGTTCAGCGACGTGCGGGGCGCGTTCGCGCGGCTGGCGTCCGGGGAGATCTTCGGCAAGGTCGTCCTCGACCACACCCGGTGAGATAGATGATTATCGTTTCCTTAGCGGCTCGTTAAGCCCTGCTGCCTGCCATTTTCTGACATCGGGTCACGCGACGCCGGATACCTTGATTCGCTAAAGTGCCTGCATGTCTAACGAGTATGTCGACCCGAGCGGCAACACGGAGCAGTTCAAGGCGTTCGTCCATGCCCCGCAGGAGCGGTCGACCCGGTCGCGGATGCCGCTGATCGTGGGCGGCGTCGTGCTCGTCCTGCTGGTTGTGCTCGTGGTGGCGCTCCTACTGGGTTAGAAGGTCGACTCCCAACGGGTGACACCCGGCGTGGTCGCGTCCCGCCCCAGCCGATCCCTGGCCGCACCGTCGCCATACAGCGTCCAGCGCAGGAAATCGGTCGTCGTCGCGATCAGCTGGTCGAACCCACGGTTGCCGGCGGCCAGGTACTTGCCGTGGTCGCCGCCCTCCACCGTCAGGAACGCCTTCGGCCAGGGCAGCGCGTCGTAGGCGGCCCGCCCGTTCTGGTACGGCACCGTCTGGTCCGCGTCGCCGTGCACGAACAGTGTCGGCGCTGCCGGTCCGGTGTACGAGCCGTCGAGCAGCGCACCGGCGACCACGATGGCCGCGCGCAGCCGGGCGTCCCGGTGGCTTGCGAGCAGGCCGGTCGTCGTGTAGCCGCCGGCCGAGTGCCCCGCCGCCGCGATCGCCACCGGGTCGATGTGCGCCGGATCGTTGGCGAGCACCTGGGTGATCACGTACGACGCGTCGGCGGGCTGGTTGACCACATCGGTGACGTCGAAGTGCGGCGCACCGTGCCTGGTGTGCGGATAGGCCGGCGCGGCGACGACGAACCCGGCGGCGGCCCAGCGGGTGCCGACCGGGGCGAAGTACGCCGGCAGGCCGGTCAGCCCGTGGCTGAGCAGGATCAGCGGAAACCGGCCGGCGGCCGGGGCGGTGCCGGACCGCGCCGCGCCGCCGGGGGCGCCCTGCGCCGGATACCAGACCGTGGTCGGCAGCGGCCGGTCCGCGCCACGGGCGAGGTCGAGTTGCCGGACGCCGACCGCGAACGGCCTGGCCGGCGCCGGTCGGCCCGGTCCGGCCGGGAGCGGCGGCTCGGCGCTCGGACTGGGCGCGGCCGCCGTCGGGCGTGCGCTGGGCGCCGCGGCGCCGGCTCTCCGGGTCGCCTCACACCCACCGACGGGTACCAGCAGAGCCAGCGCAACCAGCCCAGGAAGCAGGATTCGCGGTCGCACCCGCCGACAGTAGCTCCCGGGTTCTCGTCGATCTAGGACGAATGGTGGGAGCAATCACCCAAGACGGGCACCATTCGTCCTAGATCAGCGAGGTCTGGCTCGCCGGGGCCGGTGCCGACCGGCCGGTCGACGCTAGTCATCCTCGTCGTCGCCCCGGGCAAGCCAGGTGGCCAGGCGCTCGATCGGCACCTCGAACTCGGGGTTCAGGTCGACGAAGTCGCGCAGCCGTTCGGCGAGCCAGTCGATCGTGACCGTCTCGGCGCCCCGGCGCTCGGACAGCTCCTCGATACCGCGATCGGTGAAGTACATCGGTCCCCCTGCCTCCTCGGGGCGGCGGACCGCCCCGAGGAGGACGACGTCACGGACGGGGCAGTGCGGCCTCGATCAGGGCGGCCTGCTCGGCGTCGTGCATCTTCGTCGAGCCGACGGCCGGCGCCGCCGCGGACGGCCGGGAGATCCGCCGCAGGCGTACCCCCTCAAGGTGCTCCAGCAGGTTGAGCGCGATGAACGTCCAGGCACCCTGGTTGGCCGGCTCCTCCTGTACCCAGGCGAAGTCTTCGGCGTCGGGGTAGCTGGCCAGCGCCGCGCGTACCTCGTCGATCGGCAGCGGGTAGAGCTGCTCCAGCCGGACGATCGCGGTGTCCGTGATCTTCCGGTCGGCGCGCGCCTGGATCAGGTCGTAGTACAGCTTGCCGGTGCACAACAGCACCCGCTTGACCGCGCCGGCGTCAGTCACACCGTCGTCCGGGATGACCGGCTGGAAGGTACCCGACGTGAAGTCCGCCACCGACGAGACGCACAGCTTGTGCCGCAGCAGCGACTTAGGCGTGAACACCACGAGCGGCTTCTTCTTCGGCGACAGCGCCTGGCGGCGCAGCAGGTGGAAGTAGCTCGCCGGGGTGGTGGGCACCGAGACCCGCATGTTGTCCTCGGCGCACAGCTGGAGGTAGCGCTCCAGCCGGCCGGACGTGTGGTCGGGACCCTGGCCCTCGTGCGAGTGCGGCAGCAACAGCGTCAGCGAGCTGATCTGGCCCCACTTGACCTCACCGGACGACACGAACTCGTCCACGATGGACTGTGCGCCGTTGGCGAAGTCGCCGAACTGCGCCTCCCACATGACCAGCGCGTCCGGGCTCTCCACCGAGTACCCGTACTCGAAGCCCATGGCCGCGAACTCGGACAGCAGCGAGTCGTACACGAACAGCCGCCCACCGGCGGCGGCGAGCTGCTGGATCGGGAAGTAGTCCCGCCCGGTGACCGAGTCGACGATCGCCGCGTGCCGCTGCACGAACGTGCCGCGCTTGGAGTCCTGGCCGGACAGCCGGACGGTCACGCCCTGGGCGAGCAGCGAGCCGAACGCGATGATCTCGCCGAAGCCCCAGTCGATGTTGCCCTCGGCCGCCATCCTTGCCCGCCGGTCGAGCAGTTGGGCGACCCGCTTGTGCGGCGTGACGCCACTGGGCAGCGCGCTGTGCGCTTCGCCGATCCGTTTCATCAGGCCGGTGTCGATCGCGCTGTCGACCTGGGGCTCCGGCTCGGGCGCGCGCAGCCGGGTGACCCGTGCCGACGGCCCGGACGAGGTGTCCCGGGTCGCCTTGAAGACCGTCTCCAGCTGCTGCTGGTAATCCCGCAACAGCTCCTCGGCGTCTTCGAGCGTGATGTCCTTGCGGCCGATCAGCTCCTCGGTGTAGATCTTCCGGACCGAGCGCTTGGTGTCGATGATCTGGTACATCAGCGGGTTGGTCATCGACGGGTCGTCGCCCTCGTTGTGGCCGCGCCGGCGGTAGCAGACCATGTCGATCACGACGTCCTTGTTGAACGCCTGCCGGTACTCGAACGCGAGCCGGGCCACCCGGACGACCGCCTCCGGGTCGTCGCCGTTGACGTGGAAGATCGGCGCCTGGATCATCCGGGCCACGTCGGTGGAGTACATCGACGAGCGGCTGTACTCGGGTGCGGTGGTGAAGCCGACCTGGTTGTTGACGACCACGTGGATCGAGCCGCCGGTGCGGTACCCGCGCAGCTGGGACAGGTTGAGCGTCTCGGCGACCACGCCCTGGCCGGCGAACGCGGCGTCGCCGTGCACCAGCAGCGGAAGGACCGTGTAGCCCTCCAGCTTCAGGTCGATCTTGTCCTGCTTGGCCCGCACGATGCCTTCCAGCACCGGGTTGACCGCCTCCAGGTGCGAGGGGTTCGCGGTGACCGAGACGGTCGTGGCGTGCTCGCCGTCCGGGGTGGTGAACTTGCCGACCTGGCCCAGGTGGTACTTGACGTCGCCGGAGCCGTGCGCCGACTTCAGGTCGAGGTGCCCCTCGAACTCGGAGAAGATCTTCTCGTACGGCTTGCCGACGATGTTGGCCAGCACGTTCAGCCGACCCCGATGCGCCATGCCGATGACGACCTCGTCCAGGTCGGCGCGCGCGGAGTCCTGGAGGATCTCGTCGAGCAGGGGGATCAGGCTCTCCCCGCCCTCCAGCGAGAACCGGCGCTGGCCCACGTACTTGGTCTGGAGGAACGTCTCGAACGCCTCGGCCGCGTTGAGCCGGCCCAGGATGTGCTTCTGCTCCTCGGCGCCCGGCTTCTCGTACTTGCGCTCGACCCGCTCCTGGATCCAGCGGCGCTCCTCCGGGTCCTGGATGTGCATGTACTCGACGCCGATCCGCCGGCAGTACGAGTCGCGCAGCACGCCCAGCACCTGGCGCAGCTTCATCTTCTGCCGGCCCGCGAAGCCGCCGACGGCGAACCTGCGGTCGAGGTCCCACAGGGTGAGGTCGTGCTGGAGCACGTCGAGGTCGGGGTGCTTGCGGATGTGGAACTCCAGCGGGTCGGTGTCGGCCATCAGGTGACCGCGCACCCGGTACGCGTGGATCAGTTCGAGCACCCGGGCGGTCTTGTCGACCTGGCCCTCGGAGTCGACGGCGACGTCACGCACCCAGCGGACCGGCTCGTACGGGATCCGCAGCGCGGTGAAGATGTCGTCGTAGAACCCGTGCTCGCCGAGCAGCAACTCGTGGATCCGCTTGAGGAAGTCGCCGGACTGGGCGCCCTGGATGATCCGGTGGTCGTACGTCGACGTCAGCGTGATGATCTTGCTGACCGCCAGCTCGGCCAGGCGCTCGTCGGACATGCCCTGGTAGGGCGCCGGGTACTCCATCGCACCGACGCCGAGAATGGTGCCCTGGCCGGGCATCAGCCGCGGGATCGAGTGGACGGTGCCGATGCCGCCCGGGTTGGTCAGCGAGATCGTGGTGCCGGTGTAGTCGTCCATGGTCAGCTCGCCCCGCCGGGCGCGCCGGATCACGTCCTCGTACGCCTGCCAGAACTGCCGGAAGTCCATCCCCCCGGTGTGCTTGACGCTCGGCACTACCAGCGAGCGCGAGCCGTCCGGCTTCGAGAGGTCGATCGCGATACCCAGGTTGATGTGCTCGGGCTGGACCAGCACCGGCTTGCCGTCGGTCTCGGTGAACGAGTTGTTCATCTCCGGGAAGTCGGCGAGCGCCTTGATCAGCGCGTACCCGATCAGGTGGGTGAAGCTGACCTTGCCGCCCCGCCCCCGGGCGAGGTGGTTGTTGATGACGATCCGGTTGTCGGCGAGCAGCTTCGCCGGCACCGCCCGCACGCTCGTGGCGGTCGGGATCGAAAGCGACGCTTCCATGTTCGCCGCGATCCGCGAGGCGACCCCGCGCAGCGGGACGGTCGTCGCGTCGCTGGGGACCGCCGGGCCGGTCTTCGCGGCGGGCTGAGCGGCCGGCTGGGCCCTGGGAGCCGGCTGAGCCTTTGCCGGCTCGGCCTTCAGCGGAGCGGGCTGAGTAGCGGGCTTCGCGGCAGCCGGCTGCGCGGCGGGCTTGGCTGCGGGCGCTGCGGCCGGCTTTGCCGGCGCTGCCGTGGACGCCGCTGCCGGGGCGGCCGCGTCGGCCGTCTTTCCGTCTCCGCTCGGCCGGTAGTCGGCGAAGAAGTCGTGCCAGGCGGGGTCGACGCTCGCCGGGTCGGACAGGTACCGCTGGTACATGTCCTCGACGATCCACTCGTTGGGGCCGAAGCCCGCTAGAGGATTGTCCTGCGAGTTGGTCGCTTGGGTTGACACGTCCGTTTTCGCCTCTTCCACGCGCGCGTACCTGAAGTCAGAAGTCGGCATCAAGGCTACGCTCCGCGACACGGGCGGACGCCATCGACGTCCGCCCGTGTCGCGCTTCACAAACAGGACACTGTACTTACGATACGTCCCGTTTGCGGAGAATCATCGTCCCGATCAGGCCGGCGATTATCCCGTACCCGATGAGCACGACCGCGCCCACCCACTGCGGTGGGCTCTGCTCGAAGGTCTTGGCCGGAGAGATCATGATCGACGAGGCGATCGCGGGGACGATCACCTGCGCGGTCAGCACCCAGTCCTTCTTGATCAGGAACGAGTGGATCAGCTGGAACACGATCTGTGCCACGGTCGTACCCAGCAGGTAGAGCACGGTCGCCGTGATCGTGGCACCGATCTGGCTGCGGATCAGCGCGCCGAAGCCGACCCCGAAGACCGCCCAGATCGCGTACGCGGCGAGGTTGAGCAGGATCGCCCGGGTCACCTCCCACACACCGAGTTGGCTGCCGAATCCCTGGGTCTTGAGGAAGATGCTGCCCGCGATCACGTTGATCACCAGAGTGAACAGCCAGAACCCGGCCGCCGCGAACATGCCCGTGATGAGCTTGGCGGCCACCACCCGGCTGCGGTGCGGCGTCGTCAGGAACGTCGTGGTCGCGGTCTGGTGGTAGTACTCGTTCGTGATCAACAGGATGCCGAGCAGCAACACGAACAGCACCCCGAAGAACTGCCCCGAGGTGTAGATGTTCGCCGCCTGGGCGATCACGTCGTGCTGCTGCAACCACTGCGCCTTCAGCTCGGCCAGGCGATCGGGCGAGAGCTGGTCGGGCGAGCGCCCGCTCGTCGACTGGACGTACTTGTCGAACGGCAGCAGGTAGTAGTGCGCCTGAAGGAAGTTGACCGCCAGGGCCAGCGCGGTCATCACGAACGAGCCGATGCCGAACAGCCACCAGGTGTTGGTGGTCCGGATCTTCAGCAACTCGCTGCGGAACAGTCGGGTCATCGGATGTCGGCCTTCCCCTGGGTCAGCTCAAGGAACACGTGCTTCAAGGTCGGGCCGTTCGGTGGCCAGCTCGTGCAACTCGACGCCGGCGCGCAGGGCGATCGCGCCGACCGCCGGTGCCTCCATGCCGGTGACCAGCAGCGCGCCGTCCGGGCCGGTCGTGACCGTCGCGCCGGCCTGCTTCAGCTCGGTGGTCAGTGACTCGACGCCGCGGGGTACGCACCCGGACCCGGGCGTCGCTCGACATCGAGCCGACCACGTCCTGCACGGTGCCCTGGCGGACCAGCTTGCCGGCCGCGATGATCACGACGTCGTCGGCGAGCAGCTCCATCTCGGACAGCAGGTGGCTGGAGACCAGGATCGTGCGACCCTCGCTCGCGAGCCGTTTGAGCAGGTCACGCATCCACCGGATGCCCTCGGGGTCGAGACCGTTGGCCGGCTCGTCGAGGATCAGCACCTTCGGATCGCCCAGCATCGCGGCCGCGATGCCCAGCCGCTGGCGCATGCCCAGCGAGTACCCCTTGAACTTGCGCTTCGCGGCCGGCGTGAGACCGACCAGCTCGAGCACCTCGTCGGCGCGCTTCGCCGGCAGGCCGGCCGCCGCGCAGATGATCCGTAGATGGTTGCGCCCGGTGCGGCCCTTGTGCGCCGCGGACGCCTCCAGAATCGCGCCGACCGTGCCGATCGGGTCGGAAAGGTCGGCATATCGCTGACCGCCGATGGTGGCCGTGCCGGCGGTGGGCGTGACGAGATTGAGCACCATGCGTAGCGTCGTGGTCTTCCCGGCGCCATTGGGGCCGAGGAAGCCGGTGACCCGACCTGGCTCGACCACGAACGACAGGTTGTCGACCGCTCTGACCCGCTTGTACTGCTTGGTCAGGCCGGAGACAACGATCTGTCCATCGGACATTGATCTCCTTCCAGGTGGCGGCGCGGATGCGCCCCGGTCAACAGTGCGTCACCGGGTCAACCGGATTTGTGCCGAGGGGTTGCCTAGGGTTGCGGCATGACACGGTACGCGGTGGGCCTGCCCAATGTCGGCCCGTTCGCCGATCCCCGGGTCCTGGTCGAGCTGGGCGTCGCCGCCGAGGAGCACGGCTGGGACGGCGTTTTCCTCTGGGACCACCTGCTGTACCACGATCCGGACTGGGGCGTGGTCAACTCGATCGTCGTGGCGTCGGCGATCGCGGCCCGTACGTCCCGGGTCCGGCTCGGGGTGCTGATGCTCGCGCTGCCCAGGCGGCGGGTGCAGGTGGTGGCCCGGGAAACCGCCACGCTGGACCAGCTCTCCGGTGGCCGGCTGGTGTTCGGCGCCGGCATCGGTTCGATGGACGCCGAATATGCCGCCTTCGGCGAAGATCCAGACCTTCGGGTACGCGGAAAGCGGCTGGACGAGTCGCTGGAGCTGCTCGACGCGCTGTGGTCGGGTGGGCCGGTCCCGACCGCGCCCGGTCACGAGGTGCGGATGCGGCCGACCCCGGTGCAGCGGCCAAGGGTACCGGTCTGGTGCGCCGGGCGCTGGCCCAACCGCCCCGGGTTCCGCCGGTCCGCCCGGTGGGACGGGGTCGTGGCGACGTTCGTGGACTCCGGCCGGACCGTCCCGACCCCGGTCGCGGACGTCGCCGACATGGTGCGGTTCGTGGCGGCCGAGCGGGGCTCGCTGGACGGTTTCGACGTGGGTATCGAGGGGTCCACGACGCCCGGTAACGCCGTCGAGGTGATCGCGCCCTACGCCGAAGCGGGAGTGACCTGGTGGGTCGAGGCGATGGGCTGGTGGCGCGGTGGCGTCGACGCCGCCCGCGAGCGCGTGCTGGCCGGCCCGCCGCGCGTCGCCTGACCTCGTCGATCTAGGAAGAATGGTGCCCTGGCTGCCCGGTTTGTCCGGCCATTCTTCCTAGATCGACGGGGTGATCGCGATCCACGTCGCCTTCGCGACGGCCAGCAGCGCGCCATCCGGGGCGTAGACCGTTGACAGGACGTGCGCCTTTCGGCCCTCCTCGGCGAGCAACGCGCCCATGACCACACAGCCGTCGCCAGCGGCCGGCAACGCGTCGACCCGCGCGCTCATCCGGCCGAGTACGTACGGCCGGTCCTCGATCGGGCTCGCCCAGCCGCCGGGACAGTCGAGTGCCGCCCACATCGACGCCGGTTCGACGTCGTCGGGCACGATCCACGGCGCCGCCGTCCGCCCGTCCGGCAGGCGCCCGGGAAACAACCGCAGCCCGTCGCCCGGCGGCCGCTCCGGTCCGCAGACGAAACAGGTCGGGAACGGATGGGTGGCGAACCCGCGGTAGCTCTCCGCGGCGGTCATGGCCGCGGCCCAGGTGACCGGGGGTACGGCGTCGACCAGCGGCTCGGCGACCGGGGCGGCGGACGCGATCAGCCGCTCCCCGTCGTACACGTCGATCGTGCCGTCCGTGGTCCGTACATCGAGCGGGGTCGCGAGCGGCGGCGGTTGACGGAGGGTGACCACCGCGCCGGCCGGCGACGCCACGTACGTCGCCAGCATGCCGGCCGTGTATCCGCCGTTGGCCGAGTCCGGCGGGCCGTTGAAGCGGGGCGGAATGATCATCGGTCCACCTTCCGGATCACGTGCTTGAGCCCCGACCACACCCCGTCGATGGCGCACACCTTAACGTCCACCCGGCCGTTGGCCAGGGCATAGTCGCGTACGACATTCGCGTCCAGGTCGGTCGCGAGGCCGGCCGAGCGCTTCGGCCAGGCGATCCACAGCGACCCGGCGACCGTGGTCAACGGGTGCAGGCTGGGCCAGCGTTTGTGCAGCCGGGCCGCGTCCGGGCAGAAGCAGACGATCACGTCGTACGGGCCGGTGCCGGCCCGCCGTCGCACGGTCACCCCGTCCGGCAGCCCCTCGACGGTGAACTCCGCCGGCGCGCCGTCGAGCAGCAGCGTGTGCCCGCTCGCGATGCCCAGCTTGCGTGCCAGGGGAGTCCCCGAATATCCCGCCATGGGCACCATCCTGCTAGTTCCACTCGCGGTATTCACATAACCGCCAACTTCGCCATGCGTCGATGACACGAGCTTGCCGAACAGGTCGCCTTTCCTCTAGGTCATGACGATTCTCGCGGTCACCGCCGCCACCTCGACGGTGCGCTACAGCATCCAGGTGGCGACCGACGGCGATCAGGTACGCGCCGCTGGGCGGTTGCGCCATCGCGTGTTCGCCGACGAGTTGGGTGCCACCCTGCACTCCGACGTCGCCGGTCTCGATGTCGACGAATTCGACCAGCACTGCGACCACCTCGTGATCACCGACGACACCTCGCGCGAGGTGGTTGGTACATATCGCATGCTGCCGCCGGGGCGCACCGACCGGCTGTACTCCGACGGGGAGTTCCACCTCAGCCCGATCGCCCAGCTGCGGGACGCCCTGGTCGAGACCGGGCGGTCCTGTGTACACCCGGACCACCGCACCGGCGCCGTGATCAACCTGATGTGGGCCGGCATCGCCCGGTACATGCACCTGTCCGGTAAGCGCTGGCTCGCCGGCTGCGCCTCGGTACCGGTCGCCGACGCGACACCGGTGTGGCACCAGGCGCGGGCCAAGCACCTCGCCCCGCCCGCGCTGCGGGTCACCCCACGCCGGCCGTGGCCGATCGGCCCCGAGCCGGAGCGTCGGGTTTCGATGCCGCCGCTGCTCAAGGGGTACCTGCGCCTTGGCGCCTGGGTCTGCGGTCCGCCCGCGCACGACCCGGACTTCAAGGTGGCTGATCTGTTCGTCCTGCTGTCGCTGGATCGGGTCGACCCCCGGTACATGCGGCATTTCCTGGGGGACTGACGTGGGTGCTCACCAGATGGTCGCCGAGTCGATGTGGTTACCCCGCTCGACCTGCGGCACCTTCTGCCTGCCGTCGCCGGACTCGGTACCCCGGGTCGGCGCCGTCCGGGCCGCCAGCCGCCTCGTGGCCGTCCTCGCGGTGATCGCCGCGGCGGCGGCCACGTTGCCGGTTCTTCCGGTGCTCACCCCGGCCGGTAGGGCCGTGGTGCTGCGGTACTTCGCCCGGGGCGTGCTCCGCGCGCTCGGGGTACGGCACGCGCTGCGCGGGCGGCTGCCCAGGCGCGGTGCGCTGATCGTCGCCAACCACGTCTCCTGGCTCGACGTGGTGGTTCTCCTCGCCCACGCGCCGGCCCGGCTGCTCGCCAAGTGCGAGGTGCGGTCCTGGCCGGTGATCGGGGCCATCGGCACGGCGGCCGGCACGGTCTTCATCGACCGCGACCGCCCGCGCGCCCTGCCGACCACGGTCGCAGGCGTCGCCGACGCGCTGCGCGCCGGGCAGGTCGTCGCGGCGTTTCCGGAGGGTACGACCTGGTGTGGCCGGTCGGGCGGACGGTTCCGGTCGGCGCTGTTCCAGGCGGCCATCGACGCGGGTGCGCCGGTCGCGCCGGTGACCCTGAACTTCCGGCTGGCCGGTGGCGTCGCGACCACCATCGCGGCGTACATCGGGGAGGACACCCTGGTGGCGTCCGCGCGCCGGGTGATCATGGCACGCGGCCTGCAGATCACGCTGCATGCGCACCCCGCGCTGCATCCCATGCCCGGAGCGTCCCGCCGGGCGCTGGCCCGCGCCGCGCAGGCCGCCGTCGCCGGCACGCCGGCACCGATCCTCCCCACGCCCGTCCCGGCCGACCCGCCGTCGTCGTTGCCGCGCCAGGATCTCCCCGAGCGCGACCCGCACCCGCCCGTGCGCCTACCCGTCGCCGCCTGATATGGAACGGCCCTGTCAAGGGTTCTCGTGTTGGCGGTGTTGTTTGGTGTGGTTAGCCCGTTTCGTGGTGGTGGAATCGGGCGGCGTGGATCGCCCCGGGTGCGTCGGTCATCCGGGATGGTCCGGGTCGTGGGCTGGCTGGAGGAGACCGGGCGGGGTGGGGGCGGCGTGCCGGGTCGTGGTGGTGGGTCGGTCCACTGCCACTCTGATATTCGCGGGTCGGGTTCGCAGTTCTGGGATTCGCAGGAGGGTGCCCCGCACTAACGACGCCACGACACCCACCACGGGGCGGGGTCGTGGTCATAGGCGGCTCGGGGGTCTTTCCTGCCGCGGCACCGTCCCGGCACGCCGCCGGCATGAGGGCGAGGACCGGCCTGCAGCCGACCACGGGAGTCCTCGCCGAGGTAGTCACGCTGGTTCAGTTGGTCATCTCGGCCCAGCAGAAGCCGGCCAGCTCGCGGGCGATGGCGGTCACGATGACACCGGTGGGTTTGTGGTGGGCGCTCATCCGCCGGTACCGGCCGCACAAGCGTTGCTGCGCGGTCCAGGACCGGGCCACGGTGGCCGCCTCGACCCGGCGTTGACGGGCCTTGAGGGTGGCGCCCACGGCGGGACGGTGCCGGTAGGCGTGCGCGGCCTCGACCAGGGTGGTGCGCACCGATCGGTTGCCCGCCTTGGTGATGTGTCCCCGGCGGGTGGCCTCGCCGGTGGAGTACTCGCTGGGTATCAGGCCGGTGAACCCCATGAACAGCGGGGCGGTCGCGAACCTGCGCCAGTCGATGATCTCAGCGGCCAGAACGAGCCCGCTCAGATCGCCGATGCCGCGGTATGCGGCCAGCCGGTGCACCGTGTCGGACAAGGGTTCCCGATCGCACCAGCCCATCAGGTCCGCCTCAATGGCGGCCAGCTCGCCGTCGCGGGCCTCCAGCACGCTGCGGTAGTGCCCGTACGTCAGCCGCAGCGCCGGGTCGTCGAAACTCTGCCCGGCCAGCCACCGCTGATGCTGCTGCGTCCATGCCCGACCGCCCCGATAGACGCGGCCATGGCGCAGCAGAAACGCCTTGAGCCGCTGACGAACCCGACGCCGGTCGGCGACCAGATCCGCGCGGGCCCGGCACAGATCCCGTACCGCTTCCTCGGCCGGCGACGGAACCCGGATCGCGGTCAGCTCCCCGGCCCGGTGCAGCCGGGCCAGCCGCTGCGCGTCCCGCCGGTCGGTCTTGACCCGGTCCCCGGCCCGGCGCGGAATCAACGCCGGCGCGACCACATCGCAGCGCACCCCCAACGAGACCAGCAGCCGGTACAACTCGTAACCGGTCGGGCCCGCCTCGTAACAGGCCCGCAGGACCGTGGGATCCCCGAACCGGGCGACCAGACGGCGCACCGACGCCTCGTCGTGGAAAATCCGGTCCACGACCGGGATTTCCTCACCCCAGCCCAGGACCCCCACCGCGATCGCGTCCTTGGCCACGTCCATCCCCAGATGGATCGGCCCGCGAAGTTGCGAAACACTAAACATGAACGGCCGGCCTCCCTCCGCATGTGGCTCTGTCCCGCCCATCGTGGGACAACCCACGAGATCAACCGAGAGCGGAACGTGGAGCCGGCCGTTCCATGCTGACTAATCCCGCCCCAGCCCCGCCCGCTCACCCCTTCGCGCCCGCGCCCCACCCCACCGCGCCCGCCCCCACCCCCAAGATCCGCGCAGATGTAACCCATCTGCGGCATCGTCGCGCGTAGATAGCAGCAAATGGGTTACATCTGCGCGGATCATGACGGTTGCGGGGTGGCGTGCCTCGACCATGATCCCCGCAACTTGGGCGACGTTGCGGTTTCCTAGCGCGCGGATGCAGCAACATCGCCCAGGTTGCGGCGGATCTTGGGGGTTGGCGCGCCCGCACCCTCCCGGTCCGGTGCCGGTGACGGTGCTGGGGGCCACCACGCACGTGCGCCGACGACCAGGCCGAGCGCCGGCACCAGTAACCGCGGTGCGATCGAGGGGCCGGCTAGGCCCGCCACCAGGACCATCAGCCCTGGCAAGATCAACGATCCCATCTCCGCCTCCAGGTATCGCGATGTATCGCGTCTGGGGTTACGATACATCGCGACTGCATCTCGTCAAGATGCAACGCGACATGTCGGTACGCTGTGGCGGCCGGCCGTACCGAGGGAGTGCGATGTCAAGCTGGGTAATCGAGCAGCCCGAGCGGCTGACCATCGACGGCGACGTGACCGGTCTCGACGTCAATCTGGTCTCCGGGCGCCTCAACGTGGTGGCCGCCGACGGCCCGGCGCGCGTCGAGGTCACCGCGATGGGTCGCAAACGGCTGCTCGTACGGCATGAGAACGGCGTACTTCACGTGCGTCACGACGAGTCCCACAAGTGGCCCAGGTTCATATGGTGGCTGGGTCACCTCGCCCGGCGGTACCGGGCGGACGTCTCGATCGCGGTGCCCCGGGACGTCGGCGGTGACCTGCACATGGTTTCCGGCTCGGTGGTCGCGAGCGGCCTCGCCGGCGGTGCCCGGGTCGACGTCACCAGCGGCCGGATCACCCTGCTCGGTCTCGGCGGCCACACCATCGCCAAGGCGGTGTCCGGGCCGATCGAGGCGCTGGGTATCGACGGCGACCTCACGATCGAGACGATCTCGGGTGAGATCACGCTCGCCGACACGACCGCGCACCGGGTGTACGCGCGGGCCATCTCCGGTGCCATCACGTGCGATCTTGACAACCCGCACGACTCCGAGATCCGGCTGGAGACCACGTCCGGTGAGATCACCGCGCGGGTACGCGAAGACAGCGACCTCGACGTCCACCTGCACGCGATCAGCGGCCGGGTGACCACCGCGTTCGCGGAGCTCCAGGCGACCGGTCAGTGGGGCGCCACGCACACCGTGCGTGGACCGCTCGGGGCGGCCACCGGCAAGCTGTTCATCAATGCCGTGTCCGGGAACATCTCGTTGCTCCGCAGACCGGTCGACTACGACGAGCCGGTGGAGGAGTCGCCATGAGCGCGGTGTTCAGTCACGGCCGGCTGCGGTTGTACCTGCTGAAGCTGCTGGCTGAGGGGCCCAAGCATGGGTACGAGCTGATCCGCCTGCTGGAGAACCGGTTCCTCGGGCTGTACGCGCCGTCCGCCGGCACGATCTACCCGCGGCTGGCCCGGATGGAGGTCGACGGCCTCGTCACGCACACCGCCGCCGGCGGCCGGAAGGTGTACGAGATAACCGACGCCGGCCGGTCCGAGCTGGCCGCCCGGGCGGCCGAGCTGGCCAGCCTCGAACGCGAGATCCACGAGTCGGTGGCCGACCTGTCGACCCTCGCGACCGAGGTGGAGCAGGGCGTACGCGGCTCGGTGCGGGACATCAAGCGCGAGCTTCGCCAGGCCAGCCGGGAGGCCCGGTCGGGAAACTGGCGCCCGGCGACGCAGGCGTGGACGGCACCGCCGCCGACGTCGCCACAGACGGCACCGCCGGACTCGGGGCCGGCCGCCGACCTGGAACACCACGCGGCCCAGCTGCTGACCGAGGTACGCCGGCTGGTGCGCGGCAACCGGGTCAGCCCGGAGGTCATGCGGACCGCGGTGGTCGTCGTCGACACCGCGCTCGACCAGATCCGCCGCCTACTGCGGTAGCCGGAGAGCGGCACAACTTCCGGGAAGTCGGGCCCTCAAAGGCGTTCTGAGGCCACGACTTCCGGGAAGTTGTGGCTGGAACGTTGACGAAATCCGCCTTCTCAGGAAACTCCCAGGCAAACCTCAGCGCTACCCCAGTGAGGGGAACCAGGATATGGCCATGGGGGTACGCGGCGGCGCTGCACAATCCGGGGGTGCATCGCTGTCGGGCGGAGCGCAGGCTGAAGCGAGACTGCTCGTGGTCGAGGATGATCCAAACATCCTGGAGCTGCTCTCGGCCAGCCTGCGCTTCGCCGGTTTCGCCGTCACATCGGCGAGCAGCGGCGCGGAAGCCGTGACCGCGGCCGGTGACCACCGACCCGACCTGATCGTGCTCGACGTGATGCTGCCGGATCTCGACGGCTTCGAGGTGGTTCGCAAGCTGCGCGCCGGCGGCAGCCGCACCCCGGTGGTCTTTCTGACCGCGCGGGACGCGACCGAAGACAAGATCCGCGGCCTGACCCTCGGCGGCGACGACTACGTGACCAAGCCGTTCAGCCTGGAGGAGCTGACCGCCCGGATCCGGGCTGTGCTCCGGCGGACCGGCGGTGACCAGGAGTCCAGCAAGATCGCGTTCGCGGATCTGGAGCTGGACGAGGAGACCCACGAGGTGCGCCGGGCCGGTGCGACCGTGTCGCTCTCGCCGACCGAGTTCAAACTTCTGCGGTACCTGATGCTCAACGCCGGACGGGTGCTCTCCAAGGCGCAGATCCTCGACCACGTCTGGAACTACGACTTTCGCGGCGACGACAGCATTGTGGAGTCGTACATTTCCTATCTGCGACGTAAGGTCGACATTGCCGAGCCGCGGCTGATCCACACCCTGCGCGGCGTCGGTTACGTGCTGCGTCTGCCAACCTGAAACATGTGAAGTCGTTCCTGGACCGGACCCCCCTCCGGGTCAAGCTTGTCGCCGCCGCCGTGGCTCTCGTCCTCGCGGCGCTGCTGATCACCGCGTCCGCCACCGCGTTCTCGCTGCACTCGTACCTGATCAAGCGCACCGACCGGGAGCTGAGCGACTTCACGCAGGCGTACAACGCGCCGGTGCCGCGGCGGACCACCGTCAACATCCCGCTGCCCAGTGACTACTTGGTTCGCGAGCAGAACGAGTACGGCGTGGGGCCGCCGCCGTTCGTCAGTGCCCGGCTGACCGACGACGACCTGCCCAAACTGCCGAGTACGCCGCAGGACATCAAACGGCACCTCGGCCTCCCGTACACCGCGTCCGCGATCAACGGCTCCATGCACTGGCGGCTGTTGATCACGGTACGGGCGAATGGCGCGTACCTGGTCGTCGGGCAGCGACTCGCCGCGGCGGAGAGCGCGGTCAGCCAGGTGATCCTGATCGAGCTGATCGTCGGCGGCTCGGTACTGGTGGTGCTCGCCGCGCTCGGCGTCGCGCTGGTACGGGCGAGCCTGCGGCCGCTCGTCGAGATCGAGCGCACCGCCGGCCAGATCGCGGCCGGCCAGCTCGGCGAACGCGTGCCCGAGTCCGACCCGCGTACCGAGGTCGGCCGGCTGTCGCGGGTACTGAACGCGATGCTCGCGCAGATCGAGGGCGCGTTCGTCGCCCGGGCGGCGTCCGAGCAGGCCGCGCGGGATGCCGAGGCAGCGGCCCGGGAAGCCGCGACCGCCGCCCAGCAGTCCGAGGCCCGGGCCCGCCGCTCCGAGGAACGGATGCGCCAGTTCATCGCCGACGCCTCGCACGAGCTGCGTACGCCGCTCACCACGATCCGGGGCTTCGCCGAGCTGTACCGGCAGGGCGCGGTCGAGCCGGCCCGCACCGGTAACCTGCTGCGCCGGATCGAGGACGAGGCGGCCCGGATGGGTCTGCTGGTCGAGGACCTGCTGCTGCTCGCCCGGCTCGACCAGGAGCGGCCACTGGTACTCGCGCCGGTGGAGCTGCGGGTGCTCGTGGGCGACGCGGTGTCGGCGGCCCGCGCGGTCGACCCCGACCGGCCGATCGCGCTCGACCTCGCCGGCAACGGCAAGCCCGTTCTCGTCCTCGGCGACGAGCCGCGGCTGCGCCAGGTGATCAGCAACCTGGTGACCAACGCGATCACCCACACCCCGGCCGGCACGCCGGTCACCGTGCGGCTGTCGGTCGAGGACAGAACGGCGGTCCTGGAGGTCATCGACACCGGCCCCGGCATCCACCCCGACCAGGCGGAGCGGGTGTTCCAGCGGTTCTACCGGGTGGACAAGGCCCGGACCAGGCAGGCCGCGAGCCGCGACGGCCAGGCGCTGGCGGCCCGGCACAGCGGCGCCGGCCTCGGGCTCGCGATCGTCGCCGCCCTGGTGAGCGCCCATGGAGGCACCGTGGACGTGGACAGTGCACCCGGTCATGGTGCGACATTTAGGGTACGGCTGCCGCTACTGGAACATATCCCTGAGACGGACGACGATCCGACGCTCCCAGAAACCTCTCAGGCTGATCCCAGTTCCAGCGAAGCCTCGGCCGGCATTGTGGAGGCATGACCGATCAGGATTCGAGTTGGGAACGACCGGGCGACCACGCGGCCGAGCCGTTGCCGCGTCATCAGCACGAGGAGCCGAAGGAGCCGGCCACCGAGTCGAGCCCCTTCACGGGCGCCCGCACCGGTGAGTCGCCGACCGCGTCGTACCCGACCGGGTCCTACCAGGCCGGCGGGGGCTACTCCGCCGGAGGGTACGGCTACTACCAGCCCGGCGGACCCACTCCGCCGAACGCGCCGTACTCGGGCGCCCCGGCGTGGCAGCAGCCCCCCGGCGGCCCAGGCAGCCATTCGACCGACCCTCGACCCGCCTCGACCGGCCGGCTCGGTCGCGGCATCGTGATCGGCGTCTGCGCGCTGGCCCTCGCGCTCTTCTCGGGCGGGATCGGCGGGCTGGTCGTGCACCAGTACGACAACAGCCAGCCGGTCACCACGGTCACCCGCAAGGCCGCGCCGGTCGTCGACCGTGGGTCGGTGGCGAGCGTGGCAGCCGCCGTCCAGCCCGCCGTCGTCGACATCACCACCAAGGAGGGCGAGGGCTCCGGCGTGGTGATCTCCGCGGACGGCAACATCCTGACCAACAACCACGTGCTGGAAGGCGCGCAAGGCAACACCGTCAACGTCACCTTCAACAACGGCAAGAGGGTCAAGGCCACCATCGTCGGCACCGACCCGGCCGGCGACCTCGCGGTGATCAAGGCACAGGATGTGTCCGGGCTGACCGTGGCGAAGTTCGGCAACAGCGACGACGTACAGGTCGGCGACACCGTCCTCGCGCTCGGCAGCCCGCTCGGTCTCCAGGGCTCGGTGACGGCCGGCATCGTCAGCGCGCTGCACCGCACCATCGACGAGGGCAATGAGCAGGGCGGCGCCCAGAAGTCGGTCGGCGACGCGATCCAGACCGACGCCGCCATCAACCCGGGTAACTCGGGCGGGGCGCTGGTCAACCTGGCCGGCGAGGTGATCGGCATCAACACCGCGATCGCCACCGGTGGCCAGGGCTCCAACGGCAACATCGGGGTCGGCTTCGCGATCTCCAGCAACGTGGCCAAGTCGACCGCCGACCAGCTTCTCAAGGGCGGCAAGGTCAGCCACCCGTACCTCGGTGTGCAGGTGGCCGACGGAGAAGGTGGCGGCGCCCTGATCGCGGACGTCGTAGCCGGTGGGCCGGCCGACAAGGCCGGGTTGCAGAAGGGCGACGTCGTCCTCAAGATCGGCTCGCAGGACATTCCCGACTCGAAGGCGCTCGTCGCCGCCGTCAAGGCCGGCAAGGCCGGTGACCAACTTCAGATGACCATCCGTCGCAACGGGGCCGAGCAGCAGATCACCGCGACGCTCGGTGACTCGTCCTGACGGATATACGAACCTCCTCCCTCCCCTCAAAAGGACGGGCGAGGTGGCCGCCGTGGGCCACCTCGCCCGTCAGGGTCTTGCGGCCTAGTCCGTCCAGGACATCGTGCGGTCGACGGCCTTGCGCCAGAACCGGTACCCGGTCTCCCGGTCGCCCTCGGCCATGGCCGGCCGCCACTCCCGGTCGACCCGCCAGTTCTCCCGTAGTGCTTCGATGTCCGGCCAGAACCCGACCGCCAGGCCCGCCGCGTACGCCGCGCCGAGGCAGGTGGTCTCCGCGATCGTGGGGCGGACCACCGGCACGTCCAGCACGTCGGCCTGGAACTGCATCAGCAGCTCACTCGCGGTCATCCCGCCGTCGACCTTCAACGCCGTCAGGTCGACCCCGGACTCCACGGCCATCGCGTCGACCACGTCCTTGACCTGCCAGGCGGTCGCCTCCAGCGCCGCGCGGGCCAGGTGCCCTTTGGTCACGTAGCCGGTCAGCCCGGCGATCACGCCCCGCGCGTCGGACCGCCAGTACGGCGCGAACAGGCCGGAGAACGCCGGCACGATGTAGCACCCGCCGTTGTCCTCGACGGTCGCCGCCAGGTCGTTGACCTCGGCCGCGGTCGAGATGAGGCCCAGGTTGTCGCGCAGCCACTGCACCAGGGCGCCGGTCACCGCGATCGACCCTTCCAGGGCGTACGCGGGAGCGGCGTCCCCGATCTGGTACGCCACCGTGGTGACCAGGCCACGCTCCGACGGGACCGGGCGATCGCCGGTGTGCAGCAGCAGGAACGAACCGGTCCCGTACGTGCACTTGGCCTCGCCGGTGTGGAAGCACGTCTGCCCGAACAGGGCCGCCTGCTGGTCGCCCAGCGCCCCGGCGACCGGTACGCCGCCGAGGAACCCGCCGGCCTCACCGTACACATAGGACGACGGCAGGATCTCCGGCAGCATCGCGCGCGGGATGTCGAACGCGGCCAGCAACTCGTCGTCCCAGTCCAGCGTCGACAGGTTCATCAGCATGGTGCGGCTGGCGTTCGTGACGTCGGTGGCGTGCCGGCCGGTCAGCTTCGTGATCAGCCAGGTGTCCATGGTGCCGAAGCGCACCTCACCCTTCTCCGCGCGCTCGCGCAGGCCCGGCACGCTGTCGAGCAGCCAGCGGATCTTGGGCGCCGAGAAGTACGTGGCGAGCGGCAACCCGCACCGGTCCCGGAACCGGTTCGTGTCGCCGTTGCCCAGTTCCGCGATGAGCCGGTCGGTACGGGTGTCCTGCCACACGATCGCGTTGTGCACCGGTTCGCCGGTTTCGGTGTCCCACAGGAGAGTTGTCTCGCGCTGGTTGGTAATGCCCACCGCCGCGACGTCTGCCCGGCTCAACCCGGCCCGGTCGAGCGCACCGCGGACCACCGCTTCGGCGTTGTGCCAGATCTCGGCCGCGTCGTGCTCCACCCAGCCGGGTCTCGGGAAGATCTGGCGGTGCTCCCGCTGGTCGAGCGAGACGATGGCGGCATCAGCGTCGAAGACGATGCAGCGCGTCGACGTCGTGCCCTGGTCGATAGCGGCGATGTACCGAGAATTCACCCCGACAGTTTGGCCTACCTCGCACGGTTTCGGCCCGTGGGGTTGGGTGTCTTTAACCTTACGAAGGCTCGCGTACCTGGGCCTTGACCGCCTACTCTGCGGCCAGATCCATGGCGAGGAGATCAGCGTGACGGTCATCGACAGCCGGGTGAGCGTGTGGGAGGCCCTCGCCGGACGGGCACCCGGCCAGCCGGTCGGCCCCGCCGATCCGGGGCTCTGGAGTGCTGTCGCGGAGCGGCTCAACCCGACCCGGGCCAAGCCGGTCCTGCGGGCGGCCATCGAGGAATCGGAGCTGGTCAGCGCGCGCGGCGTGCGGTACGTGATGCTGCGCTCACCCGACGGCGGTGGCGCCCGGTACCTGCGGCTCACACCCGACGAGTGGGCGCTCGCCCAGCTCATGGACGGCTCCCGGACGGTCGCCCGGCTGGTCGCCGAGTTCGCCCGGATCAGCGGCCGGCTCGCGCCGGACCAGGTGACCAGGGTCGTCGCCGACCTCGCCGGCAACCGGATGCTCGAAGAGCTGCCGGTCGACGCGTTCCGCCCGCTCTCGCGTACCCACCGGAAGCCCTGGCCGATCAGGCTGGGCCGCGGCATCCTCGCCGCGGTCCGCGGGCGCCGCGTCGTCCTGGCGAGCATCGACCCGCTGGTCGGCTTCCTCTACCGCGCCGGCGGCCGGCTGTTCTTCACCCGACCGGTCGCCGTGCTGTGCGGCCTGATCGCGGTCGCCGGGATCGGTCTGTTCGGTTGGAACTGGTCCCGGGGCGATCAGTCGACATTCATGATCAAGGATTCGTACGCGCTGGGCGCGGTCGCCCTGCTGGCGCTCAACGTGCTGGCGCTCGCGTGCCACGAGCTGGGCCACGCCCTCGCCGCCAAGCACGCCGGCCGGCGTGTGCCGGTGGCCGGATTCCTGATCTATTTCGGCATTCCGTCCGTCTTCGTCGACACGACGGACGTGTGGATGGCCGGCCGCCGGGCCCGGCTGCGGACCACCGCCGCCGGCCCGGCCACGGGTCTGATCCTGGCCGGCGTCGCGCAGGTGGTCGGGCTCGCATACCCGCCGCTGGCGCCGTTGACGTTCAAGCTGTCGTTCGCCTGGTACCTGAACGCGCTGTTCAACCTCAACCCGTTCCTCGCGCTCGACGGCTACTACCTGCTGATGGACTGGCTGGAGCTGCCGAACCTGCGGGCGCGCGGGATGGCCTGGGTGATCGCCCGGCTGCGCCGCCAGCCGCCCCGGTTCGGCCAACTCGACCGGGAAGGCCGGCTGGTCGCGCTGTACGGGATGCTCGCCGTGGTCTGGCTGGTGATCGCGGCCAACCTGGCGTACCGGATCTACATCGACCGGGTCCGCGGCCTCGCCACCGGGTTGTGGCGGTCCGGCTGGCCGGCGCGCCTGCTGCTCGCCGCCGTGGTGGTCGGCCTGGCCGCACCGCTGGTGTACGTGGCGTTCGGCTGGCTCGGCCGGCGCTGGCGGTTGCTGCGTGCCCGCCTCACCGAACGCCGGCTCGTCTCGGACGCGCCGCGCCGGCTCCTCGCGCTCCAGGGCTCGCCGCTCGGCGGCCTGCCGCCTGACCGGCTGGCGACGCTGGTCGAGCGGTCCCGGTGGGTACATCCACGGACCGGCTCGCAACTCGTCTACGCCGGGGCGGCCCAGCACGACGTGTACGTGGTCGTGGACGGTGCGCTGGAGGCCCGCCGTCCCGGGGACCCGGGCGGCACGGTCCGGGAACGCGTCGGGCCCGGTGGTCTGGTCGGGCTCGCCGCCGCGCTGTCCGGAGCGCCGGCCGCGCTCGCCTGGCACACCGCCGGCACCACGCTGCTGGCCGTGCCGTCGTCGGCCGTCGCCGCCGCGGTCGGGCCGCTGCCCGGTCCGCCACCCGCCGAGCGGGCCGAATTGGACGCCCTCCTCGCCGAGTCCCGGCAACTCGCCGCGCTGTCCGCCGACGACCGGCTCGGGCTCGCGTCCCGGGCCAGGCCGTACGCGCTGCCGCCGGGCGCGCCGTTGACCATCACGAACGCCGGGGTGGCCGTCATCGTCGCCGCTGGGGCGATCCGCCGGCGCGACGGCGTCGACCTGCGGCGCGGCGCGCTGATCGGTCCAGGATTCGCCGGCGAGGTCGGCTCAGCCCGTACCGCGGCCCGGGTGTGGACCGTGCCCGCCCTCGACGGCCGCACGCTGATCCCGAGCCGCACTCCGCTGTCGCCCGGCGCCGGTGGTGGTGCCGCACCCGGCTTCGGCGCCCACCCGGTGACCGCGTACCCGCCGCTCGCCGCCCCGCCGGGCCCACCACCCGCCGACGCGGACGACTCGGTCGACCGGCGGTTCGAACGCAAGCTGTGGTGGCTGCTGCTTCTCCTGCTGCTGTTCGCGCTGCTCATCTCCGGCGCCAACCTGATCCCCGGCCCGGCGTGGGCCGAGATGCCCAGCGACCGGGCGCTGCTACAGGTGGACCGTGGCCAGGTCAACGCCACCGTCTCGGGTAAGCCGGTCGTCCTGCGCCCCGGCGACCGGGTGTACGTACGCGAAGCCGACGACGTCACCGTGCCGACGAGGTCCACCGCCCGGCTCACGTTCCGGGGTGGCGCCGAGTCGCTGCTGTGCGCGCAGAGCGCCGCGTCGATCGGTCACCTGGTGAGCGACGAGGGTCGCCGGGTGATCCAGCCGAACGGTGCGCTGACGCTCACGTCCGGGCGCCTGCTCGCCGACACCGCCAGTACCTCGAAGGCGTTCCACCCGCTGCGGCTCACGGTCGGGTCCGGTGGCTCGAACGCGGCGAACGACGGCGTGGCGGAGTTCATCGTCGCGGGTGGCGGGGTCGACGCGATCGCCGGGACAGTCACCCGGGATGGTCAGTCGGTGGCCCCCAGTGGCAACCCGTTCACCTGCGGCGACGGAACAGCCCTGCGCCGTCCGGGCGGATCGAGCAGCCCGCCACGGATCCCGTCGGAGGTTCCGTCCTACTCGCCGACGCCGGAAGGGTTGCCCTCGCTGACCCCCACGCCGTCGCCGGAAGGCCCGTCGCCCACCGCCGGCCCGACCACGCCGGGAGCGACCCGGGGTCCCACCACCGGCCCGACCCGGACAGCCGGACCGCCACCCCCGCCTCCGCCGTCGAGCAGCAGTCCGGGCTCGCCCCCGCCACCGCCGAACAATCCGCCGGTCATCACCTGGGTGAGGGATCCCGGCGGCGCCATCGACCAGTCAATCAAGGGTCAGGCCTGCAACGGTGGTGCTTTGAACGTCTTCCCGGTCGTAGATGTCACCGACGACACGACGCCGCAACGCGCGATCAAGGTGACCGTGACCTGGGGCGGCTTCGCCACGGGCAGCAACCCGATGAACTGGGACGGCCACTTCTACGGCACGGTTGGTCCGGTTCCATTCCCCGGCGACAACAAGGGCGGCACGCTCAACATCACGGTCACCGCGACGGACGCCAACGGCAAATCGGCGTCGATCTCTGGCACGCCTGTGAGAGTGCTTGCCTGCCCGCCGCCCCCGCCGTCGTCGAGAGGTTAGGAGTTCCGTTCGTGCTTTGTTGGTTCTGCCCGAAGGCGGCGCGCGGGTCGTGCCGGTTCTGCGGCCGTGGCCTGTGCGAGGACCACGCCAAGTTCGGCCCGTACCTGCTGGAGGTGCACCGCTCGCAGTCCCGGGGCAGGGCCGAGGGCCTCGTAGTGGAAGACGCCGTCCAATGCGGCACCTGCCGCCCCCGCCCGCAGCCCGTTCCGATGCCGGAACTCGACTAATGACCATCCAAGATCCGCACAGATGTAACCCATCTGCGGCATCCGGGGCCGCGGATAGCAGCAAATGGGTTACATCTGCGGGGATCTTGAGCGCACCTAGGGGGATCAACGATGAGCGACTTCGATACCGTGCTTGAGCGGCTGCTGACCGATCCGGGATTCAAGGGCGTGCTCGCGGCCGACCCGGCCTCGGCGCTGCGCGGGTACCAACTCTCCCCGGACGAGCTGGAGCTGCTGTACGCGCAGGTCAGCACCGATGCCGGCGGCCAGGGCCGGGTCGAGGAGCGGATCAGCAAGGCCAGCCTGTTCGGCCTGTTCGGCAGCCTGATGCACGACTCGGGCATCGGCCACGGCGTCGGCTCGGCTGGTGGCGCGCACGCCCACCTCGGCGCGGCCGGGCCCGCCGGTGGCTCCAGCGGACTGAGCCCAGCGGGCGGCACCCCACTCAACATCAACGACCCGCTCAACTCGATGGTGGGCGGGCACGGAAACGCCGACGGTGTCGTGGTCGACGACGTCAACACCGGCGGCCCCCTCGGCCACATCGACGAGGTGCCGGGCGGCGAACAGGCACCGCCACCCGACTACCACCCGCACGTCGATGTCGACGGGGACGGGCGCTGGGACCAGTACACGGTGCGGGTGCGAAACGACGGCGGCATGGACGTCGTCGCGGACATGGACCACGACGGACGCCCCGATTTCGTGGGTCACGACTACAACGCCGACGGGATCATGGACAGCGCCGACTACGACAAGAACCATGACGGCGTCTTCGAGACGCACATGACCGACACGAACGGCGACGGCTGGATGGACCGGACCACCGTCGACCCGCGCTGAGTGGCACGTTTTCGGGAGCAGCGGCCCGCCGGCCAGCCATAACGTAGTCGACAACAGAGCACGACAGAGCGAAGGACATCGAGGAGCCTGAGATGAGCGAAGGTTACGACACCCACGTCGACGTCGACGGCGACGGCCACTGGGACGCCCACACGATCCAGGAGAACCCGGACGGCAGCGTCGATGTCCTCGCCGACATGAACCACGACGGTCGCCCCGACTTCATCGGCCACGACTACAACCGCGACGGCCTGATCGACTCGTCCGAGTACGACCACAACTACGACGGCCGGTTCGAGACCCACATGTCCGACACCAACCACAACGGTTGGCAGGACCACGAGGTCGCCGACCGCAACGGCGACCACCGCGTCGACCTGGCCGGCGTCGACCAGAACGAGGACGGGTTCTTCGACCACGTTGTGCTGGACAACAACTACAACGGCCACGCCGACACGGTTCTGGAAGACCGCAACTACGACAAGCAGTTCGACCTCATCGCCAAGGACAGCGACGAGGACGGCCAGTGGAACGTGGTGGCGGACCAGAACTACGACGGGCAGTTCGACACCGTGCACTACGGCGACAACGACCAGAACCCGTACGCGAGCCACTGACCTGCACCACAGCACGCTGCGGCCCGGCCCCCTCAGTAAGGGGTCGGGCCGTTGTTCATGCTTCCAGCACCGCTGCCGCGACCGACCGCAGCGCCCCGGCCACCGTCACCGCCGGGAGGACCGACAGATCGGGTACGTGCACGAAGCCGCCGCGCAGCCCCGGTCGCCGGGTCGCCGCGCCGTGGAGCAGGTTGTACAGGACGTGATTGCAGACGAACGTCCCGGCCGAGTTCGACAATTCCACCGGTACCCCGGCCGCCTCCACCCCGGCGACGCACGCCTTCACCGGGATCGTGGCGAAGTAGGCGGCCGGCCCGTCCGCGACGATCGGGCGGTCGACCGGCTGCGCTCCCGCGTTGTCCGGAATCCGCGCGTCGTCCACGTTGATGGCGACCCGTTCGATCGAGATCTCGGTGCGGTCGTCGGCGAGGCCGGTACACAGCACGACATCCGGCTGAACCTGGTCGACGGCTTCCCACAGCGCATCCGTGGCGGCGCCGAAGACGCACGGCAGCAGCCGCGTGTCGTACTCGTCCGCCAGCAACCTGACCGCCTCCCAGGAGGCGTTCATCTCGTGGCCACCAAAAGGTTCGAATCCTGTGATCAGTAAGCGGCCCATAACTGGCAACCGTATCGTGCCTCGGGCAACTACCCTGCCAGTCATGTCATCGACCATCGAGGTCAAGGAACTACGCAAAGCGTACGGAGACGTCAAAGCCGTCGATGGCGTCTCGTTCGCGGTCGAGTCGGGGGAGTTCTTCGGCATCCTGGGGCCCAACGGCGCAGGGAAGACCACCACCCTGGAAATCATCGAAGGCTTACGCGAGGCGGATTCCGGCGAGGTACGGATGTTCGACACCTCGCCCTGGCCCCGCAATCCCGCGCTGCTGCCGCGGATCGGGGTCCAGTTGCAGGCGTCGTCGTTCTTCGAGCGGCTGACCACGCGCGAGCAGATCCGCACGTTCGCGTCCCTGTACGGGATAGGGCCGGCCAAAGCGGACGAGATGCTGGAGACGGTCGGCCTCACCGACAAGGCGGACACCCGCACCGAAAAGCTCTCCGGCGGGCAGATGCAGCGGCTGTCGATCGCCTGCGCGCTCGTCCACGATCCGGAGCTGGTGTTCCTGGACGAGCCGACCGCCGCGCTCGACCCGCAGGCCCGCCGCAACCTGTGGGACCTGCTACGGGCGATCAACGTACAGGGCCGCACGATCATGTTGACCACGCACTACATGGACGAGGCGGAGACGCTCTGCGACCGGGTCGCGATCATGGACCATGGCAAGATCCTGGAACTTGGTCCGCCCGCGGAACTGGTCCGCGGCCTCGACGCGCCGACCCGGATCTCCATCGAGAGCGGCGCGGTTGAGATCGATGACGCGCGAGCCCTGTCCGACGGAGCCGATGTCGACGATGACGGTGTGTCGCTGACCATCGTCACCCGTACCCCTGCGCCGATCCTCGCCACACTCGCCGAGCGCAACGCGCTGCGCGGCCTGTCCGTGCGCAGCGCCACCCTCGAAGACGTCTTCCTCAACCTCACCGGACGGGAGTACCGGGCATGAGAGGTTTCATCAGCCTGTCCCGGGCGATGCTCCTCGGGTTCGCCCGGGACCGCGCGGCGCTGTTCTTCACGATCGTGTTCCCGCTGATGTTCCTGGTCCTGTTCGGCGGCCTGTTCAAGAACCAGGGTGTGGCCAAGGCGAAGGTGGTCGAGGTGGGCTCGGTCAGCGTGCTCGACCAGGTGCCCGCCGAGGCCCGCGCCGACCTCGGCAAGGTCCTCGACATCACGAAGATGACCGACGAGGGCAAGGCGCTGGAGTCGGTGCGCAAGGGCGACTACGCCGCCGCGGTGGAGCAGCACGGCGACACGATCGATGTGCATTACTCCGCGGCCGACCAGGTCCGCGCCGGCACGGTACGCCAGGTGATGGCGTCCATCGTCCAGCAGGCCAACCAGGCGCTGACCGGCGTGCCACCGAAGCTGAGCCTGGAGAGCCAGCAGGTCGAGGACCAGTCGCTGAAGACCATCCAGTTCATCACCCCGGGGCTTCTCGGCTGGGCGATCGCGACCGGTGCCACGTTCGGTGCCGCGCTGACGCTGGTGACCTGGCGGCAGAAGCGCATCCTCCGGCGGCTGCGCCTGTCGCCGGTCAGCACCGCGTCGATCGTCGGCGCCCGGGTGGGCGTCAGTGTGGGTGTCGCGCTGGCCCAGACCGCGATCTTCATTGGCGTCGCGACCCTGCCGTACTTCGGGCTCAAGCTGTCCGACTACTGGTGGATGTCGATCCCGGTGATCCTGGTCGGCACGCTGGCATTCCTGTCCATCGGCCTGCTCGCCGGCGCGTGGGCGAAGACTCAGGAGTCGGCGCAGGCGATCGTCAACCTGGTCGTGCTGCCGATGGCGTTCCTGTCCGGCTCGTTCTTCCCGCTCGACAGCGCGCCGCAGTGGCTGCGCACGCTGTCGGAGATCTTCCCGTTGCGGCACCTCAACCAGGCGATGCTCGACGTGATGGTACGGGGAAAGGGTCCTGGATCGGTGCTTCCCGAGCTGGGCATCCTCGCCGGCTTCGCGATCGTGGTTACGCTGCTGGCCACCCGGCTGTTCAGGTGGGATGACGTCTGACGCCTTGACCCGCGCCGACCGGCGGTCCAGGCGCCTGAGATGTGTCAGCCGCGACCGGTGCCGGCCACCGGCTGGGTCGGCACCGCGATGTCCTTGAGGCGCAGCCGTGGCCGGTCACCGTTGGTGGTCGGCTGCGCCGGCTCGTGGTCGAGCAGCGCGATCACCTGCTCGGGAGTGCCCGGCGTCGCGTAGTGCCAGCCCTGCGCCGTGTCGCAGCCGAGTGCCCGCAGTCGCGCCGCCTGCTGTGGCGTCTCGACGCCTTCGGCGGTGACCGTGAGGTCCAGCGCGTGGGCCAGGTCGATCAGGGCCGCCACGATCTTCGTGTCGATCGGGTCCGGCGAGTCGTCCGGGCGCAGGCCGGCCACGAATGACCCGGCGAGCTTCAGGCTGTGTACGGGCAGGTTGCGCAGGTACGCCAGGTTCGAGTACCCGGTGCCGAAGTCGTCGATGGCGATGCGTACCCCGAGCCGGGCCAGCTCGTGCAGCGGTCTCCAGCGGCTGCCCGGCTGTTCCCATGACCGCGCTCTCGGTCAGCTCCAGTTGCAGGCTGCCCGGGTCGAGACCGGTCTCCGCGAGGATCGCGCGACCTCCTCGACGATCGCCGGGTCGCGCACCTGCCGGGCCGCGAGGTTGACGCTGGTGACCAGGTCGAGGTCCGCGCGTACTCGGCCCGCCACTCGGCCGCCTGCCGGCACGCCTCGGCGAGCACCCACTGCCCGAGCGGCACGATCAGCCCGGTCTCCTCGGCGAGCTCGATGAACCGGTCGGGGCCGAGCAGGCCGAGCTCGGGTGCCGCCACCGGACCAGCGCCTCGACGCCCATCACGGTCCGTCGGCGAGCCGCACCAGCGGCTGGTACTCGACGAAGAACTCGCCGCGTTCGAGCGCCGCCGGCAGGCTGGCCGACAGCTCGTACTGGGTCGACCTCGTGCGCGTGGCGCTCGGCGTCGAACAGTCGCCCACCGGTTGCTTGCCGCCGCGTTTCGCCCAGTACAGCGTGATGTCGGCCGCCTTCATCAGCTCCGCGGCGCTGGTGGCGTGCGCGGGCCGCTCGACGACGCCGACACTCGCCGACACGGTCAGCTCGTGGCCGTCGAGTTGCACCGGCTCGCGCACGGCGGCGAGCGCCGTCTCCGCGATGCTCGACCAACTCGTCGGTGCCGGGCGAGCGCTCGACCAGGACGACGAACTCGTCCCCGCCGATCCGCGCGACGAGCTGACCCGGGCCGGACACCGCAGCGCGTGCAGCCGCTCGGCGACGGCGAGCAGCAGCCGGTCGCCCACGTCGTGACCGAGCGTGTCGTTGATCATCTTGAACCCGTCGAGGTCGAGGTAGCAGACCCCGATCCGGGCGTCGTCGTCGGCGTCGTCGATGATCTGGCCGAGGCGCTCGAAGAAGAGCGTCCGGTTGGGCAGCCCGGTCAGCGGGTCGTGCGGTGGCCTGGTGGCGCAGCCGGGTCTGCAACACGTGCCGCTCGGTGATGTCTTCGATCATGGCGACGATGTACTGGGGCCGACCGTCGGGGTCGCGGAGCAGCGAGACCATGAGGTTGGTCCAGACCGCCTGCCGTCCTTGCGGTAGTACGGCTTCTCCAGCCGGAAGTGCTCGCGCTCGCCGCGGACCAGCTCGCGATGCGCGTCCCAGACGCCGGGGGCGTCGTCGGGGTGGACGAACTCGTTGTGCCTGAGCTGGCGGAACTCCTCCGGCGTGTACCCGAGCATGTCGCAGATCGTCTCGTTGACGTCGAGGATGTGGCCCTCGATGTCGGCGATCACGATGCCGATCGACGGCTCCGCGAAGACCGCCCGGAACCGGGCCTCGCTGGCCCAGCGCGCCGACTCCGCCTCGGTGCGCGCGAGCATCGCCGCGGCGCGGATCGCCTCCTGCTCGGCGAGGGTACGTTCGCGCAGCGCCTGGGCGTATCCGGCGGCGAGGGCGCCCTGGAGTGCGAGGGCTCGGTCACCCAGATGCTCGGTCAGCACGCACACCGTGCGGTCCAGTGACGCCGGCTGGGTGAAATGCGCTTTAACCAGCGAGGCGCCGACGTCGTACCCGATGCCGGGCTCGAACGTGTCGGCGGTGACCGCAGTGATCAGTTGGCTCGCGAGGCCGGTGAGGTAGGCCTGTAACTCCTTCTTGCTCATCGGCACGTAGCTGGTGCCGTTGATCGCACGGGCCCACGCCCGGGCCAGCCGCTCCGCACTCGGAGCGGACTGGGCGCGGTCGCCCGGTCGGGATTTGGAGGCGCGCATCACGATCCGGACCTAGGCCCCGAATCCGGAGCCGCTGGAATCACCGGCGGGCGGATATCGATGCACGCGACAGCGTGGCGCGTGTCGGGGCGCATGAGGCATGGTGTCGAGTTCCTGCAGGGCGAACTCCCGGTCCGCGACGATGTGGCGGGCGCCACTGAAGAAGTAACCGCAGAGACGAGCGCCACTTGGTCGGGCCACGACGCCGTGTACCCGCACCGGTACGGCCGCCCCCACGAAAACCCCTCCCCGTTTCCGTACAAGCAAGCGTTGCGAGCATACGGGGTGGTTCTGTATGAGGGAACCGGTACGCCGCACCGTTGATTCAGGCGTTTCCCTGTGTTAAGGCGAGGCCACGGAGGGTGTGCGAATCGACGGTCGTGCGCCCCGATGGGCCCGCCGGTCACCTCGATATCCATCCCTGCGGCGAGCCTGAGCGGCGCCGAACGAACCTCGCAATCCCCGGTCCGGACAGCTTGTCTCCACCGAGTGGTTCAGTGTTTAGTTCCGCCACACGGACAAACCTTCCCGTGAGGTGAGGGCGCCCCTCGCGGGACGCCCTCACGGTCAGCGATCAGGCGATCTTGGTGATGCGGTTCTGCGGCCCGGGGGCGATCGGCCCGGTTCCGAGGTACGCGACGAGCGCGTCCACGTCGAACCCGGGAGCCGTGGCCCGGTTGGTGCCGACCTTCAGCCCGACGAACCCGTCCCCGCCGTTGGCGAGGAAGTCGTTCATCGTCACCCGGTACGAGGCGGCCGGGTCGATCGGTGTGCCGCCCAGAGCCATGGTCACGATCCGCTGCCCCAGCGGCTTCGTCGTGTCGTACGAGAACGTGAACCCGGCCGAGACCTGGAGGAACTTGCCGACCGTCTGCCCGGCGTACCCGGCGAACTGCTCCTCCAGCACCTCCTTGACCTGGGCACCGGTGTACGTGAGCGTGGTGACCAGGTTGTTGAACGGCTGGACCGTGAAGCACTCGCCGTAGGTGACCTGCCCGGGCGCCTCGCCGCCGGTCGACGCCGAGAAGCTCAGCGGCGCACGGATGCCACCCGGGTTCATGAACGCGATCTGTGCCTGCGTCGACTGGGTGTACTTCAGCATCCCGTCCGCGATCACGTCGCCGAGCTGGCTCTCGCCGGCCGCGTTCCCGATGTTGGACACGTCTGCGGTGATGCTGCCGACGACCTTGTTCGCCAGCGGGGCGACAGCCGTCCGGTACTTGTCAGCGATCTTCTTCGCCGGCTTGTCGACCAGCGCGGGGTTGCGGACGAAGTTGCCGTTCGCGTCCTTCTGCCAGCTGCCGTCAGGGTTGCGGACGCCGTTGAAGACGATCTCGTTGTGCGCGCTCGCCGACACGAACCTGCGGGTGCGCTTGTCGACCGCGAACGAAAGGTCGGTGACCAGCGTGCCGAACGAGCCGGCGCTGGTGACGATCGACTTCGTGCCCGATGCGTTGGGCAGCGCGCAGCTGTAGAAGCGGTGCGTGTGCCCGGAGACCACGATCCCGTACTCGGGACGCAGCCCGGCCACGATGCCGGTGATGTCGCCGGCGAAGTTGTCGCAGCCGGAGACATCGGGGATCGCCGGCGGCGTGGTCTGCTGGCTGCCGCCCTGGTGGATGAGCAGCACCATCGCGTGGATGCCGGCGAACCGGCTGAGCAGGTCGGCGTACGTGTTGGCAGTCTGGACCTCGTTCTTGAACGTCACCGACTGCACGCCGGCCGGGTTGACGATCGTCGGCGTGCCCTCCAGCGTCATGCCGACGAAGGCGACCGGTACGCCACCCACCATCTTGATGTCCAGCGGCAGCAGCATCGGCAGGCCGGTCTTGTTCTCGATCACGTTGGCGGCCAGGTACTTGAACCTGGCCCCGGCGAACCCGTCGCCGTCCTGGCAGCCGTCGACCGGGTGGCAGCCGCCGAACTGCATGCGCTTGAGCTCGTCGACGCCCTCGTCGTACTCGTGGTTGCCGACCGAGCTGATCTGGAGGCCGAGCGAGTTCATCTCCTCGATCGACGGCTCATCGTGGAACGCGGCGCTGACCAGCGGCGAGGCTCCGATGATGTCGCCGGCCGCGACGGTGTACACGTCCCTGGTCTCGTGCTGCGCCGTGGCCCGCAGGTTCTTCACGTACGTCGCCAGGTATTCGACGCCGCCGGCCGGGTTGCCGTTGACCAGGCCGCTGCTGCCCAGCGGCGGGTCGATGTTGCCGTGGAAGTCGTTGAACGCGATCAGATGGCCCTTGGCGGGCGAACCGTGGTGGTCGGCGCCGGCGGGGTCGGGGAACGTCAGGCTCACCGGCGACAGCGGCGTCCACGGTGCCGCCTGCGCCGATCTTGTGGGCCCGACGGGGAGTAACGCGACCACCGCGGCGGCGAGTACGGGCACGGCCAGCAGCCGCACGGCGCGCATCAGCCGGCGGGTCCGGGAGTCAGCCATGGTCACTCCTTGGTTCGGCACGGAACTTCGGCCATCCTCGCGGCCCAGGCACCCTCGCCGCGACCCGTTCGGATTGAAACCCCGAGAAAACCTCAGGCTCGCCCGTACACCGGGATCGCCGCCCCACTGGTCGGGGTCGACGCGTCGCTCGCGAGGAAGTGGATCACCTGGGCGATCTCGGCCGCCGGTACCCACCGCGAGTGATCGGCGTCCGGCTGCGCGGCCCGGTTCGCGGGTGTGTCGACGATGCTCGGCAGCACGGTGTTGCACCGCACCCCGTCCCGCCGGTACTCGACGGCCACCGCCTGCGCGAACGCCAGCACCGCCGCCTTGGCCGTGACGTACCCGGACGCCCCGGCGAACGGCGCCACCGCGGCCCGGCTGGACACGCACACCACCGCGCCGCTACCGGCCGCGACCAGGTGCGGCAGCGCCGCCTGGGTGACCAGGTACGTGGGCCGCAGGTTCACCGTGAGCTGCCGCTCGAAGTCCGCCAGCGGCATCTCGTGCACCCGGCCCCCACCCGCGTACCCGCCGATCAGGTTGACCACCGCGCGCAGCGGGGCCGCCGGGTCGCCCGTGGCGACCTCGACCGCCCGCGCCACGCCGGCCGGGTCGCTGGCGTCCACACCGGACACGGTCACGGCACCGTCGAGGCCGGCCCCACCGCCTACCGGCGCCCCTCCGCGTACCGGCGCGACGACCCGCCAACCGCCGGCCAGGAATGCGTCCACGACCGCTCCACCCAGGCCGCCCGTGCCGCCGGTGACCAGCACACTTCGATCCGCCATGCGGGCACCGTATCGGGTAGGTTGCATGGCGTCTGCTCCGGCACCGAGCGTGCACGCCGGGCCGGCCAGCCGCGGCGCGAAGGGGAGGCAGCGTGCGGGCGTTAGCGGCGGTGGCCGTGGTCATCGCGGGTAGCCTGGCGGCGCCCGCGGGGGTCGGTCTGGCCGCCCCGAAGCCCGCCGAAGCGGCCGGCAAGCCGGCCCAGGCCCTGCCGGTGCGCGAGCCGGCCCAGGCCCTGCCGGTGCGCGAGCCGGCCCAGGCCCGGCCGGTGCGCGAGCCGGCCCAGGCCCGGCCGGTGCGCGAGCCGGCCCAGGCCCGGCCGGTGCGCGAGCCGGCCCAGGCCCGGCCGGTGCGCGAGCCGGTCGGCTGGCGGCCGCTGTTCGCGACCGACTTCTCCGGCACCGACCTGCCCGCCGAGTGCGAGTCGTACGAAGGGCCGCAGGGCGGGGCCGCGGCGAGCTATTTCCGCCCGGACGAGGTGGCCGTCTCCGACGGGTTGCTGCACCTGACCATGCGCCGGCGCGATGCTGGCGGCCGCCCGTTCACAGCGGGGGGCATCGGCTGCCGGGCCGTGGCTCAGACGTTCGGGCGGTACGAGTTCCGCGCCAAGGTCCCCGCCGGCGCCGGTATCGACTCGTTCGTCACGCTATGGCCGACGGAGAGCGGCCACGACAAGGACGCCACGCTGGTCGAGGTCCTGGCCCGTCCCGGCGCCGAGAAGGCATACCTGACCAACCAGTACGGTTCCGGGTCTTCCCAGGTGACGGCCGCCGGCCAGTACAGCGACGACTTCCACACCTACACGATCGAGTGGTCGCCGTCCTTGTTCCGGGTACTCATCGACGGCACCACCCGGATGACCGACGCGCACGTGTCGGTCCGGGAGAAGTGGATCGGCTTCGCGATGAGCAGCGGCGACCAGCTGGCCGGCATGCCCGACGCCGCCACCCAACTGCCCGCCGAGTTCCAGGTCGACTGGCTGCGCGTCTACGCATACGACCCGCAGGCGAGCCCCATCGGCAGCGCGCCGGGCGCGGGGGCGGGCACCGCCGAGCCGCCTGCCGGCTCCGCCGGCCGGATCCTGACCATGACGTTCGTGGTCTGCGCACTCGCCGCCGGGCTCGTTCTCGTCATTGTCTGGTACACGCGACTGCGCGACCGCCGCCGCCTGCGCCCCGCGCACCGGGCCTGAGACCACACGAAACGGGGATTCGTGAAGCACGCCAATCTCGCGCTGGCCTTCCTGCTCGAGCTCGCCGGCCTGGCCGCGTTCGGCTACTGGGGCTTCGTGGTACCCGATGGTCTGGTGCTCAAGCTGGTCGCCGGCCTGGGCGTGCCGATCGCGGCGGCCGTGCTGTGGGGTCTGTTCGCCGCCCACAAGGCGAGCGTCGCGTTGCCGGCGCAGGCCAAGCTCGCCGTCCAGCTCGCGTGGTTCGCGGTGGCCGCCACCGCCCTGGCGTTCGCCGGTCATGTCCTGCTCGGCGTGGTGCTGTTCCTGCTGTACGTGCTCAACCGGGTGCTGGCATATCTGTGGCACCAGTGACCCGGCTCGGCCAGGATCAGCACCATGCGCCTGCTCGTACTCGGTGGCACCGCCTTCCTCGGCCGCGCCGTCGCCCGGCTCGCCCTCGCCGCCGGCCACGAGGTGACCTGTGCCGCCCGGGGGATGACCGGCGAGCCCCCGGACGGCGTCACCTTCGTACCCGTCGACCGGGCTGATCCGGACGGCCTGGCCCCGCTGCGCGGGGAGGAGTTCGACGCGCTGGTCGACGTGTCCAGCCGGCCGAGCCACGTCCGCTGGGCGGTCGCCGAGCTGGCGCCCCGGGTCGGGCAGGCCGTGTACGTGTCGACCGGCTCGGTCTATGCCGACCCGGGCACACCCGGCCAGACCGTGGCGGATTCGCCGGTGGTGCCCCCGGCGCCGCCCGAGGTCGACGACCCGCGCGGCAACGACCAGGCCAACTACGGCCCGTGCAAGGTCGCCTGCGAACAGGCCGTACTGGACGGGTTCGGCGCCGACCGGGCCTTCGTCTGCCGAGCCGGCCTGATCATCGGGCCGGAGGACCGCTCCAACCGCTTCGGGTACTGGGTGTCCCGGCTGGCCCGGGGCGGCGAGGTACTCGCCCCCGGCGCCCCGGACGATCTCGTCCAGTACGTGGACGTACGGGACCTCGCCGACTGGCTCGTGGCGGGTGCGGCAGGCGGTCTGGCCGGCATCTACGACGGCATCGGGGTCCCGGTCAGCCGCGAGCATTTCCTGATCCACGTCGCCACGGGTGTCGGTAGTCCGGTCGAGCTCACCTGGGTCGAACAGTCGTATCTGTTGGCCGAAGGGGTACAACCCTGGATGGGAGAGCGGTCGCTTCCGCTGTGGCTGCCGTTGCCCGAGTACGCCGGGTTCGCCAGCCGGGACGTCTCCGCCTCCCTGGCGGCCGGCCTGCGTACCCGTGACGTCGCAGCCTCGGCGCGGGATACGCTGTCCTGGCTACGGGGCGAGAATGCGCAGCCCAGGGGCGCGGGAATGAGTCCCGAGGACGAAGCCGAGCTACTCCGGAAATGGCACGGGCAGCAGCGCAAATCTTGATCTTCGGCCGCCGGTTTTGATGCTGTCTCGGGGGAATTCTCCAAGGCGTTGAGACGTTGCTCTAGACGTGTCGCCCCGATCGGATCAGGTGATCTTCGCAACAGGGGCATCCGGGCCGCCCGGTCATTACGAACTCTTTACAACCCAACTGAACCTGTGCAGCTCCCGATGCGTTTGGGTAAGTGGTGCACATCTCATCGGTCGGTACCCGGTTCGGGCCGGTGAACTGGAATCAATCGCCGACGTGTCCTGTTGTGAAGGGGGCAGCACCCGGGGGGTGTCCGGTTTGAGAACGGACCGTGCGGGGAACGCGATTAAGACGACGGGGGAGGGCCCGAAGTGGAGAACATGACCGCGATGCGGACGGGCGAGGTCGCCGAGGAGCGCGACCTTGTCGGCGTATATCTGCACGAGATCTCCAAGACGCCGCTCCTCGACGCCGCTCAGGAGGTCATCCTCGCCAAGGCCGTCGAGGCCGGGCTGTACGCCGAGCATCTGCTCGACGTGGACGACTGGGAGCGGCCGAGCGCGACCCGGGCCGAGCTGGAGAAGCTGGTCATCGAGGGGGAGCGCGCCAAGGACCAGTTCATCCGGGCGAACCTCCGCCTGGTGGTCTCCATCGCCCGCCGGTACGTCCGGTCCGGGATGCCGATGCTCGACCTGATCCAAGAGGGCAACACCGGCCTCGTCCGCGCGGTGGAGAAGTTCGATTACGTCCGTGGGTACAAGTTCTCGACGTACGCCACGTGGTGGATCCGTCAGGCGATCAGCCGGGCGATCGCCCAGCAGGAGCGCACCGTGCGGCTGCCGGTGCACCTGGTCGAAGACGTCAACCGGATGCGTAGCGTGGCCCGCCAGCTGACCCGCGAGCTGGGCAACGACCCCGAGCCGGAGCAGCTGGCGAAGGCGCTCGGCGTCCCGGTCGAGCGGGTCAACGAGCTGAAGCGCTGGTCGCAGGACACGGTGTCGCTCGACACCCCGGTCGGCGACGACGGCGACACGAACCTCGGCGACCTGGTCGCCGACTCCGACGCTCCGTCGCCGGAGGACGTGGTTCTGGCCGCGCTGGAGCGCCAGCGGATCGAGAGCCTGCTCAATCACCTCGACGACCGGTCCGCCGGGATCATGCGGGCCCGGTACGGCCTGGAAGACGGTCGGGAGCACTCCCTGACCGAGGTGGCGTCGCGGTTCTCGCTGTCGCGGGAGCGCATCCGCCAGCTGGAGATCCAGGCGCTCGGCCGGCTCCGGGAGCTGGCCCGGGCCGAGGGCATGCAGGCGGCGTAAGACCAAATATCGAAAGCGAAGCCCGGGATCCTCAGGTCCCGGGCTTCGCCCGTGTCGGGCTCCCGGCGTCCCCAGGCCATAAACGTTGGTCGATATGGTCCCATCTGGGCCGGCCCAGATGGGACCATATCGACCAACGTTTATGGGGGGCGGGCCGCTCACAACCGCTGGCGGTCAGCTCGCCGCGAGGCAGCTCAGGACCAGGTTCAGCAGGATGAACGGAAACGGATCGAAGCCGTGATGGCCGTTGAACCCCATCCAGAGCGCCAGGAACACCAGCGCGCCGAACACGAACGTCCACGAGCCCACGCCGTTGCGGACGATGTCGGCCCGGTCGCCGGGGACAGCTGGCTTCCACTGCGTACCCCGGGGTGGGCCCGCCAGGTGTGGATGCGGTTGAGATCCGGTCGGGTCATGGCGGCAAGTGAAGCACGCTGCCGGGTCAGCCCCGGGTCGCCACCACGAACAGCCGCCGGAAGGGCAGCACCGTCCCGTACTCATGGCGGGGGTACTCGATCCGCAGCCGCTCGGCCACCTCGGTGCGGAAGCGTGCCAGCGCGTCCGGATCGGCGGCCAGCGCGTTCAGGTACGGCCGGAGACCTGTGCCCGCGAACCACTCCAGTACCGGGTCCTCGCCGGGCAATACGTGCAGGTACGTCGTCTCCCAGGCGTTGACCGTCAGGCCGGCGCCGGCGAGCGTGTCGAGGTACTCGTCGAGCGGGCGTACCGGGCTGGCGCTGCGTGGACCGACGGAGCCGGCCGCCGCGGCGAGCCGGTCGGCCCACTGCGGTGCGGAGGCGGCCGCGCGGATCGCGTTCATCGCGGCGAGGCTGCCCGAGGCGGGCACCTGCACGGCGAGCGCACCGCCCGGGCGCAGCGCCGCCGCCCAGGCCGGCAGCAGGGCCAGATGATCGGGTACCCACTGGAGGGCGGCGTTGGAGACGATCACATCGACGGTTCCCGGGTCCGGGCGCCACCCGGATATGTCGCCGAGGCCGAACTCGAGCCGTCCGGGACGGGTGAGCCGCTCGGCCGTGGTGATCATGTCTGGCGAGGAGTCGAGGCCGTACACGTGGGCGCCGGGCCACCGGTCGGCCAGGGTGGCGGTGACGGTACCCGGACCGCAGCCGAGGTCGACGACGTGCTCCGGGGTACCGGTCGGGATCTGCGCCACGAGGTCGTGGAACGGCCGGGCCCGCTCGGCCGCGAACAGCTCGTACTGCGCCGGATCCCAGCTCACGTAGCTCACCCCAGCCAACCCATGATCGGCACAACTTGCCGGAAAGTGTGGTCTCAGTGGGGGTCTAAGACCACAAGTTCCCAGAAGTTGTGCCGATCATGGTGAGTGCGCTGATGGGGGGAGTCAGCGCACGCGGCCGTAGCCGTACGGCGACGCCATGTCGACGCTGGCGAGCTGCACGACCGTGCCGGGATGTGGAGCGTGGATCACCTGGTTGTTGCCGACGTAGATCGCCACGTGCCCGAGCCCGTAGTAGAAGACCAGGTCACCGGGTGCGAGCGCACCGCGCGAGATGTGCGCCACCGCGTTCCACTGCATCGCGGCGTTGTGTGGCAGCGGCTTCCCCGCGGCCGCCCAGGCGGCCATGGTCAGCCCGGAGCAGTCGTACCCGCCCCTGCCGGCCGCCGCGTACACGTACGGAGTGCCGAGGGCGCCGTACGCGAAGCGCACCGCGACTCCGGCCGCGCCGCTGACGTTGGGCACCGGGCCGGACGGCTTCGACGGGGTGGACGATGACCCGGACGAGGTTGTCGGAGTCGCTCGGGACGCACGCCGTTGCAGGTCGGTCAGCCGGGCGAGATCACTCTCGATCTTCGCCTTCTGATCGGCCAGACTCTTCTGGTCCGCGTGCTGCTTGGCCAGGAGAGCGTCGAATTTCGCCTTCTGGTCGTCGAACTGCGCCTTGGTCCGCGAGTAGTTGTCGATGTCGGACTGCTCGGCGCGGGCGAGGTGGTCGAGGGCGGTCAGCTCATCGATGAGCCCGATCGTGGAGCCGTCGGACAGCAGGGCCGCCATCGGCGACACCCCACCACCCTTGTAGGCGCGTACCGCGATCTGACCGACATTGGCGTAGGCCGCGTCCATGTTCGACTGCAGCGGCGCCATCTTCGCGTTGAGATCGTCGGCGGCGGCCTGGGTGGCCTTCAGCTCTTCGTTGACCCCGTTGTACTGCTCGACGATCTTCTCGAATGCGATGTTGGACTGGTCGATCTGCTGCTGAAGGTCTCTTGCGGAAGGTTCCGCGTTGGCAGCGGCGGCCGGAGCCACCACCGCGACAGCGACCGCACCTAAGAGCATGGCACGCAGCAGCCGTGGCACTGCAGGCACAAAGCACCCTTCTTCCTTACCGCCTACCGAGTTAGCTGACGGGTTCGGGCCGGAAGAAGGTGGCCCTACCGCAACGTGCGCGGATTCACCCCATGGCGGCCGGGAGGATGGCCGCCGGTTGGGTCCCCGGTTCACTCGCCACGCGCCGCTGGATGCGGCAGTGGGTCTAGCGCGATTCGGCGGTGCCGACCCGGCGCCACCCAGGTTGGGTGACGGACTGCCGAGCAGGCCCACACCAACTTAACGTGATCTTGGGCGGACCGGAAGTGCAAGCTGTCCGATGTACGCGGTCAATCCACCATTACGGGAAAAGTTCTGATTACTGATTGTCCAAAATGGATCGCACAGTGTCACTGAAGCGCCATGAAGCCGTCTAATTAGGACACGACGCCGATCGGCCAGCCGGATCGCCCGACCGGGTACGCCATGATTGCTCTTCGGCTTAACCCGGTCGCGCAGGGTGACCGGATCACCCGAAATTCATTCACGCTCGAAAATGGCCACGAATCAGTACAAGTCACGCGCCGACCGGTGCCAGTTCGCCAGGTGGCTATTTGCAACTCTTCAGTTGACCATGTCTCGTTCCGCACAATGTCTGTACGCGACGGTGACAGAGGTGTCACACAGCGAACGGCACCCGGCGGCCACCGGGTGCCGTGATGACTCCACAAGAGCCCGCTCGTGAGCCGAGAGGAGTTACCCGTGGACGTTACTCGCGGGACGATCCGGTTACCAGACCGACCGAACCGGGTCGGCGCGCCGGCACACCGCACGTTCTACCGCTCGACCGAGGTCACGGTCACCGACCAGTGGTTCGCCACACCGGACCGGACCTTCACCGTCGCGCACCTGTACGACGTCCGCCTGGCCCGCGGATCGTTCGACCCCGTTGTCGTCGGCACGAGCCTGGCCGCCGTGGTCGCGCTGGTCGCGGTCGGGGCGAGCCTGTTCGAGCTGCCGCCACTGGCCTGGCCGGGAATGATCGTGATCGGCATCATCCCGATCGGCGTCGCCACCGTCACCGCGCGGGTGCGGCCACGCGCATACGAGCTCTGGGCGCGTTACCACGGCGAGGTGGTGCGGCTGTTCTGGTCGACCGAGGAGAAGACCTTCGGGCATGTCTGCCGGGCTTTGATCCGGGCCCGGGAACGAGGCGTTGAAGAAGAGGTGGATGAGCGGCAGTACCTGCCAGCTGCCTGAGCTCTCCCGATGCGGTGGCGGACGAACTTCCTAGAGTTCGTCCGCCACCTGCTTGATCATTGCGATCGACTGCTGCGGCGTGAGGGTGCGCTGCCACAGCCGCTCGAACGCGCCGTGGTACTGGTCCATCTGGCGTGGATCCTCGATCACGACCTCGTCGATCGCCCGTTCCAGGTACACCACGTCGGTGTCATCCGGGTCCGGAAAACCGAGAATCACGAACGAGCTGAGATAGGGCGAGACACCGGCCGCGAACGGGAGCACCCGCATGGCGATGTGCGGCTGCTTGGCCAGCTCGGCGAGCCGGCGGAGCTGATCGGCCATCACCTCGGCGTCGCCGACGACGTGCCGCAGCACGGCCTCGTCGATGACGACGGAGATCTCCGGCGGGTCGTCGCGACGCAGCACCTCGCGCTGCCGGGTCAGCCGGACCGCGACCCGCTCGGCCACCTCGACCTCCGACGGCCGGTCGCCGATCCAGAAGTCGCCCGAGATGTGTGTCGCGTACCGCTCGGTCTGAAAAAGCCCCGGCACGGCGGCCATCTGGAACATCTGCATGCTGGACGCGCCCGCCTCCAGGCCGAGGAAGTGGGTGAACACGTCGTTGAGGTCGCGATGGGCCGTCCACCATGGCCGCTGCCGGGATGCGCGGGCCAGCTCCACCAGGCCGGTGACCTGGGCCGGGTCCTCGATCTCGTACAGCTGGAGCAGGGCCTTCATGTCATTGGTCGAAACGCCCACTGCTCCGGTCTCGATCCGGATCACCTTCGACAGCGACCAGTCCATGGCGTCGGCGACCTGCTCCTGCGTGCGTCCGGTCGCCTCCCGCGCCCGGCGCAAGGCGGTCCGCAATCGCTTGCGGCCGACGACGGGATTCTGCAGCGGGGTCATAGCTTGCCTTTCGTCAGACACGAAGAGCACGCCCTCGGTAGCGGAAGGTCGACCTGCACTCCGGTCTATGGACAAATGCTACGTGGCATCTTGCAGTGCGTACCATGACGCGGTAAGAAAAGCCGTTTGATGCTACGAAGACGCGTCTCTGGCTGTGATCGCTCGTTATGCATTCGGGCCGGGACGCGTCACTGTGAGTGATAACGTCCCCTCTATCAGCCACAATTACCGCGATCGGGGCAAGATGGACCTTCTTCAGCAGCCGTCTTCGTCGGCTTGGCGCCGCAGCAGTCGGTGCGCGGGCGGCGACTGCGTCGAGATCAAGATCGCCCGCGGAGAGGTGGCGATGCGGGACTCCAAGGACCCCGACGCTGCCATCCTGCGGTTCTCGGGTGACGGTTGGCAGGCGTTCGTGACGGCTGTCCGCGCCGGAGAGTTCGACCTCGGCTGAACCAACTGACAATCAAGCGCGGCTGCCAATCCCGGCAGCCGCGTCTTTCGTTGGCTCACCTGGTACCCACCACGCGGTGGAGGAGCGAGCGGGCCGCGGCCAGCACCAGCCCACGGTCGTAGGTGAGGGCGTACTCGAAACGCCGGGCCAACTCCGGGCCGGTGTCGCCCATGTCGTGCGCCACCAGCGCGCCGGCGAAATGCGGGCCGACCACGATCACGTTCCACTCCGCCGCGAGCGGGTCGTCCGGAGTGAGTCGCGCCGCGCGTACCCCCGGAGTTGGCTCTTCTTCAAGGTCGGTGGCGAGGGCCGCGACGAGGGCCGCGGTGTCGGCGATGTCGGCGTACCGGCGCGCGGTCGCCGGGGTCAGGTGGCGCGCCCGCTGGAAGCAGCTCAGCAGTACCGGCGGCTCGGTCCGGTCGGTCGCCTTGAGTTCCAGGTACCGGCTGATGGACAGCAGCATGCGCTTGGTCGAGGTGCTGGTCGGCCGGCGGGCGGAGACGATCTGGAACGGGCTGCGTGCCTCGGACCGGCGGACCGGTGCGCCGGTCTCCGGGGCGGGCACGAACGGCAGCGGCGCCCGTGACGGCACCGGTGAGTGGAGCAATGGCTCGCCCCGGCCGAACAGCCAGCCCTGGCCGACCCGGGCACCCAGGCCGCGAGCGGTGGCCAGGTGCTCCTCGGTCTCGATGCCCTCGGCGACGATCGTCGCGCCGGTGCGCTCGGCGTACGCCACGACGGCGTTGACCACGCAGGCCATCTCCGGGCGGTACGGGTCGTGGACCAGGTGCATGTCGAGCTTCACGACATCGGGGTGGACGAACGGCATCAACGCGAGCGAGGCGGGGTCGGCGCCCACGTCGTCCAGGGCGACCCCCCAGCCGCTGGCCCGGGCGGTCGCCGCGGCGGTGAGCAGCGCGGACGGATCGGCGGCGACGGCCCGCTCGGTCATCTCGGTGACCACCCGCAGCCGGCGGCGGGCGGTCTCCAGCCACGGCGCCAGGTCCGGCGGGCAGTCGTTACCCAGGGCAAGCGGCTCGGTGTTGACGAACAGCGCGATGGACTGGTCGAGGTCGGCCCGCAGCGCCTCCTGGTAGGCGCGGACCCGGCAGATCCAGTCGAGTTCGGCCAGCCGGCCCCGGGCGTGCGCGGCCGGGAACAGCGCGGACGGGGCATGCCACGGCGAACCGGCCGGGCCGCGGCTGAGCGCCTCGTACCCGACGATCTCGTGGCTGTCCAGACGTACCAACGGTTGGAACACCGTGGTGATCGCGCGTTCGTCGATGACCTGGTCGATGTCGCGAAAGCCGGTCGCCAGGTCGGCGCGCGGCCGCTGGTCGGTTGGTCTAGTCAATTCACCCCGCTCATACCGAAATTACCGCTACGGTCGAATGGTACGCATTTGGTGGTGACGGATGAGTGAATGGCCCGACGAACGGCCGCGTCGTAATTCGCCGGACCCGCTAGCGTCGATCGTCCGGGGAGCCCGCGCGACGATCGTCAGCGTGACCGCCGACGAAGCGCGGTTCATCGGCCTGCTGGAGGCCGCGCCGGACGCGATCGTGGGTGTCGACCGGGACGGCCGGATCGTCCTGGCGAACGCGGAGACCGAGCGCACCTTCGGGTACCGCCGGGAGGAACTGGTCGGGCAGCCCATCGAGATCCTGGTGCCCGAGGTGGTCCGCGGCATGCACGCCAAGCACCGCGACGAGTACCTGGTCGACCCGCGCCGCCGGCCGATGGGTGCGGGCAGCCAGCTCACCGCTCGCCGCAAGGACGGGTCGGAGTTTCCGGCCGACATCAGCCTCAGCTCGATCGAGACCCCCGACGGCCTGCTGGTGGCCGCCGCCGTCCGGGACGTGACCGACCGGCTGGAGGCGGAGGCGGAACGGGAGCGGCTCAAGGCACAGGCCGAGCGCCAGCGGCTGGAGAGCCGGTTGCAGCAGGCGCAGCGGCTGGAGAGCCTGGGCCAGCTCGCGGGCGGCGTGGCGCACGACTTCAACAACCTGCTCGCGGTGATCGTCAACTACGCCGCGTTCGTCTCGGAAGAGATCGAGATGGCCGCCACGGCCGACCCGGACCGCTGGCACTCGGTGGCCCGGGACATGCAGCAGATCCAGCGCGCCACCGAACGGGGTATCGCGCTCACCCATCAACTTCTCGCGTTCGGCCGGCGCGAGGTGGTCCGGCCGCGGGTGCTGTCGCTCAACGCCGTCGTCGCCGAGGTCAAGGAGCTGCTCATCCGGTCGATCGGGGAGCACGTCCAGCTGGTCACCGAGCCGACCGTCGGGCTGTGGCCGGTCAAGGCCGACTCCGGTCAGATCGAGCAGATCCTGGTCAACCTCGCGGTCAACGCGCGGGACGCGATGCCCACCGGGGGCACCCTGACCATCGACACCGACAACGTGGTGGTCGACTCGGACTCCGAGCCGCCGGCCGGCCGGTACGTGCGGCTGCGGGTGGCCGACACCGGCGTCGGGATGCCGCAGGAGGTCATCGCCCGCATCTTCGAGCCGTTCTTCACCACCAAACCCAAGGGCGAGGGCACCGGGCTGGGTCTGGCGACCGTGTACGGGATCGTCAAGCAGGCCGGTGGTGACGTGCAGGTCAGCTCCGAGCCCGGCGCCGGCACCACGTTCACGGTGCTGCTACCGGTCACCGACGAGGCGCCGGTCGAGGTGGAGGTGCCGGCGGCCGGGCCGCCGTCGGGCGGCGGCGAGACCATCCTGGTGGTCGAGGACGAGCCGGCGATGCGCGAGGTGACCCGGCGGATTCTCGGGCGCAACGGGTACGAGGTGGTGCTGGCCGAGACGCCGCTGGACGCCCTGGAACTGGCCGGCAATCACGACGGCCCGATCGACCTGCTGCTCACCGACGTGGTGATGCCCAAAATGCTGGGCAAGGACGTGGCCGAGCGGGTGCGGACGCTGCGGCCCGAGGTGAAGGTGCTCTTCATGTCCGGGTACGCGCGGCCGGTGCTGGCCAGAGGCGGCACGCTGGAGCCCGGCGTGACGCTGCTGGAGAAGCCGTTCTCGGAACTGGTACTGCTGGCCGCCGTGCGTCAGGTACTGGACGGGGGCTAGTTCGTGGCTCGCGCGGACAGGGCATTGTCCACGGCCTCGGCCAGGCTCGCCGGCGTGAACGGCTTCGCCACGACGTGCGCGTCGGCCCCCAGTTCCCCGCCGCGCGCATCGTGCAGGCCGGACATGTACAGCACGGTCAGGCCGGGGCGCAGCGTGGCGATCTGCTGGGCCAGCTCGGTGCCCGTGCCGCCGGGCATCCGGACGTCGGTGAGCAGGAGATCAATGTCTCCGGTGTACTGACGGCACTCTTCGAGCGCCTCCGCCGGCCCGGTCGCGGCGAGCACGGTGTGGCCGCGCCGGGTCAGCACCCGCCGGACCGCCTCCAGGAGATCGGCCTCGTCGTCGACGGCGAGGATGGTACGACCACTCGGTTCGTTCGCCATGGCGGTTACTCTACGTGCAAGAGCGATTACGCATGTCGGCTATCGGGGTACCGCGCTGTCGCCGACCGGTCAACGTACGGTGTGCGTGTGGCGCGGAGTGCGTACGTTGCCGGGCTCGACCCGGCGGCCGGAAAGTCTGTGATCGCGCTCGGGGTGGCCGAGCTGCTGTCCCGCCGGGTCGGGCGGCTCGGCGTGTTCCGACCGCTGGTGGCGGCCGGCGATTCGGCGTCCGGCGATTCGGCGTCCGGCGATTCGGCGTCCGGTGCGGCTGAGGATCCGGTGCTCGCCCTGCTGCGGCACCGGTACGGCGTGCCCTTCCCGTACGACCGGCTCTACGGCGTGACCTACCCGGAGGCGGCCGCCCTGCTCGCCGACGGGCGGGGAGACGACCTGGTCAGCCGCGTGGTGGAGCGGTACCGGGCACTGAGCGACGAATGCGACGCCGTGGTCGTGATCGGCAGCGATCTCGATCAGGAGGGCCTGCACCTGGGGTTGACCTTCAACGCCGAGCTGGCCATGGAGTTCGGCTCGGTGCTGCTGCCGGTGCTCGACGGCCGCCAGCTCACCCCGGCCGAGGCCGCCAACGCCGTCAACGCGGCCCGGCACGAGCTGCGCGAACACGGCGCGGACACGGTCGGGGTAGTGGTCAACCGGGTGCCGGCGGAACGGCTGGCGCAGGTCCGGGACGCGGTCGGCGGCAGCGGGTACGCGATTCCCGAGGTGCCCGAGCTGACCCGGCCGACGGTGGCCGAGGTCGGGGCGGCTCTCGGGGCGAAATGCCTGCTCGGCGACGAGACCGCGCTGGCCCGGGACGTCGACGGGTACGTGGTCGGCGGCGCCCTGGTACCCGTCTTCCTCGACCATCTCACCGACGGCGCCCTGGTCATCACCCCGGGCGACCGCGCCGACCTGATCGTCGCCTCGTACACCGCGCACGCCGCCGGCGCGGTGTCGCTCGCCGGCATCGTCCTGACCCTCGGCGAGGCGCCCGATCCCCGCGCGGTCGCCCTGGTCGAGCGGCTGGACACCGGCCTCGCGCTGCTGCTGGCCGCCGACGACAGCTTCGCCACCGTGGTGGCGGCCGGCCGGATCGAGCCGAAGCTCGCCGCTGACAATCCCCGGAAGGTGGCGGCGGCGCTCGGCGCGTTCGAGGCGGCGGTGGACACGGCCGAACTGGCCGACCGGATCGCCGTCGCGAGGTCGGCCCGGGTGACACCGCTGATGTTCGAGTACGAGCTGATCGAGCGAGCCCGCGCGGCCCGCCGGCGGATCGTGCTGCCGGAGGGCGCCGAGGAGCGGATCCTGCGGGCGGCCGAGGTGCTGCTGCGGCGGCAGGTCGCCGACCTCACCCTGCTCGGCGACCCCGCCGCGATCGAGCAGCGGGCCCGCGAGCTGGGCCTGGACCTGTCCGCCGCGACCGTGGTCAACCCGGCCACCAGCCGGTGGCTGGACGAGTTCGCCCGGTCGTACGCGAAACTGCGCGCGCACAAGGCGGTCACCCTCGACCAGGCCCGCGACCGGGTCAGCGACACCAGCTACTTCGGGACGATGATGGTGCACCTCGGGTACGCGGACGCGATGGTCTCCGGGGCGGTGCACACCACGGCGGCCACGATCCGGCCGGCCTTCGAGATCATCAGGACCGTGGCTGGCCTGTCGGTCGCGTCCAGCGTGTTCTTCATGTGCCTGTCCGACCGGGTACTCGTGTACGGCGACTGCGCGATCAACCCGGACCCGGATGCCGCCCAGCTCGCCGACATCGCGATCAGCTCGGCCGACACCGCCGCCCGGTTCGGCGTGCAGCCCCGGGTGGCGATGCTGTCGTACTCGACCGGCGCGTCCGGGACCGGCGCGGACGTCGACAAGGTGGCCGCCGCGACCGCGCTCGTCCGGGAGCGGCGACCGGACCTGCCGGTGGAGGGGCCGATCCAGTACGACGCCGCGGTGGACCCGGCCGTGGCAGCCACCAAACTGCCCGGTAGCACGGTGGCCGGGAACGCGACCGTGCTGATCTTCCCGGACCTCAACACCGGCAACAACACGTACAAGGCGGTGCAGCGCTCGGCCCACGCGGTCGCCATCGGCCCGGTGCTGCAAGGGCTGCGCAAGCCGGTCAACGATCTGTCGCGCGGCGCGACCGTACGCGACATCGTCAACACGGTGGCCATCACGGCGATCCAGGCGGCCTCATGATCCTGGTACTGAACAGTGGCTCGTCGTCGGTGAAGTACCGGCTGTTCGACGCCGACTTCACCGAGACCCGGACCGGGCTGGTCGAGCGGATCGGCGAGCCCGGGTCACCGGTGCCCGACCACTCCGCCGCGTTCAACCAGGTCGCCGCGGACCTCGGGCTGGACTCGCTACCGCTGACCGGCGTCGGGCACCGGGTCGTGCACGGCGGCACCAGGTTCCGCGCCCCGACGGTGGTCGACGACGACGTCGTCGCCGCGATCCGGGCGCTCTCCCCGCTGGCGCCGCTGCACAACCCGGCCAACGCCACCGGCATCGAGCTGTGCCGCCGGCTACGACCGGACGTGCCGCACGTCGCGGTCTTCGACACCGCGTTCCACGCGACACTGCCGGCCGCTGCCGCGACCTACGCGCTCGATCGGTCCATCACGTCGCGGTACGGGATCCGCCGCTATGGCTTCCACGGCACCTCGGTCTCCTGGGTGTCCCGGCGGGCGGCCGACCTGATCGGGCGTCCCCTGGCCGAGCTGGCGATGATCGTGCTGCACCTCGGCAACGGCGCCAGTGCGACCGCGGTGGAGAGCGGGCGCAGCGTGGAGACCTCGATGGGGCTCACACCGCTGGAAGGGCTGGTGATGGGTACCCGTACCGGCGACATCGATCCGGCCGTGGCGTTCCTGCTCGGCCGGGAAGCCGGGATGGACCTGCCCGCGATCGACGAGCTGTACCACCAGCGCGGCGGGCTGCGTGGGCTGTGCGGGGACAACGACATGCGGGCGGTGACCCGGCGGGCGGCCGACGGCGATCCGGACGCCGGTCTGGCGCTGGACGTGTACTGCCACCGCATCCGCAAGTACGTCGGGGCATACTTCGCGGTGCTCGGCCGGCTGGACGCCGTGGTGTTCACGGCCGGCGTGGGCGAGCACAGCGCGGAGGTACGGGAGCGGTCGCTGACCGGCCTGGCGGCGCTGGGGATCGCGGTCGACCCGGCGCGCAACGGTGCGGGTACCGGGGCGCGGGTGATCTCGCCGGATGGTTCGGCGGTCACGGTTTGTGTCGTCCCCACGGACGAGGAACGCGCGATCGCCGAGGACGTGGCCGCCGTGGTCGGCACAACTTCGTCGGCACAACTTCCCGGAAATAGTGGCCAAACCCGGGGGCTGAGGCCACAACTTCCCGGAAGTTGTGCCAGGTCCCGCGAAGCCGAGATTTGAACGCTGAGGCCCGGGCGCGCCCCCCGCCCGGGCCTCAGGTCGAGTGGCCGGGGGAGAACCGGCCGACGCTATGACGAACCAATAGTAAAAGTGGCTAACAGTCGCTTCTTCCCTAGAGGGGACCATTCATGGCCGGCAATGTCAACCGCCAAACGTCTCGGTGGAATGCGTTTCACAGCCCGGTGTCGCGGGTACCGGGCCGCGATACGTAGCCCGCACGCCATCGACTTTGGAGCGCCGCATGCTGATGGAAGCCGACCCCACTGTCCTCACCGGGGACGACACCCGGACCGCCAACATCCGGGCCGCCCTGGAGGAGCGCCTGGCCGAACTGTGGGTCGAACACCATGAGCTGGTCGCCGACATGACCACAGAGGAGCGTGGCCTGCTGATCCCGGATGCCGGCGACGATGTGGTCGACATCGGTACCAAGACGTTCACCCGCGAGCAGGAGATCTCCCTGGTCAACGCGGTGGGAGGGTGGATCAGCCAGGTCGAGCGTGCGCTGCTGCGGCTGGCCGATGGTGGGTACGGCTGGTGCGAGGGCTGTGGCGAGGCGATCCCGCCGGCCCGGCTCGCGGTGTACCCGTCGGCGACCCTCTGCGTGGGGTGCAAGCAACTCGACGAGCGCCGCTGACCGTCCAGAATCGGCACAACTCCCCGGGGAGTTGTGCCGATCACTTATCGCCTCTCCTGGTAGCGCCCCGGAACGGGTCGGCGCTACTTTTTGTACTGACTGGTCAGTACAAGCTTTGAGGAGGCGGCGATGCCAGTGGTCAGTGCCCAGGGGCTCGGCCTGCGTACCCGCCGGGGATGGATCTTCCGGGACGTCGACCTCGACGTGAAAGCGGGCGAGCTGGTCGCGCTGACCGGGCCGTCCGGCAGCGGGCGTACCTCTCTGCTGCTCGCGCTGGCCGGCCGGTTCGTCACCAACCGGGGCACGATCGAGCGGCGCGGCCCGGCCGCGCTGGGCTACGTACCCGATGTCTCCGAGCCCGAGCCCGGGCTGACCGTCGCCGAGCACGTCGAGGAACGCCTGCTCCTGTCCGGCCGGGCGCGGTGGCGGCGCGGGTACCGCAAGGAACTGGTCAGCGCCGCGCTGGACGACTACCCCGGCGACCCGGACGAGCTGATCCGCAACCTCGACACCTATCACCGGCACCTGCTCGGTCTGGTGCTCGCCCGCATCGAGAACCCCCGGCTGGTGGTCGTGGACGACGCGGACGCCGACCTGTCCGCCGCCGAGCGGGCCGAGCTGTGGCTGCGCCTGCGGTCGCTCACCGACCACGACATCGCGGTGATCGCCGCCTGCCGGGAGATCGACCCCCTGGTACCCGATCAGATTTTCACGCTGGAGGCGCACCGATGAAGCTCGCGCTGTTCGAACTGCGGCGGTTCCGCCGGGCGCTGCTGTCCCGGCTGGCGCTGCTGGTCCTGACGCTGATCCCGCTGCTCTACGGGGCGCTGTACCTGTGGGCGTTCTGGGACCCGTACGGCAATCTCAAGCAGATCCCGGTCGCCCTGGTCAACGACGACCGGCCGGCCGCCGCACCGGCCGGCAAGACGCTGCACGCCGGCGCCGACCTCACCGACGAGCTGATCGACCGGCACGTGTTCGCCTGGCACGTCACGTCGTACCGGGACGCCCAGAAGGGACTGGAGAACGGCTCGTACCACCTGATGTTCCACATCCCGGCCGACTTCTCGTCGTCGCTGGCCAGCCCGCTGGACAAGACCCGGGCGCCCGAGCAGGGCAAGCTCACCGTCGAGACCAACGACGCCACGAACTACCTGTCCGGCCTGCTCGCCCGCACCGCGTTCACCGAGATCCGGGCCGCCGCCGCGGGTAGCGCCGCGAAAGGGTACTTCAACGAGATGCTGATCGGGTTCACCGACCTCAAGGCGCAGACCGAGCAGGCGGCGGGCGGGGCGGGCCAGCTCGCCGACGGCACCCGGCAGGCACGCGGGGGCGCCGACCAGGCGGCGAGCGGCGCCGATCAGGCCTCGGCCGGCGCGGGCCAACTGGCCGGTGGGCTCGCCAGCGCGAACAGGGGCGCGAACGACCTGGCCACCGGGCTCGCCGCGCTGGACGCCGGGTCGGCCCAGCTCGCCGACGGCAGCGCGCAGGTCGCCGCCGGCGCCCAGCTGCTGGCCACCAGGGTCGACGCGCTTGACGACCAGGCCGAGCCGATCCTGCGCCGGGACTCCGTCCTGATCGGGCGGGCCGCGCAACTGCTCGCCGACGGTGCCGGTACCGCGGCCGACCACGCCGACGTGCTGCCCGGGCTCGCCCGGACCGCCCGGGACACCGCCGTCGCGGCCCGCGACGCGCTCACCCCGATCGCCACCGCGCCCGGGCACGACCCGCGCCTCGACGAGCCGTACCGGCTGGCCAACAAGGCGGTCGACGACACGACGGCGCTGTACAACGCGGTCACCGCCGTCGACATCCCGACGCTGCGGGCGGACCTGCGCGCGGTGCAGCAGGCGGCGCAGCGGATCGCCGACGCCGCCCCACACCTGGCCGACGACCTGGCCGCCGCCCGTAAGCAGGTCGACCAGCTGGGCGCCGGGGCGCGCTCGGTCGAGGCCGCCTCGGAGCAGCTGCACCAGGGCGCGGCGAAGGCGGCGGGCGGTGCGAAGTCGCTGGACGGCGGACTGTACCGGCTGTCGACCGGCGCGCGCCAGCTCGACAGTGGACTCGCGACGCTGTCCGACGGTACCCACCAGCTCGCCACCGGGCTGTCCACGCTGGAGGCCGGCGCCGGCCAGCTCGCCCAGGGGCTGTCCGACGGCGCGAGCAAGATTCCCGGGTACGACCCGGACGAGCGGGCCAGGCGGGCCGGGGTACTCGGTGACCCGGTCGAGCTGAACCGCCAGGCCAAGCACGCCGCGGCCACGTACGGGGTGGGCTTCGCGCCGTACTTCCTCGGGCTCGCGCTGTGGGTCGGTTCGATGATCACGTACATGCTGCTGCGCCCGGTGACCCGCCGGCACCAGATGTCCGGCGCGCCGCCGCGGCGGGTCGCGTTCGCCGGCTGGCTACCGGCGGCGCTGATCGGGGCGATCCAGGCGGTCGTGCTGTTCCTGGTGCTGCGGTTCGCGCTCGGCCTGGCACCGGTGCGCCCACTCGCGACGGTCGCGTACCTGGTGCTGGTGTCGGCCACGTTCGTCGCGGTCATGCAGTGGCTGGGCGCGCAGCTCGGGCCGGCCGGTCGGCTGGTCGCGCTGGCCCTGCTGATGCTCCAGCTCACCTCGTCCGGCGGGACGTACCCGGTGCAGACCACGCCCGGGTTCTTCCAGGCGATCCACGCGTGGTTGCCGATGACCTACGTGGTCGACGGGCTACGGCACCTCATCGACGGAGGCTCTGCGGGTACCGTCATCAAGGGCTCCCTCGTGCTGGCCGCGTTCGCGGCAGGAGCCTTCGGTCTCACCACGCTCGCGGCCTGGCGCGGCCGGCGGCTGAGCCCGAGCAAGCTGCACCCGGACCTGGTCATGTAAAGGGGAGATGGTGGGCGACGGTCGGAGTCGCCGCCGGGAGGACACCCGGCAGCGCCTGTTCGAAGCGGCGGTGGAGCTCATCGCCGAGCAGGGCTTCTCGGCCACGACCGTCGACGACATCGCGGAGCGGGCCGGCGTCGCGAAGGGCACTGTGTACTACAACTTTCCCTCCAAGACCGCGCTGTTCGAAGATCTGCTCCGGCACGGCGTCGGCCTGCTCACCGCCGACTTCCGGGCGGCGGTCGACGGCAAGCCACCGGGCGCGGCGGTGTCGGCGCTGGTCCGGGCGCAGCTGGAGTACATCCGGCGGTACCGGTCGTTCGCGCAGTTGCTGCTTTCGGAGATGTGGCGAACCAATCGGGAATGGCAGCAGACCCTGAAGCTGCTGCGCGACGAGGCGATCGGGGTGATCGCCGACGTTCTTCAGTCCGGGGTGGACTCGGGTGAGTTCGCCGCCGATCTCGACGTGCGGTTGTCGTCGTCGGCGCTGTTCGGAGTCGGGCTCGTGGTGTCGCTGGACTGGTTGATGTTCCAGCCCGACCGGGACATCGACGACGTCGAATCGGCGCTGCTCGCGATCGTGCGGGCCCGTGTTGCGGCGGCCTAGGCAGGGTCTGACAGCAGTACCACCCTTGCCTTACCCCTTTGTCACACGCGGGAAATCTAATTGATCGTTGTATATGTTTGATCGCGGTGGCAGAGTCACGCGTAATTTCCCGTCCCCCTCCCCGGGAGGTTCGCGTGAGACTCACAAGGTCCTCGTTTCGTCGTGCCGCACTGACCGCCGCGGCAACCGGGCTCGTCGCCGGAGTGCTGCTCGCCCCGTCATTCGCGCAGGCCGCATCGGCCAGCCCGATGAGCGCGGACGCCGCCACCGGGCTGTCCGCCAGGCTGGGTGACCGGTCGGCCGGCAGCTACCTCGACGCCAGTGGAAAGTCAGTCATCACGGTCACCGACGCCGCCGCGGCCGACACCGTCCGCGCGGCCGGCGCCGTTGCGAAACTCGTCAAGCACAGCGCCGCCCAATTGGCCAGCAGCACCGCCGTGCTGGACAGCACCGCCCGCATTCCCGGCACCGCGTGGGCGGTCGACCCGGTGTCCAACCAGGTCGTGGTCAGCGTCGACAGCACGGTCACCGGCGCCAAACTCGCCCAGCTCAACGCGGCCGTCGCACGGCTGGGTGACACCGTGCGCGTCGAGAGCACGCCCGGCGTGCTGAGCGTACGGATCTCCGGTGGCGACGCGATCTACGGTGGTCAGTACCGTTGCTCGCTCGGCTTCAACGTGCGCAGCGGCAGCACGTACTACTTCCTGACCGCTGGGCACTGCGGCAACATCGCGTCCACCTGGTACAGCAACTCCTCGCACACGTCGGTACTGGGTAACACCTCCGGGTCCAGCTTCCCCGGTAACGACTACGCGATCGTCCGGTACACCGGCAGCGTGTCGCACCCCGGCGCGGTCGGCTCCCAGGACATCGCTTCGGCCGGCACCCCCTCGGTCGGCCAGACGGTGTACCGCCGGGGCAGCACGACCGGCACGCACAGCGGCCGGGTCACCGCGCTGAACGCGACCGTCAACTACGCCGAAGGCACCGTCACCGGCCTGATCCGGACCACGGTCTGCGCCGAGGGCGGGGACAGTGGCGGCTCGCTGTACTCCGGCAACAGGGCGTTCGGGCTCACCTCGGGCGGCAGTGGCAACTGCTCGTCCGGCGGCGTGACCTACTTCCAGCCCGTGACCGAGGCTCTGAGCCGCTACGGCGTGAGCGTCTACTGAGGTCCGCTTCTGCTCGTCGATCAAGGAGAAATGTACACGGTTTGGAGATCAAACCATGTACATTTCTCCAAGATCGGCGCAACGAGCCGGAGACGCGTGTGGCCCCCCGCATCAGCGGGGGGCCACACGTCTCCGGGGGGAGGAGGGTCAGGCGCTTCCGAAGTCCTGGGTCCAGTACGGGGTGCCGTCCGACTTGTACGCGAGGCCGATGCCGGACGTGTGGGCCGCGCAGTTGAGAATGTTGGTGCGGTGCACCGGGCTGTTCATCCAGGCGTCCACCACGGCGGCCGGGGTGCGGTACCCCCACGCGATGTTCTCGGCGACCGCGTGCGTGTAACCGGCCTCGGCGGAGCGCTGGACGAACGTGCTGCCGTTCGTACCGCTGTGGCTGAAGCTGTTGTGCACGGCCATGTCGGCGCTGTGCGCGCGGGCCGCGGCGCGCAGGCTCTCGTTCATCGTCAGCGAACGGCACTTGTGGGCCACCCGCTGCTGGTTGATCAGCGTGCGGACCTGGTTCTCCAGGGTGGTGGTGCTGGTGGCGGCACTGGCCGGGGATGACAGCCCAGACATCGCGACGGTGGCACCGAAGGCGGCGGTGACCAGGGCGATGGAGGCAGCGGCGCGGCGGACCAGTCGAGTCACGGAGTGGAGCCCTTCAATGAGGAGTCATGGCGACCGCTCCGAGTGGCGCCCGGTGCGGCACACGATGAATCGACCCCTCCGACCGGCCCCTGAGCCGGGTACCCGAGCCGCAACCGCGAGGCAGCCAGGCCGAAACCCCCGCCTCAGGGGGCGCGGCGTAGGCGGATCCAGCGGTAGCCGTAGCCGGCCAGCTCCAGCGCGTTCAAGCGGCCCACCGGCTGGTACGGCTGGTCGCCGAACACCTGGTTCGGATCGTGCGAGTCCTCGAAGAGATCGCTCAGGTCGACCGTGACGTCCTCGGTACCCAGGTTGTGCAGGAACAGCATGGTGCCGCTCGGGCCGTCGGCGCGGTGGGCGAGCACGCCCGGCGGGAGCTTCTGGTCGACGTGCGTGCATGAGCCGCTGCCCACCTCGGGGCTCTCCCGGAGCGTACGGATCATCCGCTCGAACCAGCCGAGCAGCGAGTCCTTGTCGTGCCGTTGCGCGGTGACGTTGACCTTCTCGTACCCGTACTCGCCGCCCGAGATCACCGGGCGGATCAGCTTGTCGGCGGACGAGAACCCGCCGCCCTTGGACTGCGACCATTGCATCGGGGTGCGGATCGCGTTGCGGCCCGGTTGCGAGAGGTCGTCGCCCATCCCGATCTCCTCGCCGTACCGCAGCACCGGCGCCCCGCGCAGGGTGAACTGGAGCGAGTACGCCAGCTCCAGCCGGCGCCGGTCGCCCGCCAGCATCGGGGCCAGCCGGCGGCGGATGCCCCGCCCGTACAGCTGCATGTCCTCGTCCGGGCCGAACGCCGCGAAGACCTCGTCGCGCTGTTCGGCGGTGAGCCGGGACAGGTCGATCTCGTCGTGGTTGCGCAGGAACGTCGCCCACTGGCCGCCCGGCGGTAGCTGCGGCGTGTCCCGCAGCGCGTCGATGATGGGCTCCGGATCCTGCCGGACCAGCGCCAGCATGAACCGTCCGTTGAGCATGAAGTCGAACAGCATGTGGATGCGGGTGTTCGAGCCGCCCGCGTCGGCGAAGTAGTCGACCAGCCGATCCGGCTCGACGTTGGCCTCGGCCAGCAGGAGCGCATCGCCGCGCCGCCACTCCACGTGCCGGCGCAGGTCGGTGAGGAACGGGAAGTCCATCGGCGACGTGGTCTTGCCCGGCTCGGTCAGCTCGATGATGAACGGCACCGCGTCCATGCGGAATCCGGAGACGCCGAGTTGAAGCCAGAACGCCATGATTTTCTTGACTTCTTCGCGTACCGCCGGATTGGCGAAGTTGAGGTCCGGCTGGAAGTCGTAGAAGCGGTGGTAGTACCAGGCCTTCGCCTTACGGTCGTAGGTCCACGTCTCGCGCTGCTCGCCGGGGAACACCATGCCCTGGAACCGGTCCGACGGCTCCTTCTCCGACCAGACAAACCAGTCGCGGTACGGCGAATCAGGTGACGACCGGGCAGAGACGAACCACGGGTGCTCGTCCGAGGTGTGATTGACGACCAGGTCGATGATCACCCGGATGCCCCGGTTGCTGGCCTGGTGCAGCAGTTCGGCGAAGTCACCGAGCGTGCCGAGGCGCGGGTCGACGTTGTAGAAGTCGGTCACGTCGTACCCGTCGTCGCGGCCCGGCGTCGGATGGATCGGCGACAGCCAGATGCAGGTGACGCCGAGCCGGGCGAGGTAGTCCAGGCGCCCGATCAGGCCGTGGATGTCACCGACCCCGTCTTCGTTCGAGTCGGCGAACGTCTCGATGTCGAGACAGTAGATGACGGCCTCGCGGTACCAGCGCTCGCTCATCTATTCCTTGTGCCCCGGCGGTCGACGGGCTCAAACGTCAACCGGGCCGTCCATTCATCGGATGAATCGTTGACTTCCCTTATGGCATCGTCCAATGTCTATCTATGACTGGCACCTCCATCTCCCGGCGCACGCTCATCGGCAGCGCCGCGGTCGTGTCCGGCGCGGCAGCGTTGGCCACCCCCGAACTGCTCGGCACCACGAGCGCCAGCGCCGCCGTGACACCGGCCGCGGCTCCCATACTCGACGACACGATGGTCGGCGACGCGGCCTGGTCGGCGTACCTCGGCGGGCTCGACCCGGTGTGGACCAAGGTGCCGACGACCTTCTACCAGAGCGCGTTCCTCGGCAACGGCGGCCTGGGCGCGGCGGTGTACCAGACCGGCAGCGCGAAGAAGCTGGCCTTCCGGCTCGGCGACAGCCGGGTACGTGACCACCAGGGCACCGGCGGCACCCTGTTCGGCAACGCCCGGCTGCCGATCGGCGACCTGACGCTCGCCACCAGCGGCGACGTCACCGGCGTCAACCTGCGCCTGTCGCTGTGGAACGCGGAGCTGTCCGGCACCGTGACGACCACCAAGGGCGTGCTCAACATCCGGGCATACGTGCACGGCAAGCGGGATGTACTCGTCGTCGCGGCGAGCGTCAAATCGGGTACCGAAAAGGTGTCCTGGTCTTTTACGGCCGCGACCGCCCGCAGCCCGCGGCTGGACTCCAAGCCCGCGCCCTCCGGCCTGAAGACCAACCCCAAGGCGACCATCAGCGGCACCACGTGCACCCAGAACCTCGTTGCCGGCGGGCAGATCGTCACCAAGTGGCAGACCCGTTCGGAGGCCGGCGGCACGACCCTGTTCGCCACCGTGGCCGAGACGTTCTCCGGCACCGGTGCCGGCACCACCGCGACGCAGACCCTCTCCGCCGCCGCGGCGCTCACCCTCGACCAGCTCACCGCCGACCACCAGTCGTGGTGGCACACGTTCTACCCGAAGAGCTTCGTGTCGATCAACGAGACCCGGCTGGAGAGCTTCTACTGGATCCAGCTGTACAAGTTGGCCAGCGCCACCCGGCGGGACCGGCCGGTGCTCGGCACCTGCGGCCCGTGGCTGGAGAAGACGCCGTGGCCGGGCACCTGGTGGAACCTCAACGTTCAGCTGGAGTACTGGCTGATCAACGCGACCGGCCACACCGAGCTGGACTCGCTGTCGGCGTCGCTGGACCGCTACCGCGACAACCTGGTCACCAACGTGCCGTCCGCGTACCGGAGTGACTCGGTCGCGATGGCCCGCACCAGCCAGGAGGACCTGCTGACCGGGACCGCCGCGCAGCCCGGCGGCAGCGGTGACCCGGAGGTCGGCGACCTGACCTGGGCGCTGCACAACGCGTACCTCACCTACCGGCACAGCATGGACGACACCGTGCTGCGCGACCTGGTCTTCCCGCTGCTACGCAAGGCGATCAACTACTACCTGCACTTCCTCAGCAAGGACAGCTCGGGCGTCTACCACCTGCCGAAGACGTTCTCGCCCGAGTACGCCTCGACCAAGGACTGCAACTACGACCTCGCGCTGATCCACTGGGGCTGTGCCACGCTGATCGCCGCGGCACAGCGGCTCGGCATCACCGACTCCCTCGCCGCGAAGTGGCAGGACGTGCGCGACCACCTGGTCAAGCCGCCGCAGGACTCGACCAACGGGTTCTGGATCGGCGCCGACGTGCAACTCACCTCGGGCCACCGGCACTACTCGCACCTGTTGTGGTTCTACCCGCTGTACCAGCTCGACGTGACCACGAGCAGCACGAACCGTACCGCGCTGACCAGGTCGCTCGACCACTGGCTCGGGTTCTCCAGCGCGAAACAGGGCTACACGTTCACCGGGTCCGGCTCGATGTACGCCGTGCTCGGCAACGGCGACCGGGCGCGTACCCAGCTCGTCACGTTGCTGGACAAGTACGTGCAGGCCAACACCATGTACAAGGAGTCCGGGCCGGTGATCGAGACGCCGCTGTCCGGCGCGCAGACCATCCACGACATGCTCGTGCAGAGCTGGGGCGGCACGGTCCGGGTCTTCCCCGGAGCGCCGGCGACCTGGTCGAACGCGACCGTGCACAACGTCCGGACCGAGGGCGCGTTCCTGGTCAGCGCCGTCCGTTCGGGCGGCAAGACGCAGTTCGTCCGGATCAGGAGCCTGGCCGGGGAGCCGTGCCGGGTGCTCCCGGGCGGCCTGGCCGGCCCGTACGACGTGCGGTCGCTGGCCGACGGGTCGGCGGTGCCGTTCACGGTCGGCGCCGACGGCGCGCTGCAACTCACCCTCGCCGCGAACGACGACGTCGTGATCACCACGCAGGGTACGGCGCCGGCTTTGCGGATCGCACCCGCCGGGACAAACACCAAACGGTACTGGGGACTGCCCTAGCGTTCGGCGCCCTTTGGCCCGCGGCCCCTTCTTGGCACAACTTCCGGCTTCGCGCCGCGGCCGAAACGGTGCCGCGGAGCGAGGAACGAGCGGAGCGGTGCCGTGCAGGCTGCATAAGGGGCGCGAAGCCCGCGCGAGCGGAGCGAGCGCCAATATTCCGGAAACTGTGGTCTCAGCGGGGCGCGGAGGCCACTACTTCCGGGAAGTTGTGCCGGTTGTGGACCATGCGGAGCAGGCCGGCCGTGGCGCGGCGGCTACGCGGGTGGCCCAGCGCCGCCCGGGACACCTCCCGCATGAGCACCACCGACCAGTACAGCGCGGTCGGGAACCGGGCATGCCGGCGCCGGTACAGCCGGACCCGGTTGACCGTGAGGATGGTCCACAGCCGGGGCGAGACCTTGGACTCGCCCTCCAGGTGAACCGCCCGCGCGTCCGGGGCCAGCCGGGTCAGGTACCCGCGGTCCCGGGCGCGCAGGGCGAACTCGGTCTCCTCCGAGTACAGGAAGAAGGACTCGTCCCAGGGACCGGACGCGGCCAAGCAGGGGGCCGAGATGAGCAGGACCGCGCCGGTCGCCCAGTCGACCGTGGTCGGCTGCTGGTACGCGGTCTCGTCGAGCACGGTCTCGCCGAACCGCGGGTGCCGCCCGGCGCGCCGCCCGGCCACCGCTTCGCCGAGCGCCCGGAGCAGCGTCGGCTCCCGGCGCAACGACCACGCCAGGCCGCCGTCGCCGTGGAACAGCCGGGGCACCACGATGCCCACCCCTTCATCGGCCAGTCGCGCGTGCATGGTGGCGACCGATCCGGGGTCGAGCCGGATGTCCGGGTTGAGGATGAGCGCGGCGTCGAACGGGTCGGCGGCGGCCAGTCCGGCGTTGATGGCGGCGGCATACCCGGCGTTGCGCCCGGTCTGCACGATCCGGCAACCCGGCGCGAACCGTTCGGCCACCGCGACCGAGTCGTCGGCGGAGTCGTTGTCGACCACGAGGATCTGGCCGGTCAGGTCGCCGAGGCCGGCGTCGATGGTGCCGAGCAGGCCGGGCAGGACCCGGGCGCTGTTCCAGGTGACGATGACGATCGCGATCCGTGGCGCGCTCATCGTTCTTCCCTAACCGATGTCGATGGGCTTTCGGCCCGCTGGATCGGAATTCCGACGGGCGGTTCGCCTTCCCGGCTGCTGTCGTCGCGTAGCCAGGTGGTGTAGTCGCCGGACTTGATCGGCCGGCGCGCCTTCCACCGGGCGACGGCCGTGACGCCGAGGAAGGCCGCCATCCGGGGCGCCATCAACGGCTTGGCGCGGATAATGCCGATGAGGTCCGCCTTGGTGGTACGCGCGCCGCCCAACCCTTCCATCTGCCCTTGCATCTGGGCGATGCCGGTCAGCGCCCGCACCCGGCGCCGCAACAGATCGCCGACGGTACGTGGTGGGTGGACCACGACGCGTGCCCCGGGGACGACGCGCCGTTCATTCGGGGCGAAGGCGATGGAAGCGGCCAGATCGTCGTTCATCACCTGTGGCAGCGCGGCCAGTCGCGCGTACCCGGCCTCGCTGACGCCGATGACACCGCGACCGTACAGTCCTTCTTGGACAGTGGGAAGCCGCTGCCAGACGTCGTAGTACCAGCGCACCACCCGGGCTCGACCGTCCATTGTGAGCACTCTCGACGGGCCGGCGGCCAGGACTCCCGGCTGGGACAGGGCTTCGGCGAGTAGCCGGGCGTCGGCGGTGCGTAACTCGACATCGGCGTCGACGTACAGGCGGGGAAAGCCCCGCGCGTGCTCATCGCTCAATTTGAGTGCGTGAGATTTCGACGCGATCGGGGTCGAAACCACCCGAACCGCTGGACCGTGGGCAGCAGCAACCGCCGCCGTGTCATCCGAACAGCCGTTGGCTACTACTAGTACGTGGAATTCGTCTGACCGGGCATCGGCCAAAAGTCCGGCTAGTAGTCGTCCAATGACTGAGGCTTCATTGTGTGCCGGTATTACCACGCTAATCACGGAACGAGTATCGAGCCGGGACGGGCTATTTCCACCAGTGGTTTAACGAATCTTCCGGACGACGAAGACTAATTCGGTCGAAGCGTCAGGTGAATTCTAAGTTAACGAAGGATAGATCAATGGCAAACGAATCGGGTACAACGGGTGTACACAGCGCTGAAGCTCCAGCTCACCGGCTTGGGATGGATCCACATCGATTCGCCTCGTGGAATAGCTGTTCTGCTTGTTTGGGCAGCGATCCGGTCGGTTTTCCGTCGACCGTCTTCTCCGCGGGTCGGTGCCCCGGTAACTTGCGAAACGGCCGTATGGATTGGTGGGATTCTGTGGCCGACGGCACGAACGGGGATTCGTTCATCCGCATTTCATCTTCAGGGGAGGCAGGTCCGTGATGCGGGCTTGTGGGGGTTGAGATGGTCGTCCTCGAATCCGTAACGGGAGAGGTCGACACCGGTGTTGTCGCCCGACGGCGAAGGTCACGCCAGGGGCGGCCCCACCAGTACAGCTTCATAATTGTCGATGCGTTCGCCGCGGCCATTGCGGCGATGGCCATCTATGCGGCGCGCGAGGGTGGCCTGGCGCTGGCGCGGCAGTCGTCTGTCACGCGCAACGTGTTGACAGTTCTGATGCCGGTCATGTGGATCGTCGCGGTCGCGCTGCACCGGGCGTACGACCGTTCGTCCATCGGGCATGCGGCGAAGGCGCGCGGACGCGTGGTGCAGGCCGCGCTGACGCTGATCGCCGCGATGTCGTCGGCCTGCCTGGCGCTGCACTACACCGCGTTGATGGACCAGATACTGGTCGGCGTGCCGCTCGCGGCGATCCTGACTGTCCTGTTGAGACAGTTGATGGTCCGGTGGTGGCGTGCCAGAAGCGGTGAGGCGTACCTCCGCCGCGCGATCATCGTCGGACCGGTGACGCCGTTGGGCGGACTGATCGTCGCGATGGGCCGCGACCGCACCCATGATGTTCGGGTGGTCGCGGCCTGTCTGGTCGACGGCGCGACCGACGACCAGATCGCGGCGCTGCCGGTGCCGGTCTACGGCGACATGTCCGACGTGCCGGGCACCGCCCGTGCGGCCGGCTGCGACACCGTCATCGTGTCTCCGTGCGCCCAACTCGATCCGATCGGGCTGCGCCGGCTCGGCTGGGATCTGCACGACGCCGGCATCGAGCTCCTGGTGGCGCCGGCCCTGTCGGAGGTCGCCCGGGAACGGGTCGAAGTGCTCCCGGCGGGCGGCGTGCCGTTGCTGCACGTCCGCGCGCCGGTGCTCAGCGGACCGAAGCGGGTCCTCAAGGGCTTCCTCGACCGGATCGCGGCCGTGGCGCTGCTCGCCGTGGCAGCCCCGATCATGATCACGGTGGCCGTCCTGATCCGCACCACCAGTACCGGACCGGCTCTGTTCCGGCAGCGCAGAGTAGGTCGGGCTGGGGACGAATTCACCTGCCTGAAGTTCCGTACGATGACCATCGACGCCGAGGCGCGCCGGCACGAGCTGGCACACCTCAACGAGCGGCAGGACGGACTTCTCTTCAAGATCCGCCACGATCCGCGGATCACCAGGATCGGCGCGGTGCTGCGCAAGTACTCGATCGACGAACTGCCGCAGCTGATCAACGTCGTGACCGGAGACATGTCGCTGGTCGGGCCGCGCCCGCCGCTGCCGCAGGAGGTCGCCGGGTACGACGACGCGATGCGCCGGAGGCTGCTGGTCAAGCCCGGCCTCACCGGGCTGTGGCAGGTCAGCGGGCGCTCCGAGCTGTCCTGGGCCGAGTCGGTCCGGCTCGACCTGAGCTACGTCGACAACTGGTCGCCCGCCCTGGACGCCCGGATCCTGTGGCGCACGGCGGCGGCCGTCATCAAGGGAACCGGCGCGTACTAAGCCCCTAGAAAGAAAGAGGACACGTGACACCACCACCCGCCGGCGGGCCGATCGGGCTCGCCGTCATCGGGGCCGGCTACTGGGGTCCCAACCTGGTCCGCAACTTCTCGGCCTCGCCGTCGTTCCGCCTGCACTGGCTGTGCGACCTCGACGTGGGGCGCGCCCGCACGGTACTCGGGCAGTACTCGACGGTCGGCGCCACCGACGACTACTCAGGCGTGCTGGCCGACGAGCGGGTACAGGCGGTCGCGGTCGCCACCCCGGCGGGTACCCATCTCGACGTCGCGATGGCCGCCCTGCGCGCCGGCAAGCACGTGCTCGTGGAGAAGCCGCTCGCGTCGACGTACGCGGACGGTCGGCGGCTGGTCGACGAGGCGGCCGCGCGCGGTCTCGTCCTGATGTGCGACCACACGTACTGCTACACCCCGGCGGTCACCCGGATCCGCGAGATCGTCCGCTCGGGCGAACTGGGCGAACTGCACTACGTCGACTCGGTACGGATCAACCTGGGTCTTGTGCAGCGCGACATCGACGTGCTCTGGGACCTGGCGCCCCATGATCTGTCCATCCTGGACTTCGTGCTGCCCGAGGACGTGACCCCGGTCGCCGTGGCCGCGCACGGGGCGGATCCGATCGGCGCCGGCCGGTCCTGCGTGGCCTACCTGACGATGGAGCTGAGCACCGGCGCGATCGCACACGTGCACGTCAACTGGCTGTCGCCGACCAAGGTACGCACCACGATGATCGGCGGGTCCAAGCGGACGCTGGTCTGGGACGACCTCAACCCGACCCAGCGGGTCTCCCTCTTCGACCGGGGCGTCGACCTGACCGCCCCGGACGAGCTGGGCGCCGAGGAGCGGCGGGACATGCTCATCTCGTACCGGTCCGGAGACATGATCGCGCCGGCGCTGGGCGAGCGGGAGGCGCTGCGCGCCATGGTCGAGGAGTTCGCGACCGCGATCCGCACCGGCCGCGCCCCGCTCACCGACGGCCGGTCCGGCCTGCGGGTACTGGGGATCCTGGAGGCGGCCTCGCGCAGCCTGGCCAACCGGGGCGAGATCACGGAGGTGGTCCGGTGACCAAGGTGGCGATTGACTGCCACAACTTCCCGGAAGTTGTGGTGTCAGCGACCGGTTTTGGCCACTACTTCCGGGAAGTTGTGGCGATCTTGGGGGGTGCGCGGTGAACCTGACCGGGAAGCGGGCGCTGGTCACGGGTGGCGCCGGGACGATCGGGTCGCACGTCGTGGACCAGCTCGTCGCCAAGGGCGCGGCCGAGGTCGTCGTACTGGACAACTTCGTGCGCGGCCGGCGGGAGAACCTGGCGTCGGCCCTGGCGGCCGGCAACGTCCGCGTGATCGATGGCGACATCAGGCATCCGGCCACGGTGAAGGCGGCGACCTCGGGCGCCGATCTGGTCTTCCACCTCGCCGCGATCCGCATCACCCAGTGCGCCGAGGAGCCCCGGCTGGCCAACGAGGTGCTCGTCGACGGCACGTTCAACGTGCTCGAAGCGGCCGTCGAGGCAGGTGTACAGAAGGTGGTGGCGTCGTCGTCGGCGTCCGTGTACGGGCTGGCCGAGCAGTTCCCGACCACCGAGCGGCACCACCCGTACAACAACGACACCTTCTACGGCGCCGCCAAGGCGTTCAACGAGGCCATGCTGCGCAGCTTCCACGCCATGTACGGGCTGGACTACGTCGCGCTGCGGTACTTCAACGTGTACGGCCCGCGGATGGACATCTACGGCCTGTACACCGAGGTGCTGATCCGCTGGATGGAGCGGATCAACTCGGGCGTCCCGCCGCTGATCCTCGGGGACGGCACGCAGACCATGGACTTCGTGCACGTCGCCGACATCGCGCGGGCCAACGTCCTGGCCGCCGAAGCCGACGTCACCGACGAGGTGTTCAACATCGCCTGCGGTGTGGAGACCAGCCTCGCCGAGCTGGCGGCGGCGCTGCTGGCGGTCATGGGCTCCGACCTGAAACCCGAGCACGGGCCCGCCCGCGCGGTCAACGGCGTGACCCGGCGGCTGGCCGACACCAGCACCGCCGCCGCGAAGCTGGGCTTCAAAGCGGAGATCGGTCTGGACGAAGGCCTGCGGACGCTCGTTGACTGGTGGGTAGCGTCGCGCCCCGAGGCGGCCCGATGACCCGGGCGACCCAACGCCGCATCCCGGTCATCGTCCCGGTCCTTGGCGAGGAGGAGGCGCAGGCCGCGGCCGACGCGGTCCGTTCCGGCTGGGTGGCGCAGGGGCCCCGGGTGGCCGAGTTCGAGCGGGCCTTCGCGGCGACGGTCGGCGCGGAGCACGGCGTGGCCGTCAGCTCGTGTACCACCGCGCTGCACCTGTGCCTGGTCGTCCTCGGCGTCGGGCCGGGCGACGAGGTCGTGGTGCCGTCACTGTCGTTCATCGCCACCGCCAATGCGGTCCGGTACGTCGGCGCGACACCGGTCTTCGCCGACGTCGACCTGGCTAGCGGCAACCTGACCTCCGGCACGATCGACGCGGTCCGCACCCCGCGGACCAGGGCGGTCATCGCCGTACACCAGGGCGGGACACCCGCCGATGTGGACGCGCTGCGCGCCGCGTGCGTGGATTGGGGCGTCGCGCTGGTCGAGGACGCGGCGTGCGCGGCCGGCTCCACCGTCCGGGGCCGGCCCGCGTCCGCCGGCGCTCTCCTTGCCGCCTGGTCGTTCCATCCCCGGAAGGTGATCACCACCGGCGAAGGCGGCATGGTCACCACCGACGACCCCGACTGGGCGTCCCGGCTGCGGCGGCTGCGCGAGCACGGCATGAACATGTCCGCCGCCGACCGGCACGCCAGCGCCCAGCCGGTGCTGGAAAGCTACCTGGAGACCGGTTTCAACTACCGGATGACCGACATCCAGGCGGCCGTCGGCCTGGTCCAGCTCGGCAAGCTGGACCGGTTGGTGGCCCGGCGCCGGCAGCTCGCGGTGCGCTACCACGACCTGCTCGCGGACCTGCCGGGAGTCCACCCGGTCCGCGACCCGGCCTACGGCACAACCAACTTCCAATCCTTCTGGGTACTGCTGGAGCACGCCGACCGGGACGCGGTGCTCGCCGCTCTCGCCCAGGCGGGCATCTCCGCGCGCCGCGGCATCATGGCGGCACACCTCGAGCCGGCGTATGCCGGGGTGGCCCACGCCCCGCTGCCGGTGACCGAGTTGCTCACCCGGGACTCGCTGATCCTCCCGCTGTACCACGACATGACCGGCGACGAGCAGGAGTACGTGGTCGGTGTCTGTGAGGTCGGCCTTGTGACGCGCGATCTCGTCATCGTCGGGGCGGGCGGCTTCGCCCGGGAGACCGCGGCCGCCGTCCGGGACCTCGGCGACACCTGGCGCCTGCTCGGGTTTCTCGACGACGACGAGACGCTGCACGGTCAGTACCGGCAAGGGGTACCCATTCTCGGTGGCATCGACGCGGTGCGCGAGCTGCCGGCGGCGGCCGTGGTCGTCTGCGTCGGCAATCCCCGTGATTACGCCGCGCGGTCGCGGATCGTGCGGCGGCTGGCGTTGCCGCCCGAGCGGTACGCGACGATCGTCCACCCGGCCGCGGCGGTCGGCGGCGGCTCGGAGATCGGGCCCGGCTCGGTGCTGCTGGCCCACGTCGCACTGACCGCTGACGTCCGGGTGGGCGCGCACGTCGCGGTGATGCCGCAGGTCGTGCTCACCCACGATGACGCGGTGGCGGACTTCGCCACGATCGCGTCCGGGGTGCGTGTCGGCGGCGGCGCCCGCATCGAACGCGGCGCCTATCTCGGCGCCGGAGCGCTCATCCGGGAAGGGCTGACCGTCGGCGAATGGTCGCTGGTCGGCATGGGCTCGGTCGTGCTGAGCGACATCCCGGCCGGGCAGGTGTGGGCCGGCAGTCCGGCCCGGTTCCTGCGTACCGCAACGAGTTCGGACCGACTACAGGAGAGCAACCACCGATGACCAGCATCCCCCTCGTCGATCTGGCCGCCGCGCACCAGGAGGTCGCCGAAGAGGTCGAGGCCGGCTTCAAACGGGTGATCTCGGAGACCGCCTTCGTCGGCGGGGCCGAGGTCGCCGCGTTCGAGCAGGAGTACGCGGCGTTCACCGGCGTGCCGCACTGCGTGGGCGTCGCCAACGGGACGGACGCGCTGGAGCTGGCCCTGCGGGCCGTCGGCGTGGGCGCCGGCGGCGCAGGTGATCATTCCGGCGAACACGTTCATCGCCACCGCCGAGGCGGTCGCGCGGGTCGGCGCCCGGCCGGTACTCGTGGACTGCGACCCGGAGACGTACCTGATCGACGTCGACGCCGCGCTGGCCGCCGTCACACCGGCAACCTCGGCTGTGCTGCCGGTGCACCTGTACGGGCAGCACGCCCCGGTCGAGCGGCTGGCGTCGGCGCTGGCCGGCTCGGGCGTGCAGATCGTCGAGGACGCCGCGCAGTGCCAGGGCGCGCGGCGGCACGGGCTTTCCGCCGGTGCCGGCGGGATCGCGGCGACCAGCTTCTACCCGGGCAAGAACCTCGGCGCGTACGGCGACGCGGGTGCCGTGGTCACCGCGGACCCTGAGCTGGCTCTTGCCGTGCGAAAACTCGGCAACCACGGCGGGATCCGCAAGTACGAGCACGACCTGGTCGGCTTCAACAGCCGGCTGGACGGGTTGCAGGCGGTGGTGCTGCGGGCGAAGCTGGCCCGGCTGGCCGCGTGGAGCGAGGCCCGGCGGGCCGCCGCCGCGCGGTACGACGAGCTGCTGGCGTCGCTGGACGTGGTGCGCCCGGTGACCGCGCCCGGCAACGAGCACGTCTGGCATCTCTACGTGGTCCGGGTGCGCGGCCTCGGGCGCCGGGACTCTGTCTTGAAGTCGTTGAACGCGGCCGGGATCGGCGCGGGGATCCACTATCCGGCGCCGGTACACCTGACCGTGGCGTTCCGGGACCTCGGGTACGCCGAAGGCGACTTCCCGCACGCCGAGGAGGCGGCCGGGGAGATCCTGTCGCTGCCGCTGTACCCGCAGATCACGCCGGCCCAGCAGGAGCGCGTGGTGACCGAGCTGGCTGCCGCGCTCACTTAAAGACGTTTCTTGATCAGTCTGTGGTGATTGTGAGGCCGGTGTGGGCGAGGAATGACCACAGTAGGCTGGCGTTGCGGCGGATGCGTTGCAGGCCTCGGTTGGCGGTGTGCCACAGGTCGGTGAGGTCGGTGGCGGTGTGGTTGGCGAGGTCTTTGCCTTTGACCGCGGACCACAGGGGTTCGACGGGGTTGAGCTCGGGCGCGTAGCCGGGCAGTGCCACGACCTGGAGCCAGTGGGTCTGGTCGGCGAGCCAGGTCTTCATCACGGTGCTGCGGTGGGCGGGCAGCCCGTCCCAGATCAGGATCACCGGGGCGTGGTCGAGTAGGGCCGGCAGGCGTTGCAGCGCTCGGATGAGCGAGCGGCTGTTGTAGGCGCCGACGGTGTGGTCGGTCAGCAGCCGGACCCGCCGGCCGTCGGGGTGGTAGCAGATGACCGCGGCCATGGACAGCTGGTCGCCGCGCCGCCAGGGGTGGTACAGGATCGGGGTCTGCCCGCGGGGCGCCCAGGTGGTACGCACCGGTGGGATCAGGTTGACGCCGGACTCGTCGGCGCAGCAGATCCACGCCCCGCGGGCGGTGGCCATTCCCACACCTGGCTCCAGGTGTGCGCACGCCAGTCGGCGATCGCCGCCTCGTCGCGTTCGACCGCCCGGCGGGCCGGTTTCTGCACGGTGAACCCGAGCCGGTGCAGCAGCGTCGACACCGCCGACGGATACCGGTACAGCACCCCGAACCGGCGGCGGATCACCGCGGCCACCCGGGCCAGGGTCCAGCCACCATCGAACCCCGAAGCTTTCGGCCCGGCCTTGAGCACCCCGACCAGCTCGCTGCGCTGCGCTTCGTTGAGCAGCGGCGGGTAGCCCGCCGGCCCGGTGCTGCGCAGCCCGTCGACGCCCGCGGCCAGCCACCGCTTGCGCCACCCCGACACCGACTGCGGGGTGACGCCGAATCGGCGGGCGACCTCCGCCGGACCAACCCCCTGAGCGAACAACTCCGCAGCGGCAAACCGCCGCGCCTCGGCCTGCTCACGCTCGACCCTTCCACCCACATTCGCCATACCACCAACATCGACCCACCCAGCCGGTGACGACCTCACCCAAACAGGATGAAGATCGATCAAGGATCGTCTTTAACTTCAAAGTCGGCACAACTTCCGGCAAACTGTTGCCTCAGACCCCCATTGAGGCAACAGTTTCCAGGAAGTTGTGCCGATCGACGGACGGCGGTCATCAGGTAGGACGTGTGACCGCGACTTCCGCGATGTCAGTGGGGCGGGGTGCGTCGGCCGTCTGGAGACGGGTCAGCAGGGCCTCGGCGATCCGCTCGCCCGCCCGGCCGTCCCAGAGTGCCGGGCGCCGCCTGGCCGGCGGGTTCCGCAGCACGCCCGCCGCCGCGGCGACGATCCGGGCCGGGTCCCGCCCGACCACCTGATTCGTACCCTCGGTGACCGTGATCGGCCGCTCGGTGTTGTCCCGCAGCGTCAGGCACGGCGTCCCCAGCGCGGTGGTCTCCTCCTGGACCCCACCCGAGTCGGTCAGGACCAGCCGGGCCGACGCCTGCAACGCGATGAAGTCGAGGTACCCGGCCGGCGGCACGAGACGCAGCCCCTCCGGCACGCCCGCGTTCTCCAGCCGGGTCGCCGTGCGCGGGTGTACCGGCAGAATCAGCGGCGTCGTCGCGGCGACCTGACCGAGCGCTCCGAGCAGCGCGGCGAGCATCTCCGGAGTGTCCACATTGGCCGGTCGGTGCAGGGTCACCAGACCGAACTCGCCGGCCGTCACCTCGTACCGGGCGAGCGTGTCCGAGGTGAGCGCGCGGTCCAGGTTGGCGTACAACGTGTCGATCATAACGTTGCCGGCCAGGTGGATCTGATCCTCGCGGTACCCTTCGGCGCGCAGGTTGGCGACCGCGTCCGGCGACGGGGCGAACAGCAGGTCGCTGACCCGGTCGGTGACCACCCGGTTGATCTCCTCGGGCATCGACCAGTCCCGGCTGCGCAGACCGGCCTCGACGTGCGCGACGGTCCGCCCTGCCTTCGCCGCGACCAGCGCGCAGGCCAACGTGGAGTTGACGTCTCCGACGACCACCACCGCATCCGGCGCGACCAGGTCGACCAGCGGCTCGAACGCGGTCATCACGCGCGCGGTCTGCTCCGCGTGGGTGCCCGAACCGGCGCCCAGATGGTGGTCCGGCGCCCGCAGGCCGAGGTCGCGGAAGAAGATGTCGTTCATCGACTCGTCGTAGTGCTGGCCGGTGTGCACCAGAACGGTTCGCGTGCCGCGCCCTTCGAGCGCGTCGAGTACCGGCTTGATCTTCATGTAATTGGGCCGGGCCCCGGCCACGCAGACGACGGTCGGCATCTCAGATGACATCCACGTTGCCGCCCTGCATGCGGCGCCTGGTATCCAGCACGTACTTCGCGTGGGTGCGGACCAGGTCGTAGTCGAACGCGTCGTGGTCGGACAGCAGCACGACCGCGTCGGCGTCGGCGACCGTCTCGGCCGTGAGGTCGACCCGGGCCACCCGGTCACCCAGTGTGCGGATCTCCTCGACCACGTGCGGATCGGCCGCCGAGACCTCGGCGCCCAGCTGGAGGAGCAGCTCGGCCACCCGTACCGCGGGCGACTCCCGCGCGTCGCCGGTGTTCTTCTTGTACGCGAGACCGAGCAGCAGGACCCGGGAACCGTTGACCGCGCGCCGCTTGCGGTTGAACGCATCGGTCAGCCGGCGTACCACGTAGTCGGGCATGTGGTTGTTGATGTCGTTGGCCAGCTCGACGAACCGGAAGCTCTGCCCGAGCGCCCGCTGCACCCGCCAGGACAGGTACGAGGGGTCGATCGGCAGGCAGTGCCCGCCGACCCCCGGCCCGGGGGTGAAGCGCATGAACCCGAACGGCTTGCTGGCCGCCGCGTCGATCGCCTGCCAGATGTCGATGTTCAGGTCGTGGGCCAGCATCGCGACCTCGTTGATGAGCGCGATGTTGACGTGCCGGAACGTGTTCTCGATCAGCTTCGCCAGCTCGGCTTCCTTGGGCGAGCCGACCGGCACGGTCGTCTCGACGATCCCGTCGTAGAACTCCTTGATGACCTTCAGCGACACCTCGTCGATGCCGGAGACCACCTTCGGCGTGGTCTCGAAGGTCCAGGTCTGGTTGCCGGGGTCGATCCGTTCCGGGCTGAAGCCCAGGTGGAAGTCGGGGCCGGCGGACAGTCCCGAGCCTTCCTCCAGGAGCGGGCCGAACAGCTCCTCGGTGGTGCCCGGGTAGGTGGTCGACTCCAGCACGACGGTCGCGCCGGGCACGATGTACCGGGCCAGCGTGCGGGCGGACTCCTCGATGTACGACACGTCCGGCACGCCGTCGCGCAACGGCGTCGGCACGGTCACGATCGCCATGTCGAAGCCGGCGCAGTGCTTGGCGGTCGTGGTCGGACGGTACCGGCCGGAGTCCAGCGCGGCGCGCAGGCGGTCGGCCGGGATGTCCTCCACGTACGACTCACCGGCGGCGAGCCGCTCGACCCGACGGGTGTCCACGTCGTAGCCGGTCACCTGGTGACCGATCTCGGCGGCGCGGACGGCCAGGGGTAGCCCCACGTACCCCTGTCCCACGACGACGACGCGCATCAGGTCTCCTTCTGTCGGTTGGGTCGAACCAGCTCACGGACCACCAGCGCGACGAACGCCGCGTTGGTGGTGAGGTACCGGCGACCTAGCCGGCGCGGTTCCTGTAGTGCCCGGTAGAGCCATTCCATACCGTGCCGCTGCCACGATTCCGGCGCCCTTTTCACGACGCCGGCCAGCACGTCGAACGAGCCGCCGACCCCGTGCAGCACCGACGCCCCGGTGCGCTCGCCGTACTCGGCGACGAAGTTCTCCTTCTTCGGCGACGTCATGCCGAGGAAGAGCATCTGCGCCTTGCTCTCCGCGATCGCGTCGGCGATGCCCGGGGCGTCTGCGTCGGTGAAGTACCCGTCGTGGCTGCCCGCGATGGTGAGGGCGGGGAACCGCTGCCGCAGGCGTTCGATCATGGTGTCCAGCACTTCCCGCCTGGCGCCGAGGAAGTACACCGACAGTCCGCGCCGCTCGGCCTCGGCCAGCAGCCGGACGAAGAGGTCGATGCCGGCGACGCGCTCCGGCAGCCGGTTGCGCAGGATGCGGCTGGCCCACACGACCGACTGGCCGTCGGCGACCACGACATCGCATCCGGTCACGGCTTCGCGCAGCCGCGGGTCACGCCGCATCCGGACGAGCTTGGCGGCGTTGACCACGCCGATCTCCAGCCGCTCGCCGGCGTCGACGGCGGCGACACAACGCTGTGCGGTCTCGTCGAGGGTGAGCGCGTCCAGGTCGATGCCGAGCAGCGTCCGGCGCCGGTCGGGGAGTTGGTCGTCGAGTGGCCGGCGCGGCCGGGGAAGCGGGCGGCCGCTCATCGGGTCAGTCCGCCCAGCCAGGTGAAGAGCAACCAGCCGAACTCGTACGGCCGGCACTCCCGGTCGATCGCGGTCGGCGGGAACATCCGCTCCACCGGCCGCAGGCGCACCCCACGGGCGGCCCGGGTGGTCAGCCCGTGCGCCGCGCGGACCAGCTTCTTCGGATCGCCCCGGTATACCTTGCGCCAGGTCAGGCCGGCCTTGTCGAGAATCAGCGGCGTGCGGTCGTCGCCCAGCTCGGCGGGCCGGGTCATCCAGTGCAGACCCCGCGCTACCTCCGCCATCCGGCTCGATCCACCCGCTTCGTCGAGGTCGAGCAGGGCCATCGGCGCCATCGCGTGCTGGTGCACGCTGTACACCGGATAGCCCTCGATGACCGCGCCGGTGCGCGCATCGTAGTGCCACCACCACTGGCCATCGTCGCCCTGCAACTCGCAGATCCGCGCCGCGCACTCCTCAGCGGCGGCGAGTGCCGCGGTGTCGTCACCCGAGCGGTGCAGCCGGGCGAGCGCCTGGATCGGGTACACCTGGTCGGCGAAGCAGGCCACGTGCGTGCGGTACCACGGCAGCAGACCCGGACCGGTCGCGTGCGGGAACAGCGGGCTGCCCTGGTGCCGGCTGGTCAATAGCGTGTCCCGGGCCCGCTTGAGAACGTCTTCGACGTCGGCCTGGTCACGCGCCGCGGCGAGAGCGGCGACCAGCCAGGCCGCCTCGACCACGTGCCGCGGGCCGGCCACCTCGTCGAGCATGCGCACATGCGCAAGGGCCACGGGCAGCAGCGGATGCCGGTTCTGCGCGGCGGCCCAGCAGATCAGCGCGGCGTCGCCCAGGTTGGTCACCCCGGACAGCCGCTTCACCAGCAGCGCGGTGAAATCGGTCGCGCTGCGGCCGGACAGCACCTGGCGCTGCTCGGCTCCGGGCAACCACTGCGCACCGAGCGCGACGATCGCCGCGTACCGGATGCTGGTCCGCCGTAGCTCGGTGGTCGCGCCGCTCGGGTCGTCGCCGACCGCGGCCCGGGTGTAGGCGAACTCGTCGGTCTCCCGCCGGTACATCTGCGGCAGGCCGCGGACAGCGAGGTCGAGAAGCCGGGAGACGAGCGCGCCGCCGGCCGGATCCCCGGCCGCGATCCGTGCGTGTCGGGGCGCCGTCACGGGCTGGATTCCTTGGTTCCCAAAGTACTTACCTGCCGTCCCCCTCGATGGGCACGCGGCCCCGGCCGCAGGACAGCCGCGCACCCATCAATTCAGAACGCTTCTTGTCGCGCCAGACGGAAATGCGCCCGAGGGGTGCGGGCCTGGCCGCAGATTACCGGGCGGGCACCCGCGCTGGCGGTCGGCGATCCGACATAGTCCTCGACGGTCCGGCGCGAGTCCGATGAACGAACGGCGGAGCCGCTGTCATCCACGCCGGTCGACCATGGTGACCTGCGAATCGCCGAGCGTTCGGATAAGTGTCCCAAGTGGACGGCCGGAGCTGGCCGGCGGCCGAGGCACGAACCAGTGGAGAACAACACATTCCACCTGGCATGAAGCAGACTGCGGCACGATGGCGGGTGCGGCAGGCTTGTCCCTGTCGCGACCGGGCTGAGTCGCTGGTAACTGAACGGCTAACCCGAGCCGTCCGCCCGGCGGGCGTTTCCATTTTGGAGGACGGTTGGCATGCGGATGGTGCAAGGTCAGACTCTCGCTGAGTTCCGTTGACTGGAACTCTCTCGGCAGAGGGGCAACGACAATGGGTGTAGCCGGCGGACACGATCTCGGATCGTTCGCGCGGTTGGTGTTACAGCGTCTGTCCGGGTTGGCGCTGATTGGTCCGCCAGCTAATCCGGCGGGTCCGCCGGCCAAGCCGATGCCGCCCCGAACACGGCGCCGCGATCGGCCGAGCGGTGATCACCCTGTCGGCCACGGTCGCGCTGGTCGCGGCCGGCGTGAGTGGCAGCATTCCGCGGGCCGCCGCGGACGCGTGCTCGCCCAACCCCGTAGTCTGCGAGAACAGCAAGACCGGCACACCGGACGACCGTCTGGGACATCGACGGTACCGGCGACGACACCTCCAGGGCTTCGCCACCGACATGAGCGTCGAACGTCGGCGGTTCGATCAGCTTCAAGATCCAGCGCGCTGCAGCGTACACCATCGACATCTACCGGCTGGGTTGGTACGGCGGAGACGGCGCCCGCAAGGTCACCTCGCTGTCCGGTACTTTCCCGGTGCAGAACCAGACCACCAACTGCGTGACCGACCCGGCGACCGAGATCTTCGACTGCGGCACCTGGGCGGTCTCGGCTACCTGGACAGTGCCCGCGACCGCGGTCTCCGGCGTGTACTTCGCCCTGCTCACCGGACCGACGACGGTGGCGCGAGCCAGATCCCGTTCGTGGTACGCGACGACGCCAGCACCTCGAAGGTCCTCTTCAAGACCTCTGACGCCACCTGGCAGGCGTACAACACGTACGGCGGAGCCGACTTCTACCAGGGCCCCGCCAACGGGCGGGCGTACAAGATCAGCTACAACCGCCCGTTCGCCACCCGGGGCTCGGCGAAGCGGCCGCGACTTCCTGTTCAGCAACGAGTACCCGATGATCCGCTTCCTGGAGCGCAACGGGTACGACATGAGCTACATCACCGACGTGGACGCCGACCGGCACGGCAGCCTGATCGAGAACCACAAGGTGTTCCTGTCCGTCGGCCACGACGAGTACTGGTCCGGGCGCCGAGCGCGCCGCCGTCGAAGCGGCCCGGGACGCCGGCACCAGCCTCGCGTTCTTCAGCGGCAACGAGGTGTACTGGAAGACCCGCTGGGAGAACAGCCAGGACGGCGCACAACACCGACCATCGGACCCTGGTCTGCTACAAGGAGACCTGGGACAACGCCAAGTCCGATCCGTCGAGCGGAGTGGACCGGCACCTAGCGCGACCCGCGGTTCAGCCCGCCGGCCAACGGCGGCCGGCCGGAGAACGCGCTGACCGGCACCACGTACATGAGCAACAGCGACGACCTGGCCATCCAGGTGCCGGCTGCCCAGGGCAAGTACCGGCTCTGGCGGGACACCACCGTCGCCACCCTCGGCGGCCGGCCAGACCGCCACGCTCGCCCCGCACACCATCGGCTACGAGTCCGACGAGGACCTGGACAACGGCTTCCGGCCCGCCGGGCTGATCCGACCTGTCCACCACGACCGGCGCCACCCCGGAGTACCTGCGCGACTTCGGCAACACCGTGACGCCGGGCACCACCACGCACCACCTGACCCTGTACCGGGCGCGCCAGCGGCGCCCTGGTCTTCTGCGCCGGCACCATCCAGTGGGCGTGGGGCCTGGACACCCACCACGACAGCGACTTCACGCCGACCGCCCCGGCCGACCGCCGGATGCAGCAGGCCACCATCAACCTGCTCGCCGACATGGGCGCGCAGCCGGCCACGCTGATGAGCGGCATGAGCGCGGCCAGCGCGTCCACCGACACCGTCGGCTCCGACGGTCACCATCACCTCGCCGGCCGCCGGCGCGACGTTCGCCAACGGCGCCCAGGTCACCGTGCAGGGCACCGCGACGGACAGCGGCGGCGGCCGGGTCGGCCGGCGTCGAGGTCTCCACCGACGGCGGCGCGACCTGGCACCCGGCGACCGGCACCACGTCGTGGTCGTACAGCTACTACGCCACCGGCGACGGCAGCCACGACCGTGCGGGTGCGCGCCACCGATGACAGCGCCAACATCGGCGCGGCGGTCACCCGGCAGTTCACGCTGACCGGACGACACGTCGCTCTTCGGTAACCGGGTGCCCGGCGAACCCGGCCGCCACCGACGCCGGCGCGGTCGAGCTGGGCGTCAAGGTGGTCCCGTCAGACCGACGGCTACATCAAGGGCGTCCGGTTCTACAAGGGCACCGGCAACACCGGCACCCACACCGGCAGCCTCTGGTCGCGCGACGGCGACCTGCTCGCCACCGGCACGTTCACCGGCGAGACCGGTACCGGTTGGCAGACGCTGACCTTCTCGCCACCGGTCCCGGTCGTCGCCGGCACCACCTACGTGGCGTCCTACACCGCGCCGAACGGGCACTACGCGGCCGACCCGTGGCCTTCGAGCTATGCCGACTGTCAACGCCGCGCCGCTGAGCGCGCCGCGCAACTACGAGCCGGCGGTAACGGGGTGTACGGCTACGCCGGCCAGTTCCCGGCCAACTCCTACCAGGCCGCCAACTACTACGTCGACGTGCTGTTCGATGTCGGCAACGTCGACACCGCCCGACGTCGTCCTCGGTGTCGCCGCCTCCCGAACGCCCTGCACGTGCCGGTGGCGAGCGCACCCGCGGCGACCTTCACCAAGCCGATCGACACCGCCACGCTCCAGTTCACGCTGACAGAACGCACCAAGCGTCCGGTGGCCGGCTCGGTCTCCTACGACGCGCGTCCGAAGACGGCCACTTTCACGCCGTCGGCGCGCGCTGCCGGCTGGGCAGCAGCTTCACCGCGAGCGTTCAGGCGTCGGATACCAACGGCAATGCCGATGGCCGCGCCGAAGACCTGGACATTCACCACGGATCCGGGCAATACAACCGTCAACCGGCTGTTCGCCGTGAACGCGACGCCGGCCGTGTCCGCGGTCAACGACTCCAGCGCGGTCGCGCTTGGGCGTGAAGTTCGTGCCGAGCGCCGACGGCTCGGTCATCGGCGTCCGGTTCTACAAGGGCGCCGGCAACGGTGGCACGCACACCGGCAGCCTCTGGTCCTCCACCGGCACCCTGCTGGCCAGCGCCACGTTCACCGGCGAGTCGTCGTCCGGCTGGCAGAGCGTCTACTTCGGCACGCCGGTGGCGGTCACCGCGGGCACCACCTACGTCGCCTCCTACTACGCGCCGAACGGCAACTACGCGGCGGACAGCGGGTTCTTCGCGAGCGTCGCTGACCAACGGCCCGTTGACCGCGCCGAGCGGCACCAACGGCGTGTACCGGTACGGCGCAGACCGTTCCCGACCAACAGCTACAACAGTACGAACTACTGGGTGGACCCGCTGTTCGTCGCCGCTCCGCCGGTGCCCCAGCCGACCGTGCCGCGCCGGCGCGATGACGGTGTTCTCCGGCACCGCGACGCCGGCGAACCCGAACTGGAACGACGCCAGCGCGATCGAGGTCGGGATGACAGTTCACCTCGGACGTGGCCGGCTCGGTGAACGGCGTGCGGTTCTACAAGGGCACGCAGAACACCGGTATGCACACCGGTTCGCTGTGGTCGTCGACCGGGACGCTGCTGGCGACCGGGACATTCATCAGCGAGAGCGGCGTCGGGCTGGCAGACCAGCTGTTCTCCTCGCCGGTGGCCATCACCGCCGGCACCACCTACGTGGTCTCGTACTGGACCACGGTCGGGGTTTATGCGGTAGACATCAACGCGTTCGCCCTGGGCGTGGACAACGCGCCGCTGCACGTATCCGTCGGTGGCGGCCGGTACCGGTACGGCTCCGGTCTGCCGGTCAACGCCGTTAACCACAACTACTGGGTCGACGTGATCTTCACGCCGAACGGGTGAGGACGATGCGACAAGGCTGAGGACCGGCCGCTTCCCGGCCAGGCGCGACAGCGACACCGCGCGCCTGGCCGGGAAGCGGACCACTTGGCCATGCATTGGCCCCAATGTCGCCAGATCGACCCTTCCAGCGGATGCTTCCGTCGACGGTCACCGGTACCGTCTAGAGGGTTGGGGAGGCTCGGTCGCACTGTCCTCGACCAGGCTCGGCCACCATCTGGCCTGATCTGCGGAGGAGAGGCTCTACGTGGACTTTTGGGACGCCACCAAGGTGCTGTTCCGACGGTGGTACCTGACCATACCTCTCCTCTTGATCACCCTGGGCGTCACCGCTTACACGGCTACTGCCGTCAAACCGGACTTCGTGTTGACGTCATACGTGCAACTTGTCCCACCCGCGTCAATTTCCGAGAAGGTGCCCGCGACGGGTGCGACGAGCGTGCCGAGTAACCCGTGGAGCCAGCTCGGGTTGGAAGCGTTGAGCCAGGCCGCCAACTACGCCACTGTCGACCAGACCTTCGTCGACAGCCTGCAGGCCAAGGGCTTCAGCACCAACTTCAAGATCACGGTCGGCGATCCCGTTGCCGGCGCGACGATCGAGGTGGTCGCCCCCTCGCGGAGGAGCGCGATCGATACGACCGATGCGGTGATTCAGCGTTACCGGAGCAGCGCTGAGGCACTGCAGACCCGGTACAGTGTGCGCCCGAACGACATGATCATTGTTCTCCGGCTTGACCAGGGTGAGAATCTGAAACGCCCCGGGGGCAAGGTCAAGCGCGCCATTATCGCGGTGTTCGGCGCTGGCGTCCTGCTGATGTGCGCGACGACGATCGGTGTCGACGCACTGCTGCGGCGGCGCCGGGGTCCGAAGCCTGAGCGGTCCGCGGACCGGGCTACGGAACGGGGCGGGGATACGGTCCGGATCAAAGTGCCCACAATGGCGGAGGCCCCGGTCTCGCCATCAGCGCCGCCGATACCCGCTCAGGTCACCGGGAGTGACAGGGACACGGCCGAGCCGTCCAACATGATCCAGGACGATGCCACGATCGTGCTCCGGGTGCCGCAGCGCTGGCCGTCGGCCGGCAAGGGCGGCAGTCTGCGTTGAGCGCGCCGGTCATCCATCCGAACGATTTTGAGCCGGCTCTGGCGACTGAGCGAACGTATGTCACCCGGCTACGAATTGGACGATTAGACGCGGCCGCTGTCCTGAGCATCATGATCTGCCTGCTCATGCTCATTCCGACGAACCTTGTCCTGCCCAGCACCACCGCAGACGTCGGTAGGCCCGCGGAAATCGCTTGTGTGGGAATCTTCGCGTGGTGGGTAGCGTCGCGGTGCCACCCGAGGCTCGCCTTGCCCGGGCCCCAGCCCATCCGTTGGGCGGTGTTGTTGTTCGTGGTGTCGCTGCTGGTCTCCTACGCCATCGGCTTCGAGCGCGGCCTCACCGTCATAGAAGCCAACGCGGCTGACCGTCTGCTCATCGGCGCGGCCGCGTTCATCGGTGTCATCCTCATGTCGGCCGATGGCCTGTCCAACTGGGGGCGCCTGCGCCTGGTTCTTCAGGTCTTTGTCTGGTGCTCGGTTTTCCTGTCGATCATCGGTCTGCTGCAGCAGTTCCTGCCGGTCGACCCGGTGCAGTACATCGATATTCCAGGGTTACAGGTCGGAGCACCCGGTGGTGGTGCGCAGGTTCGCGGTAGCGCTATCCGGGTGGCGGGAACCACCGCGCATCCACTGGAGATGGCCGCCACGCTTGCGCTGGTCTGGCCGATAGCCCTGCACTTCGGGGTGTACGCGGGGAGCCGCCGGCTGCGTCGTCGCTACATGTTCGCAACGGCAATGATCACGTTTGGGATCCTCGAAACCATCTCGAGATCCGGCATGATAGCCATGGCCATCTCGGTACTGGTACTGATGCCGTTGTGGACCTGGCGGAGGCGCTACAACGTCGGCGTGTTCGGAGTGGCGATGCTCGTCGCGCTCACCGGCGCGTCGCCGTCGATCGGCCGGACGATCTTCAATCTGTTCGCCGACGCGGGCACTGATCCCAGCATCACCTCGCGTACCCAACGCTATGCGATGGTCGGGTACTACTTCACACAGCGACCGTGGTTCGGCCGCGGGACCGGAACCTGGGTCCCGCCCATGTACCAGTACCTGGACAACCAGTGGTTGCGGACGGCGCTGGAGAACGGCATCGTCGGCGTGGCCATGTTGGCGCTGCTGCACATCATCGCGCTGTCGCTTGCCGTTATCGCGTTACGGCGCGCATCGACCGCCGAGGACCGCCATCTGTGCCTGGCACTGGTTGCGGTCCAACTCGGAGCGATCTTCATCGCGTACACATTCGACGTGCTGGCCTACTCCACGTACACGACGATGCTCGGCATCATGATCGGCGTATGCGGCACGGTCTGGCGTTTCACCCATCCCGCACGACAGGTCCGGACGTCGACGCCGCGATGGTTCGGCCAGTAACGGAGCAGACATTGGGACAACGTCCTGCTCGGCGCCCCTTGAGACACCGGCTGCCGATTCGTTCCAGATGGCTCGCGGTTGCCCTGGCCGCGATCGTTGCGGCCGGCGTCACCGTCTCGGCGGTGTTGGCGGCCCACACCGACACCACGACCAAGCCCGAGGCCGCGCATAGCGGCGGCGCGGTCGACGGCGCTGGGAGCCCTTCGAACAGCAAGGCGCTCGAGCACGGCGGCCTAGGGACAGCCCCGGCGACGCCCACTCCGACGCCAACGCCCACTCCGACACGTGCCGCCGCGCCGCCACGCAGCGGCGGCGGGTGCGCACCGTTTCCCAAGTTTCCGGACACGAACTGCACCGGCCCCGCCGGCACGCTCAAGACCTACAACGGGCCCTTGACCTTCAACACCCCGGGTCAAGTCATCAAAGACGTGGTAATCAACACCAGCGGCTTTCGCGTGACGGCCGACAACGTTACTTTCCGGAACTGCAGGATCGTTTTCACCGGTGGCGTGGACGACGGTTTCGCAATGGTCTACCTGCCGGCCGGCGTCACGGGCACCACCTTTGACCATTGCGAGCTCGACGGTCGGGACAAGATCGAGCGGGCCATTCAGGGCGTCGACGGTGTGATTGTGCGCAATTGCGACATCCATAACACCGGCAACGGCATTGAAGTCGGTAGCAATATCGTCATGACCGAGTCCTACCTGCACGATATCTATACCCCGGCCGGGCTTGATTGGCACGCCGACGGTGTGCAGGCTGGCGACTCGGCCAGCAACGTCACGATTGATCACAATGTGATCCTGCTGACCACGGGCGAGACGGGCGCGATCAACATCGTGAGTAACGGGGGCGCCGGAAAATTCCGGGACATTCTGATCGAGCACAACCTGATGGCCGGTGGCGGCTACACCGTCTACGCCGGCTCCAGCGCGGCAAATACCGCCAACTTCAAGGTGATCGACAATCAATTCTCGACCCGCTATTTCCCGAAGGCGGGTCGATGGAACATCTGGTACCCGACCTATCTGAGCGGCGTGACCATCAGCGGCAATACCATCAACGAAACGGGCAAGCCAGCGAACGACAATATCTAGTACCGTCGACGCTGATCGTCTTTTCAGCGACAATACACACGAAGGGTGGCAGACGGTCAACGTGAGGATCCACGGGTTATGCATGGTAAAAAACGAGTCCGATGTCATCGATGCATGCCTTACCGCCGCCGCGGAGTGGTGTGATCGGATCTACGTCTTCGACAACGGGAGTACGGACGGCACCTGGGAACAGGTGAACGAACTCGCGCGGTCCATCCCCGCGGTGGTGCCGTTCAAGCAGGAAGACAAGCCCTTCCACGATGGGCTCCGCGCGAGATCTTCAACCACTACAAGGATGATTGCGCCGACGGCGACTGGTGGTGCCGGCTGGACGCCGACGAGTTCTACATCGATGACCCCCGGGTCTTCCTGGCGAAAGTGCCGCAACATCAGCGGGTCGTCGTCACGGCCAGCCTCTCCTACTACTTCACCGACAAGGACTCGGCGCGCTACGAGGAGGACCCGAGCTGTTACGCGGACTCCGTTCCTGTCGTCGACAAATGCAGGTACTACCTGAACCACTGGTCCGAGCCCCGCTTCTTCCGGCACTCCCGTGACCTGGCCTGGACCGGCGGTGGGTTCCCCGCCGAAATCTTCGAATGGCATGCGTACCCGGTGCGTATCTGGGTGCGACACTATCCATATCGCTCGCCACAACAGATCGACAAGCGGCTCGCCACCCGGAACGCCGCGATCGCAAATGGCGAATTCGTCCATGAGGCACTGCCGAACTGGGCAAGTGTCATCGATCCCGAGGTGATCGCGGCTGACCGGCGACGCGGACTGACCGAGTCGGACGGCCGCCACGCCGGGCACACCTGGAAAGAACGGGTCGTCGACGCTTCGAAACTTGACTACGACGCGGGCGACCGGACGTTCGTGATACGCGAGGATCTGATGCCACCGGTGCCCGTGGCTCGGCGCGCCGCACCCGTACTCTCGCGTGTCCGTGCCCAGCTCCGCCGTAGCGAAACCATGCGTCGTATCGTCGCCGGTTACCGCGCCCGCCGGCGTGGGAGCCTCGCGAGATCCTGACATGTCGCCCGGCGGCCACGACGGCTTTCAGCAGCGTGGCCGCCAGGCGTACTACTCGCCGTCGGTGTCCACCGCGCCGGCCGACAACAGCTTCGCGCGGCGACGACGACGCAGTGCCGCCACACGCTCGGGCCCGAGGACCCGCTTCGCCGTGGTCACCCCGTACGTCGCCGCGACTGTCACGGCGTTGAGGCACAACGCCCGAGGCCGGGCGGCGAACTCAAGAACGTCGACCTCATCCCAGCTCGCGTCGCTCAACGACTGTTTGTACTGCGCGTCGCCGAACCCGTAGTCGAACGCGTCGACGTCGGGCTCCTCAGCGAGTTCGGCCAGCACCCTGGCCATCAGGATCGCCCCTGGCTCGTCGTCTGCCAGTGCTCCGTCGAACGCCGTCTCGAAGAGGTGGAACGCCCGTTCGTGGAGCAGCCCGTCGAGGAACGCCACCGGGTTGCCGTCGACCGAGAGGACCCAGGCACGGAACGGGCCACCCTCGATGGCCGAGGCCATGAACGCACGGTGCAGCTCGTCGTCCGCGAAGCCGACCCCGATGCCGCGTTGGTAGCTCCGTGCGGCGATGCTGTCGAGGATCCGGGTCGCGTCGTCGACGTTGTCGTCTGGACCGATCCGGCGGACGACCATCTTCGGTGGGGCGTCGTCGAGCTTGCGGAGCCGGCGACGCAGCCGCCATCGGGTGCCCTTTGAACGCGCCGCCAGGAACGCGTCCATTCCGGCGCTCAGGTCGGATTGGTGGTGCTTGACCGGGGTCGCCCCGTGGTCGCGCCGGTAGCCCGGGACGCCCTGGATCGCCGCTCGATGCAGCGGGCCGTCGACCTCTACCTTGGACAACTGGAGGATGTCGACCTCACCGGTACGCAGCGTCGCCCGGAGCAACCCGGTCACCTGCTGGTAGTCCGCGGGCGTCTGGGCACCGACGACGCCACCGGCCACGATGACCAGCCAGCGTGCCGGCGCGGTGAAGAGGACGCGGTATCCGGCCTTGACGTGCAACGGACGCCGTTCCACCCGACCGACGACGAGGATCGGGGGGCGGCCGTCGTTCTCGATCAGCATGACGTGCGGCCGAGAGGTTCCGTCGGACACCCGCTGTACGACCGTGAACAGGCTGCGGCTGGCGTGCGGGCTCGCGATCGGGATCTGGTCCCATTTCGCCGCGATGGCGTCGAGCTGTTCGGGTGTGGTCGCGACGGTGACTGTCATCGGCTTATCCTCCGGCCCGGCTGTTTCTTGTGTTGTCGGAACAGCGACTGGTCAGGACGCTGGAGTGTTGACCACCGGCGGGCGACCACGCGTCGTGGACCAGTACCCGGGGGGCACCGGTTCCGTTGGCCGGGACCGCCCACACGTCGCTGGTCGCCGTGCCCTGAGCGGCCCGGGGCAGGCCGTACACGATGGTTGAGTTGTCGAGCCACTCCACCTGGTCGTCGACGCTGCGCGACTCGGTGAGCATGGTTTCCTTGCCGGTTGCCAGGTCGTACACGGCCAGCCGCCACTGCCCGGGCGGCAGGTTGCCGTGCTTCTTGAACCCGATCCGGGTGCCGTCCGGCGACAGCGACGGGCACTCGACGTCTTCCCGTAGCGCGGTGAGCTTCCGGGCGCTGAGGCTGCCCTCGACCAGCCAGGTCCTGCCACCGGACGCGGCGGTGGCGTAGAAGCGGTCGTCGTCGGCGAACGTCACGCCCCAGAGGTTCCGGTCGGCGGCGGTGATCGGGTGGCCGCCCACGATGAGCTGGAACTGTTCGAGGTCGGCGGCCACGGTGCCGTCGAGACGGGTGACCACGCTCCGGGTGGAGAACTGGCCGGGATTGGCGTACGAGTCGCCGTACACGAACGTGGTGGTCGCCGCCAGCGTGCCGTCCGGGGACAGCCGGGCGCGGCTCGGCAGGCCGGTCAGTGGCATGTCACGGGTCGGCGCCCAGTTCGCGCCGAGCAGCTGCGCCTGGTACGTGGTGGTGAGCCCCCGGTTGGCGGACAGGCACAGTGCCCGCGTCGCGATCGCGTAGACCCGTTCGCAGGAGACGCCGGTCATCGCCCGTGGTCCGTCCGGTGCGGACAGCGGCACCACGGCCGCGTTCCCGTACCCGTTGCCCAGCGCGGTGTTGCGGAAGACCAGGTGCGGCCCGGCCAGGACGGTGGCGAGGTCGGTGCGCGGTGGGCCGGGTGCGGCTTTGGCGGCCGCCTGCTGCCCGTGTACCCGCAGCACGTAGCCTATCGTGCCGGCGACAGCGAGCACGACGACGCCGATCAGGGCGACCAGCTTCACCCGGGAACTCACGACACCGACCGATCCGCCGGCTGGTCCGCGGGCTGGTCTGCCGGCTGGTCCGATGGTCGCAGCAGCCACCAGGCCACCGGCACCGCGGCGGCGAGGACGGCCGCGACCACGAGCAGCGCGTGCGCCCGGCCGACGGTGATCCACAGGCTGCCGAAGCCGAGCGACGAGGCGAACCGGGCCAGGGCGACGACGGTCTGGGCCGCCGCGATCCCGCTGCCCCGGGCGTCGGCCGGCACCAGCCGGCTGACCAGCGCCGGGAGGACGCCGTCGGTCGCCGCGTAGTACGTGCCGAGAAGCATCAGAACCAGAACGGTACCGGTGACACCGGTGAGCGGGCCGCCGGCGCACAGGTACACCGCGATGAGCGCCAGGTGGCCGCCGACCAGGACGCGTGCTCTGCCGACCCGGTCGGCGAGCCGGCCGATCGGGATGGCCAGGCACAGGTACACGATGTTGGTGCCGACATATAGCAGCGGGAACAGCGTGGCGGCCAGGTTGTCGCGCTGCTGCAGCGACAGGTACAGGAACCCGTCGCCGACGGTCAGCACCCCGAGCAGCGCGGCGGCGATGAGCGGCCGGCGCAGCCGGGGAGCGGTGATCTCCCGGGCCAGCCGGCGCAGGCCGATGCGCGTGCCGCCGCGGTTGGTCCGCCGGTTGGGCACGAACAGGACGAGGACCGCGACACCGACCACGGCGAACGCGAACGACGCCACGAAGACCGAGTTGTAGCTGCCCGGCACGGCCGCGAGGAGGGCGAACGCGACCAGCGGGCCGGCTGCCGCCCCGGCCGTGTCGAGCGCCCGGTGCACCCCGAACGAGCGGCCCAGCATGCTCGGCTCGGAGGCGTCCGCGATCAGGGCGTCCCGGGGTGCCGTGCGTAGCCCCTTGCCGAGCCGGTCGGCGCTGATCACCGCGGTGATCGAGATGATGCCGTGCGCCGGCAGCAGCGCGAGCCGGCTGGCCGCGGAGAAGCCGTACCCGGCGACCGCCACCCATTTGGGCTGGTTGCGGCGGTCGCCCGCGTACCCGCCGAGGATCCGGACCAGGGCACTGACCCCCTGGTACATGCCGTCGATGAAGCCGTACGCCAGGAAACCGAGCCCGACCTGTGCGGTCAGGTACAGCGGGAGCACCGCCGAGACCATCTCCGAGGAGACGTCGGTGAGCAGGCTGACGATGCCGAGCAGCACGACCGTCGAGGCGACCCGCACCACGGGGGTCTCGGTGAGCTGGCCTGCCGCGCCGCCGGGTCGGTCGCGCAACGAGACGTACAAGAATCCTGCGCCCTTCGAAGAAAGCGGCCGACGTGGTCCCCAGTCTGGTGCCTATCATGGTCGATACGGCATCGCCGGATCTGCCGAATTGTCGACACGGCCGGCTATCGACAGCCGTCCGAACCGGACAGCGCTCAGGGCGCTTCGCTCAGCAGGCCGTCCACCTCCACGTACCGGGCGCCGCTATCCGGGCAGACGAACCGGCCGTCGCCGTCGGCCACCAGGCGGACCCCGGCCCGGCCGACCCAGCCGACCCGGCGGGCCGGCACGCCGACGACCAGCGCGAAGTCGGGCACGTCGGCGACCACGACCGCGCCGGCCGCGATCAGTGACCAGCGGCCGACGACAACCGGCGCGACGCAGACCGCCCGGGCGCCGATCGCCGCGCCCTCGCCGATCACGACGCCGACGGCGGTCCAGTCCGCGCCGGTCTTGAGCCGGCCCTCCGGGGTCACCGCCCGCGGATAGGTGTCGTTGGTCAGCACGGCCGCCGGCCCGATGAAGACGCCGTCGGCGAGCCGAGCCGGCTCGTACACGAGGGCGTAGTTCTGGATTTTGACGTTGCTGCCGATGATCACGCCGGGGCCGACGTACGCGCCGCGGCCGATCACGCAATCCGCCCCGACCTCGGCGTCCTCACGGATCTGGGCGAGGTGCCACACGGTCGTACCGGCGCCGATCTTTGCCCGGTCGGCCACGTCGGCGCTCGGCAGGACGCGGACGTTCGAACCGTACGGACGGTCATCCATGGGAACTCTCCCGGAAGATCGGCGGAGCCGCGGCGCGGTCCGATCGGGAGGTGAGGCTAGTCGGGTATGCGCATGCTCCGAAAGCACGTGTCCGGCGTCTGACCCTGGACGCAATGTGAAGCTGCTGTTTCAATCCGTTGTATAGGCCATTAGTTAGTGTGTACTTTCCCGAGGCCGTCAAGAAGTCGCGGTCAGGATGAGGTGACATGGCGGGTGGCGGCTGGTCCGGGTCCCGCGTCGGTCGACTGCCGGCCGATGTGACCGACTTCGTCGGTCGTAGACAGGAGATTGCCCAGGTCAGACGCCTGTTGTCGGAAGCGCGGCTGGTCACCCTGACCGGCGCCGGCGGCACCGGCAAGACCCGGCTCGCGCTGCGCGTCGCCGCTGAGTCCCGGCGTGGCTACCCGGACGGGGTGTGGCTTGTTGATCTGGCTCCGGTGTTGGAAGAGGCCTTGGTCGAATACACCATTGCCGAGTCGCTCGGAATCCGCGCCCAGAGCGATCGGGATCTGAGCGACATTCTGGGTGGCTTCCTCTGCGACCGGGAGTTACTTCTGGTTCTGGACAACTGCGAGTACGTTCTCGACGCCGCCGCCAGCTTCGCCGACCGGATGCTGCGGTCGGCCCCGGGTCTTCGGGTGCTGTGCACCAGCCGGCAGCCGCTCGGCACGATCAGCGAGCACGTCTGGCGGGTACCGCCGCTGCCGGTGCCCGCGCCCGGCGAGGTGGTCGCGCCCGGCATGCGCTGGCGGTACCCGTCGATCCTGCTCTTCGCGGAGCGCGCGGCCGCGGCAGCGCCCGGCTTCGAACTGACCCCGGCCAACCAGGACCGGGTCGTCGAGATCTGCCGTCGCCTCGACGGGCTGCCGCTCGCGATCGAGCTGGCCGCGGCGCAACTGCGTACCCTCACCGTCGACCAGCTCGAGGCCCGCCTGGTGGACCGGTTGCCGGCGCTGCGCACCCGGCACGCCGTCCCGGCGCACCACCGCACGCTGGAGGCGACGTTCGACTGGAGTTTCGAGCTGGCCACCCCGGCGGAGCGGGCACTGTGGAGCAGTTTGTCGGTTTTCGTCGACGGGATCGATCTCGACGCCGCGGAGTACGTGTGCGCCGACGGCAGGCCGCTGCTCGACGTGATCTCCGGACTGGTCGACAAGTCGATCCTGCTGCGCGAGGAGTCCACCAACGGTGTGCGGTACCGCCTGCTGGAGACGGTCCGCCAGTACGGGCTGAGCCGGCTGCGCCGGTGCGGGGGCGACGAGCTGGCGCTGCGGCGGCGGCACCGGGACTGGTACCTCCGCCTCGCCGAGCGGCTCAACGCCGAATGGTTCAGCCCCCGGGAGGAGGAGTGGTCGGCGCGGCTGCGGCGGGAACAGTCCAATGTGCGCGCCGCGATCAACTTCTGCCTGACCGTCGAGTCCAGCTCCGAATGCGCGCTGCACATCGTGTACAACCTCCAGTACTACTGGGTGTGCTGCGGTGCCCAGCAGGAGGGCCGGTACTGGCTGGGTCGGGCGCTGGCCGCCAACCCGAGACCGAGCCTGGCCCGGGCAAGGGCGTACGCCGTGCTCTCCCGGGTGTTGCAGACCGTCAGCGAACCGACCGGCGCGATGACGGCGGCTCAGGAGTGCCTCGCGCTGGCCCGCGACCTGGCCGAGCCGGCCCTGATCGCGCGCGCCACCGTGGACCTCGGGATCAGCAAGCTCCTGAGCGGAGCCGACCTGCCCGGGGCGCAGGCGATGCTGGAGGAGGCGCTGGCGGCCATCGGCGACGACGACCGGCCGAGCCGGGCCGCGGCGATGTCCTCGCTCGCGATGGCGCAGCTCTACCAGGGGAAGCTGGCTGAGGCGCTGGAGTGCTGCGCCGCCACCCGGGAGTTCTGCCGCGCCCACGGCGACAGGTGGTGGCTGGCCACCAGCCTCGCCGGGGCGGCCGTGGCGGAGGCGAGCCGGGGCGAGATCCAGGCGGCCGAGGCGAACCTGCGGGAATGCGTCCTGCTGGTGTTCGCGCTGGGCGACACCGGCGCCGTGACCCGGGCCCTTGACCTGTTCGCACTGACGGCCGAGACCGCGGGCGATGACCTGCGCGCCGCCCGGCTGATGGGCGCCGCGGACGGCATCCGGCTGGTGGTCGGCGAGTTCGGCCTCGGTTCCAACCAGATCCGTGGCCGGCGTGACCACACCTACGCCGCCGCCCGGGCGCGCTTGGGACGGGTCGCGTTCGACGCGGCGTACGCCGCGGGCTGCGCGATGTCCATCGACGAGGCGATCGACTACGCGTCCCGCGCCAGTGCGGCCGGAATGCCGGCACCCACCGTGCCGGGCCCGCCGTCGACCCTGCTGACCCGCCGGGAGCTGGAGGTCGTGGCGCTGGTCGCGGAGGGGCTGACGAACAAGCAGATCGCGACCAAGCTGGTGATCGCGCCGCGCACCGCGGAGAGCCACGTCGAGAACATTCTCCGGAAGCTCGCTTTCACCGGCCGGACCCAGATCGCCGCGTGGCACGCCGAGCGTGTACGTGATGACACCGGCTGAGCCGTACGATCGCGCCGAGTCCTTCGTTCGGCGCATGACACATTTGCGAGTTCAGCTTGTCCGAGGATCCGTATCGCGCGGTGGAGCACGAGATCTCGATGCTCTTCCGGCGGGCCCGCGCGCGCTCGGCCGAACTCGCCCGCGACGTGCACCCCGAGCTGGATTCCGACGCGTACGGGCTGCTCCTGCGCATCGAGCTCGCCGGCCCGGCCAGGCTCACCGACCTCGCCGACTTCTTCGGGGTCGGCAAGGGCACGATGAGCCGCCAGCTGCGGGAGCTGGAGCGGCTCGGGCTGGTGTCCAGGACCCCGGATCCGGCAGACGGCCGGGCCAGCCTTCTCGACCTGACCGAGGAGGGCCGCGAGCGCTACGGCCAGGCCCGGAACGCCCGGCTGGCACGACTGCGGCGGCTGCTCGAAGAGTGGGATCGCGCCGACGTGGTCCGGCTCGGGGAGCTGCTGCACCGGCTCAACACGTTGACGGACTGACGCGCGTACTGTTGGCGGTCGATGCCCGTTCCGATTGCGGGGAGACATGGCTGGCGACGCCCGGCCGCTGAGCGGCCGGCTGGCGGTCGAGGTGACCAGCTTCGTCGGCCGGCGGTATGAGCTGGCCGAGGTCAATCGGCTCCTGTCGACTGGCCGCCTGGTCACGCTGATCGGCGTCGGCGGCAGCGGGAAGACGAGGCTGGCGCTGCGGGTCGCGGCCGAGACCCGCCGGGCGTACACCTGCGGGGCGTGGCAGGTCGACCTGGGCCCGCTCACCGACGGCGCGCTGCTCGGGCACGCGGTCGCCGACGCGCTCGACCTGCCCGACCAGATCGGGCGCCAGCCGGAGCAGGCCGTCGTCGAACACCTCCGGGACCGGCAGGTGCTGCTCGTCCTGGACGGGTGCGAGCACCTGCGCGAGGCGTGCGCGGCGTTCGTGGGCGACCTGTTGCGCGAGGCGGATCAGGTGCGGGTGCTGTGCACCAGCCGGCAGCCGCTGCACGTCGCCGGGGAGCTGGTCTTTCCGGTACCGCCGCTGCCGGTGCCCGATCCGGAGCGGTCCTCACCGCCGGACGCGGGCGCGCGGTACCCGGCGCTGCGGCTGTTCGCGGCCCGGGCCACGGCGGCGGCGGCGGGATTCACCCTGACCCCGGCGAACCAGCCGGCCGTGGCGCGGATCTGCGCGGCGCTCGACGGGTTGCCCCTGGCGATCGAGTTGGCCGCCGCGCAACTGCGCATGCGATCGGTCGAGCAGGTCGAGGCCGGGCTCGCCGACCGGTTCCGGCTGCTGTCCACCCGGCACGCCACGCCGGCCCGGCACCGCACGCTGGAGGCGACGTTCGACTGGAGCTACGCCCTCTGCTCGCCGGCCGAGCGGGAGCTGTGGCGCCGGCTGGCCGTGTTCACCGACGGCTTCGACGACGACGCGGTCGGGTACGTGTGCGCCAACGGGTCGCCGCCGCTCGACGTGATCTCCGGGTTGGTCGACAAGTCGGTGCTGCTGCGTACCGAACCCGGGCGCTACCAGCTGCTGGACACGGTCCGCGAGTACGGGCTGGCCCGGCTGCGCGCCGGCACCGGCGACGAGGTGGCGCTGCGGCGCCGGCATCGGGACCACTACCTGCGGCTGGCCGAACAGGCCGAGGCGGACTGGTTCGGCGCCGACCAGGAGTACACATACCACCGGATCCGCGCGGAGCACGCGAACCTCCAGAGCGCGCTCGACTTCTGCCTGACCACGCCGGGGGAGGCGGAGACCGGGCTGGCCCTCGCCGGGACGCTGTGGTTTTTCTGGGCCGCCTGCGGCTACCAGGCCGAAGGGCGGCACTGGCTGGAACGGGGACTGGCGCTGTGCACCCTGCGCGGATCGGGCCCAGCCTGCTCGGGTCCGGCCTGCTCCGGTCCGGCCGGTCGGAAGGCGACGTGGGCGCTGGCCACGATCCTGGTCGCGCAGGGCGAACTGGCGCGGGCGCGGGCGCTCGCCACCCGATGCCTCGCCGACGCTGAGCGTGCCGGCGACGAGTACCTGGTCGCCGCCGCCCTACAGGTACGCGCCACGGCCGCGCTGTGGAGCGACCAGTCCGACCCTGCCAGAGCGTTGTTCGCCGAGGCGGCGGACCGGTTCGCGGCGCTCGGTGTGGTCAACAGCAACGTCCTGATGAACCAGGCCGAGCTGGCGTTGACCATGGTGATGCACGGCGAGCTGGACGCGGCCGAACAGATGTGTCACCGGATCCGCGACGATTGCACCGGGCGCGGGGAACGCTGGGGGCTCGCCTGGGCGCTGCACGTACTCGCGGTGATCGCCGGTACCCGTGGCGACCTGGTCGGGGCGACCGGGTGTGCGCGCGAGTGCCTGGCCATCCACCAGGCGTTCCACAACCTGACCGGGATCGCGCTGGTGGCCGAGTTGCTCGCGACCCTGGACGGAACGCCGCACCGGACGGCGGTACTGCACGGGATCGCCGACCGGATGTGGCAGGTGCTCGGGCGCCGGATGTTCGGGTCGGCGTACCTGGACGCGGTACACCGGGAAGCCGCCGCCCGGGCCCGGGAAGCACTCGGCGACGACGGGTACGACGAGGCGTTCCGGTTCGGTGCCGGCCTCGCCCTCGACGACGCGGTCGAGTACGGCCTGCACGACGAGCCGGCCGCCCCGCGTACCCCCGGCGGCGAGCCGGAGCTGTTGACGCCGCGTGAGCGCGAGGTCGCGGAGCTGCTCGCCGAGGGGCTGTCCAACCGGGAGATCGCCGGCCGGCTGGTCACCTCGCAGCGAACCGCCGAGACCCACGTACAGAACATCCTGCGCAAACTCGGATTCACCACACGCGCCCAGATCGCCGACTGGGTAGCCGACCGCTGACCCCTCCGCGAGGGGAACTCGCCCCTGACCGGCGCGGACCAGCCACAACGGATCGATGGTTGCACATTCGCTGATGTATCAGCCAGGCTGTTGCGGTGACCTATCCGCTCGACGAGTTCGGCGGCGCGGAGCCGGACGAGACACCGGTCGTCAGCCGCCGGCGCGCAGTCATCATCCTGCTGTCGGCCGTGCTGGTCGCCGTCCTCGTCGGCCTGGTGGCCGTCGTCGAGCTGCGCGGGTTGGGCGGCGGATCGAAGCGCCCGGCGGCCCAGGAGCCGCCGGCCGTGGCTCCGATCGCCCCGATCGGCGACAGCGCGCCGCCCTCGGGCGAGCCGGCCCCGCCGAGCACCGCACCGACCACCGGTCCCACTCCGACCGGCACGCACAAGGTCACTCCGCCGACCCGGCCGGGCGCTCCGGCGACCGGCCCGGGAGCGCCCGCGCCGCCCGGGCCCGTGCCGCCCGCGCCGACCGGCTGCACCACCGCCTGCGAGATGCCCGGCGACGGCACGGTGCCGGTGGGTGGCACGGATCCGAAGGCGGTCCGCGCCGGCACGTACCACAGCGAGGGCCCCACCCGTGCCGACGGCTGCCTGTGGTGGCTCGCGACCGACCCGCAGGGCGACAACCAGAAAGCCGGCCGGACCGTCGACCACGCCACCGATGTCATCGTCAAGGACGGCCTGTGGTTCCACAGCGAAGGCTGCCAGCTCTGGCGGTTGGTGGGGCCCGTCTAGGCTTGGTCCATGGCCCGGCCGAGCACCCTGTCGATCGTCCGGGCGCGCAAGCGGGAGCTCCTCGGCACGCTGCGTGGCACGGTGTTGGAGATCGGCGCCGGGCGCGGCCGTAACCTGCCGGAGTTTCAGCGCGGCATCCACTGGATCGGGCTCGAACCGGACCGGCGTCGCCACCAGCGGCTGGCCCGCACCGCCGCCAAGCACGGGCACTCCGGCACCGTCGTCAGCGCGGTCGCGGAACGGATCCCGCTGGCCGACGCCAGTGTGGCCGCGGTCGTCTCCACGGTCGTGCTGTGCTCGGTCGACGACCAGGAGCGGGTGCTCGCCGAGGTCCGCCGGGTGCTACAGCCGGGTGGCTCGTTCGTTTTCGTCGAGCATGTCGCCGCCGACCCGGGCACCTGGTCGCGCCGCCTCCAGGAGGCGGTCGCACCGTGTACCCGCCGGATCGACGCGGGCTGCGACCCGTCCCGGGAGACCTGGCGCACCATCGAGGACGCCGGGTTCCGCGACCTCGACCTGCGCTGGATCACCAGTCGTTCGCGGATTTTCGTGTACGGGCGTTACGTCGCGGGCCGGGCCATCGCGTAACGGCATTCCCGCCGCGTAACGGTGGCCCGGCCCCGGTCCGCTGATATCAGGCCGTGAACTCGCGGCGCCGACGACGCGCGGCGATGAACAGCGCCATCCCGATCGCGATCAGAGCGGTCGCCAGCCCGGCGAGGATCCCGATGTTGGTACCCGTCACCGGCAGCCCCCCGGAGGGCGCCTCGCCCGCACCCGAGCCGCCACCCGCGCCACCGCCCGTACCGTCACCCGTCGAGGCGCTCGCGGACGCCGACTCGACCGGGGCCGGACAGGGCTTTCCGGTGATGTCACCGTCGTTCACGTCCGGGTCGGCGTTGACCCATTTCTCGACGGCCTTGGTCACGTCCTTCGCGCAGGTCCAGTACGTCCACTTCCAACCGACCAGGTTGGTGACCGGGGTGAAGTCCTTACCACCCCAGGCGTTCTTCACCCAGTCGGTCGTGCTCGACGGTTCGGTGCCTGAATAGGGTCCGGCACCGAACTTGGGCGCATAGTTCTTGAAATCCGGCTTCGCGGTGAAGGTCGCGGTGAACCCGCCGGCGAGCAGTCCCTTGACGCCGGCGGCCAGTGGCTTCCCGGCGCCCGGCGAGTTACCGGCGACCGTGGTGAACGTACCCGTGTCGACGACGGTCGCGGTGTACGTGGAGGTCTTGTCCGCCGCCACCTTCTCGGTCACCGGTGGCGCGGCTTCGCAGATCTGTACCGTCCGGGTAATGGCGTCCTTCGCCCAGTCACCGTGGAAGCCCGAGTCGGGGCGGTCGACCAGCGTGGTCACAGCGGTACGGCACGCGGGCGCGGGCGGCGCGGCGGCGGCCGGACCGGAGACAGCGAGTGGGCCGGCCCCAGCGACAGCAGCCGCTGCGGCGCAGGCCAGGGTCTTGCGGTTCACGAGGATCCTTCCGGATGGGGGTCGTTTCGGCGCATCCACCGGGATGCGCGGTCACCCGGTACACACTGGTCAATGTCTGTTGGGCCCGGAACCGCCTGAATGGGCTGCGTCAATCAGGCGCATGGCCTAATCCTGTCGGGTAGCCGACTGATATCCGTCATTGTCCACGGTGGACAGGAAGGCCGATTTACCGTTGTGCGCCCGGCAGGATTCGAACCTGCGACCTTCGGATTAGAAGTCCGTTGCTCTATCCACTGAGCTACGAGCGCTGGATCGGCGCGCCAGTGGCGCCGAGGACAAAAGGCTACCGCCATACCACGCTGTTGCGCCTGTCGAAAGGTCTAACGACGGGTCCGATTTCCCGTCATTTACGGGAGCGTTGATCATCAGGTGGCGGAGAGTAGTCGCGCCTTTCTACGCGTACACGATGAAATGCCTCCACAGTCGGGGGCTGTACGGGGGATGCCGGATCCAACCGGCCAAGAATTACCGTGCATCCGTGCAAGTGACGAGCACCACTTTCCTGCCTCTTCTCACCCCGGCGGATGAGGACCCGTACGGTGATCCGGCCGCGCCGGTGCTCGACGAGTTCCTGGGTGAGCTGGCGGTGGCGTACTCGTTCGGGCCGCCCTACGGCGAGCGGCTGGTCAGCTGGCTCGACCTGGACCGCCTTTCGCTGTCCAGGCGGGTGCTGCGCCACCGGGCCACCGCGAACCTCGACTCGATGGTGGACATGGTGCGGGTACACGGGCAGGCGCCGACGCTCATGCTGTCGTTCGACGGGATGGAGTCCAGCCTGCTGCTCGCCGACGAGTTGTGGCGGCGGCTGGCCGTCTCGGTGCCGGGCGACCTGGTCGTCGGCGTGCCGGCGCGCGACGTCGTGATCGTGACCGGCTCCCGGTCGGACCAGGGGCTGGACAAGGCGCGGCGCGCGATCGACCGGGTGTTCTTCGTCGGCGACGAGCACCTGCTGACCCGGCAACTGCTGGTCCGCCAGGACGGCGGCTGGGTCGCGTTTCCCGCTTAGAAGTTAGAAGTAGGCGCCCATCCAGCGGGCGGTCTCGTCGAAGTACCGCTTTCTCGCCGGCTCCGCCGACAGCGCCAGATCGTGCAGGCCTCCCTCGATGCGGACCAGCGTGGTCAGCCGGCCGAGCGCGGGCGTCCACCGGGCCATGTGGTCGACGTCGAGGACCGAGTCGGCACCGCGCGCCTCGTCGCCCCACCGCGCCTTCTTGTAGCTGACTGTCGAGGACGCGACCAGGATCGGTGCCGGGATGTCGAGGCCGGCGTGCAGCCGCTGCTGGCCGAGATGGATCGCGCGCAGCCAGCCGGCCCGCACCGGGAACCCGGGCAGCGGCTTCAACTCCAGGTCGTAGTCCCATTCGCCGTAACGGTCGCGGTGAATGCTGCTGCCGTGCACCTCGTTCAAACCCAAAGGCATGACACGGTACGGGCGGGAGCGCCCCAACCGCACCGTGACCGGAGTGGCGACGGTCTTGACCAGCCGGGACACGTTCATGTCGAAGAACGGGCCGTTGAAGACCATCGCGTCGACGGTGGCGTCGGCCCGCCGGTCGTGCGCCCACAGCGCGGTGATGAGACATCCGGTCGAGTGCGCGTTGACGATCAGCCGGTGGTGCCCGTCCGTTTCGCGGATGATCCGAACCGCCTCGTCCAGTTCGGGGTAGTACTCGGTGAGGTCGCGGCAGAAGTTCGGCGTCTGGTGGGGGAGCAGGCTGCGACCGTACTTGCGGAGGTCGAGCGCGTAGAAGTCGATGCCCTGCGCGACGAAGAAGTCGGCCAGGTGCGGCTGGAAGAAGTAGTCGGCGAAACCGTGCACGTACAGCACCGCACGCCCGTCCGGCTGGTCGGCACGCCGGCTGACCAGGGTCGCGGTGACCGCGCCCTCGTCGTCGGTGCCGAGGTCGATGGTCTGCCGTTCGTACGGCGCTCCGAGCACATCCGTCTCCACGCCTGGATGTTACCGCTCAGTATGGGCGCGCCGTAGCAGATCGCCGCCGTTCGTGCCGCCCCGTCCACAGCCCACCCTCGCTGTCCACAGTTTTCGGGTACGGGGTGCCGAGCCGGGTACGGGCGGCCCAGGCTGTGCCGCGAGTCGACTCATCCGACACAGCCTTCTGGGAGAGACAGATGTTCGATACGACCGTGACGATCGTTGGCAACGCGCTGAACGCGCCGGAACTTCGGCGTACCAACAGCACCAACACCCTGGTGGCCAGCTTCCGGGTGGCGAGCACGTCGCGCCGGTACGACAAGGACAGCGGCAGGTGGGTCGACGGGCCGAGCCTGCGGGTGCGGGTCACCTGCTGGCGGCGCCTCGCCGAGGGCGTGAAGAAGTGCGTCGTCACCGGTGATCCGCTGGTGGTGAGCGGCCGGATGTACACCCGCGACTGGATCGGCGACGACGGCCAGCACCGGGTCTCGTACGAGTTGGAGGCGTTCGCGGTGGGCCACGACCTGTCACGCGGCTTCTCGGAGTTCACCCGGCACCGCCAGGCCGGCCCGACGACGATGGTCGAGGACGCCGAGTCGGATGCCCGGATCGCGGGCGAGGCCAGCGTCCCGGTCGGGCCCGGCTACGAGGCGCCGACCGGCGTGCCCGAGTTCGCGGACGACGACGCGGACGACGACGCGGACGATGACGACGCGGACTCGGAGTCCGCCGAGGTCGCCGACGACGCGATCAACGTCCTGCACGCCGCCGGCCTGGGCGGAATCCCCGTCCCCGCCTAACTCGGGGCCGGACCAAGATCGGCACAACTTCCGGGAAGTTGTGGTCTCCGGTACCTGTTGAGGCCACAACCTCCGGCAAGTTGTGCCGGGTCTGGCGGCGGCGAGTGGCTGGCCGGGTCTCGTTAGGCTGCACGGATGTCGTTGAAGGTGGCTGCGGCCAACGCAGCCGGGCTGCTCGCCGGGGCGTTGCTCGACGCGGCACTCGGCGATCCGCGGCGGTGGCATCCGGTCGCCGGCTACGGGCGGCTCGCCGCCGGCCTGGAACGGCGGATGTACGCGCCGACCGTGGCGGCCGGGGCGCGGTACACGGCCGTGGCGGTCGGGCTTCCGGTGGCCGCCGCCGTCGTGGCGAGCGCCGCCACCCGCCGCCGGCCGCTCGCCCGGGCCGCACTGGTCGCCGCCACGACCTGGGCCGTGCTGGGGTCGACCTCGTTGCGACGGGAGGGGAGTGCGATGGCGCGGGCGCTCGACGGCGGTGACCTGTCCGCCGCGCGGGACCGGCTGCCGCACCTGTGCGGGCGCGACCCGTCCGCGCTGGACGCCCCGGGACTGGCCCGGGCCACGGTCGAGTCGGTCGCCGAGAACACGTCCGACGCCGTGGTCGGGGCGCTGTTCTGGGGCGCGGTCGCCGGCCTGCCCGGGCTCGTCGGGTACCGCGCGGTGAACACCCTGGACGCCATGGTCGGGCACCGGTCGGCCCGGTACGAGCGGTTCGGCACCGCCGCGGCCCGTCTCGACGACGCGGCCAACCTGGTTCCGGCCCGGGTGACGGCGGCGCTCACCGTGGCGGCGGCCCCGGTCGTCGGCGGCAGTCCGGCACGCGCGCTGCGCACCTGGCTACGCGACGGGCACCGGCACCCGAGCCCGAACTCCGGGCAGTGCGAAGCGGCGATGGCCGGCGCGCTGGGGGTACGCCTGGGCGGCCGGAACGTGTACGCCGGGCGGGTCGACGAGCGGCCGGTACTCGGTGGTCGTGGCCGTGTGCCCGAGCCCGCCGACATCCCCCGGGCGGTGCGCCTGTCGGCGGCCGTCGCGGCAGCCGCGACCGTGGCGGCGGCACTGGCGCCCGTCCTGCTGAGATCTTGGACACCTGGACCGCCCATAGCCGGTCCAGCTGCCCAAGATCGTGAAGATCCGAGGGCGGCGCGGTGAGTGCGGCGGGCTGCTCGTCGCGGGGACGACCTCGGACGCCGGCAAGAGTGTGCTCACCGCCGGCATCTGCCGGTGGCTGCACCGCCGGGGGGTGCGCGTCGCGCCGTTCAAGGCGCAGAACATGTCCAACAACTCGGCCGTGGTGGTCGACGACGCCGGACGGGGCGGCGAGATCGGCCGGGCGCAGGCGATGCAGGCCGCCGCGTGCCGGATCGCGCCGAGCGTGCGGTTCAACCCGGTGCTGCTCAAGCCCGGCTGCGACCGCAGCAGCCAGGTCGTGCTGCTGGGCCGGCCGGTCGGCCGGTGGACGCGGGCAACTACCGGCACGATGCGCGCCCGGCTGCGCGGATACCGTGCTGCGAGGCCCTGCGGAGCTGCGGGCCGAGTACGACGTGGTGATCTGCGAAGGGCGCCGGCAGCCCGACCGAGATCAACCTGCGGGCCGGCGACTTCGTCAACATGGGCCTGGCCCGGGCGGCCCGGCTGCCCACGATCGTGGTCGGCGACATCGACCGGGGCGGCGTGTTCGCGGCAATGTTCGGCACCCTGGCCCTGCTGTCGGCCGGCGACCAGGCGCTGCTCGCCGGGTTCGTGGTCAACAAGTTCCGGGGCGATCCCGGCCTGCTCCGACCGGGGCTGGACGATGCTGCACCGGTTGACCGGCCGCCCGGTGTACGGGGTGCTGCCCTGGCAACTCGACCTGTGGCTGGACGCGAGGACTCGCTGGCGTACGGGCGGGTGCTCGGCCGCCCGGCGCCACCGCTCGGCACCGAGTGGCTGCGGGTGGCCGTGGTCCGGCTGCCACGCGATCTCCAACGCCACCGACGTCGAGGCGCTGGCCGCCGAGCCGGGGGTACGCGTCCGCCTCACCGTCGAGCCGGCCGAGCTGGCCGACGCCGATCTGGTCGTACTGCCGGGCAGCAAGTCCACCGTGGACGACCTGGCCTGGCTGCGGGAGACCGGCCTGGCCGACGCGGTCACCGCGCACGCCGCAGCCGGCAAGCCGCTGCTCGGCATCTGCGGCGGCTTCCAGATGCTCGGCAACCGGATCCACGACGACGTGGAGAGCCGGCGGGGCACGGTGCCCGGGCTCGGGCTGCTGCCGATCGAGGTCACGTTCGCGGCCGAGAAGACGCTGGCCCGGCCGGCCGGCACCAGCTTCGGGGTTGGCGTCAGCGGCTACGAGATCCACCACGGGTACGTGTCCAGCGGCGACACCACGCCGCTGATCCACCGGGCGGACGGCACGGGGGAGGGCGCCCGGCAGGGCAACATATTCGGTACCCACTGGCACGGCACGTTCGAGTCCGACGAGTTCCGGCGCGCGTTCCTGTCCGAGGTGGCCCGCCGGGCCGGCCGGCACGGGTTCAAGGTGGCGCCGGACACCGACTTCGCGGCGCTCCGCGAGCGCGGGCTCGACCTGCTGGGCGACCTGGTCGAGGAGCACCTGGACACCGACGCGCTGTGGCGGCTGATCGAGGACGGCCCGCCGCCCGGCCTGCCATTCATCCCACCCGGCGCCCCATGACTCCCGAAGATCGGCACAACTTGCCGGAAGTAGTGGCCTCAGGCGGGTCGGGAGGCCACTACTTGCCGGAAGTTGTGCCGATCAAGGAAGAGGCGCGCGAGGCCGTGCCGATCAAGGAGGACGCGCGCGAGGTTGTGCCGATCAAGGAGCTGAGCGCGCGGGTGTTGAGCGGGCCGGCGCGGCTGGGCGATGTGCGCGTGGTTGCCGTGGACGGGGGGACCGGCGCGGGCAAGACGACCTTCGCGGACCGGCTCGTCGAGGCCTTGCGACAAACCGGCGCCACCGTCGAGGAGGTCCACACCGACGACCTGCTGAACGGCTGGGACGACCTGGTGACGTTCTGGCCCCGGCTCGAACAGGGCGTACTCGCGAAGCTGCGCCACGGGCAACCGGGAAGCTACCGGCGCTACGACTGGCACACCGGCCGCTTCGGCGCCGACGAGGTGGCGGTACCCGTACCCGATGTGCTTGTGCTTGAAGGCGTGACCAGCGCACGAAGGGTGATCCGTGCGGAGCTGACCCTCGGGGTCTTCGTCACCGCGCCGCGGGACCTGCGGCTGGCCCGCAGCCTGGCCCGCGACGGCGAGGAACTCCGGCCGCATCTGCTGCGCTGGCTCGCCGCCGAGGAAGCGCATTTTGCCGCGGATCGTACGGTGGATGGGGCGGACGTGCTGGTCGACGGTGCACCCGACGAGCCACACGATCCGCGGACCGAGTATTTACGGCGTGCCCTGGCAGGAGGACGATCCGGGGGACGACAGACGCGGGGAGGTAATCGCCCATGACCACGGACAGTGAGTCCAACGGCACGGTACCGGTGCGGCGACGGGTGGTTTTGACCGGTATCGGGTCGCGAGCCTGGGAACATCCGGCCGATCGGGGCGCCCTCGCCGCATTACGTGAGCTGCGCGGCTTCGACGAGGTGCTCAAAGCGCTGTCCGGATTGTGGAACGAGCGGGCGCTGCGGCTGGAGTTCCTGGGGAGTGCGATCCGGGTCAGCGACCGGCAGTACCCGCGGGTGTACCGGCTGTTCGCCGAAGCCGCCTCGACGCTCGACCTGGCCGAGCTGCCCGAGCTCTACGTGCAGTACAACCGGTCGATCAACGGCATGTGCATCGGCATGTCCAAGCCGTTCATCGTGATCAATTCCGGGTCGCTGGAGCTGCTCGACGACGAGGAGCTGCGCAACCTGATCGGGCACGAGATCGGTCACCTGCTCAGCGGCCACGCCGTCTACCGGACGATGGCGATCATCCTGCACGACTGGGCGGCCCGGCTGTCCTGGCTGCCGGTCGGCTCGCTGGCGTTGCGCGCCATCTCCGCCGGGCTGCGCGAGTGGTGGCGCAAGGCGGAGCTGTCGGCCGACCGGGCCGGCCTGCTCGCCGGGCAGGACACCCACGCCGCGCTGCGGCTGGAGATGAAGCTGGCCGGCGGCGGCGACCTGTCCGAGATCGACGTGGCGGCGTTCCTGGAGCAGGCGGCCGAGTACGACCGGGCCGGCGACCTGCGCGACAGCATGATCAAGATCGGCATGGTGCTGGACCGCAGCCACCCGCTGCCGGTCGCCCGCGCCGCGGCGCTGCGTGCCTGGATCGACGCCGGAGACTACCAGCGGATCCTCAGCGGCGACTACCCGCGCCGTGACGATCCCCGTGGCTCGGTGCGTGACGACGTCCGCGCCGCCGCCAACTCGTACCGGGAGAGCTTCGCCCGGTCCCAGGATCCCCTGGTGTCGCTGCTGCGCCGGCTCGGCGACGGCGCGGGCGAGTGGGTGGGCGCCGGGGCCGGCCGGGTCCGCGACTTCATGGCCGGTGCCGGCCGGCCGGCGGGCGGCGGGCAGTCGTCGACCAACGGCACCGGTGCCGCCAACGGCACCGGCACCGGCGGCGCTCCCGCCGACGGTGACAACTGGTCGGCCGCCACCCGCACCGACCCGGACGAGCCGCCGCGCCCGGACGACGCGCCATAGGTTCTCCGAGATCTTGGACAGTTTGACCGGCCAGCATCGGTCAAACTGTCCAAGATCTCCGGGAGGAGCGGTGCGGGATACGATCGCGGCATGACGGTACCGATGACCGAGTCCGACCTGCGTGCCGCGATCGAGCGCGAACTTCCCGGGGTACGAGCCGACCTGGAAAGCCTGGTCCGCATTCCGAGCATCGCGTTCGACGGTTTCGACCACAGTCACGTGGAGCGCTCCGCGGAGGCGGTGGCCGAGTTGCTGCGCGGCGCAGGGCTGCCCGACGTGCGGATCGTGCGCGCCGGTGGCCAGCCCGCCGTCATCGGCCGCCGGCCGGCCCCGCCCGGCGCGCCCACGGTGCTGCTGTACGCGCACCACGACGTGCAGCCGGTGGGTGACCTGGCCCAGTGGCAGAGCGACCCGTTCGTGCCGGTCGAGCGGAACGGCCGGCTGTACGCGCGCGGGGCGGCCGACGACAAGGCCGGCGTGATGACCCACGTCGCGGCGCTGCGGGCGTTCGGCGACGCGCTCCCGGTCGGGATCGTGGTCTTCGTCGAGGGCGAGGAGGAGTTCGGCTCGGACTCGCTCGAACCGCTGCTGCGCGAGTACCGCGAGGAGCTGACCGCCGACGTCATCGTGATCGCCGACTCCGGCAACTGGGACATCGGCCAGCCGGCGCTCACCACCGGCCTGCGCGGGCTGGTCAACGCGTTCGTCGAGGTACGCACGCTCGACCACGCCATACACAGCGGGATGTTCGGCGGGGCCGTGCCGGACGCGGTGACCACGCTGTGCCGGCTGATGGCCACCCTGCACGACGACGCGGGTGACGTAGCGGTCGACGGGCTGGTCCGGGCCGCGGCGTCCGATGTGGACTATCCGGAGGACCGGTTCCGCCTGGAGGCCGGCATGCTCGACGGGGTCGCGCTGACCGGCACCGGCCGGCTGGTCGAACGGGTCTGGACGAAGCCGTCGATCGCGGTGCTCGGCATCGACGCACCGCCCACCCGTGAGGCACCCAACGCATTGGTACCCGTGGCGAAGGCCAAGGTCAGCGTCCGGATCGCACCCGGCGACAACTGGAAGTCGGCGCTGGCCGCCCTGACCGCGCACCTGGAGCGGCACGCGCCGTGGGGCGCCCACGTGACGGTGACGCTGGAGTCCAGCGGCGAGCCGTGCGTGGTGGACACGTCAGGCCCGGCGTACGACGCGGCGCGGGCGGCGTTCACGACCGCATGGGACGGCGCGGCGCCGGTCGACATCGGGGTCGGCGGCTCGATCCCGTTCATCGCCACGTTCCAGGAGCTGTTTCCGTCCGCGGCGATCCTGGTGACCGGGGTCGAGGACCCGGATGCGCGGGCGCACGGCCCCAACGAGAGCCTGCATCTGGCCGAGTTCGCCCGGGTCTGCCTGGCTGAGACGCTGCTGCTAGCGAACCTGGCCCAATAGTTGGCACAACTTCCGGGAAGTTGTGCCGAGTTAGCCGCGCGGCGGAAGCTTCACCACGCTGACGAAGAACTCGTCGATCTGGCGTACGACCGCGATGAACCGGTCGAAGTCCACCGGCTTCGTCACGTACGCGTTCGCGTGCAACTGGTAGCTGCGCGCGATGTCCTCGTCGGCCTGTGACGTGGTCAGGACGACCACCGGTATCTGGCGCAGGTCCGGGTCGCTCTTGATCTCGGCGAGCACCTCGCGGCCGTCCCGGCGGGGCAGGTTCAGGTCGAGCAGGACGAGGTCGGGGCGGGCGACATCGGCGTACTGCCCCTCGCGCCGCAGGTACGCGATCGCCTCCGTGCCGTCGCCCACGACCGTCAGGTTGTTACGGACCTTGTGCTCCTCGAACGCCTCCTGGGTCATCAGCACGTCACCCGGGTCGTCCTCGACGAGGAGCACCTCGATCGGGGTTGGCGCCTGCGTCGGGTAGATCGGGTCCGTCATGAACTGGTCTCCTCAGCACTGGTCGCGTCGGCGATGGCCGGGATCAACTGCGGCACGGCGGACGACGCGGGCTCCCCGGCCGGATCGGCGGCGGGGTCGTTATCAGAATCGGTGTGGATCACCGGCAAGGTAAATCTGAACAACGTACCCTCGCGCGACTCCGGGTCGAGCCAGACGCGGCCGGCATGGTATTCGATGATCTTCTTGACGATCGCGAGCCCGATGCCGGTGCCCGGGTACTCGTCCTTCGGATGCAACCGCTGGAAGATCACGAAGATCTTGTCGGCGTACTCCGGCTCGATCCCGATGCCGTTGTCGGTACAGGAGATCTGCCACTCGTCGCCGACCTGCTCCGCCTCCAGGTGCACCTTGGGTGGCCGGTCCGGGTGCCGGAACTTCAGCGAGTTGCTGATCAGGTTGGTGAACAGGGCCGACAGCAGCGGCTCCTCGCCGCGCACGACGGGCAGGCCGGACCAGGTGATCTCGCCAGCGGCCTGTTCCCGCCGCCAGTTGAGCTGGGCGGCGACGTCGGTGAGCACCTTGTTCAGGTCGACCTCGGTGAACCCGCTCGTGATCCGGCCGATCCGGGAGAACGCCAACAGGTCGTTGATGAGCCGTTGCATCCGCTGGGCCCCGTCGACCGCGAACAGGATGTACTGATCGGCCCGCTCGTCGAGCTGCCCGGCGTACCGGCGCTGGAGGAGCTGGCAGAAACTCGCCACCTTCCGCAGCGGCTCCTGGAGGTCGTGCGAGGCGACGTACGCGAACTGTTCGAGGTCCCGGTTGGACCGGGACAGCTCCGCCGCCTGCCGTTCCAGCTGCCGGTTGGCCTCCTCCATCTGGGCCCGCGCCCGGCGCACCGTGCCGAGGTCCGCGACGATCTGCTGGCGCATGGCGTTGACGTCGCCGGCCAGCCGGGCCACCTCCGCTGGCCCCTGTGCCCCGATATCCAGGTCGTACTCGCCGTTCGCCACCCGGCGCACTTGGCCGGCCAGCTCGACGACCGGGCCGGTGACCAGTTGCCGAAGCAGTGCGGTGAGCGCGATTCCGGCCAGCACCACCACGATCGCGGCGAGGATCAGCAGCGACACGACGAGGTTGCCGCTGCGCCGGATCTCGCCGGCGGAGCTGGTCCTGAGGTTGGTGATCTTCGTTTGAAGGTCACTGATCGCGGAGCGGACCGTGTCGAACCGCGACTTCGCCCCGGTCGAGAGGGCGGGCAGTTGGTCGCTCGGCGCGCCGGCCCGGGCCGCCACGAGCGTCGGCTCGGCGATCTCGGCACGCCAGCCGGAGGTCAGCGACTCGACGGTGGACAGCTGGGCTGTGACGCCCTTGTCGCGGGTCAGACCACGCATCTGGCTGATCAGCTGCCGCTCCTCGGTCACCCCGTCCCGGTACGGCGCGAGGAAGTCCTCGGTGCGGGTGAGCGCGAATCCGCGTACCCCCGTCTCCTGATCGACCACGACGGTGAGCAACTGGATCGAGTCGGTCCGGAGCGGGCCGATCCGGTCGAGCAGGCCGGAAACCTGCGAGCGGTTGGCTTCCGCCGCGACGGCCGCGGTCACCGCGATGGCGGCCAGCACGGTCGCCGCGAGCGCGGTAAGCGCGGTGATCCGGCTGCCCAGCGACCACCGTTTCACCATCTGACACCACCCGCGTTGAGCAACAGGATCGCCACGTCGTCGGCGAGCGGCTCGCCGTTGCGCCGCTCCGCTTCGCCGACCAGCCAGCGCGGCAACTCATCCGGCGTCGCGACCTTTTCCCGGTACGAGCTGAGCATGGCGCAAAGACCTTCGATGCCGAGCCGGTCGTCGTCGACGCCGGCCAGCCCCTCGATCAGGCCGTCGGTGTAGATCAGCAGCACCCAGTCCGACGCCGGCAGGTCGAACTCCGTCGCGGGGCTGGTCATGCCGGGCAGGACACCCAGCACGAGGCCCGAGTCCACCTGGCACGGCGTCGCGCCGTCCCGGGACAACAGCAGCGGCGGTGGATGACCGGCGAGCCGCACCGTGGCGCGTTTGGCGGCCAGGTCGACGCTGGCCATCGCCACGGTCGCGAACAGCTCGTCGGAGCGTCGCTCGCTGACGAGCACCTGTTCGAGGGCGGGGAGCACGGCGTCGTCGGGCACGCCGGCGAGCACCAGCGCGCGCCACGCGACCCGCAACGTGACGCCGAGGGCCGCCTCGTCGACCCCGTGCCCGCAGACGTCACCGACGAGCAGTTGCAGCCGGCCGGGGCTGACCTCCACGACGTCGTAGAAGTCGCCGCCGAGCAGCGCCCGGTGCCGCCCGGGCCGGTAGAACGAGACCACGCCCCGGGTCGCCGCGTCGATCAGCGGCTGCGGCAGCAGGCCCCGCTCCAGGCGCCGCGACTCGGCCTGGCGCAGCTCGGCTTCGCGCAGCCGCCGGGCGTTCTCGTCGGCCCGCTTGCGCTCGACCGCGTACCGCAGCGCCCGGGTCAGCAGCACGCCGTCGACCTGGCCCTTGACCAGGTAGTCCTGCGCCCCCTCACCGACCGCGGCGACGCCGAGGTGCTCGTCTTCGAGACCGGTGAGCACGCACACCGCCACCCCGGCGGACTCGCCGAGCAGGTCACGCAGGCCGCTGAGGCCGCTCGCGTCGGGCAGGCCGAGATCGAGGAGCACACAGTCGACCGACCGCAGCCGAGGGCGCGCCTCGGCCATGGTGGACGCGATCTCCAGGTCGACCGGTGCGCGGGTCTCGATGAGCAGTTCCTGGACCAGGAACGCGTCGCCCGGATCGTCTTCGACCAGCAGCACCCGCAGACGGCCCTCCGGATCAGGGTCGACCGGCCGCACCAGGCGACCCAGATGGGCCAGCTCGTCTCGGGGGGAAGTGGTGGTGTCGGGAGCCGTCACGCGGGCGCGCTCCACCTTTTGGCGAGGCGCCTCGTCGTGGCGACCCGCCCGCTCGTACGGTCCGCTCCGGCGCGCATGCAGGGATCCTCTCCCAGGCCGAGCGGGAACACCAACTTCCGTGACCGGTACGTAACGAAGCCTCGTTATCCGTAGTGGCCGGGCGATAGCGAAGCGCCCCCGTGATCGTTGATCACGGGGGCGCGACGCGAGGCCGATGTGCAGGTCGCCTCTCGGCGAAAGGCACAACGCGACTCCAGCCGAACGGTATTTCGCGAAGGCAGATGTGGTGAGGCCCGGGGACACTGATCACATCGGCACCGTGCATAACGGCATCTACCAGCGCGATGTTCCGATATGTGGCGGCCGTCACAGGATCGTGTGTCGCTAAGGTGCGGGGCGGGTACCGCTACTTTTCGCAGACCGTGAATGAACGACGTGGGTGGAGGTGCGCCGTGACGACACTGGCGGCAGGACCGGTCCAGGACGCGCTCAGCGACGTGGCTCGGTTCGTACCGAAGTTCCTCGCGTTCCTGGTGATCCTGGTGGTCGGGTGGCTCGTCGCGCGGCTCCTCCGGGCCGGGGTGACCCGGGTGCTGGACCGCGTCGGCTTCGACCGGGCGGCCGAGCGCGGCGGGGTGGGCCGGGTGCTCGCCCGGAGCCGGTACGACGCGGGCGGGCTGATCGCCGCGCTGGTGTACTACGGCGTCCTGCTGTTCACGCTGCAGCTCGCGTTCGGCATCTGGGGCCCGAACCCGGTCTCCGACCTGATCAAGGGCATCGTCGCGTGGCTGCCCAAGGCTGGCGTGGCGATCGTCATCATCGTGGTCGCCGCCGCGATCGCGTCCGCGGTGCGCAGGATCATCACGGCGGCACTGGACGGCCTGTCCTATGCCCCGATGCTCGCCGGAGCCGCCGGTGCGGTGATCGTCGGGATCGGCATCATCGCCGCGCTCGACCAGGTCGGCGTCGCGACGGCGGTCACCACGCCGGTGCTGATCGCGGTGCTCGCCACCATCGCCGGCATCCTCGTCGTCGGCGTGGGCGGCGGCCTGGTCCGCCCGATGCAGAGCCGCTGGGAGTCGTGGCTGGGCCGGGTCGAGGAGGAGGTGCCGCAGGCGCGGGAGAAGCTGCGCGTGGCGGCCGAGGAACGGGAGGCGGCTCGCCGGGAGGCCGAGGAGGCGGCTCGTCGGGAGGCCGAGGAAGCGGCTCGCCGGGAGGCCGAGGAAGCCGCGCGTCGTGAAGCCGAGGAAGCGGCTCGCCGGGAGGCCGAGGAAGCCGCGCGTCGTGAAGCCGAAGAGGTGGCTCGCCGGGAGGCCGAGGAGACCGCCCGGCGCGAGGCCGAGGAGCGGGAACGCGCCGCCCGTGAGGAGGCGGCGGCCCGGCTCGTCGAGGCCGAGCGGGCCGAAGCCGCCCGCATCGAGACCGCTGCTAGAGAAGAGGCCGCCGCTCGGGAGGCCGCCGCCAGAGACGAGGCCGCACGGCAGGAGGCCGCTTTCCGGGAAGAGGCCGCTCGCGAGGAAGCCGCCCGCGATGAGGCCGCCAGAGAAGAGGCCGCCAGAGAAGAGGCCGCCCGCGCGGAAGCCGCGGCCAGCGAAGAGGCCGTCCGGCAGGAGGCCGCCCGCGAGGAAGCTGCCCGGGAAGCCGCCCAGGAGGCCGCCCGGCAGGAGGTGGCAGACCGGGAAGAGGCGACGGCCAGGGAAGAGGCCGCCCGGCAGGAGGCCGCGCAGACTCTGGAGATCACGCCGCAGCGGCCGTCCGCCCCTGCGGGCCAGACCCAGGAGATGCCGGTACCACCGCCGGTTGAGGTGCCACGCCAGCCGACCGGGCGTACCCGCAACGCTGGCCGGCCGCGCACCGCACGTGAGCGCGCCGAGCAGGCCGCGCAGGAGCGGGCCGCCGCGCAGGCCGGTGAGCTGCCGCAGGCGCCGCCGTCCGACGACCCGACGATCGCGATCTCCACCGAGGCGGTCAAGGCTGCCGCGGCGGCGAAGAACGGCCAGGACGCCGAGCAGACCCAGGTGATCGAGTGGCCGGCCGGGTCGGAGCCGAACCCGGAGGACGAGTCGGTACGCACCCAGGTACTGCCGATCCCGGAGCCGGAGCAGGCACCCCCGCCGCCCCGCAAGGCAACCCGCCGCCGCCGCAACCAAACCTGACCGACCCCCGGCTGACCCGGCGTGACCAGGGGGAGTCCGCTACGCTCGGTTGGTGCGGGCGAGTCGCCGGGTGGGGGGAAGGCGCATGAGTTCGTCGGTCCGGGAGAAGGGTGCGGCGGAGGCCGCCGAGCCGGAAGCGTCCCGAGAGGACGGTCAGCAGCCGGCCCGCCGGATCGTCCAGCGGCTACCCGAGCGGGGCCGGCGGATGCTGCCCGACGTCACGGCCCACACGGCGTTCCTGGTCCTCGCCGTGTGGACCTGCGGTCGCCTGTGGAAGGACCCGCAGCACCGGGTCTCCGGGCACCTGCCGGCCGACCACATCCAGTTCGAGTCGTGGCTGGTGCACGCCGCGTACAGCGTGATCCACCTCCAGAATCCGCTGTTCAGCCACCAGGTCAACGTGCCCCTCGGGGTCAACGCGATGGCCAACACGTCGGTGCTCGGGGTCGGGATCCCGCTCACCCCGGTCACGCTGCTGTTCGGCCCGCAGGTGTCGTACGCGGTGTACCTGACCCTCGCGCTCGCCGGCTCGGCGGCGGCCGGGTACCACGTGCTCTCGGGCCACCTGGTCCGGTCCCGGCTGGCCGCGTTCGTCGGCGGCGGGTTCTTCGGGTTCGCGCCCGGGATCATTCACCACGCCAACGGGCAGCCGAACTTCGTCACCAACTTCCTGCTGCCGTTCATCGTGCTGCGGGTACTCCGGCTGCGCGAGCCCGGGCGGACCATCCGCAACGGGGTGGTGCTCGGCCTGCTCTGCGTGTACCAGGTCTTCATCAACGAGGAGTTGCTGCTGCTGACCGCGCTCGGGACGGCGTTCGTCGTCGGGCTGTACACGGTCCTGCGCAGGGCCCAGGCGGGCCGGGACGCGAAGCAGTTCCTCCGTGCCGGCGCGGTCGCGGCGGGCTGCGCGGCGGTGCTGCTCGCGTACCCGGTCTGGTTCCAGTTCGCCGGTCCGCAGCACTACCACGGCATCCAGCCCGTCTTCGGCGAGTGGGGCGAGGACGTGACCGCGTGGTTCACGTTCTCGCGGGACACCCTGGCCGGCACGCCCGCCGTGGAGTCCACCATCGGCAGGACCGAGCAGAACAGCTGGTTCGGGTTGCCGCTGGTGACCCTGCTCGCCGTCGCGGCGGTACTGATGTGGCGGCGCGGCCTGGCCGCCCGGATCACCACCGTCACCGGGGCGGTCTTCGCGCTGCTCGCCACCGGTCCGACGATCAGGTTCGACGGGCACCAGACCGGCATCCCCGGGCCGTGGCGGCTGTTGAGCTGGTTCCCGCTGCTCAAGTACGTGTACCCGTCGCGCGTGGTGTTCATCGTGATCGCCTGCGTGGCGGTACTGCTCGCGCTCGCCTGCGACGCGTTGCCCGGGCTCGGGGTGAGCGGGTTCCCGGTGCGGTTCCGGACGGCGTGGTGGGTGCTGGTCGCCGTCGCCCTGGTGCCGATCGTGCCGAAGCCGATGCCGGGTGTCGGCGGGCCGCACGTGCCGGCGTTCATCGGCAAGGGTGACTGGCGGCGGTACGTCGATTCCGACCACACCCTGGCCAGCGTCCCGCTCGGCAACGACTCGGTCGGCCTGAAGTCGGTCTACTGGCAGACCATCTCCGGCCAGCGGTACAAGGTGCCCGGAGGGTACTTCCTGGGCCCGGACCCGACGGGTACCGCGATGTTCGGCGCGCCACACCGCCCGACGACCACGACGATCTACGAGATCGACGGGACCGGCAAGGCGCCCGTGGTCACCCCGAGGATGCACCAGCAGGCCGTCGCCGACCTGCGCTACTGGCGCGCGGCCATCGTCGTGATGGACATGGTCGAGCCGCGCGACGAGCTGAAGTGGAAGACGATGACCGCGCTGATCGGGTTCGAGCCGAGGGCGATCGACGGCATGTGGGTGTGGGACGTGCGCGCGCTGGTGGCAGGGATTTGAGCGCGGTCACCGAGGTACGCGAAGCGGCGGCACCGTCGGAAGCCGGCCGCACCGAGCCGTGGTGGCGCCGCCGGCCGCGCCTCGTCGACCTGGTCGTGCTCTGCGGGTACACGATGATGGCGCTCTATGTCACGGAGCGCATGTGGCGGCACCTGAGCAGGTATCACCTGACCGGCAATCCCACCGACCAGATCCAGTTCCAGTTCTTTCTCGAACACGCCGCGCGGATCTTCACGCACGGGCAGTACCCGTTCTTCACGCACCAGTTGAACGCCCCGGACGGGGTCAACCTGATGGCCAACACGGCGACGCTCGGGCTGCACATCCCGCTGGTGCCGGTGACGCTGCTGTTCGGGCCGGCGGTGTCGTTCGCGGTGATGGTCACGTTCAGCCTGGGCGGCACGGCCGCCGCCTGGTACTGGCTGTTCTCCCGGCACGTGTTCGGCTCCCGGCTCGCGGCGTTCGTCGCCGGTGGGTTCTGCGGGTTCGCGCCGGGCATGGTGTCGCAGGCCAACGGGCACCCCAACATCGCCACCCAGGCGCTGCTGCCGCTGATCCTGTGGTGGGGGATCCGGCTGCGCGAGCCCGGGCGGACGATCCGCAACGGGGTGGTGCTCGGCCTGCTCTGCGTGTACCAGGTCTTCATCAACGAGGAGATCCTCTTCGTCGCGGCGGTCGCGGCGGCGCTGTTCGTCGGGGTCTGGGCGCTGCACCACCGGGCCGAGGCCCGGGAGGCTCTGCCACGGTTCGTGCGCGGCCTCGGGATCGCGGTGGCGGTCGCCGCGGCACTGTTGTCCTACCCGCTGTACGTGCAGTTCTCCGGGCCGCAGGCATACCACGGGCTGCCCCGCGTGATCGACTACTACGGCACCGACCTGCGGGCGTTCACCGAATTCTCCCGGGAGTCGTTCGCCGGGTACCCCGGGCCGGCGAAGGCGGTCAGCCAGAACCCGTCCGAGGAGAACGCGTTCTTCGGCTGGCCGCTGCTGGTCCTGTGCGCCATGCTCGCCTTGGTGTTCCGGCGCAGCGTGGTGGCGCGGGCGGCGGTCGTCACCGGCGTGGTGATGGCGGTGCTGTCGCTCGGTCCCCAGCTCGTGTACCGGCAGAACCCGGTCGGTGTGCCCGGGCCGTACTGGCCGCTGAACCACCTGCCGCTGTTCGACTCGGTGGTCACCGGCCGGCTGGTCCTGGTCCTGATCCCGGTCATGGCGCTGCTGATCGGGCTGTGGGTGGACCGGGTGATGCGCGACGTGCGGGGTCACGTCGTGGCCGGTCGGCTCGTCGGGCTCGGCCTGGTGGTCGCCGCGCTCCTGCCGGTCGCCCCGACCCCGCTGCCGATCGTGTTCCGTACCCCGACGCCGGTGTTCTTCACGAGCGGGGAGTGGCGCTCGTACGTGCCGGCCGGGCGAAGCGTGGTAACCGTGCCGTTGACCAGCCTCGAGAAGGCGATGGACGGCATGCAGTGGGCCGACGACGTGCACATCGACTTCGCCCAGGCCGGCGGGTACTTCCTCGGACCGGATCCGAGCACGCCGGAGCAGCGGGCGCGGTTCGGGCCGCCGCCCCGGCCGACCGCCGAGCTGTGGCGCACGGTCGCGCTGACCAACGACATTCCCGAGGTGGGTGCGGCGGCGCGGGCCAACGCGCGCACGGATCTCGGGTACTGGAAGGCCGCCATCGTGGTGCTCGGTGACCGGCCGCACCAGGATCGGCTAGCGATGGTGACCACGGAGCTGCTCGGCCTCCCACCGCAGCGGATCGGTGGCCTGCTGGTCTGGGACGTCCGCGGCCTCGTCTAGATCGGCACAACTTCCCGGGAATAGTGGCCTCACGGGGGTACTGAGGCCACTATTCCCCGGAAGTTGTGACGATCTTGTCGACGCCGGTCGGGGCGAGTGGGCGGTGGGTGATCAGTACCGTGGCCCGGTCCCGCGTAGCGGCGAGCAGATCGGCGGTCAGCGCCTCGGCGGTCGCCTCGTCCAGGTGCTCGGTCGGCTCGTCCAGGATCAGGATCGGGAAGTCGGCGAGCAGGGCGCGGGCCAGCGCCAGCCGGCGGCGCTGCCCGCCGGACAGCCGGGACCCGTGCTCGCCGACGTGGGTGTCCATGCCCGCCGGCAGCGAGTCGACCCAGTCCAGCAGGCGTGCCTGGGCCAGGACGGCCCGCAGCCGGGTGTCGTCGGCGGCCCGGTCGGCGATGCGCAGGTTCTCGGCGATCGTGGTGTCGAACAGCCGGGCGTCGTCGGTGAGCAGCCCGATGACGGTCCGGACCTGATCGCCGCCCAGTGAACGGGTGTCCACGCCGTTCAGCGTCACCCGGCCGGCGCTGGGATCGAGGAACCGGACCAGTACCGCGGCCAGGGTGCTCTTGCCTGAGCCGCTCGGCCCGACCACGACGACCCGCTCTCCGGGACCCAGCGTCAGGTCGACGTCGCGGATCACGTCCGGCCCGTCGGGCGTCCACCGCGCGGCGAGGCCCTGTACGTCGAGCCGGTACGGCGGGCCGGGCAGCGGGGTGGGCGCGGCCGGCTCGGGTACCGGATCGGGCTGGTCGAGCAGGTCGAACACCCGGCCGAGCGCGGCCCGGGCCGCCGCCAGTTGGGCCGCCGCCGCGGGTAGGCCGGACACCGTGTCGAACACCGCGATCGGGGTGAGCACGACGACCGCGAGCAGGACGCTGTCGAGCCGGCCCGCGGGTACCGCCTGGCCGCCCAGCGCGAGCCCGGCCCAGACGCAGCCACCGGCGGCGAGCGAGACCAGGGCCGCGCCCAGGCCGACGCCGGCCGCCGATCGGACGGTGGCCCGGCGCAGCCGTTCGTCGGTAGCGGCCAGCGCGGCGAGGTGCCGGTCGGCCGCCCCGTACGCGATCAGATCCGGCAGGCCGTGTACCAGGTCGACGGTGGCCGCCGCCAGTTCACCTCGGAGGGGGGCGGTGCGCTGGTCGGCCCGCCGGGCCACGGTCCGCTGCACGAGTGGTACGCCGGCCGCGACCAGTACCAGGCCGGCGGCGAGGACCGCACCGGCTGCCGGCAGGAACGTGCCGATCAGGCCGACCGCCGCCGCGCCGACCAGCGCCGCCACCAGGTACGGCAGAACCACCCGGACGAGCACGTCGAGGGCGGTGTCCACGTCGGCGACGAACCGGCTGACCAGGTCGCCGGCGCGCAGTACCGGTGTGGCGGCCGGGGCCAGCCGTTCCAGCCGCTGGTACACCCGCACCCGCAGCTCGGTCAGCACCCGGAACGCGGCGTCATGCGCGACCAGTCGCTCCAGGTAACGGAACACGCCACGGGCGATACCGAACGCGCGTACCGCCACGATCGCCACGGTCAGGTAGAGCACCGGCGGATGCTGCGCGGCCCGCGAAATCAGCCAGGCCGAGGTCGCCGCAAGCCCGACCGCGCTACCGGCCGCAAGCGAACCACAGAGCACGGCCAACGCCAGCCGGGGCGCGCCTGGCCAGGCGAGGCGCAGCACCCGGGTGATCACGCCGGCGCACCCGCGAGAACCGGCGCCCCGCCGGCAGCCATGTGCACCACCCGGTCGGCTAGCGACAGCAGGGGCGGTCGGTGCGCCGCCAGCACCACGGTGCGGCCCCGGGCCAGCTCACGGATCGCGGCCAGTACCGCCGCCTCGTTCTCGCCGTCGAGGTTCGCGGTCGGCTCGTCGAGGAGCACCAGCGGAGCGTCGTACGCCGCCACCGACAGGAACGCACGGGCCAGCGCCACCCGTTGCCGCTGCCCCGCCGACAGGGCCGCCCCACCCTCGCCGACCGACCGGTCGAGGAAGCCGGTGGCACCGGCCCGGGCGGCCGCGTCCGCGATCAGCGGGGACGACGCGGACGGCACACCCAGCCGGATGTTGTCGGCGACCGTACCGGCGAACAGGTACGGCCGCTGCGGTACCCACACCACGCGCCGCCGCCACGCGGATGGGTCCAGTGTGGACAGATCGACCCCGCCAACGGTGACCTGACCGTCGGATGGCACCACGAACCCGAGCAGCACGCTCAGCAGCGTCGACTTGCCGCAACCGCTCGGCCCGGCCAGCGCCAGCACCTCGCCGGGCCGCACCGCGAGCGAGACGCCGTCGAGCGCCGGCACGGACCGGTCCGGATAGCGCACGGTCACGCCGGACAGCACGACCGGACCGGCCGGCACGTCGGTCCGGCTGCCGCCCGACGGGACCGGCTCCGCCAGTACCGTGAAGATTTTCTCCGCGGCGGCGAGCCCCTCGGTGCTGGCGTGGAAGTGCGTGCCCACCATCCGCAGCGGTAGGTACGCCTCCGGCGCGAGGATCAGCACGAGCAGCGCGGTCCGCAGGTCCAGCCGGCCGTCGACCAGGCGCAGCCCGACGGCGACCGCGACCAGGGCCACCGAGATCGTCGCCACCAGTTCGAGCACGAGTGAGGACAGGAAGGCCAACCGGAGGGTACGCATGGAGGCCCGCCGGTAGTCGTCGGTGACCCGGCGGATGGTTGCGGCCTGCGCCTTCGCCCGGCCGAACACCTTGAGCGTCGGCAGGCCGGCGACCACGTCCAGGAAGTGGTGGGCGAGCCGGGTCAGCTGCCGGAACTGGCGCCGGTTGCGGGCCTCGGTGGTGAGCCCGACGAGGGCCAGGAAGACGGGGATCAGCGGCAGGGTGACCGCCACGGTCACGGTCGCGACCAGGTCGGCCGGCAGCAGGCGACCGAGCACGATGACCGGCACCAGCGCGGCGAGCACCAACTGCGGCAGGTACCTGGCGAAATAGCCGTCCAACGCGTCGATCCCGCGGGTCACGAGGGTGGCCAGCTCGCCGGTCGACCGGGCCGGCCCCAACGTCACCAGGTGTGCCAGCAGCCGGCCGCGGAGCTGCGACTTCACCGCGGCGGCCGCCCGGTGCGCGGCCACCTCCTGCGCCCAGGCCAGCAGCGCCCGCGCGGCGACCACCACGGCCAGCCCGACCAGGACGCGGGTCAGCCCGTACCGGCCGTGGAACACCGCGCTGATTCCGGTCGCGAGCAGTGTCGCCTGCGCCACGATCAGCGCGGCACCCGCGACGCCGAGCACGACACACGCGACGAGGTACCCGCGGGACGCCCGGGCGTACCGCAGCAGGCGTGGGTCGAGCGGTTTCAATGCGTACTCCGGGGAATGTGCCGCACGCCGATCCGCTTGCGGAAGACCCAGTAGGTCCAGCCCTGATACGCCAGCACCACCGGCGTGAAGGCGAGCGCGACCCAGCTCATCACCTTCAGCGTGTACGGGCTGGAGGCGGCGTTCGTCACGGTCAGGCTGAACGCCTTGTCCAGAGTGGACGGAAGTACGTTCGGGTACAGTGCCAGGAACAGCGTTGCCGTCGTCGCCACCACGGTGACCCCGGTAGCGGCGAACGCCCAGCCGTCGCGGCCGATCCGGGTGAGCGCGAGGGCGCCGATCAGCGCCACGATCGCGACAACCGAGGCCGGCGCGACATCTGTCCACATGAGAAAGGCACTGACCGCCACGACCGCGCCGGCACCCACCCACATCGCGAGCCGGCGGGCCGACTCCCGGACGTCGCCTTCTGTCTTCAACGCCAGAAACACCGCCCCGTGCGTGACGAAAAGCAACAGGGTCGCGGCCCCGCCGAGCAGCGCGTACGGGTTGAACAGGCCGCCGAGGCCACCGGTGTAGTGGTGCCCGGCGTCCAGTGCCAGTCCACGGACCACGTTGCCGAACACGACACCCCAGAGCAGGGCGGGGACGAGACTGCCGGCGACGATCGCCAGGTCCCAGGCGCGCCGCCAGCGGTCACCGTCCACCTTCCCCCGGTACTCGAACGCCACCCCGCGCCCGATCAGCGCCACCAGGATCACCAGCAGCGGCAGGTAGAAACCCGAGAACAGCGCCGCGTACCACTCCGGGAACGCGGCGAACGTGGCGCCCGCCGCGACGATCAGCCACACCTCGTTGCCGTCCCACACCGGGCCGATCGTGTTCAGCAGTACCCGCCGGCGGGTCTCGTCGCGGCCGAGAACAGGCAGCAGCACGCCGACCCCGAAGTCGAACCCTTCCAGGAGGAAGTAGCCGGTCCACAGCACGGCGATGAGCCCGAACCAGACGTCGCCCAGTGACATGACAGCCCCCCGATCAGTAGGCGAAGGCGAGTTCGTCGGAGTCGGCGTCCGGCGCCGCGTCGACAAGCGGCGGTGGGCCGGCCTTGGCGTAGCGCATCATCAGCCACAGCTCGACCACCGCGAGCCCGCCGTACAGAAGCGTGAAGACGGCCAGTGACGTGAGCACGCTGCCGGCACCGACGCCCAGGGACACGCTGTCCGGCGTCCGCAGGACGCCGAACACGGTCCACGGCTGGCGACCCATCTCGGTGAAGATCCAGCCGAACGAGTTGGCCAGGAACGGCAGCGGGATCGTCCAGATCGCGGCGCGCCAGAACCACCTGCTACGCGGGCTGCGGCCGCGCCGGGTCAGCCACAGGCCGAGCGCGCCGAGCGCGACCGACAGCATGCCGAGGCCGATCATCAGCCGGAACGACCAGTACGTGACCGGAATGATCGGCCGGTAGTCGCCGGGACCGTAGCGCTGCTCGTACCGGCGCTGGATGTCATCGATGCCCTCGACCCTGCCGGTCGTGTTGCCGTCGGCGAGCAGCGACAGGACGCCCGGCACCCGGAGGCTGTAGACCGGCCGGCTGCCGTCGAGCGTGCCGATCGTGAAGAGGGAGAAGGCGGCCGGCTGCTCGGTCTCGTACAGCGCCTCGGCGGCGGCCATCTTCATCGGCTGCTGGCGGGTCATCACCCGGCCCTGCGTGTCGCCGGTGAGCGCGACGAGCGCGCCGGAGACGAGCACCACCCAGAGGGCGAGCCGGAGGCTGCCGCGGAACACGGCGGTCTCGTTCGCGCGCATCAGGTGCCACGCGCAGACGCACAGCATCAGGACGCCGGAGGTCAGGAACGCGGCGGCGAGCGTGTGCGGGAACGCGACCAGGTTGGTGGAGTTGAAGAGTACGGCGCCGATGCTGGTCAGCTCGGCCCGGTTGGTGGCCGGGTTGAACCGGTACCCGACCGGGTGCTGCATCCACGAGTTCGCGGCCAGGATGAAGTACGCGGACAGGACCGTGCCGATCGAGGCCAGCCAGATGCTCGCGAGATGCGCGCGGCGAGGCAGGCGGTCCCAGCCGAAGATCCACAGCCCGAGGAACGTCGACTCCAGGAAGAAGGCGAGCAGGCCCTCGATCGCCAGCGGCGCGCCGAACACGTCGCCGACGAACCGCGAGTACGCGCTCCAGTTCATGCCGAACTGGAACTCCTGCACGATGCCGGTGACCACACCCATCGCGAAGTTGATCAGGAACAGCTTGCCCCAGAACTTGGTGGCCCGCAGGTACTCGGCTTTGCCGGTGCGCACCCAGGCCGTCTGCAGCATCGCGACCAGCGCCGACAGACCGATCGTGATCGGGATGAACAGGAAGTGGTACAGCGTGGTGACGGCGAACTGCCACCGGGCCAGGTCCAACGCGTTCACGTAGCCAGCCTACATGTAGCGTTCCGACGCCTACGTTGTGATCTGGCACCTACGTTGTGATCTGGCACAACTTCCCGGAAGTTGTTGCCTCAACCGGGCCTGGAGACCACTACTTCCGGGAGGTTGTGCCGATCATGGAGTAGGCCGGGGATGTCGGCCGCGCGCATCGGTCGGGCGAAGTGGAACCCCTGCGCGAGCCGGTACCCGAGCGTGTGCAGCCGCTCGGCCTGCTCGGGCGCCTCCACGCCCTCGGCGACCGCCCGCAACCGCAGCGCCTGGGCGATCTCGATGATCGACCGGGCGATGGCCTCCTGCTCGACCGTGCCGGTGACCCCGTCCACGAACGACTTGTCGACCTTCAGGACGTCCACCGGGCAGGTGCGCAGCAGGCCGAGCGAGGAGTGACCGGTACCGAAGTCGTCGAGCGCCACCCCGACGCCCAGCGCGTGGATGGCCACCACGGCCTCGACCGCCCGCCCGCCACCGAACACCGCCGTCTCGGTGATCTCGACGGTGAGCTGGGCCGGGGCGAGCCCGGTCTCGGCGAGGACGGTCGCGACGGTCTGCGGGAACGTCGGCTCCATCAGCTGGCGGGCGGACACGTTGACGCTGATGTACCAGGGCGCCGCCGGCCCGTACCGGCGCTGCCAGTCGACCGCCTGCGTGCACGCGGTCCGCATGACCCACTCGCCGAGCGGCACGATCAGGCCGGTGCGCTCGGCCACCGGAATGAACCGGGCCGGCGAGATCGTGCCCTGCTCCGGATGGTCCCAGCGCACCAGCGCCTCGACGCCCTGGATCTGCCCGGTCGGCAGGTCGACGATCGGCTGGTACAGCACGTACAGCTGGTCGCGCTCGAGTGCCTGGCTCAGCTCGGCGGCCAGCTGGGCGTGCTCGACCGCCCGCGCGTCGAGGTCGTCGTTGTAGTGCATGTATCGGTTCTTGCCCAGCTCCTTGGCCGCGTACATGGCGACGTCGGCGCGGCGCAGCAGGTCGTCGGCGTTCTGGTACGCCTGCTGGTCGTTCTCGGCGAGCCCGATGCTCGCCTGCACCAGCAGGTCGTGGCCGGCGGCACTGACCGGCACCGACAGCGCCTTGATGATCCGGTCCGCGATGGCGCCGGTGTCGCCCGGCAGCAGGCCGGTGAGCAGGATCGCGAACTCGTCGCCGCCCAGGCGGGCCACGGTGTCGTCGGGGCGCACGCAGCCGCGCAACCGGGCGGCCACCGCCACGAGCAGCGCGTCGCCGACCGAATGCCCGAGCCGGTCGTTGATCGTCTTGAAGTCGTCCAGGTCCACCAGGGCGACGGCGACCGTGCCCGGCCTGCCCTGCACCACGGCCCGGTCGGTACGCGAGGTGAACAGCGACCGGCTGGCCAGCCCGGTCAGCTCATCGTGCGTGGCCTGGTAGGCGAGCTGGTCCTGGTACCGGCGGGTGGCCGTGACGTCCCGGGCGTTGCAGACCAGTCCCTGCACAGCCGGATCCGCCAGCAGGTTGACGCAGGTGAACTCCATCCACCGCCAGGTGCCGTCGGCGTGCCGGAGGCGGGACTGGCCGTGTACCGCGACGCCGGGTTGCGCCAGGACCTTCGCGAAGGTCTCCTGTGCGGCCGCCAGGTCCGCGGGATGCATGTGTCCCACTGTCGACGGTTTGCCGAGCCAGTCGCTCACATCGAGGCCAAGGACCCGGCGGATGCTCGGGCTCACGTACGTGTACCGGCCCTCGGCGTTGATGATCGAGATGATGTCGTCGGAGTTCTGTACCAGCGACCGGAAGCGCTGCTCGTGCCGGCGCAGTTCGAGCAGGCTGGCGTCGACCCGGGACAGCAGCCGGGCGTTGTCGTGGAACGCGATCAGCTGCCGGACGATCACCATGCCGGTCAGCGCGACCGAGCCGGCGATCATCAGTTGGGCGCCGGCCGGAAGGCCCCGGCTCATCCCGAGCAGCAGGGTATCGGTGCAGGCGACCGCCCCGTACGGCAGCAGGTTGTACAGGCGCCGGGCGCGGCCCGGCCCGGTGTCGCCGGCCGGGCCGGGCAGGAGCACCGGCCGGCGCAGCCGGAGTTCGCCGGCCAGAACGACCCCGAAGTAGATCGGCGGGATGGCCGGCATCAGTATCGAGAGATCCGGGCGATCGTCGAGCAGGTTCGAGCTGGAGCCGGCCAGCGCGCCGGCCAGCACGGTGCCGCCGAGGATCCACATCGTACGGTGGTCGATCCCGCTGGAGACGGGCAGGCTGATCTTTACCGCGGCGAGCACACCGACCACGGCCAGCGCGACGGCGGACAGCCAGACCAGCGCGTCACCCGCGGTGGTGTCCGACTGCGCCACGTCGGAGGCCAACAGATGGCGCATGACCAGGCCGGTCCCGACCAGCACGATGCCGATGTCCAGCCCGACGGTCAGCCATTCGCCGCTGGACCTGCCCAGCCGTGGCAGCCGGATCAGCGCGTACACGACGAGCAGGGTGGAGACCACGAACAGGGCCGACGTCACCGGACCGGCGCGCTGGGCCGGCGCGCCCGGGCCGCTGAGCGCGTCGTGCGCGGCACTGGTGATCCCGAGGACCATGGCGGCGGCGGCCACGGAGATGCAGCGCCAGAACCGGCGGGCCGGTTCGGGGGTACCGGCGCGCCGCGCCACCCGGTCGGCGGCGAACGCGGCCAGCAGTGGGCTGACCGGTAACGGCAGCCAGCCGACGACCGGCGGCCCGTACGGGTGCCACAGCCGCACCGCGAACCAGGCGACCGAGACGGCGGCGACCACAGCACTGATCACAAGCAGGGCCGAGCGCGGCACCGCGCGGCCGGAGCCGTGCGTACCTTCTCCACTCATGCCGCATCCTCTGCCTACCGGTTCCCCGGTTCATCCGGGACACGATCTGAGTCGGCGGCGGCGCGCCCGACCTGAGCGTTCTTCTACGATGTGGTAGTTTGTCCGGTTGATGGGGATCACCAAAGACGTCGCGCGCCGTTACCTGGACGCCTGGACCAGCGGCGACATCGAGACGGTGCGCCGCCTGCTCGCCGACGACGTGTCGGTCGAGTCGAACGTGAGCGGCCTCGGGTCACCGGTCCGGTTCGTCGACACGCTCGGCCAGCTCGCCGCCCACCTGGTCAAGGTCAGCATGGTCACCGAGACGTACGACGCCGGCCGTGCCGTGCTCATGTACGACTGCCTGGTCCAGGAGCCGGTCGGGGCGATCCGGATGGTCGACTTCCTCGACATCGAGGACGGCCGGGTCCAGCGGATCCGGCGGGTCTACGACGTGGTGGCCCTGCGCCGGCTGCTCCCCGCCTTCGACACATAGAGATCGGCACAACTTCCGGGAAGTCGTGGCCTCAGCGGGGTGCTGAGGCCACAACTTCCCGGAAGTTGTGCCGATCTTGACGTTGTGCCGATCTTGCGGTCAGCCGCCGATCATCGAGTTCGCCGTGACGAACGTGTACCCCATGCCCTGGATGCCGGTCACCAGCTGGGTCAGGTAGCTGGTGCCCAGGTACGGGTGGTAGAAGAAGCTCGCCGTGCCGTCCCGGACGACCAGGTTGCGCTTGGCCGAGGCCAGGATGTCGGCGGGCAGCCGCGGCGGGTGGTTGTTGAACGCCACCGGCTCCACGTTCCCGATGTTCTCCGGCACGACCGCCGAGCCGTAGACGTCCCGGACCGAGTACGGGAAGAACTGGCCGTCCTGAGCCTCGAGTAGTCGACCGTGCCGCCGCTGAGCAGACCCGGGGAAGTACAGCCCCCGGTCGTACCGCTTGCCGAACGTCGAGTTGAACACCTGGTAGTCAATGGCGCTGGCGGCGTAATGCGGCGGCTCGAAGATGGTCGGCGTGCCGAGCCCGGCGGCGGCGAAGGTCAGCGCGGAGGAGAGCACCCGGCCGGTCGCCCAGGTCGCCGAGTCCTCCTTGACCGGCCCGTCGTACACGACGTTGTTCGCCGCGTCGACGTGCGCCAGGTAGAACTCGAAGTCGTTGGCGCTCACCCCGTCGTACGGGTTGGCCACGTTGCCGTACTGGTGCGTGTAGCCGTGCATGAGCAGGGTGCCGCCGTGCGACTGCATGTACTTCAGCTCGGCGACCACCTTCGGCTTCTGGGCCAGCGTGTAGTCCTCGGCCTTACCGCCGTTGTTGACGCCCTTCGGGTCGCGGTAGCGCGGGTACACCGCCACCGAGAACGGGACCTTCTTGCTGTACAGGTAGTTGGTCACCGCGCGTAGCTCGGCCGGGTCGGCGTCCGGTCCGACGTCCTCGATGCGCACCAGCGCCCGGTGCCGGACCGCCGTGGTCGGCGCCAGCGTGTCGAACAGCATGTCCGAGAACGCCACGTACCGGTCGTCGTGGGTGACGTACGCGTACGGGATCTCGCCGACGTACGTGAAGTTGCCCGAGCGCACCGCCCACGGGAACGTGGTCCCGTCGGCCCGCTTCGAGGTCGCCACCACGGTCGCCTTGGTCGCGTCGTAGATGACGTCGTCCATGATGCCGCCCAGGTTGAGCGTGTCCCGGGTCATCGCGGTGCCCTTGTAGTCGACCTCCGAGACGGTCGACGTGTCGAACTGCTTCCAGGTGAATCCACGCTTGGTCGCGAAGTTCGGGTCCCGGGCGGTGAGCTGCCAGATGTTGTCGTACATCCACATGACCGGCTTGGTGGTCGCGGTCACGTCGTCCAGGAAGGCGACCGGCACCGGCTCGTCGTAGGTCGACCCGACGTAGATCACCGACGTGTACCCGGCGAGCTCGCCCGCCGTGTACTGGCCGACCGGGTGCGCGGTCCAGCCGCCGAAGTGCGACGCCAGGTTCACCGTCTGGATCCCGTACACCTCACCGAGCCACGCGTACGGGCCGGTGCTGTCGTACAGGACGAGCGTCTTGCCGGTACCCGCGCCCGGCGCGCCGGTACCCGACTTGGTGGTCGCTGTCGCGGCCGCCTGAACCGTCGCGGCGGCGGTCACCTTTGCAGACGCGGTCTTAGCGGTCGTACCACTGGCCACGACCCGCTCGGCCGGGCGCTTCTGCGGCGGCGCCGGCGGGGACGGGAGCTGCTGGGTGTCCGACTCAGGCGTGCCCTGGGTCTGCTGCGCGAGCAGCTTGTCGAGCTGGGCCTGGGGGGTGGACGCGGCCAGGGCCGGACTCACCATTCCGGTGGCGGACAGCACCACCGCTGTGATCGAACTGATTGCGGCCCGGCGGGCCAGGGTCGGTAGGGACTTGCGCATCATGCTCCCGTTCCTGCGCTGACGGCATCAACAACCACCGTGAGCGGCGGCATGGGCTCCGGCAGGCTGGCTGCCAGGCCGAGCAGGGCGGCGACCGCCTGCTCAGTACGGACGGCGGCGATCCCGTCGCCGTACGGGTTGCCGGCCGCGGTCATCGAGTCGCGCAGTTCGCGGTCGTCGAGCAGCCGGGACGCCTCCTTGACGATCAGGTCCCCGTCGGTGCCGACCAGCTTGGCGCAGCCGGCCTGCAGCGATTCGACCCGTTCGGTCACCTCGCGCAGCACCAGCGCCGGTACCCCGAACGACGGCGCCTCCTCCTGGATGCCGCCCGAGTCGGTCAGCACCAGGTACGCGCTCGACAGCAGCCGGGACAGCGCGGGATAGGGCAGCGGGCCGGTGACGGTTACCCGCTCCACACCGGCGAGACGGGCCTCGACCTGTGCCCGTACCGCCGGGTTCGGGTGGGTGGGCAGCACGACGTGGATGTCCGGGTAGGTCGCGACCAGCGTGCGTACCGCGCTGAGGATGCGGTCCAGCGGCTCGCCCCACGACTCGCGCCGGTGCGCGGTCACCAGCACCAGCCGGCCGTCGTTGGCCACCGCCGCCTCCAGCCGTGGGTCCTCGAACGGCAACTGCCGAGCGGCCACCGCGAGCGTCGCGTCGACCACGGTGTTGCCGGCGATGAGCACCTGCTCCGCCGGTACCGACTCGTCGAGCAGGTTGGTCGCCGCGAGTGCGGTGGGCGCGAGGTGCAGGCGGGCGAGCTGGCCGACCAGCCGCCGGTTCGCCTCCTCCGGGAACGGGGATTCGAGGTCTCCGGAGCGCAGCCCCGCCTCCAGGTGCACGACCGGGATGTGCCGCCAGAACGCCGCCATGGCACCGGCGAGCGTCGTGGTGGTGTCGCCCTGCACGATCACCGCGGCCGGCTGGCGCTCGGCGAACAGCTCGTCGAGGCGGCGGACCAGTTCGGTGAGCAGTTCCGGCTGCGAACCGGTGACCCGGTCGACCTCGAGCACCACGTCGGGCTTCTGCTCGAACGCGTCCAGCGCCTGCACCACCATCGTCGGGTGCTGGCCGCTCGCGACCAGTACGGGCCGGACCCGACCGGCGGCGCGCATGGCCGCGACGACCGGGGCCAGCTTGATGGCTTCGGGCCGGGTACCGGCGATGAGGTGTACTTCCGGAAGGGATGACGACATCGGTGCCTCTGTCTTTCCTGGGTAGGGCGCATCCATGCCCACGAAAAAGGGGGAGCGGCATCCGTGCCGTTGGGGGTGAGCGCGCCGGCGGGTCAGGCGCGGCTCAGGAGTTGTTCCACCTGCGCCAGCCGGTCCGCGGAGACCGGGGCGGGCTCGACAATCTCGTCGGCTTCGGCGGCCTCCGTTTCCACGGTGGCCTCCGGAGCCTCGGCCGGAACCACTTGGGTCTCGACCGGTTGCAACTTGGTCTCCATAGTGTCGGCGGGGCGCGCCGGGGCCGGCGTCATCTGGTCGGCTTCGGATCCTTCGGCCAGCCGCTCGGTCTTCGCCCAGCTGTTGCGGCGTGCGATCTGCCGGCCGATCGCCCGGTACGTGCTGATCAGACCCAGGAAAAGGAACGCCGGATAGCACAGGCCGGCGAGCAGGCAGCGCCGGAGCTTCTCGTCGCGCAACTGGATGCGGTGCAGGACACCCCACATGAGGAACGGCGCGATCATCGCGGCGAGCCAGACCCCGGCGGTCGCAGCGAACGCGAGCGGGGAGCTGTGGTGGGCCACGTGCTGCTCGTGCAGCGCGAGGCGCCAGGTCGTGTACCCGGCGATCGCCACCATCGCGACCGTGCCGAACGCGTTGAACCACGGGGCCAGCAGGTAGTAGAGCATCTCCACGAGCGCGGAGTTGGGGATGCCGCGCGACCTGTACAGCAGCGGCACGTACCGGACGCATTGCAGGTTGCCCTGCGCCCAGCGGGTGCGCTGGCGCAGCAGCCGGCGGACATTGACCAGGCCCTGCTGGGTGACCGCGGCCCGGGAGGTGTAGCGGATCCGCACGCCGGCCAGGTGCAGCCGCAGGCCCAGCTCGAGGTCCTCGACCAGGCACGACGACCAGGGCGCGTCGCCGAGCATCATCAGCGCGGACAGCCGGGCGAACTGGCCGTTGCCGCCGAGGCCGACCGTACCCAGGGAGTTGCGCATGAGCTGGCTCGCGTTGGCGATGCAGGCGAACTCCATGTCCTGCATCGCGGCGAGCAGCTTGTCGCGGTTGTGGATGCGGACCCGGCTCTGCACCGCGCCCACCTCGGGCTCGCGCAGCGCGCGGGACACCTCGGTCAGCATGTTGGTGCTGCCCCGGCCGTCACCGTCGATGACGCCGAGCGCGACCCGTTCCGGGGCGATGCCGTCGTTCGCCGTCGTATCCCGGATGTACCGGAAGGCGGCGTTGAGTGCCTCGCCCTTGCCCTTGCGGGCCTCCGGCAGCGTCCGCCGCAGTACCCGCAGGTCGGGGTGGTCGATCGCGGCGATGACGTCCGGCGTACCGTCGTCGGACCCGTCGTCGACCACCAGCACCCGGGTCCGGGTGCCCACCGGTCCGGCCAGCGCCAGCGCGTTGCGGACCGTCTGGCCCACGACGCGCTCCTCGTTGAGGCACGGCACCACGATCCAGAATTCCTGAGGTTCGTGTCCGGTCGGCGTGTTGGCTGTCTCAGCCCGGCGGTGCCGGCCCGAGTTCCCTCCGTACCGCGCTGTGTAGTACACCAGCGCGAGGTTGTACAGAGGCCACGCCACCAGGAGTGTCAAGCCCACGAGGAGCAGCGTCATGGCGGTCTGGTCTCCCGCTCAGGCGTCGGTGCGCCGCGTGCGGGCCGATCGGACCATCAGCAATCCCGCCGCGACCAGCGCGACCCCGACGAGGGCCGCGGTCATCACGTTGTTGCCTGTCACGGGCAGAGTCGCCGCGGTTGCTCCCGCCGCGGCGACCGGTCCGAAGACCTTGGTTTGTGACATGTTGGCCTCCCCTGGCCTATCTGAGACGCGAGGCAGCCAATCCGCCCCCCGCCGCCGTACCTTGCAATCGAAAGCTACGGGGCGCGAGGAGGTTGCTACAAGGGTGCCAGGACCTGCGGATACTGGTTCTGGCCAACGGGATGACAGGGCAGCCGACACGGTACGCGAACGGCGAAGAATCGTCGGTGTCCGGCCTTCCGGAGATATCACGAAGAGTAATGAAGAGTCATGACATGATCCCACGAGTGGCGCAGAATGCCTGCTAGAGCGTTATCACGCAGGGATGAGGTGACTACTACTCTACGTGATTTTGTGTCTCGCCGAAACGTGCTGCCCTTCGATCCGTAAGCAGGCTCAGTGCATGGGTTCGCCGAGCGGGGTCTGGCAGAACTGGCCGCCGACCAGGTCGTGGATCGGATCGGTCGGATCGGGCTCGCCGAACTCCTTGATCCGGGCCGGCGCGAACTGTTCGGCGTCGTCGCGGGAGACGAACCCCAGCGCCTGCGCGCCCTCCAGCGAGAACCAGCGCCGCGTGTTGTCGGAGACCCCCCACACCACGCGGAATCCGGGCGTCGGCACCGCGATACACGCCTCGATCAGCCGCGCGCCGTCTTCCGGCGACAGCCAGGTGGACAGCCCGCGCGAACCGATCGGCTCGGCGAAGCAGGTCCCGATCCGGAGCGCGATCACGTCAAGGCCGAACCGGTGGTGGTAGAGCGCGCCCAGCGCCTCCACGGCCGCCTTCGACCAGCCGTAGTACGTGTCCGGCCGGGGCGGCAGGTCGTCCGGCAGCAGGCCGCCGTCGGCGACCGCGTCGGTGGACCGCCGGTAGAAGCCGACCGCGTGGTTGGATGACGCCAGGATCACCCGGGACACGCCGGCATCCACCGCCGCGCGCAGCACGTTGTGGGTGCCCACGACATTCACGTTGAGGATGTCGTCGAACGCCGCCTCGGTGCTCAATCCGCCGAGATGCAGGATCGTGTCGACGTCCTGGCAGGCCTTGTCGACGGCGGCCGGGTCGCTCACATCCGCCACCATCGACTCCTCGCCGGCCGCGAGATCGTTGACCTCGGTCAGATCGGCCAGCCGGAGCACGCGGTCGTCGCGGCGAAGCAACGGGCGCAGGAGCCGGCCCATGTTCCCGGCGGCACCGGTGATCAGCAGCCGCGTCACCGCACCGCCGTGCGTTCGCTCGCCCCCGCTCACCGGACCACCACCCGCCGCAACGCCTCCACGACACGCTGCGCCGCGCATTCTCCGGTCACAAGCAGACCTCCGCCCCTGGGTCCCTGCATTGTCCGACAGGATAAGGGTTCTCACGTTTGTGTAGTGATTCTTCCAATCCGGCGGAAGGCACTGACCTGCGTCGCTGTACCGCCGCCGGAATGCCGGACAGGAGTGCCCGCGCCCCCCAGCGGCGGGGGCGCGGGCACTCGGTCTGCCGGACGGCGCGCGGTTCAGCCCTTGAACTGGCCGATCACCTTCGTGTAGTCCAGCTTGCTGTTGTCGCGGCTCAGCTCCCAGTACGTGAAGCGGCTCAGGTGGTGCTGCTGCACGTACCCGAGCATGGTCTTGAAGTTCGCCACGGTCACGTTGCCGCCGGTGTCGGTGTGCCCGTTCATCGACGAGATGCCCTGCAGTCGGTAGATCGCGTCGTCGCTGCCGCCCAACGCGGACTTGAGCTGCTTGTGCAGGCCCTCGCTGGCCGAGACGGTCGCCTTGCCGTGGTCCAGCTTCGAGTCGTTGTCGCTGAAGTCGAACGGCATGATGGTCCAGTTGTCGACCGGGGAGCCGATCGACTTGGCCTGGGCCGGGATCTTCGCCTCGCCACCGACCAGCCCGCTGGTACCGGTGCCGAGCGTCATGATCGTCTGTACGCCGGCGTTCTTCTGCTTGACGATCTTCAGCGCCTTCAGCACCTTCAGCGACTGGCTGACCTCGCCGGCCTCCAGGTCGATGTCGATCGCCTTCAGCTTGTACGTGTCGATGACCTTCTGGTACGCCGCCGCCAGTGCCTTCTCGTCCTTGCAGGCGTTGCCGAGCTTGTTGCCGGACGCGCCGCCGAACGACACGACGACGTCGCCGCCCGCGCCACGGATCTTGTTGATCCGGCTGGACTTGGAGCTGTCGTTGAGCGAGCCGCTGTCCCAGATCGGCGAGCAGTTGCCCTTGTTCAGGATGAAGGCGAGGGTGAACGCCCGGACGCCGGTCGTCTTCATGACGTTGACCGGATCCTTCGTCCCGCTGACGTTGCTGTAGATGTACGGGGCGCCACCGGCAACCGCGGCGCTCGGCGTGACGGCCGCCTGGCTGACCGCAACGCCGCCAGCGACGACTCCCGCGACGACCGTCGCGACCGCGCCGGCGAGCAGAACCGTGCGACGTCTCATGGATCCTCCGTTCCGTCGCCGGGCGAGGCGGGGTCCGATCAGCCCGGCGGCGAGGGGTTGAATGACCGGTACGGAGCACGATTCTGGCCGAAAGTACGAATGTTAGGAAGGCTTCCTGATAGATTTTTGTCAATTAATTTTGAACCTCAAGATCGGCACATCTTCCCGGAAACAGTGGCCTCACGACCCCGCTGAGGCCACGACTTCGGGGGAGTTGTGCCGATCAAGGTCAGCGAACCGCCGCGTGGGGACGGTACGCGGGCTCGGGGTCGGACGGCACGCTGGCCAGCACGGCGTCCACCAGGTGCCGGTGCGGCGAGTACCGGCAGACCGGGTCGGTCGCGCTGGCGTCGCCGGTGAACTGGTACGCCTGGCACCGGCAGCCGCCGAAGTCGATGTCCCGGCGGGGGCAGCTCTGGCACGGCTCGGACATCCAGTCGGTGCCCCGGAACTTGTTGAACGACTCCGACTCGTACCAGATCTGGCGCAGCGACTTCTCCCGTACATTCTCGATCGGCAGATCCGGCAACTGGGCCGCGACCGGGCACGGCAGCACGTCGCCGCCGGGCGCCACCGTGAGCTGCCGGTGCCCCCAGCCGCCCATGCACGGCTTGGGCGTGGCCGCGTGCAGGTCGGGGCTCACGTACGCGATGTCCATCCGCCCCTTCAGCCGCTCGGCGGTGGCGAGCACCACGGCGTTCGCCACGCGTACCTGAGCCGTCGTCGGCAACAGCCAGTCCCGGTTTCGCTCGGCCCACCCGTAGTACTGCGTGTGCGCCAGCTCCAGCCGGTCCGCGCCCATCTTCTCGGCCAGCGCCACCAGCGCCTCGATGTGGTCGAGGTTCTGCCGGTGCAGCACCACGTTGACGGTGAGTGGCCGGCCGCTGTCCTTCACCACCTGTGCCGCCGCCATCTTCTGGTGCCAGGTGCGCGTCTTGGTGATCAGCTCGGCGCCGGCCGGGTCGGCGTCCTGCACGCTGATCTGGACGTGGTCGACCGGCAGCGCGGCGAGCCGGTCGCGGTCCAGCCCCAGACCGCTGGTGATCAGGTTGGTGTACAGGCCGTACTCGCGGCACGCGGCGGCCAGCTCCGGCAGGTCCCGGCGCTGCAACGGCTCACCGCCGGAGAGGTGGACCTGCGCGACGCCGAGCGCCGCGGCCGCAGCGAAGACCCGCACCCACTCTTCGGTGCGCAATTCGTTGGTACGGGGGACCAACGCCAGCGGATTCGAGCAGTACGCGCAGTGCAGCGGGCAGGCATGGGTCAGCTCGGCGAGCATGCCGAGCGGGGCGTCCGTCATGACAACTCCACGAGCTGCTGGTTTGCCAGATCGCGCAGGAGATCCTCGACGTCGGCGATCTCGACGCCGTCATACTCGTCGCCGAGCGCGGTGACGATGCCGTCGACCGTGCGCCGGCCGTCGCAGAGGTTGAGCACGGCCGCCGCCGTCTCGTTGAGGACGACCACCGACTCCGGCAGCATCATCAGCCACTCGCCGCGCGCTGAATTCCAGCGCACCGAGGCGTGCGGGGTGAGTCGCGGGGTCACGGCCGGTCCCGGTACGCGTAGTCGATCGCGTCCAGCATCGACCAGAGCACCTCGCATTTCAGCGTGAGCGCCGCGCAGGCGGCCTCGCGCTGGTCGTCGCTGACGCAGTAGGTGGTGACCACGTCCAACGCGTACGAGGCTTCTCTGGGCGCCTGTACGCACCGCTTCTCGAAGTACGCCAGGCCGTCGCCGTCGATCCACGGGTAGTGCTCCCGGAACGCCGCGATCCGTTGCGACATCAGGTCGGGCGCGAACAGTTCGGTGAGCGACGACGCGACGCCGGCCGTCCAGTGCGCCTCCCGGCAGAACGTGATGTACCGGTCGACCGCGAACCGTACCCCCGGGATGAGGTGGCGCTCGTCGAGCACCTCGTCGCGACTGAGCCCGACCGCGTCGCACAGGCGCAGCCAGTCGGCCAGGCCGCCCTCGCCGTCCTGCGGGCCGTCGTGGTAGAGCAGCCGCTCGTACCACTTGCGCCGGACCTCCTGGACCGGGCAGTTGGAGATGACCGCGCCGTCCTTGCGTGGCAACGATTTCTGGTAGTACCACCGGTTGGCCACGAAGCCGCGGATCTGCCGGGGCTCCAGCTTGCCGGCGAGCATCGCCTGCTGGAACGGGTGCTTCTCCCAGTAGATCGCCGACCGGTTGCGCAACTCGGCGACGAAAGCATCGGTGTCGTTCATGGAATCTCGATCTCCATGCCGTCGTAGGCGACCTCGACGCCGGCCGCCGCGACCTGGCGGCGCTCGGGCGAGTCCTCGACGAGTAACGGGTTGGTGTTGTTGAGGTGGGTGTAGATCCGGCGCCGCACCGGCAGCGCGGCGAACCGGTCGAGCGTGCCGCCGACCCCGGTGACCGGCGCGTGGCCCATCGACCGGGAGGTCTTGGTCGCCAGCCCGACGGAGGTCAGCTCGTCGTCGGTCCAGCAGGTGCCGTCCAGGAACGCGCAGTCGGCGTCCTTCAACTCGGCCGCGAGGTCGTCGGTCAGCGCCGGCAGGCACGGTACGTAGGCCAGGCTCCCGCCCCCGTCGCGGAACCGGTACCCGACGACGGCCGCCGGATCGGGGTCCTCCGCCACATATCTGGGTCGCTTTGTCGAGCCGGTGGCGATGGCGCGGCAGGACAGCCCGGCCGCCTCGTCGATCGGCACGTCCACGCCGACCGTGAGTTCCCGGCGGTCCACCGGCGCGTACGCCGAAAGGATGTCGAGAACGGGCGCCGCGGCCCGCAGGATCCACGCCGCCGCGTACACGATGAGCCCGCTGCCCTCGCGCAGCGACAGCAGGCCGGTGATGTGGTCGAGTTCGGCGTCGGTGAGCAGCACCGCGGTCACCGGGCTGCGGCGCACCGCGCCCGAGTCGTCGGCCAGCCGGGCGAGCTGGGCGCCGATGTCCGGGGTCGCGTTGACCAGCAGCCATCGCCCCTCGGCGGCGCTGACGGCGATGGAGGCCTGAAGACGGGTACGGGCCGGCAGCGTGCCGGCCCGTACGCCTGAGCAGTTGCGGCAGGCGCAGTTCCACTGGGGGAAGCCGCCGCCCGCCGCGGATCCGAGGACCCTAACCCTCACGTCAGGGACGCAGCGGGTCGAGTCCGGCGTACGAGGTGACCTCGGCGCCGAGGCGAACCTGCGTCGCTTCGGGCCGAACCCACCGGCGGCGGGTCTTCGTGGTGTCAGCCATCCGACCTCCTGTGCTCTGGATGGGAACAGCGCCCTATGGCGGGCGCTGCCTGGTGGCCAGATCCTAGCGACCGTTTTCAATATCGGAGGCTATCCATATCGATTTTTCGTTCTGCGGGAACCCGTTGGTACGCAACGGAGTCAGTCGGTCACGCAAGATCGGCGCAACTTCCCGCAAGTTGTAGGGTCAATCGGCTGCCGACCCGACAACTTTTCCGAAGTTGTGCCCAGCCGGTGCCTTTGTTCCCGCCTTACGGCAAGACATCCGATGACGTATTGACCCTGGTCGCCGGGCGGAGTACATCTTCCACAAACGTTTCCTATTTGTTTCGGACCAGTGATCGTCCGGTTGGCGGCTGCCAACCCGGTCACGCCCGGCGGGCTCTCGAGCGTGTATAGGAAAGGATCGGACTGAGGCACATGCCCGGGCGCTTCCCACACCGCCAGACGTAGGCCGGCCAAGCCCGGTGGCCCGGCAGCCACCGGCGCCGCCATCCCGGTATCCGCCGCGGCGAGCAATCCTGCTCGCCGCGGCGGTTCTGCGTCCGCGCCCGGGTCTCCTCGTCGATCTAGGACGAATGGTGGGACGAACCCGGCAAGCCGGGCACCATTCGTCCTAGATCGGCGAGAGGGAGTGAGCGGTCACACGGCCTGGCGGAGCCACTCCTCGACACCGGCGATGTGTACCGCCGCCCAGGCGCTGGCCACCTCGGGCTGCCGGGCCCTGATCGCGTGGAAGATCGCCCAGTGCTGCTCGTGGGTACGCGCGGCGGCGCCCTCCTGGGAGATCCCGCGCCACACCCGCGCGCGGACGGTCGGCTGCGACAGGCTGTCGATCAGCGACGCGAGCACCGGGTTGCCCGAGCCGACCGCGATCCGGCGGTGGAACTCCAGGTCCGTCGCGATCAGCCGCTCGATGTCGGTGTCGTCGTGCAGCGCCTCCAGGACGCCGCCCAGCTCCCCGACCGCGTCGTCGCTCATGTGCTGGGCGGCCATCGCGGTCGCCGCCGGCTCAAGGATCCGGCGCACTTCGAGCAGGTGCAGGAGGCTGTCGTCGCGGTGGAAGTCGGCGAGGAACGCCACCGCGTCCAGTAACAGCTCCGGCCGCAGGCTCGTCACGTACGTGCCGTCGCCCTGGCGCACGTCGAGCACGCGTACCAGCGACAGGGCGCGCACCGCCTCCCGCAGCGAGTTACGGGACAACCCTAGGCGGTTGGCGAGGTCTGCCTCCTTGGGAAGACGGTCGCCCGGACGGAGCTGCCCAGAGACGATCATCTCCTTGATGCGTTCGATCGCCTCATCGGTAATGGCCATGCAAGGAAATATAGGGGCGAGCGGGCCAGGATCCGCTACCGAGCCCTCACCAAGATGTTTCCGGCATGTTTCCCTAGCGCGTCAACGGGCGTCCGGTTCGGGCGTCTTGCCCGGTGCGACGAGGAAGTCGAAGTCACAACCGGCGTCGGCCTGGAGGATGTGCGCGGCGTGCAGGGCACCGTACCCGCGGGGGTAGCGCGGTGCCGGTGGCCTCCACTCCGCCCGCCGGCGGGTCAGTTCCTCGTCGGGTACGTCCAGCGACAGCCGCCGGGCCGGCACGTCGAGCGTGATCGGGTCGCCGTCGCGGACCAGCGCCAGCGGGCCCCCGACGTGCGACTCCGGGGCGACATGCAGGACGCAGGCGCCGTAGCTGGTGCCGCTCATCCGGGCGTCGGACACCCGTACCATGTCCCGGATGCCCTTGCGGAGCAGCTTCTTCGGGATCGGCAGCATGCCGTGCTCGGGCATGCCGGGGCCACCCTGCGGGCCGGCTTCGCGCAGCACCAGCACGCTGTCCTCGGTGACCGTCAGATCCTCGTCGTCGATGCGGGCCAGCAGGTCCTCGTACCCGTCGAAGACGACCGCCGGGCCGGTGTGCACGAGCAGCGCCGGGTCGGCGGCCACGTGCTTGATGACCGCGCCGTCCGGGGCGAGGTTGCCGCGCAGGACCGCGAGCCCACCCTCGGTCGTGATCGGCTTCTCCCGGGGGCGGATCACGTCCTCGTCGTACACCTCAGCCGCGCTGATCGCCTCGCGCAGGGTGACCCCGGCGACCGTCGGTCGGTCCAGGTGCAGCAGGTCGTCGATCTGGGCGAGCAGTCCGCGCAACCCGCCGGCGTAGAAGAAGTCCTCCATCAGGTATGCGCCGCCGGGCCGGATGTTGGCGAGCACCGGGGTCTCCCGGGCGGCGTCGTCGAACGCGTCGATGGTGAGCGGAACGCCGCTGCGCCGGGCCATCGCGACGAGGTGGATGACCGCGTTCGTGGAGCCGCCGAGCGCGAGGACGGTGGTGACCGCGTCGGCGTACGCCTCGGCGGTGAGGATCTGGGACGGCTTGACGTCCTCCCAGGCGAGGGTCACCGCGCGGATGCCGGTCGCGGCGGCCAGCCGGGTGTGGGCCGAGTCGGCCGCTGGGATGGAGGCGGCGCCCGGCAGCGTCATGCCGAGCACCTCGGCGGCGGAGGTCATGGTGGAGGCGGTGCCCATCGTCATGCAGTGGCCGTACGAGCGGGCGATGCCCTGCTCCAGTTCGGCCCACTGCTTGTCGTCGACGAGGCCGGCGCGCCGGTCGTCCCAGTACCGCCACATGTCGCTGCCGCTGCCGAGCACCTGACCGCGCCAGTGCCCGCGCAGCATCGGGCCGGCGGGGAAGAAGATCGCCGGAATGTCGGCGCTGATCGCACCCATCAGCAGTGCCGGGGTGGTCTTGTCGCAGCCCCCCATCAGGACCACGGCGTCGACCGGGTACGAGCGGATCAGCTCCTCGGCCTCCATGGCCAGGAGGTTGCGGTACAGCATCGCGGTCGGCTTGCTGTAGGTCTCGCCGGCGATGGCGCCGGCGGGCACCATGATCGGGTACCCGCCGGCCTGCCACACCCCCCGCTTGACCGCTTCCGCCCGCTCCTTGAGGTGGAGGTGACACGGGTTGATCTCGCTCCACGTGTCGATGATGCCGACGACGGGCTTGCCGAGATGCTCCTCCGCGCCGATGCCCATCTGCCGGGTGCGGGCCCGGTGACTGAACCCGCGTACTCCGTCTCCTCCGTACCAGCGATGGCTGCGCAGTTCTTCCGGTGACCTCAAGGGGTTTACTTCTTTCTCAGTGGGCGTCCCGCTGCTCGCCGACCCGGGTCACCAGCTGCGTGGGGTTGACGAACCGCAGCGCGATGACCAGGAGTACCAGCATCATCAGCATGTACAGCACCGCCATCGCGTCGACCGACTGCGGCGCACGGATGCCGGCGCCCGAGATCGCGTAGTACAGCGTGACGACCAGCGTCTGGCTGGTCGCGCCGGCGGTGAGGAAGGTCAGCTCGAACATGCCGACCGTGCGGACCAGTACCAGGACCGATGCCGCCAGCACGCCCGGGATCAGCAGTGGCAGCAGCACCCGGGTGAAGATCGACAAGGTACTCGCGCCGCACATCCGGGCGGCCGCCTCGATCTTCGGATCGATCTGCTCGATGAACGGTGTCATCGTCAGGATCACGAATGGCACGGAGGGCACCAGGTTCGCCAGGATGACACCGGTCATCGTGCCACCGAGGTTGAACTTGTACAGCGCCGTCGCGAGGGGGATGCCGTACGCGATCGGCGGCACCATGATCGGCAGCAGGAACAACAGCGTCACCAGCCGCTTGCCTGGGAAGTTCCGGCGCGCCAGCACGTACGCGGCCGGTACCCCGATCAGTCCGGAGATCACCACTACCGCCAGGGAGATCTCGATCGTCACCTTCAGCACTTCGAACAGCGCGAACTGCTTCCAGGCGTCGGCGTACCAATCGCGCGTGAGCCCGTTCGGCCACCACGTGCCGAACCACTGCTTCGAGAACGAGTTCAGCAGCACGGTGAAGACGAGCCCGAACAGGTTGACGAAGAAGAAGATCACGATGGCCCACACCAGCCAGGTGCCCGGCCGCGCGATCAGCGGCCGTCTGGTCACGGCGGCGCCCCGGTCGATCGCCATCCCGCTCACCCCTTGCCTCCCGTCGCGCCGCGGTACAGCGTTCCGCGCCACGTGAGCACGAGCGCGATCACGAGCAGCATCAGGAACGCCATGATCATGGCGATCGCGGACGCCATCGAGTAGTCGTACGTCTGGGTCGCCGCGTCCACCGCCGCGATCGAGATGACGTGTGTTTCGTTCTGCGGGTCACCGACGATGACCGCCGACGGGAACACCGAGAACGCCAGCACGAACGTCAGGCAGAAGGTGATCGCGATGCCCGGAGTCAACAGCGGGAACGTGATGTACCGGAAGCGCCGGAACCAGCCCGCCCCGAGCACCGACGCCGCCCTCTCCAGGCTCGGGTCGATACCCGACAGGTACGACAGCGTCAGCAGGAACGCGAACGGGAAGCCGCTAATGATCAGCGAGAACAGCACGCCCCAGTAGTTGTGGATCAAGATCACCGGATGGTCGGTGTCGGTGAGGTGCAGCGCGACGAGCACCTTGTTGAACCAGCCCTTGGGCCCGAAGTACGACAGGATGCCGTCGGCGGTGAGTACCGTGCCCAGCGTGATCGGGATGACCAGGATCGTGGTGATCAGCCGCTTGCCACGCATCGGGCCGCGCATCCGGTACGCGATCGGGATCGACGCCACGACGTTGAGCAAAGCCGCCGGCAGTCCGATCCGGAACGTGATCCAGATCGTGTCGCGCAGGTACGGGTCGGAGAAGAACTTCTGGTAGTTGGCGAACGGGCCGCCACCCTGCCGGGGCTGGAACGACAACCCCAGGCCGTAGAAGAAGGGGTACAGGAACAGCAGGACCACGAACAGGATGCCGGGGATCAGGAGCAGTAGCACCCGGTCGATCCCGCGCTCCGCGAGCCGGTGCCGCAGCGCCGGCTTCGCGTGGTCCGTGCCGCGCCGGTCCGACCCTGGTCCGGGTCGGGCCGGCGCGGCCTCGGTCGTTGTCATGGAGCGGTCCTCCTGCCGGCCGCGCCGCTGCCAGCCGCCCCGGCCGGTGGGCCCGCCACCACGCCGGCCGGGGGGCCGTCCAGGACGCCGGCATCGCCCGGCGCGGTAACGGTGCTTGCGCCGTCCCCGAAGCCGGGCACGACGCCCTGGCCGCCGGCAGCCGCATTCGCCGCCGCGAGGGCGTCGGCGTCGGCGGCGAAAACCAGCAACTTGTCGGCAGGCACGCTGATCGTGACCGTGTCGTCGGGGGCCAGCCGTTCGGTCGAGCGCAGCCGGATCACCTGGCCGCCCTTGAGGCGACCCTGCACCGCCTGCTCCCGGCCGTGGTACTCGACCACCTCGACGAGCACCTCCAGCAGGTTGTCACCGGTGTTCGTGACGACGAAGTCCTCTGGCCGGATCGCGGCGACCGCCTGCGGGCCGTCGACCCGCTCGCGGGCGGTACCGATGAGACGCAGCGCCGGAGCGCCGATCTCGACCCGGCTTCCGCTGCCACCGTTCACCTGTACCGGCAGCAGGTTGCGGTACCCCATGAAGCTCGCCACGTAGGAGTTCACCGGCGCGCGGTAGAGCTCTTCCGGGGTACCGACCTGCTGCACGATCCCTTCCCGCAGGATCACCAGGCGGTCGGCCAGCGACAGCGCCTCCTCCTGGTCGTGCGTGACGTACACCGTTGTCAGACCCAGCGACTGGTGCAGCCGCCGGATCTCGGTGCGCATCTCCAGACGCAGCGCGGCGTCCAGATTGGACAGTGGTTCGTCCATCAGCACCAGCGGGGGTTCGATCACGATCGCACGGGCGATCGCGACCCGCTGTTGCTGGCCACCGGACAGTTGCGAGGGGAGGCGATCGGCGTACTGGGTGAGTTGAACCAGTCGCAGCGCCTCCGCCACGCGTCGACGTGTCTCGTCCCGGCCGACCCCGCGCATCCGCAGGCCGAAGCCGACGTTGCGACGAACCGACATGTGCGGGAAAAGGGCGTAGTTCTGGAACACCATGCCGAACCCGCGCCGCTCGGGAGGCAGCGTGTCGATGCGTCGCTTGTCGAGCCAGATGCTGCCTCCGGTGAGCGGCAGCAGCCCGGCCAAGCAGTTGAGTGCGGTGGATTTCCCACAACCGGATGGGCCGAGCAGCGCAACGAACTCGCCGCCGGCGATCTGCAGGTCGAGAGCCTGGAGGGCAGCTTTACCCCCGAAGCTCCGGCTGACCTGCTCCAGCCGTAGGTGGTCGAACCGGTCCTTGGTCATTTCTTTCCGACCTTGTCTCCTGGAACCGTGCGGTCCCAAATGTCGAACGCCTTGACCTGCTGGTCCGCAGTGAGCGAGGTCTCGTGCGGGTTGTTGGCGATCCAGTCGGCGTACTCCGGGCGGCCGTACTTCGCGATGACGTCCTGGCTCTCCTGCGGGGCCATGTCGATGGTCACACCCTTGACCGCCGGGCCGGGGTAGAAGTAGCCCTTGTCGAACGTGATCGCCTGCTGCTTCGGCGTGAGAATGTACTTGATCAGCTGGAGGATCGCCGAGAGCTTGTCCGTCGACACGCCCTTGGGCACCACAACGTACTGCGCGTCGTTGACCCAGTGGAAGTTGTCGAACGGGGCGACCTTCATGTCCGCCGGGACCGTGCCGAGCGCCCGCGGGTTGATGTCCCAACCGGTGGTGCTCATGATCATGTCGACGCTTCCGTCGGCCAGGTTCTTCATCGTCTCGGTCGTGCCGGTCGGGTAGTAGCGGATGTACTGGTTGAGCTCCTTCAGGTACGCCCAGGTCTTGTCCCAGCCGTTGACCGGGTCCTTGGGGTCCTTGTCACCGAGGAGGTAGGGCAGACCCATCAGCCAGGTGCGGCCGGGGCCGGAGTTCTTCGGCTGGGCGTACATGAACTTGTTCGGGTGCGCCTTGGCCCAGTCGAGCAGCTCCTGCGGGGTCTTCGGCGGGGTGGCCACGGTCTTCGGGTTGTACTCCGGGAACGGCCCGGACGGGTACTCGACGATCTCGACGCCGAACCCCTCCGCCAGCTCCTGCATCTTCGCCGCAGGCGCCGTGTAGATCTCGGAGAGCTTCGGCAGCTTGGAGTCGTAGTCCGGCGTCATCTTCGTCCACAGGCCCTGGGAGATACCGGCGGACAGGCCGTCGGTGCCGGTGAGGACCAGGTCGATGTCGAGGTGGTTGGCGTCCTGCTGGGCCTTGATCTTGCCGGCCAGGTCGGGCGCCTTGCCGGTCTGCGTGACGACCCGGCTGACGATGTCGCTGTGCTCCTTCGTGAAGTTGTCGAAGATGCCCTGTGACAGCTGGAGGTTGCCGGCCACGTCGAACACCGTGAGCGTCACCGGTGCGGACGGCTTGTCGGGCACCTTTGCGCCGGCATCGGAGTTGGTCGTCTTCTTGTCGCTTCCAGGTGCCCCACAGCCGGCCGCGACGAGCGCGGCAGCGGTGAGCACGATGCCGAGCCGGCGGAAGCCGGCACCGCGTAGGCGGGGCAAGGACTTACTCATCGTTGTCGTTCCCCTTTCCGGGGGCGGGAGGCGGCGTGGTGCGAGCCGCCGGTGAGCGATTGGTGGCAGGGGCGGTGGTCGCCCGTACGATCAAATTGGTGGTCAGCTCGCGGTAGAGGCCGCCGTGGCCGTCGTCCACGGCGCCCACGCGGGCAAGGAGGAGGTCGACGGCCGCACGACCGCCGCTCTCCATCGGCATCGCAACTGTGGTCAGCGGCGGAGCGCAGACCGCGGCGTAAAGCAGGTTGTCAAAGCCCACGACGCTCATCTCCTGCGGCACCGCCACCTGGCGGTCGGCAAGCCGGGAGAGGACGCCGAGGGCCATCAGATCGTTGTAGGCGATGATGGCGGTGACACCACTGGCGAGCGCGAGATCCGCTGCCTGTACACCACCTTCGAACTTCGGCTCGAACGGGCCGAACTCGACGATCGCCATGTGCCGCCGGGCGGCCGCACTGCGCAGACCGCGCCGGCGTTCCCGGTTGGACCACGCGTTGTGTGGCCCGTTCAGGTACGCACACCGGCGGTGGCCTAGCGCGGCGAGGTGGTCGACCACCTGCCGCATACCGCCGGCACTATCCATGAACACTGCCGGTACCCCGCGCAGCCGCCGGTTGAGCAGCGTCAGCGAGGTGACAGCGGCCAGCCCGTTCAACTGGCTGTCGGACGCGAACGGCGCACAGATGATCACACCGTCGACCTGACGTGACATCGAACGGACCAGCGCCTCTTCGGCGGCCGCGTCCTCCTCGCTGTCGGCGAAGAAGACCGCGTAACCGGCCGCCCGGGCACGCGCCTGGACCCCCCGCAGAACCCCCGTGTAGAAAGGGTTTCCAAGGTCGGGCACGACGATGCCCATGTTGCCGGTCTTGCCGGTGATGAGGCTCTGGGCGGCGGGATTCGGCTGGTAGCCGAGCTCCCGGGCGGCGGCCAGGACGCGATCGCGGGTGGTTCCCCGGACATGGTGGGACGCGCTCAGGGCGCGCGACACCGTCGACGCGGAGACCTTGGCCCTACGGGCGACGTCGTGGATGGTTACCGGCACCGAACCGCTCCAGCTGGCTGTCGTTGAGGCTTTCTGCAACCGTTTGTGGAGCGAGTCAATCTGCGGGCGGCGGGGTCCGTCAACCCTTTCATCCGATGATTTAGCGGGGGCCTGTTCACATTCCACGACAACAGACATAACAGTGCAGCTCACAACGGATCTGCGCATATTCGTCAGCTCGGATGTCTTCGCGGCCAGCGGTGACCCCTTCCGACCAGCGGTAAAGCTTCCATACGTCGGATGAATCTATTGACGCCGATACCGGCTGAGCGGTACACCGCCTGGAAAGGTTTGCACGGGGCGCGGCCGAGAGCGTCCTCGATATACCCGCACGCCGTACCTCCCGCGCCGCGACCGGCCTCGGCCCGGTCGCAGGGACGACGGCCGCCGGTTCCAGCGGCCCCGGCCGCCCGTCCGCGGCTCCCCGGCCGCCGGGTCACGCGTCGACCGCGCGTGGCACACCCCCGTCCCCCTGTCTCACGTGGAGGCACACGTGCTGGCCCAGAACTACCACCAGAACTTCAATCCGACCGGTCACCTCTGGCTGTCGGCGCTGCTCGCCGCGCTGCCACTGCTGACCCTTCTCGGCCTGCTCGGCGGGCTCAAATGGAAGGCGCACTGGGCGAGCGCGGCCAGCGTGCTGGTCTCGCTCATCATCGCCATCACCGCGTTCAAGATGCCGTTCGGGCAGGCGCTCAGCGCCGGCGTCTACGGGGCGGCACGAAGCGTCCTGCTCGTCCTCTGGATCACGTTCAACGCGATCTGGATCTACAACATGACCGTCGACACCGGGCACTTCGCCGTGCTCCGGCGGGCGTTCGCGAGGATCAGCGACGATCAGCGGATACAGGCGATCGTGATCGCGTTCGCCTTCGGCGCGCTGCTCGAGGCGCTGGCCGGCGGTGGCTCGCCGATCGCGATCTGCACGGTCATGCTGGTCGCGATCGGCTTCAACCCGCTCCGGGCGGTGGCCATCGCGCTGGTGGCCGACACCGCCCCGGTGGTCTTCGGTGGCCTCGGTAACCCGATCACCAACCTCGGACTGGTCACCAAACTGCCCGCCGAGCAGTTCGGTGCGATGGCCGGTCGGCAGACCTCGATCCTGGCCTTCTTCGTACCGTTCATCCTCATCTTCATCGCCGACGGGGTACGCGGGCTGCGCCAGGCCTGGCCGGCGGCGCTCACTGCCGGCGCGACGTTCGCGGTCTCGCAGTTCCTGTTCTCGATGTGGAACTACAAGCTCTGCGACATCTTCGCGGCCCTCATCTCGGCCGCGTCGGTGGTCCTGCTGGTCCGGGTGTGGAAGCCCAAGGAGCGGCTCGAGTTCGAGAGCGGCACGCCGACCCCGGTCGTCGCCGGCGGTGCGGTGGACGATCCCGCGCAGGTGCGCAAGATCGGCCGCCCCGAGGGCGACTCGGCGAGCGACGTGGTGAAGGCGTTCGCGCCGTACGCCATCGTCGTGATCGTTTTCTCGATCGCGCAACTCACGTACTCGTGGGCGAACTTCAAGGTCTGGTTGGAGAAGCCGACCCGTCGGCCACCTGGACCTGGCCGGGCATCCACCTGATCAGTCCGGCCGGCAAAGCGGTGCCGGTGCTGTACGTGCTGAACTGGCTGTCCGCGACCGGCACGCTGCTGTTCATCTCGGGCCTGCTCACGATGCTCGTGCTCGGGTTGAGCCCGATCCGGGCGCTCCAGATCTACGGCCGCACGCTCCGGCAGTTCAACTGGGCGATCGTGACCATCCTGCTGGTGTTCGCGCTCGCGTTCATCATGCAGTACTCGGGCCAGACCTCGGCCCTCGGTCTGTTCCTGGCCGGGGCGGGCGCGTTCTTCGCGTTCCTGTCGCCGATAGTCGGCTGGTTCGGGGTGGCGATCACGGGTACCGACGTGGGCTCCAACGTGCTGTTCGGTACCTTGCAGACCACGGCGGCCGCGAAGATCAACGTGTCGCCGATCCTGCTCGGCGCCGCGAACGGCTCCGGCGGGGTACTCGCGAAGATGATCTCGCCGCAGAACCTGGCGATCGGCACCGCGTCGATCGACAAGGTGGGCGAGGAAGGCACGGTGTTCCGGTCGGTGTTCGGCTGGAGCATCGGGCTGCTGGTTGTGCTCTGCCTGCTGGTGTACCTCCAGTCCACCCCGGTGCTGGGCTGGATGGTGCCCTGACGCGGTGACGGGTGGTCCGGGAGCCGGTCGCAGGACGGTTCCCGGGCCACCGCGGCGGTGTCAGCCCGACTGCTGGCGGCTCGGCTCCAGGCGCTTGACGGACTGCCGGATGTGCTTGCGCAGCAGGCGTTCGGCGGTGTCCGCCTCGCCGGTCTCGACCGCCTTCAGGATCTCGGCGTGCTCGTCATACTCGGCCCGCCAGGTGCGCCACCGCTCCCAGAGCAGGGCCACCGCGCCGAGCGCCGCCATCTCCTGCAACGTGTCGAGCTGGCGGACCACGATATCGTTGCCGCACTCGACGTAGAGCGCGCGGTGGAAGCGCCGGTTGGCGAGGCTGAGCTGGACGTGGTCGTCGTCGGGCAGGTGCCGCCGGGCGTCTTCCAGGGCGGCGCGGGCCGCCCCGGTGGCCGAGGTGAGGCCGCCCTCCCGGACGGTACGCGCGACGGCCCAGGGCTCCAGCAGTAGCCGGACCTCATACGCCTTGTACACGTCGTCGGTGCTGACCGCGCGCACCACGGCACCCCGGTTGGGCGTGACGGTGACCAGGCCGGACGCGGCGAGCGTGATGAGCGCTTCGCGCACCGGCGTCTTGGAGACCCCGAGCAACTCCGCGAGCCGCCGCTCGACCAGCGTCTCGCCGGGCGAGAGGCGACCGCTGAGGATCGCTTCCCGGATCGAATCCACGACGAGATCCGACGTGGTGGTTGAACGGGGCAGCGGCGGTAGCACAGGCGGCATATTCTTCCGTTCAACGGAAAGGGTTCCCACAATACTGGTATACCAGTGGGTCGGATGCCAATGTACACCTGGCTTAGAAATTCGTGTGAGGTCTGTCGCACTATCGGACCGCAAACGTTTTCAGGCCGGTGACATCCGACGCCGCCCTGGTGGGGATGGGCGGCGCCACCTTCAAGGGAGGCCAACGTGCAGACGCGCCATCCCACGCACCCGGACGAGCTTGCCGAGCTCACCTCTCCGGTGTTGCGGGAGAGGTTCCTCGTTGACGACCTTTTCGTGGCGGGCGACGTACACCTCGCATACAGCCACCACGACCGCATCGTCATCGGAGGTGCCGTCCCGGACGGCCAGACGATCGCCCTGCCGGTGCCCACGCAGCTGCGCTCCGATAGCTTCTGCGCCCGGCGGGAGCTGGCGGTGGTGTGCCTGAGCGGCTCCGGCACGGTCACCGCCGACGACGCCAAGCATCCGCTGACCGCGCGGGACGTGCTGTACGTCGGGCGCGGCACCCGGAGCGTCACGTTCGAGGGCGACGACGCCCGCTTCTACCTCGTGTCGACCCCGGCCCACGCCGAGCACCCGACGGCGCTGGCCAGGCGGGACGAGGTCGAAGCAATGCACCTGGGCGACGCCGCGCACGCGAACGTCCGGACGATCCGCAAGTACATCCACGCCGACGGCATCGCCTCGTGTCAACTCGTCGTCGGCATCACCGATCTTGAGGTGGGCAGCGTGTGGAACACGATGCCCTGCCACACGCACGAGCGGCGCACCGAGGTCTACCTGTACTTCGGGCTGGCCGACACCGAGCGGGTGCTGCACCTGTGCGGGCAGCCGGACGCCACCCGGTCGATCATCGTCGCCAACGAGGAGGCCGTGATCAGCCCGCCGTGGTCGGTGCACTGCGGCGCCGGCACCTCGAACTACGCGTTCGTGTGGGCCATGGGGGGAGAGAACATCGCCTACGACGACATGGAGATCATCGCCAAAGAGGACCTCCGGTGACCGACAGGGCAGGGCTGTTCGCGCTCGAAGGGCGCACGGCGCTGGTGACCGGGGCGCGGGGCGGGATCGGCCGGGCGATCTCGCTGGCACTCGCCGACGCCGGCGCCGACCTGGTGCTGTGGGGGCACCAGGACGACCTGGAATCGGTTGCGGCGGAGGTGGCAGAACGCGGTCGCAAGGTCCGCACGGTCGCGGCCGACCTGGGCCACCCGGACGCGGTTCGCAGCGTCGCCGACCAGGTACTGACCGACGGTCCCATTGACATCCTTGTCAACAACGCCGGCATCATCCGCCGGGCGCCGGCGCTCACCGCCGACGAGCATTCCTGGCGGCAGGTCCTCCAGGTGAACCTCGACTCCGTCTTCCTGCTCTGCCGCCTCTTCGGCGCGCCGATGTGCGAACGCGGTCGAGGAAAGATCATCAACGTGGCGTCGTTGCTGTCGTTCCAGGGCGGGCTCAACGTCTCGTCCTATACGGCGAGCAAGCATGGCGTCGCGGGTCTGACGAAGGCGCTGGCCAACGAGTGGGCGGCCGGCGGGGTCAACGTCAACGCGGTCGCCCCCGGATACGTGGTGACCGCCAATACCGAGCAGCTTCGACTCGACCGCTCCCGGGCGGCCGAGATCCAGGCGCGCATTCCGGCCGGGCGGTGGGCCCGGCCGGACGACATAGCGGGTGCGGTGGTCTTCCTGGCCTCCGCGGCCGCTGATTACGTACACGGTCATTTACTCGTAGTGGACGGTGGGTGGATGGCGAGATGAACAGGCCCGGATCGCCATCGGCCATCGCCAAGGTGGTGGCGGTGGCAGAGGCGCTCACCGAGCATCGGCGGTTGTCCCGGATCGCACAGGTCACGGGTCTGCCGATCTCGACGGTGCATCGCATCCTTCAGGAACTGGTGACACAGGGGTGGGTGCGCGAGGGCGAGGAGCGTGACTACATGCTCGGGCCGGGGCTGCTCCGGCTCGCCGGTCGCGCCGCTGACGACTCCGACCTCGCCCGGGCGGCCCGCCCGGCGCTGCGCGCGCTCAGCGAGCGCAGCGGGTACACGGTGCATTTCGGTGTCCGGCAGGGCGACGAGGCGGTCTACGTCGACAAGCTCGAAGGGCGCGGCGCCTACGGCATGCGCTCACGGATCGGCGCGACGCTTTCGTTGCACTGCACGGCCATTGGCAAGGCGATACTGGCGGCTCTGCCGGAGGAGGACGTGCGCCTGATCGCGCAGCGCACCGGCCTGCCCCGCCGCATGCCGCGAACGTTGACCACGCCCGAGGCGCTGCTGGCGAACCTCGCGACGGTACGCGCCCGCGGCTGGGCGCTCGACGACGAGGAGAACGCGACGCGCGTGCGCTGCATCGGCGCGGTGGTGCTCGACCACCGCGGAGAGCCGATCGGCGCGGTCAGTGTCTCCGGGCTCAGCGTCGATCTGGGGCGGGTGCAGGTGGCCCGGCTCGCCCCGATGGTGGTGCGGACCGCCCGTGAGGTGTCGGCCGCGCTCGGCGCGCGGGGCGCCCGACCGGCGTAGCCGATCGGGATCCGTGCCGACCGGAGGTCCAGGCGGCTGAGGAATATCGGCCTCGTGCGGTCCGGCCGGAAGCCCGGCCGGACCGCATCCTGCTGGGCGGACAGGCCGGAGCCGGCCAGCGTGGTGTCTGGTATACCAGATACCACGGCGCGAATAGGAGTCGCTTATGTCCCATGAACAGGTCAGGCGAGCACTGGCGTCCATCGTCGGGATCACGGTGACCCCGTTCGACGAGGCCGGTGGCGTCGACGTCGACGCATATGCCAAGGTGCTCGCCCGATGCGTCGACGCGGGTGTCGACGCACTCACCCCCAACGGCAACACCAGCGAGTTCTACTCGCTCGACCCGGACGAGCTGGCGCTCGCGGTGCGGACCACCACCGCCACCGTGGGCGATCGGGCCACTGTCATCGCGGGCGTCGGCCACGACGTGCGTCGTGCGGTCGAGATGGCCCGGGACGCGGCGGCCGCCGGCGCGCACGGCGTGATGGTCCACCAACCGGTGCATCCGTACCAGTCGCTCGACGGCTGGGTGGCCTACCACCGGGCCATCGCCGACGCGGTGCCGGAGCTGGGTGTCGTGTGCTATGTGCGCAGCCCGCTGGTCACCGGGGCCGCGTTCGCCGCGCTCGCCGACGCCAGCCCCAACGTCGTCGGCGTCAAGTACGCGGTGCCCGACGTGCTCGCGCTGCCCGGCCTGGTGCAGGCGGTCGGTGCCGATCGACTGGTGTGGGTGTGCGGGCTCGCGGAGACCTGGGCTCCGTTCTTCTGGCTCAGCGGGGCACGTGGCTTCACCTCGGGGCTGGTCAACGTGGCGCCGCGGCGTTCGCTGGAGCTGCTCGACCGGCTCCGCGCGGGCGACCACGAAGCGGCGATGGCGATCTGGGCGCGGCTCAAGCCATTCGAGGACATGCGTGCCCGTGCCGGCAGTGCGGGCAACGTCTCGGTGGTCAAGGAAGCCCTGGCCCAGCTCGGCCTGTGCCGCCGGACGGTGCGGCCACCGATCAGCGAGGTGTCGGCCGCCGAACGCGACGAGGTCGCCGCCATCCTCGCCGACCTCATCGAGCCGGGTGAGCTGAAGGCGGCTCAGCCCGTACCAGACGGGGTTTGATCGCAGCAACAGGGGGCGTCCGCACGGACGCCCCCTGTCGTTTGTCTCCGTTCAGGAGCCGGTCTTGGCCAGCTGCTCGTTCATGATGATGAAGGCGCCGAGACCGTGCAGGTCGTTGGTCTTCCGGCCGCGGCCCAGGTAGTAGGACTGGTCGCCGACGTTGGTGCCGATGCAGATGTCGGAGACGTCGCCCTTGCTGCTCACCTTGGCCAGGACGCCCTGGTAACCCTTCTGGGACACCGACTTGTAGCTGGCGTCGACGTAGCCCTTCTCGACGGCGCGCGAGATGGTGTAGGTGAACATCGCCGAGCAGGACGTCTCGGTCCAGTTGCCCTTGAGCGTCGGCTTCGCCGGGAGCTGGAACCAGCGGCCGGTGGCCGGGTCCTGCCACTTCTTGAAGCCGGCCACGAGGGTCTGCACGTGACTGAGGATGTCGGCGCGGCCCGGCTGGCTCGCCGGCAGGATGTCCAGCGCCTCGATGGAGGCCATGCCGTACCAGCCGATCGCGCGGCACCAGTCTTCCGGTGCCTGGCCGGTGGTCTTGTTCGCCCACGACTGGCTCTTCGACTCGTCGTAGGCGTGCCGCAGCAGGCCGGTCGCCGGGTCGCTGAGGTGCGTGTAGTAGATGTTCAGGTTGCGGACCACCTCGGCGTTGGCGTAGTCCCGCTCGCCGACGATCTGGCCGTAATGCAACAGGAACGGCAGCACCATGAACGTGCCGTCCGCCCAGAGCTGGTTCTGCCGGCTCGTGGCGTGCCAGAACGCACCCGGGTTGCCGTCCTTCTTGGTGCGGGGGAACGTCTTGAGCCGGTTGCGGATCTGCGTGGCGGCCGTCTTGTACTTGTTACCGCGGCCCTCCTTGTAGAGCGCCAGCAGCACGTTGCCGGACTGCATCGAGTCGAGGCTGCTCAGACCGTTGTTGAGGTGGCCGCTGGAGTCGACGAACCGGTCGGCCCACTTCTGCATGTAGTCCAGGTACTTGGTCTGGTGCGTGCGCTGGTAGGTGAGGTACGTGCCGTAAAGGAACAGGCCCTCCGTGTAGCTCCACGGGCCGAGTTGCGCCGGGCTCGCGCGCTTTTCCTCGGCGTCGGCCACGAGGGTCGAATAGTCCACCGCCGCGGCACCGATGGCGGCCGAACCCGGCCCGGTGCCGGACCCGGCGAGCGCGTTCGGAGCGATAGCGGCCGTCGCGATCAGCGCACCAGCCACCGCGGTGACGGGCAGCAGCCTGCCGAACAGCCGTCGGATGTTTGTGGTCATGCGTTGCCGAACTCCTTTCCCGGCAAGGCCGGCGTAACTTTTCCGGCGTAGCCGGCGTGGCGGAGAGTGTTGGTGCCGTCGCTGGTGACGGGCCTGCTCAGGTCTCCGCTGGGTGGTATACCGGGATACCAGCACCTTGACGAGGCATCCATGACATCCTATGTTTTCGGGCAGGTTTCTGAACAGATCCGGTTGCCCGTTCTTCCCGCCTGGCGGGCGACAGGTTTCGGTTCGCCGAAAGTTCCCGGGGTGCGCCGGTTCACCGCAAGAGCCGAGATGAGGGCAGGACATGATGAGAATGCGTAATTCCCGCCGGGCGTGGTGGCGCACCGGCCTTCTGGCCGGCGTCGTCGCCGCCATCGGGGCGGTGGTCGTCGCGCTGGTAGGCGTCGCGCCGGCCCGCGCCGACCTGCAGAACCCCCGCCAGGACTGGATCCGTAACTCGACCGGCGGGCTGTTCCTGCACTGGGGGATGCGGACGTCACCCGGCTATACCAGTTGCAGCGCCTGGGAGAACGCCATCAACAACGGTGGTTGGGACGCGAACTACTGGGTGAGCGAGGCGCAGAAGCTGCACGTCCAGTACATCACGCTGGCGTCCTTCCACAGCCGGCTCGGGTACTCGCGGGCCTGGCCGTCGAAGATTCCCGGCACGTGCAGCACCAAGACCGACTACCTGGGCAAGCTCATCGCGGCGGCCAAGGCCAAGGGTCTGAAGGTCATCCTGTACATGACCAACGACGCCCAGTGGCACAACGAGACCGGCCACGAGTGGATGGACTCGGCCGCGTACTCGAAGTACAAGGGGCACAACGTCAACCTGGACACCCAGGCCGGCTTCGGTGAGTTCAGCTACGACAACTTCTTCGAGGTCATGAAGAACTACCCGGACCTCGCCGGGTTCTGGATCGACAACGACAACGCGTACTGGGAATCGCACAACCTGTACAAGCAGATCCACACCCAGCGGCCGGACATGATCCTGACCAACAACAACGAAGACACCCCGGAAATGGACATGGTCAGCAACGAGCAGAAGACCGGCATGTCTCCGGGCTACGACATGCCGCAGGCGGTGTGGACGTCGCTTCCGCGCGTTACCGAGGCCGACTACAAGCTGCCGTCCAGCGGCGCCTGGTGGTACAGCGGCAACGACTCCAGTGTGGACACCAAGCTGACGCTGGGCCGGTTCATCATGAACGCCGGCTCATCCATCAAGTCGCTGGAAGACGAGCAGGCGATGGTGAACGGCAAGTTCCCGTCGAAGCAGGCCGCGTACAACAACTTCGCCAACGGGTACCTGGACAAGATCTGGGAGTCGCTGGGCGGCACCCAGGGCGGCGGCTTCATGTACGGCGGGATGCCGGGCGGGTCCTGGAACAACGGCGCGCACGGTGCGACCACGATCAGCACCAGGAACCCGAACCTCCAGTACATCCATGTCATCGACAAGCCGAGCACCAGTGTGCTGAAGGTGCGCGACGCCGGGTACCACGTCACGAAGGTGACCGATCTGCGCAGTGGCGCGGCGCGGACCTTCAGCCAGGCGAACGGCGTGCTGACCATCAGCGGGGTCTCGAGTTGGGACCCCTATGACACGGTGTTCAAGGTGGAGACCTCGGGCGGTCGGGTCGGCGTTTACGCCGGCGTCAAGGCATCGGCGAGCACGGGTACCGCCGCGAACCTGGTCGACGGCGACTACGTCAAGTTCTGGACCAACGGCAAGAAGGTGCCGGCGAACGTCACGCTGGACCTCGGTTCCGCCAAGAAGGTCGCGTACCTCGGCATCAACGAGCGCGAGGACTCGGTCAGCTACAACCGGTCCGGCACCGAGCAGTCCGCCCGGATCAAGGGGTACAAGGTCGAGGTCAGTACCAACGGCACGACCTGGACTACGGCGAAGAGCGGCAACCTGCCGAGCAACCGTGGCGCCCAGTTCATCGACCTGAACGTGGCCTCGGCCCGTTACATCCGGCTGACGATGAGCGGCACGTGGGCAACGGCCGGTGACTCGAAGAACCGGATAGGCATAGACGAGATGTGGGCAGGCGGCAGCTACGCCTGACGATCTTTGCGTCGATCAAGGAGAAATGTGCATGCTTTGATCTCCAAAGCATGCACATTTCTCCAAGATCGGCGCGATCTCAGTTCTGCGGGCGGACCCGCAGGCCCTGCATGCCGCCGTCTACCGCCAGCGCGGTGCCGGTCGTGGACCCCGACAACGGGGAGGCCAGGTAGGCGATGGCGGCCGCCACCTCGTCGGCCGTCACCAGGCGGCCCATGGGCTGCCTCGCGTTGAGCGCCTTGCGCTCGGCCTCGGGGTCGGGCGCCTGCGCCAGGAGCCGGCCCACCCACGGCGTGTCGGCGGTGCCCGGGTTGACGCAGTTGACCCGGATGCCTTCCCGGACGTGGTCGCACGCCATGGCGAGCGTCAACGACAGCACGGCACCCTTGGACGCGCTGTACACCGCGCGCTGCGGCAGGCCAGCGGTCGCCGCGATCGAGCAGGTGTTCACGATGGCGGCAGCGGGAGACTCGCGCAGGTGCGGTAGCGCTGCCCGGGCCACCCGGACCATGCCGACCACATTGACGTCAAGGACCTTCAGCCACTCCGCGTCGGGGTTGTCGGCGATGGTGCCGATCGCGCCGATTCCCGCGTTGTTGACGACCACGTCGAGCCGGCCGAACCGGCTGACGACCTCGTCGACGGCGGCCCGGACGGCCGCGTCGTCGGTGACGTCGCACTCGATGCCGTGCAGCGGCTCGGACAGGTCGCCGGGCTTCAGGTCGAGGCAGGCCACCTGGGCACCGCGGCTCGCCAGAAGTTTCGCGGTGGCTAAACCGATGCCCGAAGCGCCACCGGTGACGATGGCGACGAGCCCGTCGAAATCAGCCATGGATATCACACCTTCGCTTCGACACACGACTGCCGCTGCCGGCCCAGGCCGTCGATCTCCGTCTCGACCCGGTCGCCGGCCGCGAGGTAGGGGAACCGGCCCGACAGGGCGACACCCTGCGGAGTGCCGGTGTTGATGATGTCTCCGGGATCGAGCACGAGGAACCGGGAGAGGTACCAGACCAGGTGCGCCACCGAGAAGATCATGTCGGAGGTGTTGGAGTCCTGGCGCGGCTCGCCGTTGACCCACGAGCGCAGCCCGAGCGCCTGCGGGTCGGGCACCTCGTCGGGGGTGGCGAGCACCGGGCCGAGCGGGTTGAACGTCTCGCAGGACTTGCCCTTCGACCACTGACCGCCGGACTGCTCGATCTGGTAGGTCCGCTCGGAGACGTCGTTGGACACCATGTACCCGCCGACGTGCGCCAGCGCCCGCTCCGGAGACTCCAGGTAACGCGCCTGCCGGCCGATCACGACGGCCAGCTCGACCTCCCAGTCGGTCTTGACGCTGCCCGGCGGGATCGCCACGTCGTCGTACGGACCGACCACGGTGTTGGGGTGCTTGAAGAAGATGATCGGGCTGGCGGGTGGCTCGGCGCCGGACTCGGCCGCGTGCGCGGCGTAGTTCTGGCCGATGCAGATGACCGCGCCGGGGCGGGCCACCGGCGCGCCGGTGCGCAGCCCGGAGGCGTCGAGCACCGGCAACCGTCCACCCGCGACCGCGTCGCGGGCCCGGTCGACACCGTCACCGGCGAAGAACGCACCATCGAAATCGCTGGTGACGGAAGACAGGTCGTAGACGGTGCCGTCCACGGTGCGGACCGCGGGGCGCTCCGCACCGGGCTGACCGAGACGTAGGAGAAACACGTCAGGACTCCTCGCTACCGGGCGATTCGGTCCACACAGGACCGTCGGGATAACGGTACCGGCGCAGGGTCTCCGGGGTCAGCTCCGCGCTGAACCCGGGCGCGGTCGGCGCCTGGTAGCGGCCGCCCTGCACGACCACCGGATCCACGAAGTGCTCGTGCAGATGGTCGACATACTCGATGACGCGACCGTCCGTGGTGCCCGACACCGCGATGAAGTCGAACATGGCGAGGTGCTGGACCAGCTCACACAGGCCGACGCCGCCGGCGTGCGGGCAGACCGGTACACCGAACTTGGCGGCCAGCAGCAGGATCGCGACGTTCTCGTTGACCCCGCCCACCCGCGCCGCGTCGATCTGGAGCACGTCGATCGCGCCGGCTTGCAGCATCTGCTTGAACATGACCCGGTTCTGGACGTGCTCGCCGGTGGCGACCCGGATAGGAGCGAGCGCCCGCCGGATCGTCGCGTGGCCGAGCACGTCGTCGGGCGAGGTCGGCTCCTCCACCCAGTACGGGTCGAACTCGCGCAGCCGGTCCACCCAGCGGATCGCCTCGTCGACGTCCCAGCGCTGGTTGGCGTCGATCGCCACCCGGATGTCCGGGCCGACGGCCTGCCGGGCGATGCGCATCCGGCGGACGTCGTCGTCGAGGTTTGCGCCGACCTTGAGCTTGATCTGGGTGAACCCGTCGGCGACCGCCTCCTTGGACAGCCGCGAGACCTTCTCGTCGTCATACCCGAGCCAGCCGGGCGACGTGGTGTATGCCGGGAATCCGGACTCCCGCAGCTCGGCTTCCCGGGCAGCCCGCCCGGGCGCGCAGGCGCGCAGCAGATCGAGCGCTTCGCCGGGCGTGAGCGCGTCGGTCAGGTATCGCCAGTCGACCAGGTCGACCAGCTGCTCCGGGGTCATGTCGGCCAGCAGCTTCCAGACCGGCTTACCGGCGCGCTTGGCGGCCAGGTCCCACGCGGCGTTGACCACGGCGCCGATCGCCATGTGCATGACGCCCTTCTCCGGGCCGAGCCAGCGCAGCTGCGAGTCGAATATCAGCTCGCGGTAGAGCCCGCCGAGATCGGCGCAGGTGGCTTCGACGTCACGACCCAACAGGTATGGCATGAGCGCGTGGATGCCGGCGGCCTGCACCTCGTTGCCGCGGCCGATCGTGAACGCGAAGCCGTGACCGTCGGGGCCTTCGTCGGTGCGCAGCACCACGTAGGCGGCCGAGTAATCCGGATCCGGGTTCATCGCGTCGGACCCGTCGAGCTGGCGGGACGTCGGGAAACGGACGTCGACGACGTCGACGGCCTCGATGCGTGCCATCCGGCACCTCCTACCGAACGACGAAGCGGTGCCGGGCGGTGGCGACCGGGCCGAGTCGCCGGTCGGTGCCGGGTAGCTGCATGAGACCTCCGATCCTTTGGTGCCGGAGAGATCCTATAGGAACACGATTCCTATAGGAACTGATCAGTACCGGTCTTCCCGGCCAGCGAAGTTACCTTCAGTGGACCGGGGCCAACCGTTCAGTCGAAAGAGGCGCGCAGCCGGTCGCGGGCCCGCTCCAGGTGCTCGCGCATCGCCCCGGCCGCGGCCGTCGGGCTGCCCCGGGTCACCGCCGCGGCGATCCGCTGGTGCTCCGAGAGCGTCTGGGTGCCCCCGCCGCCGGCCGAGTACAGCCGGAAAATGTGCAGGTGGCAGTGGGTGCGTTCGAGGGCGTTCCGGAGCTGCTGGTTGCCGGCCAGCGTCGCCAGCAGGCCGTGAAACCGGTTGTCGTGCGCGGCGAGCGCCTTGAACTCCTCGTACGCGTCGCTGGGCGGTGCCTCCGGGCAGGACGCGATCTCGGCGGCGATCCGGGCGTGGTCGTCGCGGCTGGCCAGCTCCGCGGCCCGGCCGGCCACCCAGGGCTCGATCAGCAGCCGGAACTGGAACAGGTCGTCGACCTCGGCCCGGGTGAGCAGCGGGGTCGCCGAGTATCCCCGCAGCGGCTCCTTCGTGACCAGGCCGTCGGATTCCAGGCGCGCCAACGCCTCCCGGATCGGGGTCTGGGACACCCCGAACTCGCGCGCCAGCCCATCGATGCTCACCCGTGCGCCGGGGGCGATCACATGGTCCATGACCAGGGCCTTGACCGCTTCGTAAACGTCGTCGGCGAGCACCTGCCGCTGGGGCAGTCGGGTGCCGGCCGGCCGGGCCGGCGAGTTGGCGCGCGACGGCGGTAAGGCGCTCGTCATGGGTACTCCGTCTTCGAAGGTGTCGGCGAGATGTCGATGGTGTCACGGTCTTGACGTCACTACGAGGGCCATCCAGAATCTCTGACCAGATAGCCTATAGGATTTTTTCGTGGCGACGCGGACCGGTCGGCGCACGTTCAAGACTGTCGTTCGGGACGTCCCGCTGCGAGCGCTGGCTCGACCGCCGTGGCCACGCCAGTGGCCGTCCGGCGGATACACCCCCAATGCACGTTCCCCGCACCACAGTTGGGAAGGACGGCTCAGCCATGCGTCACGTATCCCGCCACATAGCCCGGTTCGGCGTGCTGGTGCTGTGCGCCGCCCTGGCGGCGGCCTGCGGCAGCAAGAGCAACAGCGGATCCGGCGGTAGCAACGACAAACCCAAGATCGGCGTCGACTTCCCGCGCGCCGACAGCGACTTCTGGAATGCCTACAACAAGTACGTGCCGGAGAAGGCCAAGAGCGTCGGCGTCGACCTGCTGCCGCCGACCAACTCGCAGAACAACATCCAGACGCTGGTCTCCAACACGCAGACCCTGGTCACCCGGGGCGCGAAGGCGATCGTCATGGCGCCACAGGACACCGCGGCGATCGCCCCGACGCTCGACCAGTTGGCCGCGAAGAAGGTCGGTGTGGTCAGCGTGGATACCCGGCCGGACACCGGCAAGGTGTACATGGTGGTCCGCGCCGACAACAAGGCGTACGGCACGAAGGCCTGCGAGTTTCTGGGCGAGACGCTCAAGGGCCAGGGCAACGTGGTCGAGTTCCAGGGCGCGCTCAGCTCGATCAACGGCCGGGACCGGTCCGAGGCGTTCAAGGCGTGCATCCAAAGCAAGTACCCGAACATCAAACTCTTCGAGATCCCGACCGAATGGGAAGGCACCAAGGCGTCCGCCGGCCTGAACACGGTCCTGGCTCAGACCAACAACAACATCCAGGGCATCTACATGCAGGCCGGTGGCGTGTTCCTCGCGCCGACGCTCCAGGTGCTCCAGCAGAAGAACCTGCTGGTGCCGGCCGGCGACCCGAAGCACATCGCGATCGTCTCCAACGACGGCATCAAGCAGGAGCTGGACGGCATCAAGAACGGCCAGATCGACGCCACGGTGTCGCAGCCGGCCGACGCGTACGCCGAGTGGGGGCTGTTCTACGCGAAGGCGGCCGCGCAGGGCAAGACCTTCCAGCCCGGTCCGACCGACCACAAGAGCAACATCATCTCGTTGCCGAACGGCCTGGAGGACCAGCTTCCGGCGCCCCTGGTGACCAAGACGGCGGGTACCTTCGGCGATTTCACGAGCGTGGCGGCGGACGACTCGTCGCTATGGGGTAATCAATGATTGATCCGGCGCAGAGCCGGGGCGCAGGCAACGGGACCGACCACGGGACAGCTCTCGCCGAGCGTCCCGTGGTCGAGGCCGTCTCGGTGGGCAAGCGGTACGGCAACACCAGGGCGCTCGACGACGTGACCATGGCCGTCCGGCAGGGCGAGTCGCACGCGCTCGTCGGGCGCAACGGTGCTGGCAAGTCGACACTCGTCGCCATCTTCACGGGTCTTCAGGCGGCGGACACCGGCGATGTGCGCTTCGGCGGCGAGCCGGCGCCGTCGCTCGGCAACCGCGAGGCATGGCGCCAGCGGGTGGCCTGTGTGTACCAGAAGTCGACCATCATCCCGGCGCTGTCGGTGGCGGAGAACCTGTACCTGAACCGGCAGGCCGGTCACGGCCTGATCTCCTGGCGCAAGCTGCGGGCCGATGCTCGTGAGCTGCTCGACGAGTGGAACCTCGTGGTCGATCCAGCCCAGCCGGCCGGCGACCTCAACGTCGAGCAGCAGCAGATGCTGGAGATCGCCCGGGCGCTCAGCCACGGCGCGCGCTTCATCATCCTGGACGAGCCGACCGCGCAGCTCGACGGCGCGGCGATCCAGCGGCTGTTCCGCCGGTTGCGCGGGCTTCAGGAGCAGGGCGTCACCTTCATGTTCATCTCGCATCACCTCGACGAGATCTACGAGGTCTGCCAGGCGGTAACCGTGCTGCGGGACGGTCGTCACGTGGTGACCGCACCGGTTCGCGACATGCCCCGGCCACGCCTGGTCGAGGCGATGACCGGCGAGGCGACCAGTCTCACCGAGGCGACGGTCGACCGGCCGGCGGTGGCGATAGCGGCTCCCGAGGTGCTGTCCGTGCGCGGGCTCAGCCTCCCCGGTGAGTACGAGCAGTTCGACGTCACCGTACGAGCGGGTGAGGTCGTGGGCCTCGCTGGCGGCGGTGCCAGTGGCGCCCTCGAAGTCGGCGAGACGATCGTCGGGCTGCGCAGCCCGGCCACCGGCACGGTCGCGGTCGCCGGCCGGCAGGTCCGGGCCGGCAGCGTGCCGGCCGCCCTCGCGGCGGGCGTCGGCTTCGTCCCCCGGGACCGGCACAAGGAGGGCCTCGTGTCGACCCTGTCCGTCGGTGAGAATGCCACCATGCCGATCGCCGACCGGTTCGGCCGGTTCGGGTGGATCTCGCCGGGCCGGCGAAGGGGTGTCACGGAGCGCTTGATCCGCCAGCTCGACATCAAGACCGACGGCCCGGAGCAGCTGGTCTCCGGCCTTTCCGGCGGTAACCAGCAGAAGGTCGTGATGGCCCGGGCGCTGTCCAGCGAGCCACGGGTCCTGGTGCTGCTCAGCCCCACCGCCGGCGTCGACGTGCGGTCCAAGGAGTCGCTGCTCGCCGTCGTCGACGAGGCCGCGAGCGGTGGCTCGGGGGTACTGGTGGTCTCCGACGAGGTCGACGACCTGCGCGGGTGCGACCGGGTAATCGTGATGTTCCGGGGTCAGATCGTCGGCGAGTACCCGCGCGGGTGGGACGACCACGACCTGGTCGCGGCGATGGAGGGAGTCAGTGGTGAGTCAGGTGGCTGAGACCGGCGCGGTTGCCGCGCCCCGTCGCCGGTCCGGGCTCCAGATCGCCCGGTTGCGGGACTTCGCGTTGATTCCGGCCATCGTCGTGTTGTTCATCGTCGGCGCGCTCACCGACCCGGCGTTCGCGACCGCGGACAACCTGCTCAACGTCCTCCAGGCGCAGACCGAGCTCGCTGTGCTCGTACTGGCCGAGACGCTGATCCTGATCGCCGGCAAGTTCGACCTGTCGCTGGAGGCGACGCTCGGCCTGGCGCCCGCGATCGGCGTGCTCGCGCCGAAATGGCTGCACATCTCCCCGGTCTGGTCGGTCCCGATCTGCCTGCTGGTCGGCGTGGCAGTTGGCGCGTTCAACGGGCTGCTGGTCGTGAAGTTCCGGCTCAGCGCGTTCGTGCTCACCCTCGGCATGCTGATCACGCTGCACGGCCTGGTGATCGGGTTCACCAAGGGCGCGAGCATCTTCAAGCTGCCGGCGTCGTTCAAGTATCCGGGCTCCTCCGTGTGGGGCTCGGTGCCGGTGTCGGTGTGGATCTGCGCGGTACTTTTCGTCGCCGGCATCGTGGCGCTCGGGTTCCTGCGCCAGGGTCGCTGGCTGTACGCGATCGGCGGCAACGTCGACGCCTCCCGCGCGGCCGGTATCCGGACCGACCGGGTACTGATAATCGTCTATATTGTCGGTGGCCTCCTGGCTGGGCTCGCCGGCCTGCTCTACTCCGGGCATTACGGGTCGGTGGCGGCCAGCCAGGGTAACGGCAAGATTTTCGAGGTGTTCGCCGCCGCCGTCATCGGCGGGGTGAGCCTGGACGGCGGCAAGGGCACTATCTTCGGCGCGTTGTGTGGTGTGATCGTATTGGGACTGATCCAGAACATCCTCGTATTCGCGGGTGTGCCAGCGGAGTGGGACCAGGCGATTTACGGCGTGATCATCATCCTGGCACTCGTGCTGTCCAGACTCACCAGCGGTAAAGCGCAAGACTAGGGGGTACCTTCGTGACGTCTCGGGTCGACGCACACCACCACGTCTGGGACCTGTCAGTGCGGCCACAGGCGTGGCTCGACGGTGCAGAGTTCGCCCCGATCAGGCGTACGTTCACGGTCGATGACCTAGCTCCGGACGCCCGAGCGGTCGGGGTGGACGCAACGGTGCTGGTCCAGACCGTCGCACTACCGGAAGAGACACGAGAACTGCTGCTCACCGCGGTCGCCGACGATCTCGTGGCCGCGGTGACCGGCTGGGTAGACCTGACATCGCCGTCGATCTCCGACGACATCGCGAGACTGCGTACCGGGATCGGCGGCGACTACCTGCGGGCGATCCGGCACCTCGTCCAGGACGAGCCCGACCCGGACTGGCTGTGCCGGGACGACGTGCGGCGCGGGCTGCACGCCGTCGCGGAGGCCGGTCTCGGCTACGAGCTGCTGGTCAAACCCAACCAGTTGCCCTCCGCGCTGCGGGTGGTGGATGAACTGTCCGATGTGGAGTTCGTCCTGGACCACTGTGCGAAGCCGTACATCGCGGACAGGGTGATCGAGCCGTGGGCGAGCCAGATCCGGGAGCTCGCCACCCACGAGAACATCACCTGCAAGCTGTCCGGGCTGGTTACCGAAGCGAACTGGGCGACGTGGACGCCGCCGGAGCTGAGACCGTACGTCGACGTGGCGGTCGAGGCGTTCAGTCCACAGCGGTTGATGTTCGGTTCGGACTGGCCGGTGTGCCTGCTCGCCACCTCGTACAGTCGTTGGGTCGCGACCGTCGACGAGCTGATCGCGGGCCTCAGCGAAGACGACCGGACCGCGATCATCGGTGGCACCGCCCGCCGCTTCTACGGCATTCCCGACAAAAGTCAGTGACGATTGTTGCCTTAGGCACCTTTTGTCGTCAAGATGCGGATTGAGAGGGCAAGGCGTGCAGACGATCGCGTTGCACACCCGGCTCAAGGCCGGCAGCGAAGCGGAGTACGAGCGGATCCACAAGGTGGTCCCGGCCGACCTCGACGCGGCGCTGCGCGCGGCCGGGGTGCACGACTGGCGCATCTGGCGGGACGGCCAGGACCTGTTCCACCTGGTGACCGTCGACGACTACCGGGCGATGCGCCGGCAGCTCGCCGACCATCCGGCCAACATCGCCTGGCAGGCGACCGTGGGCCCGCTGCACGACGTGCCCGACGACTACTCGGGCGAGGACGACGGCATCGGTTTCGTCTGGGGGTTGCCCGCCGAGCCGGCACGCTAGCCAGGCCGCCGGTCCTCTTAGGCTGATCCGGTGACGAACTTCGAGATCGGCCGGCGCGAGCGCGCCGCGATCAACCGGTTCAACGCGGTGATGCAGCCGGTGCTCGACCGCCTGCGGATGCGGTGCGCGGGCCACCCGATCCCCGAGGTACGCGACGAGCTGGCGAAGGTGTGGGGTGCCAACGCCGGTAAGCCGCTGCCCGAACCGCATCTCACGAACTGGGCCGCGGCGCTGAGCCGGGGTGAGCGGGTGGTGCTCGGGTAGCGCCCCCGGGCATAGAGTCTCGTCATGGCGCTCTGGAAGCCCGACCCCACTTTCTACCCATCACCTCGACAGGCCGTGAGCGCGCCGCCGGAGAAGCTCGCATACGTCGCGGCGTTCGACCGGTCCGCCACGCAACCCGACGCGATCGCCGTGCTCGACGTGGACCCCGGATCCGAAGGGTACGGGCAGGTCGTCGGCTGGACCGATCTGCCCTATGTGGGCGATGAGCTGCACCACTTCGGCTGGAACGCGTGCAGCAGCGCGCTGTGCCCGTACGCGCCGCACCCGCACGTCGAGCGGCGCTACCTGGTCGTGCCGGGCCTGCGGTCCTCGCGCATCTACGTGCTCGACACGAAGGACGATCCGCGCAGCCCCCGGATCGTGAAGGTGCTCGAGCCGGAGGAGCTGGCCAAGCACGCCGGGTACTCCCGGCCGCACACCGTGCACTGCGGACCGGAGGGCATCTACGTCTCCGCGCTCGGTGGGGCGAACGGCAACGACGGGCCGGGCGGGGTGGCGCTGCTCGACCACACGTCGTTCGAGGTGCTCGGCCGGTGGGAGATCGACCGGGGACCGCAGTACCTGGCGTACGACGCGTGGTGGCACCTCGGCTACGACGTGGTCGTGACCAGCGAATGGGGCACGCCCTCGATGATCGAGGACGGGCTCGTCGGCGAACTGCTGCTGGGCCGCAAGTACGGGCACGCCCTGCACTTCTGGGACCTGCGCAGGCGCCGCCATGTGCAGCGGGTCGACCTCGGCGACCAGTACCAAATGGTGTTGGAACTGCGCCCGGCACACGACCCGACCAAGGACTACGGCTTCGTCGGTGTGGTGGTGAGCGTCGAGGACCTGTCCGCCTCGATCTGGGTGTGGCACCGGGACGGCGGCCAGTGGGCGGTCACCAAGGTGATCGACATCCCGGCCGAGCCGGCCGACGCGGCGTCGCTGCCGCCGATCCTCCGGCCGTTCGGGGCGGTGCCGCCGCTGGTCACCGACATCGATCTGTCGGTCGATGACAAGACGCTGTACGTGTCCGCCTGGGGCACCGGTGAGCTGCTGCAATACGACGTGAGCGAGCCGTTGAAGCCGGTCAAGACCGGGTCGGTGCGCATCGGCGGCATCGTCGGCCGGGTGGCCCATCCGTCCGCGCCCGACCAGCCGCTGCGCGGCGGGCCGCAGATGGTCGAGGTCAGCCGGGACGGCCGGCGGGTCTATGTGACCAACTCGCTGTACGGAGCCTGGGACGACCAGTTCTACCCGGAGGGTGTGGGCGCCTGGGCGGCGAAACTGGACGCCGACCCGGCCGGCGGGATCGCCCTGGACGAGCGCTTCTTCCCCAACGGCGACGACTTCCGGGGGCGGCGGGTGCACCAGGTCCGGTTGCAGGGAGGCGACGCGTCGTCTGACTCATACTGCTATCCGTGACAGGTTGGCAGTGGCTGGCCCTGGCCGGGTTGGGCGCGTTCCACGGGCTCAACCCCGGCATGGGCTGGCTGTTCGCGGTCGCGATCGGGCTCCAGGAGCGCAGCCGGTCGGCGTTGCTGCGCGCCCTCGGGCCGATCGCGTTGGGGCACGCGGCATCGGTACTCGTGATCGCCGGCCTGGTCGGGGTGTTCCAGTCGGTGCTGACCACCCGGCTGGTCGCGATCGGCGGCGGGTTCGTGCTCGTCGGGTTCGGGCTGTGGCGGGCGCTGTCGAAGCGGCACTTCCGCTGGGCCGGCATGCGCCTCACGCCGGCCCAGCTGACGTCGTGGTCGTTCCTGATGTCGTCGATCCACGGCGCCGGCCTGATGCTGCTGCCGGTGCTGGTCGCCGGCCCGGCGCCCGGCGGCGGGCATCACCACGGCCTGCCGGCCGCCTCGGCGTCGCTGTGGATCGGGCTCGGCGCGACGCTCGTGCACACCGTGGCGATGATCGCGGTCGCGGGGACGATCGCCCTTCTCGTGTACGAGATCATCGGGTTGCGCATCCTGCGGAGCGCCTGGATCAACCTGGATCGGATCTGGGCGTACGCACTGGTCGTGGCCGGGGTGGCCACGGTGGTCGTGGCGATGTGAGCAGCGCGGGCACTCACAGGCCCCGGCGGCGGCGGATCGCGATGCCGACCATCCCGATTCCGATGAAGATCATGGCCAGGATGCAGAACGCCTTCACGAACATGCGGTGACGGTACCCGGTCGCGTAATTCCCTATCTAGTTTGTAGGAAAGGTGGGGTAAGCTGTCGACCATGCGGGTCCCGCTCGAAGCCGCGCCTGGCTGGCACTGTGCCGCCGTCAGCCTGCACGTGTACGCGCCCGCGCTGCGCGAGATGACCAGGTACACCATTGACGACGGAATCCTCAATGTCGCAGTGGTGGAGAAGGCGGGAGTCAACTGGTGAGGCAACGCACCATCAACGAGATCCTGGCCGCGGCCCGGGCCCGGCTGGACCGGCTCGACGCGCCGGCGGTGTACCGCGCCCAGCGCGACGGCGCGGTCCTGGTCGACATCCGGCCGGCGGCGCAACGCCTTGCCAGCGGCCAGATCCCGGACGCGATCGTGGTCGAGCGCAATGTCCTGGAGTGGCGGTTCGACCCCACCGGTGACGCCCGGCTGCCCGTCGCCGACCGGTACGACCTGCCCATCGTCGTGTACTGCGAAGAGGGGTACACCTCGTCGCTGGCCGCCGCCGCGCTCCAGGATCTCGGTCTGTTCCGGGCCACCGACCTGATCGGTGGGATCACGGCGTGGCGGGCCGCCGGGCTACCCGTCGCCCCGGCCGCGCAATGAGACGTGGCGGCTACGAACCGCCCACCGGGTAGCGCGCCGTCGGCACCCGCCAGACGGTCGTCGGCGGGCGGCGGCGCGGCGCCTTTCGCCACTCGATGACCAGCCAGCTGATCCCGATCAACGCGACGACGGCGAGCCCGAGCCAGTCCAGCAATGTGATCAACTGGAGTTGGGTGTCGGTCGGCCGCGCGATGTACCCGCGTACCAGCAGGTTGTACTGGGCCGGCGTGCCGGTGAGCAGCAGCGTGAGCAGCACCGAGATGCTGTGCATCGAGTCCCACAGCGCGTGCAGGATCGACACCCCGAGGTACGCCAGCACCAGCCGGCCGGACAGCAGGAAATGTTCCCGGGTGCTGGGGGAGAACAGCACCCCGCCGAGAATGGCGGTCCACAGCCCGTGGCCGACCGGGGTGAGCAGGCCGCGCAGTACCTCGGTCTGCACGACGTCGATGAGCGACAGGCCACGCTCGGTGAACAGCGCGGTGAACGCGTACCCGGCGGACTCGAACGCGGCGAACCCGAACCCCACCGACGCGCCGAGGATCACGCCGTCGCGTACGGACTTGACCGCCAGGTGACGGGTCAGCCACGCCAGCGCCGCCAGCTTCACCCCCTCCTCGATCAGCCCGACCCCGAGGAACAGCCACGGCGACGGATGCAGCAGGTATGTCTCCAGCAGGGACGCGGCCAGCACGCCGAGGACGCCGCCGGTGATGAACGTGTTGAGCACCAGCGACGCGGTGATCTCGCCGGTGTCGCGGCGCTCGAAGGCCCACGCGACGAACGTCACGGGTACCAGAAAGCTGCCGAGCAGGACCAGGGTCGGCACCAGGTTCGGGTTTCCGGTCAGGAACGTGACGAGCACGGTGAGCAGCCACAGCACCAGTCCGGATACGAAGATCCGCAGCCAGGCCCGGCGCCGACCGACCTGTGGCGCGCCCGCGGTGGCCATATCCCCTCCACGCCTCATCGACGGCCGGCAAGGTCTACCCAGTTAACCGGGCACCAATCGGGCCTGTCGACGCCTGGTTCGCAATGGCTGGTGAACAGCTGGGCTGGACCGGCATTCTCGCCGCCGAAGTGGAGGGCCCTGCGCGAGGTGAAGGTGGGCAGTTAGCCTGTTTTAGGATATCCCCCGATTTCTTCGGACAATTCCGCTGTACTAGCGGGATGCGACTGAGCAATCTTCGCGTTGGGACGCGGCTGATGGCCGGCATGGCCATCCTGCTCGTCCTGACGGTGGGGTGCGCCGGGGTCGGCCTCGCCGGGCTGTCCTCGTTGCGCTCCGCATCGCAGGATCTGGCGTCCTCCCAGGCCAGGACCCGGATCGCGATGCAGGTCAAGTTCCGGTCCGGCGATTTCAACGGCTGGCAGACCGCGTACGCGTTCGACGTGCTGCGCGGAGTGCCGAACGCGACGGCGGACTCGGCGGGCAGCCGGAAGTCGTTCCTGGACTCGACAGCGGCGTTCGGCCGGGAACTCGATGCGCTGGCCGGGCAGTCGCTGGACGCGGCCGACCTGGCCACGGTCCGCGAGATCCAGGACCTGTTCAGCCGGTTCATGGACCTCGACCGGCAGGTCGTGGCTGGATACGCGAGTGGTACGGCAGCCGGCCTGGCGCGGGCCGACGCCCTGGTGGCCGTTGACGAGATCGAGATCTTCAACAAGATCTCGTCCGATGTGGACCGGCTGGTGGCCGGGGTCAACGCCGGGGCGGAGCGGGACAAGGCAACGGCGGAGGAGCATGCCGACACCGCGCGTACCGTGCTGCTCAGCGTCACCGGGCTCGCGCTCGTACTCGGTGTCGTCCTGGCCCTGGTCCTGACCCGGTCGCTGACCGGCCCGCTCGGCGCGCTCCGGTACCGGCTGGCCGAGATCGCGGACGGCGACGGCGATCTGACCCAGCGGGTGGACGAGGCCCGGCGCGACGAACTGGGCCAGGTCGGGGCCGCGTTCAACCGGTTCGCCGCCCGGATCCAGGGACTGGTCGGCCAGGTCGCCGGCAGCGCCGCCGTGGTAGCGGCCTCCGCCGAGGAGCTGGGCGCGGTCAGCCGGCAGCTCGCGACCGGTGCGGACGAGGCGAGCGCACAGGCCGGTACCGTGTCCGTGGCCGCCGAAGAGGTCTCTCGCAACGTGCGTACGGTGGCCGCGGGCAGTGAGGAGATGGGCTCGTCGATCCGGGAGATCGCCTCCAGCGCGGCGGAGGCCGCGCGGGTGGCGACCGCCGCGGTGCAGACCGCGGAGCAGGCGAACCAGACCGTCGCGCTGCTCGGCGCGTCGAGTGCGGAGATCGGCAACGTGATCAAGGTGATCACGACCATCGCCGAGCAGACCAATCTGCTCGCGCTCAACGCCAACATCGAGGCAGCCCGCGCCGGCGAGGCGGGCAAGGGATTCGCGGTCGTCGCCACCGAGGTGAAGGAGCTGGCCCAGGCCACCGCCCGGGCCACCGAGGACATTGGCAAGCGGGTGACCGCGATCCAGGCCGACAGCGACGCCGCGGTCGCCGCCATCGGCCGGATCGCCGAGGTCATCGGTCAGATCAACGACTACTCGACCACCATCGCCTCGGCGGTCGAGGAGCAGACCGCGACCACCGGCGAGATCGCCCGCAACGTCACCGAGGCGGCCGCGGGAGCGGCCCAGATCGCCGCCAACGTCAGCGGTGTGGCGCAGGCCGCGGAGGAAAGCAGCGCAGGGGCCAACGCGGCGCGGCAGACGGCCGACGATCTCACCCGGGCATCGACCGATCTCCACGCGTTGGTGGAGACGTTCCGGTTCTGATCCGGCGCACGCGGCCCGGCCTTGATCATCGTGATGGATACGCTACGCAGGTCTGCGCGCCTCAAAGATCTGCGTAACGTATCTATCGCGGTGATCAAGACCGATGTCGTCGGATCGCTGGCAATCAATTCGGCCCCTTTCGCGTCTTAGCGGGCAGAGGGGAAACCAGTGTGGGACACCGGGTCCGGCACACTGCATACGCTGGGGGAGACGCCAGGGGGAGCGGTGGGGGACGAGGAGTTTCTGCAAGCGGCGAACGAGCACCTGGACATGCTGTACAACCTGGCCAGGCGCCTCACCTCGTCGCGTCCCGAAGCCGAGGACCTCGTTCAGGAGACGTACGTGCGGGCGTTACGCGGGTGGCGGCGACGGCCACCGGACCAGGTGCGGCCGTGGCTCGCCGCGATCTGCCTCAACACCGCCCGCTCGGCGTACCGGTACCGGGAGGCCCGGCCGCCGGAGATCCTCGACCCCCATCCGGGCCTGGACGTCGCGTCCCCGTTCGACACCGCGAACAGGGCCTTGTCGAACGTCGTGGGCGAGGCGGTGCACCAGGCACTGTGGCAGTTACCGGCAGTACAGCGCGAAGCCATCACGCTGATGGACCTCTGCGGGTTCACCGCGACCCAGGTGTCGAACCTGACCGGGGCGCCGCGGGGAACCATCCTGGCGAGGGTGCATCGTGGGCACAAGCGACTGGCGCAACTGCTGGAGGAGGTGGCTCCAGGTGACGCATGATCCCGCAACCGCGGCGGCGTACGTCGCCGGAGAGCTGAACGGCGCCCCCCACACGGCCTTCGAGCAGCACCTGCTGACCTGCCAGGAGTGCTGGGAGGAAGTGGAGGCCGGCCGGCGGGGCCGCGAGCTGGTCGAGTGCGCCCGCGAGTCGGCCCCCAGCCACCTGCGCGCCCGGGTGATGGCGGACCTGTCCGTTACCGCGCGCCCGCCCCGGATCCGCAAGTTCGCCCTCGCGGTGGCGGCCGCCTGCGTGGCGGCGCTGGTCGGACTGGTGTCGTTCGCCGTACGCACGGCGTCGCCGGTACCGGTGGACGCCGCGATCGCCGGCTTCCAGTCCGAGCGGCTGCCCGGGGCGCGGATCCCGACCACCCAGGCCCCCGACCTGTCGAAGATCGGCCTCGGCGAGACCGCTGCCGGCGCCGGCTACCTCGGCGGGGTACCGGTGACCGCGTACGCGTACCGCGACCCGATGGGCCGGCGGCTCCTGCTGTACGTGGGGCAGCGGCCGTTCGCGACGCCCCGGCAGGCCGAGCACTACAGCAAAGGCGACCCGGACAGCTCGTGGATCACCCGCGAGGATGGAGTGTCCGTGCTGTGCAGCCGGGATCCGCACGTGACGCTCCTGGTCGGCCAGGACGAGAAACTGGTCCGGATGGCAGCCGAATTCCTCGACTTGACCTGAGCCCGAGGCACCACGCCACCGGCGGCCCCCGAACTGGCACAACTTCCCGGAAGTTGTGGCCTCAGTGCGGCCCCGAGGCCACAACTTCCCGGAAGTTGTGCCGGGTCCTTGGCCTTGTGCCGGGTCCTTGCCTTGTGCCGGGTCCTTGGCCTTGTGGCGGTCTCAGATCACCCCGGTGGCGGCGCGTAGCGCCAGACCGAGGCCGACGATCACGACCAGGCCGGCGGTCAGGGTTGCCGCCGCCGCTGGTATCCGTGCGGTGATCGGGGCGAACCGCTGGGCCAGCCGGGACCAGCTTTCCGCGGCGGCGACCCGGCGCTGTACGACCACGAGCAGGAGGCCGGCCCCGATCAGCGCGCCGGCCATGCCCAGCCCGTACCCGAGGACCAGCAGGACCCCGAACCCGGCCCGGCCGAGCCCGATGGCACCGAGCAGGACGACCAGCGCGGACGGGCTCGGTACGAGACCGCCGGCGAGCCCGATCCCGGCGAGGCCCAACCGGCTGGGCCGGTCGGGACCGTGGCTGTGCGAGTGCCCGTGCCCCTGGTCATGATCATGCGAGTGGTCGTGCGAGTGGTCATGCGAATGTGAGTGGGAGTGCGGGTGCGGCCGGGTCCGTCGACGCAGCGCACCCACCAGCATGCCCACCCCGACGACGGTCACCAGCAGCCCGCTGACCAGCCCCAGGTACCCGAGCAGCCGGTCGCCGGCGAGCATGCTCGACGTGCTCAGCAGGAGTCCGATCACCAGTACCCCACCGGTGTGGGTCATGGTGACCGTGGCGCCCACGACCAGCGCGTCGCGCGGCCGGCCCTGCTTGCCGGCCAGGTACGCGGCCAGCACCGTCTTGCCGTGCCCCGGCAGCGCGGCGTGCCCGGCGCCCAGCAGGATCGCGGCCAGGATGGCCAGGATCGCGACGATCGGGGTCAGGTGCCGCCCGGCGGCAAGGTGCTGGAACCGCCGGTCGGCCGCCGCCATCCAGCGCGTCGGGGCGTCGACCATCCCGGCCGGTTTGGCGAAGGTAGCGGTGGTGGCGCCGGACCCGGGCGCCACCCGGAGCGTCGCCGACCGCACGTCAAGCTGCGAAGACAAAAGATCGCCCGGGTACGCGCGGAGCCCGTTGCTCACGGTGTGGTTGGGCAGCGGGGAGTCGACCAGGCGTACCCCGTCGCCAACGGCCGTCATCTCGCGCCAGCCGACCCGGTCGGTGCGGAAGGTGTTCTCGACCGAGACCGTGGTCGCCGAGCCGAGCTTGGCCGGCGCGCTCAGACCGCAGCTCAACCGGCTCGTCGGCAGGCCGGTGGTGCCCGGCACGTACTCGAACGTCGGCGCCGTCACGGTCCAGCGCAGGCGGTCGTGGCCGACCCGGCCCGTGAAGCCCCCAGCCAGTTCACGGCAGGTCGCGGCGGCGTAGGCGGCCCGTTCCGCGTCGTCGGTCATACCGTCGTGGTTGGTGTCCACCGTGGACCGGTCCTGCATGGTCGGAATCTCGGCGGCGTCGACGACGGCCACGACGTCGACCTTGTCCGGTCGCAGCGTGAGCCCCTCGTACTGGTTGACCGAGAAGTTTCCGAGCGGATGGGCGGAGGCGCGGCCGGCTGGCCAGAGCAGGATGATCACCGTTGCGGCGACGGCCGCGAGGACGGCCCGCCTCACGCCGGACCGCCCAGGCCCGCGAGCGCCTGCTGCGCGGCCGGCCCGTCGACGGGGGAGAACGCCGGGTTGGTCTTGACCACCCGGGTCAGGTCGGCCCGCGCCTGGTCGCGCTGCCCGAGCGCCAACTCGATCATGCCGAGATGATAGGCGTACCCGGGAGCGCGGGCGCCGGTGGCCGCGACGCGCTGGGCGTACGGGAGGGCCTCGGCGTCCTTGCCGGCCCGGTGCAGCGCCCAGCCGAGCGAGTCGGCGACGTCCACGAACTGTCGGCGTCCCCATTCGGCGCGGGCGGCGGCGACCGCTTCGTCAGTTTTGTCCTCGGCCAGGGCGATGGCCGCCGCGCCCAGACCGTCGACGCCACCGTTGGCGGTGAACAGCGCGTTCGCGGCGGCGGCGAGCTGTACCTGGGCGTCGGCTTCCGGGGCCCGGCCGGCCACCCGCAGCAGGTCCGCGTACTCCAGGAGGTCCGCCGGGGTCGGGCTGCGCCTGGTGAGGTCCGCGTAGACGGCCAGCGCCGTGTCCACCCGCCCGGTGGCGGCGGCGGTGCGCGCCTTGCCGCGCAGCCCGGCGATGGCGGTCGGGTCGGCGGCGAGGGCGGCCGCGTACTCGTGTTCCGCGCCGGCCACGTCGCCGGCCTGCCAGGCGAGGTCGCCGAGCTGGTTGTGGCAGAACGCCATGTCGTGCGGGTCGACCGCGTCGTCCAGGGCCCGCTGCATCAGGTCGGCCGCCTGGTCGACCTGCCCGCGCTGTTCGAGGTCGTACGAGGCGCGGGTGAACGCGGCGAGGCCGGGGCGCAGGTCGAGCATGTGCTGTACCGCGTCGGTGGCGCCGGCCGTGTCGCCGAGCTGGGTCAGCGCGTCGGCCAGCACCCCGTACGCGTCGGAGCTGGCGCTGTTGATCGCGAGCGCGGCCCGGGCCTGGTCACGGGCGGTCGCGAAGTCGTGGCGGGCGTTGGCCAGGGCGCCCAGGGCGATGAGGGCGTCCGCGTTGTCGTCGGGGTGGCGGGTCAGCGACTCGCGGGCCGCGCCCTCGGCCTTCGGGTAGTACGTCGGATCGGCGCTGACCCGGGCCTGCTCAACATAGGTGGCGCTGAGGGCGGCCCAGGTGACCCAGTCGCCGGGTACCTCGCGGAGCCGCTTCTGCTGCTTGGCGATGCTCGCGGCCAGGAGGTCGGCGGGCCGTGCGGTGGATCGGGTCGAACCACTGTGCTCGGCCGGGGTGACCCCACCCCGGCCGAGCACGCCCCCCGCCACCACCAGCGCCAGGGCCGCCGATCCGACTACCGCCACCAATCGCAGGCGGGCGATCAGTCGCAGTCGGGTCAACAGATGTCGCATAGTGGTCCTCCCGGCGGGTTGCGGTGACGCGTTGCCGTGCCGAGCAACGCGTCACGCGCGTGCGGTGGTGATGGTGCCGGCCTCAGATGACGGTGTATCTGCCGTCATCCGGGTTGCCGTCCCGGTCATCACCGCGTTCCTTACCGCGGCCGGCGCCCGTACCCGATGCGGGTGCCGGTCCGTCGTTCGGTGCCCGGCGCCGGCCGCTGTAGTGCGCCGGCTCCTCGAGCTCCCGTGCGTTGTCGTCCCGCGTCATCGTGGCGGTGGCGGGCGCAGCCGCCTGCGCCAACGCCGGCTGCTGGCGACGGCGGTACATGTTGAACATGAAGGCACCGAAGCCGAGCAGCGCCGCCAGGCCGCCGACGGCCATCGGAGCGCCGCCGCCGTACCCGCCGCCGAAGAAGCTCTTGTTCTGGGTGGCTACCGAGGCGTGGGTGTTGACGCCCTGGTTGTTCGGTAGCGCCAGGTACGGGAAGTAGTTGAAGAACCCGTGGTCGTTGGCGTTGACCTTGTCCCCGGCGGCCAGCGCGTCGACGAGCTTGCCGCTCTGCGCCGCGCCTTCCATGGCCTGGATGCTGACGTCCACCACGTCGTCGGTGAGCCGGCGGCCGTTCGGGAAGCCCTGGATGTCGCCGGCGAGCACGCCGAGCCGGTTGGGCTTCGCGTTCGGGGTGACCGACATGTTCAGCCGCAGCTCCTCCGAGGCGACGAACTTGTTCGGGTTGACGTCGGTGTTGTTCAGCTGCGAGTTGAGGTCGGTCTTGATCGGGCCGCCACCCTTGGTGGTCACGCCGGTCAGGAAGATCTCGGCGAGGTCGTTACGCGGTCCGGGAGGCGCCTGGATCTTGTAGATGCCCTGGATCAGCTTCGGCAGCTCCGGGTACAGGACGCGGTCGACGAGTTCCTTGATCTTGCCGTCCTTGTCCGGCGACAGCGAGTTGAACTCGTCCTTCAGGCCGGCCGGGACGACGACCTCGTTGACCAGCGGGTTGCCCAGCCGGGACACCTGCACCTGGTCGTTGTCGCGGTTCGCGCGGTACCCGTCGCCGTCCTTGCCCTTGTTCTTGTTCTTGTCCGCGTACTTGCTGTTGTCGTCGTACTTGTTGTTCGCGTCCTTGCCCGCCGCCCCGTACTTGTTGGGCCGGTCGTTGCCGTTGTTGTCGTTGTTCTTGTTGTCGCCGGCGAACCCGTTGATCTGCACCCGGTCGCGCTCGGCGGTGGCCCAGGTCCCGATGATCGGGTTACGCGCGTTGTCGCCCTTGAGAGCCAGGTCCTTGCGCGGCACCTGCAACGCGAGCGTGTTGACGTTGTACCCGGCGAGCGTGTCCTGGCCGACCTCGCTCAGGTTGCCGCCGTACAGCAGGTCGAACACCCGCAGGTCGGCGAAGAACGGGTCGTCGGCCTGGCCGGCGAAGCTCTTGACGCCCGCGTTCAGCGAGAGCGCGGCCTGGTCGCGCAGCTTCTTGTAGTCCGGCATCGACGCCTGGCCGACCCGCGACGGCGCGACCGGCGCGTCCTTGACGAGGGTCTGCCACTTCCCGCCGTCGTTCCACTTCTCCAGCGTGTACACCTGGCGGAACAGCAGGTTGGGGTCGTCGAGCGAGGTGACCGCGCCGTTGTTGTACAGGAACGAGTCGTTACCGCGCTTGTCGATGTTCTTGAACGTCCAGCGGAACTTGATGTCCGGCTTCGCATCGCCATCGTTGTCGACGTTGACCAGGTACGACGCGTCCGTCGCGAACGGGAAGAAGTTCGGGCCGCCGTTGGGCTCCTCGAACGGGATCCAGTTCGACACGAAGGTCACGGTGTCCGGCTTGTCCGGACTGACGAATGCGTAGAAGTCGGTGTTGTCGATCGACGGGTCTGCGGCCGTTAACGGCGCCTCCCGGTGGCTGGATGCCGCGGCCGAACCGGGGCCGAGCCCGTACAGCGACGCGGCAACGATCAGGCCTGCGGCCGCCACCGCGGCTCCTCGTCGCCTGACCCACCCGCCGCGTGTAGCGGCTACCGGGGTGGATGGGATGGGTGTCATCGTCGTCCCTTCCGCAGAGCTGTCGATGAGCGGTCGATGGGGCCCTGGTCGGCCCCTGGCATCCACTGGTACGGCGCGACGGGGCTCGTGGTTCGATCCATCCGGCCAGGAAAAACGCGGACGTTGAGTTCTTCACTTCGACCCATCCACGCCGCCCTCGCCTCCGAATGACGTCGATAAGGGTGCGACCATGAGCGGCGTGTCATCCCGTTCCGTCGGGTTCGCCGGCGCCCTGTTGCTCGCGGTCGCCGCATACCTCGGCGGAGCATTGCCGCACAGTGACCTGTCGTCGGACCTGCCCCGGATCTGGGCCCAGCCGCGGGGGCCGTGGTGCCTCGCCGCCTGGCTCGCCGGCACCGCACTGATGGTGGTGGCCTGGTTACTGGCCCGCCGCGCCGAGTTGACGCTGCGTTGGGTGTACATCACGGCCGCGCTGTGGACCGCGCCGCTCGCGCTCGCCCCGCCGCTCGGCAGCCGGGACGTGTACGCGTACGCCTGCCAGGGCGCGGTGTACGCGGCCGGGCTCGACCCGTACGCGGCGGGTCCGGACTCGCTGCCGTGCCCGTGGCTGGACTCGATCTCGTACGTCTGGCGGCAGACCCCGGCGCCGTACGGGCCCGCGTTCGTCGCGCTGACCGGGGGCGCGGTCAAGCTGGCCGGCGGCAACCTCTGGGTGGTCGTCGGGCTGCTCCGGCTGGTCGCGCTCGCCGGCATCGCGCTGGCCGCCTGGTACCTGCCCCGGCTGGCCCGGGTCGGCGGGGTGGACCCGGCCCGGGCCGCCTGGCTCGGCCTCGCCAGCCCGCTGGTGGGCGTACACCTCATATCCGGGGCGCACAACGACGCCCTGATGATCGGCCTCGCCCTCGCCGGCCTGGTCTACGCGGTCCGCCGCCGGCCACTGGTCGCCGGCGCCTGGTTCGGGCTGGCGATCGCGGTGAAGGCCACGGCCGGGATCGCGTTGCCGTTCGCGGTGCTGCTGGCCGTGGTTCCGCGGGCGTCGTGGCGGCGGGTGGCGGTCGCGACCGGCTGGACCGCCCTGGGCTGCGCGGCGGTGTACGCCGCGATCTCGCTGGTCACCGGCCTCGGTCTGGGGTGGGTCGGCGGGTTGAAACACAGCGGCGACTCGGTGCAGTGGACGTCGGTGCCGACCGGGATCGGCCTGGCGATCGGGTACGCCGGGCAGGTCGTGGGCGCGTCGCATCTGACCGGCGGCGCGATCGCGGTCGCCCGTACCATAGGGTTTTTGATCTTGGCGGTGGTCCTGGTCCTGCTCTGGTGGCGGGCGCGCGGGCGGTCGGTCCGGGAGATCATCGGGTACGCGGGCTGGGCGCTTCTCGCCGTGACGCTCCTCGGGCCGGTCTTCCATCCGTGGTACTGGCTGTTGCCGCTGGTCGCGCTGGCCGTGGCCGGGATCGGGGCGGGCTGGCTGGTCGGGGTCACCGCCGCGCTGGCGTTCCTGGTGCTGCCGGACGGCTACAACCTGGCCCGGGTCACGAAGCTGCCCGGCTCCGTGCTGGCAGTCGTGCTCGCGGCCGCCCTGCTGGCTCGCGCCGTTCGCGCCGCGCGCCCCGCCCGGAACTCTCCTTGATCGCCGCGTTCGGCGGCAGTGTTGCCAGCCTGACGGAATAGACGGTTTTCGATGTTATGCAACTGGTATTCCCGCAATCGCTTGCGGCGTGGGCGTTCGTATATTCATCCCACGTATCGTGGCCCATCCTAGGTGAAAAGCACCATTTAGCTAATTGACACTCGGGCATACCTCGGATCCAATGCAGCGGGAGCTGCGATCGTTTGCGGCTCGGGCTGCCCGGTAGGGCGAGGGAAGGGTTGGTCCATGAGAAGAAGATTCTTTGCGCTCGGGGCGGTGGTCGCGCTCGCGGCCGCGACCGGCCTCGGCGGCTGCTCCGTAAAGAACAACAGCGACTCGAAGAGCTCCGGCAAACAGGAGATCTCGTTTCTGACCTTCGAGTCGCCGAACCTCACGCCGCAGTACTGGGACGCGGCGATCAAGCGGGTGACCGACAAGCACCCGAACCTGACCGTCAAGCGGCTGGTCGCGCCCAGCGCCGGTGACCGCACCAACTACGCCAAGCAGTTGTTGCAGTCCGGCCAGTTCCCTGATGTCATGATCGCCATTTCGGCGAGCGGCTTCGCCGAGGCGGGCAACCTGGCGTCGTGGTCGAAGGACGAGCTGAAGGACTTCCAGTACCCCGAAGAGGGCGCGATCAACGGCAAGGTCTACCAGCTACCGGCCAACACGCAGACGATCCCGCCGGTCTACTACAACAAGAAGATGTTCGCCGACGCCGGCATCACCGCGACGCCGACGACCTGGGCCGAGCTGCTCGACGCCTCGGCCAAGCTGAAGGCCAAGGGTTACACGCCGTTCGTCGTCGGTGGCGGTAAGGACGCGTTCGCCTCCGGCCTGATCCTGACCGGCACGGTGAGCACCGACGTGTACGGGACGACGCCGGACTGGATGACCCAGCGCCGCGCCGGCAAGGTCAAGTTCGCCGACCCGGCGTTCGTCAAGGCGCTGACGAAGGTCGCCGACCTGGCCGCCAAGGGCTACATCAACAAGCAGGACATCTCCCGCGACTACGCCGCGACCGAGCAGGCGTTCCTCGACGGCAAGGGCGCGATGTACCCGATGGGCAACTGGTTCGCGTCGGCGGCCGACTCGAAGAAGCACGACTTCGACATCGGCGTCTTCAACTTCCCGACCGACAGCGGCCAGGTGCTGGTGCCCGCGTACACCGGTGGTGGCCTCCTGGTCAGCGCGAAGGCGAAGAACGTGAAGGCGGCGAAGGAGTTCGCGCTGGCCTTCCAGCTCGACAAGGCCAACCTGGACGCGTCGGTCAAGTCCGACGGCCTGATCCCCGCGATCAAGGGGTACTCGCCGCCGGCCGACGCCGGCCCGGTCTACAAGGCGGGCTACGACCTGTACCAGCAGGGCTACTCGGCGGGCGCGGTGCGGCACGCGTTCAACTGGGAGACCGGCGACCCGGGCCCGATTCCCGGCATGAGCGACAAGATCTGGGCCGCCGCCCAGGACCTGATCTCCGGTAACAAGACCCCGCAGCAGGTGGCCGAGTCCCTCGACACCGACTGGCAGAAGTCCAGCTGATCTGTTCAAGATCTTGGTGGCAAGTTGCTGCTCTGGCGGCAACTTGCCACCAAGATCGCGCTAAGGAGAACAATGGTCGCGGACGTGGCCCCTCCACCGACGCAGTCTCCTCGTGGTCAGCGTCCCGCCCCGGTCCGGCGGCGCCGGAAACCGGTGCTGCCCCGGATCTGGCATTTCGTGTCGTTCGGCGCGCCGGGCGTCCTGGTGTACGTCTGTTTCGTCCTGGCCCCGATCGTGATCAGCATCGGGTACAGCCTGACCAACTACAACCCGTTCAACCCGCCGACGAGGTACGTGGGGCTGAACAACTACCGGCTGCTGTTCTCCGACGACGAGTTCCTGACCTCGCTCAAGGTCACCACGATCATGACCGTGATCGTGGTGATCGTGCCCAACGTGCTCGGCCTCGCCATCGCGGTGCTGCTCGACAAGCGCGGCTGGCTGTACAACGCGCTGCGCAGCGTGTTCTTCACGCCGGTGATCCTCAGTTCGGTCGTGGTCAGCATCATCTGGACCCGGCTGCTCGACCAGGACGGCCCGCTCAACCAGGCGCTGCACGCGATCGGCGTGGACCACCCGCCGGGCTGGCTGTCCGACCCGTCGTACGCGCTGTATTCGCTGTCCTCGATCATCTGCTGGCAGATGCTCGGATTCTGCGTGGTCGTGTACCTCGCCGGCCTGCAAGGGGTGCCGGTCGAGTTGCAGGAGGCGGCCGCGATCGACGGCGCCGGGCCGGTGCGCCGGTTCCGCGCGGTCACCTGGCCGCTGCTCGCGCCGGCGTTGACCATCAACACGGTGGTGCTCCTGATCTCCGCGTTCAAGGTGTACGACCACGTCAAGGTGATCACAAACGGCGGCCCGGGCTCGGGTACCACCGCGACCGTCGCGTTCCTGGTGTTGCAGACCGGCTTCGACGCCAACCACCAGGGGTACGCGTCGGCGATCGCGGTGGTTATGTTGATCATCGTGGCCGCGGCGACCGCCGTCGTCCTCAAGGTCCTGCAAAAGCGGGAGGTGGACCTATGATCGGCGCGCTGGCGCGCTTGATCGGCACAACTTCCCGGAAGTTGTTGCCTCAGCACCGTCCCATGGCCACTACTTCCGGGAAGTTGTGCCGATCATGAACAGGTCCGCCGCGCCCTGGGTCAGGCCGATCGTGGCCATCCTGTCGAGCGCGCTATTCTTCGTCCCGCTGTACCTGGTCTGCGTCAACGTCATCAAGCGCGGCGACCTGATCGCCAAGGAGCCGGCGGCCCTGCCGATCCCGCCCACGCTGCACAACCTCAAGGCGGTGCTGACCCGGTCGGACAACCTGTTCGTGGTCAGCCTCACCAACAGCGTGATCGTGACGGTACTGTCCGTGCTTGTCCTGACGGTGCTCGCCGCCCTGCTCGGGCACTACCTGGCGCGTAACCGCAGCCGCTGGGCGCGGGTGCTGACGCTGGTCCTGCTGTGCGGCCTGATGATCCCGCCGCAGGTGATCCTCATGCCGATCGCCGACATCATGCGGATCACCCACCTGATCACGACACTGCAGGGGCTGGTGCTGTTCAACGTCGGGTACTACGTGCCGTTCGGCGTGTTCGTGTTCACCGGCTTCATCCGTTCGGTACCCGTCGAGTTGGAAGAGGCGGCGGTCATCGACGGCGCCAGCCGGATGCAGGTGTTCTGGCGGATCGTGTTCCCGCTGCTACGCCCCGCGACGGCGAGCGTACTGATCTTCCTGAGCGTCTGGATCTGGAACGACTTCATCGACCCGCTGATCATCCTCGGGCCTAGCCAGGGCACGACGGTCACCACCGGGCTCTACCGGTCGATCGGGCAGTACCAGGTCGACCTGGGCAGCGTGTTCGCGCTGATGTTCCTCGCCACCCTGCCGGTGTTGATCTTCTACCTGGCGCTCCAGAAGCACTTCGTCAAGGGCCTCACCGGCGGCGCTACAAAGGGCTAGTGGCACAACTTTCCGGAAGTAGTGGCCATGGCACCGTACTGAGGCAACAACTTCCGGGAAGTTGTGCCGATCATGCGGTCAGTCCTGGCGGAGCAGGTCCTCGCGGAGGCGGTCGAGGGTACGGCTGAGCAGGCGGGACACGTGCATCTGCGAGATGCCCAGATCCCGCGCGATCTCGGCCTGGGTCATGTTGCCGTAGAAGCGCAGGCTGAGAATCTTCTGTTCGCGGTGCGGCAGCTTGGCCAGCAGCGGGTGCAGCGCCTCCCGGAACTCGACCGCGTCCAGCCCGTCGTCGTCGGCGCCCAGCCAGTCCGCCGGCGTCATCGCGTCTTCGCCCGGATGCGTCGGCGCGTACAGGGAACTCGCCCGGTACCCGCTCGCCGCGACCATCGCCTCCACCACCGGCTCCTCCTCGATGTCGAGGTGGTCGGCGACGTCGCGGACCGTGGGGGAGCGACCGAGGCGCTGGGTCAGCGACTCCCGAGCCTGGTTGATCTCCAAGCGCAGCTCCTGGAGCCGGCGCGGTACCCGTACACTCCAGCCCCGGTCGCGGAAGTGTCGTTTCAGCTCGCCCACGATCGTCGGGGTGGCGTAACTGGCGAAGTCGGTGGTGTGTGCCGGGTCGAACCGGTCCACCGCCTTCAGCAGACCCACCGCGGCCACCTGGTTGAGGTCGGCGGCGGATTCACCGAGCCCGTGGAACCGGCGGGCCAGCCGTTCGGCGTACGGCAGGCACGCCTCGACCACGCGCTGGCGGAGGTGACGCCGGTGCGGATCGCTGGTCGGCAACTGGCTGATCGTCCACAGCAGAGTGTTGATCTCGTCGCCCCACAGCCCCTGCCACTGGTGCCGGTCGGTGCCCAGATGCTCGACGTCGTCGGCACGCTCGGCTTCCAGCGGCAGTTCCAGCAGCGGGTCGTACGCGGACAGCGTCTTCGCCGATCCGGTTATCTCCAGGACCTCGAGTGCGAGACCCTGCGCCCCCTGTACCCGTAAATTGCCGCCCCGATCGCGTAGCTGATCCCGCACCCGCAGCATCACGCCGACGGCGCTGGCGTCGATCAGCCGTACCCCGGCCAGGTCGACGACCACCTGGCTGGCGCCGGCGTCAAGCTGTTCGAACAGAACGAGCCGTAGTCGCACCGAGGCGGCGAAGTCCAGTACACCGTTGATTTTGACCAGGTGTACGGATTCGAATCGCCAGACTTCAACATGTGCGGTTTCGGCCATCAGCGGCCCCTATCGTCGCGGAGTCCCACGTTCCTTTCCATCCCATTGGCCGCTGAAACATAAGTTTGCCAACCATGTTCGCGGTGTTCGGAAGGTCAGGACAGGTCGGCGCGCGCCAACCGGAGGGTCGCCCACACCACCTTGCCGTTTTCGGTCGGGGTACTGCCCCAACCGGAGGTCAGGGCGTCGACGACCCGCAGGCCGCGCCCGCCGGTTTCCAGTTCACCCTCGGGGCCGCACAGTCGTGGTAGGCGCCGGCTCTCGTCCTGTACGGAAAGGTGCAGACTTCGCTGGCGCAGCGAGACGGTCAGCTCCATCCGGGTGCCGGCGTGCCGGACCGCGTTGGCGACCAGTTCGGTGGTGACGATCTGGGCGCGGTCGGACGCGGTGGCCACGTTCCAACCGGCGCACGCGCGCTTGACCAGCGAGCGTGCTTTCACCAGCGACCGGGGCACCGGCATCAGCATCTGCCGCGCCCGCCGCCGGGGCACCCGGTCGGCCCGGCTGGCCAGCGCCTGCTCCACGGTGGGGTACACCGGCACCGACCGGCGTACGGCCATCCGATCGAGGGCGGCCGCGAGCGACGGATCCGGGCCGCCGAGCACCAGTGCGGCGCCGGGCCAGGCGGCGGCGTGCCTCGCCATGGACGGCAGCACGCTGAGTACGGTGTCGTCGTCGATCTCCATCGTCGACACGTCAACCACGATCAACTCTGGCTGGTTGGACAGGCATCGCAGCAGCGTGGAGCGGACCGCGGGAGCGGTGTCCACGCTCAGCATCCCGGCCACCCGTACCAGCGCGACCGGGAACTGCCGGATGACGCGGCACGACAGATCCGGCTCGGCCGGCCCGGATCGATGCTTTCCTGTCCAGAATGATCCCGAAAACACGGTCTCTCCTTCTTGCCGCTTCCCGCTTCGAGGCTGCGGATCCTGGCATGGCTGCCTACCCCGATGCCGGGCCGGGTAACCGTCATCGGCGGATTGCGTGCATAGCCGTCGCCGCGGCGGGTAGCGCGTACTGCCTATCCTCGGTCCCGTGCTCGCACCACCCGCCCCGATCATCGCGCGTCCGGTCATGTACCAGGACTGGCGGGTGCTCACGTTCCTGCACTGGCGGTACCCGGTGGACGCGATCCAGCGGCTGCTCCCGCCGGGCGTCGAGGTCGAGACCTGCCAGGGCGAGGCATGGGTGAGCCTGGTGCCGTTCCTGATGGACCGGGTACGCGCACCCGGCGTGCCGGCGCTGCCGTGGCTGTCCCGGTTTCCGGAGACGAACGTGCGCACGTACGTGCGCGGGCCGGACGGGCGCAGCGGAATCTGGTTCTTCTCGCTCGACGCGACCCGGCTACCCGCCGTAGTCGCCGGCCGGTCCGGGTTCGGCCTGCCCTACCGGTGGGCGGCCATGTCCGTGCGCCGGTCCGGGGACATGATCGAGTACCGGTCCCGGCGGCGCTGGCCGGGGCCCTCCGGGGCGTCCTGCGACGCCGACATCGAGGTGGGCGAGCCGATCGCCGAGGGGGACCTCGGCGAGGTGGACTATTTCCTGACCGCGCGTTTCCGGCTGTACAGCGTGTTCGCCGGCCGGCTGGTCGCGGTGGACGCCGCGCACGAGCCGTGGCCGCTGCACCGGGCGCGGCTCGGGCACCTCCGGCAGGACGTGATCGAGGCTGCGGGACTGCCCAGCCCGAACGGGCCGCCGTTGCTGCACGCCTCACCGGGAGTCTCGGTACGGCTGAGTCGGTCCATGGTCGTCACAATTTCCCGGAAATAGTGGCCTCAGGGGCCTCCCGAGGCCACTATTTCCGGGAAGTTGTGACGGTCAACGATCTTTTCGGGGGCGGGCGCCCTCGGGCGCGCCGGTCTCGCCGAGCCAGGCGGCGAGCCGACCGGACCGCGCCACCGCGCGCAGCCGGCGCTCCGCCTTCTCCCGCAGCGCCGTGGTCGCGACCACGAGAAGCTGGTCGCCGGTGCGCAGCCGGGTGGTCAACTCGGGTACGAACGCCTCGCCGTCGCGTACGACCATGGTGACCGCGCAGGGCGGCGGCAGGCGCAGCTCGAAGATCTCGACGCCGTGCAGGTGCGAGCCGGGTTCGATGGTGAGCTCGATCAGGTCGGCGGCCATCGTGTCCAGCGGCGCGATCTCGACCTGGAGCTCCCGGCCGGAGTACACGGTGACCAGGCCGAGCCAGCGGGCCAGCGGCGGCAGGGTCGGCGCCTGGAGCAGGGTGAACACCACGACCAGCACGAAGACCAGGTTGAGTAGCTGGTGGCTGCCGGGTACCCCGGACACGATCGGGATCGTGGCGAGGACGATCGGCACCGCGCCGCGCAAGCCGGCCCACGACAGGAACGCCTGCTCCCGCAGCGGTACCAGGAACGGGCTGAGCGTCGCCGCGACCGACAGCGGCCGGGCCACCAGCAGCAGGATCGCGCCGACCGCGAGTGCGGGCAGGACGCTCGCCGGCAGCTCGTGCGGGCTGGCCAGCAGGCCGAGCATCACGAACAGGCTGATCTGGGCGATCCAGCCGAGCCCCTCGGCGACCGACCGGGTCGCGCGGCGGTGCGGCAGCCCGGCGTTGCCCAGGATGAGCGCGGCGAGGTACGCGGCGAGGAACCCGCTCGCGTGGACCACCCCGGCCGCGGCGAACCCGACCACGCCACAGGCCACCACGGCGATCGCGTGCAGGCCTGACGAGGGCATGGACAACCGGCGCAGCAACCAGGTACCGGCGAAACCGGCGGCCAGCCCGATCGCCGTACCGGCGGCCAGTTCGTACCCGAGCTGGCCGAGCAGCGGCAGGACGTTGCCGGTGTGCAGGGTGGCGGCGCTGAACGCCACGGCCAGGATCACCGTCGGCGCGTCGTTGAAGCCGGACTCCGCCTCCAGCAGACCGGTCAGCCGGCGGGGCAGGGGCAGCGACCGCAGTACCGAAAAGACCGCCGCCGCGTCGGTGGACGACACGATGGCGCCGAGCAGCAGGGACAGTTGCCACGACTCGGACAGCAGGAAGTGCGCGGTGGCGGCGATGACCGCCACGCTGATCAGGACACCGACCGTGGCCAGGACCGCGGCGGGCAGGAGTACCGGCCGGACCACCGACAGCTGGGTGGTCAGACCGCCCTCGACCAGGATCACGGCCAGCGCCGCCGTACCGAGCGCCTGGGCCACGGCGGCGTTGTCGAAGCGCAGGCCGAGCACGTCCTCGCCGAGGAGCAGCCCGACCCCGAGGAACGCGAGGAGCACCGGCAGCCCGACCCGGTCGGCGACCCGGGCGGCGGCGACGCTCACCAACAGGACCACGGAACCGGCGAGCAACAGGACGTATACCTCGTGCAGGCTCATCGCCCGCAATCCTCGCCTTGATCAGCACAACTTGCCGGAAATTGTGGCCTCAGGGCAGGTCTGAGGCCACAACGTCCGGGATATTGTGCCGATCTTGGTCTAGATCCGAGCCGAGACGAGCTTCTCGTTGTCGAACGTGACGACCTCGACCGCGGCGACGTCGGCCACCGCGACCAGCGCCGATCCGTCCAGCGACGTGCCGTCCTGCGCACCCTTCGGCGAGACCAGCCAGCTACCCGCTACCACCGGCGTACCCGACTTCGGCACGACCACGAGCTGGCACCGCTTACCGGCCGGGATACCGCCGACGTCAGCGTGGACGCGTACCCAGCCCGCCGCCGGTGTCACGGTCGCGGTGATCTTCGCGCCGGTCGCCGGGTCGGTGGCCGAGACGGTACGCACGCCCGGGACGGTCGCCGTCGGGCTCGACTGCGGCGCGGTCGGCAGCACTTGAGGGGGTGGCGTCTGGCCCCGACCGGCGAGCACACCCGCCCCGCCCGCGACCGCGGCGAGCGCCACGATCCCGGCCGCCGCCAGCAATAACCGTTGGCGGCTCCGGCGTACCTTGTCTTTGCGGACCTCCCGCAGCGTGCGTTGGAGCAGCAGGTCACCGCCCTCGGGCGGGCCGTCCAGGAACGCCTCCGGGGGCACCTCGCCGAGCGAGTCCTTCATCTCCCGCAGGTCGGCCAGGTCCTGGCGGCAGTCGTCGCACGTGCTGACGTGCTCGTCGACCGCGCGGATCTCGTCCGGGTCGAGCACGCCCAGAACGTACGCGCCGAGCAGCTCGCGATCATGAACCTGTTCACTCATCGGGGACCCTCCGTCCCACCGCTGATCACGGACCGCATGGCCCGCAACGCGTAATAGGACCGTGATTTGACGGTACCCGGCGGGACACCGAGCACCTGAGCGGCTTCGGACACCGTCCGGCCGCGGTAGTAGAGCTCCACGAGTACCTCGCGATGCTCGGTCGACAGCCGGTCCAGGGCATCCAGAACGACCATCGAGTTGACGACAATGTCGGCGTGGTCGCCGGCCACCGGCCCGGTTCCGGGGGTCTCGGCCACCTCGGTCGGCCGGGACGCCCTGGCGCGCGCCCGGTCGGTGATGATGTTGCGGGCGACCGTGAGCAGCCAGCCGCGGACCGAGCCGCGCTGGTTGACCATGGCTTCGGCGTGTTTCCATGCCCGCAGCAGGGTCTCCTGCACCACGTCCTCGGCCGCCGCCCGATCCCCGGTGAGCCGGGTGGCGTACGCCAGCAGGCTGCGCCCGTGCTCCTCGTACAGCGACCGGATCAGCGCTTCGTCACTTGCCGTCGAGCTTCCTCGTGACCAGCGGCCGACGATGCTCACCCGCGCCCTCCCACGCTCGTCCGATGTGGTCCCGGGTATTAGACCAGCCGGACCGGCGGAACGGGCGGGGGGTGACGTGGCCGAGAGGGCGCGGTCCCCACGCGCCACCCAGCCAAACCCGGTTGCCATGACGGAAGCGTTCATTGTGCGGTCGACCTCCAACGCCGATTGCGTACCGGGGGCGCGCCCCACGAGCCCCCGGTACGTGAACAGATCAGTAGCCGTAGCCAACGTCGGTACCGGCGTCGTCGGCCCTGGCCGCGGCCTTCTTACCGGCCGGCGTCGAGGCGAACCAGGCGTCGGAGACGCCCTGTCCCTTGGCCTTGCCGGGCGCGTCCTTGGCGTACCGGTACAGCGGCCAGCCGGCGAGCGTCAGCTGGACGCTGCCGTCCTTGCGGGCGACGGTGCCGATCAGGTGCCTGTCGATGCCGGCCAGCACCACGGTCTTGGCGGTGGTGGTTACCGGCGGCCACAGATTCGTACACGGGCCGTCGCAATTGGACGTGGACGGAAGTGCCGTGTCGTGGTCGAAGCGGTACAGCGTCATGCCCTTGCTGTCGGTGACAACGCTGCCGAGTTTGTCGATCTTCTTGGTGGCGAGCCGGATCGGTGCGTCCGGTCCGGTGGCCGGTGGATTGGCCGCTCCTGCCTGGGGCTGCCCGGAGCCGCAGGCGGACAACAGCGTGATGCCGAGCGCGGATGTTGCGAGGTGCAGGGCGGTACGGGTGCGGATCATCGTGGAACCTCCGGGGTGTGGGCGGACCTGTCCGCCCAGCCGTGCACCCGGGACACGGAAGCCGTCGATGTCCGGTTCAAATTTGTTCGCCCTGCTGAAGTAGCCCGATCGGCACAACTTCCCGGAAGTTGTGGCCTCAGCGGGTGCCGGAGGCCACTGTTTCCGGGAAGTTGTGCCGATCAAGCCGATCAGGTGAGCTTCGTGGCGGTCACCGTGTTGGCCAGCAGAAGTGCGGTGGTGACCGGGCCGACCCCGCCCGGCACCGGCGTGATGGCCGCGGCGATCGGCTCGACCACCGCGGTGTCGACGTCGCCGACGAGCTGGCCGTCCTCGGTCGGGTTGGTGCCCACGTCGATGACGACCGCGCCCGGTTTGACGTGCTCGGCGCCGAGCATCTGCGCCCGGCCGATCGCGGCGACCAGAATGTCGGCCTGCCGGGTGTGCCCTGGCAGGTCCCGGGTCCGCGAGTGGCAGATCGTGACCGTGGCGTGCTCGGCCAGCAGGAGCAGGGCGGCCGGCTTGCCGACCACGTTGCTGCGGCCGACCATGGTCACGTCCGCGCCCACCAGCGGGGTGCCTTCGCGCTTCAGGATCTCCACCACGGCCTGGGCGGTGGCGGGCGCGAACGCGGGCAGGCCGGCGGCCAGCCGGCCGAGACTCTCCGGGTTGGCGCCGTCGACGTCCTTGGTGACCGCGATGTGCTGACCCACCTGGTCGAGCGTGACGCCCTTCGGCAGCGGGGTCTGGCAGATCACGCCGTGGACGCCCGGGTCGGCCGAAAGCTCGTCGAGCAGGGCGGCCAGCTCCTCCTCGGTCGCGTCGTACCGGTCGATCCGGCGCACTTCGATCTCGGCCTTCGCGGCGGTGCGCGCGATGGACCGCACGTACCAGGCGGTTGCCTGGTCGTCGGTCGGCACGACGATCGCGAGCGTCGGCGTGGTGCCGGCGGCGCGCAGGGCCGCCACGTCAGTGGCCACCGTGTCGAGGATCGCCTTCGCGATCGCGCGCCCGTCGATGAGCGTCACCGGGCGAGCCCCTTCCGCACGGTCGCCACCACCGCGGCGGCGCGGTCGAGGTCGCGGTCGAGGCCGGCGATCGCATCGCCCAGGCGTACCCGCTCGGCCTCGTCCTTGATCGCGCCCCGGTTTATCTCGATGTTGATGATCGCGGCTTCCAGCCCGGCGCGCGCCGAGGAGGCGGCGACCGCCACGTCGGAGAGCACGTTGACGTTGGCGCCGGGCAGGATCAGCTCGGCCAGGTCGAGGACCGCGCTCGCGGCCGCGCCGGTGCGCACCGGCACCTCGGCGGCGCCCACCAGGGCCCGCTGGATCGCGGCGGTGCGCGCGGCCTTCTCCTCGTCGGTGCCCTTGGGCAGCTTGTACGCGTCGGTCACCCGGGTGAAGGCGCGCGCGTCGTCGTCGGCGAGTTGCAGGGCGGCCCGCCGGTGCTCGCCGGCCCGGTCCCGAGCGTCGATCATGGTCGGCTCGTGCTCGGTGTACCTCGGGTTGCCGATGGTCAGGTTGGTCACCATCTCCACCAGGCCAGCCGCCGTGGCCACGTGCAGGGCCGCCACCGCGCCCCCGCCCGGCGCCGGTGCCGACGAAGCGAGGTCGTCGAGCCAGGCGCCGATCTCCTGGTGCTGCACGATTGGCTCCCGTCTGGGTGAATCAATCAGGACAGACCAGAAGTTAAGCAGACCGGCGACGATCGATCGTCACCGGTCTGCTTGGGAGGCAGCGGTTCTAGTACCCGCTGCTGCTTCCGCCGCCGCTGTTGCCGCCGTGGTGGTGGTGATGGTGGTGGCCGGTGCTGGTTCCGGTCCCTGTCCCGGTGCCCGCACCGCCGCCACCGCCCGACCCGCAGCTCGCCGAGGCGTCGCTGAGGATGCCGATGGCGTTGCCGCAGACGTTGATCGGGATGGCGACGCCGATGCCGACCTGGTTGCCGGAGAGGATGCCACCCGAGCCGCCGCCGGTGGCGAACACCCCACCGCCGCTGGAGAACACGCCGCCGAGCAGACCGCCGTGACCGAAGGCCAGGCCGTGTACGCCCGCGCTGTTGACCGGCTTGCTCCAGGTGGTGCCCGCCGCGCTGGCTCCGCCGCCGATCGCGATCGCGTTGCCGCTGAGGTTGACCGGTGCCATCAGAGCGACACCGACCGAGTTGCCGCTGGCGATGCCGGAGCTACCGGCGGCTCCGGCGGCACTCGCGCCACCGCCGTTGTGGGCCTGCGCGGCGGTACCCGTGGCAAGCAGGAAGCCGGCCGCGAGCACGCCGACCGGCAGTGACTTCTTGATCCAACGCTTCATCGTGTGACTTCCCCCGTCTTGGTACGACAGTCCGGAATGTGTACTTCCGGTAGCTAACCCGAATCGGGCTCCGAGATGGCCTTTTCCCCCAAAGTCCCGCGTCGGGGAATTGGCGCCGGTATGCTCGCGCCCCAAGATCGGCACAACTTCCGGCAAGTTGTTCCCTCAGCACCCGCCCGAGGCCACTACTTCCGGGAAGTTGTGCCGATCATGGCGACCGGGTTCGATGGGCCCCGTGAACCTTGACGTGGTGACCTTTGGCGAGGCGATGGCGCTGCTGCTGGCCGAGCCGGGGGTACCGCTGCGCCGGGCCACCACGTTCCGCCGCCAGGTGGCCGGCGCGGAAAGCAACGTCGCGGTCGGGCTGGCCCGGCTCGGCCACCGGGTCGGGTGGTTCGGCCGGGTCGGCGCCGACGCGTTCGGCGACGCGGTCCTCGCCACCCTGCGCGCCGAAGGGATCGACGTGTCGCGCGCCGTCGTGGACGACACCGCGCCGACCGGCCTCCTCGCCCGGGACTGCTCCGCCGACCGGCCGACCGAGGTCGCGTACTACCGCCGCGGTTCCGCCGGCAGCCGGCTGCAACCGTCTGATGTGGACAGGTTCTATGTCGCGGCCGCCGGCTGGTTGCATGTCAGCGGGGTGACCCCGGTGCTGTCGCCGACCGCGGCCGCGGCGACGACGGCCGCCGTGGAGGCCGCCCGCGCCGCCGGTGTATCCGTCTGCTTCGACCCGAACATCCGCCGCCGGCTCTGCCCGCCGGAGGAGGCGGCGAAGGTACTGCGCCCGCTCATCGGGTACGCCGATGTGGTGGTCGCGGGCGAGGACGAGGCGCTCCTGCTGGTGGACGCCGGGGACGTCGCGGAGGCCGGGGACCGGCTGGTCGAGCGCGGCGCGCGGCTGGTCGTCGTCAAGCGCGGCGTCCATGGGGCCTGGGCCACCGACGGCGACTCGCGCTTCGAGGTGCCGGCATTTCCGGTACGCGCGGTCGACCCGGTCGGGGCCGGCGACGCCTTCGCCGCCGGGTTACTGTCGGCGCTGCTGCGTGAGGTGCCGGTCGACCGGGCACTGCGCGAGGCGGCGGCCGTCGCGGCGCTGTGCGTAGCCGCGCCGGGCGACCTCGACGGGCTGCCCACGGCGGCGGAGCGGGACGCGTACCTGGAAGGAGGCGCCGATGTCACGCGATGACGTGCTGGCCCTGGTGCGACGCGAGCGGGTGGTCGGCATCATCCGCCGCGACCGGGCCAAGGACGCGTACGACGACGCCCGCGCTCTCCTCAACGCCGGCCTCAGCATCGTCGAGGTGTCGCTCACGACGCCGCGCGCGGTCGACGTCATCGCGAAACTGGCCCGGGACACCCCGGCGATCGGCGCGGGAACCGTGCTGACCGTGGACGAGGTGGAGCAGGTCGCCGACGCCGGGGCCGGTTTCCTGGTCTCGCCGATCCTCGACTTCGAGGTGGTCGCCGCGGCCCGGCGGCGCGGCCTGGTGACCATACCGGCGGCGTTCACCCCGACCGAGATGGTCAGCGCGATCCGGGTCGGCGCCGATCTGGTCAAGGTGTTCCCGGCGACGAGGTGGAGCCCGGCGGCGATCCGGGACGTACTCGCGGCGCTGCCGGATCTTCCGCTGGTACCGACCGGCGGGATCGACCTGGCCGACGCGCGGGACTGGATCAGGGCCGGGGCGGTCGCGGTCGGGATGGGCTCCGCCCTGCACGGCGTGTCCACCGATCGGGTACAAGATCTTCTTGACGGTCTCGAAGCGGCCGCGACACATTCCTGACTCATTCGGCCGTTAGACACTCTCCGTAACCACAACGATGTGGCGAGGAGGGCCGGCCCATGCGTGCGATGCCTGTGTCGCGAGCGGTCATCGAATCGGTGACCCCGCGAATCGACTCGGAGCGGCGGTGTCGCTGCGAGACCGCGATCGTCTGGGACGAGGTGTACGGCTGGCTACACGCCGTAGCGCCGACCCGCACGTGTCAGCTGGCTCACCCCGCTTGATCGGCACAACTTCCGGGAAGTAGTGCCCTCAGAGGGTGTCGGAGGCCACTACTTCCGGGAAGTTGTGCCAGGACGGGGACCCCGGTTAGGCTCACATACCGACTGGTCGGTATGTATTGGAGGAACAGGTGCACCCTCCGGGCCTGGATCTCGAGCGGGCACAGCCCTATCTCGCCGAGGCGTCCGGCAACGCGTTGACCGGCCAGCTCACCGCCACGGTGATCAGCGGCGGGCGCTCGAACCTCACCTACCGGGTCGCCGGAGACTCCGGTTCGGTGGTCGTCCGGCGCCCGCCGCTCGGGCATGTGCTGCCCTCCGCCCACGACATGACCCGGGAGTACCGGGTGATCAGCGCGCTGTCGGCGATCGGCTTCCCGGTGCCGAAGCCACTGCTGCTGTGTACCGATCCGGATGTCATCGGCGCCTCGTTCTACGTGATGGGGTACGTCGACGGCGTCGTGCTGCGCGGGGCGGCGGCCGACCGGCCCGATCCCGCGACCGCCCGGCGCTGCGGTGAAACGCTCGTCGACCTCCTGGTCCGGCTGCACGCCGTCGACCATCAGGCGGTGGGCCTCGGCGACTTCGGGCGACCCGAGGGCTATCTGGAGCGGCAGGTTCGCCGCTGGCACCAGCAGTGGGAGCGCTCGCAGACCCGCGAGCTGCCGCTGCTCGACGAGGTGGCGGCGCACCTGGCCAAGGAGATTCCGCAGTCCACCCGCGCCGGCATCGTGCACGGCGACTACCGGCTCGACAACGTGATGTTCGACCGGGGGCTCAGGAACATTCTCGCCGTCATGGACTGGGAAATGGCCACGATCGGCGATCCGCTGGCCGACGTGGGACTGCTCGTCGTGTACACGGATCTGGCGCAACTGGCGATCACTCCGCCCGTACCCGATGGGTTTCCGACCGGCGCCGAGCTTGCCGCGCGCTACGCGGCGGCGACCGGTCTCGACGTCGCGCATCTGGATTGGTATGTGGCGCTCGGCAACTACAAGCTCGCCATCATCGGCGAGGGCATCCATGCCCGCTACCTGCAGGGCAAGACCGTCGGCGAGGGGTTCGAGGCGTTCGGGCCATCGGTGCCGGTGCTCATCGCGCGGGCCGCGGCCGTTCTAGGACTGGAGTAGACACAATGGACTTCGCGTTCAGCGAGCGGGCGATCGAGTTCCAGCAGCGGGCCGAGGAATTCATGCGGGACTGCGTGTACCCGGCGGAGGAGACCTTCGCCGCGCAGCTCGCCGGGCGCCCCGACGAGTGGGACTCGCCGCCGGTCATCGAGGAGCTGAAGCAGGAGGCGCGCAAGCGCGGCCTGTGGAACCTGTTCCTGCCGCACGCCGAGTTCGGTGCCGGACTGTCCAACCTGGAGTACGCACCGATCGCGGAGCTGACCGGCCGCAGCCCGTACCTGGCTCCGGAGGCGATGAACTGCGCGGCGCCGGACACCGGGAACATGGAGCTGCTGGCCATGTTCGGCACACCCGCGCAGCAGGAGACCTGGCTGCGACCGCTGCTCGACGGCGAGATCCGGTCGTGCTTCTCGATGACCGAGCCGGAGGTCGCCAGCTCCGACGCGACCAACATCGCCACCCGGATCACCCGGGCCGGTGAGTCCTATGTGGTCAATGGTCGCAAGTGGTGGTCGTCGGGCGCGATGAACCCGCGCTGCAAGGTGTCCATCGTGATGGGTGTGAGCGACCCGGACGGACCGAAACACCGCCGCCACAGCATGATTCTGGTGCCGATGGACACGCCCGGCGTCACGGTCGTGCGGCCGACGACGGTGTTCGGGTACTCCGACAACTCGCACGGCGGGCATGCGGAAATCCTGTTCGATGACGTGCGCGTGCCGGCCGGCAACATGCTCGGCGGCGAGAACGAAGGCTTCGCGCTCGCCCAGGCGCGGCTCGGTCCGGGCCGGATCCACCACTGCATGCGGTTGATCGGCATGGCCGAACGCGCGCTGGACCTGATGTGCCAGCGGGTGCTGTCGCGCTCGACCTTCGGCGCCCCCATCTCCGACCACGGCGTCGTGCAGGAATGGATCGCGGAGGCGCGGATCCGGATCGAGCAGGCGCGCCTGCTGACGCTCAAGACGGCGTGGCTGATGGACACCGTCGGCAACAAGGGCGCGGCGATGGAGATCGCGGCGATCAAGGTGGTCGCGCCGCAGGTGGCGGTGTGGGTCATCGACAGGGCGATCCAGGCGTACGGGGGCGCCGGCGTCAGCCAGGACACGCCACTGGCGAGCCTGTACGCGCACGCCCGCACGTTGCAGATCGCCGACGGCCCGGACGAGGTGCACCGGCGGTCGGTGGCCCGCCGGGAGCTGTCCCGGTGGCGCTGACCAGGGGCGTTCAGGCCAGGCTGCTGGACGCGGCCGTGCGGCTGTTCGCGGAGAAGGGCTTCGACGGCACCTCGGTGCAGGAGATCGTCGAGCGCGCCGAGGTCACCAAGGGCGCGATGTACCACTACTTCAAATCCAAAGACGACCTGCTGTACGCGATCTACCACGAGCTGATCAGCCAGCAGTTGGCGGATCTGGAGCGGATCCTGGCGGGCGGGCAGGCGCCGGCCGAGATGGTACGGGCGATCATCGTCAACCTGGTCGAGACGACGACGGCCCGGCTCGCGTCGGCGGCGGTGTTCGCCCAGGAGATGCACAAGCTGGCGGACGAGCCGATGGCGGCGCTGCGGGCCCAGCGCCGCCGGTACCACGAGTCGTTGCGGGACCTGATCGTCGAGGGGCAGAAGTCGGGCGCGTTCGCCTCGGTCGCCTCCGCGGACACGGTGACGCTGATCGTGTTCGGGCTGATCAACCAGTTGTCGCAGTGGTACCAGCCGGACGGCCCGAAGTCGCCGCGCCAACTCGGCGACGAGGTGGCCGACTTCGTACTGGCCGGCCTTGCTCGGCACAACTTCCCGGAAACTGTGGCCTCAGCGGGGGTCTGAGGCCACAGTTTCCGGGAAGTTGTGCCAATCAATCAGGGTGCGTACCAGGGGCCGCCGTCACCGACCCGGTCGTAGCCGAGCGTCCGGTACACGGCGTCGACCAGGGACTGGCCGCGTTCGTTGATGGCCAGCCCGGTGCCCTGCCGGTTCATCGTGTACCCGAACGACAGCCGCGCCCGGGGATCCGCGAAGCCGAGCGAGCCGCCCATGCCGGGGTGCCCGAACGCCTCCTCGGACAGGAACATGCCCTCCTGGTCGGCGGGCGGCAGGTACCGGTTGTCGATGGTCTTCGCGTATCCGAGCGACCAGCGCGACGGCACCAGGAGGACCGCGTCGACCGACGTCGCCGACACGATGGCGCTCATGAGCCGGAGTTGCCCGGTGCTGACCAGGTCGCCGCCGCCGAGCGCGAGCGGACGGTACATGCCGGCCAGCCCGCGCGCGTTGGTGATGCCACCGACCGCGCCCATCACCGCGGCGTGCGCGGCCCGGCTGTCCGATTCACCTGGTACGACCATGTACCCGCCGCTGTTGGCGAGCATGAGGCCCTGGAGCGACGTCGGGTCGGTGAACGCGGCCACGTACAGGCTCGGCATCGGGTCGCCCGGGCCGGGCGGCGGCGCCGGGATGGTCGGCGCCACCCGCGACTCGAACTCAGCCGGCAGGCCGAGCCAGAAGTCCAGCCCCAACGGGCCGGCCACCTCGTCGCGGAAGAACGTGCCGAGTGACCGCCCGCTGATCCGCCGGACCAGCTCGCCGACCAGGAAACCGTAGGTCAGCGCGTGGTACCCGTGGCGGGCGCCGGGCTGCCAGAACGGCTCCTCGTGCGCCAGCGCGTCGGCCATCAGGTCCCAGTCGTAGAACGCGCCCGCCGGCAACGGCTGGCGCAGCGCCGGCAGTCCGGCCTGGTGCCCCAGCAGGTGCCGGACCAGGATCACGTCCTTGCCGTGCTTGCCGAACTCCGGCCAGTACTCGACGACCGGGGCGTTGACGTCCAGTTGGCCGCGGGAGGCCAGGATGTGCGCGCACAATGAGGTGGCGCCCTTGGTCGCCGACCAGACGTGGCCGATCGTGTCCCCGGCCCAGGCGCGCCCGGTCTCCGGCTCCGCCGATCCACCCCACAGGTCGACCACGGTCTCGCCGTCCACGATCACGCAGACGGACGCGCCGACCTCGCCACGTTCGGCGAAGTTGCGCTCGAACTCTTCGCGTACGCCGGCGAAGCGCGGCTCGCAGGTGCCATCGATCATGCCTCGATCGCACACCCGGCCTGCACAAACGGTCTAGTTGGGAGTCCCTAACTGCTAACCGCCGGAGGTACATTTGCTCACCACACAACCGGGAGGTGGGCCATCGCCGGAGCACCGTTCGTCGGGCGGGAAGGCGAGCTGGACCTGCTGCTGACCTCCGTCGCGCGGGCGCCGGCCGCCGGCCTCGTCGCGGTCGTCGTGGAGGGCGACGCCGGCATCGGCAAGTCCCGCCTGCTCGCCGAGGCCGTCCGGCGGCTCGCCGGGCAGGGCTGGCCGGTCGTCGCGGTGCGGGCGGACCGGTTGGAGCGCCAGGTGCCATACGGCGCGCTGCTCACGGCGCTGCGCGCCGTCAACCCGGACAACACGTTCACGCAAGGTCTCTGCCGGGAGGCGCGCGCCGCACTGGACATTTCGGGTGTACCCGAGACCGACCTGCCCTTTGCCCGCGCCTGCGGGGCGGTGACCCGGCTGTTCACCGCGCTGACCGCCGCCAACCCGCTCGGCCTGGTCGTCGACGACCTGCACGAGCTGGACGACGACTCCCTGGCGCTGCTGGCCGTGGTGCTGCGCCGGCTCGCCGCGGCGCCGATCGGCCTGGTGACGGCCGTCCGGCGGCATCTGCCCACGCCGAACGCCGCCGCCGCGGAACTGCTCGAACGCCTCGCCGGCGAGGTCGAGGTGGTGCCCGTCGGGCTGGGCGTGCCACCCCCGGCCGAGCTGGGCCGGATGATCGCGCCGCTGCTGGGCGGTGCACCCGACGACGGCCTGGTCGCCGAGGTACACGACCGGGCCGACGGGAACCCGTTCTTCGCCATCGAGGTCGCCCGGTCGCTCGCCGAGTCGCGGCTGGTGGTCGTCGAGGGGGAGCGGGCCCGGCTCATGGTCGAGGCGGGGACGGTGCACCTGACCCGGCGGGACACCGTGCTGCGCCGGGTCATGCCGTTGACCTCGGACGCGCGGGCGGTCGCGGGTACCCTCGCGGTGTTGCGGACGGTGCGACTCGGCCGGCTGGACCTGGTCGCGGAGGTCTCCGACCGGTCCCCGGTGGCGGTAGCCACCGCCTTCGACGACCTGGTCCGGGCCAACGTCGTGGTGCACGACGCCGGGCGGTACCGGTTCGCGCACGACATCGTGGCCGACGCGCAGTACGACGACATCGGGCCGGCCGAGTGCCGGCGGCTGCACCGGGCGGTCGCGGCGCGGCTGCTGGCCGAGCGGGATCCGGCCGACCTGTTGGAGCTGGCCTGGCACGTGTCCGAGTCGGCGGTACCCGGTGATGAGGTCGCGGTGGCCGTGCTCACCGACGCGGCCCGGCTCGCGCTCGCCCGGGCACCCGAGGCGGCGGCCGGTTTCTGCGCGAAGGCGCTGGCGCTGCTGCCGGACGGGGCGCAGACGCGCGCCGGTCTGCTTTCGCTGCGCTGCCGGGCGCTGGCCCGGGCGTCCCGGCCGGCGGCGGCGGTGCCGGCGGGCCGGGCGGCGCTGGATCTGCTGCCCGCGGGCGACGACCGGGCCCGCACGGTGACCGCCCTGACCAGCAGCCTGTTCTCGCTGGGCCGGATCGCCGACGCGATCGACGTGGTGGACGCGGAGATTGGCACCGGGCCGGCGCCGGCCGCGCTGCACGCCCAGCGGGCGCACCTGCTGGTACTCGCCGGGCGACCGCGCGAAGGGGAAGCCGAGGCGGCGCGCGCGTCGGCCACCCGGCCGGTCAGTCCGGCCGAGGAGGTCGTGGTCAACGGGCAGCTCACCATGCTCGCCTCGCTGCTGGCGCGGCATGGCGAAGCCGTCGGGTACGCGGACCGGGCGCTCGCCGCCAGCGGTACCTCCACGACGTTGCGGCTCCAGGCGCTCGCCGTCGGCGCCACGATGGGTGCCCTCGCCGGGCTGGTTACCGACGCGTCCGCCCGGTTGCGGCGCGCCGAGCGGTTGGCCGAGGACGCGCCGTACGCGTACCCGGGTGAGCTTGGCCTGACCCGGGTGGCGCTGGACTGGCTGGGCGGCCGCTGGGACGCGGCGCTCGAAGCGATGCCGCGCGTGGCCGCCGAACTGACCGCCCGCCAGCAGGTGCCGCTGGCCGCCGCGCTGGCCGCGATCCAGCTGGAGATCCGGGCCTGGCGGGGCGAACTGGTGCTGGCCGCCCGCCTGGTCGAACAGGCCGCCGCGGCGCCGGTGCCACTCATGGCCAACATGGCCAACCTGCACGCGTTGGCGCTGGCCGGGTACCACATGATCGCCGGTGACCTGGATGCCGCGCGGAAGGTGCTCGTCGACACGATCGGTGTGGACCTCGTGTCGCCGTACAACTGCCTGTTGCTGGGCCGGCTCGCCGAACTGGAACTGGCGGTCCGGGATCCGGACGCGGCCGAGCGTGTGGCGGCCCGGCTGGTCGAGGTGTCGGCGCCGCGGTACTCGCCGTGGTCGAAGACGACCCGGTACCGGATCACCGGTGTCGTCCGCGGGGACGCCGGGGCGCTGCGCCAAGCCGTGACCGAGGCCGAGGCCGGCGGCCTGGTGTTCGAGCGGGCGCGGGCCCAGTTGGCGCTCGGTGAGCTGGTTGCGGACGCGGTCGACGGGCTGGTCGAGGCGCACCGGACGTTCGCCCGGGTCGGCGCGCACGGGCTGCGCCGGCAGGCCGCACGGCGCCTGCGGGACCTGGGCGCGAAGGTACCGCGGTCGCGGTCGCGGGGCGGCGGGCTGCTGACCGAGTCGGAGGAGCGGGTCGCCCGGCTGGTCCAGCAGGGCATGCGCAACCGGGAGATCGCCGCCGCGCTGCACTACAGCCCGCGAAGCATCGAGGTGTACCTGTCGCGGGTGTACGCCAAGCTGCGCGTCTCGTCGCGCCTGGAACTCGCCCGCGCTCTGGACGCCCTGGACGCATCGGCTTGATCGGCTTGATCGGCACAATTTTCCGGAAACAGTGGCCTCGGGGCACCCCGGAGGCCACAACTTCCGGGAAGTTGTGCCGATCACGGGGCGCGGGGTTAACTGGCCGGTAACTGTTGTGGTTTCCGCACTGCCGGTGCGTAAACCAGGCCGGTTGCATAGGTCCGGGAGGACAGCGCATGGTCGACACCGCCTTTACCACGTGCCCGCTGTGCGAGGCCACCTGCGGACTCGAGCTGACGGTTTCCGCCGGAAAGATCATCAAGGTTCGCGGGGACGCTGACGACGTGCTCAGCCACGGTTTCATCTGCCCCAAGGGCGCCGCGCTCGGCCAGTTGGACGCAGACCCGGACCGGCTGCGGACACCCCGGATCCGCCGCGACGGCAAGCTGCTACCGGCAACCTGGGACGAGGCGTTCGAGGCGGTCGACACCGGGCTGACCCGGATCATCGAGTCGTCCGGGCGGGACGCCGTCGCGCTCTACCTCGGCAACCCCAACGTGCACACGCTCGCCGGCAACCTGTACGCCGGGCCGCTGCGCCGGACGCTCGGCTCGAAGAACGTGTACACCGCCTCGACCCTGGACCAGATGCCCAAGCACGTGTCGTGCGGGTACCTGTTCGGCTACCCGCTGACGATCCCGGTGCCGGACATCGACCGTACCGACTTCCTGCTCATCCTCGGCGCGGACCCGTACTCGTCCAACGGCAGCCTGTGGACCGTCCCGGACGCGCCGGGTCGGCTGAAGGCGCTGCAACAGCGCGGCGGCCGGTTCGTGGTCGTGGACCCGCGGCGCAGCCGTACCGCGCGGGCGGCTGACCGGTACGTGCCGATCCGGCCCGGTACCGATGTCTTCCTCCTCCTCGGCATGGTCAACGAGCTGTTCGCCGCCGGCCTGACCGCGCCCGGCCGCCTCGCCGAGCACGTCACCGGCGTCTCCGAGGTCCAGGCATTGACAGCGCCGTACACGCCCGAGGTGGTGGCGCCGCGCTGCGGTGTCGACGCGGTGACCATCCGGGACCTGACGCATGAGCTGGCCGCCGCCGAGCGCGCCGCTGTCTACGGCCGCATCGGCACCACCACGGTCGCGTACGGCACCGTCACGAGCTGGCTGGTCGACGTGCTCAACACCCTGACCGGCAACCTGGACCGGCCGGGCGGCGCGATGTTCCCCCTGCCCGCGCACAGCAAGCGGGGTCGCGGGTCGGGTGCCGGCTTCACCGTCGGGCGCTGGCACAGCCGGGTACGCGGCCTGCCCGAGGTGCTCGGCGAGCTGCCGGCGGTGACGCTCGCCGACGAGATCGAGACACCCGGCGAGGGGCAGGTCCGCGCGCTGGTCACGGTCGCCGGCAACCCCGCGTCGTCGGTACCGAACGCGGACCGGCTGGGCCGGGCGATGACGACGCTGGACTTCATGGTCAGCGTCGACCCGTACGTGAACGAGACCTCCCGGCACGCCGACGTGATCCTGCCACCACCGCCGTCGAGCCGGGGCGCCCACTACGACTTCGCGTTCTACGGCCTCGCCGTCCGCAACGTGGCCAACTTCTCGCCGCCGCTGTTCCCGCTCGACGACGACATGCGTGACGAGTGCGAGATCCTGATGCGGCTCATCGCGATCGTCTCCGGGCTCGGCTGGCGCGCCGACATCGACGCGCTCCAGGACGCCGAGCTGCGGGCGCGCGGCGCCGATCCGGCCGAGCTGACCGGCGACACCGCCGCCGAGCGGATCATCGACCTCCGGCTGCGGACCGGCGCGTACCAGCTTTCGTTGCGGGACCTTCAGGACAGTCCACATGGGATCGACCTCGGGCCGCTGACGCCACGGGTACCGGAGATTCTGCGTACCCCGTCCGGGCGGATCGAACTGTGCCCCGAGCCGATCGCCGCGGAGGTACGCAAGCTGGCCGACGCACCCGCCCCGGACAGCTCGACGTTCGTCGTCATCGGCCGGCGGCACCTGCGGTCCAACAACTCCTGGATGCACAACGTGCCGGTACTCGTGAAGGGCCGCGAGCTGTGCACGGTCGTGGTCAACCGGGGTGACGCCGACCGGCTCGGGCTGGTCGACGGCGGCAAGGCCCGGGTCACCTCCCGAGTCGGCCAGGCCGACCTGACCGTGGAGGTCACCGACGACATCGCCCCCGGAGTGGTGAGCATCCCGCACGGCTGGGGTCACGACCAGCCCGGCGTCGAGATGTCGGTCGCGGCCGGCACCCGTGGGGTCAACGTCAACCGGCTCACCGACGACCTCCTCCTCGATCCGCTGTCCGGCAACGCCGTGCTCAACGGGGTACCCGTGACGATCGAGGCGGTGTGATGACCCTGCGTACCGATGACATCCGGACCATCGGCGAACTGCCGTTCGTCGCGGCGGCGAAGTACGGCGACAAGGTAGCGCTGCGGTCGTTGCGCGCGGGCGGTGCCGAGCAGACCTTCGCCGAGCTTGCCGCGACCGTCGACGCGGTCGCCCAGGGTCTGATCGACGCCGGTGTCGGCCCCGGCGACCGGGTCTGCCTGCTCGCCGACACGCGGCTGGAATGGACGTACGCCGAACTCGCCGTCCTCGCGGCCGGCGCGATCCTGGTGCCGATCTACCCGTCCAGCTCCGCCGAGCAGTGCGAGTGGATCGTCACCGACTCCGGTGCCCGGCTGGTCATCTGCGAGAACGCCGCGCAGCAGGCGAAGGTCGAGAAGCTCGCGGCGACGATCCTCATCGAGGACGGGCTGCCGACGTCGACCGGGCACGCGGATGAGCTGGCCCGCCGGCGAGCCGCCATCGACCCCGACGACCCGAGCCTGATCGTCTACACCTCCGGTACGACCGGGCCGCCGAAGGGTTGCGTGCTCACCCACCGCAACTGGCTGGCGCTGTTTCACATCATCGAGGAACTGGAGCAGGTCGGCCACGACGACGTGGTGTACCTGTTCCTGCCGCTGGCCCACGTGTTCGCGCAGATCGTCGAGCTGGGCGCGGTGTACGCGGGGGCCACGCTGGTGTACTTCGGCGGCGACGCCCGGAAGATCGTCCCGGAGCTGGCCCAGGCGCGGCCGACCTTCCTGCCGTCGGTGCCACGGATCTTCGAGAAGCTGTACACGGCGTTCGCGGGGGCCGTGCCGGCGGATCGGCTGGCTCAGCTCGTACACGTCGGGTCTGAATATCGGCGGCTGCGTGCCGCGGACCTGGAGGTGCCCGCGGAGCTCGCGGCGGCTTTCGCGGCCGCCGACGAAGGGTTGTTCACGAAGGTGCGCGCGGCCTTCGGCGGCCGCCTCAGGGAGGCGCTGACCGGGGCGGCGCCGATCGCCAAAGAGGTGCTGGAGTTCTTCTACGCGGCCGGGGTGCCGGTGCTCGAAGGCTACGGGATGACCGAGACGGCCGCGGTCGGCACGGTCACCACGCTGTCGAAGTTCCGGTTCGGTACGGTCGGCGTCGAGGCGCCTGACGTGCGGATCCGGATCGCCGACGACGGCGAGATCCTGATGAGCGGTCCGAACGTGTTCGCCGGGTACTGGAACAATCCGGACGCGACGGCGGTGACCGTGGTCGATGGCTGGGTGCACACCGGCGACCTCGGAGCCGTCGATTCAGACGGCTTCGTGACGATCACCGGGCGCAAGAAGGACATCATCATTACGTCCGGTGGCAAGAACATCGCGCCCGCCAACATCGAGAACGAGTTGCGGCAGTCGCGCTGGATCTCGCACGCGATCATGTACGGCGACGCGCGGCCGTACCCGGTGATACTGATCACCGTGGATGCCGAGGAGATCGCGACACTGGGTCCGGTGTCCCGGGAGCGGCTGACCGAACTGATCCAGGGCGTCGTGGACGAGGTGAACGCCCGGCACTCGCTGGTGGAGCAGGTAAAACGGTTCGCCATCCTCGATCGGGACCTGTCCCAGGAGGCGGGGGAGCTGACGCCGACGCTGAAAGTCAAACGCGCCGTCGTACAGGCCAACCATGGCGACGTGATCGAGTCGCTCTACCGGTGAGCTTGATCGCCGGCCCCGGCCTGGCCGGCCCCGGCCATGATCGGCACAACTTCCCGGAAGTAGTGGCCAAACGACCGGGCTGAGGGCACTACTTCCCGGAAGTTGTGCCGATCATGGCGAAGTTGTGGCGATCATGGCGAAGTTGTGGCGATCATGCGACGCGTTGCCGATGTAGGGCGCGTGAATATTTCGATCTTCCGTCGGGTCGTCGTCACTGTTCTTACCGGTTTGGCCGTGCTTGCGCCCGCATTGCCGGCAAGCGCGACCGGTAAGGCAACCGGTTCCGCAACCTGGTGGCACCCGACCAAGGGCTTGACGTGGCAGTGGCAGTTGTCCGGCAAGCTCGACCTCACGGTCAACGCCGCGGTGTACGACATCGACGCGGTCGACGCGACGCCCGCCGACGTGGCGACGCTGCGCAATGCCGGGCGGAAGGCGATCTGCTACGTCGACGCCGGCTCGTACGAGAAGGGCCGCCCGGACGCGTCCCGCTTCCCGGCCGCGGTGATCGGCAAGGTGATGGACGGCTGGCCGGACGAGCGCTGGGTCGACATCCGGCGCTGGGACGTGCTCGGGCCGATCCTGCGCGACCGGTTCGCCACCTGTGTGCAGAAGGGCTTCGACGGCGTCGAGCCGGACAACGTCGACGGGTACACGAACCGGACCGGCTTCCCGCTCACCGCCGCCGACCAGCTCGCGTACAACCGCAACGTCGCGGATCTGGCCCACAGCCTGGGCCTCGCGGTCGGCCTGAAGAACGACGTCGACCAGGCGAAGACGCTGGCGCCGGCGTTCGACTTCGCGGTCAACGAGGAGTGCGCCGACTACGACGAGTGCGGCTCGCTGTCGGTGTTCGTGAAGGCGGGCAAGCCGGTCTTCCACACCGAGTACAGCCTGAGCCTGGGTGCCTTCTGCGCGACAACGAAGAAGCTGGGTTTCTCCTCGATCCGCAAACACCTGAGCCTGGATTCCTGGCGCCAGTCCTGCTGAGGCCCCGCCCCTCTTCTCGCCGATCTTGGAGAAATGTACATGGTTTGGAGATCAAACTATGTACATTTCTCCTTGATCGGCGAGAGAAGGGGTGGGGGACGGGTCAGCTCACGGTCAGGGCGGTGTCGTCCACTACGAACGAGGTTTGTAGGGACGAGTCCTCGACGCCGGTGAACGTGATCGTCACCGTCTGCCCGATGAACGAGCTGAGGTTGTACGTCTTCTGCGCGTACCCGCTGGCCTTGTTGAGGTTGGAGAAACTGGCCAGCGTCGTTCCGCCGGCCGTGACCGTCAACTTGTCGTAGGCCGTCGACGCCGTCGTCTCAGCCGTGTCGATGTGCAGGTAGAACGACAGGCTGGCCGAGGTGCAGCCGCTCGGGACCGTCACCGACTGGCTGAGCGTGTCGGTGTGCGTCCGGCCGTACCCGTCGAGCCACGCCTTCCACGAGCCCGCGTGGGCCGGCTCGGAGGACGAGCTGTCGACCACGCCGGCGCTCGCCGACCACGGCGCGGCGGAACCGGTCTCGAAGCCGGCGTTGCCGAGCAGTTGCGCGGCGGTGCAGCCGCCACCGCCGGTCGAGTTGACCGTCCAGGTGAAGCTGGTCGACCCCGTTGCTCCGGTGGAGTCCCTCGCCGTCGCGGTCACCGAGGACGTGCCGGCGGTCGAGGGGGTACCGCTGATCACGCCGCTGGTGGCGTTGATGGCGAGGCCCGCGGGCAGGCCGCTCGCGGTCCAGGTGTACGGGCCGGTGCCACCGGACGCGGACAGCGGCAGGTTGACCGCGGTGCCCACCTTGGTGGTCTGGTTACCCGGGTTGGCCACGGTGACCGGGCCGGGGCCCGTGCCGCCGCCGGCCGTGAACGCCGCGACGCCGTTGGGCGTGCCCAGCCCGGTGGGGCCGTCCCAGCCCGCGCCGCTGCGGCAGATCACCGTGGTGCACGAGCCGTTGCTGCCCGACGTGACGTCGAACAGGTTGCCGGTGTGCGAGTACGGGTAGGACGCCGGGTAGTCGGCCGAGCCGGGGGTGCCGGCAAGGGCGTACACCGACGCGATGATCGGCGACGAGGCGCTGGTGCCGCCGTACACGTTCCAGCCGCTGGCCTGGTAGCTGATGTAGACCGCGACGCCGGTCTGCGGGTCGGCGACCGCCGACACGTCGGCCGTGGCGCGCCGCGCGCAGGTGGTGGTCACGGTCTGCCAGGTCGGCTTCGCGTCGAACGCGGAGCAGCCGGATCCGGCGCCGCTCCACGCCGACTCGGTCCAGCCCCGGCTGCTGGACGAGGTGCGCAGCGAGGTACCGCCGACCGACGTCACGAACCGCGACGAGGACGGGTACTCCGCGCCGGTGCCGTCGTCACCGGAGCTGACCGTGATGGCGACGCCCGGGTGGTTGAAGTGCGCGTCGTCCGAGGTCTGGCCGCTGCTCTCGCCGCCGCCCCAGCTGTTGGACTCGTACTTGGCGCCCATGGCCACCGCGCGGTCCACGGCCGTGTACAGGTCGGTGTCACTGGCCGAGTTGGCTTCCACGAGCAGGATGTGGCAGCTCGGGCAGACCGCTGAGACCATGTCGAGGTCGAGAGCGATCTCACCGGCCCAGCCGGAGTCCGGCGACGGCAGCGGGCTGGACTGGCCGTTCTGGTTGACCTTGCGGAAACAGCCGTTCGCGGTGGTGCACGCCGGCAGGCCGAACTGCGACCGGTACACGCCGAGGTCAGCCTCGGCGTTGGGGTCGTCCTGCGCGTCGACGATCGCTACGGTGGCTCCGCTGCCACCGGAGGGCAGCTTGTAAGCGCTCTTCAGGTCTGACGGGCCGAGACCTGAGGGAGTCGCGTCGGGGGCGATGGACATCGCCTGCTTGACGTCGGTCCGCCGTAGGGACAGGCAGTGCATCACATGTGACTTGGTCGACGCCGCGCAGTTGGCGACGGTGTTCGAGGGGGTCTGCTGGGCTGAGGCCAGCGGTGCGACCATCAGGGCGCCGGCGATGAGCGTCACCGCAGCGGCCCCGGACAGGCCGATCACAGCGTGTCTTGCACGCATGCTTTGTCCTCCAGGGGGTTCGGGTGGCCTAACGGAGGGAGGGTTCGGGGTGGCCAGACGCCAGGCCCGCCTTATTGGATCCATTGACGGTCTTGAGCGCGAGAAGACCACGCACAACTCACACAGCGAGGGTTGGTGGCAGGGGTTTGAGTGGTGACGTTACCCACCGGTAGGGTCGATGTCGGTGCTAGCCGCGCCAGGAGGCGGTAATGGTGACCCCGGTCTGGGACGAATCGTTCGCCATCCTGCTCACCCGACTGCGCCGCGACGCCGGGATGACCCAGGAGCGGCTGGCCGACCGGTCCGGCCTCAGTGTGCGCGCGATCAGCAGCCTGGAGTGCGGCGAGCGGCGCCCCCGGCGGTACACGCTGGAACGGCTGGCCCAGGCGCTCGGGCTTTCCACCGACCAGCGGGCCGTGCTGATGGCGACCGCCGACCGGGACCGCCGCCGCCCGCCGGAGGGGCCGACCCTGCCGACCGCTACCTCGCTCGCCGGTCCAATGGTCGGACGGGTGGCCGAGTTGGGCGAGCTGCGGGCGCACCTCGCGGGCGCCGGGCCGGCCGTCGTCGCGTACGCGGGGGAACCCGGCATGGGCAAGTCCCGGCTACTGGCCGAAGCCGTCGCGGTGGCCACCGACTGGGGGATCCCGGTCCTGGCCGCGGGTGCCCGGCGCGGCGACACGGGGTACGCGCCGCTGGCGCAGGCGTTCGCCGACTACGTACACCGCACGCCGGCCGTCGTGCTCGCCGCCCAACTCCGCGACTGCGCCGGGCTCGACCTTCTCCTACCGGAGCTTTCCGGTCGGGTACGCCACCTCCCGGTCACCACACCCGACCAGGGCCAGCGGCTCGCTTTCGACGCGGCCGTGCGGTTCGTCGAGGCGATCGCCGGCAACGGCCGGGTGGTGCTTGTGCTCGACGACGTCCAGTGGGCCGGGCCGGAGGCGGCCGATCTGCTGTCGCATCTGGTCCACCGGGCCGGATCGCAGTTGCGCGTCGTGGTCGCGCACCGTCCCGCCGAAGTGGTCCCGGGCGGGCGGGTCGCACAATGCGCGGCGGAACTCGGTCGGATCGGAATGGTACGCACCCGGATGCTCCGGCCACTCCCGGCAGACGATGCCGACGCGCTCGTGTCGGCGACCGCCGGTACGACCCCGTTGCCTCCGGAGCGGCGGGCCAAAGTGATCCGACGTTCGGCCGGGGTGCCGCTGTTTTTGGTGGAGCTGACGCGTGCCGCGCGGGACCGCGTCGAGGAGGATCTGCCGTGGCATCTGCGCCTCGCGGTCGGCCAGGAACTCGCCGCCCTGCCGCGGCCGGTATTCACGTTGCTGCGCCGGATGGCACTGATCGCGACGACGGTAGCGGTGGAACGGTTGGTCGCCGACGACCTGTCGACGGATCAATTGCTCGAGTACCTCGACGTGGCGCTGAAGTTCGGCATCCTCGACGAAACCCGGCGTGGTTTCCGCTTCCGGTACCCGTTGGTCCGGGAGGTGCTTTCGAGTGGGCTCGGTCCGATGCGGCGCTGGCTCTGGCGCACCGGTCCGGGTGGGCTTCACCTGCCGGACGGAGCGGACGGGTTCACCGATTCGTGACCGCATTCTTATGTACGAGATGTGACTTTGCATGTACGGATAACGCATGCTGTGGCGCCGGGGGCTTTGGGTAGGCGACGTGTTGAAATACAAGTGGCCTTCCGATGGGTGAAAATGCGCCTGGCCGTGGCAGACTGCAACTGATCACGAGAGGTGCTCGTGTTCGTTGTCCGTCGCCACTCCGAGTCCTCCCACCGGACGGCGGCGACTCGTTCACCTCCATGGAGGCCCATAGTGGCGGGTTACACCATTACCATCGCTCCCAACGACGACGAGACCGGTCCGCTGACCACCATTCGCGTGGATACGGGTTCCGGCAGTGCCCGTATCACCGAATTGACCGTGCGCGCGGTCGAAGGTGCCGGGCTGTCACCGCAGCAATTGCCCGCGGTGAATCTCGAACAGCTCATCGCAGCACTCGCTCCATCGGGTCCCGCGGCGATTGCCGCGAGGCCACATCCCGAACCAGCGGCGGCGTCCGCCGACGGGGCGGCGCCGGAGGCTCCGGCAGAACCAGCGGCGGCACCGGAACCATCGGCGTCGCCCGTCCGTGCCGGCAGATCGGCTCGGGCGAAGAAGGCCGGCCGCAAGGCGCCCGCGAAGAAAGCACCATCGCGGGCTCGCCAGGCCGGTGCCGAAAAGGCGGCCGGGCAGTCCACGGGTCGTCGGGCCTATCGGCGGATGCCGGAAGCCGGCGAGGTGCTTGCGGCGTACCGCGAGGTCGGGGGTACGACGGCGCTGGCGCGGCATTTCGGGGTGCCGAGGCACACCGCGACCGGCTGGCTACGGCGTCTGCGTAGCCAAGGCATGCTCGACTCGTAATACACGGGCGTCCGGTCCCCGTCCGCCTCCTCGCAGGCGCGGCGGGGACCGTTCGCTTTCCACGCCACCGGGATCGAGCTATGCACACTTCACAATGGACGGACTCGCCGACCGGGTCGACTATGTCCGCCGCGTCGCCGGGGATCGGTTCGCCGGCATCGAGCTGAGCTTCGGGACCGCTTCGGAGTGTCGTACCTGACGGTCTTCGACCGCCTGTCGCCCGGATTCGACGCGGTGGTGGGTCGGCTCGCCGGTCTGGGGTAGCGCTGGGCGTTCGGCGGACCACCGGCGCACCGGTGAGCCGGTAGTTTGTGCGGGCACACTTCCGATCGAGGAGAACCCCGTGAGCAATCCATATCCCCCGCAGCAGCCGTACGGGCAGCAGCCGCAGCCCGGCCAGCCCTACGGCCAGCAGTACGGTCAACCCCAGCAGTACGGTCAGCCCTACGGCGCTCCCCAGGCCGGCTCGGCCATCGCCCTGACCACGAAGTTCATGCCGCTGGCATTCTTCTTCAACTTCGTGAAGCCCAACATCTCGGTCGACGGGTACCCGGTGGCCGCCGAGTGGGGGCGCACCGTCATCCCGGTGCAGCCCGGTCAGCACCGGGTCGACGTCTACACCCCGTATTTCCTGCCGCCCAAGGTCGGGCCGGCGGACACGGCCGTCGACGTCGCGCCGGGGCAGACCGTCGAGCTGGAGTACCGGTCCCCGCTGATCGCGTTCTCCAAGGGTTCGCTGGGAGCGCCGCCGCAGAAGTACAACGGGATGTGGCTCATGATCGTCCTGTTGGTCGCCACGGCGCTGCTGGTCATCTGCGGCTGCGGCCTTTCGCTGATTTCGTCGAACTCGTCCACCTGACCAACCGGAGACATCCGTGGACGCCGCGAAGTAGCGTGAAGACATGACGCAGGACGGCCCGTCGTCCCATCTTGATCTCGAGCTGCTCGCGGCGGCGCTGCGCGGGCACAGCGCAGATCTCTCGCTGTACGCGGGGTTCCTGCTCAACGTGCTCTCCGCGGCGCTGCCGCCGGAGCTGATCCAGGTCGAGCGCGAGGGCCGGTGGCGGGCCAAGTTGGCCGGCCGCGAGCCGGCGGTGCTGAGCGTCGCGGTCCGGATCGGCGACCAGGCGTACGAGCTGGCCCGGGGCGACCTGGGCCAGCCCGCGTCGGCCCGGATCCGGCACGAGTCAGGCGGGGTCACGCTCTCCACCCGTACCGTGGGAATTGATGAATGGTCCCGCGCGCTCGCGGGCGAGCTGGCCGTGCTGGCGCGCTCGAACGCGGCCGCGGCGGCGGTGTTACAGCGGCTGACCGCGCCGTGACCACCGACTGGACTCCCGAGCAGCTGGCCCAGGCCAGCACCGCCGAGATCGCCGCCGGCCGGCTGCCGCTGTCGGCGCAGCGGCGGATCGCGGCGCAGCGGGAGGCCGCCGCCCAGGGCCGGGCGGCGTTCACGTCCGGGCTGTCGGTCGACGAGTTCGCCGCGCTGCGCACGATCGGCTTCTCCCCGGTCGGGCAGGCGATGGGCAGCGCGGTCTACAACATCGGCTGGTCATACACCGGCTGTGGCTACATGGGCGGGATGTGGACCGGCTACGCGCCGGCCGCCGTCGTCGACGTGCCCTCGACCCGCCAGCTCATCCAGGAGGCCCGGCACCGCGCGGTGCACCGGCTGCGCCAGGAGTGCGTCGGGCTCGGCGGCGACGGGGTCGTCGGGGTGCGGCTCACCGTCGGCTCGTTCTACGGCAACGGGCTGGAGTTCATGGCCACCGGCACGGCGGTGCGCGCGGACGGCGACGTGCGCCCGGCGCACCCGTTCACCTCCGACCTCTCCGGTCAGGACTTCACCACGTTGGTACGCGCGGGCTGGCTCCCGGTCGCGCTGGTCATGGGCGTCGGGGTGGCGCTGCGCCACGATGACTGGATGCAACGCCGGCAGCAGGCGTCGTGGACCAACCAGGAACTGGTCGGCTCGACCGAGCTGGTGCACGTGGCCCGGGCGTCCGCGCGCGGCTCGCTGGAGGCGGATCTGCGCCGGCACGGCGGCCAGGGGGTCGTGCTGCGCGACTCGACCCTGAACATCTCCGAGGTCCGCTGCCAGCGCGGCGGCGACGACCAGCACGACCATTTCGCCGATGCGTTCATGTTCGGCACCGCGATCACACCGCTACCCGGCCGGGACACCGACCCGGCCACCCGCCGACCTCCACTACCGATGCTGCGCCTGCGCTGAACCGTTTGGGAGATGACCATGACGTTCGATCCCACCACGCTCGGCATACCGCAGGACGCGATGGCCCGGCTGTCGGAGCTGCAGCCGGACAAGGCCGGGCACATCTTCACCTCCGACCTGACTGTCAACGAGTTTCTGCTGGTCAAGCAGGCCGGTTTCCCGCCGCTCGGCCTGGTGCTGGGCACCTCGGTCTACCACGCGGGCTCCAGGTCGGCCGGTGGGGCAAGAACCAGGAGATGGGCGTGCTGTCCCAGGCGATGTACCACGCCCGCGAGCTGGCGATGACCCGGATGCAGGCGGAGGCCGACGTGCTCGGAGCGGACGGGATCGTCGGGGTACGGCTGGTGGTGGAGTTCAAGGAGTGGGGCTCGGACGCCGCCGAGTTCCTCGCCGTGGGCACCGCGGTGAAGGCCGAAGACGGGAAGACCTGGCGCAACGACGCACGGCCGGCCGTTCACGTCCGACCTGACCGGGCAGGACTTCTGGACGCTGCTGCAGGCCGGCTACGCGCCGCTCGGCATGGTGATGGGCGTCTGCGTTTACCACGTGGCGCACCGCACGTTCGGCAACATCCTGTCCAACCTCGGGCAGAACACCGAGCTGCCGCAGTTCACCCAGGCCCTGTACGACGCGCGCGAACTGGCCATGGCGCGGATGCAGAAGGAGGCGGAGGCGCTGCGGGCCGAGGGCATCGTCGGGGTACAGCTGACCCAGCGCAACCACTCGTGGGGCTCGCACACCACCGAGTTCTTCGCCATCGGTACCGCGGTCCGCCCGTTGCGTGCCGACCACACCATCCCCACGCCACAACTGGTTCTGGGCCTCGACAACTGATTGTCGGACAATATTCACTGATGCCTATGAAAGGCTTCTGCTGGAACACCCGACCGGTGTGAAGCGGAGGATGCTGTGATGCGCATCGACAGGAAAGTGGTGGCTGGACTGGCCGCCCTGGTGGCCGGCGCGACGGGAGCCGTCGTGGGCACCGGGGCGGCGCACGCGGCCAGGCCCGCCGCCCTGCCCCGACCCGACCACGTCGTCATCGTCGTACTCGAAAACCACGCGTACGGCGAGGTCATCCAGAACCCGAAGGCGCCCTACATCAGCTCGCTGGCCACCAGCGGTGCGACGCTGACCCAGTCGTTCGCGGTGACCCACCCGAGCCAGCCCAACTATCTCGCGCTGTATTCGGGCTCCACCCAGGGGCTCACAAGCGACTCCTGCCCGCACACCTACAGCTCGGCCAACCTCGGGCAGGAACTGCTCGCCGCCGGGAAGACCTTCATCGGGTACTCGGAGAGCATGCCCTCGGACGGCTACACCGGCTGCACGTCGGGGCGGTACGCGCGCAAGCACAACCCGTGGGTCAACTTCACCAACGTGCCGGCGACGGCGAACCTCCGGTACACCCGGTTCCCGACCGACTTCACGCAGTTGCCGACCGTGTCGTTCGTGATTCCCAACCTCTGCAACGACATGCACGACTGCGGCGTCGGCACCGGGGACACCTGGATGAAGAACAACCTCGACGGGTACGTGCGGTGGGCGAAGACCCACAACAGCGTGCTGCTGCTGACCTTCGACGAAGACGACTACAGCGCCAGCAACCGGATCCCGACCCTGTTCGTCGGGCAGCCGGTCAAGCCCGGCTCGGACAGCACCCGGGTCACCCACTACGGCATCCTGCGCACCCTGCTCGACATGTACGCCCTGCCGTGTGTGGGCAACGCGTGCGGCGCCGCTCCGGTCACCACGATCTGGCGTTAGGCCCCAAGATCGGCATAACTTCCCGGAAACAGTGGCCTCGCGCCCCCGCTGAGGCCACTACTTCCGGGAAGTTGTGCCGACTAACCCGGGCGGCGGCGGGTCGCCAACTGGTCGAAGCAGTAGTACAGGGCCAGCAGCGCGTGTACCGCGAGCGTGGCGATCGCGCTGACGAACGACAGCCCGATCGTCGCCAGGTAGAAGATGTTGCCGAGCCCGAACCGGCGGATCGCCGCCCGGCTGGCCGCCCGGTCCACGTGTTCGTGCAGCAGCCGCTCGTCGCGGGTGACGGTGAGCCACAGCAGGGCGAACGCGAGACCCATCAGGAACATGGTCGCGCTGTAGACCGCGGCGGCGACGTGCGAGTCCGAGCCCGCGGTCAGGTACTCGGCCAGCAGGTGGGTCGGGAACGGGATCGCGGACACGATGAGCAGCAGGGCAAGGTTGACGAACAGCACCGGCCGGTCGATCAGGCGGACCCGGTCGAAGACCGCGTGGTGGTTGACCCAGATGATCCCGATGACCAGGAAGCTCACCAGGTAGGCGAAGTAGGACGGCCACTGATGGGCCAGCGCGCTGGCCAGGCCGCCCTCCCGCGTGCCCTCCCGGGGTGGGACCGCGAGGTCCAGCACCAGCAGCGTGATCGCAATGGCGAAGACGCCGTCGCTGAACGCCTCCAGCCGGCGGCTCGACGTCGCCGGAGCGTCGGGCTCGGTCATCGCACCCACCTCCTTGTAATTATGTAATCATGCCCCCGAGAATGGGAGGCATGGTGGAGCCCAGGGTCGTGGTCGGCCACCGCGAACATCTGTGGTGGCTGCTCGGTGAGGCAGCACAGCTCGAACACATGATCATGTGCCAGTACCTTTTCGCGGAGTTCAGCCTGAAGGACGGTACCGGCGACGGGCTGACCGCGGAGCAGGCCGACGCGGTCGACCGGTGGCGCAAGGTGCTGCACGGCATCGCCGTCGAGGAGATGCTGCACATGGCGCTGGTGGCCAACATGATGTCGGCGATCGGTGCCGCCCCCATGTTCGGCCGGCCCAACTTTCCGCAACGCTCCGGATACTTTCCGGCGGGCGTGCAGCTCGACCTGCTGCCGTTCGGCGAGCGGGCGCTCCGGCACTTCCTGTACCTGGAGCGTCCCGAGGGCATGGAGTTGCAGGACGCCGCCGGGTTCGTGCCGACCGCGCCGCCCCGCGATCCCGTCCTCGCCGACGAGGTGATGCCGCGCGGGCAGGAGTTCACCACGGTCGGCCACCTCTACCGGGGGATCGAGGCCGGCCTGCGTGGCCTGGTCGCGAAGGTCGGCGAGCGGGCGGTGTTCGTCGGCCTGCCGCGTGCCCAGGCGACACCGGAGCTGCTCCGGTGGCCGCAGCTGGTCGCCGTCACGGATCTCGACTCCGCGGTGGCGGCGATCGAGGAGATCATCGAGCAGGGCGAGGGCGCCCGCGGGGAGTGGCGTACGGCGCACTACGGCCGGTTCCTCGGCATCTGGGAGGAGTACCAGGAGCTGCGCCGGCGGGATCCGTCGTTCGAGCCGGCCCGTCCCGTGGTGCCCGCCTTCACCCGCCAGCCGTTCGACATCGTCACGCCGCAGGTCGTCATCACGGACCCGGTGACGCATCGCGTGGCGGAGTTGGCCGCGCTCGGGTATGAGGTGTTGCTGCACCTGCTGACCCGGTTCTTCACGCACACCGACGAGACCGACGAGCAGCTCGGTGTGCTGATCGGCACCGCGATCGACCTGATGGCGGGCGTGCTCCGGCCGCTCGGCGCGGCGCTCACCACGCTTCCGGTCGGCCCCGACCAGCCGGGCCGCACGGCCGGGTTCGGCTTCGAGATGTTCTACCCGATGGGCAACCTGGTGCCGTGGCGCCAGCCGGCCTGGGCGCTGCTGCATGAACGGCTGGAGCTGCTGGTCGAGCGGTGCACAACGGAGACCGACGCGCACGATGCCGTCCCGGCGGTCCGGCAGGCGCGCGAGCGGGCGTCCGCGGTGGTCGACCGCATAGGGGCCCAGAATCGAGGCTAGTCCTCGCCTAGTGCCGCGCGTAGGGCCTGCTCGTCGGCTGGGCTCAGGGACGTGACGAAGCGTTGGAGGATCTCGGCCCGGTCGCGGCCGCCCTCCAGTACCGACCGCATCCGGTCGGCGGCGTCCTGCGCGGCGTCCTTGACCGGCTGGTACCCGCTGCGCCCGCCCAACCGCACCCGAATCACCAGGCCCTTGTCCTGGAGCCGGGTCAGGATCGTGTGGATGGTGTTGTAGGCCAGCCCGGTGCCGAGAATCGATTGCAGCTGGGCCGGAGTGAGCGGGCCGTCCGCGGCCCACAGCGCGCCGAGGACCTCGCTTTCCAGCGCACCGGCCGCGCGCCGCCGGCGCGTCCCGCTGCGAGAGCCGGACGGCGATCCCTCAGTCACGGATCCTCCTTACACCGATCAATACGATAGGAGCACGATACGAGTCCGAGTACGCCAGATGCGAGCGTATCCGGCCTTGACCGGCAAACAGGTCGATGCAGTCCAGCCCGGCCAGCCGCTTTATACAGCGGTGAGGGCCGTCACATTATTAACTCTCTGTCATACGTCCTGCACAGGGGCTTGTCGAATCCGGACACCGAGGTCGTAAACCTCAGTGAGATGGCGGATGTGTGACCGTTTCACGAACGGCAGTATCAATGGCAGTTCCAGGGCCGACGCTGGACACCTCCCCGCCCGTGGTTGCTCGACGAAGCGCTGCGGGCAGGTGACCCTGCCGGTGCCGGCCCGCACGGTGTACCGAGCACCACCTTTTGCGGCGCCCCATGGTCCCCGACGACGTGGACCGGGGGCGCCGCAAGCATTTCGGGCGGCCTCACCGGCCCGCGGCCTCACCGGCCCGCGGCCTCACCGGCCCGCGGCCTCACCGGCCCGCGGCCTCACCGGCCCCCGCCTCACCGGCCCCCGCCTCACCGGCCCCCGCCTCACCGGCCCCCGCCTCACCGGCCCCCGGCCGCCGCCTCGCGGGCGATCTCGATCCGCGAGCCGAGCCCGAGCTTGGCCAGGATGTTGGACACGTGCGTCTGCACGGTGCGCCGGGACAGCAGCATCTCGGCGGCGATGTCCGGGTTGGACCTGCCCTGCGCCACCAGGCCGGCGACGCGCTGCTCGGTCGGTGTGAGGGCCTCCCAGCCGGTCGTGGCGCGGCGGCGGGCCGTCCGCGGGCCGCGGCGCACCCCGTACGGGCGGAGCCGGGCGTCGAGCCGGCGGATGTCCCAGGCGGCGCCGAGTTCGAGGTACGTCCGGACCGCCTCGGCCAGCGGCGCCCGCGCCCCGGCTGTGTCGCCGGCCTGGGCCAGCAGTACCGCGGCCTCCTCGCAGGTGTGCCCGACCGACAGTGGGATGCCCAGCGCGCGGTACCCGTCGGCGGCCGCGAGCAGGGTCGGAACGTCCCGGTCGAGGACCGCGCGGGCCCGCCGGGCGGCGACCACCCGCCGGGGCAGCGGCTCGTCGGTCGCGTCGATCTCGGCGGCGGCGACCGCGGCGCGGGCCAACTCCGGGTCGTCCACGGCGAGCGCCAGCCGGACCAGGTCGGGCAGCCACTGGTGCCGGTCGTACAGTTCCAGCCCGTCGCCGGGATCGACGGTGTCGGCGTACACGGCGATCGCCTCGGCCGGCCCGCTGCGCTGCTCGGCGTTGACCGCGCGGGCCCGGTACAGCAGGGTCGCGTTGCCGCGCAGGTAGCTGTTCGGCCCGGGCAGGTCGGCGACGCCGGCGAGCAGTTCGTCGGCGCGGTCGCGGTCGTCGCGATGGCCGGCGATGAGGGCCATCCCGCCGATCCGGAGGATCTGCTCGAACATACCGAAGCTGCTGGTCAACGGGTCCAGCTCGGCCCAGGCGTCGGCCCATCGGCCGGCCTCGACGTGCCGCCGCGCGGTCTGTACGTGTACCAGCGGCAGCCGCCAGGTGCCGGCGCGCTCGGCGAGCAGCATCGCCTCCCGCATCGTGGCCTCGGCCGGCTCGACCTTGCCCAGCGATTCGAGGCTGTACGCGAGGTTGGTCAGCAACGTGATACGCAGGTCGGTCAGCTCCGGAATGTCGCCGACGACTGCGAGCGCCCGCTGGACGTACCCGATCCCGGTTTCGTAGTCGCTGAGCATGTACAGCTCGTGCAGCGCGTACCCGATCGTGACCGGGTCGCCGAGCCGTTCCCCTTCGGCGAGCGCCGAGCGGATCTCCGCCTCGGCCTCCTCGACCGGCAACCCGGCGCCCGGCATCGCCTTCCCGACCCAGGCGCGCAGCCGGGCCCGCCACAGGTCGGGCAGGCCGGGCCGGGCCAGCGCGTCGCGGAGGATCGGCAGCGTGTCGGCGTACCGGCCGGCACGCACCAGGATCGAACCGAGCGTCCACGCGGTTTCGGCGGCCCGGGCCGGATCGGTCGCCGTCGCCAGCGCCTGCCGGGCCACCTGCTCGGCCTCGTCGAGCCGGGTGAGCAGGAACAGCGCCCGGGCGCGACCGCGCAGGAGCGGATCGAGGCGCGGGTCGCCGACCGTGCAGTACCGGATCGCCGTCCGGAGCAACTCGGCCGCCAGCTCCGGCGCGCGGTTGGCCAACTCGGACGCGTGGGCGGCGAGCCAGTCGATGGTCCAGCCGTCGAGCGCGTCCGGCGCGGACTGCAGGTGCGCGGCGACCCGCCCGGCCGGCACCCCGGCCCCGGCGAGCGCGTGCCCGATCTGCCGGTGCAGCGCGGACCGGGCGCTGACCGGCGTCGCCTCGTAGAGGGCCTGCCGGATCAGACCGTGCCGGAACGCCAGCCGGTCCCCGGTCTCGGCCAGCACCCCGGCCGCGATCGCTTCATCGAGTACGGGCAGCAGCGCGCTCGTCGCGTTACCGGTGACCGTCGCCAGGTCGTACATCGAGAAGCTGGAACCGAGCAGGGCCGCGATCCGCAGCGTGGCGGTGGCGTCGGGGGAGAGGAAGTCCAGCCGGCCCCGGATGGCGCTGGCCAGCCCCAGCGGCACCTGGTCGACGGTGCCGATCAGCTCCGCGGTGCCGTCGATGACGGTCAATCGGCCGTCCCGCCGGAGCGCGTCGACCAGCTCCGCCGTGTACAGCGGATTGCCTCCGGCGTGCGCGACCGCTTTCCGCAGCCGTGGCCCCGGCACACCGCCGGCCAGGCCCTCGACCAGGCCGGACACCGCATCGACGGTGAGCGGGCCGAGCGGCAGCACGGTCGCGCCGCGACTTTTCACGCTGCGGCGCAACCGGGCCAGCTCCGGGCGGACCGGCACCGGCCGGCACGCGCTGATCAGCAGCAGCGGGATCTGGTCGACGGCCAGGCTGAGCCGGTGCCAGGCGAGCAGGCTGGCCTCGTCGGCCCATTGCACGTCGTCGAAGGCGAGGACGAGCGGCGCCACCGCGCACAGCCGGTCGATCATCATGAGGAACCGCTCCACGGCGGCGGGCACCGCATCGGTACCCGGAGCCAGCCCCTCGGTGTCGGAATCCGGTCCGGCGGCGGACCGGTCGTCCTGATCGGTCTGGAGCAGGTTCGTTATCTCGGTGGCCGCCTCCGGCTCGCCGGCAAGCGCGTCGATCAGTGCGCGCAGTGGCAGCCGTTGGCCCAGTTCGTCGCCGAGCGCCCGGTGCGCCCGGCAGCGCAGCCGGGCGGCCTCTGCCAAAGCGGCGTTGACCAGCGTGGATTTGCCGATTCCCGGCTCGCCTTCGAGCCAGACGATGCCACCCCGGCCGGACGTGACCGCGACCACCGCACCGGCCAGCGTCGTGAACTCCTCGTCCCGCCCCAGCGGCGGAACCGTTCCCGTCGCCGGTGCCACGGCACGATCCTACGTGCCAGATCACGGTCCTAGGACTCAGCAAGATGGCGGATGTGTCCATATCCATCTCGCCCAAGACTGCGGGTAGGCAGCCTGGGGCTGTCCGTGTTCGCACCGGGGTCATCTGACGAAAGGCGGCTCGCCACGTACCGCGTACGGCAAGAGACGATTCCGGACGCTGTCGGCGCCGGCGTCCTCGCGTGCGCCGACGCGTGGGCCGCGGCGATCGCGGACGGTGCCGGAGCTGAGGCCTGGCTCGCCGGTCTGGTGCTTCGGCTGCGCGCGCTCCTGCGGGCGCGGCCGTTCTCCGCCACGGCCGCCGCTGAGGTGGGCGCCGCGCTCGTCGACGGTCACCTCACCGACCCTGACCTGCTGGCCCGCACCGCCGAGGTGCTCGACCAGCACCTGTACACGCTGGCCGGCGCGGACGACACCGATGCCCGTACCCGTCTGACGCTGGCGATCGGTTCGCTGGCCGCCGGGTTCGCCGGTGCCCTGCGGGTGCGAGCCCTCGCCGAGCATCAGCACGCCACCATGCGGCTGCACCACCTGGCCCATCACGATCCGCTGACCGGCCTGCCCAACCGGGCGCTGCTCACCGAGCGGATCAACCAGTTGTTCCGGTCGCCGTCCCCGGACTCCCGGGTCGGGCTCTGCTTCCTCGACCTCGACGGATTCAAGCGGATCAACGATGCCTACGGGCATGACTTCGGCGACCGGTTGCTCGCCGCCGTGGCCGAACGCATGAATGCGTGTGTGACCGCGCAGGGCCATCTATTGGTCCGAATGGGTGGCGACGAGTTCGTCATTCTGGTCGGACATCCGCGACCGGGTGCCGCCGCGGCGATCGCCGACCACGTGATGGCGGCTCTGGCCACGCCGTTCCAGGTGGGCGACCGCGAGGTCAGCGTGTCCGCGAGCATGGGCGTGGTGGAACGGCCGCTCGGCGCGACCGGTCCGGCGGAATTGCTGCGGGCCGCCGACATCACCATGTACCGGGCGAAGAAAGCGGGCAAAGGTCGGTGGACCATGTTCGACCAGGACCGTGGCTCGCACCGCCTGGACTTTTCGGTCGCCTCGGACAGCGTCGGATGTCTCGGGGTCGGTGCCGCGATAGCGAGCTAATCTCGCGCTAACCGTCATTGCCGGCCTTTTCGGCAGTACCGGTCGTGATATGTACTCTCACCTGCTGCTTTCCGTTTGGTGGCAAAGAATTCCACTCAATGGCATCGATTGCAGCGATTCAGGATCGTTAATTTTCCGGGGCCTTGACTCATCCGATGAGTCGCTCTTAGCCTGAGCGCGTTCGGGGGGACTGAAAAGGTTTGCAGGCTTAGCTCCAACCCGGCGGTCATCCGACTGTCCGGGTTCCGTTGCGACGAGGTGGTCCCCGTGTGGCCGTCGTGGCGTCTGGCAACCCAGCCGCATTCGCGCATGTCCCCCGTTGATCGCCACACCTTCCATGACCGGCACAACTTCCCGGAAGTAGTGGCCTCAGCCGGGCGCCGAGGCCACTACTTCCGGGAAGTTGTGCCGATCTTCCGAGCTTCCGGAAACCGGCCGCCGTGGCCCGGGCGCGTGTTCGAGTCGCGGCGCGAGGGGAGAGAACGCAGTTGAGGAACGTCCTGAGAAGAGCGGTCGGATCCAGACGCGTGTGGTTCGCCGCGCTGGGCATCGCCGGCCTGGTCGCGGCCACCGCGAGCGTCGCGTCGGCCGACGTGTCGTCGAACGGGGTGAGCGCCGCCGCCGTGTTCAACGTGCGCGACTACGGCGCGACCGGTAACGGTTCCAGCAACGACACGCCCGCCATCAACAAGGCGATCGCCGCCGCGAACGCCGCCGGTGGCGGAACCGTGGAGGTGCCGTCGGGGCGGTACCTCGCCGGCGGGTCGATCCACATGATGAGCAACGTGACGATGCAGCTCGACTCCGGGTCGACGCTCCTGGGCAACGGGTCCGGCTACGACGCGCCGGAGTCGAACCCGAACGACCAGTACCAGGACTACGGGCACAGCCACTTCCACAACGCGATGATCTGGGGCGACCGGCTCACCAACATCGGCTTTGTCGGCTCGGGCACGATCGACGGCAACAACAAGCTGATCACGGGCAACCCGAGCAGCGGCCAGGCCGACAAGATCATCTCGTTGACCCGTTGCGACGGCCTCACGCTCAACGGCATCACGCTGCGCCAGGGTGGCCACTTCGCGATCCTCATCAACGGCTGCAACCACGTGACGTCCGACCACCTCAACATCCAGACCGCCAGCGACCGGGACGGCTGGAACATCATCAGCACCCAGAACGTGACGATCACGAACATCACCGACGCCGCGAACGACGACGCCCTGGTGTTCAAGAGCGACTACGCGCTCGGCCAGAAGTTGCCCAACGGGCACGTCACGGTCACCAACGCGCAATTGTCCGCGGGCTGCTGCAACGCGCTGATGTTCGGCTCGGAGACCTGCGGCGACTTCACCGACTACAACTTCGACACGATCAACATCACCGGCGCGAACAAGTCCGGGTTGGGCATCGTGTCGATGGACGGTTCGAACATCACCGACGTGCACTACCGCAACATCACGGTGTCCAACGTGGCCTCGCCGATCATGCAGAAGATCGGCACCCGAAAGCGGTGCGGCAACAGTCCCGGCGTCGGCCACATCAGCAACATCACGTACGACAACATCAGGATCACCGGTAAGAGCAGCCCTCAGTTCAGCGCCACCACGTGGGGCGAGGCCGGCAGCAACCAGATCAGCAACATCACGTACAACAACGTGCACATCACCGTGCCGGGCGGCCACGCCAGCATGAGCACCGGCGTGCCGAGCAACAACGCCACCGACTACAACCCGAACAGCATCGGGACCCGGCCGGCGTACGGCTGGTACATCCACAACGCGAACAACATCACGTTCAACAACAGTGGCGTCGACTTCGGCTCGGGTGACGCCCGGCCGGCGGTGATCGCCAACACCGGCAGCAACCTCCTGTTCGACCACTTCACCGCGGAGCGCAGCACCGGCTCGGCGGACATGATCTTCCAGTCGATCAACGGGTACTGCGTACGGGACAGCACGAACACCGACGGCGGCGCGTTGCGGATCACCTCGACCGGCTCCACCCAGTCCTGCCCGGCACAGGGCGACGACTTCTCGGTCGCGGTGACCCCGACCAGCCAGACCGTCGCTCCGGGCGGCACGGCGACGTACACGGTCAACACCGCGACGGTGTCCGGCTCGCCGGGCAACATCGCGCTCTCCGCCACCGGTCTGCCGGCCGGCGCGACCGCGACGTTCAGTCCCAACCCGGTGCCGGCGGGCAGCAGCGCCACGCTGTCCATCGCGACCGACGCGAGCACCCCGAACGGCACCTCGGCGATCACGGTGACCGGCACCGCCGGGTCGGCCACGCACAACGCGTCGACCAGCCTGACCGTCGGGACCGGTACGCCCACGCTGAGTATCACCGGACTCTCGGTGGCCGACACGGCGAACGCGGCGGACTGGTCGGTGCAGAGCAACCTGCATACCGGCAGCGTCGAGTACGGCGACCGGGCCTTCACGCTGACGACGGTGCCGTCCGGACTGGTGGGTGCGCAGTGGGTACGCACGGCGAACGACTCCAAGTCGTCGACGGCGAACCCGCTGGTCCGGTTCACGGTCAACCGTGACGTGACGGTGAGCGTCGCGGTGGACAGCCGGATCGGCAAGCGGTCGTGGATGGACTCGACCTGGGTCGACAGCGGTACCTCGCTGAAGAACAACGAGGGCACGCCGCGCACGTTCGAGGTCTTCACGAAGACCTTCCCGGCCGGGCAGATCTCGCTGGGCCCGAACAACAGCTCCAGCAGCAGCATGTACATGATCATTGTGACCTGAGCGTTTTCATGATCACGGAAAGTTCGGGTAGCCCTGGCTACCCGAACTTTCCGTGATCACGAAACTGCCGATACACCAGGCGCAGCCGCTCGATCAGATCCTCGCCGCCGAGCCCCGGCCCGGGCACCGGAAGCTGGCGCAGCAGCAGGTCCGGCTCGACGTCCAGGGTCGGCGGCCGCTGCGGCAGCGGCACCGGGGGCAGCCAGAACCGGTCGAGTGTCTCGGTCAGCGGCGGCACGGTCAGGTCGGCGAGCGCGGTCGCGGAGCCGATCCGGCGCGCCGCCGACGGCTGGTCCGGGATCGCGGCCGGCTCGTCGGCAGCGCCACCGCGCAGCACCCGTAGCCGGTCCAGCAGGCTCTCACGGTCCCGGCCGCGCCAGTACAGGATCTGGAACGGATCGGCGTCGAACGCCTCGGCGAGCAGGTAGAACGTGGCCGCCAGGTGCTTGCACGGCACACTCCAGTCCGGGCAGGAGCACGACATCTTCAGGTCGGCGACGGTCTCCGGGAACAGCGGCGCCCCGGCCGACGCGAAGACGTCCTCGATCTCGTGCGGCATCTCGCCGGCGAGCAGCTGGGCACTGAACAGCGCCTGCGCCGCGAGGGCCTTCTCCACCCGGGTCCAGACCCGGTCCGGGAACGGTTTCAGCCCGATCGTCACCCGGTACGGCGCCGGTCGCGAGCCCTGGACCGACGCGGTGACCCTGCCGGGCCCGACGTCGACCGAGAGCACCTGACCCTTGCGCGCGTACGTCCGGCCCCGGGTCAGCCGGGTACCGAGCGCGAACGACTCCAGTACCGCCAGGAACCGCTTCGACCACCACGACTCGCCGATCGCGCCACGGGCGCTGCGCGCCTTGATGCCGCCCTCCACCCGGATCGGCGGACGGTAGTCCGAGAAGTCGCGGAAGCTCACTCGACCACCGCCCCGGCTTCGAGCGCGAACAGGTCCCGCAACTCCGAAGTGGACAGTGACGTGAGCCAGTCCTCACCGGTGCCCACGATCCGGGCGGCCAGGCCGCGCTTGTCCTGGATCATCCCGGAGATCTTCTCCTCGACCGTGCCGGCGCAGACGAACTTGCGCACCTGAACCGAACGCTTCTGGCCGATCCGGTACGCGCGGTCGGTGGCCTGGTCCTCGACGGCCGGGTTCCACCACCGGTCGACGTGGACGACGTGGTTGGCGGCGGTCAGGGTCAGCCCGGTGCCACCGGCCTTCAGCGACAGCACGAACAGCGCCGGCCCGCCGGGTGCCTGGAACCGCGCGACCAGCTCGTCACGCGCCGACTTGTCCACGCCTCCGTGCAGGTATGCCACCTCGCGGGCGAACCGGGCCGACAGGTGCGCCCGCAGCATGCCACCGAACTCCGCGTACTGGGTGAACAGCAGCGCCTTCTCGTCCGCCGCGAGCACCTCGTCGAGGATCTCCTCCAGCCGGGCGAGCTTGCCCGACCGGCCGGCGAGCCGGGTGCCGTCGCGCAGGAACTGGGCCGGGTGGTTGCACACCTGCTTCAGCTTGGTCATGGTCGCCAGCACCAGGCCGCGCCGCTCGATCCCGTCGGAGTCGGTGATGCGGGCCATCATGTCGTCGACCACGGCCTGATAGAGCGAAGCCTGCTCCGCGGTGAGGTTGCAGAGCACCTCCATCTCCAGCTTCTCCGGCAGGTCCGTGATGATCGTCTTGTCGGTCTTCACCCGGCGGAGGATGAACGGTCCGGTCAGCCGGCGCAGCTGGGTGGCGGCCTCCTCGTCGCCGTGCCGCTCGACCGGCTCGGCGAAGCGCCGCTTGAACGTCGCGGCCGGCCCGAGCAGCCCGGGATTGGCGAACTCCATCAGCGACCACAGGTCGGCGAGCCGGTTCTCCACCGGGGTGCCGGTGACCGCCACCCGGTGCCGCGCGGGCAGCGAGCGGACGGCGACGGCCTGCCGGGTGGCCGCGTTCTTGATCGCCTGCGCCTCGTCGACGACCACCCGGTACCAGTCGATCTTGCCGAGCGCGGCGGCGTCCCGCACGGTCAGCGCGTACGTGGTCACGACCAGGTCCGCGTCCCGCACCGCCGCGGCGAACGCCTTGCCCCGCGCGCGTTCGGCGCCGTGATGCACGTGTACCCGCAGCGCCGGCGCGAATTTCGCCGCCTCCCGCTGCCAGTTGCCGACCAGCGACATCGGGCACACCAGCAGGCTCGGGCCGGTCGCGGGCGGGTCGGTCGCCATGAGCGCCAACAGTTGCACGGTCTTTCCCAGGCCCATGTCGTCGGCGAGGATCCCGCCCAGGCCGAGGGTCTGGAGGAACGCGAGCCACGCCAGCCCGCGTTCCTGGTACGGGCGCAGCGTGCCGTGGAAGTCGTCGGGCGCGACGACCGGGGTGAGGTGCCGGTCGGCCTGCCCGGACAGCAGTTCGCCGAGCCAGCCGTCGGCGGTCACGCCGGTCACCGGCAGCCCGCCGGGTGCCGCGTCCGCGGTGACCGCCGTGTGGAGCAGCTCGATCACGCTGGCCTGGCCGTGGCCGCCCGCGCGCAGCATCTTCACGCCGTTCGCGAGGCGCTTCGGGTCCACCTCGACCCACTGGCCGCGCAGCCGGACCAGCGGCGTCTTGAGGGCGGTCAGCGCGGCCAACTCGTCCTCGGTGAGCGGATCGTCCCCGAGCGCCAGCTCCCAGCGGTACTCGACGAGCGCCTGCTCGCCGAGCGCGCTCTTCGCGGCGACCGTGCCCGGCGCGGTCGGCGAGTGCGCGGTGAGCCGGGCGCCCAGCCGCGCCGCCGGCCGGTTCCACCACGACGGCAGCAGCACCCCGAACCCGGCCGCCGCGAGCATCGGCGCTCCCTCGGTCAGGAACGCGTGCGCTCCATCGGCATCGGTGTCCAAGGTAGATGGACGTGCGGTGCGCAGCGCCTCCCGGATCGGCGGGTGCAGCCGGCTGGCCCGGCCCAGCTCGGCCAGCAGCGTCTCCTGCGGCGAATCGATGTGGCGCGCCAACGCTTTGAGCGTGCCGCGCGAGCGCCAGACCCGGTCCGCGTCCACGACCAGGCTGGGCTGGTCGGTCGCCTGCAACGCGAACTCCAGCCGCCACGCGGTCCCGTCCTCGTCCGGCTCGACCAGGCGGAAACAGGCCCGGACCGGCCCGCCGACGGCGTCGCGCTGCCACGCCGCCAGGTCGTCGACGAGGCGCGCCACGTCGGCAGGCTCGGCGTCGAACCCGCGCTCGGGGCCGGTCAATGCCCGTAGCCAGGCGTCGGCCGCCGTGCGTGGCCGCTCTTTCCGGATCGGGTACCCGCGCAGCGTCGCCCGGGCCGCGGCGTCGACAAGTGCGTCCAGGATCGGGGCGAATGTGGCTTGGTCGGCCTGCGCCCGGCCGGCGGGCGGTTGTGCCAGCGCGAGCGCCTGTGCCCAGGCCGCGTCCGGGCCGGCGAGCACGGGTCGCCAGGCGGCGTGTGGTTCCGGACCCGGTTCGACGGTCGGCAACACGCGGCCGCGCGCGACCAGGTCGGCCGCGAACCCGGCGACCGTCACCAGGTGCCGCACGGTGGCGCCGACGGTGAGGTCCGAGTCACCGAGCGCGCACAGGATGCCGAGCGCCTCGTCGGGGTCGTACTCGATGGCCGGCACCAGCCAGGCACCCAGCGTGACCGGACCGGTGGGCGTGCCGGCGAGGTCGTCGCGGACGAGTTCGGGGGAGGGAAGTGGACCGCGGCCGGCGGTGGGCAGCAGCAGCGGAGCGAGGTCGGTGGTCGCCGGTTTGAACGCCGCACCGAGCACTCCCAGCGTCTCGGTGAGCGCGTCGGTCAGCGCCTCGGACGGTGCCGCGAACGGGTGCGGCTGCGGCCGGGGACCGCCGCGCGGTGGCCGGCCCCGGCGGCGCGGCGGATCGGCCGGCAGCGCGGAGTCTTCCGCCCACAGCGCCACCCGGCCGGCCGGCCGCCACAGGCCGTGAACTACCAGCACCGGTGTACCCCCAACGAAGACGCGCCCAAGCATAGGACGCCCACCCCGCCGCTTCTCCATCCGCCACGCCCGGCGCCACGCCCCGCGCCCCGCCCCGCGCCCGCGCGTTGACGTTGGTCGATATTGTCCCGTTCGGGGTACCCGGATCGCGTCAGATTGACCAACGTCAGTGGGGACGGCGGACAGCCACGTCGCCATCGCTCTATGTCGTTTCGTTGGCTGTCAATGGATGTGGCCTGCCGTTACAGGTCACGGCCGTTGACGCGGGCAGGGACGCGATTTCAGCCATCCAGAAATGTGCATACCTCTTTCTTGACTCCTCGGATCTCTCGCTCCTAGCCTGGCCAAACCGGGAGCCGTTGAAAACGTTTGCAGAAACTGCCCGGAGCGACGAGACCGACGCGGTGCGTGAGTGTCGACGTCCCCTCGCCTGGGTGTCCTGAAGGGGTTTCTGTAGAGGCGCGACAGGGGCGTGTGCGGCCTCGTGGCGCGAAGGGAGAGAAACTGGTGATCAAGAGTGCCCTGCGCAGAGCGGGCGCGTCCAAGAAGGTGTGGCTCACCGCGCTGGCCGTGGCCGGGCTGACGACCGCGACCGCAGGCGTAGCGCTTGCTGACGCTTCGTCGCCGGCCGCCGCACCCGCGGCGAGCGCCAACGCGCTCAGCCTCAAGAGCTTCGGCGCGAAGGCCGACGGGAAGACCAACGACGCACCCGCGCTCGACAAGGCGATCTCCGCCGCCAGCACCGCCGGTGGCGGCGTCGTCGACGTGCCCGCGGGGGTGACCGTACTCGCGGCCGGAACCGTCCACCTGAAGAGCAACGTCACGATCAACGTGCCCAAGGGCTCCACCATCACCGGGTCGGCGTCCGGGTACGACAAGCCGGAGAGCAACCCGAACGACAAGTACCAGGACTACGGGCACAGCCACTTCCACAACGCGATGTTCTACGGCGACAACGTCAGCAACGTGACCTTCACCGGTGGCGGCACGATCGACGGCGGTGGCCACCTGATCACCGGCAACCCGAAGTCCGGGCAGGCCGACAAGATCATCTCGATCACGCGGTGCACCAACCTGACGATCAGCAACATCACGCTCAAGCGCGGTGGCCACTTCGCGGCCCTCATCAACGGCTGCAACGGGGTGAAGTCCGACCACCTGACCATCCGTACCGCGGACGACCGGGACGGCTGGAACATCATCAGCACCCAGAACGTCACCATCACCAACGCCGACATCGCGGCCAACGACGACGCCCTGCCGTTCAAGAGCGACTACGCGCTGGGCAAGCACTTCCAGAACAGTCACGTCACGGTGACCAACTCGAAGCTGTCCGCCGGTTGCTGCAACGCGTTGATGTTCGGCTCGGAGACGTGTGGCGACTTCACCGACTACACCTTCAGCCACATCACGATCACCGGCGCCGGCAAGTCCGGGCTGGGCATGGTGTCGATGGACGGTGGAAAGATCTCCAACGTCAACTACAGCGACATCACAATGTCGGGTACCAAGTCGCCGATCATGATAAAGATCGGGACTCGAAAGCGGTGTGGTGACAAGCCGGGTGTCGGCAGCATCAGCGACATCCACTTCAAGAACATCACCGGTACCAGCGCGGGCTCGTTCAGCCCGACCATCTGGGGCCAGTCCGGCCACCAGGTCAGCAACGTCACCTTCGACAACGTCAAGCTGACCCTGCCCGGCGGCAGTGGCACGGTGGGGACCGGCGTGCCGAGCGACAACGGTGACTACAACCCGAACAGCATCGGTACCCGGCCGGCGTACGGCTGGTACCTGCACCAGGTCAACGGCATCACGTTCACCAACAGTTCGGTGACGTTCAGCAAGAACGACAAGCGGCCGGCGGTCATCGCGAACACCGGCAGCAACATCAAGTTCAGCACGTTCGGCTACAAGTCGGGTGACGGGGCACCGTTCGACCTGGGATTCCAGAGCGTCAACGGGTACTGCGTGACCGGCAGCGGTAGTCCGAAGATCAACGCAACCGGATCATCGAAGAGCTGTTAGCCCATCCAGTAGGAAAGGGGGAGTTCGCGGTTGCCGCGAACTCCCCCTTTTGGGTGTCGGGAACCTTTCCAGGGATCGCGTCAACACATCCGACCGGTGGCCCTGTCGACATCGCGTAGGAGCTACCCGCTCGTGGCCTGCGAGTTTGGCGTACATCGATGGATCGGTGCCCCAATACCCAGCTCATTGCCACTTCCCGTACCGAAAAAAGGGTTTTCAGTCATCCAGAATTGTGCATACGTCGTTCTTGACTCATCCGACCGGTCCCTCCTAGCCTGAGCGAACCGGGAGGTTCTGCAAACGTTTGCAGGGGCTCCGGAGAGGCGCGGCGGAGGCACGTGCTGCTTCCGTGTCGCGAAGGGAGAAGGTGTTGATCAGGACCACCTCGAAGAAGGTGCTGCTCGCCGCGCTTGCCGTGGCGGGGTTGTCGACCGCGACGGCCGGCGTCGCGCTGGCGAGCACAACCGACGCGAGCGCTCCGGCCGGAGTCAGCGCCGCCGGAGTCAGCGCGCAGGCGACGTACAGCGTGAAGGACTACGGCGCCAAGGGCGACGGCAAGGCCAATGACGCGTCGGCGATCAACAAGGCCATCACCGCGGCCAACAAGGCCGGCGGCGGCATCGTGCAGTTCCCGAAGGGCACCTACAAGGTCGGTGCCACCGTCCACATGCGAAGCGACGTGACGCTTCAGCTCGACTCCGGCTCGACCATCTCGGCGACCGGCTCCGGGTACGACAAGGCCGAGTCGAACTCGAACGACAAATACCAGGACTACGGGCACAGCCACTTCAACGACGCGGTGATCCGCGGCGACAACGTGAAGAACATCGGCTTCGTCGGCTCCGGCACCATCGACGGCGCCGGCAAGCTGGTCACCGGGGACAAGGTCGGGTCCGGCAAGGCCGACAAGCTGATCTCGCTGACCCGCTGCGACGGCCTCACGGTCAGCGGCGTCACCCTCAAGTCGGGTGGCCACTTCGCGATGATCACCAACGGGTGCAACAACATCACGTCGGACCACCTGACCATCCGGACCGCGGACAACCGCGACGGCTGGAACGTCATCAGCGCCCAGCACGTACGCATCTCCAACGCCGACATCGCCTCCAGTGACGACGCGCTCGGTTTCAAGAGCGACTTCGCGCTCGGCAAGCACTACCAGAACGGTGACGTGGTCGTCACCGACACGAAGCTGTCGTCGAGCTGCTGCAACGCGCTGATGTTCGGCTCGGAGACCTGCGGCGACTTCACCGGCTACCACTTCAACAACATCCAGATCACCAAGGCCGGCAAGGCGGGTATCGGCCTGACCTCGCAGGACGGCGCGAAGTTCTCCGACATCAACTACGAGAACATCACGCTGTCGGGTACCGCCTCCCCGATCCAGCTCAAGGTGGGTACCCGCAAACGCTGTGGCGACAAGCCCGGCGTCGGTGACATCACCAACGTCCACTTCAAGAACGTCACGGGTACCAAGGCCGGCGGCGCCTGGAGCCCGACGATCTGGGGCCAGCCGGGCCACCTCGTCACGAACGTCACGTTCGACAACGTCAAGCTGACCCTGCCGGGCGGCCACGCCGCGATGGACCCGACCAAGGTTCCGTCCGACAACGGCAACTACAACCCGCGCGGCATCGGCACCCGGCCGGCATACGGCTGGTACCTGCACAACGTCTCGGGTATCACGTTCACCAACAGCTCGGTGGATGTCGACAAGGCGGACAAGCGGCCCGGCCTCATCGCCAACGCGGGCAGCGGCGTCTCGCTGAACGGGTTCACCACCGAGTCCGGTGGTGGGGCACCGTTCGACATCGGGTTCCAGAACATCAACGGGTACTGCGCGACCGACGTCGGCAAGGCGTTGGTGAGCGCCACCGGGTCCAGCAAGAGCTGCTGAACCGGCACACCCGGGGAGGGTTCGCCATCGGCGGATCCTCCCCGGTTTTTTCTCAGGTTCCGGGCGACCCTGCCGAAGCTCGGGTCATGCAGTCCGAATCGCAGTACGGCGCCCGTTGGTTGGCGGTCGGCAACTCGGCCCACCCCGACTCGCGGCAGGCCGGCGCCGACGCGGCCGCCGCCGCGCTCGCCGGTCCGGACGCCAAGCTGCTGATCGTGTTCTGTGCCGGTGACCGGGACCCGGCCGCGGTACTCGACGGCATCAACGCGACCTCCGGCGGGGTACCGCTGGTCGGCTGCTCGACCGGTGGCGAGTTCGTGGCCGACGGTCCGAGCCAGGGTCAGGTCGTGGTGACCGCGCTCGGCGGTACCGGGTTCACGGTGGCGACCGCGGCCGCGACCGGCGCCGGTACCCACCAGCGCGACACCGGAGCCCGCGTCGCGGCGTGTGCCGCCGAGGTCGAGGACGCCGAGAACGTCGCGCTGATTCTGCTCACCGACGGGCTGTCCGGCGACCAGGAGGAGATCCTGCGCGGCGCGTATGAGGAGGTGGGCGCCGCCGTCCCGCTCGTCGGCGGGAGCGCGAGCCCCGGCGCCGCCCGGGAGACCTTCCACCTGCACGGTGACCAGGTGCTCACGGACGCCGTGGTGGGCGCCGCGATCGGTTCCGACGCGCCGTTCGGCATCGGGGTACGGCACGGCTGGCGCAAGGTCGGCGAGCCGATGATCGTCACCAGCAGTACCAAGGGACGGGTGCACACCCTCGACGACAAGCCCGCGCTGGAGACGTATCTGGGCCGGTTCGGCGCGCCGCCGGAGACCGGTGCCGATCCGGTCGCGTTCGACCTGTTCTCGCGTACCCGGCCGCTCGGTGTCCGGCGGCGGGTCGGCGAGGAGGTACGCAACGTCAGCTCCACCGAGTACCTCGCCGACGGCTGGCTCGGGTGCAGCGGCGACGTCCCCGAGGGCGGGCTGGTCTGGCTGATGGAGGGCGACGAGGAGTCGGTACTCGACGCGGCCGGCGACGCGTGCCGGGCCGCCGTCGACGCGCTCGGCGAGCGCGAACCCATCGGCTTTCTCGCGTTCGACTGCGTGTCCCGCAGCGGTCTGCTCGGCGAGGAGGGTACCCGCCTGGAGGTACGCCGGATGACCGAACAGACCGGTAGCGCGCCGCTGGCCGGCTTCTACTCGTGGGGTGAGATCGCCCGCAGCCGGGGGATCAACGGGTACCACCACCAGACCCTGGTCATCCTCGCGGTCGGCTGAGCGGTGAACTGACATGTCGGCCACCGGCGCGTTCGCCACCCAGCAGCTTGCCGAGTTCCTCGCGTTCGTCGCCCGGTTCCCGGACGCCGTGTCCGCGACCCGGGGCGGCGCCGAGCGGGCGGCGCGCGCCCTGGACGCCGAGGTGGCCGCCGTCATCGGCGCGTACGGGGTGGTCGCCGCCGTCGGTTTCCCGTCCGGTCGGGTGCCCGAGGCCGAACTCGCCGAGGTCGCCGCCGGCGACCGTACCGTGCTCGACATCCGCGGCGTGGGACAGTGCGCCACGGTGGTGGCGCCGATCGGCGGCGGCGAGCCGCGTCACCTGGTGGTCGCCCGGTCCGGCGACGACGGGTTCGCGGTCGACGAGATCAGCCTGGTCCGCGGCATGGCCCGCGTGCTGGAACTGACCGTGGAGACGCACCGGACGCTGGATGCCGAGCGCCGGCAGGCGGCCGAGAACGAGCGCCTGCTCACCACGCTTCAGGAGCGGCAGCGGTTGATGGAGCAGCTCTCCGCGATCCAGCGGGCGATCACCCGCCGGGCGCCGCTGCAACAGGTGCTCGACACGATCACCGACGGTGCCCGCGAGCTGATCGGCGACGAGGTCGTCGTGCTGCGCATGCGCGACAGCGACGAACCCGAGATGGTACTTCTGGCGTCGCACTGCGGGATCTCCGAGGAGACCGCGGCAATGTACTGGCGGATGCCCGCCGACAGCGCCGGTGCGGCCGGGCAGGCGATGCTGCTCGACGACCTGGTCGTGATCAACGACTACCAGCGGTACTCGATAGACATGCCGACCGACCTGACCGCCGCCATGGCCGCACCGGTACACGAGAACGGCGAGGTGGTCGGCGGGCTCACCGTCGCGAGCCGGAGCCCCGACCGGATCTACGGCAAGGCCGACCAGGAGATACTGCTGGCCTTCGCCGAGCACGTCAGCCTCGCGGTGACCGACGCGAAGACCGTCGAAGCGATGTACCAGGCGTTCCACGACTCGCTGACCGGGCTCGCCAGCCGGCACCTGTTCATGGACCGGCTCGCGTACGGGCTCGCCTGCGCCGAGCGGGACGGTACCGCGCTGGCCCTTCTCTTCATCGACCTGGACCGGTTCAAGGCGGTCAACGACTCGCTCGGCCACGCGGCCGGCGACGCCCTGCTCGTGGAGGTCGCCGACCGGATGCGCGCGAGCCTGCGGGCCAGCGACACCGCGGCGCGCTTCGGCGGCGACGAGTTCGCGGTACTGCTGCACAACGTCACCGAGGTGAGCCAGGCGACGATGGTCGCCGACCGGATCCTCCAGGCCCTGCGGGCGCCGTTCCGGTTGGCCGGCAGATCGGCCGGCAACGAGGTCTTCATCGACTCCAGCATCGGCATCGCGTACAGCGTGGACGGTCAGTCCGACGGCGAGGCGCTGATCCAGCAGGCGGACCTCGCGATGTACCAGGCGAAGCACAACGGCAAGGGTCGGTATGAAGTCTTCGAGCCCTCGATGGAGGCGCTGCGGCGCACCAACCTGGAGCTGGAGACCGACCTGCGGCGTGCGGTGGTCGCCGGTGAGTTCGTCCTGCGGTACCAGCCGATCGTGGTCCTGCGGACCGGCCAGATCACCGGCGTGGAGGCGCTGGTGCGCTGGCAGCACCCGACACGTGGGTTGGTCCCGCCGATGGAGTTCATCCCGCTGGCCGAGGAGACCGGTCTCATCGTGCCGATCGGGCGCTGGGTGCTCCGCGAGGCGTGTCGCCAGGCCGGCCGGTGGAACCGCGAGCGCGCCGGCGAGCCGCCGCTGACCATCAGCGTCAACCTGTCCGCCCGGCAGTTGCAGCAGCCCGACCTCGCCGCCGTGGTGGCCGAGGCGCTGCACGACAGCGCGCTCGATCCGTCCTGCCTGGTACTGGAGATCACCGAGTCGCTGCTGATCCGCGATCCGGAGGAGTCGGCCAGCCGGCTGCGCGAGCTGAAGGCGCTGGGGGTACGGCTCGCTGTGGACGACTTCGGCACCGGGTACTCGTCGTTGTCGTACCTGCACCGGTTCCCGGTCGACATCCTGAAGATTGACAAGTCCTTTGTGGACGAGATCGCCCGCGGGCCGGAAGCGGCGGCGCTCACCCGCGGCATCGTCCGGCTGGGCCAGAGCCTCCAGCTCGCCATGGTCGCCGAGGGCGTGGAGGACGCCGAGCAGCGCAGCGAACTGGACGCCACCGGCTGCGAGCTGGGCCAGGGGTACTACTTCGCGAAGCCGCTCGAAGAGGGCGAGATCGACGAGTTGGTCGGCCCAGCTTCCCGGAAATAGTGGCCATCCGGGGTCGCCGAGGCCACTGTTTCCGGGAAGTTGTGCCGATCTTGGGTCGCTACGCGGCCCGACTAGCCGAGTGCGACGTGGAAGATGCGGTCGTTGCTGTTATGCGGCGTGCTGTCCTTGTCGCCGCTGCTTGTCGTCATCCACATCCCGCCATCGGGCGCCGGCTCCACGGTGCGCAGCCGGCCGTACGTGCCGTTGAAGTACGTGCCGATGGAACCGAGGGTGTTGTCGGAGTTGATGACTTCCCGGTCCAGACGCGTGCCACGCTCGCAGGCGACGTACAGGACCTGGCGGATGATCGTGATCCCGGAGCACGAGCCCTGGGCGACCGGGTAGGTCTTCTTCGGCGCGATCAGGCCGGCGGAGCCGCAGGCGGGGCCGTCAGCGGAGTGGGACGTGGTGCCTTCACAGCCCGGCCAGCCGAAGTTGCCGCCCTTGACGATCAGGTTCGTCTCGTCCATGACGGAGTTGCCGAACTCCTGCTCCCACAACTGGCCCTTGTTGTCGAAGGCGAGGCCCTGGACGTTGCGGTGGCCGTAGCTCCAGACGGCGTTGCCGAACGGGTTGTCGGACGGGATGCTGCCGTCCGGGTTGATCCGCAGCACCTTGCCGTTGGGGCTCGCGGTGTTCTTGGCGTTGGCGCCGTTCTGGGCGTCGCCGGTGCCGGCGTACAGGAACTTGCCGTCAGGGCTGAACCGCAGCCGGCCACCGTTGTGGAACTTGTTGCGCTTGATGCCGGACAGCAGGACCTGTTCGGTACTGGTGACGATCTTGTCGGTCGCCGGGTCGTACTTGATCCGCACGATCCGGTTGTCCGACGGCGAGGTGTGCATGATGTAGAGCCAGTGGTCGTCGCTGAACGACTTCGGGTTGATCTCCAGGCCGGTCAGGCCACCCTCACCATCGGTGCTCTGCACGTTCGGTACCGTGCCGAGGTTGGTCTTCGCGCCCGTGGCCGGGTTGAGGTGGATGATGTCGTGCGCGTCCCGCCGGTTGAACAGGAGCGTGCCGTCGGGCAGCGTGACCAGGCCCCACGGCAGGTCGTCTTCCTTCGGGTCGACGGTGGTGACCGTGCAGACCGGGTTGGTGCAGCCGCTGCCGGTCTTCACCGTGGCGGTGTTCGACTGGTCCGACTGGTTGCCGGACGGGTCCCGGGCGATCACGTAGTACTGGTACGTGGTGCTCGCGGCCAGGCCCGAGTCGGTGTACGTGGTGGCCGGCGCGGTCCCGATCGTGCCGGCCACGGTGGCGACCTTCGCGCCCTCCCGGTAGACGTCGTAGGCGAGCACCTGCACGTTGTCCTTGGACGCGGTCCACTTCAGCGTCACCGTGGTCCCGGACGCGGTGCCGGTCAGGTTGCCCGGCGCGGTCGGCTTCTGGGTGTCCGGCGGCCCGCACAGCGGCGGCGTGATCGGCACGGTGTCACTGGCCTGCGACACGTTCCCGGCGGCGTCGCGGGCGTTCACGTACAGACCCCAGGTCACGCCCTGTACAGGCGTGATCGAGGTGGACAGCGTGCTGCCGGAGACCGACTTGATCAGCTGACCGTCGTGGTACACGTCGTAGGCCACCACGCCGACGTTGTCCGTCGACGCGTCCCACGAGAACGTCACGCTGTTGCAGGTCAGATTGCTGGTCCGCGGGTTACCCGGCACGCTTGGCGCCTGCGTGTCGCCGCCGGAGCCGGTCGACCCGTAGACCTGGAACTCCTGGAGCGAGTAGCCCTTCGACGCGTCGGTGCGGCACCGGTGCGTGCCGTACACCCGCACGTACCGGCCGGAGCCGGTGATGGTCAGGTTGTCGGTGCCGCCGTCGCCGTTCGTCGTGCTGTAGATGTCGGTCCAGGTGTTGTGGTCGGGAGAGGTCTGCACCTGGTACGCCGTCGCGCAGGACGCGTCCCAGATCAGCTGCACCCGGCTGATCGACGCGGTGGCGCCGAGGTCGACGTAGATCCACTCGGGATCATGGCCGGCGCCGCTCGCCCACCGGGTCGACGTGCTGCCGTCGACCGCGTTGGCCGGAGCGCAGCAGCCGCCGGACGACGAGGCCGTCACCGGCTTCTTCTGCGACAACAGCGTGTCGGCCGCCGCGCCCACGGTCCCACCGGACTGGGCCGCCAAGGCGATCGACCCGCCGGTGATGGTGGCAACGGCTGTGACGGCGCATGCGATCGCCGCCAAGCCCTTTCTACGGACTCTCATCCCGATCCTCCACATCCTGCAAACCTTTTCGCAGGTGTACACCGAAAGATTGACTCAATTCAATGCGGAGGGCCAAACTTCGATCCGCGTTGGCGGGGTTGCCGATCGACCCGCGCCACTCCGCGTGGTCATCGCACCATTCATCGACAGCGGTCGCGACCGACGCACCCCAAGTTGCGCCAAGATTTCCGCGTCGCGGCAAGCGTAACCATGCCCAAACAATCCGCGATGCATGCCCTTTGGTACCTATTTTCGATGTGTTCCGGCCGGTTTAGGGGGCAAAGTCGGCGAGGCGTGGCCTGGGTCTTGTTGACAGACTCAGCACGCGATGGGAGCCTACGCTCATGACTCAGACGCAGCCGGCCCGGACCAGGACATACGCGTGGGAGGACCCGAGCGTGAGCGCCGCGGCGATGGCACACCGCAGCGGACTGGAGATCCTCAAGGCGATCGGGGCCGGTGAGATCCCGTCCCCACCGATCATGCGGACGCTCGGCATCGACGGGGTCGAGGTCGAGGACGGCCAGATGGTGTTCTGCCTGGATCCGCAGGAGTTCCACTACAACCCGCTGGGCACGATGCACGGCGGCGTGCTGGCCACCCTGCTCGACTCGGCCGCCGGCTGCGCGGTGCACACCACGCTGCCGGCCGGGGTCGGGTACACCTCGCTCGACCTCACGACCAAGTTCCTCCGGCCGGTCACGCTCACGTCGGGGCGGCTGCGCTGCGAGGGTACGGTGCTGTCGCGCGGCTCCCGGATCGCGCTCGCCCAGGCGCAGGTCTTCGACGGCCAGGGCCGGCTGGTCGCGCACGCCACCTCGTCGTGCCTCATCTTCCCCATCGAGGACCCTCGCGCGTCGGCATAGGGTTGGTCGGAGGCCGTAGCTGTCGATCGAGGAGGATCATGGTCGAGTACCGCGCCTTCGGGCGGACCGGCGTACAGGTCAGCACGCTCGCGCTCGGCGCGATGAACTTCGGCGCGTGGGCCAACGAGGACCATGACGATGCGCTCCGGATCATCAACCGGGCGCTCGACGCCGGGATCAACTTCATCGACACCGCCGACGTGTACTCGCAGGGCGAATCGGAGGAGGTCGTCGGCAAGGCGCTCGCCGGTGGGCGGCGCGACGACATCTTCCTGGCCACCAAGTTCCACGGGCAGATGGGCGACGGGCGTAACCACCAGGGCAACTCGCGCCGCTGGATCGTCCGGGAGGTGGAGAACAGCCTGCGCCGGCTGCGTACCGACTGGATCGACCTGTACCAGGTGCACCGCCCCGAGCCGGAAACCGATTTCGACGAGACCCTCGGCGCGCTGAGCGACCTCGTGCGCCAGGGGAAGATCCGCTACATCGGTACCTCCACGTTCGAGCCGTCCTCCATCGTGGAGGGTCAGTGGATCGCCGAGCGGCGGGGGCGGGAACGGGTGGCGAGCGAGCAGCCGCCGTATTCGATCCTGGTCCGCGGCGTCGAAAGAGAGATGCTGCCGGTGGCGCAGCGGTACGGCATGGCGGTCATCCCGTGGAGCCCGCTCGCCGGTGGCTGGCTCGCCGGCCGGTACCGCCCCGGGCACGCGCCGTCGAAGCGGGCCGAGCGCATTCCGGCCCGGTACAACGCGGAGAACCCGGCGAACGCCGGCAAGATCGCGGCGGTCGACCGGTTGACCGCGCTCGCCGACGAGGCCGGTATCTCGCTGATCCACATGGCGCTCGCGTTCGTGCTCCAGCACCCGGCCGTGACCTCGGCGATCATCGGTCCGCGTACCCTCGACCACCTCGAGTCCCAACTGGGCGTCGACAAGGTGGCGCTGACCCCGGACCTGCTCGACCGGATCGACGAGATCGTCCCGCCCGGCACCAACCTCAACCCGGCCGACAGCGGGTACCAGCCGCCGTCGTTGACCGATCCGCGCCAGCGCCGCCGTTCATGATCGGCACAACTTCCGGGAAGTTGTGGCCTCAGCGGGGGCCGGAGGCCACTGTTTCCGGGAAATTGTGACGGTCGTGGGGTTGACGAGCATCGGGTACCTCACGCATCTGGAGTGCCCGCGCTGCCACGCCGAGCACAACGCCGACCGGCCACAGAACCTGTGCGCATGCGGGTCGCCGCTGCTCGCCCGCTACGACCTGGACGCGGTGGGCCGGGCCGTCAAGCCGGCCACGTTCGCCGGCCGGTCCGCCGACCTGTGGCGGTACCGGGAACTGCTGCCGGTACGCGACGACGGCGCGGTCACCACGCTCGGCGAGGGCTGGACGCCGATGCTCCGGGTGCCCCGGTACGCGGAGCGGATCGGGATCCGGAACCTGCTGGTCAAGGACGAGGGGCTGACGCCGACCGGCTCGTTCAAGGCCCGGGGCGCCGCGGTCGGCGTCTCCCGCGCCCGCGAGCTGGGCATCCGGCACGTCGCCATGCCGACCAACGGCAACGCCGGCGCGGCCTGGGCGACCTACGCCGCGCGGGCCGGCATCCGGGCCACCATCGCGATGCCGCTGGCCGCCCCCACCATCACCCGTCGCGAGTGCGTGGCCGCCGGCGCGGACCTGCGTCTGGTCGACGGGCTGATCGGCGACGCCGGCCGGCTGATCGCGGGCATCGTCGCCGACGGGGACGCCTTCGACGTGTCGACACTCAAGGAGCCGTACCGGCTCGAAGGCAAGAAGACCATGGGGTACGAGATCGTCGAGCAGCTCGGTTGGCGGGTACCGGACGTCATCGTGTACCCGACCGGCGGCGGGGTCGGCCTGATCGGCATCCACAAGGCGCTCGGCGAGATGCGTGCGCTGGGCTGGCTCGACGAGCGGATGCCCCGCCTGGTCGCGGTGCAGTCGACCGGCTGCGCGCCGATCGTCCGGGCGTTCGAGCAGGGCGCCCGCCGGGCCGAGCCGTGGGCCGACGCGTACACGGTCGCGTTCGGCATCACGGTAGCGGCGCCGCTCGGTGACGAGCTGATCCTGGATGCGCTGTACGACACCGGTGGCACCGCGATCGCGGTCGACGACCGGGAACTGCTCGCGGATCTGCGCGACTTCGCGGTACACGAAGGGTTGTTGCTCTGTCCGGAAGGCGCCGCCGGCCTGACCGCCGCGCGGCGCCTGCGTGGCAGCGGATGGATAGCGCCCGACGACGAGGTCGTGGTGCTCAACACCGGGTCCGGCCTGAAGTACCCGGAGACCGGCGTGTCCGGGTCGGCGTAGTTCCGGGTCCGTACCGCGAGCGCTTTTATGAGTCCGGCAGGGCGATGATGACGGCGGTGGCGAGCACGCCGAGCGCCCCGGTGGCGATGCCCGCGATGGCCTGGCCGCGGTTGCTGGCCAGACCACGATCCGCCCTCCGCTTGCCGACGATGCCGAGCACGATGGCCGCGATGCCGGCCGGCAGGCCGAGGACGTAGCAGAATAGGAGCGGGATCGAGGCGATACCGAGGACCAGCGCCAGGAGGCCGGCACGGTTGTCCTGGGGAGGCCGAGTGTCGGGCAGCATGCCGGCGACGCTACGAACGCGCGCCGGTCAGCCACGACACGCTGCGGGATGATCTCGCGGTACCCCCGGCGGGGGAGGTCGGGATGCCACCCGCGGGCGACCCGCGACCGCCGGGACCGCACTACGCTCGAAGCCGTGACCCGGAGAAACCTCCTCGTCGACGTGGGTCTGACCGGGCTCGTGCTCGGCCTCACCCTCGCGATGCTCGCCAAGGGCGGTTTCGGCGCGCCGGGGCACGGCGCCCACCCGCTCGACGGGCTCGGCGTCGCGCTCGCGATCGCGTCGGTACTGCCGATCGCCGGCTGCCGGTTCGCGCCGGGTCTCGGGTACGCGATATCGGCGGTCGCGGCGACCGCGCTGCTGCGGCTCGGGTACCCGCTGGACGCTCCGCTCGGCCCGGTGATCACCGCGTACGCGTCGGCCGTGGCCTACAGCGGCCATCCCCGGCCGTTGACCCGGCGGCTCGCGATGCTCGGCGTCGCCGCCTTCGTGCCGGCAGTGGTGGCCGACTACGCGTCCGCGGGGGTGAACGTCACCCGGATCATGCCCGAGTTGCTGTTCTGGGCGATGGTCCTGGCCGGTACGTGGATCGCCGGCGACCGGACCCGGCTGCGCCGGGAGCGGATCGACGAGTTGGAGCAGCGGGCCCGGCGGGCCGACCGGGAGGCGGCGCGGGAACGCCGCCTCGCCGCCGCCGAAGAGCGCATCCGGATCGCCCGCGAGTTGCACGACTCCGCCGGCCACGCGATCAACGTGATCCTGGTGCAGGCCGGTGCCGCCCGGCTGTTGCAGGACCGGGACCCGGCCGGGTCCCGCCGCGCCATCGCGACGGTCGAGGAGGTCGCGCGGGACACGATCGGCGAGATAGATCGATTGGTACACGCGTTGCGCGAGGACGAGCCGCCCGGCCCGGCCGATCCCGCCGCCCTGGAAGAGTTGGTCGAGCGGCACCGCGCGAGCGGTCTCACCATCGCCGCCGAGATGCTCGGCGCGCGGCGGGCGCTGCCGCGCAGCGTCGCCTGGGCGGCGTACCGGATCCTGCAGGAGGCGCTGACCAACGCCGCCCGGTACGGCTGCGGGATGGCAGAGGTTTCGGTACGGTTCGCCGCCGACGCGGTAGAGATCACGGTCAGCAACCCGACCGCGCTGAACGGGCAGCCGCACGAGCGGAACGGCCACGGCATCGTCGGCATGCGGGAACGGGCCACGCTGCTGGGCGGAACCCTGAAGACGGGCGTGGAGCAGGGCATCTTCCGGCTGTACGCGCGGCTTCCGGCGGGCGTCGCGGCCGGCGATCCGGGTGTCGCCGGCCCTGGGCCGGCGGTTGCTTCCGGCGCTGAACCGGCCGTCCCGGAGAGCGCCCGGTCATGACGCTGCGGGTGGTGATCGTCGACGACGACGATCTCATGCGCGCCGGGCTGCGGGCCGTGCTCTCCAGCGACGACGGGGTGCGGGTCGTCGGCGACGCCGCCGATGGCCGGGAGGCGGTCGAATGCGTTCGGCGGCTGCGGCCCGACGTGGTGCTGATGGACGTCCGGATGCCGACGATGGACGGCATCACGGCCACCCGCGAGATCGTGACGGCCGCGCCGCAGTCCCGGATACTAATCCTCACCACGTTCGAGGACGACGACTACGTGTTCGGCGCGCTGAGCGCGGGAGCGTCCGGCTTCCTGCTCAAGCGCACCCGACCCGAGCAGCTCATCGCGGCCATCGGCACGATCGCGGCCGGTGAGTCGCTGCTGTCGCCGTCGGTCACCCGTACCGTGATCCAGCGGATGGCGCAGCAGCCGGTACCCGATCCGAAGGCCGGTCGGCGGCTGCGCGACCTGACCCCGCGCGAGCGCGACGTGCTCGAACTCGTCGCACGTGGCCTGTCGAACGCGGAGATCGCCGCGACCCTGGTGGTCGAGGAGTCAACGGTGAAGACCCACATGAAGCGGATCCTCGCCAAGTTGGGCCTGCGCGACCGGGTACAGGCGGTGATTCTCGCGTACGAGACGGGCGTGGTCCGCCCCGGCGACCACCCGCGTTGATCGGCTTGATCACCTTGATCGGCACGACTTCCCGGAAGTTGTGGCCTCGCGGCCTGGCGGAGGCCACTATTTCCGGGATGTTGTGACGATCATGGGGATCGCGCGGTCGAGGGCGTCGAACGCCTGATTGACGAGCGCCGCCTGGTCGGCGGTGATGTCGTCGGCCTTCTCGCCGGCCAACTGCCGGCCGACGGCGGTGAGGTACACGCTCTTGCACGCCGCGACGATCAGGGCCGCGGCCAGCCGGGTCGCCGGATCGTCCGGACTGCGGCCGTCGGCCTCCGCGAGCAGGTCGCCGAACACCTTTTCCGCCTCGTCGACCGCTTCCCGGGCCCGCGCCGGGCTGCTCTTCGACTTTGCCGACAACGTTGCCGACGGCGCGGAACTGCGGTCGTGCGCGGACGGGTACGGCGACCGGGTGCGGGTGATCACCGCCCGCTGCGCCGAATGGCCGGGGCTCGCCGCGCTGCTGGTGCGGCCGGACGGGATCGTGGCCTGGGCGGCGGACTCCGGCGGTGTCGACCCTGGTGCCCTGAAGGATGCGCTGTCCACCTGGTTCGGTTAGTACCTGTGTTCGAATTCTGCGATAGGGTGGCCGCATGACGACCCTGGCGCACCAACCCTCGATGCTCGACCTGGCACCCGAGGCGAGCCTGGGTCCGCTCGCCGGGCGGCTGCGCCGGCACGAGCTGACCCGGGGCGCCTGGGTGGATCATCTGCCCGGCTGGGTGCGCGGCTCCGAGATCGTCCTCCAGACGCTGCTCACCGACGTCGACTGGCGCGCCGAGCGCCGGGAGATGTATGAGCGGGAGGTCGACGTCCCGCGCCTGCTGCGGTGGTATGCGGGGCATGAGGAGCTGCCGCATCCGTTGCTGGCGGAGGCCCGCCGGATGCTGACCGGGCACTACCGGGGCGAGCTGGGCGAGCCGTTCGTGACGGCCGGCATGTGCCTCTACCGGGACGGGCGGGACAGCGTGGCCTGGCACGGTGACACGCAGGGGCGGTCGGCCCGGGTCGACACGATGGTTGCGATCGTCTCGTTCGGCTCGCCCCGGCCGCTGCTGCTGCGCCCGCGCGGGGGTGGCGAGAGCCTGCGGTTCCCGCTCGGCCACGGCGACCTCATCGTGATGGGCGGCTCCTGCCAGCGCACCTGGGAGCACGCCGTCCCGAAAACGGCGCGGCCGGTCGGGCCGCGGGTCAGCGTGCAGTTCCGGCCGGCCGGGGTCGCCTAGGTCGCCGGCCGGGCCGTATCGTGGGCCGCCATGCGGGACCTGTGGGCGGCCGGCGACGCGTACGAGTCCTATGTGGGCCGCTGGAGCCGGCGGGTGGCGGTCCCGTTCCTCGCCTGGCTCGGCGTGGGGGCGGGCCGGCGCTGGCTGGACGTCGGCTGCGGCACCGGTGCGCTCACCGCGACCGTGCTCGCTTCCGCCGATCCGGCCGAGGTGACCGGCGTCGACCCGGCCGCACCGTTCGTCGCCCACGCCCGGTCGACGATCGTCGATCAACGCGCCCGGTTCGAGACCGGCGACGCCCGGTCGCTGCCGCTGCCGGACAGCCGGTTCGACGCGGTGATCAGCGGCCTCGCGCTGAATTTTGTGCCCGCGCCCGAGCGCGCCGTCGCCGAGCTGTCCCGGGTCGCGGTTCCGGGCGGCACGGTCGCCGCGTACGTGTGGGACTACGCCGAGGGCATGGCGCTGATGCGGTACTTCTGGGACGCCGCGATCGCCCTGGACCCGGCGGCGGCCGAGTTGGACGAGGGCCGCCGGTTCCCGCTCTGCCGCCCCGAGCCGCTGGCCGCACTGTGGACCGACGCCGGCCTCGGCGAGGTCGAGGTGCGGCCGATCGAGGTGCCCACGGTGTTCACCGACTTCGACAACTACTGGGCGCCGTTCCTCGGCGGTCAGGGACCGGCGCCGGGATACACGATGTCGCTGCCCGAGGAGCGCCGGGCCGCCCTCCGCGACCTGCTGCGCGACCGGCTGCCGGCCACCGCCGACGGCTCGATCCCGCTGACCGCGCGGGCCTGGGCGGTGCGCGGGCTGCGCTGAGCCGGTGCGCGGGCTGCGCTGAGCCGGTGCGCGGGCCGCGCTGAGCCGGTGCGCGGGCCGCGCTGAGTCAGGCCGGAGTCAGACCGGCCGGCACTCGACCACGTACCGGCCGGACGGCTGCCAACCGGCCGCCGCGACCGCCAGGCCGGCGTCCCCGGCCAGCTCGGTGAACTCGGCGAGGGTCCGTTGCCGGCCGCCGACCAGCACCAGCATCAGCAGGTCGGGATAGGTCGAGTCCGGCGACACTCCACTGAGGACGATGACCCGGCCGTCCGGGCGCGCCGCCTCGGCACACCGGCGCAGCAGCGCGACGGCCGGCTCGTCCGGCCAGTCGGACAGCACCGACTTCAACAGGTACAGGTCCGCGCCGGCCGGCAGCGGGTCGAAGAAGCTCTGGCCCACCGCGGTGACCCGGTCGGTGACCCCGGCGGCCGCAAACACCTCGCCGGAGCGGGCCACGGTCCGGGGCAGGTCGACCAGGGTGCCCCGGATGCGCGGCCGGGCACGCAGGATCTCGGCGAGCAGGCCGCCGGTCCCGCCGCCGACGTCGACCACCGTCCGCACCGTTTCCCAGCCGTCCGCGAGCGCGATGTCCGGATCCGGCGTGCCGTGCCCCGGCCCCATCAGCGCGTCGAAGCTGTCGGCGACCTCGGGGTGCGCGTCCAGGTCGGCCCAGAACGGCCGGCCGAAGATGCCCTCGTACGGGACCCGGCCGGTACGCACGGCGTCGAGGAGACCGGACCAGACGTGGGCCATCCGCCCGCCGATGCCGGCGAGGCCCAGGCCGAGCCGCATGCCCGGCTCACGCAACTGCCGGGCGGCGTCGTTCAGCGCGTACTCGCCGGGCGCCGGCCGCTCGAACACGCCCTTGTCGACCAGGTGGGCCAGGACCGTGTCGAGGGTACGGGCGTCGGTGTGCGTGGCGGCCGCCAGCTCGTCGACCTTCGTCACCCCGGCGGCGAGATGGTCGGCGACACCCAGGGTCGTGACGACCCGCAGGCACCACGGCGTGGCAAGGTCACTGAGCGCGTCGAGGTCCGCCGACATGTGAGCCACAGTAACGCCCGCCGCCTCCCGGGCAACGGGCGTTACGCGTACCCGATGAATCAGCACATCGCAGGGACCGGAATGTCCTCGGGAGCCTCGGTTGTCGCCGCGCCGCTCGGGCGCACGTCCCGGAGCAGGGTCACGGCGACGGCGGCGACCCCGAGCAGGAGCACGGCGCAGACGAGGGCGACCACGTTCAACCCGCTGGTGAACGCCTCCCGGGCCGGGCCGAGTAGCGCGGCGCTGACCGGCGCGGGAAGGTTCGCCGCCGCGGCCGTCGCGCCGGCCAGCGTGTCCCGGGTGGCGGCGGCCGCGGCGTGCGGCACGCCGGCCGGGATGGCGCCGGCGATCTGGGCGCGGTACACGGCCGTGCCGAGGCTGCCCAGCGCGGCGATCCCGAGCGCGAAGCCGAACTCGCCGCTGGTCTCGTTCATCGAGGCGGCCGAGCCGGCCTTCGCCACCGGCGCCGAGCCGACCACGAGATCGGTGCCGAGAGTCACCAGCGGGCCGGCGCCGAGGTTGATCAGCGCGAAGCCGGCCACCACGTTGGCCAGCCCGGTGGTGGCGTCGGCGCGGGCGATCAGCAGCAGGCCAAGCACGGAGATGACCAGGCCGCCGCCGATCAGGTACGCCGGGCGGAACCGCCGGGCGAGCAGCGGGGACACCAGGAAGCTGAGGCCGGATGCGCCGACGGCGGGCAGCATCCACAGCCCGGCCCGCAGTGCCGACAGACCCTGGACGAGCTGGAAGTACTGGGTGATGAACATCATGATCGCGCCCATCAGGAGGGTACCGAAGAGCATGCTCCCCAGCGCGGCGCTGAACGCGCGGTTGCCGAACAGCCGCAGGTCCAGCAGCGGGTCGGCCAGTCTGCGCTGCCGGCGGACGAACATCAGACCGACGGCCAGGCCCGCCACGATCGCGGCCAGCGGTACCGACTGCCAGCCGCTGCGCGCCAGCTCCTTGAGCCCGTAGATGACCGGCAGGATGGTGGCCAGCGACAGCCCGACGCTGATCAGGTCGAGGCGCCCGGCGCCCGGATGGCGGTACTCCGGCAGCAGCATCGGGCCGAGCACCAGCAGCAGGAGCATCGCGGGCACGCCGATCAGGAACACCGAGCCCCACCAGAAGTTCTCCAGCATCGCCCCGCCGACCACCGGGCCGATGGCCGCGCCGCCCATGAAGCAGACCAGCCAGATGCCGATGGCCAGGCCGCGCTGCCTGGGGTCGCGGAACATGTTGCTGATCAGCGCCAGCGTCGACGGCGCCAGCGTGGCCCCGGCGATGCCGAGCGCCGCGCGGGCCGCGATCAGCATCTCGGCGCTGGAGGAGTAGGCGGACGCCACCGAGGCGACGCCGAACGCGGCCGCCCCGATCAGCAGCAGCTTGCGCCGGCCGATCCGGTCGCCGAGGGTACCCATGGTGATCAGGAAGCCGGCGATCATGAAGCTGTAGATGTCCATGATCCATAGTTGTTCGGTGCTGCTCGCGCCCAGGTCGGCGGACACGTGGGGGAGCGCCAGCAGCATCACGAAGACATCGACGGAGACCAGCAGCGTGGGCAGCGCCAGAACGGCCAGGCCGATCCACTCCCGCCGCCCGGCCTGCGGTTTGCTCTGGTCAGTCATGAGAAAGATCCTTTCGGGTACTCGTAGGTGCCTCTCACTGACTGGTCGGAGCCGCCGGTGCGACTTCGACACGCTCGCGTTCAAGATTTTTCCGGTGGCGTGTCGATCCGGCCGGTACCACGGCGACGCGTAGGTAGAAAGGTCACTGAGAGCCGAGGAGAGAAACCGTGAAGTTCCTGTTGGTACACAAGCTGGACGAGAGCAGGCCGGACGCGTTCAACCCGAGCCCGGAGCTGATGGCCCAGATGGGCGAGTTCGTGGAGGAGACCATGAAGTCCGGCGTACTGATCGTGGCCGACGGCGTGCTGCCGAGCGTGACCGGTGCGCGGCTGCGGAACTCGGGTGGCACGCAGACCGTGGTCGACGGTCCGTTCACCGAGGCGAAGGAGGTGATCGCCGGGTACGCGGTGATCAAGGTCGACTCGAAGGACGACGCGATCGCGCTGGCGTCACGGTTCGCGAGCATCGTCGGTGACACCGAGGTGGAGATCCGCCAGATCGCCGAGTGGGACTGATCAGGGCGCTAGATCGGCCGCCCGGCCGGCGGCCGCCAAGATCGGTCGCCCGCCGGCGGAGCTGCTCTGATTGGTATTCGTGACGGCTTCCGACACGAACCGGGCGATCGAGGCGGTCTGGCGGATCGAGTCGGCGCGGGTGATCGCCGGCCTGGCGCGGATGGTGCGCGACGTCGGGCTGGCCGAGGAGTTGGCGCAGGACGCGCTGGTGGCCGCCCTGGAACAGTGGCCGGAGTCGGGCGTACCGCGTAATCCGGGCGCCTGGCTCATGACCATCGGGAAGCGGCGGGCGGTCGACCACATCCGGCGCAGCGAGCGGTACGAGCGCAAGCTGGCGGAACTGGGCCATGAGCTGGAGATCGATGGCGGCGAGGCCGAACCAGATCTCGACGAGCACATCGAGGACGACCTGCTGCGCCTCGTGTTCACCGCCTGCCACCCGGTCCTGTCCACCGACGCCCGGGTCGCGCTCACGCTGCGGGTACTGGGTGGGCTGAGCACCGACGAGATCGCGCGGGCGTTCCTGGTCTCGGAGTCGACGATCGCCCAGCGGATCGTTCGCGCCAAGCGGGCGCTCGCCGACGAGCGGGTGCCGTTCGAGATCCCGCAGAGCGGGGAACTGGCCAACCGGCTCGCCTCCGTGCTTGAGGTGATCTACCTGATCTTCAACGAGGGGTACTCGGCGACCGCCGGCGACGACTGGATGCGGCCGGCGCTGTGCGAGGAGGCGCTGCGCCTGGGCCGGATCCTGGCCGAGCTGATGCCCAAGGAGCCCGAGGTGCACGGGCTGGTCGCGCTCATGGAGATCCAGGCGTCCCGGTCCGCCGCGCGTACCGGGCCGACCGGGGAACCCGTATTGCTGCTCGACCAGGACCGGAGCCGCTGGGACCGGTTGCTGATCAACCGGGGCCTGGCGGCGCTCGACCGGGCCGAGGCGCTGGGCGGGGCGCGCGGCCCGTACGCGTTGCAGGCGGCGATCGCGGCCTGCCACGCCCGGGCGACCACGGCGGCGGAGACCGACTGGCCCCGGATCGCGGCGCTCTACGGGACGCTGGCCGAGCTGAGCCCGTCGCCGATCGTGGAGTTGAACCGGGCGGTCGCGGTCGGGATGGCGGACGGGCCGGCGGCCGGCCTCGCCGTGGTCGACGGGTTGACGTCCGAGCCGGCGCTGCGCTCGTACCATCTGCTGCCGAGCGTGCGCGGCGCTTTCCTGGTCAAGCTCGGCCGGCGGGACGAGGCGCGGGCGGAGTTCGAGCGGGCGGCGGCGATGACCCGCAACGCGCGGGAGCGCACGCTGCTGCTGGAGCGCGCGGCGGCGTGCGGTCCGGCTGACCCGGCCGAGGCCGGCCCGGCGTGACTTGGCACAACTTCCCGGAAGTGGTGGCCTCGGGACCGTGCTGAGGCGACAACTTCCGGGAAGTTGTGCCGATCTTGAAGGAGGATACGACGGTGGACGTGCAGAAGCTGGTTCAGGACGCGATCGACGAGCTGGTCGGGTCGGGCACCGAGCGCGGCGTACAGGTGGCCGTTTACCGGCACGGCGAGCAGATCGTGGACGCGGTCGCGGGGGTGGCCGACCCGGCGACCGGCCGCCCGGTCACCCCGGCGACACCGATCTACACGTACTCGATGGGCAAGGGCATGACCGCGACCGTGGCGCACATCCTGGTCGAGCGCGGACTGTTCGGGTACGACACGCCGATCGCCGAGCTGTGGCCGGAGTTCGCGGCCCACGGCAAGCAGGGCGCCACGGTCCGGCACGCGTTGACGCACACCGTGGGCGTCCCGGCGGTCCCCGGCGACACGACCGTGGCGGACGTGTGCGACTGGGACCGGATCTGCGCGATGATCGCCGACTCCGAGCTGTGGTGGGAGCCGGGCACGAAGACCGGGTACCACGCGTACACATTCGGGTACATCGTCGGTGAGATCGTCCGGCGGGCCACCGGCAAGCCGATCTCGCAGGTCCTTCGCGAGGAGATCGGCGAGCCGCTCGGCGTGGCCGACGAGCTGTACTTCGGCATGCCGGCGTCCGAGCAGGCCCGGCTGGCGCCGCTGGAGGACGCGCCCGGGTCGGCCGAGATGCTCGCCACGATCCCGGACGACTCGCCGTTCTTCGCGACCGCGCCCCGCGCGCTGCTCCCGACCGCCGAGTTCGGCAACCGGCCGGACGTGCTGGCCGCCGACATCCCGGCCGGCGGCAAGATGACCGCCCGGGCGGCGGCCCGGATGTACGCCGCGCTGCTGGGTGACGTGGGCGGGGTACGGCTGATCCCGCCCGACCGGCTGCGGGAGGTGTCCGCGGTGGCGTTCACCGGCACGGACCAGTTGATGGGCAACGACGTCAGGTGGGCACTCGGGTACGCGATCGGCCGCCCCGGCGGCGACCCGGAGCGCACGCTGAGCGTGATCGGCATGGGCGGCGCGGGCGGCACGATGGGGTTCGCGGACACCGCGACCGGGGTCGCGTTCGCCCTGTGCAAGAACCGGCTCACGCCCGACTTCAGCACGTCGGAGCGGATCGGCGAGATCGTGGCAACCGCGACCGCCTAGACCAAAGGCGACGCCACCATCGCCTTCCGGCCGCCGCCCGGCCGCCCCGACGGGCCGTACCGTGGACGGCGTGCCGATTCGATCGCCCCGAGCCTGGCTGGTGGACGCCGGCCTGATCGCGCTCGCGGCGGTACTCGGTGGTCTGTTCCTCGTCGACTCGGTGCAGACCGAGCCGGGGAAGAGCGTCGTCTGGGACGTGGCGGTCGGCGCGCTCGCCTGCGCCGCGCTGGTCCTGCGCCGGCGGTGGCCGGTGGCGCTGGCGCTGGCGCTGATGCCGACGATCCTGTTCTCCGCGTTCGCGATGGGGACGACGGCGGTCGCGATGTCCGCTGTCGCGGTGTACCGCTCCTGGCGGGCCACGGCGGCCGTGCTGACCGTGCACGCGGTGGCCCTGGTCGTCGTGTTCGGCCTGGCGGCGGAGAGCCGGCGCGACTTCTGGCAGGCGCTCGTGGTGCTGCTCGCGCTGGACGCCGCGCTGATCGCGTCCGGGCTGCTGGTGCGTTCCCAGCGGCTGCTGGTCCGGTCGCTGCGGGAGCGGGCGCGCGAGGCTGAGGAGGGGCAGCGGCTGCGGATCGAGGAGGCGCGGCACACCGAACGCGAGCGCATCGCCCGGGAGATGCACGACGTGCTCGCCCACCGCATCTCGCTGCTGGCCGTGCACGCGGGCGCGCTGGAGGTACGCCGGTCGGCGCCGGCCGATGAGCGGGAGGCGGCCGGGGTCATCCGGCAGTGCGCGTACGAGGCGCTGGAGGACCTGCGCGAGGTGATCAAGATGCTGCGCGACGACGCCACGGACGGCGACCGCCCGCAGCCCACGCTGACCGACCTGCCGGCGCTCATCGAGCAGTCCCGGCTGGCCGGTGCCCGGATCACCCTGGACAGCCGGGACCTGTCCACCGTGCCCGACGGTGTCGGCCGGCACGCGTACCGGATCGTGCAGGAAGGGCTGACCAACGCCCGCAAGCACGCGCCCGGCGCGCCGGTGACGGTGCGCCTGGCCGGCGACGACGGCCTGGTCGTCGAAGTCACGAACCCGGTGCTCCAGCCGGCCGGAGCACCATGGTTACCCGGTGCCGGCAGCGGGCTGATCGGCCTGCGCGAGCGGATGAAGCTGGTGGGCGGCCGGCTGGAACACGACCGGACGCCCGACGGCGAGTTCCGGTTGTACGCATGGCTACCGTTGCGACCATGACTGAGCTAGCCGGCGCCGCATGACCCACAGCCCGGCGGTTCGCGTCCTCATCGTGGACGACGACGCATTCGTGCGTACCGGCCTGACGATGATGCTCGGCGAGTTCGACGGCATCGAGGTGGTCGGCGCGGTCGGCGACGGTGCCGACGTGGGCGCGGCGGTCAACCGGTACCGTCCGCATGTCGTCCTGATGGACATCCGCATGCCGCAGGTCGACGGGCTGGCCGCCACCGAGAAGCTGCGATCCCGGCGGGAACCGCCGGAGGTCATCATCCTCACCACCTTCGACACCGACGGGCACATCCGGCGGGCGATGCGCGCCGGCGCCAGCGGGTTCCTGCTCAAGCACACCCCACCGGACCAGATCGCCCAGGCGGTGCGCCTGGTGGCGGCGGGGGAGCCGATGCTGTCCCCGGACGTGATCCGGCGGGTCATGGCGTTCGCCGCCGAGCCCGACCCGGATCCGCGCCGGGAGCGGGCCGGGCGCCTGCTCGACAAGCTCAGCGAAGGGGAGCGGGCGGTCGCGCTCCTGGTCGGCAAGGGCCGCACCAACAGCGAGATAGGTCAGGAACTCCTGATGAGCACCGCCACGGTCAAGGCGTACATGTCCCGGATCCTGACCAAGCTGGATCTCAACAACCGGGTGCAGGTGGCGCTCCTGGTGCACGACTTCAACGTGCCACCAGGTTGACGAGCGTGGACCTGCCGATGCCGGCCTCACCGGCGACCAGGGCCACCTATGGTTACCGGGCTGGTCGCACCTCCGTCACAAGGCCGTCCCGGCTCTCGACGAACGTCAGGCCGCGCTGCCGGAGCCGGCTTTCCAGCCCCTCGACACCGAGGGACAGGTTGTCGGGCAGGGCGTAGTACTCCTCGAGAATGGCGCGGGCGATGTCGTCGTCGATGACGCTCGCGTCCCAGTGCACCTCGTCGCCGACCGTGGCGACGCTGAAGTCGAAGAACGGGCAGCAGGCCTTCTCACGGGCGGCAAGGTCGCGTACCCAGTCTTCGATGCCCTGGTCGGCACGGAGCCGGAACCGGATCCCCGCGCCGGTCCGTTCCCGGCCGACGAGGGCGTCGGTGAACAGCCGCTGGTATTCGGCCATCCGCTCCGGACCGGTGTCCGGGGCGTTCGTCATATCGCAGGCGATCGGTGGGTTCATGGTGTCCTCCTCAGCTCGTTGCGTCCTCTCGCCGAAAACCCTAAAGTCTGGACCTAGGTCCAGAGTCAAGGGGTGTGTCGGGATGAAAATTGGCGAGCTGGCGGCCGAAGCCGACGTGACGGTCGATACGATCCGCTTCTACGAGCGGCGGGGCGTGCTGCCCGTGCCGCAGCGCCGGCCGTCCGGCTACCGGGAATATCCACCGTCCACTGTGGATCGGATCCGGACCGCACGCGCCCTGCAACAGCTGGGGCTCGCGCTCGACGAGGTCATCGACGCCCTGCGCGCCCACGACTCGGGCACCGCGACCTGCGACAGCGAGATGTGGCGGCTGGAGGCCGTGGTCGGCCGCATCGACGCCAGGATCGCCGAGCTGCGGCGGACCCGGCGCACCATCATCGCGACCATGGCCGACTGCCGGGCCGGGCGGTGCCGGTTCAACAGCGCCTAACCTTGTGCCCGTGACCACCGAGCTGACTCTGCTGTCGCGGGTGTCCTACCGCGATCAGGAGATCTCCGGGCCTCGGCTGCGCGGCCTCCTCGCGCTCCTCGCCGGCGATCTCCGCTCGGGCGCCAGCACGACCCGGCTGGTCGACGGGCTCTGGCCGGACGAGCAGCCGGAACACCCGACCAAAGCACTCCAGGTTCTGGTTTCCCGGGTCCGCGCGCAGCTCGGCTCCGGCGTCATCGTCAACACGGCGACCGGGTACCGGCTGGCGCTGCGCGACGATCAGGTCGACACGTCGGCCGTCGTACTGGCGGCCACGGAGACCGCGCGGTCCGCCGCGACCGGTGATCACGCGGCGGCGCTCGCGCACGCCGAGGCCGGCCTCGCGATGTGGGAAGGGGCGACCGGCGACGGTGGGCCGGTGTCCGATGACCCGCTGGCGGCGCTGCGGGCCGAGCGGATGTCGACATACCGGTCATTACGCCGGAGTCGCGCGCTGGCACTGTCCCGGCTCGGACGGCGGACCGAAGCGGTCGAGCCGCTGGAGGCGGTGCTCCACGACCAGCCGCGCGACGAGGAGGCGCTGGTGGAGCTGCTGCGCTGCGAGGCGGCGACGGTGGGCCCGGCGGCGGCGCTGGCCAGGTACGAGTCCTACCGCCGGTCGCTGCGCGACGAACTCGGCACCGATCCCGGCGCCACGCTCCAGGCCGTGTACCAGCGGTTGCTGGGAGACAGCACGCCGGTGGTCCGGCACGGGGTGCCATCCGAGCCCAACCCGCTGCTCGGCCGCGACGCCGACATCGCCGCCGTGACCGAGTTGCTGCGTACGTCCCGGGTCACGTCGATCGTCGGCCCCGGCGGCCTGGGCAAGACCCGCCTGGCCAACGTGGTGGCCCGCCAGGCGGAGCAACGCGTCGTCCACGTGGTCCCGCTCGCCGGGGTCGCCACCGATGACGACGTCGCCGGCGAGGTCGCCGCCGTCCTCGGGGTCGGGGACGCCCGGCGCGGCCCGTTCGGCGCCTCTACGAGCATTGTCAGTGCCCTCGGACCCGGCCCCGTCCTGCTGGTGCTGGACAACTGCGAGCACGTGGTGCACGCCGTCGCCGAGCTGGTCCGGGCGCTGGTGGCGATGACCCAGGACCTTCGGGTACTGACGACCAGCCGCGCCCCGCTCGGCCTGTCGTCGGAGTCGGTGTACCTGCTGCCCGAGCTGGACCTGTCGACCACGGCGGAGCTGTTCCGCCAGCGCGCCCGGGCCGCGCGTCCCGGTGTCGACCTGCCCGACGACCCGGTGGCCGAGCTGTGCCGCCACCTCGACGGGCTGCCGCTCGCGGTCGAGCTGGCCGCCGCACGGGTACGCGTGATGTCGGTCGCCGAGATCGCCCGGCACCTGGCCGACCGGTTCACGCTGCTCCGCGGCGGCCCGCGGGACGCGCCGCAGCGGCACCGCACCCTGCACGCCGTGGTCGACTGGAGCTGGAACCTCCTGGCAGCAGACGGTCAGGCCGCGATGCGCGCGCTGTCGGTCTTTCCAGCCGGGTTCACCGCCGACGGGGCGCGGTGCGTGCTGGGCGCCGACGACGTCCTGCCGATCCTGGCGGACCTGGTCGACCAGTCGCTGCTCAAGGTCGTCGACACCGGGGCGGGCACCCGGTTCCGGATGCTGGAGACCGTCCGCGAGTTCGGCGCGGGGCAACGGGGCGCCGCCGAGCATCGGATCGTCGACGCGTACCTCGCCTGGGCGCGCGACTTCGGGCTGGCCCGCTACGAGCCGCTGTTCGGCACCGAGCCGGCGCCGGCCGCCGAGCAGGTGCGGGCCGAGCAGGACAACCTCATGCAAGCCTTGCGGTACGCGGTCGGCCGGGAGGACGGCCCGACGGTCGTGGCCGTGGCCGCGGTGCTCGGCTCCCTGTGGACCCTCGAAGCCAGGTACGCCCGGATCCTCGCGCTGGCTGACGAGACGGCCTGGCTCCTCTCGCATTTCCGCCCGGAACCCGAGTTCGTCGAGGCCACCCGGACGGCGGCGACGCTGCTCGCGGCCAACGTCTTCATGATCAAGGGACCGCGTGCGGGCCGGGCGCTGATCGCCCTGCGCCGGTTGCCATCGGCGCCGCCGGACACACCGATCCGGGCCGTCGCGATCACCCTCGGCGCGGTACCCCGGACGCGCCGGCCGGACCTGTCCGCGCTGTGGGCGCTGTGTGACAGCGAGGAACCGCTGCTCGCCGGCATCGCGAACTGCCTCGCCAGCTATGTCTGGGAGCACCTGGGCGATCCGGAGAGCGCACTGAAGGCGGCCCGGCAGGCGCTCGAATCGTTCGACGACCGGACGATGCCGTGGATCCGGATCATCGCCCACTGCCGGATCGGCGAGTTGTGTCTCCAGGTCGAGCGCGGCGAGGACGCGGTACGCCATATGACCGCCGCCCTGCACCTGCTGGACGCGCTCGGACCGTGGTCGGACGTCATCGGCATCCGGTGGTCACTCGTGCCCGCCAACCTCCAGATCGGCGCGGTCGACGAGGCGGAGCGCTGGCTCGCGGAGGCGGCACGCGACCAGGTCGACGACGCGTACGGCATGCGTACCTTCGACCTCGGCGTACGCGCGGAGATCCGGCTCGCGCGCGGCGACGTCGACAGTGGCCTGAGCCTGTGGCGGAGGGCCGTCGACGAGCTGGCTGAAGACGGCGATCCGACGTTCCGGATCCAGCCGACCGGCCTCGACCCGTGGGGGCTGGTGATCCAGGCGGTCGCCGTGGTCGCGCACGCCCGGCACGGCCGGGTCGATCTGGTGGCGGACCTTGTCCGGGAAGTGCCCGACAACCTGGTCAGCCTCATCGAACACCCGGTCGTCAACCCACCCGCGTTCTTCGCCGACCTCCCGGTGGCCGGTGCGCTGCTGCTCGCCGTCGCCGCGGTGGACCTCGATCGCGGTCGCGTGGCGTCCGGGGTGCGGCTGGTCGCCCTGGCCGAGCGCTTCCATTTCGTACGCGAATTCCAGCCCACCATGTCAGCCGCGCGCGCTCGGCGGGCGGCCGAGGAGGCCGACCCGGCGGCGTACGCGGAAGCCGTGTCCTCGTACGCGAACCTGGGGCGCGACGAGCTGCGTTCGGAAGCGCTGGCGGCGCTTCGCTCGCGGTCCTGAGCCGGGCCGCTGCCTGCGCCCCGTCTGTGCCCCGCCCCGCCTTGCATCGACGGTGGGCTATCCAGTCCCGGATCTCTCGAAGTACCGGGACTGGATAGCCGGACGCCTAGCTCGCTACCCGACTCGGGTCGCGGTTGTACAGCGCCTTGGCCCACAGGTAGCTGGCCAGCGCGATACCCCCGCACCAGGCGACCGCGAGGATGCCGCTATGGCCGATCGGCGTGCCGAGCAGGAAGCCGCGCAGCGTCTCGATGATCGGCGTGAACGGCTGGTACTCAGCGAACCAGCGCAGCCCGACCGGCATCGTGTCGGTGGGGACGAACCCGCTGCCGAGAAACGGCAGCAGTGTCAACGGCATGGGCAGGTTGCTGGCCGTCTCGACGGTCCTGGCCACCAGTCCGAGCGCGACGGTCAGCCAGGTGAACGCGAACGTGGTCAGCAGAAGAATGCCGATCGCCCCGAGCCATTCCATCGGACCGGCGGAGGTCCGGAATCCGATGAGCAGCGCCACCCCGAAAACCACCGCCAGGGTGAGCATCGCCTGGATCAGGCTGCCGATGACATGCCCGGTCAGCACCGAGGCACGGGCGATCGCCATGGTACGGAATCGCGCGATGACGCCTTCCGTCATGTCCATGGCGACCGAGATCGCCGTTCCCTGTGCCGTCGCGGCAATGGTCATCAATAGAATTCCGGGCACGACGTACCTGACGTATTCCGCGCGGCCCCCGGAAGCCCCGCCGAGCCCGTTTCCCAGCGTGCCGCCGAAAACGTAGACGAACAGCAGCAGAAACACGATCGGCATGCCGACCAGCAGGAATGTCATCGACGGGTAGCGCACAATGTGCCGGAGATTGCGGCGCAGCATCGTCGCCGAGTCGGTCAGCGCGTAGATCATCGTACCGTCTCCTTTTCCTTGTCGATGTTCCCGGTGAGGGCGAGAAAGACGTCGTCGAGATTGGGTGTGTGCATCGAAAGTCCGCCGACTTTGATCGACGCGTCGTCGAGCCGGTCGAGCAGCATCCGCATCGAATGGACGTCCCCGTCACTCGGAATCCGCAGAACGAGTGGATCGTCGTCACGGGAGGCGTCGTCGAGCGCGCGTACCGCCGTTTCGAGTTGCTCCGCGTCGGCGAACTGGAGCCGGATGTGCCCGCCCGGTACCAGCCGCTTGAGTTCGTCCGCCGTACCCTCGGCGACCAGCCGCCCATGGTCGAGAAGCGCGATCCGGTGGGCGAGTTCGTCCGCTTCCTCCAGGTACTGTGTCGTGAGGAAGATCGTGACACCGTCGGCGACCAGGCCGCGGATGATCCGCCACATCGTCCGGCGGCTGCGCGGATCGAGGCCCGCGGTCGGCTCGTCGAGGAAGATGACCCGCGGGCTGCCGACCAGGGTCATCGCCAGGTCCAGGCGGCGCCGCATGCCACCGGAGTAGGTGGACGCCGGCTTCCTGGCCGACTCGACCAGGTCGAACCGTTCGAGCAGGTCGGCCGCCCGCTGCCGGCCCACCCGGCGGCCCAGGTGGTGCAGGTCGGCCATCAGGACCAGGTTCTCCTCGCCGGTGAGCAGGTTGTCCACCGCCGAGAACTGGCCGGTCACGCCGATCGCGGCGCGTACCTCGTCGGGGTTGCGGGCCAGGTCGTGGCCGGCCACCCGGACCTCGCCGCCGTCCGCGCCGATCAGCGTCGACAGGATGTGCACGGTCGTGGTCTTGCCGGCTCCGTTGGGGCCGAGCAGCGAGAAGACGGTGCCGGCCGGCACGCGGAGGTCGATCCCGTCGAGCACGATCTTGTCGCCGTACGACTTGCGCAGGCCGGTCGCGGCGATGGCTGGTTGGTTCGTCATGCTCCGAAGCCTGCGAGGCTCGGGATTTACGGCGGTTTCAGCGTGGTTTCACGCGCTCCGTGGGGCTGAAGTCCCTAGCTGGGTCGATGATCAGCGGCGCCGGGATGGAGCTGGTCGTTCGGGATGGGGAGGAAGCCGCTCGCCCAGGTCGTCGAGGACATGTCGGTGACCCCGGCGCCTGGCCGAGGCGATTTCGGCCAGAGCATTCGGTACGTGAACGCCGCGTCACGTGGGATCGCTCAGGAACGTGCCGACGTCGGCGGCGAACCCGGCTGGACGGTTAGCGCTGTGACCGCAAACGTTGGCAGTGTTGAACAAACGGCTCTGGCGGCCACGGTAGGTATCCGGGCGTCGGCCGACCACGGGGCAGCTCACCGCCAGAGGTGGGGAAACCCCCAGGGCGGTGCGGCTGGCTGCCCCACTTACCGCACCGTCGTGTGCTGGCAGCGTAAACGCAGCCGGACGAGACGAGGGAGCAAGGCGATGATCGAGGCGCGGGAGCTGACAAAGCGGTACGGCGACAAGCTTGCCGTACAACCACCTGCTGGCGTTGGCCCGCACCAGCGGCATCCACCGCTCGCGGGTCGACGAGGTCATCGAGGCGGTCGGGCTGGCCGGCGCGGCGCGGCGGCGGGCCGGCAGGTTCTCGCTCGGGATGGGGCAGCGGCTCGGCATCGCCACGGCTCTGCTCGGCGATCCGCGCACCGTGATCCTCGACGAGCCGCTCAACGGCCTGGACACCGAGGGCATCCGCTGGGTACGTGCGCTGTTGCAGAGCCTCGCCGCCGAGGGCCGTACGGTCTTCGTCTCCTCGCATCTGATGAACGAGATGGCGCTCACCGCCCAGCACCTCATCATCATCGGCAAGGGCCGGTTGATCGCCGACACCAGTACGGCGGAGTTCATCCGGACCCGCAGCCGCAGCGTGGTCTGGGTGCGCACCACCCACCCGGACGCGCTGGCCGCCCTGCTGTCCGGGCCTGACGTCGAGGTCTCGTACGACCCCGGCGGGGCGCTGACCGTGTCCGGGTTGACCACCGACCAGATCGGCGCGGCCGCCGGCGCGGCCGGCATCACCCTGCTCGAACTCGCCACGCAGCGGGCCTCGCTGGAAGAAGCCTTCATCGACCCGACCCGGGACGCGGTCGAGTACCGCGCGGAATGGACCAAGCTGCGCTCCCTGCCGTCCACGATCTGGTGCCTGCTGGCCACGGTCGTGCTCGTGGTCGGCGTCGGGCTGGCGTACGCCACACTGCGCGTCGCCCGCCCGCCCGCAAATCCGTCCACATTCGACTCTGCCGCGGTCAGCCTCGCCGGTGTGCAGCTGGCCCAGTTCGCGATCGGCGTCCTCGGCGTGCTGTTCATCACCGGCGAGTACGCCACCGGTTCGATCCGGTCAGCCTGGCGGCGGTGCCCGGCCGCCTGCCGATGTTGTGGGGCAAGGCGATCACGTTCGGCGTCGTCGCGCTGGTGCTCTGCGTTCCGGCCGTGCTGACCACGACGGCGTAAGCGCGGCCTGCCCTGCCCGGTACGGCCAGCGGTGTGCGGCACGCCGTCGCCGGTCGGGGTTGGTTGAGCAGTGGAGCGACGCCGGGGCGCCTGAGCCGGCTTAGTGAGGTACACGAAACTCCGGCACGGACCGCCAATCATGGCCGCTTACCCCGGGTGACAGTCGGACACTAGGACTGGCGGCCCTGACTGCGTTAGCGCAGCTCAGGGGCTTCTCTTGCCTGATGTCAGATGGTGCCCCCGGCGGGTCCCGCAGACCTTCCCAACAAATACTCTGAGCTGGGGAAACGTGGCTCTGTAGTGGTCGAGTGTGTGTGCGCTTCCGCCCAAGCAGGACAGAACTGGCTAGGTCGGGCAGCGGGCCGGTTCGGCTCAAAGATCTTCGGGTTGTAGGCGTTCGGCGACCGGTCGGAGGGCGTTCAGCACCGCTGCGGATTGTCTCTTGTACTGTTCGCGGCCGGACTCGCAGCCATGACGACGAGTCTGGTGACCGCTGGTGGTGGGCATGGGAGACTTGCTCTGGTATCTGTCAGGAGGTGAGCCGGCCGATGAGCGTAGCCACGCTGGATGAGCACGTTGGGCCATGGAGCGAAGACGACTACTTCGCGCTCGGCGAGACGACGAACCGCTTCGAGTTGATCGATGGGAGCCTGCTCGTGAGTCCGGCGCCGACCCCGCGTCATCAGCACCTCTCGCGACGGCTCGCCAACGCCCTCGAAGCGGGCGCCTCGGCGGTGAACCTTTGGACATTCGAAGCGGTCAACGTGCGCCTAGTCAAGGGCCGGATCGTCATTCCGGACCTCGTGGTCGCCAACACCGACGAGCCGTCGACGATCGACGCGCCGGACGTGAGCCTCGTAGGTGAGGTCGTGTCGCCGAGTAACGCGGCGGCCGACCGGTTAGTCAAGATGCAGCTCTACGCGGCTGCCCAGATCCAGTGGTATTTGCTGGCAGAGCGGGACGCTTCGGGTTTGGTGACGCTGCGGCTGCTGCACCTCGACGGTGAGCACTACGTGGAGCATGCGGTGGCCAAGAACGGAGAAACGCTGTCATCGGATAGCCCGTTCAGGATTGAGATCGACACGCGCAGCCTCATGCGTCAGTGACCTTCGATCTTCCAGCTCGGAGGCATCATGATGCCTGACGTGCCGCCTCAGGCCAATTCATCGGTGAATCACGGCTGAGGCCGGCTTCAAGGACGGCCGTTTGGTGGTGATCTCCGCGTAACTTACTGCAGCTCCGAGCCGACCAGGCCGGCTTCGTATGCGGTGACGACAAGCTGGATGCGGTCGCGGGCGTTCAGCTTGGCCAGTAGCCGCGCGACGTGAGTATTGGCGGTACCGGCGGTGATGAACAGGGCGGCAGCGATTTCGGCGTTGGACATGCCGAGGCCGACGAGCGTGAGGACCTCGCGTTCGCGGTCGGTGATTCCGGCGAGTTCCGGGGGCTTGCGGCCGGAGGGTGGCGCTTGGCTGGTGAACTGCCGGATGAGGCGGCGGGTGACGCCAGGGGCGATGATGGCATCACCGGCGGCGACAACGCGGATCGCGGAGAGGATGTCGTCGAGGGCCATGTCTTTGACGAGGAATCCAGCGGCTCCGGCTCGGAGTGCGGCGTAGATGTAGTGGTCGTCGTCGAATGTCGTCAGTACGAGCATGTGGGTGTGGTCGTTGCGGGCGGTGATCAGCCGGGTGGCTTCGATGCCGTCCATGGCGGGCATGCGGATGTCCATGACGACGACATCGGCGCTGGTGTCTCGCGCGAGTTGTACCGCCTCGGTGCCGGTTGCAGTCTCGCCGGCGACGGCGATATCGGGGGTGTGTTCTATCAGCATGTGTAGGCCGGCGCGGACCAGTGGCTGGTCGTCGGCCAGGACAACCTGGATGGTCATCGGGCGGCCACGGGCACGGGCAGCGTGGCGGCGACACGAAACCCGCCACCGGGGCATGGCCCGGCGGTGAAGTCGCCGCCGAGGAGCGGGTGGTGTTGGAGGCAACCGGCGACTATTGGCGGGGCGCGTTCTACCTGCTCGAAGACTGCCTCAACGTGATCCTGGTCAACGCCGCGCACGCCAAGGGCCTGCCCGGGCGCAAGACCGATGTCTGTGACGCGGCCTGGCTGTGCCAGATGGGCGAGTGCGGGGCCTGTAGGGAGATCTGTGTAACGGAATGTCAGGTAGTTCCGTTATGACCGGTAGAAGCCGGTCGGCACAGATAGGACGAGGTTAATGACACTCTCGATGGTCGGGCGGTTCGACACGCCCAGTGTTGACGCCGAGGTGGCGGGCTTGCGGGAGCGGATCGCCGCGGATGGGCCACGGCTGCCCCTGGCCGGGTCGACGCTGGATGAGGGCGCGGCCCGCGAGGCGGCCCGCCAGGCAGTCGCGGACCTGGTCGACGAGCGGGCGATGGACGCGGTGCTGGACAAGGTCAAGGGCGACGGGCTGCGGCTGACCGGGCCGGGCGGGTTCCTGTCCGAGCTGGTGAAGGCGGTGCTGGAACGCGGGTTGCAGGCCGAGCTGTCCGAGCACCTGGGCTACGGTCGCCACGAGGCGGCGGGCAAGGGCTCGGGCAACTCCCGTAACGGGTCCACGGCCAAGACGGTGCAGACCGAGGTCGGCCCGGTCGATGTGCGGGTGCCCCGGGACCGGGCCGGCACGTTCACCCCGATGCTGCTGCCCAAGAACGCCCGCCGCCTCGGTGGACTGTCCGACGTGGTGATCAGCTTGTACGCCGGCGGGATGACCGTGCGCGACATCTCCCATCACCTGCACCGCGTCTACGGCACCGAGGTCGGCCCGGACACCATCTCCACCATCACCGACGAGGTGCTCGACGAGGTCAAGGCCTGGCAGACCCGGCCCCTGGACGAGGTGTACCCGATCGTCTACGTGGACTGCCTGATGGTGAAGGTCCGCGACGGCGGCGCGGTGCGTAACAAGGCCTGCTACCTCGTGGTCGGCGTCGGTGTCGACGGGGTCAAGCACGTGCTGGGCATCTGGGTGCAGCAGGCCGAGGGCGCCAAGTTCTGGGCCCAGGTGTGCACCGAGCTGCGCAACCGCGGCGTGCGTGACGTGCTCATCGCCTGCTGCGACGGGCTGACCGGACTGCCCGAGGCGATCGAGGCGGTCTGGCCGCACACCACCGTGCAGACCTGCACCGTGCACTTGATCAGGTCGGCGATGAAGTTCGTGTCCTACACCGACCGCAAGAAGATGGTCGCCGCGCTCAAAGACATCTACACCGCGCCCACCGTGGAGGCCGCCGAGACCGCGCTGCTCGCCTTCGCTGACTCCCCGTTGGGCCGCAAGTACCCGGCCGCGGTCGCGGTGTGGGAACGGGCCTGGGAGCGGTTCATCCCGTTCCTGGCCTTCCCACCCGAGATTAGAAAGATCATTTACACGACAAACGCGATCGAGTCGTTCAACTACCAGATCCGAAAGATCATCAAGAACCGTGGTCACTTCCCGACAGACGACGCCGTGGTCAAGCTGATCTGGCTGGCCATCGCCGACATCGAAGACAAACGCGCCCGCCAACGCGCCGCCGAGGCCGGCAAGCCCGCCAACTCCCGCACCGCCCCGCCACGGCTGGTCGAAGGCGCCGGCGTGCACGGCTGGAAGCAGGCCCTCAACTCCCTGGAAATCTTCTTCCCCGGCCGTATCCCCGTCGATGCCCGATAGTTGATCCAGATAGGACGGTTATACGGAAATTCTGACAGGCTCGGCGGCGGTGATCTCAGGCAGTGCACCGTAGGTCTCGATGCGTTGCGCCCAGGCGATTTCCCGCGCCTGAGCCCGGGCCTGGCCGAGCCGACCGAGAACCGCACTATCCAGTCCGGACAGCAGCCGCCACGCGGTCGGGTCCGACGCGACCGGCCCGAACAACTGCGCCTGGTCGCGCAGCACCGCCAGGTCCGAGATCGCCTCACCGCCGTCGGCGAGCATCACTGCCAGATCCACCGCGATCCGGCCCGGGTCGTGCCCGCTCTGACGCTGCCGCAACCCCGCCAGCACATCCCCGAACCCGCCGGTCAGCCCGGTCACCTCGGCGACATCGGCCAGCAGGCGGGCGCCGGCGTGACCGACCACGCCACGCCCATCGGCACTCACGATGATCTTCGGACGCGTTCCGATAACCTTCACTCGGTAAGTGCCTTCCTTGACGGGCGATCAGGGCCTTCGACAAGCCAGATCATCCCAGACAGGGAGGCACCTCCTCATTTCTGATCACGAACCGCAGGCGACCTTAACGAAGGGCCGAGGCTAAGCGTCGGATCCGCCGCGCCATTTCTACTCGGGTGCTTGGTCTAGCGCGGTAGAAATCTCGGGCCGAACTTCTAGGTCACCCGAAACGGACGTAACTGGCATCAATGGATCAGGGCCTCGGTCAAGAAGAATTCGCCATACGCTCAGCACCATACCCAATGTATCGACGAATAGTGCTGACGTGGCGATGGTTACAGTACCCGCGGAGAAGAGCTGATAGTTAAAAATGATCCAGCTGGAAACCGTAGCGATACCGGGAAGCATGGCGACTGAAGTCCAGCCCATGACCAACTTGACAAGGTGCCACCGGCTGTCCTGTTTCTTCCGCTGGTCAAAGGTCTCACGTTCCTGGCGCAATCTTTCTTGGATCTGTAGAACTTCTAACTGGCCAGCCAGTCCCATTTGTGAGTCAGTCATTTACCGCGGCCCTTTTGGTGGACATGCCGCGTAGCTGCGGCTGTCACAAGGACGGCGGCGGATATCGCAATGGAAATAGCAGTCACGACGCCTGTTGCCGTGGCACCGAAGCGATTGAACAGGTAACCCGCAGCGAAGGAGGAGGCCGCACCGGTCAGAACACCGGTCAAACCGATGATCCACGATATTCGGGCGTCCCGAAGAGCCCGCTTGGACTCCCACACCCTCATCTCCAACTTGAGGACTTGGCGCTCAGCTTCAGCTTGACGTAGTTCGGCGCGCCAATCGGGGGGTGCGATCGGTTCTTCTATCTGAAGGCGCAATGTATGTGCGAGCGCGTTCGGGTCCTCTTGGGATGCTCGCAACTGCACGCGGTTTTCCAAGAAGATCGGCACTTCAGCATCTTCGCCTAGCACGACTGGGATGATCCGCAGGTTACGCTCGCTGGCGGTGGCAACCGCGCTTGCTATTTCCCTGTTTGCCCACTGGCCTGGCTCGGAATCGGTGGCCAAGTAGACGAATGCGTCCGCTTGGTCGACCCGGTGTTGAATCTCAGATGAAAGACTTGCGCCGGCTGGAACCTGAGACGCATCGAGCACCGAAACGCCTTCATTGCGAAGCGCTTCGGCCAACTCCTTCGCAAAGGCTCGGTTAGCGTGTGGATAGCTCAAGAAGACGTCCATAGCGCTCCCAGTTCGGCGCAATGCATTGTCTCAAGGGTAGCTGATTTTCGCAAGGGCCAGCTACGGTGGCGGCTTAGGCGACGGAGAGGACGAGACAGGTTTGGGGCTGCGGCCTCTCTAATGAGCGGCCCCGTGGTCGTTCGAGCTAGCGGATTAGACGTCTCAATGCCGGGCTGATCCGGCCAACAGAGTCGCCGCCGAATGTGCGAGTGCGAGAAATGAGGTTGCGCCGTCTGAGATCTTCGAGGATCTGATCGACAACAAGGATGGGTGTGTCGAATCGCTTCGCCAGCTCTTCTACTGCGCTTTCGCCCGTGGGCGGCTCGTTGACAAGGGCACCGATAACCTCGCGCTCGATCCGCTCGACGTCAGGGATCACAGCCTTGATGCCGATTCGGTAGCCAAAGCTGGTCAACTCGAAGTCGAAAACCTGTACGTGTTCAGCTTGGGATGGCGACCGAGTCCGATGGGAGCCATGGGCCGGTGGTGAACAGTTGTTGGAGGACGTCGAACAGATCCACGCCATGCTTGGTGGCGGTGGATAGGTATGAACGTAGGGCGGCGAAGTCGGCCAGTCCTTGCAGCGTTCGCCAGGTTGCGGAGATCTTCTGTTGCAGCTTGGTCGGTCGGAGATCTCTCTCGCTTTGGTTGTTGCTGAACCAGATCGCGGTGTCGGTGGTGAATCTGAGGATGTCGTGGGCGTCGCGGGCGAAGCGTTCGACCAGCTTCGCGGCCTTGGTGTCGGGCCGGTTGCCGTTGGCCTCGCGCCCGGCGCTGATCGCCCCGGCGTAGGCAGAGCGGATGAAACTGGCCTGCTCGTCGGTCAGGCGGGTCTGCCCCGCGTCGGCGGTCTGACGCATCATCTGCTTGGCGATCAGCAGGGTGTTGGCCATGTACTCGGCCCACACCTGCCCGGCGGGGTCGCCGTCGTGGACGCCCTTGAGCGCGCGCAGTAGGTGGGCGCCGCATTCGGCGTGCGTGGCGGCATCGATGTGGTCATAACCGGCGTAGCCGTCACGCACCAGGACACCGGTGAAGTCCACAAGGACCCCACCGGCGTCGATGTCGTCTTTGGTGCGCCGCCCGGCGTGGAACAAGGTGAGTTTCTCGGTGCACGCGACGTGCACGTACTTCCAGCCGCCGTTGACCCAGGCCGGGGTTTCATCCGCGCCGAGTACCGGCGCGGCCCGCAGCAGCAGGCGGACCCGGTCCAAGAACGGTTCCAGCCGTGCGGCGGCCTCACCGATCACGGTGGCGATCGTGCCGGTCGAGGGCCGCAGCCGGCACAAGTCGGCCATCGTGGCGGCGGCCCGACCGAACGGCAGGAACTGAGCCGCGCGCAGGTACACCAGCCGGGCTTTGACGCCCGGCCCGTACTGCACCCGGCCGGTCACGCCATTCGGGGCCTCGCCGACGGTCACCGCCGCGCAGCATGGGCATACCAGCGAGATCACCCGGTACTCGGTGACCTTCGCCTTCGGTGGCGGTGGAAGCTCGACGACCTGCCGGCGCTGCCGGGAAAACTCGGACCCGCCAGCCAGATCCGCCGCGCAGCCACCACACCGCGCGGGCAGACAATCAATGCTGTCATCCGGGTCATCGACCAGCCGCATCGTCACACCAGGCGCCCCGAACGGCTTACCCCGCTTGCCACCCGAGGCACCCGAGGACCGCTTCGACTTGCCCAACCCATCCTGCGACGGCGGCCTCGAACTATTCGACGAGTTCGTGCCCAGACGCCGCTTCAACTCCGCCAGTTCGGCCTCAAGCTCGGCGATCCTCGCCGCCTGCGCCGCGACCAGCCGCGCGAGCTCCTCATACGACGGACGCTGCGGCTCGGCCCCGGACACCCCGAAACCCTGTCACACCAACCGATCCCCGTCGACCAAGACACGCCCACCGACTCAAGCTGAACACGTACGAAAACCTCGTCGTCCTGGCCGAATCTGATGTTTAGATAGTGCCTTTCGCTCAAGGCATACAGCGACTCGAACAGCATCTCGTCGGATACCCCTTGGTCTTTGGCTGCCGTTTTGATCGGTTCGAAGTCGAAAAACTTAGTGATCCAGTCCCCAAGTGCATGGCGGATCACCTGCGTCAATAGAAATGCATCTACTTTCGTCAAACCTGGTACTGATAGGGAAAGAGCGGTGTAACCGGGCCGGGGTCCGACCGCCGGCCGAGGATCGTGACCGTGCACCGTGTCGGCGATGTCCTGAGCGGTCTTCTGTATGCCTGCCTGGCTTCGATCTGCGTTGATCCAAACCAGATGCTTCAAAGGTTCAGGCATCTCTACGCCGTCGAGACGCACCGGGATCAAACGCGTTCCCCTAGTGATCCGGCCGACCATCGCGCTATCAAGTTCCTCGCGAACCCACGGCTTGTCTACGGATGCCCGAGAGACGAGAACAACGACGGCGTCCACCTTGGCAAGGCCCTCATCGAAAAGCTTCTGGACAAGGCTGTCACCGGGGCGAATCTCCCACTGGTCCAGCCAAGGTCTAACCCCGAGGCGGGCCAGCTCCCTGCCCAACGGTTCGGCGACCTCGCCCTTGTCTTCGCTGGCATGAGACAGGAATGCGGTTGGCGGCCGATCTCCCGGGCTGGCATGTGTCATGAGTGACGAGGATGCCTGATCCTTTCGATCAAGGACTGTGGGGGTGCAGCACTCGCCCAAGACTTCGGCACGTATTCGGCACGGACGGCCGATCATGGCCGCTCAACCCCAGTGACAGCCGGACACAAGACCGAAGCCCCTGACCGCGTTACCGCAGTTCAGAGGCTTCCTGTGCCTGATGCCTGGTGGTGCCCCCGGGGCGATTCGAACGCCCGCACCCGCCTCCGGAGGGCGGTGCTCTATCCCCTGAGCTACGGGGGCTCGGGACCCCAGAAGATTAGCAGAGGCCCCACGTACCCCGCGAAACCCGGTCACCGCCCCGCGCCCGGCGCCCAATCGTGCCTGGTCAGAGGACTCGTCGCGGCATGTCGGCCAGGAAGGATTCCAGGCGACAACGGACCTGGTCCCTGGAGGCAACCATGACGAGCTACCGTCTCGCCGCGCTCGCGGCGGTCAGTAGCGCCAACGCGGCGTTGTCTCTCCTGGAGACCATGGCGGAGGTCGCCGACGAGCCGGCCAAACCCGGTCGGAGAGGTCGCGCGCCGTCGTCACGGCGTCCTCGCAAGGCCGTCGCATCCCAGACTGCGGAGTCTGAGGCTGAATCTTGGAAACTTTGACCCCAAATATGGTGCCTAACTTTCCAAGATCCAGCGGAGGGGGCGGAGCCCACGATCCGAAGGAGGGAACCGGGCCCAAGATCCGGAGGAGGACGCCGACGCACAAGATCCGGAGGAGGACGCCGACGCACAAGATCCGGAGGAGGACGCCGACGCACAAGATCCGGAGGAGGGAACGGGCCCAAGATTCCGGAGGAGGGGAGGGGGTCAAGATCCGAAAGAGAGGACCCCGACACCGTAGACAGCGTCAGAACAACCAAGATCCAAACGCCGCGCCGGGAAGTGCCCGGCGCGGCGTAGAAGACGCGGCCGACCTACTGAAGCGGCTTCGCGCCCATGTCGGTCAGTAGGCCGTTGAAGATGGTGATCTCCTTCTGCTGGCCGTCCTTCATCGCCTGGGCCAGCGCCCGTACATCCGAGTCGCTGGTGAGCTGAAGGATCCCCTCGACCATGTGGATGCCGCCCAGGTGGTGACGGATCATCAGCTGGCAGAAGAAGATGTCGAAGTCCTTGCCGGTCAGCGTGTTGAGCTTGGTCAGCTCGTCGTCTGACGCCATCCCGGGCATCCGGTTGTCCGGGCCCAGCTCTTTCTCCCCATCGGGCATCCAGGCCATCGGCAGATGGTCGCTGGCCCGGCTGAGGTGCCACTCGTCGAGCCAGGTCTTCATCGTGCCGATCTGGCTCTGCTGGGTCAGGGCGATGTCGTACCCCTCGTGTCGTACCTCGGCGTTGGTCGCCTTCTGGTAAGCCAGCATGCCCATCTCGACGGCCTGTGCATGGTGCAGCGACATGTCCCGGGCGAATCCGGCCTCCGGGGAGTTCTCGCCGGGTGCGTACAGGCCGGCGGAGAAAACGCCCGCGGTGTACGCCAGCGCCAGCGCTACCACCGCGGCGAGCCCGGCCAGGAGCAGCCGGACTCGCCGCGACGACGGAACGATCGACGGCATCAGGGCGTGCCCGGCAAGCCACCGCCGGCCGGGTCGCCACCGGGCATGCCGCCGGTGGGGTCGCCACCCGTCTGGCTCTGGTCCTGGGCGGGCGGCAGGTCGAACGGCTTGGTGCCGGTCTCGGTGATGTAGCTACCAGACGAGCAGACCGCGCCCGGCTCCTTGGACGAGACCTCGCGCAGTGCCTTGATGAACTGGTCGATGCGCGGGTCGCTGGCCTTGTCGACCTTGAGCTGGTAGCCCCAGGTCTGGATGGAGATCGGCTTGTCCAGGCTCGGGAACGGGCTCATCAGCGTGAAGTCGTGACCCTTGACCTTCTTGGCCAGGACGTCGACGTCGGCCTTCGATACCTTGTCGGGGTTGTACGTGATCCAGACGGCTCCGTGCTCCTCGCTGTGCACCGCGTGCTCGTTGGCGATCGGAGCTGTGTACACGTCACCCAGGCAGCGCTGCCAGTTCGGGTTGTGGGTGCCACCGACCGGCGGGAGGACCTTGTACGTGATGGGTCCGGTCTGGTGCTGCTGGTAGTCGAGCATCTTGGGGTTGGTCTTGCGGTAGTTCACGATCCCGCTGATCGCGGCCGCTTTGTCTTCCCAGGTCTTGCCGTTCTGGTACACCTGGTACCCGCCGAACCCGACGATGCCCAGCGCCAGCGCGCCGACCACGGCGAACAGGATGATCGGGCCCCAGTTGCGGCCCTGGTTGACCTTGATCGGGGTGATCGGCTTGCGGGCGGCGCCCTTGCCGCCAGCCTTGGTCGCGCCCGGGCGGCCCGGGGTGCCGCGCCCGGCGGCTGGCCGCGCGCCCTTGGCCGCGCCGGTCAGGGCACCAGAGCCGGTCCGGGCACCAGCGCCGCTCTTGGTAGCGGAACCGGCCTTGGCGGCCGAGCCGGCCTTTGCGGCAGGCTTGGCGGCCTCAGTGGAAGACCCGGAAGACCCGGAAGACCCGGAAGACCCGGAGGACCCAGAAGACCCGGAAGACTCCGAGGACTCAGAAGCGGAAGATCCAGCCCCGGACTTCTCCACCGGCGCGTCCTTGGGCTTGCCGCCCGGCTTCGTGCTCGACGGCCGGCGCGTCCCGCCGCCGCCATGTGGCGTGCTAATGCTCATGAAGAGGCCTCGTCATATGGGGTGGTCGGGAAATCGGACCCGGGGCGCGGCGGCGTCCCGCATTGTGACCGCCACGCTGGGTCGCCGCCAGGTTCCGCAGTCTACCCTCGATAGCATTACTCGGTGACTCCCGCCGACCTTGCCGCCGCTGTTCTCGACGCCGCACGCGCCGTGCTGGTCGAGCGCGGCCTCGACCCGTCCGCCCTGCCCGCGACGACGAGCGTCGAGCGCCCGCGCAATCCGGAGCACGGCGACTACGCTTCCACGCTGGCACTTCAGGTGGCGAAAAAAGCCGGCGCCAACCCGCGCGACCTGGCCACCGCGATCGCCGCGAAGCTGGAAGACACGCCGGGGATCCAGACCGCCGAGATCGCCGGCCCCGGCTTCATCAACATCCGACTCGACGCGGCCGCCGCGGGCCAGTTGGCCCGCGTCGTGGTCGAGGCCGGCCGGGGGTACGGGCAGAGCACCGCCCTCGCCGGTCACCACGTCAACCTGGAGTTCGTGTCGGCCAACCCGACCGGGCCGCTGCACATCGGCGCGGTGCGCTGGGCGGCCGTCGGCGACGCGCTGAGTCGCCTGTTGCGCGCGGTCGGGGCTGAGGTCGGCACCGAGTACTACTTCAACGACGCCGGTTCGCAGATCGACCGGTTCGCGAAGTCGCTGCTGGCCGCCGCCCGGAAGAAGCCGACGCCCGAGGACGGCTACGGCGGCGCCTACATCGCCGACATCGCCCAGGCAGTGATCGCCAAGCGACCGGACGTTCTCGAAAAGGAAGACGCCCAGGAGATCTTCCGGGTCGAAGGCGTCGCGCTGATGCTCGACGAGATCAAGGAGTCGCTGGCGCAGTTCGGCGTGCATTTCGACCGGTACTTCAGCGAGAAGGACCTGCACGATCGCGGCGAGCTGGACGAGGCGCTGGCCAAGCTCCGCAAACAGGGCCATGTGTACGACAAGGACGGCGCCACCTGGCTGCGCACCACCGACTTCGGTGACGACAAGGACCGGGTCATCCGCAAGTCCGACGGCGACTGGACCTATTTCGCCGCCGACTGCGCGTACTACCTGGACAAGCGCGAGCGGGGCTTCGACCGGGTCGTGATCATGCTGGGTGCCGACCACCACGGGTACATCGGGCGGATGCGGGCGATGGTGGCCTGCTTCGGCGACCGGCCGGACGACAACCTGGAGATCCTGATCGGCCAGATGGTCAACCTGGTACGCGACGGGCAGCCGATGCGGATGAGTAAGCGGGCCGGCACGGTGATCACGATCGACGACCTGGTCGACGCGCTCGGCGTGGACGCCGCCCGGTACGCGCTGGCCCGGTACTCGGTCGACTCGCCGATCGACCTCGACATCGACCTGTGGACCCGCAACACCAACGACAACCCGGTGCACTACGTGCGGTACGCGCACGCCCGGATCGCGTCGCTGCTGCGTAACGCGGCCGAACTCGGGGTAACGAAGGGCGACGACTTCAACCCCGCCCTGCTCAGCCACGAGCGGGAGCACGACCTGCTCAAGGCGCTCGGCGAGTTTCCGGCGATCGTCGCGGGCGCGGCCGAGCTGCGCGAGCCGCACCGGGTGGCGCGGTACCTGGAGGACCTCGCCAGCACGTACCACAAGTTCTACGAGGCGTGCCGGGTGCTGCCACGCGGCGACGAGCCGGTCACCGATCTCACCCGGGCCCGGCTGTGGCTGGTCGAGGCGACCCGGGTGGTCATCGCCAACGGGCTGGAGCTGCTCGGCGTCTCCGCCCCGGAACGGATGTAGGACCATGCGCGCACACGAAGCGGGGGCGCTGCACGCCGACCTCGGTTATCAGGGGCCGAGCTGGCTGCGTACCCCCGAAGACGTCAACGCCCTCCTGCCGCAACTGTGGCCACGGACCGCGCGTCGCACGGACGCCGGCGCCCTGGTCATCGGCGGCGTCAATGTGCGGGACCTCGCGGAAGAGCACGGCACGCCGGCATACGTGCTCGACGAGGCGGACTTCCGGGCCCGGTGCCGGGAGTTCCGGGGCGCCTTCGCGGGCGCCGACGTCTTCTACGCGGGCAAGGCGTTCCTGTGCAAGGCGATCGTCCGGATGATCGCCGAGGAGGGGCTGGGCCTCGACGTCTGCACCGGCGGTGAGCTGGCCGTGGCCCTCGCGGCAGGGATGCCACCGGAGCGCCTGGGGCTGCACGGCAACAACAAGAGCCGACGCGAGCTGGAACGGGCGCTGGACGCGGGCCTCGGGCGGATCATCGTCGACTCGTTCGACGAGATCGACCGGCTCACGGCGCTGGCGCGCGAAAGAAACGCGAGGCCCCGCGTCCTGGTCCGGGTCACCGTCGGCGTCGAGGCGCACACCCACGAGTACATCGCCACCGCTCACGAGGACCAGAAGTTCGGCTTCTCGCTGTCCGGCGGCGCGGCGGCCGCGGCGGTCGAGCGGGTCCTGCGCGACGGCGTGCTCGACCTGCTCGGGCTGCACTCGCACATCGGCTCCCAGATCTTCGACACGTCCGGGTTCGAGGTGTCCGCCCGCCGGGTGCTGGCATTGCAGGCGCAGGTCCGCGACGCGCACGGGGTCGAGCTGCCGGAGCTGGACCTCGGCGGGGGCTTCGGCATCGCGTACACGACCCAGGACGACCCGTCGGCGCCGGGCGACCTGGCGGCCAACCTGATGAAGATCGTCGAGCACGAGTGCGCCGCATACCGGTTGGCGGTGCCCAGGCTGTCGATCGAGCCGGGCCGGGCGATCGTCGGTCCGGCGATGTTCACGCTGTACGAAGTCGGCACGGTCAAGGATGTCGACGGTATCCGGACGTACGTGAGCGTCGACGGCGGGATGAGCGACAACATCCGCACCGCGCTCTACGACGCGTCGTACTCTGCGACGCTCGCCGGCCGGGCGTCCACGGCCGCGCCGATGCTCGTCCGGGTGGTGGGAAAACATTGTGAGGCCGGCGACGTGGTGGTGAAGGATGAATTCCTGCCAGCCGACGTGCGGCCCGGAGATCTTCTCGCGGTTCCCGGCACCGGGGCGTACTGCCGAAGCATGGCGAGCAACTACAACCACGTGCCGCGACCACCTGTCGTGGCGGTCGCCGATGGCGCCACCCGCGTGCTTCTCCGGCGAGAGACTGAGGATGACCTTCTCGCGTTGGACATGGGGTGAGCATGAATCCCGTCAAGGTTGCGCTTCTCGGCTGCGGCACCGTCGGCAGCGAGGTCGTCCGGCTGATGCACGACCAGGCCGCCGACCTGACCGCCCGGATCGGCGCCCCGCTGCAACTGGTCGGCGTCGCCGTACGCCGGCCCGGCCGCGACCGCGGTGACCTGCCGGTCGACCCCGGCCTGTTTACGACCGACGCGCTCGGCCTGGTCAAACGCGACGACATCGACGTGGTGGTCGAGGTGGTCGGCGGCATCGAGCCGGCCCGCACCTGGCTGGTCGAGGCGCTTCGCGGCGGGCGCAGCGTGGTGACCGCCAACAAGGCGTTGCTGGCCGAGGACGGCCCGGCGCTGTACGAGGCGGCCGCCGAAGGCGGTGCCGACCTGTACTTCGAGGCCGCAGTCGCCGGGGCGATCCCGCTGGTCCGGCCGCTGCGCGAGTCGCTGCACGGCGACCGGATCACCCGGGTCACCGGCATCGTCAACGGCACCACGAACTTCATCCTGTCGTCGATGGACGCCTCCGGCGCCGGCTTCTCGGAGGCGCTCGACGAGGCGACCGAGCTGGGGTACGCGGAGCCCGACCCGACCGCCGACGTCGAGGGGTTCGACGCCGCCGCGAAGGCCGCGATCCTCGCGTCGCTGGCGTTCCACACCCGGGTACGCGCGGCCGACGTGCACCGCGAGGGGATCACCGAGGTGAGCGCCGCCGACGTGGCCAGCGCCAAGGCGATGGGCTGCACGATCAAGCTGCTGTGCCTCGCGGAGCGCTCCGGCGACGGGGTGTCGGTGCGGGTACATCCGGCGATGATCCCGCGCAGCCATCCGCTGGCCAGCGTCGGCGACGCGTTCAACGCGGTGTTCGTCGAGGCCGTGGCGGCCGGGCAGCTCATGTTCTACGGCCGCGGCGCCGGGGGCGCCCCGACCGCCAGTGCGGTGCTCGGCGACATCGTCACGGTCGCCCGCAACAGACGCACGGGGGTACGCGCGGCCGGCGAATCCGTCTACGCTGACCTGCGCATCCGTCCGATCGGCGAGGTGACCACCCGCTACCACATCAGTCTCGACGTCGCCGACCGCGCCGGCGTGCTGTCCGCGGTGGCGGGGGTGTTCGCGCGGCACGGCGTCAGCATCGCCACGGTCCACCAGTCGGGCCGCGGCGAGGAGGCCGTCCTCGTGATTGTCACCCACGGCGCGCCGGACGCGGCCCTCGCCGCGACCGTCGACGAGCTGCGGTCCCTGGACATCGTCCGGTCGGTGGCGAGCGTCCTACGCGTTGAGGGAGAGTGACCCGATCATGTGGCGTGGCCTGATCGACCGCTACCGGGACCGCTTACCGGTCACCGACTCCACCCCGGTGATCACGCTGTACGAGGGGAACACACCGCTGCTGCCCGCGCCGGAGCTGTCCGAGCGCACCGGCTGCGACGTGTACCTGAAGATCGAGGGTGCCAACCCGACCGGGTCGTTCAAGGACCGTGGCATGACGATGGCCGTGTCCAAGGCGGTCGAGTCCGGCGCGAAGGCGATCATCTGCGCGTCCACCGGCAACACGTCGGCGTCGGCCGCCGCGTACGCCGCGCGGGCCGGCCTGACCTGTGCGGTACTCGTGCCGACCGGCAAGATCGCGCTCGGCAAGCTGGCCCAGGCGCTCGTCCACGGCGCCCGGCTGCTCCAGGTCTCCGGCAACTTCGACGACTGTCTCGCACTCGCCTCGAAGCTCGCCATCGACTACCCGGTGGCCCTGGTCAACTCGGTCAACCCGGACCGGCTGGAAGGCCAGAAGACGGCCTCGTTCGAGATCGTCGAGGCGCTCGGCGACGCCCCCGACATCCACTGCCTGCCGGTCGGCAACGCCGGCAACATCACCGCGTACTGGATGGGGTACCGGGAGTCCTTTGATCGTGGCGAGGCGACCCGGCGGCCGAGGATGTTCGGCTTCCAGGCCTCCGGCGCGGCGCCGATCGTCCGGGGTGCCGTGGTGGCCGAGCCGTCGACCATCGCGACCGCGATCCGGATCGGCAACCCGGCGTCGTGGACCAGGGCCACCGACGCGCGCGACCAGTCCGGCGGGCTCATCCACGAGGTCACCGACCGCGACATTCTTCGGGCGTACCGGCTGCTGGCCCGCCGGGTGGGCGTGTTCGTCGAGCTGGCCAGCGCGGCGAGCGTCGCCGGGCTGCTCCAGTCGGCCGAGGCCGGGCTGGTCCCGCACGGCTCGGCGGTGGTCTGCACGGTCACCGGGCACGGGCTCAAGGACCCGGAGTGGGCCATCTCCACGGCGCCCGCCCCGACGACGATCCAGGCCGATCCGCTCGCCGCGGCGCGGGAGCTCGACCTGGCTTGACCGGTTCTGCTTTCGGGCGCGGATCGGTCCTCTGGCGCAACCGGGACTTCCGGCACCTGTTCGCCGCCGAGCTGGTCATGTTCGGCGGCGACTGGTTCGTCCTGGTACCGCTGCTGGTTCTGCTGCCCAGGCTGACCGGCAGCGGCCTGTGGGGCGGTCTGATCCTGGCCGCCGACACCGGCATCCAGGCGGTACTGCTGCCGTTCGCCGGTACCGTCGCCGACCGGATGGACCGGCGACGGATCATGCTGGTCGCCAACAGCGCCGCCGTGCTGGCCGCCGTCGCGTTGCTACTGGTCCGCTCGTCCGGTACCGCATGGATCGCGCCGGTCACGGTGGCCGCGCTCGCCGTGGCGAAGGCGTTCTGCACGCCGGCTGTGTCGGCGGCGCTGCCCAACCTGGTGGACCCGGGAGACCTGGCGCAGGCGAATGTGATCGCGGGCGCGTCGTGGGGCACGATGGCCGTCGTCGCCGCGTCGCTCGGTGGGGTGCTGAGCGCGCAGATCGGCCCGTACGCCTGCTTCGGGATCACCGCCGCCTGCCTCGCCCTCGCGGTGACGCTGGTCTGGCCGATCCGCCGGCCGATGCAGGTCACACTGTCGCTGGCGCCGCCCCGGACGTTGGCCGCCATCGGTGAGGCGCTGCGTTACATCGGCGCCCATCGCCGGGTGGCCTCGCTGGTCACGGTAAAGTCGGCGGTGGGCCTCGGCAACGGCGTGTTGACCGCGTTCCCGCTGCTGGCGGGCACGGTGTTCGCGGTCGGGGCGAGCGGCACGGGGGCGCTGTTCGCCGCCCGCGGGCTGGGCGCGCTGGTCGGTCCGGTGCTGCTTCGCCGGGTACTCGTCCACCGGTCCTGGCTGCTGCCCGGCATCGCGGTGTCGATGGCGGTCTATGGCCTCGGGTACCTCGGTGTCGCCGTGGCGCCCTGGTTCTGGCTGGTCGTGGTGCTCGTGGTGGTGGCGCACATGGCGGGCGGCGGCAACTGGACGATGTCCAGCTACGCCCTGCAGGCCGAGGTACCCGACGGGCTGCGCGGCCGGGTCTTCGCCACGGATGTGATGATCACGACGCTGTCGATCTCGGTGAGTCAACTGGCCGTTGGGCTCCTCGTCGACCACGTCGCGACCCGGGTACTGGTGGCCGCCTGCGGTGCGGTCACCCTCACGTACGCGATCATCTGGCGCATGATCACCCATGATCGCCACAACTTCCCGGAAGTTGTGGCCTCAGACGGGTCCTGAGGCCACAACCTTGGGGAAGTTGTGGCGATCATGAACATGGGGATTGCGTTTGCGGGCAGGGTCTAGCATTGTGATATCACTTTGATACTGAGGAGATGTCATGGAAAGGCGTGCGTTCCGTATCTCCGGATTTCTGCTGCTCGGCGTGCTGCTCCTGCTCGTGGTGGCCTACCTGGTGGTGGCGGCCACGATGGCGCGGATCGACAACCAGCACGTCGCCGAGGTCGTGATGGTGACCGTGAGCCTCGTCGGCAGCCTCGCCGTCCTGGTCATCGTCGTCGGATTCACCGTGGTCAACCCCAACGAGGCCAGGGTCATCCAGTTCTTCGGCCGGTACGTCGGCTCGATCCGGGACGCCGGCTTCTACTGGACCGTGCCGTTCTCCACCAAGCGGCGGCTCTCTCTGCGGGTACGCAACTTCGAGACGGCACGCCTCAAGGTCTCCGACGCGGACGGCAACCCGGTCGAGATCGCGGCGGTCGTCGTGTGGAAGGTGATCGACTCGGCCGCGGCCGTGTTCGCCGTCGACGACCACATCGCGTACGTGGCGGTGCAGGCCGAGGCGGCCGTGCGGCACCTGGCGACCAGCTACCCGTACGAGGCGCACGACTCCGACCGGATCAGCCTGCGTGAGGGGACGCAGGTCAGCGAGGAACTGACCGTCGAGCTGCGGGAGCGGGTGACCCTGGCCGGCGTCGAGGTGCTCGAAACCCGGATCACCCATCTCGCGTACGCGCCGGAGATCGCCCAGGCGATGCTGGCCCGCCAGCAGGCCAACGCCATCGTGGCGGCCCGGTCGCGGATCGTGGAGGGTGCGGTCGGCATGGTGCAGCAGGCGCTCGAACGGCTGCGTGAGGAGGAGGTCGTCGAGCTCGACGAGGAGCGCAAGGCGCAGATGGTGTCCAACCTCCTGGTCGTACTGTGTGGCGACCGCGCGGCTTCGCCCGTGGTGAACGCCGGCACCTTGTATTGACGCTGGTCGATCAGGTGCCGCCTGATCGACCAACGTTGATGGGAAAGCGGGAACATGCTGGGGCGGCGGAATCCTGTCGCACCCGGTGCCTAGCATGAGCGACATGCCTTTCCTGACCGACCCGGTCCGGGTGCGGGCCCCCGCCACCAGCGCCAACCTGGGCCCCGGCTTCGACGCGCTCGGGCTCGCGCTCGCCCGTCACGACGAGGTGACCGCGCGGGTCACCGCCGGCGGGGCGCGCGTGACGGTGGCGGGTGAGGGTGCCGGCGAGTTACCGGAGGACGAGAGTCATCTCGTCGTGCGGTCGATGCGTGCCGCCTTCGACGAGTTGGGCGAGCAGCCGGCCGGGCTGGAGTTGCACTGCGTCAACCGGATTCCGCAGGCGCGCGGGCTGGGCTCGTCGTCGGCGGCGATCGTGGCGGGCGTCCTCGCGGCCCGCGCGCTCGTCCCGGATGGCGTCGAGCGGCTGCCCGACGACGACGCGCTGCGGCTGGCGGCCCGGTTGGAGGGGCATCCGGACAACGTGGCGCCGTGCCTGCTCGGCGGGTTCACGGTGGCGTGGACCGAGGAGAGCGGTGCCCGTGCGGTGCGCGACGATCCGGCGCCCGGTGTGCGCCCGGTCGTGTTCGTGCCGGCCGATCGCGGCCTGACCGAGGCCGCCCGGGCCGCCCTGCCGGCGACCGTTCCGCACCGCGACGCGGCCTTCAACGCCGGGCGCTCGGCACTGCTGGTGCAGGCCATCACCAAGGCGCCTGAGCTGCTGTTCCCGGCCACCGAGGACCGGCTGCACCAGCCCTACCGGGCGGGTGGCGCGCCGGCCAGCGCGGCCCTGGTGGCGCAGTTGCGGGCGGGCGGGGTCGCCGCGGTGGTCAGCGGAGCCGGCCCGACCGTGCTGGCGCTGGTGGCCGATGACTGGACGCCGCCGCAGCCGCCCGGCTGGCAAGTTTGGCCAGTTGACGTCGACACGACAGGGGCGACCGTGACGATCGGGACGAGATCGGGTACCGTTGGACACGCCGAGCGGGACCCTGTTGCCGCAGGTTGGGCGGGTTGACTACGCTCTAGAGCAGTAGCCGCTTCAAGCACGGCGATCTCGAGCGGGACGGCGTACCCCAAAATCATCCGTGGCACCTCATGCTCATGCCGCGGCCGCCAAACCGCAGTCTCCACGGATCGCTCACGCAGGCGGGGCCTGACCGCGGTTGGTGGCCCGGTTACCGCACGGCTGCAACGACTCCCGCGACGGCTCGCGCCAAGCGGGTGTATCCGCGGATCGCCCGGCCACCGTTGTCTCGACCCGGGCAGTCCCGGCCTATCGAGGGAAGGAATCCATTGAGCGACACTACCGACGTGACGTCGGACGTCTCTGGCGACCGTTCGTCGGTCGTGGCCGAGAGCGCTGAGCAGACGGGCACCACCCGCCGCCGGCGCACCGGCAGCGGACTGTCCGCGATGCTGCTGCCTGAGTTGCAGAATCTGGCCTCGTCGCTCGGCATTTCCGGCATCGCGCGCATGCGCAAGAGCGAGCTGGTGGCCGCAATACAGGAGAGGCAGGGCGGTGACGCCCGGGCGACCGGCGTCCGTGGTGAGGTCGCCGCACGCGTCGAGGCGCCGCGCGCGGAGATCCGCGCCGATGTACGCCCAGACGACGCCGCCGGCACCGAGGAGCGTGCCCCGCGCCGCGCCAGCCGGCCCGCCGGACCGCCGGAGCCGCGCGGTGCCGGCGACGACACCGCCCGCGCCGACACCGCCGCCCGGACCGACAACGGCGCCCGGACCGACAACGGCGCCCGGGCCGACACCGACGTGGTCGAGCGCACCGACCGGCGCGACGAGACCGGCGAGCGCGGTGACCGTGCGGACCGCGGTGACCGTTCAGATCGTGCCGATCGCGGTGACCGTGCGGACCGCGGTGACCGGGCCGATCGTGCCGATCGTGGTGACCGGCCCGACCGTGGTGACCGGGCCGAGCGCGCCGATCGCGGTGACCGGCCCGACCGTGGTGACCGGCCCGACCGTGGTGACCGGCCCGACCGTGGCGACCGGCCCGACCGTGGCGACCGGCCCGACCGGAATGATCGGTCCGAGCGGTCCGACCGGTCCGACCGGAGTGACCGGGGCGGTCGCGGCGACCGCAACGGCCGGGTCGACGACCGCAGCGACCGGAGTGACCGCAACGAGCGCGGCGACCGCAACGGGCGGCCCGACTCCCGCGACGACAGCGACGACGACGGCGACGGCAGTGGTCGCCGAGGGCGGCGCAGCCGGTTCCGCGACCGGCGTCGGGGCCGTGGCGAGCGGGTCGACAGCAGTGGCAACGCCGAGCCGCAGGCGACCGAGGACGACGTGCTCGTCCCGGTGGCCGGCATCCTCGACGTGCTGGAGAACTACGGGTTCATCCGCACCACCGGTTATCTGGCCGGCCCCAACGACGTCTACGTGTCGATGTCGCAGGTGAAGAAGTACGGTCTGCGCCGCGGCGACGCGGTCACCGGGGCCGTGCGTCAGGTCCGCGAGGGCGACCAGCGGCGCGACAAGTACAACCCGCTGGTCCGGCTGGACACGGTCAACGGCATGGAGCCCGACGAGGCCCGCCGCCGCCCGGAGTACTACAAGCTCACCCCGCTGTACCCGCAGGAGCGGTTGCGGCTGGAGACCGAGCCGCACATCCTGACCACCCGGGTCATCGACCTGGTGATGCCGATCGGCAAGGGGCAGCGGGCACTGATCGTTTCACCGCCGAAGGCCGGTAAGACGATGGTGCTGCAGGCGATCGCCAACGCGATCACCCGCAACAACCCGGAGTGCCACCTGATGGTCGTGCTCGTCGACGAGCGCCCGGAAGAGGTCACCGACATGCAGCGGTCGGTGAAGGGCGAGGTCATCGCGTCGACGTTCGACCGGCCGCCGGGTGACCACACGATGGTCGCCGAGCTGGCGATCGAGCGGGCCAAGCGCCTGGTCGAGCTGGGTCACGACGTGGTCGTCCTGCTCGACTCGATCACCCGCCTCGGCCGGGCGTACAACCTGGAGGCGAAGGTCAGCGGCCGGATCCTCTCGGGTGGTATCGACTCGACCGCCCTCTACCCGCCGAAGCGCTTCCTCGGCGCCGCCCGCAACATGGAAAACGGCGGATCGCTGACCATCCTCGCCACCGCGCTGGTCGAGACCGGTTCGATGATGGACACGGTCATCTTCGAGGAGTTCAAGGGTACGGGCAACGCCGAGCTCAAGCTCGACCGCAAGATCGCGGACAAGCGGGTGTTCCCGGCGATCGATATCGACCCGTCCGGCACCCGTAAGGAAGAGATCCTGATGGCGCCGGAGGAGCTGGCGATCGTGCACAAGCTCCGCAAGGTGCTGCACGCGCTGGAGTCCCAGCAGGCGCTCGACCTGCTGCTCGACCGGCTCAAGAAGACCCGGACGAACATCGAGTTCCTGATGCAGATCGCCCAGTCCACGCCGGGCGAATAGGCAGCGCGCGACACGGGAAGGGCGGCCCTCGCAGGCCGCCCTTCGCATGTACCGTGATCAGCGCTGGATCCGGAGCACCTCGCCCATTCCGGCCAGCGTGCCCTTGTTCGACACGTAGAAGGAGCCGTCCCGGCCGATCGCGACCGAGGACGGCGTCACCAGCCCGGTGCTGGCGATCTCGGTACGGGTGCCGTCCCGCTCGACCCGGATCAACGCTCCGGTCGGGTCGCCGGACAGCAGGCCGTTCTTGGCGATCTCCAGCACGACAAGGCGTCCACGCTGGTCGAATGCGATGTCGATGATGTTGGTGAAGCCCGTCGCGTACACGGTCGGCGGCTTGCCGGGAACCAGCCGCCACACCTTCGCCCCGCCGACCGGGAACGGGAACCCGGTGAGCTGGCCGACGTAGTAGGCGCCGTCCGGGCCGCGCGTCACGGTCGTCGGCACCGCCTGCATGGGTACCACGATGCCGCCGGGCCCCGGGGTGAAGATCTCCGGGAAGACCGCGAGCGTGGAGATCCGGCCGTGCCGGTCGACCCGGAGGATGTCGTTCCCACCGGCGTCGGCGACCAGTACGGCACCGTCGCGCGCCGGAGCCAGGCCGTACGGGTCGGTGTCCGGCAGGGCGCCAGGCTGATCGTGGTCGGGATCGTTGGCCGCCTCGTAGGCGCCGAGGTCCACGAGTGGCCGTGGGCCGTGCGAGCCGAGCCGGATGAGATGCGCGAACAGTTGGCCGCCCGGCCCGAAGGGGGGCCGCAACGCCGGGTCCCCACCGAAACCGACCGTGGCCAGCGGGCCGGACCCGGTCGCCAGGACGTCGCTCGGGCCGAGGGTCTCGCCGGTCGGGGAGACGATCGACGGCAGGCCGGTCACGATCCGCTGCTGGTGGCCGTGCGAGACCTTGGTCACCGCGCCGGTCGGGCCGAGACACCACACCTCGTTCTGCCCGCCGGGCGCGCAGGGCCCGGTGCCGCCACGTCCGGCTTCGGCTACCAGTACCGCGCCGCTTCCGTCGAGGGTGAGGCCACGGGGGTTGTCGAGCCCGGTGGCGATCACGTCGATCCGGGTAGGCGATGCGGTGCCGGTCGCGGCTGCCGGGCTCGCCGCGCCAGCCACCAGTGCGGCCGCCCCGAGGACGGCCAACGGTACGGATAGAGATCGTTTCACCATAGCGTCCTCCTGCGGAACGGATGGCCGGGCGGGGCGGACATGCGGTGACAACCGTCGATGACGGTACCGGGCACACCGGGTGATCGGAATCGGGAATGCGACTGCGGGCGAGGGCGTTGAGTTGGCCGGTGTGTTGGCATGGCACACTGGTACGTCGGCCAGGTTCCGGTTCACGCCCGAGTCACCCGAGGGGTGGCGGCGACGGCGACCCGGCGACCACATTCGAGAGGACCGAGGTCTTGAAGGCAAACATCCACCCGCAGTACGTCGTGACCGAGGTCACCTGCTCCTGCGGCAACACGTTCAGCACCCGCAGCACCGCGAAGAACGGCGTGATCCACGTCGAGACGTGCAACGTGTGCCACCCGTTCTACACCGGCAAGCAGCGCGTGCTCGACACCGCCGGCCGGGTCGCGAAGTTCCAGCAGAAGTACGCCAAGGTCAACAAGGCGCAGCCGAAGAAGGCCGCCGCCAAGTAGCTACGCCGCCGGCGCCCGCTCCGCGACGCCCCGATCGCGGGGCCGCGGGTGGGCGCCGTCGCCGTTTCACCGCCTCTTCCACCCGGGCCGGCAGATAGGAAGATCATGAACAGCGAGCGCCTGGATTCGCTCCTCGCCGAGTACGCCGAGCTGGAGGAGCGGCTGGCCGACCCCGCCATCCACGCCGACCAGAACGCGGCCCGCAAGGTCGGGCGGCGGTTCGCCGAGTTGACCCCGATCGCCAAGACGGCGGCCGAGCTGAGCCAGGCCCGCGCCGACCTGTCGGCAGCCCGTGAGCTGGCCGACGACCCGGACTTCGCGGCCGAGGCGACGCAGATCGAGGCGCACCTGCCCGAGATCGAGGAGCGGCTGGCCGAGTTGCTGATGCCGCGCGACCAGGGCGACGCCAAGGACGTGATCCTGGAGATCAAGGCGGGCGAGGGCGGCGAGGAGTCCGCGCTGTTCGCCGGCGACCTGCTGCGGATGTACCTGCGGTACGCGGAGCGGCGCGGCTGGGTCACCGAACAGCTCGACTCGCAGGAGTCCGACCTGGGCGGGTACAAGGACGTGGCGGTCGCGATCAAGACCAGGGGCGTGCCGGACGGCGGGCACGGGGTGTGGTCGCGGCTGAAGTGGGAGGGCGGCGTGCACCGGGTCCAGCGGGTACCGGTGACCGAGTCCCAGGGCCGCATCCACACCAGCGCGGCGGGGGTGCTGGTCATCCCGGAGGCCGAGGAGACCGAGGTCGAGATCGACCCGACCGACCTGCGCGTCGACGTGTTCCGCTCGTCGGGGCCCGGTGGGCAGAGCGTCAACACGACCGACTCGGCGGTCCGGATCACCCACGTACCGACCGGGATCGTGGTGTCGTGCCAGAACGAGCGCTCGCAGCTGCAGAACAAGGACCGGGCGATGCGGATGCTGCGCGCCAAGCTCGCCCAGCTCGCCGAGGAGCAGGCCGCCGCGGCCGCCTCCGATGCCCGGAAGGCGCAGGTCAGGACCGTGGACCGGTCGGAGCGGATCCGCACGTACAACTTTCCGCAGAACCGGATTACCGACCATCGCATCGGGTACACGGCGTACAACCTCGACCTGGCTCTGGCCGGTGACCTGGACGGCGTGCTGGACGCCCTGACGGAAGCGGAGCGGCAGGCCCGCCTGGCCGGCGAGTCCCAATTAGTGCGCAAATAACCAATTTGTACGTGCATCGTGACGTGGGTCGCAACTCTCGATTGACGCCACTGTCACATTCGGGAAACTGGTTCCGGGCAGCATTGGCTCCGGTACGGTTTGTCACGGCTCCAATTTCCAGGGGGAACAGTCATGACTTCGCCGATGCGTAAGCCACGCCCGGACGTCCCCACTCACACAGCCGTCGATATCACCGCCGCGCCGCGCGCCGTGATCGGCGCGACCGCGGGCCTGCTCTACAAGGTGGGCCGTTCCGTGCTGGGAGAGGACCGGCTGCCGACCGCGCAGGGCAACGCCTGGGCCGCCGTGTGCGCCGACCGGCAGCGGGCCGAGGAGCGTGCCGCGTTCGAGCGCTGGATCGCGAACGGCCGCCCCCGGAGGGCCCGCTAGATCGTCACAACTTCCGGCAAGTTGTGGTCTCAGAACGCCTCTGAGGCAACAATTTCCGGGAAATTGTGACGATCATGAAGGCTGGTTTTCCGGGGTGTGCCGCTTCTTCTACGAGGCTTGAGGGAGTTCCTTGGCCTTCAGCATCGCCTGATCGGCCGCGATGAAGGCGTCGGTGACCGTCGTGAACGGGCCGCCCGCGGATATCCCGGCCCACCCGATCGTCACGCTGACCGGGGTGCCCGGCACCAACGACTCCCAGTCCTCGGCCGCCACCGCGTTCACGATCCGGTGGGCGATCTCCTCCGCCTCCTGCTGTGACGTCGTCGCCAGTACGACCACGAACTCGTCGCCGCCGTAACGGGCCACGAAGTCGCCCCGGCGCATCACCCGGTTGAGCACGCCGGCCACCCGTTGCAGTACGAGATCGCCGGACAGGTGACCGTGCTGGGTGTTGACCGACTTGAACCCGTCGAGATCGCACACGCCGAGGACCGCGGACTGGCCGCTCGTCATCAGATCGTTCACGTACTGCTCCAGCGAGCGGCGGTTGGGCAGGCCGGTCAGCGGATCGGTGCTCGCCTCCCCGGCGTACCGGTCGGCCCGCCGGCGCAGGTCGTCGTGGTCGACCCGGGCGGCCATCCCCTCGACGAACAGGTCGCGCAGCTTCTCACCCCACGCTCCGGCGACCCGGAACGCCTGCCGGTCGGCGGCGTACGCGGCCGCGAGGTCGCCGCCCGCGAGGAACGCGAGCGCACTCAGCCGGTGCCCTTCGGCGGCGCCCAGCGTCTCGTCGGACACTTCGGCCGTCTCCAGCCGGGCCAGCGCCTCGATCGGCCGGTGCTCGGCGACGGCGAGGCAGACGGTGCCGAGCGTGCCGAAGTCCCGGGCGCTGACCGAGTCGTCCTCGGCGTCGAGCAGCGGGCGCGGGTCGGTCGCCGCGATCGGCCCCGGATGGCCGAGCGCCGCCAGCCGGGCGATCGCGTACCCGTACGCCCGCTTGCTGATCGGCCGCAACATGTCCAGCTCGCCGTGGCGGCGCCGCATGTCGAGATCGTTGACCACGTCACGCAGGATCCGGGCGCAGCCCTCGGTGTCGCCGCGCTGGTCCAGCGAGACCGCGTGCCGCACCCGGATGCTGGGCGCGGCGTAGGGCCCGGTCGCCATGCCGAGCGAGCCGGCGATCGTGCGCGCCTTCTGGATCGCGCTGAGCGCGTGCCCGTGGAACCCGGCGTACGAGTACGCCATCGACAGGTTGTGCCAGGCCCGGACGACGTTGGCGTCGGTCAGTTCGACCGCGTTGAGGGTGCGCGCGCAGATGACCAGGTGCCAGACGCAGGTCTCCAGCGAGCCGTCGTGCAGCGCGACCAGAGCGGCGAACGAATGCAGCAAACCGGATCGGGCCGGGTCCGGATACGCCCGGCTGGCTTCGAAAGCGGCGTCCATCGTCGCGCTGTATTCGTCGGTACGCCGCAGATTGAGCAGCACCGCGAGATGCTGCGCCAGCGCGTCGGCGTGCTCGGCGCCCTCGGTGGTGGCGACCAGCCGCCCGGTGAGCATGCTCGCTTCGATGCAGGAGCCGGCCAGCAGAAGCTTGCGCACGTGCTCCAGCTCGACGGCGCCCCCGACGCCAACGCCCACGCGGCCTCCTTCGCGCATCACCAGGTGGACAATGCCCAGCCAGGAAACACCAAACGGTGCTCCATGATTATGAGGTGTCACCAAGCCATTACGACATGCCCGCAGAGGAATTGATCAATCCGTTCCGGGCGATCCGGGAAGCCGTGGCCGTTTTGTCGGCGGCCGGTGTTCCCTCGCCGCGGGTCGACGCCGAGATCCTGGCGGCGCATGTGCTCGGCGTTTCCCGTACCCGGTTGGCGATGGCGCCGGCGCTCGATCCGGTCCGGGCCGAGCGGCTGCGCGCGCTGGTCGCGGCCCGGGCAGATCGGGTACCGCTGCAGCACCTCACCGGGATCGCCCCGTTCCACCGCATCGACGTGGCGGTCGGGCCGGGCGTGTTCGTCCCCCGGCCGGAGACCGAACTGCTGGTCGAGTGGGGATTGGCGATCGACGCGACGACAGTCGTCGACCTGTGCAGCGGGTCCGGGGCGATCGCGCTGGCGGTGCACGAGGCCCGGCCGGGCGCCACGGTGTACGCGGTCGAACGGGATCCGGCGGCGCTGGCCTGGCTGCGCCGCAACGCGGAGGGCACCGGCATCCGCGTGGTCGCCGGTGACGTCACCGATCCTTCGGTACTGGCAGAGCTGGACGGCACGGTCGACCTGGTGCTGTGCAACCCGCCGTACGTTCCGGCCGGCACCCCTGTTCCGCCCGAGGTGGCCGGCTTCGACCCGTACCCTGCGGTGTTTTCCGGAACCGACGGCCTGGACGTGATCCGCGGCCTGGTGCCCCGCGTGGCCGGGCTGTTGCGACCTGGGGGCTGGTTCGGCGTGGAGCACGACGACACCCAGGGCGAGGCGGTGCCGGCGCTGCTGGCCGGCGACGGTCGCTACGACGGGATCGAGGATCACCGGGACCTCGCCGGGCGGCCGCGCTTCACCACCGCCCGTTTGGCAGACTGCACGGCGTGATGGTCTACGACTGCTCCCGCCCGGACGAGCGCGAACGCGGGATCGCCGCGGCGGTCGAGGCGATCCAGCGGGGCGATCTGATCGTGCTGCCGACCGACACGGTGTACGGCATCGGCGCGGACGCGTTCAAGTCCTATGCGGTCAACTCGCTCCAGAACGCGAAGGGCCACGGCCGCGACAAGCCGCCGCCGGTGCTGGTCGGCTCCCGGCACACGCTCGACGGCCTGGTGTATCTGCTGTCGTCGACGGCCCGGGACCTGGTCGAGGCGTTCTGGCCGGGCGCGCTGACGATCGTCGTCGAGCACGCGTCGAGCCTCGAGTGGGATCTCGGCGACACGTTCGGGACGGTCGCGGTCCGGATGCCGCTGCATCCGGTCGCGCTGGAGGTGCTGCGCGAGACCGGGCCGATGGCGGTCACCGCCGCCAACAAGGCCGGCCAGCCGCTGCCGAAGACCGCCGACGAGGCGCGCGACCAGTTCGGCTACTCGGTCACCGTCTACCTGGAGTCGCAGCAGTTCATGGATGTATCGTCCAGCACGATCGTGGACCTGACCGGAGAGACGCCCCGGGTGCTGCGGCCGGGCGCGATCTCGATCGATCAGCTACGGCAGGTCGCGCCGGACATACGGGGACCCGAGGACGACTAGATCTCCGGTGGCGAATTCGGCGGCCAGATCGAGGGCGGCGCCGTCGATACGTACCGCCGACTGGTCGGACGACCGGTAGATCTCTGGTGCCGCGGCCGGTATCCATACGTTTCGGTAAGGCAGTCAATGACGGCCGACAAAGCCGCTCGTTCGGGTGATGCTGGTCACCATGACAGCTGCGTAATGTGGGCGCAGAGCATTGACGAGCACATAGACGATGGTGACATTGGGAGCGCTGTGGCAGTCATACTCGGTTTGCACGGAATCTCCAAACAGCAACTCGGACGGCAACAGCTACTCCAGCTGTGGAGACCGGCACTCGGAGACGGACTGGAACGCGCTGCTGGCGCAATCCACGAACCACCGGACGTGGATCTCGTCTTCTATGGGGACCTGTTCCTCGACTTGGCGAACCTCGACGACATCGATGACGACGAAATCTCGGACTTGGTGACCGCGGCCAGCGAGGTGGTATCGGATTCTGACATAGCGGAGGCTGAGCGGCAGCCGGACAAGGCATACATCCGGGTGCCCCGCCCCTTGCAGGCCGTAGCCGGCGCGATTGGCCGGAAGTTCGGCGTGGTGGCGGTCGTGCTCTTCTTCGGAGACCTGCGTCAGGTACGCCGTTACCTCTGGGACCCTGCTATCAAGGCTGAGGTTGATCGGCGCACCGTCGCCGCGTTCACCCCAGACTGCCGCGTGATAGTCGGGCACTCGCTGGGCTCGGTCGTCGCGTACGAGTTCGCCCGCCAGTACCCCGAGCGGACAGTACCGATGCTGGTGACGCTCGGCTCGCCGCTGGCGCTGAAGTTTATCCGGCGAAGGTTGGCCGGTATGGCCGGCAGGCGCGAACCGATCGTGCCATCGGGCATCCAGCGATGGGTCAACGTGTACGACCGCCGTGACCCGGTCGCCTGCGCGGGACCGCTGAAGAAATGGTGGCCGGTTGTCGATGATCGAATCGTTGACAACGGTGGCGACGCCCATGACGCCACCCGCTATCTCGGCAAACGGAAGACCGGGACCGCGATTCAGGCCGGCCTGGCCGCTGCGCATGCCTGAGGACGACGGACCGGCCGTACTCCACCGCCATCTGATCGCGATCGCGACGGCCGAGTACGCATGCCCGCCCTGGGACCAAAAGCCGCTGGAAGCCGTCGCGGACGAGCTGAAGACAATTCGGCACTGGCTCGGTGTCGACGAGCCCGCAGACCCTGACCGCGCCGTCCCGCGATTCACCGAGAAACATCCGGAACTCGCCGACAACCCGAAACTCAACCAGATCGAGGCCCTGGTACGCGACGAACTCGTGGCCCAACCGTTTCTGCACAGCGACGCCGCGGTCGTGTACGTGACCGGGCACGGATATTTGGACGACAGCCGGCACTGGATCGTGCTGCGGGGAACCGAGGACGGCAAGCACTCCGCGACTGCGCTGGAGACGGCGGCCCTCGTGCGATGGCTGGCCACCACCGAGATCGAGTACCTGCTCATCTTGCTTGATCTGTGCTCCGCCGGTGCCGTGACCAGAGATCCCTCGATCGTCCCGTCCCGGACTCGGGAGCAATGGATTGGGTTGGCGTCGGCTGGCCAGGACCAGCCGGCAAGGGTCGGCGCCCTTACCGAAGCCATCGCAGACTACCTGTCATTTCTCAGCAGAGACGTGGGAGCGAAGCTTGCCGGCGAAGCGGTGGAGCACCTGAGCGCCGCCACGTTCGTCAAGGAGATCCAGGACCGGCTGCCGCCCGGCCAGAACCTCGTGCAACTCTTTAGGTGGACGCTGAGCCAGACGGAGCACCATTGCCTGCCGAACCCGCACTACCGGCCGGTCCCCGGGGACGTCGTTGACCAATCGCGGCGGGACCTGGCCGCTCACTGGAGCCCCCGCTCGCGCGGAGTCTCCGACGCGACCGACGCCGGCTGGCTGTTCTCCGGCCGAGAACATCTCATGGAGCAGATCGTCGCCGCCGCCACCGCACCGCCGGCGCGGTATCTGGTGACCGGGGGCGTCGGCACCGGCAAATCGGCGATCCTGGCCCGGCTTGTTACGCTGAGTGATCCGGGATTCCGGCACGAATGGCGCGCGAAGGTGAAGGACGTCCCATCGAGGCAGCTACCATGCAAGGGCGCGGTCGATGTCGCGGTGCTGGCGAAGGGGTTGACGTCGTACGGTTTGCTCGACCGGATCTGTACTGTCCTGAACATTCCTCGAACGGCGTCGGCGGACCTGTCGGCCCTCGAACAGCTGACCGCCGACTGGCATGCGTGGCTGGCCGCCCGGCAGACTCCGGTGACCATCGTCGTCGACGCTCTGGACGAGGCGAGCAACCCTGGTGAAATGATCAGCCTGTTGGCGGATCTCGACCTGACCAGGCGCCGCCGGATCCGCCTGATCGTCGGCGTTCGCGGCGTCCGCGACGACGACACGCCCAGGCCGGACGCGGGCGCCGCCGACACGCTCGCCGACGACGCGGCGGTCCAGTTGAATGCGGTACGGATCGCCGTCGATGAGCCGCCGTACTGGGTTGACAGCGATGTCGTCGAATACGCCGAGCGGGTGTTGACCGCAGACGCCGGCTCACCCTACGTGCACGAGGACGCCGGATTGACCAGGCGTGTGGCGGAGGAGATCGCGAAGGTGTGCGGCCGTTCGTTCCTCGTCACCCAACTCGCTGCCCAGTATCTGGCCGGCGAGAAGTCGGTGGTAGATCCGGCCGATCGGGCCTGGCACGACGTCGTCGAGCGCGGCGTCACGGGCATCTTCCATCGGGATCTGTACCGGATCGACGACGCGGTCGAGCGCCGTCAGGCGTTGGATCTGCTCCGGGCGCTTGCCTACGGCCGGGGCCGTGGCGTGCCGTGGGGTGACATCTGGCCGACGGTCGCCAACGCGGTCGCGCAACTGCCCGACGAGGTCGGCTACCGCGACAAGAGCATCGTCTGGCTGCTCCAGCACCGGATCGGTGGCTACCTGATCGCAGACAGCGCCGACGGTACGACGGTGTACCGGCTCTTCCACGATGCCTTGCGGAAATCCTTGCGCGAGGACTTCGAGTTGCTCCTGACGAGCCCAGCATGACCGAACCCGACGAGGTGATCGAGGCCCGGATCGCCACCAGGCTCGCTGCGATCGCGGCCGGCGCTGTCGGTGGTATCCCGCTTCCGCCGGCGGCCTACCTTCGTCGCCACCTGGCGGAGCACGCCGCCGCCGGCCACGTGCTGGCGGAGGTGCTCGTCCCGTCATTCATGCCGTATGTCGATGCCGTGCGACTGCGCTCCGTGGTCGCCGAGCATGGCGAGCAGGGCTGGCGCAGCGACCTATTCCGGGCCTGGCGGCGCGTCGCCCACCGGTGGAACTACGATCGGCCGGCGCTCAACGCGGTACTGCTGCACCTGGCCCGGTCCGACGCCGGCCAGCATCCTGAGGACCAGCGGGTGGGCGGCGCATGGGCCGCCCGCTGGGCGAGCTGGCCGTCGGACGCGGCCGACGTCGTCGGGATGCACACCGGTCCGGTGACGACCATCGCGTACACCACGTTGGACGGCCGGCCGGCCGTGGTCAGCGGCTCACGGGACCGCACCGTGCGGGTGTGGGATCTCGTCACCGGCCAGCCCGTCGGACCGCCGCTGACCGGCCACACCGAGCCGGTGACCGCCGTCGTCGTCACGGAACTGGACGGCCGGCCAGTCGCAATCAGCGGCTCCCGGGACCGTACGGTACGGGTGTGGGACCTCCGGGCCGGGCGTGCCGTCGCGGTACTCAGCGGACACCACGACGCCGTCACGGCGCTTGCCCTGCTCACCGTTGACGACCGGCAGATCTGCGCATCCGGCTCCGAGGACGAGACGATCCGGTTGTGGGACGTGGCGGAGCGTCAGCAGTTCGGTCCTACACTCCGCGAGGGCAACGGGCGGATCACCTCGATCGCCGTGGTCGGCAACGGGCCGCTTGCCGTGGTGGGTTCCGGGAACAGCACCGTGCAGCTGTGGGATTTCGCCACCGGCGAGCGTGCTGGGCCGCCGCTGACCGCCCCCGCTGGTTCGGGACGGCCGACACAGACCGGGCCACACGACAACCAGCCCACGCCGGTTGCCGTCACCGTCGTCAACGGGCGCGGCCTCGCGCTCGCGGGTATGCCGGACAACGCTGTCGGACGGTGGGACCTGGCCCTCGGCGCGCCGGCCGGGCCGGCCCTCGTCGGTCACCGGGACGCGGTGACCGCCATCGCGGTCCTCACGGAGCCCGAGCCACTCGCGGTCACCGGCTCTGGCGACCAGACGGTACGGGTGTGGAACCTTGCGACCGGACAGCAGGTCAGCGAATCGCTTCTGGGCCACACCGGTCAGGTCAGTTCGCTCGCGCCAGTGCCCGGTACGCCGATCCTGTTGACCGGCTCGGACGACGGCAGGCTGCGGACGTGGGACCTGAGCGTCCGGCAGCAAAAGTCCGCTGCCCACCAGGCTACCGAGGCTCCCATCGACGTCGTGACGTCCTGCCGGATCGATGGCCGGTTCATCGCGATCACCGGCAACCGTGCCGGGGTCGTCACCGCCTGGGACGTCGGGAACGGAGACCGACCCTTCCCTACGATCACGGGCCACGCCGGGCCGGTCACCGCGATCGCCACGGCCGTACATGGCGGCCGGCCGGTGACGCTCACCGGTTCCCGGGACCGCACCGTGCGGGCCTGGGACGTCGAGACCGGGCAGCCGGTCGGCGAGCCGTGCAGCGGGCATACCGTCCGCGTCACCGCGGTCGCCGCGACCGTCGCCGACGACCGGTTGATCGCGGTCGCATCCGGATACGACACCACACCGCGCGTCTGGGACGTCGCCAGCGGTGACCAGATCGGGGAGCTGGCCGGCCACGAGAGCGTGGTCACGGCCGTAACGATCACCGAACTGAACGGCCGGCAAGTGGTCGTCACTGCGAGCGCCGACCAGACGATCCGGGTCTGGGACCTGGCGAGCCGAACTCTCGTCACGGATCCGCTGACGGGGCACACGGGGCCGGTACTGACCGCGACCGTCACCACGTTGGCAGCGGCGGCGGTGATCCTGAGCGGCTCCCGCGATCGCACGGTCAGAGTCTGGCCGCTGACCGAGGGCGCGGCGTCGGCCGGCCGGCTGCTCGGCAGCCATGCTGGCGCTGTCACCTCGGCCGCCACGATCGTCACCGATAGCCAGTCAATCGCCGTGACTTGTGGCGACGACGATCTGGTACGGCTGTGGGACCTGGCGACAGCCGAGCCGGTCGACGAGCCGCTGCCGGTGCCCGGTGCGGTCCGCGACCTCGCGACGACCGGGGTGCCGCCCGGGCTGGTCGTCCTCGCCGGATACGGCATTAGCGTCCTCCAGCTCGACGAGGCATACGTCCGATAGATCACCGACGAGGAGTGATGCATGGCACAACCCGAACCCGAGTTCATCGTCTCCGCATCCGACCGGACCCGCGGCGGGTCGTTGCGAGTCGGGCAGCTGAGCCGGATCGCCGAGATCCTGCTGGCCGGCGGGTATGCGCTCATACCCAGCGACACCGCATACTCGGTCGCCGCGATTCCCGTCACGAGTTCGGTCCGCACCACGATCAACGATATGTTGCGCAGAGGTCTGGAGCCGGTCTCGCTGGCATTCCCATCGATCCCGCTGGTGCGCCGGTGGACCGCGCCCAACCCGTACGCCGAGCGGGTCCTCGAACGGTACTGTCCGGGCCCGATTACGGTCGTGTGCCCTGCCAGCGCGCAGCAGCCGGCCCAGTACTTCAGCGAGGGAATGCGGGCGCCGGACCAGACGGTAGGCGTGCGAATTCCCGACTCCGTCGTCGAGCGGGACGTGGCCGCCGCAACCGGGTTTCCGATTACCACGGTCGCCGTGCGCAGCCAGGACGCCGACAAGATCGCGCTGACGTCATATGACGAGGCGTTGGAGGTCGTGGAGGCCGGCGTGCGCCAGATTGGCGGAACCCGGTGGTGCGTGGTGGAGGGCCACTCGTTCTACGAGGCCCATTCCACCGTCATCAGGGTGGATCCGGACGGAACCGTCAGCAAGATCCGCGACGGCGACATCAGCTACGACGAGGTCAGGGACTACGTCGAGAGCCTCGCCGGCCGGACGGCGGCGACGTAACGCCCGTATATGCTGGATCGGACTGATCACGCATGACGGAGACGGGATGACCTTTAACCTGTTCTCGGTGACCGTAACAAGTCCCGAGCAGACCGCGCGCGTCGCCGCCGCGTTGAGCGGTCACCTCACACCGGGTGACGTGGTGCTGGTGACCGGTGATCTAGCCGCCGGTAAGACGACGTTCGTCAAGGGCGTCGTGACGGCCCTGGGGTCCGCCGACCTGGTCACCAGCCCGACGTTCACGCTGGCACAGTTCTACTCGACGGAGCGCGGTCAGCTGCTGCACATCGACGCGTACCGGCTCTCCGGCCTCCCCGAGTTCCGCGACCTGGGTCTCGACGAGTACATCGACGAGTCGATCGTGCTCATCGAGTGGGGCGAGAAGCTGCTGGCGGAGTTCTCCGGCTATCTGGCGGTTGATTTCGCCGTCGACTCCGACCAGCGGGTCGTCACGTTCTCGTCCGTCAGCCCCCGCTGGACGAGCATCCTGGCGGACCTGCACGACGCCATCACAGAGGATATCGGTGGAACTCACGCTCGCGATTGAGACCTCGTCGGCGAACTATGGGGTCGCCATATTCGACACACGGCAGACGCGCACGGTACGTGCGGTACGGCGTACGGACCCGGCGTTCGTCAGCATCGGTGAGCTGGTGGCCGCGTCCGTCAGCTCGGCCGGGCTCGAGTTCGACGCCATCGGCCGGGTGTCGGTCGACCTCGGTCCGGGTAACCTCGGCTCGGTCCGGGCAGGTGTGGCGTATGCGAACGGACTCGGATTCAGCCTCGGCATCCCCGTCGTCGGTGTCAACTCGCTCCGGCTGCTGGCGTTGACGGCCGTTCCCACCGCCGATTCACCTGTGCTGTGCGTGCGGAAATCGGCTAGCGGCCACGTCTACGCCGGGTTGTTCACGACTGACGGGCGGGCCGTCTACCGGCATGGACCACACCAGGAGACCGTGCGATCGCTGGCCGATGGCCAGGACAGCCTCGTGCTCGCCGGAATCCTGATCAAGGAGACCCAGCACTTTCTTGGCGACGTTGCTTGCCTCGACAGCGGTATCGAAGCGCCCGACGTCACCGTCCAGCAGCGGGCGATCGAGGCAGACCACCACATCGCGGCCAGCCCGGCCAGCCCGATCACCGAGGCCGCATCAATGTTCAGTCCAGTGGAAGATCGCGCTAACCCATGACTAGCTCCTACACCGAACCGACCATCGAACAAATCGCTGCGTGCCTCGCCGAAGGCGGAGTGGCCCTGCTGCCGACGGACACCGTCTATGGGTTGGCCGTACACCCGAGGCGGCCGGAGGCCAAGGCGCGACTGTTCGCGATGAAGCGGCGTCCCGGCAACGTCAACCTTCCGATCATGGTCGCCTCGACCGCGGACCTTCCCGCGCTCGGGGTCGAGATCACCGAACCGGCCCGGCGGTTGATGGACGCGTTCTTTCCCGGCCCGCTCAGTGTCGCCCTCGGCGTCCGGCCCGGTGCGGCGCCGAGCTGGCTGGCCGGCCGGGTCGAGTGCGCGGTGCGGATACCCGACGACGAGCGCCTGCTTGAGCTGCTGCGGGCCACCGGTCCGCTGCTCGTCACGAGCGCGAACATCCACGAGCAGGCCACGCCGGAGTCGGCGCCGTCGGTGCTCGCTTCGCTCGACGGCCAGCCGGACATCGTCCTCGACGGCGGCATCCGCAAGGTCGTTCCCTCGACGCTGGTCAACTGCAACCTTCCGGAGCCGGTCATCGAGCGCGAGGGAGTCATCTCGCGGCGCGACATCGAACAGGTGCTGTCATGAGATCCAACAACGGGCTCGTCCTGGGCATCGAGACATCGTGTGACGACACGGCCGTGGCGCTCGTCGACGAGGCGGGAGCGGTCGTCTCGGCGGCAGTCGCCTCCCAGGTGCTCATCCACTCGCGTTACGGGGGTGTGTACCCGGAGGTGGCCAGCCGCGCGCACATCGATAAGATAGTGCCCACCGTGCGGATGGTGATCGAGGACGCCGGGGTCGACCCGCGCGAGCTGACCGCCATCGGCGTCACCCGAGGCCCGGGCCTCATCGGCTCGCTGATGGTGGGTCTCGACACGGCGGCCGGCCTTGGCCACGGTTGGAGGGTTCCGGTGCTCGGGATCAACCATCTGCGTGGTCACCTGCGCAGCGCCGACCTTGAGCGGCCATCTGTGAAGTATCCGGCGATGATCCTGCTGGTCTCCGGCGGGCACACGCTGCTCGCCCACATGCCCAGCACTAGCGACATCACGCTGGTCGGCAACACGCGGGACGATTCGGTCGGCGAGGCATACGACAAAGTCGCCCGGATGATGGGTCTCGACTACCCGGGTGGGCCGATCATCGACCGGATGGCGAAGGAGGGCCAGCCGACCGTCCCGTTCCCCCGCCCACTCCTGGGCCAAGGGCTCGAGTTCTCTTTCTCGGGCCTGAAGTCGGCTGTCATGCGGTACCTGGACGCGAATCCGGACTACCGTCCTGAGGACATCGCGGCGTCGTTCGTCGCGGCCTGTATGGAGGTCCTGGTGACCAAATGCCGGCGGGCGCTGCTCGCGTATCCGGCAGAGTCACTGGTGATCGTCGGCGGCGTGGCCGCGAGCCCTCAGCTGCGCGCGATGGCACAGGAACTGTGTGCCGATGTGAACGTCGACTTGTGCCTGCCGCCGCTGAAGTGGTCCACCGACAACGGCGCGATGATCGCGATGGCGACCTGGGACTATCTGGCCCGGGACGCGGTGATTCCGGCCGCGCCGAACCCGTCGCTGACTATCGAGTCATTCTGACGGTTGGCCGTCACGCCTCCGCGCGTGTCGGCGTTGAGGGACTCGCTCAGTCGGCAGTTGTGCTTGATCTCTGGCGGCCGGGCCTGACCCGCCGTGACCTCACCGGGCGTGCGCTGGTGATCGTGGTGATGCCGACTGGTTGACCGGCCCGCGGGTGTGCTGCCATGAGGCGTAGGCGAACGTGGTCACGGCGTACTGTACCTTCGCACCTGATGCCGCCGTTCTCCATCCTGCACGTGTGCATGGGCAACATCTGCCGGTCGCCGATGGCCGAGCGGCTGCTCCTCGCCGCCGCCCGCGACCTGGTCGGCGACAAGGCCGACGAGCTGCTTCTGGTGGGCAGCACCGGCACCGGCGGCTGGCATGTGGGCGGCGCGATGGACCGGTCCGCCGCCCGGCAGGTGGTGGCGCGTGGCGGTTCCGTCGACGGGTTCCGGGCCCGGCAGCTCGCCCACGAGCACATCGAGTCGGCCGACCTGATCCTGGCGGCGACCGCCGAGCAGCAGGAGTACGTGCTGGCGCTGCGCCCCGAGGCGGTCGAGCGCTCGTACGTGCTCGGCGAGTTCGGCCGGCTGCTGCGCGCGGTCGACCTCGGCCGGCTGCCGCCTGGTGGCCACCATCCGGACGGGGTCTACGACCGCGGGGTCGCCCTGGTCAACGCGGTGTCCGAGGTGCGCGGTGGGGAGATCGCGCTGCCCGGCGACGACCTCGACGACCCGTACGGCCGCGGCGACGGCTACTTCAGCCGGGTAGCCGACCAGATCGAGCAGACGGTGCGCCCGCTAGCTGCGGCGCTGCTCGCGTAGCCGGGCTCCTGGATCGACGCGATCTTCGGGTGTCCACGTAGACTTCGCGCCGTGAGCGTCACCCAGACCCTGCCGCGGCCCGGGCGGATCCGTCGCCGAATGCGACACCTGCCGGCCGGCCTGCTCGGGTGCGGCGTGGCCCTGGTGGTCGCCGTCGTGGTCGCCGGGATCACCCGGGGCGCGCCCGGCGTGATCGGGGCCACCGTCGGCGTGGTCGGGGTGGCCGCCAGCTATGTGCTGTCCGGCCTGGCGGTGGCCTGGGCCGACTCGATCAGCCCCCAGCTGACCATGCCGGTCGCGCTCACCACGTACGCGGTGAAGTTCACGCTGCTCGGCGTCGTGCTGATCCAGTTCGGCGGGAGCACCTGGCCGGGCCTGCACCCGATGGCGTTTTCGATCCTCGGTGCGGTGGTGGCCTGGAACGTGGCGCATTTCTGGTGGGTCACCCACGCCAAGATCCCGTACGTGGAGATTGATCCACAGTAGTCACCGGTGATGTGGGTCACTCCGGCGGGTCAGGTTGGCGACTTTTGCCCCTGGGATCTGGACTCCTGAGCAACCGGGAGTAATGTGGTCGATCGCCGGCTGGAGCCCCCGGGACCACTAACACACCCCCGCGCGTGGAACACGCGGGGGTCGACTCACGGATGCGGATCCCCGGCTGATATGTTTCCAGCGTCATGGCCGATGACCAGAAACCGAAGCGCACGGGCGCGGAGGGCTACGGAGCCGGCTGGGCAGCCGTGAGTTACCTGATCGCCGGCATCGGCGTCTGGACCTTTATCGGTTGGCTCGTCGCCCGGTGGCTCGATATTCCCGTGGGCGTCGGGGTCATGGTCGGCATGGTGTTGGGCGCGGCCGGCGCGATCTATCTGATCGTCAAGCGGCTGGGCACGTAGCGAAAGGTGATGTGCGTGAGCTACTTCCCGGTGCTCGCCGAGGACCACCTTCCCTGGCCGCCGAGTGTCGAGGAGTTCTTTCTTCCCGGGCTCGGTGGGCAGCCGTACATCAGCAAGATCACGGTTCTGCTCTGGCTCGGCGTCGCGCTCCTGATCCTGTTCTTCCTGGTCGCCTACCGTAACCCCAAGATCGTGCCGACCCGGATGCAGTGGGTCGCCGAATCGATCTACGGATTCGCCCGGGAAGGCGCGCGCGACATGATGGGCGCCGAGAACGGCGTGCGGTTCGCGCCCTATCTGGCCAGCCTGTTCTGCTTCGTGTTGATCACCAATATCTGGGGCATCATTCCGTTCGCGCAGATCTCGCCCAACTCGCACATCGCGTTCCCGGCCTTCCTGGCGATCATCTCCTGGGTGACCTTCCTCTACCTGGGTGTCCGCAAGCACGGCCTCGGCGGATACCTGAAGATGATCTCGGTGCCGCCCGGAACGCCGTGGTACATGCTGTGGCTGGTCGCGCCGATCGAGTTCTTCTCCACCGTCCTGGTGCGCCCGGTGACGCTCTCGGTCCGGTTGTTCGCCAACATGTTCGCCGGCCATCTCATCCTGGCCGTATTCACGATCGGCGGCTTCGCCCTGCTCGGTTCGAGCGTTGTTTTCCTGAAGCCGGTCTCGGTTCTGTCATGGCTGCTGGCGATCGTCCTCACGCTGTTCGAGTTTGTCATCGCCGCGCTGCAGGCATACGTGTTCCTGCTGCTCACGACGTTCTACTTCAGCGAGTCGCTCGCCACAGAGCACTGACACACCCCCACCCCCTCCACGCTTTCGCACGGTCCAGTCCAAACGACGCGTGAGGATCACGCGCCAACTCAGGAGGAAACCCGGAAATGAACTTCGCCGCCGCTGGATCAGGTGTTTACGGGAGTCTCGCCGCGGTCGGTTACGGCCTCGCCGCGATCGGCCCCGCGATCGGTATCGGCCTCATCTTCGCCGCGTACATCCAGGCGTCCGCCCGGCAGCCCGAGTCGGCCGGTTACAACCGCACCTGGCTCATCCTCGGGTTCGCCCTGGCTGAGGCGCTCGCCCTGTTCGGCATCGCGCTCGGCTTCGTATGGGCGGGCACAGGCGCAAGCTGACGGGAGAACCCCCATGTTCCTGGCTGACGGTCACATGTTCCTGGCGGAAACGCCCAACCCGATCCTGCCGGACTGGCGGGAGATCGCGATCGGTCTCCCGGCCTTCATCATCCTGTGCTGGATCCTCATGAAGTACGTCTTCCCCCGCATGGAGCAGACGTTCCGGGCGCGCGTCGACGCGATCGAGGGCGGCATCAAGCGGGCCGAAGAGGCCCAGCGCGAGGCGAACAAGCTGCTGGAGCAGTACAAGCAGCAGCTTGCCGAGGCGCGCACCGAGGCGGCCCGGATCCGGGACGAGGCCCGCGCCGACGCGGCCGGAATCCGGGACGAGATGCTCGCCCAGGCGCGCGAGGAGTCCGATCGCATCATCGCGGCCGGCCGCGACGCCCTCGCCGCCGAACGCAGCACGATCGTCCGTGAGCTGCGCGCCGAGCTGGGCGGTCTGGCGGTCGACCTGGCCGGCCGGATCGTCGGCGAGTCGCTGGCTGACGAGGCACGCCGACACGGCACGGTCGAGCGGTTCCTGTCGGAGCTCGGCGAGGGCCAGGAGCCGGCCGGCACAGGCGGGCGGCGCTGATGTCCAGCCCGGTCACCCGCGAGACATACGCCGCAGCCAAGGAGCGGCTGGAGGCGCTGGTCTCGGACAGCTCGCCGGAGCGCCTGCGCGAGCTGGGTGACGAGATCCTGTCGGTGGCCCGGCTGATCACCGGCGAGCCCCGGCTGCGCCGTGCGCTGGTGGACATCAGCCGATCGCCGGAAGCCCGGGTCGAGCTGCTGCGCAACCTGCTCGGCGGCAAGGTGAGCGACGACGCGGTGGCCATGCTGTCCGATCTGGTCGCCGGCCGGTGGTCGAGGCCGAGTGAGCTGCTCGACGCGATCGAGCGGCTCGGCGTGGACGCCGTGCTCGCCGGCGCCGAACGCGCCGACGACCTGACCGACGTCGAGGACGAGCTGTTCCGGTTCGGACAGATCGTGGCCGGCAACGAACGGCTGGCGGCAACCCTCGGCGACTCCACGGTGGACGGCGCACGGCGCGCCGAGCTGGCCCGGTCGTTGCTGGAGGGCAAGGCGAAACCGGCGACCATCCGGCTGGTGGAGCTCGCCCTGACCGGCTTCGGCGGGCGCAACTTCGACGCCGGGCTCACCCGGCTGGTGGAGCTCGCGGCCGCCCGGCGGGAGGCAACGGTGGCCTACGTCGTCACGGCGGTAGCGCCCACCGATGCCGAGGAGCGGCAACTAGTCGACCGCCTGTCCCGGATGTACGGTCGACAGATATCCCTGAAGGTCGAGGTCAGGCCCGAGATCATCGGTGGGATCAGCGTGCGCGTCGGTTCCGACCTCTATGACGGGACCATGCGGCGAAGGCTTTCCGAGGCCCGCGCAGCGCTTACCAAGTAGCCACGACTATCGATTTCGTGTTCCCTCGGGTAGCCCGAGCCGAGACTAGAGGAAGCAGACGATGGCCGAGCTGACCATCTCCTCCGACGAGATCCGCGGCGCCCTTGAGCGCTTCGTCTCGTCGTACACGCCAGAGATTTCCCGCGAGGAGGTCGGCGTTGTCGCCGACGCGGGCGACGGCATCGCCCACGTCGAGGGCCTGCCCTCGACAATGGCCAACGAATTGTTGGAGTTCGCCGACGGCACGCTGGGTGTCGCGCTGAACCTCGACGTCCGCGAGATCGGCGTCGTGGTGCTCGGCGACTTCTCCGGCATCGAGGAAGGCCAGCAGGTCAAGCGGACCGGGCGGGTGCTGTCGGTGCCCGTCGGTGACAAGTTCCTCGGCCGGGTGATCGACCCGCTGGGCAACCCGATCGACGCGCTCGGGGACGTCGAGAACGAGGGCTTCCGCGAGCTCGAACTGCAGGCGCCCAACGTGATGAACCGCCAGCCGGTGAAGGAGCCGCTGCAGACCGGCATCAAGGCGATCGACGCGATGACGCCGATCGGCCGCGGCCAGCGGCAGCTCATCATCGGCGACCGCAAGACCGGCAAGACCACGATCGCCATCGACACGATCCTCAACCAGCGCGACAACTGGAAGTCCGGCGACCCGAAGAAGCAGGTGCGCTGCATCTACGTCGCGATCGGCCAGAAGGCGTCCACGATCGCCGCGATCCGCGGCACGCTCGACGAGCAGGGCGCGATGGAGTACACGACCATCGTCGCCGCGCCCGCCAGTGACTCGGCCGGCTTCAAGTACCTCGCGCCGTACACCGGTTCGGCCATCGGGCAGCACTGGATGTACGCCGGCAAGCACGTCCTCATCGTCTTCGACGACCTGACCAAGCAGGCTGAGGCGTACCGTGCGGTGTCGCTGCTGCTGCGCCGCCCGCCGGGCCGCGAGGCCTACCCGGGTGACGTCTTCTACCTGCATTCCCGGCTGCTGGAGCGGTGCGCGAAGCTCTCCGACGACCTGGGTGGCGGCTCGATGACCGGCCTGCCGATCATCGAGACGAAGGCCGGCGACATCTCCGCGTACATCCCGACCAACGTCATCTCCATCACGGACGGGCAGATCTTCCTCCAGGAGGACCTGTTCAACCAGGGCGTGCGGCCGGCCATCAACGTCGGCACCTCGGTGTCCCGGGTCGGTGGTAACGCGCAGGTCCGGAGCATGCGGAAGGTGTCCGGCCGGCTGCGGCTCGACCTCGCCCAGTACCGGGAGCTGGAAGCCTTCGCGGCCTTCGCGTCCGACCTGGACAAGGCCTCGCGGGCCCAGCTGGAGCGCGGCGCACGGCTGGTCGAGTTGCTCAAGCAGCCGCAGTACTCGCCGTACTCGGTGGTCGAGGAGACCGTGTCGATCTGGGCCGGCACCACCGGCCAGCTCGACGACATCCCGGTCAGCGACATCCGCCGGTTCGAGCAGGAGTTCCTCGACCACCTGCGCCGGCACCGGTCCGAGCTGCTGACCACGATCGGCGAGACCGGCGATCTCGACGACGACACCGTGGCGGCGCTGACCGAGGAGGTCACCAAGTTCAAGGAGGCCTTCCTGGCCGGCGACGATTCGGTACGGGTCAACGAGGCGCCGGCCCGGGCGATGGAGAACGGCGTGGAGAGCCAGGAGAAGGTCACCCGCCAGGTTCGCCCGAAGCCGAAGCAGCAGGCCTAGCCATGGCCGGTCAGATTCAGGCGCTGCGTCGGCGGGTACGCACGACGAAGTCCACGAGGAAGATCACCAAGGCGCAGGAGCTGGTCGCCACCAGCCGGATCGCCCGGGCACAGGAGCGGGTCGAGGCGTCCCGGCCGTACGCCGAGGCGATCACCGAGGTGCTGACGGCGCTGGCCAGCAACGCCAGCGTCGACCACCCGCTGCTGGTTGCGCGCGAGCGGGTCCGCCGGGCCGGCGTGCTCGTCGTCACCAGCGACCGCGGCCTGTGCGGCGCGTACAACGCCAACGCGATCCGCACGGCGGAGCAGCTGATCGCCCGGCTGCGCGGCGACGACAAGCAGGTCGCGCTGTACGTCATCGGCCGCAAGGGAGTGACGTACTACCGGTTCCGCAACCGGGAGATCGCGGCCAGCTGGACCGGCTTCTCCGAGCAGCCGCGCTTCGAGAACGCCCGGGAGGTCGGCGAGACGCTCATCGACGCGTTCGTCGCCGGGGCGGATGACGTCGACGGCGGTACCGGGGGTACCGACGGGGTGCTCGGCGTGGACGAGCTGCACGTGGTGTCCACCCGGTTCCGGTCGCTGATGACGCAGACGCCGGAGGCCCGGTTCCTCGCGCCGATGCAGGTCGAGGAGCAGGAGGGCGAGGGCCCGATGCCGGCGTACGAGTTCGAGCCCGACCCGGAGGAACTGCTCGACGCGCTGCTGCCGAAGTACATCAACACGCGGATCTACGCGGCGTTGATCGACTCGGCGGCGAGCGAGTCGGCGTCCCGGCGGCGGGCGATGAAGAGCGCCACGGACAACGCGGATGAGATGATCAAAACCCTGACGCGCCAGATGAACTCGGCCCGCCAGGCGGCGATCACCCAGGAGATCAGTGAGATTGTCGGCGGCGCGAACGCGCTCGCTGCGGCGGGAGATGAGCTGTGATGACTGCTGCTGTTGAGACTGAGACCGGCGTGGGCCGCGTCGTCCGGGTCATCGGCCCGGTCGTCGACGCGGAGTTCCCGCGCGACGCGATGCCCGACATCTTCAACGCCCTGCACGTACAGGTCGAGCTGGCCGAAGGCGCCAAGACGCTGACCCTGGAGGTCGCCCAGCACCTCGGCGACAACGTGATCCGGGCGATCTCGATGCAGCCCACGGACGGCCTGATCCGGGGCGCCGAGATCACCGACACCGGTGAGTCGATCACCGTACCGGTGGGCGACGTGACCAAGGGCCACGTGTGGAATGCGATCGGCGAGGTCCTTGACGTCGACCCGGGCTCGCTGGAGATCACCGATCGGTGGGGCATCCACCGACACCCGCCGGCCTTCGCCGACCTCGAACCGAAGACCGAGATGCTGGAGACCGGCATCAAGGTGCTCGACCTGCTCGCCCCGTACGTGAAGGGCGGCAAGATCGGCCTGTTCGGCGGCGCCGGTGTGGGTAAGACGGTGCTCATCCAGGAGATGATCATCCGGGTGGCCCGCAACTTCGGCGGTACCTCGGTCTTCGCCGGGGTCGGCGAGCGTACCCGTGAGGGCAACGACCTGATCCTGGAGATGGCCGAGTCCGGCGTGCTGGAGCGGACCGCGTTGGTTTTCGGCCAGATGGACGAGCCGCCGGGCACCCGCCTTCGGGTCGCGCTGTCGGCGCTGACCATGGCCGAGTACTTCCGGGACGTCCAGAACCAGGAGGTGCTGCTGTTCATCGACAACATCTTCCGGTTCACCCAGGCCGGCTCCGAGGTGTCCACTCTGCTCGGCCGGATGCCGAGCGCGGTGGGCTACCAGCCGACCCTGGCCGACGAGATGGGCGAGCTGCAGGAGCGGATCACCTCGGTCCGGGGTAAGGCCATCACCTCGATGCAGGCGATCTACGTGCCGGCCGACGACTACACCGACCCGGCGCCGGCCACCACGTTCGCCCACCTCGACGCGACCACCAACCTGGAGCGCTCGATCTCGGACAAGGGCATCTACCCGGCGGTCGACCCGCTGGCGTCGACCTCGCGGCTCCTCGCCCCCGAGTACGTGGGCCAGGAGCACTACACGGTCGCGCGCCAGGTGCAGCAGATCCTCCAGCGATACAAGGACCTGCAGGACATCATCGCGATTCTCGGTATGGACGAGCTGTCCGAGGAGGACAAGATCGCGGTCGGCCGGGCCCGCCGGATCGAGCGGTTCCTGTCCCAGAACACGTACGCGGCGGAACAGTTCACCGGTATCCCGGGCTCGACCGTTCCGATCAAGGAGACGATCGAGGCCTTCAAGAAGATCAGCGAGGGGGAGTACGACCACTACCCCGAGCAGGCGTTCTTCATGTGCGGTGGCCTGGAGGATCTGGAGCGCAAGGCCAAGGAACTGGCCAAGGAGTAGCGGTCTCGGCCCGCCGTGCCGGCTCGGCCATGATCGGCACAACTTCCCGGAAATAGTGGTCTCGGAAGGCCTTTGAGGCCACGACTTCCGGGAAGTTGTGCCGATCGGGCGCCTGCTGGCACCGATCATTACCTGGTTTATTAGACTCGGACGGTCCCGTCCTGGCGCTAGAGGAGACCCACGTGGCGACGCAGGTGCACGTCGAGATCGTGTCGGTCGAGGAGATGGTGTGGTCCGGCGAGGCCGACATGCTGGTCGCCCGGACGACTGAGGGCGAGCTCGGAGTGATGCCCGGCCACGCTCCGCTGCTGGGGCAGCTGGCCGAGCCGAGCCAGGTCCGGGTCAAGATCGACGGTGCCGACGCACATACCTATGAGGTATCAGGCGGCTTCCTCTCGGTCACCGAGGCCGGCGTCACGGTTCTCGCCGAGGACTGCGTACCAGCCACGCCTCAGCCAGCCGCGCACTGATCAGGGGCGGCACCGATGGAGATCTTGGAAGGGATCGGCCTCGGTGTGTTCGTCCTGCTGTTCGTCCTTGCGCTGCTGTTCCTGCGCCGCGGTTTCATCGCGCGCAGCGGCGGCACGATCGAGCTGAGCTGGCGGCTCAACTCGGTGGTGCCCGGCCGGGGCTGGTCGCCCGGCATCGGCCGGTTCGCCGGCGACGACCTCCGGTGGTACCGGATATTCAGCCTCTCCATCCGCCCCAGGCGCACGTTGACCAGACGCGGGCTGGCGGTGGCCGGGCGGAGAGCGCCGGACGGGCCGGAGCGCCTCGTCCTCGCGTCCGACTGGATCATCGTGAGTTGCACGACCGAAGGCGCGACGATCGAGATCGCGATGGCCGAGTCCACGCTCGCCGGCTTCCTGTCCTGGATCGAGGCCGTCCCTCCGGGGACGGTCTCGACGCGTATGGCGGCCCGCTAACAGCGTCCAGCGCGCCCCCATGATCGGCACAATTTCCCGGAAGTTGTTGCCTCACGGGGGTCGGGAGGCCACTGTTTCCGGGAAGTTGTGCCGATCAACGGGCTTGATCATGAAGCGACCAGCTCGACCTCGAAGCCGTCCCGGTCGGCCAGGTACCCCGCATAGTGCTCCGGGCCGCCGGCATACGGGTACCGGTCGGCGAACAGCGCGCTCCAGCCGTGTCCCGCTGACTCCGCCACCAGGGCGTCCACCTCGGCGGGGCTTCCGGCGTGCAACGCCACGTGGTTGAGGCCCGGCCGGAGCCGGTCATGGCTGGTCGCGGTCAGCGCCGGGGACCGCTCGAACACCAGGTACGTGTCGCCCAGCCGCCACGACCGGCCGGCCTCCCACCGCTGGTACGGCTGCCAGCCGAGCCGTCCCAGCAACCAGCCCCAGCTTTCCTCTGCCCGGGTCAGGTCGGGCACCCACAGCTCGACGTGGTGCAGCCCGCTAGGCGTGGCGCTCGCCACCCGGTACCCATTTCACGTCGCCGTCCGGATTGGCCGTGCGGCACAGGATGAACAGCAGGTCGGACAGCCGGTTGAGGTACTTGGCGGTCAGCACGTTCGTACCCTCCGGGTCGGCCTCGATCGCCGCCCACGCCGAGCGTTCGGCCCGCCGGCACACCACTCGGGCGACGTGCAGCAGCGCCGCTCCCGGGGTGCCTCCGGGCAGGATGAACGAGTCCAGTTTGGACAGCTCGGCGTTGTACCCGTCACACCAGTCCTCGAGCCGGGTGATGTAGTCCTCGGCGATCCGCAGCGGCGGGTACGAAGGGTTCGGCACGATCGGGTTGCACAGGTCGGCGCCGACGTCGAACAGATCGTTCTGCACGACGGTGAGCACGCGCCGCAGGTCATCGGGCAACTGACCGAGCGCGAGCGCCACGCCGAGCGCGGCGTTGCACTCCTCGACGTCGGCGTACGCGCCGATCCGGGGATGCGTTTTCGGCACCCGGCTGAAGTCGCCCAGCCCGGTGCTGCCGTCGTCGCCGGTCTTCGTGTAGATGCGGGTCAGATGCACGGCCATGGCCACCAGCGTACGGAGCGCCGGCGCGCTCGCGTCGGCTCCCGCCCGGCCGGGCCTCGACGTTGGTCGATATTGTCCATTCCAAGCGTCGCCAGATGGGACAGTATCGACCAACGTCAATCTCTGGCCCGGCGCCGGGCCGCCCGGCGCGCCACCCCGGCGCACGGCGCCTACGATGGCCGGCGTGGATCTGATCCGAGTGGTTGGTGGGGCTCGCCTGGATGGTGAGGTCTCCGTGGTGGGAGCGAAGAACTCGGCGCTCAAGCTGATGGCGGCCGCGTTGCTCGCGCCGGGGCGGACCGTGGTGACCAATGTGCCGCGGATCACCGATATCGCCATCATGGCGGAGGTACTGCGGCGGCTGGGCTGCGCCGTGACGCTCGACGACAACCGCGCGGTGATCGAGACCCCGGACCGGCTCGGCAGCGAGGCCGACTACGACCTGGTACGCCGGCTGCGCGCCTCGATCTGCGTGCTCGGCCCGCTGGTGGCGCGTAGCGGGTACGTGCGGGTCGCCCACCCCGGCGGTGACGCGATCGGATCTCGCGGCCTCGACATGCACATCGACGGCCTGCGCCGGATGGGCGCCGAGGTGACCAGCGAGCACGGCTTCGTCGTCGCGTCCGCCCCGCGCCTGCACGGCGCCACGATCTGGCTCGACTTCCCGAGCGTGGGCGCGACCGAGAACCTGCTGATGGCCGCCGTGCTGGCCAAGGGTACGACCGAGATCGACAACGCGGCCCGGGAGCCGGAGATCGTCGACATCTGCGCGATGCTGACCGCGATGGGCGCGAAGATCGACGGCGCGGGCACGTCGCAGCTCGTCGTCGAGGGCGTCGACCGGCTCGAACCGGTCACCCATCGCACCGTCGGCGACCGGATCGTGGCCGGCACCTGGGCGTTCGGTGCGGCCATGACCCGCGGCGACGTCACCGTCGTCGGCGGCGAGGCCGGTCACCTGGAGATCGCGCTGGACAAGCTCGCCACCGCCGGCGCACGGGTGGACGCGGAGCCGGGGCGCTTTCGGGTACGCATGGACCGGCGCCCGAAGGCCGTGGACTTCGTCACGCTGCCGTTCCCGGGTTTCGCCACCGACCTGCTGCCGATGGCGATCGGGCTGGCGTCGGTCAGCGAGGGCGCGTCGCTGGTGACCGAGAACATCTTCGACGGCCGGTTCATGTTCATCAACGAGATGGCCCGGCTCGGCGCGGAGATCCGCACCGACGGCCACCACGCGGTGGTACGCGGACGGGAGCGGCTGTCCGGCGCACCGGTCCGGGCGACCGACATCCGGGCCGGCGCCGGGCTGGTCATCGCCGGCCTGTGTGCCGAGGGCGTCACTGAGGTCAACGACGTCTACCACATCGACCGGGGATACCCGGACTTCGCGGCCGACCTGCGGGCGCTCGGCGTGCCGGTGGAGCGGGCGAACGCGCCGGACGACGAGTTCACGTTCTAGCGCGGTGCCCGGCAGGCCGGGCACCGCGCCAGGGAGCTACAGCGTGGCGGTCTTGCCGCGCTTGGCGTACCGGTTGGTCGCCGGCATGAACAGCAGCACGATGGCGACGATGCTGAGCAGCGGCGTCAGGCTGGCGGCGAGCAGGCTGACGCTGGGCAGCACGTCGCGGTCACGCAGCTGGAGGCCGCTGCCGGCGCACATGCCGAATGCCAGGAACACGGTCAGCGTGACCCGGGCCCAGGTGGCGGCGTTGCGGGCGGCCAGCGCGAACGCCAGCACCAGCGCGCCCGCGATGATCGCGATCACCGCGCGGGTGACGAGCGTGTGGTACGCGCTGTCCAGCGCGGCGCCGGCCACCGACCGGGCGAGGTCGCTGTCGATGCCGTCCTTACTGAGTGCCTTGTTGATGGCGGACTTTCCGCCGGCGATGTCGACGATCCCGCCGATGATGCCGAGCAGCCCGACGACCGCGCTGACCCAGAAGGCCAGGGTCAGGGTGAGCGGCCGGTCGGCCGCCGCGGGCGGGTTCGGTGCGGTCGCCGGGTAGCCGGCGTGCGGGTATGTGGGTTGGGTCACCGGGGTACTCCTTGCTGGTCGAATCAGGGATGTGCCGCTCAGGCACGTCCCGACCAGCACGGAGGTACACCCTGTCGTGCCGCGCAACTCACAGCATCGGGGAAACCACCTAACTCAGAGCACCCAGCTCACCATTCGTCTGGCCTGGTCATACTCGTCCGGAAAGACCAGGACGTGCACCAGGCCCTCGGTGCCGGTGCTGACCGTCGCCCGTACACCGCCCGCGTTCAGCAGCGCGCGGATGGACAGGCCAGTGTCGAGCGTGTCGACGAGGACGAGCGTACGCAACAGTCCGTAATCGTCGAGGGTGGTATAGGAAGGCACCGGTCTGGTGCGCGATATCACGGTACGGGCGGCGGCGGTGGCCGCCACGAGCAGCGCCACGACGGCGAGGAGGAGAAGCACCGTGACAGTGTGCCATCCGCTAGATACGTTACGTAGTCGTACCCTCGGGCCATGTGCGGGACCTTCCCGTACCGGCGGGTAGGGTGCCTCGCGAGTGCAACGAGTAGAGGAGTGAGCACAGATGGCGGGTCGTCTAGCGGTCGTCGGGGCCGGTCTGATGGGGTCCGGGATCGCCCAGGTCGCGGCACAGGCAGGCTGGGAGGTCACGCTGCGCGACCTGGACGACGCGGCCGTACAGCGTGGCGTCGCCGGCATCCGGAAGTCGCTGGAGAAGTTCGCCAGCAAGGCCACGATCAGCGCCGACGACGTCGAAGCGGCACTGGGCCGGATCACGCCGACCACCGATCTGGAAGCCGCCGCCGACGCGGACATCGTCGTGGAGGCCGTCTTCGAGCGCCTCGACGTCAAGCAGGCCGTCTTCCGCGAGCTGGACCGGATCTGCAAAACCGACGCGGTACTCGCGACCAACACCTCCGCCATCCCGGTCACCCAGATCGCGGCGGCGACCGAGCGGCCCGAGTCGGTCGTGGGCACCCACTTCTTCTCGCCGGTACCGATGATGAAGCTGTGCGAGCTGGTGCGCGGGTACAAGACCTCGGACGAGGTTCTCGCCCGCGCCCGCGGGTTCGCCGAGGAGATCGGCAAGACCTGCATCGTCGTCAACCGGGACATCGCCGGGTTCGTCACCACCCGGCTGATCGCCGCGCTCGTGGTCGAGGCGGTCAAGCTGGTGGAGAGCGGCGTGGTCAGCGCGGAGGACCTGGACACCGCCTGCCGGCTCGGGTTCGGCCACCCGATGGGGCCGCTGGCCACCACGGATCTCACCGGCGTCGACGTACTGCTGCACGCGACGACGAACATCTACAACGACACGGCCGACGGCAAGTTCTTCCCGCCGGAGCTACTGGCGCGCATGGTGACGGCCGGTGACCTGGGCCGCAAGACCGGCCGAGGCTTCTACACGTACTAGCGCTCGCGGCGGTCGGTCCAGCGGAAGGCGAACAGGCAGAGCACCAGGCCGGCCACGCACCAGGCACCGAGCACGAGCGCGACCCGGCCCAGCTCCCAGGAGTGGGCCACCTCGCGCTGTGCGAACGAGTCCGGCAGGAACACCGAGCGCATCCCCTGACACATCCACTTCAGCGGGAAGATCGCCGCGAAGTCCCGCATCCAGGCCGGGATGCTGGAGTACACGAAGAACACCCCGGACGTGAACTGCAGGACCAGCGCCACCGGAGTGACCGTCGCGGGAGCGCCGCGCCCGGTGCGGGCGATCGACGAGTACGCGATGCCGGCGAGCGTGCACGCGGTGATGCCGAGCAGGCTCACCCAGGCGAACGTGAACCACTTCGCGGCGCTGTGCGGCAGGTGGAGACCGTAGAAGGCGGTCGCGATGGCGAGCAGGATCGCCGTCTCGATGGCGCTGAACACCAGTACCATAAAGATCTTGCCAATGAAGTACGCGGCGCGGGGCATCGGCGTGCCGATCAGCCGCTTGAGCACGCCCCGGTCGCGCTCGATGGGAATCTGGATGGCCAGGTTCTGGAAGCTGGTGGCGAGCAGCCCCGAAGCGATCATGCCGCTCACGAAGTACTGGGTGAAGGTGACCTCCGGGGTGAGGTGACCGTGGAAGATCGCGCCGAAGATGACCACGATCATCACCGGGAAGAGCAGTGTGAAGACCACGTACTCCCGGGTGCGGATGAACTGCTTGAGTTCGAGCACGCCACGGCTCAGCCCCAGCGCGACGGCGTTCGCCCGGCGGGCCGGCGCGAGCTTCTCGGTAATCGCGGTCACGCCGCGCCCTCCTTGCCGATCATCGTCAGGTACACGTCTTCGAGCGTGGGCCGGGTCACCGTCAGGCCGGGCACCTCGCCGCCGAACCGCTCGGCGAGCGCGGTGACGACAGCGGTCGGGGTGTGCGTCTGTTCAGCCTGGGGGCCGTCCGGGCCGATCCAGCGTACGGTCGCCGTGGCGTTGCGCCGGTCGCCGAGATCGCCCGGGGCGGCGATGGCCACCATCCGGCCGGACGCGATCACACCGACCCGGTCGGCCAGCGCCTCGGCCTCGTCGAGGTAGTGCGTGGTGAGCAGGATCGTCGTGCCGGCGGCCGTCAACCCCCGGATCAGCTCCCAGAACTCCCGGCGCGCCTCCGGGTCGAAGCCGGTCGTCGGCTCGTCGAGGAACAGCAGCTCGGGGCGCCCGATGATGCCGAGCGCCACGTCGAGGCGGCGCTTCTGGCCGCCGGAGAGCCGTTCGGCCCGCGCCGCCCGTTTCTCGGTCAGGCCGACCCGTTCGATCACCTTGTCCGGGTCGTCGGCGTTCGGGTAGTACCGCGCGAAGTGGTGCACCACTTCCGCGACCGTCAGCTCCTCGAACTCGCCGGTGCTCTGGAGCACGATGCCGATCCGGGTCCGCCAGTGCAGGTCGCCGTGGCGCGGATCCTTGCCGAGTACGCGCACCTCACCGCCGTCGGCGTACCGGAAGCCTTCGAGGATCTCCACCGTGGTGGTCTTGCCCGCGCCGTTGGGGCCGAGCAGCGCGAACACCTCCCCGCGCGGCACGGTGAGATCGATGCCGTCGACGGCAACGGTCGCGCCGTACGCTTTGCGCAGGCCACGCACCTCGATCGCCAGGTTGTCGGTCACGGCGTCCACTATCTCGTGCCGCGAGTGGCTGATGTGACCCCGGGGCAAGATCGTCACAACTTCCCGGGAGTTGTGGCCTCGACGAGGTCGGGAGGCAACTACTCCCGGGAAGTTGTGCCAGCCATGCGGCGCAGATCACGGAGCGCGACAAAGTTACTGTTTAGTAAACTCCGGTCATGTCGGAGACAGGCAGGCTGGAGCAGCCCGACCGGCCGTGGGTGATGCGTACCTACGCCGGGCATTCCTCGGCGGCGGCCAGCAACGCGCTGTTCCGCCGCAATCTCACCAAGGGGCAGACCGGCCTGTCGGTGGCGTTCGACCTGCCGACGCAGACCGGATACGACCCCGATCACGAGATGGCTCGGGGCGAGGTCGGCCGGGTGGGCGTGCCGATCGCGCATCTCGGCGACGCCCGTGCCCTCTTCGAGGGCATCGACCTGGCGGCCGCGAACACGTCCATGACAATCAACGCCACCGCCATGTGGCTGCTCGCGCTCTACGTCACCGTGGCCGACGAGCAGAGCGCACAGCGCGAGAAACTCGCCGGCACGACGCAGAACGACATCGTCAAGGAGTACCTCTCCCGGGGCACGTACATCTTCCCGCCCGGAACGAGCCTGCGCCTCACCACCGACGTCATCGCGTGGACGGTCGCCAACTGTCCGAAGTGGAATCCGGTCAACATCTGCTCGTACCACCTGCAGGAAGCCGGGGCGACGCCGGTACAAGAGGTTGCTTTTGCCCTTGCCACGTCGATCGCGGTGCTGGATGCCGTGCGGGACTCCGGCCAGGTGCCGCCGGAGCAGATCGGTCGGGTCGTCGAGCGCATCTCGTTCTTCGTCAACGCGGGCGTGCGGTTCGTCGAGGAGATGGCGAAGATGCGCGCGTTCGCGCGGCTGTGGGACGAGATCACCCGGGACCGCTACGGCGTGACGGATGCGAAGCAACGCCGCTTCCGGTACGGCGTGCAGGTCAACTCGCTCGGCCTGACCGAGGCGCAGCCGGAAAACAACATCCAACGGATCGTGCTGGAGATGCTCGGTGTCACGCTGTCCCGGGATGCCCGGGCGCGCGCGGTGCAGCTTCCGGCCTGGAACGAGGCGCTCGGCCTGCCCCGCCCGTGGGACCAGCAGTGGTCACTTCGAATGCAACAGGTGCTCGCGTACGAGTCGGACCTGCTCGAGTACCCGGATCTGTTCGACGGCTCGCACGTGGTCGAGCGGCTGGTGTCATCCATCGTGGACGGCGCGCGGGCGGAGCTGTCCACCGTGCTCGATCTCGGTGGTGCGGTCGCCGCGGTGGAGACCGGATACCTCAAGAGCGCGCTGGTCGCTTCGCTCGCCGAGCGCCGGCAGCGGATGGAGTCCGGCAGCGACGTCGTGATCGGCGTCAACAGGTTCACCGAGTCCGAGCCCAGCCCGCTGACCGCCGCGGGCGCCGCACACATCGAGCAGGTCGACCCGGCGGTCGAAACCGCCGCCACGCAGAACGTGAAGGCCTGGCGGGAACGGCGTGACGCGGCCGCGGTCGCCACCGCGCTGGACCGGCTGCGCGCCGACGCCGCGAGCGACACCAACCTGATGGACGCCACGCTGGCCTGTGTGCGCGCCGGCGTGACCACCGGGGAGTGGGCCGGGGCGCTGCGCGAGGTGTTCGGCGAGTACCGCGCCCCGACCGGGCTCAGCTCCGGGGGCGCGGTCCGCGAGGCCACCGCCGGGTCCGGGTTGGCCGAGGTCCGGCAGCGGGTCCGCGAGACCGCCACCGAACTGGGCGCCGGCCGGCTGCGCATGCTCGTCGGCAAGCCCGGTCTGGACGGGCACTCCAACGGCGCCGAGCAGATCGCGGTGCGCGCGCGGGACGCCGGCTTCGAGGTCGTGTACCAGGGGATCCGGCTGACCCCGGCGCAGATCGTGTCCGCCGCGGTGGCCGAGGACGTCGACCTGGTGGGGCTGTCGGTGCTGTCCGGCTCGCACCTGGCGGCGGTGCCGGCGGTGCTGGACGGGCTGCGCGAGGCCGGGCGCCCGGATCTGCCGGTCGTGGTGGGCGGCATCATCCCGACCGACGACGCGGCGACGCTGCGCAAGGCGGGGGTGGCCCGCGTCTTCACCCCGAAGGACTTCGCGATCAACGGCATCGTGAACGAGTTGGTGACCGTCGTACGCGAAGCCAACGGCCTCGTCTAGCTACCGCGTTTCCACATCGCGTAATCCACTCGATGGTCTCAAGCTCACCCCGGTTGAACTGTACGAACACTGCGTCCGGTGTCTCCTTCACCGCTACTCCTGTTCATGGCGGGCCTAGGCTACCCAGGCCGGGCGGGCAGAATCGTACTGTGCAGATCGCGATGCTCGGGCCGCTCGAAGTCCGCGCCGACTCCGGTGAGCCGGTCGAGATCGGCGGCGCGCGGCTACGCACGCTGCTGATCCTGCTCGCGCTGGAGCCGGGCCGGGTGTCGACCATCCGGCGCATCGTCGAAGCCCTCTGGGAAGACGATCCCCCAGGTCATGCCGCCAACGCCGTGCAGGCGCTGGTGTCCCGGCTGCGCCGGGCGGTGCCCGACATCGTGATCGAATCGACCTCGGTGGGGTACCGGTTGATGGTCGATCCGGACGCGGTCGACGTACCGAGGTTCGAGCGGCTGGTCGCCACCGGGCGGGCTGAACTCGCCGGTGACCCGGCGCAGGCTGCCGCGACGCTGCGTGCCGCGCTCGCCCTGTGGCGTGGCCCGGCACTGGCCGACGTGGCGGACGCCGCGTTCGCCCAGGCACCCGTGGCGCGCCTGACCGAGCAGCGGCTGGCCGCCACCGAGGACCGGATCGAGGCCGAGCTGCGCACGGATGTACGGCCGCCGGCGGAGGAGCTGGAGGAGCTGGTTACCCGGCACCCGGTACGCGAACGGCTGGCCGGCCAGCTCATGCGTGCCCTGGTGGCCGCGAGCCGGCCGGCGGACGCGCTCAACGTGTACGAGCGGGTGCGGCGCGCGCTCGCCGACCGGCTCGGCGTCGACCCGTCGCCGGAGCTGGCCGCCCTGCACCTGGAGATCCTGCGGGCCGAGGGAAGCGCCCGGACCACCGAGACCGAGCCGCGGACCAATCTTCGGGCCGCCCTGACCAGTTTCGTCGGCCGCGACGAGGAGATCGAGCGGGTCGGCAAGATGCTCGGCGAATCGCGGCTCACCACACTGACCGGTCCGGGTGGCGCCGGCAAGACAAGGCTCGCGGTCGAGGCCGCGCGCACCGCCGTGGACACGATGCCCGACGGTTGCTGGCTGGTGGAACTGGCTCCGGTCAGCGACCCGGGCGAGGTGGCCCAGACCGTGTTGGGCACGCTGGGGCTGCGCGAGCAGGTCCTGATCAGTACCAGCCGGCGGGCGGAGACCGTCGAGCACACCGACCCCACCACCCGCGTAGTGACCGCGCTGGCCGGGAAGCGGCTTCTGCTCGTACTCGACAATTGTGAGCACCTCATCGCAGCCGCAGCGGCTCTGGTCGACCAGGTGCTCGGCGGCTGCCCGGCGGTGCGGATCGTCGCCACCAGCCGGGAACCGCTCGGGATCACCGGCGAGACGCTGTGGCCGGTCGAGCCGCTGGCGCTGCCGCCGCCGGACGCCACCGCGGCCGAGGCGATGGGGTACGCGTCGGTGCGGCTGCTGGTCGACCGGGCGGCGGCGGTGCGGCCGGGATTCGCGGTCGATGCGCGCAACGTGACTGGCGTGGTGGCCATCTGCCGTGCGCTCGACGGGATGCCGCTGGCGATCGAGCTGGCGGCGGCGCGGCTGCGGGCGATGAGCCCGGAGCAGGTGGCGGCCCGGCTGGGCGACCGGTTCCGGCTGCTGACCGGGGGCAGCCGCACCGCGCTGCCCCGCCACCAGACGCTGCGCGCGGTGGTGGACTGGAGCTGGGACCTGCTCGACGACGCGGAGCGGGCGTTGTGGCGGCGGCTGGTGGTGTTCGCCGGGGGAGCCACGCTGGAGGCGGCCGAGCAGGTCTGCGCGGGCGGCGAGGTCCGCGAGGACGCGGTGCTCGACCTGCTCACCGCCCTGGTGGACAAGTCGCTGGTGGTGGTCACCGGGGACGGTCAGCCGCGGTACCGGATGCTGGAGACGATCCGGGCGTACGGGCTGGAGCGGCTCGACGCGGCCGGGGAGCGGGAGCGGGTCCGGCGGGCGCACGCCGGGTACTTCCTCGGGCTGGCCGAGGCCGCGGAGCCGTACCTGCGCGGTGGCGAGCAGCTGACCTGGCTGGCCCGGCTCACCGAAGACCACGACAACCTGCACGCCGCGCTGCGCGGGGCGATCGGAGCCGGCGACGCGGAGGTGGCCACCCGGCTGGTCGCGGCGCTCGGCTGGTACTGGTGGCTGCACGGGCACCGGGCCGAGGGCGCGACGCTGGCCGCCGAGACGGTGGCCCTGCCGGGTGACGTCGCCGACGAGTGGCGGGCCCTGTCGTACATCGTGGCCGCGATGACCGGTCTCGACCAGGGCAACGACATCGAGGCGGCGTCGCTGAAGTACCGGGCCGCGATGGACCTGGGCTCCTGGGCCGATGCCGCCCACCCGCTGCTGCGCCTCGGCAGCGCGCTCGCCACGGCGTTCTTCCCGCCGTATCAGCTCGACCGCGTGACCGCGCTGTACGACGACCACGATCCGTGGATCCGGGCGACCGCGCACATGATGCACGCGTTCGCGGTCACCAACATCGGCCGCGACCACGCGCGTGCGGAGGTCGACCTGCGCACCGCGCTGGCCGGGTTCCGGGCGTTGAACGAGCGCTGGGGCGTCTCGTTCACCCTGGTCGGCCTTGGCGAGCTGATCGCCAACCGCGGTGACCACCGGGCGGCGGCGGACTGCTACCAACAGGCCGTCTCCTGTCTGGCCGAGCTGGGCACGCACGAGGACGTGTCGCAGTTCCAGGCCAGGCACGCCCAGCAGCTGTGGCTCGCCGGGGACGAGGATCGTGCGTGGGCCGTGCTGGACGAGGCGCGGCGCGGCGCCGACCGGGTCGGGATGGTCGAGTCACGGGTCGCCGTCGAGGTGGCCACCGCTGAACTGGCGCGGCAGTCCGGAGACCTGGCGCGGGCCCGCCGGCATGCCTCGGCCGCCGCCGTCCACATCGGACAGCCTGGCCTGGCGACGCAGCAGTGGGCGATGATCGAGAGCCTGCGCGGCATCCTCGCCGCTGATGACCTGCCCACCGCGCGCCGGCACCACGCCGACGCGGTGGACGCGGCGTTGCGGTCGCAGGACTACCCGGTCATCGCGCAGGTCCTGGTCAGAGTGGCCGACTACGCGCTGCGCGCGGACGAGCCCGGGCGGGCCGTGACCCTGCTGGCCGCCAGCGAGCGGATCCGTGGCGTGCCGGACCGGTCGCTGCGGGACGTGCCCCGGATCGAGGCGGCGGCGCGGGAAGCACTCGGCGACGCGGGGTTCGCCGAAGCGTACGCCCGGGGTGAGGCGGCCGAGGTGGACTCGGTGTGGGCGCTAACCGGCCTGCGGGACTCCGCCTAACATCGCGCGCGTCGCCGCGCCGATCTCCGCGATCGCCTCGCGCGGACGCGCCGCGAACTGCCCCCAGGCCAGGTACGCGTGGTCCAGGCCGGAGCCGGGGACCTCGGTCACCGGTACCCCGGCCGCGCGCAACCGGGCCGCGTACTCCTCGCCCTGCGGGCGCAGCCGGTCGTACTCGGCGTGCACGAGCACCGTGGGCGGCAGTCCACCGAGGTCCGGGTGCAGCAGCGGCGAGGCCCACGGGTGGCCGCGATCGGCGTCGCCCAGGTACCGCTGCTTGACGTCGGCCAGGTCGCCGTCGGCCATCGAAAGCCCGTCCGGGTCGTCGACCGGTGGCGGCTCGCTGGTCATGTCGTAGACGCCGTACACCAGAAGCTGCACGGCGAGCGCCGGACCACCCTCGTCACGTGCGCGCTGGGCGACCACCGTCGCGAGGTTGGCGCCCGCGCTGTCACCGGCGACACCGATCCGGTCGAAGCCGAGCGCGCCGGCGCTCCGGGCGGCCCAGAGTGTCGCCGCGTACGCGTCCTCGACGGCGGCGGGGAACGGATCCTCGGGAGCCAGCCGGTACCCGACCGACAGCACCGCGGCGCCGGTGGCATTGGCGACCACCCGGCAGACCGGGTCGTAGCATTCGACGTCGCCGAGGTAGAACCCGCCGCCATGGAAGAACACCAGCCCGGGACCGGAAACGCTTTCCATCGGCCGGTACAGCCGGGCGGGCAGCGGACCGTCGCCGCCGTCGACGCGGAGGTCCTCCACCGCGGCGACCGGTTGCCGGTGCAGGCCGAGCATGCCGAACCGGTGACTGACGCGCTCGTGCGAGACCCGGGGCGCCGCCGCGGCCTGCTTCTGGACCGCCGCCGCCACAGCATGGGCGAACGCGAGGTACTCCGGATCCCGTCCCACACCGGTAAGGCTACTGGTATAACTGAGAGATTCTCGGATATCGATGGGTGGGGGCATCCTGATGCGGTTGCGTGCCCAGGTTGTCGCGGTTGCCGTCGCGGCGGTCGTAGTGGCCACCGCCGGTGCGGCCAGCGCGGCCACGAAACCGGCCTGGGTCGACGCGTGGGGCGCCGCGCCGCACTCGTCGGCGGCCGAGACCGCGGTGCCGACGTTCGCCAACCAGACCCTGCGGCTGATCGTCCAGCAGGCGACCGGGGACGAGATCATCGCCGGGTACCGGCAGATCGTCGACCGGGTACACGCCAAGCACGCGAAGATCTTCGGCGCCACGCTCACCCCGGTCGAGGGCTCCGGCCGGTACACGGCGGTGATGGAACGCGAGCGGCAGAAGATCAACACCTGGATCCGGACCAGCGGCGCCTTCGACGGGGTCATCGACTTCGACCAGGCGACCCAGGACCCGGCCGACCCGCTGCGGTTCCTCCCCGCGTACGACAGCGGCGACCACCTGCACCCGGGCGACAAGGGGTACCAGGCGATGGCCGCCGCCATCGACCTCAACCTCTTCCGTTAGTGCTGGAGACCCGTGCTGACGGAGAAGTTCGCGAAGTACGAATGCGTGGTCTTCTTCGGTCCCCACACCTTCTCGTGGCCGCCGTAGAAGGTGGAGAAGAACACCCCGGTGAACGGGATGCCGGAGATGCCGGAGACCTTGGTCGAATAGACCTGCTTTCCGTCGTACCAGACGGTGATGGTCTGCTTGGACCGGTTCACCTGTTGCTCGATCGCGTGCCACTTGCCGTCGGCGGCGAACCTCCACTTGCCCAGACCAAGATCTTTACCGTACCCGCTGCCGCTCGGCGAGTAGAAGTACACCTCGCCGTCGCTCGGGCTGTTGTGCCCGCGCCACATGTACCGGGTGGAGAAGCCGTTGCCGTGGTTGCCGCCGCTCTCCTCGCCGATCTCGCCGCCGAACAGGCCGGGCAGCTTGCCGGCCTTACCCCAGTCGTAGCCCTTCGGGAACTTGAGGGAGTACTTCAGGTCCAGCGTGGTGGCGGTTCGCCAGTCGGTGTGTCCGATCTGGCTGAACAGGGTGTAGAACTCGCCGCCGCCCACGGTCGGGCAGTCCGTGCACGAGTGCGCCGACGACCCCGCGCCGTAGGTCACGTCGAGGGCCGCGCCGCCAGGGGACGCCGCGTCGGCGTACGCCGTCATGTCGTCGAAACCCCACGCCTGTTGCGCCGACATGCCCCACTGGGTCTGCCAGGTCGTGGCCGGGAACCCGTCGAAGTTGCCGGTCCAGCCGGGTGCGGTGGCGGCGCGGGCCGCGGTGGTGGTGGCGGCGGTGGCGATCAGGCAGATCGCGAGGGTCGATGCGGCCAGGGTGGTTCTTCGGACCATCGCGGGGCTCCTCCAGGCAGGGACGGCTGGGACCAGGCGCCGCACGGGCGGGTCGTGAAGCCGCGCTGGGAGGGGGCACTCATCGACATCGATGGGGCCATGCCCACTGTAGTGACTGGCACAACTTCCCGGAAGTTGTGGCCTCAGCGGGGTGCCATGGCCACTATTTCCGGGAAGTTGTGCCGATCAAGCGCCTGACGGCGCTGATCAGCGGCCCTTCAGCGGCCCTTCAGCGGCCCATCAGCAGGCCGAGGGCGGCCAGGGTGGCCAGGCCGGCGACCAGGACGGTCACGACCACGCCGACGTCGAGCCGGGCGCCGGCCCGGTCCACGAAGAGTTTCGTCGCGCCCAGCCCACCCAGCGGCGACGCGAACGCGGTGATCTGACCGAGCGTGGTCAGCACCGTGCCGACCGGCCCCGGTGCGTGGTGCGCGGCGAGCAGCAACCCGCGGCCGACCAGGTACACCAGACCCGTGCAGACCACGGTGAGCAGGACCAGCAGCGGGTACACCCCGCCGGACAGCGTGGGCTTGCCGTGCAGCTCATCGAGGAGTTCCCGGGCCTCGTCGATCAGCTCCGAAGCGCCCTCGGCCGGACGGTCGACGTGTACCTGTGCCCGGTTCGGCTCGGTCGGCCGGGGCAGCACGCCCAGCCGGGCGCGCCGGCGGCTCGGCAACTGGACCTTCAGCCGTTGCCACTGCCGGGCGGTTTCCTGCTGTACCCGCGCGAACAGCTCGTCCGCGGCGAGCTGGCGGCGCTGCGCCCGGGCCGCCTCCGCACGGGCCTGGCGCAGCTCCTCAGCCGCCTCGGTGCGCTCGGTGTCGTGGAGGTGGATGACCGTGCGCCGATCCGCCTCGCGCTCCGCGACCGCCCGGGACAGCTCCCGCATCACCTCGTCATAGCTCATGATCGGCACAACTTCCCGGAACCAGTGGCCTCCGGACGGGCTTGAGGCAACAACTTCCGGGAAGTTGTGCCGATCAAGGTCATGGCGTTAGCCCGTACGGGATCAGGACCTCGGGGGTGCGGTGGCGGGCCCGGTCGAAGTACAGGCCCCGCCACGGGCGCGGGTACCAGGTGAAACCGCTCGGCTGCGGGGACAGCGGGCTGAGGTCGGCACCGTGGACGTCCAGCGCCACCCACGCGCCGATCGCGTCGAACCGGGCGCCGATCCCACCCAGGTCGTCGCGCAGCCGGGACACCGCGCGCCACCAGCCCAGCACATGGGTGCGCTGCTCGGGTCCACTGTGGAGAATCCGGCGCAGGTGCTCGTGGCCCGTGCTGCCGAGCCGGGCGGCCGCTGCGTCCACCGCGTACAGCAGCAGGAAGTGCGGCCCGGCGAGATCGGCGGCCGTGGCGGCGAGCAGGTCGGCGACGGTGTCCTGGTCGTACCACAGTGGAGTCAGCGGGGCGAGTGACTCGTACGCCGCGCGGGCGGCCTCCTCGGCGGCCGGATCCAGGCAGGCGATGGAGAACCGCGCCTCGCCGGGCTGGAAATGCCGGCCGAGCGACCGTGCGGCGGCGCCGAGCACCGCGCACGCCTCGTCCGGCTGGGTGCCGAGGACGGCCAGGTTGCGCCCGGGCGCGCGGAACAGCGTCAGCCGCGCCGACCGGCCCACCACGTCGACCGCCTCGCCGAGCAGCGCCACCGGGTCACCCACCGGCGGGGGAGCCACGAAGTCCCTGGCCGTCGCCAGCGAAGGCACCGCGTCGCCGTCGAACAGCCGGGGCGGCTCACCGGCCGTCCAGCGCGACCACATCCGCTGCTTGAGCCGTTGCCAGTCCGGCCGGCTGTGCGCCTCGGGCAGGCGTACCACGTGATTCGCCGGCACCACACCGGAATCGGCGTTCACCACCGCGTGGTAGCGCGGGATGTGCTGCGCCGCGTCGTTGGTGTCGACCAGGATCCGGCGCGCCTTGGGCAGCGCGACCCGGAGGCTGAACTGCCCGACCAGGCCCGAGCGCCCCCACAGCGCCTCGATGCCCGACACGTCCTGGCTCGCCATCACCAGGTGGATGCCCTGCGAGCGGCCGCGCCGGGCCAGGTCCTCCAGCAGCGCCACCGCTTCCGCGGCGAGCTGATCCCGGCCGGCCAGCAGCACCTGGAACTCGTCGACCACCGCCATGATGCGCGGCCAGTGCCCCGCCGGGTCCTCGGCGCGCAACTCGCCGAGCTTGGTCACCTCGAAGCGTTTCGCCGCCTCGGCCCGGCGGCGCAGCTCGGCTCCCAGGAAGCGCAGCAGCGCGAGCCCGAACTCCCGGTCGGTGTTGGCGTTGATCCCGACCAGCCGGACATGCGGCAGCCAGGTCTCGTCGCGCAGCCCCGGCGCGAACCGGGCGAACGACACGCCCTCCTTGAAGTCCAGCAGGTACAGCTCCAGCTCGGCGGGCGAGTACCGGGCCGCCAGCGCGGCCAGCCAGGCGTAGATGAAGTTCGTCTTGCCGCTGCCCGACGGGCCACCGATCAGCGCGTGCGGCGGATGGTCACCGAGCCCGACCTCGACCGGCTCACCGTCGGGGCTCTCGCCGACCGGGGCGGACAGTCCGTCGGTCGACGACGCCGTCCACAGCTGTGCGGGTACCAGGTCGGCGAAGACGGGCACCCGAAACCCGCGCGCGGCGAAATCCCGGCACGCGGCCGTGACGAGCGCTGCGGGTGGTGCCGGGTCGAGCCGCACGACAAGATCCGGGTACCGGCTGATCCGCGCCGTACCGTCGCCGGCCACGTCGATCGTGGTGACCACGCCGGCGTCGATCAGCGGCACGCCCCGGGCGATCACGTGTACCCCGCAGGCCGCGCCGGCCCGCAGCACCGCGTCGAGCTGCGCCCGGGCGTGCCGGTCCAGCTCCCGGCCGTCGCCGAGGAGTACCAGCACCCGCCACGGCTCGCCGCGCCGCCCGGCACCGTTGGCCGCCCGGTCCGCCAGCGACGCGTACTCGCCGGCCAGGACGGTCTCGTAGATCCGCTGGACGTCCTCGGTCAGCCGGTCGAGCAGGCCGCCCAGCGACCGGTGGGTGACGAAGCTCAGCACCTCCGGCCCGGCGAGCGGGGCGAAGGCGGCCAGCCCGCCACCGAGCTGCTCGGGGTCGTACCCGTACAGCCGCAGCGTCCCCGGCGTGGCCGTGCCGACCGTCCGCACCAGGATCGCGGTCAGCACCTCGTCGGCCGCGGCCCGGTCCGGGCCGGTGAGCGCCAGGTGGCCGCGGTCCAGGAAGGGTACGAGCGCGGGCAGGCCCATCCGGTCGACCTCGGCCGTGCCGACCCGCAGCGGCGGGAACCGGACCGCCCGGTCGACCGGGGTCCGTTCCCAGGACGCCCAGTCGGCCGACGCCGCGCCGGAAGCCGCCTGGCTGGCGGCATCCCGGGCCTGCGTGGCGAGGGCGGCCAGCCGGATCGCGTACCGGCTGTCGATGTCGTGCAGCGCCTCGGCACGACCACGGGCGGCCCGCGCCGGACGTTCGACGGCGTCCCGCTCGGCGCGGGCCAGGCGCGCGGCGGCCGACTGGTGGGCCAGCTCGGCGTCTTCGCGTTCCCGGTCGACCAGGCGGAGCGCCATCCCGAGCCGGCGTTCGACCCGGTCGATCAACGGGGTCGGATCAGGCATGGGCAGGTTCCAGATAGTTGTCCAGTGTGGATGGACCGCGACCGACCCGGCGCAGCAGTACCCCGGTCAGCACCCCACCGGCGATCGCCGAGTCGGCCGGGTGCGCTGGTGGCGACCCGGACGGCCCGGGCACCCGGCAGACCCGGGCCAGCAGCACCTCACCCACCTTGGGATCGAGGTTGGGCAGCAGGTCGCGGACCGGGCCGCCGGCCGCCGACCGCAACGCCGGCAGGTCGGCCGGTCCGGGCTGGTGGCCGAGGATCTCGGCCGCCAGGCGGTGCAGCGCGGTCGGGGCGAGCGCGGCCAGGCCGAGGCCGGTGGCAGCGGGTACCCGACGAAGCTCGGTGCGCAGCCCGTCCCGGCCGGTGTGGGCCGCGACGCGCCTGAGCAACTCGGCACTGTCCCCGGCCGCGGAGCCGTCCGGCGTCGACGGGGTCGGCTCCGGCTCGTACCCGGTGAGCTTGTCGACCCGGACCGGCCACCAGGCCGGCATCGCCTCCGCCGGCTCGCCCTCGACCGGCGTCGCGTCGCCGCTGACCGCCGGCGCCGGCCGGCCGCGGGTCGGCGGGGTCACCACCGCGTCGCTGGTGAGCCCGATCGCCACCAGGTATGCCGCGACGTCCTCCTGGGCCACCAGCAGCGCCCGGAGCGCGTGTTCGAGATGGTCGACGGCCTGACCGAGCGGGGCCACACCGATGCCGCGGCTCGACTCGTGCCGGATCGCCGCCAGCCGCTCGACAGCGGCGCGCAGCCGGTCGGCCGCCGCCGCGAGGTCGGCGACCGGAAGATCGTTCGCGGCTCCCCGCAGTTGCGAGCCGAGATCCTGGAGCAGGCTCATCAGAGCGTCGCGACGTAGGTCTGGGCCTGCTCCACGGCGGCGAGCGTGGCGGTCAGGCACTCCTCCAGCTCCTGGCTGGCCTGGGTGAGCGCGGCCTGGGCGGTGTTGATCGTCTCGTGGCCGCTGCCTTCGACGGCGGCGGCGAAACTCTGCTGGGCCTCGGCCAGTTTCTCGCCCGCGAGCCGCACCGCCTGCTGACCCTCGGTCACCTGCTGGATGGCGGCGTCGATGGCCGCTTTCACCTCGGCGACGCTGGCCACGACATCCTCCGCGGGTCCGGGAGACCCATTATTGGCCGATGCTGAACGCGACCACAAGATGACTCTACGAGGCCAGGAGTTCGGAAACCGTCACCGGCTGCAGGCCTTTTGCCCGGATTCCGTCGAGGATCGGCGGCAGCGCCTCGTCGGTGAACTGGGCGTTCCCCTCGGTGATGTGCATCACCACGATCGATCCGGGTTTCACCTGGGAGAGGACCGCGTGCACGATCGGCGCCGCCGCGGTCGCGAACGGGTCGCCACTCACCACGTCCCACTGGATGACCATCACGCCCAGTGGCCCGAGGGCCCGCAGGGCGGCCTCGTCGTAGCAGCCGCCGGGGAACCGGAAGTACCGCGTCTGCCGGCCACCGAGCGGCTCGATCAGCCGGAAGGTGTGCGCCACGTCCTCGGTCCTCAGGTTGGGCGGGATCCGGGGCAGCTGGTAGCAGTTCGCCGTGTACGCCTGGTGCTTGTACGTGTGGTTGCCGATCTCGAAGCGCGGGTCGGTGGCGATCCGGTGAGCCACGTCCGGGTACCGCTCGGCCCACTCGCCGGTGAGGAAGAACGTGGCCGGGACCTGCCGGCTCTCCAGGATGTCGAGGACCTTGATGTTCGCGTACGACTTCACCCGGCCGCTGGCGAGGTTGTAGAGCATCGCGTCGGTCATGTCGGCGTCGAAGGTGAGCGCGACCTTGTTCGCTGTCCGCGGGCCGTTGGTGACGACGGGTGGGCGCAGGCCGGCGCGGGTGGCTCCGGGTAGCTCTTTTGTGGTCGGCTCTGCGCTGGCACTCGCTGATGGGCTCGCCGGCTCCGCGGGTGCCGGCTCAGCCGGCGGCTGCGCGGTGGCCGGTTTGGTGCAGCCGGCCACCACGAGGGCGAGCGCTATGGCGACGGCGATCCGGGGGGTACGCACGCCCGACAGGATGTCAGACGTGCGCTCGTCTCATGATCCCGTGTGGACGGCCCGGAGGGCGCGCTTGGCCTCCTTGCGCTGTCGGCGCCGGCGCATCAGCGCCCAGAACCCGGCGACCATCGCGACCACGATCACCAGCACGAGTACCGGAAGAATGATCGCCACCACGGACAGCGTCGCGCTGCTGATGTCTTCGAGCGTGCTCACGATCGGGGCGCCGAACCCGACCGTGGCCGTGTTCACCACCGGCCGGGCGGCCGCCTTCGCCCCGTGCACGGTCAGCGAGATCAGCACGCCGATGGCTATCGGCACCCACTGATGGCTGGTGAAGAACTGGCCCGGGTCCTTCACCATCACGGTCTGCGAATCCGACGCCGCGCCGAACGCGATCCCACCGGCCGTGGGCCGGATGAACGTCTGGATCACGTCGTTGGCATGGTCGACGAGCGGCACCTTGTCGGCCACGAACTCGATCGCCAGCAGGATCACGAGGATCGCGATGACCCAGCCGTTGGACAGCCAGTGCCAGCTCGGCGGCAGGGTGATCAAGCTGGTGTACCGCGCGAGCAGGCCGACCGCGAGCAGCGGGATGTAGGCGTTGAGACCCGCCGAGGTGGCGAGCCCGAGACCGGTGAGCGCTTCAAGCACGACCTCAGCATGGCATCGACCGGCAACAGTGCACTTCTCTTGGCACAACTTCCCGGAAGCAGTGGCCTCACGGGGTCGCCATGGCCACTGTTTCCGGGAAGTTGTGCCGATCAAGGGGGACCGCTCCGGGGGCCCGGCCCGGCCCGGAGCGGCGGAGCGGCTCAGACCGTCGGCAGCGGGTCGCGGATCAGCTCCAGCGTGCCGATCGCGTCCTCCAGGCTGTCGTCCTCCAGCCACAGCCCCAACCAGGCCGAACGGCTCCCCTCGACCCGGTCGAGCGCCTCGCCCGCCAGCGGCGGCAGGTCCGGCGCCGGCTCCGGCAGGTCGTCCCGGGCGAGGAACTCGGGAGCGTAGTCGGACTCGATCCGCGGCGCGCCGGGCAGGCTGGCGGAGACCACCGCGGCCGCGGCCACCGCCCGCGCCGCCGTATCCACGTCGACCCCGTCATCGGCGTCCGCCGCGTCCTGCAACGCCTGCCGCAACAGCAGTTCCCGCGTGTCCGGGTCGGCGCTGTCCAACTCGGTCGCGAACGCCTCGGCCGCCTCGTTCTCGAACGGGCCCGTGCCCCATGTGCGCATGCCTGCTCCCCTCGGTACGAAATCGAGTGGGTACCCTCTCCGGGTGCGCTTAGTCATCGCCCGGTGTTCGGTGGACTACATCGGCCGGCTCACCGCTCACCTGCCGCTCGCCACCCGCCTGCTCATGGTGAAAGCGGACGGTTCGGTCTCCATCCATGCCGACGACCGGGCATACAAGCCGCTCAACTGGATGAGCCCGCCCTGCCGGGTCGAAGAGGCGCCGGGCGTCTGGAAGGTCGTCAACAAGGCCGGCGAGGAGCTGCGCATCACGCTGGAAGAGGTGCTGCACGACTCGTCGCACGAGCTGGGGATCGACCCGGGCCTGGTCAAGGACGGCGTGGAGGCGCACCTTCAGGAGCTGCTGGCCGCCACACCGAGCGTGTTCGGCGACGGGTACACGTTGATCCGTCGCGAGTACCCGACCGCGATCGGGCCGGTCGACCTGCTCTGCCGCGACGGCGCGGGCTCCACGGTGGCCGTCGAGGTGAAGCGCCGTGGCGAGATCGACGGGGTTGAGCAGCTCACGCGGTACCTGGAGTTGCTCGGCCGGGATCCGTTGCTCGCCCCGGTGGCCGGCATCTTCGCCGCGCAGGAGATCAAACCCCAGGCGCGGGTGCTGGCCGAGGACCGCGGCATCCGCTGCGTGGTAGTCGACTACGAAGCGTTACGCGGCACGAAACGCGACGAGATGACCCTCTTCTAGCGGGTGCGGCCGTGGACGAGCCGGATGACCGACGCGATCCGGGCCGCCGCCTTGGGGGTGCGGTCGAAGGACATCGACGGCAGCGGTGACGGTGCCCGGCGCCGCGAGATGGCCTTCGGCCGGGTGAACTCGCGCAGCCCGTCCGCCCCGTGGATCCGGCCGAAACCGGAGTCGCCGACGCCGCCGAACGGCAGGCTGGGCAGGCCGGCGAAGGACAGCGTCCCGTTGATCGACGTCATGCCCGACCGCAGCCGCCGGGCCAGTTCCATGCCCCGCGACCGGGAGAACACCGCGCCGCCCAGCCCGTACCGGGAGGCGTTGGCGCGGGCGACCGCCTCGTCACCGTCGCGGACGCGGGTCACGGTCAGGGTCGGGCCGAAGGTCTCCTCGCGTACCGCCGAACTGTCCTCCGGCACGTCGACCAGGATCGTCGGCCGCACGTACGGGGGCTGCACCGCCTCCGGGCCACCCAGGGCGGCCCGGCCACCGCTGGCGATCGCGTCGTCGATGTGCCGGCGGATCACATCGATCTGGCTGGGCATCGTGATCGGCCCGAAGTCGGCGTCGTCGTCGACACCGGCCTTCAGCTGCCTGGCCCGGTCGACCAGCCGGGTCAGGAAGTCGTCGTAGACCGCGTCCGCCACGTACACCCGCTCGATGCCCACACAGGTCTGGCCCGCGTTGGTCATGCCGCCCCAGACACACGCCGACACGGCCGCGTCGAGGTTGGCGTCCGCCTCGACGATCATCGCGTCCTTGCCGCCGCACTCCAGGAGTACCGGAGTGATGGTCTCCGCGCAGGCGGCCATCACCTTCCTACCGGTGGCGGTGGAACCCGTGAAGGCCAGCTTGTCCACGCCCGACCGGCACAGAGCGGCGCCCACCTCGCCGGTGCCGTGCACGATCTGGAGCACCGGCTGCTCGGGGACCACCTCGGCGAACCGGTCGACCAGCCACTGGCCGACGGTCGGCGTGTACTCGCTGGGCTTGAAGACGACCGCGTTGCCGGCGGCCAGCGCGTACCCGATGGATCCGATCGGGGTGAGCACGGGGTAGTTCCACGGGCCGATGACACCGATCACCCCGTACGGCAGGTACTCCAGGTAGGCCGCGTGCTCGGCCATCAGCAGCGAGCTGCGCATCTTGCGCTGGCCGAGCACCCGGCGGGCATGGGTGGCCGCCCACGCGATGTGGTCGATCGCGGCGCCCGCCTCGACCGTGGCCTCCGTCTCGGGCTTGCCGGTCTCCCGGTGCATCAGCGCGGCCAGTTCGCCGAGGCGGTTGGCCAGGACACTGCGGTACCGGAGGAGCCGCTGGCGGCGCCCCGCGTGCCCGAGGCCGGCCCACCAGGTCGACGCCTCCCGGGCGCGGGCGACGGCGGTGGCCACGTCGTCGGGGCCGGCGATCGGGAACCGGCCGACCTCGTCGCCGGTGGCGGGGTTGGTCGAGACGAGCGTGCCGTCTTCGACCACGGGTACGCCGGGGGTGCGCGTCGCGGTCATGTCAGCTCCGATCGTGAGAATTACTCGGAAGCTTAGTCGCGAACCTACTCGTGGGTAATGGTCCGATCGAGATGTTCCGCGATGATCCTCCGGGCGACGGTCGCCGGGCTCGGCAGCCGGCCCCGTTCGTACAGATCGACGTACCGGTCCCGGTCGGGGAACTCGGACCCGCGCAGGGTGGCCTGCATCCCGGTGTCCATGACGCCCGGGTTGACGCTGACCACGTACGCGTTGGGCTGCTCCACGGCGACCGCGTCGAAGAACATCTCCGCGCCGCGCTTGGTCGCCGAGTACACCGACCAGCCCTCGATGACCCGGTGCGCCGCGCCGGACGAGATGAACAGCACGCGGACGGTCACGCCGGTCGGGCCGGCGGCCAGGAACGCGCTGGTGAGCAGGATCGGCGCGGTCAGGTTGACCGCAACGGCGGCGGCGACGGCGTCCGGCGGCAACGCGCCGACCAACTCGACCGGCTCGACCGTTCCGGCGTTGTGGATGAGCACCGCCTCGCCGTCGTCGGTCAGGAAGTCCCGGAGCACCTTGGCGCCCGGCACCGCCGCCGGATCGGTCAGGTCGGCCTCGTGCAGCCGGATCCGCTCCGGCTCGGCGGCCGCGAGCTCACGCTGCGCATCGGTGAAATGCCGGCCGAGGCCGAGAATCCGGTCGCCGCGGCCGGCCAACTCGTCGAAGAAGGCGGCGCCGAGGCCCCGGGATACGCCGGTGAGCACGACGGATCGCGCGGATCGCATGCCAAACACCCTACGGGGTGCTTTGATCGGCACAACTTCCCGGACGTTGTGGCCTCCGGTACCCGCTGAGGCCACAACGTCCGGGAAGTTGTGCCGATCTTGGCGACGGCGGCGTTGGTCACAACTCGTGACGTGACGGATGGGCGACCGCTAGCTTAATTACCGTTCGGTGTACCCATGGGAGGTCTGACGTGGCGCGCGAGATCACATCGGTCGGGGTCATCGGTCTCGGCACCATGGGCGCCGGCATCGTGGAGGTGTTCGCACGCAGCGGCATCAACGTGATCGCCGTCGAGGTCGACGACGCGGCCCGCGACCGGGGCCGGGCGAAGCTGACCGGATCGACCGAGCGGGCCGTGGCCCGCGGCAAGCTGACCGAGGCCGACCGGGACACCCTGCTCGCCCGGGTCGACTTCCAGGTCGGGCTCGACGGGTTGCGCGACGCGGACCTGGTCGTCGAGGCCGTGCCCGAGCATCTCGACCTCAAGCGTGCGATCTTCGCCGAGCTGGACAAGGTCTGCAAGCCGGACGCCATCCTCGCGACCAACACCTCCTCGCTGTCGGTCACCGAGATCTCCGTGGCGACCAGCCGGCCGAACACGGTGATCGGCATCCACTTCTTCAACCCGGCGCCGATCATGCGGCTGGTCGAGGTGGTCCGCACCGTGGTCACCGCCGACGACGTGGTGGCCGACGTCGAGGCGCTGTGCGAGCGGCTGGGCAAGGTCGACGTCACGATCACCGACCGGGCCGGGTTCATCGCCAACGCACTGCTGTTCGGGTACCTGAACCACGCGGTGTCCATGTACGAGGCGAAGTACGCCACCCGCGAGGACATCGACGCCGCGATGCGCCTGGGCTGCGGGCTGCCGATGGGTCCGCTCGCGCTGATGGACCTGATCGGCCTGGACACCGCGTACGAGATCCTCGACACGATGTACCGCCGGGGTGGCCGCGACCGTCGGCACGCGCCGGTCCCGCTGATCAAGCAGATGGTCACCGCCGGCCTGCTGGGGCGGAAGTCCGGCCGGGGCTTCTACACGTACGAGAAGCCCGGCTCACCGGTCGTCGTACCGGACGAGCAGACCCTGACCGCCCCGGGCGCGCGGGAGGCCGGCGACGGGGGCCGCCCGATCGCGAAGGTCGGTGTGGTCGGCTCCGGCACGATGGCGACCGGCATCATCGAGGTGTTCGCGAAGGCCGGCTACGACGTCGTGTCGGTCACCCGCGGCGCCGAGAAATCCACGAAAACCCGGGACAAGCTGGCCGGCTCGCTGGAGAAGGCGGTCGTCCGCGGCAAGCTCAGCGACTCCGACCGCGACGCCGCACTCGCCCGGGTGACCTGGTCCGCCGCGCTCGACGACCTCGGCGACGTCGACCTGGTCGTGGAGGCCGTGGTCGAGGAGCTGTCGGTGAAGAAGGCGCTCTTCGCCAACCTCGACGAGATCTGCAAGCCCGGCGTCATCCTGGCCACCACGACGTCGAGCCTGCCCGTGGTCGAGTGCGCGGTCGCCACCAACCGGCCGGCCGACGTGGTCGGGCTGCACTTCTTCAACCCGGCGCCGGTGATGGGCCTGGTCGAGGTGGTCCGGACCATCCGTACCTCGGACCAGACGGTCGCCACCGCCAGCGCGGTCTGCGCCCGGCTCGGCAAGCACCCGGTGATCTGCGCCGACCGGTCCGGCTTCGTGGTCAACGCGCTGCTTTTCCCGTACCTCAACGACGCCGTCAAGATGCTCGAAGCCAGCTACTCCAGCGCCGACGACATCGACTACGCGATGAAGCTCGGCTGCGGGTACCCGATGGGTCCGTTCGAGCTGCTCGACGTCGTCGGGCTGGACGTGTCGCTGGCCATCCAGCGCGAGCTGTACCTGGAGCTGCGCGAGCCCGGGTTCGCCCCGGCGCCGCTGCTGGAGCACCTGGTGACCGCCGGGTACCTCGGCCGCAAGGTGGGCCGCGGATTCCGCGACCATTCCCGCTAGGCGTGTCAACGCGCTGAGCCGACCACCGCGTCTGTGAGGTGAGACCCGAGCAGAGGGGACCGCCTGCGGTGACGTTCGAGGAGTACGTAGCGGCACGCGGCGCGGCGCTGGTGCGCTTCGCCACGCTGCTGACCGGTGACGACCACCGGGCTCAGGACCTGGCCCAGGAGGCGCTGGCCAAGGCGTACCTGAGCTGGCGGCGGATCCGGCGCGCCGACCGGCCGGACGTGTACGTGCGCCGGCTGCTGGTCAACGCCGACCGGTCGTGGTGGCGGCGCCGGTCCAGCCGGGAGGTGCCCGTCGACCGGACCGCTGACCCGGTCGCCGTGGCAGACATCGGCCACGACGCGGGGGAGCGGGACGCCATGTGGCGGCTGATCCTCCGGCTTGTCCGAGCGGGCGGGCCTCCGGCACCGGCATCGGCGCCATCCGCGAACCGGACCGTCGGCGGGCACCCGGCCACCTGGTCCGGGCGGTTGCTGACCATCACGTACCCGGACCTCGGCGCTGTCCTGGTCGAGCTGGCGCCCGGTACCCCACCGTCGGAACAGGCGGCGACCCGGCTCGGCGAGGCGGTCGAGATGCGTGGCCGGCCGGGCCAGCCGGACAGTTGGCCGGCGCGCGCGGTCGGCTGACCGTGGCCGGTGTGGCCGCGCGCTGATCCTGGCCCCGTACGCTGGAATGGTGAGCCCCCGTCGCCATCACCGCCAGAGCGACACCGCCCGGAAGCTGGACGAGGACCAGATCCGGCGCGGTGTCGAAGGCGTGCAAGCGTGGGGCGACGGCGAGTGGACGGTGCGCCGGATCCCCGGTGGCGCCGCCACGAAGGCGTACCGGTGTCCCGGCTGCGACCAGGAGATCGCGTCCGGCGTCGCGCACGTGGTCGTGTGGCCGGCAGACGGCAGCGGTGGCCTGGACGACCGGCGGCACTGGCACAACGGCTGCTGGCGAGCTCGGGAGCGGCGCGGCCCGACCATCCAGCGGTCGCGGAGTGCGCCCCGCTATGGGTGAGCGCCTACCGATCCGGGCCAGTTCGATCCTGCCCGCCCGCCGGGAGGACATCACGTTGCGGACGGCCGATGGGTACGCCCTCGTCGGCGAGCTGGCCGTCCCGGCGGAACGCCCGCCGGTCGCGACGCTGATCTGCCTGCATCCGCTCCCGACCCACGGCGGGATGATGGACAGTCACGTGTTCCGCAAGGCCGCCTGGCGACTGCCGGCGCTCGCCGACCTCGCCGTGCTCCGCTTCAACACCCGGGGCACCGCGAGTGTCCGTGGTCGCAGCGAAGGCGAGTTCGACGGCGGGACCGCGGAACGCTTCGACGTGGCCGCCGCGATCGAGTACGCCGAGTTCGCCGACCTGCCGGCGGTGTGGCTCGTGGGCTGGTCGTTCGGCACCGACCTGGCGCTGCGGCACGGCTGCGATCCGGCGGTCGCCGGCACGATCCTGCTGTCCCCGCCGCTGCGCTCGGCCCGGCAGGAGGACCTGGAGGTGTGGGCCCACTCGGGCAAGCCGGTGATCGCGGTGGTGCCGGAGTTCGACGACTACCTGCGCCCGGCCGAGGCGCGCGAGCGGTTCGCGTGCGTACCCCAGGCGGACGTGATCGGCGTGCCCGGCGCGAAACACCTGTGGGTGGGTGACGCGGAGACGGTACTCGACGAGATCGTGCGCCGGGTCAACCCGTCCGCGTACCCGCTGCCCACCGAGTGGCCCGGGCCGATGGAGTACGGCGACGCCAGCGCGTACGCCGACCGGACGAGGGCCGCGTTCCGCGATTCGCCCGACCCGTACTGACGCCTCAGTCCGCCTCGACGCCGACCTTGGCCTGGTCGCGACGGTGCCCGTCGACGATCGCCCCGGTCGGCCCGGTCTTCCCGTTGGCCCGGTTCTTGTCGCCCGCCGAATCGCCGTTGACTTCGGGACGCTTCGCGTCGGTGGCGGTTTTCGGCTCCGCCGTTTCGTCGTCCGCCTTGTTTTCCGCCGTGTCCTCAGTGGCCGGTGCTTCGGTCGGCTCGGTCTCCGCCGTTTCCGCTGTCTCCGCGGTTTCTTCGACTTCGGTGCCTGCCTCGGCTTCGGCCGTGGCGGACTCCACGGCGTCGTCGGCCTGCTGGTTCTGCTCGACCCGCCGCTCGGCTTCGTCGGCCCGGCGTTGCATCTCTTCGGCCCGGCGTTGCGTCTCTTCGGCCCGGTGCTCTGCCTCTTCGGCCCGGCGTTGCGTCTGTTCGGCCCGCTCCTCCGCTTTGGCGGCGCGCTGCTCGGCGGCATCGGCCTGCTTCGCCGCGTCAGCGATCCGCCGCTCGGTCTCCGCACGCAGCCGCTCGGCCTCGCTGTGCGCCCGCTCCAACTCGACCTGGGCGGCGACCCGGGCGGTCTCCACTTCGGTGTGTGCGCTTTCCCGGGCCCTCGCCAGCTCGGCGGCAGCCGTCCGCGCCGCCTCTTCACGGGTCAGCTCCGAGACCCGTTGGGTCTCCGCGCGCACCGCGTCGACCTCGCGTTGCGTGTCGGCACGCAGCGCGGCGGCGTGCTGCTCGGCCTGACCGACCAGGCTCGCCGCGCGGTCATCGGCCTGCGCGCGCACGTGGTTCGCGTACTGCTCGGCCTCCGCGCGCATCGCCTGGTGCTCCTGCTGGATCGCGCTACGGCTGGCCGTGTACTCCTGCTCGATCTGGGCGCGCGCCTGTTCGAGCTGTGCGGTCGCGGTCTCGCGGGCCTGGCGCAACTCCTCCTGCGCCGCCGCGCGCATCTGCTCGACCTCCACACGCAACCGCTGCGCGTATGCCTCGGCCTCGGCGACCTCGGCCGAAATGGCGTCGCGGCGGGCTATCGCGGCCCGCTCCTCCTCCTTGCGCCGGCCGTCGAGGGCCATCTCGAAATCGCGGATCGCCTGGTTGGCGCGCTCACGGGCCTCTTCGAGCACGCGATGGGCCTCGGCGCGCTCGCGTTCGACGTGGTCGACCGCGCCGGCCCGGATCGCCTCCGCCTGCTCCTCGGCGAGCGCGAGAATGTGCTCCACGCGCGGGCCGAGATGCCGGAACGTGACCGTGGTATCCATGGCGGTGTGCCGGCGCAGCTCGGCCATCTGATTCTGCACATCGTGCACCTGCGCGGCGAGCGCCTGCACCTGGGCATAGGCCTCGTCGCGCTCGCCCGCGAGGGCCGCGACTTCGGCCTCCACCTGAGCGACGTATCGGTCGACCTGGCGTCGCTCATAGCCACGCAGGGCTATATCGAAACCGGGCTCCGCGACGACACTCTCTCCCATTGCAAACAGCTCACCGCCGTGCGACATGATTCCATCCTCACACGCAAGGTCCCGTCACGCTCGGCGTACACACCGCGTGACGGGACCGCTGCGATTTCCCCCGATGCGGTTGGGCATCAGCCACCAGCGGGCAGCACGCGACAGATCAGAGGTTGACCTTCGTCGCCCCGTCCCCTGACTTCTCGCCCTTCTTCTCGGCCCCACCACCCTGCGGCGGCACGACCGAGGGAACGATGCCGGCCAGGCCCGACAGCATCTGACCGAGCTGCGAGGTGACCGCGTCCTTCTGCCGGGTGAGGTCCTCGACCTCGCGCCGGGCCGCCTGAGTGGTCAGCTCGGCCTCGGTGCGCGCCTCGGTGAGCAGGCGGCTGCGCCTCGGCCCGGGCCTCGTTGAGGGTCTTGTCGGACAGCGCCTTGGCCTTCTCGACGGTCTCGGTGGCGGTGCGCTCGGACTCGACCCGGCGGGCCTCGGCCCGCTGCTCGATCTCCTTGGCCCGGTCCTGCGCCGCGCTGGGCGCGCTGCTCGGCCTCGCCGACCAGCTTCTGGGTCTGCGCCACCTGCGGCGGCGTGCCGCTCGGACTCTTCGCGCTCGGACTTCTCGCGGCGCTCGGCCAGCTGCAGCTCGCAGTGCCTGGAGGTCCTTGTCGCGCTTGTCGCGGGCGTCGGTGAGCAGCTTGGTCGCCTCGGCGCGCTTCTCCTCGGCCTCGCGGGCGGCCTTGGCGCGCTGCTGGGTGATCTCCCGCTCGGCGGTGGCGCGCAGGGTGGCGACCTCGCGCTCCACAGTGCGACTTGAGCTCGGCGACCTCGTGCGCGGTGACGGTGCGGAGCTGCTTGGTCTCGCGCTCGGCGTCGGCACGCAGGGTGTCGGCCTCGCGCCGGGCCTGGACCCGGACCTCGGCGGCCTCGCGCTCGGCGGCGGTGCGGACGCTGCCGGCCTCGCGCTCGGCGGTGGCCTTCATCGCGGCGGCCTCGGCGCGGGCCTTGTCGGTGATCTCGCGGGCCTCGAGCCGGGCGGCGGAGAGGATGCCCTCCGACTCGCGCTTGGCCTCGCTGCGGTGGTCGTTGGCCTGCTCCTCGGCGAGGCGCAGGATCTGCTCGACCCGGGTGCCCAGCCCGGAGAGGGTCGGCCGGCTGTTCTCCTCGAGTTGCTTGTTGGTGTCGGTGAGCTTCTGCTCGACGCGCGTTGAGCCGCTGCTCGGCCTGGCGGAGCCGACGCTGGGCGTCGTTCATCCGCTGCTCGGCCTCGCCGCGGGCCTGCTCGGACTGGGTCAGCGCACCGTTCAGACGGCCGACGAAGTCGTCGACCTGAGCGACGGTCGTATCCGCGCAGGCCAACGCGTGAAATCGGGCTGCGAGTTCGCGTTATCGAAGAACGCGAGAGGGGCGCTGCTGCTGGGGCATTGGCACATACTGGCAGACCACCCCAGGCTTTCGCAAGAGCGTACGTGCCATCTCAGTACATGCTTGCCGGAATACCGGTAACGGCTGGGTTCGCAGCGACGAATTCGCTGTTCAGGTACGTCCTTGGCCGGCGGCGATCAGGCCGCCGAGCAGCCACTCCGCGGCCGGACCGCGTCGAGGCGGACCACCGCGTTGTGGGCCGCCCCGCCGCGGGGCATACGGAATCCGTGGTCGAAATTCGAGGCGTAATCGATCGGCTAGTGCGCCGCGGAACCGGTTGATCGTCGTTTCGTGCCGGGCGCGCAGCTCTGAGTCGCGTACGCCGAGTCCGTCGGCCGGCGCCAGGCAGCGCACGCCCACCTTGCCCTGGTGCGCGTTGCGGTGCACCTCGTACGCGGCCTGGCCGGTCTGCTCCAGCGGGTAGTCGGACACGGTCGGGTGGATCTGCCCGAGCGCGACGAGCCGGTTGGCCTCCCACGCCTCGCGGTAGTTGGCGAAGTGGCTGCCGACGATCCGCTTGAGGTGCATCCACAGGTAGCGGTTGTCGTACTGGTGCATGGTAGCCGCTGGTGGACGCGCAGGTGACGATCGTGCCGCCCGCTTGGCGACGTAGACGCTGGCGCCGAAGGTCTCCCGGCCCGGGTGCTCGAAGACGATGTCCGGGTCCTCGCCGCCGGTCAGCTCGCGGATCCGCTCGCCGAAGCGGCGCCACTCGGCCAGGTCCTGGGTGTGCTCGTCCGACCAGAACCGGAAGCCCTCGGCGGCCCGGTCGATGACCAGCTCGGCGCCCATCCGGCGGCACAGCTCGGCCTTCTCCGGCGAGGACACCACGCAGACCGGGATGCGCGCCGCCGTCCAGCGCCAGCTGGGTCGCGTAGCCGCCCAGGCCGCCGGAGGCGCCCCAGATCAGCACGACGTCGCCCTGCTTCATGTTGGCGCCGTGGTGCGAGACGAGCTGCCGGTACGCGGTGGAGTTGACCAGCCCCGGGCTGGCCGCCTCCTCCCAGCTCAGGTGGCGCGGCTTGGGCATCAGCTGGTTGGCCTTGACCACGGCCAGCTCGGCCAGCCCGCCGAAGTTGGTCTCGAAGCCCCAGATCCGCTGCTGCGGGTCGAGCATGGTGTCGTCGTGGCCGGCCGCGTCCTCCAGCTCGACCGAGAGGCAGTGCGCGACCACCTCGTCGCCGGGCTTCCACCGGGTCACGCCGGGGCCGACCCGCAGCACCACGCCGGCGGCGTCCGAGCCGACCACGTGGTACGGCAGGTCGTGCCGGCGGGTCAGCTCGGAGAGCCGGCCGTAGCGCTGGAGGAACTTGAACGTGGGCAGCGGCTCGAAGATGCTGCGTCCACACCGTGTTGTAGTTGATCGCGCTGGCCATCACCGCGACCAGCGCCTCGCCGGGGCCCAGCTCCGGCGTCGGCACCTCCTGCACGTGCAGCGCCTTGCGCGGGTCCTTGTCGCGGGTCGGCGATGCCGTCGAACATCGTGGCCTCGTCGGCGCGGACGACCACGCCGCGGTAGCTCTCCGGCACCGGCAGGCCGGCGACGGCGGCGAGCTCGCAGCCGGGTCGCGCGCCTGCTCCGCGGCCATGATCGCTTCGAGGATGTCCTGCACGGTGACACCTTTCCCCTCGGGTGGTCGTCATCGCGCAGGCACGCCATTGTGGGCGCCGATGTTACTGCCCGGTAGCCAAGAGCAGAACGCGGATGTGAACAAATGCACGTACCGGTGCGTGGAGGTGCGCGAAATTTGCTAATGCCGCGCTGGTTCGACCAGTTCGACCAGTACCCCGCCGGCGTCTTTCGGGTGTACGAAGTTGATCCTCGACCCGGCCGTACCGCGTTTCGGCTTTTCGTAGAGCAGGCGTACGCCGCGCGCGCGCAGCGCCGCGCAGGCCGCGTCGATGTCGGCGACCGTGTACGCGACCTGCTGGACGCCCGGTCCGTTGCGGTCGAGGAACTTCGCGATCGTCGACTCCGGCGACAGCGGGGCGAGCAGTTGCACGCAGCCTCCCGACGGGTCCGGCCCGACGGCCAACATCGCCTCGCGTACGCCCTGCTCCTCGTTTGTTTCCACGTGTACGCACGCATGCCGAAGACTCGACCGTAGAACTCGATGGCGGCGTCGAGATCGGCGACCGCGATGCCGACATGGTCGATCCGGAGCAGGCCGATGGACTCTGGGCGGGGCTCCGGCTGAGGTGAGATAGGCAACGTCGATGAGTGCTCCGCCATGGCGATAGTCTGACCTAACTCCCGTTAAGTAATAGCTGTGAGATACCTCGCGGAGGGCCACGCATGAGCTCGGTGATCGTCAACGGTGCACGTACCCCGATGGGCCGGCTGCTCGGCACCCTCAAAGACCTGCCGGCCACGAAGCTCGGCGGCGTCGCCATCAGGGCGGCCCTGGAGCGCTCCTGGGTGGCGCCCGAGCAGGTGCAGTACGTGATCATGGGGCAGGTGCTCCAGGCAGGGGCGGGGCAGATCCCGGCCCGCCAGGCGGCGGTCGACGCCGGGATTCCGATGACGATCCCCGCGCTCACGATCAACAAGGTGTGCCTGTCCGGCCTCGACGCGATCGCGCTGGCCGACCAGCTCATCCGCGCCGGTGAGGTCGACATCGTGGTGGCCGGCGGCATGGAGTCGATGACCGACGCGCCGCACCTGCTGCTGGGGCAGCGGCAGGGGTACAAGTACGGTGACGTGGTGATCAAGGATCACATGGCGCTCGACGGGCTGACCGACGCCTACGACCAGGTTTCCATGGGTGAGTCGACCGAGCGGCACACCGCCAAGCTTGGCATCTCGCGGGCCGATCAGGACGCGTTCGGCGCAGCCAGCCACCAACGGGCGGCGGCCGCGCAGAAGAAGGGCGTGTTCGCCGAGGAGATCGTGCCGGTGGAGATCCCGCAGCGGCGCGGTGAGCCGATCGTGGTCACCGACGACGAGCAGATCCGGCCGGAGGCGACGGTCGAGTCGCTGGCGAAGCTGCGCCCGGCCTTCAACAAAGACGGCACGATCACGGCCGCGACCTCGTCGCCGATCTCCGACGGTGCCTGCGCGGTGGTCGTGATGAGCAGGGCCAAGGCCGAGGAGCTGGGCCTGACATGGCTGGCCGAGATCGGCGCGCACGGCAACGTGGCCGGCCCGGACAACTCGCTGCTCTCCCAGCCGGCCAACGCGATCAACCACGCGCTGCGCAAGGCCGGCCTGAGCGTCGCCGACCTCGACCTGGTCGAGATCAACGAGGCGTTCGCGGCGGTCGGCATCCAGTCCACCCGCGAGCTGGGCCTCGACCCGGAGAAGGTCAACGTCAACGGCGGCGCGATCGCGCTCGGCCACCCGATCGGCATGTCCGGCGCCCGGCTGGCGCTGACCCTCGCGCTGGAGCTGCGCCGCCGCGGGGGCGGGTTGGGCGCCGCGGCCCTGTGTGGCGGTGGCGGCCAGGGCGACGCGTTGCTGCTCCGGGTGCCCGGGAAGTGAGACGTACGACATCGACGTTGGTCGACCTAACGCGATTTCGGGGCCCCGGATGGGACTAGATCGACCAACGTCTGTGGGTCGGCCGGCGATCCGGCGCAGTCGGGATGTGCCTACGCTCGTGGCCGCCGCGCGCGACGGGGATCACCGGGCCGTGGCCCGGCTCGTCAGCCTGGTCGAGAATGACGACCCGGCGCTGCCCGAGGTCGCCGCGGCCCTGGCCCCGTACACGGGCGGGGCGCGGGTCATCGGGCTGACCGGCTCACCGGGGGTCGGCAAGTCGACCACCACCAACGAGATCGTCCGGGCCCTGCGAGAGCGCGGCCTGCGGGTCGGGGTGCTCGCCGTCGACCCGTCCAGCCCGTTCAGCGGCGGGGCGATCCTCGGCGACCGGGTACGCATGCAGGACCACGCCACCGACTCCGGCGTGTACATCCGGTCCATGTCCAGCCGGGGTCACCTGGGCGGGCTGGCCGCCGCCACGCCGCAGGCGGTACGGGTACTCGAAGGCGCCGGCTGTGACGTGGTGCTCGTGGAGACCGTGGGCGTGGGGCAGGCCGAGGTGGAGGTGGCGAGCCTCGCCGACACCACGCTCGTCCTGCTCGCGCCCGGCATGGGCGACGCGATCCAGGCGGTCAAGGCCGGCATCCTGGAGGTCGCCGACGTCTTCGTGGTCAACAAGGCCGACCGGGACGGTGTCGACGCCACGTACCGCGACATCCAGGGCATGATCGGCCTCGGCGAGCGCGGGCCGGGCGACTGGCGGCCGCAGGTCGTGCGCACCGTCGCGTACAAATCGGAGGGTATCGACGACGTCCTGGCCGCGATCGACAAGCACCAGGAGTGGCTGCGCAAACACGATGAGCTGATCAAGCGACGGCAGCGCCGGGCGTCGGCGGAAGTGGAAGCCATCGCTCTCGGGGCGCTGCGTGCCCGGTTCGGAACGCTCAGCAACGGGGCGGCGCTGCCGGCCCTGGCGACGCAAGTGGCGGCTGGTGAGTTGGATCCCTACGCGGCTGCCGATCAACTTCTCAGCAGCCTTGATACCTAGCTATGGTGGGCGGCGCGCGAGCCGCGTGAGGCTAGGGATGTAAGGGGTGGAATGCGTTGACGGCCTGGACCGTCATGCTGCGCGGAATCAGGTACCGGGCCGGCCGTTCGCTGGTGGTGTTCCTCCTGGCGCTGGTGGCGACGACCGCCGCCGTGCTGGCCCCGGTGTACGCCCGGGCGGCCCAGCAGTCGGTGCTCACCGACGGGCTGCGCTCGGCGTCGGCCGACGCGACCACGCTGGTCGTCGCCGCCAAGGGCACCGCCCAGGAGTCGCAGTCGGCGTTCCTCGACACCGACGAGATCCGGCAGAGCGTCGGCCAGGTACTGGCCACCCAGCCCGCCGTGGGCGACCGGCTGGAACGCCCGATCGCCGCCGTCGACACCGACACCACCGTCACCCCGGCCCCGGGACACGCCGACCCGCTCGCCGCCCGGCTCGCCTACCGTGACGGCGCGTGCGCGCACCTGCGGTTCACCGCCGGCAGGTGCCCGACCGACGACGGCCAGGTCACGCTCAGCGAGCGCTCGGCCAAGGCGCACGGCATCGCCGTCGGCGAGATCGTCTCGCTGCATCTGGGCAACCGCACCGCCGGCCACGAGCACCGGTTCCAGGTGGTGGGGCTCTACGACCCCAAGGACACCACCGAGGGGTACTGGGGGCGCACCGTCTACTTCGCCGCGGGCGTCGACCCGACCGGCGGCGACGACCGGCTCGACGCGATGTTCACCAACGTCCAGGACGACATCCGGACCGAGAAGTCGGCGACCCTGTCGACCCGGCTTGAGTACCCGATCGACACCGCCGACGTGGGGCTTGACGACGTCACCAGGCTGCGGGACAGCGTCAACCTGCTGATCAACCGGCTGCGCGGCGACGACCTCGACCTGGACACCGCGCTGCCCTCGATCCTCACCGACGCGGCGGCCGACCAGGTGGCGATCTCCCGAACGGCGCCGATCATCGCGGTACCGCTGCTGCTGCTCTGCTGGTTCGTCCTGTTCCTGCTGGTCGCCTCCCTGATCGAGGAGCGCGGCCCGGAGATCGCGCTGGCGAAGCTGCGCGGCTTCCCGGCCGGCCGGGCCACCCGGTTCGGGCTGGGTGAGGCGCTCCTGCTGATCGCCGTGGCGGCACCGTTCGGGCTGGTCGCCGGCGTGGCGCTGGTCGAGCTGGCGGCCCGGAGCGTCCTGGCCACCGGTACCCACGCGCAGCTTCGCTGGCCGGCCTTCGCCGCCACCGGCGTCGCCCTGCTCGGCGCGGGTGCGGCCGCCATGCTGGCCGGGCGGGGCACGGTACGCCGGCCGGTGCTCGCGCTGCTTCGCCGGGTACCGGAGCGGACCCGCTGGCGGGCCGGCGCGGCCGAGGGTGTCGTCGTGGCACTGGCCGCCGCGTCGCTGGTCGCCGCCGTGGGGGACCGGTCCGCGCCGCTCGCCCTGCTCGCCCCGCCGCTGCTCGCCGTCGTCGCCGGCATCGCGACCGCCCGGCTGCTCGGCATCTGGGCCCGGCTGCGGCTGCGCGGCGCGCGCCGGCGCGGGCGCCTGGTCACCCTGCTCTCCTCGGCCCAGCTGGCGCGCCGGCCGGGCGGGCAGCGCCTGGTCGTCGTCGTGACCGTGGCCGTGGCGCTGCTGTCGTTCGCCGCGACCGCCTGGGACGTCGCCGCACAGGCCCGGCACGATCACGCCGAGGACGCGCTGGGCGCGCCCCGGGTGTACACGGTCACCGCCGACGATCCGGACGCGCTCGCCGCCGCGGTCGCGAAGGCCGACCCGGGCGGCCACTCGATGGCCGTGGTGCGCAGCACCCAGCGGTACGGCGACGGCGCGGTCGAGTTGCTCGGCGTGCAGTCGACGCACCTGGCCGACGTCGCGGTGTGGCGCGGCCACGACCGGGCGACGATGACCCGGCTGGCCAGGGAGCTTCGCCCGGCGGTCGCCGCGCCGCTGGCGGTGTCCGGCGAGATCGCCGTCACGGCGGTGGTCGACACGCTGCCGCCCAAGCTGCCGGTCCGGCTGTCCGCCGTGGTGGCCGTGCCGGGCGAGCCGGCCCGGGCGGTGCCGCTCGGCGTGCTGCTGAAGGGGCCGCACGAGTACCGTGGCCCGCTGCCGGCCGGGTGCGGCGCCGGCTGCCGGCTGACCGGCCTCACGCTGGCTCGCGGCGGCCCGGGGTCCGACCCGTTGACGGTCACCATGTCGGTGCGCGGCATCCACGCCGGTCCCACCGACCTGCCGGCGGGCTTCGAGGTGCCGGGGCGGTGGCGGATCGTCCAGCGCCCGCCGCAGGTCCAGGCGACGGTACAGGCGGGGCCCGCGCTCGGCGTCGACGTGTCCTCGACCGAGCCGAGCGACCTGCTCATCGAGTACGTGGACGCGCCGGACGTGCTGCCGGCGGTGCTCGCCGGGTCGGCGCCGGCCGACGACGTGCGCGCGTCCCAGTTCAAGTTCCCCGGCCTGGCCGATCAGCCGCTGGCCTTCCAGGTCGCGGAGCGCAGCCCGGTGCTGCCCCGGGCCGGCACCCACGGCCTGCTGTTCGATCTCGACGCCGGGGTACGCGTCGCCGAGCGGGACTCCAGCCTCGCCGACAACGACACCCTCCGGTACGAGGTGTGGGCCGGTCCGCGCGCGCCCGACGACCTCGCCACCCAGCTCGGCGCCGCCGGTGTGCAGGTGCTGCGCAGCGAGAGCATGACCGGGTACCTCGACCAGCTCAGCCGCCGCGCGCCGGCCCTCGGGCTGTGGCTGTACCTGCTGGCCGGCGCGGCGGCGATCCTGCTCGCGGTCGGCGTGGTGCTGCTGACCGCGTACATCGGGGTGCAGGGCCGGCTGTACGAGATGGCCGCCCTGCGGGTGAGCGGCGTCCGCCCGTCGGTCTTGCGGCGCGCGGTGCTCCGGGAGTACCGGCTCCTGCTGGGGGCGCCGCTGCTGGTCGGGTTCCTGGCCGGCGCCGCGGGGGCGGTGGTGATGCTGCCCGGCGTACCGCTGGTGACGGTCGGGTCGACCTCCGACTCGTTGAGTTATCGACCCGGGTTGGGTGCGCTGCCGGTGGCGCTGGCGGTGACGCTGCTGGGCTTCGCGTTCGCGGTGGTACTGGTGCTGCGGATGCTCCGCCGGGCCACCACCGACCGGCTGCGGGACGGTGTGCGGTGAGCTGGTTCGACGTGGACTCCCGGGCCGAGCCGCAGGCGCCGGTCGTGCCGGTCGCGGCGCAGTGGCAACCCGTCCCGGCGCCCACCCAGGTCGACTCGACCACCGGCCTCGCCGTCACCTGTCGCGGTGTGGTGTACATCTACCGGCTCGACGGGTACGACGTGGTGGCCCTGGCCGGCGTCGACCTGGACATCGCGGCCGGCGAGTCGGTCGCGCTGCTCGGCCCGTCCGGCGCCGGCAAGTCGACGCTGCTGTCGCTGCTGGCCGGGCTGCTCCGCCCATCGGCCGGCCGGCTGCACGTGGGCGGGCACGATCTGGTCCGCGCCGACGACGCCGAGCTTCAGCTCATGCGGTCCACCGCGGTCGGGGTCGCGTTGCAGGGCGCGGGTCGCAACCTGCTCCCGTACCTGAGCGCCGAGCAGAACGTCGCGTTCGCGCAGCGCGGGGTACCCGCCGACCGGCGCCGCCGGCTGCCCGCCGCCCGCGAGGTCCTCGCCCTGGTCGGGCTCACCAACCGGGGGCGGCACCGGCTGCGCCCGCAGCGGCTGTCGCCCGGGGAGCGGCAACGCCTCGCACTGGCGGTGGCGCTCGCGACCCGGCCCGGCCTGCTGCTGGCGGACGAGCCGACGAGCCAGCTCGACAGCCGCGCCCGCGACGAGGTGCTCACCGCGCTGGACGCGGTGAACCGGTCCGGCACCACCGTCGTGCTGGTGACCCACGACCCGGACGTGAGCCGGTCGATGTCCCGCACGGTGACGATCCGCGATGGCCGGGTCGGTGCCGAGGGCCGGCGCGGCGAGGACTACGCCGTGGTCGGCCGGGACGGCACGGTACACCTGCCGACCGACGTGCTGCGCCTTCTCCCGCCCGGCACCCTGCTCGGCGTGGAGGCCCAACCCGACGGCACGGTACTGCTCATCCCAGCCAGCGAGTCAGCAGTGGAGAATCCGGATGCTCACGGTCGATGACGTGACCCTCGGGTACCCGCCCGACCTGGCGGTGCTCCGCGACGTCTCGGTGGTCGTGGAGCCGGGCCAGATGCTGGCCGTGACCGGGCCGTCCGGCGCCGGCAAGACCACGCTGCTGTGGGCGATGGCGGGGTTGCTGCGCCCCCGGGGCGGCACGGTCGCCATCGGCGGTGCTCCGCTGCGCGGCCGGGACGCCCGGGTGGTGCTCATCCCGCAGGACAACGGGCTCGCCGCGATCCTGACCGCGCAGGAGAACATCCAGGTCGCACTCATCGCCGCCGGTGCGGGTGCGGCCGATGCCCGGCGGATCACCGCCGACGCGCTGGACCTGCTCGGCCTGTCCGGGCAGGGCGACCAGCTCGTCGAGGAGCTGTCCGGCGGCCAGCAGCAGCGCACCGCCGTCGCGCGCGGGCTGGCGATGCGGGGCGAGATCGTGCTCGCCGACGAGGTCACCAGCGAGCTGGACGCGGCCAACCGCCAGCGGGTCCTCGACCTGCTGAGGGCCGAGGCGCAGCGCGGCGCGGTGGTGGTATTCGCCACCCACGACCCAGACGCGGCAGCAACCTGCGACGCCGAGCTACACCTCCTGGACGGCCGCGCCCAGGTCGTCCGCGCGTAGCCCCTCTCCTCGGCGCGTTCGTCCGGCTGCCACGGGCGTCGATACCTGGGTAGGCTCGCCGAGGCCGAACTGTCCGCCCGGAGCGGGGGAGATTTGACATGACCGAGCCCAACCGCCAGCCGCCGACTGGGTTGCTGCCGGTCCAGCCGCCGCCTGCGCAGCCCGGTCCCACCCATCCCGGGCCAGCACACCAGGCGCCCGACCGGTTGTCGGAGTTCGCCGGGGACGCCGCTGACCGGCTCGGCGACGCGGCCGAGCGGGCCGCCGCCGCGTCTGGCCGGGTCACCGCCCAGATGGTGGACCGGCTGCGCAACAACGCCGAGCTGTCCGCCGAGCGGGGGACCACGATCATCGCCAACGAGGTGGTGGAGAAGATCGCCGGCATCGCCGCGCGCGAGGTGCCCGGCGTCTTCGACCTGGGTGGCGACGTGTCCCGCGTGTTCAGCGCGGTCAAGGAGCGGATCGGCCTCGGCCAGAAAGACAACGACCAGGGCATTTCGGTACGCCTCGACGGCGGTAAGGCGGCCGTCAAGGTCACCCTCGTGATCGAGTACGGCTTCGTCGTGTACTCGGTGACCGAGAAGGTCCGGGCCAACGTCATCGCAGCGGTGGAGAAGCTGCTCAACCTCGAGGTGACCGCGGTCGACATCGTGGTCGACGACGTCCACGTCCCCGACAACCCCGCCGATCTAGGACGAATGGTGCCCGAGTCGCCCGATTTGGGCCACCATTCATCCTAGATCGACGAGGCGACTGTCACATTGGCCGGTTACCTTAGCGATCGTTCAGGTGACCGCCTACCATGGCAGCATGGACGCCCACGAGATCGCCGCCGGCCGGGAACGCTGGCAGGGCCGGTACGACGCCGCGCGCAAGCGGGACGCCGACTTCACCACGCTGTCGGGGACCCCGTCGAGCCGGTCTACGGGCCACCGCCACGGCGCCGACGTCCCGGGTTCGAGCGGATCGGCTGGCCGGGCGAGTACCCGTACACCCGGGGGCTGTACTCCGACCGGCTACCGCGGGCGGACCTGGACGATCCGGCAGTTCGCCGGGTTCGGCAACGCCCAGCAGACCAACGAGCGCTACAAGATGATCCTCGGCGCCGGCGGCGGCGGGCTGTCCGTCGCCTTCGACATGCCGACCCTGATGGGCCGCGACTCCGACGACCCGCAGGCGCTCGGCGAGGTCGGCCACTGCGGCGTCGCCATCGACTCGGCCGCCGACATGGAGGTGCTGTTCGACGGCATCGACCGTGGCCGGGTCACCACCTCGATGACGATCTCCGGCCCGGCCGTGCCGGTCTTCTGCATGTACCTGGTCGCCGCCGAGCGGCAGGGCGCCGACCTGTCCAAGCTGGACGGCACCCTGCAGACCGACATCTTCAAGGAGTACATCGCGCAGAAGGAGTGGCTCTTCGAGCCCGAGCCGCACCTGCGCCTGATCGGCGACCTGATGGAGTACTGCGCGCGCGAGATCCCGCGCTACAAGCCGCTGTCGGTCTCCGGCTACCACATCCGCGAGGCCGGCTCGACCGCCGCGCAGGAGCTGGCGTACACCCTCGCCGACGGCTTCGGGTACGTCGAGCTGGGCCTGTCGCCGCGGCCTGGACGTCAACGTCTTCGCGCCCGGGCTGTCGCTTCTTCTTCGACGCGCACCTCGACTTCTTCGAGGAGATCGCCAAGTTCCGGGCCGCCCGCCGGATCTGGGCCCGCTGGCTGCGCGACGTCTACGGCGCCACCAGCGAGAAGGCGCAGTGGCTGCGCTTCCACACCCAGACCGCCGGGGTGTCGCTGACCGCGCAGCAGCCGTTCAACAACGTCGTGCGGACCGCCGTCGAGGCGCTCGCCGCCGTGCTCGGCGGCACCAACTCGCTGCACACCAACGCGCTCGACGAGACCCTCGCGCTGCCCACCGACGAGTCCGCCGAGATCGCGCTGCGCACCCAGCAGGTGCTGATGGAGGAGACCGGCGTCGCCAACGTGGCCGACCCGCTCGGCGGCTCCTGGTACGTCGAGGCGCTCACCGACCGGATCGAGGCCGAGGCCGAGGAGATCTTCGCCCGGATCCGGGAGCTGGGCGAGGGCCGCACCCGATCGGCCGATGACCTCCGGCATCCTGCGCGGCATCGAGGACGGCTGGTTCACCGGCCAGATCGCCGAGCGGCGCGTTCGCTACCAGCAGGCGCTGGAGAAGGGCGACAAGCGGATCGTCGGCGTCAACTGCCACACCGGCACGGTCGCCGGCGAGCTGGAGATCCTGCGGATCTCGCACGAGGTCGAGCTCGAGCAGCTGCGGGTGCTGGCCGAGCGCAAGCCGGCCGCGGACGACGCCGCGGTCCGGCGCGCCGCTCGAGCCGGCTGGTCGAGGTCGCCCGGACCGGGGAGAACATGATCCCGGCGATGCTGGACGCGGTCGCGGGCCGAGGCGACGCTCGGCGAGATCTGCGACGCGCTGCGCGCCGAGTGGGGCGTGTACCGCGAGCCGGCCCGCTTCTGACCGCGGTCGGCGCGAGCGCGCCGGTACCGCGTCCGGCGCTGAACGGCTGGCGCGCCTGCGCGTGCCGAGGCGTAGACGACCGTGCAGTGACTCCGCCGCGACGCGGTTGGTCGAGCTTCGCGCCGCGCGTGCGAGACTAGACAACCATGAGCGACCCACGGATCACCCGTCGATCTTCACCCGCGGCGCGGTCGACCTCGGCGCGCTGCGCAGCGCCGCTCCGGCCACCGGCCCGCCCCGGCCGGTCCTCCGGCCGGCCCGCCAGCGGCGCCGGCGCCGCCGGCCGGCCGCCGGCCGGTGGCGCGTCGCGGTCATCGACGTGACCGAGGCGACCTTCCAGTCCGAGGTGCTGGAGCGGTCGCTGACCACGCCGGTCGTGATCGACTTCTGGGCCGAGTGGTGCGAGCCCTGCAAGCAGCTCTCGCCGGTGCTGGAGCAGCTGGCCGCCGAGGGCGGCGGCGCCTGGGTGCTCGCCAAGGTCGACGTCGACGCCAATCCCCGGCTCGCCCAGATGTTCCGGGTGCAGGGCATCCCGATGGTCTACGCGGTGGTCGGCGGCCAGCCGGTCGACGCGTTCTCCGGCGTGGTGCCGGAGAGCCCAGCTCCGGCAGTGGATCGACGCGGTCCTCAAGGCCGGCGGCGTCGACGGTCGCCGCGCCGGAGGACCCGCGCCTCGATGCGGCTGACGACGCGCTGATCGGTGGCGACCTGGACGCCGCCGAGCAGGCGTACCGGAAGATCCTGGCCGAGGCGCCGGCCGACGCGGCCGCCGAGGCGGGCCTCGCCCAGGTCGGCGCTGGCCCGCCGGGTCGCCGGCGTCGACCCGCAGGCGGCGCTCGCCGCCGCGCGAGGCCAACCCGGACGACGTCGACGCGCAGACTGCTGGCCGCCGACATCGAGGTGCTCAGCGGGCAGGCCGAGCAGGCGTACCAGCGGCTGGTCGGCCTGGTGCGCCGGGCGACGGCGACGACCGGGAGCGGGTCCGCCAGCATCTGGTCTCGCTGTTCACCATGGCCGGCCCGGACGATCCCGGCGGTCGCCGGCCGCGGCCCTGGCCAGCGCGCTGTTCTGAGACGACGCTGGTTGCTAGCCCGGGCACGAGGACGGCGCCGATGCGCCGGATCGCCGTCCTGGACGCGCCGTCCAACCTCGGCCTGCGCCCACCGACCGCGACCTCGGTGCCGGGCTGCGCCAAGGCGCCCGGCGCGCTGCGCGACCACGGGCTGCTCGCCCGGCTGGGCGCGCGCGACGCCGGCTGCCTGACCCCGCCCCGGTACGACCCGGGCGACTGGCGGCCCGGCGACGGCGTCTGCCACGCCGACGCAGATCGCCGGGTACTCGCTGGCGTCTGGCCGACCGGATCGGCGCGATCATCGACGCCGGGGAGTTCCCGGTGGTGCTCGGCGGCGACTGCTCGGTCCTGCTCGGCTCGGCGCTGGCGATGCACCGGCTGGGCGAGGCGTCGGCGGCCGGATCGGGCTGGTCTTCGTCGACGGGCACTCCGACTTCCGGCATCCCGGCAACGCGTCGTACGTGGGCGCCGCCGCCGGCGAGGACCTGGCGCTGGTCACCGGCCGCGGCCAGGCCGACCTGGCCGCGATCGAGGGCCGCCGGCCGTACTTCCGGGACATCGACGTGGTGGTGCTCGGCATCCGCGCCCAGGACGAGTACCGGCTCGACCTGCAGGCCGCCGGCATCGCGCACCCGGCCGGTGCCGCAGTTGCGCGCCGAGGGCGCGGCCCGGACCGCCCAGTGGGCGCGGGAGCTAGCTGGCCGACTGCGCCGGCTACTGGGTGCACATCGACGTCGACGTGCTCGACCCGGCCGTGATGCCGGCGGTCGACGCGCCGGATCCGGGCGGCATCGCGTTCCCCGAGCTGGAGCTGCTGCTCGCCGGGCTGGTGGACACGCCGCACTGCCTCGGCGTCGAGATCACCGTCTTCGACCCGGACTACGACCCGAACGGCGCGTACGCGGCCGAGATCGTCGAGACACTGGTGGCCGGGCTGGCGCCGGCCGGTGGTGTCGTGCCGCTCGATTGGGCGGCGCTGGCCTCCGGGAAGGCCGGGTCGGACGCGTCGCCGCCGTCCTTCGAGGTGCCGCCGTCCTTCGAGGTGCCGCCGTCGTTCGAGGTGCCGCCGTCGTTCGAGGTGCCGCTGTCGCGGGTGCCCGGCCAGCCGGCCACAGGGGACTCCCCGGAGCCCGTGTCGGAGCCGGCTCTGGCTCCGGAGCCTGCTTCGGTGCCTGCTTCGGCGCGGGCTTCGGCGCCTGAGGAGACCTGGGACGCGGCGGAGGCTGCCGGGGTCGCGGGAGCCGTGGAGGCTGCCGTGGACGCCGTGGACGCCGTGGACGCCGTGGACGCCGTGGACGCCGTGGACGCCGTGGACGTGGCCGCCGCCGTGGATGAGCCTGCCGCCGTGGACGAGGCCGAGCGCGCCGGGGAGCGGTACCGCGCCGCGAAGCGGACCAAGCCGGGCAGCCGGGCCGACGACGGTGAACAGCGGGACCAGAACGAGCGGCGGTCGCACGGCGGGCGGGCCCCGATGTCGCGCGGGCGGTCCGCCCTTGACCGGCTCAACTTCTCCGACATGGTCGACGCCGACCGGCTGGCGCTGTCGAAGCGACGCTCGGGCGGGGTGCCGTTGCGGCGGCGGGAAAGCCCGGCCGAGACCACGCCGGCCAAGGCGGAGCGGGACAGCGGGGAAACCAGCGACGCGCCGCAGCCGTTCGCCGGCCTGGCGGAGCAGGTACGCGCGGCGGGCACCGGGCAGGTCCCCGCCGCCCGGAGTCCCGTGGACCCGTCCGTGGCCCCCGCGACACCCCCCGCCGAGACCGCTTGATCAAGATCCGGCACAACTTCCCGGAAGTTGTGCCCTCAGAGCCATGCTGAGGCAACAACTTCCGGGAAATTGTGCCGATCTTGGGGTCACTTCAGGGCGGTGCAGAACTTGCCGGCGATCGGCACAGCCGCGTCGGTGCTCAGTCCACCGTCCTCGACGAACACGGCGAACGCCAGGTCACCCCGGTACCCCATGAACCAGGAGTGGGTCTTGTTCGGGTCGTTGTTGTCGTACTCCGCCGTACCGGTCTTGCCGTAGATCGGGTCGCCCGGCGTGTTCTTGATCGACTTGGCGGTACCGTCGGTGACCACCTCGCGCATCATCTGCTTCAGTGCGGCCAGCGAGTCCGGCTTGAGCTGGGGACCGGCCGCGGCCGGGTGAGTGGGCGCCGGGTCGGTGATCAGCTTGGGCTGCTGCCACTGGCCACGCGCGACCGCCGCCGCGGCACCGGCCAGCGCCACCGGCGACACCAGCGTCTTGCCCTGGCCGAAGGCGGCCGCCGCCTGCTCGGCCGGGTCGGCGCCGGTGGCGACGCTGCCGCTGAACGCCGGGGTACCGAGGTCCCACGGGACCCCGATCCCGACGGTCTTCGCGGTGGCGGCCAGCCCGTCCGCGCCGAGCTTGGCGCCGAGCTGCGCGAACGCGGTGTTGCAGGACTGCGCGAAGTCCTGGTGCAGCTGGGCATTGGCGCCGAGGGCGGCGGTCAGGTCGTGCGCGTTGTGGATCGGCGTGCCGCCGGGGGCGGTGTACTCGGACGGGCACGAGACCACCGTGCTGGCCGTGGCCGAGCCATTCTCCAGTACCCCCAAAGCAGTGATGGTTTTGAAGGTGGAACCGGGGGCGACCTGCGCGGTGAGGGCCAGGTCGAGATCGCCGCCGCCGGGGCCGTTGGCGACCGCGAGTACCGATCCGTCGCTGATCCGGATCGCGACGATGGCCGAGCGCTTCGGCTGGGCGCTGAGCGCGTCTTCGGCGGCCTTCTGGGTCCGCTGGTCGAGCGTGGTCTTGATGGTCCCGCCCGGCTTGGGGTCGGTGTGGAACAGCACCTTGTCGGCGCTCGGATCCTTGCCCGGGATCACGACGGCGACGCCGGGGGAGCCGCCGAGTACGCCCTCGAACTGCTGTTGTAGCCCGCCGAGCCCGACCTGGTCGCCGATCTGGTACTTGCCCGGGTTCTGCTTCATGACCTCCTCGGTCACGTCGCCGACACGGCCAATCAGCGCTTTCCCGAAGGTCGGGGTGAGCGTGAGCTGCCGGTAGCTGTCCGGGAAGTAGAGCCCGGCGAGCTCGTGGATGGTGCTGCGGATCTTGTTGTACGCGGATTCGCGCAGCGAAATGACGTCGATCGGGGCGGTGCCACCGGTCTTGATCTTCGCCGCCAGGTCACCCACGTCGATGTCGCCGATGTCGGCCTTGATCGACTTGAACGCGCCGTCGAGCACCCGGACGGTGCCGTCGGGGTCGTTGACCTCGTTAGGTTGTATCCGGATCGTGATGATCCGCTGCTTCGTCGTCAGTGGCGCGCCCGCTCCGTCGAGGATGTTGCCCCGGTCCGCGGCGACATGCTTGACCTCGATCTTGTCGGTGGCGGTGAGGTCGGGGTGCAGGGTGGCCGGGTCGAAGTACACCTGCCACTTGTCGTCCTTGGTCTTCTTCGCCGTGACGGTGCTCTTGTACTGCCAGGTCACGCCGTTGCCGACCGGCCACGAGTAGGTGAGCGGGGCCTGCGCGGAGTCGTCCTTGACCTTCGCCTTGCCCACCTTGATCGTCGGCTTGACGCCGGCCAGATCGCCCTCCAGCTTGGTGAGCATGTCCTTGGTGACCGGCTGACCGGCGCTGGTCTGCACGTCGACTCCGCCGAAGTTGGCGCTGGCCAGCCCGCTGGCGAACGTCCGCAGCGTGGCGTCGGGCGGTGTGGACGAGCAGGCGGTCAGGCCGCCGGCAACCAATGACAGGCCCAGTAGACCGACCACCCACCGTCTCGTGCCCCGCATCTTCGTGTCCTCTCCATGGATATCCCCGCGCCACGATAGATGTCCGGTGCACGGTTGCTTTCGGGGCAAAGATCGCCTGTGCCGGGTTCGGGCGGATAAGGCTAGGAACAGAGACGGGACCGGACGTTGTCTGATCGGTCACACCCGTCTCTTTCCCGGTGGGATCGAACGTCCGGCGAATGGGGTACGGCCGAAGCACGTCTTAGGCTGAGCGGAGACGTTACCCACAGCGTGGTGGGGCGAGGGGAGTGCACATGGAACAGCGCGCTGCGGCGGATGTCGATAATTTGTCCGGTTCGCGGGGCGCGACCGCTCCGGCCCAGGGCGTTGACCTGGCCGTGTCGCCCACCCAGCCGACCCAGCGCTACGACGACGCCGGCTCCGAAGACACCGAACTCGACGAGCCGGTACCCAACGCGGAGCGGCTGGTCGCCCAGGCGGTCACGCTGGCCGGCGACGACCACGACGCGGCCACCCTCGTCGCGCGGTACTGGCGGTTCGCGCCCGACGAGGAGCTGGTCGGGCGTCACCGCCGAGGAGATGCTCGACGACCGCGACCGCGCGCACCGGGAGCTGGCCGCGCAGCGGCTGTCCGGCGAGCTGAAGCTGCGCATCACCCCGGCCGACGCGGAGGCCGAGCACACCGTCGATCGAGATCGTCACCGACGACATGCCGTTCCTGGTCGACTCGGTCACCGCGGCGCTGTCCGCCCGCAAACCTCGACGTCCACCTGCTGGTCCACCCGCTGGTCGTGGTCCGCCGCGAGCCGCTGGGCGCGCTGCGGCGAGGTCCGCCCGGACGTGGAGCCGGACGACGCGATCGCCGGGCGACATGGTCGAGAGCTGGATGCGCGTCGAGATCGACCGGGTCCGCGATGAGCCGATGCTCGAGGACCTCGCGCCGCGAGCTGCGCGGGTGCTCACCGACGTGCGCGAGGCGGTCGAGGACTGGCCGAAGATGCGCCTGCAGGCGCTCGCGCTGGCCGACGAGCTGGCCGCGCGGCCCAGCTGCCGGTGCCGGAGAAGGACATCACCGACTCGGTGGAGCTGCTGCGCTGGCTGGTCGACGACCACTTCACCTTCCTCGGCTACCGGGAGTACCGGCTCGACGAGGGGCCGAGGGGGAGAAGGTGCTGGACGCGGTCCTCGGCACCGGCCTGGGCATCCTGCGCTCCGACCGGACCGCCGCCCCGGGCGCTGTCCTCGATGACGCCCGAGGCGTACGAGAAGGTGCTGGAGAAGCGCCTGCTGATCATCACGAAGGCCAACTCGCGGGCCACCGTGCACCGCTCGGCGTACCTCGACTACATCGGCTTCAAGATCTTCGACGACGACGGCAAGGTCGTCGGCGAGCGGCGGTTCCTCGGCCTGTTCTCCGCCGCGGCCTACCGCACCAGCGTGCGCGAGCTGCCGGTGGTCCGGCGCAAGGTCACCGAGGTGCTGCAGCGCTCCGGGCTGTGCCCGCGCAGCCACTCCGGCAAGGACCTGATGCGAGATCCTGGAGACCTACCCGCGCGACGAGCTGTTCCAGATCGGCACCGACGAGCTGTACCGCGCGGTGATGGGCGTGCTGCGGATGGCCGGCCGCCGGCAGCTGCGGCTGTTCCTGCGCCGCGACGCGTACGGGCGGTTCATCTCCTGCCTGGTCTACCTGCCCCGGGACCGGTTCACCACCCAGAACCGGCTGCGCATGCAGGAGATCCTGCTGCGCGAGCTGAACGGCATCGGGGTGGACTACACCACCCGGGTCACCGAGTCGATGCTGGCCCGGGTGCACTTCATCGTGCGTACCGACCCGACCAACCCGCCCGGCAACGTCGACGTGGAGTCGCTGGCCGAGCTGCTCGCCGACGCGACCCGGCTGTGGGACGACGACTTCCGGCTGGTGCTGGAGCACAAGCTCGGCGACGAGCAGGCCCGGCACCTGCACGCGCGGTACGCCGACGCGCTGACCGAGGCCTACAAGGACGAGCACACCCCGTACGAGGCGATCAAGGACCTGGCCAAGCTGGAGCTGCTGGAGGAGCCGGGCCAGCTGGCCATGCACCTGTACCGGCGTCGCACGCGACGACCGTGACGTCCGGTTCAAGGTCTTCCGGTACGGCGAGCCGATGATGCTGTCGGCGGTGCTGCCGGTGCTGCACTCGCTCGGGGTACGCGTGGTCGACGAGCGGCCGTACGAGGTGCACCGCATCGACGCGACCATCTACCTGTACGACTTCGGGCTGCAACTGCCGCCGGACGCGCGGGAGCTGGCCGAGGTGCGCCCGCACATGGAGAACGCGTTCTCCGCCGTGTGGCGGGGCGAGGCCGAGGTGGACGGGTTCAACGAGCTGGTGCTGCGCGCCGGGCTCACCTGGCGCCAGGTGGTGGTGCTGCGGGCGTACGCGAAATATCTGCGCCAAGCCGGCACGGTCTTCTCCCAGGAGTACATGGAGCGCACCTTCCTCGAGTACCCCGGAATCGCGGCGCTGCTGGTGGCGCTGTTCGAGACCCGGTTCGACCCGCGGTTGCAGCTGTCCGACGTGAAGCGGGCCGCGCAGGCCGAGCAGCTCACTGAGGCGCTGGCGGGGCAGCTCGACGCGGTGGCCAGCCTCGACCAGGACCGGATCCTGCGGTCCTACCTGACCCTGATCGAGGCCACCCTGCGCACCAGCTTCTACCAGCGCGGTGACGAGGGCCGGCCGAAGTCCTACGTCGCGTTCAAGCTCGACCCGCAGCTCGTCCCGGACCTGCCCGCGCCGCGGCCCAGGTTCGAGATCTTCGTGTACTCGCCCCGCTTCGAAGGTGTGCACCTGCGTTTCGGCGCCGTGGCCCGCGGCGGGTTGCGCTGGTCGGACCGGCGGGAGGACTTCCGCACCGAGGTGCTGGGCCTGGTCAAGGCGCAGATGGTGAAGAACGCGGTGATCGTGCCGGTCGGCGCCAAGGGCGGCTTCGTGCTCAAGCAGGGAGCGCCACCGGCGACCGCGAGGCGTACAGGCCGAGGGGGTTGCCTGCTACAAGCAGTTCATCTCCGCGCTGCTGGACGTCACCGACAACATCGCCGGCGGCAAGGTCGTGCCGCCCCGCGACGTGGTCCGTCACGACGGCGACGACCCGTACCTGGTGGTGGCGGCCGACAAGGGCACCGCCACCTTCTCCGACATCGCCAACGAGATCTCAACGTCGTACGGGTTCTGGCTGGGCGACGCGTTCGCCTCCGGCGGGTCGGCCGGCTACGACCACAAGAAGATGGGCATCACCGCCCGCGGCGCCTGGGAGTCGGTCAAGCGGCACTTCCGGGAGCTGGGGCGCGACATCCAGAACGAGGACTTCACGTGGTCGGCGTCGGCGACATGTCCGGCGACGTGTTCGGCAACGGGATGCTGCTGTCCGAGCACACCCGGCTGGTGGCCGCGTTCGACCACCGGCACATCTTCGTCGACCCGACGCCCGACGCGGCCTCCTCGTACGCCGAGCGCAAGCGGCTGTTCGACCTGCCCCGCTCGTCGTGGGCGGACTACGACACCGCGCTGATCTCGGCCGGCGGCGGGGTCTGGCCGCGTACCGCCAAGTCGATCCCGATCTCGCCGCAGATGCGGATCGCGCTGGGCCTCGACGACGGGGTACGCAAGCTGTCGCCGGACGAGCTGATGCGCGCCATCCTCAAGGCCGCGGTCGACCTGCTGTGGAACGGCGGCATCGGCACGTACGTCAAGGCGCGCACCGAGACCAACGCCGAGGTCGGGGACAAGTCCAACGACGCGGTCCGGATCAACGGCCGCGACCTGCGGTGCCGGGTCGTCGGCGAGGGCGGCAACCTCGGCCTCACCCAGCGCGGCCGGATCGAGTTCGCGCTGCGCGGCGGGTAGCATCTACACCGACTTCATCGACAACTCCGCCGGGGTGGACTGCTCCGACCACGAGGTCAACATCAAGATCCTGCTGGGCGACGTCGACCTCGGCGAGGAACAGCGCAACGACCTGCTCGCCGAGATGACCGACGAGGTCGGCGAGCTGGTCCTGCGCGACAACTACGACCAGGCTGTCGCGCTCGGCAACGCCCGCGCCCAGAGCCACTCGCTGCTGCCGGTACACCGCCGGCTGATCTCCGAGCTGGAGCACCGCGGCGAGCTGGACCGCGCGCTGGAGGGCATGCCGAACGACGACGAGATGGACCTCCGGGCGGAGAACCTGGTCGGGCTCACCACGCCGGAATTCGCGGTGCTTCTCGCGTACGTGAAGATCGCCCTCGAACACGAGCTGCGCGACTCGACCGTGCCGGACGAGAGCTGGACCGACGACGTGCTGGTCAACTACTTCCCGACGCCGCTGCGGGAGCGGTACGCGGACCAGATGGCCGACCACCCGCTGCGCCGCGAGATCGTGGCGACCCTGCTGGTCAACGAGGCGGTCAACCGGGGCGGCACCTCGTTCTTCTTCCGCGCGATGGAGGAGACCGGCTCAAGCGCGGCCGACGTGCTCCGGGCGTACGTGGTGGTGCGCGAGGTGTTCGGCCTGCGCGACCTGTGGCGGATGGTCGAGGCGCTGGACAACAAGGTGCCGGTCGACGCGCAGACCGCCGTGTACCTGGAGGGCCGCCGGCTGCTCGACCGAGCGGTGCGCTGGTTCGTGTCCAACCGGCGGTCGCCGCTCGACGTGCCCGGCGAGATCGCGCGCTTCCAGCCCGGCGTGGCCGGCCTGCTGCCCAAGCTGAACAAGCTCTTCCGCGGCCGGGAACGGGAGGCGCTGGGCGAGAACTGCGGCACGCTGTGCAAGCTCGGCCTTCCGATGGACGTCGCCGACCTGGCCACGCGGCTCATGTACGCGTTCGGGTTGCTGGACATCGTGGAGACCGCGCACACCTCGGGCGCCCCGATCGACGAGGTGGCGTCGGTGTACTTCGTGCTGTCCGAGCGGTTCCGGGTCGACGAGCTGCTGTCGAAGATCTCGGCGCTGCCCCGGGAGGACCGGTGGCAGACGATGGCCCGTATGGCGCTGCGGTACGACCTGTACGCGGCGCTGGCCGGGCTCACCAAGGAGGTCCTGGTCGCCACGTCGAGCGGCGTCGACGCGGAGAAGCGGGCGCTGGAGTGGGAACAGGCAAACTCGTCATCGATCGCCCGCACCCGCAACTCGATAGGCGAGTTCGAGGAGTCGAGGGCCGACCTGGCAGCCCTGTCCGTCCTATTGCGCCAAATCCGCACCCTCGTCCGCACCACCTCCGTGTAGGTCTCCGTGATCACGGAGACTTTTCCGTGCTGGGACACGGAAAAGTCTCCGCGATCACGGCGCAGGTCGGGCGACACGGCCGCGCCGTCCCCCGCCAGCCGGCCGAGCGCAGCACGTTGGCGACTTGCGCGGCCACCTCGCACGGCTGCCCGGCGACATCGGCCCAGCCGTACCGCAGGGTTCGGCATCCACTGAGGACGGACGCGTTGTCGCGGCGCATGTCCCGCCAGCGCGCCTCGTCCGGATGTGTGGTCCGGCCGTCCAGTTCCACCACCACACCGAACTCGGCATAGCGGACGTCGTCGTAGTGCCGACCGCCGGGTCGGGCCACGGCGTGCTGGCGGATTCCGGTCGGCAACCGGTGCACTCGTTCGACATCGCGCAGGTAGCGCAACTCCAGTGGGGAGTGGGAACCGGTGCCGGCGTCGCCAGCGGCCGCCAGCAGTTCGTCGCGCCAACGGACCTTCTTGCGGGCGGCGATCGCCTCGACGATCCGGTCCGACCTGGTAAGCCGACGACCGCATGCTTTCGTGACCCAGCCGAGCGCCTGCTCCAGCGTTCGCGACACCTGCGTCAGATCGACCACCGTCTCCTCGATCCGGGTCTGTGGTGGCAGGCGCGTCGGATGACGTGCCACTGCCAGACGGCTCGACCGGTGCACGACGATGCCCGGCAACGCGGACACCCGGCGGTGGGACGGCACCGAAACGTGGATCGGGTCGGTCGGCTGGTCGACCAGCCCCGCGACCTCGGCTGCCGAGTGGTGGCTGAGCGCCGCGTCGTCGCCCGCGCGCAACACCGCCGCCCACAGCGCGCTGGCTCGGCTCAGCGGGCCGTTGTGTACGACGTAGACCGAGCTGTACACGCGCTGCCAGCGGCCGGCCAGTCTGGCCTCGATGACCTCGTCGGTCAGCCCGCACACCAACGCCTGTCGACGGGTGAGCACCCCGCATTGCCGCTCAGTCGTCTCCTCCAGCACGGTGGGAGGGTGCACGTTGGCAGGTGATCGCCGCAGCCCCCACCGTCGAGCTGTGGACAACTCGTCCACAGCTCTCAATGATCTTGGAGACTTTTCCGTGCTGGGACACGGAAAAGTCTCCGCGATCACGGCGGAGTCAACGCGTGGTAGAGGGCCAGGGCCTCCCGGGTGACGGGGCGCATCACGCGTAGCCGGGAGAGGCTGACCAGGCGGTCGATCAGTGGTACCGCTCGGTCTACCAGTAGCCTTGTCCTGGACTGGTCCGGTGAACGGTCGTGCACCCAGTACAGGGTGATCCCGAGTTGCAACAGCCAGAGCAGGTCGGGCAGGTCGGCGGCCAGGTCGGGATCGATCTTGTCGGCCGAACCAGCCACCACCCGCCGGTAGAGCGACTGGCTGACTTCCCGCGCCGGCGCCGATTCCGCGCTGAACGGGCTCAGCGACGAGCCGGGGTCGACCGCCACCTTGATGAACTTGCCGGCGAACGCGTGGTACGGCGTCATCACGTCGATCGCCGCCGCCAGGACAGCGTGCAGTCGCTCGGCGAACCCGGTCCTCGTCGTGAGGGCCGGCACGGCGGCGGCGATGTGTTCGTCCTGGATCCGCCGGTACATCTCCTGGACCAGGTGATCCTTGGATGGGAAGTAGTAGTACGCGTTGCCGACCGACAGGCTCGCCTCCTGGGCGATCGCGCGCATCGTCGTCTTGTCGTACCCGTTCTGCTGGAACATGCGAACCGCGGTGTCGACGATCAGGCGGCGGGTCTGCTCGCCCCGCGGTTCGTCGGAGCCCCGCGGTTCGTCGGAGCCCCGCGGTTCGTCAGGCAATTCGGCAGGCGTCGGCACAGTCAGCACCGTATCCGCCGCCACCCCGGAGCGCCGACGCGGCGGCGATGACCCGGCCGGCGAGCGGGCGCAGCCGGGGGCTCGCCAGCCGCAGCGCGAGCCCCCGGTACCCGGACAGCGCCCACAGGCACATCAGCCACGCGTCGTCCGCCGCGTACACGCCCCCGTTGTCGTCGACAACCGTGACGTCGCGGAGCGTGGCCGCGTGGTCGAGCGCCGGGAACAGTGTCCGGGCCTGCGTCGACCCGGCGGGTACGAAGCTCAGCGGGACGAGTTGCGACCGCCGGCCGAGCCACCGCCGGGCGGCCCGGCAGGCGGGGCAGTGCTCGTCGTAGAGCACGGTCAGGCCTTGTACCGTCATGACGGCAGCACCCGCGAGGGCGTGACCGGCGGCGGTGCCGTCTCCAGGAGCCGGCGGCGGCGGAACCGGCTCAGCACGTACAGGTTGGCGAAGTGCACGCCGCCGAGCACCAGCAGCACCAGGCCGATCTTGACCGACAGCGTCTCGATCGCCGACGACGGGTCCGACACCTCGTTCGCTACCCGGATAGCGACCGTGGCGTAGCCGAGGTTGAGCAGGTAGAAGCCGACGACGAGCAGGTGGTTGACCGACCGGGCGAGACGCTCGCTGCCGAGCGCGTCGTCGAGGAACACCTGCCCGTTGCGGAACAGTGTGCGGGCCACCCACGCGGTCAGGCCGACGCTGATCGCCAGGTAGCTGAGGTCCATCCAGGTCTTCGCTGCCATCGGAGCACCCCCATTTGAACACGTTCAACTGACGCCTGGACGATACCCGCTCCGTTGAACATGTTCAACTCCGGCAGACGCTCGCCGATCAAGGAGAAATGTGCACGGTTCGAAGATCAAACCATGCACATTTCTCCAAGATCGGCGAGAAGGGGGGCGGTGGGAAGGGGGGCGGCTACGCGGCGAGGCCTAGGCGCTCGGCGGCGGCTCGGCCGTTTGCCAGGCTGGCGCCGTATGTGGTGACGAACGCGCGTACCCCTGCGGGCCGCCAGGACGACGGCCAGCCCATCTCGACCACCACGACCGCATGCTTCGCGGCGACCGACTCGATCAGCGCCGGCGCGCCCGGCAGCCGGTGCAGGTTACGGCCGACGAACACGACCGGCCGTTCCCCGGCCTTGGCGATCAGGTCGGCCGGGTCGACGTCGGCCGGGGGTACCCGAAGTTGTTCTGTGCCGTTGAGGTGTGGCCCGAGACCCCACGGCACCCGGCCGACCGCGATCGACGACTCCGACTCCAGTTGGACGATCAGCGGGTCGGCCAGACCGGCCACCGACCCTTCGACCCCGATGGCGTTACGCGCGGCGGGATACCCGATGCCCGGTTCCGCAACGGGAGCCGACGAAGGCAACGGGGGCAACGAGGCCACCCGCTCCACCGCCTGCTCGACCCGGTTCAGCTCCAGCCGGCCATCGCCGAGCGCGGTCACGATCTCGGTCGCGCACGCCTCGACCAGCGCCGCGTCCACGGACGCGCCGATGCACAGCAGGTCGCAGCCGGCGGCGAGGGCCAGCACGGCGGCGGCCGGGATGCTGCCCGCGTAGTCGGTCGAGCCGTGCATCTCCAGCGCGTCGGTGATCACCACGCCGGTGAAGCCCAGCTCGCAGCGGAGCAGGTCGACGAGTGCCGCCCGGCTGAAGGTCGCCGGGGCATCGCCGGTCAGCGCCGGTACCCGGATGTGCGCGGTCATGATCGCCTTGGCTCCGGCGGCGAACGACGCCACGAACGGCGGCAACTCGCGGACCCGCAGCAGGTCGAGCGGGGCGTCCACGGTGGGCAGTTCGAGGTGCGAGTCGGTGACCGTGGCGCCGTGGCCGGGGAAATGCTTGGCGCAGGCGGCGACGCCGGCCTGTTGGAGCCCCACCACCGCGGCCGCCGAGTGCGCGGCGACCCGGATCGGATCCGCGCCGAAGCTGCGGGTACCGATGATGGGGTTGTCGTCGGCGGTGTTGACGTCGACGGTCGGCGCGATGTCGACGGTGATGCCGAGCCCGGCCAGTTCCGCGCCGATCGCCTGGTAGACCCTGCGGGTCACGTCGGTGTCGTCGACCCGGCCGAGCGCCGCGTTGCCCGGATAGGGGCTGCCGCCCGCGTGTGCCAGGCGGGTGACGTCGCCGCCCTCTTCGTCGATGCCGATCACGACGTCGGTCCGGGCCGCGCGCAACTGCGCGGTCAGCGCGGCGAGCTGTTCATGATCAACCACGTTGTACCCGAAGAGCACGTGCCCGGCGAGGCCGTCAGCGACCAGGTCGGTGGCCCAGTCGGGGGCGGTCGGCCCGGGGAAGGACGCGAGGAGGGTACGCAGCGCAAGTCGGCGCAGGCCAGCATCAATCGTCACGATTCTCCCCCTCCGTACCGCACGGTCACCCCTACTGAGTGTCCGACTCCGGCACCAGCCCGTACGCTAACTCTATTCTTGGCTGATCAAGTAGATTAGTTAACTTTCCTAAACACTAAAGGTAGCCTCATCGATGAGTCCACCCCCTATGCCCGGTACGCCGCGGTTGCTGCGCGCGCTCAACGACCGCGCCGCCCTGGAGTTGCTGCTGGCCAAGGGCCCACTGACCCGTGCCCAGCTGGGCGAGCTGACCGGTTTGTCCAAAGTCACCGCTTCCCAGCTGGTGGAGCGGCTGGAGGAGCGCGGCCTGGTCACCCGGGTCGGCGAGCTGGCCGGCGGGCGCGGGCCGAACGCGCAGATGTACGCGGTGGTGCCGGCCACGGCGTACGTGGTCGGTGTCGAGGTCGGGCCGCAGCACGTGGTGGCCGCCGCGGTCGACATCACCGGCAAGATCTCCGGTCGGGTCGATGTGTCCATTGGGGACACCGATGATCCGGTCCGGGTCGTGCACGCCGCCGTGGTCGAGGCGGCCGGGGCGGCCGGCGCGCCGTTGAAGCGGGTCCGCCGGGTGGTCCTCGGCACCCCCGGCCTGGTCGACCCGTCGACCGGCGAGATCTCGTTCGCCTGGGACCTGCCGAAGTGGCACCGCGGCCTGCTCGGCGCGCTGCGGGCCGACCTGGACCGGCCGGTCGTCTTCGAGAACGACGTCAACCTGGCCGCCACCGCCGAGGCGTACACCGGCGCGGCCGTCGGGGTGACCGACTTCGTCCTCGTCTGGGTCGGCCGCGGCGTCGGCCTCGCGGTGATGATCGGCGGCAGGCTGCACCGGGGCGCGACCGGCGCCGCCGGGGAGATCGGCTACCTGCCGGTGCCCGGCTCGCCGGTGCCGCGCGACGTGGCCCGGCGGGCCAAGGGTTCCGCGCTGGCCGGCTCGTTCCAGCAGCTGATCAGCGCCGACGCGGTCCGCGCGGTGGCCCGCGAGCACGGCTTCAAGGCACCGAGCGGGGCCGACGCGGTCCGCGCCGCGATCGCCGCCGGCACCAAGGGCGGTCCGGTGCTCGACGAGATCGCGAGCCGGCTGGCACTCGGCGTCGCCGGCGTCGGGGTGGTCCTCGACCCGGCCCTGGTCGTGCTCGCCGGTGACATCGGGCTGGCCGGCGGGGCGGCGCTGGCCCAGCGGGTCGAGCACGAGGTCGCGGCCATCACGCCGATCTCGCCACGGGTGGTGAGCACCGGGGTCGAGTCCGAGCCGGTCCTCAACGGCGCGCTGCTGACCGGCCTCGACGCGGTACGCGAGGAGGTTTTCGGGTCGACCGTCGACGGGGCCTGACTCCCGGGGTTACGTCACGTCGCGGCGGCGCATCGCCACGAACGCGAGCAGCACCACGACGGCCACCACCGCGCCGAGCACCGCCGACGACATGCCGAGCGTCACCACGTACGTGTGCACGGTGCAGCCGCGGGCGGTGCAGTCGGCCGGCCCGGAGCTGGCCAGCTCGTACCGTTTGAACAGCCACCCGATCACGTAGGTGGACAGCCGGTACCGCTGCGGGTCGCGCAGGCCCAGCGCGCCGAACACGATCAGCGAGCCGATCTCGACCACGAGCGCGTACCCGAGCCCGACGCCGAGCGCGGTCGCGGTGTGCCGGCCCAGCGAGGCGATGGCGAACCCGACCGTGGCCGCCGCGAGACCCAGCCCGACCGCGCGGGCGCCGGTCAGGCCGAGCGACTCCCACACCCCGGTGGTGACCTTCCCGGTCGTGCCGCGGTAGGTCCCGATCAGCCAGAACGCGCCGATCCACGCCGCCACGTAGAGCACCGCGGCCAGCGTGACGCCGACCAGCATCGTGACCAGCTTCGCCGCCAGCACCACCAGCCGCCTCGGCCGCCACAACAGCAGGTTGGTCATGCCACCCGAGGTCCATTCGGCGCCCACGAACGAGGCACCGACGACGAACCCGAACAGCGCCAGCACGCCGGCGCTGACCAGAAGGAAGGTCTGCATCTCTTTCCGGAAGTCGAACTGGTACGGCAGGAACCAGGTCTCCTCGGTCGGCGGCTGCCCCAGCTCGCAGTTCGGCCCGAACCGCTTGGAGACGTCCTCGCCACGGGCCTGCGCCGCCTCGCAGTCGGCCTTCAGCTGATCGTAGAACCGCTGCTGCTCGGCGATCTGGGCACGGGCGCGGGCGTGGTCGGCAGGGGTGATGGTGTGGCTGTTCGCCGCCACTCCGGCGGCCACCGCGCCGAGGACGAGCAGGATGACGACCAGCATGATGCGGGTGAACCGGCGGGCGAACAGCCGACTCCACTCGACGCGGATCAGCCTCATGAGCCCACCGCCGCGGGGCTGGGCGCGGCCGGCTGCTCCGGCGCGGCGCCGGTCAGCTGGAGGAACACGCTCTCCAGGTCCGGGACCAGCGGGGTCAGCTCGGACACCCACATCTGGTGCGCCGCCAGCGTCTCGGTGATCCAGGCCGGGTCGGCCAGGTCGGACACCACGAAGTGGTCTTCGTAAACCCGGATCGGCGCGCCAGCCTGGGCCAGGATCGCGGCCGCCCGGTTGTGGTCGCTCACCCGTACCCGGAATTCGCCCTTGTCCTGGCTGGCCAGCACCTCGGCGACCGGGCCGTGTGCCACCCGCCGGCCGCGCGAGATGATCGTGACCGAGTCGCAGATCAGCTGGATCTCGCCCAGGATGTGGCTGGACAGCACGACCGTGGTGCCGGTGGCCACCAGGCCACGCATGAGGTCGCGCATCTCCCGGATGCCGGCCGGGTCCAGGCCGTTCGCCGGCTCGTCCAGGATCAGCAGCTCGGGCGACTTCAGCAGCGCGGACGCCACCGCGAGCCGCTGCTTCATGCCCAGCGAGTAGCGCCTTGACCCGGTCTTTCGCCGCGGTCGCGCAGGCCGACCAGCTCAAGGACCTCGTCGACCCGGGAGCGCGGGACGCCGCCGGCCGTGGCGAGCAGCCGGAGGGTGCGCCGGCCGGAGAAGTTGCCGAAGAACTGCGGGCTCTCCACGATCGCGCCCACCCGGCGGCGCGATCCGGGGCAGTGCCCGCGGCACCGGCTCACCGAGGAGGCGCATCTCGCCGGCGTTGGCGCGCACCAGCCCGAGCAGGGCGCGCAGCGTGGTCGTCTTGCCGGAGCCGTTGGGGCCGAGGAAGCCGTGCACCTGACCGGGCTCGACCAGCATGTCCAAGCCGTCGACCGCGCGCTGCGGGCCGCGGAACATCCTCCGGTACGTCTTGCGCAGACCCACTATCTCGACCACCGCCACGGCACGCCTCCTTCCGATGCGCCGCGATGGCGACACAGTACGCGGTGCGTGGTGGGTGTGAGAGCCCGTGATTGGATGGGGAACGTGCCCGTGCCCGTTCAGCCGCCCGTCGATCCGGACGTCGATCCGGACGTCGTGGTCTCGGTCGACTCGGTGACCGTCACCCGTGGTAACACCGATCTCGTCCGCGACATCACCTGGCGGGTCGAGCTGGACGAGCGCTGGGTGGTCCTCGGCCCGAACGGCGCCGGCAAGACCACACTTCTCAACCTGGCCTCGGCCCGGCTGTACCCGACGCGTGGCACGGTGCAGGTGCTCGGCGAGCGGCTCGGCCGGGTCGACGTGCACGAGCTGCGTACCCGCATCGGCCTGTCCAGCGCCGCGCTGGCCGATCGGATACCGGCCGAGGAAACGGTCCGCGACGTCGTGGTCACCGCGTCCTGGTCGGTGGTCGGCCGGTGGCGGGAGCGGTACGACCGGATGGACCTGACCCGGGCGAACGCGCTGCTGGCCCAGTTGGGCATGGCCGGCCTCGCCGATCGGCCGTACGGGACGCTGTGCGAGGGCGAGCGCAAGCGCATCCAGATCGCCCGCGCCCTGATGACCGACCCGGAGCTGCTGCTGCTCGACGAGCCCGCGGCCGGGCTCGACCTGGGCGGCCGCGAGGATCTGGTCCGCCGGCTCGGCGAGCTGGCCGCCGATCCGGACGCGCCGGCCATGGTGCTGGTCACCCACCACGTGGAGGAGATCCCGCCCGGCTTCAGCCACGCGCTGCTGCTGCGCGACGGTGGCGTGGTCGCCCAGGGGCTGCTGCGCGACACGCTCACCGCCGACAACCTGTCCAAGACGTTCGGCCTGCCGCTGGCGTTGACGGTCGTCGAAGGGCGCTACATGGCGCGTGCGGCCTAGCCGTCATGATCGCCACAATTTCCCGGAAGTAGTGCCCTCAGGGCCAGGCTGAGGCCACTACTTCCCGGAAGTTGTGCCGATCTTGGCGATCTTCGGGGTGGAATCAGGGGGACACCTGAGGCATCGGGTGGCGCAGGCTGGGCACCATCGAAGTGTGCGACTTGTCTTGAACGTACTGTGGTTGATCTTCGGTGGCCTGCTCATCGCTCTCGGGTACGCGATCGCCGGGCTGATCTGTTTCGTCCTGATCGTGACCATCCCATTCGGGATCGCGTCGTTCCGGATGGCGAACTACGCGCTGTGGCCGTTCGGGCGCACGCTCGTCCCGAAGCCGACGGCCGGCGTCGGGTCCGCCGTCGGCAACGTCATCTGGTTCATCGTGGCCGGCTGGTGGCTCGCGCTCGGCCACATCGCGACCGCGATCGCGCAGGCGGTCACGATCATCGGCATCCCGCTGGCCATCGCCAACATCAAGCTGGTACCGGTGTCGCTGATGCCGCTCGGCCACGAGATCGTCGACGCCGATTGACCGCTGTGCCTTCGCAGGCGCCTGGACCTGCGGTCGGCGCAAATCAAAGGCGACTACATGAGCCGGTCTTCGCGCTCCAGCGCGCGCAGCACGGCCCGGTGCACCTGGCCGAACCGGGTCGCGTTGGTGGTCGCGTACAACGTGATCGTCTCACCCTCGCACTGGGCGCAGAGCAGCATCGTGCGGGTGCCACTGTCGTGCGTACGCTCGGCGGACCGGATCAGCACCCCGAGCACCACCGGGCTGCCGAAGAGGTACCCGTACACCAACCAGGTCGGCACCGTGTCGCCGCCGGGGTGGCGCACGTCGATCAGCACGGCGACGACCGCCACGACCAGCAGCACCCCCGCCACCCCGACGAGCATCCGGAGGATGAAGACGCCGAACAGCCGCTCCGGCTGCCACGGCCCGTACTCCAGCCACACGGCGTCGAGGTCGGCCAGCGGGTACACCTGGTCACCGTTCTGGAACGTCCGGGAATTCACGCGTACGAGATCGTCGCGGTAATAGATGGTCATCGCGGCCCCCTGCCGGGAGACTTCGACGGTAAAGCGCGCGCGCAATACGAACAAGCGCCTCTCCGACACCGATAGGCTTCCGCCCAGGCGTAACGAGGTGAGGAGGCTCGCGTGGGTGGGTTCGTGCGGCTGGAGAAGGCGGACGGCATCGGCACCATCCGGTTGGACCGGCCACCGATGAACGCCCTCAACGTCCAGGTCCAGGACGAACTGGCAGACGCGGCGCGCCAGGCGACAGCCGACGACGAGGTGCGCGCGGTGATCGTGTACGGCGGGGAGAAGGTCTTCGCGGCCGGCGCGGACATCAAGGAGATGGCCGGCCTCGGGTACGCCGAGATGGCGCCCCGGGCTCAGGAGATCTCCCGGGCGATCGACGCGATCGCGCGGATCCCCAAGCCGGTGGTCGCCGCCATCACCGGGTACGCCCTCGGCGGCGGCTGCGAGCTGGCCCTCGCCTGTGACTGGCGGGTCGCGGCGGCCGACGCCAAGCTCGGCCAGCCCGAGATCAACCTGGGCATCATCCCCGGCGCCGGCGGCACCCAGCGGCTGGCCCGGCTGGTGGGGCCGGCCCGCGCCAAGGATCTGTGCATGTCCGGCCGGTTCGTGGACGCCGCCGAGGCGATGACGATCGGGCTGGTCGACAAGGTGGTGCCGGCCAGCGAGGTGTACGGCGCGGCGATGGCGCTGGTCTCCCCGTACACGAAAGGTCCTGCCCTGGCCCTGCGCGCCGCCAAGCTGGCGGTGGACGGCGGCCTGGACATGGATCTGGCCTCCGGCCTGGCCTGGGAGAGCCAGCTGTTCGCCAGCCTGTTCGCCACCGAGGACCGGACCGAGGGCATGGCGGCGTTCGTGGCGAAGCGCAAGCCGGAGTTCAAAGGCCGTTAGAGCGAAGAGGGGGCGTGCCCGGGCGGCTTAGACTCGCCGCATGCACCTCGGAGTCGACTTCGGAACCTCGAACACGGTGGCCGTGCTGCGCTGGCCAGACGGCCGCGCGCGGCCACTGCTGTTCGACGGCTCCCCGCTGCTGCCTTCGGCGGTGTACGCCGAGCCGGGCGGCGCGCTGGTGGTCGGCCGGGACGCGGTGCACAGCGCCCGGCTGGACCCGGGCCGGTTCGAGCCCAACCCGAAGCGCCGCATCGACGACAGCGTGCTGCTGCTCGGCGAGCGTGAGGTGCCGCTGGTCGAGGCGGTCGCGGCGGTGCTGTCCCGGGTCACCGAGGAGCTGCGGCGCACCGCCGGCCAGGCGTCCGTCGAGGCGACGCTGACCTGCCCGGCGTCCTGGGGCGCCACCCGCCGGCTGGTGCTCGCCGACGCGGCGGCCACCGCCGGCCTCGGACAGGTCCGGCTGGTGCCCGAGCCGGTCGCGGCGGCCACGTACTTCGCGCAGATCCTCGGCCGGGAGGTGCCGATCGGGTCGGTCGTGGTGGTATACGACTTCGGCGCCGGCACGATCGACGCGAGCGTGGTCGCGCGTACCTCGGGCGGGTTCGAGGTGCTGGCCGTCGACGGGCGGGACGACGTCGGCGGCCTCGACGTCGACGCCGCCATGGTCGAGCTGATCGGCGTGGTGTGCGCGGAGCGTGACGCGGAGGCGTGGCGGCGGCTGGCGAGCCCCTCGACGGTCGAGGAGCGGCGGGCCAGGCGGCTGCTGTGGGACGACGCGCGCACCGCCAAGGAACGGCTGTCCCGCCACCCGACCGCCGACGTGACCGTGCCGCTGCTCGAACTCGACGTCCACGTCACCCGCGCGGAGCTGGAGGAGAAGGCCCGCCCGCTGCTCGACCAGACGGTCCGGCTCACCCAGGGCGTCATGCGCTGGGCCAAGCTGGCCGAGGGCCGGGTCGCCGGGGTCTTCCTGGTCGGCGGGTCGAGCCGGATCCCGCTGGTCGCGACGCTGCTGCACCGGGCGCTCGGCGAGGCGCCGGTCGCCATCGAGCAGCCCGAGCTGGTCGTGGCGGAAGGGAGCCTGCTGGCCGCGGCCGCCGCGGTGCCCGTTGCCGCCGGTCCGGCGCCGGGCCCTGCCACGGCAGCGGCTCCGGCGGTACTGCCGCCGCTCGCGTCCCCGGTGTCGCCCGCGGCGCGTCCGGTCTCGCCCGCGGCGTCCCCGGTTTCGGCGTCGCCGGTTTCGGCGGTCCCGGTGTCGGGCTCGCCGGTGTCCGGGGCACCGGCCGCGGCGGCCGGCAACGCCGCCGCGCCGGTCGCGAGCCCGATCAGCCCGGTCTCGCCGGCGGGCGCGGACGCCGGTTCCGCCGCCCCGGCGCGTTCGGTCGGGCGCGTGGTGGTCCCGGGCGCGCAGCAGCCACCGGGCCGCGCGGCCGCCGCGGCGGCGCCGCCGGCTCCGACCCGGCACATGCCGCGCTACGACCCGGACGCCGACGCCGACGCCGACGCCGACCCCCACTCCCACGCCGAGCCCGGCGCAGCCCGCGTACCGGCCGGGCGCGGCATCGTACCGGCCGCCGGCGCGACAGGCGGAACCCGCGGCACCGCCGTCCTACCCGGCGCCGCGCCGTCCGAGCGGGGCCGCCCGGGCGTTCCGCACCCTGGTGCTCGTCCTGTTCCTGTGCGCGGTACCGCTCGTCGCGGGGTACATCTCGTACAAGATGACGTTGCACGAGAGCTGGCTGCCGTAGACCCAAGATCGGCACAACTTCCCGGAAGTTGTTGCCTCAGCACCGTGCCATGGCCACAACTTCCCGGAAGTTGTGCCAGGACACCTAGCATGAGAAAGTTTCGCGTTATGACCGAGCAGTACGAAGGCCACGGTGGAGACCTCGCGCTCGCGGCGCTCCGCGCGTTCGGGGTGACCGAGCTGGTCACGCTCTCCGGCGGGCACGTGTTCCCGCTGTACGACGCGGCGCAGCGGGCCGGTGTGCGCCTGCTGGACGTCCGGCACGAGCAGTCCGCCGTCTTCGCCGCCGAGGCGCTGGCCAAGCTCCAGCGCCGCCCGGCCCTCGCGGTCCTCACCGCCGGTCCCGGCGTCACCAACGGCATATCCGGGCTGACCAGCGCGTACTTCAACGGGTCGCCGGTGATGGTGATCGGTGGCCGGGCGCCGCAGTTCCGCTGGGGCTCAGGCAGCCTCCAGGAGATGGACCACCTGCCGCTGGTCCGGCCGGTCACCAAGTACGCCGAGACGATCTTCGCGCCCGAGGACATCGCGGCGCGGGTACATGAGGCGGCCACCGTGGCGATGACCGCGCACCGCGGCCCGGTCTTCCTCGACCTGCCCCTTGAGGTGATCTTCTCCCGGGCGTCGGTGGAACTGCCCGGCACCCCGAACATCCCGGTCGTCGATCCGGACCCTACCGAGGTCGGGAAGGCCGCCGCGCTGCTCGCCGCCGCCGAGAAGCCGGTCATCATCGCCGGATCCGACGTGTACGCGGGCGATGCCGTCGCCGCGCTGCGTGAGGCCGCCGAGGCGCTGACCGTACCGGTGTTCACCAACGGGATGGGGCGGGGCGCGTTGCCGCCCGGGCACCCACTCGCGTTCGCCAAGGCCCGGAAGGTCGCGCTGTCCGGCGCCGACGTGGTGTGCGTCGTCGGTACCCCGCTCGACTTCCGGCTCGGGTTCGGCGACTTCGGCGAGGCTCAGGTCGTACACATCGTCGACGCGGAATCCGGACGGGCGTCGCACGTCGCGACGGCGGCCGCGCCGGTCGGAGATCTCCGTCTGATCCTGACCGCGCTGGCCGACTACAGCGGCACCCGGGCCCGCCACGACGACTGGGTGGCGACGCTGCGCACGGCCGAGAGCGCGGCGGCGGCCAAGGCGGTGGAGGCGCTGGAGGCCGACACCGATCCGATCAAGCCCAGCCGGATCTACGGTGAGCTGCGCAAGGTGCTCGACCGGGACGCGGTGACCATCGGCGACGGCGGCGACTTCGTCTCGTACGCGGGCAGGTACCTGGAGCCGGCGGTGCCCGGCTCGTGGCTCGACCCGGGGCCGTACGGTTGCCTCGGCACCGGCATGGGGTACGCGATGGGCGCCCGGCTGACCTATCCCGACCGGCAGATCTGCGTGCTGATGGGCGACGGCGCGGCCGGCTTCTCGCTGATGGACGTCGAGTCGCTGGCCCGGCAGAACCTGCCCGTCGTGATCGTGGTCGGCAACAACGGCATCTGGGGGCTGGAGAAGCACCCGATGAAGATGATGTACGGGTACGACGTCGCCGCCGATCTCCAGCCGGGACTGCGCTACGACGATGTGGTGCGGGCGCTCGGCGGGGCGGGGGAGACGGTCGAGAAGGCGGGCGACATCGGGCCGGCGCTGCGGCGGGCGTTCGACGCCGGCGTGCCGTACCTGGTGAACATCCTGACCGACCCGGAGGACGCGTACCCGCGCTCGTCGAACCTGGCGTGATCGACACGTTCCGTTCACATTTGCGCCGTGTGCAGGTGCTCAACTTGACGGCGTGACTCAGTGGCAGTTGGCCTGCATCGACATGGCGGGTACGACGATCCGCGACGACGGCCTGGTCGACCAGGCGTTCACGGTGGCAGTGGCCGGCGAGGGCGTGGCCCCCGGCACCGCCGAGTACGAGCGGATGCGCGCGGTCGTCCGGAAGACCCAGGGCCAGAGCAAGATCGAGGTGTTCCGGCTGCTGCTCGACGGGAACGAGGAGCGGGCCAGAGCGGCCAACGCCACCTTCGAGGAGGCGTACGGCCTCCTGGTCGACGACGGCGCCGTGACGCCGATCCCGGGCGCGGCCGAGGCGATCCGGGCGCTGCGCGTGGCCGGGATCAAGGTGGCGCTGATGACCGGGTTCGCCCGGAGCACCCAGGACGCGATCATCGACGCGATCGGCTGGCGCGGGCTCGTCGACCTGTCGATCTCGCCGGCCGAGGCGGGGCGCGGCCGGCCGTACCCGGATCTGGTGCTCGTCTCCGCGCTGCGGCTCGGGGTGGACGACGTCCGCCGGATCGCCGTCGTCGGGGATACCCCGCTGGACGTCATCGCCGGTCGCCGGGCCGGTGCCGGGCTGGTCGCGGGCGTACTCACCGGAGCGGGCGACCGGCCGGCGCTGGTGTCGGCCGGCGCCACCCACGTGATCGGCTCGATCGGCGAACTGCCCGGCCTGCTGGGCGTCGAGCAGCGGTTGTCCCAGCCCGCCTAGTTACTCTTCGGTGTCGCGGCGCTTCAACTCCTCTTCGCGCCGGCGCAGGTCGGCCTCCCAGCTTCGCAGCATCTCCTCGTCTTCCCGGTTGGTACGGGCGATGTTGCGCAGGAAGTCGGGATCGTCGTCGGGCGCGACCTGGCGCGCCGGCCGGGTCGGCTCCGGGAACCCGGCGCCCGGCCGCCACACCTCCCTGCGCCCGGCTCCGCTCCCGGCGATGCCAGCGTGCAGTGGCCGGCCGGCCACGAACCAGACGATCCCGCCGATCGGCGAGAACAGCAGAATGATGAAGACCCAGACGACCTTGGGCAGGGCGCGGATCTCGTACTCGTCACTGGCCAGACAGTCGATCAAAGCGATGACCAGCACCGCCAGGTCGGCGAGGGCGAACAGCATGTACAGGCGAGCCATGGCGCACATCATCGCGCAGAGGTCAGGTTCGGCGCAGTCCCACGATCAGTAGGCCAACGAGCGCGTACCCGACGACGACGGCGGCCAGCAGCGTCGGGTGCCGGCTGGCGGTGGCCGGCGGCGACCCGTTCAACGCCCTGATCCGCAGGTGGCAGATCAGTACGGTGGCGAGCCACAGGGCGGTCACGACGGTGAGTTCGGCCACACCGCGCACGGTGAGCCGGGGACCGATCGCGAGCCGGGCGGCGAGCAGGGAGCCGACCGTCGCGGCGAGCACGGTGCGCACCCAGGCGAACTGGGTGCGCGCGGGCGGGCGCGAGTCGGGAATCATCTGCCGACCGCCCCGAGCAGCACCACGGCGACCAGCGCGCCGGCTCCGAACGCGATGAGCAGCGCGAGTACCGCCGGAAACCGCGACGTCGGCAGCTCGGTGCCGAGCCGGATCGCCCGCTCGGCCCGGGCCCAGTGGTCGACGGCCCGGACGGCCACCACCCCGCCGACGCAGAGCAGCGCGGTGGCCAGCACGTCGCTGGTGATCGCCCCGGACAGGAACTGCGCGACCGCCAGCCCGCCGCCGATCAGCGCGAGCCCGGTGCGCAACCAGGCCAGAAACGTCCGCCCGTTGGCCAGCGAGTACCGGTAGTCCGGCCGGTCGCCGACCTGGTGGTTCTCGGTCGGGTCGAACCAGCCCCGCAGTGTGCTCAGCACATCCGGATTATGGGCCCCAGAGCATCCGCACCCGTCGCCGCACGCACTCTTCGCGCGGCAGGCCACATGTACACCGGTGATCGTCAAGCCGGAGATGGTGCGGAACGCGCGGCACGGCCGGTGCGTCCGGCGTTGCCGGCGTGATTTGCGAAGAAACTACAGACATTTCTGACCCCTGCTTCATTCTGCCTGATGTCAGGAGCACGGTGAGCCGAGTCACGCCGGTTCACGGCCAGCGAAAACCTACCGCTAGGTAACATCTGATGAGTCCGAGGCGAGCCCAGGCCGGGCTGGCCGGTCCCGTAACGTGTGGCGGGGACGAACGCGCTGTGTTTCGAGCGCTGTCAAGCAGGAGGACGTCGAAAAGCGATGAAGATCGTCGTACTCGTCAAGCAGGTGCCGGACTCCGGTGTGGAGCGCAACCTGCGCACTGACGACAACACCGTCGACCGCGGGTCGGCCAGCAATGTGATCAACGAGATGGACGAGTACGCCATCGAGGAGGCGCTGCAGATCCAGGAGCGCGACGGCGGCGAGGTGATCGTGCTGACCATGGGTCCGGACAGTGCCACCGAGTCGATCCGCAAGGCGCTCTCGATGGGCCCCGACGGTGCCGTCCACGTGACCGACGACGCGCTGCACGGCTCCTGCGCGGTCGCCACGTCCAAGGTGCTGGCGGCGGCGATCGGTCAGCTGGGCGCCGACCTCATCATCTGCGGCTCCGAGTCGACCGACGGTCGGGTACAGGTGATGCCACACATGATCGCCGAGCGGCTCGGCATCGCGGCGCTGACCGGCGCGCGGAAGCTGACCGTCGACGGGTCGACGCTCACGATCGAGCGGCAGACCGAGGAAGGCTACGAGGTGGTCACCGCCTCGACGCCGGCCGTGGTCAGCGTGTGGGACACGATCAACGAGCCGCGCTACCCGTCGTTCAAGGGCATCATGGCGGCCAAGAAGAAGCCGGTCGACGTGAAGTCATTGGCGGACCTGGGCATCGAGGCGTCCGAGGTGGGCTTCGACGGCGCCACCAGCGAGGTCGTGTCACACAGCAAGCGGCCACCGCGGCAGGCCGGCAACAAGATCACCGACTCCGGTGACGGCGGCGCGAAGCTCGTCGAGTTCCTGGCGTCCGAGAAGTTCGTCTGAAAGGTCTTGCAGAGATGGCTGAAGTACTCGTCGTCGTCGAGGCCAGTCAGGCCGGCGTCAAGAAGGTCACCCTGGAGCTGCTGACCCTCGCCCGCGAGCTGGGCGAGCCGTCGGCGGTTGTGCTCGGCGGCCCCGGTGCGGCCGCCGCGATGGCGGACAAGCTCGGCGAGTACGGCGCGCAGAAGATCTACGCGGCGGAGAGCGAAGAGGTCGACGGCTACCTGGTGGCGCCGAAGGCGACCGTGCTCGCTTCGCTGGTCCGGTCGGTGTCGCCGGCCGCGGTGCTGCTGGCGTCCTCCCAGGAGGGCAAGGAGATCGCCGCCCGGCTCGCGGTCAAGCTGGACAACGGCATCCTGACCGACGCGGTCGGACTTTCCTCCGACGGCACCGCCACCCAGGTCGCATTCGCCGGCTCGACGATCGTGCAATCCAAGGTCACGCGCGGCATCCCGCTGGTGACCCTGCGGCCCAACTCGGTGACGCCCACCCCGGCGCCCGCATCGCCGTCGACCGAGAACCTGACCGTGTCGGTGACCGACGCCGACAAGCTGGCCAGCGTGGTCGATCGGGTCGCCGAGCAGAAGGGCTCGCGCCCGGAGCTGACCGAGGCGTCGATCGTGGTCTCCGGCGGCCGGGGGGTCGGCAACGCCGACAACTTCAAGCTGGTCGAGGAGATCGCCGACCTGCTCGGCGCGGCGGTGGGCGCGTCCCGGGCGGCCGTGGACTCGGGCTTCTACCCGCACCAGTTCCAGGTCGGCCAGACCGGCAAGACGGTCTCCCCGCAGCTGTACATCGCGCTCGGCATCTCCGGCGCGATCCAGCACCGGGCCGGCATGCAGACCTCGAAGACCATCGTCGCCGTCAACAAGGACGAAGAGGCGCCGATCTTCGAGCTGGCCGATTTCGGGGTGGTCGGTGACCTGTTCAAGGTCGTGCCGCAGGCGGTCGAGGAGATTCGCAAGCGCAAGGGCTGAGCCGGGTCGTCCATGATCGGCACAACTTCCCCGGAGTTGTGGCCTCGGCACCGTCCTGAGGCCACAACTTGTCGGAAGTTGTGCCGATCTCGTCGCCTGCGGCGCCTGATCACCGCGGGCCGATAGGCTGGGGGCGATGGCATACCTCGATCACGCCGCCACCACGCCGATGCTGCCCGAGGCGCTGGAGGCATACGCCGCGACCGCCCGTGAGCTGGGCAACGCCTCGTCGCTGCACGCCCCCGGCCGGCACGCCCGGCGGCGGGTGGAGGAGTCGCGCGAGCGCATCGCCGCCGTGCTCGGCGCCCGGCCGTCCGAGGTGATCTTCACCAGTGGCGGCACCGAGAGCGACAACCTCGCCGTGAAAGGCATCTTCTGGGCGCGGCGGGACACCGGCGCCAGGCGGGCCCGGGTGGTCGCCAGCTCCGTCGAGCACCACGCCGTGCTCGACTCGGTCGAGTGGCTGGCGGGGCACGAGGGCGCGACGGTCAGCTGGCTGCCGGTCGACGAGCTGGGCCGGGTCGAGGTGGACGCGCTCGGGGAGATCCTCGAAGCGCACGGCGACGAGGTGGCCTTCGTCACCGCGATGTGGGCCAACAACGAGGTCGGCACCATCCAGCCGGTGTCCGAGCTGGCCGCGATCTGCGCCCGGCACGGCGTTCCGCTGCACACCGACGCGGTACAGGCGGTCAGCCAGGTGCCGGTCGACTTCGCCCACAGCGGCGCGGCCGCGCTGACCGTGACCGGGCACAAGCTGGGCGGCCCGATCGGCGTCGGCGCCCTGGTCCTCGGCCGCGAGGTCGAGTGCACCCCGCTGCTGCACGGCGGCGGCCAGGAACGTGACGTCCGGTCCGGCACGCTCGACGTGCCCGGCATCGTGGCGTTCGCCACGGCGGTGGAGACAGCCGTCAAGGGCCGGGCCGAATACGCGGCCCGGATCGGCGAGATCCGCGACGCGCTGGTCGACGGGGTACAGCGGGCGGTGCCGAGCGCCGTGCTCAACGGGGATCCGGTCGACCGGCTGCCCGGCAACGCGCACTTCTCGTTCCCCGGCTGCGAGGGCGACGCCCTGCTCCTGCTGCTCGACGCGCAGGGCATCGCGTGCTCGACCGGGTCGGCCTGCTCGGCCGGGGTGGCCCAGCCGTCACACGTACTGCTCGCGATGGGCGCCGACGACGACCGGGCGCGGTCGTCGCTGCGGTTCAGCCTCGGCCACACGTCCACGCTCGCCGACGCCGACGCGCTGGTCGCCGCCCTGCCGGCCGCCGTCGACCGGGCGCGCCGGGCCGGGGCCGTCAAGGCAGCGCGCGGGTAACCTCGGTCCCGTGAAGGTTCTCGCGGCGATGTCGGGTGGCGTCGACTCGGCGGTCGCGGCCGCCCGGGCGGTCGACGCCGGTTACGACGTGACCGGGGTGCACCTGGCGCTCGCCCGCAACCCGCAGACATACCGGTCCGGTGCGCGGGGCTGCTGCACGCTGGAGGACGCCCGGGACGCCCGCCGCGCCGCCGACGTGATCGGCATCCCGTTCTACGTGTGGGACCTGGCCGACCGGTTCCACGAGGACGTGGTGGACGACTTCGTCGCCGAGTACGCGGCCGGGCGTACCCCCAACCCGTGCCTGCGCTGCAACGAGAAGATCAAGTTCGCCGCTGTCCTCGACCGTGCGCTGGCCCTCGGCTTCGACGCCGTGGTGACCGGCCACCACGCCCGGCTCGGGGCGGACGGCCTGCTCCGCCGCTCGGTCGACGCCGCGAAGGACCAGTCGTACGTGCTCGCCGTGCTCACCCGCGAACAGCTCGACCACTCGATCTTCCCGCTCGGCGGCTCCACCAAGACGGAGGTCCGAGCGGACGCGGCGGCGCGCGGGCTGGCCGTCGCGGAGAAGCCGGACAGCCACGACATCTGCTTCATCGCCGACGGGGACACCCGGCGCTTCCTGGCCGACCGGCTCGGCGCGACGCCGGGCGACATCGTCGACGCGGCGACCGGCGAGGTGGTCGGGCAGCACGCGGGAGCGTACGCGTACACGGTCGGCCAGCGGCGCGGGCTCGATCTGCGACACCCGGCGGCCGACGGGCGACCACGGTACGTCCTGTCGATCACGCCGGTGACCAACACCGTCGCGGTCGGGCCGGCCGAGGCGCTCGACGTGTCCACCGTGTACGGCCAGCGCCCAGTGTGGACGGTCGGGGAGCCACCGGTCGACGGGGTCGACTGCGAGGTCCAGTTGCGGGCGCACGGCGCGCCGGCGCCGGCAAACGTCCGGGTCGACGCCACCGGGCTGACCGCGACGCTGCGGCAGCCGGCGCGCGGAATCGCCGCCGGCCAGGCCGTGGTGGCCTACCGCCGAGACGTGGATGGCGACGTGGTCCTCGGCTCTGCAACGATCACCGAGACCCGCCCCGCCGATCAAGGAGAAATGTGTACGCGTTAGAGATCAAACCGTCCACATTTCTCCATGATCGGCGAGGAGGAGCGCGGTGACGGAGGTGACGGAGGTGACGGATCAGTGGGCGTGGAACCCCGGGAGCGCTACCGGGGTTGGGTCTCTGCCGGGTACCGATGTCGGCGAGGCGGTGCGGGTCGTCCTGGGGGAGCTGCCGGACTTTCCGCACCTGCCCGAACTGCCCGGCCGGGGGCCGGGGGCCGATCTGCTCGGGCGGGGCGGGGCGCTGCTCGTCGAGCTGCCCATCGAGCTGTACGCCAACCGGTGGCGGGTCGCCGCACGCCCCGGGCACGACCTGCGGGTGGCCCGCGACCTGTGGGAACGCGACCTCGACACGATCACCGAGCAGGCGGCCGGATACTCCGGTGCCTTCAAGATCCAGGTCGCCGGGCCGTTCACGCTCGCGACCGGCGTCGAGCTGCCGACCGGCGGGGCGATCCTGCACGACCACGGCGCGGTGCGTGACCTGGTCGAATCGCTCGCCGAGGGGGTCCGCGCGCACGTCGCCGACGTAGCCGCGCGCCTGCAACAGGCGACCCTCGTGATGCAGCTCGACGAGCCGTCGCTGCCCGCCGCGCTGGCCGGCCGGGTGCCGACCGAGAGCGGCTTCGGCACGTTCCGGGCGATCGAGGAGTCCACCGCGCGGGACGCGCTCGCCGCGATCATCGAGGCTGCCGGGGTGCCGGTGGCGATACATTGCTGCGCTCCGGATGTACCCATTGATCTGATCCGGACCGCCGGTGCCGCAGCCGTGTCCCTCGATCTCGGGTTGCTGCACGACCTGGATCCGCTGGGCGAGGCGCTCGACGCCGGCCTCGGATTGATCGCGGGCGCCGTGGACACCCGCTCGCCGTCGGCGACGCGCGCGCCGTCGTCGGCTCAGGTGGCTTCGCGGGTACGCGAAATCTGGACCAAACTGGGCTTTCCCGCCGACCGGTTGGCAGCGCAGGTCGTGGTCGCCCCGGCCTGCGGGTTGGCCGGCACCTCACCCGACTTCGCGCGCGCCGTGCTGGCCGCGTGCCGGGACGCCGGCCGGCGACTGCTCGAGGACTGACAGAGATGATGTTGGTGAGCACCTCCCGCCGGGGTCTGACCCAAGGACTGACTGACTTCGGGTCTTCAACGGGATTTGTCGGCCTCGGTCGGGAGGTGCTCGTGCACTCACTGGACGTGGCGTTGTGACTTAATAGGAGCCTGGCTAGAGGCCCCATCTCTGTCTTGTCCGCGTTGCCCGGCTGGTGCGTGCCGCCCTGCTGCCAGTCACGAAACGACAGGACGACGATGCCTCCTATTACACCTGACGACGCCGCGATCATCGACGTCACCGGTGGAGTCGACACCCATCAAGACACCCACACCGCAGCGGTGATCGACTCCGTCGGGCGTGTGCTGGGTACCCAACAGTTTCCCGCCACAGCCGCGGGTTATGCCGCTCTGCTGGCCTGGATGCGCGGGTTCGGCCTCCTGATCCAGGTCGGGGTCGAGGGAACCGGCGCCTACGGAGCTGGACTTGCCCGCCGGCTGCGCGGCGAAGGTATCGAGGTGATCGAGGTCGACCGGCCCAATCGCAAGACCCGCCGGTTCCAGGGCAAGTCCGACCCGATCGACGCCATCGCCGCGGCCAAGGCCGCCCTGGCCGGCGAACGGACCGGCGTCCCCAAGCAGCGTGACGGCCGCGTCGAAGCCCTGCGCAACCTGCGGGTGGCCCGCCGCAGCGCGGTCGACCAGCGCGCCGACACCCAGCGCCAGATCAGAGCCCTGATCGTCACCGCCCCCGACGACCTGCGTGCCCGGCTACGCGGCCTGGCCGTCAAGCAGCTGATCGCCGCCTGCGCGAACCTGCGGCCCGACCGGGCCGACGCCGCGACCCCGGGCACCGCCACCAAGATCGCCCTGCGGTCCTTGGCCCGCCGCCACCAGCAGCTCGCCACCGAGATCGCTGACCTGGACGAGCTGCTGGAGCCGCTGGTTGCCGCCATCAACCCCGCCCTGGTCGCGGTCAACGGCGTCGGCGCCGATGTCGCCGGCCAGCTGCTGGTCACCGCCGGCGAGAACCACGACCGCCTCAACAGCGAGGCCGCCTTCGCCATGCTCTGCGGCGCCGCCCCGATCCCCGCCTCGTCCGGCAAGACCAACCGCCACCGCCTCAACCGCGGCGGCGACCGGCAAGCCAACAGATCGCTCTACCGGGTCGTGCTCTGCCGCCTGCGCTGGGATCCCCGCACCCGCGCCTACGCCCAGCGCCGCACCAAGGAAGGCCTGTCCAAGAAAGAAATCATCCGATGCCTCAAGCGTTACGTCGCCCGCGAGCTCTACCAGATCATCACCTCAAACGACCTTGAACCCGCCGCTTGACATCCATAGGAGCATCCCCCTGTCACAACTTCTGGGAAGTTGTTGCCTCCCGACTCCGCTGAGGCCACAACTTCCGGGAAGTTGTGGCGATCATGGCTTGGCGTCGCCGCGAATGTCGGCCGGTCAGGTTACCGTGCGGGCAGGGAAGATCGGAGGCGCGGCGTGTCTGACGAAGAGATCAGCGAGGTGATGGCCACCGTCACGGCGGAGCAGGAGGCGGCCGCGGGCGGCGAGCCACCCGCAGACGTGCGCGAGCGGCATGCCGAGCTGTCCGACGAGCTGAACGAGCACCAGTACCGGTACTACGTGCTCAGCTCGACCACGGTCGACGACGCCACCTACGACCGGCTGATGCACGAGCTGGAGGGGATCGAGGAGCGCTACCCGTCGCTGGTGACCCCCGAGTCGCCCAGCCAGCGGGTCGGCGGGACCTACTCGACGCTGTTCACCGCCGTCACCCACCCGGAGCGGATGCTCAGCCTCGACAACGTGTTCAGCCTCGACGAGCTGGCGGCGTGGGCCGAGCGGGTCGAGCGCGACTCCGGCGGCCGGATCAGCTACCTCTGCGAGCCGAAGGTCGACGGTCTCGCCATCGACCTGGTCTACGAGCGGGGCCAGCTGACCCGGGCGGCGACCCGCGGCGACGGGCGGGTCGGCGAGGACGTCACGCTCAACGTGCGCACGATCGACCAGGTGCCCGAGCGGCTGGCCGGCGACGACCGGCCGGAGCTGCTGGAGGTCCGGGGCGAGATCTACTTCCCGATCCAGGCGTTCGCCGACCTCAACGCCGCGCTGGTGGCGGCCGGCGAGCGGCCGTTCGCCAACCCGCGTAACGCCGCCTCGGGGTCGTTGCGGCAGAAGGATCCCCGGATCACCGCCGGCCGTCCACTGCGGATGGTGGTGCACGGCATCGGCGCCCGGCGCGGGTTCGACCCGAAGTCCCAGTCCGAGGCGTACGAGTCGCTGAAGGCGTGGGGGCTGCCGACCAGCACCCGGTGGCAGACCGCCGACGACATGGCCGGGGTGCGGGGATACATCGACTTCTACGCCGAGCACCGGCACGAGGTCGAGCACGAGATCGACGGCGTGGTCATCAAGATCGACCAGGTGTCGGTGCAGCGCCGGCTGGGCACGACCAGCAAGGCGCCGCGCTGGGCGATCGCGTACAAGTACCCGTCCGAGGAGGCGATGACCCGGCTCGTCGACGTCCGGGTCAACGTGGGCCGCACCGGTCGGGTCACGCCGTACGCGGTGCTCGAACCGGTCTACGTCGGCGGCGTCACCGTGACGACCGCGACCCTGCACAACGCGCACGAGGTGACCCGCAAGGGTGTGCTGATCGGCGACACCGTCGTGATCCGGCGGGCCGGCGAGGTGATTCCCGAGGTGCTCGGCCCGGTGGCCGACAAGCGCGACGGCACCGAGCAGGAGTTCATCATGCCGAGCGACTGCCCGGAGTGCGGCTGGACGCTGGCGCCGGCCAAGGAGGGCGACGTCGACATCCGCTGCCCCAACACCCGCAGTTGCCCGGCACAGCTGCGCGAGCGGGTGTTCCACATCGCGGGGCGGGGCGCGTTCGACATCGAGGTGCTCGGCTACAAGGCCGCCATCGCGCTGCTCGACTCCCAGGTGATCACCGATGAGGGCGACCTGTTCAGCCTCGACGCCGAGAAGCTGGCCCGGTCGCCGTTCTTCATCAACAAGAACGGGTCGCTGGGCAGCAACGCGCAGCGGCTGCTGGCCAACCTGGAGGAGGCCAGGAGCCGGCCGCTCTGGCGGGTCCTGGTGGCGCTGTCGATCCGCCACGTCGGGCCGACCGCCGCGCAGGCGCTGGCCGGCGCGTTCGGCTCGATCGACGCGATCGAGGCGGCGGGGGTGGACGACCTGGCCGCCGTCGAGGGGGTCGGGCCGACGATCGCCGAGTCGCTGAAGGAGTGGTTCACCGTCGACTGGCACCGCGAGGTGGTCGACAAGTGGCGCCGGGCCGGCGTACGGATGGCCGAGGAGCGGGTCGACACCGGCCCCCGCCCGCTGGCCGGGGTCACCGTGGTGATCACCGGTTCGCTGCCGACGTACTCGCGGGACGAGGCGACCGAGGCGGTCACCGGCCAGGGCGGCAAGGTCACCGGCTCGGTGTCGAAGAAGACCAGCTTCGTGATCGTCGGCGAGGCGCCCGGCTCCAAGTACGACAAGGCGGTGTCGTTGAAGGTGCCGATCCTCGACGAGGACGGGCTGCGGGTGCTGCTCGCGGACGGCCCGGACGCCGCCCGGGAGGTGGCCACGGTCGGGGCCGAGGGCGACGCGGGCGCTGCCGGGTGACCAAATAGACTCGCAGGGTCCACCACATCCCGACCCGAGAAGGGGCACCCGATGGCTGCCATTTCCCGCGAGGAGGTCGCGCACCTGGCGCACCTCGCGCGGCTCGCCGTGACCGACGCGGAGCTGGACACCTTCGCCGGGCAGCTCGACGTGATCCTCCAGTCCGTCGCCCGGGTGGGTGAGGTGGCCGCCGATGACATTCCGCCGACCTCGCACTCGGTGCCGCTGACGAACGTGCTCCGCGAGGATGTCGTGATCAACTGTCTGCCCCAGGAGGACGCGCTGTCCGGCGCGCCGGACGCCGAGGGCGGGCGGTTCCGGGTGCCACGGATCTTGGATGAGGAGGCCTGACGGTGGCCGCAAGTGACCTGACCAGGGCGACCGCCGCGGAGCTGGGTCGGTTGATCGGATCCGGCGAGGTCTCCGCCGAGGAGGTCACCCGGGCCCACCTCGACCGGATCGGGGCGGTCGACGAGCGGGTGCACGCGTTCCTGCACGTCGACGACACCGGGGCGATCGAGGCGGCCCGTGCGGTCGACCGGAAGCGCGCCGGCGGGGAGCGGCTCGGGCCGCTCGCCGGCGTGCCGGTCGCGGTCAAGGACGTGATCGCGACGAAGGGCGTGCCGACGACCTGCGCCTCCAAGATCCTGGAGGGCTGGCGGCCGCCGTACGACGCGACGATCGTGACCCGGATGCGCGCCGCCGGGCTGGTGATGCTCGGCAAGACCAACATGGACGAGTTCGCGATGGGCTCGTCGACCGAATACTCGGCGTACGGGCCGACCCGCAACCCGTGGGACCTGGGCCGGATCCCGGGCGGGTCGGGTGGCGGTTCGGCGGCGGCGGTCGCAGCGCACGAGTCGCCGATCGCGATCGGCACCGACACCGGTGGTTCGATCCGCCAGCCCGGCGCCGTCACCGGCACGGTCGGGTCCAAGCCGACGTATGGCGGCACCTCGCGGTACGGGCTGGTCGCGTTCTCGTCGTCGCTGGACACGCCCGGGCCGGTCGCCCGCAACGTCGAAGACGCCGCGCTGCTGCACGAGATCATCGCGGGCCACGACGCGATGGACTCGACGTCGATCCCGGCGCCGGTGCCGCCCGTGGTCGAGGCGGCCCGGCGGGGCGCCACCGGTGACCTGACCGGCGTGCGGCTCGGCGTGGTGCGGGAGTTCTCCGGCGAGGGTGCCGAGCCCGGCGTCGCCGTGGCCGTGCGCGAGTCGATCGAGGCGCTGGTCAAGCTCGGCGCCGAGGTGGTCGAGGTGTCATGCCCGCACTTCGGGTACGCGCTGCCGGCCTACTACCTGATCGCGCCCAGCGAGTGCTCGTCCAACCTGGCCCGGTTCGACGGCGTGCGGTACGGGCTGCGGGTCGGCGACGACGGGCAGCACTCGCTGGAGGAGGTCATGTCGCTGACCCGGGAGGCCGGATTCGGCCCGGAGGTGAAGCGGCGGATCATCCTCGGCACGTACGCGCTGTCGGCCGGGTACTACGACGCCTACTACGGGCAGGCGCAGAAGGTCCGCACCCTGATCACCCGGGACTTCGCGGCCGCGTTCGAGCAGGCCGACGTGCTGGTCGCGCCGACGACGCCGTTCGTGGCGTTCCCGTTCGGCGCGCGCACCGCGGATCCCTACCAGATGTACCTCGCCGACCTGTTCACGATCCCGTCGAACCTGTACGGCGGGCCGGCGATCTCGGTGCCGGCCGGCCTGTCCGAGGGGCTGCCGGTGGGCCTGCAGATCATGGCGCCGACGATGGCCGACGACCGGATGTACCGGGTCGCCGCGGCCCTGGAGAGCACGGTTCCGGCGCTGGTCCCGCCGGCGCTCTGACGTGTGGAGGGGCGTCCCAGTGCGCGCTGGGACGCCCCTCACCCCCCTTCATTGATCCGGCACGTGCCATGCCCCCACCCTCGCCGGCACGTACCGGACCCGCCCCGCTTATCCCACCCGGGCCACTGCGTACCGGACGGCGTTGCGTAGCAGGTACGAGCCGTCGTGGCGACGGTACGGCGGGAGGGCCGCGCGTACCGTGGCAATTGACACGCCGGCCGACACCAGGCCACGCACCGCCGTCTCCTCGTCGCGATAACGCCACGGGCAAGCCACCGTGTTCGGGGGTCCAGCGGCGAGCCCCGCAGTCGCGAACAGGTCCTCCAGCACCCCCGGGCCGGACAGCGAGAACGCATCGGTCAAGCCCAGCCCGGCGGCGTCACACTCGTCGGCCGGAGCCCACACCGCCACGACGAGGGCGCCGCCGGGCCGGGTGACGCGGGCCGCTTCGGCGAGCGTGGCCGCCGGATCGGCCGTGTACTGGAAGCTGTTCAACCCGCTCACCACGCTGAAGCTGCCGTCCGCGTACGGCAGGCGGGCCAGGTCGCCCAGCCGGAACGCGCCGGCCGCCACCCGCCGCTCGGCGATGTCGATCAACTCGGGCGCGGTGTCCACCCCGGCGACCCGGGCGGCCCGGGCGGCGGCCAGGCTCGCGAACCCGCCGGAGCCACAACCGAGATCGAGCAGCGTCGCTTCGTGCCACGGGGCGAGCTCATCGAGTACCGCCTCGTACAGTGGCCTGACCTGCCACTCCTGGGCGGTGGCCCAGTCGTCGGCGGGTGCCCCCCACTGGAGCGGCCGGTGAAGCGGAACGGTTGCGGTACCCATGGCCGGAAATCTATGGCTACGACCCGGCCCGGGCATCACGCGTTATCGGTATTCCGGCTGGCAATCTTGACCGCGTGGACCGCTGGCCGTAGGTATCTGTCCAGGCCAGAATGGCGGGATGGCACGGGTGGCCGCGACCTCCTTCGTCGGCCGGACGGCCGAGCTGGCGGTGCTGCGCCGTTGCGTGGACGAGGCCGGGTCGGGTGGGTCGGCTCGCCTCGCCCTGCTCCTCGGCGAGGCCGGCGTCGGCAAGACCCGTTGCCTGCAGGCATTTCTCAGCACCGCACAGGAGGCCGGCGTCACGGTGCTGCTCGGCGGCTGCCCGCCGCTGTCCGGCAACGAGCTGCCGTACGCGCCGCTCGCGGAAGCGCTGCGCGGCCTGCGCCGGGCCTCCGGTCCGGAGCGGATGGCGGAGTGGCTCGCCGGCCAGGACGAGGTGCTCGGCCGGCTGGTACCCGAACTGGCGACCACCTCGCCGGGTGCCGACCCGGTCTCCGGCGCGGCACCCGGGCGGTTGTTCGCGGCGGTCCTCGCCATGGTCGACCGGATGACCGAGGACGGCCCGGTGATCCTGGCCGTGGAAGACGTGCACTGGGCCGACCGGTCCAGCCGCGACCTGCTCGCTCTGCTGATCCGGGCGACCGCCGACCGGCCACTGATCACGGTGCTGACCTGCCGCAACGATGAGCTGCCGCCGGGTCACCCGGTGGTCGCCTGGCTGGCCGACCTGGACCGGACCCGGCCGGCCGAGCGGATCGAGCTGGCCCGCCTCAACCCGGCGGAGCTGGACGAGCTGCTGGCGAGCGTCCTGGGCGCACCACCCGAGCCGAAGCTGGCCGGTCGGATCTACGCCCGATCGGAGGGCAACCCGTTCTTCGCCGAGGAGCTGCTGGCACTGGTACCGGCCGGCGACGGGCTGCCGGCGACAGTGGCCGACACCGTGCTGTGCCGGGTGGGGGCGCTCCCCATGGCGACGCTGTGGCTGGTCCGGACAGCCGCGGTGGCGGCCGGCTCCGGTTCCGAGGTGCCGCACGACCTGCTCGCTGACGTGCTGGGTTGGCCCGACGACCAGTTGCTGCCGGCCGTCCGCGCGGCGGTGGCGGCGCATGTCCTGCGCGGCACCGAGCACGGGTACTCGTTCCGGCACGCGCTCACCCGGGAGGCGGTGGAGAGCGAGCTGCTGCCGGTCGAGCGGGCCCGGCTGCACGCCAGCGTCGCCGCCGGGCTGTCCGGGCCTGCGGGCTCCCAACTCGTGGCCTCTCAGCTTGCGACACAGGTCGACCCGGTCACCGCCACCCGGGTCGCGTACCACTGGCACGCCGCCGGTAACCAGACCCGGGCCCTCGCATCCGCGGTGGCGGCGGGCACCGCGGCGACCAAGGTCTTCGCGTACCACGTCGCCGCCCAGCTGTTCGAGCGGGCGATCGAGCTGTGGCCGGCGGTCTCCGACGCGGCGCAGGTGGCCGGCATCGACGAGGCCGGCGTGTACGAACGGGCGGCCGAGGCGATCTACGTCGGCCAGCACCAGGAGCGGGCCGAGGAGCTGGCCCGGGAGGCGTTGCGGCGGATCGACAGCGGGGCCGAGCCGGAGCGGGCCGCCCGGCTGCACCTGCTCGCCGGGTCGGCGCGGTGGGCGTACCGGGCCGACTCGACGGCGGCCGTGGCGGAGGCGCGCGAGGCCGCCGCGCTGTTGCCCGAGAACTCGCCGGTGCTGGCCGACGCGCTCGCCGCCGAGGCGCGGTTCCTGATGCTGATGGACCGGCCCGAAGAGGCCGCCGCCGCGGCCGAACGAGCCATCGCGCTGGCCGACGCCCACGGCAAACCGTTCGCGAAGGCGAGTGCGCTGGTCAGCCTCGGGCCGAGCCTGAGCAGCCGAGGCCAGGCCGAAGCCGGCCGGATGGCCATGCTCGCCGGACGCCAACTGGCCGAGCGGATCGGGGACGCGGTCACTGCCGGGCGCTCGTACGTGAACCTGTCCTCCTGGTACGACTCGCGCAACCGGGTGGCCGACGCGGTGAACGAGGCGAAGGCCGGGATCGCCGCGAGCCTCCGGTTCGGGATGGACCGGACGATCGGCATGGTCCTGCGCTCGATGGTGATCGAGCGGCTGGTCGGAACGGGTGACTGGGCAGAAGCCGAGGCCATCGGCGCGGACATGCTGGACGTGACGGGTAACCCGCGCATGTGGGCGACCCGGGAACTGGGTCACCTGGCGGTGGCCCGGGGCGACCACACCACCGCCGAGGCTCTCCTCAAGGAGCTGTTCGCGCTCGTGGACGGGCCGGTCGAGGCCCAGGTGGTCGCGCCGCCGTACGAGATCGCCGCCGAGCTGGCCGTGATCCGGGGCGAGGTGGACCAGGCCCGGGACATGGTCGGCACCGGGCTCGACCTGCTGCACCGGTACGGCGGCGAGCAACGCAACGAGAACCTGGTCTGGCTGGGTTGGCGGGCCGAGGCGGACGCGGTCACCGCCGGCCACGAGCCCGACCCGGCGTGGATCAGCCGGCTGCGCGCCGAGATCAACCCGATCAAGGTGCCCGCCGAGGAGGGGCCGGCCCGGCTCATCGCGGCGGAGATCAGCCGCTTCGAGGGCGCCACCGATCCCGACTTGTGGGACAAGGCGACGGAGTTCTTCATCGGTGTCGGCGCGCACTACATGGCCGGGTACCCGACCTACCGGGCGGCCGAGGCGTACGTGGCCCGCGGCGACCGGGCCACCGCGACGGAGCGGATCCGCACCGTGTACGACCTGGCCAGCGGGCTGGGCGCCGGGCCGCTGCTGGCGTCGGTCGAGGATCTCGCCCGGCGGGCCCGCCTCAACCTGACGCCGGCAGCCGCGCCCGCGACGCTGCCGCACGGCCTGACCGCCCGCGAGCACGAGGTGCTGACCCTGGTCGCGGCCGGCATGACCAACCGCGAGATCGCCGGCAAGCTGTTCATCAGCGAGCACACGGTAGGGGTACACGTGTCCCGGATTCTGGCCAAGCTCGGCGTCGCGCGCCGCACGGAGGCCGCGGCGGCAGCGCATCGCCTGGGTCTGGCTCCGTGACAACTTCCCGGAAGTTGTGACGATCAAGGGGTGCCGGCGGGGCGGGCGCGACGCCTACTAGGCTTGGGCGCCATGAGCGAGCGGAGCGAGCGAATCAGCTGGCTCGGCGCGGTGGAGCCGCATGGCCGCGCGGAGCGAAGCGGAGCGCGGACATGAGCGTCGTGGCGTCGATCGAGGACGTGACAACCCACTACGAGCCGGTCATCGGCCTGGAAACGCACGTCGAGCTGGGCACCCGGACCAAGATGTTCTGCGGTTGCCCGACCGACTTCGGCGCCGAGCCCAACACTCAGGTCTGCCCGGTCTGCCTGGGCCTGCCGGGCAGCCTGCCGGTCGCCAACCGGGCCGCGATCGAGGCGACGATCCGGATCGGCCTCGCGCTCAACTGCTCCATCGCGTCGTGGTGCAGGTTCGCCCGGAAGAACTACTTCTATCCGGACATGCCGAAGAACTTCCAGATCAGCCAGTACGACGAGCCGCTGTGCGTGGAGGGGTACCTCGACATCGAGGTCGAGGGCCAGCGGGTCCGGGTCGGCATCGAGCGGGTGCACCTGGAGGAGGACACCGGCAAGACGCTGCACATCGGCGGCGCCACCGGCCGGATCCACGGCGCCACCGAGTCGCTGGTCGACTACAACCGCGCCGGCATCCCACTGGTCGAGGTCGTGACCAAGCCGGTCCCCGGCACCGGGACGCTCGCGCCGGTCGTGGCCCGCGCATACGTCACCGAACTGCGCGACATCCTCCGCTCGCTCGGCGTCTCCGACGTGCGGATGGAGCAGGGCTCGCTGCGCTGCGACGTCAACACCTCGCTCAACCGCCCGGGTCAGGAGTGGGGGACCCGGACCGAAACCAAGAACGTCAACTCACTGCGGTCGGTCGAGCGCGCGGTCCGTGCGGAGATGCTGCGGCAGGCTTCGGTACTGGGTGCCGGCGGCAAGATCACGCAGGAGACCCGGCATTTCCACGAGGAGACCGGCGACACCACCTCCGGGCGCAGCAAGGAGACGGCGACTGACTACCGGTACTTCCCCGAGCCCGATCTCGTGCCGCTCGCCCCGGACGCGGCCTGGGTCGAGGAGCTGCGGGCATCGCTGCCGGAGGCGCCGCGGGCACACCGGGCGCGGCTGCGGGAGCAGTGGGGCGTGTCCGAGCACGACATGCAGTCGATCGTGAACGCGGGCGCGGTCGAGCTGATCGTGGCGACGGTCGAGGCCGGGGCGACCCCGGAGGCGGCCCGGAAGTGGTGGCTGGGCGAGCTGGCCCGGCGGGCCAACGAGGCCGGCGTCGAGCTGTCCGCGGTCGGGGTGACCCCGGCCCAGGTCGCCGAGCTGTCCGCGCTGGTCGAGCAGGGCAAGCTGACCGACAAGCTGGCGCGTACCGTCCTGGAAGGCGTGGCGGAAGGCGAAGGCGGGCCGGCCGAGGTGATGGCCGCGCGCGGGCTGGAGGTCGTGTCCGACACCGGCGCGCTGACCGCCGCCGTCGACGCGGCGATCGCGGCCAACCCGGATGTGGCGGCCAAGGTGCGTGAGGGCAAGGTCGCCGCCGCCGGGGTCATCGTGGGTGCCGTCATGAAGGCCACGAAGGGCCAGGCCGACGCCAAGGCGGTACGCGAGCTGGTGCTGTCCCGGTTGTCATGATCGGCACAACTTCCCGGATGTTGTGGCCTCAGTGGGGCGCTATGGCCACGGTTTCCGGGAAGTTGTGCCGATCAACTGGCGCTGGGGCTGGGGCTGGGGCTCTCGGACGGCTCGGGCTCGCCGCCCGCGCGCGCGATGTGCCGTTGCAGGTTGACCTCGGTCTGCCCGGTGCCGCCCACCTGGATGTCGTCGTAGGCCTGCAGCGTGTGCTTCTGGTCGAAGTACAGCACCGACAGGGCCAGCGGCAGCGGCTGCTTGCTCTCCAGGCCGCGTAGCCCGGCGCCGCCGGTCGAGCCCTGCACCATCAGCAGCGTGCGCTGGGCGAACGTGACCCCGCGGCTCGGCTGGGGAAGCAGCCGTACCCCCCGCTTGTGCAGGTGACCGGCGAGGACCAGGGGCACCTGGCCGGCCAGCGGGCCGGCGGCGGCCGGGTCGTGGACGAGCGCGATGTTCGGCGTACGCGGCATCTCCAGGAACGAGTTCGCCAGCGCCTCGCCGGAGTTGACCACCGCCTTGCTCTGCGCGTCATCGGCGCCCGCCGCGTTGGCCGGAGTCGACTTGTCCGGCGTGAACCGGGGGTCGCCGACACCGGCGATGAGCAGGCCATCCTCCTCGACCGTGCCACCGTCGAGCACCTTCGCGTTGGGCTGGCGGGCAACCGCGGCGGCAGTGGCCTCCGAGTCGTGGTTGCCGCGGATGAACACGTACGGCACCTTCAGCGACGCGATCGAGTCCACGTACGACGCCTCGGGCTCGCTGCCCCAGTCGGTGATGTCGCCGGTGTCGATGACGAAGTTGACGTTGAACTGCTGCGCCACCGTCCGGACCACCGACCAGGCGGCCGGGTTGAGATGCATGTCGGAGATGTGCAGCACCCGGATCGTGGAGTTGTCCGGCTCGTACACCGGCAGCGTGGAGACCGTGTCGTAGAGCTTGTTGACGTTCTCGACCAGCCGCTGCAACTCCGCGCGGTACTTGCCATAGTTTCCGGCGATCTGGCGGGCGTCACCGATCACGGCCGGGGCGTTGGCGAGCAGGCCGTCGTACCGTGGTTCCTCGATCGCGCTCGGACGGAACGTGCCGAGCCCGACCAGTGCGGTGGCGCCGAGCAGGGCGAGCGACAGCCCGCCCGCGGTGGCGATCCGGCGCATCGACCGGTACACGAGGGCGGCGAGCAGCATGGCCCCGAGCACGGACACCCCGGCGACCCGGAACACCAGCCGCACGATGCCCTTGCGGAGGTCGTCGGCCACGCCCCCGCTCGCCTGCGCGAGTGCCTGCGGGTTGGTGACCAGGGCTTTTGTTCGTTGCTGGTCGAGCGCGGCGAGGTGGATCGACAGGTGAGCCGGCCCGGCGTGGCTGTTCAGACGCAGCGAACCAAGCGGCGGGATCGCCACGTCGGTGCCACCGTGCAGCGACGGTGTGATCGCCAGGTCGGCCCGGAACGGCCCGACATCGGCGGACACCCGACCGGCGAGGAGGACACCGAGGATCATGCCGGCCGCGGCGACCGCGAGGACGCCGAGCAGGCGACCGGCCATCCGGGTGCGGGGATGCCCGGCCGGCCCGGACCTGGGCCGTCGCCACAGCCGGAACCGCCGCCCGGCGGCGGTCAGCATGGCCCGGAATGGATCTACGCGCGGTGACACGTGCTCAATCGTGCCTGATCGGTCAACTCCGGTCGGCACCGCCCGCGCCCGAGATGACCACCCGGATTATCTGGTCGTCATCGGGCTTCGGGCTGCCGCGACCGTCGCGGTTGGACGTGGAGATCCACAATGAACCGTCGGGAGCCACCGTGGCGGCCCGCAGCCGACCGTACGCGTTGACCAGGATCGGGGACGGCGCGCCGAACGTGGCACCGGTCGCGGTGAGCTGGATCAGCCACAGCCGCTGGCCCTTGAGACACGCGGTGGCGAACACCTTGCCGGCGACGATCGCGGCGCCCGAGCAGGATGCCTCGGACGGCCGCCACTGCACGATCGGGTCGACGAACCGGCTGTCCCCGGCGATGCCCTCGACCGTGGGCCAGCCGTAGTTCTTGCCCGGCTCGATGACGTTGACCTCGTCCCACTGGTCCTGTCCGATACTCCGTCGCGTACAGCCGCTTCGACGCGTCCCAGGCGAGGCCCTGGACGTTGCGGTGGCCGTACGAATAGACCAGGTTGTTGAACGGGTTGCCCGGGGCCGGCTTGCCGTCGGGGGTCATCCGGAGGATCTTCCCGGCCAGGCTGTTGGTGTCCTGGGCGGCGTCGCCCTGGCCGGCGTCGCCGGTGCTGGCGTACAGGAAGCCGTCCGGGCCGAACGCGAGCCGCCCGCCGTCGTGTGTGGACGCGGCGGGGATGCCGGTGAGGATCGGTTCCGGCTTGCCGCCCAGGGTCAGCTTCGCGATGCGGTTGTCGGAGGCGGTCGTGTAGTACACGAAAATGGTCTTGTCCGTGGCATAGGCCGGCGAAACAGCGACGCCGAGCAACCCGCCCTCGCCGCCGGGGGCCGCCTCGTCGATGGTCTGCACCGGCTCGACGGTCAGGCCGTCGTCGCCGCCGTTCGGGCCGACCTTGAGCAGCCGTTTGGTGTTACGCTCAGTGACCAGAGCCGAGCCGTCCGGCAGGAACGCGATCTCCCACGGCACTTCGAGGTGCTTGGCCAGGACCGTGGTCACGACGCCAAGCTCCTGGTCATCGGCGCTGGCCGAGGTGGACGGGGTCGGCAGCTTGGGAGGTGAGCCGGCCTGGTCGGGCGGCGGCGGGCCGAACGAGCAGCCGGCCACCAGCAGGCCCACGACCAGGACACCTGCCACCGCGCTGGCGGCGCGGGACGCGGTCGACCGGTGGCCGGCGCGCGCGGAGGCGGGGGCGATCACGCGTTCCAGCCTAGCTGGCCGGCTCAGCCCCGCCGTGGGGCGCGGTCGCCTGGGATGCGGCGGGCAGAGACGGCCTCCAGCGGATACGGTCTCCTTCCGTGAAGGTGTGGATCCCCCACGAGGTCGGGCTGTCGCTGATCGGCGCGCCGCCGGCAGGTGCGATGATCGAGGTGTACGCCGGTGAGCGGACCGGCCTGCCGTCCGACCCCGCGACCGTCGAGTTCTGGACGCCGCCGTTCCTGTCGACCGGCAGCACGACCAGCATGATCGGGAAGATGCCCGGCCTGCGGGTGGTCCAGTTGCTGTCCGCCGGTGCGGACGCCTGGGTGAACCGGTTGCCGCCGAATGTCACGCTGTGCGACGCGCGCGGCGTGCACGACTCGTCGACGTCGGAGTGGACGGTCGCGGCGATTCTCGCGTACCTGCGGGAGTTTCCGCTGTTCGTCCGCGCCCAGGAGCGGCGCGAGTGGGCCTACCGGTGGACCGGCGAGCTGGCCGGGAAGCGGGTGCTGATCGTCGGTGCGGGCTCGATCGGCGCGGCGATCACCCGCCGGCTGGCGCCGTTCGACGTCTCGGTGACGCTGGTCGCCCGGCACGCCCGCGAGGGTGTACACAGCGTCGACGAACTACCCGCGCTGCTCCCGGCGGCCGATGTCGTGGTACTGGTGGTGCCGCTCACCCAGGCGACGACCGGGCTGGTCGACGCCGCGTTCCTCGCCGCGATGCCGGACGGTGCGCTGCTCGTCAACGCCGCACGCGGCCCGGTCGTGGACACCGTGGCGCTCACCGCCGAGCTGGCCAGCGGGCGGCTCGCGGCGGTCGTCGACGTGACCGATCCCGAGCCGCTGCCCGCCGACCATCCGCTCTGGGAGATGCCGAACTTCCTGCTCACCCCGCACGTCGCCGGCTCGGTCGAAGGGCTGCTGCCGCGGGCGTACCGGCTGGTCGCGGATCAGTTGCGGCGGTACGTCGGGGGCGAGCCGCTGGAGAACGTGGTCTCCGACGGCTACTGAGCCTGGGTCTGGGCCTTTGCCTGGGTCTGGGCGTTTGCCTGGGTCTCGGGTGCCTGTGTCTCGGGTGCCTGTGTCTCGGGTGCCTGGGTCTCGGGTGCCTGGGTCTCCGCCTGGGTCTCTGGCTGTGTCTCCGGCGTTGCTGGCTCCGGCTTGGTTCCTGGCTCTGTCCCGGCTTCTGGCTCTGTCCTGGCTTCTGGCTCTGTCCTGGCTTCTGGCACTGTCCTGGCTTCTGGCACTGTCCTGGCTTCGGTCTCCGGCTCCGGTTGGATTCCGGTGATCTTCGGCAGGTCGGCGGCGCCCACGGCGGGCAGGCGGACCCGGGCGCCGGTGGTCAGCACCGCGTACGCCCGGCCGCGCCCTTCGGCGGTCAGACCGGCGACGTGCGACCAGGGCACCATCCGGGCACCGAACAGCGCCCGGATCCGCAGGCCGGCCGGGCTGACGTCGGTGCCGGCCCGCCATCCCCAGACCCCGATCAGGATCGGCACCAGCAGGATCGGCAACAGGTAAGCCCGCGAGGTCGCCAGCGGAACCGCCCCGAAGAACGCGACGACGGCGGCGATCGTGATCGCGGCGTTGTGCCGGAATTTTTGCGGACGCACGAACCCATCGTCCCATCCGGCCGTGGAGCGCGGCCACGCGAGGTGCGTCCGCGATGTTGCCATGATCACGGTACTTTTTCCGGGCTTTTCAGTGACGGGAAACCCGCTTGTTTCGTGGCGAGCGCAGCCAGCTCCGACACGGTGTGGGAGGCTTTATCGACGGCGAGGAATGCGGCACCGTATCCCGTCAGGCCAGCCCTGTCAAAGAGGGTACGGAGATCCAAGTGTTGCCGTCGGTGGCGGGAGGCTGACAAGGTAGCCGGGATGAGCGGACAGAGCTGGACACGCGGAGCCGAGTCTCCCGTCCCGGGCCAGCGCCGTGCCGACGACGACGATCGTGAGGCGCCGGCCACTGACAACCGCGGGGCGTGGGACCGCGGCGGTGACAACGTGCCGCGGGAGCGCTCCATCGACGACTCGGGGTTGCTCGGCCTGCGCCGCGATCCGGGTGGCGAACAGCCGGCGGAGTCCCGGTCCCGCTGGCGTGGTCTGGGCCGCTCGACCCGCCGCGAGCAGCCGGCCGCCTCGTTCGAGGAGCTCGGCGAGGACGACTACTGGTCTTACCTGCGCGGCGAACGCGAGCTGTCCGGGCCCGATGATCCAGACCGACCTGCGTTCGATCCACCGCCCAGCCGTTCGCGTACGGAGGACCGGTTCCCGCCGCCCGCTCCGCCCGCTCCGCCCGCTTCGTCCGCCCCGCCCGCTTCGTCCGCCCCGCCCGCTTCGCCCGCCGATTCGCTGCGCGACGACCCGTACGCGGCGTTCGACCGCCCTGCCGAGCCGCAAGCGGAGCCGTCCGGCCAGGCGCCGCCCGAGCGCAAACGCCGGGGCCTGTTCCGGCGCCGCCGCGACGAGCCGGCCGCCGCTGACCAGCAGGTGCCGGACCAGGGTGTGCCCGCGCAGCGCCGAGGCGACAGCGCGCCATCGGGGTGGGGCGACAGCTCGCCTCCTGGGTGGGGCGACGAGCCGGCATCGCGGTGGAATGAGTCGGAGCGCAGCGACCAGCCGGCAGCGCGGTGGAACGAACCGGAGCGTAGCGACCAGGCTGCACCGCCGTGGCGGGACGAGCCGACGTTGCGCGGGCCCTCCCGTTCTGGCAAGGCGCCGCACTGGTCGTCGTTTGTCGACGAGTCCGCGCCGGCGGGCGACGCCCCGCGCTTCGACGATGCCCCGCGTTTCGGTGGTTCGCCGGGCTTCGATGACGGCGCTCCGCGCTTCGATGACGGCGCTCCGCGCTTCGATGACGGCGCTCCGCGCTTCGGTGGTTCGTCCGGCTTCGATGACGGTGCCTCGCGCTTCGACGATGCTCCGCGTTTCGGTGGTTCGTCGGGCTTCGATGACGGTGCCTCGCGTTTCGGTGACTCGCCGCGCTTCGGCGCGGAGCGGGACGAGTGGCGCGGCGACGAGCCTCCTGAGCAGCGGGCTGACGACGGCCCGGCCTGGTCGTCGACCGGCGATACCGGGCAGTCCGGTGATACTGGGCAGTCCTGGTTCGCCGCACCGGCGAAGCCGGCTGCGCCGGACGACGTCCCGGCGCCGCCGGGCGGCGACTTCGCGGCACCGAGCGGCAGGGATTTCGCCGCGCCGCCGGGCGGCGACTTCGCCGCACCGAGCGGCAGGGATTTCGCCGCGCGGCCGGGCGGGGACTTCGCCGCACCGAGCGGCGGGGATTTCGCCACACCGGCTGGCCGGGATTTCGCCGCGCCGACCGGCGATTTCGCAGCACCGGCCGGGGACTTCGCGGCGCCGAGCGGCGGCGCCGAGCGGCCGCGCTGGTCCAGCGACGTCGACGACCCCGGCCACTGGGCGCAGTCCGGCTCGACCGGTGAGTTCTGGCCCGATTTCTCCGACTACCCGGACGAATCCGCGCAGCCCGCCAGCGGCCCGCCGGCCGGCGGCCAGGCCCCGCCGCCGCCGGAGTGGTCGGTCCGCCGCCGGTTGTCATCGGCGGGTGCCGGGCCGGCGGCCGGTCCGCCGTCCGCTGAGACGCGGGATGCGCTGACCGACCGGCAGCCACCCGAGTCGATCCGGCGGGAGAGCCTCTTCACCGCGCCCGAGCCGGCGCCGGAGCCGCCCAACCTGTCACCCAACGTGCTCGGCCGGGCCATGCCCGCGACGCCGCAACTCCCGCCGACCTTCGGCTCGGTCCCTGGGCCGCCGCCAGGGCTTGTCCCGACCTCAACCGGCGAGCCGGTCACGATGGCGGAGCCGGGGACCCCGGCGGATCCGCCGGACCGGCGCAACGCCTGGGCGGCCGTACGCCGGACCATGGCCGACCCGATCACCGGCCAGCACCCCGCCGTCGACGTGGAGCCACCGCCGGCCTGGCGCAAGCTGATCCGGTCCGGGCGGCAGCCCAAGGTACGCCCGGGAATCGTGCGTCCGGTCGCGCTGACCGTATTCGTCTCGATCGTCTGGCTCGCCGTCGTCGCGTACGGGGTGCTCCGGCTCGACCCGCTGTGGAGTGCCGCCGCGCTGGTCGTCGGGGCGGGCGGCCTGGCCCTCGCGTTGCGTGGCCGGTCGGTGATCGGGCTGATCCCGGTGCTGCTCGGCGCGGGTGCGTGGGGGATGGCGACCGGTGGCAAGGTGCCGGACTCGTTCTCCGACATCTCCGGTGACCTGTGGCTGGCCGCCTGGAACGTGGTCTACGCCGTGCCGCTGCTCATCGCGTACGGGTTCGCCACCTGGATCGACAGCAGCCGGTACGCGCGGGACCGGGTGGCCGCCGCACTCGGTGCGCGACGCTGGTTCGGCGACACCGACGTGCCCGACGCGGAGCCGGGCCTCGCCGTGATGGAGACCGTGCCGTCGGCCCGGTTCTTCCAACTCGCCGAAGGCTCGTCGCCGCACATGGTGACCGCCGGCCGGCGGGTCGCGCTGGTCCGCTCCACGGTGTGGCCACCCGGCGAGTACACGGTCACCGACGTCGGCGAGGTGCACCGCAACAGCCGGATCTACGCGAACGGATCCGACGACCTCAACGGCATGCTCGCGGACATGCGTACCTGGGCGGAGCGCCTGGAGTCGGTCGCGCCGCACGGGATGGGCTTCCTGGTCGTACACCCGGCCAGCGGCCGACCGGGCGACAAGGTCGACATCGACATCCCGGAGACGCGCGGCATCCAGGTCATCTCCGCCGACCAGTTCGTCCCGGCGGTCGGGGAGTACCTGGCCCGCGAGCCGTACCGGATCGACGTGGCCCTCGCCGAGCGGCTCGGCGAGTACCTGCCGATCTTCGAGCCGGCCGAGGACGAGGCGCCGTTCGCTGACGATCATGCTGATCGAGCATCGAGGTAACCGCCCGCAGGTCGACCCGAGCGCGTACATCGCGCCGACCGCGGTGCTGTGCGGCGCGGTACACGTGGGTCCGGACGCCCGGATCCTGTTCGGCGCGGTCCTGACCGCGGAGGACGGCGAGGTCCACGTCGGTGCGCGCACCGTGGTGATGGAGAACGCGCTGATCCGCGGTCGCGCCCGGAGTTTCTGCGTGGTCGGCGACGACGTACTGGTCGGCCCGCAGGCCCACCTCAACGGGGTACGCGTCGAGGACGGCTCGTTCATCGCCACCGGCGCCGCGCTGTTCCCCGGGGCCGTGGTCGGTGCCGGCAGCGAGGTGCGCATCCACGGCGTGGTCCACGTCAACAGCGTGCTGCCGCCCGGGTCGACCGTCCCGATCGGCTGGGTGGCCGTGGGTGACCCGGCGACGATCCTTCCGCCGGAGCGGCACGACGACATCTGGGCGGTCCAGCGCACCCTCGACTTCCCCGGCACGGTGTACGGGATCAGCCGCGACACCCCGGCCCGGGACCGGATGACGAGGCAGGCGGCCTGGTTCGCCGCCCACCTCGACGATCGTCGGGTCGACTGACCCCCTACTCCGGCACCAGCCGGTAGGCGCCGTCGCTCGCGCTGGTCGCCATCGACGCGTACGCCCGCAGCGCCGCCGAGACCTGACGGTCCCGGTCGACCGGCGTGTACGGCCGGTCCCGCTTCTCCTGCGTGATCCGGCGAGCCTCCAGCGTGTCGGCCGGCACGTTGAGGACCAGCGACCGGTTCGGGATGTCGATGTCGATCTCGTCGCCCTCTTCGACCAGCGCGATCAGGCCACCGCTCGCGGCCTCCGGTGACATGTGCCCGATCGACAGCCCGGACGTGCCCCCGGAGAACCGGCCGTCGGTGATCAGCGCGCAGGCTCGGCCCAGCCCCCTGCCCTTGAGAAAGGACGTCGGGTACAGCATCTCCTGCATGCCCGGGCCGCCGCGCGGTCCCTCGTACCGGATGACCAGGACATCGCCGGGGACGATGGTGCCGCTGAGGATGGCCTCGACCGCCGCCTCCTGGGACTCGAAGACCCGGGCCGGGCCGTGGAAGGTGAGGCAGTCGTCGGGCACCCCGGCGGTCTTGACCACGGCGCCGTCCAGCGCGAGATTGCCGAAGAGGATGGCCAGCCCGCCGTCGGCCGAGTAGGCGTGCTCGCGGTCGCGGATGCAGCCGTCGGCGGCGTCGGTGTCAAGGCTCGACCAGCGGTTCTCGGTCGAGAACGGCTCGGTCGTGCGCACCCCGCCCGGGGCGGCGTGGAACAGCTCGATCGCCTCGGGCGCGGGCGCCTTGGCGCGGATGTCCCAGCGGTCCAGCCACTCCGACAGCGACGGCGAGTGCACCGAATGCACGCCGGTGTGCAGCAGGCCGGCCCGGTTGAGCTCGCCGAGGATGGCCGGGATGCCGCCCGCCCGGTGCACGTCCTCCATGTGGTACTTCGGCGTGTTGGGCGCGACCTTGCTCAGGCACGGCACCCGGCGCGACACCGCGTCGACGTCGGCGACCGCGAAGTCGAGGCCGGCCTCGCGGGCGGCGGCGAGCAGGTGGAGCACCGTGTTGGTGGAGCCGCCCATCGCCACGTCGAGAGCCATCGCGTTCTCGAACGCCTCGCGGGACGCGATCGAGCGGGGCAGCACCGACGCGTCGTCGTCCCGGTAGTACCGGTGGGCCAGGTCGACCACGATCCGGCCAGCGGTTTCGAACAGCTGCCGGCGGGCGGCGTGGGTGGCCAGCGTCGACCCGTTGCCGGGCAGGGACAGGCCGATCGCCTCGGTCAGGCAGTTCATCGAGTTGGCCGTGAACATGCCGGAGCACGATCCGCAGGTCGGGCACGCCGACCGCTCGATCTGGTCGAGCTGTTCGTCGGTGACGGCGTCGTTGGCGGAGGCGATCATCGCGTCGATCAGGTCGATCTTCGGGTGCACGACACCTTCGAGCGCGACGGTCTTGCCGGCCTCCATCGGGCCGCCGGAGACGAAGACCGTCGGGATGTTGAGCCGTAGCGCCGCGATCAGCATCCCGGGCGTGATCTTGTCGCAGTTTGAGATGCAGACCAGGGCGTCGGCGCAGTGCGCGTTGACCATGTACTCGACCGAGTCGGCGATCAGCTCGCGGCTGGGCAGTGAGTAGAGCATGCCGCCGTGGCCCATCGCGATGCCGTCGTCGACCGCGATCGTGTTGAACTCCTTGGCGACCCCGCCCGCCTCGGCGACCGCCTCCGCGACGAGCGCGCCGAGGTTACGAAGATGCACATGCCCGGGTACGAACTGGGTGAAGCTGTTGGCCACGGCGATGATCGGCTTGCCGAAGTCGTCGTCCGTCATCCCGGTGGCGCGCCAGAGGGCGCGCGCGCCGGCCATGTTTCGACCGTGTGTTGAGGTTCGCGACCGCAGTTCGGGCATGTCGCAAGCATGTCACTGCCACGACGACCAGGGGACCCCAGGTCCTACTGGTCGGCACAACTTCCCCGAAGTTGTGGCCATGGCGTCGGGTGATCTTGAGCTGTGTGGGATAGGTGGGCCTATGGGCCCCAAAATTCGACACAGCTCAAGATCCATTGCTTCCATCACCGTGAAGCGGCCAAAGCTTCGAACAGCGCGTGTCGGGGAAATGACCGACGGTCTACAACGATCGGGCGAAGACGGCAAGACAGAACGAGATGATTTACGGCACAGTGGAGTTCGTGCCCGTGACAACCGGTCTCGCACCGGGCGCGGCGATCGTCGCCGTCGCCGCCCTGGTGTGCGCGATCGTGCTGGTCAGGGCCGCTCGCGTCGGCCGCGCTCAGGTTCCCGGCGTCGGCCAGGCTCCCGCGGTCGGTCAGGCTCCCGCGGTCGGTCAGGCTCCCGCGGTCGGTCAGGCTCCCGCGGTCGGTCAGGCTCCCGCGGTCGGTCAGGCTCCCGCGGTCGGTCAGGCTCCCGCGGTCGGTCAGGCTCCCGCGGTCGGCCGGGTTCCCGGCGTCGGGCGCAGCTACCGGGACGTCGGGTTCGCCGCCCCGGCCGTTGCCGCCGGTCTGGCTGTTGCCGCCGTCATCGCCCGGCTCGCGCACGGCGTGTCGACCACACCGCTCGCCGGCGCGGTGGCCGTGGGCGCCTCGGTGGCGATCGTCTACACGCTGGCCGGCGTCCTGACGCAGCCCGGCATCGCGGGCGCAGGCCGGGCGCTGCAACGACACCTGCTCGACGGGTTCGTGGTCGCCGCGAGCTTCTTCTACGTCTTGTGGACGCTGCTCATCGAGCCTATGCACCGCCAGTACCTGCACGGTCCGGTCCCGTTCCGGTTGGCCCTCCGATGCCTGGTGGTCGCGGGGCCGGCGCTGGTCGGGATCATCGCGATCGGCGTTCTCGTCGCCGTGGTGGTCAAAGTGCCGCCGGCCCGTCTGGCCGGCCTGCTGGCCATGCCGGTGGTCACCCTTGCGGCCGCGCTGCCGGCGACCGTGTTCTTCGACTCGGCGCCGCTGCTGCTGACCGGGGCGGTGGCGTACGGGCTGGCCGCCGCCGGCCTCGGCCTCACGATCCGGCCAGCCGCCCGGGCCGAGCCGACCGCCAGAGCCGAGCCGACCGCCAGAGCCGAGCCGACCGCCCAGCCGCCCGCCGGAGCCGATTCGAGCACCCCGCCGGAGCCGGCACACGACGCCAAGCACGACGCCGCACACGACGCCGCACACGACGCCAAGCACGACGCCGCACACGACGCCAAGCACGACGCCGCACACGCCGCACACGCCGCACACGACGCACACGCCGCCAAGCATGGCGGCCTCGCGCTGTCGCTCGGGTTCGTCGGGCTCGCGCTGGTCGCGTGCGTGATCCGGATGATCTTCTTCGACACCGCGATCGACTCGATCAGCGTCGGCACGGCGGTCGCGATGGGCGCCGCCCTCGCCGCCCAGCAGGCGCTCGCCCGGGTCGACCTGCGGCGGACCACCGACCGCCTGCAACGCAGCGAGGCACATTTCCGGTCGATGGCCTACACCGACGCGCTGACCGGCCTCGCCAACCGGCGGCAGCTTCTCGTCACGCTCGCCGAGGAGGCCGTCGGTGGGCCGTCCTGCATGCTGCTCGCGATCGACCTGGACGGCTTCAAGAACATCAACGACACCCGTGGCCACGATGTCGGCGACTCGGTACTCGTCGAGGTGGCCCGCCGGCTGCGTACCAACCTGCGCCCCGGTGATCTCGCGGTGCGGATGGGCGGCGACGAGTTCGCGGTACTGATGTGGGGCGGCCCGGCCGAGGCGAAGGTCGTCGGCGACCGGATCCACGGGGTGCTCTGCCAGCCGTACGACCTGGACGTCGGGTCGGTGTTCCTGACCGCGAGCGTCGGCCTGGCCGGCTGCGCCACCGCCGAGACGATCGAGGGGCTGATCCGCAACGCCGACGTGGCGCTGCGCTTCGCCAAGCAGCGCGGCAAGCACCGGGTCGAGCAGTACGACCTGGCCTACGACCAGTGGCTGCGCCGGCGCACCGAGCTTGAGCACGAGCTGCGCGGCGCGGTCGACCGGGGCGAGCTGATGCTCGTGTACCAGCCGATCGTGCACCTGCCCACCGCGCGGGTCGCCGGCGTCGAGGCGCTGCTGCGCTGGCACCACCCGCGTCTGGGCACCATTCCGCCGGACGAGTTCATCCCGCTCGCGGAGGATGTCGGCCTGATCAGCGGGATCGGCACGTTCGTCCTGGACGAGGCGTGCCACCAGCTCTCCCGGTGGCTGTCCGACGGGCACGAGATCTATCTCGCCGTCAACGTATCGGTACGCGAGCTGCACAATCCCGAGTACGCGACCCAGGTTTCCGGAGTGCTGCGCCGGCACCGGGTGCCGCCGGAGCGGCTGGTCGTCGAGGTGACCGAGCACGCCGTCGCGCTGGACATCCAGCAGCTGGTCGACCGGCTCACCGCGTTGCGCGCGGCCGGGGTACGGGTGGCGCTCGACGACTTCGGGTCCGGGTACTCGTCGCTGGGCCAGCTCCGCACGCTGCCGGTCGACATCCTGAAGATCGACCGCGCGTTGACCGCGCCGGCCGGACTGGCACCGGTGCGGTTCGCGCCGCCCCTGGCCGACGTGGTGGTCCAGCTCGGCAACAGGCTCGGGCTCGACGTGGTCGCCGAAGGCATCACCGAGGAAGGTCAGCACAAGGTACTGGAGGAGGCCGGCTGCCGGTTTGCGCAGGGCGACCTGTTCGGCCGTCCGATGCCGGCGGAGCGGGTGGAGGCGCTGTTCGGGATGGAGCCGGTGACCCCCAAGCCGCGGAAACCGGAGGGCGACGCTCAGAATGTGGGACCGGTTGACTCAGGCCATGAGATGCGGCAAAGTTAGCGCCATGTCGACCGGGTCCCGCCGAGTACTTGTCACCTAGCGCGCCGACCGCCGTCGACGCGCTAGCCCCCGTGCCTCGCACGCGGGCTTTTTTGTTGCCCGGCCACCTGCTGTTCCGGTCACCCGGGCAAGCGCGAGATCCTACGACAAGCGAAACCGAGCCCGTCCAAGCCGAAGGCGATCCGATGAGCAGACCAACGCCAGAAGTCCTCGCCCACCGATCCGCCGCGCATCCCGCGGCGCCTCCCGCGCCGCAGCCGGTAGCGCAGGTCACCGAAGGCCCGATGAGCGGCGCCAGTGCGCTCGTCCGGTCGCTCGAGGCGCTCGGCGTAGACGTGATCTTCGGTATCCCGGGCGGGGCCATCCTTCCCGCGTACGATCCGCTGTTCGACTCGGAGAAGGTGCGCCACATCCTGGTCCGCCACGAGCAGGGCGCGGGCCACGCCGCGACCGGGTACGCGCAGGCCACCGGCCGGGTCGGCGTCTGCATGGCCACCTCCGGCCCGGGCGCCACCAACCTGGTGACGCCGATCGCCGACGCGTACATGGACTCGGTCGCCATGGTCGCGATCACCGGCCAGGTCCCGAGCGCGTCGATCGGCACGGACGCCTTCCAGGAGGCCGACATCCAGGGCATCACGCTGCCCATCACGAAGCACAACTACCTCGTGCAGTCGGGCGAGGAACTGCCCCGGGTCCTGGCCGAGGCGTTCCACCTCGCCGGCACCGGGCGTCCCGGCCCGGTCCTGGTCGACATCCCGAAGAACGTCCTCCAGGGCCAGACCACGTTCAGTTGGCCGCCCACGCTGGACCTTCCCGGCTACCATCCGACGCTGCACCCGCACGGCAAGCAGATCCGCGAGGCGGCCAAGATGATCGCCGCCGCCCGCCGGCCGGTGCTCTACGTGGGTGGTGGCGTGATCAAGGCGGGCGCGTCCGCCGGCCTGCGCAAGCTCGCCGAGCTGACCGGCGTGCCGGTGATCACCACGCTGATGGCGCGCGGCGCGTTCCCCGACTCGCACCCGCAGCACCTGGGCATGCCGGGGATGCACGGCACGGTCTCGGCGGTGTACGCGTTGCAGCGCTCCGATCTGATCGTCGCGCTCGGCGCGCGGTTCGACGACCGGGTCACCGGCAAGCTCGACTCGTTCGCGCCGAACGCGGCGATCATCCACGCCGACATCGACCCGGCCGAGATCGGCAAGAACCGGGCCGCCGACGTGCCGATCGTGGGCGACGCGAAGTACGTGATCGACGAGTTGATCGCGGCGGTCAGCGCCGAGCACGCGGCGGGCCACCAGGCCGACCTGGCCGACTGGTGGAAGCAGCTCGACGAGCTGCGCGGCCGGTACCCGCTGGGTTGGGACGAGCCGCCGGACGGCACGCTCGCACCGCAGCAGGTGATCAAGCGGATCGGCGAGATCGCCGGGCCGGAGGCGATCTACGTCGCCGGCGTGGGCCAACACCAGATGTGGGCCGCCCAGTTCATCTCGTACGAGAACCCGGGCACCTGGCTCAACTCCGGTGGTCTCGGCACGATGGGGTACGCGGTGCCCGCCGCGATGGGCGCCAAGGTCGGCACGCCGGAGAAGATCGTGTGGGCGATCGACGGCGACGGCTGCTTCCAGATGACCAACCAGGAGCTGGCCACCTGCGCGCTGGAGGGCATCCCGATCAAGGTCGCGGTGATCAACAACGGCAACCTGGGCATGGTCCGCCAGTGGCAGACCCTGTTCTACGACGAGCGGTACTCCAACACCGACCTCGGTACCCACAAGCACCGCATCCCCGACTTCGTGAAGCTGGCCGAGGCCCTCGGCTGCGTCGGCCTGCGCTGCGAGACCGCGGCCGACCTGGACAACACGATCGCCGCCGCGATGGCCGTCACCGATCAGCCGGTGGTCGTTGACTTCGTCGTGGGCAAAGACGCGATGGTGTGGCCGATGGTCGCCGCCGGCACCAGCAATGACGAGATCATGTTCGCCCGTGGCGTGCGGCCGCGGTTCGACGAGGACGACATCTAAGCCACGAAGAAGAGGAACCCATGACCACCCACACCCTGTCCGTCCTCGTGGAGAACAAGCCCGGCGTCCTGGCCCGCGTGTCCGGGCTGTTCTCCCGGCGCGGCTTCAATATCGACTCGCTCGCGGTCGGGGAGACCGAGCACCCCGAGGTCTCCCGGATCACCATCGTGGTCAACGCCGACGCGTCCCCGCTGGAGCAGGTCACCAAGCAGCTCAACAAGCTGGTCAACGTACTGAAGATCGTCGAGCTGGAGAAGACCGCCTCGGTACAGCGGGAACTGTTGCTGGTCAAGGTCCGCGCCGACCGGCCGGTCCGGTCGCAGGTGCTCGAAACCGTGCAGCTGTTCCGCGCGCGCGTGGTCGATGTCGCCCCGGACGCGTTGACGATCGAAGCCACCGGGACGGCCGAGAAGCTGGACGCGTTGATCCGCGACCTGGAGCCGTACGGGATCAAGGAGATGGTGCAGTCCGGAATGGTCGCCATCGGTCGCGGCTCGCGATCGATCACCACCGGCCCGGCGCTGCGCGCCGCTAGCTGAAAGGGATTTCATGACCGCCGAGGTTTTCTACGACGACGATGCCGACCTGTCGGTGATCCAGGGCCGCAAGGTCGCGGTCATCGGGTACGGCAGCCAGGGGCACGCGCACGCGCTGTCCCTGCGCGACTCGGGCGTCGACGTGCGGATCGGCCTTCCGGAAGGCTCGAAGAGCCGGGCCAAGGCCGAGGAGCAGGGGCTGCGGGTGGTGACGCCGGCCGAGGCCGCCGCCGAGGCTGATGTGATCATGGTGCTCGCCCCGGACACCGCGCAGCGCAAGATCTATGCCGACGACATCGCGCCGTCGCTGTCCGCCGGCAAGGCGATCTTCTTCGGCCACGGCCTCAACATCCGGTACGAGCTGATCACGCCACCGTCCGATATAGACGTCGCGATGGTCGCGCCGAAGGGCCCCGGTCACCTGGTCCGCCGGCAGTTCGTCGACGGCAAGGGCGTGCCGGTGCTGGTCGCGGTCGAGCAGGACGCGACCGGGGGCGCGTTCGCCCTCGCGCTGTCGTACGCGAAGGCGATCGGCGGCACCCGGGCCGGCGCGATCCGGACCACGTTCACCGAAGAGACGGAGACCGACCTGTTCGGTGAGCAGGCGGTGCTCTGCGGCGGCGCGTCGGCGCTGGTACAGACCGGTTTCGAGGTGCTGACCGAGGCCGGGTACGCGCCGGAGATCGCGTACTTCGAGTGCCTCCACGAGCTGAAGCTGATCGTCGACCTCATGTACGAGGGTGGCATCGCCCGGATGCGGTACAGCGTCTCGGACACCGCCGAGTACGGCGACTACTCCCGCGGCCCCCGGATCATCGACGCCCGGGTCAAGGACGAGATGCGCAAGATCCTCGGGGAGATCCAGTATGGCGAGTTCGCCCGCGAATGGATCGCCGAGGACGACGCCGGGCGGCCCAACTTCACCAAGTGGCGGGCCGAGGGCGCGGCGCACCCGATCGAGGACACCGGTCGCAAGCTCCGCGGCATGATGAGCTGGGTCGACCGGCCGATCACCGAAACGGCGTAGTCGTTGTGGCGGATCTTGGACACCCGGCGCCGTCAGGTGTCCAAGATCTGCGACGCGGGTGGGACCACAAGCGCCGTCCCGCCTAGCATCTGCCGCATGACCCTCCCTCCGCACCGCGCCGTCGTCCTGATCGCCGAGGAGCTCGCTCCGGCCGCCCTCGACGTCCTCGCCGACGACTTCGACGTCCAGCACGTGGACGGCACCGACCGGGCCGCCCTGCTTGCCGCGCTGGCCACCGCGCACGCCGTCATCGTCCGCAGCGCCACCCAGGTCGACGCCGAGGCGATCGCCGCCGCGCCGCACCTGCAGGTGATCGCGCGTGCCGGTGTGGGCCTCGACAACATCGAGGTGCCCGCCGCCACCGCCCGTGGCGTGATGGTGGTCAACGCGCCCACGTCGAACATCGTCTCCGCCGCCGAGCAGGCGGTCGCCCTGCTGCTGTCGGTGGCCCGGCACACCGCCAGCGCCAGCGCGGCCTTGAAGGCGGGCGAGTGGAAGCGGTCGAAGTACACCGGTGTCGAGGTCGCCGGCAAGACGGTCGGCGTGGTCGGCCTGGGCCGGATCGGCGTGCTGTTCGCCCAGCGGATGGCCGGTTTCGGGGTGCGCCTGATCGCCTACGACCCGTACGTGCAGCCGGCCCGCGCCGCCACGCTCGGGGTACGCCTGGTCGGCCTCGACGAACTCCTGCGGGAGAGCGACTTCATCTCGATCCACCTGCCGAGGACGCCGGAGACGGTCGGCCTTATCGGCGCGAAGGAGCTGGCCACAGTCAAGCCGGGGGTCCGCATCGTCAACGCCGCCCGCGGCGGGCTGATCGACGAGCAGGCGCTCGCCGACGCGATCGCCGAGGGCCGGGTCGGCGGTGCCGGCATCGACGTGTACTCGAAGGAGCCCTGCACGGCGTCGCCGCTGTTCGGGTTCGACAACGTGGTGGCCACCCCGCACCTCGGCGCGTCCACGGCCGAGGCGCAGGACAAGGCCGGCCTCGCGGTGGCCCGCAGCGTGAAGCTCGCGTTGCAGGGCGAGTTCGTGCCCGACGCGGTCAACGTGCAGGCCGGCGGCGTGGTCGCCGAAGACGTCCGGCCGCTGCTGCCGCTGGCCGAGAAGCTCGGCCAGGTCTTCACCGCTGTCGCCGAGGGGGTGGCCGCCGAGGTCACCGTCGAGGTGCGAGGTGACATCGTGGCGGGCGATGTTTCGGTACTGAAGCTCGCCGCCACCAAGGGCCTGTTCACGAGCGTGGTGGAGGAGCAGGTGACGTACGTGAACGCCCCGCTGCTCGCCGCCGACCGGGGCGTGCAGGTGACCCTGTCGACGTCGCCCGAGCTGGTCGAGCACCCCAACCTGGTGACCGTACGCGGCGCGTTGCCGGACGGCCGGGTGGTGTCGGTGTCCGGCACGTACCTCAGCGGCCCGCGCGAGGCGATCAAGCTGACCGAGCTGGACGGGTACGAGCTGGAGCTGGCCGCCGACGGGGTGCTGATGTTCTTCCGGTACGCCGACCGTCCCGGCATCGTCGGCACGGTGGGCACGATCCTGGGCGCGGCCGGCGTCAACATCGGCGCGATGCAGGTGTCCCGGCGGGAGGCCGGCGGCGAGGCGCTGATGACGCTCACGGTGGACAACCCGGTCCGGCCGGATCTGCTCGCCTCGGCGGCCGAGGCGGTCGGCGCCACGGCGGCCAGTACAGTGGACCTGTCCAATTACTGAATGGGAGAACGGACGTGGCAGTGGCGCGGATCGCGGTGGTGGCCGGCGACGGGATCGGGCCCGAGGTCGTCGCGCAGGCCCGGAAGGTGCTCGACGCGGTCCTCCCGGGCACCGAGAAGACCGGGTACGACCTGGGCGCCGCCCGCTACAACGCCACCGGCGAAGTGTTGCCGGACAGCGTCCTCGCCGAGCTGGCGCAGCACGACGCGATCCTGCTCGGCGCCGTGGGCGACCCGACCGTCCCACCCGGCGTTCTGGAGCGCGGCCTGCTGCTCAAGCTGCGCTTCGAGTTCGACCAGTACGTCAACCTGCGCCCGTCCCGGCTCTGGCCGGGCACGGCCAGCCCGCTCGCCGGCCTGAAGCCGGGCGAGATCGACCTGGTCGTGGTGCGCGAGGGCACCGAGGGTCTCTACGTCGGCGCCGGCGGAAACCTGCACCAGGACACCCCGGCCGAGGTCGCCACCGAGGAGAGCCTCAACACCCGGCACGGCGTCGAGCGCGTCATCCGCGACGCGTTCGCCCGCGCCGCGCGGCGGGAGCGGCACAAGGTGACTCTCGTCCACAAGACCAACGTGCTCACCCACGCCGGTGGCCTGTGGGCGCGCACGTTCGCCGCGGTGGCGTCGGAGCACCCCGACATCGCATGCGAATACCAGCACGTCGACGCGGCCGCGATGTTCCTGGTGACCCAGCCGCAGCGCTACGACGTGATCGTCACCGACAACCTGTTCGGCGACATCCTGACCGACGTCGCCGCGGCCGTCACCGGTGGAATCGGTCTCGCCGCGAGCGGCAGCATCAATCCCGACCGGCGGCACCCGTCGATGTTCGAGCCGGTACACGGTTCCGCGCCGGACATCGCCGGGCGCGGCGTAGCCGACCCGGCCGCCGCCGTCCTGTCGGTCGCTCTGCTGCTGGAGCACCTCGGTCACCCCGAGGAGGCCCAGCGGGTAACCGACGCGGTCGCGGCCGAGCTGGCCGGGCGTACCCCCGGCGCCGCCGTGCGTACCGAGGAGGTCGGCGACCGCATCGCCGCGGCCGTCTGACCCTTCCGCCACCCTGAAGTCGATCCGGGTCGATTCGCGCCCCGGATCGGACAAACAGGCTGCCCAGCGCCCTTGATCGACGGGCTGCTGGCGGTCGGCTCGCGGTTTTAACGAGCGTTCGGGTAAGTTGCATCCACGGCCACTGTGGCCGAGAACACTCTCCATCACTCTCAGGAGGACGCGCATGATCGGCGGTGAAAGCCTCGAGTTCGAGATTCATCCGAATCCGGCACCGGTATCCGCCGCCGAGCGGGCCGCGATGCTGGCCAACCCGGGGTTCGGGCGGATCTTCACCGACCACATGGTCACCATCCGTTACGCCGACGGCAAGGGCTGGTATGACGCCCGGGTCGAGGCTCGCGCGCCGATCCCGCTGGATCCGGCCACGGCCGTGCTGCACTACGCGCAGGAGATCTTCGAGGGCCTGAAGGCATACCGGACCGACGGCGGCGGCGTGACGATGTTCCGCGCCGACGCGAACGCCCGCCGGTTCCGCAGCTCGTCGCAGCGGATGGCGATGGCCGAGCTGCCCGAGTCGGTGTTCCTGGGCTCGCTGAAGGCATTGATCGAGATCGACCGGGAGTGGGTGCCCGAAGATCCCGACGGCAGCCTGTACCTTCGCCCGTTCATGTACGCGAGTGAGGTCTTCCTCGGGGTGAAGCCCTCGGCCGAATACCTCTACGTGGTGATCGCTTCGCCGGTCGGGCCGTACTTCAAGGGCGGCGTCGCCCCGGTGGCCGTGTGGATCTCCAGTGAGTACACGCGGGCCGCACCCGGTGGCACCGGCGCGGCCAAGTGCGGCGGCAACTACGCCACCAGCCTCGTCGCCCAGGCCGAGGCGATCGAGCACGGTTGCGACCAGGTCATCTTCCTCGACACGACCGAGCGCCGGTTCGTCGACGAGCTGGGCGGGATGAACATCTTCTTCGTGTTCGACGACGGCAGCATGAGCACGCCGCCGCTGACCGGCACGATCCTGCCCGGCATCACCCGGGACTCGGTCATCACGCTGGCCACCGCGCAGGGGCACGAGGTGCGCGAGGAGCCGTACTCGATCGACCAGTGGCGGGCCGACGCCGCCAGTGGCCGGCTGCGCGAGGTCTTCGCGTGCGGCACCGCCGCCGTGCTCACCCCGATCGGCACCGTCCGGTCGGCCGACGGCGAGTTCCTGGTCGCTGACGGCGGCACCGGCCCGATCACCGCGCGGCTGCGCCAGACCCTGGTCGACATCCAGCGCGGCCGGGCCACCGACCCGTACGGCTGGGTGCAGCGGGTGATTTGACCTCCGGAGTCTGTCTGTATCGATGTTGGGCTATCCGGTCCCGCTCTGCTAGAAACGGCGGGATGGGATAGCCCATCGTCGATCTGGGGGCAGGACGGCGGGAACCGGAGCCCGCCCGGGTGCGTCCAACCGGGCACCTCTCGCCGTCCCCCCGCGATTCGGAGGTGCCTCGTGACGATGGCCCACTACACGGCGTTGCCGCTGGCCACCCTCGCTCTCACCGCGCATACCCGGCCCGGCCGTCGGTCTCCGGAGACCCCGGTTGACCAGGCCGACCGCTCCACCAAGTCGGACACCGCCCGCACCGGGCACGAATCCACCCGCTAGCTCTCCCATGATCGGCACAACTTCCCGGAAACAGTGGCCATGGCTACCCGCTGAGGCCACAACTTCCCGGAAATTGTGACGATCACGGAGGCCGTTCGTAGACGTTGGTCTATTCAACGCGGGTGCGTGGCCGGATTCGCGTCGGATAGACCAACGTCTAAACGGGGACCCGCCGAACGGGTGAACAAACCTCACCCGGCGTCCCGAAATGCGGAAACCGCTTCCGGGATCTGAGCGTGCGTGGCAGTGTTCGGTCCGTGACCAGAGTGCCCACGAGCCTCATTATTGGCCCCTAGCGCGCCCAGCCGATCGACGCTGAGCGCGCAGACCTCTCGCATCCGCGAGGGGTCTTTTTCGTTGCGGAGAAAGGTTTCAGATCCATGCAGGTTTACGACACCACGCTGCGCGACGGGGCCCAGCGCGAAGGCATCACGTACTCGGTGGTGGACAAGCTCGCCGTCGCCCGCCTGCTCGACGACTTCGGCGTGGGCTTCATCGAGGGCGGCTGGCCGGGCGCGCTTCCCAAGGACACCGAGTTCTTCCGAAGGGCGCGCACCGAGCTGAACCTGAAGCACGCCCTGTTCTGCGCGTTCGGCGCAACCCGCAAGGCGGACACCGCCGTCGACAAGGATCCGCAGGTCCGAGCCCTGCTCGACGCGGAGACCCCGGTGGTCACCCTGGTCGCCAAGTCCGACGTACGCCACGTCGAGCGGGCGCTGCGCACCACCCTCGACGAGAACCTCGCGATGGTACGGGACACCGTCGCCTTCTTCGTCGCCGAAGGCCGGCGGGTGTTCCTCGACTGCGAGCACTTCTTCGACGGGTACTTCTTCGACTCGAAGTACGGCCCCGAGGTCGCCGCTGCGGCCCTCCAGGCGGGGGCGGAGGCGGCCGTCATGTGCGACACCAACGGCGGGATGCTGCCGTCGCGGATCACCCGCGTCATCGGCGAGGTACGCGAACGGCTCGCCGACCGCCTCGGCATCACCGCCGACCAGGCAGTCGCCAGGCTCGGCATCCACTGCCAGAACGACACCTCCTGCGCGGTCGCCAACACCGTCGCCGCGGTCGAGGCGGGTGTCCCGCATTTCCAGTGCACGGCCAACGGCTACGGCGAGCGGCCCGGCAACGCCGACCTCTTCGCCGTCGTCGCGAACCTCCAACTCAAGCTCGGGCTGCCGGTCCTACCGGAGGGCTGCCTGGAACAGATGGTGCGTGTCGCGCACGCCATCGCCGAGATCGCCAACATCGCACCCGACACCCACCAGGCCTACGTCGGGTCGTCGTCCTTCGCCCACAAGGCGGGGCTGCACGCGAGCGCGATCAAAGTCGACCCCCTGCTCTACAACCACGTGGATCCGGAGGTCGTCGGCAACGACATGCGCATCCTGGTCACCGAGATGGCCGGCCGGGCGAGTGTCGAGTTGAAGTCTCGGGAGCTGGGCATCGATCTCGGTGCCCACCCCGAGGCCCTCTCCCGGGTCACCGCAAAGGTCAAGGACCTGGAGGCGCAGGGCTGGTCGTTCGAGGCCGCCGACGCGTCGTTCGAGCTGCTGGTCCGCACCGAGCTGGCGGACGGGGCGCTGCCGCGCCCCTTCACGTTGGAAAGCTACCGGGTGCAGGTCGAGCACCGCGAGGACGGCGCGGTCGTGAGCGAGGCCACCGTCAAGGTTCGGGTACGAGGTGAGCGCGTGATCGCGGCGGCCGAGGGCAACGGGCCGGTCAACGCCCTCGACGAGGCGCTCCGGGTCGCGCTGACCAAGCACTACCCGGAGCTGGCGACCTTCGAGCTGGCCGACTACAAGGTCCGCATCCTGGAGGGCAGCCACGGAACCGGCGCGGTGACCCGGGTACTGCTGGACACCTCCCGGGACGGCGAGGACTGGACCACGGTCGGGGTACACGAGAACGTCGTGGAGGCGAGTTGGCACGCGCTCGTCGATGCGCTCAGCTACGGCCTGGCCCAGCACCGCGCGACCGTCTGAACCCGCGCGGCCGCTCGAAACCCTTGGCACAACTTCCCGGAAATAGTGGCCTCAGAGCCCTCCTGAGGCAACAACTTCCGGGAAGTTGTGCCGATCGTGGCGGCCCGGGTCGGGCCGATCAGCGGGGCAGGACCAGTTCGGCCGAGATGGCGTGGTGGTCGCTGTCCTTGACGTTGTGGACGGCGTACCCGGCGACCCCGATCCGGCGGTCGGCCAGGATGTGGTCGATCGTCACCGGCGGGATCAGCTGACCGTCGAACGGCCAGGTACCGGACAGGCCGGCACCGCGTACGTCGGCGGCGTCCCGGTACCCGGTCGCGATCAGGTGACGCAGCGGGGCGTGGTCGAGCGTGGCGTTGAAGTCGCCGAGGAGCAGTCGCGGCTCCCCGTGCGGGGTGGCCGCGGGCTCGTTCGCCAGGTCGGTACGCCAGCACGTGGCCTGGGCCGGTGACCACGGCGCGCACGGGTGTACCGACTCGACCGCGAGGTCGGCCGCACCGGGTACCGACACGGTGGCCCGGGCCTGGGTCATGTCCGACGGGTGTACCCGCAGGCCGTCGTCGCGCAGTGGGTACCGGCTGAAGATGCCCGAACCCTCGACACCGGGGTGCGGGTGCGACACCCGGTACGGCAGGAGGTCCGCCAGGCCGGCCGCGTCGAGCCGCTGCGCCGCGTCCGGCGTGAACTCCTGGACGGCGAGCAGGTCGACGTGCTCTGCCCGTACAAGATCAATGATTTTCTGCGCATCGGCGGCGCCGACGAACATGTTCGAGCTGAGTACCCGCAGCCGTGGTCCCTGCTCGGCGGCGTCGCCCGACCGGTCGGCCACGGCTCGCGGCACCACGCAGGCGAGCAGCGCGATCACGGCGACCCCGGCGACCGCGGCCGGCCACCACGCGCGCAGCAACAGGGCGGCCACCAGCACGATCACGGTCCCGCCGGCGACGTACGGCGTGAACGGGACCAGCAGGACCAGCGCGCCGCCGGCCCGGTCGAGTCCGAACAAACGGATCGCCGCCCAGATCAGGCAACCGGCGGTGACCAGCCACAACGCGGCGATCGGCAAGGTACGCGCGGCCAGCCCGGCCCGCTCGGCGGTCGCCGCGGAGATCGACATGATCGCGAAGATATCCCGCGCGGGCAAGGCGATGCCGAGATTCCCCGTCGATCTAGGAAGAATGGTCGGACAGACCGGGCGACCAGGGCACCATTCTTCCTAGATCGACGAGGGAGGGCGGGGCTCCGCGGCGGACGGCTCCCCCCGAGCCGTCCGCCACGCCGCCAGCCGCAACCCCCCATCTGGCCCCGCGCTGGCGGAGCATGCGCGGGGTGCGCGGTGGTCCACGCAGGGCGGGGGAGGGGAGCGAACCAACCACCGCGCACCCATCAGGTGTGACGATCCGCCCCGGCGCCCACACGGCATGGACGCCCGAGGCATCCCTCCGGTTGCCTGCGCGGGCATCCGAACGGCGACAGCCACTGCTGCTACGGTCGCCCGGCGCGAACGGCGAATCAACCGCCACCTGACCCTGGTTGCTACCCGCAGTTACTGAGCGCCGTGTTCGAATGCGCGGACCGCAAGCTCGACCCGGGAGCTGAGGCCGAGCTTGGCGAGAATGTGCGACACGTGGTTGCGTACGGTCCGGCGGGACAGGTACAGCTTCGCGGCGATGTCCGGGTTGGAACGGCCCTCGGCGACCAGGGCGGCGACCCGGCGCTCGGTCTCGGTCAGCGCCTCCCAGCCGGTCTTCGGGCGCTGCCGGACATGGCGGTGCCGCACCCCGGCCCGGCGCAGCCGTGCCTGGGCCCGCTCCAGGTCCCAGGTGGCGTCGAGCCGCTCGTACCGGTCGACCGCCGCGTCCAGCGCCTGACGGGCCTCCGCGAGCTGGCCGGCGTCGGCCAGCTCGGCCGCGGCCAACTCGTACGCGTACCCCTCGGGCAGCGGCCGGCCGGCGTCCTCGAACGCGCTGGCCGCCGCCCGTAGCAGCACCGGGTCGGCGGTGGCCACGCCCCGGCACAGCGCGACCGTCCCGCGCACGTGGATGGCCGGGTGGTGGTCCGTGAGCTGGTCGAGGGCGTCGGCGACCTTCGTCATCCGGGACCGCTGCCCGGTGATCGCGGCCAGGCGGGCCAGATCCGGGGCCAGGTAGATCGGCTGGCCCCGGCGCTCCCACGCGTCGAGCAGCGTCTCCAGGGCCCGGTCCGGCTTGCCGTCCCGCTCCCAGCCCAGCGCCTGTGCGGACAGCCGGAGCAGGCCCCAGTGCCGGCCGGCCAGGCTGGCGTCCCGGTAGGCGAGCACGTCCGAGTACGGCCCGTCGGACAGGTCGTCGCCCCGGTGGAGCGCGATCAACGCGGCCTGGCTGCGCAGGCCCTCGGTCACGCCCAGGCAGTCGATCGCGTCCAGCCCGGCCTCGATCTCGGCCAGCGCGTCGTCCCAGCGGCCGTCGAAGTAGTGCACCCGGGCCAGCGCCATGTGGTGCCAGGTGAGGAACGCCCGGCCGCCGTGCTCGCTCTGCGCCCGGCCCTCCTCGCAGGCGGCGGCGGCCTCGACCGGCCGGTCAAGCTCGACCAGGCACAGTCCGCGGACGAGATGCGGGGCGAACTGGCGGTCCGGCTGGATCGGCCGGCCGCCGAGCGCCGCGAGCGCCTGATCGGCCAGGTCCAGGGCCTCCAGTGGGCGGTCGCGCAGGAGCTGGACCCCGGCGTGTACCGAGAGACCGTAGGCGGTCGCATATCCGTCGGTGCCGGCCCGCCCGTCGGCCTCAGCGCGCGCGGCGGCGTCGGTGGCGGCGTCGATCTGCCCGGACAGCAGCAGGCACTGGGCGGCGAAGCCGTGGAACCGGCCCTCCTCCGCGCTGGTCAGGCCGCCGGTGATGAGCACGTCCTCGGCTTCGGCCAGCGCCTCCTCGACCTGGCCGCGCTGAAGGTACGCCTGGGCGAGCAGCCAGCGCAGCGTGGTCTCGGTGGCGCCGTCGCCGTCGCCGTCGTGCACGGACAGCGCCACCCGGACTGCCCGCTGGGCGTCGGCCGGATGCCCGGCCCACAACAGCGCCCGGGCGTACTCGAACCGCAGGCCGTCCGCGCCGGGATCCTGGGCCAGCGCGCGTTCGAGCAGCTCCACAGCCAGCTCGGGAGCGCGGGCGACCAGCGTGCCGGCCGACCGCACCAGCCAGTCGAGCAGGTCCGGCGGCAGCTCCGGTGCGGTGCCGGCGACCAGGTGCTGGGCCACCCGTTCGGCCGGCGCGCCGGCCGCGGCCAGCGCCTGACCCGCACGCTGTTGCAGCGCGGCGGCGGCGTCCCGGCCCAGGTCGTCGGCGAGCGTCTGGCGGACCAGGTCGTGCCGGAAGACGAGCTGGCCGTCAAGGTCGGTGAGCAGGCCGGCGGCCACCGCCTCGCTGACCGGCTGCCAGAGCGAGATCACCGGGGCGTCGAGCACCGCCGCCAGGTCGGTCAGGTCGACGCCGGGACCGAGCACGGCGGCCGCCTGGAGCACGTCGAGGCTCGGCCCGGACAGCGCTTTCAGCCGCCGCCGGATCAGCTCCACGAGCGTCGCCGGGACGGCGCGCAGCGGCTTGCGCCCCCGGCGCAGCGTCGCCGTCCCGTCCGACACCGCGATCCGGCCGGTACGCACGAGGGCACCGAGCACCTCCAGCGCGTACAGCGGGTTGCCGCCGGCGCCGGCCAGCGCCTCACGGAGCCACGGCCCCGGGGGCGCGCCGACCAGTGTTCCGACCAGGGTCGCGATGTCGTCCTCGGGCAGTGGCGTAAGCGTGATCGACACCGCGCCGCGACCGCGGAGGCTGCGCAGCAGCGTGTCCAGCTCGGGGCTGGCCGCGGCCGGCTCGGTCAGCAGCGGCGGGGGCAGCAGACCGACCGCGGACGGGTCGATCAGCGGCGTGCCGGCGGCGACCATCATGGCCGCGGCCGGCTTGGCCGATGCCGGCGTCGGCGGTGAGGGCGGCTGGTAGGCGACCGCGAGCAGCAACGGAAGCTGCCTGGCGGTCCGCCCGAGCCGGCCGATCAGCAGCAGGCTCGACGGGTCGGCCCACTGGAGGTCGTCGACCAGCAGCATGAGCGGCGCCCCCGAACACCAGGCGTCGACCCGGTCCAGGAGCGCCTCGGTGACCAGGAAGTCCCGGTCGGCCGCGCCGGTGCTGGCCGCCGCGATCGTCAGCTCGGCGTTGAGCCAGGATGCCACGGCCGAGAACGGCAGCGGCCGGTCCGTCTGCACCCCGCCGTCGCGCAGCATCCGGACGCCGAGCCGGCGCGCCTCGGCCGCGGCGACGTTCAGCATGGTGCTCTTGCCGACGCCGGGCTCGCCCTCGATGAGCACGACGGCGCCCTGCCCGGCCGCCGCACGGCGCGCCAATTCGCGCAGGTGGGCCACCTCTTCGACCCGTCCGACCATGCGCATGTGGTGTCCTACCCGTGAGCCCGAGCCGCGCGGGCGATGTCCACGCGGGACTGTGCTTTGAGCTTCATCAGGATATTGGACACGTGGGACTGGACGGTACGCCGCGAGAGCAGCAGCTCGGTCGCGATGTCGGGATTCGACCGGCCTTCCGCGACAAGTTGGGCGATCCGCAGCTCGGTCGGGGAGAGCGCGGCCCACCCGTACGCCGGGCGGCGGCGGGGACCGCGGGCACCACGGCGGATCCCGTACGGGCGTACCCCCGCGTCGGCGCGCCGCAGATCCCAGTCGGCGCCCAGTTCCTCGTACACCGTGGTGGCGGACATGAGCGCGGACCGCGCGGCGCGGCTGTCGCCCTGCTGTGCCGCCAGCATCGCGATGTCTTCGCAGTTGCGGGCATAGTCGGTGACCCGGCCGACAGCGCGCAGGTGCGCCCCCGCCTTCGCCAGCAGACCCGGGTCACGGGTGAGCAGACCGCGGCACCGCTCCATCGCGGCGACCCGGCCCGGCGTGTGCCGGCCGGGATCCCGTTCGCACAGCTCGGCGGCCCGGGTCGCCGTCGCGATGTCGCCGACCGCGAGCGCGGCACGGGTCACGTCGGGCAGGGACAGGTACCGCTCCATCAGGGCGTACCGGGGTTCGAGGAACTCGGACATCACCTCGGCCGCCTGCTCCGGCTGGCCGTCGCGCTCGGCCAGCAGGCCCCGGGCGGCGATCAGGAAGCCGCTGTTGACCGCGTCGAACGTGGTGGCCAGCTGGATCCCCTCGAACGGCGCCAACTGCCCGGCGGCCGTGGCCCGATCGTCGCGATGGCAGGCGATCAACGACACTATGGCGGCTGCCAGCGGCACGAGGCGCGGGTTGTCGGCCAGGTCACCGGCCGCGTCCAGCTCGGCGAGCGCGTCGTCCCACCGGCCGCTCCAGAAGTGCACCATGGCGGCCGGGGTGTGGAACCGGGTCAGGCCGGCGTACCCGTCGCGCCGTTCGGCGAGTTCGCGGGCCGCACCGAGGGTCTGCTCGACGTCGGCGAAGCGGTCCAGCAGGCCCAGCGCCAGCATCCGGTTGCCGAGCAGCAGCAGCCGCAGTTCGAGGTACTCCGGATCGTCGCCGAGGGCGTCCAGGGCCCGGTCCAGGTACTCCAGCCGGGTCGGCTGGTCGCGTCGCATCAGGCGCGTGGTGGAGAGGTTGTAGAGGCAGTACGCGATCGCCAGCCGGTCGCCGGCCTGTTGGGCGACGGCCAGCGCCCGTTCGCCGCCCGCCTGCGCGGCGTCGAGGTCCGCGAGCGAGTTGGACAGGATCCGCCCGGACATCGCGGTCAGCCGGGCCCGCCATACCTCCGGTACGCCCGGCTCGGCCAGGCCCTGCTCGACCGCGCGGAGGGCCTCGTCCGGCCGGCCGTCCCGGAGCAGCCGCTCCCCGAGGATCCAGCGCATCTCGGCGGCCAGCTCCGGGTCGGCGGTGTGCGCCAACACCTGGCGGGCCCGCACCTCGGCGTTGCGCCCCAACCGGAACAGAACACGGGCGAGCGAGCCGGCCAGCGCGTCCCACGGCGCGACGTCCGGGCTGAGCTGGGCGAGCGCGCGGTCGAGCAGCTCGACGGCGACCGCCGGAGCACGGTCGGCCAGCTCCGCGGCGGTCGACGCCAACCAGTCCAGCGCCCAGGCGTCCATCGTGGACGCGGGCAGCAGCTGTGCGGCCACCCGCTCCGCCGACGCGCCGGCGCCCGCGAGCGCCCGCGCGGCGTGCCGGTGCAGCGCCGACCGCACCGCGCCCGGCACGCTGTCGTACAGCGCCTGCCGGATCAGTGGATGCCGGAACGACGGGCGGTCGCCGGCGGTGAGCACCCCGGCCGCGGCCGCCTCGGCGAACACGCCGGCCAGGTCGGCCGCCGGCCGGTCCAGCACCGTGGCCACCTCGTCGACCGAGAATTCGGTACCCAGCAGCGCGGCGGCCCGCAGCGCCACGGTCGCCTCGCCGGACAGGAAGCCGAGCCGGCCGGCGATCGCCGCCGTGAGTGTCGCGGGCGCCCGATTCACCGTGTCGCCGGCCAGTTCGGCCTTCCCGCCGGCCACCGTGATCGCGTCCGCGCGGGCCAGGGCGTCGACCAGCTCCCGCAGGTACAGCGGATTGCCGGCGGCCTGCGTCGACAGCGCGCGCAGCCGTGGGCCCGGCGCGGCACCGGCCAGCCCGGCGACGACCTCGCCGACGGCCGGCGCCGGTAGCGGGCCGAGCCGGATCAGCCCGACGTTGGTATCGGTGCGCAGGCGGTCCAACTCGGCCCGGTGCGGGACCGGACGGCACGCCCCGACCAGGAGCAGCGGCAGCTGGGTCACGGTACGGGTGAGCCGCTGCCACGCCGCCAGGCTGGCGTCGTCGGCCCACTGGAGGTCGTCGGCGACGAGGACCAGCGGCGCGTCGGCGCACAGCTGGTCCACAATGGCCAGTACCCGCTCGACGATGGCCGACATCGGGTCCGCGCTGGGCACGACGGCTGGCGCGGCGGTCGCCTCGCCGGTTCCGGGCGGGCGCCGGCGCAGCAGGGCGGCGATCCGGGCCCGGCGCGGATCCGGCGACCTGGCCTCGATCCCGAGGCAGTCCAGCAGCAGCCGCAACGGGAAGCGCGGGCTCAGCTCGTCGGCCGCCGCGCAGCCCACCTCGCAGCCGAGGCCGGTCGCGCCGGCCAGCGACGCGTGCAGCAGGGCCGACTTGCCGATACCCGGCTCGCCTTCGACCAGGATCACCCGGCCCCGGCCGGCCATGGCAGCGGCCAGTGCCGACCGGATCAGCTCCAGTTCGGCATCCCGCCCGACGACCCCCACCGGCGACATGCATCCGAGCCTATGCGTACCGGACCCCGGCGGGACTGAACGGAGAGTATCTGCGGTGGGTGGCGGCCCCGGTGCGACGAACCGCAGTGAGCAGCCGTTTACCGTCGGCGAGTAGATGGGTGGAGTTTACTGAGCGCTACTTTCGCGATACCCCGAGCACCGATCACCCGGAGCATGTTGCGCGGCGTCAGTTCGCCGGGGCGCGCCGACGGTCGAGGCGACGCACGAGTGCTTGCCGTCGGCGCCGATGACGAGCCTGGCCTGCTCGTTTGTCGGGGTTCCTTGCTTCGCGCGGCAGCGGACCCCGGTCACCCGGCCGGTCCGGTCGGTCAAGACGGGCGGGTTCTCCGGTCGAGCGGCTCACGGTGTACACAATGGCGGGATGATCCAACCGCAGGAGCAGGCCGGCGACGGCGATCCGCACCGCCCTGGGCCGTCCGACCAGATGATGCGCGCCCGCGCCGCCCGGCTGGAGCGGCTGATCGGCAGCGGCGCCCACCTGCCCGCCTGGCTGCGGCCGACGGAGACGGAGAACCGCTGGCCGGCCGGCGTCGCCATCCTGACCGCGATCGGCCTCCAGGTGATGCAGCGCCGGGATCTGGCGTTCTCCCCGAAGTGGTTGCTGCCGGGGATCGAGTTCGCGCTCTTTCTGGTACTGCTGATCGCGAACCCCACCCGGATCAACCGCGAGTCGACCGTGCTGCGCTGGGTCGGCATCGCGCTGGTCACTGTCGCCTCGCTGGCCACGGCCTGGTCGCTGGTGCGGCTGGTGCACCAGCTTGTCCACGGCGGCCTGCACAGCGCGTCGCAGTTGCTGGTCAACGGTGGCGCGATCTGGCTGACCAACGTCATCGTGTTCGCGCTGTGGTACTGGGAGGTCGACCGGGGCGGGCCAGCCGCCCGGGCCAACGCCCGGAAGGAGTTTCCGGACTTCCTCTTCCCGCAGATGACGGTCCCGGAGATGGTCGACCGCGACTGGGAGCCGAACTTCATCGACTACTTCTACGTGTCGTTCACCAACGCCACGGCGTTCAGCCCGACCGACACGCTTCCGCTGTCGCGCTGGGCGAAGATGGCGATGCTGGTCGAGTCGGCGGTCTCGCTGATCACGGTCGGCCTGATCGTGGCGCGGGCGATCAATATCCTGAAATGACGTCCAGCAGCCGTTGGCGCAGCGGCGCGGCGCGCTCGGCGAACTCGCGCTGGGCGGCCGTGTACTCGGCCCGGCCGGCCGGCGTCTCGATCCGGACCGGCGGATAGCCCAGGTCGGCCAGATCGTACGGGCTGGCCCGCATGTCCAGCGCCCGGATGTCCCGGGCCAGCGCGAAACAGTCCGCGACCAGTTCGGCGCTGGTGAGCGGGCTCAGCTTGTACGCCCATTTGTACAGGTCCATGTTGGCGTGCAGGCAGCCCGGCTGGTCGTTGTCGACCTGGGTCTCCCGGGTCGGTCGTAGCTGGTTGAGCGGCCGCGCCGGGGCGGTGAAGAACCGGTACGCGTCGAAGTGGCTGCACCGGATCCCGCGCTCGTCCACGACGGCCGCCGTGCGCTCCGGCGACAGGCGCAGCGGCCACGCGTTGTGCCGTGTTTCGTCGGGCCGCTGCCGGTACACGATCGCCCACTCGTGCATGCCGAAGCAGCCCAGGTGGGCCGGGCGGCGCAGGGTCGCGGTGAGCAGTTCGCGTATCCAGCGGATGGAGTCGCCGCGCTGGCGTACGACGGCGTCGACGTCGAGCCCGGTGTCGGTATAGAACTGGCCCAGCTCGCCGGCGCCTGCCAACTCGACGCCGGCTCCCGGGTGCCACCGGCGCAGCTGGGCCGGCCGGTACGAGTAGTACGTGAACAGGAAATCCTCGACCGGATGCTTGACGCCGGCCCGGCGGCGGGCCAGGTGCGCGGCCGTCCAACCGTCGACGCGGCGCTCGTGCGCGGCCCGGCGGGCGTGCCAGGCGTCGACGGTCAGGACTTCGGTCATCGCCGGCCTATTCTCCCGTGCCCCACCGCGTCGGCCCCCGCGAACCGCAGCGAAGACCCGGCCCCGGCCGCACCCGCTGCGTTGATCGCCGCACCGGCCGTGGTGACGAGCGCGACGCCGGCCGCCAGCGCCAGCAGCGACCCGGTGAACGACACCCAGCGGGCGCGCACCGTGGCGAGAGCGAGGCGGACCAGCATGGCTCGATGCTACGGCGCTAGATTGGCCGGGTGCGTATCGCTCGTTTCGCCCACGGCACCGGCATGTCGTTCGGCGTGGTGGAAGGCGACTCCGTCGAGGGCACCGAAGGGTCGACCGTCGCGCAGATCGACGGCCACCCGTTCGGGCAGATCCGGTTCACCGGGCAGCGCTGGGCGCTGGCCGACGTCCGCCTGCTCTCGCCGATCCTGCCCAGCAAGGTCGTCGGCATCGGTCGCAACTACGCCGAGCACGCCGCTGAGCTGGGCAACGAGGTGCCGGCCGAGCCGTTGATGTTCCTCAAGCCGTCCACGTCGGTGATCGGGCCGGGTGACGTGATCCGCCTGCCGCCGCAGTCCAAGCAGGTCGAACACGAGGCCGAGCTGGCCGTGGTGATCGGCCCGCCGGGGGCGCGCCGGGCCGACAAGGCGGCCGCCGCACGGGCCATCTTCGGGTACACCTGCGGCAACGACGTGACGGCCCGCGATCTCCAGCGCCAGGATGTCCAGTTCACCCGGGCGAAGGGGTTCGACTCGTTCTGCCCGCTCGGCCCGTGGATCGTCACCGGGGTCGACGTGGACGACGTCGAGGTGCGCTGCGAGGTGCTGCCCGCGGGCGCCCCGGCCGGGACGGAGGCGGAGGTGCGCCAACTCGGGCGTACCCGGGACATGATCGTCGATCCGGTGACACTGGTGTCATACGTGTCACACGTGATGACCCTGCTGCCCGGCGACGTGCTGCTCACGGGCACCCCGGGCGGGGTGGGTCCGCTGCTCGACGGCGAGACGGTGAGCGTACGGGTCGAGCGGGTGGGCACGCTGACGAACCGGGTCGTCACGCTGGAATGAGGGATCCGATTTGGCTGGGCACAACCGCTCGGGTAAAGTTCACCCCCGGTGCGGCGAGCACCGATGGGGTATGGGGTAATTGGCAGCCCAACTGATTCTGGTTCAGTTAGTCTAGGTTCGAGTCCTGGTACCCCAGCGCCGCCGATGCTCGACGGCAACACCCCCTGGCCCCGTCGTCTAGTGGCCCAGGACGCCGCCCTCTCAAGGCGGTAGCGCCGGTTCGAATCCGGTCGGGGCTACAGCGCAAACGGAAGCGCTCCGAGGATCACCTCGGAGCGCTTTCTTGTTTTGCTGATGTAGGACGCGACGTCCTACATTTGTCCCATGGATCGCATCGGTGTCCGCGAGCTCAACCAGAACACGAGCCAGGTTCTCGCCCGAGTCGCCGGCGGTGAGACCGTCGAGGTGACCGACCGAGGTCGGCCGATCGCGCGTCTCGTGCCGGTCCATGGCGGCCAGTCGCTGCTCGACCGGCTGGTCGCCGAAGGCCGCGCCGTGGCCCCGACGAGCGGCCGTCCAGTGCCCAACCCGCCGGTGCTCGGCGATCCGGATGTTTGCGCCGCGGACGAGCGCGTGTGATCTATCTTCACCCGACCGCCGTCGTGAAGTTGGTCCGCGCCGAGGCCGGCAGCGCCGAACTGGTCACGTGGTTGAACGCTCGCCAGGAGGCGCCGCTGGTGTCCTCGGCGTTGGTCGAGGTCGAGGTGCCCCGCGCGCTGCGCCGGGCCGCGCCACAGGCGCTGGTCGGCGTTCCCGCCGCCCTGGCCCGGTTGTACCGGCTCGAAATCGACGCCACGATCCGGTCGACCGCCGCCACGTACGCCGATCCGATGCTGCGCAGTCCCGATTCGATCCACCTGGCGACCGCACAACTGCTCGCCGCCGACGCGGGCAGTTCGTTCGAAGCGTTCGTCACATACGACAAGCGACTGCTGGCGGCGGCTTCCGCGATCGGTCTGCCGACGGCAAGCCCCGGAGCCTGAGTTTGATCGGCGCAACTTCCCGCAAGTTGTGGCCTCTGCCCCGCTCGATGGGCACTACTTCCGGGAAGTTGTGCCGATCGAGAATGGGCGCTACAACCCGGACAGGCGTTGGCCGGCGCGGACCACCGCCATGGCGTGCCGGTCACCCGGGCGGCGGCCCAGTCGCTCGATCGGGCCGGACACGCTGATCGCGGCGATGACCCGGCCGGTCCGGTCGCGGATCGGCGCCGACACGCTCGCCACGCCGGGCTCCCGCTCGGCCACGCTCTGCGCCCAGCCCCGCCGGCGTACCTCAGCCAGCGTGCGGCCGGTGAACTTGCACCGGGGCAGCAGCGGCATCACGGCCTCCGGTGGCTCCCAGGCCAGCAGTACCTGGGCCGCCGATCCGGCCGTCATCGGGAGCACCGACCCCACCGGTACCGTGTCGCGCAGCCCGCTGGCCCGCTCGGCGGCGGCCACGCACAGCCGCTCGTCCGCGCGCCGCAGGTACAGCTGGGCGCTTTCGCCGGTGGCGTCCCGAAGCGCGCCGAGCATCGGCTCCGCGGCGGTCAGCAGCACGTCCGGAGCGGCGTTCGCCAGCTCGCCGAGCCGCGGACCGGGCCGCCAGCGTCCCTGGGCGTCGCGGACCAGCATCCGGTGGATCTCCAGCGCCTGGGCCAGCCGGTGCGCGGTGGCCCGCGGGAGCTTGGTGCGCTCGACGAGTTCGGCCAGGCTCGCGCCGTCGACACAGGCCGCGAGGATGACCACCGCCTTGTCCAGCACACCGACACCGCTCATACTGTGTCCCACGAACCGAAACCTACCTCCCAAACTTTAGGATGTCCAGATGCTGGGAGAAGCACCGAGAACACTGTCCGAGAAGGTCTGGGACGCGCATGTCGTCCGCTCCGCCGAGGGCGAGCCGGACCTGCTGTACATCGACCTTCATCTGCTCCACGAGGTGACGAGTCCGCAGGCGTTCGACGGGCTGCGAATGTCCGGCCGGCCGGTGCGCCGCCCCGATCTCACCCTCGCCACCGAAGACCACAACACGCCGACCGACAATCTCCTCACGATCGTCGACCCGGTCAGCCGCACCCAGATCGAGACGCTGCGCAAGAACTGCGCCGACTTCGGGGTGCGGCTGCACTCGCTCGGCCATGCCCAGCAGGGCATCGTGCACGTGATCGGGCCGCAGCTCGGGCTGAGCCAGCCGGGCACCACGATCGTCTGCGGCGACTCGCACACGTCCACCCACGGCGCGTTCGGCGCGCTGGCCTTCGGCATCGGCACCAGCGAGGTCGAGCACGTGCTCGCCACCCAGACGCTGCCGCAGCGCCGGCCGAAGACGATGGCCGTGACGGTCACCGGCGAGCTGCCGTTCGGCGTGACCGCGAAAGACCTGATTCTCGCCCTGATCGCCAAGGTGGGCACCGGCGGTGGGCGCGGCCACGTCGTCGAGTACCGCGGGCCGGCCATCGAGAAACTCTCGATGGAAGGCCGGATGACGGTGTCGAACATGTCGATCGAGTGGGGCGCCAAGGCCGGCATGGTCGCGCCCGACGACACTACTTTCGGGTACCTCGAAGGCCGCACCCACGCACCCAAGGGCGCCAATTGGGAAAAGGCCGTCGAGTACTGGCGGAGCCTGCGCACCGACGCCGGAGCGCGTTTCGACACCGAGGTGACGCTCGACGCCGGCACGCTGGTCCCGTTCGTCACGTGGGGCACCAATCCGGGGCAGGGTGCGCCCCTCGACGCGGCCGTGCCGGATCCGTCGAGTTTCAGCGAGGCCGCCGAGCGCACCGCCGCCGAGCGCGCGCTTTCGTACATGGCGCTGACTCCCGGCACGGCGCTGCGCGATATCGCGGTGGACGTGGTGTTCCTGGGCTCGTGCACCAACGGGCGGCTGGAGGATCTGCGTGCCGCCGCCGATGTGTTGCGCGGCCGGAAGGTGGCCGAGGGGGTACGCATGCTGGTGGTGCCCGGATCCGCCGTTGTACGTGAGGCGGCCGAGAACGAAGGCCTGCACGAGGTCTTCACCGCCGCCGGGGCGGAGTGGCGGTTCGCCGGCTGCTCCATGTGCCTGGGCATGAACCCGGACACGCTCAAGCCGGGTCAGCGCTCGGCCTCCACCTCCAACCGCAACTTCGAGGGCCGGCAGGGCCGCGGCGGCCGTACCCACCTGGTGTCCCCGCCGGTGGCCGCCGCAACCGCCGTTACGGGCCGGCTGACGGCACCCGCCGATCTGTAAAGGCCAGGAGACAGACATGGAGAAGTTCACCGTTCACACCGGCTCCGCCCTGCCGCTGCGCCGATCCAACGTGGACACCGACCAGATCATCCCGGCCGAGTACCTGAAGCGGGTGACCAAGACCGGTTTCGCCGACGGCCTGTTCAACGCCTGGCGCGCCGACCCGGATTTCGTGCTCAACAATCCGGCGTACGAGGGCGCCTCGATCCTCGTCGCCGGCCCCGAGTTCGGCACGGGGTCATCACGCGAGCACGCCGTGTGGGCATTGCGCGACGGGGGTTTCCGGGCGGTGATCGCTCCCCGGTTCGGAGATATCTTCCGGGGCAACGCCCTCAAGGACGGGCTCTTGCCGGTCGAGCTCGAACTGGCTGCCGTGGAAGCGCTCTGGGCGGCTGTCGAGGCCAATCCGGAGCTGCCCGTGACGGTCGATCTGGAGGCCCGCGAAGTACGCGCGGGAGACCGTTCCTGGGCCTTCCACCTCGACGATTTCAGCCGTTGGCGCCTGCTGGAAGGACTTGACGACATCGGGCTGACACTGCGGCACGAAGAGCTAATCGGGGCCTATGAAGAGGGCCGTCCGGAGTGGATGCCAGCCGTCATCTAGGGCTGGCGAAAAGGGTTTGGCCGGTGGTCCATTTGGGTCACCGGCCAAATTCGTTACGACACAACGATTTCTTTTTTCCAACATGTTTGTATCCTGACCGGGTGGGACTTACGTTGCGCGAAGTATGAGTCGCGCAAGTCCAGGTACAGGAGGAAAAGGTGAACAAGGCCGAGCTCATCGATGCGCTGTCGGCTCGTCTCGGTGACAAGCGAGCCGCGACGCAGGCGCTGGACGCCGTGCTGGCGGAGATCCAAACTGCTGTCACCAAGGGCGACAAGGTAGCCATCACCGGATTCGGCGTCTTCGAAAAGAAGGTCCGAGCGGCCAGAACGGCGCGCAACCCGCGCACCGGCGAAGCTGTGAAGGTCAAGAAGACCTCCGTTCCGGCGTTCCGTCCGGGGGCGGGCTTCCGCGAGCTGGTCGCCAGCGGCAAGGTGCCGAAGGTGGCTGCTGCCAAGAAGACCGTCAGCAAGAGCGCCATCAAGACCGCAACTAAGGCGGCCAGCGGCACCGCCGCCAAGGCCACGTCGACCCGGTCGGCGGCGACGAAGACGGCCGCTGCCAAGACCACGAAGGCGGCTCCGGCCAAGAAGACGGCCGCGAAGACCACCAAGGCCGCGTCCGCTCCGGCGGCGCGCAAGACGGCGACCGCCAAGGCCACCACGGCCAAGGCGACCACCGCCAAGGCGACGGCGGCGAAGACGACCAAGGCCGCGTCGGCCAAGGCAACGCCGGCGAAGTCGGCAGCCAAGTCGACCACCCGGTCGATCACCAAGAAGGCCGCACCGGCCAGGAAGCGCTGAGCCCGACGTGGTGCGGGCGTCCTCGGGCGCCCGCACCACACGCCGATCTAGGAGGAATGGCCGCCTGGGAACGCCTCCGGGGGCAACATTTCTCCTAGATCGGCGAGGAGAACTGGGGCGCCGTCAGGGGTCCAGGCGGTCGGCGCCGATGAAGTCGGTGCCGGCGAAGCCGAGCACCCACGCCGACCCCTTGGGCGTCCGGTATGCGGTCGCGGCGCGACCCGACAACAGGCCCACCACGTCTGGAATCAGGCCGCCCTGGCTGCAAACGACGGTCACGCCACCGCTGGCCACCAGGCTACGAACCACGCCGGCGGCCGATGTCGCATCCGCGGACTCGTCGAACCGGTTGTCGACTTCCACGGCCAGGCCGGTCGAGCCCGCCAGCGGCTCGATGGTCTGCACGCACCGCACCGGGCGGGCGCTGATGATCCGGGTCGGCTCGAACAATGCCAGCAGCGGCGCCAGCGCCTTCGCCGTGGCCAGCCCGGTCTCGTCGAGCGGCCGGACGAAATCATCGCCGCGCCAGGCGTCCCGGTCCCCGGCGGACGCGTGGCGGAGCAGAATCAGCAACCCGCTGGCCCGGGCGGTGCGGGGAAAGGCGGCGAGTACGCCACGGTCGTGCGCGTACGTCAGCATCGGTCCGGCCTGCTCGACCGGCACCCAACGGACCTCGTCGACCTCGTCGCCCGGCGTGAACGGGTCGATGTCACGGCACAGCATGTGCCAGTAGTCGACGGATTTCTCCACGTCGGGATCGCCGGTCAGGTACCGCGTGGGGGGCAACTTGAGCCGGGGCGCCGCGTGTACGCCGGTCTCCTCGTGTACCTCCCGCAGGGCCGCGAGCAACGGGTGCTCCCCGCTGCTCAGCTTGCCTTTCGGCAGGGACCAGTCGTCGTAGCGGGGCCGGTGGACGAGTACCACCTCGACGCCACCGGAGACGTCACGCGATACGACACCGCCCGCGGCGCGTACCACCCGCGCACTCATGGCGCCTCCATGACCGGCACAACTTCCCCGAAGTCGTGGCCAAAGCGGCAGGCTGAGGCAACAACTTCCCGGAAGTTGTGCCAGGCGGCGACCCGGCTCATGACGGGAGCCAACCGGTCAGGCGGGGTTGGGTGACGGCTTCCCAGGCGGCCGGGAACTTCTCGCGGACCCGAACGATCGTCGCCCGTTCCCGCTCGTACAGCCGGCCGGCGGTGACTGCCAACGCGTGGTCGTCCGGGTCGGAGTCCGCGATGGCGAGCCAGGTTTCGGCCGCCACCGCGGCGTCCTGGTGCTCGCCGAGCAGGGTCTGCACCTTGCCCAGCGCCTTGGCCAGGTCGGCGGCGGCCCCACCGAGCGCGGAGGCGACCGCGTCAGCGGCGTACCGGGCGCGCTTGCCCCGGATCCGCACGGCGTGCCAGACGTCGTCCGGGTCGCTGATCGAAAGGGAAGCCGCGTCGCCGAGCTTGCGCCACGGCCGGGCGACCAGGCCCGGCAACAGGTCCTGCGCCGCCTTGCGTGCGCCGGGAGCCAGTTGCGGCGTCGCGGCGGCGTCGATCAGCCGCTCCAGCAACTCGACGTACCGCGGCGAATCCAGCGCCTCGTCGAGGTTCTGCAACGCGTCTTCGTGCCGGGCGGCCAGGTCGGCGTCGATGCGTGCCACGGCGGCGTCGTCGGGCGGCGCGAGCGGGTCGGCCGCCGCCGTGCGGCGCAACCGGTCCCGCAACACCTCGGCGTCGCGGGCGCCGCCGAGCACGTCGGCGAGCCAGGACAGGTCGGCGCGCAGCCCGTCGGCCCAGGTCGCGTCCAGCAGTGGCCGGAACGTCCGCAGGTCGCTGCGCAGCCGCCGGCAGGCGACCCGCATCTGGTGTACCGGGGTGTCGCCGTCGGGCAGCGGCTCACGCAGGCGCACCAGCGGGTCGTACGCGAAGATCTGGCCGATGTCGCGGCGCAGCGCGTTGGTCACGACGGTCGCGGCGGTCGCTTTCGGCGACAGGCGCCCGGCCGCCGCGGCGAGATCGGGCGCGCCGGCCGCCGCCGCGCCCATCGCCCGGATGTACTTCGGCGTGAAGTCGCCCTCCACGGCACCGGCCCCGCGCAGCACCTTGCCCACCTTGTCGAGCAGCTTGCGACCGCCGGCGTACCGCTCGACCTCGATCTCGCGGAACGTGTCCGTGGTCCGCCGCCCCTCCAGCACGGTCACCGTGTCGTCGGCGATCTCGACCAGTAACCGCTCGTCGGCGTCGTGCAACTCGTACCCTCGCCGGACCGTCCGCATCGTCGTCGCCGGCGCCAGGGCCGCCCCCCGGTGGTACGCGGTGAGCAGCCGCACGAACTCGGCCGGGATGGCGCTCGCCGGACCCGCCCGGGAGATCTCCTGCCGGATGCCCTTGACGGCGGTGGGCAGCTTCACCGTCCACGGCCGGTCGTCGCCCCGCCGGTGGCGCAGCGAGATGCCGGCCCGGGCCAGCCGGAGATCGCCCGTGTCGTAGTACGTGGCGCGCAGGCTGGCCGGGGGCCGGGGCAGCAGGCGGCCGCCCCTGGGTAATGATCCACTCAGGTCGGGCAGCTTGAACCGGGGCTCGACCTGATACTTCCGTTCCTCTTCCAGCACAGGATCATTCAACCCTGTCCACGACGCGGCGCAGTAGGGCTTCCTGGGGATCGACCAGTGGTTGTTCGCCCGCGGACACCCGTCGTCGCCACGTACCGTCACCGGACAGCTCGAACGCGGCGGTGCGCTCGTCCATGGCCAGTCGCATGATCCGGTCCAGTTCGACCCGCGCGGCCGGCGCGGTGACCCGGACCAGCGCCTCGACCCGGCGGTCGAGGTTGCGGTGCATGAGGTCGGCGGAACCGATCCAGAACTCCCCGCCGGGGTCGTTGGCCGGCCCGATCATGACCTGGCCGCCGGTGCCGTCCGGACCCCGGGCCGGCACCGCCCCGTCGCCGAACCGGAACACCCGGGAGTGCTCCAGGAACCGGCCGACGATCGACCGGACCCGGATCCGCTCGGACAGGCCGGGGACGCCGGGCCGGATCGTGCAGATGCCCCGGATCACCAGGTCGACGTCGACACCGGCCCGGCTGGCCCGGTACAGCGCGTCGATGACCTCCTCGTCGACCAGCGAGTTCGCCTTGATCTGGACGAGCCCTGGCCGGCCCGCCCGGACGTGCTCGACCTCGCGCTCGATCCGCTCGATAATGCCGCTGCGGACGCCGTACGGGGCGACCAGCAGCCGCCGGTACGCGGTCTGCCGGCTGTACCCGGTCAGCACGTTGAACAGGTCGGTCAGGTCGGCGCCCACCTCGGGGTCGGCGGTCAGCAGGCCGAAGTCCTCGTAGAGCCGGGCGGTCTTCGGGTGGTAGTTCCCGGTGCCGATGTGGCAGTACCGCCGGATCTGGTTGCCCTCCTGGCGCACCACCAGCGCGGTCTTGCAGTGCGTCTTCAGACCGACCAGGCCGTACACGACGTGGCAGCCGGCCCGCTCCAGGATCCGCGCCCAGCCGATATTGGCCTGCTCGTCGAAGCGCGCCTGCACCTCGACCAGCACGACGACCTGCTTGCCCGCCTCGGCGGCGTCGATCAGGGCGTCGACGATCGGCGAGTCGCCACTCGTCCGGTACAGCGTCTGCTTGATGGCGAGCACCATCGGGTCGGCGGCGGCCTGCTCGATGAAGCGCTGCACGCTGGTGGAGAACGAGTGGTACGGGTGGTGCACCAGGATGTCGCCCTCCCGCAGCCGGTTGAAGACGCTGCGGGGCACCTCACCCTCGGCGAACTGCGGGTGGGTCGCCGGAACGAAAGGGCGGTCCTTCAGGTCCGGCCGGTCGGTCTCGTCGTAGACCTGCCACAGCGACGACAGGTCGAGCAGCGCCGGCACCCGCAGCACGTCGTGGCTGTCCATGTCCAGCTCGCGGACCAGCAGCTCCAGCACGTGGTCGGAGATCGAGGCGGCGACCTCCAGCCGGACCGGCGGGCCGAACCGGCGGCGGGCCAGCTCGCGTTCGAGCGCCTGCAGCAGGTCCTCGTCGCGGTCCTCGTCGACCTCGAACTCGGCGTTGCGGGTCACCCGGAACAGGTGGCGCTCGACCACCTGCATGCCGGAGAACAGCTGGCCGAGGTGGGCCGCGATCAGGTCCTCGACCGGCAGGAATCGCTGCTGCCGGGGGCTCCGGTCCACCGACACGAACCGCGGCACGTTGTTGGGCACCTTGACCCGGGCGAACAGCTCCGGGCCGCCGTCCGGGTCGCGGACCACGACGGCCAGGTTGAGCGACAGCCCGGAGATGTACGGGAACGGGTGCGCCGGGTCGACCGCGAGCGGGGTGAGCACCGGGAAGACCTGCTCCCGGAAGTACGCCCGCATCCGCTCCCGTTCCGGCGCGGCCAGCTCCGCCCAGCGCACGATCCGGATGTTCTCGGCGGAGAGGGCCGGCTGTACGTCCTCGGCGAACGTCCGGGCGTGCCGGGAGACCAGCTCGGCGGCCCGCTCAGCGATCAGCTCCAGCTGCTCGCTGGGGAAGAGCCCATCGGTACCGCGGACGGCCAGCCCGGTCTGCTGGCGGCGCTTCAGCCCGGCCACCCGGACCATGTAGAACTCGTCCAGGTTGTCGGCGAAGATGGCGAGGAACTTGGCGCGCTCCAGCAGCGGCGTGCTGCGGGTCCTCGGCCAGGGTCAGCACCCGGGCGTTGAAGTCGAGCCAGGACAGCTCGCGGTTGAGGAACCGATCCTCGGGCAGCGCATCGACCTGGGGCGCCTGGTCCTCGGTGGCCGGAGCGGCGACCTCGATGGCCGGGACCGCCGCATCGTGCGGTCTGCCGGTCTGCTTCCCGCCGTTGGAGCTGTCGACCGGCCTTCTGGCGGCTGCCGGGGTGGACTTCGCGCGCGTCGCGACAGACTTCGCGGCGGCGCTGGAACGGCGAGGGGAGCGCGGGGTCGGGCTTGCGGTCACCAGATCATCATGACCCAGAAACGGCTAACGGTGCATGAACTCGATCACCCCGGTGGGAAGGTGGGGAGACGTCACCCGGCTGATCTGGCCGGCGTCGTCGCGGTCGAGCCGGACCCGCTGGCCGAGCCGCAGCAGCCGCAGCCCGGACGCCGCGAACGCGCGCGCCGGGAACCTCAGCTCGGCGCCGTCGTCGAGCAGCACCGAGCCGGCCCCGGTCCGCTCGTCGAACGTCGCCACCGTGCCCTGCATGCGACCACGGTACCGGGCCGTGGCGGGCTATCTACCGGAGTTTCCGGGCCGGGTAACTCCGGTAGATAGCCCAACGTCGATGTATCTCACATCCTGGGCGGTGTGGAGCAACTCGGCGGTGTACCGGCCCAGCCCCAGCGCGGAGCCGCGGCGAGGTCGGCGGCGGTGTCCACGTCCTGGCGCAGGGTCGGCCAACCGCCGTCCAGCCGGACCGCCCCGGATGCCGCGTGCGCCGCCGCCGACCCCGGCCCGAAGCGCGGATCCAGGGCGACGCCGGGCGGCGCGGCCAGCAGCGCGGTGCCGGTGCCCGCCGCGTCCGGCACGAACCCACGTCGCGCCCGCACCGGCAGCCCGGCCAGCGCCAGCGCGAGATCGGCCGGCCGCAGCGCCGGCAGATCGCCGGTCAGCGCCACGACCGGCGAGCCCGCGCCACCCGGGCGCCGCGCGCCAGCGCGGCGTTCAGGCCGGGACCCGGCGCGGCGTTCAGGCCGGGATCAGGATCATCGGGTACCCGCTCCGCACCCGACCGGGTCAGCATGCGCGCCGCCGCCGGGTCGTCGGTGACCACCAGCACCCGGTCGACCGCCGGGCAGGCGAGCACCGCGGCCAGGGTGTCCCCGGCCATCGCCAGCACCAGCCGCTCGTGCGGCACCCCGGGCACCGCGCCGCGCAGCCGGGTCTTGGCCATCGCCAGCCGCTTGACCGGGATGACCGCGACCCATCCCGCGCGCGCCACAATCGAATCCTGCCTCATGCCGGGCGCGGCGGCTCAGCCCGGCGGGCGCTGTGGCCGGTCGCGAGTTCGGCCACCCTAACTGGTCGTGGAGGGGCCGGGCAGGCATGATGCGCGAAGCGGGTGGGACGAGGCGCAGCGAGGAGGGGCCGTGGCACGGCGGAGGCTCGGGTTCTGGCGGCGTCTGGCGGTGGGGCTGGTCAAGCCGCTGCTGATCGTCTGGACCCGCCGCACCTGGCGGGGCATGGAGAACATCCCGGCGAGCGGCGGCGTGATCATCGTGTCCAACCACATGTCGCACGCCGACCCGCTGGTGGTGGCGCCACTTCGTCTACGACGCCGGCCGGTGGCCGCAGTTCCTCGCCAAGGCGAGCCTGTTCAAGGTGCCGGTGATCGGCCGGTTCCTGCGCGCGGTCCGGCAGATCCCGGTGCGACCGGGGCACCGCCGACGCGGCCAAGGTCGCTGGACGCCGCGGTCGCGGCGATCAACGCCGGCGGCGCGGTGGTCATCTACCCGGAGGGCACCACCACCCGCGAGCCCGACCTGTGGCCGATGCGCGGCAAGACCGGCGTCGGCCCGGCTGGCGCTGGCCACCGGCGCGCCGGTGATCCCGATCGCGATGTGGGGGCCGCAGCGGATCTTCGACCCGCGCGACCACAAGCTCCGGCTCCGGCCGCGTACCCCGGTGACCGTGGTCGCCGGGCCGCCGATCGACCTGTCGCCGCTGGCCGGGCGCCGCGCCGACCCGGGCGATCCTGGACGAGATGACCGACGCGATCATGCTGCGGGTGCGCGACATGCTCGCCGAGATCCGCGGCGGCACCCCGCCGCCGCTGTACCAGCCGGCGCGGGCCCGGGCAGCCGCTGCCGAGGGCTCGGCCGACGGAGGGGCGGCATGAACCGGCCGTGGCGGTGCTCGGGGCCGGCTCCTGGGGCACCGCGTTCGCCAAGGTCCTCGCCGACGCCGGCCGGGACGTGACGTTCTGGGCCCGCCGCCCGACGGTGGCCGAGGCGATCCGCGACCGGCACGCAACCCGGACTACCTGCCGGACCTGCGGCTGCCGGCGCGGGTGCACCGCCACCGGCGACGCCGCCGCGGCGATCGCCGGCGCCGACCTGGTGGTGCTCGCCGTCCCGTCGCAGACGCTGCGCGGCAACCTCGCCGAGTGGGCCGCGCACCTCGACCCGGACGCCACGCTGGTCGTCGCTGATGAAGGGCATCGAGCTGGGCACCACCAAGCGGATGAGCGAGGTGATCGTCGGAGACCGCCGGGGTCGACGCCGGACCGGGTGGTGGTGGTCTCCGGGCCCAACCTGGCCGCCGAGATCGCCGCCGAGCAGCCCGCCGCGACCGTGGTCGCCGTGCGCCGACATCCGACCGCGCGACCCTGGTGCAGCAGGCCGATCACGACGCCGTACTTCCGGCCGTACACCAACGACGACGTGATCGGCTGCGAGCTGGGCGGCGCGGTCAAGAACGTGATCGCCCTGGCGTACGGCATGGCCACCGCGATGGGCTTCGGCGACAACACCCGGGCCACGCTGATCACCCGGGGGCTGGCCGAGACCGCCCGGCTGGGCGTGGCGCTCGGCGCCGACCCGCTGACCTTCGCCGGCCTGGCCGGGCATGGGCGACCTGGTGGCCACCTGCTCGTCGCCGCTGTCCCGCAACCGCACCTTCGGCGAGCACCTGGGCCGCGGCGAGACCCTGGAGCAGGCGCAGGCGGCCACCCGGCAGACCGCCGAGGGCGTGAAGAGCTGCCTGGCGATCCGCGACCTGGCCCGGGCGCACGGGGTGGAGATGCCGATCACCGAGCAGGTCGAGCGGGTCTGCCACGAGGGGATCGACCCGCGGGTGGCGGTGGCCGCGCTGATGAGCCGGAGCACGAAGCCGGAGTCGTACGAGTGAGCGGCGGCCGTGGGGACGGCACCCGCAGCGTGCACGCCGGGCTGCCCGAGCCGGCACCCCGGGCAGCCGTTCCTGCCCGGGCCGGTGTTCGCCGCGCCGTACCACCTCGACCCGGTGGCCGGGCCCGCGACCGGGCGTCGAACGGCTACGGCCGGCCGGACAACCCGACCCGGCGGCTGCTGGAGGCGGCGATCGGCGAGCTGGAGGGCGGCGGGTGCCGTGGTCTTCGCCAGCGGCCTGGCGGCGGTCACCGGCGCTGCTGCTGACCCTGCTGCGCCCCGGCGACACCGTGTCGCTGCCCGCCGACGGCTACTTCCCGGACGCGGGCGTTCGCCACCGACGGCCTGCGGGCACCTGCGCGTCCGGTACGTGCCCGACCGCCGGCCCGTACCCGTCGTTCGACGGGGTACGGCTGGTGCTGCTGGAGACCCCGGCCAACCCGGGCCTGGACGTGTGCGACATCGCCGCGCTGGCCGCCGCGGCCCACGCCGCCGGCGCGCTGGTCGCGGTCGACAACACCACCGCGACCCCGCTCGGGCAGCGCCCGCTGGACCTCGGCGCCGACCTGGTGGTCGCCTCCGGCACCAAGGCGCTGACCGGCCACTCCGACCTGCTGCTCGGCTACGCGGCGCCAGCGACCCGGAGCTGCTGGCGCGCCTGGCGACCTGGCGGGCCAGCACCGGCGCGGTGCCCGGCGCGTTCGACGCCTGGCTGGCGCACCGCTCGCTGGCCACCCTGGACCTGCGGCTGGCCCGGCAGTCCGCGAACGCCGCCGCCGTCGCGGAGCTGCTCGCCAGCCGCCCGGACGTGACCGGCGTGCGCTGGCCCGGCCTGCCGGGCGATCCGGCGTACGCGGTCGCCCGGCGCCAGATGCGCCGGATGCCCGGCGTCGTCACCTTCGACCTGGCCTCGACGGCGCGGGTGGCCCGCGTTCCTCACCGCGACCCGGCTGGTGTTCGCGGCGACCTCGTTCGGCGGTCTGCACACCACGGCCGACCGGCGGGCGCAGTGGGGCGACGAGACACCCGAGGGTCTCGTCCGGCTGTCCTGCGGCGTGGAGGACACGACGGATCTGGTCGCCGACATCGCCCGCGCCCTGGGCTGAGGCCCCGCCGAGATCGCCACAACTTCCCGGAAGTAGTGGCCATGGCACCCGGCTGAGGCAACGACTTCCGGGAAGTTGTGCCGATCTAGAGTGGGACGCTATGGATCTGATGGAGCTGCTGCCGGCGGGCTGGCGGGACGCGATGAAGCCCTACCTCGACACCGACACCGTCGCGGCACTGGGCGAGTTCGTGGCAGCGGATTACGCCGCGCAGCCGGTCTACCCGCCGCTGCCGGAACTGTTCACGGCGTTCCGGCTGTGCGCACCCGACGCCGCCCGGGTGCTCATTCTCGGCCAGGATCCATACCACAAGCCCGGCCAGGCGCACGGGCTGAGCTTCAGCGTCCGGCAGGGCGTCGCGGTGCCGCCGTCACTTCGCAACGTGTACAAGGAACTGCGCGACGACCTCGGCATCGAGCCGCCCCGGCACGGCGACCTCACCGGTTGGGCGGCGCAGGGGGTGCTGCTGCTCAACGCCGTGCTCACCGTGCGCGGCGGCGCCCCGGCCTCGCACGCCGGCAGGGGCTGGGAGCACGTCACCGACGCGGCGATCCGGGCCCTGGACGCCAAGGACAGCCGGGTGGTGTTCGTGCTGTGGGGCGGGTACGCGCGGAAGAAGGCCGAACTGGTGACCCGCCCGCACCATGTCGTCCTGGAAGCCGGCCACCCCAGCCCGATGAACCCGCGAGGCTTCCTCGGCAGCCGCCCGTTCAGCGCCGTGGACAAGGCGCTGGCCGACGCCGGCCTCCCGGTGATCCAATGGTCCCCATGATCGTCACAACTTCCGGCAAGTTGTGGCCTCAGAGCCCCGCTGAGGCAACGACTTCGGGGAAATTGTGCCGATCATGAAGTGACACGCAGCAGCACCAGCCGCTCCGGGAACAGCGTCGGCGCCTGCACTCCGACCTCGGCCAGCGTCCGGCCGCCGGAGCGTCACGCCCTTCTCCCACCAGGGCAGCGCCGAGGTGGAACGGCCCGTCGGGCGGTCGCCCGGCGGCAGCGGCGCAGGTGGTAACGGCGTCCGGAGCGAGCCCCGGCAGCCGCACCCGCCCGGCCGGCGACTGCACGCCCGGTCGGCCGCTGGCGACCAGCGCGATAGACCGCCTCGGACCGCCGTCCTCGGCCACCACGCCGTGCACCCACAGCGCCGGGTCCGGGATGGTCGGCGCGCACCACCGTCCCGCTGTGCAGCAGGCCGCGCAGTTGCTTGTACAGCGTCACCCACTCGGCCAGCCGGGCCCGGTCTCGGCGCGTCGGCCGCGGTCAGGTCCCACTCGATGCCGAAGTGGCCGAACAGCGCCGTGCCGGCCCGGAAACGACAGCGTGTGCCGGCGGCCGGTGGTGTGCGACGACCGGCGCGCCGACGTGCGCGCCGATCAGCTCCGGCGGCAGCAGCAGGCCGGTCCAGCGCTGGATCTGCTGGCGCTCCAGCGCGTCGATGCAGTCGCTGGCCCACACCCGGTCGGTGCGCTCCAGGATCCCCAGGTCGACCCGGGCGCCGCCGGACGAGCAGGACTCGATCTCCGACGTCCGGGTGCCGCGCCCGCAGCTCGTCGAGCAGCCGGTAGACCGCGAGGGTCTGCTCGTGCACCCCGGCCGCGCCGCGCGGCCGGTGCCCGGCATCGACCAGGTCGCGGTTGTGGTCCCACTTGAGGTAGCCGATGCCGTACTCGGCGAGCAGCGTGTCCAGCCGCTCGAGCAGGTACGCGTACGCCTCGGGGTGCGCCAGGTCGAGCACCTGCTGGTGGCGCGCCTCGCGGCGGCAGCCGGCCGCCGGTCGGCCATGATCCAGTCCGGGTGCGCGCGGGCCAGGTCGGAGTCGGGGTTGACCATCTCCGGCTCGACCCACAGCCCGAACTGCATGCCCGAGCCGCGCGGACGTGGTCGACCAGCGGGTGCAGGCCCTCCGGCCAGACCTCCGTCGTCGACGTACCAGTCGCCGAGCCCGGCGTGGTCGTCGCGGCGGCGCCGGAACCAGCCGTCGTCGAGCACGAACCGCTCCGCGCCGACCTCGGCGGCCGCGTCCGCCAGCGCGGTCAGCCTGGCGAGGTCGTGGTCGAAGTAGACCGCCTCCCAGGTGTTGACGATGACCGGCCGGGGCGAGGCGGGTGCCGTGGCCGGGCCCGCAGGTGGCGGTGGAAGCGCGCCGGCCAGACCTCGTCCAGGCCCGGCCCGTACGAGCCGTAGAGCCAGGGGCCGCGGTAGATCTCGCCCGGCGCCGAGCCGGATCTCGCCGGGCAGCAGCAGTTCGCCGCCGCCGAGCAGGGCACTGCCCGGTCGGGGTGCGCTCGGCGAGCGTGCGGTGGTTGCCGCTCCACGCCACGTGCACGGCCCCACACCTCGCCGTGACCGGAAGCCGAAGCCCGCGCGCGCCGGCGGCGAGTACCAGCGTGGCGTCGGCGCCGGTGCGGCCGCGCCGGTTCTCGCGTACCCACGCGCCGAGGCGTGAACGGGCGCCGCTGCGGGCTGCGCTCGCGCAGGTGCCGGCCGGTGAGGTCGAGCAGTTCGGTGGCCTCCGTCGGCACCGGCAGGGCGAGCAGGAGACCATCCACTGTGTACGGTTCGGTGCCGCCCTCGGACGTCACCGTGGCCCGCTGGCGGACCAGACCCGCGTCGGTCAACTCGATCTCCAGCAGCAGTGTGAGGGCCGCCGCTTCGTCCCGCGCGGTGACGGCCAGCCGCCGCTGGTCCTCGGTTGCGCCGGTCACCCGGAATGCGGTCGAGAACGCGGCGCCGTCCCGGTTTCCGGTCAGCCCGGGGGTGCCGAGCCAGCCGACCGACTGCTCGGGCAGCACGCTCACCGGTACCGGTTGGTCGATGCTGTTGGTGACGACCGGCGGCACCGACGCGGCGGCCAGCGCGCCCAACTCGGGGTCGGACACCTCACCGAGGTCCGCGCCCCAGTGCAGTACCCGGGGAAGCGAGTCCCCGGAGCAGTCGAGGACAAGGCTCACGCCTCCGGCCCGCCAGTGCACCATTCGCCCGACCCCTTACCTCGCCGATCTTGGAGAAATGTACACGGTTCGATCTCCAAACCGTGTACATTTCTCCAAGATCGGCGAGACAGGGGCGGGTGTCAAGAGCGGTCCAGGTCTTCTAGGACCTCTGGGGTTAGCGCCTTCAGCTGACCGGTCGAGGCCTCTGCCACGACCATCGTTGCCGCCGACTGCGGGGGGACTGTGCGGCGGGTCAGGGCGTCCAGCGCCACCTTGTCGCCGATGTCGCGGCCGGCCTGCTCGCTCAGCAGCCAGCGCACCTCCAGCAGGTCGCAGTACGCCTGGACCGGGTCGCCCAGCCCGCCGACCGCCCGGTGCGCCCGCTCCATGCCGGGCGTGAGCACCTCGACGCTCCACTGCCGGGCCGCGACCCCGTCCGAGACGTCGGCGTTGCGCTGCTGCTGGAGCCGCGCCTGGTACGCCCGCAGATCGCCGAGCAGGATCCGGGCCTGCCCCTCGCCGACGTCGAGGCCGGTCAGCTCGTGCAGTTGGGTGGCGTGGAACCGGCGGGCCGCGACGGCCACCCGCAGCCGCAGGCTCCCATCGCCGTCGCCGGCCGGTTGCAGGGTCACCTCGTCGACCGCGAACCCCAGCTCGTGCAGCCGCCGGATCTGCCCCTCGATCTGGTACCGGTCGTCGTAGGAGAACGTCGGCTCGGCGTGCAGCACGTCCCACAGCGCCTGGTACCGGGTGGCGACGCTGGCCGCCTCGTCGATGAGCGCGTCGTAGATCTCCGGCGGCTGCTCCAGGCGTACCGCGAGGTCGATCATGCCGCCGGCGACGTTCTCGACCAGGATGTCGATGTCGTGCCGGCGCTGCCCGTCGGACAGGTGCGGGTGGATCTCACTGGTCTCGGCGTCGACCAGCCAGGCCTGGAGGATCTGGCCGTCGCGGCTGAACAGGGTGTTGGCCAGCGAGCAGTCGCCCCAGAAGACGCCGTTGCGGTGCAGGTCGACCAGCAGGCTCGCCATCGCGTCGAGCAGCCGCTCGCGGTGCGCCGGCATGTCCGGCGGGATCCGCATGAGCAGCCGCCGGTACTGCCACGACCGGTCGAGGTACCGGGTGACCAGGATCGCCGTGTCCTCGAACGGCTGCACGACAAGGCCGGCCGGGCGCACCGCCGGCAGCGCCCGGCGCTCCAGGTCGCGCAGGACCAGGTACTCCTTGGTGGCGATCCGTTGCGGCAGCTCCTTGAGCGCCCACAGCTGGCCATCGGTGTCGACGAACCGCACGAGGTGCCGGCTCGGGCCGACCGGGATGTCGCGCAGCGGCACCTCGGTGGCGTCCCACTCCGCCAACGGGGCGAGCCAGGGCAGCGCGAGCAGCCCTGGCGACCCGCCCCGCAGCCGGATGTCCAGACCGGAAGTGGCCACCCCGGAAGTCTACGTGCGGACAGACTCGTCGCCGGTCGCCTCCGCCGGCGGCGTCGAGGGTGCCTCCGCCGTCTCGGCGTCGGCCGACGCGTGCGCTCCTCTCGGCAGGGTGAGGTTCTCCCCGGTACGCGGGTCGAACAGGTGCATGCGGCTGGGGTCGAGCCACAGCTCGGCCTGCTCGCCGTCGCGGATCCGGCTGGACGGGTCGAGCGACACCACCATCTGGGTACGCATCTGCTCGCTGTCCAGCTCCTTCTCCAACTCGGCGAGCTGGTGGGCGATGTCCTCGGGCGCCTCGTACGGGATGAACGCGTACTGCTCGTTGCCCAGCCACTCGGTGACGTCGATCTCGGCCTGGAAGGTGACGCCGCGGCCCTTCTTGTGGTCCTCGACGAGGCTCGCGTCGGCGAAGTACCCGGGCCGGATCCCAGCGATGAGCAGGGTGCGGTCGCCGATGCTGTTCTTCAGCTCGGTGGTCAACGGCAGGCTCAGGAAGGGCAGTTGCAGCTCCTCCCCGCGTACCGCGGCGGGCAGGAAGTTCATCGGCGGCGACCCGATGAAGCCGGCCACGAACAGGTTCACCGGCTGCTCGTACAGCTCGCGCGGGCTGGCCACCTGCTGCAGGACGCCCTTGCGCATGACCGCGACCCGGTCGCCGAGCGTCATCGCCTCGGTCTGGTCGTGGGTGACGTAGACCGTGGTGACGCCGAGGCGGCGCTGCATCCGCAGGATCTCGGTGCGCATCTGGCCGCGCAGCTTGGCGTCGAGGTTGGACAGTGGCTCGTCGAACAGGAACGCGTCGGCCTGCCGGACGATCGCGCGGCCCATCGCGACCCGCTGCCGCTGGCCGCCGGAGAGCTGGCTCGGCTTGCGCTCGAGGTGCTCGATCAGCTCCAGCGTCTTGGCGGCCGCCTCGACCCGTTGCCGGACCTCCTCGTCGGGCACCTTCTTGAGCCGCAGCGGGAACGCGATGTTCTCGAACACCGACAGGTGCGGGTACAGCGCGTAGTTCTGGAACACCATGGACAGGTTCCGGTCGCGGGGCGCCTTCTCGTTGACCCGTTCGCCGCCGATGATCAGGTCGCCGGAGGTGATGTCCTCCAGCCCGACGATCATCCGCAGCAGGGTCGACTTGCCGCAGCCGGACGGGCCGACCAGGATCATGAACTCGCCGTCGCCGATGTCGAGGCTGACGTCGTTGACCGCGTGGTATCCGTCGCCGTACACCTTGCTGACGCTGTTGAGCGTGATCTCAGCCATCTTTCGCGAAACCTCCTCGTACGGGTATCGGGGTCAGCCCTTGACGGCGCCGGAGGTGAGGCCGGCCACGATGCGGCGCTGGAAGACCAGCGTCACGATCACGATCGGGACGGTGACCACGACCGCGGCCGCGGCAATGGCGGCCGTCGGCTGCTGGAACTGCGATGCGCCGGTGAAGAACGCCAGCGCCGCCGGCACCGGGCGGGCGTTGTCGGTCGACGTCAGCGAGATGCCGAACACGAAGTCGTTCCAGCAGGAGAAGAACGTGAGGATGGCGGTCGTGAACACGCCGGGCGCGGCCAGCGGGATGATGACCTTGCGGAACGCCTGCCAGGCCGTGGCTCCGTCGACCTGGGCGGCCTGCTCCATCTCCCACGGGATCTCGCGGAAGAACGCGGACAGCGTCCAGATCGACAGCGGCAGCGCGAACGAGATGTACGGGATGATCAGGCCCGGCCAGGTGTCGTAGAGGCCCACCGCGCGCCACATGTTGAACAGCGGCCCGACCAGCGACACCGTCGGGAACATCGCGATCGCGAGCGCGATGACGAGAATGATCCGCTTGCCGGGGAAGTCCAGCCGGGCGATCGCGTACGCGACGAACATCGCGATGATGACGCCGAGCAGGGTCGCGATGAGCGAGATGCCGATCGAGTTGCGCAGCGCGCTGGTGAACAGGTCAGTCTTGAAGACGGTCCGGTAGTTCTCCAGGGTCCAGTGCGTCGGCAGGAACTGCTTGTTGGAGATGTCGCCACCCGGCTTGAGGGAAAGCGACGCCATCCAGGCGATCGGCAGCAGCGTGTACACCATGATCACGATCGCACCGACGATCCAACCGATCTGCTGCTTTCGCGAAGTCACCGGCGTTCCCCCCTCACAGAGCTGAGATCGGTCCGGAAGCCCTTGATGAAGATGAACGCGATGATCACCACCGAAAGGAACAGCAGCACCGAGACGGCTGATCCGATGCCGAGCGCCACCCGGGTGACGCTCTGCCGGTACGTGAGGAACGACAGCGTCTCGGTCTTCTGCGCGCCCGCCGTGGTGATGTAGACGTTGTCGAAGATGCGCCACGCGTCGAGGGTCCGGAACAGCAGCGCCACCATGATGGCGGCCTTCATGTTCGGGATCGTCACCTTGAACAGCCGCTGCCAGAACGTCGCGCCGTCGACCTGCGACGCCTCCTGGAGCACGTCCGGCACCTGGGCCAGGCCGGCCAGAAGCAGCAGCGAGATGAACGGCGTCGTCTTCCAGATCTCGGATGCGCAGATGACGATCAGGGCCGACCAGCGCTGGCCGAACCAGTCGAAGGTGCCCAGTCCGAGCCAGCTGTTGACGAACCCGGAGTCGAGCGAGAACGCGTACCGCGACGGCGAACGCCGACACCACGGTGATGATCCCGTACGGGATGAGGATCGACGTCCGCACGGTCCGCCGCCCGAAGATGATCCGGTGCATCACCATGGCGAAGGCGAAGCCGATCACCAACTCGACCGCGACCGTGATCACGGTGATGATGAATGTGGTGAACACGTCCTGCCACCACAGCGGGTCGCTGAGCACGACCACGTAGTTGTTCAGCCCGACGAAGCGTTTGCCGCTCGGGTCGGTCAGCCGGTAGCTGAACAGCGAAAGGTACAGCGCGTTCAGGATCGGGTACGCCGTGACCGCGAGCATGACGATGACCGCCGGGGCGGACAGCCACCAGCCGAGTCGGCGTTCGTGCCGGGCCCGATCGGTAAGCCCCTCGGGTACCGCTGCGGCCGGTGCCCCGGTCGCTTTCCGTTCGTCGGTTACTGTCACAGCAGCCTCCGGTCATGCAGGACGTCGCTGATGAGCTTTGCGGAGTTCTTCGGTGTCGCGGAGCTCAGCGCGGTCTGCGGGTGCCAGTCGCGCTGGATCGCCGCTGACACGTCGCCGTAGTACGGCGTGACGGGGCGCGGCCCGGCGGCGTTGATCGAGTCACGCATCAACTGGGCCATCGGGAACTGCTTCTGGATTTCCGGGTCGTCGTACACGGTGCCGTTGGCCACCGGGTTGCCGGAGACGAGCATGTTCTGCTTCTCCATCTCCGGCGAGATGAGGCACTTCAGCGCCTCCAGGGCGACATCCTTGTGCTTGCCGAACTTGCTGATCGCGATGTTGATGCCACCGAGCGGCGGCTTGCTCGGCTGGTCGGCCGAAACCCGCGGGTACCGTGCCCAGCCCAGGTCGTCGACGACCGACTGCGGTACGGAGCCGTCCTTCACGTTGCCCTGGATGGCCGAGTAGACGTACGGCCAGTTGAGCATGAAGCCGCCGGTCGCACTGTCGAAGGTGACCCGGGACGGCTCCTCGGTCGCCGTCGACAGTGCCGGGTCGGCGGCCTTCGAGGTGGCCAGCTTCTTGATGATTTCGGCGGCCGTGCGGCCGGCGTCCGAGTCGATCGTGACGGTCGCGTCCCGGCCCTTGTCGTTGTTCTGGAGGATCGATCCGCCGGCCGACAGGATGAGCGCGTTGACCCAGACCATGTACCCCTCGTACCGGTTGCCCTGCTCGGCGACGGTCGTACCGGTCTTCACCGCGGCGTCGATCATCTGGTCCCAGGTGAAGGTGGACGAGGTCGGGTCGACGCCCGCCTTCTGCGCGACCGACTTGCGGAACCACAGCAGCTGGGTGTTCGCCTGGAACGGCGCCGCCACCAGCTTGCCCTTCCAGACCGCGCTTTCGATCGGCGAGGCGAGCACGCCGTCCAGGACGTCGGCCCGCTCCGATTCGCTGAAGGTGTGCAACCAACCGGCGTTCGCCAGCTCCGCGGTGTACGGCGGGTCGACGTTCATCAGGTCGATCGACGGGTCCTTGGCCGCGAGCCGCCGGACGAGCTGTTCGCGCTGCCCGTCGGCGGTGGTCGGCAGGACCGAGATGGACAGGTTGTACTTGCCGCCCGACTGCTGGCTGCACGTCGCGGCCACCTTGTCGGTCACCCCGCTGCTGTCCGGGTTCACGTACCAGCTCAGGGTTGTCGTGGACGACGACGAGCCGCCGCACGCGGTGAGCGCGGTCGATACGAGGGCCAGCGCGGTGAGGAGGGCTGCGGAACGGGTACGGACACGTGATCGCTTACTGAGGCTGCCAAGCAACGACCCACTCCTTTCGGGCGATCGTGCATGCGGTGCGCGCGAAGGCGCGGAGGGCGAAGAACGAAGGTTGATGACGTCAATACCGGGCGTCCGGGCGGACGCTCATGCGCTTGTACGCGAATTGACTACGGCGTCCCGTCGTCTGCGCCCCTCGCTGGTGCGAGGGGCAGGGTCAAAGACGTCGATCCGCCGCGAGCAGGCCGACCGCCGGGGGCAGCACCAGCCCGGCTTCGGCGAGGGCGAGCAGCAACCGGCGTAGCTGCGAGGTGGGAAGCGCGCCGCGCACCGGCCGGTCCGGGCACGGCACGTCGAGCGCCCGCGCCGCCTCCACGGCACAGTCGGCGATCGCGGCCTCCAGGGCTTCCAGGTGCTGTGCCCGCCGGGCGATGCCGGTCGACCGGCGGACCGACTCGTGCTGGCGCAGAAGCCGGCGCAGGTCACTGGCGACCTGCTCGATCGGGCGGTGGTCGGGCTGCCGGCTCAGATCGCTGCGCCGGACGCGCCGGTAGACCGCGCGGACGCCTTTGGGAACATAGATCGCCGCGCTGACGGCGATCGTCGGGGAGAGCATGATGACGACGATCTCGGTGGCTTTGGCGACGTCCATGTCACACCCCTTCATGGAGTGCCCCGCTGCCCTACCACGGTACCTCCGCAGCGGCTATCCAGGAACTTCTCCCGAGACCGCTCCGGACCGCGAAACGCTAAATGGTTTCAGCACACGGTCGCGCTGAACCGCGTCAATGTCAAGACACCGGCACTCTCCGATCGATCGCCGCGACCGTCGCCGCCCGGCCGGCCGCCGCCTGGCCGACCGAGCCGCGCCGCACCAGCTCGCACGGCATGACGGCGACGCCGGTCGGGGCCGGCCGCCCGGTGATCAGATCGATGAGGGCACTGGCCGCCCACTCGCCCATCGCGCGGTGCGGCAGCGCCACGGTGGTCAGCGGTGGCTCGGCGTACGCCGCGACGTACTCCTGATCGTCGAAGCCGACCACGGACACGTCCGCGGGCACGGCGCATCCACGCTGGCGCAGGCCACGGTACGCACCGACGGCCATCCGGTCGTTGAAACAGAACAGTCCGGTCATCGCGGTGCGGTCGTAGAGGTCGATCGCGGCGGCGGCGCTGCCGTCGAGGGTCGGCTCGGCGTCGAGGACCAGCCGGCGATCGAAGCGCACACTGTACGCCTTCAGCGCGTCGCGGTACCCGGCAAGGCGCAGCCCGGCGGCGACCGGTCGGCGGGCGTCGTTGACGAAGCCGATCCGGCGGTGCCCGTGGTCGAGCAGCTCGGTGACCGCGACGCGCGCGCCACCCCGGTCGTCCGGGATGACGGCGGGCAGCCGGCCGCGCCGCGTGCGCGCGTTCAGCAGTACCACGTTGTTGCCCAGACCGTCGGGCGGCTCGACGATCCGGTGGTGCATGCAGGCGTACAGGAAGCCGTCGACCTGCTGGCGCCCGAGCGTGCTGACCACGGCCCGCTCGACGGCCACGTCGCCCCCGGTGTTGACCAGCAGGAGCAGCAGCCCGTTGCGCCGGACCACCTGCTCCACCGCCTCGATCATGCGGACGGCGAACGGCGTGGTCGTGATCGTGTCGCTGATCAGCGCGATGACGTCGGTACGCCGACGGCGCAGCCCGCGGGCCAGCGGGTTCGGCGCGTAGCCCAGCTTGGCGGCCGCGGCCCGCACGCGGATCGCGGTGGCGGCCGGGATGCGCGAGTTGGCGACGTCGTTGAGGACAAGGGACACGGTCGTCGGCGACACCGTCGCGAGATGTGCGACGTCCCTGATCGTCGCCGTCCTGTGCATCGTCGCCCCAAGGGGTTGATAAATGCATTCAGCAGACCCACGGTGTTCCTCCGGGGCGCGGGTGTCAAGTGTCGTGATTCGCGCGAATTCGTCGATCCGAAGGGCGCCCCGTGTCGGGAGCTTCGGTCGCCTGCCGGAAGGCGGTTGTCGTGTACGCACGGTATGGTCTGCCGGGTGAGTACGCCACGGAAGACCCGCGTCGCCGTCGTCTTCGGCGGTCGCAGCACCGAGCACGGGATCTCCTGCGTCAGCGCCGGCAGCATCCTCGGCGCGCTCGACCCGGACGAGTTCGAGGTGGTCCCGGTCGGCATCACCCGGGAGGGGCAGTGGGTGCTTACGCCTGGCGACGAAAAGTCACTCGCCATCGCGGATCGCGCCCTGCCCGAGATCACCGCCGGCTCGGGCACCGCCGTGGTGCTCGCGCCCGACCCGACGTCCCGGGACATCGACGTGCCGGGCCTCGACGGGGTGGACGTGGTGTTCCCTGTCCTGCACGGCGCGTACGGCGAGGACGGCACCATCCAGGGCCTGCTGGAGATGGCCGGCATGCCCTACGTCGGCGCCGGTGTCTTCGCCTCGGCCGCCGGCATGGACAAGGAGTTCACCAAGAAGCTCGCGGCGTGCGAGGGCATCCCGGTCGGGCCGTACGCGGTGCTGCGCGCCGGCCAGTCGCTGTCCGAGGCCGACAAGGAGCGGCTGGGCCTGCCGGTCTTCGTCAAGCCGACCCGGGCCGGGTCGACCTTCGGCATCACGAAGGTCCACGACTGGGCCGATCTGGAGCGGGCCATCGCGACCGCCCGGGAGGTCGACCCGAAGGTACTGGTCGAGGCCGCCGTCGTCGGTCGGGAGATCGAGTGCGGCGTGCTGGAGGGCGAGTACGGCGGGCCGCCCGAGGCCAGCCTGCCGGCCGAGATGCGGGTGGTGCGCGACCACGAGTTCTACGACTTCGAGGCGAAGTACCTCGACGACGCGTGCGAGTTCGACATCCCGGCCGGCTACCCCCGGCGGTGACCGGGCAGGTCCGGGAGTACGCCTGCCGCGCCTTCACCGCGCTCGACTGCGCCGGCCTGGCCCGGGTCGACTTCTTCGTCACCCCGGAACTGGACGTCTATCTCAACGAGATCAACACGATGCCCGGGTTCACCCCGATCTCGATGTTCCCGCGGATGTGGGCGGCGTCCGGCCTGGAGTACCCGAAGCTGGTCAACCGCCTGATCCGCACCGCCCAGCGCCGCGGCACCGGCCTGCACTAGCTCGCGCGCTCCGCGCGGCCATGACCCGGCGCCGCGCTCCGCGCGGCCATGACCCGGCGCCGCGCTCCGCGCGGCCAAGACCCGGCACAACTTCCCGGAAGTTGTTGCCTCAGCACGGTCCTGAGGCCACAACTTGCCGGAAGTTGTGTGCCGATTATGAGCAGCCGGCCGGGATCGTGGCGGCGCGGGGGAGAGCCGCGGCCACCGGGTCGGAGAACTCGATCACCCACTGGCCGGGCGCATGGTAGAAGCCGGGCACCGTCACCCGCACCGGCACGTCCCGGTCGACCGTGGTCCACGCGGTCCCGTTGCCGTTCGGCTGGGAATACCAGCAGACCCCGGAAACCAGGTATACGTCGGCGCCGGTGGGAGCGTGACCGGCGGCACCCCACAGGCCAGCGTGATCGCCGGGTCGCCGTAGGCGGCGTTCTGGTCGGCGCCGGCGGTGACCGGCCGGCGGTGCCGGTCGCGGAGCGCGTCGGGAAGGTGGGTGAGCAGGGTGCGGCAGGCGGTCGCGGCGGGCCCGTCCGGTGGCGGAGCGGCCATCGACACCGGGGCGGTCGACTGCGGGCGCGGCTTGGCGTCACTGCCACCGGATCCGCTCAGCAACCAGAACGAGACCGCGCCGACGATCAACGCGATGGGCAGCGCGACGAATGTCGCCACGCGGGCCGCGAGGGCGCCGTCAGACGTCAAAGATGCACCACCGAACAGGTCAGGGTACGGGTGATGCCGGGCACCAGTTGCACCTTGCTGACAATCATTTTGCCCAGCTCGTCGACGTTGTGTGCCTCGGTGAGGACGACCACGTCGTACGGCCCGGTCACCGCGTCGACGCGGACCACGCCGGCGATGTCGCCGATCGCGGTCGGCCACGTCTCGCGCCCTGCCGACCTCGGTCTGGATGAGGATGTACGCCTGGACCACGACACGACTCCTTCTCCGCCTGTCGGAGCCGCCAGCACGCGGCTTGCAGGTGAAACTACCGCACAAGGCAACACGTACGTGAAATGTGCTTTGCTCTGCTCCCGGATAGGCAACATTGGGAGTCCGTAACGGGTCGGCGAAGGAGGTGGGTTGCCATGACGGTGGCTGGAACCGGCGAGTTCGGTCTGATCGCCCGGGTGACCGCGCGGCTGGGCACCGGCCCGGCGACCCTGCTCGGCCCCGGCGACGACGCCGCGGTCGTCGCCGCCCCGGACGGCCGGGTCGCCGCCTCCACCGACGTACTGGTCGAGGGGCGGCACTTCCGGCGGGACTGGTCGAGCGCCCGCGACGTCGGCCACCGGGCCGCCGCCGCGAACCTCGCCGACATCGCCGCGATGGGCGCTGTTCCCACCGCGCTGCTCGTCGCGCTCTGCGCCCGCCACGAATCTCGAAGTGCGCTGGGCCGAAGAACTGGCCGACGGGTTGGCCGCCGAGGCGGCGCTGGTCGGTGCCAGCGTGGTCGGCGGTGACATGTCGGCCAGCCCGACGCTGACCATCGCGGTCACCGCGCTGGGCGACCTGGGCGGCGGCGATCCGGTGGTCCGTTCCGGCGCGCGGCCCGGCGACGTGGTCGCGGTCGCCGGGCGGATCGGGTACGCGGCGGCCGGCTACACCGTACTGTCCCGTGGTTTCCGGACCCCGAAGGCTGCTGGTCGAGGCGTTCCGGCGGCCGGAGGTGCCGTACCAGGCCGGCCCGGCGGCGGCGCGGCTCGGCGCCAGCTCCATGATCGACGTCTCGGACGGGCTGATCGCCGATCTCGGCCACGTCGCCACCGCCAGCGGGGTGAGCATCGACGTGACCCGGGACGCGTTCGAGGTGCCCGGCCAGATGCGCGACGCGGCGGCGGCGCTCGGCGTCGACCCGTACCACTGGATCCTGGCCGGCGGCGACGACCATGCGCTCGTCGCGACCTTCCCGGCCGACGTCGAGCTGCCGGCGGACTGGCTGGTGGTGGGCAGCGTGGCCGACGGCGACGGGGTGAGCGTCGACGGCAAGCGGTACACCGGTGGGCCGACCGGCTGGGATCACTTCCGGTAATACCCTTTACCGGTGGCCTTGATCGAGATCAGTGCGACCGGGTACGACGATCCGGTGTCCCAGGCGATCACCGCGGACGCGCTCGCCGACCTCGGCGTCCGCTACGACAGCAGTACCGGCGACGACACACCCGTCGACCCGGGCGAGTTCACCCCGCCGGGTGGCCGGTTCCTGCTGGCCTGGGCAGACGGTGTGCCGGCCGGTTGTGGCGGCTGGCGCACCCTCGTGGGCGACGACAGCGTGGCCGAGATCAAACGGATGTACACCGCACCCGCCTGGCGCGGTCGCGGGGTGGCGACCGCCGTGCTGCGGGCGATCGAGGAGACCGCCCGGGAGGCCGGCAAGAAGCGCCTCGTCCTGGAGACCGGCCGGCGCCAGCCGGAGGCGATCGCGCTGTACAGCAAGCTGGGGTACGAACGCATCCCCAACTTCGGTTATTACCGGGATTATCCGGATTGCGTGTCGTTCGGTCGGGTGCTCTGAGGGGTAGCGTTTCGGGTGTTACTGGTGACACTGGGGAAGTGATCCGTCACCCAGTGAAGCGGATGTTCGCTGATGCGTACGACGCGAACGCCGACCATTACTGCCAGCACGCCGAACGGCTCGTCTACCGCCACCTCGCGCGGCCCCTCGCGGCGGCGCTCACTCCGGCGGTCGGCCCGGTTCTGGACGTCGCCGGTGGCACCGGTGCCTTCGGGCGCCAGGTCGGGGCCGTCGCCGCGCTCGACATATCCGCGCGGCAACTAGACCACCATCCGGCGCGTCTGCGGGTACGCGGGGACGCCGAACGGCTGCCGTTCGCCGCCGACGCGTTCGCGGTGGCCGGTTGCGCCTTCGGCATCAACCACTTTCCGGACGCCGCGATGGCGGTGCGGGAGATGGCCCGGGTGGCGCCGGTGGTCGGCGTGATCACGTGGAAACACCCGGAGTCGCGGCCCTACCTGCCCCGGCAGGCGGTCGAGGCGACCGTCCGGCGGCGCTTCAGCGGGGCCGACGCCAGCTCCGCGCGGGTGGCCGAGGAGCTGAGCATGCGGACCGGGTCGGTCACCGCCGTCCGCGCCCTGCTGACCGACGCCGGCCTGGTCGCGCACGTCCAGGAGGTCGCGGTACACGTGCCGTGGCCGGGACCGTCCGCGTTCGTCGACTACCGGCTCGGGCTGACCGGTGTGGTGCCCGCCCACGCGGCGCGCACCGAGATCCACCAGGAGGCGGTCGCCGCCGTCGCCGCGCTCGATCCGGACGCGTTCACCTGGTGCCCCCGCCTGGTACTCGGCGTCGGGCGGAGACCCTGAGTACGCGCGACCGCCGGGTCGCCTCAGGCGGCCCGGCGGTCGGCGAACAGAGCGTGGGTCAGGCCCGGGTGACCTTGCCGGCCTTGATGCACGACGTGCACACCTTGATCCGCTTGGTCGTGCCGCCACCCGCCGGGGTCCGCACCGTCTGGATGTTGGGGTTCCAACGACGGTTGGTCCGCCGGTGCGAGTGGGACACGTTGTGGCCGAAGCCCGGCCTCTTGCCACAGACGTCGCACACGCTAGCCACGGGAGTCTCCTGGGTTGATCGCGATTGGTTGCCGGCACGCGGTCGCGGGCAACCTGTCGAGGGTACCCGACGCGCGGACGGACCGACGAATCGGGCCGCCGATCATGCCGGATGTCGTACCACCACACTAGGCTTTCCGGACGTGCTGACGGACGTGCTCGACACCATCGACGCCCCCGCTGTGCGCAGTTGGTGCGCGGTGGGGCTGGCGCGGCTGCGCGAACACCAGCACGAGATCGACAACCTCAACGTCTACCCGGTCCCCGACGGCGACACCGGGACCAACCTGGTGCTCACGATGACCTCGGCCGGTGCGGCGATCGCGGCCGAGCCGGTCGCATCGGGCTCGAGCCGGTCGCTCGGCCGAGCCGGTCGCGTCGGGTGAGCCGGTCGTCGGGCCGGGCGGGCCGGTCGCGTCGGGTGAGCCGGTCGGGCCGGGCACATCGGCCGCGTCGGGCGGGCCGGCGCCGCCCGAAGGGCGCACCACCGCGCTCGGCGTGGTCCTGCGCTGCCTCGCGCGCGGCGCGCTGCTCGGCGCCCGGGGCAACTCCGGCGTGATCCTGTCGCAGATCTTCGCCGGCTTCGCCGAGGTCCTCACCGACGTGCCGGCCGCCGACGGCAAGGCGCTCGCCGCCGCTCTCGACCGGGCCGCCGAGTCGGCGCGGCACGCCGTCGCCGCACCGGTCGAGGGCACGATCCTCACCGTGGTCCGGGCCGCCGCGGACGCCGCGCTCAGTGCGAGTGGGGCGGAACGACCGGGCCGCCGCGGACGCCGCGCTCAGTGCGAGCGGGGGCGGACGACCGGGCCGCCGCGGACGCCGCGCTCAGTGCGAGTGGGGGCGGAGACGACCTGGCCGCCGTGGTCCGGGCGGCCGCCGAGGCGGCGCGCGTGGCGCTGGCCCGCACGCCGGAGCAACTGCCCGCGCTGGCCCGGGCAGGTGTCGTCGACGCGGGCGGGCGTGGCCTGGTGGTCCTGCTCGACGCCCTGGTCGAGGTGGTGACCGGGGCCGCGCCGGCCGGAGCGGAGCCGCCCGCCCCGGCGTCCACGCCACCGCGCCGCGCCGCCGTGGACGCGATGCGCGAGACCGGCTCCGACGAGTTCGGCTACGAGGTGCAGTACCTGCTGGACGCGCCGGACGAGGCGGTCGACCGGCTCCGGGCCACGCTCGCCGGCCTCGGTGACTCCCTGGTCATCGTCGGTGCCCGCGGTCCCGATCCGGCCCAGCGGACCTGGAACGTGCACGTCCACGTGAACGACGTCGGCGCCGCGCTCGAAGCGGGCGTCGAGGCCGGCCGTCCACATCGGATTTCGGTGACCCGGTTCGTCGACCAGATGACCCCCGGACCGGCGGTGTCACAGCCCGTCCCGGAGTCTCCCGCCGAGGCGGTCGCGGCCGGCGTGCGAGCGTGGGCCGGCGACAGCGGCCGCCCCGAGCCGGCGGTGCCCCAGCCACGTTCCCGGGCCGTCGTGGTGGTCTGCGACGGCGACGACATGGCCGGCCTGTTCGCCGCCGAGGGCGCCGAGGTGGTCCGCCGGCACCCGGACGGCGCCGCGCCGTCGACGGGGGAGATCCTCGACGCGGTCCGGGCCACCGGAGCCGGCCGGGTCGTCATCCTGCCCAACGACCCCAACGTCACCGCCGCCGCTGCCGCGGCCGCCGCCGAGGCCCGGTCGGCGCTGGTCCGGGCCGGGGTCGTGCCCACCCGGTCACCGGTACAGGCGCTGGCGGCGCTCGCGGTGCGCGACCCGGGCCGCCGCTTCGAAGACGACATCATCGCCATGGCCGAAGCGGCGGGCGCCTGCCGGTACGCCGAGGTCACGACCGCGAGCCGGGAAGCGCTCACGGTGGCGGGGCGCTGCCAGCCGGGCGACATCCTCGCGCTGATCCAGGGCGATGTCAGCCTGATCGGCCAGGACCTGTTGGGCACCTGCGAGGGGCTGCTCGACCGGCTGCTCGGGGCCGGTGGCGAGATGGTCACGCTGCTGACCGGCGACCAGGCCCCGCCGTGGCTGGCCGACCGCCTCATCGACCATGTACGCCGGAGCTGGCCGTTCGTCGAGGTGCACTGCTACCGCGGCGGCCAGCCGCACTATCCGCTGCTCGTGGGGGTCGAGTGACGACGACGATGGAGACTCCGCTGGGGGGTCTGGTCGGGGACAAGACGGCGAAGGCGCTGGCCACGCACCTCGACCTGCACACCGCGGGCGACCTCGTGTACTACTTCCCGCGCCGCTACGACGAGCGGGGCAAGCACACCGACATCCGCTCGCTGGAGGTGGGCGAGCAGGCCACCGTCATGGCGCAGGTGCAGCGCACCAACGTGCGCCCGATGCGCGCCCGGCGCGGGCAGATCCTGGAAGTGACCGTGGGCGACGGCTCCGGCGGGGTGCTCACCTGCACGTTCTTCAACCAGGCGTGGCGCCAGCGCGACCTGAACCCGGGCCGGTGGGGGCTGTTCGCCGGCAAGGTGACCGAGTTCCGGGGCAAGCGCCAGCTCAACGGCCCGGAGTACATGCTGCTCGACGCCGAAGACGCGGCGAACGAGGTGGAGGAGTTCGCCGGTGCGCTGATCCCGGTGTACCCGGCGGCGGCAGCCGTCCCGACCTGGGTGATCGGCAAGAGCGTCCGCACCGTGCTGGACACCTTCACCGCTCCCGAGGATCCGCTGCCCGCTTCGCTGCGGGCCGAGCGGGGGCTCATCAGCATCGGCCGGGCGCTGCACGAGATCCACCGGCCCGGGTCGCGCGAGTCCCTCGGGGCCGCCCGCCGCCGGCTGAAGTGGGACGAGGCGTTCGCTGTCCAGCTCACCCTGGCCCAGCGCAAGTACCGCGCCGCCGACTGGCCGGCCAAGCCCCGGCCGCGCCGTGACGATGGCCTCCTCGTCGCCTTCGACGCGTCGCTGCCGTACGAGCTGACCGACGGCCAGCGCCGGGTCGGCGAGGAGGTGGCCACCGATCTCGCCGCGCCGCACCCGATGCACCGGCTGCTCCAGGGCGAGGTCGGGTCCGGCAAGACGCTGTGCGCCCTGCGCGCGATGCTCCAGGTGGTCGACGCGGGAGGCCAGGCCGCGATCCTCGCCCCGACCGAGGTACTGGCGGCGCAGCACTACCGCAACGTGCTCGACCTGCTCGGTCCGCTCGGTCAGGGCGGCGAGCTGGGCGGCGCCGAGGAAGCGACCCGGGTGGCGCTGGTGACCGGTTCGCAGGGCGCGGCGACCCGGCGCGCCGCGCTCGCCGAGGTGGCTTCCGGCGCGGCCGGCCTGGTCGTCGGTACCCATGCGTTGCTTTATGAAGGTGTCGACTTCGCCGACCTGGGCCTGATCGTCGTCGACGAGCAGCACCGGTTCGGGGTGGAGCAGCGTGACGCCCTGCGCGCGAAGGCCGACCAGCCGCCGCACGTACTGGTCATGACGGCGACACCGATCCCGCGCACGGTCGCGATGACCGTCTACGGCGACCTGGAAATCTCCACCCTCTCGCAGCTGCCGCGCGGCCGGTCGCCGATCGCGTCACATGTGGTACCGGCTGCGGAGAAGCCGGCGTACCTCGATCGGGCCTGGCGCCGCCTGCGCGAGGAGGTGGCGGCGGGGCATCAGGCCTATGTGGTCTGTCCGCGTATCGGCGAGGCGGCGGACAGCGAAGATGCTCCGGAACCAGTCTCGGACGAGGAGCGCCGGCCGCCGCTCGCGGTCCTGGAGGTCGCCCCGCTCCTCGCCGACGGGCCGCTGCACGGCCTGCGGATCGGTGTTCTGCACGGCCGGCTGCCCGGCGACGAGAAAGACACCGTGATGCGCGGGTTCGCCGCCGGCAAGCTGGATGTACTCGTCGCCACGACGGTGATCGAGGTGGGTGTCGACGTGCCCAACGCCACCATGATGGTGGTGATGGACGCCGACCGGTTCGGGGTGTCCCAACTTCACCAGTTGCGCGGCCGGGTCGGCCGGGGCTCCGCGCCGGGCCTGTGCCTGCTGGTCACCGAGTCCGAGGGCGGTACCCCCGCACGCGAACGCCTCGACGCGGTCGCCTCCACTGTGGACGGCTTCCGGCTGGCCGAGCTGGATCTGGAGCAGCGACGGGAAGGCGACGTGCTCGGGGCGGCGCAGTCCGGCCGCCGTTCGCACCTGAAGCTGCTGTCGCTGTTGCGGGACGCGGATCTGATCCGGGACGCGCGGGTGGACGCGCTGGCGCTCATCGAGACCGATCCGGAGTTGACCGGGCATCCGGCGCTCGCCGCCACCGTGGCCCAGTTCGTCGACGAGGAACGGGCGGAGTACCTGGAGAAAGGCTGAGCCGGGGCGGGTGGGCCGCCCCGGCTCAGCGCGCTGTCAAGCCTGTCCTGTGAGGATCAGGCCTCGAACTTGATCCGACGGCGGCGGGCGACGAAGAACAGGCCGGCACCGGCACCGAGCAGGACCATGGCCCCGCCCGCGTACAGGCCGGTCTGCGCACCGGTCACCGGCAGCGACGGGCTGGTGTTCGACTTCGACGGGGTGGGGCTGCCCTCGCCACCACCGCTGCCGCCACTGGGCGACGGCGACGGCGACTCAGACGGCGGGCACGACGGCGGCGGCTTGGGCTTGCCACCCTTGGGTTCCACCGACGGCGGGCACTCCGGCTTGCACTTGCCCTTCAGGGTCACGGTGCCGCTGTGCGGGTTTTCCTTGTCGTTCCAGCCGTCCTTCCAGACAGCGGTGAAGCTGAGCGTCACCTCGTCGCCGGGCTTGCCCTTGACACCGGTCTGGTCGGCGTCGAGGGACTTGCCACCCTTGATCGTCTTGCCATCCAGGTCGGTGCCGGCGGGCTTCACTTCGGTCAGGGTGACGTCGACCGGGCGGTAGGTGTTGCTGATCGTCCAGTGGATCGTGTAAGTGCCGTCGGATCCACAGTCCGACTTGCCGGTGATCTCAACGGCGTGCGCGCTCGCGGGAGCGGCGAACAGCGCGGTGGCGGCGAGGCCGACGAAAGCGGCTCCACCGAGGGTGATCAGCCGTCGGGCGGACGGCATGAAGCGTCGCAAGTGGTACCCCCAAAACTCGGGTCCGGGCGGAATTCGGGTCTTACCGCAGGTCTTACAACGCCAAGGCACCGTGGTGTCTGGCGCAGGTTCTCTGTGCGCCCCCCCGGCGCGTTTCGACATCATGGGCGTGGCCTCGCTGATGCCGGACCGAAGCATAGGGGGTCAACGGGTACGAAGAGAAGTCCAGTAACGGCAACAATTTTCGAGTAATCATCTGGTTACGCATTGAAATGAAACGAGATCGTCACCCGGGTCAAGTGTTGTCAGATAAGGGCTGGAACCCTCGTCACCCCTGACACATAGAAACCAGCGGGTGTGCACGATCCTTTGTGGCTCGGCAGTTTTGCCTGGTTACCGTACGTTTCGGTAACCAAGCACAATGGTCCAGAATCCACACAGGACGGTAGTTGGATGCGCCGGCCGTTGGCGCGAGCGCCGGGTTGCCGGATTCGGCAATCAGCCACCGGTCGATCCGACTCTGGCCGAACGGAGAATGCCGCCGCCGACCGGTCGGGCGATGCGTTCGCGCCGGTCAGGGTCGATGGCGGTACGGTCACCGGCATGTGGACCCGAACGGAGCGGGTGATGATCGGCACAATCCGGCGGACGCTGCCGGCGGACGCCGAGACGCTGCTGACGGCGGCCGAGAAATTGAGCCAATCATGAGCCGGATCGTCGCTGGCGTCCTCGGTGGCCGGCGCCTGGTCACCCCGCCCGGTCGCGGCACCCGACCCACCTCCGACCGGGTACGCGAGGCGCTGTTCAGCACCCTTTCGACCATGCTCGACCTGGATGGCGCCCGGGTTGTGGATCTCTACGCCGGGTCCGGGGCGGTCGGCCTGGAGGCGGCGTCCCGCGGTGCTTCGCATGTACTCCTGGTTGAGTCCGATTCCCGCGCGGCCCGCAGCGCGCGCGACAACGTCGCCGCCCTCGGCGTCGGCGACCTGGTCCGGATCAGCCCGGCCAAGGTGGAGCAGGTCGTGGCGGGCCGGCCGGACGAGCCGTACGACCTGGTCTTCGCCGACCCGCCCTATTCGGTGCCTGGCGGCGCGATCGATGCGATGCTGACCGGGTTGGTAGAGCAGGGCTGGCTGGCGGAAGGGGCGGTGGTCGTCGTGGAGCGGTCCAGCCGGGACGCACCGGTGGAGTGGGTGCCGGGCGTCACCGCCGAGCGCGGTCGCCGCTACGGCGAAACCACGCTTTGGTACGGTCGCCGATCATGAGACGCGTGGTCTGTCCGGGTTCCTTCGACCCGGTCACCAACGGGCACCTCGACATCATCGGTCGCGCCGCGCGGCTGTACGACGAGGTGGTCGTCGCCGTGCTGGTCAACCAGGCGAAGGCGGGACTGTTCCCGCTCGACGAGCGGATCAGCATGCTGCGCGAGGTGACGCGGCACTACGACAACGTCCGGGTGACCTCGTTCCAGGGGTTGCTCGTCGACTTCTGCAAGGCCAACGACATCGAGGTCGTCGTCAAGGGCATCCGGGCGGTCAGCGACTTCGACTACGAGTTGCAGATGGCCCAGATGAACCTCGGTCTGGCCGGGGTCGAGACCTTGTTCATGGCCACCAACCCGCTGTACTCCTTCCTCTCGTCCAGCCTGATCAAGGACGTGGCGAAGTGGGGCGGGGACGTGACGCCGCACGTCCCCGAGCTGGTGGCCGCCCGCCTGCACGAGCGGCTGGCCCAGAGTCCGAAGCCGGGTGACACCCCCGAACAGGGGTAATTTGTCCGAACTATGCCGGTGGCGTCAGGCGCGCCGGCAGACTGAATCTCGCGATCTTGGACAGTTCGACCGGTGACAGCCGGTCAAGGTGTCCAAGATCTCGTCAGACACCCCGGTGGAGGCGCCTACCGCGCGCCGCTGGCGCTCGGGCGGCATCATTGTGTGCGACCGCATCGGCGCGGCGACTGTTCGCTGACAGGAGTGACCTCAAGTGGATCCGCTCGATCGCATCGACGAGATGATCGCGCTGGTGGAAGGCGCGCGCTCGGTGCCGATGTCGCGCAATTGCATGATCGACCGCGCCGAGATGATCGGTGTACTGGAGCAGCTCCGCACCGAGCTGCCGGCCGAGCTGCGGCGGGCCGGCGCGTTACTCGACGAGCGCGACAAGATCATCGAAGCCGGCCAGCGCGAGGCGGAACGGATCGTCTCCGAGGGTGAGGCCGAGCACGCCCGGCTGGTCTCGATCAACGAGATCGTCGTCTCGGCCGAGCACGAGGCGTCGCGGATCATCGGCGAGGCCCGGGCCGAGGCCCAGCGGCTGCGCGACGAGGTCGACGACTATGTCGACACCGCCCTGGCCAACTTCGAGCAGTTGCTCACCCGGTCGTTGGCCTCGATCGAGCGCGGCCGGGACAAGATGCACGCGCTGCGCGAGATCGGGTCGTTCCAGGCCGAGGAGCACGAGCGCCCATTGCCCTTTTGAGGTCGCATGATCGGCACAACTTCCGGGAAGTAGTGCCTTCACCCACCCCGGGAGGCCACTACTTCCGGGAAGTTGTGCCAAGCCGGGGCCGATCATGCCCCGGTTCGACGCTCACCCGGCCGCTCGGGTAACCTTGCCCGACGGCCTCTCCTGGCCGGAGCCCTACGATGCAGCATCAGACACCGACCCACCTGAATCCCCGGTCGCCGCTCGTCCTCGACACGAAGGACCTGCCACGACGTCCGGGTGCTATGCGTACGGTCGATCGGACGGTGCCCGCGCCCGACGGCCTCGGTCTGGAGCTGATCGGGGTGCCACCTGGCACCGACCTCACCCTCCAGTTGCGGTTGGAGTCCGTTTCCGAAGGCGTCCTCGTCTCGGGCACGGTCACCGGCCGGATCGAGGGGGAGTGCGGGCGGTGCCTGCGCCCGATCAGCCAGTCGTTGGATGTCGAGATCCAGGAGCTGTATGCCTACGAGCACAGCACCACGGACGAGACGACCGACGAGGATGAGGTCCGCCGGTTGCAGGGCGACCTGATCAACCTGGAGCCGGCGGTGCGGGACGCGGTGGTGCTCGCGCTACCGACCAACCCGCTGTGCCGCCCGGATTGTCCTGGCTTGTGCCCCGAGTGTGGGGTGCCCTGGGACGAGCTGCCCGCCGACCACCGGCACGAGCAGGTCGACCCGCGCTGGGCCGCGTTGACCCAACTGACACCGAAGACCGAGGAGTAACCGCCATGGCCGTCCCCAAACGGAGGATGTCGCGCAGCAACACCCGCTCGCGCCGGGCGCAGTGGAAGACGACACCGGTGGCGACCGTGGCGTGCCCGCAGTGCCGCTCACCCAAGCTGCCGCACGCGGCATGCTCGGTGTGTGGCACATACAACGGCCGCCAGGTCATCGAGGTCTGATCCGCGGCTGTCGGGTTGACTCGATCCGAGCGGCAGCTGCACCTCGACCCGGCCCAGCCGACGTCGCCGGCCCCGATTCCGGGGCCCCGACATCCGGCACAGGAGCCAGGCACCGCGCGGATCGCCGTCGACCTCCTCGGCGGGGACCATGCCCCCGCCGTCGTGGTTGACGGCGCTCTGCGCGCTTGCGGCGCCGACCCTGACCTGTACCTTCTCCTTGTCGGACCCCGTGCGGTCGCCGACGAGGTCACAGCTCTGCTCCCAGCCCAGGACCGGCAGCGCGTCGGTGTGCGCGACGTGGCCGGCGTCGTCGGCATGGCCGATCCACCATTGCGCGCCGTCCGCACCGACACGTCGGTACGAGCGGCGTTCAGCGCGCTCGTCGATGGCCGGGCCGACGCGGTCGTGTCGGCGGGTCACAGCGGCGCGGCGGTCACCGCGGCGGTGCACGCGCTCGGCCGGATCCGTTGGGTGCGCCGGCCGGCCCTGGCGGCGACCCTGCCGGCGCTCTCCGGCCCGCTGGTGCTGCTCGACGTCGGGGCCAACACCGAAGTGCATCCGAAGGTACTGGTACAGCACGCGATCCTCGGGGTCGCGTACGCGCACGCCGTGCACAACCTGCCCGGTGCCCGGGTCGGGCTGCTGTCCAACGGCACCGAGCCGGGCAAGGGCGACCGGGCCCGGCGGGCCGCCGCGGCGACCCTCGCCGGCGACCTCGCACTCCCCGGCGCGGCCCGGTACATCGGCACGGTGGAGGGCTACGACGTGCCGCTCGGCGGTCCGGCTGACGTGGTCGTGACCGACGGCTTCACCGGGAACGTGCTGCTCAAGGGCATCGAAGGGGCATACGCGCTGGCCGGCGGCCGGGACCAGCCGAACACCCCGCGGGCCGCCGCCCTGCTGGGTGTGCCTGGCACGGTCGTGATCTGTCACGGCAAGGCTACGGGGACCGATATCGCATCGGGCATCGCGCTCGCCGCACTGCTGCACCGCACCGGTACAGCTGCCCGAATCGCAGCGACCATCCCGCCGGCAATGGCTGCCGGCAAGGGTGAGGTGACCATATGACAACCGAGCGAACGAAAGGGCGCCCACCGGTCGCCCATCTGGAGGCGGCCTTCGACGTCGCGCTCGACCCCGCGCTGTTGCGGCGGGCGCTGACCCACCGGTCGTACGCGTACGAGAACGGTGGCCTGCCCACCAACGAGCGCCTGGAGTTCCTCGGCGACTCGGTCCTCGGCGTGGTGATCACGACGGCGCTGTTCCACAACCACCCCGACCTGCCCGAGGGCCAGCTCGCCAAGCTGCGCGCGAGCGTGGTCAACATGCGGGCACTGGCCGACGTGGCCCGCGGTCTCGGCCCGACCGGGCTCGGCCCGTACCTGCTGCTGGGCAAGGGCGAGGAGGCCACCGGCGGCCGGGACAAGGCCAGCATCCTGGCCGACACGCTGGAGGCCCTGCTCGGGGCGATCTACCTCCAGTACGGGCTGGACACCGCGGCGAAGGTCGTGCACCGGCTGTTCGACCCGCTGATGGAGGAGGCCGCGGGCCGGGGGGCCGGCCTGGACTGGAAGACCAGCCTCCAGGAGTTGACCGCCGGGCTGGGCCTGGGCGTTCCCGAGTACCGCATCGACGAGGCCGGCCCGGACCACGCCAAGACGTTCACGGCCTGGGCGGTGGTGGCCGGCGAGCGGTACGGCGGCTCGGCCGGGCGCAGCAAGAAGGAGGCCGAGCAGCGGGCGGCCGAGGCAGCCTGGCGGGAGCTGTCCGCGCGGGCCGAGCGGGAGACCGCGACGGCCGTCGCGCAGGACGCCGCCGAGCCGGGGACCGCCGCCGAGGCCGGTCGCGAGGTCGCGGCGGCGCACGACGCGGGAGACGGCCCGAACGGTCCGGCGGACCCGGAATCCGCCGCGTGAGCCATGGTGGTCGAACAGACGCCGGCGGACGCCGCCGAGGCGGCCCCGCCCGCCAGACCCGGCCGGCGGTGGCGGTGGATCGCCGTCCCGCTGGGGATCTACGCCGCTAGCCGGGTCGTCCAGCTACTCCTGATCGCCTGGCTGCTGCCGCCGGGCGAGGACACCATCAGGTCCCGGCTGCTGTCCTGGGACGCCGGCTGGTTCGTCCGGGTGGCGCGGGACGGCTACGAGCACGGGTACACGTACAACGCGAACGGCACGCTGGTCGGCAACGGTCTGGCCTTCTTCCCGGTGTACCCGCTGCTCATCCGGCTGGTGCACGAGGTGACCCGGCTCGACTACAACACCGCCGCGCTGACCCTGTCCTGGGTGGCCGGCGCGGCGGCCACCGTCCTCGTGTACGCCCTCGGCCGCCGCCTCTACGACACCCGGGTCGCGTCCGCGCTGGCCGTCCTGTTCTGCGCCCAGCCGATGTCGGTCGTGCTGTCCATGGCGTACTCGGAGGGTCTGTTCGTCGCGTTGGTCGCGGCGACCCTGCTGGCCGCCCACCGCAGGTCCTGGCTGGCGGCCGGCGTGCTCGGCCTGGCCGCCGCGCTGACCCGGCCGACCGGGGCCGCACTGGCGATCGGGCTGGGCGTCGCCGCCGCGATCGCCGTACGCGACCGGCGCCCGGACCGCTGGCGGGCGGTCGCGGCGGCGGCGGTCGCGCTGCTCGGCGTGCCCGCCTACCTGGCCTGGGTGGGTCAGCGGGTGGGCAGCTGGCACGCCTGGTTCGACATCCAGACCGCCGGCTGGGGGTCCACGTTCGACTTCGGGCTGGGGGCGCTGCGGTTCGTCCGGGAGGCGCTGCGCACCGGCGACGGCTGGATCCAGGTCAGCGTCGCGATGATCCTGATCGCCGCCGTGGTCACCGCGGTCGCGGCGGTCACCCGCCGGATCTGGCCGCCACTTCTCGGGTACGGGCTGATCGCGCTCTTTCTGGTGCTCGGCCAGAACGGCTACTACCACTCGAAGCCGCGGTTGCTGGTGCCGGTCCTGATCGTCCTGGTGCCACCGGCGCTGGCGCTGGCCCGGACCCGTTGTCGTACGGCAGCGCTAGTTTTGACCGGCTACGCGCTGTTCGGCCTGTGGTACGGCGCCTACCTGATCACGGTCTGGCGCTTCGCGATCTAGCTAGAGAGGGCGATCGTGCCAGAACTACCCGAGGTGGAGACCGTCCGGCAGGGTCTCGACAAGTGGGTCACCGGCCGGAAGATCGAGAGCGTCGAGGTCTACCACCCGCGCTCGGTGCGCCGCCACCTGCCCGGGCCGACCGACTTCATCGGGGCGCTCGCCGGCCGCACGGTCACCGGGGTCCGCCGCCGGGGCAAGTACCTGTGGCTGCCGCTCGACGACGACGCGGCGATCATCGGGCACCTCGGCATGTCCGGCCAGATGCTGCTGCGGGCGCCGGGCTCGCCGGACGAGACGCACCTGCGGGTCCGGTTCCGGTTCGCCGACGACGGCCCGGAGCTGCGCTTCGTCGACCAGCGTACGTTCGGCGGCCTGGCCGTCTCGCCGGGCGGCGCCGAGCTGCCGCCGGAGATCGCCCACATCGCGCTCGACCCGATCGATCCCTCCTTTGTGGAGGAGGAATTCGTGGCCGCGCTGCGACGCCGGCGCACCGGGGTCAAGCGGGCACTGCTCGACCAGACCCTGATCTCCGGCGTCGGCAACATCTACGCCGACGAGTCGTTGTGGCGGGCCAAACTGCACTGGGCGCGACCGACCGAGACGCTCACCCGGCCGCAGGCCCGCAACCTGCTCGGACACGTGCGTGACGTGCTGGGCGAGGCCATCGGTCAGGGCGGCACCAGCTTCGACTCACTGTACGTGGACGTCAACGGCGAAAGTGGATACTTCGACCGGTCGCTCGCCGTGTACGGGCGGGAGGGCGAGCCGTGCGAGCGCTGCGGCACCCCGGTGCGCCGAGACCCGTTCATGAACCGGTCGTCGTACACCTGCCCGCACTGCCAGCCTCGTCCCCGCAGGCCGCGGCTATGAGCTACAACTTTCCGGACGTTGTGGCCTCACGGGGTGCCTGAGGGCACAATGTCCCGGAAGTTGTGCCGATCTTCTCGGTGACGATGCCAAACCCGGCACCCCGCGCCCGGTGCAACGCCCGCGCCTCGGCCAGCTCACCCGGCGGCACCCCGTACACGAGGTGCCCGTCGCCCGGCTCGGCGCCCGCACCGTCCCACCCGCGGTACTGCTCCCACGTGCCCTCGAACACGCAGATCGCGGCGCCGAGGTCGCGATAGGTCGGATCTGGCGGTACCCCCGGGTTGAGAACCGCGTCGGTCAGGCCGGCCCGCTGCGCGGCCTGCACCGCCACCGCGACCGGACCGATGGCGAACGGGCTGGCGGGGGCGCGGTCGAGGAACACGCCGTGCACCGGGTACCCGGCCCAGCGACCGACGTCGGCCAGGATCGCCGCGGCCGGGCGGGTGGCGAACTCCAGGTCGACGTACCCGAGCAGGGTGATCCCGGCGGCGCGCAGCTTCCCGGTGGCGGCGGTGTAGTACGGGTCCCGCCCGGTCCCCGGCCCGCCCGCGATGTTGACGACGACGGCCAGGTCACCGCGGTCACGGCCGTGAGCGGCGAGCGTGTCCCAGATCTGCGGCGCGGCGAGGGGATGCTGATCAAGACGGAGCAGCGGCGTCACGCCGGTTCCAACGAGCGGCCGCCTGGTCCGGTGCGGGCTCAGGCCCCGAAATCCTGGGTCCAGAACGGGGTGCCGTCGGCGCTCACCGCGACCCCCACGCCGATCGCCTGGGCGTCACAGTCGACGATGTTCCGGCGGTCGTTGCGGCTGCGCTCCCACGCCCGCATGACGTCCTTCGCCGACGTGAACCCGCGGGCGAGGTTCTCCGACTGCGGGTCGTCGTAGCCGGCCGCGCGCATCCGGTCGTCGGGTGAGCTGCCGTCGCTGCCCCGATGGTTGAGGAACCGGCGGGCGGCCATGTCGGCGCTGTGCTGGCGGGCGGCGTCGCGTAGCCGGTCGTCGACCTCGACCGGGTCGCACTTGGCCTTCTTGCGGTCGGCGTTGACCAGGGCGACCACCGCGTTCTCGACCGCGGTGTTGCCGACCACCGCGCCGGCGGACGGCTGCGCCGACTCGCTCGGCGTCGGTGACTCGGACGGCACCTGCACCTCAGGAGCCGGTAGCTGCGGGGCGGGCGTGCCGGTCGGATCGTTGAGCACGCCGGGCAGGTTCGGCCCGGCGCCGGACGTGTGCTTGCCGGTCAGGGTCGGCGAGAGCAGCACGAACACCAGGCCGAGCGAGATGAGGATGGCAGCGATCATGCCGGTGATCGTGAGCGGGCCCATCTTGCGGTTGGGCGGCTCGTCCTCGATCTCGTCGTATCCGGGTGGCCCCGGATAGATCGGCGGACCGGGGTGGCCCGGGTAGGTCGGAGGTCCGCCGTATTCCCGCTCGGGGTACCGGGCGTATCGTGGCTCGTCGTACCGCGGCTCAGCGTATCGCGGCGCGGCGTACTCGGGTGGGCCATCGTAGACCGGGGCGGTGTGCGCCCAGGGGTCTACTCCGTGCATGTCGGCCGTGTCGCCAGGCGGGCGGCCGCGCGGCCTGGACAAGCGTCGCCTCCCATGGGTGGATGTCCCGTCGCGGCCGACCGTACGCGGGCCCATGGGCGGGTGGCAACCGTTCGATAGGCGTAAACACGGGGCGTGGAGATCACGGGTACGCTGCGGAAGTTAGTTGTTCCCATCGATGGCTGGGACATTTCAGGTACGTTTCAGGTAAGATGACGCGCCGCTCACTAGTTTTCGGCTGAGCGTGTTTACGCAGGCCGGGGCTGAGCTTGACTCTGTCGCTTCCGCGACGGACTATAGAGAAGTCGCCAGTCGCGCCCATTCATGCCCGTGTGCAGTGGCCGCGAAACCTACTGGGCGCGCGTTGGCCGGCCGACCCGGCTGCGCATTACAAGGAGAAGATATGGCGAAGGCCCTCTTCGGCCACGTTGGCAGTGCGCCTGACCGGCGCATGCTCGACGAGGTCACTCAACTGCGTGCCAAGGTACGGGCACTCGAGTTCGAGGTGGCAAGGCTGCGGGCGGAGAATGACCGCCTGGCCGCCGCGGCATCCGAGGCCGACCTGCTGCGCTTGCCCGAACCGGCGCTGGCCTGAGATTCGACGCACAGGCCCGCCGGTCTCGGCCGCGCGGGCCGTGCGAAGTCCGAACCGGTACAACTCCACACCCAGCGCGCCGACGCACCCACCAGGTGATCGGCGCGCAGCCATGTCCAGGCCGTCGAGGGGCCGCCGTGGCCGTGCCAAGATCGCCGCAACTTCCCCGAAGTTGTGGCCATGGCACCAGGCTGAGGCCACTACTTCCGGGAAGTTGTGCCGACCTTGGCCAAGGTGTGTGGCGTTGCCCGAGTGGGTAACACCGGCGCGGTACCCTCGCGGCTAGTCGGCGGGACGGCCGCCCAACCTCAAGCACCGGAGATTCGTGCACCTCAAGACCCTGACGGTGAAGGGATTCAAGTCCTTCGCCTCCGCGACGAGCCTGCGGCTCGAGCCCGGGATCACCTGCGTGGTGGGCCCGAACGGCTCGGGCAAGTCCAACGTCGTCGACGCGATCGCCTGGGTGCTCGGCGAGCAGGGGGCCAAGGCGCTGCGCGGCGGCAAGATGGAGGATGTGATCTTCGCCGGCACGTCCGGCCGGGCTCCGCTCGGCCGCGCCGAGGTGACGCTCACGATCGACAACACCGACGGCGCCCTGCCGATCGACTACACCGAGGTGTCCATCACACGTCGGATGTTTCGGTCCGGAGAAAGCGAGTACGAGATCAACGGCAACCATTGCCGTTTGCTCGATATTCAAGAACTCCTCTCCGATTCCGGAATCGGCCGGGAAATGCACGTCATCGTCGGGCAGGGGCAGCTCGATGCGGTTCTGCACGCCAAACCCGAGGATCGACGCGCCTTTATCGAAGAGGCCGCCGGGGTTCTCAAACACCGTAAGCGCAAGGAAAAGGCGCTACGCAAGCTCGACGCGATGCAGACCAACCTCAACCGCCTCACCGACCTCACCGCCGAGCTGCGCCGCCAGTTGAAGCCCCTCGGCAGGCAGGCCGAGGTGGCCCGCCGCGCCGCCGGCATCCAGGCCGATCTGCGCGACGCCCGGCTGCGGCTGCTGGCCGACGATCTTTCGACGCTGCGGGAGACCCTCGACAAGGAGATCGCCGACGAGACCGCCCTGCGGGTACGCCGGGAGGAGATCGAGCGGTCCGCCGCCGAGATCGGTACGCGGCTCGCCGCCATGGAGGCCGCCCACGCCGCCGACGCCCCGGTGCTGACGAAGGCGCAGGAGACCTGGTACCAGCTGTCCGCGTTGCAGGAGCGGTTCCGGTCGACCCAGCAGCTCGCCGGTGAACGGCTGCGGCACCTGACGGCGCCGGCCGACGACGAGCGCCCGGGTCGGGATCCGGAGCAGCTCGCCGCGGAGTCGGAGAAGGTCCGTGAGCAGGAGGCCATGCTCCGGGCTGAGCTGGAGACGGCCCAGGACCGGCTGGCCGAGGGGGTCGAGAAGCGCCAGCGGCTGGAGCGGCGCCTCGCCGAGGCGGAGAAGGCGCTGGTCACCGCCGCCAAGGCGATCGCCGACCGGCGCGAAGGTCTGGCGAAGCTCACCGGCCAGGTCGAGTCGGCCCGCAGCCGCACCGCCGCCGCGAGCGACGAGATCGCCCGGGGCGCCGCGAGCCTGGCCGAGGCGCAGGCCCGCGCTGACACCGCCCAGGAGGCGTACGACGAGCAGGCCGCCGGCGCCACCGAGGCCGACCGCGACGACGCCGACCTGGAGCTGCGCCACCGCGAGGCGGTCACCGTGCACGACGCCGCCGCGGCGACCGTCAAGCGGCTCGGCGACGGCGAGCGGACCGCCGAGCGCGAGGTCACCCAGTGGAAGGCGCGCGAGGAGGCCCTGTCGATGGGGCTGCGCCGCAAGGACGGCGCCGGCGCGCTGCTGGCTCGGTCCGACCGGGTGCCGGGCCTGCTGGGCAGCGTCGCGGCGTTGCTGTCGGTCGAGCCGGGCCACGAGGCCGCGCTGGCTGCCGCCCTGGGCGCGCTGGCCGACGCCGTCGTGGTGTCCGGCATCGACGGCGCGGTGAGCGCGGTCGAGCTGCTCAAGTCCGATGACGCGGGGCGGGCCGCCCTGCTGGTCGCGTCCGCCGACACCGACCAGGACGGGGTACGCGCCGACCGGCCGCCGCTGCCACCCGGGGCGTGCTTCGCGCTCGATCTGGTCCGGGCGCCCGACCAGCTCCGCCCGGCGCTGGTCCGCGCCCTGCACGACGTGGTCTTCACCCCGGACCTGGCCACCGCGCAGCGGATCGTCGGGTACGCTCCGGCGCTCCGGGCGGTCACCCCCGATGGTGACGTGCTCGGCGCGTACGCGGCGGCCGGCGGGTCCGCGAAGGCGACCAGCTTCATCGAGGTACAGGCCGCCGTCGAGGAGGCCCGGCAGAAAAAGGTCGACGCCGAGTCCCGACTCGTCGAGCTGCGCGCCGAGCTGGAGACCGCCCGGGCGGCCGTCGCCGCCGCGAAGGAGCGGGTGTCGGTCGCCGCCGCAGCCAAGAAGCAGGCCGAGGGCGAGCGCAACGCCGCCGCGCGCAAGCTCGCTGAGCTGGGCGCCGCCGCGAAGTCCGCCCGCGCCGAGGCCGACCGGCTGGCCGCCACCAAGGCCAAGGCCGAAGCGGCTCGCGACGCCGGGCTCGCCGCCCTGGAGGAGCTGGAGGAGCGGCTGCGGCTGGCCGAGGCCACCCCGCTCGACGAGGATCCGTCCACCGTGGACCGCGACGAGATCGCCGCCGCGGTGCCCCAGGCCCGCCAGCACGAGATGGACGTCCGGCTGGCGGTCCGCACCGCAGAGGAGCGGGTCGGGGCGCTCGCCGGGCGCGCCGACACGCTCGCCCGCCAGGCCGCGGCCGAGCGCGCGGCCCGGGAGAAGGCGGCCGCCCGGCGCGCCGCCCGCGCCCGCGGCGCGGCGATCGCGCGGGCCGTGGTCACCGGCGCGGAGCGCGCCCTGGTCGCGATCGCCACCTCGGTGGCAGAGGCCGCCGAGCTGCGGGACACCGTCGCCGCCGCGCGGTCCGCGCGGGAAGAGGAGCTTTCCGAGGTACGCGCGAGAGCCGGCGAGCTGCGCACCGAGCTGGAGCGGCTGACCAGCGAGGTACACCGGGACGAGGTGGCCCGGGCCGAGCAACGGTTGCGGATCGAGCAGTTGGAGGCGAAGGCCGCCGAGGACTTCGGGCTCGACGTCGAGACCCTGGTCGGCGAGTACGGGCCGGCCGTGCCCGTCCCGCCGACCCAGGCCGAGCTGGCGGCCGCGGAGGCGGCGGAGAAGCCGGCGCCGTCGCCCGTACCGTATGACCGCGCGACCCAGGAGAAGCGTGCCGCGAAGGGGGAGCGCGAGCTGGCCCTGCTCGGCAAGGTCAACCCGCTGGCGCTGGAGGAGTTCGCGGCGCTGGAGGAGCGGTACAAATTCCTTTCCGACCAGCTCGAAGACCTCAAGAAGACCCGGCGTGACCTGCTCACCGTCGTCAAGGACGTGGACGACCGGATCCTGGAGGTGTTCGCGGACGCGTTCCAGGACACCGCCCGGGAGTTCGAGGAGGTCTTCCGGGTGCTGTTCCCGGGTGGCGAGGGCCGGCTGGTGCTGACCGACCCGGAGGACATGCTCACCACCGGCGTCGAGGTGGAGGCCCGGCCGCCGGGCAAGAAGATCAAGCGGCTGTCGCTGCTGTCCGGCGGCGAGCGCTCGCTGACCGCCGTCGCGCTGCTCTGTGCGATCTTCCGGGCCCGGCCCAGCCCGTTCTACATCATGGACGAGGTCGAGGCCGCCCTCGACGACGTCAACCTGGGTCGGCTGATCACGCTGATGGAACAGCTCCGGGAGAAGAGCCAGCTGATCATCATCACCCACCAGAAGCGGACCATGGAGGTCGCCGACGCGCTGTACGGCGTGACCATGCGCAACGGTGTGACCGAGGTGATCAGCCAGCGCCTCCGCCAGGACGACGAGGCGGCATGATCGGCACAACTTCCCGGAAGTAGTGGCCTCACGGGGTACCGGAGGCCACTACTTCCGGGAAGTTGTGCCGATCATGGGGCGCGCTAACGTTCGGAGGGTGACTACGCCCCTTACCGCCGGGCTCGCCCGCGCCCGGATCGGCAGCACCGCCACGTTCGCGCTGGCCGGTGCGCTCTGCGCGGTGTGGACGGTGCGGATTCCGGCGCTCACCGACAAGCTGCACCTCGACCCGGCTGCCGTAGGTACCGCCGTGCTGGTCTTCGGGATCGGCGCGATGATCACGATGCAGCTCGCCCGGGTGGCGATCACCCGGCTCGGCAGCCGGCGCACCCTGCTGCTCGCCGCGCCCGGGTCGGCGGTACTGCTGGCCGGCATCGGCCTCGCGCCCACGTACCCGTGGCTGCTGGTGGCCTCGGCGCTGTTCGGTGCCGCGTTCGGCGCACTCGACATCGGCATGAACGCCCAGGTGGCGGTCCTGGAGCGGATCACCGGTCGGCACCTGATGAACGGCGCGCACGCCGGTTGGAGCATCGGCTCGGTGCTGGGCGGCGCGTTGGGGGCGCTCAGCGCGTACCTTCACATGACCTTCACCCAGGCGGTCGTCGGCGTGGCCGTGCTCGGCCTTCCGGCGGCGCTGGCGATGCTGCCCACCTATGTCCCGGACCCGCCGGTGCCGGCCGAGGTCCGGGCCACCCGGACCCGGCTGCCCCGGGTGATCTACCTGATCGGGGCGGTGACCTGCGCGTCCTTCATCATCGAGGGGTCCATCGCGGACTGGAGCGGGCTCTACCTGCGCAACGAACTGAGCGCCCGGGAGGCGGTGGCGGCGCTCGCGTACCCGGTCTTCGAGGCCGCGATGATCGTGGGCCGCACGTTCGGCGACCGGGTCCGCCGGCTGGTCGGCTCGCGGGCCATGCTCACCGGCGGCGGCATCGGAGCCGCGGGCAGCTTCGCGATCGTGGTGGCCGCGCCGCGCTGGTGGCTGGCGCTGGTCGGGTTCTTCCTGGTCGGCCTCGCGATCTGCACCGTCGTGCCGCTGACGTTCTCGATCGCCGGTGGCCTCGACGAGGCGGGGGCGGGCATCGCGCAGGCCGGGGCCATGGGGTATGGCGGGATGTTGATCGGCCCGGTGGCGATCGGGTATGTGGCGAACGCCACCTCGGTGCGCGCCGGCCTGGTGATCTCGGTCGCGCTCGGTGTCGTCATTACGATACTGGCGCGCACGGTCGGCCGGGTGGACGCATCGACCCAGGTCCGCGCCGTCGACATGGCCGAGCAGACCTGATCCAACGTCGTTGACCAGCGGCAGCGCGCTGTCCTACGCTTCGGCCCGCCATGCGACCCAGCTTCGAGCCACCGGAAAGGGCGGCTGCCGACCTGCGCTACCGCATACTCGGGCCTCTGGAGGTAATCGCTGGTGAGCGCCCTCTCAACCTGGGGGGACTACGGCCCCGGCGGGTCCTCGCCGCGCTGCTGCTGAACGCCAATCGGCCGGTCAGCCTATTCCACCTGGTGGAAGCCGTTTGGGAAAGTGCGCCGCCGAACACGGCCCGGCGGCAGGTGCAGAACGCGGTCGCCGCGCTGCGGGCCGTCCTCAGCCGGGTCGGCGCGGCGGACGCCATCGTCACGCACGGCTCCGGGTACCTGCTGCGGGTCGACCCGGACCAGCTCGACTCGCTCGTCTTCGAGCGGCTGGTCGAGCGGGCCCGGGGGCTGGCCGACGGCGGCGACGCGCCGGGAGCCACCGCCGCACTGCGCGAGGCGCTCGGGCTGTGGCGCGGGCCGGTACTGGCCGGGCTCGGCGGACAGCTGTCCGAGCTGGAGGCGACCCGGCTCGACGAGAAGCGGCTGGTCTCGCTGGAAGAGGTCATCGACCTGGAGTTGGCGGCCGGCGGCCACGCGCGCCTGGTCAGCGAACTGCGCGCGCTGGTCGCCGAGCACCCGCTGCGGGAACGGTTCGCCGGGCAGCTGATGGTCGCGCTGTACCGCGGTGGGCGGCAGGCCGAGGCGCTGGCCGCGTACCACGACCTGGCCCGGCACCTGCACGACGAGCTGGGGCTCGATCCGGGGCCGGCGCTGCGCCGCACGTACGAGATGGTGCTGCGGGAGGACCCGGAGCTGAACGCGCCGGCCGGCGAACCGGTGTCGGCGAGCCCGGGCCTGCCGGACCAGCTGCCCGTCGATGCCGCGGCGTTCACCGGCCGCGAGGGTGACCTGGCCCGGCTCAACCAGCTGATCTCCGACGGGCACACCGAGGCCGCCGTGGTGATCACCGCGATCGCGGGCATCGCCGGCGTCGGCAAGACCGCGCTCGCCGTGCACTGGGCGCACCAGGTGCGGGACAAGTTCCCGGACGGGCAGCTGTACGTCAACCTGCACGGGTACTCGTCCGCGCCGCCGGTACGGCCGATCGACGCGCTGGCCCACTTCCTCCGCGCGCTCGGTGTGCCGCCCGGCCGGATCCCGACCGACCAGGACGAGGCGGCCGCCATGTACCGGTCGCTGCTGGCCGACCGGCGGGTCCTGGTGATGCTCGACAACGCCCGCAGCCCCGAGCAGGTCCGGCCGCTGCTGCCCGGCAACCGCGAGTGCCTGGTCCTGGTCACCAGCCGTGACCAGCTCGGCGGCCTGGTCGCGCTGGACGGCGCCCGCCGGCTCACCCTCGATGTCCTCGCCCCGGACGACGCGGTCGGGCTGCTCAGCGAGGTCATCGGGCGGCGGCGGGTGACGGCCGAGCCGGCCGCGGCCGAGCAGATCGCTCGCGACTGCGGGTACCTTCCGCTGGCCCTGCGGATCGTCGCGGCCAACCTGTACGACCTGCCCGGGCAGCGGCTCGCGGCGTACGCCGCGAGGCTGGCCGGCGATGACGGCGGCGAACCGGTGCGCGGTGCTTTCGAGCTGTCCCACGCGTCCCTGCCGGAGCCGGCGCGGCGGATGTTCCGGCTGCTCGGGCTCGTGCCCGGCCCTGACGTCACGCCGGACGCCGCGGCGGCGCTGGCCGACATGACGGCGGCGGAGAGCGCCGAGCAGCTCGCGGTGCTGGCCGGCTGGCACCTGATCGACGAGTACACGCCGGGCCGCTTCGCGTTCCACGACCTGCTCCGCATGTACGCCACCGAACTCGCCGGGCGCGAAGGCGAGCACAGCGGCCGGGAGGCGACCCGCCGGCTGTACGACTACTACCTGCGCGGGGTCGACGCGGCGGCGCGGGCGCTGTACCCGGTGATGGTGCGCCTTCCGTCCGCGTCCGGATCGGGTCCGGCGTTCGCCAACCAGGTCAGCGCGTCCCGCTGGCTCGACGCCGAACGCCCCAACCTGGTCGCCGCCATCGCGCACGCGGCCGGGCGGGGTGCCGGCGACTCGGCCCGGCCGGTGTCCTGGCTGCTCGCCGACGCCTTGCGCGGGTACTTCTGGCTCCGGATGTACACAGTGGACTGGCAGACGGTGGGCGAGGTGGCGCTGGAGGCCGCCGAAGCCGACGGCGACGCCCGGGCCGCCGCGGCGGCCCACCTGAGCCTCGGCCTGCTGTGCCAGCAGGTGACCCGGCACAAGGACGCGATCGAGCACTACACCCGCGCGCTCGCGCTGAGCCGGCAGAGCGGATGGGCGGCCGGGGAGTCGGCCGCGCTCACCAACCTGGGCAACCTGTACGTGGAGATGGGTCGGCTGGAGGAGGCGGTCGACCACGTCCGGCAGTCGCTCGCGCTGGACCGGGCCGGCGGCGATCCGGGGGCGCAGGCGGTCCACCTGACCAACCTCGGCTTCATGTACGTCGAACTGGGTCGGCTGACCGAGTCGCTGGACCATTCGCTGGAGGCGCTGGCGTTGTACCGGGGCATCGGCGCCAAGGCCAGCGAGCCGACCGTGCTGGGCAACATCGGCGTCGCGTACCACATGCTCGGGCGCTTCGGGGAGGCGTTCGACTACCTCAGCCAGGCGGCGGCGGCCGACCACGAGCCCGGGCAGACCTGCGACCTCGCCTGGCTCAACCTGGACGCCGGCCGGATCGAGGAGGCCGGGCGGCTCGGCCGGGCCGCGCTCGCCGCCGCCCGCGAGGGTGGTCGGGTGCAGGCCGAGGCGGAGGCGCTCAACGTGCTCGGCGCCGTGGAGTACCGGCTCGGCCGGTCCGGTCCCGCCATCGAGCGGTACCAGCAGGGACTGCGGCTGGCCCGGGAGACCGAGGGCCGGTGGTGTGAGGCGCAGGCGCTGATCGGGATGTCCGTCGCGTACCTGCGCAGCGGCGATCCGGACCGGGCGGCCGAGGCTGGTCGCCAGGCCGTGACGCTCACCCGGACCGCCGGTTTCCGGGTACTCGAAGGGCTGGCGTGCGCCACCGTCGCCGCCGTGGAATTCGACCGGGGCGACCTGGCTTCTTCGGCACGGAGCGCCGAAGAAGCGCTGGCCCTGCACACCGCGACCGGCCACCGCACCGGCGAGGCCCGGGTCCGGGTACTGCTCGGCCGGATCCGGCAGCGCGCCGGGGACGAGGCCGGCGCCCGGGAGCACTGGCGCGCGGCGCTGGACCTGCTGACCGACATCGGTAGCCCTGAGGCGGACGAGGTGCGCGCCCTCGTCTGATAGGTGATTGTCATGAAGACTGACGCGAGCCCCGCAGCACGGGCACTCCTGGCCCTCGAACTGATCCAGGGCAGCCCGGGAATCGGCGCGGACCGGATCGCTGACAAGATCGGCGTCTCGGAACGGGCCGCCCGGCGCTACGTCGGCATCCTTCGCGACGCCGGCATCCCGATCGAGTCCACCCGCGGGCCCTACGGCGGGTACCGCGTCGGCCGTGGCCTGCGGCTGCCGCCGCTGATGTTCACCGCGACCGAGGCTCTCGGCCTGGTGATGGCGGTACTCGACGGCCACCACGACGCGAGAGATCCCACCGACCCGGTCGGCGCCGCGCTCGGCAAGATCATGCGCGCCCTCCCGGAGCCGGTCGCCGCCCAGGCCGAGGCCGTCCGGCGGACCACCGCACCCGCCCCCGACCGGGCCGCCGCCCGCCCGGACCCCGCGATCACGACCGCCCTCGTGCAGGCCTGCTCGACCAACCGGCGGGTACGGCTCGACTACCGCTCCGAGGCCGGGTCGGAGTGGGTCAGCGAGGTCGACCCGTGGGCGGTCGTGGTGCGCCACGGCCGGTGGTACCTGCTGTGCCAGTCCCACCCCTCGGGCGCCCGGCGGGCGTACCGGATCGACCGGGTCCGTACGGCGACGGTGCTCGACGATGTTTGCAGCCCGCCCGCCGATCTCGATCCGGTCGCCATGCTGGAGGAGCATCTCGCCGTCGGTTGGGAGTACGAGGTCGAGGTCGTCATCGACGCCCCGGCCGACCGGGTCGGACGCTGCCTGCCCCGCGCCCTCGGCAAACTCCAACCGGTCGACGCCGGGACCAGCCGGCTGGTCGGCAGCACCGACAACCCGTACTGGTACGCGGAGCGGCTCGCGATGATCCCGGCGGCGTACCGGATCGTGCGCTGCCCGGAGCTTCAGGCCGCCGCGCGCGTGCTCGGGCAGCGGCTGCTGGCGGCTGCCAGCGGTCCGGCTGGGCCGGCCGCTGGTGGCCCGGCTGCGGGCCTTGAAGCTGGCCCCGCGGCCGGGGCGGAGGTTGGCCCTGCGGCCGGCCCTACGGCTGGCCCGGTGGTCGGCCCTACGGCAGGTCCGGCGCGTGCAGGCGGGCGGCGCCGAGGCGCTTGAGCCGCGCCTTGGACGTGGTCCCTTCGAGCAGCGCGTACGCGTCCGGGCCGCGGTGGATCAGCGTGCCGATCGCGTTGCCGAAGAACGGCCCGTACGCCAGGCTCCACCGCACGCTCGGAGCGGGCGTGCCGGCGAGCCGAGCGAGCCGGCGGGTGCCGCGCGCCGCCCCGCGACTCCACGCCATCCGGGTCGCGACCTTGATCGCCCCGGGCAGCCCGTTGTGTACCGGTGAGCAGGTCAGCTGATGTACCCGGCATTCGAGGTCGGGGCCCAGATCGGCGCGGGCGGCGTACGAGTGGTGCACGTCCCCGGACAGCACGCTGATCGTGGACGGGGCGTCCGGCGCCGACCCGACCTGGGTGAGCAGCGCCGCCAGCGCGTCGAACGAACGACCGAACGCGGCCCAGTGTTCCAGGTCCAGCACCTGCCGGGCGCGCTCAGCCGGGCCGGCGACCCAGCGTCGGGGCGAGTCGCACAGCCGCTCGTTCGCCGCCTCGACGTGGTGGATCGCGGGCGGCATCAGCCAGGGCAGGGACGAGCCGATGACCAGGTGGTCGTAGCCGCCGCTACCGACCGTGTCGACCAGCCACCGCCACTCGCCGTCGGGCAGCATCGCCCGGCGCCCCGGCCGCAACTCGCGCCCGGCGCGGTTGTCGAGCACCACGAGCCTGGTACGCCCGATGTCGAGGGCGTAGCTCCACCGGTACCCGGCCCGTTCCCGGTCGGCGCTCCCGCCGAAGTCGGTCAGGACACCGGTCGCGTCGTCGGCCGCGCGCACCGCCCGGTACACCGGATCGGCGCCCAACTCGTCCGGGGACAGGTTGCCGAGGTGCTGGTAGACCCAGTACGAGGAGAGTCCCGCCGAGATCCGCTCGGGCCACCAGGACGCCGCCTCCTGGGTGCGCCGCCACGACTCCGACGTGTTCCAGTCGTCGATGATCTCGTGGTCGTCGAAGATCATCACGCTCGGCGTGACCGACAGCAGCCAGCGCACGTCCGGGTCGGTCCACGACTCCAGGTACAGCCGGCTGTACTCGTCGAAGCCGACCACCTGGTCGGCCGGCGCGTCCGGGCGGCGCCGGTGCCGGCGACGGCGCAGCCAGCGGCGGATCACCGGGGACGTCTCGTCCGCGTACACCTGGTCGCCGAGCAGCACCAATGAGTCCGGCCAGCTCCCCGGCTCGCCGGCGGTCAAGTCGCCCGCCAGGCGCACCGCGTACGCGTCCAGCGCGTCGGGCGGGTGGCGATGGTTGACCCGCGGACTACCCTGGCGGCACGAGCCGTACACCAGCCGGACCGGGTCGCCGTCGGTCCGGGTCCGGATCACCGGCGGCGGGTACGGGTAGTCCGGCGGCGGCCAGGCCTGCTCGCCGTCCAGGAAGACCTGGTACTCGTCGACCGTCCCCGGCGTCAGGTCGTCGACCACGACCAGCGCGTAGTGCCGCCCGTGCGCGTGGAACGTGCGCTCCGCGCCGGAGGCTCCGCTCTTAGCGCGTACCTCGACGGTGGCCCGCTGCGCGGTCTCCACCCAGATCGTGGCGCGGGTGCCGGTCACCCGCCGCAGGATCGGGCCCAGCAGGAGACCATGGTCGGGCGGGTCGGGCATCGGGCCATGATTCCCCGAATCCGCGCCGGTTGCCAGCGCGCGGCGCACCCTTGATAGACGTTGGTCTATCTGGTACCAACGAGCACCCCTCCGATGGGACTGGATCGACCAACGTCAACCTGGGGCGACCCCGAGACGACCCGAGGTGACCCAACGCGCCCCGGCTGCCTTCGTCTGCCAGGATTTCTGGCATGGAGATGTACGTCGCCATCGGTATCGTCCTGCTCGTCCTGCTGCTGGCCGGCGCTGTCGCGCTGCTGGCCCCGCGGCGTCGCCGGCCACCGGCGCCATCAGTGCCGCCAGTGCCGCCGGAGCCGGGCGAGCGGCCCGAAACCGGGGCGGCGACCGGGACCCTCGCGCCGCCCGAGACGCTCGCGCCACCAGAGGCAGCCGCGCCGCCGGCCGAGAAACTGCTCGAGACGCCCGAGCCGACCGCCGGCCGGCTGGTCCGGCTGCGCTCCCGGCTGTCCCGCTCGCAGAACGTCCTCGGCAAGAGCCTGCTGGCCCTGCTGTCCCGGGACAAGCTCGACGACGACACCTGGGACGAGGTCGAGGAGACCCTGATCACCGCCGACGTCGGGGTCGCCGCCACTACCGAGATCGTCGGGCGGCTGCGCGAGCGGGCCCGGATCCTCGGCACGTCGTCAGCCTCCGACCTGCGCAAACTGCTGACCGACGAGTTGGTCGAGGCGCTTGACCCGGCAATGGACCGGTCGCTCGCGGCGACTCCGCACGACGGCCGGCCCGCGGTGCTGCTCGTGGTCGGCGTCAACGGTTCCGGCAAGACCACCACCTGCGGCAAGATCGCGCGGGTACTGATCGCCGACGGCCACACCGTCCTGCTCGGCGCGGCCGACACGTTCCGTGCGGCGGCGGCCGACCAGCTCACCACCTGGGCCGGCCGGGTCGGCGCCGAAGTCGTCCGCGGGCCGGAAGGCGCCGACCCGGCCAGCGTGGCCTTCGACGCGGTGAAGCGCGGCACCGAGACCAGCGTCGACAGCGTCCTGGTCGACACGGCGGGTCGGTTGCAGAACAAGGTCGGCCTGATGGACGAGCTGGGCAAGGTCAAGCGGGTGATCGAGCGGCACGGGCCGGTCGACGAGACGCTGCTCGTGCTCGACGCCACGACCGGGCAGAACGGCCTGGAGCAGGCACGGGTGTTCACCGAGGTGGTCGACGTCACCGGCGTGGTACTGACGAAGCTGGACGGCACCGCCAAGGGTGGCATCGTCATCGCGGTACAGCGTCAGCTCGGCATTCCGGTCAAACTGGTCGGGCTCGGTGAGGGCGCCGACGATCTCGCTCCGTTCGAGCCCACGCAGTTTGTCGACGCGCTGCTCGGGGCAGAGGCGTAGGGGCCGGGGCGAGAGCGGCCGGGGCGCGCGGATGCGCCGGGGACACCGGCGTGGACGAGTACGGCACTCTGTCCGCACAATGACTGCTACGCAAGCGACGCCGGAGGAGCCGCCGACCGTGACACAGCAGGAGATCCCGCTCCTGGGTGGGAACACCTCGACGGTTGTGCGCGTCGGCGCGACGGTCCGCCGGAACGCCGGGCCGTGGACGCCGGCCGTGCACGCGTTGCTGCGCCACCTGGAGTACGTCGGCTTCACCGGTGCCCCGCACGCCCTCGGCATCGACGAGCGTGGTCGTGAAGTGCTGTCCTACCTGGAAGGCGAGTGCGGCGAGTACCCGCTGGCCCCGCACTGGGTGACCGACGAGGCGCTGGTCACGGTCGCCACGATGCTGCGGATGTTCCACGACGCGCAGTACGGGTTCCGGCCAGCTCCGGGCGCGGTGTGGCGCTCGTTCGGGCCGCCGCCACCGGACACCGAGGTGATCTGCCACCACGATGCCGCGCCGCACAACGTGATCTGGCGGCCCGATGGCACGCTCGCGCTGATCGACTTCGACCTTGCCTCGCCGGGCGCGCGGATCTACGACGTTGCGTACGCGGCGTGGACCTGGGTGCCGCTGTTCTCCGACCGCGACTCGTACACCTTGGGGTGGAAACGCCCGAACCGTCCCCGCCGCCTACGCCTGTTCGCCGACGCGTACGGGTTGACGCCCCGCGACCGGCACCGGTTGATTCGCACGATCCGCAAGCGCATCGTCGACCACATCGAGGGGATCCGTCGGATGGCCGCGGCGGGCGAGCCGGCGTTTGTCCGTATCGTCCATAAAGGCCACCTTCGCCGGCCGGTTCGCGACCTCCGCCTCATCGATTACGAGCGGCATACCCTGGAATATGCCCTGCGCTGACAGATTCGCGCCGGTCGTGAGTTGGCATACGAACCGTGCATGAGATGCACTAGCCGAGGTACTGTGCCGCGGTCAAGAGTTGACAGGCTGGGCGACCGGAGAGGGAGGTCGGACGCTCGTGAGTCGACCCTCGTTCGGTGAGCTCGGCGGCCGGGATCCCTACGAGATCCTGGGGCTGCCGTCCGGCGCCTCCGAGGCCGAGGTCCGTGCGGCCCGAAAGCGCCTGCTCCGCCGGTACCATCCCGATCTGCCCGCCGGTGACCTGCGCCGCACCCAGATGATCACCGCAGCGGCCGACCTGCTGCTGGATCCGCTGCGCCGGATCGGGTATTACGACCTGCGCGACGAGGAGTCCCGGCACACGGTCTTCGCGACGACCGAGCCCGCGGACATCTGGTCGACGCGCGCCGGCCCGACGTGGGCGGACGAGCCCGCCCCGCCGAAGGCGGAGCGGTGGGAGCCGAAGGCCGAGCCCCGGGAAGCTCCACCATCATCGGGTACCCGCACCGACGGCCACTGGTTCCGCCCGCTCGGCGGTTTCGACGGCCGGGCACCGCGTCCCCCGAGCAGCCCGGGGTGGAGCGCCTTCCAGCCGAACAGCCCGACGAACAATCCGACGAACGGCGCGACGCCCAACGGGGCGGCCCCCAACGGCGCGTCGCCCTACGGCGCAACTCCCCACGGCGCGGCTCCTAACGGCACGACGCCCTATGGCGCGGCCTCCAACGGCGCGAACCCCAACGGCAAGGCTGCGGGCCGCGCCGAGGTGCCGCCGCCCGCCGGCGCCCCACCCGCGGCGCCGGACGGCTCCGGCGCGCGCCCCGACAGTTTCGGCGCGCGGCCGGACAGCTTCGGCGCGCGGCCGGACGGCTTCGGCGCGCGCCCCGACGGCTTCGGCGCGCGGCCGGACGGCTTCGGCGCGCGGCCGGACAGCTTCGGCGCGCGGCCGGACAGCTTCGGCGCGCGGCCGGACGGCTTCCGGAAGCGGGACGGCTTCGGCGGCCTCCGGCGGCGGGGATTCCGGCGCCGGCAGCCCTCCATGTCCGGCGGGCGCTGGGCCACCCGCACCGGCCACCGCGAGGCCGGCGCCACCGAGCCGCATCCCAGGCCCGCCGGGTACACCCGGACCACCACACCGACAGCCCCGACCGGCCGGGCGACCAACGGCCCCGGAATCCGGCCGACGTTCATCACGCCGCCCTCGCAGAGCGAGAAGCCGCCGCCCGAGCCCGCGCCCCGGCACGCCGCCGTCGGCGATCAGCCGGCCGCCGCGTCGCGGTGGAACGCGCTCGCCATCGCGTCCGTGGTCGCGATCCTCACCTGGACCCCGTTGCCGTTGATCCTCGGCGTGCTCGCGCTCGGGCAGATCCGCCGGTACGGGCAGCGCGGCACCCGACTGGCCCTGACCGGGATCGTCGTCGGCGCGATCCTGATGGTCGTGTACTTCTACTTCCTGGTCATCTCCAGGTAATCGCGCGGCCGGATGCAGGCCGTCACACGCTCGAAACATCCCGTCACGCGGTGGAAACCGCAGCGCGCCGAAGCCCGAAACAGCGGTTCGTAATTCTGACGCCCATCCGGCAGCCGGGGGCAGTGCCGCCCAGGTCAGCCGGCAGGGAGGAACACGGACCGAGAGGAGGCCGCGTGCCGCCGATCAACTACGGCGACACCGCCTGGGTGCTCGCTTCGAGTGCGCTCGTTCTGCTCATGACGCCGGGCCTGGCCCTGTTCTACGGCGGCATGGTACGGACGAAGAGCGTGCTCAATATGCTCATGATGAACTTCGCTACGATCGCCGTCGTCAGCATCCTGTGGGTGTTCTACGGGTTCAGCCTGTCGTTCACCACGGACCGGTTCCACCGGCTGATCGGCGGCTCCGAGTCGTTCGGGCTGCGCGGCACGTTCGACGCCCTGACCGGCCCGGACGGCGACAAGATCCCGGTGCTGGCGTTCTCCGCGTTCCAGCTCATGTTCGCGATCATCACGCCGGCCCTGATCAGCGGCGCGGTCGCGGACCGGATCAAGTTCAAGTCGTGGCTGATCTTCGTCGCGCTGTGGACGACCGTCGTCTACTTCCCGGTGGCGCACTGGGTGTTCTTCTTCGACAACGGCAACGGCGGGTGGATCGCCGAGGGCATCAAGGCGTTCGACTTCGCCGGTGGGACGGCGGTGCACGTCAACGCTGGTGCGGCCGCGCTCGCGCTGGCCCTCGTGGCGGGTAAGCGGGTCGGCTGGCCCAGGGAGAAGTTCAAGCCGCACAACCTGCCGATGGTGCTGCTCGGCGCGGCCTTGCTGTGGTTCGGCTGGTTCGGGTTCAACGCCGGGTCGGCGCTGGCCGCCAACGGCCTGTCCGCGGTCGCCTTCGTGAACACGCAGGTGGCGACGGGCGCGGCGCTGCTCGGCTGGATCATCGTGGAGTGGCTGCGGGACGGCAAGCCGACCACACTCGGTGCGGCGTCCGGCGCGGTGGCCGGCCTGGTCGCCATCACCCCGGCGTGTGCCACGATCGAGCCGATGGGCGCGATCGCGCTCGGCCTGATCGCGGGTGCGATCTGTGCCCTCGCGGTCGGCCTCAAGTACCGGTTCGGCTTCGACGACGCGCTCGACGTGGTCGGCGTCCACCTGGTCGGTGGCGCGACCGGCGCCCTGCTGATCGGCTTCCTGGCCGCGCCGTTCATCGCGGGTACCGGTGGTGTGAAGGGCCTGCTCTATGGCGGTGGCCCGGAGCAGTTGGGCAAGCAGGCGATCGCGGTGGTCGCGGTCGGCGCGTACTCGTTCGTCTTCGCCTGGCTGATCGGCATGGCGATCGAGAAGACGATCGGGCTCCGCATCACGAGCGAGGCCGAGGTCGAGGGTATCGACACCGCCGAGCACGCGGAGAGCGCGTACGACTTCGCGCCGACCACGGGTACGGGTGGCGCCTTCGCCCTGGCCGGCGTCGGCGCGGGCAAGCCGAGTGCCGACGGCGCGTCGACGGAGAAGCCGGTCAGCGAACAGGTCCCGGGTTAGCGCGCGTTGATGGAGGGATTGGGCATGAAGCTGGTGACCGCGGTCATCAAGCCGTACCAACTCGACGCGGTCAAGGAAGGTCTGCACGCGCTCGGCGTGGCCGGCCTGACCGTCAGCGAGGTGCAGGGGTACGGGCGCCAGAAGGGTCACACCGAGGTGTACCGGGGCGCGGAGTACACGGTGGAGTTCGTTCCGAAGATCAGGGTTGAGGTCGTCACCGACGAGATCGACGTGGACAAGGTCGTGGACGCGATCGTGACCGCGGCCCGCACCGGAAAGATCGGTGACGGCAAGGTCTGGGTCACGCCGGTCGACGACGTGGTCCGGGTCCGCACCGGCGAGCGCGGGCTGGACGCGCTCTGACCGGAACGGGGGAACGGGCGGCTGTGCCGGCGGGAGTGGTAAGTACCCCCGCCGGCATCGCCGCGTGCCGGGGCCGCGGAGAGGGGGCTGCGGACCCGGGACGCGACCTGGCGGTACCGGTTGGGATCGGCGCCGCGGCCCGGGCCAGCCGGGCCGCCGCGTTCGACGCGTGGCTCGCCACCCTGCTGCCGGCCGGGGACGGCCTCGCGCTGATGGCCGTCGGTGGGCTGGCCCGTCGCGAGTGCCCGCCACACGGCGACCTCGATCTGGTCCTGCTGCACTCCGGGCAGCCCGACGTGGACGCCATCGCCGAGAAGATCTGGTACCCGATCTGGGACGCCCGGCTGTCCCTCGACCACTCCGTGCGCACGGTCGACCAGGCCGTGGAGGTCGCCGGTACCGATGTGAAGGCCGCCGTCGGCATGCTGGACGCGCGGCTCGTCGCCGGCGACCCGCGGATGGTCGCGGCACTTCGCCAGCGGGTCACCGGGCAGTGGCGGCGGGACGCGCTGCGGGTGCTGCCGGCGCTGCGCGAGATCGCCGAGCGGCGCTGGGAGACCCACGGTGAGCTGGCCTTCCTGCTGGAAGGCGACGTCAAGGAGGCCCGCGGGGGCCTGCGTGACCTGGGCGTGCTGCGCGGCATCGGGTACGCGGGGGTGGCCGACGGCACCCGTCCGGCGGTCCGGGCGGCGCAGCGCTGGCTGCTCGACATCCGGGACGCCCTGCACACGGTGACCGGCCGGCGGGTGGACCGGATGCTCGCCCAGGACCGGGCCGAGGTGGCCCGGCTGCTCGATCTCGGCGGCCCGGACGACGCGATGCGGCGGGTGACCGACGCGGCCCGCACGGTCGCGTACGCGATCGACGACGCCTGGCGGGCCGTCGACCGGTGGCAGCGGTCCGGCCCGGTCAGCCGCAAGCCACCGCGCAACCCGATCGCCCGCGACGTGGTGGAGCAGAGCGGCGAGGCGGTACTGGCGCGGGCGGCGGTCACGCCGAAGCCCGACCCGACCCTCGCCCTGCGGGTCGCCGCCGCGGCCGCGCGGGCCCGGCTGCCGATCGCGGCACCGACCCTGGAGTGGCTGGCCGCGTTCGAGTCGCCGCTGCCCACCCCGTGGCCGGTCGCCGCGCGCGAAGCCTTCCTGACGCTGCTCGGCTCGGGCAGCGCGCTCGTGCCGACCTGGGAGGCGTGCGACCGGTACGGCCTGGTCACCCGGTGGTTGCCGGAATGGACCCGGATCCGCAGCCTGCCCCAGCACAACCCGGTGCACCGGTTCACGGTGGACCGCCACCTCGTCGAGACCGCCCGGGCGGCCGCGTCGTACGCCCGCGAGGTGCCCCGCCCCGACCTGCTGGTCCTGTGCGGCCTGCTGCACGACATCGGCAAGGGGCTGCCCGGCGATCACAGTACGGTCGGTGCCCCGATCGCGCGCGCCGTCGCGACCCGGATCGGGCTGCCGGCCGTCGACGTGGCGACCGTCGAACGCGTGGTCCGCCAGCACCTGCTGCTGCCCGACACCGCGACCAGGCGGGACCTGGCCGACCCGGTGACGGTACGAGCGGTGGCCGACGCGGTCGACGACCCGACCACGCTCGCGTTGCTGTACGCGCTGGCCCGCGCCGACGCCGCCGCGACCGGCCCGGCCGCGTGGTCGACGTGGAAGGGCCGGCTGATCGCCGAACTGGTCGACCGGGTCGGGCACGCCCTCGACACCGGCAAGATCCCCCGGCTGCCGGCCGTCGCGCCACCGGTACCGGTCGGGCCGTTGCCCCTGGTACGCGTCAGCCGCGACCGGGTGTCGGTGACCGCGACCGACCACAGCGGCCTGCTCGCCGCGGTGGCCGGGTGCCTGTCGCTGCACCGCCTAGACGTGGTGGCGGCGGACGCGTCCATCCATGAAGGGGTGGCCCGGGTCGACCTGTGCCGTCCAGGCGCGGTACGGCGGGGAGCCGGAGGTCCAGGCGCTGATCGGTGACCTGCGCCGGGCGGCCACCGGTGACCTGGACGTGGCGGCCCGCCTCGCCGCGCGGGAACGCTCGGCGCATCGGCGTGGCGGCGACCCGGTCGAGCCGCGCGTGGTGTGGCAGCCGGCGACCCGGGCGGTGGTACTCGAACTGCGCGCCGCCGACTCGCCCGGGCTGCTGTACCGGGTGGCGCACGCACTCGCGATGGCCGGCGCACAGGTACGGGCGGCCCGGATCTCCACCCTCGGCGGTGAAGTGGTCGACGCGTTCTACCTGGTAGGTCCGTGGGACGACGCGGAGGAGCGGGCCGCCGTCGAAGCTGCTGTGCTGGGAGCGGCGTCCCGACAGGCGTGACCGCTCCGGCGTTCCCACCCGATACCCTTGCGACGGGGCACGTCGCCCCGGGTACCGCCGAGAATTACGACATTCAGGGATGTAGCGCCGTGTTTGACACGCTGAGCGACCGGCTCTCCGGGATCTTCTCCAAGCTGCGGAGCAAGGGCCGGCTCACCGATGCCGACATCGACGCCACCGCGCGCGAGATCCGGCTGGCGCTGCTGGAGGCAGACGTCGCGCTGCCGGTGGTCAAGGCGTTCATCGCCCGGCTGAAGGAGCGGGCCCGCGGCGCCGAGGTGTCCCAGGCGCTCAACCCGGCCCAGCAGGTCATCAAGATCGTGCACGAGGAGCTGGTCGACGTCCTCGGTGGCGAGGCGCGCCGGCTCCAGTTCGCCAAGCAGCCGCCGACCGTGATCATGCTGGCCGGCCTCCAGGGCTCCGGTAAGACCACGCTGGCCGGCAAGCTGGCCCGCTGGCTGCAAGGGCCAGGGCCACCAGCCGCTGCTGGTCGCCGCCGACCTCCAGCGGCCCAACGCGGTCGGCCAGCTCCAGGTGCTCGGCGGCCGGGCCGGCGTCGAGGTGTACGCGCCGCGAGCCCGGCAACGGCGTCGGCGACCCGGTCACGGTGGCGCCGCGACTCGATCGAGCACGCCCGCCGGGCCGCCCGGGACATCGTCATCGTCGACACCGCCGGCCGGCTCGGCATCGACGCCGAGATGATGGCGCAGGCGGCCGCGATCCGCGACGCGGTCGAGCCCGGACGAGGTGCTGTTCGTCATCGACGCGATGGTCGGCCAGGACGCGGTCGCGCACCGCCGAGGCGTTCCGCGACGGCGTCGGCATCACCGGCGTCGTGCTGTCCAAGCTGGACGGTGACGCCCGCGGTGGTGCGGCGCTGTCGGTCCGGCAGGTGACCGGCCAGCCGATCCTGTTCGCCTCGACCGGCGAGAAGCTGGAGGACTTCGACGTCTTCCACCCCGACCGGATGGCCGTCGCGGATCCTCGGCATGGGCGACGTGCTCACCCTCATCGAGCAGGCCGAGCAGGCGTTCGAGGACGACCAGAAGGAGCGGATGGCCGCCAAGCTCATGGGCGGCGAGCAGTTCACGCTGGAGGACTTCCTGGAGCAGCTGATCGCGGTCCGGCGGATGGGCCCGATCGCCAACATGCTCGGCCATGATGCCCGGCATGGGCCAGATGAAGGACCAGCTGGCCGAGCTGGACGACAAGCACTTCGACCGGGTCACCGCGATCATCCGCTCGATGACCCCGGGCGAGCGGGAGCAACCCGAAGATCATCAACGGCTCGCGGCGGGCTGCGCATCGCCAACGGCTCCGGCGTCACCGTGATCGACGTCAACCAGCTGCTCAACCGCTTCGCCGAGGCGCAGAAGATGATGAAGCAGATGGGCGGCATGATGGGCCTGCCCGGCGCCGGCGCAAGGCGACCAAGTCGCCGAAGAACAAGCGCAAGGGCACCAAGGGCGGCGGCCGGCCGCGCCGCGGCGGCGGCGGCCTGCCCGCCGGCTTCCCGGGTGGAATGCCGCAGCTGCCCCCCGGGATGGACCCGACGGCCGGCGGCAGGGCTGCCGCCGGGCTTCAAGCTCCCGAAGATCGACTTCAACAAGCTGAACAAGCGCGACGGCAAGTAGCCGCAGCTCTTCCGCCCTTGACTGAACAGCGGCGAACGGCCCCCGGATCGGCTGATTTGGCGTATTGCTACCCGCGCGTAGCGTGCGGCCCATGTGGGACCGGATCGCTTCCGTCCTCGTGGCCACCGCCCTCGCCGTAGCCGGCCTGGCTACCCCCGCGGCGGCGCACGACACGACGCGCTACTACCTGGCCCTCGGCGACTCGCTCGCCTACGGCTACCAGCCCGTGCGGCCACTCGACCGCACCGAAGGGTACGTGTACCAGATCCACGACGCCCGCCCCGAACTGGTGCTTACCAACCTCGGCTGTCCCGGCGAGACCACCACCACGATGATCAATGGCGGCGTCTGCCCCGGCGACCCGCAACTCACCACGGCCGAGCGCTTCCTGCGCGCCCACCGCGGTCACGTCGGGCTGGTGACCATCGACATCGGCGCCAACGACATCACGCCGTGCGCCCGTGGCGGCGCGATCGACGACGCATGCGTACTGCGGGCGTACCGCACGATCGCGGTCAACCTGAGCCGCATCGTGCTCCGGCTTCGGCTGGCCGCGCCGTTCACCCTGATGGCCGCGATGAACTACTACAACCCCAACCTCGCCGCGTACCTCCAGGGCCCGGCCGGGCAGCAGTTCGCCCAGGCGGCGCTGGTGGTCGGCAACCGGCTGAACGCGCTCCTCGGCCTGATCTACCGTCTCGCCGGGTTCCGGCTGGCCGACGTGGCGGCGGCGTTCAGTACCAACGACACGCCGCTCAATGTCACGCGGATCTGCCAGTGGACCTGGATGTGTGCGCCGCCGCCGCTCGGCCCGGACATCCACGCCAACAAGGACGGGTACGCAGTGATCGCGCGCACTTTCCGCACCGAGCTTGCAACGTAACCACACAGGTGAGGCGTCTAGGGGAGGGGCCGCCCGCGGGGAGGCGGCCCGGCCATACCTGGGGGCCTCTGCATGTACGCGCGAAAGATCTTTTTTCTGCTCTGCTCCGCCGTGCTCTCCGGCCTGCTGGTGGCCGCCGTGGCCCTCCCGGTCGCCGCGCTTGCGGGCGAGTTGACCCGTGCCGGCGTCGACACCTTCGACCGGCTCCCGACCGACTTCCTCTCCCTGCCCACACCGCAGACGTCCTTCCTGTACGCGTCGGACGGCAAGACCCAGATCGCGAAGTTCTTCGACGAGAACCGCCGGGACGTGCCGCTCGCGGACGTGGCGCCGGTCATGCGGCAGGCGATCGTCGCCTCCGAGGACACCCGCTTCTACACCCACCACGGCGTGGACATGAAGGGCGTCGCGCGGTCGGCGATCACCGGCAGCGGCGGCGCCTCCACGCTGACCATGCAGTACGTCCGGCAGAGCATGATCTACTCGGCGAAGACCTCGCAGGACGTGATCGCGGCCAGCGAACGGACGAACATCCGCAAGGTACGCGAGATGAAGCTCGCCCTCGCCCTGGAGAAGAAGCTCACCAAGGACCAGATCCTGGAGCGGTACCTCAACATCGCGCCGTTCGGCCACGGCGCCTGGGGCATCTACGCCGCGAGCCACGTGTACTTCGACAAGGACCCCGGCGCGCTCACGCTGTCCGAGGCGGCGCTGCTGGCCGGGCTGGTGCAGGCGCCCAGCGACTACGACCCGCTGGATCCGGAGAAGCGCCCGGCCGCATTCGGGCGGCGCGAGCACGTGTTCGCCGAGCTGGTCCGGGCGCACCAGATCACACCGCAGCAGGCCGACGAGGCGCGCAAGGCGCCGCTGGTGTTCACCGACAAGGCACCGACCCAGGGCTGCGTCGCGGCGGCGGCCGACCTCGGCCTGTCCTGCGACTACCTGTACCGGTGGTGGCTGGAGCAGCCGGCCTTCGGCGCCGACCCGTACGCCCGGGAGAACCGGCTGCGCAGCGGCGGGTACACGATCATCAGCTCGTTCGACCTCGACCTGCAACGGGCGATGAGGCGCAACGTCGACGCGAAGATCAAGAGCACCGACCGGCGGGCGCTCATGCTCAGCGCGGTGGAGCCGGCCACCGGGCACGTGCTGGCGATGGCCACCAACCGGTCCTACAGCCTGGACGAGAGCGGCAACCGGCCCAACCCGAACCCGGCGAAGAAGGGCCTGGTCGGCACTTTTCCCGCCACCACGAACCCATTGGTCTCGGGCGGTGGTGACGTGAGCGGGTACCCGGCCGGCTCGACGTTCAAGATGTTCACCATGGTCGCGGCGCTGGAGCAGGGCGTGCCGCTCAGCTACACCATCGACACCCAGGCGCGGTACCACTCGAAGCTGTACAAGACCGGGCCGCGGGACCACTCGGCCTGCCCCGGCACCAACGACTACTGCCCCGGCAACGCCAGCGCGACCGAGAAAGGCCCGTTCGACATGTGGACCGGGTTCGGGCACTCGGTCAACACGTACTTCGTGCCGCTGGAGGAGAAGGTCGGCGCCGAGCACGTGGTGGACGTGGCGAGCCGGATGGGTGTCCAGTTCCGCGCCGACTCGGACCGCCGCCAGTCCGCCGGGGCGCACATGTGGGGCGCGTTCACCCTCGGTGTGGCCGGCACGACCCCGCTCGACCTGGCCGGCGCGTACGGGACCCTCGCCAACGACGGCACGCACTGCGCGCCGACGCCGGTACTGGAGATCCGTGACTTCAACGGGCAGCGCGTCGACACCGGCAACCCGTGCAAGCGCGCGATCAGCTCCGACGTCGCCCGGGCCGCGCTCGACGCCGCGCGCTGCCCGGTCGGCGACGGTGGCGGGCTGCACCGCTGCAACGGCGCGACGGCCGGGCAGGTGGCCGGCATCGTGGGCCGGCCGGTCGCCGGCAAGACGGGTACCACCGACACGAACGAGTCGGCGACCCTGGTCGCGATGACCCGCCAGGTGGCGGTCGCCGGCATCGAGGCCGACCCGGACTGGCCGGGCGACTCGACCGCCGACCACACCCACGTCGACGCCGCGGTGGCGCAGACCCTGCGGGACGCCATGCGCGGCAAGCCCGCGCTCGACTTCCCGTCGCCACCGAAGAAGCTGGTCGGGGAGCGCCCGCCGCCGAAGCCGTCCGGGAGTGCCGTGCCGAGGCACTAGTTTGGCTGTCATGGCTCTACATGTCCGGGGCGTGGTGCTGCCCGACGACGAGGTACGCGATCTCTGGCTGGTCGGCGACCGGGTGACGCTGCGGCCGGTGCCCGGCGCGGAAACGATCGCCGACCGGGGGTACCTGCTGCCCGGGCTGGTCGACGCGCACTGCCACCTGGGTATCGCCCCCGGTGGCGCGCCGATCGGGGAGCTGGCCGACGCCCGGACGCTCGCCGCCATCGACCGCGACGCCGGTGTACTGGCGATCCGGGACGCCGGCTCGCCGTACCCGTACCCGGAACTGGACGACGACCCGGACATCCCGCGCCTGGCCAGGGCCGGACGGCACGTCGCCCCGCCGCGCCGGTACCTGCGCGACATCGGCGTCGAGGTGACCGCCGCCGAGCTGCCGGCCGAGGCGGCGCGCCAGGCGGCGGCCGGCAACGGCTGGATGAAGCTGGTCGGGGACTGGATCGACCGGGATACCGGCGACCTGGCGCCGGCCTGGGACCCGGCCGACATGGCGGCGGCGATCAAGGCGGCGCACGCGGCCGGCGCCCGGGTCGCGGTGCACACGTTCGCCGAGGAATCGGTCGCCGCGCTGGTCCGGGCCGGGGTGGACTCGGTCGAGCACGGCACCGGGCTCGCCGACGACGACATCGCCGAGATGGCCCGCCGGGGCACGGCGCTCGTGCCGACCATGCTCAACATCGAGAACTTCGGCGACATCGCCGACCGGGCTTCGGACAAGTTCCCTGGGTACGCGCAGCACATGCGCGCCCTCGGCGCCCGGTTCCCGCGGGTCGTGGCGGCGGCGCACGACGCTGGGGTGCCGATCTACGTGGGTACCGACGCGGGCGGCGGGGTGCGGCACGGCCTGGCCGCGCGGGAGATGCTGCGGTTGCACGAGGTGGCCGGCCTGCCGGTCGACGACGTGCTGCGGGCGGGGTCGTGGGGCGCCCGGGAATGGCTCGGGTTCCCCGGTCTGGTCGAGGGCGGCCTGGCTGACCTGGTCGTCTACGACACCGATCCAAGGCAGGACCTCCGGGCACTGGCAGCCCCGAGCCTGATCGTCCTCCGCGGCCGCGTCTTGAACCCCTCGTCGATCTAGGACGTATGGTGGGCGCTTTGCCGGTCTTGTGCCACCATTCGTCCTAGATCAGCGAGGCGGGGGGTCATCCATAGCGCCGCCACCGCACCGGCGAGCAGGTACAGCGTCGCCTGCGCGTCGAGCAGCGTCACCACGCCGAGCGGGTCGGCGAGTGTGCCGGCGGCGACCATGCCGACCGCCTGGCCGGCGTTGAACACCGCGCCGAACGCGGCGAGCACCCGGCCGCGCTGACCCTCCACCGTCGCCTGTTGCAGGCTGCTCATCAGGCCGGTGAGCAGGGCCACGCCGGGCGCTCCGACCAGGATGAACAGCACCACGTACAACGGGAGCGCGGTCGTCACCCGCGGCCCGTTCCAGGTCGCCAGCGCGAGCAGGCCGAAGCCGGCGCAGGCCCAGGCAATCAGCCGGACCGGGGCCACGGTTCGCCGCATGGTGCCGAGCACGACACCGCCGGCGATCGAGCCGATCGCCTGTACACCGCGCAGGAGCCCGATCTCCGCCTCGCCCCCGTGCAGCACCCGGGCGACGAACACCACGAACAGCACGACGAACAGGCCCTGCGCCGCGCCGGCCAGGCCGGCCACGACGAGTCCACCGCGGACGGTGCGGCTGGCGAAGGCGCCCACGGTCGGTTTCTCCGCCGCCCGAGCCGGCGCGGGCCGGGTCGGCCGCGCATGCAGCCGGACGATCAGCAGCGCGGCGAGGAGGAAGCTCACCGCGTCGACCGCGACGATCGTGCCGAGGCTGCCGAGTGCCAGGAGCAGCCCGCCCAGCGGGGCGCCGACCAGGCGGCCGACATTCTGGTTGAGCCCGACCAGCGAGTTGGCCGTGACCAGGCGGTCCGCCGGGACCAGGGTGGGTAGCAACGCGTTCTTGGTCGGCTCGAACAGGGTCAGCATCGCCGCCTGGAAGGTGATCACCGTGTACCCGATCCAGAGGTCGCCGGCGTCGTGCAGCGCGAGCAGCGGCAGCAGCCCGGCCGCCTGGACCACGGCGAGGACTACCAGGGCCCGGCGGCGGTCCCAGCGGTCGGCGAGATGACCGGCGACCGGGCTGAGCAGGATGCCGGGCGCCAGCTCCACCAGGAACGCGATGGCCGTGCCGAGCGCCGATCCGGTGAGCTGGAAGACCAGGATCGGCAGGCTGACCAGCAGCAGCCAGTCGCCGGTCTCGGAGATCAGGCCGGCCGTCCACAGTAGCCGGAAGTCCCGGTCGCGTAGCGGGCTCATCGGGGAAACGCGGTCAGGTTGACGTGGATCAGGTCGGCGCCGTCCGGCGCGTCGTCCCGGATCGCGGCGATGTACGGACGGATCAGCGCGTCCAGCCGGTCACCCAGCTCGTGCAGCTCTTCCGGCGTGGCCCGCAGCGTGTACGAGTTGTACATGTCGACCCCGCGCCAGCGCTCGTCGACCGCGTCCCGCCGGGCCAGGTAGTCCAGCAGCAACCGCTGGTCACGCTGCACGGACACGGCCTGGAGAGCGGCCACGTCGGCCGCCTCGGGCGTGCCCGGCGCAGCCTCGCTGCCCGGCGACTGGATGCCGGTGACCTGCGCGCGCCAGGGCCGTTCCCGCCCGTCATCGGACTCCTCCGACGCGACCAGGCCGTGCTTTGCCAGTACCCGAAGGTGGTAGCTGCAGTTGGAGGGTGAGTCGCCGACGGCGCGCGCGCACTCCGAAGCCGTGGCGGGGCCGGTCGACATCAGATGGACGAGCAGCTCCAGCCGGACCGGATGGGCCAGCGCGTGGATCGCTTCCGGCTCGGTGAGTCGACGCCGCTTCTCCTTCGCCATGGCCACTCCCAAGATCGGCACGAGGCCTGAAAGGTTCTTTCATAGTTTCTGAAAGCGTCTTTCAGAAGTCAACCCCTTGAGGGCGGGCGCCGGGCGGCTGGGCGATGCGCCTAGGATGTCCGGTCATGGCACGTGTGCTCACTCCCCGGGCAGAGGACTTCCCCCGGTGGTACCAGGACGTCATCGCAAAGGCCGAGCTGGCTGACAACGGCCCGGTGCGCGGGACGATGGTCATCCGACCGGTCGCGTGGGCGATCTGGGAGCGCATGCAGTCCGAAATGGACAACCGGATCAAGGCGGCCGGCGCGCAGAACGCGTACTTCCCGCTGTTCATCCCGGAGAGCTACCTGCGCCGCGAGGCCGAGCACGTCGAGGGCTTCTCGCCCGAGCTGGCCGTGGTCACCCACGGCGGCGGCAAGCAGCTCGCCGAGCCGGTGGTCGTGCGGCCCACCAGCGAGACCGTGATCGGCGAGTTCATGGCCAAGTGGGTGGACAGCTATCGCGACCTGCCCCTGCTGCTCAACCAGTGGGCCAACGTCGTGCGCTGGGAGCTGCGCCCGCGGATCTTCCTGCGCACCAGTGAATTCCTGTGGCAGGAGGGGCACACCGCGCACGCCACCGAGGCCGACGCGCGCGACTACGCCCGGCGCATCCTGCACGAGGTGTACGAGGACTTCATGCGCCACGAGCTGGCCATGCCCGTGCTGGTCGGGCGCAAGACGATCCGCGAGCGGTTCGCGGGCGCGACCAGCACGTACACGCTCGAAGGGATGATGGGCGACGGCAAGGCCCTCCAGATGGGCACCAGCCACGAGCTGGGGCAGAACTTCGCGAAGGCGTTCGACATCGTGTACTCGTCGGCCGAGGGCCGGCAGGAGTACGCCTGGACCACGTCCTGGGGCACGTCGACCCGGATGCTGGGCGGCCTCATCATGGCGCACGGCGACGACAACGGCCTGCGGGTGCCCCCCGGGTGGCGCCGATCCAGGCGTACGTGACGATCGTGAAGGACGGGGACGGCGTGGCGGCCGAGGCCGGCAAGCTGCGGGACGCGCTGCGCGACGCCGGCGTCCGGGTCGGCTACGACGACCGGACCGACACCGCGTTCGGTCGCCGGGCCGTCGACGCCGAGCTGAAGGGGTACCCGGTGCGCATCGAGGTCGGGCCGCGTGACCTCGCCACCGGCAACGTCGTCGTGGTGCGCCGGATCGACGGGTCGAAGACGGCCACGCCGGTCGCCGAGGTCGTGTCCGCCGTGGGTGCCGCGCTCGACGCCGACCAGCAGACGCTCTACGACGAGGCGCTGGCGCTGCGCGAATCGCGTACCAGCGACGTGTCGACCGTCGACGAGGCCATCGAGGCGGCGGCCACCGGCTGGGCCCGCCTGCCGTGGTCGGCGGTCGGCGTCGACGGTGAGGCCAAGGCCAACGCGGCCAGCGTCACCGTCCGCTGCCTGGTCCGCGCCGACGGGTCGGTGCCGAACTCCGAAGACGAACCCGACCTGATCGCCTACCTGGCCCGCGCGTACTGATGCGCTTCCAGCCTGGGCGGGTCATCCTGCACCGCCACTTCCAGCGGGATCGGCTGGCGTGGCTGCGGGCCATGCGCGTGGTCAGCGACGACGAGCGCGGCCTGCTGCTGTGGATCGCGCCGGGGAGCCCGGCGCGGAGCCTGCGCGCCGACGACGGGCGCACCATCCGGGCGATGCCGTTCGCCGAGTGGATCAAACGGGACCGGCGGCTCAACTCCGGTACCTGGGAGGGCCCGGGCGTGCTCAAGCTGATGCCGCCCGGCGCCGCGCACTCGGTGTGGTGGTTCTGGGGCGACGAGGGTGCCTTCATGGGCTGGTACGTCAACCTCGAAGAGCCGGCCGTCCGCTGGGACGACGGCGACGTGGCCGGCGTGGACATCGTCGATCAGGACCTCGACATCTGGGTCGAGCCGGACCGGTCGTGGCTGTGGAAGGACGAGCACGAGCTGGCCGAGCGGCGGCGCTTCCCGGACCACTACTGGGTGCCCGACCCGGAGTCTGTTCGTGCTGAAGGCGAGAAACTGGTACCGCTGATCGAGAGCGGCACGTTCCCGTTCGACGGGAGCTGGTGCGATTTCGCGCCCGATCCGGCCTGGCTGGACACACCGGACCTGCCGGCCGGTTGGAACCGACCCAGGGCTTATTCGGACATTCGCGGTTGACCCGCCCGTTTAGGGTGCCAAAAGGTGCCATAGACCTGATCGGCTTCGACCCGCGCGGCATCGGGAACAGCACGCCGGTCACCTGCGGCATCCCGGACGACGTCGCGGTCAACCTGGCGTTCGACGAGGGCGAGATCTCCGCGGACCAGATCGCGGCCGTCACGACGGTCAGCCTCGACGGCCATTTCGGCCGCGTGGTGAATACCGCGGACCTGGTGTAGCGCGCGGGCTTGAACACGGCGGACCTGGTGTAGCCGGGGCCGCCGGGCGGCCCGGTCGCGCGTCTGGCACAATGGTCGACTGGTATCCGGTGCATGTCCGGCGCCCTCTACCCGGGCACGTCGCCAGTCCACCGAGCAAACCGGTCCCGCCAACCCCACGGCGGGAGCTGGCACGCTCAGCTTCCACGAATCCAGGAGCGAGCAAACCGTGGCCGTACGTATCCGGCTTCTGCGGATGGGAAAGATCCGCAACCCGCAATACCGCATCGTCGTTGCCGACGCGCGCACCAAGCGCGATGGTCGCGCGATCGAATACCTCGGGATCTATCACCCGAAGGAGGAGCCCTCGCTGATCGAGGTCAACTCCGACCGGGTCCAGCACTGGCTGTCGGTCGGCGCCCAGCCGAGCGAGGCCGTCCAGGCGATCCTCTCCAAGACCGGTGACTGGCAGAAGTTCAAGGGCCTGCCGGCGCCGCCGCCGCTGAAGGTCGCGCCCGCCCGGGCCGATCGCCGCGCGGTCTACGAGGCCGAAGCTCAGGCGGCGGCCGGTGTGGCCGCGCCCGAGACCAGGCCGGCCAAGAAGGCAGCCAAGAAGGCGGAGCCGGTGGCGGAGAAGGCCGAGAAGGCCGAGAAGGCCGAGAAGGCCGAGGCCCCAACGGCGGAGAAGGCCGAGACCACGAAGGAGCACGACGGTGCCGGCGCCGGCGAGACGGCCTGACACCCTGCGCCCGGCGCTCGAGCACCTGGTCAAGGGCATCGTCGACCACCCGGACGATGTCCGGGTCCGGATGGTCGACTCCCGTCGTGGCCAGCGGCTCGAGGTCCGCGTCCACCCCGAGGACCTCGGCACGGTCATCGGGCGGGGCGGGCGCACCGCGAAGGCGCTGCGCCAGGTCATCACCTCAATCGGTGGGCGCGGTGTCCGCGTCGAGATCGTCGACTCGTACTAGGCGCTGATGCTGCTCGTTGTCGGCCGGATCGTGCGCCCGCACGGCGTTCGCGGTGAGGTGGGCGTCGATGTGCGCACCGACAGCCCGCCGAACGCTTCGTACCCGGGTCGGTGTTGGTCACCGACCCGGGTCGACGTGCCGCCCCGGACGTGCCGGCCAAGCTGACCGTGGAGACGGTGCGCCCGCACCAGGACCGACTGCTGATCGTCTTCGACGGGGTGTACGACCGCGACCTCGCCGAGCGGCTGCGCGGCGTGCTGCTGTGCGTCGACAGCGACGACGTGCCGGACACCGGCGACCCGGACGAGTTCCACGACCACCAGCTGGTCGGGCTCGCCGCCGTCACACCGGGCGGCGAGGTGCTCGGCGAGGTACTGCGGGTCGACCACGCGCCCGCCTCCGAGCTGCTCGTGCTGCGCCGTCCGGACGGGCGCGAGGCGCTGGTTCCGTTCGTCAAGGCGATCGTGCCCGAGGTCGACCTCGCGGGCGGCCGGGTGGTGCTGACCCCGCCCGAGGGCCTGTTCGACCTATGAGCGCGCCAAGATCGTCACAACTTCCGGAAAGTTGTGGCCTCTCGACCACGCTGAGGCCACGACTTCCGGGAAGTTGTGACGATCTTGAGCGGGGGCGGCCGTGAGGGTCGACATCGTCACGATTTTTCCGGAGTACTTCGCGCCCCTCGACCTTTCGCTGATCGGCCGGGCCCGGGGCACCGGGCTCGTCGACGTGGCCGTCCACGACCTGCGGACCTGGACGCACGACGTGCACCGCACCGTCGACGACAGCCCGTACGGTGGCGGGCGCCGGCATGGTGATGCGCCCCGAGCCGTGGGGAGAGGCGCTCGACGCCGTCGCCGCGCCGCCGGCCCGGCTGGTGGTGCCATCCCCGGCCGGCGTCCCGCTGACCCAGGCGCTCGCCCACGACCTGGCCGCCGAGTCGCACCTGGTGTTCGCCTGCGGCCGGTACGAGGGCATCGACCAGCGGGTACTCGACCACGCGGCCACCCGGATGCCGGTCACCGAGGTGTCTCTCGGCGACTACGTGCTCTTCGGCGGCGAGGTCGCCGTGCTCGTGATCCTGGAGGCGGTCGTGCGCCTGCTGCCGGGCGTGCTCGGCAACGCCGACTCGCTGGTCGAGGAGTCACACGCCGGCGGCCTGCTGGAGGCGCCGGTCTACACCAAGCCGGCGACCTGGCGCGGCCATGAGGTGCCCGAGATCCTGCGCTCCGGCGATCACGGGCGGATCGCGCGCTGGCGGCGCGACCAGGCACTGCTGCGCACGGCGGAGCGCCGTCCCGACCTGCTTGCCGCCCTGCCCCCGAACGCGCTGGACAAAAAAGACGTTACGGTACTGTCGGGGGCCGGATTTCAGGTACCGCACTCCGATATGGCAAAGTAGTGGGGTTGCCGCGGGCCGGTGCCCGCTGGCGGTTCTTGATCCCGACCCGCGCGCCGAGCTTGTGGCGCGCCTTGAGCCACGAGGATGTAGCAGCGATGAACACGCTGGACGCTCTCGACGCCCAGTCGCAGCGGACCGACATCCCGGCCTTCCGTGCCGGTGACACGCTCAAGGTGCACGCGCGGGTCGTCGAAGGTAACCGGTCCCGGGTCCAGGTCTTCCAGGGCGTCGTGATCCGGCGTCAGGGCAAGGGCCTGCGGGAGACCTTCACCGTTCGCAAGATCAGCTTCGGCGTCGGCGTCGAGCGGACCTACCCGGTGCACAGCCCGGCGCTCGACGGCGTCGAGGTCGTCACTCGCGGTGACGTTCGCCGTGCCAAGCTGTACTACCTGCGCGAGCTGCGGGGCAAGAAGGCCAAGATCAAGGAGAAGCGCGAGAAGCAGGCGAGCTGACGTCTGCATTTCGCGGTCTCCCCAAAGTGGCCTACGCCATCTAGGCTTGCGGCAGTGAACTATCGGGACCGCAGCGACGACGACCCCTACGAGCGGGATTCGTATGGTCGCGCCGATCCATACCGGCGGTATGAACGCCCTCCCCGTGATTACGGTGGGGGCGGCAGTTACGGCGGGTATCGGCGCGAGCCAGAACCGGATCCGGACGAAGGGGCTTCGTGGAGTGCGCGGATCCGGCAGAAGCGCAAGGACATGCCACTGTGGCAGGAGTTGCCTCTGCTACTGATCGTGGCGTTCTGTCTGGCCGTGCTGGTCCGCACCTTCCTGGTGCAGGCGTTCTTCATCCCGTCCGGTTCGATGGAGCAGACGCTGCTCGTCGGTGACCGGGTGCTGGTCAACAAGGTCGTCTACGACGTCCGCCAGCCGGAGCGCGGCGAGGTCGTCGTTTTCCGGGGCACGGACAACTGGGCGCCGGAGAACCAGATCGACAACAATGTCGGGTTCTTCGCCAAGCTCGGCCGCACGGTCGGCGACCTGGTCGGGGTCAGCCAGCCCGGCGAGAAAGACTTCATCAAGCGGGTGATCGGCCTCCCCGGCGACGTCGTGGCCTGCTGCGACCCGCGTGGCCGGGTCACCGTCAACGGGTACCCGCTGGACGAGCCGTACGTCACCGAGGACTCCCCGCTCGACGTCCCGCCCAACGCCAAGGAGTGCCACTCCCGGCGGTTCGGGCCGATCAACGTCGAGCAGGGTCAGATGTTCGTCATGGGTGACCACCGGCTGGTCTCCCAGGACGCCCGTTGCCAGGGCCAGGTGCCGATCGAGAACGTGATCGGTCGTGCCTTCGTGATCGTCTGGCCGAGCAGTCGCTGGGGGGGGCTGGGCGGTCCCCGCCACCTTCAAGAACGTGCCGCGACCGTTCGCCGCGCCGCCACCGGGCTACCGGGTTCCGCGCCCGATCCCGCTCGGCGGCGTGCCGGAGGCCGTGTTCGTTGTGCCAATCCTCGCATCTTTGGCCGTTACGGCGCGTTCCAGACGCATCCGGCGCCGCGGACGACGTAGGCTCCTCGGGTGATTGACGAGCAGACAAAACGACGTCCGAATACGTTCTGGCGTGAGCTACCGATTCTCGTCGTCGTGGCGTTCGTCGTCGCATCCTGGTTCGTGCCTTCGTTCTCCAGACGTTCTACATCCCGTCGGAGTCCATGGAGCACACCCTCAACATCAACGACCGGGTGCTCGTCAACAAGCTCGTCTACGATTTCCGCTCGCCGCACCGGGGCGAGATCATCGTGTTCAAGGCGCCGGACGCCTGGCGCAGCGACCCGGCGGAGAGGACTTCATCAAGCGGGTCATCGCGTCGGCGGCGACCACATCATCTGCTGCGACGCGCAGCACCGGCTGGTGGTCAACGGGCACGCGCTCAACGAGCCCTACATCTTCCCCGATGCCGACGGCTCCGCCGACATGCCGAGCGACGAGCCGTTCGACGTCACCGTGCCCGAAGGGCCGGCTGTGGGTGATGGGCGACCACCGTTCGCACTCCGGCGACTCCCGTGAGCAGTACCTGCGCACCACGTCGATCCACAGGCGGCGACCATCCCGGAGGACTCCGTGGTCGGCCGCGCGTTCGTGGTGTTCTGGCCGGTGTCACGGGCGAAGTGGCTGACGGTGCCGCGACCGTTCGACGGGGTGCCCGATCCGCCGAAGGCCTGACGGTCGGCGTTCCCGGGTAGCGGCCGCACTGAGCGCGGCCCCGGATGCGTAGGCTGGGCATGCCATGACTCGACCCGACGCGACACCTCGACGGGCGGCCCGGGTGCTGTTGGTCGACGCCGTCCGGCGGGTGCTGCTGCTACGCGGCTTCGACCCGGCCCGGCCGGATCACCGGTACTGGTTCACCGTGGGCGGCGGGCTCGACGACGGGGAGACGCCGGTCGAGTGCGCGGCCCGCGAGTTGTTCGAGGAGACCGGGCTGCGGGTGTCGGCCGCCGAGGCTGGGCCGGGCCGGTCTGCCACGACGTCACCGAGTTCCCCTTCGACGGCCGGTGGTACCGCGCAGGAGCAGGACTTCTTCCTGCGTCCGGGTGCCGATCCTGGGAGGTCGACTTCGCCGGCCTCAACGAGATCGAGCGGGCCAGCGTCGACGGGTACCGCTGGTGGACCGTCGACGAGCTGCGCGCCACCGGCGAGCGCTTCTACCCGCCCGACCTGCCCGACGTGCTGAGCGGCTTGCGGGGAGCACCGATGCTGACCCCGCCGCGCACCGTCGTGCACCGCGGGGCCGGCCTCTACGCGCTGGAGCGGACCCTGCAGCGGCGCGGCTTCGCATCCGTGGCCGGGGCCGACGAGGCCGGCCGGGGCGCCTGCGCGGGACCGCTCGTGGTCGCCGCGGTGGTCCTGCCGGCCGGGCGGCGGGGCGAGATCGACGGAGCTGGCCGACTCCAAGCTGCTCACCCCGGCCGCCCGGGAGCGGGTGTACGACGGAGGTGGTGGCGCGGGCGGCGGCGTACTCGGTGGTGATCATCCCGCCGGGCGAGATCGACGGCCGGGGGCTGCACGTGTGCAACCTGGCCGGGATGCGCCGGGCGCTGGCCCCGCTCGCCCCGCGCCCGGAGTACGTGCTCACCGACGGCTTCAGGGTGGACGGCCTGGACGTGCCCGGGCTGGCGGTGTGGAAGGGCGACCAGGTGGCTGCCTGCGTCGCCGCGGCCAGCGTGGTGGCCAAGGTCACCCGGGACCGGATCATGGTGGAGCTGGACGAGACCTGGCCCGAGTACGGTTTCGCCGAGCACAAGGGGTACGTGACGCCGGAGCACTCCGCGGCGCTGCGGCGGCACGGGCCGTGCCGGGAGCACCGGTTCTCGTACGTGAACGTGGCCGCGGTCGCGCGGTCGGCGCGCCGGAGCGGGGTACCGTCGGCGTGGCGTCCGGTGTGGCCGTGCACTGTGACCGGCCGCGGTTGGGCGACAATGTCGGCATGGAAGGCGGACTGGCGATGAGCGCCGAAGATCTCGAGAAGTACGAGACCGAGATGGAGCTGCAGCTCTACCGGGAGTACCGCGACATCGTCCGCCAGTTCTCCTACGTGGTGGAGACCGAGCGCCGGTTCTACCTGGCCAACCAGGTCGACCTGCACGTGCGCAACTCCGACGGCGAGGTCTACTTCGAGGTCGAGATGCACGACGCCTGGGTCTGGGACATGTACCGTCCGGCCCGGTTCGTGAAGAACGTGCGGGTGATGACGTTCAAGGACGTCAACGTCGAAGAGCTGGAGAAGCCGGACATCTCGCTGCCGGACAGCGGCTTCGGCGGCTGAACCGCCCTCGGATTCCCGGCTAGCGGCGGTCGATCCGGGGTTGGCCGTCGCCGCGCATCGCCCTGCGCGCCCGCCGGTAGAGGTACATCCCACCGGCCACGACCAGCAGTCCGACCACCAGGTAGAAAAGCAGCGACACGACCGCCTTCACCGCCAGCCAGCCGACGACGAACAGCGCGACAGCCGCCGCGAGCACGTAGATCCCGCGACCCGAGCGTCGCTCCATGAGATCGCCTCCCCCGGGCGCCGATAGCAGATCGTTTCGATCCTCGCATGCCCGTCCACACCCCACCCTCGCTGTCCACAGGCCGGCGGTGGGGGCTTGCCGGTACCTCCCGGCGTGCCGAGGCTTCCCGGCATGCCCATCATCGACTTCCGGCCACCCGCACCCCCGCCCGCGCCGGGCCGGCGCTGCCGTCTCCTGGCAGTCCTGGCAGTCGCGTCGATGGCCGGGCTCGTCGGAGGGGTGTGGCCGGTCTTGCCGGTCCTGGCCGCACCCCGCCCGGCGGTGGCGGGCTTTCGTGGGCCGGTCGCCGGGCGTGCCGGCTTCAGCTGGCCGCTCGACGGGCACCCGGCGGTGGTGCGCCGGTTCGATCCGCCGCCGCAGCCCTGGCTGCCCGGCCACCGTGGCGTCGACCTCGCCGCTGAGCCGGGCGCAGCCGTGTCGCGGCCGGGCCGGGCGTGGTCCGTTCGCCGGGTCAGGTGGCCGGCCGTGCGGGTCGTCAGCGTCGACCACGCCGGCGGCCTGCGGACCACCTACGAGCCGGTGACGCCGGTGGTGGCCAGGGCCAGGCGGTGCGGGCCGGTGACCGATCGGCACGCTGCTGCGCCGGCCACCCGGGCTGCCCGGTCGCGGCCTGCCTGCACTGGGGACTGCGGCGCGGCGAGGTGTACCTCGACCCGCTGGCGCTGCTCGGGCCTGGCGCAGGGTGCGGCTGCTGCCGCTAACGGAAGCCGAGGAGGGCGGGCAGCCGCTCGGCCAGCCGGTCGTACTCCTCGGCCCGGTTGTAGACCTGGGCGCACAGGCGCAGCAGCCCGCGCCCCTGCCAGGCGTTGACGCGACCTCGATCGCCAGCTCGTCGGAGATCCGCTGGCGCAGCGCCCGGGCGGCGTCCCGGTCGGTGGCGTGGCCCGGCGGCAGCGGCACGAGCCGCATCGCCACGCCGGGTCGGCGCGGACGGCCGGGTCGGGCCGAGCGCCGCGCCGACCACCCGCTGGCCGTAGGCGACCAGGTCGGCGTTGTGCGCGCGGACCCGGTCGACGCCGAGCGTCCGCAGGGTGAACAGCCCGGTCGGGGCGGCCAGCCAGGGCGTGTAGTCGAGGGTCGCCTGCCATTCGACGCCGGCCGGGAAGCCGGCCTCCTGCTCCCAGGACACGACCAGCGGATCGGATCCGTTCCCGCCACCGCGGGCGACCGCGAGCAGCGGCGGTGCCGCGCGGCGCGTACGCCCACTTGTGCAGGTTGCCGACCCAGAAGTCGGCGCCGAGGCCGGTCACGTCGACCGGCAGCTGCCCGGGCGCGTGCGCGGCGTCGACCAGGACCGGCACGCCGGCTCGCGGCGCAGCGCGGCGGCGATCCGCGGCGACCGGGAACAGCCGGGCGGTCGCCGAGGTGATCTGGTCGACGATGACCAGCCGGGTGCGCCGGGTGCAGCCGGCGCGGACGGCGTCGACCACCTCGTCGTCGGTGGGGGCCAGCGGCAGCGGGGCGACCCGGTGCACCGCGCCGGTCCGGCGCGCACAGGTCGCTCGACGGCGAGTCCGGACCGCGCCGTACCCGTGGTCGGTGGTGACGATCTCGTCGCCCGGCTGCAGGTCGAGCGACTGCGAGCACGACGGCGACGCCGGTGGTCGCGTTGCCGACCAGGGCGCTGCCGTCCGGGTCGGCGCCGAGGAAGGTGGCGAGGTGCCGGCGGGTGTGCGCGACCCGGTCGGCCAGCCCCGGGTGAAGAACCGCAGCGGGTTGGCCTCCATCTCGTCGCGCAGCCGCTGCTGGGCGCGCTGCACGCCGATCGGGACGGCGCCGAACGAGCCGTGGTTGAGGTGGGCGACCGCCGGGTCGAGCGAGAAGAGCAGCCGGGCGCCCGGGATCGGGTTCGGCCGCGCCAGCGGCTCAGTGGCGGCCACGGTGTGATCTTACGGTCACGCCCGAGGGTGGGCCTGACGGAAGGCCGCGCGCAGCCGCTCCATCGAGACGTGGGTGTAGATCTGGGTGCTGGACAGCGAGGCGTGAGCCGAGCAACTCCTGCACCGCGCGCAGGTCGGCGCCGCCCTCCAGCAGGTGGGTGGCGGCGGAGTGGCGCAGGCCGTGCGGCGAGAGTGTGCGGCAGGCCGGCCCGCGGTCGCGGCGGCGGCGACGATCCGGCGGGCGGCGGTCGGCTGCAGCCGGCCGCCACGCGCGCCGAGGAGCAGGGCGCGCGCCGCTGTGCGTGCCGACCAGTGCGGGCCGGCCGTGCCGCAGCCAGCCGTCGAGGGCGTGCTCGGCCGGCGCGCCGTAGGGCACCGCGCGTTCCTTCGCGCCCTTGCCGAACACCCGCACCACCCGGCGGGCGCGGTCGACGTCCTCCAGGTCGAGCCCGCACAGCTCGCTGACCCGGATACCGGTCGCGTACAGCAGTTCGAGCACCAGCCGGTCGCGCAGGAGAAGCGCGTCGTCGGCCGGCTCGCGGGTCGGCGTGGTGACCAGTGCCGTGGCCTGGTCGGCCCGCAGTACGCCGGGCAGCTCGCGGTGCGCCTTGGGGCTGGCGAGCCGCTGGCCGACGTCCGTCGGGGCCAGCTTCTCCCGGTGCGCCCAGGCGCTGAACGTACGCGCGGCGGCCCCGCGCCGGGCCAGCGTGCTGCGCGCCGCCCCGGCGGTTCGCAGCCGGGCCAGCCAACTGCGCAGGACGGTCAGGTCGAGGTCGGCCGGGGTGTGCCCGCCCATCCGGACGGCGTGGTCGAGCAGAGACACGACGTCGGCGACGTACGCCCGGACGGTGTGCGCCGACCGGTTGCGCTCGCCGGCCAGGTGACGCGCGAACCCGTCGACCGCCGCCCGCATCGGGTCCGGCAGGCCGGCGTGCGCCTCCTCGGTACCGCGCTGGCTCACGCTCCGACGGTCGCGGCGCCGCCCTCGTCCCGTCAAGCCGCCGCGCCGCCGCCGCCAGGATCGGCGGCAGCCGCCAAGATCGGCACAACTTCCCGGAAGTTGTGGTGTCCCGGCCCCGCCGAGGCAACGACTTCCGGGAAGTTGTGCCGATCTTGCGATCTGCGGCCCGGCCGTGAGAGCGCGTTCTCGGGGCGAACGGACAGGTCAGGGCGCATCGTGTGAAATTGCCGCCTGATCGCGACTGGTATCCGAATCGTTACTCAGTTGATCGGGTCGAAACGCTGGACAGCCTCCAAATGCAAGCGTTTACATGTCAGGCATCACATCGGCCCGGGTGCGCCTCACGGGGCACGCGAAGGAGGTCACGGGACACGACTTGTCCCAGATGTCCTGGCAACGTCCGCCGGGCGTCATATCGCCCCTCAGGACAGAGTCACCCTGCCAAGGAGGACAACAAGTGCACATCAACTCATCGTCAGAGGACCGGCCATGACCGCACACACCCGCCGACGCGGGCTCCTGGTGCTGGCGCCGGCGGCCGCGGCCGTCCTGGTGCTCGCCGCCTGTGGAAACAGCGACTCCGGCGACAAGTCGAGTTCGAACCAGACGCTGACCGGCAACTGCGCGAAGTACCAGCCGTACGCCGGCCACTCCGGCAAGACCGTCACGATGTACGGGTCGATCATCAGCCCCGAGTCCGACCTGTACCAGCAGGCCTGGGCGGAGTTCAGCCAGTGCACCGGCATCAAGATCCAGTACGAGGGTGCGAACGACTTCGAGTCCCAGTTGCCGGTCCGGGTCCAGGGCGGCAACGCCCCGGACATCGCGATCATCCCGCAGCCCGGCCTGTTGCAGCAGATGGTGAAGACCCAGAAGGTGGTCAAGCCGGCGAAGGAGGTCGGCTCCAACGTCGACAAGTACTGGAACAAGGCCTGGAAGCAGTACGGGACGGTCAACGGCACGTTCTACGCCGCGCCGAACAGTGCCAACATGAAGTCGCTGGTCTGGTACTCGCCGAAGGCGTTCACGACGGCCGGTTACCAGGTGCCGACGACCTGGACCGACATGATGGCCCTGAGCGACAAGATCGCGCAGGCCGGCAAGGGCAAGCCCTGGTGCGGCGGCATCGGCTCGGGCACCGCGACCGGTTGGCCGGCCACCGACTGGCTCGAAGAGATCGTGCTCGGCAAGTACGGCGGCCAGGTGTACGACGACTGGGTGAGCCACAAGGTCAAGTTCAGCGACCCGAAGATCATCGACGCGCTGAAGACGCTCCAGAACTGGATGGGCAACCCGACCTACGTCAACGGTGGGTTCGGTGACGTGAAGACGATCGCGACCACCACGTTCCAGGACGCCGGCAAGCCGATCCTTACCGGCCAGTGCTGGATGCTCCAGCAGGCCTCGTTCTACGGTGCGCAGTGGCCGACGGGCACGAAGGTCGGCCCGGACGGCGACGTCTTCGCGTTCTACCTGCCGGCGAACAACTCGTCGATCCAGACCCCGGTCGAGGGCGGCGGCGAGTTCATGACCGCGTTCGGCGACCGCCCTGAGGTCAAGGCTGTGCAGACGTACTTCTCGACGCCGGACTGGGCGAACGCCCGGATCAAGGCCGCCAAGGGCGGTTGGGTCTCGGCCAACAGCGCGGCGGACAAGAGCCTGTACACCGACCCGGTGGACCAGCTCTCCGCGAAGTACCTGACCGACCCGAACGCGACCTTCCGGTTCGACGCGTCCGACCTGATGCCGGCCGCGGTCGGTGCGGGTCAGGAGTGGAAGTCGATGACGGCCCTGTTCGGGTCCGGCCAGTCGGTCGAGCAGGTGGCCAAGGACATCGACTCGGCCTGGCCGTGATCGGTACGCAATTGATTTGACGATGTCGATGTCGCGGCCCGGGGCCAGCGCCCCGGGCCGCGCCCCCGGGCGGAAGCGCCGCAACCCCCACGGATTTCGCCGACCGTCGGCCGACCCGACAGGAGAGGGATGACGTCCATGCCTACAGCGGTCCTCGCGGACCCCGTCCTCGCCGATTCCGGCCTGGCCGACTTCGCGAGCAAGTTCGGCCAGGTCATCGCGGCTCTCGCCATCTTCCTCGGCGTAATCGCCCTGATCTTCTTCGCGGCCGGCCGGGCCACCGGCCGGTTCACCCGGCCACTGGCCATCCTGGTCTTTCTCGGGCCGGCCGTCCTGCTCATCCTGATTGGCCTGGTCATCCCCACGATCCGGACCATCTATCTGAGCCTGAAGAGCGACGACAGCACGAAGTTCGTCGGTGTCAAGAACTACGAATGGTCGTTCACGTCCGACCCGATCCATCAGGTGCTGCTCAACACCGTCGAGTGGATTCTCATCGCACCGGTGGTCGCGACCGTCCTCGGCCTGACCGTCGCGCTGCTGGTCGACCGGCTGAAGGGGCAGGCGATCTACAAGTCGCTGATCTTCATGCCGATGGCGATCTCGTTCGTGGGCGCCAGCGTCATCTGGAAGTTCGTGTACGAGGCCCGCGACCCGTCCCAGCCGCAGGTCGGCCTGCTCAGTCAGATCGTGATCGCGCTCGGTTGGCATCACCCGCCGAACTGGATCCTGTCGCACCCGCTGAACAACTTCCTGTTGATGGTGATCCTGATCTGGACCCAGACCGGCTTCGCCATGGTGGTGCTCGCAGCGGCGATCCGGGCGATCCCGGAAGACGTCGTCGAGGCGGCCCGGGTGGACGGGGCGAAGGGCGGCAAGCTGCTGTTCTACGTCACCATCCCGATGATCCGCAGCACGCTCATCGTCGTCTTGACCACGGTCATGATCACGACGTTGAAGATCTTCGACGTCGTACGGACGATGACCGGCGGCAACTTCGGCACGCAGGTGTTGGCGAACGAGATGTACTCACAGGCGTTCACCCAGTTCAACTACGGCCGGGCCAGCGCGCTCGCGGTGATCCTGTTCGTCGCCGTGCTGCCGATCGTCGGGTACAACATCGTCCAGCTGCGGAAGGAGCGTGCGGTCCGATGAGCAGTGTCGAGGCTGTCGAGGCTGTTACCGAGCAGCGGACCCGGAAGGAGCCGGCGGTCAAGGCGGTCCGCAAGACGTTCAGCCACCCGATCGCGACCATCTTCATGGTCGTGCTGACCGTGGTGTGGACGATCCCCACGATCGGGCTGCTGATCTCGTCCTTCCGCCCCGCCGGGCAGGTCGCCACGACCGGCTGGTGGACGATCTTCACGCACCCGTCGTTCACGGCCTCGAACTACCACACGGTGCTGTTCGTCGGCGGGTACGGCGTCAGCAACGGGCTCATGCCGTACCTGATCAACTCGCTGGCGATCACCATCCCGGGGACGATCTTCCCGCTGGTGGTGGCCGCGATGGCGGCGTACGCGCTGGCCTGGATCCGGTTCAAGGGCAGCGACGCGATCTTCTTCACCATCTTCGCGCTCCAGGTGGTGCCGCTCCAGATGGCGCTGATCCCGCTGCTGCAGCTCTACACCGGCGGCGCCCACATCGGCAGCGTGACGATCATCCCGGACCTGCACCTGACCGGGACGTACTGGCCGGTCTGGCTGTCGCACACCATGTTCGCCATGCCGCTGGCCGTGTTCCTGCTGCACAACTTCATCGCCCAGCTACCCCGCGAGGTGATGGAGGCGGCGGCGGTCGACGGCGCCAGCCATTTCAAGATCTTCCGGTCGATCGTGCTGCCGCTGGCCACGCCGGCCCTCGCGTCGTTCGCGATCTTCCAGTTCCTCTGGGTGTGGAACGACCTGCTCGTCGGTCTGACATTCGCCGGCGGTACCCCGAAGGTCGCCCCACTGATCGCGCGCATCAACCAGCTCTCCGGCTCGTTCGGCAGCCACTGGGAGCTGCTCACGGCCGGTGCGTTCATCTCCATGCTGGTCCCGCTCGCGGTGTTCTTCGCATTGCAGCGCTACTTTGTCCGCGGGTTGCTGGCCGGATCGGTCAAGGGCTAGGTCACAAACCACCGAACAAGCCGGGCGAGCCATGGCGAAGATCGATGACGTGGCACGGTTGGCGGGGGTCTCCACCGCCACCGTGTCGCGTGCTCTGCGAGGGCTTCCGGTGGTCAGCCCGGAGACCCGGGACCGGGTGCTGTCGGCGGCGGCGGCGCTCGGGTACGTCGCCTCGCCCAGCGCGTCCCGGCTCGCCGGCGGTCGCAGCGGCTCGGTCGGCGTGGTGGTACCGCGGGTCACCCGGTGGTTCTTCGCGACGCTGGTCGACGCGGCGGAGGAGGTGCTGCGCTCGTCTGGCCACGACGTCCTGCTGTTCAACCTCGGCGGTCAGCTGGCCGCGACCCGGCACCTCTTCCACGGCTCCGGGCTGCACAAGCGGGTCGACGCGCTGATGCTCGCGAGCGTCCCGCGCACGCCCGAGGACGACGCGGTGGTCGACCAGCTCGGCCTGCCCGTCGTGATGGTCGGCAGCCAGCGACCGGGCTGGGGGAGCGTGCGGATCGACGACGTCGCCGCCGCGCGTACCGCGACCGAACACCTCATCGCGCTCGGCCACCGGCGGATCGCGCACCTCGCCGGCGATTCGCACGACGAGTTCGCCTCCAGCGTGCACGTGGACCGCCGGGCCGGGTACCGGGAGGCGCTCTGCGCGGCCGACATCCCGTTGGACGAGACGCTGGACACCGAGGTCGAGTTCACTGTGGACGGTGGCGCCCGGGGCATGGCCGACCTGCTGCACCGGGGCGAGCCGCCCACCGCGGTCTTCGCCGCCTGCGACGAGATGGCGATGGGCGCCATGCGTACCCTCCGCGAGTGGGGGCTGAACGTGCCGGCCGACGTGAGCGTGATCGGCATCGACGACCACGACCTGTCCGCCGTCCTCGGGCTGACCACGGTCGCCCAGCCGGCCGCCGCCGAGGGCCGGCTCGCCGCGTCGATGCTCCTCGAGTCGCTGACCGGGGGGAGCAAGGTACGCCCCATCGACGTGGTCGTGCCGACCCGCCTGGTCCGGCGCGAAACGACCGGGCCGCCGCGCCAGGTGACGATCCCCATGCCCCGTAGGGTGTCTACTCCGTTGACCTGACGGTCACCGTTTCCTTCCCGATCGTGATGATTTCCCGACCGCTGTCGGATCCGGGACACGCCTCGGCCGGTACCGGGCGCACGATGCGGAGATCCCGCACGCCGGCCTGGCCCGGCTTGGCGGCCGGCACGTCTTGCGCGCCCGCACCTTCATGTCCCGGGCGCCTGGACCTTCGGCCCGCGCGTCAAGACCGGCCAGGTCGGAGGGTGTCACGTGGCCTACTGGGGGAATGATGACCAATCCGGAACACGTGGACCTGGCCGCCATCCGAGCGGCCCTGGGCGAGCAGGGGCAGCCGTGGCAGCCGGCCGAGAATCCGCTGACCCGGATGTCCGTCGAGGAGCGCCGGCACCGGTTGGGGGTACCGCTGCCGACCCAGGCGGAGCTCGCTGGCATCCAGCAGCGGCGGGCCCGGGCCCGGCAGGCGCACGCGATGGCCGCCGTCGCGGGCGCCCCGGCTGCGTTCGACGCCCGGGACGTCGCCGGGCAGGTGTACGTGACCGACGTCCGTGACCAGGGCAACTGCGGCTCCTGCGTGGCGTTCGGCTCGGCGGCCGTCCTGGAAACGGTCGCCGCGTACAGCCGGCGGCAGCCGGGTCTGCGGCTCGACCTGTCCGAGGCGCACCTGTTCTACACCCACGGCGGCAGCGTCGGCCGCAACTGCGACACCGGCTGGATGCCACGGCCGGCCCTGGAGATGTGCCGCGACATCGGGGTCACGTTCGAGGACTATTTCCCGTACACGGCCCGCTACAGCGACGGCGCGGTCCTCAACGCCGACTGGCCGAACCAGCTGGCGCGGGCGCTCGACGTCACCGAGGTCACCGCCGACCCAGCGAGGATCAAAGAGCACATTTCCACGTACGGGGCGGTGACCGCCTGCTTCACCGTGCACACCGACTTCTTCAGCTACTCCTCAGGCGTGTACAAGCAGGTCACCGGCCAGGTCGAGGGCGGCCACTGCGTCGCGCTCATCGGGTACGACGACGCGCAGGCGTGCTGGATCGCCAAGAACAGCTGGGGTACGGGCTGGGGCGACCACGGGTTCGTCCGGATCGGGTACGGCGAATGTGACATCGAGGCGTGGCAGAACGTCGCGATCGCCGGGGTACGGCTGCGCGCCTGGACCGGTTACGCGAAGATCCTCGGCCTGTGGAGCAACGACACCGCCCGCAACGGCTGGGCGTACCTGGAGAACTACGGCTGGCACCGGCTCGCGGCCGCCGATGACCAGGTCGAGACGACCATGCTGAGCCAGGTGGTCGCCGCGAAGGTCGCCGGTCGGTCGGTGAACGCGTTCGCCGACAACGGCAACATCGACACCCTGTACGTTTTCTAGGGATCGGGTGGAAGCGCATCGCTGCGTCGATCCGCCACGAGGGTGACAATCAGATTCACGAGATCTACGTCTGGTGAGCTTCTGTTGGGGGGTGGGCGACGGTGCCGGTCCGGGTCGGACTGTCCAGTGACGGCTCGGCCGTCACCGTCGCCCGTGGCGACACGCTGGAGGTGTCGCTGCCACAGAACGCGTCCACCGGGTACCGATGGGAGCTGACCCCGTCGGAGGGCCTGCGGCTCGTCGACGACCGGCTGGAGTCACCGGCGTCGGCGCACGCCGGGGCGGGCGGTCATCGTGTGTTCGTGCTGCGGGTGGAGGAGCCCGGGATCGTACGGGCCCGGTTGCGGCGCGCATGGGAGCCGCCGGAGCGAGCGGCCCAGACGTACACCGTGCGGGTGCTGACCGGCCCAACCTCCCACCAGGTCGGCGGGTCCGGCTAGACCACCGGGTACGCCCTGGTCAGCGCGCTCCGCAGCTCGGTCGCGTCGCGGACGGACACCGCCAACCCGCCGGGCAGGCGCAGATCGAGGCCGAAGCCGAGCTGGCCGGCGCGCACCGCCGCCGCCGCGAGCACCGCGACCGCCCCGTCGTCGATCGACGAGACCTCGACCAGGTCGATCACCACTGGTCTGCTGCCCACGTCGAGGAGTTCCTGGAGTACGCGGTACAACTCGGGAGCGACCGTGCCGTCCAGGGTCCAGTCGGTCCACACGAGCGCGGCGCCATCGAGGCGTACGACGACGAAGGAGTTCATGGCGGCGGCCTCCTCGGGTGCGTGCTGATGGCGGTCTACCCGGGAAGCCGCCCCCGAAAACGTCAACCAAGATCGACACAAGTTGCCGGAAATTGTGGCCATAGCGGGTACTTGAGGCCACAACTCCCGGGAAGTTGTGCCGATCTTGGGCGCGCGGGGGCGCGTGCCGATCTTGGGCGCGCGGGCGCTACCGGCGGGTCAGCTCACCGTGCAGGTCGCGCGCAGCGCCGACACGCCCAGGTGGGCGCCTTCCCGGCCACGCCCGAAGTCGACCCCCCGGGTGACCATCCGGACCGAGAGCCTGCCGCTGGTCGGGAACCGGCCCGCGTCGACCCAGCGGCCACGGTTGCGGGTCTGGTCGACGTCGAACTGGCCGGCCGTCGCGCCAGACCCGTTGTCGGTGCGGAACACCAGGTAGTGGGCTGGTTGGCCGGCCGAGTCGGAGTCGTTGCCGGTGTCCGGCACGTACACCGACAAGGCACACGAACCGGTGGCGACCGGCGCGGTCCGGAACCACCACACGATCACGTTGTCGTTGTCGTCGCGGCGGGCGTCGCCGGACATGGGTACCGCCACCACGGCGCCGTGACAGCCGTCCGTGGTCAGGCCGCCGCTGCTGCGGGTACGCCAGTCCGAGGCGAAGCCGCTGCGGAAGTACCCGTGGTCGGCGGTCTGCGTGCAGCCCTCACCGGCCACGGCGGTGTACGTCTTGGGGGTCGTCGGCGCGGCGGGCGGGGCGGGCCGGGGGGTGGTCGGCTCAGCGGAGGCGGTCGGCGGTGCGGACCCGTCGCCCGGCACCCCCGCGTCGGGCGGGAGGGTGCCGTAGTCCGGCGGCGTTGCGTCCACGGGCCAGAGGTTCGTCGGGCCGTCCGGCAGGCCGGTCGGGTTGCCCAGCCGGTGCTCGGCGGCGTGCCGGCTCGCGCGCGCGAGATCCACTATCGCGATCGACGCCACCAGCAGCAGGACCGCGGAGGCGACGATGACCAGACCGCGCCCACCGGTATCCGTCGTGCCGTGCGCCGGCCCCCGCCGTCGGGTCAGCCGCCGCAGCGCCCGCCCCGGCTGCCGGAGCGGGACGATCACCCATCGGCTCGTGTCGTCGGGGTCCACCGCATGCGGCCGACGGTCCGACTGGGAGTCGACGTCGAGCTCGTCGTCGAGCTCCATGCTTTCCGGGTCCTGTCTATGCGACGCCGGCTCCGGCACGAGCTGACCCTCCTTGTGCTATGTGGACAACCGATGTCTGTGCACCCCGCCCCAAAGGTCAAATCGCGCCCACTGTAGAGGCTCGTTCCGATGATCGGTACTTACCGGTAACAGCGTGACGAGCCTGTCGCGCTGTGCACTCCTTCGGTACGCGGATCGCAACTGGACGGGCGCGAACAGTGGCCGCCAGGCCGCCGCTCTGGCAGCGTGGGTACCTGGTGAGGCAGGAGGCGGCATGGTCGACAACGCGCTCGACGGCCTGCGCCTGCTCCTCGATCCGGCGCGGTGCGACGGCCCGCATCGGCTGGGAACGGCGGTGATGGCGGCCGCCGCGCGGTTGGCCGCCGACGAGATCGTGATCTATCTGGTCGACTACGCACAGACCACGCTGACGCCGCTCGCCGGGCCTGGAGTGCCGCACCGGGAGGCGGTGCCGATCGACGGCACGCTGGCCGGCCGGGCGTACACCGCGACGCAGGCGTACGAGACGTCCCACGCCCACCCGGCTACCTGTGAGCGCCGGCCGCTCCAGCAGCCTTGATCGGCACAACTTCCCGGAAATAGTGGCCATACCGCCGCCCTGAGGCCACTACTTCCGGGAAGTTGTGCCAAGGGGCAATGCGTCAATGGGGGGCATGCGTCAACGGGGGGCATGTGTCAATGGAGGCATGTGTCAACTTAGGTTGACAACGGCTGGTCCGTCAACGTAGGTTGACGGTATGAGTGAGGTTACCGAACTGGCCGCGGCCGCTGGTAGCGCCGACGTCCGGACAGGTCTGCGGGCCGTCCGCGCGCTGCGGCGGCTGGCGGAGAGCCTCGAGATGCTCCAGGTCGACAACGCCCGGCGGCAGGGCTGGTCCTGGCAGGAGATCGCCGACGCGCTCGAGGTCAGCAAACAGGCGGTGCACAAGAAACATGCCGGCCGCCGGCCGGTCGACGGTGGAATGGGGGCGTGATGTTCGAGCGGTTCACGGCGGCAGCCAGGTCCGTGGTGGTCACGGCGAAGCAGGAGGCGCAGCAGCTCAACCATGGGCGCGTCGGCACCGAGCACTTTCTGCTCGCCATGCTCGACGAGAGCAGTGGCGGCACGGCCGTGCTGCTGCGCGACGCCGGCGTCACCCGGGAGCGGGTGCTCGCCGACATCAACCGGTTCGTCCCTCCGGCACCGCCGGCGCTCGACGACGGGGACGCCGAGGCGTTGCAGGCGATCGGGATCGACCTCGACGCGGTACGCGCGAAGGTGGAGGAACTCTTCGGACCCGGCGCGCTGCGACCGCCCGGGGCCGCGCGGCCGGCGCCCCGGCGTGGGTTCCTGCGGCGCAAGGAGGTCTCCCGGAGCGGACCGTTCGCGCCGCGGGCGAAGAAGGTGCTCGAACTGTCGCTGCGCGAAGCGATCGCGTTGCACCACAACTTCATCGGCTCCGAGCACATCTTGCTCGGGCTGCTCCGGGAAGGCGACGGCGTGGCGGCGAAGATCCTCGCCGACGCCGGGGTGGACTTCGCGCTCCTGCGGGCGCACACGGTCGCGGCCCTGAAGCGGGCGGCCTAGTCCACGCTTACTCGGACGCTCCGGGCACCCCGGGCGGCGGCAACGTGCTCGGCCTCGGCTTCCAGGTCGGCGCGTACCCGGGCGTCAAGTGGCTCGAACGGGGTCACCGTGAGGTCCAATGTGGACTTTCCGGCCATCCGTGCCCGCCAGGTGCCGGCGATCTCGCCGTCGACCAGGACCGCGCCCGGTTTGCCGACGGCCGGCCACAGCTTCGCCCGCCGGTCCTTGTCCGGCACCAGCAGCTCCCGGTCGCGCGCCTGGAGGTACGGATCGGTGCCGGGAAGCAGCCGGACCAGGCGGGGCGGCGGCGCGGAGCGTAGCGCCGCCACCCGGTCCGCCGGCAGCCAGCCGGTGCGGCCGGCTACGCGTACCTCGACGAGGTCGTCCGGCCAGGCCCGCTGGGCGTGCGTGGCGGAGGTGCCGAGGAACTTGGCCACCTCCGCCTTGGTGGCCGGCCCGAGCAGCCGCAGGTAGGCCGCCACCACGGCCGGCGTCCCCGCCGACTCCGTGGGCACGCCGGGCCAGCCGTCGAGCGGGGCCAGCGTCGTGCCCGGCCCGGTCGGCAGAACCTGTACCCCCGCCGGCAGGCCGACCTGCTGGAAGAGGCCGCCGGAGATGTGCTGGGCGCCGCACGGCTCGCACCAGTACGTCAGCGACGCCGGCACCTTGGCGCTCACGGCGGTGCTCACGTCACCTTTGGCCATCGGCGCGCGTACCACCTCGTGCATGGCCTGTGCCGCCGCCGTGAACGCGGCCAGACCGAGCCGCGCGCCCGCCCTGATCGGCGTGTACGGCAGCCGGGCCGTCGCGTCCGCATCGCTCAGTGGCCACAGCGCCGCCGCGAGCCGGGGCAGGTCGGCTCGGCGGTGCAGGTGCGGGGCGCCGCGGACCGACCACACCATCGCGGTGTCGTCACCCGGGGCCGTGCTGGTCGGCGACTCGGTCCGCGCGGCGAGCGCGAGCCGGGCCGAACCCGCCGGCGTGTCCTGTACCCCGAGGTCGAGCACGGCCAGCGCGAGCGGGTCACGCACCGACCGGTCCAACTCGTGCGCGGCGACCCGGTACGCGATGACCCGCTCCCGATCCACGTTCATGGGTTGACCCTAGCCAGCCGGTACCCGTCCTCGTGCTCGACCACGAATCCAGCGGCGACCAGCAGCGGCAGGGTACGCCGGGCGTCCCGGCCGCTGACCCCGGCCGCGGCGGCGACCTGCTCGGCGGTACGCGGCTTACGGGGCAGTACGGCATCGAGCAGTTGCCGGGACAGCGGGTCGAGTGTGTCATGTGGACGGTCCGGTCCGTGCGGTCTGGGAGCCAGGTCGTCGCCGATCCGCCCGACCTCTTCGAGCACCTCCCGGTAGTCGCTGACCAGCCGGGTGTTGGTTTCGCGCAGCTCGGCATGGCAGCCGACGGACATGGCGCTGGTCACCGGCCCCGGCACCGCCATCGCCGACCGGCCCAGCGCGCGGGCACGGCCGAGCGTCTGCCGGGCTCCGCTGCGGCCGGCGGCCTCCACGACGACCGTGCCCCGGGTGAGCGCCGCGATCACCCGGTTGCGAACCAGGAAACGCAACCGGTACGGCGCGGAGCCGAACGGCCACTCGCTGATCAGCAGCCCGGTCTCGGCGATCCGGTCGAACAGGCTGGCGTGGCCGACCGGGTACGGCCGGTCGACGCCGCACGCGAGTACCGCCGCGGTGAGGCCACCGGCGGCGACGGCGGCCCGGTGCGCGGCCGCGTCGATCCCGTACGCGCCGCCGGAGACGACCGTCCAGCCCAGGTCGGCCAGCTTGTGCGCCAGATCGGCCGCCACGTAGGTGCCGTAGCTGCTCGCGGCGCGCGCCCCGACGATGGCCACGGACCGCTCGAACGCTTCGTCGAGGGCGGCGTCACCGCGCACCCAGAGACAGTGCGGCGGATCGGTGTCGCGTTCCGTCTGGCGCCCGTCGGCGGCCCGGCTGATGTGGACGAGGTCGTTCAGCTGGTGCGGCCAATCGTCGTCTTCGGGGGTCACCGCGCGGGCGCCGGCCCGGTCGGCGGTGGCGAGCAGCGCCTCGGCCAGCTGCCGGGCGTCGATCTCGCCGGAGTGCCCGGTCCCCCCGGACTCGCCGGTTCCGCCGGGCTCGCCGATCGCTCCGGGCTCGCCGATGCCCCCGCGCAGTCGCAGCTTCGCGGTTTCCGCCAGCCGCGCCGAGACCGCGCCGGCCACCAGCCGGTCGAGTCCCTCGACCGGCCCGACCCGGCGGACCAGCACGCCCAGCTCCCGGTTGCCCGGCTCGGCGAGGCAGCCCAGCGCGACCCGGGCGAGGCGGGTGTCGTCGACGGTCACAGCAGCAGTCCCCTTCGCAGCTCAAGGGCTTCGGTCACGTCACCCGCGTCCGGGCTGTCCCGCCCGTCCAGATCGGCGATCGACCAGGCGGTCTTCAGTACCCGGTCGTGGCCCCGGGCGGAGAGCTGTCCCCGGTCGAGCGCGTCGGCCAGTACCCGGGTGGCGGTCCGCGGCAGCCGCCAGCGCCGGTCGCGAAGCGTCCTGCCGGTCACCTCCGCGTTGCAGACCGCATCCGCCCAGCGCGCCGCGGACGCGGCCCGGGCCTTCGCCACCCGCTCGGCCACCGCCGCGGACGGCTCCGCGCCGGACCGGTCGGCGAGCAGCGCCGACGCGGCCACCGGCAGCAGGGTCACCTGGAGGTCGATCCGGTCGAGCAGCGGCCCGGACAGCCGGCCGAGGTAGCGCCGCCTGACCAGCCGGCTGCACTCGCAGTCGTAGTCGCCTTCCGGGCGGGCGCAGGGGCACGGGTTCGCCGCGAGCACGAGCTGTACCCGCGCCGGATAGTGGGTCTCGCCGCCGGATCGGCGCAGCCGTACCTCGCCGTCTTCGAGCGGCTGGCGCAGCGCGTCGAGAACCCGGCGATTGAATTCGGGTGCTTCGTCGAGGAAAAGCACGCCCCGATGGGCCAGGCTGACCGAGCCTGGCCGGGCGATGCCCGACCCGCCGCCGACCAATGCCGGCATCGTCGCGGTGTGGTGCGGCGCCTGGAACGGTGGCCGGCGGATCAGCGGGCCGCCGGCCGGCAGCGTGCCGGCGATCGAATGGACCGCGGTGACTTCGAGTGCCGCCGTGTCGTCGAGTGGCGGCAGGATCGTCGGCAGCCGCTGCGCGAGCATCGTCTTGCCCGCGCCAGGCGGACCGAACAGGGCCAGATGGTGCCCGCCGGCGGCGGCCAGCTCGACGGCCCGGCGGCCGCGTTCCTGACCGAGCACGTCGGCGAGGTCGGGTCCCGGTGGCTGCTCGGGCACCGGCGCGGGATCCGGCGCCCGCAGCGGTACCCCGTCCCGGGCGAACTCGATCAGCTCCCGCAGCGAGTCGGCGGCCCGTACCGTCACGCCCGGCACCAGGCTCGCCTCGGCGGCGTTGCCGACCGGCACCACGACCTGTTCCAGGCCGGCCCGGGCAGCGGCGAGGACGGCCGGCAGGACGCCACGGATCGGGCGTACCGTGCCGTCGAGGCCGAGCTCACCGAGGAGCGCGGCGCGCCGCAGCAGATCGACCGGCAGCACGCCGGCGCCGGCGAGCACGGCGACGGCCACCGGCAGGTCGAACCCCGATCCGTGCTTCGGCAGGTGGGCCGGCAGCAGGTTGACCGTGATCCGGGCCTGCGGCCACCGCTCGCCGGAGTTCACGACGGCCGAGCGCACTCTGTCCCGCGACTCGACCAGCGCGGCGTCGGGCAGGCCGGACACGACCAGGCCGGGCAGGCCGGTCGCCAGGTGCGCCTCGACCACGACGACCTCGCCGGTGACGCCGAGGAGCGCGACCGAGTGGACCTTTGCGTACCCCATCTAGAACGCACCGCGGATGTGCTCGACCCGGGCCGAGCCGCGACGCTGGGGCAGCACACTGACCACGTCGAACCGGACGCCGCCCGGCCGCAGCCCGGCCTCGGCCAGCCATTGCGCGGCCAGTTGCCGCAGCCGCCGTACCTTCGACTCGTCGACCGCCTCGGCCGGCGTGCCGAACTGGCTGGTCCGGCGCGTCTTCACCTCACAGAAGACCAGATCCGGGCCGTCCCGGAGGATCAGGTCTATCTCGCCGGTGCGGCACCGCCAGTTGCGGTCGAGCACCACCATGCCCTGCTCGACCAGATGGGCCAGGGCCACCCGTTCGCCGTACGCCCCGACCGCGTCCTTCGCCTGCGTCATGCGTAGGACGATCAGCGGCCGGCAGGACCCCGGACAACCCCGATCCGTCGCCTGTGGACAGCGAGGGTGGCCTGTGGACGGGGTCGCGCGAGCCTGGTTGATCTGCTATGCCGGCGCGATCCAAGATCGGCACAACTTCCCGGAAACCGTTGCCTCAGGGGGCCGCTATGGCCACTGTTTCCGGGAAGTTGTGCCGATCAAGTCGATGGCGATAGGTGAACAGACCGATCCGGCGGGCGGCGAGTGCGGTACGCCAGGAGTCCGGCGGAAGCGTGACCGCGCCTCCGCACTGCGGACAAGTGATCTTTAGTCCGTCGGTAACGAGTACCTGGAAGCCGTTCTGGCCGGCAAGTTCCGCCGATGCTGTGATCCACTCCGTCAGGGTGGCTGTCACCGGACGCCACCCGGTCGGGGTGAGGTCCACCACCCGACTGCCCCCATCAGCCCGCCGTCCGCGAGCGTGACCGACCTGCACGGCCAGATGACGAGTCGGTCGCTGCACTGGGGCGACTGGCAGTAGCCGGCGGGATCGGGCTGATGCGACACCCGCAATTCGAATGCGACAGTCCACAACAGTCTGTCCGTGCCGGGCGGTGGTTCCTCGGGCGGATTCTTCGGGTTGTACGGCAAACGCAGCACGGTCACTTCTCCCGTCCGGGCGACTGGCGGAATCCGTCCCAGCCAATCGCTGTGGTGTGGTCGGATGGACAACGATCGGTGCGGCACCGAGACGGGCGGGCTGTCGTGGAGCGCTGGACCGGCATGGACTGTTTCCGCGTTCACATGCACCCGGATGCCATGTGTCCATCCAAACCGGTGGGAAAGGTGGATCAACATTTCGGCAGTGGCGCAGAAATGATGCAGACCCGTTGCGCTATACGGTGTGAGCTGTATGAATAGGAGCGAATGCGATCGAGAAAACGCCGGAAGGAACAGCCGTGTCCCGCAGACGGCATCGCCTGGCGCAGCGCCGTAGAGCCGTTGGCCTAAGCCAGGAAGCGCTCGCCGGACTCGTCGGCGTGGATCGCTCCACGGTGGTGCGTTGGGAGCGTGCCGACACCGAGCCGCAACCCTGGCACCGGCGAACGCTCGCCGATGCCCTCAAGGTGTCAGTCGAGGCGTTGGCGGCGTTGCTGGCCGACGTCGGCGAAGTCCCGGTCCGGCCCCGCGAGCGGCTGGATTATGTGCTCAGGAACCCTGCCAGCGTTGATCTCGTGGCGGCGGCCTACCTCCGCGAGCAACTGCGATATCTCGACGAGCGATACGACCACACCCCATCCACACTGTTGCTGGGCGAAGCTGGCCAGGTCTACGGACAGACGATCTTTCTGCGTGAACACGCTTGCAGCCTGGTACGCCGCGAACTCCTGGCTGCGGAGGTCGAATCGGCCACCCTCATGGGCCAACTTGTCTGGGACGCTTCCCAACGCCGTGACCACAAAGCCGCGAACCAATTCTTCGACCAAGCTATCGCCGCCGCCCGCGCCCGGCGCGACGCGGCCGGCGAAGCACTGGCCGAACTACGCAAGAGCTACGTTGCCCTGTACGGCGTCCACAGTCCGCCTGATGGCCTAGCGCTCGCACATCGGGCGGCGCTGGCGGTCAACGCCGAAAGCCATGTCATTGCCGGCCTGGCCATGCTGCACGTCGGCGAAGCCCACGCCATGCTCGGCGACGGGCGGAGTTGTGACGAAGCGCTGGACGCGGCCAGTACACACTTCGCGCGCGTCGCGCCAGATGACCCTGCCGGCGCATTGTTCGTACCCAGCGATCACGGACGGCTAACGGGTTCCTGCTGGTTATTCCGCGATCGTCCCGACAAGGCCGAGCCGATACTCGATGCCACCCGCCAGATGGTCAAGGACCAGAAGAAGTCAACGGCGATCACACTCGGCAACCTGGCGCTCGCCGGCATCCGACAGCGCGACGTGGATAGTGGCGTGGCCCGCCTACACGAGGCGATAGACGTCGTCGAGGTCAGTCGCGGCGGTGGGGGCCTGAATGTCGTTTTCGCCGCTGCGCGCGAGCTGAAGCCGTGGCGTACCCAACCCGCGGTTCAGGAAGTCAACGACCGGCTACTGTCCCTGATGGCGGCGGCGTAGGGGTAGCGGTCTATGACGGACGACATCGAGCAGGCCAAGCGGCAAGTACGCGAATGGCTCTGGGCACTGCTGGAGCGCGAAAGTGCGGCTTCGCCAGGCGTCCACGGGTACATCCCGGACTTCCTTGGTGCCGAACGGGCCGCCGATCGGCTCGCCGGGTTGGAAGCATGGCGCGCGGCGCGGATCGTCAAGTCCAACCCAGATCGGGCGCAGTTGCCGGTACGGCTTCACGCGCTACGCGAAAGCAAGCTGCTCTACATGGCCGTACCACGGCTGGAGACGCCAAAACCGTTCTACCTACTCGATCCAGCCGCGCTGACGGTGTCGTTCGAGACGGTCGCGACCGGAGCCGGTGCGAAGACCGCCGCGCCGACGATCGGGACCGAGGACATGCGGCTGGTCGATGTCGTCGTGTGCGGCAGCGTCGCCGTCAACCGCCAAGGCGTACGCGTGGGCAAGGGCGCGGGATACTCCGACATCGAGGTGGCGCTGTTGACCGAGGCCGGTTTGATCCGGCCGGAAACGGTGATCGTGACGACCGTGCATCAGCTCCAGGTTGTCGACGCCGAGCTGCCGGAGACCTCTCACGACTTCAGTGTGGATGTGATCGTGACGCCGGATGAGGTAATCCAGTGCGGACCGCCGAGGCGACCGAGCGGGATCATGCTGGAGCACCTGAGCAAGGAGAGGGTTGCGGAAATTCCGGCGCTTGCGGTGTTCGGTGGCCAACGGTAGCGCTCGGCGCCGGGCCGGTCCCGGCCCACTATCAGCGTGGCCCGGGCGCGGGTTTCTTGCCGGCGATCATGCTGCCAGCTTCCGCAGGCGGGCGACCGCCTCGTCCAGCACCTCGTCGCGCTTGCAGAACGCGAACCGGATCAGGTGCCGCCCGGCCGCCACGTCGTCGTAGAACACCTGTGTCGGCACCGCCACCACGCCGCACCGCTCCGGCAGCGACCAGCAGAACTCCACGCCGTCCGTGCCGCCGAGGCCCGTGATGTCGGCGGTCACGAAGTACGTCCCGGCCGGACGCAACACCTCGAAGCCGGCGTCGGTCAGCCCGGCGCACAGCCGGTCCCGCTTGTCCCGCAACGAATCCCGCAGGCCGGTGTAGTACGACAGCGGCAACGACAGCGCGACCGCGACGGCCGGCTGCAACGGGCCGGCGTTGACATAGGTGAGGAACTGCTTGACCCGCAGCACCGCCGACACCAGCGGAGCCGGGCCGCACGCCCAGCCGACCTTCCAACCGGTACACGAAAAGGTCTTTCCCGCCGACGAGATCTGCACGGTCCGCTCGCGCATCCCGGGCAGCCCGGAGATCGGGATGTGCGTGCCGTCGAAGATCAGGTGCTCGTACACCTCGTCGGTCACCGCGATCACGTCGTGCTCGACGCACAGCGCGGCGATCAGCTCCAGTTCCTCGCGGGTGAACACCTTGCCGGTCGGGTTGTGCGGCGAATTCAGCAACACCAGTTTGGTACGCGGACCGAACGCCGCCCGCAGCTCGTCCGGGTCGAACTCGTAGCCGCCGTGCGCGGGCCGCAGCGTCACCGGGCGGCGCACCGCCCCGGCGAGGGTGATCGAGGCCGCGTACGAGTCGTAGTACGGCTCGAAGCACACCACCTCGTCGCCCGCCTCGCACAGCGCTAGCATCGCCGCCGCGATCGCCTCGGTGGCACCGGCGGTCACCAGCACCTCGCCGTTCGGGTCGTAGTCCAGGCCCCAGAACGCCGACTGGTGCGCCGCGATCGCCGCCCGCAACTCCGGGATGCCCGGACCCGGTGGGTACTGGTTGCGCCCGTCCCGGATCGCGCCGGTCGCGGCCGTCAGCATCTCCGCCGGCCCGTCGGTGTCCGGAAACCCCTGCCCCAGGTTGACCGAGCCGGTCCGCACAGCCAGCGCGGACATCTCCGCGAAGATCGTGGTGCCGAAGGGACGCATCCGGGCGACGAGCGGATCGATAGCCATGCGACCAGCCTAGGAAATCGGGCGGTACGGATGCTGCCCCGGACGCCATTCCAACCACGAGCCGTGCGGCGCGGTCAGGGCCAGCGCCTCGACCGTCGGGGTACCGTCCCGCCAGGCGACCACGGTCAGCGTCTGGGCGACCTCGCCCTTCGGCCCGCGCGGCGCCCCGACGCTGAACAGCTGGAGGCCACAGACAGCCGCCTCGTTGAGCACGACCACGAGGTCCCGCCGCGCCCCGGTGGCCGCCAGCGTCGCCACCAGTTCCGCCCAGCCGTCCGGGGACAGATAGGTCAGCGCGTTCGATGTGAACACCACCGGCGACGCGTCCGCGGCGACGTCCGCCAGCACCGCCGGGAGCGTCGCGACCAGGTCGCCGGCGATCAGCGTCGCCCCGGTCGCGCGGGCCTCGGCCAGCGCGGCGTCCAACCGGGTCAGCCGCTCGGCGTGTTCCGGCCAGACGCAGCTGCGCAGCCAGGTGACAGCGGCGTCGTCGGCCGGGTCGATCGGGTTGAGGTCGATGCCGGTCCGGCTCGCGACAGCGAGGTCGGTCGCCACCTCGGGCCAGTCCGGGCCACGAACCGCGCACTCCATCGTCAACGCGGCCGGCGCGTCGGTGCGGCCGTGCCGTTCGGTTCGCCCTTCATTGGTGTACAGGTACCCGAAGCGGTCCGGCAGCAGCAGGAGGCCGGCACTGGTGCCCAGCTCGATCAGCGCCACCGGCCGGCCCGCCGCCAGCGCCGCCGCCCGGCCGAACCCGGGTCGCAACAGCGCCGACCGGCGCGCCTCGTTGGTCTGCGTGGTGCGGGTGGCGCACAGGCGGGCGAGGTCCCCGCCGTGGTTCCTGACGAGGTCGGTGAAGGCGGTCCACAGACCGCCGTCGGGAGCGCGCTCTCCGCCCAGATTCAGCAGGTACGCGCGGAGCGGGTGATCCGGCACCGAGGTGCGCAGCAGGTACTGGGCCGCCGCGAAGTACAGCAGCGCCCGCCGCTGCCCGGGTGGCGCGGCCAGCAGCGGCGCGGCCAGCTCGGGCTCGTCCGCCAGGGCGAGTGCCAGCCGCTCGTACACCGGCGAGGAGCCCCGGAACTCAAGCTCGGCGAAGTGCCGGAACATGCGGACGAGCCGATTCGGGTCGTCGGGTACCCCGTTCGTGTCGTCCACGGTGACGATCGTGGCATCCTCCCGTCAGCTCTGGCGGGCCGCCCTTCACGTCCCCTACGGTGCGAAGTCGTGGACTCCCATCGCAGCTACTCCCCGGACGAGCCGGACGGCCAGTGGTACCAGCAGGAGCGCGGGTACCCGGACCCGGACTGGGAGCGGCGCGGTGCGGATCCCCGCTACGCCGCGCAACCGGAGCCGGAGGCGCAGTACGGTCAGGCGCCCGGTTACCCCGCTCAGGGGTACGGCGACTACCACGTGCCCGAGCCCCGGGGCGGGTACCAGCCGGAGGGCGAATCCCGATACGCGGCGCTGATCGACCCGGGCGATATCGGGCAAACCGGCCGGATGGCGCCGGTCGGCCCCCGCTCTGGCGAGCCGATGCCGCCGATGCCCGCCGCGCCGCCGCTTCCGCCCCACCTGGTGCCCTCGGACCAGCCGATCTCCGCCCCGGCCCACTCGGCGCCCACGTCCAGCGTGCCGCACCTGGGCGCGGACGGTGCGCCGCCGATGGGTGCGCCGCCGATGGGCGCGCCCGGCGAGGGCGAGTCCGTCCGGCACGCCACCGAGCAGCTCGACCGGGCCGCGCTGCGCCGCCCGTCCGGTGGGCCGGGCCAGCTCGGCGACGGCGTGTACCGGTCCCGCCGGCCGGGCACCGCCGCCGCCCTGATCGCCGTGACCCTGGTGCTGGAACTGGTCGCGCTGCGCCTGCTGGCGGCGGCGTTCTTCGGCCATCCGGTCCAGGTCGGCGGCTCGATCGCGAGCGCGTTCCTGGCGTTGGGTGTGCCGATGTTCGGCCTCGGGCTGTACGGGCTGCTCGGTGGGGCGGCGGCGACCCCGGGTGCCGGCGGGCGCACCTGGTTGCGCGCCCCGCTGGTCTACCTGCCGATCGCACTCACCCTGTTCGTAGCCGCCGGCCTGGCTGTCTGACTCCTCGTCGATCTAGGACGAATGGTGGGACGAATCGCCCGAGGCGGGCACCATTCGTCCTAGATCGACGAGGAAAGCCCCGGCGGGACGGGGCTCGCGGGCAGCCGGCAACGGCCGGGCGTACACTCGACCACTGGCGACCACGACATGTGGTCGACCTCGCGCGCCCTCCTCATGGTTGCGTCGCTCGCCGCGACAGACCGGTTCGAGGCGGCGGCCGCCCTGGTCCCGACGATCGTCCGACGTCGGGTGAGCCGCGGCCGGCGACCGGGCGCCAGGGCGGCGAGCCACCCGGCCCGCCGCGACAACCAGGGCTACCCCGAGGAGCACCCAGACATGGCCGTAGTGACCATGCGCCAACTGCTGGAGAGTGGCGTCCACTTTGGACACCAGACCCGGCGCTGGAACCCGAAGATGAAGCGGTTCATCTTCACCGAGCGTAACGGCATCTACATCATCGACCTGCGCCAGACGCTCGACTACATCGAAAAGGCCTACGACTTCATCAAGAACACCGTCGCCGAGGGCGGCTCCGTGCTGTTCGTGGGCACGAAGAAGCAGGCCCAGGAGGCGATCGCCGAGCAGGCGGCGCGGGTCGGCATGCCGTATGTCAACCACCGCTGGCTGGGTGGCATGCTCACCAACTTCCAGACGGTGTACAAGCGGCTGCAGCGGATGAAGGAGCTGGAGTCGATCGAGCAGACCGGGCAGTCACAGGGCTTCACCAAGAAGGAGACCCTCCAGCTGTCCCGGGAGAAGACCAAGCTGACCCGCACCCTGGGTGGCCTCCGGGACATGCAGAAGGTGCCGGCCGCGGTCTGGATCGTCGACACCAAGAAGGAGCACATCGCTGTCGACGAGGCCCGCAAGCTGGGCATTCCGGTGATCGCCGTGCTCGACACCAACTGCGACCCGGACGAGGTCGACTTCCCGATCCCGGGCAACGACGACGCGATCCGCTCGGCCGCCCTACTCACCCGGGTGGTCGCCGACGCCGTCGCCGACGGCCTGATCTCGCGCTCCGGCAAGTCCCGGCGGGCCGACGAGAAGCCGGAGCCGGGTGCGGTCGGCACCGACGAGCCGCTGCCTGAGTGGGAGCGCGAGCTGCTCCAGCGCTCCGACGCGGAAGCCGCGGTCGCGACCGAGCCGGCCGCCGAGCCCGCCCAGGCCTGACCACCGCTCGGCGCGCACCGCCCGGTGGCCGGTGCGCGCCGCGCCGGTGACATCCGACCGCCGCCCTACAGCTACACGCACACCAACCGAGAGAGAGTCATGTCAGACTTCACTGCCGCGGACGTCAAGCGGCTCCGCGACCTCACCGGCGCCGGCATGATGGACAGCAAGAAGGCGCTCCAGGAGTCCGAGGGCGATTTCGACAAGGCCGTCGAGATCCTGCGGATCAAGGGCGCCAAGGACGTCGGCAAGCGGGCCGGCCGCACGGCGGCGCAGGGCCTCGTCGCCCACACCGGGACGGCGCTGCTCGAGCTCAACTCCGAGACCGACTTCGTGGCCAAGAACTCCGACTTCGTCGCGCTCGCCGACCGGCTGGTCCGGCACGTCGACGCGACCCGGCCGGCCGACCTCGACGCACTGCTCAACTCCAAGCTGGAGGACGGCCGTACCGTCGGGGAGACCGTCGAGGCCGAGTCCGCCAAGATCGGCGAGAAGCTAGTGCTCAACCGGTTCGCGGTGCTCGACGGCGAGATCGCCGTGTACCTGCACCGCAAGAGCCCGGACCTGCCGCCGCAGGTCGGCGTCGCCGTCCAGTTCACCGGCAAGGGTGACGAGGCGGGCATCGACGACGCGCGGGGCGTGGCCATGCAGATCGCCGCGATGCGGCCGAAGTACCTGACCCGCGACGAGGTGCCGGCCGACGTGGTCGAGTCCGAGCGGCGCATCGCCGAGCAGACCGCCCGCGAGGAGGGCAAGCCCGAGCAGGCCCTGCCGAAGATCGTCGACGGTCGGGTCAACGCGTTTTTCAAGGACTTCGTGCTGGTCGAGCAGCCTTCGGTGACCGACCAGAAGAAGACCGTACGCCAGGTCCTCGACGAGGCCGGCATCACCGTGACGCGGTTCGTGCGCTTCGAGGTGGGCCAGGCCTGAGGCTGGCACAGACAGACGGAGCGAGGGGGTCGCCGGTGTCCATGCAGGATCGCCGGGGCCCCCTTGCCGTAGCCAGGGGCGCTCGCCCGCGCAGTACGCCGCACAATGGACTACACGAAAGAGGCGCCCGATGACGAACACCGCGGAGTTGGCCATACCGATGTACCCCGGGGATGAGCAGGGACGCGCCCGCAGGGTGGTACTCAAGCTGTCCGGCGAGGTGTTCGGTGGCGGGGCGGTCGGGGTCGACCCCAACGTCGTCTCGGCGATCGCGGTCCAGATCGCCACGGCGGTGCGCAAGGGCGTCCAGGTCGCGGTCGTGATCGGCGGCGGTAACTTCTTCCGGGGTGCTGAGTTGCAACGACTCGGCATGGACCGGGCCCGTGCCGACTACATGGGCATGCTCGGCACCGTGATGAACTGCCTGGCGCTGCAGGACTTCCTGGAGAAGGAAGGCATCGAGACGCGGGTACAGACGGCGATCCACATGGCCCAGGTGGCCGAGCCGTACATTCCCCGTCGCGCGATCCGGCACCTGGAGAAAGGCCGGGTCGTGATCTTCGGCGCCGGGGCCGGCATGCCGTTCTTCTCCACCGACACGGTGGCCGCGCAGCGCGCGCTGGAGATCCACGCCGACGCGGTACTGATGAGCAAGAACGGGGTCGACGGGGTTTACACCGCCGATCCCCGCACCGACCCCACGGCGATCAAGCTCGACACGGTGACCTTCGAGGAGGCGCTGCGGCGCGGGCTGCGGGTGGTGGACGCGGCCGCCTTCAGCTTGTGCATGGACAACCGGCTGCCCATGCTCGTGTTCGGGGCCGAGGGTGCGGACACCATCATTCGGGCCGTCATCGGTGAGAGGATCGGAACACTCATCACGGCGGCGTGAGGCCAGGTGGCAACGGCAACGGCGGCCCACAGGAATAAGGAGGCGACGGAGTACCGTGATCGACGAGACACTCTTCGAGGCCGAGGAGAAGATGGACCGGGCGATCATTTTCGCCAAGGAGGAGTTCGCGACGATCCGGACCGGTCGGGCGACCGCGGCCATGTTCGCCAAGGTGATGATCGACTACTACGGCACGCCGACCCCGCTGCCGCAGATGGCCTCGATCGCCACCCCGGAGCCCCGGATGGCGCTCATCAAGCCATATGACAACTCGCAGCTGCACGCCATGGAAAAGGCGATCCGCGACTCGGATCTCGGTGTCAACCCCAACAATGAGGGAACCCAGATCCGGATCATCCTGCCGCAGATGACCGAGGAGCGCCGGCGCGACATGATCAAAGTGGCGCGACACAAGGGCGAAGAGGCCAAGGTCGCCATCCGCAACATCCGGCGCAAGGCCAAGGAAGAGCTCGAACGCCTGATCAAGGACGGCGAGGCGGGCGAAGACGAGGTGCGCCGGGCGGAGAAGGAGCTGGAAGACCTCACCCACCGGTACGTGGCGAACGTCGACGAGCTCGTCAAGCACAAGGAAGTCGAGTTGCTCGAGGTCTGATGTCATATCCCGACTCACCGGGCTGGCCTGAGCCATCCGATCACGGCCACGACGACCCGTACCCCGGCCGGCAGCGGGCGCGGCACTTCGATGCCGCGCCCGACGCGTACCAGGGGGGCGTCGGCTTCGACGACTTCCAGCTGGAGTTCGACCGGAGCCCGCGTGAGCGCAACCGGGCACCCGGGGTCGACGCCGCCGACGGTACCCGTCCGCGCCCGGCCCGGCGGCGCGGGCCGGTCCGGCGCCGGGATCAGCGTTGGGAGGACCCGGAGACTGTTCCGCCCGCCGGCGAGCCGGTCGTGCCAGCCGATCAACCGAACGGCTGGGCCACCGAGCCGGCGGCCCCGGTGGTCGACCAGTGGTCCGCCCCGGGGCGTCCGAGCTGGGCCGTGGATCCCGGCGCGGACTGGGCCGACCAGGCCCCGACCGCGCAGTTCGCGGCGGTGACGGACACCGGCCCCGACCCGGTCGGGCCTGCCCCGGCACCGGAGGAAACCGCCGAGCCGGCGGAGCAGGCAGGGCCAGCAGCGCCAGCCAGGGCCGCCAGCCGCGCCGGACGCAACCTGCCGGCGGCGATCGGCGTCGGCGTCACGCTCGGCGCGATCGTCCTGGCGTCGCTGTTCGTCTGGCGGCCGGCGTTCCTCGTCGTGGTGATCGCCGCGGTCTGGATCGGCGTCTGGGAGATGGTCCGGGCGGTACACCCGAGTGGCGCCAAACCGCCGCTGGTGCCGCTGGCGGCGGGCGGCACGGCGATGGTCGCGCTGGCCTGGTACGGCGGCGCCGAGGCGCTCACCCTCGGGTTGGTCGCCACCGCCGTCGCCGCGCTGGTGTGGCGGCTGGCCGAAGGCCCGTCCGGCTATCAGCGCGATGTCGCCGCCGCCATTCTCATCGCCGTGTACGTGCCGTTCCTCGGGGGCTTCGCGGTGCTCCTGGCCCGGCCGGAGGACGGCGCCCTGCGGGTGGTGGCCGCCCTCGCCGGGGTGGTGCTCTCCGACACCGGCGGGTACATCGCCGGCGTCTTTCTCGGCAAGCACCCGATGGCGCCGTCGGTGAGCCCGAAGAAGTCCTGGGAGGGCTTCGTCGGGTCGCTGGTCGCGACCGCGGCGGGCGGTGCCCTGCTGCTGTACCTGATGTTCGACGTGGCGCCGTGGTACGGCGCGCTGTTCGGGCTGACCGTGTCGGCGGCGAGCGTCCTCGGCGACCTGGCGGAGTCGTTGCTCAAGCGTGATCTTGGCATCAAGGACATGAGCAACCTGCTGCCCGGGCACGGCGGGCTGATGGACCGGCTGGACTCGGTCCTGTTCGCGGTGCCGGTGGCGTACGCCGTGCTGGTCCTCGTCGCGCCGGTGCCGACATGACCAGAGCCCGTTGCTCGGCGCGGCATGAAACACTGGAGAGGTCATGACTGCCCTCCCCATTCTCGAAGGCGCGTTGCCGCAGGTCACAGCACCGCAGCAGCGGCGCGCCAGCATGCCTCCGGGCCATCTCGCCGATCTTGACCCCGCCGGCCGCCGGGCGGCTGTCGCCAAGTTGGGGGAGCGGGAGTTCCGGGCCGGGCAGTTGTCGGCGCACTACTTCGGCCGGCTCGTGCGGGACCCCGCCGCGATGACCGACCTGCCGGCGGCCAGCCGCGACCGGCTCGCCGGGGCGCTGCTGCCCCGGCTGTTGACGCCGGTGCGCGAGTTCGCCTGCGATGCCGGCGCCACCCGCAAGACCCTGTGGCGGCTGCACGACGGTTCGCTCGTGGAGAGCGTGCTGATGGGGTACCAGGATCGGGTCACCGCCTGCGTCTCCAGCCAGGCCGGCTGCGGCATGGCCTGCCCGTTCTGCGCCACCGGCCAGGCCGGGCTGACCCGCAACCTGTCCACGGCGGAGATCGTCGACCAGGTGGTCTCGCTCGCCGCGGTGGCGGCCAGCGGCGCGGTGCCCGGCTCGCCCGCCCGGCTGTCCCATGTGGTGTTCATGGGCATGGGCGAGCCGCTGGCCAACTACCCGCGGTTGATCGGCGCGGTGCGCCGGCTGACCGACCCCGCGCCCGCCGGGCTCGGCCTCTCCCAGCGGCACGTCACCGTCTCCACGGTAGGGCTGGTGCCGGCCATGCGGCAGCTGACCGCGGAGGGTCTCGCCGTGACGCTCGCGGTCTCCCTGCACGCCCCCGACGACGAGCTGCGTGACGAGCTCGTTCCGGTCAACCAGCGCTGGCCGGTGGCCGAGGTACTGGACGCCGCCTGGGAGTACGCCGGGAAGACCGGGCGGCGGGTCTCGATCGAGTACGCCATGATCAGAGACGTCAACGACCAGCCTTGGCGGGCGGATCTTCTGGGGCGCCTATTGTCCGGCCGGCTCGCACATGTCAATCTCATTCCGCTCAACCCCACACCGGGCAGTAGGTGGGACGCGAGCCCGAAGCCGGTCGAGCGGGAGTTCGTCCGGCGGCTCCGGGCCGTGGGGGTTCCGACGACGGTTCGTGACACCCGCGGTCGGGAAATCGACGGAGCCTGCGGACAGCTGGCGGCTTCGGAGGTGGCACAGTGAGCTTGGGGCGGCGGAGCGAAGCGAACGAGGAGACACGGTGACGAGTCAGGGTCAGCGGTTCCGGCGTCGGGCGCTGCGCCGTGGGTACAAGGTCGACGAGGTCGACGCCTTCCTCGACCGGGTCGAGGCGACTCTCGCCGGCGAGTCACCGGGTGACGCCCCGGTCAGCGCCCAGGAGGTCCACGACGTCGTGTTCCGCGTGCGGTTCGGCGGATACGACGAATGGCAGGTCGACCTGCATCTCGACCGGGTCGAGCGGCAGCTCGCCGACCTGGAGGAGCGCACCGCGCCCTACGGGCGGGAGCAGCGGATGCCACCGCCGCCGGAGCGGATGGGTCCACCGGACCGGATGGGGCCGCCTGACCGCATGGGGCCCCCACCGATGCGTGACGACCGGCCACCCCTGATCCGCGACGACCGGCCACCCCTGATCCGCGACGACCGGCCGCCGATGCGCGACGACCGGCCGCCGATGCGCGATGACCGGCCGCCGATGCGTGACGACCGGATGATGCCGCCGGTCGCGCCGCCGCCGATGACCCCGCCGATGGGGCCACCCCCGCAGATGCCGCCGCGGCCGGTCTCACCCGTTCCGTCCGGGCCGCCGCAGGGCGGGTACGACCGGTACGACGAGCCGACCCGGTTCGGCGGCGATCCGGGTTTCGACCAGGGCTTCGACCAGGGCTTCGAGCCGGGGCGGCACGGCAAGAGCGACATGACGACCGAGATCCGCATGCCGGACGGTGGCTTCGACACCGGGGGCTACCGCACGTCCGGCCCACCCGGTCCGGCCATGCCGCCCGAGGCGATCCGGATCGACCAGCTGCGGCGCACGTTCCAGCTGCGGCGCTTCGGCAGCGGGTACGACCGGGTGCAGGTCGACCGGCTGTTCGAGGCGATCGTCGACGCGATGTCGGGGCGGTCGAACGTCTCGGTGACCGAGGCCGAGTTGGATCCCGCGCAGTTCAGCCTGGTTCCGGGCGGCTACTTCGAGGCCGAGGTGGACGCCGCGCTCAAGGAGGTACGCGACATTTTGACGCGTCGGCGCTGATCGGTGAATCCACCCCTCTTCCCACTGATCCTCCTGCCGGCCAGCACCGCCCCACTCCTCGCGTACGCGTTGCGACCAGCGTCGCCGGTCGCTGCGCCGGGGCGGCTGACGGTCGCGCGCACGGCACTCGCGCTCGGCGGGTACGCCGTGCTCGGCGTGGAACTGCTGTCCGCCCTGCACCGGCTGACCACGGCCGGCGTGGCGATCGTCTGGCTGGTGGCGCTGTGCGTCGCCGCGCTCGCCGCGGTCTGGCGGCGCCGCCGGGACGCGCCGGGCGGTGGCGAGCCGCGCCGGCCGCTGACCGAGCGGTGGCATGCGCTCCGCCGGGGCGAACGCGTGGTCGCCCTGACCATCGCCGGCCTGCTGCTCGGCGAGCTGATCCTGGCGATCGTCTCGCCGCCCAACACGTACGACTCGCAGACCTACCACCTGCCCAAGGTGGAGCACTGGGTACAGCAGCACGACCTGTCGTTCTACCCGGTCCGGATCCACCGGCAGGCCACGTACGCGCCGGGCGCCGAGTACCTGCTGGTACACCTGCGCCTGCTGACCGGCGGTGACCTGCTGTACGGGCTGGTGCAGTGGTCGGCCGGGGTGGTCGCGCTGCTCGCGGTGACCCGGCTGACCATGCAACTCGGCGGTGGCCGGCGGGCCCAGCTTTTGGCCGCGTTCGTGCTGGCCAGTACCCCCGCGGTGGTTCTCGAATCGAGCAGCACCCAGACCGACCTGGTGGTGGCCTGCTGGGTGGCGTGCCTGGCCACACTGGCGCTCGACGCGGTCGGCGGCCGGTCGAAGCTCGCCGAGGCGCTGTCCGGGCCGATCCGCGGACCCGGGACGGTCGTGCTGCTGGGCCTCGCGACCGGGCTGATCGCGGTGACCAAGCAGACCGGCCTGTTCGTGGCCGCGCCACTGCTGCTCTGGTGGGGACTGGCCGGGCTGCGCCGCGGGGTGGCGACCCACCGGCCGGTCCGGGCCACCGCCGCGGTACTGGCGTCCACGGTCGTCATCCTCGGCCTGGCCGGGGCGCTCACCGGGCCGTACCTGTGGCGGATGTACAGCGAGTTCGGCAACCCCCTCGGGGCCTCCTACGTGACCGGCTCGATCACCATGCAGCGCCACGACCCGGCGGCGCTGCTGGTCAACAGCGCCCGGCAGGTGCAGACGCTGTTCGACACGCCGGTACCGGCGGTGAGCGACTGGACCGCCGGCCGGGTCGAGGCGCTGTCCCACTCGCTCGGCGTGAACCCGTCCGACCCGAAGATCACGTTCGACAACACCACGTACCCGACCCGCGCCTGGTACCCGTCCGAGGACAAGGCGGCGTACCCGATCCAGGCGCTGCTCATGGTGGCCGGAGCGGTCGCCGGTCTGCTCGCTACGGGCCGGCGGCGGGCGTACGCCCTGGTGATCCTGACCGGGCTGATCCTGCATTCCGCGACGGTGAAGTGGCAGCCGTGGGGCAACCGGCTGTTCCTCTACCTGGTGGTGCTGGCGGCGCCGGTCGCGGGGCTCCTGCTGACCAGCGCTCTGGCCACGGTGCGGGCCGGTAGCGCGGTGAAGGCGGCGCGTCCGGTGCTGGCCGGTGCCCTCACGGTGCTGCTGGTGGCCGGCGGCGTGGCCGGTGGGCTCTCGGTGCTCTACGGGTGGCCGCGCCGCCTCGTCGGCTCGGACTCGGTCCTCGTACTCGACCGCTGGCACGCCCGGTTCATCATGCGACCGGCGTGGGCGGACGGGTATGCCGAGGTGGGCGCCGTGGTGCGCGCCTCCGGTGCCCGGCGGATCGGGATCGTCCAAGGCAACGACACCTGGGAGTACCCGTGGTGGTTGCAGTTCCGGGGGCGGGAGCTGGTCGCGATGCAGTCCCTGCTGCCCAAGCACACGGTGCCGCCCGGCCAGAAGGTGGACGCCATCGTCTGCGCCGGGCCGGAGCGGGTCTGCCGGGAGTACGCACCCGGCGGCTGGGAGGTCCGGATGTACGGGCAGGTCGGCTGGGTGCTGCCGGCGGACAAGGTGCCGCCGCCGGGCCAGAAACGTTAGTCCCGCAGGCCGTTCCGGCGTAGGACCCAGTCGCCGATGATCATGAGGACGATCAAGCCGGCGAGCGCGAGAAGCCAGAGGTCCTCGATGCGGCCCTTGTGGTTGCCGAAGGTCATGAGCAGGAGGATGACGACCGCCACGACCGCGGCGACGCGCGCCTTACGGGGGTTGACCGGCTTGTGCTGGTCGGGAGAGGTAACCGGCTCGTCTCCAGCCACGGTGCGGGTCCTTCCACTCGTCGGTACGCGATCAGTTTGGCATGGCCGGGCGCTTCGGTTCGGGTCGGCCCTCTCGGGTACCGTCGGGGCGGACGTGACGAGTGGGAGGAACGTGCGGTGCGACTGACGGGTACCGGCCACGCGAGCGTGCGGATCGACACCCCGGCGGGCAGCATCCTGTGCGATCCGTGGGTCAACCCGGCCTACTTCGCGTCGTGGTTCCCGTTCCCGGACAACTCGCTGCTCGACTGGGAGGCGCTGGGCGACTGCGACTACCTGTACGTGTCGCACCTGCACCGGGACCATTTCGACGCCGCGCACCTGTCGAGGTTCATCTCGAAGCAGGCGACCGTCCTGCTGCCGGAGTACCCGACCAGCCAGCTCGAGGACGAGCTGCGCGAGCTGGGGTTCACCCGGTTCCTGAAGACGGTCTCCGACGAGGTCCACGAGCTGGACGGCGGGCTCAAGGTCATGATCCAGGCGTTGACCTCGCCCACCGACGGGCCGATCGGCGACTCCTCGCTGTGGGTGGAGTACGACGGGGTCCGCCTGCTCAACCAGAACGACGCCCGGCCGGCCGACCTGTCCAGGTTCGCCGAGCTGGGCCACGTGCACGCCCACCTGCTCCAGTTCAGCGGCGCGATCTGGTACCCGATGGTCTATGAACTTCCGGAGGCGGCCAAGCGCGCTTTCGGCAAGCAGAAGCGCGACCGGCAGCTCGACCGCACGGTCCGGTACATCGACGACCTGAAGGGCTCGTGGGTGTTCCCGATCGCCGGGCCGCCCTGCTTCCTCGACGACGAGCTGTGGCAGTTCAACGACATCTTCGGGGACGAGGGCAACATCTTCCCCGACCAGCAGTGGTTCGCCGACCGGTACCGCGAGCTGGGCCGCGACAACGAGGTGATCCTGCTGCCTGGCACGGTCGCCGAGCTGACCGCCGACGACTGCCGGGTCACCCAGCCGGTGCCCGACGTGCGGGAGTTCTTCGACTCGAAGCCGGCGTACCTGGCCGAGATGAAGGCGCGCAAGCAGCCGGTCATCGACGCGGAGAAGGCGACCTGGCACCATCCCGAGGTCGACGTCCTGGCCGGGATGAAAAGGCGGATCGAGCCGTTGCTGGAAGAGTCGATCTACATGGCCAAGGGGGTCGGCGGGCCGGTCCGCTTCGACCTGGTCCGGCCGGACGACTCGGTCGAGTCGATCGTGGTCGACTTCCTGGGCAAGGAGGTCCGGCCGTACGCCGACGAGAAGGTCCGGTACCGGTTCCGCACCGAGCGGGCGCTGGTCGAGCACCTGCTCTACATCGACGAAGGTGACTGGGTCAACTCGCTGTTCCTGTCCTGCCGGTTCTCGGCGGCGCGGATCGGGCAGTACAACGAGTACATCTACGCGTTCTTCAAGTGCCTGTCCGAGGAGCGCCTCCAGTACGCGGAGGGCTGGTACGACGAGCACCAGCGCAGCACCGACGCCGAGGACATCACCCTCGACGACTGGCGGGTGCAGCGGCGCTGCCCGCACCTCAAGGCCGACCTGACCCGCTTCGGGAAGATCGACGATGGCGTGCTGACCTGCCAGCTGCACGGCTGGCGGTACGACCTGGCCAGCGGGAAGTGTCTGACCAGCGCCGGGCACGAGATCCGGGCGCGGCGGGCCGACGAGCCCACTCCGGCCGAGGCGACCTGACGGGAGCGTTCACTTTCCGGATCGACCCAATGGAGCTGCTGGACCGCTAAACGGACAGAGCCGGGCAGTGTCGCACTAACTGTGTGTCGTCGGGCGCGTCGGCGCCGTAACTTTTCCCCGCATAGGGGGTGGCGTGATGGCGCAGCCGACAGTGGATACGACTCCGCCGACCGACTCGGGGGGCGATCAGGGACACGGTGCCGGCCGGGCGGCGCGGGTGGCCGGAGCGGCGGCGATGGCCGCGGTGACCGGTGCGATCCGGGGGCGGATCCACGCCACCGCCGTGCCGCCCGCCAGGCCGCCGGTGGAGCCGACCGTCGAGCCGGCCCGGTCGCCGGTGGAGCCGGCCGTCGAGCCGGCCTGCTCGTCAGCTTCGCCGCCGCCAACGCCGGACGAGCGGGTGGCGCAGGGGACCGTCGTCGAGCCGGACGCGCTCTCACCGGTACACGATGGTTTTTCGATCGTGCCGGAGCGGCTCCCCGCCGGACCGGAGGAGATGGACGCCACCCTCGTGCTGCATCACGGCCGGTGGACGGCGCAGCGGGCACTCGCGGAGCTGCCGGAGACGCCGGCGGCGGCGATCGAGGTGATAGACGGCAGCCTCGTCGTGTCGCCTCGGCACGGGATCCGGCACCAGACCGTGGTGCTGGAGTTCGGCATCGCGCTCAAGCGGGCGGCCCGGATGGCCGGGTACGGGACACATCCGCAGGTCAAGGTCATCGTCGGCGATGAGCTGGTGTGCCCCGACCTGACCGTGGCCACCCGGCTCGGCGAGGACACCAGCTGCGTCGGGGCGCACGAGGTGCTACTGGTGGCCGAGGTGGTGCTCGCCGACCACGGGCGGACGAGACGCCTCGACCGGACCCCGGTGTACGCGGCCGGCAAGATCGGGCACTACCTGCGGCTCGACTTCCGTGGTCACGATCCGGTGATCGCCCTGCACGAGCTGGTCGACGGCCAGTACCAGCCGGTCGCGGTCGCGTCGGTCGGTGCCCGGTTCACCACGAGCCGGCCGTTCGACTTCGCCATCGATCCGGTGGAGTTGCGCGGCCGGCAGATGCAGCCGAGGGTGGCCTAGGGGCTAGCGGGAGCCGACCCCGAGTAGCCGGGCGGCGCTGGCCAGCTCGGCCTCGAACATCGGCTCGACGTCTTCGAGCGCGAAGTGCAGGTGGCCGAAGACCTCCATGGCGACCAGCCCGTACAGCCGGATCCAGCAGGACAGGAACAGCTGTGCGGCCCCGGGTGGCAGCGTCGCCCCGGTCGCCGTGATGTACCCGGCGAGCTGCTCGACCAGCCGGGGCGGCAGCTCGTCGTCGGCCGGTGCCTCGAACGGCGCCCGCTGCCAGATCTCGACGAACAGCCCGAGGAAGATGCCGGCGAACCGGGCCCCGGCTTCGTGTTTCGTGGAAGCTTCGTCCTGCTCCGGCCCTACGCCCGGGATCGGACTGCCGAACATCAGCCCGAACTCCGCCGGATGGTTGACCGACCAGCGCCGGAACTCGCGGCACACCGCGAACAGCCGGGCGCCGGGGTCGTCGGCCGGTGAGGCGGCGTCCCGGGCCTGCTCCATCGCGTCGCACGCCTCGTTGTACAGGTCCGCGCACAGCTCGCTGACCAGCTCCTCCAGGTTGGGGTAGTAGCGGTACAGCGCCGGCGCCGTCATGCCCATCTCGCGCGCGATGGCCCGCAGCGAGATGCCGCCCGTGCCCTCGCTGACCAGCAGCTGCCGCGCCACGCCCTTGATCTCGGTGAGCGTGGCCGTGCGCAGGCGTTCCCGGCGGCTGGGAGCGGTTGTCACTAAACACCTCTTGACTGAAGCGAACGGCACTGACAAAGTTAACACCGTTAACTACGGTAATCGTCCAACACAGTCTAGGGGGACGCCGCGATGTTCGCATGGTGGGGACGCACGGTGGTACGGGCGAGATGGCTGGTCATCGCGGCCGGGATCGCCGTGGCGCTGGTCGGGGGCCTGTGGGGCACCGGTGTGTTCGGCGCGGTCAGCGGCGGCGGGTTCGACGACCCGCACAGCGAGTCGGCGCGGGCGGCCAGCCGCATCGTCGCCGAACTGGGCCGGCAGGACGTGGACGTGCTCGTCCTGTACTCGTCCGCCGACCGCACGGTGGACCAGGCCAGCTTCCGCGACGCGGTGACCGGGACGCTCACCGCGCTCCGGCAGCGGCCCGAGGTCAGCCAGGTCGTCTCGTACTACGACACCTCGAGCCCGACGCTGGTCTCCACGGACCGGCACGCGACGTACGCCGCGATCCGGCTCCGGACCAGCCAGAGCACCGACGATCTCGACGCGATCCGCGACCGGCTCGCCGCACCCGGGCTGCGTACCCAGGTCGGCGGCCCGACCGCGATCTCGGCCGACGTGAGCGGGCGGGTCGCCAGCGACATCGGCAAGGCCGAGGGGTACTCGATGCCGATACTCCTGATCCTGCTGGTCCTCATCTTCGGCAGCGTGGTGGCGGCGAGCACCCCGCTGCTGGTCGGTGGCCTCGCCATCCTGGGGGCGTTCGTCGCGACCCGGCTGCTCACGTACACCACAGACGTGTCCGTGTTCGCGATGAACATCATCACGCTGCTCGGCCTCGGCATGGCCATCGACTATGCGCTGTTCATCGTCAGCCGGTACCGCGAGGAGCTGGACCGCGGGTACCAGCCGGGGGAGGCGGTCGAGCGTACCCTCGCCACCGCCGGCCGGACCGTCATGGTCGCCGCGCTGACCGTGTCGCTCGCGCTGGCGAGCCTCCTGCTGTTCCCGCAGGTGTTCCTGCGGTCGATGGGGTTCGGCGGGATGGCGGCCGTCCTCGTCGCGATGCTCGCCGCGCTGACCGTCCTACCCGCGCTCCTCGCGGTGCTCGGCCACCGGATCAACGCGCTCCGGGTGGGGCGCCGGCGGCCGGCGTCGGCCCGCAACGGTTCCGGCCGGGCGGGGCTCGCCGACAGTGCCGGTCGGACGCGGCTTGCTGGCGGTGCCGGCCGGGCGGGGCTCGCCGACAGTGCTGGTCGGGCGCGGCTTGCTGGCGGTGCCGGCCGGGCGGGGCTCGCCGACAGTGCTGGTCGGGCGCGGCTTGCTGGCGGTGCCGGCCGGGCGGGGCTCGCCGACGGTGCCGGCTGGGCGCGGCTGGCCCGCGCGGTCATGCGCCGGCCGGTGCCGGTCGTGCTGGCCACCGTCGGGGTACTCGCGTTCCTCGCCTCGCCGTTCGTGCGCGCCCAGTTCGGCGGCGTCGACGAGCGGGTACTCCCGCCGGGCAGCGAGAGCCGGGTCGTCTCGGAGCGGATCGCGGCCGACTTCACCGGCGGCGGGGTGGAGCAGGTGCGGGCACTGGTGACCGGCGCGGACGCTTCCGCCTTCGCTGGCCAGATCGCGCGACTCCCGGGCGTCACGAGCGCTGCGGTGACCGCGAGCAAAGGGGAGTCCTCGATGATCGCCGTGCGCTACGACGGCACCCAGGCCTCGCCGGTCGGGCAGCGGATCGTCACCGACATCCGCGCGCTGCCCGTACCGCAGGGCGCCACGGTACTGGTGGGAGGCTCCGCCGCGGAACTGCACGACCTGCTGAACAGCCTGCGTACCCGGCTGCCCTGGATGGCGCTGCTGGTCGCCGGCATGACGATCGTGCTGCTGTTCCTCGCGTTCGGTTCGGTGGTACTGCCGCTCAAGGCGGTCGCGATGAACGTGGTGTCGATCGGCGCCTCGTTCGGCGCGGTGGTCTGGGTGTTCCAGGACGGTCACCTGGCCGGCCTCCTCGGCTTCACCCCGACCGGGTACCTGGAGGCCACCCAGCTCGTCCTGATGCTGGCGATCCTCTTCGGACTGTCCACCGACTACGAGGTGTTCCTGCTGTCGCGGGTACGCGAGGAGTGGGACCGGACCGGCGACAACGTCACCGCGGTCTCCGCCGGCCTCCAGCGCACCGGGCGGATCATCACCTCGGCCGCGCTGCTGCTCATCGTCGTGATCGGCGGGTTCGCGACGGGCGGGATCACGTTCATCAAGATGATCGGGCTGGGCATGATCGTCGCGCTGATCGTGGACGCGACGCTGGTCCGTGCGCTGCTGGTACCGGCGACGATGCGCCTGCTCGGCCGGGCGAACTGGTGGGCGCCGGGTCCGCTGCGCCGGGTGTACGCCCGGTTCGGCATCCGCGAGTCCGATTCGCTCGCCGGCCCGGTGCCGGCCCGTGAACCGGTGTCCGTCGGGTAGCGCGGACCCAAGTCGACGTTGGTCGATCCAGTCCCCTTTGGAGTGCGCCAGACGGGACTGAATCGACCAACGTCGACTTGGGCGGGTGGCGGGCCAGCCGCGGGCGCCCTTAGGATCACGTGCGCACGACAACGGGGAGGGTTCTTATGTACGTGCGCATCGACATACCGGCCGGCAGTCCGTGGCTGCCTGTCGCGCTGCGGCGCATCGGTCGGGCCCGGCTGCGGCTGATCCGGATCCTCGGCGGGTTCCTGATCCTCCTGGGCCTGCTCGTCATGCTGAACCGCCGGCCCGTCGACATCGGGCTCGGTGTGGTCGCGATCATCCTCGGCGGATATGTGATCGCGATTCCGCTGGTGCTGATTCGCTACGGCATGCGCGGGCTGCCGAAGTACCTGCGGTCCGAGCCGGGCGTGCTGGAGATCAGCGACACCGGCGTGCGGCAGACCTACACGCACGTCCGGTCCGAGCACGACTGGCCGGCGTTCGAGCGGGTGGCCGACCGCCCCGATATGTGGATCCTCTACCTGAGCCGGTCGCTCGCCCTGTACGTGCCGAAGCAGCCGCTGACCGACGCCCAGCGCGCCGAGGTCAGCGGCCTGCTCGCGAGCCGTGGCCTGGTTCCGGCGTAGCGGGAGGTCGACGTGCATATCGAGTTCGAGCAGCGCGCCGACGAGCGGCAACTCCGTCAGGCGGCGGCGCTGGCGTACCGACCGTGGCGACGGCTGTTCGTCATGGCCGGCGTCGGGGCGGGCCTGGGCGCCGGGTTCAGCTTCGCCGCTGGCGACGGACGCGCCACCCTCGGCGGCTTCCTCAGCGCATGGGCCGCTGTGCTGCTGTTGTACCTCGCCGCCCGGATGGTCCGTTCGGCGGTGGCCGGCATGCCGTCGTGGGTCTTCAGCCCCGCCCGGTATCGGCTCGACGACGCCGGTGTGACGATCGCCCACGAAAAGGCGTCGCGTTGGTTCGGCTGGGAGGCGTTCAACCAGGTCCAGGCCACGAAGCGGTTCCTGATCCTTCGGGGCCGTGGCGCGGGCCTGGTCCAGCTGCCGATATCTGAGCTGACTCCGGAGCAGGCCGAGCAGATCCGGGCCAAGGTCGGTCGCGTCAGCCCCGACGCCGGGCGGCCGCTGCGCCCGCCGGTGCCCGATCGGGGAGAATGACCGGGTGACTCCCCGCGACGTGGTGCTGCTCGGTTCGACGGGCTCCATCGGTACCCAGGCGGTCGACATCGTGCGACGCAACCCGGACCGGTTCCGCGTGGTGGGCGTCGGCGCCGGTGGCGGCAACGTGGCCGAGCTGGCGACCCAGGCCCTTGAGCTGGGCGTCGAGGTCGTCGGTGTGGCCCGATCGAGCGTCGTGCAGGATCTCCAGCTCGCGTTCTACGCCGAGGCCAGCAAGCGGGGATACCCGACCGGTGGATTCCGCATCCCCAAGATCCTGGCCGGGCCGGACGCGATGACCGAGCTCGCGGAAAGGCCGTGCGACGTGGTCCTCAACGGCGTCGTGGGCTCGCTCGGCCTCGCGCCGACGCTCGCCGCGCTGCGCTCCGGCCGTACCCTCGCGCTTGCCAACAAGGAGTCCCTCGTCGCCGGCGGTCCCCTGGTCAAGGCCGCGGTGTCGCGGCCGGGGCAGATCGTCCCGGTCGACTCGGAGCACTCGGCGCTGGCCCAGTGCCTGCGGGCCGGGCGCGCCGACGAGGTGTCCCGGCTGGTGCTGACCGCGAGCGGCGGCGCGTTCCGCGGCCGGCGCCGCGAGGAGCTGGTCGACGTCACTCCCGAGCAGGCGTTGGCCCACCCGACCTGGAACATGGGCCCGGTTGTCACGATCAACAGCGCCACGCTGGTCAACAAGGGCCTTGAGGTGATCGAGGCGCACGAGCTGTTCGGCGTCGGGTACGACCGGATCGAGGTCATGGTCCACCCGTCCTCGGTGATCCATTCGATGGTCGAGTTCACCGACGGATCGACGCTCGCCCAGTGCAGTCCGCCCGACATGCGACTGCCGATCGCGCTCGCCCTCGGCTGGCCCGACCGGGTGCCCGCGGCCGGACCGGCAGTCGACTGGACCCAGGCGCATACGTGGGAGCTGCGTCCCCTCGACGGATCGGCATTTCCGGCCGTTGCGCTGGCCAAGGCGGCCGGCCGGGCCGGCCGCTGCCGTCCGGCGATCTACAACGCGGCCAACGAAGAGTGTGTGGCCGCATTCGTAGCGCATCGGTTGCCGTTCCTCGCGATCGTCGAAACGGTCGAGCGGACACTGGCCGATGCTCCGGATTTCGCCGAACCAGGTAACGTCGAAGACGTGCTCGCCGCGGAGTCGTGGGCGCGCGCACACGCACGCGAACTCATCGTGGCGGCGGAAGGAGCCTGATGGCGCTGGTATTCGGGATCGTTGTCTTCGCACTCGGCATCTTGATCTCGGTATGCCTGCACGAAGCCGGTCACATGGGCACGGCCAAGGCGTTCGGCATGAAGGTCACCCGGTACTTCGTGGGCTTCGGTCCGACCCTCTGGTCCTTCCGGCGCGGCGAGACGGAGTACGGCGTCAAGGCGCTCCCGCTCGGCGGTTTCGTGAAGATCGTCGGGATGACACCCCAGGACGACGACGTCGAGCCGGGTGACGAGAAGCGGGCGATGTGGCGCTTCCCGGTCTGGAAGCGGACGGTCGTGATGGCGGCCGGCTCGGTGACCCACTTCATCCTCGCGTTCGTCACGCTGTGGATCCTGTTCGTGTTCATCGGCGTGCCCGACGACACCAAGGTCAACAGTGCGCCGGCCACCATCGGCAGCGTCTCCGCCTGCGTCATCGACTTCAAGGTCGACCCGCAGACCAAGCAGCCGGTCCAGTGCAAGCCCGGCAAGGACCCGGCGAGCGCCGCCTCGCAGGCCGGCCTCAAGGCCGGCGACGTGATCACGGCGATCAACGGGCAGCCGATCCCGAACTACGGCGAGATGCGCAAGGTGGTCCGCGGGCTTGCCGACAAGGACGCCACGATCACGTACGTGCGGGCCGGCCAGAACCACAGCATCAAGGTGCACATTCCCACGATCGAGATGGTCAAGAGCGACGTCGATCCCAACAAGAAGATCACCGACCTGAAGCCCGACGACCTCGAGCGCGTCGGCCTGCTGGGCGTCGCGGCGCAGATCCCGACGACCACGGTCGGCCCGGTTCGCGGTGCCGAGTTGACCGCCAAGGGCATGGGCAACATCGTCGTGTTGACCTTCGAGTCGCTCAAGCAGATCCCGGAGAAGATCCCCGCGCTGCTGACCGCGATCACCGGCGGCGAGCGCGACCCCAACACGCCGGTGAGCGTCGTCGGTGCCAGCCGGATCGGCGGCGAACTGGTGTCGGTCGGCGACTGGCTGCGTGTGCTCCAACTGTTCGCCGTGCTCAACCTGTTCTTCGGCATCTTCAACCTGTTGCCGCTGCTGCCCATGGACGGCGGCCACATCGCGATCGCGTGGTTCGAGCGGGTCCGGTCGTGGATCGCCGCCCGCCGTGGCCGCCCGGATCCAGGCCGCGTCGACTACCTGAAGCTGACTCCGATCACCTTGGCGGTGATCTCGGTCCTCGGCGTCTTCGTCCTGCTGACCGTCACCGCCGACGTCGTCAATCCGATCACGCTTCCCAAGTGAGGCATCTGTGACCGCTGTAAACCTCGGGATGCCGGCTGCGCCTGCCCAGCCGTTGGCCCCGCGCCGGAACAGCCGACAGATCATGGTCGGCCCGGTGCCGGTCGGCGGTGGCGCGCCGGTCAGCGTCCAATCGATGACCACCACCCTGACCGCCGACGTCAACGCGACGCTGCAACAGATCGCGGAGCTGACCGCGTCCGGCTGCCAGATCGTCCGCGTGGCCGTGCCGTCGCAGGACGACGTGGAGGCGTTGCCGGCGATCGCGAAGAAGTCCCAGATCCCGGTCATCGCCGACATCCACTTCCAGCCCAAGTACGTGTTCGCCGCCATCGACGCCGGCTGTGCGGCGGTGCGGGTCAACCCGGGCAACATCAAGAAGTTCGACGACAAGGTGGCCGAGATCGCGCGCGCCGCGTCGGACGCCCGGGTGCCGATCCGGATCGGCGTCAACGCGGGCTCGCTCGACCCGCGGCTGCTCCAGAAGTACGGCAAGGCCACCGCGGAAGCGCTGGTCGAAAGCGCACTGTGGGAATGCTCGCTGTTCGAGGAGCACGGCTTCCGCGACATCAAGATCTCGGTCAAGCACAACGACCCGGTGGTGATGATCCGGGCGTACCGTCAGCTGGCCGAGCAGTGCGACTACCCGCTGCACCTCGGGGTGACCGAGGCCGGGCCGGCGTTCCAGGGCACGATCAAGTCGTCGGTCGCGTTCGGTGCGCTGCTCGCCGAGGGCATCGGCGACACGATCCGGGTGTCGCTGTCGGCGCCTCCGGTCGAGGAGGTCAAGGTCGGCAACGCGATCCTGGAGTCGCTCGGGCTGCGCGAGCGTGGCCTGGAGATCGTGTCCTGCCCGTCCTGCGGTCGGGCCCAGGTCGACGTGTACACGTTGGCCGAAGAGGTCACCGCCGGCCTGGAAGGACTGCCGGTGCCGCTGCGGGTCGCGGTCATGGGCTGCGTGGTCAACGGGCCGGGCGAGGCGCGAGAAGCCGATCTGGGCGTGGCGTCCGGCAACGGCAAGGGCCAGATCTTCGTCAAGGGCAAGGTCATCAAGACGGTACCGGAGTCGCAGATCGTCGAGACCCTGATCGAGGAGGCGCTGCGACTGGCCGAGGAAATGGGTGCGGACCTTCCGGAGGAGCTGCGCGGCCTGACCGGAGGGCCGACCGTCACCGTGCGCTGAGCTCAGGTAGCCGGCCTAGAGATCTCCACGTCGGTGAAGGCGACCGTGTGGTTGCCGCTGTCGGCGACCGGTACGACGACGCCGAGCAGCGTGCGGCCGTGCTCGAACTGGGTGCTCGTCGTCTGGCCGACCTGCTTGCCGTCCAGGTAGAACGTGAAGTGGGTGCCCCGTGCCATGACGCCGACCCGGGCGGGCTGACCCATGGTGAGCTTCACCGGAAGCGTGTTGATGGGCGTGATACTCGAGGTGTCGGGTAGCCCGTGCGCGACGAGAACGTAGCTGTCCTGGCACACCTCCAGCAGGTAGCCGGCCTCGGCACCGGTTGACGGCGCCGGCCCGAACCGTAGCCAGACGCCTCCACACACATTCGCGCTCTTCAGCGTCACGTTGACCTGTACGACCTCGTCGTACAGGTCGGCGACCGGTCCCTTGCAGCGGTACGTGCCGGACTTCTTCTTCGCGACGGTCAACTGCCGGTCGACCGTGCAACTGCTCGTGTTGGCGGCGCTCTCGTCACTCGACCAGTTGCCGGGGGAGCTGAGTGGATCGCTGACGAACGTGTGCCAACCCGCCGGCACGATCGTGGACCCGGTCGGGGTGGCGCTCGGATGCTGGCCGCCGGGCTTGGCGGCGGCACTCGACCAGTGCGGCAGCCGGAGGACGTGGGTCGCGGCGCCGACGGCGACGAGGACGGCGGCCGTGCCCACGACAGCCAACGTGATCCACCCCGCCGTCCTCCGCGGCCTTCCGGCCGTCCTCCGAGGCCTTCCGGCCGTCCTCCGAGGCCCCCCTACCGGCACAACTTCCCGGAAGTTGTGGTCTTCGGTGGGTCCTGAGGCCACTGGTTCCGGGAAGTTGTGCCGATCTTGGGGGACTGGAAGCGAAGAAGGCAGGACGACGGTCGGTGTCTCGGTCTCGGGCACCCTTGCCTGGGACGCGGCGGCCACCGGTGGCCGCTCGTACATCGGCAGGGTGTGGAGACCTCCCTCCGCCACCACGAGTTCAGGCTGCTCGGCGACTGTGGGGCGGACGCCGAGCGTACGCTCCAGCAGCGCGCCGACCAGCGGGATCCGGCTCGACCCGCCGACCAGGAACACGCCGCCGATCCCCGCCGGGTCCAGTTGCGCATGCCGTACCAGCGCCGCGGTCGTCCGCACGGTGCGCTGGATGAGCGGGCCGGCGATCCGGTCGAACTCGGCGCGGGTCACCGGCACCTCGTGGTCGAGCAGCGGCAGCCGCAGGTCGACCGAGGTGCTCCGGGAGAGCACCTCCTTACCGGTACGCACGTCCTCCCAGAGCAGATGGCGCTCCCGGGCGTCACCCGTGGTCTCCGGATTTGTCAGGCGCGCCCACACCGGCGCGGCGTCGGCCGCCGAACCGGTCCGCAGCCACTCGACGACGGCCGCGTCGACGTCGATCCCGCCGACGTCGGCCAGCCCGTCGATGGCGACGACCTCGAATCCGCCGCCGGTCGGCCGGACCACGCTGGCGTCGAAGGTACCCGCCCCGAAGTCGTAGATCACCAGTGCCCGGTCCGGTGCGAGCCGGCGGTGCATGACGGTGGTGAAGTAGTGCGCGGCGGCGGCCGGCTCGGGTACAAGAGTGACCTCACCCAGACCGGCGGCCGCGGCGCTGTCCGCGAGCACCAGCCGGCGTACCGGTCCCCAGCCCGCCGGATGGGTCACCGCGACCGTCAGCGCGTCGCCGCCGCTGACCCGGACAGCTTCGTCGCGTATGTGCCGGAGGATCGCCGCGATGAGCGCGGTGATCTCGATCTCCCGGTCGCCGAGCAGCACCCTTTCCTCGTCGATGCGCCGTTTCGGATTGGGCTCCAGGCTGCCCGGCGCGAAGCGGGCGTGATGGAGCGCGTCCCGCCCCACGATCAGCCGCCCGTCGGCCGCCGCGAACACCGCGGACGGCAACAGGGGGGAACTGTCGAACAGCAACGGCTTCACCCGACCGTCCGGCCAGCGCAGCATCGCCACCGTGGTGGAGGTACCGAGGTCGATGCCGAGGGCGTAGCCGGCCGTTGACATGCGCTGGAGTGTACGGCTGCCTGAAAGGGCAACAGCGGCGCCCGTGGATCCGGGCGCCGCTGCTGGAGCGGTGGCTCAAACGGTGTCAGTGTCGGTGTCGCGGTCGGCCAGGATCTGGTACAGCTCCCGGCGGGCCCCGTCGAGCACCTGGTGGGCGCGCTCCCGCTGCGCCTCGGTGCCCACCCGCATGACCTCGCCCATGGCCTGCATGATGCCGTGGATCGAGGCTCGGACGTCGAGCACGGACTCCCCGTACTCCTCGCTGAAGTGCTCCCACGGCGCCCGCTGCGGGGCCTCGGCCGCGGCCTGCGCGGCGGCCTGCCCGGCCTCCGTGAGGCTGAACCGCTTGCGGCCACCGTCGGCGGCCTCGGCGACGATCAGGCCCTCGTCTTCGAGCAGTTGCAGGGTCGGGTAGACCGACCCTGGGCTGGGCCGCCAGGCGCCGCGGCTGCGCTGCTCGATCTCCTGGATCATCTCGTAGCCGTGCATCGGCCGTTCGGCCAGCAGCGTCAGGATCGCTTCGCGGACGTTGGCCCGGCGGCCTCGACCGCCGCGGTGCCGGCGTTCCCCGCCGGGACCGAACCCGCCCGGAGCGAACGGTGGCCGCCACGGCGGACCGAACGCGAACAGGCGTTCGTGCGGATGGTGGTGTGGGGCGAACCCATGTCCTCTCTGTCGCATCTCTCTCATCTCCTCAAAGAGTTGTCGTTGATGCATTGACGATATATCGCCAAACGCTCGACGTCAACACGCACGTGGGAGAGAACCCGTTGTCGATCTAGGACGAATGGTGGGACGAGCCAGGCAAACCGCCCACCATTCGTCCTAGATCGGCGGGGAAGGGGGCGGGAAACCCCGAGCGGAAACGACGCGAGATCTGCTGTTGACGGAAGCGATCTGGCAGGCTTGACGCATGCTCACGCTGCCGGTCCGGCTGCTTGGCGACGCCGACCGCGCTGCTGTCGATCGGCTGCTCGACCTGGAGCCCTACACCGGTGCGCAGGTCGCCGAGCGGGTCGCCGCGGCCGGGTTGTCGTGGCGCCGGCAGGACGCGCGCATCTTCGGGTACGGCAACCGCCGACACCTGGAATCCCTGTGCTGGCTGGGCGCCAACCTGATTCCGGTGCGGTCCAGCCCGTCGGCGGTGTCCGCCTTCGCCGACCTCGTCTCGGCCGAGCCGCGCACCTGCTCGTCGATCGTCGGCGAATCGGCCGCCGTCCTGGAGCTGTGGGAGCGGCTACGCCAGGCGTGGGGCAGGGCCCGTGAGGTGCGGCCGTGCCAACCGCTGCTCGCGGTCGACACCATGCCGACCATGTACGCGGATCCGGCGGTCCGGCTGGTGCGGCCACACGAGATCGACCTGCTGTACCCGGCGGCGGTGGCGATGTACACCGAGGAGGTCGGCGTCTCGCCCGTGGTCGACGGCGGTGACAGCGCCTACCGGGAGCGCGTGCTCGACCTGGTGCGCTGCGGCCGGGCGTACGCGAAGTTCGTCGACGGCGAGGTCGTCTTCAAAGCCGAGCTGGCGGTCATCACCCGGCACACCGCGCAGGTCCAGGGTGTGTGGACCGCACCGAGGTGGCGTGGAAAGGGCGTGGCCACGGCGGGGATGGCGGCGGTCGTGCGCGACGCCTTGTACCGGGTGGCGCCGACGGTCAGCCTGTACGTCAACGACTTCAATCACGCGGCCCGTGGCGTGTACGCCCGATGTGGCTTCCGACGGGTCGGCACCTTCGCCACAGTGCTGTTCTGAATATCGTCACAACTCCCCGGAAGTAGTGGCCTCAGCCCGGTGCCATGGCCACTATTTCCGGGAAGTTGTGACGATCAAGCCCTAGAACGGCAAGCCGATCAAGCCCTAGAACGGCAAGCGGCGGAAGACCGGGCGGGGCAGGTGCCGCAGCACCGTGCCGACGTAGCGCATCTTGCCCGGTACCCACACCGTGTGCCGACCCCGGCGCACCGCCCGGACCACCGTAGCCGCGACCACCTCGGGCGTCGTGGTGAGCGGCGCGTCCTTCAGGTGCGCGGTCATCTTCGTCCGGACCTGGCCGGGGCGGACCACGACGACCTTGACGCCGCTACCGACCATCGCGTCGGCAAGGCCGCTGTAGAACGCGTCCATGCCGGCCTTGCTGGAGCCGTAGATGAAGTTGGACCGGCGGGCCCGCTCGCCGGCTACGGAGGACAGCGCGACGATAGCGCCGTGCCCCTGCCGGCGCATCGCCTTGGCCAGCGTTACCCCGGCGCTGACCGCGCCGACGTAGTTGACCTGGGCCATCTCGGCCGCGACGCGGGGATCGGTCTCGGCGGTCTGCTGGTCGCTGAACAGCCCGAAGGCGACGATCGCGATGTCGACGTCGCCGGTGGCGAACACGCCATCCAGGATCTCCTGGTGCGACCCGGTGTCGGCGGCGTCGAAGTCGACGGTGTCGATCTGCGCACCACGATCGGTGAGGCGCTTGGCGGCCTCGTCGAGCCGGGGCGACGACCGGCCGGCGAGCACCACCCGCATCGGGCGCTGCGACAGGTACCGCTCGGCGATCGCGAGAGCGATGTCGGATGTGCCGCCGAGCAGCAGAAGCGTCTGCGGGGTCCCCAGCGCGTCCATCATAGGGACAGCCTCCTTGCGAGGTCAGAGGTGAAGACCCCGGCGGGGTCGAGCTTCTCGCGTAGCGCCCGGAACTCGCCGAGCCGCGGGTACATGGCGGCGAGCGGCTCCGGCCGCATCCGGGAGTCCTTGGCCAGATAGATCCGGCCGCCGCCCGTCACCACCAGCTCGTCGAGCTGGTCGAGCAGCGGACCGAGATCGTACGAGACGGGTAGGTCGAGCGCCAGCGTCCAGCCGGGCGACGGGAACGACAGCATCCCGGCGTTACCCGGCCCGAACCGCTTGAGCACGGCCAGGAACGACGCGTGACCCGAGTTCGCGATCATTTCGACGGTACGCCGCAGCGGTTCCTCGGCCCCGAACGGCAAGACGAATTGGTACTGGAGGAAGCCGCGCGGCCCGTAGATCCGGTTCCAGTTGCGCACACCGTCGAGCGGGTGGAAGAACGCCGGAATGGTCTGCGCCTCGCCCCGGCGTACCTTCGGCGCCTTGCGGAACCACACCTCGTTGAAGGCGCCCACCGTGAAGTTGTTGAGCAGCCCGGGCGGGAACAACGCCGGCGCGTTGAACAGCGCCTTCGCGTCATACGCCAGTGGCTGGGAGCGCAGCCGCGACGGCAGGTCGTCGACCTCGGCGTGCCAGCCCCGGGTCAGTACACCCCGGCCCATCTTGGCGCCCTTGGAGAGCAGGTCGATCCAGGACACCGAGTACGTGTACTGGTCGTCGGTGCTGGCCAGCAGCTCGATGAGGTGGTCGAGGTTATTGGCCCGCTCGGTGTCGACCTTCATCCGCGAGGTCCGCACCGGGATCATCTGGATCGTGGCGCGCAGCACGATGCCGGTCAGCCCCATGCCGCCGGCGGTGGCCCAGAACAGGTCGGGCTCGCCGTGCGGGGTGACCGTGCGGATCTCACCGTCGGCGGTGAGCAGGTCGAGGCTGCGCACGTGCTGGCTGAAGCTGCCGTGCAGGTGATGGTTCTTGCCGTGGATGTCGGCCGCGATCGCGCCACCGATCGTCACGTACCGGGTGCCCGGGGTCACCGGCACGAACCAGCCCTGCGGGACGAACTGGCGCATCAGCTCGTCGAGGCTCGCTCCTGCTTCGGCGGTCAGCAGGCCGGTCGCCGGGTCCCACGCCAGGATCCGGGTGCGCGTGGTCATGTCGATCACGACGCCGCCACCGTTCTGCGCGGCGTCACCGTAGGAGCGGCCCAGGCCCCGGGCGACCACACCACGGGCGTGTACCCCCTGGCGGCCCGCCTCGCGGACCGCGGCCTGGATGATCTCGTCGTCGGCGGGGTCGAGGACTTCGGCCAGCGTGGGGGCGGTGTGGCCCCAGCCGGTCAGCAGGCGCATCTCGGTCAAATCACGAGTCCCAACACGAGCAGGAGCACCCACAGCACGCCGAGCGACTGTAGTACCCGGTCATGGAAGACGATGTCCTCCGGGTTGCCGGCGGACCCGGAGTCGATGTCGACCGCGTACCGCAGCAGCGCGAGCACGAACGGCGCGACGGACAGCGCCGGCCACACGTCACCGCTGGCGGCGCGCATCTGGAACGCCCAGAGCGCGTACCCGGTGACCGCGACCGCCGCCGCCAGGCCCCAGACGAACCGCAGGTAGGACACCGTGTACTTGGCGAGCGACTTGCGGGTCTTGGCCTCGCCCTCGCCGATCGTCTTGGCTTCGCTGTACCGCTTGCCGGCCGCGATGAACAGCGAGCCGAACGAGGCGACGAGCAGGAACCAGTCGGACAGCTCGATGTTCGCCGCCAGACCGCCGGCCATGGCGCGCAGCAGGAAGCCACCGGCGATCACGGACAGGTCGATGACCGGCTGGTCCTTGAGGAAGAAGCAGTACGCCATCGAGATCGCCGCGTAGACCGCAAGCACGATCTGCAACTGGCTGCCGGCCAGGCCGCCCAGCGTGATGGCCACGCCGAGCAGGACCACACCGATCGTGTACGCGAGCCACGGCGGCACGATCCCGGCCGCCACCGGGCGGAACCGCTTCTTCGGGTGCTGCCGGTCAAGCGGCGCGTCGCGCGCGTCGTTGACGAAGTACACGCCGGACGAAACGATGCAGAACGCCGCGAAGGCGATCCCGATCGAGCCGAGCATCCCGGGTTCGAGCTTCTTGCCCGCGGCCAGCGCGGCGAACGGTGCTGCGGTGACGAGCAGGTTCTTGACCCACTGGCGCGGTCGCGCGGTGCGGACCACACCGAGGACCAGCCGAAGCGGGGTGACCCGCGGCGGAGTGGATTCCGGCTCGAGGTCGGTGGGTGTCAGGGTCGCGGTCATCGGGCCCTTCCTTCCCGCTTCCGGCGGGAGATTCGCCGGCCGAGGGCGCCAACGCTGGCGCCCACCACCATGCCGGCGAGCACATCACTCGGGTAGTGCACTCCGAGCAGCAGGCGCGAGGCGGCCATCACACCGCTGGCGCCGACGCCGGCCGGCGCGCCCAGCATCGGGGCGAACGCGACCGCCGCCGCTGTGGTGGAACAGGCGTGCGCGCTCGGGAAGGACAGCTGGCTGGGAGTGCCGGCCAGCACCGGTAGATCATCGGCCTGCGGGCGGGTGCGGCGCACCACCCTCTTGACGCCGACACCGGCCGCGTGCGCCGCGAGCACCGAAGCCGTGCCGATCAGCCAGTCCCTGCGGCGCCTGCGGTCGATCGCGGCGCCCGCGAGCCCGAGCGCGACCCAGCCGGCGGCGTGCTCGCCGAAGTGGCTGAGCGCCTGCGCGCCCTTGACCAGCGGCGGCCGCCCGAGGTGGCGACGCACACCACGCAGCATGTCGAGTTCGAAGTCGACGAGTGGCCGCCGCGCCGGCGGCGGATCCTTGGGCAGCGGGGACAATGGATCTTCGATCAACTCGGTCATGGATCCTGCTGGGTTTGAGTGCCAGGGGGTTTAGCTGGTGTCAGCGGGGTTCAGCTATTGGACGGCTTCCGCATCATCATGGCGGTGCGGTCACGCTGTGTTTCGGGTATCGATGTAGCTCGCCGCACAGCCACGACAGAGTACACCAGAGGGTAAGGCCGCAGGTTGTCCGGCTTTAGCTGGTTATCGACCGAACGTCCCATATCCACACGCCGTCGATGAATTTGCCCGGGCCGAGGAGGTCCACCACGATCGGCGCGACCTTGGCCCGTTCAGGCTGGAGGACGACCACGTCGGCCTGCCAGAACCGCAGGTCACGGACCGCCTGGTCGCGCTGGGCCTGGGTAATGGTGGCCCGCTTGCCGTCGTACTGGTAGTTGGCCAGCAACTGTGACGTGGGCCGCCGGTCGGCGCCGTGCGCACCGTGCCGGTCGGCGCCGTGCGGGCCGACGAAGTAACCCTCCGCAAGGTTGAAGTCACCACGCGCCGCAACCTGCCAGTCCAGGGGCAGGGCCGAGATGGCGTCCGGCAGCGGCACCGCGACCACCGAGCGGCCCGGCCGCACGTACTGGCGCCAGGTGCCGTCGGCGAAGAACCTGGGCACCGGCGGGCGGTCACGGACCGGCAACGGTTTGGGCACGATCGGCAGCAGGGCCAGGATGATCACCCCGGCGATCGCGGCCCGTGCCTTCACCGGCCGGTCCCGTTCCCGGATGAGCCGGTCGGCGGCGAGTGCGATCAACAGCCCGAGACACGGCACCCCCACCAGGCTCAACCGGCTGGGCAGGATCGAGTCGAAGAGCGGAAGCTGGTCGAACAGCCGCCACGGGCCGGGTATGCCGGGCTTCACCCGCTGCCAGGTGATGTTGAAACCGAGCGACAGCGCGCCGAAGCCGACGATCATGATCGCCGCCGTGCGGGCGACCGCCGAGCGCCACATCCAGATGGTGATCAGCCCGGCCAGCAGCAGCGCGCTCCAGCCGAAGAACGAGTTCTCCTCGGTGGTGTTCACCGCCAGCTTGGAGGCCAGCGTGGCGTTGCCTGCGACGGTCTGCGTGCCGTACGCGAAGAACGAGCGCAGGTCGTTGTTCATGTTGCGGACGCTGGGAAGCCCGTTGTAGTGGCGCGGGCCGAGCATCTGCATCCACAGCGGGTACGCCAGGAGGACGGCCGCGACCAGGCCGGCCACCGCCGCGCCGGCGAGGAACGCACCGGCCCCGGCCCGCGTCTCGCGCCAGCGCTGCGCAGTGTAGAGCACCACGAACGACGCGATCGCCAGCGACGAGATGAACAGCACCTCTTCGCCGAGGAACACCTGGTAGGTGAGCAGCAGGCCGAGGATCACCCCGTTGCGGACGACATGGCCGGACTCGCGCAGCTTGATGACGCGCCACGCGATGATCGGGATGAGGAAGTGCGCCACCCAGTTCGCGTGCCCGTTGGCGTGCGAGATCATCGGCGGCGCGAACGTGCAGATCCCGGCGCCGAACCAGGCCGCCAGCCGGGAGCCGACCAGATGCCGGGAGAACAGCCAGTACCAGACCGTGCCGGTGGCGGCCATGCCGACGATGAGCACGATGGCGTACGACACGGTGGGGCCGAACAGCAGCGTGACCGGCGTCAGCGGGATCGACAGCCCTAGCATCGGGGTGTTGGCCATCATGTTCACGCCGTCGGGCGCGTTCTGCAGGTGCGTGTAGAGCGGGTTCTGGAGGTGCGTGACCGACCGCGCCACGTACATGAAGAACCACTCGTACATGGTCTGGTCCTGGAGGCTGTTCGCCAGGTACCGCGGGCCGATGTGCGACCACCAGTGCCCGTAGAGGTAAAGCGCGCCGAGCAGGTAGGTGGTCGCGGCGACCAGGTCAGCCCGTCGCCCGTGCAGCGGCGTGCGCCACCAGGGCCGCGCCGGCCGGTCCGGCTCGCTCCGCGTGGACCCGTCCGCCGGTCCGCCCGGAGCAGCGTCACCCGGGCTGGGTGGGACGGCGTGCTCCTCGGCCTGCTTCGCTGTGCCGACCTCGCCGACCTCCGTCGATGTCACAGCGGCGTAGGTTAGCGTCTCGTGCGCTTCGGCTTCCAATGACACCATCCGTATCCCAGTGTGTGGCCGTCGGCTACGGGTGGTGCAGGACGATGTATCCGTCCCGGTCGTACACCACCTGGTAACCCTTGCCCTTCAGCTCGTCCACGCGCCGGCGCTGGGCATCGAGGCTGGCGAACGGAAACGTCGGTCGCTGCACGTCGGCGAGGATCCAGGGCGCCTCGAACGTGAAGCCGCGGTCGCCGAACCAGGACCAGAGAATGACCTTATCCCGGTTGGTCAAATGCCCGCCCGGCACATTGGGGGCGGCCACCAGAACTCCGGATGGAATCTGGGCCATGGCCCGCTCCAGCTTGGTCACCTCGGCGGTGTGCGGGTGCCAGAACGCGTCGGTGCGCATCTCCTGGTACATCGACCACTTGGGCAACGCGGCGACAGCGGTGAACACGATCGCGACTCCCCACACGCTCGCCAGCAGTGGCTTGAACCGTGGCGGCACCAGCATCAGGCGGCGGAGACCGTCGACCGAGGCGCAGAACAGGATCGCGATCAGGAACGCGTTGTAGTGGTAGCCGAGGCCCCAGTAGAGCTCGTTGTTGGACAGGAACCGCTCCGCGATCAGCGGCACCGCGAGCAGGATGATCGGCGACCGCAGCGCGATGAAGAACAGCGGCGCGAGCAGCCAGAGCAGCGTGTGGATCTTGACGCCCGGCGTCAGCGCGTACTCGGCGACCCCGATCGGGTTGTGGGCCATGTACTTCGCCACCGCGGTCGGGCTGTTGCCGAACTGGTCGTAGCTCCAGTTGCGCTTCGGGCTGCCGCCGGAGAGCGGGATGATCACCTGAGTGATGATCAGCGTGCCGAGCGGGCCGCCGACCAGCAGCCCGAGGCCCCACTTGCGGGCGCCGCGGAAGATCAGGTACGCCCCGAAGACGCCGATCACGAAGCCCAGGTCTTCCTTGACGGTGAGCAGTAACAGGCTGACCAGCGCCGCCTGCCGGTACTTCTCGGCCTGGAACCGTTCCAGCATCCAGGCCATGATCGGGACCGCGAAGGCCACCTCGTGGAACGGGAAGTACAGGCTGTCCTGAATGGTCCAGGACAGGCCGTAGGCGATCGCGACACCGTACGCGGGGATCAGGCCGAGCGAGCGGCGGGTGAACAGCCACAGCGGCGGGATCGCGGCGGCGAACAGGGCGCCCTGCGCGACCAGGAGCGTCTGCGGGTTGTCGTAGATCCAGTACAGCGGGGCCAGGATCGCGAGGATCGGGGTGAAGTGGTCGGACCACTGTAGACGGCCCAGGTCGGTCGGGCTGTCCATGCCGACGATCGGCGAGTGCGGCAGGTGGAAGTGCGCGTAGCTGCGGATCGTCTGGTCGAAGATTCCGAGGTCGAGCAGGCCGGTGTCGTAGTGGGCGTGCTTGATCAGCGAGTACACCGAGTACAGCGTCGCGAAGCCGATCGTGATCAACGCGACGGCGGTGAAGTTGATCCGCCCGGCCAGCCAGTCCCGGCCGCGCAGGCTCCGGCCGGTGGCCGGCGTCTCGTCGCGGGCCGGCGTCTTCGCGGCGGGCTCGTCGGCCGGCGCGTCCTCGGCCGGGGCCGGAGCCACCGCTGCCGGCGCCGTCTCGTCCACGGGCGCCTCGGCCACCGGGGAGTCCTCACCCGGTGCGTCCTTGGCCGGGGTCTCTGGAGCAGGAGCCTCCGCGGGCGGAGCCGGAGCCGCGGGAGCCGACGCCGCCGGAGCAGGAATCGACGCCGCCGGAGTCGCCGCGGGAGCCGACGCCGCCTTCGGAACCGACGCCGCCTTCGGAACCGACGCCGCCTTCGGAACCGACGCCTTCGGAGCTGACGCGGCCAAGGCCTGCGCCGAGTCCTCGGTATCCGTGGTCGGTGTGCTCATTCAGATAGCTCTTCCTCGGTCGGACTGCTGGTCAGGGCTCGCGTCGGACGAGAGTATAGGGCCCACGCACGTTGGCTGTTCGCGGTGCGACGCATCGACGCGAGCCTGTCACGAACCCGTAACGATCGTTACCGTCCAGGCAACGGAGCGCCGCTCTTCGTCCGGGACGGGATCTCGCCCACGACCGACGGGTTGTACATGACGACGTAGGGGTCCTGGGTGAACGTTGCGTGGTACCCGCTGTCGCGCAGCAACTGGAAGCCGTCGGGATGGAAGTAGGTGTTGACCACCACCCAGGGCGTCTGTCCGATGGTGAACTTGGTCGGCGGGGTGTGGTACGGGTCGTCGAAGCCGATCACGGTGCACCGGCTCGTCAGGTGGGGGCCGATGTTGCCCTCGGCCGCCACCAGTACCCCGGACGGAACGTGCCGCACGGTTGCTGATGCTGCCCCGTCGAGGGCCGAATCGAACCGCCACCAGCCCGCGGAATCCATTCGGGCCAGCGGCCACTTGGGGAGCAGCACGATCGCGACGACGAGTACCACGGCCGCCCACGCCGGACCGACCAGCCGGGCCCGCGGCAGGGCGGCCAGCCGGCGCACCCCGTCGACGGCGGAGCACACCAGGAGCGGGGCCAGGAACGCGTTGTAGTGGTACGCGCTGGTCCAGTGGTTGGTGTTGTCGGACAGCATCCGTTCCAGTAGCAGCGGCAGGGTGAGTAGCACGAGCGGTGACGCCAGCGACGCGAACAGCAACGGCGCGAACAGCCACAGCAGCGTATCGGTCTTCATCTCCGGGGTGAACAGGAGTTGCACGGTGTCCAGCGGGTGGCGGGCCACGTGGGCGAGCCCGGCGCCCGGCGTGCTGCCGAGGCTGGTGTAGTTCCAGTTCTGGTTCCGGCTGGCGCCGAACATCGGCATGAGTACCAGGTTGGTCAGTAGGAACGCGGCGAGCCCGGCACCGGCGAGCCCGAACCCGAGGCGACGGTGCCGGTGGGCCGCGATCAGCAGCCCGAACACGAAGACGACGAGGCCCTGGTCCTCCTTGACCAGCAGGAGCACCAGGCTGATCAGGGCCGCGTGCAGGTACTTCCGCCGCTGGAAACGCTCCAGCATCCAGGCGTACAGCGGCACGGCGAACGCGACCTCGTGGTAGTCGTAGCCGAGCGCCGACTGCAACGGCCAGTACAGCCCGAACATGATCGACGTCAGGTACGCCGCGGTGGCGCCGAGGGCGCGTCGCGTGAAGATCCAGATCGCCGGGATCGCGATCGCGAACAGGCACGCCTGCGCGAGCAGCAGGCTGGCCGGCCCGCCGTGCAGCCAGTACAGCGGGGCCAGCACCGCGTGGATCGGCGAGAAATGGTCGGCGAGCTGGGTGACGTCGCGGCCGCCGTACTTGACCGCCTGGAGCACGGCCGAGGTCGGGCGGTGGAAGTGCGCGTAGGCGCGCACCACCTGGTCGAAGATGACCAGGTCGAAGGTGAAGGTGCTGTAGTGCATGTGGAGCATGACCGAGAACAGGCCGTAGACCACCGCGAAGGCCGCCGTTACGGCGCTGACCAGGGCGGCGTGCACGGCGCGCAGCCAGTTGCGGCGGCGATCGGCCGCGCCGGTGTCCTCCGCGCCGCCCTCGGCCGGCTCTTCGCCGGCCGGGAAGGACGGGGCGTCGCTGGCAGGACTGTCGGCCGCCACCGGGCTCGACTCGCCGTCGAGGACGGTGACCTCGCCAGCGTCGGACGGCTGGTCCGGCGGTGGCCGGTCAGCGGAGCCGTCCACGTCGCTCTCGTATGTAGTCACCGGTCACCTTTCTTCGGCGCGCATGTTAGCTGATGGAGGCGCCTCCGCAAGACTCTAACGACCGTGGTCCCGGGCAGGGCGCTGTGGCTTGCCGGGACCCCGGTCGATCGAGGCCGATCATTGGAGTCGGTTACGGAGCGTACTCGTACTGTCAAAGGTCTGTTTCGGATCCGTAAGACCTCGATAGATCCATTGACAGGACAATCTCCGCTGGCGAATCATCAGGCCCACAGTGACGTGCGCCACTGTCTTCACCCCCCACGAGGAGACACCGATGAGCGCCTCCACCCCCGAACCCGTGGCGACCTCCGCCACGGTCGACGCTGACGAACTCCGTCTCGCACAGCTCGGGTATCGCCAGGAGCTGAGGCGCAAATTGTCAGGATTCTCCAATTTCGCGGTATCTTTCTCCATCATTTCGATCCTCGCAGGCGCGATCACGTCTTACGGCATCGCCATGACGGCCGGCGGCCCGCTGTCAATCACGATCGGCTGGCTCTTCGTCGGTGGCATGGTCACCCTGGTCGCGCTGGCCATGGCCGAGGTCTGCTCGGCGTATCCGACGGCCGGTGCCCTCTACTGGTGGGCTAGCGCGCTGGCCAGGCGCAACAAGGCAGCATGGGCCTGGTTCGTCGGCTGGTTCAACTTCCTCGGCGAGGTCGCCGTGACCGCCGCGATCGACTTCGGCGCCGCGATCACCACGACCGCCTTCCTCAGCCTGACCACCGGCCTGAACGTCACCAAGTGGAACACGTTCATGATCTTTCTCGTGATCATCGTGCTGCACGGCCTGCTCAACACGTTCGGCGTAAACCTGGTGAAGGTGCTCTCCGACGTCAGCGCCTGGTGGCATCTGGCCGGCGTGGCGTTCATCTTCGTGGTGCTGACCTTCGTGCCGGACCACCACAAGCCGCTCAGCGAGGTGTTCTTCCAGGTCAAGAACGAGACCGGGTTCGGCTTCGGCGGCGCGGCCATGTACGCGGTGCTCATTGGCCTGTTGATGGCGCAATACACGTACACCGGCTACGACGCCAGCGCGCACGTGGCCGAGGAGACCCACGACGCGGCTCGCAGTGCACCCCGGGGCGTCGTCTCCTCGGTCGTGGTCTCGGTGATCGCCGGCTTCTTCCTGCTGTTCGCGATCACCTGGGCGATCCAGGACTACGAGGCGGAGCGGACCACGGCCACCGGGCTGCCACCGGCGCAGATCTTCATCGACGCGGCCGGCCGCCACCTCGGCGAGTTCCTGCTGCTGATCTGTGTCGTGGCGCAGTTCTTCTGCGGCATGGCGTCGGTGACAGCGAACTCCCGGATGTCGTACGCGTTCTCGCGCGACGGCGCACTGCCCGGTTCGCGGATCTGGCGCAAGGTCAACGCACGTACCCGCACGCCCACCAACTCCATCTGGCTCTGCGTGACCTGCTCGGCGATCCTGGTCCTGCCGTCCCTGTGGAACACGACGGCCTACCTGGCGGCCACCTCGGTCGCGGTGATCGGCCTCTACATCGCTTACGTGGCACCGGTGTTCCTGCGGCTGCGTAACCCGGACTTCCAGCCCGGTCCGTGGAACCTGGGGAAGTGGAGCGGCCCGGTCGGCTGGACCGCGATCGTCTGGGTGGTCATCATCTGCGTACTGTTCGTGCTGCCGTCGGCGAGCCCGATCACGGCGACCACGTTCAACTACACGATCGTGGCCGTCGGTGTCGTCGCGCTGGCCGCCTGGCTGTGGTGGATCCTCGGCGCGAAGAACTGGTTCACCGGCCCGCACCACACCGTCGACGAGCCGGAGACCGAGGCCGAGCGGGCGGCCGCTGCGGAACTGCACCACGGCGTGCTCCATGATGGCGTGGCACCGATCGACGAGAGCTGACCGACGGCCACCGCGGTGGGCACCGCCCGTGCCCACCGTCCGGCCCATGAGGGGGTACCCGCAGATGCCGGCCGAGATCCGGGAGGTGGCGCCGGTTCCGGCCGAGCCGTCGGAGCCGGTGTGGCGCCCGGTCCGGGGCGGGAACGCGTTCGAGATCACGGTCGCCCGGCTGGCCCAGGCGATCCGGCTCGGCATGGTCATCGTCGGCGAGCGGCTGCCGCCCGAGCGCGAGCTGGCCGAGAAGCTGCGGGTCAGCCGGGTGACGCTGCGCCAGGCGATCGCCGCCCTGCGCGAGGCCGGCTACCTGGAATCCCGGCGCGGCCGGACCGGCGGCACGTTCGTGGTGTACGAGGGCGGGCTGCCGGCGCCCGGCGGGGAACGGCCCGACGCCGCGGCGCTCGCCCGCGAGATGGGGGAGACCCTGCACGACGCGCTGGACTTCCGGCGGGTACTGGAGCCGGGCGCGGCCGCGCTCGCGGCGACCCGGTCGCTGACCGCCGCCGACCGCTCCCACCTGGTCGGTTGCCTGGCCGCTTCGCGGGACCGCGATCCGGCGGTGCGCCGGCGTGGCGACTCCCGCCTGCACCTCGCGATCGCGCAGGCCAGCGGCTCGGCGTCGGTCGTCCACGCGATCGCCGACGTGCAGCTACGCCTCGACCAGCTGCTCGCCGCGATCCCGGTCCTGCGCCGCAACCTCGATCACTCCGACGCGCAGCACACCGCGTCGTCGAGGCGATCCTGGCCGGTGACCCGGTCGTCGCCCGGACGGTCATGGAAGAACATTGCGACGCGACGGCGGAGTTGTTGCGCGGGCTACTCGGTTAATGGTTCGATATTAGTCCATTGATGGTTCGATGGGAGAACCGATGCTCACGCTTGAGGAGCTGCCGCACCGCCGTGGCCGACGGCGGTGACGGCGCGATCGACACGGTCGTGCTGGCGATCACCGACATGCAGGGCAGGTTGCAGGGCAAGCGGTTCCACGCCCAGCACTTCCTCAACGAGATCGCGGGGGACGGCAGCGAGGGCTGTAACTACCTGCTCGCCGTCGACGTGGACATGAACACCGTCGACGGGTACGCGATGTCGAGCTGGGCGCGCGGCTACGGCGACTTCGCGATGGTGCCCGACCTGGCCACGCTGCGGCGCACGCCGTGGCAGCCGGGCAGCGCGCTGGTGCTCGCCGACCTGGCCTGGTTCGACGGCTCGCCGGTGGTCGCCTCGCCCCGCCAGATCCTGCGCCGCCAGCTCGACCGGCTGCGGGAGAAGGGCCTGATCGGGTACGCCGGGACCGAGCTGGAGTTCGTGGTCTACCGGGACTCGTACGAGCAGGCGTGGCAGCGCGGCTACCGCGACCTGACCCCGGCCAACCTGTACAACGTGGACTACTCGCTGCTCGGGACCGCCCGGGTCGAGCCACTGCTGCGCCGGATCCGCACCGAGATGGCCGGCGCCGGCCTGACTCCGGAGAGCGCCAAGGGTGAGTGCAACCTCGGCCAGCACGAGATCGCGTTCCGCTTCGCGGAGGCCTTGACCGCCGCCGACCACCACGTGATCTACAAGAACGGGGCCAAGGAGATCGCCGCCCAGGAGGGCATGTCGCTCACGTTCATGGCCAAGCCCAACGAGCGCGAGGGCAACTCCTGCCACATCCACTTCTCGCTACGGTCGGCCGACACCGACCAACCGGTGTACGGCGACGGGCACGAGATGTCGGCGCTGATGAAGCACGCGATGGCCGGGATGCTCGCGACGCTGCGCGAGTTCACGCTCATGTACGCACCGAACGTCAACTCGTACAAACGGTTCCAGCCGGGCTCGTTCGCGCCGACCGCGGTCCGCTGGGGTACCGACAACCGCACCTGCGCGCTGCGCGTGGTCGGCCACTCCGCGAACTCGCTCCGGTTCGAGAACCGGGTGCCGGGTGGCGACGTCAACCCGTACCTCGCGGTCGCCGCGATGGCTGCCGGGGTGCTGCACGGCATCGAGAACGAGCTGGAGCTGGAGGACGAGTACACCGGCAACGCGTACGCCGATCCGGGCGCGCCGCACGTGCCGGCGACGCTGCGCGACGCGGCGGCCCTGTGGGAGGCCGGCGGAGCGGCCCGGGAGGCGTTCGGCGACGAGGTGGTCGAGCACTACGCCCACAACGCGGCGGTCGAGCTGGCCGCGTTCGACGCCGCCGTGACGGACTGGGAGCTGCGCCGCGGCTTCGAAAGGCTGTGACCTTGATCGTCACAACTTCCGGAAAGTTGTGGCCTCAAGGGGTCCCGGAGACCACAACTTCCGGGAAGTTGTGCCGATCATGGAGGGGCCAATGGATGTGATCAACCCGGCGACCGAGGATGTTGTCGCCACGGTCGACGCGACCACCCTGGAGGAGACCGACGCCGCGATCCACCGGGCCGCCACGGCGTTCGGGTCGTGGCGGGACATCGCGCCCGGCGACCGGGCCCGGCTGCTGCGCCGTTTTGCCGCCCTGGTCGACGAGCACATCGAGGAGCTTGCCGACCTGGAGGTACGCAACTCCGGGCACACCATCGGCAACGCGCGCTGGGAGGCGGGCAACGTCCGGGACGTCCTCAACTATTACGCCGGCGCGCCGGAACGCCTGACCGGCCACCAGATTCCGGTACCCGGTGGGCTCGACGTCACGTTCCACGAGCCGCTCGGCGTGGTCGGCGTCATCGTGCCGTGGAACTTCCCGATGCCGATCGCCGGCTGGGGGTTCGCCCCGGCGCTCGCGGCCGGCAACACCGTGGTGCTCAAGCCGGCCGAGGTGACCCCGCTGACCGCGATCCGGCTCGGTGAGCTGGCCCTGGAAGCCGGCATCCCGGAAGGCGTGTTCACGGTACTGCCGGGCAAGGGCTCGGTGGTCGGCCAGCGGTTCGTCACCCACGAAAAGGTCCGCAAGGTCTGCTTCACCGGCTCGACCGAGGTCGGCAAGCAGATCATGGCCGGCTGTGCCGACCAGGTGAAGCGGGTGACTCTGGAGTTGGGTGGCAAGAGCGCCAACATCGTGTTCGCCGACGCCGACCTGGAACAGGCCGCGGCGACCGCACCCGCCAGCGCGTTCGACAACGCCGGGCAGGACTGCTGTGCCCGGTCCCGGATCCTGGTCGAGGCGGGTGCGTACGACCGGTTCCTGGCGCTGCTGGAGGAGGCGGTCACGGCGTTCCAGGTCCGCGATCCGGCCGACGAGCGGGCGGAGATGGGCCCGCTGATCACCGCCCGGCAACGCGAGGTCGTGGCGTCCTATGTAGACGGCGCGGACATGGCGTTCCGTGGCTCGGCTCCCGAGGGCGCCGGTTTCTGGTACCCCCCAACGGTTTTGACGACGGTGAGCACCGCGGACCGGGCCTGGCGCGAGGAGATCTTCGGTCCGGTGGTCTCGGTCCTGCCCTTCGACTCGGAGGAGGAGGCGGTGCGCATCGCCAACGACACCGAGTACGGGCTGTCCGGCTCGATCTGGACCCGCGACGTGGGCCGGGCGATCCGGGTGGCGCGCGGCGTCGAGTCGGGCAACCTGAGCGTCAACTCCCACTCGTCGGTCCGCTACTGGACCCCATTCGGCGGAATGAAGCAGTCCGGCCTGGGCCGCGAGCTAGGCCCAGACGCGCTGCACGCCTTCACCGACGTCAAGAACGTCTTCATCGCCACGCACTAGCCCATGATCACGGAGACTTTTCCGTGCCAGGACACGGAAAATGTTCCGTGATCATGAGAAAGGACGAACATGGACCGGCTCAAGGACCGGGTCGCCGTGGTGACCGGGGGCGGGAGCGGGATCGGGCTGGCCACCGTGCGCCGGTTCGCCGCCGAAGGCGCCCGCGTCATGGTGGTCGACCTGAACGCCGAGGCGGGCGAAGCGGCGGCCAGCGAGGTCGGCGGCGAGTTCGTCTGGTGCGACGTCGCCGACGAGGAGCAGGTGCGCGCGCTGTTCGACGGCGTGGCCGACCGGCACGGCCGGCTGGACATCGCTTTCAACAACGCCGGCATCTCGCCGCCCGACGACGACTCGATCCTGGAGACCGGGCTGGACGCCTGGGAACGGGTCAACCGGATCAACCTGACCAGCGTGTACCTGTGCTGCAAGCACGCGATCCCGCACATGCGACGGCAGCGCAGCGGTTCGATCATCAACACGGCCAGTTTCGTCGCGCTGATGGGCGCCGCGACCTCGCAGATCGCGTACACGGCGAGCAAGGGCGGGGTGCTCGCGCTGAGCCGGGAACTGGGCGTGCAGTTCGCCCGGGAGGGGATCCGGGTCAACGCGCTGTGCCCGGGACCGGTGGCCACCCCGCTGCTCATGGACCTGTTCGCGAAGGACCCGGAGCGGGCGGCCCGCCGGCTGGTACACGTGCCGATGGGCCGGTTCGCCGAGCCGACCGAGATCGCGGCCGCGGTGGCGTTCCTGGCCAGCGACGACGCCTCGTTCGTGACGGCGTCGGCCTTCGTGGTCGACGGCGGCATAACCGGCGCGTACGTGACACCGCTATGAACCGTCGCCCCGTCATCGGCCTGACGACGTACGCCGAGGAGGCCCGGTTCGGCTGGGGCGACACGCTCGCCGCCGTCCTGCCGCTGTCGTACGTGCGCGCGGTGCACGCCAGCGGCGGGCGGGCCGTGCTGATCACCCCGGACGCCCCGGACGCCGACGCCCTCGACGGTCTCGACGCGATCCTGTTCACCGGCGGCTCCGACCTCGACCCGGCGCTGTACGGCGAGACGCCGCACCCGACCGCGTACGTCAAGCCCGAGCGGGACGCCGCCGAACTGCTGTTCCTGCGCGCGGCCATCGACGCCGACCTGCCGGTGCTCGGCATCTGCCGGGGCATGCAGCTGATGACCGTCGTGTACGGCGGACACCTCCACCAGCATCTGCCCGACATCCTCGGCCACGACCACCACCGGCCGGTGAGCGGGCCGAAGTTCGGCGAGCACCTGGTGGCGCTCGCGCCGGGCACCGCCTGCCACCGGATCCTGGGTGAGTCGGCCGTCGTCAACTCGTTCCACCACCAGGGCGTCAAGGATCCGGGCCGGCTGCGCGCGACCGGCTGGTGTCCGGAGGACGCGCTGATCGAGGCGGTCGAGGACCCGGAGCGGACCTTCGTCGTCGGCGTGCAGTGGCACCCGGAGGACATGCCGGACCGCCGGCTGTTCGAGGCCCTGGTCGCGGCCGCCTCGGCCCGCCGCGCGCCGGTGTCCGCCAGCTGATATCACCTGGCCGGTCGGCCGGCCACCCGGGCACCATCGACAGATGGGAAAGGTGTACGAATCGCTCGACGGCCGCCTGCGCGAGTTCGTGCTGGCGCAGAAGGTGTTCTTCGTGGCCACCGCACCGAGCGGCGCCGAGGGCCATGTCAACCTCTCGCCGAAGGGCCTGACCGGCTGTTTCGCGATCCTCGACGAGCACCGGGTGGCCTACTTCGACTACACGGGGAGCGGCGCCGAGACCATCGCCCATCTCCGCGACAACGGTCGCATCGTGCTGATGTTCTGCGCTTTCGACGGGCCGCCCAAGATCCTACGGCTGCACGGGCGGGGCGAGGTGGTGCTGCCCGGCGACCCCCGGTTCGGTGCGCTGCTCGCCAGCTTCCCCGCGCCACCCGAGCCGGGCCTGCGGTCGATCATCACGGTCGAGCTGACCCGGGTCAGCGACTCCTGCGGGTACGCGGTTCCGCTCATGGCGTACACCGGCGACCGGGACCTGCTGACCCGGCACAACGGCCGGAAGACCGACGTGGAGCTGGACACGTACCGGGCCGCGAAGAATGTCCGGAGCGTCGACGGCCTGCCGGCGCTCGACCCGACGCTGGTCAACAGTGCAGATAGGCTGGGCGCATGACGGTTCGCGCGGCGCTCACTCCAGGCAAGCTCTCCCCGTGGCGGCAGGTGCCACCACAGATCGCCCGCCCGGAGTACGTCGGCCGGAAGACGCCGAAGCGCTACCGGGGCTCAGACATCCAGACGCCCGAGACGATCGAGAAGATGCGGATCGCCAGCCGGCTCGCCGCGCAGGCGACCCAGCTCGCGGGCGAGCACTGCAAGCCCGGCGTCACCACCGACGAGATCGACCGGGTGGTCCACGAGTTCCTCTGCGACCACGGCGCCTACCCGTCGACCCTCGGCTACAAGGGCTTCCCGAAGTCCTGCTGCACGTCGCTCAACGAGGTCATCTGCCACGGCATCCCGGACTCGACCGTGATCGAGGACCGCGACATCATCAACGTCGACGTGACCGCCTTCATCGGCGGCGTGCACGGCGACACCGACGCCACGTTCTGCGTCGGCAACGTGTCCGAAGAGGCGCGGCTGCTGGTGGAGCGCACGCACGAGGCGATGATGCGGGGCATCAAGGCGATCGCGCCGGGCCGGCCGATCAACGCGATCGGGCGGGTCATCGAGGCGTACGCGAAGCGCTTCGGGTACGGCGTGGTCCGCGACTTCACCGGCCACGGCATCGGCGAGTCCTTCCACTCCGGTCTCTACGTGCCGCACTACGACAACCCGTCGCTCACCACCGTGATGCAGCCGGGGATGACCTTCACGGTCGAGCCGATGATCACCATCGGCACCCACGAGTACGAGATCTGGCGCGACGGCTGGACGGTCGTCACCAAGGACCGCCGCTGGACCGCGCAGTTCGAGCACACGATCGTGGTGACGGAGGATGGGTACGAAATCCTGACGCTGCCGTGACAGATCCGGTGGATGCTGGCCCCGCGCCCGCCGATCTCGACGTCCGGCCCGCCGCGTTCGACGACGGCCACCACGCCGACGTGTCCGGTGGCTGGCTGCGGCCGGCCGTCTTCGGCGCCATGGACGGCCTGGTCACCAACATCGCGCTGATCGCCGGCGTGGGCGGCGGCGGGGTCAGCCCGCACAGCATCGTGCTGACCGGGGTCGCCGGTCTCGTGGCCGGCGCGATCTCCATGGGCCTGGGCGAGTACACCAGCGTCCGGACCCAGAACGAGCAGGTCGAGAGCGAGGTGGCCAAGGAGCGCCGGGAGCTGGAACGCAACCCGGCCGCCGAGGCCGAGGAGCTGGCCGAGAAGTGGATCGCCCGCGGCCTGCCGCCCGACCTGGCCCGCCAGGTGGCGGTCACGGTCGGCCGTGACGTCGAGCAGGCGCTGCGGGTACACGCGCAGGAGGAGTTGGGCGTCGACCCGCACGAGACACCGAGCCCGTGGGTGGCCGCGATCTCGTCGTTCCTGTGCTTCTCGGTCGGGGCGCTGGTGCCGCTGCTGCCGTACCTGCTCGGCGCGTCCGCGCTGTGGATCGCCCTCGCCGCCGGCGGGGTGGGGCTGTTCACCGCTGGCGCGCTCACCGCCCGGTTCACCAACCGCTCCTGGTGGCGCAGCGGCCTGCGCCAGCTCGTCCTCGGCGGCGCGGCGGCCGGCGTCACATTCCTCATCGGCAAGCTGGTCGGCACGACTGTCGGCTGAACCGAACTGCGTGTGCTTCCGGGATTCTGCACGAATCGCCGCAATTCTGCCCCATCCGGGATGATGATGAAGAGCGCAGCTCGTAGGGGTGCTGCCGGGGACGGCGTCGAGTGTTGGGCGGTCGTCCGTGGAGGATGACGTCATGGCGGAGTTGTCCGGTCAGCCTGCCTACATGGGCGGCCAGTCGGGGGTACCGCAGTCGCGCAACGCGTTCACGGGTTGGTTCGGCAACCGCAAGATCGGCACGAAGGTCCTGCTGCCGCTGCTGATCGCCGCCGCTCTCGCCGCGGCCGTCGGGGTGCTGTCGATCACGCGGATGGGCGCGATCAACTCGAACCTGAGCCGGGTCCGCCAGGAAAACCTCGCCGGCCTGAACGCGGTCAGCGACATGCGCGGTGGCCAGGCCGCCCTGAACGACGGCGTGATCAAGGTCATCATCCCGGGCTCCGACGCGGCGGCCATCGCGGCCGGGTCGGCCGAGGTACGCACCGCCGAGGCGAGCATCGACGCCGCGGTTGCCGACTACCGGGCGCACGCCCACGCCGGGCCGGATCAGCTCACGGCGATCAACCAGTTCGCCGACCTGTGGCAGGAGCTGAAAGCCGGGGCGAACGCGTTCCTGTTCAAGGAGGCGCCGCCGCCCGGAATCACCGTGCCGACCACCAATGACGACTTCAACGCGCTGATCACCAAGGTCAACGCGACCCTCGCCACGCTCGCCGGGATCGAGCAGCGCAGCGCGGCCAAGTCGGCGGCCGACGGGCTGGCCACGTACCGGAGCGCCCGGGTCCAGATCCTCACGGTGCTGCTGATCGGGCTGGCCGTGGCCGTCGCGCTCTCGCTGTGGGTGGCCCGGCAGATCGTGCGGCCCATGCGTACCGTCTCCGACGTGCTCGAAGGCGTCGCCAACGGCGACCTGACCCGGACCGTGGACATCCGCTCCCAGGACGAGGTCGGCGAGATGGCCAACGCGGTGAACCGGGCGGCGCAGAGCATCCGCAACGCGATCAGCGCGCTGGCGAGCAGCGCGGACACGCTCGCGGCCCGTTCCACCGAGCTGTCCACCGCCAGCGAGACGATCGCGAACAGCGCCGCCGCCGCCAGTACCGAGGCGAGCAACGTGGCCCGGTCCGCCGACCAGGTCTCCTCGTACGTGAGTACCGTCTCGGCCGGCTCGGCGGAGATGGCCGTCTCGGTCACCGAGATCGGCCACAACTCGACGGAGAGCGCGAAGGTGGCCTCACAGGCGGTCGAGGTGGTCGAGTCCACCAACGTGACCGTTGCCAAACTGGGCACCTCCAGCGCGGAGATCGGCTCGGTCATCAAGGTCATCACCTCGATCGCCGAGCAGACGAACCTGCTGGCCCTCAACGCCACGATCGAGGCCGCCCGGGCCGGTGACGCGGGCAAGGGCTTCGCGGTCGTCGCCGGTGAGGTCAAGGACCTGGCCCAGGAAACCGCCCGCGCGACCGAGGACATCTCCCGCCGGGTCGAGGCCATCCAGGCCGACACCGAGAGCGCGGTGGCCGCGATCAGCCAGATCAGCTCGATCATCGGCCGGATCAACGACTACCAGGTGACCATCGCGTCCGCGGTCGAGGAGCAGACGGCGACCACCCAGGAGATGAAGCGGAACGTGTCGGAGGCGGCCGACGGCAGCGCGGCCATCGCCGGGAACATCTCGACGCTGGCCGAGGCCGCGCGGATCACCGCGGACGGGGTGGCCGGCAGCCGCCGGGCCGCGGCCGACCTCGCCGAGCTGTCCACCGAGCTGCACGATCTGGTGTCCCGGTTCCGGTACTGACGGTCTGCGCCGGCGGCTCAGGGGGATCCGAGCAGGTCGCCGACCGTGCCGTCCACCGGGCGGCCCCGCTTGGCCAGGTCGTCGGCCTGGGCGCGCAGTCGCCGGCCCAGCTCGGTCAGGTCGGCGTCGCCGAGCCCGGTCCGGCGCACCGCGTCGGCGGTGTCCCGGAAGTACGTGCGGGTGAGCAGGCCATCGACCAGGGAGGCGGCGAGCCTGGCCTCGCCGAAGGTGAACAGCGCACCGGCCGTGTCGTGCCACTCCGCCAGGCGCAGGGCCTTCGCGTACGCCGCCTCGGCGTGGCACCAGGCGTCGCGGGCCAGCGTGGCGAACTCGGCGCCGCCGGCTTCGGCCAGCCGGCCCAGGTGGGCGTCGCGCAGCCGGGGATGCCACCCTTCCGGGTCGTACAACGCCTTCGTGGTCAGGTACTGGTCGGCGGCGAGCGGCCAGGACGCGGAGAGGGTCCGGGCGTACTTCAGGTACTCCTCGGCGCCGATCACACCGAGGTCGACGATGGTGCCGCCGATCCGGCGGACGGCGGGGCGGGGGCCGACGCCCGCCCGGAACGTGACGACGACGAGGTCGATGTCGCCGCCGTCCTCGTCGTCGCCGTGGGCCAGGGACCCGTGCACGCCGACCGCGTGGATCTCGGCCGGCCACCGCCGGCGGAGCGTCGCGGTGATCTCCTCGGCGAGATCCCACCGCGCGCTGTCCAGGTACGGGCTGCCCGACACGGGCTCATTGTTGACCAATACCGCGGCCGGCGGGAGACCTCACGGAAAGCGCCTCACGTTCGCGCCTCGGCGGGGGCGTAGGTCGGACCGGCCCACCGGAGGGTACCGCTGGTGGTGGTGTTCATCTCGGGCTCCTTCGCATCGACTTACCGTTGGTGCAATCGATGGTCGGGGAGCCGACGACGCCGTGGGCCGGTCGAGCCGCGCGTTGGCACGGTTCCGGGAGAAGGGCTACCGGCGCGCCAGCCGGAACACCCGTAGTTCCCGGCCGTCCGCGCGCTTCTCGTACGTCGTGTAGGCCGGCCACAGCTCGGTCGCAAGCCGCCACAGCCGGTCGCGCTCGGCACCTTCGGCCAGCTCCGCGTGTACCGGGATCTGGTTCTCCTCGATGGTGACGGTGGCCTCCGGCGCCGCCAGGAGGTTGCCCGTCCAGGCGGGGTGGTGGCGCTGGCCCCAGTTGGAGCCGATCACGATGAACCCGTCCCCGTCCGGCGCGTACAGCAGCGGCTGGGTGCGCGGCTCACCCGACTTCCGGCCGGTCGTGGTCAGCAGCAGGAACGGCAGACCGTACCAGTCGGCCGCCGACCAGCGACCCTTCGTCCGGCGCAGCAGCCACCGGTCCACTTTGACGAACCGGCGACCGAGCGCCGCGAACCACGCCTGCTTCGCGAGCCATTGAAAGAAGTCCGTCTTCCGAGCCACGCGGCATAGTGTGGATCAACCGGTCGCGGCGGGTCCACGCGGGGTCAGGCGGTGGTGCCCGGGAACGGCACGGTGGTCGGTTGTACGCCGGCGGCGGACCGGGCCGTCGTCGCGCGTACCGCGCAGTCGGTGAGCGCGTCGACCGCCAGCGCCCGGTCGTCGCCGGTGACGTCGGGGAGCGCCTGCCGCCACAGGCCGGCGCACCGTTCCTCGATCGTGATCGCCAGCCGGAGCGCGGAGGCCTGGTCGGTGACCGGTGCGGGCAGCGCGTACGCGGGCTCGGCCGGCGGGGCAGTCGCGTCCTTCCCGGTCAGCCGCTGCATCAGCGCGTCGCGCCGGGCGCGATGGGCCGACTCCGCGAGGACCGCGAGTTGCACCGTGGCCGCGTCGAGGTGGGCGCCCAGCACCCCGTACGCGTAGATCGCCGCGTGCTCGCCGCGCAGCGCGTCCGCCAGCCGTTCGGTACCCGTGGAACTCATGCGCCCGCTCCGCTGCGCTCCGCGGCCGCATGAGGCACACCCGGACTGAGCCATCGATTCGCGCACTGGCGCTTGCTCATGCCGCCGCCTCGCTGGCGCTCGGCGACGTCATGAGACTCAATCGCGCTGTAATACCGATTCGCTCGCTGGCGCTTGCTCATGCCGCCGCCTCGCTGGCGCTCGGCGACGTCATGAGACTCAATCGCGCTGTAATACCGATTCGCTCGCTGGCGTTCGCTCATGAGAGCACCTGGTCGTGGCTGGCACGGGCGGCGGCGATGGAGCCCAGCAGCGCGGCCCGGTAGGACGGGCCGGCCAGGCACGCCGCCCGGGCGGCGGCCGCCCCCACCTTCTCCGCGTCGCGGAGGGCGGCCAGCGCGGCCGCCGTATCGGCCGGTGCGTCGGCGGGTGCGGAAGCGGTCACCGGGCCGGAGGCCGCCGGCGCCGGGCCGTCCAGGTTGGGGCCGATCTCCCGGGCCAGCGCGCGCAGGTGTTCGCGGTGCGCGTCGCGCAGCGGGGTCAGCCGTGCCGCGAGTTCCGGCAGGGCGGCGATGGTCGCGTCGTACTTCGCCAGTAGGGCCGCCGTGTCGCGGTGCAGCGGATTGAGCGGATCGGCGACCTTGCGAACCTGGGCCGGCCCGGCCTTGTCGCAGCCGGTGAGCGCGGCGGCGCCGAGCAGGGCGCCCAGCGCGGCGCCCAGCACCGTCCGCCGGGAGTACCGCGCCCGCTCCGTACCCATCAGCACGGGCATAGTCAACACCATCGGCCCAAGCCGATGGCAGCACCCACGCCCTTGCCGCGATTTGCCCCGATCGGGGCGGCAGCGGTCCGTCCAGGGTGGTCACGCGTTACGCTCAGCCCCAGACCACCCCCGTTCCGACGCGGGTGGAGACTTAGCTGCCTGAAGACTTGGGGCCGAACTATCGCCGGAGGGGCGGGCACATGGCACAGCAGCGGCGTCGCCCGACCGGCGGCCGGGTCGGTGACCGGGCCGGCAGCCGGTCCCGGCGCGAGCCGGCGCCGGCCAATGACCGCCGTCACCCGCCGGCCCAGGATCCGGCCGCGCAGCGGGCCCAGGATCCGGCCGCCCAGCGAGCCCAGGATCCGGCCGCCCAGCGGGCCCGGCTGAAGGCCGTGGTCGAGCCGGTCGTCGAGGCCGCCGGCTACGACCTGGAGACGCTCTCGCTCAAGCGGGTCGGCCGCCGCCATCTGGTGCGCGTGCTGGTCGACAGCGACGATGGGGTACAGCTCGACGCGGTCGCCACGCTGTCCCGCGAGATATCGGCGGCGCTCGACACCGCCGAGGAGACCGGCGGTGAAATGATCGTCGGGGAGTACGAGCTGGAGGTCAGCTCGCCCGGCGTGGATCGCCCGCTGTCGCTGCCCCGGCACTGGCGGCGCAATGTCGGCCGGCTCGTGAAGGTCACCGCCGCGGACCGGCCGGTGTCCGGCCGGGTCCACGCCGCCGACGAGACCGGGGTGGAGCTGGATGTCGACGGGAAGATCCGCCGGCTGGGATACCCGGAGCTGGGCCCGGGCCGAGTGCAGATCGAGTTCAGCCGGCTCGCCGATCTCGCCGACGAAGACATCGGCGAGGAGATCGAGGAGATCGACGACGAGGAAGGAGACGACGGGGAGTGAACATCGACCTCGCGGCTCTCCGCGCCCTGGAACGCGAACGGGAGATCCCGTTCGACACGATCCTCGCCGCGATCGAGACCGCGCTGCTGACCGCCTACCGCCACACCGACGGGTCGAACCCGCACGCCCGGGTGGAGATCGACCGGAAGACCGGCGCCGCCATGGTGTACGCCCAGGAGATCGACCCGGAGGGTACGGTCGTCCGCGAGTACGACGACACACCACACGATTTCGGGCGGATCGCCGCGATGACCGCGAAGCAGGTCATCCTGCAACGGCTCCGCGAGGCGACCGACGAGGCGCACTTCGGGGAGTACGCCGGGCGCGACGGTGACCTGGTCACCGGCGTGATCCAGGCGCACGAGGCGCGGGCCGAGAAGGGCATCGTCACCGTCGACCTGGGCAAGCTGGAGGCCAGCCTGCCTCCGGCCGAGCAGGTGCCAGGCGAGGTGTACGAGCACGGCCAGCGGATCAGGTGCGTGGTCGTACACGTGGTCAAGGGCTTCCGCGGCCCGCAGATCACCCTGTCCCGCTCGCATCCGGCCCTGGTCAAGAAGCTGTTCGCGCTGGAGGTGCCGGAGATCGCCGACGGCACGGTCGAGATCGCCGCGATCGCGCGTGAGGCGGGTCACCGGACCAAGATCGCGGTACGCGCGACCGTGTCCGGGGTCAACGCCAAGGGCGCCTGCATCGGGCCGATGGGCAGCCGGGTCCGGGCGGTGATGAGCGAGCTGCACGGTGAGAAGATCGACATCATCGACTGGTCGGAGGATCCGGCCACGTTCGTCGGCAACGCGCTGTCGCCGGCCAAGGCCCTGCGGGTGGAGGTCGTCGACGCGGCCAACCGGGCGGCCCGGGTGACCGTGCCCGACTTCCAGTTGTCGCTGGCCATCGGGCGGGAGGGGCAGAATGCCCGGCTCGCGGCACGGCTGACCGGCTGGCGTATCGACATCCGCCCGGACAACGAGCCGGCGCAGGCCGTGCCAGATCGATCCGGACCCGAGCGGGCTGGAGAGGTGGGCTGACCGCCGGCCTGATCCAGAGGGTAGACTCACTCAGTGGTACGTCGCGCACTTCCGGCGACGGCCGGGCTTGCCCGGCCGGTGCGCACATGTGTCGGTTGCCGGAAGCGCGCGCCAGCCTTCGAGTTGCTGCGGGTAGTCGCGATCGAGCACGGCGCTGACCAGTTCAGCCTTGCGCCCGATCCGGCACGCAGACGGCCGGGGCGGGGGGCACATGTGCATCCCGATCCGGCTTGCCTCGCGCTGGCGGAGCGTCGCCGCGCCTTCGGGCGCGCGCTTCGCATCTCCGGTGTCATTGACACCGGAGCGCTTGCCGGGGCTGTCTGTGGCCACGCCGATCCGCTCGGAACCGCCGATGGTGGGAGCGTCCCGCCCCACCCGGACCAGCAAGGTAGGACGACCGACATGAGCACACGATGAAGTCCCTGAAATGACCAGGCTTCAAGTGCACGAGTGAGGTCGGCGCGGGTTTGTCGCCGCCGGCCTCGGAGTGAGGAGTGCAGTGGCAGGCAAGGCCCGCGTACACGAGCTGGCGAAAGAGCTCGGGGTCGAAAGCAAGATTGTGCTCGCCAAGCTTCAAGAGATGGGCGAGTACGTGAAGTCCGCGTCCAGCACGGTCGAGGCGCCCGTCGCCCGCCGGCTGCGCGCGGCCTACGCGGCGGGTTCGGCGGGAATCGCCGCGCCGGCAGCGCCCGCCGCCAAACCGGCGGCGACTGCGGCAGCTCCGGCTGCTCCGGCAGCGCCCGCAGGTGAGCCAACCAAGGTGTCGGCGCGGCCGGCACCTCCACCTCCCAAGCGCGCGCCGCAGCCGGCCAAGCGCGGCCCGGTGCCCGGGCCGCCGCGGCCGCAGGCACCGGTGGTCAAGCCGGCGAGCGCGCACGATATCGAAGTAGCGGCCGCCGAGGCCCGCGCGGCGGCGCTCAAGGCCGAGCAGGAAGCTCAGGTCAAGGCCGCCCAGCAGGCCGCGAAGCAGCGTGAGACGGTTCGCCGGGAGCCACCGGCCGGTGGTGCTCCCACCCCCGGTCCGGGCCCGCGTCCCGGCCCGCCGCCGGCGAGCCCGTCGCCGACCACGCCGCGTCCCGGCCCCAACGCCCGTCCAGGCGGGCGTCCGGGCGGGCGTAGCGGCGGCAACAACCCGTTCGGCATCAACCAGGGTGGTGGGCAGCGGCCCACGCCGGCCGGCATGCCCCGGCCCAACCCGGCCTCGATGCCGCCCCGGCCCAACCCGGCGTCCATGCCGCCCCGGCCGAGCCCGTCCCAGATGCCCAGCCAGCGGCCGGGTCGTCCGGGTGGTGGCCCCGGCGGTGGTGGCGGCGGTGCCGGCCGTCCCGGCGGTGGCGGCGGTGGCGGCTTCCGTGGCGGTGGCGGCGGTGGCGCCGGCCGTCCCGGTGGCGGCGGTGGCGGCTTCCGTCCCGGTGGCGGCGGCGGAGGCGGCGGAGGCGGTGGCTTCCGTCCCGGCGGCGGCGGCGGTGGTGGCGGCGGTGGCTACCGTGGCGGCCCCGGCGGTGGTGGCGGCGGCGCTCCGGGTGCCGGTGCCGGCGTAGCCGGCCGTCCCGGTGGTGGCGGCCGTGGCCGTGGTGGCGGCGCGGCGGGCGCGTTCGGTCGCCCGGGTGGCCGGCCGACCCGTGGCCGGAAGTCGAAGAAGCAGCGCAGGCAGGAGTTCGACAACCTGTCCGCGCCGACGATGGGCTCGGGTGCCCCGCGCGGTCAGGGTCAGGTCGTGCGGTTGCCGCGCGGCGCGTCGCTGTCCGACTTCGCCGACCGGATCAACGCCAACCCGGGTTCGCTGGTCCAGGAGATGTTCAACCTGGGCGAGATGGTGACGGCGACCCAGTCGTGCACCGACGAGACGCTGCTGCTGCTCGGCGAGCACCTGGGCTTCGACGTGCAGATCGTGAGCCCGGAAGACGAGGATCGCGAACTGCTCGCGCAGTTCAACATCAACCTCGACGCCGAGGTGGCCGAGGACCGGCTGGTGATCCGCCCGCCGGTGGTGACCGTCATGGGTCACGTCGACCACGGTAAGACCAAGCTGCTCGACGCGATCCGCAAGGCCAACGTCGTCGAAGGCGAGGCCGGCGGCATCACCCAGCACATCGGTGCCTACCAGGTGCACGTCGAGCACGACGGCAACGAGCGGGCGATCACCTTCATCGACACCCCGGGTCACGAGGCGTTCACCGCCATGCGTGCCCGTGGTGCCCAGGTGACCGACATCGTCGTCCTGGTCGTCGCGGCCGACGACGGCGTCATGCCGCAGACCATCGAGGCGCTCAACCACGCCAAGGCGGCCGAGGTGCCGATCGTGGTGGCGGTCAACAAGATCGACAAGCCCGAGGCCAATCCGGACAAGGTGCGCCAGCAACTCACCGAGTACGGCCTGGTCGCCGAGGAGTATGGCGGCGACACCATGTTCGTCAACGTCGCCGCCAAGCCGGGTATCGGCATCGACGAGCTGCTGGAGGCGGTTCTGCTCACGGCGGACGCCTCGCTGGAGCTGCGGGCACCGATCGACGGGCACGCCCACGGCGTCGCCATCGAGGCGCACCTCGACCGCGGTCGCGGTCCGATCGCCACGGTGCTGGTCCAGAAGGGCACCCTGCGGGTCGGCGACTCGATCGTGGCGGGCAACGCCTACGGCCGGGTCCGGGCCATGCTCAACGAGAACCTGGAGCCGGTTCCCGACGCGGGTCCGTCCCGTCCGGTACAGGTGCTCGGTCTGACCGCGGTGCCGGGAGCGGGCGATACGTTCCTGGCCGCCGACGACGACCGCACGGTCCGCCAGATCGCCGAGCAGCGGCAGGCCCGCCGCCGGGCGGCGCAGATGGCGAGCTCGCGCGGTCGGGCCACGCTGGAGACGCTGTTCGAGCAGATGAAGGAGGGCGAGAAGACCTCGCTGGCCCTCATCCTCAAGGGCGACGTGTCCGGTTCGGTGGAGGCGCTGGAGGACGCCCTCGTCAAGATCGACGTATCCGACGAGGTGCAACTCAAGATCATCCACCGGGGTGTCGGTGCGATCACCCAGGACGACGTCAACCTGGCCAGCGCGTCGGACGCGATCATCATCGGGTTCAACGTGCGGACCGCCGAGCGGGTGCGCGAGGTCGCCGACCGCGAGGGCGTGGAGATCCGGTACTACACGGTCATCTACCAGGCCATCGAGGAGATCGAGGCGGCGCTCAAGGGCCTGCTCAAGCCCGAGTACGAGGAAGTGCAGCTCGGCACCGCCGAGGTGCGCGAGGTGTTCCGTTCCTCGAAGGTCGGCATCATCGCCGGCTGCCTGGTGCGCTCCGGTCTCATCCGGCGCAACGCCAAGGCCCGGGTGATCCGCGACGGTGCCGTCGTGGCCGAGAGCGCGTCGATCGCGTCGCTGCGGCGGTTCAAGGACGACGCGACCGAGGTCCGTGAGGGCTTCGAGTGCGGTATCACGTTGGGCGGCTACAACAACATCCAGGTCGACGACGTCATCGAGACGTTCGAGATGCGGGAGAAGCCGCGCGGCTGACAGGTTTCCGGTGTACACGACTCCCTATGCTGTGGAGTCGTGTACACCGGAACCGCGGTCTTTGACCTGCTGCTCCCCAGCGACTCCCGATCGTTGAAGGCCAAGCGTTCCTACGTGCGGCCGATCGTCGCCGCGCTGCGCAGGTTCGAGGTGTCGGCCGCCGAGGTCGGGTCGCTCGACCTGCACGGGCGGGCCGAGATCGGGGTCGCCGTGGTCGCCGCCGAGCCGGCCCACGTCGGGCAGGTCCTCGATTCGTGCGAGAAACTGGTCGCCGGACGGCCCGAGGTCGAGCTGCTGTCGGCACGCCGGCGGCTGCACGGCGACGACGACTGACCAGGGCACCAGCCAGGTACGGCGTCACCCGATCAGGGTCGCGGCGCCCGGGTAATGTCGAGATTGTTTGTCGACACGCGGAGGTGAGCGAGATGACGGACCCGGCACGGGTGCGCCGGCACGCCGAGCGAGTCCGGGAACTGGTCGCGTCGCTGGTGCGCACGCAGATCAAGGACCCGCGGCTTGGCATGATCACGATCACCGACGCCCGGATCACCGCGGACCTGCGTGACGCCACCGTCTTCTACACGGTGCTCGGCGACGCCGCCGCGGAGGCAGGCACCGCGGCCGCCCTGGAGAGCGCCAAGGGGCTGCTGCGCAGCACGGTCGGCAAGGCACTCGGCCTGCGCCACTCGCCGACCCTGACCTTCGTCCTGGACAACGTCCAGGATCAGGCCAAGCACATCGACGAGCTGCTCGCCGCCGCGCGGGACGCCGACGCCGAGGTGCAGCGGATCGCGGCGGGCGCCAAATACGCCGGCGATTCGCAGCCCTACCGGGTCGAGAAGGACGAAGAGGCCGAGCACAGCGCCTGATAGATCAGGGTTAAATCCGGGAGCACCGCCCCTTACGGGCCGTAGGTAGGGCGGTGAGAATGCGGATATGGATCAGCCAACGCAGCTCGCGGCCGATGCGCCGAGACTCTGGGCCCGGCCGCTCGTGCTGATGCCGGTCTTCGCGCTGATCTCGCTGGTGGGGGCGCTGTTCCCGTCGTTCTCGATCGGTGCCAACGTCCTCGTCCTGGCGGCCGGCGGCACGCTGTTCTGGCTGGGCATGTCCGACCGGCTGCCGCGGCGCGGTTCGCCGCTGCGGTTGGCCAGCCGCGCCGGCTGGTGGCTGCTACCCGCGCTGCTGCTGGCGTTCGTGGAGCTGACCAACTTCGCGCTGGGGTCCACGTACGCCCATCCGACGCTGTCGCTGCTCGCCGACCCGATCCTGGAGGGCTACCTGGCCCGGGCGGCCGCGTACCTCGCCTGGCTCATGGCGTACTGGGGACTGGTGCGCCGATGAGCCTCACCCGGACCCTGGCGATCATCGGCTTCGTCACCGTGTTCGTGGTCGCCATCGGGGTGGAGTGGGCCGCCCGGCGACCGGGTTCCCGGATCCCCACGCTCGGCGACCTGTGCGGCTTCGTCATGCGGTACCGGGTCGGCCGGCTGCCGGTCGGGCGGATCGCGATGTTCGGCTTCTGGTGGTGGCTGGGCTGGCATTTCCTGGCCCGTTGAGTCGGCCAGTTCACTTCCCGAAATCCGGGAACCCCGCGCACATGCTGGAACTGAACGATACCTTAGACAGCGTGACACGCACCGTACTCATTCTTCGCCGCCGCGGCGGGATCTGCATCTAGCAGGCCAGCTCCCCGCCGCGGTGTTTCTCGTGGCGCTGGCCGATGATCCGCCGCTGGCTGGTCGGGGAGCGAGGCGAAGGTGCGCAATACCACCGCACTCGGTTCGAGGGTCGACTCACCCTGTCGACTCGGCTCCCGCTGGTGCGACGCGTGGACCGGTGACCCCGGTCGCGACGGCGCCGAGCGTAACAGCCGTGGAACGACATTCGAGGAGTCCTGCCATGTCTGATCAGCCAAAACCCCAGCCCAAGCCGGAACCGACCGCCAAAGACAGCCGCGAGCAGGCTCGTGCCGCGCTGCAACAGTCGATGGACCGGCGTTTCTGAGCCTGACGCCCGGGTGGCGTCGCCGGTCGGCCCAGGTCGCGGCGTCACTCGGGCTCGGTAAGTACCGCATGAGGTTGCATTCCTTACGCGAGTCTGCCAACATCCGGGGCGATGACCGCCCCGGGCACCGCACCCACCCTCCGTAAGGTCGCCGGGCTCGCCCTGCCGGCGCTCGTCGTCCTTGCCGCCGAGCCGCTGTACGTCCTCGTCGACACCGCGGTCGTCGGCCATCTCGGGCGCACCCCGCTCGCGTCTCTCGCGCTGGGCGGCAACCTGCTGTCGGTCGCAGCGTGGCTGGGCAACGTCCTCGCATACGGCACCACCGGCCGGTCGGCCCGCCGGTTCGGCGCCGGTGACCGGGCCGGAGCGGTCGCCGAGGGGGTGCAGACCTCCTGGATGGCGGTGACCGTCGGGCTGGTCATCGCGGTGGGCGCACAGGTATTCGCGGCGCCACTGACAAGTACCCTCGCCGGGCACAACCCCGACGTGGCCGCGGGCGCGGCACACTGGCTGCGGATCGCGGCGCTCGGCGCGCCCGGCCTGCTCCTCGCCACCGCGGGCAACGGTTGGCTGCGCGGGGTGCAGGACACCAGGCGGCCGATGTACTACGTGCTCGGCGCCAACCTGTTCTCGGCCGTTCTCTGCCCGGTGCTCGTCTACGGCGTCGGCCTCGGGCTGATCGGGTCGGCCATCGCCAACGCCAGCGCCCAGACGCTGTCCGGCGCCCTGTTCGTGCGGGCGCTGGTCGCCGAGCGGGTGTCGTTGCGGCCGCACCCGAGCGTCCTGCGCCGGCAGATCGTCCTCGGCCGGGACCTGCTCCTGCGGGGTGCCGCGTTCCAGGCCTGCTTCGTCTCCGCCACCGCCGTGGCGGCCCGGTTCGGCTCCGCCGCGCTCGCCGCCCACCAGATCGCGCTGCAACTGTGGTTCTTCTGCGCGCTCGCCCTCGACGCCGTCGCGATCGCCGCGCAGGCGTTGGTCGGGGCGTCGCTCGGAGCCGGCGAGGCGGCCGCGGCCCGCGACCTGGCCCGCCGGATCGGGCTGATCGGGTTGGCGTCGGGGGTGGCGTTCGGGGTGCTGATCGGCGCCGGTGCCGGGGTACTGCCGAAGCTGTTCACCGGCGACCCGCAGGTGCACGCCCAGGCGATGGTGGCGTGGCCGTGGTTCGCCGGGATGCAACCGCTGGCCGGCGTGGTGTTCGCGCTCGACGGCGTGCTGATCGGGGCCGGCGACATCCGGTACATGCGCAACCTCACGATCGTCGCGACGCTGGCCGGGTTCCTGCCGGCGATCTGGCTCGCGTACTGGCTGCGGCTCGGGCTCGGCGGGGTGTGGGCGGGGCTGACCCTGTTCATCGTGATCCGGCTGGTGGCGCTGCTGGGCCGGATGCGCTCCGGCCGGTGGGCCGTGGTCGGCGTCACCCGGTGACCCATCTGAGACGCTGTCGCGGTGACAAAACCTCCACCGGGGCCGGGCGGGCTGGTCGTCGTCGACAAGCCGGCGGGGATGACCTCGCACGATGTGGTGGCGCGGGTGCGCAGGCTCGCCCACACCCGCCGCGTCGGCCACGGCGGCACGCTCGACCCGATGGCGACCGGCGTGCTGGTCGTCGGCGTCGAGCGGGCGACCCGGCTCCTCACGTACGTCATCGGCAGCACGAAGCGGTACTCCGCCACGATCCGGCTGGGCCAGACCACCGTGACCGACGACGCCGAGGGTGAGGTCACCGGAGGTGCCCGCGCGGCCTTGGTGACAGAGCATCGGGTACGAGCGGAGCTGGCGCACCTGACCGGGGAGATCGAGCAGGTCCCCAGCGCGGTGAGCGCGATCAAGGTGGCCGGTCGGCGGGCGTACGCGCGGGTCCGGGCCGGGGAGGAGGTGGCCCTCGCCGCCCGGAAGGTGACCGTTTACCGGCTGGACCTCGGTGCCTTCCGGCCGGCCGGCGACGGGCTGCTCGATCTCGACGTCGACGTGGAGTGCTCGTCGGGTACCTACATCCGGGCCATCGCGCGGGACCTCGGCGCGGTACTCGGGGTGGGCGGCCACCTCACCGCGCTCCGGCGTACCGCGGTCGGGGCGTTCACGCTGGCCGAGGCGGTACCGCTGGACCGGCTGGCGGAACTGGCCGACCCGGTGACGATGCCGCTACCGGCCGCGGCGGCCCGGTTCTTCCCCCGCCGGGAAGCGTCGCCGGACGAGGCCCGGGTACTCGGGCACGGCGGGCCGCTGGAAGCGGTCGGCATCGACGGCCCGTACGCGGTGTTCGGGCCGGACGGTGCGGTGATCGCCGTGGTGAGCGAGCACGGCGGCCGGGCCAAAGCCGAAATCGTCCTCAACCCGAGTGGGTAGGCTGCTCCTCATGCAGCGGTGGCGGGGGTACGACGCGGCGCCCGGCGGATGGGGCCGGTCGGTGGTGACGATCGGGGTCTTCGACGGTGTCCACAGAGGACACCAGGAGATCATCGAGCACACCGTGAAGCGGGCCCGGGAGCTGGGCGTCCAGTCGGTGGTGGTGACCTTCGACCCGCACCCGTCCGAGGTGGTCCGGCCGGGATCGCACCCGCCGGTGCTGACCGAGCCGGCGCGCAAGGCCGAGCTGATCGAGCAACTCGGTGTGGACGTGCTCTGCGTGCTGCCGTTCACGCTGGAGTTCTCCCGGCTGTCCGCCGAGGCGTTCGTGCACGACGTTCTGGTCGCGCACCTGCACGCCGCGCTGATCGTGGTCGGCGAGAACTTCCGGTTCGGTCACCGCGCCGCCGGGGACGTCGACCTGCTCCGCCGGCTGGGGCGTACGTTCGGCTTCGGGGTCGAGGGGGCGCCCCTGGTGGCCGACGACTCCACGGTCTTCTCGTCCACGTACATCCGAAGCTGTGTCGACGCGGGTGACGTGACCGCCGCGGCCCGGGCGCTCGGCCGCCCGCACCGGGTCGAGGGCGTGGTCGTGCGCGGCGACGGTCGCGGCCGCGAGATCGGCTTTCCCACGGCGAACCTGCTGACCGGGCGGTACGCCGCGGTGCCCGCCGACGGGGTGTACGCGGCCTGGCTGGTCCGTGGCCGGGGCGAACGGCTGCCGGCGGCGGTGTCGATCGGCACCAACCCGACGTTCTCCGGCCAGGAGCGGCGGGTCGAGGCGTACGTGCTGGATTTCGACGCCGACCTGTACGGCGAGCGGCTGGCGCTGGACTTCGTGACCCGGTTGCGGGAGATGCGCACGTACACCGGGGTCGATCCGCTCGTTGCCCAGATCCAGGAGGACGTGGCGCAGACCCGCGACGTGCTCGCGGCGTGAGGCGGTTCGGCGTCGCGGTCGGGTACACCATCGCGTTCGTCGTCGTCGATCTGATCTTCCGCACCCGGTCGGCGGCCGGGCAGGTGGCGTGGCTCAACTGGGCCAGTACCAACCTCGCCAACCTGCCGCACCACCCGGTCGGCTCGCTCGTCGCGTCCGCGTTCGTCGCCGAGGGCGACCCGTGGCGCTGGGCGGCGCTGGCGCTGGTCGGGCTCGGCGTCGTCAACTGGTCGCTGGGCAACTGGCGTACCGCGGTCCTGGTCACGACCGCGCACGTGGTCGGCACGGTGATCAGCCAGGGGATCCTCTGGTACCGGATCGGGGCCGGGTACGAGTCGGTGGACCAGCGGCACATCATCGACGTCGGCCCGTCGTACGTGGTGGCCTGCGCGCTGGTGGCCGGCATCGCGTACGGGCCGCGGGCCTGGCGGCTGCTGTCGGCTCTCGGGTTCGTGCTGCTGTTGCCCAGCCTGTTCGGCGGCCTGACCACGCTGGACGTCGCCGCGGTCGGCCACCTGTGCGCGATCCTGACCCCCCTACTGCTCGGCTGGCCCCTGTGGCGCGGCGCCCGTCGCGGTTTCGCCCGTCGATCTAGGACGAATGGTGGGACAAAGCAGGCAGACCAGGCACCATTCGTCCTAGATCGACGAGATGAGGTAGGGTGACGAGAACGCCAGGTGACTGGCGTGGGTTCGTATGCCTGCTCGACGCCGCGGGGTGCGGACCCTTCAATCCACACCGTTAAGGGAGACGATGGCGCTCGAAGCCGCTGTGAAGCAGCAGATCATGAAGGACTACGCGACCGTCGAGGGCGACACCGGTTCGCCGGAGGTGCAGGTCGCGATGCTCACCAAGCGCATTCAGGACCTCACCGAGCACCTGCGCACGCACAAGCACGACCACCACAGCCGCCGCGGCCTGCTGTTGCTGGTCGGCCGTCGCCGCCGGCTGCTCAACTACCTGCACAAGGCCGACATCAGCCGGTACCGGTCGCTGATCGAGCGGCTCGGCCTGCGTCGGTAGAAGCTTCGCGGGGGAAGCGGCACCGGGTAACGGAGGTCGCTTCCCCCGCGCGTAATGTCAGACTGGTACGAAAGCCGCAGGGGGCCCGTCGGCGTACCGGTCCTCGGTAGTGGCTCCCGGGACACAGTTCCCGAGGGCTTCGATCGAAGACCGGCCGCGGGACAGCTCCCTAGCGGGTGTACCAAACCCGTAAGGAGCGAAAACTCAACATGACCCAGGCCACGAACCTCGGCGCGCAACAGTCGCGCGCCGTGATCGACAATGGCTCGTTCGGCACCCGCGAGATCGTTTTCTCGACGGGCCGGCTGGCCCGGCAGGCCGCCGGATCCGCGCTCGCCCAACTCGGCGAGACCGTCGTCCTCTCCGCGACGACGGCCAGCAAGCAGCCCAAGGAGCAGCTCGACTTCTTCCCACTCACCGTCGACGTCGAGGAGCGGATGTACGCGGCGGGCCGGATCCCCGGCTCGTTCTTCCGGCGCGAGGGCCGGCCGAGCGAGGACGCGATCCTCACCTGCCGGCTGATCGACCGGCCGCTGCGGCCCAGCTTCGTCAAGGGCCTTCGCAACGAGATACAGGTCGTCGAGACCGTGCTCGCGCTCGACCCGGCGCACCCGTACGACGTGGTGGCGATCAACGCCGCGTCGCTGTCCACCAAGCTGTCCGGCCTGCCGTTCAGCGGCCCGATCGGGGCGACCCGGGTCGCCCACGTCGACGGCCAGTGGGTGGCCTTCCCGACCCTCGAGGAGCTGGAGCGGGCCACCTTCGACATGGTCATCGCCGGCCGGGTGCTGGCCGACGGCGACGTCGCGATCATGATGGTCGAGGCCGAGGCGACCGAGCACACCGTCAGCCTCGTCGCGGGCGGCGCCGCGGCGCCGACCGAGGAGATCGTGGCGAGCGGTCTGGAGGCGGCGAAGCCGGCCATCCGCGAGCTGTGCCGGGCGCAGAGCGAGCTGGCGGCCGTGGCCGCGAAGCCGACCGCCGAGTTCCCGGTCTACCTGGAGTACCAGGAGGACGCCTTCGAGGCGGTCGCTGGTGCACTGCGCGACGAGGTCGCCGAGGCGCTGCGGATCGCCGCAAAGGCCGAGCGCGAGGAGGCGCTCGACCGGATCAAGGAGAAGGCGTACGAGGTCGTCGCGCCGTCGTTCGAGGGGCGCGAGAAGGAGATCGGCCCGGCGCTGCGCTCGCTGATCAAGCAGGAGGTGCGCGGCCGGGTGCTGCGCGACCAGGTGCGCATCGACGGCCGCGGGCCGCGCGACATCCGGCCGCTGACCGCCGAGGTGCAGGTGCTGCCACGGGTGCACGGATCGGCCCTGTTCGAGCGCGGTGAGACCCAGATCATGGGCGTCACCACGCTCAACATGCTGCGCATGGAGCAGACGCTGGACACCCTGGCGCCGGCCAAGTCCAAGCGGTACATGCACAACTACAACTTCCCGCCGTACTCGACCGGTGAGACCGGCCGGGTCGGCGCGCCCAAGCGGCGCGAGATCGGCCACGGCGCGCTCGCCGAGCGGGCCCTGATCCCGGTGCTGCCGTCGCGCGAGGAGTTCCCGTACGCGATCCGCCAGGTGTCCGAGGCGCTCGGCTCCAACGGGTCGACCAGCATGGGCTCGGTCTGCGCGTCCACCATGTCGCTGCTGTCCGCCGGTGTGCCGCTGAAGGCCCCGGTCGCCGGCATCGCCATGGGCCTCATCTCGGACGAGGTCGACGGCAAGACCAGCTACGTGACGCTGACCGACATCCTCGGCGCCGAGGACGCCTACGGCGACATGGACTTCAAGGTCGCCGGTACCAGCGGTTTCGTCACCGCGTTGCAGCTCGACACCAAGCTCGACGGCATCCCGTCCGACGTGCTCGCGGCCGCGTTGCAGCAGGCGCACGACGCGCGTGCCACCATCCTCGACGTGATGGACGAGGCGATCGACTCGCCGGCCGGCATGTCCCAGTACGCGCCGCGGGTCACCACGATCCGCATCCCGGTCGACAAGATCGGCGCGGTGATCGGCCCCAAGGGTCAGATGATCAACGCGATCCAGGACGAGACCGGCGCCGAGATCACCATCGAGGACGACGGCACGATCTACGTCGGCGCGACCGACGGGCCGTCCGCCGAGGCGGCGGTCGAGCGGATCAACGCGATCGCCAACCCGACGATGCCGAAGGTGGGCGACCGCTTCCTCGGTACCGTCGTGAAGACCGCGGCGTTCGGCGCGTTCGTGTCGCTGCTGCCCGGCCGCGACGGCCTGTTGCACATCTCCAAGGTGGGCAACGGCAAGCGGGTCGAGAAGGTCGAGGACTTCCTCAACGTCGGCGACAAGGTCGAGGTGCAGATCGCCGACATCGACAATCGCGGCAAGATCTACCTGGACAAGGTCCGCGCGGAGGGCGAGGAGGCGCCGGCCGAGGCCGGTGGCGACCGCCCGCCGGCCCGTGACCGGGGCGACCGCGGCCCGCGTGACCGGGGTGACCGTGGCGAGTACCGCGGTGACCACCGGGGCGACCGTGGCCCCAGCCGCGGCGACCGGCCGCAGCGCGACGCATCCGGCGGCGAGCCCGGCCAGTCCGGCGACGGGGGCGACGGCGGCGAAGGCGGCGAAGGCGGCGAGCCCCGCCGGCGGCGGCACCGGCACAACTGATGACGGATAGTTCGACCACCGACGCGTTGGGCGGCACGGTAAGCCGTACCGTGCTGCCCAGCGGTCTGCGGGTACTGACCGAGGCGATCCCGGCGATGCGCAGCGTGTCGTTCGGGGTGTGGGTGTCGATCGGTTCCCGCGACGAGACACCCGAGCTGTCGGGCACCTCCCACTTTCTCGAACACCTGCTGTTCAAGGGCACCAACCGGCGTAGCGCGCTGGACATCTCGGCGGAGATCGAGGCGGTCGGCGGCGAGACCAACGCCTTCACCACGAAGGAGTACACCTGCTACTACGCCCGGGTACTCGACGCTGACCTGCCACTCGCGGTCGACGTCATGTGCGATCTCGTGGCCGATTCGGTGCTGGCCGAGGCCGACGTGGAGACCGAGCGCGGGGTGATCCTCGAAGAGATCGCGATGATCGACGACGAGCCCGGCGACGAGGTGCACGACCTTTTCGGCGACGCGGTGTACGGCGGTCATCCGCTCGGCCGGCGCATCTCCGGGACGGTCGAGACCATCTCCGCGCTGACCCGGGACCAGATCAACGGGTTCTACCGGCAGCGGTACTCGGCGCCCACGGTCGTCGTGGCCGCCGCCGGCAACCTCGACCACGCGGACATCGTGCGGCGGGTGTCCGACGCGTTCGGGAGCAGCCCGTACTTCGACGGTGCCGGGGTGCCGGCGCCGGGCCGGCCGATCGGCCTGGTCGTTCCGGTCGCCGGCAAGCAGGTGCGGGTCCGGAGCAAGGACACCGAGCAGGCGCACGTCGTGCTCGGCTGCGCCGGGCTGGACCGGCACGACGAACGCCGGTTCGCGTTGGGCGCGCTCAACAACGTGCTCGGCGGTGGCATGTCCAGCCGGCTGTTCCAGCAGATCCGGGAGCGGCGCGGCCTCGCGTACTCGGTCTACTCGTACACCTCGCAGTACGCCGATTCGGGGCTGTTCGCGGTGTACGCCGGCTGTGCGCCGGGCAAGGTCGACGAGGTGCTCGCGCTGACCCGCGACGAGCTGGCGAAGGTCGCGGCCGACGGGGTCACCGATGCCGAGGTCGCCCGCGGCAAGGGGATGCTCAAGGGCTCTCTGGTACTCGGTCTGGAAGACACCGGGTCCCGGATGAGTCGCCTGGGCAAGAGCGAGTTGCTCTTCCACGACATGCTCTCGGTCGACGGCCTGCTCGCCCGCATCGACGGGATCACCGTGGACGATGTCCGCGCGGTCGCCGCCGACGTGCTCACCAATCCCGCCTCGCTGGCGGTCATCGGCCCGTTCGACGATCACGACTTCTCCGGGGTTGTCGAATAGGGTTGAGTCCACAGCGAGCCGCCACAACTTCCCGGAAATAGTGGCCACAGCGCGCGCTGTGGCCACTATTTCCGGGAAGTTGTGGCGATCACCGAGCAGGGAGAGTGGGAGTGACCGAGCGGGAACCGATCCGGGTCGGCGTGCTGGGCGCCCGCGGCCGCATGGGCACCGAGGTCTGCAAGGCCGTCGACGCGGCCGACGACCTCGAACTCGTGGCCATGGTCGACGACGGTGACTGGCTGTTCAACGTCTCCGACGCCGGTGCCGACGTGGTGGTCGACTTCACCACGCCCGATGTCGTGATGGACAACCTGCACTGGTGCATCGACCAGGGGATCCACGCGGTGGTCGGCACGTCCGGCTTCACCGAGTCCCGGTTGAACCGGGTGCGCTCCTGGCTGACCCACAAGCCTGACCTCGGCGTCGTCATCGCGCCCAACTTCGCCGTCGGCGCGGTGCTCATGATGGACTTCGCCGCCCGGGCCGCCCGCTTCTTCGAGTCGGTCGAGATCGTCGAGATGCACCACCCGAAGAAGATCGACGCGCCGAGCGGCACCGCCGTCCGGACCGCCGAGATGATCGCGGCCGCCCGGGAAGGCATGGCGGCGATGCCGGACGCCACCAAGGAGGAGATGTCCGGCGCCCGAGGGTCGCTGATCGAGGGGGTACGCGTCCATTCGCTGCGTGCCACCGGCCTGATCGCGCATCAGGAGGTGCTGCTCGGCACCGAGGGCGAGACCCTCACGATCCGCCACGACTCGTACGACCGGAAGTCGTTCATGCCCGGCGTCCTGCTGGCCGTGCACAAGGTGATCGAGCGCCCCGGCCTGACCGTCGGCCTCGGCCCGTTGCTCGACTGATCGTCACAACTTCCCGGAAGTTGTTGCCTCAGCCCCTGGGTTTGGCCACTACTTCCCGGAAGTTGTGACGATCATGGTACGAGGGCGACGTGCAGGCGGAGCTGGGGAACCAGCAGGTCGTCGACGTCGAGGGCGCGCCGGGCGCCGTCCGGCTCCCAGCCGGCCGAGCCGAGGAACTTACGAGTGGCCGGGTCCTGCTCGTACGCCCAGGCCACCGCCGTCCGGAAGCCGTCCTCGCGCCAGAGGTCCACGGCGGCGGAGAGCAGCCGGCTGCCGTGCCCACGCCGGCCCCACCGGGGCTCGACCAGCAGGTCGGTGACGGCGGTGACGCACGCCGGATCCAGCGGTTGCTCGTCCGGGGCCTGCGCGGCCTCGTCGGCGGGTCCCGCTGCCAGGAAACCCACCGGGTACTGTGATTCCGCCTGTTCGATGGCGATCAGCACCCGGTGCCGGGGCGACGGGGGCGATTCGATCGCCTCCCGCCACCGCCCGGCGAGCCACTCCGGGTCCAGCTCGTCGAGCACGGCGCGCGGGATGAGCCGGCGGTAGGCCACCTGCCAGGTGGTGAGCTGGATGCGGGCGACCTCGCCAGCTTCCTCCGGGCGGGCCGGTCGGACGTACCCGATTGCCACGGTGGGACAGCGTACGGATCTGGACAGGGGAGGGACGAGCCGGGTGGTACGCCAGGCGCGCTGGCAGGTTCCGGTCGTGCTGGCGTTCGCCTTGGTGGTCTGGGCGTTCCTGTCGGTCGAGGCGATCCGGCACGGGTACTTCGACCTGAGTGTCTACCGCGGCGCGATCCGGTACTGGGCCGCCGGCCACGACATCTACGGCTACCTGCGGCCGAACGCCTCGTACGGGTACACGTACCCGCCGTTCGCGGCGCTGGCCATGCTGCCGCTGGCGGTCGTCGGCTGGCAGCCGGCGATCCTGCTCAGCCTGGCGCTCAACCTGACGTCGACCGCCGTGGTGCTGTACTGGCTGGTCGATCCCATCGCCCGCCGGCACGGCTGGACCCGCTGGTTCACGCTGGCGATCGCGGGCGGGTTCGCCGCCGCGTACGAGCCGATGCACGAGACGATCAGCTTCGGCCAGGTCAACCTGGTGCTGGTGTTTCTCGTACTGGGTGACCTGCTGCTCCTCGTCGCCCCGGGACGGCGGCTGGCCGGGGTGGGCATCGGTCTCGCCACGGCGGTGAAGCTCACGCCCGCCGTGTTCGTGGTGTACCTGCTGGTGACCCGCCGGTTCCGGGCCGCGGCCGTGGCGGTCGGGACGGCCACCGCGGCGACCGTGCTGGCCGCCGCCGTGGTGCCGGACGCGTCCCGGGTGTTCTGGACCGACGCGGTGTGGAACACCGACCGGATCGGGTCCACCTCGTACGTGTCCAACCAGTCCCTGCAGGGTGTGGTGGCCCGCCTGCACCTCGGTACCCCATGGTCGTCTTTGCTCTGGGGTGTGCTCGCGGTGAGCGTGATCGTCGTGTGGGCGCTCCGGGTGCGGCGCAGCGGCGGCGACGAGCTGACCGGCTTCACCCTGACCGCGATCGCCGGTTGCCTGGTGAGCCCGTTCACCTGGGTGCACCACCTGGTCTGGATCATTCCGGCGTTCCCGCTGCTGGTGGCCGGTGGGCTGGGCGCCGCGGGCCGGCGGCGGGTCGCGCTGCTGGCCGGCGCGGCGGTCGGGTACGCGGTGCTGTGCAGCGGGCTGGTCTGGCACCTCGACCGGCAGGAGACGGTCTGGCAGCAGCTCGGCGCGGACTCCTACGCCCTGGTGTGCCTGGCGTTGCTGGTCTGGCTGCCCAACCCGGCCCAGTCAGCGCGGGTCGAGCGTGAACCGGATGGTCGGCAGCTCGACCTCGCCACGGGCCAGGTGCGACCCGATCACGCCGTCGGCGACGAACCCGCACCGCTCGTAGAACCGCCGGGCTCGCTCGTTGCCGTCGAGCGCCCATAGCCGCACCGGCCGTGGGCCGTCGGCGGTGAGGAAGTCGAGGGCGGCCGCCATCAGCGCCCGCCCGGCGCCGGTGCTCCAGTGCTCGGGGTGCACATAGATCGCGTACACCTGGCCGGATCCGTCGCGCTCGTCGTAGTCGCCGATCTGAGTGAAGCCGACGATCCGCCCGGTCGGATCGAGCGCCACGAAGACCGCCACCCCGGGCGGAAGCTGCCCCAGGCGCTCCCGCTCCTGCCGGGCCCGGGCCGCCACGTCGAGGCTGTCCAGCAGCTCGTCGGGCATGAAACCGCGGTAGGCGGCCTGCCAGGAGCGGACGTGCACAAGCGCGATGGCGTCGGCGTCGTCGACCACGGCGGGCCGCACCCGGGGTGAGGTCATGGACGGGTTGTACGCCGGTGTCCGGGCGCCGGTCCAACCGTTTTCGTCGTACCGGACGGTTAGGCTCGCGCCGATGCTCCCCGAATCGATCTCACAACCGCAGGCCAGACGGATCGCCCTCGCCGCGCAGGGGTTCGTCGATCCACGGCCGGGCGGCGCCGTCGACCTGCGGCACCTGCGGCGGGTGCTGCGCCGGGTCGGCCTGCTCCAGATGGACTCGGTCAACGTGCTGATGCGGGCGCACTACATGCCGCTCTACAGCCGGCTCGGGCCCTACCCGCGGGACCTGCTCGACCGCGCGGCCTACCGGCCACCCCGCGAGCTGTTCGAGTACTGGGGCCACGAGGCCTCGCTGGTGCCGGTGGCGTTGCAGCCGGCGCTGCGCTGGCGGATGGCCCGCGACCACGAGTGGGGCGGCGTGACCAGGATCACCGAGCGGCGGCCCGATCTGGTCCGCTGGGTGCGCGACGAGGTGCGCGGCAAGGGGCCGCTGACCGCCGCCGAGATCGAAGACGACGTGCCGGTGCGCCGCGACAACTGGGGCTGGAACTGGACCGACGTGAAGGTGGTCCTGGAGTGGCTGTTCTGGCGCGGCGAGGTGATGGCCGCGCGCCGCAACGGTTCCTGGGCCCGGGTCTACGACGTGCCCGAGCGGGTGCTGCCCCCGGAGATCCTGACGGCGCCGACGCCCGCGCCCGAAGACGCGTACCGCGAGCTGATCCGGATCGCCGCCCGCGCGCTGGGCGTGGCCGTCGAGAAGGACCTGCGGGACTACTTCCGGATGCCCGTCAAGGACACCAAGGCGGCCATCGCCGACCTGGTCGACGGCGGCGAGCTGACCCCGGTCGCGGTCGACGGCTGGCCGCAGCTCGCCTATCTGCATCCCGAGGCCCGGCTGCCGCGCCGGGTCAACGCGGCCACGCTGCTCAGCCCGTTCGACCCGCTGGTGTGGGAGCGGGCGCGCACCGAGCGGATGTTCGGCTTCCGCTACCGGATCGAGATCTACGTGCCGGCCGCCCAGCGGGTTTATGGGTACTATGTGCTTCCGTTCCTGCTGGGCGACCGGCTGGTGGCCCGGGTCGATCTGAAGGCCGACCGGCAGGCCGGCGTGCTCCGGGTGCCGGCCGCCTGGCTGGAGCCGGTGCCGGAGGGCCGGGCCGGCCGGGACCACCCCGGGCCGGGCGAGGTGGCCGAGGCGCTGGCGGCCGAGTTGCACCGGCTCGCCGGCTGGCTGGATCTGGGCGAGGTGACTGCCCCGGACGGCGGTGACCTCGCCGGTCCACTGGCCGACGCGTTGGCGCGCCCCGCCGGTGTACCGTGAGAACCGTTTCCCGCCGACCCCACGTGAGGCAGCCGTGACCGAGACCGCCGAGCAGGCGATGGCCTACCAGTCGATGCCTGTCTACACCCTGCCCGAGCCGAGCCGGTTCAGCCGGTTCGTGTTGCGGCTCGCCGAGCGTTCGCCGGTGTGGGCCGGGCCGGCCGCGATCGCCGCCTGTCTCGGCGGTGCCGTGGGCTATGTGCTGATCACCGACCCGACCAACTCCGACGCGTTCTCGGCGCCGACCTGCATCATGAAGCTGACCACCGGGTTCGACTGCCCGGGCTGCGGCGGCACCCGCGCGTTCTGGTACCTGTTGCACGGCAACCTGCCGCAGGCCGCCCGTAACCACGCGATGTTCGTGTTCGCGCTGCCGTTCCTGCTGTACATGTACGCGGCGTGGTCGACCAGGCTGATCTTCAAGCGCGACGTGCTGCCGATGCTGCGGCCGTCGCCGTGGGTGCTGTCCGCGTTCCTCGGTGCCTGGCTGATCTTCTCGGTGCTGCGCGACCTGCCGTGGTCGCCGTTCACCTGGTTCTACGTGTAGCCCAAGATTGGCACAACTTCCCGGAACACAATCGCCACAGCGTCCCGGAACAAGATCGGCACAACTTCCCGGAAGTTGTGGCCTCAGTGGGCTGCCATGGCCACTATTTCCGGGAAGTTGTGCCGATCACGGCGGTGCCGATCACGGCGGTGCCGATCACGGCGGTGCCCGTCGCGGTTGTGCCGGTCGCGGTTGTGCCGGTCAGGCTGTTGCGGTCGCCGCCGCGCGGTGCACGTCGATGTCGCCGCTGGCTGTGCGCACGACCAGGCTGAGCGTCGCGGCCGACTGGTCGCCGCCGCCCTCGGGCATCGCCAGGTCGGTGTTCGTGTCGCCGGACAGCGTGGTGAGGTCGAGCCAGACGCCGATGCCGGTGGCGACCCCGATGCTGACGTCGCCGGACGCAGTGTTGATCTTCGTCTGACCGGCGGACGTGACCCCGACCCGGATGTCGCCGGACGCGGTGGTCGCCTTGATCGACTTGTCGACGCGGTCGATCGAGATGTCGCCGCTCGCCGAGTGCGCGCTGGTCTCGCCGCCGACATAGCCGACCGAGATGTCGCCGGACGCCGCGTTGAGCCGTAGCTCACCGTCGACCCGACCCAGGCGCAGGTCGCCGCTCGCGGTGTTGGCGGCGCCGTCGCCGGTGGCATGGTCGACCGAGATGTCGCCGGAGGCGCTGTTGATGTTGAGGGTGCCGTAGCGGCCGACCGCCTTGACGTCGGCCGAGGCCACCTTGATCGTGAGGTCGCCGTCCTGCGGGATCCGCGCGGTCACGCGCACCCGGGGACCGCGCCGGAACAGCCATCCGGTCCACTCCGGCGCCTCGACGACGAGCGCGCCGTCGCGCATCTCGACCCGGGTCGCGGCGGCCGCTTCGCGGGCGGCGTCGCTGCCGTCGAACGGCTTCACCTCGACGGTGGCGGTCTGCCGGTCCTCGGCCACGATCTCGGCGCCGCCACCGGCGATGCGCAGGGACAGGGCGACCGGCTGGGGGCAGTCGAACTCGTACACGATGATCTCCTTGGGCTTTCCGGGGCGGCTCAGGACTGGGCGAAGCCGGTGATGCGCCGGCTGCGGTGGGACCGGGGCGGGAGCGGAGGCATCGGGATGCCGGGTGGCGCGGGCGGTCCGCCGTAGAACGCCGCCGAGATCGCGCGGACCAGCCACGCGTTCACGGAGATGCCTTCGGCGTTGGCCGCGCGCTCGACCTGCTCCTTGAGTGGCTCGGGCAGCCGGAGCGTGACACGGGCCAGGTCGCCACTCTCGCTGGGCGGCGGTGGCGGCGCGGCGGCCGGCGCCATGTGTGGCGTCTCGTTGACCACGAGGTCGGCTTCCCGGCCGCGTAGCCGCACCTCGACGCTCACCGAATCGAGCTTCGCGGTGATCTCCGCGGTAGCGTCGGACAGCGCCTCCAGCAGCACCAGCCTGGTGGAGGCCTCGAGTGAGCCGGAGAGGAGGTCGGCGGCGCGGGTCACCTCCGGACCGCCGGGCGCGGCGGCTGCCGCGAGGTCGCGGCGGAGGGCTTCGAGGTACGGGCTGAGGTCCATGACTCCACTATGACGTCATCGATGACGTCAGTCAAGCGCCGGCACGGTGTCATTTGTGTGTCAGGTTAGCCTTGGCGAGATCCAGACTGGCGAGATGGGAGCAGCCGTGGCCCAGGTCGTGTCGCCCCGGGTACGCCTGGTCGGGTGGACGCACTTCGAAGCGCCCGACGACGTGCCGTGGTCCACCGACGCCGACGGCGGGCAGGCGCTCGCCGAGTTCGCCGGGCGGGCCTGCTACCAGTCGTGGGACAAGCCGGTGCCGGCGACCGCGACGAACGCCGGCTACCTGCGACACCTCATCGAGGTCGGCCACCTGTCCGTCCTCGAACACAGCGTCGCCACCTTCTACCTCACCGGCATCTCCCGGGCGCTGAGCCAGCAACTCGTCCGGCACCGGCACCTCTCGTACTCGGAGCTGTCGCCCCGGTACGTGGGGGAGCCGGTCGTGGAGCCCGACGCCATCGCGGCGGATCCCGAGCTGCGCAAGGCATTCCTCGCGGCGGTGGACGCCGGTATGGAGGCGTACCACGAGCTGGTGGCCGCCCTGGAGCGCCGGCCCCTCGACCCCAGGCAGGCCCGGCAGGCGGCCCGCGCGGTGCTACCGGGCGCGCTGGAGACCCGCCTGGTCGTCACCGGCAACTACCGGGCCTGGCGGCACTTCGTGGCGGTACGCGCGACCGAGCACGCCGACGTCGAGATGCGCCGGGTGGCCGTGGCCTGCCTGCGCGAGCTCCAGCGGATCGCACCCAACGTGTTCGGCGACTTCACGATCTCCGCACTCGGCGACGGCAGCGAGATCGCGGCCAGCCCGTACGCCTGGGAGGCCTGATTAATGCCGAGCCCGGCACGCTAGGTTGTGTCCTATGACCCGTAACGCTTCCGACCCGCGCCGGCCGTTCGGCCGCCTCCTCACCGCCATGGTGACGCCGTTTCGGGACGACCGATCGCTCGACCTCGACGGTGCGGCGAAGCTGGCCGCATACCTCGTCGACGAGCAGGGCAATGACGGCCTCGTGATCAGTGGCACCACGGGTGAGTCGCCCACCACGACCGACGCCGAGAAGGACGCGTTGCTGCGCGCCGTGCTCGAAGCCGTCGGCGACCGCGCTCACGTCATCGCCGGGGTCGGCACCAACGACACCCACCACACGATCGAGCTGGCCCGCGCCGCCGAGAAGGCGGGCGCGCACGCCGTCCTCGTCGTCACGCCCTACTACAACAAGCCACCCCAGTCCGGCCTGCTCTACCACTTCCGCACCGTCGCCGACGCGACCGGCCTGCCGATGATGGTCTACGACATCCCGGCCCGCACCGGCATGCCGATCAAGACCGACACGATGGTCCGGCTGGCCGAGCACGAGCGGATCGTCGCCGTGAAGGACGCGAAGGGTGACCTGGCGGAGACCTCCTGGGTCACCAGGCGGACCGACCTCGCCTACTACTCCGGCGACGACAAGGTGACCCTGCCGCTGCTCGCGGTCGGCGCGGTCGGTGTCGTCGGGGTGCCGACCCACCTGTTCGGCCGGCCGACCAAGGAGATGATCCTCGCGTTCGAGGCCGGCGACGTGACCGGGGCCCTCGCCCTGCATCACCGGCTGTTGCCGGCCTACGAGGGCTTCTTCCGTACCCAGGGGGTCATCCTCACCAAGGCCGCGCTCTGCCTGCAGGACCTGCCCGGCGGCCCGGTCCGCCCGCCACTGTGCGACGCGAGCCCCGCCGAGATCGCCCACCTGCGCGAGGACTGCGCCACGTCCGGCCTCACGCTCGGTGACGCCACCCGGGCGGCGGCCTTCGAAGCCCGCGAGATGACGCACCACCCGGGAGTCGCCGAGTGACCGAGGCACATCAGGATTTGGCCCCGCCGCCGCCGCTCGCCGCGGGGGCGCTTCGCGTAACCCCGCTCGGCGGGCTCGGCGCGATCGGTCGCAACATGACCCTTTTCGAGTACGGGGGCAGGCTGCTCGTCGTCGACTGCGGCGTGCTCTTCCCCGACGTCGACCAGCCCGGCGTCGACCTGATCCTGCCCGACTTCTCGTCCATCCTGGACCGGCTCGGCGACGTCGAGGCGATCGTGCTCACCCACGGTCACGAAGACCACATCGGCGCCGTGCCGTACCTGCTCGCGCACAAGCCGGACATCCCGCTCGTGGGCTCGCAGTTCACCCTCGCCCTGATCGAGGCCAAGCTGGCCGAGCGCCGGATCGAGCCGTACACGCTGACCGTCCGCGAGGGCCGGCGGGAGAAGCTCGGCCCGTTCGAGCTGGAGTTCTTCGCGGTCAACCACTCGATCCCGGACGCGCTGGCGGTCGCCATCACCACCCCGGCCGGCACGGCGCTGCACACCGGCGACTTCAAGATGGACCAGTTGCCGCTCGACGGCCGGCTGACCGACCTGGCCGGCTTCGCCCGGCTCGGCAGCAGCGGTGTCGACCTCCTGCTGTCCGACTCGACCAACGCCGAGATCCCCGGCTTCGTCACACCGGAGCGGGAGATCGGCCCGGTGCTGGAGAGCCTGTTCGCCCACGCCCGGGGCCGGATCATCGTGGCGTCGTTCGCGTCCCATGTACACCGGGTGCAGCAGGTGCTCGACGCCGCCGCCCAGCACGGGCGCAAGGTCGCCTTCATCGGCCGGTCCATGGTCCGCAACATGGGCATCGCCCGCGACCTGGGCATCCTTCGTATCGCGGGCGGCCTGGTGGTCGGCATGGACGAGGCGATGGCCCTGCCACCCGATCAGATCGTGCTGATGTCGACCGGCTCGCAGGGCGAGCCGATGAGCGCCCTCGGCCGGATGGCCACCGGCGACCACCGGCACGTCACCGTCGAGGCCGGCGACACGATCGTGCTCGCGTCGTCGCTGGTGCCCGGCAACGAGACCGCGGTGTACCGGGTGATCAACCAGCTCTCCCGGGCCGGCGCCACCGTGGTCCACAAGGACGTCGCCAAGGTGCACGTGTCCGGCCACTCGCCGGCCGGCGAGCTGCTCTACCTGCTCAACGTCGTCAAGCCGCGCAACTTCATCCCCGTACACGGAGAGTGGCGGCACCTGCGCGCGCACGCCCGGCTCGCCATCGAGGCCGGGGTGCCGACCGACCACGTGGTGCTCTGCGAGGACGGCGATGTGGTCGACCTCGTCGAGGGCCAGGTGCGGATGGCCGGGCATGTCCGGGCGCGGTACGTGTACGTGGACGGCCTCGCGGTCGGTGACGTGGGGGAGTCGCTGCTCACCGAGCGCCGGATCCTCGGCGACGGCGGGTTCATCGCGGCGACGGTCGTGGTCGACTCGGTGACCGGCAAGGTGGTCGGCGGGCCGACGGTGTCCGCGAAGGGCTTCTCCGAGGATCCGGCCATCTTCGAGGCGGTCGTCCCGCTGGTGACCGAGGCGCTCAACCGGGCCGCGGAGGAGGAGATCACCGATCCGCACCAGCTCCAGCAGATCGTCCGGCGTACGGTCGGCCGCTGGGTCAACGAGAAGTACCGGCGGCGCCCGATGATCGTGCCGACCGTGGTCGAGGTCTAGCCTTACGCGATCCTGGATTCGCAGAGGTCTAATCGGCGGCGGCCGACCAGATCGCCCGGGTCCAGTTCGACGGTCAGCAGCTCGCGGCGGCCGATCATCATCGGCAGCGTGGCCCGCTCGCCCGCCGGGTACAGCGTGGTGCGCCAGTTGCCGTCCTCGCCGAGCAGCCGCACCACGATCGCCGGCACCGGGCACAGGTGCTCCCACCAGGGCCGCAGCTCGACCCGCCAGTAGCAGGGGATGCCGGCCGCGGTGTACAGCGTCTTCTTGGTCACCCGGCCGATCGTGGTCGCGGGGGGCGAGACGACCTCCACCACGGTGTGCACGAACGCCGCCGGGATGCCGCGCGGCGTCTCCTCCGGGTCGGCGCTGGTCACCAGCAGGTCCGGGGCGGGACCGTCGCCGCCCGGCAGGCGCACCGCGCAGCTGCGGATCACCTCGACGTCCGGGGGCAGTGCGGCCGACACGAGGGTACGCAGACGGTCCGCCGCCAGGTTGTGTCGCGGCTCGGCGGCGGACGACACGATCAGCTCACCCTCCAACACCTGGTAGCGCAGCTCCGTGTCGGGCAGCGCGAACAGAGTGTCCACGGTGAACGGTGGCCGCAGCCACTCGGGGTGTCGTCCCGGCGCCGACATAGATCCCCACCTCCCCGCCGGGAGTATGCACCGGGTCGGGCGATTCCGCCCGACCCGGTGTCCAGTCTGCTTAAACCGTGGAACGTCAGCCGGCTCGGCGCCGCCGGCCCAGGACCACTGCCGCGCCGCCGCCGAGCACCAGGACCAGGCCGGCGATCACCAGCGCGAGGATGTTGGTACCGGTGATCGGCAGGCCACCGCCGCCGGAGCCGCCTCCGCCAGAGCCGCCACCTTCGCCGCCTCCGCCGCCCTGGCCGGCGAACGGCGCGGACAGGTCGTTGACCTTGCCGTCACGGGTGTTCTTGCCGAGCGTGGAGAGGCCGAACCGGTGCTCGATCATGGCCAGGATCGACGTGGTGTCGTACTGCGTGTGGTCCACGGCGAACTTCTTCGGCAGCTTGGGCGAGATGATCAGCGCCGGGATCCGGGTACCAGGGCCCCAGACGTCGCCCTTGGGCGGTGATACGTGGTCCCACTGGCCGCCGAACTCGTCGTAGGTCACCACGACCGCCGTATCGGCTGCCTGGGGACCGTTCTGGATCGCCTTCAACAGCTCGACGAGATGTGTGCTGCCGGTCGGCTCCGACGCGTACCCGGGGTGCTCGTTTTCCTCGCCGATCGGCTTGACGAAGCTGACCGACCCGAGCTTGCCCTTGTTGGCTGCCTTGATGAACTCGACCTCGTCGCGCAGGTGCTTGTCCCGCGCCTTGGTACCGGGCGCGTAGTTGGCGAAGTACGAGAACGGCTGGTGATGGAACTGGAACGTCACATCGGGGCAGTTCGGGTATGCCGCTGTCGGCATGGCGCGCGGGTCCGAGCACTTGGGGCCCTTCCCGTTGCTCCAGCCGGGCCCATGGTTATTGCCGGCGGCGTTGTCCCAGCCTCCCGCGTACCAGGCCCAGTCGATCTTCTGCTGGGACAGCTTGTCGCCGATGTTGTCGTAGGTCAGCGCCGGCATCCGGTTCGCGTCGATGGTGCCCGGGAAGTAGGGCTGGTACCAGGGCTGCACGGTGTTCACCGCGTAGTTGCCACAGATGGCGACCTTGCAACTGCCGTCCGCCTCCGGTGCCTGCGTCAGCGCACCGTCGTGAATGCCACTGGCCGGGTCGATCGGGTGCAGCGGGTAGTTACTCGGCATGCCGTCCGGCCCAACCACAGCGTTCTTGCCCGCGGCCGTCGCGGCATTGGTCCACTTCGGCGTCTGCGCCGCGATGAGCCACTGGTGGTTGAGGAAGGAGCCACCGAACGCGGCCTGGAAGAAGTCGTCGGCGATCGCGTAGTTTGGCGCGTCCGAGCCGTGCAGGTACTGGTAGATCGGCAACGACTTGGTGTCGTAGTGGCCCATGGCAAGACCGATCGCGTCGCTGCCGGTGACGTATCGGTTCTGCCTGCCGCCGTTGATCTGATATTGCTCCTGGTAGAAGCGATGGACCAGATCCTCGGTGCAACCGCCGGTCACGCTGTTCGGGTCGCCCTTGGGAATGCCGTTGGCCCAGGAGACGCCAGGTGGCGGGACGGCGCCCGGCCGGATGCAGGTGGAGTCGGTCGGCTTGATGTAATCATCGATCTTGAATGGCTTGTTCGGGAACGTTGCCGGTGAGCAGTTCAGCGGGGCCGTCGGCAGGTTGACGTCGTTCTGCGGCAGACAGGCCAGCTTCATCCCGTTGGCGTCTACTTGTGTCGTCCGGGCTTCCGGCGCCTGGTCGAGACCGCTGACGTCCTCCCAGCCACCAAACAGGTTGTCGAAGCTGTGGTTCTCTTCGTAGATCACGACGATGTGGTTGATGCCCTTGAGCGCGGACTCGCCGTCCGGCTCAGCGGCGTTCGCGGCGGCTGGCGTCAGCGCCACGGCGGCGGCCGCGGCTAACGCGGCCGTGCCAGCCAGCGCGCGCCGGGTGCGATGACGAACGGACACAGTACCTCCGGGGTTGCGATCGATAACGCGCGGAGCCTAGGGGTGGCCCCGAAACGGCAGGCATCGCCCGGGTGAACATCATCGATCGGCGCCCACCCGGCCGAGGGTGCCACTCAGCGGGGGCCGGCTCAACCCTAGGCTGGGAAAATGGGCTACCGGTTCCTGGTGACCGCCATCCTCGCCGTCCACTTTGCGTTCCTTGTGTACGTAGTCGCCGGCGGGTTCCTGGCGATCCGTTGGCCCCGGCTGTTCTGGCCGCACCTGGCCGCCGCGGCGTGGGGGTTGCTGGTCGTCCTGGTCCCGGTCACCTGCCCGCTGACCTGGGCGGAGAACTGGGCCAGGCAGCGGGCCGGGGAGCACGCGCTCACCAGGGGCTTCATCGACCGGTACATCGAAGGGGTCATCTATCCGGCCCGCTACACCAGGCTGATCGACGCGCTGGTCGCGCTGGTCGTCGCGGGTTCGTGGCTATTCGTGTACCGCCGCTGGCAGGTCAGCCGGCGCAAGACGTCGGTCGCTTGAGCAGGTCGGACCGCTCGGCGCGGCTGCCGGGGGTCGCACTCGTAGATCTTGGAAACTCAGGCACCAATATTGGTGCCCGAGTTTCCAAGATCTAGAGGTTGCGGGTCACAAAGCGGGGCGAACAGCGCCCTTTCGCGTCGATCGAAGACCCCGACGCGGAGACGGCCGGAGGAACCCGGTGCGGGCGGGAACTGGGGGCCACCCGGCGCGCCATCACCGGGCCACGTGCGGATCTTCGATACCGTGGCAGCGTGGCGGGCCGTACCTCTCAGACGAACCGCCGCGCGAGCACGTCCACGCGCGGTTCGACCCGGCGCGCCGCGACCACGAGAGCCACGAAGTCCACAAGAGCGCAGGCCAAGCAGCGGGAGTCACTAGCCCGTCAGCGGGCCGCCGCCGCGCGCCGCCGCCAGGCGTACGCGACCGGGGTCGGCCTCATCGGCCGGGCGGTCATCGGCCTGTGGATGGGCATCGCGCACGCGCTCGGCTGGGTGGTGCGGGGCATCGGCCGGCAGGCGGCGACCGCCAAGGAGCTGGAGCCGGAGCACCGGCGCGATGGCGGTGGCCTGACGCTGATCGGCCTGGCACTGCTGCTCGGCGTCGCGATCTGGGGAAACTCGGGCGGCCCGGTGGGGCAGTGGCTGTCCGAGACCACGCGGTTCCTGTTCGGCTCGATCGCGATCACGATTCCGGTGCTCCTGGTCGCCGGCGCGATCCGGCTGATGCGGGCGCCGGCCGACCCGGCGCACCGCGGCCGGGTCGTCGTCGGGTGGACCGCGATCGTCCTGGGCGCCGCCGGCCTGCTGCACCTCGGCTTCCACCGGCCGTCGGCTCCGGCGCAGATGGAGAAGGCCGGCGGCCTGCTCGGCACCGGCAGCGGCGGCCTGCTCGCCACCGCCGTGAGCACCTGGGTGGCCGTGCCGGTGTTGATCATGCTCGCCATGTTCGGCCTGCTCGTAGTCACCGCGACACCGATCAACCGGATTCCGCGCCGGCTCGCGCAGCTGCGCGACCTGGCGATGGGCCGCCCGCCGACGGACGACGTGCAGGGCGACGAGCCGGAGCCGGACGAAGACCTCGAAACCGATGCTGAGCTGGGTGAGCTGCGCCGTCGCCGGCCGTCCCGCCGCCGCCAGGGTGCCCTGGCCGACGACGAAGATCAAAACCGCGACACGGTACCGATACCGCAGCAGCCGGTCGAGGCCAAGCCGAAGGTCAAGCAGACCAAGCCGCCGCCGGAGCACACGCCGCTGCCGACCCGCGCCGAGCAGCTCGCGCTCACCGATGCCGACTACAAGCTGCCGCCGCCCAACCTGCTCGCGCACGGCGACGCGCCGAAGGCCCGCACCCGCGCCAACGACGAGGTCATCCAGGCGCTGACCGGTGTCTTCGAGCAGTTCAATGTGGACGCTGCGGTGACCGGCTTCACCCGGGGGCCGACGGTCACCCGGTACGAGGTCGAGGTCGGTCCGGGCGTCAAGGTCGAGCGGATCACGGCGCTGACCCGCAACATCGCGTACGCGGTGAAGTCGCCCGACGTCCGCATCATGAGCCCGATCCCGGGCAAGAGCGCGGTCGGCGTGGAGATCCCGAATCTCGACCGGGAGAACGTCACGCTCGGCGACGTGCTGCGCTCGCGGGCGGCCACCTCCGACCACCACCCGCTGATGGTCGGCCTCGGCAAGGACATCGAGGGCGGGTACGTGGTCGCCAACCTCGCCAAGATGCCGCACGTGCTCATCGCCGGGGCGACCGGTGCCGGTAAATCGAGCTGCCTCAATACCCTACTGGTGTCGCTGCTGACCAGGGCCACCCCGGACGAGGTCCGGCTGCTGCTGGTCGACCCGAAGCGGGTGGAGCTGACCAGCTACGAGGGGATCCCGCACCTCGTCACGCCGATCGTGACCAACCCGAAGAAGGCCGCCGACGCGCTCGACTGGGTCGTCCGCGAAATGGACATGCGCTACGACGATCTCGCCGCGGCCGGGGTGCGCCACATCGACGACTACAACCGGAAGGTACGAGCCGGGAAGGTCACCGCGCCGCCGGGCAGCGAGCGCGTGATCCGCCCGTACCCGTACCTGATCGTGATCGTGGACGAGCTGGCCGACCTGATGATGGTGGCGCCCCGCGACGTCGAGGACTCCGTCGTGCGGATCACCCAGCTCGCCCGTGCCGCCGGCATCCACCTCGTACTGGCGACCCAGCGGCCCAGCGTGGACGTGGTCACCGGCCTGATCAAGGCGAACGTGCCGTCCCGGCTGGCGTTCGCGACGAGTTCGCTCGCCGACTCCCGGGTCATCCTCGACCAGCCGGGCGCGGAGAAGCTGATCGGGCGCGGCGACGGGCTGTTCCTGCCGATGGGCGCCTCGAAGCCGATCCGGATCCAGGGCGCCTGGGTCAACGAGAACGAGATCGCCGACGTCGTCAAGTTCTGCAAGGACCAGCGGGAGCCGGAGTTCCGGCCCGACGTCACGGCGCCGCCGGAGAGCGAGAAGAAGAAGATCGACGAGGACATCGGCGACGATCTCGACCTGCTGGTGCAGGCGATCGAGCTGGTGGTCACCTCGCAGTTCGGCTCGACCTAGATGCTCCAGCGCAAGCTGCGGGTCGGCTTCGCCAAGGCCGGCCGGCTGATGGACCTGATGGAGACCCGCGGCGTGGTCGGCCCGTCCGAGGGCTCGAAGGCGCGCGACGTGCTGGTCAAGCCGGACGAACTCGCCGAGATTCTCACCGGCCTGAAGGGCGACGAGTGATCGCCGCGCTCCGCGGCAAGATCGGCACAACTTCCCCGGAATTACAAGATCGGCACAACTTCCCGGAAGTAGTGGCCTCAGCGGGTGCCGGAGACCACTACTTCCGGGAAGTTGTGCCGATCTTGGGTTCCCCGGCCGGAGCCGGGGAACCCGCGTACTCAGTCGTCGTTGGTGATGGTCACGACGCCTGAGCCGTTGGCGATCGAGAAACCGCCGGTCGGGTTGGACAGGTTGACCGTGAAAGTCTCCGCCGGCTCCTTGACCGTGTCGCCCTTGACCTGCACCGGCACGCTCAGGAACCGTAACCCGGGCTGGAAGGTCAGCGTGCCCGAGGTGGCGACGTAGTCGCTGCCCTGCGCGCCGCCCACGCCGCCAGCGCCGTCCACGCCGTCCACGGCCACCTTGTACTCCGTGCCGGCCGTGGCCGCGAACAGCACCCGGGCGCGGATGTTGCCCGGCTGCTGGTCGTCGTTCTCCGCGACCAGGGTCAGCGCGTTGACGGGCGTTGCCCTTGTACACCGAGATCACGCTGTCGTAGTTGCCCTGCACAGCGGCGAACTCGGCGATCCCGTTGCTCGGCGCGACCCACCGGTACCAGACCGAGTGCGTCGCCGCGCTGCGGGCGTGCGCCGGCTCACCCGGCTCCGCCGAGGCGCCTTCGATGTGCACGCCGGCCGCCTGGAACGCGCCGACCGGGCCGGGCAGCGTCTCCGCCGCGGCGAAGTCGTCGTTGCCGGTCCAGGACAGCTTGAAGTTGCCGGGCTTGTCGCCGAAGCCGTCCACCGCGATCTTGTACTCGGTGCCCTTGGTCGCCTTGAAGACGGCCTGGCTCTGGGTGGTGACGCCCGGTACGTCGTCATTCTCGGCGACCGAGGTCAACCCGGTGAGGGAGGTCCCGGTGTACACCGACAGCACCGTGTCGAAGTCGGTGTTCGGGCTGATCGTCCGGAAGATGGCCCTGCCGGTGGCCGGGGCGGTCCACCGGTACCACATCGAGGCGTGCGCGGGGCTGCCGGCGTGTGCCGGCTCGCCCACCTCCGCGCTCGCGCCGTTGCCGGACGTCCGGCCACCGACCGAGTTGTTCGGTCCGGGCAGGAACTGGGCGAACTGGAAGTTGTCGTTGGCCGGTGCGGCGAATGCCGGTGCGGCCAGGGCGAGCCCGGCACCGGTGGTGACAGCGGCCAGGGCGGCGCCGGCGATGAGCCGGCGAGGCGAGATGGACATGAGCTTCTCCCTTGTCAGCGGCGACCGGTCCGGGTTGGCCGGTCAGCCGCCGCCAACGGTCGCCACGCCCCGGGCGAGCACCCTGAGTAGCGCCTACTCAGGGTGGTCGCCGGGACGGTCTGGGTAGCCACGGAAGCGCCTTTGACCTGCCTAGACGCTCTCCAGTCGCCGCACGCCGGGCGGCTGGACAGTATCCGACAGTGACGGCGCGCATAGCGAAACCACCAGCCGCGGCGCTGCGGGACACGTAGCCTCGGTAGGCTTCGCGGCATGTCCGAGACTTCGACCGGCGCGCGCCGGGTGGCCCTGCTGACGCTGGGCTGCGCCCGCAACGAGGTCGACTCGGAGGAGTTGGCGGCCCGGCTGGCGGCCGACGGGTGGCAGGTGAGCACCGACGGCGAGCGGGCCGATGTGGTGCTGGTCAACACGTGCGGGTTCGTCGCCTCGGCCAAGCAGGAGTCGATCGACACCCTGCTGGCCGCTGCCGACACCGGAGCCAAGGTGGTCGCCACCGGCTGCATGGCCGAGCGGTACGGGCGGGAGCTGGCGGCGAGCCTGCCCGAGGCCGACGCGGTGCTCGGCTTCGACGACTACCCGGACATCTCGGCCCGGCTGGGCGCCGTGCTCGACGGCCGGACCGTCGAGTCGCACGTGCCGCGGGACCGGCGCACGCTGCTGCCGCTGACCCCGGTCGAGCGCGGGTCCGCGGGCGTGGTCGTGCCCGGGCATCTGCCCGCGCACTTGCGGGAGAGCGTCCTGCGCAAGCGCCTCGACAGCGGCCCGGTGGCGGCGCTCAAGCTCGCCTCCGGCTGCGACCGGCGGTGCGCGTTCTGCGCGATCCCGACGTTCCGCGGGGCGTTCGTTTCGCGTACCCCCGACGAGGTTCTCGCCGAGGCCGAGTGGCTGGCCCGGTCCGGGGTGCGCGAGCTGGTCCTGGTCAGCGAGAACTCCACGTCGTACGGCAAGGATCTGGGCGACCCCCGGCTGCTGGAGAAGCTGCTGCCGCAGCTCGCCGCCGTGCCCGGGATCGTCCGGGTGCGCGCGTCCTACCTCCAGCCGGCGGAGACCCGGCCCGGCCTGGTCGAGGTGATGGCGACCACGCCCGGGGTCGCCCCGTACTTCGACCTGTCGTTCCAGCACGCCAGCGAGCCGGTACTGCGCCGGATGCGCCGGTTCGGCTCGACCGAGCGGTTTCTCGACCTGCTCGGCTCGGCCCGCGCGCTCGCGCCCGACGCCGGTGCCCGGTCCAACGTCATCGTCGGCTTCCCCGGCGAGACCCGCGCGGACGTGGCGGAGCTGGTGCGGTTCCTGGACGGGTGCCCGGCTCGACGCGGTCGGCGTGTTCGGCTACAGCGACGAGGACGGCACCGAGGCGGCGACGCTGCCGGGCAAGGTCCGGGCCGAGACCGTGCGCCGGCGGTACGCAGAAGATCGCCGACCTGGTGGAGCAGCTCTGCGCCCAGCGGGCGGCGGATCGGGTCGGCACGATCGTCGAGGTACTGGTCGACGCGGTGACCCTGGACGGGGTGGAGGGGCGCGCGGCGCACCAGGCGCCCGAGGTCGACGGCTCCACCACGCTGGTCGGCGGCGACGTCGAGGTGCGCCCCGGTGATCTCGTCACGGCCTTGGTCACCGGCAGCGACGGGGTGGATCTGGTGGCGGTACCTCAGGAGATGTTGTCATCCGCGAGCCCGTCGTGACCGCTGAGCCGACGCCCACCGACGCCCGCCGGGTGCCGTTGCTCAATCCCGCCAACGTGCTGACCGGCCTGCGGATCGTGCTGATCCCGGTGTTCCTGGTGTTCACGATCACCTCGGAGATGACCCGGCCGGGCTGGCGGATCGCGGCGTGTGTGGCGTTCTGCGTCGCGTCGGTCACCGACTTCGTCGACGGCTGGATCGCGCGTGCCTGGGACCTGGTCACCTCATTCGGCAAGATCGCGGATCCGATCGCGGACAAGGCGCTGACCGGGACCGCGCTGGTGCTGCTGTCCGCGTACGGCCGGCTGAGCTGGTGGATCACGGTGGTGATCCTGATCCGCGAGATCGGGGTCACCGCCCTGCGGTTCTGGGTGATCCATCGGGGCGTGATCCCGGCCAGCCGGGGCGGCAAGGCCAAGACGGCGCTCCAGATCCTGGCCATCGCGTGGTACCTGCTGCCGTTCCCGGGGCCGGTGGCCCGGGTCGGGGAATGGGTGATGTGGGTCGCGGTGATCGTGACCGTGGTCACCGGCGCCGACTATGTGCTACGAGCGATTCGGTTGCCCCGCCCATGATCGGCACAACTTCTCGGAAGTTGTTGCCTCAGCGGGGGCGGTTGGCCACTACTTCCGGGAAGTTGTGCCGATCATGGAGGCGGTATGAGTGAGCGGGCCGAGGCGGTGCTGCGCCTGCTGCGGGAGCGGCGGCAGACCCTGGCGGTCGCCGAGTCGCTGACCGGCGGGTTGCTCGCCGCCACGATCGTCGACGTGCCGGGCGCGAGCCTGGTGTTCCGGGGCGGGCTGGTGGTGTACGCGACCGACCTCAAGCGCGAGCTGGCCGGCGTACCGGCTGACCTGCTGGCCCGGCGCGGCCCGGTCGACCCGGACGTGGCCCTGGCCCTGGCCGACGGGGCGCGGCGGGCCTGCGTGGCCGACTGGGGCGTGGGTACCACCGGGGTGGCCGGCCCCGACCCGCAGGGCGGGGTACCGGTCGGCACCGTGTACCTGGCCTGCCGCGGACCCGACGGCGGCGAGGTACGCGGGGTCACGCTCGACGGCAACCGGGCTCTGATCCGGGCCGGTGCCGTGGCCGCCGCCCTGGACCTCCTGGCCGAGGCACTGTCGTCAGGTGGGGGTCAGGTGGGGGTCAGGACGACTCGGTGAATGTCCGTAGTCGGTCCAGCACGTGGCCCAGGCCCTCGTCCACCGCGCCGCGTACGCTCGGCCCGCCGGTGCCGTGCCGCTCGAACCGGCTGTGTGCCAGTTCCACGCGGGTGCTGTCCGGCCAGACCGCGGTGAACCGGATCTCCACCTCGCTGCCGTGCGCCGGATCGGGGTCGTACCGCCACTCCGCGCTGATCTGCCACGACAGCACCAGCCGCGTCACCGCCGGCAGGGGTCTCGGTCATCGCGGCCTCATCTCCAAGTCGGTAAGTCTCGGCGAACGGTAAGCCTAAACTTACCGTCGTTGCGAGACAAGAGGGATGCGGCGGGGTGGGGTGTCGTTCGTGCGTAAAGCAGGTACCGTGGCATGACCGGGTTCGCCCGGGTCTTTCGGCTATTGCAGTAACTCCGAAGGCGCCTGGTCCTTCGGTCGGCGCATCAAACAGGCAGTGAGTCCGAAGGCGCCTCGATCTTCGGTCGGCGTATCAAAGGCAAAAGGGGGGTGCGATGGTCCTGCTCCGTCGGGTTATCGGCGATGCGCTCCGGGCGCGGCGCCAGTCCCAACGCCGCACCCTTCGTGAGGTGTCCACCTCCGCCAACGTGAGCCTCGGCTACCTGTCCGAGATCGAGCGCGGGCAGAAGGAAGCCTCCAGCGAGCTGCTCTCGTCGATCTGCGACGCCCTCGGCGCCCAGCTCTCCGAGGTGCTTCGCGACGTGAGCGACACGATGGCGCTCGCCGAGCAGATGGAAGAGGCGCTGGCCCCGATCAGCGAGCAGGCATCGGCACCGGCCGAGCAGCCCGCCGACGCCCGCGCCGCGGTGTCCACCCGCGTGCCGGCGCGCGCACCGGCTCACGCGCCGAAGATCGTCGACGGCAAGGTGTCGGTGGCGGTGCACCACGAGAGTCCGCTCAAGACCACGCTGCGGGCCAGCCGCGCCGACCGCGACTCGCACGACGGCGATCTCGTCTACGCCTGACCGTTCACTCGCCTCGACCTGCCACACTGGGGTTCCCTGTGGCCGGCTGACGCCACAGCCGGCTGGCGCCGGCTGGAGCTGATGTCGGCCAGCGCTGGCGCCGGCTGGTGCCGGCTCGGTTCCCGCGGAGGCGACTTTCGTGGTGTTCGACACCTCGACCCGGCGGCGCAATCCGCTGCCACTGATCATTGCCGTCGTCATCGGCCTGGTCGCGATCATCGCGATCTACCTGGTGCTCAAGCCGGGCGGCGGGGGCGACAAGAAGTCCACCGCCGGCCGCGGCGACTGCGTGGCTCTCACCGTCGCCGCGTCCAGCGAGAAGTCCGCGCTGCTCGGCGAGCTGGCGGGGCGATACAACAAGAGCGGGCGTACGTTCGACGGCAAGTGCGCGAACGTGAAGATCATGAGCAAGGCGTCCGGCGCGGCCCTGGACGCCCTCGCCGCCGGGTGGGACGAGAAGCGCGACGGCGGCCCGGCGCCGCAGGTGTGGACCCCCGCCTCGTCGTCGTGGGTGTCGCTGCTGCGCCAGCGCGCCGGCGCGGCCGACACCGGCAACCTGATCGGCGACGGCAAGCCGCCCTCGATCGCACAGACCCCTCTTGTACTGGCGATGCCCAAGCCGATGGCTGAGGCGCTCGGCTGGCCCGGCAAGCCGATCGGCTGGTCGGACGTCCTCGGGCTGACCAACGATCCCAAGGGCTGGGGCGCCGTCGGCCACCCGGAGTGGGGCAGCTTCCGGCTCGGCAAGACCAACCCGCACCTGTCCACCTCCGGCCTCAACGCGACCGTCGGCGCGTACTTCGCCGCGACCGGGCGCTCGGGCGACCTGACCGAGGCGGACCTGTCCGACCCGAAGGTGCTGGACTTCGTCAAGGGCGTCGAGGGTGGCGTGGTCCACTACGGCGACACCACGCTGACGTTCCTGTCCAACCTCGCCGCCGCCGACGCGCGCGGCCAGGGGATGAACTACATCAGCGCGGTCGCCGTCGAGGAGAAGTCGGTCTTCGACTACAACCAGGGCAACCCGACCGGTGACCCGAAGCTGGCCGGCAAGGGGCAGAAGCCGCGGGTACCGCTGGTCGCGGTGTACCCGAAGGAAGGCACGCTGCTGTCGGACAACCCGTACGCGGTGCTCACCACCGCGAGCGACGAGCAGAAGGCCGCGGCGGCCGACTTCCTCAAGTACCTGCAAGCCCCGGAGCAGCAGAAGCGCTTCACCGACCTGGCGTTCCGTGGCTTCGACGGCAAGCTGGGCGGCGCGCTCTCGGAGGCCAACGGGCTGCTGCCCGGGCAGAAGGTGAACGTGCTCGACCCGCCCGCCTCCTCGGTCCTCGCCAAGGCGCTGAGCACCTGGGACGCCCAGCGCAAGCGGGCCCGGGTGCTGCTGGTGCTCGACGTCTCCGGCTCGATGGCCGACGCCACGTCGACCGGGAAGTCCAAGCTCGACGTGGCCAAGCAGGCGGCGCTGCGGTCGATCGACCTGTTCGCGCCGGACGACGAGGTGGGCCTGTGGACCTTCTCGACCGAGCAGAAGGGCGCCAGCGTGCCGTACACCGAGCAGGTCCCGATCGCGGCGGCTTCGGGAAACTCGGCGCGGCTCAAGGACGTGATCAACGGGCTGCACGCCGAGGGCGGCACGGCGCTGTACGCGACCACCCGGGCCGCCCAGCAGAAGTTGCTGGCCAGCGCCACGCCGGACCGGATCAACGCGGTCGTGGTGCTCACCGACGGCAAGAACGAGTACCCGAAGGACAACGACCTGGACGGCCTGCTGCGCGACCTCGACGCCAACAACCTGGAGAACTCGGTGCGGGTGTTCACGATCGCGTACGGCGACGCGGCCGACCTGAACACGTTGAAGCGCATCTCGTCGGCCTCCCGGGCAGCCGCGTACGATGCGCGTAACCCGATCAGCATCAACGACGTCCTGACCAACGTAATCAGCAACTTCTGACCGGGGGTCGGGGTCCTCGCGTCGATCTTGGAGAAATGTGCATGGTTTGATCTCCGTACCGTGTTCATTTCTCCTTGATCGGCGAGAACAGGGGAGCGGGGCGCAGGAAATGGGCGTCAAGGAGCAGCTCACTGAGCCTTGGGGGATCGTCTCCGCGGGGGTGCTCGGTGGGGTGGCCGCCGCCGTCACCGGTGCGCTGGCGCCGGCGGGGCTCGCGGTGGGTGTACCCATCGGTCTGGGTATCGCGGGTGTGGTCTACGGCGTGCGCGTGGCGCTCGGCGCGTTCACCGATCGCACCCCGCGGCCGGTGACCGTGGCCGAGCCCGATTCGCACCTGCCCGTGCCGCCACGTGGCAGCCCGGCCGGAAAGTGGCTGCGCCGGGCCGAGGCCGCGGTGACCACGCTGCACCAGCAGACCGAGTCGCCGCGTGATCCGACCCTGCGCGAGCAGATCTGTGACGTCGACGACCAGGCCGCGGCCGCGCTGACCGATCTGCGCCGGTTCGCCGGCCAGGTGACGCTGATCGAGCAGACCATCGCCAAGATTCCGGTGGACCGGCTGCGGCAGGACTCCGGCACGCTCCAGCGTGGCCTCGGCGGCCTGCCGCCCGGGCCGCTCCGGGAGGAGCGGGAACGCGCGATGCGCGCGGTCCGCGATCAGCTCGACGTCGCCCGCCGGCTGAGCGAGGCCCGGGAGACGCTGCTGGCCCGCATGGAATCGGCGGTACTCGGGCTGGAAGGCCTGGTCGCGCGCATGGCCGAGCTGCTCGCCATGCACGCCACGACGGCCGGCGGGTCGCTCACCGCCACCCGGGTGGCCGAGCTGACCAGCGACCTGGAGGGCATGCGGGCCGGCCTGGCCGAGGCCGAGCAGATCTCACGTGCCGCGCTCGGCTCATGATCTTCACAAGATCCGCCCACAAGATCGGCACAACTTCCCGGAAATCGTTGCCTCAGCAGGGCGCCAAGGCCACAAGTACCCGGAAGTTGTGCCGATCATGGCGGCCATCTGGGTCGAATGTCCCGGTTGCGACTCAGGGATCTCCCGTAGGCCCCGTGACGGTCTCGCCCCGGCCTGCAACGATGGAGTACACGTTCGATGACATTTGCCGGCGCCGCGCACGCCGGTCCGGGGTCGTAGCCAACGACCCGGCCGACCGCGATGTACCACGGCGAGACATAGCCGCAGAGAGGAACCTTGAGACATGGCGAATCCGTTCGTCAAGGGCTGGCGCTACCTGATGGCGCTGTTCGGCGCCAAGATCGACGAGTACGCCGATCCGAAGGTGCAGATCCAGCAGGCGATCGAGGACGCGCAGCGCCAGCACCAGGCCCTCACCCAGCAGGCCGCTGCCGTCATCGGCAACCAACGCCAGCTGGAGATGAAGCTGTCCCGCCAGATGGCCGAGGTGGAGAAGCTCCAGGGCTCGGCCCGCCAGGCGCTCGTGCTCGCGGACAAGTCGCGCGCCGGCGGCAACGAGCAGGAGGCGACGCGGTACGAGAGCACCGCGCAGACGTTCGCCACCCAGCTCGTCGCGGCGGAGCAGTCGATGGAGGACCTGAAGACCCTCCACGACCAGGCGCTCAACGCCGCCGGCCAGGCCCGCCAGGCGGTCGAGAACAACGCGATGATCCTGCAGCAGAAGCTGGCCGAGCGCACGAAGCTGATGAGCCAGCTCGAGCAGGCCAAGATGCAGGAGACCGTGGCCCGGTCGCTGGAGTCGATGAGCGCGCTCGCCGCGCCCGGCAACACCCCGTCCCTGGACGAGGTGCGGGAGAAGATCGAGCGGCGGTACGCGAACGCGATGGGTCGCGCCGAGCTGGCCTCCAACTCGGTCGAGGGGCGCATGCTCGAGGTGCAGAAGTCGAGCCTCGACATGGCCGGCGCGTCCCGGCTGGAGCAGATCCGCGCCAGCATGGCCGGCGAGCAGCTCGCCGCCGCGCCGCCGAAGCCGGCGGTGGAGTCCGGTGCCGCGGCGCAGGCGACGGGCAGCGCCCAGAAGGACGCGAGCGTGTCCCGGCTCGACGAGATCCGGGCCAACATGGCGAAGGACAAGCCGACCGGCGACGCCGCGTCAGCGGGTTGAGCAGGCCGCGCGGCGGGCTTGATCGGCACAACTTCCCGGAAGTTGTTGTCATGACGGGGTACTGAGGCCACAACTTCCGGGAAGTTGAGGCGACCGGATAGCGGGGTGACACCGTGGGCGACGAGCGGGCCAGGCACTTCAAGCGGCTGCGTCGGCTGCGTCGCTCCGCCCGGGGCTGGACGGTCCGCGCCGGGTTGCTGACCGGCGCGGCCGCCGTGCTCATCCCGTACCACGGGCTGGGCCTGCTGGACGCCGTCTGGGCGGCGGCGGCCGGCGGCTCGATCGTGATGGCCGGGCTGCGGATGGCGGAGGCGAAGGCGTTCGCGACGCTGCCCGCACCGCCCGAGCAGCCGTCCCTGATGGGGCCCGGCGCCGGGCGGGGCGTCGAGGCGATGATCCGCCGGCTGCCGGCCGGCCAGAACGTGCTGGACGAGCTGCGCCGCCAGCGCGACCGGGCCAAGCTTCGCGGCACCGCCGTGGCGGCCGCCTGGCAGCGGCTCGACCGGGCCTCCGCGACCCTCGTCGGCCTTGCCGGCCGGATGGGCGGGCCCGCCGAGCCGGCGCTCCAGGAGGCGGCGGTCGCCGAGCGTACGCTGCGCGAGCTGGCCGAGCGGGCGGCCAGTGTGGAGCGGGCCGTGCTGCTCGCACCGGACGAGACGCTGACCCGGTCGCACGCCGCCCTGGTCGCGCAGCTCGAAGAGGGCGTCACCGCGTACGAGCGGCTGGTCGCGGCGGCTGCCGGCTACGTCGCCGAAGACGGCCGGACCGCGATGGACAACCCGGCGATCAGCCGGCTGCGAGAGGCCACCGACCTGCTGCGCGGGATCGCCGCTGGCCTGTCCGAGCTGCGCACGCCCGGGCCGCAGCCGGGTTGGGCCGGGCCCCAGCCGGGCTAGCTGTCAACGAGCCAGATGCCGCTGCTCGCCCACCGCGTACGCCTCCGCGAGCCAGCCGGCGAACTCCTCGTCAACCTCGTCCGGCCCGGTGAGCCGGAACGCGTGCAGGACGTTGCGCGGCGAGTACACCTCGACCCGCGAGAACCGGGCGTTGTCGATCTGCCTCGCCAACACGAGGTGCCCGTTCAACCAGCGGGTACGCGGCATGAACGCGGCGAAGCTCATCCGGACGTGCAGCGCGATCCGGGTCTTCTCCGGCAGTACCGTCACCGGGCCGAGCGCCTCGACCACGGCGAGTACCCGGTCGAACGTGGCGCGCACGCCCGGCTCTGCCCGAGCGAAGAAACGGTCGACGTCGCCCAGCGACGCGCATGTGTGGGTCTGGTTCGGGTTGGCGAACGTGCGACCGCAGCGGGGACAGGTCCATAGCGGCCTCATCCCGCACACGCTAGTCCGATGACGCTGCGTCAAGTAGGCCGCGCCAGCGGGTAGCGGGCCACCCCGGTACACCGCCAGGATGGTCCCCATGACGCGGGTCCCCGTCCTCGCTGCGCCCATCGCCGGTGCGGTCGCCATTCTCGTCGGCGTCACAGGTCTGCTGCCCGCCGTCCAGGCGGTGACCATCGGCGTCGGGGTCGCGTCCGTCGGGTACTCGTGGCTGCTGTTCCGCGGCCGGCGTTCGTGCCGGCCGGCCAGGTTCCTCGGTGCCGGCGTGCTGATCAGCGGTCTGTCCACCGTGGGCGCCGGGCTCGCGCACGGGCTGGCGCCGCACGCGATGGCCGTCGACGTGCCGCTGCCCGCCGAGATCCCGCTGGTCGGTCTGTTCTTCACTGCCGGCATGTACCTGCTGGGCCTGCTCACCCGCCGGGGCGCCGCGCAGACCGTGACCGGCCGGCTGCGCCGATGCCTGGACGCGGTCGGGATCGGCGTGTGCGCGTTCTTCGTCGTCTGGCTACTGCTGTTCGACCGGGCCGGGCTGCGCGGCGCCGCGCTCACCGGGGTACTGCTGGCCTGCATCGCGGTATCCGTGATCGTGGTCGCCGGGCTGCGTACCGTCCGGTACCAGCCGATCGCCGTACTGTGCGCGATCGGGCCGAGCCTGTCGGTCTTCGGGCAGACCGGCCTGACCGTGGCGCTCGACTACTTCGCCTGGTCGGGATGGGTGCTGCTGTCCGGCGCGCTGATGGTCGTCGGCCCCGCCCTCACCTGGCACGGCATCCGTGCGACCGGGAGCGACTACCGCCGGCCGACGGTGGACGACACGGACGGCAGCTACGCCGGGTACCCGCTGCTCGCGCTTCCGCTCGGCGCCGCCCTGCTCGCGGCGGCGTACCACGTCCTGGAGCGGCGGCGGTTCGACTCGATCTCGATCCTGCTGACGATCGTCGGGGTGGCCGTCCTGGCGCTGCGGGAGGCCCTGGGCTCCGTCGACATCCGGCGGTACGCGTCGAGGCTCGCCGCCCAGGAGGCGCATTTCCGGTCGCTGGTCGTCGGCTCGACCGACGTGACCGTCGTGCTCGACGGCGACCTCGTGGTGCGCTGGCAGTCGCCGGCCGCCGCCCGCCAGCTCGGCCTGTCCGACCAGGAGGTGGTCGGGCGGCCGTTCGTGTCGATGGTCCACCCGGACGACGCCGACGAGGCGGCGCTGCGGCTGCGCGATGCGATCGGGCGGGACGGGGGCAACCTGGTGGAGGCCCGGATGCGGGACGGGTTCGGCGCCTGGCGGGACACCGAGTGGAGCCTGAGCGACCAGCGGGCCAGTCCCGCGGTGGGCGGCCTGGTGGTGCATGTACGCGATGTCAGCGAGCGCAAGGAGCTGGAACGCACCCTGCACCGGACGGCGAACGTGGACCAGCTCACCGGCCTGCCCAACCGCGGCGAGCTGCGCCGGGCCATGGCCGCCCAGGGCGGCACCGGCGCCCTGATGGTCGTCAGTCTCGGTGGGGTCGCCGGCGTCAACGAGGTGCGCGGGCACGATGTCGGCGACGCCGTACTGGTCGAGGCCGCCCGCCGATTGCGCACCGGTGTGTCGCCGGCCGACGTGCTGGCCCGGCTGGGCGGCAACCGGTTCGCGGTGGCCACCCGTGGCGGCGCCGTGCAGGCCCAGCTCCTGGCGACGCGGCTGCTGACCATGCTGACCGAGCCGTACGCCGTGGCCGGCGCGGTGGCCCACCTGTCGGCCAGCGTGGGCCTCGCCGAGCTGGGCCCCGAGGTGGCCGACGACGAGGTGCTGCGCCGCGCCGAGCTGGCGTTGCGCCGGACCGGCCGGCGTGGCCGGGGCAGCGTCGAGTGGTACGACACCTCGCTGGAGGAGCTGCTGCGCCGCCGGCTCGTCATCGAGCAGGAGCTACCCGGGGTGGTCGGGCGCGGCGAGCTGGACCTGGTGTACCAGCCGGTGGTGGAGCTGGCCGGGCAGCGGGCGGTCGGCGCTGAGGCGCTGCTGCGCTGGCGGAACCCGGTCCTGGGCGCGGTCCCGCCGGCCGAGTTCGTGCCCGTCGCCGAGGAGCTGGGCCTGCTCGACGAGATCGGCGAATGGGTGCTGCACCGCGTGGGTCGGCAGCTGTCGAGCTGGCTGCGCGACGGCCGCGATCTCTGGGTATCGGTCAACGCGACGGCCGGCCAGCTCGCCAGCCCGGCGTTCCCGGCCGCCGTGAGCGTCGTCCTGGACGCGCATCAGGTGCCGGCATCCCGGCTGGTGGTCGAGATCGCCGAGGACGGCCTCGCGCCACGCGGTTCCGGCCCGGTCGATCCGGCCGCCGACGAGAAGGCCAGCGCGATCGCGGCCCACCTCGGCGAGCTTCGCTCGCTCGGGGTGAGCGCCGCCGTCGACCACTTCGGGTCCGCGGCCACGTCGCTGCGCCAGTTGCGGGTACTGCCGGTCGACCTGCTCAAAGTGGACCGTCAACTGTTCACCGAACCGGCCGGGCACAGCGGTCCGGCCACGGCGATCGTCGACGTCGTGGTCAAACTGAGTGCCCAGATCGGTCTGGAGGTGGTCGCCCAGGGGCTGGAGTCGGCCGCCGACCTGGACGCCGCCCGGGCCGCCGGCTGCCGCTTCGGCCAGGGGTACGTGCTGAGCCGGCCGACCCCGCCCGAGCGCCTGGAGGCGTACCTGGACAGCCACCGCGCCCGCCAGCTCTAGTCGCGGGCCAGCGTCGGGCGGACCCGGCCGGCCGGCGCCGGACCGGGTTGACATTTCGGGCACCAGTACGTGATCCGGTCGTAGTCCCCTTCGGCCGCCCGGCGGATCGTGGTGCCGCAGCGCCGGCACGGCGACCCGGCCCGCTCGAACACCCAGCGCTCCTCACCCCGGCGCAGCGAGCCGGTCGTCGACTGGGACCAGCGGCCCTTGTTCGACGCGAGGAGCCGCTGCGCGAGGTCGACCACGGCGGCCAGGTCGTCCACTTCGGACACCGGGGTCCACGGTGACAGGCCGCGCAGGAACAGCGTCTCGGCCTTGTACAGATTGCCGATGCCGGCCAGGTTGCGCTGATCGAGCAGCGCGTCGGCGATGGCGCGCTCGGGGCGCGCCCGCAGCCGGTGTACCGCTTCGGGCGGGTCCCAGTCCGGGCCGAGCAGGTCCGGGCCGAGATGGCCGACCAGGCGCGCCTCGTCGGCGGTCGGCACCAGCGCCAGCTCGTGCAGGTGGTAGCCGACGGCGACGGCCGTCCCCGTGTACAGGACGACCCGGATCCGGTGTGCCGGCCCGCCGCGCCAGCGCTCACCCGGCGGGTAGCTGCGCCAGGCGCCGTCCATGCGCAGGTGCGAGTGCAACGTGTTCCGGTCACCGTCCGGTGTGGTCAGACGCAGCAGCAGATGCTTGCCCCGGCTCGCCGACTCGGCCACGGTCCAACTCTTCAGGTCGGCGGCGGCCAGCTGCGGTACCCGAAAATCGCTCCGCAAGATCACCTGCCCGGCCAGAGCGCGCCCGACCGCCCGTGCGGTATTCCAAACGGTATCCCCTTCCGGCACGGCTCCATCCTCCCCCTTTCCTCGTTGATCTAGGACGAATGGTGCCCGCCTCGCCCGCTTCGTCCCACCATTCGTCCTAGATCGACGAGATTTGGGGGTGGCGGGGTGGCATCGAGCGACGCGGGCGGGTCTGACCCTAAGATCGGCTGCATGGGCGTGACGATCCGCACGGCCGCCAAGGCCGACCTCGACGAAGTCGTGGCGCTGTCCATCGCGCTGTTCGCCGAAGACGCTGGTCAGCGCGATCTGTACACCGACCTCGGCTGGCCCGAGCGTGAAGGGCGCGAATACTTCGGGGGCCTGCTCTCCGGCCCGTCGACCCGGTGCTGGCTGGCCGAGGTCGACGGCACCATCTGCGGCTCGCTGGTCGGCCGGATCAACCGGGATTCGACCGTCCGGCCGGTGCGCGTGGCCGAGTTGGAGAGCATGTACGTCCGGCCGGAATACCGCAGCGCCGGGGTGGGTGCGGCGCTGGTCGCGGAGTTCTTCGAATGGGCCCGGTCCCGGGGTGCGCAGCGTGCCGCGGTGACCGCGTACGCCGCGAACGACCGGGCGATCGCGTTCTACGAACGCAACGGCTTCCAACCACGCAGCGTTCACCTGGAGGTAGGGCTGTGACCGAGTTACCGGCGGACATGAAGGCGCACAACCGGAAGGTCATCGAGGAGTACCGCGCGAACAAGGGCGCGGGTGGCCGGCCGCTGCTGCTGTTGACCACCACCGGCGCGCGGACCGGCGAGCCGCGGACCACCCCGATGATGTACGTGCCGGACGGCGACCGGCTGCTGGTCATCGCCTCGAATGCCGGCGCGCCGAAGGACCCGGACTGGTACCGCAACCTGGTCGCCAACCCGGATGTCACCGTGGAGGTCGACGCCGAGAAGTTCGAGGCGACCGCGGAGGTGCCGAGCGGTGCCGAGCGGGACCGGTTGTTCGCCGGGATCGTGGAGAACTACCCGTTCTTCGCCGATCACCAGGCCGGCGTCACCCGGACGATCCCGGTCGTGGTCCTGGTCCGCCAGTCCTGATCGCCGTGCGGCTTGATCGGCACAACTTCCGGCAAGTAGTGGCCTCAGTACCCCGCTGAGGCAACAACTTCCGGGAAGTTGTGCCGATCAAGCTGCGCGGCGAGCCGTGCGGAATACGGCGATCAGAGAGATAGCCGGACGTAGCCCTTGCGGCCGATCGCCTCCAGATCCCACCGGGTGCCGAACGCCTTCAGCCCGTTCACCGCGATCCGGCCGATGTCCTCGGGCAGATCGGGGTCGAGGGTCACCCGGCCGTCACGGGCTTCCAGGCCCAGCATCGAGCGCAACAGCAACAGCGGCGCACAGGTCGCCCAGGCCTGCGGGCTGCACGCCGTCGGGTACGGGATGGGGAAGGCGGCGTAGTCGCGCGGGTAGCCGGAGAACGCCTCGGGCAGCCGGTGGTTGGTGTAGCGGGCGGCGTCCAGCAGCGCCTTCGACACCTGGTTCGCCTCGGCGCGGTACCCGTACCTGGTCATGCCCATCACGATGAGCGAGTTGTCGTGCGGCCAGACGGTGCCCCGGTGGTACCCGATGGGGCAGTACGCGAAGTCGCTGGTCGCCGTCGTACGGATGCCCCAGCCGGAGAACATCTCCTTCGACATGAGCTGGCGGACCACCGTGGCGGCCCGGTCCTCCGGCACGATTCCCGACCACAGCAGCTGGCCCATGTTCGAGGTGAGCGCGTCGATCTGGCGCTTGTCCCCGTCCAGGCCCAGCGCGTAGTACCCGCCCCGCCGGTCGATCCAGAAGTCCTCGTTGAACCGCACCCGCAACTGCTCGGCCTCGTCGCGCAGCAGCCGGCTCAGCGCCGGATCGTCGAGCGGGCCGTCGGCCAGTTCGGCCAGGCGCAGCTTGGCATCGTAGACGTACCCCTGGATCTCGCACGTGGCGATCGGCAGGGGCGGCATCGCGCCGTCCGAGTACAGGACGCCGTCCCACGAGTCGCGCCAGCACTGGTTTCCCAGGCCCTGCGGGGACCGGGTCTGGTACTCGACGTACCCGTCGCCGTCCCGGTCGCCGAACAGGTCGATCCAGTCCAGCGCGGCGAACGCGTTCTCCCGGAGCGTCTGGACAAGCTCCTCGTCGCCGGTCCACCGCCAGTACTCGGACAGCAGGATCAACCACAGCAGGGTCGCGTCGGCGGTGCCGTAGTACGGGTTGTGCGGCTTGATACCGAGCCGGGTCAGCTCCCCGGCGCGCATCTCGTGCAGGATCTTGCCCGGTTCCTCGTCCTTGAAATCGTTGTGCTCGCGGCCCTGGTACGAGGCGAGCGCGATCAGCGCGCCCTTGGCCAGCGCCGGCCCGGCACACATGGTCTGGTACGCGGTGATCAGCGTGTCCCGGCCGAAGAGGGTGAGAAACCAGGGCAGCCCGGCGGCCGGCAGCACGATCTCGTCGTCCCCGTTCGTGGCGAGGATGCGCAGTGCGGTCAGGTCGTCGGTTGTCGTCGCGATAAGCCGCTCGACCATTTCCGAGTCGCTGTGCAGGCGCGCGACGCCGTGCCGCCAATCGTTGACCGGGTCGTGCGGGAAGTTGGCGACCTGCGGAATGTCGCGGGCCGGCGGGATGACGTGACCGACGTCGAACTGGAGCGGCACGCGCAGGTCGCACCGCCATTCGCCGCCGGCCGGCAGGTTGAGGTCCCAGATCAGGTCGTCGCCTTCGACGCGGTCGGCCGGTGGGTCGGCCTCGATATCGGTACGCGCGGTGAAGTCGCCGTTGCGGTAGAGCGTCGACAGTCGCGAGCCGTCCGGCGCGTGGTCGCGGACGATCTTCCCCGAGCGGTCGCGGACCCGTTCCTTGATCTCGAACAGGTCGGCGAAGTCGGTGCCGGTGGACAGCCGGAGTTCGATGTGCACGCGGTGGTCACCGAGCGAGTGCAGCTCGATCCGTTCCCGGAAGGCGTCGCCGATCACCCGCCGCCGGCGGATCCCGACCGTGTTCGCGGTCATTCCCGGCATCTCGGGGTTGGTGAGGAAGAACGACGCCTCGTAGTGCTGGACCATCCCGGACCGCAGGTTGAGCAGGCGGGCCCCGTTGACCGTCAGCACCCATTTGCTGAGCAGCCGGGTGTCCGTGCTGACCAGGCCGCCGATCGAAGCCGCGGGCACGTCGCCGACCGGATCGGAGTACATGAACGTGCGGCCGTCCAGTACCGCGATGGCGTCGTGGCCCAGCTCCGGGGGGAGTTTGCGTAGCTCGCTCTCCATCTGGCTGAGGTCCGTGGTGACTCCGGGCATCGGGTCGGCGGGCGTGGCGCGGCGCTGGCGGGTCTCCTGGGTGGTCATGTCGGTCCTCCGTGTCTGGTGAGGCGAACCGTGCCAGACCAGCTCGTGAACCGGCCTCACCCGACGTGGGTGATCGGGTTTCAAGATCGGCACAACTTCCCGGAAGTCGTGGCCAAACCCGGGGGCTGAGGTCACTGTTTCCGGGAAGTTGTGCCAATTTTGATCAAGCGTTGCTGATGCGCAGTACGTCGCCCGGGGTCACGCCGAGCGCCACCACCGCCCGGCCGCCGTTGATCGCGATCGCCACCCGGCCGGCCGAGTCGACGTACACGACGAGCGCCCCGGACGCGGCGTCGCCGAACGTGGCGGCGCGGCGGGCGGTGATGCCGCCGACCCGGAGCAGCTCGCCGAGGCGGTCGAGGGCGTCGCCCTCCGCCGCCAGCTGCACGTTGCCGAACCGGTCGATGGTCGCCACCTCGGCCTCCAGCCAGCCGTCGCCGACGTTGACGACCGGGTCGGGCAGCCGTACCAGAGTGTCCGGATCGACCGGGGAGCCCGCGCCGCCGAGGTCGTCGCCGCGGGCGAGGCGGGCGGCGACCGGCGCGAACACGTCCCGCCCGTGGAAGGTCGGCGACACCGTCTCGGCGAACCAGTCCGGCTGGTCGAGCACGACCGACCGGCGGATGCCGCCGAGCGCGTCGGCGGCGTTCGGCAGCAGCCCGTTGTCCGGGCCCACCAGCAGGCCGCCCGGCGCCTCGATCGCCACCGCGCGGCGGGCGGTGCCGACGCCCGGGTCGACGACGCCGACGTGCACGGCCGGCGGCAGGTGCACGACGGCCTGCGCGAGCACGGCCGCGCCGCGCGCCACGTCGGCCGGCGGGACCAGGTGCGTCACGTCGATGATCCGGGTCGATGGGGCGATCCGCGCGATCACGCCATGGCAGGCGGCCACGAACCCGTCAGAAAGGCCGTAGTCGGTCGTGAGGCTGACCCAGTCGTACCGCGGCATGAATCTGACATTAGTTGAAACCGCGCAGCCGAAATGCCCGGTCGCGCCTAGGCTGCACAACGTGCCTGAACCGATGCTGCCCGTGGGGTTCCGGTTGTCCCGGCCCACGCTCGATGACGCCACCGCGATCTACCGGCTCGTCGCGGCCTGTGACACCGACATCCTGGGCCGTCCCGACCTCACGCCGGACGACATCGCCGCCGAGCTGATGGAGCCGGGGTTCAACCGGGACACCGACGGCTGGTTGGTGCACGACCCGGCCGGCCGGCTGGTCGGGTGGGCCTGGGCGTGCCGGAAGGGCGACAGCGACAACGTCGATGTCACGGTCGTCGCGCGGACCGCCGAGGGCGCGGTCGCCGGGCATCTGTGGCCGCTGGTGCAGCGCCGGGCCGTCGAGATCGCCCGTGAGCTGGGGCACGACCGGGTGGTGATGGACACCGGGGCGTATCGGGCCGACGCGCACCGCCGTGAGCAGCTCACCGACCAGGGCTTCGAGCACGCCGCCACGTTCCAGCGGTTGCGCATCGATCATGAAAATCCTCGGGTACCTCCGAAGCCGCCAGCCGGTGTCGTGCTGCGCACCGGCGACGAGGGGATGGCGGTACGTCGGCTCGGGCACGAGATCCGCAACGAGTCCTTCGCCGACCACTTCGGATTCATCCCGACCGAGTACCCCGAGTGGGCCGCCGGGCTCGAAGCCAGCGGCGCGCACGACTGGGCCCAGCTCCGGGTCGTCACGATCGCCGGCGAGCCGGCCGCGATGCTGCTCGGCACCAACAGCTTCGTCGACGACGAGAACTGCGGGTACGTGCGGACCCTGGGGGTACGCAAGCGGTTCCGGGGCGGGGGGTTGGCCCGGTACCTGCTGCGGCTGGCCTTCGCCGACGACGCCGCACGCGGCCGGGTCGGGACCTACCTGCACGTCGACTCGGTCGGCGCGCCGGCGGTCGCGCTGTACCTGTCCGAGGGGATGCGCCCGACGCTCGTCATGGACGTCTGGCGCAAAACCCTGCCTACGACCTAGTCGGCACAACTTCCCGGAAGTTGTGGCCTCGGCCCCGGTTTTGGCCACTACTTCCGGGAAGTTGTGCCGATCTAGGAGTCGCCTCGGTATCGGCCGGGAATTTGCCGAGAATCTTGGGCGGGACGTGCGTCAGGCCGGCTTTTCGAGGTAGCGGTTACTAAGTGACGACGTCGAAGATCTCTTCGGTTCTGCTGTGTGGGGTGCTGGCCGGAGTGCTGGTGGCCACTGCCTTCTTCCCCGGGATCGCGGTGGCCGGACTCGCCCTCAAAGCCGCCGTCAACGGGTTCGACCGGTTGCCGGACGATCTCCAGATCCCCCCGACAGCCCAGGCGACCTATGTGTACGCGGCCGACGGAAAGACGCTCATCACCGAGTTCTACAACGAGAACCGCACCGACGTGCAGCTCAGCGAGATCGCGCCGGTCATGCAGCAGGCCATCGTCGCCGCCGAGGACACCCGCTACTACCAGCACGGCGGGGTGGACCTGAAGGGGATCGCCCGGGCGCTCGTCGCCAACGGCAGCGGCGGTCGGGTGTCACAGGGCGCGTCGACGCTCACGATGCAGTACGTCCGGAATGTTCTTAAAGAAGACCCCAACCTGACGCCGGAGCAGCGACAGGACGCCACCGCCGACACCGCGGGACGCAAGCTTCAGGAGATCAAGTACGCGACGGCACTCGAAACCAAGCTCTCCAAAAAGGACATTCTAGACCGGTACCTGAATATCTCGTACTTCGGCGACGGCGCCTACGGCATCGGCGCGGCCAGCCGGACCTACTTCTCCAAGGCACCCAGCCAGCTGACGCTCGCCGAGGCGGCGCTGCTCGCCGGGCTGGTCCAGTCACCGGACACCGACAACCCGGTCAGCGGAGACCGGGACGCGGCGCTGGCCAGGCGCTCGTACGTGCTCGACTCGATGGCGAAGATGAAGGTCATCACGCCCGCCCAGGCCGCCGCCGCGAAGGCCGAGCCGCTGGTGCTCAACCCGAGCCAGTCACCCAACGACTGTTCGGCGGTGCCGGCGGGGCACAACGACTGGGGCTTCTTCTGCGACTACGTGCGGCAGTGGTGGGATTCGCAACCGCAGTTCGGCGCCACGGTCGCGGAGCGCGAGCAGGCGTTGCGGCAGGGCGGGTACACGATCGTCACCTCGCTCGACCCGACCATCCAGGCGGCCGCACTGAGGGAGTCGCTCGGCGTCTACGGGTACGGGAGCAAGCGGGCGCTGCCGACCGCCGTCGTGCAGCCGGGCAGCGGGCACGTGCTCGCGCTCGCTGTGAACCGGCACTACAGCCTCGCCCCGAACCCGCACGGGCAGGCGAGCTACCCCAACACCGTGGACCAGCTGGTCGCGGGCGGCAACGGCACGGTCGGGTACCCATCCGGGTCGACGTTCAAGATGTTCACCATGCTCGCGGCGCTGGAGAGCGGGCTGCCACTGTCCACATCGTTCAACGCGCCCGCGCAGCTCGTCACGCACTGGCCGGCGAGCGGCCCGGCGAGCTGCGGCGGGTTCTACTGCCCAGCCAATGCCACACCGTCCTGGATGGATGGTGAGCGGTCGATGTGGACCGGCTTCGGGCGCTCGGTCAACACGTACTTCGTGTGGCTGGAGCAGCAGATCGGGGCGCAGAAGGCGGTCGCTATGGCGCAGCGGCTCGGCATCACGTTCCGGGCCGACTCGGACGCCGCGCTGGCCCGCGACGGCGCGGCGGGCTGGGGTTCGTTCACGCTCGGCGTGGCCGACACGACGCCGCTCGACCTGGCGAACGCGTACGCGACGGTCGCCGCCGACGGGATGTACTGCAAGCCGCTGCCGGTCCTGTCGGTCACCGACGCTGCCGGCAACGGGGTGGCCGCCGCGTTCCCGTCCTGCCAGCGGGTGATCAGTTCGGACATCGCGCGGGCCGCCACCGACGCGGCCCGCTGCCCGGTCGGCGAGCAGGGCGCGTACAACAAATGCGACGGCGGCACCGCACCGGACGTGTCGGGGATCCTCGGTGGCCGGCCGGTGGCGGGCAAGACCGGTAGCTCCGAGAGCAACGCGACCGAGACGTTCGTCGGCTTCACCCCGCAGGTCGCCGCCGCCGCGATCGCCGCCGACCCGGACGATCCGCACGACTATGTCGGCTCCGGAGTGTCCGAGTCGGTCGACGACGCGGTGGCGAAGGTGCTCGGGGTGGCGTTGCAGGGCCTGCCGTACCAGGACTTCCCCGCACCGAGCCCGGGGATCGCGGGCTGCCTTGATCAGGCCAGTTGCGGGGTCACCTCGCCGGCGATGACGTCGAGGTGATCGAGGTCGGACAGGTCGAGTACCTGAAGGAACAGCCGCGTGGCGCCCAGCTCACCGAACCGGCCGATCTGGTCGACCACCTGGCCCGGGGTGCCGAACAGCGGCGGCGTCTGGCCGATGTTCTCCGCCCTGGTCTTCGCCTCGGCGTCGGTACGCCCGACCGCGACCGTCTGGGCCGCCGAGTACACCGGCAGTTCGGTGCGGCCGGCGGCCTCGCACGCCGCGCCGACCCGCTCGTACATCTGCCGGGTCGCCGCGAGGGTGCCGAACGGCACGTTGAACTCGTCCGCGTACCTCGCGGCGAGGGCGGGTGTCCGCTTCGCGCCGTGCCCACCGATGATCACCGGAGGCTTCGGTGACTGGACGGGCTTGGGCAGGCCCGGCGAGTTCTCCACGGTGTAGTGCGTGCCGTGGAAGTCGAAGTGCTCGCCCAGCGGCGTGGTCCACAGCCCGGTGACAATGGCGAGCTGCTCCTCCAGCCGGTCGAAGCGCTCCTTCGTCGGCGGGAACGGGATCCCGTACGCCTTGTGCTCGGCCTCGTACCACCCGGCGCCCAGACCCAGCTCGATCCGGCCGCCACTCATCACGTCCACCTGGGCGACGCTGATGGCGAGCGGACCCGGGGCCCGGAACGTGGCGGACGTGACCAGGGTGCCCAGCCGGATCCGGGACGTCTGCACGGCGAGCGCGCCGAGCGTCACCCAGGAGTCCGTCGGGCCGGGCTGGCCGCCGTTTTTGCCCATGGTCAGGTAGTGGTCCGACCGGAAGAAGGCGTCGAAGCCAAGCTCCTCGGCGTGCTGGGCGACCCGGAGCTGGTCGGCGTATGACGCGCCGAGCTGAGGTTCGGTGAAGACGACAAGTCGCATGGTCTCCACCCTGTCATGCGGCCGGTGCCTTCGCCGCCTGGGTGGCGGCGGTCACGGCGCGGTTCGGGTCGCGAGTGCGGCGGCGGTCACTGCGCTGTTCGGGTCGCCAGCGCGGCCGTGGCGCCGAGGCCCAGGTAGACCACGCCGCTGGCCCGGTCGAGCCGGCGCCGCGACGTGCGGGTACGGCGGATCCGGCCGGCGAGCGTGCCCGCGAGCAGCGCGTACCCGCCGTCGCTCATGATCCCGAGCAGGATGAAGCACGCGCCGAGGACGATGATCTGGAGCGCGACCGGGCCGCGGGACGGGTTCACGAACTGCGGCAGAAAGGCCAGGAAGAAGATCGCCGTCTTCGGGTTCAACACGTTGACCACGATGCCCTGCGTGAACAGCCGCGACCTGCGAACCGGCGGCGCCTCCCCGACCGGGCCGGACTCGCGGCGACGCAGCTTCTGTACGCCGAGCCAGACCAGGTACGCCGCGCCGAGGTACTTCACGATCATGAACGCGGTCGCCGAGGACGCCAGCAGGGCGGACAGCCCGAGAGCGGCCGCTGTCACGTGTACGGCCGAGCCGACGTGCACCCCGAGCACCGAGATCAGTCCGGCCCGCCGGCCCTGCGAGACGCTCCGGGTGACGATGTAGAGCACCGACGGCCCCGGGACGACGAGCAGCGCGATGCTGGCGGCGGCGAACAGCAGCAACGAGGTGAGTGACGGCATGGCGGCAGCGTAACCCCGCCGTTTCCATGATCACGGATCGTTTATGTGGTCCTGGCTACCCAAAACTTTCCGTGATCATGGAAGACCGCAGGGCTCAGCGGCGCAGGCGCAGGCCTCTCGGGGTGGCGCGGAAGCCGGCCGCCTCCAGGGCGTCGCGCAGCGGGGACGAGTGGATCGCCTCGCCGTCGACCCGTTCCACCGACATCGGGCCGAGGGCACCGGCGTGAACCGCCCCGGCAAGTGCCTTGGCGGCGGCGGCCAGCGCGTCCTGGTCGTCTACAAAGGACAGCAGGGTACGCCCGCCCCGCTCGACGTAGATCGTCAGCTCGCCGTCGACCAGGACGGTCAGCGCACCCGCCTTGCGACCCGGCCGGTGGCCGGTGCTGTCTCCGTCGCCGGCATCGACGATCCGCTCGGGCCACGGCAGGGCCGCACCGTACGGGTTGGCCGGATCGGTCGCGGCCAGCACCAGTGCCTCGCCGTCGCCGGTCTCGCCGGTGGCCCGCAGCCGGTCGACCGCCCCGGGCAGGGCGAACTGGGCCGCGCCGAGACCGTCCACAAAGTACCCGCGCCGGGCCGCCCCGCGCTCCTCCATGGCCGCGAGCACCGGGTAGACCGCGGCGTACCCGCCGGTCACGCCCTCCCCGGCGACCGCGCCCCTGGTCACCACGCCGTGCCGGTCGAGCAGCGTATCGGCGAGGGCGGCGGCGCGCCGGGTCGGGTCGGGATCGCGCTCGGGCAGCCGGCTCCACCGGCCGGCCGCGGTCGGCGGCCCGGACCGCAGCACGGCGAGCGAGGACAGCGACGGCCGGCCGGGTCGCCGGTACCGCGAGCGGGGCGCCGACGGGCGGGACCGGTGTGCCCCGGTGCCGGCAAGCCTGGCCCGCAGCGGCGTGAGTGTGTCGTTGGTGAGGAAGCCGGCCCAGACCAGATCCCACACGGCGGCGAGCAGGTTCTCGTCGGAGACCCCGTCGAGCCGCTCGGCCAGCGACCGGAAGAACAGCGCCTGTCCACCGTCGAGGGCGGCGAGCACGGCCTCGTGCACCGGCGAGGTGACCGCCTCGGTGTCGGGTGGGGCGAGCAGCAGCGGTGCGCTGTCGGCGAACATCAGCCCGACCCAGCCGTCCCCACCGGTTATCGAGCCGGACCCCGTCCACAGCACCTCACCGGCCGCGCACAGCTCGTCGAGGTAGGCGGTGGAGTAGTCACGCACCCGGGCCGGCAGCACCAGCCGTTCCAGCGCGGACGCCGGCACCGCCACGCCCTGCAACTGCTCGATCGCGGCGGCGACGGCCTCGACCCCGCGTGCCCGCTCGCTGCCGACGTGCTGCCAGCGGGGCAGGAACCGGGCCAGCGCCCGGGGCGACACCGGCTCGATCTCCTTGCGCAGCGCGGCCAGCGAGCGGCGGCGCAGCAGCCGGAGCACCTCGGCGTCGCACCACTCCGAGCCCGCCCCGGCCGGCGAGAACTCGCCGGCGACGACCCGCCCGGTGGCGGACAGCCGCTTGAGCGCCTGCTCCACGACGAACACGCCGAGCCCGAACCGGGCCGCACAGGCGGCGGCGGTGAAGGGGCCGTGGGTCTTCGCGTACCGTGCGACGAGATCGCCGAGTGGATCGGCCACCGGCTCCAGGTAGGCCACCGGCAGCCCGACCGGCAGCGCGACACCGAGCGCGTCGCGCACCCGTCCCGCGTCTTCGACCGCGAGCCAGCGCTCCTGGCCGGCGATCCGCACCTGGATGGCCCGGCGGGCGGCTTCCAGCTCGGTGAGCCACTCCGCCTGAGCGCCCCGCTCCACGGCCTCCATCGTGGACAGATCGCCGATGATGCGCAGCATCTCCGCGGCGTCCTCGGCGTCCCGGAGCACCCGCTCGGCCGCCAGCCATTGCAGCCGGTGCGCGGTCTCCACCACGACCGTCGGGTCGAGCAGATCGCGCAGCTCCACCCGGCCGAGCAGCTCGCCGAGCAGAGTGGTGTCGAGGGCGAGCGCGGCGGCCCGGCGCTCGGCGAGGGGAGCGTCGCCCTCGTACAGGAAAGCTCCTACGTACCCGAAAAGCAGCGACCGGGCGAACGGCGACGGCCGTGGCGTCTCCACCTCGACCATGCGGACCTTGCGGGAGCTCAGCTGCTCCATCAGCTCGGTGAGGCCGGGCACGTCGAACACGTCCTGGAGGCACTCGCGGGCCGCCTCCAGCGTGATCGGGAAGTCGGCGTATTCGCGGGCCACGTCGAGCAGCTGGGCGGACCGCTGACGCTGCTGCCACAGCGGTTGGCGACGGCGCGGATCGCGGCGGGGCAGCAGCAGGGCCCGGGCCGCGCACTCGCGGAACCGCGCGGCGAACATCGCCGACGTGCCGACGGTCTCCTCGACGATCTGCGCGATCTCCATCGGATCGAACGCGACCAGGTCGGCCCCGGGCGGCTCGTCGACGATGTCGGGCAGCCGGACCACGATGCCGTCGTCTGAGGGCAGCGCCTGGCCGTCGACACCGTAGCGCTCGGCGAGCCGCCGCCCGATCGCCAGCGCCCACGGCGCGTTGACCCGGGCGCCAAGGACACAATGGACGGCCAGCCGCCAGTCGCCCAGCTCGTCGCGGAACCGCTCGACCAGCACCGTCCGGTCGTCGGGCAGGTTGCGGGTCGCCTCCCGCTGCTCCGCGAGGTAGGCCAGCAGGTTGTCGGCCGCCCAGTCGTCGAGGCCGCCCTCGCGCAGCTTGGGCCGGGCCACGTCGTCACCGATCCGGGTCAGCTCGCGCAGCCGCGCCCCGATCGCCCGGCCCAGCTCGACCGGCCGGCCCAGCGCGTCGCCCTTCCAGAACGGCATCCGCGCGGCGGCACCGGGCGCCGGCGAGACGAGCACCCGGTCGGGCGTGATGTCCTCGATCCGCCACGAGGTCGAGCCGAGCAGGAAGACGTCGCCGACGCGCGACTCGTACACCATCTCCTCGTCCAGCTCGCCGACCCGCTTGCCGGACTCGGCACCGGCGAGGAACACCCCGAACAGACCCCGGTCGGGGATGGTGCCGCCGCTGGTCACCGCCAGCCGCTGCGCGCCCGGGCGGGCCGTGAGCAGGTCGGTGGCGCGGTCCCAGACCAGGCGCGGCCGCAGCTCGGCGAACGCGGTCGACGGGTATCGCCCGGAGAGCATGTCGAGCACGCCGGTGATCGCCGACTCGGGCAGCTCGGCGAACGGGGCCGCCCGGCGCACGACGGCGGCCAGCTCGGGCACCGACCACGGGTCCATCGCCACCATCGCGACGACCTGCTGGGCGAGGACGTCGAGCGGGTTGCGGGGATAACGCAGCTCCTCGATCGCGCCCGCGGTCATCCGCTCGCTGACCACCGCGCAGGACACCAGGTCGCCCCGGTGCTTGGGGAAGACCACGCCGCGGGACACCGCGCCCACCTGGTGGCCGGCACGGCCGATGCGTTGCAGGCCGGACGCCACGCTGGGCGGCGCCTCCACCTGGACGACGAGATCGACCGAACCCATGTCGATGCCCAGCTCCAGGCTGGAGGTGGCCACCACGGCCGGCAGCTGGCCCGACTTGAGCCCCTCCTCGATCTGCCGGCGCTCCTCGCGCGACACGCTGCCGTGGTGGGCGCGGGCGATGATCGGCGGAGCGCCGCTCGCCAGCCCCGCCTCGGCCATGATCTCCGCCGGCATCCCGCCCGGCGGGCCACCGGACGGCCGGGCCGGCGGCGCCGCCACCCCAGGCGGCCCCACCCCGGTGAACCGCTCGACGGCCAGCTCGTTGAGCCGGGCACACAGCCGCTCGGCGCTGCGCCGCGCATTGGTGAAGACGATGGTCGAGCGGTGCGTCGTGATCAGGTCGAACACGCGCTCCTCGACGGCCGGCCAGATCGACGCCCGGCGCGGACTCTCCAACTCGTCATCGTCGGCGGGTAGCTCGTCGAGCCGGGTCATGTCCTCGACCGGAACCTGGACGCTGACCTCGATCGTCTTCGCCGCTGGCGGCTGGACGATCTCGACCGGCGCGCCACCGCCGAGGAACCTCGCCGTCTCCTCGATCGGGCGCACCGTCGCCGACAGCCCGATCCGCTGCGCCGGCCGCTCCAGCAGCGCGTCGAGCCGCTCCAGCGAGAGGGCCAGGTGCGCGCCCCGCTTGGTCGCGCACACGGCGTGCACCTCGTCGACGATCACCGTCTCGACCCCGCGCAGGGACTCCCGCGCGGCCGACGTGAGCAGCAGGTAAAGCGACTCCGGAGTGGTGATCAGGATGTCCGGGGGAGTGCGGCTGAACGCGCGCCGCTCGTCGGCGGGCGTGTCGCCGGTGCGCATGCCGACCGTGATGTCGGGCGGGGCGAGGCCGAGCCGGGCGGACGCCTGGCGGATGCCGGTGAGCGGAGCCCGCAGGTTGCGCTCGACGTCGACGGCGAGCGCCTTCAACGGGCTCACGTAGAGCACGCGGCACCGGCGGGCGGGATCGGCGGCCGGCTCCGCCGCCAGCCGGTCGAGCGACCACAGGAACGCGGCCAGCGTCTTACCCGACCCGGTCGGGGCCACGACGAGGGCGTGCCGACCGGCCGCGATCGCCTTCCACGCGCCGGCCTGGGCAGGCGTCGGCGCCGCGAACGCGGTCTCGAACCACGCTCTGGTCGCCGCCCCGAACTGCCCCAGCACCGTCATGGACACAATCCTGCCTCGCGGGTACGACAACTCCGGAGGACAACAACATCGGGTACCCGTATCGCGGTATTCCTACCCGATCATGGCCTTTGCTCGTATCGTTCCCCAGTCGGTCGGGCGAGGAACCGCCAGAGAAACAAGCCAGTGGCAAGGAGGCCGTGATGACGGGTACCCACCGCATGCTCCAGCAGGACTGCGAGATCCTGCTCCGGCAGATCGACGGCCGGCTGGCGACGCTGCGGTCCCGGCGATCCGAGGCCGACGAGCTGGCCGAGGTCGAACGTACCGCGGCGGCGCTGCGCCGGCTGGTCGCCGACACGGCACGGGCGAGCGCGGCCGACCGGGCCCGGGTACGCGCGGCGGTGCACTACTTCGTCTCCAGCGGCCGGACCCGTACCCCGTCCTGGCGCTACGGCACGCCGGGCCTCCCCGGCCGGCGCAACGACCGGCGGTTGGGCGGATCGCTCGGCGACGACGTACGCGTGGTCAACGAGATCCTCCGCGATCTCGGTGGCGCATAGACCACGCCGCGAGAGTCGGATAGGCGACTGAAGCCGCCGATCCGTAATGTCGGCCGGCGTCGCTACAGTCCGCTGTGTGACAGATCTGTCCACGCCGCCCGCTCCACCCGAACCGTCCGCCGAGCCGGACCGACCAGCCGCCCGGCGCCGCGACGTCGACCTCGACCTGGCCGCGTTCCCGCCACTGACCTGGTCGCGCAACGAGATCCGGCGCAGTCTCGACGAGCTGTACGCATGGAGCGAGCGGCTGGCCATCGACGCGATCAACTGGTACCTGACGGAGAAGAGCCGCAAGGCCCGCCGGTCGCGCGGGCTACGGGCGCTCGCCCTGCTCCTCGCCACCGCCGGCGGCGCGGTGCCGATCGTCGCGTTGGCGGCCGGTCACGCCCCCGCCGGCAACTGGGGCTTCCTCCTGCTCGCGCTCGCGGCCGGGTGCTGGGCGTTCGACCGGTTCTTCGGGTACTCGTCGTCCTGGTTGCGGTACATGGCGACCGCGACGTCGCTGCGCACCCAGCTCGTGGAGTACCAGACGGCCTGGGCCAAGGAGATGGTCGCGATGGCCGCCCGCGAGCCCGATCGCACCGACGCGGTCCGGCTGATCGACTTCGTGCGCACGTTCGCCTGGAACGTCAACGACACGATCCGGGTGGAGACCGAGGCGTGGCTGGTCGAGTTCCACACCCGGCTGACCGAGCTGGAGTCGCGGCTCCAGCAGTCGGAGGGCGGCCTGACCCGGCGTGGCGGCGCGCCCGGCGTGGCGCTGCCCGGCCCCGGCCGGTCGCCCGAGGACGGCGCGTCGCGGGTGCGGTTCAACGACCACTAGCCAGGGCCGCCGACGTCGCCTCGTCGGCCGGGAAGAACGACTCGATCGCCAGCTCCGCGACGGTGATGTCGAGCGGGGTGCCGAACGTCGCCACGGTGCTGAAGAACGCCAGCTCGCCGCCCTCGTGCCGGATCCGCAGCGGCACCACCACGTCACCCGGACCGGGGAGTTCCACCTCCGGTTCGGGCTGGTCGCACGGGTACCCGCGCAGTTCCTCGTACAAAGAAGAAAGGTCGGGATCGGCAGTGAGGGTGACCTGGCGACGGAGCCGGCCGAGCAGGTGCGCCCGCCATTCGCCCAGGTTGACGATCCGGGGCGCCATGCCCTCCGGGTGCAGGCTGACCCGCAGCACGTTGACCGGCGGGGCGAGCAGCGGCGGCGCGACGCCGACCAGGAAGAGCGGGATGGTGGCGTTGGCGTCGACCATGTTCCAGCGCCGGTCGACCACGACCGCCGGGTACGGCTCATGCGCCGCGAGGATCTGGCGCACCGCGCCGCGGATCGCCGACATTATCGGCGCGTCGAGCGCGGTCTCCGCGTAGACGGGCGCGTACCCGGCGGCCAGCAGCAGGTGGTTGCGCTCGCGTAGCGGCAGGTCGAGCTCGTCGGACAGGTGCAGCACCATGTCCCGGCTGGGCGTGGACCGGCCGGTCTCCACGAAACTGAGGTGCCGGGTCGAGATGTCGGCCTGGATGGACAGTTCGAGCTGGCTGAGCCGGCGGTGCTCGCGCCATTGCCGGAGCAGCTCGCCGACCGGCCGGGACGGGTGCTGGGTGATCGTCACGCGTCCTCTCCTTCCCGCGATCTTGGAGAGGCCCGCGGGCCCCTCCAAGATCCCGACGCTACCGCGGTGCGAAGAATCCGGTGACGTCCTGGAGCTTGCCGTCGCCGTCGAGGACAGCGAAGTCCACCCCGGCGGCGACCGCCGCGCCGTCCGGACCGGCCAGCTCCCAGCCCCACCGGGCCCGGTCGTGGTGCCCCTCGACCGCCTCGGTCAGCCGGAACCGGTGGCCGGGAAACTGCTGGTGTACCCCGGCGACCATGGTGTCCAGCGCGTCGTGCCCGGTGGCCGTGAACATCGGGTCCACGTATCCGGCCTCCGGCGTCCAGGTCGCCGCGATCACGTCCCGCCGCCGATCGGCATCGGTCTCGTTCCACATCGCGAAGTAGTTCTCGACGGTCTTTTCGAGTGTCACGGTCTTGCCCCTCTCGGTTGCGGTATGCCGCAACGATGGCGGGGCCGGGGTCACCGTGTCGATTACGCGCGGGGTAAAGCGGACCGCGGCGATCTTGACGGCTGGGGCAGCGACCTGCCGCCAGGATCGCGGCGTCACCGCGCCAGATATGCGGGCAGCGGCGCCGTGACGCTCTCGTCCGGCTCGGGCGCGCCGGGGGTCAGCCGCATCGGCAACACGCCGGCCCAGTGCGGCAGCGCGTAGTCCTCCGGCTCGTCGACCGCGCCGCCGGCGCGCACCTTCGCCGACACCTCGTGCAACGGCAGCGCCAGCACGGCGGTTTTGGCCAGCTCCTGCGCGGTCGGCGGCCGGCTGTCGGCGGCCCTGCCGGCACCGATCTTGTCCACCAGCGCGGTCATCGCCACGCGCTTCGCGGCCTCGTCGGTGACCAGCCGCGCCACGCCGTGCGCCACCACCGATCGGTAGTTGGCCGAGTGGTGGAACTGGGACCGACCCAACACGAGTCCGTCCAGCAACGTCACGGCGACGCAGACCGGCAGGCCCTCGCGGGCGGCGAGCAACGGCCGGCTGCCGGTCGAGCCGTGGAGGAACAGCGTGCCGTCGACGCGCACGTGCAGGGTCGGCAGCACCCGCGGCTCGCCGTCGACGACGAACCCGAGGTGGCAGAAGTAGGCCTCGTCGAGGATCGCGTGCACCACGTCGGCGTCGTAGGCGACCCGTTCGCGAAGGCGGAGGGCGGTCGTGCGGGGAGCCTGTGAATACATCGTTTGTCCTAGTACAATCTCTAGACTGTGCCAGTACAGTACCAGATTCTCGGATCGACCGCCGCGGAGATCTCCGGCAGCGTCGAGGCCGGGGTGCGCGGCGGCCGGCTCGCCCCCGGCGCAGCGCTGCCACCGGTCCGCGGGCTCGCCGCAGACCTGGGCGTCAGCCCGGCGACCGTCGCGGCGGCCTACAAGGCGCTGCGCGACCGGGGCGTGGTCGAGACCGCCGGCCGGGCCGGCACCCGGGTGCGCGCCCGTCCCGCGCTCCAGCCGCGCCAGGCCCGGCGCCCGCCGCCGCCGCCCGGCGCGCTCGACCTGTCCGCCGGCGAGCCCGATCCCCACCTGCTGCCCCACCTCGGTGCCGCGCTACGCCGGCTCGACGGGACCCCGGTCAGCTACCTGAACTCCGGTCCGCTGCCCGAGCTGCTGGAGCTGGCCGCCGACCGGCTGCCGGTGCCGAGCTCGGCGACGCTGACCGTGACCGGGGGCGCCCTCGACGGCATCGAGCGCACGCTCACCGCGCACCTGCGCCCCGGCGACCGGGTCGCCGTCGAGGACCCGGGCTGGGCCAACCTGCTCGACCTGATCGCCGCGCTCGGGCTGACCCCGGTGCCGGTGCTGGTCGACGACGACGGGCCGACCGAGGCCGGCCTCGGCGCCGCGCTGACCAGGGGCATCCAGGCAGCCGTCGTCACCACTCGCGCGCAGAACCCCACCGGCGCGGCGGTCACCCGCCGTCGGGCGCTCGCTCTCCGTGCATTGCTCCGGGGGTACCCGCAAGTGCTGGTCGTGGAGGACGACCACGCCGCCGAGCTGTCGCCGGTGCCGGCACACCCGCTGGCCGGCGCGACCGGGTCATGGGCGTTCGTCCGTTCGGTCTCCAAGCCGTACGGTCCGGACCTGCGGCTGGCGATCCTGGCCGGCGACGAGGCCACCGTCGCCCGGGTCGAGGGGCGGATGCGGGTCGGCGCCGGCTGGGTGTCGACCGTGCTGCAACGGCTGGTCGTCGACCTGTGGCGGGATCCGTCGGTGCCGCCGCTGGTGGCCAGGGCGGCAGCCAGCTACGCGCAGCGTCGGGAGGCGCTGCTGGCCGCGCTGCACTCGCGGGGCGTGCCGGCCCGCGGCCGGACCGGGATCAACGTGTGGGTGCCGGTGGCCGACGAGACCGCCGCGATCACCCGGCTGCGCGACGCGGGGTACGCGGTGGCGCCCGGATCGCTGTACCGGATCGCGTCTCCACCCGGTCTGCGGATCACGGTCAGCCCGCTCGATCCGGATCGGATCGGGCCGCTGGCGGACGCGGTACTACGGGCCGTAGCTTCCGATCTTGGCAGGTTCTCGGCTTAGTTGTCGTACCCGCCGGGTAGGACTTGGCGTATGGCCGATCCTTTCGTCCCCGCCGCCGCCGACCTCGACCAGTTGCGCGAGAGCGCCCGATCCTGCCGGGGCTGCGACCTCTACCGCGACGCGACCCAGACGGTGTTCGGCGAGGGGCCGCCGGACGCCGAGATCGTCATGGTCGGCGAGCAGCCCGGCGACATCGAGGACCAGCGCGGCGCACCGTTCGTCGGCCCGGCCGGCAAGGTGCTCGACCGGGCGATCGTCGACGCCGGCCTGGACCGTGGCGCGACCTACGTGACCAACGCGGTGAAGCACTTCAAGCACCGGCCGGCCGCGCCCGGCAAACGGCGGATCCATCAGACCCCGGACCGCACCGAGATCGTGGCCTGCCGGCCCTGGCTGGTCGCCGAGTTCGCCCTGCTGCGCCCGCGCGCCGTGGTGGTGCTCGGTGCGACGGCGGCGAAGGCCCTGCTCGGGCCCGCCTTCCGGGTGACCAGGTCACGTGGCGAGGTGATGCCGTGGCCGGACTCGGCCTACCACCCGGAGGACTTCGTCGGCGAGGTGCACGACGGCGCGTTCACGGTGGCGACCATCCACCCGTCGGCCGTGCTGCGCGCCGACGACCGCGACGCCGCCTACGAGAGTCTGGTCGTCGATCTGCGCGTGGTCGCCAAGGCACTGGCACGCGTTCGGTAATAGTTGCTCCATGGAGCAGCACCTCTACGAGTCGGAGCACGAAGACTTCCGCCAGCTCTGCCGGACTTTTCTCGCCCGGGAAGCCGCGCCGCACCACGAGGAGTGGGAGCGCGCCGGCATCGTCGGCCGGGAGGTGTGGCGCAAGGCCGGCGCCGCCGGGCTGCTCGGCATGGACGTCGACATCGAGTACGGCGGGGGCGGCCAGCGCGACTTCCGGTTCAACGCGGTGCTGGTCGAGGAGATCATCGCGGCCGGCCTCACCGGCCTGGGGTTCGGCCTGCACAACGACGTGGTCGCGCCCTACCTCACCGAGCTGACCACGCCGGAGCAGCGCAAACGCTGGCTGCCCGGGTTCTGTTCCGGTGAGCTGATCACCGCGATCGCGATGAGCGAGCCGGGCGCCGGATCCGACCTGGCCGGCATCCGCACCACCGCGACCCGCGACGGCGACACGTACGTGCTGGGCGGCCAGAAGACCTTCATCACCAACGGTGAGCAGGCCGACCTGGTCATCGTCGTCGCGAAGACCGACCCGGAGCGCGGCGCGCACGGCGTCAGCCTGATCGCGGTCGAGCGCGACACGCCCGGGTTCAGCCGCGGCCGCCGCCTCGACAAGGTCGGCCTGAAGGCCAACGACACCGCCGAGCTGTTCTTCGACGACTGCCGGGTGCCCGCGGAAAACCTCATCGGCTCCGAGAACTCCGGCTTCTACCACCTGATGGGCAACCTGCCCCGGGAGCGGCTGAGCATCGCGGTCGGCGCCGTCGCGGCGAGCGAGTGGATGCTCGCGACCACGCTCGCGTACGTTCGGGACCGGCAGGCGTTCGGCCGGGCGATCGGTTCCTTCCAGTACAACCGGTTCATCCTGGCCGAGCTCGACACCGAGGTGACCATCGCGCGGACGTTCCTCAACCACTGCGTCACCGAGTACAACGCCGGCCGGCTGAGCGTGGCCGACGCCGCCAAGGCCAAGTGGTGGACCACCGAGTTGCAGAACAAGATCGCCGACCGGTGCGTGCAGCTGCACGGCGGGTACGGGTACATGCGGGAGTACCCGATCGCCAAGGCGTGGCTGGACAGCCGGGTGCAGACGATCTACGGCGGCACCACCGAGATAATGAAAGAGATCATCGGGCGATCGTTGGGATTGTGAGAGGGGCCAGGCGGTGCGGCTGACCGACTTCTGGGAGCGGCTGGAGCAGGTCTTCGGGCCCGGGTACGCCCGCAGTGTCGCGCACGACCAGGTCATCGCCGGGCTCGGCGGGCGCACGATCCAGCAGGCCCTGGCCGCTGGCGTGGAGACGGTGGTGGTCTGGCGCGCCGTGGTCGCCGCATACCCCGATCGGGTGCCGTCGAAGCTCCGGTGACCGGCGTGTCGCCTCTTGTCTCGTACACCTGTACGGGTATTGTCCACAGCGGCGACGGGACGTTATCCACAGACTCGGCCTGGCGGGGCGTTTTTGTCGGACCCAACGCCTAGCGTGTCTCACGTGACGAAGCGACCGACGACATCCGCGAAGACGGCCAATACAGGGGTGACAAACATGGCAGCGATGCCTGACCGCGAGAAGGCGCTCGGCCTCGCTCTCGCGCAGATCGACAAGCAGTTCGGCAAGGGCTCGGTCATGCGGCTCGGTGAGCGGCCGTTCACCCAGATGCAGGTGATCCCGACCGGCTCGATCGCGCTCGACGTCGCCCTCGGCATCGGTGGCCTGCCGCGCGGGCGCATCGTCGAGGTCTACGGTCCGGAGTCCAGCGGTAAGACCACGGTCGCGCTGCACGCGATCGCCAACGCGCAGGCCGAGGGGGGCATCGCGGCGTTCATCGACGCCGAGCACGCCCTCGACCCCGACTACGCCCGGGCGCTCGGCGTCGACACCGACGCGCTGCTCGTCTCCCAGCCGGACACCGGCGAGCAGGCCCTGGAGATCGCCGACATGCTGGTGCGCTCCGGCGCGCTGGACATCATCGTCATCGACTCGGTCGCGGCCCTGGTGCCGCGCGCGGAGATCGAGGGCGAGATGGGCGACAGCCACGTCGGCCTCCAGGCGCGCCTGATGAGCCAGGCGTTGCGGAAGATCACCGGCGCGCTCAACAACTCCGGCACGACCGCGATCTTCATCAACCAGCTCCGCGAGAAGATCGGTGTGATGTTCGGATGTGGATCTTGGAATACCAAAGTCACGCTGGCGGATGGCTCTCAAGAGCTTCTCGGCAAGATCGTTACCGAGAAGATGGACGTCGAGGTGCTTTCCTACGACCCGGAGCTGGGGTGCCTGACGCCACGCCGGGTGGTCAACTGGTTCAACAACGGCGAAACCGAGACGTTTCTCCGGTTCAAAGTGGAGCGGGCCGGCCAGGGTCCCGGTCGTGGCCAGGCGGTTCTTTCCATGACGCCCAACCACCTCATCATGACGCCCGGCGGATGGCGTGAAGCCGGCGAGTTGGCTTCCGGTGATCGGGTCATGCTGGCTCAGCCACACCTGCTAGGGCCGTCGCAGTGGCAGGTCATTCTCGGTTCGTTGATGGGTGACGGCAATCTCTCGGCGCCGGTGCGCCGCGACGCGGCGAGCGCGCGCTTCCGAATGGGCCACGGCGCTAAACAGGCCCCCTACCTGGACTGGAAGGTCTCGCTGCTGGCGAACGTTCCGCACAGTCGCAGCACCAACGATAAGGATGCCGTCTTCGCTGACTTCACACCGCTTGCGGAGCTCGACGAATTGCGTCATGCGGTCTACCTCGGCGACGGGAAGAAGCATCTGAGCTGGGACTACCTCAAGGAGCTCACTCCGATGGCGCTCGCCGTCTGGTACATGGACGACGGCTCTTTTCAGCTTCGTTCCAAAGGTCTTCAGGAGCGGACTCAAGAGGGCAGCGGGCGCATCGAAATCTGTGTCGAGGCGATGAGCGAGGGCAGTCGGCAGCGACTCGTCCAGTATCTCCGTGATAGTTGGGGGCTCGACGTGAAGCTCATGGGCCGGGGGAAGCGCGCGATCAGCGTCTTGAATTTCACGACGGCCGCTTCAGAGAAGTTCCAGAGGATCATCGCCCCGTATGTTCCGTCGGTCATGGAGTACAAGCTCCTTCCGAAGTTCCGGGGTCAGTGCGAGGTTGTGCCCGAGTTCAAGCAGCCGGTCATGCATCCCGTGCCCGCTCGCATCCTCGACATCGAGGTGAGGCGGGACTACAAGAACATGGACCGGTTCGACATCGAGATCGAGGGATCGCACAATTACCTCGCCGACGGCGTCCTGGTGCACAACAGCCCTGAAACGACGACGGGCGGTAAGGCTTTGAAGTTCTACGCCTCGGTCCGGCTGGACGTGCGGCGTATCGAGAGCCTCAAGGACGGCACCGACGTGGTCGGCAACCGGACCCGGGTCAAGGTCGTGAAGAACAAGGTGGCCAGCCCGTTCAAGCAGGCCGAGTTCGACATTATGTATGGCAAGGGCATCTCCCGCGAGGGATCGCTCATCGACGTCGGTGTCGAGCAGAGCATCATCCGCAAGGCCGGCGCCTGGTACACCTACGAGGGCGACCAGCTCGGCCAGGGCAAGGAAAACGCCCGCAACTTCCTGAAGGAAAACCCTGACGTGGCGGCCGAGATCGAAAAGAAGATCAAGGAGAAGCTCGGTGTCGGTCTGAGCACCGGCGACGCCGCGTCCGGCCCGATCGACGTCACGCCGGTCGACTTCTAGGCCGTGCCCGTACGTTCGAGTCGTCGTGGCGGGGCGGGTGCTGACCCGGATCAGCGCGCCGCCCCGACCACGCGCACCGACCCGTTGGAGCACGCCCGGGAGATCTGCCTGCGCCAGCTCGCGATCCGCCCACGTACCAGGGCCGAGCTGGCGACCGCGCTGCGCCGGCGTGGGGTCGACGACGAGGTCGCGAGCGAGGTGCTCGACCGGTACAACGACGTCGGCATGATCGACGACGAGGCGTTCGCCCGGGCCTGGGTGACCAGCCGGCACCACGGCAAGGGGCTGGCTCGGCGTGCCCTGGCCGGGGAACTGCGGCGCAAGGGTGTCGACGCCGAAGCGGTCGGCGAAGCGCTGGAGGAGCTCGATCCGGCGACCGAGGAGGAGACCGCGCGGGCCCTGGTGGCTCGCCGACTCCGGATCGAGCGCACCGCCGCGCCCGACGCCGTGTTCCGCCGCCTGGCCGGGATGCTGGCCCGCAAGGGCTACCCGGCGGGCCTGGCGATCCGGGTGGTGAAGGAGGCACTGGCCGCCGAGGCGGCGACGGCCGAGTTCGCCGACGGCATCGACCCGGACGCCCTGGCGGACACCGTCGACCCCGGAGAGTAACAGCGGCGGCCGAACCCGTCGATCTAGGAAGAATGGTGGCCCAAACCGGGCACGACGGGCACCATTCATCCTTGATCAACGAGAGGGTCGAGGGGTCGGGCCGGGAGACGCCGGCCGTGCGTCGATGCGCGCGAATCTCCCTGCTCGCGCGCACATGCGAGCATCGGCTGTGACCAGCGCACTCTGTGTTCTGGTGATCACTCGGGGCGTACCTCCCGCTCTGCGCCCGATCATGAGTCCTTGACCGAAGCGGCCTCCACGACCTAGCCTCGCCTTACTAGAGGAGACCGCCCAACCACCGCGGGTTCAACCGCACAACATAGATCGCATTACAGATCAGCATCACTTTGCCGCCCCGATGGGCGGCTATTGCAGGTGTGACGTGGCCGCGTCGTCACCCGCTGTTTCTGTCGTCGGACTCGATGCCCACCAGGCACCGCGTACGGTCTACACACGGTCCTACCCGCGGACCGGGCATCTCCTGTAACCGCAGCGCCGGCCTGTCCGGCGTGGATCGGGGAGGGGGCGGCCATGCGACCGTACGAGATAGTGCTCGTGTCCGTAATCGCGGTCGTCGCCATCCTCGTCGGGATTGTCCTCCTTATCGGCCTGCGGACCATGCGCCGGATCCAGGGCGCGCCGAAGGCGACCGGCATCGAGATCGACCCCGCCTACATCGCCGAGAAGGACCGCCAGGAAAACTCCCTCATCTCGTTGCGTAACGCCGCCGAGGAGGCCACGTCCGCCGTCGACGAGGCCCGCGCCGCGGCGGCCGCCGCCCGCACCGAGGCGGCCGCGGCCAAGGCGGAGGCGAGCGCGGCCCGGGCGGATGCCCGCCGGATCCTCGACGCGGCGCGAGCCGAGTCCGAGGCGGTCCTGGAGCGGGCGCACCGGCAGGCCGAACACGACGCGGAGCAGGCGCGGGCCTCCGCCCGGCGGTCCGGCGAGCGGGAGATCGCCCAGCTCACCACCGCCGCCAGGGAACAGACCCAGGACGCCGAGCGCCGCCAGCGCCGGCTGGACGAGCGCGAGCGGCTGCTGGCGGCGGAGGCGGAGCGACTCGCCGAGCGGGACCGGCGGATCACGTCGGCCGAGGCGGAGATCGCCGACCGCGAGAACGTGATGATCGACCGGGAGTCGCTGCTCGCCGAAGCCGAGGAGCACCGCCGGCGTGAGTTGGAGCGGATCGCCGAGCTGACGGTCGACGCCGCCAGGACGGAGCTGATCGAGTTGATCGAGGCGCAGGCCAAGCGCGAGGCCGCGCTGCTGGTCCGCGACATCGAGCACGACGCCCGATCCACCGCCGAGCAGCGGGCCCGGCACATCGTGGTCGACGCGATCCAGCGGGTGGCCAGCGAGCAGACCGCGGAGAGCGTCGTCAGCGTCCTGCACCTGCCCAGCGACGAGATGAAGGGTCGCATCATCGGCCGGGAGGGCCGCAACATCCGCGCGTTCGAGTCGGTGACCGGGGTCAACCTGATCATCGACGACACGCCCGAGGCGGTGCTGCTGTCCTGCTTCGATCCGGTACGCCGGGAGATCGGCCGGTTGACCCTGGAGAAGCTGGTCCTCGACGGGCGGATCCACCCGCACCGGATCGAGGAAGTGTTCGATCTGGCCAGACACGAGGTCGAGCGGCTCTGCCAGCGCTCCGCGGAGGACGCCCTGGTCGAGGTCGGCATCACCGATCTGCACCCGGAGCTGATCACCCTGCTCGGCCGGCTGCGGTACCGGACGAGCTACGGCCAGAACGTGCTCAAGCACCTGATCGAGACCGCGCACATCGCCGGCATCATGGCCGCCGAGCTGGGGCTGGAGCCCACTCTGATCAAGCGGGGGGCGTTCCTGCACGACATCGGCAAGGCGCTCACCCACGAGGTCGAGGGCAGTCACGCGCTGATCGGCGCCGACCTCGCCCGCAAGTACGGCGAGCACGACGACGTGGTGCACGCGATCGAAGCGCACCACAACGAGGTACTCCCGCAGACCATCGAAGCGGTGCTGACCCAGGCCTCCGACGCCTGCTCCGGCGGCCGGCCGGGCGCCCGGCGGGAGAGCCTCGAAGCGTACGTGAAGCGGCTGGAGCGGATCGAGGCGATCGCGGGCGGCAAGTCCGGGGTGGAGAAGGTCTTCGCGATGCAGGCCGGCCGGGAGATCCGGGTGATGGTCCGGCCGGACGACGTCGACGACATCGGCGCGGCGGTACTGGCCCGGGACGTGGCCAAGCAGATCGAGGAGGAGCTGACCTACCCCGGTCAGATCCGGGTCACGGTGGTCCGCGAGTCGCGGGTCACCGAGATCGCCCGCTGACCTGGCGAACGACGGCTCAAGGTCCGCCGCCGGCAGCCATCCCGCCGCCACCAGCCATCCCACCGCCACCAGCATCGGCCTGCGCCAGCAGCGCGGCGGCGGGGAGTGCCGCGGGTGCCCCGAGCGGCACCAACCCGCGGCGACTCAGCCGACGCTGGACGTACATGGCGAGCTTCGACAACCCGTAGTTCACAAGGATGAAGAAGACGCCGACCACGAAGTACAGCTGGATCGGGTTGTTGAGGATCTGGGTCACCTGGCGGGCGACGTTGAGCAGTTCCTCGTAGCTGATGATGAACCCCAGCGACGTGTCCTTGAGGACCACCACAAGCTGGCTGATCAGGGCCGGCAGCATGATCCGGAACGCCTGAGGCAGCAGGATCAGCCGGGTGGTCTGCAGCGGCGACAGGCCGATCGACGCCGCCGCCTCGCTCTGCCCGCGGGGCAACCCTTCCATGCCCGAGCGCAGGATCTCCGCGATGACCACCATGTTGTAGACGGTCAGGCCGATCACCAGGTACCAGAGCGCGTTGTCGAACGAGAGACCGTACTCGGGCAGGGCCCGGGCCACGAAGAAGATCGTGATGACCACCGGCAGACCACGGAAGATCTCGACACAGAACCGGGTCAGCCAGTTGAGGCCCACGGTCAGTACCCGCAGCGCCACGGCAGCCGGCCCGGGCAGCCCCTCGTACCGCCGCCGCGCCAGCGCTTTGAGCTGGATCCGCAGGATGGCCAGCAGCGTGCCGCAGATGAGTGACGTGATGATCGCCAGCACCGCGGCCGTGAGGGTCGCCGTCGCGCCCTGCCCGAGGCGGTGCCAGAGGGCGGAGAAGTTGGTGTTGGAGGGGTCGACGATGGGACCCCACTTTTCCGCGGTGAACTGCCCCTTGGCGCGCAGCGGCTCGATCACCAGCAGCCAGCCGCCGAGCACGATCAACACGCCGATGACGATGCTGGTGATGAGCGTGATCCGGCGGGCGCGCGGGCCGGGTGCGTCGTAGAGCACGCTCGTCCGGGTCGTGGTCCGGCGCCGTGGTGGCCGGTCGGCGGTCGCCTCGGTCGTGGCGGGCACCACCGCCGGAGCCTCACTCATCAGTGCACCGCCCGTCGCTCGATGCGGTCGAGAAGTAGGCCGAGCGGGATTGTCATGATCAGATATCCGATCGAGACACCGACGAAGACCGGGATCACCGGGAGTCCTTCAGCCGAGGTGAGAGAGTCGGACGTCTGGGCCAGATCGCCGACAACGCCGAAGAAGCCCACGAGCGCGGAGTTCTTGATCATCGCGATGATCACGCTACCCAGCGGGACGATGGCCGCCTTCCAGGCCTGCGGCAGGATCACGTACCGGAGGTTCTGCGTGAAAGTGAGCCCGATCGCGCGTGCCGCCTCGGCCTGGCCGGCGGCGACCGCGTTCACGCCGCTCCGCAGGGCCTCGCAGACGAACGCGCCGGTGTAAAGGGACAGTCCGAGGACCCCGAACCGGAAGTACGGCAGGTCGATGGCGAGCCGGGAGAAGATCAGGTTGAGCCCGGGAATGTCCAGGAAACGGGCATTGGAGCCGAGCGTGGGCAGCCCGAACGCGGTGAAGAACAGGACCACCGTGAGCGGCACGTTCCGGAACACCGTCACGTATGCGGTGCCGACCGCCCGCAACGGCGGCACCGGCGAGATCCGCAGCACCGCCATCAGGGTGCCGATGAGCAGCGCCCCGATGGCGGCCAGTACGCAGATCTGGAGGGTGAGCCAGAAGCCACTGGCGAAGACGTCGAACCGGTCGACGAGAACGCTCATCGCTCGACCAACCCTCCAGATCGGCTAGTTATGTCAGTACCGGTTGACGGCTGGCGCGGCCGGCGTGTTCGGGTCGACCTTGCCGACCGTGTCCTTCCACGCCTTCTCGTACCGCCCGTCCTTGGCGATCTTCTCCAGTACGTCGTTGATGAAGCCACGGAAGGCGGTGTCGCCCTTCTTCACCCCGATGCCGTACGGCTCCTGGGTGAACTTGGTGCCGACGAGTTGGAAGTCGTTCGGGCTCTGCGACACGAAGCCGGACAGGATGACGTTGTCCGTGGTCAGCGCGTCGACCTGCTTGTTCTTCACCGCGTCGGCGCACTTGTTGTACACGTCGAAGAGCACCAGTTGGGTGGCCTTGTCCTTCAGGTACTGCTCGATGTTCTTCGCCGGAGTCGACCCGGTCACCGAGCAGACCTTCTTGGTGCCGTCCTTGAACGAATCGGGGCCGGTGATCGACGAGTCGCCCTTGCGGGTCATGATCTGCTGGCCGGCCACATAGTACGGCCCGGCGAAGTCGACCCGCTGCTTGCGGGCGTCGTTGATGGTGTAGGTCGCCACCACCATGTCGACCTTGCCCTGCTCGATGACCTCTTCGCGGACCTTGGACGGTGCCTCGGTCCACTCGATCTTGTCGGCCGGAATACCCAGCTCGCCGGCGACCAATTTCGCGATCTCCACGTCGAATCCGGCCGGCTTGCCGTCGAGGCCCTTCAGGCCGAACAGTGGCTGGTCGAACTTGGTGCCGACGCGGATTTTCTGGGCTTTGTTGAGGGACTCCATGGTCGTGCCGGCCGCGAACTTCACGTCCTGCTTCACGTCCGAGCCGCTCTTGTCGCTGCTGCCACCGCAGGCCGCGACGCCGAGGGCGAGAACGGTCGCCGCGGTGACCGCCGCGAAGCGGGTCAATCGCATCTTGCTTACTCCTCCCATCGAGGAGGCCGATCCGGGGTCGGCGGCCTCCACTGTGGATCGACGATTCAATGCGTCAGGATCTTGGAAAGGAAGTCCTTGGCCCGCTCGCTGCGCGGATTGGCGAAGAACTCCGCGGGTGGCGCATCCTCGATCAACTGCCCGTCGGCCATGAAGATGACCCGGTTCGCGGCGTGCCGGGCGAAGCCCATCTCGTGGGTCACCACGATCATCGTCATGCCGTCGGCGGCCAGCGACGTCATCACGTCGAGCACCTCGCCGACCATCTCCGGGTCGAGCGCGCTCGTCGGCTCGTCGAACAGCATTGCCTTCGGCTGCATCGCCAGCGCGCGGGCGATCGCGGCCCGCTGCTGCTGGCCGCCCGACAGTTGGGCCGGCAGCTTGTCGGCCTGGTCGGCGATGCCGACCCGTTTCAGCAGGGCCTGGGCGCGCTCCCGCACGACCGACGACTTCTCCCGCCGCACCTTCAGCGGCCCGAGCATCACGTTGTCGAGCACGGTCTTGTGGGCGAAGAGGTTGAACGACTGGAAGACCATGCCGACCTCGCTGCGCAGCCGGGCGAGCGCACGCCCCTCCTCCGGCAGTGGCCGCCCGTCGAAACGGATCTCGCCCTTGTCGATCGGCTCCAGGCGGTTGATGGCACGGCAGAGGGTCGACTTGCCCGACCCGGACGGGCCGATCACGACGACCACCTCGCCGCGGTCGACGGTCAGGTCGACATCGCGGAGCACGTGCAGCGAACCGAACCACTTGTTGACCTGATCCATGACGATCAGCGGCTCGCCGGTCGACGTCGTTGTCATTACACCCGCCTTCGCACTGGTGGTGTGCTGATAGTCGTACCTGGAGGTCACGTCCTGGTAACAGCGGGTACGTCGAGAATGGGACAGCTACGGCACACCGTGTGACCTCCGGGAGCGCGGCGGATACGCTGTACAACCGTTATGAGTACCAGGCCCGCGCCACCCGCTCCACGCACTTACCAGGTGCGCACATACGGCTGCCAGATGAACACGCACGACTCCGAGCGCATCTCAGGGCTGCTGGAGGCGGCCGGGTACGTGCCGGTCGCCGGTGACGAGCAGGCCGACGTGGTCGTGTTCAACACGTGCGCGGTGCGGGAAAACGCCGACAACCGGCTCTACGGCAACCTCGGCCACCTGCGCCCGGTCAAGAACGCCCGGCCCGGCATGCAGATCGCCGTCGGTGGCTGCCTGGCGCAGAAGGACCGCGGCGAGATCGTCCGGCGGGCGCCATGGGTCGACGTCGTTTTCGGTACCCACAACATCGGCTCGCTGCCGGCGCTGCTGGACCGGGCCCGGCACAACGCGGCGGCCGAGGTGGAGATCCTCGAAGCGCTCGAAGTGTTCCCGTCGACGCTGCCGACCCGCCGCGAGTCCACCTACGCGGGCTGGGTGTCGATCTCGGTGGGCTGCAACAACACGTGCACCTTCTGCATCGTGCCGGCGCTGCGTGGCCGGGAGAAGGACCGCCGCCCCGGCGAGATCCTGGCCGAGGTGGAAGCCCTGGTCGCCGACGGCGCCCTGGAGGTGACGCTGCTCGGCCAGAACGTCAACTCGTACGGCGTGGAGTTCGGCGACCGGTACGCGTTCGGCAAGCTCCTGCGGGCGTGTGGCGGCATCGACGGTCTGGAGCGGGTGCGGTTCACCAGCCCGCACCCGAAGGACTTCACCGACGACGTGATCGCGGCGATGGCCGAGACGCCGACCGTGTGCCACCAGTTGCACATGCCGTTGCAGTCCGGCTCCGACCAGGTGCTCAAGGCGATGCGCCGGTCCTACCGGTCGGAGCGGTACCTCGGGATCATCGACAAGGTCCGCGCCGCCATGCCGGACGCGGCGATCACGACCGACATCATCGTCGGGTTCCCCGGCGAGACCGAGGCGGACTTCGTGGCGACCCTGGACGTGGTGCGGGCCGCGCGGTTCGCGAGCGCGTTCACGTTCCAGTACTCGAAGCGTCCCGGCACCCCGGCGGCGACCATGGCCGACCAGGTGCCGAAGGCGGTCGTGCAGGACCGGTACGACCGGCTGGTCGCCTGCCTGGAGGAGATCACCTGGGCGGAGAACAAGCGGCTCGTCGGGCAGACCGTCGAGGTACTGGTCGCCACCGGCGAGGGGCGCAAGGACGGCGCGACCGGTCGGATGTCCGGGCGGGCCCGGGACGGCCGGCTGGTCCACTTCACCGGTAACGACGACGTCCGCCCCGGCGACATCGTGCACGCCACGGTCACGTACGCCGCCCCGCACCACCTCAACGCCGACGGCCCGCTGGTCGCACACCGGCGCACCCGGGCCGGCGATCTGTGGGCGGCCGGGCACTCCGGCGGTACAAAAGGGGTGTTGTTGGGATTGCCCACGGTGGGTGTGCCAGCGACGGTGAGCACCCCGGCGGCGGCCGCCTGCGGGTGTGACTAACCGCCGAGCAGGCGGTCGCCCAAGCCGGCGATCTCGGCGTCGTCCAGCCCGGCCCGGCCCGCGTAAGCGGCCAGCGACCCGTGCCGCTCCCGCAGCTCGGTCAGGAACAGCAGCATCGCCTCCCGCGGGCACGGGTTGAGCATCCACGGGGCGGCGTGCCCGGTCTCATCCCGCTCGGGGGCCAGCCGGCGCTGCCACTCCTGGTAGCGGCGCTCCGCGTCGGCGCTGAGCGCGTAGTCGTCGGCGATGTCGTCGTCGGCGACGCCCAGCAGGCCGAGGGTCAGGGCGGCGAGCACACCGGTGCGGTCCTTGCCGGCGGCGCAGTGGAACACCAGCGGAGACAGGCCGTCCCGGACGAGCAGCCGCAGCGCCGCGCCGACCGGGTTGGCGCCGGTGATGCCGCCATCGGCCATTTCGGCGTACCGGTCAGCGAGGTAGCGGGGCATCGCCTCCGGGCCGAACTCGTGTGGCGGCCACAGATCGGCGTGGAAGTTGACGTTGTGATAGTCCAGGCCGAGCGCCTCGGCGATCCGCCCGTCGGTGGTCAGCTCGTCCGGCCGGCGTAGATCGAGAACCGTGCGCACGTCGAGCGCGGCGAACGTCGCGAAGTCGTACTGGGTCAACCGGAACAGCCCGTCCGAGCGGTACAGCCGTCCCCAGCGCACGGTGCGCCCGCCCGCGGCCGGGTAGCCGCCGAGGTCGCGGAAGTTGAAGACGGTGGAGAACGGGACGACACGCTCGACGATGGTCACGTTGCCCTACGTTATCGCGACCGGACCAGACGGAACCCGCTCAGCCGCTGTGCTCGGCCAGCGCCAGGAACCGCCGCTTCGCCTCCAGCGCCTGCTGCGCCTCCCGGATCCGCCGGGCGTCGCCGGCCGCCTGGGCGCGTTCCAGCCGCTGCTCCGCCTCGGCGACCTGCTCGCGCATCTGCGCCAGCAGCGGGCTCGCCTCCGGCGGGGTGCGCCGCCAGGCGGCGTCCATCGCGTGCTTGACCCGGTCTTCGATCGCGCGCAACCGGCGGTCCAGGCCCGTGGTCGAGTCGCGGGGAACCCGCCCGGTGTCGTGCCACTGGCCCTGGATCTCGCGCAGCTTGGCCTGCGCGGCCCTGGGGTCGGTGTCGACGTCGAGGGCCTCGGCCTGGGCGAGCAGCTCCAGCTTGCGCTCCAGGTTGCCCTTCAGCTCGGCGTCCCGGGCGGTGAAGACCTCGCTGCGCCGGCTGAAGAACGCGTCCTGCGCGGCCCGGAACTTCTCCCAGAGCTTCTGCTCGGCCTCCTTGGAGGCGCGGGGTGCGGCCTTCCACTCGCCCATCAGCTCCTTGAGCCGGGCGGCCGTCGTGTTCCACTCGGTCGACTCGGACAACGTCTCCGCCTCCGCGACCAGCTCCTCCTTGCGGGTCTGGGCCTGCTTGCGGGAGGCGTCCAGGGTCGCGAAGTGCGCGCCGCGACGGCGGGTGAACCCGTCGCGCGCCGCCGCGTACCGCTTCCACAGCTCGCCGTCGCTCTTCTTGTCGACGCCGTGGATCGTCTTCCACTCGTCGAGGATCTCCTTGAGCCGGTCGCCGGCCGCCTTCCACCGCGTCGCCTCGTTGGCGATCTTTTCGGCCTCCTCGACCAGGGCGGCTTGCGGAGCACCGCCTCGACGCGCGCGGCGTCGCGGGCGGCGCCGTGGCTCCCGGCCTTCTCGTCGGCGTGCGTGGCGAGCTTGTCCAGCCGGGCGGCCAGGCCGTCGATGTCGCCGACGACGTGCGCCTCGTCGAGACCGCTGCGCAGCCGGCGGATGCTGGCGAGCGAATGGGTGGCGTCGGCGGTGCCACTGCCGAGACGGTTCTCGATCAGATCCACCTCGGTCACCAGGTCGGCGAACCGCCGGGCGAAGTGGGCCAGGCCCTCCTCGGGCGTGCCGGCCTGCCAGGATCCGATGATCCGTTCGCCAGCCGCCGTCTTCAGGTAGACCGTGCCGTCCTCGTCGACACGACCGAAGGCCGTCGGGTCGCTGATGCTCATGTACCCATCCTCGTCTTCCCGGCGCACGCAGGGCCCGGGTAACCCGCGATGCCGCCGCCAATGCACAGCAAATGTTCACCCGCTCAGGGCATTCTCACAGGTCTGCCCCGGTCCGCGTCGAGCGCCCGCAGCCGAACCGTGACCTTTTGTTGGTGCCGAGCGCGGTACGGACCGGGTAAAGGCACCCGATACCGTTTCCAGATGTGCCCCTCGTCGCAGCCGCCTTCGCACCGAGCACGCCGTTGCTGGTGCCGGAGATCGCTGGCGGCGCGGCGGCCGAGTTGCATGACGTCCGGACCGCCTGTGACACCGCGGTGAGCGGGCTGTGGGCGGCCGACCCGGATCTGGTCGCCGTCGTCGCGGTTGGCGGGCGTACCGGTGAGGTGCCGCCGCCGTACCGTGGTTCATTCGCTCCATGGGGGGTTCCAATCGACGTCAGACTATCAGTCGACGGGCCCAACCAAGATCACGACGAGTTGCCGCTGGCCGCGCTGCTCGGGCTCTGGCTGCTGGCCCGCCACGAGCGGGCCGGCGACGGGCTGGCCGGCGACGGGCGGCCGGTGCGCCTGTGGACCGTCGACCCGGCCGCCGAGCCCGCCGACTGTGCCGCCCTCGGCCGCGCGATCACCGCCGACCGCCGGGTCGCGCTGCTCGTACTCGGTGACGGCGCGGCCCGCCACGCCGCCGACCCGCGGGCCGAGTCGTTCGACGCGGCGGTACTGGAGGCGCTCGTCGACGTCGACACCGCCCGGCTGCTCGAACTCGATCCGGGGCTGGCCGGCACGCTGCTCGCCACCGGCCGGGCGCCGCTCCAGGTGCTGGCCGGTGCGACCGGCGCGCAGAAGTTGCGCAGCCACGTCAGATATGCCGCCAAGCCGTACGGGGTCGGATATTTCGTCGCGAGCTGGCTGTGAAGGCGCCCGTCATCGCGATCGTCGGGCCGACCGCCGCCGGCAAGTCCGCCCTCAGCCTCGCGCTAGCCCACGCCCTGGACGGCGAGGTGGTCAACGCCGACTCCATGCAGCTGTACCGGGGGATGGACATCGGCACCGCCAAGCTGACCGTCGACGAGCGGGCCGGGGTACCGCATCACGTGCTCGACCTCTGGGACGTCACCGAGCCGGCCAGTGTCGCCGCGTACCAGCGGGAAGCCCGGAACGCGATCGACGACATCCACGCCCGCGGCCGGGTACCGCTGCTGGTCGGCGGCTCCGGGCTGTACGTGCGGGCGGTCCTGGAGGAGTTCGAGTTCCCGGGTACCGACCCCGCGCTGCGGGCGGAGCTGGACGCCGAGCTGGCCGCGGTCGGGCCGCACGAGCTGCACGCCCGGCTCGCGGCCGCCGATCCGGTCGCGGCGAGCCGGATCCTGCCCAGCAACGGCCGGCGGATCGTGCGCGCGCTGGAGGTGATCGCGCTGACCGGTGCCGGGTTCACCGCCGAGCTGCCCGGGCCGAAGCCGTTCTACCCCGCGTACCAGATAGGTGTTGATCTTGATCCGGGCCTGCTCGACGTGCGGATCGCGACCCGGGTCGACTGCATGTGGGCCGCCGGGCTGGTGACGGAGACGATCCAACTGGAGGCCCGGGGGCTGCGCGACGGGCGGACCGCCGGCCGCGCGCTCGGGTACCAGCAGGTGCTGCGTTTCCTGGCCGGCGAGTGCACCGAGGCGGAGGCGCACGCCGAGACCGTCCGGGCGACCCGGCGCTTCGTCCGGCGCCAACGGTCCTGGTTCCGGCGCGATCCGCGCATCGTTTGGTTCGACGCGAGCGACCCGGATCTCGCCGCGCGCACCGGTAGTGCGGCGAAAGCGCTTACCGCGATGTCATGATGGCGGCGTGTTGAGCGAAGGTCCGGCGGTCCGGTTCGCCAAGGGGCATGGCACCGGCAACGATTTCGTCATCCTGCCCGACCCCGAGGGGCTGCTGCCGTTGACGCCTCGGCTGGTCGCCGCGCTGTGCGACCGCCATCGCGGCATCGGCGGCGACGGCGTGCTCCGGGTCGTCCGGGTCGGCGCGCACCGCGACGCCGCCCGCTACGGGGGCGCCGCCGACTGGTTCATGGACTATTGGAACGCCGACGGCACGATCGCCGAGATGTGCGGCAACGGCGTCCGGGTGTACGCGCGCCACCTGGTCGAGACCGGCCTCGCCAGCGGCGGAGAGCTGACCATCGCCACCCGCGCCGGCATCGTCCACGCGGTCGTCACTCCCGACGAGATCTCCGTGCGCCTGTCCACACCCAGGGTGTACGGGCAGAGCGTCGCCCGCGTCGAAGGTCGCCGCCACGTGGGGGAGGCGGTCGACGTCGGCAACCCGCACCTGGTCTGCCGGGTTGCCGACACCCAGGACCTGGCCGCGCTCGACCTGTCCACGTCGCCGGAGCACAGCGACACCGACTTCCCCGCCGGCGTGAACGTGGAGTTCTTCGCGCCCGGGATCCCGGTGGACGGCGCCGACGTCCATGTCCGGATGCGGGTGTACGAGCGCGGGTCCGGCGAGACGCTGTCCTGCGGCTCCGGGGGGTGCGCGGTGGCCGCGGTGGCGCTGGCCGACGCGGGCCTCGCCACCGGCCGGGCCGCCGTCGACGTGCCCGGCGGCCGGCTCACGGTGACGCTCGACGGCGAGGCGTGCTGGCTGGCCGGCCCGGCGGTGATCGTCGCCAGCGGGACGCTCGATCCGGGCACGATCGGGGTCCGGTTAGCCGGTTCCCCGGTCCAGCGCACCGCCGCCTAGCCCCCTCCGCCGCCTAGCCCCCCGTCTGGCACAACTTCCCGGAATTAGTGGCCTCCGGTACCCGCTGAGGCCACTAATTCCGGGAAGTTGTGCCAGGGCGTTAGGCCGGGCCGGTTACGGATGTCCGCATCGGGGGGTACTCGTCCGATTCGGGCACCGGATCGCCCTTGAGGCCGTCTTCGCCCTTGGCGACGGCCCGGACGGCGGCGGCGACGGCCGGTGCCACCCGCGCGTCGAACACGCTGGGCACGATGACGCTGGCGTTGAGCTTGTCGGTGCCGACCGTGTCGGCGATCGCACGGGCCGCGGCCAGGGCCATGTCGTCGGTGTACCCGCGCGCCTGCGCGTCCAGCATCCCGCGGAACACGCCGGGAAAGGCCAGTACGTTGTTGATCTGGTTCGGCTGGTCGGAGCGGCCGGTCGCGACGATCGCGGCGTGCTCCCGGGCGGCCCGGGGGTCCACCTCCGGATCGGGGTTGGCCAGGGCGAACACGATCGAGTCGGGCGCCATACCGGCGATGTCGGCGCCGGTGAGCAGGTTGGGTGCGCTCACCCCGATGAACACGTCCGCCCCCCGGATCGCGCCCGGCAGGTCGCCCGCGTAGTTCTCCCGGTTGGTGTGCTCGGCCAGCCACTGCCAGGACGGGTTGAGGCCGGGCATGCCCCGGTGCAGGGCGCCGGCCCGGTCGTACCCGATCACGTCGCCGACGCCCTGGCGCAGCAGCAGCTTGATGATCGCGGTGCCGGCCGCACCGGCTCCGGACACGACCACCCGCACGTCGGCGAGGTCCTTGCCGACCACCCGCAGGGCGTTGGTGAGCGCGGCGAGCACACAGATCGCGGTACCGTGCTGATCGTCGTGGAAGACCGGGATGTCCAGCATGTCCCGTAACCGGGCTTCGATCTCGAAGCAGCGCGGGGCGGCGATGTCTTCCAGGTTGATCCCGCCATACGCCGGCGCGATCGCCCTCACGATGCTGACGATCTCGTCGCTGTCCTGGGTATCGAGCACCACCGGCCAGGCGTCGACCCCGGCGAACCGCTTGAACAGGGCCGCCTTGCCCTCCATCACCGGCAGCGCGGCGGCCGGCCCCAGGTTGCCGAGCCCGAGCACGGCTGAGCCGTCGGTCACCACGGCCACCGTGTTCCGCTTGATCGTCAGCCGCCGGGCGTCGTCGGGGTTGTCGGCGATGGCCAGGCACACCCGGGCCACCCCCGGCGTGTACGCCCGGGAGAGTTCGTCACGGGTGCGCAGGGCGATCTTCGGATGTACCTCGATCTTGCCGCCCAGGTGCAGCAGGAACGTCCGGTCGGATACCTTTCGTACCTCGACGCCCTCCATCGCCTCCAGCGCGCCCACCACCTGGTCGGCATGGGCGGAGTCGGCGGTGTCGCAGGTCAGGTCGGCGATGATGCGGGTGTGGTCGGAGTCGACCACGTCGAGCGCGGTGACGACACCGTCCGCGGTGCCGACGGCGGTGGTGAGGCGGCCGATCGCGGAGGCGTCCGCGGTCACCGCGACCCGGATCGTGATGGAGAACCCTGCACTGGGAAGACGACGTACGGTCACGGCGTTCAATTCTGCTGCCAACCGTTCCGGCTCCCGCGGCCGCCCTTCCATGATCGGCACAACTTCCCGGAAGTTGTTGCCTCAGCGAGGTGATTTGGCCACGACTTCCGGGAAGTTGTGCCGATCCTCGAAGCGACGACAATGCAGGTGCGGTGGCCTCTAACCCGTGACACGATCGGATGCGATGCGAGAACCAACTGTGAAATCCCCGTACGAGCTGGACGACCCGGCTGACTTCGAGAACGCGACCACCGGCGAGCTGGAGCTCGAAGAGCGCCATGCGCTGCGCCGGGTGGCCGGCCTGTCCACCGAGCTGTCCGACATCACCGAGGTCGAGTACAGGCAGCTCCGGCTGGAGCGGGTCGTGCTCGTCGGGGTGTGGACCGAGGGCACGGCCACCGACGCCGAGAACAGCCTGACCGAGCTTGCCGCGCTGGCCGAGACGGCCGGCTCGCAGGTCCTCGACGGGCTGATCCAGCGCCGCGGCCGCCCCGACCCGTCGACCTACATCGGCCGCGGCAAGGTCGCCGAGCTGCGCGACGTGGTCGTCGCCACCGGCGCCGACACCGTGATCTGCGACGGCGAGCTGTCCCCGTCCCAGCTCCGCACGCTGGAAAACGACGTCAAGGTCAAGGTCATCGACCGGACCGCGCTGATCCTCGACATCTTCGCCCAGCACGCCAAGAGCAAAGAGGGCAAGGCCCAGGTCGAGCTGGCCCAGTTGCAGTACCTGCTGCCCCGGCTGCGAGGCTGGGGTGAGGCGATGAGCCGCCAGGCCGGTGGTTCGGCCAGCGGCAACGGCGGCGTCGGCCTGCGCGGTCCCGGTGAGACCAAGCTGGAGACCGACCGCCGGCGCATCCGCACCCGGATCTCCCGGCTCAAGCGCGAGATCGCCGGCATGGCCACGATGCGCGACACCAAGCGCGCCGGCCGCCGGCAGCGGCACGTGCCGAGCATCGCCGTCGCGGGGTACACCAACGCCGGCAAGTCCAGCCTGACCAACCGGTTGACCGGTGCCGGGCTGCTGGTCGAGAACGCGCTGTTCGCCACGCTCGACACGACCACCCGCCGGGCCCGGGCGGCCGACGGCCGGATCTACACGCTGTCCGATACCGTCGGATTCGTCCGGCACCTGCCGCACCAGCTCGTCGAGGCGTTCCGGTCCACGCTGGAAGAGGTCGCCGACGCCGACCTCATCGTGCACGTGGTCGACGCCAGCCACCCCGACCCGGAGGAGCAGGTCCGGGCCGTTCGCGAGGTGCTCGCCGAGGTCGGCGCCGACAAGGTGCCCGAGCTGCTGGTCGTCAACAAGACCGACGCCGCGGGTGAGGACACGCTGCTGCGGCTCAAGCGGGCGTGGCCGGGCGCGGTCTTCGTCTCGGCGCACAGCGGCGCCGGCATCGCCGGCCTGCGCACCGCGATCGAGGAGCGGCTCCCGTGGCCGCCCGTCGAGGTGCGGGCGTGCGTCCCGTACGAGCGGGGTGACCTGGTCGCCCGGGTGCACTCCACCGGCGAGGTGCTGGAGACCGAGCACACCAGCGACGGCACGGTCCTGCGGGTACGCGTCGACCAGGCCCTCGCCGCCGAGTTGGCACCCTATGCGGTAAGCACCCGGACGACAGCGGGTCACGTGGCGTAGTCATCAAAGGCCGCGCCCCCGAATCGATCCCGGCAATGCGAGACTGTTCGGATGCGGCGTGTCGGTTTGCTGGTCATCGGGGCATGGGTTGGTGTTGTCGGCCTGCAAACCCCGGCGCTGGCCGAGCCGAGTCCAGCGCCGCTGCCGTCGGCTGTCCCGGGTGAGACGGTCTGCACGATCAACGATCCCCGGCTGGTCGAGCTGTCCGGGATCGTCGCGCTGCCCGACGGCGGCTACGTCGTCGAGAACGACAGCAACGAGCAGGCCGCCGCCATGCGGGTGTTCTTCCTCGACAGCAAGTGCAAGCTGAGCCGCCAGCTGACCTACCCGACGGCCGCGCGTGACCCGGAGGACCTGGCCGTCGCCTCGGACGGCACGGTCTGGGTGGCCGACACCGGTGACAACTTCACCAACCCGCCGAAGGACCGCCGCGAGACGATCGCGCTGTGGAAGGTGCCGCCCGGCGGCGGTGCGCCGATCGTGCACCGGCTCACGTACCCGGACGGGGCGCACGACGCCGAGGCGTTGCTGTTCGGCCCCGGCGACGTTCCGATCATCGTGACCAAGGACCCGAGCGGCACCGCGCAGCTCTACCAGCCGACCGAGGCGCTTGCGCCCAACACCAGGCAGGGCGTGCAGCTGAAGAACGTGGGAAGCTGGAAGCCCAGGCGCACCGGCACGGCCAACTTCCTCGGCCCGGCCGGGCAGGTGCTGGTCACCGGTGCCGCCCAGTCGCCTGACCGCAAACGGTTCGTGCTGCGGACCTACTCCGACGCATACGAGTGGGACGCCCCGGACGGCGACATCGTCAAGGCGATCAAGGGCGAGCCGCGGATCACCCCGCTGCCGAACGAGTCGCAGGGCGAGGGCATCACGTACAGCCCGGACGGCAAGTCGTTCCTCACCTGCGCGGATCAGACCGGGCCGAGCAAGATCCTGCGCTACCAGCCGGCGTCCGGCGCCCCGGCGGCCGCGGCCACCAAGGCACCCGCGAAGAAGGCGGACACCCGGTCCTGGTACAAGAAGCTCACGTTGCCGCAGATCATCGACATCGTCGCCGCGATCGGTGTGTTGGGCCTGATCCTGGTCGTGGTCGGGGTGATCGGCATCCGCCGGTCCCGCAAGGCGCGCCGCCAGACCGCGAAGGCGGCCAAGGGGAAGGACAGCCAGCCGGCCGACAGCGCGAGTAGGGACGAGGACGAGCGGCCGACCGCCTACCTGTCGTCGGTCTCGGCCGACCAGCCGCCGCCCCGCACCGGTGGCACCTATGGCAGTGGCAGCGGCGGGAGCTATGCCCAGCCCGGTTATGGCGGGAGTGGCAACGTCTACGGCGGCGGCTACCGCCAGCCCGGCTACGACCAGGGCAACGGGCGCGGGGCCGGGCATCAGGAGTATTCCCAGCCCGGCTACCACCCCGACTACGACGGCGACGACCGCTATCACGATCGCTTCTAGGACCCCGGCGCTTCTAGGACCCCGGCGCTTCTAGGACCCCGGGCCGGGGTGACGGCGGCGCCGGGGTGACGGGCGGGCCGCCACCCCGGAGACCGGAACGTCAGATCCGGCGCAGGACGGCGACGACCCGGCCCATGATGGTGGCGTCGTCACCGGCGATCGGGTCGAAGGCGGGGTTGTGCGGCAGCAGCCACACGTGGCCGTCGCGGTTGCGGTAGGTCTTGACGGTCGCCTCGCCGTCGAGCATCGCGGCGACGATCTCGCCGTTGTTGGCAGTCGGCTGCTGGCGCACCGCCACCCAGTCGCCGTCGCAGATCGCGGCGTCGAGCATCGAATCGCCCTTGACCTGGAGCAGGAACAGCGTGCCCTCGCCGACCAGCTCGCGCGGCAGCGGGAACACGTCTTCCACCGCCTGCTCGGCGAGGATCGGGCCGCCGGCTGCGATCCGGCCCAGCACCGGCACGTAGGCCGGGGCCGGCCGGGCGGCGCGGACCGCCTCCTCGTCCTCGGGGACCAACTCGCTCGGCGGCCGGACGTCGACGGCGCGCGGCCGGTTGGGGTCGCGCCGCAGGTAGCCCTTCCGCTCCAGCTCCTTGAGCTGGTAGGCCACGCTGGACGGGGAGACCAGGCCGACCGCCTCGCCGATCTCGCGGACGCTCGGCGGATAGCCGTTGCGCTCCACCGCGCCCCGGATGAACTCGAGGATCTTGCGCTGCCGCTGCGTCAGGTCGGCGGCGAACAGATCGGGAAACGCCGTCACGACCGCGGTCACGGCCCGGATCTCCGGCTCACCGCCGCGCTGGCGGGAACCGCCACGGCGGGTGGTGGCACGGCTGGCGCGCTTGGCCGCTGGGGCCTCCGTCGCGGTGGACCGGCTCGCGGTGGGCGCGGAATCCGGGGCGTCGCCCGGGGTGGTGCCCCGGCCGCCGCTAGGGCGCCCGCTGGCGGGGTCGTCGGTGGCCACGTCCATCCTCCCTTTGTCGCATCCGCCCCGGGTGGGGGCCCGGTTAGCGATGCGTGATCGATGTGCGGCTCGACCGTAACGCCACGGTCTGACAGTTTCAAACATCTGTACTACTTGGCGCGGCGTGTCGTGTCGCGGTTGCTCGACATGGCACGTTCGGCTCTGGTAGACCATCGTACGTCCGTTCGATAGAACGGCTGTACGACTTAGGGGGTCACAGATGGCCACAGTTGGTGTCGCTTCGCAGGTGGCCCCGGTCCGGTTGACCCGCCGGGGCCGGATCGCGGTCCTCGTCGTGCTGCTCGCGTTGGCCATCGGGCTGGTGGCCCTCGCCGCCGCGCCCGGCCAGGCGGCCGATCCGGCCGGCCCGCCACCGACGACGGTCGTCGCGCCGGGCGAGACGCTGTGGTCGGTCGCCGCGCGGTCCGCGCCCGGTCGCGACCGGTTCCGGATGATCGACGAGATCCGCCGGCTCAACGGCATCCGCGACTACACGGTCCACCCGGGGCAGCGTCTGATCCTGCCGCGCGTGCGTTAAGCCACGCGACGCGCCGCGTTTCGACTTGCGCCCGAGTAGCGCAGGGCATAACGTCGAACCCCTAGATGTAGTAGTTACATGGGTGTAAGTTGTCTATAGGTTGGGTTGACCGCCAACCACTTATCCACACGTTGTGCACAGCGGGGCCGCCGGAGCAGGCAGCCGTCGCTGTGCTCCGCCGTGCTGTCGAAAGGCCGAGACGATGCGCTGCCCGTACTGCCGGCACCCGGACTCCCGGGTCGTCGACTCGCGCGAGGCCGAGGACGGCCAGCTGATCCGGCGCCGCCGGTCCTGTCCCGAGTGTGGCCGCCGGTTCACCACTGTCGAGGAAGCGGTGCTCGCCGTCGTCAAGCGGAGCGGGGTCACCGAGCCGTTCAGCCGTACGAAGATCATCTCCGGCGTGCGCAAGGCCTGCCAGGGCCGGCCGGTCAACGACGACGCGCTCGCACTGCTGGCCCAACGGGTCGAAGAGGCCGTCCGGGCGCGCGGCGCGGCCGAGGTGCCCAGCCACGACGTCGGCCTGGCGATCCTCGGGCCGCTGCGCGAGCTGGACGAGGTGGCCTACCTCAGGTTCGCGAGCGTCTACCGGTCGTTCGACTCGCTGGACGACTTCGAGCGGGAAATCACGGCGCTGCGGGGCGACCGGGAGCCGTCTCCGACCGGGGGGCCGGAGCAGGCGTCGGACGGATCGACCGGGCGGGCCTCGCCGGAGCGCTCGTCAGGGCGCCCGGTCGCGGTCGGTTGACGATCCCGGGCACCGGTCACAGCAACAGCACCGACGTTCCATGCGACGAGCCGCGGGTGGTGCGCGTCGCTGAAGCAGTAAAGACCTGTTCAAACGAGGGTGGGGAAGCATGACAGAGGTAGTGCGGCAGTCTTCAGGCAGGGCGCGCGGGGGGTCCAACGGCCGGCAGAAGAACGTCGCGGCACGGGGGCTGACCGTCGCGCGGGTGTGGACCACGGCCGATGTCCACCCGTACGACGAGGTGACGTGGGAGCGCCGCGACGTCGTCATGACGAACTGGCGGGACGGCTCGATCAACTTCGAGCAGCGCGGCGTCGAGTTCCCCGACTTCTGGAGCGTCAACGCCGCCAACATCGTGACCACGAAGTACTTCCGGGGCGCGGTGGGGACCCCGGAGCGGGAGTGGTCGCTCAAGCAGCTCATCGACCGGGTCGTGAAGACCTACCGGGCCGCCGGTGAGCAGCACGGCTACTTCGCCTCGCCGGACGACGCCGAGGTCTTCGAGCACGAGCTGACGTGGATGCTGCTGCACCAGGTGTTCAGCTTCAACTCGCCGGTCTGGTTCAACGTCGGCACCGCCTCCCCTCAGCAGGTATCCGCGTGTTTCATCCTATCTGTGGATGATTCGATGGATTCCATCCTCGATTGGTACAAAGAGGAGGGTTTGATCTTCAAGGGCGGCTCGGGTTCCGGGGTCAACCTGTCCCGCATCCGTTCCTCCAAGGAGCTGCTGTCCAGCGGCGGCACCGCGTCCGGGCCGGTCAGCTTCATGCGCGGCGCCGATGCGAGCGCCGGCACCATCAAGTCCGGCGGCGCCACCCGGCGCGCGGCGAAGATGGTGATCCTCGACGTCGACCACCCCGACATCCAGGAGTTCGTCCGGACCAAGGCGCGCGAGGAAGACAAGATCCGCGCCCTGCGCGACGCCGGCTTCGACATGGATCTCGGCGGCCACGACATCGTCAGCGTGCAGTACCAGAACGCCAACAACTCGGTCCGCGTGTCCGACGAGTTCATGCGGGCGGTCGAGAGCGGCGGCAAGTTCGACCTGCGCGGGCGGCTCGACGGTCGGACGGTCGAGACGGTCGACGCGAAGGAGCTGTTCCGGGCGATCGGCCAGGCGGCGTGGGAGTGCGCCGACCCGGGCATGCAGTACGACGACACGATCAACGACTGGCACACCAACCCGGAGACCGGCCGGATCACCGCGTCCAACCCGTGCTCGGAGTACATGTCGCTGGACAACTCCTCGTGCAACCTCGCCTCGCTCAACCTGCTGAAGTTCCTCCGGGAAGACGGCTCGTTCGAGGTGGAGAAGTTCGTCAGGTCGGTGGAGTTCATCATCACCGCGATGGACATCTCGATCTGCTTCGCCGACTTCCCGACCCAGCGGATCGGCGAGACCACGCGGGCCTACCGGCAGCTCGGCATCGGGTACGCGAATCTCGGTGCCCTGCTCATGGCCAGCGGCCTGGCCTACGACTCGGAGGCGGGGCGCTCCCTCGCGGCCGGGATCACCAGCCTGATGACCGGCACGGCATACCGCCGCTCGGCCGAGTTGGCCGGGATCGTGGGCGCCTACGACGGTTACGCGCGGAACGCCGAGCCGCACAAGCGGGTGATGCGCAAGCACGCCGGGGCGGCCGAGGCGGTGCGCCCGCTGGGCGCGGTCGACACCGTGATCGTGTCGGAGTCGGTCCGGCAGTGGCAGGAGTGCCTGGCGATCGGCGAGACCAACGGCTGGCGGAACGCGCAGGCCAGCGTGCTCGCGCCGACCGGCTGTCTGACGGCTGACACGATGGTCACCACCGACCGCGGCCTCACCCGGCTTGGCGAACTCGGTGACCTTTACGGCGACCGCTGGCAGGACGTCGACTTCTCTGTGTCGACAGACCAAGGGCCTCGCCAGGCGACCAAGTTCTTCATCAACGGCGAGGAGCCCACCCGTCGAATCGTCACCAAGGGTGGCTACCGCATCCAGGGCACGTTGGCTCACCGCATCAAGGTGATGGACCGGGTGTCCGGCGAGTGGAGTTGGAAGCGTCTCGCTGAGGTCCAGGAAGGTGACTTGGTGCCGATGCAGCTTGGCACCATGATCGGCGAGCCGCGGACGGTGCCGCTGCCGGTGCTGGATCAGGCGTACTACGCCGGTGACCGCACACTGCACGTTCCGGCGGCCGTCGATGCTGACCTCGCTGAACTGGCCGGTTACTTCATGGGTGTCGGCAGCCTCCACGCCAAGGGGATCCGGCTGTGTGTCGCCGACACCGATCTTGACGTCGTCGAGCGACTTCGGGTACTGACCAAGGGCTTGTTCGGCATCGAGCCTGTCGTGGTCGCGAAGGAGGGCTACCACGAGGTGACGTTGCAGTCGGTTCGGCTGGGCCGTTGGTGGCAGGCCGCCGGCTTCGCGAAGACGTTGCCGACTGACGACCACGTCGGTAAGGGATGGGCGCCACGGGTGCCGTCGGCGATCCTGGAGACGAACGACGTCAACGTCTACGCCGCGTTCCTGCGCGGCCTCTTCGAAGCCGACGGGACTGTGGCGGCCGGTGTGCCGAGCCTGTCGACGTCGACGGAGACGTTCGCCGACGAGGTCCGGACGCTGCTCCTCGCGCTCGGCATGGCCACGACGACGAGGGAGACCGTCAGCGGCTTCGGCGGGCCCATCTACCAGGTGCGGCTGCGCAATCAGGAGCACGCGATCGCTTTCGACGAGATCGTCGGTTTCCTCAGTGATCGCAAGGCGGAGTTGCTGGTCGTCGAGCCGTCCCAGACCGGCAACCGGGATCGGGTACACCTGGCCGAGGCGGTCTGGCGGGAGCTTGTTCCTGCCGGCCACGAGCTGCGGGACGCCATTTTCCAGTCGATCCGAAAGACCGGCGGGGTGCCGAGGCGGGTAGCGATGCGAGTCGCTCTCGAAACCCGTGACGAGCGCCTTGAGCACGCCCTCGGGTACCTCTTCGAGGCGGTGGCGAAGAACGAAGACGGTGGGGTACAGCCGACGTACGACCTTTCGGTGCCGGCGAACGTGACCTATGTGGCGTCCGGTTTCGTGAGCCACAACACGATCGGTCTCATGATGGACTGCGACACCACCGGCGTGGAGCCCGACCTGGCGCTGGTCAAGTTCAAGAAGCTGGTCGGCGGCGGCTCGATGCAGATCGTCAACCAGACCGTGCCGCGCGCCCTGCGCTCGCTGGGTTACCAGGAGGAGCAGGTCGAGGCCATCGTCGAGTACATCTCGGAGCACGGCCACGTGGTCGACGCGCCCGGCCTCAAGCGCGAGCACTACGGCGTGTTCGACTGCGCGATGGGCGAGCGGGCGATCGCGCCGATGGGGCACGTGCGGATGATGGCCGCGGTCCAGCCGTTCATCTCGGGAGCCATCTCGAAGACGGTCAACATGCCCGAGTCGGCGACCGTGGAAGAGGTCGAGGAGATCTACTTCGAGGGCTGGAAGCTGGGCCTGAAGGCGCTGGCGATCTACCGGGACAACTGCAAGGTGGGCCAGCCGCTGACCAACGCCAAGCCGAAGACCGCCGCCGTCGACAAGGCGCCGGAGCCGGAGAAGATCATCGAGTACCGGCCGGTACGCAAGCGGCTGCCGAAGAAGCGCCCGTCGGAGACGGTGTCGTTCTCGGTCGGCGGCGCGGAGGGCTACCTGACGGCGTCGTCGTACCCGGACGACGGGCTCGGCGAGGTCTTCCTGAAGATGTCCAAGCAGGGCTCGACCCTGGCCGGCGTGATGGACGCGTTCTCGGTGGCGATCTCGATCGGCCTCCAGTACGGGGTGCCGCTGGAGACGTTCGTCGCGAAGTTCACCAACATGCGGTTCGAGCCGGCGGGCATGACCGACGACTCGGACATCCGGATGGCGGCTTCGGTGATGGACTACATCTTCCGGCGGTTGGCACTCGACTTCCTGCCGTTCGAGCGCCGGGCCGAGATGGGCATCCTGACCGCCAGCGAGCGGGCTGCCCAGCTCCGCGAGGAGAACGGCGAGTCGGTCGACCTGACCGAGATGGCGTCCTCGGCTCCGGTGGAGAAGACACCCGAGAAGCCGGCACTCGCGGCCAAGGAGACGCCGGCGCCCAAGGAGGCGCACTCCTCGACCGAGTTGCTGGAGCTGGTACAGGGAAAGGCCGCCGACGCGCCGCTGTGCTTCACCTGCGGCACCAAGATGCGGCCGGCCGGTAGCTGCTACGTGTGCGAGGGCTGCGGCTCGACCAGCGGCTGTAGCTGAGCGTTCAGCACGTCATGATCACGGAAGGTTCGGGTAGCTATAACTACCCGAACCTTCCGTGATCATGGTTGAGGAGCACGCCACGGGCGCAGCCGGGGCAGCCAGGCGGGCACGGCCTTCCGGTACTCCGCGTACGACGACCCGAACTGGCGGCTCAGTGTCGGTTCCTCGTAGAGGCGAACGAACGTCGCCACCGTCAGCCACACGATCACCGCGTACCACAGCAGCGTCGACTGCCCGAGCAGCAGCGCCTGCCCGAGGATGACCGTGACGACGGCCACGTACATCGGGTTCCGCACGTACCGGTAGAGCCCGCCGACCACGAGCCGTTCGGTCGGCGCCACCGGGGCGGGGGTACCCGAGCCCTCGACCACGAACCGGACGAACGCGCGTACCAGTACCGCCGCCCCGGCGACCGTCAACAACGCCCCGGCCACGCGTACCGGGGGCCACCAGGGATGCGTGTGCCAGCCGGTCAGCCACCACGGGATCAGCCCGTCGACGACGCCCGGGGCGAGGACGAAGAACACCGATGTACCGGCGGCGGCGACCGATCTGCGCACCCGACCATTCTGCGGTCAGTGCGCGGTGTTGCGGGTGTGCGGGCGCTTGCCCAACTGCCGCCAGTTGTCCTCCGTGATATCGACCTCGTAGTGCTCCGCCGCCTTGCGGATGTTGGCGAACGCCTGGTCACGCTCCTCGTCGGTGACTCCCTGAACCTGATCGAAGCGGGCGAGCGCGTTGCGGACGTGGCCCGCGTCGGTCAGCGGTTCCTTCCGCTTGCCGGGAAACGCGTACGCGCTGTCGGGCAGTTCCCGGCGCTCGGCGCTGGACAGTTCGCCCTGATCTTTCTGCGGCTTCCAGGTGGTATTCATGCCGTTACTGGTTCCCGGAGTGGAGTCCACTCACACGCCATGGAAGCCGCACAGACTATCGGGTGCCCGGCCCGCCCGGCCGCCCCCCGGGGGTTGGGCGCCCAGAAACGGCGTATATAGGCTCGCGCGGGTGTGCGCGAGCCGGCTGGTCCAAGATCCCTAGCCATTGAGTAGCGCTCCGGTTTCACCCCACAGGGCCAGCCCGATCGTGACGATCTCGAACTCATGTACCCGCTGATTCGTGATCGGACATGAGATGCCCAATGCCAGGAGGCGATGAATGCGGATTCTCGGCGACCCCCGGCGCCTGCTGCGCCGGCTGACGCGGGAGGCGGCGACAACGGCGTTGGCCGTGGTCGTGGGCCTCGGCGGCTGGCTCTTCGGGCCGGCCGATCCCGCGTCGGCCGCGCCAGGTGCGCTGGCCGCCGTGCCGGGCATCGCAGCCTGGCGGGCGGACCGGGTCGCCGGGCTGGCCCTGCCGGATCCGCTCCGGACCGGCCCCGCCGAGATCGCGCGGTTCTTCGCCGGACTGGCGCCGGCCGAGCAGGTCGCGCTGGCCGTCCGGTTCCCCCAGATCATCGGCAATCTCGATGGCGCGCCGCTGGGGTTGCGGTTCGCGGCGAACGCGCGGCGTTCGTCGTGGTCACCCACGCGACACCTGCTTGAGTACGATCCACGCGGCGACGGACGGGTCGCCGAAGTGATCGGTGATCTCGCCACCGCCGACCGGATCGCGGTGCTCGTGCCCGGGGTGGACAACCGGCTCGACAACTTCGACCGGGGTAACGCGGGTCACCAGCGCCGGGCGCCGTCGTGGCAGGCCCGCCAGCTCTACCGGCAGGTACGGTCCGACGATCCGACCGCCCGGGTCGCCGTGATCGCCTGGCTGGGGTACGACGCGCCGGAGGGGATCGGTCGCGAGGCGATCCGGGAGGAGCGGGCGAGGGTCGGGGCAACGGCGCTGACCAGGTTCGTCGCCGGGCTGGACGCGTACCGCCCGGACGCCGCGGTCACCCTGATCGGGCACAGCTACGGCTCGGTCGTCACCGGTCTCGCCGCACCTCGGCTCAGCCGGAACGTCCACGACATCGTGGCCCTGGGCAGCCCCGGAATGGGTGTGTCCCGGGCCGCTGACCTGCACACCGGTGCCCGGATCTGGGCCGGCACCGCGCGCAGCGACTGGACCCGCGAACTGCCCGGCATCAGCCTGCTCGGCGCCGGCCACGGCACGCTGCCGTTCCGGGCCGCGTTCGGGGCCCGGCGGGTGCCGGTCGCGAACGTCGCCCAGCACGACGGGTACTTCATGCCCGGCGCCGACTCGCTCCGCTGCCTGGCCGGAATCGTGCTCGGCCACTAACGGGGGTCGTGGATCTTGCGGCTGGCCAGGAGCGCGGCCCCGCCGGCGGCCACCACGTCCGCCACCGTGGCGACCAGGCGGGAGGCCAGAGCGATCGCGTATCCCGCCCCGTACGGAAGGCCCAGCGCGGTCAGCGTGATGGCGATCAGGAACTCGCGGACCCCGATGCCGGACGGCGCCACGACGACGAACGTACTGACGCTGATCGCGAACCCGATCGCGGCGACACACACGCCCAACCCGGTCCAGCCGCTGCCCACCTGCGCCCTGGCCAGCAGCCACAGGTGCAGGCCGAACAGCGCGTACCCCACGGCCGACCAGAACGCCACCCGCAGCACGCCGGCCCAGGACAGCGGCCGCTCCAGTGGTTGCCGCCGAAGCAGGCGCAGCAGCAGCCCGACCAGCCGGCTCAGTACCCCCGGATGGGCGCACACCAGGGCGATCGGCAGCAGGGCGAGCAGCAGGTAGAACGCGGTCCGGGCGAGTGTCGCGTGCTCGCCGCCCCGGCTGGCCAGGACCGTCCCGCGCAGCCCGAGCGCACCGATCGCCAACCCGACGGTGATGCCGATACCGGTCGAGATCAACGAGGCGAGGAACGCCCGGGCGCGGGGGATGCCGGCGCGCCGGCCCAGCTCCATCTGGAGCACGTACGACCACACGCTGCCGGGCAGGTACTTGCCGAGCTGGCCGACGAGGAACACCTGGCCGGCCGCGCGGATCGGCACCTCGTGGTCGAGGTCGGCCAGCGCGGCCCGCCAGGCGTACGTGTTGGCCGCGATCCCGACCAGCGCCGCGAGCAGGGAGAGGAGCACCAGCGGCCAGGACAGCCGGTGGAACGTGTTGCGGACCTCGGTCCACTGGTCGACGGTGGTGGCGACGATGAAGTAGCCGATCGCGAGCACGGCGACAACGCGTACCGCCAGGATGACCCGGGACCTGAGCCGCGTGCGGCCGGCGCCGCCCACCTCGCTGATCTCGGCGGTCTCGCCCACGAGCTGTGTACTCCTCGGGTCCACGAAATTCGCCACACGCTAGCACGGGCGGGAACGGCCCCCCGGCCGCGATGTGGCTGGTGCCGGCTGGCCCTATCATGAGGCCGGCCGGCGGGTGCGTCGTCGGCACCGTCGACTTTCCCGAGGTGCGCGTTGCCGACTACCACTCCCAGCGGCGCGCCGGTTACCGACCGGTTGGCCCAGCGTTCCGGCCCGGCGAACGCCGCGCCGCGCTGGATCGCGGCATTCGCCGGGGCGTGGCTGCTGCCGCTCGCGACGCACCTGGTCGGCGCCGACTGGCTGCTGCCCCCGGTGGTGCTGCTCGGCGTGATGTCGCTGCAACGTGCCGGGCGCACCCCGCTCGACCGGCTCATCCTCGCCATGGCGCAGCTGTTCGGGGTGTTCTGCGTCGCCGGGTTCCTGTTCTCGGTGTGGCCGTGGCACCTGCATCCGGTGCCGATCGCCGGGTGCGCGTTGACCGCGCTGGTCGCCTTCGCCGCGGCGACCGGCCGGCGGCCGGGGTTGCCGGGCAAGCTGCCCCCGGGCGACCTGGCGGTGTGGCTCGCGACGCTGGTGGTGGCGGTCTTCACGTACGTGCCGTTCGTGCTGCGCGACATCGGCGCGCGGATCGGGATCGTGGCGACCGGCGAGGACATGGCTCGCCACTTCGTCCTCTTCGACCTGATCGGCAAGATCGGCGGGTACGCGTTCCTGCACGCCACGACCCCTCCGGGCTACGGCTCCGGCATGAAGGACTACCCGCAGGGCGCCCATCTGCTGTACGCGGTGCTCGACCGGTTCGCCCGGTCGTCGAACCGCAACGCCGACGGCATGACCGCGATGAACGTGCTGCTGTGGTGCCACTTCGGCACGTACGCGTTCTTCGCGCTCGCCGTGCTGTGGGCCGCCCGGCGGTGCAGCGGCCCCGGCCCGACCGCGGCGACCCTGCTGCCCGTGCTCGCCGGTGTCGTCGGCGTGCTGTACTTCGGCGACCTGTTCACGCTGTTCCAGCGCGGGTACCCGAACGAGCTGTTCGGCCTGGCCCTGGTCGCGATCCTCACCGCGCTGCTGGCCCGACCGTTGCCGGGCCTGCGTGAACAGCTCGTCACCGTGGTCGCACTGCTGGTCGGCATCTCGTTCACGTACCACCTGTTCCTGCCGTACGCGCTGAGTGTCGCCGCGATCTGGGCCTGGTACTCCCGGCGGGCGCTGCGCCGGCACCCGCGGCTGTTCGCCGGGGCCTGCCTGTTCCTGCCGTTGACACTGATCACGCCGCTGGCCAACAAGCCGTCGGGCACCGGCAACCTGCTGCTGACCAACGGCACCGCGTTCGCCGCCGACCGCCCGGTGATCGGCATCCTGCTGGTCGTGGTGCTGGCCGGGCTGTTCGCCCGGGGCGGCCGGCGCTCGCCGGGGCGGCGGCTGCTCGCGGCCGAGGTGGGCGTGGCGCTCGTGTTCACGGCGCTGCTGCTGCTGTACCAGTACGCGATGGTGGGCCGCAGCGTCTACTACTTCGAGAAGCTGGTCCACAACCTGATCGTCGTGCTGCTGGTGGCGCTCGGCTCCTCGGCCCGGCTGCTGCCGCGGGTCCGGCTGTCCGGCGCCGACACGCTGCGCCGGCTCGCCCCGGGCCTGGCCGGTGCGGCGGTCGTCACCCTGTTCCTCGCCGGGCTCGGCGGCCGGTGGCACGACAAGGTGCTGGGTAGCCACGGGGTGCGCTACGCGGCCGGGGCGGAGCGCGGCTCGCCGGGCGGCGGGCGGGCGGCGGTCGCGGTCACCCGGAAGTACCCGGACGGCGGTGGCCGGGTCAACGTGGTGCTCGCCGGCACCCCGTACGCGAACTTCTACGGCACCCTGTTCGCCGCCGCGATGCAGCGCGACTACCAGTACGGCGAGGGCTGGTACGTGTTCCTGGCACCGACCGGGCCGGCCCGCACACTGGGCGACCTGGAGGACAAGGTGCGCCTCAGTCCGGTGCCGGTGCGGCTGCTCGTCGGCGACCCGCACGCCAGCTTCCTGGTGGTCGACCGGGACAATCCGCACCGGCCGACACCCGGTCCCCGCGTCGACCCGTCCGCGTACGGCGACCCGGCGGCGCTCACCGACATCGAGGCTGCGCAGTACCTGGCCCGCCAGTTCCCGGAACGGGTCGAAGTCGTCAAGCTGACCCCATGACTTCGAACGTCGTGATCATCGGCGGCGGGATCGTCGGCCTGGCCGTCGCCCACCGGCTGGTCCAGGACCGTCCGGGCGCGACCGTCACCGTCGTCGAGAAGGAGCCCGCGGTCGGGGTGCACCAGACCGGCCACAACTCGGGGGTCATCCACGCGGGGGTGTACTACCGGCCGGGCAGCCTCAAGGCGCGGATGTGCCGGGTCGGCAACGCGTCGATGGTGCGCTTCTGCACCGAGTACGGGATCCCGGTCCAGGTCTGCGGCAAGCTGATCGTCGCGACCGGCGCCGACGAGGTGCCCCGGCTGCACGCGCTGCACGAGCGCGCCCAGGCGAACGCACTGTCGGTCCGGTTGCTCGATCCGGCGCAGGCGCGCGAGTACGAGCCGCACCTGTCGTGCGTGGCCGCGATGCACGTGGCGTCGACCGGCATCGTCGACTTCGGCGAGGTCTGCCGCACGCTGGCGAAGCTGCTCGACGACGCCGGCGCCCGGCTGCGGATGGGCGAGCGGGTGGTCGCGCTGCGGGCGGGCGTGGTCGTGACGACCGGCGGCGAGATCCCGGCCGACCTCGTGGTCAACTGCGCCGGGCTGCACGCCGACCGGATCGCCCGGCTGGCCGGTGTCGACGTGCCGGCGCGCATCGTGCCGTTTCGCGGCGAGTACTTCGAGCTGCGCCCCGACCGGCGGGACCTGGTCAGCGGGCTGATCTATCCGGTACCCGATCCGCGCTTCCCGTTCCTCGGCGTGCACCTCACCCGGATGATCGACGGCAGCGTGCACGCCGGCCCGAACGCCGTGCTGGCCCTGGCCCGCGAAGGGTACCGGTGGTCGCGGGTCAACATCCGTGACGTCGCGGACACCGTCGGGTACCCCGGAATGTGGCGGCTGGCCCGGCGGCACTTCCGGTACGGGCTGACCGAGCTGAGCCGGTCGCTGTCCCGCCGGCGGTTCGCGGCCGGCGTGGCCCGGCTGGTACCCGGGATCACCGCCGACGACCTGGTACCCGCCGAAGCCGGGGTGCGCGCACAGGCGATCATGCCGAACGGCGACCTGGTCGACGATTTCCTGATCGTCCACCACGGCCGGCAGGTACACGTACTCAACGCTCCGTCACCCGCCGCGACCAGCTCGTTCGAGATCGCCGCGCACATCGTGTCGCGCTTACCGGAATAACTGTCGGGAGGCCCGCTTCCGTCGCCGCCGGCTCAGGCCGTACGGTGTGCGTCGGCGAAAGGGGAAGGTGGGTGTCGATGCGGAAGGTCGCGCTGACCGTGCTGGTGGGGCTCACGCTGGTGACCGTCGCCGGCTGCGCGAACGCCGACGCCCATCCGCAGGCCACGGCGGTCAGCGTGCCGAGTCCGACCCGCCTGCCCGCCGGCACGGCAGGAGGCGCCTGCTACCTGCTGGACTACGACGTGATCGAGCAGCTCGTCGGCACCTCGTTCGACGTGGCCGCCGCCAGCGAGGCCAACGACACCTTCACCTGCGTGCTCCAGCAGGCGAAGGAGGCCAGCTACCCCGACCTGACGCTCGCGGTGTCGGCCACGGACGCCGACGCGAACACGTTCAAGTCGACGGTGCAGCCGAAGGGCGCGGCGCCGGTGGGCGAGCTGGGCAAGATCGGGTACAGCGTGACGCAGCCACCCGCCACCGACGCCGGACCGTCCGTCGAGGTCGGCTGGCTGTCCGGCAACAGCCGCATCCTGATCCTGCGGTACCGGTTCCCGGCGACCGCCGCGCCGGACGACGTCAACGCGCTGACCCCGAAGCTCGTGGCCCTGGCCAAGAAGGTCGACCAGACGAGTTTGTAGGGCAGTTTCAGGCGGCTGCCACGAAGACCCGGGACGCGACCTCGCGCGGGAGCCGGACCTCCTCGCCGCCCCGGTCGACGCGCACGGCGTCCCGCTCCTGCGCGACGGTGACCTGGACGCCCGGGTCGATGCCGGCGGCGTGGAGCTGGCGCAGCACGACCGGATCGGTCTGCACGCTCTCGCAGATGCGGCTCACCACGACCGGTCCGGCGAGCCCGGGGAACGCGAGGTTGCGCTCGCCGTCGCCGGCCGGGGTGTGCACCGCCGCGGCGTCGAAGTCGGCCAGGCCGGGGATCGGGTTGCCGTACGGCGAGCGGGTCGGCCGGCCGAGCATCTCGTAGACCCGGCGCTCGACGTCTTCGCTCATCACGTGCTCCCACCGGCAGGCTTCGTCGTGGGCCTCCTCGTAGGGCATCCCGATGACGTTGACCAGCAGCAGTTCGGCGAGCCGGTGCTTGCGCATGACCGCGACCGCGTGCGAGCGGCCCAGGTCGGTGAGGTGCAGATGGCGGTCGCCCAGCACGGTGAGCAGCCCGTCCCGCTCCATTCGCGACACGGTCTGGCTGACCGTCGGGCCGCTCTGGTGCAGGCGCTCCGCGATGCGGGCACGCAGCGGCGCGACGCCCTCCTCCTCAAGCTCGAGGATGGTTTTGAGATACATCTCCGTGGTATCGACCAGGTCGTTCAAGACTTGTCCTCCCGGCGCAGATGTTACCCGCTGTGTAAGACAAACTGGCCTCATGACCAGCAGGCCGCACCTCATCGACGTGACGGAGCTTCGCGGGCGCCGGGACGCGCCAACCATACTCGATGTCCGATGGACACTCGGTGGCGGTGGACCGGTCGCCTACCAGGCCGGACACCTGCCCGGCGCGGTGTTCGTCGATCTCGGTACGGTGCTCGCCGGACGGCCCGGCAGCGGCGGGCGGCACCCGCTGCCGGACCCGGCCGGACTCCAAGCCGCGCTGCGTGCCGCGGGGGTACGCGCCGGGCAGCCGGTGATCGTGTACGACGCCGGTGGCGCCCCGCCCACCGGCGCCGCCGCCCGCGCCTGGTGGATCCTGCGCTGGGCCGGCCTGCCCGACGTACGGGTGCTCGACGGCGGGTACGCGGCCTGGCTCGCGGAGGGCGCCCCGGTCACCGTCGATGCGCCCGATCCGGCCCCCGGCGACGTGACGGTAACGCCCGGTTCGCTACCGTCTGTCGATGCCTGCGGTGCGGCCAGTGCCGTCGAGACCGGGGTACTGCTGGACGCGCGGGTGCCGGCCCGCTTCCGGGGCGAGACCGAGCCCGTCGACGCGGTGGCCGGGCACATCCCCGGCGCGGTCAACGCCCCGTTCGGGGACACCCTCGACGGTACGGGCAGGCTCCGCGCCCCGGCGGACCTGCGCGCCTACTTCACCGATCTCGGGGTGGATCCGGACCGGCCGGTCGCCGCGTACTGCGGGTCCGGGGTGACCGCGGCCCAGACGGTACTGGCGCTGACCGTCGCCGGCTTCGACCCGGCCCTCTACGTCGGCTCCTGGAGCAACTGGATCACCGACCCGTCCCGCCCGACAGACGTTGGTCAATCTAGTACCACCCAGGGCGCCCCGGATGGGACCAGATCGACCAACGTCGAAGGGGAGGGGTCGAAGCCGTGAACGACACGCTCGTCGTGTGGAACGAGGCGCTGCTCGGGTACGACCTGGGTGACCATCCGCTCAACCCGGTACGCGTCGAGCTGACCATGGCGCTCGCCGGTGACCTGGGGATATTCGACCGCCCCGGGGTCCGCCGCGAGGCGCCGCACGAAGCCGACGACGCCACGCTGCTGCGGGTACACAGCCCTGAGTACCTCGACGTGGTCAAGACCGCCGACGGCCACACCCGGGGTCACGGGCTGAACACCCCGGACAACCCGGTCTTCCCGCACATGCACGAGGCCAGTGCCCTGGTCGCCGGGGCCACCGTGCGCGCCGCCGAGGCGGTCTGGCAGGGCGAGACCCCGCGCGCGGTCAGCATCGCCGGCGGCCTGCACCACGCGATGCCCGACCGGGCCTCCGGCTTCTGCGTGTACAACGACCCGGCCGTCGCCATCGCCCGGCTCCTCGACCTGGGTGCCGAGCGGATCGGGTACGTCGACGTGGACGTGCACCACGGCGACGGGGTACAGGCGATCTTCTACGACGACCCGCGGGTGATGACGATCAGCCTGCACGAGACGCCGCTGGCCCTGTTCCCGGGCACCGGCTTCCCGACCGAGACCGGCGGCCCCGGCGCGGAGGGGACGGCGGTCAACATCGCGCTGCCGCCCGGCACCGGCGACGCCGGCTGGCAGCGGGCGTTCCACGCGATCGTGCCGAGCGCGCTGCGCAGCTTCCGTCCGCAGGTGCTGTTCACCCAGTGCGGCGCCGACGGGCACCGGCTCGACCCGCTGGCCGACCTGCGCCTCACCGTGGACGGGCAGCGGGCCACGTACCTGGCGCTGCGCAGCCTGGCCGAGGAGCTGTGCGACGGCCGGTGGATCGCGACCGGTGGCGGCGGGTACGCCCTGGTCGAGGCCGTACCCCGGGCCTGGACCCACCTGCTCGCCGTCGTCACCGGCGACCCGGTCGACCCGGCGACCCCGATCCCGGAGACCTGGCGGGAACTGGCCGCACGCCGCTGCCCGGACCGGCAGGTACCCGACGTGATGACCGATGGCGTGGACCCGGCGTACGACCCGTGGTCGCCGGGTTTCGGCGCGCCGGACGCCATCGACCGCGCCATCCTGGCCACCCGCCGCGCGGTGTTCCCGCTGCTCGGTCTCGACCCGGCCGATCCGAGAGACTGATGAGCACCCGCGCCGCCGACATCATGCTCTCGGACGGGTCCACGGCCCGGGTCCGCCAGATCCGTCCCGAGGACGCGCCGGCCGTGGTCGCGCTGCACTCCCGGTTCTCCGACCGCACCCGGTACCTGCGCTACTTCTCGCCGTACCCGCGGATCCCGCCACGCGAGCTGGAGCACTTCGTCAACGTCGACCACCACGACCGGGAGGCGTTCGTGGTGGAGCTGGGCGACGAGCTGATCGCGATCGGCCGGTACGACCGGTTGGGTACCGGCTCGACCGAGGCCGAGGTGGCGTTCGTCGTGGAGGACGCGCACCAGGGCCGCGGCCTCGGCTCGGTCCTGCTGGAATACCTGGCCGCCGCGGCCCGGGAGGAGGGCATCACCCGGTTCGTCGCCGAGGTGCTGCCGATCAATTCGACGATGCTGCGGGTGTTCGCCGATGCCGGGTACTCGGTCGAGCGTGCCTACGCCGACGGCGTCGTGCACCTGTCGTTTCCGATCGCGCCGACGGCCGAGTCGATGAAGGTGCAGTGGTCGCGCGAGCAGCGCTCCGAGGCGGCCTCGATCGCCCGGCTGCTCGCCCCCGGCTCGGTAGCGGTCTATGGCGCGTCGTCACGCGGCGTGGGCGTCGGCGCGGCGCTGCTGCGGCACCTGCGGACCGGTGGGTTCCCCGGCGACATCGTGCCGGTACACCCGTCCGCCGCGACCGTGGACGGGCTTCCCGCGTACCCTTCCCTGGTCGAAGCCGGACGCACCGCGGACCTGGCGGTGGTCGCGGTGCCCGCGCCCCGGGTGGCCGAGGTCGTCTCGGACTGCGCCCGGGCCGGCGTGCGCGGCCTGGTCGTCGTGTCGGCCGGCTTCGCCGAGGCGGGACCGCAAGGCGCCGAAGAGCAAACCCATCTGGTACGCGTGGTGCGCGGTCACGGCATGCGCCTGGTCGGGCCGAACTGCCTGGGGATCGCCAACACCGCGGCACGGCTGAACGCCACCCTGGCCCCGCGGCTGCCCCGGGCCGGCCGGGTCGGGTTCTTCAGCCAGTCGGCGGCGCTCGGCACCGCGCTGCTCGCCGAGGCCGACCGGCGCGGGCTGGGCCTGTCCAGCTTCGTCTCCGCCGGCAACCGGGCCGACGTGTCCGGCAACGACCTGCTCCAGTACTGGCGCGACGATCCCGCGACCGACGTGGTGCTGCTGTACCTGGAGACGTTCGGCAACCCGCGCAAGTTCGCCCGGCTGGCCCGGGAGCTGGCCCGGCACAAGCCGATCGTGGCGGTGGCCAGCCCGGTCCGGCCGCCGGCCCTCGAAGCCGTCGCGCCCGGCCCGGACGAGCGCGGGGTCACCGCGCTGTTCGCGCACTCCGGCGTGATCCGGGTGGACACCGTGTCGGAGCTGTTCGACGTCGGCCTGCTGCTCGCCGACCAGCCGCTGCCGGCCGGCCAGCGGATCGCGCTGGTCACCAACGCCGCCGCGCTCGGGGCGCTCGCGGCCCGGACCGCCCCCGCGTTCGCCCTGACCTTCGCCCCCGGGTACCCGCACGACGTCGGGCCGACCGCGGCACGTGGCCACGATCGGCGACGCGGTGGCCGGGGCGCTCGCGGATCCCGACGTGGACGCGCTGGTCGTGGCGTACGCGCCGGCCCTCGCCGAGGAGCTGGGACGCGACGTCGGCGCTTGCCGACGGCGATCCGCGCCGCGGCCTCGGGCGGGGACAAGCCGGCGGTGGCGGTGCTGCCCACCTGGTCACCGGGGAAGCCGACCCGGCGCTCCCCGGTGCCCTGCCGGTGTACCCGACCGTCGAGGAGGCGGTCCGCGCGCTGGGCCGGGCCGCGGCGTACGCGGCGTGGCGGCGGGAACCGGCCGGCGTCGTGCCCGAACTGGACCGGATCGACACCGGTCGGGCCCGGATGGTGGTGGCGACGCTGGCCGCCGGTGCGGCCGCGAAGGACATCGAGGCGGGCGAACTGCTCGGCTGCTACGGCATCGAGGTCGTGCCCAGCCGGCCGGCGGCCGGACCGCCGGACGCGGTTGCCGCCGTCGCCGTGCGGGTCGGCTTCCCGGTCGCGCTCAAGGTCGGCCGGCTCGCCGTGGCGGCACCGGATCGACCTCGGCGCGGTACGCCTCGATCTCGCCGACGCCGACGACGTGGCCCGGGCGTACGACGAGCTGCAACTGCTGTTCGGGGCGGGCGTCGAGGTTGCCGTGCAGCGAATGGTCCCGCCCGGCGTGGGCTGCGTGGTGGAGGTGGTGGACGACCCGGCGTTCGGCCCGGTGGTCGGCTTCGGGCTCGGCGGCGTGGCCAGCGAGCTGCTCGGCGACCGGGCCTGGCGGCCGGTACCGATGACCGACCGGGACGCCGCGACCCTGGTACGCGCGCCGCGCGCCGCTCCGCTGCTCACCGGGTACCGCGGGGCGGCGCCGGTCGACCTGGCCGTGCTGGCCGATCTGGTGCTGCGGGTCGGGCGGCTGGCCGACGACCACCCGCAGGTGCGCCGGCTCTCGCTCAACCCGGTGCTGGCCCGGCCGGACGGCGTCTCGGTGCTGCGCGCCAGCGTGGACCTCGGTACGCCGGCGGCGCGGCCCGATACCGGACCGCGCCGCCTGCGCTAACTACGGCGCTTCGGGCCGTTGAGGCCCGAAGCCATGATCGGCCACTTCCGGTAATTGCTCATCCACCCCCCTGGAGGCAACTATTTCCGGAATATGGCGCTTCGCTCGCGCGGGCTTCGTGCCTTCGACGCGGCCTGACGTCATCGCTCGCTCGTTCCTCGCTACGCGGCACCGTTTCGGCCCCGGCGCGAAGCCGAAGTTGTGCCGATCTTCGGCTCAGCTGGCGTAGGCCTCCAGCCGCTTGGCCCGGTCCGGGTGCGCGCAGCTTGAGCAGGGTCACCTTCTCGATCTGGCGGATCCGCTCGCGGGACAGGCCGAACTCGCGGCCCACCTCGTCCAGGGTGCGCTGCCGGCCGTCGTCGAGGCCGAACCGCAGCCGGATCACCGCCTGCTCCCGCTGGGACAGGGTGGCCAGCACGATCTCGACCTCGTTGCGCAGCATGCCGCCGGTGACGCGTCGGCCGGCTCCTCGCGCGGGTCGACCGCGGCGACGAAGTCGCCGAGCGCGCTCTCGCCGTCCTCGCCGACGGCCTGGTCCAGGCTGACCGGCTCGCGGTCGTACGAGATCAGCTCGATCACCTGGAACTCCGGTCCACGCCCAGCGCGTCGGCGATCTCGGCGACCGTGGGCTCGCGGCCCAGCGTGATCGCCAGGTCGCGGCGGGCCCGGACCATCCGGTTGACCTGCTCGACCATGTGCACCGGGATGCGGATGGTGCGGGCCTGGTCGGCCATGGCGCGGGTGATGGCCTGGCGGATCCACCAGGTGGCGTAGGTGGAGAACTTGTAGCCCTTGGTGTAGTCGAACTTCTCGACGGCGCGGATGAGGCCGAGGTTGCCCTCCTGGATCAGGTCGAGGAAGGCCATGCCCCGGCCCGTGTACCGCTTGGCGATGCTCACCACCAGCCGCAGGTTGGCCTCCAGCAGGTGGTCCTTGGCGGCCCGGCCCTCGGCGGCGATGACCTCCAGGTCGGCGCGCAGCTCGGCGTCGATCGGCGTGCCGTGGACAGCTTCTCCTCGGCGTACAGGCCGGCCTCGATCCGCTTGGCCAGCTCGACCTCCTGCGCGGCGGTGAGCAGCTTGGTGCGGCCGATGCCGTTGAGGTAGGCCCGGACCAGGTCGGCCGAGACGCCGCGCTCGTCCGTGCCCGTCGCTTGCTCGAGGCCTCGACCGCGTCCATGTCGGCGGCGTCGCATCCTGAGGCGTCCAGACCGGTGCAGGTGTCGGACTCATTGCTGATCAGCTGCTGAGCCACTCTGCTCGCCTCCCCCGTTGACAAGTGGCGCATCGTTGTGTGCGAGACAGCTTGCGCGTCAGGGGGCGTTAAGCCGGAGTGAGGCGAAGGGCTAGGTGGCACGAATCCGGGAGTCAGCGGGAATCACAGCTCAAGCAGGATGGTGCGCGGCCCGACGTTGACGCTCTCCACCAGCATGTGCGCCCGGAACCGGCCGGTCTCCACCTTGGCGCCCCGCGCCGTAGCGCCTCGACGAACGCCGTCGACCAGCGGCTCGGCCACCTCGGCCGGGGCGGCGGCGGTCCAGCTCGGCCGGCGGCCCTTGCGGGCGTCGCCGTACAGGGTGAACTGGCTGACCACCAGCAGCGGCGCGCCGAGCGTCGGCGGCCGACTGCTCGTCGTCCAGGATGCGCAGCTCGTACACCTTGCGGGCCATCGTCTCGGCGGTCGCCGGCGTGTCCGTGTGGGTCACGCCGACGAGCACCAGCAGGCCGTCGGTGATCGCGCCGACCACCTCGCCGTCGACCGTCACGCTGGCCCGGCTCGACCGTCTGCACCACGGCCCGCACGCTCAGCTCTCCGACCGGCGAGCAGGAAGCCGCGCTCGACCAGGTGCGCGACGATCGGCACCGGCCGCCTCGGCCAGCTCGCTCGCGGTCGACGTCGTGCGCGGCGGCGAGCACGGCGAGCTGGTCGCGCAGCGGCAGCTGGCCGTCGCAGCCGCCGACCAGCGCCAGCACCAGCGGGTCGACCTCCTCGACCCAGCGCAGCCCGTGCGGCATGGCCAGCAGCTGCCGGTCGACCGCCCAGCCCTCGTCGCCGCATGGTCGCCTCCTGGCGCAGCTGGAGGCCGTCGGCCGCCCGGTAGCCGGGCGTCGAGCAGGCCGGCCGGGTACCGCCGCGCAGCCAGTCCTGCCGGTCGAACCAGGCGCGCGATCTGCGTCGCCCAGCGGCTGCTCGACCGGCTGGCGCAGATCCTCCACCCGCACCGACGGGTCGTCGTGCCCGCCGCGGCGCAGGGTGACCAGGCCGAAGCCCGACCGCCTCGACCTTGTGCGCGTCGAACCAGTCCAGCCAGGCTCGCCGCCCGGCCGCGGGTCGGCCGGTCCTCGCCGGCGTCGGCCAGCCACAGGTTGACGTACGCCATCGGGTCGGCCACCTCGCGCTGGATCACCCAGGCGTCCAGCCCGGTACCGGCGACCCAGCCGGCGACCCGGTCGCGCCCAGTCCTCGCCCGGTCACGTGCAGCCAGTTGGCCAGGTACTGCAGGTGCCGCCGTCGGTCAGCAGGCCCGGCGCGGCGGCGGCCAGCTCGGCGCAGATCGCGTCGCCGGGCCGGCCGGAGTCGCGGTAGCTGTGCGTGGTGGTGCCCGGCCCGACCACGAACGGCGGGTTGCTGACCACCAGGTCGAAGCGGCGGCCGGCGACCGGGGCGGCCAGGTCGCCGCGCAGCAGCTCCCAGTCCAGGCCGTTGAGGGCGGCGGTGGTGGCGGCGAAGCGCAGCGCGCGGGTCGGACAGGTCGGTCGCGGTGACCCGGCCGGCGTGGGTGGACAGGTGCAGGGCCTGTACCCCGCAGCCGGTGCCCAGGTCGAGCGCGGTGCCGACCGGCCGGCGGATGGTCGCCTCGGCCAGCGTGGTGGACGCGCCGCCGACGCCGAGCACGTGGTCGGGCGGCAGCGGGCCGGCCCGGGCGCTGGCCGGACGTCGACATCGGACACGAACCAGCCGTCGCCGTACGGCTCCAGGTCGACGCCGGCCCGCAGCCCGTCGCCGTGCCGCTCGACGAGGCCGGCGGCCAGCGCCGCGGCGAGCGGCAGCGGGGCGAGCGCGGCGGCGACGGCCGACTCCGCGCTCGGTCTGGCCGCAGATGAACAGCCGGATCAGCGTGCGCGAGCGGGTCGCGGCCCGGCGGTGGCGCGCAGCGCCGCCGCGGAAGTCGTTCCGGGCCACGCGCGCCGGTGGCCGCCGGCCCGAGCCGGGCGGCGATGCCGTTGGCGGTGTAGCCGGCGGTGGTCAGCGCGGTCCGCAGCCGGCTCATGCCGTCTGAGTCGAGAAGAGCCATGCCGTCGGGGTCGAGAAGAGGTTCGGTCACCCGTCCCATCCTGCCGTGCCGGGTAGCCAGGCTCCGCGCGCGACCCGGTGTCGCTGTATCTTGACGGGAGTGCGGGACATCGCCGTCTTCAGCGGCAGCGCCCATCCGGAGCTGGCGGAGGAGATCTGCCCGCATCTCGGGGTTCCGCTGTGCCCGACGCGGGTCACCCGGTTCGCCAACGACTGCCTGGAAGTGCAGTTGCAGGCCAACTGCCGGGAGCGCGACGTCTTCCTGATCCAGCCGCTGGTCCCGCCGGTCCAGGAGAACCTGGTCGAGCTGCTGCTGATGCTGCGACGCGGCCCGGGGCGCCTCGGCCGCGCGGACCACCGTCGTGATGCCGCACTTCGCGTACGCCCGGTCGGACAAGAAGGACGCGCCGCGCATCTCGATCGGCGCGCGGCTGGTCGCCGACCTGCTGGTGACGGCGGGTGCCAGCCGGGTGCTGGCGCTGACGCTGCACTCGCCGCAGGTGCACGGGTTCTTCAGCGTCCCGGTCGATCACCTGCACGCGCTGCGCGAGCTGGCCATCCATTTCCGACAGTACGACCTGTCCAATGCCGTGGTCGTGTCGCCCGATCTGGGCAACGCCAAGGAGGCGGCGCGCGTTCGCGCGGCTGCTCGGGGTGCCGGTGGCGGCGGGGGCCAAGCAGCGGTTCAGCGACGACAGGGTGACCATCAGCGCGGTCATCGGTGAGGTCGCCGACCGCGACGTGATCATTCTCGACGACGAGATCGCCAAGGGCAGCACCGTGCTCGAACTGCTCGACAGGCTGCGCGAGCAGGGGGTACGGACGATCCGCGTGGCGTGTACCCACGGCTTGTTCGCCGAGGGGGCGCTGGACCGGATCGGGGCCCAGCCGGACGTCCTGGAGATCGTCTGCACCAACACGGTGCCGGTCGGTTACCAGACGCCCAAGCTGCGGGTGCTCTCGATCGCCCCGGCGCTCGCCGAGGCGATGCGCCGTATCCACCTCGGCGAGTCGGTCAGCGCGCTGTTCGACCACGATTGATCGCCACAACTTCCCGGAAGTCGTGGCCTCAGCGGGTCGCTATGGCAACGATTTCCGGGAAGTTGTGACGATCTTGCCGGGTCAGCGGAGGCGGCCGGCGAACGCGAGTACCAGGGTTTGGGCCGCGCCGGCCGGGTCCTTCGCGACGAAGGTGCGACCGCCGGTGGCCTGCGAGATCTGCTGCAACGCCGCCGCGTCGGCCTCCGGCCCGACGGCGATGCTGATCACCGGTACCGGCTTGTCCTGCCGGCCCTCCTTGGCCAGCTTGTCGAGCAGTTGGTTGAGGTTGAGCCCACCCGGGAACTCGTTGGCGCCGTCGGTGATCAGCAGTACCGCGTTGGTGCCGTTCGGCTGCCAGCGGCCCTGCATGTCGTGCCACGCCGCGTAGATCGTGTCGTACAGCGGGGTGAAGCCGCCCGCCTGCAACGCGGCCGTGGCGGCGGTCAGCGCGCGCTGGCGGGGCTGCCCGTTGACCGGCTCGGGCAGCGGGCCGTACGGGACCAGTTCGCGGTACTCGGTGGTCTGGCCGTTGCGCATGGAGAAGTCCCACAGGCCGATGCTGGTCTGGTTGGTGAGCAGGCCGAACCCGGTCGTCGCGGTCTGCTGCATCAGTTGCAGGCGGTTGAGCTTGGTGCCGGGTACCGCCTCGGCCATCGAACCCGAGGTGTCCAGCACGACGAGCACGTCCGAGCGGCGCTGGAGCGCGGTCCACTGGCCGATGATCTGGCTGAGCGCGGCCGGGCCGGGCGTCTTGCGCGGCGGTGCCACGGTCGTCTGGAACCCCTGCTCGATCGGCAGCGAGGCGCTTCCGGTGCTCTGGTCGGGTGCGCGCAGGCCCTGCTTGCGTAGCGCGTCCTGGGCGGACGTGGTCTGGAGGTACCGCAGGAACTGGGTGGCGCCGGCGCGATGGGCGGCGTTCACCCAGCTGGCGTTCAGCACGGTGTACGGGAAGTCGGCGACCACCGGGTTCTGCGGCAGGTACACCGGGACCATCGGCATCGCCGGGTTGCCCGCGTCGTACCCGGCGACGTCGCGTTCGAGGGCCGGGAACGCGCCGATCGCGGCCTGCGTGGCCGGGCCGGGCGCCGCCTTCTGGGCGTCGAAGAACGTGGTCGTGTCCGCGGCCACCGCCCCGAGCGACTGGGTGAACCCGATCGACGCCAGCAGTTGCTGGTCGGTGACGGTACCCGTGCCGGCCTGGTCGAGGAGCGCCAGCACCGACGCGATCCCCGCGGTGGACACGGTCGGGTCGGTGATGCCGACCCGCAGGTTGGCCCATTCCGGATGGCCGACCTGGTTCCAGGTGTCCGGGTTGCTGAACGCGCCGAGCACCTCCTGCCAGCCGAGCTGCTTCTGCGGCCAGCCCATGGCCTGCATCACCGGCCGGCGGACCGCCAGGACCACCGGTGACGACGCGATGCTGGTCGGATCGCGCGGCAGCATCGCCGCCGCGTCCGGCCGGCTGCCGGCGACCCCGAGCCAGAGACTGGAGTCGGGGACCCAGACGTCCGGCTGCGACCCGTCGCGTACCGCGTCCCAGGACGGCCCGAGAGCGCTCGCCACCTGGCTCGGGTCCTTCGGTACGACGGCCGCCGCGACGCACCGACCCTGGTACGACGGGTTGGTGCCGTTCCACTGGCGGGCGAGCCCGTTCAGGGCCGAGAACTCGGCGGGCGCGACGGCGACGAAGAAGATCTCCTGCTGGCCGCTGCAACCGCTGCGCGATCCGCTTGCCGAGGTGAGTCGCCATCCAACGATAGAGCCGATACCGAGAATTGCTACGGAGAGTATAACTGTCGGTAACAACCAGCGCCGTTGTGTCGATGGCCCGGCGAGCGGTCCTCGAGGGTGATGGGACGGTACGTCAGCGCTTGACCTGCTGACAGACATCGCCAGCCTCCTGAGACCGATAGCGACGAGTGGATGAGTCCGGGGCACGAGTACCTGACGTATTGTGGCGGCAATCACCGCCCGCCACCATGGCCTGCCCGGTGATGGATTCCGATGAAGGTGCAGGTTTCCCATCGACACCGGTAGCCGTGAGGACGCCAGGATCGTGCAGCCGCTTGCGAACGAGTACGAACTGACCGAGCTCATCGGCCGTGGACCGAACGGTACCGTCTGGCGTGCGCAACAGCGCGCGACCGGCGAGGTACTCGCGGTGAAACTGCTGAGTGCGCAGCTTGTCAGGGATCCGGCGGTGGTCGACCGGCTCAATCGGGAACGTCATGTCCTGACCGCGTTCATCCATCCGGCCGACGTCAGGGTCCGCGAGCTGAGCAGCCACGGTGGCGACCTGGCCCTGGTGACCGAGCTGGTGGCCGGCTCCGACCTGCGCCGCCACCTGGTCCACCTCGGGCCGTTCGCGCCGGCGCTCGCTGCCCGGATCATCGGGGCCGCCGCCGATGCGCTGGCCGCGGCCCACGACGTCGGCGTGGTCCACTGTGACATCAAGCCGTCGAACCTGCTGCTGGAGCGGCCGTCCGGGGACGTCCGGATCACCGATCACCGGCTGGCCCGGCTGATCCGCGGGTACGGCGAGGGGGCGGAGCGGTTCTCCGACCCGGGGTATGCCGCGCCGGAGGTGATCCTCGGCGGCCCGCCGGTCCCCGCTACCGACGTGTACGCCCTGGGTCTGGTCTTGTACGAGCTGCTCGCCGGGGTGCCGCTGTGCGCCGGCAACGACCCGATCGACGTGCTGTCGCAGCACCTGCGGCGCCGGCCGGTCGTCACCCTGGACACCGTGCCCGAGCTGCGCCAGGTGGTTCAGGACTGCCTGGCGGTGGACCCGGCGATCCGGCCGCCGGCGCAGGAGGTGGCGGTCCGGCTGCGGCGGTTGGTGCCCGTCCTGCCCGGCGACCCCGAGGTCCGCGCCTGGCCGCCGGGCGCCCCGGTGCCGAACGGCCGGCCGCCGGCGATCGAACGGCCGCGCCCGGCCCTGGACGGCGCCACCGAGGCGCTGGAGCTGTCCTGGCAGCCGGCCGAGCGGCCCCGGCAGGCAACCGAGTTACGCCCGGCGGTACCGCTGCGGGGACTGCGCGGCCGGCCGGCCGTCCTCGTCACGTTCGCCGCGCTGCTGCTGCTTGCCGGCGTGGTCGCGGCGGTGGTCGTCATCCTGCCCGGGCGCGGTGGCGACCAGCAGGGCGGTGCGCTCTCCGGGCCCTCGGCGGGCGCCAGCCCCAGCCTGGCGTCGGCGGCGTCGGTGCCGGATCCACCGGCGGTGGTCAGTTCGACGTCCGTCGACGGCGCCACCGCGTTCGTGAAGTACTGGTTCGACACCCTCAACTACGCGCTCACCACCGGCAACACCGCCCCGGTCGAGGCGGTGAGCAGCCCGGACTGCGAGACCTGCGCGACCGTGACGAAGGCGATCAAGGACGGGTACCAGAGCGGCGGCAGGCTGCGCGGCGGCGAGTACACCATCCGCCAGATCACCACGGACAACTTCTTCACCGTCGCCGAGCCGGACGTCGACATCGTCTTCGACCGCAGCCCCCGGTCCACCGTGACCGCGACCGGCCAGCAGGTCACCGTCCTCCCCGGGACGACCTTCGCCACCGCGCAGATCCTGCTCGAACGCTCCGGCAACAAGTGGCGGATAAGGTCGCTGCTGACGTCCGCCACGCCGTTCGCGTAGGGAGGGATTCGTCGGTACCGGCCGCCCGGATTGGTTCATGAAGTAAATCCGACACCCCGCCAACCAGCCATCCTTCCGCTCCGAACACCCGTCGATACCAGCGGTCACCCGAGCCGCCGGTACGGGCGGAAGGATCCACAATGCACACCAGTCCACGCAGAGCGGTCGCCGCACTGGCGGCCGGCATGGTGCTGGCCGGCGCGGTCTACACATTGGGCCCAGCCGTGGCCAGCGCATCCAGTCACCGGGAGGCGCCGCTCATCGCCGCCGACCCGGCCGTCGACAACACCGACCTGTACGCGTTCGTCAGCCCCGAACGACCCGACTACGTGACGTTCGTGGCCAACTTCATCCCGTTCGAGGAGCCGGGCGGCGGGCCCAACTTCTACCCGTTCGCCACCGACGCCACGTACAACATCCACGTCGACAGCGACGGCGACGCCAAGGCGGACGCGGTCTTCCGGTACACCTTCAAGACCATCGACAAGCGTGGCAACAACACGTTCCTGTACAACAACGGGCCGGTCACCTCGCTCGACGACGAGAACCTGCTGGTCCGCCAGACGTACACGCTGGAGTCGTCGTTCGACGGCGCGCCGTTCAAGACCCGGATCAAGGACGCCCCGGTGGCGCCCTCGCGGGTCGGCCCGGCGTCGATGCCCGACTACAAGAAGCTCCGCGACCAGGCCACGACCACCCTGCCGGGCGGCTGGAAGAGCTTCGCCGGCCAGGCCGACGACCCGTTCTTCCTCGACCTGCGGGTCTTCGACCTGCTGTACGGCGGCAACCTGAGCGAGGTCGGGCAGGACACGCTCGCCGGGTACAACGTCAACAGCATCGCCCTCCAGGTCCCGTTCAAGGACGTGGCGCTGCGTGGGGACGCGAAGCGCAACCCGGTGATCGGCGTGTGGACCACGACGACCCGGTCGAAGGTGCGGGTCACCGGTCCCGGCTCCGCCAGCCCGGACTCGGCCGGCGAGGACTTCTTCTCGCGCGACAGCCAGGTGCAGGTCTCCCGGCTGGGTAACCCGCTGGTCAACGAGGTCGTCGTGCCGGCCGGCCGCAAGGACGCGTTCAACTCCATCTCCCCGGACAAGGACGCCGGGATTCCCGAGGTGGTCGACCGGGTCAACAACCCGGAGGTACCGCGGCTGATCGAGTCGATCTACGGGGTGCCCGCACCGGCCACGCCACGGACCGACCTGGCCGAGATCTTCCTGACCGGCATCACCACCAAGGCCGGCGGCCCGATCAAGGCCGACCTCAACTCGCAGTTGAACAACGCCGACGTCAACCCCTCCCGGTTCCGGCCGTCGGAGATGCTGCGGCTCAACCTGTCGGTACCGGTGGCCGGCAAGCCCAACCGGCTCGGCCTGCTGGCCGGTGACAAGCAGGGCTTCCCGAACGGGCGCAGGCTCACCGACGACGTCGTCGACATCGAACTGCAGGCGCTGGAAGGCGCGGCGCAGACCGGCAAGATCGTGGACGCGCTCGCCGCCGGTGACAAGGTCGACGCGAACGACCAGAAGTTCGGTGGCACGTTCCCGTACGTGGCGCTGCCGGGCGGGTCCGCGGTCAACTCCCGGGCCGGCGGCTCCGCCCCGATGGGTCTGTCCAAAGGGGACTCGAACGGGACGGCCGCTGACAATCCCTCCACCAAGCCGGCCGCGTCCGTCAGCGACTCGCGTACCCCGCAGACCCTGGCCCTGGGCGCGCTCGCCGCGGCCGCCGGGCTGTCGGTCTTCACCCTGCTGATGCTGCGCTGGTGGCGGCGGCGTCGCCCGCAACAACTGTTCCCATCCAACGACACCCTTCCCATCTAGCCGCTCACATTGGCGCGCCGCCCGGACTCGGGCGGCGCGCCGAACCTCAGGAGGGATTCCGGTGTTGAAAAAGCTTGTACTGGCCGGCGTCATCGCTGCGGCGCTGCTGGCGATCGGCGGCGTGTTCGGCGGCGGATCGGCCTCCCCGGCCCGGGTGTCCACAGTGGTCAAGCCGGGCGGCGACCGGCTCGCGGACAGCATCGCCCGCACCCAGCAACGGCTGCGCGAGCTGCCCGGTGACTGGCAGACCTGGGCGGCGCTCGGCTCCGCGTACCTGGAGCAGGGCCGGGTCACCGCCGACCCGACGTACTACCCGAAGGCCGAGGGCGCGGCCCGCCGGTCGCTTTCGATCCACCCGGACGGCAACGCCGACGCGCTGGTCGCGCTCGGCACCCTGGCAGCCGCCCGCCACGACTTCGCCGGCGCCCGCGACCGGGCGCTCGCCGCGATCGCGATCAACGGGTACGACGCGGCGGCGTACGGGGTACTCGCCGACGCGCGTACCCAACTGGGCGACGCGGCCGGTGCCACCGACGCCGTCCAGCACATGCTCGACCTGCGGCCGGGGCTCGCCGCGTACGCCCGCGGTTCCTACGACCTGGAGCAGCGCGGACGGGTGACCGAGGCAGCCGGCCTGATGCTCCGCGCGCTCGACTCGGCGGTCGACCCGCACGACATCGCGTTCTGCCGGGTCCAGCTCGGCGACCTCGCCTGGCAGACCGGCCACCTCGCCGGCGCGACCCGTGAGTACGACGCCGCGCTGGTCGCCGACCCGACCTCGATCGCCGGCCTGCGTGGACGGGCCCGGGTCGCGGCGGCCGCCGGTCACGTCGAGGCGGCTGTGACGGGCTACGCCGAGGTGGCCCGGCGCTCGCCGACCCCTGGATACCTGCTGGAGTACGCCGAACTGCTGCGCGCGGCCGGGCGTACCGCGGACGCCGACGCCCAGCTCCAACTGGCCGGGATCGCGCAGAAACTGTTCACCGACAACGGTGGCGTCGACGGCCTGACCGGCGCGGCGCTCGCGGTCGCGACCGGCGACGTGGCCGAAGCGGTGCGCCAGGCGCAGAGCGAGTGGGACCGGCGCCAGTTCGCCGACGTCGCCGACATGCTCGGCTGGACGCTGCACCTCGCCGGCCGGGACGGCGACGCGCTGCCCCTCGCACAGCGGGCGGCGGCCACCGGCGCCCGGTCGGCGTCGTACGCCTACCACCTCGGCGCGATCGAGCTGGCGCTCGGGCAGCGGGACGCCGCGCGGGCAGACCTGAGCCGCGCTCTCGCGACCAACCCGCACTTCTCGCCGCTGGACGCGCCACAGGCGCAACGGCTGCTCGCGGGAGTGTCGGGATGAAGCGCTGGCTGGTTCTGCCGCTCATCGTGCTCGGCGTCTTTCTGCTGCCGGCCCGGCCGGCCGCGGCGCATCCGCTCGGCAACTTCTCGGTCAACCAGTACGACGGGCTGACCCTGCGCCCGGACCGGGTCGAGGTCGCGGCCGTGGTGGACGTCGCCGAGATCCCCACGGTGCAGGAGAAGTCCAGTGTGGACACCGACCGGGACGGTACGGTGACCGATCCGGAGCGGGCGGCCTACGCCGGCACCGCCTGCCGCGAGGTTGCCGGGTCGCTTCCCGGGCACGCCGGCCGGGAGCCGCTGCGCTGGACGGTCGTCAGGTCGGACTTCGGGTACGCGCCCGGTGCCGGCGGGCTGTCGACCAGCCGGCTGACCTGTTCGCTCACCGCACCGGCTGCACTGACCGCGCCGACCACGGTGACAATCGACAACCGGTACCGGACCGACCGGGTCGGCTGGCGCGAGATGACCGCCACCGGCGACGGGGTACGCCTGGTCCGCCCGGCGCTGCCCAGCCGCAGCGTCAGCGACGAACTGCGGGCGTACCCGGCGGATCTGCTGTCCTCGGCGCTGGACGTCCGGTCGGCGGCTCTGAAGGTCGAGCCCGGCTCGGCCGGCCCCGCTGGCTCTGATGCCGGATCGGCATCAGCGGCGCCGCGCGGGAGCGCCCTGACCCGCTGGACCGCCGCCGCCGAACACCACTTCCAGGTCGTCGCCGGTGGGCGCATCACCCCGGTGGTCGCCCTTCTCGCGGTACTGCTGGCGGTGCTACTCGGCGCCGGCCACGCCGCCCTGCCCGGCCACGGGAAGACGGTCATCGCGGTGTCGCTGGCCGGCCGGCAGCGGCGGTTGCGGGACGTGTTCATGATCGGCGGCGTGGTCACGTTGACCCACACCGGCGGGGTACTGGTCGTCGGCCTGCTGCTGTCGACCTCGACGGCGTTCGCCGGGGAGCGGGTACTCGGCATACTCGGGATCGCCAGCGGCCTGCTGGTCACCTGCGTCGGGGTGGGCATGCTGATCTCGTCCCGCCGACGTCACGATCACCATCACCACTCACACGACCACCCGCACAGTCACGGGAGTGGTCGGTGGAGCCTGGCCGGGGTCGGTCTCGCCGGTGGCCTGGTACCCAGTCCGTCCGCCCTGGTGGTACTGCTCGGCGCGATCGGCCTCGGCCGGGTCTGGTTCGGTGTCCTACTCGTCGTCGCGTACGGGCTGGGCATGGCGGGGACGCTCACCGCCGCCGGCCTGTTGCTGTTGTCGGTACAACGGCGGCTGGCCGGTCGTACCAACGTGTTTTCGCGGTGGGGCGCACGCTTCCGCACCACGGCACCCACCGCGACCGCTACGTTGGTCGTGATCGTAGGCCTGGGCCTCGCACTGCGCGCCGCAGTGTCCCCCTAGCCCGCCGATCTAGGACGAATGGTGGTTGGTTTGCCCGTTCCATTCCACCATTCGTCCTAGATCGACGACACGGGGGCGGCGCGGGTAGCCCGGTACAGGTCACGTAGCAGGCAGATCTCGGCCCCGTGGTGCATGACCTCGCGGCTGATGTGCAGGACCAGAGCGGCCATCGGGTCGTCCGCGAAACCCGCGCCTCTCGGGCCGAGCGGGCGGCGCAGCGCTTCCTCGTCGAGGCTCGCGATCCCGTCGTGCCACTGGGTGTAGGACCGCTCCAGGAACGTGATCGCGTCGGCCGCCGTGCCGGGCAGGTCGGCCGGCACCAGCCGGGGGTCGAACATGTTCGCGTCGTCCGGTACGTCGGCGCCGAAGAACGCGTTCGCGCGGTTGGCCAGGCAGTATGCGCCGACGTGAACGAGCCGCCACGCGATGGTCGTGAACGGGGGCGGGCCGGACGGTCGGCCGTGGTCGGCCTCCCACCGGCCGTCGGGGCGCGGACGCAGAGTCCAGCAGCCGTCGACAGGCTCCCAGAAGTACTCCTCGTCGGTCAGACCGTCCAGCCTGGGCCGCAGGTGGGCGTCCCAGTAGAACTCCAGTTGGCCGACGAGCTGCGTACCCCAGTCGAAAGTCATCCGCTGAGCGTAGGGGCGAATGACGACAACGCATGTCATATTTTGATCGTGCGAGCCGAGCGACTCCTGACGATCCTGCACCTGCTCCAGGCGCACACCCAGTTGACCGCACGGGACCTGGCGCGGCGGCTGGAGGTTTCCACCCGCACGGTGCAACGCGATCTCGACGCGCTCAGCCTGGCCGGTGCCGCAGGCCGCCCAACATCACCGGCACCAGGAGGCGGTTGCACAGCTCGCAGGACAGCAGGCCGCTGAGCAGGTAGAGGCCGTCATCGGCGGGGGGGTAACGGGCGTTGTGGGCGGCTCGGTCATCGCTGGTGCCCGTGGTCACATGCCGGGGTCGGCGTGGCGGTTGTTCGGCCCGCCCCGGCTGCGCAGCTTGATCCCTGCCCCTGTCAGCCGGTTGTGGATGGTGCCGTAGCCGAGTCCCATGGCCTTGGCAATCTGCCGGATGGATTGCCCTTGCTCGTACCGGCGAGCGGCTTCCTCGGCTTCCTGTTGCGCTGCAATGCGCGGTGTTCTGGCCTGCCGGTACTGGCAACGGCAACTGTCGCTATCTGTGGCTTGCTCATGCGTTAGTCCTTCCAGTCACACCAGAACTCGAATATGTCCTCGCCGATACGAACGCGCGTCAATCTGTTGCGGAAGGCTTCGCGACGGCGGGCGGTCGGCACCACGGCTTCGGTGCCCTCGTACAGCAAGACGTACTGGTGCCAGATCAGCAGCTCGATTTCGCGGGCCGGTATCGGCCGCGGGCACTGCTCGTTTTCGCATTCGTAGTAGCGGGTGCTCTTGATCAGCAGTGGTCGCATTGCCCGGTTGCACAGCTCGCACCAGATCAGGTCGCGGAGCAGGTAGGGGTCGGCCTGCCCGTTCGGTGACGGGTGCTCGTCGGTGCCCATCACCGGCTCACCCCATTGGTAGGCACCGGCAGGGGTTGGGTTGGCTCGCGCGTCCAGTGGATAGCTGTCGGCCGCCTCGGTGGTGGGTCGTAGGTCGCCGGGTCGATGCCGGCCGCATGGATGACCTCGGCCGCGTGACGCTGCACCGGGCAGCGCTGCGCCCGGCACAGCGAACAGCGGTCGGCAAAGGCCAAGGGGCTATGCCGCACGTACTGCTCCACCGCCAACCTGAACAGCGTGGAGCCGGGATTGACGGTGCGCGCCGCACTACCGCTGTTCGGCGTTCGCATTCCCGTTGGCCTCCCTCACGTGTTGTGAAAATGCCGCCCATGCCCGCTCGCTGTCCGGCCCGGCATATCCCCACTGCTCGCAGGCGCACAGTACGACGACACCCAGTTCGTCGCTGTGCAGCAATATGAGGGAGTGGCCGGAGGACAAATGCGATTCGCTGTCGCCGTCGGTCAAGGCGCGGCTTCGACTCCGTTTCGCTCGTGTGCGGCCAGCGCACCGAGCCACTCATGTGCCCAGGCCCCGGTTCTGCACAGCCATTTGGTCTGGCAGACTTTGCAGTACCGGGCCGGCCAGGGAATTAGGGGCAGGAAGCCCCACGCGATTCGCACCCGCAGGATTGTTTGGCCGGGCCGGTGCAGATCGAACAAGTAGCGCGCCTGCTCGGCGATCTGCTCAGGCGGCCAGTTCACCAAGCCGTAGTCCGGCACCTCGTACCACGTCTGGCCGGCGGCGTCGATGTGGCCGACCAGCGCAATGGCGCAGCGACCGGAGGCGGCCATGGCCCGAAACTTCACAGCCATGGCACGTCACCCGCTTCGGCACGCTCCACCAGACGGTGCATGGCGCTTGGCGTCCAGCCAGCGGTGCTGAGCACAGCAAAGCCCCAGCGGTACAACCGGCACGGCCAGCGGGTGCGGCAACTCCGGCAGAACCGGCCCGTGGGCCAGTCCTCGGCCTGGTGGATGACCACCGCCCGCTTGGCGTAGGGCAAATCTTCACGGAGGGTTTCGAGGTTGACTGGGTAATCGTCAAGGGAATCGCCGGTGTGCCGACGTACCCCACGTGCGGCAATGACGGCCATGACTCTGTTGCCCTTCCCGTTAGCTGATTGACGGTCGGGGCACCGGAACGGGCTTTCACCTGCCGCCGCTTGTCCTAGCGGGCGGTTACCTGGCGGCACGGGAGCGGCCCGTTCCGGTGCGTGAGATCAGCTTCGATCTGGCCGTTGCTCGTCGGAACGGCTGCGAACGGGGATGTCAAGGGGAGACTTAGCGGGAGATTTGCACTGCGGGGAAGTACCGAGGCCGTCACGGTTCGTGTGACCATGTGCTCGCGGTCACAAGGTGGAGGAGGCAGGTGTACACCCCCAACGAGCAGCTTCGGCAGGCTCGTGAACGGCTACCCTCCCGGCAGACACCGGGGGAGTGCCTGTCGCGCCAAGAGGTCGCTGAGCTGGTCAATCAGTGGGTGTACGACCAAACCGGGAAGCGCATCGAGCTTGACGCCAACTACGTCGGCAAGCTGGAGCGCGGCGTCATCCGCTGGCCCTGCCGGGAGTACCGCGAGGCGTTCCGGGCGGTGCTCCGGGCTGAAACTGATGGGCATCTCGGCTTCCATGGCACCCGCAGACGAGCGGCTAGCGTTACTGACGTGGATCGACAGCAGTTCCTCCGTGCGGCCGGCGCGGTGGCGGCCCTCCCGTGGCTGGAGTTGTTCGCGCCTACCACACCAACCGAGGTGCCAGCCAAGGTCACTCGTGTCGAAATCGACCAGGTACGCACCGCGGCCGGTGTGTTTTCGTCCTGGGACAACGCCTACGGCGGCGGCTTGGCCCGCGAAGCCGTGCTGGCTCAGCTCCGGTGGTCGGCCGGGCTGCTGCACGCCGACTGTGACGAGGCGCTGCGGCCAGAGCTGTTCGCGGCCGTGGCGTACTTGGGTGGCGTGGCCGGCTTCATGGCGTTCGACGCGTACGCCCACGACGACGCCCGCCGCTCGTTCCGTTTCAGCCTGGCCTGCGCCGAGGAATCCGGCAACTGGCACCTGCGCGCCCGCATCCTCAGTCAGATGGCCCGCCAAGCGGTCTGGTGCGGACATGCGGAGGATGGCCTGACGCACGCCGAAACCGCGCTGGTGCGCAGCGACCGGCTGACCGCCACCGAACGGGCGTCGCTCAACACAGTGCGGGCGCGGGCATTGGCCAAGTTGCGCCGGCCGCAGGAGTGCCTGGCGGCCGTGGGCGCTGCCGACGAAGCATTTGCCCACGCCACCCCAGCGGTTGACCCGCCTTGGATGGCCTTCTACGACCATGCCCAGCACCACGGCGACACCGGACACGCGCTCTTTGATCTGTCCATTCAGGGACGGCGTACCCAGGCTGCACAACGTCTGGCGTACTCGGTCGCCCACCATGGTCAGGCGTATGTCCGTTCGCGGGCGATCTCCCGCACCAAGCTCGCCAGTCTGCTGATGGCGACTGGCGACCCACGCAAGGCGGCGGCCATTGGGCAGAAGGCGGTCGACGCGGCCGGGAGCTTGCGCTCGCGCCGCGCCGTCGATGACCTCTGGGAGTTGCAGCGCTACGCCGGACGGCACCTGAAGGTCACGGAAGCGGTAGAGCTGCACGACCGCATTACCGAAACCCTGCGAGCCCGATGACGACTGACGCAGCGGCAGTGCTGGCCGACGCCTGTCGCGCCGCGGGCCTGGACACCGCCGGCGCTGAGCTGATTCGCGCCGCCGAGAACACGCTGTACCGCCTGCCCGGCGGCGTGGTGGCCCGTGTAACGCGCAAGGGGCAGCTCGCGCGCCGCCAAGGAGGTACGCGTCTCGCGCTGGCTGACAACCTTGGGTGTGCCGGTCGTCGAGGCGCTGCCCGAAGTGCAGCAACCCGTTGAGGTTGACGGCCGGGCGGTGACCTTCTGGCGCGAGCTGCCGCCACACCGCCGCGGTACGGTCGCCGAGCTGTCCGAGCTGCTGCGGCGGCTGCACGGCTTGCCGCCACCGGGCTTCGAGCTGCCGCCACTCGCGCCGTTCGTGCGGCTCGGGGAGCGCATCGAGGAAGCCGCCTGGCTGGTGGAGACTGACCGCCGCTGGTTGCTTACGCACCTAGCGGAACTGGAGCTGCGGTACGCCGAGCTGCCGTCTGGGCTGCCCTGGTGCGCGGTACACGGCGACGCCTGGGGCGGGAACGTCGCCGTTACGGCTGGTGGGCCGGTGCTGCTCGACTTGGAGCGCTTCGCCTACGGGCCACCGGAATGGGACTTGGCTTCGATTGCCGTCAACCATGTGACCTTTGGGTACGTCTCCGCCGAGGAGTGGGCCAGCTTCTGCGAGCGCTACGGCCAGGACGTGACCACCTGGGCAGGGTTCGAGGTGCTGCGCGACATCCGAGAACTGCGCAAAGTGACGTTCGCGGTGCAGATGGCCGAAGAGCGGACGGACATTGCCGAGCAGGCTGCGTACCGGCTGGCGTGCATTCGCGGGGAGCGCGGGAAGCGGCCGTGGGGGTGGGTGGGGGTGCCGTAGTAGGGCACCGCTCGTCGTCATGGAATGTCAATTAGCCGCCTTGTTTCTCGAAACGAGGCATGGCCTGAAGTGGATCGACGGCCGGACGGCAGACCATATCGTCGTTGCGCTCCAGGTTAGAGAACATCTGATCCGACCACGTCGCTACCATGAGTCCCATTCATTCACTCAATCGAGCGACAGCCAAAATACCTGCGACGACACCTATATGGCTAGTTTAGGAAGGCCGGTTGGTGATCGATTGCCTCAATCGGGCGACTGTGCTGAGATCCTCGGGTTTGATCAGGAGACGATCTGGCTCGGCTAAAAGGTCTAGGCCATCTCGCGGATGTCTCCACGGCGGCGTTTTGAGAGTCTGCCATCCATTGCACCACCTCGATGTTGCGACTACTGATCCAATGCCGGCGGTGCTCAGTCAAGTCTAGGTATTAAGGGATCAGAGCGCGGAGAGTGTACGGCACCCGTATTGAGATCTACCAGACCTTGTCGCGGATGCGACGATTTCCCGCGAGAGGGTGACCGCATCGTTACCCTCTGCTTTTGGATCCGTTTAGCCACCTGATGGCAGACGGCACGGGGGCGAATGACAAGGAGACCAAGGTAGCCAACGGAGATGCCGTGCCGAGCAGACTAACCCGGAAGATAAAGGTAATCCTGAATATCGTTCGCTGGACTTTCGCCCTTTTGGAGTCGGTCTGATTGGCCTGGCGATTGTCGATGGCCCAATTGGAAATGGGCTCGTACGCTGGGCTATAGGCCTTCTTGGCGGAGCTTCGTTTGTCATATTTTGGGCAATTGGGCGGGCACTTCGCTGGCTCAGCGAATATAGGCCGGAGTTTTCAAGGCAAGAGCTAATTCCGCCAGAGATTCTGGTTGACGCCCAAGAACGCGTAGCTAGAAGATACGCGCCGGAAGTGTTCGACTTTCTCGAAAAGTTTCTGGTGAGGCCCGAGATCTATGTCGCAAGGGTAATTGAAAAGGTCGATGTTGGCGATCAGTCTCTAGTGTTGTGTGATCCTGTTAACGTTATCTTGATATCCCGTTGACCGGGTCGTGATGCTGGCGGTCGATGCTGGTCTGGTGGTGCTGACGCAGGAGCAGGCGGCCGAGTTGCGGGCGGTGGTGCGCAGCCGCGATGTGCCGGCGGCGGTCGCGACGCGTGCTCGGATCGTGTTGTGGACGGCCGAAGGTAAGCGGCGTAAGGATGTCGGCGAGTTGGCCGGGGTGTCGCTGCCCACTGTGGACCGTTGGGTGCAGCGGTATCAGGCTGATGGTCTGGCCGGTCTGGAGGAGGCGAAGCGGGGTGGGCCGCGTGAACAGGTCCCGGCTCGGGTGCGGGCCAGGATCCTGGCCCTGACCCGGGTGACGCCGCCGGTGGAGACCGGTTTGTCGCACTGGTCGAGCCGGGAGATGGCCAGCTACGTCACTCGCACGGAGGGGGTGGCGGTGTCTTGGCACTACGTGGCGAAGCTGTGGCGCGACAACGACCTGCGGCCACATCGGCAGGGCACGTTCAAGCTGTCGAAGGATCCGCGTTTCGCGGAGAAGGTCCTCGACGTGGTCGGTCTGTACCTGGATCCGCCGGCCGGGGCGGTGGTGCTCTCCTTCGACGAGAAGACGCAGGTGCAGGCCCTGGACCGGACCCAGCCGTTGCTGCCGGTCGACTTCGGGTTGACCGAGAAACGCACCCACGACTACAAGCGGCATGGCACCACGAATCTGTTCGCCGCGCTCAATACGGCCACCGGTGAGGTCGTCGCCGACTGCTACCCGCGGCGGACCGGCCCCGACTTCCTGGCCTTCATCAAGAAAGCGGTGAAGCCGCACGCCGACAAGGAAATCCATGTGGTGCTGGACAACCTTTCCACCCACGACACCCCTGAGGTCCAGGTGTGGCTTGAACGCAACCCGAACATCACGTTCCACTTCACCCCGGTCGGGTCGAGCTGGATGAACCAGATCGAGACCTGGTTCGGGATCATCACCAAGCAGGCCATCCGCCGGGGCACGTTCACCTCGGTCAACGAGTTGATCCACCGCATCCGCACCTACGTCGAACACTGGAACGCAGACGCGAAACCCTTCACCTGGACCGCCACCGCTGACGAGATCCTGGCCAAGGTCCGCTGGGTCCAGACCAACGTCAAACAACTCGTCGCCAACAACTCGAAGTAACGGAAACAGAATCACGGGACACTAGGCGTCTCTGTCCTTCTCAACCTAAACGTTCCCGAGCTAGCGGAGAAGCCGGACGGGGATCTTCGCCTAGTCCCTTTGGCGCGGATCCGTAAGGGCGTCATGTTAGATACGCTCGATATAGAGGACGGTTCCGGCAAGCGACTTATGCCGCTGCCATACCTTGATACAAAAGCACTCCTCATGGTGTTAGTTGAGAAGCTCTTTTCTCGCACCTTCACTGATTCGGAGAAAAAGGTAACCAAGTCCGATGTCGATTGGCCGGAACCTGTAACGGAAACGCGAGATCTACTACTGGAGCTCGTATCGGCGGACTTATCTGGTGACGCGCTCCGAAAAAGTCCGAATGTCCGCAGCCGACTTGACGGGGCAGCAAACTCCTGGCGTCAGCAAGGCGGCACCGTTGACGTCGAACTTCTGAAGCGGCTACAAGGAGTCTGTGAGTTCTTCGAGAAATACTTCGTCCTCATTGTTGAGACTAAACTCGAAGCCAGAGGGACGGTTAAATACACCCGCGCATTGCCACTGTTTATGCAGGCGAGCCATGCCACGGATAGCTTGCGTGCATTGCTTGGGCTTCGACCCTCCCGCTTCACGATTCCGCTCAGTTGGCCGTTTTCCGCGGGGAGCTATCACTTCCGCATTGTTGGTGAATCTTCACTCCATGTCTGCGATCATTCGGTCGTACGGCTCGATACCAAGGAGCAAGTCACTCAAGCGTCCCTGAGCGATGGCTCGGCCAAGGTGCGTGATCAACACCCGCAGGCGCTCCCGCCATCAATACAAATTCGGGAACGCTCTGCCCTGCCCCAGGGGCACGTGCACGTCAAGAACTTTTGCTGCCTTGAGCCTTTTGGCATGGCCACGGTTGTTCGATTTGAAGAGGTGCCCCCTGGAGTACTTGGCAGCGCGACCGTTGTATCCATCCTTACGACCGCTCTCGTACTGTTTTTTATGGGTATCGGAACAAACAGAAACTTCAGCTCTGGGTTGCCTGCCTTTCTGCTGGCGCTTCCTGCCTTCGCCGCATCGTGGCTCGGCATTTCTTCAGATAGTTACCGAATACTTCGGACTTCTCTGACGGCCCGCCTTGGCTTGATCGGTGTCGGGATTGTGTCGATCATCAGCGCTTTGCTCTTCCTTGGGCAGTCACTCGGTCTAAAGCCGCTTTCTGCCAGAAAGTTTAGATTTTCGCTATTCGGAAATTTTCTCCGACTGCATGACGTCTCGCCGTGGTGGTTCTGGCTCGCAATGTTCTCGGTTGCGCTCACGGCAACACTTTCCTATGTATTGATTTGGAGGTCTATGAGCTACTTCCGCTCGCTACAGTACTGGAGCAACGTTGACAGTTTGGCCCGAGAGTGAAAAGATAGGGAAATATCAATGAGTGAGGCCGCGATGTATCCAGAAACCAGTCACAGTCTTTGGGGGTCATTTACAGCAAGCTTTGCGCCGGACGAGATTCGCCCAGACGTTCAACCTGCCCTTGCCGAATTGCAGCAGCATAATCCGCGAGCGCTTAGGGACGCATACTTTGTAGATACGGGGGAGCCAGTTGGCTCCGATTTACGCTTGTTGCGGATGGGTTCGAACGCCGAGGAGAATCCGGAAAACCAGAGCGAAGCCAATGACCGAGTTCTTGGGAAGCTGCGTAACTTGAGTGACGATGAAAGGGCACAGCGAATCGCGCGCATCAACGCTGCGCGCGAACGACTAGGTCTGCTTCATGTCGAGAAGGCGGATCAGGGTGAAGGCGGGTCTCGCGAAGAAACCTAAGCCTCTGTGAGTAGGCGTCCGACACCTCCAGAGTCGTTTCGCGATTGGCTAGGTGCCGAGCCAAAGCTGTCCCGGCCTCCGTCGCAAATCATGCAGTATGCACGTCTCGAATGCCTCCAGCAGCTCTCAGGCTCGCTCTGCCAGAGACTTGGTTCGCCCTGATCGAGCTCCCGCTAATTCGGTTGTCATTCGTGGGCCACCTCTCGGTAAGTTGATCTGTTCCATGTGATTGTCCTCGTTTAGTTGATGTTCCCTATCTGCCGCCTGTACTGGCAATGCGCTCGGTGTGTCATCCCGGCCGAGCGGCTGCCCAAGCCCTGGACTGACACGGCAGGATGTACGGCGTACCCGCGACCCCGGAGGCCCCGCCATGGCGCTCTCGCTGCCCATCGACCCGGCTGCCAACGAGCTGCTGCAACGCAGCTCGCTCGCCCTCCTGGTCGGGATGGTGCTAGATCAACAAGTGCCGTTAGAGAAGGCGTTCAGCTCGCCGTATGTCCTGGAGCAGCGCCTCGGTCATCCCTTGGACGCGCACGAGCTTGCCGCCTACGACCCGGAGGCACTGACCGAACTCTTTGCTCGGACTCCGGCCCTGCACCGCTTCCCCAAGGCGATGGCCGCCCGTGTGCAGGAGGTCTGCCGCCTGCTGGTTGACCGCTACGACGGCGACGCCGAGCGGGTGTGGAACAACGCCAAGGATGGTAAGGAGCTGTTGAAGCGCATCGGCGAGCTGCCCGGCTTCGGCAAGCAGAAGGCGCAGATCATGGTGGCGTTGCTCGGCAAGCAGTTCGGCGTGCGGCCGAAGGGCTGGCGGGAAGCGGCCGGGATGTTCGGTGAGCTGAGGTCGTACTACTCGGTGGCCGACATCGTGGACGAACGCTCGTTGGTCAAGGTGCGCGAGCACAAGAAGCAAATGAAGGCAGCCGCGAAGGCCCAGGCGTCGTGAAGCCAGCGTAGGGGGTTAGCCCCTCGACCGTGCCGACGCCCGGTTGGAGTGTTTACCACCGGCCGTCACTCTGGCCCTATGCTCAGCCCTCATGGATGACGTGCGACCGGACGGCGAGGTACTCGCTTGGCGGACGTCTTCACGTACAAGTAGTGGTAATTGTGTCGAAATAAGAATCACTGGGAGCCATATCGGACAAACCCTTACTGCGTGTATACATTTCCTGGCCTTGTTCACCTACTACCTCACGTACACTCCTTCACGACGCCGCGCCCGACGATGCGCCAGCCTCCATTGGATGATGCTGCTCGTCGCGTGCGTTACCCGAGTCCCGAATATCTCTCAGGTGCGCTGACGCTTTCGTAACGATTTCCCTTTCGGGGATTGTTGCCAGCTACTGACCCGAGTTTCTCGTATATCCCACCTGAGAGAGTGGACGATTATCGTGTTGACATTTCTTGGTTCGGTTGCGCATAAGGCGCTTTGGTTTGTTGTGCTTATGTGCATTCGTGGTCTTGTTCTTGCTTACTCTGTCGCTGATGTTGTGCGCGTCACCTTGCACCATCCCGATGAGAAGGTTCGGCTGCGCGCCTTCGCGGTCCTGCGCCTACTTCTGAAATGGTGGGGGAAGCGATGAAACATCCAATGCGAATTATCGCGTACAGCTGCGAGCCCGCGGAGCCCTCGTATGGAGCACTCACGGATGATCCTGGTGCACAGCTACAGAAGATTCATGCCGTTGCTCGACAACGAGGCTGGAAGATTGTGCAAGTGGTACGGGACTCGGCCCCGGAGCGGCCACAGCTCTACTTGCAGCTTGCTCGACTTAACCGAGGCGAAGCGGACGTTCTTGCTGTTGCCCACGTCGCGAGCTTGGTAGACCGGCGAGCGCAATTGTGGCGCTTGCATGAGCTGTCGATGAAATATCGTTGGATGCTGCTCCCTGTAGGAATCGGCATACCGCTTGGAGAGTTGGTGCCTTTTAGCTTAGACGAGCTACTGAGTCACCAACACGGTGAACGTGTCCGACGGGGTATCGCCAAGAGGCGAGATGATGGTAAGCCTTTCGGTAGGCCGCCTCGTAGTTGGAAGTTGCTTGCTGATCTTGCTCTCGTGCACGGGCTAGGCTCGGATGTGCCTGGCCCGATGCGCGCGTCAGGCGACGGCCAAGGCTGGCGCTTAGAGCCGATGCCACATCTTCCCTCGATGCTCGGCAGCGTCGATCTTTGCGGTCAGGAGATCGATCAGGTCGATGCCGCCCTCAAACAGCCGGGCCACGTCGCGCTCATCGATCAGCACGATGTTGTTGCGCGTACCCCTCGCCACGTTCATCACGTGATCCACCACGGCTGGGTCGAAGCCAGCCATGGAGACAAAGACGCCGCGCGTGCTGTCCATCTTTCCGTCAACCTTGGCCTTGAAGTCCACAAGATCGCCAAAGTCCGGGGGGCTGGTGTGCCACTTGGCCTCGGTCAGATAGGTGAAACCGCGAAAGTGAAAGGCGCCGTCAATCTGTTCGCCCTTGATTGCGTATGACGGCTTGTAGTCGAGGTCGTAAAGCTGGAAGAGATCAGCGAGCAGGCGCTCGAAGTCGTACCCGCGCCGTTGGCGCTCAGCGTTGGTCGTTGGGTTGAGCCGAACGAGCGCCAGAAATCTCCCGCGAAGGTCGCCCAGCCGTGCCAGGCGATCTGCTACGGCGGCGGCCTTGCGTTGGTTCGTGGCACGGCGGGCGTCGGCTGCCGCCTTCTCAGGGTCAACCAAAATCTGGGCGCGCGTCGCCTCTTCCTTCAGGTCGGCAATCGCCTGCATGCCAGCCGTCTGGTCTGGCGCGTCGCTATGTGGCCTACTCAGCCGGCACAGCTCTTCAACGATCTTTCGCTGTACGGCGTAGCCCGCCTTACCTCTCGTGCTTAGCTCATCCAGGACGAAGCGCGCGATTTTGGCCTTGCTGTTCGTCGGATCGTCGTACTTGTTGTAGAGATTCGGCGGCGTGCCGGCGCTCAGGAATACGGCACGGACATCACCACGCCAATGGAAAGCCAGTCGGCACACCCTGATGACGGCGAGCTGCGCATTGACTGGAATTGCACCGGAGGCGGCCATGGTGAGGGCATTCTAGCTACGCTGTACCTTTCTGTGAAGTTCCGATCACTCGATGTGGTGGCTGCGGGGCAAGTTCGCAGTTGCTGAACATATGTCCGCCTGTGTAGTGCGATCAGCAGATTCCATTGGAGAAGGCGTTCACGAGCCCCTACGTGCTGGCGCAGCGTCTCGGCATCAAGAAGCTCGACGCGGAGCTGATCGCCGGGTACGACCCGGAGGCGCTGGCCGCGATCTTCACCAAACCGCCCGCGCTGCACCGGTTCCCGGGGTCGATGGCCGGCCGGGTCCAGGCGCTCTGTGTGATCATCCGGGACGAGTACGACGGCGACGCCGCGGCCGTGTGGTCGAACGTGACGACCGGCGCGGAGCTGTTGAAACGGCTCAAGACGCTGCCCGGCTTCGGCACCCAGAAGGCGCAGATCTTCACGGCGCTGCTCGGCAAGCAACTCGGCGTACAACCGGACGGCTGGCGTGAAGCGGCCGGGGCGTACGGCGAGGAGGGCTCGTACCGTTCGGTGGCCGACATCGTCGACGCGGCCAGCCTGAGCAAGGTCCGCGAGTACAAGAAGCAGATGAAGGCGGCCGCCAAGGCGGGCGGCTGAGCTACAACGCCAGATGGGTGCGCAGCGCGTCGTCCAGCCGACCGAGGCTGGCAGGTGTGACAGTGCCGATCTTGCGGCGTAGTCGCGCGTAATCAACGGAACGTATCTGCTCGGCCTGTGCCTTCGAGTCCACGGCCAGACCGCCCTCACCTGACTTGAGCAGCACCTGGAAGGGGTACACCCGGTCCGTATTGGAGGTGACCGGTATGACGGTGACCACGCCGCGACCGTTGCGCTCGGCGGTCCGATTGGCAGCGTTGTTGCCGACGATCACCGCGGGTCGGATCTTGTTCGACTCGGAATCTTGAGCTGGCTCAAGGTCCACCATGTAGACGTCACCGCGCTGCATCCGGGATCCCGTCGCCGGTGGTCGCGTCCCATTCGTTGGCCTGCCCGCTTTGCTCCCACTCGTTCCAGGCGTCCGCGTACGCGTCTTCCAGTTCGGCCATGCGCAACAGCTCAATGGCCCGGTGGACCACCGAGGAGCGGGACGATGAGCCACGCTTTCGGGCATATTCGTCCACGAAGGCGACATCGTCCTCGGGAAGGCTCACGCTCAGCTTCATACCAGCGATGCTACCAATTACCCAGAAAAGTTGCTACTAAAGGTGCTACTACTGGCGTCACATACATACGTCCGCCTGTCGGTTGCGACCAGCAGACCCAGAAAGCGCAGATCTTTCGCCGCGCTGCTGGGCAAGCAGCGCGGGGTACAGCCGGACGGCCCTCGTAGCGGCCGCGCCCGGTCAGGCGGGCTCCGTGGTGAAGTTGGTGATCCACCACTCGACCTCGTCCAGCGTGCGCGTTGCGGCGGCGCCGATGGGCTGCTCTGCCAGGCGCTGCTGGGATATCGCGCGAAGGTACTCCGGCATGACGAAACTGGGTCCGCGCAGTCCGGCCTCTTTGCCGATCGGCACGTGGTGACGCAGGCGCCGGTCGGTCGAGGTGATCGGGGCGACGATCACCATGCCGATCGGCCACGAGTTGTACGTGGCCGGCGACACGATCAGGACCGGGCGTCGGCCGCCCTGTTCGCGGCCGGTGGTCGGATTGAGATTCGCGACGACGACGTCTCCGCGACGAATCATGAGTTGTACTCCGGGAACTCGTCTGACGCGTCGCCGAGGCCATCGCCAACGGCCGCGTCCCATGCCTGGCCTTCCGCCCGGTACTCGGCGAAGGCGGCCGGGTACTCCTGCGCCAGACGCTCGTAAGACGCCGTCGCCTGGCGCATCGCCTCTTCGCGTTGCAGCCGGCGGGCCGCCTCCTCCAGCAGTGCGAGCATGGTGGTGTTGCGGCTGGCGGCGACCGCCGCGAACGTGTCCCTCACGTGCGTCGGTACGCTGAGAGTAGTTCTCGACATAGCTACGACCATAGCGCGCGGTTGGCGACACGCTATTCACGTACCGCTCGGCTTGTACGCCCGGGCCAGCCTGTCCTGCGCGATCCCGACCGGAGACGTCGGGTCGATGGTCGGCCGGCCGTTACGCAGCATCTCCCGCCACACCGCCACGTCGTACTGGTGTGGCTCGGTCTCGGCGAGGAACCGGCGCAGGACCTCGGCGAACCGCTCCGGATTGTGGTGGTGCGGGAAGTGGCCGGCGCCCGGGAAGACGCTCAACCGGCTGCCGGGCATCGCGGCGTGCGCCACCTCGGTATGGCGGAACGGGATGACCGGGTCGCGTACCCCACCGATCAGCAGGGTCGGCATCTTCTCCGCGAGGTAACTGCGGTCGAGCATCGTCACCACCTGGCCGCGCACGTCGACCACCGCCCGCACGGTACGCAGGAACGCGCTGCGTGCGAACGGGTCACCCAGCCGGCGGTACCCGGCGATGAGGTCGTCGGCGTCCTCGCCGAGCGGCGAGCCGATCCGTTTGAGCAACGATCCGAGCAACCGCAACGACCACGCCACCGGCGGCAGTTCGGCCAGCGGCGTGAGCATGGGCAGCAGGATGTCGGCGCCCGGCACGGAGGTGGCGCGCAGCACCGGGTTGACCTCACGCCCGACACCGCCGGTGCTGACCAGGACGAGTCGCTCGCAGCGCTCCGGAAACTGGTACGCGAACTGCATCGCCACGCCACCGCCGAACGAGTGCCCGATCGCGGTCACCCGGTCGATGTCGAGGACCGACAGCAGGTCGCGCATGCCGCAGGCGTACGCGGCGATGGAATAGTCCGCCCGGGGCTTGTCGGACGCGCCGTGGCCGAGCAGGTCGGGCGCCACGACCGTGTGGTCGCGGGCGAGGTCGGGCAGCACCTGGCGCCAGGTCTCCGACGAGTCGCCGATGCCGTGGATGAACAGCAGGGCCGGCCCCGAGCCGCCCATCTGGAATGCCCGCCGGTAGCCGTGCACGGCCCGCTGGTGCAGGCGCACCGTGCCGGGCGGCGACTTGTCGTTGATCGAGGTGACCGGGGACCGGAAACGCGGCACGACGGCCTCCTCGTTCGCGTCGGGCGAGGGGCGGTCTTGCGGAAAGGATTGCCTACAGCGTCGCATGCCGGCAGCCAATGCGGCCGATAACCGTGCGAAACGGGAGGTGCGGATCATGGGCGCCGACCCTAGAGTGACGTGGGTCCAACCCCCTCGGCCCCACCAGGAGAGGCCCATGCTTCGCGGCTTCAAAGACTTCATCATGCGCGGCAACGTCGTCGACCTCGCGGTCGGCATCGTCATCGGCGCGGCGTTCACCGGCGTCGTCAGCGCGTTCACCAACGGTTTCGTCCAGCCCCTGATCAAGGTCTTCACCGGCGGCAAGGATCCGGTAACGGCCGGTGCCTTCCATGTCAGGAACCAGCCGTTCGACTGGGCGGCGTTCCTCAACGCGGCCATCGGGTTCATCATCACGGCCGCGGTCCTCTACTTCTTCGTGGTCATGCCGATGAACAAGCTGGCCGAGCGCCGGGCCCGGGGTGAGGAGCCCAAGCCGCAGGCGCCCAGCGAGGAGATCCTGCTCCTCCGCGAGATCCGCGACGCCCTCGCCGGCCCGCGGCCCGAGGTGGCGCACCCCGACGACCGCGCGTAGTGGTAACCGATCGGTCCCGGTGCAAGACTCGGGGAGTGCCTATCGACGGAGCGCCGTGAAGCGTAGGGCGGAGCGTCCGGTGGTGATCACGGACGCTCCGCGCAGCCCTGACGACGAGCTCAGGTCGCGGCAGATCCGGTACCTGATCATGATGTCGATCCGGGCACTCTGCCTGATCCTGGCAGCGGTCCTGGTGACCCTGCGGGTGCCGCTGCTGCCGCTGTGGCTCATCCTGTGCGTGGCGGCGATGGTCCTGCTGCCCTGGCTCGCGGTGATCCTGGCCAACGACGGGCCGCCCAAGGATCAGTACCGGCGGCCCAGCCAGCGCCGCCACACCCAGGTCGAAGCGCCGCCCAACGCGATCTCACCCGCCCGCGAGCCGACCGTCATCGACGCGGACGACTAGGTCAGGGGTCGCCCACCGACCACGCCGACCGCCGTGGCGCCCGCCGCGACGGCCGCGTGCAGGGCGTCGGTCGGCGACCCACCGGCCAGCCAGGAGGCGAGCAGGCCGGCCGCGAACGCGTCACCCGCGCCGGTCGGGTCCACCACCGGCACCGACAGGGCGGGCACCGACACCGGATCGTGGCCGGCGGTCGCCCATACCGCCCCGCCGGCGCCGCACTTGACCACGGCGTGCCGCGCCCAGCCGGTCAGCCGCGCTGCCAGCTCGGCCGGCGACCCGTCGCCGACCAGGGCCATTGCCTCGTCCAGGTTGGCCAGGAGCAGGTCGGTTCCCCGTACCCACGCAAGGAAGGCCGCGGCCCCGACGAGCCGCAACGGCGCCGCGGAGGCCGCGTCGACGCTGGTCGTGATGCCCGTGGTGGCCAGCGCACGCTGGCCCGCCGGCCGGGACCGGTGATCCAGCAGCGCATATCCGGACAGGTGCAGGTGGGTGACTCCCACCGCGAGCCCGGCGTCGACGTCGGCGGGGGACAGCAGCAGGTTCGCGCCGCGGTCGCACAGCATGGTCCGGTCGCCACCATCCGACAGCACGACGACGGTCCCGGTCGCCGCGCCATCGGCGCGCCGCACGACGGCGCGCACACCCGCCGCGGTCAGTTCCGCCACGCGCGCGGCTCCCGCTTCGTCCGTCCCGACCACACCCACAAAACTCGGGGGTACCCGCAGAGCCGCGAGCCAGGCAGCGGTGTTGGCACCGGAGCCACCGCCCCGCATGGTCACCCGGGCCGGGGTGTCGGAGCCGACGGCCAGCGGCGCCGCGTGGACGGCGAGGACATCGGTCATCACATCGCCGATGACCAGCACCGATGGGGTCACGGGCGGACGGCGGCCACCGCCACCCGGGCGGCGAGGTCGGCGTTGCGCAGGATGATCCGCACGTTCACCGCCAGGCTGCGGCCCCCGGTCGCCTCGTGGAAGTGCGCCAGCAGGTACGGCGTGACCGCCTTGCCGGTGATCCCGTCGCGGGCGAGCCCGATCAGCCCGTCGGCGAGCACCCGGTCGTGCAGGTCCGGGTCGAGCTGCTCGTCGGCCGGCAGCGGGTTGGCCACGATCAGCCCCGCCTCGGAGACGCCGTGCCGGACCCGGGCGCGCATGACCCGGGCGACCTCGTCCGGGGAGTCGACCGACCAGTCCAGGTCGTACCCGCTGTCGGTGCGGTAGAAGCCGGGGAACCGGCGGGTCCGGTACCCGACGACCGGCACCCCGAGCGTCTCCAGCCGCTCCAGCGTCGCGCCGACGTCGAGGATCGACTTCACGCCCGCGCACACCACCGCGACCGGGGTACGCGCCAGCGTGCTCAGGTCGGCGGACTCGTCGAAGCTCTCCGCGGCGGCCCGGTGTACCCCACCCAGGCCACCGGTCGCGAACACCGCGATGCCGGCGCGCGCCGCGATCGCCGCGGTGGCCGCGACCGTGGTCGCCCCGTCGACCCCGGCCGCGGCGGCGACGGCCAGATCACGCACGGACAGCTTGACCACGTCGTCGGCGGTGGCGAGCCGGGCCAGCTGCCGATCTTCCAGGCCGAGCACGATCCGGCCGGCCACCATGCCGATGGTCGCCGGTACCGCGCCGGCCGCGCGTACCGTCTCCTCGATCTCATGGGCGATCTTGAGGTTGTCCGGCCGGGGCAGGCCGTGCGACACGATTGTGCTCTCCAGCGCCACGACCGGCCGTCCGGCCGCGAGCGCCGCTGCCACCTCGACACTGGGCCTGATCGCGTGCTCGTCCACGCCGCAACCCTATGTCCTGGCGACGCGGGTTATCCGGGTAGAGCCGAAGCGCGTGTCTTTGGCAGGATCGCCCGCGTGAGTGACTCCGATACCACCCAGTTCCCGCCCCTGCCGGGTTGGCGGCGGTCGGTGGGCATCGTCCTCGCCGTGCTCGCCGGCGCCTGCCTGGTCGGCTTCGTCGCCGGTACGTGGAACCCGTGGCGGCTCGTCTGGCTGCGCGGGTTCTTCGGCAACCCGTTCAGCGGGCTGGTGATCGTGAGCTTTCTCGCGCTGCTCGCGTTCGTGACGCTCGCGCCGGTACGCAACGAAGCCGCGCAGGGTAGGCGCAACGGGACCAAATGGTTGCTGATCGTAATATTCGTGTTTTCGCTCCCCATTTACGGCCTGTTCCATACGCTGTTCAGCGTCGCCACCCAGGAACTCGACCACTCGCCCAGCGGCAAACGGATCGTGGCCAAGGTGACCCACGGCACGGAGTACCAGGTCCGACTCTGGACCGGCAGCGGCCTCGGCCTGCGGGAGGACGGCTCGCTCGGCCGGCCCTGCGGCGACTTCAAAGCCCGCTTCCAGGGCGAAGACCTGGTACACATCGAAACCAACTACGGCAACTTCGACGTACGCCTCGACCCGGCCACCGGGCGGGCGCTCAACCCGATCGGACCGACCTGCTCCGGCTGATGGCAGACTGGACTGTCCGAGCGGCTTCGCAGACAGGGAGCGTGTGGTGACCACTGGTCCCGAATCCAATACCGACACGATCGTCGAAGAAAGCGTCGACTACCGCCTCGACGAGGGCGACCACGAGCGCTTCTCGCACTATGTCCCGAAGGACAAGCTGATGCAGGCGATGGTCGAGGGCGTTCCGGTGCGGGCGCTCTGCGGCAAGCTGTGGGTGCCCTCCCGCGACCCGCAGCGGTTCCCGGTGTGCCCGGAATGCAAGCGGATCTACGAAGAGGTGGTGCCCGACTAGCCGGGCGGTCTACGGCGGCTGTCTCGGCGGCACGGCGGCCGGCTTCGATGCCGGCCGACCGGTAGACTGTGTCACGCCTTCGCGGCCCGGCTCGCCCTCGCGGCCTGCCGGTCGCGGGGGCTGCTTCATGTCGGGCACCGGGGAGGGGAGTGCATGCCGCCGCGACCAGCACCGGAGGCCAGCCCGAACCTGCGGGCCTGGCAGCGCCGGGCGCTCGTGGAGTACCTGCGCCGGCGCAGCGAGGATTTCCTGGCGGTCGCGACACCGGGCGCGGGTAAGACCACGTTCGCCCTCCGGATCGCGGCTGAGCTGCTGGCCGACGGCACGGTCGAAGCGGTGACCGTGGTGACCCCGACCGAGCACCTCAAGAGCCAGTGGGCCGGTGCCGCCGGGCGGGTCGGCATCCAGCTCGATCCGACCTTCCGTAACGCCGACGTGCACTCCGCGGCCGACTTCCACGGCGCCGTGCTCACGTACGCGCAGGTGGGCATGGCCCCGGCGGTACACCGGCGGCGCACCATGACCCGCCGGACCCTGGTCGTCCTCGACGAGATCCACCACGCCGGTGACTCGCGGTCCTGGGGTGACGGGGTCAAGGCGGCGTTCGAGCCTGCGGTACGCCGGCTCGCGCTGACCGGCACGCCGTTCCGCTCCGACGACAACCCGATCCCGTTCGTCCAGTACGAGCGGGGCGGCGACGGGCTGCTGCGGTCGAAGGCCGACACCGTGTACGGGTACTCCGACGCGCTCTACGACGGCGTCGTCCGCCCGGTGATCTTCCTCGCGTACTCGGGGGAGACCCGGTGGCGCACCTCGGCCGGGGACGAGCTGGCCGCCCGGCTGGGCGAGCCGATGACCCAGGACCTGATCGCGCAGGCCTGGCGGACCGCCCTGGACCCGCGCGGCGACTGGATGCCCCAGGTGCTACGCGCCGCCGACGCCCGGCTTCGGGTGAAGCGTACGGGCGGGATGGCCGACGCGGGTGGCCTGGTGATCGCGAGCGACCAGCAGACCGCCCGGGCGTACGCGAAGCTGCTCGAACAGATCACCGGCGAGAAGGCCGTGGTCGTGCTCTCCGACGACGCCGGTGCCTCGGCCCGGATCGCCGCGTTCGCCGAGTCGGAGCAGCGCTGGCTCGTGGCGGTACGCATGGTCTCCGAGGGCGTCGACATCCCGCGCCTGTCCGTCGGGGTGTACGCGACGAGCGCCTCGACGCCGCTGTTCTTCGCCCAGGCGATCGGCCGGTTCGTCCGTGCCCGGCGGCCCGGCGAGACCGCCACGGTGTTCCTGCCCAGCGTGCCCACCCTGCTCGGGCTGGCCAGCGAGATGGAGGTCGAGCGCGACCACGTGCTCGGCGACCCGTCGAAGCGGGAGGGCTTCGACGATGAGTTGCTGGCCCGGGCCCAGCGCGACGAGCAGGCCAGTGGTGAGCTGGAGAAGCGGTTCGAGGCGTTGAGCGCCACCGCCGAGCTGGATCAGGTGATCTTCGACGGGGCCTCGTTCGGCACCCCGGTCCTGGCCGGTACCCCCGAGGAGGAGGAGTACCTCGGCCTCCCCGGGCTGCTGACCCCGGACCAGGTGTCCACGCTGCTGTCGAAGCGGCAGGCGGACCAGGTCGCGGCGGCCCGCCGCCGGCCCGCGACGAACGAGTCCACCGTCGCTGCGCCGCGCCAGCCCGCCGGCCCGACCACGGCCGGAGAGCGCCGGATCGTCCTGCGCCGGCAGCTCAACGCCCTGGTGGCGGCCCACCATCACCGGACCGGGCTGCCGCACGGAAAGATCCACGCCGAGCTGCGCCGCCGCTGCGGCGGCCCGCCGAGCGCCCAGGCCACGATCGAGCAACTCGAAGAGCGGATCGCGACAATCCAAACGCTCTGAGCCCCAGACCCTCGTCGATGCCCCAGACCCCCGTCGATGCCCCAGACCCTCGACCCCGTCGATGCCCCAGACCCTCGTCGATCTAGGACGAATGGTGGGACAAAACCGGCGAGCCGGGCACCATTCGTCCTAGATCGACGGGGACGGCCCGGGGGTGCGACGGGGACGGCCGGGGGTGCAACGGGGACGGCCGGGCAGGAAAAAGCCGCAGGGCGACCCCAGAAGGGTCGCCCTGCGGCGTATTCAGTCCGACTGCTGGGTCAGCTCATCAGATCGATGCCGCGCCAGGAGAACTCCGGGTCCGCGGCCACCTCGACAGCGATCTTCACCAGCTGTTCGGCGTACTTGTTCGCGTGATGTCCACAGAACACGAGATCGCCACCTTCGGCGACCCGGATCCGCAGCTTCCCCGCGGCGTTGCAGCGGTCACACCGTTCATCGGCAGCGGGGGCCACCGTCTCCGGCGGCGGCGTGAGAGTCGGGGTCATCGCCTTCCTCCTCTGGTCGTCACCGACGAACGCATCAATACGTTGCCGTTCCACACATCGTCCAACAGTGGCTCAAGGGCTTACGTTCCCGCCTGTGCTACGGGACCAACGTCACAATCCCGTTCCCCTCAACCATCTCTCGTACGTCGTGCTGTGTTCATAGCTTGCCACGACGCGGATAACAAGTCGGTCACCCCGTCGTGGGGTGCCGTCGAGCACGAACGGTGACCGGGAACACAAAGGTTCCCGGTCGTTCGGATGATCTGATACCCGCTGCTCAGTCCAGGTAATCCCGCAGAACCTGAGAGCGTGACGGGTGGCGCAGCTTCGACATGGTCTTGGACTCGATCTGCCGGATCCGCTCGCGGGTTACGCCGTACACCTGGCCGATCTCGTCCAGCGTGCGAGGCTGACCGTCGGTGAGGCCGAACCGGAGCCGGACGACCCCTGCCTCGCGTTCGGACAGCGTCTGGAGAACCTGCTGGAGCTGGTCCTGGAGCAGCGAGAACGACACCGCGTCCACGGCCACCACGGCCTCGGAGTCCTCGATGAAGTCGCCGAGTTGGCTGTCGCCCTCGTCACCGATGGTCTGGTCGAGCGAGATCGGCTCGCGCGCGTACTGCTGGATCTCCAGCACCTTTTCGGGGGTGATGTCCATTTCCTTCGCGAGCTCTTCCGGGGTGGGCTCGCGGCCAAGGTCCTGGAGCAGTTCACGCTGGATCCGGCCGAGCTTGTTGATCACTTCGACCATGTGGACCGGGATGCGGATGGTGCGGGCCTGGTCGGCCATGGCGCGGGTGATGGCTTGGCGGATCCACCAGGTGGCGTAGGTGGAGAACTTGTAGCCCTTGGTGTAGTCGAATTTCTCGACGGCGCGGATGAGGCCGAGGTTGCCTTCCTGGATGAGGTCCAGGAACGCCATGCCCCGCCCGGTGTACCGCTTGGCCAGCGACACCACGAGCCGCAGGTTGGCCTCCAGCAGATGGTTCTTCGCCCGCTCGCCGTCCCGCGAGATCCACAGCAGGTCACGGGTCATCGGGGTGCCGAGGGTCTCGCCGGCCTCCTCAGCGGCGCGCAGCCGCTCAGCCGCGTACAGCCCGGCCTCGATCCGCTTCGCGAGCTCGACCTCCTGCTCGGCGTTGAGCAGCGGGACCTTACCGATCTGCTTCAGGTAGGCCCGGACCGAGTCGGCCGAGGCGGTCAGCTCCGCGTCGCGGCGGGCCTGCTTGAGCGCCTCCGACTCGTCGTCGTCCCAATCGAAGTCGTCGGCGGCGTCGGCGGCGGCCGCCTGGGCCAGCTCCGCCGGCTCCTCCTCGACGACGTCTTCGATCTCGGCCGCCATCGCCTCGACCTCGAGGTCGCTCGCGTCCGGCTCCTCGCCGGGCTTGTCCGGCCCGGCGGCCGTGCCGTCGACCGGGGCGTCAGCAGCGTCTGGCGCCGTGCCCTTGGCCGTCGTCGCCGCGTCGTCACCGGCTCCCGCGGCGGCCTTCCGGGCGGCCTTCGCCGGCGCCTCGCCGGGGGCCGCCTTCTTCGCGGCGGTCTTCTTAGCGCTCTTGGCCGGCTCGGTCGTCGCGGCGCTCTTGGTCGGCTCGGCCGTCGCGCCGGCGGTGGAGGGGGCCGGGAGCGCCCGCGGCCGAGGGGGCCGGAGCGCCCGCGGCCGAGGGGGCCGGAGCGCCCGCGGCGGGCGCCGGGGCCGCGGAACCGCTCGCCGTGGATTCCGCAGCCGGCTTTGCCGGTGCCTTCTTGGCGGCCGCGGCCCGTGGAGCGGCGGGAGCCGGCGCCTTCGCGGTGGTCGCTTTCGAAGCGGGCGTCGCGGACCGGGCAGCGGCGACCCGGCGCCGGCTGGCGCCGGAGTCGTCGACCACCACGGTCACCCCGGAGTCGGCCAGGGCTCGAAGGAGTTTCTTGGCCTGTGCGGGGGTCACCTCCGCGGTTTCGACAGTGAGGGCCACCTCGGCCGACGTGAGCTGACCACCGTTGGAGGCGGCACGCGCGATCAGCGTGTCGGCGAGTGAGCGTACGTCGGCGCCGTTCTGGCGGGCTGCTGTCACTGACGACCTTCCCGAGGCGAATAGCTTGCGCGGCCTCCCCGACCGACACCGCGCACGGCGGAGCCGCTCTCGTATGGCCGGGTGTCATGTCTTGGAACCCGTACGCCGCGGGCCGGGGCGATCCGTAGCGCAGCAGGCAAGCGTGAATTGTAACGCTGATAGCAGCGATCGACCCGTCGCGGGCGGGCGAGGCGCGCGGTTGTTGTCCGCAATCGTGACACCGGGGCCTGTCAGGATGGGTAGCGAGTGCGAGGAGGTAACCATGCACGTGGCGCCCGACGCCCCGCCCAGGGCCACTGAGCTGCTCGACATCGCCGTCTCGGTGGTCCGTCCGGCGGCCGAGATGGCCCGCTCGATGCGGGCCGACGGCGTCGAGGGAGTCTCCACCAAAAGTACGGCGACCGACGTCGTGACCGCCGCCGACCGGGCCGTCGAACGGCAGGTCATCGACGCGCTCCGGGCCCGCCGGCCGGACGACGCCGTGGTCGGCGAGGAATCCGGCGGTGTGGACGGCACCGGCGGAGCGGTTCGCTGGATCCTCGACCCGATCGACGGCACGGTCAATTATCTGTATGGAATCCCGGCGTACGCGGTGTCCCTGGCCGCCGAGGTGGACGGTGCGGTTGTGGCGGGGGTGGTCCGCAACCCGGCCAACGGGCACGAGTGGACCGCGACCAGGGGCGGGGGAGCGCACCGGGACGGCCGCCGGATCACCGGGTCGCGGGTGACCGAGCTGAGCCAGGCACTGCTCGGCACCGGCTTCGGGTACGACGCGGCCCGGCGGGCCCATCAGGCACGGGTACTCGCGCAGCTCCTCGCCGAGGTCCGTGACGTGCGCCGGATCGGGGCCGCCTCGATCGACCTGTGCCTGGCCGCGGAGGGCGCGCTGGACCTGTACTTCGAAAAGGGCCTCAATCTCTGGGACCACGCGGCGGGTGGGCTGATCGCCGAGGAGGCCGGGCTGCGGGTGACCGGCCTCGCCGGGGCGCCCCCCGGACCGGACATGGTGCTGGCGGCGCCGCCGGCCCTGTACCAGAAAATCCATGACCGCCTGGTGGAGCTCGACGCGGCGGGCGGGCCCTGACTAAACCTTCCGGGCGTCGCAGGCGCCCTTGGGGAGTTTGGCTCGTCCGGCCTGGGCCAGGGCCTGCTTCTCCTCGGTCTGGGTGGCCAGCTTCTTGAATCCGGGACCGAGCACCACGTCGACGACCTCGTCCTGCCGGTTGGCGTCGAACTCCAGGTTCGCGGAGTTGAGGAAGTAGGCGTTCACCACCCACGCCGCGCCGACCGTCTTCGGGCCGTACCGCAGCACCGCCACCCCGTTGACCGGCTTGCCCAGCGGGTCGTTGGTCGCCTTGTCCGGGTCCACCTTGAACTTGCGCTGCTTGAACTCCTGCGCGATATCCCGGGCCAGGCCGGCCTGGTCGCTCGCGTTGTACACGTTGAGCTGGATGTCTTCGGCATCCGCGAGCCTGGTGTCAACCCGGACCGCGTCCTTGGGGCAGTCCGAACCCTGCGGCTTGGTCTGCTTGTCCTTGGCGATGCTGATCGTCACGAGCACGAGTGCAGCGATGAAGAGTGCGCCGACGATGGCGAGGGCTCGGATTCTCGCGATGGTCATTTGTCGGCTCCCCGTAGAGCTGGCTAGTGTCCGGTACGCGGGCGTCCCGGACCAGGAACGATTGTCTGATCAGCGGCGCGGCACGCTGTCGGTGGTCGCCGCCGAGGTTAGCGTGTACGCGCTTGTCGCGCGCGATCAGCTGGGCGGGTCTCGGCGCGGCGAGTGTCCGTGGTACTGCGAACCCCTAACCTGGTGTCGCCTGGATCACATTGGGAACAAGTTTCGGTGCCCGGGCGTACAACCAACGCACGAGAGCGGTAGGGTACCGCGCTCGCAAGATACATTTCCGGCGCGGTCGCCTGATCCGGGCTGGAAAACGCGGCGAAAAGTGTTCCAGGGCGGGTACGAAAACGACGACGTCTGGCGTTACACACGGCGCGACACGATATTGGGGAGTGTGACTGACCGATGGCCACCGACTACGACGCCCCGCGTCGCGACGAGGTCGACCTCGGCGAGGACAGTCTGGAAGAGCTCAAGGCACGGCGCGTAGACGCGCAGTCAGCCGTCGTCGACGTCGACGAGGCGGATGTAGCGGAGAGTTTCGAGTTGCCAGGAGCTGATCTTGCCGATGAGGAGCTAACCGTCAAGGTGCTGCCGATGCAGTCGGACGAGTTCCGCTGTTCGCGCTGTTTCCTGGTGCATCACCGCAGCCAGTTGGCGGCGGAGCGCAACGGAGAGCTGATCTGTCGCGAGTGTGCCTGACACGAGCGGCGCATTGAGAGGTATGGCTCCGACCGGCGCTGGGTACGACCGGAAGGAGTAACGACCGGGTTCTCGCGACCGGTCTGGTACATCCGGCCAACCTGCCCGATCCAGACCGGTCGCGGCTGTCCGGCCGGATCGATCTCGGGCGAGGGAGGGCGACACCGATGGCGATAGGTGATCTGCCGTCCGACGCGACGACCGGGGCCGGCGATGCCGGCCTCGATGACGTCGGCCGGAAGGAAGACGTCGGCCGGAAGGAAGACGTCGGCCGGAAGGAATCAGCCGTCCGGGACGACCAGGACGGTCCGGACGAACCGACCACCGACGCGGATCCGCTGGACATCGACGCGGACCTGTCGAAGACCGTGGCCGAGCTGACCGACGAGGACCTGGACCGGACCACCCGGATCCGGCTCCTCGGCCGCGTGATTCGCGATGAGATCCGCCAGCGCGGTGTGAAGGATCTGCTGCGGCCGAAGGCGGCGGTGCGGTGGGTGGTCGACGCGGTGACCGATGTGGCGCCGCACGTTCCGATCCGTGACCTGCAGACGCTCCGCGATCACCACCCGGGGCTCGACGATGACGAGCTGGCCGACCGGCTGGTCCGCAACGCGGCCCGGACGACCGCCGGGATCGGGGCGGCCGGCGGTGGGGTGGCCGCCGTGGAGTGGGCGGCGACGCCGACGCTTCTGTCGGCTCCGGTGCTGCTCGCCGCGGAGACCGTGGCGGTGGTCGCGGTCGAGATCAAGCTCATCGGCGAACTTCATGAGGTGTACCGCCAGCCGGTTCCCGGCAGCGGCGCCCAGCGGGCCGTCTCATTGCTCCAGGCGTGGGCCAGCCAGCGCGGAGTGAACCCGCTCGCCCCCGGTCGCGGTATCGCCGCCGCCCTCAGCACCGCGGCCCGCAAGGAGCTACGCGACCGGTTGGTCCGGCGACTGGGCCGCAACCTGACGACGCTCGGCCCCATGCTCACCGGGGCGGCGGTCGCCGGATATCTGAACCAGCGCGTGACCAAGGCCCTCGGCAGCCAGATCCGGGCCGACCTGCTCGGCCAGCGGGCGCGGGTGATCGAGGCCGGTGGCAGCGCGGCGATCGAGGCCGGTTAGTCCGTTTCTGCGCGGTCGCCGGCCGGGTCGCCGGCGGCGCGGGCCGGGTCGCTGGTCGCCCGGGCCGGGTCGCCGGCCACCTGGGCCGGGTCGCCGGCCGAACCGCTGGCCGCTCGGGCCGCGAGCAGCGCCGCCGCGAGCGCCGCCGGCCGCCGGGAGCTGACCACCCAGTACGGGGTCGGGTCGGCGGGGTCGTCGAGGTGCACCTGGACCGAGCCGTTGATCCAGGGCCGTTGCACCACGAACGCGTACGGGTGCGCCGCGGTGCCCAGGAGCAGCCGCTTCTCCTCCGGCCCGAGTACCGTGACGCCCGCCACGTACCGCACCGGCAGCCGGGCGTCGTCCACCCTCAGCTCGCCGCCTTCGACCGCCACCCGCAGCCGCCCGAAGGCCCACAGGCCGGCCACGGCGGCTGGCAGGACGATCGCGTAAGGCACCCAGGTCCAGATCCCGGGCGCCCCGAGGTAGACCTCGGCGGACAGTAGCGCGCCCACCCCGAGCACCGGCACCCAGAGCCACCACGGCACGAACAGCCGCTCGGCGTGCCGCGCGGACGTGGCTTCCTCCTGGGTTGTCGCGCCTTGTGCCACGCTGCGAGAGTACGGCGCTTTCCGGAGGGTGGACACGGCAGGATGGACCCATGGACGACATGACCGCGCCGGCGGCCGTTCCGGTGGCTGTGCACCGGCTCGATCCCGATCTGCCGCTGCCAGCGTACGCCCACCCGGGTGACGCGGGCGCCGATCTGGTGTCCGCCGAAGACGTGGACATAGCCCCTGGCCAGCGGAGCCTGGTGCGCACCGGGATCGCGGTAGCGCTGCCCGAAGGGTACGTGGGACTGGTGCATCCGCGGTCCGGCCTGGCCGCCCGCCTCGGCGTGACCGTGCTGAACGCGCCGGGGACGGTCGACAGCGGGTACCGCGGTGAGATCATGGTTAACCTGGTGAACCATGATCGGGAGGCAACGGCGAAAATATGTCGGGGCGACCGGATAGCCCAGCTTGTCGTCCAGCGGGTGGAGCGGGCACACTTCCACGTCGTCGACCAGCTTCCCCGGTCGCGCCGGGGCATCGAGGGGCACGGTTCGACCGGCGGGCACGCCGGGCTGGCCGAAGCGAACGGAGTAGTTCAGTGATCTTCTCGCGGAATCGCGGGAGCGGGGGCCGCCACCACAAGGCGGACGACGCGCGACGCGCCCGGCACACCGCCCGTCGGCGTACCCATGACGAGTTCGGGTTCGACGACGAGGCGGCGGAGTCGGTGACCTCCGGCCCGTACGACGTCCTGGAGGCGCCCGACGACGTGGAGCGGCTCGATCTGGGCAGCCTGCAGATCCCGGCGATTCCCGGGGTGGAGGTCCGGGTCCAGGCCAACCCGGAGGGGCAGGTCCAGCAGGTCGTCCTGGTCAATGGGGCGAACGCGCTACAACTCGGCGTGTTCGCCGCCCCGCGGACCGAGGGCATCTGGGACGAGGTCCGCGAAGACATCCGCAAGCAGTTGTTCGCCGACGGGGTCGCGGCGGAGGAGATCGACGGCGACTACGGCGTGGAGCTGCGCTCGCGGGTACGCACCCCGGACGGTCTCACCGACATCCGGTTCGTCGGGATCGACGGCCCGCGCTGGATGGTCCGGGGGGTCTACCAGGGTCCGGTGGCGGCCGACCCGTCGCTGGCCGGGCCGCTGGCGGATTGCCTGCGTGGCCTGGTCGTCGACCGGGGTATCGAGGCGATGCCGGTTCGCGAGCCGCTGCCGCTGCGCCTGCCGCGCGAGGTGGCCGATCCGGCCGACGGCGAGTCGGCCGATACCGATGACACGGACGGTGTCGAGCGGGCCAACGGGGCCGCCGGCACGGTTGCGCCCGATGGTGCCGGTGAGCAGGGTGGTGGCCGCCCGCGACCGACGCCGTCGCCCCGGTCCAAGCCGTCCCCGCGACCGCGTCGCCGCGGTTGAACTTTGGGACGATGATGGATGGGGCGGGTAGGTCACCCGCCGAGAGGGGTGGCAGCGAGGCCATGGCCATCGAGGAACGGTCCTCGCCGATGCGGCGGTTCGTCCGCCGCCTGCTCGCGAGCCCCGAGGAGCTCGACGCAGAAGATCTGCAACGCGACGCCGTCGAGTCCGGCAGCACCCCGGCCTCGGCCTGCCGTAGGGGGCAACTGGTGACGGTGACCGGCAGGCTGCGTACCGTGGTTTACACCCCGCGGACTAATCTGCCGACACTGGAGGCCGATCTCTATGACGGCAGCGACCTGATCCGGCTGGTCTGGCTCGGCCGGCGGCACATCGCCGGCATCGAGCCGGGCCGTTCGATCACCGCCCGGGGGCGGATCGCGTACCGGGAGGACCGCAAGGTCATCTACAACCCCTACTACGAACTGGAAGCTCCTCGCCCATGACGATCCCCAGCCACGACGAGACGACCACAACCGGCGAGGACGAGGAACCGGAAGTACCGTTTCCGTCCTTTTCCGAGCAGATCGCGGACCAGTTGGGTGGGGTGCGCGGGCTCGTCGAGTCAAGCATCCCGGTCGCCGTCTTCGTGGTGGCGAACATCGTCTGGGCCCTCCGGCCGGCGCTGATCCTGTCCGTCGTGGTCGGGCTCGGCATCGCCGGCTACCGGCTGTCTCGCCGGGAGCCGATCCGGCACGCGCTGAACGGCCTGTTCGGCATCGCGCTCGGCGCGGTCTTCGCCTCGTTCACCGGCAAGGCGAAGGATTTCCACCTGCCGACGATTCTCTACACGCTCGGGTACGCGGTGGCGCTGCTCGGGTCGGTCGTGATCCGCCGGCCGATGGTCGGCTGGCTGTGGTCGGTCACGTTCGCCGGCGGTACCCAGCGGTGGCGCACCGAGCCGAAGCTGTTACGGCTGTTCGGGCGGCTGACCATGCTCTGGTCCGCCGTGTACGTGGTGAAGGTGACCGTCCTGAGCGCGCTCTACCTGGCCAACCAGGACGACGCGCTCGGCATCGCCCGGCTGGCCCTCGGATACCCGCCGTACGCGTTGCTGCTGCTGATCACGGTGTACGCGGTGCGCAAGGTGCTGCGCACGCTGCCCGAGCCGGAAGTCGCCGAAGCCTAGCCGCCCGCCCGGGTGCGCTCGACACTGTCCGAGCCGAGGACCACCGCGCGTACCTGATCCTCGACCTCGGCGGTGCACACGAACACCAGCTCGTCGCTGGCTTCGAGCGGGTCGTCCTGGCTCGGCACCAGTACCCGCTTGCCGCGCAGGATCGCCACCAGCGCGGAGTCGCGCGGCAGCGGTACATCGCGGACCGGATGGCCGACGAACGGCGCAGCCTCCGGCAAGGTGATCTCGACCAGGTTGGCCTGGCTCTGCCGGAAGGTCATGATGCGGACCAGGTCGCCGACTGTGACCGCCTCCTCGACCAGGGCCGCCATCAGGCGCGGCATGCTGACCGCGACGTCGACGCCCCACTGCTCGGTGAACAGCCATTCGTTCTCCGCCCGGTTGATCCGGGCGACCACGCGCGGCACCGCGAACTCGGTCTTGGCCAGTAGCGACACCACCAGGTTGACCTTGTCGTCGCCGGTGGCCGCGACGACGACGTCGCAGTTGGCGAGGTCGGCCTGCTGGAGGCTGGACAGCTCGCACGCGTCGGCCAGTACCCACTCGGCGGCCGGAACCCGGGCCGGCATGAGCTGACCGGGGTCGCGCTCGATCAGCATGACCTGGTGGCCGTTGTCGATCAGCTCCTGGGCGATGGAGCGGCCGCCGTTTCCGGCTCCGGCGATCGCGACCTTCATTCGTGCGCTCCCTCGGGTGGTGCCGCGGTGACCTTGGTCACGCCCGCGACCATGTCATCGGTGACCAGCATGAACACCTGATCGCCGTCCTGGATCAGGGTCGAGGAGGTGGGCAGGGTACCGATGCCGAAGCGCATCACGTACGCCGACCGGGCGCCGCTGGCCTCTTCGAGCGTGCGCAGCGGCCGGCCGACCCACTCGGGGTGCACCGGCACCTCCACGAGCGACACCGAGCTGGTCGGGTCGCGCCACAGCTCGGCGACGTTGTCGTGGACCAGCTGGCGCAGCATCCGGTCGGCGGTCCAGCGGACGGTCGCGACCGTCGGGATGCCGAGCCGCTCGTACACCTCGGCCCGCTTCGGGTCGTAGATCCGGGCGACGACCCGCTGTATGCCGAAGGTCTCCCGGGCCACCCGGGCGGAGATGATGTTGGAGTTGTCACCCGAGGACACAGCGGCGAAGCCGTCCGCCCGCTCGATCCCGGCCGCGGTCAGCACCTGCCGGTCGAAGCCCTCACCGGTGACGGTGAGCCCGTTGAAATCGGCGCCGAGCCGCCGGAACGACTCGCCGTTGTGGTCGACGACCGCGACGGAGTGCCCTCGGCTCTCCAGGCTCAGGGCCAGCGTCGAGCCGACGCGACCACAGCCCATGATGACGATGTGCACATGGCCCTCCGGACGTGCTGCCTCAGGTGTCGATGCGAGCATGACACGGTGCCGGCCCGCGGTGCGGGACGCTACACGGTTACCCGCCCGAGGCGGTGATCACCCACCCCCGGCGCGGGGCGAGCGCGGCGCGCCTAGTCTTGTGTGTCGTGGCCAGTCCCACCTCCTTTCTGAAGCGCTTGCTCGTCGGCCGGCCGTTCCGGTCCGACCGGCTCCAGCACACGCTGCTGCCCAAGCGCATCGCGCTGCCGGTGTTCGCTTCCGACGCGCTCTCCTCGGTGGCCTACGCGCCTGACGAAATCCTCCTCACGCTGTCGGTGGCCGGCGCGTCCGCGTACGTGTACTCGCCGTGGATCGCCCTCGCGGTGGTCGTGGTGATGCTCACCGTTGTGGCCAGTTACCGGCAGAACGTGCACGCCTACCCCTCCGGCGGCGGCGACTACGAGGTGGCCACGGTCAACCTCGGCGGGAAGTACGGGCTGGCGGTGGCGAGCGCCCTGCTGGTCGACTATGTGCTCACGGTGGCGGTGTCCGTCTCCTCCGGCGTGCAGAACCTCGGCTCGGCGGTCCCGTGGGTGGCCAACCACGCGCCGGAGACCGCGGTGGTGACCATCCTCGTGCTGACCGCGATCAACCTGCGGGGGATCCGCGAGGCGGGCACCGCGTTCGCGATTCCCACCTACGCGTTCATGATCGGCATCATCGGCATGGTGCTGTGGGGACTGTTCCGGATCTTCGTGCTCGGCGACACGGTACGGGCGGAGAGCGCCGGCATCACCGTGAAGGCGGAAGCCTCGATCGCCGGGTTCGCTTTCGCGTTCCTGCTGGTCCGCGCGTTCTCGTCGGGTTGTGCGGCGCTGACCGGTGTGGAAGCGATCTCCAACGGCGTGCCCGCGTTCAAGCCGCCGAAGAGCCGCAACGCCGCGACCACGCTGCTCATGCTGGGTCTGATCGCGATCACGATGCTGGTCGGGATCATCACGCTGTCCCGGCTGACCCACCTCCAGTTCGTCGAGTGCGACAAGATCAAACCAGGGTGTACGGCCAGCGACCTCCAGATCGTCCACGCCCCGGCCGGGTACACCCAGGAGACGGTGACCGCACAGCTCGCCCGCGCCGTGTTCGACGGCTTCGCGCCCGGCTTCTGGTTCGTCATCGCGACCACCGCGCTGATCCTGGTGCTGGCCGCCAACACGGCGTTCAACGGCTTCCCGGTGCTCGGCTCGATCCTGGCGCAGGACCGGTACCTGCCCCGCCAGTTGCACACCCGGGGCGACCGGCTGGCGTTCAGCAACGGGATCATGTTCCTGGCCATCTTCGCGATGGTGCTGATCATCGCGTTCAAGGCCGAGACGACCCGGCTGATCCAGCTGTACATCGTCGGGGTTTTCGTGTCTTTCACGCTCTCCCAGACCGGCATGGTCCGGCACTGGAACCGGCTGTTGCGGGTGGAACGCGATCCGGCGACCCGGCGCCGGATGATCCGGTCCCGGGCCATCAACGTCTTCGGCCTGTGCATGACCGGCTTCGTGCTGATCCTGGTACTCGTCACCAAGTTCACCAAGGGCGCCTGGATCTCGATCGCCGCGATGGCCGTGATCTACCTGCTGATGCTGGCCATCCGCCGGCACTACGACCACGTGTCGCGGGAGCTGGAGCCGTCCGAGGACAAGCCGGTCCTGCCCTCGCGCAACCACGCCGTGGTCCTGGTCAGCAAGGTGCACCAGCCGACGCTGCGGGCGCTCGCGTACGCCCAGGCGACCCGGCCGGACACGCTCACCGCCGTCACCGTCAACGTGGACGACAAGGACACGCGTGCGATCCAGGCGGAGTGGGACCGGCGGGGGCTCAGCGTGCCGTTGACGATCGTTGATTCGCCGTACCGGGAAATCACCAACCCGATCATCGACTTCGTGAAGAGCCTTCGGCGCGCCTCGCCGCGCGACGTGGTGACGGTGTTCATTCCGGAGTACGTGGTCGGCCACTGGTGGGAGCACCTGCTGCACAACCAGAGCGCGCTGCGGATCAAGACCCGGCTGCTGTTCGAGCCCGGGGTGATGGTGACCAGCGTGCCGTGGCAGCTCAGCTCCACCGCGGGCAAGGACCTGGAACGGCTGGCGCACAACCTGTCCCGCACCCCGCAGCGCGGCCCGCGCGGTGAGTTCGACGGGTCCAAACCGGCCGACGACGAGTATGTCGGGTCGCGTTGATCCTTGAGCTGCTGGTCGGGCCGGTGGCCCACGGCGGGCACTGCGTGGCCAGGCAACCGGACGGGCCGGTGGTGTTCGTGCGGCACGCACTGCCCGGCGAGCGGGTCCGCGCCGTCGTCACCGAGCGCCGGCGCGGGTACCTGCGGGCCGACGCTGTCGAGGTGCTGGAGGGGTCCCCGGACCGGGTGGGGCCGCCGTGCCCGTACGCCGGGCCCGGCCGGTGCGGCGGGTGCGATTTCCAGCACGTCGCGCCGCCGGCCCAGCGGGAGCTGAAGGCCACCGTCGTGCGCGAGCTGCTGGCCCGGCTCGGCGGGGTGCATGATTTTCCGGTACGCGTGGAGCCGCTTCCCGGTGGGCCGCTCGACTGGCGGACCCGGGTGCAGTACGCGGTCGACCAGGAGGGCCGGGCCGGCTTTCGCAAGCACCGCTCGCACGATGTCGTACCCGTGGATGGTTGCCTGATCGCCCACCCGGCGGTGCGGGACGCGCCGGTGACCGACCGGGCCTGGCCGCCCGATGCGGGTGTCGAAGTTGTGGCGTCATCCGGTGGTGATGTCACGGTGTTGGTGAAGCACCGGTCGGTCTCCGGTCCCCGGCTGGTCCGGGAACGCGCCGCCGGTCGCGAGTGGACAGTGGCCGCGTCGGCGTTCTGGCAGGTGCATCCGGCGGCGGCCGACACCCTCGCGACGGCCGTGGTCGACCTGCTCGCGCCGCGTCCCGGCGAGCGGGCCTGGGACCTGTACGGCGGATCTGGGCTGTTCGCCGCCGCCCTGGCACCCGGGCTGGGCCCGGATGGCCGGGTGACGATCGTCGAGTCGGATCCTCGCGGGGTCACCGCCGCCCGGCGCAACCTCGCCGACCTGCCGCAGGTACGGGTGGCCGCCGGTGACGTGGCGACCGTGCTGGCCAATCCGCGCTGGCGAACCGTCGACATCGTGGTTCTCGACCCTCCCCGGGCCGGCGCCGGACCGGACGTGGTGACCGCGATCGTCGGGCGTAACCCCCGTGCGGTCGCGTACGTCGCCTGCGATCCGGCCGCGTTCGCCCGGGACGTGGCGACGTTCCGGTCGCTCGGCTGGCGGCTGGCCGAGCTGCGTGGTTACGACGCGTTCCCGATGACCCACCACGTCGAGCTGGTCGGCCTACTGGTACCCGCTGGGTTCGCGACGGAGTCAGCGAGTTGGAGATCCAGAAGCTTGCCTACCTCCTCCAGACACTCGGTGCGCCGCTGCGGCTGGAATTCACCAGAGGTCGCTACGGCCCATACGCGGCCGATCTGGGCCACGTGCTGGACGACATGGAGGGCCACTATCTGACCGGCGTCGGCGACCGGTCGGCGCCGGTAACGGAGTTCGCCCCTATCAAAACCACACCCGGCAGCGTCGACGAGGCCACCGAAGTACTACGACAGTTTCCAGCCGAGCTTGCCCGTCTCGATACCCTGCTCGATCTGGTCGACGGCTTCGAAACCCCGTACAGTCTGGAACTCCTGGCGACCGTCCACTTCGCAGCGATCCAGCAGCCGCGGACCGCGGATCGGTCGGTCCTCGTTGAGCGGGTTGCCGCCTGGAGCCTGCGTAAAGCGCGCCTCTTCACCGATCGCCACGTACGGCTGGCTGCCGACCGACTGGCAGTCCACGGTCTCCTGCCGGCGTAACCGCCCCGGCGTCGTGTGTGTACTGTCCATAATGGACCATCCGATTGGCTGAATCGGCGCGCTGTCCAGGTGCAATGTCGAGCGGCGCGATTAGGTTCACGGCTTAGTGACCTATGCACCCAACGACCTTCTCGCGGTCGCCCGTTACCTGAATCAAGGCGCGCCCTGGGAGTCGCTGGGCATCGTCGGTGACGCCGCGCATGTCGCCACCGGCGGATACCACGTGGGCCGGGATGACCTGGCCACCCGGCGGCGGCTCGGTTACGACTACTCGGTCGTGGAGTCGGCCCGCGACGCCAACCCCACCGACGCGGCGTCGGCCGTCGACTTCGCCGGCAGGAGTTGGTGGCGGCCGCTGACGCTGTGGTTGGTGGACCAGGCGGTGGCGGGCATCTCGGGCACCGAGGACCTCCGCGAGATCATCTACACCCCGGACGGCTTCGGCGCGGACTTCACCCCGACCGCCGGCGTCCTGCTCCGGGTGGCCACCAAACCCAACGGCGGGGCGTGGAACGTGCAGACGGTCACGGTGTTCGCGGGTGGCGACCGGGTAGCGCTGTTCCTGCCCGACGGGACCACGAAGATCGGCGTCGGTCGGGTCAAGCGCGACTCCGGCGATGTGGACACCGATACGGCCGGAAACGTCGTCAACTCGGCCGAGACCTGCCCGGTCTGGTGGGACCTGGAGTTCGAGAAGCGATAGGCGCGGGCACAACTTTCCGGAAGTTGGGGCCTCAGCGGGTGTCGGAGGCAACAACTTCCGGGAAGTTGTGCCAATTAGGGTGCGGCGGCGGCGTCGACGCCGAGGGCGAGGGCCACTCCGCCCAGCGCTGCCGCCCGCAGGTCGAGCTGGGCGGAGACGACCTGCACGGCGCGTACCGGTGCGGCCATCGCGGTGTCGGACAGGCCACGCAGCAGCGGCTCGCGCAGCAGCTTCGCGGCTCCGCCCAGCTCGCCGCCGAGCACGATGCGGGCCGGGTTGAGCAGGTTGACCAGGCCGCCGAGGGCGAAGCCGAGCTGGGTGCCGGCGTCGATGAGCAACCGGCGGCAGCCCGGGTCGCCCTCGGCGGCGAGCCGTACCAGCGCGTCGAGGTCGGCGATGTCGGGCTTGGTCAGCCGCGCGTTCTCCAGCAGGGCACGGCCGCCGGCGGCCAGCTCCAGGCAGCCCCGGTTGCCGCAGCGGCAGACCGGGCCGCGGGCGTCGAGCGTGACGTGGCCCAGCTCGCCGGCAGTGCCGTCGGCGCCCCGGTAGAGGCGGCCGTCGAGGACGATGCCGGCGCCGATACCGGTGGCGAGCTTGACGTAGACGAGGTCGGAGCAGCCGCGGCCGGCCCCCCACACGTACTCGGCGAGCGCACCGAGATTGGCGTCGTTCTCCACGCGTACCGGCAGATTGAGGCGGTGCGCGAGCTCCTCGGCCGGCGCGAGATCGGCCCAGGCGGGCAGCAGCGCGGGGGAGCCGACCAGACCGTCGCGGGTCATCGGCGCCGGGATGCCCAAGCCCACGCCGATCACGTCGTGCCGGCCGGCCGCGCTGGTGTCGAGCGTGTTGTCGACCAGATCCACGGCGAGCCCGAGCACCTCGGTCGGGTGGTCGTCGGCGTCCTGGGTGAGCCGGGTGGCGCGCTCGGCGAGGATCTCGTGGCCGAGGTCGGCGACGGCGACCCGGATGTGCCGGCGACCGATGTCGATGCCGAGCGCGAGGCCGGCCGTCCGGGTGAGCCGGACGACCGAGGCGGGGCGGCCGCCCGCCGGTCTGATCGCCGCGGCAACCTGCTCGCTCACCAGGCCGGCACCGGTCAGGTCGGCGAGGCCGGCGGTGACCGTCGGCCGGGAGAGGCCGGTGAGGGTGACCAGCTCGGAGCGGGTGCGCGGCCCGTACGCGCGAAGAATTTCCGCGACGCGGCGCGCGTTTCCGGCGAGCGTCCCCCTCCAGAGGGCGCTCGCGTCCACGCGTTCCGCAGTCACCGCGGAATCGTCTAGCCGTCGATCGAGTTCTGTCAAGTCTTGCTCATACCGCAACCTATTTTGTCCCGCTTAGGGGGATGAGTATGGGTCGGGGAACCGGAATGTTGCGGCGAGGTCACGAGGTCATTTGCAGTTATTGACAAAACCCTCAGCGCCGTAGAAGCTGCCGGCAGGACGACAGAGCCATGCAGGACACACGTGATTCGGACATCCGGTGTCTCGACGCCCCGCCCGCGACCTCGACGGCCGTCGAAACACTCGTCGACCGCGCGCGGTCGCCGGACCAGGCTTCGGGCGACCCCAAACAACGTAACGACATCGTGACAGATGGAGGATTGATGCGCTTCTCCAAACGAGCGGCCGTCGCCGCCGCCGGGATCGCCGTCGCGCTTCTGGCGAGTGCGTGTGGCAATAGCGGTGGTAGCAGCAAGTCGAACAGCAAGGACGTCGAGGTCTTCACCTGGTGGGCCGACGGCGGTGAGAAGGCCGGCCTCGACGGCCTGGTGAGCCAGTTCAACACCGACTGCTCGCAGTACAAGTTCGTCAACGGCGCGGTGGCCGGCGGCGCGGGCTCCAACGCCAAGCAGGTGCTGGCGTCCCGGCTCCAGCAGGGCCAGCCGCCAGACACGTTCCAGGCGCACGCCGGCGCGGAGCTGACCGACTACATCAACGCCGGTCAGGTCGAGGACCTCAGCTCCGAGTACAAGGACTGGGGCCTCAACTCGGCCTTCCCCAAGGGCCTGATCGACAGCCTGACAGTCGACGGCAAGATCTACTCGGTGCCGGCGAACATCCACCGCGCGAACGTGCTGTGGACCAACAAGACGGTCCTCTCCGGCGCGGGCATCACCGACATCCCGAAGACCCTGCCGGACTTCTTCACCGCGCTGGACGCGCTGAAGGCCAAGGGCGTGCAGACGCCGCTGGCGCTCGGCAAGGACTGGACCCAGCAGATGCTCTTCGAGGCGGTCCTGATCAGCGACCTGGGTGCCGACAAGTTCAACGGCCTGTGGAACGGCAAGACCAGCTGGACCGGCGCCGACGTGACGCAGGGCATCAACGACTACAAGAAGCTGCTCTCGTACACCAACAAGGACCGGGACACCTTCGACTGGACCGACGCCGAGAAGCTGATCATGGAGGGCAAGGCGGGCTTCCAGCTGATGGGTGACTGGGAGGCGGCCGACCTCGATGCCAAGGGCTTCAAGGACTACGGGTACGCCCCGTTCCCCGGCAACGGCACCGCGTACCAGTGGCTCGCGGACTCGTTCGTGCTGCCCAAGGGTGCGAAGAACCCGGACGGCACCAAGTGCTGGCTGAAGACGGTCGGCAGCGCGGCCGGGCAGAAGGCGTTCAACACCAAGAAGGGCTCCATCCCGGCCCGTACCGACGCGAGCGCGAGCGACTACCCGACGTACCAGCAGTCGGCCATGGCCGACTGGAAGACCGATACCCCGGTTCCGTCCTGCCCGCACGGCTCGGCCTGCTCGCAGGGCTGGCAGGGCGCGGTCAGCTCGGCCCAGGGCAAGTTCTCCAGCGACGGTGACGTGGCGAGTCTCCAGAAGGCGCTCGACGCGGCTGCCAAGCAGTACGCGAAGAAGTAGTTCCGGATACGGCGGTGGAGCGGGCAACGGCGCCCGCTCCACCGCGACCAGCGTTCGAGACCCCTCACGGAGGTACCGGTGACAGCCGCTCCGGCCACCCTGACGCCCACCCGGGCCCCGCGCCGCGGCCGATCGACGCATGGCAGGCTGCGACACTGGGGGCCGGGCCTGCTCCTGCTCTCGCCGTCGCTGATCCTGCTCGCGATCTTCGTCTACGGGCTGATCGCCTGGACGACCAAGCTCTCGGTGTCTGACCAGCACACCGCTCTTCAGTCCAAGGGCTTCGTGGGCCTGAAGAACTTCGTCGACCTGTTCACCAACGACATCAACGACCGGTTCACGCACTCGCTGAAGAACCTGCTGATCTTCACCGTGGTGTTCATGGTCGGTGCGCTCCTGATGGGCCTGGTCTGGGCGCTGCTGCTGGAGCGCGGCGTCAGCGGCGAGGGCGTGTTCCGCGCCATCTACCTGTTCCCGATGGCGGTCTCGTTCATCGCCTCCGGCGTGGTGTGGCGGTGGCTGATGAACTCCGGCACCGGCGACCAGGCGGGCGGCATCAACAAGATCTTCGGTGACCTGCACCTGGGCTTCCTGGAGAACTCCTGGTGGACCAACCCCCACTGGGGCATGGCCGCCATGGCGCTGCCGGCCATCTGGCAGCTCTCCGGGTATGTGATGGCACTGTTCCTGGCCGGCTTCCGGGGCATCCCGGCGGAGCTTCGCGAGGCGGCCCAGATGGACGGCGCGACCACGTACCAGCTGTACCGGCACGTGCTCTTCCCGCAGCTCACGCCCACGGCGCTGTCGGTTCTGATCATCCTCGGGCACATGTCGATGAAGATGTTCGACCTGATCATGTCGGTGTCGGGCGCGCAGTGGATCACCGAGGTGCCCGCCGTGTACGTCTGGCAGACGCTGCTGACCAGTGACTACGCCAAGGCCGCGGCCATCTCGATCGTGCTGCTGCTCCTGGTGGCCATCGTGATCGTGCCCTATCTCGTCTACAACAACAGGGTGGAGCGCCGCTCATGACGTCCACTAGCACCGTCACGCCGCCGCCTCCCGCCGCCGTTTCCGGCCAGTTGACCACGCTGCGCAAGCGTCGCTCGGGTATCAACCGCCGCTCGCCGGCCGGCCGGGCCGTCACCTACGTGCTGCTCCTGCTCTTCCTGGCCATCGTCCTGATGCCGGCGTACGTGCTGATCGTGACCAGCTTCAAGTCCGGCCGGGAGATCGGCGTCAACGGGCAGTGGAGCCTCCCGACGACGTGGACGCTCGCCTCGTGGGACAAGGCCTGGACGGCGCTCGGGCCGTCGTTCCTGCGTACCTTCGAACTGGCCATTCCGGTCGCGCTGATCTCCTCGCTGATCGGCTCGGCCAACGGGTTCGTGCTGTCGCGCTGGCGCTTCCCGGGCGCGGACGTGGTCTTCACGCTGATCCTGTTCGGCATGTTCATCCCGTACCAGGCCGTGATGATCCCGCTGCGGGAGATCGTCACCACCATCGGCATCCCGCCGGGCATCCCGACGCTGATCCTCGTGCACTGCATCTACGGCATTCCGATCTGTACCCTGATCTTCCGCAACTACTACGCCACCACGGTTCCGGTGGAACTGATCGAGGCGGGCCGGGTCGACGGTGCCGGGCTGCTGCGGACGTTCGCGTGGCTGATCCTGCCGATCTCGATTCCCGGGTTCGTGGTGACGATCATCTGGCAGTTCACCTCGGCCTGGAACGACTACCTGTTCGCGATTTTCCTGTCGAACACCAGCAACGGCCCGATCACGATCGCGCTCAACGCGCTGGCCGGCGCCCAGTCGCCGGACTACGCGGCATCGATGGCGGGCGCGCTGATCGCGTCGCTGCCGACGCTGCTCGTGTACATCGTGCTGGGGCGCTGGTTCATCGGCGGCCTGATGGCGGGCTCGGTGAAGTCCTGAGCGCTTGATCGGCACAACTTCGGGGAAGTCGTGGTCTCAGGGTAGGGCCGAGGCCACGACTTCCGGGAAGTTGTGCCGATCAAGCGATTGTGAGGGATCTGTGTGGCCCGGATGCGGGCGAGCGAGCCACGGATAGACTGGCGCGTCATGAGCGATTCCCCGTCAGCCGGTCTGATTGGCACCATCCGTGCTCCGCAGGACCTCAAGGGGTTGACCGAGGAGCAGCTCACCGTCCTCGCCGCGGAGATCCGTGACTTCCTGGTCGCGAAGGTCTCGCGTACCGGCGGCCACCTCGGGCCCAACCTGGGCATCGTGGAGGTGACGCTGGCCCTGCACCGGGTCTTCGACTCGCCGAAGGACCGGATCCTGTTCGACACCGGGCACCAGGCGTACGTGCACAAGATCGTGACCGGCCGGCAGGACGGGTTCGACCTGCTGCGGCAGAGCGGTGGTCTCTCGGGGTATCCCAACGGAGGCGAGAGCGAGCACGACATCATCGAGAACTCGCACGCCTCCACCGCGCTGTCGTACGCGGACGGGCTGGCCAAGGCGTACGCCTTGCGCGGCGAGAAGCGGCACGTCGTCGCCGTGGTCGGGGACGGCGCGCTGACCGGGGGCATGTGCTGGGAGGCGCTCAACAACATCGCCGCCGCCAAGAACCCGCTGGTGATCGTCGTCAACGACAACGGCCGGTCGTACGCCCCGACGATCGGGGGGCTGGCCGACCATCTGGCGACGTTGCGGCTCAATCCCGGGTACGAGAAAGTTCTTGATCTCGTCAAGGAGGCGCTGGGCCACACTCCGCTGGTCGGCGGCCCCCTTTACGAGGTGCTGCACGCGGTCAAGAAGGGCATGAAGGACGCGGTCGCGCCGCAGGCGATGTTCGAGGACCTGGGGATCAAGTACGTCGGGCCGGTCGACGGGCACGACCGGGCGGCGGTCGAGTCGGCGCTGCGCCGGGCGCGCGGTTTCGGCGGCCCGGTGATCGTGCACGCGGTGACCCGCAAGGGGTACGGGTACCGGCCGGCCGAGGAGGACGAGGCGGACTGCCTGCACGGGCCGCCCGCGTTCGACCCGGAGACCGGCAAGCCGACCGCCGCGGCATCGGTGAAGTGGACCAGCGTATTCGCCGACGAGTTGGTCGCGATCGCGGACGAGCGGGCCGACGTGGTCGGCATCACCGCCGCGATGGCCGAGCCGACCGGCATCGCGAAGCTGGCCCGGAAGTACCCGGAGCGGGCGTACGACGTGGGCATCGCCGAGCAGCACGCGGTCACCTCGGCCGCGGGTCTCGCGATCGGCGGCCTGCATCCGGTGGTCGCGGTGTACGCGACGTTCCTCAACCGGGCCTTCGACCAGGTGCTCCTCGACGTGGCGATGCACAAGCTGCCGGTCACGATCGTGCTCGACCGGGCTGGCATCACCGGGCCGGACGGTCCGAGCCATTACGGCATGTGGGACATGTCGGTCTTCGGCGTCGTGCCCGGCCTGCGCATCGCTGCCCCGCGCGACGCCGTGACGCTGCGCGAGGAACTGCGCGAGGCGGTCGCGATCGAGGACGGCCCGACCATCGTGCGCTTCCCGACCGGTACCGTCGCGGCCGACCTGCCGGCCGTGGACCGCGTCGGCGGGGTGGACGTGCTGCACGCCGCCGACCGCCGCGACGTGCTGCTGGTCGCGGTCGGCGCGTTCGGCCACCTCGGGGTCGAGGTGGCGGCACGGCTGGCCGAGCAGGGGTACGGGGTGACCGTCGTCGACCCGCGCTGGGTGCGGCCGGTGCCGGTCGAACTGGTCGCGATGGCGCGCGAGCACCGGCTGGTGGTGACCGTGGAAGACGGCGTCCGCACCGGCGGCGTCGGCGACGCGATCGCCAAGGCGCTGCGCGACGCGGACGTGTGGGTACCGCTACGGGACGTCGGCATCGCGCCGGACTGGCACCGGCACGGCAGCCGCGGCGAGGTGCTCGCGGCGCTCGGGCTCACCGCGCAGGACGTGGCCCGCCAGGTGACCGAGTGGGTGAGCGGCCTGCCGGAGCCCGCGGAGGTCCGTCCGCCGGTGGTGCCGAACGGACGCCGCCGCAGCCGCTAGCACCGCCGGCCCGCGCGAGCGGAGCGAGCGCCGGCTGGCTCAGTGCACACTTACCACATGAGACGGCTCGCCGCGCCGGCTGAGATCGTGATCGATCTCGGTGAGATCGTGGTGCAGTCCCCGTCCGAACGGCTCCGGGAGGCCGACGACGGGCCGCCACGGGCCTGGCGGGGACTCGTGGTGCTGTTCGCCGCGCTGCTGGCCGTAGTCGTCGTCGGCGACACGCCCCGCGTGCCCTTGCGTGACGTGATCGTCGTGCCGGCCGAACACAGCGAGTTCGACCTGACCGGCGACGTCCTGTACGTCCTCCGCGGGCCGTCCATCCCGAACCAGGTCGTCGCGTACGGCCTGCGCGACGGCCGGCAGATGTGGCAGCGGGAGTCACCCGGGAACACCGCGTACAGCCGGGTGTACCGGGTCGGTGATCGCACCCTGCTCGTGCCCAATCCGTGCCTGACGACGCTGCCGGTCACGACGGTGGCGGTCGACACCGTGACCGGGCGCGAGGTGTGGCGGCGACCGGGTGTACCCGAGCGGGTCGTCACCGGCGCACACCTGGTGGTGATGAGCCGGGCCGGGCGGACGTCAACGTGCGCCACCGGGTACCCGAGCGGCAACCCGTCCGGCGGCTACTGGGACGGCGTCGATGCCCGTACGGGCGCGGTCGCCTGGTCGGCCGAGACCCCGCCACGCGCCCGGATCTCGTTCGACTCGGACGAGGGGACGGCGTCCCGGCGTGGCGTGTCCGTCGCCCGGGACGGCACGGTAACCAGCACCGACCTGCGTACCGGCGTGGTCACCGGCCGGATCGGCCGGCCGGAACTCGCGGTGCCGGCCCAGCCCGTCATCGGCGCGGCCGCCGCGGCGACGCTCACCGTCATCGGCGATCAGGCGCTCGTATTTGAGCGCGCGAAGACCACGGGACCCGCGGCGGTTCTGGTCGAGATCACCGCCTACGACGCGGTTACCCTCGCCCGGCGGTGGAGCGCGCGGGCCGATGCCGGGCCGGCCGCCACCCGCCCGGGCGTCAACGCGGTGGTCCTGTCGGACTGCGGGCCCATGCTGTGCCTGGGCGGACCGCAACGGACGGTGTTCCTGGATCCGGATACCGGGGACGAGCGGTGGCGCACCGGACTGTCGCTGGTGGCCGTCCAGGATGCCCGGGCACTGCTGGCTGACCCGGACGCGACCGGCGGCGAGGTCCCGCTCGGCGGACTGACGGTACGCGACGTGCGGACCGGTCAGCCGCGCCACGACCTGCCCGGTTGGCGGGTGCTCAATGACGGCCGCAGCGAGGGGGCTCCGGTACTCGGCCGGACCATCGGCGACCGGACCTGGCTGGCACCGCTCGACCTGGGCCACGGCTGGGCGGCGACCGTGGGATCAGCGCCCGGCACGTACAGTTCGTGCATCTACTCGTACGGGTATCTGGGCTGCCGGCGGATCGACGGATCGGTACAGGTCTGGCGTGCGCCGGTCGCCTGAGCGCTTTTCCTGACGTGAGGGCACAATTGCGGCATGGCCCAGCCCGTCGGATGGGCGCCCGCCCGGCAGGTCATCGATCTCGGTGAACTGACTGCGGACCGCCCGGATGCACCGGACCCTGGGCCGGTCCGGACGCCCCGCGCGCTGGCCCTCGCGGTCGTCGTGATCCTGGCCCTGACCTGCCTGTTCGCCGACTCGGCGGCGGTGACCCCGCAGGTCGCGCTGACGGTGCCGACCGCGCGCGGCGACTTCCAGGTGGCCGGCGACGTGCTGTACGTCTTCGACGGGTCGTACCCGCCGAACCGGGTCTCCGCGTACGGGCTGCGCGACGGGCACCTGCTCTGGCAGAAGAGCGCACCGGTCGGCGCGGTGTACGAGGACGTCACCCAGGTCGGCACGCGGACCCTCCTCGTGCCCGACCCGTGCTCCGCGAGCCGCCCGGTGACGACCGTCGCACTGGACACCCGGACCGGTCAGGAGGCGTGGCGCCGGCCGGGGGTACCCGAGCAGTCGATCGCCGACGGGCGCCTGATCGTGCTGAGCCGGCCCGGACCGACGTACGGCTGCGGCGGCGCGTACCCGCCGAGCGACGAGCTACCCGTGTACTGGGACGCGATCGACACCCGTACCGGAGAGGTGCGCTGGTCGACCGAGGTGCCGGCGCTGCCACGGACCGCGTTCGACGCCTACGACGGCACCGCCCGGCGCGTCGTGCTGGTCGCCACCGACGGCACCACGATCAGCCGGAACCTGGTGACCGGGGAGGTGACGGGCCGGATCACGCTGCCGGAACTGGCGGTCTCCGCGAAGCCGGCCGGCACCACCACCGGTACCTTCGACGAGATCGCCAACCCGCAACTGGCCGTCGCCGGCGGCGCGGCGATGGTGATGCGACCGATCGACGCTGCCAGCGAGCAACCCGGAGCCGGCGAGCGGCCCGGACTGGTCGAGATCACCGCGTACGATCTGGTCACCCTGCGCCGCCAGTGGACCGTACAGGCCGCGGTGGGACCGGCCGACCCGCAGGCCGGCAACTACGTGGTCGTGTCCGGCTGCGGGGCGATGATCTGCCTGTACGCGCCGACCGGGACCGTCCTGCTGGACCCGCGTGACGGCGCGGAGCGGTGGCGGACCGCGCAGTCCGTGCTCGCCATCGATGGCGACCGGGTGCTGCTCGCGGCCCAGACCAGCGGCGATCCGACCGCGCCGGCCGGGTTGACCATCCGGGACCTGCGTACCGGGAAGCTCCTCGCCGATCTGGCCGGGTGGCCGGTGTTCGCCGGCTCGCGCGGCTATGCCGGTACCCCCGTCCTCGGCTTCGCCGCCCGCAACCGCACCTGGTTCGCGCGGCTCGACCTGCGCGCGGCGCGCCTGACCCGGGCCGGCTCGGTGCCCGGCCTCTACTACTCGTGCGTCGGCCAGGGCGACTACCTGGCCTGCCGCCGACTCGACGGAGCGGTACGGGCATGGCGAATCGCTGGCACCTGACCGACACGCACCGGGAGGTCCGGTCCAACGCCGCCGAGGCGGGACTGATCGACCTGGATCTGCTGCCGTCGATCCGCCCGGACGCGGTGTCCGCCCGGCCCATCAGCCCGGCCTGGCGGCGGATCGCCGCGCTGGTCACGGCCGTGGTCGCCGGCACGCTGCTGACGGCAGACACGGCGGTCGCGGATCCGCCGGTCATGTTCGCGGCCGCCGGCACGCCGGTCCAGGTGATCGGGAACACGCTGTACGCCACCGAGGCCGAGGGCGCCCGGCTCACGGCGTACTCGCTGCGCACCGGGCGGCGCCGGTGGACCACGGCCGTGCCGAGGTTCACCCAGACCAGCCTCTCCGGCGTCGGCGGCGACCTGCTACTGACCTCGCTGGAGCAGGCCCAGACCGTCGCGGTCGACCCGGGCACCGGCCGGATCCGCTGGCAGCGCACCGGTACCCCGGTGTGGTGGTCCCGATCCGGTGACCGGATTGCGCTCATGTCCCAGGTGCCGACCGAGGGCGGCAGCCGGTTCGCGGTGACCATGGTCGGGGCGGCCAGCGGCGCCGGGCCGGTCCGGTTCAGCGGCGGCGGATCGGTCGGCCCGGTGTACTCCGCGCAGCGGCCGGCCGACCGGGTCATCGGGCTGTTCGTACGCGACAGTTCGGCCGGCGGCAGGCTGTTCGACTTCGCCTCGGACCGCGTCCGGCAGCTCGCCCTGCCGGTCGGTTCCCGGCCCGGGGCGGACCCGGCCATCACGCCGGTGTCGCCGGTGACCACCGGCCCGCAGTTCGAGGAACTGGTGCTCGCCGGCGACCAGGTGTTGCGGGTGAGCTTCTGGGGAAGCCGGCGGCAGCTGACCGGGTACGCCGGCGAGCCGCTGAGCCTGCGCTGGTCGACCGACGGCCTCGGGATCAACGGACTCACCTGGTGGTGCGGCACCGTCCTCTGTACCTCCGACGGCGCCCAGTCGTTCGCGTTCGACCCCGCGACCGGAGGCATCCGGTGGCGGGCGAGTTGGGGCCAGCTCTGGTCGGCGGGCCAAGGTCGCGCGTTCGCGGCCTGGTCGGTCAGCCGGGACGGCGGCCGAGGGGTCGCGGTGATCGACGAGGCCAGCGGCCGGGAAGTGCTGCGGTGGGAGAACTGGCGGCCGATCGTCCCGCCGCCCGGGTACCGGGTGCCGGTGCTCGCCGACACCGGCAACGGCCTGGTCGTCGGCGTACTCGACACGACACGGCTGACCGCGCGGCGGCTGGCCGAGCTGCCCGCGACCGGGCAGTGCTGGGCCAATGTTGCGTATGTGGTGTGCCGTGGCGAGCCGGAACGGTACCGAGCGTGGCGGTACTAGCGTTGCTCACACTGGTTTCACGTCCGGCGGGTTCTGCTGGGCGGCGTGGGAGGAGACGGCCCGGTGCGGGTACTCGTGATCGAGGACGAGAGCAACCTCGCCGACGCGATCGCGCGCGGTCTGCGGCGCGAGGGGATGGCCGTCGACGTCGCGTACGACGGCTCCGTGGGGCACGAGATGGCGTTCGTCACCCGGTACGACGTGGTGGTGCTCGACCGGGACCTGCCCGGCATGCACGGCGACGAGATCTGCGCCGCGCTGGTCTCGTCCGGGGCGCTGACCCGGGTACTGATGCTGACCGCGAGCGGCAGCGTCGCCGAGCGGGTCGAGGGCCTGCAACTGGGCGCCGACGACTATCTGCCGAAGCCGTTCGACTTCACCGAGCTGGTGGCGCGGGTCCGCGCGCTGGGCCGGCGCGCGACGCCGGTCACGCCGCCCGTGCTCGTCGTCGCCGACCTGGTGCTCGACCAGGCCCGGCACGTGGTGACCCGGGCCGGCAAGCCGCTCGACCTGACCCGCAAGGAGTTCGGGGTGCTGGAGGAGCTGCTCAAGGCGGACGGTGGCGTGGTGTCCAGCGAGGAGCTGCTGGAACGGGTCTGGGACGCCAACGCTGACCCCTTCACGACGACGGTACGTGTGACGATGATGACGCTGCGCAAAAAGCTTGGAGATCCGGCGCTGATCGAGACCGTTGTCGGCGCCGGGTACCGGATCCGGAGTGAGGCGTTATGACGGTTTACGGTGGCCACGTGCACCGCCGCCCGCGGCCTACGCTACGGCTCCGGTTGACCCTGCTCAACGGGATCCTGCTGATCGGCGCCGGGGCGATCCTGGTGCTGCTGTCGTGGACCGTGGTCAGCTCCGCCCTCCGCCCGTCCGACCAGCTGCGCGCCGGCACCCAGGTCGAGCTGGCCAACGGGCGAACTGTCGACGCGCGCGCCTGGCAGGAGTACGTGATGCGGGCCGCCGAGCGGGACCTGCTCGTCAAGGGGATGGGCGCGCTGCTCGCGATCGGAGCCGCCGGGGTGATCGGCGCGTACCTGGTGGCCGGGCGCGCGCTGCGGCCGCTGCACGCGGTGACCGCCGCCGCGCGCCGGCTGTCGGGGGAGACGCTCGACCAGCGGATCCGGTACGACGGGGCTGACGACGAGGTCGCCGAGTTGGCGGCCACGTTCGACGCCATGCTCGACCGGATCGGCACCGCGTTCGAGAGCCAGAAACGCTTTGTGGCCAACGCGTCGCACGAGCTGCGTACCCCGCTGGCGGTCATGCGTACCGAGATCGACGTCACGCTGTCCGACCGGGACGCGGACGTTGCCGAGTTCCGGCGGATGGCGACGGTTGTCCGGGACGCCTCGATCCGGGCCAACGCGCTGGTCGACTCGTTGCTGCTGCTCGCGCGTACCGAGGCGCAGGCCGGCCGGCGGTTGGCCCGCAAGGTGCCGGCCGACCTGTCCGCGGGGGCGTCGGCGGCGCTGGCTTCGGTACGCCAGGAGGCGTCCCGGCTGAGCCTCGACGTGATCACGGAACTCGCCCCGGCGCCGGTGGTCGGCGATCCGGGCCTGCTCGACCGGCTCGGTGGCAACCTGATCGAGAACGCGGTCCGGTACAACCACCTCGGTGGGCGGATCTGGGTACGCACCGGGAGCGACGTGGCGCACGCGTGGCTGGTGGTGGGCAACACCGGGTTCGAGGTGGACGCCATCGACGTGCCGGGGCTGTTCGAGCCGTTCCGCCGGGGCGGCCGGGAACGCACCGGGGTGCGCGGCTCCGGGCTGGGCCTGTCGATCGTGCGGGCGGTGTGCGACGCGCACGGCGGCACCGTAGCCGCGGTCGCCCTGGATAGTGGCGGCCTCGAGGTGACGGTACGGCTGCCGGCCGCCGCCACCACGCCGGTGTTGACCGGTTCCGCGACAGTCCCCGCGTGATCGGCACAACTTCCCGGAAATAGTGGCCTCAAGGGGTACGAGAGACCACAACTTGCCGGAAGTTGTGCCGATCAAGCGGGCTAGCCGACGGGTTCGAGTTCGGGGCCGACCTCGCGTTTGATCCGGCGCAGGCGCTGGGTCGTGATGCCGAGGACGGCGGCGATGTCGTCCGGCGTCATGTCCGGCTTCTCCGCCTCCATCTGCGCCGCCAGTTTCGCGGTCTCGGCGACCGGCCGCCGCGGTCGTACGGTCGCGGTGCCACGTGCCGTCGTCTTCCCCGGTGCGGCCCCGGTCGCCTTGGGCGTGGCCGGTTTCTCGTCCCGGGACGGGTTCGTGCGGCGCGGCTGGGAGCGCCTGGGCTTCGCGGCGGTTTCGTTCGCGACGGTTTCGTTCGCGGTGACCGGATCGGCGACGGTGACGACGGTGGCACCGTTGGCGCCAAGGGTCTGGGCCGATGTCGGGACCGCCGTGGCCTGCCCGGCCGCAGCCCGTTCCGCTGCTCGTTCCGCTGCCTGTTCGGCGGCTTTGGTGGCGAGCGCCTCTGCCGCCTGGGCTGCCGCGGCCGCCATCGCCGTTGCCGCGTCGGCCTCCGCGGTCTCCGCCAACCGGATCCGGCCGGCCAACTCCACCAGGCTCACACTGGCCACGATCACCAGGCCGTCGACCGACAGCGGTAGCAGGTACGGCGAGGCACCCGTTTCCCCGTACCGCGCCGCGACGCCGGCCATGTGCCAGTACGACACCCAGGCGGCGATGCCGGCGATCGTCGTGGTCGCGGCGAGCCGGACGATCGCCAGGGAACGCCGGTGCACCGGTACCCGGGAGATCAGCTCGACGGTGAGCAGGAGCGCCAAGGGTGGCCACGCGGCGATGACCTGGCTGACCGGGTTGGGCTCGGCGTGCAGGATGTTCGCCGCGACCGACGCCGCCACGCCCAGGAGGAGCGTGGCACGGACCGCCCAACGGACTCGGCGGAGCTGTGGCAGAGACATTCGTCCATCCTGTTGACGAGTCGGCGACACGCCAGTGGTTTCCCCCGGCGTGTCGCCGATTGCGTCGAAGTGTTTACCTGCCATGGAAGATCGGCACAACTTCCGGCAAGTTGTGGCCTCCGGTACCCCTTGAGGCCACTGTTTCCGGGAAGTTGTGCCGATCAAGCCCCGCTACGGGAGGCTGGCCACGCCCTGCGGCAGGAACCGCCGGCCGGTGACCCGCTCGGAGGTGCCGGTGCGGTCCAGGTACGGCGTGATGCCGCCCAGGTGGAACGGCCAGCCGGCGCCGAGGATCATGCACAGGTCGATGTCCTGCGCCTCGGCGACGACGCCCTCGTCGAGCATCAGCCGGATCTCCTGCGGCCAGCGCGTCCAGCGCGTTCGCCGGACCTGCTCGGCGGTCAGCGGCTGCGTCGCCGACCACGAGCAGCTCGGCCACCTCCGGGTTGACCTCGTCGTCGACGTCGAGGAGTCCGGCTGGCCCGCGTCGACGATCCGGCTTGAGGTTCTCGCTGACCGCGAACCGGTCCGGGAACGCGCGCGTGCAGGGTCCCGCCGACGTGGTACGCGACCGCCGGGCCGACCAGCTGGAGCAGGGCGAGCGGGCGCATCGGCAGGCCCAGCGGGTCGAGCGCGCTGTCGGCCACGTCCAGCGGGGTGCCCGCGTCGACGGCGGCGAAGATCTCGCCCAGGAAGCGGGTGAGCAGCCGGTTGACCACGAACGCCGGGGCGTCCTTCACCAGCACGCAGGACTTCTTCAGCTGCTTGCCGACCGCGAACGCGGTGGCCAGCGTCGGCGTCGTCGGTCTGCTCGCCGCGGACGATCTCCAGCAGCGGCAGCACCGCGACCGGGTTGAAGAAGTGGAAGCCGACCACCCGCTCGGGGTGCTCCAGGTCGGCGGCCATCTCGGTGACCGACAGCGAGGAGGTGTTGGTGGCGAGGACCGCCTCCGGCGTGACGATCTTCTCCACCTCGGCCCAGACCTGCTTCTTGACGCCAGGTCCTCGAAGACCGCCTCGATGACGAAGTCGGCGTCGGCGAACGCGGCCTTGTCGACCGAGCCGGTGACCAGGCCCGTCAGCTTGGCCGCCGTGCCGGCGTCCATCCGGCCCTTGCGACAGCAGCTTGTCGATCTCGGCGTGGACGTAGCCGACGCCCTTGTCGACCCGCTCCTGGTCGAGGTCGGTCAGCACGACCGGCACCTCCAGGCGGCGGGCGAACAGCAGCGCGAGCTGCGAGCCATCAGGCCGGCGCCGACGATGCCGACCTTGGTGACCGGGCGGGCCAGGCCCTTGTCCGGCGCGCCGGCCGGCCGCTTGGCCCGCCGCTGCACCAGGTCGAAGGCGTACAGGCCGCTGCGCAGCTCCTCGCTCATGACCAGGTCGGCGAGGGCCTCGTCCTCGGCGGCGGTGCCGTGCTGCGAAGGTCGGCGTCCTTGGCCAGGCTCGAGCAGGTCGAGCGCCTGGTACGCGGCCGGGACGCGCGCCGTGCAGCCGCTCGTCGAGCGTCTTCCGGGCGAAGTAGAGCACGCCGTCCCACATGTCCTTGTCGACCTCGGGCCGCTCGACGGTGACGTCGCCGCGGACCACGCCGGCCGCCCACTCCAGCGACTGCTCCAGGAAGTCGGCCGGCTCGAACAGCGCGTCGGCGATGCCCAGCTCGCAGGCCTGCTTCGGCTTGAGCATCTTGTTCTGCATCAGCGGGTTCTGGATGATCACCTGTGCGGCGGCGGCGATGCCGATCAGGTTGGGCAGCAGCTGGGTGCCGCCCCAGCCCGGGACCAGGCCGAGCGAGACCTCGGGCAGCGCGAGCGCGGCCGCGCCGCCGGAGAGCGTCCGGTAGTGGCAGTGCAGCGCCAACTCCAGGCCGCCGCCCATCGCCGCGCCGTTGACGAACGCGAAGGTCGGGATGCTGGAGTCCTTGAGCCGGGCGAAGACCCGGTGGCCGAGCCGGCCGATCTCGCACGGCGCCTGCTCGCGGAGCGGGCCTGCGGGAGGCCGGTGAGGTCGGCGCCGACGCAGAAGATGAACGGCTTGCCGGTGACCGCGATGAACGCGCGGCTTGCTGCCTGACCGCCTCCGTGATCGCGGCGTCCAGGCTGGCCAGCCCGCTCCGGGCCGAAGGTGTTCGGCTTGGTGTGGTCGAAGCCGTTGTCCAGGGTGATGAGGGCGGCCTCGCCGGTCCAGGCCGGGAACGTTCACCTGACGAACCAGCGCCTGGGTGACGACCTCGTTACGGTACGCTGCGGCTCACTTGCTGTTCCCTTCCCAGTTCGGGTTCTCCCAGATGACCGTGCCGCCCATGCCGATGCCGATGCACATGGCGGTCAGGCCGTAGCGCACCTCGGGGTGCTCGGCGAACTGCCGGGCGAGCTGGGTCATCAGCCGGACACCCGAGGAGGCGAGCGGGTGGCCGATCGCGATCGCGCCGCCCCACGGGTTGACCCGCGGGTCGTCGTCGGCGATGCCGAAGTGGTCGAGGAAGGCGAGCACCTGTACGGCGAACGCCTCGTTGAGCTCGAACAGGCCGATGTCGTCGATGGTCAGGCCGGCGAGGCGCAGCGCCTTCTCGGTCGACGGGATCGGGCCGATGCCCATGACCTCCGGCTCGACGCCGACGAAGCCGTAGCAGACCAGCCGCATGCCGACCGGCAGGCCCAGCTCGCGGGCGACGTCCTCGGCGGCGATGATCGCGGCGGTGGCGCCGTCGTTGAGGCCGGCGGCGTTGCCCGCGGTGACCCGGCCGTGCGGGCGGAACGGCGTCTTCAGCGTCGCGAGCTTCTCCATGCTGGTGTCGCGCGGCGCCTCGTCGGCGGTGGCCAGGCCCCAGCCGGTCTCCGGATCGCGCAGGGCCACCGGGACCAGGTCGTGCTGGAGCTTGCCGTTGGCGTACGCCTTGGCGGTCTTCTGCTGCGAGGCGAGCCCGAACGCGTCGGTGCGCTCCTTGGTGATGTGCGGGACCCGGTCGTGCAGGTTCTCCGCGGTCGAGCCCATGACCAGCGCGGACGGGTCGACCAGCTTCTCGGCGAGGATCCGCGGGTTGGGGTCGACGCCCTCGCCCATCGGGTGGCGGCCCATGTGCTCGACGCCACCGGCGATGGCGACGTCGTACGCGCCGATGGCGATGCTGCCCGCGACGGTGGTCACGGCGGTCATCGCGCCGGCGCACATCCGGTCGATGGCGTAGCCGGGGACGGTCTTGGGCAGGCCGGCCAGCAGGGCGGCGGTCCGGCCGATGGTCAGGCCCTGGTCGCCGATCTGGGTGGTCGCGGCGATGGCGACCTCGTCGACCCGCTCGGGCGGCAGTTGCGGGTTGCGGCGCAGCAGCTCGCGGATGCAGCGGATGACGAGATCGTCGGCGCGGGTGTTCGCGTACATGCCTCCCGCCTTGCCGAACGGGGTGCGGACGCCGTCGACGAAGACGACGTCGCGGACGGTACGGGGCACGGACAGCCTCCTCGCAGGGGTCTTTTCCGCTGATGTTACTCGCCAGTAAGTGGGTGGGTCGTGTGGTCCCACCCACACCGCATTCTCCGTCGATCTAGGAAGAGTGGTGCCTCGTTTGCCCCTTTTGTTCCACCATTCGTCCTAGATCGACGAGGACGTGGACCCGTCGTGGAGGGCCGCCGTCAGGCCGGGCGCGGTTAGCTCCATCTGCCAGTGGCGGGCGCCGAAACCGGCCAGCACCTCGCGTACCGTCTCTTCGTCCAGCGGCTCGGGCGGGGTCCAGGCCAGCCGTCGTACCGTGTCGGGGGTGATCAGGTTTTCCGGGGGAAGCCGGTGCGCCGTGGCGAGGCCGGTGACCAGCTCGCGGCACCGGGCCAGGCGAGCGGCCGCCTCCGGGTCGCGCTCGGCCCACCGGTGCGGCGGCGGCGGACCGTCGGACGGCGGTGTCGACGGCAATTGGTCGTCGGCCAGCGCCCGGGCGGCGTTGAGGGCGTTCAGCCAGGTGTTGGCGAGCCGGCGCACCGACCGTCCACCGAAGCCGGGCAGCGTCACCAGGGACCGCTCGTCCTTCGGGTCCGCCTCGGCGGCAGCGACGATCGCGGCGTCCGGCAGCACCCGGCCAGGCGTACTGTCCCGGCGCGCGGCGATCTCGTCCCGGGCGTACCAGAGCGCCCGGACCCGGGCCAGCGCCCGCGCACCCCGGACCCGGTGGATCCCGGACGTGCGCCGCCACGGATCCGGCCGCGACCGGGGCGGCTCCCCGGCGCTCGCCACCAGCGCGGCGAACTCCTCCGCCGCCCACTGCGTCTTGCCCTGCTGGTCCAACTCCGCGGCCAGGATGTCGCGCAGGTCGACCAACAGCTCGACGTCGAGCGCGGCGTAGCTCAGCCACGAGGCGGGCAGCGGCCGGGTCGACCAGTCGGCGGCCGAATGGTGCTTTTCCAGGGCGTACCCGAGCAGCGACTCGGTCAGCGCCGCCAGGCCGACCCGTTCGAAGCCGGCCAGCCGCGCGGCCAGCTCGGTGTCGAACAGCCGTCGGGGTTTGAGGCCGAGCTCGGCCAGGCACGGCAGGTCCTGGCTGGCCGCGTGCAGTACCCACTCCGGGGCGGCGATCGCCTCGTCCAGCTCCCGCAGGTCCGACAGCGGGACCGGGTCGATCAGGACGGTGCCGGCGCCGGCCCGGCGCAGTTGTACGAGGTAGGCGCGATGCGTGTACCGGTACCCCGAGGCGCGCTCGGCGTCGACCGCGACCGGCCCTGTCCCCGCCGCGAACCGCCGGACCACCTCCGCCAGCTCAGCAGGCGTGGTCACGGGTCGCGGAGTGCCGTCGCGCGGGGCGGTGAGCAGGACGGCCTGGGGTGCGTCGGCCGGCTCGTCAGGTCCTTCCGCGTCCCGACGGCTTGGGGGGGCTTCGTCGGTCACGTCGCCTACCGTACGTGGCCGCGCCAGAGTGTCGAGGCAGCGCGGCCGGCGCGTCGGCTCAGGCTCTCGACGCCGGGACGGTCGTGCGGTGCTCCGGCAGGGCCGTCACGCCCGGTGGCGGCAGCCCGGCCGTGGAGGCCAGCAGGGCGCACCAGCCGTCGAGATGCGCGCCGAGATCGTCGTCGAGGGGGGTCCACGACGCCCGGATCTCGATGTCGGCGGCGGTCGGCGGCCCGGCCAGCTCGCCGAACCGGGTTGACAGGGTCTGGGTCACCGTACCGCCGATGTTGGTGTAGGCCGCGCCGGTCGCCTCCAGCGCGTCGACCAGCCAGCTCCAGCCGACCCCGGGCAGCAGCGGGTCGGCGGCCAGCTCCGGCTCCAGCTCCGCCGTCACGTATGTGACCAGGCGCATCGTGCCGTCCCACGCCTCGTGCCCGGCCGGGTCGTAGAGCAGGATCAAGCGGCCCGTCGCCACCTCGTCGCCGGCACGCAGCACGGTGCCGCTCAGCGCGTAACCGTACGGCGCGAGCCGCTGCGGCGCGGGCACCTCTTCGAGCGTGATCTCCGGCCGGGGTTGCCCGGCTCGCAGGCCGTCAACGGCGCGCGTGAACGTCTCAGGTGTGACGGTCGAGGGCGCCATGACGGAAGCGTAGGACGGTCCGCGCCGTTCACGTGCACCGCCGCGCCGGTGTGTCGGTGCTGTATAGGTCACGGCGAGTCGTGCCGCAGGTCGTTGGCGGTAGCTTGGCGTGATTAGCCGCATTCGTTCCGTGGGGTCCGCGGCGGTCCGCCGTGGGGTCCGCGGCGGTCCCTTCGTCGATCAAGGAGAAATGTGCACGGTTTGGAGATCAAACCATGCACATTTCTCCAAGATCGGCGAGGCCCGGGGGCGAGGCCCGGGGGCGAGGCCCGGGGGCGGGGGCGAGGCATGGGGCGAGTGGCGTGGCACGATGGCTGGCGATGAGTTTGCCTACTCAAGAGTCGCCGTTTGTGCGTGCTTGCCGGCGTCAGCCGGTTCCGCATACTCCGGTCTGGTTCATGCGCCAGGCCGGCCGCTCATTGCCCGAGTACCGGGAGATCCGCGCCGGCATCCCGATGCTCGAATCGTGCCGCCGCCCCGACCTGGTCTGCGAGATCACCCTGCAACCGGTGCGCCGGCACGGGGTGGACGCCGCGATCCTGTTCAGCGACATCGTCGTCCCGCTCGCCGCGGCCGGCGTCGACCTGGACATCGTCCCCGGCACCGGCCCGGTGGTCGCCAAGCCGGTGGCCGGCCTGGCCGACGTCGAGGCGATCCCGCCGCTTGCGCCCGAGCAGGTCGACTACGTGGCCGAGGCGATCCGGCTGCTGCGTCCCGAGCTGGGCGCCACCCCGCTGATCGGGTTCGCCGGGGCTCCGTTCACGCTGGCCAGCTACCTCGTCGAGGGCGGCCCGTCGCGCACGCACGCCAAGACCAAAGCTCTCATGTACGGGGCACCGGACGTCTGGCACGCGTTGTGTGCCCGGCTCGCCGAGATCACGCGGACCTTCCTGCGGGTACAGGTCGGCGCCGGCGTCGCCGCCATCCAACTGTTCGATTCGTGGGCCGGTGCGCTGTCGGAGGCCGACTACCGGCGGTACGTCCTGCCCCATTCGGCGTCCGTGCTCGCGACGTTGACCGAGGTCCCCCGGATCCACTTCGGCGTGGGTACCGCCGAACTCCTCACCGCCATGGGTGAAGCGGGTGCCGACGTGGTCGGGGTGGACTGGCGTACCCCGCTCGACGTCGCGAGTACCCGGATCGGCCCCGACAAGGCGGTACAGGGAAACCTCGACCCGTGCACCCTTTTCGCCCCGGCCGAGGTCATCGAGACCGAGGTGCGCCGGGTACTCGACGAGGGCCGGGCCGCGCCCGGTCACGTGTTCAACCTGGGCCACGGTGTACTGCCGGAAACCGATCCCGGAGTGCTGACCAAAGTGGTCGAACTGGTCCACGAGCACTCCCGGCGCTAGTCGCCTTTCCGTCGTCGAGCAATCAATCCGCCGGCACGGCGCGTCGTGCCGGCCGGAGACCTCGTGACGAGAGGAGAGCCCTGTGCGACGTCGAACCATCCTCGGCGCGCTGAGCGCCAGCGCGCTGACCGCCGCCGCGGTGTTACCGGCGGGAGCGGCGCAAGCCGCAGCCGGTGCCTGGAGTCAGGTGCCCGCGCCCAACCCCACCGCCCAGTTCGCCAGCCTGCAAGCCGTGGACGCCCTGACCAACACCGACGCCTGGGCGGTCGGCTACGTCTCGCCGCCCACCGGCGGCGGGTCACAACCGATCGCACTGCACTGGAACGGCACGGCCTGGTCGGCCACCTCCGTGCCGCTGCTCGGCAAGAGCACCACACTGTGGGGCGTCAGCGCCGCCTCGGCCAGTGATGTATGGGCGGTCGGCACCCTCACCCTTCCCGGCTACCACGGCGCCAGCCTGGCCGCAGCCGTGCACTGGAACGGCAGCGCCTGGACCGCCTCGACCGTGCCCAACTCCGGGATCCTGTATGGCGTCGCCACCATCGCGCCGGGCAACGCCTGGGCCGTCGGCGGTGGCGGGGTCAAGCACTGGGACGGCACCGCCTGGACCGACGTGACCACCCCGGCACCGTCCCCGACCAGCGCCGGCTCGCTGCACGCCATCTCGGCCCGCGCCTGGAACGACATCTGGGCGGTGGGCAGCTACGCCCCGCGCCGGCACCAGACCGCGAGTTTCTCGCTGCACTTCGACGGTACGGCGTGGAGCCTCGTCCCCATGCCGGCCGGCTCGACCATCCCGTGGGGTGTGGCCGCCTCCGGCCCGAACGACGCCTGGGCGGTCGGGGAGGACGACACGGTGGTCGGCAGTACCCAGCCGCTCACCGAGCACTGGAACGGCACGGCCTGGTCGATCGTGCCCAGCCCGAGCCGCCCGAACGGCGGGTACCTGCGCAACGTGTCCGCACGCGGCCCGAACGACGTGTGGGCGGTCGGCCCGTCATTCACCGGAGAGGCGAACTCGATCCAGGCACTCTTCCTGCACTGGACTGGCGGTAGCTGGTCATCCGAACTGAGCCCGCTGGCCGACAGCGATGACGTCTGGGCCCTGAGCGCCCGTGCCGGCGTCACGTCCACCTGGGCGGTCGGCGACACCCAACCGGGAGTGGAGTTGATCCTGGAAAGGCACTGAAGCCACGGCCCCACCGCGTCGGGTACGGGTGAGTTAAAGAGGGGGCCCACCCGCACCCGACGGCTATCGGGCAGCCGACAGCAACCTGTCCGGCGGGCCGGGCGTGTTCCTCGCGTCAACGATCCACGATGGGGAGGAACACGGAGAATGTTCACCACGAAATCGGCCGTCGCGCTGCTGCTGGCAGGGGCGGCGACGGTACTGGCACCGAGCGCCACCGCCTTCGCCGCTCCGGCACCGGCGGGCCACACCACCTGCCAGCTCAGCGTTCTGCCGGACCCGGCCGGCACCAGCGCCAGCCGGGTCTTCGCCGGCGACCCGACCGGCCGGTACCTGATCGGCGACGCGTTCCGGACCAGCGACAACGCCCAACTGCCGGTGGTGTGGACGGCCGGCCGGCCGTCCATCCTGGCGACGCCCGGCAGCCTGGGCGCGCTGACCGACGTCAACTCCGCCGGGGTGGCGGTCGGGTACTACTACTACGCCAGCGACCTCCGGCACGGCTTCATCGACCGACACGGCAGGCTGACCGACCTGCCGCCGCTGGTACCGGGCGACCATGTCCTGCCGCTGGCGATCAACCGGCGCGGCGACATCCTCGGCACCAGCCAGACCCCGTTCGGGGACAGCCACCCGGTGATCTGGCCGGCCGGGCGGCCCGACAAGGTGTACCCGTTGCCGACCGTCCCCGGCGCACTGTCGACCACCGTCAGCGACATCGACGACGACGGCACCGTGGTGGGGACCGTCTCCACGGCGGACCGGAGCGACGGGTACTTGTGGCCGTGGCGCGGGCAGCCGCACGCGCTGCCGCTCCCGGACGGTGTCGCCGGTACCAACGCGACGGCGATCCGGCACGGCTGGATCGGCGGGTACCGCTACCAGGCCGGCGTGCTGCCGGTCCGGTGGAGCCCCGGCGCGCACCGGCCCCAGCTCATCGCCGACGCGGCGTACGTCACGACCGGCATCAACGCGAGCGGCACGATGGCGGCCGAGAAGGTGATCGTGCACCGGGACGGGCGCATCGTGACGCTGCCCGGCCTGCCCGGCAGTGAGTGGCTGTCCGCGTACACGATCGCCGACACCGGCGTCGCGGCCGGTGAGGTCCTGGGTTCCGGCACCACCCACGCGGTCGTCTGGCGCGGCTGCTGACGAACTAGCGGCGGGTACGGGTGGCCCGGCGGAGCGTGTCCCACGTTCCGTCGGCCGCCCACCCGCCGTCGACCGAGAGCGTCGCGCCGTTGACGAACCCGCTGCGGGTCGGGTCGGCGAGGAACGCCACCGCCTGCGCGATGTCGTCCGGGCTGGCGAAGCGGCCCAGTGGCACGTGGTCGGTGATGTCGGTGTCCCCGTACGCGCCGGACGCCTGGGACTCCTCGTCCATCTCGGTCTTGACCCAGCCCGGGCAGACCGCGTTGACCCGGATCCCGCGCCCGCCCCACTCGACCGCGAGGGTACGGGTGAGCCCGACCAGGCCGTGCTTGCTCGCGTTGTACGCCACCCGGTCGGCCACGCCACGCAGGCCGGCCACCGAGGCGATGTTGACGATGCTGCCACCGCCCTGGGCCAGCATCCGCCGGCCGAACACCTGGGAGAGCAGGAACGGGCCGGTCAGGTTGACCTCGAGCACCTGGCGCCAGCGGGAAACCGGCATGTCCTCGGCCGGCCCGATCGAGGCGATGCCGGCGTTGTTGACGACCACGTCGATCCGGCCGAAGCGACCAAACACGAGCGACGCGAACCGGTCGACGTCGGACTCATCCGATACGTCCCCGGACAAGGCCACCCCGTCGAACCCGGTCACCGGCTGCCGGTCGAGCAGCGCCAGCGCGTACCCCTCGGCGGACAGTACCTCGGCGGTACGCCGGCCGATGCCCTGCGCGGCGCCGGTGATCGCCGCGACCCGGAGCGACTTCTCGGTCATCCGGACCACCCTACGGCCACCCCGCCGCGTGGACGGTGGATCCCGGGCGCTTCGATAGGACCATGCGAGCCAGAGCCATCCGAGTCGTGGTCGTCGGGGGCGGGATCAGTGGTCTTGCCGCCGCGCACCGGCTGGCCCGACACGGCGCCGAAACCATCGTGGTGGAGCAGAGCGGCCGGCTGGGCGGCAAGCTGCGTACCGGCGAGATCGCGGGCGGCCCGGTCGACCTGGGCGCGGAGGCGTTCGCGGTCCGCGATCCGGCCGGCCGGCCGAGCGCCGCCGTCGAGCTGGTCCGGGCGGTCGGTCTGGCCGACGACCTGGTGTACCCGGCGACCCAACGCGCGGCCCTGGCGATCGGTGGCGAGTTGCGGCCGATGCCGGGCGGCACGCTGATGGGCGTACCCGGTGATCTGAACCTGCTGGACCGGGTGGCCGTGGCGGACCCGGACCGGGACCACGACGGCGGCCGCCCGCTGCTCGGCCCGGACGAGGACGTGGCGGTCGGGAAGCTGGTAAGAGCCCGGCTCGGTGACGAGGTCGCCGACCGGCTGGTCGACCCGATGCTCGGCGGGGTGTACGCCGGGCGCGCCGACGACCTGTCACTCGCCACGACGATGCCCGCGCTGGCCACGACAAGCCGGTCCGAGCACACGCTGACCGGCGCGGTCCGGGCGGCGCTGCGCAACCGTGCGCCGAACGCAGGGCCGATCTTCGGCACGCTGGTCGGCGGCCTGGGTCGGCTGGTCGACGCGGTGACGCAACGGCTCGACAACGTGGACATCCGGCTCGGCCTGCCGGTGCGCGCGCTGACCCGGGAGGGTACCGGCTGGCGCGTCACCATCGGCGCCACCCGCGACCCGGTGACGATCGAGGCCGACGCCGTCGTCCTCGCCACACCGGCCGCCCCGGCCGCGCGGCTCCTGTCCACTGTGGAGCCCGAGGTGGCCGGGCTGGTCGGGGTGCTCGACTACGCCAGCGTCGCGCTGGTCACGCTCGCCCTGCCCGGCGTCGAGCTGCCCGAACTGTCCGGCTTCCTGGTGCCCGCTTCCGAGGGGTACGGGATGAAGGCGGCCACCTTCTTCGACCGGAAGTGGGCGCATCTGCGCTGGCCGGGGCACACGGTGCTGCGCGTTTCGCTGGGCCGGTACGGCGACGAACACGTCCTCCAGCGCGACGACGAGGCGCTGGCCAAGCTGGCCCACGCCGAGCTGGGGACGCTGCTGGGCCGGGCGCTCCCGGCGCCGGCGGAGACCCGCGTGCAGCGCTGGGGCGGGGCGCTTCCCCAGTACACGCCAGGCCACCTGGACCGGGTCGCGGCCGCGCGGGCGGCACTCCCGGCGACCGTCGCGGTGGCCGGCGCCGCCTACGACGGTGTGGGCATTCCGGCATGCGTCCAGTCCGGTTGGTCTGCGGCGGACCGGGTGGTGCGAGGATTGACGGTATGACCGAGTCCCAGACGAACGCGTCCCGCCTGCGCGAGTTGAACGCCACCATCCGGTACACGATGTGGTCGGTCTTCCGGGTCGCCGACCAGCTCGGCCCGGCGCCGCGCGACGAGGTCACCGCCGAGGTCGAAGCCCTGGTGGAGCAGCTGGCCGGCAAGGACGTCGTGGTCCGCGGCACCTACGACGTGTCGGCGCTGCGGGCCGACGCGGATGTCATGATGTGGTGGCACGCGTCGAGCGCCGAGGCGTTGCAGGAGGCGTACGGGATGTTCCGCCGCACCGCGTTCGGCCGGCACCTCGCGCCGGTCTGGTCGTCGATGGCGCTGCACCGGCCGGCCGAGTTCAACAAGAGCCACGTGCCGGCGTTCCTGGCCGGGGAGCCGGCGCGAAACTACGTCTGCGTGTACCCGTTCGTGCGCTCCTACGAGTGGTACCTGCTGCCCGACGAGGAGCGCCGCGACATGCTGGCCGAGCACGGCAGGCAGGCGCGTGGCTACCCGGACGTGCGGGCCAACACGGTGGCGGCGTTCGCGCTCGGCGACTACGAGTGGATCCTCGCGTTCGAGGCCGACGAGCTGCACCGGATCGTGGATCTGATGCGCGACCTGCGGGCCTCGACCGCCCGCCGCCACGTCCGCCTGGAGATCCCGTTCTACACCGGCCGCCGCCGCTCGGTAGGCGACCTGGTGGCCGCGCTGCCGTGAGGTCTCTGTTCTCGTCGATCTAGGACGAATGGTGCCGGGGTTGGGCGATTCGTCCCACCATTCGTCCTAGATCGACGGGCCGGGGCCGGCGCTGGGGTCGAGGCGGCGGCGCATCGGGACGTGCGGGATGCCGTCGTCGAGGAACTCCGGCCCGGTCGGCTCGAAGCCGAACCTCGCGTAGAAGGCGACCAGGTGGGACTGCGCGTCTAGCACGGTCTCCCGGGCACCGATCAGGTCGAGCGCGGCCGCAACCAGCCGCCCGGACAGGCCGGCGCCGCGATGCGCGGCGTCCGTGCAGACCCGCCCGATCCGTGCGCCCCGCCCTTCTTCCAGGACCCTGAGGTACGCGACGAGCCCGCCCTCGTCCTCGAACCACACGTGGATCGTGCCGGGTTCGGTGTCCCGGCCGTCGAGCTCCGGGTACCGGCAGCGCTGCTCGACCACGAACACGTCCACCCGCAACCGCAGCAACGCGTACAGCGTGGTGGCGTCGAGATCGGCGAAGCGCGCGGTCCGCAGGATCATGCCGCCACGGTATCCATGGTGTGTGGCGCCCGGGTCTCCCGCAGCGGCGACGCCACCAGCCAGCCCACCGCCAGCAGGCCGCCGAACGCGCTGACCCACAGCGTCGGGCGCAGGCCGAGCGCCGTGCCGAGCGCGCCGCCGATGAGTGTTGCAGGACGCTGGTGCGCCTGGCCCGCTCCGCGGCGTCGTCCGTGTGATGCGGGCCAGCGGACAGCTCGGCGAGCGTCACCGCGCTGATGACCATCTCGTCGGGCAGTTCGACCGGATCGAGGGCGGCGAGATGGATGACGATGTTCGTGTCGATCGGGCCACGGGTCCGCGTCTCACCACTCACGGTCGAACGGGTCCTGGTCGACAGCGAGGTCGAGGTCGGCGCGGAACCTTTCCGGATCGTAGGGCAGATGTGCTACGAAGTGCTACATCCACCGCTTCGGCCAACCGGTCATGATCGGCACAACTAGTCCGAAGTTGTGGCCTTCGGACCGTGCTGAGGCCACAACTTCCCGGAAGTTGTGCCGATCAACAGGGTCAGCCGGCGGATGGGTCCAGCCGGATGGACAGCGAGTTCACGCAGTGCCGGGTGTCCTTCGGGGTGAAACCTTCGCCCCGGAACACGTGTCCCAGGTGCGAGTCGCACCGGGCGCAGCGGATCTCGGTACGGGCCATGCCGAGCGACCGGTCCTCGATCTCGCGGACCGTGCCCGGGATGGCGTCGTCAAAGCTCGGCCAGCCGCAGTGCGAGTCGAACTTGGTGTCGCTGTCGAATAGTTGGGCACCGCAGGCGCGGCACTGGTACACACCCTCGGTCTTGGTCGACACGTACTCGCCGGTCCACGGCGCCTCGGTGCCGGCCTGACGCAGTACCCGGAACTCGGCCGGGGACAGGATGGCCCGCCACTCCTCGTCGGTCTTCTGTACTTCGGGGTTCTGGATTTCGTGCTCCATGCCCCGATCCAACACGCGGCCGGGCCGGATTGTGCCTGCGGATCGTTATCCCAGGTCACCGGCTCGTGTGAGGGGAGTAGCGAGTTGTGACCCCCGGTGCGTAGGCTCCGACAAAGCAACATATAGTGCGATTGTTTTGCCTCAAGTCGTTGAAATCGGGCGCCGGGTGAACGGCGCCGCGCGGGAGTTGACAACATGAAGGTACTGGTCAGGGCGATGGCCGCTGGCGCCATCGGCTGCGCGGGGCTGCTTCCCGCGACCGCCGCGCACGCGCAGGTTACGGGCGATTCGTTACCCGAGGGTGCGCTGCGTTCGCTCGACTCGGCGCTGTCCGTCGCGGGCCTGGGTTCCAGCCTGCTCACCGGCGGCAACTCGGGTGTCGTCAGCGGCGATCAGGTCGCGGTTCCGGTCGCGGCGCCGGTGAACGTCTGCAACAACGCGGTCGGGGTACTCGGGACCGCGGTCGCCGGTACCGCCGATGAGGCGGCCGCTGCCCGGGCTCCGATGCGCAGCCACGGCACGGTCGAGGCCACCCCGGAGAAGTCCAAGGCCGCGTCGAAGAAGCACGGCGGCTATGGCGGTGGCTCGGGGAGTGGCAGCGGTTCCGGGTACGGCGGCTCCGGCTCGGGCGGCTCCGGCTCTGGGTCCGGCGGCTCCGGGTACGGCGGCACGGGTGGTGCCTCCGGCGGAGGTACCGGCGGTGGTGGCTGCGCCGGCGGCGGTGGCACCGGGAGCGGCAGTGGGTACGGCGGCGGCACCGGTGGTGCGTCAGGCGGTGGCACCGGCGGTGGCACGGGCGGCGCGTCGGGTGGCGGTACGGGCGGCGGATCCGGCGGTGGCACCGGAGGGTCCTCCGGAGGCGGTACCGGTGGCACCGGCGGCGCGTCCGGCGGCGGTACCGGTGGTGGCACGGGCGGTACCGGCGGGACGGGTACCGGCGGCAGCGGCGGTTCCGGGGGCTCCGGCGGCGTCTCGGGTGGCGTGTCCGGCGGCGGTACCGGCGGGAGCGGCGGCGGGGTGTCGGGCGGAACCACCGGCGGCAGTACCGGCGGAGCCGGCGTTCTGCCGGTCACCGGCGGCGCGAGTATCTCGCTGGCCACACTCGGCGTGCTGCTGATCGCCGGCGGCACCGGTGCGCTGATCGCGGTGCGACCCCGGCGGCGGCCCCGGCCGGGGACGGCTGGCGACTGCGACTTCGATGACGTACCGGTGGCCATGGCGCCGCGGAGGCCATCGCCGGCACGCCGTCGCTAGTACCCGATGATCTTGATGCGGCAGGTGCCGGACGCGCGGCACCTGCCGCATTTCCATTCCCGGAGCGCGTATGGTCCGGCTCATGGCAGACGCGCTGGAAATCGAGGTGGCCGGGCGCACGGTGCGGGTCAGCAGCCCGGACAAGGTGTGCTTCCCTAAGCGGGGATTCACCAAGCGGGACGTCGTCGACTACTACCTCGCGGTGGGGGACGGGATCCTCCGCGCACTGCGCGAGCGGCCTACCACGCTGCAACGCTTCCCGGAGGGCGTGGGCGGCGAGATGTTCTTCCAGAAGCGGGTGCCGGCGCGTGGCGTACCCCCGTGGTTGGAGACCGTGAAGATCGCTTTCCCGAGCGGGCGCACCGCCGACGAGATGTGCCCGACCGACCTCGCGCACGTCGTGTGGGCGGCGCAGATGAACACGATCGTGTTCCACCCGTGGCCGGTGCGCCGGGCCGACGTCGACCACCCGGACGAGTTGCGCGTCGACCTGGACCCGCAGCCGGGGACCGACTTCGCCGACGCCGCCGACGTGGCCGGCACGGTCCGCGAGATCCTGTCCGAGCTGGGCTGGACCGGGTACCCGAAGACGTCCGGCGGCCGGGGCGTCCACGTGTACGTCCGGATCCGGCCGCAGTGGACGTTCATCGAGGTGCGGCACGCGCTGATCGCCCTGGCCCGGGAGATCGAACGCCGCCGGCCGGACAAGGTGACCACCGCGTGGTGGAAGGAGGAGCGCGGCGAACGGGTGTTCATCGACTTCAACCAGGCCGCGCGGGACCGGACGATCGCCTGCGCGTACTCGTTGCGGGCCAACGACCGCGCGACCGCGTCCACGCCGGTGTCCTGGGACGAGCTGACCGACGTGGAGCCGGACGACTTCGACCTGAAGACCGTGCCGGAGCGGGTCGCCGCCGGCGTCGACCCGCACGCCGGCATCGACGACGTGGCGCACGACATCACGCCGCTGCTGGAGTGGTATGAGCGGGACGGGTCGCAGGACATGCCGTACCCGCCGGACTATCCGAAGATGCCCGGCGAGCCCAAGCGGGTGCAGCCGAGCAAGGACCGCGACCTGAAACAGGAAAATAGCCAGTAATCCGTGGGCGGGTACCACGCTTACTCGCCCGATGGCTTCAAACACACCCTCAGACGTGACACCGGGGAGACTGAGGCCGAACTGCTGGCCAAGCTTCCGCCCGCCGACGCCCCGGTGACGGTGGTGCGGCCGGTCCGCTTGCCGTTCGAGTTGGATGCCCTGGTCAAGGCCCTTGCCGAGGCTCGCGGGGTCAGCATGTCCACCCTGGTCCGCGAGTGGATTGCGGCGGGAATCGCCGCTGCCGGGCGCGCGCCCGATCCGGTAACCGAACTGCGGCGCGGCCTGGACACGGCACAGCGGGCGCTCGACGCACTGACCCGGCACGGCGGACAGCGCGAGGCCGCGTAGCAACCGACTATCCGGAGATGCCCCGGCGAGCCGAAGCTGGGTACAGCCGAGCAAGGACCGCGACCTGAAGCGCTGAGCCTGACCGGCCCCGGCATTCTGGGTCAGAAGCCGGGGCCGGAGTTGCCGGCGACCCAGGCCGACGGCCAGTTCGGCGCGGCCGGCTCCTCGCACGCTTCGACCCGGGCCGGTCCTCCCCGTCCGGCCGGGCCTCCGGGCAGGTTCCGACTCGCGCTCCGGCCGGTCCGCCGGCTTCTGCCGGGCCTGGCTCGCGAGCGACGCCTCGATGTCGAGCATGTGGACCATGCCGGCGCCCCGCGCCCGCTCGATCAGGCTGACCAGCGTGCGCAGCGTGGTGTTGTCGAGGTGGCGGACCAGCCAGCCGACGATGAGCTCGTCGTTGGCGCCCAGGTCGACCCCGCGCAGCGCGTCGGAGAGTGCCTCCTCCCGCTGGCCCGGGGGAATGTAGGGACCGATCGGCGCCGTTTCCAGCCGCTCGATCGGCGCGTACTCCCGTGCCCTCATGCTGGCCATGGCGGCTGGACCCTTCAGGTCAGGAACCGGCAGTCGTCACGAACCCCCTACCCCGGATGCGGCGGTGGGTCGCTGGCACGTTACGCTACGCGAAACGTTTAGCACGTACAAGACGTATCTCATAAACAATTCGTTCCAGAGCGACCTATCGTGGGCGATCATGGTGGACCCGAGAAGTCCGACGCCGCTGTATGTGCAGCTCGCAGACCTGATCGCGGTCGACATCGAGCGCGGAAAACTCGAGCCGGACCAGCTCCTGCCGAGCGAGACCTACCTGATGCAGTGGCACGGGCTGAGTCGGGGCACCGTTCGCGCGGCTGTGCGCCTCCTTCGGGAGCGGGGACTCGTCTACACGATCCAAGCCCGTGGCACGTTCGTGGGCAAGGGTCCCTCGGGGACCTAGTCTGACCTGCGCCGACGCACCGGCCTGAATGGATCTGGTCGCGTTCGGGTACATGGCGGCAGTAACGGTTGGAAGGAGCCTCCCATGCCGCTGCTGTACCGAAAGACCATCAAGTTCGGGCCGTTCCGGCTCAACATCGGCCGCCGGGGCCTCTCGTCGTGGAGCTTCCACGTCGGCAAGTGGTCGTGGAACTCGCGCACCCGCAAGCAACGCGTCGACCTGCCCGGCCCGTTCTCCTGGCGATCCAACTAGCCTAAAGATCTTGGACACTTGGACCGGCTGTCACCGGTCCAAGTGTCCAAGATCCAGGTAAGAGCCCCTACTTGGCCGGGCAGGTGGTGCCTTTCGCGGGCACGGTGAGGTCGACCAGGTACCGGTTGACGGCGCTGGTGATGCACTTGGTCTGCGGGTACGCCGTGTGGCCTTCGCCCTGCCAGGTCAGCACCACCCCGACGCCGAGCATGTCGGCCAGCCTCGGCGTCTGCTCGTACGGCGTGGCCGGGTCGCCGGTCGTGCCCACCACCACGATCGGGGGCGCGCCGGCCGCCTTGCCGGCCGGGTACGGGTCGCGCCTGCCGGGCCACTGCGCGCACAGCAGGTCGAGTGCCGTGGAAGCGCCGAACAGCGGGTACTTCGCCCGCCACTGGCTCTGCAAGGTGCGGATCTGCGGCAGGCTCGGCACGGTCTTGTCGTCGGTGCAGTTCACCGCCGCGTTGGCGTCGAACAGGTTGCTGTAGCGGCCCTGCGGGTCGCGCTCGGTGTACCCGTCGGCGAGCCGTAGCGTCTGCGTCGCGTTGCCCTTGCCCAGGCTGTCGATCGCCGACGCCAGTTGGGTCCACTCCTGCTCGCTGTAGAGCGACGCGATGACCGCCGTGTACACCCAGCCCGGCGTGGCGGCCCGGCCACCCGGTCCGGGCACCGGTTTGGTACGCACGGAATTGATCGCGTTGGTGACCGCGGCCCGGGCGTCCGGCGCGATCGGGCACTTGCTGGCGTTGTTCTTGCACCACTCGGCGAAGTTGTCGAAGGCGTGCTCGAACCCCTTGGCCTGGGTTTCGCCGGCTGCCACGGAATCCAGGGTCGGGTCGACGGCGCCGTCGAGCACGAACGCCCGGATCCTGGTCGGGAACAGCTGGGCGTACACCGCGCCGAGCAGGGTGCCGTACGAGTACCCGAGGTAGGTCAGCTTCTCCTCGCCGAGCGCGCCCCGGATCGCGTCCATGTCACGCGCGGCCTGCTCGGTGGAGAACAGGCGCAGGCTGTCGCCGTACTTGTCGCCGCAGCTCTGGGTCATCTGCTTCGCGAGCGCCGCGGCCTGGTCGAAGTCGGCCTGGGTGACCGGGTCGGGATCGGCGCCGAACGACGCGTCCAGTTGCTGGTCGGTGAAGCACTTGACCTCGTCGGACTTGCCGACGCCGCGCGGGTCGAAGCCCACGATGTCGAACCGCTGGGTGATCTCGGCCGGCAGGCCCACCGACAGGTAGGCGGCCAGGTCCACGCCGGACGCACCCGGGCCGCCCGGGTTGACCAGCAGCGAACCGACCCGGTTGCGCTGGCCGGCGGCGCGCGCCCGCATCACCGCGATGCCGAACTGCTTGCCGCCCGCCGGGTTGGCCCAGTCCTGCGGGACGCTGACCTTGCCACACTCGTACGTCACGTTGGCGGGCGTCTTGCCGAGCGCGGCCTTCGCCACCTCCGGGCAGGGCTGCCACTTCACCGTCGCGGTGGCCGGCGGCAGGGCCTGCGACGAGGCCTTCGACGAGCTGCCGGCGCCGGACGTCGGGGAACTCCAACGCGTGCTCGGACTGATGCAGCCCGACACGGTGAGTGCCACGACGGCGAGAACGACCACTGCGAAGCGTCGGCCCACCGCCGACCCCCTTCCGGTACGCGTATGAGTGTCCGAGCCTACGTCCCCTGCCTCAGACCCGGCCGGACAGCACCTCGGTCACGTCGATCCGGACCGGCCGCTCCAACTGCTCGTACGTGCACGAACGCGGTTCGCGATCGGGCCGCCAGCGCTTGAACTGGGCGGTGTGGCGGAACCGGTCACCCTCCATCGCGTCGTACCCGACCTCCATCACCAGGTCGGGGCGCAGCGGCACGAAGCTCTGGTCCTTCTTGCCCGACCAGCGGCTCGGGGTGCCGGGCAGCCGCTGGGTGCCGTCGACATGCGGCCCTTCCTGCGTGGCCCAGCCCGACCAGGGGTGCTCCTCGATCGGGATCTGGTAGGGCGCCAGCTCCTCGACCAGCTCGGCCCGGCGGGCGCGGCTGAACGAGGCGCTCACGCCGACGTGGTGCAGGACCCCGTTGTCGTCGTAGAGCCCGATGAGGATCGAGCCGACGATCGGGCCGTCCTTGTGCCACCGGTACCCGGCCACCACGACGTCGGCGGTCCGGGCATGCTTGATTTTGTACATGAGCCGCTTGCCCGGCTCGTATGGCACATCGGCCGGCTTGGCGACCAGTCCGTCCAGCCCGGCGCCTTCGAGCACCTCGAACCACTCCCTGGCGGTCGCGGGGTCCTTGGTGATCGCGGTGACGTGCACCGGTGGCACGACGCTCGCGAGCGCCTCTTCGAGCCGGGCGCGACGTTGCGCGTACCCGATGTCCATGAAGACCTCATCGCCCACAGCCAGGAGGTCAAACGCGATGAAGGACGCGGGAGTGGTCTCGGCCAGCAGGTTGACCCGCGACGCGGCCGGGTGGATGCGCTGCCCGAGCAGCTCGAAGTCGAGCTTCGGGATGGTGCCGGTGTCGTGCCGGATCACCACCAGCTCGCCGTCGACGACACTGCGCGGCGGCAGTTGGGCCTTGGCCTGCTCGACGATCTCGGGAAAGTAGCGGGTCAGGGTCTTCCCGCCGCGACTGGCCAGCTCGACCTCGTCGCCGTCGCGGAAGACGATGCACCGGAAACCGTCCCACTTCGGCTCGTACGTCATCCCCTCGCCGATCGGGATCTCCTTCACGGAGACGGCGAGCATCGGCTCGATCGGCGGCATCACCGGGAGTTCCATAGCCGCGAGTCTCGCACCTGGGTGGGACAAAGGTCGCCCGCCCGGGACGATCATGGGCGTACCGTGTCTGATATGGAACGGAAGGTCGAGTTCGGTGACGGGCAGGTCGGCGTGGTCTCGCTCGCGGCGCCGCTGCTGCGCCACCCGGACAACCCGTTGCTGACCGCGCACGACGTCAACGAGGTGTGGCGGGAGCCGCACCGGCAGGTGGTGACGGTGCACAACGCGGGCGTCGCCGTCGTGGCCGACGAGACCGTACTGCTGTTCCGGTCCCACCTGCGCAGCGGTGTCAGCGTGATCGGGGTGGCGCGCAGCGCGGACGGTGTGTCCGGCTGGCGGGTCGAGCCGTTGCCGCTGCTCAAGCCGGCCCGACCGGGTGACCCGGTGGCGCCCGGGATCGACCCGGCCGAGATCGGGCGGATCGAGTCGGGAGGCGTCGAGGACCCGCGGATCAACGTGGTCGACGGCCAGTTCGTGATCACGTACAGCGCGTACGACGCCGAGGTGGCGGGTCGGGTACGGGTGTCGCTGGCGACCACCGAGGACTTCCGCTCGGTGGTCCGGCACGGGCCGGTGCTCCAGGGGGACATGCGCAACGTGGTGATCTTTCCGACCCGGATCGGCGGCCGGTACGTCGGGCTGTTCCGGCCCAACGACACGCTGCCGGGGGACACCGGTGGGTCGTACACGCAGATCAGGATCGGAACGGCGACCGATTTCCGGGCCGGTGACTGGGACATCGACGACGAGCCGATCATGCGTACCGGCCGGGGACCCAGCGCCTTCTCCGACAAGATCGGGCCCGGAGCGCCGCCGGTGTGGACGCCGCGCGGCTGGCTCAACGTGTTCCACGGGGTGCGGACCACGATGGACGGCAACCCGTACGTACTCGGGGTCGCTCTGCACGACCTGGACGATCCGCGCGTGGTGCGGATGTCGAGCATCCCGGTGCTGTTCCCGTCGCGGGCGGACTGCCGGGTCGCCGAGACCGGCTACGTGCACGTGCCGAACGTGGTGTTCTCCTGCGGAACGGTGCGCCGCCCGGACGGCACCCTGCTGGTGTACTACGCCGGCAACGACACGGTCATGAACCTCGCCGTCTCGCACGAGGATGTGCTGACCGAACTGTGCCTTCGGTACGGGCAGGACCCGCGGTCCGGGCGGCTGCTGTACGAGATCTAATTCTGGTATCTAGTGGCGCTTGCGTCGCCGGATCCGCCGCCGCTCGGCCGCCGCCTCGATCAGCTCGCGCTGGTGCTGGCGGACCAGGCCGATCATCGTGTCCGGGTGCATCGGTGCGGTCATCGCCGTCCCCTTGTCCTCTTGAAGCAAGTTCCAGCCCTCCTGAAACTGTCTCCAGCCTCGTCCGGCAAGGGGCTGACCGCATGGGCAGCGAATGCGTATCTTTGCTGGTAGCGGTGCCTAGGTATACCTATCGACCAGTCAGCACGGCGCGCACCGGGGCGGCCGGCCGCAGGGTGATGAGCGGCTGGAGCCGCAGGTCCGCGTCCAGCGACTCGACCCGGTAGCGCGACAGCAGGGTACGCAGCAGGATCGTCGCCTCCAGCAGCGCGAAATGCTCGCCGATGCAGCTGCGCGGCCCGCCGCCGAACGGGAAGTACGCGTACCTGGGCCGGTCGTGCTCGCCGATGAACCGGTCGGGGTCGAACCGCTCCGGCTCCGGCCAGAAGTCGGGATGCCGGTGGGTGATCCACGGCGAGCCGAAGACCAGCGTGCCCGCCGGGACCGGATAACCCATGATCTCGGTGTCGACGGCGGCGAGCCGCTCGGTGCTGTACGCCGGGGGATACAGCCGCATGCCCTCCATGACGGCCGCGCGGGCGAGCTCATCGCCGCCGGCCGCGACCCGGTCCTGGACCTCCGGGTGCCGACCCAACAGGTACAGCGTGAAGGTCAGCACGCCGGCGGTCGTCTCGTGGCCGGCGAGGAGGAAGACCAGTACCTGGTCGCGGATCTCGCGCTCGGACAGTGGCGCGCCGGTCTCCGGATCCCGGGCGGCGCGGAGCCGGCTGAGCATGTCGTCGTCGTTGTCGGCCGCCCTGGCATCCCCGTGCCTCGCCATGATCCGGTCGACGATCCCGTACAGCTCGGCCCGGAACCGCCGCAGGCGCAGGTTCCGCGACGTCGGTACGCCCAGCGGCAGCCGGACCAGCTGCATGGCCCGGGCCAGGGCGAGGTCGCCGGCCGACGGGACCAGCCGCTGGAGGGCGGCCACGGCGTCGTCCACCTCGTCGCCGAACAGGGCCCGACCGACCACCCGCAGGGTGTACCGCTGCATGAGTTCGTGCAGGTTGACCGTGCCCGGTGGGGTCGCCGCCACGCGCTCGGCCTCGGCCGACATCAGGTCCGCGTACCCGGCGACCCGGCGCGGCGTGAACAGCGGCTGGAGGGTGCGCCGCTGGCGTACCCACAGATCGCCGTCGCTGGTGAGCAGCCCTTCCCCGAGCAGCTCGGTGAGCACGCTGAAGCCGACCGTGCGCCGGTTGAAGATCTGCCGGTGGGTGAACACCTGCCGCACGCCGTCCGGGTGGTACACCCCGATCCCGCGGCGCAGCAGCTTCCGTGGCCCGAAGCGTGGCCCGAACGGGTACGCGACGAGGTCGCCGTACCGGCTGAACCCGTCGATCATCGTGCCGAGCATGTCGCGCTGGAAGGCGGGTGCCATCCCGAGCAGCGGGTGGCCGGTTGGTCCTGGGATGACGGTCGGATGGTCCTGGCCCCGGATCGTGGTCGTCATGCCTACCAAGGATCCGCTCGCGCCATCGATCGGCACAACTTCCCGGAAATAGTGGCCTCGGAACCCCTCTGAGGCAACAACTTCCGGGAAGTTGTGCCGATCATGGGGCGCGGCGCCTAGAAGTGGGCGAATGAACGGAGCGGCATGCGGGGGCCGTAGCGGGGAGCGCCGTAGCCGCCGGTCATCAGCAGGTGGGACACCCGGCCCCGGTGACCGCGGAACGGTTCCAGCAGTTCGAGCATCCGGCGGTCGTCGGCGCGCGGCTCGCCGGCCAGCGCCCAGGCGACGACGTTCGGCAGGTGGTAGTCGCCGACGCTGACCGCGTCCGCGTCGCCGTGCGATACGCGTACCACCTCGGCGGCGGTCCACGGGCCGATGCCGGGCAGCGACGTCAACCGGCGGGTCGCCTCGGCCGCGTCGGTGGCGCGTTCCAGCGCGACCACCCGGGCGGCGGCCCGGCGCAGCGTGTCGGCCCGCTTCTGCTCCACGCCCATCGGGTGAAACGTCCAGTACGGCGTGGCGGCGACCTCGTCCGGATCGGGCGGGAGACGCAGATCCGGGCGCGGCCCCGGGGCCTGGCCGCCGAACCGGCGCAGCACCTTCTGGTACGAGCGGTAGGCCTCCTTGCCGGTGACCTTCTGGCCCAGGATCGCCGGGACGAGATGGTGGAACACCCGGCCGGTGGCCGGCATGCGGAACCCGGGCCGGGTCCGGGCGAGCTGGCGGACCACCTCGTGCCGCCGGGCCACCTCGGGGAAGCCGGACACGTCGTCGCGCAGACCCGCGATCGCGTCGGCCCGGTCGAGCAGCCAGTCCGCGCCGGCACCGTATGCCCGCGCGAGCAGCCCGTCGCCGTCGCGGGCCAGGTGCAGCGTGCCGGGACCGGCTGGCGTCCGGGTCGCCCACCACGCTTCGCGACCACCCGCGCGTACCGTCGGGTCGTGGTGGATCACCGCGAGCACGCCGAGCGTGCCGGCCAGGTCGTAGTGCTCCGGCAGCGCCATCCGCCGGACCCGGGGCTGCGCCGTGGTCGCCGTCATGGGACCAGCGCCGGTCGGCGGGACGCCACGGTCAGCGTCCGGTAGAGCAGCCGGGCGTCGCCCAGCATGGCGCGCAGCCGGCGTTCCAGACCCGCGATGGGTACGAGGTTCTGCGGCGCGCGCGGATCCTTGTACGGGGTGGAGGCGAACCGGGGCAGCGTCACGGCGGACCGGTCGGCCAGCGCGATGGCGTTGGCGACGGGCAGGTCAGCGGAGCACTCGACCCGGACGATGCCGGCCCAAGGAGGACCAGGCGGGCAGGGTAGCCGCAGGTACCAGGCGTACCGGTGCCAGGACGTGCCGACGTGGAACACCGGGGTACGCTGCCCGGCCGGAAGCGCCGTGACGACGGCGGTCAGCTCTCTGGTCAGGTACTCGACCCGGTGCGTTTTCACGTAGCCGAGCGCCCGGGGCAGGTGCTGGCGCCCCCGCAACGGGCCGTCGACGACCAGCAGATCGTCCTCGGTGCGGGTCTCGCCGGAGACGCCGGCCTCCAGCGCGGCGAGTTGCGCCTGTACCCCGCCGGTGAGCGTGGCCTGGTCGTCGCGGCGCATCTGGTGCGCGGTGTACCGGATCGCGCCGGCCGTCACGTCGAGCGCGTCCGGGCTGGACGTGAACAGCCCGCGACGGACCCGCGCGCCGGCCACCTCGGCGGCGCCCCGGCTCAGGTCACAGCGCACCACCCCGGCAGCGTACGACGCGGCCAGCCCCCGGTGCGGCACGCCGTCGTCGCCGGTCACCCAGACCCCGGCGTCGATCCGGCGTACCCCGTCGACGAGCAGGACGGTGGCCGGCGCCCGGGTGGTCGGATCCGCGACCAGCGGCTGCCACGCGGGGGCCGGCACCTCGACGTCGGCGTCGAGCTGAGCCGAGCTGTGGCCGCTCGGACCGTCGCCCCCGTCGAACGAGGCGCCGTACCCGGGATCCCACCCCTCAACGTCGAGCCTCACGATCGACACAACTTCCGGGAACTTGTGGCCTCAGCGGGCACCGGAGGCAACAACTTCCGGGAAGTTGTGCCGATCAAGGCCGTCACAATCCGACCCTTTCGACATAAGCGGTCCTGGCGTCCTTGCGGACCTCGAACCGGACCGGCATCCGCTCGGCCAGCGCGCCGACATGGGTTACCACGCCGACCATCCGGTCGCCCCGGGCCGCCAGGTTTTCCAGGGTCGCCGCCACCGTGTCCAGGGTTACCGTGTCCAGCGTGCCGAACCCCTCGTCCAGCACGATCGACTCCAGGCTGGCCGCGGCCGTGGACAGGCCGGCGAGCTGCTCGGACAGCGACAGCGCCAGGGCCAGCGACGCCTGGAACGTCTCGCCGCCGCTCAACGTGCGGACCGCCCGGCGCAGGCCGGCGTCGTGATGGTCGAGGACGAAGAACTCGCCCTTCTCGTGCCCGAGGTCGTACTGGCCGCTGGACAGCTCGCGCAGGATCCGGGACGCGCCGTCGATCAACGAGTCGAGCGCCTCCGCCAGCAGCCAGCGCTCGAAGTTGTTGGCCCGCAGGTGGTTCGCGAGCGCCTTGGCGACCTGCGCCTCGCGTTCGTGCGTGGCCCGCTGGGCGTGCAGCCGCTCGGCGTCGGCGCGCCGTTCCTCGATCCGCCGCAGGGCGGCCTCGGCGCGCTCGACCGCGACGGCGCACGACCGGGCCGGGTCGTCGACCGAGCCGCCGACCGCCGCGTCGGCGAACATGTCGGACAACCGGTCGCGTACCGCGGTCGCGGCCCGCTCGGCGTCCTCGACCGCGCCGGCCGCGGCCGCCCGCCCGTCCTCACGCTTCGACAGCTCCCGCGCGGTCCAGCCGGCCAGCGCGGACCAGGCCGCGGCCAGGTCGTCGCGGTCGGCCGGTGGCGGGCCGAGGAGCGCCAGCCCGTCGCGTACCCGATCAAAGTCGCGCCAGGCCGTGCGTACCCTCTCCTCGGCCCGGGCGGCGACGGTGGCCGCGGTCCGGTGGTTTTCCCGGGCCGCGCGGACCGCGGTGGCCGCCTCGTCGAGGCGGCGGCTGAGGGCGGCGATGCCGGCCAGGTCACGCTCGATCGCGGCCGGCTCCGGAGCGCCGGTGAGCCGGGCGTCCAGGTCGGTGATGCGCCCGGTGACCTGGGCGACGTGGGCGTTGGCGGTGGCGAGGGTGCGGTCCAGGTCACGGACCGCGCGATCCCGGTCGGCGACCACCTGGTCGGCCGCGTCGGCCGCCTTGCGGGCCCTGGTGCCGGCCGCCTTCGCCTTCTCCACCGCCGAACCGCGCATCGGCGCGGGCAGCGCGTCGACCGTCTGCTCGCACACCGGGCAGGCGTCGCCGACCCGCAGGTGCGGGCGCAGCGCGCCGGCGGCGTCGGCGGTCTGCGCGGCCTGGTACGCCTCCCGGGCCTCCTCCAGCGCGGTATGTGCCTGCGCCGCCCTGGCCCGGGCGTCGTCGAGCGCCGCCGCCGCGCGGTCGTGCTCGGCCTGCGCGGCGGTCACGGTCTCGGTCAGCCCGGCGGCGTCGCGGGACAGCCGGGCCCGCTCGGCGTACCCGTCGAGCAGGCGGCGCAGCGCCGCCTCGTCACCCGCGTTGGCCAGCTCGCCGCGCAGCTTCTCCTCGCGCTCCTCGGCCGCGGTGACCGCCTCGGCGGCCCCGCTCACCGCGTCCCGCGCGGCCGTGGCGTCGGCGGCGATGCCCGCGACGCCCTTCGGGGCGCGGACCGCGGTGAGCCTCCCGATCTCCGCGTCCAGGCCGGTCAGCGCTTCCCGGGCCGCTGTCGCGTCGCGTCGCGCCCGGTCCAGCTCCGGCACGATCGTGTCGACGTCGGTGGCGAGGGTACGCAGGACCTCGACCCGGTCGGCGGCCGCGACCAGGGCGGCCTCGTCGGCGTCGGCGAGCCCGGCGAGCAGCCCGTCGGTGGCCTTGATCTGGGCCTCCGCGCTGGTGGCGAGGCCGGTCGCGCGTTCCCGGATCTGCCCGTACACGTCGAGCCCGAGCAGGTTGACCAGGATCCGCTGCCGGTCGGCCGGCTTGGCGTGCAGGAACGCGGCGAAGTCGCCCTGCGGCAGGATGACGCACTTGGTGAACTGCTCGTACGGCAGGCCGATGATCTCCTGGACCGCGTCGTCCACTTCGGACGGTGTACCCGCGACGACCTCGCCCAGGTCCTCGCCGGTGAGGCCGCTGTCGAAGCGGGCCAGGTCGAACCCGGCCGGCAGCAGTTCCATCGCCGCGCCTTTGGTGGCGACGTTGCCCTTGCCGTCCCGGCGGACCACCCGGGTCAGCACGTACCGGGTGCCGGCGGACTCGAAGACCAGCCGGACCCGCGCCTCGGTGCACGACGGGGCGAGCGCGTTGGCGATCGCGCGCCGGTCGCCCCACCGCGGCACGGTGCCGTACAGCGCGAAGCAGATCGCGTCGAGGATCGTCGACTTGCCCGCGCCGGTCGGGCCGACGAGGGCGAAGAAGTCGGCGTCGGAGAAGTCGACGGTCGTGTGCTCCCGGAAGACCGTGAACCCGGCCAGGTCGAGCCGCAGCGGGCGCATTACGGGGTCACCTCCTCGTGCAGGCGGTGGAAGAGAGCCACGGTCGCCTCGTCGGCGTGCCCCTTCTGCGCCAGGTAGTCGGCGAACAGTTCACCCGGTGACCGGCCCGCTCGTTGCACCCGTGGGCCGGGGGCACCGGAGTCGGGCAGCATGCGCGGGTCGATGCGTACCTCCAGCGCGCGTGGCAGCAGGTCCTGCACCTCCTCGCGCAGGCCGGCGCGGGGCGCCTCGGCCACGTACACCCGCAGCCACGCGTCGCCGGTGTCCAACGTGGATAGATGCTCAAGCGTGCCCCGGACGGTGTGCAGCGGGGCGGGGCCTTCGACCGGCACGTCGCGTACCTTCGCCGCGGTCGTGGCGGTCACCTCGACGATCGACACCGAGGACACGTTGTCCTCTTCGCCGAAGTCGACGGCGAGCGGGCTGCCACAGTACCGGGTCGGGGCCGGGCCGGGGACCGTCTGCGCCCGGTGCAGGTGGCCCAGCGCCACGTAGTGGGCCGCGGCGGGGAAGACCGTGGCGGGCACCGCGTACCCCATGATCGTGTGCGCCTCGCGCTCGCCGCCGCCCATCGTCGCGCCGACGACGGTGAGATGCGAGGTGATCAGGTTGACCGTGTCGGCGCCGAACCCCTCGGCGAGCCGGGCGAGCAGCCGGGCCACGTGGTCGGCGTACGTCTGGGTCGCCTCCGCGGCGGTGAGGTCGAAGAGTTCGCTGGCGCGGATCGCGTACCGCTGGGACAGGAACGGGAGCGCGATCAGCCGCCACTCCTCGCCGTCCCGGGTGCGGCCGGCGATCAGGTGGTCCTTCGGCTCGCGTACCGATCCGCGCAGCGTGATCCCGGCGGCCTCGGCCCAGGTGCGCAGCGCGTCCAGGGCCGGCCCGTTGTCGTGGTTGCCACCGATCGCGACCACGTCGGCGCCGGTGGACCGCAGCGCGGACAGGGCCCGGGTGACGATCCGGGTGGCCTCGGCGGTCGGACTCGCCGTGTCGTACAGGTCACCGGCCACGATCGCCAGGTCGGGGCGCTCCGCCTTGGCGACCTCCACGACGCTGGCGAGCGCCTTCACCTGGTCGTCTACCCGGGACTGTCCTTTGAGGACCTTCCCGACGTGCCAGTCCGAGGTGTGCAGGATGCGCAAAGCCGAGCCTCCTAGAACGGGATGTCGTCGTCGCTGATGCCGCCGCCGACCGAGGCGCCCACGACGGCGAACGGGTCGGCGGACTGGACGATCGAGCGCAACGTGCCATTGGGCGGCGGGCCGGCCTCGGCCGGACGCGTGGCCCAGGACGGGAACGGGAACTCCACGCACAGCGGTACCGGAATCTCGGGCTGCCCGACGAACATCGTCCCCGGCTTCGCCAGCAGCGCGCGCTGGCGCTGCGCGGGCGGCAGGAACCCGTACTCGGGCCGGGCGCTCTCTGCCGGGTCGAGCCGCCCGACCACGCGGATCGCCGAGTTGGCCACGATCCGCCGCTCCACCTCGCTCGCGGTCTGCTGCGCCCCGATCAGCACCACGCCGAGCGACCGGCCGCGCTCGGCGATGTCGAGCAGCACCTCCTTGATCGGGCTCGACCCTTCCCGCGGCGCGTACTTGTTCAGCTCGTCGAGCACCACGAACAGCAGCGGCTTCGCGGTGCCGGCCTTCTCCTTGCGCTCGAACTCGGTCTTCAGCGTCACGCCGACCACGAACCGCTGCGCCCGGTCCGGCAGGTTGTGCAGGTCGACGACGGTCACCTGGGCGCTCTCGGCCGTGTTGATCTGGTGCGGTCGTCGTGCCGCCAGGTCACCCCGGACCAGCCGGGCCAGGTCCTTCTTGCTCGCGATCAGCCGGCGCGCGAACGCGTTGACCGTGCCCAGGCCGACCGCGCTGCCGGTCCAGATGTGTCTCGTCGCGTCGTCATTCAGTTGGTTGACGATGTGGTCCACCAGGGTGGCGTAGTCGCCGATCCGGACGCCGTCGAGCGAGATGCCACCGTCGGCCGGCTGCGCCACTCGCGCCAGGTGGGCGGTCACCGCATGGACCACCATCGTGTACTGCTGCCGCTCGTCATCGGCGTCGGCGAACACGAAGGGCAGCAGCCGCTTGTCGCAGAACTCCGCCAGGGTCCAGTAGAAGCTGTCGACGCCGGTCGTTCGCTGGACGTCCGGGGTGCCGGACGAGTCGCCGGCCCGGGACGGCGCGTAGACCCGCACGTCCGGGAACGGCCCGGCGGTGAGACCGAGTTTCGCGTACTGGTCGACGGTCGCCTCGTCGAGCCGGGTGTTGGGGTGGTCGAGGAACAGCAGGTCCTCGCCCTTGACGTTGAAGATCAGGGCACGGGAGTTGGCCGACTCCCCGGCGCCGCCGAGCACCCCGGAACGGAACACCGAGTAGAGCAGGAAGGTCGCGAAGCTGGTCTTGGTGGCGACGCCGGAGATGCCGGAGATGCTCACGTGCGCGCCGCGCGAGCCGTCGAGGAAGTCGGCGTTGAGGTAGACCGGGGCGCCGTCGCGACCGAAGCCCATCGGCACCTGGCGCTGCATCCGGTCGAAGTAGAGCGCGCTGGCCCGGGCCTCGTCGCGGGCCCGGTGCACGATCGCGCCGGGGGTCGGCGGAACGTAGACCTCCGGCAGCACGCGCGTCGTGGTGATCTCGGCGGCCTCCTGGACCTGGGCGGGGAGCGTGCCCTCGGCGATGGCGAACACGTCGGAGTCGAACTGGGCGCCCTCGTGCCGGGCGCGCACCGCGGTGACCACGCCGGCGATGGTGACCGGCGGCTGCCCGGGTAACTCGCGCTCGGTGGTCACCACGTCGTCGAGCTGGAGGTAGGCCCCCGGCGCGACCGCCACCCAGAACGTGAGGGGAGTGGCGTCGGCCGTCCCCAGCACCCGTCCAACCGCTTCGCTCATATGACCCCCTAGCCCTCTTCTCAGGCATCCTGCACCACCGGTGGGACAAGTGTTCGTACGCCATGCGCGTGTTGAGACGAGTCCACCGCCGTACCGGTACAAAACGCCCGTCGTCCACAGGGTTGGGGCACCTTTTCCACAGAGCTGTGGACAAATATGTGGACGGGCCGCGCAGTGGCCTTGATCGGCCGCACTGGCCTTGATCGGCCGCAGTGGCCTTGATCGGCCGCAGTGGCCTTGATCGGCCGCAGTGGCCTTGATCGGCCGCAGTGGCCTTGATCGGCACAACTTCCGGCAAGTTGTGGCCATGGCAGCCCTCTGAGGCCACAACTTCCGGGAAGTTGTGCCGATCTTGGGCTACTCGCCGGACGGGCCGGTGACCGGGGGCGTGGGCTGTGGCGGCCGGTGCTGGCAGTCGCACCAGTTGCCGCCCCGGCACTTCTCGTGCCGCTGAGCTCGGCAGGCACGGCAGATCACGATCCAAGGGTGCGTCAGGGCCCCGGTACGGTCAACAATGAGCGGCACGATGGGCCGGCGAGTATTTCAACTGCACGTGACGCTCGATGGCGTCACACCTCCGATTTGGCGTCGGCTGCTGGTGCCTGCCGGCTACACCCTCGACCGGGTACACCGGGTCATCCAGATCTCGATGGGCTGGCAGGACTGCCACCTGCACTCCTTCGAGATCGACGGCGACCAGTACGGCGAGCCGGATCCCGACGACGACCTCGCGCTCCTGGACGAGCTGGACTACCGGCTCGGCGACGTGGCCCGGGCCGGCACCCGGCTGCGGTACACGTACGACTTCGGCGACTGGTGGGAGCACGAGATCCTGGTCGAGGAGGTGACGACCGCCGACCCGCTGGAGCGGTACCCGATCTGCGTGGCGGGTAAGCGGGCCTGCCCGCCGGAGGACGTCGGCGGCGCCGAGGGGTACGCGGACTTCCTGGCCGCCGTCGCCAACCCCGGCCATCCGCGGCACATCGCCATGTGGGACTGGATCGGGCGCCCGTTCGACCCGGCCGAGTTCGACGGCGCCCGGGTGACCACGCTGCTCCGCCGCCTCACGTGACCCACGATCGGCACAAGCCAGGTCGGCGCGCTGGGCGCCCCACGATCGGCACAAGCCGGGCCGGCGCGCTGGGCGCCCCACGATCGGCACAAGCCGGGCCGGCGCGTTGGGCGCCCCACGATCGGCACAAGCCGGGCCGGCGCGTTGGGTGCCCCAAGATCGGCACAACTTCCCGGAAGTTGTTGCCTCAGCGGGGTCGTGAGGCCACAACTCGCCGGAAGTTGTGCCGATCTTGGGGTCGGGCTTGGGTGGTCGGCCGATCTCGGGGTCGGGCTCATGTAAGGAGCTCAGCCGTCCGGCCGGTACGCTCCCGCGCCGGATTGTGGCCAGAATGGGGGTCCGTAAGAGCGGAGGGGACGGCAGATGACGAGCCAGCGTTCCCGGCCGGCCAGCCGACCCACCCTCGATCAGGTCGCCGCGCAGGCCGGGGTCGGCCGGGGTACGGTCTCGCGTGTGCTCAACGGTTCGCCGCAGGTCAGCGCCGGGGCGCGGGCGGCAGTGCAGCAGGCGATCGCCGATCTCGGATACGTGCCGAACCGGGCGGCACGGGCACTCGTGACCAGGCGGACCGACTCCGTGGCGCTGGTCATCTCCGAGTCTGAGGAGCGCCTGTTCGGCGAGCCGTTCTTCGCCGGTGTGGTACGCGGGATCAGCGCCGGCCTGGCCGACACGTCGCTTCAACTGTGGCTGGCGATGTCCCGGTCCCCGATCGAGCGGCTGCGCGTCGAGTACCACCTGACCAGCCAGTACGTCGACGGTGTGATGCTGTTGTCGCTGCACCACGACGATCCGCTGCCGGCCGTCCTGGCCGACCGTGGGCTCCCGGTCGTGATCGGCGGGCCGCCGGCCGAGTCCGCGCCGTGGGTCGGCGTTGTCGACGTCGACAACGCCGGAGGTGCCCGGCAGGCCATCGAGCATCTGCGCGGTACCGGTCGCGAGCGGATCGCATTGATCGCGGGGCCGCCGGACACCGCGCCGGGCGCCGCCCGGCTCGCCGGGTGCGGGCCATGGGACGAGGACCTCGTGGGGTACGCCGATTTCCGCGAGACCGGCGGCGCCGAGGCGATGCGTACACTGCTGGCCCGCCATCCCGACCTCGACGGCGTGTTCGTCGCGTCCGACCTGATGGCGGTGGGCGCGTTGACGGCACTGCGGGAGGCCGGCCGGCGGGTGCCCGACGACGTCGCCGTGGTCGGCTTCGAGGATGCCGCGTTCGCCCGGCACGCGGATCCGGCGCTGACCACGATCCACCAGCCGGTGGAGGAGATGGGCCGGGAGATGGCCCGGCTGCTCGCGGACATGATCCACGGTGGCGAGCCGCTACACCTCGTCCTCGACACCCACCTGGTCCGCCGCGGCTCCGCCTAGCCAAGATCGTCACAACTTCCGGGAAATTGGTGTCTCCCGGCAGGGTTGAGGCCACAACTTCCGGGAAGTTGTGCCGATCTCGCTGCGTGAGCCGATCCGGATACGGCCATGCAACAGGGCGGAAACGCGGGTCGCGCACGCTGGAGTTCGTCGGCGGTGATTCGGGATTGGAGGGGGCTGAGTGTTGCTTCGACTGCGGGTGAACCTGCCGGACCGACCCGGCTCCCTGGGACAGGTGGCGCGGACGTTGGGCGTCGTCGGCGCCGACATCGTCCAGGTGGTCGTGCTCGAACGGGCGGGTGGCCGCGCGGTCGACGATTTCACGGTGGTCTGGCCGGCCGCCGCGCCCGTGGACCGGGTACTGGCCGGCCTGGTGGCGGTGCCCGGCGTACGTGTCGACGGCGTGTGGCGGGCAACCGAGCTGCCGGACCCGTCGGGTCGCGAGGTCGCGGTCGTCGGGCAGATCGCCGCCAATCCGGGGTACGGGCTCACCACGCTGGTCGACGCGGCGCCGGGGGTGTGCGCCGCCGACTGGGCCGCGGTGCTGTCCGTACCCGCGGATTGGGCCGCCGGCAGCCGGATGGCAGCGGATGTGCTGTGCGCGAGCTGGCGGGCGCCGGTCGTGCCGCGGATTCCGGACATCGCTCCGCTGCGCCCGCGGGCGATGACCGCCCCGGACGGCAGTCACCTCGCGGTGGCGCCGTTCCAGCGGGGCGGGTTGGTACTGGCGGTGGCCCGGTCCCGCGCCGACGACGGGGAGCCGGGGCTGTACCCACCGCCGTTCCACCGTGGCGAGGTGGACCGGCTCGCGCAGCTTGTCGAGGCCGTCGCCGCCGTGCTCGGTGACCGGCTCGCCGACGTGCGCAGCGCCGCCGCATAACAGTTCCTGGAGGTACCGATGACACTGTGGCGGGTACGCGCGACCGTGGATGACCGGCCCGGCTACCTTTCCGTGCTCACCGCGAGCCTGGCGTTGCGCTCGGTCAACATTCTCTCCGTCCAGGTACACGCGACCGAGGCGGGCGCCGTGGACGAGTTCCTGGTCGACGCCCCCGAGTCGCTCACCGCGGACCAGCTGGTCGAGGCGATCCGCCGTGGGCGTGGCCGGGAGCCGTGGGTGTCGCGGGCCGACGCGCGCGGCCTGATCGACGAGCCGACCCGGGCGCTGGGCGCCGCCGCGATGGTGGCGACCGATCCGGGCCGCCTGGAGCAGGCGCTCGCCACGCTGCTCGGGGACTGCGAGGTCAGCCGCAATCCGAGCGCCCAGGACAGCCGGGCCGGTTTCACGCAGACCGTCATGGTGCTGGTCGATCCGTCCGGCGGGGCGCTGATGGCGCGCCGGGACGCACCGGCGTTCACTCCGGCGGAGTTCGCCCGGGCGCAGGCACTGGTCCAGGTCGCCGCCGCCAGCCGCCATCGTGATCTTCCTGATCGACGATGGGCTATCCAGTCCCGGGGCGACGAGATCGGCGGGACTATATAGTCCATCGTCGATGGTGAAGATCGCGGGACATCCCTCATCCCGCCCCGACGCGTGCTGTGGCACGCTTGACGCGTGTCCGCAACGGCGTCACACGTTATCGACGAGTATGTGGCGGGACTGTCCCGCCGGCTGACCGGCCCTCGGCTGGCCAAGGCGGACCTGCTCGCCGAGGCCCGGGACGGGCTGACCGACACCGCCGACGCCTACGCGGAGGCCGGGCTGCCCGCGGCTGAGGCCGCCGCACAGGCGGTGTCCGACTTCGGGAGCTACCGGCAGGTCGTGCCGGGCTACCAGACGGAGCTGGCGGTCGCGCAGGGCCGGTTCACCGCGGTCCTCGTCATGATCGCCATGCCGGTCGGGATGGCGCTGTCCAGGTTCATGCTCGGCGCGAACCCGCCGGACTCCGGGTACCTGCTGGTGGCGCACGTGTACCAGGTCCTCCAGCTCACCGCGCTGATCATGGCGGCGCTCACCCTGCTCGGGTACGGCCGGGGGAGCCGGTACCTGCCGGCCGAGCAGGTGCCGGCCGCGGTCCTGTTGACGCGGCTGATGGGGATCGGGGTGCTGTTCTTCGTCACCGCCCAGGTCGGGACCGGGATCATCGTGTACGCGTGGAGCCTGCACACCTGGTCGGCCGCCGTACTACCCCTGTGCCTGCTCGGCATCGGCCGGTCGGCGCTGCACTGCCTGCGCGCCACCGGCCTGCGCGCGGCCGACCTACGCTCCGGCGGTGGTCTCCTGGTGCCCCGGCTGCGGTGACAGGAACGCGCCGATCGTGTCGGTGAACTGCTGCCAGGTCGAGCGCTCGGTCGCGAGCGTCCGGCGACCGGTCGGGGTGAGCTGGTACGTGCGCCGCTCCCGCCCGGTCACCGTGCTCCAGCTGCTCTCCACGTAACCGGCGCGCTCCAGCCGGCGCAGTGCCGGGTACACGGTGCCGGTGGGCAGCGACAGCGCGCCGCCGCTGCGGACCTGGAGCGCCTCGATGATCGCGTACCCGTGGCGGGGACCGTCGTCGAGAACGGCGAGGAGGAGCGCGTCCAGATGTCCGCGTAGCGCGTCGGCCTTCACGTGTAGCGAGTCTACGGGTGCGGGCAGAGCACTACCAGTGACCCCTACGTCTGGGGGTAGCTGCTGTACTCGGGGAAGTTGCCGTACCGGCGCTCGCCCGGCTCCCCGCACGTCACTGCCTGTACCAGCAGGTCGCCGCCGACGAAGCAGCCCTTCCACGAGGCGCCCCGCCCACCGAACGGCTCCTCCCGGTCACCGCGCGACCGGGGCTTGTTGATGCCCACCTTGAACGCCTGGAGGTCGACGGCCAGCTTCGCCGCCACCTCCTCGTCGTCGCAGGCGAGGCTGGCGACCAGGGCACCATTGGACGCGTTCATCGCGGAGAGCAGCTCCTCCTTGGTGTCCACGACGGTGATCGTGTCGACCGGCCCGAACGGCTCGGCGTGCATGAGCGGCGACCGGCCGGGCGGGGCGAGCAGGAGCGTCGGCGCGACGTACGCCCGGGTGTCCTGCCCGGCGAGGAAGCGGCCCGTGTCGAGCGAGCCGCGATAGAGCGGGACAGCACCGTGGCTGATCGACTCGTGCACCTTGCGGCGCAGCTCGTCGGCCTTGGCGGCGCTGATCAGCGGCCCGAAGTCGAGTTCCGGGAGCGGGTCGGCATCCCCCGAGACCGCCAGCGGGTGGCCGAACCGGACCGACCGGACGACCGGCAGGTACATGTCGAGGAACTCGTCGACCAGGTCCCGCTGGACCACGAACCGCGGGTACGCGGTGCAGCGCTGCTTGCCGTACTCGAAGCCTTTCTTGAGGTGCCCGGCGAGCAGCTCCCATTGGGAGAACTCCCACACTCCCCAGGCGTTGAGCCCCTCCTGCTCGATGAAGTGGCGTTTGTCGGTGTCGAGGAGGGCGGCGGCGACCTTGCCACCGTTGGACCGGCCGCCGACGAAGGCGACCGCGCCGATCTCGGGAGCGCGCACCAGGACCTCGGACAGCTCCTCGCCGCCGCCCGACAGCAGGGTGGCGGGCAGCCCGGCACGGTGCATGAGCGCGTGCGCGACGGTCAGGCAGACCGCCCCGCCCTGCGAGGGCGTCTTCGCGATGACCGCGTTGCCGGCCAGGAGCTGGACCAGTTCGGCGTGGACCAGCACGCTCATCGGGTAGTTCCAGGAGGCGATGTTGGACACCGGGCCGGCCAGCGGCGCCCGCCCGGCGACCTGGCGATCGATCTCGTCCACGTACCAGCGCACGCCGTCCAGTGCCCGGTCGACGTCGGCGCAGGCCAGTCGCCAGGGCTTGCCGATCTCCCAGACCAGCAGGAGTGCGAGCAGGTCGCGCTCGGCGGTGAGCGCGTCCAGGGCCGCGACCACGCGGGCCTTGCGCTCGGCGAGCGGGGTGGTCGCCCACCCGGCGTGCGCGGCGGCGGCACCGCGTACCGCGGTCAGCGCGGTCGCGGCGTCCACCCGGCCGAGCTGGGCCAGCACGGTCCCGTCGACCGGGGTGGTCAGCGGCGCCGGGGTGCCGTCGTCGGTCCAGGTCCGGCAGATCAGGTTGCGTAGCCGGTCGCCGGCGAAGGCCTCCGGGGTGGCGCGGGTGGCTCGGTCGAGTACGTCGGTCCAGGCGGTGCCGTTGGCGGTGCGCAGGGTTACCGCGGTGCCCAGGGTCATGAGGTTGCCTCCTTCGGGTCGCGCCGGGCGGGGTCAGATCCGCCACGGGCAGGGGGCGTCGGTTACTGAAGGGTAACTTAAGGCTCGTTCGGCTTCTTGTCCATAGCGTGGGACGCCTGACCGCATCGTGAGAGTTGGCATTCACCAGCGTTTTCTGCGCTTTTGTCGCATGCTAGGGCAAAGCCTTTGAATCTACGGGGAGGCGCGATGACCCAGGCACCCGCGGAACGCCGGAAGTCCAAGTCGAAGCCGAGCACCACCGCCAACTCCACCCTGACCGCCGACACGGTGCTGTCCGATGACGACGTCTGGCGCCTCGGTACTGCCGCCGCCGCCGCCCTCGACCAGCTCGACCGCCCGACCGAGGCGGAGGAGGAGTACGACCGCCATCTCGGCATGCTCGCCGAGCTGGAGCGGGAGGGGCGGTCCGGCCGGATGCCCCGCGACGAGCTGGTCGCCCGGCGCGCCGCCCTGCTCGACCACCTGCGGGAGAGCGTCCAGCACCTGGCGCCAGGCCCGCAGCTCGCCCGGCTGCCGGAGCTGTGGCAGGACGCGGACCTGCCGCACTGGCTCGGCGGCCTGTACGTGCCGAGCGCCCTCGCGCCGACCAACGCGCCCACCGACCACCGGTACGCGGTGCACTGGGCCGGCCCCGACCTGCCCGGGATGGCCCAGATCAAGACCGCCTCCACGGAGACCGGCGCGATCCACGTGGTCAACCTCACCCTGCCCGCGCGCGGCGCGGCCGGCGGGTACGCGCAGGCCGGCGTCGGCATCCTGGTCCGCCCGACGCACGCCATCTCCCGGATGACGTTCCGGCCGGAGGCGACCTTCCACTTCCGGCACATCATCGACACGCCGCGGGTGCGGTCGTACGTGCCGTGGTCGACGGCCGTCAACAAGGGCCAGGTGCGGCTCGTGGCGCAGCGGGTGAGCCCGGTCAGCGGCTCGTTCGAGACGTTCGCCCAGCACGCGGTCCCGCTCTGGAACGACTCGGTCGGCGTCGGCTCCCAGCTCTGGCAGGACACCGGCGGCGGGTCGTTCCCGGGCACCGAGGCCGGTCTCCAGTTCATCGGCAGCAGCGGCGACCTGTTCGCGCTCTGGTTCATCGCGAGCGCGTACTGCGCCAAGAACGACCAGGATCCGACCGCGTACACGATCTGCCAGGCCAACATCGACTGTGACGTTTCTTCCATGTGGGTGGAAGAAACACCGCTGACCTAGCTGTGATCGGCTGCACGATTCGATCTATGGGAAGGTCTGGTTCTTACCGGGCAGAATGGGCTTAGGACCATGTCGGGACGGGTACGGTCACGGGTACGGGACCCACCCGTCCCGAGCCATCAGACTGTGATCAGCCCGACCTTCTCGTGCGAGGGTCGGTTTCGCGTACACTTCAACGCGACTACCTGGGCCGACGTCGTCCCGTTCCGCATGTCCCGACGACGTGAGGAGGCCCGATGGCTTTGCCACCGACCCCCGCAGCGCCGCCCAACCGGTCGAATGCCCAGGGCCTCTACGATCCCGCGTACGAGCATGACGCGTGTGGCGTGGCGTTCGTGGCAGATGTGGCCGGCCGGCGCTCACACGAGGTCGTGGCGAAGGCCCTCAGGGCGCTGTGCCGCATGGACCATCGCGGCGCCCGGGGCGCCGAGCCCAACACCGGCGACGGTGCCGGCCTCATGATCCAGGTGCCCGACGAGCACTGTCGGGCCGTCGCGGGCGTCGAGCTGCCGCCGGCCGGCGGATACGCCACCGGCCTCGCCTTCCTCCCCGAGGACGCCGGGGACGCGGCCCGGGCCAAGGCGGTCTTCGAGAAGTACGCCCTGGTCGAGGGCGCTCGGGTGCTCGCCTGGCGGGACGTCCCGGTCGACGCCGACGACCTGGGCGCCAGCGCGCTGTACGCGATGCCCCGGATCGTCCAGGTGTTCCTCGCCGCCGAACACCTGCGCGACGGCGCCCAGCTGGCCGGCATCGAGCTGGACCGGGTCGCCTACTGCGTGCGCCGGCAGACCGAGCGGGAGACCCGCGAGCGGGGCATCGACGTGCATTTCCCGTCGCTGTCCAGCCGGACCATGACCTGGAAGGGCATGCTCACGCCCGAGCAGCTCACCACGTTTTACCCGGACCTGTCCGACCCGCGGGTGACGAGCGCCCTCGCGCTGGTGCACAGCCGGTTCTCCACGAACACGTTCCCGTCCTGGCCGCTGGCGCACCCGTACCGGTACATCGCCCACAACGGCGAGATCAACACAATCCGGGGCAACCGGAACTGGATGGCCGCCCGCGAGGCGCTGCTGGCCAGCCCGGATATCCCGGGCAACATCAGGCGGCTGTTCCCAATATGCACGCCGGGCGCATCCGACTCGACGAACTTCGACGAGGTACTCGAACTGCTGCACCTGGCCGGGCGCAGCCTGCCGCACGCCGTCCTGATGATGATCCCGGAGGCGTGGGAGAACGACCCGGCGATGGACCCGGCCCGCAAGGCGTTCTACCAGTTCCACGCCTGCCTGATGGAGCCATGGGACGGCCCGGCGAGCGTCACGTTCACCGACGGTACGGTCGTCGGCGCGGTCCTCGACCGCAACGGGCTGCGGCCCGGGCGCTGGTGGCACACGTCCGACGGGCTGGTCGTGCTGGCCAGCGAGGCCGGCGTGCTCGACATCGACCCGGCGACCGTCGTGGCGAAGGGCCGGCTCCAGCCGGGCCGGATGTTCCTGGTCGACACCGCGGCCGGAAAGATCGTCGAGGACCACGAGATCAAGGCCGAGCTGGCCGCGCAGGAGCCGTACGACGACTGGCTGCACGCCGGCCTCATGCAGCTCGAATCGCTGCCGGCCCGCGAGCACGTCGTGTACACCCACGACTCGGTGCTGCGCCGGCAGCAGACCTTCGGGTACACCGAGGAGGAGTTGAAGATCCTTCTCGCGCCGATGTCGCGCGCCGGGGCCGAGCCGATCGGCTCGATGGGCACCGACACCCCGGTCGCCCCGCTCTCGCCGCGCCCGCGCCTGCTCTACGACTACTTCACGCAGCTCTTCGCGCAGGTGACCAACCCGCCCCTGGACGCGATCCGGGAGGAGCTGGTGACCAGCGTCAGCGCCACCATCGGGCCGGAGGGCAACCTGCTCGCCCCGACCCCGGCGAGCTGCCGGCAGATCGTGCTGCCCGGTCCGGTGCTCGACAACGACGAGCTGGCCAAGATCCTCTCGGTCGACGACGACGGTGACATGCCGGGCTTCAAGGCCGTGCGGGTGTCCGGCCTGTACCCGGTCCGGGACGGCGCCGCCGGCCTCAAGGCGCGCCTGGTCGAGATCATGCGCGGGGTGTCCGAGGCGATCGAGGACGGCGTGCGGGTACTGGTGCTCAGCGACCGGGACTCCAACGCCGACCTGGCCCCGATCCCGTCCCTGTTGCTCACCGCGGCGGTCCATCAACATCTGGTCCGCGAACAGACCCGCACCCAGGTCGCGCTGCTGGTGGAGTCCGGTGACTGCCGGGAGGTGCACCACCTCGCCCTGCTGGTCGGATACGGGGCCGCCGCGGTCAACCCGTACCTGGCGTTCGAGAGCGTCGAGGATCTGATCAACACGGGTGCCCTCCAGGGCCTGGCCTGCGAGAAGGCGGTCAAGAACTTCGCGAAGGGGCTCAGCAAGGGCCTGCTGAAGATCATGTCGAAGATGGGCATCTCGACGGTCTCGTCGTACTGCGGCGCCCAGGTCTTCGAGGCGGTCGGTCTCGCGCCGGACCTGATCGAGCGGTACTTCACCGGTACCAGCAGCAAGATCGGCGGGATCGGGCTGGAGGAGATCGCCGGCGAGGTGGCCGCCCGGCACGCCAGGGCGTACCCGGCGAACCCGGCCGAGCGCGCGCACCGCCGCCTGGAGGTGGGCGGCGAGTACCAGTGGCGGCGCGAGGGCGAGCTGCACCTGTTCAACCCGGAGACCGTCTTCCTGCTCCAGCACGCGACCCGGTCCCGGCAGTTCGACGTGTTCAAGAAGTACACGTCGGCCGTCGACGGGCTGGCCGCCCAGGCGGCCTCGCTGCGCGGGTTGTTCGAGTTCCGGTTCGGGGAGCGGCCGCCGGTCCCGATCGACGAGGTCGAGCCGGCCGGCGAGATCGTGAAGCGGTTCGCCACCGGTGCGATGTCGTACGGGTCGATCTCGGCCGAGGCGCACACCGACCTGGCCATCGCGATGAACCGGTTGGGCGGCAAGTCCAACACCGGCGAGGGCGGCGAGGACGTCGAACGGCTCTACGACCCGGCCCGGCGCTCGGCCGTCAAGCAGGTCGCCAGCGGCCGGTTCGGGGTGACCGCCGAGTACCTGGTGAACGCCGACGACATCCAGATCAAGATGGCGCAGGGCGCGAAGCCCGGCGAGGGTGGCCAGCTCCCGGGCAACAAGGTGTGGCCGTGGATCGCGAAGACCCGGCACGCCACCCCGGGCGTCGGGCTGATCTCGCCGCCGCCGCACCACGACATCTACTCGATCGAGGACCTGGCGCAGCTCGTCTACGACCTGAAGAACGTCAACCCGAACGCCCGCATCCACGTGAAGCTGGTCTCCGAGGTCGGCGTCGGCACCGTGGCGTCCGGCGTGGCGAAGACCAAGGCCGACGTGATCCTGATCTCCGGTCACGACGGCGGCACCGGTGCGTCCCCGCTGAACTCGCTCAAACACGCCGGCACGCCGTGGGAGCTGGGCCTCGCCGAGACCCAGCAGACCCTGCTGCTGCAAGGCTTGCGGGACCGTGTCGTGGTGCAGGTCGACGGGCAGCTCAAGACCGGCCGGGACGTGATCATCGCGGCCCTGCTCGGCGCCGAGGAGTACGGGTTCGCCACCGCGCCGCTGATCGTGCAGGGCTGCGTGATGATGCGGGTCTGCCACCTCGACACCTGCCCGGTCGGCATCGCCACCCAGAATCCGGTGCTGCGCAAGCGGTACACCGGCAAGCCGGAGTTCGTGGAGAACTTCTTCCGGTTCCTCGCCGAGGAGGTCCGGGGCTACCTGTCCGAGCTCGGATTCCGGACGCTCGACGAGGCGATCGGGCACGCCGAGCTGCTCGAGGTGCGCCCGGCGGTGGAGCACTGGAAGGCGTACGGTCTCGATCTGGAGCCGATGCTGCACGTACCCGATCTGCCTGCCGACGCGGCCCGCCGGCAGACCGCGAAGCAGGACCACCGGCTGGATCAGGCCCTGGACAACAAGCTGATCGCCGCCGCGGCGCCGGCGCTCGCGGACGGGTCCGCCGTGAAGATCGACCTTCCGGTCCGCAACGAGCACCGCAGCGTCGGCGCGATGCTGGGCGGCGAGGTGGCCCGCCGGTTCGGCGGCGCGGGCCTGCCCGACGACACCATCGACGTGACCCTGCGCGGCACCGCCGGGCAGTCGTTCGGGGCGTTCGCGACGAGCGGCGTGACGCTGCGGCTGTTCGGCGACGCCAACGACTACATCGGCAAGGGCCTGGCCGGCGGGCGGCTGATCGTGCGCCCGGACGTCACCGCGCCGTTCGCCGCGGAGGAGCACATCATCGGCGGCAACACCATCCTGTACGGGGCGACCGGCGGCGAGGTGTTCCTGCGCGGCCGGGTGGGGGAGCGGTTCGCGGTGCGCAACTCGGGCGCGGCCGCCGTCGTCGAGGGCGTCGGTGACCACGGCTGCGAGTACATGACCGGCGGCACCGTGGTCGTCCTCGGCCGCACCGGGCGCAACTTTGCGGCCGGCATGTCCGGCGGCATGGCGTACGTGTGGAAGCTCGATCCGGCACTGGTGAACCGGGAGTTGGTGGACCTGGAACCGGTGTCGAACCCGGACGCGCTGCGGGCGCTGGTCGAGCGGCACGCGGCGGAGACGCAGTCGCCGGTGGCGGCGGCGCTGCTGGACCGGTGGGGTTCCGCGGTGGACGAGTTCACCGCCGTGGTTCCGCGCGACTACAAGCGGGTGATGGAGGCGATAACGGCGGCAGAGGCGGCCGGCCGGGACGTGAACGAGGCGGTCATGTCGGTCGTGGCTCCGATGCCTGCTCCTGCGCACAAGGCTGCTCCTTCGCACGACGCTGAGGTGGCCCGTGCCTGACCCGAACGGCTTCCTGCGCTACGAACGCACGTTGCCGGCGCGCCGCCCTGTGCCCGTCCGGATCATGGACTGGCGCGAGGTGTACCCGTCGGCGTCCGACGAGCTGATCCGCGAGCAGGCGACCCGGTGCATGGACTGCGGCATCCCGTTCTGCCAGGACGGGTGCCCGCTCGGTAACCGCATCCCGGACTGGAACGACCTGGTGCGGACCGACTCGTGGCAGTTCGCGATCGAGTCGCTGCACGCGACCAACAACTTCCCGGAGTTCACCGGCCGGCTGTGCCCGGCGCCGTGCGAGGCCGCGTGCGTCCTCGGCATCTCGGATGACCCCGTCACGATCAAGCAGGTCGAGGTCGAGATCATCAACCGGGCGTTCGAGCGTGGGTACGTCCGCCCACAGCCGTGCCCGGCGCCGACCGGCCGGTCGGTGGCGGTCGTCGGGTCCGGGCCGGCCGGCCTCGCGGGCGCGCAGCAGCTCGCCCGGGCCGGGCACGCGGTCACCGTGTACGAGCGGGACGACCGGATCGGTGGCCTGCTCCGGTACGGGATCCCGGACTTCAAGATCGAGAAGTCGCACATCGACCGGCGGTTGGAGCAGTTGCGCGCGGAAGGCGTTCGTTTCGAGACCGGGGTCAACGTGGGCGTCGACCTGACCGTCGAGCAGTTGCGCGAGCGGCACGACGCGGTCCTGCTCGCCTGTGGCGCTCTCGCCGGCCGGGACGTGCCGGACACTCCGGGGCGTCCGTTGGCCGGTGTCCACCTGGCGATGGACCACCTGGTCGGCTCGAACCGGGCCGTGGCCGGTCTGATCCCGACTCCGCCCATCGACGCCGCCGGTAAGCACGTGATCATCATCGGGGGTGGCGACACCGCGGCGGACTGCCTGGGTGTGGCGCACCGGCAGGGCGCGGCGAGCGTACGCCAGCTCGACATCTACCCGGAGCCGCCGACCACCCGGGACGCGGCGCGTGACCCGTGGCCCACCTGGCCGTGGATCCTGCGCAACTACCCGGCCCACGAGGAGGGCGGCGAGCGCGTCTTCGCGGTGGCGGTGCGGGAGTTCGTCGGCACCGACAGGGTCTCGGCGATCCGCGTGGTCGAGGTCCACGTGTCCAAGGTGGACGGTCGGCGGACCATCACGGAGGTGTCCGGTTCCGCGCGGGAACTGCCCGCCGACCTGGTACTGCTGGCGATCGGGTTCGACGGCACCGAGGAGGGTCCGCTGCTGTCCGGGCTGGGCGTGGAGCGGAACGCCCGGGGCGCGATCGACTGCGGGCCGGACTGGCAGACCTCGTCGCCGGGTGTCTTCGTGGCCGGCGACATGCACCGCGGCGCGTCGCTGATCGTGTGGGCGATCGCCGAGGGGCGGGCCGCGGCGGCAGCGATCCACGCGTACCTGGGCGGCGAGGGCCACCTACCCGCGCCGGTAACCCCGTCGTCGGTCCCGATGGCCGCCCGCTGACCCTCTTTCGCGCCGATCTTGGAGAAATGTACGTGGTTTGATCATCAAACTGTGTACATTTCTCCTTGATCGACGGAGGCTGCGGGGTGCGCGGAGGCAGCGGGGGCGGGCGGGCGGCGTAGCACCGCCAGGGCCACTGTGAGTGCGGTGACCACGAGGGCCGCGCCGACGCCGAACGCCAACCGGTACCCGCCGACCAGCGCCGCGGTCGGGGTGGCTCCGGCGCCGATCAGGTCCGCGGTACGCGACGCGGCGAGCGTGGCCAGGACCGCGAGGCCGAACGCCGCCCCGACCTGCTGGGCGGTGTTGACCAGCCCGGACGCGAGTCCCGAGTCGTCCTCGGTAGCGCCCGACATGGCCAGCGAGGTCACCGCCGGAAGCGCCCCGCCGGCACCGATGCCGAGCAGCAGCACCCCGGGCAGGATGTCGACCGCGTACCGGCCCTCGACCGGCACCCGGGCCAGCAGCGCGAGCCCCGCCGCGATCAGCGTCAGGCCGGCCAGCAGCACGGTACGCAGGCCGAACCGCCCACTCAGGCGCGCCGAGAAGCCGAGTGAGATGGTGCCGATCGCCAGCGCGGCCGGGACCACGGCGAGCCCCGCGGCGAACGGCCCGTACCCGAGGACCCGTTGCAGGTACAGCGTGCTGAGGAACTGGAACCCGATCGCGGCGGCCACCATCAGGGCCTGGGCGGCGTTGCCACCGGCGACGTTGCGCGAGCGCAGGACGCGCAGCGGCAGCAGCGGACTCGCCACGGTCGCTTCGCGGACGACGAACGCGGCGAGCAGCGCGATCGCGGCCGCGCCGAACCCGATCGTGTACCCGGAGTCCCAACCGTGCTGGCCCGTCCCGACGATCGCGTACACGCCGAGCATCAGTCCACCGGTACCCAGAACGGCACCGACCGCGTCTGTCCCGGCACCCAGACCGAGTCCGGGTGACGTCGGGAACAGCCGTACCGCCAGCGCCCAGGCGGCGAGCCCGATGGGCAGGTTGACGAAGAAGATCCAGTGCCAGTCGAGCGCCTGGGTCAGTACGCCACCGGCGAAGAAGCCGAGCGTGGCGCCGGCCGATCCGACGAAGCTGTAGACAGCGATCGCCCGGGCGCGCGCGGGGGGCTCGGGGAACATCGGCACGATCATGCCCAGGATGACGGCGGACGTGGTGGCGCCGCCGATGCCCTGGACGAACCGGGCGGCGATGAGCATCCCGGCGCTCCCGGCGAGGCCGCACCACAGCGACGCGCCGGTGAACAGGGCCAGCCCGGCGACGAACACCCGCTTGCGGCCGACCAGGTCGCCGAGCCGCCCGGCCAGCAGCAGGAGACCGCCGAACGGTACGACGTACGCGTTGACGACCCACGCCAGGCCGGACTGCGAGAAGCCGAGATCACGCTGGATCGAGGGGAGCGCGACGGTGACGATGGTCTGATCCAGGATGATCATGAGCATCCCGGCGCAGAGGACGACCAGCGCCAGCCAGCGCGAGCGGATCATGTCACGACCTCCAATGGTGCACGACTTGTAACTGTGCCCATCTTCTGTGACTATTGGGCTCGGCGTAAGGAGGCACATTGATGTCACAGCGGAACACCGATGTGTGTGTCCAGCCCAGCGACGACACCGCGTGCACAGTTCGTCAGGTGCTCGACCGGGTCGGCGGCAAGTGGAGCATCGGGATCATCGTCGCGGCGTCCCGCGGGCCGGTCCGGTTCACCGAGTTGGAGCGGTGCGTCGAGGGCATCAGCCGCCGGATGCTGACCCTGACCCTGCGCAACCTGGAGCGCGACGGGCTGCTGACCCGGACCGTCTATCCGACCGTCCCGCCCAAGGTGGAGTACGCGGCGACCGACATCGCTCTCGAGCTGTACGACTCGTTGGTCACGCTGACCACGTGGGCCGAGCGGCACCGGGGCACGATCGCCGCCGCGCGTGAGCGCTACGACCGTGAGCACGAAAGCGTGGCGGTCTAGCCCGGAGCCCCGAAAATGTCGGTCGCGTCCGTAGAATTAGTACATGGGTTCGATGACGCGTCCGGGGGACGCCAATCATTTGTCGTGCTGGGCGGGGCCGACCCGGGGAGTAGGGCGGTGACCGGGCCGAAGTCCGTCTACCGTGGACGGCACCGGCGCCGGCCGGGTCCCTGGATCCGGCTCAGGTGGCGGTCGCGCCGTCGCGTGGACGGCTGAGCGCCCGCACCTGGTCACGCATGCACCGGCCGAGGGTGGCGCGGGCCCGCACGAGCGGGTTCGTGCCACCCAGGTCGGCAGCCTGCGCCGGTAGGTCGGCAAAGAACGAAAAAGCAATTTCCGGTACCGGGTCGGTGTCGAACATGGCGCCGACCTCGTGCCGGTAACCCTCGTCGGTGCCGTGCTTGGCGGCTGTCCGGTCGCGTTCCCACGACGACATGTCCCGGCGCACGCCGTCGTGGTCGCCGGCGGCCGCACGCATGAGGTCGAGCATCAGCCGGGTGGCCGCCGTCGACACCAGCGTCCCGGCGACCAGGCGGCTGACCAGCGTGTGCGCCTCCCGAGCGGTGGTCCGGCCGAGAAACATCCGCCGTGGATCATCCGGCAGCGGGTCGACCCGGGTGTGCCGGAACCCGTTGCCGGCGAGGTACGCGTTGACCTCGTCGCCGGGGCACACCAGCCCGCACAGCCGCACGGCGGTGTTGTCGGAGACCACCAGCAGCGCGGTCAGCACGTTGGCGAGCGTGAGGTGATCACCCCACACCCCCTGGAGGTGGTAGATCCCGTCCCCGGAAAGGATGATCTGCGCGGTCAGTTCGATCTGCTGGTCCGGCCGAAGTTCACCCCGGTCCACCTTGTCGAGTACCGCGCAGGCGACCGCCAGCTTGTTGACGCTGGCCGCGGTCACCACCTCGTCGGCCCGGTCCTCGACGGCGACGACCTGCGCACCGTCCGGGCCGGCCAGCGTGATCAGCGCATGCCAGGTGCCCCCGGACCGCGCGATCTCACGCCGGTACACCCGGCGAATGCGCTGCCGGGCCGTCGTGAGGGCCGCCAGTGTGGGAGCCGCCATGGAATCCGCCTTAATCGCTCAAGCCTAGGGTCCGGCGTCTGGGCGAACGTCACGGGCCGCCCGGTCCGCCGGGCCTGACGGCGTCTAGCCTCGTGGGTGTGACACGTCGCGCAAAAATCGTCTGCACAATCGGCCCCGCCTCGGAGAGCCCGGAACGCCTGCGAGGCCTGGTCGACGCCGGTATGGACGTGGCCCGGCTGAACTTCAGCCACGGCAGCCACGCCGACCACGAGAAGGTGTACCACCTCGTTCGCGAGGCCGCGGCCGCGAGCGGACGGGCCGTCGGCATCCTCGCCGACCTCCAGGGTCCGAAGATCCGCCTCGGGCGGTTCGCCGACGGGCCGGTCGAGTGGCGCACCGGCGACTCGGTGGTGATCACCTCGGACGACGTCCCGGGCACCCACGACCGGGTCTCCTGCACGTACAAGAAGCTTCCGGCCGAGGTCAAGGTCGGTGACCGGTTGCTCATCGACGACGGCAAGGTGGCCGTCGAGGTGACCGGCGTGGACGGCACCGACATCCGGGTGCTCGTGGTCGAAGGCGGCCAGGTCTCCAACAACAAGGGCGTATCCCTGCCCAACGTAGCCGTGAGCGTGCCGGCACTGTCCGAAAAGGACATGAACGACCTGCGGTTCGCGCTGCGGCTCGGGGTCGACCTGGTGGCGCTGTCGTTCGTGCGCTCGCCGGACGACATCAAGCTCGTCCACGAGATCATGGACGAGACGCGGATCCGCCGGCCGGTGCTCGCGAAGATCGAGAAGCCGGAGGCGGTCGCCGCGCTGGAGGCAATCGTCGACGCCTTCGACGGGGTGATGGTCGCCCGCGGCGACCTTGGTGTGGAGCTGCCGCTGGAGCAGGTCCCGCTGGTCCAGAAGCGGGCCGTCCAGCTGTGCCGGGAGCACGCCAAGCCGGTGATCGTGGCGACCCAGATGCTCGACTCCATGATCGAGAATTCCCGCCCGACCCGCGCCGAGGCGTCCGACGTCGCCAACGCGGTGCTCGACGGCACCGACGCCGTGATGCTCTCCGGCGAGACCAGCGTCGGGCGGTACCCGGTGCTCACCGTCTCGACCATGGCCCGGATCGTCGCCACCACCGAGGCGGGCTCGATCGGCGTGCCCCGGTTGCAGCACGACCCGCGTACCCGGGGCGGCGCCCTGACCGCTGCGGCCTCCAAGATCGCGCAGTCGATCGAGGCCAGGGCGATGGTCGCGTTCACCCAGACGGGTGACACCGTCCGGCGGCTGGCCCGGCTGCACTGCGACCTGCCGCTGCTGGCGTTCACGCCGGAGCCCACGGTGCGCAACCAGCTCGCCCTGTCGTGGGGCGTGGAGACGTTCCAGACCCCGTTCGTCGAGCACACCGACGACATGTTCCAGCAGGTCGACCAGGCCCTCCTCGGCATGAACTTCGCCCACCGCGGCGACTACGTGGTGATCGTCGCCGGCAGCCCGCCCGGCACCCCGGGCTCGACCAACACGCTGCGGGTACACCGGCTCGGCGACCTCGCGGACGTCGGGTGACCGAAGTCACCCCCAACCCCGCCGTCACCGGGCAGCCCGCCGTTGACGAGCTGCTCGACCTGCTCGACCTGCGCCAGTTGACCGAAACCACCTTCCAGGGAACCAGCCCGACGGTCGGTCCGCAGCGGGTCTTCGGTGGCCAGGTTGCCGGCCAGGCACTGGTCGCCGCCGGTCGTACGGTCGACCCGGCGCGGGCGGTGCACTCGCTGCACGGGTACTTCGTGCGGCCGGGTGACCCGACCGAACCGATCGTGTACAACGTGGAGCGCATCCGCGACGGGCGATCGTTCTCGGTGCGCCGGTCGGTCGCCATCCAGCACGGCAAGCCGATCTTCTTCATGTCGGCGTCGTTCCACCGGCACGAGGAGGGCCTCGACCATCAGGGGCCGGCGCCGCTGGACGTGCCCCGCCCGGACGACGTGCCGACGATGGCGGACCGGCTCGCCAGGTACCCGGAAAGGCTCGGCATCTGGGCGAGCATTCCGCGCCCGATCGACGTGCGGTACGTGGGAGAGCCGGGCTGGGTCCGCGCGGGGGACCGGCCGTCCGAGCCCCGGCAGCGGGTCTGGATGCGCTTCGACGGCGTGCTGCCGGACGATCCGCTGCTGCACGCCTGCGCGATCACGTACGCCTCCGACCTGACCCTGCTCGACTCCGTCCTGTCGGCGCACGGCGAGGTGTGGGGGCCCGGCGGGTTCGTCGGCGCGAGCCTGGACCACGCGCTGTGGCTGCACCGGCCGTTCCGCGCGGACGAGTGGTTCCTGTACGACTGCTGGAGTCCAACCGCGTCCGGCGGCCGCGGCTTCGCGACCGGCCGGATGTTCACCGCGGCCGGCGTACACGTCGCGTCGGCGGCACAGGAGGGCCTGCTGCGCCCGGTCCACGCTGACAAGCCATAATCCGTGCATGCGGTTGTCGGCTCGGGTGGACTACGCGCTCCGCGCGGTGGCGGAGCTGGCCGCGGCGGCCGGCGCCGGCCGCAACGGTGGCGCTGGCCGCCAGGCCACTGACCGCCAGGCCACTGACCGCCAGGCCACTGAGCACAATTCCGCTGACCGCCAGGCCGCCGCCCATCAGGCGGAGCCCGCCAATGACCGCGCGAAGGGCACGAACCGGCCGGTGACCGCTGAGCGGCTGGCGCAGGCCCAGCAGATTCCGCCGAAGTTCCTGGAGAGCATCCTGCTCCAGCTGCGCCGCGGCGGCGTGGTCACCGCGCAGCGCGGGCCGGAGGGCGGCTACCGGCTGGCCCGGCCGGCCGACGAGATCTCCCTCGCCGAGATCATCCGGGTCATCGACGGGCCGTTGGCCAACGTGCGCGGGCAGCGGCCCGAGCAGGTCGGGTACAGCGGCGCGGCCGAAGCCCTGCAAGACGTGTGGATCGCGCTGCGGGCGAGCGAGCGGCAGATCCTCGAGCTGGTCACCATCGCCGATGTGGCCTTCGGAGACCTTCCCGAGCGGGTGCGCGAGCTGGCCGCCGACCCCCGTGCCTGGGTCTGAGTCCTGCCGGCACAACTTCCCGGAAGTTGTGGCCATAGCACCCCGCTGAGGCAACAACTTCCGGGAAGTTGTGCCGATCATGTAGTCGGGGGCCGACGGCTAGAGCCAGCCCTGCTGGCGGGCCACCTGGACGGCCTCGATCCGGTTGCGGGAGCCGGTCTTACCGATCGCGGCCGACAGGTAGTTGCGCACCGTGCTCTCCGACAGGTGCAACCGTGCCGCGATGTCGGCGACCGTCGAGCCGTCGACGGCGGCGGCGAGGACGTCGCGTTCCCGCTCGGTCAGCGGGTTGGGGCCGGCCGACAGGGCGGCGGCAGCCAGGGCCGGATCGACTACGCGCTCGCCGGCCAGTACCCGCCGGATCGCGGCGGCCAGCTCCTCGACCGGCCCGTCCTTGACCAGGAACCCGCTCGCGCCGGCCTCCATCGCCCGCCGCAGGTACCCGGGCCGGCCGAACGTGGTCAGGATAAGGATCTTGCAGCCGGGCAGCCGGCGGCGTAGCTCGGCGGCGGCGGTCAGCCCGTCGATACCGGGCATCTCGATGTCGAGCAGCGCCACGTCGGGGCGCTCGCGGACCGCGGTCGACACCACCGAGTCGCCGTCCGCGACCTCGGCCACGACCTCGATATCGGGTTCCAGCCCGAGCAGCAGGGCCAGCGCCCCGCGCATCATGCCCTGGTCTTCCGCCAGGAGTACCTTGATCTTTTCCATGATCATGAAAACTTTGCGTTGCTATGTGGCCCGGATCCTCCATGATCACGGGGAGGGTCGCGGGAGGAGTCGCGGGAGAAGGGGACGGGGTCGAGGGGGAGGTCCACGGCTAGACGGTAGCCGCCGGCCTTTGCCGGGCCGGCGCATACCTCGCCGCCCACGGCGGCCATCCGCTCCCTCAGGCCGCGCAGGCCGTTACCGGGTGACGCCGCCCCGGCCCCGCCGCCACCATCGTCGACGATCTCCGTGTACGCGCGGGAGTCGGTGCGCCCGACCTCGATCCGGCAGGTACGCGCCTTGCTGTGCCGGATCACGTTGGTCACGCCTTCCCGGACCGCCCAGGTCAGCAGCGCATCGACGGTGGGCGGCAACGGCTGACCGCTGGTGCGTACGGTCGGCTCGATCCCGGCGTCCCGCAGCGAGGCCCGGGCCCGATCGAGTTCCTCGGCCAGCCCACCCTCGCGGTACCCGGTGACCGCCTCCCGGATCTCGACCAGCGCCTGCCGGCCGATCTGCTCGATCTCGGTCGCCTGCTGGGCCGCCGCCGCCGGGTCGGCGGTCGCCACCCGGCGCACCACCTCGGCCTTGACCACGATGACCGACAGCGTGTGCCCGAGCAGGTCGTGCAGGTCGCGGGCGAAGCGTAGCCGCTCCTCGGCGACCGCCGCGTCGGCGAGCGCCCGCCGGGTGTCCCGCAACTCGTCGATCAGGACAGTCATCCGCCGGACGACCAGTACCAGCGCACCGGCGAGCACGATCTGGATGATCACGTCGGGGTATCCGGAGACGTGCCGGGTCGCCCCGATCGCCAACGTGACCGCCGCGGCTGCCAGTACCCCGATGCCACCCTGCTTGGACGGCAGCGACCCCGCCGCGGCGATGCCGGCGAACATCATGATGACCAGCCACGTGCCGGGCTGGGGGGCGTACCCGGCCGCGAGCGCGACACCGATCGTGGCGGTCACCGCGAGCACGCCCGCGCGGAAGCGTGGCGTCCCCGCCTGGCCGAACCCGACGATCATCGTAAACACGTACGCCAGGACGAACACGGCCAGCCCGATGGCAGCCGGCCACGCCGGTGACACCTTGCCGCCGGCCACCGCGCCGATGGGTGCCAGCAGCGGGAACATCCAGACGACGATCCAGGCGATGCCGCCGATGGCGCCGAAGTTCCGCTCGGCCTGCGGGCGGCTCTCCCGACCCTCCGGCATGGTCATCAGTAGATCACTCCCAGCGCCTCGCGGCCGACCGACGGTACGCGAACGCCGCGAACGCCGCGAACACCGCGAGCCATCCGGCGAGCGGCGCGAGGTCCGCCATCGACGGGCGGGACGAGAAGACCACGTCCCAGGACATCGTCGCGTACGCGTGGGTGGGCATGAGCCGCCCGATCGCCCGCATCCAGTGCGGGAACGTCTGGATCGGCAGCCACAACCCGCCGAGCAGCGAGAACCCGAAGTACGCCAGGAAGTTGGCCGGCTGCACGGTCTGCGCCGTGCACAGGTAACCGATGCCGAGGCCGAGCAGGACGAACGGCGTCGCGCCCAGCCAGAGGGCGGGCACCACGAGGAGCCATTGGCCGGCGGTCAGGCGTACCCCGTTGATCATGACAGCGGCCAGGCACAGCGCCGCGATGGGCGGCAGGGCCAGCAGCATCCCGGTGATCGCCTTTCCGGTGATCACCTTCAGCGGCGACAGCGGCGTCAGCCGCAGTTGCCGCAGCCAGCCGATGGACCGGTCGCCGACCACGCCCGAGGCGTAGTTGAGCAGGGCGCCGATGGCGCCGTAGCCGCCGACGCTGACCATCGCGTAGCGTGCGGCCACCCAGTGGTCCTGCCCGGTGAGCCCGCCGAGGTTGGTGAAGACCAGGTACATCACCAGGGGCATGACGAGCGTGAAGATCAAAAATCCGGGGGTACGCAGCATGCGACGCAACTCCAGCCACAGGTAACCGGTCATCGGGCGCCTCCGGTCAGCGTCATGAACGCCTCCTCCAGGCCGGCGCCGACAACCTCCAGGTCACGGACCAGGCCCGCGCCGGCGAGCGCCACCACGGTCGCGTCCGAATCGGTCGTGGACAGGTGGGCGCGGTCGCCCCGGATCTCCACCGCGACGACGCCGGGCAGCCGGTCCAGCCCGGCGCTGGTGCCGGTCAGGTCGAAGCTGACGGTACGGCCGGCGACGACCTTCTTGATCTCGTCGCTGGTGCCGTCGGCGATCGTCCGGCCACCGGCGATCACCACGATCCGGTCGGCGTTGTCGTCGGCCTCCTCCAGGTAGTGCGTGGAGAAGACGATCGTGCGGTTGGATCGGGCGTACCCGCGCATCGCGGCCCAGAATTCGCGCCGGGACGCCACGTCGAGGGCGGCCGTCGGCTCGTCCAGTACGAGCAGGTCGCTGTGGCCGACCAGGGCCATCGCGAAGCGCAGCCGCTGGGCCTGCCCGCCGGAGAGCCGCTCCACGGTCCGCCCGGCCAGGTCGGTGAGGCCGGCGATGGCGAGGACCTCGGCGACCGGCATCGGATCCGGGTACAGGCCGTGCAGGAACCGGACCAGTTCGGCGACGGTGGTACGCGGGACCAGTCCGCCCTCCTGTGGCATGGCACCGATCCGCCCTTGCCTGACCGCCTGTGCCGGCGCCACGCCGCTGATCCGGACGGTGCCGGCGTCCGGTGCCAGTACCCCCAGCATCAGGTTGATCGTGGTGGACTTGCCGGCACCGTTCGGCCCGAGCAGTGCCACCACCTCGCCGGGCCGGATCGTCAGGGTCAGCCTGTCGACCGCGCGGATCTGCCCGTACCGGAAGGAGACGCCGCGCAGGTCGACCGCGGTCGGTAGCTCTGGGTTCATGCCATCGACGCTAGGGATCGCGGCGGTCTGCCGGCAGATTCGTCGATCCACGGTCGGGCAGGACAGATGTCCTATGCCGGTGTCCTATGCCGGGTTGTCTCATCTGCTGAACCGCCGTTGACAGTGTTCTCCTACTTCGCCGAGTATTCCTATCAACCAACTATGGAATATGGGGGCAGTGGGATGGGTGCAGCGGCGCTGGCGTGGCGGACCAGGGCGGTGGTGGGCGCGGTCGCGCTCGTCGTGGCACTGACCGGCCTTGCCGCCTGTGGATCGTCCGACAAGGCATCGAGCGGGCCGGTCACCCTGCGGCTCGGGTACTTCCCGAACCTCACCCACGCCACCCCGATCGTCGGCGTCAACAAGGGCTACTTCGCCAACGCGCTCGGCACGAACGTCAAGCTGGAGACCAAGACGTTCAACGCCGGGCCGGAAGCCATCGAGGCGCTGTTCTCCGGCGCGATCGACGCCGCCTACGTGGGGCCGAACCCGACCGTCAACGCCTGGCAGAAGTCCAAGGGCGAGGCCATCAAGGTGGTCGCCGGGGCGGCGTCCGGTGGCGTCGAGTTCGTCGTCAAGCCGACGATCAACGGCCCGGAAGATCTCAAGGGCAAGAAGATCGCGACGCCCCAGCTCGGCAACACCCAGGACGTCGCCCTCCGGTACTGGCTGGGGCAGCACGGGCTGACCACCACCAAGGAGGGCGGCGGCGACGTCAACATCCTGCCGCAGGCGAACGCCGACGCGGTGACCGCGTTCGCGTCCGGAGCGATCGACGGTGGCTGGCTTCCCGAGCCGTACGCGTCCCGCCTGGTCAAGTCCGGCGGCAAGGTACTCGTCGACGAGCGCTCCCGGTGGCCGGGCGGCAAGTTCGTGATCACCAACCTGATCGTGAACAGCACCTTCCTCAAGGCACACCGCGACGTGGTGAAGAACCTGATCGCCGGTCAGGTCGAGGCGAACGACTTCATCGACTCCAGTCCGGACGAGGCGCAGAAGGTGGTCAACGACGCTATCGGCCAGCTCAGCGGCAAGGCGCCGGACCCCAAGCAGACCGCCGACGCGTGGAAGAGCCTGACCTTCCTCAACGACCCGCTGTCCGCGACGCTGCGCGACGGGGCCAAGCACGCCCAGGAGGTGGGTCTGCTCGACCCGGTCGATCTCAAGGGAATCTACGACCTCTCGCTGCTCAACGAGGTGTTGAAAGCGAAGGGGGCACCGGAGGTGAAGACATGACGGCAGTTCTTCCCGAAAGTGTCACAGCCGGGCGGTCGGTGGACCGCCCGGCGGTCGCGCTTTCCGGGGTATCGAAGGTCTTCGGTCGGGGTCCGGCCGCCGTCCACGCGCTCGACAACGTGTCGCTGGACGTCGCGCCGGGCGAGTTCGTCTGTCTGGTCGGCGCCTCCGGCTGCGGCAAGAGCACACTGCTGTCGCTGGTCGCCGGCCTGGACGAGCCGACCGCGGGCGCGATCGACGTGGCCGGCGGGGCCCGCCCCGGCCTGATGTTCCAGGAGCCGGCGCTGTTCCCGTGGCTGACCGTCGGTGGCAACGTCGCCGTCCCGTTGCGGATACGCAAGGTCGGGCGGGCCGAGCGCGCGGCGAAGGTCGCCGAGCTGCTGCGTACCGTGCATCTCGAAGAGTTCGGCAGGCGCCGGCCGCACCAGCTCTCCGGGGGTATGCGCCAGCGGGTCGCGATGGCCCGCACGCTCGCGCTGGACACCCCGGTCCTGCTGATGGACGAGCCGTTCGGTGCGCTCGACGCGATGACCCGCGACATCCTGCACGACGAGATCGAGCGGATCTGGCAGGAGCAGCGGCTGACCGTACTCTTCGTCACCCACAACGTGCGCGAGGCGGCCCGGCTCGGTGACCGGATCGTCCTGCTGTCCAGCCGCCCCGGTCGGGTGGTGTGGGAGACCCGGGTCGAGGTGCCCCGCCCGCGCCGGATCGACTCGCCGGAGGTGGCCGCCATCGCCGCCGACGTCACCGACCGGCTGCGCCAGGAGGTGCGTCGCCATGGCCACTGATCTCGCCACGCAGGACCGCACGCTGTCCGGACTGGACGCGCTCGACCTGGCTGACCGGGTCAGCGGGCAGTCCCGGGCCGCCAAGGTGTGGGCATCGGCATGGCCGAAGCTGCTGGCGCTGGCCCTCGCGCTGGCCGTGTGGCAGATCGTGGTGTGGACCGGCTGGCGCCCGGACTACGTGCTGCCCGGACCGTCGGTCGTGTTCTCCGACCTGTGGCACGCCATGGGTACCGGCGACTTCTGGCACGCCATCGCCACCACGCTGCGCCGCGGCCTGGTCGGCTTCGCCCTGGCCGCCGCCATCGGCTTCGCCCTCGGCATCGCCGTGGCCCGGATCGCCACCCTGCGGGCGGCGCTCGGCTCGGCCATCACCGCGCTCCAGACAATGCCGTCGATCGCCTGGTTCCCGCTGGCGATTCTGCTGTTCCAGATCACCGAGAACGCGATCCTGTTCGTCGTGATCCTGGGCGCGGCGCCGTCGATCGCCAACGGGGTGATCTCGGGTGTCGACTACGTGCCGCCGCTGCTGCTGCGGGCCGGTCGCAACTTCGGCGCGCGCGGACTGAGCCTGTACCGGTTCGTCATCGCGCCGGCCTCGCTGCCCGCGATCGTGGCCGGACTCAAGCAGGGGTGGGCGTTCGCGTGGCGGTCGCTGCTCGCGGGCGAGCTGTTGGTGATCATCGCCAACCGGCCCGCGCTCGGCGTCCGGCTCCAGGGCATGCGTGAGCTGAGCGACGCGTCCGGCGTCATCGGTACGATGATCGTCATCTTCGTCCTGGGTGTGCTGGCCGACTACGTGTTCTCGTCGGCGGACCGCCGGCTGCGCCGGGCGTGGGGGTTGGACCAGACGAGCTAGTTCTGCTGGATGTCGTCGGCCGTCGCCTGGATCAGCTTCCATGCGGCAGCCACGTGCCGCTCCTCGGTCTGCGGCGAGCCGATCGCGAGGCGGAGCACGTAGTTGTTGCCGAGCTTGGTGTGGGTCAGGTAGGTCTGGCCGGTTGCGTTGGTCCGTCTCAGCAGTTCCTCGTTGTCCCCGTCGCGCATGGTGAAGCACACCAGCGAGAACGGATGCGGCGCGACGACGTCGAAGCGGTCGTCCGCCCGGACCCACTCGGCGAAGCGCTGCGCCAGCGCCACACCGGAACGGACGTGCGCGCGCAGCCCCTCCGCGCCGTACCACCGCAGCACCAGCCACAGCTTCAACGCGCGGAACCGGCGGCCGAGCGGGACCTGCCAGTCCCGGTAGTCGATCACCGCGCCGGACTCGGTGGCGGCGTTGCGCAGGTATTCCGGGAGGACGGTCAGCGCCTGGATCAGCTCGGCCCGGTCGGCGACCCAGAAGGCGTCGCAGTCGAACCCGGTCAGCAGCCACTTGTGCGGATCGAAACAGTACGAGTCGGCGAACTCGACCCCGGCGTGCGTCCACCGCAGCTCGGGGCAGACCGCCGCCGATCCCGCGTACGCCGCGTCCACGTGCAGCCACACGCCGTACTCCCGGCAGATTTCGCCGATCTCGGGGAGCGGGTCGACCGCCGTGGTGGACGTGGTGCCGACCGTGGCGACGACGAGCGCCGGCGTCTCGCCGACCGCGCGATCGGCTTCCAGCGCGGCGCGCAGCGCACCCGGCCGCATCGCGTAGTTGTCGTCGATGTCGACGAGCCGCACGGCCGCGTCGCCGAGCCCGGCGAGCCGGGCGGCCTTCTCGATCGAGGAGTGGCCCTGGGTAGAGGTGTAGACCGTGTACCGGGTCGCTGTGCCGTTGGGTCTGCCGTTGATGCCATGGGTCCGCCACGCGCCGCCGCTGGCCCGGTGCAGCGCCGCCAGCGTCGCGACGAGCGTCGCCGACGAGGCGGAGTCCTGGATGACCCCGCCACCCGTGGACGTGGACCGGAACCGCTCCGGAAGGTCGAGCAACTCGGCCAGCCAGTCGAGGACCACGGTCTCGACCTCCGTGCAGGCCGGGCTGGTGGACCAGAGCATGCCCTGCACGCCGATCCCGGCGCAGAGCAGGTCACCGAGGACCGAGGGGCCGGACGTGTTGGCCGGGAAGTACGCGTAGTAGGCCGGATGCTGCCAGTGGGTGAGCCCGGGAGTGACCACCCGGTCGAGGTCGGCCAGGATCGCGGCGAACTCCTCGCCGGCCTCGGGTGGCTTGTCCGGCAGCAGGCCCGCGATGTCGCCGGGGCGTACGTCAGGCGTGACCCGCTGGCGCTCCAGGTTGGACCAGTAGTCGGCGACCCAGTCGACGACCTCGTGCCCGTGGCGCCGGAACTCGTCGGGTGTCATGTGTGCGGCCACACAACGACCTTAGTAGGTGGCCGGGACCGGGCTTGTTCTGCCGGCTGGCGGGACAAAGTGAGTGAAACTCCTTGAACGGCGGGCTCATTCCTACCTTTGAGATGGGGGTGGTGTGACGCATTGGTGGTGGGCTCATGGGCGACCCGGAGTACATCAAGGAACTGGGGGTCGGCCTGCCGCCGTCGACCGACCTTCCCAAGGAAGCCGTCATCACCGGCCGGGTGGTGAAGATCGAGGACGCGTACGCGCGTGAGCTGTCCGTACCGAAAGGGCTGGTCGCGATCGTCCTCGCGGTCGTCACCGTTGCCCGCGCGGCGACCGCGCTGCTGGCGCTCGTCGTGCGCGCCAAGCCCGGGGCCGGCGACGGGCGTGGCTGGAAGGCGCTGTGCAAGGGTCCCGAGTTCCGGGTCACGCCGGTCTGGATCCGGGACACCGACGGGCTGTTCGTCGAGGTGGAGGTGCACGGGTACCTGGCCGGCCGGGCGTTGCGTTCGCGGGACCGGGTACAGGTGCGGGCGCTCCGGCAGGAAGGGCGCCATCTGCCGATGCGGGCACAGCGGATCGACAACCTGACGATCGACCGGCGGATCGTGCCGCGCCGGCCGACGGTGTGGGCCCACTTCGGTGCGAGCCTCCTGATCCAGGCGGCCATCGGGCTGGTACTCGTGGTGTCGCTCGTGACCTGCCTGTGGGGTGCGGGTTAGGCCGTTCCGCCCCGGCCGCAGGTTAGGAAACGCCACAGTGGGGTACCGGACGCGCCGTGCGTGATCTTGTAACCGACGTGGGCCGGATCGCCGTTGTACGCGCCAGCGCGCTCGGCGAATTCGTCTTCAGCCTGCCGGCGCTGTATTCGTTGAAGGCCGCCTACCCGGGCACCGAACTGACCCTGATGGGCGCGCCGTGGCACGCCCGCGCGCTGTCCGGCCGTCCCGGACCGGTCGACCACGTCGCGGTCGTACCGTCCATGCCCGGCCTCCGCGACGGCGACTGCGCGCCCGGTGAGCTGGACGCGTTCCTCCGCTGGGCGTCCGAGGAAGGCTTCGACATCGCGCTCCAGATGCACGGTGGCGGCCGGAGCAGCAACCCGTTCGTCACCGCGCTCGGCGCCCGGGTCACCGCCGGGCTGCGCGCGCCCGACGCGGCCGGGCTGGACCGTTGCGTGCCGTACGCGCACTACCAGCCGGAGATCTTCCGGTGCCTGGAGGTGATCGGGCTGGTCGGCGCCGCGCCGGTGACCCACGAGCCGGTCTTCGAGCTGACCGAACGCGACCACGCGCAGGCCCGCATGGTGCTGGGCGACGCGACCCGGCCCAGGGCCGTCCTGCACCCGGGCGCCGCCGACCAGCGGCGGCGCTGGCCGGCCGAGCGGTTCGCCGCTGTCGGTGACGCGCTCACGGCCGCGGGCGTCGAGGTCCTTGTGACGGGTACCGGACGGGAGTGCGCCATCGTCGACGCGGTGTGCGCGGCGATGCGGCTGCCGGCCCGGCCCCTGGTCGACGAGCTGACCGTGCCCGGCTTGGCCGCGCTGCTGGCCGGCAGTGCCCTGCTCGTCGGGGGCGACACCGGGCCGCTGCACCTGGCGGCGGCGGTCGGTACCCGTACCGTGGGGTTGTTCTGGGTGGGCAACATGATCAACAGTGCGGCGCTGGAGCGGACCCGGCACCGACCGCTCATCTCGTGGACGATCCAGTGCCCGGAGTGCGGCGCGGACTGCACCCGGAAGCTTCGCTGCCGGCACGCCGTGTCGTTCATCGCGGACATCCCGGTCGACGAGGTGGTAGCGGAATCGCTGGACCTGCTGGCGGCTCACCGGGCCGAGCGGAGGTTCGCCAGCGTTCCGTGAGTCAGCGTTCCGTGGGCCGGAACGCAGCTGCTTCCAAAACCCGCTAGCCCGATCATGTGACGTGGGTCGATGTCGACAAATCCATTGCGACATCTCGATTCCTAACTGGAAGGTTTCTTGACTATAACGCGTCCGAATGTGAACATTCGTAGGACCGGGGGCCGCCGTGAACGCTCCCACACCGGACTTCTGGGGGTACTCCGTCCATGACTGGTCAGCGCAGTGACCACCTGCTGCGGCTCGCCGATACGGTGTTGCAGCCGGGATTCGTCGGCACGACTCCGCCGGCCTGGCTTCGCAGACGCCTCGCGAACGGGCTCGGTGGGGTCACGCTGTTCAGTCGCAACATCGTCGATCCGGCCCAGGTGGCGGCGCTGACCGCGACGCTGCGCGCGGAGAACCCCGACATCGTGATCGCGGTCGATGAGGAGGCCGGCGACGTCACCCGGCTGGAGTCGCGGACCGGCAGCTCGCGACCCGGCAACCTGGCGCTGGGCGCGGTCGACGATCCGGAGCTGACCGAGGCGGTCGCCCGCGACCTGGGCCACGAGCTGGCCGCGGTCGGCGTCACGCTCAACTACGCGCCGGACGCCGACGTGAACTCCAACGCCGACAACCCGGTCATCGGCGTACGGTCGTTCGGCGCCGATCCCGACCTGGTCGCGCGGCACACCGCGGCGTGGGTACGCGGCCTCCAGGCGGCCGGCGTGGCCGCGTGCGCCAAGCACTTCCCGGGACACGGCAACACGAGCGTCGACTCCCACCACGCCGCCCCGATGATCGAGGCGTCCCGCGAGGAGCTGTTCGCCGTCGAGCTGCGGCCGTTCCAGGCGGCGGTCGAGGCCGGCGTACAGTCGATCATGAGCGCCCACCTGTTCGTCCCCGCGATCGACCCGGAGTTCCCGGCGACGCTGAGCCGCCGGCTCCTCACCGACCTGGTCCGCGGCGAGCTGGGCTTCGACGGCGTGATCGTCACCGACGGCATCGAGATGGCGGCCGTTTCCCGGCCGTACGGGCTGACCGGGGTGGCCGTCCGCGCGCTCGTCGCCGGAGCCGACGTGATCTGCGTGGGCGGCGAGACCGCCGACGAACAGACCGCCATCGCACTCCGCGGCGCGATCGTCGACGCGGTCGCCGCCGGTACCCTCGCCGAGGAGCGCCTGGCGGAGGCCGCCGACCGGGTCCGGAAGCTGGCCCGGTGGACCGCCGCCAACCGGCCCGTGCCGAGTCGTGAGCGGCTCGTCACGGCGCCGCTGAGCCCGGTGAACGGGCACGCCAACGGCGCCGCTACGGCAAACGGCAACGGCAACGGCAACGGCAACGGCAACGGGAACGGGCACCACGGCGGGCTCGGCCTGGCCGCCGCCCGGCGCGCGGTACGTGTCAGCGCCGACGCCGGCACCCCGACCCTGCTGCCGCTGGCGAGCGCCCCGCACGTGGTGGAGTTCGTTGCGCCCGGAAACATGGCGATCGCACCGGAGACGCCGTGGGGAGTGGCCGAGCCGCTCGGTGGGCTGCTGCCCGGCACGACGACGGTACGGCTGACCGCTGGCGACATCAGCGATGCCGGACACCTTGACGCGGCACATCTCGGCGAGGTCGCCCTGGCGCCCGCGACCGGCCGGCCGCTGGTCGTCGTCGTACGGGACGCGCACCGGCACCCGTGGATGATCGAGGCGCTGCGGATCCTGTTGCAGGCGCGTCCGGACGCGATCGTCGTGGAGATGGGCGTGCCGGCGATCCGCTCCGGTCACGTGTACCTGGCCACGTACGGGGCCAGCCGGGCCAACGGGCTCGCCGCGGCAGAGGTGCTGGCCGGACGTTCCTAGCAAAATGGTTTAACCCCGTGGTCGACGTGCCGATAAGGGCACGGAGAACCAACGGGAAGGATCGCCCATGCCAGCCGAGCGGGACCCGGTCCGGCGGCACCGGCGCCGTCGGATACTGGGCCGTCGGATACTGGGCCGCCGGATACTGGGCCGCCGGATACTGGGCCGGGCCCGGGCCGGCACCTCGGCGCGCACCGAGGCCGACCGGCGGCGCAGCGCCATCCTGACCACGCTGCTCGCGGGTGTCCTCCTGGGGCTGGGCGGCTACACCGTGTACGGCAACGTGCAGACCACCCGGGCGACCAACGCGCACCGCGAGTCGCTGGCACTGGACGCGCAGTTCAGCGAGGCGCGCAACGCGATCGCGCTGGAAGAGGTACACCTGCGGCACTTCCAGGTCGAGCCGTCGCCCGCCGTGAAGGTGATGTTCGTCCAGGCGGCCGGCACGGTGACCAACGCGCTCAGCGTGGCCGGCGGCGACACCGCCGGCCCCGAGGCGGCCGCCGACTCCCAGCGGCTGCTGCGCGAACAACGGGCGTACCGGGAGGTGGCCGACGGACTGGTCGACGCGCTCACCGCCCAACCGAACCGGGACGACCAGCTTGACGACACCCCGTACACCGTCCTCCAGAAGGACATCGACGCCGTCTCACGGTCGTACCACGCCACCGCCGAACGGGAGGCCAGCCAACTCCGGGCCGCCCAGCAGCGCATGCTCGTCGGTACCACCGTGGGGTTCACGCTGGGCCTCGCATTGGTGGCGATGATCTGGCGGCTGGTCCTCGGGTACCAGCGGCGCCTGGTCGCCAACGTCGCGGCGAGCCAGCGGTTGGCCCTGCACGATTCGTTGACCGGGCTGCCCAACCGCGCGTACTTCAACGAGCGCATGCGGGAGGCGATGGAGGATCTGAGTCGCGATCCGAACCGCCAGGTCGCCTTGATGATCATGGACCTCAACGGGTTCAAGTCGGTCAACGACACGCTCGGCCACCAGGCCGGGGACCAGTTGCTGGTGGCCGCCGGCCAGCGGCTGCGCGACGCGGTCCGGGAAGGGGACGTGGTGGCCCGGCTGGGCGGCGACGAGTTCGCCGTACTGCTGCCGCACGTCGACGACGCCCCGCAGGTCAAACTGGTCGCCGACCGGATCAACGATGTGCTGCGCAGCGACTTCCGGCTCGCCGCCGGACCGGCCGCGGTCAGTGGCAGCATCGGCGTGATCGCCGCGTCCAGTGCGAGCGACACCGACGAGATGGTCCGGCACGCCGACATCGCGATGTACCGGGCCAAGTCGCTCGGCGGCGGGGTCGCGTACTACGACCCGCACACCGACCAGGAAAGCCCCGACAACATGGGCCTGTTCGGCGAGCTGCGCGCGCTGCTCGACTCGGGCGACCCCTGGGGCCAGCTCGCCCTGTACTACCAGCCGCAGGTGCGGATCAGCGACGGCTCGGTCAGCGCGGTCGAGGCACTGGTGCGCTGGGACCACGCCAGCCGTGGCCTGCTGATGCCCGAGGACTTCCTGCCGCTCGCCGAGTCCCGGGGCCTTGAGATCCCGTTGACGTACCACCTGCTCGACGCTGCCGTGGACCAGGCGGTTCGCTGGTACCGGGGCGGCTCGCCGATGGTCGTGTCGGTCAACGTGTCGCCCCGGTGCCTGCTCGACGACGCGTTCGAGCCACGCGTACGGGCGGCCGTCGAGCGCGGTGGGCTGCCACCGCGGCTGCTCCAGCTGGAGATCACCGAGAACAGCGTGATGACCGATCCGGAGCGGGCCGTGGCCGCGCTGCGGAAGGTGCACAGCCAGGGGGTACTGATCTCGGTCGACGACTACGGCACCGGCTTCAGCTCGATGGCGCAGCTCAAGCGGCTCCCGGCCGACGAGTTGAAGATCGACCGCGCGTTCGTCCGGGACATCACGACCGACACCGGTGACGAGGTGCTCGTCCGCAGTACGATCGCGCTCGCCCACGACCTGGGCATGTCGACGGTCGCCGAGGGGGTCGAGGATCTCGCGGCGCTGGCCCTGCTCGGCGAGTTGGGCTGCGACTACGCGCAGGGGTACGCGGTCAGCCCGGCGGTTCGGGCCGTCGAGGTGGCTGCCGCCGTGCGGAACGCCGAACGGCGTACCCGCGAACTCCTGGCCCGCCGCGCCGCCCCGACGCACTGACAAGATCGGCACAACTTCCCGGAAGTTGTTGCCTCAGCCCGGCCCCGAGGGCACTGTTTCCGGTAAGTTGTGCCGATCATGGGGCAGCCGGGAGGGCACGGGACGTGGCGCCGTCGACCGGCTGTGGGGCCGGCTGTGGGGCCGGCGCGGACCGTGTCAGGATCGACGGGTGCGAATCCGGGGGTGGTCGCTGGCGCTGTTCGTCGTCGCCGGTGCGGTCCAGGTGGCCGGCCTGCTCGCGCGCGACGACCTGCTGGCGGCCCAGGCGGGGACGGTCGCGCTGGCCGCGCTCACCGGGTACGCCCTGGTGAGCCGGGCGTCGCCGTTCGCGCGCTGGCCGCTGACGATCGTGTTCGGCGTGCTCGCCCTGCGTTTCGGGGTGCACTGGCTGACCTACGACGACTCGGGCACCCAGTACCTCGCCGCCGAGCCGGCCCGCCAGTCCGACATCCGCCCCGGACACCTCCTGGCCGAGGGACTGCGGAACGGGTGGGCGCCGCTTCTCATGTACAGCGGGGTGGTTTTCGCGGTGCTGGCGTTGCCATGGCGCCGGCGGCGGACCGCAGGGCTCGTCGCGGCGGCGGCCGGGCTGTCAATCGTCGGCTTCGCCGTCGTCGACCTGTGGACGGACGGTCACGTGCCATACCTGCGATCGCTCGACTGGGCGCAGACCACGGCGTACCTCCGGATGCCGCTGCTGATCCTCGGCCTCGCGGTGGCGGCGGTGCTGGTGGCGACCCAACGGGACCGGCTGGCGCTGCTCGCCGGCCTCGGTGTGCTGCTCCTGGTGGTGCCGACGCTGTGGTCCGACGGCGCGGCGGCGCTGGCTGGGGTGTCCCGGCCGGATCTCCCCATGCTGCCGCCGGACAAGGGCGGCGCCTTCCTCGCTACCGGCCTGCTCTATGCGCGGTCGGCGGGGGAGTGGACGCCCGAGGTGTGGACGCCCGCGCTCTGGCTCGCCGGCCTGGCGCTGGTCGCGGTCGGCTGCTTGAGCCGGCGCGCTGATCCACTAACGTAGCGGGGCAGGGAGGCGCAGATGCGGATTCTGGTCACGGGTGCGCGGGGCAAGGTCGGGCGGGCCGCGGTGCCCGCGCTGCAACGCGGCGGCCACGAGGTGGTCGCCACCGATCTCGCCGAGCCGGACTTCGATCACCACCCGCCGGGCACGGCCGCGTACGTGAAGACCGACCTGACCGACGCCGGCCAGGTGTACGCCCTGATCGGCGGCTTCTCGGCGGGCGAGGGGCCGCGGCCAGGGCGGTTCGACGCGGTGGTGCACGCCGGTGCCATCCCGGCGGTCGGCCGGCACGCACCGCACGTGATCTTCCAGAACAACCTGATGGGTACCTTCAACGTCGTCGAAGCGTGCGTGCGCTGGGGCGTCGACCGGCTGGTCAACATCTCCAGCGAGACCGTGCCCGGGTTCATCTTCGCGGAGCGGCCGTTCGTGCCCGCGTACCTGCCGGTGGACGAGGAGCATCCGGTGCGCCCGCAGGACCCGTACGCGCTGGCCAAGAGGTTCGGCGAAGAGTTGTGCGACGCGGCGGTCCAGCGCTCCGACCTGCGGTGCGTCTCGTTGCGCCCGACCTGGGTGCAGAACGCGGCGTCGTACCCGCGCAACCTCGGCCCGCTGCTCCGCGACCGGTCCGCGCCGAGCGTGACCGGCTGGGCGTACATCGACGCCGACGACCTGGCCGAGGCGATCCGGCTGGCGGCCGAGTCCGACCTGCCCGGCCACGAGGTCTTCTACATCGCCGCGCCGGACACGGTCGGCGGGCGGAACCTGCACGAGGCGTGGCGGGCGGCGTACCCATCGACGGAGACCGAGCTGCGCCCGGTGGACCGGCCGGACGCCTCCGGCATCAGCACCGCGAAGGCGGCCCGGCTGCTGGGCTGGCGGGCGACAAGATCGTGGCGGGACTACCTGACCGAGGACGGTTCGCCGCTGGCTTCCTCGTCGATCTAGGACGAATGGTGGGTGGTATGCCGGGTTCGTGCCACCATTCGTCCTAGATCGACGACAAGGGGGTCAGCCGGTGCGGGCGGCTTTCACGGCCTCCACCAGCTGGGTGCGCGCCCGGGCGACCCGGGAGCGGATCGTGCCCACCGGTACCTGCTCCACCTCGGCGGCCTCCTCGTAGGACAGCCCGACGACCTGTGTCAACACGAACGCGCTGCGCCGGTCGTCGGGCAGCCCGCGCAGCAGGTCGGTGGTGGCGAGCAGGCCGGCCTGGTCCGGCACGTACCCGGTCCGCGGCTGGGCGGCGAGCCGGTCGTCGAGCCGGCGCAGCCGGGTGAGCGAGCGGATGTGGTCGGCGCAGGCGCGGCGGGCGATGCCGAGCAGCCAGGTACGCGCGGTGGAGCGCCCGGCGAAGTCGGCGAGCGCCCGGAACGCCCGCAGGTAGGTGTCCTGGGTCAGGTCGTCGGCGGCGTCCCGGCCGGCGAGAGCGGCGACGAACCGCCAGACCTCGGCCTGGGTCGCCCGCACGAACGCGCCGGCCGCGGCGTCGTCCCCAGCGCGGGCCGCCAGCAGGGCCCGGGTCACGGGGTCGACGAACATCGACTCGTCCGCCGTCACGCGACCGCCTCGCTGCGCTCGTCCACGCCGAACGACTGTACGTGACCGAGCCGGGAGCCCGACACATGCCGCGGGGAACTTTTCGGCCGGGCCACCCGACTACCCCGGTATGAGTACGCACCCCGGTCTCAGCTGCGACCAGGCTCGCCTGGCACTGTCCGCGCGCCTCGACGGCGAACCCCTAGGCGTGCCGGCCGACCGGCTCAACGCGCACGTGGCGACCTGTGCCGGATGCGCCGACTGGCTGGCCCGCGCCGAGCAGTTGACCCGGCTGGTACGGGTGCAGCCGGCCCGGGTACCCGATCTCACCGCGACGATCCTCGCGGCCGTCACGGCAGACCGGGCGGCTGCCGAGAAGGCGAAGGCCGCGGTCGCCCCCCAGGCCGGCCGGGTCTTCGCCGGCCGCTTCTTCGCCGGCCGGCAGGCGATACAGCGCCTCCTCCAGGCCGCGGTCGCCGCCATCGCCGCGATGGAGTTGCTGGTCGTCATGCCGGTGATGCTCGGAGTCGAGACCGACGAGCACGCCAACCACGAGGTCGGCGCCTTCGCGGCGGCGGTGGCCGTGGCGTTCCTGCTGGCGGCGTTCCAGCCGAAGCTGGCCCGGGCGTACACGCCGATCGCGGTGGTCCTCGCGGTCTGCCTGACCGCCACCAGCGGGCTGGACATCGGCGAGCACCGGGTGACGGTACTGCACGAGATCGGTGGGCACTGGGGGACGATCATCCAAGCGGGCCTGATCTTCGCCCTCGGCCGGCTGCACTCGCCGTCCCAGCGCTCTCAAGATCGACACAATTTCCCCGAAGTTGTGGCCTCCGCACACCGCTGAGGCAACTACTTCCGGGAAGTTGTGCCGATCTTGGGGGCATCGATTTCCCGGGAAGTTGTGCCGATCTTGGGGAGTGTCGGGAAGTCTGGGGACATGACCGACGAGGTACCCCGGCCGCAGCGCGGTTTCGATCCGGAGCGCCCCAGTCCGGCCCGGATCTACGACGTCTTCCTGGGCGGTACGCACAACTTCGCCTCCGACCGCGCCGTCGCCGAGCAGGCGATCGCGCTGGTCCCGGAGCTGCCCGACATCATGCGCGCCAACCGGGCGTTCCTCCAGCGGGCCGTCCGGTTCGCGGTGGAGTCCGGGATCGACCAGTTCATCGACCTGGGCTCGGGTATCCCGACCGTCGGCAACGTGCACGAGGTGGCCCGCCAGGCCAACCCGGACGCGCGGGTGGTCTACGTCGATGTCGACCCGGTGTCGGTCCTGCACGGCCAGTCGATCCTCGCCGACGACCCGCAGGGCGGCGCCAGCACCGTGGTCCTCCAGGCCGACCTGCGGGACCCCAAACAGATCGTCAGCGACCCGACCGTGCGGGCACTGATCGACTTCGATCGCCCGGTGTGCCTGCTGATGGTCTTCGTTCTGCATTTCATCGCCGACTCGGACGCGCTCGAACAGGCGCTGGAGACCTACCGGGACACCTTCGCGCCGGGCAGCCTCTGGGTGATCTCGCACGGCACCGACGAGGGCCGGCCGGACGAGAGCGTGCAGCTCGGTCGGCTGTACGCGCGGACCGGCTCGCCGCTGATCCCCCGCGGCCACGCGGACCTGCGGCGCCTGGTCGGTGACTGGGAGCCGGTCGAGCCGGGGATCGTGTACGGCCCGCTGTGGCGGCCCGACGACGGCCGAGGCGACGGCCACCCGGTCGATCGTCCCGAAGAGTTCGCCACACTCGCGCTCGTCGCCCGTAAGGTCGGGTAACGACAGACCGGGTAGCGAGGGACACTGCTGGATTCAGCGAACACCCGGCTGGACATCCGCACGCGGGTTACCGGTCGGGCAGGGGGCACGAGGGCTTGGGCGAGACGGTGAGGTCGGACGAACGGACCAGCGACCTGTTGGCAGCTGATCTGCTGGCGGCCGTGCCGGACGCGATGCTCATCGTGAGCGCCGACGGGCAGATCCTCGAACTCAACTCCCGGGCTGAGGAGCTTTTCGGGTACCCCCGGGCGGACGTCGTGCGGCGGCCGGTCGACGTGCTCCTCCCGTACCCGATGGGTGATCATCCGGTGCGCGGACCGCAACCGCCCGGGGGTGTCTTCGATCTTGACGGCCGGCGCTGCGACGGCACGACCTTCCCTGCCGAGGTGACCGTCTCGCGCTCGGGTGACCTGGTGGTCGTCGCCGTCCGGGACACCGGTCGCCGGCGGCTGGTGGATCCGGCACAGGACCTGCTGGCCTCGATCGTGCTGTCGTCGCACGACGCGATCATCAGCATGACCCGCGACGGCGAGATCACCAGCTGGAACCCCGGCGCTGAGGACCTCTACGGCTACCCGGCCGACGAGATGCTCGGCCGCTCCATCGACCTGCTGTTCCCGCGGGACGGGCGGGCCGACGAGCGCGAGATCATGAGCCTGGTCGCGTCGGGTGGGCGGGTGGAGCGGTACCGGACCCGCCGGCTGCGTCGCGACGGCAGCACGGTCGTGGTGTCGCTGACCGTCTCGCCGCTCACCGACGCTGAGGGCGAGATCGTCGGGCTGGCCACCACGTCCCGGGACATCAGCGAGCGGGAGCGGGCCGAGGCCAAGTTCCAGGACCTGCTCGAAGCGGCGCCGGACGCGATCGTGGGGGTCCGCCAGAACGGCCGGGTCGTGCTGGTCAACGTGCGGGCCGAGCAGATGTTCGGGTACCCGCGGCACGAGCTGATCGGGCAGCCCATCGAGATCCTGGTGCCGGACGCCCTTCGGGACGCCCACGTCACGCTGCGCAACCAGTACATCGGAGAGCCCCGCCCGCGGCCGATTGGCATGGGCCGGCAGCTCGCCGCGCGGCGCAGGGACGGCACCGAGTTGCCGGTCGAGATCAGCCTCGGCTCGCTGCACACCGACGACGGGCTGGTGGTGACCGCCGCGATCCGCGACATCACCGAACGTCTCCAGGTACAGGCCGAGCAGCAGCGGCTGCGGGCCGAGGCGGAACGCGAGCGGATCACCGCCGGCATGCACCGTACCCAGCGACTGGAGAGCCTGGGGCAGCTCGCGGGCGGGGTCGCGCACGACTTCAACAACCTGCTCGCGGTCATCCTCAACTACGCGGCGTTCATCACCGAGGAGGCCGGCGCGGACAGCCCCGACGCGGGCGCGATCGCCGGGGACTCCGAGCAGATCACCCGGGCGGCGGTCCGGGGCAGCGAGTTGACCAGGCAGTTGCTCGCCTTCGCCCGCCGCGAGGTGGTCCGGCCGCGGGTGCTCGACCTCAACCAGGTGATCGGTGACGTGGAGCAGATGCTGCGCCGGCTGCTCGGCGAGCACGTGCTGCTCAGTACCCGGCTCGCGGCGGCGGTACCGTCGGTGAAGGCCGACCCCGGTCAGCTCGAACAGGTGCTGGTCAACCTGGCGGTGAACGCGCGTGACGCGATGCCCGGCGGCGGCACGCTGGTCATCGACACCGCGCCGGTGACCGTCGACGGCGACTACGCCGTCCACCACACCGGCATCGAACCCGGCCGGCACGTGCGGATCCGGGTCAGCGACACCGGCGACGGCATGCCGGCCGACGTCATCGACCGGGCGTTCGAGCCGTTCTACACGACCAAGCCGAACGGCGAGGGTACCGGGTTGGGCCTGGCGACCGTGTACGGGATCATCACCCAGGCGGGCGGCACGGTGACCCTGTACTCCGAGCCCGGGATGGGTACGACGGTGCAGATCCTGCTGCCGGTGACCGGGGAGGAGGCGGGCTCGGCGGCGTTCCCGGACCGGTCGCCGGCCGGTGGCAGGGGCGAGACCATTCTGGTGGTCGAGGACGAGGACGCGCTGCGCGCGGTGACCGGCCGGATCCTGCGCAGCTGCGGGTACCAGGTGCTGGCGGCGGCGAACGGGGCGGCGGCCCTGGACCTGGTCGCGCACCACGACGGGCCGGTGGACCTGCTGCTCACCGACGTGGTGATGCCCGGCATGCTCGGCAAGGAGCTGGCGCAGCGACTCGCGCCGATCCGGGTGCTGTACATGTCCGGGTACGCCCAGCCGGTGCTGGCCTCGCAGGGCACCCTCGATCCGGGCGTGGCGTTGCTGGAGAAGCCGTTCGGAAGGTCTGAGCTGCTCAACGCCGTACGGGAAAGAATCGACGCCGGGATCGACACCGGGATCGACGCCCGTACGGGTGGCGAGGGCTTTCCCATCGACGCGTGATCGGCTAATCTATCGACAACCGGTATCCACCGATCGGTGGATACGGGTGATCTACTTGCTGTGCTCATCGTCAAGAAGCGGCGGTGGTCACCGGCGAAGTTCATCTTGCGCTGGACACTCAAGCAGCGGGTGTCGAGGCGACGTTGGCTCCCTGGATGGTGCCGGTCGCACGATTTTTCGTGCGCCGTGCCCCCGCGATCTGGCACAAGAAGGATGACGCTGATGACTACCTCGATGAGCCGCACCCACCTCTCGAAGATCGACGACGAGCCGACCGTTGCCGCCGAGCCGGTCTCCGCAGAAGTCGTCGAAAGCCCGTCGCGGGCTGCCAAAGAAGCGGATGCCGCCGCCAAGGCGCTGATCGCCGCGCTCGCCGACCTCTCCGCCGACAGCCCCGACCGTCCCCGCGTCCGCCAGCGCCTGATCGAGGCCTACCTGCCGCTCGCCGAGCACCTGGCCCGCCGCTTCCGCAACCGGGGCGAGCCGCTCGACGACCTCGTCCAGGTGGCCAGCCTGGCGCTGGTCAAGTCGGTCGACGGCTACGACCACACCCGTGGGGCCGCGTTCACCAGCTACGCCATCCCGATGATCCTGGGCGAGCTGAAGCGCCACTTCCGGGACAAGGGCTGGAATGTACGGGTCCCGCGCCGTCTCCAGGAGCTGCGACTCGACCTGGGCAAGGCGGTTGGCGACCTGTCCCAGCAGCTCGGCCACTCGCCGACCGTCGCCGAGCTGGCCGGCCACTGTGGAGTCGGTGAGGACGAGGTGATCGAGGCGATGGAGTCCGGTCACGCGTACCGGGCGCTGTCCCTGCACGCGCCGGTGGCCGGGGACGAGAGCGGGACCGAGCTGGCCGACCTGATCGGTGGCCTGGATCCCGACCTGGAGAACGTGGAGAACCGGGAGTCGCTGCGGCCCCTGATCGCGAAGCTGCCGGTACGCGAACAGCGGATCATCGTGATGCGCTTCTTCGGCAACATGACCCAGTCGCAGATCGCCGTTCAGCTCGGCATCTCCCAGATGCACGTCTCGCGGCTGCTCGCGCATGCGATCGGGGCGCTACGCGAGGACATGCTGGCCGAGGTTCGGACCGCATAGCTCTTGTCGATCTAGGACGAATGGTGGTTGACTTGTCTGTTTCGTCCCACCATTCGTCCTAGATCGACGGATACCGGTCGGGAGAGCCATGCGTGGTGGTGGACTGCCGGCAGAACCAAGCAGCTTCGTGGGGCGTGGTCATGAGATCGCCGACGTTCGGCGGCTGCTGTCGACCGCGCGCCTGGTGACGCTGACCGGGGTCGGCGGCGCCGGCAAGACCTGCCTCGCCGTGCAGGTCGCGAACGGCCTGCGCCGGGCGTACGCGGACGGCGTCTGGCTGGTCGACCTCGCCGCGGTCCGGCACGAGTCGCTGATCGTGTACGCGGTCACCGAGGCGCTCGGCATCCGCCACCCGTCCACGGCGGAGCTTCCGGAACTCGTCGTCGAGTACCTGCGGCACCGCCGTTGCCTGCTCGTCCTGGACAACTGCGAGCATCTGCTCGACGGCTGCGCCGCGTTCGTCGACGGCGTACTGCGCGCCGCCGCGGACCTCCAGGTGCTGTGTACCAGCCGGCAGCCGCTCGGTACCGCCGGTGAGTACGTCTGGGCCGTGCTGCCGCTGCCGGCACCCGATCCGGCGCAGACATACGTCAACGGCACGGCTACCCGGTACCCGTCGATCACACTGTTCGCCGCGCGCGCCACGGCGGCGGTGCCCGGTTTCGCCCTCACCCCGGACAACCAGGACCTCGTCGCGCAGATCTGCCACCGCCTCGACGGGCTGCCGCTCGCGATCGAGTTGGCCGCGGCGCAGGTCCGCACGCTGTCCCTCGACCAGCTCGCCGATGGCCTGGAGGACCGGTTCCGGCTGCTGTCGAACCACCGCGAGACGCCGACGCCGCCCGGCACGTACCGGTGGGCCCGGCACCAGACGCTGGAAGCGACCTTCGACTGGAGCTTCGAGCTGTGCTCGCCGGCCGAGCGGACACTGTGGACCCGCGTGTCGGTCTTCGTCGGGAGCTTCGAGCCGGACGCGGTGGAGGCGGTGTGCGCGAGCGACGACCTGCCCGCCGCGACGATGCTCGATGTGGTGGCCGGCCTGGTCGACAAGTCGATCCTGATCCGGACCGAGGCCTCCGGCCGGGTCCGGTACCGGTTGCTGGACACGGTCCGCGAGTACGGGCGGGCGCGGCTGGCCGGCGGGTCGGCAGGTGAGGAGGAGCTGCGGCGCCGGCACCGCGACTGGTACCGGAATCTCGTCGAACCGATCGGCGACGACTGGCTCGGGCCGGGCCAGGAGGCGTGGGTCGCCCGGCTGCGGCTGGAGTACCCGAACCTGCGCGCCGCGCTCCAGAGCTACCTCGACGCCGGCGACGTCGACGCGGCCCAGCGCCTGGCGGCCGACCTGCACTGTCACTGGCTGCCCGGCGGTGCCCTGCACGAAGGCCGGCTCTGGCTGCGCCGGGTGCTCGATGCCGACACCGCCGCCCGCACCGGCGCCGATGCCGGCACCGGCACAATCGCCGCCGCCGCCACCGGCACAATCGCCGCCGCCGCCGCCGCCGCCGCCGCCGACGCCGCCGCCGCCCGGCCGACCGCGGCGCGGGTCCAGGCGCTCAGCATGTACTACCGGATCCTGACCACGCTGGGCGACCGGGCCGGGGCGGCCGAGGCGGCGGCGGCCGCCCTCGACATGGCCCGGGTGGTGGGGGATCCGGCGCTGATCGCCCGGGGCGCCTCGGACGTGGGAAACGCGGCCGGACTCGACGGCGACCTGCCCCGGGCGTACCGGTACCTCGAGGAGGCCCTGGATCTGTACCGCGACCTCGGGCTGGTCCGGCTCGGCACGGTGCATGCCCACGTCCTGCTCGGGACGGTCGCGCTGGCCGAGGACGACGTGCCGCGCGCCACCAGGTGGTTCGCGGAGGCAGTGACGACCTGCCGGCGGATGGGCGACCGGTGGTGGCTGTCGTTCGCACTCGGCGGCGCCGCCCGGGCCGCTCTGGCCGCCGGCAACCTCGACGCGGCCAACGGATACGCCCGGGAGGCGCTGCGGCTGGCGGCGGCGTTCGGCAACGCCCAGATGGTGGCGTCCACATTGGATCGACTGGCCTGGATCGCGTCCGCGCGGGGCGACTACGAGCGGGGGGTACGGCTGGCCGGCGCCACCCGGACGATGTGGCGACAGGTCGGGAGAACCTGGTACGGCGCGCCAAAGTGGATCATGGCGGAGGCGCCGACCGAGGCGGCGTGCCGCCGGGTGCTCGGTGACGCCGAGTTCGAGGCGGCCCGGGAATGGGGCGCGCGCCTGAGCATCGACCAGGCGATCGCGTACGCCCTCCAGGAGGAGGCGCCGGTGCCGCCGGGCTCGCTCGCGCCGGCCGGTCCGCTCACGCCACGCGAGCGCGAGGTCGCCGAGCTGATCGCGCAGGGCCTGTCGAACAAGGAGATCGCGGCCCGGCTGGTGATCTCGACCCGTACCGCCGAGAGCCATGTGGAGAACATCCTGCGCAAGCTCGGCTACACGTCCCGCACGCAGGTGGTTGCCTGGGTAGCCCGCGGGGGTTGATGGGTAGGAGATACCCTACCTACGTGACCGTCAGCGAACAGCCGGACGTGTTCGCCGCGCTGGCCAGCCCGATCCGGCGCGAACTGCTGCGCCTCCTGCTCGACCAGGGGCCGCAGCCGGTCGCGCACCTCGCGGCCAACTTCGACATGCGCCGCCCGAGCGTGTCCGAACACCTGAAGGTGCTCCGCGAGGCCGGCCTGATCAGCGAGCGCCGCAGCGGCCGGCAGCGGATCTACCGGCTGGAGCCGCGGCCGCTGCGGGAGGTGCGGGACTGGCTGCACCCGTACGAGCGGTTCTGGCGGGAGAAGCTGACCAACCTGCGCGATCTACTGGACGAGTCGTGACCGAGCCGCAGACCATCCGGGCCGACCAGTTCCTGGCCCATGCGCCGGGCCGGGTCTGGCACGCGCTGACCGACTCCGACATGATGGCCCGCTGGCTCATGCCCAACGACTTCAAGCTGGAGATCGGGCACCGGTTCACCTTCCACACCACACCGATCCCGGCGGTGGGCTTCGACGGCGTCGTCCACTGCGAGGTCGTCGACTTCGAGCCCGAACGCCGGCTGATGATCCGCTGGGCCAACCGGATCCTCGACACGACCGTCACCTGGCGGCTGGTGCCGGAGGGCCGGGGCACCCGCCTGTTCGTCGAGCACGCCGGGTTCGACCTCGACGACGAGGCGCAGGCGTTCGCGTTCAGGAACATGGGCAGCGGCTGGCGGTCCAGCGTGTTCCGGGGGATAGCGCGGACGCTCGACGGGTTGGAGCGTGTCTGATTCGTTCAAGACCGGCCCGACGCCGGCCGCATACGGTACCGGTATGGCACCTACATTCGATGTAATCGGCCTGGTCGTCGCGGATATGGCCGCCTCGCTGGCGTTCTACCGCCGACTGGGACTGGACGTGCCGCCGGAGGCGGACAACGAGCCGCACGTCGACCTGGCGCTGCCGGGTGGGCTGCGGATGTCATGGGACACCATCGAGACGATCCGGTCCTTCGACCCGGACTGGACAGCGCCCCAGGGCAGCCCGCGGGTCGGGCTGGCGTTCCGCTGCGACGGCCCGGCCGAGGTGGACCGGACCTACGCGGAGCTGACCGGCGCCGGCTACGAGGGGCACAAGAAGCCCTGGGACGCCTTCTGGGGCCAGCGCTACGCGGTCGTACACGATCCTGACGGCAACAGCGTCGACCTCTTCGCTAGCTTGTCAGGACAGTGAGGCTGACGCCGGCCAGCGCCTTCACCTCGCGGGCGAGGTGGGCCTGGTCGGCGTAGCCGGCGTCGAACGCGACCTCGGCGAACGGCTTGCCGGCCCGGGCCAGCTCGACCGCACGCTCCATCCGGAGCACCCGGGCCAGCCGCTTCGGACCGTAGCCGAACGCGTCGAGGCAACGCCGGTGCAGTTGGCGCTCGCTCAGGCCGACGGTGTCGGCCGTCGTCGCCACGGTCTCCCCGGCGCGCAGGCTCGCCACGATCGCGGGCGCCATCGGGTCGGCCCCGCGCAGCGGCCCGGCTGCGGCCCGTTCCAGCACCTCGCCCGGCCGCTCCGACGCCGCCAGCCGGTCGGTGAGCGCCCGCGCCCGGGCGGCCGGCCACAACTCGTCGAGCCGCACCTGCTCGTCGAGGAGCGCATGGCCCGGCACCCCGAGCACGGCCGGGCCGGTGCCCGGGGCGAACCGGAGCCCGACATAGCGCCGACCCGGGCGGGTCGCGGTCAGCCGGGCCGCGCTGTCCGGACCGGCGACGAGCAGCGTGCCGTCGGACCAGATCAGGTCGAGGCAGCCGTCGGGCAGGATCCGCTGGCTCGGCTGGGCGGCGTCGGACGGTGTGACGGCCGGCACGTCACGGGTCCACACCACGGCGCCGGGCAGCCACGACGCGCGTTCCCGGAACATAGCCGCCAGCATGCCACCCGGGTACGACATCCGCCGGGGGGACAATGGGCCGATGACAGGGGAGTGGGTCGCGGTCGCCACGACCGCGGAGGTCACGACGAAACCGCGCGCCGTGGTGGTCGACGGGCACCGGCTGGCTCTCCTGCGGCTGCGGCCGGACGCGCCGGCGACCGCGTACCACGATCACTGCCCGCACCGGCTGGTGCCGCTGTCGGCCGGCACCGTCGACGCCGCGACCGGGCGGTTGCGCTGCGCGTACCACGGTTGGGAGTACACCGTCGACGGAAACTGCGCCGAGCTGCCGTCGCTCGGTCCCGGCGCCCACGTTCCGCCCCGTGCCCAGCTACAGACCATTCCGGGGGTACGGGAGGAGGCCGGCCGGGTCTGGATCCGCACCGACGGGCTGCGGCCGGCCGACACCCGGATGGATCTACTGACCAATGTGGACCATGCGCTGCGCCGGGCCTGGCATCCCGTCGCGCTCTCCAGCGAGCTGGGCGAGACCGCGACCGGGGTGCGGCTGCTCGACCGGGGTTGGGCGGTGAAGCGTACCCGTAACGGGGTTGTCGCGGACCCGGCCCCCTACGGCCTGTGCGAGCGCTGGGGTGTGGTCTGGCTGGCGCCGGAGGCGCCGCTGACCGACCTCTTCGACGAACCCGACGCCGAGGACGCCGGCTACGTCGGGGCGTGGCTGCCGCCGTCCCGGACGATCGCGCCGGCCGGGTTCGTCGCGGACAACTTCCTCGACGTGGCGCACTTCCCGTTCGTGCACGCCGGTACGTTCGGTGCCGGCGAGGAGAAGATGGTGCCGCCGTACGAGGTGATCGACGAGCCGGACGGGTGCCGGAGCATCCAGGAGCAGTGGTTCGACAACCCGGAGGATCCCGGTGTGGCGGCCGGCCTGCGCCCGGTCCGGCAGCGGCGGCGGGCGACCTATGTGTACCGGGTGCCGTTCCAGCTCCTCCTGCGGCTGGAGGAGCTGGACGCCGGTGCGGTGAAGACGATCCTGTTCTTCGCCCAGCCGGAAACCCTGACCAGCACCCGGATCTACACGAAGATGCTGCTGCACGGCATCGGCGGGGTGGACCGGCCGGGTCCGGACGCGGTCGCCCGCGAGGTCGCGTTCGAGGAGGCCGTCCTCGCCGAGGACCTGGCGTTGCAGGCCCGCGTCACACTCCCAGGGCTGCCCCTGAACCCACCCGGTGAGCTGCACGTTCGAGCCGATCGACTGGGAATCGCGCTGCGCCGGGAGCTGCGGCGGTTCGTGGCGCGGGCATCCGGGACACCGGCGCCGGTTGCCGGATGACCACCGCGAACGGGGTCTGCTCCCGGCCCTGACCGAGCGGGTTGTCCGCGAAAGCGCCCTCCAGCGTGCGCTCGTCCAGGTCGGTGTCGTGGCCGAGTACGTTGCGGCCGAGGTCGTTGGCGTCGATCACGACCGTGCCGCCGAACCGGTCCGCGTCGGCCGGCGCCACCGTAGCGTGGACCGCCGCCGAGATCGCCCGGGCCGCGCCCGCCGGGTCGGACGGCGCGAGCTTGGCCGACACGTTGGCCGGGTACGCGGAGTACTCGGTGGGGCCGTCGATCGCGCGGACAGCCGGACCGGCCACCCGGTAGAACAGACCGCGGCGGCCGAGCGTCCTCCCCATCAGCCCGGCCGCCGCGGCAGCGAGGATCCGGGGCAGGCCGGCCTCGCCGATCGCGAGATGCATGGTCGTTGGGTGGCCCAGGCCGATGCCGAAGGGGGTACGCCGCACGAACCGGGCCAGCAGCCGGGCCCATGGGCCGGGTCGGATGTCCCGGGTGAAGAAGATCCGGCCCTGGGCGACCGCGACGATCTTCTCGCTCACGTACAGGTACCACCGGTCGCCGCCGGCCGGCGCCGCCACCCCGGGCGGCGCGTCCGGCAGGCCGGCGAAGAAGTCGGCGGCGCGCCGGGCGGCCAGCGCCGGTACGTCGTCACCAGGTGCCACCAGGTCGACCCGCAGCGGGAACCGGGCCCAGCCGGCCAACGCCAGGTCCTTCTCCGGGTTGGGCGTGTAGTCGCTCTTGGGCGGGGCCTGGGGGTGTTTCCCTGGATCGGCATCGGCATCGGCATCGGCATCGGCATCGGCATCGGCGTCGGCATCGGCGTCGGCATCGGCGTCGGCGGTCGCGCCTGGCGCGCTGGGTTCGTTGTCGATGAACTCACGCAGCCACAGCTCGACGTTGAGCAGCCGCCAGAACATCATCGTGTCCGCGCCCGACCGGCCGGCCAGGTACGCGCCGAACTCGTCGACGACGGCGGCCTGGTCGAAGTACGGCCGGGTACCGAACGACCCGGACGCGAAGATCCGGTACACGTCGTTCTTGATCCGGGTGAACCAGGCGTCCTCCGGCGTGGTGAAGCCGATCTTGTTGCGGCGCCGGTTGACCAACGCCGGCAGGAGGGTACGGGTGGCGTCCCGCAGCGCCCGCTTGTTCCAGCCCCGGTGCAGGATCGCCGTGTCGTCGAAGCTCCACAGTAGACGGACCAGGTTCGGGTCGAGGAACGGCACCCGGCCCTCGATCGAGAACCGCATCGTGTTGCGGTCCTCGTAGCGCAGCAACGCCGGCAGGCTGTGCCGGAACAGGTCGTCCTGAAGGCGCGCCTTGAGATCGTCGCCGACCTTGGCGAGCCGCTCGCCCGCGTGGGCCGCCGCGAACGGCTCGGCGAGCAGCCGGGTGACGGGTACCGGCCGGCGGCGGCGCACCAGGTCGGCCACGCGGAACCGGCCGAGCCGCCACAGCACGTCCAGCTCGGCCGGGAGGTTCCGCAGGATCCGCCGCGCGCCCTGCTGCCGCAGGTGGACCAGGTAGTACGGCAGGTAGCCGGCCATCATCTCGTCGGCGCCCTGGCCGTCGACCATGACCGTGACGTGCCGGCTGGCTTCCCGCATGACCCGGTACTGGGCGTACGGGCCGGTCGAGATCACCGGCTCCTCCTGGGTACGGACGAAGTCGGCGAGGTCGACCAGGAACTCGTCGGCCGTCGGCCGTACCTTGTGGACAGTGAGGCGGGCGTTGCCGGTGGCGACCGCGTCGACGTAGCGCTCCTCGTCGTTGCGCTCGCCCGGAAACACCGCCGAGAACGTGTTCTGCCGCGGTCCCACTGAACCTGCGTCCCCGTCGCGCCTGGTCATCAGCTCGCTGATCGTCGTCACGATCGTGGACGAGTCCAGGCCGCCGGAGAGCGCGGTGCCGACCGGTACGTCGCTGACCAGCCGGGTCCGAACCGCCTCCCGCAACGCCACGGCGAAGCGCCCCCGTGCCTCTTCGTCGTAGCGCCGCGGGTTGGCGGCGAGCCGTTGCATGTCCGCGTACAGCCTGGTGTAGGTCTCCCGGCGCACCCGGCCGTCCGCAGAGATGGTGGCGAGCTGGCCCGGCAGCAACCGGGTGATGCCAGCGAAGAACGTCCGCTCGGTGTCGTCGTGCACCCGGAACCGCAGGTACCGGTAGATGGTCACGTCGTCGGGACGCCGCTGCACCACGCCCGACGCCAGGATCGGCCGGATCTCGCTGGCGAACACCACCCGGCCGTCGCCGTCCTCGGCGAGGTACAGCGGCTTGATCCCGAACTGGTCGCGGGCCAGCACCACCTCACCGGTCGTCGTGTCGGCGATGGCCAGGGCGAACATCCCGTTGAACCGGTCGAACGCGGCCCGCCCCCACTGCCGGTACGCGGCGAGCACCACCTCGGTGTCGCTGGCCGTCCGGAACTCGTACCCGAGCCAGGCCAGCTCGGCGCGCAGCTCGCGGAAGTTGTACACCTCGCCGTTGTAGACCAGCACGTACCGGCCGTCCGGCGACGTCATCGGCTGCGCCCCGCCGGCCCGGTCGATCACCGCCAGCCGGACGTGCGCCAGCCCGACCAGGCCCTCGGTGAAGATGCCCGAGCCGTCCGGACCGCGGTGCCGCTGCGCCTGTGCCATCCGTTCCAGCACCGGCGCGCCGTACCGCGCGCTTATGCCGACGTATCCGGCTACACCACACATACCGTGTCCCCCTCTCGGGTTCGAGAGTGCGGGCCCGCGCTACAGCGCCCCTTCAGCGCGGCATTAGCGGTTAGGCGACAGTGACTCCACGTGCTCCAGCTCGGCCGCTTCCCGCGCGCCGAACTCGCCGAACGTGCGCAGAGCCCGGGCGCGGACCGACCGGGCCAGGGCCGCCTCGCCGCGCCGGTCGTACGCCGTGGCGAGGTCCCGTTCGGTGCGGGCGCGGAACAGCGGAAGGTCGAGCCGGTCCCAGGCGTCGACGGCCGCGCGCAGCCGGTCGACGGCCAGGTCGGGCTCGCCGGCCGCCAGGTGCAGCTCGCCGATCGTGCGTAGCGTCAGCGCCACCCCGAACCGGTCGCCCAGCTCCTCGCAGACCGCGAGGCAGCGGCGCAGCGGATCCCGCGCCCACCCGGGCTGTCCCCGGCGGATGTGCACCTTCGCCAGGGCCTGCACGCCGTACGCGACGAGCAGCCGGTCGTCGAGCCCGCGGAACACCTCGATCGCCTGGCCGAACCGGTCGGCCGCGTCGGTGAGCCGGCCACCCGCCCGGTACACCAGGCCGAGCGAGCGCAGCGTCAGGCCGACCCGGCGCACGTTGCCCGCGGCCCGGTACGCCTCCAGCGCCCCGGTCAGCGCCGCCTCCGCCGCGTCGAGGCGACCGATCTCCAGGTACGCGTACCCGGTCCCGTACTCGCACTCGGCCAGCCCGGCGGTGTCGCCCAGGTCGCGGCAGATCGCGGCCGCCTGGTCGAGCAGGCCCAACGCCTCGGCGTACCGGCCCTGGTACCGCCGGCTCGTGGCGAGGCCGATCAGCGCCGCCGCCGTACCGTGCCGGTCGCCGATCTCCCGGCAGATGTCGAGCGCGCGCCGGTAGTAGTCCGCCGACTCGCCCAGCCGGTCCTGCTCGTACCGGAGCTGGGCGAGGCCGAGCAGCAGGGCCGCCTCGCTGCGCCGGTCGCCACCCGCGCGGGCCGCGCCGAGCGCCGCGTCGTGGGTACGCCACCAGTCGTCGAAGCTGTTGTGGATCCGGAACGACGACAGCAGCGCGACGGCGAGGTCGCAGGCCAGCCCGGACAGCCCCAACGCGCTGGCCCGCTCGACGGTCGCCACCACCGACCGCCGCTCGGCCGAAAGCCACGCGGCGGGATCGTCGAGCGTCAGGGGTGCCGATGTCGCGTCGATCGCCGGGTACCGCGCGATGGCGCGCGGCGCCCGGTCACCGGCCAGCCGGACCACGCCGAGCAGGCACCGGGCCAGCCGTTCGACCGCCGCCCGGCGCTCGGCTTCCGGGTCCTCGGCCGCGTCGCGTTCCCGCGCGTACAGCTGGATCAGGTCATGCATCCGGTACCGGGCCTGACCGTCCGGGCCGACCGCGGCGAGGTCGAGCAGTTGCGCGTCGGCGAGCCGGTCGGTGATCTGCTCGGCCTCGGCGACCGGCACGTCCAGCAGCGGTGCCAGCAGCCAGGCCGAGAAGGCGTCCAGCCCGAGGCCGCCGAGCCGCCGGAACGCCAGCCGCTCCGGCCCGCCGAGGCCGTGGTAGCTCAGCTCGACGCTCGCGCGTACCTCCAGGTCACCGGCGCGCAACTCGTCGAGGCGGCGGCGCTCGTCGCGCAGCCGGCCGGCCAGCACCGTGAGCGGCCACTGCGGCCGGGCGGCCAGCCGGGCACCCACCGCCCGCAGGGCCAGCGGCAGGCCACCGCACAGCCGGACGATCTCCCCGGCCGCGGCCGGCTCATCGCGTACCCGGTCCGCACCGGCGATGCGGGCGAGCAGGTCGATCGCGGGCGGCGGATCCAGTACGTCGAGGCGCAGTTGCAGCCCGGCGTCCAGGCCGAGCAGGCTGGCGCGGCCGGTGAGCAGGGCCGCGCAGCCGGGTTGGGCCGGCAGCAGCGGGCGTACCTGGGATTCGGTACCCGCGTCGTCGAGCACGATCAGGATCCGGCGCCCGGCGAGGAGGCTGCGCAGCAGGGCGGTCCGCTCGTCCACGCCGTCCGGCAGCCGCCCCGGGTCGACACCGAGGGCGCGCAGGAACGCCCCGAGTACCTCGACCGGGGCGTCCGGTCCCCGCAGCGTGGCGAAGAGCTGCCCGTCCGGGTACTCGTGCCGGACCGCGTGCGCGACGTGCAGGGCCAGCGCGGTCTTCCCGGTGCCGGCCTTGCCGAAGATCATGCACACCGCCGCGGTGTTGGCGGGCCTGTCGCTGGATCGGAGCGCCGCCCGCAGCCGATCGACCTCCGCGTCCCGGCCGGTGAGATCGGTCGGCGCCGGCGGTAGCTGGGACGGGACCGGCGGGGGTGGCGGCTCGGTCGGCACGACCGGTTCCCGCTGCTGGAGGTCGGGGTCGGCGACCAGGATCTGCTGGTGCAGTTGTCGCAGCTCCGGGCCGGGATCGATGCCCAGCTCGTCGACCAGTCGCTGCCGGCCGTCCTGGTACACCTGGAGCGCGTCGGCCTGCCGGCCCAGCCGGTACAGCGTGAGCATGAGCTGGCCGCGCAGCCGCTCCCGCAGCGGATGGCTGTTGACCAGGCCGACCAGCTCGCCCACGAGCGGTTCGAGCCGGCCGAGCCGCAGGTCGGCCGCGATCCGTTCCTCCAGGGCGACCAGGCGCATCTCGTCGAGCCGGAGCGCCTCGCCGCGCATCAGCGGCGTGTCGTGCCCGTCCAGCGCCAACCCCCGCCACTGCGCGAGCGCCGCGCGCAGCGCCTCGGCCGCCTCGTGGTCGCGACCGTCGTCGGCGGCCGCCCGGCCGGCCGCGACCAGCGCCTCGAACCGGCCCAGGTCGAGCTGCTCGGGCTCGACGCGGATCAGGTACCCGGACGGGTGGGTCACGATCGTCTCCGGCGCGCCGGCCCGGTGCAGCAGGCGGCGCAGCGTTGACACGTACGTCTGGATGACGGCACCGGCGCTGGCCGGCTGGTCGTCGCCCCAGATCGCGTCCATCAGCCGGGACACCGGGACCGGCCGGCCCGCGTCGAGCAGGATCGTGGCGAGGAGGGCACGCTGCTTCGCCGCCGTCAGGGCGAGCTGACGGTCGCCGATCCAGACCTCTGTCGGCCCGAGGATCCGAAACTCCACAATGTCTCCCCCAGAACACCGGGCAGCGTATCGGGGGATGGCAATCCCGCGTCATTCGTGGCCTCCCAGATCGCCACAACTTCCGGGAAGTTGTTGCCTCAGTGGGGTGCTATGGCCACTACTTCCGGGAAGTTGTGCCGACCAAGCCGATCAACACCCCGGGTACAGTGCGCGCATGGTGGACCTTCTGCTGCGGAACGCGCGCCTGGCCGGGGCCGAACCGGTGACCGACCTGGGGGTCTCGGACGGCCGGCTGTTCCTCGCGCCCGGCGCCGAAGCTGACCGGGCGGCCCGCGACACCATCGACCTCGGTGGCCGGCTGGTCACCCCGCCGCTGGTCGAGCCGCACATCCATCTCGACGCCGTGCTCACCGTCGGGCAGCCCCGGCCCAACGTGTCCGGCTCGCTGTTCGAGGGCATCGCGGTGTGGGCCGAGCGGGTGCGCGACCTGACCGTGGACGACGTGCTGGCACGGACCCGGCGGATCCTGCGCTGGCAGCTCGCGGGCGGGGTGCAGCACGTCCGCAGCCACGTCGACGTGTGCGACCCGGAGCTGCGCGCGCTGCGGGCCCTGGTCGAGCTGCGGGAGGAGGCCCGGGGCCTGGTCGACCTGCAACTGGTCGCGTTTCCGCAACAGGGCATCCTGGCCTACGAGGGCGGCCGCGACCTGATGCGCCGCGCGGTCGAGCTGGGCGTCGACGTGATCGGCGGGATCCCGCACTACGAGCTGACCCGCGAGGACGGGGTCGAGTCGGTGCGGTTCGCGTTCGCGCTGGCCGACGAGTACGGGCTGCGGGTCGACATCCACTGCGACGAGACCGACGACGACCACTCCCGGTTCGTGGAGACGATGGTCGCCGAGACGGTCCGGCGCGGGATGTCCGGCCGGGTCACCGCGAGCCACACGACGGCGATGCACTCGTACAACAACGCGTACGCGTACCGGCTGATCTCGAACATCGCCCGGGCCGGGCTGCACATGGTGACCAACCCGCTGGACAACGCGGTGTTGCAGGGACGCTTCGACACCGGGCCGATCCGGCGTGGCCACACCCGGGTGAAGGAGCTCCAGGCGGCCGGCGTGAACGTGTGCATCGGCCACGACTCGGTGATGGACCCGTGGTACCCGCTGGGCTACGGCGACCCGTTGCAGGCGGCGTTCGTGCTCGCGCATCTCGGTCACATGAGCGGCGACGCCGAGCTGCGCCGGCTCATCGACATGATCACGGTCAACCCGGCGAGAGCGCTCGGCGTGCCGGACTACGGCCTGCGCGACGGCGGCCCGGCGGACCTGGTGGTGTTCGACGCGCCGACCGAGGCCGACGCGCTGCGCCTGGTGGCGCCCCGCTTCCTCGTGCTCCGGGACGGGCAGGCGGTGGCCCGGACAAGGCCGGCCGAGACCACGGTCACCTGGCACGGCACCGAGGAGCAGGTCACCTTCCTGCGGTGATCCGGATCCCCGTCGATCTAGGACGAATGGTGGGACGAATCACCCAACCCGGGCACCATTCGTCCTAGATCGACGAGAGTTATGTCGGGATGACCAGGGCCTCCGAACGACGGTCGCGCTGGAGGCGGAAGAACAGCAGGTACAGCAGTCCGGCCAGGACGAACCCGACCTCGAACGCGATGTCGCCCAACGCCGGGTACGCGCGCGGGATCGGTGCCTTGTACTCGCTCTGGTTGGAGAACAGCGAGATCGACACGGCCATCGCCACCGCCATGGCCACCACCCCGCCCCACGGGTTGTGGCGCCGGTCGAACAGGAACCCGTCGACCCGGTCGCGCCGGCGCAGGTACCAGTCGACGAGGTACACCGCGAGCCACGGACCGATCCAGTACGCGATGATCAACAGGAAGTTCTCGTACGTCGTCACGTCGTGCAGCCCGTACAGGGCCAGGAAGAATCCGATGACGCCGAACCCGAACGCCACGATCGCCCGGCGCAGCCGCAGCGGCAGTTGGATTCCGAGCGCCAGGAACGACATCGCGCCCGAGTAGATGTTGATGACGTTCGCCGACACCGCGCCGAGGGCGATCGCCAGCAGCGTGATGTCGGCGATCCAGGTCGGCAGGTGGCCGGTGAACGCGGAGGTCGGGCTGGCGTCGGCCGGCGCCGCGATCGTCGCCGAGGCGGCCCCGACCACTTCGAGGATCACGCACGAGACGAGGACGCCCAGGCCGGCCCACAGCCCGGTGGCGACCTTGCTGGTGTTCGGCCGGAAGTACCGGGTGTAGTCGGTGGCGTACGGGTTCCAGCCGGCCGCGTACCCGAAAGCCGCGCCGACCGTGAGCAGGAAGCCACCGATGCCGCCGCCGCCCTTCGCCGCACCCGGGTCGGCCTTGCTCAGCAAGATCACCGACGCCAGGACGAACGCGATCGCGAGCAGCGGGAACGCGTACCGTTCGAAGACCTGCACCAGGTTGTGCCCGAAGAACGCGATGACCACCTGCGCCACCACGACGATGACCAGGCACAAGGCGTTGGGCAGGCTGGTCAGCGTGGCCAACGCGAGGGCGCCGCTGACGCTGTTGACGGCGAACCAGCCGATGCCCGCGACCACCGCGTTGAGGCCGGCCGGCAGGATGTTGCCCCGGTAGCCGAAGCCGATCCGGCTGAGCACCATCTGCGGCACGCCGAACTCCGGCCCGCGCGCGGACAGGATGCCGTGGGTCAGCGACCCGAGGGCGGTGCCGACCACGATCGCGGCCACCGCCTGCCAGAAGGTCTGCTGGAAGAACAGCACGGAGATGACACCCACGAAGATCGTCGCGAACTCCAGGTTGGGCGACATCCAGGTCCAGAACAGGTTGATCGGCCTGCCGTGCCGCTCGTCCAGCGGGATGAACTCGGCGCCACCGGGCTCGACGGCGGCCACCTTCGCGCCGTACGTCCCTTCCCGGACGTCGGCGGTGACCTGCGGGACGTCGTCTGGCCTGACTGCGGTCATGGCGAAGCACCCTTCGGGTAGACGGTCGCTCAGGCGCAGATTAGATCTCATCGATGCTTCGCACCAGTTGCACGGATCACGATCGGATCCAGATCCGACCGTACGTCCCGCAGGTCACAGCCGGTAGCGACGGCGAGCCGGGCGTCGTGGTCGAGGGTCAGCAGCGCCGCTGTCGGGCCTGGTTCGAGCGGGTCCGCCGGCGCTCCCACGAGCAGGACCGAGCCGACCGCCCGCGCCCCGCCGAGCACCGCCGCCCCGGCCCAGGCAGGCGAGCCCGGCCCGACCGCGATCTCGTGCCGGTGCAGCGGCCGGCCGTCCCGGCGCACCGCCAGCCGTAGCCGCGCATCGCCGGGCTCCTCGCCGTGCCGGCCGCAGACCAGTTCTTCGCGCCACACCAGGGTCGCGCCAGCCGCGAGTTCCACTGTGGACACCGCCTCGTGGGCACAACCAGAAGCCGCGATCAACGGTTCGGGCAGCCAGGCGAGGCGGCTTCCGGCCGCGATCCGCGCTGATATCCGGGTACGCGAAAAGCCCTTTCCCGGCAGCGCGAGGCTGGCGGCGACGGTGCGTACGCACAGGTCAGCGCCCGGCCCGACGTCGATCTCGACGCTCAGGTCGTCGCCACCGAGCGGGCCGGCCGCACCGCCGACGAAGTGCACCTCCCCCGGCCCGGTGACGCGGGGCAGCAGTGGCGGCTCGCCGTACAGGGCGGTGATCCGGCCCTGGGCGGCGACTATCCGGGCGACGGCGCGCATACGCTGCTGCGTACCCAGTCCGCGACCGGGCCGGCACCCGGGTCCTCGACCAGCGACAGGAACACCGTCGGCGCGTCGCCCCGGCGGGCCTTCGCGTCGCGGGCCATCACCGACAGGTCGGCGCCGACCAGCGGGGCCAGGTCGGTCTTGTTGATCACCAGCAGGTCGGCCGAGGTGACGCCCGGGCCGCCCTTGCGCGGCACCTTGTCGCCGCCGGCCACGTCGATCACGAAGATCTGCCGGTCGACCAGGCCCCGGCTGAAGGTGGCGGTCAGGTTGTCGCCGCCGCTCTCCACGAGTACCAGGTCGAGCGGGCCGAGCCGGGTCTCCAGGTCCTCGACCGCGTCGAGGTTGGCGGAGATGTCGTCGCGGATCGCGGTGTGCGGGCAGCAGCCGGTCTCCACGGCGCGGATCCGGTCGGCCGGCAGCACGCCGTTGCGGAGCAGGAAGTCGGCGTCCTCGGTGGTGTAGATGTCGTTGGTGACCACGGCCAGGTTCACGTCGGTGCTGAGTGCCCGGCACAGCGCCGCGACCAGCGCGGTCTTGCCCGAGCCGACCGGCCCGCCGATGCCGATCCGCACTGCTCGTTTGCTCAGTGCTCGCTCAGGATGCAAACAGACGCACCTCCCAGGACGCGTGGACCTCGGCGCCGATGTCGAGCAGCGGCGCACCGGCTGCGGGCAACTCGGCGGGATCGGCCTCCGCGTAGCTCGCGGCCGTCGCCGCTGTCTCGTCGCAGGCCGGCGCGAGGGCCGCGAGGAGCGCCTGCACCGCGTACGGGTCGAGCCCGAGCAGCCGGACCGCCGCGCTCGCCGGCCCGGTGACCGCACCGTACGCGGCGACCAGCGCGGCGTCGACCGGCTGGAGTCCGGCCGCGGCGGCCACGATCCCGAGGGCGATCGGGTGATGTGGGTCCGCCCGGGTTTCCTCGATCGTCCACATTGCCCGGCCGGCCCGCAGCAGCGCCTTCCCCTGCTGCCGGGACACCCGCCGGAGCACCGCCGACGGCGTGCGCGCGTCGAACTCCGCATCGAGCTCTCCCGTGATCACGGAGACTTTTCCGTGTCGGGGCACGGAAAAGTCTCCGTGATCATGAGAAGCGCGGGTGCACGCCGCCGCGAACGCCGCGGCTACCAGGCCGGTGGTCGCGAGCCGGCCGCGCAGGAAACCGTCGAGGCTCCCGATGTCGGTCACCCGACCGGCCGCGACGGCCGCCTCCAGACCGCCCGAGTGGGCGTGCCCACCGGCCGGCAGCCGGGAGTCGGCGAGCAGCAGCAGGGAGGTACGCATCAGAACAGGAAGTACCGCTGGGCCATCGGCAGTTCGGCGACCGGTTCGGGCTCGACCACCACACCGTCCACCCGTACGGTGAACGTGTCCGGCTCGACCTCGATCCTGGGCAGCGCATCATTGTTCGGCAGGTCGGCCTTGGTCCGGTGGCGTACATCGGCGACCGGGGCGAGCCGGCGACGGACCGCGAGCCGGTCGGCGAGCATGGCGTCGATCGCGGCCGGCGCGACGAACGCCAGGCTGGTGGCCGCCGGCACCACGCCGTACGCGCCGAACATCGGCCGGGGCAGCACCGGCTGCGGGGTCGGGATCGACGCGTTGGCGTCGCCCATCGCCGCCCACGCGATCGCGCCGCCCTTGACCACGAGGTGCGGGCGCACCCCGAAGAACGCCGGATCCCACAGCACCAGGTCGGCGAGCTTGCCCGCCTCGACCGAGCCGACCTCCGCCTCGATGCCGTGCGCCACGGCCGGGCAGATCGTGTACTTCGCGACGTACCGTCGGGCTCTTTGGTTGTCGGCGCGCCCGTCACCCGGCAGCGGACCGCGGCGGCCCTTCATCACGTGCGCGGTCTGCCAGGTCCGGATGATGACCTCGCCGACGCGGCCCATGGCCTGCGAGTCCGACCCGATGATGGAGATCGCGCCGAGGTCGTGCAGCAGGTCCTCGGCGGCCATCGTGGACGGTCGGATCCGGCTCTCCGCGAAGGCGAGATCCTCGGGTACCGCCGGGTTCAGGTGGTGGCACACCATCAGCATGTCGAGGTGCTCGGCGAGCGTGTTCGTCGTGTACGGGCGGGTCGGGTTGGTCGACGAGGGCAGCACGTTGGGCTGGCCGGCGACCGTGATGATGTCGGGCGCGTGCCCGCCGCCGGCGCCCTCGGTGTGGTACGCGTGGATGGTCCGGCCGCCGATGGCCCGCAGCGTGTCCTCCACGAACCCGGCCTCGTTCAGCGTGTCGGTGTGGATCGCGACCTGCACCCCGGACTCGTCCGCCACCCGCAGGCAGGCGTCGATCGCGGCCGGCGTGGTGCCCCAGTCCTCGTGCAGCTTGAACCCGCCGGCACCGGCCCGGAGCTGCTCCCACATGGCTTCCTCGGACACGGTGTTGCCCTTGCCGAGCAGCAGCACGTTGACCGGCCAGGGATCCAGCGCCTCCAGCATCCGGGCGAGGTGCCAGGCGCCCGGCGTGACCGTGGTGGCCTTGGTCCCTTCGGCCGGCCCGGTGCCGCCGCCGATCAGCGTCGTGACCCCGGAGCCCAGCGCCTCCTCCACGATCTGCGGGCAGATGAAGTGGACGTGGCAGTCGACCGCGCCGGCGGTGAGGATCCTGCCGTTGCCGGCGATGATCTCGGTGGCGGGGCCGATGACGAGATCCGGGTGTACCCCGTCCATGGTGTCCGGGTTGCCGGCCTTGCCGAGCGCGACGATCCGGCCGTCCCGGATCCCGACGTCGGCCTTGACCACACCCCAGTGGTCGAGCACGACCGCGCCGGTGATGACCGTGTCGGGCGTACCGTCGGCGCGGGTGGCCCGGGACTGGCCCATCGACTCGCGGATCACCTTGCCGCCGCCGAAGACCGCCTCGTCGCCGCCGGCACAGTGATCCCGCTCCACCTCGATGAGCAGGTCGGTGTCGGCCAGCCGGATCCGGTCGCCGGTGGTCGGCCCGTACAGCGCGGCATAATGCCGCCGGTCAAGCTCACTCATCGCGCCCGCCCTCCTCGGCACAACTTCCCGGAACTCGTGGTCTCCGGCCGCCTCGGAGGCCACAACTTCCGGGAAGTTGTGCCGGTCATGTGAGGGGTCCTCCGACTTCGCCTCCGACTTCGCCTCCGACTTCGCCTCCGACTTCGCCCCGGAGGCCGGGGACTATGCGGGCGCCGGCCAGCGGGACCAGGTCCACGTCCCGGGTGATGCCCGGCTCGAACCGGATGGACGTGCCGGCCGGGATCGCCAGCCGCTGTCCACGCGCGGCGGCCCGGTCGAAGGCGAGCGCCGGGTTGGCCTCGGCGAAGTGGTAGTGCGAGCCGACCTGGATGGGCCGGTCGCCGGTGTTGGTGACGCTCAGGGTTGTCACCGGGCGGCCTTCGTTGATCGTCACCGGCCCGTCGCCGAGGATCACCTCCCCCGGGATCATTGGATCGGCCCGTGCACGGTGACCAGCTTGGTGCCGTCCGGGAAGGTGGCCTCGACCTGTACCTCGGTGAGCATCTCGGGCACCCCGTCGAGCACGTCGTCGCGGCCGAGCACCCGTCGACCGGCGTCCATCAGGTCCGCCACGGTCCGCCCGTCCCGCGCGCCCTCCAGCAGGAACGCGGTGATCACGGCGGTCGCCTCGGGGTAGTTGAGGCGCAGGCCGCGCTCGCGACGGCGGTGCGCCAGGTCGGCCGCGACGTGGATCAGCAGCCGCTCCTGCTCGTGGCGGGACAGGAACACCAGCACAGGCTACCGGCCGTCTCGTGATCACGACGCGAACCCGGCCGGACGACGGCTCCCGGGTGCGCCCTTCCGTCGGCGTTGGGCTATCTTCCGGAGTCCCCGGCACCGGTAACTCCGGTAGATAGCCCAACGTCATTGGGAAGCCCGGTCGGCGCCGGCCAAACTGGCACCGGGGCCACGCGGCGGAGGTACTGTGCCACGGTGGACACCGCGCCTGCCCGGTTCAACGCGCTGCCGGACGGCGAGGCCGAGCGGGAGTTGCTGGCCTGCTGCGCCGCGCCGGCGTGGGCGTCCGCGGTCGCCGGCGGCCGGCCGTACCCGGATCTCGCCGCCCTGCGTGCCGCTGCCGACTCCGCGCTCGCGGCGTTGACGTGGCCGGACATCGTGCAGGCCCTGTCGGCGCACCCGCGCATCGGGCAGCGCGCCGAGGGCGAGGCCCGGGATGCCGCCTGGTCGCGCGAGGAGCAGTCCGGGATGGCGAGCGCCGAGGAGAGTACGAAGGCCGCGCTCGCCGAGGCGAACCGGGAGTACGAGCGGCGCTTCGACCACGTGTTCCTGATCTTCGCCACCGGCAGGTCGCCGGCCGAGATGCTCGAAGCGGCCCGGGCCCGGCTCGCCAACGACGAGGCGACCGAGCGCGAGGTGGTCCGTGGTGAGCTGGCGAAGATCACTCAACTGCGGTTAGCGAGGCTGATTGCGCGATGACCCTCTCCACCCACGTGCTCGACAGCGCTCGCGGGGAGCCGGCTTCGGGTGTACCCGTGCGCCTGGAAAGAAACGACGACGGCGAGTGGGCCGCGCTCGCGACGGCGACCACCGACGGCGACGGGCGCGTGCGCGACCTCGGGCAGCTTGCGCCCGGGCGGCACCGCCTGGTCTTCGACACGGCGGCGTATCTCGGCCCCGGTGCGTTCATTCCGGAAGTGGTGGTGGTTTTCGAGGTCACCGACCCGGGCCGCCACCTGCATGTCCCGGTGCTGCTCAGCCCCTACAGTTTCACGACCTACCGGGGGAGTTGACGTGGACATCGTGCTCGGCCCCAACAGATACGGGAAGGCCGAGGTCCGCCTGGTGCGGGTGACCCGGGGCGAGCAGCACGAGATCATCGATCTCAATGTCAGCATCGCGCTCGCCGGCGACCTGCGGCCGGACCGGCCGTACGGCCTGATCGAGGGAACGGTGCTGCGCGACGGCGCCCCGCCGCCCATCGAGGAGGCGTGGAGCTAGTCCGTCACGTCGCCGGGGACGGCGTCCGAGCCACTCAGGTCGCCGCTGAGGTCGTAACCGCGCCGCAGCAGGTCGGCCTCGATCGCCGCGCACACCTTCTCGACCACGACCACCCGCGCGTACCGCTTGTCGTCGCCGGCCACCAGGTGCCATTGGGCGTTCGGGTGGTCGGTCCGTTTGAGCATCTCCTCGACGGCCGCCTCGTAGTCGCCCCGCTTCTTGCGGTTGCGCCAGTCCTCGTCGGTCAGCTTCCACGATCGCAACGGATCGTTCGCGCGGCTCTGGAACCGACGCAGCTGCTCCGCCTCCGAGACATGCATCCAGAACTTGACCAGGATCATGCCCTCGGCCATGAGGGTCCGCTCGAACTCGACGATCTCGTCGTATGCGCGCGACCACTGCTCCTTCGTCGCGAACCCCTCGACCCGCTCGACCAGGACCCGCCCGTACCAGGACCGGTCGAGCACCGCCATGCCGCCCCAGCCGGGCAGCACCGGCCAGAACCGCCACAGGAAATGGTGTCGCTTCTCGTCGTACGTGGGCGCGGCGAACTGCGCGACCCGGACATGCCGGGGGTCCAGGGGAGCCACCAACCGTTTGATCGCGCCGCCCTTGCCGGACGCGTCCCAGCCCTCGAACACGACGGACAGCGGGGGGCCGATGCGATGGTCCGCGAGCTGCCCGCCGAGCAGGAGCCGCAGGCGCAGCAGCCGGAGCTGGGCGGCCTCCAGGCGTGCTTCGCCCTTCTTCTTGGGGAGCTTCGCGGAGAGATCGACTTTAGACAGCCGTGCCATCCCGTCAGCGTTGCACCCCGGGCGGCCACCCGGGAGGCCCTTCTCGTCGATCTAGGAAGAATGGTGCCCCGAATCGCGCAAAGCACCCACCATTCGTCCTAGATCGACGAGGGGTCGTGGATGGCCACGGCTCGCACCGGGAATGACGCCATGGCGTGGATCGGTGCGGGCAGTGCGATCAGGCGGGAGCCGGCGTCGGGTACCGAGTCGAGGTTGGTCAGGTGCTCGATGATCGGGATGTCGGCGCCCAGCAGCCCGTCGTGGGCCGGTCGGCTCGGGTCGGCCGGGTCGTCGACGTTGAGCGAGTCGATGCCGACGATCGCCACGTTCGCGTCGACGAGTACCCGTACCGCGTCGCCGGTCAGGTGCGGGCAGTCGAGGTCGAGGTACCGGGGCGTTCCCCAGTACCGGGCCCAGCCGGTGTGCACGAGCACGGCCTTGCCCCACAGCGAATCCGGCGGATCGAGGTCGTCGGCCGTCACCGCGGTCGCCCCGAACGCGCGGATCATCACGATCGGTACGTTGACCAGCCGTTCGAGCGGGAGCGCGGCGAGATCGGCCCGGTCGGCGTGGTAGTGGTACGGCGAGTCGATGTACGTGCCGGTGTTGCCGACCATGCTCAGCGACTCGATCTCGAACGACGCCCCGGTGCCGAGCCGGGCGGCGGAGTCCGCGCGCGAGGTGGCGACCGAGAGCTGGGGGCCGGCGATGCCCGGGTAGGTCACCATGCCGGCCGTGATCCGGTGCGACAGGTCGATGATCATGTGCCGAGCCTACGGCCGCCTCGACATCTCGGCACGATCGGCACAACTTCCGGCAAGTTGTGCCCTCAGCGGGTACCAGAGACCACTATTTCCGGGAAGTTGTGCCGACCACGGCGGGCGCCGAGTGTGATCTGATCGGGAGTAGTTGTCCTGAGCGAAGGAGTTACGGGGTGAATCCGACAGCGACAGGTCCGATGGCGATAGTCGGTGGCAGGGTGGTACCGATCGAGGGCGACCCGATCGAGAACGGTGTGATCCTGGTCGACGACGGCCGGATCGTGGCCGTCGGCGGCGCCGACCTCGCCGTGCCCGACGGCGCCACGGTCGTGCCGGCAGACGGCAAATGGGTGCTGCCCGGGTTCATCGACGCCCACGCCCACGTCGGCGTCCACGAAGAGGGCGAAGGCTGGGCCGGCCAGGACGTCAACGAGATGACCGAGCCGAACACCGCCCACGTCCGCGCTGTCGACGCGATCAACCCCGCTGAGCAGGGTTTCCGGGACGCGATCGGGGGCGGCGTGCTGACCGTCAACGTGAACCCCGGCTCCGGCAACCCGATCGGCGGCCAGACCGTCGCGATCAAATGCTGGGGCCGCACCGTCGACGAGATGGTGCTGCGCCAGCCGAGCGGGCTCAAGTCGGCGCTCGGCGAGAACCCCAAGCGGGTGTACGGCGAACGCAAGCAGACCCCGTCGACCCGGCTCGGCACCGCCGGCATCCTGCGGGACGCGTTCACCCAGGCCGGCAACTACCTGGCCAAGTGGGCCAACCCCGACCCGGACAAGCCGCCGGAGCGCGACCTCAAGATGGAGGCGCTGGCGAAGGTACTGCGCCGGGAGATCCCCTGGCGGCAGCACTGCCACCGGGCCGACGACATCGCCACGGCCATGCGGATCGCCGAGGAGTTCGGGTACGAGCTGGTGATCGACCATGGCACGGAGGCGCACCTGCTCGCGGACCTGATCGCCGCCCGCAACATCCCGGTGATCATCGGGCCGCTGTTCACCTCCCGGTCCAAGGTCGAGTTGCGCAACCGCTCGCTGGCCAATCCGGGCCGGCTGGACGCGGCGGGCGTGACGATCGCGATCACGACCGACCATCCGGTGGTACCGATCTCGTTCCTCATCCACCAGGCGACCCTTGCCGTCAAGGAGGGGCTGCACCCGGCGGCCGCGCTGCGGGCGGTGACGATCAATCCGGCCCGGATCATCGGGGTCGCCGACCGGCTCGGCTCGATCGAGCCGGGCAAGGACGCCGACCTGTGCGTCTGGTCCGGTGATCCGCTCGACGTGATGAGCCGGGTCGAGCGGGCCCTCATCGAGGGCACGCAGGTGTACGAGTACGACTACGCGCAGCGCGAGGGCGTGTTCCAGCTGTAACACAGCCGGTTGGCCCACGTTCCATCTGGGCGCGCTCTTCTCGGGCCTCTCGCACGTGGCGCCCCTGCTCGCCACCGCGATCCCGCTGGGCGTCTACAACTTCACCGAGGGCATGACCAACGTCGAGAGCGCGGCCGCCGCGGGGGACAGCTACAACCTCCGGAGCGTACTGCTGGCCGACGGCGCCGGGGCGATCATCGGCTCGGCGCTGGGTTCGCCGTTCCCACCCGCCGTCTACATCGGACACCCGGGGTGGAAGAAGGCCGGCGGGCGCAGCGGGTACTCGATGGCCACCGGCGTGGCGATCGCGCTGCTCTGTTTCCTCGGCATGTTCAGCCTGCTCGGGGCCGTGCTGCCGATCCCGGCGATCGTGCCGATTCTCTTGTACATCGGCCTGCTGATCGGCGCGCAGGCGTTCCAGTTCTCGCCCCGGGCACACGCCGCCGCGATCGTCGCCGCGCTCGTGGGCGAACATCGCCTCGTGGGCGTCCGGGCTGCTCGACAACGCCCTGTCGGCCGCCGGTACCAGCGCGGCCAAGGTCGGCGAGGCGAACCTGGAGGCGGCCGGTGTCGTGTACCACGGGGATGGCGGTACTGGGCCAGGGCGCGATCCTCGCCGGCCTGGTACTCGGCGCGATCGTGGCGTTCATCATCGACAAGCGGTTCGTATCCGCCGCGATCTTCGCGGTCGCCGGTGCCGTGCTGTCGTTCGTCGGCCTGATCCACGCGGAGAAGGTGGACTTGACCAAGATCGGCACAACTTCCGGCAAGTTGTGGCCTCGGCTGCCTGCTGAGGCCCCAACTTCCGGGAAGTTGTGCCTTGACTTTGTGTCAGGCTCTGTATCAGTATGGCGATACAAAGGTTGAGACAAAGGGGGGCGTCATGGGGTGGCTGTCGCCGCGCGAGCCGGTCTTCGTCGAGCCGACGCCGCTGCTCGTGGCCCGGATCCAGGCGCGCAGACGCTTCCGGCGCCGAATCATGGCCGGCGTCGTCGCGGCCGCCGTGGCGTTGATGATCGCCACGTGGACGTGGTCGCCGGAGACGGACAGCCCCGCCATGTACATGGCGAAGATCTCCGCGGCGTATGTCGCCTCACTCGGGACGATGTGGTGGATCCTGCGCGGACCGCGGCGCGCCGAGCACCGGATCGCGCGGACGGTGCGGACGCGGGTCGCCCGTCCCGCGACGGTCGGCGTGCGCGAGGTGGTCGGTAGCTGGCACCTCGCCGCGGCGGGGGCCGGCTACGTCGCGGCCACTCTGATCGGTGTGGTCGCCCTGGCCAGTGTCGATTCGACCCAGCACCGGTTGGCGGCGGTGGTCTGCCTGGCCGCGGTCGCCGCCTGCGCGGTCATTTCGGCGGCGACGGTCCTCGCGGTGGTGCGCCGTCCGGCGCTGGCCGAGGACGACCGGTCACTCGCCGCCGACGACCTCCTGCGCGTCGAGGATGCCCGGCAGGCGCTGGGCCGGTATCCGTTGATCGCGGTCGTGGCGCAGCTCGCCGCCGTCATAGCGCCCGGCAACTGGTGGATCATCGGCGGATACGCTGTCGCGGTGGTGATTCTCGGCCGGTACGCCGAAGTGGTCGAGCCGACCCGCCCGGTGGCGATCCGCGCCGACCAGGTGGCGGTGGCGGGATGATCGGCATCGACGCCGGTTCGCCGGTGCCACCGTACGAGCAGTTGCGCTCGCAGTTCGCCAAGCAGATCGGCGACCGTACCCTCGCCGTCGGCACCCGGCTGCCGACCGTCCGCCGGCTCGCCGCCGACCTCGGTCTGGCCGTGAACACGGTGGCCCGCGCGTACCGGGAGCTGGAGGAGAGTGGCCTGATCGAGACCCGGGGCCGCGCCGGTACCTTCGTCGCCGCGGCCGGGGAGTTAGTCCGGGAACAGGCGCAGCGCGCGGCCCGGGAGTACGCGGCGATCGTCACCGGATTGGGACTGGACCGCGAGGAGGCAGTGCGAATCGTCGAGGCGGCGCTGAACATCCGTACCCATGAGACCGACGGTTCCGCGTCGCGGTGATTGTCAGTCCAGCTCGCCCCGCTTTACCGCCTCGATGAATGTGCGCCATTCCGCACGAGTGAGTTCGATAACCGGGCCATGTGGATCCTTGGAATCCCGCACGCCCACCAGGTCGCCCAGCTCGGCGATTTCCACACAGTCCGATGAGGCACTGTACGAACTCGCCTGCCAGCATCCTCGTTCCGGATTCGGACCAACGGCGGCCATTGGTCTCCTTTCGTAAACCAACACCGATACACCGTGCCAACTGCACGATCGATGCGGGAACGTCAACCAGGTCGCGCGGCACTGCGCTGCTGTGCAACGTCAGCTTCGGGAGCCGAGCCGACGGCCTGACAATCATGAATACCTTAGTCGCGATCAACCGGTACCCGGTGAATCGAGGGGTGTTCATTTGCGGAGAAATATCAGTCTACCGGCAGCAGGTGTCGAACGACCTTGGTACGGTTGCCTGGTGCATAGCGGGGGTAGGCACAACGGTGATGGCCATCTGCATCAAGCAATCCGATATCATCGCTCGACGGCCCCAACTCCGGGCCGTCCTGAAGCGTGAAAGGACGTGCTGATGACGACCGGGCCTGGGCCAACGACGACCCGCCGCCGGCTGCGCGCTGAGCTGCGCCGACTCCGTCTGGCCAAGGGCCTGTCCATTGAGAACGTGACGAACGAGGTCGAGTGGTCGACCTCGAAGTTGGTCAGGATAGAGGGTGGCCAGGTGGGCATCTCGGTTTCCGATCTCAACGCCCTCCTGCTGGTCTACGACGTGGACGACCCGGCCCAGACGGAGGAGTTGCGAACGTTGGCGCGGGGCAGCCGGCAGCGCACCTGGTGGAGCGCGTACCAGCGGTTCCTCGCGCCGTCCTATCAGGAGTTCATCGGTGCCGAGGCGGACGCGACCCGGATCCGGCACTATCACCCGACGGCGGTGCCCGGCCTCCTCCAGACCCCGGCCTACGCCAAGGCGATGATCACGGCCGCGCCCCTGGAGCCCGTCTCGGCCGAGGTCGCTGAGGCGCTCTTCGAGGTCCGGCAGAACCGCAAGCAGCACGTCCTGGAGCGGGCCACACCGCCGGAGTTCACCGTGATCCTGGACGAGGCGGTGCTGCGCCGGCCGGTCGGCGGGGCGGCAGCGATGCGCGAGCAACTGGATTACCTGATCCGGATAGCGGAGCGGGACAGCGTCACGCTCATGGTCCTTCCGTTCGGCGCGGGGCCGCACCCCGGCCTGGCTGGGGCGTTCGCACTGTTCGGCTACGACGATCCGGCCAACGACGATGTCCTGTGCCTGGAGACCGGGGCCGGAAACATCGTGGTGAAGGAAGATCAGGACCAGGTCAAGCAGTACAACCGGGCAGCCGATCGCCTGGAGGAGATCGCGCTGGCCGAGCCCGAGGCGATCCAGTTCGTGGAGACGGTACGCAAGAGCCTGTAGCTTCTCCACAACTCCAGCGGTCCACGATGCTCCGGGCATCGTGGACCTTTGCTGTCGGGACTCACTCTTTAGGTGACAGGATCCTTACCGCCACCTCGCCGTCTGCCAAATGCAGATTTCATAGTGCGGTTCGCTTCTTGCGAACAGACTTGCCCTACCCGACACTGGTAGTCAGCCAGAAGCGAAGCTACATCAGCAGATCAAGGCCACCGCACGAAGCCTTGGTGGGCGCGCCACATCGGCGGCCGGCGTATTGATCCAAAAGAGACAGTGCTCGGCGAGAACGGATGAACCACGATGACCGAGGACAGTGGACACGGGGAGGGCCACGAGCTCCCCCGAGAGATCACCGGTGGGGACGCAAGCGGGAGCGGCGAGGCCGGCAAGGTGTACGAGGGGCGGATCGTCGGCCCGCGGCCACGCCGGGAGCACCCCGCCCAGCGCAGCTTCTGGCACTCGCTCGACGCCACCGAGCGGGAGGCCTTCGCCGAGTTGGCGAGCGAGGTGACCTACTGGAGCGGGACCACCCTGTGCGAACAGGACGACACGACCACCGAGATCGTCGTGATCAAGACTGGTTGGGTGAAGGTCATCACGCAGACCGGCGGTCACGAAAGGATCATCGCGGTGCGTGGGCCCGGCGACACGGTCGGCGAGCGTGCCGCGATGACGGCGGCGTCGCGATCCGCGACCGTGGTGGCGCTCGACGACGTCCGGGCGCTGGTGATCTCGGCGCGGGACTTCCGGGGCCTGCTCGCCCAGCAGCCGCACATGCTCGAGGTCCTGACCCGGCAGGAGTACGAGCGGCAGGCCGAGGACACCGGCGACATCTCCGCCGACGACCGGGCCGGCGTGGAGGTCCGGCTCGCCGGTCTGCTGCTGGAAATCGCACTCCGGCGCGGCGGCTACGAGAAGGACGGCGCGGTGACGATCACGCTGCCGATGTCGGCGCAGGAATTGGCCGACTGGGCGGCGGCTCCGCCGGAGGCGGTGGCTCAGTTCCTGCGGTCGTGGCGGCGGCGCGGGATCGTGCACGCCAGCGAGGACCACGTCACGGTCATCGACGCCGCCGGGCTCGAACGGATCTGCGGAAGCATCGCGGCGCGGCCGGCGTCGGTCGTCTCGTCCGAGCCGAGCCCGCTCGGCGGCCTTCCGTGGGCGCCGTTGAACTGCTCCATCTTCTTCACCGACATCGCCGAATTCGGCGACCCGCAGCGCACCGACGACGATCGCCGGGTCGTCCACGAGACGCTGTACCGGATCATCGAGCGCGTCTTCGAAAGCTCCCACGTGCGATGGGCCTCGTGCTTCACCGAAGACCGCGGCGACGGGACGATCACCATCGTCCCGCCGACCGTCTCCACAGTGTCGCTGGTGGATCCGTTGATCGCGCTGCTCGCCGCCGAACTCAAAGCCCACAACCGGCGCGCCGGGCACCCGATCCGCCTGCACCTGCGGGCCGCGCTGCACGTCGGGCCGGTCTTCCGCGACACCCGGGGCCTGAGCGGAAACGCGTTGATCCACGCCGCGCGGATGCTCAACGCGTCGATCCTCAAGCAGTCACTCCGGGAGACCGGCGCGGATCTGGCGTTCATGGCCTCGGAGCACGTGTACGACACGGTGATCCGGCAGACCCGGGGACTGGTCGATCCGGCCGAGTACCGGCGGGTCCGGTTCCAGGAGAAGGAAGCGGACATCACGAGCTGGATGTACCTGGCTGGAGGCACCGATCAACGACGTGCCGGCTGACCCGGGCCGGTCGCCGGCGGTGCTCGTACAGGACCGCGGCGGCGGCGACCACCAGCGTCCACAGCACGTACACACCGGTCATGACCAGCAGCGCCGACACGGACGCCAGCGCGACCACGGCCGCCCGCCGCGACCAGCTCCGGCGCGGCAGCAGGCGGACCGCGGCAGCCGTGCCCAGCACGTACACGAGAACGAACGATCCCGTGGTGAGCAGGACCGACGGGCGTGGCCCGACCCTCGCGACCGCGACGACGACCAGCGCCAACCCGGACAGCCCGAAGATCACCACGAGGCTGCGTCGAGGCACCTCCCCGGCGGCGCTGCCCCGGCTGAACCACGCGGGCAGGGCACCGTCCCGGCCGAGCGCCGCACCGAGCTTGGCGCCGCCGGCGAAGTACGCGTTCATGGCGCCGAAGGTCAGCAGTACCGCGATGACAGCGGTGATCGCGCGGACGTGACCACCGACGCCGATCGCGAGAAGTTCGGCGAGGGGTGCCTCGGTCGATCCGGTCGCCGGGCCGAGGACCAGCAGGCTGGCGACGACCACGCCGAGGTACAGCGCACCGACCACCACGATCGCGATCGCGGTGGCGCGCGGCACGTCGCGGGCCGGGTGGCGGAAGTCGGCGGCGAGCGAGGTGACGGCTTCCCAGCCGGCGAAGCCCCAGACGAGTACCGCCGCCGCGGGGGCGATCGCCAGCCAGCCGTGCGGCGCGAACGGGGTGAGGTTGGCCAGGTGCGCGTGCGGCAGGGCGGTCAGCGTCGCGACCAGGAGCAGGGTCGCCAGCACCGCGGCGAGGCCGAGTTGGACCCGCCCGGAGATGCGTACCCCGCCGAGGTTGGTCGCGGTCACGGCGACGATCAACGCGGCCGAGGTGGCGACCGTGGTGGCCTGGCCGCCACCGAACGCGGCGGCCACGTACGCGCCGGCGAACATCGAGGCGGCGGGCGCCCCGACCGCGATCGCGAAGTAGAAGCACCAGCCGACCACGGCGGCGGCACGGGCGCCGAACGCGGTGCGGACATACGTCGAGACGCCGCCCGCGTCCGGGTAGCGCGCGCCGAGCGCCGCGAAGGTGGCGGCCAGCGGGACGGACAGCGCGATCAGCGCCACCCAGGCCAGCAGCGAAGCCGGTCCAGCGGTCTGGGCCGCGAGCGCCGGGAGGCCGATCACACCGGTACCGAGTACCGCACCGATCGACACCGCGGCGCCCTGCGACACCGTCATGCCCTTCATTTGACGTAGGACCGTGGAACCATCCGGGTCGACACCCCGATCCGGTTCCACGCGTTGATCGTGGCGATCAGCATGACCAGAGCGGCGAGCGCCTTCTCGTCGAAGTGCTTGCCGGCCTGCGCCCACACCTCGTCAGGCACCCGGTCGCCGCCCTCGCTGAGCCGGGTCATCGCCTCGGTCAGCGCCAGCGCGGCCCGTTCCTCGTCGCTGAAGAACGGCGCCTCCTGCCAGACGGCGACCGCGAACAGGCGCTCATCGGGGACCCCGGCCTCGCGGGCGTCGAAGCTGTGCGAGTCGACGCAGTACACGCAGCCGTTGATCTGGCTCGCGCGCAGCTTGACCAGCTCCATCAAGGGCTTGGCCAACGGCCCCTGGTGGGCCGCGCGATCCAGGTTGAGCATCGCCTTGTACGCGGCGGGAGCCAGCGCGGCGACGTCCATGCGAGCGGTCATTGTCTCTACCTCTTTCCGTTCGACAACTCGAATCTAGGAGCCTGATTGGACCGTGTAAGCTCCAATCCCAGCCAATCGGATTGGGCCAATCGAATGGACTTCCACGTCAGCCTGGCGGGGCGCGGCGACCTCACCGCCAGGATCTACCGGCAACTCCGCGATGCCATGCTGGACGGCCGGCTGCGCCCCGGCGAGCGGCTGCCGCCGACGCGTGAGCTGGCCAACCGGCTCGACGTGTCGCGCAACACCGTGGCGGTGGCCTACGAGCGGCTCACCGCCGAGGGGTTCCTGGTCAGCCGGGTCGGCGCGGGCACGTTCGTGTGCAGCGAGCGAGTCACGACATCGCGCCGCGCCCCCGCCGGGCGGGATGTCGCGCCGGTGCGGGTGTGGCGCTCGCTCGACGCGCAGGCGGAGCGGACGGTCGTCACCGAGAAGGAGCCGGCCGGGTACGACTTCCGGGTCGGCATGCCGGACGGCGGGCTGTTCCCGCTGGAGGCGTGGCGTCGGCTGGTCACCCGGGAACTGCGCGCCTCGGCGCTCCAGGCCGCCGACTACGCCGAGCCGGCCGGCCACGCCGGGCTACGGGCGGCGATCGCCCGGTACATCGGCGTCTCCCGGTCGGTCCGCGCGGGCGCCGACGACGTGATCGTCACCAACGGCGCGCAGCAGGCCCTCGACATCATCGGCCGGGTACTGATCGAGCCGGGTGCGTGCGTGGCGGTGGAGGAACCCGGGTACCCGCCGGCCCGGCTGCTGTTCCAGTCGCTCGGGGCGCGGGTGGTCAGCGTGCCGGTCGACGCCGAGGGCCTCGTCGTCGCCGCCCTGCCGAGGACCGCGCGGCTGGTGTACACGACGCCGTCGCACCAGTTCCCGCTCGGCGTACCGATGTCGCTCGCCCGCCGGACCGCCCTGCTGGCGTGGGCGGAGAAGCGCGGCGCGGTGGTGATCGAGGACGACTACGACAGCGAGTTCCGGTTCTCCGACCGTCCATTGGAGCCGTTGCAGAGCCTCGACCGCAGTGGCCGGGTGGTGTACGTCGGGTCGTTCTCCAAGACGCTGCTGCCCATGCTGCGGCTCGGGTTCCTGGTGGCACCGGCGTCCCTGCGGCCGGCGCTGCACCGGGCGAGACAGCTCAGCGACTGGCACGGCGAGCTGACCACGCAGGCGGCACTGGCCCGGTTCATCGACGAGGGGCTGCTCGCCCGGCACATCCGCAAGGCCACCCGGGAGTACGCGGCCCGCCACGGGCGGATCGTCACCGGGTTGCGGCAGGACCTGGCGCGCTGGCTCGAACCGGTACCGTCGGCTGCCGGCCTGCACCTGTGTACCCGCCTCGCGCCGGGCGTGACCGTGGACCTCGACGAGGTGACCCGGACGGCCCGCCGGGCCGGGGTCGCATTGCGTACCCTCGCCAGCCTGTGCGCCGAGGAGCCGGGGCAGGCCGGGCTGGTGATCGGGTACGGGGCGGTGCCGGTGGACCGGATCGGCGAGGGCCTGCGCCGCCTGGGAGCCAGCTTCGTCCAGGCGTCGCGTCGTACGTAGACACCCCAGGCGCCCGCGTCAAGAGGCAACGGCAGCCTGTGGACGGATTGTCCACAGCAGACAGTCGGGACTGGTGCGCCATCCGCCGGCCGCGCAGGCTGATCGGGTGCTGGACGACCTTCTCGATCTCCAGGGCGGCGTCCTCACGCGTACCCAGGCGCTGGCGGCCGGCATCAGTTCCGGTGCGATCCGCCGGCATCTTTCGTCCGGCCGGTGGCGGCGGGTGCACGAAGCCGTGTATCTCACCTTCAGCGGCCCGATCCCGCGTCGCTGCCACCTGTGGGCCGCGGTGCTGCGGGCCGGGACCGGAGCGCTGCTCAGCCACGAGAGCGCCGCCGAACTGACCGGACTCTGCGGGCCGGCCGCCACGATCCACCTCACGATGCCCGGCCACCGCCGGATCGTCAGGTGGCCGGGCGTCGTCGTCCACTACAGTCGCCGGGCCGGTGCGATGGGCCATCCGGGCCGGACTCCACCGCAGACCCGCATCGAGGAGACCGTTCTCGACCTCACCCAGTCCGCCGCCTCGGTCGACGCGGCGGTCGGGTGGCTGGCGAAGGCATGCGGTACCCGGCGCACCACTCCGGACCGACTAATGCGCGCGCTCGGCCAGCGCAAGAAGATCCGCTGGCGCGCGGAGCTGATCGATGCGCTGGCCGACGTGGCGGACGGGTGCCACTCGGTGCTCGAAACCAGATATCTGCGGCAGGTCGAGCGCGCCCACGGGCTGCCCCGCGGACGCCGGCAGGCGATGCGCCGGACGCCCGCGGGTCGCCGGTACGACGACGTGCGCTACAACGACCACGGTGTACTGGTCGAACTCGACGGTCGGGCGGCGCACCCTGCCAACGAGCGCTGGCGGGACATGCGTCGCGACAACCTCGCCGTCGTCGACGGTGATCGGGTGCTGCGGTACGGCTGGGGCGACGTGACCGACCACCCGTGCGACGTGGCCGCGCAGGTGGTCGCCGCGCTACGCGTGGGTGGCTGGAGTGGTGTGCCGAGCCGGTGCGTCGCCCCGTGCTGCCCGTTCCCCCATGATCCGGTAAATCCGTAGTACCTATAGCGACCACAGGTTTACCGGATCATGGAGGGCGCCGCTTCTCCTCACTTCGTGCCAGCGTTCGGCGAACTGGCTCCCGCGATGTCGCATTGGCCGCGTACATTGGCGACACCGTTTCACATACCGCCGCGATCAGGCGGGTCGCTCGGGGGAGGACCAGCAATGCCAGCAACACCGGTCAGCGCGTCGGGGCACCGGCGAGCGCGGCGCGTGATCGGGATGGCCGTCCTCACGCTGAGCCTGCTACTCGTGACAGCGTGCAACCAGTCGGCGCAGGCGCACAAGGCGTTCTTCCGCAAGGGCGGCCCCGGCGGTGGCCCGGCGCCCGCCGGCCCGCCCGCGCTGGCGCTCACCCCGGCGGCAGACGCCGCCAACGTCCCGGTCACCGACCCGGTGACGGTGACGTCGGCGTCCGCGGTGATCGACACCGTGACGCTGACCGACCCGCAGGGCAAGCAGGTGGCGGGCGAGCTCGACGCCGCCAAGCACACCTGGCACACGACCACGCCGCTCGGCTACAACAAGCGCTACACGCTCAGCGCCGAGGGCACCGGCCTGGAGGGGCAGCACGTCAGCCAGTCCAGCACGTTCACCACGGTCAAGCCGGCCAACCTCACCCTGCCCTACCTGCGGGCCAACGCCGGCCTGCTGCTGTCCGACCGGCCGACGTTCGGGGTGGGCCAGCCGATCGTGGTCGGCTTCGACGAGAAGATCACGGACAGGGCCGCCGCCGAGAAGGCGCTCGAGGTCGTCACCGAGCCGCACGTCGACGGCGTGTGGCACTGGTTCAGCGACACCGAGGTGCACTGGCGGCCCGAGGTCTACTGGAAACCCGGCACCAAGGTGACGGTCACCGCGAACGTGTACGGCAAGGATCTCGGCAAGGGGCTGTACGGGCAGCAGGACGTCTCCGCCTCGTTCACCATCGGCCCGTCGAAGATCGCGATCGCCGACGACAAGACGTTCCACATCCAGGCGTTCATCGACGGGCAGATGGTCCGCGACGCGCCGACCGCGATGGGCATGCACGCCTCGACCCAGGGCGACCACGGCCAGTACATCGACTTCCGCACCCGCAGCGGCGTGCACGTGGTGCTCGGCAACGAGCGGGTGACCAAGATGAGCTCGGCGAGCTTCGGCCTCAGCAGCGGGCCGTACTCGTACAACCCGGAGAACGTCGAGTGGACCACCCACATCTCGTACGCGGGGGAGTACATCCACGCCGCGCCGTGGAGCGTGGGCCAGCAGGGGCACAGCGACGCCTCGCACGGCTGCCTCAACGTCAACACCGACAACGCGATCTGGTTCTACAACAACTTCGGCCCGGGTGACGTCGTCGAGGTGCGCAACACCGGTATCGATCTCGATCCGATGGACGGCCTCACCGACTGGACGATGAGCTGGGCGGACTGGGTCAAGGGAAGTGCACTCCCGCCCCTGCCGCCGGCCCCCACCGCGCCCCTGAATTGACGTTGATCGGCACAACTTCCCGGAAGTAGTGGCCTCAGCCCTGTCGGGAGGCCACTACTTGCGGGAAGTTGTGCCGATCTTGGGGCCGAGTGGTGCCGGCCGTCGAGTGGTGCCGGCCGCCGAGTGGTGCGACCGCCGAGTGGCGCCGGCCGGTCCGCGAAGCCGGAGTTGTGTCACTTGTGGGGCTGTGGTGACCTTGAGCCATGGCTGACCGGCTCGACGAGTACCGCCGCAAGCGCGACAGCACCCGCACCCCCGAGCCGGTTCCGCCCGCGTCACCACCCACAGGCGACAACGACACGTTCGTCATCCAGCAGCACCACGCCACGAGCCTGCACTGGGACCTGCGCCTGGAACGGGACGGGGTACTGGTGTCCTGGGCGGTGCCGCGAGGCGTCCCGCGCGACCCGAAGCGCAACCACCTCGCCGTGCACACCGAGGACCATCCGATGGAGTACTCCGACTTCCACGGCGAGATCCCGGCCGGCGAGTACGGCGGCGGTCACATGTACATCTACGACCGGGGGACGTACGAGACCGAGAAGTGGCGCGACCGCGAGGTTATCGTGACGCTGCACGGCAGCAAGGTCGAGGGCCGGTACGCGCTGTACCGGACGCACGGCAAGGACTGGATGATCCACCGGATGGACCCACCACCGGCGGGTTGGGCGCCGATGCCGGAGTCCACTGCGCCGATGCGGCCGCGGCCGGCCCGGTCGCTGCCGTCCGGCGACGACGCGTGGGGGTACGAGATGGCCTGGGACGGCCGGCGCGCGCTGGTCGGGATCTCGGGCGGCCGGCCGCAGGCGTTCGACGGCGACCGAGCCGACGTCACCCGCGCCTATCCTGAGCTGCGCCAGCTGGCCGAGTCGCTGGCCCCGACCGAGTGCCTGCTCGACGGCGTGCTCGTCGCGCTGGACCCGGGCGGGCGGGTCAACCGGGACGCGCTGAAGCCGCGCCTGGCCTGGGCCGACACCGCACCGGCCCGGCGCGCGGCGGCGAGGGTACCGGTGCAGTATTTGATTTTCGATGTGCTCTGGCTGGACGGTGGCTCCACAATGGACATGCCGTATGCGCGGCGCCGGGAGCTTCTCGACGAGCTGGGTCTGGCCGGGGCGCACTGGCAGACCCCGCCGTACTTTTCCGGGGGCGGCCGGTTCGCCCTCGACGCGAGCCGGGAGCAGGGCCTGCCGGGCGTGGTGGCGAAGCGGCTCGACTCGACGTACCGGCCGGGCGAGGAGGCCGACGACTGGCGCACGATCCCGGCCCGCCGCCGTCCATGATCGGCACAACTTCCCGGAAGTAGTGGCCTCCCGACTGGGCTGAGGCCACAACTTCCGGGAAGTTGTGCCGATCATGGGGTGCTGAGCCATGCTGGCAGGCATGAGCGAGCACTTCGACGTGGTGGTTCTCGGCGCCGGGCCGGGCGGGTACACGGCCGCCGTCCGCGCCGCCCAACTCGGCCTGCGTGCGGCGGTCGTGGAGGAACGGTTCTGGGGCGGCGTCTGCCTCAACATCGGCTGCATCCCGTCCAAGGCACTGCTGCGCAACGCCGAGCTGGCGCAGATCTTCGCCAACGAGCGCACGACGTTCGGCATCGAGGTCGACGGGGAGGTCCACTTCGACTACCGGGTCGCCTACGAGCGCAGCCGGAAGGTGGCCGACGGCCGGGTCAAGGGCGTCGGCTACCTCATGAAGAAGAACAAGATCACACAGTACGACGCGCGCGGCACCTTCCTGGACGACCACACGCTCGACGTCGGTGGCGAGCGGGTCACGTTCGACCACTGCGTCATCGCGGCGGGCGCGTCGACGAAACTGCTCCCCGGCACGTCGCTGAGTGACCGCGTGGTGACGTACGAGCAGCAGATCCTCAGCGACACCCTGCCGGCCAGCATCGTCATCGCCGGGGCGGGCGCGATCGGCGTCGAGTTCGGGTACATCCTGCGCGCGTACGGCGTGGACGTGACGATCGTGGAGTTCCTCGACCGGATCGTGCCGACCGAGGACGAGGAGGTGTCGGCCGAGCTGGCCCGGCGGTACCGGCGGCTGGGCATCAAGACGCTGACCTCGACGAAGGTGGAGTCGATCGAGGAGAGCGCCGACGGCGTGCGGGTCACCGTGTCGAAGGGTGGCGAGCGGCAGACCCTGGCTGCCGACAAGGTGCTCCAGGCGATCGGCTTCCAACCCAACATCGATGGGTACGGGCTGGAGCGCACCGGCGTGCGCGTGACCGACCGGGGCGCGATCGACGTGGACGGCCGGTGCCGGACGAGCGTGCCGCACATCTTCGCGATCGGGGACGTCACCGCGAAGCTCATGCTCGCCCACGCCGCCGAGTCGATGGGCATCGTCGCGGCGGAGACCATCGGCGACGCGGAGACGATGGAACTGGACTACGTCATGATCCCGCGGGCCACGTACTGCCAGCCGCAGATCGCGAGCTTCGGGTGGACCGAGGCGCAGGCCCGGGAGAAGGGTTTCGACGTCAAGGTACAGAAGTTCCCGTTCACCGCGAACGGCAAGGCGCAGGGCCTCGGCGACCCGGGCGGCTTCGTGAAGATCCTGAGTGACACCCGGTACGGCGAGCTGCTCGGGGCACATCTGATCGGGCCCGAGGTGACCGAACTGCTGCCCGAGTTGACGCTGGCCCAGCAGTGGGATCTCACCGTGACCGAGGTGGCGCGGAACGTACATGCACATCCGACCCTGGGCGAGGCGGTCAAAGAGGCGATACATGGGCTAGCCGGGCACATGATCAATATGTAAGTCTCCACTGACCGGGTGGAAGTTACCGACCGAACGAGCCCTTAGGCGCGCAACAGGTGAGTTGCAGGATGTCCGTGTGACAGGTGAAGGTCCCTCCACTTCCCGTCGGTGGATCTGGTTTCTGGTCGCGGGTGCCGCTGCGATCGGGTTCTACTACGTGCTCCCACTGGCCAAGCCGGCGGCCGTCTATACCGACATCACCGCGCTCGTCTTCCCGGTACTGGCGACCGGTGGCGTGATCGCCGGCATCCGGTTGAACCGGCCGGCCCGCCGGTTGCCGTGGGTGCTGCTGGCCGTGGGCGAAGGGTGCAACCTGCTGGGCGACCTGGTCGGGGCCATCCAGCGCAACGTGTTCCACGTCGACCCGTACCCGAGCTTCGCCGACTTCGGCTACCTGGCCGCGTACCCGGTGATCGCGGTTGCCCTGGTGCTGTTCGTACGCCGGCGTACCCCCGGCTCGCACACCCCGGCGGTGATCGACGCGTCGGTGGTGTCGCTCGCGCTCGGCCTGTTGTGGTGGCTGTACCTGGTGCGACCGCTGACCGTCGGTGAGGGGTCGGCGCTGGAGAAGGCGGTCTCGGTCGCGTACCCGGCGATGGACATGCTGCTGATCGCCATCGCGCTGCGGCTCACCCTCGGTGTAGGCGCCCGCACGGTGTCCTACTTCCTGCTCGTCGGCAGCCTGGTGATGACCCTGCTCACCGACGTGGTGTACGCGATCCTCACGGCGCAGAACCTGTACGCCAACACCGACACCTGGCTGGAGTGGGGCTGGCTGGTCGCGTACCTGCTGATGGGAGCGGCCGCGCTGCACCCGTCGATGCGATCGCTGGACAACCGGGCCGCCGTGGCGCTGCGGGGCGCGAGCCGGCGGCGTATCGCGCTGCTCACCGGTGCCGGGCTGCTGCCGCTCGGGCTGCTGCTCGTGCAGTACATCGCCGGCAAGGGCCGCGACCTCAACGTGCCGGCGATCGTCCTCACCGGGGCCGCGCTGTTCCTGCTGATGCTCGCCCGGCTCGGCGGGCTCGCCACCATCCAGCGGCGGCTGGCCATCCACGACGGGCTGACCGGTGCGTACAGCCCGGAGTTCCTGGAGGAGGCGTTCCGGATCGAATCCGTCCGGGCCCGGACCGCCCGCGTCGAACTGGCCGTGCTGCTCGTCGACATCGACAACTTCGCGCTGGTCAACGAGATGCACGGGAGCATGGCCGGCGACCTGGTGCTGGCCGAGGTGGCGGCCCGGCTGCACCGGGACGGCCGACCCGGCGACATCGTCGCCCGGCAGGAGGCGGACCGGTTCGTGGTGCTCATGCCGGCGATCGAGGCCCGGGAAGCCGCGATCCTCGCCGACCGGTTGCGCGAGATCGTCAGTGGCGACCGGATCCCGGTCGGCGACGAGGTCGCGGTACGCGTGACCGCCTCGCTCGGCCTCGCCCTGATGCCCCGGGACGGCACCACCCCGCACGCCCTGATGCAGGCCGCCGACCAGGGTCTCTACGTGGCCAAGCGGGCCGGCCGCAACCGCGCGTACACCCCGCAGGGCCCATTGAACATCGCCGCCTACGGCCCGGCGGCCGACCACACCGCCAAGCACGCCCTGACCTAGGCGGTTTGTGGCACACCTTCCCGGGGCCTTGGCACACCTTCCCGGGCCTTGGCACACCTTCCCGGGCCTTGGCACACCTTCCCGGGGCCTTGGCACAACTTCCCGGAAGTTGTGGCCTCAGCACCTGTCTGAGGCCACTATTTCCGGGAAGTTGTGCCGATCTTAGGTTCCGCGAACTGTGCCGATCTTGAGGGCTAGGGCGGTCCGGCTCGACACGTCGAGCTTCGTGAATGCCCGGGACAGGTGGCTCTCCACCGTCTTCGGGCTCAACGCCAGCTTGGTCGCGATCTGCCGGTTGGAGTGGCCGAGCGCGACCAGCCGGGCGATCTCGTGCTCCCGCTCGGTGAGCGCGACCGGGGTGTCGGCGGCGCGGGACCGGCGACGGGTACGCGAACCCAGCCGGCGCTGCTCGGCCACCACCTCGGCGTGCAGGCCGTTGGCGCCGCACGCCGTGTACAGCGCCTTCGCCCGGCGTAGCTCCTCCTGGGCGCCGGTCAGGTCGCCGCCGGCCGCGAGCGCCGCGCCGACCACCCGGCGGGCGTCCGCCTCGACCAGGCGCGCGCCGGCCTTCGCCGCCTGCTGCGCCGTCTGTGTCGCCAGGTCAACCGCCAGCTCGGCGGCGCTTCGGGCGGCCTCCGGAGCCGACTCCGCCTGGCCGAGCAGCGCCCGTGCCCGGGTCAGCGGGCCGTGGTCGAGCACCCCGGCCAGGATGACGTTCGCGGTGGCCCGGTCGGCCCAGGTGACCGCCCCGGCCACCCGGCCGTGCGCGAGTTCGGCCTGCGCCATCACGTCGTACCAGAGGCTCCGGGCGACCGCCGAGACCGTCGGGAAGTCCGGGCCGCCACCGACCTCGAGCAGCTCGGCGACGCTCTCCTCGGGATCGCCGTAGCGTTCCGGATCGGCGAGCCGGATCCGGGCGCGGATCAGCTCGGCATGGCCGGTCCACAGGTACGTGCCGGCGGCCCGTTCGGCGACCGAGCGGTCCACGTACCGGGTCGCGGTCGCCAGGTCCCCTTGCAGGAACGCCAGCTCGCCCCGGCGGGACAGGACGGCCGGGTACAGGTTGCGCTCGCCGAGGGTACGCACCACTTCGAGGGCGTCGTCGGCCGCCTCGACCGCCTCCGGAAGCTGCCCGAGCCAGGTGTACGCGCTGCACAGGCCGTAGAGCAGGTGGACCAGGATCTGGTACTTGCCGGACGCCCGGGCCAGCGCCACGCCCCGGGCGTAGTGCCGGCGGGCGTCGTGGAACCTGCCGTGGAGGACCTCGGCCCACCCGATCTCGGCGGCGACGTTGAGCCGGTCCGCCAGCTCGCCGTCCGGAACGCTGTCCAGCAGGGCGCCCGCGTGCGCCAGGTGTTCCCACGCCGCCTGGTCGCCGGTCAGCGCGGCGGCCATGGCGCGCAGCCCGGTGCCGCCGGCCGCGTCGAGGGTACGGCCGGGATGGCGCGCCGACGTCTCCAGTACCTGCGCCGCCCAGTGGAACGTCTCCGGCCACCGGGATCCGTGCATGCAGCCGTACGTCAGCTCCAGCTTGAGCGCGGCCGCCTCCCTGGTGTCCTGGTCGGGCAGCCGGGCCACCTCGGCTTCCAGCAGTCCGAGCGACTCGTCGTGGCGGCCGAGGAACCGCAGCATCGTCGCGCACAGCGCCGCCGTCTCGGCCCGCCTGCCGGGCTGGTCGGCCGGCCACCCGTCGAGCAGGTCGCGCAACAGGTCCAAGCTCTCGGCGCAGCGGCCGCTGATCGCCAGCGCCCGCGCCCGGCCGAGGGTCAGCTCCGCCCGCTGCTGCGCGTCGCCGGCCGGCAGCAGGTCCACGGCGACACGCAGCCAGCGGGCGGCCAGCTCCGGAACCGTCGACACCGCCGCGTCGGCGGCCGCGACCAGTACCGCCACGGCGCCGGCCAGCTCGGTGTCGTCATCGGCCGGCCGCGCCGCCCGCTCGACGTGGTGGGCCAGCGCGACCGCGCTCGCCCCGGCCGCCCGCAGGTGTGCCGCGGCCCGCCGGTGCGCGGCGCGCCGCCAGGACCCGGTCGCCGTGTGGTACGCCGCGTTGCGGACCAGCGGATGGCGGAACCGGAACCCGCCCGCCATCGCCTCCGGGCGGATCACGTCGCGGCCGGCCAGCTCGTCGAGCGCCGCCAGTACCGTCGGGTGCGGCAACTCGGCGACCACCGCGACCAGTTCCGGGTCGAACACCTCGCCGACCGCCGCCCCGGCCCGCGCGACCTCGGCGGCGGCCGGGGACAGCGCCGTCAGCTCCGCCGCGACCGGGTCGGTCTCGCGGCCCTTCTCGCCCGACCGGACCAGAGCGTCGACATAGAACGGGTTGCCGCGACTGACTCGGTACACCTCGTCGCGGGCGGCCCGGTCGAGCCCGGGGCCGATCAGCTCGTCGAACTCGTCGTGGCGCAACGGCTCCAGCTCCACCGACACCTGCGCGCCGGGCACCTGGCCCGCGGCGGTGAACTGCGCCAGCGCGGCCAGCAACCGCGGCGACGCCTGCCGCTGCCGGTACGTCAGCACCAGCAGGAAGGGCGCCCGCGGCGGCACACCGGCGGGCCGCGGCCAGCCGGCGCCCGTCCGGGCCGGCAGGCACCGTACGCAGCACGTCGTGCCGCACTTCCCGGCTGCGGCCCGGATGCCCGGCGACGGCCAGCGCCTCCGCCCGGGCGAGCATCAGGTCGACCCGGCGCGCCCCGGCGGCGGGTGGCACCAGCCGGACCGCGACCGACAGGAGCCGGGCCGCCTCGCCCGGATCCGTCCGGCCAGCGGAGTCGGCGGCGTCCACCAGTACCCGTACCGCATCGTCGTCACCGGCCTGCGCGACGCGCTCGACGTGCCGGACCCGCACGGACGCCGGCGCCGCCCGGCCCGCCAGCGCCCGATCGGCCCGCGCGTGCGCCTCCAGCCGCCAGCCGGCCGGGGCGGTCGCGTACGCGGCGGCCGCGACGACCGGATGCCGGAACGCGTATCCGTTCCCGTCGTGCCGGATCAGGTCGCGTGCGCACAGCTCGCCGAGCGGCCCGGCGATCCGGTCCGGTGCGATGGCGGCCACGCCGGCCAGCAGCGACCTGTCGAACGGGGTACCGAGCACGGCCGCCGCCCACGCGGCCAGCAGCGCCTCCGGGTCGAGCGGAGCGAACTCGCCGGACAGCGCGCGCAAGACGGTCGCCGCCCGCGAATGGTCCCATGTGGACGGATCCGGGCCGCCGCCGTCGACGAGGGCGGCGAGGTGGCCGGGGTTGCCGCCGCTCGCGTCGTACACGGGGTCGCGGGCCGGGTCCGGCAGCGGGCGGAGCAGGATCTCGGCCTCCGCACGGGACAGTGGCGGCAGGTCGACGACGAGCCGGGTGACCGTGGCCGGGACGGTGAGCCGGGCCGGTAGCTGGCGCGGGCGGTACGCGACGGCGAGGAGCACCGGGACCGGCTGCCGGAGCAGCGCCGAGAGCACCTCGACCGAGGCCGGGTCGGCCCAGTGCAGGTCGTCGACGATGACGACCGCCCCCGCCCCGGCTGCCGTGAGCAGCCGGTCGCGGACGGCCACCCGGGTCGGCTCGGCGTCGGATCCGAGCAGGTCGAGCAGGACACCGTAGGGGACGGCGCGCCCCGCCCCGGTCGCCCGCGACCACAGCACGGGTACCCCAAGGCCAGCGGCCAGTTCGCGAAGCTCGCCGAGCAGCCGGGTCTTGCCGATCCCCGGATCGCCGGCCACCTCGACGACCCGGGTCCGGCCGCCCACCAGCAGGTCCCCGAGGAAAGCCAGCACCTCACGCCGCCCGGTGAAAGGCGGTCGGGCGCGGTCCCTACCGGCTCCGGCCGCACGCCGGAACGTCGCGTCATGCACTGGCATCCCCCCGGACACGTGCACCGTCATCCCCGGACGACGGATCGCACGCAGCCTATGCGGGGCGCGCGAGCCGCTCGGCAACCCCCGTCGATCAAGGACGAATGGTGGCCGGTCTGCCCAGTTCGTCCCACCATTCGTCCTTGATCGACGAGGCCGGGGGAGGGGGGGGCGGGGGGCGGGGGGAGGGGGGAGGGGGAGGGGGGGGTGTCAGGCGCCGAAGCGGGGGTATAGCACGTTTTCGTTGTCCCTGGTTCGGCCGACCAGCCAGCCCTCGAACTTGTCGGCGGGCATCGGACGGGACACGTAGTACCCCTGGACCAGGTCGCAGCCCTCCTGCCGGAGGTGGGCGAGCGTCGTGGCGTCCTCCACGCCTTCGGCGACCACGTGCAGATCGAGAGCGTGGCCGAGTTGGATCGCCGACCGCACCACGGCCCGGTCCCGGTGGTCGATCGCAACCCGCTGTACGAACGACCGGTCGATCTTGACTTCGTGGATCGGCAACTCGCGCAGCCGGCCCAGCGACGAGTACCCGGTGCCGAAGTCGTCGATCGAGAGCTTGACGCCGATCGCGTGCAGGCGGTCGAGGGTACTCATGCTGCCGGTCGGGTCGGCCATGAGCGTACTCTCGGTGATCTCCAGTACCAGCGCGGCGGCGGGCACCCCGGCCTGGCCGAGCAGCCGGGTCACCACGTCCGGCAGGCTGCTGTCGAGCAGCGCGTTGGGGGACAGGTTCACCGCCACGTCCATGTCGTGGCCGGCCCGGCGCCAGGCCGCGCACCGGCGCAGGGCGACCTCCAGGACATGCAGGGTGAGCGGGCGGATCAGGCCCGAGTGCTCGGCCAGCGGGATGAACACGTCCGGCGGGATGTACCCCTGCTCGCGGTGGTGCCAGCGGGCCAGCGCCTCCGCGCCGGTGACCATGCCGGTGCTGGGCTCCAGCTTGGGCTGGAAGTCGACGGTCAACTCGCGGCGCTGGACCGCCTCGGTCAGGTCCGCCACGAGCGCGAGCCGGCGGGCCGAGTTCTTGTCGTCCTGCGACTGGTACACGCGGGCGCCGGACCGGGTCTGCTTCGCCGCGTACATCGCGACGTCCGCGCGCTGGATCAGAGTCTGTGCGGCGTCGCCGTGCTCCGGCCCGCACGCGATGCCGATGCTGATCCGGGCGGTGAGGTTGAGGTGGCCGATGGTCACCGGCCGCTCCATGGCCCGGACCAGGTCGTCGCCGACCGCGTGGGCCTCGGCGACCGAGGTGGCGGCGGTCACCAGTACCGCGAACTCGTCACCGCCGAGGCGGGCGATGACGCCGCGGTCGCCGAGGTAGTGCCGCAGCCGATCGGCGACCTCGCGCAGCAGCGCGTCGCCGATGTTGTGCCCCAGCGCGTCGTTGACCTCCTTGAACCGGTCCAGGTCCATCAGCATCACGGCGGTGAACGGGACGGGTCGGGTCGCGCCCCGCGAGCCCAGGCGGCTCACCAGCAGCCGGTGGAAGTGCCGGCGGTTCGGCAGCCCGGTCAGCGGGTCGTGCAGCGCCAGGTACTCCTTCTCGGTGACCTCCTTGCGCAACTGATCCACCAGGCCGGCCTGGACCAGCGACAGGCTCGCGTGGTTGGCCAGCGCGAGGAACAGGCGCACCTGGTCGGGGCCGAACGTCGGCAGGTCCGGCAGGCTGTGGCTGACCAGCAGGACGGCGGGCGCGCCGTCGCCGATCCGGACCGGCACGGCGATGCCGTCGTGTCCGGCGCCGTCGTGTTCGGTTGCCTGGATCAGGACCGGCTCGCCCGCGGCGGCCGCCACCCACCAGGGGGCGGGCTCCGCCGCCGGCACCCGGCTGACCTCGACCGTGTTGGTGCCCGACATCCGGGTCCGCGTCCATGTGTCCGGCTCGGGCCCCGGCACCAGCAGCTCGGCGACCTCCGCGCGCAACTGGTCGCGTACCTGGTCGAGCAGGGTACGGACGACGTCCGCGCGGTCCAGCGAGCCATCCAGGGCCCTGGTGAACGCGTACAGGCTCTCCACCTGTTCGTGGCCCTGGGTCTGGCGGACATAACCGCGGTACCCGAGGAAGGTCACGAACGACACCACGGCCAGCAGCGCGACCGCGCGGGGGTCGCGGATCACCACGATGCCGCCGACCAGCGCGATGCTGGTGGTGACCACGACCAGCGGTACCCCGAGCGTGGCCGCGACCGGCAACCGGCGCCATTCGCTCGGATCGTCGTGCAGCGCGATGGCGGCCGTGACCAGGGTGCCCATCAGCATCTCGGCCACGATCGTCGCGGCGTACGCGGCGAGCCACTGGCGCGGCCCGAGCGTGCCGGGCGGCCCGGCGAGCAGCCGGAACACCGCCGCGGCCGCGGTCGCCTGCACCGCCAGTACGGTGGCGTTGAACGCGAGCTTGAGACCCCGCTGGTGGCGGAACACGGCCATGCCGGTCACCCCGCCGATCACCCGGGACAGCGTCAACGCCAGCGGACCGGTCATCAGCAGGCCGAGCACCACCGGGATCTCGCTGAGGCTGACCGCGTGCCCGCCACGGCGTACCCGCACGTGGATCGCGAATCCCTCGGTGGCGGCCGACATCGCGGCCAGGACCAGCAGCGACACCAGGACGCGTGCCGGGGATTCCGTCAAGATCCACGGTTCGGTGCCGAGCAGCGCGAGGTGCGACAACCCGACGAGTACCGCGACGCCGGCGGTGAGGCCGGCGACGCGGTACTCCGGGGGCGACCATCGTGTCGAAACCCGGCTCACGGCTGCCTCATCGCCATCGACTGCCCGACCAGTTGCTGCCGGTCCAGGCGCTGCCCGACCAGGTCCGCCCGGACCACGTGCTGCCGCTCCAGGTCCGGCCGTCCCAGACCGCGTCGCTCCAGGTGCGGCCGCTCCAGGTGCTGCCGCTCCAGGTGCTGCCCGACCAGGTCCGCCCGGACCACGTGGTGCCGCTCCAGGTCCGCCCTGCCCAGGACGTGCCCGACCAGTCGCCGCCACTCCAGGTGGTGCCGTTCCAGGCGCCACCGGACCAGGTCCGGCCGGTGGCGTCCAGCGGCGCCCAGGTCGACGGCGTCCAGGCGTTGCCCATGATGTCGCGCTCGCCGGTGAGCTGTACCCCGTTCGCCGGGTCGGCGACGTGCGAGGAGCCCCGGGACAGCTCCAGCGACCCGGTACCGGTGGCGGTCGGGAAGCTCTGGGTGTACACCGGCGTCGGCGCCTTGAGGGCCGCCCCGACGTTGAGCTGCCCGGCGCCCCGGCCCAGTACGTCGGCGGCCGGCATCGCGTCGGTGGTGGTCATCAGCAGCCGCTTGACCTGGTCCGGGGTCAGCGTGGGGCGCCGTTGCAGCAGCAGCGCGGCGGCGCCGGACACCACCGCGGCCGCCTGGGACGTGCCGCTGCCCTGGAAGAAGCGCTTGCTGGTGTCACCGGCGACCAGCCCGGTCGGGTAGTTCGTGTCGACGTACGAGCCGGGGTCGCGCAGCGAGACCACGGACCGGCCGGGCGCGACCAGGTCGGCGTGCCGGGTGGCGTTGCCCCGCGAGCTGAAGTCCCCGACCACGTCGTCGGTACGGGCGTTGGTGCCCTTCGGGTCGGCCGCGCCGACCGCGACCACGTACGGGTTCGCGGCCGGCATGGACAGCCGGGTCGCCGCCGTGCCGTCGTTGCCCGCCGACACCACGACGACGATGCCGCTGCGCCAGGCGGACTCCACCGCGTGCGACAGGGGATCGAGCTGTTCGTCCTGCGTCGAGTCGGTGCCGAAGGACAGGTTGAGCACCCGGATGTTGAGGCCGGGATCGTTGCGGTGCGCGACGACCCAGTCGATCGCGGCGATGACCTGCGAGACGTCTGTGGCCCCGTCGGCTGCGGCGACCTTCATGTTGATCAGTGTGGCGCCTGGCGCGATGCCGGCGAAGTTCTTCTTGTCATCCAGCTGGTCGTCTTTGACGCCGCTGTCCCGGCCGGCGATGATCCCGGCCATGTGGGTTCCGTGCCCGAACGTGTCGGTGTAGCGCAGGTTGGGCGCTTGTGAGTCGAATGACAGGTCTGGCCCGTTGACCACCTTGCCGGCCCCGTTGAGCCCGGGGACGGGGGCGATGCCGGAGTCGATGAGCGCGACCCCGATGCCCTGTCCGGTGATCTTCTGGCCGTTGGCGTCGGAGGTCTTCCACGCGGTCGTCACGCCGGCGGCCGACTCGATGCTGTACAGCGAGGTCGGGTCGCCGTCTGCGCGCCACCTGGCGCCGGCGAGCCGCACCTGGCCGTCCACGGTCACCGCCGTGACGCCGGGGGCCGCCCGCAGCGCGTTCAGCGATCCGGCCGGCAGGTCCGCGGTGACCGCGTCGATCGCGGTGAGCCGCTGCTCGATCCGGCCGCCGAGGCGGGTCACGGCACGCGCCGCATCCCGCGCCGTCGCGGTCTCGTCGTAGCGGACCACGACCCGTTCCATCGGCCCGCGGGCGGGGGCGGCACTGGCACCGGCGGCGGTTGCCGGGGCCACGACCAACGCGGCCGCCGCGGTGCCCGCGGTCGCGAGGCGCCATGCGGTGGCGAGCCGTCCCCGAGCCGAGAACCCAGATCGTGTACCCATGGAGCCTCCCCGCCGTCATTACCTGGCGTGTCCATGGTGCGGCGGGGGGTAAGCGTGGGTTGTCAGCAGACCAGTCACCCTTGGCGGCGGTCCGCTACCGGCTCGCAACCGAGCGTGACCGTCTTCGCCGATCTTGGAGAAATGTACGTGGTTCGGAGATCAAACCACGTACATTTCTCCAAGATCGGCGGAAAGGGTCGGCTCAGGGCTCTACAGGAACACCGGTCTCCGCGTCCACCACGGTGATGGCCTCCATCGGGCAGGAGGCGACCGCGTCGAGGACCGCGTCGTCCGGCTCGATCTGCTCGTCAATGGGGTGGGAGCGGTTGTCGTCGCCCAGGTCGAACCGCTTCGGTGCGATACCTATGCAGCTACCCGAGCCGATGCAATCGCTGTTGACGTGGACCCGCCACATCGGGCGCCTCCCTCACCACGTGACCGGTAGTGCTTCGAGGCTACGCACTACCATCCCGGACTTGAACCGCAGGTCCGAATCCGGCACGGTGACCCGCAGGTCGGGCAGCCGCCGCAGCAGCCCCCGCAGCGCCTCCTGCAACTGCATCCGGGCGAGCTGGGCGCCGAGGCAGTGGTGTACACCGGCGCCGAACCCGAGGTGCGCGTTGTCGACCCGGCCCAGGTCGATCCGGTCGGCGTCGGCGAACGCGGACGGGTCCCGGTTGGCCGCGCCGATCGCGGGCAGGACGAACGCGCCGGCCGGCAGCGTCACCCCGCCCAACTCCACCTCCTCGGTGGTCGCCCGGGGAAGGCTCACGCTGCTGTCCCCGAGCTGGACGAACCGGCTCAGCTCCTCGACCGCCGCCGGAATGGCATCCGGGTCCGACCGCAGGCGCGCCCACTCGTCGGGGTGGTGCAGCAGCGTCAGCACGAACATGTTGATCTGGTTGGCCGTCGTCTCGTGGCCGGCGATCAGCAGGCCCAGCGACAGGTTCACCAGCTCGTGCTCGGACAGCCGGTCCTGCTCGTCCCGGGCGGCGATCAGCGCGGTCATCAGGTCGTCCGCCGGCTCGGCGCGCTTGGCCGCGATCAGCCCGGCGAAGTACGCCTTCATCTGCTCAAACGCGGCGTCTACCTCCTGCGGGTCGCGCTGCCAGTCCGCCATCAGCGTGTCCGACCAGGTGTGGAAGGTCGGCCGGTCGGCGGCGGGCACGCCGAGCAGCTCGCAGATCACCTGTACCGGCAGCGGCAGCGAGAAGTGCTCGACCAGGTCGACCGGGCGGGGCCTGGTCTCGATCCCGTCGAGGAGCGAGTCGACCAGCTTGCCGGCGCGCGGGCGCAGCCCCTCGACCCGGCGCGCGGTGAACGCCCGCGCGACCAGTCGGCGCAGCCTGGTGTGCTCGGGCGGGTCCATGCCGAGGATCGAGTCGTTCGCGATCGTCAACCCGGTCGACAGCGCGTCCGGCCCGCTCGCGGCGGCCCGGCTGAACCGCTGGTCCACCAGCACCTGCCGGACCTCGGCGTACCCGGTCACCAGCCAGGCGGTCCGCCCATCCGGCATGGTCACCTGGGCGACCGGCCGCTCGTCGCGTACGTGCGCGAACTCGGGCGACGGCTCGTAGAGTGACGGTGGCGGAGGAAACGGGTACGCGAGCGGCTCGTCCATCGGGCCCACCTCCCTGTGGCGATGTGCGCAGAACATATCGAATCGTTCACCTTCGGTCGACGCTCACCGACCGGCTGCACAAAGATGCACACGTGACCCCGGAGTGCGTACCTTCCATCCCCGTCGCGGGCGGATGGGCGAGCGGCACCACGACGCGCTGGCCCGGCTCTGGCCGTCGTACGGCATACCGATCGCCGGCCCGAGACTCCAACCGGCGGAGCTGTTCGGGCGGGACGTCCCGCTGGTCCTGGAGATCGGATCGGGGATGGGGGAGGCGACCGCGGACATGGCGGCGGCCGACCCGGACCGGGGTTACCTGGCGGTCGAGGTACACACGCCCGGCGTCGCCAACCTGCTCGCCGTCGCCGCCGAACGCGGCCTGACCAACCTGCGGATCGCGCTCGGTGACGCGCTGGACCTGGTCCGGGACCGGCTCGCCCCGGACAGCCTGGACGCGGTGCACGCCTTCTTTCCCGACCCGTGGCCGAAGGCCCGCCACCACAAGCGGCGGCTGATCCAGCCGGCCCACGTCGCGCTGCTGCGGTCTCGGCTGGTCGCTCGCGGCATCCTGCACTGCGCCACCGACGGCACCGGGTACGCGGAGGCGATGCTGGCCGCGCTCGACGCCGACCCCGAGTTGACGAACGTCCACGACGGGTTCGCCCCGCGACCCGCACACCGCCCACGGACGAAGTTCGAGCGGCGCGGCATCGACGCCGGCCGCCCGGTACACGATCTGGTTTTCAAGAAGATCGGCACAACTTCCCGGAAGTAGTGGCCTCAGCGGGGCTAGGAGGCCACTACTTCCGGGAAGTTGTGCCGATCACGGTCCGGCCGGCCGCCCGCAGCATGGCACGATTGACCGGCCATGACGTTCACTGACCCGGCGACGCACAGCCCCGACGCCCACAGCCTCGACGCCCACAGCCCCGACGCCCACAGCCCCGACGCTCACCGACCTGCGTCCGCCGACCCCGACCCGGACTCCCTCTTCGACGCGTTCGCCGGCTGGGCGAACGAGCAGGGCCTCGTCCTCTACCCGCACCAGGAGGAGGCGCTGATCGAGATCGTCTCGGGCGCGAACGTCATCCTCAGCACGCCGACCGGGTCGGGCAAGAGCCTGGTCGCCACCGGCGCCCACTTCGCCGCGCTGGCCGACGGCCGGACCACCTTCTACACCGCGCCGATCAAGGCCCTGGTGTCGGAGAAGTTCTTCGCGCTGTGCGACATCTTCGGCGCGGCCAACGTCGGCATGCTGACCGGCGACGCCAGCGTCAACGCGGACGCGCCGATCATCTGCTGCACCGCGGAGATCCTGGCCAACATCGCGCTGCGCGAGGGCGCGGACGCCGACGTCGGCCAGGTCGTCATGGACGAGTTCCACTTCTACGCCGAGCCCGACCGCGGCTGGGCCTGGCAGGTGCCGCTGATCGAGCTGCCGCAGGCGCAGTTCATGCTGATGTCGGCCACGCTCGGCGACGTCACCCGGTTCGTCGACGACCTCGACCCGGCGCACCGGCCGGCCGACCGCCGTGGTCGCGCTCGGCCGAGCGGCCGGTGCCGCTGATGTTCTCGTACGCGACGACCCCGCTGCACGAGACGCTCGAGGAGCTGCTGACCACCCACCAGGCGCCGGTCTACGTCGTGCACTTCACCCAGGCCGCCGCGCTGGAACGGGCCCAGGCGCTGATGAGCGTCAACGTCTGCACCCGGGCGGAGAAGGACGCGATCGCCGAGGCGATCGGCGACTTCCGGTTCACCGCCGGCTTCGGCAAGACGCTGTCCCGGCTGGTCCGGCACGGCATCGGCGTGCACCACGCCGGCATGCTGCCCAAGTACCGCCGGCTGGTGGAGACGCTCGCCCAGGCCGGCCTGCTGAAGGTCATCTGCGGCACCGACACCCTCGGCGTCGGCATCAACGTGCCGATCCGCACCGTGCTGTTCACCGGACTGTCCAAGTACGACGGTACGAGGACCCGGCTGCTCAAGGCGCGCGAGTTCCACCAGATCGCCGGCCGGGCCGGGCGGGCCGGCTACGACACCATCGGCACCGTCGTCGTGCAGGCGCCCGAGCACGTCATCGAGAACGAGCGGGCCCTCGCCAAGGCCGGCGACGACCCGAAGAAGCGCCGCAAGGTGGTCCGCAAGAAGCCGCCGGAGGGCTCGATCGGCTGGGGCCGGCCGACCTTCGACCGGCTGGTCGCGGCCGAGCCGGAGCCGCTGACGTCCAGCTTCGCGGTCAGCCACGCGATGCTGCTCAACGTCATCGGCCGGCCCGGCGACGCGTTCGCCGCGATGCGGCACCTGCTCACCGACAACCACGAGGACGCCGGCGGCCCAGCGCCGGCACATCCGCCGGGCCATCGCCATCTACCGCGCGCTGCTGGCCGGCGGGCGTGGTCGAGCAGCTCGCGAGCCGGACGAGACGGCCGGCGGTCCGGCTCACCGTCGACCTGCAGCTCGACTTCGCGCTCAACCAGCCGCTGTCGCCGTTCGCGCTGGCCGCCATCGAGCTGCTCGACCGGGAGTCGCCGACGTACGCGCTCGACGTGCTCTCGGTCATCGAGTCCACCCTGGACGATCCGCGCCAGGTGCTGTCCGCGCAGCAGTTCAAGGCGCGCGGCGAGGCGGTCGCCGCGATGAAGGCCGAGGGCATCGAGTACGAGGCAGCGGATGGAGCTGCTCGACGAGGTCACCCACCCGAAGCCGCTGGCCGAGCTGCTCGACGCCGCGTACGAGATGTACCGGCGGGGCCACCCGTGGGTCGCCGACCACGAGCTGGCGCCCAAGTCGGTGGTCGCGCGACATGTACGAGCGGGCGATGACCTTCGTCGAGTACGTCGCGTTCTACGGGCTGTCCCGCTCCGAGGGGCTGGTGCTGCGCTACCTCGCCGACGCGTACAAGGCGCTGCGGCAGACGGTGCCCGAGGACGCCAAGACCGAGGAGCTGGTCGACCTCATCGAGTGGCTCGGCGAGCTGGTCCGGCAGGTCGACTCCAGCCTGATCGACGAGTGGGAGCGGCTGCGCAACCCGACCGGCGGACGCGGAGGCAGGTCGCGCGTGGACGACCGAGCCGCCGGCGGTGACCCGCAACGTCCGGGCGTTCCGGGTGCTGGTCCGCAACGCGCTGTTCCGCCGGGTCGAGCTGGCCGCGCTGCGCCGCTGGGACGAGCTGGGCGAGCTGGACGCGAGGAGTCGGGGTGGGACGCCGGACGCGTGGGCGGACGCGCTCGAGCCGTACTTCGACGAGTACGACGAGATCGGCACCGGCCCGGACGCGCGCGGCCCGGCGCTGCTGCTCATCGAGTCCAGGGCCGGGACCGTTGGGTACGTCCGGCAGATCTTCGACGACCCGGCCGGCGACCACGACTGGGGCATCAGCGCGGAGGTCGACCTGGCCGCGTCCGACGAGGCCGGCGACGGCGGTGGTGCGGGTGACCTCGGTCGGGCAGCTCTGACGGGTCCTTTACCAGCCGCCCGTGTCCGGTGAATGCTGGAACCGCAGCGCGACCGCGATCAGAAGGAAGAGCACGACCACGGCGGCGATGACCAGCCGGCGGCGGTACGCCTCGTACGCGTGCCACCAGGCGATCGCGGCCTCGGCCAGCGGGCCGACCTGAGGCGGTGTGGCCGGCCGCAGGAATGGCGCCAGCCGGACGGCAGCGTTGGAGCCGGGTGGCGGCGACATGGGCTCGGGCTCGTCGGGCGCTCGCGGGGTCACCGGGAGGTACGGCAGCCGTTGGCCGGGGCGCAGCACCAGGATCTCGACCGGCGGCCGGTCGCCATCTCGCTCGTTGTCCCGGTCGTTGTCCCGGTAGTTGTCCCGGTCGTTGGCCCCGCCGGTGGTGACCTCGAAGCGGTCGGCCTGCCAGCGCTCGGACCGGCGTACGAACGCCTGGTGCAGGTACGTTTCGGCGGCACCGACCCGCCCCAGCCTGGTACGCAGCAGCTCCAGCCACCCCCACCGGGCCGCCACGTCGGCCAGCACGTCCGGGTACAGCCGGTCGGCGTCCTCATCGCCGCCGACCACCCGGGCCGCGTCGCGCCGCAGCGGTTCGAGGTGCCGGGCGACGAACGCGACGTACCCCGCCGGCACCTCGTCCGGCATCCGTGGCAGCACCCGCCCCCCCTTCCTCCGGCTCCTCCCAGAGTGCCCCACCACCGTCGATCTAGGAAGAATGGTGCCTGGCTTGCCTGATTCGTCCCACCATTCGTCCTAGATCGACGAGCATTGGATCGTGGCACGATGGATGTGTGATTCCGCTCCGCCTCGCCGCCCGGCTCCGCGACGCCGGCCTGGTCTGGAAACCGGCGCCGGGCGACCGGTTCGCCATCCCCGACCGGGACCTCGACGACGAGATATTCGTGCTCAGCAACATGACGATCGAAATCCATGAGCTGCCGGACGGCACCATCATCGGGTTCAACGGCACGACCGAATGGGCGCTCGACGACCTGGAGAAGGACGAGGCGATCTGGCTGCCGCGCGAAGACCAGCTACGCGAGCTGCTGGGCGGCACGTTCCGCCGGTTGGAGCGCACCGACGACGGCTACCGGGTGGTGGCCAACGTCGGCGGCGAGGTCACCGAGTTTCCGGCCGAAACCCCTGAAGAGGCCTATGGGTACGCGCTGCTGCGGCTGGTCGAGGCGGCGTTCAGCTGAGGTAGAAGGTCAAAAGATCACTGTGTACGGGTGGAAACAGCGCCCGCATCAGCGCCGCGTTCGGACCTGGATACACGTCCGGATGTGACCGGGTCAGGCCGACCATGCCGTGCGGGCCGAACAGCAGCGACGCCACCAGATCCGGCGCGACACCGGCGCCCCCGTGGGCGCCCGGCGCCTGCATCGTGCCGCCCGCGGTCACCGGCCCGATCACGCCGTCCCGGTGCGTGAATCTGACATGCGACCGGAAGAACGAGATCAGCGCTTCGCCGTCCCGGCCGGCGGTTTCCGAGCCGGTCAGCCGGGCCGACAGCACCGGGCGCAGGTGCTCCAGCAGCGCCGCCGGATCGGCCACCCGGGCGTAGTACATCTCGCAGCCGTCCGGCGCGGGGCCGAGCAGCGGCGCGTACGCGTCGCCCGCGACCGTTCCGGGCCGGTCGGTAACCTCCAGTTCGCCCTTGCCCAGCTCGCTCGCGTGGTGGAGCAGCGCGTACGCGGCGGCCTCGTCGACCGCCGCCACCTCGGCCAGGCGTACCCCTTCCTCGGGCGGCGTGGTCCGGCCGGTCGCAACCGCTGTCCCATCCTTCTCCACCAGCCACTGCCGACTGCCGTCCCGGGCGACCAGCCAGCGCCAGCACGCGGCCGAATGCGGCATGCGGAGATCCAGTCCACGCTGCGTCTCGTCCTGGAGGGCCGCCATCGTCGGGATGTCACCGGCCGTGGCCCGCCGGACCGTGTGGCCCGGCGCATCGGGCGGGGTGCCGGTGAGCTTCCGGGTCGCCGGGATCGGCATCGCGTACGAGTACCCGAACTGCCGGTAGAAGTACGGGATCCCGATCATCACCTGGGCCAGGTGCCCGCGGTCGGCCGATCGCCGGTGTGCCCAGCCCATCAGCGCGCGGACGAGTCCACGCCCCTCGTACTCGCGGTCCGTGGCGACCAGTTCGACCTGGCCGGCCGGGATGGACACGCCGCCCAGCACGAGGGTCTCGTCGAGCAGCGTGGCGGTGGAGACCACCCGGCTGCCGTCGACCACCACCGCGCAGGACGGCCAGCCGGCCTCACTGTCTCCCACTACGAGCCGGTGGTCGACCGCGTCGGCTGCCTCCCCGCGCGTCGTGAGCAGTTCGGCGACCTGGTCGAGGTCCTCGGGAGTGCCCGTACGCAGGACCAACCCACCGGGCAGCGCGGTGTTCATCAGGTCAGCTTGACGAGCCGCTGTGGTCGTCGCCACTGAAAATTCGTCGCGGATGCGGCACGGTGTCTCCGACCGCATTCTTGATCGCATCCCGACCGCTCGGGAAGGAACATCCACATGGCACGTCGCGGCGAAGCCATCGCGCTGGCCGGTCTGCTGGCTACCGCCGGGGTCACCCACTTTGCCAGGCCGAAGCAGTACGACGCGATCGTGCCCCGGTCGCTGCCCGGGACGCCCCGGTTCTGGACGTACACGAGTGGCGTGGCAGAGCTGGCCACCGCCGCCGCGATCGCGTACCCGAAGACCCGCCGCCTCGGTGGCGCGGCCGCCGCGGCGCTCTTCACGGCGGTGTTCCCGGCGAACGTGAAGATGGCCGTCGACTGGCGGCACCGCGACCCGCGGGCGCGGGCCGTCGCGTACGGCCGGTTGCCGTTGCAGGCGCCGCTGATCTGGTGGGCGGTACGCGTCGCGCGGCGCGGGTAGCCGGTAGATAGGCTTCGGTTGTCGAGGGGGGACATTCATGGCTGACCGGCTGGACGGCACGGTGGCGCTGGTGACCGGCGCGTCGAGCGGGATCGGGGAAGCGACCGCGCTCTCCCTGGCCGAGCAGGGCGCGGCCGTGGCGCTGGCCGCCCGGCGCGGTGACCGGCTGGAGGCGCTGGCCACGAAGATCCGTGGGAGCGGCGGCACCGCGCTGGTGTTCGCGGCCGACATCACCGACGAGCAGCAGGCCCGCGACGTGGTCGAGCGTACGGTCGACCAGCTCGGCCGGCTCGACACGTTGATCAACAACGCCGGTGTCATGCTCCTCGGTCCGGTGGTCGGCGCTCCGCTGGCCGAGTGGCAGCAGATGGTCGAGATCAACCTGCTCGGCCTGCTGTACTGTGCCCACGCCGCGCTGCCCCACCTGCTGCGCGCGGCGGAGTCCGAGCCGCGCCGGGTCGCCGACATGGTCAACATCAGCTCGGTCGCCGGCCGGGTGGCGCGCAACGGCAGCGGTGTGTACAACGCGACCAAGCACGGCGTCGGCGCGTTCAGCGAGGCGCTGCGCCAGGAGGTCACCGGCAAGCATGTCCGCGTGTCGCTGGTCGAGCCGGGCGCGGTCAGCACCGAGTTGGCCAGCCACAACCGCCCGGAGATCCGGGAGCAGATCGGTCAGCGCTTCGCCGGGGTGGACCGGCTGCACGCCACCGACATCTCGGACGCCATCACCTACATCGTCACCCGGCCGCGGCACGTCGCGATCAACGAGGTGCTGATCCGACCCACCGAGCAGGTGGGCTAGCGGATATCGGGGTCATCCCTGATGGCCGGGCTTGCGTGGCCGAGTCAGGCTGGACTGTGGTGGCGGCGCTCTGTTGTCCAAGGTTTGCGCCGCCCGCGACACAGGAGGCTCGATGAACACGGCACGCTTGCTGGCCTGGCTGGTCCTGCCGCTGGTGGCTCTGGTCGCCGTCGGCGCGCTGGCGGTCTGGACGTTCGAGCACTTGCTCGGGCTCGCGTTCTACCTCGTGATCGGCGCCGTCGTGGCAGGTGGCGCGGTCTACCTCTACAACCGGGCGAAGCGGGCGGTGGAGCCGGGAAGCCGTAACCGCCGCCGTATCGACGCCGCCGCCGAGACGTACCGGATGCGCAACCGCTGACCCGTTCTCGCCGCGTCAGGACGGGGCCCACGGACCCATGATGAAGGTCCCGTCCGCGGCGAACGGGTGAGCGTTGATGGTGCAGCCGCCCAGATCGATGGTCTGGGTCTGCATCACCGGGGCGACCTTCCCCGGGCCGGGGCAATTCATGTGGTCAAATCCCAGGAAGTGCCGTCCGCACCGTGTAGCCAGCGCCGCAGATTGATCATTTCGGTCTGCCCGAACCGGCACGAGTACACGCCCTGCGTGTCCATCCCCATCTGACCGCACAGTTTGTCCACTGTGTCCGGTGTGGCCAGCCTGATCTTCACGCTGTAGTCGTTGCCGCTGACCCGCTGGAACGACCACGAGGCGTTCGTCATCTGCTCGGCCGCGTCGGTGACCGGCGACGCCGCCGACCGGGTCCAGCCCTGCGGCGCGGCGATGACCTGGTCGACCGTGGCCGCGAAGCCCGCCGGTGTCCACGCCTGGTTGCCGCCCCAGGCGATCCCGTCCTTCACCTCGACGCGGTACTTCACCAGCGTCGCGCCGGTGCCGACCACCGGGGTACCGCCGGCGGCCACGCTGAAGGTACCGGCGGCGTGCGTCGGTCGGCGCGCGGCGGTCCCGGCTCGCCTGTGTCTGTCTTGTCCGGCTCCGGCCAATCGGACCAACCGGCCTAACCGCGCGGGCGAGACGACAGCCGATAGGGTCTGGATACGGTTGCTGTGCCTACTCCGTTACCTGACGTAAACCTGACGTGAAGGAAGGCCGAATGTCCGACGCGCTGCCTGCCCCCGAAGCCGCTGTCGAAGCTCCGTTCGTCTCGGACTACGTCCCCGGTACGGTCGGCCACGCCGTGCTTGCCGTGGGTCACGATCACAGCGGCGCGGAGGCGATGGCGGTGTGGCAGGTGAGCCCGACCGGGCAGCCCACCGGTGCGTGGATCCTCGCGACCGGCACCGACGGTGGGGAAGCCGATAGAGAGAAGGCGCGGCGGCTGCTCAGGATGGTCGAGCGCCGGTCGGCGGTCGGCTGGACCGGCGAGGACGTGTCAGACCTGTTGGGCCGCCTGGCCGTGGCGGCGGGCGCCGGGCTCGCGCCCGGCTGGGACGAGACCGCGGTGTACCTGCCGGCGGCGCTCGCCGAGATCGCCGAATACCGGAGCCGCCACGCGCAGGCCGTGACCGAGCACCAGAGCGTCGCGAAGTCGAAGGTGGCGCCGCTCGCGTGGCAGCATGAGGTGCCGACCGATGCGTCCTCGCTGAAGGAACTCGCCGACGCGGCCGGCCTGACCTCCGTCGCCACCACGTCGGAGGTGGCGGCCCAGGCGTTGCTGACCGCCCGGACACTGGCCTGGACGGTCGGGCTCTGGCAGGAGACCGAGCAGGTGCGGTTGCGCCGGCGATACCTGGTGGAGCGCTTCGGGTCGGCGTCGGCGCTGCCCGAGCGCTGGCTCGGCCGGCTGCGGGCAGCCAACGCCCGGGGTGTCGAGCGCGCCAGGAGCGCCCGGTTGGCCAGCGTGAGCTGAGAAATTCCTCGCGTCGGGCGTCGGAGAATGGGTCGCCCGAACGACGATGAGGACGTGGGCGGCACAACACCCCGTGCGGTACCCGATCCCGCAGCCGGACTGCTGGAGCTGTACGACGAGGCACTTCCTCAGGTGTACGGCTACCTGCTGTCCCGGTGCGGTGACGTGTCCGTCGCCGAGGACCTCACCGCGGAGTGCTTTCTGGCGGCGGCTGTCGCTGTACACAAGGCTGGTCTTCATGAACCCGGTCTTCATGAACCCGGTCTTCATGAACCCGGGCCGCCGCCCCTGAACGTGGCCTGGCTGATCGGCGTGGCCCGGCACAAGCTGGTGGACCACTGGCGTGATCGGGAGCGGGAGCGGCGCGGCCTGCGATCGGTCTACAGCGGGCAGCCGACCACCGAGGATCCGTGGGACGAGCGGCTCGACCAGCTGCGCGCACGGGAGACGCTGGCCCGGCTCGGGCCACATCACCGCTGCGTCCTGACCCTTCGGTACCTCGACGGGCTACCGGTCGGCGCGGTCGCCGAGCAACTCGGCCGGTCGGTACACGCCACGGAGGCGCTGCTGGTCCGCGCCCGGCGGGCGTTCCGGGAGATCTATGGGGGTGCGCGATGACAGATCCGCTCGACGCCCTCCGTACGCCGATCACGCCTGTCGATCCTGATCCGATCTTCGCCGCGCGGCTGCGGGAGCGGCTGCGCGCCCTGCTCGAACCACCTCAAGGAGGAGCTGTGACACAGGCCGAAGAGACCACCGAGGTCGCCTGGCCGCCGGCGTTGACCCCGTACATCGCCGTGAGCGACGGCCGGCGCGCCCTGGACTGGTACGGCACCGTATTCGGCGCCCGGCGGCGCGGCCAGATGTACGTGATGCCGGACGGCTCGGTCGGCCATGCCGAGCTGGCCATCGGCGAGGCGGTGCTGATGCTGTCCGAGGGCAGCACCCAGGTGCCGGTGCAGCCGCCGACCGGCAGCATCTACAGCCACTCGCTGCACCTGCAGGTCGACGACGTCGACAGTACGGTCCGGCTCGCCCGCGAGCAGGGTGCCGTGGTCGAGCGGGAGCCGGGAGACCAGCCGTACGGGCGGGTCGCCGTGATCATCGACCCGTTCAACCACCGGTGGATGCTCAATACCCCGCCGGCTGGGACCTCCCGCATCAAGCCGGGCGACGTCGGGTACGTCACCATCGCCGTCCCGGACGACCAGCGGGCCAGGGACTTCTACGGTGCCGTGCTCGGCTGGCGGTTCCAGCCCGGCTCGGTGCCGCAGGGCTGGCAGGTCAGCGACACCCAGCCGCCGATCGGCCTGTCCGGAGGTAGCGCGGCTTCGGAGGTCCAGCTCTGCTACCGGGTCACCGACATCGACGCCGCCACCCGTCGGGTACGCGAGCACGGCGGGCAGGTCGCCGAGATCGAGCGCAAGCCGTACGGCCTGTTGGTGGAGTGCGTGGACGATCAGGGGATGACCTTCCAGCTCTGGCAGCCGCCGGGAGCGTAGGGGTCGGAGAATATCGGTCTACTCGCGTCGGTGGTATCGGTTTCGTCTCGGCAGTTGATCGGGGTCTATGTATGCCGGTGGGGTGAATTCGGGGAGTCCGTCTTTCGGGTTGATTCGGATTTGCCAGTCGGCGTGGTGGATGAGGCGGTGGTGGTAGCCGCATAAAAGCACCAGGTTGGACGGTTTGGTTGGGCCGCCGTTGCTCCAGTGGAGAGCGTGGTGGGTGTCGCACCATCGGGGTGGTCGATCGCAGCCGGGGAAGGCGCAGCCCTTGTCCCGTAGCACGAGGGCGCGGCGGAGGGGTCCGGTGACGAGGCGGGCTTGTCGGCCGAGGTCGAGGGGTTGGCTGGTGGTGCCGAGGATGGCGGGGATGATGCCGGCGTCGCAGGCCAGCCGCCGGGTGGCGGCCGGTGACAACAGCGAGCCGTTGTCGAGGGTGGCGGTGCCGACCTGTTGGCGGAGGTTGTCGTAGTCGATGGTGATGATGATTTGGGGTCGGTCGCCGCCGTTGTCGGGGAGTTGGCCGTAGGCGCTGGCGATCCGGCACACCTCGATGAACGCGTCCGCGCGTCGCTCTCCTGGTGAGCGCAGGTCGGCGGGGTCGGTGTCGCCGCTGATGTCGCTGCCGCCGCTGTCGCCGGTGTCGCCGGTGTCTTCGTGCTTTTGTGGCTGGGGTGGCGGTGTCTGGTGTGGGGTGCGCAGAACGGATCGGTGACGGCCCGGACGGTGGCGGCGTCTTCCTGGGTCAGGTAGCCGTGGACCCGTACCTGGGAGGTGCCGGGGATGTCGATGAACCAGAGTCCTCGTTTGTGGCAGGCCCGCCGTTCGGCCCGTTCCAGTTCGGCGAGGGCCTGTTTGTCGGCCTCGTCGGGGGCGACGACTTCGAAGATTCGCTGTCCGAGCCGGCCAAGCTCGCGTGGCCCGAACACCTCGGCCTCGCCGACGAGGTGTTCCTCCCCGGCCTGGCGATGCTCGGCCGGGAGTTTCTCGGCCGCGTCGGTGATCACTGTGGCCTGCTCGACGTTCACCGCACCCGCGGCCAGCGCGGCGGCGGTCGGCGAGTCCGCCTCGACATCCACCGCCTGGGCCAGCTTCACCAGCCGGGACGCGGCGCCGCCGGAGATCCGGTAGCGGTCGCGCAGCCAGGCCACCGTGCTGGTCGCGCCCAGTTCGGCGGCGACCCCGAGCGTGTCGACCTGCCGGACCAGGGCGAGCTGCATCGCGGCGACCCGCTGGACCACCACATTCAGATCATCCACACAGGACACGATCTCGTCGGGAGACAACCCGAACACCGTCGGCGGCGGGCACTCGTCGAGCGCCTTACGCATCACGGCCAGGGTTTCCCTCACATCGACAACCTAGACCGCGGGTACGACAATTTCCGAACACATGTGCGATCAAGCCGCGAAAACCGGATTGGCCATCGTCGGTACGGCCGTGTCGGGGGAAGGTCGACTGTGGGAGGGCGCAGATGGTCAGTTCGGCGGCCGTACTCGGGATCGCGTTGGTGGCGCTCGGCCTCGTCCTGACGCCCGGGCCGAACATGATCTACTTGGTTTCCCGGACCCTCGCCCAGGGCCGCTCGGCCGGATTGATGTCGCTGCTGGGTGTCGCGGCCGGCTTCGTGGTCTACCTCTTCGGGTCGGCTGCCGGCCTCACCGCGCTGTTCGCTGTCGTGCCGTTCCTGTACGACGTGGTTCGGTTGTTCGGCGCGGGCTATCTGCTCTGGCTGGCGTGGCAGGCCGTACGGTCCGGCAAGCGGTCGCTGTTCGTGGCGCAGGCGTTGCCGCCGCACTCGCCGCGCCGGTTGTTCACCATGGGCCTGGTCACCAACCTGCTCAACCCCAAGATCGCGGTACTGTACGTCTCGCTGCTGCCGCAGTTCATCGACCCTCGGCGCGGCCACGTCGCCGGCCAGGGCCTGATCCTGGGGCTGGTCCAGATCTCGATCGCGATAACCGTCAACGGTCTGATCGTGCTGGCGGCAGGCCGGATCGCCCGCTGGCTCGCTACCCGGCCGGGCTGGATCCGGGCCCAGCGGTGGGTCATGGCCTCCGTGCTCGGGGCGCTGGCGGTGCGCCTGATCGCTGACCGGAGCAGGCCCGCTGCCGCCGGCTAGGCGCCGTACAGCGTCATTTTTGACGCCCAATGACGTCGCCATATCTATGTGCTGAACTGGGCAATCACCTCAACGGGGGAAGAGTGCTGTGCAGATGGCGTCGCCAACCCACTTGACTGGCGCCAGTGATGACGTCAGTATGGTGTCATACTTGATGTCGAAGACACCACGAGCAGCCCGGAGGCGACAATGCACACGCTGGTAGCCCACCGCCCCACCGTCGACACGATCACCAAGGCCGAGCCGATCCGCACCACGACCGACGAGGTCGAGATCTTCGACGACTACGTGCCGGCGAGCCGGGGAACGCCGCGCCAGTCCCGGCGGATCGCCATGCAGGCCCGCAACGCTCAGGACCGCTACCTCACCCGCTGGTAATAGAGAGATCGGCACAACTTCCGGGATGTTGTGGCCTCAGGACCCCTCCAAGGCCACAACATCCCGGAAGTTGTGCCGATCTTGGTGTGGCGCTAGCGCCGGACCGCGACCACCGAGTACGGGACGGTCGGGCCGGGCGGCGTGGTGAAGCGGGCGTTCGGCAGGTACAGGCGATCGCCGAACGAGGCCACTGTGGACGGTACGTCGAGGCGTGGATCGGTCAGCCTGGTCTGTACCCGTGCCGACGTGCCAGCCTTGTCCAGGCGCAGTACCGCGATCGTGTTCAGCCGGTTCTGCACCGCGTACAGGGTTCGGCCGTCGCGCAGCAGGCCGTCGCCGTTCGCCAGCGACTCACCGCCGAGGTCGACCGCCCGGGTCGCGCCGGTACGCGGATCGACCCGGAACAGCCCACCCGTGTTCGACTGCACCACCAGCAGGCCGCACCCGTCCGGCGTGGTGACGATGCCGTTCGCGTTGGTACCCGTCGTGTACACCAGATCGCCGGTGAGCGGCAGGCGTACCACCTGGTCCTGGCGTGGCAGGGCGCCGCCCCGGCCGAGCGGCAGCGCGTACAGGAAGGGGTTTGTGGAATCGGTGAACCAGGCGGCCCGGTCGGTGAGGACCACGTCGTTGATGAAGCTGGCACCGGTCGCGAGGCGGTAACTGGCGAGCACCTTGCCGGTGCGGATGTCGACGACCCGGGCATCACCGCCGGTGCCTCCGGACACGAAGAGCCGGCCGCGACCGTCGGTCTTGAGGCCCAGCGACGGTGTGCCGGGACCGGTGCTGATGATCGCGCCCTTGCCGGTGCGCAGATCAGCCCGGTAGATGGAGCCGGTGGCGCGCGATCCGAGGTACGCGAACGGGGCGCGCCCGATCGCGATACCTTCGGGCTGGAAGCCGTCGGGCAGGGAGATCAGAGTCGGGAAACTCCCGTGACCCGGGGAAGCCACGGCGGGGGTGGCCGGCGCGACGAGCGCCGCCATGCAGAGGGTTGCGGAGATCGTGAACAGTCTCAGGAGCCGCATTCTCTCTGCCTACCGGAGGAGCGGTTCGCCGCGAAAGGGGAGGTTCGGGATGGTAAAAGAATTACGGGTATCGATGACGGTGCGCGACTTCGAGCGCGCCCTGCGGCTGTACCGCGATCACCTCGGCCTGGAGCAGGTCGCCTCGTGGGACGAGCACGGTCACGGCGTCGTGCTGGCCGCCGGCCGCGCCACGCTCGAACTCCTCGACGAGGAGCACGCCGGGTACCTCGACGGGATCGAGGTCGGCGAGCGGGTGTCCGGCCCGATCCGACTCGCCTTCGAACTGGACGACGCGGCGGGAGCCACCGCCAGGATGGCCGAGGCGGGCGCGACGATCGTCAAGGCCGACGTCGTCACGCCGTGGGGCGACCGCAACACCCGCCTCGCCGATCCCGACGGCAATCAGCTCACTCTGTTCGAGCTGTCGAGCGAGCGATAACGCCTGATCACCAGGCGTGTCACCGGTTCGGCGGCGCGCGCCACCAGCGGACCGGCAACGGCGAGGATCAACACGTACGCCGCTGCCAGCGGCCCGAGCCGGGGCGCCACTCCGGCGGCCACCGCCAGCCCGGCGATCACGATGTTGAACTCACCCCTGGGTACCAGCGCGGCGCCGGCCCGGACCCGGCGCCGTGGAACTCGATGCGGACGTGCCAGGCGCCCAGCGGCCAGCTCGGCCAGCTCCGCATGGGCGGCGCTGACCTGCTGCCCGGAGACGCACGCCGCCCCCTCTCGCCTTTGCCTGAACCTTACCGGTGACCGTCGCCTCACCTTCGGATCTTGGTAAGCCGGACACCGTGCCCGGTACGCCCAGATGCGTAGTCCGGGTGCCGTCACCGCGCGGACGCGGGCGACGCGTACCGGACGTCACGATGACCGGCATGAAACTGTCTCCCCGCTGGCGCAAGCTGCTGCTCGTCGTACATCTGGTGGCCGCCGTCGGCTGGGTGGGCGTGGAGCTGGCACTGGGCCGCCGCCGGCACCGCGACCGGGTCGGGGACGCTCTCCGCCGCCGACCGGGCGCAGTTCCTCGTCCCGCCCAGCGTCGCCTCGTCCCTACTGGTACTCAACGTCATCCTTTCGGTCTACAAACCGGGTGGGCGGCTGCGCCGGGTGTGACATTTTTCGAGACCCCGACGCTTCGAGATGCATGGCAGGTTCCGCGTTGCTCTGCGGAGCGCTTTCGTGAAGGGAGCACCAGCGGCGCCAGGTCATCCCCCCGACCTGTCGCCGCTGGTGTGCGCCGCCCAGCAGGGTGATGACCAGGCGTTTCGTGGCTTGTACCGGGCCGTGCAGCCCGGCCTTCTGCGCTACCTGCGGGCGCTCGTCGGTGACGACGCCGAGGACGTGGCCTCGGAGACCTGGCTGCAGGTCGCCCGTGACCTGCGTGTATTCCGCGGCAAAGACGGCAGGGACAGCAAGAGCGGCAAGGACGGCAAGAGCGGCAAGGACGGTAAAGACGGCAATGACGGGTTCCGGGCCTGGGTGGTCGCGATCGGCCGGAACCGGGCGCTGGACCATCTTCGCAGTCGCCGCCGGCGGCCGGCCGAGAGTATGCCGATCGAGGGCCTGCTGGAGTTGCCCGGTCGGGGATGTACCGACGAACAGGCGGCGGAGTCGATCTCGACCGACACCGCGCTGGCGTTGATCAGATCGTTGCCGCGCGACCAGGCCGAAGCGGTCCTGTTGCGGGTCGTCGTCGGCCTGGACGCCGAGACGGCGGGCAAGGTGCTGGGCAAGCGGGCCGGCGCGGTACGCACCGCGTCGTACCGCGGCCTGCGTCGCCTGGCCGAGACGCTGGACAAGATGAGTGCCGGCCAACGGCAATCCGAGTCGGGTGTGACATCTACATGCCCGCCGACGCCGACAGGATCGAGATGAGTACCCGAGCGAATCGCCGCATCGATCGCCGGACCGTGGAGCTGATGCTCGACGGCCACCCGTTCGACGCGGCAGACCGACACCCGCCCCTCGCGGGCCTGCTGGTTGCGGCGGCCGCTCCCGGCCGCCCCGCCGAGCTGGACTCCGAACAGGAGTGCGTCGCGAGCTTCCGGGCCGCGCATCTCGCCCCCGTTCCCCAGACTCGGAGACTTTCTATGATCAAGACAGCGGTGCTGAAGCTCCTCACCGTGAAGCTCGTGATCGCGGCTTGCGCGACCACCGCCGCCGGTGGCGTCGCGCTCGCGGCCGGCACCGGCAACCTGCCCAACCCGCTGGACAAGCACGGTTCCGGCGGCTCGTCGCACATGGGCACCGCGCCCGATTCGGAGAAGTCGAAGTCGTCGCACGGTGGGGGCCGCGACGACGACGGCAAGAACGGCAACGGCAAGGACGACAACAACGGCAATGGCAATGGCAATGGCAACGGCAATGGCAATGGCAATGGCAACGGCAATGGCAACGGCAAGCCGGGCAACGGTCCGGACGCGTCGCACGCGCCGTCGCCGTCGCTGGTCGGCCTGTGTCACGCGTACAGCTCAGGCAACAAGGCCGACCACGGCAAGGCCCTGGACAACCCGGCGTTCACGGTACTGATCACCACCGCTGGCGGCCGGGACAAGGTCGACGCGTTCTGCATCGCGCTTCTCGCCGACCCCAACGCCGGAACGGACAACGGGAAGAACGACAAGCCCGGGAAGCCGGAACCGACGACGGCGCCCGGCGACAACCAGTCCAACGGCAACGGCAACGGCAACGGCAACTCGAACGGCAACAAGACCGGGAAGTAGAACTACCCACCCGGGGCACTGACGGAACCTGGTGCCCGCCGCGCCCCCTGACCGACGGCATCGCGGTCAGGGGGCGCGGTCACGCGGGGCGCCGGTCGCTCAGGCGACCCCGGCCAGCAGGCCCCGGATCTCCGCGGACAGCCGGTCGAAACGCTGGTCGGACATCACCTTCGCGTACTCGCGCCGGGGCGGCAGGTCGACGTCGAAGGTACGCACGATCCGGCCCGGCCGGGGACTCATCACCGCGACCCGGGTGCCCAGGTAGACCGCCTCCGGAATGGAGTGCGTGACGAGCACGATCGTCGTGCCGCTCTCCCGCCAGATCCGGTTCAGCTCGGCGTTCATCTGCTCCCGGGTCAGCGCGTCGAGGGCCCCGAACGGCTCGTCCATCAGCAGTACCGGCGGCTGGTGCAGCAGCGCACGGCACAGCGCCACCCGCTGCTGCATGCCACCGGACAGTTCGTGCGGAAGCGCCTTCTCGAAGCCGCTCAGGCCGGTCATCGCGATCAGTTCGTCGGCCCGGCTGGCGGCGGCGTGCCGGTCCATCCCGCGCATCTCGGCCTGGAGCAGGATGTTGCGGCGTACCCCGCGCCAGTCCAGCAGCGCCGCCCGCTGGAACACGAACCCGATGTCGTCGCGCGGGCCGGTGACCGGCCGGTCCAGCAGCGACACCGCGCCACTCGCCGGCCGGACCAGTCCGGCGATGACCTTGAGCAGGGTGGACTTGCCGCAGCCGGACGGGCCGACGATCGTGACGAACTCGCCCCGCGGTACCCGCAGCGACACCTCCTCCAGGGCGGTGGTCCGTACCCGCCGGGACGCGAACCGTACGGTCACCTCGGCGAGGTCGACGTCCGGCACGGCTCAGACCTTCGTCGCGAACGACGGATCCCAGTACGTGTCCGGCGGGCTGGCCTGCTGGAGGCCGCCGTACTTGGCCATCAGGTTGATCGTCTCGGTCCACTTCGCCGCGTCGTCGACGCCCGGGTTGGCGGCGTCGCCGAGCAGGCCGACCGCGAGCGTGAGCTGCTTGACCATGACGTCCTTGGGCGGCGCCTGCTCGGCCACGCCGACCATCGAGTCGACCGCGCCGGGGATGTCCTTGGCCGCCGCCGCCCAGGACTGCTGGGTCGCCTTGACCATCCGGCGGACCAGGTCCTTCTTGTTCTGCATGGTGTCCTGGTTGACCACCAGACCGGTGCCGAGCAGGTTCATGCCCCAGTCGGAGTACAGCAGGTACCTGACCTTCTTCCCGGTCTTGTTCTCGATCGTCGGCCCCTGGTCGTGGAAGAAGCCCATGATCGCGTCGACCTTGCCCTCGGCCAGCGCGGAGATCTTGCTGGCGGCGTCCAGGTCGACCACCTTGACGTCGTCCTTGGCCAGCCCGTTCGCCTTCAGCCAGGCCGGGAACAGCGCGTAGAGCGCGTCTCCGGGGGTACCCCCGATGGTTTTGCCTTTCAGGTCTGAGGGTTTGTTGATGTTCTTGTCGGACAGGTACTCGATCGACGACGGCCCCTTCTGGAGGAACACGCCGACGCTCTTGACCCGCATGCCGGCGCTCACGCCCTTGGCCAGCGGCGGCGTGTCGGCCCAGCCGAAGTCGGTCTTCTGCTGGGCGACCTGCTGGATGGTGTTGCCCGAGCCGGTGCCCGAGCGGATGTCGAGTTCGATGCCCTGACCGGCGAAGATGCCTTTCTTGACGCCGTAGTAGAACGGGGCGTGCTCGCCGTACGGCACCCAGTTCAGGGTCAGGCTGACCTTCGTTTTTCCGTTACTTCCGGCCTTCTGGTCCGAACCGGATCCGCCGCACGCGGCGGCCGTGAGGAGAACAATCAGGCCGATGGCCAGCGATTTCGTGATGCGAGTCATTTCCGGGTACCTCCTCGCTAGGGGCCCCGGCCTACGAGGTCGCGAGCGGCAGTCCGCCGCCGCGCCGACTCGGGTGCCAGGGGATGAGCAGGGCTTCCGCGACTTCGACGAGCACGAACAGGGCGATGCCCAACAGGGACATCAGGAACAGGTCGGCGAACAGCAGCGGCGCTTCGAGGTTGCCGTTCGCCAGTTGGAGGACGTGGCCGAGGCCCTCGCTGGCACCGACGAACTCGCCGACGACCGCGCCGACAACGGCGAGGGTTACGGCCACCTTGATGCCGGCCATCAGATGGGGGAGCGCGTTCGGGAAGCGGATCTTCCGGAAGGTACGCCACCGGCCGGCGCCCATGGTGGCCGACAGGTCGAGCAGTTCCGGGTCGGTCGAGCGCAGCCCGACGACGCCGGAGATGACGATCGGGAAGAACGAGATCAGGACCGCAAGGATGATCTTGGGGGCAAGTCCGACCCCGAACCACACGACCAGGAGAGGCGCAATCGCGATCTTCGGGATCACCTGCGCGAAGAGGATGACCGGGTACAGCGCCTTGTCGAAGGTACGGGAATAGGCGATCGCCACCGCCGTGCCGAGGCCCAGCACGATGGCCACCGCGAAGCCGAGCACCGTCTCGGCCAGCGTGACCAGGCTGTGGTGTGCCAGCATCCGCCACTGGTCGGTGACGGTCTCCCAGACTTCGCGCGGCGTGGGTAGCAGGTACCTCGGCACGTACCCCCGCGCCGCGACCAGCCACCACACCCCGAACAGGGCAGCGAGCAGCAGGGCGGGCCGCCACAGCGCGGTGAGGAAGCGGATCAGCCGCGTGGTTCGGCTGTCCACGATGGATGCACCGGCCACGAGCGCCTCCCCCGGCACGCTTGGTAAGCGTTTTCCGTGATCTTATTGTATCGATCTCGTTCGCTGCCTGCGACAACGTAACGGGCGCTCCCGGTACCGGCGAGGGATTGACAGCCGGCGGGGCGGTTGAAATGGTGGCTCGCGGTCATATCGACCTCGGTCCGGGACGGGTGTGATGAGTTCCCGCAGTTCCCACGTGCGCGCCAAGGTGGTCGCACTACTGGTGTCGCTCGTCGCGCTGTGGGCGTTCGCGGCGGTGGTGACGCTGCGTGAGGGGCTCAACCTGCTCGGCGTCGACACCCTCGACCGGAAGCTCGACCGGCCGACCGAGTCGTTGATCACGTCACTCCAGGAGGAGCGCCGGCTCTCCCTGATCTATCTCAGCGGCCGTACCTCGGCCCAGACCTCAGCCGAGCGCGCCGACCTCGACCGGCAGCGGGCCGACACGGACCGGGCGCGGGCCACGTTCCAGCGGCTGGCCGGGGGCGGCGACGTCCGCGCCGCCGCGAGCGCCGCCACCAGGCACCGGATCAGCGGCGCATTCGACGAGTTGAAGGGCCTCGACGCCGGCCGTGGCGCGATCGACGCCGGCATCGTCGACCGCAGCAACGCGGCGGCGACGTTCACCGACTTCATCGACGCCGGGTTCCGGATCTACGGCGCACTGGCCACAATGGACGATCGGGCGGTGGCCGCCCGAGGGCGTACCGTCGTCGCGCTGACCCGGGCCCGCGAGATCCTCTCCGAGGAGGACGCGCTGCTGTCCGGCATGCTCGCCGCGGACAAGGGCACCAGCGCGGAGTACTCGTCGTTCGCTCAGCTCGTCGGCGCGCAACGGTTCGAGTACACCGAGATCGAGCCGGACCTGCCGGCCGCCGAACACTCCGCGTACCAGCAGATCTTCTCGGGTGTCGCGGTGGGGTCGCTGCGCGGGCTGGAAGACCTGGTGATCGAGCGCAACGGCAACGGTCCGTTGCCGGTCAGCGCGGCCGCGTGGCGGGCGGCGATCGATCCGGTCTTCGGCGAGCTGCGCGACCTGGAGCACGAGCTGACCGTGTCGACCGTGACGCTCGCGAACCAGGCGCGGGCCGGGGTGCTGACCCGCCTCGGGCTCGCCGGCGGTCTCGGCCTGATCGCGGTCATCGCCTCGATCGTCATCTCGATCACCACCGCCCGCTCGCTGACCCGCCAGTTGGAGCGGTTGCGCGCCGCTGCCCTGGACCTGGCCGGCAACCGGCTCCCGCGGGTGGTGGAGCGGATCCGGCTCGGCGAACGGGTCGACGTGGCCGCCGAGGCGCCGCCGCTCCCCGCCGGCAGCGGTGAGATCGGCATGGTCGCGGACGCGTTCAACACCGTGCAGCGCACCGCCGTCGAGGTCGCGGTCGAGCAGGCCGAGTTGCGTCGCGGGGTTCGGGACGTGTTCCTGAACCTGGCCCGGCGTACCCAGGCACTGGTGCACCGGCAGCTGACCGTACTCGACAGCATGGAACGGCGGGTGACCGACACCGCGGACCTGGACGACCTGTTCCGGGTCGACCACCTCGCGACCCGGATGCGGCGCAACGCGGAGAACCTCATCGTGCTGTCCGGTGCGATGCCGGGGCGTGGCTGGCGGAATCCCGTGCCGATCGTCGACGTGATCCGTGGCGCGACCGCGGAGGTCGAGGACTACTCGCGGGTGACGGTGCTGCCGATCGGCCCGGCCGCCCTGGTCGGGCGCGCCGTCGGCGACGTCATCCACCTGCTCGCCGAGCTGATCGAGAACGCCACCTCGTTCTCCCCGCCGGAGACCGTGGTGCAGGTCAGCGGGCAGCCGACGGACAAGGGGTACGCGATCGAGGTCGAGGACCGGGGCCTCGGCATGATCGACGAGGACCGGATCGACGCCAACGAGCAGCTCGCCAGCCCGCCGGAGTTCAGCCTGTCGAGCACCGCGCGGCTCGGCCTGTACGTGGTCGGCCGGCTGGCCTCGCGGCACGGCATCCGGGCGTCGCTACGCGAATCGGCGTACGGCGGGACGACGGCGGTCGTGCTGATCCCGGCGCACCTGGTCGTCGACCTGCCGGAGCCTGGCGCGGTGGCGCTGCCCGGCAACCAACCCGCGGCGATCGGCGCGGGCCCGGCGGGTCACGACGGGGCGGGTCGTACCTCGACCGGGTTGCTGGTCCGCCGCGGCGCCCGGCCGACCGAGTTTCCCATCGCGGATCCCGTCGCCATGGATCCGGTTGTCGTGGATCCGGTTCTCATCGAGCCGGCGGCGAGCGAGCCGGTGCCGACCGCGGTCGAGCCGGCCGGCATCGGACTGACGGTGATCGACTCAACCGCGGTCGAGCCGGGGCTTCGGCACGCGCCGGCGGTGACCGGGCCGGTGGCTCCCGCGCCGGTCACCGACTACACGGCGCAGGGGCTGCCGAAACGGGTCCGGCAGGCCAACCTCGCGCAGCCGCTGCGCGCGGCGCCCGTGGAGCCTCCCGGGGAGCCAGCCGAGAACTCCGGCCACTCACCGGATCAGCTTCGCGCGATGATGTCCTCCTTCCAGCGTGGTAGCCGGCGGGGCCGATCGGACGCCGACCCCGACGGCACCACGGACCCGGACGAGTAGAGAGAAGGAGGGCTCGTGGCGCAGAAGGCCCGGACAGCGACCCATCTGCACTGGCTGCTCGACGACCTGGTCGACCGCATCCCGGAGGCTCGACAGGCCGCGGTGCTGTCCGCGGACGGGCTGCTGATCGCCTCCTCGCACGGGCTCAGCCGGGAGGACGCCGATCATCTCGCCGCGGTCGCCGCCGGGTTCCAGAGCCTGGCCCAGGGCGCCGGCCGGCACTTCGGCGGCGGGCCGGTGCGGCAGACCATCATCGAGATGGAGTCGGCGTTCCTGTTCGTCACGGCCGCCGGTCAAGGTGCGTGCCTCGCGGTACTCGCCGCCGACGACGCCGACATGGGCCTCGTCGCGTACGAGATGGCGATGCTCGTCACCCGGGTCGGGCAGTACCTGGCCACCGTCAGCCGGTCCGACGCAGAATCGGGTCCAGTGTCAGAACTGCCCGCCCAACAGTGAAAGTGCCGCCATGGCTGCCGCAGACGACATGCCGGAGGAGGTGTGGCTCGACGAGGAGGCCGGCCCGGTCGTCCGCCCGTACGCGGTGACCGGCGGTCGGATCAGGTCGAACGTGGGGGAGTTCGACCTCATCGCGCTCGTCGTCGCCACTTCGCCGGTGTCTGCTCTGGGCCCCGGCCTGGCGCCCGAGCACGTCTCGATCATGCGGCTGTGCCAGAGCCCGCTGTCGGTGGCGGAGGTCTCGGCGCATCTGAGTCTTCCGGTCGGCATCGTCCGGGTACTCCTCGGTGACCTGCTGGACGACGGGCTCATCCGTACCCACCAGCCGCCGCCGGCGTCCGAGCCGCCCAGCCAGCGGGTCCTGAACGCTGTGATCAACGGCCTCCGGGCCTTGCCGTAGCTGGCACAACTTCAGCTGGCACAACTTCCCGGAAGTCGTGGCCTCAGTACGGGCGTGAGGCAACAACTTGTCGGAAGTTGTGCCGATCATGGGGTGGTTACGGCTTGGTGCGCAGGCCGTCGAGGACGATCGTCAACAGGCGCTCGGCGTCTTCCGGTGCGTGTTCGGTGGCCACGGCGATGCTGTGCCCGAGCCGGAGCAGGTCGGCGGAGTCGATATCGGTGCGTACCGTGCCGGCCTGCTGCGCCGCCTGGAGGAGCGCCCCGCCGGCACCGCGGAGCGCGTCCCGGCACCAGGCGAACAGTTCGGAGTCCCTGCCGATCGCGGTGATCAGGGCGGCGCCGAGCCCGCGTTTGCGGATGATGTACGCGATCTGCATCCGCATCCACGCGGCGAGCGCTTCCTCGGGGGGCATCCGTTCCAGCAGGTCGTGCGCCTGGGCGCTGAGCTCGGCGACGTCGTCGCGGTAGACGGCCGCCATGAGCGCCTCCCGGGTGGGGAAGTGCCGGTACAGCGTGCCCGCCCCCACGCCCGCCCGCTTGGCGATGTCGTCGAGTGGCGCGTCGGCACCGTGCTCGCCGAACGCCTCCTTGGCGGCCGCCAGCAGCCGCGCGTAGTTGCGCTGCGCGTCGGCCCGCATGGACCGCGGGGCCGTGGTCATCGCGCCCTCCCTGGACAAAACGGAGACATTCTCCGTATGGTCTTGTGAAGCGGAGAGTCTCTCCGTACTGTAGTCCATGGCCGAAACGGAGACTATCTCCGTTTACGTTCTCGTCCCGGAGTGTGTAACTCGTGGCCGACCAGACCGTGGACCTCGAACCGCGGCTCGATCAACAGGCCCAGCCGCGGCACGCGCTGGTGCGCCAGCGGCCGGGCGTCGCCCTGGCCGTCATCGTGACCTGCCAGATGATGCTCATCCTGGACGTCACGGTGATGAACGTGGCGCTCCCGACCATCCGCGCCGACCTGCACTTCTCCGCCACCGGGCTGTCCTGGGTGCTCAACGCGTACGCGCTGACCTTCGGCGGCCTGCTCCTGCTCGGCGGGCGCGCCGGTGACCTGCTGGGCCGGCGCCGGCTGTTCGTCGTCGGCGTCGCGCTGTTCACCCTCGCGTCGCTGCTCGGCGGCTTCGCCACGTCGGCCGCCTGGCTGCTCGCGGCCCGCGTCCTCCAGGGCGTCGGCGCCGCGATCGCCGGCCCGAACGCGCTCGCCCTGCTCACCACCACCTTCACCGAAGCGCGCGAACGGATCCGTGCCCTCGCCATCTTCTCCGCCGTCGCCAGCGGCGGCTTCGCGATCGGGCTGATCGTCGGCGGCGCCCTCACCGAGTGGGGCTCCTGGCGGTGGGTGCTGTTCATCAACGTCCCGTTCGGACTGACTGTCGCGCTGCTGGCACCCCGGGTGCTGCGGGCCGACCGGCCCGCCGAGCAGGCCCGCCGCGCCGGGCACCTCGACCTCCCTGGGGCGGTCACCGCCACGGCCGGCACAACCGCTCTGGTGTACGGGTTCATCCGGGCGGCCGGCGGCGGGTGGAGCGACCCGCTGACCATCGGCACCGTCGTCACCGCGGTCGTGCTGCTCGGCGGGTTCGTCTGGATCGAGACGCGCGCCGGCCGGCCGCTCATGCCGTTGCGGCTGTTCGCCGAGCGCAACCGCGCGATCGGCTACCTGAACTTCCTGGTCATGCCGGCCGGGATGCTCGCGGTGTTCTTCTTCCTCACCCAGTACCTGCAAGAGGTACTGCGGCTGAGTCCGATGCGGACCGGGTTCGCGTTCCTGCCGATGGCGATCGCGATGTTCGCGGTCGTGCGTACGCTGCCCCGGCTGATCCCACGTTTCGGGCCGAAGCCGATCATCGTCGTCGGGGCGCTCCTGCTGTTGACCTCGCTCGGCTGGCTCACCCGGATCTCGGCCGGGAGCACGTACACCAGCGCCCTGCTCGGCCCGATGCTGCTGCTCGGCCTCGCGGTCGCGCTCGCCGGCTCGCCGCTGAACGTCGTGATCATGTCGGGCGTCCGGCCCGAGGACTCCGGCGCCGCGTCCGGGATCCTGCAGACCATGCAGCAGGTGGGCGGCTCGCTCGGGCTGGCGATCATCGTGAACGTGTTCGGTACCGCGATCCGGCACGGCGCCCCCTCGGCGCAGGTCGTGGCACACGGGATCGCGGTCGCCTTCGCGGCGGCGGCGGTGTTCGCGGCGGCCGGCCTGGCAGGCGCCCTGTCCCTGCGCCGCTGACCGCCTGTCCGGGACCTCGTCGATCTAGACCTCGTCGATCTAGGAAGAATGGTGCCCGTTTCGCCGGATCCGTCCCACCATTCTTCCTAGATCGACGAGGTCAGGGGTGGCGGGAGTGGCCGTGGCGGTTCCTCGACTTCAAGCGGGTTGTGGGCAGCGGGGGCGCGGGCAGAGGGGTGCCGTCGTAGCCGTGTACCACCCCGAACCGGCGGCCGGCGGCCCAGTCCTCGCGCGCCGCGACCACTTCCTCATGGCTGCGGGCGACGAAGTTCCACCACATCACCAGTTCCTCCTCGAACGGCGCGCCGCCGAGCAGGAACAGCCGCGTCGCACGGCCGGAATCGAGGGTGGCGTCGAGCAGCACGTCGGACCGGCCGGTGCCGAGGTACAGCAGGGCCTCCGGACCCAGCGCGCAGCCGGCGACCTCGACAGAGCCGTCGATCACCAGTACCGCGTACTCGAAGCCCCGCTCCAGCGGCAGCCGGATCTGCGCACCGGGTTCGAGCGTGATCTCGGCGCCGACCAGGGGACTGTACGCGAGCGCGGGAGACCGCACCCCGTCCAGTTCCCCGACGACCACGGTCGCCACGATGCCGGAGGCACGCAGTACCGGAAGGTCGGGGTAGTGGTCGAAGCGCGGGCCGCCGTGCCGCACGCCGTCCGGCAACGCCACCCATAGCTGCAGGCCGTGCAGGGTCGGCGGGTGCTCGCGCGGCGACTCCTCGGAATGCGCGATCCCGCGACCCGACGTCATCAGGTTGAGCTGACCCGGCCGGATCGTCTGGAGGCTGCCGAGGCTGTCCCGGTGCACGATCTCCCCGTCGAACAGCCAGCTCACCGTCTGGAGCCCGGTGTGCGGGTGGGGCGGCACCCGCATGCCGGGCAGGGCGATCACCGACTGCGGGCCGTACCGGTCGAGGAAGCACCAGGCGCCGACCATCCGCCGCTCACGGTGCGGCAGGAACCGTTGCACCGTCGTGTACCGGCCCAGTGGCACGTCCCGGGCGGCGATCAGATCGGCCACCGGCTTGGCCGCCACCGACACCGTCCCGCCGCACCGGCTCTCCGGCGGGTCCGGCTCGAGGTTGCTCATGCCATCGACTGTATTGCGGCAGGTGTATCTCCCGCGCGGTCGCGGTAGCGTGGGCCTTTGACGAGACGATCTCGACTGCGAGGGGCCGCATGTCCCAGCACCCCACCGACGACGAGTCGGTGCGGGCGGCATACGCCGCCTGGGAGGTCAAGGACTGGAGGCGCGCCGCCGAGCTTCTCGAAGCGGTGGCGCGCCGGGATCCGGACGGTCCGCGCGGCCAGGGGTACTGGTTCGACGCCGCGCTCGCGTACAAATTCCTCCGCAACTGGCCGAAGGCCTATGAGCTGGGCCGGGAGGCGGCCCGCCGGGCGCCGCGCGACAACCGGGACCCGGCGTACTGGAACCTCGGCATCGCGGCGACGGTGCTCCGCGACTGGGAAACCGCCCGGGACGCCTGGATCGGGTACGGTCTGCCGCTGCCGCCCGGCGAGGGTGAGATCGTCGAGGACCTCGGGGTGGCCTGCCTGCGGATCGAGACCCGTGCCGGCGCCGAGGTGGTCTGGGCCAGGCGGCTGTGCCCGACCCGGGCGCGGGTGGTCAGCGTGCCGTTCGACCCGGCGCGCCGGTTCGGTGAGGTGGTGCTGCACGACGGGGCACCGGGCGGCGAGCGGTACGCGGACGGCCAGCGGCACCCGGTCTTCGACGAGATCGCCCTGTTCACGCCGTCGGAGGTGGCGACCCTCGCGGCGACGGTGACCGGGTCGACGAGCGGCGACCTGGAGGCGTTGCTCGACTCGTTCACCGACCGCGACCTGGGCGCGGAACTGGTCGGCGGTCAGCCGGACGGTGATGCGCTTCGAGGCGGGGACGCCCAACCGCTGGACCGGCACCCACCGGCCGGGCGGCACACGGTGCTGATCGGCGCCCCGGAGCACCGGGCGCGCGCCCTGCTCGACGCCTGGCGCGCGGCGGCCCCGGCCCGGCGGCAGTGGTCCGACCTCCACCTGGCGAGCGGCTGATCACCTTTGCTCGGTTCGCCTGGCCTCTCCCGGCGTGCGATGGCAGGCTACGTGCAGTAGGCACCCACGTCCCTGAACGGACCACCGTCAGCCCGGGAGGCAGGATGCGCGCGATTGTCGTGGAGGAGTTCGGCGGCCCGGAGGTCCTGCGGTTGCAGGACGTGCCGTTGCCGCAGCCCGGGCCGGGTGAGGTGCTCGTGCGCGTGGTCTCCGCGGGGGTCGGGCCATGGGACGTGGCGAAGCGCCGGGGGCTGCTGGGCCGCAACCTGCCGTTCGTGCCGGGCTTCGAGTGCGCCGGCACAGTCGTCGGCCGGACCGGTGACGAGGCCGGGTTCCACGACGGCGAGCCGGTCTACGGGTACATCGGCCTGACCGGCGGGTACGGCGAGTACATGGCCTGCCCGGCCGAGCTGCTGGCCCCGGTTCCGGAGGCGCTGTCGCTGGCCGAGGCCGGTGCCGCGCCGGTCAACCTGCTGACCGCCGACGCTGGTGTGCGCGACGTCCTGGCGGTCCGCGCGGGGCAGACCGTGCTGGTCACGGCCGCCGCCGGGGGACTCGGCCACCTGGCCGCCCAGCTCGCGGTGCGCGCCGGCGCGCGGGTGATCGCCACGGCCTCCCGGGACCATCACGACTTCGTCCACAAGCTCGGGGTCGGACAGGTGGTCGACCACAACGACCCGGACTGGCCCCGGCTGGTACGGGACATGAGCGCCGGTGGGGTCGACTCGGCGCTGTCCTGCGTGTCGGCGACCACGGCCGGCGCCGCCACCGCGACCCGCGACGGCGGCCTGGTGGCGACACCCGCGTACGGCGGGGACTTTCCGGACGACGGTCGGGTACGGGTACAGCACTACGACGGCCCGCGGGACGGGCGCCGGCTGATCCGGCTGGCACCGGCGCTCGACGACGGCGGGGTCGCGCTCGTCGTATCGACCCGATTCGACCTCGACGACGCGTCGGCCGCGCACCGGCTGGTCGAGCAGGCCCACACCCGAGGCAAGATCGTCCTCTCGGTGTCGGAGGACTGACCAGCCGCCGGCGAAGACGGGCGAGGGGCGGGCGGCGAGACGGGGGCAGGTACCCTGGCGTGAAGATGGCGAACGCGGAGCGCAAGCGGCTGACGGCGATGGGCCTGCTCGTCGCCCTGGCCCTCTCGGCTCTGCTTTGCTCTGCTGCCGGATCGGCAGCACCTACGGTCACCAACACGAACCACCGGAGCCAGAACCACCGGCATCTGACGCCGGTCGTGAAGCCCGTGGCCACCCACCTCGCCAAGATCGGCGCGACCACGCTGGACGTGCTGGCGCCGACCGCCGCGGTGACGGCGGTACTGCTTTCGCTCGGGATCGTCGGCCCGGCCGCGTTCGGCCGGCCGCCCGCCGGTGCGCGGCTACTCGCGCACGCGCGCGCACCGCCGGCCTAGCCCGGCACCGCTGACTTTTCCATCCACGGCCTCCCATTTCACCGCCGCGCGGCCGGGAACACGCCGCTGCGCCAGAAAGGCGACCCATGGAACTGCTCACGAGCGCGGACATCTGGATCGCGTTCGCCACCCTGTTGCTGCTCGAGATCGTGCTCGGCATCGACAACATCGTCTTCATCTCGATCCTGTCCGGCCGGCTGCCGACCGCGCAGCAGCCGCGCGCCCGGCTCATCGGGCTGTCACTGGCGCTGATCACCCGCGTCCTGCTGCTGCTCGGGCTGTCCTGGGTGATCGGCCTCACCGCGCCCCTGTTCACGCTGGCCGGCCACCAGATCTCCGGCCGGGACCTCATCCTCGTCGTCGGCGGCCTGTTCCTGGTGGTGAAGGCGACGTACGAGATCCACCACCGGGTCGAGGGCCACGACGAGGACACGGCCCGGGGCGGGCGCCCGGCAGCGGCGTTCGGCTCGGTGATCGCGCAGATCGTGGCGCTGGACGTGGTGTTCTCGCTCGACTCGGTGATCACCGCCGTGGGCATGGTCGACCAGGTCTGGGTGATGATCGCCGCCGTCGTGATCGCGATCGCGCTGATGATGGTGCTGGCCGGGTCGATCAGCGAGTTCATCAACCGGCACCCGACGGTGAAGATGCTGGCGCTGTCGTTCCTGCTGCTGATCGGGGGCAGCCTGATCGCGGACGGCTTCGGCTTCCACATCCCGAAGGGGTACGTGTACGGGCCGATCGCGTTCTCGGTCTTCGTCGAGGGGCTGAACCTGTGGGCCCGCGCCCGCCAGGCCCGGCGGGCACGCCCGGCGTCACAGGTGACCAGCGGCGAGCCGGTTCCGGCCGGGCGGGAGCGGAGCTGAGTGCTAACGTGACCATGAGCGGCGGTGGGGCCCGCCGCCCGGCTGCGCCCGCAAACCCCGGGCCTGCCGAAAACCGCGCCAGTCCGCCAACGGTCCCTACCAGCACTACTGGTAGGAGTGTGCGCATGTCCGAGTCGCCCGTCAGCGCCGAGATCACCAGCGCCGAGATCACCAGCTCGCCGTTCGCGACCGACCGCCGCACCAGGCACCGCCCGCCGTGGGCGGTCCTCGGCGTCGTCGCGGTCGGCGGGGTGCTCGGCGCGCTGGCCCGGTACGGGATCGGGCTCGCCGTCCCGCACCGGTCGGGCGGGTTCCCGTGGGCCACGTTCGCGATCAACGTGTCCGGCTGCCTGCTCATCGGGGTACTGATGGTGCTGGTCACCGACGTGTGGCCGGGGCACCGGCTGCTACGCCCGTTCCTCGGCACCGGCCTGCTGGGCGGGTACACGACGTTCTCCACGTACATGGTCGACGTGCAGCACCTGCTCGCCGCGGGGGCCGCCCGGACCGCGCTGGCGTACCTGGTGGGTACCCTGCTGGCCGCGCTCGTCGCGGTGCAGCTCGGGATGGCGGCGACCCACTGGGTCACCCGGAGATAGGGGACATGATGAAACTCCAGGGCTCCGCGCTGCGGCTGACCGTCTTCGTCGGCGAGGACGACCAGTGGCACCACAAGCCGCTGTACACCGAGATCGTGCACCGGGCGCACCGCGCCGGCCTCGCCGGGGCGAGCGTCCTGCGCGGCATCGAAGGGTACGGCGCCTCGTCGCGGATCCACACCAGCCGGCTGCTGTCGCTGTCCGAGGACCTGCCGGTGGCGGTCGTCATCGTGGACGCCGAGGAGCGGATCCGCGCCTTCCTGCCGCAACTCGACGAGCTGGTCACCGAGGGTCTGGTCATCATCGACCCGGTCGAGGTGATCCGGTACGTGGGCCGGCCGGCGTGAACGTCCTGCTGGTCGCGATCGGGGCGGCGGTCGGCGCGCCGCTGCGGTACCTGGTCGACCGCGCGGTCCAGGCGCGCCACGACTCGCTGTTCCCGTGGGGTACCTTCGCCGTCAACGTCGCCGGCTCGTTCCTGCTCGGCCTGCTCGCCGCCGCCGGCCTGCACACCCCGGCCCCGGTGCTGGCCGCGCTCGGCACCGGCCTGTGCGGCGCGCTCACCACGTACTCGACCTTCGGGTACGAGACAGTGCGGCTCCTGCACCAGCGCGCCCGGCTGTTCGCCACGCTCAACGTGGTGGCGAGCATCGTGGCCGGGCTCGGTGCGGCGGGCCTCGGAGCAGCGCTGGCCCAGGCTCTCGCAAGTTAGGCTGCCGGCGTGCCCGAGACGCCGAGGATCGCGTGGTACCGGCCGATGGCGCCGCGCCGCGTCGACGAGGCGCACCGGGCCTCGACCCCGTTGGAGCTGTTCTTCGACCTCTGTTTCGTGGTCGCGGTGGCCCAGGCCGCCGCCCGGTTGCACCACGACGTGTCGGAGGGACACCTGGGCCACGGCGTGCTCAGCTACGCGATGGTGTTCTTCGCGATCTGGTGGGCCTGGATGAACTTCACCTGGTTCGCGTCCGCGTACGACACCGACGACGGGCCGTACCGGCTGGCCACGCTGGTGCAGATCACCGGGGCGCTGATCCTCGCCGCCGGGGTGCCCCGGGCCTTCGACAGCGCCGACTACGGGATCATCACCCTCGGGTACGTGGTAATGCGGCTGGCCACCGTCGGCCAGTGGCTGCGGGCCGCGGCGACCGACCCGTCACACCGCCCGTGCGCGCTGCGCTACGCGGCCGGTGTCGCGGTGGTCCAGGTCGGCTGGTTGGTCCGCCTGTTCCTGCCGGACTCCCTGGCGCTGGCCGGGTTCGCGGTACTGGTGGTCGCCGAGCTGCTGGTGCCGGTCTGGGCCGAGCGCGCCGGCACTACCCCGTGGCACCCGGACCACATCGCCGAACGGTACGGGCTGTTCACGCTCATCGTGCTCGGCGAGTCGGTACTGGCGGCGACGGTCGCGTTCCAGTCGGCGCTGGACGCCGGGGACGCCGGCACCGCGTTGCTGTCTCTCGCGGTCGCCGGGCTGGTCATCGTGTTCTCGATGTGGTGGCTGTACTTCGACCGGTCCGCGGGCGACCTGCTCACCTCGCAGCAGACCGCGTACGTCTGGGGGTACGGGCACTATCTGATCTTCTCGTCGGCCGCCGCGGTCGGTGCCGGCCTGGCCGTGTCGGTCGACCATGTCCGGCACGCCGCCCACCTGTCCGCCGTCGCCGCCGGGTACGCGGTCGCCGCTCCGGTCGCGGTCTTCCTGATCAGCGTCTGGGCGCTGCACGTCCGCCCGCACCTGGGCGGACCGGTCGTGCGGGCGTTCCCGGCCGCCGTGGTCCTGGTGCTCCTGACCCCGTTCACGCCTGTTCCGGTCGAACTCACCGCGCTTGTGGCGGCGGTGCTGGTCGCGTCGACCATCGTCGCCACCCGGTCCCGGCGAGCTCGCGATTGATCGGCACAACTTCCCGGAAGTTGTTGCCTCAGCACCCGCCTGAGGCAACAACTTCCGGGAAGTTGTGCCGATCAAGGAGGGTGGGATGGTTCGGGTTCTGCGGATGGAGTGGACCAAGCTGCGCACGGTCCCCAGTACCGTATGGTCTTTCGTCGCATTGGTGGCGCTCACCGTCGCGGTCGGCGCTCTGGTGCTCTGGAGCCTCGGCGCCACCCACTGCGGCGCGCGGTGCGACCAGGACCTGCCCAGGCTGAGCCTGTCCGGGGTGTACCCTCGGTCAGCTCGCGGTCGTGGCGGTCGCCGCGCTGGCGATGACCGCCGAGTACGACACGATGATGATCCGGACGACGCTGGCGGCGGCGCCGCGCCGGCTGGCCGTCGTCGCGGCCAAGGCGGTCGTGGTCACCGGCACCGTGCTCGGCGTGGGCCTGCTCACCGTGCTGGGCTCGCTGGTCGCCGGCCGGGGCCTGCCGGTGCGCGGGTACCCGGCGCTGTCACTTGTGGACGAGCCGACCCGGCGGGCGTACCTCGGCACGGTGCTGTACCTGGGGCTGGTCGCCCTGCTGAGCCTGGGTATCGGGGCGCTGGTGCGGCACACCGCCGGGGCGATCACGACCGTGCTGGCGCTGCTGTACGTGGCTCCGATCGTCGCCCAGTTCGTGACCAACATGCGCTGGCACGACCGGATCTACCGGTACACGCCGATGACGGCCGGGCTGGCGGTGCAGGCCACCCGGCACCTGGAGAGGCTGCCGATCCAGCCGTGGCACGGGCTGGGCGTGCTCGCCGGGTACGCGGGCGGGGCGCTCCTGCTGGGGGCGGTCGCGTTCCGGCTGCGGGACGCGTGACCGGCGGGCTCAGCGCTCGGCGGCCACCAGTTCGGCGATCTGTACCGCGTTGAGCGCGGCGCCCTTGCGCAGGTTGTCGTTCGAGCAGAACAGCGCCAGCCCGTGCTCGACCGTCTCGTCGGCGCGGATCCGCCCGACGTACGTCGGGTCCTGGCCGGCCGCCTGCAACGGCGTCGGCACGTCCGACAGGGCCACGCCGGGCGCGTCGGCGAGCAACTCACTGGCCCGGGCCGGGCTGACCGGCCGGGCGAACCTGGCGTGCAGCTGGAGCGAGTGACCGGTGAAGACGGGTACCCGCACGCAGGTCCCGGACACCTTCAGTCCCGGGATCTCCAGGATCTTGCGGCTCTCGTTGCGGAGTTTCTGCTCCTCGTCGGTCTCCCCGGACCCGTCGTCCACAATGGACCCGGCGAGCGGGAGGACGTTGTACGCGATGGGCTGCGCGAACACCCGCGGGCTGGGGTACTGCACCGCCGTACCGTCGAAGGTCAGCTCGCTGGCCCGGTCGGCGACCTTGCGGGCCTGCTCGTCCAGCTCCGCCACGCCGGCGAGGCCCGCACCCGACACCGCCTGGTACGTCGCCGCGACCAGGCTGACCAGCTCGGCCTCGTCGTGCAGCGGGCGGAGCACCGGCATCGCCGCCATGGTCGTGCAGTTCGGGTTGGCGATGATGCCCTTCGGCCGGCGCGCCACGGCGTGCGGGTTGACTTCGGCCACCACCAGCGGCACGTCGGGATCCATCCGCCAGGCCGACGAGTTGTCGATCACCACCGCGCCGGCGGCCGCGACCCGGGGCGCCAGCTCCCTGGCGGTCGCCTTGCCGGCCGAGAACAGCACGATGTCCAGGCCCGAGTAGTCGGCGGTCGCCGCGTCCTCGACGGTGACCTGGCCGTCCTGCCACGGCAGCGTACGACCGGCCGACCGGGCGGACGCGAACAGGCGTAGCTCGTCGAGCGGGAAGCGGCGCTCCGCCAGTACCCGCCGCATCACGCTGCCGACCTGGCCGGTGGCACCGACAATGCCGACCCTGACGCTCATGCCGCCGCCCCTCCCGCAGTACCCATGCGCCCGAGGCTACCCGGCCGGGCGCCCAAGATCGGCACAACTTCCCGGAAGTTGTGGCCTCAGGCGCCTGCGGAGGCCACAACTTCCGGGAAGTTGTGCCGATCAATTGCCGATCAACGTCCGATCAACGCCGGGTTTCGTCACGCACCGGCGTCACGTAACGACCGGGTGGCTTCTCCCGATGCCCCGCCCCTGGTCAGCCCAGCAGTCTCGGTACCGGGAACGAACAAGGGCGAACACGGGACAAGGGGCAGACAGAAATGACGATGTGCGCGACAGCACCGCTCACCGGGCGCGGAGAACAGCTGGTACAGCGGCTGTACGACCACCACGCGGCCGCGCTCCGCGGGTACGTGACCGCACTGCTCGAAGGCGACCGGCAGAGCGCCGAGGACGTGGTACAGGAGACCGCGGTCCGGGCCTGGCGGCACGCGGACCGGCTCGACCAGGACGGCGAGTCGTTCCGTCCGTGGCTGCTGAAGGTGGCCCGGCGGCTCGTCATCGACCGGTACCGGCAGCGCACCAGCCGGCCGGCAGAGATCGGCGGCGACACTCCGGACCGGATCTCCGAGATAGACGAGAGTGAACGGAAACTGTCGGCGCTGGTGGTGTCGGAGGCACTCGGCGCGCTGTCACCGGCGCACCGGGAGGTACTCGTGGAGGTGTACTACCGCGGCAACACCATCGACGAGTCGGCCCGGCTGCTCGGGGTGCCGGCCGGCACGGTCAAGTCGCGTACCTACTACGCCCTGCGGGCGCTCCGGCAGACGCTGGAGAAGCAGGGCCTCACCGTCGCCGACGCCATCTAGGCGCCCGGCCTCGCACGATCGGCACAACTTCCGGCAAGTTGTGGCCTCAGGTACCCGCTGAGGCAACAACTTCCGGGAAGTTGTGCCGATCTTCGTTTCGTAACGCGTTACGCAACTCCACGACGGTCACCATATGATCGGGGCCCTTGCCGCCCTTTCCGCTTGCCGGTATACGAAGGGGGGCAGCCGGCGAGTGGTCGACCGGCTACGAGAAGTAGGTGGTCGTGGATGCCGGCCGCGGGGGAGCGGTGCGAGGTCTGCGGGGCGGACCTGAGCAGCGTCGCGCGTGGGCAGAGCCGGACCGGCCGGCCCGCCCGGTACTGTTCGAGCGCCTGCCGCCAGCGCGCCTACCGCCAACGGGCCGCGGCGGACCAGCCGGACCAGGCGGACCAGGCCGGACCAGGCGGACCAGGCGGACCAGGCGGACCAGGCGGACCAGACGCCGCCGGCGCCGGCGACGAGCCGGCCACCGCGAACGACCCCGCCCCGATCCTCGCTACCCGCCCCGCTCGACAGCTTCGTCGGGCGCGACCGCGATCTCGCCGACCTGGACACGCTGCTTCACCGGTACCGTCTCGTCACCCTGCTCGGACCCGGCGGCGCGGGCAAGACGCGGCTCGCCATCGAGCTCGCGACCCGCATCCGGGCCCGCTTCCCGGACGGCGCCTGGCTGGTCGAGCTGGCGTCGGTCACCGACCCGGGGCTGCTCGCGCACGCGGTGGCCGACCGGCTGGGCGTCCGCGAGGAGGTCGGCCGGCCGATGCTGGACACCCTGGTCGACGCGTTGCACCCGCAAGAGGCCCTGCTCGTCCTGGACAACTGCGAGCATCTGGTCGCACCCGCGGCCCGGCTCGCCGAACGGTTGCTGCGTCGCTGCCCGGATCTTCGGGTACTGGTGACCAGCCGCGAATCCCTCGACGTCCCCGGCGAGGTGGTGTACAGGGTGGCCGAGCTGTCGTTGCCGCCCCGGGCGGGCCGGCCGGGCGCCGCCCACCTGATGACATCCGACGCGGTACGGCTGTTCGTCGAGCGGGCCAGCGCCAGCGCACCCGACTTCGCGTTGACCGATGACAACGCGGCACACGTGGCGGCGATCTGCACCCACCTCGACGGGATCCCGCTGGCGATCGAGCTGGCCGCGAGGCGTACCCGGTTGTTCCCGGTGGGGGAGATCCGCGCCCGGCTGGCCGACCGGTTCCAGCTGCTCACCGCCGGCCCGCGCACCGCCGCCGACCGGCACCGCGATCTGCGCGCCACCATCGAGTGGAGCTACGACCTGCTCACGCCGGCCGAGCAGGTGGTGTTCCGCCGGCTGTCGGTGCTCGTCGGCGGGTTCGGGCTGACCACCGCCACCGCGGTGAGCGCGGACGAGCAGGCGCCCGCCGACGACATGCTGGATCTGCTGTCCGGCCTGGAGGCCAGGTCGCTGATCGTGCCCAACGGCGACGGCCGGTTCCGGCAGCTCGAATCGATCCGGCTGTACGGTCGCGACCAGCTCACCGAGGAGGATCTGGTCTTCGACCGGCTGGCCGGGTACCTGCTGGGGCTCGCCGAACCGATCGTCGGTGACGGCATGCTGCACAGCTACGAGGAGTTGCAGCCGCTCGACGTCGAACGGGCCAACCTGCTCGCCACCACGGAATGGGCGGCCCGCCGCGACGACCCGCGACACCTGCCGCTCGCGACCGCGCTGGGCCGGTGCTGGCGCCAGCACGGGTACGTCTCCGACGGGTGGGCGGTGCTGCGCTCGGCCCTCGACGCGGCCGGGCCGGCGCACCCCGGCCGGGCGGCGGCGCTGATGCAGGCCGCCCGCCTGGTGATGGCCCTCGGCGACTATGCCGGTGCGCTGGCGCAGGCCGAGGAGTCGGTGCGCCGGGAGGAGGCGGAGGGGCACCCGGTACGGCTGGCCAAAGCGCTCGACACGCTCGCCTCGGTCCACGTCGCCGCCGGCCGGCAGGACGAGGCGTACCAGGCGTCGCAACGGGTACTGGCCATGGTGCCCCGGCTGGCACACCCGCTCGACCGCGCGGTGTGCCTGCACAACCAGGCGTACCATCTGCTCCAGGCCGGTCACCCGGACCTGGCCGGCGACCTCATGGAGCAGTGCCTTCCGCTGTACCGCGACAACTCGCCGTACCCGATGCCGGCCGAGTGGCTGCACTCCGCCGGCCTGCTCGCGCTGTCCCGGGGCGACGTCGACACTGCCGACGCGCATTTCCGCGAGGCGCTGGAACGCTACGCGACGGTCACCGAGGCCGAGGGGCTGCCGATCATCGCGGTCGACATGTTCGACGGGCTCGCCGTGGTGGCCGCCCGACGTGGCCAGCCGGTACGAGCGTTGCGGCTCGACGCGGCGGCGAACGTCGTACGCAAGGATCGGCAACTCGGCCGGGAAGCCGGCGCCGAACAGCAGCGCGCCGAAGCGGTCGCCGCCGCCCGGGCCGCTCTCGCGGCCAATCCCGCCGGGCTCGCGGGCAATCCCGCCGGGCTCGCGGCCAATCCCGCCGGGCTCGCGGGCAATCCCGCCGCGCTCGCGGGCAATCCCGCCGGGCTCGCGGGCAATCCCGCCGGGCTCGCGGGCAATCCCGCCGGGCTCGCGGCCAATCCCGCCGGGCTCGCGGGCAATCCCGCCGGGCTCGCGGCCAATCCCGCCACCGCCGCGGAGCGGGACGGCGCCCGGCTGACCGCGCCCGAGGCGGTCCGGTACGCGATCCACGACGTGCTGGGCGACGAGCGTCCCGTCCTGGCCGACCGCGAGCTGCACCTGGTGCGGCTGGTCGCCGAGGGGCTGACCAACCGGCAGATCGCGACCCGGCTGCGGCTCACCGAGCGTGCCGTGGAGACGGTACTGCGCGACGTGCGGACCCGGATCGGGGCGCGCTCCCGGGCACAGATCGCGGCCTGGGCCGCCGAACACCCCGGCCCATGAGCGGCCGCGCGCCGAGTGTTCGTCGATCTAGGACGAATGGTGGAATGAGCCGGGCAAAGCGCCCACCATTCGTCCTAGATCGGCAAGGGGTCCGCGCGTGAGCGGCAACCTGCCGGCGGCGCTGGACCGGCTCGTCGGCCGCGACGCCGAGTTGGCCGCGCTCACCCGGCTCCGGGCGCGCCTCGTCACGCTGCACGGCCCCGGCGGCGCGGGCAAGACCCGGCTGGCGACCGAGTTCGCCGCCCGGGCCGGCGAACGCTTTCCCGGCGGTGCCTGGCTGGTCGAGCTGGCCGCGGTCACCGACCCGGCGCTGCTCACCCAGTCGGTCGCCGCCGCGCTCCGGGTCAGCGAGCAGCGGGGGCGGCCGCTGCCGGACACCGTCGCCGACGCGCTCTCAGGGCAGAAAACCCTTCTGGTACTGGACAACTGCGAGCACCTGGTGGACGCCTGTGCGCGGCTCGTCGTGTCGTTGCTGGACCGGTGCCCCGAGCTGACCGTGCTGGCGACCAGCCGGGAGGTCCTGGACGTGCCCGGCGAGACGGTCGTCCGGGTGGGCGCGCTGGCGCCGTCCGACGCGGTCGAGCTGTTCGCCGAGCGGGCCGGCACCGCCCGTCGCGGCTTCCGGCTCACCGGCGCCGACCGGGTGGCGGTCGCCGGGATCTGCGAGCGGCTCGACGGCAACGCGCTCGCGATCGAGCTGGCCGCCCGGCGGGTACGCATGCTTCCCGTGACCGACATCCTGCACCGGCTCGACGACCGGTTCCGGCTGCTCACCGCCGGCCCGCGTACGGTCGCCGACCGGCACCGCGACCTGCGCGCCGCCGTCGAGTGGAGCTACGACCTGCTCGACGACGCCGAGCGCGCCGCGTTCCGGCGGCTGTCGGTGCTCGCGGGCGGCTTCGGGTTGGCCGCGGCCGCCGCGGTCTGCGACGTACCGGAGACCGCGATCGTCGACCTGGTCGACAGCCTCGCCGCCAAGTCACTGCTGGCCGTCACCGCCGAGGCGGGGCGGTTTCGCCAGTTGGAGTCGATCCGGCTGTACGCGCACGAGCGGCTGACCGCGGCCGGCGAGCTGGCCGCCACCCGGCGGCGGCTGGTGGACTGGCTGGTGGCGATCGCCACGCCGCTGGCGGAGCGGCTGATCCCGACCGTCGACGTGCTCGGGCCGCTCGACGCGGAGCGCGACACCATCGCCGCCGCGCTCGAGTGGTCCGGGCGCGATCTGTTGCTGTCGGCGGCGTTGGCCCGGTGCTGGCGCGAGCGCGGGTACCTCGAACGCGGGCGGGCCCTGCTGCGCGAAGCCCTCGCGGCCGGAGTGGCCGGTTGCGACCCGCCGTACCGCAGTACCGCGCTCGCGCAGGCCGTCCTGCTCGCCACGGACGCCGGGGACTTCGGGGAGGCCGAGGCGCTGGCCGAGGAAGCGATCCGGTTGGACACGGTCGCCGGCCGCCGGCTGTCGCTGGCCCGCGCCGTCAGCGTGCTGGCCGGTGCCCGGCTGGCGCAGGGCGACACCGCCGGGGCGCTGTCGCACGCCCGGCGCGCCCAGGAGCTGGCGCGCCCGGCGGCCCAGCCACTGGAGTACGCGGTGTGCGTGCACAACGTGGCGTTCACCGCCCTGCACGCGGGTCACCTCGACGAGGCCGCCGCGCTGCTGGCCGAATGCCTGCCGATCGCGCGTACCCGGGGCGAGCCGTGGCTACGGGTGGCCGTGCTGCACACCGCCGGTCTGCTGGCCCTGGAACAGCACGACCTGGATGCGGCCGAGGCGTACTTCCGGGAGGCGGTTCAGGTTGCCACCGCGCACCCTTCCCGCAAGGTCAACGTGATCGAGGGTCTGGCCATCGTGGCGGCCCGGCGCGGTCGGCCGGAGCGCGCGCTACGGCTCGCCGGTGCCACGGCGGCCCTACGGAGGGCGTCCGGCACCAAGCCGAAGGGGCCCTGGTCAGCGCTGCTCGACGAGGCGGTGGCCCGGGTCCGCGCGGACCTCGGCGCGGCGGCGGCCCGCCGGGCGACCGTCGCGGGGGAGGCGTTCACCACCGAACAGATCATCGCGTACGCGCTGGAAACCGACCCCGGCCCCGGTCCGCTGACCCGGCGCGAGGCGGAGGTCGCCGAGCTGGTGGCCGCCGGGCTGTCGAACCGGCAGCTCGCCAGCCGGCTCGGCATCGCGGAACGGACCGTCGAGGCACACCTGGACAACGTGCGGGCCAAGCTCGACCTGCGCTCGCGTACCCAGGTCGCGGCCTGGTGGGCCGAGCGCTCCCGTCCCAATGATCTTGGAGAGTTCACGGTGCCATGACACCCTCAACTTTCCAAGATCACGGCGAGGTCGAGGAAGCGACCGATGTCGGCCACCTCCGCTTCGAGCGGCCCGGTCACCGCCCGGTCGAGCGGCTCGAACGGCTCGACCGCCGCCCGCGCCGGACGTTTGTCGCCAGCGCGCCGGAGCCGCCACGTGCCCACGACGCGGCCGTCGACCAGCACGGCGGGGTGGATGATGCCGCCACCGGCCTGGATCCGTTTCGCGAACCGGGCCGGCAGCGCCAGCTCGCGATCCCGGTACCCGAGCAGGTAGGTGTCGAACGCCCCGAGCAGCCGGATGGCGGGACCGCTCGCGGGGTCGGACGCACCCGCGCCGGCCAGCACGTACTCGCCCGGACCGGACTCGGCCAGCTCGTCCGCGACGAGCGCGAAGCCCCGTCTGGCCGTGCCCGCCGGCAGACCGGACCAGGCCGCCAGGTCAGCCGAGCCGGCCGGCCCGAAGGCACCGAGGTACCGGCGGGTCAGCTCGGCCAGCGCCGCCTCGGCGTCCAGCTCCGGGGTGGCGGGCACCCAGTCGTCGAGCAGCACGTATCCGGGCTCGTCCCGATCGAGGTCCGGGCCACGGCACAGCACTCCACGTGCCGCCGCGTATCCGACCAGGTGTGCCGGTGCCTGCCCGCGCGGGTCGACCGGGACACCCCGGCGCACCAGCCGGTCGACCAGGTCGGACCGGCTGAGCGGGCTCTCCGCGCCCAGGACCGCAGGGATCGTGGCCAGCGCCCTGGCGCAGGTCTCGTCGTCCAGCCCGAGTTGCGCACGCCGGCGCGTGCCACCGGCGATGTTGCGCGCCCCGAACAGGCTCAGCATCCACCGGACATCCGTGGCGGCGACGAGGTGCAACGTGCCGCGCATCAACCAGGTACGCACGACCGACCGTTGCTCGCCGCACGCCTCGCGCACGGCCGCGGCGGTCAGTGTCGCCGACCGGGCCCGGACAGCGAGCCGGGTCGCCGCCGTGTCCTGCGCCTGCAACCCGGCGCTGCACGCGGCCACGGCGTCCACCGTCCGATGTGGACGCGAGCTGAGGCCCTGCGCCCGCATCCGCGCGGCGAGCAACGGTTCCCGGCAGTCGCGCCTCACCGGGTGGAGACGCGCCGGTACTTGGTGATCGCCAGCGGGAAGAAGACCACCAGGATGCCCACCGACCACATCAACGCCAACAGGACCGGATGGTGCACCGGGAAGCCGCTTCCCCGGGCGAGCCCGGCCGCCGAGTTGCCCCACAGGTCGCGCAGGCCCAGCACGATCGAGCTGATCGGATTCCAGTCGGCGACCGGTCGCAGCCAGTGCGGCAGCGTGTCGGTCGGAATGAACGCGTTGGACAGGAATGTCACCGGGAACAGCCAGATGAAGCCGGCCGACTGCGCCACCTCGACGCTGCGCACGGACAGCCCGATGACCGCGGAGATCCAGCTCATCGCGTATCCGAACAGGAACAGCACGCCGAACCCGGCGAGCCCGTGGAGCAGGCCGGTGTGGATCCGCCAGCCGACCAGCACGCCACACAGCCCCATGACGACCACGACCAGCAGGTTGTTGAGCAGGTCGGACGTCGTCCGGCCGATCAGCACGGCGGCCCGCGACATCGGCAGCGACCGGAACCGGTCGACGATGCCCTTGGTGAGGTCGTCGGCGAGGCCGACGGCGGTGAGCGCCGAGCCGAACGCGACGGTCTGCGTGAAGATGCCGGCCATCAGGTATTCCTTGTAGTTCACCCCGGGAACCTTGATGGCGCCGCCGAACACGTACGCGAAAAGCAGCACGAACATGATCGGCTGGATCGTCGAGAAGATCAGCAGATCTGGAATCCGTTTGATCTTGAGCAGGTTTCGTTTCGTCACGACCCAGCCGTCGTGCGCCGCCCCCAGCACGAGACTCATGAGGTAACTGCCTTCCGCTCGCGGCGCGACCGCTTGCCGGTCTGCGCCGTCTGATCCTCGTCTTCTCCCGTTTCTTCCATCGCGGCCGCACCGGTGAGCTTGAGGAACACGTCGTCGAGGGTGGCCCGGCGGACGCCGATGTCGAGTGGCTCGACGGCCGCGGCGTCGAGCAGCCGGACCACCTCCATCAGCGCCCGGGTGCCGCCGCTGACCGGAACGCTGGCGTGGCGGGCCTGCGGGTCGATCGTCGGCGACTCGCCGCACACCTTCTCCAGTGCGGTGCGCGCGGCCTCCAGGTCGCTGTCGGTGGCCAGCGTGATCTCCAGCCACTCGCCGCCCACCTGGCGCTTGAGGTCGCTCGACGTGCCGGTCGCGATCGCCTTGCCATGGTCGATCACGAGGATCTCGTCGGCGAGCCGGTCGGCCTCCTCCAGGTACTGCGTGGTGAGCAGCAGCGTCGAGCCGGACCGGACCCGCTCGTTGATGACATCCCACATGCCGAGCCGGCTACGCGGGTCGAGCCCGGTGGTCGGCTCGTCCAGGAAGATGATCGGTGGCGTGGTGATCAGCGCTCCGGCGAGGTCGAGCCGCCGGCGCATGCCACCGGAGTAGGTCTTCACCGTGCGGTCGGCCGCGTCGGCCAGCTCGAACCGCTCCAGCAACTCGCGTGCCCGCTGCCCGGCGGTCGACTTGCCCAACTGGTAGAGCCGGCCGATCATCTCCAGGTTCTCGAAGCCGGTGAGATTCTCGTCGACCGCCGCAAACTGCCCGGACAGGCCGATGATCTGACGGACCTGGTGGGGATGGGCCAGCACGTCGACGCCGCCGACGGTCACCCGGCCCTCGTCGGGCCGCAACAGTGTGGCCAGGATGCGCACGCAGGTGGTCTTGCCGGCGCCGTTGGGCCCGAGCAGCCCGAGCACCGTGCCCTCGGGCACCCGGAGGTCGAGATGGTCGAGAGCCCGCACCGACCCGTAGGTCTTGACCAGCCCTTCTGCCACGATCGCGTCTGCCATGCCGGTGAACGTACCGGCAGGGTCCGACAGATTCACCGGAGTTCAGGTCAGGTCAATGGAAAGAAGACCCACAGGCGCAGTGACCTGAGTGAGTGCCGGTCTCCCCAGCCGTCGTCGCGGGCCAGGTTCACCAACGCCACCCGGCCGTCCGGGCGCAGTACCACCGAACGCGGGTCGACCTCGGCGAGCCGTACCCCGCGCGCCCACACCTGAGCGAGCGCCTCCTCGACCTTGGACAGGACGTCCGTCGCCCAGGCGGCGTACCGGTCGAGGTCCGCCCCGGTCGCGCCGGCACGGGTGAGCGGATGCCGGTCGAGCACCGCCTCCGCCAGGGTCGCGCCGGGCACGTACTCGCGGGCCAGCCACTGGTGTTCCCAGTCGACGCGGTGTTCCACCAACCTCGGTACGCAGTCGAGGTCGGCGAGCGTGTCCAGGGTGGTGCGCTCGCGGGAGAGCCGGCGGATCGACTCCGCCGCCTCGTGCGCCTCCTTGAGCAGCACCCGGCGGCCGGTCGGCTCGTGGCGCGCCACGTACACCCCTCCGGTCTCCGAGTGCCGAAGGGTGCGTTCCACCAGGTAGGTCGAGGTCATCGCCAGTTACCGTGGCAGGCACCCGGCCTCCGGAGCATCAGGGGGACTACCTATATCCCCGGGGGGACCCGCGTTGACACACGGAAAGCGATCGTTGACGGTACGAATCAGTAAGTACCGTGTGGGTGATCGCGCGGCGACAGAGCGCATTCCTTTGCCCGCAAAGGAAATTTGCCGCCACCGCGGCGCTGATGAACTCAGCCCGGGGCGCTAACGTACCTACCTGTAAGAAGTGTGGCCCCCGCACAAGTCTCCACTGAGGTGGATCGTGGCCATCGCCCCGGATGGGAGCTCGGAGTAATCATGGGCGGCCGTCATCGCCCCCCGCGCCGCCGGCGTAGTCGCGCCGTGCCCGCGGCGAGCGGGCTGAGCGCCGTGGCCGCCGGCCTCGCCGTGCTCGCCGTCCTGGCCGGGAGCTGGGGCGCCTACCGGTTACTCGCCAAGCCGTTGTGCGGGCAGCAGGTCCGGCTGGCGGTCGCCGCTGCGGCCGAGATCGCGCCGGTGGTCGAGGAGACCGTGGGCGACGCGGCCAACACCGATCTGCGGGCCAACGGGGTGTGTGTATCCGTCGATGTGACGGTGGCCGATTCGGCCGACGTCGCCGCCGCCATCGCCGGCCGGCACCAGGCCGCCCTCAACGGCGTCGGCCAGGCCAACGGCAAGATCAAGATCCCTGACCTCTGGATCCCGGATTCGTCCATGTGGTTGCAGCGGTTGCGCGCCGTAGGCCCTGATTGGGTACCCGACGACGCCCCGTCCATCGCGCGCAGTCCCGTGGTGCTGGCCATGCCGGAGCCGGCCGCCGCCAGCCTCGGCTGGCCGGGCAAGAAGCTGAGCTGGGGCGACCTCTTCCCGAAGCTGACCTCCGACATCCGGCTGCGCACCGGCATCGTCGAGCCGCACCGCGACGCCGCCGGGCTGTCCGGGCTGCTGGCCCTCGCCGCCGTCGGCGACTCGATCAAGGGCCAGGCCGGCCAGCAGGCCACCATCGGCGCGTTGCGCGCGCTCGCGACCGGGCGGTCGACGCTGCGCGACGAGCTGCTCGCCCGGTTCCCGCGGTCGGGCGACATCTCTTCGGTGTCCTCGAGCCTCAGCGCCGCGCCGCTGTCGGAGCAGGCGGTCATCTCCTATAACAGCCGCCAACCTCCGGTGCCGCTGGCGGCCCTGTACCTGGATCCGGCGCCGATGCCGCTGGACTACCCGTTCACCGTGCTGCCCGGGCTCAGCATCGAGAAGGCCAACGCGACCCGCGCGGTGCTGGGTGTCCTCGCCGGCGACGAGTACCGTAAGCGCCTCGCCGACGCCGGCCTGCGCGCCGACGACGGTGGCGTGGGCAAGGGCTTCGCCACCCCGAAGGGCGCCCCGGAGCTCGCGCCCGTGCTGCCCGCCGCGCCCGATCCCGCGACCATCGACACCGTACTGTCGACCTGGACCGCCGTGACCTCGCCGGGCCGGTTGCTCGCCGTCGTCGACGTTTCCGGGTCGATGCTGACCCCGGTGCCGACCGCTGGCGGTGCCACCCGCGAGCAGGTGACCATCGAGGCGGCGCTACGCGGGCTGGCGTTGTTCGACGACACCTGGGCGGCCGGGTTGTGGGTGTTCTCCACCCAGCTCGACGGCGCCAACGACTACCGGCAGCTGGTGCCGATCGGGCCGCTGTCGGACAACCGCCAGGATCTGCTCCACCAGCTCGACTCGATCAAGCCGAAGCCCAACGGGAACACCGGGCTCTACGACACCACGCTGGCCGCGTACCGGGCCGTCCAGGCGGAGTGGGATCCGAGCCGGGTCAACTCGGTCGTCATCCTGACCGACGGCAAGAACGACGACCAGCAGGGACTCAGCCTCGACCAGCTCGTCGACGGGTTGAAGCAGGCGATGGATCCGGCCCGCCCGATCGAGGTGATCGCGATCGGCATCGGCAACGACGTGAGCGAAGCCGAGCTGCGCCGCATCACCGACACGGCCGGCGGTGGCACGTTCATCGCGCAGGACCCGGCGAAGATCGGCGACATCTTCCTCAAGGCGATCGCGCTGCGAAACGGGGTCAGACGGTAGCCGAGGTGGGTACACTGCCGCTCGTGGCGTTTCGGGGATGGCCGAGCGAAGCTCTGGAGTTCTACGAGGGCCTGGAGGCCGACAACTCCAAGACGTACTGGTTGGCGCACAAGGCCGTCTACGACGATCAGGTGCTCGCGCCGATGCAGGCCCTGCTCGCCGACCTGGAGCCGGACTTCGGCGCCGGCAAGATCTTCCGGCCCTACCGGGACGTGCGGTTCAGCGCCGACAAGACGCCGTACAAGACGCACATCGGCGCGACGCTGAGTTCCGGCGGATACATCCAGCTCTCCGCGAATGGGCTGGGCTGCGGCGCGGGCATGTGGATGATGGGGCCGGACCAGCTCGACCGCTACCGCAAGGCGGTCGCCGACGACAAGGCCGGCGAGGAACTGCGGGCGCTGATCGCGGAGGTCCAGCGCAAGGGGATCCAGGCCAGCGGCCATGACGAGCTGAAGACGGTGCCGCGCGGGTACCCGAAGGATCACCCACGCGCGGATCTGTTGCGCTACAAGGGATTCACCACCTGGAAGCAGTGGCCCGTGGCGGCCTGGCTCGGCACGGCGGCCGCGAAGAAGCGGATCGTCGAGTTCCTGCACGCGTCGCGGCCGCTGTGCGACTGGCTCGAATCCCAGGTCAGCTAAAGATCGGCACAACTTCCCGGAAGTTGTGGCCTCAGCACCGTTCTGAGGCCACAACTTCCGGGAAGTTGTGCCGATCAACCGGGCGGCTAGACGACCAGGCTGAGTAGCAGGATGAACACGAACGAGACCACCGAGATGATGGTCTCCATCGCCGACCAGGTCTTGAAGGTCTCCCCGACGGTCATCCCGAAGTACTCCTTGACCAGCCAGAACCCGGCGTCGTTGACGTGCGACAGGAACAGCGACCCGGAGCCGATGGCCAGTGCCAGCAGCGGCCGGTTGACGTCGTGCATCTGGCTCAGCAGCGGCGCCATCAGGCCGGCCGCGGTGACCGTGGCGACCGTGGCCGAGCCGGTCGCGAGCCGGATGCCGACCGCGATCAGCCAGCCGAGCGCGATCGCGGACAGGTGACTCGCGGCTGCCGCCTTGCCGAGCGCGTCGCCGATGCCGATCGCCACCAGGATCTGCTTGAACCCGCCACCGGCGCCGATGATCATGACGATGGCGGCGATCGGCGCGAGGCTGAGCCCGATCAGGTCGCTGACCTTCTGCCGGCTGAATCCACGCAGGTACCCGAATGTGAACATCGCGACGAGTACGGCCAGCAGCAGCGCGACAAGCGGGTCGCCGACGAAGTCGACGAACGACCGGAACCCGTTCTTCTTGTCCAGCGTGATGTCGGCGAGCGCCTTGGCGAGCATGAGCACCACCGGCAGCAGTACCGTCGCGATGGCGATCCCGAAGCTCGGGCGCCGGTCGGTCCCGGTCTCGGTCGCGGCCGAAACCTCCGGCTCGGCCTTGACCCCGACCTCGGCCTTGACCGCGGTCGCCGTGGCGCCGGTGGTCCGGGCCTGCGCGGTGCCGCCGGTGGTGTCTTCCTCGACGTCCTCATGGGTGAACTGTGCGACCAGCCGGGCCGGCGGCGTCGGGTTGACCCGGCGTCCGATCCACCCGCCGTACAGCGGGCCGGCGATGATCACCGTGGGGATGGCGACCAGCAGCCCGTACGCCAGGGTCTGTCCCAGGTTGGCGTTCAGCGCGTTGATCGCGATCAGCGGGCCGGGGTGCGGTGGCACCAGGCCGTGCATGACCGACAGGCCGGCGAGTGTGGGGATCCCGATCCGGATCACCGACGTCTGCGCCCGCCGGGTCACCAGGAAGATGACCGGGATCAGCAGGACGACACCGATCTCGAAGAACAGCGGAAGCCCGACGATCATCGCGATGAGCGCCATCGCCCAGGGCAGCCGGTTCTCGCTCGTACGGCTGACGATCGTGTCCACGATCCGGTCCGCGCCGCCCGAGTCGGCGAGCAGCTTGCCCAGGATGGTCCCGAGCGCGACCAGGATGCCGACCCCGCCGAGGGTGGTGCCGAAGCCGCCTTCGAACTGCTTGATCACGTCGGCGGCGGCCAGCCCGGCGCCCAACCCCGACGCGCCCGAGCCGAGGATCAGCGCGATGAACGGGTGCACCTTGAACTGGGTGATCAGGATGACGACGATCGCGATGCCGATGAGCGCCCAGATGATGAGTGAGGTGTCGTGCGCCGTCCAGTGCATGGAACCTCCTCGGAGGGTTATGCGCGGTACGGGGGATCCGGTCGGAGACCGAAGCCCTCGATGATCCGCCCGACGACGTCGGGTGGGGTGCCGTCGATCGGTACCGACAGGACGTGCTCGCCCGGGCCCGGCGGTTCCAGGTCGGCGAACTGGCTGTCGAGCATGTCCGACTTGAAGAAGTGCCCGTGCCGGGCGACCAGCCGGCCGGAGATCAGGTCGTGGCTGCCGTCGAGGTAGGCGACCAGTACCTCCGGGCGGTCGCGGCGCAGCACGTCGCGATAGGACCGCTTGAGCGCGGAACAGGTGACGATGCCCGGCTCACCGTTGGCCCGCCGCTCGTCGATCCAGCGGCCGATCGCCTCCAGCCACGGCCAGCGGTCGTCGTCGGTGAGCGGGTGGCCGGCCGCCATCTTCTCCACGTTGGCGCGCGGGTGGAAGTCGTCAGCCTCCGCGTAGAGCCAGTCGAGTTGGCCGGCGAGCAGCGCGCCGACCGTTGTCTTGCCACTGCCGGACACGCCCATCACGATCACGATCGGGGGACCCGCTGACATATAGGCACGCTAATACGTGCACCGCCGGTCCGCATGGCGGAAAGTCCTCAAGATCGGGTCGATCTTGAGGCGCGGGGGGTTGTGGGCGAATCTGACGCCGCTGCCAACGCCTGGCCACCCGGAGGGTAGCGTCGGCACCGCGACGTTTGTGGCCCGCGAGGGAAGGAAGCAGACATGGCTGAAGCAGCGCAGATCGGTGTGACCGGCCTCGCGGTGATGGGCCGCAACCTGGCCCGCAACTTCGCCCGGCACGGGCACACGGTGGCCCTGCACAACCGGTCGTCCGCGCGGACGAAGGCGTTGGTCGAGGAGTTCGGCGACGAGGGTGCCTTCCTCCCGGCGGAGACCCCGGAGCAGTTCGTGGCCTCGCTGGAGCGGCCCCGGCGGGTCATGATCATGGTGAAAGCGGGCGGCCCGACCGACGCGGTCATCGAGGAGTTCGCCCCGCTGCTGGAGCCCGGCGACATGATCATCGACGGCGGGAACGCGCACTTCGCCGACACCCGGCGGCGGGAGAAGGCACTGCGCGAGCGCGGGCTGCACTTCGTCGGCAGCGGCGTGTCCGGCGGTGAGGAGGGCGCGCTGCACGGCCCGAGCATCATGCCGGGCGGTTCGGTGGAGTCCTACGAGGCGCTCGGGCCGCTGCTCGAAGACATCTCGGCGAAGGTCGACGGCACGCCGTGCTGCACGCACGTCGGCCCGGACGGCGCCGGGCACTTCGTCAAGATGGTGCACAACGGCATCGAGTACTCGGACATGCAGCTCATCGCCGAGGCCTACGACCTGCTCCGGCACGCCGGTGGGCTGGCACCGGCGGAGATCGCCGACGTCTTCCGGCAGTGGAACACCGGCCGGCTCGACTCGTACCTGATCGAGATCACGGCCGAGGTGCTCGCCCACACCGACGCGGCGACCGGCAAGCCGTTCGTGGACGTCGTCGTCGACCAGGCCGAGCAGAAGGGCACCGGCCGCTGGACCGTGCAGATCGCGCTCGACCTCGGTGTCCCGGTGAGCGGCATCGCCGAGGCGGTGTTCTCCCGGTCGCTGTCCGGCTCGCCCGACCTGCGCGCCGCGGCGGCCGGCCTGCCCGGGCCGCGGGCGACCAGGGTGGACGGCACCGACGCGCTGATCAGCGACGTGGAGCAGGCGCTCTACGCATCGAAGATCGTCGCGTACGCGCAGGGCTTCAACCAGATCCAGGCCGGCAGCGCGGAGTACGACTGGAACATCGACGCGGGCGCCATGGCCACCATCTGGCGCGGCGGCTGCATCATCCGGGCCAAGTTCCTGGACCGGATCCGGGCCGCCTACGACGCCAACCGGGGCCTGCCGAGCCTGCTCGTCGACGACTACTTCACCGACGCGGTCCGCGACGCGCAGGACGCCTGGCGGCGGGTCGTGTCGACGGCGGCCGGCCTCGGCATCCCAGCGCCCGGGTTCGCGACCGCGCTGGCGTACTACGACGGCCTGCGCGCCCAGCGGCTGCCGGCCGCGCTGGTCCAGGGGCAGCGCGACTTCTTCGGTGCGCACACGTACCGGCGGGTCGACCGGGACGGCACGTTCCACACCCTGTGGGGCGGCGACCGCACCGAGGTCACGGCCTGACAGACCATCGGCACAATTTCCCGGAAGTAGTGGCCTCAAGACCGTACTGAGGCAACAACTTCCGGGAAATTGTGCCGATCTTTGGGTGGCCCTTCTCGCGCGCTGTGCCGGTCTTGTGCCGAACCGGCGCGGTCCGACCTCCGTGTGGGTGGCGTCGATGCTCGAAACTGAGTGCGACGCCACGGACACGAAGGGAGTCGCCGGTGACCGAGACAGCGGCCGACGAGCGGCCCCTTGCCCGCGGCCGACCGGCCCCGCCCGGGATCGCGGAACTGATCGCGCTGGTTGCCCGCCTGATCCGCCGGCCCCGACGGGGTGAACACCGACTGCCGCTGATCTGGCTCGTCACTCCGGCCCGGTACGACGCGCTGGCGCCCATCCTGCGCCGGCTCAGCCGGGGACCGCGCCGCCGGGTGCCGCACGTCAGCGTCGACGCGGCGGCGTACCCGGACGGCGCGGACGTACGACCGCTGCTCGACGAGGTACACCACCAGCTCGCCCTGGACGCGTTCGGCGCGGAGCCGTTCCAGTTCCGGCACTACCCGCTGGCCCGCTGGTTGATGGACCAGACCCTGCCCGGGGTCGAGGTACCCGACCGGCGCGCCGTACTGGCAGAGAAGCTGCGCGAGCGGCGACAGCGCTGGTCGGATCACGGCGGCGCGATGCACGGCACCGAGACACCGTTCGCGGTGCTGTACCGGTTCGTGGTCTGGCTGGTCCGGCGTGCCGTGCCGTCGGTGCTGTTCCGCGCCGCCGTCACCGGCCGGGTGCCGATGGTCGGCCGGCACTACCGCTGGTTCATGCGGCAGCAGTACCTGGCGCCGCGGCAGAGCGTGACCTTCGTCGGCTTCGCCGAGCGGCTCACCACCGGCTGGCGTAACGGCGAGGAGCCCGACCAGGTCAACAAGCTGCTCGTGCACGCGCTCCTGGAGGACCTGCGGTGCGCGTACAGCCGCCGGCCCTGGCGGCTGAGCGGCTGGCGGCGCACCGCGTACCCGGTGATCCTGCTCGCCGACGTCGCGCTGGGCAACGCCGGGTACACCCTGATGCGCCTGCTCAACGACGTGCGCAACGAGACCGGGCGGACCGACCCGCTGCTCGTCATCGGCGGCAGTGACCAGCCACCGGCGGAGGTCATCGGGATGGCCGGCCCGTCGTACCGGCTGGCCGAGGCGCCCGACGGCTGCGAGGACTGGCTGGAGACGCTGCCCGAGCGGCGCCGGCTGCGCCGCCCGGACGCCTGGCATCTGGTGCTCACCGCCGCCCCCGACGAGACCGTCGACCCGAGCGCCATCCCGCCGGACCAGCTTCAACCGGACTTCACCGTGCCGCGACCCCCGTGGTGGGCGCGCCGGGTGCTGGCGGCGGGAGTCGCGCTGGCCCTGATCGCCGGCGCGCTGGTGTGGGTCAGCTCGCGCTGGGGACCGGGCTGCCTACCGTCACCGTTCTCCGGCCATGTCTCGGTACGGCTGATCGACGGCGAGTGCATCGGGTACAGCGACAGCGGCGGGTACGTGTTCAACCACGACGCCGGCCAGGACAGCCTCCGGTCGATCCAGCGTCGGATCTTCGCGCAGAACAAGGAGGTCGATGAGGTCTGGGCCGGCAGCCGTAGGCGCCGGCCGCTGATGACCCTCGTGTACCTCGGGATCCTGACCGGCCAGCGCACCGGTCCCAAGGAGGAGTCGTACGTATCCGAGCGCGAGGAGCTGGAAGGCATGGCCGTCGCGCAGTACGCCGGGATGAAGGCGTCCGCGAGCACCGACGGCGAGCCGTTGCTGCGCATCGTCGTCGCCAACGGCGGCAAGCAGATGCGTCACGCCACCGAGGCGGTCGACATGATCGCCGGTCTCGCCCGCGACGATCCGACCGTCATGGGTGTGGTGGGGCTGGTCGAGAGCCGCAGTACGACGGCCCGGGCACTGGGCCGGCTGGGCGAGATCGGGCTCCCCGCGATCGCGCCGACCCTGTCGGCCGACGGGATGTACCGCAGCTCCCGGCTGTACCTCCAGATGGTGCCGCCGAACGCGGACCAGGCGGCGCTCGTCGCCGGGTACGCCACCGGCGAGCTGGGCGTCGCCGACGCGCACGTGTACTACACCACCGGCGACAACAGCACGCTCGACGACGACCTGTACGTGAAGACACTCGTCGCCGACCTGGCGACCCGGTTCGGCCCGCGGGCATCGGTCGCCGGGTTCCAGGCCGGCGACCCGCTCGACCGCGAATGCGGGTACGGCGGGCTGCTGTTCTTCGCCGGCCGGTACTCGGAGTTCGACGAGTTCCTGGAGGCGCTGCGCGGCTGCGGCAGCAACCCACCGGCACACGTGGTCGCCGACGACTCGGTCAACCGGTACATGGCCAACCGCCAGCTACGTGCCAGCGCGCCCGGCAACCTGCCGGTGACGTACGTGTCGAAGGCGGCGCTGAGCACCTGTACCCGGTTGGGCGCGGACGCCGCCACCGACGAGGCGCACCGGCGGTTCCTCGACCTGGTACGCCGGACCGACCTGCTCACCCCGCCGCGCTGTGTACACGGCGCCCAGCCGCAGGTGGGGGAGCGGCTCGGGCTCGCGTACGACGCCACCATGATGCTGGTACGGGCGGTCGAGCGGCTCGCCGGGCTGCTCGCGGTCGCCGGCCAGCCGTGGGACCGGCAGGCGATCAGCCCGGTCGCGGTGTACACGGAAGTGCTCCGGCAGAACGCCGTCGCGGTGTTCGACGGGGTGACCGGGCCGATCCGGCTGTCCGCCGACACCGGCGAACCGATCGACAAGCGGATCTCGCTGGTCCGCGTCGACAACATCCCGGACGTCGACGCCGAGCCGCGCGAGGTGTACGCCTGCGGCGAGGTACACCCGACCGACCCCGCCGGCTGCGGCCGCCCATGATCGGCACAACTTCCGGCAAGTTGTGCCCTCAGCACCCCGCTGAGGCAACGACTCCCGGGAAGTTGTGCCGATCAAGGCGCCAGCCCGGAGGAGGGGGGCGGCGACGATCACGGGTTGGCGACGTGGCCGACGAACAGCGGCACCCCGGTCGGCCGGTGCACGATCGCGAACGCGAACGGGTGGTCCGCCCGGACCACCGTCGCAGGCGTCACCCGTGCCGACACGGCCATTCCGATCGCGGTCGCCGCGGCGGCCCGGGTACCCTGCTCGTCCACGGTGATGTCGGCGCGGTGGATCGCCTGGTTGATGTACAGGCCGGGCTGGATACCGGAGAAGTCGGCGGTCGGCCCGAACGCCTGTTTGACGCCCATCCGGATGAGTGGGTCGATCAGGTCGATCTCGGTGCTGAAGTCCCATTTCGGCAGCGCCAGTGCGACGTACTCCGGGCGGAGCGCGGCGCTGACGGTCGCCATCGAGTCGGCGGTCAGCAGCCGGTCCGGTGAACCGCTGCCGTCCGGTATCATGATCCACATCGCCAGGTCGCTGTGCGCGTACGGCAGCTCGACCGCCTGCCAGCCGGCGCCCCGGGCGTAGCGCAGGTCGGCCTCCAGACGCATGGTCGGCACCTGCCGGGACCCGCCGGCTGCGGGCCGGAAGTCGGCCTGGTCGGTGTAGTCGAACGGCCGCTGCCAGTCGGCCTTGAGATAGATCGCGTTCGCCAGGACCAGCTTGGTGTCCGGGTCGACCTGGTCGAAGATCTTGCGGATCCGGTCGGCGGTCTGCGCGCGTACCCAGTCGTTCATGATCTTCGCCGCGGTCGGGGAACCGAAGTCGACCGTGTAGACGCCGGCCCCGTACTGTGCCGCGAGCGTACTCAGGAATGGTTTTCCGACCGGGAACCCCTGAGCAGTGAACAGGGCGTTGCCGATGAGGACGGTGGCCCGCGGATCGGTCGGCACCACCCGCCGGGTGACCGCGTTGAACGCCTCGTCGCGGCCGGTGGCCGGGAAACCGAAGCAGTGGTCGATCTCGGCAGCCGTCTCGCCGCCGGCGCCCGCCCGGGCCATCGAGAACGCGTACGCGATGCTCAGCGGCGAGGCGACCCAGTTCTTCGACCGGTCCGCGGTGAGCTGGTCGAGCCGCGCGCCGAATTCGGTGAGCCCCCTGCTCGTGAGGTCGACCGGGGCGGTGGGGGACGGGTCGGCACGGTCGACACCGTCGACGCCCAGCCGGGTGAGGGCCTGGGCGCCCGCTGAGGAGGTGAGGGTCAGCGTGATCGCGGTTCCGAGTGTCACGCTGAGTGCTATCCGCCAAAAACGACGATTCGGTCGCGCCATGTCCGCCTCCTGGCAAGCCCCGCTTTGCGCGTACGACGCGGATAGCACCTTAGGAGTTCCATAAGGGCCGTGGATTTCCGTTTGTCACCCGATAGCGTGCATTCTCATGCGTGGTTACCGGCTGGTCGCCACCCTGGCGTGTACCGTGCTCGCGGTCCCCGGGGTGATCGGATTCTCCGCCGGTCCCGGCGCCGCGGCACCGTCGGGAGCGGGCCGACCACCGTTCGCGCCGTGCCCGATCGCATCGCCGCCCACGCCGATACCCCATCCGCCGAAGCCGTCACCGCCCGCGCGTGACCCGAACCGGCCGATCGTCGGCGGTGACGGGCTGGCCACCGCCGGGCTGACCGTGCCGGACGGCGCGCCATCCGCGCCGCGCAATCTCACCGCCACCTCGTGGCTGGTCGCCGACCTGAACACCGGCGAGGTACTCGGATCCTGCGGCCCGCACGAGCAGAGCCCGCCGGCCAGCGTGCAGAAGCTGCTGCTCGCCGCCACGGTCATGCCGAGGGTGGATCCGGCCCAGGTGGTCGAGGTGAACCAGCAGGACCTGGACTTCGAGCGCGGCAGCTCAGCGGTCGGCCTGCTGCTCGGCGGCCACTACACGGTCGAGACGCTGTGGCTGGGCCTGCTACTCAACTCCGGCAACGACGCGGCCAACGTGCTCGCCAGGGTCGGCGGTGGGGACGGCGGGCTGCCCGCCACCCTCGACGCGATGAACGCCGAGGCGCGCCACCTCGGGGCCCTGGACACGCACGCGGCCACCCCGTCCGGCCTGGACGGGCCGGGGCAGTTCACCAGCGCGTACGACCTCGCGTTGATCGCCCGCCAGGACTTCGCCCGGGACGACTTCCGGCGCTACGATTCCGCGCCGCGGGCGCAGATCCCCGCGCAGCCGCCGAAGGACCCGCGAGGCTTCCAGATCCAGAACGAAAACACACTCTTGTACTCGTACCAGGGCGCCCTCGGCGGCAAGACCGGCTTCACGGATCTCGCCCGGCATACGTACGTCGGCGTGGCCGAGCGCGGTGGTCGCCGGCTGGTCGTGACGCTGCTCGGCGCCGAAGCGGTGCCGCTGCGCGGCTGGCAGCAGGGAGCGGTACTGCTCGACTGGGGCTTCTCGGTGCCGCCGGGGCGGTCGGTGGGACGCCTGGTCGAGCCCGGTGAGACCGACCCGAAGCCGAAACCGGTGACCGCGCAGGGCAACCCGGCGGCCACCGTGGCGCACGAGAAGGCGTCGATCTCGGTCGGCCTGTGGTCGCCGGCCGCGATCGGTGGCGTCACCGCGGCGGTCGTCGCGATACCGATCCTGATGGTGCTGGCCACGCGGCGGCGGCGGGTTGTCCGGTACCAGGGCAAGCGCCGGCACTGGCAGCATTGATTCGGTGCTGACCCCGGAGGAGACGATCGAACACGACGGCGTCACGCTGCGCCGCTGGCGGGCCGACGACGCCGACACGCTGTACCGGGTGGTCAACGAGTCGCTCGACCACCTGGCGCCATGGATGCCGTGGGCGGCAGGCGGTTACCCGCCCGATGCCGCCGGCGCGTTCCTGACCCAGAGCCGGACCGACTGGGACGCCGGCACCGCGTACAACTACGCGATCATCGCCCCGGACGGCACGCTGGCCGGCAGTTGCGGGTTGATGGCCAGGATCGGGCCCGGTGGTCTGGAGATCGGGTACTGGGTGCACCCGGCATACCAGGGCCAGGGTCTCGTCACGCGGGCGGCCGGGGCGCTGACCGCGGAGGCGTTCCGGATCGGTGCCGACCGGGTGGAGATCGTGCACGACGCCGACAACGTACGCAGCGGCGCGGTACCCCGCCGGCTCGGCTTCGTCGAGGTGGAACGCCGGCCGCAGACGGCCGAGTCGACACCACCAGGGACCGGCGTCAATGTCGTGTGGCGGCGTACCAGGTGAGACTATGCGTTCCGTGAGGCTTCGCGGGCTCCTCGGGACGGTGAGCGTGCTGGCGTCGGTGGTACACGTCGTCGGGGTGGCGGTCGACTCGCGGTCGGTGGCGATCGGCGGCGGCGTGGTCGCCCTGCTGGCGCTGCTGGGATTCGTCGTGCTCGCCGGCGGCCGGCTGACGGCCCGGGTGCGCTGGTCGCTGCTGGCCGGCCTGCTCGGCCTCGCCGTGGTCGTGACGTTCGGCGCGGTCTGGTACACGCCGGTTGTCCGCACAGAATTCGGGTGGTTCGCGTACGCGCCGCTCGAGGACAGCCCGCTGGACCGGGTCATCGCGCACTCACTGGCCGTGCACCGGCGGGACGCGTTCTGGCTGCTGCTGGTGACCGGCTGCCTGGCGGTGGCCGCGTTCGCCGGCACGCGCGGCCGGCAGTCGGCCGGGCAGTCGGCCGGGCAGTCGGCCGGGCAGTCGGCCGGGCCTGCGTGGCCCGGCATCGTGATCGCCGTCGTCGCGGTTGCGCTGGTCGGGTGGCTGCTGGTGGCAGTGTGGAGCGGGCTGACCGGTGGCCTGGCCCGCTTGCCGTCGGCGCGCCGGTTCGGTGACGCGACCGCGGCGCTGGGCGTTCCGCTCCTCGCCGCCGCGGTCCCCCTGGCCTGCGCGCTGATCCTCGCCCGGCGGACCGCCGCGCGGTTGGCGGGCGCCGGGATGGTGCTGCTCGCCGTGCCGGCCGTCGTCGCCGTCGGCCGGGCCGCGTCGAGCCTGCCGCTGACCGCACGGTACGAGAGCGGCAACACCGCGTCGTCGATCCTGGTGTCCACAGTGGACCTGGCGGGCTCGGTGGACGTCGGCGCGACCGTCTCGGCCGGCGCGCTGCTGGCCGGGGCCGCGTTGGTCGTCGTGAGCTGTGTACGCCGACCGGGAACCAACGGTCGGCCTGGGCTCACGGCAACAGATCCCGGCTGACGAACTCGGCCAGCAACCGGTCAGCCGACTGGAGAACGTACGCATCCCAGCCCATTGCGCGGGCGGTCCTCACGTTCTCCGCGTCGTCGTCCACGAAGAACAGCGATGCCGCCCGCACCTGGAACCGATCGGCGAACGCCAGACAAGCGGCCGGATCCGGCTTGACGAGGCGTTCGATGCGGTCGTCCGGATTCGAAGTTAGTTGTATCATGCTAAATGTTATAGCCGTACAACTATTGAGGTTGATCGGGTGCCCGAACTCGACCGCCGCCGGCGCGTCCTGATCCTGGCCATCTGCTGCATGAGCCTGTTCATCGTCGGCCTGGACAACACGATCGTGAACATCGCGCTGCCGGCCATCCAGCGCGACCTGCACGCGTCGATGTCCGGCCTGCAGTGGACCGTCGACGCGTACACATTGGTCCTGGCCAGCCTGCTGATCCTCGCCGGATCGACCGCTGACCGGGTGGGCCGGCGCCGCACGTTCCAGGTCGGGCTGGTCATGTTCACGCTGGGCTCGCTGCTGTGCAGTCTCGCACCGAGCCTCGGCTGGCTCGTCGCGTTCCGCGCGGTGCAGGCGATCGGCGGTTCGATGCTCAACCCGGTGGCGATGTCGATCATTACGAACACGTTCACCGAGCCGCGCGAGCGGGCCCGCGCGATCGGCGTCTGGGGTGGCGTGGTCGGGATCAGCCTCGCCCTCGGGCCGGTCCTCGGCGGCGCGCTGGTCGCCTCGCTCGGCTGGCGGTCGATCTTCTGGATCAACATCCCGGTCGGCGTCGCGGCCGTGGTGCTCACGACGGTCTTCGTCCCCGAGTCCCGCGCCGCCCGGGCGCGCCGGGTCGACCCGGTCGGCCAGCTCCTGGTTCTGCTCGTACTGGCGACGCTGACGTACGCGATCATCGAGGGCCCCAACGCCGGCTGGTGGTCGGCGCGGATCGTCGGCCTGTTCACGCTCGCCGCCGTCGCGCTGGTCGGATTTCTCGGGTACGAGTCGCGCCGCGAGGAGCCGCTGCTCGACCTGCGCTTCTTCCGCAGCGCACCGTTCTCCGGCGCGACCGTGATCGCGATCTCCGCCTTCGCCGCGCTGGCCGGCTTCCTGCTGCTGAACACGCTGTACCTCCAGGAGGTACGCGGGCTGTCCGCGCTGCACGCCGGGCTGTACACGCTGCCGATGGCCGCCATGACGGTCGTGTTCGCGCCGCTGTCCGGGCGGCTCGTCGGCAGCCGGGGGCCCCGGCTGCCGCTGCTGTTCGCGGGCGCGGCGCTCGCCGTGAGCATCCTGCCGTTCACCCGGTTGACCGCGCACACGCCGGTCGGCTGGCTGTTCGCGAGCTACGTACTGTTCGGGTTCGGGTTCGGGATGGTCAACGCCCCGATCACGAACACCGCGGTCTCCGGCATGCCCATCGCGCAGGCCGGTGTCGCGGCGGCGATCGCGTCGACCAGCCGCCAGGTGGGCCAGTCGCTGGGCGTCGCGGTCGTCGGTTCGGCGGTCACGTCGGGCGCGGTACATCTCGGCTTCGCCCGGGCCAGCCACGTCGGCTGGTGGATCGTCGTGGGCTGCGGGGTGGCCGTGTTCGCGCTCGGCGCCGCGACCACCGGACGCTGGGGAAGGCGGACAGCAATGGCCACCGCGGCCCGGTTCGAGATGGCGACCGACCCGATCCCGGTGGGTGCCCGGTGAACGAGGTCGCGGTGAACGAGGTCGCGGTGAACGAGGTCGCGGTGAACGAGGTCGCGGCGGCCCGGGCCTGGCAGGGCATGCGGGCCCTGGTCCAGGACCGGTACGACCGGCGCCGCGAGGTGTGCGCCGCGCTCGACCTGAGCTTCAGCCGGGTCAAGGCATTACGGCTGCTGGTCGCGGGGGCGCTGACGATGAGCCAACTCGCCGAAAAGCTGGCGACCGACGCCCCGTACACCACGCTGGTGGTCGACGACCTGCAGCGCCGCGGGTTGGTGACGCGGGAGCCGCACCCGACTGACCGCCGCTCGCGACTGGTCACGATCACGGCGGAGGGCCGGTCCATGGCCGAGCGGGCCGAGGAGATCCTCGGGCGGCCGCCGGCGCCGGTGCTCGACCTCGACCCGGAGGAACTGGCGACGCTCGACCGCCTGGTGGCGAAGCTGCTGGCCGGCTGAGCGTGATAGATACGCTACGCAGGTCTCGGGCCCCGGAAGGCATGCGTAGCGTATCCATCGCGATGATCTCGGGCTGCCTATCCATCGGCTGGCGCTGTCGGCGCTAGGTCTGGCCGCCCCTCCAGCAGGCCGGCGACATGCCGGTCGATCCGCTCGGCGACCGCCGGATCAGTCGCCAGGAACCGGAGACCCACCTCCTGACTGTCCTCATGCGACTCCCGATGCATCACCCGCGCGTGCGTCGCGACCTCATCCTCGACGCCGTCCCCACCCAACCGCAGAGCGACCTCGACGGTGTCTCCCACGGCGAGCGGGATGGTGCCGCCGACCCGGCAACGCAGGCCGCCCGAGCTGAAATCCAGCAGTTCGGCCGGTTGGGGCGGGCGGCCGCCGATGCGGAGGGACACCGTGCCGCTGGCGGCGATCCGTTCGGAGCGCCGCCGCTCCAGCTGCTCGGCCAGCTCGGACATCTGCTGGATGCGCGTGATCGTCTCGGCGACGCGGTCGCCCAGGTGCCCGACGATGGACCGCTGGTCGCTGGCCACGTTGCGGAGTACATCGGTCGAGGTGTCGATCCGGCCGATCCCGGTGACCATCGCGGCGATGGTACTGGCCATGTCCGCGGTGTCCTGCTCCAGCGACGTGATGGTCTGCGTGATCTGCTCGGTGGACTGGGCCGTGGTCATCGCCAGGTCCTTGACCTCGTGGGCGACGACGGTGAACCCGCGACCTGCCTCTCCCGCACGGTCCGCCTCGATGGTGGCGTTCAGGGCGAGGAGCCTGGTCTGCCCGGCGATCCCGGCGATCAGCTCGGCGGTACCGGCGACCCGGCGCAGGCTGGCCTCCAGCGCGGCCACCACCCGCTCGGCCTGGCGGGCCCGTTCGACCACCGTGTTGGTGGCGACGTTGGTCTCGGCCACCCGCTCGTCGATCGTGCCGGTCGCCTGGCGTACCTCGTCGACCTGGGTTACGACGCGTTCCAGGTCACCCGCGATCGCGTTGGCCGACTCGTTGATCATTTCGCGGGCCCGGTCGCGCAGCCGTACCTCGGCTTCGCGCTGGTGCAGGAAGCTCGCGTGGAGTTGCTCCTCGCGTACCGCGTGCGCGTTGCGTAGCTCGACCCCCTGCTCGACCAGCCGTTGCCGGGCCGTGGCGATTGCCCGACCGATGTCGCCCAGCTCGTCCCGCCCCGCCGACAACGGTTTGACCGCCAGTTCGCCGCTCGCGATCGCGGTAACCCCGCCGACCGCGAGGTCCACGTCGTGCCGGGTACGCCACCAGACGGCGGCAGCGAACCAGATGGCGATCAGCAACCCGCAGATGGTCACCGACAACCGGATCGTCCGGTCGCCGGACAGCCGCCCCGCCCGCGCCGTGAGCAGGTCGGCGAGTACCCGTACCGCGGGCGCGACGGCGGACCTGACCGCGGCGGCGACCCGGTCGGGAGCGCCCGCGCCCGGATGGTCGAGCGACGCGGTCAGCGACGTGGCGAGCGCGTCGACGGCGTCGGCCGCGGGTGCCAACGCCGCCAGCCCAGTCGCCAGGCCGGCCATGGCCGTGTGCGCCTTGGCGGTGTCGACGTCGGACCGGATGGCCCCCGCCGCGCCGGACAGCTCCCCGGCGTGTACGGCCTGTTCGGCGACGAGGGCGTTGGTGCCCGCAGCCGCGGTCGGTGCCGCTGCCTCGGCGGCCGCGAGCAGGGCCTTCGGCAGCTGCACGATCTGCACGTCCATCACGTAGAATGAGTCGAGATCCGGGTCCAGGATGAGGTTGGAGTTGTTCCCGATCGCGGTGATCAGGCCGGTGAGGGTCGCGGCGACCTGCGCCCGCGCGGCCGGCGTCGCGCCGACGTCACTGGGCAGCGACGATACGGACTTGTCGAGCGCCAGGTCCGGGTGGCTGCGCGCCGACTCGCGCAGCGCCTGGAGGTCAGGTGTGCCGCCACCGACGGTGTCGGCCAGTGCGGTCAGCGCCTCCCGGAGGACGACGGTCCCTTCCCGTTCCTGCGTCGCGAAGGTGATCTGGCCGCCGATGACGTCGCTGTATGACACGGTGGCGACGACGCTCGGGATCAGCAGTACCACCGCGAGAGTCGCCAGCCGGGCGCTGGTCCGCAGCCGGTCGGCGACCGCCAGGCACGGCTTCAGCAGCCAGGGCTTCGCCGCCTGAGGAGCCGCCTGACGAGCCGCTTGGTGGGCGGCCGGGTGGGCGGCCGGGTGGGCTGCCGGGTGGGCTGCCGGGTGGGCTGCCGGGTGGGCTGCCGGGTGGGCTGCCGGGTGGCCATTGCCGTTCGAGCCGGGCAACGGGCTCGTGCTGCTCGAAGCGCTCATCGACGGCACTCCCAGATGGTTCGAGGCATCAGCGCCGAGCCGACCGGGGAATCGGGCGCCGCCGTTCATCACTCTAGAGCCCGTCGATCTTCCCGGATGGAGAATCGACAAGATCGCGCGCTGGGTGGAATTGGTGGGGTCATAGGCCCAGTCACTCGACACAGCGCGCGATCTTGACAGGCCCCTACAGGACCTGGGTGCCGTACATTTCGCCGAGCGGATCGGCGATCAGTTCGACCCGCGTCCCGTCGGGGTCACGGAAGTACATCGACGTGCCGCTCTCCAGCAGGTACTCGACGCCGGCCCGGTCCAGGTTCTCGCGCAGGTGCTGCCACGACTCCGGCGTCACCGAGATCGCGATGTGGTGCAGCCCGCCCAGTACTTCGGCGTACGGCCCCAGGTTGAGGCCGGGGAAGTCGAAGAACGCGAGCAGGTTCCCGTTGCCGATGTCGAAGAAGAAGTGGTTGGAGCCCTTGTAGTCCCGGTTCTCGAAGAGTTCGGTCAGCGGGAACTCCAGTACGCCCTGGTAGAAGCGGATGGTCCGCTCGACGTCGGCGCACAGTACCGCGGTGTGGTGCACGCCCCGGGCGCTGCTGGGCGGGCGCTCGGCGGCGAGATAGGTCGCCCGCAGCCGGGCCCGTTCGGCGTCGGTGGCGTCCAGGTCGACCATCAGCGGACTCCCTTTCTCAGATCCGGAAGAACGAGTTGAGGAACCGGTCGGCGAGCTTCCGGTCGCCCCTGATCGTGCCCGCGTTGACTCGGCCGAAGGTGGTCAACACCAGACTTCCGGCGTCGAACTCCAGCACGGCGGGCAGGTCCGACAGGTCGCCGGGGGCGTACGAGAGACCGTCCGGCCCGACCGCGACCCGGAAGTCACCGGCGTTGCGGCCGGTCACCCGTACCCCGATTGTCAGATGCTCGGCGGGCAACTGGTCGGTGGTGGACTGCCACAGGATGAACATGAACGGCACGAGCAGATCGGCGGTGTCGCCGGTGAGCCCGTGCGCCCTACTGGTGCCCTGCCGGATGTCCCACGAGTGCACCCCGTAGTCCATGAGCTGGAAGACCGGGTAGAAGAACGCGGGCAGCGGACCCATGTACTTGTGCCGCACGACGAGGCCGCCCCAGTCGTCGGGGCCGAGGGCGGTGAAGATCTCCATCGCCTTGTCGAAGTCGGTGCGCAGCCGCTCCAGCGCTTCGGCCTGGCCGAGGGCACGCAGGCCCTTGGCGCCCTCGTCGAGCCGGTCCTGCATGGCCCGGACGCCCAGCGCGTCCGCGGTCGACGCGCCGCTGCGAGCGGCGTCGAACCCGACGAAATAGCTCTCGGTCACGTCGATGAGGTGGCCGACGATGTCGCGTACCTGCCACTGGGTGCAGGCGGTCGAGGCCTCCCAGGCGTCGGACCGCGCGGCGAGCGCGAACAGGCCGTTGGCCTCCTCGCGGACCACCCGGAGCAGGTTGTCCTTGGCGTCGTAGGTGGTGGCGTCCCAGTCGTTCACGATGACCTCCACGAAGCGAGAGACAGCGGCGGATAGCCGACGTAGTTCTCCGCCAGGGTGGTCGCGGCAGCCCGCGACGTGGTGACGTAGCGCAACTGGGACAGCTGCAACTCGGCCTCCATGGCGTCGGCGCCCGGAGTGGCGTGCAGCATCGAGGTCATCCACCAGGAGAAGTGGGTGGCCCGCCAGACCCGCGACAGGCAGGTCCCGGCGTATGCCTCGGCGAGGTCGGCGCGCCCGTCGCGCAACCACGCGACCAGTGCCTCGGCGAGCACCGCCACGTCGGCGACCGCGAGGTTGAGCCCCTTGGCGCCGGTGGGCGGCACGATGTGTGCGGCGTCGCCGGCCAGGAACAGCCGGCCGTACCGCATCGGTGCGCTGACGAAGCTGCGCATCGGGGTGATGCTCTTGTCGAAGATCGGGCCATCCTTCAGCTCCCAGCCGTCCAGCGCGAACCGGGTCGCGAGTTCGGCCCAGATCCGGTCGTCGGACCACGCGTCGAGCGTCTCGTCCGGGGCGACCTGGAGGTACAGCCGGCTGATGTACGGGCTGCGCAGGCTGTGCAGTGCGAACCCGTGCGGGTGGTGGGCGTAGATCAGCTCGTCGGTGGACGGCGGCACCTCGGCCAGGATGCCGAGCCACGCGTACGGGTAGTCGCGCTCGGTCAGCGTGAGGACGCCGGGCGGGACGCTGGGCCGGCAGATGCCGTGGAAGCCGTCGCAACCGGCGACAACATCACAGTGGACGGTGCGGCGCGCCCCGTCGGCCGACGTGAAGCGGAGCACCGGCCGGTCGGTGGACAACCCGTCGACCGCGGTGTCGCGTACCTCGAACTCGATCGCGCCCCCGGCGGCCAGCCGCGCGGCGATCAGGTCCTTGACCACCTCGGTCTGCGCGTACACCGTGACGGCGCGCCCGCCGGCCAGGTCCCGGAAGTCGATGTGCCGCCGCTGGCCGGCGAACTGGAGGTAGATCCCGCCGTGCTCGATGCCCTCGCGGTCGAGCCGGTGCCCGAGCCCGACCGCGCGCAGCAGCTCGACCGTGCCGTGTTCGAGGATGCCGGCGCGCTGCCGGCCCTGCACGTGCTCGCGGCTGCGGTCCTCGACCACGACCGAGTCGACGCCGCGCAACGCGAGCAGGTGCGACAGCAGCAGGCCGGCCGGGCCGGCGCCGACGATGCCGACCTGGGTGCGTTCGGGGGTGGCCATGGGGTCAATCCTCGACCCGGTAGCCGAGCGGGAACAGCTGCGCTCCGGTGCGCCGGCGCAGCGCGCCCCACAGGCCGCCGGGCAGCCACACCGCCCCGGCCACGGCGAGCCCGCCGAGCAGCACCAGGTACCACGACCCGTAGTCGGCGAAGATCTGTTGGAGCGCGAAGAACACGATCGCGCCGATGATCGGCCCCTCCACATGACCGATGCCACCGATCACCGAAATGAAGATCATAAAAGCCGACCACTGTACGCTGAACGCCGCGTCCGGGTGCACATTCAGCGAACTGACCAGGAGCACCCCGCCGGCCGCCCCACCGCCGGCCGCGGCCACCAGGTACACGATCCGCTTGGCCCGGCCCACGTCGACGCCCGCGCCGCGCGCCGCGGTCTCGTCGTCGCGCACGGCCGCCAGGGCGAGCCCGAGCCGGCTGCGCATCAGCAGGTGGCAGCCGAGCAGGCTGAGCACCGCGACGGCGAGGGCGACCCAGTACGTGATCGCCTCGCGGACCACCTGGTCCAGGCCGGACAGCGTGGTCAGCGACCGGCCGCTGCCGCCGCCGAGGGTGTTGTCGCGGACGATCAGCAGCCGGTACACCTCGGCGATGACCCAGGTGCCCACGGCGAAGTAGTCCCCGCGCAGCCGGAACGCCAGCAACGAGGTGGGCAGCGCGATCAGCGCGCAGACGGCCGCGGCGAGAAACACCCCGAGGTACGGCTGGACGCCCCAGTCGCTGAGCTGGAGCACCGCGTACGCGCCGAGCCCGATGTACGCCTGCTGGCCCACCGAGACCAGCCCGGCGTACCCGGCCAGCAGGTTCCACATGCTCGCCATGGTCAGCAGGATCAGGAACGTGACCAGCCGGTCGGTGACCGTGGTGTACGCGAGATAGGGCAGCGCCGCCAGCACGGTGACCGCGACGCCCAGCCCGAGCGTGGTCCACTTCGTCGACCGCTGGGTCCGCCGGACCGTGCCGCCCCTGGCCCGCTCCAGCAGCGCCTCGGTGACCGTCATCAGGTGCTCCGCGCCGGGATCAGCCCCTGCGGCCGGAAGGCGAGCACGGCGAGGAAGATGACGTGGCCGGCGAGCAGGGTCAGCGCCGGGTCGTACTGGCCGGCCACGGTCTGCGCGACGCCGAGCACCATGCCGCCGACCAGCGTGCCCCACAGCGAGCCGAGCCCGCCGATCACCACCGCCTCGAACGCGAAGATCAGCCGGGTCGGCCCGATGCTCGGGTCGAACGACGAGCGCATGGCGAACATCAGGCCGGCCAGCGCCACGGTGGCGAACGCGATCGCGGTGGCCATCGCGTACACGTGCCGGCTGTCGGCGCCGACCAGGCTGGCCGCCTCCGGGTCGTCGGAGGCGGCGCGCAGCATCCGGCCGAGCCGGTTGCGCCGCAGGAACAGTTGCAGCCCGACCAGTACCGCCACGGCCAGGGCGAACGTGAGCAGCGCCAGGTACGACACCGAAAGCTGGCCGGACACCCGCAGTGAGGCGGAGACCAGCGAGCCGGCGTCGAGCGACCGGGCGTCGGCCGAGTACACCTGCAACAGCACGTTCTGGATGACCACCGACAGGCCGAACGTGGCCAGCAGTGTCGCGAGTGGACTGACCCGCATGCTGCGCTGGATCAGTACCCGTTGCAACAGGTACCCGAGCCCGGCGAACAGCGCGATCACCACCACGCCGGCCCAGAACAGGCCGCCGGGCAGCACGCTCACGATCGAGTACGCCAGGAACGCGGCCAGCACCGCCAGGTCGCCGTGCGCCAGGTTGACGATCCGCATCACCCCGAACATGACCGACAGGCCGCAGGCGAAAAGCGCGTACAGCCCGCCGAGCAGGATCCCCTGCGTCACCGCGTTCACCCAGGCCATCAGGTCGCGTCTCCGTTCCGTGCGCCGTTCGGTGCGCCATTCTGGGCGCCCGCGCGGGCCAGGCCGAAGTACGCCCGCTCGACCTGCTCGACGGTGAGGTCGCTCGGCCGTCCACTGAGGACCGTCCGGCCTTCGAGCAGGCACTGGACGTGGTCGGCGACCCGCATCGCCTGGGCCACGTCCTGCTCGACCAGCAGGACGGTGGTGCCGCCGGCCAGGATCTTCGGCAGTACCTCGTAGATGCGCCTCACCACGATCGGGGCGAGGCCGAGTGACATCTCGTCGAGCAGCAGCAGCCGCGGGTTGCTGACCAGGGCCCGCCCGATCGCCACGGCCTGCTGCTCGCCGCCGGACAGTTGGGCGGTGGGCTGGTCGCGCCGCTGCGCCACCCAGGGGAACAGCTCGACCACGGCCGCCACGCTCCATGGGCCGGGGCGCCGCCGGTACTGCCCGGCGAGCAGGTTCTCCAGGACGGTCAGGGAGGGGAACAGGCGGCGCCCCTCGGGTACCAGGGCGATGCCGGCCGCGAGCCGCCGGTACGCCGGCTGGCGGGTGACGTCGTGGCCGGCGAACCGGATCGTGCCGCCGGTCGGCCGCATCGTGCCGGCGATGGCGCGCAGCAGCGTGGACTTGCCGGCCCCGTTCGCGCCGATGACCGCGAACGTCTCGCCCTCGGCCACGGTGAGGTCGAGCCCGCTCACCGCCGCAAGCTGTCCATGGTGGACGGTGAGGTCCCGGATCTCCAGCAGCGTCATGTCCCGGCCTCCCTCGGCAGGGGGACGAGCTCCGGGCCGCCGCCGAGGTAGACCTCGCGGACCGTGGTGTTGGACAGGACCTCGTCCGGCCGGCCCTCCGCGATGAACGCGCCGCCGGCCAGGCACAGCAGCCGGTCGACGCTGCGGACGAGTACGTGCACCACGTGCTCGATCCAGATCACCGTCACGCCGCGCCGGTGCAGCCCGGCCACGATGTCGAGCAGCTCCTCGACCTCCGGCTCGGTCAGCCCGCCGGCCACCTCGTCGAGCAGCAGCAGCCGGGGCTCGCCGCCCAGCGCCCGGGCCACCTCCAGGCGCTTGCGCTGCAACAGGGTCAGCTTCCCGGCCGACCGGTTGGCGAGGCCGCGCAGCCCGGTCTGGTCGAGCACGGCGAGCGCCCGCTCCTCGGCCGCCCGGCTCCGCGCGCCGGCCCCCTGCTGGGCGGCGACCAGGACGTTCTCGAAGACGGTCATGTTCTCGAACGGCCGCGGCACCTGGTACGTGCGCCCGATGCCCAGCCGGCAGCGCGCGCCGGCGGCCAGCTTCGTCACCGGCCGGCCGGCGAACGTCACCTCCCCGGCGTCGGGCGCCAGATCGCCCGAGATGATCGAGAACAGCGTCGACTTCCCGGCGCCGTTGGGCCCGACGATGCCCACCGTCTCCCCGTCGCCGACGTCGAACGCGAGCCGATCGGCGACGAGGACGCGCCCGAACCGCTTGCTGACGTCGGTGAGGGACAGCAGCGGGTCGGTCATCAGGCGGTGGGTTGGAGGTCGCCGGTCAGGGCGACAGCGGGATTGAAGGTGTTGTCGACGAGGTACATGTCCCAGGGGAACTTCTTGCCCGGCCGCCACTGGCCACCGACGATCTTCTGGATCGCGATGCCCGGCTGCGGACCGGCCGTGAAGTCCAGCGGCCCGCTCATCCCCTCGATCTTCATGGTCTGGAGCTGGTGGGCCACGTCCTTGCGGTCCTTCGGGTCGCCGGCCTGCTTGAACGCCTGTACCCCGATCTCGAACAGCGAGTAGATCGACCCGAGCGCCTGGGTCCACTGCTTGCCGGTGGCCGCCGCGAAGTCGTCGGCGAGATGCTGCGCGCTCGTACCGTCGAAGGTGGACCTGTACGGGTGCCCCGGGCTCCACCACACGTCGGTGGCGATGTTGTTGGTCAGCTGGCCGAGCGCCTCCGCCTCGCTGGGGAACAGCATCACCTTGGCGACCGTGGCCAGCTTCGGCCGGTAGTTCTGCTGGGCGGCCTGCTTCCAGAAGGTCTGGAAATCGGGCGGCAGTGGCGTACAGGTGAACAGGTCCGTGCCGGCCGACTTGAACTTCGCGATCTGCGGGCTGAAGTCGCTGCTGCCGTCCTGGTAGGCCCCACCGTCGACGACCTGGTACCCCTTCGTCGGCATGATCGGCGTGAAGCCGGTGCGGAACGCGTTCGCGTCCGTGTCGTTGGGCCACAGGCACGCCACGGCCTTGCTCGGCACCGAGATCCGGTCCCACATGTGGATGAACAGGTCGGTGAACTCCTTCATCCCGAAGAAGAACAGCGTCGTGTACTTGAACGACTGGCCGTCTTTGCGGCCGCGACCGTAGAACCACGCCTCCCACGGCGCGATCGTGGTGACGTTGGGGACACCGTTGGCCTCGCACTGGTCGGCGACCGGGTTGGTGGTGTCGGGCGTGGAGGAGGCCAGGATCAGGTCGACCTTGTCGGTGAAGATCAGTTCCTTGGCCACGTCGGCGGCCCGGGTCGGGCTGGACTGGCTGTCCTTGACGACGATCTCGATGGTGCGCTTCTTGCCGGCGGCGGTGACACCCTTGCTGAGCGCGTCGCGTACCTGCTTGATGATGAAGTCGTCGGCGGTGGCGAAGCTGGCCAGCGGCCCGGTCTGCGGGCTGACGTAGCCGATCTTGAGGGTGGACGAACTGCCTGCGCCACCGGAGCCCTTGAGCCCGGATCCGCAGGCGCTGAGCAGGCCGGCCGCACCCAACCCCGCGGCCGTCTTCAGTGCGTCCCGGCGATGCATCGGCTCCTCCTAGAAGGGGTACGGGGCGATGTCCGCTCGTACGGTGACCCAGCGGGTGTCGGTGAACGCGTCCACGTTGGCCGCTGGGCCGCCGAACCGGGCTCCGGTGCCGGACGCGAGGACGCCGCCGAACGGGACGTTGGCCTCGTCGCCCACGGTCTGGTCGTTGATGTGCACGATGCCGGTCGGGATCCTGCCGGGCGAGGTCGAGGCCGCGCATCACGTCGCGTGGTGAGGATGCCCAGCGCCAGCCCGTACTCGGTGTCGGCGGCGAGCGCGGCCGCTTCGTCCACTGTGGAGAAGCGGGTCACCGGGGCGACCGGACCGAACACCTCGTTCGCGTACGCTGGCGCGTCCGGGGTGACCTCGGCGAGCACGGTCGGCCGGTAGAACAGCCCCTCGTACGTGCCGCCGGCGGCCAGCTTGGCGCCCGCCTCGACGCTCGACGGTGACGAGCTGGTGAATCTTGTCGCGCTGCCGGGCGTCGATGATCGGGCCGAGCGCGACCGGCTCGCTGGCCGGGTTGCCCACCGGCAGGTGCTCGGCCTTGTCGGCCAGCCTGGCCACGTACTCGTCGTAGATCCGCTCGTGCACCAGGTGCCGGCCGGTCGTCATGCAGATCTGGCCCTGGTGCAGGAACGACCCCCACGCGCCGGCCGAGACCGCGCGGTCCAGGTCGACGTCGTCGAGCACGACCAGCGCCGAGTTGCCACCGAGTTCGAGGTGTACCCGCTTGAGGTGGGCGGCGGCGAGCTGGCCGACCCGGCGACCGGACGCCGTCGAGCCGGTGAACGAGACCACCCGCACCCGCGGATCGGTGACCAGCGCCTCGCCGGCCTCGACCCCGCCGGGCAGGACGTGCAGCACGCCCTCGGGCAGCCCGGCCTCCTCGAAGATCCGGGCCAGCGCGACCCCGCCGCAGACCGCGGTCCGCGGATCGGGCTTGAGGATGACCGAGTTGCCCAGGGCGAGGGCCGGCGCCACCGAGCGGGCGGCCAGGATGAGCGGGAAGTTGAACGGTGCGATCACGCCGACCACGCCGACCGGCAGGCGCTCGGCCCAGCTCAGCCGGGGGGACGCGCTGGGCAGCAGCTCACCGTAGGCCCGGGAGGGCAGCCCGGCCGCCTCGTAGCACTCCTGCACGACCAGGCCGATCTCGAACTGTGCCTTGCCGGGGACCGCCCCGCCTTCGCGGACCAGCCAGCTCTCGATGTCGGCGGCGTGCTCGGTCAGCAGGTCGCCGGCGCGCCGCAGCACCGCGGCGCGTTCCGGGTGCGGACGGGCGGCCCAGTCCGGCTGGGCGTGGGCGGCGGCGGTGGCGGCGCGGGCCACGTCGTCGGCGTTTGCGCTGCCGACCCGGCCGATCTCGGCGCCGGTCGCCGGCTCGATGACAGCCGCGTCACCGCCCGCCGCCGCGCTCCACCCGTTCAGAAAGACCTTGCCGTGCCATAGGGATTCGTCTAGCAGGGCCACGGCTGCTCCTAGAGGATGTGTACGCTCAACGAACGTGTGTTCTCTCAGCGAACGTAGGACATGCAGTGGTGGCCGTCAACGGCTCGTTATGGCGTTGTCCACCCGTGATCGACGTTGACCTGGGAGCACGATCCAACCTAGTGTTCGAGCTGAGTACGTTTGTTCGTCAAGCGAACGCGGGAGTGGCGCCGGATGGCTGTGATCGTTCCCCTCGCCGACGCGATCGCCGAGGTCGTGCACGACGGCGACACCGTGGCGCTGGAGGGGTTCACCCATCTCATCCCGTTCGCGGCCGGCCACGAGATCATCCGCCAGGGCCGGCGCGACCTCACGCTCGTGCGCATGACGCCCGACGTGATCTACGACCAGCTGATCGGCATGGGCTGCGCCCGCCGGCTGGTCTTCTCCTGGGGCGGCAACCCGGGCGTCGGGTCGCTGCACCGGTTCCGGGACGCGGTCGAGCACGGCTGGCCCGTCCCGCTGGAGCTGGAGGAGCACAGCCACGCCGGCATGGCCAACCGGTACGTGGCCGGCGCGTCCGGCGTTCCGTTCGCCGTCCTGCGCGGCTACGTGGGCACCGACCTGATCGCGCAGACCCCGCACATCAAGCCGGTGACCTGCCCGTTCACCGGGGAGGTGCTGACCGCCGTGCCGGCGCTGCGACCCGACGCGACCGTCGTGCACGCCCAGGTCGCCGACCGCGCCGGCAACGTCCAGATGTGGGGGATCACCGGGGTACAGAAGGAAGCGGTCCTCGCCGCCGAGCGCAGCCTGGTCACCGTCGAGGAGGTGGTCGACGAGCTGGTGCCCCGCCCCGGCGCGGTGGTCCTGCCCACCTGGGCGCTGACCTACGTCGCCGCCGTGCCCGGGGGCGCGCATCCCTCGTACGCACAGGGATACTCGGACCGGGACAACGATTTCTACCTGCGATGGGACGCGATCAGCCGGGATCGTGACACCTTCACGCGGTGGATGGCCGAGAATATGGTGGGGCGGCATGGCTGACTGGACCGCCGACGAGATGATGACCGTCGCCGCGGCGCGGGTGCTGCGCGACGGCGCGGTCTGCTTCGTCGGCATCGGCCTGCCCAGCACCGCGGCCAACCTCGCCCGCCGCACCCACGCGCCGAACCTGGTTCTCGTGTACGAGTCGGGCACGCTCGGCGCCAAGCCCGGCACCCTGCCACTGTCCATAGGGGACGGTGTGCTGGCCGACACCGCCGACGCCGTGGTGACCGTGCCCGAGGTGTTCAACTACTGGTTGCAGCCGGGCCGGGTGGACGTCGGTTTCCTCGGGGCGGCGCAACTCGACCGGTACGCCAACATCAACACCACCATCGTCGGCGACGACTACCTGCGCCCCAAGGTGCGGCTGCCGGGCGCCGGTGGGGCGCCCGAGATCGCCGCGTCGTGCCGGGAGGTCGTCGTCGTGGTCCGGCAGAGCCGCCGCGCGTTCGTCGAGCGGGTCGACTTCGTGACCAGCGTCGGGTACGGGAAGGGGCCGGGGGACCGGGAGCGGCTGGGCCTGCGCGGCCGGGGTCCGAGCATGGTCATCACCGATCTCGGTGTGCTCGAACCGGACCCGGTGACCTGCGAGCTGACCCTCACCCGGCGGCACCCCGGCGTCACGGTCGACCAGGCGCGCGACGCCACCGGCTGGGACCTGGCCGTCTCCGCCGACCTGTGCGACACCGCCCCGCCCACGGCGGAGGAACTGGCCGCGCTGCGGGAACTCGAAGCGACGAAAGGACAGCGATGAGCCTTCCTCAGTACATCCGCCCGTCCGGCGTCCATCCGCCGCTGGCCTACCCCGCCTACCGCTCCACGCTGCTGCGCGCGCCGAGCCGGCCGCTGGTCGTGCTGCCGCAGTACCTGACCGAGGTGACCGGGCCGGTACTGGGCGAGGACCGGATCCGTGACGGCGACGCCGACCTCACCCGCCCGCCCGGCGCCGGCGGCGAGGCGCAGGGGCAGCGGATCGTCGTACACGGCCGGATCCTCGACGGCGACGGCCGGCCGGTGCCGCACACGCTGGTGGAGGTCTGGCAGACCAACGCCGCCGGGCGCTACCGCCACGCCCGGGACAACTGGGCGGCGCCGCTCGACCCGAACTTCACCGGCGCCGGGCGGGTGCTCACCGACGCCGAGGGCCGGTACCGGTTCCTCACCATCAAGCCGGGCATCTACCCGTGGGGCAACCACGACAACGCCTGGCGGCCGGCGCACATCCACTTCTCGCTGTTCGGCCGGGCGTTCACCCAGCGGCTGGTGACCCAGATGTACTTCCCGGACGACCCGATGTTCGACCACGACCCGATCTTCAACTCGATCCCGGACGAGAAGGCCCGGCAGCGCCTCATCGCCCGGTTCGACTACGCCTCGACGCAGCCGGAATGGGCGCTCGCGTACCAGTTCGACATCGTGCTGCGCGGCTCGGCCGCCACGCCGATCGAGGATCCCCATGATGACTGAGCTGACCCCCGCGCAGACCGTCGGCCCGTTCCTCCACATCGGACTGCCGTGGCCGGACGGCCCGCTCGTGGTGCCCGCGGGCACGCCCGGCAGCATCGAGATTTCCGGGCGGGTGTTCGACGGCGAAGGCTCTCCCGTACCCGATGCTCTGGTCGAAACCTGGCAGTGCGACGGCGCGGGACGGTTCGCGCCGGAGTTCCGGGGGTTCGGTCGCTGCCCGACCGGCGAGGACGGCGGCTACCGCATCGTCACGGTGAAGCCGGCGCCGCTGCCCAGCCCGGACGGCACCGAAGCGCCGCACGTCGATGTGTCGATCTTCGCGCGCGGACTGCTCGACCGCCTGGTGACCAGGGTCTACTTCGGCGACGAGGCGGCGGCGAACGCGGCCGACCCGGTCCTGTCGGCGCTGCCGGCGGACCGGCGGGCCACGCTGATCGCCACGCCGGGCCCGGATGGGTACACATTGGACATTCGCTTCCAAGGCGCCGACGAGACGGTCTTCTTCGATGTCTGACGCGCTCTTCGGCGGGCAGTTCGGCACGCCCGAGGTCGAAGCCCACGTCGACGACCTGGCGCGATTACGGGCGCTACTCGACGTGGAGGCGGCGTTGGCCCGGGCGGCGGCGCGCGTCGGGCTCGTCCCGGCGGACGCGGCGACCGCGATCGCGGCGTGCTGCGACCCGGGCCGGTTCGACGCCGCCGATCTCGGGCGCCGTGCGTCGGCATCGGCCACCGTCGTGGTCCCGCTGGTCGAAGACCTCAAAGCGTTGGTACCGGAGGAGTACGCCAAATACGTCCACTATGGAGCGACCAGTCAGGACATCGTGGACACCGCGATGATGCTGGTGGCGGCCCGGGTGCTCGACGTGGTGCTGGTGGACCTGGCGGTGGCGGCCGACGCGCTGGCCGGGCTCGCCGAGCGGTTCCGGGACACCCCGCAGATCGGGCGTACCCTCCTGCAACACGCGGTGCCGACGACGTTCGGAGCGGTGTGCGCCGGCTGGCTGGTCGGCCTCGACGAGGCGCGGTCCACGCTCGCCACGGTCCGGCGGGAGCGGCTCGCGGCGCAGCTCGGCGGGCCGGTCGGCGCCTGGGGTTTCGACGTGGTCGGGCACCTCGCCGCCGAACTCGGGCTGGCCGTGCCGGTGACGCCGTGGCACACCCAGCGCAACCGGGTCGGTGAGCTGGCCGCCGCCATCGGGCTGGTCGGCGGAGCGCTGGCGACCGTCGCGCAGGACGTGGTGCTGCTCAGCCAGACCGAGATCGGGGAGGTGGCCGAGGGTACCCCCGGCGGGTCCTCCTCGATGCCGCACAAGCGCAACCCGGTCCGCTCGGTCCTGGTTCTCGCCGCTACCCACCGGATCCCGGGGCTCGTCGCGACGGCGTTCGCCGGGCTGCCGCAGGAGGCGCAGCGCGCGGTCGGGCGGTGGCAGGCCGAGTGGCCGGTCGTCACCGAGCTGCTGCGGCTGGTCGGCGGGGCGGCCGCCCACGGTCGGGCGCTGCTCGCCGATCTGCGGGTCGACGCCGAGCGGATGCGTTCCGCCGCGGGTGGATCGGCGCCCGCGTCCGCGGGCATCGTCGTCGATCGGGCGCTCGCCGCCCATCGCGGGACCACCCCGTGACCGCGCTCGGATACCACCGGGCCGGCCCCGGCGGACGCGCCCTGGCTGGTCCTCGGGCCGTCGCTGGGCACGACCACGCGGCTGTGGCAACCGCAGCTCGACCGGCTCGCCGAACGGTTCCAGGTGCTCTGCTTCGACCTGCGCAGGGTGTCGCTGCTGGCCCATTTTGGAGGTCCCCATGACTGACGGTATGGCCGTGCGCCGCGAGGTGCTCGGTGACGAGCACGTCGACCGGGCGATCGCGGGCACGACCGACTTCACCGCCGACTTCCAGGACCTCATCACCCGGTACGCCTGGGGGGAGATCTGGGCCCGACCGGGCCTGGACCGGCGTACCCGCAGCTGCATTACCCTCGGGATACTCGCCGCGCTGCGGGCCGACGGCGAGCTGGCGCTGCACGTGCGGGCCGCGTTGCGCAACGGCTTGACTCCCGCGGAGATCAAGGAGGTCCTCCTGCACGCCGCCGTCTACGCCGGGGTACCGGCCGCGAACGCCGCGTTCGCGGTGGCCGCGCCGATCGTGGCGGAGTCATCATGATCGGGGTGGCCGTGATCGTCACAACTTCCCCGAAGTTGTGGCCTCAGGGGGCTGTCATGGCCACTGTTTCCGGGAAATTGTGACGATCGTCGTGGACGAGTTTGTGCAGTCGCTCGAACGCGGACTCGCGGTGATCCGCGCGTTCGACGCCGACCACCCCGAGCTGACGCTCAGCGAGGTGGCCCGCGAGACCGGGCTGACCCGGGCCGCCGCGCGCCGCTTCCTGCACACGCTGGTCAACCTCGGCTACATGCGCAGCGACGGGCGGCGGTTCGCGCTGCGCCCGAAGATCCTCGAACTCGGGTACGCATACCTGTCCAGCCAGTCACTGCCCGAGGTTGCCGCGCCACACCTGGAGCAACTGGTCGAGAAGGTGCACGAGTCGTCGTCGGTGTCGGTCCTCGACGGCGACGAGGTGGTGTACGTGGCCCGGGTGCCGACCAAGCGGATCATGACCGTGGCGATCGCCGTGGGTACCAGGTTTCCGGCGTTCGCCACCTCGATGGGCCGGGTACTGCTGGCCGGCCGGTCCGACGACTGGCTGGACGGGTACCTGCTGTCGACGCCGTTGAAGGCGCTGACTCCGCGTACCATAGCCGAGCCGGCCCGGCTGCGCGGCGAACTCCTGCGCATCCGCCGGCAGGGCTGGGCGCTCGTCGACCAGGAGCTGGAGGAGGGCCTGCGATCGCTGGCCGCCCCGATCCACGACGCGGACGGGCGGGTCATCGCGGCCATCAACGTGTCGACGCACGCCAGCCGGCGCAGCCTCGACGACATCCGGCGGGACCTGTTGCCGCCGCTGCTGGAGACGGCCCGGGCCATCGAGGAGGATCTACGGGGTACCGGAGCGGTCCGGCCGGCGATGTAGCCGGGGTGGCTGGGGCAGCCCGGCTGGCGATCATCGTTTAGGGTGTTGGGCTGTCCGCCGCCCCGACCCGAAGGACCCGCGCCTTGGCCGTTGTCGACGCTCCCACCGTGGAGGCCGTCCCCGCACCGGCCGACGCCCGGGACCAGCGGGAGCGCCGCACGCAGCTCGCGTGGAACCTCGCGGCGCTCGGCGCACCCGTGGTCGCGATCCTCGCGATCGGCTGGCACCGCCGCTGGATGAGCGACGATGGCCTGATCTTCGTGCGTACCGTCCGGCAGATCCTGGCCGGCAACGGGCCGGTCCTCAACGTCGGCGAACGGGCCGAGGCCTCGACGAGCACGCTGTGGCAGTGGCTGATCGTGGCGCTGACCTGGGTGACCGGTGTCGATCCCGCCCGGGTCGCGGTCGGCGCGGGACTGCTGCTGACCGTCGCCGGCTTCGCGCTCGCGCTCGACGGGACCCGCCGGCTCTACCGGGCGTACGCGCCGGAACACCCGTACCTGCTGCCCGCCGGCGTGCTGGTCCTGCTCGGGTTGCCGCCGATCTGGGACTTCGCCACGTCCGGGCTGGAGACCGGGCTGACCGTCGGGTGGATCGGCCTGTGCTGGTGGCTGCTGGTACTGGCCCGGGACGGCCTGCGGCCGCGCTGGCTGCTGGGAATTGCCGCGCTCTACGGTCTGGGGCCGCTGGTCCGCCCCGATCTCGCGCTCGTGACGCTGGTGTTCGGTGGCGCCCTGCTGATCGTCGGGTGGCCCGGCGCGCGCTGGCTGCCGCTGGTACTGGCTGTCGCGGCGGCCGCCCCGTTCGGGTACGAGATCTTCCGGATGGGCTTCTACGGCGTGACGGTACCGCTGCCGGCGATCGCGAAGGAGGCGTCGCTCGGGTTCTGGCACCGGGGGCTGGACTATCTCGACGACCTGATCACGCCGTACCTGCTGTGGGTGCCGCTGGTCGCGCTCGGTGTTGTCGCCGGGTACTGGCTGGGCCGGACCGATGCGGCCCGTCCCGGCTCGGGCCGCGCTGACTCGGGCCGTTTTGATCGGCGGCAGCTCGCGGTGTTCGGGGCGCCGCTGGTCACCGCGGCGCTGCTGGCCGGCTACGTGACCCGCGTCGGCGGCGACTTCATGCACGGCCGCATGCTCATTCCCGCCCTTCTGGTCGGCCTCCTCCCGGTGTTCGCCGTCCCGCTGACCAGGTCGGCCGTGCCGCTGGTGGCCCTCATCGCGGTCTGGGCGGTCAGCAGCGCCGCGCTCCTGCGGGTGCCGTACCCGCAACACATCGGCGAGCATGGCATCGCCGACGAGCGGGGCTCGTGGATACGCGTGCTGGAAGCCCGACACCCGAACCAGGACGCGTACCGCCGGCACCTTCTCATCGTCTTTCCGGCGCTGCGCGAGGCGCTCGCGACCGACGAGCCGGTCCTGGTCGACCTCCGGTTCGAAACCGCCACCCGGCTCGGGCCGCAGGTGCCGGCGCGACGCGCGATCGCGTTTCCGGTACTCGGCTCGCTGGGCGCCGCCGTGTCCCGCGACGACCTGGCGGTCGACCCGTTCGGCCTCGGGTACCCGCTCGCCGCCCACCTGGAGATGACCGGTCGCGGCCGGGCGGGGCACGAGAAGCAGTTGCCGTACGTGTGGGAGGTCGCCGACTACGGCGACCCGGCCGCCCCACCGCCCGCCGGAGTCGACCCGGGCGAGCTGCGCGCGGCCCGGCACGCGCTGACCTGCGGTGACCTGCGGGAGCTGACCGAGTCGGTACGAGCGCCAATGACCTGGCACCGCTTCTGGGTCAACCTGGTCGGCGCCCCCCGGCGCACCGCTCTCCGCTATCCCGCCGACCCTTACGCCGCCGAGCGCCGCTTCTGCTGACCCCACCCGGGGTCTTCTCGGCGAGGTAGCGGCGTCGGCAAATCACGCAACCACCTGCCACAACTTCCCGGAGGTCGTGGCATCCGGTACCCGCTGAGGCCACTAATTCCGGGAAGTTGTGCCGATCATGGCGCAGCCGGTACGAATGCTGGGTGCGATATGTGCGGTTGGCCGGCACCGACCTTGACGTGTCCGTGGTCGCGTTGGGGTGCGGCAACTTCGGCGGCATCGGGTCGGCGCCCGAGCTGTTCGGCCGGGGCGACGACGAGGCGACCGCGTTCGCGCTGATGGACGCCGCCCGCGAGCACGGGATCACGCTGTTCGACACGGCCAACTCGTACGGCGGCGGCCGATCCGAGGAGTGGATCGGGCGGTGGCTGGCCAGCCGGCGCGGCCGTGACGACGTGGTGCTGACCACCAAGGTGCGCAACCGGGTCGGGCCGGGGCCGGACGACGAGGGGCTGTCCGCCCGGCACATCCGGGAGCAGATAGACGCCAGCCTGCGCCGGTTGGGCACCGACCGGGTCGACCTGTACCTGGCCCATGAGCCCGACCCCCGGGTGCCCGTCGAGGAGACGCTCACCGCCTTCGACGAGCTGATCCGGGTCGGCAAGATTCGCGGGTACGGGCTGAGCAACTTCACCGGCGCCCAGGTGGCCGACGCGGCGCAGGCGGCGGCCCGGATCGGTGTCGCCGGTCCGGTGAACCTGCAGTCCAGCTACAGCCTGCTGGACCGCTCGAACGACGCCTTTGCCGCGTGCGCCCGGTTCGGCGTGGCGTTCACCGCGTACAGCCCGCTGGCCGGCGGCTGGCTGTCCGGCAAGTACCGTTCAGCCGGGGCCTACCCGGCCGGGTCGCGGATGACCCTGCGGCCCGGGCCGTACCGGCAGTGGGTCAACGACGCGACGTTCCGGGCCATCGACGCGCTGGACCGGTACGCCGCCGGGCGGGGTGTGTCGCTGCCGGCGCTGGCCCTGGCCTGGGTGCTCGGCGACCCGGCGGTCAGCGCGATCGTGGTCGGCCCGCGCCGCCCCGAGCAGCTCGCGCCGGCACTCGGGGCGCTCGACGTGCCGCTGACGGCGCGGGAGCGCGGCGAGATTGTCGAACTTTTCCCGGAACCGCATGTCGAAGCCTGAACGCCGGCTTCTACACCTCTTGTGACAGGCGCCCACCGCGGGCGTCCCGAACCGGGGAGTTTACGCATGAAGATCCTGCTGACCGGTCTCGCCGCCGGGGAGTCGCCCCGCTGGTACCGCGAAAGGCTCTGGCTCTCCGACATGGGGGCGAACCAGGTCGTCGCCGCCGACCCGGACGGCAGCAGCGAGGTCGTACTCGACGTGCCGGCCATGCCGATGGGCCTCGGCTGGCTGCTCGACGGGCGGATGCTCATCGTGTCGTGTCGTGCCGCGACGGGCAACTGCTGCGCCGGGAGCCCGATGGCTCCATCGTGCTGCACGCCGACCTGGGCGCCCTCGACCGTCACCCGTGGGGCGACATGGTCGTTGACGGCCGGGGCAACGCGTACGTCGGCAACATCGGCTTCGACTTCCCCGGCGGCGAGGTCCGCCCCGGTACCCTCGCCCTGGTCACCCCGGACGGGACGGTCAGCCAGGTCGCCGACGGGCTCGCGTTTCCCAACGGGGTCGCCGTGACGCCCGACAACTCGACCCTGATCATCGCCGAGACTTATGCGAGCCGGCTCACCGCGTTCGACATCGCCGGTGACGGCAGCCTGTCGAACCGCCGGGTATGGGCCGCGCTCGACGGCGGCGTACCGGACGGGATCTGCCTCGACGCCGAGAACGCGGTCTGGTACGCGGATGTCCCGAACAAGCGATGCGTCCGCGTCCGGGAGGGCGGCGAGGTGCTCCAGACCGTCCAGCTGGACCGGGGCTGCTTCGCGTGCGCGCTGGGCGGTGCGGACCGGCGGACGCTGTTCGTGACGGCCGCCGCCTGGGGTGACCCGGCCGGGCTGGCCGACCGGCGCACGGGTCAGGTGGTGACCGTCGACGTAGAGGTGCCCGGCGTCGGCTGGCCATAGCCCGCCCTGGAAATCTGATCAAGACAGGCACAACTTCCGGCGAATTGTGGCCTCAGAGGCCCACGATGGCCACTATTTCCGGGAAGTTGTGCCGATCTTGGCGGGTGGGAAGCTGTGGCGCCTCACGACTGGTAGATGCGCGGGCTGATCATGTGGCGGGGCGCCTGTTCCGGGCCCGGGTACGTGATCAGGACCGGCAGCCCGTCCGGATCGCGTCCCTCCACCCGGGCGAACCCCTCGCTGGTGTCCCGGCGCTCGTAGGCGCCGCGCCCCCGGAGAATCTCCTCGCACCGGTCCAGGTCGGCGGCGCTCCCCGCGGTCCAGGCCACCAGTTGCGGGCCGATCGTGTCGTGATCGGGCGCCGACCCGCCTTCGACCTGATGCAGGTACAGCTGGGAGCCGTTCGGTCCGACCAGCAGCGCGGCGTCGATCTCGCTGACCGTGATGTCGTACTGGAGCAGCGGCTGGTAGAAGCCCAGCGCGCGGCCCAGGTCGGACACGTACACCACGGCCGACGCGAGCCGCATGCTGTTCACGAGCGTCTCGACCAGGTCCGTGATCGCCACGATGCCGACCACCCGGTGGTTGGCCACCACCGGCAGGTGCCGGGTGGCCGTGCCCATCATGATCTGGGCGGCCTCGGTCACCGTCATGTCCGGGCGGACGGTCAGCGGGTCGCGGTTCATCCAGTCGACGATGAGGGACTGCCCGGTGTCGGTACCGTGCGCGACCGCCCGCAACAGGTCGCTTTCCGTGATGATGGCCGTCGGCCGGTCGTCGGGGTCCACGACCACCAGCGCGCTCTGATCGGCGTGGTTCATCAGGTACGCCGCCGCGGCCAGGTGGGCGTAGGGCTCGATCGTGGTCACGGCTGGCCGCATCACGTCGGCGACGGTACGTCCGGTTACCTGTGGCTGCACGGTCCCTCCCTATTCCAGGAACTTGTCCAGGGTGAGCGGCAGGCCGCGGATCCGGATGCCGGTCGCGTGGTACGCGGCGTTTGCGATCGCGGCGGCGGTACCCACGATGCCGACCTCGCCGATGCCCTTGGCGCCCATCGGGTTGACGCGCGGATCGTCCTCGTCCAGCCAGACCGCCGAGCAGCCGCGGTACGCGTACCTCGCCGGTGTCCTCGTGTACCCGTACCTCGGCGAACTGGGCCCCGAAGGTGTGCATCGAGTAGCGCACCTGATCGGGGTTGTCCGGCATCCCGGCCGTGACCTCGACGCCTTCCACCGGCACGGCGCCGCCGGTACGGTCCAACCGGTCCCGCAACTGCCGGGCGGCCGCCACGATCGTCGAGCCCCAACTGTTGACCCCCGTCGACCCGCCGGCCGGGCAGGCCGGTGGCAGCGCGGTGTCGCCTATCCGTAGCTGGACTTCGCCCACGGGTACCGCGAGCGCGTCGGCGGCGATCTGGGTGAGCACCGTCCACGCGCCGGTCCCGATGTCCGCGGCGCCGATCAGCACCGTGTACCGCTGGTCCGGGCCGAGCCGGATGGTCGCGGCCGAGCCCGGCAGCCGGAACACCGGGTACGTCGAGGCGGCGACCCCGGTGCCGACCAGCCAGCCGCCGTCGCGCCGGGCGCGGGGGGTCGGGTCGCGGTCGCCCCAACCGAACCGGCGCGCGCCGTCGCGCAGGCAGGCGACCAGGTTGCGGCTGGAGAACGGCAGCCCCTTCTCCGGGTCGAGGGTGGGCTCGTCGCGGATCCGGAACTCGACCGGATCCACGCCGCAGCCGATCGCCATCTCGTCCATCGCCGACTCGATGGCGAACATGCCGGGCGCCTCGCCGGGAGCCCGCATGATCGTGGGTGGCGGCACGTCCAGCGCGGCCAGCCGGTGCGTGGTACGCCGGTTCGGCGCGGTCGCATACGTCGCGTCCAGCACCACGGCCGACCGGGCGAGGGCGGCCGCCACATTGCCCATGGCGGTGTCCGCGGGGGAGCCCTCGTGCAGGTCGCCGCCGCCCCGACCGTTGTTCGCGCCGGTCGTCGGCTTGTGCAGATCGGCACGGCCGGCCCCGAACGCGACGTCGTGCGGCCGCTCCAGGTAGTCCACCCGGACCAGGCCGGCGGCGTGCCGGGCGATCTCCGGGGTCTCGGCGATCACGCCACCGATGAGCTGGCCACGGTACGCGATCCCGTCGTTCTGGAGGATCGCCAGCTCGGGGTCGCCGGTCCACGGCAGCCTGGCCGCGTTCTGGTGGGTGAGGACGGCCAGGACGCCCGGCTCCGCGGTCGCGCCGGTCACGTCGACGCCGGTGATGTGACCGCACGCGATCGTCGCCTGCACCGGGAAGAGGTACGCGGGCCGCTCCACTGGCCATTCGAAGGCGTACGTGGCCGAGCCGCCGGCATTGTCCGGCCCGTCCAGGCGGTCCATCGACGTGCCGACCGCCCGGTGCGCCACCCCGATCGTGGTCATCGCGGTTCCCCCACCCCGCCTTCGGCGCCCGGCCCGACCAGGTCCAGCAGCGTACGGATGATCGTGTTGCGGGCGAGCAGGACCTTGAACGCGTTGCCGGGCAACGGGCGGGCCTCGGCCAGCTCGGCTTCGGCGGCCGCGCGGAAGCTCTCTACCGTCGCGGGCGCGCCGCGCAGGACGCCCTCGGCGATCGTGGCGCGCCACGGCTTGTGGGCCACCCCGCCGAGCGCGAGCCGCACGTCGCGCACGGTTCCCGGCTCGGTGTCCGCAAGATCGATCGCGGCGGCGACCGAGACCAGCGCGAACGCGTACGATGCCCGGTCGCGGACCTTGCGGTACCGGGAGCGGCGCGCGAACGGCAGCGCCGGCAGGTACACGGCTGTGATCAACTCGCCGTGTTCGAGTACGGTGTCGCGGTCCGGCCGGTCGCCGGGCAGCCGGTGCAGTCCGGTGATCGGGATCGCCCGTTCGCCGGCCGGCCCCTGGGTCCGCACCACGGCGCCGAGCGCCGCCAGCGCGACCGCCAGGTCGGACGGGTGGGTCGCGTAGCACGCCGGAGAGGTGCCCAGGATCGCCAGCTCGCGCTGGTACCCGTCGCGCGCGGAGCAGCCCGACCCGGGCTGGCGCTTGTTGCACGGGGTGGTGACGTCCTGGAAGTACCCGCACCGGGTGCGTTGCAGCAGGTTCCCGCCGGTGGTGGCGAGGTTGCGGATCTGGCCGGAGGCGCCGGAGAGCACCGCCTCGGACAGCACCGGGTACCGGCTGCGAACCCGGCCGTCGACGGCCAGGTCGCTGTTGGACACCGCCGCGCCGACCAGCAGGCCGCCGTCCGGCAGCGCCTCGATCCGGTCGGCGGTGAGCCTGCGGACGTCGATCAGCGTGTCCGGCGTGGCCGCGCCCAGCTTCATCAGGTCGACGAGGTTCGTGCCGCCGGCCAGGAACGCCCCGTGCGGCGCCTGGGCCAGCATCGCGACGGCACCGGGCACGTCGCTCGCGCGTTCGTACCGGAAGGGGATCATCAGCGGACGACCTCCAGGCTGGTGGTCCCGGCGGCGACCTCGGCGGCGACCTCGGCGATGGCCGGCACGATGTTCGCGTACGCGCCGCAGCGGCAGAGGTTTCCGCTCATCCGCTCGGCGATCTCCGCGCCGTCGAGGATGATCTCTTTGGCGTCGCCGTCGGCGGTCACCACGCTCGGCCAGCCCGCCTCGGCCTCGCGCAGCATCCCCACCGCCGAGACGACCTGGCCGGGGGTGCAGTAGCCGCATTGAAGCGCGTCGTGGGCGACGAACGAGCGCTGCATGGGATGCAGCCCGTCGCCGGCGGCCAGCCCGGCCGCGGTGACGACGTCCGCGCCCTCGTGCGCCACGGCCAGCGCCAGGCAGCTCAACGCCCGGCGACCGTCGAGCAGGACGGTACAGGCGCCGCACTGCCCGTGGTCGCAGCCCTTCTTCGGGCTGGTGATCCCGAGCCGCTCGCGCATGGCGTCCAGCAGCGTCGTCCGGGTGTCGACGGCAAGCCGGTGCGCCGAGCCGTCCACCCGGAGCGTGATCTCCGTGTCCACGATCCCTCTCCCTCCCGGAGCCGGACGGTTGCCGGTCGGCAGGCGCCGCGGTACCGCCGCCTTCCGCCGCCTTCCCGCTATTTCCGGGCATTACCGTGGCCGGGCAGGTTTTCCCGGTCCGGCGCCCGTCACGCGCCGGTCCGGCCGCTCCGAACGGCCCGCCAACCGCCTCCGGAGGCCTGCCCACGGTCCGGCGCCCGGCTCGGAGGTGCGAGGGCTACCGACCCGCGAGGCTCGCAAAGTCGCGGGCGCTACAGTGACGCGGTGATGTCCTACCGGATCGGCGAGGCGGCCGAACTGCTCGGGGTCAGCGCGGACACGGTCCGCCGCTGGGTCGACGGCGGCCGGTTGCCGGCTGCCCGGGACGACTACGGTCACCGGCTGATCTCGGGCACCGATCTGGCGGAGTTCGCGCGGTCCCGCAGCGCCGCCGAGGAGGAGGGGCACGGCCGGTCGTCGGCGCGCAACCGGCTGCGCGGCATCGTCACCGGCGTGGTGCGCGATCAGGTGATGGCGCAGGTGGAGGTGCAGGCCGGGCCGTTCCGGCTGGTGTCGCTCATGAGCCGGGAGGCCGCCGACGACCTCAGCCTGGAGGTCGGTGCGGTGGTGGTCGCGGTGGTCAAGTCCACCACCGTGGTCGTCGAACTGCCCCAGTAGCGCCTGACTCAGGCGGATCCAGGGGGCTCGGCGGATCGCTCCACCGCCAGCACGCCGGCGAGGCCGGTGAAGGTCATCAGGTCGACCAGCTCCTGGCTGGCCCCGCAGATGGTCAGGTGCCGCCCGAACCGGCGCGCGGTGAGCTGAAGGCGCGCCAGCGCCTCGACCGTGACGGCGTCCGGCGCGACGATCCGCTCCACGTCGCACACGACCACCTGCGCACCGGTGACGTCGAGGAGCGCGACGAGGTTCGCGCAGAGGACCGGGATGTCGCCCCGTTCGATGACCGGACCGACGGCCCAGACGGTGGCGTGCGGTTGTGGTGACACGTCGACCTCCGGGTTACGGCCTGTTGAAGGGTCAGACCGCACCGGCCCGGGAAAGTCATCGCCGGGCCACCGACAACCTTTTTGTACGCGACCGACGAGTCCCGCCGGCCCGGCAGGTCTAACCGGGCATGACCCAGCAAGCGATCTCCCTGGTACGGCCGGCCGGCCGCGGTCGCAGCGACCTCCGCGCGGTGGCGCACCGGCTGCCCCGGCGCTTCGCCGGCCCGGTGCACCTGCCCGGGGACCCCGGTTACGACGTGGAGCGGCGGTCCCTGTCGGCGCCGATCGACCCGCGGCCGGGCGCCGCCATCGAGGCGCTGGTGGCCGAGCACGAGCCGGTGTCCACCGTGGAGATCCGGCACTGGGGTGGCGCGATGGCACGGCCGGCCCGGTCGGGCACCCCACAACATCCCACCCGTCTAAGATCCGCGCGAGTGGAAGGCCAGATACGTTATCCGGCGGCGATAACGTGTCTGGCCTTCCACTGACGGGTGGATCTGGACCGCCTGAGGGGCAGGACTCGCTGCCCGAAGGGACAGGCCCCGGGTACCTTCGCCGGTCCTCCCTCGATCACTATCGTCGCCGCGACGATCGTGATCGAGGGGGGACAAGGAATGGGTACACGTTTGCTCGGCCGGGGGATCGCCCTGGTGGGAGCGCTGGTGGCCGGTGCCGGCCTGGTCGCGTTGGGCGCGACGGTCGTGAACCAGCCGGCCAGCGCCGCGACCGCCGTCCAGACCACGTACAGCCCGATCGGCGCCACCGCCAATGGTCCCTCGGGGCCGGCGCAGGCGGCGTTCGTCGCCGGTCCGAGCTGTTGCCCGGATACTTCCGTGGTCCTGACGCCGCGCCGGTTGATCGGTGAGAACGACTTCCAGTGGATGAACCTGGGCCTGCCCTGGAACGGCGCCCGGGTCACGTCGGTGCGGGTCTGCTACCGGGTCAACACGACCGCTCCGGGTGCGACATACATCAGCCAGACCCGGATCAGCGAAACGACGACGCCGACCTCGGCATCGGTACGGCTCGACGACGCCACCGACCGGACCAGCGCGACCGGCACGTGCTACTCGGTCAACGCCGACATCACCCCGACCGGCATGCTCACGCTGGAGCTGAAGGTCGTGTTCGGGTCGGGCAGTGACCAGATCAGCATCGGGATGGTCCGACTGAGTGGCGTGTCGGGCTAACCTGCCGCTTTTGCCCGGTGACGTGGTTGGCGGGCGCGGCGCATACTGCCGATGTTTTGCCTCGAACCGTATCGAGCGCCATCGTCAGGAGGACCGTCGATGTCCACGCCCGCCAGCCATGTCACCAGGCGCACGCTCCTGCAAGCGACCTCCGTGTCCGCTGCCGTAGCGGCAACCACGGCGGCACTCGGCTCGCCGGCCCGAGCAGAGCCGGCCCGAGCAGAGCCGGCCCGAGCAGAGCCGGCCCGAGCAGAGCCGGCGGCCAACGTGACCGCACCCGACACCGCGGGCCGGCTGTTCGAGGAGTTGGACGAGAAGATCCAGGCCGGCATGGCCCGGTACGCGATCCCGGGAGCCGCCGTCGGCGTGCTCTACCGCGGCCGGGAGTACATCAAGGGGTACGGCGTGACGAACGTCGACTATCCCGTGCCCGTCGACGGCGACACCGTGTTCAGGGTCGGCTCCACCACGAAGACGTTCACCGGTACCACGCTGATGCGGCTGGTCGAGCAGGGCAAGGTCGCCCTGGACGCGCCGGTCCGCCGGTACCTGCCCGACTTCCAGACCTCCGACCCGTCCGTGGCGCCCCGGGTGACCGTCCGGCAGCTGCTCAACCACACCGCCGGCTGGCTCGGCGACTACTTCCAGGACTTCGGCCCGGGTGACGACGCGGCGGCCCGGTACGTGGCGGGACTCGCGAAGGTTCCGCAGCTGACCCCGCCGGGCACGACGTTCGCGTACAACAACGCGGCGCTGGAGGTGGCCGGCCGGATCATCGAGGTGGTCACCGGCCAGACGTACGAGTCGGCCGTCCGCGCCCTGCTGATCGACCCGCTCGGGCTGGCACACAGCCGGTACTTCCCCGACGAGATCATCGGCTTCAACGTCGCCGCGTCGCACAACATCGTGAACGGCAAGGCGGTTGTCGAGCCGCTGTTCTACCCACTGTTCCGCAGTATCGCGGCGGCCGGCGCGCTGATCTCCAGCGCCCGCGACCAGCTCCGGTGGGCCCGCTTCCACCTCGGCGACGGCACCGTGCCCGGCGGCGGCACCCGCCTGCTCACCCGGCAGTCGCTGCTCGCCATGCGCTCGCACCCCGGCCCGGGCGGCACCCTGTTCGTCGAGCTGGACGGGGTCGGGGTCACCTGGACACTGCGGCCGAGCGCGGAGGGCGTCCGGATCGTCCAGCACGGCGGCGACTGGTCGGGTCAGCACTCCGGCTTCCTGTTCGTGCCGGACCGCGGGTTCGCGATCACCCTGCTCACCAACTCGCAGGGCGGCCCGGGCCTGGTCGCCGAGCTGTTCGCCGACGACTGGGCGCTGCGCCGGTTCGCCGGGATCAGCAACCTGCCGGCGGTGCCGCGCGCGCTCGGCCCGAGCGAGCTGGCCCCGTACGTGGGCCGGTACACCCAGCAGGAGATCGAGCCCAACGGCGAGCTGCTGACCGGGGCGTACGACGTGGTGGCCGACAGCGGCCAGCTGCTCGCCACGGCCGGTGGGGTGCCGCTGGCCCGGCTGGCCTTCTACCGCCGGGACTACGTGCTGGTCCTGGGGCCGAACGGCGAAAACTCCTTCAGCCGGGCGAACTTCGTCCGCGGCGCCGGCGGCAGCGTGGACTGGCTGCGGCTCGGTGGCCGGCTGGCCCGGCACGAGGCGACGGGTGCGGCGGGCAGCGCCCCGAGGAGCGCTCCGGCCGCGCCACGGTTCGATTTCCTCCGGCCCTGGTCGGTGGTGCCGCGATAGTCGAAACTGAGCTGGTGACGGCGACCAGCCTCGGTGACGTCATCGACCGCGCGCGGCGGCAGAGCTTTGTCGGCCGCCGCGTCGAGCTGCGGACGTTCGACGACGCGTTGGCCGGCCGGTCGCCGCGGCGGCTGCTGTTCGTGCACGGCCCGGGTGGCATCGGCAAGACGACGCTGCTGCACGAGATGCGTGCCCGGGGGCGCGCCGCCGGGCGGACCACGGTGCTGCTGGACGGGCGCGAGATCGATCCTTCGCCGGACGGGTTCACCAGCGCCGTCGACGCCGCGGGCAGCGGGACGGTGCTGCTGATCGACGGGTACGAGCAACTCGGCGCCCTCGACGGCTGGCTGCGCCGGGACCTCGTCCCCGCGCTTTCGGCCGAGCACGTCGTGGTCCTCGCCGGCCGCGAGCCGCCCGCCGCCGCATGGCGCGCCGACCCGGGCTGGCGGCAGGTGGTCGCGATCCATCCGCTCGACCACCTCGACGACGTCGACAGCGCGGACCTGCTCGCCCGGGCCGGCGTGGCGGCGCCGGACCGTCCCCGGCTCGTCGCGCTCGGCCGGGGCCATCCGCTGGCGCTCGCGCTGCTGGCCGACGTGGCCCAGGGCGGCACCGTCCCGGACAGCCTCGCCGACGTACCCGATCTGATCTCCGCCCTGCTGGAGTCGCTCCTGCGCGACGCGCCCTCCGAGGCGCACATGGTCGGGCTGGCTCGCTTCGTGGTCGATGGCCAGCCGGTCGCCACCGGCGTCGTCGCGGTGGGGGACGCGTGGGCGTGCACCAACCCGTCGGTCGGCCGGGGCGCCTCGATCGCGCTCGTCCACGCCCGCCTGCTGCGGGACCTGCTGCGCGAGACCGATCCGGCCGACCACGACAAGTTCGCCCGCCGGTTCGACGAGGTGACCGGCCAGTCCGCCGAGCCGCTGTACCGGGCGACGCTCTGGTACGACCGGCACCGGCTCGCCGAGATCGACGCGGACGCCGCCGGCATCCCGTACCGCACCGAGGACCAGCGGTGGCCGGTACTGAAGGCGCTCGTCGCGGCCAGCCTCACCGATCCGGACCTGGTCCGCGCGTACACGTCGATCGCCGGATTCGTGGCCACCGCTGAGGAGGTGTTCGGCGTGCCCGGGGTGGTGGACCGGGCCGTCGCGCTGGGCATGGCCGCCCCGCAGTACCCCCTGCCCGGCCCGACCCGTGGTGAGCTGCTCGAATCTCTGGGAAGGTAGTGACACATGAACGTCGATGTCGGCGACGTGACCCTGCATGTCCGGGACTCCGGCTCGGGTACCCCCGTGGTCCTGCTGCACGGCTGGCCGGACACCGGTGACCTGTGGCGGCACCAGGTGCCGGCGCTCACCGCGGCCGGGTACCGGGCGATCGTGCCCGACCTGCGCGGCTTCGGCCGGTCCAGCCGGCCCGCCGACAAGGCCGGGTACGGGTTGCCCGCCCTGGTCGGCGACGTCATCGCGATCCTCAAGGCGCTCGACGTGCCGCGCGCGCATCTGGTCGGGCACGACTGGGGCGCGGCGGTCAGCTGGCTGACGGCGACGCTGCGGCCCGACCGGATCGCCTCGATGACCGCGCTGTCCGTCGGCCATCCGGCGTCGTTCCGGTCGGCCGGCCTGCGCCAGCGCGAGAAGTCCTGGTACATGCTGCTGTTCCAGTTCCGGGACGTGGCCGAGCGGTGGCTGTCCGAGGACGGTTTCCGCAACCTCGGCGAATGGTCGGGCCATCCGGACCTGGCGGAGGTGGCGCAACGGCTGGCCGATCCGGCGGCGCTGACCGCGAGCCTCGGCCTGTACCGGGCGAACCTGACTCCGGAATCGTTGTTCGGCCCGCCGCGGGACCTGCCGCCGGTGACCGTACCGGCGATGGGTGTGTGGAGCAGCGACGACATCGCGCTGATCGAGGAGGGCATGACCGGCTCGGCCCGGTACGTAACCGGCCCGTGGCGGTACGAGCGGGTCGAGGGCGCCGGGCACTGGTTGCAGCTCGACGCCCCCGACACGGTCAACGCGTTGCTGCTCGACTTCCTCGGTCAGCAGGCCGACAGGATCGCTTCGGTCGGGGCCTCCCGCAGCGCGGCCAGTAGCGGCAACTCGTAGTGCACGACCCCGTCGACGAACGCGGCGCTGAGCGCGGGGGAGAACAGCGACAGCATCAGCCCCCGCGCCGCCCGGTTGGTCGGTGACACGTCGGCGTGCAGCCGGAGCACGCCGGCCGCGAGGCACCGGGTCAGCATCTCCCGCACCAGCGCGGTCGCGATGCCCTGGCGCTGCCAGGCGTCGGCGACGATGACCGCCAGGTCGGCCTCCTCCGGACGGCCGGGCAGCCGGCCGAACTCGGCCCAGCCGATCAGGTGCCCCGACCCGACCGCGACCTGCGCGTCCCACGTCCGGCCGGGCCCTGCCGCGATGTGGCGCACGTAGTCCTTCGGCAGCCGACCGCCGGTGCCGGTGAGGAAGCGGTAAGCCAGGCTCGTGGCGGACAGGTGCCGCTCGGCCGCGACGGCGAGCAGCTCGTCGCCGCGCAGCCAGGGTCGGATCTCCATCGTCTGCCTCCGGGACGTTTCCGGGATGTGCGAAGTCCCTAGGTTCGTTTGGCAGACTCAGATTAGACCTCTGGGTTTGAGTGGACAACCCAGTATGTATGATCGACCCATGGAGTGGCTGGAATATGACAGCGACACCTGTTCGGCCGCTCGGGCGCTCCAGGTTCTCGGCGACCGGTGGACGATGCTGGTGCTGCGCGAGGTCTTCAACGGGGTGCGCCGGTTCGACGACATCAGCGCGCACATCGGGGTCGCCCGGGACGTGTTGACCCGCCGGCTGAACACGCTGGTCGACGAGGGTGTGATGACCCGGGTGCCCTACCGGGAGCCCGGCTCGCGCACCCGGTACGAGTACCGGCTGACCCAGGCCGGCATCGAACTGCGGCCGGTCCTGCTGGCGCTGATGGCCTGGGGCGACCGGTACCGGGTGGACGCCACAGGAGTCCCCGGCATCGTCGTGCACGCCGACTGCGGCGCGCCGGTCCACCTGACCATGGAGTGCGAAGCCGGCCACCGCCTGGAGGGCCGGGCGAGGACCCGCCTGCTCCCGGGTCCCGGTGCCCGGCGGCTCGCGGCGCCGGCGTGACGATCCCGTGACTACCGCTTTCGCGGTTATCGGCAGCGGCTGGCGGGGGCGGTTCTTCCTCCGGCTGGCCCGCGCTCTCCCGGACCGGTTCCGGGCCACCGGCGTGGTCACCCGGACCGCCGCGCGAGGCGCCGGGATCGAGGCCGGGTGGGGCGTGCCGACCGTCCGTTCAGTGGCCGACCTGCTCGCCCGCGACCGGCCGGACCTCGTCATCGCGTCGGTCCCGTGGTCCGCCATGCCGGACGCCGTCCGGACGGTGGTCGGGCACGGGGTACCGGTGCTGGCCGAGACGCCGCCCGCGCCCGACCTGGACGGCCTGCGGTCGCTCTGGGCCGACGTCGGTGGCACCGGCCTGGTACAGGTGGCCGAGCAGTACCTGCGGATGCCCGGTCACGCCGCCCGGCTGGCCGTGGTCCGGGCCGGCGCCATCGGGGCGCCCACGTCGGTGCAGGTCTCCTCGACGCACCTCTACCACGCGGTCTCGCTGATCCGCGGCCTGCTCGGCGTCGGGTACGAGCCGGCCGAGGTCAGCGCGCGAGCGTTCACCGCACCGCTGGCCGACCCGTTGACCCCGGACGGTTGGACCGGCGACGCCACCCCGGACGACCGGACCACCACCCTCGCCACCATCGACTTCGGCGGCCGGATGGGACTGTACGACTTCACCGACAACCAGTGGTGGAACCCGCTGCGGACCCGGCGGATCGTGGTCCGCGGCACGCTCGGCGAGCTGGTCGACGACCGGGTGGTCCGGCTGCTCGACCCGACCACTCCGGTCGAGTCGGCGCTGGTCCGCCGGCAGACCGGCCTCGATCTCAACCTCGAAGGGCTCGATCTCAAGCACATCAGCTTCGACGGCGAGGTGATCTACCGCAACCCGTTCGCCGGCACCGGACTGTCCGACGACGACATCGCCGTGGCGGACATTCTCGACCGGGCCGGCGCGTGGAGCCGCGACGCCGGCCCGCCGCCGTACCCGCTGGCCGAGGCCTGCCAGGACCACCTGATCGGCCTCGCGATCGGAGAGTCGCTGCGGACCGGCGCGCCGCTTCGCACCGGCACCGAAGCCTGGTCCGCCGGCCACCGCATCCTGTGATCCGCGCAGGCGTAACCCATTTGCCGCTGTAATCCACTTGCTGCGTCAATCCACTTGCTGCGTCGCCGCGCGTCCGATGCCGCAGATGGGTTTCATCTGCGCGGATCTTGAGCCACGACGGGGCTCAGGTTGGGCGTTCCCGCTTGGGCAGTTTGCTGACCACGGTGTCGTACGAGGCGTCGACCGCCTCGATCAGCTCCTCGTCCGGGATCGCACCGCCGACGCGCAGCGTGTTCCAGCCGGACCGCCCGATGTACGCCATGACGGACGCGTCGTCGGGGTACCGTGCCAGCCACTCGTCGGCCAGCTCCCGGGTTGGTCCGCACTTGAGCCCGATCGTGGCGCCGGACTTCGTGGTTCCGCCCTCGGCGCCACCGAGGAAGGCGAAGATCTTGCTGCCGACCTTCACCACGACGTCGCCCTCCCACGGCTCGTCCTGCCACGCGCCGGGCTTGGCCAGGCAGTACGCGAGCAGTTCGGTCCAGGTCACGGCGCCCTCCCTCGACTCCGCCCCCATGATCGCCGATCCGGTCCCACCCGTCGACCCCGGGCAGGCCGTCCACCCATGATCGACACAACGTCCGGGAAATAGTTGTCTCGACAGCCCCTTGAGGCCACAGGTTCCGGGAAATTGTGCCGATCATCGATCAGCGTTTCCGCAGGTCAGGACGAACATGAACAGCCTGTTCGCGTTTGCTTCGCGCCGACGGTACGGGTAAAGATGGACCAAAGCCGATCCGCCCCAAATCGGGGTTTATTCGGCGTGCCCAGGAACGGGGGAGAGTTATGCCGATTCTCGTCACCGGAGCGACCGGAACCGTGGGCCGCAGCCTGGTCCGTCAACTGGTCGACGCCGGCCAGCCGGTACGTGCGGTCAGCCGCGATCCGGAGTCACCCGCCGCACGCCGGCTGCCGCCACAGGTCGAGGTCGTGGCCGGCGACTTCGATAGGCCGGAGACCCTGGCACCCGCGTTGCGCGGAGTCGCCCTCCTCCAGGATCTCCATCCGACCCGACTACCCCGACCGGCTACTGGTACCCACGGATGTCGGTGAACGCGGCGGCGAGCGACGCCTCCCGGGCGTCGAACGACTTGCCGCCGGTGAGCGTGGCGACCTGGGTCATCTCGTCGACGTTGCCCTCGCCGAACAGGATCGTGAACGTCGGCACCGCGTGTACCGGGGCGGGCAGGGCCTGGTAGTGCCGGGTGAACCCGGCGAGGTCGGCGCCGACCGTACGCTCACCGTCGGTGAGCAGCACGATCGAGGTGAGCCGGTCCGGGTCGGCGGCGATGAGCTGCCCGGCCAGGTCGTACGCCCGGTTCAGCGTGTCGTAGATCGCCGTGTCCCCGCCGGCCGTCAGTGCCTGGGTGGCCGCCCGGATCCGGTCGAACGTCGGCTGGAGGTCCTGTTCCGGCAGGTCGAACTGGACGGGCGCGCCCGGCGTGGTCGAGAACGGCAGCAGGATCACCTGTTCCCGCCCGTTGAAGCGGGCGAACTGGCCGGCCAGTGACGTGTCGACGCCGGTGAGCCCGAGCAGCGCGGACTGCAACGCGGCGAGCCGTGGACCCTTCATCGAGCCGGACACGTCGAGCAGGTAGATGGTGCGGGCCGGCCGGCGCAGGTTGTCGCCGAACGCGGAGATCAGCGCGTTCGCGGCGTCGAGACGGGCCGGGAACGGCAGCTCGAACAGGCCGCCGGCGGCCGGCCCGAACGGCGCGGCGAGCGGGATGCCCGCGGTCGCCGGCCGGCGGAACGTCCGCGACTCGATGGTGTGCTGGACCGACGGGCGGCGCAGGTAGTCGGTGATCGCGGCGTAGTTGGTCCGGGCCTGGTCGCTGGCGCCCGCGAGCAGCGTGAGCGGGTAGTCGGCGGTCACCACGCCGTCCGACGGGTACACAATGGTCAGCGGCTCGGAAAGCTTCCCGCCGGCGTTCAGCGACAGCAGTACCGATTCGTAGTTCACCATGCCGTCGAGCGGGCGATCCCCAGCCGCTGCCCGTTGATATGAATCAGCCAGCCAGCCGGACGAGCCGGCGGTCAGCGACTGGCCGGCGAAGAACGCCCGCAGCCGCGGCGTGAGCGGGGCGATCTGGTCCGGGGTCAGGGCCTTGCCGGTGCCGGCGAGCGCCGAGGCCAGCCCCACGAGCGCGGAGAAGCCGGAGTTCGACGCCGCCGGGTTGGTCATCGCGTACGTGAACTTGTGCTCCCCGGCCGCCGTGGCGATCTCGCTCCACGTTGGACGGTGGCTGTCCCAGCCCAGTTTCTTGGCCACCGACGCGCGCAGGCCGAACACCACGGGCGACGTGGCGATCTTCGTCTCGGTGCCGATCCGCCCACCGGCGTCGGGGTGCAGCCGCAGATACCGGTCGGAGGAGAACCAGATCGCGTCGTACTTCTGGCCGGCTGTGCCGTCGGCGACCGCCTGCACCCCGTCGAGGGTGCCGGTCACGGTGAGCTGGACCGTGACGCCGGTCGCCGCGCGGGCCTGGTCGAGGATCGGTTGCAGGTCGGTCAGCTCGCTGCCGGCGAGCACCCGCAGCGTCCCCGAACCATGCTTGTACGGCCCTTCTGACGTGTTGGGCTTCGGGCCGCCGTGGCCGGTGCACGCCGCCAGCGCGAGCACCGCGGCTAACGGCACAACCAATCGGGTACGCATAAAGCTGCTCCTACTGACCAAGACGCTGTTCGACTGTGCGAAGCAGCGTGTCCAGCGCCTCGAACGTCGGCGCTTCGATGACGTCGTCCACTGTGTCCGGCAGCGCCGCGCCGCCGGTGGATACCTTCGCGAGTACCGGGGCGAACACGGCCCGGTCGGCGGTCCGGAACCCGTGGACCGCGGCGAGCCGGATCAGTTCGGGGTCGGTGGTCAGCAGCCGGCCGACCTTGTCGCCCCGGTCGTTGAACGGCACGAGCGTGTGCACGCTGCGCACGGTCGGCGACAGGTACATCAGCACCCGGTCGGAGGGCAGCTGTCCGGCGTACGCCTGGCCGACGTACTGCGCCTCGTAGACGAGTACCAGCGGCGAGTAGCTCAGGCCGCGGCTGACGTAGCTGTCGAAGGGCGCCTCGGTCGTGCTCTCCAGCGCACCCTGGTCGGCGAACAGCGACGCCACCCGGCTCGGGTCGCCGATCAGCTGGTCCACGATCGCGGCGTACATCGCGGCCGAGTTGGACTGGTCGGGCGCCGTGGTCGTCAGCAGCACCGCCCGCTGCGCCGGGTACGCGACGTTGCCCGGGATCTGGTCCCAGCGCAGCCCCCGCGCGGTCGCGTCGAGGTACGCCTTCATGTCCAGTACCCAGTAGCCGGCCGATGTCCGGCGCACCATGCCCTGCCCGGCGAGCAGGTCCACAATGGAGCTGAACGTGGCGACCGCCAGCGGCGACGAGAACGGGCTGTACACAGTGGACACGTGCCGGCGCTGCTGGAGCGCGCGGGCCGCCGGCTCGCTGGACGGGAACGCGAAGTCGTAGCGGGACAGGTCGACCGTCGTCGCCATCTGGCGGGACCCGCGTGGATCCAGGTCGAGGCGCAACCCGTGGTCGGCGAACGCCCGCTGGACGGCCGGGTCAGCGAAGAACCCGCCCTTCTCGGAGCCGATCACCCCACGGACCGTGGTGAGCGACCCGCCGTGGACGCGCCCGGCGACGATGCCGCCGAGCGCACCCAGCAGTGCCAGCACCACCACCGCCACCAGGTACGCCCGCTTCACCGCCCCGATGATGAGTGCCGTTGCCGCCGGAGTCGGTGCATGCCACGCGAACATCCGGTGAACGTGAGGTGTCAGCCGGGTCTGGTCAGCAGTCCTTTGAGGACCAGCGCGCACACCCGGTCGAACGCCGGCCCGCTCTCGGGATCCGTCCACTGACCCGCGTACATCGGGTCGTGGAAGCGCACGGTCGCGTCGAATACGGCCCGGGCGGACTCGTCGACGTCGGTGACCGTGTCCGGTGTCGTGAACGTGCCCTCGGCGACGCCGTCGGCGATGATCCGCCCGATCTGCGCGACCAGCCCGGCCACGTGCCGGGCGATGACCTCGCGATCCTCGCCGACCAGGACCGTGTACGTGGCGAAGAGCTCCGGATCGTCGAGCGCCTTGGCCCGTTTGGTGGCGAACAGGGTGGCGAGCCAGCGCCGCAACCGCTCCGGCGCGGGGTCGTCGCCCTCGGCCACGGCCGGCAGGGCGGCGTGCGTCCGGTCCAGCCAGCGTTCGGCCACCGCCTCGCGCAGCGCCGCCTTGCTCGGAAAATGCCGGTACACGCTGCCGTGGCTGACCTGCAGCGCCCGCGCGACGTCGACCACCGTGGCCTTGGCCGGGCCGAACCGCCGCAGCACCCCCTCGGCCGCGGCCAGGATCTGCTCGGCGGTCAGCGCGGTGTCCGCACCCGGGGAGCGCTCAGCGTTCACTGTCGAGCTGGGCCATCTGGGCGGAGGCGTACCGGTCGCCGGCGGCCGCCCCGGCCGGCACCGCCGCCTCGATGCGGGCGAGGTCGTCAGCGGTCAGCTCCAGGTCGAGCGCGCCGGTCGCCTCGGCCAGCCGGTCCCGCCGGCGGGCGCCGATCAGCGGCACGATGTCGTCGCCGCGCGACAGCACCCAGGCGATGGCGAGCTGCGCGACGGTGGCGCCCTTGGCGTCAGCCACCTCGCGGAGAGCCTCGACCAGCGCCAGGTTGTGCTCGAGGTTGCCGCCCTGGAACCGGGGGCTGAGGCTGCGGAAGTCGCCGGCGGAGGTCTGCCGGTCGGCCGACCACCGGCCGGACAGCAGGCCCCTGGACAGCACACCGTAGGCGGTCACGGCGATGCCCAGCTCCCGGCAGGTCGGCAGGATGTCCGCCTCGATGCCCCGGGATAGCAGCGAGTACTCGATCTGAAGGTCGGAGATCGGGTGCACGGCGTGTGCCCGGCGGATCGTCTCCGCGCCCGCCTCGGACAGGCCGATGTTGCGGACCCGGCCCGCCTTGACCTCTTCGGCGATCGCGCCGACCGTGTCCTCGATCGGCACGGCCGGGTCGACCCGGGCCGGCCGGTAGACGTCGATGTGGTCGGTGCCGAGCCGGCGCAGCGTGTACGCGAGGAAGTTGTGCACCGCGGCCGGCCGCCCGTCGACGCCGCGCCAGCCGCCGTCGGCGTCCCGCAGCGCCCCGAACTTGACGCTGATCAGCGCGTCGTCACGGTTCCGGCCGCGCAGCGCGTCGCGGATCAGCAACTCGTTGTGGCCCATGCCGTAGAAGTCGCCGGTGTCGAGCAGGGTGATCCCGGCGTCGAGGGCGGCGTGGATGGTGGCGATGCTTTCCGTCTCGTCAGCCGGACCGTACAGATCGGACATGCCCATGCAGCCCAGGCCGATGGCGGACACCTGCGGGCCGGCGTGGCCGAGTGAACGTAGCTCCATGGCTCCAGTATCAGGTATGGGCTGACAGTTTCCAAATTTTGTCAACAAGCGGGAGCGGTGCACGGTTTCCGCGCTCGTAGCGTCTTATGGTTGTGGAAACCAATGCGCCGGTGGAAACGACGGGGAATCGGGGATCGGGCATGGACGCCAAGCGGTTCGCCCGGGCGGGCGGCACTGTGGCAGCGCTGACCGTCCTGATTCTCATCGGCTGCTACGGCCTCAGCATCGCGCTCGGCCATCCCGGCGAGGGGCGCTTGACCGGCCGGCCCGCGCTGGTGGCGCCCGACCGGAGCCCGCCCGCCACCCGCCCCGTTTATCCCCGGCCGAAGGCCCACCCGCCGATCGTCACGACCGCCGGGGTTCCGGCGCCGGAGCAGGGCGTACTGATCGCCGACCTCGCCGTGGCCGGTGGCCGGGTGCTGGCGGTGGGCCCGGGTGGCCGGTTGATCTCGGCACCGGTCGGCGCGGACGAGGCACGGCGGTTCAGCCTCGCGCCGCTGCGCCGGGGAGCCGACCGTTTCATGATCCAGACCGCGACCGTCACAGCCAACGGCGAGCCCGACTGCCTCGCTCGCACGATCCGGCCGGCCGCCGTCGAGGAGTCGCTGGTCGCTACGTCGTGTGACGCCGCCGATCCGGCGCAGATCTTCCAGATCCTCCGGGCCGGCGCGGACCCGGTCGGCCGGCACCGCTTCGTCATCCACATCGAGGGCCTGGCGGTCGTACTGGACCGCGCCGGCAACGCCCGTCTTGCCCGGGGCGCCGGCACCCCGTTCTGCTTCGTGCCGTGGAACACCGCCGAGAATCCGTTCGATTAGCGGGGTTCTTCTACAGTCGGGCGGGTGACCGATGACGCGCTTCAGGGGGCCCGCGACCGGGTACGCCGACTCGAACAGGTGCGCCGCATGCGCGCCGCGGCGATGGACCAGCTCACCGCCGTCGAGCGGGAGCTGGCCGAGCTGCGACGGGTACACGCCGCCGAGGAGCGCGACGTCGACAAGCTCGAACGCCGCACGCTGACGTCGATCGTGGCGGGCGCCCTCGGCACCCGCGACGAGCGGCTGGCCAAGGAGCGCGCCGAAGCCGACCTCGCCCGGCTGCGGGTCGACGGTCAGGACGCCCGGCTCCGCCAGATCACGGCCGATCTGGCCGCGCTCGACCACGAGATGGGCCAGCTGGTCGACGCGCCCCGCCAGTACGATCAAGCACTTGTCGATGCCGAGAACGCCCTGCGTGCCGCTGGCGACCCGCGGGCCGCCACACTGACCCAGGTCGCGGTCAGGATCGCGGACACCGTCGTCGACCTGCGCGAGTACCGCGAGGCGCAGCACGCCGGGGAAGCCGCGCTCGCCGCCGTCGCCGCCGTGCTGAAGCCACTGGGTGCCGCCCAGGGCTGGTCCACCGCCGACATGTTCGGCGGTAGCTTCGCCGACCTGGTCGAGCACGACCGGTTGGGCCGGGCCCAGAACGCGGCCTGGCACGCGCAGCAGGCGCTGGACCGGTTCGCGCGCGAGATGGCCGACATCGGCGCCGACGTGCGTCCACAACTGCCCCATGTGGACACCCGGTGGTTCGCCGACTTCTTCTTCGACAACATCATCACCGACGCGCTCAAGCACCGGCGGATCGCCCGCACATACGAGGAGACCGCCAGGATCGCCCGCTGGTTGCAGTCTTGCATCGCCCAGCTAGAGCAGGACCGGGCCGGAATGACCAGCGAGCTGGGCCGGCTGCGCGGCGAGCGGGAACGCCTGCACGGCCTGGTCTGAGCCTTACTGCGGCCAGTTTGGCGACCGGCCGAGCAGGGCGACGACCTGGTCCAGGGGATCGGGGTATCCGGATGCCGGCAGGCCCGGCCGGAACGCCGCACCCGGCTGGCGTCGCGGCGTGCCGTCGGGCACCGCGCGGGCGATCGGCAGCGCGGCGCGCACCAGATCATCGGAAAGATCACACGGTACCCTCAACGCCCGCGCCACGTCCCAGGTGTGCACCACGTAGTCGACGAAGTGGAACCGGATGGCCTGGCTGCCCGGGAACGTCACGCTGGTGGAGATCTCGGGCAGCGCGAACTCGGCCCGGAGGATGTCCTCGGCGGCGAACGCGGCGATGACGTGCTCGGCGGCGGTGGTGTAGGCGCTCGCCGGGTCGTCACCCGGCGGTTTCGGCTGCCACACCGCCGGATCTGCGCCGTTGCCGGCCGTGCCATTGCCGGCCGTGCCATTGCCGGCCGCTGCCGCGGCGAATCCGTAGTGCTGGACGGTCATGTGGGCGAGCAGGTCGACCACTGTCCACTCTGTACACGGCGTGGGCCGGCCCAGGTCCGCCGCGGTCGCCCGGGACACGACCGCGACGCTGGCCCGCACGGCGCGGGCGTCGAGTTCCCGAATATCAGTACGCATATGCCTACGATCTGCTTAGGCATACGATCCGTCAAGGCGTATTTTCTGGTCATGGCACAGGATGGTGGGGTGGACCGCCCGGATCTCGGGGCGATGGTCGGTGCGCTGGGCCGCACCCTGATCGCGCTGGAGCTGCCGGTGCTCCGCGCGCACGACCTGTCCATGTGGGCGTACGTGGTGCTGACGGCGCTGGCGACCGGCCCGATGCGCACCCAGGCCGCGCTCGCGAAGGCGATCGGCGCCGACAAGACCCGCATCATCGGGGTACTGGACGATCTCCAGGAACGCGAGCTGATCCGACGACAGCCCGACCCGGCCGACCGTCGGGTACACCTGCTTGCCCTCACCTCGGCCGGCGAGCAGGTCCGCGCCGCCGCCCAGGCTGCCATCCGTACCCGAGAAGAGGAGCTGCTGGCCCAGCTGCCGGCGGCGGATCGCCGGGCTTTCGTGCGCGGACTCCATGCATTGTCTGGGCTTTAATTTAGGTCTGGTTCTCCTTGTGTGCTGTCTGGATCTCTTTGTGTGCTGTCTCGGCGATGAGTTTGATGCTCCTGAGCCGGGCGCTCCATCGCGCGGCGGCGGCGGACATGGCCTGTGCGGCTGCTTCGAGCCGCTCCGGCTGGATCGTGTAGCGAACCTCGCGGCCGTCGCGCCGCTGGGCGACCAGACCCGCTTCGAGCAGGACCACCAGGTGCTTGGACACCGCCTGCCGGGTGAACGGCAGCTCCTTGGCCAGCGTGGTCGGCGTGGCTTCGCCATGGGCCATCAGCACGTCAAGGAGGCGACGGCGCCCCGGCTCGGCCACCGCCGCCCACAGCTGCTCGTCCGTGACGTCGCTCATGGCGTGCCCAGGTTTCCGAATGTCAACGTTCCTTCGTAGCCCGGCTTGGCCGCCAGGTCGGCCCCGTCGCTGAACCATTTGCTGATCTGCTCGGGCTCGGTCACCGTACGCCAGACCACATCGATCGGCGCGTCGATCAGGATCTCCTGCTCGATCCTCGGCTGTTCGATCGACGCCATGCCCGCCTCGCGCAACCAATGGTTGCAGGGAAGACTACCCGATGGGCGGCGACGTTAGGGATCAGTCCGTTCGCCCACGCCCGGTACAAGTGGATCGCAGTTCCTCGTCGTCACCGTTGAGGTGCTCGACCAGTACGGGCAGAGCCTTCGGCGAGCGAGCTTCGCCGATGAGCTCCAGCAGCCAGCAGCGCAGGCCGTGGTCGGATTCGCGGTTGAACTCAGTAATCAGCGGTTCGATGTGCAGCGCGGCATGGGGGAGTAGCAGGTGAAACCCGTCTTCGCTGGTCTGTGGGTCCTGGCTGCGCATCAGCCGCATGGCGTGCTGGAACTGGTCTGTCACGTGGTCTCCGGTGTGCTGCCTTGACGTGGCCACAGTACCCGCTCGGTCGAATCGCACACGTGTTCGGAAATTGTCGTACCCGCGGTCTAGGTTGTCGGTGTGAGGGAAACCCTGGCCGTGATGCGTAAGGCGCTCGACGAGTGCCCGCCGCCGACGGCGTTCGGGTTGTCTCCCGACGAGATCGTGTCCTGTGTGGATGATCTGAATGTGGTGGTCCAGCAGGTCGCCGCGATGCAGCTCGCCCTGGTCCGGCAGGTCGACACGCTCGGGGTCGCCGCCGAACTGGGCGCGACCAGCACGGTGGCCTGGCTGCGCGACCGCTACCGGATCTCCGGGAGCGCGGCGACCCGGCTGGTGAAGCTGGCCCAGGCGATGGACCCCGAGGCCGGGTCACCCGTCGCGGCTGCGCTGGCCGCCGGTGCGGTGAACGTCGAGCAGGCCACAGTGATCACCGACGCGGTCGAGAAACTCCCGGCCGAGCATCGCCAGGCCGGGGAGGAACACCTCGTCGGCGAGGCCGAGGTGTTCGGGCCACGCGAGCTTGGCCGGCTCGGGCAGCGGATCTTCGAAGTCGTCGCCCCCGACGAGGCCGACAAGCAGGCCCTCGCCGAGCTGGAACGGGCCGAACGGCGGGCCTGGCACAAGCGAGGACTCTGGTTCATCGACATCCCCGGCACCTCCCAGGTACGGGTCCACGGCTACCTGACCCAGGAAGACGCCGCCACCGTCCGGGCCGTCACCGATCCGTTCTGCGCACCCCACACCAGACACCGCCACACCAGCCACGACACCGGCGACACCAGCGGCAGCGACACAGCGGCAGCGACATCAGCGGCAGCGACATCAGCGGCGACACCGACCCCGCCGACCTGCGCTCACCAGGAGAGCGACGCGCGGACGCGTTCATCGAGGTGTGCCGGATCGCCAGCGCCTGCGGCCAACTCCCCGACAACGGCGGCGACCGACCCCAAATCATCATCACCATCGACTACGACAACCTCCGCCAACAGGTCGGCACCGCCACCCTCGACAACGGCTCGCTGTTGTCACCGGCCGCCACCCGGCGGCTGGCCTGCGACGCCGGCATCATCCCCGCCATCCTCGGCACCACCAGCCAACCCCTCGACCTCGGCCGACAAGCCCGCCTCGTCACCAGCCCCCTCCGAAGAGCACTCGTCCTGCGGGACAAGGGCTGCGCCTTCCCCGGCTGCGATCGACCACACCGATGGTGCGACACCCACCACATCATCCACTGGAGCAACGGCGGCCCAACCAAACCGTCCAACCTGGTGCTTTTATGTGGCTACCACCACCCGCCTCATCCACCACGCCGACTGGCAGGTCCGAATCAACCCGAAAGACGGACTCCCCGAATTCACCCCGCCCGCGTATGTGGACGCCGATCGAAGACCGCGACGCAACAACTACCACCGACGCGAGTAGACCCGCTGCCGCGCACGGCCCGGACGGATCGTGGCGCGGACCGCAGGTAGAACGCCAACGGCGAGCCATCGCCGGGCACCACGCTGGTCACCGGCGCCCGTGATTTCGCAACGAAGCCTCAGGTGGAGCCGGCCAGGGCCAGGGCGCGGTGCTGTTGTGGGCTGACGCCGCGTACCCGCTTGAATGCCGTGCTCAACGCGAACGAGCTGCCGTAGCCCACCTGCCGGGCGACCGCGCCGACCGTACTCTCGGGCTCCCGCAACAGGTCGGCGGCCAGTGTCAGCCGCCAGCCGGTGAGGAACGTCATCGGCGGCTCGCCGACCAGTTCGGTGAACCGCCGGGCGAGCGCGGCCCGCGAGACGCCGGCACGCGCGGCCAGGTCCGCGACCGTCCACGGGTGGGCGGGGTTGTTCTGCAACAGCCGGAGGGCGGGGCCGACGATCGGATCGCCCTGTGCCTTGTACCAGGCCGGCGCCGACGCCTCGGGGCGGGAGAACCAGGCCCGCAGCGCCGCGATCAGCATCAGGTCGAGCAGCCGGTCGAGTACGGACTCCTGGCCGGGGTCATCTTTGACGATCTCGGCGGCGAGCAGCGGGACGAACGGGCAGTCCCAGTCGTCCTCGGTGAGCACCAGCAACGTCGGCAACGCGGTCAGCAGCCGCTGGCCCACCTCACCGTACAGCAGGTACGTGCCGACCAGCATCGTCGTACCCACCGGGCTGTTCCCCCAGGTCCGTACGCCCAGGCTCATCACATCGGCCAGGTCCTCGCCGTACAGAGTCGTGCAGCGCTGTCCAGAGTGGATTACCGCCTGCGGTGGGGTGGCCGGGTCGTCGGCGACGATGTACGGGTCAGGGCCGCGCGCCACAGCGACGCTCCCTGGGCGCAAGAGCACCGGCTCGCCGTCGTCGGGGAGTATCCAGGCGTCACCGCGCACGGCGGCGATGACGGTCAGTGGCGCCTGGTCCTCGATCCGTAGCGACCACGGCGGCTTCATGATCATGCGGAGCAGGAAGGCACCCCGCGCCCGGGGACCGTCCAGGAGACCGGCGAGTGCGTCCATATCCCAGAGCCTAAACGCCCGAGCGTAGACGTTCACGCATGCGATGGAGTGCCTGAGCCATGGTTCGTCTCAATCAGGTCGGCTTGACTCAATCGCATGACGAACGAAACAACCACACTCGTCCTCGGCGGAACCGGCAAGACCGGCCGCCGCGTGGTCGACCGGCTCGCCGCCCGCCACGTTCCGGCGCGGATCGGCTCCCGCTCCGGCTCGCCGAAAGCGCCACCGTTCGACTGGAATGACCGGTCCACCTGGGCGCCCGTCCTGCACGGCGTGTCCGCGGCCTACCTCTCGTACCAGCCGGACCTGGCCATCCCCGGCGCGGCCGAGACGGTCGGCGCGTTCGCCGAGATGGCCGTCGCCAACGGCGTACGCCGGCTGGTCCTCCTGTCCGGCCGCGGCGAGGAGGGCGCGCAGCGCGGCGAGGACGCCGTGCGGGCGGCCTGCCCCGACGCGACGATCCTGCGGGCAAGCTGGTTCTGCCAGAACTTCAGCGAGGGTTTCATGCTCGACCAGGTGCTCGCCGGGGAGGTCGCCCTGCCGGTCACCGACATGCCGGAGCCCTTCATCGACATCGACGACATCGCGGATGCCGCCGTGGCAGCGCTGACCGGGGACGGGCACGCCGGCCGACTGTACGAAATGACCGGCCCACGCCTGCTCACCTTCGCCGACGCGATCGCCGAGATCGGCAAGGCAGCGGGACGCGACGTGCGCTTCGTGCCGATCACCATGGTCGAGTACGAGCGGATGCTGACCGGGTACGGCGTGCCGGACGACCTGCTGGCCCTGCTGCGGTTCCTGTTCACCGAGGTCCTCGATGGCCGGAACGCGCGCCTGGCCGACGGTGTCCAGCGCGCCCTCGGCCGGCCACCACGCGACTTCAGCGAATACGCACGCGACACCGCGGCCACCGGTGTCTGGGAGGGATGACGAGATGTTCCGCACGGGCGTACTGGTCGCGGCCACCGTGGCGATGGGGTTGATGGCCGGTCTGTTCACCGCTTTCGCGTACGCGATCATGCCGGCGCTGAGCCGCGGCGACGACCGGACCTTCGTCGGCGCGATGCAGTCGATCAATGTCGCGATCCTCAACGGTTGGTTCTTCCTCGGCTTCGTCGGCGCGTTGGTGCTGCCCGCTGTCGCGGCGGTGCTGCATCTCGGCCGGGGCCACCGCGCCGCGCTGCCGTGGATCCTCGCCGGTCTCCTGCTGTACGTGGTGGTGCTCGCCGTCACCTTCGGCTTCAACATTCCGCTCAACGACCGGCTGGACGCCGCCGGGCCGCCGGACCGGATTCCGGATCTCGCGGCGGTACGCGAGCAGTTCGAAGCGGCCTGGATCCGCTGGAACCTGGTACGCGCGGTGGCGTCGACGGCCGCGCTGGGCTGCCTCGCCTGGGCGCTCACCCGCTAGCGGGTGAGCGCCCAGGGATCAGCGGGGCAGCCGCCGCCAGATCGGCCGGGGAAGCAGGCGCATGACGGCGAACACGGGACGCAGGATCGCCGGCACCCACACCACGTCGCGGCGACGGCGCAGCGCGGCGACCGTCGCGTCGGCCACCTGGTCGGGCGTACTGGAGAACGGTGCCGGCGACATGCCCTCGGTCATCCGGCCGATCACGAATCCGGGGCGGACCAGCAGCAGATGCACCCCGCTCCCGGCCAGCGCGTCGGCCAGGCCACTGGCGAACCCGTCCAGCCCCGCCTTGGCCGAGCCGTACACGTAGTTCGCCCGGCGTACCCGCACCCCGGCCACCGACGAGAACACGACGAGTTGGCCGTGGCCCTGCGCGCGCAGCAGGTTGGCGATGTGGGTCAGGATGCTCACGTGCGCGACATAGTCGGTGTGGATCACGGCGAGGGCGTGCCCGGCGTCCTGCTCGGCGCGCTGTTGGTCGCCGAGTATCCCGAACGCGACCACCACGACGTCGAGCGAGCCGTGACGGCGGGCGAGATCATCGAGTACGGCGGCGTGCGCATTGACGTCGTCGGCGTCGAACTCGACCCGTTCGACCGTGCCGGCGCCCGCCTTCCGTAAGTCCGCCTCCTGCGCGTCCAGGTCGTGACTGCGGCGCGCCGCCAGTACGAATGTGTCGTATCCCTGGCCCGCCAGACGCTGGGCCACCGCCAGGCCGATCTCGCTGCGGCCACCGAGCACCAGAACCGTTCCGCTCACGCGCTGGAGCGTAGCCGTTCCAGGCCGGCGACGATGATCCGTACCCCGATCCGATTGGCGCGGCTTTCCGCCGGTCTACGGAAGTTATGGCCCAAAGAGGCTGCTGGTCCTGCTAGATTCTATCGATAATCATCGTTAGATCGGGACGGTTCCAGGAGCGCGGGACGCGTCGCGGCAGGAGGTGGACCATGATCAGGAAACTCGGCTGGATGGCGGCCATCGGTGCCGGCGCACTCGGCCTCGTCCTCGTCGCGGGCGAGGCGTACGCCTCGGTCATCTGGGACGGCGACGCCGGAAAGGGCACCGGCGTGTTCGGCAACGGCAACTGCGACAAGCCCGGCACCATCACGGCGGTGACCGACGCCAGCCACGGCACGGTGTGGCGCTTCAACAAACCCAAGGGCGACAAGCGCTGTGAGGCGCACGGGATCAAGGTCGGCGGCAAGAAGTACACCTTCCAGAACAACTCGACGTACTACCTCGGCTGGTCGATGAAGTTGTCCAGCACGGTCGACAACAACGCCAACTTCCAGTGGAAGTCGTACGGTCACCACATCCAGAACTATCCATTGGTACTGAAGATGCGCGGCGGGAGGTTGACCCTGCTCAACCGTCAGCCCGGGGGTAAGGACTACTACCCCTGGTCGATGCCGCTCAGCGCGAACACCTGGACCGGCATCGTCCTCGGCATCCACACCTCGGACGCGCTGACCGGCGGCTGGGTCGAGGTGTACATCAATGGTGTTCAACAGACCTTCAGCAACGGGCAGAAGCGCTGGGCCTGCCGGACCATGGACGACACGAACGACCCCAAGTGGGGCGTCTACGGGGCGAACGGCACGGCCGTGACCAACGACGTCGATGGTCTGAAGGTCGGTACGACATACGCCGACGTGCAATAGCGAACACAGCTACTGGCCGTCCGGGTACCCGGCGAGGCCGCGGTCGAGGACGGCCAGTGCCCGCTCCGCCTCCGCGCGTACCCGGCGGGCCAGGCTCGACCCGGTCCGGCCGGCCAGCGCGTTCCGGCGCACGTACTCGACCAGGCCGCGGTGTACGCCGATGATCGCGTTCGCGACCACCCATGATTCGACGTCCCATGATTCGACGTCGTCGGGGTCGACTCCGCGTTGCTCGGCGATGACCGCGGCCAGGGTGCGCGTGTACCCGTCGTAGATCTGCCGTTCGCGTGCCAGCAGTGACGGGCTGGCCGCGATGATCCGGTTGACCGTCACCAGCCGGGCATGCGACCCGGGGTCGCCCGCGCCGAGCAGTCCCCGCTGCTCCAGCAGGAACGCACCGATCGCCGCGATGACCGACCGGCCGGGTGCGCGTTCGCGAACCGTCCGTACCAGAGCCTCCTCGAACTCCGCCAGCCGGCCGTACACCAGGTCTTCCTTGGTCGGGAAGTAGTTGAAGACGGTCGCCTCGGACACGTCGGCCCGCCTGGCCACCGCGGCAACGGTCACCGCGTCGAAGCCGCGCTCGGCGAACATCTCGAACGCCGCCGCCGCGATCGCCTGCCGGGTCTGCTGCTTCTTGCGCTCCCGCAGGGTGGGCTGGGCTGACCCCGTTGCTGGCTCCGCTTGCATGCGATCCATCGTACAAGATGCTACAGTAACCATAAGTTTAGGGCGACAAGAAAATTCGAGCCGGAGGAGGTTCGATCGTGAGTACCGGCAACATCCTCGAACTGGTCCGCGCGTGGGCGGACGCCGAGCTGCGTGGTGACGCCGACACGCTGGACACGCTGCTCGCCGCCGACTTCGTGGGGGTCGGCCCGCGCGGGTTCGTGCTGACCAGGCAGCAATGGCTGGCCCGTTACCGCTCCGGCGACCTGCGCAACAGCTCGTTCGAGCTGCGGGACCCGCAGGTGCGCGACTACGGCGCGGCGGCCGTCGTCGTCGGCACGCAGGCGCAGGAGACGACCCACCAGGGGCGGGACACCAGCGCGGAGCTGCGCGCCACGCTGGTCGCGGTCCGTTCGGACACCGCTGCCGGCGGGTGGCTTCTCGCCGGCGTCCACCTCAGCCCGACCGCCGGCCCACTGTGATCGTCGAAACCGCCATGACCACTGAAGCAGCGCGCACCGCCCGGGCGCGGACGGATCAGCGGCGCTGGATCGCGCTGGCGTTCGTGTCGCTCGCCCAGCTGATGATCGCGCTCGACGCGACGGTCATGAACATCGCGCTGCCGTCGGCACAGTCGGCCCTGGGCTTCTCCGACGCCGACCGGCAGTGGGTGATCACGTCGTACACACTGGCTTTCGGTGGGCTGCTCCTGCTCGGCGGCCGGGTCGCCGACTACGCCGGACGCAAGCGTGCCTTCGTCATCGGCCTGCTCGGCTTCGCGGCCGCCTCCGCACTCGGCGGCGCCGCACCCAACCTCGCGGTACTGACGACCGCCCGGGCGTTGCAGGGCGGGTTCGCGGCGCTGCTGGCACCGACCGTGCTGTCGCTGCTGGCGGTCACCTTCACCACGCCCGCCGACCGGGCCAAGGCGTTCGCCATCTTCGGCGCGATCGCCGGTGGCGGTGGCGCGATCGGGCTGGTGCTCGGCGGCGCGCTCGCGGACGCCAGTTGGCGCTGGTGCCTGTACGTCAACGTCCTGATCGCGATCGTCGCGGTGGCGGGCGGTCTGTTCTTCCTCGGCGACCGCCGCCCGGCGGGGCACGAGCGGCGCCGGTTGGACCTGCCGGGTGTACTGCTGGCGACCGCCGGCCTGGTCGCGCTGGTGTACGGCTGCACCCAGGCGGCCTCCCACGGCTGGGCCTCGGCCCGGGTGGTCGGGCCGCTCGCCGCGGGCGTCCTGCTCCTCGCGGCCTTCGGGTTCCTGGAGACCCGGGTGGCCAACCCGCTGCTGCCGCCGCGGATCGTGCGGGACCGCAACCGCGTCGGCGCGTACCTGTCGGTGGCGTCCGCGGTCGCCGGGATGCTCGGCATGTTCCTGTTCCTGACCTACTACCTCCAGGTCGTGCTTGGGTACCAGCCGGTCCAGGCGGGGCTGGCGTTCCTTCCGCTGTCGGTCGCGGTACTGCTCAGCGCACAGGCCGCCGGTCGCCTGCTGGCACGGGTGCCACCGCGCCTGCTGATCGGTCCGGGCCTCGCCCTCGCCGCCCTCGCGATGCTGCTGCTGACCACGCTCGACGCCGGTTGCGGGTACGCGAGCCGCGTGCTACCCGCCGAGATCGTGCTGGGCGTCGGCATCGGTGGCGTGTTCGTGCCCGCCATGAACACCGCCACCCAGCGGGTCGACCCGCGCGACGGCGGAGTCGCGGCGGCCGTGGTCAACACGTCGCAGCAGATCGGCGGGTCGCTCGGCGTCGCCGTGCTCAACACGGTGGCGACCACCGCCACCGCCGCCTATCTGGGTGCGCACCCCCGTACCGAGGCGCTCATCCACGGGTACACGGTGGCCGCCGCCTGGGCCGCCGCCATCCTGCTCGCCGGAGCCATCCTCGCCACCGTACTGATCACGGCGCGACCAACGAAGGGAATCAACGATGACTGACTTGAAAGACCGGGTAGCTCTGGTGACCGGCAGCTCGCGCGGGATCGGCGCCGCCATCGCCCGGGAGTTCGCCCGCCACGGCGCGAAGGTGGTGGTGCATGGCCGGGACACCGGGGCGATGGCCGCCGTCCGCGCGGACATCGAACGCGCCGGTGGTCGGGCGATACAGGTCGCCGCCGACATCACCAGCTTCGCCGAGATCGAGGAGATGCGCCGCCGCACCGAGGCGGAGCTCGGCCCCATCGACATTCTCGTCGCGAACGCGGGCGGGAGCCCGATCAGGCCGGGACCGCTGGAGGAGATCACCGAAGACGGGTGGCGGGCGTCGGTTGACAGCAACCTGACAGCGACGTTCCTGACACTCAAGAGCGTGTTACCGGGCATGAAGGAGCGCGGCTCCGGCTGCGTCGTCACGATGTCGTCAGCCGCGGCCCGGCGGGCACACCCCGGCTCGCCGATCGCGTACGCGGCGGCCAAGGCCGGGATCGAACTCCTCACCCAGGACGTCGCGGCTCAGGCCGGCCCGTTCGGGGTGCGGGCCAACTGCATCGCGCCGGAGACCATCCTCACCGAGGCCAACCAGGACCTCATCCCGCCCGCGATGAAGGAGACGCTGCGGGAGGCGCATCCGCTGCGCCGTCTCGGTACCCCCGAAGACGTGGCGCGGGCCGCCGTCTTCCTCGCCTCCGCCGACTCGGCATGGGTCACCGGGATCGTGATCGACGTCGCCGGCGGCGCGGTTCTCGTCTAGCAAACCGACAGCGAAGGAGCAAGGTCATGGAGTACACGATCCGCCAGCAGCAGGACGACTTCCACGCGGCGCTGCTACGCGGCGACGCCGGGGTCCTGGACAGCGTGGTCGCCGACGAGTGCCGGATCATCGGCCCGAAGGGCTTCTACATCGACCGGGACGAGTGGATCAGCACCCACAAGGACAGCGAGTACCAGCAGATACGGCTCGAATCCCGCGATGTGGAGATGCAGGTGTACGGGGACACCACGATCCGGTGGGAGGTGCAGGATTCGCGCTGTGTCTACAAGGGAGAGACGATCGACGGCCTCTTCCGGGTCACCCAGGTCTGGGTCCGGCAGCCGGACACCGATCGTTGGCGGCTGGCGGCGATGCAGTACACCGCGCTGCCGAGGGCCTGAGCGGACCACTACCGGACCACTACCGGGCGGCGGCGGCCGGCACCCGGGTCCTGGGTTTGACAACGGCCGCGCTGGCAGCGGCCGCGGCGTTACGGCGCATCACACGCACGATGAGCCAGCCGTCGATCCCGACCCCGAGCGCGAGCCCGACCAGCAGCCAGGCCACCAGGACGCCGTTGGGACCGGAGCCGCCAGAGCTACCACTGGAACCGGCCGCCACGGTCGAGTCACCGGAATCGCCGGAGCCGTGCCCGTCGTGACCCGCTGCCGCCGCCGGGTCGTCCAGCAGGGTGACCAGGGGCGCCGGATGCGCCGGCTTGGTGCCGTCGCTGGCGGGCGGGTCGGCCCAGCGTACGACCGTCCCGTCGGAGTACGTCTGCACGACGGCGAACGAGACCGTCTCGGTCGTCGGCATCGGGCCGAGCGAGACCCGTAGCTCGGCGGACTTCGTCGGGTCGGCCGGCGGACCGGTGACCCGCAGCCACGTGATCGACGAGACCACCTCGGTCGTGGTCGTACCGTGGATCATCTCGACCGGTTGGCTGAGTTGGCGGGTGGCGATGCGTGGTGCCCAGTCGTCGGCCGACATCGGGTAGATCTCGGCGATCGGGGTGGCTTCCGGCGCGTCCAGTTCGATCTGGGTCGTGTACGCGCCGGGGCGGTCCTCGGTGACCAGGAACGCCAGCTCGGCGGGCCCACCCCGGGGAGCCGCGGACGGCGACACGGTGACGCCGGCGGCGGCCGGCCCGGCGAACGCCAGGGCGCCGACCGCCCCGGCCCCGAGCGCCACGAGCGTTGCCGCCGCGATACGCCAGCCACCAGTCATCGCCACTGCTCCCTCAACCCCTCAACCCTGATGGGTGCCGGGCACGGACCTGAAGTCCGTGCCCGGCACCCGGATGGTCACTTGGTGACGTCGATCCGCACCGAGTCGAACGCGGGGATCTGGTTCGCCCGCTGCATCATCGGGACGCGGTGGCTACCGTCGCCGGCCCACGAGGCGCACTGGGCGACGCCGGTGTCCGGCAGGCCGGGCACGTTGATGACGATCTGGTCGGGCTTGTCACTGCCGCCATTGTCCTCGGTCGCGACGAAGAACGCCGGCACCGGCGCCGGGTCCGGCGCGGCCTTGGTGCTGTCGAGCATCCGGCAGGCGGTGTGGAAGTGACCGCGGGTCAGGCCCTGCTTGTCCAGCACCGACATCTCCGCGTAGTACCCGCCCTTGGCGGCCGCCAGGAAGCGGTCGCGGATGAGGTTGCGGGTGCTGACCCGGATCGTGAACGGCTGGTTGACCTTCACCCGGTCCGGGGCCTGGGTGATCAGCAGCGTCGGGTTGTCGTCCTGGCTGCCTACCTCGCCCATCTCCGTGGACACGCACCGGTCGCCGTTCTGGAACCCGTCGTGCGGCTGCAACCTGCTGCCCTGCTTGCAGTTGGTCGCGAGGATGCCCAGGTTGTTCGGGTCGTCCGCACCGCTGTTGCCGCCGTTGTTGCCACCGCCGTTGTTACCGCCGCTGGTCTGCACCGTGCAGGCGGCCAGGTTCTGGAGGCCCTGCGGCCGTGCGGCGACCCGGTCGATGGCGTTGGTGATCCGGCCGATCGTCGCCGCCCGCTTGGCCTTGAGCGGGTTGAGGACGGTGTTGTTGATCTCGGTCTGGCTCTTGCCGCTGCTCGCCGCCAGCCGCTTGTTGGCGTCGGCGATCTGCGCGTCGAGCTGGGCGAGCTGCGCGTCGACCTCGTTCTTGGCGGCTGCCGGTACGGTGGGCAGCTTGTTCGACACCGACGGGCAGTTCACGGTCTGCTTCTGCTGGTTGTTCGAGCAGCCCGGCCGTTGCTGCTGGCCGTCACCCCAGTGGTTGCGGACGTTGCGGCCGTTCTGCTGGGTGGTCGTCACGTCCTGACCGTCAGGCGCAGCGGCGCCGGCAACCGCGGGACCGCACTTGGACCGGCTCCGGCGCTGCTCCTGTGCTGAGGAAACCCTGGTCACGGTGACCATGGCCGCGAACACCACGAGGATCGTGGCGGCCGCGGCGATGCGCTGGTTTCGGCTGAGGCCGCGGAGTGGGCCTCGGCGCCGTTGTGCCGACGGGGTCATGGGGAGAAACCTTCTCCTTCACGTCACATGCGGCGATGGGCAGGCGTCATCCAATTACCAGGACACACCACGTTCTCCGGGCGGGAGGTCCCGGCAACGCCTGCTCTCGGCTGCGGTGAGTCTGCACCGCGAGCGTCCGCGGTTCGGACGCTAAAAGCGTCGCCGGAAACTGTCAAGTAATCCCGCGGAAATTAATGTTCCAAAGCGTTCCTTAATCGCAATTTATGTTTCTCGGCGAATGTCCTAAGCCTGTTTTAAGGGTACCGGCGGAGCGCTCTCTGGACGCCTCTTCGCTTGCCGATCTAGGTGGAATGATGGGTACTGCGTCCGGTTTGTCGCCGCCATTCTCCCTTGATCGCTGAGCTGGCCGGAGATCGATTGCACGGCGGCTGCCGCAGCGCTGCGGCTGGCGCAGATGGGAGATCCTGACGAGGGGTCGGTATTGCGTTGGATAGCCGGACCGACAGACCGGAAAACACTCTCGAATTACTGTTTCGATTTGCTGAGTTGCGCATTCGAATTACTGTCGGCGCAATTTGCTGCCGTCATTGTTTTCGAGATGTTCGGAATTTCGCCAGGTACCTCCCGATCAGACCATCGCGGGGTTGAGGAGTTGCGTGGTAACCGATTCGCACACCGTGCCGCCATGGGCGAACCCGAGGGAGCCGTCGTAGCGCATCATCACGGCGAGTACCCAGCCGTCGCCGACCGCGAGGCAGTTGACGTGCCAGATTCCGGTCTCGTCCCGCAGGAGCCAGCCGTTCTTGATGGCCACTTTGGTGGCCAGGGCGCCCGGCAGTGCGTTCACGATGCCGAACCGGCCGTCACCGCGTACATGTCGCATCTCATTGAGGACCCACGAGGTCCATTTCGGCCCGGCGGCCCGCCCATCGGCCAGGCAGGCGCCCATCCGTACCGCGTCGCGGGGAGACATCACGGTCTCGCTCCACCGGTCCGGTACCGCGCTACTGTCCGTGAGGCCGCAGGTGTTGATCAGGCGTTCGATCGAGCCGGCGGAGCCGTCGCGCCGGTAGGTGTCCTCCGCGGCCTGGTTGTCGCTGTCGCGGATCATGATGCTCAACGTGTGCATCTGGGCGGCGGTCGGCGTCTGCTTGCGCCGCGCCGCCTGTCGCAGGAAGTCAGCCGCCAGCCAAGCTTTGATCATGGACACCGTGTCGCTGGTGTCGGTGAGGTTGTCGGAGCCGGTGATCGCTCCGGTGTGCGTGTTGAGCAGCGCCCAGGCGTGGAAGCCGGGCTCGTCGAGGGAGACCGGGCGGGTCTCCAGGAGCGTCGGCGGTCCGGGGTCGGGACCGCTGGCCGGTCGGGCTGATGCCCCCGATCCAGTGACGTACGGTGTCGCCACCAGCCCGACGACCAGCAGGCCCAGCGCCATCGCGACGCACCCGAAGATCACCGGTACCCGCACCGCTGTCCGCCTCCGATTCCGCTCTCGAAGGGGACTACGCATCCGGGCGGTCCCCGGTTCGACGAGTGGGTCAGGACGGCTTGACCAGCGTGCTCTGGTCGATCACCGACAACCACCTACCGTGCTTGCGGGTGTACACGACACTCACGTACGCCCGCTGGGTGAAGCCGGCGGACGGGATCGTATACGTCGCGTCGTACAGGATGGTCCCGGTCTTGCAGCCATCGACCGCTCTGGACAGCTCTGTCCAGGTCCACGTCGCTTCGCGGTCCTCGAAGTGCCGGTGCAGTACGGCGGCGATGGTGTCCCTGCCCTGGAACCACTGGCCGGCCGCGAAGACGGTGATCGCGTCGTCGTCGTGGCCGGCCTTCCACGTCGCCAGGTCGTAGTCCCGGAACGACTCCATGTCGGTGCGCTGCGCCTGGTCGAACTCGCGGGCGCAGCGGCGGTCGGACCGCTGCGCGTCGTCATCTCCGTGGGCCACGGCGGCCGTCGGGGCGACCAGCGCGCCGGCCGCGACGACGGCTGTTCCGGCCAGCATGAACCGTGCCTTCTTCTCCATAGAATCCCCTCGCCAGCAGTGAAAAACGCTGAAATCCCTCGAAGGCGAGCCTAGGAATGGGCGGTGCCGGCAGGTAGGTCCAGAACCGGGCGGCTTGGCTTGGGCCGGTCGCAGAACAGCCACGACACGGTCACGATGCGGCACGGTCACGATGCGGCACGGTCACGGAACGAAACAGTCCCGCAACCGCCGCAGCCCCTCCTCGATCCGGTCGAGCGGGATCAGCCCGTACCCGATCATCAGGCCGGCGGGTGGCGTCCCGGACCGGGAGAAGTCGGCCAGCGTCTGGACCGCCACCCCGGCATCGGCCGCCCGGCGCGCGATGGCGCGTGACTCCTCGGCGTCACCGGACCGCGCGGTACCGGATCGCAGCCACCCGGTCAGGTGCAGCCCGGCCAGCGACGACACGATCGTCAACCGGTCGGCGAAGTCCCGGTCGAGGCACGTCGTGATCAGGTCGCGGCGGGCCTGGTACACACCACGCATCCGGCGGATGTGCCGGGCCAGCAGCCCGCGGTCGATGAACTCGGCGAGCGCGGCCTGCATGGGCAGTGCGGTGTGCCAGTCGAGCACGTACTTCGCCCGGCGCAGCGCGGGGAACAGCGACTCCGGCGATACACAGAAGCCGAGTCGCAGCGTCGGCAGCATGGTCTTGGAGAACGATCCTATGTAGACAACCTGGCCGGTCCGGTCCAGCGCGCGCAGCGGTTCGATCGGGCGGCCGGTGTAGCGGAACTCGCTGTCGTAGTCGTCCTCGACGATCACCGCGCCGCTGGCCCGTGCCCACGCGAGCAGGCTCAGCCGCCGGGGCAGCGACATCCGCATGCCGACCGGGAACTGGTGTGACGGGCTGACGTACACCAGGCGGGCGCGGCGCGGCAGCGCGTCGACGACCAGGCCGTCGGCGTCGACGGGTACGTCCACCACGTTGGCGCCGGCGGAGTGGAAGACCCGCCACGCCGGCGGGTATCCGGGATCCTCCATCGCGACCACGTCACCGGGCGCCAGCAGAACCCGGCTGACCAGGTCGAGCGCCTGCTGCGTGCCGTTCGTGACGAGCACCCGGTCGGCGGAGGTCGGCACTGCCCGGGACACCCCGATGTGCCGGGCGATCGCCGCCCGCAGCCCGGGATGGCCGGCCGGATCCGCGTACACCCCCAGGCGCATCGCCGACGGGCGGAGCTGGCGGGCGAGCAGGGCCCGCCACGTCGGGTACGGGAACTGCCGCGCGTCCGGCATTCCGGTCCGGAAGTCGAAATCCGGCTCGTCCGCGGACAGGTCCGGCGGATCGGCGTGCGCCGCCCAGATCGGCCGCGGCCACAGCGGGACGCCAGGCTCGTCGGGCGGTTTCAGCTCGCCGGGGCCGCCATGGTCATCGGGTACTGGTACCGCGATGTGCTCGCTGACCATGGTTCCGACGCCGGGGCGAGTGGTCACGAACCCTTCGGCCACCAGCCGGTCGTACGCGGCAATCACCGTGTTGCGCGCGACCGCCAGCCGGGTCGCGAGGTCCCGGCTGGACGGCAGCGACTGGCCCGGGCGCAGGCGACCGTCCAGGATCGCGGCGCGGATCTGCTGGTAGATCTGCCCGGCGAGGTCCCGGCGGCCGCCGAGGCTGACGTGGAGGTCCACGGTCGCAGCGTATGAGCTTCGACCGGCCACAGCATGATCAGCGCCACAGCATGATCGGCGCCACAGCATGATCGGCACAACTTCCGGGGAGTTGTTGCCTCAGCGCGGTCCCGAGGCCACTGTTTCCGGGAAATTGTGCCGATCTAGCGGGGTGCCGACCCGCGGTCGCCGGGTCCGGCCTACGGGTCCGGCCTACGGTTTGCGGCCTACCGCGCAGATTCCGTCCATCGGGACCGGCTCCTGCCCCGGATCGGGCCGCCAGTACGGCAGGAACACGGCTCCGGGCTCCAGCAGCTCCAAACCGTCGAAGTAGTGGCTGATCTGCTCGCGGGTGCGGTAGCAGAACTTCGGCGTGCCGTGGGCGTTCCAGTGCGCCAGGTGGGCGTCCATGACCTCGGTGTTGACCTCGTTGGTGGCGTGGCTGACCACCAGGTAACTGCCCGAGGGGACGGCATCGACCAGCCGCTTCACTACGGCCTCGGCCTGCTGGTCGTCCATGATGAACTGCACGATGGCCAGCAGCATCAGCGCGACCGGCTGGCTGAAATCCAGGGTCCGGCCGGCTTCGCGCAGGATGGTCTCCGGATCGTGGACGTCGGCGTCGACGTAGTCGCACACGCCCTGCGGGGTGCTGGTCAGGAGGGCGCGGGCGTGCACCAGCACCAGGGGGTCATTGTCCACGTAGACGATGCGGCTTTCCGGCGCGATGCGCTGCGCGACCTGGTGCGTGTTGTCGGCGGTCGGCAGGCCGGTCCCGACGTCCAGCAACTGGCGCACCCCCGCGTCGCCCACGATGTGCCGGACCGCGCGACCCAGAAAGGCCCGGTCGGCCCGGGCGAGATCCGCGATCGCCGGGTTGATCTGCCGGAGCTGCTCGCCAACCTCACGGTCAACCGCGAAGTTGTCCTTGCCACCGAGCCAGTAATTCCAGATGCGGGCGCTGTGCGGCACCGTATCGTCGATCTTGGGTCGCTCGTCGGGGGCGACCGGGGCATCGGTCATGGGGAAGACTCCTTGAAGCAGCAGCTTTGGAGGAAGAGCGCGGCTAGCGCAACAACCTACGCTCCGCTCCGTACCCGGACAACTCCCGCTCAGCACTGTGGAGACTCTGACTACGCTTGATCGACACAACCTCCGAGGAGTGAGATGACCGGCTACTACAGCTTCCCCACGGTGTACGGCGACACAATCGTCTTCACCTGCGAAGACGACCTGTGGTCGGTGAGTACCGAGGGCGGGCGGGCGTACCGGCTGACCGCGGACGTGGCGGCCGCGACCAACCCGAGGCTGTCCCCGGACGGGCAGTGGCTGGCCTTCATCGGCAGCACAGAGGGGCACGGCGAGGTCTACGTCGCCCCCGCGACCGGTGGCGAGGCGACCCGGCTGACGTATTTCGGGGCGACCCAGTGCTCGGTCGCCGGCTGGCATCCGCAGACCGGGGACATCGTCTTCGCCAGTGACGGCCGGCAGCCGTTCTTCCGCCTGAACGTGCTGTACACGATCGGGCGCGACGGTGGCGAGCCGGTGGAGTTGCCGTACGGGCCGGCCAACCAGATCACGTTCGGCCCCGGTGAAGACACTGTCGGGCCCGTCGTACTCGGTCGCAACGTCGGCGAGCCGGCCCGGTGGAAGCGGTACCGCGGCGGCACGGCCGGCGACCTGTGGATCGACCCGACCGGTGGTGGTGACTTCCACCGGCTCATCAAGCTCAACGGCAACCTCGCCAGCGCCTGCTGGGTGGGCGACGCGGGTCTACTTCCTGTCCGACCACGAGGGCGTCGGCAACGTCTACTCGTGCGCGCCGGACGGCTCCGACCTGCGCCGGCACACCGACCACGAGCGACTACTACGCGCGCAACCTCAGCGGCGACGGGACGCGGCTGGTATACCAGGCCGGCGCCGACCTGTACCTGCTGGATCCGGGCCTCGATCCGGGCCACGAGCAGCCGCGGCCGGTCGACATCACGCTGCCGAGTTCCCGCGCGCAGCGCAGCCGGCGGTTCGTCGAGGCGGCCGGCTATCTCGACAGCGCCAGCCTGCATCCGGACGGCAGCGGCCTCGCGCTGACCAGCCGTGGCAAGGCGTTCTCGTTCGCCAACTGGGAAGGCGCGGTGAGCCAGCACGGCGAGCCGGACGGCGTCCGGTACCGGCGGCTGGCCTGGCTGCCCGACAAGGCCCGGCTGGTGGCGGCGGCCAGCGACGACGGCCCGGCCGAGCGCCTCGTCGTGCTCACCGCAGACGGGAGCGCGGCGCCGAGGGTACTCGATGATCTTGATGTTGGCCGGGTGGTGGATCTGGCGGTGGCGCCAACCGGGGACCGGGTCGCCATCACCAACCACCGCAACGAGTTGCTGCTGGTCACCGTCGCCGAGCCCGTCGCCGAGCCCACCGTGCGGCAGCTCGACCACAGTGCGCACGGGCGGATCGAGGACCCGGCGTGGTCGCCGGACGGGCGCTGGCTCGCCTACAGCTATCCAGGACCGGCGAACACCCAGTCGATCAAGCTGATCGATGTCATCGACGGGCGGAGCGGGCCGGCGACCCAGCCGGTGCTGCGCGACTTCTGCCCGGCGTGGGACCCGGAGGGGAAGTACCTCTTCATCCTGGGGCTGCGCGACTTCAACCCGGTCTACGACCAGCTGCACTTCGACCTCGGCTTCCCGACCGGCGTCCGGCCGTACGCGATCGCCCTGCGCGCCGACGTGCCGTCGCCGTTCGTGCCGGCGCCGCGCCCGGTCGAGGATCCGTCTACTGAGGACAGCAAGAAGAGGGACGACGACGAGCCGGTCCACGTGGAGATCGACCTGGACGGGATCGAGCGGCGGATCGTGGCGTTCCCGATGCCGGAGGCGCGGTACCTGAAGGTCGCCGCGGCGCGCGGGCGGGTGTTCCTCCTGTCCGAGCCGGCCGAGGATGTCGAGGACGACAGCTGGAACCCGGTCAAGCAGGCCGCCGACGGGACGCTGGAGGTGTACGAGTTCCAGACCCGGAAGCGGGACACCTTCGCGTACGCGGTGACCGACTTCTGGATCGGCCCCGACACGAAGACCCTGCTGTACCGGTCGGAGCGGCGGCTGCGGGTGGTCTCCGCCGCCGGGAAGCCGTCCGACAGCGAGGGGGACGGGCCGGGGCGCGCGAGTGGCTGGCTTGACCTCGACCGGGTGAAGGTGTCGGTGCGGCCGGCGGCCGAGTGGCGGCAGATGTTCCGGGAGGCGTGGCGGCTGCAGCGCGAGCACTTCTGGGCCGAGGACATGTCCGGTGTGGACTGGGACGGCGTCTACGAACGGTACCTGCCGCTGGTCGACCGGGTCACCACCCGGGCGGAGTTCTCCGACCTGCTCTGGGAGTTGCAGGGCGAACTCGGCACCTCGCACGCGTACGAGCACGGCGGCGAGTACCGTCCCGGCCCGTACTACCGGCAGGGCTTCCTCGGCGTCGACTGGTCCACTGAGGACGGTGGTGGGTACCGGGTCGGGCGGGTCCTCAGCGGGGACCCGTGGGTGCAGGCCTTCACGTCGCCGCTGAACCGGCCGGGTGTCGACGTGGCCGAGGGCGACGAGGTGCTCGCCGTCAACGGCCAGCCGCTGCGTGCCGGCACGGCGCCCGGTGCCCTGCTGGTCAACCTCGCCGACGAGGAGGTCACCCTCACGGTACGGCGGGGCGCCGACGAACCCCGGTCCGTGACGGTGCGGGCGCTGGGCGACGAGCGACCGGCCCGGTACCGCGACTGGGTCGAGGGCAACCGGGAGTACGTGCACGAGCGGACCGGCGGCCGGGTCGGGTACCTGCACATCCCGGACATGGGCGTGGCCGGGTACGGCGAGTTCCACCGGGGCTTCCTGCGCGAGTACGACCGGCTGGCGCTCGTCGTGGACGTCAGGTTCAACCGTGGCGGGCACGTGTCCAGCCTGCTCATGGAGAAGCTGGCCCGGCGCCGGATCGGGTACGACTACCCGCGCTGGTCGGTGCCCGAGCCCTACCCGGAGTACGCGCCGCGCGGGCCGCTGGTGGCGCTGACCAACGAGCGCGCCGGCTCGGACGGGGACATCTTCTGCCACACGTTCAAGCTGCGCGGCCTCGGCCCGCTGATCGGCAAGCGGACCTGGGGCGGTGTGATCGGCATCTGGCCCCGGCACGCGCTCGCCGACGGCACGGTGACCACGCAGCCGGAGTTCTCGTTCGCGTTCGACGACGTCGGCTGGCGGGTGGAGAACTACGGCACCGACCCCGACATCGAGGTCGACATCACGCCACAGGACTACGTCCGCGGCGTGGACACCCAACTCGACCGGGCCATCGAGGAGGCGTTGCGGCTGCTCGACCGGTACCCGCCGCACACCCCGGATCCGGCCGACCGGATCCCCCTGGTCACCCCGAAGCTGCCGCCCCGCCCATGATCGGCACAACTTCCCCAAAGTTGTTGCCTCAGACCCGTCCGGAGGCCACAACTTGCCGGAAGTTGTGCCGATCATGGAGGCCGGTGCAGTCGGGTAGGTGGTGGCGATCGTGAAGCTCGTCCTCATCGTGCGGACCGATCTGGGGATGGGGCGCGGGAAGATCGCGGCTCAGGTGGCGCACGCCGCGGTGGCCGCCGCCCTGCGTACCCGGGGGTCGGCGGACTTCGCCGGCTGGGTGCGCGAGGGGCAGCCCAAGGTCGTCCTCAAGGTGGCCGGCGAGGACGAGTTGCGGCAGGTCTGTGTCGCCGCGGCGCAGGCGCGCCTGCCGGTCGAAGTGATCCGGGACGCCGGGCGTACCCAGGTCGAGGCCGGGACCGTGACGTGCTGCGCGATCGGCCCGGCGGCCGACGATCGGATCGACGCGGTCGCGGGGCAGCTGTCGCTGCTGTGACCGGCGGCGTTATGGATCCGTACCCGCCAGGCGTCCGGGACGGAACCGGCAGCCGCTAGCTTCGACGGTATGCCCCGATGGTGTTATCTGGCGGGTGTGCTGTGGGCGGCCGTTCTCGCATACACGCTGGGTGAAGCGGCCTTCGGCCAGGATGGCCTGGCCGCCGTGCCGCTCGTCCCGGTGACTGCGGTCACCGTCCTGTGGAGCGTCCTGATCGGCGTGTACCGCGCCTGGCCGCTCTGGTGCCTCACGGTCGTGACGGCCGGCGCGGTCTTCACGGTGCTGGCGGTGCTCGCCGTCCGGTCGGGGCAACAACCGGCCGGCCAGCACTTCGTCGATCGTGGCGCGATCGTCGGATTCCTGGTGGCGGCGCTCCCGGCGCCGTTCGGTGCGCTGGTAACCGTGCAGGCGGGAGCGGCTGCGATCGGGGCGCTGGCGAGCGTGCTGTGGCGGCGCGTGTTGTGGCGGCGCGGGTCCCCGACCGGCACCCGGGCGCGGATCGGCTGGCTGACCGCCGGCGGATCGGCGTGGGCGGTGGCCGTGGCGGTCGGTGTCGCCGGCGGGCTCGACCCGGCCGGCCTGCTGTGGGAACCGGGGGAGCCGATGGCGGTACCCGTCCTGCTGCTGGTCGCGCTGACGGTCGGTTGGGGCGCGGTGATCGGTGGGCTGCGCGAATGGGCCGAGGTACCGGCGGCGCTCGGGCTGGCCGGTGTGGCCGCGACCATCGGGATCGTGGCCGCCGGGACCATCGGCCGCGGCGGGTGGGTCGACCTGTGGGGCTGGGACGGCCAACTCGCGACCGTCGCCGCCGCCTTCGGCCTGGTCGCGCTCGCGCTCAGCCTCGGCGTGGTCGCCGGATCCGGGTGGCGGATGGCCGCCGGGGTCGCCGTTCGTCACCAGCCTCGCGGCGCTCGGGCATGACGTTGCAGAACCGGGTGACGCCGACCGGCGAGATCATGTCGGATCCGGGACGTGGCCTGTTGATGGGCAACCGGGGCTGCATCCACGCCCCGGACCGCCGCCTGGGCGTCAGCCGGTGGCGGTCGAAGCTGTGGATCTGCTGCGTACTCGAATGGAAGGACGTCCGGCGCGACCCGATGCCGCCAGGGCGGTGGACCGCGCTGTTCTTCCTCGACGAGGCGACCGCGCTCGCCGCCGGGCACCGGCCGTGTGCGTACTGCCGGCGGGCCGACTACCTCGCGTACGCGGAAGCCTGGCGTCGCGCGGACGGCTTGGCACACCGGCTGCACGCCGTCGACATGGACGCACGGCTGCACGCCGAGCGGGTCGACTCGCGTACCCGCCGGCAGCGGATCCGCCCGGCGCTCGTCGGTGACCTGCCGGATGGGGTCATGGTCGGGTACGCCGGCGGACCCGGCCTCCTTGTCGGCGGCCGGGTCCTGCCGTGGACCTTCGGCGGGTACGGCGATCCGGTCCCGGCGCCGGCGACTCTGCCGGCGACTCTGCCGGTCGAGTTGCTGACCCCACCGGCCACGGTCGCCGCCATCGCCGCCGGCTACCAACCGCTGGTACACCCGAGCGCGGGACCGGCGCCGACGCTGCGGGTACTACACGGCGGATAGCTCGACGGCGGCCGGCTCGACCACCTCCCGGGTCACCCGCCGCCAGGCCGGGATCCCCAGCGCCGACACGGCTCCGGCGATACCCAGCGCGGCGCTCACCCCGATCGCCGCCGCGAACCCGTCGGTGAAGGCCCGGGTCGAGGCGAAGCAGCCGGTACCCCCGAACACCGCGACGGCGATCGCGATGCCGAATACGCCGCCGAGCTGGAGATCTCCCGGCTCGTGGTGACCGCCGATACCCGGTACCCGCTGTTCGGCGCGCCGGGTACGGGTACCGGCGGTGGCCGGACCGGGCGTGCAGCTGCTCGCGTTTTGGGCCGCAACCCGGGCTGATCGTCCCGGCTCTCCTCGCCGATCTTGGAGAAATGTACCTGGATTGGAGATCAAAGCATGTACATTTCTCCAAGATCGGCGAAAGGGGGTGGGGCGTGGGGGCGCTGGTCGGGCTGGAGGTCCTGCTTGCCGTTGCTACCTTCATCGCGTTGCGGTGGGTTGATGCGCCGTATGGGCGGTATAGCCGCGGGGGGTGGGGGCCGACCGTGTCGGCGCGGGTCGGCTGGCTGGTCATGGAGAGCCCGGCGCCGCTGCTGTTCGCCGCGGTCTTCGCCGCCGGCGTGAACCGGGGCCAGCCGGTGCCGCTCGTGCTCGCCGCGCTGTGGGAGATCCACTACGTGTACCGGGCCTTCGTGTACCCGTTCCTGCTGCGGCCGGGTGCCCGGATCCCGGCGACGGTCCTGCTGCTGGCCATCACGTTCAACCTGCTCAACGGCTGGATCAACGCCCGCTGGGTGGCCGACCTCGGCCACTACGAGACATCGTGGTTCGCCGATCCGCGGTTCCTGGTGGGCGTGCTGCTGTTCGCCGGCGGCCTGGCACTCCACACGACCTCCGATCGCGCGCTGCGGCGCCTGCGGGCGTCCGGCACCGGGTACCGGATACCGAGGGGTGGCGCCTTCGACTACGTGTCCTGCCCCAACTATCTGGGCGAGATCGTGGAGTGGACCGGCTGGGCGCTCGCCACCTGGTCGCTCGCCGGGCTCGCCTTCGCCCTGTACACCACGGCCAACCTCGCCCCGCGCGCCTTGGCCCACCACGGCTGGTACCGGGAACATTTCCCGGACTACCCACCGGAGCGACGGGCCTTGATCCCGTTCGTATTGTGATCTCGTGCATGTCCTACTGACCGGTGCGTTCGGCAACATCGGTTCGCACACGCTGCCCGAGTTGCTGCGACAGGGCCACGCCGTGCGCTGCTTCGCACGGGACAGCGCGGCCAACCGGCGCCGTGCCCGTACGCTGCCGGCCGGAGCCGAGATCGCCTGGGGCGACATCCGCGACGACGCCGCCGTGGCCACCGCGACCGAGGGGATCGACGCGGTGGTGCACCTCGCCGCGCTCATCCCACCGGTCAGTGAGGAGCGGCCCGACCTGGCCCGAGAGGTCAATGTGGACGGTACCCGCAACGTGGTGGCCGCCGCCCGCAAGCGGTCCACGCCACCGCGGCTGCTGTTCGCCTCCAGCCTCGACGTGCACGGTCACACGCTGCACAAGCCGCCGCCCCGCCACGTCGACGACCCGTTGGTCGCCACCGACGCGTACACGTCGCACAAGATCGCCGGCGAGGAGCTGGTCCGCGAGTCGGGGCTGACCTGGTGTATCTTCCGGCTCGCCGACGTGCCCATCCTGGGTATCCGCGACCCACACCCGATCATGTTCGAGATCGGGCTGGACAACCGGATCGAGACGCTGCACGCCGACGACGCCGGTCTGGCCGTCACGAACGCGCTCGGCACCGACGAGGTGTGGGGGCGGGTGCTGTTCGTCGGCGGTGGGGCGAAGTGCCAGCTCACGTACCGGGAGTACCTGACCCGCCTGCTCGCCGCGATGGGCATCAAGCCGTTGCCGGAGGAGGCGTTCAGCACGAAGGAGTACGCCACCGACTGGCTGGACACCGACGAGAGCCAGCGGCTGCTGCACTACCAGCGGCACACCTTCGACGACATCGCCGAGGCGATCGCGGCGAGCCTCGGCTGGAAGCGCCCGCTGGTGCCGCTGGCCGGCCCGTTCGCGCGGAGGGCGATGCTGGCGCTGTCGCCGTACTACCGGAAACGGAGCTGACCATGGCACGGATCGTCAGCCCGTTCCGCGCCCGCTACGGCCGCTGGGCGCTCGTCGTGGGTGGCTCGGACGGGCTGGGTGTCGCGTTCGCGGCCGAGCTGGCCGGCCGCGGCCTCGACCTGGTGCTCGTCGCCCGCCGCGAGGACGTGCTCGACGAGGCGGCCCGCCGCCTGCACGACACCCACGGCGTCGAGGTGCGGACGCTCGCCCTCGACGCGGCGCAACCCGGTGCGGCGGACGAACTCGCGTGCCGCACCGCCGGCCTCGACCTGGGCCTTGTGGTCTGCAACGCCGCGCTGTCGCCGACCGGCGCGTTCCTCGACGAACCGGCCGACGAGCTGGACCGGGTGCTCGACCTCAACTGCCGGCTCGCGACCCGGCTCGCGCGGATCATGGGTGCCCGCCTGGTCGAGCGCGGGCGCGGGGGCCTGGTCTTCCTCAGCTCCATCGCCGGCTTCCAGGGCACGGCGATGGTCGCCCAGTACGCGGCGACAAAGGCATATCTGCGGGTACTCGCGGAGGGGTTGTGGGCGGAGCTCGGGCCGCACGGCGTCGACGTGGTGGTGAGCTGCCCCGGGCGGGTACACACGCCGACGTTCGACGGCAGCGAGCCGGCGCCGCTGGGACGGTACCGCCGGCTCGCGCCGCCGGTGATGGCGCCGGAACCGGTCGTCCGCGAGACCCTGGACGCGCTCGGCCGGCGGCCGGTCGTCATCCCTGGCCGGCAGAACCGGCTCGCCGCCTTCGCCGCGGTGCGCCTCCTTCCGCGACGGTCAGCCGTGACACTCGCCTCCGGCGCCACGCGTTCGATGTACCCGACGGAATCGCGTCATCCGGCTCGGCCGGACGAAGCAGGCGGGTGACGGCCGAGCCGGCAACCTTGAGCGCGGTGCCCACCGTGCTGCGCACGAGCGACGGGGCGGACCCGTCGGCGCGGGGCAGTTGCCAGTGGTGGCCGACCAGCGCCGCGTACATGCCGATCGTCTGCCCGGCGGTGGCGAAGTCGAGGGTACTGAGCAGCTCGTCGGCGATCCCGAACGGCACCGAGAGCGGGAGTGGACCGCGGGCGTACTCGACCGCCCAGACGCCGGTGGTGAAGTTCATCGCGCGGGCCTGGCCGGGACCGACGTAGACCCGGTCGGCGGGACGGTACACCCGCTTCTCGAACTGCCCTTCGCCGTAGTACCACATCTCGCCGTCGATGACGGTGTCCCAGAAGCCGACCGCGTGCCGCCCCGAATGCCCCTCCGAGCCGATCGGGGTACCCCAGATCATCAGGTACTCGAAGATCGAGGCGTAGTACAGCTTCATCTGGATCATCGCGCCGCCGGCGTTGCTGAAGATCCATGGCTGGGTGCGGTCGATGCGCCCCGGATACTCGGCGTCGAGCGCGTCCGCGATGGCGTCGAACATGGCCGGCTTCGGCTTGTCGAGACCGACGAGCGAACATTCGTGGACGGCGTCCGGATCGAAGAGGTAATCCATGGCCATGATCCTGTAAGGCTGTTGCTGCCCTGGCAACCACGGATTTACCGGATCATGGAGGAATGACGATCACCGGCGTGTCTATGACGGGCCCGGCATGTCGATCAGTCGGCGGCGCGCAGCGGGAACGTGGCCGCGACCGAGGTCAGGGTCGCCAGGAGGTGGTCGATCTCCGTGTCGGTGTTCGCCGCGGTCACCTGGATCCGAAAGCCGACCTCGTCGCGCGGCACCATCGGGTACGGAGCGACCGTCACGTAGATACCGTGCTCGATCAGGTACCGGCCGACGGCGAGCAGGTCGTCGGCGTCGGTCAGCGGGATCTCGATCAGCGGAAACCCGGTCTCGTTCGGGGTGCGCGCGCCGAGCGCCCGTACCTGGTCGAGCACCCGTGCGGTCTTCCGGTACAGGTCGGCCCGGATCGCGTCGCCCTCCACGGCGTTGACGTCGAACCCGGCGAGCACGGTGGCCAGCGACGCCGTCGGCGACGGACCCGAGTACAGATAAGGGGGTGCCGCCGTTTTCAACAGCCGCTTGACGTCGGTGGGGCAGGCGATGAACGCCAGCAGCGACGAGTACGCCTTGGAGAAGCCGCCGACCAGGACAACGTTGTCGTAGCTCTCGCCGCAGTGCCGTACCACCGCGTTGCCCCGGGCGCCGTAGGGCGAGGTCTCGTCCGGGCGGCGCTCGCCGAGCACGCCGAAGCCGTGCGCGTCATCGACATAGAGCAGCGCGTCGTACTCCCGGCAGAGGCTCGCGAAGGCCGGCAGGTCCGGCGGGTTGCCGGTCATGCTGTTGACGCCGTCCATGCAGACCAGCCGGCTCACCCCGGCCGGCGCGGTCGCCAGTTGCTCGCGGAGCTGCTCGATATCGCCGGTCCGGAAGCGGTGCACCGTGGCGCCCAGGCCGCGGGCGTGTACGCAGCCGTCGTAGATGGTCTTGTGTGCCCGCGAGCCGAGATAGATCACGCCGTTGCCGGCGAGGACCGGGATCACCGAGAGGTGGATGTGCGTGATCGTCGGCAGTACCAGGGTGTCCGGGGCACCGAGCAGTTCGGTCAGCCGTTCCTCGATGCGCGGGTACAGCCACGGGCTGCCGAGCATGCGGGACCAGCTCGGATGGGTGCCCCAGCGGCGTACCTGGTCGTCGATCGCGCCGATCACCGCCGGATGCAGGTCGAACCCGAGGTAGTTGCACGAGGCGAAGTCGACCAGCCAGCGATCGCCGATCCGGATCCGCCGGCCGTCGATCTCGTCGATCACCTGGTCCCACAGGCCAGCCTGTTGCAGGGCGGTGACGCTCTCGTGTGCCGGGTGCGGTGTGCGGAGGTGCGCGAGATGGGGCGGCCGCGCCGGACGGCGGTGCGCCAGGGACTCGGACGGATGCGGCGGGCGGGGAAGCGGGGTGGGACGGTGCCTGTCGTACGTGCTGCCGGCGCCGTGCTCGGTGTTCCTGTGCTCGCCGGTATTGTCGTATACCACCACACCAATGTTTCACGGGGTTGCGTGAATCGCGCGGGGTCATTTTGCTTAAGACAAGTATCTGCAAAAAATTCGACGTGAGCTGACCGTTTTGCGCGGTAAGGTGCGGTTATGCAGGCGGAGATCGTGAGCCTCGCGGAGCGGCCAGAGTTGACGGGCCGGCTCTATGACCCGTTCGAGGGCGCGTGGCCCGAGTTCATGCGTCACGACGCGGCCGACACGGTGTTCGACACGCTCGCCGAGCGGGTGTACCCGGAGTTCACCCTCATCGCTGTCGACCCGGCCGGCGAGTTGCTGGCCAAGGCGTACAGTCTGCCGTTCACCTGGCCGGGCGACCCGGCCGACGGGTTGCCGGCGCGCGGGTACGACGCGGTCCTGCTCGGGGCCGCCGACGACCGGCTGGCCGGCCGCAAGGGCAACCTGATCGCGGCCGTGGAGATCACCGTCCGGCCGGGCGCGCAGGGCGCCGGCATGGCCGGGGTGATGCTCGACGCGCTCCGCCGCAACGCCGCCGACCGCGGCTTCGCGAGCCTGGTCATCCCGGCTCGGCCGACCCGTGCCCACGAGCATCCGGAGACCCCGGCCGCCGAGTACGCCACGTGGACCCGCGAGGACGGGTTACCCGTCGATCCCTGGCTGCGCGCCCAGGTCAGGGCCGGGGGGCGGATCGTCGGGGTGGCGGCGCACTCGATGGTCATCACCGGCACGCTGGTCGACTGGCGCGAGTGGACCGGGCTGCCGTTCGACACCGACGGCCCGGTTCGGGTGCCGGGGGCGCTGGCGCCCGTACAGTGTGATCTTGCCACCGGTGTCGCCGCGTACGTGGAACCCAACGTCTGGGTCCACCACCCGCTCTCGTGATCGCCACAACTTCCCCGAAGTTGTGGCCATAGCACCCGACTGAGGCCACAACTTCCGGGAAGTTGTGGCGATCAACGGGGCGCGACCAGCCCCAACGGGTGCCATCCAGCGACGTGGGTAGACTGGTTGCTGCAAGCAACGATCTTAGGCGGGAGGCAGCGGACCGCGACTTTGCCGCCGCAATTATGGCCGTCAAAGGTAGGGCCGTCAGAAGGTAGGGCCGCATGACCGCGACGTCGACCGCCGCGCATTCCGGGCACCGAGCGGACCGCGGCGGGACGGGCGGGCTGAGTCACCGCCAGATCCTCGAAGTGTTCTCCGGGCTCATGCTCGGCATGTTCCTCGCCGCGCTCGACCAGACCATCGTGGCGTCGGCCATCCGCACGATCGGCGACGACCTGCACGGCCTGAGCCTCCAGGCGTGGGTCACCACGGCCTACCTGATCACCGCCACGATCTCCACCCCGCTGTACGGCAAGCTGTCGGACATCTACGGCCGCAAGCCGTTCTTCCTCGCCGCCATCTCGATCTTCATCGTCGGGTCGGCGGCGTGCGCGTTCGCCACGTCGATGTACATGCTCGCCGGGTTCCGGGCGTTGCAGGGCCTGGGCGCGGGCGGTCTGTTCTCCCTGGCGCTCGCGATCATCGGCGACATCGTGCCGCCCCGGGAACGGGCCCGCTACCAGGGCTACTTCCTCGCGGTGTTCGGCACGTCCAGCGTGCTCGGGCCGGTCATCGGCGGCTTCTTCGCCGGCCAGGCCCACATCCTGACCATCTCCGGCTGGCGCTGGGTCTTCCTGGTCAACGTGCCGATCGGCATCGTCGCACTGGCCGTCGTCGGCAAGGTCCTCAACATCCCGCACACCCGCCGCGACCACCGGATCGACTGGTGGGGCGCGATCACGATCTCGATCAGCCTGATCCCGCTGCTGATCGTCGCCGAGCAGGGCCGCGAGTGGGGTTGGGGCTCACAGCGGGCGATCATCTGCTACGCCATCGGCGGGGCTGGGCTGCTGCTGTTCATCCTGACCGAGGCCAGGATGCGTGAGGAGGCGCTGATCCCGCTGCGGATGTTCCGTAACAGCACGTTCAGCCTGACCTCGATCGCCGGGCTGATCGTCGGTATGGGCATGTTCGGCGGCATCGCGGTGATCCCGCTGTACCTCCAGATCGTCCGCGGCGCGACCCCGACCCAGTCCGGGCTGCTGCTGCTCCCGTTGACGGCGGGCATCATGCTGTCCTCGATCGTGTCCGGTCAACTGATCAGCCGCACCGGCAAATACAAGATCTTTCCGGTACTGGGTGCGCTGCTCATGGTCGCCGGCATGGTGCTCATGCACACCGTGGGGGTGGACACGCCGTTCTGGCGCACCGGCGCGTTCATGGGGATCTTCGGCTCCGGTCTGGGCTTCATCATGCAGCCGATCACCCTCGCCGTGCAGAACGCGATGCCGCCCCGCGACATCGGCGTCGCCACGTCGTCGGCCACGTTCTTCCGGCAGATGGGCGGCACCGCCGGTACGGCGATCTTCCTGTCGGTGCTGTTCTCGACCGTCGGCGGCAAGATCCACGACGCGTTCCAGGACGCCGCGAAGACGTCGTCGTTCCAGCAGGCGCTCAGCGACCCGACGGTCACCTCGAACCCGGCCAACCAGCCGGTCCTCGGCCTCCTGCGGGGTACCGGCTCGCTGAACAGTTCGGCGCTCAACGACACCTCGTTCCTCCAGAAGGTCGAACCGGTGCTGGCCCGGCCGTTCAAGGTGGGCTTCTCCGACTCGATGGACCTGGTGTTCCTGCTGGCCGCCGCCGTCCTGGTGATCGGCTTCCTGGTGCTGCTGTTCCTGCCGCAGGTGCCGCTGCGCACCCAGTCCGCCATGGCCGCCGCCAGGGAGTCCGGCTCGGTGCCCGGCTCGCCGCTGGGCGAGAAGCCGGGCATCGACCCGATCGGGCCGCCCGGCGCCCACCCGGAGATGACCGACGTGACGGTTGGCTCGGCTCCGGTCGCGTCACCGAACGGGCACGGCGACGAGTACCCGGGGCCGCGCCACGCGGCTGAGTTTCTGGCCCCCGGTTCGGGGGCGCCGCTCAGCAACAGCGCGGTACTGACCGGCCGCGTCGAGGGCCCGGACCGGCGCCCGCTGGTCGGCGCGACCCTGACCGTCACCGACTTCGCCGGTACCCAGTTCGCGCGTGGACACAGCGGCAGCGACGGAGGGTACCGGCTGACGCTGCCGACCGGCGGCACGTACCTGTTGATCTGCGCGGCCGAGAACCACCAGCCCGCCGCCTCGATGGTGACCATCGCGGCCGGCGAGGTGCGCCGCGACGTCACGCTGGTCGGCGCCAGCCGGATCGAGGGGCGGGTGCTCCAGCAGACCGGCGAGGGGATCAGCGGTGCCGCCGTGACGCTGACCGACGCGCGGGGCGAGGTGGTCGGCGCCACCGTCGCCGGGCCGGACGGCCGGTACGTGCTCGCCGACCTGTACCCGGGGGAGTACACGCTGACGGCGACCGCCGAGGGCGCCCTGCCCAGCGCGCGCTCGGTCACGGTCGACGCGGTGGGCTCGCACAACGTCGACGTGGTACTGCTGTCCAACGGGACGCTCGTCGGCACGGTACGGGCGGCCAGTTCCGGCCTGCCGGTGCGCGAGGCGTCGGTGATGCTGGTCGACGGGTACGGCAACGTGGTCGCCTCGGTGGTCACCGGCGACGACGGCCGGTACGAGTTCCCCGACCTGCTGCCGGGCGCGTACACGTTGACCGCCAGCGGGTACGCCCCGGTCGCGTCCCGGGTGGACCTCGGCGGCGACCGCACCGAGTACGACGTCGCCCTCGGTACGCCGGGCGTCGCGACCCCGCCGGCTCCTACTTCGCCCGCCCCGACGTCGTCGGACACGCCGGCGCCGGTCGGCGTACCCGTGGAGAGCGAGGGGTGACGACCACCTTGCCGTGCGTACGCGGCCTGGTCGCGACCGCTGACGGCTGGCCGCTGCCGGGCGCCGCCGTGACGGTGATCGGGACCGGCGGACGCCAACTCGGCCGCGCCGCCACCGACGAGACCGGTGGCTTCGCGATCACGGTCACCGTGGCCGGGCCGGCCACCGTGATTCTCGCCGCCGCCGGGGTCGACCCGGTCGCGCGTACGATCTCGATCGGACCGGACCAGGTGAGCGACCTCGGCCGGATCGTGCTCGGGAGTGCCCGGCGCAGTGCCCTGCCGGACGCCGGGGTGTGGCGGATCGATCCGGCGCATTCGATCGTCCGGGCTACCGCGCGGCATCTGGCGCTGTCCCGGGTGGAGGGACGGTTCACCGAGTTCGCCGGGGAGATCCGGATCGCCGACCCGGTCGAGCGGTCGAGCGTCACCACCACGATCGAGGCCGCCAGTATCGACACCGGCAACGCCGAACGGGACGCGCACCTGCGGTCGCCGGACTTCCTCGACGTCAAGCGGTTCCCGGTGCTGACCTTCGCGGGCGGGCGGGTGCTCCGGGAGTCGGACGAGCGGTGGCGGGTACTCGGCATGCTGACCATCCGCGACATCACCCGCGAGGTCGTGCTCGACCTGTCGTACCTCGGCACCGGCCCCGATCCGTGGGGCGGCACCCGGCTCGCGCTGGTCGCCACGACACAGCTCAACCGCCGGGACTACGAGATCAACTGGAACATGGGCCTACCCGGCGGCCTGGTAGTGGTCGGCCCGACCCTCCGGATCGACCTCGACGTCCAGGCCGTCCGCGAGCCGTAGCGCTGGGTCCCTCGTCTCTCCAAGATCGACGCAACCGGGGGCGGGCGGGGGCCTTGCCGGCGTAGGCCGTTGCCGGGGACTATGACCGGCATGACCGCGCAGGTGCTTCACCATCCGCGGTTGGCCTGGGACGGCGCCCGGGTGATCGTCCGGACGCTGGAATCGGGGCAGCCCTACGGCTGGCTGGCCGATCAACTCGGCGCGCTGCTCGGGCCGGAGTACCGGCAGGCACTTTTCGAGTCGTGGCACCGCATCTGGGTGACCGACCGCCCGGACGCGCGGCAGGCCGAGGCCGGGTTGTGGCGGGTAAGGCTGGAGGACTTCCTCCGACTTCACCCGGATCGTGCGATGCCGCTGCTCACCTTTCTCCACGAGGCCACAGCTCGCCTCGCCTGATCGTCACAACTTCCGGCAAGTTGTGGCCTCCGGACGGTTCTGAGGCAACAACTTCCGGGAAGTTGTGCCGGTCAAGTGGGGCCGGTCAAGTGGGCCGGTCAAGTGGGGCCGGTCAAGTGGGGCCGGTCAAGCGACGCGGCCTTACGCGTCGGCGGGGAGGCGGGCGCGCACGACCGTGCCGGTATCCGGGCTACTGAAGATGTCCAGTCGCCCGCCGACCCCCTCGGCCCGTTCGCGCATCGACCGTACGCCCAGCCGTCCCGGGTACTCGCGGTCGAGCCGGAACCCCTGGCCATCGTCGACGATCTCCAGTACCACGTCCGGGTCCTCGCCGAACAGCCGCACGCTGACGTGCCCGGCCCGGGCGTGCTTGGCCGCGTTCTGCACCGCTTCCTGAGCGATGCGGTACAACGCCTGCCGGACGTCCGCGCTCGTCGGGGGCTCGGCGTCGAGCATCGCCGAGGTACGGCAGCCGTGCAGCGCCTGCAACGTGTCCAGCAGGTGGCCGAGCGCCGCGACCAGACCTCCGGCGGGTAGCGCGGCCGGGCGCAGCCGCAGGATGACGTCGCGCAGATCGGTCATGCCGGCGGCCGCCGTCTCCTGGATCCACGCGATCGACCGTTGCGCCTGCGCCGGATCGTGGTGCAGCAGCTCACCGGCGGTACCGGCGCCGAGGCTGATGCCATAAAGAGTCTGCACCACCGAGTCGTGCAGTTCCCGGGCCAGCCGGGCCCGCTCGCCGGCCACCGCCAGCTCACCCGCTCCGGCACCGGACGGGTCGGGTGGGCTGGGCTCTGCGGCTGGAGCCGGCGGTACCAGGCCGGCGATCGCCGCCAGCGTCTCCAGTAGACCGACCTCCCAGGCAGCCACGGCGCCACCCCGCCGGTACCCGACGCCGAGGACGCCGGCCACCGACCCGTACCCGGGAATCGGCAGATAGATCACCCGGCCGAACCCGGCGGCCGCCAGCGCCTGCTCGTGCCGGTACCGGCAGCGCCGCAGGCTCACCGACACCGGTTCGCGGCCGTCCAGGGCGGTACCGGCCAGCGTGTCGGCCACGGCCAGCCGCTCGCCGCGCCGGCACACGGTGGCCCGCCCGGCGATGGCGCGGACCACGAGTACCCCGTCCTGATCGACAGTCATCACGGTCGCGGCGAGCGCACGGGTGAGCGCCCGCGCGTACCCGCAGACCAGATCGAGCAGCTCCGCGCGGTCCCGGCCGTCCCGTACCGCCGCGTTGAGCGCGGCGACGGCGCGGCCGACCCGTTCGCACCGGCCGCGGGGGCGTTCCCCTCTCGGCGTTGTGACCACCACCCTGGCCTGCCCGGTCAGCTCGCGGTCGTTTCGCGGACGGGGACCAGCCCGAGGCGCATCGCGTACAGCGCCGCCTCCGTGCGGCTCTGCGAATGCAGTTTGGCGAGGATGTTGCTGACGTGGGTCTTCACGGTCTGCGGCGCGATGTGCAGCTCACGGGCGATCTGCCCGTTCGCGCGACCCCGGGCGAGCAGCGCCAGGACCTCCTCCTCGCGCCGGGTCAGCTGCGGCGGGCCACCGGGGACATGCACATCGTGTACCAGCCGGGCCGCCACCGCCGGGGACAGCTGCACCTGGCCGGCCACCGCTGCCCGGACCGCCCGTTGCAGCTCCTCGTGGTCGGTGTCCTTGAGCAGGTAACCGACGGCTCCGGCATGCAACGCGTCGGCGATCAAATGATCTTCAAGGTACCCGGTGAGGGCCAGCACCTCGACCGCCGGCAGCTCGCGCCGGATGGCGGCGGTGGCGCTGATTCCGTCCAATCCGGGCATCAGCAGATCCATCAGTACCAGATCGGGGTGCAACCGGTGGGCCAGGTCGACCGCCTGCCGGCCGTCGACCGCCTCCCCGACCGTTTCCAGGTCGCTGCTGAGGCACAGGAACGCCCGTAGACCCTGGCGCACCATCGCGTGATCGTCGGCGATCAGGATGCGGATGTTCAATCTGACCCACCTCTCGCCGTCGCTGTCGGGGGTACTCGCCGGGCGGCGCGGTTGCGCCCTGTTTTCCACGGTCCTCGGCGGATACCCCGACAGCGACGGCGAAACCCTCCCGGGCCAACGCCAAGATCGGGACAACTTCCCGGAAGTCGTTGCCTCAGAGGGGTTTCGAGGCCACAACTTGCCGAAAGTTGTGCCGATCTTGGGGCCGGCCGGCCGGCGGCGGGCCACGGCGGGCCACGGCGGGCCACGGCGGGCCACGGCGGCGGGCCACGGCGGGCTACGGCCTGGGGCGATCCACCCCGGGCGGGGCAGGGGCTCGGCCAGGTGGGGGAGGCCGAAGGAGGGGAACCGATCGGCTCCGCGGCGGGAGGCGGTGCGCTGTCCCACGCCGGCACGGTGGAACTCGGGAACCGTACCGATGGCCGGTTCGGCGGACGGACGGACCCCGACGCTACCGAAGGGTCGAAAAATCATGCCGCCTCCGAGCGAACGTCCCTGGCGCTGGCCGGACCGGCAGGCGCTGGCATCCGGATCAGCGGGAGGACTGTCGGCGGGTTCTGCGGCAGGTTCAGCGGCGGGTTCACCAGGAGGCGCATTGGCCGGCTCAGTCAGCCCGGCCGGCCCAGCCGGCGCGGCGGTGGCCGGACGGTGGTCGCGACTGTGGTCGCGGTCGTGGTCCCGGTCGACGTCGTGGGTACGCCGGATGCTGCCCCGCTTCGGCCGGTTCGCCGTCGTCGGTACCGCTGGACTCGTGGTCAACAACGGCGTGCTCCTGCTGCTGCACGGTCTGTGGCGGGTGGCGTTGCTGCCCGCGACCGTGGTGGCGGTCGAGGTCGCGGTCGTTCACAACTACGCGCTGAACGAGATGTGGACCTTCCGGCGCCGCCGGCTGTCGGTCCAGCGGTTCGCCGGGTTCAGCCTGGCCGCGGCGGTCTCGCTGCTGATCAACGTCGGCGTCGTCGCCCTGCTCGTTGGCATCGGCCTGTTCTACCTGCTCGCGAATCTGGCCGGTATCGGCGCTGCTTTCGCCATCAACTTCGCGGTCAGCTCGATGTGGATTTGGAGTGAACGCACGAATGGAGCAGATCGCGCTGGCCATGCTGAGCCTGATCTCACTGCTGTTGACGATTCAGGCCGCTCACACACTCTATTTGATGATCTACACCTGGGATCAGCCCGAGGCGGACGCGTTGGCGCGGGTGCCCGACGAGCTCGCCGTGCCGCGGCTGTCCTTTACCGCCATCGTTCCGGCTCGGCACGAGGAGGAGGTAATCCAGGCGACCATCGACCGCGTCGCACACACTGACTACCCGCGCCGCCTGATCCAGGTCATCGTGGTGTGCTCGGCCGACGACAGCGGCACCATCGAACGCGCGGCGACGGCGATCGGCCGGCTGCGCGCCGCCGGCAGGGACAACGTCGAGCTGGTGGTCTTCGACGACGGCCCGATCAACAAGCCGCACGGGCTCAACGCCGCGCTCCGGCACGCCCGGCACGAGGTGGTCACGATCTTCGACGCCGAGGACGAGATCCAGCCGGAGATCTTCAGCATCGTCAACACCATCATGATCAATGAGCGGGTACGCGTCGTGCAGTCCGGCGTACAGCTGATGAACTTCGACTCCAACTGGTACTCGACGTTCAACGTGCTGGAGTACTTCTTCTGGTTCCGTAGCCGCCTGCACTACCAGGCCAAGCACGGCGCGATCCCGCTCGGTGGCAACACCGTCTTCTTCGCCCGCGACCTGCTGGAGCACATCGGCGGCTGGGACGAGAACAACCTGACCGAGGACGCCGACATCGGGCTGCGGGTCTGCGGCATGGGCGAGCGGGTACGCGTGGTCTACGACGACCGGTACGTCACCAAGGAGGAGACCCCGCCGACCCTGCGCCAGTTCATCAAGCAGCGCACCCGGTGGAGCCAGGGGTTCATGCAGACGCTGCGCAAGGGCACCTGGAAGCAGATGCCGACCCGGGGCCAGCGCTTACTGGCCTTGTACACGCTGGCCTTCCCGCACGCCCAGGCGGTGCTCGGGCTGTACGTGCCGATCGCGCTGCTCACCGCGTTCGTGCTGACGGTCCCGGTACCCATCGCCCTGCTGTCCTTGCTGCCGGTGCTGCTCCTGGTCGCGCACTTCATCACCGCGGTGATCGGGCTGTACGAGTTCACCGGCGCGCACGGGCTCAAGGCGTCGCCGCGCACCGTACTGGTCATGGCGGTCACCTGGCTGCCATACCAGCTGGTGCTCGCGTACGCGGCCGCCCGGGCGCTGCGCCGGCAGATGCGCGGCCTCGGCGACTGGGAGAAGACCGCCCACATCGGCGCGCACCGCACGGTACAGATGGACCGCGGCTCTGCCGAGACGACCGCCGAGGAGTTGGGCAGCCGTGCGGCTTAGCGACACGCGTGGCGACCGGCCAATGACCGGAGCACTGAGGCCCCCGTGGACAGCGGGTCCCGGAGCCCCGGTCGGCTCGGCGCGGGCGGCATCGCCCTGCTCGTCGTCTCGCTGCTCATCGGCCTGGTGACGCACAGCTGGAACACGTTCCGGTATCCCCTGTACCTGACCGACGAAGGCATCTACATGGAGCAGGCGTGGTCGGTGCTGCGCGAAGGCCGGCTGTCGCCGTACACGTACTTCTACGACCACGCCCCGATGGGCTGGCTCGCGATCGCCGGCTGGGTCGCTGTCCTACCCGGCCAGTTCCACGCCTTCGGCAACCCGGTCAACACCGGCCGGGTGTTGATGGTCATCGTGCACCTGGGCTGCGTCTTCCTGCTGTTCGAGATCATCCGGCGCTGGTCGGGCCGCCTGGCGCCGGCGTTCCTCGCGGTGTTCCTGTTCAACGTCTCGCCGCTGGCCGTGTACTACCAGCGCCAGGTGCTGCTGGACAACCTGATGGTCTTCTGGGTGCTGCTCGGCCTGTACGTGCTCGCCCGCAAGGACGGCCGGGTGGTCACCGCCATGGGCGCCGGACTCGGCATTCGGGATGGCCATGGTCACCAAGGAGAACGCGATGTTCCTCGCTGCCCGGGTTCGGGTACCTGGTGCACCGCAGCATCGCGCCGCAGGCCAACCGCCGGTTCAGCGCCAGCTTCTGGTGGTTCTGTGCCGCCGCACCCGTCGCCGTGTACATGCTGTTCGCCCAGCTCAAGAACGAGCTGTTTCCGGCCGGGCTGGACTTCAACCTCGACCTCGCCGCCGGCCGACCACGTCTCGCTGCTGTACACCGTCTGGTGGCAGCTGCACCGCACCTCGGCGGGCGCGGGTGGGCAGGGCACGGTCTTCGCCGAGCTGCTGCGGTCGAGCTGGCTGTTCAAGGACAAGTACCTGCTGCTCATCGGCGCCCTGGCGACGGTCTGTACGGCGGCGCTGTCGATGTCGCGGGAGCGTCGCGAGGTGCCGATGGTCGGCGCCGCGATGCTCGCCATCGGGTACGGCTTCTACCTGACCCGCAGCGTCCTGCTGGACTTCTACGTGGCGCCGCTGGTGCCGTTGCTGCTGCTGAACATCGGCCTGCTGTACGGCCGGATGATCCGTAACGCCAAGGCGGTCGGCGCGGCGTTGATCACGATGTTCATCCTGGTCCTGCCGCTCGCGTACCCGCATGGCTACCTGGTGTCCTACAACCTCCAGCACCGGTTGCAGCTCGCTGACCAGTACCGGCTCTCGCTGACCGACCTTCAGCTCGCCCAGCTGGCGTGGATCCGCGCCAACATCCCTCCGGACAGCCGGCTGATCATCGACGACGACATCTGGGTACCGCTGCACGACAACAAACCGCCGTACCGCAACGCCCACTCGCACTGGAAGGCGGCGGCCGACCCGGACGTCCGCGACAAGATCTTCCACCAGGACTGGCACAACCTCGACTACGTGGTGATGTCCAACCGGATGCGGCAGGCCATGCAGCAGAACGGGGAGGGCTGGATCCTCCAGGCCGTCGACGAGCACGGGGACCGGGTGTGGCAGGCGTCCCGAGGTGACGTGGAGCTAGAGATCATCAAGATCGGTTCCGGCTGAGTGCCGGTACCGGAGAATTGAGGAGATTGGGATCATGGACAACCCTCAGCGTGATGGACCCCCGCCGCCGAGCGGCGGCTGGGTCACGCGGAATTGGAAGCGGGTCGCGCTCGGGGTACTGGCGCTGTTCATCGTGATCAGCGTCGGGCGCTCGGTGCTGCCCGCACTCGGCATCAAGGCCCCGGGAGGCGGCAACCCGGCCGGTAACTCGACCGGCAAGTCGACAAAGGCAAAGGACCTGCCCAAGCCGGCCGCGACGCTCGGCGGCGTGCAGGTACTCGGTGGTGGTGGGCCGCTCATCACGCTCAACCCGGGCCTGGTCCGGCCGAGCCTCCCGGTGACGGTCACCGGCTCCGGCTTCGACGCCGGCTCCAAGGTGGACGTTCTCCTCGGTGGCGCGAGCGGCAAGGACGCGAGCGGCAAGGACGCGAGCGGCAAGGACGGCAGTGGCAGCAAGTCCGCCAAGGCCACCCAGGTGGCGACGGCGACCGCCGGCAAGGACGGTTCGATCGCCGCCACGTTCAAGTTCCCCCTGCAGGCGAGCGCGGTCGGCGCCACCCAGGAGATCACCGCACAGCAGCGCGGCGGAACCAAGGTGGCGAAGGCCGAGGCGGCGATGGCCGGCGGCGCGGCGGGGGAGGCCAAGCTGTCGGCGGTCACCGGCAAGCCGGGTGACACGGTCAGCCTGTCCGTGTCCGGCTTCGCGCCGGGCGAGGACCTGAAGGTGTACTGGGGGCGGATCAGCGGCCCGCCGAGCGCCACCCTGAAGGCGGACAGCTCCGGCTCGCTGAGCAAGGCACCGATCAAGGTCGGCGTCGCTTCCATCGGCAACACCAGCCTCGTCATCGTCGGCGACAAGAGCGGTGCGGCGGCCAGCCTGCCGTTCCAGATCCTGCGCCTGTACCCGACGGTCGCGATGAAGCCGTACGCGGTGAAGGCGGCCCAGCCGATCGGCTTCGCCGGCAAGGGGTTCGACCCGGGCGAGCGGGTGCTCGTACACCTGAACTCGGCCGCGGGGCAGCCGGTGATGGCGCTGCCGACCGACCAGGGCGGCGGGTTCAGCGCGTCCGGAATCGTCATCCCGTTCGAGTTGACCGGGCGGCAGACGCTGGTTTTCATCGGCGAGCAGAGCCGAGCCTCGGTCAGCAGCGGCTTCATGGTGCTGCCGTACCAGCCCATCGTCCGGGCCAGCACGTACGGCGCCGCGCCCGGGACCTCGGTGGCGTTCTACGTCAACGGGTTCGCCCCGAACGAGGCGGTACACGTGTACGTGGGCCGCGGCAAGGGCAGCGCGGGGGACCTGATCGCCGCGTTCCGGGTCGACGCGAAGGGCCGCGCCGGCGCGGGAGGCAGCTACATGATTCCGGGTGACGCGCAGAACGACGTGACGTTCACCCTGGTCGGCGCGCGCAGCAACGCCAGCGCGACCACGTCGGTCAAGGTGGACAACTCCGGCGGCGCGGTGGACGTCCCGCCGCAGCCCAAGTACACGCTCCCACCCGACCTGCAGAAGTGACGATCATCGTCACAACTTCCGGAAAGTTGTGGCCTCAGCAGGGTCGTGAGGCCACAACTTCCGGGAACTTGTGCCGATCATGACGGCTCAGGGGCAGCGATGAACGATCCGGCGGACATCGCATTCCGGGCGGCGCCAGAGGCACTGCTGGTCGCCGACGCCGCCGGGGTGGTACGCCTGGCCAGCGCACAGGCCGAGCGGCTGCTCCGGCGCGGCGCCGCCGACCTGGTCGGGCGCCGGCTGGAAGAACTGCTGGTCGGCGACCCGACCGCCAGCGGCGACCCGACCGCCAGCGGCGACCCGACCGCCGGCGCGGCCGGATCCGGTGGCGTGGCCGGACCGAGTGGCGTGGCCGGACCGAGTGGCGTGGCCGGACCGAGTGGCGTGGCCGGACCGAGTGGCGTGGCCGGACCGAGTGGCGCGGCCCAGCCCGGCGCGGCCGGAACTGGCGCCGGCGGACCCGGCGCGGCCGGTCAGGAGCCGATCGTCACCACTTCCGCGCTGCGCCTGCCCGGCGGTGAGCAGGTGCCGGTCGACGTGCGGATCAGCGCGCTGGGTGGTACCGGGTTCCGGGGCTGGCTGGTGCTGTCCGTCGCCGACCAGGGCCAGCCGGCGCGCTCGCGGGCCGCGCTGGAGCAGGACGTACGCCAGCTCAACGCCGCCGAGATGGAACAGGCGCGGCTGCTCAGCGACCTGATCCGGGCCCAGGAGCGGGAACGGGCCCGGATCGCCGCGGGCGTACACGACGACACCCTTCAGGTGATCACCGGTGCCATGCTTCGGCTCCAACAACTCCGGCGGCGGCTGCGCGACCCGGGCGCGCTGGAGGTGCTGGCCCGGCTGGAGGAATCGATCGCGCTGGCCGCCGATCGGCTGCGCCGGTTGATCTTCGACTTCCGGCCGCCCGCGCTGGAGCGGTCCGGGCTCGCCGCCGCCGTCCGCGACCTGCTGTCCCGGCTGGCCGACGACACCGGCCTCGAAGTGCGGCTGTACAACCGGATGGGGGCGGAGCCGGCGCTGCCGACCCGGCTGCTGCTGTACCGGATCCTCCAGGAGGCCCTGGCGAACGTCGGCCGGCACGCCGACGCCGCGGTTGTCGAGGTGACCATCGCCGACCAGGCCGGCGGCTACCTGATCCGGGTGGCCGACGACGGGGTGGGCATGCCCGCCACCACGCCGGCCCAGGAGGGCGAAGCCGGGCCACCTGGGGGTGATCCTGATGCGTGAGCGCGCCGAGTTCTCCGGCGGCTGGTTCCAGCTCGACAGCGCGGTCGGCCTGGGTACCACCGTCTCGGTGTGGGTACCGCACGGTGCCGACCTGGAGAACCGCCCCCGCCCGCCGGCCCTCCGCCCGGGCAGAGGGCCTGGATCCGGATCGCCCCGGATCCAGGCGCTCTGGGACGCCTGGGAGAAGCTGTGTGACGAGGAGGGCGGGGACCACCGATGACCGGTCCGCCGCCGTACCAGGTGTTGATCGTCGAAGATCACCAGGTGGTCGCCGAGGGGCTGTCGGTCCTCCTCAGCGAGTACCCGGAACTGGTCGTCATCGGCGTGGCCGGCAGCGTCGCCGAGGTCGACCGGCTCGCGGCCACCCGGCGGATCGACGTCGCGGTGGCCGACTACTGGCTCCCCGACGGCACCGGGGTGGACGCGACCGAGGCGTTGCGGCGGTACTGGCCGGAGGCGGCCGTCGTGTTTCTCAGCGCCGACGACAGCGACGAGGTGATGCTGGCGGCGCTGGAGGCCGGCGCGTCCGGGTACCTGGTGAAGAGTGCCGGCGGGGCGGACGTGGCGGAAGCGGTGCGGCGGGCCGCCGAGGGCGAGATCCTGGTACCGGCGCGGCAGCTGGCGGCGCTGCTGGCCCGGCGCCGGCAGCAGGCCCAGCGGCAGGCCGAGCGGTCCCGCCGGCTCGGCAGCCTGACCCCGCGGGAGCGGCAGATCCTGGGGCTGATGGCGGAGGGCATGGACAACCGGGACATAGCCCGGCAGCTCGGCGTGAGCTACACGACAGTACGTAGCCACGTCCGGCATCTGCTGGGCAAGCTGAGCGCGCGCTCGAAGCTGGAGGCCGTGGTCCGCGCCAGCGAATGGGGTCTGCCCGGCGCCTGACCTGCGCATTCTCCTACGTTTGGACTACGCCATCGGTGCGAGTCCAACCGAGCGATTCGCGCGGGGGAATTCCGCGCGCCGGTACGACGACCCGTACCCGGCCTTCTCACTAACGTGGAGCCCGCCCGATAGGTCGAGCTGAAAGCTCCGCACAGGCGGAGCCGATGCCGGCCGGTGGCGGGGAACGGTAGGCCTGCCCGTCGGCGTCACGCTGGCGGGCGGGTTTACTGTGCCTGCTGCCTGACCATTGCGACGCCGAGAGTCCGAGGCGACGCCTGATCTGCCGCCGGCGGGTTGGGCGGGGCTCGTGGGGTCGCCGACCGTTAGGACACACCCGAGCATGGGATCCTCCCGGCTTACCAAAACAATCGAAAAGCTCCGTACCCTCCGACACTCCGTCCACCTCCCGGCGGTACGCATCGGCCTCGTGGCGATGGCGCTCGCCGCGGTGGCGGCGTTCTCGATCCACCAGGTGGTGCCGAAGACGACGTTGGCCATTGGACAGACTGGTCAGGTGGACATCCAGACGCCGTTGCACGCCGACGGCGGCAAGATCGTCGACGCGCGTGGCAAGGAGGTGGTGCTGACCGGCGTCAACTGGTTCGGCCTGGAGACCGGATCGTTCGCCCCGCACGGGCTGTGGGCGCGTAACTGGTCGCAGATGCTGGACCAGATGGCCGGCCAGGGCTTCAACACCCTGCGGCTGCCGTACAGCAACGAGTTGTTCGATCCGGCGAGCAAGCCCAACGGCATCGACTACAAGCTCAACCCCGACCTCGTGGGACTGACCGGGCCCCAGATCCTAGACAAGATCGTCAACGGCGCCACCAGCCGCGGCATGATGGTCATGCTCGACCGGCACCGGCCGACGTCGCAGGCCCAGAGCCCGCTCTGGTACACCGACAAGGTCAGCGAGGACCGCTGGATCAAGGACTGGGTGATCGCTGGCCAAGCACTACCGCAAGCAACCCGCTGGTCATCGGCGCTGACCTGCACAACGAGCCGCACGCGCAACGCCACCTGGGGCGACGGCAACCAGGCCACCGACTGGCGGGCGGCCGCCGAGCGCGCCGGCAACGCGGTGCTCGGCGCCAACCCGAACTGGCTGGTCTTCGTCGAGGGCGTGGAGAGCTTCCAAGGCAAGGGCTACTGGTGGGGCGGCAACCTCGAGGGCGCCAAGAACAACCCGGTGCGCCTGACCGACCAGTCCAAGCTGGTGTACTCGGCGCACGACTACAGCCCGAAGGTCTGGAGCCAGAGCTGGTTCACCGATCCGACGTTCCCGGCCAACCTGCCGGCGCTGTGGAACGCCCAGTGGGGGTACCTGGCCAAGAGCGGCACGGCCCCGGTGGTGCTCGGTGAGTTCGGCGGCCGGTCGGTCGGCAGCGACCAGGAAGGCGTCTGGCAGCGCAAGCTGGTCGATTACCTCAAGCAGAACAAGATCAGTTACACGTACTGGTCGTGGAACCCGAACTCCGGCGACACCGGTGGGGTCCTCGCCGACGACTGGACCACGGTCAACAAGGACAAGATGGCGCTGCTCAAGTCGTACCAGGCACCGATGGCACCCAAGCCGTCGGCGAGCAATCCCGCCTGACAGCCAAACGCCCCCACCCCCAAGGTGCTCCCGGGGACCGGTTCAGGAGACCGTTCCCCGGGAGCACCGTCTCGTCTCTCGCGCGTCTCTCTCGTCGATCTAGGAAGAATGGTGCCCCGGCTGCCCGGTTTGTCCGGCCATTCTTCCTAGATCGACGAGGTGTTACGGCACCAGGACGACCTTGCCGACGTTCTGGCGGCCGGTGATTCGCTGGTGCGCCTGGGCCGCTTCGGCGAACGGGAACACCGCGTCCACCCGCGGCTTGATCGCGCCCTTGCGCCACAGGTCGGTGAGCGCGTCGAGTTCCTCGCGCAGCATCGGCACCTGGTCCCACAGGTGACCGAGGTTGACGCCGCTGACCGTGATGTTGCGGTCCATCAGCCCCATCGGCGTGAACAGCGGAATGCTCAACGCCTGCCGGGCGACGTTCGGGAGGCTGCGCCGTTCACCCTTGGCCATGTTGGCGAAGCCGAACGCGATCAGCCGGCCGGTCGACCGCAGCAGCGACATGCCCTTGCGCCAGTCGTTCCCACCCAGCGCGTCGAGCACCACGTCGATACCTTCGCCGTCGGTCAGCCGGCGGACCTCAGCGGCATAGTCGACCGTCCGGTAATCGATCGGATGGGTACAGCCTTCCGCGCGCAGCACCTCATGCTTGGCCGCCGAGGCCGTTCCGAACGTCACGACACTATCGACGGTCCGGCACAGTTGCAGCGCGGCGAGGCCGACACCACCGGCGGCCATGTGCACCAGGACCCGGTCGCCGGGCCTCAGGTTCGCGATGCGAAACAACATGTGGTACGCGGTGAGATAGTTGACCGGGATCGCGGCGGCCTCTTCGAAGCCCAGGTCGTCGGGCAACTCGACGGCCTGGATCGCCGGTACGCACACCGTGTCGGCGTGCCCGCCGAACCGGACCAGCGCCATCACCCGCTGCCCGACCGCCGGCCCGGTCGTGTCCGGGCCGAGCCGGTCGACGACGCCGGCCACCTCGTACCCGACCACGCAGGGCAGCTTGGGCGCGTCCGGGTACATCCCCTGCCGGGCCATCACCTCGGCGAAGTTCAACCCGGCCGCGCGTACCCGGATCCGCACCTCACCCGGCCCGGGCTCGGGATCCGGGGTCTCGCGTACCTCCAGTACCTCCGGCCCGCCAGCCTTCGTAATCCAGATCGCTCGCATCCGTCTCCCTCGGTTCCAGCATTGGCACAACTTCCCGGAAGTTGTGGCCTCACGAGGGTCCGGATGCCACAACTTCCGGGAAGTTGCGGCAACCGGCACCCACAGCGTTCGGTCGAGGATAGACCGTGAGCTATCGGGCCGGACGGCGCCAACGCGGCTGGTTGGTACAGGCCCGGGTGTTCTCGTAGCGCGTCGACGGCCGGGTGACGGCGACGGCCCGCCCCGCCGAGCCGGTCCACGGCCGCGGCTCCCGATCCGGGGTCGCGATGAGGTCGAGCAGGTCAGCGTGTACCGCGCCGCCGACGGTCAGGAACGTCGGCACCCGGGTCATCAGGTCGGTGGCGCGCAGCCAGGCGCAAATCGTGGCAGACGGGCCGGCCAGGCGCAGTTCGCCCCCGTGATCGGCGGCCACCAGCGCGGCACCGCTCAACAGGCTCATCGCCGTACGGTCACAGTTGGTGATCCCGGCGAGGTCGATCACGATCTTGGCGCGCCCGTTGAGCAGCTCGATCAGCGCGGTCTCCAGGACGGTGGCGGTCGCCGCGGTCAGCGCTCCGGCGAGGTGCACCACGGTCGCCGTCTGTTGCCGGTCGGTGTGCACGAACAGACCCATGTGCGCGACCGTAAATGCGTTCAAACCTCGTGTACATGGACTTGCCGGCGGGCTTACCCCGCGAACCGGCGACCACGAACGGGTGGTGGGGTCGCTACCCGCGCCGTTACCGCAGCCAGCCGTCCCGGCGGGCGATCCGGATCGCGTCGATGCGGTTGCGCGCGCCGGTCTTCATGATCACAGAAGACAGGTGATTGCGTACCGTCCCGAGCGACAGGTACAGCCGGCGGGCGATCTCGGCGACCGGCGCGCCCTCCGCCGCCAGACCGAGGACCTCCAGCTCCCGGGTGCTGACCGTCTTCTCGGTGCCGAGCGAAGCCGCTTCGAGCCTCGGGTGGATCACCCGCTCGCCGCGCGCCACCCGCCGGATCGCCTCGGCGAGGAGGCTGACGGGGGCGTCCTTGACGATGAAGCTCAGCGCCCGGGCCCGCCGGCGGGGTGGTAACATGCCGCGTTTGGTCGGATCGGCGAGCATCATTACGGAACATCCGGGTATCCGAGCCTTCAGCTCTGCCACAACCGGTAGAACCTGACTGACCATGTAGTCGGTGTTGATCAAAACGACCTTCGGCCACAGGTCGGCCGCCTTCGGTGCGACGTCGTCCTCGAAGTCGAGATCGCCGACCACCTCGATGTCGACCTCGCGCGTGAGCAGCGTGGCCAACTGGTTACGCATCAGGTGGACGTCTTCGACGACGACGACTCGGACCACCGCTACCCCCTCGGGCGGGAAACCCCTTGGGACATACCCTTTGGCCGCCTACGGTAACGCAGTTCGGCCATGGTGAACGGGATCGTTTTCGCTTGTGACAGAAGGCATGTACGGAGTTTCGCTCATTTGCCCGATAGGTGTGTCCGATCCGTGTAGCCGGGGTACCGCCCGGAATACCCGGACGGCGCACCGTCTCATCAGGACAGTCCGGGCTGATCGGCCATCCAGACGAGTCGATCGTACGGTTTGATGCTGATGTCTCTGATTAACGCCTTAGCACGATTGATCAGTCGACATCGGACTTATCATCATTCGAGCCGCTGAGGTACTTCCGGATCCGGGTCACATCCCAGGCGGCGGCGAGCCGGGTGTACACGGACAGCGCGTCCTCAAGGGCGTTCTTCGCGTCGCCCTTGTCGGCAAACGCCAGCCCGGCGGCCTCCAACGCCTGGGCCTGGGGCAACGGGCGGCCGGCCCGTCGGTACAGGTCAGCGGCTTCGACCAGCAGGGCGGGGTCGCGGTTGAGCAGCCCGCGGCAGTGCCTGGCGACAGCGTTTCGGTACGCCAGGTCGGAGCCCTCGGCGAAGGAATCGGCCCGGGTAGCGAAGTCAGCGGCGGCTTCCAGGTCGCCTACCGCGACCGCGAGGCGGGTGGCCTCGGCGAGAAGTTTGACTAGCCCCGACTTGTCCTCGGTCGCCAGTTCCTCGGTGAGGACAGCGAGTGCTGCCCGGGACCTGCCGGCGCGCTCGTGTGCCAGGCTCCGGGCCAACGCCAACGGGACGATCGTCCGGTGGCCGATGTGTTCGGCCGCCCGTTCCGCATTCATGACATGCTGGTCGGCAATATTGTTGTCGTGATGGAGTTGGACAACGGCTGCGACGCCCTGGTTACAACTTTCACAGACAGGATCACCGGGCGAACTCGAGGTTTGGGCGAGCCCGGCTAGGGCGTTATCCCAGTGGCCAGCCTCGAAGAACAGTTCAATCATGATGCTTTCGGCTTGCCTGAGGCGTGCGATGTTGCCGATGCTCACCGCGACCTTCCTGGCTCGCTCAGCCGAATCCATTGCATCAACGCGGCGATCAATGTCGCCCAACACGGCGGCCCGATTGATCTGTAAGACCAGTCGCAGGTCGCTTAGCGTTGCGTCACCTTCGGCCGCCGCCGATGCCTTCTCGAACAGCGCGAGAGCCTTTGATGGCTCGCCGCGCATCACGTGCACCATGAACAACACGCCGGTAGACCAAGCGGTCGCCCAGCGATCATCGACGGCGGCTGCTACCTCAAGTGCAACGGCTGCTGCTTGACGTGCTTCATCAAGGTGCCCAAGGCTGCGCTGGGTTCGAGCAATCAGCACGTACAGGCGACCATGATGCCGTGGGCTCAGTCCGGGAGACCGCAATGCGTCCTCGAGCGTGGCCAACAGACGGCCGGATCGACCGGTGAGCGCACGGCATTGGGTCAGCGTCCAATGCAGGTCCACTACGATGTCCGGATCTCTAACGTGAGGTAGTGCACCGACAGCTACCTCCTCGGCGCCAGCCGCATCGCCCGTCCGGAACAACGCGGCGGCGAGTTGGCAGGTCAACGAGTCAAAAGGCGATATAGCCTGCTGCACCTTTGTGGACATTTCGGCCAACGCCCAGCGTAGTAATCGAACTGCGGCGTCCGGCGCCTGTCCAACCAACTGAGAACCGCGACTGGCGAGCCAGTCGACCGCCCAAGTGTTGGCCGGTATGCCGCCATCGCATACAGGCAGGAGCTGTCGAGCCACCCGACTTACCGGCGCGTTGATATCAGCAAGCGCGTGGGCGCACTCGAGATGCCACGCATTGCGAACTGCCGGCGGCATCTCGTCGTAGAGCGCATTCCGGATCAGCGGATGGCGAAACGCAAGATGGGGATCGTCATCCCGGATGATTCCAGCCGTGAGCGCCTCGTCGAGCCGGGGTAGCAGGCAGGGTGATTCCAAAGTGGTTTGATCTTTGTTTGTGCTGCTAGCTTGGTCTTGTTTCTGGGGTGGGGATAGGTGTAGCTCCTCGTCTTGCGATGATGTGGATCTCTACAAACACGTCATCGAAGAGCGAGGAGCTACGGGTGTCAGTGTCGCATGTCTCGGCTGGGTCGTCTGGTACCGGCGTTGCGGGCCTGGGGCAGGTGTTACCGGACGCCTGGGCGGTGCGGGAGCTGGTGTCGATGCTGGGGACGGTCACGGATCCGCGCAAACAGCGCGGGGTGCGCCATGGGTTGGCCACGATCCTGACGGTGGCGGTGTTCGCGGTCCTGGCTGGCGCGAAGACCTACCGGCAGGTCGGTGACCGGGTCGCTGACCTGCCCCAGTCGTTGCTGGCCCTGGCCGGCGCCCGGTCGTGTCCCGCGCTGGGTGTCGTGCAGGCCCCCAGCGGCTCGACGATCCGCCGGGTGCTGATCGCGGTCGATGGTGACGCCGCCGACCGGGTGGTCGGCTCGTGGCTGGCGTCGCTGCCGGCGGTCAACCCGCAGACGCTGCTCGGGTTGGCGATCGACGGCAAGACCGTCCGTGACGCCGGCACCGCCGATGGCGAGGTGCAGCTGTTCTCGGCGATGGCCCACGCGACGGCGATCGTGGTGGGGCAGGTGCGGGTACCGGCGGGCACGACGGAGATCACCCAGGTCCGCGCGCTGCTGGACGGTGTGGACCTGGACGGCCGGGTGGTGACCGCCGATGCCGCGCACGCCCAGCACGTCACGGCCGACTATCTGGTCGCCGAGCGGGGCGGCGACTACGTCCTACAGGTCAAGGGCAACCAACCGGGCCTGTTGCGGCAGATCGCCGACGCGTTGCCCCCGGCCGTGGTGGCCGCCGCCGACTGGAGTGCCGTCGAGCCGCGCGACGGCGACACCATCCGCCGGTCGATGTGGCTCGCCGACGCCGACGAGGTCGACTTTCCCGAGGCCGCGCGGGTGTTTCGACTGCTGCGCGAGCGCTTCGATCCGTTCGGCCAGCGGGTGGCCAAGGAGGTCGTGCATGGGGTGACGAGCCTGTCCGCGGGCCGGGCAACACCGGCGCAGGTGGCCGGATTCGTGCGAGGCCAATGGGGAATTGAGAACCTGGTGCACTGGCCCCGCGATGTGGTCTTCGGCGAGGATCAGCAGGGCGCGTACGTCGGCAACGGCCCGCACGCCATGGCGATCTTGAGGAACCTGGTCCTCGGCCTGTTCCGCCTGGCGCAGGTCTCCCAGGTCAAGCGCCTGACCGAAAGTATCGCCGCAGACCGGATGCGGATCCTGCCGGTGCTGGCTGCCGCCCTCAGAACGTTGATCAACAAGCCTAATCGACTTTGAAATCCCCCTGGGGTAGCAGGTGTCCGACCCGTTGGCCGGACACGACGGAAAGTTCAGAAACTGAGAAGTCGGGACCGAGCAACGCCGCCGCGCGCAGCATCTCACGCGTCGGCGTCGACACAAAATGAATCCGATCGGTGATCACGGTCGAAAGTGAATGCGGGGCGCGCGTACCTTTGATCTCGGCTACGCCGCGTTCAACAGCAAGCCTATGACCGCGAACCAATTCGTCCAGCAGCTCTGTCAGGTACAGGGGATTGCCACCCGCATCATCGGCCAGCTGCATGAGGTGCGGGCCAGGTACGCCGGCCGTAGTCGCTCGGATCAACTCGGCCACGTGCGCTTCCGGCAGGGCGCCCAGGGTGATCAGTGTCCTCGGCTTGACAAGGTCGCGCAGCACGCCGAGGTCGCTTCGACGCGGCACCGGCCGAGTTGCGGTAACCACCAGCAGCGGAGAGCCTCCGGCTGATCTTGCCAATCGGGCCAGCGTTGCGACCGTCGCCTGGTCAGCCCATTGAAGGTCGTCAACAATGAGTAGCACCGGCGTTGTCGTGCTTAGTCGATCAATCAGGACCAGGAGGCGTTCGGTCGCGCGCTGCACCAAGTCGGTTCGGTCGGCGAGAGTCGAACTGGAATGCAGTATCTCGCCAACGGTCGGATAGCCATCATGTGGTGCGGGCGCCTGCCGGTCGAAGGCGTCGACCAGTGGCAGCAGGGAAAATGCCTGGCTCAGTTCATCGCACGTCGCCCAGATGACGTGGCAACCGCGCTGCGCGCCTTCCATCGCGACGCGACGCATGAGCGAGGATTTGCCGATTCCCGGTTCGCCTTCAATCATGACGAACCGGCCGTGTCCCTGGAACGCCTCCAGCAGCCATCGGTGTAGCCGCTCGATCTCGGCATCCCTGCCGATCAGCGAACCGGGTGCCACGCCGGCCACCTGTGACCAGGCGAGCAGGGCCTTCGGGTGGGCAACACGTCCGGCCTTTGCGGGCGTTTGCTGCAACCGTTCGGCATAGCTCGCGGCTCGTTCGAGGTCATCGGCAGATGCGTTCAGCGCATGCGCGACGGCCAGGACCGCATCGACGCTGGGCCGGCCTTTGCCGTTGATGATGTTCCGGACATGGCTCGGGACATAACCCGCGCGCCGGGCGATTTCCCGTAATGACGGCGGCCTGCCGGTGACCGGCTCCGCGCCGGAAGTCATCAGTAGGCGTCTGAACCGGTGAACGAGTTCGCCGGCCCAACCGCCCGGAACGTCTTCCTCGTGCCCGGCGCGGCTCATGCCACCTCCGGAGTTGCCGATCACTGATCGTTTGCCCTCGTTGACGCGAGGGTAGCCGCAGCCCTCGTACGGGCCAATGACTCGATCGGGTGTTCGCCGGAGATCACCGTACGGCTGGAGGTATGCGCAGCTCAGCGGACCCCGTCTTCAGAACCCTGTGCACTGGTCTCGAACAGATCCGGGATTGCCGTCCACTGTGTCTTCCAAGCGAAAGGAGACACGTTGATGAAGGCGATACGGGAGCCAGGCTGGTTGGTACCAGGAATGGCCCTCGCTAGTGGTATCGGACTCGGTATCGCGCTGGCTCGGCCAATCCAGAAGCCGGCATATCGAGGCCGGCACCGGCGTGACACTAGGCCGGTGCCGACCCCGAGAGCACACCCGCATCGTCACGACAGACCGAGCTGATCGTCCATCCAGACGAGTCGATCATCCTTGGCGTTCTGGTCAAGCGAGTGACGGGCGGACGGGTACAGCGAGACCTTGGCAGCCGGATTGGCCGTAGCGAACCGGTCACGGACAGCCGCCGGTACGAACTGGTCCTGGCCGGCCCACTGGAAATAGAGGTGGGAGCCGAGCCGGCTGACGTTGTCGACCGGGTCGAGGCCGGCGAAGAGCGCCTCGTACGCGGCGTGATCGGGAACGTCCACGAAGTACGTCTCGAACCAGTTTGCCCAAGTGGCGTCGCCGGCCATGAACACCTGTGCGTGTACCGTCTGCTCGCGCTGCGCGAGCATGCTGGCGTACATAGCGCCGTAATCGTGGCCGACCACGGCGGTGCGGCGTGGGTCGACGCTGGGCTGGGCGAGCAAGGTGCGATACGCGCGGGTCACGGCCGCGAACTGGGCGCGTACCGATGAAACGTCCCGCGCGTCGCCGAACACCTGGCCGTTCCAGGGGAAGGACAGGTCGGGCAGGATCGCGACCGCGCCGCGCTCCGCCGTGCGCACGGCTTCGGCGAGGAACTCGGTCCGGTTCTGCGTGGTGTCGGGCGGCTCCAGCCAGTGCAGGTACAGCACCCCGGCGAGGCTGTGGGGTCGGGCCGCGCGCTGTGGGCGGACCAGGTACGCGGTCAGCGGCTCCTGGCCGGGCACCGCGATGTGGATGTCCTGCACGACGACCGGTGCGGCCGTCGGGTGGGCCTGCGTGTCCGGCCCGGCGGCTATCGCGGCGCTGGCGCCGCCCAGCGTGAGTGCCGCGGCTCCGACCAGTGCAACGAGCATTCGGTACGCCATCGTTCCTCCGTCAGTTTTTAAAGTAGCTTTGTAGCTGACGAGGCTAGGTGGCTCGCCGTGCCGCGGTCAACGGCGCGAAGATGACGGATCAGCGACAGGTGATGGGGGTGGGGAGATGAGCCCGGTGCCGCCGGATGAGCCGGCGCTTCGCCTCGCTGTCGCCTTCGTCAACACGTACGACCTGCTCGCGAAGCCGCCCGACTTCCTGACCCCGGAGCTTGCGGGCAAGCTCGCGGACCGCCACGGCGAGACGGAGCTTGCCGGTACACTGCCCAATTCGGACATCGCACGTCTGCGGGGATTGCGGGCCAGCCTGTACGAGGTCTTCGCCGGCGAGTCCGATCCGGCCAAGGTGGCGGCGCTGAACGCGGTGCTCGACCGGTTGGATGCCAAGGCCCGGTTCCTGCCCGAGGGGCGGTTGGCGGTGGTGGCGGGCGGTGACGATCCGGTCGATCGGCTGGGCGCGCTATGCGCGGATGCCCTTGCCGGGGCGATGGCCGTCGGCGGTCCGGGACGGTTCGGTACCTGTGCGGGGCATCCCTGTCGATGCGGGTACGTCGACCGGACCAGGGCTGGTAGGCAGCGGTTTTGCTGCGATCTCTGTAACGACCGGACGGCTGCTGCGGCCTATCGGAGTCGTCATGCGTAAGCGGAGAGTTTGGGTATAGGCCAGGTGGCGGATGTCTCACATCGACGCCTGGAGAACCCTGGATCGCGTTGATGCGCTTACTGTCAGCGAGCGGCGGCTGGTTTCTAGATCGACTATCCCCTCTGCGTCGAACGACCTATGCCACTGCTCCTTGGACTGGTGGACTCCTACAAGGGGTCCGGGTCTGAGGGATGAGCCGCGATGCGTAGCCTGCCAGCCGCTTTCGCGGATCATCAGCTGTCGGGAGTCAGATGTCGTGGTAGGTCCTCTTGGAGGTCCTCAGGGTTACCGTTTGCACTGTGGTGCTGTAGTAGGTGGGTGTCGTGGCCGCTACCCCGGCCACGATGTCGCCCGCATCCATCGCTGTGGCGATGAGGCGGGTCACTGCGTGCTTTGTGAGCATCGCGGTCTCCTGCCAAAAGGGTTACTGATCGCCTGACGAAGCGGCCGTAACGCCTCGTCAGGCGGCGGTAACTTAGGGTGATTGATCAACATGGATTTCGTCAACGGCTGCCGGTGAACAAGAGAGATCCTGTCGGTAAATTGATCGGTAACCCAAGGTGAATAGATGGTTATCGACCTCGCGTATGCCGCGAGGTCGTGTAGCCGCAACATCTGCGTTACTCCACCAGCCACAAGCTCCTGGAGTTCTTGTGCAGCAACGAGAATCCGTTGCGCCGACTGGATGTACAGAACGTGAACGAGACATTCATGTCAGGCAAGCTCACGGGTTAGGCTGCGATACGTGGTTGAGGCGCTTCTCTCCGCTTCTTTGATCGGCCGTAAGCGCCAGACTGAGACTGTCCGGAACTGGGTAGTCGAGCTGGCCGCCGGTCGTGGTCGGGCGGTCCTCGTCGAGGGCGAGCCCGGCATCGGTAAGTCGACTCTGATGCGCCTGGCCGCCAAAGAGGCTGACGCCTCGGGTTGTCAGGTCTTTCTTGGTTCGTGCGACGAGCTCAGCCAGGCGTTTCCGCTGCTGCCGATGCTGGACGCACTTGATCCACGTTCGCCGGTGGCGATGGAGGGCCGGTCGAAGATCCTCGAGACCCTGCGCTCCGACACGGCACCGGGGAACCGGGTCGACCTCGTGGCGGCGGCGGTCGAACGGCTCCTCGCGCTGATCGACCAGTTGTCGGCAACTACTCCGGTAATGCTCGTGATCGACGATCTTCAGTGGGCAGATCAGGCCACGGTGATGGCGTGGGGTCGACTCGCCCGCTCGGTACACCAGCTTCCGCTGCTGCTCGTCGGCACGATGCGACCGGTGCTCCGGCGGCACGACCTGAGCGCGCTACGCCGCACCATCGGCCCCGCCGGTCGGCTGCGCATGCACAGCATGTCTGACGCCGAGGTGAAGGAGCTCGTCGCCCGCGCGGTTGGCGGCACACCTGGCCCCCGGTTGCTGCAGTTGGCGGCAGGCGCCGGCGGGAATCCGCTCTACCTGACCGAGTTGGTCGACGCGCTCATTCGCGGTCGTGGCCTTGCCGAAAGCGACGGTTGCGTCGAGTCGACCGGTGGCCGCACGCCCGACTCGCTCGCGGCCGCGATCGCGGATCGACTCGAGTTCCTGTCCGCGCCGGTGCGCGAGATCCTTCAGATCGCTGCCCTGCTCGGCTCGGACTTCTCAGTTTCCGAGCTTTCCGTCGTGTCCAGTCGGACCGTCAACGAGTTGCTGCCCGTTCTCGATGAGGCGATCGTCCTGGGCGTACTCCACGACGATGGCCCAGAGCTGGCATTCCGGCATCCGCTCATCCGCGCTTCGCTTTACGAGGGCATGCCGGTCGCCGTGCGGTCCGCCTGGCATCGCGCGGCCGGCCGTGCGTTGGCCGAGCAAGGCGCCCCCGCAGAGCGGGTCGCACGCCAGTTGCTCCCGACGCTTGAAGGAGATGATGCGGGCGGGCCAGCGGACGAATGGATCGTGCGATGGCTGGCTGACGCCGCCCAACAGCTGGTTGGGCAGGCTCCGCACGTCGCCATTCCCTTGTTGCGCTGGGTCGTCGCGGGAGTACCGGCGGGTGTCGCTCCGCACGACGTGCTGACCTGCCGGTTGGCCGACGCCTTGTTCCGGGTCGGCGACCTGGCTGGCGGCGCCCAGGTAGCCGGCGGCGCGCTTGCCCATGTGACCCGCCCCGATCTGCTCGTGGACCTGCACTGGACACTGACCCAGTGCCGAGCCTTGGAAGGCCGCTCGGAGGAGGCTCTCGCCGTTCTCGAGCGCGCCTTGGCGTCGCCTGGGATACAACCCCGACACCGTGCACGCCTGCTGGTCCTTACCGCTCGAGCGCAGCGGAGCCTCGGCCGGCTGGATGCTGCCGGAAAGGTCGCTCAGGCAGCCCTTGATGAGGCCACCGCTGTCGATGACCGGTGGGCGATGGGGTGGGCGCTCGGCATGATGACCATCGTGCAGGGAATGCGCGGCGCCGCGGCGGAGGCGCTGCCGTTGTTCGATCGAGCGCTCGCGGTCGCCGAAGGCGATCCAGCACTCACCGATCTTCGACTGGTGATGCAGATCAACCAGGCTGTCGCGCTGGGTGATCTCGACCGGTACGACGACGCGATCACCGCGGCGGAGCAGGTGCGGCAACTGTCCGACGACGCGGGCAACCTAGTCCGCCTGTCGCAGGCGCAGAGCGTGCTCGGTGAATTGTTGTTCGACGTCGGGCGGTGGGACGATGCGCTGGCCGAGGTTGATGTCGAGATCGCCGGGTCCAAGAATCCGGTCGTCGAGTGTTGTGACCACGGCATTGCCGCCACCATCCAGCTCCACCGGGGCAGCGCCAGCGCGCGTCGGCATCTGGTCAGGGCCGAGCCGTACCTGGAGCGCATCGGTGACCAGGTGATCGGGCCGCTGACGTTGGCCAAGAGTCTGGCGAAGGAGCAGGCCGGCTCGCCGGCCGAGGCGCTGGCGGTACTCACCGACGGGATGCCGGACACGGCCGACGAGTGGGAGGACGCGACCGACCTGTTCGCCGATGCGGTCCGGCTCGCCATCACGGTCGGCGACTGGGCCGCGGCCCGGACCATCGTGCGCTACGCCGAATCGGCCGGGCACGAGTCCGCCGTGCCGCACCGGAAGGCCGTCGCGCTGCACTGCCGCGGCCTGGTCGACAACGACGCGGTACAGCTGCTGCGCGCGGCTGACCAGTACGAGGCGGCCGGTCGGCTGCTGCCGCGGGCGCAGGCGTTGGAGGCGGCCGGTGTGGCGCTGGCCAATGGCGACGACGTCGCCGGGGCCCGGGTGCACTTCACCGACGCGTTCGCGCTGTACACGACGCTCGGCGCGGACTGGGACCTGGCACGTACCCAGGCCAGGTTCCGTACGTACGGGATCCGGCGCGGCCCGCGTACCCAGCACCGGCGCACGCACCGTGGCTGGGACAGCCTCACGCCGACCGAGCTGAAGGTGGCCGGCCTGGTCGCCCGGGGCATGTCCAACCCGCAGATCGCGGCCGAGTTGTTCCTGTCCCGGCGGACCGTCCAGACCCACGTCTCGCACATCCTGGCCAAGCTCAACCTGACCTCGCGTACCGACATCGCCCGCGAGGCCAGCGTCCGCGACCTCGCGCCGTCGGACTGATAGTCGCACAGCGATCGGCCCGGCTTCCGGGAGGTTGTGACCTCGTGACTGGGGGGAAAGCCACAACCTCCGGGAAACCGGGCCGATCGCCTGCTCCTTTGTGTCTACTGTGGATGGACCAACCGGGTACGCGACCGGAGTGAGGTCGCCGAGTCGAGCGGGCGCCGCGGGCGGGGGATCCGCGGCGGGCCGCACCGGCGGGGCTCGTCGGCCCTGGTCGATCCGCCCATTGTCGTGAGGTGCTGGTCGAGGTGTGCGCGCATGCCCGCATTCCATGCGCCTTGCTCGATATCCGGTGGAGCGATCCACCGGTGTGAACTGTCGCTGTAGTGCAGGTGCTCGTCGCCCTGCCGCAGTACGCTCATCGCCGTTTGCCTCCGAACTCAATGCCTGGAAAAGCATCGCGAGTGCGGGCGTACGAAAGATCGGCTAGCTTGCCGAATCGCGGGCGCAAAATATGGGCCAGGTGGCGTACTCCGAAGCTGTGGGTGGTGGCCGGGTCGCGCTTGGTCGGCATTTCGCCGGCATACGATCGCGGCGTGCGTACATTTCGGGAGTTGCCCGGTCCGGCGCGGGTCATCGCCGAGACGACCACCGACGCGGTGACGGCGGCCTGGAAGCGCGATCTGCCGGCGTTCGAGGAGTCCGCGGACCGGCTGTCCCTGCTCGATCCCGAGCAGGTCGGCATCGTCCTGGGCGCGGTCGTCCGGTCGCTGCTGGAGGACCGGCATCAGGACGGGCTGACCGGCGACGACGTGCAGGCGGTGCTGGAGCGGTGCGCCAGGTCGGCGCTGGAGTGGTGCCCGCGGGTCGACCCGGCCGTGCTGCTGGTGCTGCTGGCCGGGGCTCTGGGTGTACACCCGGATCAGGATGAGTCTCCGCCACCCGACGGCGCGGCGGTGACCTGGCATGCCCCCCTGCTGGTCGCTGATCTTGCCGGAACCGACCGGGACCTGGCCGGCCACCTGCGCGCCGCGTTCGCGGAGATCGCCCGCGCCGAAACGTTGGAGGCGCCATGATCGCCACAACTTCCGGGAAGTTGTGGCCTCGGGGCACGGCTGAGCCGACTATTTCCCGGAAGTTGTGCCGATCTTGGTCGTTGGGCCGGCATCGGGGGCTAGCCAATCGGCGCCACAGGAGCGACCATCAGCGGTATGGACGACGCGGCGTCCGACAAGTTTCCGGAGTTGCTGCCCGCACCATTGTTCGGGCGCAGCCCCTTCCCGCCCATCGCCGACTACGCCTTCCTGTCCGACTGTGAGTGCAACTGCCTGATCGCGCCCAGCGGCGCGGTCGAGTGGATGTGCATGCCGCGGCCAGATTCGCCCAGCGTGTTCAGCGCGATCCTCGACCGGGGCGTCGGCGCGTTCCGGATCGGGCCGTACGACGAGATGGTGCCGGCCGCGCGGCGCTACCTGCCGGGCAGCCTGATGCTCGAAACCACCTGGCAGACCCGCACCGGGTGGCTGATCGTGCGTGACTCGCTGTGCATGGGGCCATGGCACAACATCGACGAGCGGTCCCGGACGCACCGCCGCTCGCCGACCGACTTCGACGCCGAGCACTGCCTGCTGCGCATGGTCAAGTGCGTGAGCGGCTCGGTCGACGTGTCACTGACCTGCGAGCCGGTGTTCGACTACGGTCGGCGCGAGCCGACCTGGGCATACGAGGGCCCGGGCTACGGTGAGGTCGTGGCCACCGCACCGGACAGCTCGATCAGGCTCCGGCTGACCACCGACCTGCGACCCGGGATCGAGGGGCGCGGGATCAACGCGCGGACCCGGATGGTCGAGGGGGAGAGCCATTTCGTCGCGCTGTCGTGGTCGCCGCTGCCCCCGCCGCGCACGCTCGACGAGGCCACGGAACGGATGCGACGTACGTCCGAGTACTGGCGGCAGTGGATCACGCTGGGCGACTTCCCGGACCACCCGTGGCGCAGCTACCTCCAGCGCAGCGCGCTCACCCTGAAGGGGCTCACCTACGCGCCCACCGGTGCCCTGCTCGCGGCGGCCACCACGTCGTTGCCCGAGACGCCGCACGGCGAGCGTAACTGGGACTACCGGTACGCGTGGGTGCGTGACTCGACGTTCGCGCTGTGGGGGCTGTACACGCTCGGGTTCGACCGGGAGGCGAACGACTTCTTCTACTTCATCGCCGACGCGTGTCACGACGGGCACGACCTTCAGGTGATGTACGGGGTGGGCGGCGAACGGGAGCTGGACGAGGAATCGCTGCCGCACATGTCCGGATACGAGGGGGCGTTTCCGGTCCGGATCGGCAACGCCGCGTACAAGCAGAAGCAGCACGACGTCTGGGGTGCCGTGCTCGACTCGGTCTACCTGCACGCGCGTTCCCGCGAGCAGTTGCCGGAGTCGCTGTGGCCGGTGCTCAAACGCCAGGTCGAGCTGGCCGCGCAGCACTGGGAGGAGCCCGACCGGGGCATCTGGGAGGTGCGCGGCGAGCCGCAGCACTTCGTGTCCAGCAAGGTGATGTGCTGGGTCGCGCTCGATCGGGGCGCGCGGCTCGCGCGGATGTACGACGAGCCGATGTACGCGGAGAAGTGGCAGACCCTCGCCGACCAGATCCACGCCGATGTGTGCGCCAAGGGCGTCGACGACCGGGGCGTGTTCGTCCAGCGGTACGGGTCGAAGGCGCTCGACGCCTCGCTGCTCCTGCTGCCGCTGATGCGGTTCCTGCCGCCGAACGATCCCCGGATCGTGGGCACGGTCCGCGCCGTCGCCGACGAGTTGACCGTCGACGGGCTGGTGCTGCGGTACCGGGTCGAGGAGACCGACGACGGGTTGACCGGCGAGGAGGGCACGTTCACGATCTGCTCGTTCTGGCTGGCCTCGGCGCTGGTCGAGATCGGCGACCTGGAGCAGGCGCGCAAGCTGTGCGAGCGGCTCCTGGCGTACGCGAGCCCGCTGGAACTCTACGCCGAGGAGATCGACACCTACAGCGGGCGGCACCTGGGCAACTTCCCCCAGGCGTTCACCCACCTCGCACTGATCAACGCGGTGATGCACGTCATCCGCGCCGAGCAGCGGCCCGGCACCGGTCAGTTCAGCCCGGCCACCGGCCCCCACGCCTAACGCCAGATCGGCACAACTTCCCGGAAGTTGTGGCCTTGGGGACCCCCGGAGGCCACAACTTCCCGGAAGTTGTGCCACTCAGGGGCCGAGCGAGGCGGCGATCGCGACCGCCTCGGCCATCGTCGGCGCGCCTTCGAGGCGGTAGCTCACCCGGCCGTCACTCCAGATCAGCGTGGTCCCGGCCAGCCGCGCGGTCTCCTCGTGCTGGACCCCCGCGCGGTCGACGTAGACCACCGCGTGCGGCCGCGGCAGCCACAGCGCGAACTCGCCCTTGACCTCGGCCCACTCGGTGTCCGGGCCGGACTGCGTCTTGACGAAGCCGGGCGCCAGGTCGCCGTCGAACTCGTCCAACCGGATCGTGCCGCCGCCATTGGGGTTGCGGTAGATCAGCGAGACGACCCGCGGCGCGCCGTCCGGTGCGGGATCGGCGGTCAGAACATCGTCGGGTACGCCCAACCGCGCCGGCACGCTGATCGGGAACCGGGCCTGGCGGCGGGCCCCGTCCAGTCCGGTCGACCGGGTCGACGGCAACGGGCTGGGTGACGGCGCGACGTGCGGACGTCCTTTGTGGACTTCGACGCCGGCGAACCGGAGCACACCGGTGACCGCGTGCGCCACGGCGGCGCGGCTCTGCGGCACGACGGCGATGACGATGGCCAGCAGCAGCGCGGCCGCGGCGGCGAGCCACCGGGTGCGGTGCCGGTGGTTGGTCGGCGCCGCCCGTACCGTCGATTGTGGAGGGTTGGTGAGGCGGGCCCGGACGGCGGCACGGACATCGGGTGGCTCGGGGGTCGCGAGCCAGGTGCCGAGGGCGCGCAGCTCGGTGGCCAGCTGGTCGTCGTGCGGCTCAGCCATGGCGCACCTCCGCCGACAGCCGGGCGCGCAGCTTGGCGAGCGCGCGAGCGGTGCGGGACTTGACCGTGCCGAGCGGCCAGCCGAGGGTCTGCGCGGTCTCCGCCTCGCTGAGATCGAGCAGGTAACGGCAGACGACCACCTCCCGATCACGGTCGTCGAGGTGGCGTACGGCGTCGAGCAGCACGGCGCGGCGCTCGGCTGCCAGCGCGGCGTCGGCGGGCAGATCCGGGCCGGTCACCGGGGCCTCCGTGGCCGCGGCGCGCAGGACCAGCCCGTCGCGGCGGCGCCGGGACCGGTGCAGGTTGCGTGTCTCGTTCGCCACGATCGCGAGCAACCAGGACCGGAACGGCGAGTCGCCACGGTAGAGCGGCAGCCTCCGGAACGCCTTCACGAACGCCTCCTGCAACACATCGTCGGCGTCGTCGCCCGCGCCGAGCAGCACCGCCGTCCGGTGCGCGAACGGGGTGTGCCGCGCGACCAGCGCCTCGTAGGCGTCGAGGTCGCCGGCGCGCGCCCGGGCCACGGTCTCGGCCTCGGTGCTCTCGGCTTTTCGTCCGGCGTCGTCCAGTGGGCCACCTCCGGTGCCTTTGATCGGGTGACACCGCCCAGGATGCGGGCGTTCCCATGATCGCCACAACTTCCGGGAAGTTGTTGCCTCAGACGGGTCGTGAGGCAACAACTTCCCGGAAGTTGTGACGATCATGGGAGGAGGACGCCGGGGTTCAGGAGGCCGGCCGGGTCGAGCGCCTCCTTGATCCGGCGCATCGCCGCGATCTCCTCCGGCGACCGGGACAGGCCCAGCCAGCCGACCTTCGCGCGACCGATGCCGTGCTCGGAGCTGATGCTGCCGCTGTGGGCGGCGACCAGCCGGAGCACCGCGTCGGTCACCTCGGTCGCCACGCTCTCCGCGCCCAACACGTTGACGTGCAGGTTGCCCTCGCCCAGGTGCCCGAAGACGATCGGGCGGGCCGCCGGCGCGACCCCGGCGATGGTGGCGGGCAGATCGCGGACCAGGGTGGGCAGCTCCGCCAGCGGTACGCACACGTCGAGCTTGACCGGCACGCCGGCCGCGCTGATCGCCTCGGTGTGCGACTCCCGGAAGGCCCACAGCCGGCCCCGGCCGGTGGCGTCGGACGCGACGGTCGCGTCCGACACCGCGTCGCACCCGGCGAGCACCTCCAGGATGGCCTCGGTCGGGTCGCTCTGCGCGGCGCACTCCAGCACGACATAAGCCGGATACTGCGCGGGAAACGGCGCCGGCAACCCGGCATGGTCGCGGACGAGCCGCAGCCCGTCGGCGTAGAAGATCTCGGCCGCCGACAGGGCCGGCAACCCCTGCCGGGCCGCGGCGAGCAGTGCCAGGGCGGCGTCCGTGTCGGCGACGGCGACCAGCGCGACCGCCCGGGCCGGGAGCAGGGGCACCAGCCGCAGCCGGATCCGGGTGAGGACGGCGAGGGTACCCTCGCTGCCGGCGAGGAGCTGGGTCAGGTCGTACCCGGTGTTGTCCTTGGCCAGACCGGTCAGCCGGCTGATCACGGTGCCGTCGGCCAGCACCGCCTCCAGCCCGGCGACCTGGGCGCGCATGCTCCCGTGCCGGAGGACCCGGATGCCGCCGGCGTTCGTGGCGACCAGCCCGCCGACGGTCGCGGCCGAGCGGGCGGCGAGATCGACCCCGAAGTCGAGGCCGGCCGCGCGGGCGTGCCGCTGGAGCTTCTCCAGCGTGACCCCGGCCCCGGCGGTGACCTGCGCGGCGACCTCGTCGACCGGGTCCAGCCCGGTCAGCCGGGTGAGGCTGACCAGCACCTCGCGACCGGCCGGCACCGAGCCGCCAACGAGGCCCGTGTTGCCACCCTGGACGACGATTGGGGCGCCGGCCACCGCGCAGGCGCGCACCACGGCGGCGACCTCGTCGGTGCTCGCGGGCCGCACCACGCAGGACGCCGAGCCGTGGAACCGCCGGGTCCAGTCGGTTTCATAGGGCGCCCGCAGGTCGGCGTCGACGAGGACGTGGGCGTCGCCGACGATCCCCCGCAGCTCGTCGACGATCTTCACGAAAGGACCCGCAGGCGGATCGCCTGGCTCATGTCGCCGATCCGGGCCAGTACGTCGGCCGAGTAGTCGCAGCCGATGTCGGTCAGCAGGTATCCGAACTCGCCGCGGGTGCCCAGCAGCTGGCCCTCGATGTTGACCGCGTGGTCGGCCAGGATGCTGTTGACCTCGGCGAGTACACCCGGGATGTTGCGGTGCACGAAGGCGAGCCGGTGCCCGCCGGGCTGCTGGGGCAGCGCCAGCGCCGGCAGGTTGACGCTGAGCGTGGTGCTGCCCTCGCTCACGTACTTGAGGAGCTTCTCGGCGACGAAGGAGCCGATGTCGGCCTGGGCCTCCTCGGTGGACCCGCCGATGTGCGGGGTGAGGATCACGTTGGGCAGGCCGCGCAGCTCGGACCTGAACTCGTCGCCGCGTCCCTTGGGCTCGGCCGGGAACACGTCGACCGCGGCGCCGGCGAGATGGCCGCTCGCGAGGTGCCGGCGCAGCGCGGCGTGATCGATGACGAAACCCCGGCTGAGGTTGAGGAACAGGCTGCCCGGCCGCATCCGGGCGAACTGCTCCTCGCCGAAGAACCCGCTGTTGCCGGCCCGGCCGTCCACGTGCAGGGTCACGATGTCGGCGGCGGCCAGCAGCTCGTCGAGCGTGGCGCAGCGCTGCGCGTTGCCGAGGGCGAGCTTGTCGGCGGTGTCGTAGAAGTACACCGTCATGCCCAGGTTCTCGGCGAGCACCGACAGCTGGGTGCCGATGTTGCCGTACCCGACGATGCCCAGCGTCCGCCCGCGGACCTCGTGGCTGCCCTCGGCGGCCTTGTCCCACACCCCGGCGTGCATCGCCGTGTTCTTCTCGGTCAGCCGCCGGGTGAGCGCGATGATCTCGGCCAGTGCCAGCTCGACCACGCTGCGGGTGTTGGAGAACGGCGCGTTGAAGACGGCGATGCCGGCGCTCGCCGCCGCGGCCAGGTCGATCTGGTCGGTGCCGATGCAGAACGCGCCGACCGCGAGCAGTTGCGGGGCGGCGGCCAGGGCGGCGGCGGTCACCGTCGTCTTGGACCGGATGCCGAGCAGGTGCACGCCGTCGAGCCGGGCGATCAGCTCGTCCTCGTCGAGCGCGCGCGACTCGGTCTGGACCTCGAAGCCTTCCGCCTTCAACCGGGACACCGCGTCCGGATGGACGTTTTCCAGCAGCAGAGCACGAATCACGTGACCAAGGGTAGTTGAGCGGGTCGGCCGCCCCGCGCGCGGCTCTCTCTCGCCGATCAAGGAGAAATGTGCACGGTACGGAGATCAAACCGTGCACATTTCTCCAAGATCGGCGGAGGACCGTTGACGGGCCGGCGTACAGTCGATGTGTCATGGAACACATGCACTGGTGGTCGATCGAGGTCTTCGACGGACCTCAGTCCGCGCGCGCCTGGCGCGACGCCTATGGCGCGGCGCTGATCGAGGCCGCGATCACCAATGGGGCCAAGGAATGGGAGTGGCACCACCACTCCTGGGGCGTGCTGTTCGAGGTCGCCTTCAGCGACGAGACCCGCTGGCCGGTCTACCGGGACCTGCCCGTGGTCCGGGCCGCGCTCGACGCCGTGCCCGACCCGATCAACGGGATCATGGTGTACCCGGGGCGCGGCGGCAGTTCGGGCCGGGTGGAGCCGCGCCGGCCGCTGCCCATCGTGGCGGCGGGCGCGGCGACGATTCCGCGCGAAGAGCCGGTGTTCGTCAGCCTGGTCTAGCTCGCCTCCTGGGCGGTTACCGCCCCCGCTTTGGGGAATGCGGGCCATGACAGGAGGTGGTACCCATGACCCCGCCGACTTCCGAACCGCCCGTCGCCGGACCGCCCACAGCCGGGGGAAGCCCGCTGTCCGGCCGATCCGACCTTCCGCCCGGCCCGGGTGGGACGCCGATGCCGCCGAGCGCCGCCGGCCCGGAGCCCCGTACCCTCGTGCGTTCCTTGGTGACCCTCGCGACGTACCCCGACTACGAGTCGGCCCAGCGCGCGGTGGACTACCTGTCCGACAACCAGTTCCCGGTGCAGTACACCACGATCATCGGTACCGACCTCCGGCTGGTCGAGAACGTGCTGGGCCGGATGACCACCACCCGCGCCGCGCTCACCGGAGCCGCCAGCGGCGCCTGGTTCGGCCTGCTGATCGGCCTGCTCCTGGGCATCTTCAGCGTGTCGGCCTGGTGGGCGCTGCTCCTCACCGGCCTGGTCATCGGTGCGCTCTGGGGTGCTGCCTTCGGTGCCATCGCGCACGCGATGACCGGCGGCCGGCGGGACTTCGCCTCGCGGAGCGTGCTACGGGCCGGCCAGTACGCCGTCACGGTGGACGCCCAGTACGCCGATCAGGCGCGGCAACTCCTGAGCCGACTCAACTGGCAGGCCACCAATCCCTAGTTGACGTCCTTGTCGAGCCAGCTCACCAGTTCCTGGCAGAACGCCGGCAGATCGTCCGGCTTGCGGCTGCTGATGAGCGGGAAGTTGCCGCTCGTACACACCACCAGCTGCTCGTCGATCCACTCGGCGCCGGCGTTGCGGTAGTCGACGGTCATGCTCGGCCACGAGGTGATCCGCCGGCCGCGTACCGCGTCGACGTCGATGAGGATCCAGCCACCGTGGCAGATCACCGCCACCGGGCGGCCGGTGGCCAGGAACTCCTTGACGAACCGGCGGGCCGGCTCCTGCCAGCGCAGCAGATCGCCGTTCGCGACGCCACCGGGTAGCACCAGACCGCTGTACGAGTCGGCCCGGGCGTCCGCGGCGGTTTCGTCGACCGGAAATGTGTCGGCCGGGGAGAGGTGGTGATAGCCCTGGACCGATCCGGATTCCACCGAGACCAGCCGGGGAATGCCGCCGGCCTGCTCGACCGCCTTCCACGGTTCGGTGAGCTCGGCCTGCTCGATACCCTCCTTCGAGACGAGGAAGGCCACGGATTTGCCACTGACAGTCATGATCGTCCTTCCGACTTCGGGTATGTCTAACTCGTTACCCGAAGTCGCCCGCTCAAACGTGACCCGGTCAACACGCGCGGACAGCCCTGGTTAGGAATGTCCCAGCGGTCTTGCTAGCGTTACCGGGGTTTTCGCACGGGTGGTGCGCCCTTATCGCGGGGGGAGTTAGGTGATGGCACAGGGTACCGTGAAGTGGTTCAACGCGGACAAGGGCTTCGGCTTCATCAGCCAGGATGGCGGTGGTGACGACGTGTTCGTGCACTACTCCGCTATTCAGTCCGGCGGATACCGCAGTCTCTCCGAGAATCAACGTGTCGAGTTCGAGATTACGCAGGGTCAGAAGGGCCCGCAGGCCGAGCAGGTCCGGGTTCTCTGAACGGGTGACCGGCGCCGAGGTAGGTACACCAGACTTACTCATCGGCCGGTTTCGATCCCCGTATCTTCGGATGCGGGGATCGATGTGTTTTGTCGTGACCATGGGTCACGATTGATCGGCGAAGAGCGACCGGTCGCGGGTATTAACAGATATTCCATCTTTGCGTCGGCCTGGATTGGCAGCTATCGTTACTCGACGGTAGGCGCGGTATTGGAAGGAACCAACTCTGATGGCAAAGCGAACCATCCACATGCTGGTCGACGACATCGACGGGGGAGAAGCCGAGGAGACCGTCAAGTTCGCTATCGACGGCGCGCAGTACGAGATCGATCTGTCCAAGAAGAACGCGGCGAAAATGCGTGACGCGCTGGCGCCATATGTCGCGGCCGGCAGCAAGGTGGCCCGGGCGAGCGGCGCCGCACGGTCGACCGGAACGCGAGTGCGGGGCACCGCGACCGTCGATCGCGACCAGAACAGAGCCATTCGGGAATGGGCGCAGGGCAAGGGCATCGCCGTCTCCGACCGCGGTCGGATCAAGCAGGAAATCGTGGACCGCTACCACGCTGAGGCCGGCCACTGACCCGTTCGATCCGTTGATCCAGGAGAAGTACAGGTAGATTCGTCTGCTTTGCACCTTACTTCTGCTGGATCGACGCGTATTCATGGTCTGTTCACAACAGCCTCCTGCCCCGACAATGAGTAGTCGTGAACGACGAGCAGTCGTAGACGGCCGGCCAGTCGGAGCGAGCGGAGTCGGAGCATGAGCCAGGGTGAACCTCCCAGGCCCGTGGGCCTTCGGTCGACGGAGCTGCGCGCGTCGGACCGGGAGCGGCGGGCGACCGTGCGGGCGCTGCGCGACCAGTTGCGCGACGGGCGGTTGTCGGACGTGACCTTCGTCCGGCGGCTGTTCCTGGCGCTCGACGCGCGCCGCCGCACCGACCTCGACCGGCTGATGGCCGACCTGCCACCCAGGCGCCCCTTCCAGCAGCGAATCGCGCCGCTGTACGGCTGGCTGGCCCCGGTCTACCGCCGGGCCCGAACCGCCCTCGCCGTGCTCGCCACACCCCGGCTGACCACACGGCGGGCGCCGGGATTCTGCGAACTCGCCCTGCCGCCCGTCCCGGGCCAGTACCTCATCGGTCGGTCCGAAGACGTCGACCTGCGGCTCGACGACATCTCGGTGTCCCGCCGGCACGCGCTCATCTCGTTCGTCGACGGCGGCTGGATCCTCACCGACCTCGGCTCCCGCAACGGAACGTGGATCAACGGATGGCGGCTGCCCGGCCCGGCGCCGATCGGCGCGGGTGACCTCCTCGACGTCGGCAGCTGCCGGTTCCTGCTGGTCGACCGGAGCGCCGACCGGAGTGCCGCCCGGCTCAGCGAGGCCACCACGGTATTCAGCTCGAGGTAGCACACCCGCGAGTCGGCGTACGACCCAGGTCGTACCCGAAGGTCAGACTCCGTCTCGACGCCGGTCGATGGGCTGCGCCCGTAGCGTGGGCCGCCAGTTGACAGGTCCACGCGACAGGAGAAACCCATGCGCCGCACCGTCCCCGCTGCCCTCACCCTGCTGAGCCTGGCGTCGCTTGCCGTGTTCGCCAGCGGTTGCGGCTTCATGAAGAAGACCGACCTGTCGAGCATGGTCGAGTACCACTTCGAGGTCACCGGCAGCGCCGCCGAACGCCTCTCCTACACCGTGCCGCAGCAGCAGGCGCCGAACGGAACCGTGGGCGAGGAGGTCGCCAACCCGGCACTGCCCTGGAAGACCGCCGGCGTCGCCAACCCCGGCGTCATCACGCTCCAGGTCATGCCGACAGGCGGGGCGGCGACCTGCCGGATCGTGATCGAGAAGAACGAGGTCGCGAAGAAGCAGGGCCAGCCGGGCGCCCCGCTCACCTGTACCGCGAAGGTGCGGGGAGACGAGGGCTGACCTCGGGTGCGGCGCTTTCGGGTGCGGTGCTCTTCGTGAACCGGGTGCCGAGCATGAGCAGCCCGCCGAGCGCGGCGGCGACGACCATGAAGACCCACCCGTGACGGTACGCGTCGAGCGCCTGACCGGGCGCCGGGGTGCCCACGATCGCCACGAACGCGGCCACCCCGAGCGCCCCGCCGACCTGGCGGAACATTGACGAGATGCCGATCGCCGTGGCGAACCGGGCCGGGCCGACCGCGGTGACCGACACCGCCGTGAAGGACGGGATCGCGAGGCCGACGCCGAGGCCGCTGACGATCTGGCCGGGCAGGTACGCGCCGAGATAATCCGGGGTGGTACCCAGCCGGACCGCGTTCCAGCCGATCCCGATCGCCACCAGCGCGCCGCCGATCGCGCCGACCGTACCCATGCCGATCCGCGGCCCCACCCGGCTCGCCACCACGGCGGCGGCCAGCGCGCCCAGCGGGCCGGGCGTCAGTTCGAGGCCGGCGCGGAGGATCGAGTGACCCCACACCTGGGTCAGGAACAGCACCCCGGACAGCAGGAGCGCGGCGAAGGCGGCGAAGAACGCCAGCGCCGAGGCGACGGCGAGCGCGAACGACGGTACCCGCAGGATTCGCAGCTCCAGCGCGGGTACCGGATGGCGCAGTGACCGGAGCACGGCCGCGCCCGTCGCGACGGCCGCGACCACGAACGCGAGCCCGGTCCGGGCGTCGTCCCAGCCCCAGTCGCGGCCTTTGACCAGCGCGAGGCTGAGCGCCCCGATGCCGACCATCAGCGCGAGGGTGCCGGCGAGATCGGGCAGCGCCCCGGCCCGCGGATCGCGGCTTTCCGGCAGCCGGCGGATGGCGTACCAGATGGACACGAGCCCGAGCGGAACGTTGACGATGAACACCCACCGCCAGCTGGCCTGCACCAGCAGGCCGCCGAGCGGAGGACCGGCGGCCGCACCGACCGCGCCGACCGCCGCCCACGCCGCGATCACCGCCGACCGGGACCGCGCCGGGAACGCCGGCAGCACCACGCCGAGCGAGCTGGGACCGAGGATCGCGGCGCCGATCCCCTGCACCACCCGGGCACCGATCAGCACCGGCACCGACCCGGCGGCGGCGCACGCGATCGACGCGACCGTGAACAGGCCGAGGCCGATCACGAAGCCGCGCTTGCGGCCGTACAGATCGACCAGGCGTCCGGCCGGCACGAGCAGGGCGGCGAAGACAATCGCGTACGCGTTGAGCACCCACGACAGCTCGGACAGCCCCGCGTGGGCGAAGTCGGCCTGCAGGTCCGGGAACGCGATGTTGACGATGAACAGGTCGAGCAGCGAGGCGAAGACGCCGATCGAGACCAGGAAGAAGATCCGCCAGGGGTGCTCTGTCGTGGTCATGAGGCCCTTCCCAGAGAGTTAGTTGCTTGACGAAACTCTGCACTGATAGGGTGAGTTTCGTCAAGCAACTGACGGGGTGATCGCAGTGGCTGAGTTGGTCATGGTGCCGCGTGGGCCATACCGGATGCGTGCCGAGTACACGCCCGGGCCGGGCACGCCGGTGGTGTTGATGCACGGCTTCCCGGACAACCTGCACCTGTACGACCGGCTGCTGCCGCACCTGGTGGGCCGGGTACCGGTCGTGCGGTTCGACTTCCTGGGCTGGGGCGGCTCCGACAAGCCGCGCGGGTACCCGTACACCGCCGACCGGCAGGGCGAGGACCTCGCGGCGGTGGTCGATCACTTCGGGTTCGAGCGGGTACTGCTGGTGGCGCACGACGCGTCCGGGCCACCGGCGATCGACTGGGCACTCGCCAACCCGGCCCGCACCGAGGCGTTGGTGCTGCTCAACACGTACTACCAGTGGATGGCGGGGCTGCGCCGGCCGCCCGCGATCGCGCTGTACTCGACGCCGGTCGTCCGGACCGTGGCGCGCGTCGCCGTCCGCCGCTGGCCGGAGCTCGATCGCCGGCTGTACGCGTGGCAGGTCGGCCAGTTCATCCAGGATCCCGAGCTGCGGGCGGAGTTCGTGCCCAGCCTGTACGCGGACTTCGGTGCCGCCCGACCGGCGTTCTGGCGGCTCAACGACGACCTGCTGGGTGCCGTGCTGTCCCGGCTGGCGCGGGTGCCGGACATGCGCCGGTTCGACCGCCCGGTACGCATCGTGTTCGGCGCGCGGGACCGGTACCTCAACCGCCGGGTCGCCGCCCGCTTCCGCGACCTGTTCCCGCACGCCGACCTGCACCTGCTGCCGGACGCCGGACACTACGTACAGGTGGACGAGCCGGCGGCGGTCGCGGCGCACATCCTCCAGCACGTGGTTTAGTGGTTGCCATGCTCGGCCGGACCTACGACGACCAGATGTGTTCCGTCGCCCGCGCGCTCGAAGTGCTCGGCGAGCGGTGGACGCTCCTCGTCGTCCGCGATGCGCTGGGCGGGCTGACCCGCTTCGAGGAGTTCCAGCAGAGCCTCGGCGTGGCCCGCAACGTGCTCACCGACCGGCTCAAGCGGCTGGTGGACGCCGGCGTCCTGGAGCGGATCCGGTACCAGGACCGCCCCGAGCGGTACCGGTACGAGCTGACCGCGATGGGCTGTGAGCTGAGGGTACCGATCCTGAGCCTCATGCACTGGGGTGACCGGCACCTCGCCGGGCCGCAGGGACCGCCCCGGCTCAGCCGCCACCGTGGCTGCGGCGGGGACCTGCGCGCGCAGCTCGTGTGCGACCGGTGCGAGGACCCGGTGCCGCCGCCCGAGGTGGAGCTTTCGTACGCACCCTGGGTCCCGCGCGCGGTGGCCGACCGGGCGCGCGATCATTGACGGTATGCAGGTTGGAGTCGTATTTCCACAGACGGAGATCGGAGCCGACGTCGGGGCCATCCGGGCGTACGCGGCCGCGGTTTCCGACCTCGGGTACAGCCATGTCCTCGCCTACGATCACGTGGTCGGCGCCGACCGGGCGGTCCACCAGGGCTGGAGCGGCCCGTACGATCTGGATTCGACGTTCCACGAGCCGATGGTGCTTTTCGGGTTCCTGGCCGGAATCACCACCCTCGAAGTGGTCAACGGCATCCTGATCCTGCCGCAACGGCAGACGGCCCTGGTGGCCAAGCAGGCGGCCGAGGTCGACCTGCTGACCGGCGGCCGGTTCCGGCTCGGCGTCGGCATCGGCTGGAACGCGGTCGAGTACGAGGCGCTCGGCGAGGACTTCACCCAGCGCGGACGGCGGCTCGAGGAGCAGGTCGGGCTGCTGCGACAACTGTGGACGCAGCGCTCGGTCACCGTCGCCGGCCGGTACGACCGGATCACCGGCGCCGGCATCTTCCCGCTGCCGGTGCAGCAGCCGATCCCGATCTGGTTCGGCGCCCAGTCGCCACCCGCATACCGCCGCGCCGGCCGGCTCGCCGACGGCTGGTTCCCGCAGATGTCGCCCGGGCCGCGGCTGGAGGAGGCGAAGCGGATCGTCGATCAGGCCGCCGTCGAGGCCGGCCGGGATCCGTCGGGTATCGGGATGGAAGGCAGGATCAACGTGGATTCCGGCTCTGTTGCCGGTCTGGTTTCGGCCTGGCAGGAGGCCGGCGCCACGCACGTCAGCATCAACACGATGCGCGCCGGGCTGGGCGGTGTGGACGGCCACATCGCGGCGCTGACGTCGGTGGCGTCGGAGGTTCTAGCGTAGGCTCCCGTACACCCTCGTCGGGGTGAGGAGCACGGCCGCGCGCCGCTCCTCGGCCATGACCCGGTCGTAGGTGGCGAAATCGTCATGGGTGCCGCCGGCGGCGGTGAAAATGGCGCGCAACAGCAGCCGCCGGGCTTCGTCGTCGATGCCGGCCAGCGGATCGTCCGGGCCGGCGATTTCGACATCGCCCTCGGCCGTGACCCACTCCCAGCCGGCCCGGACCACGACGGTCGCGTGTGGACGCTCGCGCAGGTTCGCGAGCTTGCGCGTGCCGGCAATCGCGACGAGCCCGACGACCGGCCGCCCGGTCAGCGGATGGTCCAGCACGCCGGCGTTGACCACAGAGGACTGGATCGTCCCGTCCGCCCGCGGCGTGGAGACCACGCAGAGCCCGTGGTCGCGGGTAACCAGGCGGGCGAAGTCACCGAGATCGGCCATGATCTGACGGTACTAGAACAGGCTGGAGAAGAAGTCTCCGAAGCCGGTGGCGATCCGGGCCAGCCCACCGCCGATCCACTTTGTAGCGTTCGCCGCGGCTGTCGGGCGGAACGCTACGAAGAAGATCAGGAATGCCACGAACAGCCAAGTGAAGATCTTTTTAATCATGGTCACCTCCCGGCAGCCGGTCGGCCGCGAGTACGAGAACAAACGGCGCGCCTTCTACCCCGGGCGGTGACGTCCAACCATTTCGACGGGCGCACTTCCTCCGCAAGATCTTGCGGGGGGTGCGATTGTCAGCTGGGGAACGAGCCGAGCGGCGGCGGCATGTGTGGAAGCAGCAGCCGGATATGAGAGTTAATGCCCGAACACCGGGGTCACCATCGCCCGGGCCAGGACGTGCATCGTGGTGTTGTATCCGATCACGGCCGGCGAGGCGTCCGAGTCCGGGCCGAGCTTCTCGCAGTCGAGTGCGTGCACCACGAACACGTACCGGTGCGGGTCGTCGCCCTTGGGTGGCGCGGCTCCGCAGTATCCCTTGACGCCCAGGTCGTTGCGCGCGTGCTGGGCGCCGCTGGGCACGCGGAGCGCTCCCGGCTTCGCGGCACCCCGCGCCAGCTCGGTCACCTCGGCCGGAATGTCGAACAGCACCCAGTGCCAGAAGCCACTCCCGGTCGGCGCGTCCGGGTCGAGGCAGGTGACGGCGAAGCCGCGGGTCTCCGGCGGGTGTCCGTGCCAGCGCAGGTGTGGCGAGACGTTGCCGCCGGGCAGGCCGAACCCGTCGTACAGGTACCGGTCGGCCAACAGTTGCCCGTCGGCGATGTCGTTGCTCTTGACGAAGAACGACGGCACCTTCGGGAAATAGTCGTAGGGCAGCGGCGTGCGCATCCGAACCTCCTGGCGACGATCACGACGATACCGGCTGTCCGGCATCCGACGTTGCGCTTCCACGCTTTTGCCGGGTACGGCGATGGGCCGGTCAGCCGGCGGGTGCTGCACTGAACACACCATGCCCAGCGCGGAGAGCTTCCTGCCGTCAGACCACGGGTTCCCGTTCGCCAACTCGTGGCCGTCGCAACCCGCCGTCGCGCTGGCGACACCGTTCGGCCGGATCACCGTGGGCAACGCCAGCGCCGGGCTATGCGGTGGAATGGTCTTCGCCGCGTTCGACTACTGGCATGCGAGCGTTCCGCCGCCGGCCGGTCGACCGGACGCCGAGCATCCGCTCTACGGGTACATCGTTCGTCGCCTGGTCGACTCGTGGCACCTGCCGGCCGGGGTCACCCAGTACTACCAGTGGATGAACCTGCCCGACGGCGACTCCGGATTCACCGTCCTCGGGCGGCGGGTGGTCACCGACCGGGGCGTCGCCTGGCGCACGATCCGGGTGCAGTGGCCGCAGATCCGCACCGATCTCGACCATGGCACACCGGTGGCGCTCGGCGTGGTGACGGTCGCGTCGGCCAATCCGGTCGACCTCGGCCGGAACCACCAGATCCTGGCGTACGACTACGAGCGGACCGGCGACCGGGTGAGCCTTCGGGTGTACGACCCGAACCAGGGGGCGCGGGACGACGTCGAGATCCGGTTCGACACCGGCGACCCGAGCCGGCCGACCACGTTCGAGCACAACCTCGGCCTCGCGGACCCGGTTCGCGGGTTCTTCCGGTCCGCGTACGCCCCGGTGCGCCCGCCGATCTAAGCGGGAACGGGCGGCAGGGCGGCGATAGCCGCGGCGATCGCCTCGTCGGACAGCTCCCGGTCGACCATCTCCCCGGCGAGGAACGTGCCGTACGCGGCGAGATCGAGGTGACCGTGCCCGCACAGGGCGGTGAGGATCACCTTGTCCTCGCCGGTCTCCTTGCACCGCAGGGCCTCTTCGATGCAGGCCGCGATCGCGTGCGTGGGCTCGGGCGCGGGAACGATTCCTTCGGTACGCGCGAAGCGCACGCCCGCCTCGAAGCACTCCCGCTGGGTCTTGGCGACCGCTTCGATCAGACCCAACTCGTACACGTGCGAGATCAGCGGGGACATCCCGTGGTAGCGCAGGCCGCCGGCGTGGATCGGATCGGGTACGAAATCGTGGCCGAGCGTGTGCATCTTCATCAGCGGCGTCATGCCGGCCGTGTCGCCGAAGTCGTACGCGTAGACGCCCTTCGTCAGCGACGGGCAGGCGGCCGGCTCGACCGCCCGGATCGTCACGTCGATCTCGCCGGCCAGCTTCTCGCGCAGGAACGGGAACATCAGCCCGGCGAAGTTCGAGCCGCCGCCGGTACATCCGACGATCACGTCCGGGGTGAGGCCGACCTTGGCGAACTGGAGCAGCGCCTCCTCGCCGATGATCGTCTGGTGCAGCAGCACATGGTTGAGCACGCTGCCCAGCGCGTAGTTGGTGTCGGCGTGCTGGGCGGCCACCTCGACCGCCTCGCTGATCGCGATGCCGAGCGAGCCGGGGGAGTCGGGGTGCTCGGCCAGCACCTTGCGCCCGGCCGCGGTCAGGTCGGACGGTGACGGGTGGACCGTCCCGCCGAACGTCTCGATCATGATCTTCCGGTACGGCTTCTGGTCGTAGCTGGCGCGCACCTGCCACACCTCGCAGGCCAGGCCGAACTGGACGCAGGCGAAGGCGAGCGCGGTGCCCCACTGGCCGGCGCCGGTCTCGGTGGTCAGCCGGCGTACCCCCGCCGAGGCGTTGTAGTACGCCTGCGGCACCGCCGTGTTCGGCTTGTGTGAACCGGCCGGCGACACCCCCTCGTACTTGTAGAAGATTTTGGCCGGGGTGTCGAGCGCCCGCTCCAGCCGGTGCGCCCGGTAGAGCGGGGACGGCCGCCACAGCCGGTACACGTCGAGCACCGGCTCGGGGATCTCCACGTACCGGTCGCCGGTGACCTCCTGCTCGATGAGCGCCATCGGGAACAGCGGGGCGAGGTCGTCCGGGCCGACCGGCTGGAGCGTGCCGGGGTGGAGCACCGGGGGCGGTGGCGTGGGGAGGTCGGCGAGCACGTTGTACCAGCGCCGGGGCAGCTCCGACTCGTCCAGCAGGATCTTCGTAGGCTCCACCGGGTGCTCCCTCCGGACGGCGAGACGTTCATCGTGACGCTAATCGCGCCCCGCCGGGGGTGGAAGTGCCGATCTGGCTGAAGGCACGAGGCTCCGGGTAGCGTTCGGGTGGGCGGAAGCGAGAGAACGGGTACCGGATGAATGAGAACTCCCAGGATCTCGTCGAGCTGGGTGACTACATGGTCGAGGACGACGGCGACGACGACCCGGTCCTGCTGACCAAGGACGGCAAACCGGTCGACACGTGGCGGGAGGGATACCCGTACGAGGAGCGGATGGCCCGCGAGGAGTACGACCATCAGAAGCGGCTGCTCCAGATCGAGCTGCTGAAGTTCCAGAACTGGGTCAAGGACTCGGGCGAGAAGCTGGTCGTCCTCTTCGAAGGCCGGGACGCGGCCGGCAAGGGCGGCACGATCAAGCGCTTCATGGAGCACCTGAACCCCCGGGGCGCCCGGGTGGTGGCGCTGGAGAAGCCGAGCGCGCGCGAGAGTACCCAGTGGTACTTCCAGCGCTACATCGCGCACCTGCCGTCGGCCGGGGAGATCGTGCTGTTCGACCGGTCCTGGTACAACCGGGCCGGGGTCGAGCGGGTGATGGGGTTGACCAGCCGCCGGGAGTACCTGGAGTTCCTGCGCCAGGCCCCGGAGCTGGAGCGGATGTTCGTCCGCTCGGACATCCACCTGGTGAAGTTCTGGTTCTCGGTGTCGCGCGGCGAGCAGCGCACCCGGTTCACGATCCGGCAGGTCGACCCGGTGCGGCAGTGGAAGCTGTCACCGACGGATCTCGCGTCGCTGGAGAAGTGGGAGGACTACACCGAGGCGAAGGAGGCGATGTTCTTCTACACGGACACCGCCGACGCGCCGTGGACGGTGATCAAGAGCAACGACAAGAAGCGGGCCCGGGTCGAGGCGATGCGCCACGTGCTCCGGCTGTTCGACTACGAGGACAAGGACGAGGAGATCGTCGGGTCGCCCGATCCGCAGATCGTCGGGCGGGCCTCGCAGATCTTCGAGGAGGGCGAACAACCCGGGAGCCTGTCGGTACGCCTCTAGGTACTGTCGGATCCGCTCCAGGTATCCGCTACCGATGTCAGCGCCGCCTGGCGCGCGGATCGTTGCGGGCATGTCTTCTGCCCTGATCCAGCGCCTGCGCGCCCAGCTGCGCCGCGCCACCGCCCCGTTCCCGCTCACCGACACCCACCCGGGCCGGTCCGGCCAACCACGGTTACGCGACTATCCGGTCGCGCGCCGCCGATAGGGGGACCGGATGCTACCCCGCGATCTCTACGGACTGCCCCTCACCACGAACGCGGCCGGCGCGGAGTTCTACAACCTCGCGCTCGGCCGCATCCTCCGGGTCCAGCCCGGCGCCGACGCGGCGTTGCGCGCCGCCGTCCGGGCCGACCCGGACTTCCAGCACCTGCGGGTGTACCCGCGGGACGCGCCGATGCTCAGTGTCGCGGTGCCGACGATCGCTTTCGCCGGCGCGGCCGGGGTACCGGCGCGTGCCTGGGCACTCGTCGAGGAACTGGCTCCGGCGTACGGAAACGACTGGTGGTACGCCAGCCTGCTCGCGTTCGTCCGCCAGGAGCAGTCGCGGTGGGCCGAGGCGGCGGTGCTGGCCGATCGGGCGCTGGCCGACGGGCTGGCCTGGCTCGACGGCTGGATCGCCGGCTCCGGGCTCGACGCCGGGCACCGGGTGCACTTCTCGTGGCACGCCGCGCTGCACGAGCTGGCCGAGGGCGACGCCGACGCCGTCCGGCACCGGTATGCCACGCAGCTCGCGCCGCGGACGGCTTCCGGTGAAACGGTTACCGGCGTACGGCTGCTGGTCGACTCCGCGTCACTGCTGTGGCGAGGCTCGCTGGACTCGGTGTGGCTCGACGGCCGGTTCGACACGGCCGTCGCGCTGCTGGCCGGCCGGGTACCCGACGCCCGCGCCTGCTCAGCTGCGCGGTGGCAGGCGTGCACTAAAAGATCTTGGAGAGTTCGGGGTGCCATAACACCTCGAACTCTCCAAGATCCTTCAATGGACAGGTTATCCACAGCCTGGTTGTCCACAGCGGCGGATTCGGTCTGGCGCGCCGGCCCGTCCCGGCCACAGGCTCAGTTGATGTTCGTCGACCAGGCCGGGGTGGTGACCCGCACGCAGGCGCTGGCGGCAGGCACGACACTCGATGCGATCAGGGCACACCTGCGTGCCGGGCGGTGGCAGCCGCTGTTCCGGTCGACGTACGCGACGTTCAGCGGGCCGGTGCCGCGCATGGGCATGTTGTGGTCGGCCGTGCTGGCGGCCGGCACCGGAGCGGCGTTGAGCCATCAGTCGGCCGGCGAGGTCTGGGGTGTGATCGACGATCCGCAGAACCCGATCCACCTGGTCGTGCCCTCGCGCCGCCGGGTAACCCCGATCCGGGGCGTGGTGGTACACCGGTCCTGCCGTGCCGATCTGGCGCGACACCCGAGCCGCACCCCGCCGCGTACCAGGGTCGAGGAAACCGTGGTGGACCTGGTCGACACGGCCGCCAGCCTGGAGCAGGCGCTCGGTTGGATCACCCGGGCGTGTGGGCGCCGACTGACCCGAGCGGACCGGATCGCCGAGGTGCTCGCCGCGCGCACCCGGGTCCGCTGGCGGAGCGATGTTCTCGCCGCGCTTCGGGATGTGGCCGACGGCGCACAGTCACCGCTCGAACTGCGGTACCTCCGCGATGTGGAGCGGGCGCACCGGTTGCCGCCGGGCAGCCGCCAGCACGCGATCATCCGCTCTGGTGGTCGATGCTACGAGGACGTCCGCTACCCGGAGTTCGGGGTAACCGTCGAGTTGGACGGCCAGGTCGCGCATCCGGCGGAGGTCAGCTTTCGGGACATGCGCCGGGACAACGCGTCGGTTCGCGCCGGCTGTCGGGTCCTCCGGTACGGCTGGGCCGATGTCGCCGAGCAGCCGTGCGTGGTGGCGGCGGAGGTGGCCGCCGTGCTCCACGCCGCCGGCTGGCCCGGCGCTCCCCGGCTGTGCGGTTCCGGATGCCGAGCCTTGGACGATCTTGGAGAGTTCACGGCGTTGTAGCGCCGCGAACTCTCCAAGATCATGGGGTTACTCGGTGCGGGGGCGGTCGTCGGCCTCGTCGTGCATGGCGGCGACCTCCAGCGGGCGCCACCACTGCCACAGCAGGAACAGCCCACCGAGGACCAGCATGGCGATTCCGGTCCACAGGTTTATCCGTACCCCCTGGGCCTTCTTGATCTCCTCGCCACTGTCGAAGAGGCCCGCGATGGTGACGATCAGCCCGTACACGATGAACAGGCCACCGATGACCCGGCGGACGTCGAACAGGCGCGCCTTGCTGGCTGGGATGTCAGTGTTGTCGGCCATCGTGAAGAACCCCTTACAGGAACGGCAGGTAGAACGCCGCGGCCAGGATCAGCGCGCCGGCACCGAGCAGGACGGGGGAGCGGTACCAGGCCCGGTCGCCGGCGATCGCGTCGGCGGCCAGGTCGGCCGGGTTGACGCCGTACACCAGCCCGCTCAGTTCGGACTCGGGTTTGGGTGTGGTGACCAACGTGACGATCACCGACACGACCGTGACCGTGACGAAGGCGATGCCGGCGCCCCAGAAGCTCTCGTCCAGGTCGGAGCCGAAATGGATGATCTTGCCGAGGTACAGCAGGTACGTCGCCAGCGCGGCGGCCGATGCCGGCGACCAGCGACCGAAGAAGCCGGCCCAGGCGGTCATCCGCTGCCAGAACATGCCGATGATGAACGTGGCGAACAGCGGCGCGTTGAACAGCGGGAACAGCGCCTGGATGTAGTTCATGATGTTGTTGTATCCGGACGCGATGAAGGCCGTGCCGATGCCGATGATCACGCCGACGACCGTGACGATCCGGCCGACCCGCAGGTAGTAGCTCGTCGTCGCGGTCGCGCCGGAAGTACGACTGCCAGATGTCGTACGTGAAGACGGTGTTGAATCCGCTGACGTTGGCCGCCATGCCGGCCATGAACGAGGCCATCAGGCCGGTGACCGCGACGCCGAGTACGCCGTTGGGCAGCAGGTCGCGCATCAGCAGCGGGATCGCGTTGTTGTACTGCAGGTCGCCGGTCTTGCGCGCCGAGCCCCTTGACGGTGACCAGCGCGATCAGCCCGGGAATCACGGTCACCGCCGGGATCAGCAGCTTCGGGTACGCGGCGATGATCGGGCGTACGCCGGGCGGCGCTCATGTTCCGGGCGGACAGCGCGCGCTGCACCTCGGCGAAGTTGGTGGTCCAGTAGCCGAACGACAGCACGAAACCGAGGCCGAACACGATCCCGATCCAGTTGGCGCCGAGCGGGTTGTCGGCGGCGTGCCCGGTGTTCGACCAGGTGTGCAGCCGGCGTCGCCGAGCTTGGTGTCGCGCACCTTGTCGAACAGGCCGCTGAGGCCGCCGACCTTGATCAGGCCGATGACGGTGATCGGGATCAGGCCGGCGAGGATGACGAAGAACTGGAGCACCTCGTTGTAGATGGCCGACGACAGGCCACCGAGCGTGATGTAGATCAGCACGAACGCCGCCGCCGACGACGATGGACAGCCACAGCGGCCAGCCGAGCAGGGCCTGCATGACAAGGGCCAGCGCGAACAGGTTGACGCCGGCGATCAGGACCTGCGCCACCGCGAAGCTGATCGCGTTGAAGCAGGTGCGCCGGCCGGTTGAACCGCAGCCGGAGGAACTCCGGGACGCTGCGCACCTTGGAGCCGTAGTAGAACGGCATCATCACGATGCCGAGGAACACCATCGCCGGCACCGCGCCGATCCAGTAGTAGTGGACCGTCATCATGCCGTACTGCGCGCCGTTGGCGGCCATGCCGAGGATCTCGATCGCGCCGAGGTTGGCCGAGACGAACGCGAGGCCGGTCACCCAGGCGGGGAGCGACCCGACCGGACAGGAAGAAGTCGGCGCTGGTGCGAGATCGCGCGCCGCGCGGCGAAGCCGATGCCGAGCACGGTGGCGAAGTACAACCCCAGGATCACGTAGTCGATGGCGTCGAGGTTGAGCCGAAGGGCGCCCTGGGCAAGAGTCTCCACCGCCACCTCCAGGGGCTGGGGGGAAAGCGCTGTCCAGAGCCTCATTCCCCGATGTCGACCACTTCAATCACGCCCGTTGATCGCCACAACTTCCCGGAAGTTGTGGCCTCAGCACGGCGCTATGGCCACAACTTCCGGGAAGTTGTGCCGATCATGGGGTAGGAATACCCCATGCGGGAGTTCGACCCGGTCAAGCTCGGGTCCTTCGAGGCGGCCGCCTGGGTCGCGTACTACCAGCGCCGCTGGGGCACCTTCCTGCGCTCGTCGATCGGGCTGGTCCGGGCCGGGTTCGCCATGCCGTGGCCGCGGACCGTCCTCGGCGCGTGGCTGGTACTGCGCGCCAACCAGCTCTGGGCGCCGTACCCGGACAACGACCCGGCCGGGGCCCGTGCCGCGATGCTGCGGTTCTACCGGCTGGTCGCGCGTACCCACAACGAGCCGTTCGACCTGGAGGAGGCGGCCCGCCGCGAGGTCGAGTGGTGGCGGGTGCACCGGTACCTCCAGCGGGAGGCGCCGGACGGGTCGATCGATCCGCTCGTCGACGCGCTGGCCGCGCTGTACTCCCACGTGTACGCGGTGCCCGAGGAGTCGGTGCGGGACGCCGCCCGGTACCGCGCCGAGGCGATGGTGATCTCCGATCGCTGGGTGGCCGCCGGGTGTGATCCGGACAGCCCCGACATCACGGCCGAGCGCGATGAGTTGATCCGCGGGTACGCGTTGCTCCGGGACGCGGTGGCTCGTCCCGCTGGAAGATGACGAACAGCCAGCCGACCGCCGGGGCCAGCACGAGCGCGCTCACCGCGAACGCGGCCAGCACGGCGCCGAACACGGTCGGGGTGTCCGGCGGCCGAGCGACGGTCAGGCCGGGGTGCAGCAGCACCGGGTACTGCGCGGCGCCCCAACCCCACAGCAGCGTGGCCACCGTGGCGGCGGCGGCCACCCGGGCGTACCCGTAGCGGCGCGCCGCCACGAGCACCAGCGACGCCAGCCCGCCGAGGATCGACGCGGTCGCGATCGGCATGCCCCGACCGGTCATTCCCTGCATGAGGCCGGGCGCGTCGTCGTCGAGCACCGCGAGCCCGGCGATCGCGACCACGCCCACGGCCACCCCGGCGCCGAGGGCCCGGCGCCGGAACGCGTCAGCGAGCGCCGGGTCACCCCTCCGGACGGCGTCGGCGGTCAGGTAGACCGCCGCGAGGTAGGCGCAACTGCCGACGGCGAGCAACCCGCAGTACACGGAAGCGGGGTTGATCCAACTGCCGACAGCGTCGCCGGCTCCGACGATCGGGGGCACCCGGCCGGACGCGAGTGCCCCGGCGACCATGCCCAGCAGGAACGGTGTGAGCACCGACGAGCCGCCGTAGACCAGCGCGTACACCGGAAACCTGGCCCGCGGTTGGCGGAACGCGAACGCCGCGCCGCGACCCATGACGCCGAGCGCCACCAACGCCAGCGGGAGGTACAGCGTGGCCGCGAACGCGCCGAACGCGGCCGGGAAGGCGATCCAGAAGAGGGTGATCGAGAGGATCAGCCAGACGTGGTTGGCTTCCCACACCGGGCCGATGCTGCGCTCGATCAGTGCCCGCTGGCGGCCCCGGTCGCGGCCGGTCGCCAGCAGGTGCCAGATGCCGACGCCGAAGTCACCACCGGCGAGAACCGCGTACAGCGTGAGCCCGAGCCAGAGCAACACGAGCGCTGCATCGCTCATGCTCGGACTTGCCGCTCACGGAGCACCGCCGCAGCGTACACCGCTGCGGTGGTGCGGTTTATGGCGTGAAAGCCATCGATGAGAATGGTTTTATGCGCCCCGGCGGCGCACGCCACGCCACAGCACCAACAGGCCCACGATGAGGACGATCGGCCCGACGATCGCCCAGAGCGTGACCCCGCTCATCGCGCTGCCACCCATCACGTCGAGCCCTTGCAGTGTCCACACCCCGCCGACGAGGACCAGCAGGACGCCGAGCACGATGTACAGCCACGAACCCATGGACCACATCCTGCTCCAGCCGCCTGCGTTTGTCGGCTATCGTCGCGTAACTGTGAGCACTGAGTGGTGGCGTAATGCCGTGATCTACCAGATTTACCCGCGTTCGTTCGCCGACTCCGACGGGGACGGGCTGGGTGATCTGCCCGGCATCACCGCGCGCCTCGACCATCTCGCCGAGCTGGGCGCCGACGCGCTCTGGCTGTCGCCGTTCTACCCGTCGCCGCACGCCGACGCCGGGTACGACGTGGCCGACTACCGCGACGTCGACCCCGCGTTCGGGCGGCTCGCCGACGTCGACGCGTTGGTGGCCCGCGCCCACGACCTCGGCATCCGGGTGATCGTCGATCTGGTGCCCAACCACACCTCCGACGAGCACCCGTGGTTCAAGGCGGCGCTGGCGGCCGGCAGGGGCAGCCCGGAACGCGAGCGGTACATCTTCCGGGACGAGCCGAACAACTGGGAGAGCGTGTTCGGTGGGCGGGCGTGGACGAAGGTCGAGGACGGTCAGTGGTACCTGCATCTGTTCGACGTCAAGCAGCCCGACCTGAACTGGGACAACCCGGAGGTACGCGCGGAGTTCGCGGAGGTGCTCCGGTTCTGGCTCGACCGCGGGGTGGACGGGTTCCGCGTCGACGTGGCGCACGGGCTGGTCAAGACGTGGCAGCCGCCGAGCGGGGTGGCGACCCCGCAGCCGCCGGCGCTGGCCGGTGACACGCCCGCGGAACGCCCGCCGATGTGGGACCAGGCGGGCGTACACGATATCTACCGGTCCTGGCGGAAGATCGTCGAGGAGTACCCGGGAGAGCGGATCCTGGTCGCCGAGGCGTGGGTGGACACGATCGAGCAGATGGCCCGGTACGTCCGCCCGGACGAGATGCACCAGGCGTTCAACTTCGCGTTCCTGCTCACCCCGTGGCTCGCCGGGGAACTGCGGACGGTCATCGAAAGGTCCCTGGTCGCCACCCACGCCGTCGGCGCGCCGACCACGTGGGTGCTGTCCAACCACGACGTGGTGCGGCACGCCACGCGGTTCGGGTACCCGCCCGGCGTGGTCCTGCGGCACCAGGGAATCGGGGCCGACGACCCGCAGCCGGACGAGGAACTGGGGCTGCGCCGGGCCCGGGCGGCCACCATGCTGATGCTCGCGCTGCCCGGCTCGGCGTACCTGTACCAGGGCGAGGAACTGGGGCTGCCGGAGCACACCACGCTGCCCGACGAGGCCCGGCAGGACCCGACCTGGCTGCGGTCGGCGCACACGATCCGGGGCCGGGACGGCTGCCGGGTACCGATCCCGTGGACGCCGGGTGGCCCCTCGTACGGGTTCGGCCCGGGCGCGCGGAGCTGGCTGCCCCAGCCGCCGTCGTGGGACCGGTACGCGCTGGCCCGCCAGCAGGGCGTGCCGGGGTCGACGTACGAGCTGTACCGGGAGGCCCTGCGGCTGCGCCGGGAGCACTCGCTGGGATCCGGAACCGTGCAGTGGCGGGGCGACGGAACTGAGGTGCTCCGCTTCCGGAACGGGAACGTGCTGGTGGTCGCCAACCTGGGCGCCGAACCGGTGGCTTTGCCGGCCGGGGCGCGGGTCCTGCTGGCCAGCGGCGACCTGGCCGGGGACGGTCGGGTGCCCACCGACACCACGGTCTGGGCGACGCTCTCGTGACATGCCGGTGGCCCGGCCCCCGCACGGGGACCGGGCCACCGATCACGAATCACCAGCGACTCAGTCGCGGAACGCGTCCTTGACCTTCTCGCCGGCCTGCTTCAGGTTCGACTTGAACTGGTCGGCCTTGCCTTCGGCTTCGAGCTTCTCATCGTCCGTGGCCTTGCCGACGCCTTCCTTGACCTTGCCGGCAACGTTCTCCGACTGGTTCTGGATCTTGTCGTCGTATCCCATGACAAAGCCTCCGTATTTTCGTCCGTGGGCGTACTGATGAGTTACCCGCCGCAGACCGGTTCAACCAGCCGATCTCAGGCGGATGCTGTGCCGGGCGTCACCTTGCCGCTCGAGAGGTCACACCCGACCAGACGCAACCGGGCCGCCCGGGTGGCGTAGGTTTGCCGGTCGTGACGCATGAGTTTGTACTGCTGTCGACCGCCGATACCGATCTGCTCGCCGCGCGGGCCTCCGGCGTTCCGTGGCGGGTGGCCAACCCGACCCGGCTGGACCCGGCCGACGTGCCGGCCCTGGTCGAGGGCGCCGCGCTGGTCGTGGTGCGGCTGCTCGGCGGCCGGCGTACCTGGCCGGAGGGCCTGGACGCGGTGCGCCGGGCGGGACTTCCGGTGGTCGCGCTCGGCGGCGAAGCCGCTCCGGACGCGGAGCTGACCGCGCTGTCCACGGTGCCCGCCGGGGTGGCCCACGACGCGCAGCGGTACCTGGTCGAGGGCGGCCCGGACAACCTCCGCGAACTGCACCGGTTCCTGTCCGACACGGTGCTGCTGACCGGCGAGGGGTTCGCGTCGCCGGTCGCGACCCCGGCCTACGGCGTGTTCGGTGCGCCGGCTTTCGACGACGACCGCCCCACCGTCGGGATCGTCTTCTACCGGGCGCACGCGCTGGCCGGCAACACCGCGTTCGTGGCGACGCTCGCCCAGGCGATCGAGGACGCGGGCGGCAACGCGCTGCCGGTTTTCGCGTCTTCCCTGCGTACCGTGGATGAGGGGTTGTACCAGGTGCTGCGCCGGTGCGACGCCCTCGTGGTCACGGTGCTCGCGGCCGGCGGCACCCGGCCGGCGGACGCGGCGGCCGGCGGCGACAACGAGTCCTGGTCGGTCGACGCGCTCGCCGCGCTCGACATCCCGGTGCTGCAAGGGCTGTGCCTGACCTCGTCGCGCGCCCAGTGGGCCGACTCCGACGCCGCCCTGACCCCGATGGACGCCGCGATGCAGGTGGCGATCCCGGAGTTCGACGGCCGGCTGGTCACCGTGCCGTTCTCGTTCAAGGAAGCGGGATCCGACGGGATCCCGGTGTACGCCGCCGATCCGGAACGGGCCGCGCGGGTCGCCGGCATCGCGCTCGGGTATGCCCGGCTGCGCGCGATTCCCAACCGCGACAAGCGCATCGCGATCGTGCTGTCGTCGTACCCGACCAAGCATTCGCGCGTCGGCAACGCGGTCGGCCTGGACACGCCGGCCTCCGCGGTCGAGCTGCTCCGGTCGTTGCGCGATTCCGGGTACGCGGTGAGCACGTTCCCGGAGGACGGCGACACGCTGATCCACTCATTGATCGCCACCGGTGGCCACGACGTGGAGTGGCTGACCGAGGAGCAGTTGGCGGCGGCGCCGATCCGGGTGCCGGTGTCGACCTACCGTGCCTGGTTCGACGCGCTGCCCACGGCGCTCGCGTCGGCCATGCGCGACAAATGGGGCGAACCGCCGGGTGAGCTGTACGTGGACGGTGACGGAGATGGCACGGCGATCGTGCTCGCCGCGCTGCGGTTCGGCAACGTCGTACTGATGATCCAGCCGCCGCGCGGGTTCGGCGAGAACCCGATCGCGATCTACCACGACCCTGACCTGCCACCGTCGCACCACTACCTGGCCGCGTACCGGTGGCTCGCGGACAACGTCGACGCGGTGGTCCACCTCGGCAAGCACGGCACGCTGGAGTGGCTGCCGGGCAAGGGACTCGGCCTGTCCGCGTCATGCGCGCCGGACGCCGTGCTGGGCGACCTGCCGCTGGTGTACCCGTTCATCGTCAACGACCCGGGGGAGGGCACCCAGGCGAAGCGGCGGGCCCACGCCACGGTCGTCGACCACCTGGTGCCGCCGATGGCCCGCGCCGACACGTACGGCGACCTGGCGAAGCTGGAGCAGTTGCTGGACGAGTACGCCACGGTGCAGGCGCTCGACCCGACGAAGCTGCCGGCGGTGCGGGCGCAGATCTGGACGCTGATCCAGGCCGCCCAACTGCACCACGACCTGCACGTGTCCGAGGAACCCGAAGACTTCGACAGCTTCGTCCTGCACATCGACGGGTACCTGTGCGAGATCAAGGACTCGCAGATCCGCGACGGGCTGCACATCCTGGGCGCCGCGCCGGCCGGCGAGGCCCGGGTCAACCTGGTGCTCGCCGTGCTGCGGGCGCAGCAGATCTGGGGTGGCCGGATCTCGCTGCCCGGGTTGCGCGCCGCGCTCGCCGTCCACTTCGGACTGTCCGAACGGGACCTGCTGGCGGGGGTCGCGCCGGCGGCCGGATGGCGCGCCACCGAGCTGGCCGCGGTGGTGGACGGGCCGGCGCGAACCGCCGCCGACCTGGTCGACCGCCTCGAAGACCTGGCCCGCAAGGTGGTCCTCGGCTGCGAGACGCTGGACTGGTCCCCGGCTGCCGTGCCGACGGTGGTCACCGAGGTTCTGGGGACCGCCGTGACCGCGGTCGAGGATGTGCTGCGGTTCGCCGCCACCGAGGTGGTGCCGCGCCTGGCCGCCACCACCGACGAGATCGGTGCGGTGCTGCACGCGCTGTCCGGCGGGTACGTGCCGGCGGGGCCGTCCGGGTCGCCGACCCGGGGACTGGTCAACGTGCTGCCGACCGGGCGCAACTTCTACTCGGTCGACCCGAAGGCGATCCCGTCGCGCAACGCCTGGGAGGTCGGCCAGGCGCTGGCCGACTCGCTGCTGGCCCGGCACCGGGAGGACACCGGTACCTGGCCGGCGCTGGTCGGGCTCACCGTGTGGGGGACCAGCGCCATGCGTACCCAGGGCGACGACATCGCCGAGGTGCTCGCGCTGCTCGGCTGCGGGCCGACCTGGGACGACGCGTCCCGCCGGGTCACCGGCTTCTCGATCGTGCCGCTTTCCGAGCTGGGCCGCCCGCGCGTTGACGTGACGGTCCGCATCTCCGGCTTCTTCCGGGACGCGTTCCCGCACGTGGTGGGCCTGATCGACGACGCGGTGACCGCCGTCGCCGCCCTCGACGAGCCGGCGTCGCAGAACTTCGTCCGGGCACACGCCCTCGCCGACGCCGAGGGGCACGGCGACTGGCGGCGCGCGACCACCCGGATCTTCGGCTCCAGGCCCGGGGCGTACGGGGCCGGGCTGCTGCCGCTGATCGACGCCCGGAACTGGCGCGACGACCGCGACCTGGCCGAGGTGTACGCGGTGTGGGGCGGGTACGCGTACGGCCGGGGGTTGGCTGGCCGGCCGGCCCGGGACGACCTGTCGGCGGTCTACCGGCGGATGGCCGTCGCCGCGAAGAACGTCGACACCCGCGAGCACGACATCGCCGACTCCGACGACTACTTCCAGTACCACGGCGGGATGGTCGCGATGGTCCGGGCGCTGCGGGGCACCGATCCGGCCGCGTACATCGGCGACTCGCACGTGCCGTCCGCCGTTCGCACCCGCACGCTCGCCGAGGAGACAAAGCGGGTGTTCCGGGCCCGGGTGGTCAACCCGCGGTGGATCGAGGCGATGCGCCGGCACGGGTACAAGGGCGCGTTCGAGCTGGCGGCGACCGTGGACTACCTGTTCGGGTACGACGCCACCGCCGGGGTGGTCGACGACTGGATGTACGAGCAGCTCACGGCCGCGTACGTGGGGGATCCGGTGGTCCGTGACTTCCTGGAGAAGTCCAACCCGTGGGCGCTGCGCGGGATCACCGAGCGGCTGCTGGAGGCCGCCGAGCGGGGCCTGTGGGCGGAGCCGGATCCGGCGACGCTGGACCGGCTCCGCCAGGCCTACCTAGCCGTAGAGGGCGACCTGGAAGACCCGGCTTGATCACTTGGCACAACCTTTCCCCGCGCGAGCGGAGCGAGCGCCGACATTGTCGTCAATGTGCCTGGTCAGCGGGTACTCTGGCGCGACGCCGGCGAGTCGGAGGTGCGTCGTGCCGTTCAACCTGTCCACGGTCATCCAGGCCACCGCGCAGTGGCTGGTCCGGGCCTACCCGGCTCCGGAAGGCGCGTTGCACGGTGCGCTCGCCGAGGTACAGGCGCGCCAGGCGGCGACGGTGGCGGCCTGGCTGCGATACCCGACGAAGATGGACGGTGACCTGGTCAGCATGGTCGGGCCGGGCGGATCCGGGCGGCTCGACGAGGCCGTGGGCGCCGACCCGAACCGGATCCACCCGAACGACGAGAAGGGCATCCGCGGCCTGCGCTTCCTGCACGACAGCGCGGAATCGTTCGAGGCCGCCGAGAAGGCGCTGCTCGCCTGGCGGATCTGGGTCGACGAGGTCGTCGCGAGTTGGGCGGCGTGCCTGCTGTCCGACCCGGAGCTGGCGAACGCGGCGGTGACCATGGTCGCGGGTACCGAACACATGGCCGGCCAGGATCGCAGCTTCTGCCGCCTCACCGACCCGGATCCGCAGGACCGGCGCGCGACCATCCTGTTGCGCCATCCCGACCTGGTGGCTCCCGTCGCCGATCTGCACCGCGGCGAGCTGCTCGTCCGCCTCGGGCGGGTGGCCGAGCCGGACGCCGAGGCGGCTTGACCGCCGGTCACACTGTCCAGGATCTCGGGAAATCCGGCCGGGTCGACGCCGTGGATTCCGCCGCCCGCAGCGCCCCGACCATCTGGCGCAGCATGTCCGGCTCGACCGTCTGGCGCAGATGCAGGAACTCCTCGTTCTCCTCGTGCGTGGCGTGCTCGGTGACCGACATCGCGAGCGCGGCGAACTTCATGTCGAACTCGGGGTGGTCCACGCCGATGTCGTACAGCTCGGCCAGGACGTGTTTGGCCTCGTCCTCCTCGTGCAGCCGCGCGTCGACGATCGCGTCGCCGTCTTCGATCTTGTGACGGGCGAACGGGTGGACGATCTCCTCCTCGGCGCTCTCGTGGATGGCGAGCAGCCGGACGAGGTCCTCGAACAGCTCCTGCCTGGTGTTGCCCTGCGCGCTCTGTACCTGGCTGATCAGGCTCCTGATCTGGTCGTGCTGTTCGAGTAGCAGGTCAACTACGTCCTGTTCCTGCGTCGCGGTCACGGGCTGCCTCCTTCTCCTTCGCCGGATCCAGCGCGTTCTGTTCCCACATCCGGGCCGATCATGCGTGCCGGTCGAGAACGGTGTCGAGGACGCCGGACAGGACCGCCGCGGGGTCGGCGACCGGGCCGTCCGCCCGCCACGCGACCACGGCGTCCGGCCTGACGAGCAGGGCACCACCGGGGGCCAGCCAGTCCGTGCCGGTGTCGACCCGGTGCCCGGGGACGCCGAGGCGGTCCGCCGCCTCCAGCCAGCCGGCGCGGTCGGCGCGGTCGGCGCTGTCGGCGCTGTCGGCGCTGTCGGCGCTGCCGGCGCTGCCGGCGCGGTCGGCGCTGCCGGCCAGCAGGGCGAATGACGGCCCGCACAGGTCGAGCGTGGACGTCTGGCCGGGCCCCACCCAGGCGTGCGGCACCCAGGCGTGCGGCACCCGGGTGCCGGGGCGACCGGTCAGTTCGAGCCGGTCCGTCGGCAACGGCGGGCCGCCGTCCGGGACGAGGGCGCCGCGCGGGTACCCGTACCCGAGCATCAGGACGAACGGGTGCGCCAGATCGGGTCGTGAACCGCCGAAGCCGGTGTCCGCGCGCAGGCCGCCGGTGCGCAGGCTGGACTGCTCGGCGGCGAAGGACGCGGTCGGGTGCCGCTCGGCATGGTAGCTGTCGAGCAGGCCCGCCCCGGCCTGCCCGGCGAGCACGGCGGCGAGCTTCCAGACCAGGTTGTGCACGTCCTGGATGCCGGTGTTGGCACCCTGTGCGGCGTACGGCGGCATCACGTGCGCGGCGTCGCCGGCCAGGAACACCCGCCCCGAACGGAACCGGTCGGCGACCCGCATGGTCGGCTCCCACGCCTGCACGCTGAGGATCTCGACGGTCACGTCGGCGCCGATCAGCCGGGGGAGCTGCCGCTCCCAGTCCTGCTCGGCCACGTCACCCGCGAAGAACAACCACTTTTCGGTACCGTCGACCGACGCGAAACCGCCGGGAAGCTGCTCGTCCTCGATCTGGCACAGGTTGAACTCCCGGCCGCGCACGATTTCGGCCAGGTCGGCGCGGAAGTACACGGTGACCGCCCGCCCGAGCGCGCCCCGACCGGTGCGCGGGATGCCGAGCGCCTCGCGGACCGGGCTGCGGGCGCCGTCGGCGGCCAGCAGGTAGTCCGCGTCCACCGCGAAGCGGCCGTCCGGGCCGGCCACGACCGCGTGTACCCCGTCGTCATCCTGCTCGAAGGCGACCAGCTCGTGGGCGAACCGCACGTCCTGGCCCCGGCCGGCGGCGAGGTCGCGGAGCACCGGTTCGAGGCGGTCCTGTGCGCACAGGCAGGGCAGCACCGGGGACGCCGTGATCAGGGTGTTCAGATCCCCGGGTGGTACGCCGGGCAGCTCGGTGGAGTCGACCAGCGTCGGGCCGGCCCGCATGGACTGGTAGTGGGCCAGGTCCGCCCCGGCCTTCTCGACGTCCCCGGCGACCCCGAGGCTCCGGTACACCTCCATGGTCCTGGTGTTGAACCGGCGCGCCTTGGGCTGCGGCGACGTGGTCGCGTGCTTCTCCACCAGCACCGATGGGATGCCGTATCGGCCGGCCAGCAACGAGGCGGTCAGCCCGACGAGCCCACCGCCGACGATCAGGAGCTGCGTGCGCATGATCCACCCTTCGCGAGGCGTGTACGGCGTACATTCCGTGTACGTTGTACACGCCTGGCTAGGATGAGCGCAACCAGGGGGTGTGAATGGCTTCGGATGCCATGGCTGAGCCGCCCGGCCCGCTCGTGTGGTCGCTTCCCGAGCCACCGCGCGGCCCGCAACCCGCGCTCGGGCGGGACCAGATCGTGCGCGCCGCGATCAAGATCGCCGATGACGAGGGATCGCCGGCCGCCACGATGCGGCGGGTCGCCGCGGCGCTGGGGTCGAGCACCCCGATGTCGCTGTACCGGTACGTGGGCAGCAAGGACGGCCTGGTCGACCTCATGCTCGACACGGTCTGCGGTGAGGTCCGGGTGCCGGCGGAGCCGACCGGTGACTGGCGCGCCGACCTGCGCGGGCTCGCCCTGGAGAACTGGGCGATGATGCGGCGGCACCCCTGGTACCCGGCGCTGGTCTTCAGCCGGCCGCCGATCGGCCCGAACGCACTGCGCCTGGTGGAATTCGGCCTGACGGCGTTGGCCAAGGTCGACACCACCACCGCGATGACCTACTTGGCCATGATCAACGGGTTGACGATCGGCACCGCGATGCAGGCGGCCGAGGAGCGGAAGATGCGCCGCCGGATCGGTGTCACCAGCGACGACGAGTTGCGCGCGGCGGCCCGGCCGTACCACGAGCAGATCGTGGCGACCGGGAAGTATCCGCACTACACCCGGTGGCTGGCCGGCGGCGCCCGGTTCGGTGTGGCCGACGAGGCGGACGGCTTCGAGCTGGTACTCGACACGCTGCTCGACGGCATCGCGGCCCGGCTCGGTACCCGATGATCGGCACAACTTGCCGGAACTTGTTGCCTCAGGCGGGTGCTGAGGCAACAACTTGCCGGAAGTTGTGCCGATCATGGGGGCTCCGGTTGGGCCTGTCACGTTGACGGCGACGGGGCCGGTGGGACAGCATGGGCGGTCAGAACGGCAGCGGAGGAACCCGGTGCGAATCCGGGGCGGTCCCGCCACTGTCATCGGGGAGCCACCCCTCACCGACGCGCCACGGCCGCATCTGCGGCGGGAAGGCCGAGGGGGAGCGCCGATCCGAGAGCCAGGAGACTCCAGCCGTTCGTTGACAACCGACTCGCGGGCGTGGACACCCGCGGAAGGGACTCGCACATGGCCCTGTGCCTGAGTGGCGGATGATCCCGCCGTACCCGTTCGCCGCCGTCGTCGGCCTCGCCGACCTGCGCCGGGCGCTGCTGCTCACCGCGGTGTCACCGGCGGTCGGCGGGGTACTCGTGCGGGGCGAGAAGGGCACCGCCAAGTCGACCGTCGTCCGCGCCCTCGCCAGCCTGCTGCCCGAGGTCGACGTCGTCGCCGGCTGCCGGTTCGCCTGCGACCCGGTCGCGCCCGACGCGTCCTGCCCGGACGGCCCGCACGACTATGCCGACCCGGCCCGGCGCCGGTCGAGGCTGGTCGAGCTGCCGGTCGGGGCCAGCGAGGACCGGGTGATCGGCGCCCTCGACCTCCAGCGCGCCCTCGGCGACGGGGTCAAGGCGTACGAGCCCGGCCTGCTCGCCGCCGCGCACCGGGGCATGCTGTACGTCGACGAGGTCAACCTGCTGCCCGATCACCTGGTCGACCTGCTGCTCGACGCCGCGGCGATGGGCCGCGCGCACGTCGAGCGCGACGGCGTGTCGGTCCAGCACGCGGCCCGGTTCATGCTGGTCGGCACCATGAACCCGGAGGAGGGTGAGCCCCGGCCGCAGCTGGTCGACCGGTTCGGCCTGGTGGTGTCGGTGTCCGCGCCGGACGACCCGGCCCAGCGGGCCGAGGTGGTGCGCCGGCGGCTCGCGTACGAGGCGGATCCGGACGGCTTCGCGGCCCGGTGGGCGGCGGATGACGAGGCCATCGCTGCCCGGATCGTGGCGGCCCGTCGCCGTCTGCCGTCGGTCACGCTCCCGGACACCGAGCTGGACCGGATCGCCCGGATCTGCCTGTCGTACGGCGTGGACGGGCTGCGCGCCGACATCGTGGTGGCCCGTGCCGCGATCGCGCTGGCCGCGTGGCACGGTCGGGACGAGGTGACCGCCACCGACGTGGCCGATGCCGCCCGGCTGGCGCTGCCGCACCGGCGCCGGCGGGATCCGCTCGACCCGCCCGGCACCGACCAGCAGAAGCTCGAGGAGACGCTGGACGAGCACGCGCCCGACCCGGATTCCGATGACGACCCGCCGGGCGGCGGCGGTCCCGGAGGCGGTGGACCGAGCGACGGTCCGGACGACGGCCCGGACGACGGCCCGGACGACGGCCCGAGCGACGGCCCGCAGCCGGATTTCGCCGGCCCGCAGCCGGAGGGGGACGGCCGCCAGCAGGACGGCCAGCACGACGGCCAGGAGGGTGAGCAGCGGGGTGACCAGCCCGCCCGGCAGCCTGCCCCGGTCGGGGTCGCGTACCGGCCGAAGACGCTGACCGTCGCCGGCCGGGGCGGTGGTGGTCCGGCCGGGCGGCGGTCGGCCGCGTACGCGCGGACCGGCCGGATCGTCGGCTCCCGGCTGCCCGACGGCCGGTTCACCAGCGTGCACCTGCCCGCGTCGATCCGGGCGGCCGCCGGCCGTGGCAGCCGCCAGGTGACGGTGCGCGACCTGCGCGAGGCGGTCCACGTCGGGCGCGAGGCCAACCTGGTGCTGTTCGTGGTCGACGCGTCGGGCTCGATGGCGGCGCGGCAGCGGATGCGGACCGTGAAGACGGCCGTCCTGTCCCTGCTGCGCGACGCGTACCAGCGGCGGGACAAGGTCGGCATGATCACGTTCCGGGGCGCCGAGGCGCAGGCCGTGCTGGAGCCGACGGCCAGCCACGAGGTCGGGGTGGCCCGGCTCAAGGAGTTGCGCACCGGCGGGCGTACCCCGCTCGCCGCCGGGTTGCGGGCCGCCGCCCGTACCCTCGAAACCGAACGCCGCCGGGACCCGCACCGGCGCCCGCTGCTCGTGGTCGTCACCGACGGCCGGGCCACCTCCGGCGCGGACCCGCTGACCGTGGCACCCGCCCTCGCCGGCACGGCCGCGGTCGTGGTGGACTGCGAGTCCGGCCCGGTCCGGCTGGGCCTCGCCGGCCGGCTCGCCCGGGCGCTCGGCGCCGATCACATCCCACTGGACACATTGGACGCCGGAGCGATCCGGGCACGGAGGGCGGCCTGATGCCACAGGGCAAGCCCGCGCGGGTACCCGATGATGGTCTGACCACAAGGGAGCGTCGCCGGCAGCCGGTGCTCGCGGTGCACACCGGCACGGGCAAGGGTAAGTCGACGGCGGCGTTCGGCATGGCGTTGCGGGCGTGGAACGCCGGCTGGCCGATCGCCGTGTTCCAGTTCGTCAAGTCGGAGAAGTGGCGGGTCGGCGAGGAGGCGGCGTTCAAGGCGCTGCACGAGACGGGTAAAGGCGGCCCGATCACCTGGCACAAGATGGGTGAGGGCTGGTCGTGGATCCAGCGCGCCGGCACCGAGCGCGACCACGCCGCCGACGCCGCCGAGGGGTGGGCGCAGATCAAGCGCGACCTGGCCGCCGAACGGTACCGGTTCTACGTGCTGGACGAGTTCACGTACCCGATGAAGTGGGGTTGGGTCGACGTCGACGACGTGGTCGCGACGCTGGCCGGCCGGCCGGGCAACCAGCACGTGGTCATCACCGGCCGGGACGCCGCGCCCGGGCTGGTCGAGGCGGCCGACCTGGTCACCGAGATGGGCAAGATCAAGCATCCGATGGACGCCGGTCGCAAGGGGCAGCAGGGGATCGAATGGTGATTCCACGCGTCGTCATCGCCGCGCCCGCGTCCGGGCACGGCAAGACGACCGTTGCCACCGGCCTGCTGGCCGCGTTCGCCGCGCGCGGCCTGACGGTGGCCGGTTTCAAGGTTGGCCCGGACTACATCGACCCGGGCTACCACGCGCTCGCCGCCGGGCGGCCGGGGCGGAACCTGGATCCGGTACTGGTCGGCGCCGACCTCATTGGACCGTTGTTCGCGCACGGCGCGGCCGGGGCCGACATCGCCGTGGTCGAGGGCGTGATGGGGCTCTACGACGGGCGTACCGGTGCCGGCGACCACGGCTCGACCGCCGAGGTGGCCGGGCTGCTCGACGCGCCGGTGGTGCTCGTGGTCGACGCCGCCGCGCAGGGGCGTTCGGTCGCGGCGCTGGTGCACGGGTTCCGGTCGTTCGGCTCGGTGCGGCTGGCCGGTGTGATCCTCAACCGGGTCGGTTCGTTCCGGCACGAGGACATCCTGCGCGAGGCGCTGGAGGAGATCGGCGTGCCGGTCCTCGGCGCGCTGCACCGCCACGACGCGGTCGCCGCGCCGTCCCGCCACCTCGGCCTGGTGCCGGCGGTGGAACGGCGTTCGGAGGCGCTGGCGTCGGTGCGGACATTGTCCGATGTGGTCACCGCGGGGGTCAACCTGGACGCCGTGCTGGCGGTGGCCCGGGCCGCGCCGTCGTGGTCGGTCCCGCCGTGGTCCCCGGGTTGTGACGAGCCCGTCCCCGGCCGCCCGGTGGTCGCGGTCGCCGGCGGCGCGGCGTTCAGCTTCGGGTACGCGGAGACCGTGGAGTTGTTGCGTGGCGCGGGTGCCGAGGTGGCCCTGTTCGACCCGCTGCACGATCCGGCGCTGCCGGCCGGCACCCGGGGACTCGTGGTCGGCGGCGGCTTCCCCGAGGTGTACGCGTCGGAACTGTCCGCGAACGAGTCGATGCGGGAATCGGTTGCCACCCTCGCCGCGTCCGGCGCACCGATCGCGGCCGAGTGCGCCGGACTGCTGTGGCTGTGCCGGTCGCTCGACGGGGCGCCGATGTGCGCGGTACTGGACGCCGAGGCGACCATGACCGACCGGCTCACGCTCGGGTACCGGGACGCCGTGGCGATGTCGACGAGTTGGCTGGCGCCGGAGGGTACCCGGGTGACGGGTCACGAGTTCCACCGGACGGCGGTGACGGCCGCCCCGCCGCCCGCCGCCCCTGCCGCTCCCGCCGCCCCTGCCGCCCCCGCCGCCCGGCATCGACGTTGGTCGATCTGGTCCCATTCGGGATGCCCCAGACGCGTCAGATCGACCAACGTCTGTGGGGGCGCCCGCGTGGGCGTGGCGGGACGCGGCTCCCGAGGGGTTCGTCGCCGGCGGGGTACACGCGTCCTACCTGCACCTGCACTGGGCCGCGCGCCCGGAGTTCGCCCGGAGGCTGGTGGCGGCATGCGTCTGATCGGAGTCGGGGTCGGGCCAGGCGACCCGGAGCTGGTGACACTCAAAGCGGTGCGCGTCCTGGCCACCGCCGGCCGGGTCTTCGTGCCGGTCCTCGACGCCGCCGACACCGGCCGGGCCGAGGCGACCGTCCGGGCACACGCGTCGCACGAGCGGATCGAGCGCCTCGTCTTCGCGCTCAACGAGCGCACCGACGCCGCCCGCCGGGAGCGGCACTGGGACGCGGCCGGCGAGCGGGTCGCCGCCTGGCTGCGGGAGACCGGTGGCACGGCGGCGTTCGCCACGATCGGCGACCCGAACGTGTACTCGACGTTCGGGTACCTCGCGCAGACCGTGCGATCGCTGGTCTCCGCCGTCGAGATCGAGACGGTACCCGGCGTCACCGCCATGCAGGCGTTGGCGGCCGGGGCGGGCGTTCCGCTGGTGGAGGGCGCCGAGCCGCTGACGTTGCTGCCGCTGGCCCGTGGCGTCGACCCGCTGCGGGCGGCGCTGGCGCGGGACGGTTCCGTGGTGGTGTACAAGGGCGGCCGGCACCTGCCCGACATCGCCGCGATCGCCAAGGACGCCGGCCGGGACGCGGTGTACGGCGAGCATCTCGGCCTGCCGGACGAGCGGATCCGATCACTGTCCGAAATGGATGGCGAAGGTCCGTACCTGGCGACGGTGCTGTTGCCGGCCCGGCGTGATACCCGAGGAGGCAAGCTATGACGGGTCGGGTGACCGTGGTCGGGGCGGGGCCGGGCGCGGCGGACCTCATCACGGTACGCGGGGCGAGGGCGATCGAGAGCGCCGACATCGTGGTCTGGGCGGCCAGCCTCGTACATCCGGACGTGCTGAGCTACGCGAAACAGGGCGCCGTGATCATCGACTCCGCCGAGCTGACCCTGGAGTCCACTGTGGATGTCTATCGGCGGGCCGCCGTCGAAGACCTGCACGTGGTACGCCTGCACTCCGGTGACCCGGCGCTGTGGGGCGCGTTGCAGGAACAGCTCGACGCGTGCGCGGCGCTCGGGCTGGCGGTCGAGGTCGTCCCCGGGGTGTCCAGCTTCTCCGCCGTCGCGGCCGCCGCCGGGCGGGAGCTGACCGTGCCGGAGGTGGCCCAGTCGGTGATCCTGACCCGGCTGGAGGGCGGCAAGACGCCGATGCCTCCGCGCGAGAGCGTGGCTGAGTTCGCCCGGCACGGCACCACGATGGCGGTGTTCCTGTCGGCCGCCCGGGCCAGGCAACTCGCCGCCGAGTTGCTGGCCGGCGGGTACGACGCCGACACGCCGGTCGTCGTCGGGTACCGGGTGACGTGGGAGGACGAGATGGTCCTGCGCTGCACCGTCGGTACCCTCGCCGAGACGGTACGCGAGCACAAGCTGTGGAAGCACACGCTGTTCCTGGTCGGGCCGGCGCTGGCCGCCCAGGGCACCCGCAGCCACCTGTACCATCCGGGCCACTTCCACGGCTTCCGCAAAGCCGACCAGGCGGCCCGGAAGGCGCTGCGAGCCAGCGGTGGATGACGACCTTCCCGATCTGCGGGAGCCTGACCTGCCCCGTACCGCGAAGGTGCGGCAGAAGGCCCTGCGTACCGGCTGGACCACCGGCACCTGTGCGTCGGCCGCGGCCAAGGCGGCCGCGCAGTTGCTCACGACCGGCGAGGCACCGGCCTGGGTCGAGGTCGCCCTGCCGAGCGGTCAGCGGGTGACGTTCGCCGTCGACAACGCGACCGGCGACAGCACGCAAGCGACCGCCGTGGTCGTCAAGGATGCCGGCGACGACCCGGACGTCACGCACGGCGCCCACCTGACGGCGACGGTGTCATGGGGCTCCGGCGCCGGAGTGGAACTGGACGGCGGCGAGGGCGTCGGGGTGGTCACCAAACCCGGGCTCGGCCTGGCCGTCGGCGGGCCGGCCATCAACCCGGTACCCCGAAAGATGATCGCTCAGGCGGTGCGCGAGGTCGTCGGCGAGCGTGGGGTACACGTGGTGATCAGCGTGCCCGAGGGCGAGCGGATGGCCCGCAAGACGACCAACCGCCGGCTCGGTGTGCTCGGCGGCATCTCGATCCTCGGCACCACCGGCATCGTCCGTCCATTCTCGACCGCCTCGTGGCGGGCCAGCGTCGTGCAGGCCGTCCAGGTCGCCGCCGCTCAGGGCGAGGACACGATCGTGCTGTGCACCGGAGGCCGCACCGAGAAGGGCGCGATGGCGCTGCTGCCCGACCTGCCCGAGGTGTGCTTCATCGAGGTGGGCGACTTCACCGGCGCGGCGCTGCGCACGGGTGTGGAGCGCGGCATCGCCCGGGTCGTGTTCGTCGGCATGGTCGGCAAGCTGACCAAGCTGGCGGCCGGCGTGCTCATGACGCACTACACCAGGTCGAAGGTCGACACCGTCCTGTTAGGACAGCTGACCACCGGCGCCGGTGGTTCGACCGAACTCGCGGACGAGGTGGCGGCCGCGAACACCGCGCGGCACGCCTACGAGATCTGGGCCGCCGCCGGCCTGTTGCGCGCCGCGGGGGATCAGCTCTGCCGTCGGGTACGCGATGTGCTTGTCGCTTTTTCCGGGCTCACCGCCGACGTGGCGATGGTGGACTTCACCGGACGTACCGTCGTGGCCGCGACCGTGCCGGAGTGGGTGGCATGATCACGGTGATCGGGTGCGATGGCGGGCCGCTGCCGCCCGGGGCGGACGTGGTGCTGGCCGGGGCGAGCCTCGTCGTCGGGGCGGCCCGGCACCTGGCGACCGTCCACACCGGAGCCGAGACGCTGGCACTGACCGACGTGACCGCCGCGGTGGTTCGACTGTCCACACACGACGGTCCGGCGGTCGTGCTCGCCAGCGGGGATCCGGGCTTCTTCGGCATCGTGGCGACGCTGCGGCGGGCGGGGCTGGAGCCGGCGGTCCTGCCGGCGCCGTCCTCTGTGGCGCATGCGTTCGCGCGGCTCGGCCTGCCGTGGGACGACGCGCTCGTGGTGTCCGCGCACGGCCGGGACCTCCGCCGCGCCGTCAACGCCTGCCGCGCGCACCGCAAGGTCGCCGTGCTGACCGCGCCGGGTGCCGGCCCGAAGGAGTTGGCCGTGGCGCTGGCCGACGTGCCGCGCCGGCTCGTCGTGGCGTCCCGGCTCGGTACCGCCGGCGAACGCATCACCGACCCGGACGGCGACTGGGCGGAGCCGAACGTGGTGCTGGTGCTCGGCGTCGAGACAGCGCCAGCGCCGCGCTGGGTCGCCGGCTCACAACCCGGACCGGCGTCGTGGGCGCTGCCGGAGGCCACCTTCGCGCACCGCGACTCGATGATCACCAAATCGGAGGTACGCGCGATCGCGCTTGCCCGGCTCGGCCCGCGCCTCGGCGACCTCGTCTGGGACGTCGGCGCCGGCAGCGGTTCGGTCGCGGTCGAGTGCGCCCGGCTGGGGGCTGCGGCCGTCGCCGTCGACCGTGATCCGGAGGCGTGCGAGTTGGTACGCCGCAACGCTTCCGCGTTCGACGTGGACGTCGCGGTGGTGTGCGGAACCGCTCCGGAGGCGCTGGCCGGCCTGCCCGAGCCGGACGCGGTGTTCGTCGGCGGCGGGGGCGGTGCGGTGCTCGACGCGTGCCTGGCCCGGCGTCCGGCGCGGGCGGTGGCCGCGTTCGCCGCGCTGGAGCGGGTCGGCCCGGCGCTGGGCGTGCTCTCGGCCGCCGGGTACCGCGTCGCGGGCACCCAGGTGCAGGCGAACCGGATCGCCGCGCTGCCCGGCGGGGTGCACCGGCTGGAGGCGACGAATCCGGTGTACGTGGTGTGGGGGGAGCGGACGTGATCGCGTTGGTGACCGCGACGGCGGCCGGCCGGGCGCTGGCCGGGCGGCTCGCGGCGGCGTGGCCGGACGAGACCGCGACCTACGGCGGACCGGTCGGGGAGCAGGTCCGGGCCGCGTGGACGAGGTCGGACGCGCTGGTCTGCTTCCTCGCGGCCGGGGCGACGATCCGCCTGGTCGCGCCGCTGCTCGGGGACAAGCACATCGATCCGGCCGTGGTATGCGTCGACGAGGCGGGTGGGTTTGCGGTGGCGCTGCTGGGCGGTCATCACGGGGCGAACGGGCTGGCCGGCCGGGTCGCCGGTGTGCTCGGCGCGCAGCCGGTGGTGACCACGGCGACCGACGCCACCCGGGTGACGCCGCTGGACATGTACGGGGTGGATCTCGGGTTCCGGCTGGCCGACCGGTCGCCGGTGGCCCGGGCGACGGCGGCGGTGCTGAACGGCGCCCGGCTTCGGGTGGAGTCGGACCAGACGTGGCCCGTGCCAGCGCTGCCCAAGGTCGACGTTGGTCGATCTGACGCGCCTGGGTACCCCGGAATGGGACCTGATCGACCAACGTCAGTGGGAGAGGTCGCGGTCCGGGTCAGTGATCGGGTGGACGCCACCGGGGACCTGCTCTACCGGCCGCCGTCGCTGGTCGTCGGCGTGGGGGCCAGCCGGGGCGCGCCGGCCGACGAGATCGACGCGCTGATCACGGCGGCCCTTGTCGAAACCGGGCTGGCCGCTGAGTCGGTACGCGTGCTCGCCACGGTCGACGTGAAGACCGGAGAGCCGGGCATCGTCACGGTCGCCGAGCGGCGCGGCTGGCCGGTTGTTGCCTATCCGGCATCAGAGCTGGCGGGGATCGACGTGCCCAACCCATCGGAGGTGGTCCGGGCCGCCGTCGGGACGCCGAGTGTCGCCGAGGCCGCCGCTCTGAAGGCGGCCCGGGACGCCGGAAGGCACGCCGACCTCGTCGCCCCCAAGCGGGCCAGCGCCATGGCGACCGTGGCCGTGGCCCGGCTGGTACCGCGCGGGCGGCTGGCCATCGTCGGCATCGGGCCGGGCGCCGAGGACCTGCGTACCCCGCGCGCCACCGTGGCCCTGCGCCGGGCGGCGATCGTGGTCGGGCTCGACCAGTACGTCGACCAGGTCCGGCACCTGCTCACGCCCGGCACCCGGGTGATCGCCAGCGGGCTCGGCGCCGAGGAGGAGCGGGCGCGCACCGCCGTCGAACTGGCCACCGCGGGCAACGCCGTCGCGCTGATCGGCTCCGGCGACGCGGGCGTGTACGCGATGGCGTCCCCGGCCCTGCAAATCGCGACCGGTGACGTCGACATCGAGACGGCACCCGGGATCACCGCCGCCCTGGCCGCCGCCGCGCTGCTCGGGGCGCCGCTCGGCCACGACCACGCGTACCTGTCGTTGTCGGATCTGCACACGCCCTGGTCGGCGATCACCGCGCGGCTGGCCGCCTGTGCCGCCGCCGACCTGGTCATCTGCCTGTACAACCCGCGCAGCCGCAAACGGCGGGCCCAGTTCGACGAGGCCGTCGCCATCCTGCGCGAACACCGCGCCGACGGTACCCCGGTCGGGTTGGTCCGCGACGCCAGCCGCCCCGGGCAGCGGGTCACCGTCACCACCCTCGGTGACCTGGCGAAGGATCCATCCATTGTGGACATGCTGACCGTGGTACTGGTCGGCTCCAGCCGTACCGAGCTGCGTGCCGGTCGAATGGTCACGCCCCGGGAGTACCGATGGCTGTCCTGACCTTCGAGGGCTGCCAGGGCTGCGGGGCGTGCCTGCTCACCTGCCCCGAGCACGCGATCCGGCCGGACGGGGGCCGGCTGTACGCCCGCGAGGACCTGTGCACCGGCTGCGGCGAGTGCGTCGAGGTCTGCCCGGTCGACGCGATCGAGCTGATCCCAAAGGAGGAGACGTGACCCGCGCCGTGCACCCCATCGAGACGGAGTCCTACCGGATCATCCGCTCCATTGTGGACACTGAACACCTGCCCCGGCACACCCGGGACGTCACCGAGCGCATCATCCACACCACCGCCGACCCGACCTGGGCCGACGACCTGATAGCCGACGAGGCGGCGCTGGCGGCCGGCGCCCGGGCACTCGCCGACGGCGCCCCGCTGGTGGTCGACGTCGCGATGGTGGCGGCCGGCATCACCCGGTACCCGTCGATCTGCCGCCTGAGCAGCACCGCGGAGGGTGGGCTGACCCGCTCGGCCGCGGGTATCCGGGCCGCGGCGGCGCAGGCGGCGGACGGCGCGGTCTGGGCGATCGGCAACGCGCCGACCGCGCTGGTCGAGCTGCTGCGGCTGGCGGCGGCCGGCGAGATCCGCCCGGCACTCGTGGTCGGACTGCCGGTCGGGTACGTCGGCGCCGCCGAGTCCAAGGCCGCATTGCGCGCGTCCGGCCTGCCCCAGCTGTCCAACGCCAGCGCGCGCGGCGGGTCCGCCGTCGCCGCCGCGGCGATCAACGCCCTGCTGTACGGAGACCCGCTGACATGACCGGAACCCCACTGCTGATCGCCGGCCACGGCACCGCCGACGAGGCCGGTGCCGAACAGTTCCGGCAGTTCGTCAAGCGGGTGGCCGGCCAGGTCGACGCGCCGGTCGCGGGCGGCTTCATCGAGCTGTCGGCGCCGACCATCGGGGAGGCCGTGGAAGCACTCGGCGGCCACCATCGGATCGCCGCCGTGCCGCTGATGCTGGTCGCGGCCGGACACGCCAAGGGTGACATCCCGGCCTCGCTGGCCCGCGAACGGTCCCGCCACAAGGGACTGTCCTTCGTGTACGGTCGCCCGCTCGGCCCGCACCCCACGGTCCTGGCGCTGCTGCGCGAGCGGCTGGCCGAGCTGGCCCCGGATCCGGAGACGACCGTCCTGCTGGTCGGCCGGGGCTCCACCGACCCGGACGCCAACGCCGAGGTGGCCAGGGCTGCGCGGCTCTTGGCCGAGACGACGCCGGTGGCCGGTGTGGAGTACGCGTTCGTCTCGCTCGCGCCGCCGGACGTGCCCGCCGGGCTCGAACGGTGCCGGCGCCTCGGCGCGAAGCGGATCGCGGTGCTGCCGTACTTCCTGTTCACCGGGGTACTGCCGCGGCGGGTGGCGGCGCAGGCGGCCGGTTGGGCGGCCGGCGGTAGGGTTCAGGTCGACACCGCCGAGGTGATCGGCGACTGCGACGGGCTGGCATCGCTGGTCGTGGAGCGCTACCAGGAGGCCCTGCGCGGCGAGGTGCGGGCCAACTGCGACGCCTGCCTGTACCGGATCGCGCTGCCCGGGCACGAGCATCGCGTCGGCGCACCACAACGACCGCACGACCACCCGCACGACCATGTACACACGCACTGACGCCAAGATCGGCACAACTTCCGGCAAGTTGTGGCCAAAGCCGGGCGTTGAGGCAACGACTTCCGGGAAGTTGTGACGATCTCCGGGGAGGAGCATGGAGTATCGCGTCCTGGGGCCGCTCGACGTCCGGGCCGACGACCGGGTGCTCGACCTGGGCGGGCTGCGGCAGCGCCGCATCCTGGCGATGCTCCTGCTCCACGCCGACCGGGTGGTGAGCGTGACCCGGCTGGCCGAGGCGGCCTGGGCCGAGGACACTCCGGTGGCGACCCGGCGCCAGGTGCAGAACCGGGTGGCGGCGCTGCGCTCGGTACTCACCCCGGCCGGCGGGTTCATCGACACCGCCGACGACGGGTACCTGCTGCATGTGCGGCCCGGGGAGCTGGACACGCACGTGTTCGACGACCTGGTGGCGCGCGGGCGGGCGGCCGGCGACCCGGCGGTACTGCGGCGGGCGCTGGGGCTGTGGCGCGGCCCGGCGCTGTCCGGGCTCGACAGCCCGGTGTTGGCCCGCGAAGCGGCGGCGCTGGACGAGCAGCGGCTGGCCGTGGTCGAGGACTGTGTCGAGCTGGAGCTGGCGGCCGGCCGGCCCGCCGAGCTGGTGGATGAGCTGGAAACCCTGGTCGCGGACCACCCGCTGCGGGAGCGTCTCGTCGGTCAGTTGATGCTGGCGCTGCACCGGTCCGGCCGGTCGGACGCCGCGCTGGCGGCGTACGACGAGCTGGCCGGCCGGCTCGCCGAGGAGCTGGGCCTGGACCCCGGCCCCGAGCTGCGCCGGCTGCGCGAGGACCTGGCGCCGCTGCCCGGGCACCCGCCAGCATTTCAACCGGCCCAGTTGCCGGCCGACGTGGCGGGCTTCACCGGCCGGCTGAGCGACCTGTTCGTGCTCGACGAGATCCTGGTCGACGGGCACGCCAGCCCGACGCTGGTGATCTCGGCGATCGCCGGCACGGCCGGGGTGGGCAAGACCGCGCTCGCGGTGCACTGGGCGCACCGGATCCGGGACAAGTTCGCCGACGGGCAGCTGTACGTGAACCTGCGCGGGCACGCCCAGACTCCGCCGCTGCGCCCGATCGACGCGCTGGCCGGGTTCCTGCGCGCGCTCGGTGTCGACGCTCATCGGGTACCGACGGAGCTGTCCGGGGCGGTGGCGCTGTACCGGGAGGTCGTCGCCGGCAAGCGGCTGCTGGTCGTGCTGGACAACGCCGCCGACGCGGATCAGGTACGGCCGCTGTTGCCCCCGGGTCCGGGCAGCCTGGCGCTGGTGACCAGCCGGGACGCGCTGGACAGCCTGGTCGAGCGGGACGGCGCGCGGCGGCTCACGCTCGACGTGCTCGCCGCAGAGGAGGCCGGCGTCCTGCTGGCCCGCGTCCTCGGCCCCACCCGGGTCGACGCCGAGCCGGCAGCGGTCGCCGAGCTGGCGCGGCTGTGCGCGTACCTGCCGCTGGCCCTGCGGATCACGGCGGCGAACCTGGCCGATACCGAACGGGTCGCCGACTACGTAGGCCGGCTGGCCGCCGGGAACCGCCTGGCCGGCCTGTCCGTCGAGGGCGACCGGCAGGCCGCCGTGCGGGCCGCCTTCGACCTGTCGTACGCGGCGCTGCCCGGGCCGGCCCAGCGCATGTTCCGGCTGCTCGGGCTGGTACCGGGGCCGGACGTCACGGCCGAAGCCGCCGCCGCCCTGGCCGATCTGTCCACGGTGGACGCGGCCACCCTGCTCAGCCGGCTGGCCGCCGCCCATCTCGTGGATCAGCAAGCCCCGGGCCGGTTCGCGTTCCACGACCTGCTGCGGCTGTACGCGGGCGAGCATGTCCGGAACCATCCCGAACCCGCGGCGACGGCGCGGCTGTACGACTTCTACGTGCACACCACGCGCGCCGCGACCGACGTGTTGTACCCGGGCGTCATGCACCTGCCGCTGCCGGAGCGCGCCCCGGGCGTCTGGGCGGAGCCCGCGTTCGCCGGCCCGGCCGAGGCGCTGGCCTGGCTCGACGCCGAGCGCCCCAACCTGGTCGCGGCGGCTACGAGCGCGGCCAGCGATGGACCGGCCCGCGCGGCCTGGTTGCTCACCGACGTGCTGCGCGGGTACCTGTTCCTGCGCGCGAACCTGGTCGACGGGATGACGGTCGCCAGGGCCGGGCTCGCCGCCGCCGAGGCCGCCGGGGAGCCCCGCGCGCAGGCGATGGCCCACCTCAGCCTGGCCAACATGTACACCCAGCAGAGCGGGTACGCGCAGGCGGTCGAGCACCTGACGATCACGCTGGACACCGCCCGCCGTACCGGCTGGCCGGAGGCCCAGTCCGCGGCACTCGGGGCGCTCGGCACCGCGTACCGGCTGCTCGGCCAGCCGCAGCGGGCCGCCGACCACCTCGCCGAGGCGCTGACCCTGGACCGCCGGCTGGACCGCCGCGCCGGGGTCGCCGTCGCGCTGGTCACGCTGGGCACGGTGTACCGGGAGATGGGCCGGCTGGAGCAGGCATGCGCCTGTCACGTGGAGGCGCTGGCGCTCTACCAGGCCGCCGGTGCGCGCAGCGGGCAGGCGACCGTGCACGACAACCTGGCCGAGGCGTACCACGACCTGGGGCGGCTCGACGAGGCCCGGGAGCACCTCGACCGGGCGGAGGTGCTGTGCCGGGAGGGCGGTGCCCGGGACGCCGAGGCCGACATCCTGCGCATCCAGGCCGCGGTCGACCGGGCCGGCGGCGACCACGAGCGGGCGGTCGAGCGGGCCGGGGCAGCCCTCGACCTGGCCCGGGAGATCGGCGTCCATCGGTACGAGGCCAACGCCACGATCCTCCTCGCCGCCCTGTACGACGACGAGGGCCGGTACCCTGAGGCCATCGACCTGGGGCGACGGGCGCTGCGGCTGACCCGGGACAGCGGCAACCGGTACCCGGAAATCGAGGCGCTGCTGGGGCTCGCCACCGCTGCTGTCCACTGTGGTCAGATCACCGAGGCGGCGAGCTGGGCCGGCCAGGCGCTGGAGGCGGCCGTCGGCTGCGGGTACCGGATCCTCGAAGCCCGCGCCCGCTCGGTTTGCTCCAAGATCGGCACAACTTCCCGGAAGTTGTCGCCATAGGGGCCGCTGGAGGCCACTGTTTCCGGGAAGTTGTGCCGATCTCTGGGTAGCCGATCTTGGGGGATCAGCCGGTGTACTGGGCGACGATCTTCGAGAACTCGTACGGCGTCTGGGACACGCTGCTGCAGTAGCCCTCGGCCCAGTTGTGCGGCACGCTCGGGTCGCACGCCCGGTCCCGGTTGAGCGACCAGTACGAGAACCAGCCGACGTGCTTGCCGCGCGCGTACGACAGCAGGGTGCGGAACGTGTCCTGGGTGAACAGCTCGCTCGGCTGGTCGGTGTGCCCGTTCATCAGTTGCAGGCCCAGGTGCGCGTACGCGGTCGCGCTGCTCCACCCGTACAGTGTGGACAGTTGTGCCGCCGCCTGGTCGGTGATGCTCTGTACGCTCGACGCCATCGACCCGGCCGGGCCGCCGTAGTCGAACGCCATGAAGTTGATCAGATCGAGCCGGGCGCCGGCGGAGATCGCCTGCCGGATCTCGTCCTTGCCGCTGTCCGGGAACCCGACCGTGGTCGCCGGGATGGTCAGCGACACCTTCAGGTTCGGGTTGTTCTGTTCCAGGATCCTGATCGCGCCGAACCGTACGCCCATGTTGGCGTCCAGGTCGTCACCCTCGTAGTCGAGGTCGATGCGGGTCAGCCGGTACTTGTTGATGACCTGCTGGTACGCATTGGCCAGGCCGCTCGCGCCGCCGCACGTGGCACCCAGTTCGACCCCGTTGTACCCGCCGAACGACACCGACACGTCACCGCCGGCCGCGCGTACCGCGTTCACCACGCCGGCGACCGTAGTGTCCGAGGACACCTTGTGGCTCGCGTCCCCGTCCCACGCCGGGGTACAGCCGCCGGAGTCGAGTACGAACGCGAGGTTGAAGTTGCGCGCGCCGGAGGCGTTCATCGCGTCGGTGATGTTCTGCGGCTGGTTGTCCAGCGGCATGAAGTAGATCGGCGCGCGGAAGTTCCCGTTCGGGGGTGGCGGGGGAACCGACGTCGTCGGTGACGGAGTAGGCGATTTGGTGGGCGTCGCCGTTGCCGTGGGGGAGGGAGACCCGCCCGGCCCGGGCATCGCGAAGTCGTCGGCGTAGTAGGTGGGCTGGCCGTACCAGCCGTGCACGAACACGGTCACGCTGCGGGTGCTCGCGCCGGTCGTGAACGACACCGAGAGCTGCTGGTAGCTACCGGTTCCCGGGGTCCACGTCGACACGTCGCCCGCCCCGGTGCCGGTCGCTCCGATGTAGACGTACGAGCCGTTGACCCAGGCGGACAGCGTGTACTTCGTCGACGGGGCGACCGTGACGGTCTGCGTGCACTGGGCGTTGTCCTGCCCGGCCGGGGCACCGGCGAGCGCGGACGACCCGGAGTGCGCGTGCCCGCCGACGGCGCTGCCGGTCGACGTGCAGGACCAGCCGGTCAGGCCGGACTCGAACCCGGGGTTGCTGATCGTATTCGTATCCGCGGCGGCGGGCCGCACCAGAAACGCGACCGTGGCGGCGACCACCGCCACCGTCGCACCGGCGGCCAACGCGAGTCGTCCGGATCTGCGCATCGTTGCATCTCCTCGAAAGGTACGAACCCCGGGGCCGGGCGACGCTCCCGCCCGGCCCCGGGGCGCTGGTCAGCGCAGGCCGGAGTCGACCGCGCTCATCAGGGTGCCGGTGTCGCCGGACATCTCCCAGATCATGGCCCCGAGCAGGCCCTTGCTCTTGAGCCAGGTCATCTTCTGCCCGATCGACCAGGTGTCGTCGAAGGTCCACCACTGCGAGCCGGTGTAGCAGTACGTCGCCACGGCCTGGGTGTCGTGGTAGACGGTGCAGCCGGGGACGCTCGCGATCAGGTTGCGGTAGCCGCGGGTACCCGCTTCCTCGGCGAACTGGCCGGGCGCCGCACCGTTCGCGGCCTGCCATTCGCCGTGCTTGCCGCCGTCGGTCACGCCCTGCCAGCCGCGCCCGTAGAACGGCAGGCCGATGGTGAGCTTGCGCGGGCTGACCGCGGCATCGGTGTAGATCTTGATGGCGTCGACCACGCTGAAGTGGAACGGGTACGGGTCGTCCACGTCGGTGTTCAGGTTGGCCTGGTGGCCGGTCTTACCCGGCTCCCAGGAGTTGTCGCTGCCCGAGCCGTGGAAGTCGTACCCCTGTACGTTGGCGAAGTCGAGGTACTTGAACACCTGGCTCAGGTCCCAGCCGGCCGAGATCTTCACCTGGTCGGCCGGGGTGAACGCGGTCAACAGCTTGTGGGTGCCGCCGAGGGCGTCGAGCTGCCGCCGGAATTCGGCCAGCAGCAGCGTCAGGTTGGCCTTGTCGTTCGGGCTGACGTGGTTGCCGGGGTGCCCGTCGCTGCCGGGCCACTCCCAGTCCAGGTCGATGCCGTCGAAGACGCCGGCCGCCGAGCCCGGGCCGCCATGTCCGTTGTACGCCGGCAGGTTGCCCTTGATGTACATGTCGATGCAGGAGCTGACCAGTTTCTTGCGGGAGGCGTCGGTCGCCGCCGCGTCGGAGAAGAACTTCGAGTACGTCCAGCCGCCGATCGACATCAGCACCTTGAGGTTCGGGTGCTTGGCTTTCAACTGCTTGAGCTGGTTGAAGTTGCCCTGCAACGGTTGGAAGCCGGTGTCGCCGGTGCCGCTGACCGACTCGCTGGCCGAGAACGGCCGGCCGTAGTCGGCTTCCGCGTCACCGCCGCCGGTGCCCTGGTCGGGGTCCTCCGGGTTGGTCGACACCCCGTGCACCACGCCGTTGAGACAAGTCAGGTTCACCGGATCCAGGTTGGTGAACGCGTAGTTGATGTGGGTCAGCTTCGCGGCCGCGCCGGTGGTCTCCAGGTTCTTCACGAAGTACTGGCGGCCGTAGATGCCCCACTGCACGAAGTACCCGACCTTGGCGTAGCTGCCGGAGCCGACCACGTCGTCGGTGGTCACGGTCACCGCGTTGCTCGCACCCGACACGTTGTCGTACGTGTCGCGGGCCTTGACCGTGAACGTGTAGGCCGTCGACGGTGCGAGACCGCTCACCGTCGCGGTAGCGCCGGTCACGCTGGTGGCCAGCGTCGAGCCTGTGTAGACGTCATAGCCGGCCACCCCGCTCGCGTCGGTGGACGCGTTCCAGGCGAGGCTCACGCTGCTCGACGTCTTCCCGGTCGACCGGAGGCTGCCCGGCGCGGTCGGCGGGGTGGTGTCGTTCGAGGGGTTCAGCGTGGTGGCGGTGACCGCGTTGCTCGCGGCCGACACGTTGCCGTGGCTGTCCTTGGCCTTGACCGTGAACGTGTAGCTCGTGTTGGCGGTCAGGCCGGTGACGGTCGCGGAGGTGCCGGTCACGCTGGTCGCCAGCGTGGTGCCGCGGTACACGTCGTACCCGGCGATCGGGAAGTCGGTCGCGGCGGCGGCGGTCCAGGACAGGCTGACCGTCTTCGTCGTCCGTCCGGTGACGGCCAGGCCGCTGGGCGCGCCGGGTGCCCGGTCGGATCCGCCGTCGCACTTGTTGCCGTTGATCCGGCAGTTGGCCGGTACGGCGGAGCCCGACGCGATGAACGAGAAGCTGTACGGCTCGGTGTTGCGGCCGGGCGCGACGGTCCCGTTGTAGTACGCGTTGGTCACGGTCACGTGGCTGCCACTGGTGGTGGCGTTGCCGTTCCACGGGTTGGTCATCGTGACGCCGGGCGGCAGGTCGAACTCGATGGTCCAGCCGGTGATCGAGGCCGTGGTCGGGTTGCTGACCACGTACTTGTCCAGCCACCACGAGCCGTTGTCGGCGGCGGAGAAGGCAGCGGTGAGACCGGCGGCGGCGTGCGCCGGGGTGGCGACCGCGACCGCGGCGCCGGCGAGGAGGAGGACGGCGGCGGTCGAGGTCAGAAATCGGCGGCTCATGGCTCTCCCTGCGCGTCGTGGAGGAGGGTCGGCGCTATAGGAAAGTTTCCTAAATGTAAGAAGGACGGTAGCGCCGCCATTCACCTTCGGCAATACCTGAAGGAATAGTTAAGAAACCTTGACATTATTTCCTCCGTCAGGTTGCATCGATGACCACCGGGGTTTCGCAGAGGAGCTGTCGAATGCCCAGATCCGGACGATTGTTGTCGGTCGGAATCCCCACGATCGCGGTCACCGCGGTTGTCGTCGCCGCGGTCGCGTTTCTCGTGCGGCCCGCCTCGGCCGACACGAACACGATCAGCAACCCCGGCTTCGAGTCCGGCCTGACCGGCTGGTCCTGCACGTCGACCGGGAGCACCGGCGGCGGGCACGCGCACTCCGGCGCGGCATCGCTGATCGGCACCCCCGCCGGGCAGGACAACGCCCAGTGCACGCAGACCGTCACCGTGGCGCCGAGCACCAGCTACACCCTCTCGGCGTGGGTCAACGGTTCGTACGTGTACATCGGCGCGACCGGCACCGGCACCGCCGACGTCTCCAACTGGACTCCCGGAAACGGTGGCTACCAGCAGCTCTCGGTGTCGTTCACGACCGGCGCGAGCGCCCGCAGCGTGACCGTGTTCGTGCACGGCTGGTACGGCCAGCCCACCTACTACGCCGACGACTTCGCGATGCCCGGCCCGGGCGGCGGCGGCAACCCGACCCCCACAGCGACGCCGACGAAGTCGCCGACCCCGTCCCCCACGCCGACGAAGTCCCCGTCACCCTCGCCGACGCCCACCGGTCCGCCGCCGGGTGGCGGTGGGTCACTGCCCAAGCACGAGCTGACCGGGTACTGGCAGAACTTCAACAACGGCGCGACGGTGCAACGGCTGCGTGACGTGTCGAGCGACTACGACATCATCGCGGTGGCGTTCGCGGACGCCGACCCGAGTGGCGCCGGCAAGGTCGTCTTCAACGTCGACTCCGGGCTGTCGTCGGCGCTCGGCGGGTACACCAACGCCGGTTCAAGGCCGACATCGCGACCATGCACTCGCGCGGCAAGAAGGTGGTCATCTCGGTCGGCGGGCAGAACGGCACGATCTCGGTCGGCGACTCGACCGCCGCGAACAACTTCGCCAACAGCGTCTTCAGCCTGATGCAGGCGTACGGGTTCGACGGCGTCGACATCGACCTGGAGAACGGCATCCAGCCCGATGCATGAGCACGGCCCTGCACTCGCTGCGGAACAAGGCCGGCTCGGGCCTCGTGATCACGATGGCGCCGGAGACCATCTACATGCTCAACCCGCAGTCGACGTACCTGTCGCTGGCCCTGAAGATCAAGGACATCTTGACGGTCGTCAATACCCAGTACTACAACAGGGGTTCGATGAACGGCTGCGACGGTGGGGTGTACTCGCAGGGCACGGTCGACTTCGTCACCTCGCTCGCGTGCACCGCGATCCAGGCCGGGCTGCGGCCCGCCCAGGTGGCGCTGGGCTTCCCGGCGTCGCCGAGCGCCGCCGGCAGCGGGTACGTGTCGCCGACCGTGGTCAACAACGCCCTCGACTGCCTCGCGAACGGCACCGGCTGCGGCAGCTTCAAGCCGCCCGCCAAGTGGCCCGGCATCCGGGGCGCGATGACGTGGTCGACCAACTGGGACAAGACGGCCGGGAGCACCTGGTCCCGCACGGTGAAGGGACACCTGAACGGGATGCCGTAAAGCTTTCTTCCCCAACAGAAAGGCCGGTGGGGTGCGCGTCCGGCCAGGCGCACCCCACCGGCGCTGTCCCGGTCCGCACTCCCCATCGACGTTGGTCGATCTGGTCCCACCCAGGCTGCGCCCGATGGGACCAGATCGACCAACGTCGATTGCTGGCTCAGACCTTGCGGTAGCGCGCCTGGAAGAGGCAGAACACGGCGAACGCCGCGAAGCCGAGCGCCACGATCGTGAGCAGCCAGCCGCCGTACGGCTGGGCGGCGAGGGTACGCAGGGCCGCGTCGAGGCCACGGGACCGGTTCGGGTCCTTGCGTACCGCCGCGATCAGCAACAGGATCCCGACGATCGCGAACGCGGCACCCTTCGCCGTGTACCCGATCCGGCCGAGGAGCTTGGTGGTGTGCCGGGTGCCCTCGTTCATCCGGGCGGTCTCAAGCTTGCGCTCGAACGCGGCCATCAGTCCGTAGATCGCCATGCCGACCCCGAATCCGAGCACGGCGACGCCGATCAGCGCCACGAGCCAACGGCCACCGGTCGAGGAGAGCAGCGACGACGTCGCGTTCTGCTGCTTCTGCGCGCTGGACTGGCCGGACCCGATGACGACGCGGAGGGCGGTCCAGGCGAGCACCGCGTACACGATGGCCCTGGCCCCGGAGAACACCCGCTCCGCCACGCGCCGGCGGCCCTGCTCGTCGGTGTGGCCGACCGCCGCCGACAGCGCCTGCCAGACCGTCATCGCGGCCAGGCCGATCACGACGAGGATCAGCAGCACCTTGCCGAGCGGCTTGCCGGCGAGGAACTGGAATGCGCCGGACTGGTCACCCTCCTGCGGTGCGCCGCCCCAGGCGATCTGGAGGGCGAGCCAGCCGATGAGAGCGTGCATCACCCCGTACGCGATGAATCCGAACCTGGTGAGCAGCTCCAGCGGGCGGCTCTGCGCGGCCTGGCGCGCCGTGTCGCTGGCGGATTGAGTCGCCGACATTCCTCACTGATGCGCCACCGGCAAGGTTTTCAAACGTATCAACGCTGATCAGTTGACGCTTTCGGTGATCTCCGCGTATGGCCCGTTCCACCACCGCACCCAGACGCGCGAGGTCTTGCGGTTGCCGAAGAAGGACACCATGACCGAGTCGCCCCCGTAGCGGGTGACATTCACGGTGTATCCCTGTTTGGGGGTGCTCGATGCCACCTGCACCGCGTCTTTCGCGGTGAAGAACTCGACATCGCCGCCAACCGTGTGGAACGTCCGTTTAAATCCCTCACCATCCTTTTGCCACGATTCGGTCGGACTTGCCTGGCCGTTCGGGCGCGAGGACGAGCCGGACGGTGCCGGCGAAGCGGACGAGTCCGGTGGAATCAGCGGGGCCACCCGACGCAACTGCACGGCCGACAGAGGTACGGTACGGGTCGGCGCGGCAGCGGCCAGCACTGACCTGATGCCAAGCCAGGCAATACTGACGGTTACGGTCGCTGCCACGGCCCAAGCCAGAAGGTAAGCGAGCCGTCGGTGCACGCCAACATCTTGCCCTACCCGATACGGTGCTCACCATGGCCACGGTCCTACTGGTCGAGGACGACCACATCATTCGCGCTGCCCTCATGCGTTCGCTTACCGACCGTGGCCACACGGTACACGCGGTGGGAACAGCGCTGGACGCACTGCGCAGAGTCGCGGCGGACACCCCCGACCTGATCGTGCTCGACCTCGGCCTGCCCGACCTCGACGGTGCCGACGCGCTGCGGATGCTGCGCGGCATCGCCGACGTACCGATCATCATCGCGACCGCCCGCGACGACGAGGCGGAGATCGTCCGGCTGCTCAAGGCCGGTGCCGACGACTACATGGTCAAGCCGTTCACCAGCGCCCACCTGGATGCCCGGCTGACGTCTGTGCTGCGCCGGGCCGGTCGGGCGAGCCGGGACGAACCCACCGTGATCGACGCTGGCGCGCTCCGGGTCGACCTTGGACAGCGGCAGGCGTACCTTGACGAGCAGCCGCTGACGCTGACCCGTAAGGAGTTCGACCTGCTGGCATACCTGGCCGCCCGGCCGGGACGGGTCGTATCGCGGCGAGAGTTGCTGGAGGAAGTATGGCGGCAACCGTCCGTGGGCGAGGACCAGACGATCGACGTTCACTTGTACTGGTTACGCCGCAAGTTGGGCGAGAGCGCGGCGAAGCCGAGGTACCTGCACACCGTGCGGGGGGTCGGCTTCAAGTTCGCGGCACCGGACTGAGGCGGGCGCTCGCGTACGTGTGCATGGCCGTCACGGCCATGGTGGCGCTGGCCTTCCTCATCCCGCTCGGCCTGGTCGTCGAGCAGCTCGCCCGGGAACGGGCCCTCGCCGACGCGGAGCGGCAGACGGCCGTGGTCGTCGCCGTCCTCATGTCGACCACCGACCCCAACCAGGTCGACCAGGCCATCGTCGCCACCGGCGGACCCGCCGTGGGCCGGGTCGCCGTGCACGGCCTCGACGGCGGCAGCGTGGGCACCCGGCACGCCCGCGCGGAAGACGTCGCCAACGCCTCCAGCCAGCTCAAGGCCGTGGTCACCGACGTGCCCGGCGGGCTGTCGTACCTCGAACCGGTCGACATCGGCCAGAGCAAGATCGCGGTCGTCGAGGTGTTCATCCCCAACAGCGAGCTGAACCGCGGGGTGAGCGGCGCCTGGTACGCCCTGTCCGCCGTCGCCGTCGGCCTGGTCATCGCGTCGGTGTTCGTCGGCGACCGGCTCGCCGCCAAGGTGGTCGGCTCCGCCCGGGGCCTGGCCAACGCGGCGAGTTCCCTGGGCAACGGCGATCTCGATGTACGGGTGGAGCCCAGCGGGCCGCGTGAACTGGCCGAGGCGGGGCTCGCCTTCAACGCCATGGCGGAACGGGTGGTCGCGTTGCTGGCCAGCGAACGCGAGCTGGTCGCCGACCTGTCGCACCGGTTGCGTACCCCGCTGACCGCGCTCCGGCTGGACGCGGAGACCCTCGACGACGGCCGGTCCGCGCAACGCATCCGGCACGCCATCAGCAACCTGGAGATCGAGGTCGACGAGCTGATCCGGGCCGCCCGTAAGCCGGGGCTCGCCGCCGCGCCCGACCCGAACGAGGGCGGCGGTTGCGACGCGTCGGAGGTGGTGCGGGAGCGGCTGCGGTTCTGGTCGGCCGTCGCGGGCGACCAGGAACGCCGCTGCGAGGCGTACGGGATCGCCGCCCCGGCACCCGTGCCGGTGCCCCGCACCGAGCTGGCCGCAGCGCTGGACGCCTTGCTGGGCAACGTTTTCCGGTACACCCCGCAGGGCGCGCCGCTGGAGGTCTCGGTGTCCCGGCGGGAGGGGTACGTGGCGATCCGGGTCGAGGACGGCGGTCCCGGTATCGCCGACCCGGATCGGGCGCTGCGCCGGGGCGAAACCAACCACGGTTCGACCGGGCTCGGGCTCGACATCGTCAAGCGGGTGGCGCATTCCGCCAACGGCGCGGTCAACATCGCGCGTGGCCGGTTGGGTGGCGCCAGTGTGGTGGTTCTGCTGGCCGACGCGGAGACCGCACCGCAGTCGGCGAGCCGGTTCGGCTTTGTCGGGCGGCTGTCCCGGGATCCGGCCGAACGGCGCCGCAAGCGGGCCGAACGGGGTGCCGTGGACCGTCAGCTTCATGGGCCCGCAAGTCTTCCTTAGGTCTCGGTTAATTGGCCCTTCGAGACTTTGTGGGTGCTGGAGAAGCCGATAGCGTCTGCGTCGTTCCCACGTGGACGCACCGGGTTTAACCCGCCCCAGGTTCCCACATCCATTCACCTGGTGCGTCCGGCGAGCGGTGGGGCCGACAGGTCCCGGTTCGGCCCCACCGCGCGCGTACAACAACTGGAGGTCAGCGGTGCAGGCTTGGATCTCGAATCCGCCGCATATCTGCCGCTGCTCCGACGAAGACGTGACTCTCTCCTCCTCCGGCGAGCTCTCGCTCGGCCCCCGCAGCGCGCAGCCCGGTGGCAGCCGGGTGCGCCTGCCGCGGCAGCCGAGCAGAGAACGCCATTGGGGCTGGGCAGCGCTGCCGGCTGCCTAGCCCACCGGGGTCGGGTGCCGGCCCGGCGTCACCTGCGAGGCGCCGGGCCGGCTCCCGATGTTTCTGACCGGCACAACTTCCCGGAAGTAGTTGCCTCAGACCCCCGTTGAGGCCACAGTTTGCCGGAAGTTGTGCCGATCATGCCCGTCGGGCGGGTTGGGTCGCGCGGGCCATGTCGGCGCCGCTCACCACACCGACCAGCAGGCCGTCGTCGACGACCAGTACCAGGCCGCCCCGGGCCACGGCCGGTGCGATCTCCGCCGCCGGCTGTCCGGCGGGGACCACGGGTACCTGGTCGGCCGGGATGGCGACCAGCGACAGCGGAGTGGTCTCCCGCGCGTCGGTCGGCACCTGGGCCAGGTCGGCGGTGCGTACCACGCCGGCGGGTCGCCCGTACCAGTCGCGCAGTGGAAACGCGCGGTGCGGGGCGCGGGTGGCCACGGTACGGGTGAAGTCGCCGACCGTCTGCTCCGGGTAACCGGTCAGCGGGTACGGGTTCATCACCTCGCGTACCGGCACCGAGCCCAGCACCGACCGGTACCGTGCGTTGGTCTGCTCGGCGGCCGCCGCGGAGAGCAGGAACCAGCCCACGAGCGCCAGCCACAGCCCGCGGAACTGCTTGGTGATCAGCACTTCGGCGAACCCGGCCAGGATCAGGATCAGGCCCAGGCCGTGCCCGACCCGGGCGGCGACGATGCTGGCCCGGTCCCGGTCGCCGCGGGCCCGCCAGATGATCGCCCGCAGCACCCGCCCACCGTCCAGCGGCGCGCCGGGGAGCAGGTTGAACACCGCCAGTACCAGGTTGATCAGGGCCAGCCAGACCAGCGCCGCGGTGACGATGGCCGGCGCGCCGACCGCGGACGCGCCCGCCGCCGCCCCGCCGAAGACCAGCCCGGCGACGACGCTGGTCAGCGGCCCGGAAGCGGCCACCAGCAGGTCGGCGCGGGCGCTCGGGGCCTCGTCAGCCAGCTCGGCGACGCCACCCAGCAGCCACAGCGTGACCCGCTGTACCCGGATCTTGAAGTGCCGTGCGACCAGGGCGTGCGCCAGCTCGTGGGCGAGCAGCGAGAGCAGGAACAGCACCGCGGCGAACACGGCGGCCGCCCAGTACGCCCCCGCCGGTTGATCGGGCGCGCTCGGCGGCAGTACCGACATGGCGAGGCCCTGGACCAGCAGGGCCATGATTACCAGGACCGACCAGTGCACACCGACCGGGATGCCGGCCACCCGTCCCAGCCGCAGCGTCTGTCTCATCGTCGTTCCTCCTACCTACGACGGTGCTCCCGCCGCCGGGTCGACCGCCACACCGCGACCGTGATCGGCACAACTTCCCGGAAGTTGTGGCCTCAGCGGGGTACGGAGGCCACAACTTCCGGGAGGTTGTGCCGATCACGGCGGGTGCACAAGTTCGGGAGGTTGTGGCGATCACGGCGGGTGCACAAGTTCGGGAGGTTGTGGCGAATTCGGCGACCGGGGGCGCATAGATTGAGGCGATGGAGTCCGCCGTCGCATTCGACCCGGCCGAGACGATGTCCGTCGACGAGCGCACCATCCTGCAGACCGAGCGCCTCCGCGGCCTCGTGGACCGCCTGCTGGCGGCCGACGGCCTGCTCGGTCGCCGGCTGCGCGCGGCCGGTGTCGACTCCGGCGCCGGGCTGACGCTCGCCGACCTGCCCCGGCTGCCGACGACGATCAAGACAGACCTGTGGGAGCACTACCCGCTCGGCCTGCTCGCCGTGCCGGCCGAGGAGGTGACCTGCGTACACGGTTCGTCCGGCACCGGCGGGCGGCCGACGCTCGTCGCGTACACGGCCGGAGACATCGCGCTGTGGGCCAACGTGATGGCCCGCTCGCTGGCCGGTGCCGGCGCCACGCCGTCCTCGACGATCCACAACGCGTACGGGTACGGGCTGTTCACCGGTGGCCTCGGCGTGCACCACGGGGCGACCGCGCTCGGCGCGACGGTCGTACCCGTGTCGGCCGGCATGACCCAGCGCCAGATGCGGCTCATCGAGGATCTCCGGCCGGACGTGTTGACCTGCACCCCCTCGTACGCGATCTACCTGGGCGAGGCGTTCGCGGCGGCCGGTGTGGAACCCGGCGGTACCAGCCTCAAGGTGGGCGTACACGGGGCCGAGCCGTGGAGCGCGGCGATGCGGGTGGAGATCGAGCGGCTGCTCGGCATCCGGGCGCTCGACATCTACGGGCTGTCCGAGATCATCGGACCGGGCGTGGCCTGCGAGACGCTCGACTCGGGCGGCTGGCTACATGTACAAGAAGATCATTTCTACGTGGAGACGATCGATCCGGTGACCGGTGCGCCGGTGCCTGACGGGCAGCTCGGTGAGCTGACGTTCACCACGTTCACCAAGGAGGCGCTGCCGCTGCTGCGTTACCGCACCGGCGATCTGGCCCGGCTCGACCGCCGCCCCGGCCCGGGAGAGCGGACGACGGTACGCATGAGCAAGATCACCGGCCGGGTCGACGACATGCTCGTGATCCGCGGCGTCAACGTGTACCCGAGCGAGGTGGAACAGGTGGTGCTGGCCGACCCGGCGGTGGCTCCCCAGTACCTTCTGGTGGTCGACGCCCGGACGCCGCAGCCGCGGCTCGTGGTCTGCGCCGAGACGGCGGCCGCGGACGTGCCCGGCGACCCGGCGGTGACCCGGCTCGGCACCGCCCTGCGTGAACGGCTCGGGCTGTCGTGCGAGGTGGTCCTGGTCGGCCCGGGCGAGCTGCCGCGCACCGAGGTGGGCAAGGCGCGCCGGCTCGTGCGCTGGGAGAGCGGTGAGCCGCCGATCCCCGGCCTGACGCCCGTGGTGTGACGCGGAGCTGGCGTCCGTGATCAAGCGGGCCGACCCCGATTCCGTTCGACGGTGACCTTTGCCGGCGGGCCGACAGGATCGCCTAGCCTGATGCGTTATGGCAGGCCCGTTCGACGTTTGCTGCGTGGGCGAGACGATGGTCGTGCTCGCACCCGATCCGCCGAGCCCCCTCATCGGCGCCGACCTGCTCCGCCGTGGCATCGGCGGGGCGGAGTCCAACGTCGCCGGCTACCTCGCCGGGCTCGGCCTGCGCGCCGGCTGGGTGAGCCGGCTCGGCGCCGACCCGTTCGGCGCGTACGTGCGGGCGGGTCTCACCGCCGCCGGGGTGGATTGTTCGCTGGTCGGGACCGACCCGGACGCCCCGACCGGGGTCTACTTCAAGGACCCGGGGGTGCGGGTGCACTACTACCGGCGCGGCTCGGCGGCCTCGCGGTTGGACCGTTCGGTGTGGGCCGGGATCGCCTCCGCCGGCGCCCGGTACGTGCACGTCTCCGGGATCACCGCCGCGCTGTCCGACAGCTGTGCCGACCTGCTCGCGTACCTGCTGGCCGACCGTCCGGTGCCGGGGGCCACGATCAGCTTCGACGTCAACTACCGGCCGGCGCTCTGGTCGCCGGAACGGGCCGGCCCGGTCCTCGCCGACCTGGCCAACGGCGCCGACCTGGCGTTCGTCGGCCTGGACGAGGCGCGCACCCTGTGGGGCTGCCGGACCGCGGGCGACGTGCGGGCCGTGCTGGCGGCACCGGCCACCGTCGTGGTCAAGGACGGGGACGTCGGCGCGACCGCGTTCGGTGCCGAGGGGCGGGTGTACGTGCCGGCGCCGGCCGTCGAGGTGATCGAGGCGGTTGGTGCGGGGGACGCGTTCGCCGCCGGATACTTGTTCGGGGCGCTGTGCGGGCGCGACGTTGCGGCGCGGCTCGCGATCGGCCACCGGCTCGCCGCCGTGGCGCTGGCCACCGCCGGAGACGTCGGCGTGCCACCGGATCCGGAGACGCTGCTTGCCGACCTTGGAGGACTGAATGTCCACTCTGGATGAACTGCTGGATGGCGTACGGGTCATGCTGATCCTGCGCGCGCTCGACCCGGACACGACGGTGGAAAGGTCCGTCGCCGCCTGGGACGCCGGGGTTCCACTGGTCGAGGTCACCGTGGGCACCCCGGACGGGGTCAAGTCGCTGCGCGCCGCCGTCGAGGCCGGTCGGGAACGTGGCAAGCTCGTCGCCGCCGGCACCGTGCTGACCCCGGACTCCGCGCGGGCGGCGGCCGACGCGGGGGCCTGCTTCACCGTCGCCCCGGGCCTGGACCCGGACGTGCTGGCCGCGAGCCGGGACGCCGGCCTGCCGCACCTGCCGGGCGTCGCCACGCCGAGCGAGGTGCACCGCGCCGTGCTGCTCGGGTGCCGGTGGCTGAAGGTCTTCCCGGCGTCGAGTCTCGGACCGGCGTGGTTTCGCGCGATCCGCGGGCCGTTTCCCGACATCCGGTATGTCGCGACCGGTGGCATCACCGTCGACACCGCACCCGCGTTCTTCGAAGCGGGGGTCACGGCTGTCGGGATCGGTGCCGTGAACGCCGACCCGGTCGCCATGGCCGCACTGGCCGCCGGCCGGTAACCGAGGCATCCACCGTTCGTAGCCGCCAATAGTCTGACCAATCAGGACGCCGTACCCGAATGGGCGACTCGCGCGTTGAGGGTTCTGTATGGAATTCAGGCCATTCGGCGACAAGGCGAGGACTGCGAACACGTGGAGAGCGATCCCGTGACGGTCAGGACCAACACCCCGACGAACCGGGTTCTCACGCCCGACGGCACCGTGGAAGACCGGGCGTACGAGCTGGTCGAGGAGATCGGCCGGGGCGCGGCGGCGACCGTGTGGCGCGGCCGGGATCGCACCAACGGGCGGGAGGTCGCGGTCAAGGTGCTCCACGAGGAGCACATGGGTCACCCGAAGTCGGTCGCCCGGTTCCTCCAGGAGCGGTCGATCCTGCTGTCCCTGCGACATCCGAACATCGTCCGGGTACGCGATCTGCTGATGACCCGCGACGGCACGCTCGCCCTGGTGATGGACCTGGTGCAGGGCGGCAACCTGCGCGACTACCTGGCGCAGCGCGGCACCCTGCCGGCGGCGGAGGCGGCCATGCTGCTGGCGCAGGTGGCCGACGGGCTCAGCGCGGCGCACGCGCGGGCCGTCGTGCACCGTGACCTGAAGCCGGACAACGTGCTGGTCGATCGCGATCTGGACGGGACGCCCCGGGTCCGCCTCACCGACTTCGGCATCGCCCGGGTGCTGGACGCGCCGGGCATCACGACGCCGGGCGCTGTGGTCGGCACGCCCAACTACATGGCGCCCGAGCTGATCGAGGGTGGTCGACCGACGCCCGCCGTCGACGTGTACGCCCTCGGCATGATGTTCTACGAGCTGGTCGTCGGCCGGCCGCCGTACGCCGACCACCTCCAGAGCACGATCCTCATGCGGCACCTCGGCGCCGCGCCACGCCGCCGGGCGGGCATCCCGAAGCCGGCGTGGACCCTCATCCAGTCCTGCATCGGGCGGGATCCCGGCCGGCGCCCGTCGGCGTCGGCGCTGGTCGTCGCGCTGCGCCGGGTCGGCCGGCAGACGGCCGGGGTGCCCGCGCTGCCGGTGCTCACCGACGACCAGGGCCGCCAGCCGGTCCGGCCGCGGCGCGCGGTGCTGTCCACCGCGCTGGTCGCGATCGCGCTGACCCTCTCGGTCGGGGCCGGCGCAGCCGGGAGGTACCTGCTCGGCGGCGACTCGCGCGCCGAAGCCGGCCGGGCCGCCGCGGGCGCCGCGGTCATGGCGACCGCACCCTCCGAGCGGCGCCCCGGCGCCGCGTCCAACCAGGGAAGACCACCATCGGGTACAACCGGAGCATCGCCCCCGGTGTCCGCCGGCTCGGGGTCGGCGGCCGCGGTCTCGCCGACCCGGCCGGGTGGGCTTCCCGAGGCGGCCGCCCCGACCGGCGGCAGCAAGGGCGGCACGGGCGCGGTACAGGTGCCGTTGCCGGCCGCGTTCGGCCCGTGGCACTGCTCGGACAAGTACGAGTGGTCGGTCGGCCATCCGGCCCTGGCCCGGCCCTGCTACGCGACCGGGCCGTCGGTGCGCGTCATGGGGTCGATGAAGGGTGCCCCGGGGGTACGGGTCGACCTGTCGGTCGCCGTCCACGACGCCGACACCGACGAGGAGGTCAAGGCGCCGCACACGTGTGCCGGGCTGGAGTTCAGCGACGTGACGCCGGAGCGCACCTGTGGGCCGTTCGACCTCACCCCGGCGCGCGGTCACCGGTACCTGGTGGTGGTGAGCTGGAAGTACACCGACATGGTCACGGTGCCGGGCGGGGTGGTCCGCGGCGACCCTCTCATCTGGTGATCATGTACTTCTGTGCCGTCTGCATATGTAGACGCAAGTTGCGTATCGAGATTCGGTACTCGACAGTGGACGTCTTCTATTGCATCGACGTGTGTCTAAGGGGCAAAGTGGTGTTGCTTGTGCGAACCCGGTCTCGGCGGTGCGGTCTGACGAGGCTGGCGCGTCGCACAAGCCTGGGACCGACCCGGTGCCAACCACGCCCCAGGCACCGGGTCGGTCCCTCATAGACGTTGGTCGATCAGGTCCCATCCGATGTCGGCTGGATGGGACCTGATCGACCAACGTCGATTCGTGTCGCGGGTTAGGGCAGGCCGACCCAGGTTTCGACCATCTCGCGGAGGTACTGCTGCCGCCAGCGCGGCGCCAGCCCGAGGTGGTACAGGCTGAGTCGGGACGCGCCCGCCGCCCGCAGTCGGGCCAGGTGCCCGGGCAGTGCGTCCGGGTCGGCCGGCGGCAGCGCGGTCACGTAGGCGTCGACCGGAGTCCCGGTGGCCGCGGCCCTCGCCACCACGTCGGCGGTGGCGGGCGCGACCGGCCAGCACGGTACGAGTACCGCGTCCACATCGCCGGCCGCCGTCGGGGTGAGCCCCGGCGACGCGCCGGTGACCCATGGATCGGGGTGCCCGTGCAGCGTGATCGGTGCCCCGGGGGCCTGCTCGCGCACGGCGGCGAGGACCTGCGCCCGGAGGGCATCGGCGGCGGTGTGCCGAGCGGCCAGCACCTCGTCGAGGCCCTCCACCGCGGACTCCTCGCCTTCGGCCTCCGCGCGTACCGCGGCGCGCAGCCCCCCGACGGTGCGGTCCGGGTCGAGACCCAGGCCACGCCACGCGCCGCGGCACGCCGCGCAACAACAGACCGACAACAGCCGCTGCGCGTACGGCGTCCACGCGTCGTCGGTCTTCTCGTGATGGCTCAGGTGGGTCAGGCCGAGCTGGCCGCAGCCCTCCAGCGACACCTCGTCCATAGCCAGGTCGCGCAACGCCTCGGCGGCCAGGGTCGCCGCGTACTCGCGGACCTCCTCGTGCGCCGGGCACAGCGCGTACGGGTACGACTCGTCGAAGCAGTTGACCACCGCGACGTCGGAGTTGGCCGCGCCGAGCCGGCTGTTGTGGGTCAGCACGATCCACGCCGCCACCTTCAGGCCGGCCTCCCGCAGTACGCTCACCGCCGCGCCGAACGAATCGTCGTCGTCCATCCAGCGCGGGCCGAGCGGGGTGAGCCGGCGGTCCTTCCACGCCTCCTCGCGCACCGGCCGGTACAGCGCCGCGTAGTCGGCGGTGACCACCTGGTGGCGCGGGTGCAGGGGGGTCGCGGCCCGGGTGGAGTGGTACGCGGCGGCCAGCGTGACCGTGTCGAGGCCGTGGTCACGCACCCGGCTCGGGAACGAGCAGTCCTCCAGCACGTCCCACGGGTACGCGTGCCCGGAGACCCGCCCCTTCGGCCCCGTCACCATCTCGGCCGCCGCATCTCGTAGCCGGGGCGGCAGTGCTTCATGTACCCGACGTCGTCGCGCTCCCGGATCCCGCACCGCGCGTAGTCCTCGTGCATCCGGGCGAGCGCGTCCCGGTCCAGCGTCACGCCGAGACCCGGCCCGTCCGGCGCGGTCACCGCACCGTCCACAATGGGCAGCGGCCGCTCCAGGACGTCGACGCCGAGCTGCCACGGCGTGTGTGTGTCGGCCGCGTATGTGAGGTTGGGGGTGGCCGTGCCCAGGTGCGTCATCGCGGCCAGGCTGATGCCGAGATGGCTGTTGGAGTGCATGGACAGGCCGACGTTCCAGGTCTGGCAGATGCCGGCCAGCCGCTGCGAGGCGCGCACCCCGCCCCAGTAGTGGTGGTCGGACAGCACCACGCCGACCGCGCGCTGCTCGAATCCGGGCTGCACGTCGGCGAACGAGATCACGCACATGTTGGTGGCCAGCGGCATCGGCGCCTCGCGGGCGACCGTGGCCATGCCCTCGATCGTCGGGGTGGGATCTTCGAGGTACTCCAGCAGCCCGTCGGTCTCGTGCGCCACCTTGATGGAGGTGTCGACGTTCCAGGCGGCGTTGGGGTCCAGGCGCAGCGGGTACCCGGGGAACTCGGCCCGCAGTGCCCGGATCGCCGCGATCTCCTCCGCGGGCTCGAACACGCCGCCCTTGAGTTTGATCGACTTGAAGCCGTACCGGTCGATCATCCGCCGGGCCTGTGCCACGATCCCGGCCGGGTCGAGCGCCGCACCCCACTCGTCGGCGTCGGCGTCCGGGTGTCCGGCCCACTTGTAGAACAGGTACGCGGAGAACGGCACCGAGTCGCGGGCCCGCCCGCCCAGCAGTGCCCACAGTGGACGGCCGATCAGCCGGCCCTGGACGTCGAGGCTGGCCACCTCGAAGGGGGAGTACACCCGCAGCAGCGTCTTCTCCGCGGTCGACCCGCCGGTGAGGCCGTGCAGGTCGGGCACGTTGGTGCCGCCCACGACCGCGGCGATCCGCCGGTACAGGTCGGCCAGGTCGAACGGGTCGACCCCCACGACCGCCTCGGCGGCGCGCCGGACCAGCTCCAGGTGCGGGGCGTCGCCGTACGTCTCGCCGAGCCCGACGAGCTCGGTGCCGACGCGCAGCTCGACGATCGTGCGCAGCGCCCACGGCTGGTGCACGCCGGACGCGTTGAGCAGCGGCGGATCCGGAAACGCGATCGGCGTGACGACAACCTCGGTGATGGTCTCGCTCATCGCAGGGCCTTCCCCCAAGATCGCCACAACTTCCCGGAAGTTGTGGCCAAACCCCGGTGCTGAGGCGACAACTTCCGGGAAGTTGTGCCAATGACGGTCATGGCAGTACCGCCCGCCCCCGGCGCAGGATGGCTTCGAGCTGCTCGACGTGTTCCGGGTACGCGTCGACCAGCGGCGGCCGGACCGGGCCCATGGCCAGCCCGGACAGCTTGGCGCCGGCCTTGACCAGCGCCACCGCGTATCCCGGGACCTGGTCGCGCAGCGCGACGAACGGGCAGTAGAAGTTCGCCAGCAGCGCCTGCACCGTGTCCTGGTCGCCGGCGCTGACCGCCCGGTAGAACGCGGTCGCGATGTCCGGCGCGAAGCAGAGCACGGCCGACGAGTAGCTGGTCACGCCGATCGCCTGGTACGCCTGCACCGACAGCTCGGCGGTCGGCAGCCCGTTGAGGAAGCTGAACTCGGCGGCCCGCGGGTGGCCGCTGGTCCGCACGGCGGTCACCAGCCGCAGCATGCCGTCGACGTCGCCGCGCCCGTCCTTGACGCCGATCACGGTCGGCACGTCCAGCAGCGAGACCGCGGCGGACGGGCTGAGGATCGCGTTGGCCCGCTGGTACACGACGAGCGGCAGCGGGGACGCCTCGGCGACGTAGGTGACGTGCCGGACCAGCCCTTCGGGCGTCGACGCGACCAGGTACGGCGGGAGCAGCAGCAGGCCGTTCGCCCCACTCTCGGCGGCCGCGAGCGCGAAGTCACGCGCCTGCTGGGGACCGCCGCCGGTGCCCGCGAAGACCGGGATGCGGCCGGCGGCCACGCGCACCGCGGTGGCGACCAGGTCGCGGTACTCGGCGATCGACAACGCCGTGTACTCGCCCGTGCCGCACGCGACGAAGATGCCGGCCGGACCCGCCTCCACCTGGCGCGTCACGTGCTCGGCGAAGACGTCGAGGTCGACCTTGTCGTCGGCGGTGAAAGGGGTGAGCGGGAAGGACAGCAGACCGGTGAGTCGCATCGAGTTCCTGTCTACATATCTGGATGGCTTCTGTTTATCTGGAAGGGTCGTAGCGGCTAAAGTATCGTCCGGTACCATGTCGGTCAACACGACGGACACGTGACGCTGGACAAAGCGGAGGACGAGGTTGGAGACCACGGCGCCCGGCGAAGATCGCAGCCATCTGGTCAAGTCCGCCGAGCGCACGGTGCGAATCCTGGAGACTCTGGCGGCTTCCCAGCACAAGCTGACCCTGTCCGAGCTGCAGGAGCGTGTCGGCTATCCGCGGTCCAGCCTGCACGCGCTGGTGCGCACGCTGCGTGACCTCAAATGGGTGGAGGCCGACGAGAGCGGATCCGCCATCGGGATCGGTCCACACGCGCTGCTGTCCGGCACCGCCTACCTGGACAAGGACCCGGCGCTGCCGTACGCGTACGAGACGCTGGAGGACCTGCGCGCCGAGATCGGCTACACGATCCACTACGCGCGGCGCGACGAGGCGCACGTGCTCTACCTGGCCTCGCGCGAGTCGCGGGACTCGGTGCGGGTGGTCTCCCGGGTCGGCCGGCGGCTGCCGGCGCACCTGACCGCGCTGGGGCAGACACTGCTGGCCCAGCTCACCAACGACGAGGTCGACGCTCTGCTCGACGGCGACCTGATCGCGTACACCCCGCACACGATCACCGACCGGGCCATCCTGCACAAGGAGCTCGAAGAGGTGCGCGGCCGGGGCTGGGCCTTCGAGCGCGAGCAGGGCACGGTGGGCGTCGCGTGCGTGGCCGCGACCGTCGACTACCGGATTCCCGCGAGCGACGCGATCAGCTGTTCGATGCCGGCGGAGCTGGCCACCAGTGAGGAGTTGGATCGAGTGGCCAAAGCGGTGGTGGCGCATACCCGACGGTTGGCCCAGATGCTGCGCCGGGTGGGCATCCGATGAGCGTGGGCAGGCTTCTGATCACGGGTGCCGCCGGGAACATGGGCCGGCTGCTGCGCCCGCTGCTGCGCCACGACGACCGGGTGCTCCGCCTCGCCGACCGGGTCGAGATCAACGATCCGGCGCCGGGTGAGGAGACCATCCTGGTCGACGTTACCGACCCGACGGCCGTCGGCAAGGCATGCCAGGACGTCGACGCCGTCCTCCACCTCGGCGGGCTCAGCACCGAGGCGGCGTTCGACGACATCCTCGCCGTCAACGTCGTGGGCACGCACAACCTGCTGCGCGCGGCCGTCGACGCGGGCGTGTCCCGGGTGATCCTCGCGTCGTCCAACCACGCGGTCGGCTTCTACCGGCGCTCGGTCGACGTGCCACCGGACTCCGACGGGCTGCCCGACAACCTGCCGCCCCGCCCGGACACGTACTACGGCTGGTCCAAGGCGGCCGTCGAGTCGCTCGGTTCGCTCTTCCACGACCGGTTCGGCCTCGACGTGATCGCCCTGCGGATCGGCACCTGCTTCGCCGAGCCGACCGGCACCCGCGGGCTCGCCACCTGGCTGGCACCGGCCGACGCGGCCAACCTGATCGAGGCGTGCCTCGCCGTGCCGCGACCCGGGTTCCGGGTGGTGTGGGCGATCTCCGACAACACCCGCCGCTGGTGGTCGCTGGAGGGCGCCCGGCAGCTCGGGTACGAGCCGCACGACGACGCCGAGCGCTTCGCCGCGGCCCGGATCGCCGAGTTCGGCGAGCCCGATCCGGCCGATCCGGTCCACGACCTGGTCGGCGGTCAATTCTGCCTGGCGCCGCTGGGCGAGCCGAGGTCCTGATCCAGGTCCTCCGACCTTTGCCCGTCATCGCAGGGTTCGCGTGACGGTGCGATCGCCCCTGTCCGCCTTTCTCTCCAGCGGTAACAGGAATATCTCGATGTCTCGACGGCTCATAGACAGGCCGAAATTCATCGGGCAGCATGTTCACTTACGTATTCGTAGTTCACTCATGTGAACGGAGGGACGATGGCGAGACTTACCCACCGGCGTCGCGCCGCGGCGGCGGTCGTCGCCGCCCTGTGCGTGTCCATGGTCATAGCCGGCTGCTCATCCGGCTCCGGCTCAAGCGCCAAGCCGGAAGAAAGTGCGACCGGTCCGCTCAACGTCTGGGTGCGCGGCGCCAACGACTCGCCCAAGGCCTACCAGGCAATCTTTGACGCCTTCACGAAGAAGACCGGCATCGAGATCAAGCCGTTCTTCACGCTGACCGACTTCGAGACCAAGCTGACGGCGGCGGCCGCGGCGCACCAGCTTCCCGACTACGTCGTCGATGACGCCGCCCAGCTGGGCAACTTCAAGACCCAGGGCATCATCCAGAAGATCGACAAGAAGAAGATCGCCGGCAGCGACAAGATCAGCGGCCGGTCCTGGGACGCCGCCAAGGACCTGAAGGGCGACTACTACGCGATCCCGTTCTCCGCTCAGGCCAACGTGCTGCTCATCCGCAGCGACTGGCTGAGCAAGCTCAACCTCCAGCCGCCGAAGACGTGGGATGACGTCGTCTCCGTCGCCAAGGCGTTCACCACCCAGGACCCGGACGGCAACGGCAAGGCCGACACCTACGGCCTGGCCGTGCCCGGCTCGACCACCCGCGGCTACATCTCGTGGTACTGGTCGACGTTCTTCTGGCAGGCCGGCGGCGAGTACTTCAAGTCGTCCGGCAACAACAAGTTCGCGGCCACGGTCAACAGCTCGGCCGGTGTGCAGGCGACGAAGTGGTTCGAGGACCTGTTCTGCTCCAGCAAGGTGGTGCAGCCCAGCTCGCTCAACGACACCACGGCCGAGACCAACAAGGCGTTCCAGACCGGCGTGACCGGCATGTACTACACCGGGCCGTACGCGTTCGCGAGCATGGACGCCCTGCCCGCGCTCAAGGGCAAGTACACGGTGGTGGCGCCGCCGGCCGGCCCGTCCGGAGGGGCGACGCTCGCCGAGGCCACCGACATGTTCATCATGGCCGGCGCCAAGACGGCGGCCTCGCGCAAGCTCGCCGAGTACATGATCACGCCCGAGGCGCAGCAGATGGGGATGACCGTCGTGCCCACCACGACGATCGTCCGGCTGCCGGTCAACACCAGCGTCAACGCGGGCACCGTGCACGCCGGTGACGACCGCTGGAAGCTGACCCAGGACCTGTACGAGAAGTCCGGCAAGTACGAGGGCGACAACATGCCCAACTGGACCGCGATCCGGCAGGCCACCTCGGACGGGCTCAACGCGCTCATCGCCAAGTGCGGTGACCCGAAGTCGGCCCTCGACGGGATCAACGACAAGCTCAACTCACTGCTCAAGCAGCAGGGTGTGGGAGCCAGCTGATGCCTTCGGTTCCAACGTCGTCCGCCCCGGTCGCGCTGCGTGAGCGGCACAACCGGGGCGGCGACGACGTCGCGATCCGGCGGGCACACCGCCGGGTCGTGCGCTTCAACAAGCTGTCCCCCTGGCTGTTCCTGGCGCCCGCGCTCGCGTTCTTCGGGCTGTTCAAGTTCTGGCCCAGCCTGTGGGGCGTCTACCTGAGTTTCTTCAACGTCCGGCCGTACCTCGGCGACGAGTTCGTCGGCTTCCAGAACTTCAGCCGGGCGTTCGAGGACCTGGACCTGCACGCCGCCGTCTGGCACACGGTGATCGACGCCGTCGTCGCGGTGGCCGGTTCGATGCTGGTCGGGTTCCTGCTCGCCCTGCTGCTGGAGGCGCCGGCGCGGCACGTGCGGATCCTGCGTACCGCCGTGTTCCTGCCCGCCGTCACCGCGATGGTCGCGGTCGCCGAGCTGTGGGGGGCGCTGCTGTTCCCGGGGCAGTACGGCGCCGTGAACAGTTTCCTCGGCACCATCGGCATCGGGCCGCAGCCGTTCCTGTCCAGCCCGGACTCGGCGCTGGGCACGATCATGCTGGTGCAGATCTGGAAGCACGCGCCGTACGATATGGTGATCTTCATCGCCGGCCTGGTCGGCATCGACCGCCAGCTCTACGAGTCGGCCGAGATCGACGGCGCGAACGCCTGGCAGCGGCTGCGCGCGGTGACCCTGCCGTCGCTGCGGCCGATCACCACGATCGTCCTTACCCTCGGCGTCATCCGCGGCCTGCGGGTGTTCACCGAGATCTACGTGATGACCGGCGGTGGCCCCGGCGGCGCCACCGAGAGCGTCGTGACCACGATCTACAAGAGCACCGTCGTCAGCAACGACGCGGGGTACGCGGCGGCCATCTCCACGCTGCTGCTGATCACCACGGTGATCCTCACCTGCCTGCTGCTCTGGTGGCGCAACCGCCGGGAGGCCTGATGAGCAGTTCGACCGCGCTCGGATTGCGGCTGCCGCGGAAGTGGACCGCACGGCGGGGCGGCCGGCTGGCGATCCGGCTGGTGCTGTACGTGATCGTGATCGGGATCTTCGTCGTCCCGCTGTGGTCGATGGTCGTCACCGCGTTCAGCGGCGGAGACCCCAAGCTGGGCCAGGTGTACCTGTTGCCACATGGAGTGTCGCTGTACAACTTCCAGACCGCGTGGCGCTTCGGGCTCGGGCGCGGCCTGCTCAACTCGCTGATCGTCGAGGCGGTGGGGCTGACCCTCCAGTTGGCGGTCAGCGCGTTCGCCGCGTACGGCCTGGCCCGCAAGCGGTTCCGCGGCGCCGGCCTGGTCATGCTGTTGATCCTGTCGACCATGATGATGCCCGAAGAGGTCATCGCGATCCCGCTGTACCTGGTCGTCGGGCGAGATCCACCTGCTCGACACGTACCCCGGCCTGATCCTGCCGATCGTCGGCTGGGCACTGCCGATCTTCGTACTGACCGGCTTCATGCGGCGCATCCCGATGGAGCTGGAGGAGGCGGCCCGCGTCGACGGCGCGAGCGACCTGCGGATCTTCCTTCAGGTGATCATCCCGCTGTCCCTGCCCGCGCTGGGGACGTGCGCGGTGTTCGGCTTCCTGATGATCTGGGACCAGTACCTGCTGCCGCTGCTGATCGTGCACACGCCGAAGATGAACACGCTTACCCTGCTCGTTACCAGCCTGCAGGCCAGCCAGGAGCAGGGCGAAGGGGTGCGGCTCGCGGCGGCCGTCGTGCTCATGGTGCCGAGCGTGCTCGTCTACCTCGGCCTCCAGCGACTGTTCGAGCGTGGCCTGCTCGGCGGTGCGCTGAAGGGATAATCGATGACTGTGGGAAGGTGGGCGGCGCGGGAGGTGGAGCCGTCCACCGCCGTGGGGCCGGTCAAATCCGCGCTGCGTACGGTCGAGCTGCTGGAGTACTTCGCCGGCAACCGGGGGCCGCACAGCCTCGCCGAGTTGCAGGCCAGCCTGGGTTACCCGAAGAGCAGCCTGTACATGCTGCTCCGGACGCTCACCGATCTCGGCTGGGTGGAGACCGACACCACCGGCACGCTGTACAGCATCGGTCTGCGCGCGCTGCTGGTCGGCACCTCGTACATCGACGGCGACCACACCGTCGCGGCGGCCCGGGACACGCTGGACTGGCTGGCCGAGACGACCTCGGAGACCGTGCACATGGCCCGGCTGGACGGCGGCGACGTGGTCTACCTGACGACCCGCGAGTCGCAGCACTACCTGCGCCTGATCGCGCGGGTGGGCCGGCGGCTGCCGGCGCACACCACCTCGCTGGGCAAGGCGCTGCTCGCCGAGCGGACCGAAGACGAGGTGAACGCGATGCTGCCGGCCACGCTGACCGGCCTCACCGCGAACACGCTGACCGATCACGACGCCCTGTCGGCCGACCTCGCCGCCACCCGCCAGCGCGGGTACGCGATCGACAAGGAGGAGAACGAGATCGGGCTGCGCTGCTTCGGCGCCGCGCTGCGCTACCGCCGGCCGGCTCGCGACGCGATCAGCTGCTCGGTGCCGGTGGCCCGGCTGACCCCCGGCCGTGAGGCGGCGCTGGTCAAGGCCCTCCTCACCGCCCGTGAACGCCTGGACAGCATCCTGCGCTAGCAATTGGGTGGCGGCCGGGTGCGGGTCGGTTTCCAACCGCCCACCGGGCCCCTCGGCTCAATACCGTTCCTGCCATGACGAGCGAGTACGGGGCCACGGCAGACGCGATGACGGTCGGCGCGGCGCGCACCAGCCTTGACGACCTGATGGGCTGGGTGGGTGTCGACGGCCTCGTGGCCGCGCTCGGCTCGCCCGGTCTGCTGGCCGCCGTCGACCAGCACGCGGCGACGGTACGCGACACGCTCGGCGAGTCGGTGACCGACGCGCCGGCCCTGGCCAGGTACGCCCGTGCCGTACACGCCGCCGCCATCCGGGCCGGCGGCCTGCTGCCGGACCCGGCCCGGCTGGACTGGTCGCGGGCACCCGAGTACCTGCTCCGCCTGGTCGCCGTGTGCGCCCTAGCCGGCGCCGCCGACTGCCTCTAACCCCCCCACCCCCTTCTCGTCGATCTAGGAAGAATGGTGGGACAAACCGGGCAGCCCGGGCACCATTCGTCCTAGATCGACGAGGAGGGGGCGTCCACGCCGACCGTGGACGACCCGCCGCGCGTGGGTCAATGCCCGTTGCCAGTCCAGCGACCGGCACGCCGGCATGACCCCGCGGGTGGAGATCAGGCCGCGGGTCGGTTTGACGCCCACGATCCCGTTGAACGCCGCGGGTACCCGGCCCGACCCGGCGGTGTCCGTGCCGAGCGCCAGCGGCACCTCGCCGCCCGCCACCGCCACCGCGCTGCCGGAACTGCTGCCGCCGCTGACGTGGGCCGGGCTGGCGACGCTGTGACAGGCGCCGTACGGGCTGCGAGTGCCGACCAGGCCGGTGGCGAACTGGTCCAGGTTGGTCTTGCCGGCGGGTACCGCGCCGGCGTCAACGAGTCGCTGCACGGCGACGGTCGACACCGTTGCGGCCGGTCGGGTCGCGAGGTCGGGGCAGGCGGCGGTCGTCGGGTACCCGATGAGGTCGATGTTGTCTTTGATCGCGAACCGGAGACCGTGCAGCGGCCCGGCCACCGGCTCGGCGCCCCACTCCACGCGCCTGATCCAGGCTGGCATACCGGCACCGTACAACCCTCAGCTGTGCAGGCCGCCCGCCGAGAGATGGATGAACGTCGCCGCGACCTCCGCACCGGTCTTCAGCGGCTCGACGTACCCGTCCACCGGCTTGACCGCGTCCTCCAGCACCCCCACGTCGGGCAGGTCGCCGAACGTCACGACGGACAGCTGGACCGGACGCGCCGGGTCCTTCGCGGCGGCCAGCTCGGCGCTGAGCTGCGCCGGCGTGATCGTCTGCGGATCGTCCTCGTTGCGGCCGTCGGTGAAGACCATCACCTGGTTGGGCATGCCGCCCCGGTAGCTGTCGCGGGCCGCCTGGTACGCCGCGAGGATCGTGTCGTACAGTCCGGTGCCGGTCTCCTGGGCGGCCAGCGCGCCGACCGCCTGGTGCAGGCCGGCCCGGCGGGCGTCGTCGAGCGGCCCGATCGGCAGCACCGTCTTGTAGTCGCGCGGCGGGTCCAGGTCGACGCCGAACTCCCAGATACCGATCTGCGCGTCGGCCGGCAGCAGATCGCCGACCGTCTGGCAGCCCTGCTTGACCAGGTCGATCAGTGACATCGTGGTGCCCGGCGCCGGCTTCGCCATCGAGCCGGAGACGTCGGTGACGATGAGCAGGCTCATCTTGCGGCTCTCCGCGTACCAGGTCGCGAACACGTGGTCGACGTGGTGTTTCTGGAGCACGTCGAACGGGCTCGCGGACGGTGCCGGCAGCCGGCCGAGCGCGCGGTCCGGCGCCTGCGCTCCGTCCGGCAGCCGCAGGCCGCCGATCATCCGGATGGCGTCGGCGCCCGACCTGCCGGTCAGTGTGGTCAGCAGCCGGTGCAGCGCGTCGGTACGCCCCGGGTTGCCGGCCGCCTGTGCCGTGGGCAGCCAGGTGAACCGCATCGTGGCCACGTGGTCGGTGCCGGTCAGGAACGCCATCCCGGGATCCAGCCGGCCGAGTTCAGGCACCAGGGCGTACTCGGGGACCAGGCCGACCTCGCCTTGACCGGTCGGCAGGGCCGGGGCGGTGCCGGCAACGGTACGGGTGACCCGCAGCGTCTTGGACAGTTCGAGGGCCGAGGCGTCCATGCCCTTGTCCAGCCACACCGCCTCGGCGACCGCGCCCGCGGCCACCAGCCCGTCCCCGGAGCCGGCCGGGTCGCGGACCGCCAGCCGTACCCCCGAACCGTCGGTCAGCAGCGCGGCCAGGGCCGACCACGAGTTGCCGCCGCTCTTGATCCGGTCCGCGGTCACCGCGTCGGTCACCATGTAGACCGGGCTGGTGGCGAGGACCGTGCCGGAGCCGGCCGTACCCTTCGCGGCCAGCGTCCTGCCGGGCACGGTGCCGCCCCACGCGGCGTCGTCCGGGATCCACACGTCGGCCTCGGCCAGCCGCTGCGTGGCGGCCTGCCCGTCGGCCACGTCGACGTTGAGCCGGACGCAGTCGTCACCGTCGTCGAGGCCGGGTTGCAGGTTCGCCAGTACCGGGGCGAACGAGGACGAGGTGACCACCCGTACCGTGCGGGCGCAGCCGCCGTCCGCGGCGTTCGGGGTGAGGTCGAGGTTGCCCCGCGGGCGGGCGAAGTACACCGCGATGGCCATGAACACGGTCAGCACGACGACGAGACAGGAGGCGACGATCCAGGTGGCGGTACTGCTGGGCAACCTGTGCCGTCCCATAGCCACCATCCCGTCGCGAGCGGCCCGTCCGGACCCACACCCGCCCGCGGGTCCGCAGAGCATCCTGCGGCGTGGGCGTCCCCGTCCCCCGGCGTCGCCGGGTTCCGCTGAGTGGAGGTCAGCGGGCGGCGGCACACCCCTGCCCGATCGATGATTGTTGACTGGTAAACAGCTGTACCGCCCAGCAAGTGTCCAAGATCTCGCAGTTCCCCGGCCGATCAGCCAGTCATCGTGACCACTGCGGCCAGGCCCAGTAGGGCGACCAGGCAGACCACGAGCAGGATCGCCCGATCCGTGGTGGCACTGCCGGCTCTATCTGTGGTGCTCGTCTGGATCGTCATGCTGATGACGGTAGGAAAGCAGGCGGTAACCCCGAATCACGGTTTCATGCCGCGTAAAGATCGGCACAGCTTCCCGGAAATAGTGGCCAAAACGGCACTCGGAGGCCACAACTTCCCGGAAGTTGTGGCGATCATGGGGGCGCTGTGGACTCGCGGATCACCAGGGACGGGGCGAGGACCACATCGGCCACGTCCGCCCGGTCCAGATCCTTGTCGATCATGTTGAACAGCAGCCGGGCCGCCGTCCGGCCCATCTCGACGCCGGTCTGGCTGACCGTGGTCAGTGGCGGGATGGTGTACCCGGCCAGGTCGATGTCGTCGTACCCGACGATCGACAGCCGCGCCGGCACGGTCAGCCCGGCCCGGTACCCGGCCTGCATCAGCCCGATCGCGGTGGCGTCCGACGTGGCGTACAGGGCCGTGCAGTCCAGCGGTCCGGCGAAGATCCGCTTGCCCAGCGCGAAGCTCGGGCCGGGTTCCTGGTCGGTGATGTACACCTTGATCTTGTCCGCGACCCCGTGCTCGCGCATGTACCGCTCGTAGGTCTCGATCCGCAGCCGCCCGTCGTACGTGCGCCAGTCGGACACGCAGGTGATCGCCCGGTGGCCCAGGCTCCACAGGTGGTCGAGGGCCAGTCGGCTGCCGGCGGCGCTGTCGGCGTAGACGCCCGGGACCTGGCGGCGGCTGGTCCGGTCGGTGACCCCCACGACGAAGCGGTGCCGCTCGGCCAGTACGTCGAGCGCCGCGTCGCCGCCTTCCAGGTCGCCGATCACGACGATCCCGTCGGCGTGCGAGTCCTCGAACATCGACCCGTACGCGACCGCCTCCTCGGGGCGGTAGTCGACATGCCCGAGGAACAACCGGTACCCACGGGTCCGGGACACCTCGTTCACGCCGCGCAGGATCTGGATGTGGAACGGGTCGGACACGTCCCGCGCGATCACCCCGAGCAGTGAACTCCGGCTGCCGCGCAGGCCACGGGCGAGCAGGTTCGGCCGGTACCCGAGGGTCTTGGCCGCCGTGAGCACCCGCTGGCGGGTTTCCTCCCGGATCGGCACCCCGCTCTCGCGGTTGTTGAGGATCCGGGAGACCGTCGTGATCGATACACCCGACTGATCGGCGACGTCCCGCAGGGTGGTGCTCTTCAGGCGGACCAGGGTGCACCTCCGGACCGTTGTCTTGACGCCGTCGACGGGCACAGGCTACAACGCTTAACGTTGAGCGCTAAACGTTAAGCGTCAAAATGGAGATCGGCATGTCGGCATTTCCGCGGTTCGACCTCGACGGGCAGGTCGCCCTTGTCACCGGCGCCGCCCGTGGCCTCGGCCGGGAGATCGCGCTCGCGCTCGCGCATGCCGGCGCGGACGTCGTCCTCGGCCTGCGCGCGCCCGGCACGGCCGACGACCTGGTCGACGAGATCGTCGCGATGGGCCACAAGGCGATCGCCGTGCCGATGGACGTGCGTGCTCCCGGTCAGATCAACGCGGCGGTGTCCGCGGCGGTGTCGACGTTCGGCCGGCTCGACATCCTGGTCAACAACGCCGGCCTCGGCCCGGCCAACCCGGCCGAGCTGGTCACCGAGGCCGACTTCGACCTGACCTTCGACGTCAACGTGAAGGGCCTCTTCTTCGCCAGCCAGGCGGCCGCGCGGGTGATGATGGCCCAGCGCCACGGGCGGATCGTAAACCTCAGCTCGCAGGCCGGGTTCGTGGCACTGCCCACCGAGGCGATTTACTGCGCGAGCAAGGCGGCCGTGTCGCATCTGACCAAGTGCCTCGCGGTGGAGTGGGGCGCGCTGGGGATCACGGTCAACGCGGTCGCGCCGACCTTCATCCGCACCCCGGGCACCGAGGCCGACCTGGCCGATCCGGAGTTCCGGGCGGACGTGGTCGAGCGGATCGCCGGGCTGCACCGGATCGGCGAGCCGGTCGACGTCACCGGCGCGGTGATCTTCCTCGCGTCCCCGGCGGCCTCGCTGATCACGGGGACGACCCTGCTTGTCGACGGCGGCTGGACCGCACGGTGAACGCTGGGCCTTCCAGGCGCCTGGACCTCCGGTCGGCGATCAAACCGGCGGCTGGGCCTTCCGGGCGCCTGGGCCTCCGGTCGGCGATCAAACCGGCGGCTGGGCCTGCCGGGCGCCTGGACCTCCGGTCGGCGCAGATCAAACCGGCGGCGGAGCTCCCAGGTGCCCGGTGAGATGGTGGAGGCCGGCGTGCCGCAGCGGGCGGGCCCGCCCTGCCGGGTCTCCACGCCCCCTGCCGGGCACCTGGGCCGTCCGTGACCGTTTTCCGGAACGCGACCGTCGTCGACGGCACCGGCGGGCCGGCGTACCGGAGTGACGTGGCCGTCACCGGGGGACGGATCGCCGCGATCGGCGACCGGCTGCCCGGCCGGCCGGTCATCGACGCGACCGGCCTCGTCCTCGCCCCCGGCTTCGTCGACATGCACGCCCACTCCGACCTGGCGCTGCTCACCGAGCCCGGGCACCTGGCCAAGGTCAGCCAGGGCGTGACGTGCGAGGTGCTCGGCCAGGACGGCCTGTCGTACGCGCCGGTCTCCGACGGCACCCTGGACGCGATCCGGCGGCAGATCGCCGGCTGGCACGGCGATCCGGCCGGCTTCGACTGGAACTGGCGGTCGGTGGGTGGGTACCTCGACCGGCTGGCGAGCGCCGGGATCGCGGTCAACGCGTGCTATCTCGTCCCGCACGGGAACGTCCGGGCGCTCGTCCTCGGCTGGGAGCCGCGCCCGCCGACGCCGGCCGAGCTGGACCGGATGCGGTCGCTGGTCGCGACCGGCCTCGCCGAGGGCGCGTTCGGCCTGTCCGCCGGGCTCGGCTACACCCCCGGGATGTACGCGGACACCGCCGAACTCGTCGAGCTGTGCCGGGTCGTGGCCGCGCACGGCGGCTTCTTCGACGTGCACCACCGCTCGTACGGGGCGGGTGCGCTCGACGCGTACGCGGAGATGCTGGACGTGTCCCGGCGCTCCGGCTGCCCGCTGCACCTGGCCCACGCGACGATGAACTTCCCGGTCAACGCCGGCCGGGCCGCCGACCTGCTGGCGCTGCTCGACGGGCCGGTGACCCTGGACACCTATCCCTATCTGCCCGGGTCCACGACGCTCGCCGCGCTGCTGCCGAGCTGGGCCGCGGCGGGCGGGCCGGACGCGACGCTGGCCCGGCTGGCCGCCCCCGGAGAACGCGAGCGGATCCGGGTCGACATGGAGGAGCGCGGGCCGGACGGTAACCACGGCGTCCCGGTGGACTGGGCCACGATCGAGATCGCGGGGGTACGCGAGACCGCGCTCGCCGGTCGGGTCGGCACCCGGGTCGGGTCGTTCGCGGACTATGTCGAGCTGCTGGTCGCCGACCGGCTGGGCGCCACGATCGTCCACCACGTCGGGAACGAGGAGAACGTCCGCGCGATCATGGCGTACCCGGGCCACCTGATCGGCAGCGACGGCCTGCTGGTCGGGGCGAAGCCGCACCCGCGCGCGTGGGGGACGTTCCCGCGCTATCTCGGCCGATACGTCCGCGAGCTGGGCATCCTGACGCTGGAGGAGTGTGTGGCGCGGATGACCGGCCGGGCCGCCCGCCGGCTCGGGCTCGCCGACCGGGGGCTGATCGAGCCGGGGTACGCCGCCGACCTCGTCCTGTTCGACCCGTCGACGGTGGCCGACACGGCCACGTACGAGAACCCGCGACAGCAGTGCACCGGCATCCCGTACGTGTACGTCAACGGCGTCGCGGTCATCGCGGACGGCAGCCCCACGGGAGCCCTCCCCGGCGCGGTCCTCCGCCGCCCATAACTCGTCGATCTAGGACGAATGGTGCCCCAAACCGGGCACCACGGGCACCATTCGTCCTAGATCGACGAGAAACCCCGAGCGGTCAGCCGCGGGGGAGGACCGTCGCCAGGACCGCCGGTAGGCGGGACCAGTCCGTTGACACCACGCTGGCGTGCGCCCTCGCCAGTAGCGCTACCCTCGCCGCCGCGTCGGCCGGGTTCGGATTCGTGGCGTCCAGCGGCGGCGCGACCGACGCGGCATCCGTCATGATCAGCTCGTAGTGCCGGCTGTCGTACCAGGCCGGGTCGATGCCGCCGCCCACGTACGCGCTGGCCGAGCCGTCGAAGAACACGAACCACGGGCGGATCGTCGGGTCCGGGTACCGGTCGCGCGGGTCGCCGGCCGCCGCGTCCAGTACCGCGGGGAACGACCGCGCCGACCCGATCGCCCCGCCCACCGCGAGATCACGGAGGTACTGCGCGTACTCGGTGTCGGTCCACAGGTGGTCGAACGGGTTCCCGCGCTCGAAGGTGCCCGGGATCAGCTCGATGAGGATCTTCCCGGCCAGCGCCGACCGGGTCGGCCAGTGGTCCGCCAGTGCCGCCGCGTCCAGCGTCGGGTACCCGCCGAGCAGGTCCGCCGGCCGGTACACGGCGTCGCCCAGCTTCGCCGCGAGCAGCCGGTCGAAGTCGGCCGGCCCGAGGCCCACCCGGCTGTCGAAGCCGGCCTTCAGCTCGACCTTCACGATCAGCGGCCGGTGGCCGGGGTGCGCGTCGTGCCAGGCCCGGATGTTCGTGAGGCACCCGGGGAGGTCCTGGTTGCGGGTACCCGTCCTCAAGGCCCCCGCCGTGCAGTTGTTGTCCTGGCCGACGATCTCGTGGTTGACCCGCCAGCGCCGGGTCCACGAGTCGGCCCACACGTCCAGCTCGATCAGCCCGGCACCGGAGTCGAGCGCGTCGGCGAGGTACGGGAAGGTGGCTTTCTGGTACGTGTTGTGCACGCCGACCACGGTGGTGTGCGACTGCCGTGGCTCGTCGGCGTACGCGGGTCCACTGTGGACGCCAACCGTCACGGCGACGGTCAGTCCGAGTACCGTGAGAATTTCTCGCGAACGCATGCCAGCAAACTAATGCCGGCCGGCACGCATCTGAACAGATAAATGGATAACTTTTAGAACGACGGCGACCGGTGATCGGTGAGGTACGCCTCGAGGTGCTCGGCCGGGGTCGGCATCGCGAAGAGATGGCCCTGGCCGAAGCGGCAGCCGGCGGTGCGGACGGCGTCCACATGCGACTCCGCCTCCAGGCCGGACGCGATGACCTGCAACCCCAGCCGGTCGGCGAGCCCCATGACCACGTCCATGATCGGAGCCGCCGGCCCGCCCTGCCCCGCCGGCTCGGCGAACAGCGACCGGTCCACCTTGAGCACGTCGACCGCCATCCGGCGCAGGTGCGCGAGCGACGTGGGGCCGGTGCCGAAGTGGTCGATGGCGGTGCGCACGCCAAGCGCGTGCACCCGGGTGAGCGCCGCGGCCAGCCCGTCGTCCCCGTCGACGTGCAACTGCGCGGCCCCGAACCCCCGCTCGCTCACCTCCAGCAGCAGGCTCTCCGGCGTGATGAGGTGGGTGTCCAGGGCGTCCCGCAGCCCCGGCACGAAGCCGGGGGACAGCAACTGGCGGGGCGACACGTTCACCGACAGCCACAGGTCCCAGCCCTCGCGCCGCCACGAGGACAGCTGGCGGCAGGCCCGGTGCAGGACCCACGCGCCGATCCCGTCGGCCAGACCGAGATCCTCGGCGATCGGGATCAGCTCGGTCGGCGAGACGGTGCCCAGCTTCGGGTGCCGCCAGCGCAGCAATGCCTCGGCGCCGACCGGATGCTGGTAGGCCAGCTCGATGACCGGCTGGTACACCAGATCCAGCTCGCCCCGCTCGACCACGCCGGGCAAGCCCTGTTCGAGAGCCGTGTTCCGCAACAGCGCCGCCTCCATCGACTCGTCGTACCACTCGACCCGACCACGGCCGGACCGCTTCGCTCGTACCAGGGCGAGGTCGGCCCGGCGCAGCACGTCGTCGACCGAGCCGGCGCCGGCCAGCGGGGCCAGCCCCGCGGTGGCCGACAGGTGCACGGTGGCGCCGGGCAGCCGGTACGGCCCGGTCAGCATCGTCACCAGCCGGGTCGCCAGCGCGAACGACCGGACCGCGCCCAGCGGGGTCAGCACCGCGAACTGGTCGCCGGCCACCCGGGCGGGCAGGTCCGCCGGTTCGACGCCGGCCCGCAGCCGCCGCGCGACCTCGATGAGCACCGCGTCGGTCAGCTCGTGCCCGCGGACGTCACCGACCCCGGCCAGCCCGTCCAGGTCGAGAATCAGGACGTGCCCGGCCGGCTCCGGTATCGCCTGGCCGGCGGCCACCGCCCGGAGCAGCTCCCGCCGGTTGGGCAGGCCGGTGAGCTGGTCGGTGACGGCGAGCTGGCGCAGCGCGCGTTCCACCTCACGCCGGTCGCCGATGTCGCGGATGTGCACCACCAGGGCCGCGACCTCGGGCGTCGCGCGCTGGTCGCTGACCGTCGACTCGGTCTCCCGCCACCGCCCGTACCCGTCCCGCAGCCGGGCCTCGACCAGCGCCGGGTGACTGGTCGCACCGAGCGCATCCGCCGACGTCAGCCACTCCACGACGCAGGCGACGTCTTCCGGGTGTACCAGCGCGGTGAACGGACGGCCGACGACGTCCTGTTCGGACAGTGCGAACTGGCGGGCCGCGGCCGGCGACAGCCACCGGACGACCAGGTCGCTGTCGAGCATGGCGGTGACGTCGCTCGACCCGGCGACCAGGGACCGGAAGTGCGCCTCCTGGCTGGCCAGGCGGAACGCGTACCGCCGGACGTCGAGGGCGGCGAGGGCCTCGCGGCACGCCACGGCGGCGACCGCGACCGCGGCGATCGCGATCGACGTGCGGTCGAGCGAGCCGATGGTGATCAGCACGTACACGGTCGCGACCAGGGCCGCGCCGACCGGCAGGGCCAGCAGCGGGTACCCGGCGAAGGAGCCGTCGGCCGCCGCCGGATCGGGGTCGGTGGTGCCGGTGCGCCGGGCGCCGGCGGCGGTCAGCGCCGGCCCGGCGACGACCGCGACGGCAGCCAGCCACCAGAACGTGGCCGGACTGGCCGGCGGTGGCGTGACGACCAGCCCGGCGAGACCGGCGATGGCGAGCACCGCGCCGCCGCTACAGGCGACGGCGGCCGGCCGGTACCGGACCGCGCGCAGGCCGGTGATCAGCGCGACGGCCATCGCCGCGCAGGCCACCAGCCCGGCGGTCAGGGCCAGGCCGGCCCGGGTGCCGTCCACCGGGATGAAGACGAGCCAGGCTGTGTAGAACAGGGCGGTGCCGACGGCGGCGCCGTCCAGCAGCCGGCGCAGCCGGGTCGCCACGGTGACCGCCGCGCCGGGCAGCAGGAGCAGGCCCAGCAGGTACATCGTGGTGGTGGCGAGCAGCCCGCCGATCCGGACCGTGGGCGACGCCGGGTCGACGCCGGCCAGGCCGACCACGGTCACGCCGCCGACCAGGACACCCATGCCGAGGAAGCCGGCGCCCCGGCAGGGGCCGAACCGGTGCTGGCTGCCGTGGATGGACAGCGCCAGCCGGATCAGCCGGCTGGCGTGCGCCGCGGTGGACGCGGCGACGGCCAGGGTGACCGCGGCGGCGACACGCAGGCTGCCGATCAGCCCGAGGGCGAGCAGGACGGCGGCCGTCCCGGTGGCCAGCCCGGGAAGGATGGCGGCTCGTACCGTCAGATTCTTCGCGCCGGCGGCGAGCAGCCGCGTCGCTCGCGCCGCGTGGACGCGGATCCGACGCACGGCGGGGGCTGGTGTCGATGCCACGGTGCCGTCTCGTCCTGCCGTCTGAGGGGAGGGCTTACGTCCCTCCAACGAGTGACATCCGCGGCCGGTTACGGGCCTCGGTACTGTCGCCGGATGGACGTCGAGATCGCGGTACTGGCCGAGGTGACCGATGAGGCGGTGGACGCGTTCGCGCGCCTGCTGCCGCAGCTGTCCACGTCGGCCGGCCCGGTCGACCGGGCCGGCCTGCACCGGGTCGTCACCGGCCCGGCGAACACCGTGCTGGTCGCGCGCTCGGGTGGTGCCATCGTCGGCACGCTCACGCTGGTCGTCGTCGCGCTGCTGACCGGGGTACGCGCGCACGTCGAGGACGTGGTGGTCGATTCGGCGGCCCGCGGGCGGGGGGTCGGCGCGGCCCTCACCAACGCCGCCGTCGAGCTGGCCCGGCGGCGTGGCGCCCGGTCGGTCGAGCTGACGTCGCGCCCGTCCAGGGAGGCCGCCAACCGGCTGTACCTTCGGCTCGGCTTCCAGCTACGGGACACCAACATCTACCGCTACGAGCTGGCACCATGATCGGCACAACTTCCCGGAAGTTGTGGCCTCCGGCGGACTGTTTGGCCACTATTTCCGGGAAGTTGTGCCGATCAAGCCGATCAAGCCGATCAAGCCGATCGTGCCGGCTCAGCCGACGTCGCGGCGGCGGAAACCGGTCAGGCCGGCGATCGTCAGCGCCCCCGCCACGACCGTCAGCCACACCAGGGGAGTGGCGGTGACCGCGCCGCCGGGCAGCTTCGGCACGTGGGCGAACGGCGAGACGTCCACCACCCGCTGGCTGACCTTCAGCAGTACGCCCAGGTCGAACACCAGGAGGCAGACGACCAGGGCGGCCCAGGCGAACGACGACAACCGGGGCAGCAGGCCGAACAGGGCCGCCCCGAACCCGGCGAACACCCACGCGGCCGGCAGCTGTACCAGCGAAGCGCCGAGCAGCCGGGACACCTGACCGCCGATGTCGTGCACCTGGGAGCCGTACGCCAGGCCACCGCCGAGACCGGCCGCGAACAGGAGCACGGCCGTACCGACGAACGCGAACACCAGGTGGCTGAGCGCCCAGCGGATCCGCCCGGCCGGGGTCGCGAGCAGCGGCTCCACCCGCCCGCTCGTCTCCTCGCCGCGCAGCCGCAGCGTGGCCTGCACCGTGTACGCGGCCGCGACCAGGCCGACGATGCCGAACACGGCCGCCAGGTAGGCGTCCACGACTCCCTTGTGGCCGCCCAGCCGGTCCAGCATGTCGATCATATTCTGGTTGGTGAGGTGCGCCTTGCCGATACCCGCCGCGGCGCCACCGAGCACCGCGCCGGAGAGCAGCATGGCGACCACCCAGCCGGTCAGGATGCCGCGCTGCAGCCGCCAGGCCAGCGCGAACGTGCTGCGCAGCCCGGGCGCCCCCTGAGCCGGGCCGGGCCGCTGCGGCAGCAGTCCCGCGCCCAGGTCCCGGCGGCCGGCCAGGCGGTACGCCACCCCGGTGAACGCCGCCGTCAGCGCCACGATCAGGGCGAGCACCCACCACCGGTTCGCCGCGAACGGCTCGATCCGCATCGCCCAACCGATCGGGGACAGCCAGCTCACCCACGTCGGCCCGGAATCGCCGAGCGCACGCAGCAGGTACGCCACGCCCAGGACGGCGGCCGAGATGCCGATCGCGGCCCGGGCGCTCTCGGTGAGCTGGGCCGCCAGGGCCGCCACCGCCGCGAACAGCACGCCGGTGAAACCGATCGACAGCGCCAGCGCGAACGCGCCACTGGCTGGCAGTTTGGTGCCGATCAGACCGAGCGTGGTCACGACCACGACGGCGATGTTGGCCAGCGTGGTGGTCAGCAGGGCGGCGGTGAGCGGCGCGTACCGCCCGACCACGCCGGCCGCGATCAGCTCGGACCGCCCGGTCTCCTCCTCGGTCCGGGTGTGCCGGACGATCGTCAGCAGGTTCATGAGGGCGATCAGGATGAACTCGGTGATGCCGATCTTCCAGGTGGTGAGGCCGCCGATGGATACCCCGAACAGCGGCCCGCTCAGGGCCACCAGCGACGGGTTGTCGATGACGCCCTTGACCTGCTGGAGCGACTCGTCGGTCGGGTACAGGCTGGTGTACTGCGCCGCGGTCGCGGCCGGCATGAGCGCGATGATCAGTACCCAGACGGGCAACCGCACCCGGTCGAGACGCAGTGCCAGGCGGATCAGGGCACGCGTACCCCGGAACGGGCTCATGACGCACCCTCGTAGTGGCGCAGGAACAGCTCCTCCAGCGTCGGCGGCTGGCTGGTCAGCGAGCGCACGCCGAACGTCGTGAGGTGGCGCAGGGCGGTGTCGAGGTCGTCGTTGTCGACGTCGAACCTGACCCGGGCGCCCTCCTCGACGAGGTCGTGCACGCCGGCCAGGTCGGACAGGCCGGTGGGCGGCGTCGCCAGCTCGGCCGTGATCGAGGTGCGGGTGAGGTGACGCAGCTCGGACAGCGTGCCGGTGTCGACCGTCCGGCCGTCCCGGATGATGCTGACCCGGTCGCACAGCGCCTCGACCTCGGCGAGGATGTGGCTGGACAGCAGGACCGTGCGGCCGTTGTCGCGCTCCTCGTCGATGCACTCCCGGAACACCGCCTCCATCAGCGGATCCAGGCCGGAGGTGGGCTCGTCGAGGATGAGCAGCTCCACGTCGGAGGCGAGCGCGGCGACGAGGGCCACCTTCTGGCGGTTGCCCTTCGAATACGTCCGGCCTTTCTTGGTCGGGTCGAGGTCGAAGCGTTCCAGCAGGCTGGCCCGGCGCTTCTGGTCGAGCCCGCCGCGCAGCCGGCCGAGCAGGTCGATCACCTCGCCGCCGGACAGGTTCGGCCACAGCGTCACGTCGCCGGGCACGTACGCGAGGCGGCGGTGCAGTTCGGCGGTGTCCCGCCACGGGTCGCCGCCGAGCAGCCGGGCGGTGCCGGCGTCGGCGCGGAGCAGCCCCAGGAGTACCCGGATGGTGGTGGACTTCCCGGCCCCGTTCGGGCCGAGGAAGCCGTGCACCTCGCCGGTGCTGACGGTCAGATCGAGACCGTTCAGCGCGTGGGTCCGGCCGAATGACTTGTGGAGGCCGGACACCGAGATGGCGTTAGTCATGCTTCGCAAGCTACACTACGTTCACAAATTACTGAAGCTTGGAAAGTGTGTAAACTGCGCCACCAGATCCTCCCACCGTAAGGAGCCCCGCGTGGCCGAAGCGTCGACTCCGCACCGCGATCCGGCCGCCGTGGCAAAGTTCGTCGAGCGGTTCGCGGAGGTGCATGTCGCGGCCGGCATGCCGCGCATCGCCTCGCGGATCTTCGTGGCCATCGCGGTCACCGATTCCGGCCGGCTCACCGCCGCCGAGCTGGCCGACCAACTTCAGGCCAGCCCGGCCGCGATCTCCGGCGGGGTTCGCTATCTCGAACAGCTCGACCTGGTCAGGCGCGAGCGGGAGCCGGGCTCCCGCCGGGACCATTACCGGGTCGAGGATGACATCTGGTACAAATCGATCACCGGCCGGGACCGGTTGATGGCCCGCTGGACCGAGACCCTCCGGGAAGGCGCCGACCTGCTCGGCCCCGACACCCCGGCCGGCGCCCGGCTGGCGGAGAGCGTCGAGTTCTTCGAGTTCATCCAGAAGGAGATGGCGCTCCTGATCGAGCACTGGAACACCTACCGGGCCGGCAAGGAGGGCCCGGCCGGTTGAGCGCGGGCGGCCGCCTTCTCGGCGCGGCCGCGCAGGTCCTCGGCGTCTGCGTGCGCGCCCCGGCGGGTCGCGTCATCAGCCGCGCGCCGCCACGCCCGCTCCGCCCGGGCCCAGTCGCCACCGGCCGCCGCGTGCGCCGCGAGCGCCTCCGGGCGATCGCCGAGCAGGTCGGCCGCACGCCGGTGGTACCCGGTCCGGACCTCGTGCGGCGTGGACTCGTACAGGATCTCGCGGACCGTACCGCCCGCGAACTCGTAGCGCCGGCCGGTCGCCGCCAGCAGTCCGGCCGACAGGGCGACCTCGCAGCACCGGGCGATCGCCGGCAACGGCCGGTCCATCAGACGGGCGAGGGTGGCCGGATCGACCGACGTCCCGAGCACCGCCGCGGCCCGCAGCATCGTCCCGGTCGGTTCGCCGGCACGCCGGATCCGGCCGAGGACCGCGTCGGCGAGCGACGGCGGAAGGTCCGGGCTGTCCAGCGCCTCCGCCACGTACATCGGGTGCCCCCGGGTCAGCTCGACGATCCGGTCGGCGACGCCGGCCCGACCGGCGTCCGTGGCGAGCCGCCGCACGGCCCCGGCCGGCAGCGGTCCCAGGTCGAGCCGGGTCGCGACGCCGGCGAGCGCTTCGAGGGCAGCGGCACCCTCCGCAGGGCGCACCGTCGCGACGACAAGCAGTCGGGTACCGGTGCCGGCCGCCATCCGTTTCAGGACCTCGACCGTGGCCCGACCGGCGTACTGGAGGTCGTCGACGACGAGGAGGACCGGTTCCCGGGCCGCCATGGCGGACAGCACCCCGGTGACCGCGTCCGCCGGCGCCCCGTCGACCCGGGCCGGGCTGCGCCTTCCAGGCGCCTGGACCGCCTGGTGCCGCAGACCGGGGCCGAGTACCGCCCCGACCTGCGGCACCAGCGCGGCCAGCGTCCCGAGCCGATCCCCGGCGAGCTGGCGCAGCACCGCCGGCGCCTGGTGCGCGGCGTGCGCCCCGATCGCCTCCACGACCGGCTGCGCGAACAGCGAGATCTCCGACTCGTAGCAGCGTGCGGCCAGTACCGTGCCGCCGGTCTTGCCGGCCAGCCGGACCGCCTCCGCGGCCAGCCGGGTCTTGCCGATCCCGGCGGCGCCGGCGAGCAGCATCAGCGCCGGCCGGCCGCGAGCCGCCGCACCCCAGGCCGCGCCCAGGCGGAACACCTCGGACTCCCGCCCGGCCAGGCCGACGCTCGGCTCGGCCGGGCCAGGAAGGTTCGACATGCGCCAAGGTTAGACAGCTACGCGTTCGGGCCATCGCCTTTGTCCGATGGGAGGGCCAGAATGATGAGATTCGTCATCATCAGCGGAGGCGGAAATGGGCCGGCCCGTTCACTTCGAGATCCACGCCAACGACCCGGAACGGTCGCGTGAGTTCTACGAGCAGGTCTTCGGCTGGGCGTTCCAGCGGTGGGGCGAGCAGCCGTACTGGATGATCTTCACCGGAGAAGACGGGACGCCGGGCATCAACGGTGGCCTGCTGCCCCGGGAAGGCGCGGCGCCCACGCTCGGCGCCGCGGTCAACGCGTTCGTGGCGACCGTCGACGTCGACGACCTCGACGCGACCATCGAGACGGCGCTCAAATACGGCGGCGAGATCCGGGTGCCACGGATGCCGGTGCAGGGCGTCGGCTGGCTCGCGTACCTGGCCGACCCGGACGGCAACCTGTTCGGCGTCATGCAGACCGACGACTCGGCACCGGGCTGAGTCAAGTAAATGTCGGAAGTTTCGGCCCAGAATACGAATAACCGTCCCGCAACCCCCATCCCTGCGGTCTGATGGATTCGGACGGCGGCTTCTCCCCGATTGGCCGCCGAACACGGGACGGGGGACTGATGTCGGGACGGAACGGGTTCGGCCAGTGGATCGCCGATCGGCCGATGAATACGAAGATCCTGCTGATCATCGCGGTGCTCGCGATCACCGCGAGCGGCGTCGGCATCTTGTCGCTCAGCCGCATGTCGACGCTGAACGGCAAGGCGACCGACCTGTACGACAGCGGCGTCCTGCCGATGGAGCACGTGCAGGAACTCGCGACCACGATGCGCCAGACCCGCGCGGACACGCTGGACATGGTCGTGTCGCAGAGTGTCGCGAACATGGACAAGTACGAACAGGCGGCCAGGAACGACGACGCGATCTTCGACAAGAAGATCACCGTGTACGAGAAGGAGTCGGTCGCGCCCGCCATGCTGAGCCAGTTCCGCGCCGCCTGGTCGGACTACCGGCAGGACCGGCAGCAGTTGATCACCGCCGGGCGGCGCAACGACTTCGCTGCCGTCGAGCGGATCCGCGACACCACGACCGGACCGGAGTTCAGCAAGGCCGCCGGGCTCGTCGCCCAGCTGGTCGACGCCGAGCAGCAGGACGCGCACCGGAGGGCGAAAGAGGCGACCGCCACCTACGACAGCGCCCGTACCACGACGATCACCTTCCTGATCATCGGTCTGATCCTGGCGACCGCCTTCGGCCTCTTCGTCGCCCGCAAGATCGTGTTCGCGCTGGGCCGGGTGTCGCACGTGGTCGACGGCATCGCGACCGGAGACCTGACCCGGTCGGCCGGCGTGTCCGGCCGCGACGAGATCGGTCAGATGGCCAGCGGCCTGGACACCGCCACGATCCGGCTGCGCGAGACCATCGGCCAGCTCGCTTCGAACAGCCAGACCCTGGCCGGCGCCGCGACCGAACTGTCCGCGGTCAGCCAGCAGATCGCCGGCAGCGCCGAGCAGACCAGCTCGCGCGCGGAAACCGTGTCGGCCGCCGCCGAGCAGGTCTCCCGCAACGTGGAGACGGTCTCGGCGGGTACCGAGGAGATGACCGCGTCGATCCGCGAGATCGCCACCAGCGCCAACGACGCCGCGCACGTCGCCCAGAGCGCCGTACAGGTGGCCGAGCAGGCCAACCAGACCGTGTCGAAGCTCGGCCAGTCCAGCGCCGAGGTGGGTAACGTGATCAAACTGATCACGTCGATCGCCGAGCAGACCAACCTGCTCGCGCTGAACGCGACCATCGAGGCGGCCCGGGCGGGCGAAGCAGGCAAGGGCTTCGCGGTGGTCGCGAGCGAGGTCAAGGATCTCGCGCAGGCAACGGCCAAGGCGACCGAGGACATCTCAAGCCGGATCCAGGCGATCCAGGACGACACCGGAGACGCGGTCGAGGCGATCCGGCAGATCGCCGAGATCATCGAAAAGATCAACGGGTACTCGGCGACCATCGCCTCCGCCGTGGAGGAGCAGACCGCGACGACCAGCGAGATCGGGCGGAGCGTGTCCGAGGCGGCCACCGGTTCCGGGGAGATCGCGCAGAACATCACCGGTGTCGCGACGGCCGCGCAGTCGACCAACTCGGGCGTGACCGAGGCGCAGCGGGCCGCCCACGAACTAGCCCAGATGTCCGAAGACCTGCAACGCGTGGTCGGCCAGTTCCGGGTGTGAGCCCGACGCCCCTCCTCGTCGATCTAGGACGAATGGTGCCCGGGTTACCCGGTTTGTCCCACCATTCTTCCTAGATCGACGAGCTGACGGGGGCGAGGGCTACTGCGGGTACTGCGGGGGCGGGGGTGGGGGTTGCTTCTGGCGGCGGCTGATCAACACGATGATCAGCACGATGACGAGCACGACGACGAGGCAGCAGCAGCCACCGATCAGCCCGAACCCGCCGACCCCGCCGCGCGGACGCCGGCGGGCCAACTCGTCACCCGCCGCCAGTACGCCCGGGCGGCTCTGCGCCCAGGCCGCCGCGGGTAGCAGCCATACGTTCATGGCCCGAGCGTATGGCCACCCGGCAAGCCCGGCAGCGCTTCAGCGCCCCAAGATCGCCACAACTTCCCGGAAGTTGTGGCCCCCCGGGGTTTGGTTTGGCAACTGTTTCCGGGAAGTTGTGGCGCGATCAGGCCTGGGACAGCGAGACGCCGAACCGGCCGTCCGGGTCGGTCCACCAGTGGCGCAGCGTGAACCCGGCCGCGCCGAGTTCCCGCTCCATCCCGTCCCGGCGGAACTTCGCCGAGATCTCGGTACGCAGCTCCTCGCCGGCCGCGAAGTCGACGGTCGAGGTCGAGCTTCCGGACCCGTACCCGCATCGCCCGCCCGGCCCGCAGCCGCATCTCGATCCACTCGTGCTCCGGGTCCCAGAGCGCCACGTGGTCGAACGCCTCCGGGTCGAAGTCGGCGCCCAGCTCCCGGTTGATCACCCGGAGCACGTTCCGGTTGAACTCGGCGGTCACGCCGGCCGCGTCGTCGTACGCGGGAACCAGCACCGCTCGGGTCCTTGACCAGGTCGGTGCCGAGCAGCAGCCAGTCGCCCGGCTCGAGCGCCGCCCGCAGGGTCGGCGAGGAACTCGGCGCGCTCGGCCGGCAGCAGGTTGCCGATCGTGCCGCCGAGGAACGCGACCAGCCGGCGTACCGCCGGCCGGCAGCCGGTCGCAGGTGCCGGGTGAAGTCCCCGACGATGCCGTGCACGCCGCAGCCCCGGGTAGTCGGCGGCGCAGCGCGGCGGCCGCCTCGCGCAGCGCGGATGCCGACACGTCCAGCGGCACGAACGTGGCCAGCGTGCCGTGCCCGGCGCAGCGCGTCGAGCAGCAGCCGGGTCTTCTCCGACGAGCCGGAGCCCAGCTCGACCAGCGTCTTCGCCTCGGTGATCCGGGCGATCTCGGCGGCGCGCTCGGCGAGAACGGCCCGCTCGGCGCGGGTCGGGTAGTACTCCGGCAGCCGGGTGATCTCCTCGAACAGCTCGCTGCCCCGGCGCGTCGTAGAACCACTTCGGTGGCAGCCACTTCGGCGTCGCGGTCAACCCGGCCCGCACGTCGTCGCGCAGCGCCGCGGGCCAGGTCGTCGTCATCGAGGTAGATCTCCAGCGGTCGCGCTCATCGCGCTTCCCCACATCGGGTCGATGTCGTACGTCGCCGCAGGCGTGGCGACAACGAGCTGTTCCGCTCGCGGCACCGGCGTCCAGCCGGGATCGTCGTCGAGCGGTTCGGAGGCCACCAGCACCGACCCGGTCGTCGGCGCGCAGCACGGACAGCGCGTGGCCCGCGGTCGTGGCCGCGATCGTGCGACCGTCGGTGAGCAGCAGGTTCAGCCGCGACCCGGGAGCGGCCTCGGCGACCTCGACGACCGTCTGCGCCACCGCGTCGGCGGGCGTGGCGCCGGCCCGCAGCCGGTGCCGCACCAGCGCCCACAGCAGCGCCGCGTCGGTCGGCGCGTCGAGGGTGAGCAGGTCGCGGATCGGCAGCCGGTCGGCCAGCTCGACCATCGAGTCCGGCCAGCCGCGTGACCACGCCGTTGTGGCTGAACAGCCAGGGCCCGTCGACGAACGGCGCGGCGGCCGTCTCGAGCACCGGCATGCCGACCGTGGCGGAGCGGACCGCGGCCAGCACCGACGCCGGACGAGCTGGTCGCGGCGGCCAGGTCCGGCAGGTCGAGTCGCTCCACATCGGCAGTGCCCGCCGGTAGCGGACCGCGGTCGCCGAGCCGTCCGGGTACCAGCCGACGCCGAAGCCGTCGGCGTTGATCGTGCCGCCGCCGCGCATGTCGCGCGGCGCCCAGGACTGGTGCAGCAGCGAGTGCGGCGGGTCGATGAGCAGCGCGGCTCAGCGGCGACCGGCGGCCCGAGGTAGGCCAGGTGGCGGCACATCAGTCGCGCCGCTCGCCGGATCGGGCGTCGCGGGCGCAGCGGAACCCGCTGAAGATCTGCCGCCGGATCGGGTAGTCCCAGTTGCGGAACGTGCCCCGGCAGGCCGACCGCGTCGGTGCCGAACGAGCCGCCGCGCAGCACCTTGTAGTCGCGCCGAAGAAGACCTCCGAGTACTCCCGGTACGGGAAGGCCGCGAAGCCCGGGTAGCCGTGGAAGTCGGACGACGGTCCACTCCCACACGTCGCCGATGAGCTGGTGCACGCCCAGCGGCGAGGCGCCGGCCGGGTACGCGCCCGACCGGCGCCGGCGCACAGGTGCCGCTGGCCCAGGTTGGCGTGCTCGGCGTCGGCGTCCTCGTCGCCCCACGGGTAGCGGCGGGACCGCCCGGTCGCCGGGTCGCAGCGGGCCGCCTTCTCCCACTCCGCCTCGGTGGGCAGCCGCTTGCCGGCCCAGGCCGCGTACGCCTCGGCCTCGTAGAAGCAGACGTGCACCACCGGCTCGTCCGGCGTCGACCGGCTCGGTGCGGCCGAACCGCGTGTACGCCCAGCCGTCGCCGTCGCGCCGCCAGTGCATCGGCGCGGTCGAGCCCGGCCTCGACCCGGTGCCGCCAGCCCGCCTCGCTCCACCAGCGCGGCTCGTCGTAGCCGCCGTCGGCGATGAACGCGCGCGTACTCGGCGTTGGTGACCGGCGGCGGCGTCGATGAAGTACGCCGGCACGTCGACCTCGTGCGCCGGCCGCTCGTTGTCCAGCGCCCACGGCTCGGTGGCGGTGCCCATGGTGAACGGCCCGCCCGGGACCAGCACCTCGCCGGTGACCGCCGCCCGGGCCCGGGGCGGCGGCGGCGCGTCCAGCACCGGCGCGCCGACGCGCAGCTGGTGGGTGGCGAGCATGGTCTCGTCGTGCTGCTGCTCGTGCTGCACGATCATGCCGAAGGCGAACCCGTCGGTCGACCAGCCGGCGGCCCGTCGAACGGCACCCCGTCCAGCAGGTCGAAGACCTTGTCCCGGACGGTACGCACGTACGCCCGCGCCTCGGCCGGCCCGAGCAGCGGCAGCGCCGGCCGGTCTGCTGCGGGGGTGCTTGAACGCGTCGTACAGCTCGTCGATGTCCTGGCGCACCGGCTCCCGGCCGCCGACGTCGCGGACCAGCCACAGCTCCTCCTGGTTGCCGACGTGCGCGAGGTCCCAGACCAGCGGCGACATCAGCGGCGAGTGCTGGCGGATCAGGTCGCCGTCGTCCACGGCCTCGGTCAGCAGCGCGGTGCGGGCCCGGGTCCGGGCCAGCTCCGCCGCGACGCGTTCGCGCAGCCGTTCGGTTTCGAGCGGTCATCGCTCACCCTTTCGTGCACGGCGCTTCGTAGGCGCCGGTCGACGAGGTCGGTCACCGCCTCGCGGGCGGTGGCCGACAGATCGGTCTGATGCAGTGCCCGAGCCGTCACGTCGAGCAGCCGCGCCGCGGCCTTGGCCAGCGCCGGGTCGGCGAGGCCCAGCCGCGGCCGCGTCCAGCCAGCGGTCCGCCACCGGCTCGCACGCCTCCCGGGCCGCGTCCAGCGTTTCGTCGCCGCCGAACAGCGCGGCCAGCACCGCGACCGGCGCGAACCAGTCCGGCCCCGGCTGCTCGTCCAGGTAGCGCAGCTCCAGGTAGCCCCGCGGGCGTACCGGCGGGAACAGCGTGCCCAGGTGGTAGTCCAGGTCGTCGGTGGTCGGCGGTACGGGCAGCGCCCCGCCGATCCAGTCGGCGAAGCGTGACGCCCGGTGGGGCGTCCCAGTCGTTCCGTCCCGGCGTACGCACAGCAGCGGCGCGGCGAGCGCGTACCGGGCCCAGGCGGTGGCCGGATCGGCGCCCTCGGCACCAATGGCACCGACCGGCCCGGTCCGGTGCCGGTCGATGCCGAGCCAGGCGCGCATCCGGGCGGACGCCCAGCCGGTGTCCCGGCCGGCGTGCCGGCGGGCGTTCGCGAAAAGGGCGAGCAGCGGTCGGGCCGAGCGCGTGCGCCGCGGCCCAGCGGCCCGCCACGCGGTGCGGCTCGCCGGCGTCGAGGCAGACCTGCAAGCCGGCGGTGCTGCACATCATGGTCCGGCCATGCGGGCCGCGCGCGTCGAACGCGCGCTGCATCGCCGCGTAGCGGGGGGTTTCCAGCAACCGGCGGGGCGGACGGTACGGGTCGATACCGGTGCTGCCAAGGCGCAGGCCCGTGGTGCCGAGCAGGCCCATGAGCCGGGCCATGTCGCCGTCAACGGTGCGCCGCAGCACGGTCAAAGATGCGGCCGGTGCTGACGAGATCTCAACTTGTCCACCCGGCTCCACGGTCACCGTGCCGCCACCGGACAACGCCTGGTGCGGGCTGTCGGGGGAGAGGGTGGGCGGGGCGTGCGGTCCGAGCGCCCGGCGCAGGAGCACCGGGTCGAGCGGAGCCTCGGGGTCGTCGCGGTCGTGCACGGTCCACTCCAGCTCCGCACCGACCAGTGCGGGCGGCCCGGTCTTGAAGCAGATCGAGGCGATGTACCCCTCGGCCTCGACCACCGCGTGCAGAATGGTGGCTGAAGCGTCAGGACCCTTCGAGACGATCGGCATAAGCTCCCCGGGGTCGTGGTCTTCCGCCCGACGCTACCTCAACAACCGGACCGGCTGCCCAGACGGCGACCGATTGTTCACTTTCGCGCAAGTCGCCGCGCGGGCGTCGGCTACCGTGGTGACGATGGATGAGAACCGGGCCCGCCGGGTAGTGGACGCGCTGCGTGCGCGCGGTGTGCCCGCGCACCTGGAGCGGGCCGGCGTCGCCCAGTACGGCGTGCGCGTGGTGCTGTTCGACGGCCGGCAGGCGATCTGGGACACCGACGGCACGGCCGGACTGGAAGCGCAGGTGATGCGCGACGGCGTGCTCGTCGGGTTCGTGCCCATGATCGAGGGATCGGACGGGTTCGACGAGGGCCAGGTGGTCGACGCCATCGCCCGCACCGACTACGACCAGCCGATCGCCCGGCAGCGGGCCAGCGCCCCGCCACCGGCCCCGGCACTGCCGCCCGAGGGCGGCTTCTTCCGCCGCTTCATCGAGGGCCTGCGAGGTTAGCCCGCTTGATCGCCACAATTTCCCGGAAACAGTGGCCATAGCGAGGCCCTGAGGCCACAACTTCCGGGAAGTTTGGTGCCAGGGGTGTCGGCGTGGCCGGGGTGTCGGCGTGGCCGGGCGGGGCTCAGCGGAGCCAGAAGGCGTGCGGGTCGGCGGCCGGGCGGAACCCGGCCGCCCTGACCATGGCGGCTGCCTCCGCGAACCCCGAGCCGACCAGGCCGGGCCGGTGCGCGTCGCTGCCGAAGCTCACCGCCGAACCACCCACCTCGTACCACCACCGCACGACCACCGGGTCCAGCGGTATCCGGGTGTTCACCTCCAGGGCCCGGCCGTCGCGGGCCAACGCGCGCAGCACGGCCCGGTACTCCTCCTCGAACCGCTCCGAGGTGTACGGCTCGGCGTCGGCCGGCCAGTACCGGATCGGGTAGTCGATATGCGCAAGCACCGCGAACACGCTCGACGTCTCGATCATCCGGAGTACCTCGGCGAGATAGACGCGCACCACCTCGTCCGCCGGGCGCATGTAGTAGAGATCGTCGATCATGAGGTACCCGTCGTCGCCGGCGTCGTACGAGTGCACCGAGCCCAGTACCCGGTCGAGGTCCGCCGTGGCGAGCAGGTGGTCGATCCGTTCCCGGTGCCAGTGCGGCTCGCCCAGCTCGGCGCCGGACAGGATGCGCAACTGCGGAAACCTGTCCCGGCACCGCTCGACGCACTCCAGGTAACCGGTCACGTCGAGGGCGGGCGCTGCCAGTACCCCCTCGGGTTTGATCCAGGCCTTGAGATTCTCCGGCAGCGTGTGGCCGGTCGCGGGGGTGACCACCCACCTGGTCAGCTCCACGTGCTCGGTGAACGCGACGGACGGCAGGCCCAGCTCGACCGCCCGGGCGCAGGTGCGCTCCATCGAGCCGGCGGTGGTGTCCCAGGACCATTCGGTGTGTACGTGGTTGTCCGGTGGCAGCACGGGCGTCACCGCAGCGGCAGCGCGGTGCCGGCGCTCAGTGGCGTGTCGTGGACGACCAGCTTGGTGAAGTGCGTGTCCGGCGGGGTGTCGAAGACCAGGGTGCCGGTGACCGTGCGGTCCGGGTCGAGGGTCGAGGTGAACACCCGCGAACCCGGGTAGTACACCCACGCCCACTCGTCGGCCGGGTACTCCTTGCCGGTGTCGTCGACCAGCCGCTGGCTGCCCATGAACACCCAGCCGGTGCGCTTGCCGATGTTGGTGACCTTCACGTCCAGCAGGCAGAACTGGCCCTTGGCGTGCTTGCGAACCGGCCAGTCGCCGACGTCGGTGTCTCCGCAGTGCATGGCGGTCAGGGTAAAGGCCAGGCCGCCGTCACGGGTGATCCCGTCCTTACCGTGGCCGTTGTCGGCGGGCGGCTTCGCGGGGGCCTTGGTCTGTACCTCGGCGGGGCCGGTCGGGCCGGCCGCGGTGGCACCCTGGACGCCGCCGGGCGTGCCGCGCCGGCTGGCGAGCTGCCAGCCGCCGATCAGCAGGACGGCGATCACCGCAAGGGTGACCAGGCCCCGGAATCGCGGACGCCGCCGCCGGGCTCTCGGGGCTCTTGGCCGCCTGCCAGCCGGCCTTGCGCTGGGCCCGGGCCGCCCCCCAGCTGGCCCGGACCGCCCCCCAGCTGGTCCGGGCCGGCCCCCAGCTGGTCCGGGCCGGCCCCCAGCTGGTCCGGGCCGGCCCCCAGCTGGTCCGGGCCGGCCGCTGGTGGCGGCGCGGGAGGGATCTGACGGGAGCAGCTTCGTGGGGGCCGGCATCCGGCGGGTCGGCGTCGCCGGTGCCAGCCGGGTGCTCCCCGATGGCGGCGTCGCTGTCCCGCCGGGCGTCGCGGTCGCGCCGGGTGCCGGTGTCGCGCCCAGCGGCCAGCCGGTGCCCGCCGGCGGCCCGCACAGCGCCAGCACCAGGTCCCGGGCGGACGGCCGGGCGGCCGGGTCGGGCGCGAGCGCGGCCGCGACGACCGGTAACAGGTCCGACGCGACGCCGCTGAAGTCCGGCGCGTGATCGAGCAGCGGATGCCGCCCGGTCGCGGCCCACGCCACGAGCAGGCCCCAGGCGTACACGTCGGCCGGTGGGCCGCCGGGCTGCCCGGCGAGCTGCTCCGGGGCGACCCAGCCAGGGGTACCGAAGCTCGGGGACGCCGTGGTGACCGGGCCGATCGCGCCCGCGATGCCGAAGTCGATGACCTTCGGGCCGACCGGCGACAGCATCACGTTGCGCGGCTTCAGGTCCCGGTGCACGACCCCGGCGCCATGGATGGCGGTGAGCGCCGCGGCGACGCCGACCGCGAGCGCGCGGGCGTCCGCCGGGGTGAGCGGGCCGTCCTGGGCCACCCGGTCGTGCAGCGACTTGCCCTCGACGTACTCGGTGACCAGGAACGGCACCCGGCCGTGCGGGTCGGCGTCGAGGACCCGCGCGGTGCCGAACCCGGCGACCCGCGCGGCGGCGGCGACCTCGCTCGCGAAACGCTCCCGGAACAGCGCGTCCGCGCGCAGGTGGGGATGCAGGACCTTCAGCGCGACGGGCCGTCGCTGCCGGTCCAGCGCCAGGAAGACGGTACCCATGCCGCCGGCACCGATCCGGCGGACGATCCGGTATCTACCGATCTCGGTGGGGTCGCCACGCTGGAGCCCGCTCGAACCCCAGGACCGCTGGTCAGCGTGCTCGTGATCGCCCCGCTGTGCCGTACGCACCACTCCACGATGCGCCGACCACGCAACGTTCAGGTCTCGGACGCGCCACTTTCGCATACGTCGGAGGATCCGCAGCGCGGAATTGTGCCGTCGAGATGCCGGCACTTCGTTGACCTGGCATTGATGGGAATGTAAGTCTGCGGTCTGCAAACGTTTTCTCCCAGACGTCGGAGGAGGGCCCACCTGACATGGCGCGACAGCGTTCCCGGCGCGATTTCTTCAAGGTCGCCAGCCTGGTGGCGGGCGGCGCCGTGGCGACCGGAGTCGGTGCCGGGCTGGCCTGGGCCGACGAGGAACCCCTGGTAGCACCCCAGGCAGCGGCCACCGGTCCGTGGGACGAGGTGCCGGCGATTCTCGCCCGGATCATCCCGCCGACCTTTCCCGCCAAGGACTTCCGGGTCACCGACTACGGCGCCAAGGGCGACGGCAAAACCGATTGCACGGCTGCCTTCAAGAAGGCGGTCACGGCGTGCAGCGCGGCGGGCGGTGGGCGGGTCGTCGTCCCGTCCGGCACGTACTCGACGGGGGCGATCCAGCTCCTGAGCAACGTGAACCTTTTCGTCGACTCCGGCGCCACCATCAAGTTCAGCACCGACCCGAACAAGTACCTGCCGGCGGTTTTCACCCGCTGGCAGGGCATCGAGTGTTACAACTACTCGGCTTTCATCTACGCGCGTGGCCAGTCCAACCTCGCCATCACGGGTCAGGGCACGCTGGACGGGCAGGGCGCGTCCTGGAAATCGTTCGGCGGCGGCGGCTCGGACTGGACGAAACTGCAACAGCAGGGCGCCGACAACACGCCGGTGGACAAGCGCGTCTACGGTGGCGGGCACAAACTGCGGCCCAACCTGATCGAATTCCAGTCGTGCAGCAACATCCTGCTGGAGAATTTCACCGCGGTACGCCCGCCGATGTGGTGCGTGCACCCGGTGCTGTCCAAGAACATCACGGTCCGCGGGTTGAATCTCTCCACCCGCAACGGCGGTGGCAACAACGACGGATGTGACCCGGAGTGCTGTTCCGACGTGCACATCGTCGGCTGCACCTTCGACACCGGCGACGACTGCATCGCGATCAAGTCCGGTCGTGACGTGGACGGCCGGCGGGTCGGTGTCGCGTCCGAGAACATCGTGATCGAGGACTGCGTCTTCAAGTTCTCCAACCGCGGCGCGATCTGCGTGGGCAGCGAGTGCTCCGGCGGGGCGCGCAACATCTTCGCCCGCAACAGCCAGATCAACCCGGCGAACGCGGCCGGCCAGCTGTGGTACGCGCTGTTCGTGAAGACCGGCAACCACCGGGGCGGCACGCTGGACGGCATCCACCTCCAGAACATCACCGGAAACAAGTTCACCAAGTCACCGATCCTCATCACGCTCAAGTACTCCAGCTCCGGTCCCGGCCCGGTCGCATATCCGACGGTCCGCAACATCACGCTGGACAACCTGACGATGAAGGGCTCGAAAGAGGCGGCCGTGGAGATCGTCGGACTTCCACAGTCACATGTGTCGAACGTTTCGGTGTCAAATTCCGTGTTCACGAGTATCAGCAGCGGTGGTAACCGAATCTCCAATGCTGACGGCGTCACGTTCGCGAAGACCACGATCAACGGCAAGGCCGTCTAGAGCTTTATTCCAGCGCGGAGAGGTGGGGGTGTCCCGAATGGGGCACCCTCGCTGTATGCCCGCCCCCTTCCCTCTCGATCTAGGACGAGTGGTGCCCGGGTCGCCGGGTTTGTCCCACCATTCGTCCTAGATCGACGAGGCTGGCTACGGGTTCAGGGTGAGCAGGGTTGCGGTCGTTGCGGGCAGGGTCAGGGTCAGGATGGTGCCGGAGACACTCACGCGAGTGTGCGTTGCGCCGGAGAACGTGCCGTCACCGCGTACCGTGCCGCCGCCTAGCGTGATCCCGGTTGTCGCGGTCAGCCTCGGTCCGGTCAGCCGGATCAGGTCGCCCTGGGTGTACGTGCCGCCGAGGTTCACCGTCACCGTCCGGCTCGCGCCCAGGTTGTCGAGGACCAGCCTGAGCCGGGTATCGCGCTTCACCGCGTAGGACCGGAGGTTCGTCGTGTCGGTGCTGTCGATCGGCGCGAAGTTACCGGTACCGATCTCCTGGAGCATCCGTAGCGCGTAGTACTCCGGCTGCGGGATCAACGTGCCCGCCGCCGCATCGGCCGTGGTCGCCCCGCAGAACGGGGTGTACGCGGCGCCCGGCGGCTTCGGCCCGCCACAAAGCGCGATGTTGCTGTGGAAGTTCTCCCCGATGACCCCGAGCGACGCGACGAGCATCTCCTGGTCGACCGCCCACAGCGCGGACCCGTACCGGCGCGGCGCCTCGGGCGCGGGTCGCCCGCGTCCCGTTGACGTAGAGCTGGCGGGTGCCGACCAGACGTTGCGGGTGGGGTCCACACGGGTCCAGCCGGTGATCGGCACCCCGCCGCTGATCACCGGGTGCGCGCCGGATGCGGCCGTCCAGATCACGTCGTGGCCGCCGTGCCGGAGTCGCGGGAGGTGAGCGCGAGCGGCGCGGCGAGCTGGTACGTACCGTCGGCCAGTTCCACCCGGACGTCGCCGGTCATGTTCTGGTTGACCGCCAGGTACGATCACCGCGCCGAGCGCTGCCCGCAGCCGCATTCCGCCCCCTCACCCCGCCCCGTCGAATGCATAGACCAGCGTCTACTGCCGCCCGGGTGGCGTCAAGGATTCATAGGACGTTTCTAGCCTCCATGGACCTTTGGAAACAGTTTTCCGGCCTCACTGAGGAAAGAGATCCGATCTCACAGTGCTCGGGCGGCGCCGGCCGGCCGAAGAGGTACCCCTGCATCAGGCCGCAGCCGAGCCGCCTGAGCTGAGCGAGCTGGTCCGGCTGCTCCACGCCCTCGGCGACGACCTGCAGGCCGAGCGCCCGCGCCAGGCTGAGGATCATGTCGACGATCGCCTCGTCCTCGCGGTCACGGCCGATCCCGGCGACGAACGAGCGGTCGATCTTGAGCGTCTCGACCGGGAACCGGCGCAGGTACGTCAGCGACGAGTACCCGGTACCGAAGTCGTCGATGGCCAGATGTACCCCGAGCGCGCGGATGGCGTGCAGGGTCTCGGCGGCCGCCTCCGCGTCGGCCATGATGCTGGTCTCGGTGATCTCCAGCCACAGCGCGTCCGGGTCCAACCCGGTCTCGTCGAGCACCCTGGCCACGCTGGCCACGAACGACGAATGCGCGAACTGGGTACCCGAGACATTGACCGCCACGTGCAGCCCGGCGCCGCCCGGGAGCGTCGCGCGCCACCGGGCGGCCTGCGCGCACGCCTGTGCCAGGACCTCCGCGCCGAGCGGCACGATCAGGCCGCTCTCCTCGGCGATCTCGATGAACTCGTCCGGCCCGAGCAGCCCGCGTACCGGGTGCTGCCAGCGGGCCAGCGCCTCCAGCCCGAGCACGGTGCCGGTCGCTCCGTCGACGATCGGCTGGTAGTGCAGCCGGAGCTGGCCGTTGTCGATCCCGCGCCGCAGGTCGTCGTGGGTTTCCAGGCGGCGCTGGACGGCGACCCGCAGCGCGTCGTCGAACACCTCGACCCGACCACGGCCGCGCTGCTTGGCCCGGTACATCGCCACGTCCGCGTCGCGGAGCAGGTCGTCCGGGGTCCATCCACCACTGTGGACGGTCCCGTCGGCGAACGCGAGACCGACGCTCGCCCCCACGCTGATCTCGCGCGCGGCGATGCCCACCCCGGTCATGATCGGCCGGCTCAGCTCGACCACGATCCGTTCCCCGGTGCGGACCGCTTCACCCGGCCGGGCAAAGCTCTCCGCGACCACCACGAACTCGTCGCCGGCCAGCCGGGCGACCGTGTCCTCCGGGCCGACCAGCGCGGTCAGCCGGGCGGCGATCCGGCGCAGCACCTCGTCGCCGGCCTCGTGGCCGAGCGAGTCGTTGATCGGCTTGAACCGGTCGAGGTCGATGAACAGCACGGTGATCAGATCGCCGCCGGACACCGCCTGGTCCAGCGCCCGCCCGAGCCGGTCGAGCACCAGCGCCCGGTTGGGCAGCCCGGTCAGCGTGTCGTGGGTCGCCTGCCGGGCCAGCCGGTTCGTGGCGATCTCGGTCTTGGCCACGGTGTCGTTCAGCGCCCGCGCGACGAAGCTCAACTCGTCGTGGGTGTTCACCGAGACCCGTCGGGTCAGGTCACCGCCGGCGACCGCGTGCAGGGTCGCCACGATCCGCCGGATCGACGGCGCCACCGAGAGATAAAAACCCACGAAAAGGTACCCGCCGAGCAGCGCCGCCAGTCCCGCGGCCAACTCGACCCGGTGCGCCCGTTCGGCGAACCGGTCGATCCGGGCACGCAGCAGCCGGTCGAGGGATCGGGCGTCCGCGGTGGCGAAGTCGGCCGCGGCGGCGCGTACCGGGTCGGAGGCGGCGGCCGGCACGGTGTCGAGTTGCCGGGTCCGCACCGCGGTCGTCAGGGTCTGTTCCAGCGCGCCGGTCGCCTGGTTCAGGCGCTGGAAATGGGCGACCGTGTCCACCCGTACCCCGGGGTCGGCGGTCTTCGCGCCGATCGTGGCCACCGCCCGGGCGACCACGGTGCGGGTACTGGTCAGCACGCCCGCGGCCAGGCCGATGTCGATGACCCCGTCGGGTTCCGGGCCGGCTACCCGCGTGGTCGGGTCGGTCGCCGCGACGAGCGCCCGGTCGACGCTCCGGCCGGCCGTGTCGAGCAGCACCGGCAGCCGGAACTGGAGGACGTCCATCAGGTAGTACGTGTCCAGGTCCGGGTCGAGTGTCAGGTTCGACTCGTCGCCGACGTGCACGATCAGCGCGAGGAGCCGGTCGACGGCCGCGTTGTACGCCTGGTAGCGGTCCGCCGCTGGACCGCCGGTCCGCCGTGCGGTGGCGAGCTGCTGGCGGGTCGATGACCAGGTAGCCGTGGTGTCGAGCGCCGCGCCGAGCCGGCGGTCGACGGTGTCCACGGCGGCGACGTCGCGATCGAGCGCCGCGTCGTCCGGTGCCGTACGCGCGACGGCGCGGTGCCTGGCCTGCACCGCGTGGGCGGTGAGGTGGATGAGTGGCACCAGGTACGTGACGCCGCGCCGCTCCTTGGCGCTGAACGCGATCTGGGCCCGCTGTGACTGGACGTACGCGGTGGCCACGAAGCCGAGCGGGACGAGCAGGACCAGCCCGACGACGACGAACTTCTGCGCGTACCGGAGCCGCCCGAGCGCCACGGCGGCCGGCCGGAACACCTGGCTGAGGGCACGGAAGGTCATCCTCTCCGGTCCCTTTCGCCAGTGGTGCGCTGCGTACACCCTCGGCCCCAAGCATCGGCCGAGAACCGACCCGGTTGAGGAATCCGCATCCTGCCGGACGAGATCGCGCATTGACTTCCGTCGACCTCGCGGCCGATCTTGGACCCGGGACGAGGGGAGCGCTCATGTCGAGGTGGCTGAGGCTCGGCCTGGCGGCCGTGTCCGCCGTGGCGTTCGTCGCGGGACTCTCCTGGGTGTACGCGCAGTCGACGCTGGACAGCCCGGACCGTTGTAGCACCGTGGCGGACCGGTACGGACTGAAGCCCTGCCCGCCCGACCCGGTACCGCTGGAGCCGGCGGAGATCAAGAACCTCGACCCCGGCCTGAGCGACCAGCGGGCGCGCGAGATCGGCACCGCGTACCTGCGGTCCCGGGCGCTGTACTACCTCGCGATCCGCGACAACAGCGAGAAGTTCTTCCGGTCGGCCGTCATCCACCGCCCGGACGAGACGCCGGCGATGTTCGACGCCGAGATCGAGCACATCCGGGATGCCCGGTCAGCCGGCGGCCGGATCGTGCTGGCGTCGCAGGCGACGGTGACCCGGGTCCTGGTCGTACCGCTGCCCAAGGAGCTGCGCACGTCGCTCGGGACGAAGCGGCAACCGATCGGGGACGCGATCGTGGTCGAGGCGCGCGGGCCGGAGTCGCAGGTCATCCGGATCCCGGGAAAGCCGGATCAGCAGGTGTCGACGCTGGGCGCCGGCGACTCGTACCGGTTGCTGGTCGGGGGAGTGCTGCTGGAGCCGGCCGGGCTGGGGGAGACGTTCGCCGAACTCGGCCAGTGGGAGTGCCTCGACCCGGACACGAAAGGCGCCTGCCTGTCTTGATCGGCACAACTTCCCGGAAATAGTGGCCTCCGGTACCCGCTGAGGCCACAACTTGCCGGAAGTTGTGCCGATCTTGCTCGGTTACTCGGGCTCGGCGGAGCCGTGGACGTCGGCGTGCGCGGCCGGAATCGTGCCGAGCCGGCCGGCCTGGTAGTCCTCGAACGCCTGGACCAGCTCGGCCTTGGTGTTCATCACGAACGGGCCGTACGCCATGACCGGCTCGCGGATCGGCTGCCCACCCAGGAACAGGACGTCCAGCGCCGGGTGGCGGCTGTCCTGGCCGGCGTCGGCCGCGACCGTCACGGAGTCGCCCGGCCCGAACACCGCGAGCTGGCCGGACTCGATCGGGCGCCGCTCGGCGCCGACCGTGCCGCGCCCGCCCAGCACGTAGGCGAGGGCGTTGAAGTCGGCCCGCCACGGCAGCGACAGGGTGGCACCGGGGCTGACGGTCGCGTGTACCAATGTGATCGGGGTGTGCGTCGAGCCCGGGCCGCTGTGCCCGGCCAGGTCACCCGCGATGAGCCGGATCAGCGCGCCGCCGTCGGTCGACGACAGCAGGGCCACGCTGGCGCCCCGGATGTCCTGGTAGCGGGGCGGAGCGAACTTCAGCAGCTTCGGCAGGTTGACCCAGAGCTGGAACCCGTGGAACAGGCCACCGCTCATGACCAGGTGCTCCGGCGGCGTCTCGATGTGCAGGATGCCCGCACCGGCCGTCATCCACTGGGTGTCGCCGTTGGTGATCAGGCCGCCGCCGCCGTTGGAGTCCTGGTGGGCCATCTGGCCGTCGATCATGTAGGTGACCGTCTCGAACCCGCGGTGCGGGTGCCACGGGGTGCCCTTGGGCTCGCCCGGCGCGTATTCCACCTCGCCCATCTGGTCCATGTGGATGAACGGGTCGAGCGCGCGCAGGTCCACACCGGCGAACGCGCGGCGGACCGGGAACCCCTCGCCCTCGAAGCCGCGGGGCGCCGTCGTCATCGACGACACCGGGCGCTGGGTGCTCGTCGCCGGCTCGGCGGCGGGCACACGGGGCAGAACCAGAATGTTGTCGACGGTTACAGCCGGCATCGGACGTCCTCCTCGAAATCTGCCTGGTCAAGTCAACCTCGGCAGCGTTGGAAACGATACTTGCTTAAGCAATATTCCGCAAGTCAAGCAATGCTCATGATCGCCACAACTTCCGGCAAGTTGTGGCTTCCCGGCCCTCCTGAGGCAACAACTTCTGGGAAGTTGTGCCGATCATGGCGGTGCATTCATCCCATGTATGGTGCAAGCGAACCCGCTACGTGACCCTTGGAAACATGGAAACGCGAGTATAGGTAGGACTAATCGTTGACTGTCGATTCGCCTTCCGCTACATCTGTGCGGGAGACCCCGCCGCAGGAGGGAAATTCGATGTCGCGACGAATCACCATGCTGGCCGCTGGGGCGATGGCCCTCGCGCCGCTGCTCTGGATGGGTGTCGCCCATGCCGTAACCGCGCAGGCCACGGGCACGGACATCTATGTCTCGCCCACCGGCGACGACGCCAACGCGGGCACCAGCGCGTCCGCGCCGCTGAAGACCCTCGCGCACGCGCGGGACGTGGTCCGTGGCATCGACCAGGCCAGCTCCGGCGATATCCGGATCAACCTGGCCTCCGGCACGTACCGGCTGACCTCGCCGCTCACGCTCGGCGCAGCCGACTCGGGCACCAACGGCAACACGATCACCTGGCAGGCCGCGTCCGGCGCCAAGCCCGTCGTCAGCGGCGGCCTGAAGGTCACCGGCTGGACGAAGGGCAGCGGCAGCATCTGGTCGGCACAGGTGCCGGCCGGCTTCGACACCCGGCAGATGTACGTCAACGGCACCCGGGCGCAGCGGGCCGGCGGCGCGCTGCCGATCGCGCTGAAGCAGACCGACACCGGGTACACCACCTCGAAGACCAACCCGATGGACAACTGGCGCAACCCGACCGACATCGAGTTCGTGTACAAGGGCGGCCTGGGCCTGTGGACCGAGCCGCGCTGCCCGGTCGCGTCGATCAGCCCGACCGTGGTCAAGATGGCTCAGCCGTGTTGGGACAACTCGACCAAGCGGGTCATGCGTACCGATGGCTCGGGGCGCACGTACAACCTGGTCGGGCGACAGAAGATCACCGAGCAGCCGACGCTGGTCGAGAACGCGTACGAGCTGCTCGACAAGGCCGGCGAGTTCTACCTCGACCAGCCGAAGCACACGCTGTACTACATCCCCCGCTCCGGCGAGGACCTGACCAAGGCGGACGTCGAGGCGGCGGCCCTGGAAACCCTGGTGTCCGGCAAGAACGTGGCGAACGTGGCCGTCAAGGGCATCCAGTTCTCGTACGCGACCTGGCTCGGCCCGAACACCGGCACCGGCTTCTCCGAGATCCAGGCCACCTACCAGGTCACCGGCTCGAAGGGCTGGGCCACGCAGGGCCTGTGCTCGGAGGTACCGGGTGGCACCTGCCCGTACGCGAACTGGACCAAGGCACCCGCGAACGTCAGTTTCACGTACTCGAAGAATCTGGTCTTCGACCGCGACGCGTTCGCGCATCTCGGCGGGGCCGGCCTCGACCTCGGCGACGGCGTCCAGAAAAGCAGCGTGAAGGGGAGTGTCTTCACCGACATCTCCGGCAACGGGCTGGACCTCGGTGGTGTCGACATCAACCTGCCGACCGCGGCGGCCGACCACACGAGCGGCAACACGATCGCCGACAACTGGTTCCACCACATGCCGGTCGAGTACCACGGCGGGGTGGCGGTCGACGTCGGGTACACCGAGCACACGACGATCTCGCACAACCAGATCGACCACACGTCGTACACCGGGATCTCGATCGGCTGGGGTGGCTGGCCGGACAAGGTCAAGAAGCCGGCGCTGCCCAACTACTCGAACAACAACACGCTCGACCACAACCTGTTCTTCGACTTCATGCAGACGCTCGACGACGGCGGCGCCATCTACACCAACGGCATCACCGGCTCGTCGTTCGCGAACGGGCAGAAGGAGATCGGCAACCTCGCCCACAACGGGCACAACACCAAGGGCGGGCATATCTACTACACCGACAACGGCGCCAGCTACATCACGATCGACGGCAACGCCGCGTACGGCAACCACGTCACCGACTGGGGCTCCAACCACGTCAACTACACCAAGAACGACGGCAGCTCCGACCCGCTGGACATCGAGAACAACTACTGGGAGACCGGCCCGACCGACACGAAGAACTCGGGCGGCATCATCCACAAGAACAACCACAAGATCAGCGGTGCGTCCGGCGTGCCGGCCTCGATCCGGAACGCGGCCGGCGTGGAGGCGGCGTACAAGGACATCCTGACCTTCAAGCCCGCCTGACCGGGCTGGGCCCAAGATCGGCACAACTTCCCGGAAACATTGGCCTCACGGGGGTCGGGAGGCCACGACTTCCGGGAAGTTGTGCCGATTTTGGGTTCCGGTTGCCGCTGCTCGCCGGGCGCGGTGGACTGGACGGCGTGGGTGAGATCAGGATTGGTACGGCGTCGTGGACCGACAAGACGTTGCTGGCCTCGGGCTGGTACCCGGCGTCGGCGAACACGGCGGAGAAGCGGCTGGCCTACTACGCGCGGAAGTTCCCCCTCGTCGAGGTGGACGCCACCTACTATGCGCCGCCCGCCGAGCAGACCGCCGCGCTGTGGGCGCAGCGCACCCCGGCCGGATTCACCTTCAACATCAAGGCGTTCAGCCTGCTCACCGGCCATCCGTCGAAGGTCTCCGCGCTGCCGACCGACCTGCGCCCCGACACCGACAAGAAGAACGTGTACCCGAAGGACCTGGCCGCGCAGGACTACGAGGACCTGTGGAGCCGCTTCCTGTCCGCCCTCGACCCGTTGGTGGAAGCGAACAAACTCGGCGTGATCCTGTTCCAGTTTCCGCCGTGGTTCACCATCCGCAGGTCCAACAAGCAGTACATCCTCGAAGTGGCCGAGCGCTGCAAGCCGTTGCGGGTGGCGGTCGAGTTCCGGCACCAGTCCTGGTTCAGCGGCGACAACCAGGCCGAGACCCTGGAGTTCCTGCGCAAGCACAACCTGCCGTTCGTGTGCGTGGACATGCCGCAGGGCCACAAGTCTTCGGTCCCGCCGGTGCTCGCCGCGACGTCCGACCTCGCCGTGGTGCGCTTCCACGGGCACAGCGAGAAATGGACCAGCCACGACATCTACGAGAAGTTCGGGTACCTGTACTCGGCGGAGGAACTGGCCGGGTGGGCGCCGAAGCTGCGCGACCTGTCCGATGCGACCGGACAGACCCACGTCCTGATGAACAACTGCTATGGCGACTACGCGCAGCGCAACGCCGAGGAGCTGATCGAACTGCTGGGGGAGCAAGGCGACGACTGAGCGTCCGGGCATGGCTACGCCGGGCATTCATGGGAGAGAATGGACCGTCTCAGTCACCCGATACGAAGGGTGGTTCGACGACCGTGTCCGAGTTCTCGCGGGAGAAGCTGGCCGACGAACTGGCGCATGACTACTCGACCAGCCGCACCGGGATCGTCCCGCTTCGCGAACGCCGCTCCATCTACCACTTCGTCGCGCTGTGGGTGACTTTCGCGGCCGGCTTCACGTACCTGTTTCTCGGCTTCCAGTACCACGACGCCGGGTACTCGCTGGGCAAGGCGGTCGGTGCCGGCGCGCTCGGCGCGGTGGCGTATCTGGCGTACGCGCTGCCGGCCGCGTACCTCGGCTCCCGGACCGGGCAGACACACGCGCTGCTGACCCGGTCGATCTTCGGTGTCGTCGGCTCCGGGCTGGTGTCGCTGCTGCTCATCGGGGTGGCCGCGGGGTGGACGGCGTTCGCGTTCAACCTGCTGGCGACCCTCTTCGACGGGCTGTTCGGCTGGGGGCACATCGTGCTCATCAGCGTGCTGCTGGCCATCGTCGGCATCACCAACAACGTGTTCGGCTTCACCGGAATCACCGCCTTCGCGCGGTACCTGGTGGCGCCGTTGCTCATCGTCTGGATCCTGTACCTGGTGATCAAGGGCCTGACCGACGTCCCGCTCGGCGCCAGCCCGCACGCGGCGACCGCGCTGCCGTTCCTGACCGGGATCGGGGTCGCGATCGGCTCGGTGATGTGGGGTAACGAGCCGGACACCTGGCGCTACGGCAAGCCGCGGTTCACCTGGCCCGCGCTGCCGTACGCGATCGCGCTCGCGGTCGGCCTGGTGCTGTTCGTGGCCGGCGGCTGGATGATGGCCGAGCTGTCCAAGGCGGGACCGTACGATTTCGGGCCGGCGTACAAGTACACCGTCACGTACTCGTTGTTCGGCGCGCTCTGGCTGGGCGCGATCGTGGCGACCGTGCTCCAGGTGGCCATCAACGACGGTAACTACTACGAGATGACCAACGCGGGACAGAACATCGTCGGGCACGCGCCGGGCTGGCGGCGCTGGTACACCTGCCTGGTGATGGCGGCCGTCGCGGCGCTGTTCACCTGGTGGTTCCCGCACGTCGAGAACGGGTTCTTCAAGGTGGCCGGGTGGTCGGCGATCGCGCTGCCCAGCACGACCGTGGTGATGTGCGTCGACCAGTTCGTCCTGCCGCGCGTGGTGGGGCTGCGACGCCCGGTCGACGCGATCCCGTCCTGGCGGCAGGCCGGCCTCGGCAACTGGCCCGGCATCGTCGCGGTACTGGTGGCTGTCCTGTTCGGAGCGTGGGGGCTGCAACTGTTCCCGGGCCAGACGTCGGCGCCGTCGCTCGGTCTGGTACCCGTCGAGGCGTGGCTCATCGCCGGCATCGTCTACCTGGGACTCGCCGCGGCGGTGGCGCGGATGGTGGGTGCGGCGACCGTGCTCGGCTTCGGCCGCCACCTGACCGGCTCCCGGCCGGCCGCGCGGGCGGGCTCCGGGCCGGCCGCGCGGGCGGGCTCCGGGCCGGCCGCCACCTGACCGGCGCCGCGCAGAATGGCACAACTTCCGGCAAGTTGGTGCCATAGCACGATGCGGAGGCAACAACTTCCGGGAAGTTGTGCCGATCAAGGGGGAGTGAGATGAGCGGGACAGCGCGGGAGTTCATCGAGACGGTACGCACCGAGCTGGCCCCGACGGAGGAGGACAACCCACTCGTCGCGCTCATCGCGAGCGGCACGGCGTCGCTCGGTGTCGTCGCGGCTCTCGCCGCCGAGGAGACCCGCATCGTGGCCAGCGACCGGCGTAGCTTCCTGCTGCTCGCGGCGCGATCGGCGGTACCACCGGCGACCGACTTCTTCAGCGCCCTGGCCCAGGGCGAGGGGCTGGCGCTGACGACCCTGCCGGCGCTGGCGACCGCCGCCGGCATGGACGAGGCCGCGGTGCGGGACTACCGACCGCAGGCCGGCTGCCAGGCGTACCCGGCGTATCTGGCCTGGCTTGCGGTCAACGGTGACCCGGTCGACGTGGTGGTCGCGGTGCTGGCCAACTTCTCCGCCTGGGGCGGGTACTGTGCGACCCTGGCCCGCGCGCTGCGTACCCACTACGGCTTCGACGACCAGGCGTGCGCGTTCTTCGACTTCTTCGCGGCGGGCGACCAGACCGGCGCGCCCGCGCCGTCACCGCTGGAACAGCAGGCACTTGACGCGGTGCAGTCCGCCTTGGACGCCGGCGCGACGCTCGCCACCGGCCGCGAGTACGGGCGGCTGTTGCAAGCCTACGAGTTGATGTTCTGGAGCACGCTGGCCCGGGCCGCGTGAGGGCGGACCTGGCGGAGATCGCCGACCAGGCCACGGCTGTGCAGATCGAGGAAGAGGTCGGCGACGTCCGGGTCGAACTGGCTGCCCCGCCCCTTGCGCACCTGTTCGCGCGCCTGGTCTTCGGTGAGCATCAGCTGGTACGGCCGGTCGGAGCGCATCGCGGCCCACGAGTCGCAGACGGCCAGGATCCGCGCCTCCAACAGGATGCCGGCGCCCGCGAGATGGTTCGGGTACCCGCTGCCGTCGAACCGTTCGTGGTGCTGGCTGATGATGTCGGCGATCCGCTCGAACCCGGGCACGACCAGCGCCAGCCGCGCCCCGTGGTACGGGTGGTGGCGCAGCATCGCCCACTCCTCGTCGGAGAGCGCGGTCGGCTTGGTGAGGATGTCGCGGGGTACCACGATCTTGCCGATGTCGTGCAACCGACCGGCCAGCCCGGCGCGGACCGTGACCGCCGGATCGTGTCCCATGTCGACAGACAGGGTGGTGACCCACCGGCCGATGGCACGGCTGTGCTCGTAGCTCGACATCCAGTCGTCGATGTCGTCGGCGACCCGCTGGAGGAAGTCGACCATCGGTACCTGGTCGCCGCTGACCGCCCCGGTCGGCGGGACCGCCTCGGGGCAGTCGCCGACCATCACGCGGTCGCGGCCCTGCGCCTTGGCCCGGTACAACGCCCGGTCGGCCAGCGCGACCAGCTCGGTCGGCCCGTCCGCGTGCAGCGGATAGCTCGCGGTGCCGACGGAGACGGTAACCGCGACGGATGAGCCGCAGGCGAGCTCGATCGGTGCGTCGGCGACCCGGGCCCGCAGCCGCTCGGCGACCACGGGCAGCTCGTCGGCCGCGATGTCCGGGCTCAGCAGCGCGAACTCCTCACCCCCGTACCGTGCGAGCACGTCGCCGTCCCGGCTGGCCGAGCGCAGGCGCGCCGCGATCTCGGCCAGCGCGCGGTCGCCGGCCGGGTGACCGAAGCGGTCGTTGACCGACTTGAAGTGGTCGACGTCCACGATGAAGAGTGCCACCGGGTCACCGGCCCGCCGGGCCCGCGCGATCTCGACCGGAAGTTGCGCCTCCAGGAACCGGCGGGTGCGCAGGCCGGTCAGCGCATCGGTGGTGGCCAGCCGGCGCTGATCGGCCACGAGGCCGGTCATCCGCACCAGGGTCAGCGCGAACAGCAGCGCGCACGCGGCCGCCGTGACCGGCACGTCGTGCAGCGAGCCGCGGATATCCTGGACCAGCAGGATCGCCGGGGCGACGAGGGCCGCGGCGAACAGGGCGGCCCCGCGGATCGGGCCGAGGCCGGTGTCGGTGGTCGGCCCGCGCTCGGTCAGCCGGCTCATCGTCGGGTGCAGCGCGGCGGCGCCCAGCAGCAGGTTGCCCCCGAGCCAGATCGCGTCGAGGACGTTGCCGGTGTGGTAGGTGCCCTCCAACTGCTGGTAGCTGTACGCGGTATCGGCGGTGAAGAATGCCAGCAGGTTTCCGCTCAGCAGAAAGAACGACCACGGACGGCGGCCCACCCCGAGCATCAGGCGCAGCCCCACGGTGAGCAGGGCCAGATCCATCACCGGGTACGCGAGCGACGTCGCCCTGGCCAGCGTCGGCGCCTCGAAATGGGCCGTCGGCGCGATGAGGAACAGCCACGACAGCAGCGCGGCCACCACGGCCAGCACCGACGCGTCGACCAACCCGGGCAGGTCACGCCCCGGGGCGCGGCGGCGGATCAGCAGCATCAAACCGGCCAACGCCAGCGGGTAATGGGCGAGGTACAGAGCGTCAGCCGGTGCGGGAAACGCTTTCGAGCCGGCCACGTAGTGCGCGAAGTAGAACGTCGTGTCGGCCACGAAATAGACGAGTTGGCTCGCGCCGAGCAGCAGCCAGGGCAGCTTCGGGCGGGGCTGGTGGCGCCGCACGCCGAGCCACACCGCGATGACCGGGGAAGCGCTGACCACGCAGTACATGCCGACGCGGATGAGGCAGCCGACCCGGTCGCGTGGCATCAGGTAATAGGCACCGATCAACGCCGAACCGCACAGCACATACACCAGCCACAGTGGACCCGCGACGGTGCGGAGCTTTGCCTTTGTCGGCACTCGCAACACCGTAGACGACGCCGATGGTCGCTTCCAGTCCGTCAGGGCTCGGGGGAGAACGACGAGGGATTCGCCAGCAGCGCCTCTACCTCGTCACGTTCCAGGGGTTTCGCGAAGTAGTACCCCTGGCCGAGCTGGCAGCCGGCGGCGCGCAGCTCGGCGAGCTGGTCGGCGGCCTCGATGCCCTCGGCGACCGTGCCGAGGTTGAGCGTCTGCCCGAGCTGGACGATGGCCCGTGCGAGGGACGGGTCCGGCGCCCCCGCGATCTCGTCGATGAATGACTTGTCGATCTTGATGATGTCGATCGGGAAGCGCCGCAGGTAGGCCAGCGATGCGTACCCGGTGCCGAAGTCGTCGAGCGCGAGCCGCAGACCGAGCGCCTTGAGGTGGCGCAGCCGTTCCATCGTCGGCTCGGTGTCGTGCAGCAGCAGCGACTCGGTGATCTCCAGTACGAGACAGCTCGGATCCAGCCCGGTCTCCAGCAGGATCTGCGCGACCACGCCGGGCAGGTCGGGCTGCTGGACCTGGCGCGCGGACAGGTTGACGCTGATTGTCAGCGGCTGCCCGTTGCGCCCGGCGTTCCAGGTGCTGGCCTGCCGACACGCCTCGTGCAGCACCCACAGGCCGATCGGCACGATCAGACCGGTCTCCTCGGCGAGCGGCACGAACTTCAGCGGCGGGACGACGCTGCCCTGCGGATGCCGCCAGCGCACCAGCGCCTCGACCCCGTTGACCCGGCCACCGGCCAGCTCGACGATCGGCTGGTAGTGCAGGACGAACTCGTCCCGGTCGACCGCGCGGCGCAGGTTGGCCTCCAGGTCGAGGCTGCGCAGCAGGTTGGCCTGCATCACCGGCCGGAACGTCTCGTACTGCCCGCTGCCGTTCTTCTTCGCCTGGTACATCGCCAGGTCGGCGTTGCGCATCATGTCCTCGCCGGTCGTGCCGCCGTCGGTGTTGAACGTGATGCCGATGCTGGCGTTGACGAAGACCTCCTTGCCGTTGATCACGAACGGCGACTCGAGCACCTCGTTGATCCGGCGGGCGATGGTGATCGCCTGCTCGGCGTGGCCCAGGTCGTGCAGGACGACAGCGAACTCGTCGCCGCCGAAGCGCGCGGCCGCGTCGGTCACCCGCAGGCAGGACCGCAGCCGGGCCGCCACGCCGATCAGCAGCTCGTCGCCGGCCGCGTGCCCGAGCGAGTCATTGACCATCTTGAACCGGTCAAGGTCGATGAACAGGACCCCGAGTTGGGTGTGCTGGCGGGCGGCGCGGGCCAGGGACTGCTCCAGCCGATCCATGAACAGCGCCCGGCTGGCCAGGCCGGTCAGCGAGTCGTGGTACGCCTCGTGCATCTTCTCCCGGGTGCGGTGGTCGGTGACCGCGAGGCTGACGTGCTCCGCGAAGACCTGGAGCACGTCGCGGTCCCGCTTGGTGTAGATCCGCGGGCGGTATGACGCGACGACGAGGCCGCCGACCACGACGCCGTTCTCGTGGACAGGTGCCGCCATGGCCGCCTGGATGTGATCGGCGGCCAGCTCCGGGATGCTGTGCTCGTCGGTCGCGTACTGCTCGATCACCACCAGCTCGTCGAGCAGGATGGCCTGGCCGGTCGCGCCAGCCTCCGGGATCGTCACCCGCCACAACTCCCGGGCCAGCTCAGGGCGCATGCCGGTCTGCGAGACCAGGATCAGCATGTCGGGGTCGTCGGGGTCGCGCAGCCGCAGCCCGACCACCTCGTCGTCGGGGAACAGCTCCTTCGCACCGGCGGTGATCGTGTGCAGGATGTCGGTGAGCTGCTGGCGGCGGCTGATCGCGCGCTGGATCCGGGACAGCTGCTCCAGCAGCCGGTTGCGCTCCTGCAACGACGCGACGAGCCGGACGTTCTCGTTGGCCTGCATCCGCTCGGCGGCCATCCGGTGCAGGTTTTCCAGGGTCAGTTCGAGCACCCGGGCCATGCCGCGCAGCAGGCTCACCTCGTCGACGGTGAACCCGTCCTCGCCGGAACGGGCGACCAGCAGGTGCCCCGGCGACCGCCCGCCGAGCGGTGCCACCGCGACGTCGCACCGGCCGGCACCCGGCACGTCGAGGTACTCGAGCCGGCCGGCGACCGCCTCGCCGATGTCGTCGACCGGCACCCGACCCATCGGGAAGCCGACCGAGCTGACCACGCCCGGCCCGCCGTCGACCATGCCCGCGGTGTCGTCGAGGACGACCGCGACCTCGGCTTCCAGGGCACGGGCCGCGCGTTCGGCGGCCACCTGGGTCGCCGACCGGCCGTCGGGAACGGCGGAGACCACGGCGAGGAACTCAGCGAGCTGCTGGGTGGAGAGCGCGGTAGCGGACGGCAACATGTCAACCCACCGCGAGGACGACCAGCGTCTGGTTGTGGAAGCCGTTGATCCCCCGGATCCGGGCGATCTCACCCCATGTGTACAGGCCGCCGAACGGGGTGTCGCCGGCCTGGCCGATCATCCGGTCGACCTCGTGGCGCATCCCTTCGGCGCCGAGCAGGCGGCCGTGCGACTCGCAGTTGAACGCCACCATGCCCAGCGGCGTCGACCCGCCCAGCGCATCGACCGCGTCCTGGCATGCCTCGGCGGCGGCGGCCAGCACCGACTGCTCATCCCCTTCCATCGGCCAGATCAGGCAACCCTCCGGGACCTCGCCGCTCGACCGTAGCCAGCCTTCCCGCAGCAGGGCCGGCGAGCTGACACTGCGAACCTCCTCGCCGCTGCGCCGCCGCACGCCGATCGGGCGGGTCAGCGCGAACTTTTCGAATGCACTCGCATCCTCGTACGCGTCTGCCGGCGCGTCCAGTCGCCGCAGGTAGGCGGTCAGCGCCGGCTGGTCGTCGAGCGTGAAAACGTCGCCGCCCGCGCTCTTGGTCACGATCATCGGCTCGCCGACCTTGCGCCAGCCGTGCCGCAGACCCACGCCGAGCGGACCGTCGGAGGCGATCGCGGCTCCGACGACGGCGTCGGTGAGCACAGCGTCGCCATGGGAGTCGCCGTGGAACTGGAAGGTCCGCATCGCGCTCGGGTCGGGGCTCGCCGAGCCGCCGACCAGCGGCACGCTGGCGCCGACCATGCTGTACGCCCCGGCGAGCACGTCCTCCTGCCCGGACATCAGGCCGTCGGTGATCAGGACGAGGAGCTCGTGCTGGCGGTCGTCGAGGCGGCCCGCGCAGCTCGCGACCGCGGCGCCGGCCTCCCGCCGGTGCGCGGTCGCGTCGCGGGCGGCGGCGGTGACGATCGAGAAGCCCGGCCCACCCAGCGCGAACACCACCACCCCGCGACGCTGGCTCGGCCCGTCCGGGGCGATCACGGTGGTGGACGAGCAGCCGACCAGCGGGACGTCGGCATCCACCGCGCGGATGCCGGCGAGGATCGCGTCCGGGTCGTGCAGCGCCGAGCAGAACACCAGCAGTAACCGAGGGTCGGCACCGGTGAGCGCGCCCCGGGCGGCGGCCTCGCCGGCGGCCCGGGAATCCGGGTCGAACGAGCTACCGACCGCGACCCAGCGGTGCCCGCCGCCGGGCGCCGGATCGGCGCCGTCCCGCCCGGCGCCGGGTTCCCGCGTCGCGTGCATGGTCACAGTCTTCGCCTACGACGGCCCGCCCATCAAGGACGGGTGGGCGATTGGGCCACAAAGGAGCATCGACCTGCTGATAGAGCTGCGTCTACTCGGCTGGATATGGATAGCCGCGCGTTTCGTGGGGAAGAAAAGACTCTTGAATCGCGCGGGCCGAAAGTACAAAGAGAATGCCTTCGACGTACCGGGGCGGGTCGGTCCGCTGTGGAGCCCAGCACCCTGGGCGAACGCGGCTGGCGGCTACGGACGGTGAACCGCACCACGGGCGGACGCGTACTCGGAGGTAACTGGGCAACCATGCCCGGGGCGTGAACAGAAGTCGCAGAGAGGCTCTGTAACCCGGATGAATCTCAACGCCGTACGGTCGCGGGCGCTGTTCGTTTCGTCGTTGCAACGGTCCGACCGGCCGACCGTCGGACAGGTGCGGGAAGCGATCGTGCGGGCCGTGCGCGACCTGGGAGCCGCCGAGTGCGCCGCCCGGGTCGCCCAGGAATTCGGCGACCATCCGGAACTCGCGACAGCACGGATGCGCTGGGCGATCCGGATGGTCGCCGAAGTGTACGCGTGGGACGAGGCGTACGAGCGCCGCGAGCGGGACGCGGGTGCGTCACCGTACCACTACGCTTCGTGAGCCCCTACCGTTCCCGCACCGCCGCATAGGCGTCGACGATGCCCGCGCCGTAGAACCCGTTGAAGTGCGTGCCGCCGGCGCAGTACGCGTCGAACTCGATCGAGCGGCCCTCCGGCACGTACGTCTGCAACCGCGGGTCCGGGCACGCGTGCTCGGCCGCGGTACGGGTCAGGATGGACTCCACGGCCGACGGTGCCAGCGTCACCGTCCCCGGGTGCAGTCGATCCCGGTGGCCGTACCGGCTGACGATGAGCGCCGCGACCCCGGCCGCGTGCGGCGAGGCCATCGAGGTGCCCTGCAGGTACGTGTAGTACCCGCACCGCCCGTCCCTGGTGCAGTCCTTGTAGACCAGGCCCACGCCGGCCGGTGTGATGTTCCCGCCGGCGTCGACGAGGTTGTCCTCCTGGAGCACCTTCTTCGGGTACGTGGAAAGGATCTCGTTCCCGTTCGTGCGGTAGGTCGGGGTGCCGATGCCGTCCCGGAACCACCCGCCCGGCGCCGCGACCGAGATCTGTTCGGTGCCGTAGTTGGAGTAGTCCGCCTTCTTGCCGGACGGGCCGAGCGCCGACACGCCGATCACGAACGGCCCCTCGACCGGAAGGTCCAGGCAGGACCGGTTGTCGATCGGCCGTGGATAGGTGGTACCCGCCGGGTAGTCGGGGCTGGCCGTGTCGGTACGCGGGCTGCCCAGGTCTTCATGGTTGTTGCCCAGCGCACCGACCATCGTGACCCCGTGTACGTGGGCGTAGGTCAGCGCGCGCACCATGCCGAGGATGATCGTGCGCTGCTCGGCCTGCGCAGCCGGCGAGTCGGCCGGGTTGGCCGCGCAGTTGTACAGCCACGGATCCACGTAGAACGACATGTTGACCACGTCGATCCCGTTCCGCCCGGCGTACGTGAGCGCGTTGATCACGGACTCCAGGAAGAAGAAGCCGGAGTCCTGGCCACCCTTGAGCTCGACCAGGCTGACGCCGGGCGCCACCCCGGACACGCCGATGCCGTTCGCCGCCGCGCCGATCGTGCCCGCGACGTGGGTGCCGTGCCCGCCGTCGTCGGTACCCACCGCGTCCACGCAGCTCGCGGCCTCACACGGGCCGTCGATCGCGGGGATGTCCGGGGCGAAGTTGCGCGACAACCTCCAGTTGAAGTTCGGGGCGATGTCCGGGTTACTGGCGTCGACGCCGGTGTCCAGCACCCCCACCGTCACCCGGTGGTCGCCGATGGTGATCCGGCGGGCCTGGTCGGCCTTCACCATCCGCAGGCCCCACAGCTTGTCGTCGAGCGGGTCCATGCCGGGTCCCGGGCGGCCACGGTGGTCGGGCGCCACGGTCGGGCCGGCCTCCTGCTGGGCGGTCTCCGGCTTGGCCCCCGGCGCGTAGCCGATGGGGATGCTGTGCGCGGCGCCGCGGAGCGCGGGTGCCGCGTCGGCGCGCTCGACGAAGCCGGTCTGCGGGCCGACCACGCGGTACATGCCGACCGCGTCGTTCCGGTCCACCACATGCCCGCCGGCCCGTTCGATGGCGGCGACGGCGTCGGGTCCGCTGGCGTTGTCCGCCGCGAAGACGGTGTACTCGGTGTCCCCGCTGGTCGTGCTCGCGGCCGCCGCCGGTGACACGGTGCCGATGATGGCGGCCCCGGTGACCAGCGCGGTGGCCACAGCCAGCACGCGGGTACGGTTACTCTGCGTTCTCACCTGTCCTCCCCTGGGTGAGTGGATCCAGACATGACACCGGACATCGGTCCCGCGCACCAGGAGCCAACGGGCAGCCGGAGCCCTCGTTGAACCCTTTCCGGCGCGGCTGCCGTACGTTCAATGTCGTGAAATAACAGCGTCTGGCCGGCGAAGAAGAGGAGGCGGCGTGCGGATCTCCGGGATCGCGGTGTCGGTACTGCTGGTAGTGGCGGCGGCCGGGTGCGGGAGCGGGTCGTCTGCCGACGGCAGGCCGACGGTGGTGACCAGCAGGACGCTCGGCGCGTCCGGGGCCGCGTCGATCCCCGTCCCGTCGCCGGTTCCGGTGCCGACCGGCACGCTCGTGGAGTTCGGCCGGCAGGGCGGCCTCGCCGGGTTCGACGATCAGGTGACCGTGCAGGCCGACGGCTCCTACCAGATCGTCCGTAAAGGCGGCACCCCGACGCTGGGGCGGCTGTCACCGGACGACCTGACCCGGCTGCGCGGCGTGCTGGACTCGGCGCACTTCGGCGAGATTCCCGCGGTCAACCCCGGTTCCCCCGCTGTCGCCGACGGGTTCACGTACCGGGTGGCGTATGCCGGGCACGAGGTGCTGGCGCAGGACGGCGGGGTACCGCCGGCGCTCGCTCCGGTGCTCGACGCGCTGTCCGGCATCCTGAGCCGCTGATCACGGCGCTGCGACTGATTACGGCGCTGCGACTGATTACGGCGCTGCCACTGATTACGGCGCTGCCACTGATTACGGCACGACGACCAGGGGCAGCTCCCGGCAGCGGGCGAGCTTGCCCGGCAGCGATCCGGCCACCCGGTGCAGGAGCTGCGCCGACGTGCCGACGACGAGCAGGTCGGCGCCGTGCTCGCGGGCCGCGGTGACCAGCTCCCGCGCGGGGTCGCCGTGCCGGTGCACGAAGCTGACCCGCATCCCGAAGCCGGCGGCCATCTGCTCGACCTCGGCGCGGATCAGTTGGGCCGCCGCGTCGCCCGCGGTGGAGAACGCCACGGCGACGCGGTCCCAGTACCCACTGGTGGAGACGTAGACGGCGAGCACCGGGCAGCCGGCCCGCCGGGCATGTCCGCACGCCCAGGCGAGCGCGCGCCAGGCGGTGTCGGACCCGTCGATGCCGACGGCGACGAGCGACGGGCCGTCGGCTTTCGGGGCGGCATCGGGCCGGGGGGCCTCCCGAGGGCTCACCATGCCGCAAAGCATAAGACGCTTTTATAAGCGCGTGATATAAATGTGCACATGGCGCCAACCAGTACCGACGCCGACCAGCTCCAGCTCGTCAAGAGCTTCGAGCGGCTGTTCGCGTTGTTGCGCCGGCTCAATCCGCAGCAGGATCTCAGCCTCACCGCGGCGTCCACGCTGCGCACGCTGGAGCGGCACGGGCCGCACCGGCTGTCCGATCTCGCCGGCACCGAGGGCGTGACCCAGCCGGCGATGACCCAACTGGTCTCCCGGCTGGAGCGGGCCGGGCTGGCCGAGCGGCGCACCGACCCGGCCGACGGCCGTGTCGTCGTGGTGGACATCGCCGACGCGGGCCGCGACCTGCTCCGGGAGCGTCGTGAGGCGCGCGCCGGCAGGCTCGCCGCGCTGATGGCCAAGCTCGACGGCGCCGACCGGGCGGCGATCATGGCCGCCCTGCCGGCCTTCGACCGGCTAGCCGACCTCATTCCGCAGTGACTCTCCCACCCATTTCCCGCGATCTTGGACAATTTGATCGGCTATAGCCGGTCCAGGTGTCCAAGATCCCGGAGACGACCGGCCCGAAAGGAACGCCCGTGTTCTCTGCGGAACACCCGCACTACAAGTGGGTCGCGCTGTCCAACACCACGCTGGGCACGTTGATCGCCACGGTCAACTCCTCGATCGTGCTGATCTCCCTGCCGGCGATCTTCAACGGGATCAAGCTCGATCCGCTCGGCCCCGGCAACGTCAGTTACCTGTTGTGGATGCTGATGGGGTACATGCTGGTCACGGCCGTACTGGTGGTGACGCTGGGGCGCCTGGGAGACATGTACGGGCGGGTCCGCATCTACAACGCCGGCTTCGCGCTGTTCACGATCACCTCGATCGCGCTGTCGCTGGATCCGTTCACCGGCGGGAAGGGCGCCCTGTGGCTGATCGGCTGGCGGGTGTTGCAGGCGATCGGTGGGTCGATGCTGATGGCCAACTCGGCGGCGATCATCACCGACGCGTTCCCGGTCGCGCAGCGCGGCATGGCGCTCGGCATCAACATCGTCGCCGCCATCGCCGGCTCGTTCATCGGTCTCGTGCTCGGTGGCGTGCTGGCCGAGTGGAACTGGCGATCGGTGTTCTGGGTGAACGTGCCGATCGGCGTGGTCGGCACCGTCTGGGCGTACCGGTCGCTGCACGACACCGGTGAGCGCCGGAAGGCCCGGGTGGACTGGTGGGGCAACCTGACCTTCGCCGTCGGGCTGACCGCGCTGCTCGCCGCCATCACGTATGGCATCCAGCCGTACGGTGGGCACACCATGGGCTGGACCGACCCGTGGGTACTGGCCGGGCTCACCGGCGGCGTCGCGCTGCTCGCGCTGTTCTGCCTGATCGAGTCGCGGGTCGCCGAGCCGATGTTCCCGCTCGGCCTGTTCCGCAACGCGGCGTTCGCCAGCGGGAACGCGGCCAGCCTGCTCGGTTCGATCGCCCGGGGCGGTCTCCAGTTCATGCTGATCATCTGGCTGCAGGGGATCTGGCTGCCGCTGCACGGGTACGACTACGCCCGGACCCCGCTGTGGGCCGGCATCTACCTGCTGCCGCTGACCGTCGGCTTCCTCGCCGCCGGGCCGATCGCCGGGCACCTGTCCGACCGGTTCGGCGCCCGGCTGTTCGCGGCCGGCGGACTGGTCGTGATGGCCGCGTCGTTCGCCGGCTTGTTGTTGCTGCCGACCGACTTCAACTACCTGGCCTTCGCCCTGCTCGCGTTCCTCAACGGCCTCGGCGGCGGGCTGTTCGCCGCGCCGAACACCGCCCTGGTCATGTCGAGCGTCCCGGCGCACCTGCGCGGTGCCGCCTCCGGCATGCGGGCGACGTTCCAGAACGCCGGCATGGTGCTCTCGATCGGCATCTTCTTCTCGCTGATGGTGGCCGGGCTCGCCGGCTCGCTGCCGCACACGCTCGACTCCGGGCTGACCGCCCAGGGGGTACCGGAGTCGGCCGCGCACACCATCGCCGTGCTTCCCCCGGTGGGTACCCTGTTCGCCGCGTTCCTCGGGTACAACCCGATCCAGGAGCTGCTCGGCCCGCGGATCCTCGGGGCGCTCCCGGCCGCGAACGCGCACACGCTGACCGGGCGTCAGTTCTTCCCACACCTGATCTCGGGACCGTTCCACGACGGCCTGGTGATCGTGTTCTGGCTGGCGATCGGGATGTCGCTGGTCGCCGCGGCCGCCTCGCTGTTCGCGCCGAAGACCCGGCCGGAAGGGACGCCGGCCGCACGCGACCTCGCGGCCCTGGAGGAGGAGCTGGAGGACGAGTTCTACCGGGCCAACCCGCTGGCCCCGGCACCCGGCGCCGCCCAGAGCCTCCCTCGGGACACCTAGGCCCCGCCAAGATCGGCACAACTTCCGGCAAGTAGTGGCCTCGGAGGGTGGTCAACACCACAACTTTGGGGAAGTTGTGGCGATCTTCGACCTACCGTCGCGTAGGGTCTCGCAAAGAGTGGGTCAGCTGGCTCTTGACAACGTTGTCTGATTTGCGCTTGTGTGCTCGGAGCGCCGTCGATATAGACGGCCTCACATGCGCATTGCGCATCCTCGGACACGCATGGGAGCTGGCGACCATGAAGCTGACGCAGGGGCGGAGACGACAGTGGCTGACCATCTGCGTCGCGGCCGTCGCGTTCGGGGTGGCGATCCCGTCCGTCGCGACGGCCGCACCTGCCCACCCCGGATCCCCGAGCCAACCGGACGCCACGCCCAGCGCGCAAACGGCACCGAAGCCGGCTGACACCCGCCCCCGGGCGGTCACCCCCAAGGCGACCGCGCCGAGCACGCACGTCGGGCCCAAGGTGGCCAGCGGCACCGAGTTCGCCTCCTCGTTCGAGCCGGCCGACGCGCAGCCGACCTGGACCAGCACCGCCGAGACCGACGCCGCCGGGAACAAGAAGATGTCCGGCGTCACCGGCAGCTCCTCGGCCGGCATCCCCGGCAACATCATGGACAAGGTCGTCGAGATCACCGCCAGCGGCGACAACCCGCCCAACGAGATCGAGCAGCGGGTCATCGACGGCGACGTCAACACGAAGTGGCTGGCCTTCACGAACACGGCCTGGTTGCAGGTCAAGCTCAACGCGCCGGTCGCGGTGGTCGACTACGCGCTGTCGAGTGCCAATGACTCACCGGGGCGGGACCCCCGGGACTGGACGCTGCGCGGGTCGGCGGACGGCAGCGCCTGGACCACCATCGACACGCAGACCGGTCAGGTGTTCGACAAGCGGTTCCAGACGAAGGTGTACCACGCGGCCAACACCACGGCCTACCTGTACTACCGGCTGGACATCACGGCCAACAGCGGGGACAGCTACATCCAGCTCGCCGAGTGGCAACTGGCAGGCGGGGACACCACGCCACCGCCGCCCTCGGACATGAAGGCGTTCGTCAGCTCCGGTCCGGTCAACGGGCCGACGATGAAGCCGAACGCCGGGTTCACCGGACTGCGGGCGCTCCAGTACTCGGGCAGCCACACCGTGAGCGGGCGCGGATACGCGTACGACAAGGTGTACGACGTCGACGTGGCGGTGACCGCCACCTCCGAGCTGTCGTACCTGCTGTTCCCGGAGTTCACCGCCGGCGACCTCGCGAACCCCAGCACGTACGCGGCTGTCGACCTCGCCTTCGACGACGGTACCTACCTGTCCGACCTGCACGCCCGGGACCAGCAGAACATCGAGCTGAACCCGCGGGCCCAGGGCGCGTCCCGGACGCTCTACACCGACCAGTGGAACCACAAGGTCGCCGCCATCGGCAAGGTAGCCGCCGGCAAGCGCATCAAGCGGATCCTCGTCGGGTACGACAACCCGACCGGGCCGGCGCTGTTCAACGGCTGGTTCGACGACATCCGGATCACGGCCAGGCCGGCGAAGAACACCTCGACGCACCCGTCCGACCACGTGCTGACCACCCGCGGTACCAACGCCTCCGGCGGCTTCTCCCGCGGCAACAACATCGCGGCCACCGCGGTCCCGCACGGCTTCAACTTCTGGGTACCCGAGACCGACGCCGGCTCGACCGACTGGCTGTACGAGTACGCCCGGGCCAACAACGCGAACAACCTGCCGATGTTGCAGGCGTTCGCGGCCAGCCACGAACCCAGCCCATGGATGGGTGACCGGCAGACGTTCCAGGTCATGCCCTCCACCGCGGCCGGTGTGCCGGACGCGGCCCGGGGCGCCCGGGCGCTGCCGTTCCGGCACGACAACGAGATCGCCCGGCCGCACTACTACGCGGTGACGTTCGAGAACGGGCTGAAGACCGAGATCACCCCGACCGACCACGCCGCGATGTTCCGGTTCACCTTCCCGGGTACCGACGCGAACCTGATCTTCGACAACGTCAACAACAACGGTGGCCTGACCATCGACCAGGCGGCCGGCACCGTCACCGGCTACTCCGATGTCAAGAGTGGACTGTCCACAGGGGCCACCCGGCTGTTCGTGTACGCGACGTTCGACAAGCCGATGACGGCCAGCGGCAAACTGCCCGGCGGCGGGGGAGCGGACGTCACCGGGTACGCGAAGTTCGCCGGCAGCACCGTCAACATGCGGATCGCCACCTCACTGCTGAGCGTCGACCAGGCGCGCCACAGCCTGGAGCAGGAGATCGCGGCGACCGACACGTTCGACAGCGTGAAGGCGCGCGCCCAGCGGCTGTGGGACACCCAGCTCGGCATCGTCGAGGTGCAGGGCGCCAGCGAGGACCAGCTCACCACGCTGTACTCCAACCTGTACCGGCTGTTCCTGTACCCGAACTCGGGCTTCGAGAACGTCGGCACCAACCGGCGGCCGTTCTACCGGTACGCGAGCCCGTTCTCGCCACCGGTGGTGCCGAACACACCGACCGAGACCGGGGCGAAGGTGGTCGACGGCAAGGTGTACGTCAACAACGGCTTCTGGGACACCTACCGGACCGCCTGGCCGGCGTATACGCTGCTCACGCCCACGATGGCCGGTCAGATGATCGACGGGTTCGTCCAGCAGTACAAGGACGGCGGCTGGATCTCCCGGTGGTCCTCACCCGGCTACGCCAACCTGATGACCGGCACCAGCTCGGACGTCGCCTTCGCGGACGCGTACCTGAAGGGTGTGCGCAACTTCGACGTGCAGGCGGCGTACCAGGCGGCGGTGAAGGACGCGACGGTCGCGCCACCGAGCGGCGGAGTCGGGCGCAAGGGCCTGGACAGCTCCATCTTCCTCGGCTACACCCCGACCACCACCGACGAGGGCGTGTCGTGGGCGCTGGAGGGCTACATCAACGACTTCGGCATCGCCAACCTTGCCAAGGCACTCGGCAAGCAGGATGACTACGAGTACTACCTGAACCGGGCGCAGAACTACGTGAAGATGTTCGACCCGTCGATCGACTTCTTCCAGGGGCGCAAGGCGGACGGCTCGTTCAGCGTGCCGGCGGCCCAGTACGACCCGCGGGTGTGGGGCGGTGACTACACCGAGACCGACGGTTGGAACTTCGCGTTCCACGTACCGCAGGACGGGCAGGGGCTGGCGAACCTGTACGGCGGCCAGGCGGCGCTCGCGTCCAAACTGGACACGTTCTTCGCGACCCCGGAGACGGCCCAGTTCCCCGGCTCGTACGGCGGCACGATCCACGAGATGCTGGAAGCCCGGGACGTCCGGATGGGCCAGTACGGCCACTCGAACCAGGTGTCGCACCACATCATCTGGATGTACGACTACGCCGGCCAGCCGTGGAAGACCCAGGAGAAGTCCCGGGACGTGCTGGCCCGGTTGTACTCGGGCAGCGAGATCGGCCAGGGCTACCCCGGTGACGAGGACAACGGCGAGATGTCGGCGTGGCAGATCTTCGCGTCGCTCGGCTTCTACCCGTTGCAGATGGGCAGCCCGTACTACGCGGTCGGCTCGCCGCTGTTCACCAAGGCGACCGTGCACCTGGAGAACGGCAAGTCGCTGACCATCAACGCGCCGAAGAACAGCCCGTCCAATGTGTACGTGCAGGGCCTGAAGGTCAACGGAAAGGCCTGGGACAAGTCGTACCTGCCGCATGACGTGCTCGCTCGCGGGGCGACCCTGGACTTCGACATGGGCTCGAAGCCGTCGTCGTGGGCCGCGTCCGGGCCGCCGCCGTCGATCACCACCGGTTCGGACGTGGCACGGCCGCTGGCCGACGTCACCGGTCCCGGGGGCGCCGTCATCGGCAGCCCGGGCGCCGGGCCGGCCCTGTTCGACAACACGTCGAACACGCGGGTCACCTTCGACCGGGCCACCCCGTGGGTGCAGTACAAGCTGCCGGACGGAGCGCATGACCCGGTGACCTACTACACCCTTACCTCCGGCGCGTTCGGTGGCGACCCGAAGAGCTGGATGCTCAAGGGCTCGTACGATGGTCGACATTGGACGGTCATCGACAAGCGGAGCAGCGAGACGTTCGCCTCGCGGCTTCAGACCCGTGACTTCAAGGTCGCAGCGCCGGGGCGGTACGCGTACTACTCGCTGGAGGTGAGCGCCAACAGCGGCGGGCCGACGACGTCCCTGGCCGAGATCGAGTTCCTGGCGAAGCCGCGGCCGGCGTGCACCTCGACGATCACCGGCCAGCACCAGGGCCAGCTCACGGTTTCGTCCGGCGTCACCTGCCTGAACGGGGCGACGGTCACCGGTAGCGTGACGGTGAAGCCGGGCGCTTCGGTGTACATGACCGGCGGCTCGGTCGGCGGGGCGCTGTCGGCGTCCGGGGCTGGCGCGGTGGTGCTGACCGGTACGTCGGTGCGCGGTTCGTTGGCCGTCACGGGTACCAAGGGAGAGGTGGCGCTGGAGGCGTCCAGTGTCGGCGGAGCCGCGCAGTTGGCGAAGAACTCGTCGGTGCTGCTGTCGTCGACGACGGTTGCCGGCCCGGTGTCCTGCTCGGGGGCGTGCACGCGACGCTAGAATCTCGCGGATCTTGGACACTTTGGCCGCCTGTAGCCGGTCCAGGTGTCCAAGATCCGCGAGAGTGTTTGACAGTCAGGCTTGCCAGAGCGCCGGCACGTTCGGCGGCTCCCAGCCGGGCAGGGACGTGTGGCTCTGCAGGCACCGGTAGCTGTGCCCGGAGTACGTCACGGTCTGTCCGGCGGAGTACGCGGTGTACGGAGCCCAGGTGCCGGCACTGCCGCCACCTCCGCCGCCGCCCCCGCCTCCGCCGCCGCCTCCACCGCCGCAGCTCGTGGGGCTCCAGAACCAGGTGCTGATGGTGGGGTCGTACCCGGGATTGTCATGCGTGGCGATGTAGTAGTTGCCGTTGTAGCGCACGACGCTACCCGTGGCGTAGAAGTGACCGGCGATCCAGTCCGACGCGCCGGAGCAGCCACCGCCGCCGCCTCCACCCCCGCCGCCTCCGCCTCCGCCGCCGCCGACCTGGTTGACGGCGGCCTGCGCCTCAGCCATGTGCGACTGGTACGCGCCGTTGATGTAGGTCGTCCACTGTGTCCAGCCGCCGTTGGCCCAGATGGTGTGGGTACCCTGGGCGTTGCACGGCGGGTTGAACGCGCACGAGTCGGAGACTTCGCCGTGCCAGTACGAGTTGATCTGCCACAGGCCGCGGTCGACGCTGCAGTCGGTGTTGATCAGCCGGGCTCGGGTCCACCCGGCGCTCTCGGCCTCGGCGACGGCCACCGAGATCACCCAGTCGTTGCCGTTGAACCCGGCGTCACGGGCGAGTTGCGCGACCTGGACGGCGCTGTAGTGGTCGCCTTCCAGGAAGCTCTGTTGCTGGCAGGTCGCATGTGGAGCGACCCGGGGCGTGGCCGGGCCTGCCGGTGCCGGCCGGGTGCCGGCCCATGCCGGGGTGGTGAGGAGTGTCGCGGTCGCGGCCGCGACGAACAGGATGGCGCCGGAGGCGACGGCGCGCGGTAGGGGCATGAGAGACCTCCGATCTCTTAGGAAAGTTTCCTAAGGGCAAGTGGGCTCAATGTACCCTGCTTATCGACTCGGTTCAATGTCGGCGTATCGGTCGATGTTGATTTCAAGCCACTGCGGATGACTACAATGTGCAAAGAGATGATTACATAGAGGCATGGGTGCATCGCGTCGGCTCATTGACCCGAGCCGCCTCGCGAGTTGGCGTAGCCGTATCTCCCATGGCCGTTGGCTTGTTGTGCTCGCTGTCTTCGTGACTCTTCTGGGAGCGTTGGCCGCCATTTCTGCCGCCGCGCCCTCCGCCTCACGCTGGCTGCACAATTTTGGGGAGACGACCTCCACGTGGCTCTCGGGCGCTAGCGATCGGCGGCGTCGCGGTGTCTCTTTTCCTCCAGATCCACCAGCTCCGAATCGCCCGGTTCCAAAGCGCGCGGACTCTGCAGCTCGAACTTATGCAGATTCTGATGAGCGACGATGATCTTTTATTGTGGTTTCCCGGCGTCGCTGGTGATCGGTTGGAGCAGCGTCGACTGATCTATATGAATCTCATGTGGAAGTACCTGGAGATGGGTCTTGAGATCGGCTATGTGTCGGAAGCGTCGCTTCGTGAGCATCTTCGCCAGCAGATAGAAACGTCCATCGGCTACCACCTCTGGCGCAACGTGAGCCACCTCTACCGGGTGGAAGCAAACACCCGTGGGCGACGCCGGTTCGCGGTCATTGCTGATGAGGTATTCGCCGAACTGGATCAAGTGCCGCCAAGGTCTACGCGCCTCGTGTCCGATCGGCCGAAGGAAGACCGTACCCGCCGGGTTGCCGCGGTGGTTGGCTTCGGTCTGCTCGTGGCCGCAGCCGTTGGTGTCTGGGCTCGTCCTCGCCGAACGCCGGTTCCCCGGGATGAGAAGGATGATGGCGTTGCTACCTTGGCCGGTCGAAGGTCCCGGCCTTGATCGCAGCCATGAGCGCACGGAACTCGTTCAGCGTGCACTCAATGGCGCCCGCTTCCACGTCCTTGCTGTCACGGATCAACACCACGTCGCTCGCACGTACCAGTCCGATTTCGACGCAGTTGCCGGCAGCGCAGCGAGCGGCGCGTAGCCACCTGATCGACAGGGTGTCGCCGCCGGCTGTTTGATCGAGATCGGAATGCGCGGACATGTGGCGGCATCTCCCAAGAGAAGTCGTCGTCGGGGCGCTGTGCCGCCCATCGGGATGAGACTAGCTGCGGGGCTGTGGAGCTGGGTGCTCTTTACCTAAAACCGAACATGTCGGAGGAGCTACATGCCTTTTGTCTAAAACCGACATGTCGAACTTCGGCCACCCGCCTTCCGCTGCCCCATAGAACGAGCGGGACCGCCGGAGGGAAACGGCGCGTAGGTTGGCGCGCCGAGGCTATCGATGTGCCTCGGTCCCGCGCAAGGTCGTGATCGAATCGTGGCGATCTCAGCTGCGAGTGCACGTTGCCCGGTGTGCCCGTACGCGGCCGGTCGCTCGACGGTGGACACCACATTGCCGGAAGGTCCGCGGGAGCTGCCCGCCGGGCTACGGGCGTTTGTCGCCTGAGGGTAGAGCCAGCCGAGCGACGCGCTTCTCGGCGTCGAGGGCGTGCAATGCCCGTACCAGAGTTTCGTTGTAGATCGTGGTTTCGCCGCACTCCCACATCAGCGCCAGCGCGTCGCGCAGCCGGGTGGCGTGCGAGGCGAGGGCCTGGGCGGCCACCAGTGCGCGGTGGGTGTGGTCGGCGCGGGCGGGATTGATCCGGCCGAGGTATTCGAGCGCCGCCACATAATGGTCGACCACGGCCGCCTCGGCGCTCGTGAGCGCCGGCATCGCTACGTCGGTCATCACGGTGCCCCGACCAGTTGGTGCCGCTTGCGCGCCGGGATCAGCGCGTCGACCAGCCCGTACGCGATCGCCTCCGGCCCGCCGAGGATGGTGTCGCGGTCGATGTCGGCGCGTACCCGCTCCCGGCTCCGCCCGGTGTGCCTGGCCAGCAACTCCTCCATCAGCCCGCGCAGCCGGATGATCTCGCGCGCCTGGATCTCCAGGTCGCTGGTCTGGCCCTGGGTCACGTCGACCGCCGGTTGGTGGATCACCACCCGCGCGTTCGGCAGCATCGTTCGCTTGCCCGGGGTACCGGCGGCCAGCAGCAACGCCGCCGCCGACCCGGCCTGGCCGAGGCAGACGGTCTGGATGTCGGCGTTGACGTACCGCATCGTGTCGTAGATCGCCGTCATTGCGGTGAGCGAGCCGCCGGGTGAGTTGATCAGGAGCGAGATGTCCCGGTCCGGTTGATCGTGGTCGAGGTACAGCAACTGGGCCATCACGCCGCCCGCGGCCGTGTCGTCGACGGCGGTGCCGAGCATGACGATCCGGTCGGCCAGCAGCTTCGAGTACGGATCGGTGGAGTACTCGCCGAAGTAGGAGCGCTCGATGATGGTGGGAAGGCGCATGGATGCCTCCAGGATCTGTACAGGAGATACGTTCTGTACAGAACGTATCATAGGCAGGTGACCTACGAAGTGCCAGTGACGCAGGCCCGTGCCGAGTTCGCGGACCTGGTCAACCGCGTCGTGTACGGCGGGGAGCGGGTCGTCGTGACCCGGCATGGCAAGCCGATCGTGGCGCTGGTGTCGGCCGCCGACCTCGACCGGTTGGAAGAGGCCGACCAGCAGCCGTCGACGGTGGTCCGGCTGTCCCGGGACGCCCTCGACCGTCCTGAGCGGTCCGACTCCCAGCCGCCGCGACGGTTCGGCATCGCCGCTTCCCATGACGCTCCCCATGATCACGGAAAGTTTGGGCAGCCATAGCTACCCGGACTTTCCGTGATCATGGGAGGGCGGCGCCGCCCTTAAGGGCAGCCATGCGTGCCCTCGGTTCCGTGGCGTCCGGGGCCAACCGGCACCGACAATTGGGCCGGTGAAGGCCCATCCGACGGTTGAGCGGCGGACCCGACCGGCCGGCCCGGGCCGGCCGGAGGCGCATGGCCACCCGATCCACGAGCACCTGCTGGAGTTGCAGCGGACGGCCGGCAACCAGGCGGTGGTCCAGCTCGCGAAGGGCACCAAGCCGCTACCAGTCACCGCCGAGGAGCTGTCGGCGCTCGGCACCCGGATCGCCAAGGCCGCCCACGACGTGGTCGGCACTCCGGCGGCGGCCGACCTGTTCGGCGTCGTCGCGGCCCAGGTGCGCCGGAGCAAGCCGCAGGCGAAGGCACCAATGCACAAGCCGGACGATCCGCTCGCGGCGGTGTACACCGAGCTGTACGCCGCCGATACCCGCGCGGTCCTCGCCCGGTTGGCGGCGGGGCAGCGTACCGGCCTGCTGAACAGCCTGCTTGACGCCCTGATCCCGGCCCAGGGCAGCGGAACGCCGGTGCACGCGCCCGACCAGGCGACCGACAACGCGACGGCTGCCGCGGCCGACGAGCACCTGGTCAGCGCCCGGATCAAGAGCAACTGCGAGAAGGGATGGGCATCGGTACGCCGGACGCTGCTGGCGACCTTCGGTGCTCTGGAGGTCGGGCCGGAGGCGGCGATCAACCGGGCCAACGCGTTCTACCAGCAACTGGTGCCGGCGAAGCTGCTGGGCGTTTCGGGTACCCTCGTGCACCCGGACATGCAGGCGGCGTTCGACGCGGCAACCACCTGGCTCACCGCCCAGCCGGGCGTCGACCTGGACGCGATCCGGTCCGACATGGGGCACCCCGGCGGGTTCAACATCCGGGGCAACCGCAACAACCCGACCGCGTTGAGCGAGCACAGCTTCGGGTTCGCGGTCGACCTCAAGGCATCCCTCAACCCGAACATCGGCCGCACGGGTGCGGCGCTCGACGCGGTCGCCGACGCGACCGGGGTCGATCCGTTCGCCATGTCTACGGCCGGCGCGTCCGCGGCCCAGGTCATGGCCGTCGCGGCGTCGCTGCGGACGGCCAGCGCCTCGTATGTCGCCGTGATGAGCGACCCGGCCCTCTTCGCCCGCCGGATCCGTGTGATCGTGGACGGGGTGCGCGTACCGGAGGGCCTGCCCCGGCTCGACGACGCGGGCGCGGCGGCGCTGGACGAACTGCTGCGTACCGAAGGCAAGAAGGCGCCGAAGGCGGACCGCATCGCCACGGCTGCGTTCCCGTCCGGTACGCCGACGGACCGCCAGCACGCCGCGGTGAAGTCGCTGCTCCGGATGGCGATCGCCTGGCGGGCCGCGAACCCGGCGGGCGGGAAGCGGCCGGCCGCGCAGTCCGAGGCGACGGTCGGATCGGTTGCCGCGCACGGCTTCCTGAGCCTGCCACCCAGCCTGGTGGCGGCCCTGAGCGGCCGGGAAGGCGGCGCGTTGACCTGGCTCGGCACCAGCGGCGTCCACGACTACATGCACTTCGAGCTGCCCCCGGCCCGCCGGCCGAAGCTGTACTGATCGCGCGGGGTTCCTCGCCGATCTTGGAGAAATGTACATGGTTTGATCATCAAAGTGTGTACATTTCTCCAAGATCGGCGAGAGGAGGGGGAGAAGGAGGAGGCGGGTCTGCCAGTGTGGAGGGTATGAACCGGGAGCAGATGCTTGCCGTCCTCCACGGCGCCCGTCTGGCGTTGCCGCACCTGCCCGACCGTTCCGCCATTGAGGGGTGGGCGGCGGTCGTCGCGGAGATCGACAGTCATCTGTCCAGCGGCGACCTGGCAGGCGCTAAGACGGCTGCGGGCCTGGCCGGCCGGCGGATCGAGATCGACGAGCGGTTCGGCGACCGGTCCGCTCGGCAGGGAGACCGACCGCCCGCGCCCGAGGATCCGGCCGCCGCCGCGCCCGAGGATCCGGCCACCGGGCCTGGGGAACGGCCGGCCCGGTCCGAACAGGAGGTCCTGGTCGCGCAGGTGCTCAAGTACACGTTCCGGGCGATCGCTGACGGCGACTGGGAGCAGGCCATGCAGTCGGAGGAGTGCCTGCGGCGGCTGTCGCCCGATCTCATGTACCCGATCGCCGGGGATCTCGTCGGTCGGTGGCTGGTCGAGCCGGCGGAGGGGACCGTCGGCGTGGCCGTGACCCGGTCCGGCAAGGTCGTGGTGAGCCGCGAGGGCGCCCTGGACGAGTACGACGACCTGGCCGCCGCCGCGAAGGACCTGCCGGTCGACGTGGTGCGTCGGGCCGCGGACAGCGTGGTGCGGGAGTTCAACCGGAAAGCGTGGATCAAGCAAGATCGGCACAACTTGCCGGAAGTTGTTGCCTCAGACGGGCGCTGAGGCAACAAGTTCCCGGAAGTTGTGCCGATCTTGACGTCGGCCCTGGGGGCCGGTTCTAGGCGGTGGCGACCCCGAAGATGTGCAGGTCGCCGCCAGTGACCGTGCCGGGCAGGGTCACGCTGACCACCTGCCTACCCGGCTGGAGTGCGATCGGCGCGGTGGCGAACAGGTACGTCACCACGTTGTCCCGGCCGCTGCTGGAGTTCCGGTACGGCATCTGCACCGCCACCGTGTTGCCGAACTGCACCGGGTTCTTGCCGCCGCCCAGCGTCCAGTCGCCGAAGGCGAGCGTCGCCGTCTGGGTGCTGCCGTCGGAGTACCCGATGGTCACCGACCCGGAAGCGTTGCCGTACGTCCCGGCGCCGAGGAAGGACAGCTTCGTCGCCGCAGCCGGGCTGGCCGACAGGTCGAGTTTCTGGTCCCCGCCCCGGGCGATGATGTTGTCCGGGAGCGCGACCGGATCGGCCGGCCAGGCGAACGTGAAGCCGCCAGCGGTGACCGTGCCCCCCGGCTTCACCCCGCTCGCTTCCAGGGCCTGCTCCGAGTAGCTCCAGCCGCCGCTGTCCAGGTTGGCGCCGTCCGGCTTGCTGTCGGCCGAGATGCCGATGTTGTTGTAGTACCAGAGCAGCGAACCCGGCTGCGCCACGGTCAGCGACAGCGCCGACGACGGCAGGGACTTCCCGTCCGGGCCGGTGAACGTCACCGGTACCGAATAGAAGCCCGGCCTGGTCCCGGCCGCGACCGACACCGAGAACTGCGTCGAGGCCGGGCCGGTCGCGGGTACCGAAATGGTGCCGGTCGCCGGGGTGACCGTGATCCCCGCCGGTGGTTTCGCGGTGAAGCTGACCGTGGCGGCGCCGCCGGCGATCGACTGCGCGGTCGCGTTGGTGGTCACCGCCGGTCCGCCGGGCTGGATCGACACGTGACCCGGGTCGATCGCGGTGCGGTACGGCACCTCACCGTCCCGGAAGGACGGTGGCGCGTCGGCCGGCGCCGAGCCCCACGTGGTGTTCGGCGTCGCCGCCATGGCGAAGTCGAGCGTGCCACCGGTGGCCACGAACGACTCGGGCAGCCACGGCTTGCTCGTGGCCTTGCCGTTCACCTTGAGGCTCTGCACGTAGTACGTGGTGCCCGACGCGCTCGGGGCGTCGATCGTGATCGTCTTCCCGTTGGCCCGCTTGACCACGATGTGCGGGAACAGTGGGCTGCCGACGACCAGTTCGGCGCGGCCGGGGGCCTCCGGGTAGAGGCCGAGCGCGCCCCAGATGTACCAGGACGAGGTGGCGCCGAGGTCGTTGTTGCCGACGTAACCGGCGGCGTCCGGTCGCCACAGGGTGTTCATCGCCCGGCGGACGACGTCCTGGGTCTTGTACGGCGCGCCGGCGTAGTCGTACGACCACGGCACGTTGAACGACGGCTCGTTGCCGAGGAAAGCGTACGGCTTGCCGGTGCCCGCGTTGAGCTCGGTGAAGAAGTTGTCCAGGCGCGGGATCACCTTGTCGTTGCCGCCCATGGCGTTGAACAGGCCGCGCAGGTTGTACGGGACCATCCAGGTGTACTGGGCGCCGTTGCCCTCGATGTACTGGTCGGAGCTGCCCGGGTCGAACGGCGCGGTGAACGAGCCGTCCCGGTTGCGCGGCTGGATGTACGCGTTGGCCGGGTTGAACAGGTTCTCCCAGTACTGGGCGCGCTGCATGAACTGGTCGTACGCGGGCTTGCGGCCGAGCCGCCCGGCGAGCTGCGCGATACCGAAGTCGGCGGCGGTGTACTCCAGCGTGCTGCTCGGGTCGTTGGGGAGGTACCCCATGCTCCGGTAGTCGGCCAGGCCGTACCGCTCGATGTACCGCGCGGTGGCCGGCTGGATCGTCGTCGCCCCGTGGATCATGGACTTGAGTGCGCCGGCCGCGTCGAAGTCGGTCGCCCCGAACGCGTACATGCTGGCGACGATCGAGTGGTACGGGTCGCCGGTCATCACGCCTTCGAAGTCGTTGTTCTGCGACCACCGGTCCCAGACGTCGTTCGCCTGGTGCGCCTGGTTGTACACGGACTGCGCGATGTCACCGGCCTCGTGCGGGGCGAGCAGCGCGAGCAGTTGCGCCTCGGAGCGGTAGATGTCCCAGCCGGAGAAGTTCGCGTACTGGGCGTGTCCCTTGGCGGCCTTGTGGAGCTGGCCGTCGAAGCCGATGTACCGGCCGTCGACGTCGGAGAACACGTTGGGCTGCAACAGGCTGTGGTACAGCTCGGTGTAGAACACGGTGCGCTGCGCGTCCGTGCCGCCGGTCACCTGGATCTGGCCGAGCCGGTCGTTCCAGGCTTTGCGGGCGGCCGCGCGTACCGTGTCGAAGTTCTTTGTGCCCTGCTCCGCCCTGGCGTTGGCGGCCGCGGCGGCGACGCTCACATAGGACAGTCCTACCCGGACATTGACGGTCCGGTTGGTGCTGGTGTCGAACGTGACGTAGGCGCCCGAGCCGGGGCCGGACACGGTGGTGTCCGGATGGACGGCCTGGGCCTTCGGCGTTCCCCGACTCAACACCTTGGACGGCGGCGAGACGACGGCCGGCTTGACCGCCCCGCTCCGAACCGTGTTCTGGCCCGGACTCACGGTGTCGTTGTGCCAGGTGCCGGTCGTCTTGAACGGGCGGTCGAAGCTGGCCGAGAAGTACACCCGGTAGACGTTGCCGCCGCCGCAGAAGTCGCCGCTGGTGGCCCAGCCGCTGATGATGTTCCTGCCGACGTCGACCTGGGCGTCCCGCACGCCCCGGACCGAGCCGGACACGTTGACCAGCAGGGTCGGTTGCGAGGTGATCGGGTACGTGATGCGGCCCAGGCCGGAGCGCTGGGTGGCGGTCAGCTCCATCGTCGCGCCGTTGTCCAGCGTGGCCCCGTAGTACCCGGGACTGGACGCCTCCCGGTCGTGCGAGAACCCGATCGTGTACCGGCTGGGGTCGGTCGCGGGGGAGGTGGTGACCGCGCCGGTGAACGGCAGGAACGGGATGTCCTGCGCGGCGTCGCAGCCGGCGCCGGAGAAGTGGGTGAGGCTGAAGCCCTTGATCTTGTTGTCCGGATAGTAGTAGCCGCCCGGCTGCATCTTCACCGTGTCCGGGCTCCACTGCACCATGCCGAACGGCACGTCGGCGCCCGGGAACGTGTTCTCCGCGCCGCCGCCGGTGCCGAAGTCCGGTCCGCCGGGCTCGGTGCCGGAGAACGTGTTGACGTACTGGCTCAGGTCGGTCGCGGGCGCCGCGTCCGGGCGCACCGGCGCGGCGAACACCGCCTGCGCCGGGATGAGCACGGCGCTGGCCAGCACCGTGGTGAAGAGCAGGGCAATCCGTGGTACGGGCGGTGCTGGCATCGCTGAGTCCCCTCGTCAGCTCTCGTGACAACGTTGTCTCACGAGTTGAGGAGTATGCACGTTTCGATGCGTTCGGGTCAACGATCCTTGCCCGTTCGGCCACCCTCAGACTCGGCGACTCGGCACAACTTCCCGGAAGTTGTTGCCTCCAGGGGGCACTGAGGCCACAACTTCCCGGGAGTTGTGCCGATCTTGTAACACGTCGGGCGCCGTGATCGCTGTTGTGGACGCGAGGACAACACGGCGATCAGCGGGGGAGCGCGTTTGCGGCACTCACGGAAGCACGGCACCCCGGAAGTACCGTTCCCGCGCTGGATCGCGCTGGTGACGCTCGCGCTGCTCATCGGGGCGGTCCTGATCGTCATCTACCGCCCCCAGGCGCGTGGCAAGATCGATCTCGATCCGGCGCCGTCCGCGCTGACCGCTGGGAATCCGGTCGGCGCGCCGTCGTCGGTACCGGGAGGACCGGCCGACAACGGGGTGGAACCGCCGCTCGGCGCCGATCCGTCATCGGCGGCCGGCGGCGGATCGGTCGGACCGGGCGGCCTGTCCGCGCCGGCCGCGCCCGCCGGGAGCGCCGCCAGTGGCGGTGCCGGCGCTCCCGGCGGTGCGCCGGTTGGCGCTCCGAGCGGTGGTGGCGGCGGTCGCGTCGCGGCGCCACCGGCGCCGGCTCCGCCCGCGCCGAAGCTGCCCGCGTTCGCCGCGCTGTCCGGGGAGAGTTGCCCGCAGAAATCCGACGCCGGGTACTACCGCAAGGGCTGGGCCCGCGACTGGTACACCCGGTCGCGTGGCGGCTGGACCGGCGACGGGTGCGGCGGCCAGACCGTGGCCGTGCCGATGTCCGGCGACCCGAACAAGGACGACCTCGACAACGTGATCGTCTGGTGGTTCTCGGTCGGGTCCGGTGCGAGCTGCGCGATCTCGGTCTACGTGCCGGGTACCGGCGACGTGCGGGACGCGGACGGGGCGCCGGCGACGTACTTCGTGTACGGGACGACCAACGCCAGCGGCTCGCCGATCGCCTCGTTCACCGTCGACCAGGTGCACAACCAGGGCCGGTGGGTGAGCGTCGGAACGTTCGCCCAGCGTACCGGGCAGCTGTCGGTGCGGATGGTGACCCGCGGCATCGACTGGGGCAGCGGCCGGACCGGTGCCCACCTCGGCGTATCGGCGCTCCGGGCGACCTGCTAGATCGACCTAGATCGGAGGTCTAGATCGGCACAACTTCCGGCAAGTTGTGGCCTCCGGGGCCCGCTGAGGGCGCTATTTCCGGGAAGTTGTGCCGATCTTGTATGCCCTAGATTGTGGTGTGGGCCAGCGTGTCGATGGTGAACACCAGGCGGTCGTCGCGGGTCTCCACGAGCACCCGCTGACCGGCCGCGAGCCGGCCGTCGAGGAGGAACTCGGACAGGACGTTGTCGACCTCGCGCTGGATGCTGCGCCGCAGCGGGCGCGCGCCGAACGCCGGCTCGTACCCGTGCCGCGCCAGCCAGGTCAGCGCGTCGTCGCTGACCTCGACGGTGATCCCCTGGGCGTGCAACCGCCGCCGGGTATGCTCCAGCAGCAGGTCGGTGATCTGCCGGAGCTGGTCGACGTCGAGCCGCTGGAAGATCACGATTTCGTCGATCCGGTTGATGAACTCCGGCCGCAACTGCTCGGTGAGCCGGCGCATGAGCTGGTCCCGCAGCGGGGTCTCGGTGTCGCCGCCGGTGAAGCCCAGCGTGCCGCGCTGCTCGGTGATCAGGTCCGAGCCGAGGTTGCTCGTCATGATCAGTACCGTGTTCTTGAAGCTGACCGTCCGGCCCTGGCTGTCGGTGAGGCGGCCGTCGTCGAGGACCTGGAGCAGGATGTTGAAGACGTCCGGGTGGGCCTTCTCGGTCTCGTCGAGCAGGATCACCGAGTACGGGCGGCGCCGGATCATCTCGGTGAGCTGGCCCGCCTCCTCGTAGCCGACGTAGCCGGGCGGCGCGCCGACCAGCCGCGAAACCGTGTGGCGCTCCTGGTACTCGCTCATGTCCAGGCGGACGATCCGCGCCTCGTCGCCGAACAGCGCCTCGGCCAGCGCCCGGGCCAGCTCGGTCTTGCCCACCCCGGTCGGGCCGAGGAACAGGAACGAGCCGATCGGCCGCTGTGGGTCGCCGAGGCCGGCGCGGGCCCGGCGCACCGCCTGCGAGACGACGCGTACCGCCTCGTCCTGGCCGACGATCCGCCGGTGCAGCCGTTGCTCCAGCTCCATCAGCCGCTGCCGCTCCTCCTCGGTGAGCTGGCGGGCCGGGATACCGGTGGCGCGGGAGACGATCTCGGCGATCTCCTCCGGCGTGACGTCGGGTACCCCGCTGCCGCCCTCCCGCACACTGTCCAGTTGCCGGCGCAGCTGGAGCAGCTCGTCGCGCAGGTTGCTGGCCCGCTCGTACTGCTCGTCCGCCACCGCTTGATCCTTGTCCCGGGCCACCTGTTCGAGCTGGCGCTCCACGTCGCGGACGTCCACCGCCGGCACCTTGGCGCGCAGCTGGACCCGGGCGCCCGCCTGGTCGATCAGGTCGATCGCCTTGTCCGGCAGGAACCGGTCGGTGAGGTACCGGTCGGACAGCTCGACGGCGGCGACCAGCGCCTCGTCGGTGTACCGGACGTTGTGGTGCGCCTCGTACCGGTCGCGCAGGCCACCCAGGATCTCGATGGTGTCGTCGACGCTCGGCTCGGGGACCAGGATCGGCTGGAAGCGCCGTTCCAGGGCGGCGTCCTTTTCGATGTTGCGGCGGTACTCGTCCAGCGTGGTGGCGCCGATGACGTGCAGCTCGCCCCGGGCGAGCGCGGGCTTGAGCATGTTCGCGGCGTCGGTCGAGCCCTCGCCGCTGCCCGCCCCGACCACGGCGTGGATCTCGTCGATGAAGACGATCAGCTCGGCGCTGTTCTGCCGGATCTCCTCGATGACGCTCTTCAACCGCTCCTCGAAGTCACCCCGGTAGCGGGTGCCGGCGACGAGCCCGGTCAGGTCGATCTGCACCAGTCGCTTGCCGTTGAGGGTACGGGGGACCTCGCCGTCCACGATGCGCTGCGCGAGCCCCTCGACGATCGCGGTCTTGCCGACGCCGGCCTCACCGATCAGTACCGGATTGTTCTTGGTCCGGCGGGCCAGCACCTCGATCGTCTGTTCCAGCTCCTCCTCCCGCCCGATGACCGGGTCCACCTTGTCCTCACTGGCGAGCGCGGTCAGGTCCCGCCCGTACCGGTCGACGGTCGGCGTGTTGCTGGGCTGCGGCTGGGACGGCACCGGCGTCGCGGTGCGCTCGGCCGCCGCCTTCTGCAACGCCTCCGGGTTGACGTGGCGGTCGCCCAACATCCGGCCGGCCTCCGACTCGGGGTTGAGCGACAGGGCGAGCAGAATGTGCGCCGGACCGAGGTACGACGCGCCGAGCGCGCGGGCGATCTGGTGCGCCTGGAGCAGCGCGCGCTTCGCCGCCGGGGTCAGGGACGGTACGAGCTGGCGGCTCGGGCCCTTGCGGGCGCGATCCTCGATCTCGGCGGCGAGCACGTCCGGGTCGGCGCCGGCCCGGGCCAGGACCTGACGCATCGGCTCGCGCTGGGTCGCCGCCCAGAGCAGGTGCTCGGTGTCGAGGTCGTTGCCGCCGAGGTCGGCCGCCTTGGCCGCCGCGGTGGCCAGCAGTTCCCGGGCCTCCTGGCTCATCATCCGGGTGATGTCGACGCGCTGCATCGGCTGCGGCGTCTGGCCGGTGCCACTCAGGAAACGGGCGAGGAAGTCGTCGAACGGGCCCGAGCCGAAGTCGCCGGGCCCCCAGATGCCACCACTGGCCACGATCGTCCTCTCAGTTCGCCGGGGTAGGGCTCATACCAGCTCAGTCGGTCGGGATAGGGGTGGCCATCGGCGCCGGTGCCCACCCACGGGCGGGCGGCGGGCTGAACTCGGCCACGATGCCGGTGCCGTTCGTTTCATGGCGAACCCGCACCGGTACCACGAACACCGCCGTCCCGTACGCGCAGATCTCCGTCCAGGTCGCGCTGATGTCGCGATGGTCGAAGCGCATGCCGACCACCGCGTTGGCTCCCCGGGCCTGGGCCAGCCTGCTCATCTGCGCGATCGCCTCGTCGCGCCAGCGGCTCAGCGCGGTGCCGACCCGCGGGTTCGAGCCGCCGGTGAGCAGCTTGACGCCTTCGTTGTAGACGTTGCGGGACCGGGCTGTGATGCCGTGCACCTCGCCGAGCACGTCCCGGATGTCGTAGCCGGCAACCTGCTCGGTGGTCACGACCAACATGGCCACTCGCTCATTGGTACGCCGCCGCCTCGTCGACCGCGGCCAGCAACTCGGGCAGCGAGTAGCCGCCGTCGTGCCGGATGCCGTTCACGTAGAACGTCGGCGTCCCGTTCACGCCGCTACGCACGCCGCTGACGAAGTCGCGGCGGATCCGGTCCAGGTAGACGTGCTCGTTGACCTCCCGGACCACGTCGTCGACCGGCAGGCCGGCCTCCTCCACGCCGGCCACCAGCCGTACCGGGTCGAGCTGGTCCTGGTGGGTGAACAGCCAGTCGTGCACCTGCCAGTAGCGCCCGCGCCGGCCGGCCGCCTCCGCCGTCTCGGCCGCCACCTCGGCGTACGGGTGGACGTTCGTCAGCGGGAAGTGCCGGAACACGTACCGCACCGTGTCGGCCCGCTCGCGCAGCAGTTCCTGCACGACGGGATGGGCCATGCCACAGTACGGGCACTGGTAGTCGCCGTACTCGACCAGCGTCACCGGTGCGGTCGACGGGCCGAGTACGTGGTCGTCATCGCCCACCGGTGCCACCAGCCGGCCGGTCGCCACCCGGAACGGCGTCGTCATCGGACGGACTGCCGTTCGCTCTCCAAGGTCTGGCTGGCCGGTGTCTCCCGGCCCAGCGCGTCCAGCGCGTTGAGGATGCCGTCGGCGCCCGGGTTGACGTCGGGCGGGGACAGGTAGCTCCATGCCACGTTTCCGTTCCGGTCCAGGACGAACAGCGCCCGCTCGGAGACCCCCTCGTCGGTCCGGTACGCGCCGTACATCCTGGACACGGCGCCCTTCGGCTCGAAGTCGGCGAGCAACGGGAACCGGATGCCCCGGTTGTCCGCGAAGGCCCGGTGGCACCACACGCCGTCCACGGAGATGCCGAGAACGTTGGCCCCGTACCGGGCGAACTCCGGCATCACCGCCTGGTACAGCGCCATCTGGTCGCTGCACACCGGGCTCCAGTCGGCCGGGTAGAAAGCCAGCACCACCGGCCGGCCAACCAGCTCGGACAGGGCCAGCCGGCGGTCCGGGCCGCACGGCAAGCTGAAATCGGGGGCCCGCTGCCCCTCGAGGGACATCGCGTTAGTCATATGTCGATGTTCCGTTCGTCTCGGGTGAAACGGCGTCACCTGCGGCGGGTGGTTCCAGCACCCGCCGCAGGCACAGGTCAGGCGCCGGCCGGGGCCATCCGGTCGTGCGGGGTTCCGGTCATCGACCGGTGGATCCGCCACGACTCGGCGAGCATCAGTACCCCGGCCACGATGGCGTACACGCCGATCGTCACGGCCAGCGCGACCGCCCCGATACCGGGCCGGATCAGCACCAGAATGCCGATCAGCATGGTCACCGCGCCGAACAGCAAGGGCAGCCACTGGGCATGCACCCGGGTCGCCGCCCAGATCTCCAGCGCACCGGTCACCACCGCCCAGGCTCCGACGATCACCACCAGCGCGAGCGCCGTGATACCGGGCCACACCAGTGCGACGATCCCGGCCGCGACACTCAGCAGCCCGGCCAGGACCAGCGCGGTACGGCGGGCCGCGTCGGGCTGCCGGCGGAACGCCGCGACAATCTCCATCACGCCGCTCACCAGCGCGTACGCGCCGAACAGCAGCGCCAGGACAATCAGCGTGACGGCCGGCCAGACGATGGCCAGTACCCCGAACACGATGGCGATCACGCCGCGCAGGGCCAGCGACCACATGGTCGTCCTTCGGTCCATCGCTTCTCCTCTCAACTCCACTCTTGGGTTCTCCGGGCGCGCAGGGTTGTTTTGAGTGCGTCGATGCGGGTGAGCAGGACGAGGCCGAGGGCGGAGTAGTTGAGCCCCAGGGCGCCCCGCAGGCGCTGGGCCCGGGCGAGCCGGGCGAGCTGGCGCTGGGCCCGGGCGAGCCGGGCGAGCTGGGCCGGCGGAAACCACAGCCGGCCGGCCGCGTCCACGTACGGGTCGAGCAGACCCAGCCGGACCAGCCGGCGCAGCAGGTCCGGGTGTACACCGGCGGTGGCGGCGAACGCGTTCAGCGACAGTCGCGCCGGTGCGGTGCGGACCAGTGGGTACGCCATCAGCCGCCCTCGCGGGGGTTGTGGACCGGTACCTTCGCGCCGAGCGCCGCCTCCCGGGGTGCCACCGGCGGCGGTGCGGTGATGTCGCGGCCGTCGAGGCGATACCGGGGATGCGCCGCGATGTTGACCACCAGGTAGAGGTCGCCGGCCGGCCCGCCGCCCCGGCCGCCCGCACCCTGCCCGGCGAGCCGGATCCGTTGGCCCGGCACGAAGCCGGCGGGGATGGCGACCTCGAAGCCGCGTCCATCCAGGGTGATCCGTCGCCGGCCGCCGTGGTACGCCTCTTCGACGGTGAGGGTGATCTCGGCTTCGGTGTCGGCGCCGGCGATCCGGCCGTCACCGAACCCGCCGCCTCGACCCGGCACCGGCGGCTTCGACGACGACGTCGGCGCCGGCACCGTTGTCGGTACCGGCCGGTGTCCGCTCCTCGGTCCACTCGGTGCCTGACTCGGTGTGTGCTTCGGTCATGCCGGTTGTCCGTTCAGCCGGTCGTCAGCCGCTGGTGTAGTCGGCGTCGATGACGTCGTCGGCGCTTCCGGCGCCCGGCGCATCCCCGGTCGCGCCGGCCGCCGCCCCGGCGGTGCCGGCGGTGCCGGCGGTGCTGCCGGCCCCGGCGGTACCGGCTGTGCTGCCGGCCCCGGCTGTGCCGGCCGCGACCGTGTTCAGCGCTTGGAGGACCTGTTGGAGGTCGGAGGTCAGCGCGCGGATCCGGTCGGGCGGCGCTTCCTTCTTGATGGCCTGGCGGGCCTCGTCGATGAGCATGCGAGTCCGGTCGACCTCGGCGGTGTCGAGGGTGCCGCTTTCGGTGATGGTGATGTTCTGTTCGGCGCCGGTGTCCCGGTCGCGGGCGGAGACGTTGAGGATGCCGTTGGCGTCGACGTCGAAGGTGACCTCGATCTGCGGTCCGCCTCGGGGAGCGGGCCGGATGTTCTTCGGATTCAGCACCGCCTGCCGGCGCGCCATCTGCTCCACCAACCGCTCACCGGACTCGGTGAACGCCACCACCGACGGCGTCGTCCGACTCCCCTCCGCATTGGGCACCACCGACGGCTGGCCACCCTCATACACGGCGATCACCGAGTTCGTCGTACCAAGATCAATCCCGACAGCCTTGGCCATGAGGCGTCCTTCCGGTTGGGTATGTGTGTGCTACGCGCCCCGGCTCTGCCGGCTGTGGCCACCACGCAACTGCGACTGCGGTTGCGGCTTCGACTGGCCACCACCCTTGATCTCGATCCGGCGCGGTTGGCCGCTCGCGGACTTCGGCAGCCGTACCATCAGGACGCCGTTGTCGAACATGGCGTCGATCCGGTCCGGGTCCACGTCGCCGGGGAGCCCCACGACGTACTCGAACTGCCCGGTCCGGCGGTTCTGGCGGCGCATCATGCCGGTGTGTTCCCGCTCCCGGTACTCGCCGGTGATCCGCAGCTCGTTGTCGGCGCGAAGTTCGAGGTTGATGTCCTCGGCCCGGACACCGGGCAGGTCCATCTCGGCGATGTACGCGTCGTCGGTCTCCTCGATGTCCACGGGCGGCATCCACGCGGGAACCGCGCCGGTCGTCATGGTCGAGAAGGGGTCGGTGAAGAAGGTCTGGAGCAGGTCGCCCATCCGGTCCCGGAGCCGCTCGATCTCGGTCTGCGGGTCGCCGCGCCCGGGTTGCGCGGCGAACTGTCGCGACCGGCGAGGAGCAAGACTTGTCATTACCTGGTACTTCCTTTCCCGGCGTTGCGCTGTGGAGTCGTGTGCTACCCGGCCGGGCACGCCGGCCTCTTCGATGCTCGGAGCAGGACGGGTGAGGTCGCCTCATCCGGTCGGGACGATTCGCCGGATCGGCCGCCGGTCAACCTCGTGGTCCCGGGGAGGTTTACAACCGCCGCCTGCGGCTATCGGGAGGCACGTGACGGCGCAGGTGGGAGCGGGTACCCGGACGGGCGCGCCGCCGGGTGTGCCGTTGCTCGCGTCCAAGCTCGCGGTACCCGTCCTGCCCGAGGGGCTGGTGGTGCGCCCGCGCCTGGTCGAGTCCCTGGAGACCGGGGTACGCGGCCCCCTCACGGTGCTCGCGGCGTCTCCCGGCTCGGGCAAGACCGCGCTGCTCAACTCCTGGGTACGGGCCGGCGGCCCGACCGATCCGGTGAGCTGGCTGACCCTCGAATCCGACGACGTGGGCGACCGGTTCTGGTCGTACCTGCACGTCGCGCTCGATGTCTCCGCCGACACCGCCGACGATCCGTGGATGCCGGCCCCGGGCACCGTGCCCGCCAAGGTCTACCTGGCGCAGCTCGCCAACGCGCTGGCCCGCCGGCCGCAGCCGGTGGTGGCCATCCTCGACGACTTCCACCAGGTACCGGACGCGACCGTGCCAGACGGCCTGGAGTTCCTGCTGCGCCACACGGCCGGCCGGCTGCGGCTGGTGATCGCGACCCGGGTCGAGCCGGACCTGCCGCTGCACCGCTGGCGGCTCAGCGGCGAGCTGATCGAGATCGACGACCGGGAGCTGGCGTTCACCGTGGACGAGGCGGCGGACCTGCTCGCGCGGCACGGCGTGGAACTGCCGGACACCCACCTCGCCGCGCTGCACGCGCACACCGAGGGCTGGCCGGCCGGGCTGCGGCTGGCCGCGCTGGCCATGCGCGAGCACCCCGATCCGCCCCGGTTCGTCGACATGTTCACCGGCGACCAGCAGGCCGTCGCCGAGTACCTGCGCGGGGAGATCCTCGCCGACCAGCCGCCGGAGACGCTGGACGCGCTGCTGTGTACGGCCCCGTTGGAACGGGTCTGCGGCGGGCTGGTCAACGCGCTCACCGGCCGGAGCGACGGGGACCGGATCCTCGCCGAGCTGGCCCGCCGGAACGCGTTCACGATCGCGCTGCCCGGCGAGTACCCGTGGTACCGCTACCACCGGCTCTTCGCGGAGTTCCTGCGCGCCGAGGCGCAGCGCCGATTCCCCGACCGGCTGCCGGAGCTGCACCGGGCGGCGGCGTCCTGGCATGCCGAGCACGGCCGGCCACCGGACGCCCTGCGGCACGCGCTCGCCGCCCGCGACTGGGGGTACGCCACGACGCTGCTGGTCGAGCGCTGGCCCGAATTCGTCCTGTGCGCCCGGGCGCCGACCGCCGCGGCGCTGCCGGCCCAGGCCCAGCCGCCACCCGACGACGTGGTGCGCGCCGACCCCGAGCTGGCGCTCGCGTGCGCGGCGGACCAGCTGAACCTGGCCGGCACCGACACGGCGGGCGGGTACCTGCGGCTCGCCGACGGCCGGCAACACCTGCTGGCCGACGACGAACGGGACCGGTTCGCCCGGATCAGTACCGCGTTTCACCTGGTGGCAGCCCAGCTCGGCGGGGACACCGCCGGGTGCCTGGCATTCGCGGAGCGGTTGCTCACGCAGGTGCCGGCGGACGCGGCCGACGCGGCACCGGTCCGCGCGGTCGCCCGTACCGCGCAGGGCTCCGTCCTGTTCAGCGCGGGCGAACTGGCGGCGGCCGCGGCGGCGTTCGGCGACGGGCTGGCCGCCGCCGAGCAGGCCGGCCTGACCTGTACCCAACTGGAGTGCACGGGCAAGCTGGCTCTCCTGTACGCGGTGCGCGGTGAGCTGCGCCGGGCCGAGAAGACCGCCCGGGCCGCACTCGCCCTGCCCCCGTGTACCGGCCGGTGTCGCCTGGTCAGCAGCGGTAACGCGTACCTGTCGCTGGCGCTGGCGCACTACCACCGGGACCGGCTCGACGAGGCGGAGCGGTACCTGGAACTGGCCGCCGCCTCCGGCGATCCGCAGGTGGACCCCACCCTGCCGGCCGCGCTCGCGCTCGCCCGGGTCGGGGTGCTGCACACCCGGGGTGAGCTGGCCGCCGGGTACGAGATCCTGGTCTCGGCCCGCGACGACCTCGGCCCGCGCCTGTCGCCATACCTGCGCGACTACCTGACCGTGGCCGAGGCCGACCTACGGACCAGCTACGGCGACACCGATACCGCGCGGGACCTGCTCACGCCGCTGCTGACCGACCGCCGGCCGGCCCGCGACCTGGTCGCGGTGGCGCTGGCCCGGGCGTACCTGCGCGACGACGACCCGGGAGCGGCCGCCCGGGTGCTGCCGGCCTGGGCCGAGGACCGCCGGGACGGGCCGCCGATGCCGCTACCGCTGCGGCTGGAGGCCGGCCTGCTCGCGGCGATCGCCGTGCGGCTGACCGGCGACGACCACCGGGCCAGCCTGGTCCTGGAGCGGGTGCTCGAACTGGGCGAGCCCGAGGGCTACCGGCGGCTGCTCACGCACGGCGGCCAGAAGGTCCGGGAGCTGCTGGTCGACCAGCTCGACTCCGGCACCGCGTACTGGTCGACCGTGAGCGAGACGATCGAGGCGACCGCGCCCGCGCCGAGGACCGGCGACGGCCTCCCGCCGACCGAGCTGGCCGAGCCGCTCAGCGACCGGGAGCTGACCGTGCTGCGGTACCTGCAGGGCGCGCTGTCCAACCTGGAGATCGCCTCGGACCTGTGCGTCTCGGTCAACACCGTGAAGACCCACGTCCGCAGCATCTATCGGAAACTGCACGCCGCCCACAGACGCGAGGCCGTATTGAAGGCGCGGCAACTCCGTCTGCTGTAGCCCGGCTCGCCATCGACGTTGGTCGATAGTGTCCCATCTGGCGTGCCCAGATCGGACAAGGTTGACCAACGTCGATGCGGGACGGGGCGTTGACCACCGCGACCACGTGCCCATACCATCGGTGGCAATCGATTGTTAAAAAGGTTGCCTAATCAATCGATACCGATGGGAGGGCGCGGCGTGATCTCGCAGGCACGGTTACGGAGTCCATTGGCCATCGTGGCGGTCACCATGCTGGCCGCCGCTGCCGGCGCGACGGGGGTGGCCGTCGCGTCAATGGCCGGCGCGTCCACCGCCGCACCCCGCGCCGCTCTGACCGTCGCCGCCGACCCCGGCACGGCGACCGCCATTCCCGGGTTCCTGATCCAGTCGTCCAGCAAGGTCGCAGACGACGCGGCCGTCTCCCGTCCCGGCTACTCCACCACGGGGTGGTATCCGGTCGGTCCCCGGTCGACCGTGCTCGCAGGCCTGCTCGCCAACGGCAAGTACGCCGACCCGCTGTACTCGACGAACATGAAGTCGATTCCGGCCGGCGACTTCACCGTGCCGTGGTGGTACCGTGCCGATCTCGATCTGGCCGACGTCAGCTCCCGCACCTATCTCGACTTCAGCGGGGTCCTGTCCCGCGCCGACGTGTGGGTCAACGGCACCCGGGTCGCCACCAGCACCGACGTCGCCGGCGCATACACCCGCCACGAGCTGGACGTGACGGCGCAGGTCCACACCGGCACCAACAGCGTCGCGCTCAAGGTCTACCCGAACGATCCGAACAAGGACCTGACGATGGGCTGGATCGACTGGCTCCAGCCGCCACCGGACAAGAACATGGGCATCGTCCGGGACATCCTGGTCCGGCGCGGCAGGTCGGTGGCCCTGCGCAACGCGCACGTGGTCACCAAGCTGACCGTGCCCGCGCTCGACCGCGCCGACCTGACGGTGAAGGCCGACGCCCGCAACGACACCGGATCGGCGGTGCACGCGACGATCGCGGGCACCGTGGCCGGACGGGCCGTCACCCAGGACGTCGACCTCGCCGCGCACGAGACGAAGACCGTCACGTTCGGCGTGGTGACGCTGACCAACCCGCAGGTGTGGTGGCCGGCCGGCATGGGCGGGCAGCCACTGTACGACCTCGACCTGGCCGCGTCGGTCAGCGGGTCCACATCGGACACCGCGCACGAGCGGTTCGGCGTGCGTGACGTGCAGGCGCCGGTCAACAGCTCCGGTGGGCGGGCGTACAAGATCAACGGTCGGCCGCTGCTCATCAAGGGCGGCGGCTGGTCGCCGGACATCTTCCTGCGCTGGAACCCGACGTACGTCGAGGACAAGATCCGGTACACCCGCGACCTCGGGCTGAACACGATCCGGCTGGAGGGCCACATCGAGCCGGACGAGTTCTTCGACCTCACCGACCGGTACGGGATCCTGACCCTGCCCGGCTGGGAGTGCTGCGACAAGTGGGAGGGCCAGGTCAACGGCAGCGAGCCCGGCGACACCTGGACCAGTGCCGACTACTCCGTAGCCAAGGCGTCGATGGCGGCCGAGGCGGCCCGGCTGCGCGACCACCCGAGCGTCATCTCGTTCCTCATCGGCAGCGACTTCGCGCCGAACGCCACCATCGAGAAGAACTACGTCGACGCGCTCAAGGCCGCCGACTGGTCGCTGCCGATCGTGCCGGCGGCGTCCGACAACTCCGCGCCGATCACCGGCGACTCCGGGATGAAGATGACCGGACCGTATGACTACGTGCCGCCGAACTACTGGTACGACAAGCACTCCGGGGGCGGCGGCGCGTTCGGGTTCAACTCGGAGACCAGCGCCGGGCCGGACGTGCCGACGCTCGACACGCTGAAGCGGATGATGTCGCAGTCCGAACTGGACAGTCTGTGGAAGAACCCGAACACCGCGCAGTACCACCGGTCGCCGTCGTCGACGTTCAACACGCTGAAGATCTTCGACAACGCACTGTCCAAACGGTACGGTGCGCCGGCCAGCCTGGACGACTACGTGCGCAAGGCCCAGCTCGCTCAGTACGAGAACGTGCGGGCGCAGTACGAGGCGTACGGGCGGAACTTCACCGACTCGTCCAACCCGGCCACCGGCGTCATCTACTGGATGCTGGGCAGCGGGTGGACCTCGCTGCACTGGCAGCTGTTCGACTACTACCTGGACCAGAACGGCTCGTACTACGGCGCGAAGAAGGCGGGCGAGCCGGTGCACATCCAGTACTCGTACGACAACAGGAGCGTCGTGGTGACCAATGCCAACCACGCGGCGGCGAGCGGCCTCACCGCCCGGGTGGCGCTCTACAACCTCGACGGCACCGAGAAGTTCAACCAGACCGCGGGCAGTCTGACGGTACCCGGTGATGGTGGCCGGACCACGGCCCTGACCGTGCCCGCGGTGAGCGGCCTGTCGACCACCTATCTCGCGAAGCTGTCCCTGAGCGACGCCAGTGGCAAGGAGGTCAGCCGCAACGTGTACTGGCTGTCCACAAAGGCCGATGTGGTCGACTGGAGCAAGAACGACTGGTACTGGGCGCCGCAGTCCGCGTACGCCGACCTGACCGGCCTGTCCGGGATGGCGCAGGCACCGGTGACCGCCACGGCTTCGTCCGTCGCGGGCTCGGACGGCACGACCACCACGACCGTGACACTGAAGAACACCGGCAGCGGCAAGATCCCGGCGCTGCTCGTCGACGCGCACGTCCTCGGCGCGTCCGGCGCCCCGGCGTTGCCGATCCAGTGGACCGACAACGAGGTCAGCCTGTGGCCGGGGGAGTCGACCACGCTGACCGCGACCTACCGCGCGGCCGACCTGAAGGGCGCCGCGCCATCGGTGCGGGTCTCCGGCTGGAACGTCGCCACCCAGACCATCCCGGCCGGTAACGGCGGCGGCGGGGGTGGCGACCACCAGCCGCCATCGGTGCCCGGCAACCTACGCGCGACCGGCGTCACCACCGGCAGCGTGGCGCTGGCCTGGGACGCGAGCACCGATGACGTCGGGGTCACCGGGTATGACGTGCTGCGCGACGGCGCGGTCGTCGGGACGACGGCCGGAACGTCCTACGTGGACGCAGCGGTGGCGGTGTCGACGACATATGCGTACACGGTGCGGGCGAAGGACGCGGCGGGCAATGTGTCGGCGGCGAGCGCGTCGCTGCCGGTCACCACGCCGCCCGGCGGTGGCGGCGGCTGCGGGCCGGCGACCCTGCTCTCGCAGGGGAAGCCCGCGACGGCGTCGTCGGTGGAGAGCAGTTCGTTGCCGGCGTCGAACGCGGTCGACGGGAAGACGAACACCCGCTGGGGCAGCAAGGAGGGCAGCGATCCACAGTGGATCTCGGTCGACCTGGGTACGAGATCCACGCTCAGCCACGTCAAGCTGGTCTGGGAGGCGGCGTACGGCAAGGCCTACTCGATCGAGGTCTCCGACGACCGCGCCGCGTGGACGCCGGTGTACTCGACCACGACCGGCGACGGCGGCACCGACGACCTGACGGTGTCCGGTAGCGGCCGGTATGTTCGGATGTACGGGACGAAGCGGGGCACCTCGTACGGGTACTCGCTCTTCGAGTTCCAGGTGTCCGGCACGGCCTGCTGACCGGCAGGCCGGTGGGCGGCTCCCGATCGGGAGCCGCCCACCGGTTTGGGGGGAGTGGGGTCAGTCGATGTCGGTCATGCCGTTCCAGCTGGAGCCGACTTGGCTGCGGGGGCCGAAGGTGTTGATGCCGGTGCCGCCGCTGTTGGGGTAGAGCCACAGCGCGCCGGTGGTGGCTTCGCGGGAGATGACGTCGACGCGGCCGTCGCTGTTGAGGTCGCCGAGGTTGATCGCGGACATCCCGTTCCAGCCGGATCCGACCTGGCTACGGGGGCCGAAGGTGTTGATGCCGGTGCCGCCGCTGTTGGGGTAGAGCCACAGGGCCCCGGTGGTGGCTTCGCGGGAGACGACGTCGACGCGGCCGTCGCTGTTGAGGTCGCCGAGGTTGATGGCGGACATGCCGTTCCAGCCGGAGCCGACCTGGCTGCGGGCGCCGAAGGTGTTCATGCCGGTGCCGCCGGCGTTGGGGTAGAGCCACAGGGCGCCGGTGGTGGCTTCGCGGGAGACGACGTCGACGCGGCCGTCGCTGTTGAGGTCGCCGAGGCCGATCGCGGACATGCCGTTCCAGCCGGTCCCGATCTGGGAGCGGGCGCCGAAGGTGTTCATGCCGGTGCCGCCGGTGTTGGGGTAGAGCCACAGGGCGCCGGTGGCGGCTTCGCGGGAGACGATGTCGACGCGGCCGTCGCTGTTGAGGTCGCCGACCTCGATCGCGGACATGCCGTTCCAGCTGGTGCCGACCTGGCTGCGGGTGCCGAAGGTGTTCACGCCGCTGCCACCGCTGTTGGGGTACAGCCACAACGCCCCGTTGCCGTCACGGGCCAGTACATCGACGCGACCGTCACCGTTCACGTCACCCAACAACCCCGTCGGCGTCGCCCCGGCGCCACCGGCGAGCGCCGCGAGCTGGGACAGGTCCCCGTTGAACACGTCCTGGTCGCCGGGCAGGCTGCCCTTGTCGGCGTACTGCCACAGCGTCCACCGGGACCAACCCGCCGGCAGGCTGCCCGGCGAGCCGCTGTAGTTGGCGATGAACAGCGGGTTGTCACCGAACGAGCCGTTCGATCCGGTGCACTGGTTCCACCAGTTGGTGTTCGTGTAGATCATCGTCTGCTGGCCGGTGCGCGCCTTGACCCGGTTCACGAAGTCGTGGATCCACGTCACCATCGCACCGGTCGATATGCCGTAGCACGGGTACGGGGCGACGTAGGTGCCGTTGTCCTTCCACGGCCACTCGATGTCGAGCATCGGGGGTAACGTCCTCCCGTCGGCGACGTAGCCCGCGTGATCCAGGAAGAAGTCCGCCTCGGACGTACCGCTGCGCTGGTCAGGGCGGCCGTAGTCGTAGGCACCGGCGTAGAGACCGGCGCTCTTGGCGCCGTTGTACTGCTGGCTGAACTCCGGGCTGACGAACCCGTTCCCCTCGGTGGCCTTGGCGTACGCGAACTTCGCGCCGGCGTTCGCCACGGTTGTCCAGTTGATTCCGGTCTGATGGCCGGAGACGTCGATCCCGGTGATCGGGTACCCGGCCGGGGCGGCCTGCGGTGTCATGAGGTTGGGGTTCGCGCCGGGCGTACGGCCGGCGTGGGCCCAACCGTCGCCGGGCACCGCCGGTCCGGCGGTGGCGGCCGAGGCCGGAGCGGTCGCGGCGAGGATCGCGATGGTCGAGGTGAGGAGGGCACCGGCGGTGATCGTCGCCGCGCGCCGTGCGGATCGGTTCATTGCAGGCTCCTTTGCGAAAGGTCGCGGCCGTCCAACCCGGCCGCGGTGGCGTGCCTGGGCCGGGGTGGACCAGCCGTGGAGGGGGGTGGAGTGGGGTCAGTCGATGTCGGTCATGCCGTTCCAGCTGGAGCCGACTTGGCTGCGGGGGCCGAAGGTGTTGATGCCGGTGCCGCCGGCGTTGGGGTAGAGCCAGAGGGCGCCGGTGGTGGCTTCGCGGGAGATGATGTCGACGCGGCCGTCGCTGTTGAGGTCGCCGAGGTTGATCGCGGACATCCCGTTCCAGCCGGATCCGACCTGGCTACGGGGGCCGAAGGTGTTGATGCCGGTGCCGCCGGCGTTGGGGTAGAGCCACAGGGCCCCGGTGGTGGCTTCGCGGGAGACGATGTCGACCTTGCCGTCGCTGTTGAGGTCGCCGAGGTTGATGGCGGACATGCCGTTCCAGCCGGTGCCGACCTGGCTGCGGGCGCCGAAGGTGTTCATGCCGGTGCCGCCGGCGTTGGGGTAGAGCCACAGGGCGCCGGTGGTGGCTTCGCGGGAGACGACGTCGACGCGGCCGTCGCTGTTGAGGTCGCCGAGGCCGATCGCGGACATGCCGTTCCAGCCGGTCCCGATCTGGGAGCGGGCGCCGAAGGTGTTCATGCCGGTGCCGCCGGTGTTGGGGTAGAGCCACAGGGCGCCGGTGGCGGCTTCGCGGGAGACGACGTCGACGCGGCCGTCGCTGTTGAGGTCGCCGACCTCGATCGCGGACATGCCGTTCCAGCTGGTGCCGACCTGGCTGCGGGTGCCGAAGGTGTTCACGCCGCTGCCACCGCTGTTGGGGTACAGCCACAACGCCCCGTTGCCGTCACGGGCCAGTACATCGACTCGACCGTCGCCGTTCACGTCACCCAACAACCCCGTCGGCGTCGCCCCGAGATCTTCGACGATGTTGTTGTACCGGTACGGCTTGAACCCGGAGTCGGTCGCGGACTTGTAGATGTACCGGGTGACATGCGGATAGTTCGGCACAGGGTCGGGCCCGACCTTGGCGTGCCCCTGCTCCAGCACCTCGAACTCGGTGCGCCCGCTGTCCAGCCACCGGTTGAACAGCATCGTGTGCCCCTGGTCGCCGCCGATGCGCAGCATGATGTCGCCGGGCAGCAGTTCGTCCTTGGTGATCACATGGGACACGTCGGGCAGCGAATCGGTGTTGTAATCCCAGGTGGAGCCGGGTCGCTTCGGCAGGTGCCAGGCCATCGACACATACCCGGAGCAGTCCGGGCGGTACATTCCGCCGGTACCGTCCGAGTGGGCGTCGCTCTGTTGCTGGCTGTACTGGATAGCGCTGTTGCCGATCCAGAACTGCGCCCGGGCCAGCACCTCCGACCGGGTGATCGGACCGCCGACGCTCGACGCCGCGTGGGCGGCCTGCTGGGTGAGCGCGAGGTCGGAGATCGTGAGGCCCAGCATCGTTGCCAGCAGGGTCAGCCCGGTGAGGACCAGCAGGCGGGCACGGTGACGAACGGTCGAGATCCAGGTGCTGCTTTGCCGCATTGTGGACATAGGTGGTTCCTCCTCGTCGAGAACGGCGTCGCGTGGCTTGTCGACGACGAGGGTGGGTCGGCGCGCTGGCCGGAATCTTGCAAGAATCTTGGATGGCGCTTGCACGGGTTGTGAGTCGCCATCGTCTGGTTGGGCCATGTCATGACGGGGGTGTGGCTTGCTGGAGTTTCGCCTTCTTGGCGCGGTGGAGTTGGTGGCCGGCGGGTGTGCGCTTCCGCTCGGGCCGTCGAAGCAACGGACCCTGCTCGCGGCGCTCGTGTTCGACGCCGGTCATCCGGTCACCGCCGAGACGCTCATCGACCGCGTGTGGGACGACGCGCCGCCGGCGGCTGCCCGGTCCGGGCTGCACTCCAATGTGGCGCGGGTGCGCAGGGTGCTGGAGCAGGCGTGCGCGGCCGGCGGCCACCAGGTGTCGCTGGAGCGCTGGTCCGGTGGGTACCGGCTGGTCGTCGACCCGGACAACATCGACCTGCACCGGTTCCGCCGGCTGGTCGAGCGGGCCCGGGGCAGCGGCCAGGCCGACCCGGTGCGGGCCGCCCTTCTGCGCGAGGCGATCGGTCTCTGGCGGGGCGAGCCGCTGACCGGCCTGTCCGGCGACTGGGCGGTACGGGTACGCGAAGGTCTTGAACAGCAACGACTGGGTGCGTTGATCGAATGGCTGGACGCCGAGCTGGCGCTGGGCCACGACGAGATGGTCATCGAGGAGGCCCGGCAGCAGCTGGTCGGGTACCCGCTGGCCGAGCCGCTCGTCGTCCGGCTGATGCGCGCGCTCGCCCGGGCCGGCCGCGAAGCCGAGGCGCTGGACTGCTATGCGAAAGCGCGCCGGCGCATCGTCGAGGAACTGGGCACCGAGCCCGGCCCGGAGCTGCGCACCCTGCACGCGGCGCTGCTGCGACCCCGGCCACCGGGCCGGTCAGCTCCGACCGTCCACACCGCACCTGTCGGCACCAGCGGCACCGGCACCGGCAGCGGCGCCGGCAGCGTCGCGGCCGCGCTCTGCCAGCTGCCTCCGGACCTTCCGGACTACACCGGGTACGACGACAAGGTCGCCACCGCGTCCGCCGCCCTGACCGACGCCGGGTCGGGGAGCGCGCCGCCGTTCGTCGTGATCTCCGGCCAGGGCGGCGTCGGCAAGACGGCGCTGGCGGTGCACGTGGCACACCAGCTCCGGCCCGCCTTTCCCGACGGCCAGCTGTTCATCGGCCTGGGTGGGGGTCGGAGCCGGCCGGTGGAGCCGGCGGAGGCGCTGGGCCGGGCGCTGCGCGCGCTCGGCGTCAGCGATGCCAACCTGCGTCCGGACATCGAGGAACGGATCGCCCAGTACCGGGCGGCGCTGGACGGAAAGCGGATCCTCGTGGTGCTGGACGACGCGGCGGGCGCCCGGCAGGTCCGCCCGTTCCTGCTGGGTGGGCCGGGCCGCGCGGTCATCGTCTCCACCCGCGCCCGGTTGACCGCCGTCCCGGGCGCGTGCCACGTCGACCTCGACGTCATGGCCGAGGAGGAAGCGGCCGCGCTGCTCGAACGGATGGTCGGCCGAAGCCGGGTCCGTGCCGAGCCGGAGGCGGCGGCGACCTTGATCCGCACCTGCGCCCGGCTGCCGCTGGCGCTGCGGATCGCCGGTGCCCGGCTGGCGGCTCGTCCACACTGGACCGTCTCCAGGCTGGCGGAGCGGATGCGCGACGCCCGGCGCCGGCTCGACGAGCTCAGCCTCGACGATCTTGAGGTACGGGCCAGCCTCGCGGTCAGCTATCAGGGGTTGACCACCGAGGCTCGGCGGGCCTTCCGCGCGCTCGGGTTCCTCGATCCACCCGACTTCACGTTCTGGACCGCCGCCGCGCTGCTCGGCACGGATCTCGGCGCGGCGGAGGATCTCGTCGAGCAGCTGGTGGACGCGCGGTTGGTCGAGGTGGTCGTAGCCGACGCCCCGGACACCCGGTTCCGGATGCACGACCTGGTGCGCCCGTACGCCGGTGAGCGGGCCGAGGAGGAGGATCAGGCCACCGACCTGCAGACGGCGGTCCTGCGCCTGCTGACCGGGGTGCTGCGCCTGGTCGACCAGTTGGGGGCGCAGCTGCCGTACGCGGTACCCCGGCTGTACCGGCCGGCACTTCCGGCGGTGACGCTCGACCCGTCGCTGCTGGCCGCCGCCGAACGGGACCTGCAGGAGTGGTTCGACGCGGAGGAGCCGAGCCTCGTGGCGGCGGTCGAGCGGGCCGGCGCGCTCGGCCTCGGCGAGCTGGCGTGTGTACTCGCGGACGCGCTGGTCTTCGCGTCCTTCGCCAAACGCAACAACTTCGACGGCTGGAACCGGGCACACACCGCCGCCCTCGCCGCGGCTCGGGTCGCCGGGCACCGGCGGGCGGAGGCGATCATCGAGTGCGGCATCGGCCAGCTCCGGTACAAAGAGGACCGGTTCGCGGAATCCAAGCGGCACTTCGGGCGGGCCATCGAGCTGTTCCTCGAGGGTGGTGACGAGCACGGCGAGGTAACCGCCGTCAACGGGCTGGCGACCGTCAGCCGCGAGCTGGGCGAGCACACGGAGGCGCTGCCGCTCGCCAAGCGGGCCCGGGACGCCCTGGCCCGGCTCGGCGACACCGAGGGCGTCGCGCACGCCGAATACGGCATCGGCTACACGTACCGGGAGTTGGGCGCCGACGACCTCGCCCTGGACCATCTGGCGGTCGCGGTCGACCTGTACCAGGCCATCGGCCACCGCCGGGGCGAGGCGATCTCGATCCGGGGCATCGGCCTGGTCCACCGGGCGGCCGGCGCGCTTGCCGCGGCGGCGGAGAACTTCGAGCGGGCACATGAGATCTGCGGCGAGATCGGCGACCGGCTCCTGCTCTGCTACACCGGCCAGGCATTGGCCAAGGTCTGGCTGCGCCAGGGGCATCCGGAACGCGGCCGGCCGATCCTTGAAGCGGCGCTCGGCACCTGCACCGCCATGCAGGACAGGCTCGGCGTGGCGCTGGTCCGTCGTACCCTCGGTGAGCTGCACCTCGTCACCGGCGACCAGGCGGAGGCCCTCCGCCAGCTGGGGCTGGCCGAGGCGGCCTGGCGGGAGATGGGCCTCGACCTCTGGCGGGCCCGGACCCTGCGTGACATCGGCGCCGCGTACGCCCTCGGTGGTGCCTGCACGTCCGCGCATCGCAGCTGGCAGGAGGCGGCCCTCGTGTTCGCCCGCCTCGGCACCCGCGAGCGGGCCGAGCTGCCGACCTGGCGGCGACGCTGGGGCTGCGACTGCGACCTGGAAGCGCCGACCAGCGACTCGGTGGCGCCGGCCGCTACGCCATAGCCCGCATCGATCGAGCGGCTTGACCGTTGAACACCGGTAGAGTGCCGGTGGGGGAGGTGAGGCGGATGGCGGTGATCGTGATCGCCGATGACAACGCCCGTGTCCTCGACGTGATGGCCAGGAGTCTGCGGCGGGCCGGCCACACGGTCATCGCGGTACCCGACGGCGAGACGGCCTGGGAGCGCATCCGTGACCGCCAGCCTGACCTGGCCATCATCGACGGCGTGATGCCCGGCACCGACGGGTTCGAGGTCTGCAAGCGGGTCCACGGCGATCCGGTGACCGCGCACATTCCGGTGATCGTCTGCAGCGGCTGGTTGCCGACCGACGACCAGCTGCCGTGCGCGACGGCCACCCTCCCAAAGCCGTTCATGCCAGCCGAGTTGATCTCGCGAGTAGACCTGGTCCTGAACACCCGCTAGCGCCGACCAGCAGGCACCCGATCACCGCGGCCACCATGGCCGGGACCGGCCCCCGGCCCCCGCTGACCGGACGCGGCGCGACCTCGTGATCGGCCAACCCGACCTCCTTCGAACACGTTTGCTCCTTTCCGCAAACATCGGACCATTGCTTGACCGATCGTCCTGGTTCCTCCTAGCCTCACAGGCTGGCATATAAGTCTGTCGATGGAGGCTGGCGTGCGCAAATCGTTCACCGTCATCGTGGCGGCCATGGTTGTGGCGGCCGGCGGCGTATTGACCGGCTCGCTGGCCACCGTCACTGGGCCGCCGGGACCGGCGTACGCGCTCGAAAACGGCCTCGCGCGCACGCCACCGATGGGCTTCAACAACTGGAACGCCACCGGTTGCGCCATCGACGAGAGCCTCATCACCGCGACCGCCGACTTCTTCGTGAGCAGCGGGCTGAAGGCGGCCGGCTACCAGTACGTGAATGTCGACGACTGTTGGGCGGCGCCCGCCCGCGACCCGCAGACCGGACGCCTCGTGGCCGACCCGGTGCGCTTCTCGCACGGCATCAAGTGGCTCGCCGACTACGTGCACGCGCGCGGCCTGAAACTCGGCATCTACACCAGCGCCGGCACCCAGACCTGCGCGAAGACGATGCCCGGCGGGCTCGACCACGAGGAGATCGACGCCCAGACGTTCGCCGACTGGGGCGTCGACTACCTCAAGTACGACAACTGCAACAACGACAACCGGCCCGCCCTGGAGCGGTACCCGAAGATGCGCGACGCCCTGGCGAAGACCGGGCGGCCGATCGTCTTCAGCATCTGCGAGTGGGGCCAGAACAAGCCCTGGGAGTGGGGCGCCGACGTCGGCAACCTGTGGCGTACCACCGGCGACATCAACGACAGCTTCGGCTCGATGGTGTCGATCCTCAAGGCCAACGCGCCGCTGGCCCCGGCCGCCGGCCCGGGGCACTGGAACGACCCCGACATGCTGGAGGTCGGCAACGGCGGGATGACCGACACCGAGTACCGCTCGCACTTCAGCCTGTGGGCGATGATGGCCGCGCCGTTGCTCATCGGGTCTGACCTGCGCAAGGCCACGCCCGCAACGATGACGATCCTGACCAACCGCGACGTCATCGCCGTCGACCAGGACCCGCTGGGCGTGCAGGCGCGCGTGGTGTCGCAAGTGGACGGTAAGTGGGTCATGGCCAGGCCGCTCGCCGGTGGCGACGTGGCGGTGGCGCTGTTCAACGAGAACGACAACGCCACCACGATCGGCGTCGACGCGTCCGCCCTCGGGCTGCCGCAGCGCGACGGGTACACCATGCGCGATCTGTGGCAGCACCAGACCACCGAGACCGCCGGCACGATCTCGGCCGCCGTTCCCGCGCACGGCACCGTCGTGTACCGGGTCGGCGCCGGCGACTGGTCGCAGTACCAGCCGGCCGTCTCCGTCGGCGCGGACCTCGCGCCGCCGGCACCGGGCATCCCGGGCGCCATCGCCCCGGCCGGCCGCCCGGTCGACGTGACCGTGACCGGCACCAACCGGGGCCGCGAGACGGTCTACGACGCGCGGCTCGCGCTCACCGCCCCGGCCGGCTGGACGGTGCAGGCGGTCCAGCCCGGACAGGCGCGCGTGCTCGGCACCGACGAGTCGCTCACCTCGGTCTGGCGGGTCACCCCGCCCGCCGGCACAAGTGCCGGCGAATACCCGCTGTCCGCGACACTCAGCCACGCGAACGGGTATCACGGCCGGCGGGTGGTCACCGGGACCATTCAGGTACGGGTACCGGCGCCGCCCCCGACCGGCACGGCCGACCTGTCCGACGTGCCGTGGGTGTTCGTCAGCAACGGGTACGGGCCGCCCGAGCACGACATGTCCAACGGCGGTCCGAAGGCCGGCGACGGGTTCCCGCTGACCATCAACGGCGTCGTGTACCCGAAGGGCATCGGCACCCACGCGCCCGCGCAGTTGGTGTTCTTTGTGGACGGTCGATGCAGCGGTCTCACCGTGGACGTGGGTATCGACGACGACCGGAACGACGCCCGGCAGACCGGGTCGACCACGTTCGAGATCTGGGCCGACGGGGTGAAGGTCACCGACAGCGGCCTGCGTACCTGGGCGGATCCGGCGCTGACCCTGTCGGCGAAGCTGACCGGGGCGAGGTACCTGAAGCTGGTGCTCACCGATGCCGGCAACACCAACAGCTACGACCGCGGCGACTGGGCCGCCCCCCGCCTGACCTGCGCTTAGCCCTCGTGGCACAACTTCCCGGAAATAGTTGTCTTAGCATCCGGCTGAGGCCACAGTTTCCGGGAAGTTGTGACGATCATGATCTTTACCGTCGGGCACGGGGCGCGGCCGATCGGGGCGTTCGTCGCGGTGCTGCGATCCGCGCCGGTCGCCACGCTGCTCGACATCCGGCGGTTCCCCGGTTCCCGCCGGCACCCGCAGTTCGGCCGGGACGCGCTGGCGCTCGCGCTTGGCCACGCGGGCGTGGCCTACGAGTGGTGGGGCGAGACGCTCGGCGGCCGGCGGTCGGGACGGCCCGGCTCCCGGCACACCGCGCTGCGCAACGTGGCCTTCGGCGGGTACGCCGACCACATGGACACCGAGGCGTTCCGCACCGCGGTCGACGAGGTGGTCCGCCGTGCGGGTACCGAACGGTTGGCGATCATGTGCGCGGAGACCTCGTGGCGGCACTGCCACCGCATGCTGGTCGCCGACGCGCTGACCCTGCGGGGCGCGACGGTCGTGCACCTGCTCGATGTGGGCCGGCGGGAGGCGCATGTGCTCCACCCGACGATGCGGGCGGAGGACGGCTGGCCGGTGTACGACCAGCCGGACACGCTTCCTGGACTGGCATAATTTAGGTTAGCCTAACCTCATGGAGTCTCTCGGTCCGACGGCCGCCGAACGGGTCCGGTCCGTCCTCGCCGCCGCGGAATCGTTCGACCTGGTCGCCGGTGACCGGCGCAGTCGCCTGATCGGCCGGCACACGGTCGACGCGGAGGGCGACCTGATCGTGCAGCTGCCGGCGGACAGCGGGCTCGCCGCCGGTCTCGCGGGTGGGGTGGACGCGAGCGCGGAGTTCACCGACGTCGCGCCGGTCGCGCTGCGCAACCGGGTACGTGCCCAGCTCACCCTGGGTGGCCGGCTGCACGTGGTCGGCCGGCGTACCGGCGAGGGTGCGGACCCGGCCGGCACCGTCATCGCCCGCCTCGACCCGGCGTGTGTCCAGCTCATCGAGGGCGCCCGGTTCACGCTGGTCAACGTCGCCGAGGTACGGGTGGCGCAACCCGATCCACTGGCGACGCACGAGAACTCGATGCTCCTGCGCCGGCTCAACGCTCCTTGATCGAAGCCTTGATCGGCACAACGTCCGCCAACTTTACGGAAATAGTGGCCATAGCCGGGGGTTGAGGCAACAACTTCCGGGGAGTTGTGCCGATCGAGCCGCTGGCGCGGCTGATCCCGCTCTGGGAGGCTGATGACGTGATTGATCACGTGTCCATCCAGGTCCGCGACGTCCCGGCCAGCGCCGCCTTCTACGATGCCGTGCTCGCCCCGCTCGGCGGCAAGCGCATCCTCGAATTCGGTGACGCGATCGGGTACGGCACCGGGCGGCCGACGTTCTGGCTCGGCGCGACCACGACCGGCGGTGCGGCCCGCGAGGCGCACCTGGCGTTCCAGGCGTCGGACCGGGCTGCGGTCGTCGCGTTCCACGACGCCGCCATCGCCGCGGGAGCCGAGGTGCTGCACGCGCCCCGGATCTTCCCCGAGTACCACCCGACGTACTTCGGCGCGTTCGTCCGCGACCCGGACGGCAACAACGTCGAGGCAGTTTGCCACGAACCGGAGTGACACATGGGCATCGTTACCCCCGGCTTCACCGGACGGCGCCGCCCGGCTGACCAGAAGCTGCCGCCGGGGCAGTACCTGACCAGGGATTTCCCGGTGCTGTCCGCCGGCCCGACGCCGCGCATCCCGCTCGACAAGTGGGAGTTCACGATCACCACCGAGACCGGGGGCCGGCATTCCTGGTCCTGGTCGGAGCTGCTCGCTCTGCCGGCCGACGACGTGACCGTCGACATCCACTGCGTGACCAAGTGGTCCAAGTTCGGCACCGGCTGGCGGGGCGTGCCGGTGGAGACGTTCTTCGAAGACGTCGAGACGGCCGCCGACTACGCGATGGTGCACTCGTACGGCGGGTACACGACGAACCTGCCGCTGGAGGACCTGCTCGACGGCAAGGCGTGGGTCGCGTACCGCTACGACGGCGAGGAGCTGCCACCACCGCACGGCGGGCCGGCCCGGCTGCTCGTGCCGCACCTGTACTTCTGGAAGTCGGCCAAGTGGGTGCACGGCCTCCAGATGATGCTCGAGGACGAGCCCGGGTTCTGGGAGAGCGTCGGCTACCACAACTACGGCGACCCATGGCGCGAGCAGCGGTATCAAGGCGACTGACCTGGCGGGTGGCCCGCCTGGCCGAGACGCGTGTCGAGACGACGACCGCGAGGACCCTCGTGCTCGACGTCCCCGGCTGGCCCGGCCACCTCGCCGGCCAGCACGTCGACGTGCGGCTGACCGCCCCGGACGGGTACAGCACCCAGCGCAGCTACTCGATCGCCACCCCGTCCGACGGCGAGCGGGTGGAGCTGACCGTGCAGCAGGTGCCCGACGGCGAGGTGTCCCCGTACCTGACCGAGGTCTTCTCGGTCGGTGACCCGGTGGAGATCCGTGGCCCGGTCGGTGGCTGGTTCGTCTGGCGGGTCACCGATACCGCGCCGGTGCTGCTGGTGGCCGGCGGCTCCGGGATCGTACCGCTGATGGCGATGGTGCGCGCCCGGTCCGCCGCCGCCAGCCGGGTGCCGTTCCGGCTGGTGTACTCCGTGCGCACCCCCGACGACGGGTACTACACCGATGAGCTGCGCCGCCGGGTACGCGACGACAACGGGCTCGACGTGCGGTACCTCTACACCAGGCGTACCCCCGAGGGCTGGCCCGAGCCGGCGCACCGGATCAACGTGCCGACGCTCAACACGCACGGCTGGCCGGCCGACTTCGCGCCGGCGTGCTTCGTGTGCGGGCCGACCGGGTTCGTCGAGACGGTGGCCGACATCCTGGTGGCGCTGGGCCACGACCCGCGCCGGATCAAGACCGAACGCTTCGGCCCGAGCGGAAACTGACACCCGGAGGCAGCTGGCATGGAGGACAACTTCACCGACGGCAACATGCTCGCCGGACCGTTGCGCGAGCTGTTCGCGGTCGACGTCACCGTGGCGCGCGGCCGGTGCGCCGGCTGCGGGCGGGTGGACATCATCGCCGAACTTCGGGTGTACGCGCACGCGCCCGGCATGGTGGCGCGCTGCCCGAGTTGCGACTCGGTGGTGCTCCGGCTGGTCCGGACGCCCGACCGGGCCTGGCTCGACATGCGTGGCGCGGTGGCGCTGGAGGTGCCGCTGCCGCAGGGCGAGTGATGGGAGGGTCCCCGGCGGGCGGGGACCCTCCCGCCGCCCTCAGCCGTTGACGAAGGCGGTCGCCGCCGCGGCGCCGACCTGGTCGATTGTGGCGTTGTTCTCGACCGGGTTGGGCACCTTGCCGGTGAAGACGATGTACGTGACACCGGAGTCAGTACCGCCGTTGGCCGGGTCGGGGTTGATGCCGAGCGCCTGCGCGGTGGCGTACGACGCCTCACCGATGATGTCGTTCGGGCCCTCGTCGGCGAACACCGCGTACACGATCACGAAGTAGTGCGTGGAATCCGCCTGGAACGACTTGCCCTTCGAGGTCTCGAACGACGTCTGGCCCTGGTACCACGGATCGGCGCTGTGGTTGCAGTGGCTCGTGCTGACGCCGTCGCAGTCGATGTCCATGTCGGCCTTCCAGAAGAACGCCGAGCCGGCGCGCGGTTGGGCCCGTCGCTGTGATTGGATCGGGTGCTGAAAGGACCGGTACGCGGTACCGGTCCTGTCATGCGAGTGCCAGGGGAGGGCGAGTGTCACGGCGAGGCTGGATCCTGTTCGCGGCGATGTGCGTCATCTGGGGCATCCCGTACCTGCTCATCAAGGTCGGCGTCGGTGCGCTCACGCCCGCGTCGCTGGTGCTCGTGCGCACCGGCCTGGCGGCCGTTCTCCTGCTGCCGATCGCCGCCGCCCGGGGCGAGCTGAAGGTGCTGCTGCCGCGCTGGAAGCCCCTTCTCGCGTACACGATCGCGGAGCTCGCGGTGCCGTGGCTGTGCCTGTCGAGTGCCGAGCAGCGGCTCAGCAGTTCGCTGGCCGGTCTGCTGGTCGCGGCGGTGCCGCTGGTCGGGGCGGTACTCGCCCGCGTCGCCGGCGGTGCGGAACGGCTCGGGGTACGCCGGCTGACCGGCCTGCTGGTTGGGCTCGGCGGGGTCGCCGCGCTGGTCTGGGGCGACTTCGGCGGCGGCAACGCGGTCGCGTTCGGCGAGATGGCGGTCGTGGCCATCGGGTACGCGCTGGGCCCGTTCATCCTCTCCCGCAGCCTGTCCGACCTGCCCGGACTCGGGGTCGTCGCGGTGTCGCTGGTGGTCACGGCGGTGCTGTACCTGCCGGTCGGCGTCGCGCAGTTGCCGGCCCGGTGGCCGTCGGGACGGGTACTGGCCGCGATCCTTGTGCTGGCGCTGGTGTGTACGGCGATCGCGTTCCTGCTGTTCTTCGCGCTGATCGACGAGGTCGGCCCGGTACGCGCGACCGTCATCACGTACGTGAACCCGGCCGTCGCGGTGGCGCTCGGGGTGGTGTTCCTCGACGAGCCGTTCACGGTGCGGATCGCGGTCGCGTTCGTACTGATCCTGGGCGGCTCGGTGCTCGCCACCGGCCGGTCGCGCGAGGCGGGCGCCGGTGTACCGGAGCCGCAAGTCGCCCGGGTCCCTGGCGATCGCCTGGACACCGGTGCTCATCCATAAACGCTGGTCGATATAACGCGCCGACGGGTTCCATTTCGCGTCAGATTGACCAACGTCTATTGGGTGGCGTGGCGGCGGCGCGCCGGTAGTTACTTGTCGAGCAGGCCGGCCCGGCGGAGCGCGTCCGCCAGGGCGGTGTCCGCCGGTGGCGCGTCCCGGCCCTGGCGTTGACCCCGCTGCCCCTGGCCCTGTCGCTGCCCCTGGCCCTGTCGCTGCCCCTGGCCCTGTCGCTGCCCCTGGCCCTCCCCCTGGCTCCGGCCCTGCTGGCCCTGGCGCTGGTCGCGGCCACGGGCCGGCCGATCCTGGCGAGGCTGGCCACCGGTTACCTCGTCGTCCAGGCGCAGCGTCAGGGAGATCCGTTTGCGGGGGATGTCGACGTCGAGTACCCGGGCGCGGACGATGTCACCCGGCTTCACCACATCGCGCGGATCCTTGACGAACGTCTTCGACATGGCCGAGACGTGTACCAGCCCGTCCTGGTGGACGCCGACGTCGACGAACGCGCCGAACGCCGCGACGTTGGTGACGACTCCCTCCAGTACCATGCCGGGTTTGAGATCGGCGAGTGTCTCGACGCCCTCGGTGAACTCGGCGGTCTTGAACGCCGGGCGCGGGTCCCGGCCCGGCTTCTCCAGCTCGGCCAGGATGTCGGTGACCGTCGGCAGCCCGAACATCTCGTCGACGAACGTCGCCGGCTCGACCGCCCGCAGCGCCCGGGTGTTGCCGATCAGCCCGCGGATGTCGGTGCCGGTCGACGCCAGGATGCGGCGGACCACCGGGTACGCCTCGGGGTGCACGCTGGAAGCGTCGAGCGGATCGTCGCCGCCGGGGATGCGCAGGAAGCCGGCGCACTGCTCGAACGCCTTGGGGCCGAGCCGGGGCACGTCCTTCAACGAACGCCTGGACCGGAACGGGCCGTTCGCGTCGCGGTGCGTGACGATGCTCTGCGCGAGGCCCGAGCCGATGCCGGAGACCCGGGTCAGCAACGGTGCCGACGCGGTGTTGACGTCGACGCCGACCGCGTTCACGCAGTCTTCGACCACGGCGTCGAGCGAACGCGACAGCTTCACCTCGGAAAGGTCGTGCTGGTACTGGCCGACCCCGATCGACTTGGGATCGATCTTGACCAGCTCGGCCAGCGGGTCCTGCAACCGGCGTGCGATGGACACCGCCCCGCGCAGCGAGACGTCCAGCTCGGGCAGCTCCTGCGAGGCGTACGCGGACGCCGAGTAGACCGACGCGCCGGCCTCGGAGACGACCACCTTGGTCAGGTTCAGCGCCGGGTTCAGCTTGATCAGGTCGCCGGCGAGCTTGTCGGTCTCCCGGGACGCGGTGCCGTTGCCGATCGCGATCAGCTCGACGTGATGGGCGGCGGCCAGCCGGGCCAGCGTCGCGAGCGACTCGTCCCAGCGGCGCCGCGGCTCGTGCGGGTAGATCGTGTCGGTGGCCACCACCTTGCCGGTCGTGTCCACCACGGCGACCTTCACGCCGGTACGCAGGCCGGGGTCGAGGCCCATCGTCGGGCGGGTGCCGGCCGGCGCGGCGAGCAACAGGTCGCGCAGGTTGGTGGCGAACACGCGGACCGCCTCGTCCTCGGCCGCCTGGAACAGCCGGGCGCGCAGGTCGATGCCGAGATGCACCAGGATCCGGGTACGCCACGCCCAGCGCACGGTGTCGGTCAGCCACCGGTCGGCCGGCCGGCCACGGTCGGCGACCCCGAACCGCTCGGCGATCCGCGCCTCGTACATGGTCGGCCCGTCGCTCGGCGCCTGTTCGGGCTCAAGGGCCAGGTCGAGGATCTCCTCCTTCTCACCCCGGAACATCGCCAGGATCCGGTGCGACGGCAGCTTGGTGAACGGCTCGGCGAACTCGAAGTAGTCGGCGAACTTGGCGCCGGCTTCCTGCTTGCCGTCGCGTACCCGGGCGGCCAGCCGCCCCTGCGACCACATCTGCTCGCGCAGCGCGCCGATCAGGTCGGCGTCCTCGGCGAAGCGCTCGACCAGGATGGCCCGGGCTCCTTCGAGCGCGGCGGCCGGGTCGGCGACCCCCAAGCCCTGATCGACGAACGTGGCGGCGGCCGCCTGCGGGTCGACCGTCGGGTCAGCCAGCAGGCCGTCCGCGAGCGGCTCCAACCCGGCCTCCCGGGCGATCTGCGCCTTGGTGCGCCGTTTCGGTTTGTACGGGAGGTAGATGTCCTCCAGCCGGGCCTTCGAATCGGCGGCGAGGATCTGCGCCTCCAGCGCGTCGTCGAGCTTGCCCTGGCCGCGGATCGACTCGAGGATCGCCGCGCGCCGCTCGTCCAGCTCGCGCAGGTAGCGCAGCCGCTCCTCGAGCGTGCGCAGTTGCGCATCGTCGAGCATCTCGGTCGCTTCCTTGCGGTACCGGGCGATGAAGGGCACGGTCGACCCGCCGTCGAGCAGGTCGACCGCGGCCTTGACCTGGCGTTCGCGGACGCCGAGCTCCTCGGCGATGCGCTGGTGAACAGACGTCGTCACGACCGTGCATTGTGCCGGTACCGGGGTCGGCTTGTCGCGCCGCCCGGCCGGACACCCCACCCACCTCTCGCCGATCTTGGAGAAATGTGGACGGTTTGATCATCAAACCGTCCACATTTCTCCAAGATCGGCGAGAGCTACGGGCGGAACGCGGCGATGCCGGCGTCCCAGTCCTCGGCCGCCTTCGTCAGCGTCGCGGCCGTCAGCTCGCAGAACAGTACGAACGGGTTGCCGGCCGCCTTGCTCTCCCGCCACGGCGGCTGGAACTCCAGGTCCAGGTCGACCCGGAGCACGATCACGTCCGGTCGGTACGCGGCCACGGCGAACCCGAGATTGGGCTCGGCGAAGTGCAGGCAGCCGTCACACTCGGCGCCCAGTTCGTGCGGATCGGCGACCGGCATCTCGCCGAATGCCGTCATCAGTAGCCATTCCGACACGAGTACCGCGTCGTCGGGCGTCAGCGCGGCCCACCGGAACGACCAGGAGCCCTCCGCCGCGTACGCGACACCCTCGATCATCAGCCAACTCCGGCGGGCAACCGGATCAGGGTGGTCGGGAAACTGGTACCCGACCGCCCTAAGCTCTATGCCGTGCCCGTCCGATCCGATCAATCGCACCGATCCAGCATCGACCACGCACGGCCGGCCGTCACTACCGGTGCCGCCACGCGGTGGCGCGGCTGATGACCGAGCCTTCCGGGCGCCTGGACCTTCAGTCGGCGCAAAGCCGAGCGCCGGTGCCCGACGCCCCGGTGCCCGACGCCCCGGTGCCCGACGCCCTGACGACCGAGGTCGACGCGCCGGCGGTCGAGGACGCGCCGCCGGTCGAGGACGCACCGCCGACGACGCGGATCGCGCGGCGGCGCTGGCTCGTCGTCGCCGCGGTCGTGGCGGCGGTGGTGGCCGCACTGGTCGTGGTGGCGCGGCTGCCGTGGGAGTGGTCGCTGATCGACGACAACGGGCTGGTCGATCTGGCCCACGCGCGGGTGCAGCAGAGCGGCCCGGTCGGCGGGTTCCTGTCGGCGGTGCAGCAGCTGTACCGCACGGATCTGGACTGGGGCCTCTTCCGGCCGGCGTACTGGGTCTACGTCGCGTCCTTCTACCAGCTCCCGGTCGGGCCGGCGCACGCGGTCCGGGTCGCGATGCTGCTGTGCGCGTTCGCCGGTGCGGTCGCCGCGGTGGTCGACGGCAGCGCCGGGTCCCGCCGGCTCCTGCTGGGCGGGTGGACACTGCTCGCCATCGCCGCCAACGGCGCGATCTTCATGGGCGTCTGGTACCCGTCGTTGCAGGAGCTGAGCGGGCTGTGCTTCGTCGGGCTCGGGCTGCTCGCCCGGCGACACCCCTGGCTGCTCGTGGCGTGCTGGGCCGTCGCCGCCTGGTTCAAGAGCCCGTTCAGCTGGCCACTTCTCGCGTACGGGCTGCTGTTGTGCCGGCAGCGCGGCACCCGGGCGCCCGGGGTCGCCGCCCTGCTGGTCGCCGTGCCGACGCTGGGCGCGGCGGCGCTGCTGGCCCGCAGCGGGCACTACACCAACGACGTGGCGACGCTGGATCCAGGCGCGATCCGGGCGCACGCGGAGACCGCGTTCGGCCTGCTCGGGCCGCCAGCCCTGGTACTGCTCGTGGGCGCGCTGGTGCTCCGGTCCCGGCTCGGCTCGACCGGCAGCCCGCTGGCCTGGGCACTGCTGGCCGGCGGCGCCGGGTACCTGGCGAACATGCTCCCGTGGCGGACCGACGCGTACTACGCGGGTCCGTACCTGTACCTGCTGACCCTCGGCGGGCTGCTCCTGCTGCGCGACATCCAGCCGGTGCCGGGGTGGCGGCTGGCCGGCCTGGTGGTGCCGGTCCTGATCGCCGGTGAGGTCGCCGGCTTCTCGGCGCTGACCGGCTGGTACACCCACGCCAACGTGACCGGACTGCGGGACTGCATGCTCCGCCTGCCGCCCGGCTCGGTGATCGGCTTCAACCGGGTCGAGGGGTGGGCCCGGCTGGACAGTATCGTCCGGGCCCGCGATCCCGGCTGGACCGGGAAGATGGTGCTGGTCCGCGACGGCCAGACCACCGGCGAGTGGTGGTCGCAGCGGGTCGACCGCGTCGACTACTACATCCATCAGCCGAGCTACGGGCCGGGCAGCCCGGCGCTGACGACCGGCCCGGTCGTCTGCCGGACCAAACAATCCACTGTGTACCGCGTGAAATAGATGATCGGACGACCCGGTTCGCGCCGAGTGATTCTATTTTCAAATCGTTCTTCATGTTATGATCCGAATTCACACTTCTAGCATTGCGAGCGTTTCGAATCCTTCGTCGAGAGGATCCGCTCGTGTGCTACGACGCCGACGCATCCCCACCCATCTACGGCCCGCCGGTCACCTCTGTCGCCAGTGAACAGGTCACGCTGACATCCCGGGACGGCGCCCGCTTCGCCGGGTACCGGTCCCGGCCGGCCCGACCAGCCGGTCCAGCGGTGCTCGTGCTTCCCGACAACCGCGGCCTCTCCGCCTTCTACGAGCGGCTCACCGTACGCCTGGCCGAGCAGGGGTACGAGGCCCTGGCCGTCGACTACTTCGGGCGTACCGCCGGCACCGGGTACCGGGACCGCGGTGCCGAGTTCGACCGTGTCGAGGAGCGGATGGCCCACCTCGGCAAGCTGACCAGGGACGGCCTGTACGCCGACTTCGACACCGGTATCGAGCAGCTGGCCGGGCAGCCCGTCGTCTCGCTGGGCTTCTGCCTCGGCGGCCGGTTCGCGTACCTGACATCGGCGCCCCGCTTCGGTCTCGCGGGGGCGATCGGCCTGTACGGCTTCCCCGACCCGGTCCGGGACGCGCCCGGGCCGACCCAGCTCGCGAACGATCTGGCCGCGCCCATTCTCGCCATGTTCGGCGGCGCCGACGAGGGAATCCCGCCCGCGACCGTGGCCGCTTTCGACGACGCGTTGACGGCGGCAGGGGTACCGCATGAATTTGTCACTTATCCGGGTGCGCCGCACGGATTCTTTGAAATGGAACAGCGTGAATTCGCCGACGCGCAGACGGACGCATGGCGCCGAATACTGAATTTTCTCGGCGGTCGAATCTGACGCCTGGACAGTTCTGGCCGCGGCCCGAGCTGTGCGGCCAGAACTGTCCGAAGTCCCGCCGATCAGGTCGTCCCGCCCACAGACCAACCCGAATACGGTAGAAAAGAAGGCATCGATCGGTGGGCGACGTGGATTCGGTCGAAGGGGAGACCTGTGCTCAGACGGGTGGCGGCACTCTATGCGGCGCTGATGGCGCTGCTGTCGGTTACCGTCTTCGTCGCGCCCGGGTGGAGTGCCGTCGTCTGGGCGGCGATCGGGCTGACGAGCGCGGGCGCCGTGGTGTTCGGGGCGCGCTGGCACAGCCCGCTCCGGCGGGCGCCCTGGTGGCTGCTGGCGGCCGCGATCGTCGCCATGGCCGCCGGCGACACGATCTACGGCGCCACCGTCCACGGTCCCGCCGACGATCTGCCGCTTATCGGCGACCTCTGCTATCTCGCGATGTTCCCGCTGGTCACCGCCGGGTTCATCCAGATGACCCGGACCAGCGTGGTGCTCCGCGACCGGGCCCGCCTGCTCGACATCCTGACGTTCACGTGTGCCGCCGCGCTCATGACCTGGGTGTTCGTCGCCAGTCCGAACCTGCGCGCGGCCAGCCTGGACAACGTCGACAAGTCGATGACGTCCGCGTACACGTTGGGTGATCTCCTGATCCTGATCACGACGGTGCGGATGCTCGTCGCGGCGCGCCGCAGCGTCTCCGTGGTGCTCCTGGTGATCGGCGCCGTCGGCGGGCTGGTCTCCGACGTGGCCTACACGCTGGCCCAGCTGGGCTCCGGCTGGCAGACCGGCGGCCTGGGGGAGATCGGCTATCTGCTGCTGTACATCTGCTGGGGGGCCAGTGCGCTGCATCCCTCGATGACCGAGCTGACGCTGCCGGTCGACGCCCGATCCGCGGTCCTGCGCCGGCGGTGGACGACCCTGCTGGCGCTGTCCCTCGCGGTACCGCCCGGGATACTGATCACCGACTCGCTGGCCGGTCGCGCCGACAACAAGATCGTGATCGCGGTCGCCGCCCTCCTCGTCTCCGCGTTCGTGATCACCCGGCTGGCCGACGCGATCACCAAGCACGAGCGGGCGGTCGCGCGGGAACGCAGCCTCCGGGAGGCGAGCGGCGACCTCGTCGCCGCGACCGAGCCGGCCGCGGTCGACGCGACCGTGCGGGCGGCGGTGGCCACGCTGATGCCACCCGGTGTCCCGCACGGCCTGGTGTTCGCCGTCGGCGACACCCAGCACGTCTACTACCCGCCGCCGGCCGGATCGGGCATCCGGCGCACCCGGTTGCTGTCCACCCGCACCCTGCATCCCACGTTGCGCGACGAGTTGGAGCCGTATCCGGCGACGCTGATCTGCCCCTTGATGCGCGACCATCGTGCCGAGGGGGATCCGGGCATCGGCACGCTGTTCGTCGCCGCCGACGAGCGGGTGCTCGCGGCGATGCGGGACGCGGTCGAGGTCCTCGCCGCCCAGGCCACGTTCGCCCTGGAACGGATCGCGCTGACCGAGGCGGTCGCCCGCCGGGACAGCGACGAGTACCTGCACGCCATCGTGCAGAGCACCACCGACGTGGTGCTGATCGTCGACGACGATGACCGGATCCGGTACGCCAGCCCGTCGTTGTCGGCCGTCCTCGGTGTCGACCCACCGGTCTTCGCCACGCTGCCCGACATCGTCGACACCGAGGACTACCCGCAGGTGATCCGCACGCTGGGACTGGCCGACGGGGACGGCGTCCCGGACCGGTGGAGCCTGCTACGCGCGGACGGCACCCGGGTACTGGTCGAGGTCAACTGCCGGGACCTACGGCAGGACCGGATGGTGCGCGGGTTCGTCATCACCATGCGCGACCTCACCCAGTGGCACCCGGATGAGCGCGAGCTGATAGAGCGCGCCCTACGCGCCTCCCCCGGCGACAAAAACCGCCGCAGCTCGGCTGACAAGTTCCGCTGAGCTGGGCCGGGCGGGTTCTCGGCGAGGAAAGGTCACGCCAGCGCGGCCGATAGGCGCTCCGGGAGGGTGCGCAGGCGGTCCAGTGGCTCGGCGCTGAAGACGAAGCGACCGTGGGCCGGCGACCCAGCCGACCCGCCACCCGCCTTCGGCGTGGCGAGCGCGTCAGCGGTGACCGGCACCGCCTCCGGTGGCAGGGGCAGATCGGTGTCGAGATTCTCCAGCCGCAGCACCGGCCAGCGGGCGGTCATCCGGTCGGCGGCGTGCGCCACCCGGTCGATGCCGAACCCGTGGATCGCCGCCATCCGGTCCGCGAGCCTGACTCCTGTACGCGACATGCCTGACGACCATAGGCCGTTTCGCTGCTGCGATCCGGTCACTCGGCGCATCCGGTTGATTACAGGTCCGCGTGGGTAACACACGTGTGCTCGGGCATTACTCCTCCAGAGCGGAGCACCGATATGTTGATCTTAGGAGTGATCCTTCTCCTGTTGGGTCTGTTCCTCCACGTCTCGATCTTGACGACGATCGGGATCATCCTGCTGGTCGTCGGCGCGGTCCTGTTGATCCTCGGATCGGTCGGTCGGCCGGTCGGTGGCAGACGCCACTATTGGTAGCCGAAGGGAACCACCGCCAGCGCCCGGACCGCTCACGGCGGTCCGGGCGCACCCTCGTCCAGCGCGGAGCGCAGATGGATCGGGGGCAGCTCGAATCCGTTGAAGCGGGACGCGTAACTCGTCGTGTACGCGCCGGCCGAATGGATGTACACGGTGTCGCCGGTCGCGATTCCGGCCGACAGCGGTACGTCGTACCGGATGGTGTCCTGACTGTCGCAGGTCGGGCCGGTGACGTGGCAGAGCCGGCGGTCGCTGTCGCGGCGTGAGTCGGTGATCGGGAACCGCAGCGTGTTGCCACTCTCCAACGCCTCCATCAGGCCGTTGAACGCGCCCACGTCGAGGTGCACCCACCGCTGGCCGCGCCGGTCGGCCACGCCGATGACCGTGGCGACCATCGTCCCCGCCTCGGCCACGAGCGCGCGGCCGGGCTCGATCACCAGGTCCACCGGGTACGGCAGGTGCCGCTGGATCGCGGCGTCGATCTGGGCCGCGTACTCGGTCAGGTCCGGCGTGTACGAGGCGTACGCGCAGGGGAACCCGCCGCCGAGGTCGAGCATCTCGATCCGGATGCCGTCGTCGTCCAGGGCGGTGATCAGCTTCCCGCTGTCCGCGATCGCCGACACCCACGCGGTCGGATCGGTCATCTGCGATCCGACGTGGAAGGCGATTCCGTACGGTTGGAGCCCCATCGTCACCGCGTCGCGCATGAGCCGGCGCGCCGCCTCCGCGTCCACGCCGAACTTGCCCTCGCTCGGCACCTGGCTGACCGCCGGGGACGTACGCAGCCGCACGTACACGGCGGCGCCGGGCGCGTACACCGCGAGCTTCTCCAACTCGGCCACGCTGTCGAAGGCGAACCGCCACACCCCGGCCGCATACCCGGTGCGGATGTGCTGCCACATCTTCACCGGGTTGCTGAACAGCACGTCGCCCGGGTCGACGCCGATGGTACGCAGGTCTGCCAGCTCCACGGCGGACGCGATCTCGAACGAGCCGCCGAGCGCGTGCAGGCACCGCAGGATGGCCGGATCCGGGTTGCACTTCATCGCGTAGTGCACCCGTGCCTGGGGCAGGATCCGGCGGAAGTTCCGGTATGCCCGGTCAACCTCGTCGATGTCCAGCGCGAGGTACGGGGTCGGTAGGTCGGGATCAGATCGCATGGTCGCCGCCCGCTCTTGTCACTCTACGTGAAGGATCGCTTACGCAGGTGGTACAAGTATCGGCGAGCGTAGAACAGGATGTCAGCGGGCATCTTGCCGATCGGCGTGCCAGTTACGAAATGGCGGGTGAACACCGGCCCGGCGGGTACGAGGCCGGGTCGCGGCGACGGGCCGTCCCGACCGGCACCCACCGCCCGTCCAGGCGGCCCCGAAGATCGGCACAACTTCCCGGAAGTCGTTGACTCAGCGGTAACCGTTGACCACGACTTCCGGGAAGTTGTGCCGATCTTTAAGAAGCCTTCGTGAGCCAATTCACCGAACCTCGGAAAAATTGTGTCAGGCATCACGGGAATTGTGTTTCGGGGGTTTTTCGTAAACTAAGTTCTCGTTTGGTTTCAGGCTGTTTTCCCAGCTCCCCGCGTACCTTATCGAATCGACATAAATGAAGTTCGACTGCGCGATAGTGCAATATCGTTGACGTTCTGGAAACCGTCCAGGTCGGTGATCGGTGTTATTCACGTTCGTGAAATGACGGGGCGACTGGTGCGCAATATGCTGCCGATGAAGTTCTATTCGTGGCGTCGGCGACCCGCCGTGCCAGAACCTAGAAATACGGAGCATTCATGCCGACGAGCAATCCGCCGCTCCGCGCCACCGGGCCGGGAACGCGCCTCGCCTGGCGACCCCTTCAGCGGTCGACCCGGGTGGCGATCATCGGCGCCCTCCTGGCGACCATGTTCTACCAGATCTTCCTGCTCGACCCGCGCTACCGGGGACCGGGCTGGCTGTGGGCCGCGATGCTCCTCGCCGAGGGGCTGACCGCGCTGCACGCCGTCGGTACCTGGTGGACGATCCTCGCGCACGACGACCGGTCGGAGCCGGTCGACGTCACGGTGTGGCGCAACCGGCTGCGGGCCGGCGCCGAGGCGCCGAGCATCGACGTCTTCATCACCGCGTACGGCGAGGCCGCGGAGTTGGTCCGCACCACGCTGCGCGCGGCCCGGGACATGGAGCTGCCACACCAGACCTGGGTGCTCGACGACGGGCGAAGCGATGTCCTGGAGCGCATCTGTGCCGACGAGGGCGTCGGTTACCTGCGCCGGGAGGGTCGCGAGCACGCCAAGGCCGGCAACGTGAACGCCGCGCTCGCGCGTACCTCCGGCGAGTACGTCGTGATCTTCGACGCCGACCACGTGCCGGAGCCCACCTTCCTGGTCGAGGTGCTGCCACACTTCCAGGACCAGGACGTGGCGTTCGTCCAGTCGCCGCAGTCCTACACCAACCCGGTCAACCTCGTCTCCACCGGCGCGGCCGAGGCCCAGCGGATCTTCTACGAGCTGGTCTGCCCGGGTAAGAACCGCTTCAACGCGGCGTTCTGCGTGGGTACCAACGTGATGTTCCGTCGGGTCGCGCTGGACGAGATCGGTGGCATCGCCACCGGCAGCAACTCCGAGGACATCTGGACGTCGGTGCTGTTGCACCGGCTGGGCTGGAAGTCCGTGTACGTGCCGCAGGTGCTGGCCCGCGGTCTGGCTCCCCAGGACGTGACCTCGTACCTGAAGCAGCAGTTGCGCTGGGCCAGCGGGGGGTTCGAAGTGCTGCTACGCGGCCGGATCTTCCGGCGGGGCACCGGGCTGACCGTCGACCAGCGGTTGCAGTACCTGTTCGTCGGCACCCACTACCTGCTCTCGCTGGCGATGTTGACGTTCATGTTCTTCCCGCCGGTGTACCTGCTGTTCGCGAAGAGCCCGATCCAGGCCGACGGTTGGACCTGGGCCAGCCACTACCTGCCGTTCCAGGCGATGGTCCTGCTGGTCACGTGGTTGCAGTCGGGCGGTTTCAAGGGGTCCGCGATCGTGTCCAGCATCGGCGCGGCGCCGGTACACGTTCGTGCCCTGTGGGCGACCCTGCGCCGCAGGCCGGCGAAGTGGCGGGCCACCAACCAACTCGGCGGCGGCACCCGCTCGCTGTGGGTGGTCATGCCGCACGTGGCGTTGCTGGTGCTCAACCTCACCGGGATCGTGGTCGGCCTGGTCGTGATGACCGATCCGGCGCCGACCTGGCTGTCCGTCGGCTGGGCCAGCATGATCGTGCTGATCCTCGGCCGGATGATCATCGAGTCCCTCGTTGGCGGGCGCACCGCCAGCGAGCCGCAAGCCACTGGCGACGATGCCGGTCCGCTGACCGAGCGCAAGGAGATCCGGGTTCCCGTACCGGCGCACTGAGACCGCCGGTCGGACAGTTTCGCGTCCACGATCGACACGAAGGAACGAGGATGTCTACCCCTACCGCTCAGGACCAACGTCTGGAGCAGACTCAGACTCCCAGTCCGGCACCAACCTCTACCCCGGCTGACCGCGGTCCGCGCCACCCCCGGCTGTGGCGCTTCCTGCGGGTACTGCGTACCACCGTCGTCGTGCTGGCCCTGCTGGCCGCCGCCGTGGTGGGTGGCAACCACATCGTCCGGCAGCGGCTGGCCGCCCAGGCGTTCGTCGACCTCGGCGGGGCGGTACTCACCGCCGAGGCCGTCTCGGTCGGCTCACCGGATGCCGGCGTGGTCACCGACATGAAGGTCGCCGAGCAGAGCCAGGTGCGCGCCGGCCAGGAACTGGCCCGCATCATGCTGACCACCACCACCGGTACCGGCAAGCCGCAGTTCCAGGACCTGCGCGCGCCGACCGCCGGCACCGTGGCGTCCCTCGACGTGCCGGTCGGCGGCGTCGCCAAGGCCGGCGAGCCGGTGATCATCCTGTACGACCAGACGAAGCTCACGTTCCAGGCCCAGGTGGCGGTCAAGGACCTCCGCAAGCTGCGCGTCGGCATGACAGCATCGGTGCGCGGTCCCGGGCTCGCCCGCCCGATCGTGGCCAAGCTGGACCACGTCGTGCCGCACGTCGGCCCCGACCCGCTGGCCGGGACCGACCGCATCACGGTCGTCCTGGTGCCGGAGCCGGGCGCGGTGACCACCGTAAGCAAGCTGGTCCCCGGTTTGCAGTTCCGGGCGACCGTCGACACTCGGACCGCGGTTGGTGGGACTCCCGCGGTCAACAGCGCCCGATGACCCGGGCGTTCGGCGTCGGCCTGCTGTCCGTACTGATGCTGGTCACCGCCGGCACTGTCAGCGGCTGCACGAAGGCCGGGTCCGGGGGCGGATCGTCCCCGGGCCCGGCCCCGGCCGGCGCCCGCACCGAGGCGGCGGTGAAGACCTCGATCGCGGCACCGAACCCGGGCGGCGCCGGCAGCGTCGCCACCACGGTGCCGGACGGGTCGGGCCCGACGAAGGCACCGGTGCAGGCCGGCGATGACCTTGCCAAGCAGGCGCTGCCCACCAACCAGTGGTGGACATCGGCGCTGACCGGCCCGCGCAGCCAACCGATGTGGGCGCACCCGCTCGCGGTCCAGGCCGCCGACGACGGCGTCAAGGTCAGCTCGGCGGCGCCGGTCGCGTCCGCGAACTCGGTCATCACGCCGTTCGACCCGGCGATCACGGCCGGCGGGCCGATCTCCGGGATCAAGGTCGTCGGGTACGGCGCGTTCCACGTCGTGCTGCGCGCCGACCTGCGCGGCGGCGGCTGGGTCCAGGTCACGCTGGTACAGGGCAGCCCGGTCCTGTACCTGGAATTCCACGGCGCCACGCCGGCGCTGACCGTGACCGGCGCACCCACGGTGACCGGCGACGGCGGCACCGTCCGGGTGGAGGTCGCCGGGCAACGCTTCGACCTGCTGGCCGCCGGTGACGCCCGGTGGCGGCGCGACGGCGGCCGGCTGACCACGACGGGCAGCCGGATCGCGGTCGCCCGGGTGCCCGACGGCGTGGACGAATCGGCGTGGCGGGCGGCGATCGCCGGCAGCGCGTCCGATCCGGTGGTCGCCACCACGGCGAACATGGCGTACTCCGAAGGCACGGTCACCCAGACGCTGACCGCGACCCGCCGGTCCGGCAAGCCGGGCGTGTGGGCGCTGTTGCCGCACCAGAAGGCCGGGCTCGCGGGCGGTGGCCTCATGAAGGGTACGTTCGCCGACGCGCTCGGACCGCTGGCGCTAACCCGGGCTGGTGCCATCGAGATCCGCGTACCGATGCCGGGGCTGCTGACCGCCGTGCCGTCGGTGCCGTTGCCGGACAGTGCGCGGGCGGCGATCGTCGCCGACCTCGATCGGGACCTGGCCGACAAACCGGGTACCGGCGGCAGCTACTTCGGGCTGAAGGAGCTGGGCCGGCTGGCCACGATCGCCGAGGTGGCCGGCGGTGTCGGCGCGCCGGCGCAGCGGCAGGCGGCACTCGACCGGCTGCGGCCGCAGCTCGTCGACTGGCTGACCTACAGCGGGCCGGGTGACGCGCACTATTTCGGGTACGACAAGGCGTGGGGTGGCCTGATCGCGGTGCCGGCCGAGTTCGGCAGCAACGACTACAACGACCACCACTTCCAGTACGGGTACCTGGTGCGCGCCGCCGCCGTGCTGGCCGCGGCCGACCCGGGGTTCCGGCGCGACTACGGCGGCACGGTCGACCTGGTGGCGCGGGATTACGCGGGTGGTCTTGGCGCTCCCGGGTTCCCGGCGTTCCGGGTGTTCAACGCGTACCTCGGGCACTCGGCGGCCTCCGGGTTCGGCCCGTTCGCCGACGGCAACAACCAGGAGTCGTCGAGCGAGGCGGTCGCCGCGTGGGAGGCGATCGTGCGCTGGGGGCTGGTCCGCGGCAACCAGTCCCTCGTCACGTACGGGGTCACCCACTACGCGCTGGAAGCGGCCACGGCCCGGATGTACTGGCTCGGCGAGGGCCTGGCCCGGCCGCCGGGATATGCGCACCTGACCGCCGGCATCGTGTGGGACGCGAAGTACGACTACGCGACGTTCTTCGACGCCAAACCCGAGTCGGTGCAGGGCATCCAGCTGCTGCCGTTGACGATCGGCTCGCTGTACCGGGCGGATCCTGCGGCCGCGGCCGCCCGGGCTGCCGCCATCGGCAGCTCACCGGCTGCCTGGGGTGACCTGTTCGCGGCCGACCTGGCGGTCGCCGATCCGGTCGCCGCCCGGCAGCGGCTTTCGGGTTCGCTGTCACGGGAAGACAGCACCAGCCGGGCCATGGTCCGGTACTGGGTCGAGCTGCTCGCCGCGTACGGGCCACCGCAGCCGGGGGTGGTCGCGGACGGCCCGTACGGGCTGGCGTTCGGCAGCCGGAACAAGCCGGCTCTGGTGGCCGCCGACCCGACCGGCGCCGGGCGGACCGTGACGTTCACAGCCGACGGCGCCGTGGTCGGCAGGGTGCGCTCTCGCTGATCCCATGATCACGGAGACTTTGTGCTGCTCTGGCGACACAAAGTCTCCGTGATCACGGGGGGAGCGGGGGTTGGCACTGATCGGGGAGGAACGGGCCGGCGGGCGGCCATACCGTCATTGGCACACACAGGCAGCCAGCCCAGCGGAGGCACCCGAAATGATCGAGCACCCCTACATCGACTTCGACGGCGACGGTCACGGCGACAGCTACGACACCGTGGTCGACAACGAGGGCCACTACAACTTCCTGCACCACGACGCGCATGGGCACATCGACGCCGTCGCGTACGACAACAACCACGACGGCCGGATCGAGAGCATGGTCATCGACGCCAACCACGACGGCACCATCGACCACGTGCTCGACGACACCAACGGCGACGGGTACATGGACAAGTCGTCCGAGATCGGCAGCGGGTACAAGCCGCTGGAGCACCCGTACATCGACTTCAACGGTGACGGGCACGGCGACTCGTACCGGACGTTCGTGGACGCCTCGGGTACCGAGAACTTCGTGCACACCGACGGGCACGGCCACGTCGACGCGATCGCCATGGACCGCAACCACGACGGCAAGATCGACGCGATGTACGTCGACCAGGACCACGACTACCGGATCGACCACCTGCTCACCGACACCAACGGCGACGGCATCATGGACCAGTCCGTAGCCGTCTGATCGCCGCCGTCAGGCGCCAAGATCGGCCCGCATGATCGGCCCGCATGATCGGCCCGCATGATCGGCCCGCATGATCGGCCCGCATGATCGGCCCGCATGATCGGCACAATTTCCCGGAAATAGTGGCCTTACCAGCGGCCGGAGGCCACTATTTCCGGGAAGTTGTGCCGATCTTGGGGGGCCTTCTTCGCGTGAGGCTGGGCCGATCTTGGGGTGCTAGCGTGCACGGATGGAACACGCTGGCGGGGCGGCACGCTGTGCCGCGGACACCCTGACCTTCCAGCTCCGCGACCCGGACCGGCACCTCGCCGGGGTACGCCTGTTCCAGCACGCCGGCGTCCCCGGCGACCGGCTCGACTTCGCCTACCACGACGACACGTGGCGACTGACCGCGCCCCGGCCGGCCCTCTGGCGGCTGGAGTACCTGCTCGAACTGCGCCACCCCGACGGGCGTACCGAACTGATCTGCGACCCGGAGAACCCGCGCCGGGTCGGCGGCGCGTTCGGCGACAAGTCGGTCGTCGAGTGCCCCGGGTACACCGAGCCCGGCTGGCTGCGGCTGCCGGACAGCGAGGGCACCTGGCGGGAGTTGTCGATCCGGGCGCCCGCCATCAAGGCCGACATTTGGACCCGGATCTGGTCCCCGGCCACGCCGACCGACCGGGTACTCGTCGCGCACGACGGCCCGGAGTACGACAAGCTCGGCGCGCTCGGCCACTACAGCGCCGCGATGGTCGCCGCGGGCCAGGTGAAACCCCACCACCTCGTGCTCCTCGCGCCCGGTGACCGCGACGAGTGGTACTCGGCGAGCCCGGCGTACGCCTGGGCGTTCGTCGCCGACGTGCTGCCCCGGCTCTATGTCGAGCTGGGCACCGACCGCCCGGTCGTCGGCATGGGCGCGAGCCTCGGCGCGCTCGCGATGCTGTGCACCCAGCGCCGGTATCCGTCGGCCTTCGCCGGGCTGTTCCTCCAGTCGGGCAGTTTCTTCCGGCCGCGCTATGACGGCCACGAGTCGTGGTTTTGGCGGTACCCCCGGATTGTGCGCTTCACCAGCCGGGCGCTTCGCCGAAGCGACCGCGCCCGGCCGGTGCCCACCGTCTTGACCTGCGGTCAGGTGGAGGAGAACCTGGCCAACAACAGGGAGATGGTCCGCGCGCTGCGCGGGCAGGGTTACCCGGCCGAGCTGGCCGAGGTGCCCGACGCGCACAACTACGTGGCTTGGCGGGACGCGTTCGACCCGCACCTGACCGGCCTGCTGCGAAACGTGTGGAGGTGAGCGTGCAGGAGCGGACCATCGAGCTGTACTCGCCGGCCATCGGCACCGCCGGAACGGTCATCGGCTACGGGCACTACGGCCGGCCGGTCCTGGTCTTCCCGTCCGAGCAGGGCCGGGCCTGGGACTTCGCGGGCAACGGCATGGTCGGCGCGGTCGAGGGCCTGATCGAGGCGGGCCGGGCGAAGCTGTACTGCGTCGACTCGTACGACGCGGCGAGCTGGGCGGCCCGCGACACGCCCCTGGAGGAACGGGCCCGGCGGCACGGCGCGTACGAGTCGTGGATCGTCGACCAGGTGGTGCCGCATATCAGCGGCGACAGCGGGGGAGCCGGCGACATCATCACCACCGGCTGCTCGATGGGTGCCTTCCACGCGCTCAACTTCGCCTTCAAGCGCGCCGACCTGTTCCCGCTCGCGATGTGCTTCTCCGGCAACTACGACCCGTCCGCCTGGCACGGCTGGGGCGAGCGCGGCGACGCGACGTACTTCAACAACCCCATCGACTACGTGGCCCATCTGGACGGCGATCACCTCGACTGGTTGCGCTCGCGGTTGTCGGTACTGCTGGTCTGCGGGCAGGGCCAGTGGGAGGACACCACCGGATCGCTGGAGTCGACCCGCCGGATGGCCGGTCTGCTCGCCTCGAAGGGCATCCGGCATGAGCTGGATCTATGGGGGTACGACGTGCCGCATGACTGGCCGTCGTGGCGGGCACAGTTCGCGCATCACCTGCCCCGGTTCTGTTAGGAGGGCCCATGTCCGACACCGAGCACATCATCGGGCTGCTGCTCGGCACCGAGAACGACTGGCCCCGCGCCTACGAGGCGCTCGTCCGGCGGCTCGGCGCGATCACCGACGCGCAGGGAGACACCCATCGGGTACACACGGCGCGGGTCACCATCGAGCCGTTCAACCTGCGCTACAAACCGCGGCACGCGCTGGTCATCGACCGGCTCGCGTACTGGTACTACCACCCGCGCGAGTGGTTGAAGAAGGTCGCCCTGATGGACGACACCTACCTGCTCAACAGCCCGTTCACGTTCCAGTCGATGGAGAAGCACGCCGCGTACTGCGCGATGATGCGCCTCGGCCTGAAGGTGCCGGAGACGGTACTCGTGCCGTTCAAGAACCCGGTCGACAACTCGCGGTACGCGTACACGGCGGCCCGCTACAACGAGCCGTTCGACCTGGAGGCCATCGCGGGCGACCTCGGGTACCCGCTGTTCATGAAGCCCTACGACGGCGGCGCCTGGGTCGGGGTGTCGAAGATCCGCGACCGGGACGAGCTGTGGGAGGCGTACAACGCGTCCGGCGAGCGGCTGATGCACCTCCAGAAGGCGGTCGAGGACTACGACGTGTTCACCCGGTCGCTGTCCATCGGGCCGGAGACCATGGTGATGAAGTTCCGCCCCGAGCTGCCGATGCACGACCGGTACGAGGTGTCGCACGGCTTCCTGACCGCGGACACCGGCACCGAGGTGGTGACCATCTCCCGGCTGGTCAACGCGTTCTTCCGGTGGGAGTTCAACTCCTGCGAGTCGCTGGTGCGCGGCACCGAGGTGTACCCGATCGACTACGCCAACGCGTGCCCGGACGTGGCGCTGACCTCGCTGCACTACTACTTCCCGTGGGCGATGACCGCGCTGCTGCGATGGACCGCGTACTGCGTCGTCACCGGGCGGCGGCCGCAGCTCGACCTGGACACCGCTCGTTACTTCGCGGTCGCCGACCGCCCCGACCTGTCGTACGAGGAGAAGCTGGCCGAGTACCGGCTGCTGTCCGACGAGTACTTCGAGACCGAGCGGTACGCCGACTTCTGCGCCTCCCGGCTGGGGCACGTCGACGAGATGGTCTACGACTGGGTGCGGTCGCCGGAGTTCGACGAGTTGCTGCTGGACACGGTGCGCACCACGTACCCGCCGGCCGAGCACGACCGGTTCATCGCGCACCTCCGCGGGCTGCTCGGCGCGTGGGTACACGACCGGGAGGACCAGGCCGCGTGATCCGCGCGGCCTTGACCGGCCCGGGCCCCCTCCCTTGACCGGCCCGGGCCGCCTCCTTGGCAGGCCCGGGCCCCCTCCTTGGCAGGCCCGGGCCCCCTCCTTGGCACAACTTCCCGGAAGTAGTGGCCTCAGCCGGGTGCTATGGCCACTACTTCCGGGAAGTTGTGCCAAGTAGGGGCGCGCCGTTCATCGATGGCTGACTAGCATCGGCCCCATGTCGACCTTGGAGTCATCAGAAAACGCTGCAAACCAGGTCACGATCAGCCGGCGTGGAGCATTAGCCGGGGGCGCCGCAGTCGTCGGCGGTGCCGCCCTGGTCGGCCCCGCCGCGCCCGCTCACGCCAGCCCGACCTCACCGCTGCTGTGGAGCCGGCCCGGCGCGACCGGCGCGCCCGACGTACACGGGCTGCACCTCCAGTTCGGCGCGGACGCCGCCCGCGAGGTGGTGGTGTCGTGGAGCACCCCGGCCGCCGGTCGGCAACCCGCGCCTGATGCTCGGCACGCTGCACGACGGGTACGGCCGGCAGGTCCAGGCGCGCACGGTCACCTACCGGGACGCCGCCTCGGGGAGCGAGGTCTCCATCCACCACGCGCAGGTGGGCGGGCTGGCTCCGGGTACCGAGTACCTGTACGCCGCGCTGCACGACGGCGCCACGCCGCAGCCCGGCCTGTTCCGCACCGCGCCGCGCGGCCGGGCGCCGTTCACCTTCACCAGCTTCGGCGACCAGGGCACGCCGACCCTCGGCAAGCTGTACACCCCGCCGGCCGGCGTGACGCTGCCGAGCTTGCCTACGTCAACGACAACCTCGGCTCGCCCGCCGCCGGCGACGTCGTGGCCGGCGTGGAGCGCGATCGCGCCGCTGTTCCACCTGGTCAACGGCGACCTGTGCTACGCCAACCTCGCGACCGACCGGGTCCGTACCTGGTCGGACTGGTTCACCAACAACAGCCGGTCGGCGCGGTTCCGGCCGTGGATGCCGGCCGCCGGCAACCACGAGAACGAGCTGGGCAACGGCCCGATCGGGTACGGCGCCTACCAGTCGTACTTCGCGTTGCCGGACGTCGGCGGCGACGCCGAGACGCAGGGGCTGTGGTACGCGTTCACGGTCGGCATCGGTCCGCGTGATCAGCCTGAACAACGACGACGTGTGCTACCAGGACGGCGGCAACTCCTACGTGCGCGGGTACTCCGGCGGTGCGCAGAAGCGCTGGCTCGAAGCGGAGCTGCAAGCGTACCCGCGACGACCGGTCGAATCGACTGGATCGTCGTCGTGATGCACCAGGTCGTCATCTCCACCGTCGACAACTTCAACGGCGCCGACCGGGGCATCCGCGAGGAGTGGGTGCCGCTGTTCGACAAGTACGGCGTGGACCTGGTGGTGTGTGGGCACGAGCACCACTACGAGCGCTCGCACCCGATCCGGGGTCAGCAGCCGAGCGACACGCTCACCCCGATCCCGGTCGACACCCGTACCGACGTGGTGGACACCTCGCGCGGCACGGTGCACATGGTGCTCGGCGGCGGGGGTACCTCGGCGCCGTCGAACGCGCTGTTCTTCGACCCGGCGCGTGCCGGGTGATCACCGGTGTCGGGCCGGTGGGCGCGAACGGCAAGCGCCCGCCGATCTACGTACGCGAGGACGCGCCCTGGTCGGCCAACCGCGACAAGGCAGCACGCGTACGGGTTTGCCGCGTTCACCGTCGATCCCGGTGACCGGCCCGGCGGGCGTACCTCGATCGACGTCACGTACTACGCGGTGACCGGCCCGTTCGGGGCGCTCACGCCGGTGGACCGGTTCACGCTGGTCCGGCCGCGGCGCGACGGCGGCCACCGGTAGCCGTTGGTCTCTGCCACAACTTCCCGGAAGTTGTGGCCTCAGCCGGGTTCTGAGGCAACAACTTCCGGGAAGTTGTGCCGATCAAGGCCGCGGCGGGCCGGGTTGGGCCGCGCCGATCAGGGCTGGCGCTCCCGCCGTACCGTGGCTTTCTTGCCTTTGATCGTCGACTGCCGAAGCGCGGCGATCACTTCGTCCGCGGCCGACGCCGGCACCTCCACCAGCGAGAACCGGTCGGCGATCTCGATCGAGCCGATCTCCCGGCCGCTGAGCCGCGACTCACCGGCGATGGCGCCGACCAGATCCTGCGGCCGCACCCCGGCCCGGCGGCCGGCACCGACGAACAGCCGGGTCATCCCGCCGGCCGGTGGGCGGCCCCGTTTCTGGTCGCGACCGGCACCGGCCGGACCGTCGCCCGGGCCGCGGCCCTTGCCGTCGCGGCGCGGCGCCACCTCGGGGATCTCCTCGTCGTCGGCGGTGGCCGACCCGCTCGCCTCGTGGGCCAGCTTCACGGCGGCCAGCGCCACCTGCATCACGTCGAACTCGTCGGTCAGCGTCTCGACCACGACACGGAAGTGTTCGAGGTCGTCTTCGCGCAGGCTCTCCTCCAGCGCGGCCCGGGTCAGCTCCAGCCGCCGGGCGCGCAGGTCGGCGACGGTCGGCACCTTCTCCAGCGCGATCCGGGTCTTGGTCATCCGCTCGATGGCCTGGAGCATCCGGTGTTCGCGCGGCTCGGCCAGGGTGATCGCGACGCCCTCCCGGCCGGCGCGGCCGACCCGGCCGATCCGGTGCACGTAAGCCTCCGGCGCGGACGGCACGTCGTAGTTGACCACGTGGCTGAGGTGCTCGACGTCGAGCCCGCGCGCGGCGACGTCGGTGGCGACCAGCAGATCGGCGGTGCCGGCGCGCAGCCGTCCCATCACCCGGTCGCGCTGCTCCTGGCTCATCCCGCCGTGCAGCGCCTCGGCCCGGTACCCGCGCCCGTTGAGCGTCTCGGTGAGCCGGTCGACCTCCTCACGGGTGCGGCAGAACACCAGCGCCGCGGTCGGCACCTCGACGTCGAGCACCCGCCCGAGCGCCGCCGGCTTGTACGAGCGCGGCACCAGATATGCGCTCTGCCGCACCAGCGGGGCCTCCGCCTGGGTCGCCGGCTCCCGCTCGATCTGGATCCGCACCGGCTCGCGCAGGTGCTGGCGGGCGATCCCGTCGATGCGCGGCGGCAGGGTCGCCGAGAAGAGGACGGTCTGCCGGCCCTCGGGCGTCTCGCGCAGGATCGCCTCGATGTCCTCGGCGAACCCCATGTCGAGCATCTCGTCGGCCTCGTCCAGGACCACGATCGCGAGGCTGTCGAGGCGCAGCGTGCCGCGTCCCATGTGGTCAAGGGCGCGGCCGGGCGTGGCCACCACGACGTCGACGCCGCGTTCGAGCGCCTGGAGCTGACGGCCGATCGGCTGACCGCCGTAGATGGGCAGGACCCGGGCGGCGAGGTCGCGCCCGTACCGGTGGATCGCCTGCGAGACCTGGATCGCCAGCTCGCGGGTCGGCACCAGGACCAGCGCCATCGGCTCCACGTCGGTCCGGCCCGGGGTCAGCCGCTGCAGGATGGGCAGGGCGAAGGCGGCGGTCTTTCCGGTGCCCGTAGCCGCCTGGCCCAGCAGGTCGCGGCCGGCCAAGAGCTGCGGGATCGCCTCCCACTGGATCGGCGTGGGCTCCTCGTAGCCCAGATCGGTCAGGGCGCGCAGCAGTTCGGGGCGCAGGTCCAGTTCGGTGAAGTTCATCAGCGGGCGGCATCCTGGATCGGAGTGTCGCCGGCGACCAGCTCCAGCGTGCGACCGCTGCTCGCCGGCGTGTCCAGCAGCGCGACCAGGACGGCGGCCACGTCGTCGCGCGGCACCGCGCCGGACGGTCCGGGTGGCTCGGCGAGCCGGACCCGGCCGGCGCCCGGCTCGTCGGTGAGGTGCCCCGGCCGCAGGACCGTCCAGTCCAGGTCCCGGCCGCGCAGGTCGTCCTCGGAGGCGGCCTTCGCCCGCAGGTACGCGGCGAAGACCGGCTCGGTGCCCGGCGCGTCGGCCCGGTCCGCGCCCATCGAACTGACCAGAAGGTACCGCCGGACGCCGGCCCGCTGCGCCGCGTCGGCGAGCAGCGCGGCCCCGCCCCGGTCCATGGTGTCCTTGCGCGCGGTGCCGCTGCCCGGCCCGGCACCGGCGGCGAACACGACGGCGTCCGCATCGCGGACCGTCTCGGCCACCTCGTCGGTCGAGGCCAGCTCCAGGTCGCACAGCACCGGCTCGCCACCGGCGGCTCGTACGTCATCGAAGTGCGCGGGATTGCGGACCAGGCCGACCGCGGTGTCACCACGGTCGGCGAGCAGCCGCTCCAGCCGGAGCGCGATCTTCCCGTGTCCACCAGCGATCACCACACGCACCCGCCAACGATAGTCCGGTCCGTATTTGGTCGCGCGCTTGCCCCTTTGAGCGGGCCCTTGATCGGCACAACTTCCCGGAAGTTGTTGCCTCAGAGGGCCGCCATGGCCACTATTTCCGGGAAGTTGTGCCGATCATTCCGGTCTCCCCGGGCGTCGCCAAAGTCCGGCAGAATCGGCGGCATGGACCGTGAGGCGCTCGCCGCGCGGGCCCGGGAGCTGTCCGCCGGCCTGGCCGCCGGCGGGGTCCGGGCGGTCGCGCTTACCTGGGTCGACAACGCCGGTGTCACGCGGGTGAAGGCAGTCCCGCAGGACCGGCTGCCGGCAGCCGCCGCCTGGGGCGTCGGCATGTCGCCGGTGTTCGACGTGTTCGTCCTCGACGACTCGATCACAACCAGCCGGTACATCGGCGGTCCGGTCGGTGACCTGCGGCTGCATCCGGACCTCGACCGGCTGACCGTCCTCGCCGCGCAACCGGGCTGGGCCTGGGCGCCGGTCGACCGGTGGACCCAGGAGGGCGAGCCGTACGTCGCCTGCCAGCGGACCTTCGCCCGCCGGATGGTGACCAGGGCAAAGGAAGCCGGCCTCGACCTGCGCTGCGCGTTCGAGGTTGAGTGGTTCATCGGCGAACCGGGCCCGGATGACGCTGTCCCGGTGCCGGCCGGGCCCGGCCCCGCGTACGGGATGACCCGGCTGGTCGGCGTCTCCGACTACGCCCGGGACCTGCTCGACGCGCTCGCCGCGCAGGGCGTGGCGGTCGACCAGTTCCACCCCGAGTACGCCCCCGGCCAGTTGGAGCTGTCGGTCGCCCCGGCCGACCCGGTCGCCGCCGCCGACACGCTGGTACTGGTGCGGCAGACCATTCGCGCCGTCACCGCCCGCCACGGGCTACGGGTGTCGTTCGCGCCGGTCGTGGTCGCCGGCCAGGTCGGCATCGGCGGGCACCTGCACTTCTCGGTCTGGTCCGGGGGGCACAACCTCTTCGCCGGCGCGAACGGACCGTACGGCATGACCGCGCCGGGCGAGTCGATCCTGGCCGGCCTGCTCGACCGGCTGCCCGCGCTGGTCGGCGTCACCGCGCCGAGCGTGCCGAGCTACCTGCGCCTGGTGCCGCAGCGCTGGGCCGGCGCGTACCAGTGCTGGGGCCGGGAGAACCGGGAGGCCGCGCTGCGGTTCGTGACCGGGGTGACCGGCACCCGGGACACCGCCGCGAACGCCGAGATCAAGGCCTGCGACCCGGCGGCGAACCCGTACCTGACCGTCGGTGCGGTGTGCGCCGCCGTGGTCGACGCGGCCGGGCGTGGCCTGCGCCTGCCCGCCGAGGTACCGGTGGACCCGGCCGGCCTGCCCGAGGCCGACCAGCCGCCCCGGCTGCCGGACTCGTTGCCGGCCGCCCTGGAGCACCTCGAACGCGACGAGCTGCTGCGGTCGGCCATGGGCGAGGAACTGTTCGAGGCGTTCCTGGCCGTCCGCCGGGCCGAGGTCGAGCTTTTCGCCGGTCGCGAGCCGGCGGACATCGTGGCCGCGACGCGCTGGGTGTATTAGCGCTCGTCGGTCAGCGCAAGGTCACCTCCAGCGCGTGCCGGCCGGACGAGCCGGCGTCGACGTGTACCTCGGTGCCGCGGGCGGTGGTCACCGAACGGTACGCCACCCGGTGCCCGTCCAGCCGTACCTCCGCGGCCGTCGCGCCGGACGGCAGCACGGCGCCGAGTGATAGTCCACATCGGACACTGGAGGTCACGCCGACCGTGAGCGACCGGCCGGACAGCGTGGCGACCACGTCGATCGAACCGCCGCCGACCCGGATGTCGGACCCGGCGATGCGCCGCTGGCCCGGCGGAAGCTGCGGGACGACCGCCAGCCGGCCGTTGCCGACATCCGGATCCACCCCGAGTTGCTGGTGTACCACCGGCCAGAGCACCCCGTACGCACCCCACGCCTGCAACACGCTGGAACGGCTCAGGAAGTCGTGGTCGATGTTGGCCGGGAAGTCCGGCGACGGCGCGATCTCCGGCATCGCGCCGGGCATCTCCCACACCGACGGGTCGAGCTGGATCCGGGCGTTGCCGTCGGTGTAGAACCGCTGCGGCCCGAGCCGCCCGTAGTTGCCCTCGGCGACCGCCATCACGGCCGAGTTGAGCGAGAACGTCTCCCGGTCCGACTGCACGGTCGACACCACGCTGTCACAGCTGGGGCCGCGGTTGCCGGCCGGATCGCTGGTCGGCCCGGTGCCCGTGTGCAGCAACCCGTACTCGCTGGTGTAGCAGTCCCGCTCCCGCTGGGCCAACGCGACTGTCGCATGTGGACCGGACGCCAGCGGCCCGGCCGGCAGCTCCGCCTCCATCGGGGTCAGCCCGATCCAGTGCCGCTGGAAGACTTTGACGTCACCGGGATCGGCCAGCGAGTCGGCGTACGCGTTCGCGTCACCGCCGTACCACCACGCCTGCTCGAACCGCTGTTCGCGCTGCGCCGCCTGGGTGTTGGCCCAGCTGGCGGTCGCCGTGTCCCCCCGGCTCGCGGCCAGGTCGGCGAGGTCGCGCAGGCCCCGGATCGTGTAGACGGTCACGTCGAGCTTCTCCTGGCCCATGCCGGGCCGCTCCACGTTGCCGAGGCCCTCCGGCCAGCCGTCGCCGTCGACGTCCAGACCGACGACGTACCGCGTCGAGCGCACCGCGAGGTCGTACATCTCGTCCCGGAACCGGTTGTCGCCGGTCCACCGCCAGACCAGCGCCACCGCGCTCGCGAACTTGGCGCTCTCGTCGGTGTTGCCGGCGTCGGCGTTGGCGCCGAAGTACACCTGCCCGTCCGGCGTCACCTCGTGCACGATCTTGCCGGACCGCGCGTTGACCAGGTCGCTGATGTCGCGCAGCGCGCGCAGGTGGTTCTCGATCGCGTCGAACTGCCCGGCCGCGACCGCCGCGAACGCGGTGTATTCACCGTCGGTCGCGAACAGCCACGGGTAGTCCGGCCAGCCCGCGCCGATCCACCGGGCGACGGGCACCGTGCCGGCCGGCGCCGGATAGTCCTTTCCTTCGTGGCTGGCGAAAACCTTGAGATCAAACGCACTTTGTACCGAGTCCGCCAGGTTCTGTTTCGACCACTCCACGCTCTGCGCCAGCAGCGGGTCGCCGGGCAGGTCGACCCGGGTGCGGTCGGCCACGGCGGACCGGGCCGCGGTCTTGGCGGCCAGCGCCCGGGCCGGGTCGCGCAGCGCCCGGGTCAGCTCGCCGTATGCCGGCTGGAGACCCTGGTCCGAACCGGCGACCGCGAACCACACGGTGCGCTGGCCGCGGGACAGGTCGAGCGTGTAGCTCAGCTCGCCGCCGGTGCCCTTGCCGTACGGGCCGTCGTCGCAGCGCGGGGGAGCGGGGTCGCTCTCCGGGCACACCACGGCGGGATCCTGCGGACCGCGCAGCGCCGGCCCGAGCTTGTGCGCGTCCGGGGTGAGGCTGCTGCCCACCAACGCGGCCCAGTCGTGCGCCGCGGCGCCGGCCACCGGTGGCGTGCCGGTTTCCCGGAACACCAGGTTGCGGCCGTCGAAGCCGCCGCTGTCGGGAAGGTTGAACGCGGCCTGACCGGGCGTGGTCCAGCCCCACGGGTAGGCGGACAGCAGCTCGGAGTGCGCGTCGACGGTGAGCTTGACCTGCCTGGTCGGTTTGGCCGCCGCGAATGTCAACCCGACCAGGCCGGCCCGGCCGCCATCGGGCGCCACGTCGACCCGTTGCACCCGCATCCCGCCCGGGCCGGCGAGATCCATCCGCGCGTACCCTTGCCCGCTGGTGAACCGGGTGGCTTTCAGCCATTGGCCGTCGGCGGCGAACCACAACCCGTCGAGCAGCTTGATCGGCGGGGTCCAGAAGCCGCCCATCTCGCCGCGAATGTGCCAGCCGGTGGCCGGATAGGTCGCGTCTTCGGCGCCGACCTCGTAGAAGTGGTCACCGGTGGTGACGAATCGCCGGTCGGCGAGCCGGGTGGTTTCGGCGAGGGTGCGGGCTTTGGATCCCGCTGGCCCAGCGGCGCCCGCTGGCGCCGCCACAGCGACCACTGTGCCGGTGACCAGGGCGGCGGCGATGATCCGGGTGGACAGACGGCGACTCATGGCAGCCACCTCCGGGGGTGTCGGCGCTGACTCCTGACCCTCAGGTTGGTACGGGTCGAAGCACTTCGCAAACCGTGGGCACCGGTGCTTGTCACAAATCGCATATCCCTCGCATACGATGAGCGGCCATGAACGCGCCCGCGGACACCGTCGACCTCGCCCACCGGCGGATGCACAATCTGCGCCTGTCGGGGCTGCCACTGGCCTCGGTCGAGGACGCGGTGCGTTGGCTGGGCGCGGTGCAGTCGCAGGACTACGGGCCGGCGAAGTGGTCGATCGGCCTGCGGGTGCCCGGCATCAGCGACACCGATGTCGACAAGGCGTTCGCGGACGCGGCCATCCTGCGCACCCACGTGCTGCGTCCCACCTGGCATTTCGTCCTGCCCGCCGACATCCGGTGGTTGCTCGCGTTGACGGCGCCCCGGGTGCACGCGCTCAACGCGTACTACTACCGCCAGCTCGGGCTCGATCCCGACATCCGGCGGAAGTGCCACACCCTGCTCGCCGGGGTGCTGGCCGGTGGCGGCCAGCTGACCCGCAAGGAGATCACCGCCGAGCTGGCCGGCGCCGGGGTGACAACCGACGGCTTCCGGCTCACGTACATCCTGATGAGTGCCGAACTGGACGGTGTGCTGTGCAGCGGTGCGCTGCGCGGCAGGCAACACACGTATGCGCTGCTCGACGAGCGGGCTCCGGACGCGCCGGAGCTGACCCGCGACGAGGCGCTGGCCGAGCTGACCCGGCGCTACTTCACCAGCCACGGCCCAGCCACCGCCAAGGACTTCCGCTGGTGGTCGAGCCTGACCGCCGCCGACGTGCGGGACGGCCTGGACGCGGTCGGGGCGCACCTGACGCACGAGGTCATCGGCGGCGTGTCCTACTGGTCGGCCGGATCCACCCCACCGCCGGCGGTCGGGTCTCCCACGGCCCACCTGTTGCAGGCCTACGACGAGTACATCGTCGGGTCCAGCGAGAGCAGGTATGTGCTCGACGTGTCGGGTGCGGCCCGGATCAACACCCGGGACCGGGCTGTCTACAACGGGGTCGTCATCCTCGACAGCCAGGTGGTCGGCGCCTGGAAGCGCACGGTAGAGCGGGGCCGGGTGACGATCACGGCCGCGCTGTATACGCCGCTGGACGACGCGCAGACCGAGGCGCTGCGCGACGCGGCCAACCGGCACGGGCAGTTTCTGGGACTGCCCGCGTCGGTTGAGGTGACCGCGGCGTGATGCCATCTCATGCCGCCTCGGACGCGGGCGGCCCGGGCAGCACCAGCACGTAGGTGCCGAAGTGCGCCGCGTCGCCAGGGCGGGCCGCGATCAGCAGGTCGGCGTCGACCAGCGTCGCGAGCAACCGGCGCAGCCCCGGTGGTCGCAGGTGCACCTGGAGCAGGATCCGGCGCACCGCCACCGGCGACAGCTCGGCGATCAGCGTGCCCGGCTGGCGCAGCTCGCCGGCCAGCAGCCGGGCCAGCATCGGCGGATGACCGCCGAGCCAGCGGGCCGCAACATATGCCTGCCAGGTGATCGCGTACGCCTCGGTGTAGGTGTTGTGGTCGACGGGTCGCACCAGGCCGGCGGACGGGCCGCGCGGGACGCGGGTGGGCAGCCGGTTGCGGGCTCCGCCGGTGACGCACCGCCAGCCGCGCCCGCTCTGGAGGACGCTCACCGGGTCGTCATGCCGCGACATGGGCCTTCTCCCGTTCGTGAGTCGCACCTCGGCGGTTTCCGACTGTCTGACGTGGACTGTGCGGCGGCCCGGGCGCGATGGCGGACTCCAGGTCGGTCAGGAACCGGTCGATCTGACTCCGGGTGACGCCGGGCATGCAGACGATGTGGCTGCGCCGGCCGCTGCTGGCCAGCACCCAGCGGTCTGTCACCACCTTGGGCGGGGTCGCGAGCACCACCGTGAACGCGTGGTCGTTGCGATAGGCCTCCCAGCCGATGTCGACCAACCGGCGAACGGTGTAGGCCGCCAGCTCACGGGACCGCTCGGCGCGGGCGCGCAGGCCCTCCACGCCGTGGTGGCGGATCGCATACCACAGCACCAGCGGCGCGTGGCCGCTGCGGGAACCGCTGACCGTCGTGTCCGGACTGCCGGTGTAGCGGGCGGTGCGGGTCAGCTCGGCCCGGTGACGCTTGCGCACGACGACCACGCCACACGGGAACGGGCTGCCGACGAACTTGTGCCCGGACACGATGACGCTGTCGGCGCCGTCGGCGAAGTCGAACCCGGGCCGCTGGCTCGGCCCGAGCAGTGACAGCGGGATGCCGGCGAGCGCCGCGTCGGCGTGCACGAACCGGCGGTGGATCGCGAGCGAGTCGAGGATCTCGTTGATCCGGCGCACGTCGTCGATCGCTTCGGTCATCGTCGTGCCGATCGTCGCCACCACGATCGCCGGCCGGTCGCGATGCCGGTCGAGCTGGGTGGAGAGGTCGGCGTAGTCGAGATGGCCGGTGTCTCCGACCCTGATCACGATCGACGGCAGGTCCAGCAGGTCGACCGCCTTCGGCACGCTGTAGTGCGCGGCGGCGGAGTGGTAGACGACGGCGTCCGGGTGCAGCCGCCGGGCCACGTGCAGCGCGTAGAGATTGCCCTCGCTGGCACCGCTGGTGACATAGCCCCAGCGGTCGTCGGCCGGGGCGCGGAGCAGATCGGCCAGGAAGTCGACGACCTCGCGCTCCATCGGCTTGGTGTGCCCCGCCGCGGCGTCGACGAACGGGTCGCCGACGTTGTTGAGCAGTTGAGCGAGGAACGGCGCGAGCGGACGGTAGTCGAAATCCGTCGCGCCCGGAAAGCCGATGTTGGTCGGTCGCTCCCGCTCCAGCCGCGTCCACAGCGCGTCCAGCTCGGCCTGCACCGGTCGCTCCGCGGGCAAATCCGCAGGTCTCTGCCCCGCCACATGGTGGCTCACCTTAGCTCCTCTTCCCGCACGTCGAGATCGCCAGAACGATCGTACATATGTTCGAAGAGCACCTGTAGATCGATTTGCGTGACCCGCCGGTAGCGCAGAGTGCGGTGCCACGATCGGCACAACTTCCCGGAAGTTGTGGCCTCCGGGGGTGGCTGAGACCACAACTTGCCGGAAGTTGTGCCGATCGTGGCGGGCCGGGCCGGGCCGGGCCGGGTCGGGTCGTGGCGGGCCGGGTCGTGGCGGGCCGGGTCGTGGCGGGCCGGTCAGGTCAGCCGGTCGCGGGCGGCCTTCTCGCCGTCGACGTCGCCGGCCTCGTGGCACGCTTCCGCCGCCTCCGCCCAGTACCGTTTGGCCTCGGCCATTTGGTCCAGCGCCTCGGCGGCGTCACCGAGGTAGAGCAGGGTACGTCCGAGCGGCCGGCCGGCCGCCTCGTGCATGCGCAGGCTGTCCAGCAGCAGCCCACGGGCCTGCTCGGCGCGACGCCGATCGCTGCTGAGGACGATCGCACCCGCGTTGAGCAGCGCCGACGCGTGTCCGAACCGGTCGGGAGTGGCTTCATAGCAGTCGAGCGCGGCGCTCCAGGCGTGCGCCGCGTCGAGCCGTTCGCCGAGCCACCACTGGGCCAGCGACAGGTTGGTCAGTGCCGCGGCGTACCCGCGCCGGTCGCCGATCGTGTCGAACCGGTTCGCCGCCTGGATCAGGTGGTGCCGTGCCTTGAGCGGCTCGTGCCGGGCGAGGAACGCCGCGCCGAGGCCGAGGTCGGTGAGCGCCTGGCCGGCCCGGTCGGACGGCGAGCGCTGCCGGCGGGCCCGGTGCAGCTGATCGAGCGCCCCGGCGATGTCCTCCTGATCGAGCAGGGCGAGGCCGAGGTTGGTCCGCGACTGGGCGGCCCCGCGCCGGTGCCGCAGCCCGACCGCCTTCGTCAGCTCGACGGCGGCCTCGTGTGGCCGGCCCTGCCAGCGGTACACGGCGCCCAGTTCGTTGTGTGCCCACCCGGCGACCGTCGCCCGGTCGCGTGCCACCGGACTGTCCAGGACCGCGCGGCACACGGCGGCCCAGTCGGCGAGCCGGCCGTGCGCGGCGTACCAGGTGGACAGTGCCATGGCCAGCCGCAGCCACCAGCGCCGGACCCGGCGGGGCGGATCGGCCGGCAGCGCCCCCGGGGTGCCCCACGGGTCGCAGGCGATGGTGTGCAACAGCGCGCCGTGGCGGGTGAACCAACCGGTACCCAGGCCGGCCGGTGCGGTGGTGTCAGCCCCGGGCGGGCTGGCGATCCCACCGGCCGCCGGGACGGCCAGTTCCGCGGCGAACCGTTCGGCCTGGCGGGCCAGGTACCGCACCAGCCTGCCCTGCGCGGCCACCTGCCGGCGAGGTGGTTCGGAACGGCACAGGTGCACCTGGGCGTACCCGGCGAGCAGCGGGCGCAGCCGGTACCGGCCGTCGGGGGTCGCGGTCGCGAACGCTCCGGTCACCAGCTCGGTGAGCATCCGGTCGGTACGGCCCCGGTTCGTCCCGCACAGCGCGGCGATGGCGTTGCGGCTCAACGGGTGCCGGGTGAGCGCGAGCAACCGGAACAGCCGCTGCGCGCCCCGGCCGAGCGCCGCGTACGCGCCGTCGCGCGCCGCCAGCAGGGTGAGCGTCGGATCCGTGCGCGCCGGCCGGGTCAGCGCCCGGCGCAGCGCGATCAGCATCCCCGCCGGGGACCAGCCGTTCGCCGCCATCCGGGAGCCGAGGACCCGCACCGCGTACGGCTGGCGGCCGGCCAGCTCCACCAGTTCCCGTACGTCCGGGTCGGTGCGCAGGTCGCGGCGGATCGATCCGGCGTCCCGGGCCGCGGCCGCGAACAGCTCCACCGCCTCGTCGACCGGCGGCTCGGTCAGCCGGCGTACCCGCAGCCCGTCGAGGCCGGCCAGCGCGGTCGTGCCGGCCATCAGCAGCCGGCAGTGCGCGGCCGGCGTCAGCAGGGCTCGGACCTGGGCCTGGTCGCTGACGTTGTCCAGGACTATCAGGACGTGCCGGTCACCGAGTTGCACGCGCAGCAGCGCGGCGGCGCTGTCGAGGTCGCGGGCCTGGCGCAGGGTGGCCTCGTCGATGTCGAGCTTGCGGCACAGCGCGTCGACCACCTCGCGCGGCCGCAGCGACCGGTCCGCCTGCCGCAGGTCGAGGTAGAGCTGCCCGTCCGGGTACCGGGCCCGGACCGCGTTGGCCGCCTGTACCACGCAGGCGGAGGTGCCCACGGCGCGCCGGCCGACCAGCGCCACCGCCCGTTCGGTGCGGATCGCGTCGACCACCCAGTCCACAATGGAGCGCCGGCCGATGAACCCAGACGTGTACGGCAGGTCCGTCGGCACACCGGCCGGGTGCGCCGGCAGTAGCGGCCGGGGCTCGGCGGCCGGTGCGCCCGGCGGCTGCGCTTCCTCGTACCGCCGGCGGCTGCGGACCTCCAGGACGGCCAGCACGCCGGCGGTGAGCGCGGCCGCGCCCGCGGTGGCCCAGGTGACCGCGCCGAGGTTCTCGTTGACCAGGTCGGCGAGGATGTTGCTGGCGATGCCGCCGGCCACCGAGCCGAGCGCCACGGCGGCGGTGAGCACCCACTGCCAGCGCTGTGGCCGGCCGGGACGGTCCCGCCGGGGCGCGCTCATTTGACCGCTCCGGAGACCAGCCCACGGACCACATGGCCGCGGGCGAAGACGATCAGCAGCAGCGGTGGGATCGAGGCGAGCACCGCCATCGCGGCGAGGGTGCCGTTGTTCGTGACGAACTGCCGGGTCTGGCCGAACAGCAGCAGGCCCAGCGGGGTGGCGGACGACCCGCCGAAGAGCAGGCCGACCACGAAGTCGTTCCACACCTGGACGAACTCCAGCACCGCCACCGCGATGATCGCCGGCTTGGCCGCCGGCGCGATCCGCCACAGCACCCACCACTCCCGGCGCCCGGTCAGCCGCGCCTCGCGGATGTCCTCCGCCGGCACGTCCGCCAGTCCGTTGCGCAGCACGAGCACGGCGAACGGCACGCCGAGCGCCACGTGCACCAGGCCGAGACCGAGCCCGGTGCCGGCCAGGCCGAGCACCTGCAACACCTCGTTGACCGGCCCGGCAACCATCTGTACCGGCACCGCCGAGGCGGCCAGCAGCAGCACCCCGGCCGCGGCGGTGCCCGGCGGTCGCAGGCGGGCCAGCGCGTACCCGGCGGGCAGCGCGAGCGCCACCACGGTGATCGTCACCAGGATCGCCAGGACCCCGGTGAACGCCAGCGAGCGGATCAGCTCACCTCCGTTGAACAGATCCGTGTACGAGGTCAGCCGCAGCGGCGCCGCCCACCAGCCGCGGGTCGCGGTGTCCTGCGGCGCGTGCAGCGATGTCGCGACCAGCGCCACCACCGGCACCGCCCAGATGAGCGCGGTCACCGCCGGCAGGGTACGGCGGACCAACCACCGCTCGCGATCCGGCGCGACATCATCCACGGTGGACTCTTCGATGCCGGCTTCGGGCTGCGGCACCTGCGGCGGCGGCCAGGCCTGCCGGCTGCCCAGCGCGGCGATCACCACACCGATGCCGAGCGCCGCGAGCCACAGTACATTCAGCGCGGCCGCCGGCCCGGACGTGGCGCTGCCGGATGTCTGCCACACGCGTACCGCGAGGTTGGCCGCCTCGTCCACACTGGACCCCGGCGCCATCACCAGGATCAGATCGAACGCGCGGGCGGTGCCGAGCGCCACGAGCGCGAACACGATCGTGGTGGTCCGGCGCAGCAGCGGCCGCCACAGCGCGTCGCGGAACACGTGCCACCGGCTGCCGCCCGCGGCCCGGACCGCGTCGGCGAGTTCGGGTGGGATCGCGTCGAGCGCGGCCCGGAACACCACGACCGGCAGGCCGAGCCACGCCCACACGAACGCGGACATCAGCGCGATCGTGATCAGATCGGGGCCGAGCCACGGCGGCACCGTATCCGCGGGTACACCGAACATCCCGGCGATCGCCACCACCGTGCGGGTGCCGGTGCCGCGCGCCGGGTCCGGGTCGTAGAACAGCCGGAACATCACCCCGGTCACCACGAGCGGCAGCGCGATGGGCGCGACCAGAACCATCGTCGCGACCCGGCTGCTCGACCGGCGGGTGACGGCGGCCAGCAGGTACCCAAGAATGATCACCACGACCGGGATCGCGACGGCCCAGAGCAGCGTGCGGTCGAGCACCTGCCCGACCCCTTCGGCCGCCAGGGCGGTGCGGAAATGCGCCAGGCCGGTGTACCGGTGCCGCGGCCCGGTCAGACTGGCGTGCACGGTGCGGGCGACCGGCCACAGCAGGCCCGCCCCCAGCAGCAGCACGACCGGCGTGAGCAGCAACGCCGCGAAACCCCCACTCGGGTACGCGCGGCTGCGCCGGCCCGGGCCGATGTCGTCGATGACCACGACCTCGCCGAGCAGGCGGCCGTCGGTGCTGCTCATGAGCTCTCCCGCTTGGCCTGGGCGGCGGCGCGCTCCAGCCGCGAACAGGCCCGGTCGACGGCGCCCCTGACATCGGGCCGGTCCGCCGTGACCTCGGCGAAGAAGTCCTGGAGGATCTTCCAGATGCCCTGGCCGTCCGGCCCGCCGAGCGAGCCGCGCAACTGGTCGGACAGGTCGAACCGGAGGCTGCTGGTCGCGGTCTGCAGGTCGGCGGCGAGCTGACCGGGGAGGCCCGCGCCGTATGCCGCCGGCGGCACGAGCAGGTTGGGGGAGAGGTACCCGCCGGCCCGGATCCACGGCGTGAACGGCCGCTCCGGCCCGGTGAGCCAGTCCACCAGGTTCTGTCCCGCGGCGGCGTTCCGGTCGGCGGCCCGGCCGGTGCCCCGGCGCAGGACCACGGCGGCGTCCCCGCCGACCAGCAGCGGCAGCGGCTGCGCGGGGCCTAGTCGCGGGAACCGGAACGTGGCCAGCGGCGGCTGCCCGGACGGCCGGAACCGATCGGCGACGATGCCGACGAAGTCGCCCTCGAACACCATGGCCGCGCGGTGCTCGGCGACTACCTGCACCACCGACTCCTCGTTCTGGGTGAGCAGCGTGCGCTCCGGCCCGTACGGGAACGCGCCGCGCACGCCCCAGACACCGGCCAGGAGGGTGAGCGCGTTGCGGACCGCGCCCATGCCCCAGTCGACGGTGCCGTTTACCAGGCCCTCGTACTGGTAGTCGCTGGCGAGCGTGGTGAGCATGTTTTCCAGCCAGTCGGTGAGCACCCACCCGTCGGCCGCGCCGATGGCCAGCGGGGCCGGACCGCCGGCGGCGGCGAGCCGGTGCACCAGGCTGGTCAGATCGTCCCAGGTCGCCGGCACCGGCTGCCCGCCCAGCGCGCTCGGCCGGTACCAGAAGATCGACTTGTGCGCCGCCTTCACCCACGCGCCGTACAGCACCCCGTCGACGGTCAGCAGCCTGTTCCAGGGCTCGGCGAACCGGCTGGCGACCCAGTCGGGGACCGGCGCGAGCCAGTGCCGCCGGGCGTAGTCGGCGATGAGCCCGATCTGCGGGAAGATCGCCACGTCCGGCTGGTTGGCGGTGCGGTACCGGGCGCTGAGGAACGCGTCCATGTCGTTGCCCGCGCCGATCACCTCGACCGGCCCCGGGTACTGCCGGACCACGTCGCGGAACAGCGCCAGCTCGCTTCCGCTCCACACCACGGCGACCTGGATCGGGCTCCGGGGCCGGGTGCACCCGCCGGCCAGCCCGGTCGTGGCGACTCCGGCCGCCGCGCCCAGCAGGGTTCTCCGGGTGATCATGGGGTGACCACTTCCTCGGCCCGCACCACCAGGTCGGCCTCGGCCAGCAGCGCCTCGTCGCCGGTGAAGACGACCGTGGACGGTCGTACTGCGCCGGCGGTGACCAACCCCTCCAGCAGGTCGCTCAACGGACCGGTGGTGCCGGTGTCGGGCAGGTCGAATATCAGCGCTTCGGGGGACGAGATCGCGGCCCGGGCGATCGCGGCGCGCATCCGCTGCTGCGGCGTGATCTCGTGTGGCCGCAGGTCGAGCACCGGACCCAGCTCCAGATGGTGCACCAGACCGGCTTCCCAGGACCGGACCAGGTCGCGCACCGTTTCCTGGCGCCAGACCAGGTATTCGATGTTCTGCCGGACGGTGAGGTGTGGCAGCAGGGCACCGCCGGCCGGCACGTACCCGATCCGGCGGTCGCCGGGGCGCTTGTCGGTGACGTCCTCGGCGTCGACGAGCACCCGGCCGGACAGCGGCCTGACCAGGCCGGCGACCGCGCGGGCGAGGGCGGTGGCGGAGGTTTCGTCCGCGTCGACGGCGGTGAGGACCGCCGCCTTGTCGTGGTCGTTGTCGGGGTCGAGCGACACCTGGATCACCGTGCGCCGGGACGGGACCGCGACCATCAGACCGCGCAGGACGAGAATCGTCGACACCTCCCGCCGCCGAGGATAGACAGATAGTGACTCCACCTTATCGATCAGCTACAACGCCCGTTGCCCCCGAGCATGATCGGCACAACTTCCGGGAAGTTGGTGCCTCAGCCCCTTGGCTTGGCCACAACTCCCGGGAAGTTGTGGCGATCATGCGAGGTCGAGGTTGAGGCGATCATGAGATGTGCGCGAAGGTGGGGTCATGGCTGCCCGTACCCGACCGCCGTTCCGCGCCGACCACGTCGGCAGCCTGCTGCGGCCGAAACACCTGCTCCAGGCCCGCGAGGAACACGCCGGTCGGCTGCGCGAGATCGAAGACGAGGCGATCCGCGACGTCGTGCGCATGCAGGAGGAGGTCGGCCTCCAGTCCGCCACCGACGGCGAGTTCCGGCGGGCCTCGTGGCACATGGACTTCATCTACCAGCTCGGTGGCGTGCACCGCACCGACGAGAAGCTGATGGTCCACTTCTACAACGAGTCCGGTGAGCTGGACTTCTCGTCCGCCGCGCTGCGCATCGACGACCGGATCACGCTCACCGAGACGATCTTCGCCGACGCGTTCCGCTTCCTCCAGTCGACGGTCACGACCGCGACGCCGAAGCTCACCATCCCGTCGCCGAGCATGGTCCACTACCGGGGCGGCCGCGCGGCGATCGACCCGGCCGTCTATGCCAATCTTGAGCAGTTCTGGGACGATCTCAGCGCCGCCTACGCCGAGCAGGTCCGCCGCCTCGCCGACCTCGGCTGCACATACCTCCAGTTCGACGACACCAGCCTGGCCTACCTCAACGATCCCCGGCAGCGGGCGATGCTCACCGAGCGCGGTGAGGACGCCGAGCACCAGCACGAGCGGTACATCAAGCAGATCAACGCGGCGCTCGCCGGCCGGCCGGCCGGGCTGACCGTCACCACGCACATGTGCCGCGGCAACTTCCGCTCCTCGTGGGCCGCCGCGGGCGGGTACGACTTCGTCGCCGAGGCGCTGTTCAACCAGCTCGACGTCGACGGCTTCTTCCTCGAATACGACGATGAGCGGTCCGGCGGGTTCGCGCCGCTGCGGTTCGTGCCGCCGGGCAAGATGGTGGTGCTCGGCCTGGTGACCACGAAGCGTGGCGCGCTGGAGGACAAAGACACGCTCAAGCGCCGCATCGATGAGGCGAGCGAGTACGTGCCGCTCGACCAGCTCTGCCTGTCTCCGCAGTGCGGCTTCTCGTCCACAATGGAGGGAAACAATCTCACGTACGAGGAGCAGGTCGCCAAGCTCCGGCTGATCGTGGAGACCGCGGCCGAGGTATGGAGCTGAGCCCCGACCCGGTGCCGTTCGTTCCGGAGATCCACCTGCACCAGGCGCCGCCGCAGGTCGGCCTGTGGGAGCTGGCCGGCGGGTACTCCAGTGACGAGCCGCCGCCGTTCTGGGCCTTCGCCTGGGCCGGTGGCCTGGCGCTCGCACGTTACGTGCTCGATCGTCCGGAGACCGTCGCCGGGCGCCGCGTGGTCGACCTCGGCAGCGGATCCGGGCTGGTCGCGATCGCCGCGGCCAAGGCGGGCGCGGCCGCGGTCGAAGCGGTCGACCACGATCCCGAAGCGCGCGTGGCTGTTGCCCGAAATGCAAAGATCAATATGGTACTGGGTGAGCTGACCGTCCGCGCCGAGCCCACCGGCGGCGGCGCGGACGTGGTGCTCGCCGGTGACGTCTTCTACACCGCCTCGGTGGCGCAGCGGTCGCTCGCGCTGCTGCGGGCCGCCGCCCGCAACGGTGCCCGGGTCCTCGTCGGCGATCCGGACCGCGAGTACCTGCCGCGCAAGCTGTTCCGGCCGCTGGCGAGCTACGACGTCCCGGTCCGCCACGCCCTGGAGGACGTACCCGTCAAGCCCGTAACCGTCTGGGAAATGATCGGCACAACGTCCGGGACGCCGTGACCCCGAGATCGCCACAACGTCCGGGACGTAGTGACCTCCAAGATCGGCACAACTTCCCGGAAATAGTGGCCTCAGGCGGGGTCGGAGGCCACTATTTCCGGGAAGTTGTGCCGATCATGCCGGCCGGGCCTGCTGGTCGATCTTGTTAGAGGCCGGTGCTGGGGTCGGGGACGGTGACCGGGGCCGGCACGGCGGCGCCGAACACGGCGGCCACCAGGTCGCTCACCGCGTGTACCCCGGCGTCGATCGTGCTGCCCGGCGGCAGGTGGTACATGACCGCGACCGCGTACCGCGCGTCCGGGCCGGTGAAGCCGACCGTACTGGTACACCAGTGCTTGCCGCCCGGGTCGGACTCGATCGACCAGCCGTCCTTGGTGCCCGGTTGCTGGGCCGTACCGGCCGCCCACACGCCCCACCGCTGGATCTGGCCGACGTGCCGCATCGCGCCGAGGATGTACTCGCGGTCGGGCTGGTCGAGCTTCTCCAGCACGTATGACATCAGCCGCTGGAGGTCCTCGGCCGACGCCTTCATGAACCCCCACCGGCGCGGGAAGCCGGGCACGAAGGTCAGCCCGGTCATCCCGTACACCTGCTGGAACCGGGGGACCAGCGCGTCCCCGCCGTACCGGTCCCACAGCGCGTCGGCGGCGTGATCGTCGGACGTGGCGAACATCGCGGCGATCTGCTGGTGGGCGGCGGCGTCGAGGGTCACCGCGCCGGTGCGGGCCCGCTCCAGCAGGCTGGTGGCGACCGCCAGCTTGATCGTCGAACTGGTCCACATGACGTGGTCAGGGGTGCCGGCCCGCCACACCTCGCCGGTCCGCCGGTCCCGGACGATGATCCCCAGGTACCCCGGCTTGGTTTTGATCAGGCTCGTCGCGGCGCCGAAGCGGCGCTCCTGGTCGCACCCCCACGGACCGCAGCCCGGGCTGGCCGGGGGCGGGGCGCTCGATGGCTCGACGCTCGGTGACCCGCTCGGCACGGGAGCGACGGCGGACGACCGCGCGCTGGCCCAGCGGGCCGCGGTCGGCGCACCGCCGGTCAACAGCGCGACCAGGAGGACAGTCAGCACGACCGCGATCGCCGCGGCCGACCCGGCGAGAACCATCCGGCGTCCGGTCATCCCGGGCAGCCTACCGAACTCCAATCTGTCGGGATTTGCGCCGACCGGAGGTCCAGGCGCCTGAGGTAACTCAGTGGGTGGCTCCGGTCAGCCCGAGATCGGTGCACAGCGACGGCAGCACCTGCGCGAACGCCGCGCTCGCGAACTGCCAGTTGTGCCCGGATACCCCGGTGAACAGGTGTACCCGCAGGCCGGCGCGGGACGCTTCGAGGGCTTGCCGCCGGGCGCCCATGAGATGCCGGTTGTCGTTCACGCCGGCCGCGAACCAGCAGCTCACGGCCCGGTACCGGTGAGCAGCCAGCAGATGGTCGGGGTCGTGGTCACGCAGCGCGACCGCCGAGCCGCCGAACAGTACCGTCCGGTTGCGCTGGGGATTGCCGAGCGTGGGCCGGTCGTCGCCGGCGAGGTCGACGAAGTGGTGGAACAGGTTCGGGTGCAGCAGGGTCAGGTCGAGCGCGCACGTGCCGCCCTCGGAGAACCCGGCGATCGCCCACCGGTCGGGGATCTGCCGCACGCCCAGGTGCGCGGTCACGAAGGCCGGGACGTCGACGGTCAGGTACGTCTCGGCGTTGCCGTGCGGCCCGTTGACGCACTCGGTGTCGCCGGTGGCCGAACCGTTCTCGTCGACGAATATCAGGATCGGGGCCAGGCCGTGGTGGGCCGTGGCGTACGCGTCGGCCGTGGAGATCGCCTTGCCGGAGGTCGGCCACTGCACCGTGCCGCCCGGCGTACCGGCGAGCATGATGACCACCGGTAACCGGCTGCCAGCCGGCGTGAAGTAGGCCGGCGGCAGGTACGCGCTGCCCGGCCGGTGGGTGAAGTGCGAGACAGCGGCCGGTGCGTTGAAGGCGACCACGACGCCGTGGTCGGGCTTGACCGTGGCCGGCAACCTGCGCAGCGCCGGCGCATGGAACACCGCGGTGTGCCCGAGCAGGTCGCCGGCGGTCGGCCACACCCCGTACTCGTCGTTGATGAGCAGTAACGCACCGCCGAGGGTGAGCGGCACCGCGGCGGCGGCCACCCACCCCCGCAGCCGTCCGGGCTCGGCGATGACCAGCGGCGCGCCGACCACCGCCGCGATCACCAGGCCGATCCAGAGCGCGAAGCTCAACGGGTACGCGTCGACGATCGTGCCGGTCAGCCGCAGGACCGCCGCGGCGAGCCCGGTCAGCACCGCCGCGCTGAGCACGATCGCCGGCACCCAGCGGGTCAGCCAGTTTCGTCGCCGGGAGATCCACGAACCGAGCAGCGCCGACACGGCGAGCACCTCGACCGCGACGGCCAGCGCCGGGCTCAGCAGCGGGAGCCGGTCGAACACGCCCGCGGCGGCCATCGAGATCAGCGCCACGACGGCAGAGAGCACCGAGGCGAAGATGATCACGCGGCGGGGTACGGGCACGCTTCCAATTCTGCGTCGGGGCGTCCACAACGTACGGTCCGGATGCGTTCGGTGGCGATTCGCGTACAGTGGCGCGTGTACAAGTTTCTGGTAACCCTGCATGTGCTGGCCGCGGTCCTGGTGATGGGACCGTTCGTGCTGGCCGCTTTCGTCGGCAACCGGGCCATCCGCCGGCATGACGTCGCGGAGATCCGGGAAGCGGCGACCTTCATGGCCCGGTTCGGGATCGGCACGCTGCTGGTGGCAGTGCTCGGCATCGGCGCGCTCAGCCTGTCCGACCGGTACACGTTCCGCACCCCGTGGGTGATCATCTCGCTCACGCTGTACGTGGTCGGCATGGGTCTGGCCACCGGGTACACGGTGCCGGCGATGCGCCGGGCGGCCCACCTGATCGAGCACGGCGCGGCGGGTGTGCCGGACGAGGTGTCCCCGCCGTCCACCGCGGCCGGGGCGACCGACGTGACCGGCGCGTCCAACGTGACCGGGGGCGCCGGGGGCGCCGCCGAAGGAGCGGCTCGACAACGTCGCCGGCCGGGTGGTCGGATCGGGCGCACTGGTCCTGCTCATCGTCGTGCTGATCACGATCCTGATGGTGACCCGCCCGTTCGGCCGGTGAGATTCGCGCCGAGACTAGCGCCGATCTTGGAGAATGAACATGGTTTGATCTCCGAACCATGTTCACTTCTCCTTGATCGGCGAGGGGTCTGGGTCGGGCGGGGGGTCGGCGAGCCACAGGCGTGCCCCGGTGTCGCCGCTGGCGGCGACAAGCAGCTTGCCGGCCTGCGCGGCCACCACCAGCGTGCGTCCGCCGCCGGCCGGGAAGGATGCCGGCAACCGTACCGGCCGCCAGGTCGCCGCGTCGGTGCTCGCCCACAGCCGCAGCGCCGCACCGTCGGTCCCGGCCACGTACACGATGGGCCTGGCTCGACCGGTGACCACGGCCACGCCGGTGACGCCCGGGAGGGTGTCGCCGGTGAACCGGCCGAACCCGCCGGCCACCCGCCAGGCGTGGCTCGCCGGGTCGCGCCGCCACGCGCCGAAGCCGGTGCCCCGCACGCCGATGGCGAGCGCCGTACCGTTCCAGCCGGTGATCCGTTGCAGCGCCTCGTCCCGGCCGGCCTGATGATCCACGTCCTCCCGGTGCCAGCCGATCGCGTCGGTCGACGACCACGCGACCGGCTCGCGCGCGATGGCGTTGCCGGCCCGCGTCGCGTCGCCGGCCAGCAGCCATTCGTCGCCGGCATACGTGGCCGAGGCGGCCTCGGTGACCAGCGCGTCGGTCGACGCCAGGGCCGGGTCGCTGTCCCGGCGGTCGAACCGGGTACCGTCCGCCGATGTCCAGACGGTCGCGTGCGGGCGCTTGGCGGCGTCGTCCCAACTGCCGGCGACCAGGTACCGCGACGGCCCGGAACCACCAGCGATCCGGCCGACGCTGATCGCGTCATCCCCGCCGAACAGGTCGAGGCCGGAGAGCACATCGGTCAGCCCGCCAGTATCACCCCACCAGGTGTTGTAGCGGGGATTGCCGTGTACGCCGCCGGACGTGTCCCCGAGCGCGGCGACCCGGTCCTGCGAGCACGCGGCCGAGCTGAACACCTGCTGGGGCCCGTACGGCGTCGTGGCCCGCAGCGGCACCGGGGTCCAGGACCGGCCGTCGGTGCTCGTCCAGGCGCCCGGGCGGGTGCCACCGGCGGTGGCGCCTACGCTTGCGGGGGTGGCGCCCGCGTTGCCGGTGGGGGCGCCCGCGCTGCCGGTGGGGGCGCCCGCGCTGCCGGTGGGGGCGCCCGCGCTGCCGGTGGGGGCGCCCGCGCTGCCGGTGGGGGCGCCCGCGCTGCCGGTGGGGGCGCCCGCGCCGGGGGTGGGGCCTACGCCGGGGGTGGCGCCTACGCCGCCGGTGGTGCGCACGCCGCCGAGCGCGTACCACCGGCCGCCACAGGCGAGCACGTCGCCCAGTATGAGCCGGCCGGCGGCGGCCGGCGGCAGCGCGACCAGCCGCCAGTCGGCGGTCAGCGGGCCGGGTCCGGTCGACGCGTGCGTGCAGCCGGCGGGAACGGCGGCCAGCGCCGCCAGCGCCGCCAGCATCGCGGCCATCGCCAGGACCGACCGTCGACCTCGGATCATCAGAAAAACGTTAGTAGCCGGACCCGACCTGGGTATGGGTTCGGGATGACCGTTACCAATGTGATGGAGGCGCCCGAGCGGGAGAAGACGTTCTTCGGGCAGCCACGCGTGCTGGCCAACCTGTTCGGGGTCGAGCTGTGGGAGCGGTTCTCGTTCTACGGCATGCAGGGCATCCTGCTGATCTACCTGTACTACGAGGCGGGCAAGGGCGGTCTCGGGATCGGGGAGGCGACGGCGACCAGCATCGTCGGCGCGTACGGCGGCCTGGTCTACCTGTCCACGATTCTCGGGGCGTGGCTCGCCGACCGGCTGCTCGGATCCGAGCGGGTGCTGTTCCACAGCGCGATCGTGGTGATGGCTGGACATATCTCGCTTGCCCTGCTGCCCGGGCTGCTCGGCGTGGGCGTCGGTCTGGTGCTGATCGCGTTCGGCAGCGGCGGCGTGAAGGCCAACGCGACCGCGCTGGTCGGCACCCTGTACGACGAGGGCGACGACCGGCGCGACGCCGGCTTCGCGCTGTTCTACATGGGCATCAACATCGGCGCCCTGATCGGTCCGCTGCTTACCGGCCTGTTGCAGAAGGAACTCGGGTTCCACTACGGCTTCGGGCTGGCCGCGGTCGGGATGGCGATCGGCCTGATCCAGTACAGCTTCGGCCGCCGGCGATTGACCGGCGCGGCCCGCGAGGTGCACAACCCGCTGCCCGGAGCGGCACCGCCTGCTGGCCGCCGGCGTGGCCGTGGCCATCGCGGTGGTCATCGCGGTGCTGGCGTTCACCGGTCTGCTGCCGGCGAACCGGCTGGCCACGATCGTCGTCGTGGTCAGCGCCGCCGCCGCGGTCGCATACTTCGTGCTGATCCTCGCCAGCCGGGCGATCATCCCCGGTCGAGCGGCGGCGGGTGGTGGCCTTCATCCCGTTGTTCGTCGCCAGCGCCGCGTTCTGGTCGCTGTACCAGCAGCAGTTCACCGTCGTGACGATCTACTCGGACAAGCGGCTGGACCGGCACATCTTCGGCTGGGAGATGCCGGTTTCCTGGGTACAGTCGATCAACCCGGTCTTCATCATCGTCCTCGCCGGTGCGTTCGCCGCGCTGTGGACGAAGCTCGGTTCCCGGCAGCCCTCGACGCCGGTCAAGTTCGCCGCCGGCACGATCCTCATGGGTGTCGCGTTCCTGCTGTTCCTGCCCCTCGCCGGCGGTGGCCCGCACAGCGCGCCACTGCTCGCGCTGGTCGGCATCCTGTTCGTGTTCACGATCGCGGAGCTGCTGCTGTCGCCGGTCGGCCTGTCGGTGTCGACCAAGCTGGCGCCGGAGGCGTTCCGGACCCAGATGGTCGCGCTGTTCTTCCTGTCGGTCGCGCTGGGCACGGCCATGGCCGGGGTGCTCGCCAAGTACTACAGCGAAAACCACGAGGCCGTGTACTTCGGCACGCTGGGTGCGATCGCGATCGTGCTGGGTGGAGTGCTGGCCGCGCTGACCCCGATGATCCGCCGCCTGATGGCTGGCGTGCACTGAGGGTTCGCTCCTGGTATGTCGATCTAGGACGAATGGTGGGCGGGTTGCCCGTCTTGTCCCACCATTCGTCCTAGATCGACGGGATTCACGACACCGAGATGGCGTCCAGGTCAGGCGCGTACGCGCTGGTGTTGAAGAACTTGATGGTGTTGTTGCCGGCGTTGAGGTTGACCGTGACCGTCGTCGTCGCCGGGGTGTTGAAGTCCGTACCCGTGCAGTTGACCGCGATCGTCGCGCCGCCGTTGACGCTGAGGTCGAAGGTACGGGTGCCGTTGACCCCGTAGGCGATGGTCAGCTGGTGGCTGCCCGCCGTGGCCACGTTGACGTTGTTGACAATCTCGTAGTTGCTGGCGTTGTTGCCGATGAAGCGCACCTTCGCGCCGCCCGAGCAGGCGGAGCAGTTCGACACCACGGCCGCGCCGGAGAGCGTGTTGCCGGACGCCTCGGCCTCGATCTTGCCCGGCGGGGGAGGCTGGGCGCCGCCACCCGGGTACGCGTTGCCGAGCCACAGCTCGTCGATGCGCAACTGCTTGGACGACGCGTACGTGCTGTCCACCTCGAGCCGGATGTACCGGGCGCTGGCCCCGATGTCGATGTACTGGGCGCCGCGCGCGTTCGGCAGGGTACCGCTCTTGACCGTGGTCCAGGTGCTGTTGTTGCTGCTGGTCAGGATCTTGTACGCCTTGATCCGGGCCGACGACGTGGCGGTCTGGGTGATGGTGTCCTCGCGCTGGTTGACCGCCAGGTAGGCGGCGTTCTTCGCCGAGCCCTGGTCGAGCGTGATCGACACCGGGGTGGTCTTGTTGCTGTCCCAGTAGTTCAGGTACGAGCCGTCGACCAGGTTGCCGGCGGCGTGCCCGCTGGCCGACGCGGTCGCCGACGCGGTGACGCCGGTGGTGATCCCGGTCCGGCCGGACATCTGCACCTTGAACACTGTGTCGTACGTGTCCCAGCCGCTGTTGTTGTTGATGCTCAGGACGCCTTTGGATTGGGTGAACGGTATCGCCGCGCCGGTGCGGAAGTTGGTCACCGACGACACCACGTACCCGGCGTCGCGCAGCTTGACCGTGCTGCCCGACGTCGGCTTGGTCACCACGTGCACGTACTGGAGATTCGAGTTCGTCTTGTTGATCGTGGTGTACCCGTAGGAGCCGCTGCCGAGGTTGCCGCCCGGCATGCCGCCGTACATGTACCCGCCGCCCTCGACGCCGTGCACCGAGTCCCAGATCTGGCCGACGTACCCGTTGAAGAAGTTGTTGAAGTTGACCTGGTTGGACGGGAACTTCCCGTTGACCATCGCGGTCTCGGCCATCAACGATTTCACCGAGTTGCCGGCGTTGGCGATATACCGGCCCACGTTCAGGGCGGTGTCCACACTGGAGTTCGACCCGTCGTACCACCACGCGCCGCTGCTGGGCAGCTTGTAGTCGGCCTCGGTCAGCCGTGGCTGGGCGGTGTAGTAGGCCTGTGGCATGTCGTAGGCGGGGGTCATGCCGGTCTTCTGTTCGTTGCTGATCATGTCCATGATCGGGGTGTCTTCGTTGTTGTTGCTGATCGTCATGTTCGGGTGCAGCTGGTAGATCTGCTGGTACAGGTTGTGGCTGAGCCAGTAGTCGTTGTCGTTGTCGATCCAGAACCCGTCCAGCGTCGGGTGGCTGGACATGACGTCGAAGAAGTTGTCGTAGCTGAACTGGCCGAAGCCGGGGTCCTGGTCGATGTTGATGCTCTGGCCCTTGTAGTTCGAGTACGCCGTGGAGTCCAGCCACTCGTGGCCGGTCTCGTCATGCCACTGCGGGTCATTGGTCATGTACAGGATGACGTTGAGACCCTTGGCGTGCGCCGCGGTGATCAGCTCGCCGAGGAAGTCCCGCTTGGTGGCGCAGCTACCGGGCACCTTCGACGGCCACGGCCGGGCGTACCCGAGCCGGCTGTGGAACGTGGCCAGCACGAGGTAGCTGGCGTGCAGCTTCTGCGCCTCGCTGACCCAGTAGTCGGCGCTCCAGCCCCCGCTGGTGACCGCGTTCTCCCAGGTCGTGCAGCTCGTGTACCCGGGGTTGGTGCGCTCGCCCCAGTGCAGGAACAGTCCGGACGTCGACGCGCGGAGGAAATCCTGGCGCGGATTCTGTAGATCGGCCCGCGCCGGCTGGCTGCCCAGTCCGAACAGGACGGTCGCGGTCGCGACGACGGTGACCAGGATGGTGGCGGTTGCCCCTAATTTCATCCGTAACCGTCTCGGGAAGCTGACAAGTGGCACAGTGGTACGCCTTTCTCGCAGGGTCCGACCCTCCAGGTGGTCGGAGAAACCCATAGACGTGCAAGCCGGAAAGATCGGAGGTGGCACCGGTCATTACGGGTCCGAGCGGCGCGATGCGCCGGCTGTCGCTCCAGGTCTGGCCGAGTGGCATCCGCGCAGTCCTTCCAGCGCCCGGCAAGGCGAGGGTCGGTCGTCTGCTGGCGGGGCAGGCGAATCGAAACGTCGCCGTCAAGTACTGGAAACATAGGATCTCTTGGATGACCCGTCAACGGTTCGATCACTGCAAGATCCTCATAACTTGCTGGGAAGTCCGGCCGGGTTTCGGTACGCCGTTTGATCGTCATAACTTCCGGTAAGTTGTGACCTTTTGGGCGCACCGAAGCCGCTATTTCCGGGAAATTGTGGTGACCAATCGGAGGACGATTTCCCGGGCCGGGGCGCGTCAGCCGGGAAGGTCGGCGAGCCGGCGCTGGAGGTGCGCCACCTGCGGGTCGCCGAGCCCGAGCGCCAGCGCCTTCTCGTACGCGGCCCGCGCCTCCCCGATCCGGCCGAGGCGGTGCAGCAACTCCGCCCTGGTGGCGTGCCACCACGGGTATCCCGTCAGGTCGTCGACGCCCTCGACCAGGGCGAGGCCGGCCGCCGGACCGTCGCGTTCGGACACCGCCACTGCCCGGTTGAGCCGGACCACCGGGGTGTCCTGCACGGTGCGCAGCACGTCGTACCACGAGATGACGGCGTCCCAGTTGGTCTCGTGGTAGGACGGGGCGAGCGCGTGGCACGCCGCGATGGCCGCCTGCACCGCGTACCGGTCCGGGTGGTCGGGGGTGCGCCGCAGGGCCGCCCCGACCAGCTCAACGCCCTCCTTGACCGCCTGGGCGTCCCACCGGCCACGGTCCTGGTCGGCCAGCAGCACCAGCCGGCCGGCGTCGTCGACCCGGGCGTCCCGCCGCGCGTCCTGGAGCAGCAGCAGTGCGAGCAGGCCGAGCACGGTCGGCTCGTCGGGCATCAGCTCGGCCAGGAGCCGGGCCAACCGGATCGCCTCGGCGGTCAACGGCGCGCGGACCAGATCCGGGCCGGCGCCGGCCGCGTACCCCTCGTTGAAGATCAGGTAAACCGTGGTCGCGACCCCGGTGAGCCGGCCCGGCAGCTCCTCGGCCGCCGGCACCCGGTACGGGATCCGGGCCTGCGTGATCTTCTGCTTCGCCCGGGTGAGCCGCTTCGCCATGGTCGCTTCGGGCACCATCAGGCCGCGGGCGACCTCGGCCGTGGAGAGTCCGCCGAGGGTACGCAGGGCGAGCGCGACCTGCGCCTCCACCGACAGGCTCGGATGGCAGCAGGTGAAGACCAGCCGGAGCAGGTCGTCGCGGACCACCTCGGCCGGCTCCGGAGTCGGATCGAGCAGCGCCACGGCCTCGGCCTCCTTCACGGCCTCCGCCTCCTTCCCGGCTCGCCGCGCCTCCCGGCGGATGAGGTCGACCGCCCGCCGCTTGGCCGTGACCACGAGCCAGCCGCGCGGATTGTCGGGCACACCGTCGCGCGGCCAGGTCTCCAGCGCGCGAACGACAGCGTCCTGGGCCGCGTCCTCGGCGAGGTCGAGGCTGCCGGTGACGCGGGTCAGCGTGGCCAGCACCCGGGTGCCCTCATCGCGCACCAGCCGGGCGATCGCGTCACCGGCGAGCGTCGACATCCGGTCAGAACTGGATGACCGGGCGGACCTCGACCGCCCCGTTCCAGGCCGCCGGCAGCTTCGCCGCGGTCGCCACGGCCTCGTCGAGATCGGCACACTCCAGCAGGTAAAAGCCGGTCAGGGCCTCTTTGGTCTCCGCGTAGGGCCCGTCGGTGGTGATCACGTCGCCGCCCTTACCGCCGGCGGTGCGCACAGTGGTCGCGGTCGCCGTGGGGTAGAGCGCGTGGCCGCCGCGGATCACGGCCGCGGCCGCCTTACCGAACGCCGACCACTCCTTCATCTCCTCGGCCTGCTCCGGCGCGCTCCAGTCGACATCAGCGGTGTAGGTGAGCGCGATGTACAGCGGCATGGCTGCTCCTCGGGGTCGGGCCGGCGCCGGTCGCCGGCTTCCACTCTAAGGACGAACGGCCGTCACCCGGTCTGGACAACCGGCGCGGAACTTTCTGCCGGACTTTCCGCCGGCCGCGGGAACAGTGTGACCAGCCGGGCCGCGGCGCGCTGGTCTCCGTGCACCGTCACGTCTCCGGCCCGCACCGCCGCCGTGAGCGAGCGGCCTCCGAAGATCAGTGACCGGAAGGTCGCGACGGTCGTGTCGATGACGGCGTCCGGCTGGTCGGCGGCCCCGCGGTCCACCCGCAGGTGCCCGTCGGCGACGTCGATCCGGAAGCGGTCGTCGGCCAGCCGCAGCTCGAATCGGCCGCGCACCCGGTTGGCGGCGGCCTGGTCGACGGTCGTCCGCATCGCGAGGATCAGCGCGTCGGCGCTCAGCTCGGCGGTGGAGGCGAGCGGAGCGCGGCTGCCCCACCTGGCCAGCTCGCCGATGACCGGACCGAGGTCGTGCCCGCGCTCGGTCAGCTCGTAGACCCAGGTGCTCGCGGGCGGGCCGAGCCGGCGGCGGCGCAGCACCCCGGACCGCTCCAGCTCGCGCAGTCGCTGCGCCAGCACGTTCTGGCTGGCGGTGGGCAGGCCACGGCGCAGGTCGGTGAAGCGTTTCGGGCCGAGCAGCAACTCCCGCACCACCAGTAGCGCCCAGCGCTCCCCGATCAGGTCGAGGGCGCGGGCCAGCCCGCACGGGTCGTCGTAGTTCCGGGACATGTTCTGAGCGTACGCTATCTTTCGGCAACTAGTTGGTGCTAATTTAGGACCATGGCTTTCGTACTGATCCCCGGCGCGGGTGGCAGCGCGTGGTACTGGCATCGGGTCGAGCCCGAGCTGCGCAAGCGCGGCCACGAGGTGGTCTCCGTCGATCTGCCCGGCGACGACGACGCGGCTGGCCTCGATGAATACGTGGAGGCGGTGGTCCGCGCGGGTCGCCAGGTCAGCGGCGACGTGGTGCTGGTCGCCCAGTCGATGGCCGGGTTCACCGCGCCGCTGGTCTGCGACCGCCTGCCGGTGTCGCTGCTCGTGCTGGTCAACGCTATGGTTCCGGCGCCCGGCGAGACGGCCGGCGAGTGGTGGGACAACACCGGCTCGGGTGCGGCCCGGCGGGAGAACGACGTCCGGCAGGGGCGCCCGGCCGACGCGGAGTTCGACGTGTTCACCTACTTTCTGCACGATCTGCCGCAGTCCGTGATCGACGACTCGCTGGTGCACGCGCGCGAGCAGTCCGACACGCCGTTCGGGCAGCCGTGGCCGCTGAAGGCGTGGCCGGACGTGCCGACGCGGGTGCTGGTCGGGCGCGACGACCGGTTCTTCCCGGCGGCCTTCCAGCGCCGTGTCGCCCAGGAGCGCCTCGGCATCACGCCCGACGAGATGCCCGGCGGCCACCTGGTCGCGCTCGGTCACCCGGAGGAGTTGACCGACCGGCTGGAGGCATACCTGGCCGAATTGCCTGGCTGAATTGCACCAAACGCGAGGAGCTGATCACATGTCGCTGTCTCCGGCCCTACTGTTACGTGCCCCTGGACCAGACTGGCGCGGTCGTCGCCCTGATCCGGCCGGAGCAGGCCGCGCTCCCTACACCGTGCCGGTCGTGGGACGTCCGCGACCTGGTCAACCACGTGGTGGACGAGGTGCGACGGTTCGCCGAGATCGCTGGCACCGGGAGGCGTGGGCCCAGCGAGGGTTGGGTCATCGGGGCGGACCCGATCGGCGACGACTGGGCCAGCGCATACCGGGCCGGCGCATACTGGGCAGCGGCCGACTCGCTGCGGGCGGCGTGGCAACAGCCGGGCGCGCTCGATCGGGTGCACCGGCCGCCCGGCGGTGAGCTGCCGGCCACCTGGGCACTCGGGCAGCAGCTCACCGAGTTGGTGATCCATGCCTGGGACATCGCGAAGGCGACCGGGCAGTCCACCGACCTCGATCCGGAGCTGAGCCGGCTCGCGCTGGAGTGGGGCCAGGCCAACCTGGTCGCCGACCTCCGTGGCGACGAGGCGGACGGATACCACGTCGGTCCTGAGATTCCGGTGTCCGCCGGCACCCCGCTCTACGACCGGATCGCGGCGTTCGGCGGGCGCGACCCGTTGGTACGCTGAGCGGGTACCGCTCGGTAGCGGCCTCTTCCCATGTCACTGTTTCGAGGAAGGGTCCGTTCGTGTCGTCAATCCAGGTGCGTCCGTTCACCCGTGCCGATCGGGAGCAGGTCACCACGCTCGTCAACGCCCATATCGGCGCGGTGGTGCCGAACGTGTCGGTGTCCGTCCAGGGCCTGCTGAGCCAGCTCGAACGCGAGCCGGGCGAGTTCATTGTCGACCGGTGGGTGACCGAGCGACTCACCCTGGTCGCCGAGCAGCGCGGGCGGGTCGTGGCCGCCGCGCACCTGCTGCGGTACGACGCTGACGAGCGGGTCGGCGACGCCTACCGTGACGCCGGCGAGATCCGCTGGCTGGTGTGCTGGCCGGCGGCGCCGTACTGGCCGGATGCCCCGGATGCTGGGGACGCCCTCGCCACGGCCTGCGTGGCGCAGTTGGCCCGTTGGGGTTGCCGGCACCGGTACGCCGACGGGGCGCTCCCGGCCCCGGGTGTCTACGGCGTGCCGGAGCAGTGGCCACACGTACGAGCCATCTACGAGCGGGCCGGGTTCGATGCGGAAGGTCGCACCGAGATCGTGTTTCTGGCCGCCGTCGAGGATCTCCCGAAGTCGGTCGGGCCGCCTGTGGCCGGGTTGGCCGCCCGGCGCACCGTTGGGATCAACGGCACCCGGATCTCGGGCTGCCTCGGCGACGCCGTCCTCGGGTACATCGAAGTCGACACCAATCTGGACACCGGTGCCCGGATGTCGCGGCTGGGTGGCTGGGCCGACGTGGGCAACCTGTGGGTCGAGCCGGACCACCGCCGGGCCGGCGTCGGCACCTGGCTGGTCGGGCAGGCCGGCGCGTGGCTGCGGCTCGGCGGGGTGTCGCGCCTGCTCGACTATGCCGACACCGAACATGGCGAGTATGCGGCGTTCCTCGCGACGGTCGGCTTCACGGTGTTGACCCGGACCACCCGCGGGCTCACGAACCGCTGAGCCATCATGAACCGCTCAGCCGGGCGGGATCCGCGCCGCGCAGCAGGTCCGCGACCGCGACGATCCCCGCCACGATGGCGCGCTCGCCAAGGTTGCCGAAGCCGAGGACGAGCTGTGGCGGCGTGGTCGACCCGGTCGACCGGTACGCGCTCATACCGTAGAGGCCGACCGAGCGGGCGAGGGCAGCGGCCACCACGGCCCGCTCATCGACCGGGTCCGGCAGGTGCGCCACGGCGTGGAAGCCGGCCGCGAGCCCGGTCAGATCGACCTCGGGGGCGTGCCGGTCGAGCGCGTCCACCAGCGCCTCGCGGCGTTGCGCGTACACGGTCCGCATGCGGCGCAGGTGCCGGTCGTAGCGCCCGGACTCGACCAGGCGCGCCACGGTGAGCTGGTCGAGCACGGGCGAACCGCGATCGTCGAGCAGCTTGCGCTCGGCGATCGGCTCGGCCAGCGCGGGAGGAGCGAGGACCCAACCCAGCCGTACCGCCGGAGCCAGCGACTTGCTGACCGTGCCGAGCGCGGCCACCCGATCCGGGGCGAGACCCTGGAGCGCGCCGACCGGTTCGCGGTCGTACCGGAATTCGGCGTCGTAGTCGTCCTCGATGATCGTGGCGTCCGCGCTGACCGCCCACCGGACCAGGGCCTGCCGCCGCTCGGGGGCCAGGACGACACCGGTCGGCCACTGATGGGCCGGGGTAATGACGACCGCGCGGGCACCGGTCGCGTCGAGCGCGTCGACGTCGATGCCACGGTCGTCGACCGGTACCGGCACCGTCTCCAACCCGAGCGCGGCGGTGGTGGCGATGGTGTCGGAGTACCCGGGATCCTCGAACCCGACCCGCCGCACGCCGACCTCGATCAGCGCGCGCAGTACCAGGTTGAGCCCCTGCGCGAAGCCGGTGCAGACCACGATCCGCGCCGGGTCGGCATCCGCGCCACGAACCCGCCCCAGGTATCCGGCGAGTACCTCGCGAAGGATGACGCTCCCGCGCGGATCCCCGTACCCGAACTCGGTGGTCGGCGCGTCCCGGCAGGCCTCGCGCTGCGCCCAGGCCCAGTCGCCGCGCGGGAAGCTCGCCAGATCCGGTACCCCCGTGCGGAAGTCGGCGATCAGTCGGGCCGGTGCGGTCTTCGGGCTGTTCACAGGTGCCGATGGCCGGCTGGCGCCGGCGGCCACTCTGGTTGCCGAGCCGGTCCGCGTACTCAGATAGCCCTCGGCCTGAAGCTGGCCGTAGCACTCCTGCACCAGCCCGCGCGACACACCCAGCTCGCGGGCCAGCTCCCGGGACGACGGCAGCCGCTCGCCGATCCGCAACCGGCCGGACCGGATCGCCTCGCGCAGCCCACCTTCCAGTTGGGTACGCAACGGCTCGGTGCGCTCCCGGTCCAGCGGCAACAGGAGGGCCGGGCTCAGACCGGCCCACTCGATGGGCACGGAATGCGAGCCTAGCGGTGCTTTTCCAAACCGGCGCCCAGGCAGACGAAGCCGGCCGCCGCGGCCAGCGACCGGGGACCTTCGGCCCGGGTCCGCTCCTGGGCCCGGGCGAGGGCTTCGGCCGGTTCCCGACCCGACCGCAGATCGGAGTGGTAGGCCCGCATGAGCGACACCGTCTCGATGTCGGACACCGGAATGACCGGCGCGACGAGCGTGGCCGTGCCCTGGCTGAGCAGCGCCGACGTCAGACCCAGGACCTCCTCGCCGGCCACGACGTGCGACTGGGCGGTGTTGCAGGCGGCGAGCACGACATGGTGCGGCGCGTCCCGGAGCAGTTCGAGGTCGTACACGGTAAGTGGCCCGTCGGCCAGCCGCAGCGAGGAGAACAGGGGATTGTCGGACCGGAGGTGACCGTGGGCGGCCACGTGCACCAGGGTGGCGCCGCTCATCGCCGCGGTGGTCCGGGCGGCGTCGGCCAGCCCGTCGACCAGCCGGATGGCCCCGGCATGCAGGTCGGCGACGGCCGCAGCCTCCTGGCGCGCGCCCGGCAGGCCGGGGCCGGCGACGACCACGACCCGCGCGTACGGGTCGGGCACGGTTCGCCGGGTGGCCCGGTGCCACAGCGTCGCCGACGGCGCCACCACGACCGGTCGCCCGCGGCAGGACGGCAGCAACGACCAGGGGAGCGATTGCAGGAGCCCGGTCGGGATGATCACCAGTGGGCGGTCGCCGACGGCGCGTTCCAGCGGCCGGAGCAGGGCATCATCGAGTACCCGGATGGCCCGGTCCAGGAGTGCGGTGGCGGCGGCGATGCTGTCCGGTCGGGTACGCGGATCGGCCAGCCGGCGCAGCGCGAAGGTCAGCTGTCGCAGGCTCTGCTGGACGATCCCGGGGCCGTTGGGATTGAGGTCGTGCAGCCGCGCCCGTCCATCGACCACCGTGACCGCGTGCAGTACCCCGTCCACCTCGGCGTACTCGACGAGTGCGGCCGGACCGAGCGCGGCGGCGAGCACCTGGATCGAGCAGGGCGCCACGGCAGTATCCGACGGGGTATCCAAGCCGGTATCCGAGCTGTTCGCGCCCGCCAGGGTGCGGCAGTGGTCGCGGATCCGGCGTTCCACCGCCACCTGCCGCTGGACGAGTGCCGTCGTCGGCTGCCCGCTGCCGCGCCGCCGTTCGATCGCGGTCATCGTGGCCCGCAGGTCGGTGAGCAGCGGCGCCAGCACCGGATCGTCCGGCGCGTGCATCGGGCGCAGCAGGGTGGCCGTGGCCCGGCCTTCCTCGGTCCACCGGTAGACGCCGCGCGCGTCGCCGTTCTGCAGCGCGATCCGGACCCCGAGCCGGGCCAGCGCGCCCCGGTGCGCGGAGGTGTGCGCACGCAGCTCGGTGGCGCCCAGCATGGCCTGGTGTTCGCGCAGGATCCGCAGGCCGGCGGAGAGGGCGCGGACCGCGCCCGCGCGTCGCCCGTCGGCGCGGCGCAGGAACGCCTCGGCCAGCCAGGCCCGGGCGCGGGCATCGGCGGGGCCGGTGGAGCGCGCCCGGCTGGCCAGCGCCAGGTCCCGACGGGCGCGGGGCTGCCGGCCGCGCTCAAGTTCGAGTACCCCCGCGATCACGCGCGCCTCCAGGGCCGGCACGATCCAGCCGGCGCCGGTGAGCTCCTCGGCCAGGCGACGGGCCTGCGCCGGCGTCACCCCGGACCGGTCCTCGGCCATCCGTGCCTGCAACCGCGCGTACCGTGCCAGCGCCAGCCACTCCCGGCGCCGCAGCCGGGCGAACTCGCGGGCGGCCTCGTCCGCCGCCCGGTGGGCGACCGGCAGGTCACCCTCCACCAGCGCGACCGTGGACAGCATCAGCCGGGCCTCGGGAAGGTTCATCCGCTTCTGCCGTTCGCAGGCGCGGACCGCGGCCTCCGCCGTGGCGCGCGCCTCGGCCACCAGGCGCACCGAAAGCAACACCCGGGCACGGTCGATCAGCAGCGAGCCGACCTCGGCACCGAGCTGCCGGTACAGCTGCTCGGCACGGTCGAAATGGGCCAGCGCGGCCGGCACGTCTCCGGTGTCCGCCTTGAGCGAGCCGAGGTTCTGCTCCACGTACGCGCGGGGCAGGTCAAGCTCGTGCTCGACGCAGAGGGCCAGCGCGGCGACCAGATCGGCCTCGGCCGCGGCGAACGCCCGCCGCGCGCGGTGCAACATGCTCCGGTTGTTGAGCGCCCGGGTCTCCCACTGGACGTCGCCGAAGCGCCGCAGCAGGGGCAGCGCCGGCCGTACCGCCTCCAGCGCCTCGTCGAACCGGCCCATCTCCTGGAGGATGGCCGAGCGCTGGACCATGGCCCGCGCGGCGAAGACCCCGTCCAGTTCGCGCAGCGCCGCTTCGATCTCCCGGAACGCCGGCCCCGGCGACCGGCTGAGGGTGAGGGCCGAGGCGAGGCTCATCCGTGCCTCGCCGGTCAGCCGGGACGACCCGGCCCGCCGGCCCGCCGCGACCGACTCGCGCAGCCGGACCACCGCGTCGTCGAGGTGGCCGAGATGCATCTCCGCGACGCCATGAGCCCGTTTCGCCATGCTCTCCGCGGCCCAGTCCCCGGCTGCCCGCGCGGCCCGCTCGGCGTCGACGGCGAGGGCCAGCGCGCGGCCGGGCTCGACAGAGGCCAGCCGGAGAGCCTCGGCTGAGACTGTTTCAGCCGAGAACTCTTCGGCCTTGACCTCTTCGGCTTTCGTGGCCGAACCTTCTTCGGCGCGACTCAGGGTCGCGGTCGCCTGTAACGTCATCACCCACCACTGTCCGAGCGGAGGTGCGGGCGGTCCAATGATATTCGGCCCAGGTGGGCGGACTGTCGCAGACGAGACTTATGCCTGTGGCGGACGGGTTACGGTCTCTAACGTGTTTGCTGGCCAAATTTGGCGGTGGCCTGGGGGTTTGTCATGACCGACAACCGAGACGAAAGCCTGCGGGAAGTAATCGTGGCGCTGCCCCAGTTGGGGCTGATCCGCGGTGCCTTCGACGCGGCGGCGAGCGCCGAGCAGAAGAGCTTCATCGAAAGAGCCGAGGATTCCCGGGTCCTCGGGCTGGCCAAAATCACCCTGAGCGACGCGTCCGCCGCTGCGGACGCGCTGGATGACTGGTGCGACCGGGTCGTGGGCTCGCACCAGACGGTCTTCAACGGCCATCTGCGGCCCGACCGCGCGCCGGACCTCAGCCTTGATCGCATCCTGTGGAGCCTGCGTGCCGGCTTCGGCTTCGGGAACGGCGGCTGGACCCCGACCGTGGGGAAGAACCGGATGGTGGGACGGCTGCCCGGGATGAGGAACTCGAATCCCGGGTTGGCCGGCGCGGATGCGATCTCACACGGCGGTGGCGGCGTGCCGCAGGCGCTGGCCCGGCCGGCCTGGGCACCACAGCGCGCGGACGGTCCCGGCCACGGGGTCCGGATCGGGGTTCTGGACACCGCGGTGCGGGATCAGGAGTACCTGGTCGGCGGCTGGACCGGCGGCTGGGCTGGCGCCCCCGACAACGCCGACGGGAATACCGATCCGCCGTTCGCCGAGGCGGGCCACGGGACGTTCGTCGCCGGTCTGATCCTGCGCCGGGCTCCGGGCGCGACGATCCGCACCGGCCAGCTGCTCGCTGACGACGGCGGCGCGACGAGTTCCTGGGACGCCGCCCGCAAGATAGTCGAGGTCGGCAACAGCGGCGTGGATGTTCTCAACCTGTCCTTCGTGTCCTACACCGACGACGGTGAGGCACCGCTCGTGCTGGCCACGGCGATCGACCAGCTCGATCCGGCCGTCCTGGTGGTCGCCGCCGCCGGCAACCACGGGTTCCTGGACGGCGAGAAGAGCAAGCCGGCGTTTCCCGCGGCGCTTACCAGTGTGATCGCCGTCGGCGCGGCGAAAAGCGGCAGCGCGACCGCGGCGAACTTCACGCCGACCGGCCTGTGGGTTGACGTGCTCGCCCTCGGTGAGAACCTCAACAGCACCTACCTCAAGGGCGACGTGCTGGTGTGGGACGACTCGGAGGACTACCACGAGGACGCCCGTCGGGTGCCGATGTGCTTCCCGGAAGGGTACGCCACCTGGAGCGGCACGTCGTTCTCCGCGGCGCTGGTCACCGGCGAGATCGCTCGTCGCACGGTTCCCGGCAGCAAGTCGCCCGCGCAGGCGCTGGACGAGCTGCTCGAAGAGGGGCGCCCGGTGTACGGCGGCTCCGGACCACGGGCCGCTCGGCCGGTATTCATCGACATCGACGGCCTCCCGTAACCGGTGTTGCATCGCTGTATCACCGGGGTTGGCGGGCGACTCCTCAGATAGAACACTCTGTTGGGGAGCAGCCCATGTCGTCGTACACGGCCCAGCTCATCGCCGGGCTCAGCATTCTGGTGGTGTATCTGGTCCTGATGGTTTTCGTGGCCAGCAACTACATCCGGCTGGCCAACTTCCGCTGGTTGCAGGCGCACCAGGCCGCGCTGCGCGGGCGGCTCAGGGTCCAGGCGGGCGACCCGGAGCCACCACCGGCGTCCGAGGCCGCGCGCGGCGCGATCGAGGCGCTGATTCCGGAAGAAGAGCCGGGTACGAGCGGAATGCGGACCCTGTGGGGCACCAAGAGCTGGATCGGCTCATGCGAGATCGCCGGATGGGTACGCCTGCACGAGGCCCAGCGCCTGGAGGTCTGGCGGCTGCCCGATCACGTGGTGCAGGCCCGGTTCGCCCGCGCGATGGGTCAGATCGACGAGCTTCCGGCGGTCCGGCAGAACGCCTGGCAGCGCCGGTGGGTGGAGTTGCAGGACGCCGGGGACCGGGATCCCGGCTCGGACCGCCGGTGGCGCGCTGAGCTGTCGCAGTTGCTGGCCGAGCTGTTCAACGCACGGGACTCCACGTACAGCCAGCTCGTCACCCTGTACGGGAAGGCCGGCTGGCTGCTGGTCACCGCGTACCTTCCGGTCATCGCGCTCCTCGTCGGCGGGTACGGGCACGTGCTGCTGGCCGGGTTCCTCGGTGGCCTGATCAGCCGGATGCAGCGGGTGGTGTACGGGAAGGGCCGGCCCACCGCGTACGGCACGTCGTGGGTACCGCTGTTCCTCGCACCCCTGCTGGGCGCCCTCGCCGCATGGGCCGGGCTGCATCTGCTGGTGCTGTTGCAGGTGCTGGGCGTCGTCAAGCTGGACGCGATCGTGCTGCCGGGGGAGACGTTCCGGCTGGCGCCTTCGGTCGCAGTGCTCGGCCTGGCCGTCCTCTTCGGGTTCAGCGAGCGGTTCTTCAACCGGATCGGCAACCAGGCGGACAAGGTCATCGGCGGTGAGGAGGACAGTGGCTCGGCGGCCGCTGCCGGCAGCCCGACCTACTCGTTCCGGCCGGTGTACTCGTCGGTTCGGTTCGTCGGCTGGGAGCCCGAATGGGCATCACGCGCCGAAGCCGGCGCCGGTCGAGCCGTAGGGTGATCGTCTACCGCGACCAGCGCCAGTTCAGCTCGCCGGCTTCCGGTGGCGGCCCGGGCAGCGGCGGGTCGTCATCGCTGTGGCACGACAGTCCGGCCAGAGCCACCGCCTGGTTACCGCTGGCGGTGGCTCGCCGGTCCGGTGCGGGTCCGGAACGGTACCGCGGCGCAGCCCTCCAGCAGCAGCGCAGCCCTCCAGCAGCAGCGCAGCCCTCCAGCAGCGGCGCAGCCCTCCAGCAGCAGCCCGATGCCGTGAGCCACGGAGTCGGCGCGCAGCCGGCCACTGTCATGTGCCCGGCCAACCAGTTCGGTGACCAGATCATTGGCCCGGTCGGTGTCCCGGTCAGCGTCCCAGCGCATCTCGGCCGTCGGGGTGAACGTGCCCGCCAGGTGGACGGTCAGCGAGTGTACGTCGGCCTCGACCCGGCCTGCTCGGCGACGGCAGCGATCGGCGCCTTGGGTTCTTCGGCTTCTTCGAGAAACACCGCCCGCGCGGCTTCGAGGATCGCCCCGTCGTTGCGCGCGGCCTAGCCCGCCGCCCGGACAGGCGGGCGCCGGCCTTGGGCACGCTCGTTTGTGGCGGCTCGGTGTCGGGCATGCGGCAAGGCTTTCATCGGAACGGACCGTTCAGCTCTGTAGTGTCGCGCCGTCTACTCGCGTCGGTGGTAGTTGTTCCGTCTCGGTCGTTGATCCTGATCTATGTATACCGGTGGGATGAATTCCGGGAGCCCGTCTCTCGGGTTGATCGTCACGTGCCAGTCGGCGTGGTGGATGAGCCGGTGGTGGTAGCCGCACAACAGCACCAGGTTGGACAGTTCGGTCGGGCCGCCGTTGCTCCAATGCTGGACATGATGGCAATCGCACCAGCGTGGTGGCCGATCGCATCCCGGGAAGGCGCATCCCTTGTCCCGCAGCACGAGGGCGCGGCGGAGGGGTCCGGTGACCAGGCGGGCTTGCCGGCCGACGTCCAGTGGCTGGCTTGGGCTGCCGAGCACGGCGGGGATGATCCCGGCGTCACACGCCAACCGCCGGGCGGCGGCCGGGGACAGCAACGAGCCGTCGTCGAAGATGCCGACGCCGACCTGCCGGCGCAGGTTGTCGTAGTCGATCGTCACCACGATCTGGGGGCGGTCGCCGCCGTTGTCGGGGAGCTGGCCGTAGGCCGAGGCGATCCGGCACACCTCGACGACCGCGTCCGCGCGCTGCTCTCCTGGTGAGCGCAGGTCGGCGGTGTCGGTGTCGCCGCTGATGTCGCTGCCGCCGGTGTCGGGCCTGGCGGCACCTCCGGCGGTGCGGCCGGTGTGGCTGGTGTGGCGGTGTTTGGTGCGGGGTGCGCAGAACGGGTCGGTGGCGGCCCGCACGGTGGCGGCGTCTTCCTGGGTGAGCCAGCCGGTGACCCGGACCTCGCAGCTGCCGGGGACGTCGGTCAGCCACAGTCCTCGCTTGTGCCAGGCCCGCCGCTCGGCCCGCTCCAACTCATCGAGCGACCGCTTCTCGGCCTCCTCCGGCGCCACGACCTCGAAGATCCGCTGTCCGAGCCGGCCCAACTCTTTCGGCCCGAACACTTCGGCCTCGCCGACCAGGTGTTCCTCCCCGGCCTGGCGATGCTCGGCCGGGAGCTTCTCGACCGCGTCGGTGATCACCGTGGCCTGCTCGACGTTCACCGCACCCGCCGCCAGCGCCGCCGCGACGGGTGACCCGGCGTCGGTGTCCACCGCCCGGGCCAGCTTCACCAGCCGGGACGCGGCACCGCCGGAGATCCGGTAGCGGTCGCGCAACCAGGCCACCGTGCCGGTCGCACCCAACTCGGCGGCGACCCCCAACGTGTCGACCTGCCGGACCAGGGCGAGCTGCATCGCGGCGACCCGCTGGACCACGACGTTGAGTTCGTCTACACAGGACACGATCTCGTCGAGAGACAACCCGAACACCGCCGGCGACGGGCACTCATCGAGCGCCTTACGCATCACGGCCAGGGTCTCCCTCACACCCACAACCTAGACCGCGGGTACGACAATTTCTCGAACGTAAGTGCTAATGATGAGTCGCGGCGTGGTGAGTCCGATGGCGAACGCCGGCCCCCGCGTCCTGTCCACGCCCAGGGCGGAGCCTCCGGCGCGGAGGCTCGGCCCACACAGGTCACGAGGCATATGCCTCGAACTCGAACTGGCCCGCGGGCCAGCCGGTGTCGCCGGTAAAGGCCAGCCGGAGGTACCGCTGGGTGGTGTTCACCGGGATGGTGACGGTGGTCCCGGTCGCCGGATCAAATACGTAGGGAGCGGACCCGACGATAGTGCTGAACGTGCAGCCGTCACCGGAGCCGAGCACCGACAGGGTCTGGTTGCGCGCGACCGTGTGTGCGCCCGAGAGCGCGGAAGGAGGGAGCCGGGCTACCACGGCACCCGGCGGCCGTCGCGGAAGAAGCCGCCGCTCGGTCCACCGTCGGGCAGCGTCGCCGCCCACACCACGCTCGCCGCGCCCTCGGACACCGGCCGCCCGCCCTGGCCCATGTCGGTGTCCGTCCACCCGGGACAGACCGCGTTCACCAGGATCCGGTCGCGGCGCAGCTCGGCGGCGAGGATCCGGGTCAACGCGTTGAGCGCCGCCTTCGACGTGCTGTACGCCGGGGTGCCGCCGCCCATGCTCGCGAGCGAGCCGCCCTCGCTGGACACGTTCACGATCCGGCCGCGCCGGCTGCGACGCAGCAGGGGCAACAGGGCCTGCGTGGTCCGCCAGGCACCGAAGACGTTGGTCTCGAACGCCTCGTGGACGACGCCGAGGTCCGCGCCCACGCCGGACTGCCAGGTGTCGTAGTGGATGGCCGCGTTGTTGACCAGTATGTCCACCCGGTCGAACCGGTCGCCGACCCACCGCGCCATCGCCTCGACGCTCGCCGGATCGGACACGTCGAGCTGGCAGCACACCACGTGCTCCACCCCCGCCGCGGCGGCGACTCCCTTGGCCGCGTCCCGGCTGGTCAGCACCACCTGGTGGCCCCGGTCGGCGAGCTGCCGGACCACTTCGTACCCGATCCCGCGGTTGGCCCCGGTGACCAACGCGACGCTCGGCATCAGACCCGTTCCGCCGCCAGCCGGGCGCTGAACCCGAGCAGCGCGGTGCCGGTGACCGCGTCCAGCCCGCGCCTGACCCGCCGCCGGCTCAGGATCCGGCGGACCCGGTGCAGCACGGTGGTCAGCGTCAGCAGATAGGACAGCGAGAGCAGCGCGTGGCTGAGCGCGAACGCCAGCAGCACCCACGCGCCGGTCGCCGGGGTGACGAACTGCGGCAGTACGGCGAGGTAGAAGACCAGCACCTTCGGGTTGGTGATGTTGGACAGGAAGCCCTGCCGCCAGCCCCCGAACGCCACACCCGCCTGCCGTGGCCCACCCTCGTCGGGCAGTGAAGGGTACCGCCCGCGCACGGCCGACCGGAGCGCCTGGACGCCGAGGAACGCCAGGTAGCCCACCCCGGCCCAGCGGATCGTCTCGAACACCGGCTGGGCCCGGACGATCAACGTACCCAGCCCGGCCGCGGCTGCCGTGCCCTGGACCGCGTTCGAGCTGGCCACCCCGGCCGCGCTCCACGCGCCACGCCAACGGCCGGCGGCCAGCGTGTTCCTGGTGACCACGGTGAAGTCCGGCCCGGGCACGAGCACCAGGACGATCGCGAAAGCCAGAAACGATCCGTACGACGACCAGCTCACCCGTCGAGCGTAGTCACCGCCAGGCAGCAGCGTCCGGGCGGCGAGACAGCGCGTACGCGCCGGCCGCGCAGCCCGCCAGGAGCAATGCCGCGAGCCACAGCGGGGCGGACGCGCCGACCCACCGCAGCAGGACACCGCCCAGCAGCGCGCCGGCCAGCATCGCCGCGAGCGACACGGCGCGCCGGGACCGCACCGGGCCGGGCACGGCATCGGCGACCAGGCCGGTCACCGTCATGGTCAGCACGGTCGTGGTGAGGTCGGGCACGGCGAGCCGGCGTACCACCGCGTTCTGCCCGCCCATGGCCACGGCGAGCAGCACGATCAGAACCAGCCGTACGCCGGACCGCACCCCCACGGCGCTCACCACGATGGCCGCGACCAGGACGAGACCGGCCTGTACCGCGGTGGCGGCGGCCAGCAGGTGGCCGCGGTGCGGCGCCCGTCCGGCGGCCCACCGGCCACCGATCGCCGCGCCGGCCGCGAACGAGAGCACCGCGAGCAGGGAGGACACCAGCGAGATCTCGCCGACGCCGGCCAGCGCGAAGCCGAGGAAGACCACGTTGCCGGTCATGTTCGCCACGAACACGTGCCCGAGCCGCAGGTAGCTGAACGCGTCCACGAGACCGGTCACCACGGTCAGCCCGATCAGCAGCAGCGGCAGCGGCCCGTGCGGGCGAGCGGGGGTCATTGCCATATCGTGGCACCCCGTTTAACCGGTGGGCGATCTCCGCCACGCTCGGTAACCTGGACGGTATGGAGGTCGGCACCCGAATCATCACCGCGATCGCGCGAGCTGCCAGCTCGCCGATCGCCGCTGCCTGACTTCCTTCTTTCGCCGGCGACCGGAAACGGCTCGCCGGCGGCGCGGTCTGACCCCTTGGGCACGCTCGCCGGGCGGTCGCTGCCGGTCGCCCGAGACCTGAGAGGCGCACCGCCATGGATACCGAGCAGATCATCAAGACCTTCATCGAGTACTTCGAGGAGCGCGGTCACCGGCGCGTCACCGGGACCTCGCTGGTGCCACCACCCGGGGACCCGGTGCTGTTCACGACGTCCGGGATGCATCCGCTCATCCCGTACCTGGAGGGCCGCCCGCACCCGCTCGGGCGCCGGCTGGTCGACGTCCAGCGCTGCCTGCGTACCACCGACCTGGACGAGGTCGGCGACAGTACCCACCTGACCGTGTTCGAGATGCTGGGCTCGTGGTCGCTCGGTGACTACGACCATCCGCAGAGCCTGCGCTGGGGGTACGAGCTGCTCCGCGACGGCTACGGGATCGGCCCGGACCGGCTGTACGCGACCGTGTTCGGCGGGGACGGGCAGGTCGGCCCGGACACCGGGGCGATCGACACGTGGGGTGAGCTGGGCGTACCGGTCGAGCTGACCGGCGACGACAACTGGTGGTCGAACGGCCCGACCGGCCCGAGCGGCCCGGACTCGGAGATGTTCGTGTGGACCGGCGACACCCCGCCGACCGGTACGCCGGGCACCGATCCGCGCTGGGTCGAGGTGTGGAACCACGTCGGGATGCGGTACCACCGGCACGAGGACGGCAGCCTGACTCCGCTCGTACAGTCCAACGTGGACACGGGGATGGGCCTGGAGCGGCTGGTGACCGTGTTGCAGAACAAGCCGTCGGTGTACGAGAGTGACCTGTTCGCGCCGCTTCAGGGCACCGTGTCCGGGCTGTGGCGGCCGGCGCAGACGGACCAGCGCCTGATCGTGGACCACCTGCGGTCGGTTGTCGTGATCATCGGCGACGGGATCCGGCCGTCGAACACCGGACGCGGGTACGTGCTGCGCCGGCTGATCCGCCGGATGCTGACGACGCTGTGGCGCAACGATCCCACCCGTACCCTGTCGGACATTCCCGGGGTGCTGATCGAGCGGACGCTGGCGCACTTCCAGCAGCCGGTCGACGCGGACCGGGTACGCGATGTGCTGGTCGACGAGGAGCGGCGGTTCCGGGGGCTGGTGGAGCGGGGACGCGGCGTGGTCGAGCGCCACCTGTCCCGGCGCGGGTCCGGCGAGCCGCTGACCGATGAGGACTACGGGTACCTGCACGACACCCACGGCCTGCCCCGCGACCTGGTCGACGCCCTGCTGCCGGGGGGAGCCGGCTAGAGGCCGGCCTTCTCCACCAGGTAGGCGGTCAGCGGCGCGTACAGGTTCGGCGCCACGTTGTCGTCGAGCGGCACGCAGACCTGTACCAGCCCCTCCGCCTCGCCGACGAACAGGGCCGGATCGTTGCAGTCGGCGTACCCGACCGCGTCGATCCCGGCCTGCGCGGCGGCGCCGGCCCAGCCGTGGTCGGCGATGACGAGGTCGGGCAGGTCCTGGCCGGTCTCCTTGAGGTCGGCCAGGACCGCCCGCATCGGCAGCGGCGAGTGGGTGTGCTCCAGTCCACCGGCCGGGCCGGCCAGCACGCCGACGTCGTCGAGGTAGCGCAGTGTGCCGCGCTGCGGCCCGTACTCCGGGTTGCCCGGGTGCTCCCAGCCGTCGGCCGCGGTGACCAGCGTGCAACCGGCGGCCTTCAGGCCCTGGGCGACCGCGGTGTGCGTCGGGCGCAGGCCGATCGGGTGGCCGGTCGCCACGAATACGCGCTCCTGCCGCTGCGCCGCCGCGCGGATCCGGTCGGCCATCGCGTCCAGCCGGTCGAGCGTACGGTCGACGTTGATGGTGTCCGGGCCGCGCCGGTACCCGGGATCGGGGTTGACGCCGCACCGCTCCACCATCAGCGCGAGCACGTCGGCCGGCGTCCAGGCGCCGGTCGGCTCCAGGCCGAACAGGTACAGCGGCTCGCGGTTGCTCATCCGCTGGTAGTTGCCCAGGTTGTTGTCGCGAGGTGTGGCGACGTCACCGGCGATGCGGGAGGACACGAGGTACGCGCGGAGTTCTTCACGAGTTGGAGTGCTCACTTCGCCGAGCCTAACCAGTCGAGAAGAAGAATCTCGTGACGGCTGTGCATAGGTGATCACAACTTCGGGCAGACAGCGATGAGTGCCGATCGCGCGCTACCCCCGGAGGTGTGGCATGAGCTCGTTACATTCGCGGCGATTGTGGCGTTTGGTCGTCCCGGTCGGTGTCGCGGCCCTGGTCGCCGGCGTGGTGAGTGCGGTCGCCCAAACCGGTGGGCCGGCCGGCGCGGCCGAGCCGGACGGTCCGGCGGGCCGGGCGGCGCAGTCCGCCCCCGGCTACCCGGGTGCGGCGGCGACATGGTCACCCGGCGACAAGGACGGCTTCGGCACCGCGATCAACGCGATAAAGAGCAAGGTCTGGTACACGCTGAACAACGGCACCCTGAGCGAGGTCTACTACCCGCGCATCGACACGCCGTCCAGCCGGGACACCCAACTCGTGGTGTCCGACGGCAAGACCTTCTCCGACCGCGAGGACGCCGCCACCACACACCGCACCGAACTGGTCGACCCGCAGGCCCTCGTGTACCGGCAGATCGACACCGCGACCAGCGGGAAGTACCGGATCACCAAGACGTACACGACCGACCCGGCCCGGTCGGCGGTGCTCGTGGACGTGCGGTTCGAGTCGCTTTCCGGCGCGCCGTACGACGTGTACGTGCTGCACGACGTGGGGCTCGGACTAAACGGCAACGACGACCTCGGCCGGTCCGGTCGGGGCGGCCTGCTCGCCACCGACGATGTGCAGAGCAGCGCTGTCCTCGCGTCGACCGGCTTCACGAAGACGTCCAGCGGGTACGCCGACCGCAGCGACGGCTGGTCGGACGTTCGCGACGACCACCGGATGGACCGGTCGTACACGGCCACCGCGCGGGGCAACGTGATCCAGATGGGCCGGACCCGGCTGTCGGGGCTGCCCGGCGCGCAGCGGCTGACATTGGCGCTCGGCTTCGGTACCAAGGAAAACGACGCCGCCGACGCGGCCGCAGCCGCGCTCGGGCGTGGCTTCGACGCGGCCCTCGCGGCCTATGCGGGCGGCTGGCACGGCTACCTGGCCGGCCTGAGCAAGCCGCCGGCCAGCGCCGCCGCGTGGAAGACCAGCTACGACGTGTCGGCGATGGTGCTCGCGGCGTCGGAGGACAAGACCTACCGGGGCGGCTTCGTCGCCTCGCCGGGGAAGCCGTGGGCCTGGGCCAACGTGCTCCAGCAGCTGCCGGTGTACCACGAGGTGTGGTCGCGTGACCTGTACCAGATCGCGACCGCGCTGGTCGCGATGGGGGACCGGGCCGCCGCCGGCCGGGCGCTCGACTACCTGTGGCGGGTGCAGCAGCGGCCGGACGGGTCGTTCCCGCAGAACTCGCGGCTCGACGGCGAGCCGGTCTTCGGCGGCCTCCAGATGGACGAGGTGGCGTTCCCGATCGTGCTGGCCTGGCAGCTCGGCCGGACCGGGGCGGCCGACTGGAACCACGTGCGGCTGTCCGCGGACTTCGTCGCGGCCCACGGCCCGCGCACCGACCAGGAGCGTTGGGAGAACATCGGCGGGTTCTCGCCGGCCACGATCGCGGCGGAGATCGCCGGGCTGGTCTGCGCGGCTGACCTGGCTGACCGGGCCGGGGACGCCACGAGAAAAGCGAGCTACCTGGCCAAGGCCGACGAGTGGCAGCGCAATCTGGAGCACTACACGGTGACCACGAACGGCCCGCTGTCGACGTCGCCGTACTACCTGCGGATCACCGACAACGGCGACGCGAACACCGGCGCGCAGATCCAGATCTCCGACGGCGGCCCGCTGGTCGACCAGCGCAGGGTGGTCGACCCGAGCTTCCTGGACGTGGTCCGGCTGGGCGTCAAGTCCGCCACCGACCCGAACGTGGTGTCCACGCTGCCGGTGGTCGACCGGGAGCTCGGCTACGACACGCCGAACGGGCGCTTCTGGCACCGGTCGAGCTTCGACGGGTACGGCGAGAAGCGCGACGGCAGCCAGTGGGAGCCGGTGCCGACCGGGTCGGGGCTGACGGTCGGGCGCGGCTGGCCCCTGCTGTCCGGGGAGCGGGGCGAGTACACGCTCGCCGCCGGCGGTCCGGCGCAAAGCTTCCTCGACACGATGGCCCGCGCCAGCGCCGACACCTACCTCCAGGCCGAGCAGGTCTGGGACAACCAGCCACCGGCGACCGCCCCTGGCGAGCCCACCTTCTCGGCCACCCCCCTGGCCTGGACCCACGCCCAGTTCATCCGGCTGGCCCAGTCGATCGACGCGGGCTACCCGGTGGAGACCCCGCAGGTGGTGGCCTGCCGCTACCACACCACCCTGTGCCGCTGACGCGCTTCATGATCATGGAAGGGTCGGCGTGAGCTCGAATTGGACGGTGCGGCCTGTTTTGGGGCGCCCTAGCCGGTGCGACAGCGGGACGAAGAAACCTTGGAGGAATGGGTACTTGCCGGCCAGGGCGCGGCTGGCCCGGGTGTACTCGGCGCCGGAGAGCCGCCGTGCGGTGGCCCGGAGCGCCGGGCCGGTCACCGTGCCCCGCACGTTCGACGGCGCGATGGTGACCTCGGGATTCCTGGCTATCCGCCGGGTCTTCCAGGCACGTTCGAAGCTGCGCACGTACGCCCGGTCGCCGTCGACGGCGATACTGACCGGGGTACTGATCGGAACGCCGCTGCGACGGTACGTGGTCAGCGCGATCGTCTTCTGCTGGACGAACGGCGCGAGTGCCGGCGACGCGGCGGTCCCGACCGCACCGACCACCCAGCCCAGTTGCCGCCAGCGCGCGACCAGCGCGACGGCGGCCAGTAGTGCGGACACCCCGATCAGCCAGGTCTGCGCCGGGCTGCCGCCCTGATCCGTGTCGACCAGGTGGTTGACCGTGTGCGCGACGGCACCGACCAGGTACCCGCCGAGCGCCACCATCAGGGCGTCCGCCCAGATCGTGGCGACCAGCAGGGTCGCCCCGATGCCGAGCTGGAACGCGCCGACGTCGTGTACGAAATGCCGGTGCGGCGGGAAGTTGACGAAATCGCTGAAGGACGCGGGCCAACCGAGCGCCCACACGCCGGCCCCGGCCGACAGCAGGCCGAGCAGAGCGGCGATCGCCTTGATAGCAGTTCTCATGCGGTCTGGACGAGGGGCCACCATGCGATGTGACAGAGGCGGATGATGGATCTCATGTGTACCGATGGCACGCCGGTCGACCAGGACAACCAGGTACTGCACGACTTCGAGACAGCGACGCCCATCCCGCTGGAACCGGTCGACTCGGTGACGATCACCACACTGATGGACAACGTGACCGACGCCCTCATGCCTGACCAGGGACCGGCCCGGCGACGGGGGCTTCAGGCCGGCCCGCGCCGGCCGGCCCCGATCATGGCCAGCGGCGACGCGCCGGACAACCTGGTGGCCGAGCACGGCTTTTCCGCACTGGTCACGGTGGTCAAGGCGGGCCGTGAACACCAGTTCCTGTTCGACACCGGGGTCAGCCCGGACGGGATGGTCGAGAACATGCGCCGGCTCGGCGTCGATCCCACGTCGATCGAGGCGATCGTGCTGAGCCACGGCCACTTTGACCACACCGCCGGCCTGGACGGGCTGATCCGCGTCCTCGGCGGGCGGACCAATCTGCCGGTACTGCTGCACCCGCACTTCTGGCGGCGCCGCCGGGTCGTGCTGCCCGGCCGGGACCCGCAGGAACTGCCCACCACCAGCCGGGCCGCCCTCCAGAGCGCCGGTTTCGAGATCATCGAGGAGCAGCAGGTCGGCTTCCTGTTCGACGGCTCGGTGCTGGTCACCGGCGAGGTGCCGCGGACCACCGGGTACGAGCCGGGCTTCCCGCCCCAGCAGGCCTGGCTCCAGGACAGCTGGCTGCCGGACCCGCTCGTGCTCGACGAGCAGGCGGTGCTGATCAACATCCGGGACAAGGGCCTGGTGGTGCTCACCGGCTGTGGGCACGCCGGGGTGGTCAACATCTGCCGGTACGCGCAGCGGCTGACCGCCGGCACCCCGCTGTACTCGCTCATCGGCGGCTTCCACCTGAGCGGCCCGCGGTTCGAGCCGCTGATCCCGCGGGTGGTGGCCGACCTGAGTGCCATGTCACCGCAGGTGATCGTGCCAGCCCACTGCACCGGGTGGCGGGCGCAGCACGCGATGTCGGCGCACTTCGGCGACGCGTTCGTGCCCAACTCGGTCGGCACGGTGTTCACGCTGTGAGGCCGACATAGGGTGGACCCATGGCTCGACCGGACGAGGAGGTCGCGGCCCTGTTGCAGGAGTACGCGGACCTCATCTCGATCACCGGCGGCGAGCAGTACAAGGCGCGCGTGTACGAGCGGGCGGCGCGCTCGGTCGGCGGGTACCCGGAGGATGTCTCCACCCTCGACGGCGGTGCGCTGAAACAGGTGCCGAACGTGGGCGCGTCGATCGCCGACAAGATCACCGAGTACCTCCAGACTGGCAGCTTCGCCGCGCTGGAGGATCTGCGCGCCAAGATTCCGTCCGGCGTGCGGCGGCTCATGGAGATCCCGACGCTCGCCGGCCGGAAGATCGGGGTACTGGTGACCGACGGCGTCGATGCCGGTCTCGTCGCCGACCTGCGCGCGGCCGCCGCCCAGGAGCAGGCGAACCTGGAGTTCGTCGCCCCGACCGTGGGCGGCGTCGACGCCAGCGACGGTAGCCGGATCGTGGCCGACCAGAAGCTCGACGGTGGCCCGTCGGTGCTCTACGACGCCGTGGTGATCCTCGCGACCAAGGAGGGCGCGGCGCTGCTGACCCAGCTACCAGCGGCCCGGGACTTCGTCACCGACGCGTACGCGCACAGCAAGTTCATCGGGTACACCGACGAGGCGACGGCGCTGTTCCGGGTCACCGGGATGGCCGAGATGCTGGACGCCGGCTTCGTCCAGCTCGACGGCGACCGTACCGCCGGTGACTTCGTGGGGCAGTGCCGGCAGTTGCGGTACTGGGAGCGCCAGCTCGCGCCGGTGTGACCTGGGTGGACGCGACCGGGGCTCAGCCGACGCACACCTGGTTCGGACCCGCCGTCCTGGCTTCGACGAGATAGCGGTCGATGGCTGCCTGGGCGCACGGCGAGCTGAAGTACGAGGTGTGGCCGTCGCCGACTCGGGTGAGCAACGCGCTCCCGCGGATCTGGGCGGCGAGACCGTGCGCCCACTTGTACGAGGTGGACGGGTCGTGGGTCGCATTGATGATCAGAATCGGTGGGGTGCCCCGGACGTCGAGGCGGTGCGGAGGGTTGGCGGTCATGACCGGCCAGCCGAGGCAGCGGGTCAGGGTCCAGGTCTGCACCGCGCCCTGCAGGTGCGGCGCGAGTTGGCGGCCCAGCTCGAGCCGCTGCTGCATCTCGCCGAAGTTGTCGATCTCGGAGGGGTAGTCCATGCAGCCGATTCCCAGGGCGGCGTAGCTGCCGTCGGTCGGCCCGGACACCGGGTGGAAGGCGAAGGCCGCGGCGTCGCCGGCGCGGGCCTGGGCGATCGCGGTGGCCAGCGCCGCCCAGCCGTCGCCGAACACGATCGGGTCCTTGAACAGCAGCTTGTCCTGGGTGTTCAGTCGGATGTCCTCGCCACTGACGGGGCGGATCGCGCCGGGCACCGGGATCGGCGCCCGGTCGGCGGCCGCGACGAGATCGTCGTAGACGCGGCCGACGTCCTGACCGTACAGGGCGCAACTCGGTGTGCTCTGGCACCAGGCGGCGAACCGGTCGAACACGTCCTCGGCGGTGCTGATCTCGTCGGCGAGCATCCCGACCTCGGACAGGCTGTGTTCGAGGGCGGCGTCGAGCGCCATCGCGCGTACCCGGTGCGGGTACAGCTGCGCGTAGTTGGCACCCAACTGGGTGCCGTAGGACAGTCCGAAGAAGTTCACCGTGGACACGCCGAGCGCCCGGCGGACCACCTCGATGTCGCGGGCGGTGCTGATCGTGTCGACGTGCCCGAGCAGTGGCCCGGTCTCCCGCAGGCAGCTCCGGCCGACCGCGCGGTTGTGCGCCACCATCTGCGCGAACTGCTGCTCGGTCTGGGGGAACAGGGTGTATCCGGGTGGGTTCAGCTCGACCGCACACCTCACCGGGGTACTGGTGCCGACGCCTCTCGGATCGATGCCGACGATGTCGAACCGGGCGTTGAGCTGCGGGCTGAACACGAACTCGGCGAACTGGACGATCTCCACGCCCGAGCCGCCGGGACCGCCCGGGTTGACGAACAGGGTGCCGACCCGGTGGGCGGGATCCGTTGCCCGGTGCCGCGCCAACCCGAGGGTGATCGAGGCGCCGCCGGGGCGCGCGTAGTCCAGTGGCGCCCGGACCGTGCCACAGTCGACGGTCGGCTGTGCCGGGCACGGCTTCCAGGTGATATTCGCCGGTGCGGAGTCGGTCGCCGGGTCCGGTGCCGCGGATGCCGGCGAACCGGCCGGGAGTAGCGCTGCGGCGACGATGACACTGATCAATGCGCCGAGGCGCAGACTTGTCTTCACGATCCACCCCCATCGATACCCGTGAGCCTGCGCCCGGACCGGTACGAAGTCAACGCCGTCCGTTTGCCGACCCGGCGAAGGGGTAGTCGCGCCCGCGATGCGCAGAAAGAAGGCCCGCAACCGGGCAGCCTCGGCCGCCGGCGCGCTCGACGACAGGCTCGGCCTGGCCGGCGTGGTCCGTGCCACGTTCAACAAGGTCTTCCCGGACCACTGGACGTTCCTGCTCGGCGAGATCGCGCTGTACTCACTGGTGATCCTGATTCTCACCGGCACGTTCATGGCGCTGTTCTTCGAGCCGAGCCAGACCGAGGTGGTGTATCACGGCCGGTACCCGCCGCTGCGCGGAATCCCCATGTCCCGCGCGTACGAAACGACCCTGAACCTGTCGTTCGAGGTACGCGGTGGGTTGATCATCCGGCAGATACACCACTGGTCGGCGCTGCTGTTCGTGGCGGCCATCGTCGTCCACATGCTCCGGATCTTCTTCACCGGCGCGTACCGGCGCCCGCGCGAGGTCAACTGGACGATCGGGCTGACGCTCTTCTGGCTCGGGTTCGTGGAGGGGTTCGCCGGGTACTCGCTACCCGACGACGCGCTGTCCGGCACCGGCCTGCGGATCGCGCACGCGATCGTCCTGGCCGTTCCCGTCGTGGGCACGTGGACGGCGACCAGCCTGTTCGGCGGTGAGTTTCCCGGTACCGAGATCCTGCCCCGGCTGTACATTCTGCATGTCTTCCTGATCCCGGCACTGCTGCTCGCACTGGTGGTGGTGCACCTGGCGATCGTCGTGCGGCAGAAGCACACCCAGTGGCCAGGCACCGGGCGGGCCGAGTACAACGTGGTCGGCACCCGGATGGTGCCCAACTTCGCCGGCCGCAGCGTCGGGTTCTTCGTGCTGGTGTGCGCGGTCCTCGCGGCGCTGGGCGGGCTGTTCCAGATCAACCCGGTGTGGATCTACGGGCCGTACCAGGCGGCCGTGGTGACGTCGGCCAGCCAACCCGACTGGTACGTCGGCTTTCTCGACGGTTCGCTGCGGCTGTTCCCGGCGTGGGAGATCCGGCTGTTCGGGTACTCGATCCCGCCGGCGTTCTGGGCCGGCGTGCTCCTGCCGGGGGTGCTGACCGTGCTCGCCCTCGCGTACCCGTTCCTCGAACAGCGCGTCACCGGTGACCGGCGTGCCCATCATCTGTTGCAGCGACCACGGGACGCGCCCACCCGTACCGCGCTCGGCACGATGGCGGTGGTGTTCTACCTGGTGCTGTTCGTGTCGGCCGCGAACGACCTCATCGCGTACAAGTTCGACATCAGCCTCAACGCGATGACCTGGGCCGGCCGGGTCGGGCTGCTGCTGCTTCCGCCGGTCGTGTACTGGCTGGTCTACCGGGCCTGCCTGGCCCTTCAGCAGCACGACCGGGAGGTCCTCGTGCACGGCGTGGAGACCGGCATCATCCGGCGGCTGCCCGACGGGCGGCTCATCGAGGTGCACCAGCCGCTCGCCGCGCCCGAGCTGGAGTACGCCGACTGGACGGTACCGAAGAAAATGAACCGCCTGGGCGCCCTGCTCCCCACGGTGAAGGGCTTCTTCGTCCCGATCGAGGAGCCCGCGCGGGAGCCAGCGCGGCCGCCCGCTCGGGAGACCTCCTCGCCGATCAAGGAGAAGTGAACACGGCGAGGGTGAGGGCCAGCTTCGAGAACTCGACCCGGGCGCCGGACCATAGGAAGTCGCTGGTCTGGGTCAGGGCCAGCGCGATCAGGTCGCGGTGCGGGTCGGTGAACCAGACCGTCCCGTACCCGCCGTCCCAGCCGTACCGGCCGGGGACCGCGGAGATCTCGTCCGGACCGGCGGCGACCGCCATGCCGTATCCCCAGCCCTTCGGCTCCAGGAGCATGCCGGCGGTCTCGATCTGGTGCTCGGTCAGGTGGTTGGTGGTCAGCAGCGCGACCGATTCGGCCGACAGCAGCCGCTCGCCGCGGTGTACGCCCCGGTTGCGCAGAAGCCGGGCGAACGCGAGGAGGTCGTCGGCCGTCGACAGCAGCCCGCCGGCACCGGACGGGAACACCGGCGGGGTGGCCCATTCCTCCGGTTTCGACAGCGGTTGCAGCTTCAGCTCGCCGGTGGCGAAGTCGGTCATGTAGTAGCTCGGGATCCGGTCGACATTCTCCGCCGCGGTCGAGAACCCGGTGTCGACCATGCCGAGCGGCTCGAACAGCCGGGCGGCGAGCACCTCGCCGAGCGGTGCCTTGGCGGCCCTGGCGAGCAGGACGCCGAGCACCAGCGCACCGGCGTTGTACATCCAGCGCTCGCCGGGCTGGTACATCAACGGCAGCGTGCCGAACAGCCTGATCCACTCGTCCGGCGGGTGCGGGGTACGCGGGTCGGGCTGCCCGAGTACGAGATCGAGGTCCGCGCCGGCGGCGACGATTGGAAACGGCGGGTCGAAGGTCGGCTCGGTCAGGATGCCGAAGCCCAGCCGGAAGGTCAGCAGGTCCTCGACGGTGATCGGCCGGTGCGCCGGCACGGTCTCGTCGAGCGGCCCGTCGATGCGGGCCAGCACCCTCCGGTCGGCCAGCTCCGGCAGCAGCCGGTCGACCGGCTCGGCCAGGTCGATGGTGCCGTCCTCGACCAGCATCATGGTCGCCGTCGCGAGCAGCGGCTTGGTGATCGAGCCGATCCGGAAGATGGTGTCGCGCCGCATCGGCACGGCGCCGTCGAAGGCGTGCGAGCCGATGGCGTCGACGTGAACCTCGTCGCCCCGGGCCAGCACGGTCACCAGGCCCGGCAGCTCACCGCGGGCCACCCGGGCGGCCATCGCGTCGTGTACCTGTTGCCGGCCGTCCGCCGAGAGTGATCCCGTCATCCGCTCAGCCTTTCACAGGCGCCCGACACTGACGGGCGCGCCGCCGGGCCCGCGGGCGGCTCGTGACGGCTCGCGGGCGGCTCGTCAGGCGGTGAGCAGGTCGTGCACGCCGATGATCGTCAGCACCCGCAGCACCCGGCCCCGGGCATTGACCACCGAGAAGGGGACCTGCCGGCCGAGGGCGCGCCGCTTGGCCTGCAACAGCACCTGTACCCCCATGGAGTCCAGGAATTCCAGGGCACCCAGGTCCACGACGACCCCCGCAAGGTCGGGCTCGGCCAGCGCGCCCAGCAGCGTGTCCCGGAACCCGTCGAGGTTCGACATGTCCAGTTCGCCGGCCGGAGCCAGGCAGGCCATGCCCTGCTCGGTCACCGTGCGGGACATCGACAGCGGAGCCGCTCCTACCCGCGTTCTACCCGCGTCCATCGGAAGCCCCCTCACACGTCGCTGATGCGAGCCTAACCAGGCCGGCACGGTCCGGGCAGGGGTGAATCGACGCATCAAGAGTCAGAACGTACTCCCGATCGTGTGGCACTATAGTGAGTGAAGCTCATAGTGAGGATGCATCACGATTGCGGACACCGGTAGGTACGGTCAGGCGCTCGGCCAGGTTCTCGAACTGGTCGTGCTGCTCGGCGACGACATGACCCGGAGCCTCGCGCGCGACGGCCTGACCTCGTCGCGCACCCGGGTCGTCTGGGAGCTGCGGCAGCACGGCCCGATGACGCAGCGGGCGCTCGCCGACGCGTTGCGGGTCAGCGCCCGCACCGTCACCGGGCTGGTCGACGGCCTGGTCGCGACCGGTTTCGTGACCCGCGAAGCGCACCCGGCGGACCGCCGGGCGACGCTGGTGACCCTCACCGATCATGGCGCGCGGATCGCCGACGCCCTCGATCGCGACCAGGAGGAGTTCGCCCACCTGCTGTTCGCGCCGATGGCGGAGGAGCGGTTCACCTGCTTCGTCGAGGGGCTCGGCGAGATCCTGGCCCGGCTGCGCGAGCACGGCCTGTCCTACGAGCTTGAGGAGGACCGGTGACCTGGTCCGGGGTGGCGCGTCAGGCGATCCGGTTCGAGCTGGCCATGTGGCGCAGCCTGTTCCGCTGGATCACCCGCCGGCCGGTGGTGCCCAGCCGCGACGCGGCCGCCTTCGGCTACTCGGCCGCGAAAGCGCCGGTCATCTGGATTTTCATCGCCCTGAACGCGATCGAGATCCCCGCCATCCACCTGCTGCTGCCCTGGCCGACCGCGCGGCACATCGTCGACCTGCTGGGTGGGTACGGGCTGATCTGGATGCTCGGCATCCTGGCCAGCGTCTACGTCCACCCGCACGTCGTCGACGACACCGGCCTGCGGGTCCGCAGCGGCCTGTCGGTCGACGTCATGATCCGGTGGGACGCCGTCGCCACGGTGCGGGCCCGGACCCGTTCGCGGTCCCGGAGCCGCACGGCCCAGGTCGATGACCATGTCCTGAGCGTGGTCGCGCTGAGCCAGACCAACGTCGACGTCGTGCTGCGCGGCCCGACCACGCTGCCGGTGCGGGGGCATGGCGAGCCGGTCACCGAGGTCCGGCTGTACGCCGACAACCCGGCGGCCCTGGTCGCCCGCGCGCGCCGGCACCTGACCGCCGACGCCGTCTAGCACGCCGTAAATACCCGGCGGCGCGCTGGCGCGGCCCCTACCGTGATGGCGTGCAGAGCCCGCCGGACGACCTTTCCGAAGCCGTACTGGCGTCGGTGCTCGCCCGCGAGTGGGGCCGGCCCGTCGCGTCGATGACCTACCGGCCACTCGGCTTCGGCAGCCACCACTGGCAGATCGTCGACACCGGCGGCGCCCGGTGGTTCGGCACCGTTGACGAGCTGGAAACCAAGCGGCACACGGCGGACGAGTCGCTGGACACGGCGTTCGACCGGCTGCGCGCGGCCCTGGCCACCGCCCGGGCGCTCCACGACCACGGCGGCACGTTCGCCGTGGCTCCGATCCCGACCCTGGACGGCGCGTCGGTGGTGCGGGTGAGCGAGCGGTTCGGCGCCGCGTTGTACCCGTACGTCGAGGGGCGGAGCTTCGGGTGGGGCGAGCCGTCCCCGCCCGAGCACCGGCGCGCCGTGCTCGACATGGTCACCGCGGTCCACACGGCACCGGCCGCGGTGCGCGCACACACTATGGCCGACGACTTCGTGGTGCCGCTGTGCGACGAGGTGGCGGCGACCATCGATGCCGGCGGCGACGTCGACGACAGCGGCCCGTACGCCCGGCCCACCGCGCGCCTGCTGGCCGAGCACGCGGAGCCGGTCAGGCGGCTGCTGGCCCACTACGACGAGCTGGTCGACACGGCCCGTGCCCAACCGGACCGGACCGTGCTCACGCACGGCGAGCCGCACCCCGGCAACACCATGCTGACCCGGGACGGCTGGCGCCTCATCGACTGGGACACCGTCCTCGTCGCGCCGCCGGAACGGGACCTCTGGATGCTCGATCCCGGCGACGGCTCCGCCCTCCACGCGTACGCCGAGGCGACCGGTGTGACACCGCTGGCCCCGATGATCGAGCTGTACCGGATCGGCTGGGACCTCTCCGATATCGCGCTCTATGTCAGCCGCTTCCGCGCAAAGCACACCGGCAACCTCGACGACGACAAGTCGTGGAACGGCCTGCGCTCGATGATCGAACGCATCGCTCACCCGCGCCGGCCGTGACCGACGAAGTCGAGCGCCTCGCGCGCGAGCGGCTCCCAGGCCAGGGCGGATGCCGGATCGAGGGCGAGCCACTCCTTCATCGGGGTGCCCTTGTTCGCATCGAAGCGGATGCCCTCGCCCGCGGCCACGAGGGTGTCCACCCGCGCCCTCGGCAGCTTCACCACGAGCCGCCCCCGCACCAGCATCGCGAAGATCCTGTTGTGGATCCGCAGCGCGTGCGAGCCGAAGCCGCCACCACCGCCCGGCGGGGTCACGCCGGCCACCCCGACCAGCTCGTCGACCAGGGCTTCGAAACGGGTTTCGGGGGTCATGCCCAGGACCGTACGCACGGGGTACGACAGATCGGTCCCGGTAGGGTCGGGTCATGCCGTCGCGCCGGTTCGTCCCCGCCCGCCTGCCCGAGGCGACCCCGCCGAACCTGTCGTCGCCCAGGTCGGCCGCGGTGCTGCCGGACCACGACCCGGAGGACGAGGCGCGGTTCCGCGGCCTGGACTACGTCGACCTCGACCTGACCGGGCGGGTCGCCGAGTCGGTCGAGTTCGACGGCTGCGTCTTCAAGGGCAGCGACCTGGGCGACTGCGTGCTGGACAAGGGCGCGTTCGTGGACTGCCGGTTCGAGACCTGCAACCTCGCCAATGTACGGGCCGGCGACGCGTCACTGCGCCGGGTACAGGTGTCGGTGTCCCGGATGACCGGATTTCAATGGATCAACGGGGCGCTGCGGGACGTGGCGTTCCAGGACTGCCGGCTGGACCTGTCGACGTTCCGGTTCTCGAAGCTGACCGACGTCGTGTTCACCGACTGCAACCTGGTCCGGGCCGACTTCACCAACGCCAACCTGACCCGGGCCCGGTTCGTCAACTGCGAGTTCGCCGGGGCGCAGTTCTCGCACGCCAACCTGGGCGGCACCCGGTTCACCCGGTGCGAGCTGGTCGACATCGACGGCATCACCAGCATGCGCGGCGCGGTCCTCGAAGGGCACAACCTGATCGCGCTCGCGCACACCCTGGCCACCGGGCTGGGCATCACCCTTGAGGACGGCGACGACTGACACCCCGCCGGATCCCGGCCGCGACCAGGATCAATACGCTCGCTCCGAGCACCGCCGCCCACAGCGTCACGCTCGTGCGCACCGCGGACCCGTTGCCGGACCGGCCCGCCGGCTGGTCGTCGGCCGGCCCGCCCGAACCGGGCACGACCACGTCGGCGGCCATCGCCACGTCCGGGAGGTCGACCCGGACGAACGCGTGCGACGGGCGCTGGTCCGGGGTCGGAAACCTGACCAGGTACCGGGTCCGGAGCATCGTCGCGATCTGATCCAGTGCCGGGACGACCGCGGACGGGCCGGCCGGCGCGAGGAATCCACCCGTGGCGCGCGCGGCGGTCGACCAGTACTGGGTGTCCGGCGCCGTGCTGGCCACGACCAGGAGTACATGTGCCTTGGCCAGGCGGGCGGCGAGCTGTGCGGCCGGCTCACCGCCGGCGTCGGGTGCCGTCGTGTACAGGATGACCACACGCGGGTCGGTCGCCGACGGTGGCAGCTGGCGGATGGCGAGGGACAGCGCGTCCGCGGTCTGCCGCTGGCCGCGTGCCTGCACTCCGCTGATCGCCCGGACCAGATCCACCGGTCCCGGCTGCAAGGGGGCGAGGACCCGGGGCGGCGACGTGTCCGCGACGAGGGCGGTGCGGGCCCCGGGCGGCGCCTCGAGGACGAACCGGGCCGCACCGCCGAGCCACGACTGGAGCTGGTCGGCGCCGGCCGCGGAGGCGTCGACCACGATCCCGACGGCCAGCTGATCCGACATGAGCGGCATGACCGTCGCCGGCTGCCGGGCACCGCCGACCACCACGGAAACCAGTTCCTGCTTCACCGGCTGCGTGCCGCCGCCGACGTTGATCACAATCGACACCTGCGGATCGGCCTTGGGCAGGACCGCGACGTCGGGCAGTGGCACCGCGGCGGCACTGGTCGGCACCGCACCCGCCCCCGTGGCGGTCAGCCCCACTACCGCGAGCACCACGAGAACGAGCGTGCCGGCACGGATCACGCGGCGGTCATGCCGGGCTCGTGTATGCGATGACATTGTCGCGGTAGCTCCTCGCATGGTTGTCGAAGCTGCCTCCACAGGTTACGAGTTGGAGCGATGGTTCCAGCGTGGGGGAATACACCAGATCTGTCGGGAAGCTGGTCTTCGGCACCTGGGACACCTTCTGTACCTGAAAAGCGACGCTCGTACCGTCGGCGCGGTCGACGTACACGAGGGCCCCCGGTTTCAACTCGACCAGCCGGAAGAAAACACCAGGGCCCTTGCGCGAATCGACATGACCGAGGATCACGGCCGGGCCGGGCTGCCCCGGGCGCGGCCCCTCGTCGTACCAGCCGGCGACCGTCGCGCTGGCCGGCACCGCGATCGTGCCGTCCGGCTGGCGGCCGAGCAGGTCGAGTCGACTGTCCACGTGGATCGCCGGGATCCGCAGCCGGACCGGCGCCGCGATCTCGTCGAACGAGCGGGGGGACCGGAACGAGCCCGCCACCGGGTCTTGACCTGCGCCGACCGAAGGTCCAGGCGCCTTGGAGGACACAGTTGTCTTCACCGGCGCGTCGAGCGCCGCTCCGGCGACCTGTGCCGTGCCGCTGCGCTCCGACGCCTCCGACCCTGACGGTACCGTGACCAGCACCAACGCGAGCGCCGCGATCAGCACCAGTCGGCCTGCGGACATATCACCGCCCCGGCACGCCGGCCATGCCGCCCAGGCCGGTCTCGGCGCCGCCTGCGGGCAGCCGGGCCGCGACGGTGGCACCGAACCCGTTGGCGAGCGTGCCGGCGAGATCGAACATGCTCGAGTAGGTGGAGTCGGCGATGTCATGCGCCTGCTGGTACTGCTTGGCCGCGAAGGCGTCCGCCTGCTTGAGCAGCATGCTGTCGTGCATGACCAGGGCGCTCGCCACGCTCGCGGAGTTGAGCCGGCGCTGGGTCGCGGTGTCCAGGAAGGACGCGAGCTGGCCCTCGAAGCCCTTGAGCTTGGCGAGCGCGGCGTCCCGGGCCTTGTCGTCGTGCGAGACGACGGCCGCCGTGTACGCCATGATGTTGTCCACGTGGTCGGCCCACAGTGACTGGAAGCTCGTCGCGGCGGCCTTGCCGAACAGGGTGTCCATGGCGCCGGCCAGATCCATGGTGTTGCCGTTGAGCGCGTCCGCGGCGGCCTTGAAGTCCGACGCGTTCATCACGCTCGACCGGGTCGCGTCGACGACCAGGACCACGTGCTCGCCGAGCAGCTTGGTCAACTCCGACCGCAGCCGCCAGGTGGGCGCGTTGAGGGCGCGTGCCTGGTCGGGCGAAAGGAGGGCGCCGGCCAACGTCCCGCCCAGGTCGTACGTGTGCACGTAGCCCTCGTGGTAGATCCGGTCGGACGTCGCGTAGTCCTGCGCCGCGTACGCGTCTGCCTGCTGCAACAGGTGGTCGACGTGCATCAGTACGGCTGCCTGGGCGGCATCGCGGTTCAGCCGGCCCTGGGACGCGGTGGCGAAGAAGCCGGCCAGGTCGCGCTCGAACGTCACCAGGGAGGCCTTCGCCTGGTCGCGCAGTGTGTCCGAGTGCTCGGCCAGTCCCTGCGCGTACGTGAACAGGGCCGCCACGTGCGCGCTCCACTGTGTCCGGAACTGGTTCGCCGCCGGTGCGCCGAAGTTGGCCGACACCAGGTTGACCATCGCGTCCGTGTTCTTGCCGAGCGCGGCGTTCGCCGCCTGGGCGAAGTCGTCGTTCCCGCGGATCCGGCCGCGCATCATGTCCGAGGCCAGCATCGAGTGTTGACCCAGCAACGACTCCAGCCGCAGGGCCAGGTCGGCCGGGGGCAGGGGAGCCGCGGCGGGAGCGGCCGGGGCGGCGCCGGGCATGTCCTGATGGGTGCCGGCGGCCGATCCGGCACGGTCCTCGTGCCCGGTCGCGCGGGCGTCGTGCCGGGCCGTGGCCGAACACCCAGCGAGCAGCAGGGCGCACGCGGCCGCGCACGAGATCGCGGCCAGCCTGTGCCGAGCGACGGGACTGTGCGTCGAAAACTGCATCGTGTCCACCGGATACCTAGTCGGTTGGGCCGCCGGACGGTCCGCACCGATCACGGCTGATGCCCGACCGCCGGCTGATGACCGCCGGGGATAGCCGTTACGGGGTGGAACGGCCAGCGGTTCGCTTCGGTGGCCGACTCTACGCCGGTACCCAAGGGTCGGCGAGTCATCCAAACGAGCCAATGTGCTCTATTGCGTTCGGCTAGTTACACCTGGTTAAGACGTCCAATAGTCCTATGTGGATTCTGGATCCTACTGGCGGGTAAGTGGCTCATCGTGCGGGCGACCGGGCAGCGGCATACGCTCGGAGAAGTCTGGGAATGGAGGTGGCCGGCATGACCACGTTGACGCGCCCGCGGGGCGATCGCTGGATCGCCGGTGTCTGCGCTGGTTTGGCCCGTCGATTCAACATGTCACCCGGAGTGGTCCGGTTGCTGTTCGTCCTGTCCTGCCTGCTGCCCGGGCCGCAGTTCGTGATCTACATCGCGCTCTGGATAGTGATGCCCAGCGAGTGAGCCCGGCTGCCGTCCAGGCATCGACAGACTTACATTGAAGAAACTTTACTGATACGCTCGTGGCCCCCGGTGAACCCTCGGTGAGCTTGGAGGTTGCCATGAGACCTCGACGTCAGATGATCGCGCTGGCAATCGGAGCCGTGACGGCCGTCCTGATCGGAATCGTGCTGGCGCCCAGCAGCGGCGCGGCTCTGATCGGAGCAGCAGCGGTCGCGCCGGCCGCCGCCTGCACCGCCCCGCAGTGGGCCGAGGGCACCAGCTACCAGGTCGGCTCCCGGGTGACCTACAACGGCCACACGTACGAGGCTCTCGTGGCGCACACGCCGCCAGCCGGCGCCGGATGGAACCCCGCCGCGACCCCGGCGCTGTGGAAGGACCTCGGCGCCTGCTCCGGCGGCGGCCCGACCAACCCGCCGCCCACGACGGCTCCGCCGACGACGGCGCCACCACCCACGACGGCACCGCCCACCACCCAGCCGCCCACGACCTCACCACCGCCCGGCGGCGGCACCGCCTGCGCGGTCAAGTCCCGGCCGTCCGGCAAGGTCCTGCAAGGGTACTGGGAGAACTGGGACGGCTCGTCCAACGGCGTGCACCCGCCGTTCGGCTGGACGCCGATCACCAACTCGCAGATCCGGTCGCATGGCTACAACGTGATCAACGCGGCGTTCCCGGTGATCCGCTCCGACGGCACGGTGCTCTGGCAGGACGGCATGGACGCCGGCGTGAAGGTCGCCACCCCGGCCGAGATGTGCCAGGCCAAGGCGGCCGGCGCCACGATCCTCATGTCGATCGGCGGCGCGGCGGCCGGCATCGACCTCGGTTCCACCGCGGTCGCCAACAAGTTCGTCTCGACGATCGTGCCGATCCTGAAGAAGTACAACTTCGACGGCATCGACATCGACATCGAGACCGGCCTGACCGGCAGCGGCAACATCAACACGCTGTCCACCTCGCAGTCGAACCTCATCCGCATCATCGACGGGGTGCTCGGCCAGATGCCGTCGAACTTCGGCCTGACCATGGCCCCCGAGACGGCGTACGTCACCGGTGGCAGCGTCACGTACGGGTCGATCTGGGGCGCCTACCTGCCGATCGTGAAGAAGTACGCGGACAACGGCCGGCTCTGGTGGCTGAACATGCAGTACTACAACGGCAGCATGTACGGCTGCCACGGCGACTCGTACCAGGCCGGCACGGTGCAGGGCTTCACCGTCCAGACCGACTGCCTGGGCAGCGGCCTGGTCGTGCAGGGCACCACGATCCGGGTGCCGTACGACAAGCAGGTGCCGGGGCTGCCCGCGCAGCCGGGCGCCGGCGGCGGGTACATGTCGACGTCGCTGGTCTCGCAGGCCTGGAAGAGCAGCCTCAAGGGCCTGATGACCTGGTCGATCAACTGGGACGGGTCGAAGAACTGGACGTTCGGCGACAACGTGAAGCGGCTCCAGGGCCGCTAACCACTGAACTCGGCATACACCACGACGTTGCCCCGGTACTGCCGGTGGACAGGGTCGAAGCTGCCGCCGCACGTGATCAACCGGAGCGCCGGATGATCGACGGCACCGTAGACCTCGTCCGCCGGGAACGCCAGCTTCGGGTACTGGGCGACGTGGCTGACCGTGAAGACCGCGGTCCTGCCGTCGGCCCGGCGTACCGTCACGGTGTCGCCCGGGCGTAGCTCCGAGAGCCGGTAGAAGACGGCCGGCCCGTCACGCGCGGTGTCGACGTGGCCGAGGATCACGGCGGGACCGACCTCACCCGGTGTCACCAGGTACCGGTACCAGCCGGCCGGCGCGCCACGGCGCAGCGGTGGCACGGCGATGGTGCCGTCGGGGTTGAGGCCGAGCGCCATCAGCGGCGTGCTGACCCCGATCGCCGGGATGTCGAGGTGCACCGGTTCGGACCGGTGCAGCGGCGCCGGCCCGGCGCGAATGGGCAGGTCACTGGCGGGCGCCCGGGTCGGCGCGGGCGGACCTGGCGGCGCCGCCACGGCGGCCGCGCGGCGCGGATGCTGCGCCGGGACGCTACCGCCGATCACCACGAGGATCACGCCACCGGCCGCGAGCAGGGCGGTCAACGCGTCGAGGGCGAGCCGTCGCCGGGAGACCACCATCGCCTTCAGACCGCCATCCATCGCCTTCAGACCCCATCGCCTTCAGACCCCATCGCCTTCAGACCCCATCGCCGTCAGCGCCGCAGGTCGGACGGCCACACCCGGTACAGCAGCAGCACACCCGCGGCGAACAGCAGCAGGACGCCGGCGGCCAGCAGGAACGGGCTGCGAACGCCGGGGCCGCTGCCGCCGCCGGTGTGCGGGGCGCCGCTCGGCGTGGGACGGACGCCGGGTTGCCGCGAATCCGCGGCGCCGGGCGATCCCGACCCGCCCGCGCCGGGCGGTCCGGCCCCGCCGGTGCCCGGCGGTCGTGTGCTGGCGGGCGTCGACGGGGGTACGCCGGTCGTACTGGGACCGGCCTCGCCGGGCCGCCCCGGCTCGGATCCGCCCTGCCCGGCGCCGGGGCTGCCGGTCGGGATCAACGGCGGGGTTTCCAGTCGCTCCGAGGGGGCGGGCGGCGACGGCGATCGGCTCGCTGCCGAGGCACCGGGCGCCGGCGTCGAGCGACGCGCGCCGGGGGCGCCGTTGTTGTTGCGAGTGTTCCCGAGGTAGTACGCCAGGAGCAGCAGCAGCACGAGGATGAGCAGGACGGCGCCGACCAGGGCGACAACGCGGGTCGCGGTGGGGCCGCGTCGGGCGTGCGCGGGTCCAGAGGACATCGGCTCATCTCTCCATTGAGGCGATCGATCGTTACCTTTCGTGTTGTCGCGTATTCGGCGAGTACCCTATCGATCGATTTTCCACACGGATCGATCCCGGCACACTCGGGCGATCGTGGACTTTCCAATGGACCGTTCACGATGTACGGTCGGCTCACGCTGGACTTGATCAGTGAGTAAGGTCGCCATGACCCACCAATCGGCTGCCGCTCCGGTGACGCTGCGCAAAGACGCCATCGGATTGCGTGAGGTCCTGTTCCAGAGCATCACCGACATGGCCCCCGGCGCCGCGATCGCCGCGTCATAGCGATTCGAGGTCGGCGACGACCGGCAGGTGGTCGGAGGCGATGCCGGCCAATGTCGACGTGAGCACCATCGCGGCGGATATCCGCAGGTCCGGCGAGTGGAGGACGTAGTCGATCCGCTGGCTCGGGGTCGGGCTCGCCGACGTGTGACCGGGGCCGTCGCCGGCCGCCTCCCAGGTGTCGACGAGGACGTCGGTCAGGGCACGTACCTCCGGCGTGGTGGGCTGCGCGTTGAGGTCGCCCAAGAGGACGGTGCGCTCCGGCGTGCCGAGGAGGTGCCCGGCCGCCCGGGCCTGGATGAGCCGTTCGGCGGGGTCGTCGTGTTGCAGGTGCGTCGCGTACACGTGCCACGAGACACCGTCGACGGCGATCCGGGCCCGGAGCAGGCCGCGCGGCTCGTGCCGGCCGGACCGGGGCAGGTGGATGTTCTGCCGGTCGGCGATGGGAAAGGCGGACAGGATCGCGTTCCCGTACTGGCGCCGGTCGCCGCCGGGCCTGGCCGGTGCGTGGTCCTGGGCCGCGCCGTACGCGACATGCATGCCGAGGTGGTCCGCCAGCCAGCCGGCCTGGTCGGCGAAGCCGCTGCGGGTGCCGTAATGGCGATCGACCTCCTGGAGGCCGACCACGTCCGCGCCGGCCTCCCGGATGACCTGGCCGGTCCGGGCCAGATCGACCCGGCCGTCCCCGCCCATGCCGTGCTGGATGTTGAAGGTCATGAACCGCAACGCCATCCGGCGACGGTAACAAGTCAGCGTGGCGCCTCGGCGAGGATGCCGTCGATCTGGCCCATCGCGAGGCGCATGCCCTCCTCCATGCCCATGGCCAGCAGCTTCTCCAGTTGCTCGGGGCTGGCGAACGTCGTGACGGTCGTCATGCGGGTGCTGCGGCCGACGGCGTCGATCGACACGACGGCGTGGCTGGTGTCCGCACGATCCAGCGGTTCGCCGTCGTCACCGGAGAAACCGTCGTCGAACTCCAGCCGGTGCGGCGCCTCGATGGCGGTCACGGTCCACCAGCCGTGCGCCTTCTGCCCCTCGGGGCCGGTCATGTAGTAGCGGGACTCGCCGCCGACGACGAAGTCGTGCCGCTCGAACGTGGCCGGCCACGTCGGCGGGCCCGCCAGCGCTCCAGTTGGCGGGGGTCCTGCCACACCTGCCAGACCCGCTCGACGCCGGCGTCGAACTCGGCGACGAACGTGAGAGTCAACGCTTCGGCGTCTTTGTGCGTGCTGACCACGGTCATGTGCTCATTTCCCTTCCTGCTCTTCGGCCAGGATCCGTTCGATGCCCCGCACGCGGTGCCGCCAGAGCTGCTCGTACCCGTCGAGCAGCCGGGCCGCCCGGCGCAACGCGGTCACCTCGGCGTGCACGACCTGCTCCCGACCGTGCCGGACCTTTCCGACCAGCGCGGCCCGTTCCAGCACCGCGACGTGCTTCTGCACCGCCGCGAAACTCATCGGGTAGTGCCGGGCGAGTGCCGACACGGACTGCTCCGCGCGGATCACCCGGGCGAGGATGTCGCGCCGGGTGGCGTCTGCCAGGGCGTGGAAGATGCGGTCGGTGTCCGCCTCGTCCACTTCATCTACAACCATTTGGTTGTACGTTAGTGCGGGTCCTCCCCGGATGCAAGCCTCTGCTCGGTCCGGTCGGCTTCGGTCGTACGCCGCTGGGAGCGGTACAGATCGAGCGCCTCGCGCAGGACCGCCTCCGCGCTCTCCCGGTCGCCCAGCGCGGCATGCGCGTCGCCGAGCATGACCAGGTTGTCCGCCTCGTCGTAGGTCTGGCCCAGATCCCGGCGCAGCGCCAGCGCGTCGCCGTAGTAGTCGACGGCGCGGGCCGGCGCACCGGCCCGCAGCGCGATGTAGCCGAGACTGTCCAGGGTGGACGCCTCGCCGTCCCGGTCGTCGTGCTTGCGGTGCAGCTCAAGGGCCTGCTCGCAGCACTCGCGGGCTTCGGCGTGGTGGTCGAGGCAGGCGTGATACCAACCCGCCGTGTTGAGGGCGTCGGCCAACCAGACCTCATTGTCCAGGGTCTGAAAGAGGTCCAGCGCGGCGAGGGCATGGTCGAGCGCCCACCTGTCGTCGCCCTGCCGCGCCGCGAGCATCGCCAGCGTGTACCGGACATGGCCCTGGTTGGGAAGGTCACCGATCCGCTCGGTGAGGGCGAGAGCCTGGCGGGCATGCGGCAGCGCCGCGTCCAGGTCGCGCAGCATGACGAAGGCGTGTGCCAGGAACCTGTGCGCGTTCGCCTGCGCGACCGGATCGCCCAGGCGGTCGGCCGCCGCGAGCCCGTCCGTCCACAATGCTCGGTAACGCTGGAAGTACCCGCGCCGCGTGCAGTACCCGGTCATCGCCCAGGCGAGCTGCCACACGTGGGTGCGGTGCCCCTGCTCGACCGCGAGTCGCTGCGCGCCGAGCAGGCCGGCGAACTCGGTGTCGAACCAGGCGAGCACGGTGGGTTCGTCGGGTTCGTCGGCCCATGGATCGGCGTCGTCACCGGCTATGGACGGATCCAGCGCGATCGGCGGCCGGTGCGGGTACATCAACCGGTCGGCCAGGTATGCGGTGTGAAGGTAGTAGTCCAGGAGTCGGCGCACGGACTCCTGCCGGCACGTCTCGGGCTCCTCGTCCTGGACAATGCCGCGGGCGTGATGGCCGACCAGCTCGTGGAAGCGGTACCGGCGTGGTGTCGGCTGGTCGAGCAGGTGGACGTCCACCAGGCCTTCCAGGAGTTCGTCACCCCGACCGGGGTCGAGGCCGGCCAGGGCCGCCGCCACGTGGGCGTCGAAATCGGGACCGGGATGGAGACCGAGCAGGCGGAACATGCGCTGCTGCTCGGGCGTGAGGTTCTGGTACGACAGGGCGAACGCGGTGGCGACGTTGCGGTCGCCGACCGACAGCTCGGCCAGTCGCGCCCGCCCCCGGGCGAGCCGGTCGGCCAGGTACCGCACGGGCCACGCCGGGCGGGTGCGCAGCCGGGCCGCCGCGATCCGCAGCGCCAGCGGAAGGTGGCCGCACAGCCGTACCACCTCGTCGACGGCATCGGCCTCGGCCGTGGCGCGCCGTGCGCCGACGATGCCGGTGAACAGGGTGACGGCGTCCCGGTGCGGCAGTACGTCCAGCGACAGGACGCGGGCCGCCTCCAGGTCGAGCAGTTGCCGCCGGCTGGTGATCAACGCGAGGCACCCCGGCGCGCCGGGCAGCAGGTGGCGGACCTGAGCCGCGTCGGCCGCGTCGTCGAGCACCAGCAGGACTCGGCGGTCGGCCAGCTCGGCCCGCCACAGCGCGGCGCGGCCGTCCAGGTCGGCCGGAATCCGCGCGCCGTCCACGTTCAGTGCGCGCAACAGCGTGCCCAGCGCGGCCAGGGGATCGGTGCTCGCCTGGTCGGCACTGTTGCCGTGCAGGTCGATGAACAGCTGACCGTCGGGGTACCGGTCGATCAGCTGGTACGCGCAGTGCACGGCGATGGTGGTCTTACCGGTGCCGGCCATCCCGTCGACGGCCGCCACGACCACCGCGGTCGCCTCCGGCCCACCGTCGGCGATCCCGGCCAGCAGCTGCCGCATCTCCTCCTGGCGGCCGGTGAAGTCGGCGATGTCGCGGGGCAGGTCGTTGCGGTGTCCGGCCGGCTTCTTCGGTTGGGGCAGAAGCCCGGCATCGGCGCGCACGATCCGTTCGTACCGTTCGCGTAGCTCGGCGCCGGGATCGATGCCCAGCTCGTCGGCCAGGTGCCGGCGCGCGTCGTGGTACACCTCCAGGGCATCGGCCTGGCGACCCGACCGGTACAGGGCAAGCATCAGCATGGCCCGGAACCGTTCGTGCGACGGGAACCCGGCGACCAGCTGGGTCAGGTCGGCGATCGCCTCGCGCTGGTAGCCCAGCTCCAGCCGGGCCCCGGCGCGCAGCTCCAGGGCGGCCAGCCGGCGTTCTCCCAGCCGCCGGCGCTCGGCCTCGACGAGTGGCCCGTCCAGCCCGGCGAGCGGCTCGCCGCGCCACAGGGCCAGCGCGGCCTCCGCCGCTGCCGCGGCTGCCGGAAGGTCGCCCCGAGCGTGATGATCCTCCGCCGCGGTGAGGTGCCGCTCGAAGACCACGACGTCCAGCTGCGCCGGGTCGCCGCGTGCCCGGTACCCGTTGTCGGTGGACAGCAGCACCGCCGCGACGTCGTCGGCGGCCACCCCGGGCTGGAGGACCCGGCGTAGCCGGCTGACGTAGGTCTGCACCGCGTTGCGGGCATCGCGCGGCGGACTTTCGCCCCAGACCGCGTCGATGATCGCGCTGACCGGCACCGGCCTGTCCAGCTCCAGGAGGAGCGTGATCAGCACGGTCTGCTGCTTGGCCCAGCCAAGGTCGAGCTCATGCCCGTCCCGCCAGGCCGTCACCGGACCGAGCAGTGCGTATCGGATCTCGCCCAATGGTGCGGACACACCATTTCCCCCGTCGTGTGTGCCTTGCCCAACCTTATCGGAAACGGGGGTCGAAAGTTGTACCGGTACGGGCGGACGACCGTGGCCAGGACCGCGTCGACCGGCTGTTGACCGGCCGCTAAAGCGGCATGACAGCGCCACTTACGCGGCCCGTCGCAAGCTCGACGAGCCGCTGGCCATCCGGTCGCAGGGGACGGATGGAGGCGGCACAACCCAAGAGAAAGGGGTATCCGATGAAGAACATCGGACGCGCTGCCGCCCTCCTGGCCGGCGGCCTGGCCATGGTCGGCGGTCTCGCGCTGAGCAGCGGCACCGCCTCCGCCGCCACGGTCGGCGACCAGACTCCCGTCGTCGGCTACACGCCGATCGTCATGCAGGCGGACGAGGGCGTGACTCCGGCCGCGGCACACTGGTACGTCAAGGGCCGGCTGGGCTCGTTCAACATCCGGGCGACGCACAGCGCGACCGGCAAGCCGCTCCAGACGGTCAAGGCCGGTCAGGGCGCCTGGTGCTGGAACCAGACGAGCGACTGCGGCGCCGCGACGAAGGGCGGATCGTACCGCTGCTCCAGCACGACGCCGAAGTACAGCGACTGGATCCCGGTCGCCACGTCGAGCAAGGCGAAGGGCTGGGTCGCGCGGCACTGCGTGTACGCCGTACATCAGTAGATCCGGGGTGGAACTGGCGCCGGGCTGTCGAGCCCGGCGCCAGTTCGCGTCCGGACCATCGCTATTCGAACCGGTCCCGGTGAACCGCTCGCCCCGCTCGGTACGACGAACAGGGCGTGGATGGGAGCTACCTCAGTCGTCAGGCCCCGTGGGCCCGCGGCCCGAGTGCGAACCTGCTCTCCGTTTCCGGAGGCCACCCGGCCTTCGGAGGCTCGCCGTGCGTCGCCGGGCATGTGACCCTGTACCTCGTTGACCTGCGGGTGCCGGGAGGACGAGCATGCTGACGCGACCACCGGATCCGCGGGAGGATTCCGAGCTTCTCGCGGCGGTGACGGAGGGTGACCGGGAGGCGTTTGCCGAGCTGTATCGGCGGCACCTGCCGTGGCTGCTGGTGCGGCTCGGGCGGCGGTGCTCGTCGCCGGAACTCGTCGATGAGGTCGTGCAGGACACGTTCGTGGCGGTCTGGCGGTCGGCCGGGCAGTGGGACCGCCGGGGCGAGGTGGCCGCGTGGATCTGGGGAATCGGCATCCGCCGTCTGGTCGACGCGCTGCGGCGTAGCCGGCCGCCGGCCGATGAGCTGATGGAGTTCGCCGGCGTCGAGACGTCAGCCGAGGAGCACGTGCTGCTCGCCGTCCAGTACGGCGACGTGGGTGCGGCCCTGGCGAGCCTGTCACCGGAGCTACGGGCCGTCGTACAGGCGACCGTCCTGGATGGACTGACGACCCGGGAGGCCGCCCAGTTGCTGGGCATCCCGCCCGGCACCGTCAAGACACGGATGATGCGCGCCCGCGCCCTGTTACGGGAGCGGTTGGCATGACGGGGAGGTTGGGATGACCGGATGGCATCTGGATCCGGAGGCGATCCGCCGGTACGCGCAGGGGGCTGTCCCGCCGTATCTGGCCGCGTCCGCCGAGGCGCACCTGATGAAATGCGCCACCTGCCGGGGCGCGATCTCGTCCTATGTGGATCCTCGGCGGGTGGAGGCGATCTGGCATGAGGTGGTCGACCGGGTCGACGCACCCCGGCGGAGCGGGCCCGAACGGATGCTGGTCCGGCTCGGCGTCGGCGAGGCGACAGCGCGCCTCGTGGTCGCGACGCCGACGTTGCGGGGGCCGTGGTTGCTGGCGGTCGCGGGCGTACTCGCGCTCGCGGCTTGGGCGGCTCAGGTCGATGAGCGCAACCTGGCGATGTTTCTCGTGGTCGCCCCACTCGGGCCGCTGGCGGGTGTCGCGGTGGCCTTCGCGGGCGGCCTCGACCCGACCCGGGAAATCGGGCTGGCCGCGCCATACTCAGGGCTGCGATTGCTGCTGATCCGGACAGCCGCGGTCTTGGCGGTCACCGTGCCGATCGTGGCCGTGGCCGGGCTAGCGCTGCCGGGCTCGCATTGGCTGGCCGCCGCCTGGCTCCTGCCCACCACCGGGCTCACCTGCGCCGCGCTGGCTCTGACCAGCCGGATGACGCCTGTCGTCGCGGTCGGCGTCGTGGCCACGGCGTGGGTGCTGGTGACTGCCCCGACCACCATCGCCGGTCGCCTCGACCTCGCCTTCGGCGTCGGCGCCCAGGTCTGCTGGCTCGCCCTGGCCATCGGCGGCGGCACCTGGCTCGCCGTCACCCGCAACACCATCACGATCAAGCTGGGGAGAAGCGCATGACCACGGTACGCGTGCATGGCGCGACAAAGTCCTTCGGTCGTACGACGGCGCTGGACAGCATCGATCTCGAAGCCGGCCCGGGGGTGACCGGGCTGCTCGGACCGAACGGGGCGGGAAAGACGACTCTGCTCCGGATCATCGCCACCGTACTGGCGCCGGACCGGGGCACGGTGACCCTGCTGGGCCGCGACCCGTCGCGCCCCGACGACCGTACGCGGATCCGTGAACGGCTGGGCTACCTGCCGCAGGATGCCGGTTTCCAGCGGGGTTTCACGGTCTTCGAGTTCATCGACTATGTGGCGATTCTCAAGGAGATGACCGACCGGCGGGCCCGGCATGACGAGGTCCGTCGGGTCATCGCGCTGGCCGGGCTGGAGTCCGTCAGCGCCAAGCGGATCCGGGCCCTCTCCGGCGGGATGCGCCGGCGGGTCGGGTTGGCCCAGGCCCTGCTGGGGGATCCCGACCTGCTCGTCCTGGACGAGCCTACGGTCGGTCTCGATCCCGAGCAGCGGCTGCGGTTCCGGGAGATGATCTCGCACGCCGGCGAGGGGCGCACGGTGGTCATGTCCAGCCACCAGACCGAGGACATCACCGCCCTGTGCGCCCGGATCGCCGTGATCCACCAGGGCCGCGCCCGGTTCACCGGCACCCCCGCCGAGTTGACCGCGCAGGCCGCGGGTCGGGTGTGGACGGACACCCAGCGCTCGCTGGCCGCGCTCGCGGCGTGGCGTACCGGTGACGGCGTCTACCGCAACGTGGGCGACCCACCCGCCGGCGCCGAGCTGATCCCACCGACGCTGGAGGACGCGTACCTCCTGCTCATGGGCGAACCGGTGCTGGAGGCCACCCACTCATGACCGCTATGGACACCGTCACCGACCCGGGTACGGCCGGGTCCCGCGGCCTGGTGCCGCTGATCGACAAGGAGATCCGGCACCTCTTCCGGCATCCCGTGCTGTGGCTGGTACCCCCCGTCGTCGTCGTGACCGCCAGCCTCGACGGGGCCAGCAACGGCCGCAACGCCGGCTACTGGTACGGCACCATCTTCACCGCCGTCGCGTTCTTCGCGCCCCTGATCGTCCTCTTCGCGGCGAACCTGGTCGCCAGCAGTGCGCGCCGCAGCCGGGCCGTGGAGATGCTGAACGTCACGCCGACGGCCGACACGCGCAGGACCTGGGCCATGTGCCTCGGCATCGCTCTGCCCCTGGCCGCGGTCGGCGCCATCGCGGCGGGTGCCATGGCGCTCATCGACAGCGTCAACGACATCCCGCCCAATGCCGTGCTGAGCGCCGGCGAGCTCGCCCAGCTGCCGTTCATCCTCGCCGGCGCCGGGCTGCTCGGCGTGCTCGGCGCCCGCTGGCTGCCCTTCACGGGCGGCGCGCTGATCACCTTCGTCGCCTCGACGCTGGGCGCGTCCGTCGTGTTCCGGCGGTTCGACTCCGGCAGCTGGTGGATGTGGTGGTCGACCTCAACGGCGTTCGAGGAGGCGCGGCCGGCGCTGGTCCCGGGCGATCCGTGGCTGCACGCCGGGTACCTGTTCGGGCTCTGCGCCTGCGCCGCCGTGGCGGCCGTCTACCGCGACCGCACCCAGTGGACCCGGTTGGCCCTGGTCGGCGGGCCGCTCCTGGCCGCCACCCTCGCCCTCGGCTGGCTCCAGCTGTCATGACGTCATCCGTGGCGTGGGAGCTCGTCCGCCGCGGTCACCTGCTGCGCAGCCTGCGCCTGGCCCCGTTCGGGCCGGCCGCGGTCGCCGTCGTGGTCCTTCTGGTGACCCGGCGCGACGGCACCGACGACGTGCTCGGAGACCTGCGCACGCTGGGCCTGCTGCTGGCGCTGGGCAGCGGGTACGTGCTCGACGATGGTGCGGCGGTCACGCTGCAGGCCAGCCCGTACGGTCTGGCCCGCCGGCTCTGGCTGCGCATCGGCTGTGCCGTGGCCGTTGTCGTTCCACCGTGGACAGCAATGCTCGGCTACCTCCTTCCCTCCGCACCGGCCACCGATCGGTGGGTCCTCGGCCTCGGCCTCACGGTCGAGCTCGCCGCCGCCCTCACCGTGGTCTGGGCTGTCGCCGCCTGGGGCCGTCGCCGCGGAGTCGAGCAACCCGGCATCATCACTACGCCCGCGCTGCTGGCGTCGCTGTTGCCGGCGGCGTCGATCTCACCGGCGCCGATGCTGGTCGGACCTGGTCCCCAGTGGACTCCGGCGCACCTGCGATGGTCGGGCATCCTGGTCGGTGTGACCTGCGTGCTCGTGGCCGCAATGCGCGACCCGGCCGCGCGTTGGCGTTCGACGGTCCACTACCCAAGCCAAGAGAAAGGGACCCGCCGCCGGGTCCGGTGAGCCGGCTTGCCGCGGTCGCCTACCCGCCCGACCCGCTGCTCGACGAGTCGGGGTCGACTCCCGAGATGACACCGGGAGGGACCGACTCGCCGTGCTTGCCGGTTGAACCGCGGAGCTGGTGACCCCGCTTGCGCGCGCGGCGGTCGAAGACCGCCAGGGCGGCGAAGATCGCGGCCGTCGCGCCAAGCGCCCATGCCCATCCCATCGACACTCCTTTGCCCCCGCAACGTTCGATGTTTTACAGGCTAACCTGCGGCGTCCACGTGAACGGCCGTGACGATCATGGCCGGGGGAGACCAGCGGCGGGCGATCCAGACTTCCTCGGCTGGCCAGCGTCGGACCCACGAGTCCGGGAACTCGGGGTTATCGGTTGAAGCAGCGGTCCAGTTCGGTCAGCCGGTAGAAGTAGCTGCCCTTGGCGATCGGGCGGCAGGACGGTGGGAAAGCGGTTTCCTTCTCGTTGTAGACCATCCGCACCAGGTAGGTGTCGCCTTTGGCGTACAGGTCCCATTGGATGTTGGCGCCCATCGGCGCGACGGACGCCCCGCGCCACGGGTTGTTCTGGTAGGTGTACGGCTGATCCAGGCTGGCCTGCCTGGTGCTGCCCGGCAGGTGGAGCAGGACGGCGAGCGGCTCGATCTCCTCGGCGTGCGTGAAGCGCAGCACGGCACCCTTGTCGCTGGTTCCGGCTGCTTTGGCGCGGACCTGGGCGAACAGGTCGTCGAGCAGGACACCGGCCATCTTGTAGGTGATGGTGCGACCGGCGAAGGCCGGACCGCTCTGGTAGAACTCCTCGGCGTCGTCCAGGTAGGCCAACCAGTAGGCGTCGGTTGCCGGCAGGAACGGATCGAGATCCACGTGCGGTGCCTCGACGCGCAGGTCCGGTGCGGCGCTGTACAGCTCGTACAGGGAGCGGGCGAACGAAACCTGCTCCGGTGTGGACATGCCGGCCACGAAGCCCGGGGTGAACAGGCGGGACACGACGTGCCGGGCCACCTGCGCGGTGCGCGGTTGGTTGTCGATGCGGTCGAGCGTCGCCGCCAGATCCGGGTCGCTGTCCAGGTACGCCTGGTAGTCGGCGTTCTGCGGCTGTTTGTGGAAGTACAGAAGATCCTTGTTGGTGACCGGAGCCTGGATCAGCCCGGTCAGTGCCGGGTCGCCGGTGGTCAGGCCACTGGTGAAGGCGTCAGCACTGGCCACGGTCCTGGTCGCACCGGAGGTCTGCACCTCGATCGGCTCGCGGCGGGCGGCGATGTCGGCGAACAGCCGCGGCAGTCGGCCCTCCATGCGCAGTGCGGTCTCCCGCTGTTCCCGCACGCCGAGGCCGGACAGGTTGCCGTACCCGATCGACGCACCGGCGGTGAGCAGCGTCCGCACCTCTGGGATGAGGGCCGCGCCGAGCCCGGTCAGCGCGCCCTGGGCTTCGGCGCGTTGCGTCACGGCGAGGATGGCATCGCCGTCATCGGGATCGGACATCGCCCGCGAGCCGTGCCGCGCCACGTTCTCGGTGAAGACAGGACGGAAACCATGGGGTACCGGCTGGTAGTCCCGCAGCCGCTCCTGCGCCGTGTATGGCGTCTTCGTGGTGTAGTAGTGCGCGTCCTGACCATGCGCCTGTGCGCTGCCGGTCGTGACGGGTGCGGCCAGAACCAGGAGGGCGAGCGCCAGCACGGCGCCGGCACGGACGGTACGCTTCATGGTCGGTCCTCCGATGGAGATCGCGTCGGACTATGGCAACCCCGACGGAACCAGGACCGGCCCGCAGTCGTGGGCGGGATGAGATGCCGGTGAACATCTGCTGCTTTCGGCTCGTTCGGTGGGTCGTGCCAGACTGCCCGGGTGGAGACGGCGACGCAGACACTGCACCGGCTCACGTCGATGGGGCCATACGACGAGGCCCGCGCGTGGGATCCGCCCGTCGATGACCCGCGTGTCCTGCGCGACCTGGTGGTCAACGATCTCGACCGCCTCCCCTGGTTCTACAAGAGGTACCGGCAGTCGCTGCCGCGGGTACGGCTGCCTCGGGAGTTGCCGGCTACCACCGCGACGGCTGTCGACGTGCTCGCCGGGACCGCGAACATCGCGCGGACCGAGCTGAGCCTGGCGCAGCTGTCCCGGGTGCTGCACCTGTCCGCCGGGGTGGTGCGTACAACGCAGCGCCCGTACGGTACCTACCTGTTCCGTGCCGCGGGCTCCGCCGGTGGCCGGTTCCCGTTGGAGGTGTACCTCGCCGCGCCGGAAGACGGCGCCGTGCCGGCCGGCGTGTACTGGTACGACCCGCAGGAGCACAGCCTCGTCCTGGTCGGCCCGCCGCCGCGCGGCGACTCGCCGGTGGTCGTCGTCACGGGCGTTCCGTGGCGGACCGGCTGGCGCTACCGCGAGCGGGGCTACCGCCATGTCTACTGGGACGCCGGCACGATGCTCTCGCAACTGCTGGCGGCGGCCGACTCCGCGGGCATCACGGCGCGGCTGTACACCCGGTTCCCTGATCGGGCGGTCGCCGCCCTGGTCGGCGCGGACGGCGTCCACGAGTGGCCGGTGGCCGTGGTCGCCCTCGGCGGGGGCACACCGGCGCTCGTCGCCACCGGGTCGGCCGTCACCGGCGCGGTGGACGCCGCGCCTGTCGAGTTCCCGCTCGTCACGTCCGCGCAGCGGGCCGGCGACCAGGACACCCTCGGGCCGCCCTGGGATCGCGGCGCACCGGTCGAGGTCGCGTCGCGCGGGGGAGCACCCGTCGAGGTCGTCGTCCTCGCTCGTGGGTCGCAACGCCTCATGGACGCATCCGGCGTACTACCCGAGAACCTGCTGTCCACGTCACTCAGCGCGGCCGTGCGGGGCATCGCGATACCGCACTGGGTCGCGGCCCACCACGTCGACGGGCTCCCTCCGGGCGTGTACCAATGGCCGGACCTGGCAACACCGGTGCACGCGGGCGACGTACGGGAGGATCTCTACCGCGGGTGTCTCGACCAGGGGCTCGGACGCGACGCCGCATTCGTCGTGCTCGCCGCGACCGACATCACCACGCTCGACGACCGGCAGTATCGCGAAGCACAACTCGCCGCCGGCATCGTCGAGGGCAGGCTGCACCTGCTCGCGTACGCCCTGGGCGCGAGCGCCTCCGGCATGACGTTCGCCGACAGCCTCGTGCCCGCGTTGCTGGGCCAACCGCTGCACGGCCTGCTGTTCACCTGCGTGGGCGTGCCCGAGTACGCGTCGGCCGGCGGCGGGATGCCCAGGACCCCGACATCCGTCCGGCAGGTCAGGCCACGTCTCTGACGTAGGGTCGAGATCGTGGATCTACCTGAGAACCTGATCGACCTCCTTCGTCAGCCCAGCATCTGCTTCGTCACGACACTCATGCCCGACGGGTCGCCGCAGATCACCGAGACATGGGTGGACACCGACGGCAAGCACATCATCATCAACACCGTTCAGGGCTTCCAGAAGGTCCGCAACGTGCGACGCGACCCGCGCATCGCGGTGGCGATCGCCGACCCGACCAATCCGAGTCGCTACATGACGGTTCGCGGCCGGGTCCTCGACCTGACCGAGCACGGTGCTGCCGAACATATCGATCAACTCGCGCAGAAGTACCTCGGCCGCCCCTACCCGTGGTTCGGAGGACGCGACCAGGTTCGCGTCATCATGAAGATCGAGGCGGAGAAGGTCAGCTCCCCGCGTTGACGGCCAGTAGCCAGTTGTCGGAGCAGTGATCGTCTGGCTCGACGACGACCGTGCTATGGAACGATCGAGCGGTGATCGTCGCACCCAACCATGAACCGATACCCACCGCCCGGCCGCAATGATCCACTTTGTGGCCCTGGTGGGTGCCGGAGTGGCGGCCGGCGTCCTGAGTACCGTGGTCGGCCTCGCCTCGCTGGTGTCATATCCGGCGCTGCTCCTGCTCGGACTTCCGCCGGTGGCGGCCAACGTGACGAACACCGTCGCGCTCGTGGCCACCGGGGTCGGGGCGGTTGCCGGCTCCCGTAGCGAACTCGCCGGCCAGGGCAGGCTGGTCCTACGGCTGTGCGGGGTGAGCGCGCTCGGTGGGGCGGCCGGGGCGCTGCTGCTTCTGGGTACCCCGGCGCGTCTGTTCGAGGTGGTGGTTCCCGTACTGATCGCCGGCGCGTCGGTACTGGTGCTTCTCGGCCCCCGCCTGCGCCGCGCTCCAGCCGCGCCTCCCGGTGGGGAGCCCGCGCCATCGACCGGCGCCGAGCCTGCGCCATCGACCGGCACCGAGCCTGCGCCATCGACCGGTGACGCGGCCCGCCCGCTGCCCGGACGGCGGCTTCGGGGGTACCTCGCGGTCGCACCGATCGGCCTGTACGGTGGCTACTTCGGCGCCGCCGCCGGCGTCCTCATGCTCGCTGTTCTGACCCTCCTGCTGCCTGATCAGCCGTTGGCCCGAACGAACGCGGCCAAGAATGCCACGATAGGCGCCGCCAACCTCGCCGCGTCGGCGATCTTCGCGTTCACCGGCCCGGTGCGCTGGAGCGCGGCCGCCGCGCTCGCCGTCGGTTCGCTGATCGGCGGCTGGGTGGGCCCCGCCGTGGTGCGCCGGCTGCCGGCCGGCCCACTGCGGGTGCTGATCGCCCTCGGCGGACTGGGTCTGGCGGTCAAGCTCGCGCTGGATGCCGGGCTGCCGTAGCGGAACTCACGCCACCGCTCACCGGCTCGCGGCCCGGTGGCCCCGCGAGCCGCGCGTCCATAGGGGACGGTCGTGGAGCGAGTGACCTTAGGTGAAACCGCGACATGCCGTTCGGCCAGTCGGCGGACGCATCCAACGTCTCCCTTTTGTACTGGCGCCTACCCATGGGCCTGGGTGAATGATCGTAATATGGATGCCATATCGGACAGGAACCTGCGCATCGAGGTGCTGGGGCCGATTCGTGCCTGGCGGGGGGACCAACCGCTGGCGCTCGGTCCACCGCGCCGGCAGGCAGTGCTCGCGCTGCTCGCCCTGCGGGCCAACCGGTCGGTTACCCGCGATGAGATCGTCGACGCGGTCTGGGGCGAGAACCCGCCGGCGAGCGCGGTCAACAATGTACACATCTACATCAGCGGGCTGCGTCACCTGCTGGAGCCGGCGCGGCGGGCCGGCGCGCCCTACCGGGTACTCGTCGGCGGCCGGTCCGGTTACCAGCTTCATCTGGAGCCGGCGGAGCTGGATCTGACCGAGTTCGAGGAACATCTCCGCGCGGCAACCCGGCTCGCCGGTAGCGGCGAGCCGGGTCCGGCGGTACAGCGATGGGACGCGGCGCTGGCGTTGTGGCACGGCAGCCCATTCGCCGGGGTCATCGGCCCGTTCGTGGACGCGCAGCGGATGCGTCTGAGCGAACTGCGCCTGACCGCGCTGGAGGACCGGGCCGAGGCGCTGCTCGGGCTGGGAGACGCGGCCGCCCTGGTGGCCCAACTATCCCCGCTCGCCGCCGAGCATCGGTTCCGGGAGCGCCTCCGTGGCCTACTGATGCTCGCCCTGCACCGGACCGGCCGGCGGGCCGACGCACTGCGGGTCTACGCCGAAACCCGTCGGCTGCTCGTCGACGAGTTGGGCGTCGAACCCGGGCCTGAGCTGACCGGCGTGCACCAGGCGATCCTGACCGACATCGAGCCGGCGGCCACGGCGCCCGCCGAGGTGGTGGCCCCGCTCGCACCGCCGGTCGTACCGCGCCAGCTTCCGCCACCGGTCCACCAGTTCGCCGGCCGCAGCGCCGAACTGGCCGCACTCACCGCGCTGCTCGACGAGATGGCCGGGGACGGTGGCACCATGGTCATTTCCGCGATCGACGGTATGGGCGGTGTCGGCAAGACCGCCCTGGCCGTGTGGTGGGCGCACCGGGTGGCCGACCGCTTCCCGGATGGACAGCTGTATGTCAACCTTCGCGGCTTCGACCCGGCCGGCGATCCGATGACACCGGCCGCCGCGATCCGCGGGTTCCTCACCGCACTCGGCGTAGCACCGGCACATGCCCCACCCGACCTGGCCGCGCAGATCGGCCTGTACCGCAGCCTGCTCGCGGGTCGGCGGATGCTCGTGCTGCTCGACAACGCCGGCGACGCCGAGCAGGTCCGGCCGTTGCTTCCGGGCGGGTCCGGTTGCGTCGCCGTGGTGACGAGTCGCAACCGGCTCACCAGTCTGGCGGCGCGCGAGGGTGCCTACCGGATCGTCCTGGATGCGCTGCCTACGGCGGAGGCGGTCGACCTGCTCGCCCGGCGTCTCGGCGCGGCCCGGGTGGCGGCGGAACCCGAGGCGGTACACGAGATCGTGGCGCGGTGTGCTGGCCTGCCGCTGGCGTTGAGCATCGTCGCGGCCCGCGAGGTCGCCCGGCCTAGCGCGTCGCTCGCCGAGCTGGCCGCTGAGCTGCGCCCGGCCGGTGGGTTGGATGCGTTGAACGCGGGGGACGCCGCATCCGACATCCGTGCCGTGTTCTCGTGGTCGTACCGGGTTCTCAGCCCGCCGGCCGCGCGGCTGTTCCGGTTGCTGGGCCTGCATCCCGGCCCGGACCTGGGCACAGCGGGAGCGGCCAGCCTCGCTGGCGTCCCGGTCCGCGAGGTCGCAGCGCCGCTGGCCGAACTGATCCAGTCGCATCTGCTGGACGAGCCCGGCCGGGGTCGGTACGCCCTCCACGATCTGCTCCGCGCGTACGCCGGCGAGCAGGCGCGCGCGGACGGTACGGGCACGGACGACAGTGGCGGACGGGCACTGCGCCGGCTACTCGACCACTACCTGCACACCGCGCACGCCGCCAGCATGCTGCTGTTTCCGCACCGCGACCCGATCGCGCTGCGACGGCCCGATCCGGGCACGGTCCGGATGGAGTTCGGCGACGCCGACGAAGCGATGGCATGGTTCACCGCGGAGCACGCCGTGCTGCTGAGCGCGGTGCGGTGTGCCGCCGACGCCAAACTGCATACCCGTGCCTGGCAACTGGCCTGGGCGTTGTCGCCGTTCCTGGACATGCATGGCCACGTGCACGACTGGGCGGCCACGCACGAGACCGGGCTCGCCGCCGCGTCCCGCCGGCGGGACCGGGCCGGTCAGGCTCTGATGCACATGTCCCTCGGCGGCGCGAACATCCGGTGGGCCCGCTTCGACCTGGCGCAGGAACACCTCATCCAGGCGCTCAACCTGTTCCGTGCGCTCGACGACAGCCTCGGCCAGGCGCGTACCCACGGCAACCTCGCCTGGGTCGCGCAGTCACAGGGCGAGTTCCGGCCCGCGCTGCGCCACGCCGAGCAGGCATTGGCCCTCTTCCAGACGGTCGGCCACCGGGCTGGGCAGGCGCAGGCGCTGAACGGCGTCGGTTGGTTCCGCGCCCAGGTCGGCGACTACCGTCAGGCGCTCAAGTACTGCCAGCGGGCCGTCGAGCTGCTCCGGGAGCTCGGTCACCGTGGCGAGGAGGCGCGGGCGTGGGGCAGCCTCGGATACGCCCATCACCGGCTCGGCGAGTACCCGCAAGCGATCCGGTGCTACCACCGCGCCATCGACCTCGCCCGGAAGACCGGCGACCGCTGGAGCGCGGCGGACGACCTGCACAGCCTCGGCGACGTCCAGCGGGACGTGGGTAATCCGGCCGCCGCCCGGGCCGCGTGGTGGCAGGCGGTGGTCATGTTCGATGAGATGGGCCACCCGGACGCGGACGCGGTGCGGGCCAAACTCGGCGCTCTGCGAGCCGCCGCCCAGGCGGGCTGACCCGCGACGCGGGGGAGGCGCCGGCGTACAGCGAACGTAAACCTCACCTAAAGGACGCACGTCGACCCTCGGATGTGCGGCGGCGGGCGCCCCGCCCGCCCCGCCAACATGCTGAGGGGGAAGGCATGCACAAGCAATCACGCCGCCTGCTCGCCCGCGCGGGCCGAGCACTGGTAGTGGTCGGCATCGTCGCCGGCATCGGCGTCGCCGTCCCGGCGGCCGCCCACGCCAAACCCGGCGATGGAGCCGGCGTACCCGCGTCCAAGTCCTGGCCGGGACGCGCCCCGGCCGGATTCTCGTCGTGGGCCGAACTGTTCCAGGTGCAGAACCGGCTCATCGCGGCGGCGGAACGCATCAACGCGGCCCCGGAGGCGCAAGCTGGCCTCGGCGGCGTCGTGGCCAGGCCGGAGAGCCGACGCCTCAAGGTGTACTGGAAGGGCAGCCAACCGGCGGCGATCCGGCAGCTCATCACGAGCCTGCGCCGGCAGGTACCGATCGACGTGCTGCCGGCCCGGTTCTCCGCCGCGGAACTGACGGCGGCCAGCCGGCAGGTTGCCGCCCGACCCGGCGTGGCGACGTCGGCACCCGACGCGGACGGCAGCGGGGTCACCGTGACGGTGACCCCCCAGACGGCCCGGAGCTTCGCAGCCGACGCGATCGGCGGCATTCCGGTGACCGTCGAGGCAGGCTCGCAGCCCGTTCCGACCGCGTGCACCGGTCGCCAGGACGACTGCTCGGCATACTTCGGCGGCGCGTACTACAACTGCACCACCGGATTCTCGATCCAACACAACGGGCGCGCCGAGATGATCACCGCGGCGCACTGCCTCAACAACGGCGACGTCGTCAACGACGGCGGTGGTGAGCGTATCGGCACCGCCGCGGACGAGCAGGCTGGCCGGGACACGATTCTCATCCAGCACGGCACCGGGGTGACCTCCAACGGTCACGTCTACGTCGGCCCCTGGAACGCGGGTACCGGCTCCAACCGGCGGGTGACCGGGAGCAGCGCGAGCGTCGTCGGCACGGTCGTGTGCACCTCGGGATCGTGGACCGGTGAGCACTGCGAGGTGCGGGTACGTGCGGTGAACGTCACCGTCAACACAGCGACCGACGGCAGCTTCTTTCCCGAGGTGCGGGCCTCCGCCGACAGCGGTGGCGTCGTGGTCGGCAAGGGAGACAGCGGCGGCCCGGTGTACTACGGCAACGCCGACGGCACCGTACGTGGCACGGGCACCAACAGCGCGCTGGACAACGTGGTGACCTGCCCGACGGGTACCACCCGGGCCGCCACCACGTGCGGGTCGACCGTCTACTACGCCGACCTGCCGCAGGCGCTCACCTTCTACGGAGCGACGATCAGCACATTCTGACCGAGACGGCACGCCTCCCGGCCGGGGCCGGTGCGCAATGCGCGCACCGGCCCCACGCCGCGGCGGTGGGGACGGCTGCCCTGGGGGCTCGTGGTAGTTGCCCTGCCGCGCTGTCGAGCCTGGGATGAATGGGCAGCAGTTGGGTTCGTCACCCTCTACGGGGCGTCGCGGCAGGCCGAAATGCCGTATCAAGAGGGTCGGTGTCGACTGTGGAGGGCGCATGAGGGCATATCGGTATGTGGGCGGCGGGGCCGCGCTCGCCGGGCTGGTGGTGGCCGGCACGATCGTGGCCGCCACCGCGTCGGCGCAGACTCAACCCACGGTACCGGTCGGTCCGATCGCCCGGGCTGCCCACGAACCGGCGCAGGCCGACTTCGCCGCGGCGGCCCGCGAGTTCGCGGTTCCGGAGCCGCTTCTGCTGGCGTACTCGTACGCGCTGACCGGCTGGCAGGACCATGGTGGGCTGCCCAGCGGCCAGGGCGGCTACGGGCCGATGCACTTGACCTCACCCGACGCTGTGGAAGCCAGCGGCCGCGGCGGCGCACGATCAGCAGCGGCAGCGGCCCGGCTACGCACCGACCCCGCCCGCAACACGCTGGCCCGGGCGGCGACCCTGGTCGGCCAGCCCGCCTCCCGGCTGCGTACCGACCGGACGCAGAATGTCCGCGGCGGGGCTGCCCTGCTCGCCGACGAGGCCCACCACGACGGCGTCCGGCCGGCGACGCTGGCCGACTGGTACCCCGTCGTGGTGCGACTGTCCGGCGGGTCCGGCACGTCGACGCTCGCCGACGACATCTTCGAGACACTGCGCACCGGCGCCGCCGACTCGCACCTGCGGCTGGCCGCGCAACCACGCATCGCCGCGCCCCGGCGTGCCGCGGTGGCCGCCGACCAGGCGGAGTGCCCCGCTGATCTCGCCTGCACCTTCGTGCCCGCCGCGTACGCGTCGAACAACACCGCCGACGCCAACGACTACGGCAACTACGATCCGGCGAACCGTCCGGCCGACGGCAACCACGTGCGCTACATCGTCATCCACGACACCGAGGGCAGTTACGACGGTACGGTGCAGTGGTTCCAGGACCCGGTGGCCTACACGTCCGCGCACTACGTGATCCGCTCCAGCGACGGTGCGGTGACCCAGATGGTGCACACCAAGGATGTCGCCTGGCACGCCGGCAACTGGAACATCAACGCGGAATCCATCGGCATCGAGCACGAAGGCGTGGCCGTGGACGGGGCCACCTGGTACACCGACGCGATGTACCGGTCGTCGGCCAAGCTCGTGCGTTACCTGGCGAACCGGTACCACATCCCGCTGGACCGCCAGCACATCCTCGGTCACGATGACGTGGCGGGCGACGGCAACTACGCCAACTCGCACTGGGACCCGGGCCCGTTCTGGGACTGGGACCGCTACCTCAGCCTGCTGCACGGCGCCCGTGAGCCGAGCACCGCCGGCAAGCTGGTCATGGTGAAGCCCAGGTTCGCGGCCAACCGGCCGCCGCTGCGCTACTGCGACAGTTCGGGCTGCCGGGACCTGCCGGCCCAGCCGACCAACGCCGTGCTGCTCCGTACCGCGCCGCGAGACGACGCGCCGCTGCTGCCCGACCCGCTACTCGGTGGCGGCACCAACGATGCCGCCGACTGGTCGGACAAGGCGGTCACCGGGCGCAGGTACGCCGTCGCCGGCCGCAGCCGGGGCTGGACCGCGATCTGGTATGGGGGACAGCGGGCCTGGCTGCACGCCACCGACCTGTGCGCGGTCGGCGGAACCACGGTCATGCCGAAAGCGGGCCGGGAGGTGCCTGTCTTCGCCGCGGCCCTGCCCGAGCCATCCGAGTGGCCGCCCGGTACCCCGGCCGGACAGCCGTCAACGCCGCCGACGATGAAGCCGCTCTACACCATCTCGGGGCAGCAGCGCTACCAGCTCGCCGACGCCCAGCGCGCCGAGTACTACTACGCGCGCTTCGACGCCGCCAATGTGCCGCTCAACCACACGATTGTGGTCGGCGCCCAGTCGTACTACCGGATCTCGTTCAACCACCGCTACATGTACGTGCGCACCGCCGACGTCACCCTCGGCTGACAGGTGCGGTGATCCGCACGCCTGACGGCGGCCCACCAGGAGTCCGGCGCGGGTCACGCCACCGGGCCCGAGAGGGCAGTCGTCTGTTCCTTTGTCGTTGCCCGCTGAGGCTTCGGCCCGAATTCGGCGGCACCTATCCTTTGCCGCATGATCGACCGGAGGGTGGGTGTCCGGCGACGGGTTCTGCTCGCCGGGGCGGTGGCCGCAGCGGTCGGCTCGGGGGCGTTCGCGGCGATGTACCCGAGCCTGCGGGACCGGTGGGACGACCTTGACCCCCTGCTGCCCACGGCGCCGGCGGGTGGGACCGGGACACCGGACGGCTGGGTCGTCGTGTCGTACGGCGACGTCGCGCGGTCGTACGTCCTGAACCCGGACACGGGCGACTACGCCTCGTTGCCCGGCCCGTGGCGTTACGGCGATACCTCACCGGACCTGCGGTACGCGGTCGTCCACGAGGAGGACCCTTCACCGCGTCCGTCCGGCCTGGTCCTGTACGACATCGTGACCGGGCGGATCCGCCGCCGTGTGCCGGTCGCCTCCCACCTGGTTCGCTGGTCACCCGACGGCCGCCACCTTGCCGCGCTGCGGTTCGAGGAGTCCGATCCGGGCGCCATGAGATACACGGTGACCTTCATCGAGGTGACCACCGGCAGGACAACCGTGTCTTCGGTGAGCATGCCCAGGGAGGACAGCGAAACCTACCTGTCGATGCGCTGGCTGTCGACCGGTGGCCTCGTGGTCCCTCCGCTGGCGGGAGCGCAGGCCCGGGCGCGTCTGATCACACCGAACGGTGCGGCCTCCGTGCTGCCGCGATGGCCCGGATCGCCGACCGCCGGCAGCGTGGTCGGCGGCGACTTCGTGGTACTGAAGGACAAGCCGAGGGACGCCTACGACGTGTACACCCGTGCCGATCCCCGTACCGGTCAGGTCCTCGCCCGCTATCGATTCGAGCAGGTTCTGCCAGAGGCGAAAGACGCCGACGAGATCGCCTGGCTCGCCCCGGATCGCATACTTTTCCGCGAGGGGACCACCCTGTACGTCCGCGACATCCCCCAGGCCGCACGACGCCCGGTGGGTGAGCTTCCCGAACTCGTCGACGAGGTGACCGTCATGGCGGCGCGCGGTCTGCCACCCGCCGTGCGGCAGGCCGGAGCCATCACGATCCCGGCCACCGTCCGATGATTCGAACCATCACGGACCCTCGGCGGGAGTCGCCCGCCGCACATTCCTGGCGACGATCGCTCAGCCCAGCTGGTCGCGGCGGCGGGTCAGGTAGGCGGTCTCGGCGGTGTTGCCGGCCAGTTCGATGGCCTTGTCGTAGGCGGCGCGTGACTGCTGGCTGCGGCCCAGGCGGCGCAGCAGGTCGGCGCGGGTCGCGTGGTAGGCGTGATAGCCGGCCAGCCTGGGTTCGAGGCGGTCGATGGCCGCCAGTGCCACCTCGGGGCCGTCAAGTTCGGCGACCGCGATGTTGCGGTTGAGGGCGATGATCGGCGAGGGGTCGAGCCGGACGAGCTGGTCGTAGAGGGCGACGACCTGTGACCAGTCGGTGTCGCGGATGTCCCGGGCGGAGGTGTGCACGGCGTTGATCGCGGCGAGGATCTGGTAGCGCCCCGGCGCCACTCCGGCGGCGGCAGCCGCTAGGCGCTCGCGTACCAGCCGGTGACCCTCGGCGATCAGTGCCGTGTCCCAGGCGCCACGGTCCTGCTCGTCGAGGGTGACCAGTTCGCCGCTGGCCGATACCCGGGCGGTGCGGCGGGCCTCGATGAGGAGCATCAGCGCCAGCAGCCCGGCCACCTCGCCGTCGTCGGGCATGAGGGCATGGATCAGACGAGTGAGCCGGATCGCCTCGGCGGTCAGGTCGTGACGGACGGGATCGGTGCCGGGTCCGGTGGCCAGGTAGCCCTCGTTGAAGACGAGGAAGAGGACGGCGAGTACGCCGGAGACGCGTGCCGGGAGATCCTCCGCGGACGGCACCCGGTACGGGATGCGGGCCGCCTTGATCTTGACTTTCGCGCGGGTGATCCGCCGCCCCGTTGCGGTCTCCTGCACCAGGAAGGCCCGGGCGATCTCGGCCACGGTCAGACCGGCGACCATGCGCAACGTCAGCGCCACCCGGGTCTCCATGGCCAGCGCCGGGTGACAGCAGGTGAAGATCAGCCGGAGCCGCTCGTCGTCGATCGCGCTGGAGACACCGGGAGGCTCGGGCGGGTCGTCGTCGTACAACATCTGAGCCTCCTTCTGCTTGTCGTCGCGTTTGTTCTCGCGCCGGATCCGGTCGATGGCCTTGCGGGCCGCGGTGGTGGTCAGCCAGGCGCCCGGGTTGGGCGGTACGCCGTCGGCCGGCCACCGCTCGACCGCGGTCGCGAACGCCTCGGCCGCCGCCTCCTCGGCGATATCGAGATCACCGAAACGCCTGGTCAGGGCGGCAACCACCCGGGCCCACTCCGCACGGTGGGCCCGGGTGACCGCCTCCCGGACGTCGATCACAGGAATGGCCGCACCTCGACCTTCCGATTGCAGGCCCTCGACCCCTCGGCGGCGAGCTTGAGCGCCACGTCGAGGTCGGCGGCCTCGATGATCCAGAAGCCGGCGAGGAACTCCTTCGACTCCACGAAAGGCCCGTCGGTGAACAGCGCCTCCCCACCCCGGTTGTCGATCACGGTCGCCGTGCTGGGCGCGCCGAGCCCACCGGCGAACACCCAATGACCGTCGGCCTGGAGCCGGTCATTGAACACGTCGATCGCGGCCTGCTCCTCCGAGGTGGCCAAGCCGGCCCGGTCAAAGATCACAGAAACCATGTACTGCATCTGAAGATCATCTCCTGTGCGTCGGGACGCCCCTCGTGGGCGGCCCCTCACCCCTGCTACGAACACCTCTGCCCCGATCCGACACCGCCGCGCGGATTTCGTCGTACGTGGTCGTGGCCGCCCGCACGCCCACGCCGGCCACCGAAATCAGGGTGCGGACGGTCTGCGCGGTGGTATGTGATCAGGGCTATGGCGATTGTGGTGGCCCAGCCGGGAGTCGACGGGCTGAGCGAGGCTGTGGGCGTGCTGCGGGAGTGGCAGCACGACGGGGCGCCGGTGCAACCGCATCCGGGGGACCTGGGCTGGTTCTGGCGGTTCGGTGCGGAAGCGACCGCCGCGGCGGTGCGGACCTGGAGCCGGGACGGACAGATTCTCGCTGTCGGCCTGCTGGACAGTCCCACGCTGTTGCGGCTGGCGATCGCACCGGACGCTCAGCGGGACGAGGGGCTGGCGCAACGGCTGGTTGAGGACGTGACCGAGCCGGAGCGCGGCGTACTGGCAGAGGCGAAGGCGCGCCTCGACGCGCCGATGGGCGCACTGATCCACGATCTGCTGTTCGAGGACGGCTGGAACGTCGACGAGCCGTGGACGCCGCTGCGCCGCGACCTCATGGAGCCGGTGAAGGACCCGGGGCTGCGGATCGAGGTGATCGGGCCGGAGCAGGCGCACGTGCGGACCGCCGTACAGCGGGCGTCGTTCGACAACTCGACGTTCACTGACGAACGCTGGCACGCGATGGCGGCCGGACCACCGTACGCCGACGCCCGGTGTCTGGTCGCGTACGACGACCAGGACAACGCGGTGGCGGCGGTGACGGTGTGGTCGGCCGGTCCGGGCAAGCCCGGGTTGCTCGAGCCGATGGGCGTGCATCGGGAACATCGCGGTCGAGGCTACGGCACGGCGATTACCGTCGCCGCGGCGGCCGCGCTCCGGGAGCTTGGCTCGTCGAGCGCGATCGTCTGCACCCCGAGCGCCAATGTCGGTGCCGTCGCCACCTACACCTCAGCCGGCTTCCAGCGGCTCCCCGAGATCCGCGACCGACAGCGGACGCCTAACCCGAACCGCGACGCAGACTAGCGGCCGTGACGAGGCGCGCGGTGTGCACCGCGCTCGTTACCGCCTCGTCGGGCGGTAGGCCGCACAGGTCGGTGAGTGTGAACAGGGCCTCGGCGCTCATGACGACCGCCAGGTCCCGCTTGAGCTGGGTGAGACGTTCGGGGTCGAGGCCTTTGACCGGCGCGAGTGCCTCGTCGATGAGCGCGAACCGGTTGGCCGGGCGGGCCGCGGCCACCAGTGGGCGGGTGATCGACGCCGCGATCATCGCGCGTGCCGCGCTCTGGTGCACAAGCGTGGTGCGCAGTAGGAACTCGGCAGCGTAGCCGACCCGTTCCACCGGGTCGTCGGTGTGCGCGACCGGTGCGAGCGCCTCGGCCGGGCTGGGCCACACCCCGGCGACCACCTCCCGCAGCAGCGACGCGAGGTCGGGAAAGTAGCGGTATGCGGTGGCCTCCGACACCAGCGCCGCCCGCGCCACGGTGGGCATGCTCACCTCCCGACCGCCGGCGATCAGGGCGCGCGCCGCCTCGATGATGGCGGTGCGGGTTCGGGCTTTCTGGTTGGTACGGGCGGCCACCCGCTCACTATAGCGACCTCTCGTTATGAGGGACCAGTTGCACAAGGAGACCGAGAGTCGCTAGCCTCACTTCGTGAGAGTGAACTCTCATGAAGCCAGGGACGCGGAGGAGCCCGCCATGACCAGCGCAACCCGCACGACCCGCACAGTGACGGTGGACGGCGTCGGCGCCGTGCCGGTCACCTTCGAGGACACCGGGTCCGGGCGCCCGTACCTGCTCCTGCACGGCGGCGCCGGGCCGCAGTCCGTGGCCGGCTTCGCGAACGTGCTGGCCGAAACCGCAGCGGCGCGGGTACTTACGCCGATCCATCCGGGCTTCGAGGGCACCCACCGGCCCGAGGCGTTGCACTCGATCGCCGGCCTCGCGGATCTGTACCACGCGTTGCTGGTCGATCTTGATCTGGACGACGTCACGGTCGTCGGCAACTCGGTCGGCGGCTGGATCGCCGCCGAACTGGCGCTCCGCGACAGCGCCGGCGACCGGCCGCGGCTGGCCGGGATCGTGCTCGTGGACGCGGCGGGCCTGCGTATCGACGAGCACCCGATCGTCGACTTCTTCTCCTTGACCCTGGACCAGGTCGCCGAGCTGAGCTACTTCACCCCGGACGCGTACCGGATCGACGTGGACGCCTTGCCGCAGGCGCGGAAGGTCGCCATGGCGGCCAACCGGGCGACCTTGGCCACGTACGGCGGCACCGCCATGTCCGACCCGACCCTGCTCGGCCGGCTTCCTGGTATCGCCGTACCGGCGCTGGTCGTCTGGGGTGCCGACGACCGGATCGTGCCGGTACCACACGGCGAGGCCTACGCGGCCGGGATTCGGGGCGCCCGCTTGCATGTCATCCCGAACGCCGGGCACCTGCCGCAACTGGAGACGCCCGACCAGCTGGTGCGGCTGATACGGCAGTTCGCCGGTCCCGGCGTGTCGGTCGTCGGACCAGAAGACGGCGAGGTCGTGCTGTCGGGCGCGATCCGGATGCGGCTGCTGGAGGACGGCGGCACCACCGCTCACCGCCTCGCGATCGGGGAGATCACGCTCGCGCCGCGCACCAGCGGCCCGCCGCAGCACCGCCACGCCAAGCACGACGAGGGCTTCTACGTCGTCTCCGGCGCCGTCCGGTTCACTGTCGGGCAGACCACCTACGACGCACCGGCCGGCACGCTCGTCATGGTCCCACCCGGCGCACCGCACACCTTCGCCAACCCCGGCGACGACGCCCGCCGTCATGCTCAACACATTCACCCCGGACCTGTACGTGCAGTACTTCCGGGACCTGCGTGACGCGGTCGCGGCCGGCGGCTCGCTCTCATCCGAAGCGCTCACCGACGTGATGGCCCGCTACGCCACCGAAACGGTGCGGGCAACCCGTGTGTCGAGCTCGCCCAGCTCATCATCTTCAGGCTGATCGTCGGTCCCATGTCGGCATCCAGACCTCGGTATCGGCTGCCTCGCCTCGTCTGGAGTCGAGGTAGTCGCGGAACTTGTTGAGCGCGGGATGAGGGTTGTCGCCGCGCCAGATCAGTGACATCGGGTAGATCGGTATCGGGTTGCGTATCGGTATACGCCGCAGGTCGTAGCTGTCAGGCCACAGATATCGCGAGCGTTCGCCGACAAGGGTCGCCAGATCTGATGAGTCGGCGATCTCGTCCAGCAGGGCCTCGTTTCCGAAGACCGGCCCGATCATGTCGATGGTAAGCCCGAACGCGGCGGCGAGTTCGGCGTAGTAGTCGGCGACCTCGCCACGGGCGGCCAGGCCCGGCATCCAGATGCGGTGTCCGGCAAGGTGCGCGGGCGCGACGGCGCGGGCGTTGGCGAGTGGGTGGCGAGGGCCGACGAGCGGTGGAAGTCCTGGAGGAGCACGGCCGATACGACGCGCCGGTTGACGACGTCGACGCGTAGCGCGCGCCGGCCACGGCGCACGGACGCGTCGGCCCGCTCCGCTACCCGGAGCAGTTCGCGGGCGTGGGGCAGGAATGCCTGGCCGTCGATCGTGAGCTGGGCGCCGCGGGCGGTGCGGGTGAACAGCCGGCGGCGCCTACCTCAAGACCCTCGTCCAGCCGGGGGACCTGCTCGTGGCGAACGTGCGATTCGAATCCACGAACTGGAGCTCCATCGCGGTCGGGCCGCCCCTGGGCGGCGCGGCAATAAGCCTGCTCGGGCCGGTCACCACCGTGGTGGCCGACGCGTTCAGCTACCTGTTTTCGGCTCTGGGCATCATCGCGATTCGCGGCCGGGAGGAACACCCGCAGACAACCGGCAAGAGCCCGGTCCGGGCCGATGAGCTACTCGACGGCTGGCGGCACATCCTGGCCCACCCCGGCCTGCGGGCGCTCTACCTCAATAACATGCTCGTCGCCGGACTGATCATGGCCACCGAGCCGCTGCTGGCCGTGCTCCTGCTCCGCGAACTCGGATTCCCACCCTGGCAGTACGGCCTCGCCTTCGCCGCACCGTGCGTCGGCGGACTCGTCGGCTCCCGGCTGGCCGGTCGGGTCGTGGCCCGCTACGGCCAGTACCGGGTCTTCCGGACCGTCGGCACGCTGCGCGCCATCTGGCTGATCGGCCTTGTCTTCGTCCGTCCCGGTGTCCCCGGGCTGGTCCTCGTCATAGCTGTCGAGCTGGCGATCATCGTCAGCATGAGCCTGTACACCCCCGTGCTCGCCACCTACCGGCTCGAACACACGCCCAAGCACCGCATCGCCCGTACCCTGTCGGCCTGGTCAATCGGTCAGCAGGCGTCGATTGCGATCTTCACCGCGCTCGGCGGGCTGCTCGCCGACATCACCAGCCCACGCACGGCTCTCACGGTCGTAGGACTGCTCATCCTCGTCAGCCCGCTGCTGCTACCCGGCCGGCAGCGTCCCGCGCTGGTGGCTGACCGCGAACTGGCCAAAGCCGTGACCGCTTCCGGCGTGGATCTGGGATCGGGTGGGGACCGGCCGCCTACCTCGACCGGCGCCCCACCGACTGGTGATCGGCGCTCAGACGCCCATGAACCAGGCCTGTGACTGAGTTTCGTTGCATTGGAACAGCACCACGGCCGTGCCGTCCTGGGTCTGACCGCCCGGCACGTCGATGCAGATACCGGTATCGCGGAAGCGTTCCCGCGACTCGATCTTCGCCAGAGCCGGAAGCTGGCGACCTGCACGAGGCGATGACCGCGCTACGCTCCACAGTGGACCCGCGGTATGGAACGCCGACTGGGCGCAGCACCACCAGCGGGTCAGCGACCTGCTGGACACCCATACCAGTCCGGCCGAACGGCACGCGCTACGCGGCCACGTCACCGACATCGATCGGGAGCTCATCAACGCCATGCTCACCCGCAGGCTCGACCCGTGAAGCACGCGATGGGCCGGCTGCTGCTGGGCAGCCCGCTGCGCTCCGACGGGAAGCTAACGATCAAGAGCCTCGCTGCTGAGGCGGGACTGCGGCGCAACAAGCTCACCCACAAACACACCGGGCTCAAGGACCTCTTCTACGCCCTGGTCAAGAACCAGAACAACGAACCGGCCGCCATCGCCGACCTGCGGCAGCACAACGAACAACTCCGCAAGACCCGTGACCGAGCTACGCCAGGCCAACCATGAACAGGCCGAGATGATCAAGCGGTTCGCCCGCGTCGTACACATGCTGGAAGCCGAGAACCAGCAACTGCGCGAACGCGTCCCCGAGCCGAGCACGGCCAACCCGAACCACGGCAACGTGCGCTTCCTTACGCCCGACCTCAGCAACCCAAGGCCAGACCGCGAGTGCCCGGCCCGACACCCCCAACGATCATCCAGACGACAATCGAAAATGATGTCGCACGCGTGATTGCCCCCGCGTCGACCTCGGGGTCAGCCCGGTCCCGCATGACAGGGGTGTTCGGCGGACCGCGTTGGGTCGAAGCTGCCGCGACCGGCCGATCGCCCGCTCGGCTTGACAAAATCTGGGGCGGTGGGTACAGATTTTATGTGTTGGTTGGGTCATGGTTCCCGGCGAGAGCGAGTGCTCTGACAGGGGGTGATCACGATGGCCTTGCTGGTTCCGGCCCACTACCACCGCCGCCGTCGACGGCAGCGGGCCGCGGGTCGACGCCCACCGAGCCGTCGTCATTGATCCCGCAGCGAACCACTGTCCATGTGGTTCTGGCTAGGTCGAGACATCCCAAGATCGAAGATGTGGGCGAGGAGTCGCCCAGAACAGCTGTGGAGGTGTGTTGGTCATGCAGACCCTTCGATTCGACCCGTTCCGCGACTTCGACCGGCTCGCCGCCGAGGTACTCGGCACCGCACGCACGCCGTCGCTGATGCCGATGGACTGCCTGCGCACCGGTGACCAGTTCGTAGTCCGGTTCGACCTGCCCGGCATCGACGCCGACTCCCTGGACGTGTCGGCGGAGAACCAGACCCTGACGGTCCGTGCCGAACGGACCCGCCGTGACCCCGAGGACGCCGCCTACCTGATCTCCGAACGACCCTCGGGCACATACAGCCGGCAACTGGTCCTCGGCGACGGGCTGGCCGTCGATGACATCCGTGCCGAGTACCGCGACGGCGTGCTCACTCTGACCATCCCGGTCGCCGAGCAAGCCAAGCCCCGCAAGATCGAGATCCGGCGGGGAGACAACACCGCGGTCGGCACGCACGAGGGCCACAAGGTGATCTCCGGGTAGACCAGGGAAAGGACGATCAGGGTCGCCGTGGCGAGCTGACCAACCCCTTGGCCCTCGCCACCGTCTGCGACCAGGCGGCCGATCGACGACGTTGACCCCGGCAGTGTTGATCGTGCACAACATTGCTGTGTTGGAGGTGACCTCGATGGCCGAGCTGCCCCGCCCGCTGAAGCGCACCGCAGCGCTGGACGAAGCCAGCTTCCCCGGCTACGCCATGGGCGCGGCAGCCGACGCCATCGGGGTCACCCCGGCGTTCCTGCGCGCGGCCGAAGCCGCCGGTCTGTTCGAGGCCGCCCGTTCCACCGGCGGGCACCGCCGCTACAGCCGCGACGACCTGCACCGTGCCGATCGCGCCCGCCAACTCGTCGACGATGGCATCCGCATCGACGCCGCCGTGCGTATCGTCAGCCTCGAATATCGACTCGCCGCCGCCCACGCGATGATCGACACCCTGCGCCGCAAAGCCGAGCCACCCCAACGAGGCCGCCGCCTACAGTGACCGAGCCGGACGCTGCCAACCGCACCGCACCTGGCGGTACGGCAGGTTGCGCGGACCGTCGGAAGCCCTCGCCAGCTACAAGCCCAGGACTCGATAGCGGCACAGTGCCTTGCGGCCTGAGCTTCAAGTCTCATTCAGCGCCTCCAGCGCCCGGGCACAGCAACCCGCCGCCAGAAGCTCCGACCTTCCTTCAGCGACCGCACGGCCTCGATCGGGTCCTCGTCGACCAGGCGCGTGTTGGCCCACGCCAACGGCTCGCTGAGGGTCGAGGAGAACACGACCTTGGACGTCTCGGTCAGCTGCGCGAGGCTGTCGTCCTCGGAAGCGGCCGCAAAGCCGGACATCAACCGGTATGTGGTGGCCCCCATCAGGACCGTGTAGTTGGCCTCCGGAGACTGGTCGAGCCATGCCAGGTATTCGGGCACCTCAAGGCCCCAAAAGCCGGGCCAACCCTCCGCCGAGGCGTAGCCATCGAGCGAGATGATGAAGTCCACCAACAGTTCTGGCATCGCGGTTTCCTTTCGCTCGTGATTATCTCTACCATGCCGGCCGCGACCCCCAACGGCAGAGTTGCCGCCCGGCAGGTACTCTCGGCCGGTGTTCTCGCCGCAAGGGCCGTCTCTGCGTGAACTGTGCGTCCAGGCGCTGTCCTCGGTCGAGCGTGGCTACGATCTCCTCGCTCCGAAGTTCGACTACACGCCCTTTCGCACCCCGGAGAGCATTCTCGGCCCGACCGCCGACGCGCTGTCCGAATTTGGGCCGTTCGGCGAGGGGCTGGACGTGTGCTGCGGTACCGGTGCGGGCATGCTGGTTCTCCGGCCACTGTGCCACGGACGGATCACGGGCGTCGACTTCAGCTCCGGCATGCTCGCGCAGGCGCGCAGCGAGCATCCGGACGCCACCTGGGTGCGGGCCGACGCCCGGGCCCTCGTTTTCGGTGCGGGCTTCGACCTCGCGGTCACCTTCGGGGCGCTCGGGCATTTCCTACCCGCCGAACGGCCCGCACTCTTCGCGGGGGTGTACCGTGCGCTGCGGCCCGGCGGGCTGTTCGCCTTCCCGATCGGCGCGTCCCCACCGCTCACCTCGCTCTCGCACTGGGCCACGCTCGGATTCGACCTGGCCATGCGGGTCCGCAATGCCGTGTGGCGCCCGCCGTTCGTCATGTACTACCGCACCAGCCCGCTACCCGCCCTCCTCGACGACCTGACGGCGGTCGGCTTCGCCGTGCGGACCGTCGCCCTGACCGCCCTGGGCCGGCACCAGGACGGCAGCCCACGGTGCCGGCTCGTGCTGGCCCGCAAGCCGGCAGACCCGCCGAACCCGGCGACTATGCCGCACGGACCGAGCGGCTGATTGCGAACCGCCTCGCGGTACTGGAGGCGGCCGGTGTCACCCCCGTCGGGCCGACTCGTCCAGCTTCGCGTTGATGCGCTTGGCGTCCGGGTGGTCGAGCAGGTCCAGGATGGACAGTGCGTTCCGCCATGCCGTGGCGGCAGCGTCGAGCCGGCCACAGGCGCGGTACGTGTCGCCGAGGTGGTCGAGCACCGTGCTCTCGTCGTAGTCCTCGCGCAGCTCACGATGTATCTGCAGGGCGTTCCGGTATGACGCCACCGCCTGCTGGTAGTCGCCGAGCTGGTGTTGGGCGAAGCCCAGGCTGTCCCAGGTGGCCGCTTCGCCGTGGCGGTCGCCCAGATCCTGGAGCACGGCGAGCGCCCGCTGGCAGTCGGCGATCGCCTGCCGGTGCTCGCCGAGGATGGCGTGCAGCCAGCCGATCGAGTTCAGCGCCCGAGCCTGCCCGAGCCGATCGCCGGCCGCGACGAAGCGGTCGTACGCGCGGCGCGAGTGGCCGAGCGCTTCCCGGTGCCGGTCCTGCAGGTCCAGTACCCAGGACAGGGCGAGGCTGATGTCGGCCGAGCCGGTCGGGTCGCGGATCTCCTCGGACAGTTCCAGCGCCCGGCTCAGGTGGTCGTGGGCATCGTCGTAGCGTCCCAGCAACGTGTACGCGCGACCGAGGCCGCGGTGTGCGTGGATCTGCCCGACCGGATCGCCGAGCCGGCGTGCGGCGGCCAGCCCGATGGTGTTGGCGTCGGCGAGATCCCGCCAGCGTCCGCGCCGTCCGAGGTACGTGGTGAGGGTCCAGGCCAGTTGCCAGGTGTGGTGGTCGGACCCGTCGACGCCGCGCACCGCGGCGAGCAGGACGGCATGCTCGGCGTCGAACCACGCTGTCGCGTCCGCCTCGGTCGCCAGGTCGATGGCGGCGGCGCCGGGTTGTGGCGGCGGCAGCGTCAGCGGCCCCCGGCTCGCCTGGAGCAACTCGGTCGCGGTGTGCGCGGCGTGCACGTAATGGTCGAGCAGCCGGTGTACCGCGTCCCGTCGGTCCGGCGCGGAGTCCATGGTGTCCGCCAGCTCCCGTGCGTACAGCCGCAGCAGGTCGTGGCACGCGAACCGGCCGGGTGCGTACTCCTCCACCAGGTGCGCGCGGGCCAGGTCCGCCAGCTCCGCCCGGGCCCGCCCGACCGGTACGCCGGCGAGGCTTGCCGCCGCCGGTACCGCAAGATCCGGGCCGGGGTGCATGCCGAGCAGCCGGAACAGCCGGGCGGACCCGGCGTCGAGCCGCTCGTACGACCACGAGATGACCGCCCGTACCCCGGAGGCCACGTCGCCCTCGCCGATCGCGTCCAGCCGGCTGTGCGTGTCGCGCAGCTCGCCGGCCAGCGCGGCGAGCGGGAACGCCGGGTGGGTCGCCGCGCGGGCCGCCACCAGCGCGAGCGCCAGCGGCAGCCGCGCGCACAGTTCGATCAGCTCGTCGAGGGTCTCCGGTTCGGTCGCGGCCCGGTCCCGGCCGATCCGGCTCGCCAGCAGCTCGCGTGCCTCGCCGGTGTTGAGCAGGTCCAGCGGGAGCGGGTGGGCACCGTCCGCGGTGACCAGGCTGGTCAGCCGGTGCCGGCTGGTGACCACCACGAGGCAGCCGGGGGTACCGGGCAGCAGCGGCCGTATCTGGTCGGCGTCGCGGGCGTTGTCGAGCAGGACCAGTACCCGCCGACCGGCGAGCAGGCTGCGGTACAGGCCGCTCTGTGCCTGCAGATCGATCGGGATCCGGTCGGGTGGGACGGCGAAGGCGTCCAGGAAGCCACGGATCGCGTCCGCCGGGGTCATCGCCGGGGCACTCGCGTCGAAGCCGCGCAGGTTCACGTAGAGCTGGCCGTCCGGGAACCGGTTCGCGATCCGGTGTGCCCAATGCACCGCCAGTGTGGTCTTGCCGATCCCGGCCGTGCCGTCGATGGCCGTGATCACCACGGTGTCGCCCGCATCCTCGTCGAGAAGCGCGGCCAGCCGGGCGAGCTCCGCGGTTCGCCCGGCGAACTGCCGCACCGCGCCCGGCAACTGCCGGGGCACCACGCGATCGGGTGTGGCGCGATCGGGTGGGGTGCGATCAGCCGTCCGACGCGGGTGCCCCTGGAAGGCGTGCTCCAGCACGGCGTACCGGGGCCGCCAGTACTCGTCGATGCCGGTACGCAGGGAAAGGTTCGCCAGCCGGCCGTGTTCTCCCGCGTACCCGTGGAAGCTGACGACGAGCGCGCGCACGACGTCCCAGTCCGGCGGTGACCGGACCTCCCCGGCCAGGATCGCGCCGACCTGGCTCTTGCCCAGGCCGGTCCGGTCGGCGAGCCGGCGCAGGCTCGGGCCGCCCGCCTGCGTCCAGAGCAGACGGAGGTCGGCACAGAGCTGGGCGAGCAGTTCGTCCGGAGTGTCCGCGGCCAAGCGCACCAACCTCCTGTTCGGTTTGTCCGACCGAAGGTCCAGGCGCCTCGAGGCGGAGTCTCCCGCTGTCCGGTGCTGTCCGGCGCACAGGACGCCGGACGGGGCGCTGACCAGGGGCGGAGCCGCCTGCGCCCGGAGGTTGTCCGGCGTGGGAGCCGGCCGCTGCCAGGGCCGGCCAGAGTCAGCGTAGCCCGCTCGGTGCGTGGACCGCACCGGTCGGACCCCGGAATGGAGGATGATCAGGATGTACCCCGGAATCAGAAGCGCCGTGCTGGTGGCCGGCGTTGCGACGGCCCTGGCGGTCGGGATCGGTCCGGCGCCCGCCTTCGCCGCCCCGGCGGCCGTACCGAACTGTGCCGCGCAAGCCGCCAGTACCGGAGAAGTCAGCGAGTGGGGCAGCTGCCTGCACATCGACGCGGTGCTCGACCATGCACCCGCCGTGGGGGAGACCGCGAATCTCCGGTTCTCGGTCCGCGCGGATGCGGGCCTGCCCCCGACGGAGATCGCGGTGGAGCTGCCGCACCAGCTGGCGTGGGACGGCGCGCCGACCGGCTTCCGGGTGACCGCGGCCACCGCGACCGAGCCGGAACGCGCCGGCGCACTCGCGGTCGCGCGGCTCACCAGGAAGCTGAAGGCGGGCGAGACCGTCGAGTACACGGGCGTGGTCCGGGGTGCGTTGGCCGGTGCGACCCAGGTCCGGCTCACCGCCACGGCCGGCGCCGACGCCCAGGCGGACGTCGTGTTCGTCACCGTCGGCGACCGCGGGCAGCGATCCATTCTGGGGTACCCGGAAAGCAGTGCCCGGACGACCGCCGCACCGGACGCGCCGCGGGCCGCCCGGCCATCCTGGCTGGCACCGCGCAGCGTGGGCACCGCCGGCCTGCCGAAGCCGACCGGCGGCGACGGCGCGCGAGCGGCGCCCAACGCGACGCCCAACGCGGCCTGCGACACCATCGTGGTCGGCAACTGGAGCTACGTCGACCAGACCGGCACCTGGCACAACGCGATGAACTTCCAGGTACAGGTCTGGGACGCCGACTCGTTCTCCGGGCCGGACCTCCTCGCGGTCGGCATCACGGACGGCGCCGGCAACTACAGCCTCTGCTTCGACTCGAACGTTGACGCGGCGCCGGAGACCGGCACCGCGGACGTGTTCGTGCGGTTCGTCAGCTCGAACGCGATCTGGCAGGTGCGCCGGGGCGGCGGCCCGTTCAGCTTCGACAGCTTCACCACGCCGAACGTGATTCCGGGCAGCGTGTTGAACCTCGGCTCGCTGACCGCGGCGGACAACCTCCTCCAGCGCGCCCTGCATGCGTACGACGAGGCCAACGACGCGTGGCTGTTCGTTCCCAAGCCGACCAACGCCTGCTTCGACCAGGCCGATACGACCTGCCGGCAGCTGCTCATCGACTGGGCACCGGACTCCACCGACGGCACGTTCTACTCGCTGGCCGGCAACGACGTGCACCTCGCCGCCAACGACCCGAACTCGGCCACCGTGGTGGTCCACGAGATCGGGCACGCCATCATGGACGACGTCTACAACGACGCGTTCCCGCCGAATCCGAGCTGCTCGCCGCACTTCCTGTCGACGAGTACCTCCACCGGTTGCGCCTGGACCGAAGGGTTCGCCGACTGGTTCGCGATCACCGTGTACAACACCGCCACGTTCACGTTCACCAACGGCACCTCGACGAACCTGGAGAACCAGACCTGGGGCAGCCTCTGGGCGGACGGTGACGCCACCGAGGGTCGCGTCGCCGGCGCGCTGCTCGACCTCGCCGACAGCAGCAACGAGCAGTACTGGGACCGGCACGGTGAAGGCTTCACGAAGATCTGGAGCACGGTCACAAAGCACATCTGCAACACGTTCGCGGAGTTCTGGGCCAATCGCGGCGCCGACGGCTTCGACGTCACGTACGCCGGAGGAATGGCCGCCATCTATCAGAACACCATCGACTACGGCTTCCGCGACCCGATGGGCGACTACACCCCGGTGCGCCGCCCGGTCCCGGTCCCACCGCACACCTTCATCTACCCGACCAACAGGGCGTACTGGTCGGTCGTGGCGCTACGCCCGTCGCCCGGGTCCAATCAGGACCTGAAGCTGTTCGACGACCGGCCGTTGACGGCGTTCCTGGCTGGCAGCGCCGAATCGGGGTCCACCGTGGACTTTGTCGCCGTCGACTCGAACCGGCGCCCGTTCGGCGACTACTATCCGCAGGCGAACCGGGTCCTGGGCGGCGACGGCCCGTACCAGATAGAGCTGGCCCAGGGCGCGCAGATCCTGTACGGAGGCAACGCCGCGACCTTCTCGATGGGGCTCGCGGACGTCGTCGAGGTCTGGGACACCCCACTGCAGGCGGGTACGCCGGTCACGATCAGCCTGACGCCCACTGCCGGCCAGGAGGCGGAGCTGTTCCTGCTCGGTGACGACCCGGCCAACCAGTCCAGCTTCATCCGCACCCGGTCCAGCGCCGTCGCCTCCTCGACCTCGCCCGGTCCGGGAACGTTCCAACAGCTCACGTACACGCCGCCGGTCACCGGATGGTACGGCGTCGTGGTAATCAACAAGAGCGGCTCCGGCACGTACTCGCTGAGCCGGACCTGACCTGACGGCGCAACGGCTGCCGCGGACGGCCGAGGGCGATGACTGTCCTCGGCCGGTCCGCACCGGTGTTTGTGCTGATCATGGCGGACTTCGATGGCGTGGCGGCCGGGTAGGCGCCGGCCGCGCGATCGTCCACATCGGAGCCGGTACCCCCGACTCCCCCAGGGGTATTCCGCCATGTCGGCGCACCGCCCGAGCGCCCTGCCCTCCCTCTAAGACACATCGCCCCTGGTCGATGCGCCCGAAGTACCGGCTCACATACCGGCGCGGCCGGCATCCGCGGACGACAGATATCCGGCGCCGTCGTCTGGACGGGCGCACACCGGACGTGCGGAGCTGTGCCCTGGTCGGCTACGCCACGAGCTGTGGCGGCCAAGCTTCGTTGGGGAGGCATCAACAATGCATCGCAGGTTCAAATCTGGTAGCTCCGGAATCACTCTGATGGGACGCCGCCGACCGTGGCTCACCCTGACGATGACGACAGCACTGGCCGCGACCATGGCGGCGACAATGGGCGGAGCCGCCGCCGTCGCCGCCACCGCGCCCAACCCGGCCATGTCGTTCGAGGTGCAAAGCCTCGACGGCAGCGGCAACAACGTCGCCCACCCCACCTGGGGCCAGGTCGGGCACCCGTACTCGCGCGTCACCGCCGCCCGCTACGGTGACGGCAAGGGCACCCAGGCCAGCGGGCCGAATGTGCGTTACATCAGTCACCGGGTGTTCAACGACGTCAACCAGAACATCTTCTCCGAGCAGGCCACCAGCCAATGGGCCTGGACGTGGGGCCAGTTCCTGGACCACACGTTCGGCTTGGCCCAGGGTGGCACCGGCACCGGCGACAACATCCCGTTCAACGCCTCCGACCCGGTAGAGAGGTTCACCGACACCCTCGGCGTCATCCCGTTCACGCGGGACGGGGTGGCACCGGGGACCGGCACCAGCACGGCGAACCCACGCCAGCAGATCAACACCGCGGTCCAGACGCTGTTCGCCCGGGAGCACAACCGGATCGTCTCGCTGCTGCCGAACACGCTCAGCGCCGAGGGCAAGTTCCAGATCGCCCGCCGGGTGGTCATCGCCGAGCAGCAGTACATCACGTACAACGAGTTCCTGCCCGCCCTTGGTGTGACCCTGCCCGCGTACACCGGGTATAAGTCCACAGTGGATACGACGCTGAGCAACGAGTTCGCGACGGTCGGGTACCGGTCGCACAGCCAGATCCACGGCGAGTTCGAGGTGGACGCTGACCGTTCCCGCTACACCCAGGCACAGCTGAACGCCTTCACCGCCATGGGTATCAAGGTGGAAGACGGCGACACGCCCACCGAGCTCACGCTCGCCATCCCGCTGAACGTCGCCTTCTTCAACCCGAGCCTGCTCCCGCAGCTCGGCGAAGGACCGTTGGTCGCGGCGCTGTCCAAGGAGTCGCAGTACAAGAACGACGCCCTCATCGACAACCAACTGCGTAGCACGCTGTTCCAGATCCCCAAGCCGGGCAGTACGACCTGCATCGAGCCGGTCGACCCGTCGTGCTTCACCGGTGTCGTGGATCTCGGTGCGATCGACATCCAGCGTGGCCGCGACCACGGGATGCCGACGTACAACCAGCTCCGCCAGGCGTACGGGCTGGCCCCGGCGACGAGCTTCCACCAGATCGTCGGCAGCAGCACGGGCAGCGACAACTTCCCGAGCGACCCGGTGTTGACCCCGGGCAAAGAGATCAACCAGCTGGCGAGCCTGGACTTCACCGCACTGTTCGACATCGACGGCAACCAGGTCGCACTGGACTCCCCGGACGCGCAGAACGTGGCGGTTAACTCCAAGCGGCGTACCCCGCTGGCCGCTCGGCTCAGGGCGATCTACGGCTCGGTCAACAACGTCGACGCCTTCGTGGGCATGATGTCCGAGCCGCACCTGCCCGGCAGTGACTTCGGCGCGCTGCAGATGGCCATCTGGAAGAAGCAGTTCCAGGCGCTGCGCGACGGCGACCGGTTCTTCTACGGCAACCAGGGCTCGGTGCTCAACGCGATCAAGAGCCAGTACGGCATCGATTTCCACCGTACCCTCGCGCAGGTCATCGTCGCGACCACCGACGTCCCGGCCGGTGACCTGGCGGCCAACGTGTTCAAGGCACCGTCCGAGGGCATCACCGGGGTCGATGTCCCGACCGCCGTGTCCGTCAGCGGTACGACATTGGACGCACCGGTCGCCCGGGTACCCGACCAGGTACCTGGCCGGAACGAGTTCGCCCTTCTCACCGATCGGACACTGACCTAACAGCACTGTTCTGATAGGACGCTGGGGGTGGGACGCCGGCCCACCCCCAGCGCGCACGTCACATTGACGACCACGAGCGCGCCGGTCACGGTGTCGCGGGGTACGCTCCGCCGGCCAACGGCGCACGCGCCAGCGTCATGATCGTGGCGGCCAGGCCGACGCGAGCGAACGCCGGTACCGGGCGGCCGGGCCAGCATCCGGGCCAACGCATCGGCCAGGTCCGCCCGGTCACGTACCCACACAGCGTCACCAGGCCGACGGTACGGGTCTGATCGAGCGCGGGTAGCAGCGCCTGGGATGCCGGACCGCCGCCACCCCGTACATCAGCAACACGAACGCAGCGGTCAGCCAGCACGATCAGCACGACGAGAACGACGCCGAACAGCGGCCCGACACGTACCGTCGCGGACCCCATCGGGTCAGTGGATCGTGCGGCCGGAGTGCCCGTGCTGGACGCGCATCCGCCACACGCTGTCCGCACATGCGGTGTCCGGTAGCTGTTTGCGCACGCCACACCCCCAGCTCACCAGCTACTACCGCGGCGGTTGTGGAAACCGCGGCCGCATCCCCGAGTCGTCGGCCGGCTGGAACATCGAACCCTACAAGACGTAAGGTTAGCAGTGACATCGGAAGGGTGCGGAGATGGTTGGTGGACACGGGCGGCGCGCCGCGGGCGAGCTTGAGGAGGCGACGCTCGCGGCACTCTGGGCGGCTGGTGGGCCGCTCAGCCCGGTCGAGGTACATGCCGCTCTCGACGCGACCCTCGCGTACAACACCGTGCACACCATCCTTACCCGGCTCGTCGACAAGGGGCTGGTCTGCCGGCGGGTCGAGGGCCGGCGGTCGGTGTACGCCCCGGTGAAGGGCCCCGCCGAGCTGGCCGCCGACCGCATGCTGGGCGTGCTGGAGGCGGCCGGCGACCGCGAGCGGGTACTGCTGCGCTTCGTGACCTCGCTGAGCCTGGACGAGGAAGACGCCCTGCGCGCCGCGCTGGAAACAGCCGGCTGCCCGGCCGACCCGGCACCCTGACCCCACCGCGTACCGGTCTCTTCCACCGTTTCGGGCCCGATCCGGTGCCGGGCTGGCGAAGCCGGCATGGCATGGTGCGGTGATGGACTGTCAACGGATCTATCTGGCCGCGGCGGCCTGGTTCGTCGATGTGGTGGAGCACGTGCCCGGCGACCGCTGGGCCAGGCCCGGGCTGGGTTCGGGGTCGAGGTCGGCGACGACGCCACGGTGCTGCTGGCCCTGACGGGTCGACGAGCGCTGCCGGAGCGCTTCTGCGTGCTCTGACATCACCATGCACCTCCGCTCTATTGGATCTCGATCGGTTCGACGGGGGTATGAGGTTGCGGACGTAGAACGTCCACAATCCGGTCTACGGTGGCGCAATGACCAACGAGACGAAGATCAGACAGCAGGTCGGTTGGCTGCTCGATTCCGACCCCGCTATCCGCTGGCAGGTGCTACGCGACCTCACCGACGCCGCGCCCGACGAGGTCGCCGCCGAACGGGCACGCGTCGAGCGGGAGGGCTTGGGCGCCCGTCTGCTGGCGCTCGAAGGAGCCGACGGGCTGTGGGACGGCGGCGCCGTGTTCCCGGCGTCCTATACCGGCGGTGAACCGGGGCAGCCCTGGACGGCAACGATGCACACCCTGCAGACCTTGCAGATCTTCGGGCTCGAACCGGCGTCCGCCGCGGCGCGCCGCGCGATCGCGCTCATCGCCGAGCACGGGCGATGGGAGCACGCCGGGCAGCCGTACTTCGACGGCGAGGTCGAGCCGTGCATCAACGGCAGGACGATCGAGACCGGCGCCTACTTCGGCGTGGACGTCGCGATGATCGTGGAGCGGATCCTCGCTGAACGGCTCGCGGACGGCGGATGGAACTGCGAGGCCGAGAACGGATCCGTGCGCTCCTCGTTCGACACCACCATCAACGTACTCGACGGGCTGCTCGCATTCGAGCGCGCGACGGGCGGGTCCGCCGAGGTACGCGAGGCGCGGCGCAGCGGGGAGGAGTACCTGCTGGAGCGGAGCCTGTTCCGCCGTAAGAGCACCGGTGAGATCGTGAATCAGGCGTACCTCGACTTCGCCTTCCCGTACTACTGGCACTACGACCTGCTTCGCGCACTCGACTACTTCCGCCAGTCGGGCACCGACCCGGATCCCCGGATGGCGGAGGCGGTGGAGATCGTGCGCTCCAAGCGCCAGCCGGACGGGCGCTGGTTGCTCGGCCGCGTCCATCCGGGCCGCGTCCACTTCGCCCTCGATGGCGAGGTGGGGGAGCCGAGCCGCTGGAACACGCTGCGCGCGCTGCGGGTACTCGACTGGTGGGAAGGGCGAGTCCCGGCGGCCGCGTAGAGGCGCCGGGTGTGAACCCTGCTGGCCGCCCTGTGGAGGCCGACGAGGCCGATACACTGCCGGCACTCAATGGGGAACGGGGGAGTCCCCATAAGGAGACGATGTGCTGCGTCTACCGCGGTCGCCACGACACCGCTGACGCTGGTCGGAATCACCGCAGGTGCGACGAGTGCGGGAGCGAGCACCACGGCGGCCGACGCGCCGCCGCTGCGGTTCGGCATCTATCCGGGCGGGTACGCGGGCGGCGGCTCACCCGATCCCAAGCCGGACGACCCGGCGCGCGTCATCTCGGCGGCGCGGTCGCCACTCGGGGTCAGCGGCGCACTGCAATGGCGAGGTCAGTGGTCATGGCCAACTCGATCTCGTCGCCATAGCCGGTCAGCCTCGCGATCAGTTCGACTGTCATGTCGTCGCGCACCTCGGGCGGCAGGATCAGGTGCGCCGACGTGGTGTTGATGCGCGCCACGTAATCGGCCACCGGCATCCGGCGCGTCCAGTGGTACCGGTGCGTGCGCAGGCTCGTGAAGTATTCGTCGGCTTGTGCGTGAGCTTCGGGCCATCCGTCCGGACGGTTCTGGTCGACGATCCTGCCCGGGTCGGACGAGGGCGCCGGCTCCTGATGTACCGAACGGATCTCGATGCCGTGGCGGTCGTACGCGGCCGCGTACGCGTCTGGGACACGCGGATCGGCGTAGTGGTCCTCGTTCCAGAACAACGCGATCACGCCACCGCTTCGGACCGCGGCGCCGGCGTCGGCCCAGCGCGTCTTCGGATCGGTCCAGTGCCACGCCTGCGCGCTGATCAGAGCGTCGAAGCGAAGCGCACCGGCCGGCCGTGCCGCCGACCACTCCTCGAAGGTGATCACGTCCACACGCAGATCCGAGTCGCCGGCGAGCTTGGCCGACAGCGTCGCCGCCATCTCCGCGTCCGGCTCGACACAGGTCATGGCCATGCCGCGGGCGGCGAACGCGGCGGTGGCGATGCCGGTGCCGGCGCCGATCTCGAGGACTCGCCGGCCGGGCACCATCGCGACCACGTCATCGACCAGTTGGTCCGGATACCGAGGCCGGTACTTGTCGTAGTCTGCGGCGGCTGCTCCGAAGCTTCGCGCACGGGCGCTGTCGACACTGGAGGTCTCGGTCATGCCGATCATCCTCACACGGCCGGCTCAGCGGTGTTTTGTCAAAGGGGGGTGTCGGGCCTGCAGTCATGGCTGACAGGCCCGGTTCCGGCACAATCTTCGACGTGCTCAGCTGATCGTCCAGGTGACGGGCTTACCCTTGCTGTCCACGCCGACCACGAGACCGGCGTCGTTGACGTCCTCGGCGTAGAACCCGGTTTGCAGCAGGTACCACGAGCCGTCGCGCCAGACCGAGGCGTGCGGGTTGTCGGCCGCCACGGACCCGGCCAGGGTGGTCCCGTTCGGGCTGAGCCCGCTCGGTTGGAAGACGGCGCCCTGGACCGTGCCCAGGTCCCACATGAACCACCTCAGCTGGCCGCTGTCCACGTCGACGTCGTGCCGCCACAGCATCGGATGCGCGATGGCGGCCAGCGTCATCACCGACCACGCATAGGTCGCCGCGTCGACAGCGACCGCCGCAGGCGCGCCCAACGCCCGCACCAGCAGTCCGACCAGGCCCGGACCGGCAAGTTCGGCGCCTGACTGTGCCGCCTGGATCGAGGAGTTGGCGCTCAGCAGCCGGTCCCGACCGACGAGCGTCGGCACGTATGCGATTTCAGCGATCTGGAGAACACACCGCAGCCGCCGGCAACCAACGCCACCGCGCACACACGGTCAGCGACAGCGTGTGTGTCCACGCCAGCACCGGCACCGCACCCACCAGGACGAACCGCACGGCGTTGCTCGCGAGCAGGATCGGTCGCTTGCGGTGCCGGTCGACGTAGACACCGGCTACCGGCGGCAACCCCAGAAACGGCAGGTACACAGCCGCCTACAGCACACCCAGCCCAACCGGGCCGGTGCGCAGCGTCAACACCGCCAGCAAGGGTAGGGCCACCTCGCTGACCGTGGCTCCGGTCAGCGAGACGGCCTGCCCGCCCCAGAACAACACGAAATCCCGATCCCGCCGCGGCCGGCCAGGCGGCCCGTTGATCGTCACATGCCGTTCGTACACCCAGCGGCAAACCATTTTCGGTGGCCGTCGCACCACCACCACAAGGGGAGAGCCATGTTCGCACTTCAGTTCAGCCGATTCGGCGGCCCGGAGGTTCTCGAAGTCGGCGTACCGCCTCACGCACGCAGCCGCCGCGCACATCGCCGCCAGCAGCGGCTCCCGTCGAGGCAAGATCGCCCTCATCGTGAGCGACGACGAAGCAGCCTCATGACGGAAGGGCACCCGCGGTTCGCGGGTGCCCTTCCCTGCCGATGGCGACCAGACGGCCGGACCTACTTGTAGATGTGCTGGAGCCTGTCCCCGGTGTTGCAGGTGGCCAATTTCGGCCGCTGCCCGGCGAAGCTCATGCACCTGTGCTGCCCCCATTGTTGGTAGGCCGAGAGGCTCTTGAGCACGTAGTGGTTGCTGACCGTGAAGACCTCCCAGACGTTCCGCTGAGCGTTGCAGGTCTGGTAGAGGTAGTTCGAGCTGGCCGTCCCGGAGACGCCAATGCAGGTGCCGCCCTGGCGCTTGAGGGACCACAGCGGGTGGTTGTTGTTGTAGCCCAGGTTGGTGACCTGCCAGTTGCCGTTGGCCGCCGGCGTCGTCGAGCAGTTCTTCAGGTAGAGGTCCTCGAGTGGGTCGCCGTAGGCGTAGAAACAGAGGTTGTAGCTCACGGATTTGATGTCCCGATAGGCGACGGCCTGGGCCGGCGACGCAACGACCACGCCGACACCGAAGATGACCACCATGGCCGCGAAGATCTGTGCGAGTTTACGAAGCATTGATGTACAGCCCTCCCGTGATTTGGGGGGAGCATACATAGCCGACGACTCCTTCTGGGGGCATCGACCGCTCTCGGCGGGCGCCACGGACCGGTGGGTGACTGGTTCGGTCTGCGGGCGGCGTGTGCGGGCACCGCCGCCTGGCTTGGCGGTGTCCGGCCACTGTCAGTCGTCGATGGCCTGGTAGACAGCGGTCCAGAAGTCCTGCGACCTCGGCAGTCTCTGGTCGCCGGCGTGTGCCCGCTGCATGATGAGGATCGTCGTCATGTCCTCGGCGGGATCGTTGTACCATGCGGTGCCGTAGAAGCCGGGCCATCCGTAGCTGCCGACCGAGGGGCCGAGGTGCGTGCGGCGGGTGCGGACCGACATTCCGAAGCCCCAGCCCATGGTGTCGAAGTACCCCGGCCAGAACCCGGAGACCGCCTTCTGCGCCGGGGTCAGCTGGTCGCTGGTCATCAGGGTCACCGACGGCCGGGAGAGCACCCGCTCGCCGTGGTGGGTGCCGCCCGCGAGCAGCGCCGAGCCGAAGGCGAGGTAGTCGTCGGCGGTCGAGACGAGCCCGCCGCCGCCTGATTCGAATGCCGGCGGCCGGCTCCACCGCCCGTCGGGGCCGTCTTCGACGACCGGCTCACCGGTGGCGGCGTTGTCGCGCTCGTATGCCGTCGCCGACCAGCCCAGCGCGACGTGATCCGCCCGGGTACCGGTGAAGGGCCGCGCGCCCTCCACCGGTACCCGGACGGTCAGGAACCGGCTATCTCTTTACGGAGCCGGGAGCGGCGCGTTCGGCAGGGCGTTGCTGGAGTTGAACGCCTGCACGCCGGCTTCGCCGTCACCGTCGAACGGTGTCACCGGGCTGTCCTTGCCGAGACAGAAGTCGTCGGCGGTCTGGTCGGCGAACCACATGCCGACGTGGTTGAGGTCCACCCGGACCCGCTTGCCGTTGACCAGCGTCGAGGCGAACGCCTCCTGAACGATCAGCTCGAACTCCGCGTGCGCCCGGCCGTACTTGTTGCTGTCGACGTCGCCGAAGTACTCGGCGGCCCCGAACGGCGAACCCGGAACCTCCAGCATGAACGTGGTGAAGGAGGTGTTCGCCGGCAGACCGCTGGCGTCGACGATGAAGATGTCCTTGCCGATCTTGTCGGTACGCAGTTTCACCGTGATGTTGACCCTGGCGTGCGGCATGCATTTCGCCAGTGCGGCACTGCTCGGAACCAGGTGGAACTGCACCTGGTCCGACGGCGTCTGCCGGTCGGCGCCGGTCACGGCGGACGTGCCTGTCTCGTTCGAGACATTCGCCAGGTTGAGCGACGCCGCATTCGGTCGGGCGAACGCGACCACCGCCGCGCCAGCGACCCCGAGCAACGCCGCGGCGGCGATTACCTTTCCTAGCCTCATGTTTCTTCCCCCCAGTTGGTGGTGGCTGATGACCACCACACACGGGGCGTTGTCCGGTCTGGTTCTGTCCACCCGCCGACACATGGACGATGTTCACCGCTTCACCGTCGGGTCGTGCTCAGCCGGCGGTAGACCGTGTTGTAGACCGTGTTGTAGGGCGCCATGCAACCGGTGTGCGCGGAGTTGGCGGCGTCCTGCAGCGCGGCGGCCGCCTCGGCGTCGAGGTGCTCGCTCTGCTGCCCGACCAATTGGTACACGTCGTCGGTCGTGGTCACGTGGTACCCGTGGCCGGCCATGCAGTCGGCGTACGCGTGCTGCGCCGCCTGTACCGCCGGATCCGCCTTGACCCGCGTCACCAACTCGTCGCCGCGGGCCGCCACCTCGGCCAGATCCACGCCCCAGGCGGCCTTGTAGGTCTGGTCGTAGCAGCCGGGCGCGTCGTCGGTGCCGAACAGCGCGTCTCCCCACGCCTGTTGTCGCTGCGGGGGCAGCTTGCCCACCAGAGCGTCGTTGGGGTCGGGAGGCGCGTTGCGGGCGGCGGCGATCGTCGCCGCCCGCGGATCACGCCCGTGCTGAGCGGCTGTCTGCCCGGCCTCCTCCGCCGCCACGTCGGTCGGTACCGACGCGATGTAGTCGAAACCGCTGCGGTGCATGCACTCCGCGATCAGCTTCTGGTGCTTGAGTACAGTGGCGCGCAGCGACGGTGTCGGATTGTTGACGGCACCGCTGCCGTGGGCGAAGAGGGTCACGGCGCCGACCGCGACGGCGGCCACGATCGATGCCTTGACGACGGTACGGGCGGACAACCGCATGATCATTCCCCGTTCAGCTCACCAGCAGGGCGCCGCCGGCCTTGTCGTACGCCGAGTTCCACATGCTGGCCAGGTGACTGCGGTCGGTCTGGTTGATCTTGATGCAGCCCTCTGACTTGTAGTTGTTGTTGTTCCAGCCGCTGGTGCCTTCGGAGTGGACGAACAGCTCGGTGCGCAGCGTGCCGTTGGAGCACTTCTTGTTGCCCAGGTCCCACACCCAGCCACGGACGACCGTGTTACCCCAGGTCTTGTTGTAGAAGCTGAAGTGGCTGTTGGAATCGGTGTCCGAGTTGTTGTAGCCGCCGTCCGGGAGCCAGCCGGCGTTGCGCACGCAGGCGTTGGTGTTTCCGTTGCCGCTGCCGGCGCGCTGCGTGATCTGGTACCGGGTGCCGCTCACGCTGAGGTACGCGATCAGCGAGCTGTTCGTCGGCGAGCTGTAGTTCTTGTAGAAGTGCATGAACGGGAAGTCGTTGTAGTGGCCGGTGACGTCCTGGCTGTACGCGTGGGCGGGGGACGCGGCGCCGGTCAGGATGGCGGCGGCCGCCGCACCGACGACCGCCACGTTACGCAGCCGCCGTCGGGCCGCTGGGGTGTTGAACATGCCTGCTCCTCGGGTGAGGTTCCGGGATTCGTGCAATGGCATGGCCAGCGTCGGGGAGAGGGCTGCTCGCGGGCTGACGGGCTGCTGCCCGTACCCCTCCCGTACTACGGTTCGTCCGTCGCGGGCGATCGATCGGGGGGTTGCGCAATGGGGACGGCCGGACAGCGGGTGTCGTTGGATGAGCTGCTGCGCGGGTACCGGCGGCGGGCCGGGCTCAGCCAGCAGGAGTTGGCCGACCGGGCCGGGATCAGCACGGCCGCGGTACGCGACCTGGAACAGGGTCGCACCCGGCAGCCGCAGCCACGCTCGGTACGGGCGCTGGCCGCCGCGCTCGGCCTCCATGAGGAGGCGGTGGCCGCGCTGCATGCCGCCGCCGCGCCGCGGCCGGACCTGGCGCGGGCACGGCTGGCGGACGCCGGTGACCAGGGCACGCTGCGGCTGAACGTGCTCGGCCCGCTGACGGTCCACCGCGGGCCGGCCGAGGTTGCGCTCGGCCGGGGCAGGCGCCGTGCGGTGCTCGCCCGCCTGGCGTTGAGCGTCAACGCTCCGGTACCGGTACACGATCTTGTTGATCTTCTCTGGGGTGACCGACCACCACCGGAACCCAACCGGCTGCTGCAGGCGTATGTGTCGCGGCTGCGTTCCGCGCTCCAGCCGGCCCGGTCGGGACCGGCGGCCGACAGCATCCTGGGCCTGGTCGCCGGGGGCTACCGGCTCACCCTGGCTGACGAGCAACTGGATCTGACCGAGTTCCGCCGGCTGGTGCGGACCGCGCGGGCGGCCGGTGCGGACGCGCTGGAACTGCTGGAGCGCGCGCTGGATCTGTGGCGCGACGCCCCGCTGGTCGATGTCGTCGAGGTACGGGGTCATCCGCTGGCTGCGGCCCTGGCCGATGAACGCGTCACCGTCGCGCTCCGGCACGCCGATCTCGCGGCGGGTCTCGGGCGGTACGAGCGGTCGCTGCCCCGCCTGCGCGAGCTGGCCGCCGCGCATCCGTTGCACGAGCCCCTGCACGCCCGGCTGGTCGCGGCGCTGGCCGGTGCCGGGTTGCAGGCGGACGCGCTGGGCGCCTGCGACGACATCCGGCGGCGGCTCGCCGACGAACTGGGTATCGATCCGGGGCCCGAACTGACCGAGATCCACCGCCGGGTACTGCGGCAGGAGGTCTGCGCCGCCGGCGGCCGGCGCCCGCCGGCACCGACCCAGCTTCCCGCGATCCCCGCCGCGTTCGTCGGGCGCCGCGAGGCACTCGACCAGCTCGACAAGCTGCTCGAAGCCGGCGGTACGGCATGCACGATCGTGATCTCGGCGGTGTCCGGCACGGCGGGGGTCGGCAAGACCACGCTCGCCGTGTACTGGGCTCGCCGGGTCGCCGGTCACTTCCCGGACGGGCAGCTGTACATCAACCTGCGCGGGTTCGACCCGACCGGCTCCGCCCTGGCGCCGGCCGAGGTGGTCCGGGCATTCCTCGACGCCCTCGACGTCGCACCGCAGCGGGTGCCGGCCGGACTCGACGCGCAGACCGCGCTGTACCGCAGCCTGCTCGCCGACCGGCGGATGCTGGTGCTGCTCGACAACGCCCGGGACGCCGACCAGGTCCGCCCGCTGCTACCCGGAACGCCTGGCTGCCTGGTACTCGTTACCAGTCGCAGCCAACTGACCGGTCTGATCGCGGGCGCCGGTGCGTTCCCCCTTCCGCTCGACCTGCTCGACCCTGGCGAGGCGCGCGACCTGCTCGCCCAGCGCCTCGGCACGGACCGCACCGCCGCCGAGCCCGCGGCCGTCGACGAGATCATCGAACGCTGCACCCGACTCCCGCTCGCCCTGGCGATCGTCGCCGCCCGCGCCGCCACCCAGCCACGACTGCCGCTTGCCGCGCTCGCCAGCGAGCTGCGCCACCTGCGTGACCGGCTCGACACGCTCGCCACCGGCGATCCGGGCACCGACGTACGCTCCGTCTTCTCCTGGTCCTACCAGCAGCTTTCGCGGCCGGCCGCCCGGCTGTTCCGGCTTCTCGGCATCCACCCCGGGCCGGACCTGAGCGCGTCCGCCGCAGCCAGCCTCGCCGGGATGCCACCGGCGCGGGTACGGCCGATACTCGCCGAACTCGTCCGCGCCCACATGGTCACCGAGCGGGCGCCCGGCCGGTACGGGCTCCACGACCTGCTGCGCGCCTACGCGGGCGAACTGGCCACGACCGGCGACCCGGAGGCCGACCGGCACACCGCGGTACACCGGGTCCTCGACCACTACGTCCGGTCCGCGCACGGCGCGGACGCCCTCCTGGACCCGACCCGCGACGCGATCGAGCTGGTCCCGTCGCTGGCCGGCGTCGCGGTGGACGACTGCGAATCCGCGGGCGCGGCCACGGACTGGTTCACCGCCGAGTACCAGGTGCTGCTGGCCGCGGTCCCGCTCGCCGTCGACACCGGTCTGGACCGGCACGCCTGGCAGCTGGTCTGGTCGATGGCCGCGTTCCTCGACCGGCACCGGGACTTCCGCGACGCCGTCGCCCTCCAGCGGATCGCGCTGGAAGCCGCCCGGCGGCTGGGTGACCTGGCCGCCCAGGGATACTCGCACCGCCTGCTCGGCAAGGCATACGCGATGCTCGGGCACCACGAAGAGGCCAGGGCATCCCTGGAGCACGCACTCGATGTGTACCGGCGGCTCGGCGACGACACCAAGCAGGCACACGCCCACCTCGGGCTGGCCGACCTGCTGGAACGGCAGGGCCGGCACCGGGACGCGTTACACCAGGTCGAGCAGGCCCTCGCCCGGTACCGGACCGGCGGCCAGCGGTTCGGGCAGGCCAACTCGCTCAACGCGCTCGGCTGGTTCCACGCCAGGCTGGGCGACTACGAGAAGGCGCTGGAGTACTGCGAGCAGGCACTCGGGCTGCAACAGGAACTCGGCCACCGCCGCGGCGAGGCGGCCACCTGGGACAGCCTCGGTGTCGCGCACCACCATCTCGGCCGGCACACCGACGCCGTCGCGTGCTACCAGCGAGCGCTCACGCTGTTCCGCGACCTGGGCAACCGGTACAACGAGGCGGACACGCTCGTGCACCTCGGCGACACCTATCACGCCAGCGGGGACACCGACGCGGCCCGGGACCGCTGGCGGGCGGCGCTGGCGATCCTCACCGACCTCGACCACGCCGACGCCGAACAGGTCCGCGACCGGCTCGCGAGGTGAGGTATCGGGCAGGGATAAATGCGTGGGCGGCGCTCCGACGGCCTTGTTAGGTTGGATCAATGCCGCCCGGGGTGCCCCACGTAGATCCGGGCACTCCGGATCTACGCGGTCCGCTCCGGTACATCTGGTGGCTGGTGCGGTGCCAGCCGGCGCGGATCGTGCGTGGTGGCCTGATCGGCACCGCCTGGATGGTCGGGTTGACGGTCCGACCCTGGTTGCTGTCCCGGGCGGTCGACGATGGGTTGCGCCATCACGATGACGGCGCGCTGCTGTTCTGGGTCGCGGCCGTGCTGGTCGCCGGGTTCGTCCTGGCATGGCTGGGGATCATGCGGCACCGCACGATGACGTTCGTGCGGGAGGACGCCAGCGCCCGCTCCGCCGAGGTGCTGCTTCGGCACCTGTCCGAGGTGGGTGCCGTGCTGTCCCGCCGGCTGACGGCCGGGGACGTCGCCACGGTCAGCGGGTACGACATCGCCCGGATCTCGATGGTGCTCACGCTCACCGGTCCCGGTGTCGGTGCGGTTGTCGCGTACGGGGTGGTGGCCGTCGCCCTGTGGGCGGTGTCCCCGCTGCTGGCGCTGTGCGTCCTGCTGGGCGTCCCGGCCGTGGCGCTGACCATCGGACCGTTGCTGCGCCGGCTGGACGGCACCGAATCGGCGTACCGGCAGCAGCAGGGTGAGCTGACCAGCCAGGCGGGCGACATCGTGGCCGGACTGCGGATCCTTGCCGGGGTAGGCGGGCGTGGGTTGTTCGCCGACCGGTACGTGGCACGGTCGCGGGCGCTGCTCGGCGAGGGGTACCGGGTCGGCGCGGTGAACAGCTGGGTCGACGCGCTGACCATCGCGGTACCTGGCCTGTTCCTGGGTGCCGTGGTGTGGCTGTCGGCACGGCTGGTCGCGGCGGGCGACATCACCGTGGGACAGCTCGTCGCCGTCTACGGGTACACGGCGATTCTGATCGTGCCGGTCTGGTTCCTGCTGGAGAGCGCCTCCGACGTGATCCGGGGCCGGGTGGCGGCCCGCCGCATCATCGCCCTGCTGTCGATCGCCCCCGACCCGGCCGGCACCCGGACCGGCGGCGCCGCGGGGCCGCCCCGCCCTGCCGACCTCACCGACCCGGACAGCGGCCTGACGGTCCACGACGGTGAGCTGCTCGGCGTGGCCGCCGCCAGCCCGGCCGACGCGCTGGCTCTGGCCGACCGGTTGGGCCGGAACGTCGCGTCCGGGGTGCGGTGGGGTGGGGGACGCCTGGCCGACGTCGACCTTGCCCAGGTACGCGCCCGGATCCTGGTCGTCGACCCGGAGGCGTACCTGTTCGCCGGCACCCTCCGCGAGATCCTGCGGATCCGGCCGGGACTGTCCGACGCGCACCTCGACACGGCGTTGCACACCGCCTCGGCGGCCGACGTGGTCGACGCGCTGCCGGCGGGTCTGTCCAGTCCGGTGGGCGCCCGAGGCCGTACCCTTTCCGGCGGCCAGCGGCAGCGGGTCCAGCTGGCCCGGGCACTGCTCGCCGAGCCGGACGTGCTGATCCTGGTGGACCCGACCTCGGCGGTCGACGCGCACACCGAGGCGCGGATCGGGCAGCGGCTACGTGCCGCGCGGGCCGGGCGGACGACGGTCCTGCTGTGCACCTCCCCGCTGCTGCTGGGCGCGGCCGACCGGGTGGCGTACCTGGACGGGGGCACCGTCGTCGGGTCCGGCAGCCACGCCGAGTTGCTGGCCACCTGTCCCGGGTACCGGGCGCTGGTCTCCCGCGAGGAGGCCGACGACGCCGACGCCGCGACCGCCTCCGGTGGTGGCGTGCCGGGAACATCCCGATGAGCCAGCTGCCGGTCGCCGACCGCGCCGCGGTGCGCCGCGGCCTCGTTGGACTGGTCGACGGCCAGCGCCGGGCGGTGGCGCTGGTCCTTGGGCTGCACGCCGCGGCGGCGGTCGCCGGACTGGCCGCGCCCTGGCTGCTCGGACGCATCGTGGACGCGGTCACGCACGGACGGGGCACCGGCGTCGTCGACAGGTACGCGCTTGCCATCGTCGGATGTGTGGTGGTCCAGGGCCTGCTCAGCCGGTACGCGCAGTACGCCGGGCACCGCCTCAGCGAGCGGGCCGTCGCCACCCTGCGCGAGGACTTCGTGGACCGCACGCTGCGCCTGCCGGTCGGCGTGGTGGAGCGCGCCGGCACGGGGGACCTGGCCACCCGCAGCTCGGTGGACGTGTCCACGGTGGGCACCACGGTCCGTGAGGTACTGCCAATCCTGGCGGTCGCCTCGGCTCAGCTGGTCCTGCTGTTCGGGGCTGTCTTCCTGCTCAGCCCCTGGCTGGGGCTGGCCGCGCTGACCGGGCTGCCGTCGATCTCGCTGGCGGCCCGCTGGTACCTGCGCCGGGCCGGCGCCGCGTACCTGGCCGAGGGAGCCGCCACCGCCGAGTTGACCGACACGCTGACCACCACCGCCGAGGGCACCCGGACGATCGAGGCGCTGAGCCTGGGCCCCGAGCGGGTGCGTACCGGTACCGATCGGGTGGCCCGGGTCTGGCAGGCCCGGATGGCGACGCTGCGGCTGCGGTCGGTGCTGTTCCCGATCGTGGAGGCGAGCTACGCCGTCCCCATCGCCGTGGTGCTGCTGGCCGGCGGACTACTGCTCAACCACGGCCTGACCACCCTCGGCGCGGTGGTGGCCGCGGCGCTGTACCTCCAGCAGGCGATCGACCCGCTGGACCGGGTCCTGCAGTGGATGGAGCAGGCCCAGCGCGGACTCGCCTCACTCTCCCGGGTGCTCGGCGTCGGTCTCGTACCGCCGGAGCGACACGGCGGCGCGGGTGAGCCGGACGGCATCCGTATCGAGGCGCGGGGCGTCCGGTTCGCCTACCCAGGCCACCACGACGTGTTGCACGACGTCGACCTGGACGTACGTCCGGGCGAGCGGCTGGCCGTGGTCGGCCCGTCCGGCGCCGGTAAGTCCACGCTGGCCCGGGTACTGGCCGGGCTGGACGTGCCGCGCGCCGGCACGGTCACCATCGGCGGGGTACCGGTCACCGACCTGGACCCGTCCCGGCGCCGCCGCGAAATCGCCCTCCTCACCCAGGAGCACCACGTCTTCCTCGGCTCGCTGCGCGACAACCTGGCGTTCGCCGCCCCCGACGCGACCGACGACGATATGCGCGCCGCGCTGCGCACCGTCGGTGCCGACTGGTACGACGACCTGCCCGACGGGCTGGCCACCACCATCGGCGACGGCGTCCGGGAACTCTCCGCCGCCGACGCGCAGCAGATCGCCCTGGCCCGACTGGTACTCGGCGACCCGCACACGCTGATCCTGGACGAAGCGACCGCGGCGCTGGACCCGTCAACCGCGCGGCGGACCGAGCGGGCGCTGGCCGCGGTGCTCACCGGCCGAACCGTCATCGCCATCGCACACCGGCTGAACACCGCGCACGACGCCGACCGGGTGGCGGTCATGGAGGCCGGCCGGGTGGTCGAGCTGGGCAGCCACCACGAGTTGCTGGCCGCCGGCGGCGCGTACGCGCAACTCTGGCGCTCCTGGCATGGCTGACCACTGACCGGCCTTCCCGCCAGCGCGCCGAAATCCAGCCGAACGCGTGCATACGTCACCTGTGACATGGCGCGGCCGGCCTACGATCTCCGCGTGAAGCCCTTCCTGCTGCTGTCCTCGCGGGCGGAGGACCTGGCCGCCGACGAGGAATACGCCGCGTTTCTCAGGCTGTCCGGCCTGCCCACAGCGGACCTTCACCGGGTCCGGATGGAGGCCGGGCCGTTACCGGAGCTGGACCTCGACCGGTACTCGGGGATCTTCCTCGGCGGGGGACCGTTCAACAGCAGCGACCCGCCGGCAACCAAGTCCCCGGTCCAGCGTCGGGTCGAACGCGAGCTGCGATCGCTTCTCGACGAGATCGTCGACCGTGACTTCCCCTTCCTCGGCGCTTGCTACGGCGTCGGGCCACTGGGGGTACATCAGGGTGGGATCATCGACGGGACCTACGCGGAGCCGGTCTCCTCCATCCGGGTCTCGCTGACCGCCGCCGGGCTCGCAGATCCAATTCTGGCCGGTATGCCGGAGCAGTTCGACGCGTTCGTCGGGCACAAGGAAGCCTGTAGTGTGCTGCCGCCGACGGCCGTACTGCTCGCCACCTCCGCGCAGTGCCCGGTCCAGATGTTTCGTGTCAAGACAAACATATATGCGACACAGTTCCATCCTGAGCTGGACGTGCCCGGCATCGTGACACGCGTCCGCGTCTACCAGCACGCCGGCTACTTCCCACCCACGGAACTGCAAGAGCTCATCGCCCGGCTCAGCGTGGCGGTCGTGACCGAGCCGGGCCGGATAGTCGCAAACTTCGTCTCTTGCTACGCCCAAGACGCAAGTGGCCAGCTCGACGGCAAACGCCGATCAACATCCCGCGCGCGTACCACGCGATGATCCGGTCAGATTGTTCCACCGGGGAGGTCGCCGTCATACGCCGATGGAGAGCGGGCCATACGCCGCCGAGACCTGCTCCGGCTCGGCGCCGACGTCCAGGCCCTCTCACCCCCGGAACCCGGACGGTGCCTCGATCATCGATCCGGACGGGAAACTGCCCGCTATCGACTTCTCCAGGGTTCCGGAGGGTAAGACCGCCAAGAACCGGGTGCACATCGACCTCGAATTGGCCGGAGCGCCGCCGTGGGACATGGCCGCGCGCGAGCCACTCCTGCGCGCCAAAGCGAACGAGCTTGTTGCCGCCGGAGCGACACGCGTACGTGAGGAGTTAAACGGCGAGGACCTCGGCCATATCGTGATGCTCGATCCAGAAGGCAACGAGTTCTGCGTCGCGTGACGCGGCGAGCCGCAGCATTCGTCCAAAATGGACAACGTCGACCCGGCTCCGCGTCCCCTCGCGCCTGCCTCGTCGTCTGCGGCGCCCACGCCTCCGCTCGACGTCATCTCGTGCGGCGGGCACCCGTTCCGGTCATCGCAGACGCCGCCTCAGTCATCAGACGGCGGGGGGCTGGCCGGGTTCGTGCCAGCGACTTGGTGGCCTTATTCCGCCCTGATGTCGGGATTGGTGGGCTTGGCAGGACGCTGCCGCGGCGTGTTGGGCAGGAACGGTTGCGAACGATGGGGATTTGTGAGCAATCGGTGAAGGTCGGCCTAGGATTGGCGGGGCGGGATCTTTCGTTGCGGGGGCGGCCGATCCAGCCGGAGAGCGGGCGGTCGAGATGCCGGGGCAGCGCGAGTTCGGGTCGGGTGGGCTGCTGGAGGCAGCACCGGACGCGGTTGTCGGGGTGGGCGCGGACGGGCTCATCGCGTTGGTCAACGCGCAGGCCGAGCGGCTGTTCGGGTATGACCGGGAGGAACTGCTTGGCCAACCCATCGAGTTGTTGGTTCCTGAGGATGTCCGGGGTGCGCATCCGGGCCACCGACTGCGATATGAACGCGACGCGCATCCGCGTCCGATGGGCGCAGGGATGCAACTGTCGGGCCGGCGCAGGGACGGCAGCCGGTTCCCGGCGGAGATCTCGCTGTCGCCGATCGACACCGAACACGGCCGGTTGGTGGCCGCTGCGGTCCGTGATGTCACCGACCGGGTCCGCGCGGAAGCGAAATTCCGTGATCTGCTGGAGGCGGCGCCGGACGCAGTGGTCGGCGTCACCCCGGACGGGCGGATCAACCTGGTCAACGCCCAGACCGAACGATTGTTCGGCTACGGTCGCGACGAACTGCTCGGTGAGCCGGTGGAAATGCTGGTGCCGGAGTACGCCCGCGGCCGGCACCCGGCTCACCGAGACGGGTACCTCCACGATCCGGCGCCCCGGCCGATGGGCGCCGGCATGCAACTGTCGGGCAGGCGCAAGGACAGCAGTCATTTCCCGGCCGAGATCTCGCTGTCCTCGATCGACACCGAGGACGGGGTGCTGGTGTCGGCCGCGGTGCGTGATGTCAGCGACCGGGTCCGGGCGGAGGCGAAGTTCCGCAGCCTGCTGGAGGCGGCCCCGGACGCCATCGTCGGCGTCACCGCGGACGGGCGGATCAGCCTCGTCAACGCGCAGACCGAACGGCTGTTCGGCTACAGCCGCGATGAACTGGTCGGCGAGCAGATCGAGATCCTCGTCCCGGACCGGGTGCGGGGCGTCCACCCCCAGCACCGCACCGGCTACTTCCATCAACCCCAGCCACGGCCGATGGGCGCCGGCCTGGAACTGGCCGCCCGACGAAAAGACGGCACCGAGTTTCCCTGCGAGATCTCGCTGTCCTCGATCGACACCGAGGACGGGGTGCTGGTCTCGGCGACGGTCCGCGACGTCACCGACCGGCGGCGCGCGGCGGAGGCGCAGAACCGGCTCGCCACGATAGTGCAGTCCTCCCACGACGCGATCATGGGCAAGACCCTCACGGGGGTGATCACCAGCTGGAACCCTGGAGCCGAACGGCTATACGGCTACCGCGAAGCGGAAATCGTCGGCAATAACTCCGAGGTGCTGTTCCCCGTCGACCGGCGAGCCGACGAACTTGCCATCCTGGCGCGGATCGCCGACGGCGAAAGGGTCGCGCAGTACCAGACCGAACGTCTCCGCAAGGACGGCAGCACGGTCATGGTGTCCTTGACCATGTCCCCGATCACCGACGCCACCGGGGCCGTCATCGGCGTGGCGTCGGTGTCCCGGGACATCAGCGACCGGCAACGGGCCGAGGCCAAGTTCCACGGCCTGCTGGAGGCGGCCCCGGACGCCATCGTCGGAGTCACCGCGGACGGGATCATCACCCTGGTCAACGCCCAAGGCGAACGGCTGTTCGGCTACCAACGCGCGGACCTGCTGGGCCAGCCGGTAGAGATCCTGGTCCCGGAGTACGCACGCGACAAGCACCCAGCGCATCGGGCCGGATATCTGCACGACCCGGCGCCGCGGCCGATGGGCGCGGGCATGCAACTGGCCGGGCGGCGCCGCGACGGCAGCCGCTTCCCGGCTGAGATATCCCTGTCCTCCATCGACACCGAAGACGGTGTGCTGGTCTCCGCGGCGATCCGCGATGTCAGCGACCGGGTCCGGGCGGAGGCCAAGTTCCGCGGCCTACTGGAGGCCGCCCCCGACGCCATCGTCGGCGTCACCCCCGACGGGCAGATCACCCTGGTCAACGCCCAAGCCGAGCGATTGTTCGGCTACCACCGCGACCAACTGCTTGGCCAGCCCATCGAGATCCTCGTCCCCGACCGGGTCTGCGGCGTTCATCCAGCGCACCGCACCGGCTACTTCAACGACGCGAAGCCCCGGCCGATGGGCGCCGGGATGCAACTGGCCGCCCGGCGCAGGGACGGCACCGAGTTCCCGTGCGAGATCAGCCTCTCCGCGCTGGACACCGAAGACGGCCCGATGGTCACCGCCGCCATCCGCGACGTCACCGACCGCATCGAAGCCCAAGCCGAACGCGAACGCCTCACCACCGCCGCCGAACGCGAACGCCTCGAAGCCCAACTGCACCAGTCGCAGCGCCTTGAGAGCCTGGGCCAACTCGCTGGCGGTGTCGCCCACGACTTCAACAACCTGCTCGCCGTCATGTTGAACTACACCACGTTCATCGCCGAGGAGATCACCCACGCCGCAGCCAAGGACGGCGGCCGCTGGCACCAGGTCGGCCACGACATCGCGCAGGTCCAGCGAGCCGGCGAACGCGCCACCGAACTCACCCACCAACTTCTCGCGTTCGGCCGCCGCGAGGTCGTCCGGCCCCAGGTTCTTAGCCTCAACACCGTCGTCACCGAGATCGAGACCCTGCTCCGGCGTACCCTCGGCGAACACATCCAACTCCACACCACCCTCGACGGCGACCTTTGGCCGGTGCTGGCCGACCCCGGCCAGCTCGAACAGGTCCTGGTCAACCTCGCCGTCAACGCCCGCGACGCGATGCCCGACGGCGGCACCCTGAGCATCCACACCACCAACCACACCATCGACGACGCCGCCCGCTACCCGATCCTGCGACCCGGCCCGCACGTCAAGCTCCGGGTCGCCGACACCGGCACGGGCATCCCACCCGAGATCGCCGAACGCGTCTTCGAACCGTTCTTCACCACCAAACCCAAAGGCGAAGGCACCGGCCTCGGCCTGGCCACCGTCTATGGCATCATCGTCCAAGCTGGCGGCCACGCCGAGATCACCTCCGCACCCGGCGCCGGTGCCGCCTTCACGATCTTCCTACCCGCCACCGACCAACAACCCACCACCACCCAGCAACCCGGTCCCACCACCGCCACGGCCCGCACCAGTGGTGGCGAAACGGTCCTGGTCGTCGAAGACGAGGAAGCTCTACGCGAGGTCACCCGCCGCATCCTGACCCGCAACGGCTACCACGTCCTGACCGCTGCCAACGGCCCCGAAGCGCTCAAGATCGCCGAACACAGCGGCGAGGAGATCCACCTCCTCCTCACCGACGTGATCATGCCGCACATGCTCGGCAAGGAACTCGCCACCGCCGTCTGCGACCTCTACCCCGCCACCCGAGTGTTGTACATGTCCGGCTACGCCCAGCCCGTCCTGGCCTCCCAGGGCACCCTGGACTCCGGCGTCATCCTCGTCGAAAAACCCTTCACCGGATCCGGCCTCCTCGACCGCATCCGAGCCGTCCTCGACACACCCTGACCCTAACCGCCGTCAACGGCTACGCCCGCTGATCGTGGCTGGCGGTCAGCCCCTGAGAGCAGAACTTCCGGACAAACCGAAATATGTGCGGATCGAGAGTTCCTGCCGGCTGGGCCGAACCCGTGCGGGTCGCCCGCGTCGTCGTAGTACGCCGTTGGCGATGTAATCCTTCGGTTTACGTCGGAAGGCGTCGCTCTGGCGCAGCTCACTGGGCACGTGGTCGACAGCGATCCCGGTCGGCCGGTCCAGGCCCGACCGGTACGCGTTCGGGTTGTAGTCGATGACCGTGTCCGGGTACCGGAGCTGGTCGGCCTGCGCACCGGTGACGTAGTGCAGCTTGACCATGCCCCCGCGGACGTAGTTCGCCGTCTTGCCGAAGAAGGCCTGGGCGGCGGCCTCGACGCCGTAGGCACCCCGACCGAACGGCACTGAGTTCAGGTAGAACTCCAGGATCTGCCGTTTGGAGTACTTGCGGTCGAGCTTCCACGCCATGGCCGCCTCGGCTACGTGCGGTAACATTAGCCGCTGCCGATCTGACGGCGGGTCCGGGGGACACGGTGGAGTTTCGGGTGCTGGGTCCGGTAGAGATCCGGACCGACGACGGTGTGCTGGACATCGGGCCGCCGCAGCAGCGCCATGTGTTGGCGGCACTTGTCGTCGATGCCGGTCGGCCGGTGACGACCGAGGCACTCATCGACCGCGTGTGGGACGGCCGTGCTCCGGACCGGGCGCGGCGGACCGTGCACGTACACATCGTCCGTATCCGGCAACTGCTGGACCGGACGGGCCGATTCGGTCAGCCACCTGCCGGTCTGGTCCGGGTATCCGGCGGCTACCGGCTCGATGTCGACCTGGACCTGGTGGATCTGCACCGGTTCCGGCGTCTCCGCCACGAGGCGTCCGCACCGGAGCGGTCCGACGACGAGCGGGCCGGGCTGCTGAGCGAAGCGCTGAGCCGGTGGCAGGGCGAGCCGCTGTCCGGTGTGACCGGCTCGTGGGCCGAGGGGGTCCGGGAGGCGCTGCGGCAGCAGCATCTCGATGCGGTGGTGTCCTGGGCCGACGTGGAGGTCCGGCTGGGTCGACCGGAGACCGCTGTCGGCCCGCTCGCGGAACTGGCTCGCGCACACCCTCTCGCCGAGCGCCCGGCCGCAGCGCTGATGCGAGCGCTGTACGCCACGGGCCGGGCCGGCGACGCGCTCGACCAGTACGGCTCGATCCGGCGGCGGCTGGCCGACGAGCTGGGCATCGACCCCGGCGTCGAGGTGCAACGCCTGCACCAGGCAATCCTGCGCAACGAACTCGACCCAGTCGCCGAGCGGGTGGAATCACGCCCACCGGCGGCGCTCGGCCGGGCACCCGCGCAGCTACCGGCCGACGTGTACGGATTCGCGGGGCGCGCCGACGAGCTTGCCGATCTGGATCGCGTCCTGGCCCGGGCGGCAGATCAGCCCACCGCGGCGGTGGTCGCCGCTGTCTGGGGACCAGCGGGCGTGGGCAAGACCGCTCTCGTGGTGCATTGGGCCCATCGGGTCCGTGACCGGTTTCCGGACGGGCAGCTGTATGTCGATCTGCGCGGCTTCGATCCCGCTGGCGCGTTGCTGGCATCGTCGGAGGCCGTCCGCCAGTTCCTTGACGCTCTTGACGTTCCACCCCAACGGGTACCGGTGGACCTGCACGCCCGTGCGGCGCTGTTCCGCACGCTGCTGGCCGGTCGAAGGATACTGGTGGTGCTGGACAATGCCCGGGACGCCGAGCAGGTCCGTCCGTTGCTGCCCGGCGCGCCGGGATGCATGGCGCTGGTCACCAGCCGAGTCCAGCTGACCGGCCTGGTGGCCGCCGAGGGTGCCTACGCACTGCCGCTCGGCCTTCCCACTGACCGCGAGGCGCGCGACCTGTTGACCCGGCGCCTGGGTCACGACCGCGTCCGGGCCGAGCCGGACGCCGTCGCGGAGATCATCGTTCGGTGCGTTCGGCTGCCCCTGGCGCTGGCCATCACCGCGGCGCGCGCCGCGACGAACCCGGGCCTGTCGTTGGCCACCCTCGCCAAGGATCTGGACGACGGCCGCGACCGGCTCGATGCCCTCGCCACCGGTGACCCCACCGCTGACGTGCGGACCGTGTTCTCCTCGTCGTGCCGGGCGCTCACCGCGGGGGCGGCACGGTTGTTCCGGCTGCTCGGCCTGCATCCCGGTCCAGACATCACCGTCGCGGCGGCGGCCAGCCTGGCCGGCGTGCCCGAGCGTGAAGTCCGGCCAATGCTGGCTGAACTGGCGCGGGCACACCTCGTCACTGAGCCCGCCCACGGTCGGTACGCGCTCCACGACCTGCTCCGGGCGTACGCCGCCGAAGAGGCCGAGGCTGTCGAACCCGACGAGCAGCGACACCGCGCCATCGACCGGATGGTGGCGTACTACCTGCACGGCGCCTATTCGGCGGCCAGGACGATGGACCCGCACCGGGACGCGATCAGCGTCGCGGCGTGCCCACCCGGCGTCGCCGTGGTGGATGCCACCAACCGTGAGCGGGCGCTTCGCTGGTTCAGCGCCGAGCACGAGGTCCTGACAGCGGTCGTCGGTCACGCCGTCCGCGTCGGATGGGCGCGGCACGCCTGGGAGCTCGCCTGGGCGCTCGTCACGTTCCTCGACCAGTCCGGGCACTGGTCGGATTGGGTGGACATTCAGGTCGCGGCGCTGGAAGCGGCCAGGCGGCTCGGCGACCGGTCTGGGCAAGCCTATTCGCATCGCAGCCTCGGGCTCGTCCACGCCCTGCTGGGCCAGTACCACGACGCCGGGACACACCTGCGGTACGCCCTCGATATCTATGACGGCCTGGGTGACCGGGTCGGTGAGGCCCGTACCCACCTCAACCTCGCCTCCATGTACGCACCGCAGGGGCAGGCCCGTGAGGCGCTCCGGCACAGCCAGCAAGCCTTCGACCTGCTCCGCCTCGACGGTGACCGGGGTGGGCAGGCGATCGCATTGACCAACATCGGCTGGTACAACGCGATGCTCGGCGACTACGAGCAAGCCGTCGTCGACGCCGACCGGGCGCTCGATCTGTCCCGGGAACTCGGCGACCGGCACAACGAGGCGTGCGTGTGGGACACCCTCGGATACGCCCACCACCACCTCGGCCACAACGAACACGCGGTCGCCTGCTACCGGAACGCGCTGAACCTGTACCGGCAAGAGAGTGACCGGTACCACGAGGCCGACACGCTCGTTCACCTCGGCGAAACCCAGCACGCCATGGGCGATCACGGCGCGGCGTACGACGCGTACGAATCCGCCCTCGCCATTCTCGACGACCTCGAGCATCCCGACAGCGAAGTGGTCCGGGCCACACTCCACCAACTCGGTCGGCGCGTGGGTCGCGGCTGAGTCCGAAGGCGGCGGCCGAGGCCAGGTGCCTCGCCAACATTCCGTTAACCGGCTGACCTACATCTCGGTCCGACACTGGATCAGCGCTGATCGGTGGCTTTCGCGGTCGTCGGCGCGCAGCAGTGACGGCGGCTGCGTAGGTTTCGGGGGCCAGCCGCCACACCGGGGGTAGCGGCCAGGCCCGGCCGCTACCCCGACCAACCACACGGGGGAGGCAAGTAGTGATGAATCACCTCAGGCCGATGACGGCCGTCCTCGGCGCAGCCGTGGCGTCCGCCCTGGTCGGACTGTCGATGCCTGCCACGGCCGCCAGCGCTTCTTCGACGGGCACCATCGGCGCGGCTGAGCCGATGACCATCGTCCGCGTCGTCCAGCTCGTCAACCCGGCGCCCGACAGCGCCGGGAAGGTCACAGTGGCCCTGGACAACGGTGCCGTCATCGCCATCGACGCCGCCAACAAGGACCTGGTGATGACGCGGGCGGCAAGCGACACGCACACGGTATCCCCGGACAACCGCGTGAATGGCAACTGCGGATCGTCGTACATCTACGTCAATGAGAGGAGCGACGGCCACCCGGTCCACATGGACACCGGATTCGACGTCGTCCGACCCGCGGTCGAGTATGCCTGGCACGCCCACATCGCGGGCGACTCGCACACCGGCTACGACTACGACTACCACGCCAGCGGCGGGCTCGCGAACCGCGTCGGTTGGCACGGCCAGCACGGCAGCCACAAGGACTACCCGCGTGGCACGTACGCGGCGTCGGTGTACAGCGACGGCTCGTCGTGGGCGCTGCTCAACAACGGCTCGGTCTGCTACAGCGGCGGCCCGTGGGACAGCCGCCATTTGTAGCCAACCCACGCGGTACCGGCGTGGCCCGGTCACCCGTTCGCGGGCGGCCGGGCCGCTTTCGTGTCGCCACGCTCGCGGCTCCGGTATGTGCCGCTGGGTACTGTCGGTAGATGCTTTGGGCCTGGTCGCCGCGCTCGGGTCGGCTGTCTGCTACGGGGTTGCGACGGTACTGCAGGCGGTGGCTGCCGGTTCCGCGCCGCACACCAGAGATGTGGATCCGCGTCTGCTGCTGCGGTTGGTGCGTCGTATCCCGTTTCTTGGCGGGGTGCTGCTGGCCGCGCTGCGACGGGCGTTCGCGGCGACGCGGCCACCTTTCACTATCCGGCGTTCACGATCGAGGCACAGGCGGATTGCCCGACGCGGGTCCGGTGGGTCAACGAGTTGATGACGAGCGCCCGGCGGTACCGGCCGCACCTGCTGCCGGTTGACCGGACACTGCACTGGGCCAACCCGCCCGGCGGGACCGCCGGCCGGGATACCCGACCGGGGTTCACGACCACACCCGGTTCGTACCGGGGGCCCGTGCCGATCGTCACCCACCTGCACGGCGCCCACGTGCTGGAGGAGTCCGACGGCTACCCGGAAGCCTGGTACCTTCCCGCAGCCACGGACCTTCCCCACGGGTACGCCCGGGTTGGCACCTTCTACGAACGGTTCAAGGCGGAGTCCGCCGGCCGGCCGGCAACGCGGTGTTCGACTACCGCAACGACCAGCGTGCCGCCACGCTGTGGTACCACGACCACACGCTGGGCATGACCCGGGTCAACATCTACGCCGGACTGACCGGCCTCTACCTGCTCCGTGGCGGCCCGTCCGACCTGCCCGCCGGCGTGCTGCCCGGGCCGGCACCGCGCCCCGGCGACCCACCGGGCCGGCGGTACTACGAGATCCCGCTCATCGTCCAGGACCGGTCCTTCAACGCCGACGGCTCACTGTTCTTTCCGGACACCCGGGGTACCTTCGGCGACACGCCGCCGGGCGGCCCGTTCATCCCGACCACCGACGTGTCCCCGATCTGGAACCCGGAGTTCTTCGGCAACACCATGGTGGTCAACGGGAACACGTGGCCCGAGCTGGCCGTCGAGCAGCGCCGGTACCGGTTCCGGGTGCTGAACGCGTGCAACGCCCGTACCGTCTTCCTGAAGGCGGTGACCGACCCCTTGGCCGCACGGCCCGCGGCGGCCGCGTTGCCCATCTGGGCCATCGGCACTGACGGCGGGTTCCTGCCGGCGCCGGTCTCGATGCCGTCGGCACGCCGACCATGGGCATGCTGGGCACCATTAACGCCGACGGCACGCCGGCGATGCTGCCCTGGATGGCCCCGGTCACCGAAAGCCCGAAGCGCGGGGCGACGGAGACCTGGGAGTTCCGCAACTTCACCGACGACGGGCATCCGATCCACGTGCACCAGGTGCAGTTCGAGGTGGTCGACCGGCGGCCGTTCGGCGGTGCGCTGGCGCCGACCCAGATCGGCGCCCCCCGACCGCCGGAACCCTGGGAGACCGGCTTCAAGGACACGGTGATCGCGCTACCGGGCGAGATCAGCCGGATCAAGGCCCGCTTCGACATCGCCGGACGGTACGTCTGGCACTGCCACATCATCGACCACGAGGACAACGAGATGATGCGCCCGTACCAGGTCGAGCGGTAGCCGTTTGGCTTGATGCCGCTGCCGAATGCCGCGCCCGCTCATCGGCAAATCGTCGGCAACGGTGCCTCGTGGACGGCAATCCAAGGTAGTGCTGGCCCTACTATCGATCGACCAGCCTGCTGTATCGATGACGATCCGTGCCTGACCTAGCGTTCGTCGCATGACTGATGACCGATTCGTAGCCCGCCCCGCTCGGGAAACCACCGGCATGCCACGTCGCCGGCGCCTCGGATTGTCCGCCGCCGCCGTTGCGTTGGTGGGTGCTGTCACCGCGGCCGGTGCCCTGGTCGCGCCCGCCGCGAACGCCGGCCCGCGAAGCGGCGTGGTGCAGACGAACCTCGACAGCCTGGTGCGCGACGACGGGTTCCCCGCTGCCCTGGCATCCGTGCGGGACCGCCGTGGACGGGTCCGTAACTACACGGCGGGCCTGGGTGACCTGACGACCAAGGCCCGGGTGCCGGTCGACGGCTATGTGCGTATCGGCAGCAACACCAAGACCTTCACCTCCGTGGTCGTGTTGCAACTCGTCGGCGAAGGCAAGGTCAACCTCGACGCGCCGATCGAGACCTACCTGCCGGGCCTCATCCGCGGTGACGGCATCGACGGCCACCACATCACGGTGCGACAACTGCTGCAGCACACCACCGGCCTGCCGAACTACACCAACATCTTCGTCGACGGCTACCTGCCCTACCAGCACACCTACTTCGAGCCCCGCCAGATGCTCGACCTGGCCTTGGCGCAGAAGGCACATTTCCCCCCGGGCACGAAGTTCGAGTACAGCAACACCAACTACGTCCTCGCCGGCCTCCTGATCGAAAAGGTCACCGGTCGCCCCCTGATCGAAGAGATCACCAACCGGGTGATCAAAAAGATCGGGCTGCGTCACACCTATTTCCCGAACGTGGGAGACCAGACCATACGGAAGCCCCACCCCGAGGGCTACCACCGCGACGACCCCAGCAAGCCGCTGACCGACGTCACAGTGCAGGACGCCTCGTTCGGCTGGGCGGCCGGGGAAATGATCTCCACCCCGAGTGACGTGAACCGCTTCTTCAGCGCCGTCCTGGCCGGCAAACTCCTCCAACCGGCTCAGCTCAACGACATGCGCACCACCGTCGACGCGAGCGAACTCGGCACCGGCGTCCGGTACGGCCTCGGCCTGGCAAGCACACCGCTGAGCTGCGGCGGCCTCTCCTGGGGCCACGGCGGTGACATCCCTGGATACTCCACCACCAACGCCGTCACCGACGACGGCCGCGCCGCCACCATCGCCGTCACCGAACTACCGACCTCACTGACCCAGATCAACCACCTGCAGACCGACCTCGACAACGCTCTCTGCCAGTAGCCCCCCGACGCCCTCACACCCAATACAACCGATGTCGGTGCGGCTGAACAGCCGCACCGACATCGGCACGTCCGGACACCGCCCCCAGCCCACGGGCAGCCGCCACGCTGTGCGACCCCGGGCAGCGGCAGATCCGGATGGCCGCGAGGGCGACCGGAGTACCGCATAATCCGGTCATGCCCTCCATCGACTCCTCACGTCTGTCGCTATGGTCCACCGACTCGTTGCTGTCGATCGGCTCCCATGGTTCGGTGCTGTCCATCGGCAGCATCGGGTCGGTCGCCTCTATCGGCAGCGTCGGCTCCGCCGGATCAATCCTGTCGGTCGGCTCTGCGCTCTCGACCGGATCTGCCCTGTCCTGGCGGTCGCGGTGGTCGCTGCTGGCCGATCAGTCGTTCGGGACCGCTTTGTCCTCCCACAGCCGCGCCCGCGCGCGCACCGGACCGCCCGCCGCGTTGGCAGCTATCGCGCTCGCCGCCTACGCCGGCTACCTGCTGGCGCGCGGTCGCCGCCGACAGGGGCCAACTGCTGACTGACGCTCCGTACGTCGACGCCGCTAACCGGCTACAGGTCGATCAGAGCCGAGAACGCGGCACAGTTCCGGCGGAAGAGCGGACGCGCCGGGACGGCTGAGGCGTTTGAGGCGGCCCGTCCGTTCCACTCCCGATGTCGGCAACCGATGCGGGCGGGACAGGAAGCACCGACGCCAGGAGGGGAGCCCGGGCACCGTGGACGGCAGGATCGCTGAGGTCGTGGTCCGGTTGCTCGTCGAACGTCACCACATGCGCATCCCAGATTGAGCTTCCGTTGTCGCTCATGCACGGACTCTGCCGTGCCGGCCGCGGCCCGCCGGTCATCCGGTGGCGGCCGGGTGGTACGGGCGCAGACCCGCGGCGACGATCCGGTCGAGGACGCGGTCCGGCAGGACCCGCGACAGGCGGGTGAGCAGGGCGGCGTCGCGGCCGACGGGGTATCGGGTGCGCGGGTTCCGTGCGGTCACGGCCTTCACGATGACCTGGGCGCCCATCTCGGCGGGCAGGCCGCGGGCGGTGAAGACGGCCGCCTGGGCGATGATCGCCTGGATTAAGGTGCCGTAGCGCCGGTTCTGGTCGGCGGTCATGCTGGCGGCGAGGCGGTTCGCGGTGAGCCCGCCGCGGCTGGCCATCTCGGTCCGCACGCCGCCGGGCTCGATGACGATCACCCGGACGCCGTGCGGTGCCAGTTCACGGCGCAGCGCGTCGCTGGCCGCCTCCAGGGCGAACTTGGTGCCGGCGTACGCACCGTAGGTCGACGAGCTGCTCGAAAGCCTGAACGCGCCACCCAGGCTGGCCGCCCACCTGCACGCCGTCCACGACGTGGCGCGGCGTGGCGTGGCAGCTGACGCAGGCGCTGGCCGTTCAGTTAGGGGGTGATCGGGTCCGGATCGTGGTCGAGTCGGTGGAGTTTGGCGGTTATCTCGTCGGTGTCGGAGTGGCCGAGTTCCTCGAGGATGTCCAGCGCCTGCTGCCACGCCGTCCGGGCGGCTGGGCGGTTGCCGAGGGCGAGGTGGGTCTCGCCGAGGTGGGTAAGGATCTGGGTCTGCACGTACCGTTCGCCGAACTCCTGGAAAAGCGTCAGCGCCTCCCGGTGGCAGACGATGGCGTCCGTGTGGTGGCCCAGATGGTGGTGTGCGTAGCCGAGGCTGTCCCAGGTGGCGGCCTGACCGCGCCGGTCGCCGAGGTCGCAGAGTATCGCGAGGGCCTGCTGGCAGTATCCGAGCGCCTTTTCGTAGTTGCCGAGCAGGGCGTGGTACCAGCCGGTCGAGTTGAGCCCGATCGCCTGGCCGTCCGGGTGGCCGGCGGTCCGGTACAGGTCCAATGCCTCCTCGGCGTGCCGCAGCGCGCGCGGTCAGTTCGGTGCGGGCCCTGCCCCAGGTCAGTGGGCCGACGATGCCGTCTGCAGCGAGGCCACGGGCGCGCTGCCAATTCTTGGTGGCGTCGCGGGTCTTCGGCCCAAAGTCGCCGTCGATGAAGCTCACGTCGGCGGCGTAGCTTTCCGACCACAGGATCGACTGCCACAGCCGGACGGTGTTGCCGGTCCGCGTGCAGCTGCCGTAGCACAGTTGGCTGTTATGACTCCAGTCGCCGGTGGCTGCGGCGACGGCCGGACGAGCACCGAGCCCCACGACCATCACGAGCATGACCGCTGCGGTGGCGGCGATCCGTAGTAGCCTGTTGCGTGCCATCTACGGCCGTGCCAGCAGGAAGAGTTGGTTGGCGTGCAGCGGGTTGTCGAAGCATGAGTAGGTCTGCAACCGGACCCCGTTGCCCTTCCCCCAGCCGGTGACATCCATGCACTTCGTCGGGGCATGCGCCGGTCGGAACCGGTAGACGAACTGGCCAGCGGCCGGCCACCAGTACTGGTCCCGGTGCCATCGCTGCTGTGGATAGCTGTTGCAGCGCCATTGCTGCAGCGGGACCAGATCACCGGTGCCGCCGTTGTAGACATCGAGGCATTCTTGTGGGTTCTGCGCGTGGTTCGGCTCGAGTCTCAAGGTACCGCCACCGGCCGGGACGAAGTACCACTGCTGCTGGAGCGTTGTGCCGTCGCATTTCCACTGTTGAATGCGAGCTCCGTCCGATCGGCTGCCGTTGATCACGTCTACACACTTGCGGCTGTCCAACCCGATGATCAGGTACGGACCGTCGCCGGGCGGCGAAGCTCCCGCCCGAGCCGGGTTGACCATCACCGCCGCCAGCACCGCGACCCCGATCAAGGTCATCAGCCGAGCCATGGCCAGCCGTCCAATCACTCGCATCGTGCCTCCCTGGTGCCTTCCTGGACTGTCGTCCCCGAGTTGCGTCCCGGCCCGGTGGCGCGGGCGCCGCCAACCACGGTCGACCAGGCCACCGCCACCGGCCAGGGCATTGACTGGCAATTTGCCGGCAACTCGGCGCGGGCCAGCCACTGTGAACGGTGCCATCTCAGGAAACCGCGCACGCGGAACCGGTGACGTGGTCGACCTCGATGCCGCGTTCGACCAGCAGTTCCTCGATGTCTCGGTAAGAGAGGGTTGGAGCGCAGGTACCACCGGACCGCGACGACGATCACCTCGGGCGGAACCGGAACCCCGCGAACGCCGACTTCGCCGGTAGGCAGGGGTGGCCCGTTCGCCGGGGACCGGGTCAAGACCGATCGGCGCGACTGCCGCCGGCCCCGAGTTTTCCTCAAGAGTCGCGCCGGCTGCCCGATGAAGCCGCTGGAGAGCAGGCCGCGGTCGTCCGGGGCGCTGACCGCGCCGGCTGCCGGCGGGCGTGTCGGCCCGCCTGGGCGCCGCCAGAGGGCAGCGGGAGGGGTTCCGGATGGATCCTTCTGATGCTGTGCCCCGCTCTGGCGCCGCGGCCGATGCGGTCACCGGCGTCCTGCCCCGGAGCGCGCTGCAGAGCCGGCTCGACGACGCCGTGGCCGAAGCGCGCCGATCGGGTGGTTGCTGTTCGGTGTTCCTTTTCGACGTGGACCACTTCAAGACGGTCAACGACGCATACGGCCACGCCCGTGGAGACGACGTGCTTCGCCAGGTCGCGGAACGGACCGTCACGTTGGTGCGGGCCCGGGACGTGCTGGTGCGCTATGGCGGTGACGAGTTCGTGCTGGTGCTGCCGGGAGCCGCCCGCTCGGACGCGATGCAGGCGGCGTTGCGCCTTGTCGACGGCGTCAACGGGGTACCGTTTGCGGGTAATCCGCCGTTGTCGGTGTCCATCAGTCTCGGTGTGGCCACGTTTCCCGATGACGGGGCGGATGCGGAAGCCCTGTTGGCGGCCGCGGATCGGCGCAACTACCTGGCCAAGCGCCGCGGCCGGGCCCGGGCGGTCGGCGACGACCTGGCCGCGGAGGGCCGGATGGCGTCCGGCCGTCTCCTGGAGCGCGACACCGCGCTGGCCGGCGCGCAGGATTTCCTCGTCGCGGCGATGACCCAGCGGCGCGGCGCGCTGCGGGTGGTAGGGGAGCGGGGTGCCGGGCACACCCGGTTCCTGGCCGAGGTGGCCAAGTTGGCCGCGTTGCGCGGATTCCAGGTGTGCGAGGTCGGCGCGGCCGGACCGGACCGGCCCGAGGTCGGCCCAGAAGTGCCGGTGCTCGTCCTGGTGGACACCGATGGCGACTGGGCAGCCGCGAGTCGACTGATCCAGGAGTGGGAGTCGGATCCGCGATCGCCGGGGGTACTGGCGCTGGTGTACGCCACCCACGAAGCGGCCGGCAAGCCGCCGCCGCTGCCGGTCGTGCGTACCGTCGCCTTGACCCCGTTGTCGGCCGCGTCGCTGCAGGTGTGGCTGCGTACCGTGCTGCGCGGCGAACCGAGTTCCGATCTGGTCGACTGGTTGGTCGGTCGAAGCGCGGGTCTGATCGCACGGGCCGAACGGCACCTGTCCCGGCTGCAGGATCGCGGCCGTCTCCAGCAGGGCCCGCACGGCGGGTGGACGCTGCCGGCCGATGTACTGACCCGGCAGACCCGGCAGGGCCTACCGAGCGCGCTGAGCACCCTGATCGGTCGGGAGCGCGACGTGCGACAGGTCGTCGACGCCGCGACGGACCGCCGCCTGGTCACCCTCGTCGGCCCGGGTGGTATCGGGAAGACCCGGCTGGCCGTGGCCGCGGCCACCGTACTGGCCGACGAGTTCGACGACGGCGCGGTGTTCGTGCCGCTGGCCGAGGCGACCGATACGGATCTCGTCGTTGCCGCGGTCGCCCAGGCCCTCGGGCTCGCCGCGGTCGCCGCCGAGCCCCTCGTGGACACGATCGTCCGGTTCCTGTCCGAGCGCAGTGTCCTGCTCGTGCTGGACAATTTCGAGCAGGTTGTGGCCGCGGCCAGATTCGTGGCCGACCTGCTCGCCGCGGCCCCGGCGGTACGTGTACTGGTGACCAGCCGGCAGCGGCTGCGGCTGTCCGGTGAGCAGGTGTATCCGGTGGCACCGCTGACGGTGCCCGACCTCGATCACCTGCCGGCCCGTGCCGAGGACGTGCCCGCCCTCCTGGCCACCTCGCCGGCCCTGGCGCTGTTCGTGGAACGGGCCCGCGAGGCGGCGTACGACCTCAGCTTCACCCCGGCCCAGGTGGCCGCCGCGGCGGCGGTATGTCACCGGCTGGACGGCTTGCCGCTGGCCATCGAACTGGCCGCGGCGCGTTGTGACACGCTCAGCCCGGCCGAGCTTCTCGACCAACTCGCCGCCCGGCTCGACCTGCTCACCGACGGACCCCTGGACCTGCCGCAACGCCAGCAGACCCTGCAGGCCACGATCGAGTGGAGCTACGCCCTGCTCGATCCGACCGATCAGGCGCTGCTGTCCGATCTCGGAGCGTTCACCGGCGGCTGCACGCTGCCCGCGGCCCAGGCGGTGTGCGGCGCGCCGGATGCGGTGAGCGCCGCTGCCGACGAGGCGACCATGGCGCAACGGCTCGCCGCGCTCGTCGACAGGAACCTGCTGACCACCCGCGTCGCGGCGAGCGGCGAGACCCGGTACGCGATGCTGGAGACCATCCGCGCCTTCGCGGTCCAGAAGCTGGCCGAGGTCGATCCGGACGGCGCCGTGGCGGCCCGCCATGGTGCGTACTTCGCCGCCGTGGTCGCGGACCTGAGCCGCGCCGGCGACACAGCCGCCGCGGTGGCCCGGTACGACGCCGACCACCGCAACGTCATCGAGGCGCTGGCCTGGGCGGTCGACACCGGCCGACCGGACCTCGCGGCGGAGATCACGATGCGCAGCGAGCAGTTCTGGCGTACCGGCAGCAAGATCCGTGAGGGCCGGCTGTGGATGGACCGGGTACTGGCGATGACGCCGCCGGTCGGGGACGGCGAGCGAAGCCTGATCCTCGCCGACGCCGCCTGGCTCATGATCACTCAGGGTGAGCCCGCGGCGGCCCGCCCGTACGCCGAGGAGAGCCTCACGTTGGCACGCCGGCGCGACGACCGGAAGGCGATCACGCAGGCCCTCAATTCGCTCGGCATCGTCGTCAAGATCCTCGGTGAGTACGACCTGGCCCGCGCGTACCACCACGAGGGCGCGGAGCTCGATCGCCTGGCCGGCGACCTGAGCGGTGAAGCGGCCGCGATCGGCAATCTCGCGATCATGGAGACGTTCCTCGGCAACCTGGACCTGGCCCGGTCGTTGGAGGAGCAAGCCGTCGACCTGTACCGGGCGGCCGGTCGCGAGGACCAGGCAGCCGTCTCGTTGGTCGACCTCGCCAAGGTGTACGCATTGCAGGGCGACAGCGCCAGCACCCGCAAGCATGCCGGGACGGCGCTGGAAGTGTCCCGTGCCTGCGCCGACATGTTCACCTATGGTCAGTCACTACTCTGTCTCGGGCACGCCGCCGCTCTGGACGGCGACCGGGCCGGCGCCGCCGAGATGTACGCCGGTGCGCTCGCCACGCATCTGGAACTCGGTGACCTGGAGTACCTCGCCGAGGACATGGAGACGGTCGCCGGCTTCCTGCCCGCGCAGAACGCCACCGTCAATGCCGAGTTGCTCGGGGGTGCCGCGGCGCTGCGGGAGCGGCACCGGCTGAACATGGCGCCGGTCCTGCAACCGACGTGGCAGGCCGCGGTGGATCGGGCGCGCGCGGTCCTCGGCGACGAAACGTTCCAGGCCGCCCGGATCCGTGGCCGGGACGTTGCGCTCGACGTCTTGGTGGCCCGGGCCGTCACCGCCTTGCGGGACCCAGGGACGGGCTCCGCGCCGGTGCCATCGGTGGTGGCCCGGTCGCGGTAGCCGGGTGCTGCGCTATCCGGTCGGCGAGCCGTGCGCCCCATCGCCGGGGCCCGGGCCTGACGTCGACTCGATGACCCCGCGGTTCGGCTTGCCGAATCTGTCGGCCATCGTGCCCCTTTGATCATGCGTCGTCTGGATGTCCCACCGGTGGAGTACGAACACACCTACTACAGTCAGCTCACCACCCTGGCACCGACCGGAGCCAGATAACTCGGCCTCCAAGATCACCGGGGTGGCTCACACCTCAACCGTGTACCGGTTAGCCGCCAGCCCAAACGGCAACTGGCTCGCCAGCGTGAGCTACGACGCGACAATTCGGATCTGGAATCCGCTCACCGGCCAACCGATCGCCATGATGCGCCTGGACGGTCCCATCGCAACTTGCTGCTGGATACCCGAAACCAGCACCATCGTCGTCGGCGGCAGCCGCGATGGCATCTACGCGTTCGACCTCATCGGCGATACCGCACCGCCACACCACTGACCACCCCTGCGGCGACTCGGCCCCTCCAGCCCGATGACCGGCCCTGGTTGAAGAGAGGCCGGACCACTCGGTGCTCAGCCAGCCCAACCCGTTCCGGCGTCGTGGCGTAGCCGAACGACGGCCATGAAGTGTAAGGCCGGGTCGTTGATCGGGGCGGTTCCGTTCCAGGGTGGCGAAGCGGCCGCAGCTGCGCGAACTCCGGCGGGATCGATACCACCGACCGGGTTTACGGCGAGCTATCAGCGTTGAGGTGAAACGCCCGCTCCTCGGCCTCCTGTTTGGCCTGAAGGAACCTGCGGCTCCAGTCCTCGTCCAGGTCGGGGATGCGAGCCACCAGGTGCTCCTCGATCATCTCTCCCTTGCCGGTCAATCGAGCGACTGTCACGACGGTGTGGCCGTCATCGGCGTAATGGCGCGGCTGCCACCGCCCTCCGGTCGGCAGCTGGCGTGGCCTGCCACGCGTCAAGGTGGTCACGGCGCTGTAGACCAGGTAGAGCACCGCGAGCACGATGGCGACGTCCATCAGGCCGACCAAGGCGCGCACACTCCGACACTACGTCAGGATGCGGCCCCGGAACCGCCGCGGCAGATCCCTGGCCAACCCGTCCCGGCGCTGCCCACGGCTCGGGCGTCCTTGCCGTTACCGGCTCCGGCCGCCGGCTCGCTCGTCTCACGCATATGCGTGTGACATGGTTGCGGGGTGGAGATCAGCGTTGTGCCGTACGACCCGGATTGGCCGCGCCGGTTCGAGCGAGAACGCGACCGGCTGGAGCAGGCGCTGGCGCCGTGGCTGTCCAGTGGCGTTCACCATATCGGCTCGACCGCGGTGCCCGGCCTCGCCGCGAAGCCGGTGATCGACATGATGGCGGGGGTCCAGGATCTGGCCGAGGCCCGTGCGGCGTTCAGGCCGCTGCGCGACCTGGAATACGCGGCGGGAGTGCACCGGCCCCACGAGGCGCACTGGTTCCACCTGCCGATCGCCGAGGACTGGGCGCTGCGCACCCATCACCTGCACCTGACGGAGCCGGGCAGCGACCTGTGGCGGGAGCGACTGGCCTTCCGCGACGCGCTGCGCGCGGACGATGGGCTCCGCGCGGAGTACCAGGAGCTGAAGCTGCGGCTCGCCCGCGCACACGGCGCGGACCTCCAGGCGTACACCCGGGACAAGCGCGACTTCGTCGCGCGTGTGCTCGCGGCGACTGGGATTCAGCTCGGCGGCGATCGACCCTGATGGCTCGGTTCTGCACGGTCTTCTACATGATCGTCTTCTACGGCAAGGCGCCGGTCGCCCGGTTCGACGTCCTCCGAACCGAATCCGGGTGCGGCTAGTATCCCGTCTCCCCATAGTCGCCGCGCAACGACGCAACCCAGTGCGGACTCGAACTGGCCGGCGCCGGCCCGGTCTGGTACCGCGCGGAGACCTCCGGCTCGGTGCCGAGCCTTTCCGGGCGCAGACCGAGCCCGTCGAGGCCCACCGGTCGATCCCGCTCGGATTCCTGCCGGAACGCCTCATCGGACTGCCGCGGCCACCGCCGCCAGCGGCGTACGCTGGCCGCACTGACCAGCAGCAGCGACCCCAGCACCAATGTCGTTCCGGTCCGGATCGGCGTAGTCGCATCGGCGTGGTGACCGGCCACGGAGATGTGGTGCCCGAAGAAGCTCAACACCCGTCTGGGAACGATCAACAGCATCGCGTAACTGGACACGTACGCCACGCCGGTCACGACGGCGCCCAGCGGCGACAGCCGGAGCGTGGCGATCAGGCCGAGAAGGAGCCCGGCAGCTGCCAGAACCTGCAACTGTCGGCGATCGACCACACCGGCCACGCGACCGGCCTGGATCTGCAACGGGTCTGCGACCTCGAACCGTACTGGGAGGCCGTGCGCAAGGTGTACGCCCCGTTCGAGTCCGGCATACCGCCCCGACCGGCCGGGTGTACCGGCACGAGATTCCGGGCGGGCAGCTGTCGAACCTGCGCCAGCAGGCCATCGCGCTGGGGCTAGGCGACCGGTTCGAGGCCATCGAAGCGACCTACGAGGCGGCTGACCGCATCCTGGGACGCCTGGTCAAGGTAACCCCGTCGTCCAAGGTCGTCGGCGACCTCGCGCTGCACCTCGTCGGCGCCGGCGTGTCGCCGTCCGACTTCGAGGCCAGTCCCGGACGGTACGACATCCCGGCGTCGGTGATCGGGTTCCTGCGCGGCGAGCTGGGCGACCCGCCGGGCGGCTGGCCGGAACCGTTCCGCACCAAAGCGCTGGCTGGTCGCGCCACGGGCGCGGTCGGCACCGCACCGCTGTCGGACGAGGACGCCGCCGCCCTCGTGGCCGACCGCCGGCGTACCCTCAACCGGCTGCTGTTCCCCGCTCCGACCCGCGAGTTCTCCACCCACCGGGAGGCGTACGGCGACACGTCGACCCTGCGCAGTGCCGACTTCTTCTACGGGCTGCGCCCCGGCGAGGAGCACTCCGTCGACCTGGAACCTGGAGTGCGGCTGCTGATCGGGTTGGAAGCCATCGGCGAAGCCGACGAGCGCGGCATACGCACCGTCATGGCCACCCTCAACGGCCAGCTGCGACCGATCCAGGTGCGCGACCGGTCGGTGGTGGCCGAGGTACCGGCAGCCGAGAAGGCCGACCGGTCGAACCCGAACCAGGTGGCCGCCCCGTTTGCCGGCGTCGTGACCCTGGTCGTGGCCGACGGCGAGAAGGTGGCGGCCGGACAAACGGTCGCCACCATCGAGGCGATGAAGATGGAGGCGACGATCTCCGTGCCGAAGGACGGCACGGTACGGCGGGTCGCCATCGGCGCGGTCCAGCAGGTCGAGGGCGGCGACCTACTGATCGAACTGGCGTAGCCGGTTGTCCGCAGGCACCCGGAGGAGCACCGCGCGAAGGCTGCGGAGGGCGATGACGTCAGCGAGGACGGCATGACGTTCCTGCCGGCCAACTCGTCGCGTACCTGTCGGTTGACCATGTCGGCGTTTTCGTCGTTTCCCGCGCCTGACCAACCGCGACCGCTGAAACCAGATCGGCCGCCTTCGCCACGATCACCACCATGATCCGCACCGCGGGACGAACAGATAGTGGATGCCCTCGGCGACACGGCAGAGGTCGCGGATTGGGTGCCGGACATCATGAGTCACTCCTCGGTAAGCGCGCCACTACCAGATCGCTAGCCGTGCCGAAGCGATCGTCCGCGCCCGCGACGCCGGCCTCGGCACCTGAACGTGGGTGCCGAAACTCGGCCGAGCCCGTTACATGGCCCCTCGTCTTCCGCACTGATCGGTCGGCCAAATCCTCGATCTGCCTGTAATGTCACCCAGCCACTGCTGATCGAGGAGGGGTCCCAAACATGGACGACAACAGCCCCGGGTATCAACTCGGCCACGCAGTGGGCTCAATAGCCAGCCTGCTCTGCTGTCTTGCCGTCATCGCAGGACTGGTGGTGCTGGTTGTTCTGCTGGTCCGCAAGAACTCCAAGCCTGGACCCGGGCAACCCCCGTACCCGCAACAGCCGACGTACCCGCCCCAGCCTCCCTATCCGCCCCAGCCTCCGTATCCGCCTCGACCCCCACTCCCGCCGGAGCACCCTCAACGGTAGGCGCGCAGCCCGCCGGTAAGCCTGGTCATCAGTGCGGCCACCGTACCGTTGGACGCGACACTCCACCGTGGCACCGCCGGCTGCACTCGGGAGGCCGGACGGTGCCTTGAGAAGTTGATCGGTGGTCGGCGTGTTGGCGTGATCGATGGAGTGGGCGCATTCAGCGTGGACGGGTGCTCGGGAGCGGCCTTGTCCGTCTGACGTGACTGATGAGCAGTGGAAGCTGGTCGAGCCGCTGCTGCCCGCGGTGAAGAGGGGTGGGCAGCCGGAGAAGCATCCACGCCGGCGATCGTCGACGCGATCCGGCCGCGGTGCTCTACCCCACCGGGAGGCGCCGTTGACAGCATGCGGGCAGACCCGACCTCGTCGCCGCCCTGGTGGCCTCGCCGCCGCTGTCGGGCCATGGGTAAGCGGGGTCGCAATATGCGCTTGCGCTATGGCGGTGCTCCCCATTGGACCTATGCGTCAGCGCCGCGCGGGCGCTACGGCGCTGCGCCGGCGGCCGCGCCTGCTCAGGGGATGAGCACGATCTTTCTGCCGCCGGACCGTCCGTCGGCTGCGCGGGTGAAGGCCGCCGGTCCGTCGCGCAGCAGGAGTGGCTCCGGCGTCAGGTGCAACATGCCTTTGCTGAGCCGCTGCGCCAGTTGGGCGAGCTGTGCGGCGTCGGGTCGGACGTACAGGTTCGTGCTGGTGATGCCCCGCTGGGGTGCAGGCGCGTCTGAGGTCAGCGAGCACAGCCGCCCACCGTCGCGCACCAGGGGCAGGGCGGCCGCCGCCGTGCCGGTCGCGGCGATCAGGGCACCGTCGAACCGTCCGGGTACCTGGTCCGGCCAGTTCGGGTTGTGGTAGTCGACGACCTGTGCCGCTCCGAGGCCGCGCAGGCGGTCGGTGGCAGACGTGGATGCGGTCGCGGTCACCTCCACGCCCGTCGCTGCGGCGAGTTGAATGGCCAGGGACCCGGTGTTGCCGGCTCCGTTGGTGACCAGCAGCCGCTGCCCTCGACCGACCCCGAGCATCGCCAGTGCCTGGCACGCGGTGAGGCCGTTGACCGGCAGCGCCGCCGCCTCCACAGGCTCCAGCCCAGGCGGGAAAGGCGCCGCGTGAGCCGCGGTGAGCAGGACGCGTTCAGCCCAGAAGCCGCTTGCCCCGGGCAGCGGAGCCTCGTGCGCGAGCACCCGGTCGCCGACGGCGAACTCACCGACGTCGGCGCCGACCGCCCGCACCCGGCCCGCACCCTCCACGCCCAGCGCCGCCGGGGGACGCAGCCCCACGTCCCAGCCGGCGTCTTTGAGCAGCCGATCCCACGCTCCGACCCCGGCCGCCTCGACCGCCACCAGGATCTGACCCGGACCGGGAGACGGCGGGTCGGGCAGCTCCAGCAAGACGACGTCCCCATCCGCGCCGGACACTCCGCACGCCTTCATGGGTATCCTTTCGCCCGGTCCAGCCGACCGGTATCCACGACGCCGGCAGCAGCACCGACCGCGAGACCCCGAGCGAGACACCCCGCCCATGAGACACCGCGCCCGTCCGCTTCCCCCGCCATGACCCGCGCTTCCCGATCGCATCCGGTCATGAGTGGCAAACTGTCAGGAGTTCGGTGGGGCTGCGTAGACCGTGCCGGCGAACTCGGCCACCTCACGCTCGCCGAGGTGCGTTGCCAGGTCCGCCTCGCTGATCATACCGACCAGGCGGTCATCGTCGAGGACCGGCAGCCGCCGGATGGCATGCTGCTCCATCAGCCGCAGTACCTCGGAGACATCGACGTCGGCGTCGGCGCAGACCGGCGTGCCGCGGGCGAGCTGCCCGGCGGTGACGGTGCGGGGGTCGCCGTTTTCCGCGATGCAGCGCACCACGAGATCGCGGTCGGTGATGATGCCGCGCAGTTGCCCGTCGGCGCCGCAGATCGGCAGCGACCCGACGTGCAGATCGCGCATCATGCGTGCGGCCGTGTTGAGCGTTTCGTTTTCATCGATGCACTCCGCGTCCGGGTGCATGATCTCGCGAGCTGTTGCCATCGCCTATCCTCCTTCTTCTCTTGTGTTGGCTGCCAGGCGGTGCATTCGTCGATGCGGTGGTGCACCGAGTCGCAGGCCCCTCGAATCGCGTGGCAAGGATCCGGTGACCCACGACCCGTTCCCGACCGCGCAGAGGTCGGAGCTGGCCGCCTTTGCCGCCATCCCGTCACGCGCGACCCGAGTTGGCTCGTCGTTGTCTGGTCGCCCTTTCCCCCGATGGGATGGGCAAACCACCCGCGACCGCCGAATGCGTGGGCAACCAGCGCGTCGGCCCGTACTACAAGGACGAGGAGCTGCTGGAGTTCGGGGCGGAGCTGGAGCCCACCGGACGGGTTGGCGATTGCGTCGCTGTGCTGAAGTCCAGTGCGGCCACGGGCTGGGACGACAGCCCGGTCGGCCCGGCGTGGGCTCGGCTCGATGACGGTACGACGTTCCTGCACCCCCCGGCTTGAGTGAGCGACCGTGAGCCCGGAAGAGGCTGCTGCCTCGGCGCGCTACGTCGAGGGCGACCTGGTCCGCATTCTGGACTGTCCGACGGCGAGGCGTGAAGGGTTGGTAGGCGCAGAGGCCGAGGTCTGCGGCTACTCGGTGTAGGAGAGCGACAACGACCTGTGGGGCTATGCGGTGCGCCCGGCCATGTGGGAAACCCTGATCGGCTTTGACGAGCCGCAGCTTGCCCCTACGGGCCGTCGGGCACCGGAACGACCGGTGGCGCAGCAGGTTATCAGCGTCCGGCCGGACGGTGTCACCGTGACCGGCTACTGGAGCCGGTAGCCGGTCCCGCCCGTATTGTCCTGGGGGCGCCGCCTTCACACGCGCCCCGCTCATAGCTGGCTGCCCTTGGTCGAGTCGGGGTTCGGGTGGTCAGGTGTGCAGGAACGCCACGAGTGGGCGTTCGGCACGTCCGCTCGGTCATGCGATGGGTTGTCGGTCGAGGATCTCGGTGGCTAGGACGACGCATGCGGCGCAGATGGTCACGCCGGGGCCGTTGACAAGTTGGCTGGTTGGGGTGGTCCGGCCGCAGAAGGAGCAGCTGTGTTGGGCTGGTGGGCGGCGTTTCCACCAGCGCGCTGGTCTGGTCGGGTTGACGGTGATGTAGCACTGCAGCTCGCGTTTGATCGCGGCGATGTCGACGCTCAGGTCATTGAGGACCCGCCGGGCGCGGCTGCCCGGATCGAGGGTGAGGACGGCGAGCAGGTGCTCGGTGCGTACCTCGGCCGGGGCGGTTTCGGGGGCGTTGGCGGTCGCGTTGTGCGCGGCGGCGTCGAGCGCGCAGGTCGCTTCTGTCGACATCGGCGGTGCGCCTTCCCCGGCGGGGGAGGGCGCACCGAAGAGGCGATGAGACGACGCGCGGATGCTGTCGGGGGTGACGTGTAGGCGTTCGAGGATCGCGGCGGCGACGCCTTCGGCGAGCAGTCCGGCGAGGAGGTGGTGGGTGCCGATCTCGGCCGCCCCGTCGGCGCTGGCTTCCTTCGCGGCCTGGTCCAGGCATGCCTGTAGGCGCGGGGCGGGCCGCGCGGCGAAGGGTAGGGTGCCCGCTGTGGTCCGGTCGGCGAATCGCTGTCGGGCGGCCTGTTTGCTGACGCCGAGGCGGCTGCCGATGTCGGTCCACGACATGCCGGCCTCGCGGGCCTGAGCGACGAAATGGTCGAGAAGTTGGTCGGCGGTGGCGGCCTGTTCGGCGCTGACCGCGGCGGCCGTAGTGAGCAGCGCCGCTGGGTCGGCGGTGGCGCGGTCGTGGACCTGCCTGACGAGCCGGTCGAACACGGTCGACGGATCAGCGACCATGCGACAACGTTACATTGTCGCTTGGCCACGGACAAGGTTATGTTGTCGAGGTTGTGACCCGTCAGCCCCGGTCGGCACTCCTCGCATGATCGGGTACCAACCCGTGTGCAGGCGGTGCGGGTTGTGGTGTGGGTTAGGGTGGCGGTGTGCGCGGGAGGGCGCATCCGGGTCCGCGGGCAGGACTGAGTCCACCTTCGTAAGCTGCATCGGCGCGACCCACGGTGTCTTCCCGACGCCCGAGCCGCGGACCACGGGCGGTCGACGGGAGGAACCCGATGTCCACCGAACTGCCCGAGCGGCCCGATCTTGATCAGCTTCGCCGCCAGGCCAAAGATCTTCTCCGCGCAGCACGGGCCGGCGATCCGATGGCGGTTGGCCGGATCCGTACCGGCCTGGGGTTGCGGCCGGGCACCCCGATCACCCTGTCCGCCGCCCATCTCGTCGTCGCGCGCGAGTATGGCTTCGCAAGCTGGCCCGCGCTGGTGGCCGAGGTACGGGCATATGGCATGGATCTGGCCGAGCGGCTGACCGAGCTGGTGACCGAGAGCGTGCGGGGCCGTTTCGACTCGCCGGCTGGGCGGCGCGGCTGGATCGACCGTGCCACCCGGCTTTTCGCCGACAACCCGGCGGTGTCCGGCTACGACATCCGGGTGGCCGCCGTGCTCGGTGATGCCGGCCAGGTGCGGCGGATGCTGGCCCGCGACCCGGGGCTGGCGGTACGGCCCGACGACGTGGCCGGATGGCCACCGCTGCTGTTCGTATGCAGCTCACGCTGGCATCGCATCGAGCCAGCCCGGGCCGGCGGCCTGGTCGAGACCGCCGAACTGTTGCTGGAGGCCGGCGCCGATCCGAACACCGCGGTCGGAGCGTCCGCGCGCGCCGGTCGCTGCTCGGCGCTTTACGCCGCGGCGGGGCTGGCCAACCATCCGGCCCTTGCCCGGCTGCTGCTGGATCGTGGCGCCGACCCGGACACCCCGTCGGCGCTCTACCACACGGCGTTTCACCCCGACCATGCCTGCCTGCGGCTGCTGCTGGATCGCGGTGCCCGCACCGAAGGCGTCTACACCCTGGGCGCCGCGATCAGCGTCGCCGACACGGGCGCGATCCGGCTGCTCGTGGAAGCTGGCATCGATCCGCGGCCACCGATCCCGGCTGACGCTTTCGCCGAGGCCGGCGAGGACCAACCACCGATCCCACCGGTACGCGCGGCGGTCGCGTGGCGCTGCGACGCGGAAGCGATTGAGCTACTTCTTACGCACGGCGCCATCCTCGACGGCGCCGACAGTGTTGACCCGAGCGCCCCGAGCACGTACCGGTTGGCCGCCCGACGCGGTGACACCGCCACCGTCGAGGCGCTGCGCCGCCACGGCGCCCGCGACGACACCGGTACCGTCGACCGGTTTCTCGGCGCCTGCGCCCGCGCCGACGAGTCCGCCGCCCGAGCCCTCCTTGACGACCACTCGGACCTGGTCGCCCGGCTGTCCGCCGAGGACCAGGCGCTGCTGGTGGACGCCGCTGAACACCTTGGCCTGCTTGCGGTGGCGCTCATGCTGGAGCTGGGCTTCCCGCCCACCGTGCGCCGCCCCGTCGATGGAGCCACCGCGCTACACGTCGCCGCGCATGCCGGCCGGGCCGATGTCGTCCGGCTCCTCATCGACGGGGGTGCCGACGTCGGGGCCCGGGACACCGAATACGGCGCTACCGCCTTGTCCTGGGCCGGCGTCGGCAGTGGCAACCCGCCCCGGCACCACACGGACAGCGACTGGGTCGCGACCATCCAAACCTTGCTCGACGCCGGCGCCAGCCCCGACGGTGGCTGGATCGCTACTAAACCACCCAGCGACGAGGTCGCTGCCCTGCTGGTCAGCCACGGCATCGGCCCTGATGACGACCAAGCGGCCGGGTCATGAACCCTGACGAGCACAAGCGGACCTCCGATGGCAGCATGATGGTTATCGACACCGACGATCCGCTCGCCGTCGCCGTGGTGGACGCGATCCACACCGGCGACGTCGCGCGGCTGCGGCGGCTGCTCGCCGACAATCCCGGCCTGGCCACCGCCCGGCTCGGCAGCGACGGACCCGGTGGGATGTCGCGCACCCTCCTGCACGTGGCGACGGACTGGCCCGGTCATTTCGCCAACGGGGCGGCCACCGTGGCCGCGCTCGTTGAGGCCGGCGCCGACGTCAACGCCCGGTTCACCGGCCCGCACACCGAGACCCCGCTGCACTGGGCGGCCAGCAGCGACGATGTCGACGTTCTCGACGCGCTCCTCGACGCGGGTGCCGACATCGACGCGCCGGGTGCGGTCATCGGCGGCGGCACCCCGCTCGCCGACGCCCGGGCGTTCCGGCAATGGCGCGCCGCGCACCGGCTGGTCGAGCGAGATGCACGCACGACCCTTCAGGACGCCGCGACGCTCGGGCTGATCGACCGGGTGCGGCAGTCCTTCGACGCCGTCACCCCACCTGGACTGGATGAGGTCAACCGGGCATTCTGGGGAGCCTGCCACGGCGGCCAGCAGCAGTGCGCGGAGTACCTCCTCGACCGGGGCGCTGACCTGAACTGGATTCCCGGCTGGGGAGACCTGACCCCACTCGACGCGGCGGTCGATAGCGGCGCCACCGAGCTGGTTCGGTGGCTGCGTGCCCACGGAGCGCGATCTGCCACCGGGTTGAGCCGATAGCGCCCACCGGCCGGACGGACACCACCGTCGGTGCACGAGACGAAACCCCAGCGGGGCGGCTGACCGCCAGCCGGGTGCTGGTCGCGACCGGGCGGCGACCCGCCACGGACGAGCTCGGCCTGGACATGGTGGGAGTAAAGGTCGGCGACCGCCGCGAGGTCGTCGTCGACGCGCACCTGCGAACGGCACGCCGACACGGTCCACCGGCGCGTTGGCCGTGCTTCAGCTCGCCGCCGAAGCCGGAATGAAGCGCTGGGTCCTCACCCACAAACATCCCGACCTGCGCCGAGCCTTCGAAGAACAGCGACGAGCCACCAACGGCGTCCCGTCAGCGTTCCAGCACCTCAACGGCAAGATCGCCGACCCTTGAAGCCGCAAACTGTCGGCTCCGTGCCGACAACACCGAGCTGGCCGAAAGGGTCAACACCTATGCCCAGGTCATCCGTAAGCTGAGCACCGAAATCGACATCCTGCGCGCACAGACCACGTTGCCGGACAATGTTCGGCTCCTTCGCACGCGGCCGAACACCCCGCTCACATGACCGCGCTCCCAGGCGGGTGCCTGGGCGTGTCCACATGATCCACGCAGGAATTATCGACTATCGTGGCGGCATGGGTTGCTTCGCCGCCATGCAGATTCGCGTCGCCGCTTAGCGGCGGTATCGCGGTTGCCGTAACCGCGGCCTCATTGCCTGCCCCCGCTGGGGTCAGCGCCAGGCATGCCGCCGGATCAGTGTCCCGCCGGCAGCCCACACGCGCGTCTCGCTGTGCTGCCGGATCGTCCTGCGTGATCCGGGGAGCAAATCTGTGTCGTACCGTTTCCGTCCAACGCACCAAGATCGTTTCCTTCGCCCGTCCGAACCCGATGACGTGCGGCGCAAACTCGCCAAGCTCCTCCTGATGGTCGGGCTCCCTGGCGCCGGAAAGACGACCCGAGCCGAGGAGCTTGCCGCGGCACACCGAGCGCTGCGGCTCACTCCAGACGAGTGGATGATCTCCCTGTTCGACGGGTCGCAACCCGATGGCAAGCGCGACCTACTGGAAGGACGGCTCATCGCACTAGCCCTGCAAGCGCTGCAACTGGGCACCAACGTCGTGCTCGACTTCGGGCTCTGGAGCCGCGACGAACGGTCGGCGCTGCGGTGGCTGGCAACATCCGCCGGGGCATCGTGCCAAGTGATCTACCTGCCCGTCGACAAGGACGTCCAGCGCGCCCGGATCGCACACCGCCAGGCAACCGCACCGCACACGACGTTCCCGATGACCGAAGCCGACCTCGACAGATGGCAGATGCAGTTCCAGGCGCCCGATGCCGCCGAACTTGACGGCGGTGGAACGGTTCCCGAGCCGCCACCAGGTTGGCCGGACTGGCCAGCGTGGGCGGCGGACCGCTGGCCCTCGCTCGACCCAGCGTGGCCCCCTACGTGATCGTCCTCATGATCGTGCACGCCGTTCCAACCGCGGCCGGCCGGCCCTTCGCCACCCGACCAGCGCTCTTGAAGGCCCTCAGCCGCGGGATCACAGCCTGCTGCCCGGTACTTCTGATCGGCATAGACCTCATCCCTCACAGTCCCGAGCACCCGAGTCGCCGCACAGGGCCGGATCGAGTTCGGCGTGTTCCTGTTCGCCAACGTCGGCGACGACTCCGAAGACCCGGCCACCCTCGCCTACCTCGACCAGCACGCCAAACCGTACGCAGCGCTGCATGGTATCCAGCTTGTGGAGCTGCACAAGCAGCCCCGCGACGCTACGACGGAGACCGACGGCTCAAAGCCCAGGGCGCCTTGTACTGGAGCGAGGCGCGGCAACGCTGGATCGCCGAGGCCACCATCGGCTACACCCCGGCCGGCAAACGCATCTACCGGCGCGGCAGCGGCAAGACCAAACCGACCACGACGACGGGCTTACCATCGCGCCCCAGAACTACACGGCGACCGACGCAGTCAACGACTGGCTCACCCATGGCCTAAGTGGACGATCGAAGAGAACCGTGGACAAGTACACGATCCTCTGCCTTAGGCACGTCATCGCCGCGCTGGGCGCCCGGAAGCTGCGCGATCTCAGCGCAACCGACGTGGACCGGTGGCTTGCCGCGAAGGCGAAGACGCTGAGCCCGTACGCTTCAGGACTTGTACGCCTGCCTGAATCGGTCGGTCAACCGGGCGATGGCCCGAGACAAGGTCAAGCGCAACGTCGTCGCGCTGTGCGCGAGCCCGACCGGGCAGGACGGGTGGCCGTCCAAGTCGCTGACTTTGGAGCAGGCGAAGGCGCTCCTGTCGGCGGCCGGGGGTACCCGGCTCCACGCGTACGTGGTGGTGTCGCTGCTGACCGGCGCCCGAACCGAGGAACTACGGGCGCTCACGTGGGATCACGTCGACCTGGACGGCAATCCCGAGGCCGATCCGCCGGTGCCACCCTCGATCGAGGTGTGGCACTCGGTACGTGAGCACGGCGACACCAAGACCAAGAAGTCGCGCCGGTCGCTCGCCCTGCCGGCGCTGTGCGTCGCGGCGCTGTGGTCACACACTGAGCTGCAAGCAAAAGAGCGTGAGCGGGCCGGCAAGAAGTGGTGGGAGTATGGGCTGGTGTTCGCGAGCAAGCCCGGGACGGAGCTGCTGGCTGGCAGCGTCCGCCGGGCGCTACGGATCGTCCTCCAGCATGCCGGCCTGGTGCCGGCGGACTGGACCCCCGGGAGCTGCGGCACAGCTTCGTGTCGCTGATGTCGCTGTCCGGCGTCAGCGTTGAGGAGATCGCCGACCTGGTCGCGGCACGCCGGCACGACTGTCGCGGAGACGGTCTACCGTCACCAGTTCCGGCCGGTGCTGCTCGGCGGTGCGGTCACAATGGATCGGATCTTCGGTGACGATGGTCAAGGCTCGGCACGGTAGATGCTCAGCGATGAAATAGGCCATGTCGAAGAAGACCGACATGGCCCCTGACCCGGGTGGGCGATACTGGGATCGAACCAGTGTGACCTCTTCGGCGTCTGTTGGGAGCAGGATGGACGCGGTCGAGAGAAGTTCAGCACGGTCCAACGCAGCGCCGTGCTCCCCACCTGCTCCCCGCGTTACGGCGCCGCATGCCGGCGGTGCGCGCTTGGCCTCGTCGCTGAGCGCTCAGGGCGATGCGGAAAGGGGTTGCAGCGCGCGGATCTGCCGAGTTGACCATGTTGACTGCAAGTGCAAGATGTTCGCGGGACGGGATCACGGCGCCCGTCGAACGAACAATGGGCCGATCCGGTATAAGTGCGCTGCGATCGAACGACAGGCCGGACCTGTCGGTCGATTGCCGTACCCCACGGCTTGAATGGATGCCGCACTAACAGTGGTGTCCTGGATGGACGTGATGCGGTTTTGCTAGGTTGCCTTCGTCGGACACATCGACGTCGAGCAGGCAGTTCACGAACAGGGGGCGCGGTGCCAAATCGTCGACTTGTATGCGCGTGCGGTTACGAGATCATGGCATCGACGGATGCCGAGGTCCGACGTATCGCGCGACGGCATATCGACGAGTTCCATCCCGAGCTGTTCAAGACGGATGCCGAACTCGAAGCGTTTCTGCGCGAGAACATCCGAGACGAGTAACGCCTGTGTGGCACGAGACAGGCAGGCTAGGGCGGCTCCTACGTCCCAACGTGCGTTGGACGCACCGTCTGCGGCGTGTGGCGATGTTCCGTCGTCTTGTTTTGGAGCGAGCGGTTCGTGCCACCGAGATCCTGATCGTCCCGCTGCTGCTCATCGGGAGTGCGCTGCTCGTCCTCATTGTCGTCAGACGAGCCTTCGCCTGGATGCGGTTGGCGGACAGCATGAGCGATGCGATGTCGCGGATCCAGGCCGAGAACCTGATCTTCGGCACGCTCGGCAAACTCGTCGGTGGCGCCTTCGTCCTTGCCGGGCTGTACTTCTCCGCGAAGTCGTTTGTGGTGTCCAGGCGGGCCCAAAGCAGCGAGCGACTGTCAGCGGCTTTGGCGAGCCTGTCCGAGGAGAGCGTCGCCTCACGGCTCGGCGGCATCAGCGTCCTCGGTGGACTACTCCGGCATTCGACTGACGACTACCAGGTAGTAGTTGATGCGTTATGTGCGTTCGTGCGCAACGCCACATCGTCGGCGGAGTACCGTCGCGACTTCGCCGATCGGCGTCCTCGTGACGATGTGCAAGGTGCACTGACAGCCCTGGCTATGCGGCGATGGTCGTTCGGGCTGGGTGAGCCAGTCGCCGTCGATCTGAGAGGAACATTTCTTCCGCAGGCGGACCTGCGCAACGGCAACCTCACCGGCTTCGACTTCGGTGGGGCGGATCTGGTTGGAGCGGTGTTCTGGCAGGCGACACTAGGAAAGGCCAACTTTCAGAAGGCTCAGCTCCGAGGCGCTGACTTCCGGCGCACAGATCTCCGGCAGACCAACTTCCTTGAAGCCAGCGCCGAGGAATCGTTGTTCCGAGGAGCGTTCCTCACACGGACCAACTTCACTCGAGCGATAGTTTCGGGCGCAGCGTTCTCGGACTCGAAGCTCAGTCGGGTCAGATTCGCCAGCGCGGACCTGACCGGCGCCGTGTTCTATGACTCGATGCTAAGCGCCTGCGACTTCACTCTCGTGAAAGGCGAGCTACCCGACCTGTCCGTTGCCACGCCGCGCGGATGCAAGGGGCTGACCACCGTGCCTGCCGAGCCGCAGCCGCCGTAACCTCTTCTACCGCGGGTCGCGCTACGGCGAGTCAGCGCATTTGTAGCTATAGGAGAGCCGTCAGCAAAGTATCTGTCCCGACGGTCTCGGTGCCGAATTCGAGTTCCTCATGCAGCGATCGCCTCGACTGTGTCGGCCGGCGCCGTCGGCCGAGGACCGTTCGCTACAGCAGAACGGCGCGAGCCACGCGCTTTTGGGTCGCACCGACAGCCCGCGCGTACACGTCGCGCCGCGTAGCAAACCGCTCGGTCGGGGCGCAGACGCCGAGCGATCCGTGGACCAGTTGATGGTGATGCGACGGCAGGTCGCTCGGCCGCGTCACATGCCACACGACCGGCTGGTGCTGGCCACGAATACCGCCGTGCAGCCTGACTAATCGGCGACGCGCGTACGTGAGTCCTGAGGTGGCACCCTTCACCGGCATCGGTCCTACGGGACGGATGACGTTCTCGGCAAGCAACAACGCTACCGAGCGTGCCGCCGAACGTCTTGTTCGACGTCCGCGAGCATCGATGTCTCGCAGTCGTTGCGCCGAGCGGCCGGTAGATCGACAACGGCTGCCGACCGCCGCCGCGCCCAATCTGACGGATGGTCGGATGAAACGTCCGGTCAGACGTCCGGTCAGACGTCCTGGCGGAACGGTCGTCATCCGATTTCAATGAGCTCGTGCGGCTGGGTCCGCCGGCCGGGTACCAACCAATTGGGAGGGTTCCGCACGCTGAGACGTGAACTTCCGAAGCGATTGTTGCAACGATCGCCGTTCCTGCCGTTGTGTCGCGGGCAATCTCGTGATTGCTGCACACCAGCACAGCCGGCGGTGCCATCGTGCGTCAGGGTGCGGCATTCGTCGCTAGCGTCGATAACAGTGGATGACGCCTGCAGCAGCGCCCAACAGGTGAAGGTTGCTTGAACTGCCGCTCCAGCCAGCGACTGCCCACCAGCACGATTTTGGACATGCATTAGGGCCGGATTGACGGCCGAAGCCTCATTGGGGAGGTGCAACTGACCAAGTTTCAGTGTGTCGAGGTTTCAGAGGATGCCCTTCTCGCCAAGGAGCAGGACTGAAAATGAGAAAAATTGTTGTACGCGGAGCGTCTGCCGTTGTCCTCGCCGGCGCTACCCTATTCGGCATCTCATCACCCGCATTCGCGGGCCCGAAGCCGAGTTGCGTTTCTGTCAACGTACTCAGTTTCAACCACGTCATCATGCACAACGGTTGCGCTACGACCCAGCACTTGAAGGTAGTGTGGCACAACGCCAGGGATTCCGGCTGCTTCGGCGTTGCACCAGGTGCCAACAAGGACGTTAACGCCTACAACCAGCCATTCGCCTCGTATGACAAGGTGGTTACCTGCTAAATTAAATCAAGGGTAGGGCTCCCAGTATAGGAGCCCTACCCTTCTTTACTCGACCACCAATCACCAATCGACATCATCAAGGACCTAGTGTTGTGTGATCCTGTTAACGTTATCTTGATATCCCGTTGACCGGGTCGTGATGCTGGCGGTCGATGCTGGTCTGGTGGTGCTGACGCAGGAGCAGGCGGCCGAGTTGCGGGCGGTGGTGCGCAGCCGCGATGTGCCGGCGGCGGTCGCGACGCGTGCTCGGATCGTGTTGTGGACGGCCGAAGGTAAGCGGCGTAAGGATGTCGGCGAGTTGGCCGGGGTGTCGCTGCCCACTGTGGACCGTTGGGTGCAGCGGTATCAGGCTGATGGTCTGGCCGGTCTGGAGGAGGCGAAGCGGGGCGGGCCGCGTGAACAGGTCCCGGCTCGGGTGCGGGCCAGGATCCTTGCCCTGACCCGGGTGACGCCGCCGGTGGAGACCGGTTTGTCGCACTGGTCGAGCCGGGAGATGGCCAGCTACGTCACTCGCACGGAGGGGGTGGCGGTGTCTTGGCACTACGTGGCGAAGCTGTGGCGCGACAACGACCTGCGGCCACATCGGCAGGGCACGTTCAAGCTGTCGAAGGATCCGCGTTTCGCGGAGAAGGTCCTCGACGTGGTCGGTCTGTATCTGGATCCGCCGGCCGGGGCGGTGGTGCTCTCCTTCGACGAGAAGACGCAGGTGCAGGCCCTGGACCGGACCCAGCCGTTGCTGCCGGTCGACTTCGGGTTGACCGAGAAACGCACCCACGACTACAAGCGGCATGGCACCACGAATCTGTTCGCCGCGCTCAATACGGCCACCGGTGAGGTCGTCGCCGACTGCTACCCGCGGCGGACCGGCCCCGACTTCCTGGCCTTCATCAAGAAAGCGGTGAAGCCGCACGCCGACAAGGAAATCCATGTGGTGCTGGACAACCTTTCCACCCACGACACCCCTGAGGTCCAGGTGTGGCTTGAACGCAACCCGAACATCACGTTCCACTTCACCCCGGTCGGGTCGAGCTGGATGAACCAGATCGAGACCTGGTTCGGGATCATCACCAAGCAGGCCATCCGCCGGGGCACGTTCACCTCGGTCAACGAGTTGATCCACCGCATCCGCACCTACGTCGAACACTGGAACGCAGACGCGAAACCCTTCACCTGGACCGCCACCGCTGACGAGATCCTGGCCAAGGTCCGCTGGGTCCAGACCAACGTCAAACAACTCGTCGCCAACAACTCGAAGTAACGGAAACAGAATCACGGGACACTAGCTCTCCAACTGTCCGGAACCACCGATCCCGGTCGCGACAGAAGTGGAGTAACGGAAGTAGCGGTAGCCGATGGGCCGGCGTCAGTGCTGGTTAGAGGCGGTCAAGCTTGTTCCGTACGGCCTCGGCGTCCTGGTGGTCGATCTCGGTGAAAATGTCCAGCGCCTGCTGCCAGTTGGCGCGTGCGGCGACGGAATCGCCGACGGCGTGTTGGGTGTCGCCGAGGTGGTGGAGCGTATCGGCTCCGTCGGCGTGGTCGCCGATCTCTCGGTAGAGGGCCATCGCCTTCTGATAGCACTCGATGGCGCGCGGGTAACGGCGGAGATGGTGGTAGGCGTAGCCGAGGCTGTCCAGGGTGGCGGCCCGGTGATGTCGATCGTCCACCTCCTGCAGTAGGACGAGGGCGGCTTTGCACGCGACGACCGCCTGGGCGTACTCGCCGAGCAGGCAGCGGCACCAGCCGATGCTGTTGAGCGCGACCGCTTGCCCGCGGCGGTGTCCGGCGGCCCGGAACAGGGCGAGAGCCTGCTCGGCGTGGTGGATCGCTCGCCCCGGGTCGCCCTGCCGTTCGTAGACGACGGAGAGAGTGCGGTAGACGCGGGCCTCGCCGACCTGGTCGCCGGTCGCTGCGAATAGTTCCGACGCGCGGTTGAGGTGGGCGTGCGCATCGGAATGATGCCCGAGCCGCGTAGCGGCATGGGCCAGGCCGCGGTGCGCATGCGCCGCGGCAGTATCGTCGCGGATCCGGTGGGCGGCGTCCAGGGCGATCTCCCAGACGACCGTCAGATCGTGCCAGGACGCATGCCAGGTCAGAAAGGTGTCCAGGGCCCAGGCGAGCTGCCAGGTGTGGTGGGCGTCGAACCCGACGTCGACCGATGCGCGAAGCAGCCCCAGTAGGACCGGCCGCTCAGCAGTCAGCCACGCTGTCGCTTCCCGAGGGTCAGCGAGGTCGTCCGCGTGGCTGCCGGCTGCGAGGGGCGCCAGCCCCCACGGCATCGGGTCACGCTGCGGATTGAGGAGCCGCTCACCTCGGTGCGCGGTGTGGGTGTAGTGGTCGAACAACCGGAGCCTGGCCGCGCATCGGCTGTCGGCGGAGTCGTCATGGCGTGCCAGGTCCGCCGCATACTCACGCAGCAGATCGTGGAAGGTGTAGCGGCCCGGCGCACACTCAGTGAGCAGGTTGGCCCGCACCAGGTCAGCCAGCATCGCACGGGCGTCCCGTAGTTCACACCCGGCCAGGCTGGCCGCGGCCACGGTGGACAGGTCCGGACCGGGATGCAGGCCCAGCAGCCGGAACAGCCGCGCCGCCGCGGGAGTCAGCGCGGTGAATGACCAGGAAAACACGCTACGCACCTGGCTGGCCACGTCGCCTGTGTCGAGCGCATCGAGCCGCTGTCCGCTCTTGTCGAGCTCGGCGGCGATCGCGGCAAGGGAGAAGCGGGATTGTTGGGCGCGCGAGGTGGCGACGGCGAGCGCGATTGGTAGCCGGGCGCATGCATTGACGATCTTCTCAATGAATTCCGCGTCGGCGGCGACCTGATGGGCATGCAGCCGTCGGTTCACCAGCTCTGTGGCCTCCGCGTTGGACAGCACATCTAGGTCGAGTGCGCGGGCGCCGTCGGTGGCAACGAGTCCGGTTAGCCGGTTCCGGCTGTTCACCACCACCATGCTCATGGCGCTCGCGGGTATCAGCGGGCGGACGTGTTCAGCGTCGCGTGCATTGTCCAGGACTACCAGCATCCGCTTGCCAGCCACCAGGCTGCGGTAGAGGGCGGACTGGGCAGCCAGGCCGGGCGGGATCCGGTCAGGTGGTACGTCGAGGGCGTCGAGGAGGGCACGGAGCGCTTCGGCCGGTGTCATGACCAGACCGCTGTGGTCGAAGCCACGCAGATTGAGGTACAACTGCCCGTCGGGGAACCGGTGCGCCGCCCGGTGTGCCCAATGCACTACCAGTGCGGTCTTGCCCACCCCGGCCGTACCCGACACGGCCGCGATCACCACTGCGGCCGGCTGGTCGCCGTCCGGACCAGGCAGCAGCGCGTCGAGCCGTGCCAGACAGCGGTCGCGACCGGTGAAGAAGGCGATGTCGGCGGGCAACTGCCGCGGTATGACGGACGCGGGCTCCGCCACGGACGCCGGTGTATGGCGCCCGCCTGGCTCGGTCTGCCCGGCGCGCCCGGGCCCACCCATCCGGCTTTCCCAGAACAAGGTCTGGCCTGCCTGGACGAAATCCGCGCGTGCCGAGCCACTCAGCTCCAACGCGTCCGCGAGCCGGGTGGTCGTGTCCAGGCGCGGACTGCGCCCTCGACCGCGCTCCATCTCGCGGATCGAGCGGGAGCTGACGACGGCCCGCTCGGCGAGCGCCTCCTGGGTAAGCCGAAGGCGCAGCCGGTGCTCTCGCAGCATCGCCGCGAACGCTTCCCCCATGAGCCGCCAGACCCCTTCCCCTCATCGGCGCCCTGACTCTATCCAGGCTGGACGTCCGGCGGCGCCCCGGTCGGCTCCGCGGCCGGGTAGCCGGCCGGCGGATTCTGATCGTGCTCGACGACGCATACGGGTGGCATTGGCTCAACGGGCTGGTTGGCGGTGACGAGTACCCGACCCGGTCGAAGCGGCTAGCAAGATCCGGCGGACAACCAGGCGAAACGTCCGGTGGAACGTCCGGTCGGACGTCCTGGCGGAACCATCATCGTCCGATTTCGATGAGCTCATTCGGCTGCTCTTCCATACCGTGCTGGCCGCGACCCGATAGCCCAGGCCTGGAACAGGTCGGCGCCGTTCATGCCCGCACGCAGCATCGCCACCCCGGTACTGATGCTGACCCGGGTGGCGGGGTGAGGTGGCCGACGTCGGTGGCGGCCACGGCGGCCCGGATCCGGCCGGCGATGTCGACGGCCGTATCCAGATCGGTGTTCAGGAATACGGCGAACTCGTCGCCGGCGTACCGGATCGGTACATCGATCCCAGCGCGGCAGTGCGCGGCGATGACGGTGGCGATCTCACGTAGGACCGCGTCGCCGGCGGTGTGCGAATGGTCGTCGTTGATCGACTTGAACTTGTCGACGTCGATGATGAGCAGGCTCGGCGGTATCCGGGCGCCGGTGTGCAGGGCCACGACCATCGCGTCGAACTGGCGGCGGTTGCCGGCCTGCGCCTGGGCGCGCTCGAGCTCCAGCTCCTCGCGCTGCCTGGCCTGGTGGGCATGGTCAGCCGCTGCCGGCGCTGCTGCCACAGCTGGTCGGCCTGGGCGTGTACGGCGGTCAGCAGGTCGGCGCACCGGTCGGGGCCGATCTCGTCGGCGGCGAGCGCGGCCAACTCGTACTGCAGGACCAACCGCCGCCGCGAACTCCCGGCGGGCACGCAACGTCACCCCGAGGGCCAGGTGGGCCATCCAACCGCCGATCCGGTCGGCGGTGGTGATGCCCTCGGTGGCGATCACCCGTTCGGCCCTTGCCGCGGCTTCGTCGTACCCGCCGAGCTTGGCCAGGACGAGCGCCGCCACACCGGTGAGTACCCGGATGTCCTCCGCGGCACCGACTTGGCGTACCCGGAAAGCCAGCCGGTCGCGACCGCGGCGGCCCGGTGCAGCCGCTGCCGAGCCTCCCCGCTGTGGCCCAGGTGGTCGAGCCAGAGGCCCCACGACACCAGCAGCGAGGTGTGCTCTGAAGCGTTGAGCCCTTCCGGAATTCGGAGGCGCGCAGGTCTCGCGATTGTCCAGCGTGGCCTTGGAGGTTGGATCCCTTCCGGATTCAGAAGCGCTCGGCTTGGGCGCGGGCTTATGTCGAGGGGTATCCCCCGAGCGTTTCCGGAGCGCCGAAGGTGTCAAGTCGAGCCTGGACCTCTTTTGCCCCTTGTCAAGACGGTTTGGTGGTCCAGGGCCTATCGGCGTCGATCTTGGTCCTGCTATGGCGAGCTTGTCGACGGTTGCGATGTGGGTGCGGGCCTTCCCTCATGTCACCGCTCGGCACGCGGCCGCGTTGTCGGGAGGATTGTTCGACTGTCTAATGGTTCGCGGGCTGTTCGGTTGCGGGTCGGACATTGCCGCCGGTACCGTCGCCTGACGGGTGAGGCCGGAATGGTCGGTTGGGGGCCCATGGATCCTCGGTTGGCACAGCGGTCCGGCTCGCGGCCGGTCGTTGGGATGGTGACCACCGGCCCGGTCCTGGAGAACAGCGAGCAGCAGTGGCTGGGCGTTAGCGACGCCGCCCGGGCGGCCGGCTGCGACCTGATCTGCTTCGTGGGCGATGCGTTGGGGCACCCGGACAGCCTGATCCGCAAGTCCAACGTCATCTACGACCTGGTGTCCGGCGAGCGCGTCGATGCGCTGGTGGTCTGGACGACGCGGATCGGTCTGCTCCTGTCCGACGCCGAGCTGGAGCGGTTCCTGCGGCGGTACGAGCCGGTGCCGATGGTCTGCGTCGAGCGGCCGGTGGCCGGCCGGCCGACGGTACTGATGGACGACCGGGGTGGCATGGCGGAGGCGGTAAGCCACCTCATCGAGGCACACGCCCAGGATCGGATCGGGTTCGTCAGGGGGCCGGAGAACCACGGCGGAGCGCAGCAGCGGTACCAGGGCTACCTCGACGCCCTCGGCGCGCACGGGCTGGCGGTCGACCCCGATCTCGTCACCGCGCCCGGGGACTGGAACTGGGATCCCGACACCGCCGCCGAGGCCGTCGGCAAGATGCTCGACCGGCTCGCCGAGCCGCCCGGCGCGATTGCCGCCGCGAACGACGACCTGGCGCTGGGCATCCTGGCCGCGCTGGAGGCAGCCGGTATCCGTTCCCCCGCCGACGTGGCGGTGGTCGGTTTCGACAACCGGGCGAACATCCGCACGCACGACCTCGGGTACGAGGACGTCGAGGGCAGCGAGCTGGTCTCCGCGGTATCCCGAAAGGTGAACATCAACGCCGGTAGCGTCGAACTCACCACGGTCAAGGCACCGTTCGCGCAGATGGGGCGCAGGGCGCTGGAGATCGCTCTCGCCCTGGCCCGCGACGAGCCGGCACCCACGGTGGAGACCGTCCCTACGGAGCTGGTCGTGCGCCGCTCCTGCGGATGCTTCCTCGCCGCCCACGCGGACGCGGCGCCCACAGGTCGGGAGCGGATCGTGGTCCGGGAACCGGCTGACGGACCCGACGCGGTCGCGGCGCAGCTACCCGCGATACTCGGTATCGGCGCATCAAGCCTGCCGGACCATTGGGCGACGCGGCTTGTAGCGGCCTTCCTCGACGCCGCCGCGGGTAGCACCGAGGCCGGGTTTCTCCCACTGCTCGACGAGTACGTCCGCGCCAGCGCCCGCGCTGGCTGCGAGCCGACCCGGTGGTGGCGGGTGCTGGTCAGGCTGCGCCCGCTCGCCGATGCCCGCCTGGCCGACATCGGTTTCGTCGAAGACCTCTGGCTGCGAGTGCAGCTGCTGATCGCCGAGACGACCGAGCGCTTCGGCGAGTACCGGCACATGCTCGACGAGAAGCGCAACCAGACGGTACGCGAGGCCGGGTACCATCTCATCGCCGCCCGCGATCTTGAGGAACTGAGCGCCGCCCTGGTCGCCGAGCTGCCCCGGCTCGGCATCCCCGGCTGCCACGTGGCCGTTTACACGTCTGTCGACGGGTTCGGCGACGACTCGGACGCGGCCGACGACAGCTCGACCGCGCGCGTCGTCTTCGCCTACGAACACGGCGCACGTCGGGAGGGAACCGACCCAACGCCGTTCCCCTCCACTCGACTGATCCCGTACGACCTTGACCGGCCGGCACCGTCCAGCATCGTGGCGGTGCCGCTGTTCGTGGTTGAGGGGCAGCTCGGCTATGTCCTGTTCGAGCTGGGCCCGCGACTCGGCTGGATCTACCAGGCGATGCAGGAGCAGGTGAGCAGTGCGCTGCGGGGCGTGCTGTTCGTGCAGCGGGAACGGCGGGCGTTCGCGGCCGTGGAGGACGGACGCCGCCAGCTCGAACGCGCGCACGCCGAACTCGAACACCGGGTGGCCGAGCGTACTGCCGAACTGGCTACGGCCAACCGGATCCTCACCGAGCAGATGACCGAACGTGAGCGGGCCGAGCAGCGTCAGGCCAGCCTGGAGGCGCAACTGCGGCACGCGCAGAAGATGGAGGCGATCGGCCGGCTCGCCGGTGGCGTCGCTCACGACTTCAACAACCTGCTCACCGTCATCAACGGCAACTGCGAGACACTGCTGCGGGTACTCGACCCCGGCGATCCGCGGCGGACCGGCATCGAAGACATCCGGTACGCGGGCCGACGCGCCGCCAACCTGACCAACCAGCTTCTGGCCTTCACCCGCCAGCAGGTCCTGCACCCGCGCCGGCTCGACCTCAACCAGGCCGTGTCGAACGTGCAGGCCATGCTCCAGCGACTGATCGGCGAGGACATCGAGCTGGCCGGGCGGCTGGCCGAGGACGCGGTACCGGTCTGGGCCGACGACGGTCTCGTCGAGCAGGTCATCTTCAACCTCGCCGCGAACGCCCGTGACGCGATGCCGGACGGCGGTGTACTGACCATCGAGACCGCCAACGTGCACCTCGACAGTGACCACTCCGGCCGGCTGGTGGACGTACCCCCAGGCGACTTCGTCATGCTCCGGGTCCGCGACACCGGTATCGGCATGGACGAGGCGATCCAGGCCAACGTCTTCGAGCCGTTCTTCACCACCAAGCCACAGGGCAAGGGCACCGGCCTGGGCCTCGCCACCGTGTTCGGGATCGTGCAGGACAGCGGCGGCCAGATCAACCTGACAAGCGCGCCGGGCGAGGGCACCACCGTCGACATCTGCCTTCCCGCAGCGCCTGCCGAAAGCGAGACCGAGCCCGAGACGCCGGCGCGCCAGCCGCCGCGCGGCGGGTCGGAGACGATCCTGCTCGTCGAAGACGACGACCGGGTATGCGCGATCACCCGGCGGCTGCTGGCGGGTCAGGGGTACCTGGTGCTGGAGGCCAGCGACGGATACCAGGCGCTGCTGGTGGCGCAGGGGTACAAGGGGCCGATCGACCTCGTCATCACCGACGTGGTGATGCCGCGGATGGGCGGGCTACAACTCGTCGCACAGTTGCGGGACATCCGGCCAGCCAGCCGGGTGCTTTACATGTCCGGGTACACCGACGGGTACCTGACACAGGAGCGGCTCGTCGGCGCGTCGCTGCTGAAGAAGCCGTTCTCCGAGGACGCGCTGCTGCGCCGGGTACGCGCCCTGCTGGACCAGCCCCGTCCGGCGGCGTGAGCTGGTGTCGGAGGCGTTCGTCAACAAGCCGGTCAGTAACAGACAACTACGATTTGCAGTAGGTGGAGTGCCAGCCTGGACGGTACTCACCAGCTGATTCCGGCCGCTACCGGCAGGTGGTCGCTGCCGTTGGCCGGAAGCACCCACGAGCTCTTCGATTCCACGCCGCGGACCAGGATCTGGTCGATCCGCGCCACCGGGAACATTCGCCGGCCAGGTGAAGCCGAAGCCGTCCCCGGCCGCGTCCTGGGCTGATTGCATCTGTGCGGTGATATCGGCGAACGCACGGTCGTCCATGGTGCCGTTCAGGTCGCCGAGCAGCACCACCCGCTTACTCGAATCGGCGGCGATGGCCTTGCCGAGCGCCTCCACGCCTATGTTCCGCGAGGCCGTCCAGAAGCCCGCCTTGAGATTCACCCGTACGGACCCAGGGTGGACCACATACACCGTCACCGGTCCGTGGCCCACGGTCACCGCGGTGCGCAGCGCCCGATTCGAGGCCATCTTCTTGTCGACTGGTACGGAGTCCGCCAGCGGCCCGTAGTCCATGATGTCGATCGGCTGGGTGTCCGACAGCGGCAGCTTGCTCCACAGCCCGATCGTGCCCTGCACCGTGTGGTACGAGTACGCCTTCGCCAGTTCCTTTTCGTAGGTGCCCGTGGCCTGCGGGGTCAGTTCCACCAAGGCCAGCACCTCCGCGCCGGAAGCGGCCAGGTCGCGTGCGGTGCCAGCCGGGTCGGGGTTGTTGGCGTTGACGTTCTGCTCGGCCACGGTGAGGTCGCTGCCGGGGTGGGACTTATCGCCGAGCAGCCCGCCGAAGAGGTTCAGCCACACCACGACCGGCAGCAGTAGCGCGACCACCGCAGAAGCGGAGCGATGCCACAGCGCCCCAACCAGCAGCACCGGGACGAACAGGCCGAACCACGGCAGGAAGCGTCTCCACCAAGCTGCCCAAGTTCCCGATCCCCCGGTTCGGGATCTTCGCGTGCAGCAGCATGAGCAGCCCGAGCAGCAGCGCCAGAACCGCGAGCACCAAGCCGCGCTTCCAGGGCCCCGCCCGGAAGGCGGCGCGTATCGCCCGGCGGATGCGCGCGCGCCAGGTCCCGGCGCCGGTCTCCGGACGGCCGGCGCCGCCCTGCCCGGTCTCCGCCGTGTCGACCTGCTTCATTGTCTGTCCTCGCTCACTGCCGGTCATTGCCGCATCCTCGGGTCCTGGCACACGTGAGGAGGCATCGCCGCGGTGGCCACCAATCGGGCGGCGTCATCGTCGGACCCGCACGAGGAGACCGTCTCACGAAGAGGCTGATCCTGATGGTCCAGGGAACGCCAGCGTGGCGCAGAGCCTTCAGCAGGTCCGGACCGAGGCTGGCCACAGTCGGTAGCGCATCGTCGAGGATCGCCACGCCCTCGGGTACGAAACCGTCCGTCTCATCGAGCGCATCGCAGTGCTCATTGCGAGGCGCACGCGGTGCCGCGGTCCAGGATGGATTCGAGGACGGTTCGACCGAGGGATATGTCAGGGGTGGTGCGGCTGAGAAGGACAAAGCCAGCCGGTGGATCCGGCGGCTCGTTGTCCGCGCTGATGGCGGGGTGTGACTCATGCTGTCAGTCAACGCAGCGTGGTGTTGCCGGCACGTATGGGATTTCCAATACGCTGACGATATGCGCCGGTTCACAGCTTCAAGCGCATGCGCATGTTGATCGTCGAGGACAACCCCTTTCTGGCTCAAGCCATCCGCGAAGGCTTCCGCCTGGAGGCGATCGCGGCCGACATCGCCGGTGACAGCGGTGATGACGAGTGGGTCGGCGTTGAGCTTGCTTCCGCCAGGTAGTTCCGGACGCACGACAGCCGAAGTGTCCAGGTTTAGTTGGCGGATTCTCTTGGTGCTCGACGTGATCGAGCCAGCGCCGGCACCATGGTCAGCGACCGTCCCGCCGGACCCGTGAAACGGCCATCGACGCGCCGCGGCGGCTAGGATATCTAGATGGACCGGCGGATCTTCGGACTGGAGACCGAGTACGGGGTCACGTGTACCTACCGTGGGCAGCGGCGGCTGTCCCCGGACGAGGTGGCGCGCTACCTCTTCCGCCGGGTCGTGTCGTGGGGGCGCTCCAGCAACGTCTTCCTGCGCAACGGCGCTCGGCTGTACCTCGACGTCGGCTCGCACCCGGAGTACGCCACCCCCGAGTGTGACTCGGTCAGCGATCTCGTGGTCCACGACCGGGCCGGTGAGCGGATCATCGAGGGCCTGCTCGTGGACGCCGAGAAGCGGCTGCACGACGAGGGCATCGCCGGTGAGATCTACCTGTTCAAGAACAACACCGACTCGGCCGGCAACTCGTACGGCTGCCACGAGAACTACTGCGTCTCCAGGCAGGGCGAGTTCGGCCGGCTGGCCGACGTGCTGATCCCGTTCCTGGTCACCCGGCAGCTGATCTGCGGCGCGGGCAAGGTGCTGCAGACCCCGCGCGGCGCGGTGTACTGCTTGTCCCAGCGGGCCGAGCACATCTGGGAGGGCGTCTCGTCGGCGACCACTCGCAGCCGGCCGATCATCAACACCCGCGACGAGCCGCACGCCGACGCGGAGCGGTACCGGCGGCTGCACGTGATCGTCGGCGACTCCAACATGAACGAGGTCACCACGCTGCTCAAGGTGGGCAGCGCCGACATCGTGCTGCGGATGATCGAGGCCGGGGTGGCGATACGTGACCTGTCGCTGGAGAATCCGATCCGGGCGATCCGCGAGGTCAGCCACGACGTCACCGGGCGGCGCAAGGTCCGGCTGGCCAGTGGCAAGGAATGCAGCGCGCTGGAGATCCAACAGGAGTACTACGAGAAGGCCGCCGAGTTCTGCGAGCGGCGTGGCGTCGACGTTGTGACCAAGCGGGTGCTCGACCTGTGGGGCCGGGTGCTGCACGCGGTCGAGAGCGGCGACCTGTCGACGGTCGACCGGGAGGTCGACTGGGTGACCAAGCTGCGGGTGATCGAGGGCTACCAGCGCCGGCACGACCTGTCGTTGTCGCACCCCCGGGTGGCCCAGATGGACCTCGCCTATCACGACCTGCGCCGGGGCCGGGGCCTGTACGGGCTGCTGGAGAAGCGCGGCACCGTCGACCGGGTGGCCACCGACCTGGAGATCTTCGAGGCCAAGGAGACGCCGCCGCAGACCACCCGGGCGCGGCTGCGCGGCGAGTTCATCCGGCACGCCCAGGAGCGCCGCCGTGACTTCACCGTCGACTGGGTGCACCTGAAGCTCAACGACCAGGCCCAGCGCACGGTCCTGTGCAAGGACCCGTTCCGCGCCTACGACGAGCGGGTCGACCGGCTGATCGCCAGCATGTGACCCGGTGAGCGGTTCCAACGGCCGCCCCGGGTTCCGGCAGCGGCGCCAGGAGAAGATGGTCGCCGAGGTTCGGCGCAACCGCGAGGGCGGCCACCGGGTGCCCACCTGGGTCATGGTGCTGGCGCTGGTCGCGATGCTGCCGCCTGGGCGGCCGTGATCCTGCTCTCGTGAGTCGCGTGATCGCGGCCGGTGGGTCCCACCTCGGCGATCTTGCAGTTGTGGTCAAGCTCGAGCCACGGCCGCTGGCTCCCAGAGCGACAGGTGTTTGACCAGGCCGAGGAGGTTTTGTTCCAGTCGCGGTCAGGGCCGCCGGATGGCGTACTCGCCGAGCCCGTCGAGCTTGTAGAGCATGACCTGGCGAATCTCCCGCAGATCGCTGTGCAGGTAAGCCTTCGCGAAGTGATCGATCATGGGGATGGCCTTCCATGCGCTTTCAACCGCCCTCAACTCGCGGGGCTTCGCCTGCCAGGGCGCGTCCAGGTCACGCTCGTGCGCCGAGTGGCCGGTGGATGCGGGTTATGACGTTGTCGACGCTGGCGACGGCTTGGACGGCACGGGCGACGGCGTTGTCGAGGTCCTCGGGCGAGGTTCGCTCGTCCGCGCGAGCGAGATGCTGCGCCCGGCGAGCAGGCTGCATGAGCGCCCAACCCGGCCCGACGAACGCACACGCCGCGCCATGCATATGCCGGTCGACACACGGCACCACCCGAAGGATCGTCCCCAGTGGACGGCCATAACGATCTTGTGCTCCCCGCTTAATGAGCAAGACACAAGAAGCCCGTTACCGAACTTCGGTAACGGGCACCTGACCTGCGCAAACATCGGTGGGCGATACCTCTGAACACGTTCGGATTCGGAAGGAGCCGAGCCCTGAACCTCGGGCGAAGAAGCAGGTCAAACTGCGGTAACCAGTTCTGGCACGCCCATGTGGACGAGCAGGGTTTGACGTCTTGCGCCTCGGCGGAATTCGGTATGACGGGAACACTGGATGCATGGCGTTTGACATCGACCGCCTCATGCGGCTCTGGAACGACCCGGTCCCGGCCGGCGCCGGGGCCGAGCGGGTTTCGGCGCCGTGTACGCGGATCCGGTAGTGATCAACGGCGAGCGGCTCACGGTGCGCGAACTCGTCGATATGGCGCGCGGCGCCCAGGCGACCTACCAGGACGCCGACCGAACGATCCTGGATTTGTTGGACGGCGGTGACAAGGTGGCGTTCGCCTTCCTGCTGCGCGCCTACCAGGACGGCCGGCCGGTGACGATCCGGATCATCGACATCCTCACCCTCACGGACGGTCTCGTCAGTACCGTGTGGGTCGTGCAGCAGCCCGTACCGGCGTGATCCCGGTCGCCCACGGCCCGGGATCGGTGCGGTGGGGGACCGGTGGGGTTGGTCGAGAGGTCAACGGTCGAGCCGGATCCTGTACCGTTCGTCCCCGCTGGCGAGGTCGAGACCGTCGGCTTCGCCGCGGGCAGTGTGGAACGCACCCGTACCGCCCGGTCACCGCGAGCGTGAAGCTGAACTGCTCGCCGGGTTTCGGTGGGCGGTTCGGGCCCTCGGTGATCCCCTGCAGGGTGAGCTGCCCGCACGGTAGATCACGACGCAGGACGACGGCGAGGTGTACCGGGGCTAAAGGTCCCTGCCGTCAGGGCCATCGGCCCTGTACGCGGTGGGCGGCCGCGAGCAGACTGCCGACCATATCTCTGTGCCGCCGGGAGGTGGCCGATAGACCCCCGCGGTGGAAGGTGTGACCCATGGCCAACGGTTCGCTTCGAGGTGCGGAACTTCTCGCGCAACCGGCCGTCAACAAGGACTCGGCGTTCACCGAGGAGGAGCGGGACGCGTACGGCCTGCACGGCCTGCTGCCCTGCGGCGTCGCCACGATCGACCAACAGGTCACCCTGGAGCTCGAACACCTGCGCCGTAAGTCCGACGACCTCGAGAAATACATTGGGCTCGCCGCGTTGCAGGACCGCAACGAGACGCTCTTCCACCGCGTCCTGCTCGACAACCTGGAGGAGCTCGCGCCGATCGTGTACACGCCGACGGTCGGTGAGGCGTGCCGGCAGTTCAGTCACGTGCTGCGTCGACCACGTGGCTTGTGGATCACGCCGGATGACATCCACCGCATCCCCGAGCTGTTGCGCAACGTCGGCCGTCCAGGCATCCGGCTCATCGTCGCCACCGACAACGAGCGGATCCTCGGGCTGGGCGACCAGGGTGCGGGTGGCATGGGCATCCCGATCGGAAAGCTGGCGCTCTACACGGCCGGGGCGGGTGTGCACCCGCTGCTGACCGTGCCGGTCTCTCTTGACTGCGGTACCGACAATGAAGAACTTCTCGGCGACCCGCTGTACCTGGGCTATCCGAAGCCGCGGCTGCGTGGGTCGGCGTACGACGCGTTCATCGAGGCCTTCGTCGACGCCGTGCTCGATGTCTGTCCCGACGCCGTCCTGCAGTGGGAGGACTTCAAGCAGCACAACGCGATCCGGTTGCTGGATCGGTACCGGCACCGTATCGCCAGCTTCAACGACGATATCCAGGGCACGGCCGCAGTCGTCGTGGCAGGCATCCTCGCCGGGCTGCGGGCGCGGGGCGAGCCGTTGTCCGCGCAACGGCTGGTGTTCCTCGGCGCCGGCGCCGCCGGGATCGGGATCGCACGGCTCGTCGAGGCCGTCGCCCGTGCGGAGGGCGTCCTCGCTGCCGGCGAGCGCCACACTGTGGTGATGCTCGACTCGCACGGCCTCGTCTTCGACGGCCGCGACCACGTCGACGACGACAAGCGGCCCTTCGCACTCTCCCCGGCCGAGCTGTCCCGATTCGGCTTCCCACCGGCGGACCGGTACGACCTGGAGACCGTGGTGCGGCATGTCGCGCCGACCATCCTGGTGGGAACGTGCGGCACCGCCGGCGCCTTCACCGAGACGGCGATCCGCGAGATGGCCGCGCGCGCGGCCACGCCGCTGATCTTCCCGCTCTCCAACCCCACCGCCAACTCCGAGGCGAAGCCGGCCGACGTGTTCGCGTGGAGCGAGGGACGCGCGATCGTGGCGACCGGAAGCCCGTTCGACCCGGTCCCTGTCGACGGGAGCATGCGACTGGTGGGGCAGGCCAACAACGTCTTCGTGTTCCCGGGTGTCGGCCTGGGCGCGATCGTGGTCCGAGCGCGGGAGGTCACCGACCGGATGTTCCACGTGGCGGCGAGGACACTCGCGGCCGCGGTCTCCGCCGAGCGCCTCGAGCACGGCGCTCTGTACCCGGCGCTCGCCGGCCTGCGGCCGATTTCCCGGGCAATCGCGGTGGCGGTCGCACGCGAGGCCCGGGACAGCGGGGTGGCACGCATCATGTCGGACGAGCAGATCGAGATGGCGGTGGACGCCGCGATGTGGACGCCCGATTACGAGCCGTACCAGCCCGGAGTCATGGCGCCCTAGCCGGCCGACAAATAGATCATTGGTACGTGACCCAGATCACTATAAAGTGGGTCCACCCCCATCGTGGATTGAGAGGGGTGATGGGCATGCGACTAAGAAGAGCGCTGGCCTTAGGCACCATCGGGTGTCTTCTCGTTCTTACCGCCGCCGGCTGCGGATCAAAGGGCGAAAAGAAGAGTCAAGGTACGGGCGGCACGCTGGTACTCGGGGCCTCGATGTCCCTGACCGGCTCCCTCGCCCGTGAGGGCCTGCTCACCAAGGAAGGCTACGAACTCTGCAAGAACGTGGTGAACGCCAAGGGCGGCGTGCCCGTCGGTGACGCCAAGTACAAGCTGGACATCCGGTACCAGGACGACACCTCCAAGCCGGACACCGCGGGTCAGCTCATCGACCAGTTCAACGACCAGGGCATCAAGCTGATCCTCGGTCCGTACGGGTCGGCGAACACCGAGGCAGCAGCGGCCGTCGTGGAGCGAAACGGGCAGGTGATGTCGGACAGCGCCGGCGCCGACGACAAGATCTTCACGAAGGGTTATACGCATACCTTCGCCGTCCTGTCACCGGCGACGCAGTACGCCGCGTCGATCGTCAAGGCGATCGCGGAGCTGGCCAACCCCAAGCCGAGGACCATCGCGTTCCTGTCGGCGGACGACGGCTTCTCCAAGACCGCCGCGGAAGGAGGCGCCGCCGAGGCACGGCGGCAGGGCTTCGAGGTCATCGCGACCGAGTACTTCCCGAACGGCTCGGCCAATGTCAGCTCCAGCCTGACCAGGATCAAGGACAAGCACCCCGACGTCATCATCGGCTCGGTCCACCTCGTCGAAGGCGTAGCGATCATCAAGCAGAGCAAGGAACTCGGCGTCACGCCGGCCGGAGGGTTCGGCGAGACGGTGGCCCCGCCCACCCCGGACTTCGTGCAGACGCTCGGCCCGGCCGCCGAGAAGGTCCTCGGGTCGACCCAGTGGACACCGCAGACGACCGGGAGCGACAAGTGGTTCGGCAGCGCCAAGGATTACGTCGCGACGTTCCAGAAGGAGTTCAACCGTGAGCCGGAGTACCACAACGCCGAGGCGACCGCGGCCTGCCTCGGGTTCGTCCTGGCTGCGCAGAAGGCCGGCTCCACCGATGCCGACAAGGTCCGTAACGCGCTCGCGGCGCTCGACACGCCGTCCTTCTTCGGGCCGTTGAAGTTCGACCCGACCGGCAAGAACGTCACCAAGCAGATGGCTGTGATCCAGATCCAGAACGGCAAGGCGGTGACGGTATGGCCCAAGGATTCGGCGGAAGGCCCGATGATGTGGCCCGGGACGGCATGACGAGCGGGCACCGGTCACGAAGGTAGGCGCACCGTGAGTCAGTTTCTGCAGGCGACGGTGTCCGGACTCCTCCAGGGAGGACTCTTCGCGCTGGTCGCGGTCGGGTTCTCCCTGGTCTGGGGCGTGATGAACATCATCAACATCGCCCACGGCGCATTCGTCCTCGTCGGCGCGTACACCGCCTGGCAACTCAACGAGGTCCTCGGGCTCGACCCCTTCCTCGGCATGTTCGCCGCCGCGGCGCTGCTGTTCGTGCTCGGGTACGCGATCCAGCGTCTGCTGATCAACCTCGTGGTCAACGCGCCGGTCTTCATCACGCTGCTGCTGACGTTCGGCCTCGAACTGTTGCTGGTCAACGGCCTGATCATCCTGTACTCCGGCAACTACCGCAGCATCAAGACCTCGTACACCTCACGCAGCCTGGACCTCGGCGCGGGCGTACGGGTCCCGCTCGGCCGGCTGCTGGCGGCCCTCCTCGCCGTCGCGATCACGTTCGCCCTCGTGGCACTGGTCACCCGGACCCGCACCGGGCTGGCCATCATGGCCACCGGCATGGACCGCGGCGCCGCCCGGCTGATGGGCATCCCGGCGCGGCACGTGTACGCGCTGACCTTCGGTATCGCGGCGGCGCTCGCCGGCGCGGCGGGCGCGATGGTGGGGGCGGTCGACACCTTCAGCCCCGCCGACGCCGGGCGGTTCACGCTGTTCAGCTTCGTCGTGGCGGTCCTCGGCGGGCTGGGCAACATGTACGGCGCACTGCTCGGCGGCCTGGTCCTGGGCCTCGCCGAGGCGTGGGGCGGGCAGTACCTGCCGGGCACGCTGGCCAACGCGATCGCGTTCGCGGTCCTCGTGCTCGTGCTCATCGTGCGGCCGTCCGGGCTGGTCGGTCGCGCCTTCTACGGCGGCCGGGTGGAGGTTTGACATGACCACCACCCGCCACCCACCGGAGGTCCGCGCGCGGGCCGGAGCCATGACCGCCCGCCGCGGCTGGCGGCCGTGGGCGCTCGGCGCGCTCCTCGTGGTGGCCGCCTTCGGCCTGCAGACACAGCTGTACACCGGCCAGGAGCGCACGGTCACGACCGTGCTCATGTTCGTCGCGCTGGCCCAGTCGTGGAACCTCATCGGCGGGTTCACCGGCTACGCCTCCTTCGGCCAGGTGGTGTTCTTCGGCCTGGGCGGTTACACGACCGCGGTGCTCATGGTCCATGCACACGTACCGTTCTGGGGCGCGATGATCGCCGGGGCGCTGCTCGCCGCCGGGTACGGCGCCCTGATCGGGCTGCCGTTGCTGCGTCTGGCCGGTCACTACTTCGCGATCGCCACCCTCGGCGTGGCCGAAGGTACCCGCGAGATCATCATCAACCTGCCGCGGTTCACCGGCGGCGGCGCGGGCATCACGATCCCGACGGTCGGCAAAGACGCCACCACCGCGTACCTGGGCAACGATGGGTTCTATGTGCTCTTCCTCGTGCTCGCGACGTTCGCCGTGGTCGTGGTCGCCCTCGTCGCCCGCAGCAAGTTCGGCTTCGCGCTGCGCGCGATCAGCCAGGACCAGGACGCGGCGGGCGCCCTCGGCGTCAACACGACCAGGGTCAAGGTGGCCGTCTTCGCGCTTTCCGGCTTTCTCTGCGGGCTTGTCGGCGCCGCCTACGCCTTCCAGCAGGTGACGATCTATCCCGACCGGCTGTTCGACGTCAACTTCACCATCCTCATGGTGATCATGGTGGTGATCGGTGGCAGCGGAACCGTTGTCGGACCCGTGATCGGCGCCGTTTTCCTGCAGTTCGTGTCGGAGTACCTGCGCGAGAACTTCACCAACGCGCACACCTTCATCCTGGGCGCGATCGTGATCGTGGCGGTCGTCCTGCTGCCGCAGGGCGCGGTGAGCTTCGCCGCCGAAAGCTGGCGGGAGCGGAAGTTCTCGCTGCTGGAGAACGTGCGCAGGTACCGGCTATGAGCGCAGTGAGCGATGAACCCGTGTTGCGGGTCGACGGGCTCAGCCGCCGCTTCGGTGGCCTGCGCGCCGTCGACGGGGTGACGTTCGCCGTACCCCGCGGGGAGACGCTGGGCATCATCGGGCCGAACGGGGCCGGCAAGAGCACGTTCATCAACCTGGTGACCGGCCACCTCAAGCCCACGGCCGGCCGGGTGCTCATCGACGGACAGGACATGACCGGCGCCAAACCCTGGCTGATCGCCAAGGCCGGGGTCGCCCGGACGTTCCAGATCGTCAAGCCGTTCCGCGGCATGACGGTACGGGAGAACGTGGCCGTCGGCGTGCTCTACGGCCCGCACGGCGTCACGCGGATGTCCGAGGCGCTGGTCACCGCGGAAGAGATCCTGGCGCGGGTGGGCATCGCCGGCAAGGCGAACGTAACCCCCGGCGAACTGACCGTCGTCGACGCGCGGCGGCTCGAGTTCGCCAAGGCGCTCGCCCTCAAACCCCGCCTGCTGCTGCTCGACGAGGTCATGGCCGGGCTCCACCACTCGGAGATCGACGCCGGCCTGACACTGATCGACAGCCTCAAGCAGGACGGCATGACGATCATCGCGGTCGAGCACGTGATGAAGGCGATCCTTTCCATCAGCGACCGTGTCCTGGTCTTACACCAGGGACGTGTACTCACCGTGGGCGCTCCCCGTGACGTGCTCTCCGATCCGCGCGTCATCGAGGCGTACCTCGGCCATCGCTACGCCGAGCGTAGGGAGCAGTAGACGATGCTCGAGGTCAGGGGGTTGTGCGCCGGGTACGGGCGGGTGCAGGTCCTGTGGGATGTCGACCTCGTCGTCGAGCCTAATCAGATCGTCGCGCTCATCGGCTCCAACGGCGCCGGCAAGTCGACCCTGCTGCGGGCGCTGTCCGGCATGATTCCGATCCGGTCCGGATCGGCTCGCTTCCGCGGAAAGGAACTCGCCGGCCTGCCGATCGAAGACATCGTCCGGCTCGGCATGGCACACGTACCCGAGCGCAGGCGCCTCTTCCCCGGGCTGACCGTGCGGGACAACCTGCGGCTCGGCGCCTGGCGCAGCCGCGACGTGGACCTTCAGCGGGTCCTCGATCTGTTTCCCCTCCTCGGCGAACGGCTCGGGCAGGTCGCCGGCAGCATGTCCGGCGGCGAGCAGCAGATGTGCGCGATCGCGCGCGGCCTGATGAGCCAACCCGACCTGATCATGATCGACGAACTCTCCCTGGGACTGGCGCCGATCCTGGTCGACGAGATCATGAGCCGACTGCCCGACATCGCCGCCGCCGGCACCGCCGTCCTGGTGGTGGAGCAGGACGTCGACGTCGCACTGAGGACCGCCGAATTCGCGTACGTCCTGGAGACCGGGCATGTCACGATCACCGGCCCCAGCCGGACGCTGCTCGCGGACCCGCGCATCCGGGATGCGTACCTGGGCCAGACCGGCTGATTCGAGTCACCGACCGCTGCCCAAGGCTGTGGCCGGCGTCCTCAGTAGCCGCCACCACCGGTGCCACCGCCACCGCCGGACGCGAGCAGGACGGCCACGATGATGGCCGCAATCACGACCGCCCCGATGATGATCCACATTGTGGTTCGCCGGGTCGTCACGGAAACCATGTTCACCACCTTCGAATCTCGGAATACCCCGCGCTGCTCGCTGCCGCTTCGGCAATCATGGCGGCGATCGAGTCGCGGCGGCGCCGCCAGTCGCCGTCGCGGCCCCACAAGTTCCACGTCAGCACCCGCATCGGCCGGCCGCCCTTCCCGCGCTCGACGCCCTCAGGGTACGCGGGAGGCCAGCCCACGAGCGGCACTTGGCCCTGGCCCAGGCGGGGCCTGGCGGGGCCCGACCGGGGGAGACGGTCGTAGCCCCGCGGGAAACCGGGGCGCAGGCCACGAGCAAGGAGAGAGCCGGACGTGACCGAGCATTTCGCCGATGGCGACCTGACGGCGGCTATGCGGGAGGCGATGCCGTTCACCACCGTCCTCGGCATGCGCGCGACGGCCGCGAGCCCGCGGGAGGTACCGGCGAGAATCGACTGGGACAGTTCGCTGTGCACGGTGGGCGGATACCTGCACGGCGGCCTTCTCATGGCGCTGGCGGACACGTGCGGTGGCTGGTGCGCCTCTCTCGACCTGCCGGCCGACGCGACCGGCACCGCGACCGTCGAGTCGAAGACCAACTTTCTGCGCACCGTCTCCATCGGTATGTCGAAGCCGTCGCCCGGCCGCTACACGTCGGCGGGACGTTCATCGTCGCCGACACCGAACTGCGAGACAGCGACGGCCGCCTGGTGGCACGCGTGACGCAGACCCGGGCGGTGCTGCGTAGGTAGGTCACGACGTGCCTGGGCCCGTTGTCGTCCACAAACGGGGCAGCGGTACGCCCCGACGCGCCCGCGTTGCTCGTCATGTTCCTGTGCAACCACTGCCCCTACGTGCGGCACATCGAAACGGTACTGGGCAAGCTGCTGTCGCAGTATCCGGATCTGGCCGTCGTGGGCATCTGCACCAATGACGCCGATGCCTACCCGGATGACCGGCCGGAGCGACTTGCCGAGCAGGCACGCCGGTCCGGCTGGGACTTCCCCTACCTGGTCGACGATGACCAGGCGGTCGGCAGCGCGTACAACGCGGCTTGCACGCCGGACTTCTTTCTCTACGACGCCGGTCGTCAGCTCGCCTACCGCGGCGCATTCGACGAGTCCACGCCGGGCAATGGCAAGCCGGTCACCGGGGAGTTGCTACGCGGCGCGATCGAGCTGACTCTCGCTGGGCAGCCGGTGCCCGAGCCGCACCGGCCCAGCATGGGCTGCTCGATCAAATGGCGTTCGTGACCCGGGTAGCGCACTCATGCGCTGGCGTGGCGGTACGACCCGAACCAGGTCGACCGGCTGGGGCGTGGGACCGATTCTGGTCCCACGCCCCAGCCGCTCAGCAGACGAATCGGGCGGCGGCCCAGTCGGGGTGGTCGTAGTTGATGCTCTCGCGGGCGTCGGTGGCCCGCAGGTCGAGTGCCAGGTAACCGCCGGTCGAAACCGTCATGGTCGTCGCGGCCTGGCTGCCGGTCTTCACATCGGTGTACCCGAGGAGCCGGCCGTCGCCATACACCTGGAACCGCACACTGCCGTTGCTGCCCACCTCTCCGTCGATACGGACCTTGGCGGTGAAGATCCGGCACGCCCGGCCCAGGTACACGTGCACGGCGGAGTCGGCGTGCGCGCCGATTCCACTGGGGTACGTGCTGCCAACGATGGACAGGGTCCCGCCGTCGCCGGCGGCCTGCTCCCCGTTGGACATGTTGCGCTCGACCGGACCCCAGCCGTTGGACGAGGTAAGCCAACTTATGTCGCTCACCTGGTACGTGCCGGACGCGGGCGGGGCGGCGAGAGTGCCGACCCGGGTCACCCGGTACATGGCGACGCCGTGCGGAGCGACACTGGCGGAGATCGTTCCCGACGTGGTCGAGGTGGTCTTCGACCAGAGATCCTTGAACGAGTACGACGAGGAGCCGCCCAGGCCGACCTCCGCCGCCGAGGTGCTGACCGCGGCCGCCGACGTGCCACGGTGGAACAGTACGACCGCCGAACCGTCGGACATCGGCTTGGCCCACACCTCGGTATCGCCGAAATCGCGCACGCGGCGCCCCTGCGAGCCATCCCAGTCCGATCGGCTCCGCTGCCTGCAGATTTTCGTTGACCAGCCTTGGCTTGATCTTGAATTGTCGAATCGTCGGCGGACCCAGGCGGCCAGCACGAAGGACAAGACCTCTTCCCCCAGTGTCGGGGAGCGCGCCAACCGCCCGTCCGTTCTCCCGCAGGGTGCCATGTCTTCGGGGGCGTGACGAGACGCGCGGCCGGATGCGGACTCGGCCTGCCAGGATGGACTCCATCGATTCCGTCAACAGAACAGCACGGTGACAGGATGTCGCCGTGCGCACGATCGACGACTACCTTGCGGAGCTCGACCCGGCCGACGCTGCCGTGATCGCGCACGTCTACGACGTGGCACGGGAGACGGTGCCCGAGGCCGAGCAGGGCATGTGTTACGGAACGCCGACGCTCATGTACCGCGGCAAGGGGCTGCTCGCGGTGATGCGCACCAAGAAGCACATCGGGCTGTACCCCAACAGCGGGCGTGTCCTGCCTGAGTTCGCCGAACAGCTCGCCGATTTCGACTTTGACAAGGGCACGCTCCGCTTCCAGCCGGACTCGCCGCCGATCGACGGGTTGATCAAGCTCATCGTCGCGGCCCGCCGGGCCGAGATCGACCGGCGCTGACCCGCGGGGCGGACCGCAGGGCATCACCCCGACGGGGTTGGCGACCTGCGTCACAGCGTCAGTTGATCAACTACGCGCTCATGCTGCGTTCCGCGCGAGGCCCCCGGGTCCTGGTCGACATGATGAGCCTGCGCCGAAGGCCGACTGGCACTGCACACAATGGGCGCATGAGCGCGATGGGCGTGCGGTGGCCTGGCTACGCCGCTGCCGCATGGGGACTCCTGTTCGCCGTGCCCAGCTTTGTTTGGGCCCTCGGCGGCACCGCCGGCGCGCAGACGACGGTGTCGCCGTCGCTGGTCAAGCTCGCGCAGGATCGGGTCACCTGGTTCGTCGTCGTGCTGTGGGTGACGGGTGTGCTGAAGGTCGTCGGGGCGCAGCCCGAGCCGTTGACGGTAACCACGCTTGTCGGCCTCGGTCTGACCCGGCGGTGGGGCACGGCCACCGGACGGCTGTTGGCCTGCTGCGGCTGGGGCGCCGCGGTGTTGCTCGTGTGGCACGGCTTGCTGTTCGTGATCGGGGTGCTCGGCGAGACCGGCGTCGTCGCCATCGATCCGGCGCTGCGCACCATCAGCCGCTGGTACCTCTACCTGTGGGGCCCCTGGTTCGTGCTGGGCGGCCTGGCCTTCGGCGCGGCGGCGTGGGTGTACGTGCGGACGTCGGCCGACCGGCGCGGCGGGCGGGTCGCCGGGTTGGTCGGGGGTCTCGGCGCGCTCGGCTGTCGGTGACCGCACTGCTCGGCGGAATCGGTTGAGGCGCGGTCCAGCTCCCAGTTACTGTCGGTACGACGGCCATGCCCGAGTCCCGGCCCGTCTGCAGCTCAGCGAGGTCAGGGTTCAGCCAACGCTGACACGCCGTCGCATACTGATTTCCGCCGACCGAGCGTGCCAGCCGCTGGCGAGCTCGTCACCGTCTGTGCCTGGCAAGGTCGTAGCCCAGGGAGGCAGAACAGATTGAGCGTCGAGCACACAGCAGCCGTCAGTCGCCCCTTCAGCATCGTGGCCGTCGGCCGGGCAAAGATCCATCGTGCTGAACAGCGGAAGCGGCGGGCAAGGCTGCTCCGACAAGTTACTCATCAGACTGCTCATCATGGCTGTCCCGTCTGAGTCGGCATCTCACCTCTGGATACACGCAGCCATGCCAAGACGGAACGTTCGACGATGCCGGCGGGCCGGGTGACGGTGTGTGCCCATGAACAACCTCCCTCTGTGGCGGCAGCTGCAAGACTGTGCGCCGGCAGGCGAGTCGACGAGGGCTCACGGTGCCGATCGTGGCCACCAAGACCAGATGCACGGAGTAGCCGCCGACCGCGCGCGGTGGCCTGGGGCTCGTCGTCACCGGTTGTGCCACAGGTGACACAGGCCAGTAACGACTTCGCCCTGACCGCCCGTGCCGTGGCCACCGCGATGAACACCGGTTGCCGGTAGCATCCCGGCATGCAGCCGCGACGTCATCGGATGCGCCAGCAGCAGCGCCGTGACTCGGCACGCGAATGGATCCGCTCCGGCGCGACGGTCACCGTGAAGCGCTACGCCAAGCGGCACGGCGTCGATCGATACACCGCCTATGATGACCTCACCGCGCTCGGGTTTCCGTTGCCGGACACGGCCAAACAGTGGGCCCAGCGCCCGCCGGCGACCCCACGCCGCGCGGCTGATCGTCATCCAGAACCGCTCGACGATTGCTGGATCACGATCGACGGCCGGATGTTCTTCGTGGTCGGCTACACCTCGGGCGGCGCGCCGTACGGCATGTTCGCCGACGAAATTTAGCCACACGACGATCGCCGTAATACTTCCGGGAGATCGTTGGGCTTCACGGCGACCCCTTCGCAGCGAGGCCCGTCCACCCCTACGCGGGCCTCGCTGCGCTCGACCTCGCCCTTGCCGGTGATGGTTCTTGGTGGCTCACCCGACTTTGGCTCCCCTCTATGTCAACTCGTGTTTCGCACTCCTGGTCGATCATGCTTCGGCTGCGGCCCAGGCCGCGAGCACGGTCTGGGTTTCTTCCAGGGTTGGCTGGTGGTGGGCGTGGGGTCGATATTTCGCGGCGATGATGACGCGGCGGAGCTTGATTGTCATGTCTTCGAACGACGGTTCGGTCTTGGTCAGGTACCAGCGTGAGCGGCTGCGCCGCTCGACCGCATCGGCGGGCGCGTGCCCGGCGGTGGCGTACCAGACGGTGACCAGGCTCAGGCACAGCAACCCGAACGGCACGGTGCGTTGCACCGCCTGGCGGGTCCGGTTGCGGGCCTGACCCACCCGAGGACCTGGCGAGCATGAAAGAACGCCACCTCGATCGCCCACCGCCAGGCGTGTCAACGGACGCCGAAAATTGACCCTCTGCCCTTGCCGCGGTCGGATGGTTTCGAGGCCGCGCCCACGTGGCTACGGTGAAGGCTTCCCACCCCGGAGGTCGACGCTGATGGCCCGGGCACGCAACCGTTGACGATGGACTCTCTCGCCACGATCGCCCGTCAACGGACCGTGATGACCGCCGTCGCGGACTCAATCGTGGCAGCCGCCGCCGGCAGGAGCCTGCGGGTAGCGATCGGCTGCACCGACTCGGGCGCACTTGAAGCGGCAGAGTGGACAGCCAGTGCCGCAACCACCGCGCCACCGTCCACCCCTGACCCGCCGCCCTCACAGCGGAGGCAGCCGACACTCGGTTCCTTGACATCGCGAGCAACTATTGCCTGCCGGGAACCAGAGAACCCGCCTCGACGCAGCCGGCGACGGCGCCCACCCGTGGTGGGTATCTGCACCGCGAAGTACCAACTTGCATGCGCCGGATCGACCAGTCGCGGACAGCCTCGGCCCGACCGCCGGCCCGTGGCCGAATCCGTGCAACCACACCGCCGGTACACCCCACCGGCCAGAATCCGGCCACCCTGGCCGTCGTACCCGGCGAAGCGAGGGGACCTCGCCGCCGGGCAGGAGGGTGGCGGTCGGGTACGCGCGGGGCGGTTCATGCCGGCGGCACGGTCCACGTCCCGGTGACCGGACGCGGTGGTCACGCCGAGGCCGTCGTGCGGATGCGGGCGAGCGGGGCCGCGCAGTTCGTGCGAGCAGTCGGCGAGGAACCGGCGCAGCTGCTGGTTGGAGTCGTCCAGCGCGTGGTGGGCGGTCTCCAGTTCGGCGAGCATCGCGTTGAACGTGTCGGCCAGCCGGCCGACCTCGTCGTTCGGTCCGGTACGGGTAACCCGGCGGGTCAGGTCGCGGCTGTCGCGTACCGTCCGGGCGGCGTCGACGACCCGGTCGATGGGGCGCAGCGCCGCCCGGGCGTACCCCCAGCTCGCCGCGGCGGTCAGCAGCATGGCGGCCGCGACGACTGCGGTGAGCAGCCGTTGCAACGTGGCCAGGGCGCGGTACGTGCTCACCGGGGAGCGGGCCACCACCACGTACCCGCCACCGGCCAGCGGCGCTGCAGCCAACATCAGCGGCCGGCCGGACAGGCGTACCTCCGCGACCTGCCCGGTGCGGGCCGCGGCGGGCAGCGGCAGGCTGCGCCGGGCCAGGTTCGCCGACCGCGCCGACACCGTACCGTCGCCGGCCTGTACCTGGATGAACACATCCGGAGCCGCAAAGGTGTCCAGGTCGTACGGCGGGCCGGGGTGGCCGGCCGAGAACGTGTGCGCCCTCGTGGCCACATCGCGTTCGATCTCGGTGAGCAGGCTGTGCCGCAGCAGTTGGTAGGTGACCACGCCGGCGCCGGCCAGGATCAGCGCGACGGCGACGGTGAAGAATACCGCCAGCTTCACCCGGATCGACAGGTCCGGTCGACGGAGCCGGCGCAGGCGGTTCACGGCTGGCCGCGCAGGGTGAAACCGACCCCGCGAACCGTGTGGATCAGCGGCGGGTCGCCGAGCTTGCGGCGCAGGTGCCCGAGGTGTACGTCGACGACGTTGCTGTCGGAGATGCTGTCGTACCCCCATACCGCCCGGTGCAAGGCCTGCCCGGGTGTGCACCTGGCGCGGGTAGCGCAGCAGGTGTGCCAGCACGTCGAACTCGGTGGCGGTCAACGCCAACGCCCGCCCGTCCCGGTCGGCCTCCCGCCGTCCCAGATCCAGCCGGACGTCGGCGTACGACAGCCGGTCCAGGGCCGGCCGGCCACGCCGTCGCAGCACCGCGCGGATCCTGGCAACCAGCTCGTCGATGTCGAACGGTTTGGCCACGTAGTCGTCCGCGCCGAGGTCCAGCGCATCCACCTTGTCGCGGACCTCGTCGCGGGCGGTCAACATCACCACCGCCACGTCGCTGACCTGGCGGGTCTCCTGTAAGACTGCGATGCCGTCGCGTTCGGGCATGCCGATGTCGAGCAGCACCAGGTCCGGTTCCCGCTCGCGCAGGGCGGCCAGGGCCGCCTCGCCGCTATGCGCGCAGGTCACGTCGAAGCCCTCGAAGCGCAGGCTGCGCTCCAGCAGCCCGACGAGTTTCCGGTCGTCGTCGACGACCAGGACGTGTGGTGAACCGTTCGTCATGTCCTCCCTCCGGGTGCTCAACGGCAAGTTTCTGCCCACCACCCTTCCGGCCACGGATGAAGGAGTCCAGCACCGATGATGAAGGAACTCTGAAGAGAGATCACCTCGGCGACACCCGCACGGTGCCGGCCATGAACTCGGCGTGCGGCTGGCAGAAGTACGGGTAGCTGCCCGGCTGGGTGAAGGTGTGGCTGAAGGTTGCGCCGGCGGCGTCGAGGGCGCCGTTGAACCGTCCGTCCGGTACCCGCCGGGCGAGGCTGCCCGTGGAGGTGACGGTGTGGTACGTGGCGTCGTCGTTGACCCAGCGCACCGTCCCGCCGGTCCGGATGGTGACCTCGGCCGGCCGGAACGCGCACGGCGCACCCGGGTCGCCGGTGCCACAGGTCAGGTGCACGACGGCGGGGTCCGGCCCGGCGGAAGCCGGGCCGGACACGGTGGGCTGCGCTGACGTACAGCCGGCCAGCAGCAGGAGCGCCAGCGCCGCACCGCCGGGCCGCATTCAGCAGTCCGGGGCCGGCGTCGGTGACTGCGCGCGGTCGATGCCCGGGGTGACCTGGCGGCCGTCCTTGAGCGTGAACGTGTCGACGGCCACCCAGCTCAACCGGTACCCGTCGGTGCCGGGCGGGCCGCCGTGGCCGTGCGCGTAGTCGGGCGCGTCGGTGCGGTGGAAGTGCGGGAAGTCGGGCGAGGGCTGCTTGGACTTGCAGAACTGGCCCTTGACCGCGATCCCGACGTAGCGCAGCGCGGTGGCCTTGCTCGCGTCCGGGTTGTCGAACTGCAGGAACACCAACGTGTTCGGGTTGACCCACCGGTACTGGCGTGGCGCGTGCTGCCCGCCGGTCAACGGCTGGTCGCCGAACAGTGGCCACAGCGCGCCGATGTCCGATGTGGACAGTGCCTTCGCGCCGGGGCCGGCGAAGTCGGCCTTCGGTACGTTCGTCCCACAGGCCGGCGGTGGCGTCGGCGACTGCTCGTAGTCAACGCCCGGGGTGACCTGGCGGCCGTCCTTGAGCGTGAACGTGTCGACGGCCACCCAGCTCAACCAGTACCCGACGGTGCCGGGCGGGCCGCCGTGGCCGTGCGCGTAGTCCGGCGCGTCCAGGCGGTGGAAGTGCGGGAAGCCGCCGTGCGGTCCGCCCGGTTGCGCCTCGGCGCAGAACACGCCCTTGACCGCCACACCGACATAGCGCAGGGCGGTGGCCTTGGCCGGCTCCGGGTTGTCGAACTGCAGGAACACCAACGTATTCGGGTTGACCCACCGGTACAGCCGCGGGGCGTGCTGCCCGCCGGTCAACGGCTGGTCGGTGAACTGCGCGGCCAGTGCGGTGATGTCGTCGCGCGACAGTGCGGCGCCGTGCGGACCCGTGGCCGACGCAGACGGTGTGGCGGGCGCGGCGGGCGGTTGGCCGTGCCCGCACGCCGCGAGGACCAGGCCGGCGGCGACCAGCACAGCGGCTATCCGTCCGCGGAAGATGGAACGCATCGTGCCTCCCAGGGTTGCCAGACAAGCGCCAGCCGACGCTACGAGCCCGACCCGGACGAAACCCACGATGATCGACTAAAGAGTTTCTGAAACGCGTTGTCATCACGACTGCGCGGCGTCCAGCGCGGCAGGAAGGAGGGGTGCGAGATCCTGCAGACCTCCGCGCCTGACCGACGGGTCCTGCTACCCCTGCGTGTTTCCCGTACGGCTGGTTCCACCCACGCGGTCGGGACGCACCTGCCCCACCCGACCGGTACCAACCATCGGCCGCGACGGCACGCAATATCCCGCGGTGGCCGCATCCCGCTGTGCAGCGGCGGGAAGGCGACGGATCTTCATGGTGTTTCGTGTGCCGGGTGGTGGGGTTGCTGGCGCCGGCGCGGCGGGCGGTGCTGCGCGCCGGTGGGGCCACCATCGACCTGGACGGCACCGATGTGGAGTGCTACGGGTCGAAGAAAGACGGGATCGCGTACAGCTACAAGGGGCAGCGTGCGGGGCGTCCGCACGTGGCCACCTGGGCCGAGGCCGGGGTGGTGACCGCCGCGGACCTGCTGGCAGGTGATGAGGACCCCCGCCCGGGCGCGGGTTCGCTGATCGCGCGCAGCGTGGCTGCGCTGCGCGCGGCCGGGGTCACCTGCCGGCCGACGGTGCGCGGCGATGTGGGCTACTTCGCCGCCGACATCGCCTGGGCCGCGCCTGGACAACGAGTGCGACTTCTCGTTGGGTGTCACCCGTAACAAGGCAGCCTGGCGCGCCGCGGCGACGATTCCCGCCAAGGCGTGGCGCAAGGCCAAGCGGATGAAAGGCGCCCAGGTCGCCGTCTGTGACTACGCCCCGACCGGCTGGCCTGCCGGCACCGCGTGCGTGGTGCGCCGGGTCAGGGTCCGCGCCGCCGACATCTCCACCGACCCACGCGCCCGCCGCCGACGCACCATCCCGAAAGACCAACTCACCCTGGCGTTGGACGGTCTGGTTGAGCACGTGTACGCGTACTCGTTCATCGCCACCAACCTGGACGTGTCCACCCCGGGCAAGGCCGTCGCGGTCGAGGCCTGGCACCGGATGCGCACCGACATCGAGGATCGTTTCCGCGATGCCAAGCACGGCGCCGCGCTGCGCCACCTGCCCTCGGGCAGCCGGGCGGCCAACACCGTGTGGATGTGGGGTGCCCTGCTGGCCGTCAACCTGTCGGCCTGGCTGCAGGAACTGGCCGGCCTCGACGACGGTGCCGGCCGCGGCCGGGCCCACCTGGGTACCCTTCGCCACCGGCTACTGATGGTGCCGGCCCGGCTGGTCCGCCACGCGGGCCAGGTCATCCTGCGGCTACCTCCCGGACGCCAACTGCTTCAGAGGTATACGGCCCGGGCCTTCATCGATGACTGTGACCGTGACTGAGAGGCGTCACACCGGCGGCACTGTACTGCGGCGGGTGGCCGGTGTCCGGTTGAGGGGAGCTTTCCATGGGCAGGCACGGTAGGGCGGTACCCCCGGACGCAGTACACGCGCTCACCGGTGTGATGACCGACCACAACGCCACCACAGGCGTGCTGGGAAGAACCCCGTCATTCCTGTTCACCGTAACTTCGACGATCTGGGGACGAGGTCGCCAAGGACTACCTCGCTCGCCACGACGGGCACTGCGAGGGATCCTGTTCGGGAGCGGGCCCAGGAGAAGACCACGGTGTGGCGCACCCGCCAGCGTCGGGACGCGGCCACCGGCAAGCCCTACCCATGGCTGGTCAAGGACACCGCGATGGTCAACCACCTCTTGCGATTCCTCGGCGGTGTGAGGTCGCTCGCCATAGGTAGATCGAACTGATGCACCACCATGCTGTCTTTTCGTCATCTGCCAGTTCTTCGTCGAGGGGCTCGTGGCTCATCGGTACATCGCTATTCTTCGGTCGCCGCACTGGCTGATCACGGGGGAGTGTCTGATCATGGCGGTTCATGCTGCGCGCCGGGCTCTTCGAGCCCGTTGGTTGATCGTTCTGACGATTCTGGCGCTGACGGTCTCGGTCTTGCCGGCCGTGGAGATGCCCAGCCCGCGCGACGTGCCGGGGACTCCGGCCGCGGTGGCGGGTCCGGGGCCGGTGGAGCGGCCGTTGCCGGCGTCGGCACGGCCCAATACGGCGGTTGCTCAGCGCGCTCCGGTGGTACCGCCGGGAATCCGCGCCGCTGGTCCGCCGCGGGCCCTTTCAGCGGCGGAGGCGGCGCGGGCGCCGAAGCCGGCGCCGCCGGAGCGGCCGGGCACACCACTCGGACAGCCCGCCGGGCCGCGCCCCGCGGACGCCGGTCCGGGCGATCCGGTGTTCGAAGACGTGGTGCTGCGGCCCGGCTACACGCTGGGTGACACGTCGCTGGTGGTGTATTTCAACCTGCACAACGAGGACCGGTCGTTCACCTCGTGGAAGGTGACGCTGTTCGACTCGACCGGCACCACCGAGCAGACGTCCACGACGCTACCTACCGCGGACCTGGATCCCAAGTGCGAGACCGTGCGCACGTACTGCAAGTCGTTCGGCGCCGCCCAGGAGTGGGTGCTGGATCCTGAGAAGCAGTACGTCGTCACGATTACGGCACTGTTCGCCGACGGCCGGCAGGTGGTGTCGCTGCCATCGCCGGCGGCCAAGCCGCGGACCACGATCGTGCCGCCGCCGGTCTCCCGCGGGCAGGCCGCTGGCTGCGGCTGCGACAACGCGCTGGCGATGACCGCAGCCGGTCAGGCCGTACGGGCGACCGGCGTGAACACCGCCACCGGTGCGTTCTCCCGGGTGGAGCGGGACCTGTCGATGGCATCGTTCGGGGTTCCGTTCACGTCGCTACGCACGTACTCGTCGGCGCTGGTCAACCCGGGACCCTTCGGGCCGGGCTGGGCTTGGTCGTACGGGATGCGGGTGACGTCCACCGAGGAGGGTGCGACCGTCCGGGCCGAAGACGGCGCGGAGGCGTTCTACCGGCTCACCGACGCCGGCTACACGCGGCCGGCCGGGGTGCGCTCGAACCTGCGCCGGGCCGGTGCCGGCTGGGAACTGGTCACACCACAGCAGGACGTGTACGGCTTCGACGGGCAGGGCCGGTTGGTATCGGTGCTCAACCCGCGCCGGATCGGGGTGCGGCTCGCATACGTCGACTGGGGAGTGTCGATCACCGACCCGTCCGGGCGGGTCGCCAAGGTCACGATCAACGCCGGACTGATCAGCAGGATCGAGCTGCCGGACGGCCGGAAGGTGGAGTTCGGCTACGACAAGGGCCGGTTGGTCTCAGTCACCGACGTCCGCCGCCAGGTCTGGGGCTACCGGTACTCGACACAGGGCCTGCTCACCGACGTAGTCAGCCCGAAGAAGGTTGGCAAGCCGGCGAAGAACGTCGTCGACGTGCACAACGAGTACGACGCGGACGGCCGGGTGATGCGGCAGACCGACGCGCTGGGCAAGGTCACGAAGTTCGAGTGGAAGGCCGCGACGGAGGAGGCGAAGACCACCGACCCGGACGGCGTAGTGACCCTCGACGGGTACCGCGGGAACGTGCTGGTGTACAGCCAGCGCGGCAACAGGGACACGGTCAACCACCGCTACGACGCGTCCCTCAACCGCAACCTCGTGGTCAACGGCAAGGAGAACCAGCACGAGTCGGCCTATGACGCAAACGGCAACGTCATCCAGCAGAAGGCACCCCAGCCGTTCGACTTCGACGAGGTCACCAAATACGACGACCGCAACAACCCGATCGAGCACCGCGACGGACGCGGCAACGTGTGGAAAGACCGGTACGACGAGTTCAACGAGCTGATCGAGAGCATCGACGCCGAGAACCACTCGGTCCACTACGAGTACGACCAGCGCGGGTTGCTGACGGTCCAGATCGACCAGCGCGGCAAGGTCACCCGGTACGAGTACCTTCCGGTCGGGGCCGCGAACTCCGGCCTGCTCAGCGCGGTGATCACGCCCGAGGCGCGGCGTACCGCGTTCGGGTACGACGCCACCGGTCGTCGGACCTCGACGGTCGACCCGCGGGGCACCGTTCCGGGTGCCACGCCCGAGACCTACACGACCCGCTACGAGTTCGACGCGTCCGACAAGGTCACGGCGGTGCGGCAGCCCGGCAAGCGGGAGCCGTGGCGGACCGGGTACGACGAGGTCGGTCAGGTGATCAGCCAGGAGACGCCGACGGGCGTCGAGACCAGGTACACGTACTTCGACAACCGGCTGCCGAAATCGGTCACCGACCCGCGCAAGGAACTCGTATACAGCTACACCGACGCCGGCCGGAAGGCGTCGGTGCGGGTGAAGATGGATCCTAGCCCGGACCTGGTGACCACCTACGCGTACAACGTCAAGGGCCTGCTGGACAGGGTGACCTCGCCGCGCGGCAACGTGCCCGGCGCCAACCCGGCCGACTTCACCACCACGTACTTCTACGACGGCAACGACAACCTGGTGCGCCTGCGCCGGCCCTACCCGGGTGGGAAGTTCGTCGACAAGGACGTCAAGGTCGACGAGCTCGACCGCACGACGTCCACAGTGGACGAGCAGAACAAGGCGACCACGTTCGGTCGCGACAACACCGGCAACGTCACGTCGTCGACCGACTCGCTGAACCGCACCACGCAGCTGGGGTACGACAGGAACGGCCAGCAGACCTCCATCACCGACAGCGGCACGAACACCACCGGCTTCGCGTACGACGAGGCCGGCAACAAGATCAAGAAGACGATGCCGGAGGGTGGGGTCACCACCTGGGAGTACGACGGCGACGGCCTGCTGGTCGCGTCGACCGAGCCGCGCGGCAACGCGCCGGGCGCGACCAAGGACCGGTTCACCACCCGCTACCGCTACGACGAGGCCGGCAACCTGCGGGAGACGATCGACCCGCTCGGCCACGCCACGGTCTACGACCACGACCCGAACAACCGGTTGACCGCGGTCTCCGACGCCAAGGGCCGCACCACCCGCTACGGCTACGACGACGACGACCGGACCCGGTTCGTGCACGCGGCCGACGCGCCGTACGACCCGCAGCGGCCCGAAGACGGCTCGACCGTCTACGACTACTTCGCCGACGGGCTGGTCAAGTCGGTACGCGACCCGAACGGGCACACCACCCGACTCGACTACGACGACGCCGGCCGGCTGACCACCAAGACCGACCCGCTCGGCCGGCATACCGATATCGGCTACGACGCCGAAAGTGACCCGGTCTCGTTCATCACGCTCGACGCGGGCGAGAGGCCCAGCTCCGCCGAACGGGCCAAGCGCACCATCGTCGACTCCTACGACATCGTCGGCCGCCGCGAAAAGCGCACCCTGGGCAGCACCGGTCCGGTGTACACCTGGGGATACGACGCCAAGGACCGCACCACGTTCTACGGTGACCCGGCCGGCAAGCGCGAGGTCGGCTACGACGACGAAGACCAGATCCAGACCGTCACCCGTACCGACACCGCCACCGGCAAGGTAGAGAACTTCGGCTACGACTACGACGAACGTGGCAATGTCAAGCTGCGCAGCTACCCCGACGGCACCCGGGTCGAATCCACCTACGACAAGGACAGCCGGCTCAAGACCCTGACCGCCAGCGGCGGCGCGGCCGGTGCCACCCCGGCGACGTGGCGATACGACTACGACGTCGCCGGGCGGCCGATCGGCACCACGCTGCCGGCGGCGACCGGGCTGATCGAGGCCCGTGCCTATGACGACGCCGGCCGGCTGATCGGCGTCCAGACCAACCGGCTGCCGGGCGCGGCGCAGGCAACGCCGGCAGCGGGCGGCGCGGCACCGGCCACCGACCCGGGAGCCGGCTCGGACAAGCCCGCCCAGAGCGGCGCGGCCGACGCGGCACCGGCGAACAACACCGACCGCCGGCCCGGCGCGCCGACCGGCGTGGTTGCGCAGGCCGGCGCGGCCCAGGCGGCGGTGTCGTGGAAGCCGCCGTCGGACACCGGCAGCTCGTCCCTGACCGGCTACACGGTGACCGCCTCGCCGGGCGGCAAGACGGTCGAGGTCGCGGCGGGTACGACCAACGCCGTGGTCAACGGGTTGGAGCCCGGCACCGCGTACACATTCACGGTCACCGCGTCCAACAAGGTCGGCCCCGGGCCGGCGTCGAAGCCGTCCAACCTGGTCGTACCGGTGGCCTTGCCACAGAACCCGGTGTCGGCGTACCAGCTCGACCTCGACCAGCTGGGCAACCCGACCCGGGTGGTGACCACCCGGGGCGGGGTGTCGGAGTCGGTGGCCTACGCCTACGACAAGGTCGACCGGGTCACCTCGGCCTGCTACGCCGCGACGACCTGCTCCGGCGCGTCCGCCGGGCGGATCGACTACGGCTACGACCTGGTCGGCAACCGCACCAGCCAGACCCTGTCCGGCTCGGCGGGGACCGGTTCCACCCGCTACGAGTATGACGCCGCCGACGAGCTGACCCGCGAGACCACCCACAACAGCGGTGGGACCGTCTCGGTCGACTACGGGTACGACCTCGACGGCAACCAGACCAAGGCCGGTAACGACCGGTTCGCCTACAACCTCGACCACTCGCTGGCCAAGGCGACCGTTTCGGGGCGGACCACCACGTACGGCTACGACGCGGCCGGGCTGCGCCTGGCCGCTACCACCGGCGACGGCGCCCAGGCCACGACGCAGCACTGGTCGTGGGACGTCAACGGCACGTTGCCCGAGATCGCCGTCGACGCCGTCACCGACGCCTCCGGGCAAACGGTCGACAAGCGGGACTTCGTCTACAGTCCTGACGACGAGGCGCTCGCGCTGCTGGATCCGGCCACCGGGGCACATCCTTACACCCACGACTGGCTCGGCGGCGTAGCCGACATGCTGTCCCCGGCCGGTGTGCCCGAGCAGGGCTACGACTACGACCCGTACGGCAACCCGCGGATGGGCGACACCCTCAAGGCCCAGCCCAGTGCCAACAGCCAAGCCACCGGCAGGCAGCCGGCAGCCGGTGCCAGTGCGGCGAAGGAAGGATCGACGGCGCAGAGCGCGACGGGGCCGAGCAACCCGTTGCAGTACACCGGCGCCTACCAGGACAGCACCAGCGGCAACGGCAACTACTATCTCCGGGCCCGCAACTACGACCCAGGCAGCGGACGGTTCACCAGCACCGACCCGGTGTCGCGCGGTGGTGCGGCCGTCTCCTCGTACGCGTACGCCGACAACAACCCGGTGACCCTCACCGACCCGGCCGGGACCGAGCCGCACGACCCCGGGCAGGACACCGGCCAGCCGGCGCCGACAACCGGGGAACAGGACCAGGGTCCCAGCGCCGAGGACATCGCCAAAGCCAACCAGCTCCAGAGCAAGAGCATGCTCGACGTGGTCCTGGAGGCCGGCGGGCAGATCCTCATGGAGATCCTCGGCATCAACGACATCATCAACTGCCTCAAGGGCGACATCGGCGCCTGCGTGATGACCGTCGTCGGGTCTCTGCCCTGGGGGAAGATCTTCAAGGCGAAGAAGATCGCCGAAGCGCTGTGGAAGGCCGGCAAGGCGATCTTCAAGTTCATCGAAGAGATCAAGTGGGCCAAGGCCATCCTCCGGGGCGCCGAAAAGGCCGCCGAAGCCGCCAAGGCCGCGGCGGCAGCGGCCGCCAAGGCAGCCGCGGAGAGAGCCGCCGCTATCAAGGCCGCGGCCGAACGAGCCGCCAAGAAGGCGGCCGAAGAGGCCGCCGAACGAGCCAAACGGCTCGCGGCAAAGGCCAAGGCCGCTACCAAGAAGGGCGCCGACAACGCCGGGAAGTGTGACAGCTTCGTCGCCGGCACCGCTGTCCTCCTCGCCGACGGCACCCGCAAGCCCATCGAGCAGACTCAACCCGGCGACACCGTGGTCGCCACCGACGCCGTCACCGGGCGGACCGAGGTCCGGCAGGTCACCCGCACCATCCGCACCGACGACGACAAACACTTCGTCAACCTCACCACGCACGACGGCAAAGGCGACCACACCATCACCACCACCGACCACCACCCGTTCTGGTCGGCCACCCAGGGTCGCTGGATCGACGCCGGCAACCTCCAACCGGGAGAACTGCTCCGCACCTCCACCGGCACGTACGTCCAGGTCGGTGCCGTCCGGAGGTACGAGGCCCACCAACCCACCTACAACCTCACCGTCGACACCACTCACACGTACTATGTGGTGGCGGGCACCACATCGGTGCTCGTTCACAACTGCGGCGGGTCCATCGGCGGCCATTCGAGGAAATGTACGTGCGCGGACGGCGGCACTCCACGAATTCCCCCGAACCCGTACGGTCGAGCGGGCGGACCAGAGCATCAGCGAGTGATCGGTGAAGTCGAGCAGGAGCTACAGAACCAAGGCTTCACCACGCGACGCGAGGTACCTTTCAATACCCCTGGCGGCTTCAAGCCCACGCGGGCCGCGGATGTCGGAGCGTACGACAGCGCCGGAAACCTCGCCTCTCTCCATCAGGTAGGCTTGCAGACCAAGGGTGGGATACCTGTAATCCGCGAAACGGAAGCTATGTCGGATATCTGGAGTGTGATTGATGACGGCGTCGACATCGTGTTCCACCCGTATGGAACGGTGAGGTGACGGTGCGCGGACGCCAGCTCAAGGTCTATCTTCATCCCGATGATCAGCCGGGAGTCGATGACTTCGTGCGCAGCGAGCTTTCGTCCGTGCTACTGAAGGAGCGTTCGCCGTCTCGTGCCCCCCTGGAGGTTCAGTGCTCCAGGGGGGACGGTATGGGAAAGCTCATCTGTCCCGCCTCGCTGCTGGGCCGGTTGGATCCGCGACATATCGAGGCCAGGGACGAGTGGGTTCTCGACGTGGCCGAGGACCCACTGGTTGAATGGTGGCTTTCGAAACTCGACGATAAGCTGCTCTATCCTGGCCGTTTCTACTACGTGCCGTTCACGCTGGCCGGCAGCGTGTTCATCGAGAAGGACGAGGAGTTCTTGTCCACCGCTGAGCGACTTTTCAAGTGGGTGCGGAAGGAGACGCGGGCGGTCGAAACTGAGTGGGGTCGCGAACGGTTGGGTTCCGTGGCGGCCGAGAAGCTTCAGAATGGCGAGATCAGCCTGCGGCAGAACCCGCCTGGGTCGCGGATATAGTCCGACCTTGGCCGAAGCAACCTACCTGTACTACGTTCGGAGATCTTGGGGTGATGGGTCTCCGTGGCGTCGGTAATGGCTGATCAGGGCCAGGCCCTGGCGGCAGACCACCGTCCAAGCTGCCGATGTCGCCGCGATGCCGGATCTGGTTCGGCGGGACTTCACCGCCACCGTGCCGGGCGCCAAGCTGGTCGGCGACATTACCTACATCCGCACATGGGCTGGTTGGCTGTATTTGGCGCCGTCATCGACTGAGCCATTCCGCGCAAGGTGTTGATCACTGAGTGTCATGTGGTGCGTGCGTGGTCGAAGTGCAGGAGTACGAGGGCTGCGGCGACGATTTTGCCGATCCGCCATGGGTCCACGCTGACGTTGCGCAGCGCCTTGAACGTCATCTTCAGCAGGGCGTTGCCGCGTTCGCCGATGGTGCGCACGCCGTTGTGGGCCTTGTTGAACTGCTGCTGTAGGGCGTTGAGGGTGCTGTCTTTGGGTTTCCTGAACGCCACAGTGATGGTGTCGGCTTCGCCTTCGTAGCCCAGATCACCCAGGCTGCGCAGGTCGCCGGCGGCCTGGGCCAGGGTGGGCAGGATCTCGGTGTAGGTACGCACCGCGGTGGTGTCATGCTCCCGCCCTGTTCACCACCACCCACCCACACCGATGGGGACCCATCGAGCTACAACTACCCGACCCCACCACCATCCGCCCCGTCGCACTCGCCATCACCGCCATCGCCGCACTCCTGCTGTTCCGGCTACGCTGGCCCGTCCTACGCACCCTCGGCGCCTGCGCCGCCAGACGCTGCTGGCTACGTTGGATGCTGCCAGACCGGCCGCCCAGTTGGAGATCAAGGAGGCGGACGGCGCCGCGGTGCAGGCCGAGTAAGCCGGATGAAACTGGTCCTTCTGTCGCCGGATCGACCTCGCTTTTCGGAAACCCGGGCGTAAGGGTGTGTCGAACCTGCACCTGCGTGACCTGCTCAAATGCGGTACTGCAAGGCGTTTGCAATAAGGCTGCGACGGTTGGCACGCCGTCTGTCCAGCCTCAATAGAGGCCGCTCGATGTCATGATCTTGTGCCCCCGGCGGGAGCCAGGACAGATCAGCGACGCCTGGTGCGACTACGGTGCCGGGTCAAACTGGCATAAATCCGAACGATCTGACCGGCATAAGCCGCGCGATCTTGCCGCTGAAAGCATACTCATCTGCCGATGAGCGTGCCGTCCCAGCCTTTCAGCCGGGGACTGATCCGAGAGCCTGGGTCACGATCCGGATCAACTCCTGCGGCGAATTGGTACAGCCTAGGGCGCCGCGACGACGGGCCTCTTCGACATGTTCAGGAGAACGCGAGCCGGCATAAATGACGAATGGAGTGCGATCGCCTTCGCTCCTCAACTTGTCGAGCAGCGTATATCCAGCCTGAAGATCTGGCGGCCGTCCCATGTCCGAGATGATCAAATCAAATGGCTGATGCCGGAGTTGACCAACTGCGTCATCGGTAGATGTGCTGAGTGCGAACCGCACGCCTAGTGTCCCGTGATTCTGTTTCCGTTACTTCGAGTTGTTGGCGACGAGTTGTTTGACGTTGGTCTGGACCCAGCGGACCTTGGCCAGGATCTCGTCAGCGGTGGCGGTCCAGGTGAAGGGTTTCGCGTCTGCGTTCCAGTGTTCGACGTAGGTGCGGATGCGGTGGATCAACTCGTTGACCGAGGTGAACGTGCCCCGGCGGATGGCCTGCTTGGTGATGATCCCGAACCAGGTCTCGATCTGGTTCATCCAGCTCGACCCGACCGGGGTGAAGTGGAACGTGATGTTCGGGTTGCGTTCAAGCCACACCTGGACCTCAGGGGTGTCGTGGGTGGAAAGGTTGTCCAGCACCACATGGATTTCCTTGTCGGCGTGCGGCTTCACCGCTTTCTTGATGAAGGCCAGGAAGTCGGGGCCGGTCCGCCGCGGGTAGCAGTCGGCGACGACCTCACCGGTGGCCGTATTGAGCGCGGCGAACAGATTCGTGGTGCCATGCCGCTTGTAGTCGTGGGTGCGTTTCTCGGTCAACCCGAAGTCGACCGGCAGCAACGGCTGGGTCCGGTCCAGGGCCTGCACCTGCGTCTTCTCGTCGAAGGAGAGCACCACCGCCCCGGCCGGCGGATCCAGATACAGACCGACCACGTCGAGGACCTTCTCCGCGAAACGCGGATCCTTCGACAGCTTGAACGTGCCCTGCCGATGTGGCCGCAGGTCGTTGTCGCGCCACAGCTTCGCCACGTAGTGCCAAGACACCGCCACCCCCTCCGTGCGAGTGACGTAGCTGGCCATCTCCCGGCTCGACCAGTGCGACAAACCGGTCTCCACCGGCGGCGTCACCCGGGTCAGGGCAAGGATCCTGGCCCGCACCCGAGCCGGGACCTGTTCACGCGGCCCGCCCCGCTTCGCCTCCTCCAGACCGGCCAGACCATCAGCCTGATACCGCTGCACCCAACGGTCCACAGTGGGCAGCGACACCCCGGCCAACTCGCCGACATCCTTACGCCGCTTACCTTCGGCCGTCCACAACACGATCCGAGCACGCGTCGCGACCGCCGCCGGCACATCGCGGCTGCGCACCACCGCCCGCAACTCGGCCGCCTGCTCCTGCGTCAGCACCACCAGACCAGCATCGACCGCCAGCATCACGACCCGGTCAACGGGATATCAAGATAACGTTAACAGGATCACACAACACTAGTGCCTCTAGCGCCTGCCTTTCGTAGCGATTGTTATCGGGACGGTCGTCCACCCACAGCACCAGGCGGCCCTGCAGCCGTCTTTGAGTACGGGCGTCGGGAACTGCTTCAGCCAGGGCATCCGCGACCTCCGAAAGGTTCGCTACGGCGCCCGGAGTCTCTCCTGTTGGCTTCGCTATGGCCGCGCCGAGCGCTGCTGCCGCCTCCACCTGCTGCCGTCGTGCGGTGGCCTCCAATCCAGGCGCCTTGAGGGTGAACTCTCCGAGGTGGCTGAAGAAGTCCGATAGTGAGGCTCGGAACCGAATAGCCAGAAAGAGTACGAGCGCCGGCCAGACGAGGACGCCAAGGAGGCCGCCGATCGCCGTTATGAGGCGAATGGCCTGATCGGCTGTCATCGACTTCTCCGGTCGGCAGGGCACTAGGCCTTGGCAGCTTAGCGGACTCCATGGAACCCGTGACGAGCGTTCGCGCTCGTTATCCGCCAGCTTGCCTTGTCGGTAAGCCGCTTGGCGGCAGCGGCACAAGCCACCGAGGGAGTCCATCCTGATTTGCCGCGAACCCCGCGCTACGCAGTGTCACGAGGGTTCGACCGTCATGGTGTCCGGTCGTGCCGATGAGCGGACGTGTCGGTGTCGCCGCGTTGGACCGATGTTGAAGGTCTACCGAATTCGTTTCGCGCCGTGATCGAGCCCGTCAGATGATTGGCTGTTGTCCATCGACGGGGTCGTGCTGTGTGACTGTCTTGAGACGGGTGTCGCGTCGCCGTCCCCGTGTCCGGTGATCAGGGACGACGTATGGATCCACGCGGCCGTGGGACACGAGGCACAACAGGCCGAGGTCCGGTCCTGGGCCGAGAGCGCGTGCAGCCATCCGCAGTTCCGGCTTGTCGAACACCAGGTCGGCGGAATGGCGCTGTGCGAGGCGATGGCCAGCTACGGCGGTGAACACGCCTTCCCATCGCTGCGTGCGTCGTTGCCGACCGGTAACGGAGGCAGCGTGACCGCCGTCGACTCCGCCCGCTGCCTGGCCGAGATCGACCGCCTTGGTGACCTGATGTCTGCACGTTCGATGGTGTGCATCGTCGACGCGGACACCGATGTGGTGGTCTTCGTGGGTCCCGAATCCGATCTCGTCGCAGCGCCGCGCCATCATGCGCCCGAACCGGCGGGTTTCCGCTTCGATGAGCGGGCCGCGGTCCACGGCCTGGCCGCGGTCGACGGCAGCCCGATGACCTCTACATGGCTTGGCGGGGACGCGGTCGTGCGTGTCCACGATGCAGACGGGTCGCTACTGTTCGCAGCGCGGGCCTTCGTCCAGGAACGGGCCGGCGAAGACTGGATCTTCCGCGATGACCAGATCGGCGTGACGATGCGTCACTGCTCACCCGTGGGGTGGTGGGATGGCCTGCCGAACGAGAACGAACCGCACCGGATGCGAGCCGAGATCCGGCCGGTCCAGATCGACGACTATCTCCCCGGGGTCGCTGAACTCCGCGAGCTGTTCGAAGCATCGGTCCACACCGGCCGGCCGGTGCACTGGATGTGAAGACAAGCGTCCGGATCTGCCGCGTTCAGTTCGTCGGCGCGACCGTGAACACCTGTCCTCCAGGGATCATGAAATAGTACAGATGGCCTGGGTGCCTGACTTCGGTGAGGCCTGCGTCCAGCGCTGCCCGCAACACGGCAGGCGGATCGTCGGCGCGCAGTTCAAGCCACGCGCCGAGCCGGGGCTGCTCGTCATCTGGTGCGTCGTCGGTGAATTCGATGCTGAGATGGCCGCCGCCAGGAAAGCTGACAAGGAGCATGGGTTGGTCGATGCCGGGAAACGCGACCGTCTGTACCGGGCTGCCGCCAAGGATGGTCTCAAAGCACCGAGTCAGTTCCTCGCGTCGATGGGGTCGCGCGAAGATGTGGATGTTGCTGCCCAGAGCTATCAAACCCCGACCCGCCCTTCTTGTTGATCAATGAGCCCGCCGGCGGCGGAAAGGCCTCCTCACGGTCGCATCTTCCCATGAGTAGATAATTGAAGCGTCCGCACATGCCGTGAGTAGCGCGTTACGGTACCTGATGGGGTGGTTGCCGCTGAGCGTGCTGGTGGTCCAGCATTCAGCCGGAGGTGGCGGTCGAGTGCTGGTGACACCGGTCGGCGGCGGTGTCCGGGAGTAGGACGCAACCGCACACCTGACACGTTCCCCAGCGGCCGTACCACCGACCCGTGCGCCGGAACCGGGCTGTGGCGGCGCGCCAGGCGACGAGATCGGCCTCGTCGGTCTCGCCCTCGGCGTCGGTAGGGTGCGCAGGCTGGCTGCCGGACAGGAAACCGGCGACGAAGTACCGTGACTCGTCGGACATCGCCCCCATCTCGCCCAGCGACACGTTGTAGGCGACACCATCGTGGGCACACCGCGCCGCCATGCGACCGACGAAGGTGTTCCCGTTGCCAACGATGAAGTCCCGCCTCCCGCAGGGTGCATCGAACCAGAGCCGCTCGTCGATCGGCGGCGGTGAGTCCTCGAGCGGAACCCGTTCCCACCGCAGCGGCACACTCACCTTCGTCACGATGCATGGGGGAGGTGCATCGACGGCAGGAGGCAACCAGACCACGAGGTTGGCCCCCCGCTCATGGGCGAGCGCGATGGCCTCATCCCGCGCCACCAGCTCCAAATCGGTCCCGCGGTCGACGTACACCTCGGCGGCCTCGATCGCTTCGTCGAGGCGGAAGTCGGCCAGTGACCACATCCTGTCGGACATGGACGGCGATTCTGGCCTAGATCCGCCAAGAGGTAACCCGGCGGCGCCACCGTCGAACATCCGGATGTCTGCCGCCTTCCGCTCGTTACGTTCCGTAGCCGCGCTTCGGGACGGCGACGCTCGGTCGTGCCAATAAGCGGACACTCGGCCTCGGCGGTCGTGACGATGCGTGGAGCGCTGCCTTATGGCCTTCGAGAGCCCTCAGTTGTTGTGTCACAGTGGCACCATGAGGGGGCGAACCATGTACATGCGTGGTGAGACGTCGATGGCCGAACGTCTACATACGGAGATACTTAGGGCGTGCCGATGATTAACTCGCGGGTTCCTATCTAGTGCTTCGTCATGATCTAATTGTCGGATGGTGAGGTCCGTCGTTGGGGTGGGCATGGATGTGCAGACGCTGCTGCGGGTGGACGACGACCTGAAGGACTTCGTCGACGCCGTCTTCGGGTCGTTGCGGCGGAAGGGCTGGCAGGAGCGGTGCCACTGCTACCTGACCGGGTTGATGCTCGAGGGCCGGCGCAAGTCGGTCCAGCCGATGGCCCAGCGGCTCGACGAGCCCAATGAGCAGTCGTTGCAGCACTTCGTGGCGAACACGCCGTGGGACCCGGTGCCGGTACGCCGGGTGTTGGCGCGGCGGATGCAGCAGGTGATCGACCCGTCTGCGTGGGTGTTCGATGACACCGGGTTCGTCAAGGACGGTCGAATGTCGCCGTGTGTGGCCCGGCAATACACCGGTACCGCCGGGAAGATTACGAACTGTCAGGTGGCCACCACCCTGCACCTGGCCACCGACGAGGCGTCCTGCCCGATCAACTGGCGGCTGTTCATGCCCGAGTCCTGGGACCCGGCCTCGGACAAGGCCAGCGGGGACGTCGCAGCACGGCGCGCCGCGGCCGGGATCCCTGACGACGAACATCACCGGCCCAAGTGGCAGTTGGCGTTGGAATGCGCCGACGAGGCACTGGGCTGGGGGTTGCCCGCACCGGCAGTTGCCGTCGCGGACGCCGGGTACGGTGACACCGCCGAGTTCCGCCATGGGCTGTCGGCTCGTGGCATCCCGTACGCGGTGCAGATCTCGTCGGTGTTGACCGTGCTGCCGGCCACTGCGACCCGGGCCACACCGCCCTACCACGGCCGTGGCCGGCCGCCGAAACCGCGCTACGAAACGCCTGCCCGGTCGGTCAAAGACCACATCATGGCGCTGGGTGCCAGGCGGGCGGCCCGGATCACCTGGCGGACTGGGTCGAAGCAACGCCACGGTGAGCTCCAACCGATGACCAGCAGGTTCGTGTTCAGTCGGGCCCTGCAGGCTGATGCCGGCACCCGGTCGCTGCACCAGGATCGGGACCTGCCCGAGTGCTGGCTGATCGCCGAATGGCCCGCCGGGCAGGCCGAACCGATCCGCTATTGGTTGTGCACCCTCCCGAAGAACACCCGCAAGACCCAACTCGTGCGGGCGTGCAAGCAACGCTGGCGGGTCGAGCACGACTACCGGGAGCTGAAGACCGGCCTTGGCCTCGACCACTACGAAGGCCGTAAATGGGCCGGCTGGCACCACCACGTCACCCTCGTCGCTGCCGCCCACGGGTTCCTCACCTGGCAACGACGTCGCCCAAAAGCACCAGCGCCGGAATGACACTCTACGAGGCACTCCAGTATCTGCAGACGTACCTCGTACGCATCCTCGGCGCCTGCCCCACATGCCACACCAGATTCCCCGGCCACTACTGCAGAGACGACTGAGGATCATGACGAAGCACTACTATATTGGTGGTCGTTCATGTGATATGGGCGGATGGATCGAACCGATGAAGGGCTGGCCGGGAAGCTGGGGGCGGTGCTGCCGCATCTGGACGAGCGGCAACGCCGCCTGTTGCTGGGCGCGGAGGCGCGGGTGCTGGGCCACGGCGGGATCCGGCGGGTAGCCCGGGCGGCGGGTATGGCTGAGGGCACGGTGTCGCGGGGAGTGGCCGAGTTGGAGGCCGGTGATGCCCCGTTGGGCCGGGCACGTCGTGAGGGTGGGGGCCGGAGGCGGCTGGTCGAGCTGGATGCGGGGCTTTTGCCGGCGTTGCTGGCTCTGGTCGAGCCGGACGTGCGGGGTGATCCGATGTCGCCGCTGCGGTGGACGACCAAGTCCACCCGCAATCTCGCCGATGAGCTGTGCCGGCAGGGATGGCAGATCTCGGCGGACACGGTGGCCGTCTTGTTGCGGGCGGAGGGGTTCAGCCCTGCGGGCCGGACGCGGCACGCGGTCCGACGCCGGACGGAACCGGAAATCGGGCGTAACAGTCGCTTAACCGCTTTCCTGACCACAGATCTTGTGGTCGTCTATTGCTTATGGCCGACGGTGAGACCGACCCGGTAGTGACGTTCCGCTCCCGGCTGCAGGATCTGTACGTCCAGGTGCGGCGACCCACCTACCGAAGCCTCGAGACACACGCCGACCACGACGGCCGGGCGCTCCGCACCTCCACCGCCAGCGACCTGCTCAACGGCCCGGGCACACCCCGGTGGGATACCGTCGAAACGTTCGTGCGCGCCTGCGCCCGCTACGCGCAAGCGCACCAGACCCAGCTAGCCGCGGAGCTTTTCGACCTAGACCGGTGGCACGCCGCATACCGGGACATGGAAAACACCCTCGCCGACCAGGCCGCCCGCAGGGAACAGGTCGCCGGCGGACCCGTGCCCACCCGCCGACGCCGACTGGCGATTCCCGCCCAACTGCCCCCGGACGTGTCCACGTTCACCGGACGCGACCACCATCTGGCCGTCCTCCACAAACTCCTCCCCAGCCGTGAGGATCCCGGCGACACCCACCACACGACCACCGCCGTCGTCATCTCCGCCATCGACGGCACCGCCGGCGTCGGCAAGACCGCCCTCGCCGTGCACTGGGCCCACCAGATCCGCGACCGGTTCCCCGACGGGCAGCTCTACGTGAACATGCGCGGCTTCGACCCCGGCAGCCAGAGCATGGACCCGGCCACCGCCGTGCGCGGCTTCCTGGACGCCCTCGACGTCCCGCCCCAGCGCATCCCCACCGACCTGGACGCCCAAGCCGCCCTCTACCGCAGCCTGCTCGTCGGCCGGCGGGTCCTCATCGTGGCCGACAACGCCCGCGACACCGCCCAGGTCCGGCCGCTGCTACCCGGCGCCCCCGGCTGCCTGGTCCTGGTCACCAGCCGCAACCAGCTCACCAGCCTGATCGCCGCCCACGCCGCCCACCCACTCACCCTCGACCTGCTCACCCCCGACGAGGCACAACAACTCCTCGCCCACCGGCTCGGCACCGACCGGGTCGCCGCCGAGCCCCACGCCGTCGACGAGATCATCACCGCCTGCGCCCGGCTTCCCCTCGCCCTGGCCCTGGTCGCCGCCCACGCCGCGGTGCGCCCGCAAACCCCGCTACACACCCTCGCCGAGCAACTGCGCGACACCCAGCACCGCTGGCACATACTCACCGGCGACGACCCCACCACCGACGTGCAGGCGGTGTTCTCCTGGTCCTACCAGGCCCTCACCCCACCCGCCGCCCAACTGTTCCGCTTGCTCGGCCTGCACCCCGGCCCCGACATCGGCGTGCCCGCCGCGGCCAGCCTCACCGCCCTCCCCGTGGACGAGGCCCGCTCCCTACTGGACCAGTTGGCCCGGGCCAACCTGCTCACCGAACACAGCCCCGGCCGATATTCCCTGCACGACCTGCTGCGCGCCTACGCCACCCAAATGGCCCGCACCACCGACACCGACGGGGAGCGCCACGCCGCCACCCACCGCATCCTCGACCACTACCTGCACACCGCCTACACCGCCGACCGGCTGCTGATCCCGGGCCGGGACTCGATCATCCTCGCCCCACCCCAGCCAGATGCCAACCCGCAGCACCTCACCGACCACGCGCAGGCCCTGGCCTGGTTCACCGCCGAGCACCCGGTTCTGCTGGCCGCCGTCGACCACGCCGCCGCCACCAGCTTCGACACCCACACCGGGCAGCTGGCCTGGGCCCTGTGGACCTTCCTCGACCGGCGGGGGAGGCCGCCGTCGGCCGCGCCGCAGTGGCCGCCGCCGGGCGGCTGGCCGACCCGACCGCGCAGGCTCGCGCCCACCGCAACCTCGCCACCGCCTACATCCTGCTGGGCCGTTTCGACGACGCCCACGCCCAGCTCAGCCACGCCCTCGCCCTTGCCACCCGGGCCGGCGACCAGGTCGGGCAGGCCCACACCCACCTCAACCTGGCTGACCTGTGGCAGCGGCGGGGCCATCTCGCGCAGGCCCTCGACCACGCCCGCCACGCCCTCGACCTGTACCGGGCCGCCGGCCACCAGGCCGGGCAGGCCCACACCCTCAATAATGTCGGCTGGTACCAGACCCTGCTCGGCGACCACCAACAGGCCCTCACCTCCTGCCAGCAGGCCATCACCCTGCTGCAGGAACTCGATGACCACGTCGGACAGGCAGGCACCTGGGACAGCCTCGGCTACGCCCACCACCACCTCGGCCACCACACCCACGCCATCAGCTGCTACCAGCACGCCCTCGACCTGCGCCGCGACCTCGGCGAACGCTACTACGAAGCCGCCACTCTGACCCGCCTCGGCGACGCCCACCGCACCGCCGACAACGATCAAGCCGCCCGCGACGCCTGGCAACAGGCCCTGGCCATCCTGGACGACCTCGACCACCCCGACGCAGACACCGTCCGCACCAAACTCAATGCCCTTGACACACAGCCTCGATCAACCAGCTAACCGAAGGATCACCTCGGGCCGCAAGACCAACACCACCGACCCCGGGACAGCGGTAACACACCTCGGCGAGCTGCTCGACATCTTCGACTGCAAGGGCGTCGACAGCGCCTTCGCACACCTCTCCGCGCTCTACAACCTGCCCCCCGGCCCCGACGGCGATCCCAGCGACGACCTCGACCTCGCCAGCCACGGGATCGTCAAGGTCCTCAACGGCCGCGGCTACACCTACCTCTACGTGCCCCGGCGGGTACGGGCTGCACATCCAGTGGGACGACGAGAGCTTCCAAAGCCGCCTCTGCCACGATCGCCGAACGCTACTCCGGCTACCCACATCGGCGAGCCCACCGAAAGACACCCTTCAGGTCGGATTCGACCCCAACCGTCGGCGGTGGCGCTTCGCGCCGCGGACGACAGCCGACGTGCCCAACGGCGACAGCCCTCACGCAGCATGGTGAGCGCGCCAACGTACGGCCTACACCGAGCCGAAACGCTCCGACGGAACCCGCCCGTACCGCCATGATCACGTGCGCGCTCATCGGCGCGATCGAGTGTTCGGCCGAGCCGATCGCCGTAACGCTGGGTGACGCTCGGTCGGCGGCAAATCCGGATGCCATGATCTCGAGGCGGCGGAAATCGGCGCGCAGCGCAACGGTGGCCTTGGCATGCCGCGGTGGTGGACGCGATCTGAAGAGGCCAGCGATGAGTTGCTCGGCTCAATCGGGTCATTGCCGGGTACGCGAGCCTATGGAGGACGCTCAGTGAGACGACTGTTCCTACGTGGCGCCGGCCCGCGCGTGGGCGGCCTGGCGGACCAGGTGGTCGCGTTCGGCGACGTCCGTGGCCCGATGAGCGGCGTCCGCGTACGCCGTGGCGGCGGCCGGGAGGTCGCCGTCCAGTTCGTGCAGGTGGCCGCGGACCGCGTGCCACCGGTGCCGGTCGCCGAGCACCTCGCGCAGCCGGTCGGTCTCGCGCAGCCCGGCGGCGGCGCCGAGGACGTGGCCGACCGCGACCGCGCGTGCGAGCACGGCGGCGGGGGCCTGGTGCACCGGGTCGTCGGTGAGGGCGACCAGGTCGTCGTACCAGGCGAGAATCTGCGGCCAGTCGGTCTCCTCGGCGCGGGCCGCGTCGTCGTGCAGGGCGGCGATGGCGGCCTCGATCTGGTAGCGGCCGGGGCGCTGGGCGGCCAGCGCCGACTGCAGGACGCGGACACCCTCGGCGATTTCGCGGGTGTCCCACCGGCCGCGGTCCTGCCGGTCGAGCGTGACGATGCGACCGGCCGCGTCGAGTCGCGCCGGGAGGCGGGCGTGGTTGAGCAGCATCAGCGCGAGCAGCCCGCGTGCCTCCGGTTCCTCGGTGGCGAGGGTGAGTTGGCGGGCGAGCCGGATCGCCTCGTTCGCCAGGTCCACCCGGCCCGCGTGGCCGGCGGTGTAGATGAGGTAGAGCACGCGCAGGACGACGGCGAGGTCGCCGGGCTGGTCCAGGCGGTGCCCCTGCAGGGTGCGCTTGGCCCGGCTGATCCGCTGCGCCATCGTCGCCTCCGGCACGTAGAAGGCGTCGGCGATCTCCCGGGTGGTGAGGCCGCCGACGGCACGCAGGGTCAGTGCCACCTGGGAGGCGGGAGTGAGGTCGGGGTGGCAGCAGCAGAAGAGCAGGACGAGGGTGTCGTCGCCCTCCTCTCTGGCGGCGGGCCGCGGCTCGGCGTACGCCGCCTCTTCGCGGCGCTGACGGGCGGCCTCGCTGCGGCGGGCGTCGACGAGCCGCCGGGTCGCGACCGTCGTCAGCCACGCGCGCGGGTCGCGCGGCGGGTGCTCGGGCCACACCCGCAGTGCCTCCAGGAGTGCCTCCTGCAGCGCGTCCTCGGCGGCGTCGAAGTCCTCGCCCCGCCGGACCAGGCCGGCGAGCACGCGAGGGACGAGGGCGCGTAGCGCGCCCTCGTCCAGCCGTCGCGTCGGCTCGTCAGTCACGTCGGGTCACACGCCGGGTCAGTCGTCCGAGGGGGCCTCGGACATGACCTCCCGGACGTCGATCCACTCGTACAGCGGCTCCCCGCCCGGGCCCGGCTCGGAGGACACGTAGGCCGCGAGCTCGACCGCGCGCTCGTGCGACTCGACGTCGATCATGTACCAGCCCGCCACGAGATCGCTGGTCTCGGGCAGCGGCCCGTCGGTCGTGACCGGCGCGACGTCCGGGCCGCCGTAGCGCACCCAGGTGCGCGCCGGCGTCAGCGCCTGCGCGTCGACGAACTCGCCGTTCTTCTCGAGCAGCTCGCTGACGTGCTTGAGGAAGGCCATGTGCGCCTCCACGTCCTCGGGGGCCCACTGGTCCATCGGCGGCACGGGACGGTGCGGCTGCGGGCCGCCGCGGTAGTGCTTGAGGAGCAGGTACTTCGGCATCGTGGTCTCCTGGCGCCGTGGGCCGCGCCTGTCGTGGCCCTTCACCTGATGAGCGGAGCCGGTCAGAGCTTCTCGACATCGAATCACTAATCCAGTGAGGTTCCGCCTCGGACCGCCCAGACGGGTGATGGGCCTGGCAGGAGCGGTACCGGTGCGTTCATCCTCGCGACCGTAGGAATGGTTGCGGAGGTGACGACGGTGTCGCGGTCGACGGGTTTGCGTGTAACGACGGTCAACGACGTGCTGGACGGGCACACGGTGCTGGACATCCAGTGCCTGGACCGGCTCTACCTGTCCGGGTTCGTGCAGAGCCTGCAGACGCCCGGCGGGGTGGTGTACTTCCTGCACGAACACCGCGGCATGCCGATCGCGTCGCCGGCGGTGTTCGAACAGATCGGCGTGCGGTTCCGCGACGGCATGCGGCAATTTGCCGAGGCCAACCACATCCCGCTGGTGCGGTTTCGGCGTGACGATCGCAAGGTCGACGTGATGCGACCTCATCTGGACCGGGCCGAGATGAGTGACCGTCCTGGACCGTCCATCCGTTCTCTGGAAAGGGCGGACGCGCCATCGCCACGGTCCGTCTGAAGCGGCGCAGCGGGCCGGATGCCGCATCCTGACGTGTCGTGGTTCAGCCGGCCGCGTCGGCGGCGTCTTGGTCGCGGGCTTCGGTGCTTCGGTTGGCGGCGTTGCGCCGGTCGCCGGCCGTGTGGTTTGCGGGGCGGAAGGCGAGCGCCGGGACGATCGCGAGCGCGGCCGCGCCGGCAGCCCACCAGTACGTGGTTCCGAATGCGTGGGCGAGGTCGGCAGGCCCGGTCGCGCCCGAAGTGTTGTGTTGCAGGGCGACTGCGAGGATCGCAACCCCGAACGAGGCGCCGACCTGCTGGAAGACCCGCGCGGCGCTTGTCGCATGCGGCACTGCGGTGGCTGGCAGGTTAGCGTAGACCCCGACCTGCGCGGGGACCAGGATGGCGCCGAACCCGGCACCGACGAGCGCGGCCAGTGCTGCGGGCATCCACTGCTCGGTGCCGGCCTCGATCTGGGTGAGGCCGAGCACGGCGCCGAGCAGAAGCAGGACGCCGACCAGCGCGACCGGGCGCACGCCGAGTCGTTCGGTGAGCCGGCCGGACAGCATGATCGAGAGCGCGGAGCCGATACCCTGCGGCGCGAGCAGGAGCCCGGCGTGCAGCGGGGTGAAGCCGTGGACCTGCTGGTAGTACAGCGGCAGCAGCAGCAGCGAGGCGGGCAACGCGATCATGGTGAGGAACATCAGCACGGACGCGAGGCTGAAGGCCCGGTCGCGGAACAGGCGCAGGTCCACGACCGGCTCGGCGGTGCGTAGCGCGTGGCCCACGAACCAGCCCAGCAGCACAACGCCGACGATGAGTGAGCCGATCGTGGGTCCGGCATCGAACCCGGCGTCGGTGCCCGCGCGGGTCAGGCCGTAGACGATCGCGACCAGGCCGGGTGAGAGCAGGAAGAGTCCGAGGACGTCGAGGCCGGCGGGCCGGTCGACCGGGTCGGCCGGCATCACCTTGATCGCCGCCCACGCCGCGGCCAGGCACACGGGCAGGTTGATGAGGAAGATCCAGCGCCAACCGAAACCGTCGACGAGTGCACCACCGACGATCGGGCCGAGCACCGGTCCGAGCAGCAGCGGCGCACCGACCATCGCCATCACCTTGCTCATCTGCTGCCCCGCCGCACGTCGGGCGATGATCGTCTGGAACAGCGGCATCAGCAGGCCGCCGCCGATCCCCTGCACGACCCGCATCGCGATGAGGCTGCCGGCGGACCAGGCCAGGCCGCACAGGACCGAGCCGATCGTGAAGATGGCGAGCGAGGCCAGCCAGGCCGTGCGGGCGCCGAAGCGGTCGATGGCCCATGCGGCGACGGGGATCACCCCGGCCATCGTCAGCAGGTAGGCGGTGCTGACCCACTGGATGGTGGCGAGATCGGCGTCGAACTCGCGGTGGAGGCTTTCCAGCGCGATGTTGACCATCGTCGCGTCCATCTGGACCAGGAACACGCCGAGCAGGATCGCGCCGATGAGGGCGAGTAGCTCGCGGGGCAGTTTGGCGGACCGTGTGCCGTCGGCGACGGCGGTCGGGCTGGTCATGCAGGAACCCCTTCAGTGATTCACTGTATCAATTTTCGATACACCGTATCGGAAGTCCGTACGCCATACAATCGCTGTGTGTCAGAACCTCGCGGTCCTGTCTGGACCCGGCCCACCGCACCCCGGCCGGAGCGGCTCACGCGGGAGGCCGTTGTCACCGCCGCGGTCGCGCTCGCCGACCGCGAAGGGCTCGACGCCGTCACCGTGCGTCGCGTCGCCGCCGAGCTGAAGGTCCGCCCGATGAGCCTTTACACCCTCTTCGAGCGCAAGGACGACCTGATCGACCTCATGGCCGACCACGTGCTCGGGGAGATGCTGGTCGACGAACTGCCCGACAACTGGCGGGAAGCGCTCCGCGCGATCTTCCACCGGCAGCTGGCCGTCGGCGAGCAGCACGTGTGGGTGATGGCCGCGTTCGCCCAGCGGCCCATGCTGGGACCGAACGCCGCCAGCCACGCTGAGCAGTCCCACGCCGCGATCGCCGGCCTGGGCCTGGACAGGGCGCAGGCCACCGCGCTGCTGCGCACCTGCGACGTCTACCTGTGGGGCTTCGCCATGCTCGGCCTGGTCGAGCTGCAGACGCGCCGGCGCGACGACATCTCCGAGGACGAGTGGCGCACCTCGACCCGGACCTACTTCGACCGGCTCACCGCCGACGGCCGCTACCCGCACCTGGCCCAGGCCGGAGAGGCGGCGCTGCTGCCCTCACGCACCGAGGACCTGTTCGCCGCCTTCGACGAAGGCCTCGACTGGATCCTGGACGGCTTCTGGGCCTCGTTGAACCGGCCGTCATGAGCGGACCCGGCTTCCGGCGCGCGTCGTGCGGGTCGGCGTGTGCGTAGACGTGTTGCGTCAGAGCGAGGATTCCGTCGTGGCGGCGGTCGCCGCAGGCGCCCACTCGGTCACGGTCAGCGGTGGCTGATCACCTCGGTGCGGGCCCGGCCCAGCTCGTCACGGCGGTCGACCAGCAGCGCGTCCACGGCGTCGGTCTTGCGGCCCCGACCAGTGGCGAACACCCGGGCCCGCGCCGACAGCTTGGCGGGCACGTCCACCACCGTGACAACGGACAATACGGAGCGCGCGGCCGTGCTGATCTGAGCCGCTAAGCGTGCGCCCGGGTCGACCAGCGCCGATGGGCAACGACGAACAGTTGCCGGACCCTGGCGAAGTCAAGTCGCCGCTCCGATGACGGATCCAGCGCCCATTCGGACAGTTCCAATATCCGACGGTGCCATTAGACGCCTCGCCCGAGCTGATGGCCGAGGCCGCCCGGCGGCTGGAGCCGACGGCGGGAGGACGGCCATGACCGCCGTCGCGGGCACGGTTCAGGCGTTCTTCACCGAACGGCTGATCTCGCAACGGCAGGCCAGCTCACACACCGTGGCCGCCTACCGTGACGCCATCCGCATGCTGCTGGTGTTCGCCAGCGACAGGACCTCGAGGCCACTGTCCAAGCTTGGACTTCGTCGACCTGGACGCCACGACGGTCGCCGCGTTCCTCGACCACCTCGAACGCGAACGGGCCAACAGCGTCCGCAGCCGCAACGCCCGCCTTGCCGCGATCCACTCCCTGTTCGCGTTCGCCGCCCTGCACCACCCCGAGCACAGCAACGACATCGCCCGGATCCTGGCCATCCCAGCCAAGCGAACAGATCACAGGATCATCGAGTTCCTCACCGACGACGAGGTGACCGACCTGCTCGGCCAGCCTGATCGCAGCACGAGCACCGGTAGGCGCGATCACGCCATGTTGCACCTGGCCATCCAGACAGGACTCCGCGCATCCGAGGCTGACCGCCCTGCGTTGTCTCGACATCCACCTCGGCACCGGGCCACACGTCACTGCATGGGCAAAGGCCGCAAGAGGCGCGTCACCCCGCTCACCACCGAGACAGTCGACCTTCTCCGGGCGTGGATAGCCGAACGCGGTGGCCAACCGGACGACGTGGTGTTCCCAACCAACCGTGGCAGGCTACTCAGCCACGACGCCCTCGCCCAGCGACTCGCCCTCTATGCCGGCCGATGCCCCCGGCTGGCCGGACGAACGGTCACCCCGCACGTTCTCCGACACACGACAGCCATGCGACTACTGCACGCCGGCGGCGACGTCGCGATCATCGCGCTCTGGCTCGGCCACGAAAGCGTTGCCACGACACAGATCTACCTACGCGCGGACATGGAACTCAAGCAGCGAGCCCTCGACCGGACCGCACCGACCGGAACCCGCCCCGGCCGATACCGCACGCCGGACCGCCTGCTCGCCTTCCTCGAAGCGCTATGACTATGCCGAACCGACAACCGCGCGCACCGCCACTGACCAGCGCCGGAACACCCGGCATCGGCATAATCTCCTCCTCGGGGTAATGGACGTTATTCCGATATCTTATCTGGGGTGGTCTCCGGCCCCGTCTGTAACCAGGATGAGTGAACGTTTTGGGGGCCGCGTGTCCTTTGCGGACTGATTATCTGTGGTTCTTACGGTACGGAGCATGACAACCGCAACTGTAGAGGTCTGCTCCTACCGATCACAGCGGCTGACCCTGCCCTCAGGCGAGCACACGTGGACGGTGCTGGGCGCGGACCATCGCATGGTCGAGCCGGCTGAGGAGTACCTGGAGTACCTGCGGGCGCAGCGGGCGTCGCCGAACACGGTGAAGGCGTATGCGCGGTCGTTGGCGTTGTGGTGGCAGTATTTGGATGCGTTCGGGCTGCGCTGGGATGCGGTGACGTTGGAGAGCTTCGGGGCCTTCCTGACGTGGCTGCGCACCGGAGACGGACCCGAGATCGCGTCGATCGAGCGCCGGCCGGCGCGGTTCGTCGAGTCGACGATCGCCGCGCGGCTGCGCGCGGTGATCTCCTGCTACGACTACCACGTGCTCAACGGCGTGGACGTGGGTCGAGACCTGCAGCGGATCACGCATCGCGGTGGCGGCCGGTACAAGCCGCTGCTGGAACACATCGCCCGTCGTAAAGGCCGTCGCCAGGCGGTGATCCGTGTGCGCCAGCCCTCGCCCGGCGGCGCCGCCGGTGCTGACACCACGGCAGATCGAGCACATCGGCGAGGCGTGCGCGAGCTGGGACGTCCAGAGCGCGTGCAGTGGCGCGGGTCGGTCCGCAACAGACTGCTGTGGATGGTGCTTGCCGAGACAGGCGTCCGGTTGGGCGAAGCCCTCGGGTTGCAGCATCGCGACTGGCACACCGGACGCGGCGACACCCCGTTCATCGAGGTCGTGGCCCGCGACCATCCACACGCGGTGCGGGCCAAGAGCGGCTATCGGCGGTTATATGTCTCCGACGAGCTGGACCGCCTCTACGGCGAGTACGTCTGGCAGTTGTGCGAGGCCGGCGCCGATCTGGCCACTGAGGACTTCGACGCGACCTGCGTGTTCGTCAACCTGGATCGGGAACCGAGGTTCGCTCCGTGGCGGCCGGAGTCGGTCTATGACCTGGTGGATCGGCTGCGCCGCCAACTGTCCGGGCAGGTGCCGACGGACGTGGACGCCGCACTGGATGCGCCACAGTCACGCCACAGCGCTGTTGTTGTCGGGAGTGCCGGTGCACGTGGTCAGTCGTCGCCTCGGCCACGCCGACGTGCAGACCACGCTCAACACGTACGCGCACGTGACCGAGGACGTCGAGATGCGGGCGGTGGCGCAGTGGAAGACGTTCACTGCCGGCTGGCGGATCGGTACACACGGTCACGAGCAGATCGGGTCCCGCTCGTGACCGGCGGGCGCACAGACGGCCGCTGCGGACCGGTTGGCGGCGACGGCCCGTGGCCGCTCACGACCCGGCGGCTGCTGGAGGGCTTGTGGGCGGCGGTGCCGGAGCCGATGCGGCTGTCGTGTTTCGCCGAGTCGACCGTCCCGGCGCAGTATGCGGGCGCGTTCTGCCACGACGGGACCTGGCGGGCCGGGGTGGACCTGTCGGCAGCTGCCGCAGCCGATGCGCCGGGAGGTGGCTTGGTGCGTGTTCCGGATCATCGAGCTGGGTGGGAAGATCCCGACGCCGGGCTTGAGCATGCTGGTGCGCCGGCTGGGCGAGGTGCTCGCCGATCGTGCCGGCCAGGCGCCCGCCTCGCTGCTGGGACTGTCCGGCCGCGACTGGTGCCAGCAGATCCAGCACGCGGTGCACCGCCGCACCGGACGGCTGCCGGCGCCGACCACGATGAACAACATCCGCGGGCTGCTGACCCGCATGACGCGCCTGTTGGTGACCGCGTTGGACACCGGCCCCTGGTGGCACCGGGACCAGTGGAATCCGGTCGAGGACACCCGGATCCCGTTGCGCGATCACGAACCGATGGGCCGGTACTCGGTGCGGTTCGACCGGATCGGCACGCTGTGGCTGCGACGCGGCCTGCAGTGGCACTGCAAGGTCGGCCTGGACACCGGGGTGTTGAGCTGGTCGACGGTGCACCGCCGGATCGTTGCGGTGAAGGAGTTCGACGCGTTCCTGCGCGGCCGGCCAGGTTGGCGGGCCGCGCCTTGCCGATCACGCCGCCGGGGTGCGCGCCCTCATGCTGGACTTCCTCGGCCACCTCCGCGCCAGGGAGGTCACCCGTGGACGCCGTGCCGGCCAGCGGCTGTCGCCGGCCTCGGTGCAGCGTCTGGCCAGCGATGTCGAGCAGTTCTACCTGTTCATGGCCGACAACAAGGACACGGCGGCCGCCGCGCTGGCCGAACCGGGCTGGCTACGGCTCGGGGCCGAGCACGCTGGCTTCTACCGGCGCGGTGAGCTGCCCGGCAAGCAGCCAGCCCCGGCTCGAAGGGCAGGTCATCGACGACGACGCCATGACACAGATCATGCGCGGGTTGAACCTGCTCGGCGCTGCGGCCGAGCACGGCGGGTTCGGTGATGAGCAGGCCATGCGGATCACCTTGCTGGTGGCGTTGCTGGGCCGTCGCATCAGCGAGATCTGCCTGCTGGACCGCGACCCGCTGTTGCCGCTGCTGCCCGCGACCGCGGCTGCGCAGCCCGACACGGCGGCAGACGGCGACGCCCAGGCACCGGTCGCCAAGCTCCGCTACCAGCAGACGAAAATCGACGGCGCGCCCGAACACCATCCTCGTGCACGCCGAGGTCGTCGCGATCATCCGGGAACAGCAGGAGTGGGCGAACCGGTACTTCACCGAACACGGCGCGCCCGGCAAGACACCGAAGTATCTGTTCCTGGCGACGAAGATGAACCGCAACGGCGACCGGCCCTACACCGATCGCACCCTGCGGAGCCTGCTGACCGAGCTGGCCGGCTCGGCTGGACGTGCGCGACAGCACCGGCGCCGTGGTCGACTTCAACCGCACCCACCGATTCCGGCACACGGTCGCCACCAGCCTGCTCAACGCCGGCGTCCCGTTACACGTCCTGCAGCGCTACCTCGGGCACCTGACGCCGACCATGAGCATGACCTACGCGCAGACGCTGCAGGCCACCGCCGAGCGAGAGTTCCTGCGCTACCGCAAGATCACCGCTGACGCCCGCGACATCGAGATCGACCCACGAGACCTCTACGACATGCTCGAGCTGGACAGGCGCACCGACCGGATCCTGCCCAACGGCTGGTGCCTGCTACCCCCGCGCCAGGTTTGCGTGAAGGGCAACGCCTGCCTCACGTGCGACAAGTTCGCCACGGACGCGACATTCCTGCCGGAGCTGCAAACCCAAATGGCCCGCACCGGGCAACTCATCGACGACCGCCGTGCGACGTTCAAAGCCCGCACCGGCCAGGACATGGGTGAGGACAACGTCTGGCTCGCCGGACGCCGCCAGGAACACGACGCCCTCAGCCGCATCATCCTCAAACTCGAGACACACCCGGCTCGCCGACGGCACCGTCCAGGCCGTCCGGGGCGCCGGGGTCCTCGCCCGCACCGATGCCATCACCGACGAACCAGAGCACGAGGCCACCTGATGCGCGGCAACCCCGACAACCTTCGCCAAGCCGCCGCCCGCAAGAGCGCCGCCGCCCGGAGCCCGAGCCGAACAGGGCCTGCGCGAGATGATCCGCCGCAACGAGCCGATCACCTTCCGCGGCCTGGCCCAGACCGCCGGCGTCTCCCTGGATTTCCTCTACCGCCGCGCGCCGATCCGCCAACGCGTCGAACACCTGCGGGCACAACAGCAGAACACCCCGCCACCGGAGCGACCAGCGGCTCCACGAGCGACACGTCCGAGCAGCGTCGTGCGCACCCTCACCGCCCAACTCGCCGCGCTCAAACAACAACACCGAGACGAGGTCCACCAACTGCGGCAGGCCCTCGAAACCGCCCAGGGCGAGATCCTCGAGCTGCGCCGCCGAGCGGGCCGCCGCCATGTCGAGCCCTCTCCCCAAGCATCGCCAGGCACCCCCTCGTGATCCCTGACCAACACCGCGGTCCGCGGCCTCGCCACCACATCCCGACTCGACGGTTCTGCTACGGACGCGTCCGTAAGCGTTCTACCAGGACCAACACGCCATTGAAGATCATCAACCCCGGATAAGTCGGAATAAGGTGCACTTGATCAGGTCGGCGATGAAGTTCGTGTCCTACACCGACCGCAAGCAGATGGTCGCCGCCCTCAAGGAGATCTACACCGCGCCGACCGTGGAGGCCGCCGAGACCGCGCTGCTGGCCTTCGCCGACTCGCCGCTGGGCCGCAAGTACCCGGCCGCGGTCGCGGTGTGGGAACGGGCCTGGGAGAGGTTCAGCCCGTTCCTCGCCTTCCCCATCGAAATACTGAAGATCATCTATACCACGAACGCGATCGAGTCCTTCAACTACCAGATCCGCAAAGTCATCAAGAACCGCGGCCACTTCCCGACCGACGACGCGGTCATCAAGCTGATCTGGCTCGCCATCGCCGACATCGAGGACAAGCGCGCCCGCCAACGCGCCGCCGAGGCCGGCAAGCCCGCCAACACCCGCCCCGCCCCGCCCCGCATGGTCGAAGGCGCCGGCGTACACGGCTGGAAGCAGGCCCCTAGAGTTTCGCAGTTTTGGGTGGTGGGTCGGCGGGGGGTGTGACACGCCGGGTGGCCTGGGAGTGCGTGATCTTGGGGTGAGATGACGGAAGCATCGACGGTGCTTGTACCACTGTCGTTGCCGAAAGTGATCCGTCGATGCTTCCAGGCGTCATGCTACCGATCTCGTTGCGCAGGTTGTTGGACGCCTTCGCGGTGTGTTTCACGACGCCGACGTTCGAGGTGTTCCACGCGATGGTCCTCGGGCTGATCGCGCAGACCGGGCGACGGACGGTGTGCGGGATGCTCATCGGAGCCGGGCTGGCGAGGACCTGGACGCATGATCGGGCGCATCGGTTCTTCTCAACCGCTCGGTGGTCGGTCGACCAGATCGGCCTGACCGTGTTCGATCTGGTCCTGACCCACCTGGTCGCCGACGGCGCCGACCTGCACCTGGCGGTCGATGACACCGCGCATCGCCGCCGGGGCAAGAAGGTTCACGGCGCCGGGTGGATCCACGACGGCTCCGCGCCGGCCCGTAACAAGCTGGCGTTCGGTCACCGCTGGGTGGTCGTCGGGGTCATCGTGCGGGTCTCGTTCCTGTCCCGACCGTTGTGCCTGCCGGTGCTGTGCCGCCGCTGGCAGGGCAAGGGCACCGCCTCGACGGTCGAGCTCGCCGCGCAGATGATCACGACCATCGCCGCGCGGGTGCCACATCGGCGGGTCCATGTGGTCGCCGACGCCGCCTACCACGGCAAAAGCCTGCGGCACCTACCCGCCACCGTGACCTGGACCACCCGGCTGCCCCGCAACGCGGTGCTGTATCACCGGGCACCGGCCCCCACCGGGAGGCGGGGACGGCCACGGTTGAAAGGCGACCGGATCGGTACCCCCGCCCAGGCCGCCGCCACCGCCATGTGGCGCACGGTGTCCGTGGCCCGCTACGGACGCAGCGACACCGTGAGCATCGCCGTGCTCGATTGCCTCTGGTACGGCGTGTTCGGACCCACGACCGGTACGGATGGTTCTGGTCCGCGACCGGCAGACCAGGCCGATGCTGGCCTTGATCACCACCGATCTGGCCGTCACCGACGCTGATCTGGTGACCCGCTACGCCGCCCGGTGGGCGATCGAGGTGACATTCTTCGACACCCGACAGACCCTCGGCGTCGGTCAGGCCCGCAACCGCACCCCACAAGCGGTGAACCGCACCTGGGCGTTCGGCATGTACGTCTACACCATCGTCGTGCTCTGGTACACGCTGCACGGCCACCAGCCCAGGATCGTCGCCGACCGCCGTATCCACGCACCGTGGTATCTGTCGAAGACCGACCCGTCGTTCGCCGACATGCTCACCGCCCTACGCCGGACCCTCATCGCCGCCCGATTTATGGGCTCCCGCCCAGCTCAACCCACCAACACAGAAATCCGCCAGGTCCAGCGAGCATGGGCACTCGCAGCCGCATAGACCGCGAAAGTCGAGAGGCCCTCAACGTACTGGAAATCTTCTTCCCGGGCCGCATCCCCGTCGATGTCCGATAGTTAGTCCATGTAGGACGGTTACACGGAAATTCGGACAGACTTACCGGCCCGGCAACGCCCCCAGCCACCAGAATGCGGCGGGCTGGATCGACAAGGCGATCAGCCTGGTGACCCCGTACGCGAGCCGGGTGTGCCTGCGCGGGGACACCGACTTCTCCCTGACCGCCCACTTCGCGCCGAGGCCCTCGATGAATCGGCGTGGAAGCCGCTGGCCCGCAAGCCCGCCTACCAGACCCGCACCGGCAAGCGGCGGGCCCGCCGCGCCGACCACAAGCAGCGCATCGTGACCGAACGCGGCTACCTGGACCTGCGCCTGGGCCACGAGCACGTGGCCGAGTTCACCTACCGGCCCGGCAAGTGCCGCCGCGCCTACCGGGTGGTCGTGGTGCGCAAGAACATCGGCCGCGCCCGCGGCGAGCAGGTGCTCTTCGACGAGATCCGCTACTTCTTCTACATCACCACCCGCACCGACCTGACCACCGCGCAGGTCGTGCAGCTGGCCAACGAACGCTGCGACCAGGAGACATCATCGGACAACTCAAATCCGGCGTGAACGCGCTACGGGTACCCCTCTACGACCTGGTCTCCAACTGGGCCTACATGGTCTGCGCCGCCCTGGCCTGGAACATCAAATCCTGGTTCGCCATGACCATGCACCGCAAGCCGACCGGCGCGGGCACATCCCATGGAGTTCCATCGCTTCCCGGACAGCATCATCGCCATCCCCGCCGCCGTGTTCCGCCGCGCCCGCGGCACCACCGTACGCATCATCGGCTACAGCACCGGCCTGGACCGGCTATTCGGCACGTGGGCCATCATCGAACGCGCCCGGTTCGGCTGACTACGCCAGCCATCACCATCCGCAACCCACCAACACCAGGCTCGCAGCGCCGGCACACCCACCGACGCCGACCAGCCACACCCCAACACCCGCGCAACAGCATCTACCGGGCCGGCGTAGCTACCACAACCACCCCGACCAACCCGTCCACCGGCGTGCCGTACACCCGACACGCCGACACCGAGCCGCCAGAGCACCTCACGGAGATTACCCTCGCCGGAAATCACCAACCGCGAAGCCCAACTCGCTTATTTGAGGCCTAGGGTGGCCCCGATGCCGGCACGGTTCAGTATTGCCGCGATGAACTTCTTGGTCACCTCGGTGATACCACCGAACACCAGGCAGTACGCGAGGAGGGTCAGCGTCCAGAAACACAGGAACAGGACCGCCGCATCACCAGCGCGACCGCATAGCGCGGGCGCCCACCGACCGAGGTCGGGTCGACGACGTACTGAGGGCCACCGCCACCCGACCACGAAGATGGCGAGGACCACCACGTAGGTTGAGCCGCCACGGATCTTCCGGAGAGAGAACCAACTAAGATCGTTTCTCTTCTGGAAGGAAAAGGGGAATGGTGATGGCGAGGCAGCGCAGGTCGTACACGCCGGAATATAAGGATCAGGTCGCTCGGATGGTGGTCGAGGAGTCTCGGGCGATTCCATCGACGGCGCGTGAGATCGGCGTGAACGAGCAGACTTTGCGTAACTGGGTGAACGCGTACCGGCAGGCGCACGCCGGCGAGGAGCCGCCGCTGACGATTTCCGAGCGGGCCCGGCTGCGGGAACTGGAGAAGGAGAATCGGGAACTGAAGCTGGAGAGGGAGTTCCTGGGAAAAGCCGCAGCGTTCTTCGCCAGCGAGTATCGGTAGAAGCTCGGTACGAGCTGATCGACGCGGAGAAACGCGCCTTCGGGCCGGATGGCCGGCCCAAGTACACCGTGGTGAAGATGTGCTCTTGGCTGGGGGTTTCCAATTCAGGTTATTACGAGTGGCGGGGTCGGCCGCAATCGGCTACCGCAGCGCGCCGGGTGAAATTGAAACAGTTGATCGTGGTGATTTTCGAGGCGTCGGACGAGACGTACGGTCACCGGCGGATCCACGCCTCGTTGCTGCGGTCCGGCCAGTCCTGCTCGGTGGAGCTGGTCCGCGCGCTGGTGCGCGAGCTGGGCCTGGTGCCCTGCCAGCCGCGGCCCTGGCGGCACAGTCTGACCGAGCTGGACCCGGCGGCCGGGCCGATCCCGGATCTGGTGCGGCGGGACTTCACCGCGTCCGCGCCGGGCGAGAAGATGGCCGGCGATATCACCTACATTCCGACCTGGCAGGGCTGGGTATTCCTTGCCACCGTGATTGACTGCTACACGAAAGCGGTGATCGGCTGGGCGATGTCCGACAACTACCAAACTCCGCTGATCAGCGCCGCGATCGGCATGGCGGTCCGCAATCACGATATCCAGGAAGGTGCGATATTCCACTCGGACCGCGGCAGTAACTACACTTTTGCCGAGTTCGGCCGGGTGCTTCGCGAGCTCGGGATCCGCCAGTCCGTCGGGCGCACCGGGATCTGTTACGATAACGCGATGGCCGAATCGTTCTTCGCGGCGTTGAAGAACGAGCGGGTGCATCGCACCCAGTACCCCACGCGGAAACATGCGATGAAGGACGTCGCCCGCTACATAGAATTGCGATACAATTCCCGACGTCTCCACTCGGGTCTCGGCTACAAGACTCCCAATGAGGTCTACAACGAGTACCTGAACGGGCAGCGAGCGGCATAATTTTAGACCTAAACGCTTGTCCGGAATTTCCAGGGCGGCCCAGGTCACGGACCTTCCGGGGTGCGCCGCCAGATCCATCACGCGGTTGAGCCTGGACTCCGCGTCTGCGCCGGTCTCCGGCTCCGATGCCCGCTCGGTTGGCCGCTCGGATGGCGCGGCCTTGGCCGGCCGGCCCTGGCGGACACGTCACTTCTGCCGCTCGGGCTTCTGGCTCACGCGATCCCTCCCCGGCACTCGACGCAGCCGCCCAAACCGTTCCCCGGCCCGGGCCGCGCCGCCGGTGCGGGAATTTCATCTCGCCGAAACCACCGGAGGGCTTTCGCTGGATAGAGTCCCGCCATTCTCGACAATGTTGACCCCTTCATCGGTACCGCGGCGACCGACCTGCCCCGAGCGCATGGTCTCGCCGCCACCTGGTGGTGGCCCAAGCCTCAGGTAGGCAATACCCATCCGGGTGCCACGTCGCCGTTGGGGATGGTGTCGGCGTGCGCCTACTCCGGCGCCTACCCGACCGGGTACGGGCGTTACTCGAAGAACACCGAGGGTGTGCCGGAGGAGCTGTTCGACCGGCTGCAGGCGTCCGGGTTCACCCACTTCCAGCAGTCCGGTACCGGCGCTATCCGCAAGTACTACAACTACGTTCGGGTCACCCCGATGGTGCAGCAGTTGGACCTGTTGGGGCAGGCGTGGCCGCTGCGCGAGGAGGTGGCGGAGGCGGGCTACTACGCGGCCACCCTGGACACCGGGGTGCGCTGTGAGATCACCGTAGGCGCCAAGGTCGCCGTGCACCGGTACATGTTCCCCGAGCACAGCAGCGCGCGGGTGGTTGTCGATCTGTCCTGGGGTGGTTTGGCTATCGAACACGGCCGTACCGTTCCGTTGCGGGCCCATGTGGAGAGCCTGGGCCACGGCCGGGCCCAAGGCACGGTGGTGATGGAGGGCGTACCGCTGTCGGTCTATCTGGAGGTCGACAGCCCAGGCTGGCGGCAGATGCTCTGGTACGACCGGCGGCTCATCCACGGTGGTACCCGCCTGGACTTCGACAGCATCCGGCACACCACGCTGCGACCGTTCGGCCTGTTGTTCATGGGCGCGGCCGCGGCCGGGCTGGCCGTCGAGGTGCGCCTCGGGTTCTCGCTGCGCGGATGTGAGCAGGCCCGGCTGAACCTGGAGAGCGAGTGCGGGAGCTTGCGTCCCGCGTTCGACGCGGTACGGTTCCAGACCCGGGCCCGGTGGGGCGAGCATCTGAACCGGGTTCAGGTCGAGGGTGGCACGGCGGGCCGCCGCACCGTGTTCGCGACAGCGCTCTACCACGCGCTGATCAAGCCGTGCTTCGCCGACGACGAGAGCCCGTTCTGGCCGACTCCGGGACCGTTCGCGTTCGACGTGTGCACGATGTGGGACATCTACAAGACGCAGCTGCCGCTGCTCGCGGCCGTCGCTCCGGACCGGGCCACGGACCTGCTGGAGTCGCTGATCCGGGTCTGCGAGGAGGAAGGCAACTTCCCGATCGGGTACCGGATGGCTCGCGGTGCCGACCGGTTCTTCCGCCAGGCCAGCGCGCTGGCGCACACCGTGCTGGCCGACGCCCACGCGCTGGGCCGGGGGAACCTGGACTGGAACTGGGCACTGGTACACATGGTCGCCGACCTACGGCGGCTCTACGGCGAGGACTTCTTCGAGAACGGTGTGGTACACCCGATCACCCACACCCTCGACCTCGCGTACGCCCACTACTGCACGGCACAGCTCGCCCGGGCGCTGAACGACCCGGGCCTGGCCGACGATCTCGACGGGCACAGCCGCCACTGGATCAACGCCTTCGACCCGGACACGGGTCTGCTGCTCGACTCGGACTTCTACGAGGGCGGCAAGTGGAACTACTCGTTCCGGCTCCTGCACGACATGGCGGCGAGGATCGCCATGGCCGGCGGCGACGAAGCCTTCACCGGCATGCTGGACACGTTCTTCGGCTTCGGTGCCGAGCCGGTGACCCGGCCCGGCAGGTGCCCGAAGCCGGCGGAGATGGCAGCCGGGTACGCCCTGAACCGGTTCGAAGGGCTGAACAACGAGCCCGACATGGAGGCGCCATGGGCGTATCACTACGCGGGCCGGCCCGACCGCACGGCGCGCGTGGTACAGGCAGCGCTGACCTGGCAGTTCGGTACCGGCCCGGGTGGGCTGCCCGGCAACGACGACTCCGGTGGCCTGAGCTCGTGGTACGTATGGGCGTCGCTGGGGCTGTTCCCTGTCGCCGGACAGAACCTGTTCCTCGTCAACGCGCCCGCGTTCGCCCGGGCCGCGCTCCAGGTCGGCGTCCGGGAGTTCGTCATCGAGACCAGCGGGCACCGCGAGACACCGATCAGCGTCGACGGCATCGACCGTGAACCACCGGCGCAGTACGTCCAGTCGGCGACCCTCAACGGAAGACCGCTGCCGGGAACGTTTGTGAGCGCGGCCGACGTGCACCGTGGTGGCCGGTTGCACCTGCGGTTGGGCCCGCGGCCATCGACCTGGGGGCACGCGATCCGCCCCCCGTCTGTCTCGGGTGGTACGAGATGAGCTATCCCCGTCGCCGTCTCGTGATCGTGGTACGCGCCGACCCGGTCATCTGCGGCCACTCCGGCGAGGCCCGCAACCTCGCCGAGGTGGCGTTGACCCGAGGCTTCGATGACGTACGGCTGCTCACCTGGCCCATACCGACACTCCAGGCGGCCGGGCTGCCGCTCAAGCCGCTGGACCGGCTGCTGCCGTACAGCGCTGGGATCACCGTGGAGCGGCCGGCTGCTGTCGGGGACTACCGCGTACCGGACGGGCGCCACCAGGCCGGACTCACCGGCCGGCTGGTCGAGCTGCTCGCCGAGCCGGTACCCACGACCTGCCTGTCCATGTACCTCGTGCCGCACACCAAGGTGGTCACGGACGCGGTCGCCGCCGCGCGGTCGGCGGGATTCGCACCGAACGTGCACACGGTGGCGAAGGCGGTTGGCTCCGACGTGACCAACGTGATCCGGTCGTGCCTGAGGGACGGCCGGCTCGGCGCGGCGACCGTACTGTTCACCACCTTCCTGGCCAACGACGAGGTCACCGCGGTCTCCGAGTACACCCGGGAGGAGATCGTCGATTCGGCCGAGCGGGTGGACGCCCGCTGCGGAACCAGGTTCGCTGAACAGTGCCGGCGCCGGCTGACCGTCAGCTACCCACCGATCGACACAGCGGCCTATCTCGATCTGGACCCGGCGCGGGTGGATGCGGCGCTCGCGCTGCGCGGCCTGGAACGCGACGGATACATCCTGTTCCTGTCCCGGGTGGCCCGGGCCAAGGGCATCTACGACCTGGTGATCGCCTTCGGCCAGATGCGCTGCCGGTCGCGCATGAAACTGGTCGTCGCCGGTACCGGGCCGGCGCTGGAGCACGTGCAGGCGATGTCCAAAGAGGACGACCGGGTGGTCTTCCTCACCGACGTCGACGATCACGAGAAGCCACTGCTCATGCGCGGCTGCGCGGCCTACGCCCTGCCGACCAAGCCCGAACCCGACTTCGTCGAGACGTTCGGCATCGCGCTGGCCGAGAAGATGCTGGCCGGCGGTGGACCGGTCATCACCACCCTGACCGGCGGCACCGGCGAGGCGGTCGGCGATACCGCGGTCACCGTCGAGCCCGGCGACATCGCGGGTCTGGCTGCGGCCGTCGATCGGGTGGTGCTTGACATGTCCACCGGAGAGCGCCAGGACCTGGAACTCCGCGCTCGGGCGTACGCGATGTCCTTCGACCGGGCCGCGGTGTTCGACAGCCTGTTCCCGCGCCCGGTACCCGCGGCAATTCGGTGAGACCGGCCTATTCGACGAGGCCGGCGCGGAAGGCGGCGATGGCAAGCTGTACCCGGTTGGTCGTGGACAGCTTGTCGAACAAATGCGAGATGTGGCTGGATCGCCACGACCATGCATTACATCAACCCTCGGGAATTGCACCAGGCGGGCGAGAAACCGCAGGTCACCAGGTCGCGGCGGAGTCGGAACTGCCCTCCGGGCGTGCGGATGACAGCCGCCTGACCAGGAATGCCGCGCGAGCGATCCCTTCCGATGCAGGATCCGCCCATCAGAAAGGCGGAGGCCGACGGTGGGCCTTCTTCAAGCGCATCGAAGAGGGGAAAGGCTTGTGCTGGCTGGACGCATGGCTGGAACGCAAGCTCACCGGCGCCAGCGGCCCGGTGTTCGGCGCGTTGGCGGCGCAGGTGGGTGCGCAGCAGCCGGGCGGTGACCCGATCGAGGGCGATGACCCGGCGGCTGGAGGTGGTCTTGGGCGGGCCGACCGCGACGGTGTGGCCGTAGGCGATGCGCTGCTGCCCGATCACGATCACCCGGGCATCGAGGTCGACGTCGGCCCAGCGCAGCCCGGCGGCCTCGCCGCGGCGTAGCCCGCGCAGCGCGATCAGCCACCACAGCGCGGACAGCCGGTCGTCGGCGGTGAACGCGAAGAATGCGACCAGCTGCTGGACGGTCCACACCGCGACCGGAAACCGCTAGCCTGTCTCCCGCCACGCGGCCACGCGATGGTCGGTCCACACCTGCGCGTGCGGGCGGCGCGGGGAGGGCAGTTCGATGTGGCGGGCCGGATTGTCGCGCAGCAGCCCCTCGCGGATGGCGGCGTTCAGCGCGCCGCGCAGGGTGGCCCGAATACGGTGCAGCGTCGCCGGGGTGGGCGGCCGGCCCCAGCGGTTGTTCGTGGCCGCCAGATCCCGGAACATGTCCGCCACCTGGCGGCCGACCAGCTCGCCCAGCTGGACCCGGCCCAGATGCGGGATCAGGTGCAGCTCGACGTGCTGGGTGTAGGAGCGCAGCGTGGACGGTCGGATGCTGGTCCGGGTGGTCAGCCAGTACCGCAGCCACCGGCCCACCGTCCACGCGTCCACGCCGCGGTCCTCGGCCGACCGGTTCAGCAGCGCGTTCCGCGCCGCGACCGCCTCGCGGCGGGTCAGGTAGCCGCCACGGCGCACCCGCTCCCGCCGCCCGCCCACAGTGGCCACCGGGCAGTCGAAGTACCAGCTGCCATGCCCCCGCTCCGACAGCTTCGGGCACGCCGAATCCAGCGACCGGCCAGTCTCTGGATGCCGACACCCACACCGCTTGAACACCCCACCACTCATCGCCACCCTCCTCGCACTCGATCCACATATCCACGGTCGGTGCAGGCGGTCTTCAGCGGCGACACCCGCGGGGACAATCCGGATCAAGTCGGAGTACCGACCTGGTCCTCGAATCCCGGGACAGAGACGGACCTTCACCTCTTGAACTGGTTGCGGCGGCCCTGCTCGATAACGTTCTGGCGTGGTCGGCCACGCCGGCGCTCGGCAACGAAGATCAGGAACGGCCCGTCGACGGGGCTACTGAACGAGCAAGGATAGCGGTTCCCGCTGTTCGGGCCTTCAGGTCGCAAGGGCCGACGCCTCGCGCCGGTGGAAGCTTGCGGCGCCACTAGTCAGTGTTACTATATACCAGTAGTGAGTAACGCTGAGTAGTACGGGTAGGTGCTCCATGGGCAAGCAGATGACGGAGATGCTCAAGGGCACGCTGGAGGGCATCGTCCTGGCGATCCTGTCCGGGCGGCCCGCGTACGGCTACGAGATCACAGGGTGGCTGCGGGAGCGGGGCTTCTCCGACATCGCCGAGGGCACCGTCTACGCCCTGCTGGTCAGGGTCGAGCAGAAGCGCCTCGTCGACGTGGAGAAGGTCCCGTCCGAGAAGGGGCCGCCGCGCAAGGTGTATTCCCTCAACGCTCAGGGACAGCAATACCTCGACGAGTTCTGGAGGACCTGGAGCTTCCTCGCCGAACGGCTGGAACAGCTCCACGAAGGAGGCAGATGACCATGTCCGACACGGAAAAGGGCGGCTTCATCGCGAAGGTGATCGGCCCGAAGCGGCGGTGGCGGGAGTACAAGGCGCGCGGGCGACAGCTTCCCGCCAGCTATCGCACGGCGCCCGATGCGCTGGAGCGGTACCTGAACTACTACGGGGGGACGGGGGGCGACGGGACTGCGCTTTACGGGGACCTCATCGACCTGTTCGAACAGAGCGCGGCGAACGGAACTCCGGTCCGCGAGATCGTGGGGGAGGACCCCGTGGAGTTCATCGAGACGTTCGTCCGGAACTACCCGAAGGGTCAGTGGATCATCCGGGAGCGGGAACGGCTGACCAAGGCGATCGACCGCGCCGCCGGACAAGACACCGGAAATGAAGGGAGGGCAGTCTGATGGTGGTACAGCAGGTCCCGGCGATCCATGTGCAGGGTCTGCACAAGTCGTACAAGCAGCTGCATGTGCTGCGCGGCGTGGACTTCGACGTGGCGCGGGGTGGCATCTTCGCGCTGCTCGGCTCGAACGGGGGGCCTGTAGGGAGATCTGTGTAACGGAATGTCAGGTAGTTCCGTTATGACCGGTAGAAGCCGGTCGGCACAGATAGGACGAGGTTAATGACACTCTCGATGGTCGGGCGGTTCGACACGCCCAGTGTTGACGCCGAGGTGGCGGGCTTGCGGGAGCGGATCGCCGCGGATGGGCCACGGCTGCCCCTGGCCGGGTCGACGCTGGATGAGGGCGCGGCCCGCGAGGCGGCCCGCCAGGCAGTCGCGGACCTGGTCGACGAGCGGGCGATGGACGCGGTGCTGGACAAGGTCAAGGGCGACGGGCTGCGGCTGACCGGGCCGGGCGGGTTCCTGTCCGAGCTGGTGAAGGCGGTGCTGGAACGCGGGTTGCAGGCCGAGCTGTCCGAGCACCTGGGCTACGGTCGCCACGAGGCGGCGGGCAAGGGCTCGGGCAACTCCCGTAACGGGTCCACGGCCAAGACGGTGCAGACCGAGGTCGGCCCGGTCGATGTGCGGGTGCCCCGGGACCGGGCCGGCACGTTCACCCCGATGCTGCTGCCCAAGAACGCCCGCCGCCTCGGTGGACTGTCCGACGTGGTGATCAGCTTGTACGCCGGCGGGATGACCGTGCGCGACATCTCCCATCACCTGCACCGCGTCTACGGCACCGAGGTCGGCCCGGACACCATCTCCACCATCACCGACGAGGTGCTCGACGAGGTCAAGGCCTGGCAGACCCGGCCCCTGGACGAGGTGTACCCGATCGTCTACGTGGACTGCCTGATGGTGAAGGTCCGCGACGGCGGCGCGGTGCGTAACAAGGCCTGCTACCTCGTGGTCGGCGTCGGTGTCGACGGGGTCAAGCACGTGCTGGGCATCTGGGTGCAGCAGGCCGAGGGCGCCAAGTTCTGGGCCCAGGTGTGCACCGAGCTGCGCAACCGCGGCGTGCGTGACGTGCTCATCGCCTGCTGCGACGGGCTGACCGGACTGCCCGAGGCGATCGAGGCGGTCTGGCCGCACACCACCGTGCAGACCTGCACCGTGCACTTGATCAGGTCGGCGATGAAGTTCGTGTCCTACACCGACCGCAAGAAGATGGTCGCCGCGCTCAAAGACATCTACACCGCGCCCACCGTGGAGGCCGCCGAGACCGCGCTGCTCGCCTTCGCTGACTCCCCGTTGGGCCGCAAGTACCCGGCCGCGGTCGCGGTGTGGGAACGGGCCTGGGAGCGGTTCATCCCGTTCCTGGCCTTCCCACCCGAGATTAGAAAGATCATTTACACGACAAACGCGATCGAGTCGTTCAACTACCAGATCCGAAAGATCATCAAGAACCGTGGTCACTTCCCGACAGACGACGCCGTGGTCAAGCTGATCTGGCTGGCCATCGCCGACATCGAAGACAAACGCGCCCGCCAACGCGCCGCCGAGGCCGGCAAGCCCGCCAACTCCCGCACCGCCCCGCCACGGCTGGTCGAAGGCGCCGGCGTGCACGGCTGGAAGCAGGCCCTCAACTCCCTGGAAATCTTCTTCCCCGGCCGTATCCCCGTCGATGCCCGATAGTTGATCCAGATAGGACGGTTACACGGAAATTCTGACAGGCTCCGAACGGGGCGGGCAAGACCACGGTCGTGAGAATCCTGTCCACGCTGCTCAAGGCGGACGCGGGGACGGCCAGCGTCAACGGCTTCGACGTCGCCACGCAACCGGCGCACGTGCGGGAGTCCATCAGCCTCACCGGGCAGTTCGCGGCCGCATCCTGATCCTGTTCACCCTGTCGTTGACGTGGATCGCCGTCATCCCCGGCCTCACCGCGAAGAGCGTGGACGGCGCCAGCGCGTTCTCCTACCCGCTCATCTTCCTGCCGTTCATCAGCTCGGCGTTCGTGCCCACCGACACCATGCCCGGCCCGGTGCGCGCCTTCGCCGAACACCAGCCGGTGACCTCCATCGTCAACACGATCCGCGACCTGTTCACCCAGCAGCCGGTCGGCACCCACATCTGGACCGCCCTCGCCTGGTGCCTCGGCACCCTCGTCGTCGCGTACACCATCGCCATGGCCACCTACCCCCGCGCGCCGGCATCTGCGGCGCCAACTCAACTTGGAAGGCGTCAGCCTCGGTGAGGGCTGACCAGCCCGGAACCAGCCGTGGCGCGACGACGGGTCCGCCGGTTCGCGGCGGCTCGCTGGTGCCGGCGGGGTAACCGTCGTTGCCGGACCTCTGTAGTGCCCGGTGCCGGGCCGGGTGGTGGCGGCAGCCGTCGGCGCAGCTCACCGCAGCGGCAGGACTGGTCCGCTGACCATCCCTTCGATCGGCGACCGCCGTAGCAACCGTCACTCGTCACTGCGTCCGCCGATTCCGCGCGGGCCTGTGGCCATCGCCACGGCGGCGACGAGTCGGCGTGAAAAACGCGTGAAAAAACCGGGGTTCGGCGTGAAGAACGCGTGAATGCCGGTGGGTGGTCGCCGGTGGCGGGGTTTGACTGGCTGACGTCGCGGCGTTCGGGCCGGGGCCGGCACGCACCGGGAGAAGCTATGGACCCAATGGACCCAATCGATGTGTCGGGCACGGAACCCATGGTGCCGAACGACGGGTACGTGTCGGACGCCGAGAACATGCCGACCGGGATCGCGGTCGCCGCGGGCGCCGCGGTGGTGGTGGCGGCGGCGTTCGTGACGTCGGTGATCCCGGCCTCAGCCGGCGCGGTGCGTCTCGGGCTGGTGGCGGCCTGCCTCGCGGTGTTCGCGGCGTTGACCGTGAACCCGGCGGCGGTGGCCGCGGTGGGTGTGTTGGCGTTCCTGGTCTTCGACGGGTTCCTGGTCAACCAGCTCGGCGAGTTGTCCTGGCACGGCGCCGCCGACGAGCGACGATTGTTCGTCCTCATCACGGTGTCGATCATGGGCCTCGTCGTGGGTAAGGCCTACCGTGCGGGGCATCAGTGGTGGTTGTGGCGACAACGGGCGCGGTGGGCGGCGGCACAGGCAGGTGAGACAACGGCTTGGGCCGGCGCGGGGCCGGACGGGGGGACCGGCCGGCTGCGCGAGGTGGCACCGCCCCGACGCAACGGACAGCCTTCGCGCACCAACGGATTTGAGTGGGATGAGAGGGAGGTCAGCCATGGCTGACGTGGCATACGTGTTGTTGACGGTCGTGTTGTTCGCGCTGCTGTCGCTTGCGGTGCGGGCGGTGGAGAAGCTGTGAGCGCCGAGAATCTGGTCGGTCTGGTGCTCGCGGTGGCGTTGACTGTGTTCCTGGTGGTGGCCCTGCTGTTCCCGGAGCGGTTCTAGATGAGTAGCGCGACGGCGGGGGTCATTTTCATCGTGGTGCTGGTGCTGGCGCTTGGCGCTGGCCTACCGGCCGCTGGGCGACTACATGTACCGGGTGGTGACGTCGACCCGGCACCTGCGCGCCGAGCGGGTCATCTACCGGCTGGTCGGGGTGAACCCGGACGGCGAGCAGTCCTGGGGCGTGTACGCCCGCAGCGTGCTGGCCTTCTCGGCGGTGTCGGTCCTGTTCCTGTACGCGTTCCTGCGGCTGCAGAACCACCTGTGGCTGTCGCTGGGCTTGCCGAACGTGTTGCCGTCCGGGGCGTGGAACACCGCGGTCAGCTTCACCACCAACACCAACTGGCAGTGGTACTCGGGTGAGTCGACGATGGGTCACCTGGTGCAGATGGCCGGGCTGGCGGTGCAGAACTTCGTGTCCGCCGCGGTGGGCATCGCGGTGGCGGTCGCGCTGGTGCGCGGCTTCGCCCGCAAGACGACCGACCAGCTGGGCAACTTCTGGGTCGACCTGGTCCGCATCGTGCTGCGCATCCTGCTGCCGATCTCGGTGGTCGCGGCGATCGTGCTGATCGCCGGCGGCGCGATCCAGAACCTGTCCGGCGGCACCGACGTGCACACCCTGGCCGGCGCCGACCCAGCACGTCACCGGCGGGCCGGTGGCCAGCCAGGAGGCGATCAAGGATCTGGGCACCAACGGCGGCGGCTTCTACAACGCCAACTCCGCGCACCCGTTCGAGAACCCGACCACCTGGACCAACTGGATCGAGATCTTCCTGCTGCTGGTGATCGCGTTCAGCCTGCCGCGCACGTTCGGCCGGATGGTCGGCAGCAACCGGCAGGGCTACGCGATCGTCGGCGGCGATGGCGATCATGGCGTTGGGCAGCATCGTCACGATCAACGTGCTGCAGGGCATGCACCACGGCACCGTGCCGATGGCGGTGGGCGCGGCGACCGAGGGCACCGAGACCCGGTTCGGGGTGCTCAACTCGGCGACCTTCGCCAGCTCGACCACGCTGACCTCGACCGGCTCGGTGGACTCGTTCCACGACTCGTACACCGCGCTGGGCGGCGGCGTGCTGATGCTGAACATGATGCTGGGCGAGGTCGCGCCCGGCGGCACCGGTTCGGGCCTGTACGGCATGCTGATCCTCGCCGTGATCACGGTGTTCGTCGCCGGGCTGATGGTCGGGCGGACCCCGGAGTACCTGGGCAAGAAGATCGGCGCTCGGGAGATCAAGTTCGCGTCGCTGTACTTCCTGACCACGCCGACGCTGGTGCTGGTCGGCACCGGCGTCGGCGATGGCCACCTCCTGGGGCAAGGCCGGGATGCTGAACACGGGCGCGCACGGCCTGTCCGAGGTGCTGTACGCGTTCACCTCGGCGACGCAACAACAACGGCTCGGCGTTCGCCGGCCTGACCGTCAGCAGCACCGAGTACAACACCGCGCTCGGGCTGTGCATGCTGCTCGGCCGGTTCCTGCCGATCGTGTTCGTGCTCGGCGCTGGCCGGCTCGCTGGCCAAGCAGAAGCCGGTACCGGAGTCGGCCGGCACGCTCAAGACCTACCAGCCGCTGTTCGTCGGCATGCTGGTCGGCGTCACGCTCATCCTGGTGGCGCTGACCTTCCTGCCCGCCCTCGCGCTCGGCCCGCTGGCCGAAGGCCTGCACTGAGTCGACGGACACACTCGACATGTCTGTCAGCACAGTCGAGGCGTCGCCGGCGGCTGGGCCGCCGACGCCCAGCGGCCCCGCCGGGTCGGCGGCGGGCTGCTCGACCCGAAGCAGCTGCTGACGTCCACCCCGGACGCGCTGCGCAAGCTCAACCCGCGCACGCTGTGGCGCAACCCGGTCATGTTCATCGTCGAGATCGGCTCGGTCTTCACCACCGTCCTGGCGATCATCCACCCGACCGTGTTCGCCTGGCTGATCACGGTCTGGCTGTGGCTGACCGTGGTGTTCGCCAACCTGGCCGAGGCGGTCGCCGAGGGCCGCGGCAAGGCGCAGGCCGACGACGCTGCGCCGGGCCAAGACCGACACCATGGCCCGCCGGCTGCCCGCCTGGCGCCGGAACCTGACCGAGGAGTCGGTGCCCGCGACCGCGCTGCAGCTGGGCGACGTCGTGGTCGTCGAGGCCGGGCAGATCATCCCCGGCGACGGCGACGTCGTCGAGGGCATCGCCAGCGTCGACGAGTCGGCGATCACCGGCGAGTCCGCGCCGGTGATCCGCGAGTCCGGCGGCGACCGGTCCGCGGTCACCGGCGGCACGAAGGTGCTCTCCGACCGGATCGTCGTGAAGATCACCCAGAAGCCGGGGGAGAGCTTCATCGACCGGATGATCGCCCTGGTCGAGGGCGCCAACCGGCAGAAGACCCCGAACGAGATCGCGCTGAACATCCTGCTCGCCGCGCTGACGATCATCTTCCTGCTGGCCGTCGCGACCCTGCAGCCGCTGGCGATCTTCTCCAAGGCGCAGAACCCGGCGTCGCGCCGGACACCCAGGCGCTGAACGGCCACGGCGTCACCGGCATCGTGCTGGTGTCGCTGCTGGTCTGCCTGATCCCGACCACCATCGGGGCGCTGCTGTCGGCGATCGGCATCGCCGGCATGGACCGGCTCGTGCAGCGCAACGTGCTGGCGATGTCCGGCCGGGCGGTCGAGGCGGCCGGCGACGTGAACACGCTGCTGCTGGACAAGACCGGCACGATCACCCTGGGCAACCGGCAGGCCAGCGAGTTCCTCCCGGTCGACGGCGTGGACGCGGCCGCGGCTGGCCGACGCGGCGCAGCTGTCCAGCCTGGCCGACGAGACGCCGGAGGGCCGCTCGGTCGTGGTGCTTCGCCAAGACCGGGTACGGCCTGCGCGAACGCCACGCCGGCGAGCTGACGCACGCCACCTGGGTGCCGTTCACCGCGCAGACCCGGATGTCCGGCGTGGACATGACCGAGGATCGGACGGCGCGGTCCGGCAGCGATCCGCAAGGGCGCCGCGACCGCGGTGATGAAGTGGGTGCGCGACAACGGCGGGCACCCGACCGACGAGGTCGGCCCGATCGTCGACGGCATCTCCGCCTCCGGCGGCACCCCGCTGGTGGTGGCCGAGACTGGTCGACGGCGCAGCCGGCCCGGGCGCTCGGCGTCATCCACCTCAAGGACGTGGTCAAGGCCGGGCATGCGGGAGCGCTTCGACGAGATGCGCCGGATGGGCATCCGCACCGTGATGATCACCGGCGACAACCCGCTGACCGCCCGGGCCATCGCCGACGAGGCCGGCGTCGACGACTTCCTCGCCGAGGCCAAGCCCGAGGACAAGATGGCCCTGATCAAGCGGGAGCAGGAGGGCGGCAAGCTGGTCGCGATGACCGGCGACGGCACCAACGACGCGCCCGCGCTCGCCCAGGCCGACGTCGGGGTGGCGATGAACACCGGCACCTCGGCGGCGAAAGAGGCCGGCAACATGGTCGACCTCGACTCCGACCCGACCAAGCTGATCGAGATCGTGGAGATCGGCAAGCAGCTGCTGATCACCCGCGGCGCGCTGACGACGTTCTCGATCGCCAACGACATCGCCAAGTACTTCGCGATCATCCCGGCGATGTTCGCCGCGGTCTACCCGGGCCTGGACAAGCTCAACATCATGCGGCTGCACAGCCCGACGTCGGCGATCCTGTCCGCGGTCATCTTCAACGCGCTCGTCATCGTCGCGCTGATCCCGCTGGCCCTGCGCGGCGTGCGGTACACGCCCGTCCAGCGCCGCCGCGATGCTGCGCCGCAACCTGCTCGTCTACGGCGCTCGGCGGGATCATCGCGCCGTTCATCGGCATCAAACTCATCGACCTGCTCATCCAGTTCATCCCGGGGATCTCCTGATGCGTCTACCTGCCTGGATCTGCCCAACACCTCGCCGCGCTGCGGGCGCTGCTCGTGCTGACCGTGCTCACCGGCATCGTCTACCCGCTGGTCGTGACCGGCGTCGCCCAACTGCCCGGGCTCAAGCACCACGCCGACGGCTCGCTGGTCAAGGTCGGCGACAAGACGGTCGGCAGCGGCATCATCGGCCAGTCGTTCACCGACAAGGACGGCAACCCGCTCGTCCAGTACTTCCAGACCCGTCCGTCCGACGGCCGGCGACGGCTACGACCCGACCGCGACCGCGGCGTCGCAACCTCGGCCCGGAGAGCATCGTCGACACCCTGCCCGACCCGGCCAGGAAGGACGACACCGGCAAGCCGAGCCTGCTCACCCAGGTCTGCGCGCGCAGCGTCGCGGTCGGCGAGCTGGAGGGCGTCGACGGCTCCCGGCCGTACTGCACCGCCGACGGGGTCGGCGCGGTGCTCGGCGTGTTCCGCCGCGACGGGCTGACCGGCCCGGTCACCCGGGTGGTCAGCCTCAACGAGGCCTGCCCGGCCACCCCGTTCATCACCACCTACCAGGGCGTCACGGTCGAGTGCGCGAAGTTCGGCGAGGACTACTCGCAGCGGCATCGTCACCCCGATCCGCGGCGACGCGCCGGCCACCCGGCGGTGCCGGCCGACGCGGTCACCGCCAGCGGCAGCGGCCTCGACCCGCAGATCAGCGTCGCGTACGCGAAACTGCAGGCAGCCCGGGTCGCCAAGGCACGCGGCGTCAGCGTGGGCGCGGTGCGGACGCTGATCGACGAGCACACCACCGGCCGCGGCCTCGGCTTCATGGGCGAGCCGTCGGTCAACGTGGTCGAGCCTCAACGTCGACCTCGACAAGCAGTACCCGTTCCACGCGTGACACCGGCGTGAGCGTGCGGCCCCGAGGAAGGGAGCAGTCACATGACGACTCGCGGACAGCTGCGCGTCTACCTCGGCGCCGCCCCCGGCGTCGGCAAGACCTACAAGATGCTCGAAGAGGGCCACCGGCGACTCGAGCGCGGCACCGACGTGGTCGTCGGGTTCGTCGAGAGCCACGGCCGCCAGCACACCGAGGCGCTGCTCGCGGGCCTGGAGGTGGTGCCCCGCAAGACGATCGACTACCGCGGCGCGGTCGTTCACCGAGATGGACGTCGACGCGGTCCTGGCCCGCCGGCCCGAGGTCGCGCTGGTCGACGAGCTGGCCCACACCAACGTGCCCGGGTCGCGCAACGCCAAGCGCTGGCAGGACATCGAGGAGCTGCTCGACGCCGGCATCACCGTCATCACCACGGTCAACATCCAGCACCTGGAGTCGCTCAACGACGTCGTCCAGCAGATCACCGGCGTGCCGCAGCGGGAGACCGTGCCGGACGAGGTGGTCCGCCGGGCCGACCAGATCGAGCTGGTCGACATGACCCCGGAGGCGCTGCGCCGCCGGATGGCGCACGGCAACATCTACACGCCCGGAGAAGGTCGACGCGGCGCTGGGCAACTACTTCCGGGTCGGCAACCTCACCGCGCTGCGCGAGCTGGCCCTGCTGTGGCTGGCCGACAAGGTCGACGAGCAGCTCGACCGGTACCGCGCCGAGCACCGCATCAACGCGACCTGGGAGGCCCGCGAACGGGTCGTCGTCGCGCTGACCGGCGGCCCCGAAGGCGACACGCTGATCCGGCGGGCCGCCCGCATCGCCGCCCGCACCAAGGGCGCCGACCTGCTCGCCGTGCACGTCGCCCGCAGCGACGGGCTGGCCGGCGGCCGACCCGGCGCACCTGGCCCGGCAGCGGACTCTGGTGGAAAGCCTCGGCGGCACCTACCACCAGGTCGTCGGCGACGACATCCCGACCGCCCTGCTCGACTTCGCCCGCGGCGTCAACGCCACCCAACTCGTGCTCGGCGCCAGCCGCCGCGGCCGGCTCGCCCAGATCTTCTCCCGGGCGTCGGGGTGACCACCACCGCCGAGTCCGGCCCGATCGACGTGCACCTGGTCACCCACGAGGAGGTCAAGCAGGGCCGCCGCGCGGTCACCCTCACCCGGCGGCCTGACGCTGCGCCGCCGGCTTGCCGGGTTCGTCCTCGCCGCCGCTCGGGCTGCCGCTGCTCACCCTCGCTGCTCACCTACGCCCGCGGCCGACCTGTCGCTGCCCAGCGACATCCTGCTGTTCCTGGCCGCCGTCGTGGCGGTCGCGCTGCGTCGGCGGCCTGCTACCCGGCGCTGTTCGCCGCCGTCGCCGGCTTCCTGCTGCTCAACTACTACTTCACGCCGCCGATCCACACGTTCACCATCGCCGAGCGGGAGAACCTCCTCGCCCTCGCTGTGTTCCTGCTCGTCGCCGTCGCGGTCAGCGTCATCGTCGACCTGGCCGCCCGGCGTACCCGCGAGGCCGCCCGGGCCCGCGCCGAGGCCGAGACCCTGTCCACCCTGGCCGGCAGCGTGCTGCGCGGCAGCCGCCCGCTGCCGGCGCTGCTCGACCAGCTCCGCGAGACCTTCCGGCTCACCGGCGTCACCCTGCTGGAACGCCGCGCCGGACGCCCCGCCCGGGCCCGACCCTGCAACGCGACCCGGCCGCGTGGCGGGTCGCCGCCGCCGTCGGCGACCAGCCCTGCCTGCACCCCGGCCGAGGGCGACGCCGACGTGCCCGTCGACGACGAGGTCATCCCTGGTGCTGCGCGGGCACCCGCTCGCCGCCGCCGACCGGCGCGTCGTGGAGGCGTTCGCCGCCCAGGCCGCCGTCGCGCTGCGCCAGGAACGCCTGGCCGAGCAGGCCGCCGCGGTCGGCCCGCTGGCCGAGGCCGACCGGCTGCGCACCGCGCTGCTCTCCGCGGTCAGCCACGACCTGCGCACCCCGCTGGCCTCGGCCAAGGCCGCCGTGGACAGCCTGCGCAGCCCCGACGTCGAGTTCAGCCGACGCCGACCGCGACGAGCTGCTCGCCACCGCCGACGAGTCGCTGGACCGGCTGATCCGGCTGGTCGAAAACCTGCTCGACATGAGCCGCCTGCAGGCCGGCGCGCTCGGCGATGTCACCTGCAGCCGATCAGCGTGGCCGAGGCGATCCCCCGCGCCATCGACGACCTCGGCGAGGCCGGCCGCGACGTCCGCATCCAGGTCCCCGACGAGCTGCCCGAGGTCCGCGCCGACCCGGCCCTGCTCGAACGCATCCTGGTCAACCTGCTGTCCAACGCCCTGCGCTACAGCCCGCCCGGCCAGCCGCCCCTGGTCACCGCCAGCGAACACGGCGGCCGGGTCGAGATCCGGGTCATCGACCACGGCCCCGGCATACCCGCCAGCCGAGTGGGACCGGGTCTTCCTGCCCTTCCAGCGCCTCGGCGACCGCGACAACGACACCGGCGTCGGCCTCGGCCTCGCGCTGTCCCGCGGCCTGGCCGAGGCCATGGGCGGCACCCTGACTCCCGAGAACACCCCCGGCGGCGGCCTGACCATGACGCTCAGCCTGCCCGCCGCCGAACCGGCCCAGGACGGGCCCGACCAGGCCGCCGACCCGGGCATCCTCGACCGCCTCGACCACTGGCGAGGCGCCGGGCAGGGCGTCCATGTGCCACCGCAGAGCGAGGCGACGCCGTGACCCGGGTCCTCATCGTCGACGACGAACCGCAGATCCTGCGCGCGCTGCGGATCAACCTGCAGGCCCGCCAGTACGAGGTGATCATGGCGGCGGACGGGGCCGAGGCGCTGCACGCCGCCGCCAGCGACCACCCCGACCTGGTCGTGCTCGACCTCGGCCTGCCCGACATCGACGGCGTCGAGGTCATCCGCAAACTGCGCACCTGGACCCCGGTGCCCATCGTCGATGCTGTCCGGGCGCCTCGACAGCGCCGACAAGGTCGACGCCCTCGACGCCGGCGCCGACGACTACGTCACCAAACCCTTCGGCCTGGACGAGCTACTCGCCCGCATCCGGGCCGTCACCCGCCGGGTGGCCGGTAGCGAGGCGCCGCCGTCGGCTCGCATCGGCCGCCACACGATCGAGTTGGCCGACCGGATGGTCCGGGCCGACGACGGCAGACCGGTACACCTGACACCGGTCGAGTGGCAGCTGCTCGACGTCCTGCTGCGCAGCCCCGGCAAGCTGGTCAGCCAGCGCCAACTCCTGCAGCAGGTGTGGGGCCCGGCCTACCAGCGGGAGACCGACTACCTGCGCCAGTACATGACGCACCTGCGCCGCAAGCTCGAAGACGACCCCGCCCGCCCCCGCCACCTGATCACCGAACCCGGCATGGGCTACCGGTTCCAGCCATAACACAGCGCGGGCGACACCCTCCGGAGCACGACCTGCCGTTGGGCACCGGAGGGCTGGCCGCACTGTCGCTGGACGCCCTGTCCTCGGCCGGGTACGGCCCGGAAGCCATCGTGCTCGTGCTCGCCGAGGCGGGCGGTGCCGGCCTCGGCTTCACCCTGCCGGTCACGCTCGCTCGCCATCGTCGGGCTGCTGGCCGTGATCACGCCGGGCGCGCCCGTCTTCTTGTCGACCTCGTTCTTCTCCACCTCGAGGCGGCACGTTGCCACCCCGTCCTTGGCGGGCGTGACGATGAGTCCGCATCCAGGGCGCAGCCACGACAGCCACGACAGCCGCCGGACGCGCCACGACCAGGGTGTGAACGGCGAACACCCCAGCCGGCCCACCGGGGCTTGGCGAGGAAACCGCAGCGAGATCAGCGCGCCGAACACCAGCAGTACGGCGAGCCCGAACAGTTCCGCGACCGGCTCCTGAAGTGCTCGAACGCCGAATGTCGCCGGTGGGTGGTTCGGCTCGCCGGAGGTACTGGAGGTGTGTCACGTGTCGGATGTGGAGGCCGGGTGGCTGTGGAACAGCGCCTGCCACACGTCGAGGTGGAGCAGGCGCTCGGCGAGCGCCTGTCCGGTGGGGCTGAGCCGGTACGTGGTGTGTCTGTCGCCGCTGGTGTCCCAGCTGCCGGTGGCCGGGGGCGGGTGGCGGGTGACGGCGTGGTGGGCGGCCAGCGCGCGGAGGGCGGCGATCGCTTTCTGCCGGGGGGTGCCGGTGTGGTGGCGCAGGGTGGTGAGGGTGCGGGGTCGCTCGTCGAGGGCGGTGAGGATTTCGGCCAGGTACGGGCGGCGGATGAGGTCGAGAATGGTCGGGTCGACGCGGGCGGGTACGTGGTCGGTGAGGCGCGGGTATGCCGCCGACGTGGACTGCGGGCCGTCTTGTCCGGCGGGGAACGGGCCTTCTGCGGTGGGTGTCATGGCGCGCCCGTGGGCGTCAGCGGCGCTGCCGGCTGGGCCTCTTCGGGGGGTGGGGTCTGGCGGCGCTCGGCGCGGCTGGATTCGAGTTGCCAAGGGACGCTGACGACCATGACGTTGCGTTCGAACAGCAGCCGGGTTTTCAGCCGCAGCGCCGACTGGTTGTGCAGGATGTGTTCCCACCAGTGCCCGACGACGTATTCGGGGATGTAGACGGTGAACAGGTCGCGGGGGTGGTCGCGGCGCAGCCGGGCGACGTGTTCCAGGACCGGGGTGGTGACGTCGCGATAGGGGGATTCCAGCACGGTCAGCGGCACCGGGATGCCCCGGTCGGCCCACTGCTGCTGCAGGTGACGGGCCTCGTCGTCGCTGGTGGCCACGGTGAGGGCGGTGAGCGTGTCGGGGCGGGTGGCCCGGGCGAAGGCCAGTGCCCGCAGGGTGGGCTTGTGTAGCCGGGAGACCAGGACCAGGGTGTGGATGCGGGCGGGCAGGACCATGCCGGCGGGTTCGGGTTCCAACTCGATGGCGACGTGATCGTAGTGCCGGGAGATGGCCTTCATCATGATGAACACGGCGGGCATGGCGATGACCACGATCCAGGCGCCATGGGTGAACTTGGTGACCAGGACCACCACGAGCACGAGGGCGGTCAGGGCGGCGCCGCCGCCGTTGATGGCCCGGGAGCGGTGCACGCGGCGGCGTATAGCCGGGTCGCGTTCGTGGGCGAGGACGTCGTTCCAATGTTTGACCATGCCCACCTGCGACAGGGTGAACGACACGAAAACACCGATGATGTACAGCTGGATGAGCCGGTCAGTGGAGGCGTTGAACGCCCAGATCAGCGCGATGGTCAGCACCGACAGGATGATGATGCCGTTGCTGTAGACGAGGCGGTCGCCGCGGCGGGAGAACTGGCGGGGCAGGAAGCCATCATGGCCGAGGATGGAGGCCAGGATCGGGAAGCCGTTGAAGGCGGTGTTGGCAGCCAGCACCAGGATCGCCGCGGTGAACGCCTGCACCAGATAGAACAGTGGGTTGTGGCCGCCGAAGGTAGCCGCGGCGATCTGGGCGATGACGGTGCGCTGCTGGTAGCCGGCGGGCGCGCCGACGAGGGTGCCGGGTAGGTCGGTGACGTGGACGTGGGCGGCCAGGGCCAGGACGGTGATGCCGGCGAACATCGCGATGGTGATGGCGCCCATGATGCTCAACGTGTTGGCGGCGTTGCGGCTCTTGGGGGGCTTGAAGTTGGGTACCCCGTTGGAGACCGCCTCCACCCCGGTCAGGGCGGTGCAGCCCTGGGAGAACGCGCGCAGCACGATCGCGACCAGCAGCAGGCCGGTGGCCTTGTGTTGCGCGGTGATGTGGTAGGAGGCTGACTCCGCGACCGGGGTATGCCCGGCCACCGCCCGCAGCACGGCCCAGCCGAGCATGGCGAAGACCATGGTGATGAACCCGTAGGTGGGGATGGCGAAGACGGTGCCGGATTCCTTGACCCCGCGCAGGTTCATGACCCCTAGCACGGCGACCATGCCGATGCAGACCGGTACCGCGTAGGGGGCCAGGGTGGGCAACGCGGAGATGATGTTGGCCACCCCGGCGGCCACCGAGACGGCGACGGTCAGCACGTAGTCGACCAGCAGGGCGCTGGCCGCCACCAGGGCGGCGTTGGTGCCCAGGTTGGCGCGCGACACCGCGTAGGCGCCGCCGCCGTTGGGATAGGCGTAGCAGGTCTGCCGGTACGAGACGACGACCACGACCAGCAGCACGATGACGGCCAGCGCCACCCAGCTGGTCAGGTGCAGCAGCGCCATCCCGCCCAGGGACAGGCCGAGCAGGATCTCCTCGGTCGCGTACGCGTTCGACGACAGCGGGTCCGAGCAGAACACCGGCAGGGCCAGCTTCTTGGGCAGCAACGTCTCACCCAGCCGGTCGCTGCGCATCGGGCGCCCGACCAGCAGCCGCTTCGTGGACTTCAGCACAGCGGGCAGGCAACCACGACGATCGTCGAGACTCGCGGATCTTGACGCGGTCTTAACGGTGAAGGCCAGAATTTCTACGGGATTTTCACGCCGCTGCCGCTGTACCGCCGTCGACGGCGGTGAACGGGAGAGGCGGGGCGTCGAGTCACCGTGCGAAGGTCGGTCAGGAACAGGCGCCGGCGCGGTACGTGCGAATCGATCCAGCAGCGGCTGGCGTCGTGGGACGGGTCGCGGCCGGGAGGCCGGATCCCCACGCCGACGAGCCGGACACACCGCGGGTCCAAACCGGTGCGAAGTGCGCGCCGCGGCGTACCCGTCCCGCGCCTTGCGAGGAGGTTGAGGGGGAAACTTGCGGGTCAAGATCCCTAACTCATCGATGCGCACCTATCTGATGGTTGTCGTCGGTAGTCGTGGCTGGTCAAGCCCTTCCGTGGTGGCTGTGAGGCGACGGATTGGGCAGCGGTAGGCGGTGCTGCAGATAGTTTCGATCAGCGCACTTCGGTCGGCCGAGGTGGCGGATCTGCGGCCCTCGGGCCTCGGGTGCCGGGCGAATAGTGCAGGCGGTCGCCTACCGGCCGGGAAGCCCGATGGTGGTTCACGACCCGCCGCGGATTGTGGGGACCGGGGTGAGGCCGACCAGCTCGGCGCTGACCTTCCACAGCCGTGCTGCCACGGCGATGTCGTAGGAGACCTTGGTGGAGGTCTTTGGTTTGCGGTCGGCGAAGTACCGGCCGGTCACCCCTTCGACCTCGACGGAGGACGCGAGGTAGATCGTGGTGGCCGCACCGGCGGCAGGGGTCTTCATGAACGCGCGCACCAAGGGCAACATCGTTTTGATGAGCCCACCCGGGTCGTCGGCGCCGAAGTTGGTGCGCACCACGCCCGGGTGCAGCACGGTCGCGGTGACGCCGGTGCCTTCCAGGCGGCGGGCCAGCTCGTAGGTGAACATGATATTGGCCAACTTCGAGGCGCTGTAGGCCCGTTGCCCCGAGTAGGCGGCGCTGCCTTGCAGGTCGTCGAAGTCGATGCGGCCGGCGGCGTGCGCGCCGGAGGAGACGGTGACGACCCGCGCCGGGGCGCTGGCTCTCAGCCGGTCCAGCAGCAGGTTGGTGAGCAGGAACGGGCCGAGGTGGTTGAGGGCGAAGGTGTGTTCCAGGCCATCGGCGGTGACGTGTCGATGCGCCCAGAACCCGCCCACGTTGTTGACCAGTACGTCCAGCCGCGGGTAGGCGTCGAGTACCGCGTCGGCGAGGCGGCGGACCTCGGCTTGCGAGGACATGTCGGCGGTGAACACGTCCACCGCCGGGTTGCCGGACGCGGCGCGGATGTCGGTCGCGGCGGCCTCGGCGCGGCTGCGGTCGCGGCCGGTGATGGCGACCCGGGCGCCCAGCGCGGCCAGGCCGACCGCGGTGGCCTTGCCGATGCCCCCGGTGCCGCCAGTAACGAGAACGTGCTTACCAGCCATGAGCGGTGTGCCGGTCATCGCCGACTCCTCTGCCAATGATGTGGGGCGTATGGGCGACGGCCCACATGGGTGGTACGCCGCCCCCGACGGCAGACGAATCAGCAGACGACCGTCAGGTTGCGCATCGGCTCCCGGCTGCGCCGTGGGGTGTGCCCGGGACCCGGTCGGGCGAGTCGCCCACGGCGGGTCACTCGTCTAGTCGGCGGTTGGTGCGATGACGGCGGTCCCGGGGTCCCTTCCGCCGGAGTCCAACCGGAAGGGCGGGTAGGCGTCGGTCATCAACGATGTGTACGCGGCGACCCGCAGCACCCACCGGTTCAGGCCGAGGATGAAGTCGTAGAGGCCACGTGGATAGCGGCCGGTGACGGCCAGGACGATCGCGGCGATGAACACCAGGAGCCCGATGAGGCCGCCGGCGGTCCAGCTGTAATTCTGAGTGTCGGACCGGGTGGCGAGCCAGGTGCCACCACCGGCGAAGATACCGACGATGATGAGGTGTGGCAGGGCCAACAGCCACCACTTCACCAGGACCAGCCCACGTGACAGGTGCTCGGGGTAGGGCACGTGCAGCTGCGCCGGGTAGTCGGGGACCTCGGCCAGGGTGAACGGCGGGTACTGGTCGGTGCCCAGCGCGCTGTAGGCGTAGTAGTTGACCCGCCAGGTCCACCGCAGCACACCGACGTTGAAATTGAAGATCGGCCGAGGGTACCGGCCTGTGAACAGGATTGCGAAGAACGCCACCACCGACGTCACGACGAACGCGATCCACAGGAAGAACAGCGTGATGTAGTGCGGGATGGTCAGGACCCATTTCACTAGCCACAGCCAGCGGGACAGGTGCGGATCCAGGCGCGCATCCACGCGCACCGGATAGGTAGACGCTACGGTCATGACGGAATACCTCCAACGGATCGGCTGTAACTCCGGCCCGCAGGGCGTCATCGCCCACGGGACCAACGGTTGATGCACGGACCCGTCCGGAGGTCGAGTGGAGGGCATCATGTCCCACGACACGCCGCACGGTCATCGCTGATGACGACGTGCCGGTCGGGGTCCTCTGCCAATCGCTCGGCCCTCAAACACGGCGGTGCCGCGTCTGGTTGCCGAGGTCTGGGGCAACGCGCCCGGTGGGCGCCGGCCGTCATAGAAACTGACGAACCGATCCACACCCGACTGTACGCGCTATCCGCGGTCCCGCGCCGTGACGACCAGCTATTTCGCCGCCCGACCCCGCGTCGACGCCTACAACTGCCTGGACGGGCCGTGGGATCACCGGCCGCTCAAGCGCCCAGAGTTCCTCGCCGATTGGTCGAACGGTCTGGTGACGGCAGTAGGCGGCCGCGGCGCCGAGCGTCCACATCAGCGTGGGCCGAGGCACCGATGCTGCTGGGCGGACCAACCGCCGGTACGCGAGGTATGTAGCGGCCGCCGAGCGCTGCTCGGCCGAGTCGTCCAGCCGGGGTACCGTGCAGGTCGTTACGGGCGTCACCGTGTGATGTTCGTCCGCCACGCCGCTCCGGACCCCGGCGGCCGTCCGATCGACGTTCGACGATCGAGGGGACTGCGAGGAGCGAACCGCCAGCGACATCGACACCGGCTGGCGCTGCCCCGGCTGTCGGCCAACATCTCGACGATCTTATCGCCCGGATCGCCGCCGGAGGCCGGGAGGGCCGCCAGCTGCTATACGCCTTCATGGTGGCTTGATCTACCGATCGGCCGACGCCGCAGCGGCCCATACGACCAGGCAGATAGCGGCATGGTCCGAAGGTACGGTCGCGACGGCGCGTGACGCGTGGACAGGTTCGGGCCCGCAAGCGCGGTGGTCGGCCTCTACGGGGTTGAGGATGCGAGTGGTTTTCCGTTGGGAAGCGGTTCGGCCGCTGAGGTTATCGAGGCTGTCGCCGCGGATGGTGAGGCATCGGCGGCCGTGGCTTCTCGGGCGAGGAAGGCGCCGAGTTCGCCGATGGTGCTCATCAGCGGGGCGGGGAAGACGACGGTGGTGTTCTTGTCGACGCCGATCTCGACCAGGCTTTGCAGGTTGCGCAGCTGCAGGGCGAGGGGGTGGGCCATCATGATGTCAGCTGCGGAGCCGAGGGCGTCGGCTGCCAGCGCCTCACCCTCAGCGGCGATGATCTTTGCCCGCTTCTCACGTTCGGCTTCGGCCTGGCGGGCCATGGCGCGTTTCATGCTGTCGGGTAGCTGGATGTCTTTGAGCTCGACCAGGGTGACCACCACGCCCCAGTCCTCGGTGGCGACGTCGAGGATTTCGCGGATGTCGGTGTTGATGCGGTCGGTCTCGGACAGCGTCTCGTCGAGGGTGTGCTGGCCGACGACCTTGCGCAGGGTGGTTTGGGCGATCTGGTTGATGGCGGCGCCGACGTTCTCGATGGCCACGACGGCTTTGACCGGGTCGACGACGCGGAAGTAGGCGACCGCGGACACGTCGACGCTGACGTTGTCGCGGGTGATGATGCCCTGGGACTGAATAGGCATGGTGATGATGCGCAGGCTGACCCGGTGCAGAACGTCGATGATGGGGATGATGACGGTCAGGCCCGGTGCGCGGACGCCGATGACGCGTCCGAGCCGGAACAGCACACCCTGCTCGTACTGCTTGACGACCCGGATGGCGAGCGAGAGGACGAGCAGCACCAGCACGACGACGGCAACGATGATCCATACGTAAGGCATGAGGTTCCCTTTCCTGCAGCCCCTCGCCGCGACACCGGCGAGCACAGACAGGCCGGTTGTTGTTGCGTCGGCATGCCGCCGGGTAGTCCGGCCGGTCATGCTGAGGCTTTGAGAGACGGCTCGAGCCGTCCACATCAGACGCGCCACGACCGCACAGCCGTGGAATCAATTCACGTAGCCGCCGCCAGCGACGGCTACGTGTCAATACGGGACTCGTCCGGCCATCTCGACCTCGATCGGTGCACTGCACCCGCCAGCGGCGGGCTGTCGGCCACCGGGGTCCCGAGCGACACCTTCACCCTACGCCCATGTCCCTCGGACCGCCCCACCCACATGTGGACGCTGCGGTCACCTCCGACAGGCCGGCCGGCGAGGGAGATGAGCGGCCGGGCATCGATGCGGGCCACGTCGACAGGGCCGCGCGGCGCCGATGCAGGGATATGGTCGTGATCACTCCGCGGGGCCGAACCCGGCCACCACGCGTCGGTCGAACGTTGACCTACTCTGCTGCGTTCGCAGGCCACCACCCCTCGCCGCCGCTGCCGTCGGACCCGGAACCGACGTGCTCGTCTCGGCGGCCATCCTGTCGGCATCGTTGCCTGGGGAGCCGGACGAGCATTCCCCACCCAAGCCGAGACATTGAAGATCGACGTCGCAGGTCGCGGATCTGTCAAGGGCACCGTCTGGTACTGGGGCGACCTGGACCCCGACGGCCTGGCCATCGCCACCGACGCCGCCGCAGCAACCGCTGCGATCGACGGACCCCGGCACTGCCCGCCACACACCTGTGGCACGCCATGGCCGACCGTCCCATCCAGAACCGCGGAACCATCGACTGGTCGGCATCGGCAGGCGCGACATGGCTCGGCCCGAACCTCTGGACGCGGCTCGCCGACGTCCGCGCAGCCAACGGCCGGCATTGCCCAGGAAGCGATCGGGCCGTCCGTCATCGGGGATTGGGTCTCGCGTACGAGATAGCCCTGGACCTACCAGGTGGCCATGGCTGGGAGTTACGTCAGCATGTGGCTTGGCTGAGTGATGGCACCCTACACGCCGTGCCTTGGATAGGAGCACGCGGTTCAATGCGGCGTTAGTAGGCAGGGACGAAAGTAGTCGTGGCTCGCCCGGGTCGCCTGCCGGTCAATGGGCGTAGGGTGATGGTGTCGCTCGGGGGACCCCGGTGGTGTGAGTTGTCGCGCTTGCGGATGGCGTCCACGAGTCGAGGCCATGATGATCGAGCAGATCCAGCCCACCGTGGCCGAACCAGCGCGTCGGTGTATCGGCGGCCGTGTTTGGTTTTGTGGGCCAGACATCAGCAGTCGCCCTCACCTTATACGCCTGATCCTCGCCGGAACCGGGCCGCAGGATGGTCGGAAGATGCAAGGCTGGACCGCGGAAGCCCGTGCGCACGCCATGAAGGACGTTCAGGGAGCCGAGGACGACGGGCGCGACACCGGCACTGATCTCGCCGTCCACGAGGCACAGGCCGCGGCAGTCCTCGAGTGGGGAGTCGGCGACTTCACGAAGCTTTCACGTCTGGCGAACATCAGCGCCGACGCTCGTCGCCAACGGCGACAACGACATCATGGTGCCGACAGTCAACTCGTACCCGCTGGCCGGGCATCTCCCGAAGGCACGGTTGACGATCTACCCCGACGCCAACGATGGCTTCCTGTTCCAAGTACCCGCACGAGTTCGCTGCCGAGGTCAACGCCTTCCTCGCCGAGCATGTGCCCCACGTCCGCAACCGGTCACTGACAACCCGGTGCGATCTCAACCTCCATACGCGAGGAGAGAAGCCATGGAGACAACACAGGACCGAAGCGAAGCCGGTGGCCCTGCCAGGCTGAAGGTCTGCATCGTCGGGGCGTCGGGAAAGCTCGGGCGGTACATGGTGCAGCACGCGCTGGACCGGGGCTATGAGGTGGTCGGTGTGTGCCGCGAGGTCAGCGTGGACAAGCTCGATCCGTTCAGGGGCCGCATCACCGTCATCGCGGGTGCGACGGACGGCCGCGAGGTCATCAAGCGTGCGGTCGCCGGCTGTGATGGTGTGCTGACCGTGTTGGTCCCGCGAGGGGTCAACCACTACGCCTCGGGAACGGCCCAGGCGGTGCTTGACCACGCACGGCCGGGAGCACGTCTGGTGTTCTCGTGCGGGTGGCACATTACGCGCGACGGCCAGGATGTGTACTCGTGGAAGCTCAAAGCGATCGTGAAGGTCGCTGGCCCACTCGCGAGACTGGCTCGCTTCGCCGACCTCGACGATCAGGTAGAAGCGTGCCGGCGGATCTTCGCCAGCGACGCCCGGTGGACCGTCGTGCGCGGCAGCGACCTGGAAGAGGGCGACAGCCAGGGACTACCCGTGTGGAGCCGGCACGTAGGCGACCCGATCCTCAAGACCAACCTCACCCGCCGCGTGGACTTCGCCCGGTTCATGGTGGCGGCCATCGAAAACGACGATCTGATCCATGAGGCACCGGCGATCGTCGGCTGCCAGACGCCGTCGGCGCTCGCGCACGCCGCCTCAGGTCCGGCACTGTGATCAAGGTGGTTGGGATGCGTGTGCTTGTCACCGGCGGAACCGGTTTCGTCGGATCACACACGGTGGCCGCGCTCGTCGCGGGAGGGCACGAGATCCGACTACTTGTCCGGTCGCCGGATCGGATAGCGCCGACGTTGCGGCCGCTGGGGATAACCGACCGCGTCGACCACATGGTCAGTGATGTCACCGACCCGCGCTCTGTCGCCCGGGGCGCCAGGAAGATCCTTCCGTTCGCCTGGGCCGCCTCCAAGGCCCATCGCGTCATCCCGTTCCGTCTACCCGTCGAGTACGAGGGCGATTTGGTCACCGGCTACGGCACCCGTTGCGACAACTCGCGTGCCCACCGGGAGTTGGGCGTCCAGCCACGTCCGCTGGAGGAGACGTATCGAGACACTGTGCTGTGGCTCTATCGCAGCGGCCACCTCACCGCCCGTCAGGCGGGCGCCACCGCCCAGCGGTCCGCGACCACGACCGAACCGCCTAGCGGAATTGCCCGCTCGACCGGCGATGGCACACCAACGACCACCAGCGCGGGACAACCCCGATGACAACACCACCCCGCTACGGGGCGCGCGGCAGGGGCTCGGCCCTTAAATGGGCGTTCGACACATTTCCTCACCCATCGAGGGGTACCAGATGACTGACGTCAAGCCCATCCCGGACAACTATCCGCAGGTCGTTCCCTACCTGTGCGTCAACGGTGCAAGCGCCGCGATCGCGTTCTACGGCGATGTGTTCGGAGCCACCGAGCGGATCCGGATGCCCGAGCCCGACGGAAGGATCGGCCATGCCGAGATTGAGATCGGAACCGCTGTGATCATGCTTTCCGACGAGTACCCGGAGATGGACATCCGAGCGCCCAAGAGCGTCGGCGGCACGCCGGTCACGATCAGTGTCTACGTCGAGGATGTCGACGGTGTCTTCAGGCGTGCGATCGACGCGGGCGCCACCGTCCGACGTCCCGTCAGGGACCAGTTCTATGGCGACCGCGCAGGACAGTTCGAGGACCCGTTCGGCCACCGGTGGAGCGTCGCCACCCGCATCGAGGATGTCTCGCCGGAGGAAATGGCCAAGCGCGGCGCCGCCGCTACGATCGGCTGACCACCGCTACCCGGCGGTCAGCCGGTCGCAGACCTGCAGTCGCCGGACTGTGCAGCGCGTTGGCCGGTGTTCACTCCGGCCGCGTTGGATAGCGGGGCGCGGGCGGTGTTCGCGTTGCCGCTGCAGGTCGGCGCGATCCGGGTGGGGGTGCTGGACCTGTACCGCCGCCGGCCCGGTCCGTTGAGCCCGCACGAGCTGGCTGACGCGTTGGCGTTCGCCGATACCGCGGGCATGTTGCTGCTCGACGGTGCGGCGGGTACCCAGCCGGACACTGCCGACCTGGCCTGGCAGCGCGACGATCCGACCGCCCACCAGGTTCAGGTGCACCAGGCCACCGGCATGATCCTGGTCCAACTGGGAGTCAGCGTGGAGGCCGCGTTCGCCCGGCTGCGAGCCTATGCCTTCGCCGAGGGCCGGCGGCTGGGCGACGTGGCCCGCGACGTGGTCGAACGGCGGCTACGCTTCGAACCCGATCCGCCGGGCGGGGGCCACGATGAGCAATGATTCCGCCCGACAGCGCGGCCGCGACGGTGGCCGCCTCAGCTGGCCCTCGTATCGAGGACTATCCTGTGACGAGGGAGAGCGACCGTGAGTGAACAACAGTTGGCCGAGGCGTTCGTCGAACTGGCCGACACCCTTGTCGACGACTTCGACGTGATGGACTTTCTGCACCGGGTGACCGTCCGCTGTGCCGACGTCCTCGGCGTGTCGGCGGCCGGGGTGCTTCTGACCGACCAGCGCGGCGCGCTGCGGGTGGTGGCCGCCTCCACCGAACAGACCAGGCTGCTGGAGCTCCTCCAGTCACAGACCGACCAGGGCCCGTGCCCCGAATGCTTCCACACCGGCCGGCCGGTCGCCGTCGCCGACCTGTCCACCGCCGCCAACCGCTGGCCACGCTTCGTCGCGCAAGCCCGCCAAAGTGGCTTCGCCTCGGTTCATGCCCTGCCGATGCGGCTACGTGCCACCGTGATCGGCGCGCTCAACCTGTTCGGCACCCGACCCGGCGCGCTCGCCGACGACACGATCCGGCTGGGGCAGGCCATGGCCGACGTCGCCACCATCGGGCTGCTGCAGGCACGCGCCATCCACGACCGGCAAACAGTGGCCGAGCAGCTGCAGACCGCTCTGAACAGCCGGGTCGTCATCGAACAGGCCAAAGGCGTCATCGCCGAACGCCGCCACGTCGACATGGACGCCTCATTCGCCCTGCTGCGCGGCACCGCCCGCACCAACAACCGGCGACTGTCCGAGCTGGCCCGCGCCGTCGTAGACGGAACCGAGCCCATCTGACGCACTACGGGAGGCAGCGGTGAGCATTCACCTGTCCAGCGGAGGGGGCACGCTGCGCCGGGTGGTGCTCAGTTGCGACGTGGCGGGATGTCCGGTCCAGTTGGAGCCGCCGGCTGCCGAGCGGTGGCGCAGTGACGCCGATGCCCGGTCCTGGGCTCGTGATCACGCGGTCGGCTGGACGTGCGACCCGCTCCGCCAAACCGACTACTGTCCCGAGCACGCCGAGTTCAGCATCGCCGCGGCTGCCGGCGTGCTCGCGCCGCGCCCGACGGCGACGGTCCGGGACGGGGCCGGTAACCCGCTCAACCGCGACGAGTATGCCGTGCGTCTGCGGGCTCAACTCACCGAAGCCGGCCGCTCGACCGGACACGCGCTGCTGACGGCCCCGCAGGCTGCGGTGGTAGCCCGGCTGCTCGACGAGATGGCAGGTGTCTATCGCGGCGAAAGCCTGGGCGTGCTTGCCCACGAGCTATCTGTGCTGCTCGACAACCAAGTCGGCGAGCAGGACTGACGGTCAAACAGCCGGTTATTACCCAATTGCCGGGGCTCGAGGTGAATCGGTCCAGCCCCGAACACTCCGGCAGCGGTCGCCCAGGACCTGTCCGCTGCCACGACGCGGGGGAACCTCACCTACGAGACGGTGCCCACCTGGCGTTTTCCCTTCAACGGCGTAGAGTTGGTGGTGAGATCGGCTGCACACGCCGACGCAGCGGCCAGCGTCCGCGCTGACACACTTTCGCCGTCCGGACCCCGCGGGTTGCGACCAGCAATTCCCGGGCGCTCCAACGCAGGTGCCGTCCTAGCCGACACAACCGCGACGTGTCCCGTAAAGGGGCGTGGGCAACCATGACCGTTCTCACCGAGCCAACTGTTCGCGACGAGCCCGCTGTGATCCGTCGCAACGCGCCCGACCGAATCCAAACGCCGCCGGCCGCGCCCCGCCCGGGGCAGCCGACCACGACCGGCCGCCCCCCGCCCTGTCCGAGCGGGGCAGGCCCCGGCCAACGTCGGCATCGACACGTCGGTGACCACCGAACAACTTCTTCGCCAACGCGATCGACTGCCGGCCTACCTAGCAACCAGCCCAACAACCAGGGAGGAGAACGCCATGGCAATGACCGCGATCTCCACCGCACAGCGGTCCGCGCCTCACGCGGGCCCCAATGCACCCAGCAGATACCGCGGATGGGCCAGGCGAGCCCTTCGTCGCCGCGCCGGCCGGGTCTGCGGACTGCTGCTGGTCCTCGCCCTGCTCCTACCCCTGCTGATCACTGTGCTATTCGGCGGACACTGATCTGCCCCCGGCGCCCAAGGCGTTCATGCCGGTCGGTGTGGTGTCGCCATGCTGACCAGCGAACGCGACGGACGGTAGAGACGATCGCAAAGGTGGCAGGCGTTTGGCGCGGTTGGGCATCGGCGCAGAGCGCCGGGCTTCCAGCGGAGGGGACGGATCATGGTGGACAACGTTGAGCTGATCATTCGATTCCATCCGGTGGGAGGTGAGGACGTCTCCGTGCTGAGCGCGGACTTTGGCGGGGAAGCGGAGGCGCTCGAGGCGATCACTCGTGCCCTGGACGAGCGGCGCAGCCTGGTCCTGGTCCGGGCGCGGTACAACCGTGAGGCTGGTGAGAGTGGCGTGGTCGTCAACCTCGCCAATGTGGTGTCCGTGCGGGTGTCGAAGACGGATAGCGACGCGACGGGCCAGTACCTGTAGCGGCTGGTTCGATCGAGGCGATGCGCCGTCGAGCACGGCGGTCGCGTCGCCTTGATCGACCGGGTCGCCTGGGGGAGGGCAACGAATGGGACGCAGCGTTGTGCAGCAGCTCATCGACGCACACCTGGTCAGCGGCGAGATGGTCGCGGGCCGGGAGATCGGCATTCGGGTCGACCAGACCCTGACCCAAGATGCCACCGGCACCCTGGTCATGCTGGAGTTGGAGGCGTTGGGCCTGGACCGGGCGCGCACGGAGGTCAGCGTGCAGTATGTCGACCACAATTTGCTGCAGGCCGACGAGAAGAACGCCAAGGACCACCTGTTCCTTCAGTCCGCTGCCCGCCGCTTCGGCCTGTGGTTTTCCAAACCCGGCAACGGCGTCTCTCACCCCACGCACATGCAGCGCTTCGGCAAACCCGGCAAGAGCATGGTCGGGTCGGACTCGCACACCTGCGCCGCCGGTTCGCTGGGCATGCGCGCCATCGGCGTCGGCGTCTGGAGGTGGCGCTGGCGATCGCCGGCCAGCCGCTGTACATCGTGATGCCGCGGATCTGGGGCGTGCGGCTCACCGGTGAGCTGCCGCCGTGGTGCTCGGCCAAGGACGTGATCCTGGAGATGCTGCGCCGCCACGGCGTCAAGGGTGGGCTGAACCGGATCATCGAGTACCACGGCCCGGGGCTGGAGCAACTGTCCGCGATGGACCGCCACGTCATCGCCAACATGGGAGCCGAACTGGGCGCGACCACCACGGTGTTCCCCGCCGACGATGCGGTGCGCGCGTTCCTGCGGGCGGAGGACCGCGGCGACGACTTCACCGAGTTGATCGCCGATGAGGACGCCGGCTACGACGTCACCGACGAGATCGACCTGTCCACGCTGCAGCCGCTGATCGCCAGGCCGTCCTAACCCGGCAATGTGGTGGCGGTACGCGAGGTCGCCGGGCAGGAGGTCAGCCAGGTGGTCATCGGCTCCTCGGCGAACCCCGGGCTGCGCGACTACGCGATCGCCGCGGCGATGCTCAAGGGGCGGCAGACCAGCGATGCGGTCAGCTTCGACGTCAACCCGTCGTCTCGGCAGACCTTCGCCGACCTGACCCGGATGGGCGCGACGTTCGACCTCATCGCGGCCGGTGCCCGCATCCACCAGGCCGGGTGCATGGGCTGCATCGGGATGGGACAGGCACCGGCCGGCGGGCGCAACTCGCTGCGCACTTTCCCCCGCAACTTCCCCGGGCCGCTCCGGCACCAACCAGGACGCGGTGTGGCTGTGCTCGCCGGAGACCGCGGCGGCGGCCGCGCTCACCGGAGTGATCACGGACCCTCGCGACCTGGCCGACAAGCTCGGCCTGGCCTACCCGCAGCTCAAGTTGCCGCAGAAGGCATCGGTGAACACCGCGATGCTGGTGGCCCCGCTGCTGCCCGAGGAGGCCGCCAGGCAGGAATTGGTCAAGGGGCCCAACATTTCCTCGCTGCCGGACTTCCCTGAGCTGCCGGACCGGATAGCAGCTCGTCGGCGGCAGGTGACGGCAGTACCGGGATAGCTCGCCGCGTCACATGCTTCGCTGCCAGCCCGTGGCCGGTCGCGTTTGCCTACCTTCGGTGGCTGCTGGGGCCGGCTGTGTGCGTAACCAGACCGGATACCGGGTATTGCTGCTGGCGTGACGGCCGCGCGGTTCACCGAGCGGGTCGCGGCCGCGTGGCGGCGGGCCCGCCGCCGTCACGGTTGGCTCGATCATCTGGTTCGTGCTGGGGTGCGTTACGACGAGGCCGACGGTGGCCGGCTGGCAGCCGCGGTCACCTACTACGCATTCTTCGCTACGTTCGCGCTCGCGTTGCTGGGCTTCGCGATCTTCGGGTTCCTCTTGGACGATCCGGCGGTGCTGCGTTCGGTGCAGCGCTACCTCGCGCAGAACCTGCCCCGCCTGGATGTGCATGCTTTGCGCGACGCCCGGGGCACCGCCGGCGTGATCGCGTTCATCGGCCTGCCGATTACCGGATGGTTCTGGGTGGACGCGCTACGCTCCTCCATCCGCAAGGTCTGGGGACTGCACGAGTACCCGGGCAACTTCTTCGTCCGCGTGCTCCTCGACCTGCTTGTGCTGGTCGGGCTCGGCCTGCTGCTGGCCGCCTCGCTCGCGGTGGCGTTCGCGACCACCGCCCTGGCGAGCGGGCTGGTCCACGCCGCGGGCACCAGTGCCGCACCGGCCCGGTGGCTACTCGCCATGGTCGGGCTCGTGCTGGGCGTCGGCGTGAACACGCTGCTGTCGATCGCCGTGCTCACCGGTCTTCCACGGCTGCGGATGCGGCTACGCCGGGTGCTCGGCCCCGCCCTACTTGTGGCCGCCGGCCTGGAACTGCTCAAGACTCTCGGCCGGCTCTACGTGCAGCGCACCGAGGCGAACCCCACCTACCAGGTCGTCGCCGGCGCCGTCGGGCTCCTCGTGTTTCTCAACGTGGTCAACCAGCTCGTCCTGTTCGCCGCGGCGCTGACCGCGACCGGCACCGCCGGCAAGGTCACCGACCTCGCCGCCCGCCCCGCACGCGAGGTGCCCCACCGCGACCAGGGTGACCTGGGGTGCCCCGTCGTGCCGGGTCTGTGACCGTATAGGAAGGCATGTCATACATGCGCTTACGTTTATGGATCAGTCGTTTGGGCATGCTACGGGTGGGTCACCCCGGCTTCGGGAGATCGGCCCGTTAGCGAGGAGAGCATTATGGGCGTTGTCGCCTGGATCGTGCTCGGTGCCGTCGCCGGCCTCATCGCCGAACACCTCACCGGAAAGAGGACCGGCCTGCTGCTGGCCACCGTTGTCGGAATCATTGGTGCCTTGCTCGGCGGGTTCATCGCCAAGGAGGTATTCGGGGTACAGACGCTGAACACGTTCTTCAACCTGAGCACATGGGTCACCGCGATCGTCGGCGCTGTGGTGCTGTTCCTGCTGTTCGGCGCCGTCCGGGGTCGCCGCCGCCCCAGCCGTGTCCGGGGACGCGGTCGTCGCTGGCGGCGGGCGTAGATAGCGCTGGCGCGGCAGGCACAACGGGCTGTGGGCCGGCTATCCGGATAGCCGGCCCACAGCCTTCATGAGGTGACGATGTCTCGGTGGCCGACCCGCTCGTCCACGACGACCGGCCTGGTTCGATCCACTGGGCGGTTATCGCACGGTGCAATGGTTCCAGGCGGTCGCACGCCCGTTCGCCTGTCGGCGTATGGGCCGCAGCGCCCAAGGTAGGCACGGCAGAACCGTTCAGCGGCACCCGGTTGGGCAAGGCAACCCGTACGCCAACGTCGTCGGCTGTCTCGCGCTTCAGCGCGAGTCCCCGCCCGGGACGCGGCCGCTGGGTCAGTAGCGATTAGCCTGCCCCGGCGGTGAGGGAGTCCTGGCGGAAATCCCATCGCACGGCGGCCACACAGGTCGGCGCTGCTCGGCTGACCCGCGCAGCGGCCCGGGTGGCGGCGAAATCGTGCGGCCCGGGTCCGTGACCTCCGACAGTGCCCGCGGGTTGGGGTGCGCAAGCGACGGAGCCGACAGAGGCAGGTATCGCCTCACGGCAGCGTCTGCGGGGTTCGCTGTGCGTCCGATGCCAGCGCGACCCGGACAGGCGACGATGCCAGCGCTGTCGTTCACGACGCTTGCAGAACGCCCTGATGAGCCTGGTCGGCGGTGTGGCGACACGGACCGTGCCGCTGCGGCGGCTCGTCTGGCTCGCGCGGGTTGGCGGCCGGTGTTAGCGTCGATGTTGAGTACGGCCAGCCATCTAGGCCGCCGCCTTGTCGCGTGGACGACGCGAACGGCGACGGCGGAGTAGTAACGGTCGGCCCCCGGCCCCGGGCGACGCATCACCACCATGATCGCGATGCGCACCCCGGGAGGTCAAGTGTGGCGGCATCGGGAGCGCCTACCATCTACTCCGAACCCGGCGCCGCAAGCGACACGGCGACCGGCGGTGTAACGGCCCGCGGCAGTGACTTCGCCGATCTGATGCGCCTAGTCAAGGCCGCCGGCCTGCTGGATCGCCGGCTACTACGCAGCGAAGATCGCCGTGACCGGCGGGCTGCTGGCGGCCGGCTGGGCGGGTTTCATCATGATCGGCGATTCGTGGTGTCGATCGCGCCGAGGAGATCGCGTGGTCCACCGAGCCGGCGGGCACCTTCCTGCCGGTACTCGCCTGTCTCGAGGGGAGCGTGCTGGTGCGGTGAGCACGCCGTGCATGCAGCCCAGCCCACCCCGCCAGCGTCGAGGGCCACTCCGAGCACGGTGCCCAACATGACCCCGGGGCACCCTGACCGTCAGCAGGCAGTCAGCAGACGGCCGTCAGCCGCCACGAAACGTTGTGGTTGCTGGCGTTGCGAGGATGACCGGCGTCACGACGTAGCGATCCCGAGCACCGGTTCGATGGTTACAGCCAGCCGCGGCGCTTGAAGACCACGTACAGCCCGACGCAGACAAGGGCCATCAGGACCAGCGCGAACGGGTAGCCGAGGATCCAGTGCAGCTCAGGCATGTGGTCGAAGTTCATGCCGTAGACGGTGCCGATGAGGGTGGGTGCGAACAGGATCGCCGCCCACGAGGAAATCCTTTTGATCTGTTCGTTCTGCGCGTAGCTGGCCTCGGTGAGGTGCTGGACGTCCTCGTTTTGCGCCTGGGAGACCAGGGTGGCGTTGAGGGTGAGGATGTCGGCGAGGGTCTGGCGGAAGACGTCGACGCGTTCGGCCGCGGTGGTGGCGTGGTCGGCCACGTCGCCCAGGTAGCGACGCAGCTCTTCGTCGGTGCCGTACTTGTCGAACCCGGCGGACAGGCCCAGCAGGATGTCCAGCAGGGGGCGGGCTGCCCGTTGGAATTCGATCACCTCTCGGGACAGCTCGTAGATGCGTCGGGACACCTTGGGGTCGCCGCCGAAGACCTGCGTCTCGATCTCGTCGATGTCGTTTTGCAGCCCGGCGATCACGGGAGCGTAGCCGTCCACCACGGTGTCCAGGATCGCGTACAGGACGGCTTCCGGGCCGCGGCGCAACAGCTCCGGGTCGTCTTCCATCCGGTGGCGCACAGCGGCCAGGTCGGGGGCCGGGCCGTGCCGGACGGTGAGCACGAAGTTCGGGCCGACGAACAGGTGGATCTCCCCGAAGTCGACCTCTTCGATCTCATCCAGGTAGCGGGCCGCGCGTAGGACCACGAACAGGGTGTGCCCGTAGCGTTCCAGCTTGGGCCGCTGGTGGGCGACGATGGCGTCCTCCACCGCCAGCTCGTGCAGCCCGAACTCCGCCGCCACCGCCAGCAGCTGCGCCTCGGCCGGCCGATACAACCCGATCCATGCCATCGCGCCCGGCTGCTCCCGCAGCCGCTGGTAGGTCTCGGCCAGGGTCGGCGGGGCCTCGACGCGGACACCGTCGCGGTAGATCGCGGACGTGATCACACTCTCCTCAGCCTGCGCCACCGGCGTAGCTGCCCGCGGGTCCATCGACAGCTCCGGCGGCGAGGGTTGCGCCGGCCGATCGTCGCCGCGGTCCGCGGCACGTTCGTAGGAGCCCAAGGCACGCGCGCGCCAGGTAGACATGGCAAGCCTCCACGACAAATACCAACCAACGTATGTGTTGACTGGCGAAGATGCGGATCAAGTCTGCCGACGCCTCCCACACCGGACAGCCGGCCCTGCTGATGTCACTGAAACACCGACCGAACGTATGTGGCCGACGGTCATGCAGACGAGCGGTGGGCAGCCCCGTACGGATCTTCGCAGCGCGGTGACACTCCCAGGGCCCGCGAGCGCGGCGTCGACCGGTACACCCGTGCCGGCACCGGTCCTCGCACCTGCCCGGTCAGAAGGTTCAGCGCAGCATCCCGGCACGTAGCCGGACCAGCGACTGCGTCAGCAGCCGGGACACGTGCATCTGGGAAACGCCGATCTCGGCGGCGATCTGGGCCTGGCTCATGTCGCGGAAGAACCGCATGGTGAGGATGCGGCGTTCCCGCAGGGGCAGGGCGGCGAACAGGGGTCGGAGTAGCAGGTGGTCGTCCACCCGCGCGTAGCGGGGGTCGAGGTCGCCGACGAGGTCGATGAGGTCGATGAGGTCGGCACTGTCGGCGCTGTGCGTGCCGAGAGGCGAGGTGTGCAGAGACGCCAGGTGGTAGGACTGCGTGGCGCCGATGGCGACCACGACGTCGTGGACGGCGACGTTCAGGTGGTCGGCGAGGTCGGCGGTGGTGGGAGAGCGGCCCAGTTGTTGGCTGAGCTCGGCCGTGGCGGTAGCCACGGCGTGGGACAGTTCCTGGACCGAGCGGGGTACCCGCACATCCCAGGCGGCGTCACGGAAATGCCGTTTGAGGGCGCCGAGGATGCTCGGCACGGCGTAGCTGGTGAATGCGGTCTGCCGGTTGGGGTCGTAGCCGTCGACGGCCTTGACCAGGGCGAGGGCGGCGACCTGGGCCAGGTCGTCGAGGGATTCACCGCGTCCGGTGTAGCGGCGGGCCAGGTGGTGGGCCAGCGGCAGGTTGGCCTCGATGACCCGGGCCTGGATTGCGGCCCGGTCGGGATGCCCGGCGGGCAGCCGGTCGCGTTGACGCAGAAGCTGTTCGGTGAGCGTCCGGTCGATGCCGGCCGGTTGGGTGCGGCAAGACCGGGTCTGCGAGGAAGTGACAGTGGCAACGGTGGCGACGGCCGGGGCGTCGCGCCCGGCATGGCTGGCCGGCGGTGTGGTCGTTTCGGCAGGATAGGCCGTGGTGATGAGCACAGGTGGCGTAGTGAGAACGGTCATGGTGGTCAACGCCCTCTGCGGGGATACGCCGCGGATGTGCCGGCAAGGTCGGCGGCTCGGCTGGAGCGCCGGAGATCGCTGGTCTGACCGCAGGGTCCGGGCGGCGAAGGTACGCCAGCGCGAACGCTGACCGAAAGCGTCGGCGTGGACAAGCCGATCGTCTATTGATCATACGCCGGGCAGGCATGCACGGGCCATGCCCAACCGATCACTCCACCTCACGGAAGGTCAGAACGCACGTTTCGCGGCCAGGGCGGCCGCCCGAGTCAGGGCCTGGTGTCGTACGACTTGGTGATCTAGTACCGGAAGAATTCGCCGGTTGAACCACGGCGGTGTAGACAGGCGTGTCCCGCCGCCACCGCTACGTTCAGCGCTGGCGGCGGGACACACCTGTTCTTTCACCCGGTTGGCGGTTGTCAGCCGCTGGTCTCGCCTTCTGCCTCCAGTATCGGCTGAGCCTGTTTCTGGCTAGCGCGTACCTGGATGCGTCTGGCGTGCACCTCGGGCGACTTGGGTACCAGGATCTGCAGCACACCGTCCTGGGTCGAGGCCTCGATCTCCTCCGCCATGACATGACTGGGCAGGGTGATCGAACGAAGGAACGGGCCGTAGCGGTGCTCGACTCGATGTACCTTCTCCGCCGACGAATCGTGCATGTCGAGCCGTTCGCCCTGGATCGTCATCAAGCCGTCCTGGAATGTGATGTCCAGGTTGTCGATGCCGACGCCGGGTAATTCGACCGCTACCAGGTAGGCGTCCTTGCGTTCGGTAATGTCCACCGACGGCATCCACGCCGCCTTGGTGGTGCTGTCGTAATACCGGCTGAACTGGCTGAGCTGGCTGGCCCTCTGAGCGCGCGACCTGTTCAATCGCAGCATTTCGTCCTGCGCGTCGCGCAGGTCTTCGAACACGTCCCAGCCTGTAACGACTGTCATGTCGTCCTCCCTTGCATCTGGCCGGACCGGCGGTCCGGCGACCCGGCAAGAAAACGACTAAGAGAACGACATTCACTTCCGAGCTACACCGTTTACACTACAGTGAACGGCGTTCACAGTCAACCTGTCCAGGAGTCGACCATGGCGCAACGACAAGCGGCAGCCGCCGACGATGCCGACTCGCGCCCACTGTGGTTCATCCCGCCAACCGGTGACGAGAGCCGTCGCCGCACGCTCACCCGCGAAGACGTCGTCACCGAGGCCCTCGCGGTCATCGGCACCGACGGCGTGGACGCGTTGACCATGCGCGCCCTGGCCACACGGCTAGGAGTGGTACCCGGGGCGCTGTATCGCCACGTGCGCAACAAAGAACAACTCCACGACCTCGTCCTCGATGGAGTGCTGGCCGAGGTCGACTGCACGGTCGATCACCGTCTCGCCTGGACCGACCGAGTCAAGGTGCTCGCGCACCGGCTGCGAACAGTCCTTGAGAACCACCCAGGCATCGCTGGACTGCTCAAGACCCGCGATCCACTCGGGCCTCACTCCCTTGCGCTCGCCGAGGCGTTCCTCGCAGCCCTGCAGACGGCCGGCCTACCCGAACGAGAAGCCGGCTTGGCCTTCTGCCTTATCTACGACTACACCCTCGGTTTCGCGCTCAGCAGCCCCACGTCCGTCAACGAGCAGCGGGTCCAGGACGCCGCAACCAGAAACAGGCTTCACACGTTCCTACGGTCATTGCCGGTCGACCGGTTCCCCACCCTGGTCACGCTCGGCGAACATGTCTGGCGCAACAATCGCGACGAACGGTTTACCACCGGTCTGGACACCATCGTCCGCGGACTTGAGACCGCGTAGCGCCCGCACCGGGGCGACCGGCAACTGCGGCGTTGACGAGAACGCACGCTGCCGCTCGCACAGCGCCGGCCTGGCTCGCGCAGGGCCGGGCAACCCGTCGACATGAGGCCGCTACAGCTAGCGGCACAGCCGGAGCTGGGCCTCTCGCGCATCGTCGGCGTCGTAGTGCTTCCCGTCGATCTCGATCATGATCCGCTGATCTTGCGGTAGCAGCATGAGGAAAGTCCATGCGCTGCCACGGCAGCGACCCGGCGTCGAGTGTCGGCGCTCCTGGGTGTACGGGTCGTAGTGCAGGTACACCTGCACATGTGTGGCCCCGCACCGCCGGTTGCGGGGCCACACCGTGTTGCCTACATGTCGTTGCCGGCGTAGGACAGGTTGAAGCTCTTATTGACCAAGGGAAAGTCGGGCACGATGGTCCCGGCCAGGGCGACGGGGAGGGCGGGCCAGTTGAAGAACGACGGGTCGACGACCTTGACCCGGGTCAGGCGCTGGTCGGCGCCGATCTCGACACGGTGCGCGATGGTGCCGCGCCAGCCCTCCACGATGCCCACGCCGGACGCTGCCAGGCCAGCTTCGCGGCCGGCGGGGGCGTGGCATCGGCGGTGGGCCAGCCGGTGATGGTGCCGGGCGTGACGGTACGGACCAGAGTGTCCAGGACGGCGAGGGAGACGTCGATCTCGGCGGCGCGTTGCTGGAACCGGGCCAGGACGTCACCGCCGGTGTGGGTGGGGACGGTGAGCAGGTCACCCAGATGCGTGCCGTCGTCGGTGCGGATGCCGGTGGGGTGGTCCCGGCGGGCATCGACGTCGAGGCCGCTGGTCCGGGCGACGTAGCCGAGGGTGCCGAGGTCGCCGGACTGCGCAGTGGTGAGCACGGCCCCCATCCCGTTCATCGACGTCAGCCAGGCGGTTGGCTGCTTCGCGTGCGCGGGGCCCCACCCCGTGAAGATGCTGCGACGGCTGAGATCGATCGCGCTCGCCTACGCCGGCATCGCCTCGGCGGTGCTCGTGGTCGTCGCGGTGACGCTGAGCACAACTGCGCTACGTACTGGTCGCTGCTGGCGATACCTGTGTTGGCCGGTGCGGTCGGCGCCGTGGTCGACCGGCATGACTACGTCGGTGCGTACCCGCGTATCGAGTGGGCGTTTAGCGGATTCGAGACGGGCTGTTTGTCCTCGCCGTGCCCCTTGTCGTCATTGGTCTCTGCTGAGCGCGGCACAGGTGCGCTGCCCGGGCTAGTGCCAAGGCCGCGTAGTTAAAGATCTTTCGTGATCGGGTTCATCCTGGTTGGGTGAGGCGATTCGAGTCTGTGCTGGTCAACGGTGGTGGTATGGCACAGGGGTACTCGAAGGCCGAGCGTGAGCAGGCCGAGGCGCGGCGGTTGGCCGCCGCGGCGTGGTTCGCCGAGGGGGTGCCGCAGGCGGAGATCGCCCGCCGGTTGGCGGTCACGCCCGCGGCGGTGTGGAAGTGGCGCCAGCGTTGGTTGGCCGCTGGTGCTGACGGGTTGCGCAGCCGGGGGCAGCCCGGGCATCCGCCGCTGCTGGACCAGGCGCAGCAGGCGGAGTTGGCTGAGATCGTCAAGGCCGACCCGACGGCGTGCGGGTTCGACGGTGGGTGGACCCTCGCGCGGGTCGCGGCGGTGATCCGCCGCCGGTTCGGGGTGCTCTACCGGTACCCGTCGGTGGTGTGGAGCCTGCTGCACCGGATGGGGTTCAGCGTGCAGAAACCGGCCCGCCGTGCCCTCGAACGCGACGAGGCGGCCATCGACGCGTGGCGTGGACACACCTGGACCCAACTCGTGGAACCGCCCGAGCCCGCGGGGCATGGATCTGCTGCGCCGACGAGTCCGGCCTGAACCTGATCCCACCGGTGCGTACCACCTGGGCGCCCCGCGGGCAGACCCCGATCCTGTACCACCACTGGCGGCGCGGCGATCAGCTCAGCGTCGCGGCGTTCGTCTGCTACCACCCCGACGGGCGCCGGGTGCGGCTGCTGACCGACCACACCACCGGCGCCTACACCACCGCCACCCTCATCCAAGCGCTGCAACGCCTACCAACCGTGCTCGACCACGCGCCGGTGACCCTCGTCTGGGACGGGCTGCCCGCCCACCGCAGCACCGCCATGAAGACCTGGCTCGCCGACCAGCGCGACTGGCTCCAGGCCGTCGCACTGCCCGGCTACGCGCCCGAGCTCAATCCCGTCGAACCCCTCTGGTCAGCGATCAAAGGCAAAGACCTAGCCAACTACGCCGCCACCGACATCACCGACCTGTGGCACACCACCCGCCGCGCTCTCGCCCGTATCCGTCGCAACCCCACCTTGCTGTGGTCATTCCTGGCCCACACCGGCCTCCAAATCACCACAACCTGATCACGAAAGATCTTTAACGCCCGGGTTGGGTGTGTCAAGGGCGTGTTGGTCCCACGTGGGGCAACGGGACTCATCGATGATCTGGCTTCGACCAAGAGAACCGATCATGAGGAGTCCCGTTGGAGGACCAGTGTGTCATCACCAGGACGATCAGGGTGGCGGCGGGGGTGTTCGCGCCTGGGCATCTGGGTGAGCTGACCCGGTTCGTGCCGTTCGAGATGGTCGATGAGGCGTTGGCCGCGACCGGGTCGGGTTCGCGGCGGGTTCGCTTGCTGCCGGCCCGGGTGGTGGTGTATGTGCTGCTGGCAGGGTGCCTGTTCGCGGAACTCGGTTATCGGCAGGTGTGGCACAAGCTGACCGCCGGGTTGGCTGGCCTGCCGTTGCCCGACCCGAGTAGCAACGTGCTGTGGCAGGCCCGTGTCCGGCTCGGTGTCGGGCCGCTGCGGTGGCTGTTCGACCTGCTGCGTGGCGCCGCGGTGACGGCAGCCGGGTCGGTGCGCTGGTGCGGACTGCTGGTCTGCGCGATCGACGGCACCGTCCTGACCGTGCCGGACGGGGCGAGGAGCCTCACGGGGTACACCAAGCAGGCCGGCAACCACGGCGGCACCGGCTATCCGCTGCTGCGCATGGTGGCGCTGGTAGCCTGCGGCACCCGCAGCGTCGTCGACGCGGTGTTCGGCCCGACCAGTACCGGGGAGAACGGGTACGCCCGGCGGCTTTCCCGCAGCCTGCACTCGGGGATGATCGTGCTGCTCGACCGCGGCTTCGACGACGCCAAGTTGATCGCCCACCTGGCCGCCACGCAGGCGCACCTGCTGGTCCGACTGCAAAGCCGCCGGCGGCTGCCGGTGCTGCGTCACTACCCGGACGGGTCGTTCCTGTCCCAGATCGGTGACACCCGGGTCCGCGTCGTGCAATGCGAGATCACCATTGCCACCACGGCCGGGCGCCACACCGGCTGCTACCGGCTGGCCACCACCCTGCTCGACCACCGCCGTTATCCGACATCCGCCCTGGTCACCCTCTACCACCGGCGTTGGGAAATCGAAACCGCCTACCTGGACGTGGTGGAGATCGAGCTGCGCCAGAAGCTGGCGCCACGGTCCGCCGCCGACGTGATCACAGTGCTGTCCGTGGTGCTGCAGGAGGCCGTCGAGGACCGGCGGATCCCGTTCAACCCCTGCCGCGGCGTGCGCGTGAACACCGGCGGCCGGCCGGAACGTCCGCACGCCAGCACCGAGCAGGTCGCCGCGATCGCGGCCTGGATGCGTCGCCCGGTCGACGAGTTGATGGTGATCACCGCGGCCTACACCGGCATGCGGTGGGGTGAACTGTCCGGACTGGACCGCGACAACGTCAACCTTCAGAAGGGCACGATCTACGTGCACCCCGAGGTCGGCGCGCTGCACGAGGTCGGCGGGAAGCTCTACCTCGGCCCGCCCAAGACCGCGGACTCGGTCCGGACCGTCGACCTGCCGCCGTTCCTGACCGCCCGGCTCAGAGACCGCGCTGGATGGGCACGATCACCCGATGGTGTTCCCCGGCGCCCGCGGCGGCTTCCAACGCCGGTCCAACTTCAACCGCCGCGCCTGGACTCCCGCCGTCGCCGGCGATCCCGGCCGGGGCATCCCGCCGATCCTGGAAGGGATGCACTTTCACGACCTACGCCACACCCACAAGACCTGGCTGATCGAAGACGGCATCCCCGAGATCGCCCAGGCCCGGCGGCTGGGCCACCGCCTCGGCGGCGTGCGTGGCATCTACAGCCACGTCACCCCCGTCATGCGACAGCGCCTCACCGACGCCCTCCAACAGCGGTGGGAAGCCACCCAACCAAACCGGCCCACCGGCGACCACCACGACCGGTCGACCGGTAAAGCCGGCGAGGCGGGCGAGGCGGCATGAGCACCCAGACCGGCCTCATCCCGACAACCCGTCTCCCGCACGGACACCACGAGGAGCCAGTCACCATGCCCAGCATCAACACCGGCAGCGAATTCCGCACCCACGCCGCGCGGCTGCGTGAGCGGTGCGCCGAACGCGGCCTGCACCTGCGCGACGGCGCCGCCGAAACGTTCCTCGCCCAACGGATCCGGGCCGTCGCCGACGTCATGCGCATCAGCGACCGGCACGCCCTGCGCACCTACCTCGACGACACCGCCATCGACAGGCTCGTCGACGTCCTCGCCGACGGCGCCGACCGGCTGCACGCCGCCATCGACGCCGCGTCACCCCTGCTGCTGCCCGTACTCAGCGCGGCCCGGATCACCGCCGCCCTCGGGCAGGTCGCCTGCTGGGCCGCCACCAACAGCGCCCACGACGCCCAGCAGGCGGCGGCGCTGATCGAAACCGCCGCGGCGGCCGTGACCGAATGGGCCATGGCCATCGAACGCGCCGGCACCGAGCAGGTCGCCCTTATCAGCGCTGACACCGCCGTACGCACCCGAAACGCGCTGGAAACCTTCGCGGACAGACTCGCCGCCGGCACCTGGCGCACCCCGCGACGACCCGGCGAGGACGACCGCGGCCTGCAGCAGGCCATCCTGAACGACCTGCACCTGCTCGCATGACGAACACGACACAGGACCATCACGCCGCCGGCACGGTGGCGACGGATCGCCGGGCGTCGTCCGCCCCTGCTGCACGCCCGGTGCGGAGCATCCCTCCACAAGGGAGCAAGAAGATGATGTTGTGCTCCCAATTTGCTCCCATAGTAATGAGGAAGACGCGGAACGCCCGTTACCAGAACTCCGGTAACGGGCACCTGACCTGCGGAAATATCGGTGGGCGATACTGGGATCGAACCAGTGACCTCTTCGGTGTGAACGAAGCGCTCTCCCGCTGAGCTAATCGCCCGGGCGAGCTACGACTGTACCTGATCCGCCGTGCCGCACGCATTCCGGGTCGCCCGCGTGTCACCGGGCCGGGTCGATGCTCGACGCGTCTGCCTCGTCCGCGCCGAAGACGTGTTTGAACGGATCGATGCCGAGGCCGTGCTTGAGGGACAGCCACACCGCGGTCGCGATGACCGCGAACAGCGCCAGCAGCAACGGTACGCGTACCAGCCAGTGCTGGCTCCGCAGCCATGCGTTCCAGCGTTGGAGTTGGACGCGGGCGAAGTGCAGCAGGCGGCGGGCCCACGCGAACTCGACGGCCCACACCGCGACACCCGCGAATACGATGAACCAGCCGGGCCCGGGAAGCGGTACGAGCAGGAGGCCGACCGTGACCAGCACAAGCCCCAGCAAACCAACAAGAATCCGGAAAATCAGACGGCCGCCGGGCGTGGCGTGAAAACGGTCTCGAATTAATACTGCAATCGGGCGAAATGAACGTTTATCAGACTGCCTTGTCGGGGGCGGCGGTTGGCCTGCCGGCCCTCCACTCGCCATTTGCGCGCCCCCGTCCTTCGCCTGCCCGTCACCTACCGGCTCCACCGCACGTTACCTGAGCGAGTCGACGTCTGAGCGAACCGGCGCCGATCGGATCCCAGCTCTGAAAAGAACCCGTTATTGTACGGTATTTCAGTTCTTTTTCAGGCTAAACGGATTCGACGTCCCACTACTGGGTGAGATCAGCGGATGGCGGAGCGTAACAGTAGGTAGCGGCTGACCATGGGAGGGGCGGGGCAGGATTCGCCCCGCAGCGGTGCCGGGGGGAGTACGACATGAGTGCCATTCGACCGACCAGTGTCGAGGTCGAGACGTCTTTACGCCTGGTCGCGCCGGACGCGACGGCGTTGCCGGTGCGAGCCAGCCTGCGCTACGACCCGGACGACCCGTACGCGGTGCACGTGCTCTTCCACGCCGAGTCCGCCGGCGGCGAGCCGGTGAGCTGGTCGTTCGCCCGTGAACTTCTGGTAGCCGGGCTCGACGAACCGGCTGGCATCGGCGATGTCCGGGTGTGGCCGTGGGCGAGCCCGCGGGGCGACTTCGTCGCGCTCGCGCTGTCGTCGCCCGACGGTAACGCTCTGTTCGAGGTGCCGCGCAGCATCCTGGTCCGTTTCCTGCGCCGTACCAATGTCGCCGTTCCGCGTGGCCGCGAGAGCGACCACCTGGATGTCGACGCCGCCGTCAACCGCCTGCTCGCCGGCCGCTGACCGCCGGGCGCTCCAGCCAAAGCCGCACCACCAGATCGGCACCACCAGATCCGCACCACGAGATCGGCACAACTTCCCGGAAACCGTGGCCTCAACGGGGGTCGGAGGCCACAACTTCCGGGAAGTTGTGCCAAATGGGGGTGCCAGGTCCAAATGAGGTGCCAGGTATGGCCACATGAGGGTGCCGGGTAGGGCGGCTATCGTAAACCGGTGGATCTGGTGAGTCGGGGTGCCGCGAAGGTACTGGGCCTGCCGGCGCCGCGGGCACGGCGGGTACGCACGGATCGTGGCATCGTCGTGCCGATGCGGGACGGTGTGGTGCTCCGGACCGACCGGTTCGCTCCGGACCCGCCGAAGGCGCCGACCATCCTGATCCGCACCCCGTACGGGCGGGGGCTGCGCCCGCGGTTGCTGGCCCGAGCCGTTGCCGCGCAAGGCTTTCAGGTGATTCTCCAGTCCTGCCGGGGAACTTCCGACTCCGGCGGGGTGTTCGAGCCGATGCGCCACGAGCGCGACGACGGCCTGGACACGATCGAGTGGCTGCGCGGGCAGCCGTGGTACACCGGCGAGCTGTGTACGTTCGGCCCGAGCTACGTCGGCTTCACGCAGTGGGCCGTCGCGGCGGAGGCCGGCCCGGATCTCAAGGCGATGGCCCCGATCGTGACCTCCGCCGATTTCCGCGACTCGACGTACGCGGGCGGATCCTTCTCGCTGGACACCGTGCTCACCTGGGCCGCGCTGCTCAGCGCGCAACGCGGGCCTCGGCTGGCGAACTTCATCGAGTTGCGGCGCGGCCAGCCCAAACTGCACCGCGGCCTGGCGCACCTACCGCTCGGCGAGGCCGACCTGGTGGCGACCGGTGAGGAGATCTCCTTCCTGCGCGCCTGGCTGGACCGGCCGGGCAGCGAATACTGGGACGAACGCGGCCACACCGCGCACCAGGTCACCGCGCCGGTGCTCATGGTCGGCGGCTGGCACGACATTTTCCTGCCCTGGCAGCTCGGTGACTACGCGGCGCTCCGGGCGGCCGGCGCCCGACCGCGGCTGATCATCGGCCCGTGGACGCACGGCAGCTTCGGCCTGGTCCGCCATTCGGTCGCCGAATCGGTCGCCTGGTTCCACGAGCACACCGCAACCGCCCGGGAAAACACCCAGAACCCGGTCCGGATCCATGTCGGCGGCGCGGACGAATGGTGGGAGCTGGACGACTGGCCGCCGGCTGGCGCCCGTACCGTGGACTGGTTCTTCCAGCCAGACGGCGCCCTCACGCCGGACGGACCGCAACCATCCGCGGCGCCGGCCAGGTTCCGCTACGATCCGGCCGACCCGACACCGGCGGTCGGCGGCGCCCGGTTGGTGGGCAACCTGGCCGGCCGGCGGGACAACCGCGCGCTGGAGGCAAGGCCGGACGTGCTGACCTTCACCAGCGCGCCGCTGGCCCGGCCGGTGACGGCGGTCGGGCCGGTGTCCGCGACCGTCCACGTGCGCGCGAGCGGGGAGCACTTCGACCTGTTCGTGCGACTGTGCGATGTGGACCTCGCGGGCCGGTCATGGAACGTCTGTGACGGCCTGCTGCGGGTCGCGGGGAACACCAGGACGGTACGCGTCGAGCTGTGGCCGACCGCCTACCGCTTCCGTGCGGGGCACCGGATCCGGGTGCAGGTCAGCGGGGGAGCGCACCCCAGATTCGCGCGCAACACCGGCACCGGCGAGCCGCTGGCCACGGCGAGCCGGCTGCGGCCGGTCGACATCGAGGTGTTCCATGATGCGGAACGCCCGTCTGCGTTGCATTTGACGGAGCCGGTAGAAACGGCGCTGTGAACATCCTCGGCATCTCCGGCAGCCTGCGCGCCGGCTCGTACAACAGTGCCCTGCTGCGGGCCGCGCAGAAGGTGGCGCCGCCCGGCATGGACATCGAGATCTACGAGCGGCTGCGGGCGATCCCGCCGTACGACGCGGACCTCGATACCGAGACGCCACCCGAGCCGGTGGTCGACCTCCGGGCGCGGGTGCGGGCCGCCGACGGGTTGCTGATCGCGACCCCTGAGTACAACTACGGGCCGCCCGGGGTGCTGAAGAACGCGATCGACTGGGCATCCCGGCCGCACACGACGTCGCCGTTGAAGCGCAAGCCGGTCGCGATCATGGGGGCGGCGCCCGGCGCGTTCGGCTCGGTACGCGCGCAACTGTCGCTGCGCCAGGCGTTCCTGTGGACCGATTCGATCGTGGTCGGCAAGCCGGAGCTCATGGTCTTCCAGGCCGGCCAGCGTTTCGATGGCGACGGCAACCTGGTCGACCCGCAGACCCGGGACCTGCTGAGCGCCCTGCTCGCGGCGCTCGCCGCACTCGTGACTCCATGATCATGAAGGATCCGGGGCGCATAGCACTCCGGATCCTTCATGATCATGAAATGAGCTATGAGATGTCGCCGCGCCAGGCGCCGGTTTCCTGGCCGCGCGCCTCGATGAACTCGCGGAACCGCTTCATGTCGCCCTTGACCCGCCGGTCCACCATGCCGGTCTTGTCGCCGACCTTCTCGGCCATTCCCTCGGGGTCGATCTCCATCTGGGCGGTGACCCGGGTGTGCGCCTCGTCCAACCGGTGGAATGTGACCACACCGGCATGCCGCGGCCCGCTGAGCGATGTCCACGCGATCCGCTCGTCCGGGTGCTGCTCGGTGATCTCGGCGTCGAACTCGCGGTGCACGCCGGCCATGTCGACCACCCAGTGCAGGTGCGTCGGGTCGGTCTGGCGGATTTCGGTCACGCCATCCATGAACTGCGGAAACTGTTCGAACTGGGTCCACTGGTTGTAGGCGGTGCGCACGGGTACCGCCACGTCAACGGACTCGACGACGGTGCTCATGCCTGCTCCTTCCGTTCGCGTCGTATCTCTCCGAGTCCGTACCCGGCGGCTCCTGGGCCAAACGGTCCAAATCGAAGCGCTCCGGCTCGGGCGCGGCATGCCGTTCGGCGCGGATGGCGTCGATCTCGGCACCGAGCAGGACCGCGAACGCCGACAGGTACAGCCACAGCAGCAGCACGATGACGGCGGCGAGGCTCCCGTACGCCTTGTTGTAGCTGTTGAAGTTGGACACGTAGAACGAGAAGCCGATCGAGGCGAGCACCCAGACCACCAGCGCCGCAACAGTGCCGGCGCTGACCGGGCGCCACCGCACGTCGTGCCGGTCCGGCCCGAACCGGTAGACCGCGCCGAGCGCGAGGGCGATCAGCACGACCAGCACCGCCCAGCGGAGTACCTCGGCGCCGAGCGCCGCGGCCGGGTCCAGCCCGAGGTGCCGGAGGGCGACGGGGAACGCGGCGACGAGTGCCAGAGCCACGATCGCCGCGACCATGCCGACCAGCGTGAGGCTCAGCGCGCGGGCCTTGAGCTTGACGAAGTTCCGGCCCTCGTGGACGTCGTAGATGACGTTGAGGCCGGTCATCAGCGCGGACACCCCGCCAGCGGCCGCCCACAGCGTGCCGAGGAGGCTCACGATCAGCCCGATGGTCAGGCCACCGCCGTGGTTGGCGGCCGACGTGAGCGGCGCCAGCAGGAGGTCGGCCGCGCCCGGCGGGAGGGTCTTCAGCAACGGCCGGATCTGGTGCTCGATCTGCTCCGGGGTGGCGACCAGTGCGTACACCGTCACCATCGCGATGATCGCCGGGAAGATGGCCAGCATGCCGTAGAACGCGACGCCGGCCGCGACCAGCGACAGGTTGTCCTCGCTCATCTCGGTCTTGATCCGCCGGAGTAGGTCAAGGAAACCCCGTGCGTTCGTACGGCCGCTCATCACCCGACCCACCTCTCGAAATAGCCAGTCAGGGGATACCCGAATTGGGATGGTTTCACGCCGGCAACGGACCGGTAGTGAGAACTATCTCGGCGAACTCACACACAATGTGCGATCGGCGAATGACCGAAGGTGGCTCAATCACATGGTTCACCGTTGGGCTCCACGGTCCACCCGCGTCCGTGCGCCGTTGGTTGGGGGAGAGGGTTTTCGTGGCGGAGGTACACCACTTCGCGTTTGGATGGATCAATCCGGTTCTGGCATACGTCATGTCGTTCCTCGGCTCGCTGCTCGGTCTCGTACTGGCCACCCGGGCGCGCGAATCCAGCGGGGCGAGCCGGGCCCGGTGGCTGGCGCTGTCCGCGGTCGCCATCGGCGGTACCGGGATCTGGCTCATGCACTTCATGGCGATGATCGGTTTCGACGTGCCGTCGACCGTCGTGCGGTACGACGTGCCGATCACGGTCCTCAGCCTGGTCCTCGCCGTGTTGATCGTCGGGTTCGGGCTGTTCGTCGTCGGCATGGGCAAGCCGGCGGTGTGGAAGGTCCTGCTCGGCGGGCTGTGCACCGGTCTCGGGGTGGCGGCGATGCACTACACCGGCATGGCGGCGATCCGGATGGGCGGCGTGATGTCGTTCAACCGGAACACGGTCGCGCTGTCGGTTGGTATCGCCGTGGTGGCGGCGACCGTGGCGCTGTGGTTCGCGCTGGTCATCCGCGGCGCGAGCGCCACCGTCGGGGCGGCGCTGCTGATGGGCGCCGCGGTGTGCAGCATGCACTACACCGGGATGGCGGCGATCCGGGTCAAACTCGCGCCGGAGACCACCGCGGTCGAAGGGGTCAGCCCGTTCGTCCTGCTCATGCCGATCAGCATCCTGGCCTGCGTGGTCATCACGGCACTCGCGTACGCGACGGTCGGGTTCTCGGTACACCAGGAGAACGAGCGCGAGGCGGAGTTCCTCGACCAGGCTCGTGACCTGCACCAGGCGGCGGCCATGTTCCGCCCGAAGTTGGCCCGCCACCGGTGAACCACTTTCACGTCGATCTAGGACGAATGGTGGGACGAGACGGGCAAACCGTCCACCAATCGTCCTAGATCGACGGGTTCAGCTGGTGACGTCGCGGCCGCCGAAGCGGGCCCAGGCCGCCGTCCAGAAGATCACCGCGTACAGGGCGGCCGCCAGCGCACCGTGCTGCACGCCGGACCAGGACACCGGATCGCGCAGCAGGTCGCCGTAGCTCATCCAGTAGTGCGTGAACAGGTACGGGTGCAACCAGCTGATCTGCGGGATCGTGTCGAGGATGAAGCTCAGCACGTTGACCATCACGATCGCGATGGTCGCCCCGATCGGCTGCTCGGTCAGCGTCGACACGAACAACCCGACCGCCCCGAGCGCGGCCAGTCCGATCGTGAGGTAACCGCAGACCCCGAGCAGGCGCAGCAGCCCCTCGCCGAAGGACGCCTGCGCGCCGGACAGCAGCGTCACCGACCCGCCGCCGAACAGCGCCAGGCCCATCAGGGCGCCGACCACCGCCACCAGCAATGTCGCGGCCGCTGCGAAGATCACAATCGCCGTGTACTTGACGGCCAGCATCCGGGTCCGGTTGACCGGCACGGTCAGCAGGTAGCGCAGCGTCCCCAGGTTGGCCTCGCCGGCGATGGCGTCCCCCGAGATCGCCGCGACCGCGAGCGGCAGGAACAGCGGCAGCTCGACGGTCAGCGCGGCCAGCGCCACGAACAGCCCGTTGTCGGTGATCGAGCTGAAGAAGTTCGGCCCACCACCGTCGCCCCCGCCCCCGCCCCCGCCCCCGCCGGACGAGGAGACCTTCACCGAGATCGCGATGATGATCGGTACCGCCGCGAGAACCGCCATGCCGGCCCAGTTCCGCCGTCGGCCGAAGATCAGCCACAGCTCGGAGCGGAGGAACCGGGGACTGATCGGCCGCGGCCGGCTCAACGTGACCGGGACCGCCGTCTCAACCGCTGACATCGAAACCCTCCCCGGTCAGCGCCACGAACGTCTCCTCCAGATCGGGTGCGACGACGGCGAACCCGCGCACCGGTACGCCCTGGTGGACGAGTTCGGCGACGGCCTTCTCCGGCGCCACCGGGCCGAGGACCCCCGTGGCGGCCTCGGTTCCGGTCTCCACTTCGGACATCCCCAGGTCACGCAGGACCCCGGCGGCGTCGTCCGGGCGGTCGGTGTCGACGCGTACCCGGGGAACCGAGCCGGCCCGCAACTCCGCGAGGGGAGCCTGCGCGACCAGCCGGCCCAGGTGCATCACGCCGACGTGGGTGCAGATCTGCTCGACCTCGCTGAGCAGGTGCGTCGACAGCAGCACCGTCGCGCCGTCGGCGGCCAGGTGCATGATCAGGTTGCGTACCTCGCGGGTCCCCTGCGGGTCGAGCCCGTTCGTCGGCTCGTCCAGGATCAGCAGCTCGCGCGGGGCGAGCATGGCCGCGGCCAGGGCGAGCCGCTGGCGCATACCCAGCGAGTACACCCGGAAGCGCTTGCCCGCCGCGGCCAGCAAACCGACCCGGTCGAGGGCCTCGTCGACCCGCCGGGAGGCGGTACGCGGCTCGACGGTCCGGTCGGCGGCGTCAAGGCGCAGCAGGTTGGCCCGCCCCGACAGGTACGGGTGGAACGCCGGCCCTTCGACCAGCGACCCGACCCGGGGCAGTACCCGCGCGGCGCCCTGCGGAATCGGCTCGCCCAGCAACCGGTGGCTGCCGGCGGTCGGCCGGATCAGGCCGAGCAGCAACCGGATCGTGGTGGTCTTGCCGGAGCCGTTGGGCCCGAGGAAGCCGTAGATCGCGCCGCGCGGCACGGCCAGGTCGATGGCGTTGACGGCGACGTGGCGGCGGAACCGCTTGGTCAGCCCGGTGGATTCGACCGCGAGCGACAGGGCAGGCGCCCCGGCCGCCGCCGCCACGGGGGCGGGCGAGGGCCGGGGCGCTGTCTCGGCGTTCGACGTCACTTGGCTGCTGCCTGGTACAGCCGGTCGGGCTTGACCGCGCCGGCCAGTACCCGGCCGTCATCGGTGATCAGCACGCTGAACAGCTTGCTGGTGAGCAGGCGGCCGCTGCCCCAGTTGCCGCTGACCTTGGGCAGCGTGTTCAGCAGGTTCTGCGCGCCCCGGTCACCCTGTGGCGTGGGGTTGAGCGCGTCCGGTGGCATCTTCGCGACCACGACGCTGGTCCAGCCCTGCCCGACGATGGTCGGCCGGTCGGTCGGGGCCTGGGCGCCGGTGTCCGGCTTGGTGCCGGTGTCGGAGTCCGGCTTCTCCTCGGTGATCTTGGTGTTCGGCGGCGGGCTGAACTTGAACTGGGAGTCGTCCGGCCGCTTGAAGCTGACCTGGGTGAACTCGACCTGGAATGCCGCCTTGTCGGAGTTCGCCGGGAAGACCTGCACCCGCAGCGGTACGTGCTGCTGGGAGTCGATCGCGAGGGTGATCCGCCCGACCAGGGAGGCCGTGTCGCGCGGCTGGAGGACCAGCTCGTACGCCGACCGTCCGGCGACCCGGGCCGCGCCGCTGGTGGTCACCTTGGTGCTGGCGTCGATCGCCGAGAGCGCGGCGTTGGCCGCGTCCTGCGGGGTCTTCGGCAGCTCGTTCGGGTCGATCGCCGGGCGCTTGTCCGGCGCCTTGTCGGACGGCGCCTTGCCGGACGGCCGGCCCTGGTCGCCGGACAGCACCGAGTGGGTGGCGCTGTTCTTCTGGCTGTCCCAGTGCCACACGTCCTGGCCGTTGGTGATGATGTCCTGCTCGCCGAGTGTGCCGAGCAGCGCGATCCGGGCCTTGTCCGGACCGGAGAACCACACCCGCATCGTGTGCGAGCCGCTGGCCAGGGACGTGATGTCGGAGCTGCCCTGGCCGCCGAGGTCGGGCAGCGACGGCAGGCCGAGGTCGGCCTGTTCCACCACGGTGCCCGAGCCGCCGTCGAGCCGGGCAGTTTGAAGATCGACCAACAGCTGGGCCGCGGTGCGCGACGGCAGGCTGGGATCAGCGGAAGCGGCGAGGGTACGGGCCGCCGCACCACCACCGATCACGGTTCCGAAGATCACGACCGGCACCCCCCAGCGCAGTGCGGGTCGAGACGTGAAAATCGACATTCGGTTGCACCTCCTGCCCAACATGCTGCTCGGCAACCCCTGAGAGGTGGCTGTGAGGAGCTGAGAGCGCCCTCAGTACAGCGTGCCACGCTGTTACCCATGCGGTTGCTGGTGGTGGAGGACGAGGTGCGGCTGGCCGGTGCGCTCCAGCGTGGCCTGGTCGCCGAGGGCTTCGCCGTCGACGTGGCACCCGACGGTCCCAGGGGGCTCGACCTGGCCCGGCACGGCGAGTACGACGCGATGATCCTGGACGTGATGCTGCCCGGGCTGTCCGGGTACCAGCTCGTGCGTACCCTGCGGGCCGAGCGCAACTGGCTGCCGGTGCTGATGCTCTCGGCCAAGGACGGCGAGTACGACCAGGCCGACGGCCTCGACTGCGGCGCCGACGACTACCTGACCAAACCTTTCTCGTACGTGGTGCTGCTGGCCCGGCTGCGCGCGCTGCTGCGCCGGGGCGCTCCGGAGCGACCGACCACCCTCGCTGTGGGCGGCCTGCTGCTCGATCCGGCCACCCGGCAGGTCACCCGGGACGGCGCCGAGATCGTGCTGACCACCCGGGAGTACGCGCTGCTGGAGTACCTGATGCGCAACGCCGGTCGGGTGGTGTCCAAGATCGAGCTGCTCGACCACGTGTGGGACGCCGGTGCCGACAGCGCCCCGAACGTGGTCGAGGTGTACATCGGCTACCTGCGGCGCAAGGTCGGCCGGGACGTGGTGGAGACGGTCCGCGGGGCCGGGTACCGGGTGGTCAAACCGTGAGGTTGCTGCGGGAGTTCTGGTCCGGGCTGGGCCTGCGCTCCCGGTTGCTGCTGATCGGCTCGGGCGGGCTCGCGGTCGGCTTCGCGCTCGGCGGCCTGGTACTGGTCGCCGCGCTCGGGTTCGCCCTGGAACGCAACGTCGACACCGACGCGCTGAGCACCGCCCGGGGCGTCGCCGCGCTGGTCGACGTCGACGCGCTGCCGCAGCCGGTACCCGTCGCCGGCGACCAGTTCGTCCAGGTGGTCGACGCGCAGCAGCGGGTACGGTCGGCCTCGATCGGCGCCGACCGGCTGGTCCCGATGCTGCTGCCGGACGAGGTGTCCGCCGCCCGTGACGGCCGGCGGTTCTACGTCGACGGCTCCCGGGCCGGGGTCAACGGCCCGCTCCGGGTGGTCGCGGTGAAGGCCGGCACGCCGGACGACCCGCAGACCGTGATCGTGGCCCGGCCGGTGTCGAGCGTGCGGGAGAGCGTGTCCGTGGTGCGTACCGCGCTGCTCATCACGTACCCGCTGCTCCTGGTCGTGCTGGCGTTGCTGGCCCGGCGGGTGGTCGGTGCCGCGCTGCGGCCGGTGGAGCAGCTCCGGACCGGGGCGGAGACGATCACCGGCGCTGGCCGCGACGACCGGCTGCCGGTGCCGGACACCCATGACGAGATCCAGCGGCTCGCGGTCACCCTCAACGACATGCTCGACCGGCTCGCCGCCGCGCGGGCCCGGCAGCGCGCGTTCGTCGCCGACGCCGCGCACGAGCTGCGCAGCCCGCTGGCCAACATGCGGACCGAACTGGAGGTCGCGCAGCGCATCGGCGACCCGCCCGACATCGACGACCTGCTCGCCGACGTGGAACGGCTCACCCGGCTGGTCGACGACCTGCTGCTGCTGGCCCGCGCCGACGACGCGCCGGGGCAGGCGCTCGCGCGTACCGAGCCGGTCGAACTGGGCGCGCTGCTGGCCGCGACGGCCGAGCGGTACGCCAGCGCGCGGGTCCCGGTGAAGGTCATCGGCGGCGCGCCGCAGTGGATCGAGGGCGACCCGCAGGCGCTCCGGCACGTACTGACGAACCTGGTCGACAACGCGGTGCGGCACGCCGCCACGCGGGTGACGCTCGCCCTGGTTCCGGGTGGGTTCACGGTGATCGACGACGGGCCGGGGATCGCCGCCTCGGATCGCGAGCGGGTGTTCGAGCGGTTCACCCGGCTCGACGACGCCCGCGCCCGGGACGCCGGCGGGTCGGGCCTCGGTCTCGCCATCGTCCGCGAACTGGTGCGCCGGCACGGCGGCACGGTCACCCTCGCCGACGCCGACCCCGGTGTACGGGCGCAGGTGCGCTTTCCCGTGATCACGGAACGTTTGTGTAGCCATGACGACGCAAACGTTCCGTGATCATGGGAAAGGGCCGTTTGACACTGTCACGGTGACAGTGACAGGATGGCCGTATGTGGACGCTGGACGAGTTGGTGGAGCGCGTCCGCGCCGCCCTGGCGGAAGCGGAGTACCCGGGCGCGCCCAACGGCCGGGTGCGCGACGTGCCGGACCGGCGCGCCATCCGGTGGTACGCGACGACCGGCCTGGTCGACCGGCCGGCCGCGATGCGCGGGCGGGTGGCCCTGTACGGGCCACGGCACCTGCTCCAACTCGTCGCGGTGAAGCGCCGGCAGGCCGCCGGCCGTTCGCTCGCCGAGATCCAGGCCGAACTCGCCGGGGCCACCGACGCGACATTGGCCGGCATCGCGCGGGTACCCGATGATTTTTTGACGACGCCGGCCGACCCGCCCACGGTGACCCGGCGGCGGTTCTGGGCGGATCCGCCGGCGGCGGATCCGGCGCTCGACACCGACGATGACAGTGTCACCGCGACGCTCACCGGCGTCCCGCTCGGCGCGGGCGCCGTGCTGCTGCTCCCGACGCCGCCCCGGCCCGACGACCTGCCCGCGATCAGCGCCGCCGCCGGGCCGCTGCTCGACGTGCTCGCCGATCGCGGCCTGCTCGACCGGCCGAAGCGTCGCAGTCCCTTCCGTAACTTCGACCCGCTGACCGACGCCGACCCGCGCGCCGATCGAAGCGCACGTATCCAGAGGAGCTCGTCATGACCATTTCCGTCACCCCGATGAGCCAGGCCGAGGCGACCCGGGTCGCCGCGCCGGTGGAGGACGCCGGGGTCGGCGCGCTGCGCACCGAGCGTGGCAACCTGCCGCTCGACCGGCTCGACGTGCAGGCCGCGATCACCGGCCTGGTCAGCCGGGTCACGCTCACCCAGGACTTCGTGAACGCGTTCGACACGGCGCTGGAAGCGACGTACGTGTTCCCGCTGCCCGACCGGGCCGCGGTCACCCGGATGACGATGACCGCCGACGGCCGGACGGTCGAGGCGGAGCTGCGCGAGCGGGCGGCGGCCCGGGAGGAGTACGAGCGGGCCATCGCGGCCGGGCAGCGCGCGTCGATCGCCGAGGAGGAGCGGCCCGACGTGTTCACCATGCGGGTCGGCAACATCCTGCCCGGCGAGCGGGTCACGGTCGAGCTCCGCCTGGTCGGCCCGCTGCCGTACGAGGACGGGGCGGCGACGTTCCGGTTCCCGCTGGTGGTGGCGCCCCGGTACATCCCGGGTAACCCGCTGCCCGGGCCGAGCGTGGGCGACGGGTACGCGGTCGACACCGACGCGGTGCCGGACGCGTCCCGGATCACCCCGCCGGTACTGCTGCCCGGGTTCCCCAACCCGCTGCGCCTCGCGATCGGCGTCGACATCGACCCTGGCGGGCTGCCGCTGGGTGAGGTCCGGTCCAGCCTGCACGCGGTGTCTACCGCCGAAGGTCGACTGACGATCCAGCCCGGTGAGCGGGCCGACCGCGACTTCGTGCTGCGCCTGAGTTACGGCGCGGACGCTGTGACGTCGACGCTGATCTGCGTGCCCGATGGCGACGAGGGCACCTACCAGCTGACCGTGCTGCCCCCGGTGGACGCCGGACTGGGCCGCCCGCGCGACGTCGTCCTGCTGCTCGACCGCTCGGGCAGCATGGGCGGCTGGAAGATGGTCGCCGCCCGACGGGCCGCGGCGCGCATCATCGACACCCTCACGCCGGCCGACCGGTTCGCCGTCCTCACGTTCGACCACGAGATCGAGCACCCGGCCGGGCTGCCCGCCGGCCTGGTCGACGCGACCGACCGGCACCGGTACCGCGCCGTCGAGCACCTGGCCCGCGCGGACGCCCGCGGCGGCACCGAACTGCTCGCGCCGCTGCGGGACGGGCTCGCCCTGCTCGGCGGGGACTCGCCGCGCGACCCGGTGCTCGTCCTGGTCACCGACGGGCAGGTTGGCAACGAGGACCACATCCTGCGGGAGATCACCCCGGGGCGGGTCCGGATCCACACCGTCGGCATCGACCGCGCCGTCAACGCCGGGTTCCTCGGCCGGCTGGCCGCCGCCGGTGGTGGCCGCTGCGAGCTGGTGGAGAGCGAGGACCGGCTGGACGAGGCGATGGAGCACATCCACCGGCGGATCGGGGCGCCACTGGTCACCGACCTGTCCGTGGTTCCGGACCGCCTCACGCTCCTCGACGACTCCCGTACCCCGGGCCGGCTGCCCGGCCTCTATCCGGGTGTACCGCTGGTCGTCGCGGGACGGTACCGCGGCCCGGTCGTCGGGTCGGTGACGGTACGCGGGCGGACCCGGGACGGCCAGCCGTGGGAGACCACGGTCGCCGCGGAGCAGCGGGACGCGCCGGCCGTTACCGCGCTGTGGGCCCGAGCCAGGCTGCGCGACCTGGAGGACCGGTACGCGACCGGGGACGCCGCCCTGGAACAGCCGATCGTGGACACGTCGCTGCGGTTCGGGGTGCTCTGCCGGTTCACCGCGTACGTGGCGGTCGACACCCGGGTGGTGACCGAGGGCGGCCAGCCGCACCGGGTGACGCAGCCGGTCGAGCCGGCGTCGGGCTGGGACATGCTCGCGCCGCCCACCCCACCGGCAGCCGCTGGTGGGATGCGGCTGATGTCGATGCGGGCGTCGGCGGCACCGGCCGCTCCGGGGCGCAGCTTCGGCGCGGGTGCCGTCACGCCCGCGCTGGATGCCGGACGGCTGCGGGGCACCCCGTCGGCGCGCCGGGCCGGCGGGCTCCGGCCGCCGGTGGAGCGCACGCCGCCGGCCGGGAGCCCGCCGCCGGTGGAGAGTTCGCTGCCGTCGGTCCACCCGCAGCTCATCTCGGTCCGCGAACTCGCCGCGGTCGAGGCCCGCCGGCTGCGGGCGGCGGAGCGGCTGCCCGAGTACGAGCGGCGCGAACTCCTGGCCGACCTGGCCAGCCGGCTGAACGCGCTGATCAGCCACCTCGCGTCGCTGGGCGTACCGGAGGCCGCGTACGCGCCGCTCAAGCGCCTGGTCGAGCGGATCAACGCGGGCGGCGACCTGGACCTGCTGTGGGCGGAGACGCTGCGGGTACTGGACACGTTCGCGGCGAGCGTGACCGTGCTGGCGCCCGCGCCGGAGGGGGAGCGCCGCCGCACGTTCTGGAAGCGCTAACGGACCCGGCACAACTTCCCGGAAGTAGTGGCCATCCGGGCTCCCTGAGGCCACTACTTCCGGGGAGTTGTGCCGATCAAGCTGCGGCCTGCTCCGGCAGGCGAAGCGTCCAGCGGTACGCCTGGACCAGGCCGGTGTCGAAGCCGGCCGCGGATCCCCACAGGAACAGCCGGAACCGCCGGTACATGGGCTCACCCCAGTTCCGGATCACCTCGTCGCGGGCCTCGTCCAGCCGTTGCGCCCACGCCTTGCAGGTCAGGTGGTAGTTGTGCCGGTCGTCGTCGACCCGGATCAGCTCGAACGGCGACCGGGCAACATAACGCAGGTACTCGTGCAGCAGCAGCGGCGACGACTTGCCGGGGTAGATGTACCGGCTCATGAACGTCGACACCCGGTGCTTGCTGCGCATCGCGAGCGCGTCCAGGTACACGCTGCCGCCCGGCTTGACCAGCTCACCGTACTTGCGCAGGCTCGCCCGGTAGTCGGGCAGGTGCTCGGTGACGCCCATGTTGACGATGGCGTCGTAGCGCTCGTCGGTGGAGTACTGGAGGAAATGCTGGCGCACCACGGTGGCCGGCAGCTTCTCCCGGTTGATCAGGTCGTTCAGGTAGCGCTCGGACTCCTCGGCCAGCGTGAGCGTGGTGACGTGGATGCCGTGCTTCCCCGCGTACTCGGTGAACGCACCCCAGCCACCCCCGACCTCCAGCACGCGGTCGCCCGGCTTGACCCCGATGGCGTCGAGCGCGATGTCCATCTTGCGGGTCATCGCGTCTTCCAGCAGCTCGTCGTCGGTGGCGAAGACGCCCTGCGTGTAGCAGCGGTGCCGGTGGTCGAGGAAGGTCAGGAAGAACTCCGACTCCTCGTCGTAGTGCGCCGAGATCGACCGCCGGTCGTGCTCCCGGCCGCCGCGCAGCAGAGCCGGAGCGTAGCGCCCGAGCCAGGCGACAGGGTGGAAATCCGGGAAGAACTTGCGCATCTTCAGCGCCGTCATCACGTCGCCGTCGATGTCGAGCCAACCCTTGAGGTACGCGACCGCGATCTGGAACTGGTCGAGCGACGCGAGCGCCTTGGCGCCCAGCCGTTCCTTGACGGTGATCACGAAGGCGGGCTCGGCCGGGCCGAAGACATGCGCCGGAGCGCCCAGCGGCTGGACGGCGAACGAGACGGGCGAGCGGGTTTCGAAGTACGTCCGGTAGCGCTTGTCCAGGGCATGGATGAGATCTTTGGCGGCCACAGGGCCAATGTAACCCCAAGTGGTGGTGTCTCCGGCGGGCACGTAGGCCCTTCCCGATAGCATCGTTTCCGTACCGGTCCCGCGTAACGAGGAGTTCACCGTGTCCGCAGTCAGCACCCAGGCCGAGGCCGACCGCGTCGTCGTTGCGCCCGGCACGACGAGTGCCGACGCGATCGCGGCGGCCGGGCTGCCGACCACCGGTCCGAACGCGATCGTGGTGGTCCGCGATCCGTCCGGCACGCTGCGCGACCTGGACTGGGTGCCGGACACCGAGACGCCGGTCGAGCCGGTCGCGCTGTCGTCCCCGGACGGGCTGAACGTGCTGCGGCACTCCACCGCGCACGTGCTCGCGCAGGCGGTGCAGGACCTGTTCCCTTCGGCCAAGCTGGGCATCGGGCCGCCGATCGAGAGCGGCTTCTACTACGACTTCGACGTGGCCCGGCCGTTCCACCCGGACGATCTCGACAAGCTCGAAAAGAAGATGCAGGAGATCGTCAAGTCCGGTCAGGTGTTCCGGCGCCGCCGGTTCGACTCGCTGGATCAGGCCAAGGCCGAGCTGGCCGGCGAGCCGTACAAGCTGGAACTGGTCGACATCAAGGGCGACGTCGACGCGTCCGAGGTGATGGAGGTCGGCGGCGGCGAGCTGACCATCTACGACAACATCGACCCGAAGACCGGCGAGCGCCGCTGGGGCGACCTGTGCCGCGGGCCGCACCTGCCGAACACCCGGCTGATCGGCGCCTTCAAGCTGATGCGCATTGCCGCGGCGTACTGGCGGGGCTCCGAGAAGAACCAGCAGCTCCAGCGGATCTACGGCACCGCGTGGCCGACCCGGGACGCGCTCAAGAACCACCTGCGGCTGCTGGACGAGGCGGCCCGGCGCGACCACCGCAAGCTCGGCGCCGACCTCGACCTGTTCAGCTTCCCCGACGAGCTGGGCTCCGGGCTGCCGGTGTTCCACCCCAAGGGCGGGATCATCCGCACCGAGATGGAGAACTACTCCCGGCAGCGGCACATCGAGGAGGGGTACGACTTCGTCAACACCCCGCACATCACCAAGGGCCACCTGTACGAGGTGTCCGGCCACCTGGACTGGTACGCCGACGGCATGTTCCCGCCCATGGAGCTGGAGGGCGCGAAGTACTACCTCAAGCCGATGAACTGCCCGATGCACGACCTGATCTTCCGGTCCCGCGGGCGGTCCTACCGGGAGCTGCCGCTGCGGCTGTTCGAGTTCGGCACCGTGTACCGGTACGAGAAGTCCGGCGTCATCCACGGGCTGACCCGGGTGCGCGGCATGACCCAGGACGACGCGCACATCTTCTGCACCCCCGAGCAGGTCGAAAGCGAGCTCGCCTCGCTGCTCCGGTTCGTCCTCGGCCTGCTGAAGGACTACGGGCTCGACGACTTCTACCTGGAGCTGTCGACCAAGAACCCGGAGAAGTACGTCGGCTCGGACCAGGTTTGGGAGGTCGCGACCGAGACCCTGCGCCGGGTCGCCACCGAGTCCGGGCTCGAGCTGGTCCCCGATCCGGGCGGCGCGGCCTTCTACGGTCCCAAGATTTCGGTACAGGCGAAGGACGCCATCGGGCGCACCTGGCAGATGTCGACCATCCAGCTCGACTTCAACCTGCCGGAGCGGTTCGAGCTGGAGTACCAGGCGGCCGACGGCTCCCGGCAGCGGCCGGTCATGATCCACCGGGCGCTGTTCGGCTCGATCGAGCGGTTCTTCGGCGTACTGACCGAGCACTACGCGGGCGCGTTCCCGGCCTGGCTGTCGCCGGTACAGGTGATCGGGATCCCGATCCGCGGCGATCACGTCGACTACCTGCGGGCGTTCGCCGATCGGCTGCGCGCCGAAGGGATCCGGGTCGAGGTCGACGATTCCGACGAGCGGATGCAGAAGAAGATCCGCAACGCCCAGCAGCAGAAGATCCCGTTCATGGCGATCGCCGGGGACGACGACGTGTCCGGTGGCACGATCTCGTTCCGGTACCGGGACGGCTCGCAGCGCAACGGCATGCCGCTGGACGAGGCGGTCGCGCACGTGGTCGACGTGGTGCGCTCGCGCACGAACACCGGGCCCAGCGCCACGTAGGATCGCGGCGTGGACGAGGTCGGTGTACCGGACGAGTTGGACCGGCTCTGGACGCCGCACCGGATGGCGTACATCAACGGCGAGGACCGGCGGGAAGAAAGCTACGACAAGCCGGCCGGCTGCCCGTTCTGCCGGGCACCGGGCCGGCCCGCCGAGGAGGGGCTGGTCGTCGCCCGAGGCGAGGCCGTGTACGCGGTGCTCAACCTGTACCCGTACAACCCCGGGCATCTGATGGTGGTGCCCTACCGGCATGTCGCCGACTACACCGACCTGCTGGAGGCGGAGACCCTGGAGTTGGCCCACTTCACCCAGCAGGCGATGCGGGTGATCCGCCGGACCAGCGGCGCACACGGGTTCAACCTGGGCATGAACCAGGGCGCGGTCGCCGGCGCCGGCATCGCCGCCCACCTGCACCAGCACGTGGTGCCCCGGTGGGGCGGCGACACCAACTTCATGCCGGTCGTCGGGCGCACCAAGGTGCTACCGCAGTTACTCGCCGACACCCGCACGCTGCTCGCCGAGTGGTGGCCCAAGGTGACCGTCGAGGAGCCGTCCGCTTCTTGACACCGCGTGTGACGATCTTGCCGGGGGGCGTCGCGACCCGGCGGCGCTGGACGGGGGGTCGACATGAAGGTGAGCCGGCGCGCGTTGTTGCGTGGCTCGTTGCTGGTGGCCGGGGGAGCCCTGACGGGCGTGGCGGCGGTGGAGGGCCAGCGCTGGTTCGGCCCCGACCGGCTCCCGCTCGGCGGCGGGTATGCGCCGGCCGCCGACAATCTGAACGACGTCCGGCATCCGGGCACGTCGGTGACGTACTACGTGCAGACCACCGAGCCGGTGGTGGCGTTCACGTTCGACGACGGGCCGGGGCCGCTGTGGACGAAGATGGTGCTCGATATCCTCGACGATCATTTGGTACCAGCGACGTTCTTCGTGGTCGGCAGGAACCTGTCCGCGCATCGTGACCTGGTGCGCGGCCGGCTCGACCGGCACGAGGTGGGCAACCACTCCTGGTCGCATCCCGACCTGGCCGAGCTGGACCTGGCGGGGGTTCGCCGGCAGATCTCCCGTACCCACGACACGGTCCACTCGGTGACCGGGCGGGAACCAGGGCTGCTCCGCCCGCCGTACGGTCACCTCGGCGGGTCGACGCTGCTCGCGGCCGACTCGCTCGGGTACGACGTGGTGCTGTGGTCGCACCAGATGCACGAGGCGGCGTACCGGTCGAACCCGGAGGGCCAGGTCCGCGACATCGTCGACCACGTCACGCCGGGCTCCATCGTGCTGGCCCACGACGTGGGCAACAGCGACCGCTTGATCGCGATCCGCCACCTGGGCGAGATGCTGGCCGGCCTGAAGGCGCGCGGTTTCCGTTTCGTCCACGTCAGCGAGCTGATGGCGCTGGGTAGCGCGGTGCAGAAACCCTCGTCGACCTAGGAAGAATGGTGCCCCGGTCGCCCGGTTTGTCCCACCATTCTTCCTAGATCGACGGCGATCAGGGTCAGGCGTGGCGTGCGGCCGCCTCCTTTTTGACCTGGTCGGCCAAATGGGAGGGCATGGGGTCGTATCGTGCGAAGGTGCGGCTGAAGGTGCCTGCGCCGGAGGTCATGGCCCGCAGCTCCACCGCGTACCGGACCAGCTCGGTGGCCGGCACCTCGGCCCGGACGACCGACTTCTCGGCCTCGGTCTCGGTGCCCAGCACCCGGCCGCGCCGCCCGGACAGGTCGCTCATGACCGCCCCGACGAACTGGTCGGGCACCCGGATCGTCACGTCGTCGACCGGTTCGAGCAGGACCACCTGGCCCTTCTCGGCCGCCTCCTTCAACGCGAGGCTGCCGGCGGTCTGGAACGCCGCGTCCGACGAGTCGACCGAGTGCGCCTTCCCGTCGAAGAGGGTCACCCGCAGGTCGACCACCGGGTACCCGGCGCCGATGCCGCGCTCCATCTGCGCGCGGACACCCTTCTCCACGCTCGGGATGTAGTTGTTGGGCACCGACCCGCCGACGACCTTGTCGAGGAACTCGAACCCGGAGCCCCGGGGCAGCGGCTCGACCTCGATGTCGCACACCGCGTACTGGCCGTGCCCGCCGGACTGCTTGACGTGCCGCCCGTGGCCCTTGCTACTGGTCCCGAACGTCTCCCGCAGCGCCACCCGGACCGGCTCGGTGTCCAGCTCCACACCGCCGGAACGCAGCCGGTCGAGCACCACGTCGGCGTGCGCCTCGCCCATGCACCACAGCACGAGCTGGTGGGTCTCCGGGTTGCGCTCCAGGCGCATCGTCGGATCGCCCGCGACCAGCCGGCCGAGGTTCTTGGCCAGCGCGTCCTCGTCGGACCGGGTCTTGGCCACTATCGCCACCGGCAGCAGCGGCTCGGGCATCTCCCAGGGCTCGACCAGCAGCGGCTGGTCCTTGGCCGAGATCGTGTCGCCGGTCTCGGCGGTGGTCGACTTGGTCAGCGCGACGATGTCCCCGGCGATCGCGGCCGGCACCTCGCGCAACGACGAGCCGAGCGGCGAGTACAGGTGCGCGAAGCGCTCGTCGGCGTCGTGGTCGGGGTGGCCGCGCTCGGCCATGCCGTGCCCGGAGATGTGTACCGGCGTCTCCGGCCGGAGCGTCCCGGAGAACACCCGGACCAGCGACACGCGCCCCACGTACGGGTCGATCGTGGTCTTGACCACCTCGGCGACGAGCGGCCCGTTGGGGTCGCAGGTCAGCGGGTCGCGGGCGCCCCCGTCCACGCCAGCGACGGCGGGCAGCGGATGCTCCAGCGGCGACGGGAAGCCCTTGGTGAGCACTTCGAGCAGGGCGTCGAGGCCGACATTCGTGTCCGCGCAGACCGGGACGACCGGATAGAAGTGGCCGCGGGCGACCGCCTTCTCCAGGTCGTCGGTGATGACCGAGGTTTCGATCTCCTCACCGGCCAGGTACCGGTCCATCAGGGTCTCGTCCTCGCTCTCGGCGATGATGCCTTCGAGCAGGGCGTTGCGGGACTCCTCGATCGCCGGCAGGTGCTCCGGGTCGGGGTCGCGGACGTCCGGCGGGTAGGACTGCGAGTAGTCGAAGACCCGCTGGGTGATCAGCCCGATCAGCCCGACCACGCTGTGCCCGTCGTCGCCGTGCAGCGGCAGGTACAGCGGCAGCACGTTGTCGCCGAAGACCCGCTGGCACAGGGAGAGGGTCTCGTCGAAGTCGGCGCGCTGATGGTCCAGCCGCGCCACCGCGACCGCGCGGGGCATCCCCACCGCGGCGCACTCCTCCCACAGGGCAGCGGTGGCGGCGTCCATGCCGTCGACCGCGGAGACCACGAACAGCACCGCGTCGGCCGCCCGCAGGCCGGCGCGTAGTTCACCCACGAAATCCGCGTACCCGGGGGTGTCGAGCAGATTGACCTTGATGCCCTCGTGCAGGACCGGTGCGCAGGACAGCGTCACCGACCGCTGCTGCCGGACCGCCGCCGGGTCGTAGTCGCTCACCGTGGTGCCCTCGGTCACCGACCCCGCGCGGCTGATCGTGCCGGTCGCGGCCAACAAGGCCTCGACCAGGGTTGTCTTCCCCGCGCCGGAGTGCCCCACGAGCACCACGTTGCGTACCCTGCCGGGTTCGTCCACCACCGGCGCTGGGCCGGTGACCCCTTTCTCCTGGCTCTTTTGCGCCATGACACGCCTCCCATCGGCCAACCGCCAGTTTGCCTGTGATACAGCTCACGTTGAGGCCCTATTTGTCGATCCCACACCCGAAACATCGCCGGCACAACCCCGACGCGCATCCGACGGTGGGCGGTATGCCTGGCTGGAAGCGCGCCGTGCCGTCAAGGCGCCTGGACCTCCGGTCGGCGCAAACCAGAAGGGCGCTGTGTCGTCAAGGCGCCTGGACCTCCGGTCGGCGCAAACCAAAAGGACGCCGATATGGTGGGAGCGCCATGGCGAAGATCTTCAGCGTCGTCACCAAGGCGGGCCTGGCCCGCGTTCTCGACCCGGTCGCCCGGGCGCTGTTGCGTGCCGGCATCTCACCGGACGCGGTCACGCTGATCGGGACCGCCGGCGTGATCGCCGCCTCGGTCGGGCTCGCCGCCCGGGGACACCTGCTGATCGCGACGTTCGTGATCACCGCCTGTGCCCTCACCGACCTTCTCGACGGGGCGATGGCCCGGGCCCGGGGCACCAGCAGCAGGTTCGGCGCGCTGCTCGACTCGACCATGGACCGGGTCGCCGACGGCGCGGTGTTCGGCGGGCTCGCGTACTGGCTGGCGGTCACCGGGCAGCGGGCGAGCCTGGTGGCGACCCTGATCTGCCTCGTGACCGGCCAGATCGTGTCGTACGTGAAGGCCCGCGCCGAGGGGCTGGGCCTTTCAGCCAACGTGGGCATCGCCGAGCGGTTCGAGCGGCTGGTCATCATCGGTCTGGGCGGCATCGGCTGGGGCATCGGCATCCCGTACGCGCTGGAGGTCGCGCTGTGGCTGCTGGCGGTGCTGTCGACGGTCACCGTCGGGCAGCGGATCTGGCACGTGCGGCAGCTGGCCCGGCGACTGGACAGCGGCTCATGAACCTCACGGAGACGGCCTACGCCGCCGGGTGGCGGGTGGTCCGGGCGCTGCCGCGCCAGGTCACCTGGCCGGTGTTCGCCGCCGGGGCGGACCTCGCGGCGCGCCGGTCGGGCGCCGGCGCCCGGCGGCTGGCCGTCAACCTGCGCCACGTCGTCGGCCCCGACCTGCCGGCCGCCGAGCTGGACGAACTGGTCCGGCGCGGCCTGCGCTCGTACGCCCGGTACTGGCTGGAGGCGTTCCGGCTGCCGGCGATGAGCCGCGACGAGATCCTGCGGACGTTCCATCTCGACGGCGAGGACAAACTCGGCGCGGACGTGGCCAGCGGCCGGGGCGCGGTGGTCGCGCTCGCCCACGCCGGCAACTACGACCTGGCCGGGGCGTGGGTCGCGGCGAAGGGCTGGCCGATCACCACGGTCGCCGAGCGGCTCAAGCCGGAGCAGCTCTACGAGCGTTTCCTCACCTACCGGCGCAGCCTCGGCATGGAGATCATTCCGGCGACCGGCGGGGACCGGCCGCCGATCGAGATCCTCGCCGACCGGGTACGCGCCGGCAGCGTGGTGCCGCTGCTGGCCGACCGGGATCTGTCCACCCGCGGCGTCGAGGTGGACTTCTTCGGCGGCCGTACCCGGATGCCGCCCGGGCCGGCACTGCTCGCGCTGCGCACCGGCGCCCCGCTGTACACGGCGGCGCTGTGGTTCGAGCGGGACACGGCGCACGCCCGGCTGGCCGGGCCGCTGTCGGTGCCCGACGACGGGCCGCTCGACGCCCGGGTGCGCCAGCTCACCCAGCGGGTGGCCGGCGGCCTGGCCGAGGGCATCGCAGAGCACCCTGAGGATTGGCACATGCTGCAAAGACTCTGGGCTACCGCAACCTCCGACGCCCAGGTCGAACTCCGGGGCTAGGGAAGGGACGAGGAGTGCGTATCGGCATTGTCTGCCCGTACTCCTTCGACGTGCCGGGTGGCGTGCAGAACCACGTGCGCGACCTGGCCGAGACGCTGATCCGGCTCGGTCACCAGGTGAGCGTGCTCGGGCCGGCCGACGACGACGCGGCGCTCCCGCCGTACGTGGTGTCGGCCGGTCGCGCCGTGCCGGTCCCGTACAACGGCTCGGTGGCCCGGCTGGCCTTCGGACCGCTGTCCGCCGCCCGGGTCCGCCGGTGGCTGGTCGCCGGGAAGTTCGACGTGCTGCATGTACACGAGCCGTTCACACCGAGCCTGTCCATGCTGGCCGTCCTGTCCGCGCGCGGCCCGGTCGTGGCCACGTTCCACACCGCGATGACCCGGTCCCGGGCGATGCTGGCGGCGCAGGGCGTCCTCCAACTGGTGTCCGAGAAGATCACCGGTCGGATCGCGGTGAGCGAGCCGGCCCGGCGGGTACAGGTGGAGCACTTCGGCAACAGCGCGTGGGAGATTCCCAACGGGGTCGACGTGGCCCGGTTCGAGGCGGCGCCGCCGCTGCCGGGCTGGCCCGGCCCCGGTGGCGCGATCGGCTTCCTCGGCCGCTACACCGAGCCCCGGAAGGGATTCGCGCTGCTGCGGGACGCGTTCACGCTGCTCGCCGCCGCCCGTCCGCACCTTCGGCTGCTGGTCGCCGGCCGGGGCGAACCGGACGAGGTCACCGCCGGCCTGCCCGCCGCGGTACGCGAGCGGATCGTCTTCCTGGGCATGGTCTCGGAGCCCGACAAGGCGCGGATGCTGCGCAGCGTCGACGTGTACGTGGCGCCGAACACGGGTGGCGAGTCGTTCGGGATGATCCTGACCGAGGCGATGGCCGCGGGTACCACCGTGGTGGCCAGTGACCTGGACGCCTTCCGCCGGGTGCTCGACAACGGGCGGGCCGGCGCGCTGTTCCGGGGCGGCGACCCCAGGGCGCTCGCCGAGACGATCGGGCGGCTGCTCGACGATCCCGCCGCCGCTATCGCGCTCACCGTCCGTGCCCGCGAGGTGGTCGCGGCCTACGATTGGCCGGTGGTGGCCGCACGGGTCGCGGAAGTGTACCGGACCGCGATCGAGGCGACGGCCGGCGCGGTGATCGACGAAACGGTGGACCCCTTTCTTCAGGGGTGAGCATTACGATGCGCGGCATGTGGTGGGTCGTCGCCGTCGTGGCCGTGGTGGTACTGGTCGCGACGTATCTGACCTGGACCGCGGCACGTGTCGACCGGCTGCACGCGCGTGCTTACGCGGCGTACGCGGCCCTCGACGCGCACCTCGTGCGCCGGGCCGCCGCCGCGTCCGCCGTGGCCGAGGCGGTCCAGCTTCCCGCGCTCATGTACGCGGCCCGGGTGGCGCTCGACGCCCGACCGGAGGAGCGGGACGTGGCGGAGAACGACCTGACCCTCCAGCTACGCAACGTGCTCGCCGAGGCGGACAGCCCGGCCTTCGCTGAGATCATCGCGGTCAGCCGGCGGGTGGCGCTGGCCCGCCAGGTACACAGCGACGTCGTCCGCGACGCGCTCTCGGTCCGCCGGCGGCTGCTGGTCCGGGCCTTGCGGTTGGCCCGCAAGCACCCCCGGCCGGCGTACTTCGACGTCGACGATCCCGCGCTGGAGCCCGCTCAGGTGGCTGCCGTCACCCCGCCGGGCTGATCGACCAGGCAAGCCGCGACCTCTCGATTGGCCGTCGGGGTCGGCTGGCTCCGCGCGTACGATTAAGAAGATCTTTTCAAATCTCGCGCCAATCTATTCAAATCTCATTTCAAGGAGCAGTTTCGCCGTGTCCGAACAGCCCACCACCAGCCCCGCGCCGCAGACCGGAACCGCCCGGGTCAAGCGGGGTATGGCCGAAATGCTCAAGGGCGGCGTAATCATGGACGTCGTCACCCCCGAGCAGGCGAAGATCGCCGAGGACGCCGGTGCGGTGGCCGTCATGGCGCTCGAACGGGTGCCGGCCGACATCCGGGTACAGGGTGGCGTGGCCCGGATGAGCGACCCGGACATGATCGAGGGCATCATCGGCGCGGTGTCGATCCCGGTGATGGCGAAGGCCCGGATCGGGCACTTCGTCGAGGCCCAGGTGCTCCAGGCGATCGGCGTCGACTACGTGGACGAGTCCGAGGTGCTCACCCCGGCCGACGAGGCCAACCACATCGACAAGTGGGCGTTCACGGTGCCGTTCGTGTGCGGCGCCACCAACCTCGGTGAGGCGCTGCGCCGGATCGCCGAGGGCGCGGCCATGATCCGCTCGAAGGGCGAGGCCGGCACCGGCAACGTCGTCGAGGCCACCCGGCACATGCGGCAGATCCGCGCCGACATCCGCCGGTTGTCGACGCTCGACGAGACCGAGCTGTTCGCGGCGGCGAAGGACCTGCGCGCGCCGTACGACCTGGTGGCCGACGTGGCGCGGGCCGGGAAGCTGCCGGTCGTGCTGTTCACCGCCGGCGGCATCGCGACCCCGGCCGACACGGCGATGATGATGCAGCTCGGCGCCGAGGGCGTGTTCGTCGGCTCGGGCATCTTCAAGTCCGGCGACCCCGCGAAGCGGGCGGCCGCGATCGTGAAGGCGACCACCTTCTACGACGACCCCGACGTGGTGGCGAAGGTGTCGCGTGGCCTGGGCGAGGCGATGGTCGGCATCAACGTGACGGCGCTGCCCGAGTCCGAGCGGCTCGCGACGCGGGGGTGGTGAGCGGCCGGCCATGATCGGAGTGCTTGCCCTCCAGGGCGACGTCCGGGAACACGTGCGCGCGCTGGACGAGGTTGGCGCGTTCGCCCGGCCGGTGCGCCGCCCCAGCGAACTCGACGACGTCGATGCACTGGTGATCCCGGGCGGCGAGTCGACCACGATGAGCAAGCTCGCGGTCGACTTCGGCCTGCTCGAACCCCTGCGCAAGCGGGTGGCCGGCGGCATGCCGACGTACGGGTCGTGCGCCGGCATGATCATGCTCGCGACCGACATCCTCGACGGGCGGCCTGACCAGCAGAGCCTCAGCGGTATCGACATGGCGGTCCGGCGCAACGCCTTCGGCCGGCAGGTCGACTCGTTCGAGGCGCCGGTCGTGATCGACGGCATCGCCGGCCCGCCGTTCCACGCCGTTTTCATCCGCGCGCCGTGGGTCGAATCGACCGGTGCCGAGGTCGAGGTGCTGGGCCGCGTCACGGGCGGTCCGGCCGCCGGTAGGATTGTCGCGGTTCGGCAGGGCAACCTGCTCGCGACCGCCTTCCATCCGGAGCTGACCGGCGATCTTCGTGTACATCGGTTCTTCGTGGAGATGGCGCGGGCGGTAGAGACGACGGAGGGGTAATGTCCGGCCACTCAAAGTGGGCGACGACCAAGCACAAGAAGGCGGTCATCGACGCCAAGCGCGGCAAGCTGTTCGCCCGCCTCATCAAGAACGTCGAGGTGGCGGCGCGCACCGGCGGTGGCGACCCGGCCGGTAACCCCACGCTGTTCGACGCCATTCAGAAGGCGAAAAAGAATTCGGTACCCAACGACAACATCGACCGGGCCGTCAAGCGCGGATCCGGTCTCGAAGCCGGTGGCGCGGACTACCAGACGGCGGTGTACGAGGGGTACGGGCCGAACGGTGTCGCCATCCTGATCGAGTGCCTCACCGACAACCGCAACCGGGCCGCGACCGAGGTGCGCACCGCGCTCACCCGCAACGGCGGCAACCTCGCCGACGCCGGTAGCGTGGCGTACATGTTCACCCGCAAGGGCGTCGTGATCGTGCCCAAGGCCGGTGAGCTGACCGAGGACGACGTGCTGATGGCGGTCCTCGACGCGGGCGCCGAAGAGGTGGGCGACCTGGGCGAGGCGTTCGAGGTGGTCTCCGAGCCGACCGACCTGCTGGCGGTGCGCTCCGCGTTGCAGTCGGCCGGCATCGAGTACGAGTCGGCGGAGTCCTCGTTCGTGCCGAGCGTGACCGTGCCGCTCGACGAGGACGGCGCCCGCAAGGTCTTCAAGCTGATCGACGCGCTTGAGGACTGCGATGACGTACAGAACGTCTACGCCAACTTCGATGTCAGCGACGAGGTGATGGCAGCCGTCGGCTAAGGCTCCGCCCAGCGTCTGTCGCGATCGTTGGTTGGGTCGGGAGCGGTATAACCAGGGTACGCTCACGGTATGACCAAGAAGATCGCTATCAGCATCCCCGACGACGTTGCTGAGCGACTCGGTTCGGTCGACAACGTCTCGGCCTATGTGACAGAGGCGGTGCGCATGCGCATGCGGAGCGAACAGACCCGGGCGGCGTTGGAGCAGCTCGGGTTCGACATCACCGACGAAGGCGTGGCGCGGATGCGCGAGCGGCTGCGCAAACTGGACGAGGAGTGGACGCCCGAGCGCTGGGCGGAGTACCGGGCGGATCTCGACGAGCGTGCCACGGGGTCGGCGTGAGGATAACTGTCGTTCTGGACACCTCGGCGGTGGTCGCGTACGCGCGCGGCAGCGTCGCGGTGGGCGAGCTGCTGATGATGGTCGGTGAAGACGGCGACCAGGTCGGGGTTCCGGTGACCTGCCTCGCGGAGGCGTACAGCGTGACCAAGGTCGACGACCGCGCCGCGCTGAGGTACCTGTCGGCCGGGCTGCCCGCGGTCACTGTGCTGCCGCTCGAGCTTTCCGACGCTCAGCGGGTCGGCGGGCTGGCCCGGCAGTCGAGCATCGGTTGCGGGCACGCTGTCGCGACCACCGTGCGAACCAACGCCTACATAGCCACGTTCGAGGGCGACACGATCCGCAACCTCGCCGGCCCCGGCTCTCCGGTGATCGATCTGTCATAACGGGCCACCGGGCGGCGACTGGTACTGGGCGCTGCCCGTTCCGGTGCCTAGCGTCGACAGCGTGGACATCGCGACCGCGCAGAAACTCTGGGATCCCGAGCCGGGATGGCTCAACACCGCGAGCTACGGCCTGCCGCCACGGCCGGCATTCGAGGCGCTCCAGGCGGTACTCGACGACTGGCGGGTCGGGCGGACCTCCTGGGAGCCGTGGGACGAGTCGACGAGCCGGGCACGCGCGTCGTTCGCCCGGCTGGTCGGCGTCGACGACGGCGACGTGGCCGTCGGTACCACGGTCTCGCAGCTGCTCGCCCCGATCGCGGCGGCCCTGCCCGCCGGCACCCGGGTACTCGTTCCGGACATCGAGTTCACGTCGAACCTGTTCCCGTGGATGTCCGTCCCCGGTGTCGAGGTCCGTACGGTACCGGTGCGCGAGCTGGCCGACCGCATCGACGCGGATACCGGTCTGGTCGCGTTCAGCCTGGTCCAGTCCGCTACCGGCGAGGTAGCGGACTACGACGGTGTGGTGTCCGCCGCCCGCGCGCACGGCGCCCGCGTGGTCGTCGACGCTACCCAGGGCTGCGGCTGGCTGCCGTTCGAGGCGAGCCGGGCGGACGCGGTCGTCGTCGGCGCGTACAAGTGGTTGATGAACCCGCGCGGCACCGCCTTCGCCTACCTGGCGCCCGCCCTGCGGGAGCGGATGACCCCGCACGCCGCCGGGTGGTATGCCGGCGCCGACCCGCACGACTCCTACTACGGTCCGCCGTTGCGGCTGGCCGGCAACGCCCGCCGGTTCGACATCTCGCCGGCCTGGTTCTGCTACGTCGGTGGCGCGCCCGCGCTGGAGCTGGTTGAGGAGATCGGCGTCGCCGCCATCGGGGCGCACAACGTGGCACTCGCCAACCGGTTCCTGACCGGGCTGGGCCAGCCGCCGGGAAACAGCGCGATCGTCACGGTCGACGTGCCGGGGGCGGAGCAAAAGCTGACAGCCGCGGGGGTACGCGCTGCCGTGCGCGCCGGCCGAGTCCGTGCGTCGTTCCACGTGTACTCGACGGAGGCGGACATTGACCTGGCGTTGAACGCGCTGGTGTGATCGGGGACACATTCGATACGAGACGGTTCCGTATCGCAACTGGCGCGGGTAGCGTCTTCATTGTTTACGAGACCGTATCGTATTGAAATGGGGGAAGGGTCCCTTGGACGCCTCAAGCAACACCGGCCATCCCCGCCGCTGGGCCATCCTCGGCGTACTGGTCGTCAGCCTGCTCGTCGTGGTGCTCGACAACACCGTGCTCAACGTCGCGATGCGTACCATCGCGGATCCCGACCACGGCCTCGGCGCGAGCCAGAGCCAGCTGGAGTGGGCGATCAACTCGTACACGCTGGTCTTCGCGGGCCTGCTGTTCACCGCCGGGGTGCTGGGGGACCGGTACGGCCGGCGGCTGATCCTCGCGGTCGGCCTGGCGCTCTTCGGGGCGGCGTCGCTGGTTTCCGCGTACGCGCAGAACCCGAACCAGCTCATCGGCGCCCGCGCGCTCATGGGTATCGGCGGGGCGGCGGTACTGCCGGCGACCCTGTCGATCATCTCCAACGTCTTCGACCCGCGGGAGCGTGGCCGCGCCATCGGCGTGTGGGCCGGCTCGGTCGGGCTCGCCGTCGCGATCGGTCCGGTCGTCGGCGGCCTGCTGCTGGAGCACTTCTGGTGGGGCTCGGTCTTCCTGATCAACGTGCCGATCGTGGTGGCCGGCCTGATCGCGGTGCTCACGATGGTGCCGGAGTCGCGCGATCCGAAGCCGGGTCGGGTCGACGTCCTCGGTGTGCTGCTGTCCATCGTCGGTCTGGTGGTACTGGTTTACGGCGTGGTCAACGGGGGTGATCACGGCTTCGGCCGGCCGGTCGCGTGGGGCTCGATCCTCGGCGGTCTGGCAATCCTCGCCGGATTCGTCGCGTACGAGCGGCGCATCCCGTTCCCGTCGCTGGATGTCCGGCTGTTCGGCAACCCGCGGTTCTCCGCCGCGGTGGCGACGGTCGGGCTGATCTTCTTCGCGGCCATGGGCTCGATGTTCTTCATGGCCTTCTACATGCAGCTGGTCCGTGGCTACAGCCCGCTCAAGTCGGGCGTGCTGATGGTGCCGTTCGCGGTGGCGCAGCTGGTGTTCGCTCCGCGCAGCGCGGCGATGGTCCGCCGGTTCGGGCCGCGTACCGTGATCGGGACCGGCATGGCACTCGCGATGCTGGCGCTCGGCGCGTTCGCGTTCGTCGGCGCGGACACCCCGCTGTGGGTGGTGGCCGGCCTGTTCTTCGTCCAGGGCGTGGCGATGGCCAACGTGCTGCCACCGGCGACCGAGTCGGTGATGTCCAGCCTGCCGCGCGAGAAGGCGGGCGTCGGCTCGGCGGTCAGCAACACGATCCGCCAGGTGGGTGGCGCGCTGGGCGTGGCGGTCCTCGGTTCGGTGCTGTCGGCCACGTACCGCAGTGACATGGCCCCGCACGTGGCCAACCTGCCCGCGCCGGCGCGTGGCGCGGCGAGCGAGTCGATCAGCGGCGGGTACGCGGTCGCCGGCCGGCTCGGTGCGGCCGGTCGGGTCCTGATCGACCACGTCAACGACGCGTTCGTCCAGGCCATGCACTACTCCGCGATCGGGTCGGCGGCGGTCGCCCTGGTCGGCGCCATCGTCGTGGTCGTCTGGCTGCCGCGGCACAGCGCGGTCCCGGCCCCCGTACCCGTCGAGGCGGCGGACGGCCGGGAGTTGGCCGAAGTGGCCTGATCGCGGACAATGACGGACATGACCCCCCCAAGCACGGCGCCGGCCGACCAGGATCGCAAAGGTCCTGGTCGGCCGCGCAGCGCCCGCGCCGACGAAGCCATCATCGACGCGGTGCTGGAGATGCTCACCCAGGGGCACTCCGCGGACACCCTCTCGATCGAGGCGGTGGCCGCCCGGGCGGGCGTCGGCAAGGCGACCATTTACCGGCGCTGGCCCAACAAGGAGGCGTTGATCGTCGACGCCGTCTCCTCCATGAAGGGCCCGGTGCCCAGCGTGCACGGCGAATCCGTGCGCGAAGACCTGATCGTGCTCCTCACCCGGGTCGGGCAGACCAGCGACGCGCGCGCGGCGAAGATCATGTCGTGCCTGCTGCCGGACATCCAGCGCAGCCGCAACCTCCAGGGCTGCTACCAGGAGTTCATCGAGCCACGGCGGAAGGTGGTCCGGGACGTGCTGGCGCGCGGGGTGGAGACCGGCGAGCTGCGCCCCGACCTCGACATCGAATTGGCGCTCAATCTGCTGTACGGGCCGGTGCTGCTCCAGGCGCTGCTGCACTGGAATCCGGCCGTGTCGAGCAAGGACCTCGCGGCTCGCGTGGTCGACACGGTGCTGGCCGGAATCGGCGGCCCGGCGCTCGCCCCCACCTCCTCGTCGATCTAGGACGAATGGTGGGCGTTTTGTCGGCCTTGTTCCACCATTCGCCCTAGATCGACGGGTGGCTAGCGGGTGCCCTCGGCGGGGGCGAAGACGACGAGCAGGGTCAGATCCTCGGTGACGTCGACGAACCGGTGCTCCTCGCCGGCGGGTACGAAGATGATGTCGCCGGGGCTGACGTCCGCGGTGCCGGAGGCGGCCACCATCCGGGCCCGCCCGGCGGTTACCACGTAGATCTCGTCCTCGGTGTGCGGGGACTGCCCGTCGTTCGCGCCCGCCGGGATGCTGTATGTGCCGACGGACAGGTCGGGCACCCTGAGCCGCTCGACATAGTGAGCCTGGCCCGTGGCGGTAAACGTATTTTCTATGAACCGCATGCCGAAACAGTAGCCGCCAGAATGGCGCGGCCAATGAATGTACGCGGGCAGCCACAGGAATTGCGGCTGCCCGCGCGCCACACTAACTCAGAGGTGATGGGTTTCTACGAGTTGCTTTGCCTGCACGTTGCCGCCGCGCGGGCAGTACGCAATTGATTTGCTGCGGTCGCCTGCCCATTTTTCTGGCCCATCGGCCGCGCCAGTGTTGCACTGAATGTGCGCGTGGTACCACCAGTCGGGCCCGTTGCCGTCACACCAGCCACCTGCGTAGTTGGATCCAACGTCGGTGAAGTGGCAGGGACCCGCCCAGCCGTCCGGTTGTGCGGCCGAGGCTGGTGCGGCCCAGAAAGCTCCGAGGCCGACGATAACCAGCGCCGCGAGTGGGACAGCATGAAGCCGCTTACTCAACACCTGACCTCCCCAGGAATGGACGTGAGTCGCCATTTCGAATGGCGTAGGCACGTTAACACGAAGACCATCTCGGCGTGGCCCCGCTCGATGGGCCTAACCGTTCCGCCGGAGCGTTTGTCAAGCTCGTAGGCCGCAGCTACGGGCGAAATGTCGCAATTATCGGACCGGTCCCATGCCGGCTCACCGAATCGGGCGGTCGGCCGAGCAGCCGTGTCGTGCCGTGGTCCGCCCGGACCCGGCCGGTAGGGTGTCGAACAAACGTACGGCGGATCTTCGGGAGGGCAGCGTGCGGGTGCTCGGCGTCGATCCGGGGCTCACCCGGTGCGGGGTCGGCGTGGTCGAGGGCGTGCCGGGGCGCACCTGCACGCTGATCGACTACGTGGTGATCCGCAGCGATCCGGACGAGGAGCTGCCCCAGCGCCTGCTGCGCCTGGACGATGCGCTCGCCGACCTGGTCACCCGGCACCGCCCCGACGCGGTGGCTGTCGAGCGGGTGTTCAGCCAGCACAACGTACGCACCGTGATGGGCACCGCGCAGGCCGGCGCGGTGGCCGTCCTTGCCGGCGCCCGGGCCGGGCTACCGGTGCAGACCTATACGCCGAGCGAGGTGAAAGCCGCTGTGACCGGTTCCGGACAGGCCGACAAGGCCCAGGTCACGGCCATGGTGACCAGGCTGCTGCGGCTGGAGACAGCGCCGAAACCGGCCGACGCCGCCGACGCGCTCGCGCTCGCCATTTGCCACGTCTGGCGAGGCGGCGCGCGGTCCAGGCTGGCCCAGGCGGCCGCCCTGGCCAAGGTGCCGCACAGTGCCACAGCGGCCGCGCGGGGCCGGGCCGGAGGCCGGGCATGATCGCCAGCGTGCGCGGCCGGGTGGCCGCGGTCAGCCCGGACGGGGCCGTGATCGAGGTGGGCGGGGTCGGCCTGACCGTGTCCTGCGCGCCGAACACGCTGGCCACACTGCGGGTCGGCGCGGAGACCAGGCTGGCCACCAGCCTGGTGGTGCGCGAGGATTCGCTCACCCTGTACGGGTTCGCCGACGATGACGCACGGCTGCTGTTCGAGCTGCTCCAGACCGCGAGCGGGGTCGGGCCTCGGCTGGCCCAGGCGGTGCTCGCCGTGCACTCCCCGGAGACGGTGCGCCGGGCGATCGCCGGGGGTGACACCGCCACGCTGACCCGGGTGCCCGGGATCGGGAAGAAGGGCGCCGAGCGGCTGGTCCTGGAGCTGCGCGACCGCATCGGGTACTCCGGCGGCGACACCGGGCTGCCGGTTGCCGGCGTGGCCTGGGTCGACCAGGTCCGTCAGGCGCTGGTCGGGCTCGGCTGGACCGCCGGGCAGGCCGACCAGGCGGTCTCCGTGGTGGCCGAAGGGCTCGACGGCCAGCCCGCGCCGCCCGTATCCGAGCTGTTGAAGCAGGCGATCCGGGTGCTCGGGCGGTCCCGGTGAGCGCCATGATCGGCACAACTTCCCGGACGTTGTGGCCTCAGCGGGCTGTCATGGCCACTGTTTCCGGGAAGTTGTGGCGATCATGAATGACTCGCTCGTCTCGGCGTACGCGTCCGCGGAAGAGCGCGAGGCCGAGGCCAGCGTCCGGCCGAAACGGCTCGCCGAGCTGATCGGCCAGGACCGGGTGCGCGAGCAGCTCGACCTGCTGCTGCGTAGCGCCGTGCGGCGGGGCAGCCCGCCGGATCACATCCTGCTGTCCGGCTCGCCCGGATTGGGCAAGACCACGATGGCCATGATCGTCGCGGTCGAGCTCGGCGTTGGTCTGCGGATCACCAGCGGGCCGGCCATCGAGCGGGCCGGTGACCTCGCCGCCGTGCTGACCAGCCTGTCGACCGGTGATGTGCTGTTCATCGACGAGATTCACCGCATCGCCCGGCCGGCCGAGGAGCTGCTGTACAGCGCGATGGAGGACTTCCGGGTCGACGTGGTCGTCGGCAAGGGTCCGGGCGCGACCGCGATCCCGCTGGACGTGGAGCCGTTCACGCTGGTCGGCGCCACGACCCGGGCCGGCCTGCTGACCGGCCCGATGCGCGACCGGTTCGGGTTCACCGGCCATCTTGAGTTCTACGAGCCACCCGAGCTGGAGCGGATCGTGCGCCGGTCGGCCCAGATTCTGGGGGTACCGGTGACCGACGACGGGGCTGCCGAGGTCGCCGGCCGGTCCCGGGGTACCCCCCGGATCGCCAACCGGCTGCTGCGCCGGGTCCGTGACTACGCCGAGGTACGCGCCGCTGGCGTGGTCGACGGGCCGGCGGCGCGGGCCGCGCTGCGGGTGTACGACGTCGACGAGCGTGGTCTCGACCGGCTGGACCGGGCGGTGCTGAAGGCGATCGTGGAGTCGTTCGGCGGCGGACCGGTAGGGCTGTCGACACTGGCCGTGGCGGTGGGCGAACAACCGGATACCGTGGAGGAGGTGTGCGAGCCATTCCTGCTGCGGGAGGGACTCATCGCCCGCACACCACGAGGGCGGGTCGCCACCGCTGGCGCCTGGCACCACCTCGGCCGAACGCCACCCCCGGGCACGGCCGGAGCGGCGCCGGACCTGTTCAGCGTGCAGCCTTGAGCGGCCCGTGACCGGACCGTGATCTATACCGGGTCAAGTGGCGTCGCACACACCGACTAGACTCGCCGCGGTTCGTACTGGACGAACACCTCGTGTCGGGCTGGTCCACCTGAATCAGGGCCGGCCGGATACGAACCGATCGGAAGGCAGGCACAGTGCCTCTCGCTGCAAGCAGCTCAGGTGGCAACCCATACGGGATCTGGATCCTGTTGGCGCTGTTCATCGCGGCTGCGTACTTCTTGATCATCCGGCCGCAGCAGCGCCGCCGGCGCGATATCGAGGCCGTACAGTCCTCGATCGGCCCCGGCGACGAGATCGTAACCGTCGCCGGGCTCTACGGCACGGTTGTCGACATCGACGACAAGACCGTGACGATCGAGGTCGCGCCCGGAGTGACCAACCGGTACGCGCGGCAGGCGGTCGGCCAGGTGATCAACTCCGCGTCCCGCCCGGCCGAGGAGGAGCCAGAGACGACCACGCCCGAGACCACGGCGAAGGACGTTGTCGACCCCGACTAGCCGGCCCGCTTCACCACCCCCGGACTGTCACCTCACACACGCATGACACGCATAGGAGAACGACCGCCGTGGCCGCACCTTCTGGACAGATGAAGGCGTCGCGATACTTCATCGCCCTCGCGCTGATCCTCGTGGCGCTGTACTCACTGGTTTTCTTCACCGGTGACAAGAAGGCGCATCCCAAGCTGGGCCTGGATCTTCAGGGCGGCACGAGCATGACACTGTCGGCGCTCGCCAATGGCAAGACGCCCGACAAGGACCGGCTCGAGCGCGCCCGCGAGATCATCGCCAGCCGGGTGGACACGTCCGGCGTCTCCGAGCCCGAGGTGGTGACCGAGGGCGACCGCAACATCGTGGTCAACGTGGCCGGCAAAACCAGCCAGGACGAGCTGCGCAAGCTGGTCGCGCCGGCGGAACTGCGGTTCCGGAAGGTAGTCGCGTCGACCGCCGACACCGGCGGCGCGGCGCCGTCGCCGTCGCCGTCCGCGTCGGCCAGCCCGTCGGCCGGCGCCAGCGCTACGCCGAGCGCGACGTCCAGCGCCACACCGAGCGCGACACCGAGCGCGAGTGCCAGCGCAACTCCGAGTGGCACGGCGAGCCCGAGTGGCAGCGCCGCTCCGCCGCCGGTGAGCGAGTCGGTGCAGCAGCAGCGGGAGAAGGTCATCGCCAAGCTCGGCCCGGCATACCAGGCCGCGCAGAGCATCCAGAGTCCCGACCAGGTCGACCCGAGTGTCCTGCCGATGCTCAAGCCGTTCGGTGACCTCAGCGACGCCGAGGTGGCCGTGCTGCCGGCCGACATCCAGTACAACGTGCCGACCATCACGTGCAAGCAGCTCAACGGGCGCGACCCGGGATCGATCTCGGTGATCAACCAGCAGGTCATCGCGTGCGGCACGGAGAACGGCGGTCCGGTCAAGTACAAGCTCGACGTGGCCAAGGTGGTCGGCGAGGACGTCAAGACCGCCAGCTTCACCAACGACCCGACGCAGGGCTGGGTCGTCAACCTGTCGTTCAAGAACCAGGACAAGTGGACCAACCTGACCAAGGAGGTCTACGGCGACGGCAGCGCGGACAAGTCGGCCCGCCGGGTCGCGATCGTCCTGGACAACCAGGTGGTGTCGGCCCCGTCGATCGACAACGTGATTCCGGGCGACGCGATCATCTACGGCTCGTTCAGCCGTGACGACGTGGTGACGCTGTCGCAGCAGCTCAAGTACGGGTCGCTGCCGCTGGCATTCAGTATCCAGTCATTCGAGGACGTCACCCCGACGCTGGGCACCCAGCAGATGAAGATGGGCCTGCTCGCCGGCGGTATCGGCCTGGCGCTGGTCGTCCTGTACTGCCTGTTCTACTACCGGGCGCTCGGTTTCGTGGTGATCGCCAGCCTGGCGGCCTCCGGCGTCATCGTGTACGGCGCGCTCGTGCAGCTCGGCCGGATGAACGGGTACACGCTGAGCCTCGCCGGCATCGCCGGGTTCATCGTCGCCATCGGTATCACCGCGGACTCGTTCGTGGTGTTCTTCGAATATCTCAAAGACGAGGTCAAAGACGGGCGGACGGTACGCAGCGCGGTGCCCCGCGCCTGGATCCGGGCTCGGCGCACGATCCTGTCCGCGGACACGGTGTCCTTCCTGGCCGCCGCGGTGCTCTACTTCCTCGCGATCGGCGCGGTCAAGGGCTTCGCGTTCACGCTGGGCCTGTCCACGCTCATCGACGTGATCGTGGTGTTCCTGTTCACCCACCCGCTGATGGCTACGCTTTCGAAGTGGAGCGCCTTCACCTCGCCCCGGATCTCGGGGTTGGGCAACATCCGCTCCGACAAGGCGATCGCGGCCGGACAGACGGCCAACCGGTTCGGCGCTGTGCGCACGAAGGAGTCCTGAGATGAACATCCTGCGCCGGCTCTACCGCAGCGATACGAACATCGACTTTATCGGCTACCGCAAGCGGTGGTACATCGTCTCGGCCGTGATCATCCTCATCTGTCTGGCCAGCATCATCTTCCGCGGGTTCAACTTCGGTATCGAGTTCGCCGGTGGTAACCAGTTCCAGGTGCCGGTGCAGCCGGGCGTCACGCTCCAGGACGTGCGTGGTGCCATCGAGAGCCAGGGCATCGAAGTCGCCTCGTCCCAGTCGGCCGGCACGTCGTCGAACCACCGGTACGTGATCCGCACCGCCGCTCTCAGTGACGTCCAGCGTAACGCCGCCCTGGACGCGATCACCAAGACCGCACACGTCAGCCGTGACGACATCAACCTCAACGAGGTCAGTTCGTCCTGGGGCGGCCAGGTCACCAACAAGGCGCTGATCGCGCTCGTGGTCTTCCTGCTCGCCGTCGGCGTGTACATCTGGATCCGGTTCGAGCAGAAGATGGCGATCGCGGCACTCGGCGCGCTCGCGCACGACCTGGTCCTCACGGCCGGGGTGTACTCGCTGGTCGGCTTCGAGGTCACCCCCGGTACCGTGATCGGCCTGCTGACCATCCTCGGTTTCTCGCTGTACGACTCGGTCGTCGTGTTCGACAAGGTCGACGAGAACTCGCGTGGCCTGCTCGGCGGCACGCGGTGGACGTACGCGGAGGCGGCCAACAAGGCGGTCAACCAGACCCTGATGCGGTCGATCAACACGTCGCTGATCGGTCTGCTGCCGGTCGCCGGCCTGCTGTTCGTCGGTGCCGGGCTGCTCGGTGTCGGCACGCTGAAGGACCTCGCGCTCGTCCTGTTCGTCGGCATGCTGACCGGCGCGTACTCGTCGCTGTTCCTGGCCACGCCGTGGCTGGTCGACCTCAAGATGCTCGACCAGCGGTACAAGCTGCACGCGCAGCGGGTGCTCGGCAAGCGGGCCGCGCTGGCGAAGTCCGCCGACGGCGAGCCCAAGGCCGGCCGCCCCCGAGCCAAGGCGGGCGCGAAGGCGACGGCCGAGCCCGACCACGAGGACGACGAGGACCTTCAGGCCCGCATCGACGCGCTGGCGTCGTCGGCGCCCAGGGTCGGTGCGAAGCCCGCGCCGACGAAGTCGTCCGGCGGGCGGCCGAGCGGCGCCAAGGCGGGCGGCAAGGCACAGCCACGCAAGCGGTCCGGAGGCAGCAAGCGGCGCTGAGTCACCGGAGCTTGACATGATCGCGGAGACTTTTCCGTGCCCGGGCACGGAAAAGTCTCCGCGATCACGATGAGATGAGGGGTGGCGTGGCAGACGGCGACAGCGGACCTGAGGTGGCACACCTGGTCGCTGACCAGGTGATCGACGTGCCCGACTTTCCGCAGCCCGGGATCGTGTTCAAAGATCTGACCCCGCTGTTCGCCCACGGCCCGGCGTTCCACGAGACGATCGATGCCGTCGTGGCCCACTACCGCCAGGACTCCGGCGATATCGGGTTCGACGTGGTGGCCGGCATCGAGGCGCGTGGCTTCGTGATCGCGGCCGCTGTCGCGTATGCGACCGGCGTCGGGGTGGTGCCGATCCGCAAGGCCGGCAAGCTGCCCCGCGAGACGGTACGCGAGACGTACGCGCTGGAGTACGGGGAAGCCACGCTCGAACTGCACACGGACGCCTTTGCCGAAGGTCAGCGGGTGTTGCTGGTCGACGACGTGCTGGCCACGGGAGGCACGGCGGAGGCGTCGCTGCGCCTGGTGGAGGCGGCGGGCGGCGTCGTGACCGGGTTCACCGTGCTGCTGGAACTGGCGTTTCTGGACGGTCGGGGGCGGCTGAACCCCCGACCGGTACACGCTCTCCTGACGGTTTGAGGCGTTCTGTCCGATCCCGGATGTTCGGTCTGACCCCGGCGGTCTGGTCGGGAACCTCCCGACGGCAGGTAGGATTGCCTTTCCGCGGACGGCGATGAGGAGCGGCCCGTGTCAGGGGATTTCGCCCCTTCGGTGGAGGGCACCGCCAAGCCGATGAAAGCTGCACGACACGAGACAGATGCAGACGGTTCGGTGGACGAGGCGCCCACCGAGGCGCCTGTCGAGGCGGTCGCCGAAGCGGTCGGGGGACCGGGTGGCGAGCCGGCGGAGCCGGCCGGCCCGTCGGCCCAGGACACCTCGGCCGACCCGTACGACGATGATGATGACGACCCGACCGGCGGCGTCGTGCTGCCGTTCCGTCATGGCGGCGCGGACCCGCCGGCTCGTAACGGCGGCCCCGACGCGGGCTACGGGCACCCGACCGGCAATGGGCTCGCTGCCGGCAACGGCCTCTCCACCGTCCCGAGCGGCACGGGTGCCGTCCCGACCGGCGCGGGTGCCGTCCCGACCGGCGCGGGTGCCGTCCCGACCGGCGCGGGTGCCGTCCCGACCGGCGCGGGTGCCGTCCCGACCGGCGCGGGTGCCGTCCCGACCGGCCTGCCGGGCAACACCAGCCAGGGCTTCGGGCTGGCCGGTGCGCCGACCGGCCGTCGGGTGCGGGCGCGGCTGGCCCGGTTCAACGCACCTTGGCAGACACCCTCCGTGAGCGAAGCACTCGAACCACTGATCGCCAACCATCGGGCCAGCCACCCGAAGGCCGATACCAGGGCGCTCCAGAAGGCCTACGACACGGCCGCCCGGTGGCACCACGGGCAGTACCGGAAGTCCGGCGACCCGTACATCACGCATCCACTCGCCGTCGCCGGCATCCTCGCTGAGCTGGGCATGGACACCACGACGCTGGTCGCCGCGCTGCTGCACGACACGATCGAGGACACCGGGTACACGCTGGAGCAGATGCGCGACGACTTCGGCGGCGAGGTCGCGCTGCTGGTCGACGGCGTGACCAAGCTCGACCGGGTCAAGCTCGGCGACGCGGCCAAGGCGGAGACCATCCGCAAGATGGTGGTCGCGATGGCGAAGGACCCTCGGGTCCTCGTCATCAAGCTCGCCGACCGGCTGCACAACATGCGCACGCTGACCTTCCTGCCCAGCGCCAAGCAGGAGCAGAAAGCCAAGGAGACGCTGGAGATCCTCGCCCCGCTGGCCCACCGGCTCGGTATGAACACGATCAAGTGGGAGCTGGAGGACCTGGCGTTCAAGACGCTGTTCCCGAAGCGGTTCGAGGAGATCAACCGGCTGATCGGCGAGCACACCCCGCAGCGGGAGGCGCTGCTGCGGCAGGTCGCCCAGAAGGTGTCGATCGACCTGAAGTCCGCCAAGATCAAGGCGGAGGTCAACGGCCGGCCGAAGCACCTCTACTCGGTGTACCAGAAGATGATCGTGCGGGGTCGGGAGTTCGCCGACATCTACGACCTGGTCGGGGTGCGGATCCTGGTCGACACGGTGCGCGACTGCTACGCGGCGCTCGGGGTGATCCACGCGAACTGGCAACCGGTGCCGGGCCGGTTCAAGGACTACATCGCGATGCCCAAGTTCAACATGTACCAGTCGCTGCACACCACCGTGATCGGGCCGTCCGGCAAGCCGGTGGAGATGCAGATCCGCACGTACGCGATGCACCGCACCGCGGAGTACGGCATCGCCGCGCACTGGCGGTACAAGGAGACCAAGGGCGCCACGATCTCCGGCCCGCCGGCCCACATCGACGAGATGACCTGGCTGCGCCAGTTGCTGGACTGGCAGCGCGAGGCGAGCGACCCGAGCGAGTTCCTCGACGCGCTCCGCTTCGACCTGTCCAGCCAGGAGGTGTACGTCTTCACGCCGAAGGGCGACGTGATCGCGCTGCCGACCGGGTCGACGCCGGTGGACTTCGCGTACGCGGTGCACACCGAGGTGGGGCACAAGTGCATCGGCGCCCGGGTCAACGGCAAGCTGGTGCCGCTGGAGTCGACGCTGTCCAACGGTGACGTGATCGAGATCTTCACGTCGAAGTCGGACACGTCCGGCCCGACCCAGGACTGGCTCGGGTTCGTCAAGAGCCCCCGCGCGCGGACCAAGATCCGGCAGTACTTCAACAAGGAGCGCCGGGAAGAGGCGATCGAGACCGGTAAGGAAGCGATCGTCAAGGCGATGCGCAAGCAGGGGCTGCCGCTGCAACGGCTGCTCACCTCGGAGGCGCTGCTCACGATCGCCCGCGACCTGCACCTGGCCGACGTGGCGTCGCTGTACGCGGCGGTGGGGGAGAGCCAGGTCTCCGCCCAGTCGGTGGTGCAGAAGCTGGTCGCCGGGTACGGCGGCGAGGAGGGCGCGGTCGAGGACATCGCCGAGACCGCCCTGCCCACCCGGCCGACCCGGCACCCGGGCGCGACCGTCGACCCCGGCGTGGTCGTGCACGGCGCCGAAGACGTGTGGATCAAGCTGGCCCGCTGCTGCACCCCGGTGCCCGGCGACGCGGTCTTCGGGTTCGTCACCCGGTCCGGCGGGGTCAGCGTGCACCGCGAGGACTGCGCCAACGCCGGTGACCTGAAGGCCCAGCCGGAGCGGATCCTCGACGTGGCGTGGAAACCGACGTCCGCGTCGACGTTCCTGGTCGCGATCCAGGTCGAGGCGCTCGACCGGCACAAGCTGCTGGCCGACATCACCAAGGTGCTGTCCGACGAGAAGGTCAACATCCTGTCGGCGACCGTGACCACGACCCGCGACCGGGTGGCGGTCAGCCGGTTCAGCTTCGAGATGGCCGACCCGAAGCACCTGGGTCACCTGCTCGCCGCGGTACGCCGGGTGGACGGCGTCTACGACGCGTACCGGGTGACGTCCGGCGCCTGAGCGGGAGATCGGCACAACTTCCCGGAAGTTGTGCCGATCTTGGCTGCTACTGGGCCGGGGCGCTCATCGTCAGGGACTGGATGTTGACCGCCATCTTCGGCTTGCCGTCGCCGGGGTTGCTCGGGTCGGCCGGGGTGACGCCGGCGTCGGCGACCTTCTGCACCACGTCGAGGCCCTTGGTGACCTTGCCCCAGACCGTGTAGTTCGGCGGCAACTGGTCGACGTCCTTGTACACGATGAAGAACTGGCTGCCGTTGGTACCCGCACCGGCGTTGGCCATGGCGACCGTGCCGGCCGGGTATGCCGGGCGCTTGTCGGTGGGCAGGTTCTCGTCGGCGAACTCGTAGCTCGGCCCGCCGGCACCGGTGCCCGACGGGTCGCCGCACTGGAGCACGTAGATGCCCTCGGTGACCAGCCGGTGGCACGGGGTGTTGTCGAAGAACTTCTTGCCGGCCAGGTACGTGAAACTGGCCGCGGTGCACGGCGCGTGCGCGGTGTCGACCTCGACCTCGACGGTGCCGACGTTGAGCGTGAGCGTCATCGTCTGGGTGCCACTGCGCGGCTCACCGGACGCGGGCGGCGTGCCGACGTCCTTGACGCTGCCGGGCGGCGGCGCCGCGGCCGGCGACGCGCTCGGGTCGACCTTCGGCTTCCATACGCACCCGGTCGGCGACGCCGACGTCGACGGCGAGGCGCCCGCGGTGCTGCTCTTCTTCTTGTCGCTGCCGGTCAGCGTCACCAGCAGCACCACGCCGACGACCACCACGAGAACGGCCGCGCCGGCGCCGATCACGGCCTGCGTCCGGCGCCGCTTCTGCGCGGCCTCGGCGCGCACGGTCATCTCGCGCTCCAGCCTCGCGCGCGCAGCCGCGCGCTGCTGGCGTTCCCGGTTGGTTGCCACGGTCTCTCCCTGCGCTCTATGTCGGTCTATCCGGTCGGGGGTGCTGAGTCAGGATGCGCCGGCCGACGCCGACGGGGCCGCGCCGGACGGGTTGGCTGCCGGGGCCGCCGCCACGGTGAGGGACTGGATGGTCACGGCGGTCTTCGGGGCGCCGTCGGTGTCGCTGCTGCCCGGCGTGACACCGGCCTCGGCGACCTTCTGGACGATGTCGAGGCCCTTGGTGACCTTGCCGAAGATCGTGTACTTGGCCTCCAGCGCGGAGCCGTCCTTGTACACGATGAAGAACTGGCTGCCGTTGGTGTCCGCGCCGCTGTTGGCCATGGCCAGCGTGCCGGCCGGGTACAGGTTCGTGGCCGTGCCGGGGCTCGCGCTCGGACTCCCGCTCGGCGCGCCCGACGGCGTGTCGGTCGGGCTCGGCAGGTTCTCGTCGGGGAACTTGTACGCCGGACCGCCGCTGCCGGACGCCGACGGGTCACCGCACTGAAGCACGTAGATGCCGGACGTGGTCAGCCGGTGGCAGTTGGTGTTGTTGAAGAACTGCTTACCCGCCAGGTACGTGAAGCTGGCCACCGTGCACGGGGCGCCGGCCTGATCCAGTTGGGCTTCGACCACGCCGAGGTTCGTCGTGATCGTCATGGTCGACGTGCCGCTCTTCGGGATGTTGGTCGTGGGCGGCTTGCCGACGTCCTTGACCTTGTCGGACGCCGGGATCGAGGTCCAGGCGCAGTCCGGGCCGGCAGCGGTGTTCTTCTTGCTGCCGCTGAAGCCACCCGCGGCCCACACGACGCCGGCCGCGATCAGGAGCACGGCGAGGCCAACGCCCACGCCGGCCTGGATCTGGCGGCGGCGACGGGCGGAGGCGGCCCGGCGGGCGATCTGGCGTTCGAGCTTGGCGCGGGCCAGCGCACGCTGCCGGGTCTTGCTGGGAGCCACCGGGTGCTCCTTTCCGAACATGTTGACGATGAGGCGCGTGCCACACGCCCGCCAGAGTGTACGGGGGCGCTCTGGTTACGGGTGAACCAGCCCGTCTTTCGGCAGATCAACGACAAACCTCCCACCGCTGCGCTGAAGCAGGCTGGGAGTTCCCCCGGAAATAGCTGAGAACGGGCAGCGGGCGAGCCGGCGTGCCAAGTCGGTCGACCGCGCCGTTAGGCTCGACGTAGCCAATCCAGGAAGGATCGGGAGCTTGCTGGTCGTCGGATTCCCCGCTGAGGCGTTCGGGACGAACTGCTACATCGTCGCGCCCGGCCCGGGTGAGCAGGGCGTGGTGGTCGACCCGGGGATCGGGGTCATCGACCAGCTCGACGAGCTGCTCGCCGAGCACCGGATCCAGCCGGTGGCGGTGCTGCTGACCCACGGCCACCTCGACCACACGTTCTCGGTGACCCCGGTGTGCGGCGCGAAGGGGATCACCGCGTACATCCACCCGAGCGACCGGTACCTGCTCGCCGACCCGGCCAAGGGACTGTCGGCGGACATGAAGCAGCTCTTCGGCGGAAACCTTCCGTGGGCCGAGCCCGACGAGGTGGCCGAGCTGCCCGACGGCGGGGCGATCGAGATCGCCGGCCTGTCGATCACCGTCGACCACGCCCCGGGCCATACCAGGGGGTCGGTGATGTTCCGGACGGCGGAGGAGCCGGACACCCCGCCGCTGTGCTTCAGCGGCGACGTCCTGTTCGCCGGCTCGATCGGGCGCACCGACCTGCCGGGCGGCGACCCCGCGGCGATGACGGTGAGCCTGCGTGAGAAGGTGCTCCCGCTCACCGACGGGACGGTCGTCCTGCCCGGCCACGGTCCCCAGACGACCATCGGCCGCGAACGCGCGACGAACCCGTTCCTGCGGGAGGCTGACGCGGCCCACCCGACCCGAGGTTGGTAATGAAACCGACTCCCATCAGCGGCTTCCCGGAGTGGCTGCCGCCGCAACGGATGATCGAGCAGTACCTGCTCGGCCGCATCCGCGACACCTTCGAGCTGTACGGCTTCGCGCCGCTGGAGACCCGTGCCGTCGAGCCGCTCGACCAGCTCCTGCGCAAGGGGGAGACCTCCAAGGAGGTGTACCTGCTGCGCCGGTTGCAGGCCGAGGAGGGCGACAGCAGTGACGACGCGCTTGGCCTGCACTTCGACCTCACCGTCCCGTTTGCCCGCTATGTTCTTGAACACGCCGGCAAGCTCCAGTTCCCGTTCCGGCGCTACCAGATCCAGAAGGTGTGGCGTGGCGAGCGCCCGCAGGAGGGGCGCTACCGCGAGTTCCTCCAGGCCGACATCGACGTGGTCGATCGCGACACCCTGCCCGCCCACTACGAGGCCGAGATGCCCCTCGTCATCGGCGACGCCCTCGGCGGGCTGCCGATCCCGCCGATCCGCATTCTGGTCAACAATCGCAAGATCTGCGAGGGCTTCTACCGGGGCGTCGGGGTCCCCGACCCGGAGGCGGCGCTGCGCGCGGTCGACAAGCTCGACAAGATCGGCCCGACCCGGGTCGCCGCCCTGCTGGCCGAGACCGCCGGGGCCACCGAGGCGCAGGCCAAAGCCGCCCTCGCCCTCGCGGAGATCAGCAGCGAGGACGCCTCGTTCGCCGACGCGGTCCGCGCCCTCGGGGTCGAGCACCCGCTGCTCGGCGAGGGACTGGGCGAGCTGGTGGCGGTCGTGGAGGCGGCCGCCGAGCACGCGCCGGGTCTCCTGGTCGCCGACCTGAAGATCGCCCGCGGGCTCGACTACTACACCGGCACGGTCTACGAAACCCAACTTCGCGGGTACGAGCGGTTCGGCTCGATCTGCTCCGGCGGGCGCTACGACAACCTGGCGAGCGCCGGCTCCGAGCGGTACCCCGGTGTGGGCATCTCGATCGGCGTCTCGCGGATGCTCGGGCTGCTCTTCGGGATGGACGCGCTGACCGTCACCAGGTCGGTGCCGACCTGCGTGTTGGTCGCGCTGCCCACCGAGGAGGACCGCACCGCCTGCGACCGGATCGCCCGCGCGCTGCGGGAGCGGGGAATCGCGACCGAGGTGTCCCCGTCGGCGGCGAAGTACGGCAAACAGATCCGGTTCGCCGAGCGGCGTGGTATCCCGTACGTGTGGTTCCCGGGTGAACCTGACGAGGTGAAGGACATCCGGTCCGGCGAGCAGTTCGCGGCCGACCCGGCCACCTGGCAACCGCCGTCAGACGACCTCCACCCGCGGGTGGGGAGCAAGGAGAGGCTTCCGTGATCCGTACCCACGACGCCGGCACGCTCCGCGCCTCGGACGCCGGCACGACCGTGACGCTGGCCGGCTGGGTCGCCCGGCGGCGCGACCACGGCGGCGTCATCTTCGTGGATCTGCGGGACGCGTCCGGCATCGTGCAGGTGGTGTTCCGGGAAGAGGACGCACACGCCCTGCGCAACGAGTTCTGTGTACGGGTGACCGGCGCCGTCGCGCCCCGGCCGGCCGGCAACGAAAACCCGGAGCTGCCGACCGGCGAGGTCGAGGTCAACGCCGACGAGCTGGTGATCCTGTCCGAGGCGGCGCCGCTGCCGCTGCCCGTCGACGACAACGTCGAGGCCAGCGACGACATCAGGCTCAAGTACCGTTATCTTGATCTTCGCCGGAGCGGCCCGGCACGGGCGCTGCGCCTGCGCTCGCGGGCCAACCAGATCGCCCGCACGGTGTTGCACGGGCAGGACTTCGTGGAGATCGAGACGCCGACGCTGACCCGGTCGACGCCGGAGGGCGCTCGCGACTTCCTGGTGCCGGTCCGGTTGCAGCCGGGCACCTGGTTCGCGCTGCCCCAGTCGCCGCAGCTGTTCAAGCAGCTGCTGATGGTCGGCGGGATGGAGCGGTACTACCAGATCGCGCGCTGCTACCGCGACGAGGACTTCCGGGCCGACCGGCAGCCCGAGTTCACCCAGCTCGACATCGAGATGTCGTTCGTCACCCAGGACGACGTGATCTCGCTGGGCGAGGAGATCGTGGCGGCGCTGTGGCAGTCGCTGGCCGACTTCCCGGTGCCCCGACCGATCCCGCGGATCACCTGGCACGACGCGATGAACCGGTACGGCTCGGACAAGCCCGACCTGCGGTACGGCGTGGAGCTGACCGAGCTGACCTCGTATCTGAAGGGCACCGAGTTCCGGGTGTTCGCCGGCGCGATCGACGCGGGCGGGTACGTCGGCGCCGTGGTCATGCCGGGCGGCGCCGCGCAGAGCCGCAAGGAGCTGGACGGCTGGCAGGACTGGGCCAAGGCGCGCGGGGCGCGGGGGCTGGCGTACGTGGTGCTCGACGCGGAGACCGGCGAGGCGCGCGGGCCGGTCGCGAAGAATCTCTCCGAGTCGCACCTGGCGGGTCTGGCCGACGCGGTCGGCGCGAAGCCGGGTGACGCCGTGTTCTTCGCGGCGTCGACCGAGCGGCGCGAGGCGCAGGAGCTGCTCGGCGCGGCCCGGCAGGAGATCGCCCGGCGCACCGGCCTGGTCGACGAGGACGCCTGGGCGTTCTGCTGGGTGGTCGACGCGCCGATGTTCGAGCGCACCGACGAGGGCGGCTGGACGGCTGTACACCACCCGTTCACATCGCCGAACGACTCCTGGCTGGAACGCTTCGAGAGCGCGCCCGACCAGGCCTTGGCGTACGCGTACGACATCGTGTGCAACGGCAACGAGATCGGCGGCGGCTCGGTCCGTATCCACCGGGGTGACGTGCAGCGGCGGGTGTTCGACCTGCTCGGCATCAGCCCGGACGAGGCGGCCGAGAAGTTCGGCTTCCTGCTGGAGGCGTTCAAGTACGGTCCGCCGCCGCACGCCGGGATCGCGTTCGGGTGGGACCGGGTGTGCATGCTGCTGGCCGGGGCAGACTCGATCCGCGAGGTGATCGCGTTCCCGAAGACGCGTGGTGGGTACGACCCGCTGACCGGCGCGCCGACCCCGATCACCGCCCAGCAGCGGGCCGAGGCCGGGGTGGACGCGAAGCCGAAGTCGACCGCGACGCCCGGCACGTCCGGTGTCGCCGTCCCGGTGGAGCACTCCAGGTAGCCCTGTCGCCCGGCCCGGCTCAGCCCGGCCTGGGCCGGCCCGGCTCGGGCCGTGGCCAAGATCGGCACAACTTCCGGCAAGTTGTTGCCACAGCACCTGGCTGAGGGCACAACTTGCCGGAAGTTGTGCCGATCTTGGGCTTCTCCACCCCCGGGTGGAGAAGCAGGACCGGTCCCGGCGCCGACGCGTCGACCCGGCCACCAGCCCTACCGTCTTTCTTGTTCACAGGCGACGGAAGGGTCAAGGAAATGCCGCAGTGGGTGGAGTACACAGCGCTCGGTGTCATCGTGCTCGTGGTCGTGGTGGCACGGCAGCTTCGCGAGCGTGAGGTCTCGCCGCAGCGGCTTTTCGTGCTGCCGCTGATATTCGTCGCGATCGCGTTCACCGATCACAAGCTGGCGCATCACCTGTCGTCGCTGTCGGCCATCGGGCTGCTGGCGTTCGGTCTGGTGCTGGCCGCCGCGACCGGGGTGGCCCGGGCGTGGACGATGCGGCTGCGCCGGGTCGGCGGGAGGGTGCTCGCGAAAGGCAATGGACGTACGTTGGCGCTGTGGGTCGTGACGCTGCTCGTGCGGGTGGGCGAGGTCGCTCTCGCGTACGCGGTCGGCGTCCCCGAGGGAACCGGTGAGGCGATGCTGTTCGCGGCCGCGACGTTCGCCGCCCAGGGTGCGACGCTGGCCTGGCGGGCGGGCCTGTTCGGAACGGCACCGGCGGTGATCCCGTCGGCCGTCGGCGAGGAGCGGGTCGGGTGACCGATATCAGCGGTGACGAGGTGGCGCGGCCGGGGGTCGCGCCATCCGCGCGCACCGAGGTAGCCGGGCTGTCCGCGCCTGCGGAGGCCGCGGTGCGGTCCGCGCCTCCTGCCGAGGACAGCGCGCCGGTCTGGCTCTCCCGCTGGCCGGACACCCGGGTCGGCCAGGTACTGCGGCTCGTCGGAGCGACCTGCTACACCGTCGCGGCGATCCGGACCACGTCGGCCCACCAGCTGTGGATCACGATCACGCTGGTGGTCGTCACCCTCACCGGGATCGCGTACACCACGTACTTCCGCGAGGTTTCGCCGGTACGCACGCTCATCGGCCTCGGCGTCGCGGCGGCCGCCGCCGACACGCTGTACGCGGTGGTGCCGCACTCACCCGGCTGGGCCGTGTCGTTCGCGGTGGTGCCGTGGTCGTTCCGCGGTGCGCCGATGCGGTTGGCGCTGCCGTTCGCCATCACGGTCGCCGGCGCGCTGGGCGTCGTCGGGTACCTGCGGGACTCGCCGGCCGCCGCGTTCGGGCTGATCGGCGGCTGTTTCGCGTTCTCGATGATCGGCATGAGCGCCCGCATCGCCCGGCGGGAGGCCGAGGACGCCAAACGCCTTCTCGCGAGCGAACGGGCGACGCGGGAGGCCAACGCGCGTACCCACGTGCTCGCCGAGCGGCAGCGGCTGGCCCGGGAGATCCACGACATCCTGGCGCACACCCTGTCGGCCCAGGTGGTACAGCTGGAAAGCGCCCGGCTGATGCTGAACCGGGGTGCGCCGGCCGAGACCGTGCGCGCCCAGATCGACCAGGCGCAGCGGCTGGCCCGGGAGGGGCTGGCGGAGACCAAGCGCGCCCTGTACTCGCTGCGCGGCGAGGCCCGGCCGGTGCCCGAGACGCTCGCGAAGCTCGCCGCGGACGCCGGTGCGTCGTTTCGTGCGAGCGTCTCTGGCGACGAGCCCGTCGCCCCGGAGGTCAGCCTGGCGCTGGAGCGTACCGTCCAGGAGGCGCTGACCAACGCGCGCAAGCACGCGCCGGGCGCGACGGTGGCGGTGGCGCTGCGGCTCGGACCGGACGGGCACGAGGTCGAGGTCAGCGACGACGGCGCCCGGTCGCCGGCCCTGCTGGCGACCAGCGGCGGCGGGTACGGTCTGACCGGCATGCGGGAACGTGCCGAGTTGCTCGGCGGCCGGCTGGAAGCGGGGCCGGCCGGAAAGGGGTTCCGGGTGTGGCTGTGGATCCCGGCGTGAGCTCGGCGACGGGCCGGCAGGTCACCGTCGTCGTCGCGGACGACCAGCGACTCGTCCGCGAGGGGTTGCAGATGATGCTCTCGCTGCTCGACGGCGTGGAGGTGGTGGCCCTCGCCGCAGATGGGGACGAGGCGGTCGCCGCGGTCGCCGCGCACGACCCCGACGTGGTGCTGATGGACCTGCGGATGCCGCGCTGCGACGGGGTGACCGCGACCCGCCGGATCCGGGCCGACCACCCGCGTACCCAGATCGTCGTGCTCACCACGTTCGCCGAGGACGCCGAGGTACTGGCGGCGCTGCGGGCCGGTGCGCGCGGGTACCTGACCAAAGACGCCGCCGCCGACGAGGTCGCCCGCGCGATCGAGCGGGTCGCCGGGGGCAAGGCCGACCTCGCGCCGGACGTACAGCGCCGGCTGCTGGAGATGCTGCCGTCGACCGCGCCGGCGCTCGACCGGCCGCCGCCGGACGGCCTGACCGAGCGGGAGTTGGAGGTGCTGCGGCTGATCGCGACCGGCCTGTCCAACACGGAGATCGCGGCGGCGCTGGTGGTCAGCGAGGCCACCGTGAAGACGCACGTGAACCACCTGTTCGCCAAGACGCGGGTACGTGACCGGGCGCAGGCCGTCGCGTACGCGTACCGTCACGGGTTGGTTCATTAAATCGACGTTGGTCGGTATTGTCCCATCCGGGTACCCGGAATCGCGTTGGATCGACCAACGTCTCCGTTGCGCGGAGCGCCGGCCGGATACACGAATTGTCGCGACTCGCGGGTAGGGTCGGCGCCGTGGACGACGTCGGGCTGTTCGAGATCGACTCGCCACAGTCGCGCCGACCCGAGCCGGCTGTGGGGGAGTCGTTCACGCCGCCTGCCGGGGACGCGCCGCTGGCTGTGCGGATGCGCCCGCGTACCCTCGATGAGCTGGTCGGACAGGACCACCTGCTGGCTCCCGGCGCGCCGCTGCGCCAACTCGTCCAGGGCCACGCGCCGCTGTCGGTGATCCTCTGGGGGCCGCCCGGCTCCGGCAAGACCACCATCGCCCACCTGGTCGCCGGCGCCACCGACCGCCGCTTCGTCGCGATGTCCGCGCTGTCCGCCGGGGTCAAAGACGTCCGCGCGGTGATCGACTCCGCGCGCCGCGCCCGCCGCTCGGGCGGATCGCCGACCGTCCTGTTCATCGACGAGGTGCACCGGTTCAGCAAGACCCAGCAGGACTCGCTGCTCGCCGCCGTCGAGGACCGCACGGTCACGCTGCTCGCGGCCACCACCGAGAACCCGTACTTTTCGGTCATCTCCCCGCTGCTGTCCCGCTGCGTGCTGCTCACGTTGCAGCCGCTCGACGACGACGCGGTGCGCCAGCTGGTCCGGCGCGCGATCACCGACGAACGCGGCCTGGGGGGTGCCGTCACCCTTGCGCCCGACGCCGAAGACCATCTGGTACGCCTTGCCGGCGGCGATGTCCGCAAAGCGTTGACCGCGCTGGAGGCGGCCGCGTCCGGAGCCGCCGCTCTCGGGGTCACCGAGATCGACCTGGCGACGGCGGAGAAGGCGGTCGACGTGGCGGCGCTGCGCTACGACCGGGCCGGCGACGCCCACTACGACGTGGTGAGCGCGTTCATCAAGAGCATGCGCGGCTCCGACGTGGACGCCGCGCTGCACTGGCTGGCCCGGATGCTGGTGGCCGGCGAGGATCCCCGGTTCATCGCCCGGCGCATGGTGATCTTCGCCAGCGAGGACGTCGGGATGGCCGACCCGCAGGCGCTCCTGGTGGCGACTGCCACAGCAGCCGCCGTCGAGTACGTGGGCATGCCCGAGGTACAGCTCAACCTCGCCCAGGCGGTCGTACATCTGGCGTCGGCCCCGAAGTCCAACGCGGTGACCATGGCGATCGGGGCGGCTTCGGCGGATGTCCGGGCCGGACTCGCCGGGTCGGTGCCCCGGCACCTGCGCGACGCGCACTACCCGGGTTCGAAGGGTCTCGGCCATGGTGTCGGGTACTCGTACCCGCACGACGACGCGCGGGGCGTGGTCACCCAGCAGTACCCGCCGGACGACCTGGTGGGCCGCGACTACTACCGGCCGACGAGCCACGGCGCCGAGCGGGCCGTGGCGGAGCGGCTGGCCCGGTTGCGCCGGATCGTGCGGGGTGGTGCCGCCGGTCGCGACGACGACCCGGCCGAGGACGGGTCGTGACCGACCGGCGGGGTCGTGGCCGGCCGGAACCCGGCCCCAGCGAGGAGGAACTCGGCTGGCTGGCCGACCTGCGCCAGACCCGGGAGCGCGGTGGCAGGCTGGGTCCGGACGAGATGCCGGAGCCGCCGGTCCCGCCGTCCTCCCCCGTGTCCCCGGTGCCCCCGACGTCTCCGCCCACGTCCGGTTCGCGTCACTCATCGACGTCGGGCGATCTACCGTGGTCCCCGGGTCGGGAAACGCCGGTAGATCGCCCATCGTCGATGAGGGGCCCGGGGTCGGGTTCGCGGCGCGGCCTCGGCTCGCCGGAGCCGGTCGGCCCGGCCGGCCCAGCCGGGTCGCCAGGCTCAGTCGGCCCAGCTGGCCAGGTGTCGGGTCCGGCGCGCGGCTCGGTCGGCCCGGTTGGCCCGGTGTCGGGTCCGGCGCGCGGCTCGGTCGGCCCGGTTGGCCCGGTGTCGGGTGCGGGTCGGGCGCGCGGCCCGGTTGGCCCGGTGTCGGGTGCGGGTCCGGCGCGCGGTCCGGTTGGCCCGGTGTCGGGTGCGGGTCGGGCGCGCGGTCCGGTTGGCCCGGTGTCGGGTGCGGGTCCGGCGCGCGGTCCGGTTGGCCCGGTGTCGGGTGCGGGTCGGGCGCGCGGTCCGGTTGGCCCGGTGTCGGGTGCGGGTCCGGCGCGCGGTCCGGTTGGCCCGGTGTCGGGTGCGGGTCCGGCGCGCGGCCCGGCGACCGGCCCAGGTCCCGTGTCGGGGCCGGTGTCCGGCGCGGGTCGAGGCCCGGTGGCCGGCTCCGGCCCACATGCCGGCTCAGGTCCACATGCCGGCTCAGGTCCGCAGTTCGGCTCCGGTCTACAGGCCGGCCGCGACCCGCAATCCGGCTCCGGTCCACATGCTGGCCCCGGCCCACAATCCGGCCCCGGCACACGTCGCCGAACCGGGCCGCCCCTCGATGATCCGACCAGCGCGTGGCGCCCACCGCCCGACCGGGGCGGTCCCCCGCCAGAGCACGGCCGCCAGCCGCCGGGGCAGGGCCGCCAGCCGCCGGGGCAGGGCCGCCAGCCGCCGGGCCGGGGTCAGCCCCCTGCCCGGGGCGCCGAGCCGCCAACGGGATGGCCCGGGGCGCCCCCGAATAACCGCGATCCATCGACACTGGGCGATCAACCGGCCTTCTGGGGCCCGGAAGGCCCGGTACATCGCCCAATGTCGATGGACAGCACCCGCCGACCCGGTCCGCCGCCCGGCTTCCGGGCACAGCCACGGGACGCCCGCCGACCACCGGACGAGCAGCGTAGCCCCTGGGCGAGACCGCAGCAGCAGCCGACCTCCGCTCCACCGCTGGACTCCGGGCCGGCCACACAGCTCATCGCTCCAGTGGGCGGCGCCCGGCGCCCCGAACCCGGCTGGCGCGAATTCGCCAGCGGAGAAATGCACGCGGCACCCGGGGAGAGCGACGAACGGCACCAGGTGGCGCCCACCGCGGGCCTGCCCCCGGAGGCCCGGCGGTTGCGGACGGCGACGCTGGCGCTGATCATTCTCCTGCTCGTCGGGGCGGTACCAGCGGTGCTACTGATCCGGGCGGCGACCCGCGACCCGGTACTGGTACAGGTGGAGTCGCTCGAACTGCCGTCGTGGGCGGCGGCCGGTCCACACGACGAGTCGTCCGGCAACCGCTGGTGCTTCCGGCAGTGCAGTTCCCGGGAGCGGACCTGGAACTCGGAGCGCGGCGTACAGGAGACCGCGCAGGCGTACATCGACGCGCTCGAGGACGCCGGGTGGCGACCGTGGATCACGCCGGGCTGCCCGCCGGAAGGTATCGACGGGATCGGCAGTTGCTGGCAGCACGACGAGTACGTGCTGAATCTGTTCGTGCGGACGCCTACCTGCGAGGGCAACCCGGCCGACGCGCCACCGGCCGGTTCGTCGGCGCCGCCGGGAGCCCCGACCCCGGGAGCCCCGCCGCCGGGCGGTTCACCACCGACCGGGGGCGGGTCGTGCCCGGCCGCCCAGGCCACGGTCAAGGTGTTCAACCGGGTCTCTTTCCCGCTGCGGGGCGGCCCAGCGTAAACGGCCCGGCTGTGGCCCAGCGTGAACGACCCGGCTGCGGCCCAGCGTGAACGGCCCAGCCAAAGACGCGGGTCGCGGAGCGGCGCTCCACTCGCGACGGTAGGGTCTCAGCGTTGACGCCCACGGGCCATAGGAGGAAATCGTGCACCTGAGGGGCTGGGAGATCGCACTGCTGATCTTGTCCGGTGCGTTCGCGGTACTGGTGATCGCACTGGCGGTCCCGATCCTGAAACTGCGGCACACGGTCGATGCCGCCACCCGCACCCTGCGCGACGTGGCCGACGCGACCGGGCCGATGCTCGGCAACGTCAACGGCACCATCGAGAACGTCAACACCGCCCTCGGTCAGGTGCAGACCTCGCTCGACGGGGTCAACATCCAGCTCGCCCGGCTGGACACGATCACCGAGCACGTGCAGCACGTGACCGCCAACGTGGCCAACGTGTCCACGGTGGTCGCCGCCGCCGCGAGCAACCCGCTGGTGAAGGTCGCCGCGTTCACGTACGGGGTGCGCAGCGCCACCGCGAAGCGCCGGCACGCCGCCGACGAGGCGGAGGTCCGCGAAGAGTTGAAGCAGCGCCGCCGGTCCCGCCGCGCGGGCAAGTGACGAGGAGACACGATGCGACGTCTGCTGTGGCTCGGGGTGGGACTCGCCGTCGGCGCGCTGGTGTTCCGCGCCGTGAGCAAGAAGGCCCAGGCATTCACTCCGGAGGGTATCGCCGGCTCGGCGCGGGAGTCCGCTGTCGGCCTGCTCGATTCGGTGCGTAGCTTTGTAGACGACGTCCGTGACGGCATGGCCGAGCGCGAGGCGGAGATTCACGCTGCCTTCACCGAGGGCAGCCTCCTGGAGGAGTACGAGGAAGACCGATGAGGACAGCGGAGATCAAGCGCCGGTTTCTAGGCCACTTCGAGGCGAACGGCCATACGGTCGTGCCGAGCGCCCCGCTGCCCGCTATCGACGACCCCAACCTGCTGTTCATCAACGCCGGCATGGTGCAGTTCGTGCCGTACTTCCTGGGCCAGCGCACCCCGCCGTTCAAGCGGGCGACGAGCGTACAGAAGTGCATCCGCACGCCCGACATCGACGAGGTCGGCAAGACCACCCGGCACGGCACGTTCTTCCAGATGAACGGCAACTTCTCGTTCGGCGACTACTTCAAGGAAGGCGCCATCACCCTCGCCTGGGATCTGATCACCAAGCCGGTCGCCGAGGGTGGGTACGGGCTGGAGCCGGAACGCATCTGGGCGACCGTCTACCTCGACGACGACGAGGCGATCGACATCTGGCACCAGAAGGTCGGCCTGCCGCTGGACCGGATCGTGCGCCGGGGCAAGGCGGACAACTACTGGTCGATGGGCATCCCGGGGCCGTGCGGACCGTGTTCGGAGATCTACCTCGACCGCGGCCCGGAGTACGGGCGGGAGGGCGGCCCGGACGTCGACGAGGACCGGTACCTGGAGTTCTGGAACCTCGTCTTCATGCAGTTCGAGCGCGGGCCGGGCACCGACAAGGAGAACTACCCGATCCTCGGCGAGCTGCCGGCGCGCAACATCGACACCGGCATGGGCCTGGAGCGGATGGCCGCCCTGTCGCAGGGCGTCGACAACATCTACGAGATCGACGAGATCAAGCCGACCCTCGACCGGGCCGCCGAGCTGACCGGCAAGGCATACGGCGCGCACTCCGGGCACATGGCCAGCGAGTCGCACCCCGACGACGTCAAGCTGCGGGTGATCGCCGACCACGTCCGCACCGCGCTGATGCTCATCGGCGACGGCGTGACGCCCTCGAACGAGGGCCGGGGCTACGTGCTGCGGCGGATCATGCGCCGGGCGATCCGGGCGATGCGCCTGCTCGGCTGGCAGGGGCCGGCGTTCCCGGAGCTGCTGCCGGTCGCCCGCGACTGCATGGCTCCCTCGTACCCGGAGGTCGCGTCCGACTTCGACCGCATCGCGACCTACGCGTACGGCGAGGAGGAGGCGTTTCTGTCCACCCTGCGGGCGGGCACGACGATCCTCGACCTCGCGGTGTCCGAGACCAAGCAGGCGGGCGGCTCGCGGCTGTCCGGCGACAAGGCGTTCCAGTTGCACGACACGTACGGGTTCCCGATCGACCTGACCCTGGAGATCGCGGCCGAGCAGGGGCTGTCCGTCGACGAGGACGGGTTCCGCCGGCTGATGACCGAGCAGCGCCGCCGGGCGAAGGCCGACGCGCAGGCGCGCAAGACCGGGCACGTGGACCTTTCGGCGTACCGGGCGGTGCTCGACGCCGGCGGCCCGGTCAATTTCACCGGGTACGAGGAGACCGCGCGCGAGTCGCGGGTCCGCGCGCTGCTCAGCGGGGCGGGCGACGGGCTGGCCAGCGCGGGCGAGGGGGAGACCGTCGAGCTGGTCCTCGACGCCACTCCGTTCTACGCCGAGGGCGGTGGCCAGCAGCCCGACATGGGCATGATCCGCACCGATACCGGCCTGGCCCAGGTGCTCGACGTCCAGCAGCCGATCCCCGGCCTGATCGTGCACAAGGCCAGGGTCGTCGAGGGCGAGGTGCGCCCGTCGGGCACCGGCTGGGCGGAGATCGACATCACCCGGCGCCGGGCGATCTCGCGGGCGCACACCGCGACCCACCTGGTCCACACGGCGATGCGCCACTTCCTCGGCGAGTCGGCGACCCAGGCCGGTTCGTTGAACGCGCCGGGCCGGCTGCGCTTCGACTTCAACACCCCCGGCGCGGTGTCGCCGAGCGCGTTGCAGGACGTCGAGCAGCAGATCAATGAGGTACTGCAGAACGACCTCGCGGTGCACGCCTTCATCACGTCGCTGGAGGAGGCCCGCCGCCTGGGTGCGATGGCGCTCTTCGGCGAGAAGTACGGCAACGAGGTGCGCGTGGTCGAGGTCGGTGACTACGCCCGGGAGCTGTGCGGTGGGACCCACGCCGCCCGGTCCGGTCAGCTCGGCCTGATCAAGATCCTGCACGAGGCGTCGATCGGGTCCGGGGTACGCCGGGTCGAGGCGCTCGTCGGCATCGACGCGTTCAACCACCTGGCCCGCGAGCACCTGCTGGTCAGCCGGCTCGCCGAGATGTACCGGGTGCCCGGCGAGCAGGTCGCGGACCGGGTCGAGCAGACCGTCGCCCAGCTTCGCGAGGCCGAGAAGGAGCTGGAGAAGCTGCGCGCGCAGCTCGTGCTGGCCAACGTCGGGGCGCTCGCGGACGCGGCGCGGGACGTGGCCGGCGTGGCATACGTGGGCACCGAGGCGCCCGAGGGTGCCGGGGCGAACGACGTGCGTACCTTCGCGCAGGAGATCCGTGGCCGGATGCCGGTCGACCGGCCGGCAGTGGTCGCCGTGACCGCCCGGGCGAACGGCAAGGCGTCGCTGGTGGTGGCTACCAACCCGGCCGCCCGGGACCGTGGCGTGTCGGCGGCGGCGCTGGTCAAGGGTGCGCTGTCCGGGCGTGGCGGCGGCAGCCCCGAGCTGGCCCAGGGGGGCGGCGTCCCGGCCGGCGACGCGGCCGCCCTGCTCGCCGCCGTGGAGAAGGCGATTGCCGACGCCTGACGCGTCGTCGCGCGCGTGCCGTCTCGGAAAGAGGCCGGCGTGATTCGCGGCGTGCGGCTGGGGATCGACGTCGGGTCGGTACGGATCGGGGTCGCCGCGTCCGACCCGGACGGGATCCTCGCCACTCCGGTGGCGACTGTGCGGCGGGATACCGTGAAGATCACCCAGCGTGATGATCTTCCATCCGACATGAGGGAAATCTCGCGACTGGTCCACGAGTACGAAGCGGTCGAGGTCATCGTCGGGCTGCCCGTGAACCTCGCCGGCAAGGAAGGACCCGCCGCAACCGCGACCAGGAAATACGTGGAGGCTCTGAAGACGGTCATCGATCCGGTTCCGGTCCGTTTGGCTGATGAAAGGATGTCGACCGTCGCTGCTGCGCGTAGGCTGTCCGAGCGAGGCGTACGTGGAAAACGCCAGCGAGCGGTCGTCGACCAGGCGGCCGCAGTGGAGATCCTGCAAAGCTGGCTCGACGCACAGCGGAGGCGTATCTGATGTTGGACGACCTCGACCTCGCGTTCGAGGAGCAGGATCGCGAGCGTGGGCGACACCGACATCGACGGTCCGCCGCCCGCCGCGGAAACGGCTGGGGCGGCAACGGCAGTGGCCGGAAAGGCCCGCCCAAGCGACGCGGCCGGTCGTTGCTCGCGCTTTTCGTGACGCTGATCCTGCTCGCCGCGCTCGGGGCCGGTGGCTGGTTCGGCTACGGCAAGGTCAGGGACTTCTTCACCGCACCCGACTACACGACGGCCGGCACCGGCCAGGTGACGGTCCAGGTACGCACCGGTCAGACCGCCAGCGAGATCGCCGAGACGCTCTACGGCGCCGGGGTGGTCAAGAGCGCGAAGGCGTTCGTCGACGCCGCGAAGGCCGACCCGCACGGCAACGAGATCCAGCCGGGCACCTACCAGCTACGCAAGCAGATGCGCGCCAAGGACGCCCTCGCGATGCTGCTCGGCGACAACAGCAAGCTGGTCAACAAGGTGACCCTGCCGGAGGGCCTGACCTCGCTCGCGACGTTCCAGGCGCTGTCCAAACAGACCCACATCCCGGTCGACCAGTTCGAGGCCGCGGCGAAGGACCCGATCGCGCTCGGCGTGCCCGACTTCTGGTTCAACCGCAGCGATGGCAAGGAGTCCGCCAAGACGATCGAGGGCTTCCTGTTCCCGGACACGTACACGTTCGACGCCAACGTGACCGCGGAGTCGATCCTTCGCAAGATCATCGCCAACTTCCTGAAGGTGGCCCAGGACAACACTCTCGTCGAGACCGCCCAGGCCAAGCAGATCTCCCCGTTCGAGGCCCTGATCGTCGCGTCGCTGACCCAGGCCGAGGCCGGCACCACCGCCGACCTGCCGAAGATCACCCGCGTGGTCTACAACCGGCTCAACCACCAGCCCAACGCGATGCCGCTGGAGTTCGACTCGACCACGAACTACTGGCGCGAGATGCACGGCCAGGAGCGCAAGCACAACCTCAACGACGCCGAGCTGAAAGACCCCACCAACCCGTACCGGACCTACGGCGTGACCGGCCTGCCGCCGGGGCCGATCGGCAACCCGGGCAAGGACGCGCTGCTCGCGGCCCTCAACCCGGCGCCGGGGCCGTGGCTGTTCTTCGTCCGGATCGACAAGGCCGGCAACTCGGCGTTCACCGACGACCCCGCACAGCACCAGCGCAACATCGAGCTGGCGCAGAAGAACGGCGCGTACTGACGTGTCCGCCCACCGTGCCGCGGTGCTCGGTAAGCCGATCGCCCACTCGCTGTCGCCGGTGATCCACAACGCCGGCTATACCGCGGCCGGGCTGACCGGCTGGGCGTACACGGCGATCGAGTGCGCCGAGTCCGAGCTGGCCGATCTGGTCGGCGGGTTGGGCCCGGAGTGGGCCGGGCTGTCGCTGACGATGCCGCTCAAAGAGATGGCCCTGAAGGTGGCCGACGATGTCTCGCCGGTCGCGGCCGCGATCGGTGCGGCCAACACTCTGGTACACGACGAGTGCGGCTGGGCGGCCGAGAACACCGATGCGCCGGGGATCGTCGACGCGCTGACCGGGGCCGGTCTGGTCGCCGCCGAGGAGGTGGCGGTGCTCGGCGCGGGCGGCACCGCGCGGGCCGCCGTCGCCGCCGCGCGCGACCTCGGGGCCAGGGTCACCGTGTACGCGCGGCGGGCCGAGGCCGCTGCCGCCCTGGAGCCGGTGGCGGAAGCGCTCGGCGTCGAGCTGGCGTCCGTGTCGTGGACCGACAGCGCCCGTTGCGTCGAGGCCGACGTGGTCATCTCGACGGTGCCGAAGGGCGGCGCCGACGAGCTGGCCGAAGTGATCAAATGGCGACCGGCCGTGGTGCTGTTCGACGCGCTCTACGATCCGTGGCCCACCCCGCTCGCGGCCGCCGCCTCGCGGGCCGGCTGCCGGATCGTGTCCGGCCTCGATCTGCTGCTGACCCAGGCGGTACACCAGTTTGATCTTTTTACCGGCGTACCTGCGCCGGTGGATGCCATGCGCGCGGCGCTCGTCGCCGCACGAAGCTGACCACCGGCGGGATCGCGCGCGGCGGCACATCGCTGGCGTGCCACACTTGCATCCGTGCTGCGCTGGTTGACCGCTGGAGAGTCCCACGGCCCAGCACTCGTCGCGATTCTCGACGGCGTGCCCGCCGGAGTCACCGTGACGAGTGCCGAGATCGCCCATGAGCTGAGCCGCCGCCGGCTGGGCTACGGTCGGGGCGCCCGGATGAGCTTCGAGCAGGACCAGGTCGAGATCGTCGGCGGGGTCCGGCACGGCATCACCCAGGGCAGCCCGGTGGCCGTCCGGGTGGGCAACACCGAGTGGCCGAAGTGGGAGACCGTGATGGCCGCCGATCCGGTCGACCCGGAGGTGCTGGCGGCCCAGGCGCGCAGCGCCCCACTGACCCGCCCCCGGCCCGGCCATGCCGACCTCGCCGGCATGCAGAAGTTCGGCCACACCGACGCTCGGCCGATCCTGGAGCGGGCGAGCGCGCGGGAGACCGCCGCGCGGGTGGCCGTCGGCACCGTCGCGAAGGCGTTCCTGCGGCAGGCGCTCGGCGTCGAGATCGTGTCGCACGTGGTCGAGTTGGGCACCGTGGCGGCGAAGCCGGGTCTGCTGCCCCGGCCGGAAGACGCCGAGCGCGTCGACGCCGACCCGCTGCGCTGCCTCGATCCGGACGCGAGCCAGCGGATGGTCGACGAGGTCGACGCCGCGAAGAAGGACGCCGACACGCTGGGCGGGATCGTCGAGGTCCTCGCGTACGGGGTGCCGCCGGGCCTCGGCAGCCATGTCCAGTGGGACCGTAAGCTCGACGCCCGGCTGGCCACCGCGCTGATGTCGATCCAGGCGATCAAAGGGGTCGAGATCGGCGACGCGTTCACCCAGGCGCGGTCCCGGGGCTCGCAGGCGCACGACGAGATCATCCCGACCGCCGACGGGGTCCGCCGGGTCACCGACCGGGCCGGTGGCCTGGAAGGCGGCATCACCAACGGCGAGCCGGTCCGGGTACGCGCGGCGATGAAGCCGATCTCGTCGCTCAACCGGGCACTGTCCACCGTGGACGTCGCGACCGGAGAGGCGGCCACGGCGATCAACCAGCGTTCCGACGTGTGCGCGGTGCCCGCCGCCGCCGTGGTGGCCGAGGCGATGGTGGCGCTGGTGCTGGCCGAGGCCGCCGTCGAGAAATTCGGCGGCGACTCGGTGCGAGAGATCCGCCGCAACGTTAGGGGCTACCTGGAAAACGAGGCCACCCTTCCTCGATCTAGGACGAATGGTGGGACAGACCAGGCAGACCGGGCACCATTCGTCCTAGATCGGCGGGATGGGGGGACGGCGTGACCAGGCCGGTCTGTGTGCTCGTCGGGATGATGGGTGCCGGTAAGACCACCGTGGGGCAGCTTCTCGCGGGGGCACTTGGCGTGCCGTTCCGCGACGTCGACGACAGCATCGCGGCGACCGCCGGCAAGCCGATCCCGGACATCTTCATCGACGACGGCGAGGACCATTTCCGCGCCCTCGAACGCGCCGCCGTCGCCGACGCGGTCGACGGGTTCGACGGCGTGCTGGCGCTCGGCGGTGGGGCGATCCTCGCCGAGGAGACCCGCAAGAAGCTCGCCGGGCAGACCGTGGTGTACCTGTCGGTCGAGGTGCCCGACGCGCTCAAGCGGGTCGGCCTGGGCGTGGGCCGTCCGATGCTGGCCATGAACCCGCGCGCCACCCTGCGGCACCTGCTCGACCAGCGCCGGCCGCTGTACGAGGAGGTCGCCACCGTGGTCGTCCGCACCGACGGGCTGACCCCCGAGGAGGTCGCCGCCCAGGTGCTCGCCGTGATCGGCACAACATCCGGGAAGTCGTTGCCTCAAGACGGCTCGGACACCACAACTCCCGGGAAGTTGTGACGATCATGACGGCTATCGAGGTCGCCGGCGAGCGGCCGTACCGGGTGCTTGTCGGCCGGGACCTGCTCGGCGAACTGCCGGCACTCGTCGAAGGGGCCGCGCAGGTCGCCGTGCTGAGCGCGCCACCGCTGCGCGGGTACGCCGAGCGGGTCGCCGGGGCACTGCGCGACGCCGGGTTCGCCCCGCTGCCGATCGAGGTTCCGGACGCCGAGGCGGGCAAGACGATCGAGGTCGCCGCGCGGTGCTGGGACACGCTCGGCGGCGCCGGCTTCACCCGTACCGACGCGGTCGTCGGGGTGGGCGGGGGAGCGGCGACCGACCTGGCCGGGTTCGTAGCCGCCTGCTGGCTGCGCGGCGTGCGGGTGGTACAGGTCCCGACCAGCCTGCTCGGCATGGTCGACGCGGCGGTCGGCGGGAAGACCGGCGTCAACACCGCGGCCGGCAAGAACCTGGTCGGCGCGTTCCACCCGCCCGCTGGTGTCCTCTGTGATCTGTCCACGCTGGACACGCTGCCGGCCGACGACCTGCGGGCCGGGCTCGCCGAGGTGGTCAAGTGCGGGTTCATCGCGGATCCGGTGATCCTGGACCTGATCGAGGCCGATCCGGCCGCGGCGGCTGACCCGGCCAGCGCGGTGCTGCGCGAATGCGTGGAGCGTACGGTCGCGGTGAAGGCCCGTGTGGTCGGCGCCGACCTGCGCGAGTCCGGGCTGCGGGAGATTCTCAACTACGGGCACACGCTGGGACACGCTATCGAGAAAATCGAGGCGTACCAATGGAAGCACGGTCACGCGGTGTCCGTCGGGCTGGTGTTCGCGGCCGCGCTGGCCCGGCACGCCGGCCGGCTGGATCCGGCGACCGCCGACCGGCATGAGCGGGTGCTGAGGAAGCTCGGCCTGCCGGTGCGCTACCGCGCCGACGCGTGGCCCGATCTGCACGCGGCCATGCGCGTCGACAAGAAGGCCCGGGGCGCCCGGCTCCGGTTCGTGGTACTCGACGCGCCGGCCCAACCGTCCATCCTGGACAATCCGGCCGACGATCTGCTCCACGCCGCCTACGCGGAGGTATCGACATCGTGACGACCTACGTGCTCAACGGTCCCAATTTGGGACGCCTCGGCACCCGGCAGACCGACATCTACGGCCTCACCAGCTACGCCGACCTGGCCGAGATGTGCGTGCGGGTCGGCAAGGACCTGGGGCTCGACGTCGACGTGCGGCAGACCGACGCCGAGCCGGAGATGCTGGCCTGGCTGCACGCCGCCGCCGACGAGGGCGCGCCGGTGGTGCTCAACCCGGGCGCGTGGTCACACTACTCGTACGCGCTGCGGGACGCCTGCGCCCTGCTCCGCGCCCCGCTGGTCGAGGTGCACATCTCCAACATCCACGCGCGTGAGGAGTTCCGGCACCACTCGGTCGTGTCCGCCGTCGCCACCGGCGTCATCTGCGGGCTCGGGGTCGACGGGTACCGTCTCGCGCTGCACCATGTCGCGGCCCTGACGACCTAACCGCAGCAGCCCGACGGCGAGCGCGACCCCCACCGCACCGGCGATCATCTCGGTCGGCCGGCGCTCGCCGTCCGGCATCAGCAGGAACGCCCCACCGGCGGACGCGACCACGACCAGCCGGCGCACCGGGCCGTCCGGCGCGGCGAGCGCGAGCGGCACGAACCCCCAGAGCAGGTACCACGGGTGCAGGATCGGGCCGAGCACGACCAGCGCGGTGAGGGCGAGGCCGAGCGCGTACAGCGGTCCGAGCCGGCGGGCGCGGATCAGCGCCACGGCGATGGCCGCCAGGGCCGCCGCCAGTCCGACCGCCCGGCACGCGCCGACCACCCCGTCCAGCGTGGCCACCCCGAGCCACTTCATCGGGTACCCGAGAAGCAGGCCGACATCCGTGGCGATGGACAGCCCGTTGCGCACCTTCGTCGGGGTGTTGAGGGCGCGCAGCCACCCGTACCCGAGCCCCACGAGCACGGTGACGCTCACGACCGTGGCCGCGGCGACCACGGCGACCCGCACGGCCGCCGCCGCTGCCTTTTTCGGTGATCTTCTCGGTGCGCCGGCTGCCGCGATCAGCGGGACCAGGAAGACCAGCGCGAGCAGGGCGGGGGCCTTCACCAGGAAACCGAGCGCCACCGCGATGATACCGACGTTCTCCCGGCCGCTCGCGGCGAGGGCGAAGCCGGCGACCGTCAGCCCCACCATCAGCGCGTCATTGTGCGCGCCGCCGACGAAGTGCACCAGGACGAGCGGGTTGAGCAGCCCGAGCCAGAGCGCCGCGCCCGGGTCGACACCGGCGCGCCGGGCCAGGCTGGGGCCGTAGCGGGCGATGAGGAGCAGCCCGGCCATGGCCACGAGCCGCATGCCGAGGACGCCGGGGACGGTACGCTCGCCCGCCACCCGCATGATCCCCGTGGCCGCGCCGATGAAGACGGGACCGTACGGCGCCGGAGTGAACTGCCAGACCGGCGGGATGTCCCAGTCCAGCGGGCCGCCGAGCATCGCCGGCCCGTGGTGGTACGGGTTGATCCCGCGGATCGCCATCGCGCCCTGGGCGAGGTAGCTGTACACGTCCCGGCTGAACAGCGGCGGCGCGACGGCGAGCGGGGCGGCCCACCAGAGGAACGTGCCGGCCGCGTCGCGTGGGGACAGCGTGAACTCGCGCAGCCGCAGCCACGCGGTGACGAGCAGGGTGATGCCGGCGCACGCGATCGCGACCGCCAGCAGGGGCGCCGTGCGTAACTCACGGATTCCGGGCCACTCCACGAACGGGTCGGCGCCGGGCAGCGCACCGCATCCTGCGCCACCGATCGCGAGTAGGACCGAGCCGGCGAGGCCCAGCGCACGGCACGACAAGATCCCCACTGCGACACGCTGTCAGGGCACCGTGGCCCGCCGGCAACGTTCAGGTGACGGGTACGCCTTGATCGTCACAACTTCCCGGGAGTTGTGGCCTCAACGGGGTGCTGAGGCCACTGTTCCCGGGAAGTTGTGCCACCGATCAGCTCAGCCGGTGTAGCCGGCGAAGATCTTGCTGAAGTCGTACGGCGCCTGCGGGACGTTGGTGCACATGTACAGCGCGCCGTTGCAGGCGTTGCGGTCGCGGGTCTCCTCCCAGAAGGACAGCATCCCGAGGTGCTTGCCCTTGGCGAAGTTGACCAGCTGCCGCGCGTCGTCCTGGTTGAACGTGCCGCCGTCGTCGTTGCGGCCGAGCATCGGCGTGACCCCGACCATCCGCCACACCTGGGCGTCGGACTTGCTCGGGTACAGGCCCTTGAGCTGGCTGAACGTCGAGTTGGCCGCCTGCACCGCGAAGTCGCCGTAGTCGCCGCTGGAGCGCTGGTAGTCCATCGCCATCACATTGACCAGGTCCAGGTTGACGCCGGCGTCGCGGGCCGACCGGACCACGTTGAGGCCGTCCGCGGTGAGGCCCTCCGGCAGCACCGGCAGGGTCAGCGAGATCTTGACGTTGGGCCGGGCGTTCTGGAGCAGCTTGAGCGCCTGCGAGCGGCGGGCCACCGACGCCGGCTCGGCCACCGCGGCACCCTCGATGTCCAGATCGATGTACTTGAGCCCGTACGCGTCGACGACCGCCTGGTACTCGGTCGCCACCGCCTGCGCGCTGCCACACGCCTGGGCCAGTTCGATGCCGTTCGCGCCACCGAAGGAGATCTTCACGTCGCCGCCGCGCCCCCGGATCGCGTCGATCTGGTCCTTCGACCAGCCCGCCCGCGGGTCGTACGCGTTGAACCAGGACGCCTTGCAGCCGGCGCTGTTGACGAACGCCAGGGTGAAGTTCTTCAGGTTGCCGGCACTAGCCATGTCGGTCAGCGTCGGGGTCGGCCAGGCGCCCATGTCCACGTACGGCGCGACCGGCAGCGTGCTGCCCGTGCCACCCCCGCCGCCACCGCCCCCGCCGCCGGCGGACGTGGTGGCGCTGACCTGGTTGCTCGCGCTGGACCGGTTACCGGCGGCGTCGACGGCCTTGACCGTGAACGTGTACGTGGTGGACGGGTTGAGACCGCTCACCGTCGTCGAGGTACCGGAGCCGACCGGCGACCCGTTCACCTCGTACCCGGTGACGCCGACGTTGTCGGTCGACGCGTTCCAGGCCAGGCTCACGCTGGACGAGGTGGTACCGGTCACCCGCAGGCTGCCGGGCACGCTCGGCGGCGTGGTGTCGCCACCGCCGCCACCACCCCCGCCGCCACCGGCACACGCGGCGCCGTTGATCTTGCAGCCCGTCGGCTTGCCGGAGCCGCTGACCAGGAAGCCGAAGCTCGCCCCGGCGCCCGCGGCGAGCGGGGCGTTGTACGAGCGGTTGGTCGCGGTCACGTGGGTGCCGGACTGGCTCATCAGGGCGTCCCAGTAGCTGCCGAGGGTGGACCCGGCCGGCAGGTCGAACTCCACCTTCCACGTGTTGACCGTCGCCGACGTGCCGTTGGCGATCGTGTATTTCGCCTGGTAGCCACTGCCCCAGTCGGAGTCGAGGCCGAAGGTCGCGGTGAGCGAGCCGGCCGCCTGTGCCGGGCTGACGAGCGCCGCGACGCCGCCTGCCACGGCGAGGGCCGTCGCGGCAGCCAGGAGCAGGCGGAGTCGTTGTCGGGTCATTGGCCGCCTCCTGAAACGCACGGAAGTCGATTGACCAATAACGATAAGTAAACTTTCTTAAAAGTCAAGATCGGGCAGAGATCGGCACAACTTCCGGAAAGTTGTTGCCTCCGAGCCCTGCTGAGGCCACGACTTGCCGGAAGTTGTGCCGGTCGAGGGCGCACCCATCGACGGGGTATGGCGGGAAAGTCGGTACACTTCTCCGGTTCACCTGGGCGGGACCCGAAGAGCACAGAAGACGGAGAAGCGCGTAAGCATGGCCACCACCAACGACCTCAAAAACGGCCTGGTCCTCAACCTCGACGGCGAGCTGTGGGCCGTCGTCGAGTTCCAGCACGTCAAGCCGGGCAAGGGTGGTGCGTTCGTGCGGACCACGCTGAAGAACGTGCTCTCCGGGAAGGTGGTCGACCGCACCTTCAACGCCGGCACCAAGGTCGACACGGCGACGGTCGACAAGCGCACGATGCAGTACCTCTACGCCGACGGGGACGACTACGTCTTCATGGACCTGGAGAGCTACGACCAGATTCCGGTGCCCGCCTCGACGGTCGGCGACGCCGCGAAGTACCTGCTGCCCGAGGCCGAGGTGACGGTCGCGACGCACGAGGGCGTGCCGCTGTACGTCGAGCTGCCCACCAGCGTGATCCTGGAGATCACCTACACCGAGCCGGGCCTGCAGGGCGACCGCTCGACCGGCGGCACCAAGCCGGCGACCGTGGAGACCGGTGCCACCGTGGCCGTGCCGCTGTTCATCTCCACCGGCGAGAAGATCAAGGTCGACACCCGCGACGGCCGTTATCTCGGCCGGGCATGAGCAGTTCGGGCGGGGGCACAGGGTTCGGGCGGTTCACCGGCCCCGACGTCACCGGGTCGATGACGGCCCGGCGCAAGGCGCGCAAGCGGGCCCTCGATGTGCTGTACGAGGCGGATCTGCGCCAGGCGCCGATCACCGACGTGCTCGAAGGGTACGTCGAACGGCTGCCGGCACCCCGGCCCGAGCAGTTGGACTACACGGTCGCGCTGGCCGAGGGCGTGGCCCGGCACCGCGACCGGGTGGACGAGTTGATCTCCAGCTACGCCGAGGGCTGGACGCTCGACCGGATGCCGGTCGTCGACCGGAACCTGGCCCGCATCGCGGTGTTCGAGCTGCTGTACCGCGATGACATCGACGACGCGGTCGCGATCACGGAGGCCGTCGAGCTGGCCCGGACCCTGTCCACCGAGGATTCGCCGCGGTTCCTCAACGGCGTCCTGGGCCGGATCGCCGAGTACGCCACCCGCTGACCGCGCCGCTCCGTCCGCCCCGCTCCGTCCGCTCCCTCCGCCCACCGCTCTCGTCGATCTAGGAAGAATGGTGGCCCAAAACGGGCAACTTGCCCACCATTCGTCCTAGATCGACGAGGAGGGGTCGGGCATTCAGGAGTTGAACAGGCTGCGGGGGTCGGCGACCGTAACGCCGGCTTCGGTGAGCCGCTCGACCAGACCGGACGGCGAGGCGTCGTACACGATGGCGAGCGCCCGCAGATCGTCGGCCCGGATCGACAGCACCCGACCGTTGTAGTCGCCGCGCTGCTGCTGGATCGCCCGGGCGTACCGGGCGACATAGGCGAGATCGTCGGCGGTCTGGTCGTAGAGACGCTCCAGGTCGAGGACGATCTTGTTGGTGGGCTCGTGACGAACGCCACTGCCTTCCGGCAGCAGTTCGGCCACGGGAACCCGGTAGAACTCGGCCAGCTCGGCGAGGCGCGATACGGTCACCGCGCGGTCGCCACGCTCGTACGAGCCTACGACGACGGCCTTCCAGCGCCCGGCCGACTTCTCCTCCACGCCCTGCAGGGACAGCCCCTGCTGTTGTCGGATGGAGCGCAGGCGGGCGCCAAGGGACTTGGCGTACTCAGACGGCATACGGACACTCCCAGTCACTGGCCCGAGGTTGCTCCCGAGCGATCGCTACGGAGCGTGACCGTAACTGGCTTGAGACACGCGGTCAAGTGCTCGTGACCCTTCCGTATCCCTGGTCAACCCCGTTGCTAGGCTGTCTGGCGGTCCGACGTCCTTTAACGACCCGTCCAGAGAGGCGGGGAAGGAGGTCCATCTTGGCGTATCCGACATCCGGTCCGCAGGCGGGCGCTCAGGGAGCTTCTGGCGCGGAGAATCCGGCCAGTTCCGCCGCCGCGACGGCCATTCAGCCACACGGGACAGACCAGCCACCCGTCGCCGCCGCACCGCCGACCGATCCGATCACTGGGCCCGCGTCGTCGCGGGGAGTGTCCGCGCCGGCACGAGGCGCTGACGCGGAATCCGTTGCCGCAGGTCAAGACCCGTCCGAGCGGCCAGGCAAGACGATCCTCTCCGCCGCCGAGATCGGCCGAGTGGTTGACCGGATCGCGCACCAGATCTTGGAGAAGACGTCCGGCGCCGGCGACACGGTACTGCTCGGCGTGCCGACCCGGGGCGTCCCGCTGGCCCGCCGGCTGGCCGACCGGATCCACGCGTTCGAGGGCGTGGCCGTGCCGGTCGGCGCGCTCGACGTCACGCTGTACCGCGATGATCTGCGGCTGCGTGGCGCCCGCGCGCTCGGCCGCACCGACCTGCCACCCGGCGGCGTCGACGGCCGACGGGTGATCCTCGTCGACGACGTGCTGTTCTCCGGCCGCACCGTGCGGGCCGCGCTCGACGCCCTCGGCGACCTCGGCCGCCCGAGCGTGGTGCAGCTTGCCGTGCTGGTCGACCGCGGCCACCGCGAGCTGCCGATCCGCGCCGACTACGTCGGCAAGAACATCCCCACCGCGTTCGCCGAGAGCGTCCGGGTGCTGCTGACCGAGACCGACGGCACCGACGAGGTGCGGCTGATCGGGGGTACACGATGATCCGCCACCTGCTGTCCGCCGCCGACCTGGACGCGGCCACGGCGACCCTGGTCCTGGACACCGCCGGGGAGATGGCCCACCTCGCCGAGCGGGAGGTGAAGAAGCTGCCCACGCTGCGCGGCCGCACCGTGGTCAACCTCTTCTACGAAGACTCCACCCGGACCCGGATCTCCTTCGAGGCGGCGGCGAAGCGGCTGTCCGCCGACGTGATCAACTTCGCGGTCAAGGGGTCGAGCGTGTCCAAGGGCGAGAGCCTCAAGGACACCGCGCTGACCTTGCAGGCCATGGGCGCCGACGGCGTGGTGATCCGCCATCCCGCGTCCGGCGCGCCGCACCGGCTGGCGCACTGGGTCGACGGGAGCGTGCTCAACGCCGGCGACGGCACGCACGAGCACCCGACCCAGGCGCTGCTCGACGCGTACACGATGCGCTCGCGGCTGGGCCGGCTCGCCGGCCTGCACGTCGCGATCGTCGGGGACGTGCTGCACAGCCGGGTGGCCCGGTCCAACGTGCTGCTGCTGCACACGCTCGGCGCCAAGGTCACCCTGGTCGCGCCGCCGACGCTGCTGCCGGTCGGGGTCGAATCGTGGCCGGCCGAAACCAGTTACCACCTGGATTCCGTACTTCCCGACGTGGACGTCGTGATGATGCTGCGGGTCCAGCGGGAACGGATGGACCAGGCGTACTTCCCGTCGGCCCGGGAATACTCCCGCCGGTACGGGCTGGACGCCGCGCGCATGCGCCGGCTGCCCGAACACGCCATCGTCATGCACCCCGGCCCGATGAACCGGGGTATGGAGATCACTCCGGAGGTCGCCGACTCGGCGCGCTCCACGATTGTCGAGCAGGTCGCCAACGGCGTGAGCGTCCGGATGGCCGTGCTCTACCTGATGCTCGGGGGGAGCAAATGAGCACGTACCTGATCAAGGGTGTTTCGGTCGCCGGTGGCGCGGCGCGGGACCTGCTGGTCCGTGACGGCGTGATTGCCGAAATGGGCAGTGGGCTGTCCGCCGCCGGCGCGACGGTCGTGGATGGGGACGGGCTGGTCGCCCTGCCCGGCCTGGTCGACCTGCACACCCACCTGCGCGAGCCGGGCCGCGAAGACGCGGAGACGGTCGAGTCCGGCTCCCGGGCGGCGGCAGCCGGCGGGTACACGGCGGTGTGCGCGATGGCCAACACCGACCCGGTCGCGGACACCGCGGGCGTGGTCGAGCAGGTCTGGCGGCTCGGCCGGGAAGCCGGGCTGGTCGACGTCCAGCCGATCGGCGCCGTGACCATCGGGCTGGCGGGCGAGCGGCTCGCCGAGCTGGGCGCGATGGCCGACTCGGCCGCCCGCGTACGGATCTTCTCCGACGACGGCCACTGCGTCGCCGACCCGCGGCTGATGCGCCGGGCGCTGGAGTACGTGAAGGCGTTCGACGGGGTGATCGCGCAGCACGCCGAGGAGCCGAGGCTGACCGTCGGCGCGCAGATGCACGAGGGTGAGGTGGCCGCGCGCCTGGGGATGACCGGCTGGCCCGCCGTCGCGGAAGAGTCGATCATCGCCCGGGACGTCCTGCTCGCCGAGCACGTGGGCGCGCGGCTGCACATCTGCCACGTGTCGACCGCCGGCAGCGTGGAGATCCTGCGCTGGGCGAAGGCCCGGGGCATCCGGGTGACCGCCGAGGTCACGCCCCACCACCTGCTGCTGACCGACGAGCGGGCGGTCTCGTATGACCCGGTGTTCAAGGTCAACCCGCCGCTCCGCACGGCCGTCGACGTGGCGGCACTCCGGACCGCCCTGGTCGACGGCGTGATCGACATCGTCGCGACCGACCACGCCCCGCACGCCGTGGAGGACAAGGAGTGCGAGTGGGCGTACGCCCGGCCGGGCATGCTCGGCCTGGAGACGGCGCTGTCCATCGTGGTCGACACGATCGGGCCCGACTGGGAGTTGATCACCGACCGGATGTCGCGTACCCCGGCCCGGATCGCCGGGCTGGCCGACCACGGCCGGGACATCGAAGTCGGGGCGCCCGCCAACCTCACCCTGGTCGACCCGGCGGCCCGCTGGACCGTCGAGCCGGGTGAGCTGGCCAGCCGCAGCCGCAACACCCCGTACGCCACGATGACCCTGCCCGCCCGGGTGGTCACCACATTCCTCCGCGGCGAGCCCACGGTGCTGGACGGAAAGGCAGTCCGGTGACCGGATTCCCCGTCGATCAAGGAGAAATGTACATGGATCAGAGATCAAACCATGCACATTTCTCCAAGATCGGCGCAAGAAGGCGGAGGCAGGCCGCCGTCCTCGTCCTCGAAGACGGGACCACGTTTCGCGGCGAGTCCTACGGGGCCATCGGGGAGACCTTTGGCGAGGCGGTCTTCGCCACCGGCATGACCGGGTACCAGGAGACGCTGACCGACCCGTCGTACCACCGGCAGGTCGTCGTCATGACCGCCCCGCACATCGGCAACACCGGGGTCAACGACGAGGACGACGAGTCGGGCCGGATCTGGGTCTCCGGGTACGTGGTCCGCGACCCGTCCCGTACCCACTCCAACTGGCGGGCCGGCGGCGGGCTGGAGGAGCGCCTGGACGCCGAGGGCGTGGTCGGCATCTGCGACCTCGACACCCGGGCGCTGACCCGGCACCTGCGTGACCGGGGTGCGATGCGGGTCGGCATCTCGAGCGTCGACACCGACCCCGAGAGCCTGCGGGAACGGGTGCTCAAAGCGCCCGAGATGACCGGCGCCAACCTGGTCGACGAGGTGTCCACCGGCGAGAAATACACGGTCGACGCGGACGGTGAGCACCGGCTCACCGTGGCCGCGATCGACCTCGGCATCAAGCGGAACACCCCGCGCCGGATGGCCGCCCGGGGCATCACCACGCACGTCCTGCCCGCATCCTCCACGGTGGAGGCAATCGCGGCGACCAACCCGGACGCGGTGTTCCTGTCCAACGGCCCGGGCGACCCGGCGACCGCCGACCATGCGGTCGAGGTCACGAAAGCGCTGCTGGCCAGGCGCACCCCGGTCTTCGGCATCTGCTTCGGCAACCAGATCCTCGGGCGGGCGCTGGGCCTCGGCACGTACAAGCTCAAGTACGGCCATCGCGGCATCAACCAGCCGGTCATGGACCGGGCCACCGGTCGGGTCGAGGTGACCGCCCACAACCACGGCTTCGCCATCGAGGCACCGCTCGACCGGCGGTTCGACACGGACTTCGGCCCGGCCGAGGTCAGTCACGTCTGCCTCAACGACAACGTGGTCGAGGGGCTGCGGCTGCTCGACGCCCCGGCGTTCTCGGTCCAGTACCATCCCGAGGCCGCCGCCGGCCCGCACGACGCCGACTATCTGTTCGACCGCCTCGTGGAGTTGGTGCAGCGTGCCTAAGCGGACCGACCTCTCGCACATCCTCGTGATCGGGTCCGGCCCGATCGTCATCGGCCAGGCCTGCGAGTTCGACTACTCGGGCACCCAGGCGTGCCGGGTGCTGCGGGCCGAGGGCCTGCGGGTCACCCTGGTCAACTCCAACCCGGCGACGATCATGACCGACCCGGAGTTCGCCGACGCCACGTACGTCGAGCCGATCACCCCCGAGTTCCTCGAACTCGTCATCGCCCGGGAAAGACCCGACGCGCTGCTCCCCACCCTCGGTGGGCAGACCGCGCTCAACGTGGCGGTCGCCCTTCACGACCAGGGGGTACTGGAAAAGTACGGCGTCGAGCTGATCGGGGCGAAGATCGACGCGATCCGCCGGGGCGAGGACCGGCAGCTCTTCAAGGACATCGTCGACCGGGCCGGGGGAGAGACGCCGCGCAGCCGGGTCTGCCGGTCGATGGACGAGGTGTACGAGACCGTCGAGGAGCTCGGCCTGCCGGTGGTGATCCGGCCGTCGTTCACGATGGGCGGCCTCGGCTCCGGGCTGGCGCGTACCCCCGCCGACCTGGAGCGCCTCGCGGGCGGCGGGCTCGCCGCGTCACCGGTACACGAGGTTCTGATCGAGGAAAGCGTGCTCGGCTGGAAAGAGTACGAGCTGGAGCTGATGCGCGACCGCAACGACAACGCGGTCGTGGTCTGCTCGATCGAGAACGTCGACCCGATGGGTGTGCACACCGGTGACTCGGTCACCGTGGCGCCGGCGATGACCCTGACCGACCGGGAGTACCAGCGGCTGCGCGACCTCGGCATCGCGGTGCTGCGCGAGGTCGGGGTGGACACCGGCGGCTGCAACATCCAGTTCGCGGTCAACCCGGCGACCGGTCGGCTGGTCGTGATCGAGATGAATCCGCGGGTGTCCCGGTCGTCGGCGCTCGCGTCGAAGGCGACCGGGTTCCCGATCGCGAAGATCGCTGCGAAGCTGGCCATCGGGTACACGCTCGACGAGATCCCCAACGACATCACCCGGGAGACGCCGGCCGCGTTCGAGCCGACGCTCGACTACGTGGTGGTGAAGATCCCGCGGTTCGCGTTCGAGAAGTTCCCCGGCGCGGATCCGGAGCTGACCACCACGATGAAGTCGGTCGGCGAGGCGATGGCGCTGGGCCGCAACTTCACCGAGGCGCTGGGCAAGGCGATGCGCTCGGTCGAGACGAAGGCCGCCGGGTTCTGGACCCTGCCGGATCCGGCCGGCTCCGTCGAGGACGCCCTCGCGGCGCTGCGCATCCCGCACGACGGCCGGCTGTACACGGTGGAGCGGGCGCTGCGGCTGGGCGCGACCGTCGCCCAGGTGACCGGGGCGTCCGGCATCGACCCGTGGTTCGTCGACCAGATCGCGTCGCTGGTCGACCTGCGCGCCGAGGTCGAGGACGCCCCGGTGCTCGACGCGCCGCTGCTGCGCCGGGCCAAGCGGGCCGGGCTGTCCGACCGGCAGCTCGCCGCGCTGCGCCCCGAACTGGCCGGCGAGGACGGGGTACGCACGCTGCGGCAGCGACTCGGCCTGCGACCGGTGTACAAGACCGTCGACACGTGCGCGGCCGAGTTCGCGGCCCGCACTCCCTACCACTACTCGTCCTATGACCAGGAAACCGAGGTCACGCCGTCCGACCGGCCCAAGGTGATCATTCTCGGCTCCGGGCCGAACCGGATCGGCCAGGGCATCGAGTTCGACTACTCGTGTGTCCACGCGGTGATGGCGCTCCGGGCGGCCGATTACGAGACCGTCATGCTCAACTGCAACCCGGAGACCGTGTCGACCGACTACGACACCGCCGACCGGCTGTACTTCGAGCCGCTGACGTTCGAGGACGTGCTCGAAGTGGTGCACGCCGAGGACTCGTCCGGCCGGGCGGCCGGCGGCCCGGGCGTGGTCGGCGTGATCGTCCAGCTCGGTGGCCAGACCCCGCTCGGGCTGGCGGCGCGACTGACTCGCGCCGGAGTGCCCATCGCCGGGACCACTTTCGAATCAATCCACCTGGCCGAGGAGCGCGGCGCGTTCGGCAAGCTGCTCACCGAGGCGGGGCTGCGGGCGCCGGCGCACGGCACGGCGACCAGCTTCGGCGAGGCGAAGGCGATCGCCGACGAGATCGGGTACCCGGTGCTGGTGCGCCCCTCGTACGTGCTCGGCGGCCGGGGCATGGAGATCGTGTACGACGAGCCGACCCTGCGCGGGTACATCGGGCGGGCTACCGAGATCTCGCCGGAGCACCCGGTACTCGTCGACCGGTTCCTGGACGATTCCATCGAGATCGACGTGGACGCGCTGTGCGACGCGACCGGCGAGGTGTACCTCGGCGGGGTGATGGAGCACATCGAGGAGGCCGGCATCCACTCCGGCGACTCGGCCTGCGCGCTGCCGCCCATCACGCTGGGCGCCGACCACCTGGCCGACGTCCGCCGGTACACGGCCGCCATCGCGCGCGGCATCGGGGTGCGCGGCCTGCTCAACGTCCAGTACGCCCTCAAGGACGACGCGCTGTACGTCCTGGAGGCGAACCCGCGCGCGTCGCGTACCGTGCCGTTCGTCTCGAAGGCCACGGCGGTGCCGCTGGCCAAGGCGGCGGCCCGGATCATGCTCGGCGCCTCCGTGGACGACCTGCGCCGCGAAGGGATGCTGCCGGCGACCGGCGACGGGGGAGCGCTGCCCGACCACGCGCCGATCGCGGTCAAGGAGGCGGTGCTGCCGTTCAAGCGGTTCCGTACCCCGGCCGGCAAGGGCGTGGACAACCTGCTCGGGCCGGAGATGAAGTCGACCGGCGAGGTGATGGGCATCGATCCGGCCTTCGGGCACGCGTTCGCGAAGTCGCAGGCGGCGGCGTACGGGTCGCTGCCGACCTCAGGGAAGATCTTCGTGACCGTGGCCAACCGCGACAAGCGGGGCATCGTGTTCCCGGCGAAGCGGCTGGCCGACCTGGGCTTCTCCATCCTCGCCACGGCGGGCACGGCGGCCGTGCTGCGCCGGTACGGGGTGGAGTGCGAGGTGGTACGCAAGCACTTCGAGGCGCCCGGCGAGGGTCCGGACGCGGTGTCGCTGATCGCGTCCGGCGAGGTCAACCTCGTCATCAACACGCCGCAGGGCTCCGGGGCGCGCCTGGACGGGTACGAGATCCGCAGCGCCGCCGTGGTCGCGGACATCCCGTGCATCACGACCCTGCCCGGCGCGGCCGCCGCGGTCATGGGCATAGAGGCCCTGATAAGGGGCGAAATGACCGTCCGCCCGCTCCAGGAGCTACACGCCGCACTCCGCCCCGACGTCTCCGCCGCCGCCCCCAGCCCGTCGATCTAGGACGAATGGTGCCTGGTATGCCCGTCTTGTCCCACCATTCTTCCTAGATCGGCGGTGCCTGCGGTGTTCTACGAAAGGGTGGCCCGGCCGGTTTTGTTTCGGGTGGGCCGGGGGGACGCGGAGACGGCGCATGAGGTCACCTTGCGGTGGTTGGGCCGGGTGCCGCGGTCCCGCCGCGTGCTGTCCCCGCCGGGAGCGGCGACGACGGTGTTCGGGGTGCGCTTCCCGAACCCGGTCGGGCTCGCGGCCGGGATGGACAAGGACGGCCGGGCGCTCGCCGCGTGGCCGGCGCTCGGGTTCGGTTTCGTCGAGGTCGGCACCGTCACCCGGCATCCGCAGCCGGGCAACGAGCGGCCCCGGCTGTTCCGCCTGCGCGGCAGCCGGGCGATCGTGAACCGGATGGGCTTCAACAACGGCGGTTCCGAGGCCCTGGCGGCGCGCCTGGCGGCGTTGGGGCCGCTGCCGGTACCTCTGGGTATCAGCATCGGGAAATCGAAGATCACGCCGCTCTCCGCCGCCGTCGAGGACTACGTCGCGTCACTGGCGGCGCTGTACCCGTACGGCGACTACTTCGCCGTGAACGTCTCCTCGCCCAACACGCCCGGGCTGCGCAGCCTTCAGGACCGCGACCAGCTCGACGCGCTGCTGGCGGCGCTGCGCGCGGTCGGCCCGAAGCCACTGCTGGTGAAGGTCGCGCCCGACCTGACCGACGCCGCGCTGGGCGAGGTACTCGAAGTTTGCGGGAAAAATGAGGTAGCGGGCCTGATCGCGACCAATACAACGCTAAATCGGTACGAAATTGCCGAAAAGGGAGCTGCCGAGGCGGGCGGGTTGAGCGGCGCGCCGCTGACGGCGCGCGCCCGCGAGGTGGTGCGGTTCGTGGCCCGGGAGACCGGTGGCGCACTGCCGGTGATCGGCGTCGGTGGGGTGATGAGCCCCGACGACGCGCTCCGGCTGCGCGATGCCGGCGCCAGCCTTGTCCAGATCTATACCGGATTGATCTACAGTGGACCGTCACTCGTTCGGGGTGCGGTCCGGGCTCTCTCGTCAAGGAGCGGACAGCATGGGTAACGGACGGTTCGGTGCGCGGCTACTGGCCGCGATGGAAGCCCGCGGGCCGCTGTGCGTCGGCATCGACCCGCATCCGTCGCTGCTGTCGGCGTGGGGGCTTCCGGTCGACGCGTCGGGCCTCGAACAGTTCGGCCGAACGGTGGTCGAGGCGATAGCTGATCGGGTACCCGTGGCCAAGCCACAGTCTGCCTTCTTTGAGAGATTTGGCGCATCGGGCATCGCCGTACTTGAGTCAATTATCCGACAGTTGAAGGATGCCGGAACCCTGGTGCTTTTGGACGTGAAGCGCGGGGACATCGGCTCCACGGCCGCCGCGTACGCCGACGCGTACCTCGATCCGGCGAGTCCGCTGTGCGCCGACGCGATCACGGTGAGCCCGTTTCTCGGCTTCGGGTCGCTCGCCCCGATAGTCGAGAAAGCGCTTTCCGTCGATGCCGGCGTGTTCGTCCTGGCACTGACCTCGAACCCCGAGGGACGGACCGTGCAGCACGCCCGGACCGCCGACGGGCGGACCGTCGCGCAGCTCATCCTCGACGAGGTTTCGCAGGTCAACGCGGGTGTGACCCCCCTTGGCGACATCGGCGTGGTGGTCGGGGCGACGGTCGGCGAGACCGGTCACGACCTGTCCCGGCTGAACGGGCCGGTACTCGCGCCGGGAATGGGTGCCCAGGGTGGCCGGCCCGCCGACCTGCGGGCCGTGTTCGGCGACGGGCTCACCGCGGTGCTGCCCTCGTACTCCCGCGAGATCCTGGCCTGCGGCCCCTCGGTCCCGGCCCTGCGCGACGCGGTCGACCGCGTTTTGGATGCCTGTCGGGGCGCTGTCCAGCCAATCAGATGACGCGAACTGAGTGTGATCAAGCCACTTCGGCGTTGCCGAAACCGCTTCCGACCGCTAGTTTTCCCCGCGCTGGCAACACGCGGTTCGTTTCGCAGCTAGCGACTGAAATCACTGGACCACCGTTTCGTCAAGGGACCTGAGGAGACCTGGTGCCGCTCCCGTCATTGAGCCCCGAACAACGCGCAGCCGCTCTGGAGAAGGCTGCGGAGATTCGTAAGGCTCGTGCTGAGCTGAAAGAGCAGCTCAAGCAGGGCAAGACCACGCTCGCCAAGGTGCTCGAGCAAGCCGAGTCGAACGACGTCGTCGGCAAGCTGAAGGTGTCGGCCGTCCTGCAGGCGATGCCGGGCATCGGCAAGATCCGCGCGACTCAGATCATGGAGAAGCTCAAGATCGCCGATAGCCGGCGCCTGCGTGGCCTCGGCGAGCAGCAGCGCAAGGCACTGCTTGGGGAGTTCTCTGCCAACGGCAAGTGACCGTTGTGTAGAAACAAGCAGTGAGCAACGGAGACCTTAGTGGCGCGGCGCGCCCGGAGCGTGCTCGGCTCACTGTCCTCTCCGGCCCCAGCGGGGTCGGCAAGGACAGTGTGATCGAGCTGATCCGGGCGCGCTCGCGTTGGGTGCGACTGTCGGTGTCGGTGACCACCCGGCGCATGCGCGACTACGAGATCGACGGGGTGCACTACCACTTCGTCAATCGGGTCCAGTTCGAGCGGATGGTGGCCGCCGGGGAGCTGCTGGAGTGGGCCGAGTTCGCCGGCAACCTCTACGGCACGCCGCGGGCCCAGGTCGAGGGGCTGATCGCCGAGGGCATTCCGGTGCTCCTGAAGATCGACATCCAGGGCGCCCGGCAGGTCCGCGCCCGCATGCCGGAGGCGCAGCTGGTGTTCCTCGCCCCGCCCAGCTTCGAGGAGCTGGCCCGGCGCCTGGTCGGCCGGGGCACCGAGGATCCAGACATGATCAAGCGCCGGCTCGAACACGCCCGCGAGGAGATGGACGCGGCGAGCGAGTTCGACAAGGTGATCGTCAACGACTCCATCGAGCGCGCCGCGAACGAACTGGTAGGCTTACTCGGTTCTTAGCACGACCATCAAACACACCTGTCGAGGAATCTCACCGTGTCCGGAATCGTGGCCAGCCCCGAAGGCATCACCAACCCCCCGATCGACGAGCTACTGGAAAAGACCACCTCGAAGTACGCCCTTGTGATCTTCGCGGCCAAGCGGGCCCGCCAGATCAACGCGTACTACAGCCAGCTCGGCGAGGGCCTGTTGGAGTACGTCGGTCCGCTGGTGGAAACCACGCCGCAGGAGAAGCCACTGTCGATCTCGATGCGCGAGATCAACGCCGGCCTGCTGACCGCCGAGCCGATCGAGGGTTAACCCCTGACCGAGGTTGTGCTCGGCGTCGCCGGCGGGATCGCCGCCTACAAGGCGTGCGAGCTGCTCCGGTTGTTGACCGAGTCCGGACACCACGTCCGCGTCGTACCCACGGCCGCCGCACTCCGCTTCGTCGGGGCGCCGACCTGGGCTGCCCTGTCCGGACAGCCGGTCAGCGCCGAGGTGTGGGACGAGGTACACGAGGTGCCGCACGTCCGGCTCGGTCAGCACGCCGATCTGGTCGTCGTCGCCCCGGCAACCGCGGACCTGCTTGCCAAGGCCGCCACCGGCCAGGCCGACGACCTCCTCACGAATACCCTGCTCACGGCGCGCTGCCCGGTCGTGTACGCGCCGGCCATGCACACCGAGATGTGGGAGCACGCGGCCACCGCCGACAACGTCGCCACGCTGCGCCGGCGCGGCGCGGTCGTGATCGAGCCGGCGGTCGGCCGGCTGACCGGCGCCGACAGCGGCAAGGGCCGGCTGCCGGAGCCGGCCGAGATCTTCGCCGTCGTGCGGCGCCTCCTCGCCCGCGGAACGCTGCGCCCCGACCTCGCCGGCCGGCACGTCGTGGTCACCGCCGGCGGCACCCGCGAGCCGATCGACCCGGTCCGGTACATCGGCAACCGGTCGTCCGGCAAGCAGGGGTACGCGTTCGCCCGGGCCGCCGTCGCCCGGGGCGCCCGGGTCACACTGATCGCCGCCAACGTCGCGCTGCCCGACCCGGCCGGCGCCGACATCGTCCGCGTCGGCAGCACCGAGGAGTTGCGCCTGGCCACCCTCAAGGCGGCCGGCGACGCCGACGTCGTGGTGATGGCCGCCGCGCCCGCCGACTTCCGCCCCGAGCGTTACGCGCCGGAAAAGATCAAGAAAGTGCACGGTACCGACGAGCTGACGCTGCGCCTGGTGACCAACCCCGACATCGCCGCGGAGCTGGGCGCGCGCAAGCCACCCGGCCAGGTGCTCGTCGCGTTCGCGGCGGAGACGGCCGCCGAGCCGCAGGCGCTCGCCAACGCCGGCGAGAAGCTCGCCCGCAAGAAGGCCGATCTGATCGTGGTCAACGAGGTGGGCGCGGACCGCACCTTCGGGGCCGACGACAACGCGGCGATCGTGCTTCGCCCGGACGGCTCGACGACCCCGATCGGGCAACGCTCAAAAGAGGATTTGGCGGACGCCGTACTCGATCTGGTTCAAAACCTCCACTAAGCCGGTAGGACTTAGGGTTGCGGTCGCCCGGTTATCGCAACGTTCTAGACTCGGCGGAAACTTCCGAAACCGTGAAGGAGCAAGGGGTGGCACGGCGACTATTCACGTCCGAGTCGGTCACCGAGGGCCATCCGGACAAGATCGCTGATCAGATCAGCGACGGGGTCCTCGACGCGCTCATCGGTGCCGATCCGCGTAGCCGCGTGGCGGTGGAGACCCTGATCACGACCGGTCAGGTGCACGTGGCCGGCGAGGTCACGACCACCGCGTACGCCGATATTCCGGCCATCGTGCGCGAAACGATCCTGCGGATCGGGTACGACTCGTCGAAGAAGGGCTTCGACGGCGCGTCCTGCGGTGTGAGCGTCTCGATCGGCGCCCAGTCGCCGGACATCGCCCAGGGCGTCGACAGCGCCATCGAGCTGCGCTCCGGCGAGTCGGGCAGCGCGCTCGACGCGCAGGGCGCCGGTGACCAGGGCATGATGTTCGGCTTCGCGTGTTCCGAGACGCCCGAGCTGATGCCGCTGCCGATCGCGCTGGCGCACCGGCTGGCCCGGCGGCTGGCCGCCACCCGCAAGGACGGCACGATTCCCTACCTGCGGCCGGACGGTAAGACGCAGGTCACAGTGGAATACGACGGCCATCGGCCGGTCCGGCTCAACACGGTCGTGGTCTCCTCGCAGCACGCGCCGGATATCTCGCTGGAGTCGCTGCTGACCCCGGATGTCCGCGAGCACGTGATCGCCCCCGAGCTCGACAACCTGGGCCTCGACATCGACGGGTACCGGCTGCTGGTCAACCCCACCGGGCGGTTCGAGATCGGCGGCCCGATGGGCGACGCCGGGCTGACCGGGCGGAAGATCATCGTCGACACCTACGGTGGGTACGCGCGTCATGGCGGTGGCGCGTTCTCCGGCAAGGACCCGTCCAAGGTCGACCGGTCCGCGGCGTACGCGATGCGCTGGGTGGCCAAGAACGTGGTCGCCGCCGGGCTGGCCGAGCGGTGCGAGGCGCAGGTGGCCTACGCGATCGGCAAGGCGCACCCGGTGAGCCTGTTCGTCGAGACGTTCGGCACCGAGACCGTGCCGGTGGAGCGGATCGAGAAGGCGATCGGGCAGGTGTTCGACCTGCGTCCGGCCGCGATCATCCGGGACCTCGACCTGCTGCGCCCGATCTACCAGCAGACCGCGACCTATGGGCACTTCGGCCGCGAGCTGCCCGAACTGACCTGGGAGCGCACCGACCGCGTCGCCGACCTCAAGTCCGCGGCGGGCGAGTAGCCGCTTTCCATCGACGTTGGTCGATCTAGTCCCACCTGGCCGGCGCTGGACGGGACTGGATCGACCAACGTCAGTTCACTGGGCGGGCTGTGTCGGTCGCCTCTGGTAGGACAGTGAGATGAGCGAGGCAGTCCGGGCGGCGGCGCGCACCTCGGGGCGGTCACCGGCGGCGCGGCGGCCGGCTCCCGAGCCAGCCGCCGCGCAGCCGGTCGCCCGGGTCTGCGTCGACGTGTCGCTGGCCCATCTCGACCGGCCGTTCGACTACCTGGTGCCGGCGAAGCTCGACAGCGAGGCGGTGCCGGGCGCCCGGGTCCGGGTGCGGTTCGCCGGCCAGCTCGTGGACGGATACCTGCTGGCCCGGGTCGACGACTCGGCCCATGCCGGCCGGCTCGCATACCTCGAGCGGGTGGTCTCGCCGGAGCCGGTGCTCCGCCCCGAGATCGCCGCGCTGGCCCGGGCGGTCGCGGAGCGGTACGCGGGCACCCTCGCCGACGTGCTGCGGCTCGCGGTTCCGCCCCGGCACGCCCGGGCGGAGAGCCAGCCCGGTGCCGGCGCGACACCCGGGCTGCCCGCGCCACCCGACCCGGCCCGGTGGTCGGCATACCCGGCGGGCGCCGCCTTCCTGCACGCCGTCCGGGACGGCCGACCAGCCCGGGCGGTCTGGACCGCGCCCGCCGGTGAAGACTGGCCGGCCCGGTTGGCCGAGGCCGCCGCGACGGCCGACGCCGCCGGCCGCGGGGCGGTTCTCGTGGTGGCCGACGCGCGTGACCTTGACCGGCTGGACGCCGCGCTGACCACCGCGCTCGGGCCGGGCCGCCACGTGGCGCTGTCCGCCGCGATCGGGCCCGAGGAGCGGTACCGGCGGTTTCTCGCCGCGAGCCGCGGTGACGTCCGGGTGGTCGCCGGCACCCGGGCCGCCGCGTTCGCCCCGGTCACCCCGCTCGGCCTGGTCGCCATCTGGGACGACGGCGACGACCTGCACGCCGAGCCGCGGGCGCCCTATCCGCACGCCCGCGATGTGCTGCTGACCCGCGCCCAGCTCGCCGGCTGCGCCGCCCTCGTCGGCGGGTACGCGCGAAGCGCCGAGGCCCAGCAGCTGGTCGAGACCGGCTGGGCCAAAGAGATTGCCGCCCCGCGCGACCTGGTCCGACGGGTCTCGCCGCAGGTCCAGCCGGCCGGCGACGACGTGCAGCGCGGGCGCGACCAGGCCGCCGTGTCCGCCCGGCTGCCGTCGATCGCCTGGCAGGCCGCCCGGGACTCGCTCGCCGCCGGAGCGCCGGTGCTCGTCCAGGTGCCGCGGCGGGGGTACCTGCCGGCGGTGTCCTGCGCCGAGTGCCACACCCCGGCCCGCTGCCCGTCGTGCTCCGGTCCGCTCGCCCTGCCCACCGCCACCGGCGCCCCGGGTTGCCGCTGGTGCGGGCGGGTCGCCGCCGCGTACGCGTGCCCGACCTGCGGCGGTCGCCGGTTGCGCGCGGCCGTGGTGGGGGCCCGCCGGACCGCCGAGGAGCTGGGCCGGGCGTTCCCGGGCGCGCCGGTGCGTACCTCCGGCCGCGACGGCGTACTGGCGACCGTCCCGGCCCAGCCGGCGCTGGTGGTCGCCACGCCCGGCGCCGAGCCGGTGGCCGACGGCGGATACGGCGCCGTGCTGTTGCTGGACACCTGGGCGCTGCTGACCCGGGCCGACCTGCGCGCCTCGGAGGAGGCGCTGCGCCGCTGGCTGGCCGCCGCCGCGCTGGCCCGCCCGGCGGCCGCCGGCGGTCGGGTGATCGTGGCGGCCGACGCCGGCATCCCGACCGTCCAGGCGCTGGTCCGCTGGGATCCGGCCGGGCTGGCCGCCCGGGAGCTGGCCGAGCGGCGGGAGCTGGGGTTCCCGCCCGCGGTCCGGGTGGCCTCGGTGACGGGCACCCCCGAGGCGGTCGCCGACCTGCTTGCCGCCGCCCAGCTACCCGAGGCGGCCGACCTGCTCGGCCCGGTGCCGGCCGGTGACGACCGGGAGCGGATGCTGGTCCGGGTGCCCCGGGCGGCCGGCCGTGCCCTGGCCGCCGCCCTGCACGCCGCGGCCGGGGTACGCAGCGCGAAGAAGACCCGCGACCCGGTCCGGGTCCAGATCGACCCACTCGAACTGCTCTGACGATCGGCGCCACCTTGGGGGACGCGTCCCCATGATCGGCACAATTTCCCGGAAACAGTGGCCATGGCACCCGGCTGAGGCAACAACTTCCGGGAAGTTGTGCCGATCTTCGGGGCCGGCGGCCCATTTGTGCCGGGATCGGGTGCCGAGCGGCACACCGTACACTCGGAAGTTCTTATCGGGTGAAGGGAGCGTGCCGGGGTGACCGTGCAGCCGATCCGCCTGTTCGGAGATCCGGTGTTGCGCACTCCGGCCGAGCCGGTGGTGGACTTCGACAAGGAGCTGCGGCAGCTCGTCGACGATCTCGTCGAGACCATGCGCGATCAGGGCGGTGCCGGGCTCGCCGCGCCGCAGATCGGGGTCGGCCTGCGGGTGTTCGCGTTCGATGTGGACGACGTCGTCGGGCACCTGATCAACCCGGTGCTCCACTTCCCCGACGAGGAGGAGCAGGACGGTCCGGAGGGCTGCCTGTCCATCCCCGGGCTGTACTTCGACACCAAGCGCCGGCTCAACGTCGTCGCCAACGGCTTCAACTCGTCCGGCGACCCGGTGCAGCTCGTCGGCGCCGGGTTGCTGGCGCGCTGCGTGCAGCACGAGACCGACCACCTCGACGGGGTGATGTTCGTCGACCGGCTCGACCGGGCCGCCCGCAAGGAGGCGATGCGGGCCATCCGGGCCGCGGAGTGGTACGACCCGACGAAACCTCCGCTGGTCAAGGTGAGTCCGCACGATTCGCGCGGTATCTTCGGCTAGCCATGCGTCTCGTCTTCGCCGGCACGCCCGACGTGGCGGTGCCCTCGCTCGATGCCATCGCCGCGTCCCGGCATGACCTGGTCGCGGTGGTCACCCGTCCCGACGCGCCGGCCGGTCGGGGCCGCCACCTGCTGCGATCGCCGGTGGCGAGCTGGGCCGACGAGTGCGGCATCGAGGTGCTCACCCCGCAGCGCCCGCGCGACCCCGACTTCCTCGACCGGCTGCGGGTGCTCGGCCCGGATTGCGTGCCGGTCGTCGCGTACGGCGCACTGGTCCCGCCCGTGGCGCTGCGCATCCCCCGGGACGGCTGGATCAACCTGCACTTCTCGCTGCTGCCCGCGTGGCGGGGCGCGGCGCCGGTGCAGCACGCGCTGATGACCGGTGACGAGCTGACCGGGGCCAGCGTGTTCCAGCTCGAGGAGGGGCTGGACACCGGCCCGGTGTACGGCACGCTCACCGAGCCGATCAAGACCACCGACACGGCGGGTGACCTGCTCGATCGCCTGGCGGTGTCCGGCGCCGGGCTCCTGGTCGACGTCCTCGACGGGATCGAGGCGGGCACGCTGCGGCCGGTGCCGCAGCCGCAGGAAGGCATCACGTACGCGTCGAAGGTGACCGTGGACGTCGCCGGGGTGCGGTGGGGCGATCCGGCGTTCGCGGTCGACCGGCAGATCCGGGCGTGCATCCCCAACCCGGGGCCGTGGACGACGTACCGCGGCGACCGGCTCAAGCTCGGCCCCATCACGGTCGTCCCGGGCGGGCCGGCGCTGCCCGCCGGTGAGCTGCTGGTCGAGCGGGGGCGGGTGCTGGTGGGTACGGCCACCGACCCGGTCGCCCTCGGCGAAGTGCGCCCGGCCGGCAAGAAGCCGATGGACGCCGGTGCCTGGGCCCGCGGGGTGCGCCCCGCTCCGGGCGAGCGCCTCGGATGACCCAGCCTTACATCGACGTTGGTCGATATTGTCCGATCCGGCGCGCCTGGATGGGACCAAATCGACCAGCGTCAATCTGGGGTGGGAAGTGAACCGGCGACCCCGTGACGAGCCTCGTCGAAGCGGCCGGGAGCGGGACCCGGCCCGGCGCGCCGCGTACGACGCGATCACCGCGGTACACCGCGACGACGCGTACGCCAACCTCGCCCTGCCCCGGATCCTGCGGGAGCGCGGGCTGCACGGGCGGGACGCCGCCTTCGCCACCGAGCTGACCTACGGCACGCTGCGCCTCACCGGCACCCTCGACGCGGTCATCGCGGCGGCGGCCGGGCGCGGAGGTGTCCCGCATCGACCCACCGGTACGCGACGCACTCCGGCTCGGCGGGTACCAGTTGCTGCGCACCCGGGTACCCGTGCACGCCGCCACGTCCACCACGGTCGACCTGGTCCGGGCGGTCGCCCCCGGCGCGGTCGGGTTCGCCAACGCGGTACTGCGCCGGATCGGCGAGCACGACTGGGACGCCTGGATCGAGCGGCTGGCGCCGGCCGGCGCGGCCCCGGCGGATCCGACCCACCGGCTGGCCCTCGCGTACGCCCATCCGGAGTGGATCGTCCGGGCGTTTCGGGACGTGCTGGGCGGCGACGGCGAGACGGAACAGGCCCTCGCCGCCGACAACGAGCCGCCACCGGTACACCTGGCCGCCCGGCCGGGCCTGATCACGGCCGCCGAGCTGGCCGACGAGGTCGGTGGCGAGACCGGCCGGTACTCGCCGTACGCCGTCTACCTCCCCGGCGGGGCGCCGGGCGAAATCCGGTCGGTCGTCGAGGGGCGGGCGCACGTCCAGGACGAGGGCAGCCAGCTGGTCGCGACCGCACTGGCGGCGGCGACACTCGACGGGCCGGACGAGCGCTGGCTCGACCTGTGCGCCGGCCCCGGCGGGAAGGCCGGCCTGCTCGGCGCGCTCGCCGCCCGGCGCGACGCCCGGGTCACCGCCGTGGAGATCGCCCCGCACCGGGCCGACCTGGTCGTCGCCGCCACCCGGGACCTGCCGGTCACCGTGGTCACCGCCGACGGCCGGGACGTCGGCGAGATCGACGAGCTGCCGGAGAAGAGCTTTGACCGGGTACTGGTCGACGCCCCGTGTACCGGCCTCGGCTCGCTGCGCCGCCGCCCCGAGTCGCGGTGGCGCCGCCAGCCGTCCGACCTGCCCCCGCTGACCCGGCTGCAACGCGAGCTGCTCGGCGCCGCGTTGCGCGTGGTCCGCCCGGGCGGCGTGGTGGCGTACGTGACCTGCTCGCCCCATCAGGTGGAGACCCGGGTCAGCGTGGGAGAGGCGGTGCGGCGGTCGGCGTACCCGATTGATCTGATCGATGCCCGGGAGCTGCTCCCGGGCGAGCTGCCCGACCTCGGCGACGGCCCGTACGCGCAGCTCTGGCCGCACCGGCACGGCACTGACGCGATGTTCCTGGCGGTGCTGCGCCGCCCATAGGCCGTCCGTAAACTGACCGCGTGGCCGCCACGTCGCTCATCATCGCCCCGAGCATCCTCGCCGCCGATTTCGCCCACCTCGCCGACGAGGCGCGGGCGGTTGAAGGCGCCGCCGACTGGCTGCACGTCGACGTGATGGACAACCATTTCGTGCCCAACCTGACGATCGGCCTGCCGGTTGTGGAGAGCCTGCGCAAGGCCACCACACTCCCGCTCGACTGCCATCTCATGATCAATGCGCCGGACCGCTGGGCGGTCGGCTTCGCAGAGGCCGGGTCCTACAACGTGACCTTCCACGCCGAGGCGGCCGAGGACCCGGTGGCGTTGGCGAAGAACCTGCGCGCGGCGGGCAGCCGGGCCGGCCTCGCGATCGACCGGGACACCCTCGTCGATCCGTACCTTGAGCTGTTGCCGCACTTCGACACCTTGCTGATCATGACGATCAAGGCCGGGTTCGGCGGGCAGAAGTTCATGCCGGAGCTGCTGGACAAGGTGCGTGCCGCCCGGCGTTACGTGGACAGCGGCCACCTGGAGGTGCGGATCGAGGTCGACGGCGGCATCGGGCCGGACACCATCGCGGCGGCGGCCGAGGCGGGCGCCGACGCGTTCGTCGCCGGCACCGCGGTGTACCGGGCGGACAATCCGGCCGACGTGGTCCGCCGGCTGCGCCGGCTGGCCGAGGTCGCGATCGGGGACGGGTCGGATGAGCGCTCCGACCGTTGACGCCGAGCAGACCGGCTCGCGTTCGAACCTGCTGATCGTCGTCGACGACGACGTCGATATCGCGCGGTTCGTGGAGGTCAACCTCACCCTGGAGGGGTACCGGGTGCTGCTCGCCCACGACGGTGAGGAGGCGCTCGCCCTCATCGAGGAGCATCAGCCGGCGCTCGCGATCGTCGACCTGATGATGCCGAAGGTGGACGGGCTCCAGCTGACCAGCCGGCTGCGCGCCAACCCGCTGACCTCGGCGATGCCGATCATCATGCTCACCGCGCGGGGGCAGACCGCCGACAAGGTGATGGGCCTGACCACCGGCGCCGACGACTACCTGGTCAAGCCGTTCGACACGATGGAGCTGGTGGCCCGGGTCCGCTCGACCCTGCGGCGCAACCAGGAGGCGCGGGAGATCTCGCCGCTGACCGGGCTGCCCGGCAACACCCGCATCCTGCGGGAGATCAACGACCGGGTGAACAGCGGCTCCGACTACGCCGTCTGCCACATCGACATCGACCGGTTCAAGAGCGTCAACGACGTGTACGGGTTCGCCCGCGGCGACGAGTTCATCAGCGCCCTGGCCCGGGCGCTGCACCGGGCCGTGGTGGAGGTGGGCCTGCCGCCGGCGTTCCTCGGCCACATCGGCGGCGACGACTTCATCGTCGTGTGCAGCCCGGAGCAGGTGTACCCGTTGACCGAGCGCGCGGTCATCGACTTCGAGGCCGCCGCCGACGCGCTCTACGACCCGGCCGACGCCGCGCGCGGGTACGCCGAGGTGGTCAAGCGCAACGGCGAGATCCAGCGGGCCGCGCTGGTCACGCTCTCGATCGGGGTGGCGGTGTCCACCAACCGCCGGGTCGCCGACCCGCGGGAGATCGTCTCGATCGCGTCCGAGATGAAGACCGTCGCCAAGGGCTACGACGGCTCGTACGTGGCGATGGACCGGCGCAAGAGTTGACTGTGATCTGGGTCGCCGGTAAGGGGCGCTCGGGGTGGCACGTGTGCAAGACTCGTGACGTACCCACCACGCGCTGGCGGGGCTCGGTGAAAGTCCGAACCGGCGGTAACCCGGCCTGACGGCCGGTAAGCCCGCGACCCGGTCGAATCCATCGACCGGTGGATCCGGTGTAATTCCGGAGCCGACGGTGAAAGTCCGGATGGGAGGCAGCGCGCGGGAGCCGGCCGTTCGGCCGTCGGGTGTCGCGCGCGTGGCGCCGCCCGTTTCCTCCTGCTCGTCCGCCGCCCAGGGCGGCGCAGGCCGCCTGCACGGCTCTTGCCGGCGCGGCCGAGCGAAGGAGGCTGGCCGTGTTCACCGGCATCATCGAGGAGCTGGGTAGCGTCGTCGGCTGGGCCGGCGCGGGCTCCCGCCTGGTCATCCGTGGCGAGACCGTCGCGGGCGACGCCCGCCACGGGGACTCCATCGCGGTCAACGGAGTCTGCCTGACCGTCGTCGAGGTCGACGGCGGGGTCTTCACGGCAGACGTGATGAAGGAGACCTTCGACCGCTCGTCGCTCGGCGTACTCCAGCCCGACGACCCGGTCAACCTCGAACGCGCCGCCACCCTGGGCACCCGCCTCGGTGGTCACCTCGTGCAGGGCCACGTCGACGGGGTCGCCACGATCGTCCGCCGGCAGCCGGGGGAGTCCTGGGAGACTGTACGGTTCACCCTCCCGCCCGACCTCGGCCGGTACGTGGTGCAGAAGGGCTCGATCACGGTCGACGGCGTCTCGCTGACCGTCGCCGCCGTCGGCGCGGATTTCTTCGAGGTCGGCCTCATCCCGACCACGCTCAAGCTCACCACGCTCGGCCACAAGGGCGTGGGCGACCCGGTCAACCTGGAGGTCGACGTGATCGCCAAGTACGTGGAGAAGCTGGTGACCCGGCCATGACGTTCGCGAGCATCGAGCAGGCGATCGTGGAGATCGCGGCCGGCCGGCCGGTGGTCGTCGTCGACGACGAGGACCGGGAGAACGAGGGAGATCTGATCTTCGCGGCCGAGCGGGCGTCAGCCGACCTGCTGGCCTTCATGGTCCGGTACACGTCGGGCTTCGTCTGCGTGCCGTTGACCAGCGCCGACGCGGATCGGCTGGAGCTGCCCCCGATGTACCACACCAACCAGGACCGGCGCGGCACCGCGTACGCGGTTACGGTCGATGCCCGGGAAGGCGTCAGTACGGGCATCTCGGCGGCCGATCGCGCGCACACGATCCGGCTGCTGGCCGACCCGGCGACCTCCCCGGCGGAGCTGGCCCGACCCGGTCACGTGGTGCCGCTGCGTGCCCGCAAGGGCGGGGTGCTCCGCCGCCCCGGGCACACCGAGGCCGCCGTCGACCTCGCCGGGCTGGCCGGGCTGCGGCCGGCCGGGGTGCTGTGCGAGCTGGTCAACGACGACGGCACCATGATGCGGCTGCCCGACCTGGAGAAGTTCACCGAGGCCCACGACCTCGCGCTGATCTCGATCGCCGACCTCATCGCGTACCGGCGGCGCACCGAGCTCCAGGTGGAGCGCGTCGCGGAGGCCCGCATCCCGACCGAGCACGGCGTGTTCCGGGCGGTCGGGTACCGGGCGGCCGTCGACGACGCCGAGCACGTGGCGCTGGTGTACGGCGACCTCGGCGACGGGGTCGACGTGCTGGTCCGGGTGCACTCGGAGTGCCTGACCGGGGACGTGTTCGGCTCGCTGCGCTGCGACTGCGGCCCGCAGTTGAACGCCGCGCTGGCCCGGGTCGCCGGCGAGGGACGCGGCGTGGTGCTGTACATGCGCGGCCACGAGGGCCGGGGCATCGGGCTGCTGCACAAGCTCCAGGCGTACCAGTTGCAGGACCAGGGGCGGGACACCATCGACGCCAACCTGGAGCTGGGGCTGCCGGCGGACGCCCGCGACTACGGTACGGGCGCGCAGATCCTGGCCGATCTCGGCATCAGAAGTATGCGGCTATTGACCAACAATCCGGCCAAAAGAGCAGGTTTGGAAGGGTACGGTCTAGAGATCGTCGGTCGGGTGCCCTTGCCCGTGCGTCCGCACCCGGAGAACGTCCGGTACCTGCGTACCAAGCGGGACCGGATGGGTCACCTGCTCGACGAGCTGGACCTGATCACGGCGGAAGGGCTGGCGTAGTCGATGGCGGGGTACGGGGATCCCGAGCTGGACACGGTGAACGGGGCTGGTCTCACCCTGGGCGTGGTGGCCAGCCGCTGGCACGACGATCTGTCCATGCAGTTGCTGGACCGGGCGCTGGAGGCGGCGAAGGCGTGCGGTGTCGAGCATGTGACCGTCGCCCGGGTGGCCGGCGCGGTCGAGTTGCCGGTGGTGGCGCAGGCGCTGGCCCGCCGGTACGACGCCGTGGTGGCGCTCGGCGTGGTGATTCGCGGCGCGACGGCGCACTTCGAGCACGTCTGCACCTCGGTCACCCAGGGACTGACCCGGGTCGCCCTGGACGAGTCGACACCGGTCGCGCAGGGCGTCCTCACCGTCGACGACATCGACCAGGCGCGCGATCGGGCCGGGTATCCGGAGTCGAGCGAGGACAAAGGCTGGTCGGCGACGGTCGCGGCGCTCGACGCGGTGCTGACGCTGCGCCGGGTGCACCGGGCCTGAGGCCGTCATCAGGCCGCCGCCGGACGGTGACGGGTGGGCGGCGGTGGCGCATGGCCGGCGGTGGGCGGCGGTGGGCGGCGGTGGCGCCTGGCCGGCGATGGCGCGTGGCCGGCGCCGGCCCGACCGGTTACAGCGCGTGCCGGGGGAGTGGGGCGACGCGACCGGCCGGGTTGCCGACGCAGGCGTCGCGCAGGCTGACGTACGCCGCCAGCGCCGGCAGCAGCCCGACCACGGTGAGCATCCGCACCAGGAAGGGTGTCGGCGCGGACAGCCGGAGGAACCCGCCGTGCTCGGTGCACCTGTTGTACGCCAGCACCAGCGCGGACAGGCCGATCGAGTCGCAGAACGTCAGGCCGGCGACATCGACGACGACGCGCGGGACGGGCTGCTCGAGCACGGCGTCGAGCACATCGCGTAGCTGCTGGGCGGTGTCGATGTCGAGCTGCCCTCGCAAGGTCACCACGGTGACACCGTCGACTTGCTGGTCCGCGATCGTCGCGTCCACGTTCGGCCCTTCGTCGAGACGGGTCTCGACAGTGACGCTATCGAAACGGTCCGTAGGCAGGCATCTTGCCTATTCGGTGGGTCGCGATCCGGTCAGCGCCTCGTAGAGGCCCATGCTGCGCAACTGTCGAGCGACGAACTCGGTGGGGTGCCGCACCACGAACTCGATGCCGATGCTGCGGGCCGCGTTGTGCCCGGCGGCCAGGGCGCCGATCCCGGTCGAATCGATGAACGTCACATGCAGCAGGTTCACCACGATCACGGGCGGCCGGAGCCGGGTGGCGGTGTCGATGAGCACCCGCCGCAGTTGGTCGCAGATGCTGAGGTCGAGCTCGCCGCGCACCTCGATGGCGGCGGTGCCGTCAGCTAGTCGAGAAGTCTGGATAAGGCTACTGGTCGCCAAGAAAGATCACCCGGTTCGTCGCACGCTGTAACCCACACCCTAGGACCTCGAAGCATTCGTGGCGAGCGCCGGACTTGTCGGGATGGCACGGTCACGCTGTGTGCTGACAACCCCTTGTGGGTACATCCAACGCATGGGCTTGACGTGGTCGACCTACTCCGCGCACGGCGCCCATGTACTCGAACTGGTCGGCCAGTTGACCAGGATGACCGTTCTCCTGCTCGAACCCCAGCTCGCCAAGCTGCTCAACCGTACCGGGTCGATCCTCGTCATCGACCTGGCCAAGGTGGACACCTGCGACCGGGCCGGGGTGGCGATGCTGGAGGCGGGCCACCGCGCCTCGGCCGTCGCCGGGGTGGAGCTGCGGTTGGCGGCCCCGTCGGTACCGGCCGGGCGGGCGTTGCACTCCGCCGGCCTGCTGGTGGTGCTGCCGGTGTTCGACACCGTCGACGCCGCCGCGCGGGGTGACGCGCTCGGCCTGTTGTAAACAGCGGCACAACTTCCGGCAAGTTGTGGCTTCAGCCCGGGCCTGAGGCACCAACTTCCGGGAAGTTGTGCCGATCTTGGCCGGGGCCGGGGCCGGGGCCGGGGCCGGGGCCGTCCGGTCGCGGTCCCGGCCGATCATGTCGCTCTAGCGGGCGCGGATGATCGTGTCGGCGGTCAGCCGGCCGCGCTCGGGCTGCCGGCTGACCCGGCCGGCCGAGACCAGCCCACCGATCGCCCGGAACGCGTCCTCGGCCCGGTAGATCGTGTCGGTACGGGTGAACCGCCGCAGCGCCGCCGCCGGGCACTCGCCGTCCGCGCGTATCCGTTCCAGCAGGGCCCGGCGCAGCGGCCCGAGGTGCGGGTCCAGCGAGATGTCCAGCAAGGCGTGATCACGGTCACGGGGATCGCGGTACCGGACGCCGGCGAACTCGTCGACCGCCCACAGGGTGTCCTTGAACCGGTCGAGGCTCTTCTCCGCCGCCGTGGCGAAGAACAGCAGCTGGCTGGCGCCGCTGTCGTCGACCAGCTCGACATGGGCCACCAGGTCCAGCCCGGTCCGTTCGAGCGCCTGCCGGTACCGGGTGACGAGGTACGGGTACCGGTCGTCGACCGGCAGCGCCGCGCCATCGCGCCACCCGGTCGAGCCGAAGAACCGGTCGAGATCCGCGTCGCCGGTCGAACCCGCCGTCAGCACCGCCGGGTCGAGCGCGACGAGCACGTCGGCGCGCCGGCCGGCCGCCAGCGCCGCGATCATGTCGTAGCCGGGCGGGGCGGAGCCGGCGTCGAGGTACGCGAGCAGCGGGGCGCCGAACGCACCGGCGGCGCGCAATGCCGGTACAAGATGATCTTCACCGTCACCGGAAACCGTTGTGACCTGGATCTGTGCCGGCAGCCCCAGGTCGGCGCGCGCCGTGTCCAGCCGGGCCGGCAGCGTCGGATCGCCGCCGGCCAGCACGACGGTGAGCCGGCGCCCGCGCAGCCGGTCGGCGAACTCGGCGAACACCCGCAGCGCGGCGACCGCCGAGCGGCCGCTCCCGGCATACCCCTCGGCGTACGTGAACCGCTTGGCCCCGTGCAGCAGCGCGGGCACGGCGTTGTCCAGCAGGCGCACCAGCAGCTCCCGCTTGACCCTGCCGTGCCGATCGCCCACGACCGCCATTCCATGGTTGTACCGTCCGGCGCCCCCGATTGGCCATGGTCCGCGGCTGATGCGAGGCTGGAACCGATCGATCAAGGAGGGAAACATGACGGATCTCGACCGCCCGGCCGACCCCACCACGCACTGGCAGGCCGACCACGTCCGGCGGTACCTGGCGACCGACGGCCAGGACGGGCACGAATGGCGGCCGGGCGTGTACACGCTGCTGCTCACCACCCGGGGACACCGCTCCGGCACGGCGCGCCGGAGCGCCCTGATCTACGGGCGGGACGGCGACCGGTACGCGGTGGTCGGGTCGAAGGGCGGCTCCGACGCCGACCCCGGCTGGGTCCGCAACATCGCCGCCGACCCGCACGTCCGGGTGCAGGTGCGGGGCGACGAGTTCGACGCGACCGCGCGGGTGGCCTACCCCGGCGAGAAGGCCCGGCTCTGGCCGGAGATGGTGAAGATCTGGCCGGCGTACGACGAATATCAGACGAAGACCGAGCGCGAGATCCCGATTGTGCTGCTGGAGCCGGTCCGAAGCGTGGAACCCGACTGATCGGGGTGGCCTCCACCTGGCAGACTCGGGCCTCGTGAAGACGTTCGACGACCTTTTCGAGGAGTTGCGGGGCAAGGCGGCCGCGCGCACGCCCGGGTCCGGCACCGTGGCGGCGCTCGACCGCGGGGTGCACTCGATCGGCAAGAAGGTCGTCGAGGAGGCGGCGGAGACCTGGATGGCCGCCGAGCACGAGGGCCGCGAGCGCACCGCGGAGGAGATCTCCCAGCTGCTGTACCAGGTGCAGGTGCTGATGCTGGCGACCGGACTGGAGCTCGAAGACGTGTACCGACATCTGTGACCCACCCGGTCCGATGTCCGTCCGTCCTCGAAGGAGTCCGAAAGTGCTGCGCATCGCCATCCCGAACAAGGGCACGCTGTCCCGACCGGCCACCGACATGCTGCGCGAGGCCGGGTACCGCCAGCGCACCGACGACCGCGACCTGGTCTGCGCCGACCCGGCCAACGACGTCGAGTTCTTCTACCTGCGCCCGCGCGACATCGCGACCTACGTCGGGTCGGGTGACCTCGACCTCGGCATCACCGGTCGCGACCTGCTCATCGACGCCGAGACCGGGGCCGAGGAGATGCTCGACCTCGGCTTCGGCGGGGCCACGTTCCGGTTCGCCGCCCGCCCGGGCACGCTCGGGTCGCCGGCCGACCTGGCGGGGCTCGCCGGCCGGCGGATCGCCACCGCGTACCCGGGGGTGGTGGCCCGGTACCTCGCGGAGAACGCGATCGCCGCCGAGGTGGTCCGGCTCGACGGCGCGGTCGAGAACGCGATCCGGCTCGGTGTCGCGGACGTGATCGCCGACGTGGTCTCCACCGGGGCCACGCTGCGCCAGGCCGGGCTGGAGCCGGTCGGCAAGCCGCTGCTGGAGTCCTCGGCGATCCTGATCCGCCGGCGCGGCGCCAGCGAGCCGGCGGCGCCGGTGACCCAGTTGCTGCGCCGCCTGCAGGGGGTGCTCGTCGCCCGCCGGTACGTGATGCTCGCCTACGACGTCCACGCCGAGCTGCTGGAACAGGCGAGCGCGCTGACACCCGGGATCGAGTCGCCGACGGTCTCCCCATTGCACCGGGAGGGCTGGGTGGCGGTGCAGGCGATGGTGCTACGGATCGACGTGCACCGGATCATGGACGAGCTGTACGACATCGGGGCCCGCGCGATCCTGGTAACAGACATCCACGCCTGCCGCCTCTAGCCCGTTCCCGGCCCCTTCCCGTGATCATGAAGGATCCGGGCCACCTGGCAACGCCCAATCTTTCATGATCATGGGGGCGTGGGAGACTCGGGGGCGTGACTAGCCCCGTGACCTTCCGACCCCGCCGGCTGCGCAAGGTGTGCTGGGTGTTGGCGGTGGCGATCGTGATCGTCTGCACCTCCGTGTCCTTCGGGTTGCACGGTTCGCTGGGCGACGGCGCGCCCGGCGCGTTCCAGCGCGGTGACCAGCTCGCCATGATCGGCCTCGGGCTGCTGATGGCCTTCGGCGTCCTGCTGTTCGCCCGCCCCCGGGTGATCGCCGACGAGAAGATGGTGCGCATCAGGAACGTGATCGGCGGGTACGACCTGCCGTGGGAGGTGGTCCGGTCGGTCCGGTTCAGCCGCGGCTCCGCCTGGGCCAGCCTGGAGCTGGAGGACGACGACCTGGTCGGGGTGCTGGCGATCCAGGCCAACGACAAGGAGTACGCCGTCGGGGCGGTACGAGCACTGCGCGACCTGCTGGAGCAGAGCCGGGCCGCGCACGCCGCCCATGACGCACCATGACGAGACCGCCCCAAGATCGGCACAACTTCCCGGAAGTCGTTGCCTCGGCACCCCGCTGAGGCCACAACTTGCCGGAAGTTGTGCCGAGCAAGCCGATCGTGGAGGTCACGCCGGCCAGGCCGGTTAGCGTGGCTGAAACATGCCTGGTAGTCTTGCCGGGTCGACCACACTGTGTCGCTGAGTCGCGCAAGCAGTCAGTTACCCACGGTGTTCAAAGCGGAGCAACCCGCTCCCACCCGAGTCACCACGATGCGGTGTCCGGGTCCGGTCAGCCGCCCCGGAGGGAATTCCGGTGCGCGGTGGCGCGTTAGCGCGCCCTGGTGACCGGTCGAGCGGGCCCTGGCATTCGCCGGGGCCTTCTGCTTGTCGGTCGGCTTGCCGGGAGGGTCCCGGCAACTGTCGGGAGGGATCCCGGCGACATGGCAACAAGACTCTAGGAGGCCACATCAGCGTCGAGCCACGCGTCAACGAGCAGATCCGGGCGCGCGAGGTCCGGCTGGTCGGCCCGGAGGGCGAGCAGGTGGGTATCGTCCCGCTGGAGCGAGCCCTTCAGCTGGCCGCGGACGTCGATCTGGATTTGGTCGAGGTTGCGCCAATGGCCCGCCCGCCCGTGTGCAAGCTCATGGACTTCGGCAAGTACAAGTACGAGAGTGCACTCAAGGCGCGTGAGGCCCGGCGTAACCAGCAACAGACCGTCATCAAGGAGATGAAGCTCCGGCCGAAGATCGATTCGCACGACTACGAGACCAAGAAGGGTCACGTGGTGCGATTCCTGAAGGCGGGCGACAAGGTCAAGGTGACGATCATGTTCCGCGGTCGCGAGCAGAGCCGCCCGGAGCTGGGTTTCCGGCTCCTGCGCAAGCTCTCCGAAGAGGTCGCGGAGCTCGGTTTCGTCGAAGCCGCTCCGAAGCAGGACGGCCGTAACATGATCATGGTACTGGCGCCGCACCGCGCCACCAAGGTCGCCGCGTCCGACGCCAAGGTCGCGTCGGCGGAGGCCACCAAGACCGCGGCGGCGGCCGCGAAGGCGACCCACCGGGAGCCGGCCAGCGCTCGCGGTAACCAGAGCAACGGCGGCACGCCGGCCGCGATTGCGCAGACGGTCAACGCCGCGGCCGCGGCGGATGGCGGAGCCGGCGAACACTAGGGCATGGACCCGGCCGACCCGGCCGGAGCAGATAGGGAAGATCTAGGCCGTGCGGCCGAGAGCGGAGAAGCAGTTCAGATGCCGAAGATGAAGAGCCACACCGGCATGGGCAAGCGCGTCAGGGTGACGGGCAGCGGCAAGATCCTCCAAGAGCCGGCCGGCAAGCGCCACCGGCTGGAGGGCAAGTCCTCCCATGTGACCCGCCGGATGACCGGCGTGGTCGAGGTCTCCAAGGCCGACCGCAAGCGGATCAAGAAGCTGCTGGGCCGCTGAGGCGCGCCACCACCTGAACAACCATGTCGACCGGCCCGGCTCGCGGGCCGGTCCTTGATGAGGAGTTACGAACCGTGGCACGCGTCAAGCGGGCTGTGAACGCCCAGAAGAAGCGCCGCACCATCCTGGAGACCGCGAGCGGCTACCGCGGCCAGCGCTCGCGTCTCTACCGCAAGGCCAAGGAGCAGGTGCTGCACTCGATGCAGTACGCCTACCGGGACCGGCGGGACCGCAAGGGCGACTTCCGGCAGCTCTGGATCACCCGGATCAACGCCGCCGCCCGTGCGAACGGCATGACCTACAACCGCCTGATCCAGGGGCTCCGGCTGGCTGGCATCGAGGTCGACCGCAAGATCCTGGCCGACCTGGCGGTAACCGACGACAAGGCCTTCGCCGGTCTGGTCGAGGTGGCGCGCAAGGCCGTCGCCGCAGCCTGACCATGCACATCCGACCCGGGGTCGAGCCGTTCACAACGCGGACACCCCGGGTCGTCGCTGCCCGTCGGTTGCAGCGGCGCCGGGAGCGCACCGAGACGGGGCGTTTCCTCGCCGAGGGCCCGCAGGCGGTCCGGGAAGCGATCGACGTCATCGTCGAGCTGTTCGTGACCCGCGACGCCTTGGCGCGCCACCCTGACCTGGTCAGCGCGGTCGACGACGCCGGAGCCCGCATCTCGCCGGTCACCGACGACGCGCTCGCCGCCCTCGCCGACACCGTCCACCCGCAGGGCCTGGTCGCCGTCTGCACGAGCGTCGACGTCCCGCTCGCCGACGCGCTGGCCCGCCAGCCCCGGCTGATCGCGGTGCTCGCCGACATCCGCGACCCGGGCAACGCCGGCACCGTGCTGCGCACCGCCGACGCGGCCGGCGCGGGGGCCGTGGTCTTCGCGGGGGAGGCGGTCGATCCGTACAACGGGAAGTGTGTCCGCGCCTCCGCCGGCAGCCTGTTCCACGTCGACGTGGTGCGGGCCGCCGACCCGGTCGCGGCGGTCGGGGAGATCCGGGCCGCGGGCCTGACGGTCTACGCGGCTGACGCCTACGGCGCCCAAAACCTTGATCGGGTACCGCTGGCGCAGCGCACCGCCTGGCTCTTCGGGTCGGAGGCGCACGGGCTGCCCGGCGTGCTCGCCGACGCGGCCGACGCGCGGGTACGCGTGCCGATCCACGGCCGCGCCGAGAGCCTGAACCTCGCCGCGGCCGCCGCGGTGTGCCTGTACGCTTCAGCCAGCGGTCAGCGTTCCCCCGGAGGCCCCGAATGAGGCACCTGTTTAGCCAGCCCGCCGGTGTCGGCGGGCGGCGGAGCTGACCCTTTCACGCTCTCTCCCATACACCGGCGGGCAGCGGCCAAGCCGCGCCTCCTACACTCTGTCCGGTTGTTCCCATGGGAGGGACGCAAGTCGTGAGTTACCGCAACGATCCATACGACCCGAAGCAGGCCGCGCTGCTCGATCAGGGCGCGCTCGACGACGCCGTGGCGAGTGCCGAGAAGGCATTCGCGGAGGCCGGCGACCTCGACGCACTCAGCTCGATCAAGCACCTGCACCTCGGCGACCGGGCTCCGGTGTCGCTGGCCCGCCGCGAGATCGGCGCGCTGCCGCCGGCCGCCAAGTCCGACGCCGGGAAGCGGGTCAACCAGGCCCGCGCGGCGATCTCGGCGGCGTTGGAAGCCCGGCAGGAGGCACTGCGGGCCGACCGGGAGCGCCGGGTCCTCCTCGAGGAGACCGTCGACGTCACGCTGCCGACCGCGCGCCGTCGCCGGGGCGCCAGGCACCCGCTGACCACGCTGATGGAGCGGATCGGTAACCTGTTCGTCGGCATGGGCTACGAGATCGCCGAGGGACCCGAGGTCGAACTGGACTGGTACAACTTCGACGCCCTCAACATCGCGCCGGACCACCCGGCGCGGACCATGATGGACACCTTCTACGTCGCCGCCGCTGGAGTGTCCACGGAGGACTCGGGACTCGTCCTGCGCACCCACACCTCCCCGGTGCAGGCCCGGACGATGCTCACCCGCGAGCTTCCGATCTACGTCGTCTGCCCGGGGCGGGTCTATCGCACCGACGAGCTGGACGCCACCCACACCCCGGTTTTCCACCAGGTGGAGGGCCTGGTGGTGGACAAGGGGATCACGATGGCGCACCTGCGCGGCACACTCGACCACTTCGCCCGCGCGATGTTCGGGCCGGACGCCCGCACCCGCTGGCGGCCCTCGTACTTCCCGTTCACCGAGCCATCGGCGGAGTTCGACCTGTGGTTCCCGGAGCACCGCGACGGCCCGCGCTGGGTCGAGTGGGGCGGCTGCGGCATGGTGAACCCGCGGGTGCTGGTCGCGTGCGGCATCGACCCGGAGGAGTACACCGGCTTCGCCTTCGGCATGGGCATCGAGCGGACGTTGCAGATCCGGCATGGCGCCTCCGATATGCGTGCCGTCATCGAAGGTGACGTGCGGTTCACCCGCGCGTTCGGGATGGAGGTCTGAGCCGTGCGGGTGCCTGTTTCCTGGCTGCGTGAATACGTCGACCTGCCGCTCGACCTGGACCTGTCCGACCTGGAGAAGGCGCTGGTGCGGGTGGGCCTGGAGGTCGAGGAGATCCACGACCTGCGCACCAGCGTCGCCGGCCCGCTGGTGGTCGGCCGGGTGCGCTCGATCGAGGAGCTGGCCGGCTTCAAGAAACCCATCAGGTACTGCCTCGTGGACGTCGGCGAGGCCGAGCCGCGCGGCATCGTCTGCGGCGCGTCCAACTTCGCCGAAGGCGACATGGTCGTGGTGGCGCTGCCCGGGGCCATGCTGCCGGGCGGCTTCGGGATCGCCGCGCGCAGCACGTACGGCCATGTTTCGGACGGCATGATCTGCTCGGCGCGGGAACTGGGGCTCGGTGACGATCACACCGGCATCATCGTGCTACCCCCCGACAGTTCGGCCGTGCCCGGCGAGGACGCCCGGCGGGTGGTCGGCCTGGACGAGGTCGTGGTCGAGCTGGCCGTCACGCCGGACCGCGGGTACTGCCTGTCGATGCGCGGCGTGGCCCGGGAGCTGTCGCACGCGCTGCGGGTGGCCTATCGCGACCCGGCGCTCGGCGTACTGCCGATCGAGGGGACCGGCGAACCCGGCTACCCGGTACGGGTGGCCGACCCGGCCGGCTGCGACCGGTTCACCGCCCTCGCGGTCCGCGGTGTCGACCCGGCCGCCGAGAGCCCGGACTGGATGAAGCGCCGGCTGACCCTCGCCGGTGTGCGGGCCATCTCGCTGTCGGTCGACATCACCAACTACCTGATGCTCGAGCTCGGCCAGCCCATGCACGCGTTCGACCTCGGCCGGCTCACCGGTGAGCTGGTCGTCCGCCGGGCCCGCGCGGGCGAGCGGCTGACCACGCTGGACGGCGTCGACCGGGTGCTCGACCCGGAAGACCTGATCATCGCCGACGACTCGGGCGTGATCTCGCTCGCCGCCGTCATGGGGGGAGCGACCACCGAAGTCTCCGGGCAGACCACCGACCTGCTGTTCGAGGCCGCGCACTGGGACCCGGTGACCGTGGCGCGGGCGGCCCGCCGGCACAAGCTGCCCAGCGAGGCGAGCAAGCGGTTCGAGCGCGGGGTCGACCCGCAGCTGACCCCGGTCGCCGTGGCGCGGGCGGCGGCGCTGCTCACCGAGTACGCGGGTGGGGTGATCGACGACCGGGTCACCGACGTCTACGCGGTCGCCCCGCCGACCCCGGTCACGATCCCGGCCGGCCTGCCGGCGCGTACCGCCGGTGTGGACTACCCGCCCGACCGGGTCGTCGCGCTGCTCACCGAGATCGGTGCCGCGGTGGAGAGTGACGGCGACCGGCTCGTGGTCACCCCGCCGACCTGGCGTCCTGACCTCACCGACCCGGCCGACCTGGCCGAGGAGGTGATCCGGCTGGACGGGTACGACGAGGTGCCGGCGACGCTGCCGATCGCGCCGCCCGGCAACGGCCTGACCGCGGTGCAGCGCCGCCGCCGTACGGTGGCCCGGGCGCTCGCCGAGGCCGGCTTCGACGAGGTGCTCAACTACCCGTTCACCGGGCAGCCGGTGCTCGACGCGCTCGGCATCCCGGCCGACGACCCGCGCCGGCGTACCGTGCGGCTGCGTAACCCGATCTCCGCCGACGAGCCGGAGCTGCGCACGACGCTCCTGCCGCCGCTGCTCGCCACGCTGCGCCGCAACATCGGCCGGGGGCAGCGCGACGTGGCATTGTACGAGATCGGGCTGGTCTTCCACCCGGCCGGGACGGCGGGGACACCGCCGCACATGGGTGTCGACCACCGCCCGTCCGACGACGAGCTGGCCCGGGCCGACACCTACCTGCCGAGCCAGCCGTGGCACGTCGCGGCGGTGCTCAGCGGCGACGTCGAGCTGCCCGGCTGGTGGGGCGGCGGACGGGTGGCCGACTGGTCGGACGCGGTCGAGGCGGCGCGCCTGGTGGTCGACGCCGCCGGGCACACCGCCGAGGTACGCGCGGGGTCATCCGCCCCGTGGCATCCCGGCCGGTGCGCGGAGATCGTGGTCGACGGCGAACTGGTCGGGTATGCCGGCGAGCTGCACCCGCAGGCGTGCGTGGCGCTCGATCTGCCCCGCCGGACCGTGGCCATGGAGCTGGACCTGGACCGGCTGGGCGAGCCGGCCGTCACGGCCACGCCGTCGATCTCCACGTTCCCGCCCGCGCTGATCGACGTCGCGCTCGTCGTCGACCAGGCCACACCGGCGGCGAATGTGGAGTCGGCGCTGGTGGACGGCGCCGGTGGGCTGCTGGAGACGGTGCGGCTGTTCGACGTCTACACCGGCGAGCAGCTCGGCGCCGGCCGGAAGAGTCTCGCGTACAAGCTGACCTTCCGCGCGCCGGACCGCACGCTCACGGCGGAGGAGGCGACCGCGGCCCGCGACGCCGCGGTGGCGCTTGCCGCCGAGCGGGTGGGGGCCTCAATGCGGTGACCGGTCATCGATCGATCGGACCTTACTCTGGGGTAAGGTAAGGCATGCACCGCATCGAAGCCGAGCAGCTCATCCCGGGTCGGGGCGCTCCGGTGCTGGGCGGCGTGGTGGTCTTCGACGGCCCCTCGATCGTGTACGCGGGGTCCGCCGGTGGCGCACCGGCGACGCCGCAGGCCGAGGTGACCCGCGCCGTCACGGTCCTGCCCGGGCTCTGGGACTGCCACGTCCACCTGCTCGGGCTCCGGTCGCTCGACCTCGCGATGCTTCCGCAGGTGCCGATCGCGCTCCGCGCCGCGCGGGCGACGAGCAACCTGCGGGCCGCCCTCGACGCGGGCGTGACCAGCGTCCGTGAGCTGGGCGGCCTCGGCGTCCACCTGGCCCGAGCGGTCGACGAGGGGGTGCTGGACGGCCCGGCGATCTACCCCGCCGGAGCGGTGCTGTCCACCACCGGCGGCCACGGCGACCTGCACGGGTACCCATTGCCCTGGGTCGGCGAGCTGGCCGACTTCCGGCTGTGCGACGGCCCCGCCGAGTGCGCCCGGGCGGCCCGGGAGCAGCTCCGCCTCAACGCCAAGGTGATCAAGGTCTGTGCGTCCGGCGGCGTGCTGTCCGAGGTGGACGATCCGATCCACCAGCAGTTCACGGTGGCCGAGCTGAAGGTGATCGTCGAGGTCGCGGGCATGGCCGACCGGGTGGTGGCGGCGCACTGCCACGGCAAGCCGGGCATCATGGCCGCCCTCGAAGCCGGCGTCCGCACCATCGAGCACGGCACGTTCCTGGACGAGGAGTCGGCCGAGGCGATGCGGGAGCGGCGGGCGATCCTGGTCCCGACCCGGACGATCGTGCACGAGATCGTCGACCACGAGGCCGCTCCGCCGTACGCGCTGGCGAAGATCGCCGCGATCGCCGAGCGGCACGCCGGCTCGCTCGCGCTGGCCCGCGAGGCCGGGGTGACCGTGGCCATGGGCACCGACCTGTCGGTCACCGGGCCGGGCCTGCCCGGATCCTGGGGCCGCCACGGGCGTGAGCTTCCGTTGCTGGTCAAAGACGGGTTCAGTCCGCTGGAGGCGATCGAGGCGGCCACCGCCGCCGCGCCGGCCACGCTGGGCTCGCAGGCGCCCCGGTCCGGCCTGCTTGCGCGCGGGTACGACGCTGACGTGATCGTGCTGGACGCGGACCCGTTGGCCGACATCGGTGTGCTCGCCGAGCCGGAACGGATCACGGGGGTCTGGCGTGGCGGGCGCCGGATGAAGGGTTGAGCTGGGCCGTGTACCGAGAGTCGCGCTGCGTTAACAAAGTGCCGAGGAGGCTCGCGTGAGCACCCTCCTGCGAGGCAGACTCGCATCCGTGGTGAATACCCGGCCGCCCACCCCGATCGGCCGCGGCGAGATCCTCGACCAGGCCCGCGCCCGGCTCGCCGCCGGTGACAGCGTCCTGCTGCACGGGCCGGCGGGGATCGGCAAGTCCACCATCCTGCAGAGCCTCGCCGCGGATGCCGACCCCGCCCTGGTGCTGCGTGCCAACGCCGCCGAAGCCGAAGCCGAACTTCCGTACCTCGCTCTGGTCGACCTGTTCGACGGCGCGCTCGACGAGCACGCCGCCGCGCTGCCCACCCATCTCCGCGCGGCTCTCGACGGTGCCCTGCTGCGCAGCGCGCTGCCCGACAACGCGCACGACCAGCTCGCCGTCCGGCTCGCCGTGTTGGAGCTGGTCCGGGCGCTCGCCACGGATCGTCCGGTGTGGCTGGTGCTCGACGACGTGCAGTGGGTCGACCAGCCCAGCGCGGGCGTGCTGCGCTTCGTCGCGCGGCGGCTGGACGGCGTGGGCGCGCGGGTACTGGCTGCCGAGCGGGTGCCCGACGGCGGCGCTCCGGTGGCCGCCGACCTGTGCCCGGTGCCGTGCCTTGAGCTGGCTGTCCCGCCGCTGCCCGAATCCGACGTGGCCGACCTGCTGCGACGCCGGTTCGGCGGGCCGGTGCCCCGGCAGCGGCTGCACCGGGTGTACACGGCCAGCGGCGGCAACCCGCTGTTCGCCGTCGAGCTGGGCCGGGCGCTGCACGAGCGCGACGACGACTCGCCGATCGATCCGCTGCCGGTGCCCGACCGGTTGCGCGCGCTGCTCGCCGCCCGGATCGCCACGCTGCCCGGGCACGCGCGCACCGCGCTGCTGGTGTCCGCGGCGACCGCGCGGCCGACCCGGTCGCTGCTGGAGCGGTGTGGCGTCGCGGTCGACGAGGAGCTGACCGAGGCGACCCGCGCCGGGGTGATGTCGGTCGACGGCGACGCGATCACGTTCAGCCACCCGCTGCTGCGCGAGATGGTGTACGCGGACGCCGATCCGGCCGAGCGCCGGCGCGCCCACGAGCTGCTGGCCGAGGCGGTCACCGATCCGGTCGAGCGGGCCCGGCACCTCGCCCAGGCGCGTCCCGAGCCGGACGAGTCGCTGGCCGAGTCGCTGGCCGAGGCCGCCAGCGCCGCCCGGCTGCGCGGCGCCCCGGCGACGGCCGCCGACCTGGCCGCGCTGGCCGCCGACCGCACCCCGCCCTGGACGCCGGGTGTCGCCGCGGTGCGCCGGCTGGCGGCCGCCCAGTACGCCTTCGACGCCGGGTCACCGACCGACTCGACGCGGTACGCGATGGCCGCGCTGCGTGACGCCGACGACCGGCGTAGCCGGGTCGGCGCCCGGCTGCTGCTGTTCGACCTGGCGGGGCAGGACAAGTCCGGGGTCGCCCCGCTGCTGGACGCGGCGTTCTGCGACGCGGCCGACGACCCTGAGCTGCTGGCCCGGGTCCGGCTGTACCGGGCGGTGAAGGCGCACTACGACCGCGACACCGAAGCGGCGACCGCCGAGCTGAAGCGCGCCGAGCACACCGCCGAGCAGTGCGGCGACCTCGACTGCCTGGTCGAGGTGCTCGGCTGGCGGGGCACCGTCGTCGACGGCCCGGAAGGCGACGAACTGCTGGAACGGGCCGGTGAGCTGGCCCGGGGGCTGCCGCTGACCCGGCCGGTGGTGGGCGCCCGGCAGCTGGCCGCGATGGCAAGGCTGTTCCGCGGTGACGTCGCCGAGGCGATCCGCCGGATCGAGTCGCTGCGGCACGCGGTCGAGCGCTCCGGCACGGTACACGACCTGGCCACGGTCCTCGTCTCGGTCGCCGGCATCTACTGGCGGGCCGGCCGCTGCGCCGACGCGTTGAAGGCCGGCCGGTACTGCGTGCGGCTGTACGCCGACGTGGAGACCACGCCCGGGCCGGGCCTGCTGGTCGGGGCGATGTCGGAGCTGATCGGCGGCAGCGCCGAGCAGGCCGCGACCTATGCCGCCCAGGCGGTGCGAGCCATCCAGGATGCCGGCGACGAAGACTGGCTGAAGACGGCGTACGCGATCCAGGGCATGGTGCACCTGGTGTCCGGCGACCCGGTCGCCGCGACCGAGGTGATGCGCCACGCCTGGGCGCTCGAGCAGGGCCAGGGCCGGGTCGACCCGGGCATCCTGCCCTGGCACGCCGACTTCGTGGAGTCCCTGGTCGGGGCCGGCGCGCGGGCCGAGGCGGCGGAGGTGCTCGCCGAGGTACAGCGGTGCGCCGAGCGGCTCGGCCGGGACGTGGCGATGCTCGGCCTGGCCCGGGCCGGAGCGGTCCTCGCCGCGGCGACCGACCCGCGTGAGGCCGCCGAGACCCTGGCGACCGCGATCGAGAAGTGGTCGGATCACCCGTACCCGCTGGAGGTGGCCCGGGCCTGGCACACGCTCGGCGGCCTGGAACGGCGGGCGCACCGCCGGGGTGCGGCGCGGGCGGCGCTGACCGAGGCGGTCCGGCGGTACGCGGTGGCCGAGGCGGTGCCGTGGTGGGAGGTCGCCACGGCCGAGTTGGCCCGGCTCGACGGCGGTCGGGGCGCCGGGCTGTCGGAGACCGAGCGGCGGATCGTGGAACTGGTCCGCTCCGGCGCGACGAACCGCGAGATCGCCCGGTCCATGTTCCTGTCGATCAAGGCGGTCGAGGCCAACCTGACCCGCCTGTACCGGCGCCTCGGCGTCCGCAACCGCGCCCAGCTGGCGCGCGCCCTGGACTCAGCCGACTAGGACTCGGCATCGCTCAAGATCGGCACAACTTCCCGGAAGTAGTGGCCAAAGCGCCTTGCTGAGGCAACAACTTCCGGGAAGTTGTGCCGATCTTGGCGTGCGCCGACCGGACGAGTCGTCATCGTCACTCCACCGGGCTAATTGGTTGCGACCGGGCAACACCGTCGATAAGGTAGTATGCATAGTCATGCGGGAGGCGGTATGGGAATACGTGTCGCGGTGGCCGGGGCCAGCGGGTACGCCGGGGGCGAGCTGCTGCGCCTGATCGCCGGCCATCCGCACCTCGACCTGGCCGTCGCCACGGGGCAGAGCCAGGCCGGTTCGCGGCTGGGCTCGGTACACCCGCATCTGATCTCTCTGGCCGACCACGTCCTGACCGCGACCGACCCCGCCGCGCTGGCCGACGCGGACCTCGTGTTTCTCGCCCTGCCGCACGGCGAGTCGGCCGCCATCGCCACGCAGCTTCCGCCCGACGTGAAGGTCGTCGACCTCGGCGCCGACCACCGGCTGACCGACGCCGAAGCGTGGACGCGCTACTACGCGGGGCCGCATGCGGGCACGTGGACGTACGGGCTGCCGGAGCTGCCCGGCCAGCGCGCCGCGATAGCGGCGGCAACCAGGGTCGCCAACACCGGCTGCTACGCGGCGGCGATCATCCTGGCGCTGGCCCCGCTGGTCAAGACAAAGGTCGTGAGCCCGGACGACGTGGTCGTCGTGGCGGCGTCCGGCACCTCGGGCGCCGGCCGGGCGCCCAAGCCGCACCTGCTCGCGACCGAGGTGATGGGCGATCTGAGCCCGTACCGGGTGGGCGCGCACCAGCACACGCCCGAGATCAAGCAGGCGAGCGGGGCGCGGACGCTGACGTTCACGCCGGTACTGGCGCCGATGCCGCGCGGCATCCTGGCAACGGTGACCGCCCGCCCGGCGAGTGACCGGGACGCGCATGACGTCCTCGCCGACGCCTACGCGGACGAGCCGTTCGTCCACGTGCTCCCCGAGGGATCGTGGCCGCACACCGGCGCCACCCTCGGTTCGAACGCCTGCCACCTCCAGACCACGGTCGACCGCGACTCCGGCCGCGTGATCGTGGTGTCCGCACTCGACAACCTCGGCAAGGGCGCCGCGGGCCAGGCGGTCCAGTGCGCCAACCTGATGCTCGGCCTCCCGGAGACGGCCGGGCTCACCGCGAACGGAGTAGCACCGTGACAGTCACCAGCCCTAAGGGGTTCCGGGCCGCCGGGGTCGCCGCCGGGCTCAAACCGTCCGGAAATCTCGATGTCGCGCTCGTCGTCAACGACGGGCCGGACGCGACCGCCGCCGGCGTGTTCACCGCCAACCGGGTCAAGGCCGCGCCGGTGCTGTGGAGCCAGCAGGTGCTGCGCGCCGGGATCGTCCGCGCGGTGGTGCTCAACTCGGGCGGCGCCAACGCCTGCACGGGTTCGGCAGGCTTCCAGGACACGCACCGTACGGCCGAGCACGTCGCGTCCCGGCTGACCGCCTCGTCCCGGCTGGCCATCGGAGCGGTCGACGTCGCCGTCTGCTCGACCGGCCTGATCGGCGAGCGGCTGCCCATGGACCGGCTGCTGCCCGGCGTGGACGCGGCGATCCGGGGGCTGTCCCGCGACGGCGGCCCGGCGGCGGCCGAGGCGATCATGACCACCGACACCCGCGCCAAGACCACCGAGCGGGCCGGCGACGGGTACACGGTCGGCGGCATGGCCAAGGGCGCCGGCATGCTGGCCCCGGGGATGGCGACCATGCTGTGCGTACTGACGACCGACGCGGTCGCCGACCCGGCCACGCTCGACACGGCGCTGCGCGAGGCGTGCCGGGTCACGTTCGACCGGATCGACTCCGACGGCTGCATGTCGACCAACGACACGGTACTGCTGCTGGCCAGCGGTGCCTCGGCGGTCGCCCCGTCCACCGCGGAGCTGACCGCGACCGTCACCGCCGCCTGCCACGACCTGGCGCAGCAGCTGCTCGCCGACGCCGAGGGCGCGACCAAGGACGTGACGATCGAGGTGACCGGCGCGGCCAGCGAGGGCGACGCGGTCGAGGTGGGCCGCGCGATCGCCCGCAACAACCTGGTCAAGTGCGCCTTCTTCGGCAACGACCCCAACTGGGGCCGGATCCTCGGCGCGATCGGCACCACCGCGGCCGGCTTCGACCCGGACGCGCTGGACGTGTCGGTCAACGGCGTGATGGTGTGCCGGGGCGGCGCGGCCGGCGACGACCGGTCCAAAGTGGACCTGACCGCCCGGGCCGTGCACGTCCAGGTCGACCTGCACGCCGGCGCCGCGACAGCGACGGTCTGGACCAACGACCTGTCGCTCGGGTACGTCCACGAGAACTCGGCGTACTCCTCGTGAATGGAAGAGACCTCGGGATCGCCCTGGGGAAGGCGACCACGCTGATCGAGGCGCTGCCGTGGCTGGAAAACTTCCACGGCGCGACCGTCGTGGTCAAGTACGGCGGCAACGCGATGGTCGACGCCGAGCTGAAGCGGGCGTTCGCCGCCGACATGGTCTTCCTCCGGTACGTGGGGCTCAAGCCGATCGTCGTGCACGGCGGTGGCCCGCAGATCTCCGCGATGCTGAAGCGCCTCGACATCGTCACCGAGTTCCGGGGCGGCCTGCGGGTCACCACGCCGGAGGCGATGGACGTGGTCCGGATGGTGCTCGTCGGCCAGGTCGGCCGGGAGCTGGTCAACCTGATCAACGGGTACGGGCCGTTCGCGGTCGGCATGTCCGGCGAGGACGCGCACCTGTTCACGGCCGTCCGGCGGTCGGCCTTTGTGGACGGTGAGCCGGTCGACGTCGGCCAGGTCGGTGACGTGGCCGCGGTCAACACCTCGGCGGTCACCGACCTGATCCAGGCCGGCCGGATCCCGGTCGTGTCGACGGTGGCGCCGGACGCCGACGGGGTCCTGCACAACCTCAACGCGGACACCGCGGCCGGCGCGCTGGCGGTCGCCCTCGGCGCGCGCAAGCTGGTCGTGCTCACCGACGTCGAGGGCCTGTACGCCGACTGGCCGGCCACCGGCAGCCTGCTCGCCCAGGTCACCGCCGCCGAACTGGCCGAGTTGCTGCCCACCCTCGACGCCGGGATGGTGCCGAAAATGGAAGCGTGCCTGCGCGCGGTCAAGGGCGGTGTGCGGGCGGCGCACGTCGTCGACGGCCGGGTACCGCACTCGATCCTGCTGGAAGTCTTCACCTCGGAGGGGTTCGGAACGATGGTGGTACCGGGATGACACTCATCGAGAAGTGGCAGTCATCCGTGATGAACACCTACGGACCGCCGTCGCTCGCGCTGGTCCGCGGCGAGGGCGCGGTCGTGGTCGACGAGACCGGGAAGTCCTATGTGGACTTCCTTGGCGGGATCGCGGTCAACGTGCTCGGCCACGCCCATCCGGCGGTCGTCCGGGCGGTGACCGAGCAGATCCAGACGCTCGGCCACGTCTCGAACCTGTACGCGTCGCCGCCGGCCGCCGCGCTCGCCGAACGGCTGCTGGGTCTGAGCGGCCGCCCCGGCGCCGTGTTCTTCGCCAACTCCGGCGCCGAAGCCAACGAGGCCGCGTTCAAGATCTCCCGGCGTACCGGCCGGACCCGTATCGTCGCCGCCACCGGCGCGTTCCACGGCCGCACCATGGGTGCGCTCGCCTTGACCGGACAACGGGCAAAGACCGATCCATTCCGTCCACTGCCGGAACATATTTCGCACGTCCCGTACGGCGACCCGGCGGCCCTCGCCGACGCGGTCACCGCCGACACGGCGATGGTGCTGCTCGAACCGATCCAGGGCGAGGCGGGCGTGGTGGTGCCGCCGGCGGGGTACCTCACCGCCGCCCGGGACATCGCCACGAAGGCCGGCGCGCTGCTCGCCCTCGACGAGGTGCAGACCGGCGTCGGGCGCACCGGGTACTGGTTCGCGTACCAGTCGGAGGGCGTCGAGCCGGACGTCGTCACGCTCGCCAAGGGCCTGGGCGGCGGGCTGCCGATCGGGGCGTGCCTGGCGTTCGGGGCGGCGGCGACCCTGCTCGGCCCGGGCAGCCACGCCAGTACCTTCGGCGGCAACCCGGTCTGCTGCGCCGCCGCGCTCGCGGTGCTCGACACGATCGCCGCCGACGACCTGCTCGACCACGTCAAGCGGGTGGGGGAGCGGCTGCGGGCGGGCATCGAGGCGCTCGGCCATCCCCTCGTCACCAGCGTTGGGGGCGCCGGCCTGCTGCTGGGCGTCGTGCTCGCGGAGCCGGTGGCCGGAAACGTCACGGCCGCGCTGCTCGACGCCGGGTTCCTGGCGAACGCCGTCCAGCCCGACGTGCTGCGCCTGGCACCGCCGCTGATCCTTACCACCGAGCAGGCCGACGCGTTCCTGGCGGCGCTCCCGGCGGCGCTCAGCGAGGCCGCGAAATGACCCGGCACTTCCTGCGCGATGACGACCTGAGCCCCGCCGAGCAGGCCGCCGTCCTCGACCTGGCGGAGACCATGAAGGCGGACCGGTTCGGCCACCGTCCGCTGGACGGCCCGCGGGCGGTGGCGGTCATCTTCGAGAAGCCGAGCCTGCGGACCCGGGTCTCGTTCGAGACCGGCATCGCCGAGCTGGGCGGGCACCCGATCATCGTCGACGCGCAGACCACCCACTTCGGCCGGGGCGAGACGATCGAGGACGCCGCGCGGGTGCTCTCCCGGTACGTGCGCGCGATCGTGATCCGGTCCAGCGACGACGCCCGGGTCGCCGCGCTCGCCGCCGCCGCGAGCGTGCCGGTGGTCAACGCGCTGACCGACGGCTTCCACCCGTGCCAGCTCCTCGCCGACCTGCTGACCGTCCGGGAACGGCTGGGCGGCACGGCCGGGCGGACCATCGCGTACCTCGGCGACACCGCCAACAACATGTCCCACTCGTACCTGCTGGCCGGCGCGACCGCCGGGATGCACGTCCGGGTCGCCGGGCCGCCCGGGTTCACGCCCGACAGCGGGGTGCTCGCCCGGGCCGCCGAGATCGCGCAGACCACCGGCGGATCGGTCGCCGTGGGGCACGACGCGACGGAGGCGGTGGCCGGCGCCGATGTGGTGGCCACGGACACCTGGACGTCGATGGGCCAGGAGTCCGACGGGCTCGACCGGGTGACGCCCTTCCGCCCGTACCAGATCAACAGTGACCTGCTCACGCAGGCCAAGCCGCACGTGGTGGTCCTGCACTGCCTGCCCGCGCACCGCGGCGAGGAGATCACCGACGAGGTACTGGACGCCAGCGCCGCCTGGGACGAGGCGGAGAACCGCCTGCACGCCCAGAAGGCCCTCCTGACCTGGCTGCTCAGCGACCGAAGCGAGCAACGGTGACCGGCCCGCACACCAAGGCGTCCCGGCACGCGCGCATCGTCGCGGTGATCCGGGACGAGTCCGTGCACTCCCAGACCGAGCTGGCCGAGCTGCTGGCCGAGGAGGGAATCCAGGTCACCCAGGCGACCCTGTCGCGCGACCTGGAGGAGCTGGGCGCGGTCAAGGTCAGCGGCGCGTACCTCATCCCGGAAGACGGCAACCGGCCGCTGCGCCAGTCCGAGCAGGCGCCGGCCCGGCTGGTCCGGCTGCTGCGCGAGCTGCTCACCGGCGCCGACGCCAGCGGCAACCTGGTCGTGCTGCGCACCCCGCCGGGCGCCGCGCAGTTCCTGGCCAGCGCGCTCGACCGGTCCGGCATGCCGGAGGTGGTCGGCACCATCGCCGGCGACGACACCATCCTCGTCGTCGCCCGCGAAGCGACCGGGGGACCGGCGCTCGCCGAGAAGTTCACCGCCTGGGGAAGCCAGGACGGCGGTCAAGACACTGACACAGTCGAAGGGAGCACATCGTGACCGACCGGGTAGTCCTCGCGTACTCCGGGGGGTTGGACACCTCCGTCGCGATTCCGTACCTCGCCGACAAGACCGGCGCCGAGGTGATCGCGGTCGCCGTCGACGTCGGGCAGGGCGGCGAGGACATGGGCGTCATCCGCCAGCGGGCGCTCGACTGCGGCGCCGTCGAGGCCGAGATCGTCGACGCGCGCGAGGAGTTCGCCGCCGACTTCTGCATGCCGGCGCTGCGCGCCAACGCGCTCTACATGGACCGGTACCCGCTGGTGTCGGCGCTGTCCCGGCCGCTGATCGTGCGGCACCTGGTCGCCGCGGCCCGCCAGCACGGCGGCACGATCGTCTCGCACGGTTGCACCGGGAAGGGCAACGACCAGGTCCGGTTCGAGGTCGGCCTGGGCGCGCTGGCGCCCGACCTCAAGGTCGTCGCGCCGGCCCGCGACTTCGCCTGGACCCGGGAGAAGGCCATCGCGTACGCCGAGGAGCGCGGCCTGCCGATCGACGTGACCCGCAAGTCGCCGTACTCGATCGACCAGAACCTGTGGGGTCGCGCGGTAGAGACCGGTTTCCTGGAGGACATCTGGAACGCGCCGATCGAGGACCTGTACAGCTACACGTCGGATCCGACCGTCCCGCGCGACGCCGACGAGGTGGTCATCACCTTCGACGCCGGCGTACCCGTCGCGATCGACGGCGAGACGGTTACCCCGTACCAGGCCATCGCGCAGCTCAACGAGCGGGCCGGCGCGCACGGGGTCGGCCGGCTCGACATGGTCGAGGACCGGCTGGTCGGGATCAAGAGCCGGGAAGTGTACGAGGCGCCCGGCGCGATCGCGCTCATCACCGCCCACCAGGAGCTGGAGAACGTCACCGTGGAACGGGACGTGGCCCGGTTCAAGCGGGGCGTCGACCAGCGCTGGGGCGAGCTGGTGTACGACGGCCTGTGGTTCTCGCCGCTGAAGAACGCGCTCGACGCGTTCGTCGCCGAGACCCAGCGACACGTGAGTGGTGAGGTGCGGTTGGTCCTCCACGGGGGCAGGGCCACCACGACCGGGCGGCGGTCGCACGCGAGTCTCTACGACTTCAGCCTTGCGACATATGACGAGGGCGACATGTTCGACCAGTCGCTGGCGAAGGGCTTCGTCGACCTGTGGGGGCTGCCGAGCCGGCTGGCCGCCGCGCGGGACGCCCGCCTCGGCGACTAGAGTTAGGCGGATCTTGGTGGCAGGTTGTCGCCGGAGCAGCAACTCGCTACCAAGATCCGCTGACTGAGGAGGCTGAGCGTGCCCCAGACCGACGGGCCGACCCGGCTGTGGGGCGGCCGTTTCATCGGCGGGCCGGCCGAGGCGCTGGCCCGGTTGAGCGTGAGTGTCCAGTTCGACTGGCGGCTGGCGCCGTACGATCTGGCCGCGTCCCGCGCGCACGCCCGGGTACTGGCCCGCGCCGGCCTGCTCGACGCCGGCGAGCTGGGCCGCATCCTCGCCGCGCTCGACGACCTCGAATCCGCGTGCGCCGCCGGCAGTTTCCGGCCCACGATCGAGGACGAGGACGTGCACACCGCGCTGGAACGCGGGCTGCTCGAACGCCTCGGCGCGCTGGGCGGCAAGCTGCGCGCCGGCCGCTCCCGCAACGACCAGGTCGCCACCGACCTGCGGCTCTATCTTCGTGATCGGGCCAGGGGTATTGCCGCCCGGATCGTGGAGCTCGCGGACGCGCTGGCCGAGCAGGCCGGCCGGCACGTCGACACGCCCGCACCCGGCTTCACCCACCTGCAACCGGCGCAGCCGGTGTCGTTCGGCCACCAGTTGCTGGCGCACGTCCAGGCCCTGCTGCGCGACCTCGACCGGCTGCGGGACTGGGACCGCCGGGCCGCGGTGTCGCCGCTCGGCTCCGGTGCGCTCGCCGGGTCCTCGCTGCCGCTCGACCCGGCGCTGGTCGCGAAGGAGCTGGGCTTCGACGCACCCGCGGCCAACTCCATCGACGCGGTCGCCGACCGGGACTTCGTTGCCGAGTTCCTGTTCGTGGCCGCGCTCACCGGGGTACACCTGTCCCGGCTCGGGGAAGAAGTCGTGCTGTGGACCACGCCGTCGTTCGGCTGGGTCGAGCTGGACGACGCGTTCGCCACCGGGTCGTCGATCATGCCGCAGAAGAAGAACCCGGACATCGCCGAGCTGGCGCGGGGCAAGTCCGGCCGGCTGATCGGCCACGTCGCCGGGGTGCTGGCGATGCTCAAGGGACTTGCCCTCGCGTACGACCGGGACCTCCAGGAGGACAAGGAGCCGGTGTTCGACACCGTCGACACCCTCGACCTGGTGCTGCCGGCGATGGCGGGGATGATCTCCACAATGACGGTACGCGTGGACCGGCTCGTCGAGGCCGCGCCGCGCGGGTACACCCTGGCCACCGAGGTCGCCGACTGGCTGGTCCGCCGGGGCGTGCCGTTCCGCGAGGCGCACGAGATCACCGGCCGGCTGGTGGTGATCTGCGCGGCCCGGGAGTGCGCGCTCGACGAGGTGTCCGATGAAGACCTGGCGGCGTGCAGCCCCAAGCTCACGCCCGATGTCCGCGAGGTGCTGTCGGTACGAGGGGCGCTGGCCGCGCGTACCACCCCGGGCTCAACCGGCCCCGGGCCGGTGTCGGAGCAGCTCGCACAGGCAGGGGACCGGCTCGACGGGTGGCGCGACTGGGCCGCGGAGCGGGTCGTTCCGCAGTGACCCGCCGCTTGGCGGATGCGGTTGGTTGCCCGGCGTGCCTACTGTCGAATGAGGAACAGCCACGCGTCGATGGAAGGAACGCCGATCATGCAGGTACGCCGTAGGTGGTCGCCCGTCGCCGAGATGTCGGCGAGCGATCCGACCGGCGCGCTGACCCCCGAGCGGCAGCACCGCGCCGCCGCCCGGAACAGGTCTGACGTCCGGAACCCGCGGTACGTGTCGCCGAGCGTCCTTCTGGACATCGAGGGTGCCCGGCGCCGGTTCCCCTCCATCGAGCGCTGGCGGGAAGCCATCCGCAACGACGCCACCGTCCGCGCCGCCCTGCTCAACCCGGTCGACTACGAGCCGCGGGAGAGCTAGGCCCTGACCATCACCGACCTGGCCGAGATGCTCGCCGGCCCGAGCGACGTCGCGGCCCGTGGCCTGCTCGGCTGCCGGCTCACCGGGCACGGCGTGACGGTCCGGCTGACCGAGGTCGAGGCGTATGCGGGGACCGGCGGTGACCCGGCCTCGCACGCCCACCGTGGCCGGACGAAGCGCAACGCCATCATGTTCGGCCCGCCCGGGTACGCCTACGTGTACTTCACCTACGGCATGCACTGGTGCATGAACGTGGTCTGCGGGCCGGAGGGTGTCGCCTCGGCGGTACTGATCCGGGCCGGCGAGGTCGTCGACGGCGTCGAGACGGCCCGGGCGCGGCGGCCCGCGACCCGTCACGACGCCGAGCTGGCGCGCGGACCGGCGCGGCTGTGCTCGGCGCTCGGCATCGACCGCAGCACGTACGGCGCGTACCTGCTCGACGGCGGGCCGGTGCGGCTGGAACCCGCCGGCACGCCAGTCGACCCGGCGTCGGTGTGTACCGGGCCGAGAGTCGGGGTGACCGGGGCGCACGACGTGCCGTGGCGGTTCTGGATCGACAGCGACCCCACGGTCAGCGTCTACCGCCGCCACATCCCGAAACGCCGTCGACTTCCATGATTACGGAGAGTACGGGCAGCCCTGGCTGCACAAATATTCCGTGATCATGGCAGAGGCCCGACGCGTCACACGGCAACGATTGTGACGAGATCCTCCAGGCCGGCAAGGTCCGCACCGTGGCGGGTGTAGACGCTGGCGTTGTGGGCGTGCGCCGTGGCGGCTATCAACAGGTCCATGGTCCGTGCCCGTGGCTGTCGCCCGACCTGGACGACGCGGGCGGCGAGCTGCGCGTAGCTGTCCGCGACCGCCTCGTCGACGGGCAGCGGATCGAAACGCCGTTGCAGGGCGCTCAGCCGCGTCAGCCGGGCCGCCCGCGCGGCCTGATCCTTGGCGACCAGCACACCGAACTGCAATTCGGCGAGGCTGACGACGCTGATGGCCAGTTCCCCCGGGATGGGAGCGATGTCGGTGGCGATCAGGACGCTGGTGTCCAGAATTCCGCGGCTCATCGGCCTGACCACGGGTCGACGAGAGAGTCGTCGACCAGGTCACGGTCCTGAGCCCAGGTGGGATCGGTCGGGTGACGGAATACGTCGTCCAGGTCCTCCCAGCGCCGCCACGCGCGCGGGCTCACCGGGCCGATGACCGCCGCGGGCCGGCCCGCGACCGTTATCGTCACGTGCTCTCCAGCCTCGGCGCGCCGCACCAGTTCGCTGGCGTTCTGCCGAAGTTCGCGTAGCCCGACCTCGCTCATGAGTTCGACTGTAGCACTTGTGCTACCCACCGGACTTCCATGATCGCGGAAAGTTCGGGCAGCCATGGCTACCCCATACTCTCCGTGATCATGGCGGAGGCCGGTCACTCGCCCAGGCCGGTGAACATCTTGCGTTTGACCGCCGGTACCGCGTTCGCCACCCGAAGCATGCCCCGGAACGCGGCCCGCCCGAGCAGATTCCCGGACGCGGCCATCCGGGCGTTGCGCAGGGACGCCCGAACAGCCGCGAACCCGTAGTCGAGCATCCGCCGCTCGTATTCGTGTACCGCGGGAGCGAGATCGCGCCGACCGTCCCGGACGGCCGCCAACTGGGCCGCGAGCAGGTCGGCGTCGCGCAGCGCGGTGTTCGCGCCGATGCCCGCCATCGGGGTCATGTTGTGGATGGCGTCGCCGAGCATGGTCACCGGACCGGTCGGCCACGGCTTGACGGGTGTGGCGCTGCGGACGGCCAGCGCGTTGACGGTATCCGGGTCGGACCCGGCGACGAGTCGCTGGAGGTCCGGGCTCCAGGAGGCGATCCGGTCGAGTACCACGCCCTGCAACTGCGCACCGGTCAGCTCCCCGAACGGCGGGAGCCGGGACGCCGCGTCCGCGTACCCCCAGAGCGTGTAGTCGTCAGCCCCACTGGGCACGCGCGCCCGGTCGCCCTGCCAGAAGGCGGTGAACAGGGATCCGCTCGTCCACGGCAGCACGTTGTTGACGCGGGTCGCCAGCTCGGGCGCCAGCCGCGCCCGGCTGTCCCCGGTCAGGTGGTACTTGCCGGCCACCGCGACCACGCCCGTGTCGATCCGCGTCGCGTGGGGGAGGAACTGCTCCCGTACCCGGGAATTGGCCCCGTCCGCGCCCACCAGCAGATCGCCGGTCGCCGACGAACCGTCGGTGAAGTGCGCGGTGACCCGGCCGTCGCGGGTCAGCTCGTAACGCTCGAACGCCTTGCTGAACTCGACCACGTCGTCCAGGCCGGACAGCAGCACCTGGCGCAGCGTGATGCGGCTGACGCCGTAGTGCCGCCGCGCCGGGTCCGGGTCGGTGTTGATCATGTCTTCGCCGACTTCGACGAGCGTCTCCAGGTGCTCGGTCACGAAGGCGAACCGGGCATTGCCGGCGGAGACGGTGTCCAGGAACGCCTGCCAGGCATCGGGCTCCAGGTTGCGGTGCAGCGCGCGGCTGCCGTTCGGGTTGACGTGGATCCGGTACCCCTGCAACCAGTCGGTACGGGTGGTGCTGCGCTCGTAGACGGTGACCGGGATGCCGGCGCGGCGCAGGCCCTGTGCCAGGCACAGCCCGCCGATGCCGCCGCCAATGATCAGTACGCGAGGAGTCATGTCAGCAACTATCACCCAGTCATCAAGCACAGCCAATCATTTGTATGATTAACTCAAACCGAGGTTATCATCAGCGGGATGGATCACGAGCGAGGCACCCGATCGCGCCGGTCACCGGGCCCCGGCGAGCGCAAGCGCGACCCCGAGCGCACCCGGGAGCGCATCCTCGAGGCCGCCGCGGTCGAGTTCGGGGAGCACGGGTACGCCGGTGCGCGGATCAGCGCGATCGCCAAGCGCGCCGGCGTCAACCAGCAGTTGATCTCGTACTACTTCGACGGCAAGGCCGGCCTGTACCGGACGCTGTCCGACCGGTGGCGGTCGATCAGCGCCGACCTCAACCAGGCCGACATGCCGATGTCCGAGGCGGCCGGCAACTTCCTCCACGCGAGCCGGGAGTACCGGCCGTGGGCGCGGCTACTGGCCTGGCAGGGGTTGACCGACGACGAGGAGCCGGACGAGGCCGCCGACGCCTTCTTCACCGCGATGGTCGACGACGTCCGGCGCCGCCAGGAAGCGGGGGAGTTCGCCGCTGACCTCGACCCCGCGTACCTGCTGCTGGTCTTCTTCGCCGCCGGGATGGCGCCCACGATCCTGCCGCAGGTGGTCCGCCGGATGACCGGTCTGGCCGCCGACTCGGACGAGTTCCTCGAAGCGTTCCAGGAGCAGCTTCGGCGCATGTTGGAGCACCTGCGATGACACCGGCGGGGGACGGCCCAACGGTTGGCCGTCCCCCGCCCCTCTCTCCCCCTGGTTACGCCGTTTTGATCTCGTGTACCGATACCGGCTTCGCCTGGCTCGCGGTGGCCCGCAGCCGTACGCACTGCACGGCCACCCCCGATGGCGGGGCCACTGTCACGTCCGGCGAACCCGACACGGTCGCCAGCGGCGTCCAGCCGGTCCCGTCGCCCGAGTACTCCACGACGCCTTGCTGGACCGCGCCGTCCTGACCCAGTACAAACTCGACGGTCTTGATCTGGCGCCGAATTCCCAGATCGACGCCGACGTAGTCGCCCGTCTGTGCGGGCCGGCCGGTGAACGCCGTGTCGGTGTTGAGATCGACCATGCTGGCCGGCAGGTCGAGCGAGGTCGCCCCGGCCAGCGACGTGATCGCCTTCGGCGCCGGCAGCACGGGGTTGAAGTTCCACGCCCCACTGGGCGAGGCCTGTTGCAGGAACCACTCGCCGAGGGTGGCGATCGGCACCGGCACGCTCCACGGCCCGTACGCCGACTGCTGTGCCGAGACGGTGATCCGGCTGCCGTCACTGTCGAAGGTCACCAGCCGGCCGCCGGCGGCGCGGACCAGGCTGCCGGTCACCGCATGGGACGCGGCTTCCGGCACTGCCGTGAAGACAGACCATCCGGTACCGGAGGAGAACGTCGCGTGCAGGCCACGGCTCACGAACGCGCCGTTCCGGAAACCGCCCCCGGAGCAGAACAGCTCGATGCGGCCGTCCGGGTTGGCCACCGCGTGCAGGTAGCCGGTGGACAGGTGGTCGACGAGACCGGCCGCCGACAGCTGTACCGGTGCCGCCCAGTCACCGTTCGGCGCCGTCTCCGCCACGTCGACCACGGCGGGCGCGTCGTAGGCGCCCATGGACAGGACGTGCAGCCGCCCGGTGCCGTCCGGGGCGCGGAAGACCACCACGAGCCGGCCGTCGGCCTCGTTCGCGACCGCGACCGCGGCCAACGCCGCAACCCCCAGATGTACTGCGCGCACGAACAAGCTCCCCCTCTGGCTTCGGTACCCGACAGGTTGACTGGGTCGGCGGGCTCGTAGCGTCCGGGAAAACACCTATTTCGCGGTGCCCTCTCGGTCCGGAAACCGGGTGCGACCGGGGTGAGTCGATGGGGGACAATCACCCGCGTGACCGATGTACTCGACGATCTGCAGTGGCGCGGCCTGATCGCGCTGTCCACCGACCTCGATGCCCTGCGCGCCGAGCTGTCCCGTGGGCCGATCACGTACTACTGCGGCTTCGACCCGACGGCGCCGAGCCTGCACATCGGGAACCTGGTCCAGATCCTGACCGTCCGCCGGCTCCAGCTCGCCGGCAACCTTCCACTGGCGCTGGTCGGCGGTGCGACCGGCCTGATCGGCGATCCCCGCCCGGAGTCCGAGCGCACGCTGAACTCGCGGGAGACCGTCACCGCGTGGGTCGACCGGATTCGCGCGCAGATCGAGCCGTTCCTCGACTTCGAGGGCGGGCACGCCGCCCGCATGGTCAACAACCTGGACTGGACCGAGGGCATGTCCGCGCTCGACTTCCTGCGCGATATCGGCAAACACTTCCGGGTGAACAAGATGATCGCCAAAGACGCGGTCAGCGCCCGGCTCAACTCCGACGCGGGCATCAGCTACACCGAGTTCAGCTACCAGATCCTCCAGGGCATGGACTTTCTGGAGCTGTTCCGCCGGTACGGCTGCCGGCTCCAGACCGGTGGCAGCGACCAGTGGGGCAACCTCACCGCGGGCACCGACCTGATCCACAAGGTCGCCGGCGAGTCGGTGCACCTGTTGGCGACGCCGTTGGTCACCGATTCGAGTGGCCAGAAGATCGGTAAGTCGACCGGTGGCGGCAGCGTGTGGCTCGACCCGGAGATGACCAGCCCGTACGCCTTCTACCAGTACATGATCAACATCGAGGACGCACTGGTCCCCCAGTTCCTGCGGATCTTCACGTTCCTCGACCGCGAGGAGATCGCCGCGCTGGAGAAGGAGACCGCCGACCGGCCCGCGGCCCGCGCCGGGCAGCGTCGCCTCGCCGAGGAGATCACCAAGCTGGTACACGGAGAGGCGGAGACCCGGCAGGTGATCGCGGCGAGCCAGGCGCTTTTCGGCCGTGGCGACCTCGATGCGCTGCCGGCGGCGACGCTGCGCGCGGCGCTGGCCGAAGCCGGCCTGGCCGAGATCCGTGGTGAGTTGCCGCCGGCCGCCGAACTGTTCCGGGTGGCGGGCCTCGCCTCCAGCCGCGGCGACGCCCGCCGGACGATTGCCGAGGGCGGCGCGTACATCAACAACGAGCGGGTCTCCGATCCGGAGGCGGTCGTGCCGGAAGACGCGCTGCTGCACGGTCGGTGGCTGGTCCTGCGTCGCGGCAAGAAGACCGTCGCCGGGGTCGAGTTGGCGCGCTCGGGATCGATGTGATTCTCGCCAAGGTGCACGGATTTGACGATCACAAGCGCCAGGGCGTAGCTTTCTCTCTGCCCGCGGGCGCCGAGATCAATTCGGAGCCGATGTGGGTGGCCCCAGGCGGGTTGCGCGACGCGCAGGCCTTGACTGGGATCCGGCGGAGTGACCGTTCCTGCGGATGAGTTAAACCGATTTGGAGCGGGCGC
>CAWIMS010000001.1:2920000-2969263 GCA_963837285.1 uncultured Actinomycetota bacterium
CCCAGCACCAGTCATGTGGTGTTACCTGCGCCTGAATTCATAGGGTGTAGGGGGGAACGCCGGGAAGTGAAACATCTCAGTACCGGCAGGAAGAGAAAACAATTGTGATTCCGTGAGTAGTGGCGAGCGAAAGCGGATGTGGGCTAAACCGGACTCGTGTGATACTTGGTAGGGGTTGCGTGTTCGGGGTTGTGGGGCGCTTGTGGACTGGTCTACCAGCCGGTCGGGCAGTGATAAAGCCAGGTGCTAGTCGAAGTCGTTGGAAAGCGGCGCCGTAGACGGTGATAGTCCGGTAGGCGAAAGTGTCTGGTCTGTTTGGCGAGTGTTCCCGAGTAGCGGCGGACCCCTGTAATCTGCCGTGAATCTGCCAGGACCACCTGGTAAGCCTAAATACTCCCTGGTGACCGATAGCGGACGAGTACCGTGAGGGAAAGGTGAAAAGTACCCCGGGAGGGGAGTGAAATAGTACCTGAAACCGTGTGCCTACAATCCGTCAGAGCCTGGTCGTGCCGTTGGGTGCGGGGTGGGTGATGGCGTGCCTTTTGAAGAATGAGCCTGCGAGTTAGTGGTGCGTGGCGAGGTTAACCTGTGTGGGGGAGCCGTAGCGAAAGCGAGTCCGAAGAGGGCGGTTAGTCGCGTGTCCTAGACCCGAAGCGGGGTGATCTAGCCATGGGCAGGCTGAAGCGCGGGTAAGACCGCGTGGAGGGCCGAACCCACCAACGTTGAAAAGTTGGGGGATGACCTGTGGTTAGGGGTGAAAGGCCAATCAAACTCCGTGATAGCTGGTTCTCCCCGAAATGCATTTAGGTGCAGCGTTGCGTGTTTCTTGCCGGAGGTAGAGCACTGGATGGCCTAGGGGGCCTACAAGCTTACTGAAGTCAACCAAACTCCGAATGCCGGTAAGTGAGAGCGTGGCAGTGAGACTGCGGGGGATAAGCTTCGTAGTCGAGAGGGAAACAGCCCAGATCACCAGCTAAGGCCCCTAAGCGTGTGCTAAGTGGGAAAGGATGTGGGGTCGCATAGACAACCAGGAGGTTGGCTTAGAAGCAGCCACCCTTGAAAGAGTGCGTAATAGCTCACTGGTCAAGTGGTTCCGCGCCGACAATGTAGCGGGGCTCAAGCACACCGCCGAAGCTGTGGCACTCACACAATAGCCCGGCCGGCCTGCGTGACAGGTTGGTCTAGGTGTGTGGGTGGGTAGGGGAGCGTCCTGCCACCGGAGAAGCAGCACTGTGAGGTAGCTGTGGAGGTGGTGGGAGTGAGAATGCAGGCATGAGTAGCGAAAGCAGGGTGAGAAACCCTGCCGCCGGATGACCAAGGGTTCCAGGGCCAGGCTAATCCGCCCTGGGTGAGTCGGGACCTAAGGCGAGGCCGAGAGGCGTAGTCGATGGACAACGGGTTGATATTCCCGTACCCGCGAAGGAGCGTCCATGCTGAACCTTTCTGTGCTAACTCTCGAAGCTCGGGCCGTTTTCGGATGGTTCGGGGGGAGGGGGGAACCTGGGGGGTAGTAGGCAAGCGATGGGGTGACGCAGGAGGGTAGCTGGACCCGGCCGGTGGTTGTGCCGGGGTAAGCGTGTAGCCCGCACCATAGGTAAATCCGTGGTGCATGGGGGTGAGACGTGATGCCGAGCCGATTTAGGCGAAGTCAGTGATCCCATGCTGCCGAGAAAAGCCTCTAGCGAGTTCCGAGCGGCCCGTACCCCAAACCGACACAGGTGGTCAGGTAGAGAATACCGAGGCGATCGGGTGAACTGTGGTTAAGGAACTCGGCAAATTGCCCCCGTAACTTTGGGAGAAGGGGGACCTCTGCTGGTGACGCACCATGCGTGTTGAGCTGGTGGGGGTCGCAGAGAGCAGGGGGAAGCGACTGTTTACTAAAAACACAGGTCCATGCGAAGTCGTAAGACGAGGTATATGGACTGACGCCTGCCCGGTGCTGGAACGTTAAGGGGACCTGTTAGTCGCAAGGCGAAGCGGAGAACTTAAGCGCCAGTAAACGGCGGTGGTAACTATAACCATCCTAAGGTAGCGAAATTCCTTGTCGGGTAAGTTCCGACCTGCACGAATGGCGTAACGACTTCCCCACTGTCTCAACCACAGGCCCGGCGAAATTGCAGTACGAGTAAAGATGCTCGTTACGCGCGGCAGGACGGAAAGACCCCGGGACCTTTACTATAGCTTGACATTGGTATTTGGATTAGCTTGTGTAGGATAGGTGGGAGCCGGTGAAGTCCCAACGCCAGTTGGGGTGGAGGCAGCGTTGAAATACCACTCTGGTTGATCTGGGTATCTAACCTGCGGCCCTGATCGGGTCGAGGGACAGTGTCTGGTGGGTAGTTTAACTGGGGCGGTTGCCTCCTAAAGGGTAACGGAGGCGCCCAAAGGTTCCCTCAGCCTGGTTGGCAATCAGGTGTTGAGTGTAAGTGCACAAGGGAGCTTGACTGTGAGACTGACAGGTCGAGCAGGGACGAAAGTCGGGACTAGTGATCCGGCACTGGCAGGTGGAAGCGGTGTCGCTCAACGGATAAAAGGTACCCCGGGGATAACAGGCTGATCTTCCCCAAGAGTCCATATCGACGGGATGGTTTGGCACCTCGATGTCGGCTCGTCGCATCCTGGGGCTGGAGTAGGTCCCAAGGGTTGGGCTGTTCGCCCATTAAAGCGGTACGCGAGCTGGGTTTAGAACGTCGTGAGACAGTTCGGTCCCTATCCGCCGTGCGCGTAGGAGACTTGAGAAGGGCTGTCCCTAGTACGAGAGGACCGGGACGGACGAACCTCTGGTGTGCCAGTTGTACCGCCAGGTGCACGGCTGGTTGGCTACGTTCGGAAGGGATAACCGCTGAAAGCATCTAAGCGGGAAGCCTGCTTCAAGATGAGGTCTCCCACCCACATTGTTGGGGTAAGGCCCCCAGGTAGACCACTGGGTTGATAGGCCGGACGTGGAAGCCCGGTAACGGGTTCGAGCTGACCGGTACTAATAGGCCGAGGACTTGACCAACAACACCACACCACACACATACATGTGGTCACAAAACTTGCGTGCGCATCCACTGTGCGATTCTGAACAAACACCCGACCACCGGGTTGACATGTTCACAGGGTTACGGCGGTCATGGCGGAGGGGAAACGCCCGGTCCCATTCCGAACCCGGAAGCTAAGCCCTCCAGCGCCGATGGTACTGCACCCGGGAGGGTGTGGGAGAGTAGGACACCGCCGGACAAACACACACACGAGGGCCACCCCATCCGGGGCGGCCCTCGTAGTGTTTTCGTCCAACTTCGACATGCCGTACCCCGGCTCACCGCGTAAGGATGTGCCTGTGAACTATCCGCCTCATGACCGCCGTGGCCGCGACGACGACAACCGGTCGCGCCAGCCCCGGCGGGGCGACGACAGGCCGTACGAGCGGCGGGACGATCGCGATCGGAACCCCCGCGACGGCCGTACGAGCAGCAGCCGCGACGGCACCGGGTCCGGCGGCGACCGCGGCCGCCGGGACGATCGCGAGCAGCGCGGCGGGTACAGCCGTGGTGACTCTGGCCGGGAGCCCGGTCGGGACTCGGGCCGTGGCAATTCCGACTACCGACGCGGTTCGTCGGACCGGGGCGGCTCCTCGGACCGGGGTGGCTATGCGCCGCGTGAGCGGAGCGGCTCGTCGGATCGGGGCGGCTCCGCCGACCGGGGTGGCTATGCGCCGCGTGAGCGGAGCGGCTCGTCGATCGGGCGGCTCCGCCGACCGGGGTGGCTATGCGCCGCGTGAGCGGAGTGGCCCGTCCGGATACGGTCGCGATTCCCGGGGCGGTCGCGACGGTGGCCGCGACTCGGGTGGCGCACCCGGCGGCGGGTCGTCGCGTGGTGGCTACGGCCGCGACAACCGTGGTGGCCGCGACGATCGTGGCTTCCGTCGGGACGACCGCGGTGGCCAGGCCGAACGTGGCTTCCGCCGCGATGACCGCGGAGGCGGCCAGGAGCGGCGCGGATCCGACCGGGGAGACCGTCGCGACGACCGGGGTGCCGGGCCGGGGGCTGGCCGCGGATATGACCGGGGCGAGCGCGGGTTCCGTCGCGATGACCGCGACGGCGGCCAGGAGCGCCGTGGATACGGCCGGGATGACCGCGGCTTCCGCCGCGACGATCGCGGTGCCGGGTCGGGTGGCGGTCGTGGTTACAACCGGGACGATCGCGGTGCCGGTCCGGGTGGCGGTCGTGGTTACAACCGGGACGATCGCGGTGCCGGTCCGGGTGGCGGTCGTGGTTACAACCGCGACGATCGCGGTGCCGGGTCCGGGTGGTGCTCGTGGTTACAACCGCGACGATCGCGGTGCCGGGTCCGGGTGGCGCTCGTGGTTACAACCGCGACGATCGCGGTGCCGGGTCGGGTGGCGCTCGTGGTTACAACCGCGACGATCGCGGTGCCGGGTCGGGTGGTGCTCGTGGTTACAACCGCGACGATCGCGGTGCCGGGTCGGGTGGTGCTCGTGGTTACAACCGCGACGATCGCGACAACCGCGGCTTCCGTCGCGATGATCGGCGTGATGACCGCGGGTACCGGCCGGATGATCGGGCCGCTGGCAGTCCCCGCGACGAGCGCCGGCCGAACTGGCGCGATCGTGGCCAGGGCCAGGGCCAGGGCCAGGGCCAGGGCCGCGGCGGCTACGACCGGCCCGACCGAGGCGACCGAGCAGACCGCACGGATCGGCCCGACCGAGGCGACCGGCCCGACCGGGGCTACCGGAGCGACCGCGGGGACCGGGGAGACAGGGCAGATCGCGGCGACCGAACCGACCGGGGCGGGTTCCGCCGGGACGGAGCGCCGCGACAGCGTTCCGACGGCGACGGCGCGCCGTACCGCGATCGACCACGCGGACGCGCGGGCGAGCGGGGTGACGATCGCGTCGGGGACCGGACCGGCGAGCGGGAGTACGAGCCGGCGCCGGCCCTGTCCGACGAGATCGACCCGCGCGAGCTGGCTCCGGATGTACGCGCTGAGCTGCGCGCCCTTTCCCGGTCCACGGCTGACTCGGTCGCACGGTATCTGGTCGCCGCCGGTCAGTTGCTCGACGACGAACCCGAGGTCGCGCTCGCCCATGCCCGGGCGGCCCGCCGGCTGGCACCACGTATCGCGGCGGTCCGGGAGGCGCTCGGTCTGGCGTCGTACCACAACGGCGAGTGGCAGGCGGCGATCGCGGAACTGCGCACGTACCACCGGCTGACCGGGCGCCAGACGCACCTCGCGGTCATCGCGGACAGCGAGCGGGCGCTGGGCCGGCCTGAGCGGGCCGTCGACATCTACCGCACCTCCGACCGATCGACGCTTGCTCCGGACGAGGCCATCGAGCTGCTCATCGTCGCGGCCGCGGCGCGGGGCGACATGGGCCAGCGGGACGCAGCCGTGGCGATGCTCCAGGTCAAGGAGCTGACCTCCGACTCGCGCGAGCCGTGGGTGGTGCGGCTGCGGTACGCGTACGCGGAGTCGTTGCTGGCCGCGGCGCGACGCGAGGAAGCGCGCGAGTGGTTCGCCCGGGCGGCCGAGATCGACGACGACGTGACCACCGACGCGGCTGAGCGGCTGCTCGAACTCGACGGGGTGGCGCTGGACGACGTCGAGTTCGACGACGCGGACCTGGAGGACGAGGCCGACAACGAGTTCGATGTCATCGCCGAGGAGGACGCCCGGACCGAGGAGGACGCTCGGATCGAGGAGGACGCTCGGATCGAGGAGGACGCTCGGATCGAGGAGGACGCCCGGATCGAGGAGGACGCCCGGATCGAGGAGGACGCCCGGATCGAGGAGGACGCCCGGATCGAGGAGGACGCCCGGATCGAGGTACCGGACGCCCGAACCGAGGCTGACGCTCGGACCGAGGCACCGGACGACGACATCGAGGACGAGATTGACGAGATCGACCGACAGATCGACGACGAGATCGAGGTCGAGCGGGACGGGAGCCGTCCGGAGGGCCTTCGGTGAGCGACGCGCTGGTCGACGGGTACGATCTGATTGTTTTTGATCTTGATGGTGTGGTCTACCTCGGCGACCAGCCCGTAGCGGGGGCGCCGGAAGCGTTGGCCCGGCTGCGGGACCGCGGCGTGCCGCGGGCGTTCGCCACGAACAACGCGTCCCGTCGGGCCGCTGACGTGGCGGCGCTGCTGACCTCACTCGGCGTTCCGGCGGGGGCCGGTGAGGTCACCACGTCGGCGCAGGCGTCCGCCGCTGTGCTCGCCGAGCGGCTGCCGGCGGGCGCTGCGGTGCTCGTCGTCGGGGCGCCGGCCCTGCGCGCCGAGGTGGCGGACGTCGGATTGCTTGCGGTCGACCGGGCCGAAGACAAGCCGGTGGCGGTGGTGCAGGGGTACGGGCCGCAGGTCGGCTGGGAGCAGCTGGCCGAGGCGTCGGTGGCGATCCGCGGTGGCGCGGAGTGGGTCGCGACCAACACCGACCGTACGCTGCCGTCCCCGCGCGGACCGCTGCCGGGCAACGGGTCGCTGGTGGCGGTGCTGGTCACCGCGCTGGACCGGCAGCCCGACGTGGTGGTGGGCAAGCCGGAGCCGACGCTGTTCGAACAGATCGCGCGGGCGCGGGGAGCGAGCCGGCCGCTCGTCGTCGGGGACCGGATCGACACCGACATCGAGGGCGCGTGTCGGGCCGGCATGGACAGCCTGCTGGTGCTGACCGGGGTGAGCCAGGAGGCCGACCTGGCGAACGCGCCGGCCGGGCAGCGCCCGACCTATCTGGCGGCCGACCTGACCGGGCTGTTCGCCGACCCGGAGGACGTGCGGTTCAGGGGATGAGAACCGCCGCGCCGTTGAACCGGTCGGCCTCCAGATCGGCGAGCGCCTGATCGGCGGCGTCCAGAGGGTACGGCGTGGTGGTCACCTGCAGCCGGTGCGCTCCCGCGAACGCGAGGAAGTCCCGGCCGTCCTGGCGGGTGTTGGCGGTGACGCTGCGCAGGTTGCGCTCGTAGAACAGGTGCTTCTCGTAGTTCAGCACCGGGATGTCGGTGAGATGGATGCCGGCGATCGCGAGGGTACCGCCGCGGTCGAGCGCTTCGAGCGCCACCGGGACCAGCGTGCCGACCGGCGCGAACAGGATCGCCGCGTCGAGCGGCTCGGGCGGCGCGTCCGTGGCGTCCCCGGCTGACGTGGCGCCCAGCTCCAACGCCAGCTGCTGGGCGGCTTTCGAGCGGGTCAGGACGTGTACCGTCGCCTTCTGTGCCAGCGCCACCTGGGTCGCGAGATGCGCCGAGGCGCCGAACCCGTACACGCCGAGACGCCCGCCGGGTGGCAGGTCGGCGCGCAGCAGCGCACGGTACCCGATGATCCCGGCGCACAGCAGCGGCGCCACCTCGGCGTCGGAGTACCCGTCGGGCAGCCGGTATGCGAAGTCGGCCGGGACGGTCGTGTACTCGGCGTACCCGCCGTCGGCGTCCCAACCGGTGTAGCGCGAGTGGGGGCACAGGTTCTCCTGGCCGCGCCGGCAGTAGACGCAGGTGCCGTCGACGTGCCGGAGCCAGGCGACGCCGACCCGGTCACCGAGCAGGAACCCCTCCACGTCGGTGCCGACCGCGGCGACCGTGCCGACCACCTCGTGCCCGGGCACCACGTCCGGCCGGTGGATCGGCAGGTCGCCCTCGGTGACGTGCAGGTCGGTCCGGCAGACCGCGCAGGCGCGTACCTTGACGAGGAGATCGGCGGGGCCGGGCGTGGGCACCGGGATGTCGACCAGGCGCAGCGGGTGGCTGTCGATCGGGCCGGGGCGGTGTACCTGCCAAGCACGCATGACTCAAGTTTGCGTTGCGGCAGCGCGCGGACGCACCCCATGATCGGCACAACTTCCGGCAAGTCGTGGCCTCGGCGGGGTGCCATGGCCACTGTTTCCGGGAAGTTGTGCCGATCAAGCGGGCCGGGGAAGGGCTGGCTACACCGGTGGGCGCTGCCGGAATGGCCACCGGCGCCGGGGGACCGAACCGGGATTGTCGGAGCCGGCCGGTACCGCGGGACAGACCTGCGGTGACGGCTCAGCGGCGGTGATAGTGGCGGTGGTAACGGCGGAGGTACCGGTGACGACCGGGCAGACCTGCGGCTGCGCCACCGGTACCGGGGTGGACCGGAACGACGGGAACGGCCGTACCTGTACCGCTGCCGCGGGCTGCAGGTGCCCGTACCTGGCCAGGTCACTGGCCTCGGGGTCGAGGTAGAAGTTGGGTCGCTGGTCGGCTTCGTGGTAGTAGCGGTGGAAGACCGGGGTGGCCGCGCCGGACATCGGCGGCACGATCCAGCTCCAGTCGGCCGGGGTGGGCCGCCCGGCCCGCTCCTCCTTCGCGACGTGTTCGAGGAACCGGTGGGACTCGGTGTGGTGGTCGCTGATCCGCAGCCCGGCCCGTTCGAACGACCACAGCACCGCCCGGTTGAGTTCGACCAGCGCCCGGTCCCGCCAGAGGGTGGCCTCGCTGGTCATGTCGAGCCCGAGCCGGGCGGCGACGGCGGGCAGTTGGTTGTACCGGTCCGGGTCGGCGAGGTTTCGGGCACCGATCTCGGTACCCATGTACCAGCCGTTGAACGGGGCGAGCGGGTAGTCGATGCCGCCGATGGTCAGCCGCATGTTGGAGATCGCTGGTACGGCGTGCCAGCGCAGCCCCAACTCGGCGAACCACGGGTACTCGGGGTGGCCGATGGGTACCTCGACCACGGCGTGCTCGGGCAGGTCGAACAGGTGCGGCCGGCCGTCGTCCGATTCGATCACGAGGGGCAGTACGTCGAAGCGCTCGCCCTTGCCGCGCCAGCCGAGCGCGGTCACCGCCCGGGTGAACTCCACGTAGCGCGGGTCACCGGTGACACCTCCGTCTTCGTTGCGGTACCCCGCGTACCGGATGAGCTGCTCGTTCCACAGCCGGACCGGTGGCCGTCCGCCCGGGGGCGCGGGCGGGAAGACCGAGATGACCGGCCGGATGGGGCGGCGTTCGGAGCGGCTGCCGGTGCGCTCCGCGCCCCGATTCCCGACGGCGATGTCGAGATGGCGGACCAGTTCGGTGTACGCCTGGCCCGTGGTTCGTACGTGGCGCAGGTCGCGGACCAGCATGCTGCGCCAGTACAGGCGTCCGATGCAGCGGCTCGCGTTGCGCCACGCGATCCGTGCCCCGAACGTCAGCTCGGTGGGGGTGTGTGCGTAGGTCCCCGTCTCGGCGATCTCACGGCGTACGTCGTTGATCCGTTTCTCCGCCGGGCCGAGGCCGCGATGTTCGTGATGGAGCTTGTGTAGGAACTCCTCCGCTTCACCGAGATCGACATGTGCCGTCGATCTCAGGTGCGGGGGAGAGTGGTCGCGATAGCCGGGTGTACACATGTCGCGTCCCTCCCAACGTGCCTACTGGTGGCGAATGCACGGTTACAGACAGCAGCGGCACCCGCTCGCACACCCTGTGCGATTCGATCCGTCGATGTCGCACAAGGTGGCCGTCCTCGCACGTGTAGTGGTCGGTCGATACTCTGGCGGTTCAGCGGAGGGAGGGGTGGCGTGACCGGGTCCGACACCGACTTCGCCCTGGTGGGGCGGGACACCACCGCCGCGCTGCTGGAATGGCTCATCCGCAGCCGCCAGCACCCGCTGCCGGTGGTGGTGGCGTTCGGGCCGGGCGGCGCGGGAAAGACCAAGCTGGCCGAGCACGTCGAGGAGCGCTGGCGCAACCTCGCCCCGGTCGCGTACGTCAACTTCGACGACGCCGGCTCCAAGAGCTGCCGGGACGTGCTCGCCAAGGCCACCAACGATCTCCAGCGGTACTCCAACCGGAAGTTCGGCCGGCTCAAGCTGCCCCGGTTCGAGCTGGCCCAACGGGTACTGGCGGCGCCCCGCCCGCGCGGCACCCGGGAGCGGGAGAGCCGGGCGCTGCGCCTGGTCGCCGGCCGGCCCCCGATGGTCTCCGAGGCGGCCGCCACGGTCGCCGCCGGCATCTCGTGGCTCACCGCGATCGGCGCGGCCATGATCGCGCTGCTGACCTGGGTACGGCTCGCCGCCGCGGCCGCGCCACCCGGGTTGCGCTGGCTGCGCGCGCTCCTGTTGCCGGACAGCGCGCGGGCGCTGTCGTGGTACGAGCGGCACGCGCCCCGGCTCGATCCGGAGCTGCCGCAGGGCTGCCCGGCAGCGGTGGTGCTGGCCCGGCTGTGGGACAGCGACTGGGACGCCGAGCGGCCCGACTCGCGCGGCCGGCTCGCCGCCGACCGGCTGCTGGTCGCCGCGTTCCTGGCCGACGTCGGCGACGCGTACCGGCGGCGCCGCCGGTACCGCAAGCTCAACTGCGTGCTGCTGCTCGACGGCGCCGACATGCTCTATCCCGACGAGGAGAACCGGCTCACCACCGCGGCGTCGTGGCGGGCCGGCCGGGTCCCGCCGAACGTGCTGGAACTGCTGGCCGAGGGCAAGCTCCGCCAGCCGAAGGTGCCGCTCCTGGTGGTGGCGACCAAGCAGGCCCGCCCCGACCTGCCCGGTTGTGTGAGCGACGCGGATCTAGCCGACTCCGACGAGGATCCGGCGGTCGTCGCGATGGTCCGGGCCCAGGATCTGTGCCAGCGCTGGCGCGCCCAGGTCGATCCGCGCCACCCGGACCCGACGGCGTACCTGCCGATCCTGCTGTCCTCGTTCACCGCGACCCACACCCGCCAGTTCCTCGTCGAGTGGAGCCGCCAGCAGGAGCGCACCGGCCGCCGGGAGACCCTTGCCGAGGAGCTGCACGCGGTCACCCGGGGCCATCCCCTCGCGGTCGTCCTGGTCAGCGACGCGCTCGCCAACCGCACCCGGCTCGACCGGGCCACCCCGGTGGTGCGCGGCATGCTGGCCGAGCCGGTCGACGCCGTGGCGGGCTCCCCGCGTACCGTGGAAGATCTTTTGATCCAGCGCTTCCTCCAGCGCTTCCCGGCCGACGAGAGCGACGAACGTCGCTACCACCGGCGGATCCTGGCCCGGCTGGCCGCGCCGCGCCGGCTCGACCTGGAGATGCTCATCGAGCTGATGCCGCGGCTCAACAGCGAGCTGGACGCCCGGGCCACCTGGCGGCGGCTGGCCACCTACAGCTTCATGTCCGCGGGTGACGACGGCGAGCTGGTCATGCATCCACTGCTGCGGGACCTGCTGTGCAGCCAGCTGCGCGAAGGCCGGGCGGGGCCGGGGCCCGGGTTCGAGGAGACCCACCGGCTCTTCTACGACTACCACCGCGCGCGGGCGCACCACAGCGAGGCCGCCGTGCACGAGGTGATCTATCACGCGCTCGCGCTCGGCGACCCGGAACCGGCGACCGAGGCGGTCGTGGCGTGGTCGCGCCTGGGGCAGCCGGACTGGCCGCTGCTGCTGGAGAGCCTCGCCGAGGCGCCGCAACCGGCTCCGCCGCTGGTGACGGCCCGGACCGAGGAGCCCATCGTGGACCGGGTGGCGGTCGTGGAGCGCGGGCGGTTCTCGCTCGGCCGGCCGACCCGGTGGGCGATCAGCGCCAGCGCCCGTGCCACACCGGCGCCGCCGGCGGGTGCGGCTCGCGAACCGGTCCCGGAACCACTGGGTACCGAGGACAGCGTCGTTCCGGTCGACGACATTCACCGGCGGGCCGGTGAGCTGGTACAGGCGGTCTGGGAGCTGCGCTCGTGCACCGGCACCGACCGGTGGACGGTCGACCGGCTGGACGCGGTCGCCTCGGCGTACCTGGCCGTCGACGGCGACCATCCCGCCGTCACGACCCGGGTCGCGCACTACCGCCGCCTGGTGCGCGCCGACGAGGCGGGCGCCTCGGTGGAGCCGCCACCGCCGCCGCCGTGGGCGGTCACCGAGCCGCGGCCCGAGTACCCGCGGATCTGGCTGCCCCGACGGGCGGTCGCCGCCGTGGTCGTGGCCTGCCTCCTGGTCGCCGCCGTCGGGTACGGCGGCCGGTACCTGACCTACTGGCGGTCGCACTGCGCGCGGCCCGGGTACACGATCGCCGACCGGGTACGCCTGCCCGTGCTCGGCAACGACCGGGCCGTCCTGCTGCGGATGGACGACGACCAGTGCATCGGGGTCACCGACGCGGCCGGGCCGTTCATCGACGGGGCGAACACGCCCGGCGACACCGAGGTCGGCGTGATCACCCGGCTGGTCGCGGCGGAGAACGAGTCGGCGGTGGCGCAGGCGAAGCGCCGGCACGTGCCGTACGCGACCGTCGTGGTGGCGACCATGCTCAGCTCGGTCGTCGAGCCGAACAAGCGGGACCTGTCGGCCGGCGTCAACGAGCTGCGCGGGGCGTACCTGGCCCAGCGGCGGTGGAACCACATCGACGACGGGTTCCTCGGCAAGCGGGCGCCGGTGCGGCTGCTGTTCGCCAACTTCGGCGGCAACTCCAAGTACGCCGAGCGGACCGCCGCGCTGATCCGGGAGCGGGCCGCCGCCGACCCGTCCATCGTCGGCGTGAGCGGCATGGGCCAGACCAGGCGGGAAACGGTACACGCGGCGGCCATCGTGGGTGGCTCGCTGCCGATGGTCGCCTCCGCGCCCTCCGGGGACGACTTCACCGGCAAGCCGAACTTCTTCCGTACCGCGCCGCCGAACAAGCGGCAGGCCGAGGTGGGGGTGCGGTTCCTCGCCTCCCGGTTCCCCGGCCGGCACGTGTGGCTCATCTCCGACTCGGGCGACCTGTACAGCTCCGGGCTCGCCGGGGACTACCGGTACCTGATGGCCGGCGGCGGGCCGTTCCCGGTGGTCGACTCCCGCACGTACGAGCAGGACGACTCCGGCACGGTCGACGTGTTCCGGCCGATCGTGAGCGAGCTGTGCGTGCAGTCCCGCGGTCCGGGCGCGCTGGCCCCGCTGGTCGTCTACACGGGACGCGCGAACGAGGCCACCACGCTGCTGCGCGACCTCCAGGACCCGCAGCAGGGGTGCCCCGGCAAGGCGGTCGTCATGGGCGGCGACGACCTGTCCCAGCTGGAGACCGGCGGGTACCACGACATGAACCCGGAGCAGTACACCGGCGACTTCCTGTTCTTCACCACGTTCGGGCCGACCGCCGAGGGGTGGCGGGCGATCCGGCAGGCCGAGGGCGCGGACACCCGGCTGCCCGGGTTCTTCGCCGAGTACGACACGGTCCAGAACGAAGAGCGCGGCCACGGCGCGTACGTGACCCCGCCGAACGGGCACATCATGCTCGCGTACGACGCGGTGACCGTGCTGCTGACGGCGGTGGAGAACAAGCGCCACGCCGGCCGGCTGCCGACCCGGGCCGAGGTCGGCGACGGGCTGCGGGCGATCACCGGGTTCGAGGGCGCTGCCGGGGTCGTGGACTTCGCGGGTACCGGCGAATCAGGGACCACCGCGGGCCGCGACCCGGCCGACAAGCTGGTGGTGGTCCAGGAGGTGTCCCGCGGTGGAAACGGGGTGGTGTCGCGCTTCGTGAGCGCCGATGGCCGGTTGTGACGATCGCTATGCCAGGCCGAGACCCGGCCCGGCGTGCGGCTCCAGCCGGACGATCCCGGGCGCCGGGTGACCGGTGCCGGTCCACCGTGTACCGTCCGGCCGGCTCGTGCGGGCTCACGTCCACGGCCACGGCGCCGGGGCGGTCGGCGAGCTGTCCTCCGCGCGTTCCTTCGGGGCACCCGCGACGATCAGCACGCGGTGCTCCTCGGCGGTGAAATCACCGGACACGGTGGACACGCTGAGCAAGGTCCGGAGTGGACCTGCTCCCGACCGTCGTACCGGGCGCACACCCCACGCTCGACCGCACGGTCCTCGGCCATCGTCGGGGCTACATCAGCTTGCGGAGCTTGAGCAGGTCGAGGACGCTCGCGTCGATCTTCACGCGGCCGCTGGCCCAGGCCGACGCCAGGTTGAGGTTGCCGTCGACCATCGAGACCAGGTCGTCGCTCTTGGCGGTCAGCTTCAGCTTCGCCGCCGGGTTGTCTCCGTCGGTCAGTTCGATGATCCGGCCGTTCACGAGCCGACCGTGGAACGCGACGTCGAGGTCGGGGATGCGGCAGGTCAGCGTGCGGTCCAGGTCGAGCTTCGTGCTCGTCTCCGCCGCGTGGGCAGCCATCCGCTCCGCCAGCCGGTCCAGCGCTGCGCGGCATTCCGCCACGGTCGCCACAGCCCACCCCTTCGCAGGTCGGTCGAGTGAAGGGGACGCTACCGCACACCCCTGGTACGCCGCCCGGTAGCGTGGCACCCACGGGGTTGATACCCGATAGTTCAGTAGAAGGGGCGCAGGATGCGGCAGGATGCGTGGCGGGCGTACTTGGAGATGGCGCTCGGCCTGACCGAGGCGTCGCGGAAGAAGGCCACGAAGGCTGTCAAGCGGGCACTCGGCAAGGGCGGTGCCACCGCTGAGCAGCTCCAGGAGCTGGCCGAAGAGCTGGTGAAGACGAGCGCCGCCAATCGCGAGGCGATGACGAAGCTGGTCCGCTACGAGCTGGACCGGGCGCTCGGCCGGGTCGGGCTGGCCACCGCCGAAGAGGTCTCCGAGCTGACCGCGCGGGTCCGCCAACTCGAGGCCGAGCTGGCCGAGGCCCGGACCGCGCGCACGTCGGCCGGTCTGGCGCCGGCGGTGGAGCCGTTCGACGACGATGAGGGCGTGCGGATCACCGAGCCGGTCGTGGCGCCGGTCCCCGAGCCGGGGGCGAGCGAGCCGCTGGCGACCGTGACGCCGATCGCGTCCGGGGCGGGCGCCGGGGCGCGGAAGGCGGTCGCGAAGAAGGCGGTCAAGAAGGCGAGCCCGGCGAAGTCGGCGACGGTTCCGGCGGAGGCCGACGTGAGCATGGCTCCGCCGCCTGCCGCTCCGCCGCCTGCCGCTTCGTCGCCTCCCGCGCCGGCCAAGAAGGCGGCGAAGAAGGCGGCCGCGAAGAAGGCGGCGCCGGCGGACAGCGCGCCGGCTGGTGCCGAGGCGGTCGTTTCGGGCGCGGCCGATGCGGCTCCGGCGAAGGCGGCCGATGCGGCTCCGGCGAAGAAGGCGCCGGGTCGCAAGGCCACGACCAACCGCGCCCCGGCCAAGAAGGCGCCGCCGAAGAAGACCCCGGCGCGCCGGTCCGGTGATGGTGGGGCCGGCACGTGACCGAGCCCATCGTCGGGTCCGACGCCGGGATCGAGCCGGGCGCCGGGATCGTGCCCAGCACCGGGTCCGCGCCGGGCGCCAGGGCCGTGCTCGGCAGCGGGATCGCGCCGGGCGCCGGGCCCGCGCCCAGCGCCGGCGAGACCGGGCATCCCGAGGTCGATACCGCCCTCGCCGAGCTGACCCGCGCCGAGCGGTTGCCACCCGACCAGCAGATCGCCGCGTACGAGTCGGTGCACCGCACGTTGCAGGACACCCTGCGCACGATCGAGCAGAGCTAGGAAAGTCGACCGCGTCATGGCGCGCCGCACCCGGCTCGACGCCGAACTGGTCCGCCGAGGTCTGGCCCGGTCGCGGGAGCAGGCCGCCGAGCTCGTCGAGGCCGGCCGGGTCCAGGTGCGCGGCGCGCCGGCCCGGAAGGCGGCGGCCATGGTCGACCCGGCCGACCCGGTCCGGGTCACCGGCGCGGAGCCGCGCGACGGGTACGTCTCGCGCGGCGGGCACAAGCTGGCCGGCGCGCTGGCCGCGTTCGCCCCGGACGGGCTGGCGGTGGCCGGCCGGCGCTGCCTCGACGCCGGCGCCTCGACCGGCGGCTTCACCGACGTGCTGCTGCGCGCCGGCGCCGCCGAGGTGGTCGCGGTCGACGTCGGGTACGGCCAGCTGGCCTGGCCGCTGCGCACCGACGAGCGGGTACGGGTCGTCGAGCGCACCAACGTGCGCACGCTGACGCCGGAGCTGATCGGCGGCCCCGTCGAGCTGACCGTGGCCGACCTCTCGTTCATCTCGCTGCGGCTGGTGCTGCCCGCGCTGGCCGCCTGCACCGCACCCGACGGCGACCTGGTGCTGATGGTCAAGCCGCAGTTCGAGGTCGGCCGGGACCGGGTCGGCGCCGGCGGCGTGGTCCGCGATCCGGGGCTGCGCGCGGAGGCGGTGCTTGAGGTCGCGGCCGCGGCGCGACACTGGGTCTCGGTGTGGCAGGTGTGACGGCGAGCCCGCTGCCCGGCCCGTGCGGCAACGTCGAGTTCTTCCTGTGGCTTCGGCGCGACGCCCCGCCGGTGAACCAGGACACGGTGCGCCACGTAGCGGAGTGCGGAGGTGGGGGATGAGTCGAGACGCTCTGCTTGTCACGCACACCGGTAGGCGACGCAACTTCGAGCCCGCCCGGACCGTGGCCCGTGACCTGCTGGAGGCCGGCTTCGAGGTACGGGTAATGGCCGAGGAGGCCGACGACCTGGATCTGCCCGGCGTGGTGCCGGTCACCGGCCCGTACGCGGCCGACGGCGTGGAGATCGTCTTCGCGCTCGGCGGCGACGGTACGTTGCTGCGCGCGGCCGAGCTGGCCCGCCCGTGCGGCGCCCCGCTGCTCGGCATCAACCTCGGCAAGGTCGGGTTCCTGGCCGAGGCCGAGATCGGCGACCTCGACCAGGCGGTCCGGGACGTGGTGGCCGGCAACTACACGGTGGACGAGCGGCTCACCCTGGACGTCACCGCGGAGTGCGACGGCGAGGTCGTCGCCCGGTCGTGGGCGCTCAACGAGGTGAGCGTGGAGAAGGGCGAGCGGGCGCAGATGCTGGAGCTGCTCGTCGACGTGGACGGCCGGCCGCTGTCCCGGTACGGCTGCGACGGTGTGGTGTGCGCCACCCCGACCGGCTCGACCGCGTACGCGTTCTCGGCCGGCGGTCCGGTGGTGTGGCCGGAGGTGGAGGCGCTGCTGCTGGTGCCGATCAGCGCGCACGCCCTGTTCAGCCGGCCGCTGGTGACCGCGCCGACGTCGACGTTCGCGATCACGGTCGACCCGTACACCACCTTCGCGGTGCTCTCCTGCGACGGCCGCCGGTCGTTCGACCTGCCGCCCGGGGCGCGGGTCACGGTGCGCCGGGGCGAGCTGCCGGTACGGGTCGTGCGGCTGCGCCCGCAGCCGTTCACCGACCGCCTGGTGGCCAAGTTCGGCCTGCCGGTGGAGGGCTGGCGCGGCAACGGCCTGACCTGATCCGCGCCGATCTTGGAGAAATGTACATGGTTGGGAGATCAAACCATGTACATTTCTCCAAGTCGGCGAGAAGCTCGGTGCGTCGTTGGAAGTGTCGGAGCACGCGGCTACTGTCTTGGCTGTGCTGGAAGAGCTGCGCATCACCGGGCTGGGCGTCATCGACGACACCACGCTGCCGCTCGCCGGCGGCATGAACGTCATCACCGGTGAGACCGGTGCGGGCAAGACGATGGTGGTGACCGGCCTCGGCCTGCTCTTCGGCGGCCGGGCCGACGCCGGCCGGGTGCGGGCCGATCCGGGCCGGGCGCGTGGTCGAGGGCCGGTTGCGGCTGACCGGGCCGAGCGGCGACGGCGGTGCACGCCCGGGTCACCGACGCCGGGGGCGAGCCCGACGAGGACGGCGCGGTGCTGCTCAGCCGCACGGTGACCGTCGAGGGGCGGTCCCGGGCGCACGTCGGCGGCCGGGCATGCCGGTGTCGATGCTCGGCGAGATCGGCGAGCAGGTGGTGGCCGTGCACGGCCAGTCCGACCAGCTGCGGCTGCTGCGGCCGGCCGAGCAGCGGGCGGCGCTGGACCGGTTCGCCGGGCCGGAGCACGAGAAGCTGCTGGAGCGCCTTGCGGGAGCCGTTCACCCAGTGGCGGCAGGTCGTCGACGACCTGGCCGACCGGCGGCGCAACGCCCGCGAGCGCAACCAGGAGGCCGACCTGCTGCGGCTCGGCCTCGACGAGATCACCCGGGTCGACCCGCAGCCGGGGGAGGACGACGAGCTCGAGGCCGAGGCGCAGCGGCTGGAGCACGCCGAGGGGCTGCGCACCGCCGCGCAGCTGGCGCACCAGGCGTGGCCGGCGGCCCGGACGCGGCCGACGACGACGCCCGGACGCGTCGCGCTGCTCGGCACGGCCCGGCGCACGCTGGAGGCGCAGGCCGGCGTCGACCGGCGCTGGGCGAGCTGGCCGCCCGGCTGGAGGAGGCGGCGACGCTGGTCGGCGACGTCGCCGGCGGAGCTGTCGGCCTACCTCGACGGGCTGGACGCCGACCCGGCCCGGCTGCAGGCGATCTACGAGCGGCGGGCCGCGCTGCGGGCGCTGACCCGCAAGTACGCCGACGACGTCGACGGCGTGATCGCCTGGGCCGACCGGGCCCGCACCCGGCTCGTCCGAGCTGGACACCTCCGACGAGCTGCTCGACGAGCTGGACCGGGAGCGGCAGCGGCTGGCCGGCGAGGTGGCCGAGCTGGCGGCCGGCTGTCGGCCGCCCGGCGGGAGGCGGCGGCGCGGTTCGCCGACGAGGTCACCGTCGAGCTGGCCGGGCTGGCCATGCCGCACGCCCGGATCGAGGTCGCCGTGCTGCCCCGGCCGGCCGGGCGGCGGCGAGCCGACCCTGGTCGTCGGCGGGATCGAGGTCGGCGTCGGCCCGGACGGCGCCGACGAGGTGGAGCTGCGGCTGCTCGCCCACCCGGGCGCCCCGTCGCTGCCGTTGCAGCGGGGCGCCTCGGGCGGCGAGCTGTCCCGGGTGATGCTCGCCATCGAGGTGGTCTTCGCCGGTTCCGGCGGGCCCGCCCACGCTGGTCTTCGACGAGGTCGACGCCGGTGTCGGCGGGCAGGCCGCGGTGGAGATCGGCCGCCGGCTGGCCCGGCTGGCCCGCAGTCACCAGGTGCTCGTGGTCACCCACCTGCCGCAGGTCGCGGCGTTCGCCGACCGGCACCTGGTGGTGGCCAAGGACACCGGCGGCGCGGTCACCACGAGCGGCGTGCGGGTGGTCGAGGACACCGAGCGGGCCCGGGAGCTGGCCCGGATGCTCGCCGGTTTGCCCGACTCGGATCTGGGTATCGCGCACGCCGAGGAGCTCCTGGCCGTGGCGGCCCGGGAGAGGCGCCCTGACGGGTGAACCAGCACAGGCCTGACCGGGTGTTCCCGCGCATGGTCCGCTGAGGCATGTCGGGACGAGCTGCGGCGCATGCCAGGATGGTCACGATGCGTCTACCCACGTTGCGCCGGACCCGGACCGCCGAGCCGGGGTCGATTTCCGGCACCGCGCGCCTCGATCGCCGGACCAAGCGGCTGGTCGGCCGGCTCCGGCCCGGCGACATCGCGGTGATCGACCACGTCGACCTGGACCGGGTCGCGGCCGACTCGCTGGTCGCCGTCGGGCGTCGCGGCGGTGCTCAACGCCAAGCCGTCGGTCTCCGGCCGCTACCCGAACCTCGGCCCCGAGGTGCTGATCGAGGCCGGCATCCCGCTCCTCGACGACCTCGGCGAGAGCGTGTTCGAGCAGATCCGCGAGGGCGACATCGTCCGGGTCGAGGGCAACACCGTCCTGCGTCGGCGGCGAGCCGGTGGCGCAGGGCAGCCGGCAGGACACCGAGACGGTCGCCAAGGCGATGGCCGACGCCCGCGAGGGGCTGTCGGTGCAGCTGGAGGCGTTCGCCGCCAACACCATGGAGTACCTGAAGCAGGAGCGCGACCTGCTGCTCGACGGCGTCGGCGTGCCGGACATCGAGACCCAGATCGCCGGGCCGGCACTGCCTGATCGTGGTCCGCGGCTACGACTACAAGGCCGACCTGGACGTGCTGCGCCCGTACATCCGGGAGTTCAAGCCGGTGCTGATCGGCGTCGACGGCGGCGCGGACGCGCTGGTCGAGGCCGGCTACACGCCCGACATGATCATCGGTGACATGGACTCGGTCTCCGACGACGTGCTGCGCTGCGGCGCCGAGGTGATCGTGCACGCCTACCCGGACGGCCGGGCGCCCGGCCTGGCCCGGGTGCACCAGCTCGGCGTGCCAGGCGACGACCTTCCCGGCCGCGGCGACCAGCGAGGACCTCGCCATGCTGCTCGCCGACGAGAAGGGCGCCTCGCTGATCGTCGCGGTCGGCACCCACGCGACGCTGGTCGAGTTCCTCGACAAGGGTCGCGGCGGCATGGCGTCGACGTTCCTGACCCGGCTGAAGGTCGGCGGCAAGCTGGTCGACGCCAAGGGCGTGAGCCGGCTGTACCGGCAGAGCATCTCCGGCTCCTCGTTGCTGCTGCTGGTGCTCTCCGCGATCGCCGCGATGGCCTCCGCGGTGGCCGTGTCCACCGTCGGTAAGGCCTACCTCGGCGTGGTCTCCGAATGGTGGGACAATTTGGTGTTCCAGCTCGGATCTTCTCTTGAGCGAAGGTTCACGAGGCCAAGCGTGATCAATTTCCGGTACCACGTGGTGTCCCTGACCGCGGTCTTCCTGGCGCTGGCGATCGGTCTGGTGGTCGGCACGGCCGCGCTCAACGGGCCGGTCGCCGACTCGCTCAACGACCAGGTCAACGGCATCAGCCGACAAACCAGCAGTACCGTGACCAGGTCAACCACCTCAAGGACGAGGTGAACACGGAGGAGGAGTTCGCGATCGAGGCCGCCCCGATCATGCTCGCCGGCAAGCTCAAGACCGGCGCGTGGTGGTCGTCGCCCTGCCGTCGGCCGCAAGCACGTCAAGGGCGTGACCGAGATGCTGCAGATCGGCGGCGCGAAGATCACCGCGCAGGTGGACATCCAGGACAAGTTCACCGAGCCGGCGAACAACTCGCAGCTGCTCGAGCTGGCCACGATCCCCGGCCGGTGCGGGTGAGCGAGCCCGCCTGCCCAACAGCGACGGCGTGGAGACGTCCAGCGCGCTGCTGGCGGCCGTGCTGGTGGACCGGCCGCTGGGCCAGCGCCGGTGCCCGATGACCAGCGCAAGGCGGTGCTCAGCGCGTACGCGCAGGCCGGCTGGATCATCAGCACCGGCGACCCGACCGGCCCGGCCGAGGCGGTCGTGATGGTCAGCGGCGCGCCGTACGTCGACCAGGACTCGGCCAAGCGGGACGAGGCCGTGGTGACCATCGTCGACCAGTTCGACAAGGTGTCGCCGCTGGTGGTCGGCAGCGACGGCGTGGGCACCGGCGGGAACGTGGTCACGGCGGTGCGCCGGGATCCGGTACTGTCCAAGACGATCTCCACGGTCGACAACGTCAACACCCCGCAGGGCCAGGTCGTGGTCGCGCTCGCCCTGGTCGAGCAGCTGGCCGGCGGCACCGGGCAGTACGGCATCGGCGGCGGTGCCGTATCGCTGATGCCCAAGCCGTCGGCGAGCAAGACCAGTGGCTCGTAGCGGGTTCATCCGGCGGCTGCTCGCGGCCGGCACCGGGGCGCTGGCCGCCACCAGGCGCTCGGCGCCGTCACCTCGGCCGTGGCCCCGGCGGTGCTGGCGCGCACCAACTTCCGCGGCCGGACGGTCACCCTCGCCGCCGGCCCGGCGCTGGCGGCCGGCGCGACGGTGGCCGCCGCGACCGGCGTCGCGGATGCCCGTACCCGGGCCGCGGTGGTCGTCGCCGGGCTGGGCGCCGGCGCGGTCGGCCTGTACGACGACGTGGTCGGCATGCGGCCGGAGCAGAAGGCGAAGGGGTTCCGGGGGCACCTCGGCGCGCTGGCCGAGGGCCGGGTCACCAGCGGCTTCGTCAAGATCGCCGGAGTGGGCGCGGGCGCGCTCATCGCGTCGGCGCTGCTCGGCACGCCCAAGATCGGCACAACTTCCCGGAAGTTGTGGCCTCAAGGGGGCTCGGAGACCACTGTTCCGGGAAGTTGTGCCGTCACGGCGGGCCGAGGCGCCGGGATTGGGCACGTGCTGCTCGGGGCGGGGGTGATCGCGGGTACGGCCAACCTGGTGAACCTGCTCGACCTGCGGCCCGGGCGGGCGGTCAAGGCGGCCATGCTCGCCGGCGCACCGCTCGCCGCCGGTTCGGACGCCGCGGGCGGGATCGCGGCCGGCACGGTCGGCGCGGCGGCCGCGCTGCTCCCCGCCGACCTGGACGAGCAGATCATGCTCGGCGACGCCGGCGCCAACGCGCTCGGTGCGCTGCTCGGCGTCGCGCTGGCCGCGCGTACCGGGCCGATCGGTCGGGCGGTCCTGCTCGCCGTGCTCGCGGCGCTGACCGCGGCCAGCGAGAAGGTGAGCTTCACCCAGGTCATCGAGCGGACCCCGGTACTGCGGGAACTCGACGCGCTGGGTCGCCGGGCGGACTGAGCGGCGTGCAGGAGGTCCAGGAGCGGGGGACGCGGCCGGGAACGGCGAAACTCGCCAGCGCGGCGCTCCTGATCGCGGTCCTCACGGTCGCCGGCCGGTTAGCCGGCTTTGCACGTACCGTCGTGTTTGTCCATTTGGTCGGCGCCCACGACCTCGGCGATATCTACCTGAGTGCCAACACTGTCCCGAACATCATCTTCGAGATCGTGGCCGGCGGGGCGCTGGCCAGCCTGGTCGTGCCGATGCTGGCCGGCGCGGTCTCGCGGGACGACCGGGACGCGGTCGGCGCGACCACGTCGGCGCTGCTGACCTGGGTGCTGACCCTGCTCGTCCCGGTCGCGGCCGTGGTCGCCCTGGCCGCCGGGCCGATCGTCGCCCTGCTCGATCCGGGCGCCGACCCGCAGGTACGGGCCGTGGGCGCGGACATGCTGCGGGTGTTCGCGCCGCAACTGCCGCTGTACGGGGTCGGCATCGTGCTGACCGGCGTGCTCCAGGCGCACCGGCGCTTCGCCTGGCCGGTGCTGGCGCCGCTGATGTCGAGCGTGACCGTGATGGCCGCGTACGTGACGTTCGCGGTGGTCGCCGGCAGTCGCCCGGACGTGGCGCACGTCAGCGACACCGGCGTGCTGGTGCTGTCGGTCGGCACCACGCTGGGCGTGGTCGTGCTGTCGCTGTGCCTGCTGGTCCCGCTGCGCAGGCTGCGGTTGACACTGCGCCCGACGTACACGTTCGCGGCCGGCACGGCGGGCACCGTACGCCGGCTGGCGGTCGCCGGGGCGGTGACCGTGGCCGCCCAGCAGCTCACCGTCGGGTTGACGATCGTGCTGGCCAACAGCGGCACCGAGGGCACGCTGGTGCTGTTCACCGTGGCGCAGACGGTGTACCTGCTGCCGTGGGCGGTGCTCGCGGTGCCGATCGCCACGTCGGCGTACCCGGCGCTGGCCGAGGCGGCGGCGACCGGCGACCGGGACAGGTACGCGCGCACCCTCGCGGGCGCCACCCGGGGCCTGGTGCTGGTCGGCTGCCTGGGTGCGGCTGGGCTCGCGGCGCTCGCCCCGTCGCTGGCCCGGGTGCTCGCGAGCACCACCAGCCCGGACCGGGTCGCCGCCGGCATCGCCGGGCTCGCGCCGGGACTGCTCGGGTACGCCCTGTTCGCGCTGCTGTCCCGCGCGCTCTACGCCCGGGGTGACACCAGGCTCGCCGCCGTCGCCACGGTCGTCGGGTGGGGCGGCGTCGCGGTCGCGTCGCTGGGGCTGGCGGCCGCCCTGCCCCGGGGCGACCGGGTGGCCGCGCTCGCCCTGGCCAACTCGGCCGGGATGCTGCTGCTCGGCGGGATTCTGCTGGCGATCGTGGCGCGCCGGGCGGGTCGGGCCGCGTTGGACGGGCTGACCCGTACCCTTTCAGTGGGAATTGTCGCGGGGGTGGTCTCCGCCGCGGCCGGCGCCGGTGTCCTGCGGCTCGTCGGGGGCACCGCCACCCCGGGTGTCGCGGAGGCCCTTGCGCAGGGCATGCTGTCCGGAGTCGTGGTGGTGGCGGCTTTCCTCGGGGTGACGTATGCGTTGGACCGCCGGGACGTCCGCCCGTTGCTCGCCGCCGCCCGCCGGGCGACCCGCCGTCGCGGCAGCGTGGACCGCAGTGTCAACGGGAGGTCTTGAGGTGGTCGAGCCAGTCCTTCGGGTCGCGCTGGTGTTGGCCTCCAGCACGGGCGGGATCGGTCGGCACGTCACCGCGCTGGCCGAGGGGCTGGTCACGGACGCGGCCGTCACCGTGTACGGGCCGGCCGACACCGACCGGCAGTTCGGCTTCAGCGCGGCCGGCGCCCGGTTCGTACCGATCGAGATCCCGGCCAACCCGCAGCCGCGCGACGCCGTCGCCGTTCGCGCGCTCCGCCGCGACCTGCGCGCGGGGCCGCCGGACGTGCTGCACGCGCACGGCCTGCGGGCCGGCCTGGTCGCGGCGCTGGCCCGCCCGGTCGGCTGCCCGCTGGTCGTCACCTGGCACAACCAGATCCTCGCCCAGGGCATCCGGGGTCGGGTGTACCAGCGGCTGGAGGGGTACGTGGCCCGGTCCGCCGACGTCACCCTCGGCGCGTCCGCCGACCTGGTCGAGCGGGCCGCCATGGCCGGTTCCCGGGACGCCCGGCTGGGCGCCGTCGCCGCACCGACGCTCCCGCCGGCCACCCGGACCCCCGCGGAGGTACGTGAGGAGCTCGGCATCGCGCCGGGGCGGCCGCTGATCCTGTCGGTGGGCCGGCTGCACCCGCAGAAGGGGTACGACGTGCTGGTGGCCGCCGCCTCGCGATGGCGCGCCCGGCAGCCGACCCCGGTCGTGGTCATCGCCGGCAGCGGCCCCGCGTACATGCGGCTCGCCGGCCAGATCTCGCACCAGCGGGCGCCGGTGGTGCTCGCCGGCCACCGCACCGACGTGCCCGACCTGCTCGCCGCCGCCGACCTCGCGGTCGTTACCAGCGTCTGGGAGGCGCGGCAGCTCTTCGCCCAGGAGGCGATGCGCGCGGGCGTCCCGTTGGTGGCCACCGCCGTCGGTGGGCTGCCCGACCTGGTCGGCGACGCCGCGCTGCTGATCCCGCCACGGGACGTCGACGCCGTCGACGAGGCCGTCCGGCTGCTGCTCGACAACCCTGGCCGGCGCGCCGAGTACGCCCGGCGGAGCGCCGAGCGGGCCGCGACCTGGCCGACCGAAGCCGAGACGCTGGCCCAGGTCCGAGCCGTCTACGACGAGGTGGCCGGCCGTGTCCGCCCGGCCAGCGTGCAGTGAGCGAACGCAGCTCCCGTTGGCCCTACCTTGTCGGGCTGCTGGTAGCACTCATGAGCGTGCTCGCCCTGCTGCCGCGCCCGGCGAGCGGCGCACCGGACCGCACCGTCGACTACGTGATCATCGCGGGCGCGCCGGGCCTGCGCTGGGGCGACGTGAACCCCACCGACACCCCGACGCTGTGGAAGCTGGCGCAGGACGGCTCGATCGGCGCCATGTCGGTGCGCTCGGCGCACCGGCCGACCTGCCCCGGTGACGGCTGGCTGACCCTCGGCGCCGGCAACTACGCCGCGCACTCCACCGGCCGCACCGAGGGCGCGTGTCCGCCGCTGTCGGTCGGCCTCGACCATCCCGGCCCGGGCGGCGCGTTCCTGTCCGGCGACGAGAAGCAGCGGATCAACGGCGTCAACCAGGACCTGCCGTGGGGCGCCCAGCCGGGCGCGCTCGCCGAGTCGATGCGGTGCACGACCACCGTCGGACCGGGCGCCGCCCTCGCCGGGGCGCGGCCGTTCGGGCGGATCGACCGGTACAGCGACACCCTGCCGGACGACTCGAAGGACCTGCTGGCGGGGTGTGTGCTGTCGATGGTGGACCTCGGCACGATCGCCGGCGGGGGCACCGGCCGGCGCGCCGCGGTCCAGGCGGCCGACGCCGAGCTCGCCGAGGTCGTCGCAGCCCGCCCCGAGCATTCGCTGATCATGGTGGCCGGGCTGTCGGACACCGACGTGGAGCCGCGCCTGCACGTGGCGGTCATCGAGGGCCCCGGATACAAGAACGGCCTGCTCACCTCGGCCAGTACCGGGCGCCGGGGGTACGTCCAGCTCACCGACGTCGCACCCACCACGCTCGCCGCGCTGGGTCGCCCGGTGCCGGCCAAGCTGTTCCCGGGCGCGGCGATGCTGTCCACCGGTGGCCGGCGGCAGCCATTCGACGCGGCGGTACGCAGCCAGGTCGACGCCGACCGGGAGGTGGGCGTCCAGCGCCCGCTCGCCAGCGACTTCTTCTCCACCCTCACGTTCTGCCAGCTGCTGCTGTTCGTCGCCGCGATCCCGCTGCTGCGCCGGGCGCGCCGGCCGGCCGGGCCGGTGAGCCCCCCGACCACCCCGCAGTGGTACGAGCGGGGCGTGGAGATCCTGCTGGTCGCGGCCGCCCTCGTGATCCCGGCGGCGCTGCTGGCCGGGCTGGTGCCGTGGTGGCGGACCCCGGTGCCCAGGCTGCTTTTCACGATCGTCACGCTGGCCGTGGTCGCGCTCGTGACCGCGGCGATCGCCGTGAGCCGGCGGGGCAGGGGCGTACTGGGTCCGCTCGGCGGCATCGCGGCCCTGGGCGCCGCGGTGATCGCCATCGACCTGATCACCGGGTCGCGGCTGCAACTCAACAGCGTGGTCGGGTACTCCGCGGTGACCGGGGTGCAGTACGCCGGGCTGGCGACGGTCGGGCTCGGCGTCTTCACGGCCGGGATCCTGATCGGCGCCGGGTGCCTGGCCCAGCATGTACCCCGGCAGTGGCGACCGGTGGTGGTCGCCGTCGTGGGCGGGCTCGCGGTGATCCTGGCCGGCAGCCCGTACCTGGGTGCCGACGCGGCCGGCGCGGTGGCGCTCACGGCCGGGGTGTGCGTGGCGGCGGCGATGTCGACCGGCGGCTGGCTCACGTTCCCCCGGGTCGCCTGGGCGCTGATGGCCGGCGTGGCGGTGACCGCCGGCTTCGCGCTGCTCGACGTCAGCCGCCCGGTCAGCCAGCGGGGCAGCGTCGGCCGGTTCCTCGGCCACCTCAGCGACGGCACCGGCCGGCTGGTCATTCACCCGATCGAGTCGGACAACGTGGTGGTGACGGCGACCAGCCCGCTGACGTTGCTGGTGATCGGCTCCGGCGCGCTGGTGTTCTTCGCGTTGCTGCGGCCGTGGGGTGGCCTGAAGCGGCTGTTCGGCCTGTACCCGGCGGTGCGCGCCGGGCTCGCCGGGACCGCGGTCGCCACCGTGGTCGCCGGGCCGATGGAGGGGGTCGGCTTCAACGTCGCCGGTGGCGCGGTGGCCACGATCCTGCCGCTCACGGTCCTGGCCGCGCTGCGGGTACTGCGGCACGCCGACGAACGTACCCAGGCCGTGCCGGTCGATCCGGTCACGCCGGTGTCCCCACCCGCGCCGCGCGTTTCCCATGATCATGAAGAGTTAGAGGCACATAGCACGCCGAAACCTACATGATCATGGAAGCCGGGGTCCCGTGGGTGTGGCGCGGCGGCGGCCGGGCGGGGCGCGGTGTTAGGGTGGAGTCCCGTGGATCGGACGTGTCACGTCGGGCCCACATCGCTAGCGGAGCCCTCGCAAACGACCACGGGAGCAGGCCTTGGCCCCATCGGCACGGACGACCAGGCACATTTTCGTCACGGGGGGCGTCGCCTCCTCGCTCGGTAAGGGGCTCACCGCCTCCAGCCTGGGCCATCTTCTCTCCGCGCGCGGACTGCGCGTGGTCATGCAGAAACTCGACCCGTACCTCAACGTCGACCCTGGCACGATGAACCCGTTCCAGCACGGTGAGGTGTTCGTCACCGACGACGGGGCGGAGACCGACCTCGATGTCGGGCACTACGAGCGGTTCCTCGACCGCAACCTGTCGGCGAAGGCCAACGTCACCACCGGCCAGATCTACTCCGCGGTGATCGCCAAGGAGCGCCGCGGCGAATACCTCGGCGACACGGTCCAGGTCATCCCGCACGTCACCAACGAGATCAAGGCCCGGATCCGGGCGATGGCCGAGCCGGACGAGGACGGCCGCACCCCCGACGTGGTGATCACCGAGGTCGGCGGCACGGTCGGCGACATCGAGTCGCTGCCGTTCCTGGAGGCCATCCGGCAGGTCCGCCACGAGGTCGGCCGGGAAAGCGTCTTCTATCTGCACGTGTCGCTGGTGCCCTACCTCGCGCCCAGCGGCGAGCTGAAGACCAAGCCGACCCAGCACTCGGTCGCCGCGCTGCGCAACATCGGTATCCAGCCCGACGCGCTGGTCTGCCGGTCCGACCGGGAGATCCCGCCCAAGCTCAAGGAAAAGCTCGGACTGTACTGCGACGTCGACCGGGAAGCCGTGGTCTCCGCACCGGACGCGCCGAGCATCTACGAGATCCCGAAGGTGCTGCACCGGGAGGGTCTCGACGCGTACGTGGTGCGCCGGCTCAACCTGTCGTTCCGGGACGTCGACTGGAAGCGCTGGGACGACCTGCTCGAAAGGGTCCGCCACCCGCGCCAGACCGTGACGGTCGCGATCGTCGGCAAGTACGTCGACCTGCCGGACGCGTACCTGTCGGTCACCGAGGCGGTGCGCGCCGCCGGGTTCGCCCACCGCGCCCGGGTGGAGATCCGGTGGGTACGCAGTGACGACTGCATCACCCCGAGCGGCGCGGCGACGGCACTGTCCGGTGTGGACGGTGTGGTGATCCCGGGTGGGTTCGGCGTCCGCGGGATCGAGGGCAAGATCGGCGCGGCCCGGTACGCCCGGGAGAACGGCATCCCGACCCTCGGCCTGTGCCTCGGCCTGCAGTGCATGGTGATCGAGACGCTGCGTCACGTGGCCGGCCTCAGCGGGGCGAACTCGCTGGAGTTCGACGAGAACGCCACCGACCCGGTGATCTCCACGATGGCCGACCAGACCGACATCGTCGCCGGCAAGGGGGACATGGGCGGGACGATGCGGCTCGGCGCGTACCCCGCACACCTCACGCCCGGCTCGATCGTGGCCGGCGTGTACGACTCCACCGAGGTGTCCGAGCGGCACCGGCACCGGTACGAGGTCAACAACGCCTACCGGGAGGCGCTTGAGAAGGCCGGCATGCACATCTCGGGTTCCTCGCCGGACGACCGGCTGGTCGAGTTCGTCGAGCTGGACCGGGACAAGCACCCGTACTTCGTGGCCACCCAGGCGCACCCGGAGCTGAAGAGCCGGCCGACCCGGGCGCACCCGCTGTTCGACGGGCTCGTGGGCGCCGCGGTCGAGTACGCGAACGCCGACCGGCTGCCGGTCGAGCTGCCCGAGCCGGCGCAGGTGGCAGAAAACAACCTGGAACCGGTGCGGTCATGAGTCACGCCTACCGGGTGCGCTCCCGGACCGAGCATTTCAAGGGTCCGGTGTTCCGGGTCGTCACCGACGAGGTGGAGATGCCCGGCGGGCGGGTCGCCAAGCGTGACTACATGGTTCACGTGGGGGCGGTCGGCGTGGTGGCGATCGACGCCGACGACAAGGTCGTGCTGGTCCGGCAGTACCGCCATCCGGTCGGCGACCACCTGTGGGAGCTGCCGGCCGGGATCATCGACGTCGACGGCGAGCCGCTGGACCGGGCCGCCGTGCGCGAGTTGGAGGAGGAGGCCGACCTCACCGCCGGCCGGCTCGACCTGCTGATCGACATGCACCCGTCGCCCGGTAGCTCCAACGAGGTGATCCGGCTGTTCCTGGCCCGTGACCTCACCCCGGTGCCGGACGCCGATCGTCACCAGCGCACTGACGAGGAAGCCGAGATGACGGTGCGGCACGTCGACCTGGACGAGGCGCTGGCCATGGCGCTGCGTGGCGAGATCACCAACGCCGCGTGCCTGGTCGGGCTGTTCGCCGCGGCGCGGGTACCCGACACCGGCTGGAAGCTGACCCGGCGCGCGGACGAGCCGTTGCCCCGAGGGGAGTTGGCACCGGTCGAGGGGTGACAGTGTGTCAGGCCGGTGCGAGATCGGTTTCCATGATGACCACCGTCTGCGGCTCTAGACTCCGCGCGAGACCTAGAGCGGAAACGACGGTGGCAACGGGGCCACCGTGGAGCGATTGAGGTGGCAGCACAGTGAAGGTCGGCATTCCACGCGAGGTCAAGAACCACGAGTACCGGGTGGCGATCACGCCGTCCGGGGTCAACGAGTGCGTCCGCAGCGGCCACGACGTCGTGATCGAGGCCGGCGCCGGGCTCGGATCGTCGATCAACGATGAGGAGTTCCACGCGGCCGGCGCGACGATCCTGCCGGACGCCGACGAGGTGTGGGGCACGGCGGACCTGATCCTCAAGGTCAAGGAGCCGATCGCGGAGGAGTACCACCGGATGCGCGACGGGCAGGTGCTCTTCACGTACCTGCACCTGGCCGCGTCGGCCGACTGCACCCAGGCGCTGCTCGACCGGGGCGTCACCGGGATCGCGTACGAGACCGTGGAAATGCCGGACCGGTCGCTGCCACTGCTCGCGCCGATGTCCGAGGTCGCCGGCCGGATCGCGCCGCAGGTCGGCGCGTACCACCTGATGCGCGCCGGTGGGGGCCGCGGCGTGCTGCTCGGTGGCGTGTCCGGCGTGTACGCGGCGAAGGTCGTCGTCATCGGCGCCGGCGTGTCCGGCCTGAACGCCGCCGCGATCGCGCTCGGCATGCAGGCCGAGGTGCTCCTGCTCGACAAGGCGATCGGCAAGCTGCGCGGCGCGGACGCCATCTACCAGGGTCACCTCCAGACGGTGGCGTCCAACGCGTACGAGATCGAGAAGGCGGTGCTCGACGCCGACCTGGTCATCGGCGCGGTACTGGTACCCGGTGCCAAGGCCCCGAAGCTCATCTCCAACGACCTGGTGAAGCGGATGAAGTCGGGCAGCGTGCTCGTCGACATCGCCATCGACCAGGGCGGCTGCTTCGAGGACTCCCGGCCGACCACCCACGACAACCCCGTGTACCAGGTGCACAACTCGTTGTTCTACTGCGTCGCCAACATGCCCGGCGCGGTGCCGCACACCTCCACGTACGCACTGACCAACGTCACCCTCCCGTACGCGCTGGAACTGGCGAACCGGGGCTGGCGGGAAGCACTGCGGGCCGACCCGGCCCTGGCAGCCGGCCTGAACACGTACGCCGGCGAGGTCACGTACGGGCCGGTCGCCGAGGCGCACGGGCTGGCGCACCGGCCGCTGCGGGAGGTGCTCGCGGCCTGATGACCGACCTGGGCAGGGTCGTCCGCTCCTATCTCGACCACCTGACGGTCGAGCGTGGGCTCGCGGTGAACACGCTCAGCTCGTACCGTCGCGATCTTGAAAGGTATTTGACGGTCCTCGCGGCGGCCGGCGTCGGCGACCTGGGCGCGGTCGGCCCCCGCGAGGTCGCCGCGCACCTGGCGGCGCTGCGGGCGGGTGACGACGACCACCCGCCGCTGTCCGCCGCGTCGGCCGCCCGGGCCGCGAGCGCCGTGCGCGGGCTGCACCGGTTCGCGGTGCGGGAGGGCCTCGCCACCGACGACCCGGCGCGCGAGGTGAAACCGCCGACGCTGCCCCGGCGGCTGCCCAAAGCGCTCGACGTGTCGCAGGTGGAGCGGCTGCTGTTCGCAGCCGGAGATGGCGGTCCGCTCGGCCTGCGGGACCGGGCGCTGTTGGAGTTCCTGTACGGGACCGGGGCACGGATCTCCGAAGCCGTCGGCGCGTGTGTCGACGACCTCGACCTCGGTTCGGGTACCGTCCTGCTCCGCGGCAAGGGCGGCAAGTCCCGGCTGGTGCCGGTCGGCGGGTACGCGAAGGAGGCGCTGGACGCCTACCTGGTGCGGGCCAGGCCGGGGCTGGCACCGCGCGGGCCGCAGGTGTTCGTCAACGCGCGCGGCGGCCCGCTGTCGCGGCAGAGCGCGTGGACGATCCTGCGCCGGGCGGCGGTGCGGGCCGGGCTGCCCGTCGACGGCGCGCACGGGGTGTCACCGCACACCTTGCGTCACTCGTACGCCACCCACCTGCTCGACGGCGGGGCCGACATCCGGGTCGTCCAGGAACTCCTCGGGCACGCGTCGGTCACGACGACGCAGGTCTACACGCTGGTGACGGTGGAGCGGCTGCGCGAGGTGTACGCCACCGCGCATCCCCGCGCCCGCGGGTGAGTTAGTGCGGGAGTGAACCAACTCGCACTCGGCCCCGTCGCGGTCGCTGACACGCTGTTCGTGGAGCTACCGGAGAGCGGTGCCGCCGGGTACGCCTGGGACCTCGCGGTCGTCGGCCCCGCGCAGGTTACCGAGAATCACGTCGAGCCGCCCGGCGGCCCGGTCGCCGGGGCCGCCCTCGTACGCCGGCTACGCGTGGTGATCCGCGCACCCGGGGAGATCGTTTTCCGGGCCACCCGGGACAACCCGTGGGACGGCACGGTCGAGGAGTACCGCGTCGAGCTGACGTGTCCGTCTGTCGGGTAGCCGGGGCGACACGCCGTGCGCTGGCAGGCGTCAAGCGTGGCCCGTGGCGTACAGTCGGGCAACGGCCATCCCGCGTATAGCCGCGACGGTGCGGATCCCGAGGCGGCGGGCGTGGGCCGGCGGGAGGGGCGGAATCCAGATGGGCGTTGGCGAGCGACAGGCCGAGGCGTGGACCTCGGCACTCCGCGCGGAGCAGTCCGCGCTGGATCTCGGTGCCCAGCTCGGTCCGGCGGATCCCACGGCATACACCACCCGGCGCCCGATCCCCGATCCGATCCCGGTCGACCGGCACGGTCCGGCCCGCATCATCGCCCTGGCCAACCAGAAGGGCGGCGTGGGCAAGACCACGAGCACGATCAACCTGGGCGCCGCGCTCGCCGAGTACGGTCGCCGGGTGCTCCTGGTCGACTTCGACCCGCAGGGTGCCCTGTCGGTCGGCCTCGGCGTCAACCCGCACGAGCTGGAAGTGTCCGTCTACAACCTGCTGATGGACTCCGACTGCACCATCGACGACATCCGGATCAAGACCGACGTCGCCGGCCTGCACCTGCTGCCGGCCAACATCGACCTGTCGGCGGCCGAGATCCAGCTGGTCAACGAGGTGGCCCGGGAGATGGCGCTGGCCCGGGTGCTGCGGCCGGTGCTGCGCGAGTACGACTTCATCCTGATCGACTGCCAGCCCTCGCTGGGCCTGCTCGCGATCAACGCGTTGACCGTGGCGCACGGCGTGCTGATCCCGCTCGAATGCGAGTTCTTCAGCCTGCGCGGCGTCGCCCTGCTGCTGGACACCATCGACAAGGTGCGCGAGCGGCTCAACTTCGATCTCGACCTCGAAGGCATCCTCGCGACCATGTACGACAGCCGCACCACGCACTGCCGCCAGGTGTTGCAGCGGGTGGTCGAGGCGTTCGGCGACAAGGTGTACCAGACCGTGATCACCAAGACCGTGAAGTTCCCGGAGTCCACCGTGGCCGGCTCGCCGATCACCACGCTCGACCCGGCCTCCTCGGGCGCCCGCAACTACCGCCAGCTCGCCCGCGAGGTCATCGCGGCGCAGGCCGAACGCAACGAGAGGTAACCACGGGTGCTGTGGGCGCTCGGGCAGCCCGCGGCGGCGATCGGTCTCATCGGTGCGTTCGTGCTCGGCGTCGGGATCCGGGCCACGGCTCAGCGGAGCTGCGCGCGTTGGCTCGGCGACCGGGTGCCGCTGCGGCCCAACCCGCGAACCGATATCGAGCCGCTGGGGGCGGTGGCCGTCCTGGTCGGCGGGACGGGGTGGGGCCGGGGTGTGTCGGGTGGTCTCCGGCATCGCTGGCTCGTTCCGCTCGCGGGTCCCTTCTCTGTGCTGCTGGCCAGTCAGCTCGCCCTGGGGGCGTTCTGCGTCGCGTACCCCCTGGATCGGGACGCCCTGCGCCTCAACCGCCCCTCGGACGTCCTGCGCGGGGTGGTCGCGCCCACGATGGCGGAGCAGTTGGCGCTCTCCGTCGCGGTCGGGCTGCTCTGTTTCGGTCTGTTGACTTTGGTACCCGTGCCGCCGCTCGACGGATACCGCCTGCTGCGCCTGGCCTGGGGGTTGGCGGGGGACGGGCCGCCGCTCGCCGACCGGCTCGGGGTGGTTGCCCTGCTCGTGTTGCTGATCGTGCCGATCGGGACCGAGCCGCTGTTGCTCGTGGTGCTCGACCGGCTCGGCGCTCCGTTGTTGCGGCTGTGGACGTGAGTCCGGTTGGCTGCCACAACTTCCCGGAAGTTGTTGCCTCGGCACCCGGTTTTTGCCACAACTTCCCGGAAGTTGTGTTGACGTTGGCGGCCATCGCGAGGGTCGGCGGCCCATGAGCTACGTTTCTTCGGTGACGTCGCCGGTGGAGGAGCCCGTGGCGGTGTCGGAGCCTGTGGCGGTGCCGGAACCTGTGGCGGTGCCGGAGCCGGCGGCTGCCGACTCCGCCGGCTTCACCGTGCGGCTCGCCAACTTCACCGGCCCGTTCGACCTGTTGTTGCAGCTCATCGGCAAGCACAAACTCGACGTGACCGAGGTCGCGCTGCACCAGGTGACCGACGAGTTCATCGCGTACATCCGGGCCATGGGCGACGACTGGGATCTCGACGAGGCGAGCGAGTTCCTGGTCATCGCGGCGACCCTGCTCGATCTGAAGGCCGCCCGGCTGCTGCCCGCCGCCGCGGTCGAGGACGAGGAGGACCTTGCCCTGCTGGAGGCGCGTGACCTGCTGTTCGCGCGGCTGCTCCAGTACAAGGCGTTCAAGGAGGCGGCGGCGCACATCCTCACCCTGGAGCAGGCCGCCTCACGCCGGTGGGCACGCTCGGTGCAACTGGAGCCGCAGTACGCCGAGGCGCTGCCCGACCTGGTGCTCGGCATCGGGCCGGAGCGGCTCGCGGCACTGGCGGTCAAGGCGCTCACCCCGAAACCACCGCCGCCCGGCGTCTCGATCGACCACGTCCACATGGTCCGGGTGAGTGTGCGAGAACACGCTGAGCTGCTGCGGGAGCAACTGCTCCGGATGCGGACGGCATCATTTCGTACGCTGTGCGCCGACTGCCAGAGCACCCTCGAAGTGGTGGCGCGGTTCCTCGCGCTGCTCGAGTTGTTCCGCGAGGGCCTGGTCGGCTTCGCCCAGGTGCAGGCGCTCGGCGAGCTGACCGTACGGTGGACCGGCGCCGACGAAGCCAGCGGCGGGCTGGACTTCGACGAGTACGGCGACGATGACGACAACGGGGGAGCCGAGTGAACGCCGACGACGCAGCGGCCCGGTCGCTTGCCGAACAGGCGGCGACCTGGGTGCCACCATGGGCCCGTCAGCCAATCGACCCAGACCCGGAACCGGTCGCCGAGCCGGAGGCCGAGCCTGAGCCGGAGGCCGAGCCTGAGCCGGAGGCCGAGCCTGAGCCGGAGGCCGAGCCTGAGCCGGAGGCCGAGGCTGAGCCGGAGGCCGAGGCTGAGTCGGAGGCCGAGGCTGAGTCGGAGGCCGAGGCTGAGTCGGAGGCCGGGCCTGAGCCGGAGGCCGGGCCTGAGCCGGAGGCCGGGCCTGAGCCGGAGGCCGGGCCTGAGCCGGCACTCGAATCGACGTTGGGCGATCGACTGGAGTCCGGGGAGGCTGAAACTCCAGTAGATCGAGCATCGTCAACGGAGGCGGCGGACTTTGTCGAGATCTTGGAGGTTGAGGCACCAGATTTGGTGTCGAATCTTCCAAGATCCGAGGAGTCGCCCGGCCCTACATCGACGTTGGGCGATCTGCCGGAGTCCGGGGAGGCCGAAACTCCGGTAGATCGAGCACCGTCAATGGAGCCGGTAGCGGGCGAAGTCGAGCAGACTCAGATCGACATCGCGCCGGCCGACCTGCGCGGCGCGCTGGAGGCGATCCTGCTTGTCGTCGACGAGCCGGTGTCCGAGATCGTCCTGGCCCAGGTACTCGATGTCGGCACCGATCGGATCAGGGAGTCACTCAACGAACTCGCCGCCGAGTACACCGACAACCGGCGCGGCTTCGACCTGCGCCAGGCGGCTGGCGGCTGGCGGTTCTACACCCGGGCCGACTTCGCCCGGTACGTGGAAAGGTTTGTCCTGGACGGCCAGCAGGCCCGGCTGACCCAGGCGGCACTGGAGACACTGGCCGTGATCGCGTACAAGCAGCCGGTCACCCGGAGTCGGATATCTGCCATCCGGGGCGTGAACTGCGACGGTGTGGTGCGTACCCTTCTCGCCCGCGGCCTGGTCGAGGAGTGCGGCAGCGAGCCCGACAGTGGCGCGTTCCTGTACCGGACGACCACCCTCTTCCTGGAGAAGCTTGGCCTCAACAGCGTCGACGAACTGCCGCCGCTGGCCCCCTTCCTCCCCGACGACGTCGATGAGATCGCCAATGCAGAGAACTGAACCCGAGCGGCTCCAGAAGGTGCTCGCCGCCGCCGGCATCGGCTCCCGGCGCGCCTGCGAGGAGCTGATCGCGGCCGGCCGGGTGACCGTCGACGGCAAGCGCGCCACCCTCGGCGACAAGGTCGACGCCGAGGCCGCCGAGATCTACGTCGACGGCGAGCGGGTGATCACCAACACCAAGCTGGTGTACATCGCGATGAACAAGCCGCGCGGCGTGGTCTCCACGATGGCCGACGAACGGGGCCGTGACGCGATCGCCGACTACCTCGGCAACGTGGACCAGCGGGTGTTCCACGTCGGGCGGCTGGACGCCGACAGCGAGGGCCTGCTGCTGCTCACCAACGACGGTGAGCTGGCCCATCGACTGATGCATCCGTCGTACGGGGTGGCCAAGACGTACCTGGCCGAGGTGGGCGGGCCGGTGCCCCGCACGGTGGGGCGTCAGCTACTCAAAGGCGTCGAACTGGCCGACGGGCCGGCGAAGGTGGACTCGTTCAAGCTGGTCGACGCGGTGCAGCGGACCGCCCTGGTCGAGGTGGTGATCCACGAGGGGCGCAAGCACATCGTCCGCCGCCTGTTCGAGGAGGTCGGTCATCCGGTCAACCGGCTGATCCGCACCGCGATCGGCCCGATCCGGCTCGGTGACCTGAAGCCCGGCCGCACCCGTCGCCTCACCAATGCGGAGGTCTCCGCCCTGTTCAAGGCGGCCGACGGGTAGCCACGTGGCGGCCCGCGCCGGGCCGGCCACCGGTCCGCCCGAGCGGCCCGGCATTATTGAAGGGTCATGGGAGATCGAGAGGGCGGGACAGAGTGAGCGAAGAGCGCTGCGTGGTGGCCGTGGACGGTCCCGCCGGATCCGGCAAGTCCACCGTCTCCCGTCGTCTCGCCGTCGCCCTCGGCGCCCGGTACCTGGACACCGGCGCGATGTACCGGGCGGTGACCTGGGCCGTGTTGCGCGATGACGCCGACCCGGCCGACGCCGACGCGGTCGCGAAGATCGCCGACCACGTGACGGTGGACATCGGCACCGATCCGGCCGACCCGCACGTGAGCGTCGACGGCACCCCGGTAGACCGGCCGATCCGCGGCCCCGAGGTGACCGCTGCCGTCTCCGCGGTCGCCGCGGTACCCGCCGTGCGTGCGCGTCTCGTCGCGCAGCAGCGCGACATCATCGTCGCCGAGCGGCGCATCGTCGTGGAGGGGCGCGACATCGGTACCGTCGTGGCGCCCGACGCGAACCTCAAGGTCTACCTGACCGCGTCAGCGGCTGAGCGGGGGCGGCGGCGCAGCGCGGAGAACGCGGGCGACCTCGACATCACCGTCGCCGATCTGGCGCGGCGTGACAAGCTCGACTCCAGCCGGGCCGCCGACCCGCTGCGCCGTGCCGACGACGCGGTCGTCCTGGACACCACCACGATGGGCATCGACGAGGTCGTGGCGCACCTTCAATCCCTTGTGGACGGAGCACACCGGCCGTGACCGCGAGCGAGCAAAGCTGGACCACCGAGGCCGAGGTTGAGGTTGAGGCGGAGACCGAGGTCGAGACCGAAGACACCGGTCCGGTGCCTGTCGTCGCCGTCGTCGGGCGTCCCAACGTCGGCAAGTCCACTCTGGTCAACCGGATCATCGGTCGCCGCCAGGCGGTCGTGGAGGACGTGCCGGGCGTGACTCGCGACCGGGTGGCGTACGACGCGCTCTGGTCCGGCCGGCAGTTCCTCATCGTCGACACCGGCGGCTGGGAGCCTGATCCGCGCGACCGGGCCAAGGCGATCGCCGCGCAGGCCGAGGCCGCGGTGCAGACGGCCGACGTGGTGCTGTTCGTGGTCGACGCCACGGTCGGCGCCACCGATGACGACGAGGCCGCGGTACGCATGCTGCGCCGCGGCGGCAAGCCCGTCATCCTGGTCGCCAACAAGGTCGACAACGCCCGGCAGGAGGCCGAGTCGGCGACGCTCTGGTCGCTGGGCCTCGGCGAGCCGCACCCGGTGTCGGCGTTGCACGGGCGCGGCTCGGGTGATCTGCTCGACGCCGTCCTCGCCGCGCTGCCGGAGGAGCCGACCGGCGCCGCCAAGCCGCGCGGTCCGCGCCGGGTCGCTCTGGTCGGCCGGCCCAACGTCGGCAAGTCCAGCCTGCTCAACCGGCTCGCCAGGGAGGAGCGGGCGGTGGTCGATCCGGTCGCCGGCACCACGGTCGACCCGGTCGACAGCCTGGTCAGCATCGGCGGCGAGACGTGGCTGCTGGTCGACACCGCCGGCCTGCGCAAGCGGGTCGGCCAGGCCAGCGGCACCGAGTACTACGCGAGCCTGCGCACCGCCGGCGCGATCGACGCCGCCGAGGTGGTGGTCGTGCTGCTCGACGCCAGCGAGCCGATCAGCGAGCAGGACCAGCGGATCATCACGATGGTGGCCGAGGCGGGCCGGGCCCTGATCATCGCGTTCAACAAGTGGGACCTGGTCGATGAGGACCGCCGCCACCAGTTGACCCGCGAGCTGGAGCGGGACCTGCGCCGGGTGCCGTGGGCGATGCGGCTCAACATCTCCGCGAAGACCGGGCGGGCGGTCGACAAGCTCGCCCCGGCCCTGCGTACGGCACTGGAGAACTGGTCGCGCCGGGTGCCGACCGGCCGGCTCAACCAGTGGCTCACCGCGCTCGTCCAGGCCACTCCGCACCCGGTACGCAGTGGGAAGTCGCCGCGGGTCCTCTTCGCGACGCAGGCTGGCACCTCGCCGCCCCGGTTCGTGCTGTTCACCACGGGCCAGCTCGACGCCGGGTACGTCCGGTTCGTGGAGCGCCGGCTGCGTGAGGAGTTCGAGTTCGCCGGTACCCCGGTGCACGTTTCGGTACGCCCGCGCAAGAAGCAGGGGCGGGTAAAGGGATAAGTCCGGTGTAACCAGTTATGCCCGTTTAGTCTGTGATGGTATGGGCGTAGGTAGGCGACTGGGCGGGTCGGTCCTGGCAGGGCCTCGTGGTCGCCGACGCGGGGGCGTTCGGCTACCGGTACGCGGTCGGCCCGGACGGGTACAACCGCAAGGGTGAGCTGGCCGACAAGAAGGCGCTCTACGACGCCCTCGACCAGGCGCACACCGGGTACATGACGGCCGCCGAGCGGGCCAGGTTCGAACAGCTCCGGCCGGCCTGGGACGACTTCTTCGCCTGGGACGACAAGATCATGAACGACTGGCTCCGGGACGACAACCAGGCGGCCCGGGCCAGGGCGATGACGAGCATGAACGGTGGCGAGGCGGCCGGCGCGTACAAGAAGGTTCTCGACACGGCGGACGCGCTGGAGAAATCCGTGAACGCGCGGATGACCGCGCTGCACACTGAGGCGGGCCGGGTGCACCGGACCAGCCTGTGGGTGCTCGGGGTGGCGCTGGCGACCGCGCTGGTGCTCGCGGTCGTGCTCAGTACGTGGGCGACCCGCAGCGTCGTCGGCCCGCTCGGCGTGGTCGTCCGGGCGCTGGGCCGCCTGGAGCAGGGCGACCTGACCGCCCGGGCCGAGCTGCGCACCCGCGACGAGCTGGGCCGGCTCGGCGATGCCCTGGACAACACGGTGGCCGCGCTGCGCGGGACGGTCGGCCAGCTGGCCGAGCACGCCGGCTCGCTGTCCACGGCGTCCGACGAACTGTCCACAGTGTCCACTCACATCGCGGCCTCGGCGGAGGAGGCCAGCGCGCAGGCCAAGGTGGTCGCGGAGGCGGCCGGCCAGGTGTCCCACAACGTCGACACGGTGGCTACCGGAAGCACCGAGATGGGCGACTCGATCCGCGAGATCTCCAACAACGCCAGCGAGGCGGCCCGGGTCGCGGTCGAGGCGGTGGCGGTGGCGGTCGGCGAGGCGACCAAGGCGACCGTGGCGAAGCTGGGCGTATCGTCGTCGGAGATCGGGAACGTGGTGCAGACGATCACCTCGATCGCCGGGCAGACCAACCTGCTGGCCCTCAACGCCACCATCGAAGCCGCCCGGGCCGGCGAGGCCGGCAAGGGCTTCGCGGTGGTGGCCGGCGAGGTGAAGGATCTGGCGCAGGAGACCGCCAAGGCGACCGATGACATCACCCGCAGGGTGGCGGCGATCCAGGACGACACCGCCGACGCGGCCGCCGCGATCGAGCGGATCGTCGGGATCGTCGGCCGGATCAGCGAGTACCAGACGGTCATCGCCGCCGCTGTCGAGCAGCAGACCGCCACCACGAACGAGATGAACCGCAACGTCGCCGAAGCCGCCGACAACAGCCGGCAGATCGCGTCGAACATCGCCGGCGTGGCCGACGCCGCCGCCACTACGACCGAGGGGGTGAGCCGGTCGCACCGCGCGGCCGGGCGCCTCGCCCAGATGAGCAACGAACTGCACGGCCTGGTCGCACGGTTCCGCCGGTAGAACCCGGTCGGGTATATTCGCCCGCATGTCCGCGCGACTGAACAGTTGGTGGCCCGCCTGACCGGCGGCCCACCCATTCCGCGCGCGACACCCATCCCGCGGCCGCCTTCACGAGGCGGCCGTCGGCGTTTCCGCGGTCGGTCCTCGGCGGCCTGACCGAAAGGAAACCCCATGGACCAACCAAGCCCGGCACAACCGCCCCGCACCGCGTCCTCCGTGCCGCAACTTCCCGGAAGTTGTGGCCTCCCGCCCGCGCTGAGGCAACTATTTCCGGGAAGTTGTGCCGATCATGCGGAGGCCCCTGCCGGCTGTGCCGGGGCGGTGGCCCCTGCCGGCTGTGCCGATTATGCGGTGGCCCCGGCCGGCTGTGCCGGGGCGGTGGCCCCGGCCGGCTGTGCCGATTATGCGGTGGCCCCTGCCGGCTGTGCCGGGGCCGCGGCCACGGCTGGGCCGTTCGCGCTGCTGCGGCGCGAGGGCCGAAACCAGGTCGAGGTACTGACCGGGCCGGTCGAGACCGCCGAGACGCTGGCCGACCTGCCCGACGATGATCCGGTACTCGCGATCGTGCCCTATCGTCAGGTCCGCGAGCGTGGCTTCGACGCCATCGACGACGGCGCACCCTTGTTGTTTCTGCGGATCACCGGCACCGCCGAGGTACCCGTCGCCGACGTCGCCGCCGCCCTGCCGGCCGACCCGCCGACGATCCGCGACGGCCGGTTCGACGTGCCGGACGACGAGTACGCGACGATCGTGGAAGCCGTGCTCCGCGACGAGATCGGCCGCGGCGAGGGCTCCAACTTCGTCATCCACCGGGTGTACGAGGCCGGTGTCGACGGCGATCCGCTGGCCGCCGCGCTCGCCGCGTTCGGCCGGCTGCTCCGCGACGAGCGCGGCGCGTACTGGACGTTTCTCGTGCACACCGGCGACACGACGTTCGTCGGCGCCACGCCGGAGCGGCACGTCAGCGTCGACGACGGCCTGGTCATGATGAACCCGATCAGCGGCACCTTCCGCCATCCCGCCGGCGGCCCCGACCGCGCCGAACTGCTGCGCTTCCTCGCCGACCGCAAGGAGATCGACGAGCTGTACATGGTGCTCGACGAGGAGCTCAAAATGATGGCCACCGTAGCCAGCGGCGGTGGCCAGGTGGTCGGGCCCTACCTCAAGGAGATGGCCCACCTCACGCACACCGAGTACCTCCTGGTCGGCGAGGCATCCTGCGATGTCCGGGACGTGTTGCGCGAGACCATGTTCGCGCCAACGGTGGTTGGCAGCCCGATCGAGAACGCCTGCCGCGTCGTCGCCCGGCACGAGCGACGCGGTCGCGGGTACTACGGCGGCGTGCTCGCCCTGATCGGCCGCGACGAGCAGGGACGGCAGACCGTCGACGCGCCGATCCTGATCCGCACTGCCGAGGTTTCGGCGGCCGGGCGGCTCCGGGTGCCTGTCGGCGCGACACTGGTGCGGCATTCGGTACCGTCGTCCGAGGTCGCCGAGACCCACGCCAAGGCCGCCGGGGTGATGGCCGCGCTCGGTCTGCGGGACCGGTCCCGCGCCGTCGGCGACCATGGGCCGTCGTTGGTCACCGATCCTCTGGTACGGGCAGAGCTGGCCCGGCGCAACGAGACGCTGGCCCGGTTCTGGCTGGATTCGCGGGTTCCGTCGGTGTCGGGTCCTGCTCGTCAGCGGGTGCTCGTCGTGGACGCCGAGGACACGTTCACCGGGATGCTCGGCCACCAGCTACGGGCGCTCGGGCTGTCGGTCACGCTCCGCTCGTACAATGAAGGTTTTGATCTTGAAGGGTTTGATCTGGTTGTGGTGGGTCCCGGGCCGGGGGACCCTGGTGATCGCGCCGATCCCAAGATGGCTGTGCTGCGCGGACTGGTGACCGAACTGATCGCGGAGCGGCGGCCGATGCTCGCCATCTGTCTCGGGCATCAGGTGCTGGCGGACGTGCTCGGCCTGGAGCTGATCCGCAAGGACGCGCCGTATCAAGGGATGCAGCGCGAGATCGACTTCTTCGGGCGGGCGGAGCGGGTCGGGTTCTACTCGACGTACACGGCGGTGTGTTCCGGGGCGTTGGCGGGGGTCGAGGTCAGCCGTGACCCGCGGTCCGGCGAGGTGCACGCGCTGCGTGGCGAGACGTTCGCGGGGGTGCAGTTCCATCCGGAGTCGGTGCTGACCGAGCACGGTATCGACCTACTGCGGGCGCTGGTCGGGTGGCTGGTCGGTGAACTGGTTCCGTGATCTTGCTTTGGGGGCGGGCGGTGGCCCGCCCCCACGGGCATCTGATGCGCGGCGTGGGACGGGGGTGCGCTAGGCTGTAGCGGCTGTCGCCTGAGGGCGGTGGTGACGGGACGTGGCGCAGTTTGGTAGCGCACTTGACTGGGGGTCAAGGGGTCGTGGGTTCGAATCCCGCCGTCCCGACAAGAAGAGCAGGTCAGAGCCGGTTTCCCTGAAGATCAGGAGACCGGCTCTAGATCGTTTGACCGTCATTTGACGGTGGACGAAGCCCCACCACGGTGCATCGGACGGCTCGGCTGGTCGCTCCCTGCTTGACGGGGATGATCCCGGCGCGGAGGCGACGGTAGCGGGTAGGGGTCCGCCGCACGGCGGGTCATTGCGTTACTGCGCGCTGGCGATCTGGGAGAATCGAGGCGTCTCGACGCCGAACACCTGGAGTTGTAGTTCCACGATGCTGACCCATCTTGGCGGGTCCTCGGAGAGGTACCTGTACGAGCGCCTGACCGAGAAGCGGTTCCAGCAGCTGTGCAACGCCCTGTTGGCGCAAGCCTTCCCCGATGTCTCGTGCTTCCCGGTCGGCCAGAAGGACGGGGGTCGCGATGCCGTACGCAAGCGCGCCGGGCAAAGGAAGATCATCTATCAGGTCAAGTGGTCGAAGGAACCGATCAAGAATCCGGTCGCGTGGCTGAAGGCCGCGATCACCGGGGAGAAGGACAACATCGAGCGCCTGGTCGCCGAGGGCGCGCAGTCCTATGTGCTGATAACCAGCGTCGCTGGCACTAGCGCACGTAGTACGGGAACGATGGACAAGCTCGACGAGGTATTGAAGGACTACTCCAAGCAGTTCGGCGTCGATATGGACTGCTGGTGGCGGGCCGACATTGACGCCCGTGTCGAGCTTGCCCCGCGGGAGCTGATCTGGCACTACGCGGAGATGCTCGCCGGTCAGGACGCGGTGCGGTACGTCATCGAAGCCGACGCGGCCGATGCGAAGGATCAACAGCTGCGTCGCTTGCTGCTGAAGGTGATCGCGACGCAGTGGGACGAGGACGCCAAGGTGAAGTTTCGGCAGGTCGAGCTGGACACTCATGACCTTGCCGATCTCTTCATCGATGTCGAGGCCATGCGTGTAGCCGTGCCGAGGGCGGCCCAGAGGGTCTTCGCCACAGGGGCCGACTCGCCGAAGCTGGGTGGGGCTGCCGAGTACCTTCTGACCGCCCCTCGGCCGTTGACGCTGGTGCGCGGCGAGCCCGGCCAGGGCAAGTCCACCCTCGGACAGTTCCTGTGTCAGGTCCACCGCGCCGAGTTTCTCACCAAGGACGAGTACCCATCGGGGTCTCGTCCTGAGATGACCGTGAACACACCGCGGCTGCCGATCGGATCGACCTTCGCGACTATGCCCTTTGGCTTGCCGGCGGTGATCCCTACGCTGATGACCCCGCAGTCGCTACGAAACGCGTCCGGAGCCGTTCACCGCAGTCGCTCGAGGTTTATCGCTCGCCTGTTGACAGCGCGGGGCGGTGGTGAGCCGGCCGGCGTGGACCTCGTCAACGACGTACTCGGCCGCTTCCCGATGCTGATCGTCCTTGACGGCCTCGATGAGGTGGCGCATGAGACGACCCGTATCCGCGTCGTGAAGGAGATCAACGAGTTCGCGGTGCGCCTGGGCACCGGGGCGACCCCACCTCAGCTGATCGTCACTACCCGACCGAACGCGTCCGGCCTACCGGAGCCCTCCGGCGACACGTTCGAGATCATCGCTCTGGTTCCGTTGAGTCCGTCCCTGCGAACGACTTACCTGCGTAAGTGGGCTGACGCCCGGGCGGTACGCGGCGCGGCGCGGCGAGCGCTGGAGGCAACCTTCAAGCACCGCTCGATCGAGCCGCACATCGCTCAGCTCGCCGACAACCCCATGCAGTTGACGATCTTGCTATATCTCATCCAGAAGCGCGGAGAGTCCGTGCCGACGGGCGCACGGAGCCGTTTACCTTGTACATGGAGACGTTCCTGGACCGGGAGGCGGAGAAGAGCCCGTCGGTCCACGAGCACCGCGACGACCTCGAGGAGGTCACCGCATTCCTGGGCTGGCACCTGCAGTCACGTGCCGAGGTCGACGCCGGTGAGGGCCGAATGGCCACGAAAGCCATCCGGAGCGCCATCAACACCTACCTGTTCGAGGTCGACAAGGACACGAAGCTCGTCGACGACCTGTTCACCGCGGTCACCGACCGCGTATGGGCCTTGGCGAGCAAGGCAGAGGGCACCTTCGAGTTCGACATCCAGACGATGCGGGAGTACTTCGCCGCACGGTACCTGTGGGAGTTCGCCGGGGCGGATCTGCGAGGCTTCGACAAGTCCACGATCCTGCGCGAACTGCTCCGGCGCGCGTATCGGCTCAACACCTGCCGATTCTTCGCCGGGTTCGCCAACCCTAACCAGCTGTCCGGTCTTGTCGACGCCATGGAAGACGAACTGGCGGCGGGTGTCCGGCCCGCGCAGGTACGGGTGTCCGCGTGGACGCTGCTCACCGACGGCGTGTTTTCCCGCCGGATCAAGGCACAAGATCGTGCGGCCGGGATGTTCGCCGACGACCTGAGCGTACGGCTAATGGTCGATGCCCTGACCACCCGCAACGACGTCATCCCGCTAGCCACCGACCGCGGTGCCGAGGTCTTGATCAACGCGCTTCAGAAGGCCGTCGACGGCGAACCCGCCGCGGCGATCAACCGCGACCGTATGCGGCTGGCTACCCGACTGACCACGGACAGGGCGAGCCTCGACGCATGGTGGGCACCGCGGATGCGCGCCACGATCGGCACGGGGATCGAAGGGGCGTGGCTGCGCGTAGGAATCCCGTTCCAGGCCGCCACCCGTCTGACGCCGACTGACCTTGCCCGACTGACGATCAACTGCCTCGACGCTGAAGTCGCGCTTGACGCGGGTGTCAACGCGCCATCCGGGTCCGAGTTGGAGAAGCGTCTGGTCCAGGCGGTCCTCGACGGGCACTGCTCCGACGCCAACATCACCGCCCAGGGGATGGCTGGTGACCTTGTCCGGCTCCTTGCGCCGCGGAACTTCCTGATCAAAGCCCGCGAGGACCAGCGTCCATACCTGGTGGACGTCGGCCACTGCGATGCCGTTGATCCGGATCACCAGCGACAAGCTGTGCTACGGCGGTCAAGGACCGCGACGCGCGCTTCGCGCGGATACAGACCGCCATGGGTTCAGCAAGGGCAGGCAGGTACGACCTCCCCGTGGGGAGACACCGCCCGGAGTTGGCCGCGATCTACGGCCCGGCGCTGGCTGGCCACCGAAATCGTCGATCATCGGCGCTGCAAGCCCGGACGACCAATGGAAGATCGGCGGAACCTTCACCAAGGACTCGCAGCCGTTCGGGCCAGACGCAGACGATGGACGGCTACTGCAGGAGTGTCGATTCAACCGCTCCCGGGCCGGCTGGTGGACAGAACAATTCGACGCGCACAACGATGACCTGTCGCGCGCCACCTGGTGCCTGGCGCTGCTCACCGTCGCCGCCGAGGCGGTCGTCGTCGGCTGCATCGACCGCCTCACCACCGTGGTCTCCTCGCTGCCGACGGACAGGCTCGCTGCGTCGTGCCTAAGCTCCAGCCGGATGGGCGCATGGGGGCTCGCTCGTCGACTCGCCCCGGAGGTACTCCAACACAGCCTCAGTCGCCCTCCGGCCGTCATCGCACTGGTGTCCCATCACGTTGCGGGACTGAAGCGGCTTGACGACTTGCCGGCGATCAGCGACAGCCAGCTCACCGACATGGCGGCCTTCGGACGAGCCGGCTGGGCCGGGCTACGGGCGCTGACGGCGCGAATGCTCGCCCAATCCTCGGCCACGTTGCTCGACGCCATCCGGGCGTACGGTCACGACGGCGTCGTCTCTGTCGGGCAGCTACCGGCGACCGTGCCGAGCGAGCTGGCGAGCGCGGTCCTCGGCGACGCGGCCAACTTGCCGATCGCATGGCTGCTGGCTGCCGAACACCGCCTCGCGCAGGACTTTGACGAGCCTCAGCTTGCCAGAGTGGCCATAGAACGGCATTGGTTCAACGGGTCGAACTGAAAGCGGCCTAACCGCTGGCACCCGACCGGTCACAGAGAGGGGTGCGCCGTCACCACTCTGGACGCGAGTTGAATCGGCACTGTCGAACACCTTGAACCGGACTGGCCAACCTGGGCACCTGTCCACGCGGGAGGTCGGGTGGTTCCCATTCGTGGGCGCTGCGCCGCGCGTGACTCTGGCAGGCTGTGGCAATGCCTGCACGCGAGGTGATCCTCTGGGCGGTCGACGAGGTCGTTGCCGGTGGGCAAGAACTCCGCTGGCCTGACCGGGCAACTGACGTGTTCTACCGGGATTTGCAGCCGAAGCCAGGCTCGCTCATGCTCGGGATCAGTACGGCCTCAACCGATGCCGGCGATCACGCGTTCGCCGTGGTGCTGGTGGCGTAGCGCGCCGGTCGCAGCAGGTGGCCACTGGTAAGGATCGCACGGTCGTCACCCCGGTGATGCGGCTGCCGGAGCCGGTGCCGCTCATCCAACTGGTCGCCGCGCTGCCGGAGCCGGTGCGACGGCGGTGGGACTTGGCGAACCGCCAGCCGGTGCCGCTCGCTCCAGTTCGGCTGCCGCCCCAGGGGGCCAGGCTGTCGGCGTACGGGCTCATCTCCCAAGACAAGTCCCCCATCGCTTCCAGAACCGATGGTTAGGCAAGGCTAGGGGCCGAGCCATGCGACGCTAACGCCACGTGACCGGTGGCCGTGCGGCTGGGCGCAACGATTGCACGCCAACGGTGCCATGAGAGCGCAACCGACGAGTTCGGGCAGCGCAGGATGCCCTTCGGCCGGCGTCTGATCGTAAGCAGGTCTCGGTTGCAGCGGAGCCATGCCAGACTTGCGTCATGGGGAAGCGCGAAGTATGGCTTTGGTCCGTCGAAGGAGTCGTCGATCATGACGAATATCTGGCCCCGCCGCGGGTCACGGACGTATTTGCGCGCTCGAATAAGCCACCAAAGGGATCGATCCTAATTGGTATCGGAACCAAAGATCCGTATACCAATCAACAGCACCTTCGGTGTCTCGGGGTTGTAAAGGGCATCCAGCAAGTCGCAACGCAGAAAGACCGCCTCACTGTTGAACCGGTGAGGCATGTGGCGCCAACACCCTTCGAGTCAGTTGCCAGCCAGCTTACTGGCGCTGACCGAACTAGATGGTCTCAATTGCCATGGCCGCAACCGTTCAGCCCCGTGCGACTTAGTCCGAAGCTTGGCGAGAGCCTCATTGATATCATTCGCTCGATGGATTCGGGCGTGGCCGCCTGGCTTGATGGGATCATACGATCTGCCGAGCCGGTCAGCGGGCCACCGGGTTTCAGAATCCGGGAGGAGCGCGATGCAATCAGCCTTGCGATAAGCGCATCTGGCCTGACGCCACCCAATGAGTACGCTATAGGCACCGGGATGGCTGGCGATCACGCCATCGCGCTCGCGTCTGTTTTCGATCCCTCTTGGCTAACCGACATTGAGGACGACCTGATAGCGGAAGATCTGCGGCGCTTGACCCGGCGGGGGGATTGGAGTTGCAGTCTGCCTCAGCGGCGAGATTTACCCATCATCACTTTGCGCTTACGATCATAAACATTAATCGAAAGCCGCTAGAGAGCGTCGGAATCGACCCCGTGATTGGGATGAGACTCAAACATCTTCACACATTGGTCAGTACAAGCTACTCACCGAACGCGCCTCCACCTCTCCGAAGAGCTACGAGGAACGCTGGGCGTTCACTAAAAGGGCTGATCTTGACAAGCAACTCAAACTCATGGTATTCGGCGGCAAGAGGTCGACTCGGGCCAGCGATCGGCGCATTACCGGAAGTCCCTTCGGTTCAAGTTCGTTCGTGAGCAGGACTTCGACCTGGCGACCCTATGGTACCGAAGGGAATGTACGTCTGGCTGAACACCTGAATCTGGCAAACCAAGACGCAGCCTTGCCACCGGGGTCGGGGCGGATTCGAGATAACATACGCAAAAACTCGAACATAACGCGCGAATTCTTCGTTGGCCTTCTCAGAAGAGGGCCGATCGGCACGACGGCCGATGACTCCGCTCCGCGCGATCGAGATTGTTCGTGACCTCGCAAAGTCGTCAGGTGGTGTTCGCCATGAAAACCCGCAATGACGAGTCAGATGACCAGCTACAGGATGCGGATGGCGACGAGTATGACTTCGACCTATTCTCGTAGTCCGCTGGAATTGGTATGACACAAAGCTCCGCAAGATCAACTATCGACTAGATGGTCGGTGCGGCGGGGCCCAGTCGAGGACCACGTCACACGGTCGAGGGAACGAGGCGCAGGTAGCCAAGCGATCTTCCGTCGGGGGCCGTGGGATGGACGAGGCTTTGACAGTTCGGCGATAGCGGCGCGGAGCCTCGCAAGAGGCTCGCGAAGCTCGGCATTCAGGAAGATTGGTTCTTCGACCTCGTCGGCGACCAGGACTGGCCGCCGGAGAAGATCGCGGAACAGCTACGGATGATCCGGGACGCGAGCTCCCGCATCGCGCGTCAACTCGACGATACCGATTCGCCGAAACTCGACACGGGCGGGGAGCCCTGTCGTACCTTCTCGACCTACCGTCGCTTTTCGTTCGTGGCTCGTCGACGGTCCCCTCGTGTGGCTGTCAATCCAGGACAGAGAGGATGTAGTGGACGCGGCCTTCGACTTGGCG
>CAWIMS010000002.1:0-890000 GCA_963837285.1 uncultured Actinomycetota bacterium
ACAGCCGGCGCCAGTTCTCCCGCGCCAGTACCCGCTGCACGACGACGATCTGGCTCGCCGCCAGCCGGGCGGCCATATCCGCGCCGAGCGCGGCCGCCAGCTCCTCCTCGTCCCGCAGCATGTAGCGGACCACCCGGTGCGCCAGGCCCGGCGTGGCGAAGACGAGGTTGTGGAAGGCGAGCACCCCGGGGTGGTCGTTGAGGCCAGTGACGGGGTCCCGCCGGTCGAGGCCGTCCCGGAAGTGGTTGTGCAGCGCGGTCAGCGGCGGCTCGCTGGCGGACCGCACGACCCTGGCCGCTTCGCCGGCATGGTCGGCGATCCGGTGCAGCACCAGGTCTTCCTTGCTGTCGAAGTACCGGAACAGGGTCGGCTTGGACACCTCGGCCGCCGCGGCGATCTCGGCGACCGAGACCTGGTCGAAGCCGCGTGCCAGGAACAGCGCGATGGCCGCGTCGGAGATGGCCCGGTGGGTCCGCTCCTTCTTGCGCGCACGCAGGCCGGCTGGCTGGGTCATGGGAACACGGTAGCAGTTTCTGTAACTCGGTTGCATTTTTAACTCGGTACCGTTTCGATGTTGTCATGACCAACGTTCTGGTAGCCGGCGCCGGACCGACCGGCCTGACCCTCGCCTGTGACCTGGCCCGCCGCGGCGTGGCCGTCCGGATCATCGACAAGCTTCCCGAGTTCCCCCGCGGCTCACGCGGCAAGGGGCTCTCGCAGCGCACCCTGGAAGTGCTCGACGACGTGGGCGTGGTCGACGAGACGCTGGCGGCCGGGGTCACCCACATGCCGTTCCGGAAGTACCGCCGGACCGAGGTGCTTTCCGAGGTCGACCCGTCCGCCGGCGCCGAGCGCACCCCGGACGTGCCATACCCGGTGCCGCTGATGATCCCGCAGTGGCGGGTCGAGGAGATCCTGCGCACGCGGCTGGCCGAGTTCGGCGTGACCGTCGAGCTGGGCGCGGAACTGGTCGACTTTAAGCAGGCGGATGACTCGGTGGTCGCCGAGATCGGCGACGGCCGGACGATCGAGGCGGACTACCTGGTCGGCTGTGACGGCGGGCGCAGCGGCATCCGCAAGGCCCTCGGCGTCAGCTTCGAGGGCAGCACGTCGGAGACCCAGTTGATGGTGATCGGAGACGTCGAGGCCGACGGGCTGAGCCGCGACTGCTGGCACCAGTGGTTCGCGGCCGACGGCGCGATGATGCTGTGCCCGCTGCCGGGCACCAACCAGTTCCAGCTTCAGGCGTCGCCGGAGCTGGACGCCGAGGGCCAGCCGCTGCCGCCGACGCTGGAGCGGTTCCAGCAGACGTTCGACCGGGTCGCCGGCCTGCCCGGCGTGCGGTTCGCCAACCCGACCTGGATTTCCACGTACCGGGTGAACGTCCGGATGGTCGACCGGCTGCGGGTCGGTCGGGTGTTCCTCGCCGGCGACGCCGCGCACGTCCACCCGATCGCCGGCGGGTTGGGGATGAACAGCGGCATCCAGGACGCGTACAACCTCGGCTGGAAGCTCGGCCTCGGCAGTGACCGGCTGCTCGACACGTACCAGGAGGAGCGGCTGCCGATCGCGGCCTGGCTGCTGGACCACACGTCGGAACTGCTGGCCGTCATCATGGACGCGATCAAGGTGCCGGGTGCCGGCCTGGACGCGGGTCGAGCGCCCGAGAATGGCCAGCTCCTTCTGGGGTACCCGTGGAGCCGGCTCTCCCGGTCCACTATGGATGGGCCGGTCCAGGGCGGTGACCGGGCGCCCGACGCGCCGTGCCGGGACGCGGATTCGGGCGAGCCGGTGCGCCTGTTCGACGTCTTCCGCGGGCCGCAGTTCACCCTGCTGGAGCTGGCCGGCACGACCGTCACGGCCGGCGACCGTCGCCTGCTCGACGGCGAGGGGCACGCCCGCCGCGCGTACGGCGACAACCGGCTCGTACTCGTCCGGCCGGACGGGTACGTGGGGCTGGTCACCACCGACCGCGAGGCGGTGTCGGATTACCTGCGGGACCTCACATCGGGGTAGCCAGGATATCGTGCCAGACGATATATTCTGGCCATGACCACCGAGCCGGCGTTCTTCATTCTCACCGCGCTCGTCGACCAGCCACGCCATGGCTACGGCATCGTGGGCGAGGTCGCCGAGCTGTCCCAGGGCCGCGTCCAACTCAAGGTCGGCACGCTCTACGGGGTGCTCGACCGGCTGGTCGGCGACGGCCTGGTCGAGCTGGACCGGGAGGAGGTCTGGCAGGGCCGGCTCCGGCGGTACTACCGGCTGACCGAGTCGGGCTCCCGTACCCTCACCGCGGAAGCGGAGCGGCAGGCTGCCAACGCGCGGGTAGCCTCCGAGCGGCTGCGGGCTGCCGGGCAGCGGCGGGCGGTCGGGCAGCGGCGGGCCGTCGGGCAGCGACGTCGCCCGAGGGAGGCGTGACCATGAGCGTGCTGGAAACGCGATACCGCCGGGTGCTCCGCGTCCTGCCGGCCGCCTACCGGGCCGAGTGGGAGGAGGAGATGGTCGCCACGTTCCTGGCGAGCATGGCGACCGACGATCCGGACCGGGCTGAGTACCTCGACGACTACGGCCGGCCGAGCTGGGCCGAGGTGGGCAGCGTGCTCGCACTGGCCCTGCGCCTGCGCCTCGGCGGCGCGGGCGCGCCTCCCCGGTCCGTGGCCTGGGGGCAGGCGATCCGGCTGGTCACGCTGATGTGGCTGCTCGGCCACGCGGTGCTGGGTGTCGCCGATCAGGAGTTCAGGTTGTGGCTGACCGGCAGGCTGTCATGGCTGCCCGAGCCGCCGCCCGAATGGGGCGTGGTCACGGACGGTTGGTACCGGTTCCAGGGGCTGGCCGGGCTGATCTGGGTGCTGGCGTTCGTCGGGCTGCTGCTCGGGCACCGCCGGATCGCGCAGGTGCTGGCGGCGGTCGCCACCGTGCCCATCCTGGTCGCCACCGGCAACGCGGTCGCGGATCTGGTCGACGGGGCCCACCCACCGGTGTTGAGCCTCCTCGTCATCCTGCTGCTCGACGTCTTCTCCATGGTCGGGATGGTGGCCTTCCACCGGGACACCCCGCCGCCGCCCCCGCGCCCGTGGTACACCGCGCTCGTCACGGGCGCCCTGGTCCTGCCGTGGTTCTTCGCCGTCCCGGTGCTCGACTGGCCCGGCCTCTGGGCGATCGCCGTGGTGCTGATGGGCGTCGCGAATCTGGCCGGTCCGGCGCTGGGTCGGGGAGGCCGGTCGCCGGCCTGGTCGCACGCGCTGGCCGTGGCCGCCGGCGCGATGTTCACGCTGCGCGTGGTGACACTGCTGGAGTACCTGTGGGCCCGGTCTCCCACCTGGCCGCCGGCCGGACTGGTCGCGCTGGGGGTGGTGGAGGCGCTCGCGCTCGCCGTGGTCGCGGTACCGCTGGGTGTGCTCGCGTCCCGAGCGCTGCGCGCCGCGCCGGCCACGATGGTGCGGTGACCGCCGACTCGCTGGCGCCCCTGGAAATCGGTCGACCATTTCGGTGCGGCTTGGCGGCAGCATCGACGTGGACAAAGGAGCGATCAGTGACCCGAAAGCCCCCCGCCCGACGCGGGGATGAACGAACCCTGCTCAACGACTGGCCGGACTGGCAGCGCGCCACCGTCCGCCACAAGTGCGACGGCGTCAGTGACGCCGACGCACACCGCACCCACCTGCCGTCTTCGCCGCTGATGACGATGGCCGTGCGCTGGAGCATGCTGCACATGATCGAGGAGACCGCGCGGCACAACGGTCACCTCGACGCGATCCGCGAGTTGACCGACGGTGTGACGGGTATGTAGATCGTCGGGGCGGGCGGCGTCCGTTGCGCGGCCCGCTCCGACGTACGAAGGAGGTGGGCGGTGGGACTGTCCTATGTGGTCACCGGTGGCGGACGTGGGATCGGGCGGGCGCTGGTGTCGCGGCTGCTGAGCGATCCCGGTACGGCCACGGTTGTCGCCGTCGAACTGGATCCGGCGGCGCTGGATTGGGCGACCGACCCCCGCGTGGGCGTCGTGACCGGCAACGCCGCCGACGAGGGCGTCGCCGAGCGGGCGGCCGATACCGCAGAGTCCGCCGGTACGCTCGCCGGCTGGGTCAACAACGCCGCGCTGTTCCGGGACGCCTCGGTCGACTCCGCTCCGACCGCCGAGATCCTGGAACTGATCGGGACCAACCTCGATCCGGCCGTGGTCGGCTGTGCGGTCGCGGTCCGTCGGTTCCTCGCGGCCGGTACCACGGGCGCCATCGTCAACGTCTCTTCGCACCAGGCCCGCCAGGTCGTCCCCGGCTGCACGCCGTACGCGACCGCCAAGGCCGCGATCGAAGGGCTGACCCGGGCGCTGGCCGTCGAGTACGGGCCGCGCGGGATCCGGGTGAACGCGGTCGCTCCGGGCACCGTGGTGACCGAGCGGTACGAGCAGACCCTGGACCGGCTCGAACCGGCGGCGGCCGAGCGCCTGGACCGCCAGATGCGCCTGCTGCACCCGATGGGTCGGCTCGGCCGGGCCGACGAGGTCGCGGCCGCGATCGCATACCTGCTGTCGCCGGATGCGAGCTTCGTCAACGGGGCGACGGTGCCGGTCGACGGCGGTCGAACGGTACTCACCCGGGAGCCTGATCCGGCATAGGATCGGCGGGTGGTCGTCTACGCCGGCTTCAAAGACCTCTGCATGGACGCCGACGATGCCCTCGCCCAGGCGCGGTTCTGGGCGGCCGTGCTCGGTGCCCCACTCGTCGACCTCGGGGACGGCTCGGCGCGGCTGGATCCAACTCCCGGCCGCCCGGCAGGCGACACCGTCTGGATCGACCCGGTGCCCGAGCCCCGCAGCGTCAAGACACGGGTACACCTCGATGTTCGCCTTTCCGGAAGCGACCCGGCCGAGTTTCTGCGGGCGGGCGCCACGCTCGTCCGCGAGCCCGGCGAAGACGCGTGGTTCGTCCTGGCCGATCCGGAGGGCAACGAGTTCTGCGCGTTTCCCCAACGACCCGAGAAGCCGACGCCGCCGGGCATCTTCGAGCTGGTGGTCGACGCAGGCGACGGGTTGGCACAGGCGAACTGGTGGGCCGGCATCACCGGGGGCACCGCGCACCGCTCGGACCGGGGCGCGTTCGCCTGGATCGAGGGCGCGGCCGGGTTTCCTTGGCAGTACTGGGTTTTCAACAACGTACCCGAGCCGAAAGCGGCCAAGAACCGGGTGCACTGGGACGTCGACCTGGCCGGTCCGGCGCCCACCGAGCTGGTGAACGCCGGGGCGGTGATGCTGCGCGAGCCGGACGACGAAATCAGCTGGTGGGTGCTGGCCGATCCCGAGGGCAACGAGTTCTGCGCGTTCCCGCAGCGTACGTAGGGCGCGGTTCAGCGGGTGAACTCGGCCCGCCAGCGGAAGATCTGGTTCACCTCGTCCGGGAGTTCCTCGACGCGGGTCAGGCGCAGGTCGCCGGTGGCGAACGCGTCGACCTCCTCGCGCGTGAGTGGCCACGGTGGACCCTCGGGATCGGGGGCGCCGGCCGTGCCGTACGCGATGATGATGAGCCTGCCGCCCGGAGCGACCATCTGTCCGACGTGGACTATGGCGGCGCCCCGGACGTGGTACGGCAGTGACTGGATCGTGGCGACCTCGACCACCAGGTCGAAGGCGTCGCTCCACTCGGCCGGCGGATCCAGCAGGTCCGCGACCCGATACTCCACGATGGAGTCCGGGAAGCGCTGGCGCGCCAGGTGCACCGCGGTCGGCGACACGTCGAACGCGACGGTCGCGAACCCGCGCCGGGCGATGTACTCGGCGTTCTCACCGAGCCCGGCACCGACGACCAGGGCGCGCCGCCCGTTGCCGGTGAGATCTGTCGCCTCGGCCCATTCCACAAGCTGCGGCGTCACCCGCCCCCGATCCCAAGGAATAACCGCGTTGCCCCCAGCCGCGTCGGCGTAAAGCCGCTCAAACCACCCGGTGGCGTCCTCGTGCTCGGGAGTAGTCACGGCTCGATCTTCGCGCCGATCTTGGAGAAATGTACACGGTTTGATCTCTAAACCATGTACATTTCTCCAAGATCGGCGATGCGGGGCAGGGGCCTCGGCGCCGATCAATGTGTTGTTACCAAAACGTAACCAGGACATTTCTCGGCTACCTGTGGTGACGATCACAGCTCGGCTTCGGGTGTTTTGTCCGCACCGAGCCGCATCTGTGATCGGTCCCACATCGCGATCGTCGTTACCCAAAGTATCGATCAAGGGAAATCCCGGTTACTCGTGAGTAGCCACGGACTTGAATGCGGCAGCCGGTCACGGCAACATCTCTCGCACGCCACACCCCGGCGCCGTCTACCCGTGCGGCCGGCGTGGCGGCCCGTGCTTCATGCATCTCGTCACCAGCGACACCCCCAGCTGTGTTCAGCGGCCGTCTGGTGACTACAGCCGCGAGGAGGAGCCCCCGTGAAGGATGCGCAAGGCAACCTGGTGCAGGGCCGCACCAGGTGGCGGCGGTTCGCAGCCGTTGTCATCCCGGCCGCTGCCGCCGCAGGCGCGATCGTGTTCGGCATGGCCAACGGTGCCATCGCCGCGTCGTTCAACGTCTCCGGTCAGACCTTCAAGGTGAGCGCCGACCGCCTTGAGGCAACCGGCTTCGTGCAGTACGGCGGCATCGTCCATTCGAAGGGCACGGACGGCAAGACGACTGACGTGCCGGTGGCCACCGCCGGCATGGCGGACGCGACGCTGACCAACCTGTGCAACTCGGTCAAGGTGCCTGGCGCGCCCATCAGCCTGGTGATCACGGCGGGTCCCCCCGGTAACGAGGCGCACGCCACCAACCTCCTGATCGACATGACCGACCTGACCGGTAACGCCACGTTCAACAACATCAACATCGGTCAGGACGCGGGCTCCCTCGACGCGGCCGGTCCCGACCTGCACGGCACCACCGGTGCCTTCGGTCAGCAGGCCAAGAGCGTGGTCATCACCAACCTGCACCAGACCTCCTGGTCGACCACGGCCGGCTCGTTCGAACTCAAGGGCATGCACCTGTTCGTGGACGTCAACCCCAAGGGTCCCAAGGAGTGCTTCTGACATACGGCCCGAGGCCCGCGGAATGACGATCATCCGCGGGCCTCGCCCGTGTTGTCGTCCCGTGCCGGCGAGGATGGGAAACGCCGAAAGCAGGAGGGGTACGTGACAACCGCACACGCGCCGCAGGCGGGAGACTCCGCCGGGGCTTGGCGGAAGTTCAGCCGCTGGCGGAAGGGCCGACCGTTCTGGGGTGGCCTGTTCCTGCTGCTGTCCGGCCTGGAACTCTTCCTCAGCGGCAACATGAACCTCGGCGCCCTCCAGGTCCACTTCGGACCGACCGGGTTCCTGTCGTACGTGATTCCCGCGATGGTGCTGCTGTGCGGGCTGATGGCGTGGGCGACACCGAACCTGCGGTTGTTCTACGGCGTCCTCGGCTCGCTGGTCGCCGTGTACTCGCTGATCGGCCTCAACTTCGGCGGCTTCGTTCTCGGGTTGCTGCTCGGCATCATCGGCGGCGCGCTGACCATCGCGTGGACACCGGTGAACCCAGCGGGCAGGGCGCCGGCGGCACAGCCGTTGGCCGCGCACGAAGCGCCTCCGGTGGCACCGGGGCAGCCTGAGGAGGCGAGCGACGGCGCCTGGTTCCTCAACGAACATTCCGACCAGCCGGCCGGGCATCCGGACCAGCGCCCCCGGTACGACCACGGCCAGCCGTACGAGGACGCTCCGGCGTACGGCAACGGCCACGGGTACGGCAATGCGCGCCCGTCCGACGCGCAGACCGAGGAGTTTCCCCGCGAGGTACAGAACCCGGAGCGGTGGTGGGGCAACGGGGAGGGCAACACCGGCCACGGCGCCGACGAGCCGCCCCCCGGCGGAGCCTCCGGCGGGTACCGCACCCGGATGTTCGCGATCACCCTGGTCCCGGTGACCCTGGCCGCCGTCGTGCTGATGGCCGTCAACCGCTCCGCCCCGGCGTACGCGCTGCCGTGTCCCAACCCGTCCGCGTCGACCGGGGCCTCCCCGAAGGCGACGCCGAAGACCGCACCGAAGCCGGCCGCGCCCAAGCCGCAGGCGCCCGCGAACGGGAACGGGGCGCCGAACGGGAACGGGGCGCCGAACGGTGCGGAGAAGGCGCCGCAGAAGACCGAGCCGAGCGCCTCGCCGACGCCGTCGGCCACCTCGACCGGCACCGGCAACCCGTTCGTCGACGGCTGGAACGACTTCGTCGACGGTGTGAAGAAGTTCTTCGGCGGCGGCGACACCGCCACCCCCGATCCGACGCCCTCGGCCAGCGCCAGCCCGAGCCCGGGTACCGGCGGCACCGGCAACGGCGGCAACAGTGGTGACACGCCGCCCAAGCCGGGCGCTGCTGACCCGGTCCCGCCGCCCCCGGCCGGCCAGGGCTCGCCGTCGGCGTCCCCGTCGACCTCGACCGTCCCGTGCCTGGGCCCTGGCGTCATCAGGTCCGCGGCCGTCGACCCTGGCCAGCCGCCGGTGGCCGCGACCCAGGCCGTGCTGACCATCGGGTCGTTGACCATGTACAACTCGACCTACGACGGCGTGGTGGACCTGCCGACCCGGGCCGGCGGCACGGTGCACTCGCTGAAGTTCTCCATGACGAAGGCGGTCAACAAGCCGTTCCAGCTCAAGGTGCACGAGCCCAACGGCAAGGACACCGTGATCACGAGTCCGGAGCTGGACATCTGTTCCACGGCGAGTTGCGCCGTAACGGGCCCCGCCAACGTCAAGTTCTACACGCCCAAGTTCACCGGCAAGCTCTTCGGCCTGATCCCGGTGACGTTCACGCCCGACTCGCCGCCACCGCTGACCCTGCCGGTGCTCTGGTTCACCGACGTCACCATCGACCTGGCGTTCGTGGACAGCAACACGCTCACCGCGCAGAACATGCGCCTGAGCGAGGGGTAGGTCGCTCAGGCTCAGGCTCACGCTCGGGCGAGCGCTGCCTGCAACGGGCCGAGCCCGATCGAGCCCAGGTTGAGCGCGTTCTGGTGGAACGCCCGTAGATCGAAGTCGGCGCCCTTGCGCGCCTGCGCGTCCGCCCGTGCCCTCAGCCAGATCCGCTCGCCGAGCTTGTACGAGGGGGCCTGACCCGGCCAGCCAAGGTACCGGTTGAGTTCGAAGCGCAGGTTCTCATCCGGTATCCGGCAGTGCGCCCGCATGAACTCCCAGCCCAGCCGGGGTGTCCACCGCTCGCCCGGCCGGAACCCGAACGGGTTGTCGCGCGGCACCTTCAGCTCCAGGTGCATGCCGATGTCGACGACCACCCGGGCGGCGCGCAGGGCCTGCCCGTCGAGCATGCCGAGCCGGTCGCCCGGATCCGCGAGGTAGCCCAGCTCGTCCATCAGCCGTTCCGCGTACAGTGCCCAGCCCTCGCCGTGCCCGGAGCACCAGCACAGCAGGCGCTGCCACCGGTTGAGCAGCTCGACCCGGACCGCCGTCTGGGCCACCTGAAGATGGTGGCCCGGCACGCCCTCGTGGTAGACCGTCGTCACCTCACGCCAGGTGGAGAACGTGTCGATGCCCATCGGCACCGCCCACCACATCTGGCCGGGTCGGGAGAAGTCCTCGCTCGGGCCGGTGTAGTAGATGCCCCCGTCGGAGGTCGGGGCGAGCTGGCACTCGATCCGCCGGACCGGCTCCGGGATGTCGAAATGGGCGCCGTTCAGCTCGCCGATGGCGCGGTCGGCCAGGTCCTGCATCCAGGCCCGGAACGCGTCCTTGCCGTGGATGTTGCGGGCCGGATCGGCGTCGAGCGCGTCGACGGCGTCGTCGACCGAGCCGCCCGGCACGATCTTGTCGGCGACCTCGCGCATCTCCGATTCGAGCCGGGCCAGCTCCTCGAAACCCCAGGCGTACGCCTCCAGCACGTCGACCTCGGCGCCGAGAAAGTACCGGATGGCGCGGTCGTAGATCTCCGGGCCGGCCGCCTCCTTCGCGCGGCCCCGGGGCGCCAGGTCGACCTTCAGAAAGCGGCCGGTCTCGGCAGTCGCCTCCCGGGCCCGGTCGGCCGCCGACTCCAGGTCGGCCCGCAACGCCGGGCTGGCCACGGCCCCGGCCCGCTGCGCCAGGGCGGCGTAGAAGTTGTCGCCGTTCGTGTCGGTCCACACCTCGCACTGCTTGGCGACCTCGAACAGCTGCTGGCGCGACGACACGTGGCCGGCGTCGGCGGCCGACAGCAGCGTGCGTCGCCACTGCGCCAGCGCCGCCGGCACGGCCGCCATCCGCGCCGCGATGTTGGCCGCCGCCTCCTCGCCGTCGGTCCGCATCAGGTCGAACACGCCCCGCACGTAGTGCAGGCCGCCGACGATGACGTTGACCTCGCTGGTGATGTCGCCGGCGTCGTAGAGGGCCAGGACCCGGCTCAGCCGCTCCCGCATGGCCTCCTTCGCCACCCGCTCACGCTCGTCGAGCGGCTCGACCGCGGCGAGGCGGGCGAGAGTACGCCGGTCGAGGTCGGCCAGGGCCGCGTACCCGTCCGGAGACATGTCGGTGGTCTGGTCGTCGTGGCCGGCGATTCCGGCATAGGTCGCCCCGTTGGGGTCGAGCGCGGCCCACTCGTCGACGTACCGGTCGGCGATCTCGTTCACACGGTCCACGAGCAGACCCTAGTTGACCGGCGCGGTTGCGGCTTCCTCAAACATGTCCGGTAAGGCGTGCCCGAGGGTGCACTCAAGGGCTCACAAGATCGTCACAACTTCCCGGGAGTCGTGGCCTCAGCCGGGTCGGGAGGCCACTGCTTCCGGGAAGTTGTGACGATCATGAATGGTGGGTGCGGGCCCAGGCGATCAGGTCGTCGGCCGGTAACGTGTTGAGGATCCGGTCCGGCTCGACGGCGCACGCGACCGCCCGGGCGCACCCGTTCGGCAGCCAGTCGAGCTGGCCCGGCGCGTGCGCGTCGGTGTCGATGGTGAACCGGCAGCCCAGCTCGTAAGCCTTGCGCAGCAACCGCTTCGGCGGGTCGAGGCGCTCCGGCCGGCTGTTGATCTCGATCGCCTTGTCGTGCTCGACGGCCGCGCCGAACACCGCGTCGGCGTCGAACGTGCTCTCCGGGCGCTTGTTCTGGCCGGTCGACTTGCGGCCGGTGACCAGCCGGCCGGTGCAGTGGCCGAGGATGTCCATGTGCGGGTTGGCCAGCGCGGTCACCATCCGCTTGGTCATCACGGCCGACTCGTCGCGCAACTTGCTGTGTACCGAAGCGACCACGATGTCGAGGCGCTCCAGCAGCTCGTCGGTCTGATCCAGCGAGCCGTCCTCCAGGATGTCCACCTCGATGCCGGTGAGCAGCCGGAACGGCTTCATCGCACCGTCCCGGGCGAGGGACGTCAGCTTCTCGTTCAGGGCGGCCACCACGTCGAGCTGCTCGCGCAGCCGGTCGGCGGACAGCCCCCGGGCCACGGTGAGCCGCGGCGAGTGGTCGGTCAGCACCAGGTACTCGTGGCCCAGCCCGGCCGCCGTGACGGCCATCTCCTCGATCGGCGAGCCACCGTCCGACCACTCGGAGTGGCTGTGGCAGTCGCCGCGCAGCGCGGCGCGCAGGGCCGCGGTCGCCTCGTCCAGGTCGGTGCCCGAGGTGTCGATGAGCCGGCGCAGGTAGACCGGCTCCTCGCCGGCCAGCGACTCGGCCACGCAGCGGGCCGTCACGTCGCCCACCCCGGCCAGCTTGGTGAGGGAGCCGGCGTCGGCCCGCGCCACCAGCTCGCCCGGTGGCAGCTTGGCCAGGGCGGCGGCGGCGCTGCGGAACGCCTTCACCCGGTAGGTCGCCTCGTGCGCCCGTTCCAGCAGGAACGCGATCTGGCGCAGGTCTTCGATCGGGTCACGGGACGGCATGGAGAAGACGTTAGTGGACTGTACGTTGAACGCGTGCGGACGATCGACTGGGTTGACGGCGCGGTGGAGATCATCGACCAGACCGCGCTGCCAGGGGAGGCCCGGATCCTGCGGTTGACGACGGTGGACGAGCTGGTCGCGGCGGTGCGGCGGCTGGCGGTCCGGGGCGCCCCGGCGATCGGGGTGGCGGGCGCGTTCGGCGTCGCCCTGGCCGCGCGCCAGTTCGCCGACGACAAGGAAGGGCTGGCGGCGGCGGTACACCTGATCGAGCACGCCCGGCCGACGGCGGTCAACCTGGCCCGGGGTGCGCGGCGCGCCGCCGGGCGGCTGCCCGACGGGCCGGACGCGGTGCTGGCCGAGGCGCTGCGGGTACGCGATGAAGAGGTCGCGAGCAGCGAACGGATGGCCCGGCTCGGGGCGGACCTGGTCGTCGCGCTGTGCGGGGAGCGGGCCCGGCTGCTGACCCACTGCAACACCGGCGCGCTCGCCACGGTGGCCGGCGGCACCGCGCTCGCGGTCGCGTTCGAGCTGCACGAGCGGGGCGCGCTGGCGGGTGTGGTGGCGAGCGAGACCCGCCCGCTGTTGCAGGGTGCCCGGCTGACCGCCTGGGAGCTGGGCCGGGCCGGCATCCCGTACCGGGTCGCGGTCGACGGGGCCGGCCCGTTCCTGATGGCGCGGGGCGAGGTCGACGCGGTGATCGTGGGCGCCGACCGGGTCTGCGCCAACGGCGACGTGGTCAACAAGGTCGGCACGTACGCGCACGCGCTGGGCGCCCGGGCGGCCGGCGTACCGTTCATCGTGGTGGCACCGGAGTCTACTGTGGACCTTGAGACGCCGTCCGGGGACGCGGTCGAGATCGAGGACCGTGGCGCGGCGGAGGTGCTGTCGTTTCGCGGCGTCGACTCGGCGCCGGCCGGTGCCGGCGCGGTCAATCCCGCGTTCGACGTGACCCCGCATTCGCTGGTGACCGCGATCGTGACCGATCAGCGGGTACTCCGCGCCCCGTTCGACCTGACCGGCTCACGGGCCCTGATCAAGCGGGGCGGACCGCCGTCACCGAACGGCGGTCGTCGGCCACCGCGGTGATCCAGCCGCCGACCCGGCCGAGCCGCAGCAGCACATCCGCCCGCGCCGGCAGCGTGGTCGTGTCACCCGGCCGGGGCGGCCACGCCCGTCGCGCCTGGTAGCCCGGAGTCAGCCACGGCTTCAACGCCGCGATCGGGTCGGGCTGCTCCAGCGCGGCTCGCGCCTCGGCCAGCTCACCGAGCACCGCGTCCAGCGCCTCGACCACGAACCGCGCGTTCCCACCGCACATCGCCGCGATCAGGTGCGGCGCACTCGCCGCGACGCGGGTGCCGTCCCGGAACGAGCCCGCCGCGAGGGTCGTCGCGAGCGGGTCGGTCGCCGCCTGTGCCACCACAGCCGAGGCCAACAGATGGGGTACATGCGAAATCGCCGCCACCGCCCGGTCGTGCTCGTCGGCGGTGGCCGGCACGACCCGGGCGCCCAGGGACGTGATCAGGGCGGCCAGCTCCAGCCAGTCGCCGTGCGAGGTGTCGTCGTCCAGGCACAGTACCCACACGCAGCCGTCGAACAGCCGGGGATCGGCGGCCCCGAACCCGGACGTCTCCCGGCCGGCCATGGGATGCCCGCCGACGAACCCCGCCAGTGACCCGGACGCCGCGCTGAGGCGGGTCGCCGCGAGGTCGCGCACCGGCGCCTTGACCGACGTGACATCGGTGACCAGCCCCGCGTACCCAATGGTGCTCAACTCATCGAAGACCGGACCCACGGCGGGCAGCGGAACCGCGACCGCGACCAGGTCGGCGCTGCCGCCACCAGGCCGGCGGACGGTATCGGCGAGGCTGCCCGGCACCTGCCAGCGCTCGGCCTGCGGCGCCTGGGCGGCGGCGGTGCGCGCGGTCGCCCGGGTCGATGGATCCGCGTCGTACCCGTACACCCGGTGCCCGGTCGCGGACAGCGCGCGCAGCAGCGAGCCGCCGATCAGGCCGAGCCCCACCACCGCGACGTCCACGACGGTGACGTTACCAGCGTGATCATCACCGTTCGCCGGGCGGCGGTGCGCTCGGGCAGCCATGGTCGCGCTGCCACGCGGTCACCTCGTCGACCGGGGACAGGTTGCCGCCGGACCGCCACGAGTCCAGGTACCGCCACGGGAAGATCACGCCTCTGCGGACCCACCAGTCGCCCGTGCCGGCGCAGACCGGAGACAGGGCGAAGTGCAGGTGGCACACCCCGCTCGCGTTGCCGGTGTGCCCGACGAGGCCGAGTTGCGTGCCGGCGCGTACCCGGATCCCGGCGTCGATCCCGGGCGCGATGGCGGACAGGTGCGCCCCGTAGTACCGCACGCCGTCGTCGCCCTTGATCGACACGGACAGCCCGCCCTTGTCGGCGCCGAGCGGGTGCTTCAGGTCGAACCGGTCGACCCGGCTCACCTCCAGGATCACGCCGTCCACCGCGGCTCGGACCGGCGTGCCGCAGGGCGTGAACATGTCCGTCGCCGGGTAGTCGTGGTGGGTATGCCCGTAGTCGGCCCGCCCGGCGACCGGGAAGACCCGGTGCACCTCGGCGGCCGGGGTCGGCGAGGCCGGCGTCGGGCTGGGGCTCGGCTCGGACGTCGGCTCCGGGCTGGCCGAGGCGCTGGCAGACGCACTGGGTGCCGCGACCGCGACCCGTGCCGCGCGGGTGGTGTGGGCCGCCGAGGTGCCGCAGCCACCCGCCAGAGCGGCCACGGTCAACAGGGCGAGCGCCGCCGAGCCGCGCGCGGGGTGCCTTGGCATCCGCCCATAGTGCCAGCCTTTCAAGATCTTTATGGTCCGGGGATAGGCTGCGAAACGACGGGCAGTACGCCTGGAACGACCGTGGAGGGTGGAGCGAGCGGCGCGATGAGTGACAGCGGAGTCGGCTCGGAGGCTGGTCCGGAGTCGCCGTGGGCGCATCCGGACTCGGAGCCGTCCGAAGGTGCGCCGCCAGCGGGTCCGGGCGCGATCCGGCCCGCTCAGGCGGTCTCGTCTGGGCCGGCGGTGTCGTCTGGGCCGGCGGTGTCGTCCGGGCGGCCTGTGTCGTCCGCTCAGCCGGCGCCGTCGGGGCCAGGACCCTCCGGGTGGCCGGCGCCGTCCGGGCGGATGCCTTCCGGGCAGCCTGCTGACTCCGCTGCGCGGCCACCGGCTGACTCCGCCACGCGGCCACCGGCCCCGCCACCGGGCGGATTGCTCGCCAACCGGCCGCCACCTGGGCTCTCGCCGTACCCGCCGCCCACCGCAGCGCGCCGCCCGGCGCCGCCGGTGTGGGGCCCACCGCCACCGACCGCGCCGTTCCCGGCGGCCGGGTACCGTGCGTCGACCGGGTGGCCGCCCGCGCGCCCGGCCGGCCCGGGGGACCAGCCGATGCGGATGCCGTCCGGGCTGTTCCCGTCCGGCCCGCCCCGGCCGATCTTCCGGGAGCCGTTCCCGATCCGGGGTGGCGCGGTCGCCCTCGGTGTGGTCGGCGGCGGCCTGTGGATGATGCTGTTCGGGCTGCTGGCGGGCGGCGCCCGTGGGTACGCCTGGATTTCGCTCTTCGCCGCCGCCGTGGCCTGGGGCGTTGCCCTGCTGCTGGCCCGGATGGGAGACCGTGGCGCCGCCGTCGGGGTGGCGATCGCGACCGCGGTCGGGCTGTCGATCGTGGTGATCGTGATCGTGGTGCGCTGGTCCGCCGGGGACTGGCTGCTCTGGTGATCGGCCTCACCTATCGTGCTGTTACCAGCGCGGATAGTGCCGACGTATGCAGCCTTTCGTACATGGGGTATCGCTAAAGGTAGATCGTCTTGACGTACGCCCGGCGGACCTTCACTCTCGGCCACATGGCTTTGAAGCTGCAGCGGCTGGACCCCGACCGGCGGCGCCGACGGCTTCGGCTGCTCGCCGAGCTGGCTGACGCGAAAGCACTTCGGGACCGGGTGCAGCCGCGCCGCGTCAGAGCTGACCGGCTGCGCGAGATCATCGCCAGCCGCCGCCGTGTGATGGGCTGACCAGCGATAATTTCGCTGTCAACCCGCGACAGCTCCGCTGGGCGCGACACGCCGGCAGGATCGTCGGCGTACTCTGCCGGCGGCGGGGGGCCGTCGCTGCATATCCTCTCAAGCGTCCGCTCGTGGGGACGTCACTCGCCCTGGGTTCCCGCGCACGACGAACCGACCGGGGGGACCGTGTCGTACTTCGCTGCCGCCGCGGTACGCGGTACCGATGGCTGGACCGCGGCCGAGATCGACCTGTCGGCCGCCGCAGACATTGAAGAGGTCGCCGACCTGATGCGCGACGTGGACGCCGACGCGCAGGTCTCGTTGCTGTTCGTCGAGTCGGACGAGACGTACCTGGTGATCCTTCGCCTGGACGAGGGTGAGGACCTGCGGGTCTTCGGCTCCGACTCGACCTTCGCCGAAGAATCGCGGCTCGGCGCGCTCCTGCTGGGTGACGTGGAGGAGCCGGCCCTCGAAATCGACGACGTGATCGGCGAGGTCGAAGCGGTCGAGGCCGACGATGAGGACGCCGACGACGAGCCGGACGGCGTCGACCCCGACGTGGAGCCGGTTGGCGATGCCGACCTGCTGGCCGACCTCGGCGTGCCGGCCAAGCGGCTGCTCGATCTGTGCGCCCAGGAGGGCATGCTGCCGCCCGACGTGACCGCCGAGATCTGCCAGACGATCGGCTGCGGTGACCAGATGGACGAGTTGCGCGAGGGGTGAGCGTGCCGGCGTACCTCGGGCGCCGCGACCGGTACGAGTACTGGATGCGACGCGCGCTGGAGGTCGCGGCCCGGGCCGACACGCCCGCCGCCGCTGGCGACGACGTGCCGGTCGGCGCGGTGGTGTACGCGCCGGACGGGCAGGAGCTGGCCATCGGTCGCAACGAGCGGGAGCTGACCGGCGACCCGACCGCGCACGCGGAGATCGTGGCGCTACGCCGGGCGGCGGTCCGTCGCGGCGAGTGGCGGCTGGACGGCTGCACGCTGGTCGTCACGCTCGAACCGTGCACAATGTGCGCCGGGGCGCTGGTACTCGCCCGGATCCACACGCTTGTCTTCGGGGCGTGGGAGCCGAAGACCGGTGCGGTGGGGTCGCTCTGGGACGTGGTACGCGACCGCCGGCTCACCCACCGCCCCGAGGTCTACCCCGGCGTACTCGACGATGAGTGCGCCGCGCTGGTCCGCGACTTCTTCGAGCACCGCCGCCGCGGCGCGCCAAGATCGGCACAACTTCCCGGAAACAGTGCCCTCCGGGCACCCGGGAGGCCACAACTTCCGGGAAGTTGTGCCGGAGGATCGGACGCGGGGACGGTCAGGTGATCACCGTGTCCAACGCCACCTCGACCATCTGGGTGAAGCCCTGCTCCCGGTCCTCGGCGCTGAGCCGTTCGCCGGTGCGGATGTGGTCGCTGACGGTCAGGATCGTGAGCGCCCGCGCCCGGTGCCGCGCCGCGATCGTGTACGTCGCCGCGGACTCCATCTCGACCGCGAGCACGCCGTAGTCGGCGAGTTTGTCGTAGAGGTCCGGCCGATCGGTGTAGAACGCGTCGGCCGCCAGGATAGGCCCGACGGTCAGCGCGATCCCCCGGGCCGCTGCCGTGTCGACCGCCGTGCGTAGCAGCCCGAAGTCGGCCACCGGCGCGTAGTCGATCAGGCCGTCGAAGCGCTGCCGGTTCATCGCGGAGTCGGTGCACGCCCCGCTGGCGGCGATCACGTCGCGCACGGCCAGGTCGGTCGACAGCGCGCCGCAACTGCCGACCCGGATGAGGGTGTTCACACCGTACTCGGTGATCAGCTCGTGGGTGTAGATCGACGCCGACGGCATGCCCATGCCCGTCCCCTGCACCGATACGCGCACGCCGCGGTGCACGCCGGTGTACCCGAACATGTTGCGGACCGTCGAGTAGCACTTCGCGTCGTCGAGGAAGTTCTCCGCGATCCACTTCGCGCGGAGCGGGTCACCCGGTAGGAGGACCCGCTCGGCGATCTCACCTTGCTTGGCGCCGATATGCGTACTCATGCCGACGATCCTGCCAGGCAGGTACCGCGACACCGGCTCGTCCGGTCAGGTACCCTTCTCGGCGGTGGTGTGTCCGAGTGGCCTAAGGAGCACGCCTCGAAAGCGTGTGAGGGTGCAAGCCCTCCGCGGGTTCAAATCCCGCCGCCACCGCTCCGTGTAGCCATGATCACGGAAAGTTTGTGCAGCCCTGGCGACACAAACTTTCCGTGATCATGAGGGACAGGCTTAGCGACGATAGTCGGTCACCTTGCCGGTCCTGGCGTCCCACACGATGTAGCCGTGCTGGAAATCGCTGCGCCGCCCGCCCGCGACCGAGTACTCGTCGGACGTGGGGTAGCCGAGGTACGAGCGTTCCCAGCCCAGGTCGGCCCAGCGCCCCCGGATCGACCCGTACACGGCGTGCGCCCCGGTGCCCGGCGACCAGTAGGCCGAGGCGCCCTTGGTGAAGTGGTTGTACCGCCCGATCCCGTCCGGCGTGGTGGACTCGTCCGTCACCGGATACCCGAGCACCCCCTTCTCCCAGTTGAGCTGCTCCCACAGGTTGCGGATCGCCCCGTGCACCTCATGTGCCCCGGTGGCCGGGGTGAAGTAGATCGAGCCGCCCTTGCTGAAGTGGTTGAACCGGCCCACGCCGTCGGGGGTACCGGTCTCGCCGATCAGCGGGTACCCGAGGATGCCGGCCTCCAGCCCCTTCTCCTGCCACTTGCCCCGGATCACGCCGTACACCTCGTGGGCACCGGTAGCCGGGCTCCAGTAGATCGAGGCGATGCCGTCCGGCTTGACGAAGTTGTTGTACCGGCCGGCCTTGTCAGCGGTGGTCGTCTCGTCCGTGGCCGGCGGCCCGAGCTTCAGCGAGCCGCCGATGGCCAGGTAGGTGCCCAGGATCGCGCCGTGTACCTCGTGCACGCCGGTCGCCAGCGACCAGTACGCCCGGCCGTACTGGTACACCCGGAGCCGTGACGTGCCCTCGGCGATCTCCAGCCCGGTGGGGTTGCCGAGAATCGCCGCGAACACCGGGTCGGTGGCGTACCGCTTGTCGATCGCGGTGAGGTACCTGGCCGTGAGCGTCGTGTCCGACTCCGGCATGGTGAACTGGCGCTGCCGGGGACCCCCGTCCGTCCAGCCGTCGAACGTCGCGGAGCCGTCCGAGGACGTGGTGGCCGGGGTGATCGTCACTTTCGCGCCGACCGTGACCTTCGGGTTGTTGGTCGCCTGGTCGCCGACCAGCATCGTCGCGGGCACGTTGCTTTGCAGATTCAATGTGTACTGGCGGGGCTTGGCGATGTACGTCCGCTCGGTGACCACGCCCCGGCTGTCCGTGGCCTGCGCGGTGATGTGCAGTTCGGTGTCGTCGCCGTGGTCGTCGAACACGGCCGAGAACGTGGGTCCGGTGGTGCCCGGCCCGGGGTGCGTGTGGCAGCCGATCGCGTTGCAGTGCAGCTGGTAGCTCGACCAGCTCACGGTCAGCGGGCCGTCCTCGGCGTCGGTCGCGGTCGCGGAGGCGGACACCGTGTCGCCGACCTTGAACGTGGTGCCGGCCGACGGGAACTGGGTGGTCAGATCCGGCGCGTGGTTGGCCGGCACGATGGTCAACTGGTCGGTCGAGCTCGCGCCGAGCGGGTCGGTGACCGTCAGCTTCGCCGTCAACGGCGCGGTGCCGGGGGCCGCGTACTGGTGGATGGCCGTGGGTCCGTCGGCACCCGTACCGTCACCGAAGTCCCAGTGGTACCTGAGCAGATCGCCGTCGGGGTCGTAGGTCTCCTTGGAGTCGAAGCTGACCGTGCGCGTCGCCGGGTCGTTGGTCGACGTCGCCTTCGCCACCGGCGCCCGGTTTCCGGCCGCGTAGCTGAGCCGGCGCAGCTTGCCGGATGCGATGTCGGCGTACACGATGTCACCGTTGGGCGCCCGGTCGAGCTTGACCGGCGCGCCGATGTCACTCGCGAACCCGCCGGTCTCCGGCGCGCGGGCCACCGTGTTGCCGGCGCCGATCAGCATCGTCCACAGCCGGTTGCCGGTGTAGTCGCCGAAGAAGTAGGCGCCCTGGTACTGCGCCGGGTAGGAGCTTCCGGTGTACACGATGCCGCCGACCACCGCCGAGCCGCCGAAGCTGCGCGGGTACGAGAACAGCGGCATGACCGTGCCCACGTTCGCGCACTGGGCCATGTCCTTGTAGCCCGGTGTCTGGTTCGGGCCCTCCCAGCACGGCCAGCCGTAGAACGAGCCGGGGCTGATGACGTCGACCTCTTCGGTCGTGTTCCAGCCCACGTCGCCGAGGATGGGCGTGCCGCTGGCCGGGTCGAAGGAGAAGCGGAACGGGCTGCGGAAGCCACTCGCATACACCCGGCTGCGCCACGAGTTCGGGTTGGCCGGGTCGTAGAACGGGTTGGTCGGCACGCCCGAGCCGTCCGGATTGATGTGCATCATCTTCCCGTATGGCTGGTTGACGTCCATCGTGGTGAGCGCCTGCGGGTCGACGAAGGTGTGCCAGCCGCCGTCGCCCGTGGTCAGCCACAGCGTGCCGTCGGCACTGACCACGATTCCCCAGAGCGCGTGGATGTACGACGGTTGGGTGTACTCGAAGATGGTCCGCCCGTCGGTGAGGCCGGTCGGGTGGTCCGTGCCGGTGACCGTCCAACTGCTGAGCCGGTCGATGGCGAGCGCCGTGCCGCCACCGGGTGGCGTGTACGAGTGGTTGCTCAGCAGGTAGATCCGGTGGTTGGTGGCGTAGCCCTTGTCCAGCGCGATGCTGATCAGGCCCAGGTCGTTGTTCGTCATCACCGGGATCATGGCGATCGACGTGGCCTGGCCGGTCGGCGACACGTACGCGACGTTGCCCTTCTTGCCGGTGCTGAGCAGCCCGCCGTCGGGCAGGTACACGAAGTCGGTCAGGTCGAACGCGGCCTGTCCGGACGGCAGATCGGTCAGCACGAACCCGGCCGGCAAGGCGGGCACGGCGGTGGCCGGACTGGCGGTGACGATGACGGTGGCCGCGATCACGGACACGGCGGCGATGGCGGCTGCGGATAGTCGTCGCAAACGCATTTATTTGGTCCCTCCCCGCGACCTGCCGAACCCGATCGACGGGATTCGGTCAGGGTCCGCACACGGTAGCCAGGAAGGTGGTGAATGTGAATGGATCTGTATTTGATCCGAATGCGGTTAGCCGATGTTCTACCTAAATGGACGTTCAGCGATTGGCCGAATGGATGCCCCTGACTCGTGATCACGGAAAGTTTGTGCAGCCATAGCGACACAAACTTTCCGTGATCACGAGATCCCGGTGGGACTATCGGCGGTAGTCGGTCACCCTGCCGGTTCGGGCGTCCCACACGATGTAGCCGTGTTGGAAGTCGCTACGCCGTCCGCCCGGGACCGCGTACTCGTTCGACGTGGGGTACCCGAGGTACGAGCGTTCCCAGCCGAGGTCGGCCCAACGGCCGCGGATGGACCCGTACACCGCGTGCGCCCCGGTGCCGGGCGACCAGTAGACCGACCCGCCCTTGGCGAAGTGGTTGTACCGGCCGACCCCGTCGGGTGTCGTGTTCTCGTCGGTGACCGGATACCCGAGCGGCCCGGTCTCCCAGCCGAGTTGCTCCCACACAGAGTGGATCGCCCCGTGTACCTCCCAGGTGCCGGTGCCCGGCGAGTAGTAGATCGAGCCGCCGTTGCTGAAGTGGTTGAAGCGGCCCACCCCGTCGGGGGTACCCGTCTCGCCGGTGGTCGGGTAGCCGAGCACGCCGGCCTCCCAACCCTTCTCCTGCCACTTGCCGCGGATCGACCCGTAGATCTCATGGGCGCCGGTACCCGGGCTCCAGTAGATCGAGGCCGGGCCGTCCGGCTTCGCGAAGTGGTTGTATCTGCCGACCCCGTCCGGTGTGGTCAGTTCGTCGGTCATCGGTGGACCGAGGGCGGCGGATCCGCCGAGGCCCAGGTACCGCTCGAGGATCGCCCCCTGCACCTCGTACACGCTGGTGGTCGGCGACCAGTACGCCCGGCCGCCCTGGTACGTCCGCGTGTGCACCGTGCCCTCCACCGTCTCCGGCCCGGTCGGCGCGCCGAGGATCGCCCGGAGTTTGGCGTCGCTCGCGTACCGCCGGTCGATCGGCGTCAGGTACGTGGCGGTCATCGTGGTGTCGTGGTCCGGCACGGTGAACTCGCGCCCGTTGGTCGTTACCCCGTCCGTCCAGCTGTCGAACGTCGCCACCCCGTCGGTGGCTGTCTCGGCGGCGGTGATCCCGACGCTCTCGCCCACGGTCAGCCTGGCCTGGGTGACCGCTTGTCCGCCGATCTGCATCGCGGCCGGCAGATTGCTGGCCACGGTGACTGTGCGCAGCAGCGGCTGGGCGGTGTAGGTCTGCTCGGTCGCCGCACCCCGGCTGTCGACGGCGCGTGCGGTTATCTGCAACCGGGTGTCGTCACCGTGGTCGGTGAACGGCACGGTGAACGTCGGCCCGCTGTCGCCTCCACTCGGGTGGACATGGCAGTCGGTCCCTCGGCAATGCAGCAGTTGTGAGGTCCAGGTCACCTGGAGGTCGCCATCTTCGGCGTCCGTCGCGGTGGCCGAAAGCGACACCTGTTCGCCGACCCTGTACAGGCGATCGGCGGGTGGCAACTGCATGTTCAGAACCGGCACGTGGTTGGCCGGCACGACGGTCAACTGCTGCGATGCGCTGCCACCGACCGGATCCTTCACGGTGAGCCGGACTGTCCGGGGCGTCGTTCCATCGGTGTACTCGTGCTTCTGCGTGGGGCTGGTTCCGCTGGCGATCGCGCCGTCACCGAAGTCCCAGGCATAGGTGAGCGGGTCGCCATCCAGGTCGTAGCTCTCGCTCGCGTCGAAGCTCACGGTCAGCGTGTCCGGATCGTTCGTCGCAGTGACCTTGGCGACCGGAAGCCGATTGCCTGGGCCGTAGGTGAGCCGGTGCAGCGTGCCGGACAGGATGTCCGCATACACGATGTCGCCGTTGGCGGCGGTGCGGAACTCGACCGGACCGCCGATGTCGGTGGCGAACCCGCCGGTCTCCGGCGCGCGGGTCAGCCGGCCCTCCGGGGTGATTCGCATCGTCCACAACCGGTGGCCGGTGTAGTCACCGAAGAAGTAGGCACCCTGGTACTGCGAGGGGTACGAGGTTCCGGTGTAGACCAGACCGCCGGTCACCGATGAGCCGTTGAACGAGCTGCCGAAGTACCGCGGGTAAGACCAGATCGGGTTGGCGGTGTGCACACCCGCGCATGCCGGATTGTCGATGTAGAACGTCGTGAGGTTCGCTTCCCAGCACGGCCAGCCGTAGTAGGTACCCGGCCGCACCAGGTTCACCTCTTCGATGCGGTTCCACCCCACGTCGCCGAGGATCGGTGCGCCACTGGCCGGATCGAGGGTGAACCGGAACGGACTGCGGAAGCCGCTCGCATACACCCGGCTGCGCCACGAACTGGCGTTTGCCTGGTCGTAGTACGGGTTGGTCGAGACCCCGGTGCCGTCCGGATTGATGTGCATCAGCTTTCCGTACGGCGTGGTCACGTCCATTGCGGACAGTGCCTGGTCGGCGTAGAAGTCGGAGCTGTCGCCGGTGGACACCCACAACGTGCCGTCACCCGCGGCGACCAGGCCGGTGATCCCGTGCATCTCGCTGAAAGCCGGGTACTCCAGGACGGTGTGCTCGTCGGTCAGGCCGGTCGGGTGGTCGCCTCCGGTAACGGTCCAGCTGGTGATCCACAAGGTTGTGTCGCGCGAGTCGTCGGGACGCGAAACGAACCGGTTGCCGGCGAGGTAGATGCGGTGGTTGGTGGCGTAGTCGCGGTCGATGGCGACGCTCACCAGGCCCACGTCGTGCCTGTCGTTGACCGGGATCTGGGCGATCGAGGTCGCGTCGCCGGTCGGCGAGACCCAGGCGACGTTGCCCTTCTTACCGGTGGTGAGCATGCTGCCGTCAGGCAGGTACGCGAAGTCGGTCAGGTCGAACTTGGCCTGGCCGGACGGCATGTCGATCAGCTGGAAACCGGCGGGCAGTGCCGGCGCGGCGGACACGATATTCGGTCGGGCGATGACCATGGCAGTGGTCACCGAAGTGATAACGAGCGCGGCTGCAATCAACCTGCGCATTTGCATGAAACTCCCTCCCCATGCCCGCGAGGACGGGGGGCGCGCGCGGGCATGGGGAGAATAGCGATGAATGGCGATGGTCAAACCTCGTCGAAGGCGGCCGTTAGCCATTTGGAATGGTCGTTGTTCGCGTTGACCCGCGATCCATGATTTGATATCCAGCGATTACCGGTTCGATCGCACCAAATCCTCGCATGGGGAAACTTCGGACATTCAGTTCAATCTGCTTTTTCGAGTTTTGATGGCTCGATCCGTGGAAGTACAGCTCAGATGGCTGGGGTCGGTGCCCGGAGCGGGGCTGCACCAGGCCGGCCGCTCGTCTACCATGACCCGGCTAGCCATCCACCCAGTCGACCGTGGCACCAGCGGCGCACTTCAGGCATCCCCCAGGCCGGAGCCTCCAGCCCCGCGAGCACGCCTTTCACGCGGTTGAGAGGAGCAACTGTGTCGCTCGTAGACGAGTCACCGGCACCCGCGGAGGTGCCCGAGAGCGATGCGGGCGCGCCGGCAGCACCGCGCCGATCGCCGATCGCCGGGCTCTGGCACGCGGCGCTCGTCGCCGGTCCGGCGGCCTGCCTGGGACTACTCGGCTACCACCATCGCTGGATCGCCGACGACGGACTCATCGTCGTCCGCGCCGCCCGCCAGATCCTGGCCGGGAACGGACCTGTCTACAACATCGGCGAACGGGCCGAGACCAGCACCAGCGTGTTGTGGACGTGGCTGGTCGTAGCGGCCGGGCTCTCCGGGCACGATGTGGCCAAGCTCGCGGTGTACGGCGGGCTCATCCTGTCGGTGTTCGGGTTCGGCATCGCCATCGACGGCACCCGTCGCCTGTACGGGGGCGCCGCGTGGTTGGCGCCGGCCGGCTGTTTCGTCGTGCTCGCGGTGCCGCCCTTCTGGGACTTCGCCACGTCGGGGCTGGAGACCGGACTGTCGATGGCGTGGCTCGGCCTGTCCTGGTGGCTGCTCGTCCGGCTCGATCCGGGCCGGCCGGCGTGGTGGCGGTACCTGGGTGCGTTCGTCTTCGGCCTCGGCGAGCTGGTCCGGCCGGACCTCGGTCTGGTCACCGTCGCGTTCGGGGCGGCGGGATGGTTCATCGTGCGGCCCCGGCTGCGGCAGACCACGGCGCTGGTGGCGACCGCGTTCGCGGTACCCGCCGGGTACGAGATCTTCCGGATGGGCTACTACGGCGTACTGGTGCCGAACACCGGCATCGCCAAGGAGGCGCAGCAGTCCAACTGGGCCGGCGGTTTCGCGTACGCCGGTAACTTCATCTCGCCCTACTACCTCTGGATACCGGTCGGGCTGCTGGTCCTTGCCGCGGCGGCGGTGTGGTGGCGCCGGGCCGGCGCGCCGCGGCCCGCCCGGGTCGTGGCGCCGGTCGCGGCGGTGGTGACGGGCGTTCTGCTGGCCGGGTACATCATCAAGGTCGGCGGTGACTTCATGCACGGCCGGATGCTCCTGCCGGCCACCTTCTGCCTGCTCCTCCCGGTGCTGCTGCTGCCGGCGCGGATTCCGGTCCTCGCGGCGGCGCTCGCCGTCGCGGTCTGGGCCGGTGTGTCGGCCACGTCCTTCCGGGTGCCGGACGGCATGCTCGCGGGCGGGTTCACCGACGAGCGCAAGCACTGGATCCCGCTGACCGCCCCGCACCCGATCAGCGAAGCCGACTATCGCGGGTTGGCGCACTGGGCACCCCAGCTGGACGTGGCGCTCAAGACCCACGAACTGGTGTACCCGGGCGCCGGCGTCTTCGACTACCACGTCGCGCCGCTCCGGTACCACGTGCCCGCCTCCAGCGGCCTGGTGGTGCGGATCCTCGGTACCCCGAGCACAGCGATGCCGGCGGACGCCCTCGCGATCGACCAGCTGGGCCTCGGGTACCCACTGGCCGCGCACACGATCCAGGCCGGGCACAAGCGGCCGGGCCACGACAAGATCCTGCCGATGGAGTGGATCGTGGCTGACTACACCCCGGACAGTTACACGGCCGCCGGCGTCGACCCGGCGGAGGTCGACCCGGTCAAGCTGGCCGCTGCCCGCCGCGCCCTGCGCTGCGGCGACATCGCGGAGCTGCAACACGCGGTGCGCGACCCGATGACGCCGGGCCGGTTCTTCAAGAACCTGGTCGGTGCCCCGCAGCGCACGTTCATGCGGTTCCCGGGCGACCCGGTTGCCGCCGAGCACGAGTTCTGCTGAGAGCCGATGTCGATCGTGGGCAGCCGCCCGGCTGCCCACGACCTGTTGTGGTCGCTGGCGGAGGATACGAGATTCGAACTCGTGAGGGTGTTAACCCAACACGCTTTCCAAGCGTGCGCCCTAGGCCTCTAGGCGAATCCTCCGTCGAGAAGGATACCCATAGCCGGCGCCCCGTCGGCACCGGGTACAGTTGTCGTCGCCCCTCGTGCGGCGTACATCCTGTGAACTCCCCCAGGGCCGGAAGGCAGCAAGGGTAAGCGGGCTCTGACGGGTGCACGGGGGGCCCTTCTGTCGGTCCCGCGAGGTAGCGTGGCGCCGGGCCCGACGACAGTGGCGAGGAGGTCGCAGGTGGCGCTCGCGCTCTACCGGAAGTATCGTCCGCGTACCTTCGCAGAGATCATCGGCCAGGAGCACGTCACCGAGCCGCTCTCACACGCGTTGCGCAGCGGCCGGCTCAACCACGCATACCTGTTCTCCGGGCCACGTGGCTGCGGCAAGACCAGCAGCGCCCGGATTCTGGCCCGGTCGCTGAACTGCGAGAAGGGGCCCACCCCGGAGCCGTGCGGCGAGTGCCAGTCCTGCCGTGACCTGGCCCCCGACGGCCCCGGCTCGATCGACGTCATCGAGATCGACGCCGCCTCCCACGGTGGTGTCGACGATGCCCGTGACCTGCGCGAACGCGCGATCTTCGCGCCGGTCGCGAGCAGGTTCAAGGTGTACGTGATCGACGAGGCGCACATGGTCTCGTCCGCCGGGTTCAACGCCCTCCTCAAGCTCGTCGAGGAGCCCCCCGAGTACGTCAAGTTCGTGTTCGCGACGACCGAGCCGGAGAAGGTGCTCGGCACGATCAAGTCGCGCACCCACCACTACCCGTTCCGGCTGATCCCGCCCGGTGTGCTCCGGCCCTACCTGGAGCGGCTGTGCGAGACCGAGGGGGTCAAGGTCGAGCCGGCCGTGTTCCCGCTGGTCGTGCGCGCGGGCGGCGGCAGTGCCCGGGACTCGCTGTCGGTCCTCGACCAGTTGATCGCCGGCGCCGGCCCGGACGGCGTGGCGTACTCGCGGGCGGTGGCCCTCCTCGGGGTGACCGACGCCGCACTGATCGACGAGATGTGCGACGCGCTCGCGGCCGGTGACGGCGCCGCGGCCTACGCGACCGTCGACCGGGTCTCCGAGGCCGGCCATGATCCACGTCGGTTCGCCTCTGACCTGCTGGAGCGGCTGCGCGACCTGATCGTCGTGCAGCAGGTTCCGGACGCCGCCGCCAAGGGCCTGCTCGACGCCCCCGACGACCAGCTCGAACGGATGGCCGGCCAGGCGTCCCGGATCGGTCCGGCGACGCTGTCCCGGTTCGCCGACATCGTGCACAACGGGCTGACCGAGATGCGCGGCACGACCGCTCCCCGGCTGCTGCTGGAGCTGATCACGGCCCGCATGCTGCTGCCCGGTGCCGACGAGTCGTCGTCCGCGCTGCTGCAACGGCTGGAACGGATGGAGCGCCGCCTCGGCGCCGCCGGCGAGCCTGCGCCGATGGCGGCTGCTCCGGTGGCTCCGGCTGCCCCGGTGGCCCCAGTTCCGGCGGCGGTGGCCCCCGCCGCGCCTCCGACCGTCCCCGCGCCTCCGGTCGCATCCGCACCACCGGCTGCCGCCGCGCCGCCGGCTGTTCCGGCGCCGGGCATTTCCGTGGACGCCGGCGCCGCGGCGGTCGCCACCCAGGCCCCGTCCGTCGTGCCCGAGGCCCGGCGGGCCACGGCCAGCCAGGCTGCCGAGCCGGAACCGGCGCCGGCTGCAGTTTCGGCGCCGGCTGCAGTTTCGGCGCCGGCCGTAGTTTCGGCGCCGGCCGTAGCTTCGGCGCCGGCCGTAGCTTCCACGCCAGGCCCGGCTTCGGCGCCTGGCGCCCTGGATGCGGCGGCGGTCCGCCGGGTCTGGGACGAGATCCTCGCCACCGTGCGCAGGAAGAGTCCGCGCGCCGGTGGTTTCGTCCGCGACGCGACCGTACGCGCGGTGGAGGGCGACACACTCGTCCTGGTGTTCCGGCACACCTTCCACGCCGACTCGCTGTCCAAGGCGCCCGAGGTGCTGATCCAGGCGATGACCGAGGTCCTCGGCGGCACCTGGCAGATCCGCTGTGAGGTTGGCGGCGCGGCCGGTGGCGAGTCGCGCGGCGGCGCTGCCCTGCGGCCCACGAACAGCCCGGCATCTCCGCCGGCGCAGGTCGCGGGGGGTGCGACCAACCACCCCGCGCCGTCGCCGCGATCCGCGCGTCCGGCGCCGGCCAGCCACCGGTCGGGTGACTCGGACGGTTCAGGCGACTCCGACGGCGACGACGGATGGCCTACGCCCGCCAGACCCGGCGGGAGCGCGCCGGCAGCCCCGGCGCCCACCGCGCCGCCCGCCGCCGCGCCGCCCGCCGCAGCCTCGGCGTCAGCGGCGGCCCCGGCTGCGGCTCCGGAAGCCTGGCCGACCCCGGCCCGACCCGGTGACTCCGGACGAGCGGAGACCATAGCCGGCCAGCCCGCAGCCGGCCCCGGCCAGGTCGTGGGCGGACCGGGCCAGGTCGTAGGCGGACCGGGCCAGGTCGTAGGCGGACCGGGCCAGGCTGTAGGCGGACCGGGCCAGGCTGTAGGCGGACCGGGTCAGGCTGTAGGCGGACCGGGCCAGGCCGCAGCCGGACCCGGCCAAGCCGATCCCGGACATACCGCCGTCCCCGGCTTCACGGCGGCGCCGCCCGCTCCGAAGCCTGCGGCGTCGCCCGTTCCGGCCGCCCAGCCAGGCCGGACTGAACCAGCGACGGCCACCCCGGCCAGGTCGGCCGCCGCCGCAGCCGCGCGGGCGGCCGCCGCCGGTGCCGCTGGCCGCCAGGCTGCCGGCAGCCGTGCCGCAAGCCCGCAGGCGACCATGGCCCGACCGGCTAGCCCCGCACCGGCGACCGGACCCGGCTGGTCCCCGGCTTCGTCGGCCGACGAGCCGCCGTACGACCCCGACTACGATCCGCCGGTCAGCGACCCGAAGTATCCGGGCTTCGACCCGGGCGACGAGCCGACCGACGAGGTCATCGACGAGCGGACCGCGCGCGAGTCGAGTGAGGAGCAGGCGTTGCGGCTGCTCGCCGAGGCACTGGGGGCGGAGCGGATCGAGGAGCGCCGGCCGTAATGGTCAAGGTGGAGTACGGCAGCGGGTACCGTGAAGATCTTGATCTGAGGGTGACCGACTTCTTCGAGGGCTGGCCGCAACCGCCCACCGAGGCGGTCTTCCACGACGCGATGCGGGGCAGCTACGCCGTCGAGTTCGCGACCGTCGACGGGCGGGTGATCGGGTTCGTCAACGCGATCTCCGACGGCGTGGCCGCCGCGTTCATCCCGTGGCTCGAGGTCGTGCCCGAATATCGTGGTCAGGGAGTCGGCGCGGCGCTCGTGCGGCGCATGCTCAACCGGCTCGGGCACCTCTACTCCGTCGATCTGGTCTGCGACCCGCCGCTGGTGGCGTACTACCAGCGGTTTGGCCTGGCTCCGATCCAGGGGATGGGGCTGCGTACGCTGCGCAACCTTGCCGGCACGGGCTGATATACCTCAGGCGCCTGGACCTTCGGTTGGCGCAGGTTCCAGAGCAGCTAGGCTGCGAATTGCAGTCGACGCGAAGGAGTGACCAGTGCGCCCCGGTGGACAGCCCAACCTGCAGCAGCTGATGAAGCAGGCGCAGAAGATGCAGCAGCAGATGGCCGATGCCCAGGCCGAGTTGGCCGAGACCGAGTTGACCGGCACCGCGGGCGGCGGCCTGGTCACCGTGACCGCGACCGGCACCGGTGAGGTCACCGGGATCAAGATCGACCCGAAGGCCGTCGACCCCGACGATGTCGAGACGCTGGAAGACCTGATCCTGGCCGCATTGCACAACGCTGCCGAGGCGGCGCGCACACTGACCGAGGAGAAGATGGGCCCGCTCGCCTCCGGTCTGGGTGGTGGCGGGCTCGGGCTGCCCGGAATGTAGGTAGTAGGTGTACGAAGGCGCCATCCAGGATCTGATCGACGAGCTCGGCCGGCTGCCCGGCGTGGGCCCGAAGAGCGCCCAGCGCATCGCGTTCCATGTGCTGTCTGCCGACAGCACCGACGTGAAGCGGCTGGCCACCGCGCTCCAGCGGGTCAAGGAGCTGGTCAAGTTCTGCACGACCTGCTTCAACGTCGCGGAGTCCGAGCAATGCCGGATCTGCCGCGACGCGCGCCGCACCGGCGAGGTGCTGTGCGTGGTGGAAGAGCCTAAGGACGTCGTGGCGATCGAGCGTACGGGCGAGTTCCGCGGGCGCTATCACGTGCTCGGCGGCGCGATCAACCCGCTGGAGGGGATCGGCCCGGACAACCTGAAGATCCGGGAGCTGATGGTCCGCCTCTCGTCCGGCGAGGTGAAGGAGCTGATCCTCGCCACCGACCCGAACACCGAGGGCGAGGCGACGGCGACATACCTGGCGCTGCTGGTGAAGCCGATGGGTCTCAACGTGACCCGCCTGGCCAGCGGCCTGCCGGTCGGCGGGGACCTGGAGTACGCCGACGAGATCACGCTCGGCCGCGCCTTTGAGGGACGTCGCGCGATGTGAGTTGATTGAATCATGGACCCCGAGGAGGTGAGCCGGATGTCGGAGCCAGCGGTTCAGCTGCCACACGCGGCGCCTTACACCGTTGACGACCTGTTCCAGATGCCCGACGACGGCAACCGGTACGAGGTCCTGGGGGGTTCGCTCATCGTGTCGCCGGCACCGAGGCCAATACATCAACTTGCCGCTGATGAGCTGCGTCTGCTGCTGCGAAATGCCAGCCCACGAGGCATCACGGCGATCACTGCCACCGCCATCCGGATATCGGCCTTTGACGGGCCAGTGCCCGACATCGTCGTCACCGATGCGCCTATGGCGGCCCATTGCCGCTGGTCGTGGTGCGACTGTTGACGCCGGACGGTTGGCAGACGTTCGAGGCCGCGGCGGGCCAGGAGGCGAGCCTCCCGATGGCCGTCAGCAGGCTGGACGGCGACAAGATCGCAACGGTGGACGTGCGCTTCGACCCGGCCGTACTGATCGACTTCTGACCACGACCGGCACAACTTCCCGGAAATAGTGGCCTCAGCAAGGCCCGGAGACCACAACTTCCGGGAAGCTGTGGCGATCATGCGCAACGCTTAAAGGTACTCGAAGAAGGCCTTTATCCTCGATGTCCGTTTCAACATCACGCGCGCGTCACGGTGCGGCGTGAACTTGGTTACGGGCCAGTCGGCTACTTGACCGATTTGGAAGCGTGGCAGAGAGTGTTGCCCACCGGCGGCGCCACCCAAGCTGCTGAAGTGCACGTCCGTGGGCAACCCAGGCCTAACGGGGACGCACGTACGGATCCACGCGCGAGACAACCAAATCGGTTGCCTTAAGCGACGGAACCCCTGGTCGGGCGAACGGTACCGTCGCCGTCCCGCCGTCCGCGCCTGGCTTTCGTCGCCGTGGCGACCAGGGAAAGGGACGGTCCATGGTCACGCCACCCGGCGGTATGTCGGAGCCGGCTTCCGGCCCGGGCCTGCTCGAAGAATCGGCGACAGTGCCACCGGGCGAGAAGAAGATCCAGGGTCGCTCGCTCGGCCAGATCGCCTGGATGCGACTCAAGCGCGACAAGGTCGCCATGGCCGGCGCCGGCGTGGTCATCTTCCTCGTTCTCGTCGCGATCTTCGCGCCACTGATCGCCAAGCTCGTGGGCCACCCGCCGAACGAGTTCCACCAGACTCTGATCGATCCGAGCCTGCAGACACCCAAGGGCAGGTTCGGGGGCATCAGCTGGTCGTACCCGTTCGGGCTGGAACCGGTGAACGGACGCGACCTGTTCAGCCGGATCGTCTACGGTTCCCGGATCTCGCTGCTCATCGCATCCCTCGCCACCATGCTCTCGGTCGTCCTGGGCAGCGTGCTGGGGGTCGTCGCCGGTTACCTCGGCGGCTGGGTGGACACCCTGATCAGCCGGAGTATGGACGTCTTCCTCGCGTTCCCGCTGCTGGTGTTCGCGATCGCGCTGGCCGGTGTGGTGCCGGACAAGGCGTTCGGCCTCAAGGGCGACACGCTGCGCATCGCGCTACTGGTCTTCATCATCGGCTTCTTCAACTGGCCGTACATCGGGCGGATCATCCGGGGCCAGACGCTGTCCCTGCGCGAGCGTGAATTCGTCGACGCCGCGCGCAGCCTCGGGGCGCGGTCGCCGTACATCATCTTCCGCGAGGTGCTGCCCAACCTGGTGGCCCCGATTCTCGTGTACTCGACGCTGCTGATCCCGACGAACATCCTGTTCGAGGCGGCGCTGTCGTTCCTCGGCGTCGGGGTGCGGCCGCCGACCCCGACCTGGGGTGGGATGCTCGCCGACGCGACCCACTGGTACCAGATCGCCCCGTACTTCATGATTTTCCCCGGCCTCGCCATCTTCGTCACCGTCCTGGCATTCAACCTGTTCGGCGACGGGCTACGAGACGCGCTCGATCCAAGAGCGCGGTAACAACCCTGGACCCGTTCACGGACCGGGTTCGAACCGATGAAAAGGAGTGTGTCAGCAGATGAAGCGAAGGCCTGCTGTCGCAGCAGTCGCCGCTGGCGTTGCGCTCGCACTAGCCCTGACGGGCTGTAGTGGCAACAGTTCGAACAACTCTGGAAGTTCCAGCACCGCTACGGCGCAGTACAACGCCGCGATCGGAAAGGTCTTCAACCCGTCGACCAAGAAGGGTGGCACCCTACGGTTCGCCAACTCCGGCGACTGGGACAACCTGGACCCGGCGGACACCTACTACGGCTATTCCTGGGATTTCATCCGGCTGTACGGCCGGTCGTTGACGATGTTCGCCCCCAAGCCGGGCAAGGCGGGTACCGAGCTGGTGCCCGACCTGGCCGAGTCGCTCGGCCAGTCCAGCCCGGACGCGAAGACCTGGACCTACAAGCTCCGCAAGGGCGTCAAGTTCGAGGACGGGACGCCGGTCACCTCCAAGGACGTCAAGTACGCGGTGGAGCGGTCGCTGGACAAGCAGACCTTCCCCCAGGGCCCCACCTACATGAACGACTTCCTCGACCTGCAGGGTTACACCAGCCCGTACCAGGACAGCGACCCGAACAAGCTGGGCTGCAAGTGCATCGACACGCCGGATGACCAGACGATCGTCTTCCACCTGGCCAAGCCGTTCGGCGCGTTCGACTACCTGGTGATGCTGCCCCTGACGATCCCGGTGCCGGTGGGCAAGGACACGGGTACCAGGTACAAGGAGCACGTGGTCTCCACCGGCCCGTACATGTTCGACCAGAACAACCTGGGCAAGAACTTCAGCCTGAAGCGCAACCCGAACTGGGACGCGTCGACGGACCCCAACCGGACCGCGCTGCCGGACCGGATCGAGGTCTCGCTCAACGTCAACGGCGACGATATCGACAACCGGCTCCTCGCCGGGGACCTGGATGTCGCGGTCGAGCAGACCGGTCTCCAGGCTGCCGCGCAGGGCAAGGTCCTCGCCGACCAGAACCTCAAGAAGAACGCCGACCTCGCGTCCAACGCGCGGCTGTGGTTCTCGGTCATCAACTCGGATGTCGCTCCGCTGGACAACATCCACTGCCGCAAGGCCATCGAGTACGCCGCTGACCACGAGGGCTACCAGCGTGCGTACGGCGGCCCGATCGGCGGCGACATCGCCACCAACCTGATGCCGCCGCAGATCCCCGGCGCGGTGAAGAACGACCTGTACAACTTCGAGTCGAAGAAGAACGGCGACGTCGACTCGGCCAAGAAGGAACTCACCGCCTGCGGCCACCCGGACGGGTTCGAGACGAGCATTTCGTACCGGGCCGAGCGGGCCAAGGAGAAGGCCACCGCGGAGTCGTTGCAGCAGTCGCTGGCGAAGGTCGGCATCAAGTTGACGATCAAGCCGTACCCGCTGGCCGACTACGTCAAGCTGTACGCGGGCAAGCCGGACTTCGCCAAGGCCAACAACCTCGGCATCATCATCTACGGGTGGGGCGCCGACTGGCCGGACGGCTTCGGCTTCCTCCAGCAGATCGTGGACAGCCGGGTGATCCGCCAGCAGGGCGGCAACACCAACCTGGGGATCAAGATCCCCGAGGTGGACGCGCTGCTCGACCAGGCGCTGGCCACGACCGACGCCAACGCCCGGGAGAAGTTCTGGGGCCAGATCGACCAGAAGGTCATGGAGAACGCGATGGCGTTGCCCGGCATCTGGGCCAAGACCCTGCTGTACCGTCCGACGACCGTGACCAACGTCTATTCCAACGACGGACTCGGCGGCTACTACGACTTCGCCTGGATGGGCGTGAAGTAGTCCAACGGACATAGAGGTAGGTGAAGGCAACTGGTGGCCGGCGAGGGTGACCTCGCCGGCCACCAGAGCCGGGCATTGTGGTCAGATACATCATTCGGCGGCTGCTCGCGGCGGTAGTGCTGCTGTTCGTCGTGAGCATCGTGACGTTCGCGATCTTCTTTCTGGTGCCGCGGCTGGCCGGGGCGTCGGCGCAGGACCTCGCGTCCCGGTACGTCGGAAAGACGGCCGGTGCGGAACAGATCAAGGTCATGACCCACAAGCTCGGCTTCGACGATCCGCTTTACGTCCAGTACGGGCGGTTCGTCAAGGGCATCGTGGCCGGCGCGGACTACAACACCGGGCCGACCACGGTGCACTGCCCGGCGCCGTGCTTCGGGTACTCGTTCCTTACCCAGAACCCGGTCTGGCCGGACCTGGTGGACCGGATGACCGTCACGTTCTCGCTCGCGGCCGGAGCGGCGGTGATCTGGCTGCTGTCCGGCGTGGCGACGGGGGTCCTGTCGGCGCTACGCCGGGGTACCATCTTCGACCGCGCGGCGATGGGCGTGGCGCTGGCCGGCGTCTCGCTGCCGATCTTCTTCACCGGCCTGCTGTCGCTGTCGATCTTCTCGTACACGCTGCACATCTTCCCGGCGGGTGGCAGCTACACCCCGATCACGCAGAACCCGATCCGGTGGGCGTACGACCTGTGCTGCCCTGGGTCACGCTGGCTTTCCTCTACGCGGCCGGGTACGCCCGGCTCACCCGGGCGGGCATGCTGGAGACGATGGGCGAGGACTTCGTACGCACGGCCCGGGCCAAGGGCCTGCCGGAACGCACCGTCGTCGTCCGGCACGGCCTGCGGTACGCGCTGACGCCGATCGTCACGATCTTCGGTCTCGACCTGGGCCTGCTGCTCGGTGGCGCGGTACTGACCGAGAGCACGTTCTCGCTCAACGGCATCGGCAAGTACGCCATCGACGGCATCAACAGCAACGACCTGCCCAAGGTGCTCGGCGTCACCATGGTCGGCGCGTTCTTCATCATCATCGCCAACCTGGTGGTTGACCTGCTGTACGCCGTGATCGACCCGAGGGTGCGGCTATGACGACTGAGCAGTTCGGGGTCGCGTCGGCGCCCCGGATCACCACGACCGGGCGGGACGCCTCCACCCGGTTCCTGGAGGTCCGCGACCTGAAGGTGCACTTCCCGACCGACGACGGCCTGGTCAAGTCCGTCGACGGCCTGTCGTTCCACCTCGACCGGGGCAAGACGCTCGGCATCGTGGGCGAGTCGGGCTCGGGCAAGAGCGTCACCAGCCTGGCCATCATGGGCCTGCACAAGCGCGGCTCGGTCAAGATGTCCGGCGAGATCTGGCTGGACGGCCAGGAGCTGATCACGGCGAGCCCGGAGACGGTGCGGCACGCTGCGCGGCAAGAAGATGGCGATGATCTTCCAGGACCCGCTGTCCGCGATGCACCCGTTCTACACGCGTCGGGCAGCAGATCATCGAGGCGTACCGGATCCACAACAACGTCAGCAAGAAGGTCGCCCGCAAGCACGCGGTCGACATGCTGGACCGGGTCGGCATCCCGCAGCCCGCCAAGCCGGGTGGACGACTACCCGCACCAGTTCTCCGGCGGCATGCGGCAACGCGCGATGATCGCGATGGCGCTGGTCAACAACCCGGAGCTGCTGATCGCCGACGAGCCGACCACCGCCCTCGACGTCACCGTGCAGGCGCAGATCCTCGACCTGATCCGCGATCTCCAGGACGAGTTCGGGTCGGCGGTCATCATCATCACCCACGATCTGGGCGTCGTCGCCGAACTGGCCGACGACATCCTGGTCATGTACGCCGGAAAGGCCGCCGAGTACGGCGCCGGCGCCGAGCTGTTCACCCAGCCGGAGCACCCGTACACGTGGGGTCTGCTCGGCTCGATGCCGCGGATGGACCGGGGCGTGCGGGACCGGCTGCTGCCGATCCAGGGCACCCCGCCGAGCCTCATCCAGGTGCCGCCCGGTTGCGCGTTCCACCCGCGTTGCCGGTACGCCGAGCGGGACGGCATCCCGTGCAAGACGGTCGTGCCGGTCCTGGCCGAGGGCGATCGTCACGGGACCGCCTGTCACCTGCCGCCGCCGGTACGCCGGCAGCTTTTCGCCGAGGACATCGCGCCGCACCTGTAGCGGTCCGCGTTTTAAGGAGCCACCCTTGCCGAGTACCACCGACAACCTCCTCGAGGTCACCGGGCTGGAGAAACACTTCCCGATCACGCGCGGCATCGTCTTGCGGCGCAAGGTCGGCGCGGTCCGCGCGGTGGACGGGATCGACTTCACCGTGCGGACCGGGGAGACGCTCGGCCTCGTCGGCGAGTCCGGCTGCGGCAAGTCGACGACCGGCCGGCTGGTCACCCGGCTGCTCGAACCGACCGGCGGCAAGGTGGTGTTCGAGGGCCGCGACGTCACGCACGTGTCCACCGGCACGATGCGGCCACTCCGGCGCGACGTACAGATGATCTTCCAGGACCCGTACTCGTCGCTGAACCCGCGGCACACCGTCGGCACCATCGTCGCCGCTCCACTTCGGATCCAGAACATCCGCAGCCCGCAGGGCACCAAGCGGGCCGTACAGGAGTTGCTCGAACTGGTCGGGCTCAACCCGGAGCACTACAACCGGTACCCGCACGAGTTCTCCGGCGGGCAGCGGCAGCGCATCGGCATCGCCCGGGCGCTCGCGCTGCGGCCGAAGCTGATCGTGTGCGACGAGCCGGTGTCCGCGCTCGACGTCTCGATCCAGGCGCAGGTCGTCAACCTGCTCGACGACCTGCAGCGGGAGCTGAATCTCACGTACATGTTCATCGCGCACGACCTGTCCGTGGTGCGGCACATCTCCGACCGGGTCGCGGTGATGTATCTCGGGAAGATCGTGGAGGTCGCCTCCCGCGAGGACCTGTACGCCGCGCCGACCCACCCGTACACGCTGGCCCTGATGTCGGCGGTGCCGGTGCCCGACCCGGTGCGCCGCGACCGCTTGCAGCGCGAACGGATCCTGCTCACCGGCGACGTGCCGAGCCCGATCGATCCGCCGTCCGGCTGCCGCTTCCGTACCCGGTGCTGGAAGGCGCAGGAGAAGTGCGCCATCGAGGAGCCGCCGCTGCGCGAGCTGGCGACCGGGCACCGGGTTGCCTGCCACTTCCCGGTCACCGAGGCGGAGCGCACCCCGCAGGGCCGGATCGCCGCGCACGAGGCGGCCGCGACGGTGCCGCCGGACACGGTCGAGCCGGCGCTCTAACCGCTAACCCTCCGGGCGGTTGAGCAGGCCGACCGCGATCGTGTGCACCGCCTGGGCGTCTTTCGGGTCGACCAGTTTGGCCTTGCCGCCGGTCACCGTGTACCACTCGTCGGCGTCCTTGTACTGCACCTTCAAGGTGAGGTCGTGGCCCTTGACCTCGGTGCGCAGCGTCAGGTCCCCGGTGACGACGCCGACCTCGTCGGTCATCACGCCGCCCGGGCCAGCCTTGATGTCCGTGCTCAACACGTTCCCAACATCTCCTTGAGAGCTGTCTTCTCGACTTCCGTGACGGTCAGCTGCCAGTGCCGCTTCACGACGATCCAGTTCTCCGCGTAGACGCACCAGTACCCGTGGTTCGCCGGCTTCCACTGGGATGGATCCTGGTCACCTTTTGCCCGGTTGGCACTGGCCGAAACAGCGACCAGTTGCGGGTCGGTCAGGTCGTTGGCGAACTGCTTGCGCTTCTCGTCGGTCCAGTTCTTGGCCCCTGACCGCCAGGCGTCGGCGAGCGGTACGACGTGGTCGATGTCGAGCTTGGTCGCGTCGGTGTACGTCTTGCCGTCGTACGGGCTGACCCACTGTCCACTGGTGACATGACAGCTCTGGCCGGTCTGTACGCCGGTACCGTCGCGTTTGAGCACCATTTCCCGGGTGTCGCAGCCGCCGGTCTGCTCGATCCAGTGCGGGAAGCGGTCCCGGCTGTACCCGGCCATCGACAGTTGTGGGGCGACCGGCAGGCCGTCGAGTTGCTGGCCGGCCTGGCCCGGATCGACCGGGGGAGCGGAGTGGCTGGCCGGACCGACCGACGCGCCGATGCCCGGGCTGGCGGTCGAGCCGTCGGTGCCGACGGCGACGCAGCCGGCGGTCGGAAGGATGGCGAGAGCGATGAACGCGATAGCGGCAAGGCGGCGCATCCCTTGATTGTCACAACTTTCCGGAAGTTGTGGCCTCAGCGACCCCGCGAGGCCACAACTTTCCGGAAGTTGTGACAATCACACGGCGCCGGTCACAGCGCGCCGGTCACAGCGCGCCGGTCACAGCGCCCGGTTGACGGCGCTCACGACGGCGTTCAGCGATGCGGTGAGGATGTTCGGGTCGACCCCGACACCCCAGTACGTCTCGCCGTTGACCGCGCATTCCACGTACGCGGCGGCCTGCGCGTTCTCGCCCGCGGTCAGCGCGTGCTCGGCGTAGTCCAGCACCCGGACGTCGACGTCCACACCGGACAGTGCGTGTACGAACGCGTCGATCGGTCCGTTGCCGGTGCCGTTGACGGTGCGGGTGGTCCCGCCCAGCGCCACCGTGGTGGAGACCGATCGACCTTGCCGTCGGCCGTCTCGCTGTCGTAGTCGACCAGTTCGAGCCGGCCCGCCTTGAAGTACTCGGCCGCGAAGATGTCCCACATCTGCTGCGGGCTGACCTCGCCGCCTTCGTCGTCGGTGTGCCGCTGCACCACGCCGGAGAACTCGATCTGGAGCCGGCGCGGCAGGTCGAGGTGGTGTTCGGCCTTCATGATGTACGCGACGCCACCCTTGCCGGACTGCGAGTTGACCCGGATGACCGCCTCGTACGTGCGGCCCACGTCCTTCGGGTCGATCGGCAGGTACGGGACACCCCAGGTGAACTGGTCGACGTCGACACCCGCGGCGGCGGCGTCCCGCGAAAGGAAGTCGAAGCCCTTCTTGATCGCGTCCTGGTGCGAGCCGGAGAACGCGGTGTAGACGAGGTCCCCGGCGTACGGGTGCCGCTCGTGCACGGGCAGCTGGTTGCAGTACTCGACGGTCCGCTTGATCTCGTCGATGTCGCGGAACTCGATCTGCGGGTCGATGCCCTGGCTGAACAGGTTCAGCGCCAGCGTCACCAGGTCGACGTTGCCGGTGCGCTCGCCGTTGCCGAACAGGCAGCCCTCGACCCGGTCGGCGCCGGCCAGCAGGCCCAGCTCGGCGGCGGCCACCGCGGTACCCCGGTCGTTGTGCGGGTGCAGGGACAGGACGACGGACGGCCGGCGGGGCAGGTTGCGTGACATCCACTCGATCGAGTCGGCGTACACGTTGGGCGTCGCCATCTCGACGGTGGCCGGCAGGTTGACGATCAGCGGCCGGTCCGGGGTGGGGTGGAGCACCTCGATCACCGCGCCGCAGACCTCGAGGGCATAGTCCAGCTCGGTGCCGGTGTACGACTCCGGCGAGTACTCGTAGAAGATGTCGGTGTCCGGGGTGATCGCCTCGGCGTACTTCTGGCACAGCCGCGCGGCGCTGGTGGCGATGTCGGTGATGCCCGCCTTGTCCAGGCCGAACACGACCCGCCGCTGGAGCGTGGACGTCGAGTTGTAGAAGTGCACGATGGCCCGCTTCGCGCCGCGCAGCGAGTCGAAGGTGCGCTCGATCAGGTGGTCGCGGCACTGGGTCAGCACCTGGATCGTCACGTCGTCCGGGATCATGTCGTGGCTCGATCAGCAGCCGGACGAAGTCGAAGTCGGTCTGGCTCGCCGACGGGAAGCCGACCTCGATCTCCTTGTACCCCATCTGGACGAGCAGGTGGAACATGCGCCGTTTGCGCTCCGGCGACATCGGGTCGATCAGGGCCTGGTTGCCGTCGCGCAGGTCAACGGCGCACCAGCGGGGCGCTTTCTCGACGTGCCGGCTGGGCCATTGCCGGTCCGGCAGGTCGACCGGGAACTGCTGATGGTACGGCTGGTAGCGGTGGATGGGCATCCGGCTGGGCTGCTGGCGGGCGATGGGGTCGGCGGTCGCCGATACCTCGGTCATGGGTGTGCTCCTGAGTGGTCACGGGCTGGGCTCGAATTGGGCTCTCAGCCGGCGGCGCTCAACGCTCAGGCGTGAGTCAACTCCGCGACGAGGTGCCGGCCGGTTTGGGCCTCGTCGCGGCACGGAAGGAGGAGCGCCTGCCACATGACGAGTGACACGCTACCTCATCGCGGGCTACTACGGGGATGGCGACGCTGACGGGTCGGGCGGCGGTGCCGCCGTGGAGAGCGGTGCGCCGGCCGCGATCGGCCCGGGCAGCGTGATCGTCGGGGGTGCTGGGGACGCCGCCGTCGCCAGGATCAGCGTGCCGAAGCTCACCCGCAGGCCGGTCAGCGTGCCGTCGACGTCGTAGCAGTAGATCCCGGGGTCGACCGGCGGGGTCAGCGCCGCCGAGTTCGCCTCGACCGAGAAGCAGGCCCCGCGCGCGCCGCCGAGCAGTGGTGCGGGCGCGACCGACAGCGCGGCCTGGCGGTCGGTCAGCGCGTCCAGCCAGTCCACGAACGGGTGCTGCACCTGCGGGTCGACGGATGCCGGAAATGTCCCGTCTGCGCCGGCGACCTTGGTGCACGACTGTCGCGCGCCGCTCAGCTGGCACTGGTACAGCCCGTTCCGGGTGCCCGCCACCGCGACGCTCGCCTGGCCGCCCAGGGCGCCCCCGGCACGTCGACCCGCCAACTGCCGTCCGCGGCGAGGACCACCGACACGGTACGCGCGGAGCGGCCCGGCTGGCTGAACGTGTACCCGGCCTGGAAGTGCCGGTCCTTGGCCGTCGCCGCGAGGCCGGCGAGCTGGGTGTGCGCGTCGTCGGGGCGACCGACGGCAGCGGGGTCTGCTGCTCGGACGCGTTGGCCGGGGGGCCACCCGAGCCGGTGCAGGCGGAGGTGGCGAGCGCCGCCAGCGCGAGCACGGGCAGGGGCACGAGACGGCGGCGCACCGAGCCATTCTCCCCTGACCGGGGCCGGATGGTGGGACCGCCACTCCCGGCGGGTTCGGGGCGCCGGTAGGCTCGGAAAGTCCCATTAGCGCCGCCGGCTCGACCTCACCGGGGAGGGAGACCACCGGCGGCGTTGGCGCGTGTGAAGGGAGCTGGCCGTCGTGGCACTGGTGGTGCAGAAGTACGGCGGCTCGTCGGTCGCCGACGCCGAGCGGATCAAGCGGGTGGCCGAGCGCATCGTCGACGCCCGCAAGGCCGGCGACGACGTCGTGGTCGTGGTCTCCGCGATGGGCGACACCACCGACGAGCTGCTCGACCTCGCCCACCAGGTCAGCCCGCTGCCGCCGGGCCGCGAGCTGGACATGCTGCTCACCGCCGGCGAGCGCATCTCGATGGCGCTGCTGGCGATGGCGATCCACAACCTCGGGCTACGAGGCCCGCTCGTACACCGGCTCGCAGGCCGGCGTGCTCACCACCTCGGTGCACGGCCGGGCGCGGATCATCGACGTCACCCCGGGCCGGCTGCGCGGCGCGCTCGACGAGGGCGCGATCGCCATCGTGGCCGGCTTCCAGGGCGTCTCGCAGGACACCAAGGACATCACCACGCTGGGGCGCGGGGGCTGCGACACCACCGCCGTGGCGCTGGCCGCCGCGCTGGACGCCGACGTCTGCGAGATCTACACCGACGTGGACGGCGTCTTCACCGCCGATCCGCGGATCGTGCCGAACGCCCGGCACATCAAGCAGATCACCTACGAGGAGATGCTCGAGCTGGCCGCCTGCGGCGCGAAGGTGCTCATGCTTGCGCTGCGTCGAGTACGCCCGCCGGTCCGGGATGCCGATCCACGTCCGCTCGTCGTACTCGACCAACACCGGCACGATGGTGACCGGATCGATGGAGGACCTTCCCGTGGAGCAGGCACTGATCACCGGGGTCGCCCACGACCGCAGCGAGGCGAAGATCACGATCGTCGGGGTGCCCGACGAGCCGGGCGCCGCCGCCCGGATCTTCGAGACCGTCGCCGGCGCCGAGATCAACATCGACATGATCGTGCAGAACGTCTCGACCGAGGGCACCGGCCGCACCGACATCTCGTTCACCCTGCCCAAGACCGACGGCCCGACCGCGATGGCCGCGCTCGAGCAAGATCCAGGAGACGATCAAGTTCAAGGGCCTGCTCTACGACGACCACGTCGGCAAGGTCTCGCTGATCGGCGCCGGCATGCGGTCGCACCCGGGCGTGGCCGCCAGCTTCTTCGCCGCGCTCGGCCAGGCCGGGGTCAACATCGAGATGATCTCCACCTCCGAGATCCGGGTCTCGGTGGTCTGCCGGGACACCGACCTCGACGCCGCGGTCCGCGCCATGCACGACGCGTTCGAGCTGGGCGGCGACGAGGAGGCCGTCGTCTACGCCGGGACCGGGAGGTGACGCCGATGCGTCGACTGCCCACCCTGGCCGTGGTCGGCGCGACCGGCGCCGTCGGCACCGTGATGTGCGAGCTGCTGTCGTCCCGGCAAGAACGTCTGGGGCGAGATCCGGCTGCGTCGCCTCCGCGCGGTCGGCCGGCAAGATGGTCGTGGTGCCGCGGCGAGGAGCTGACCGTCCAGGCGCTGCGCCGAGGCGTTCGACGGCGTCGACGTGGCGATGTTCGACGTGCCCGACGAGGTCTCCGCGCGAGTGGGCGCCGATCGCGGTCGCCCGCGGCGCGGTGGCCGTGGACAACTCCGGCGCGTTCCGGATGGACCGCGACGTGCCGCTGGTCGTCCCGGAGATCAACCCGGAGCAGGTGCGCAACCGGCCCAAGGGCATCATCGCCAACGCCAACTGCACCACCCTCGCGATGATCGTGGCGATCGCGCCGCTGCACCGCGAGTACGGGCTGCGCGAGCTGGTGCTCGCCTCCTACCAGGCGGTCTCCGGCGCCGGTCAGGTCGGCGTCGACACCCTGCACGACCAGCTCGACAAGATCGCCGGCGACCGTACGCTCGGCTCCCGGCCGGGCAACGTGCGCCAGGCGGTCGGCGACGACCTCGGCCCGTTCCCGGCGCCGCTGGCGCTCAACGTGGTGCCCTGGGCCGGCTCGCTGCGGGACGCGCGGCTGGTCGTCGCGAGGAGCTCAAGATGCGCAACGAGTCGCGCAAGATCCTCGGCCTGCCCGACCTGAAGGTCTCCGCGACCTGCGTCCGGGTGCCGGTGGTGACCGGCCACTCGGTCGCCGTGCACGCGGTCTTCGGCACCGAGGTGGACGCCGAGGGGGCCCGCGAGGTGCTGCGCAACGCGCCCGGCGTGATCCTGGTCGACGACCCGGCCGCGGGCGAGTTCCCGATGCCGATCGACGCGGTCGGCACCGACCCGTCCTGGGTCGGCCGGATCCGCCGGTCGCTCGACGACCCGCGGGCCCTCGATCTCTTCGTCACCGGCGACAACCTGCGCAAGGGGGCGGCGCTCAACACCGCCCAGATCGCCGAGCTGCTCGCCGCCGAGTTCTCCCCGCGCTGACCGGGGCCACTGCGCCTTACATAGACGTTGGTCGATCTAGTCCTATCCGGGGTACCCCGAGTGGGACTAGATCGACCAACGTCTGTTTTGTGGCCAGCGCCACCGTGACTCGGCCCACAAATGTGACTTCGACTCTCCCTTGACAGCCACAACCTTATGAGAGTTACTCTCAATTTCGAGAGAAACTCACTAGGGGGTAACTGTCATGAACACCTCCCGTCGCTGGTGGGCACTCGCGGCGATCATGCTCAGCATGCTCACCATCGGGTTCGACGCGACGATCCTCAACGTCGCGCTGCCCACCCTCGCCACCGCGCTGCACTCCGGCATCGACGGCCTCCAGTGGATGGTCAACGCGTACACGCTGGTCTTCGCCGGCCTGCTGCTGCCGCTCGGCGCCCTGGGTGACCGGTTCGGGCGCAAGCGTCTTATGATCATCGGTCTGCTGTTCTTCGGTGGCGCGTCGATCGTCGCCACCTACGCCAACTCGGTCGGCACGCTGATCGCGGCCCGCGCGTTCATGGGCATCGGCGCGGCCATCCTGACCCCGGTCGGGATGGCGGTCCTGCCGGTACTCTTCCCGCCCGAGGAGCGGGCCAAGGCGATCGCGTTCGCCGCGATCGGCCTCGGTGCGGGGGTGCCGCTCGGTCCGATCATCGGCGGGTACCTGCTGGGCCACTTCTGGTGGGGCTCGGTGTTCCTGGTCAACGTGCCGGTCGCGCTGCTCGGGCTCATCGCCATCGCGCTGCTGATGCCTGAGTCGAAGGACCCGCAGCCGCGTCGTCCGGACGTCCTCGGCGGCGTCCTATCCACCGCCGGTCTGGTCAGTTTCGTGTACGGGGTGATCGAGGTGCCCGAGCGCGGCTGGGGCGACGGGCTGGTCATCGGTTCGCTGGTGCTGGGCGTTGTCCTGCTGGCCGCGTTCGTGGCCTGGGAGCGACGGGCCACCCAGCCGATGATCGACCTCGGCTTGTTCGGCCGCCCGCGGTTCCTGTGGGGGACCGTCGCCGGCACGGTCGCCTCGTTCGCGCTGTTCGGCCTGCTGTTCGTGATCCCGCAGTACCTCCAGGCGGTGCGGGGCAACGACGCCATGCAGACCGGCATCAAGCTCCTTCCGCTGATGGCCGGCCTCATCGTGGGCGCCCGGGCCAGCGAGGTGGTCGGCCGCCGGTTCGGCGCGAAGGTGCCCGTTGCCGGTGGGCTGCTGTTCATCGCCGCCGGCCTGGCGCTCGGTGCCACCACCAGCGTCCACAGTGGATACGGGTTGGCCGCCACGTGGCTGACCGTCGTGGGCGCGGGCACCGGCCTGTCCCTCGCGCCGGCGATGGACGCGGTGCTCGGCGAGTTGCCGCCGGAGCGCTCCGGCGCCGGCAGCGCGCTGACCCAGGCGTTCCGCCAGGTCGGTGGCGCGTTCGGGGTGGCGCTGCTGGGCAGCGTGCTGGCCGCGGCGTACACCGGCCGGCTGGACGTGTCCGGCCTGCCCGCGCCCGCCGCGCACGCCGCCCACGACTCGATCTCCGGCGCGGCAGCGGTCGCCGGCCAGTTGCACGACACGGCGCTCCGGGCGAGCGCGGACGCCGCGTACGTCCACGCGATGGACGTGGTCCTGCTGGTCTGCGCGGCAGTGGCGGTGCTCGGCGCGGTACTCGCGGGTCTGCTCCTGCCGGCCCGGAAGCCGCAGCCGATCCCGCAGCCTGAGCTCGTCGGGGTGGCCTAGAGACCCGTATAGGGGACAATGGCGAAGATGAGCTCCCCGGACTACGGGAACGCAAGAAGCAGAAGACGCGCTGGGCGATCCAGGAACACGCGTTGCGTCTGATCGCCGAGCAGGGCTACGACGCCACGACCGTCGAGCAGATCGCCGCCGCCGCCGAGGTGTCGCCCAGCACGTTCTTCCGCTACTTCCCGACCAAGGAAGACGTCGTCCTGGCTGACGACTACGACCCGCTCCTGCTGGCGGCGTACGAGGCGGTGCCGCCCGACGTGGCCCCGATCGCCGCGCTGCGGCAGGCCATGCGGGCCGCGTTCGGTGAGATCAGCCCGGAGGAGCAGGCCAAGGTACTGGAGCGCACGAAGCTCTCGATCTCGGTGCCGGCGCTGCGGGCCCGGTCGCTGGAGGGCGTCGCGGGGACGATCGCGCTGCTGGCCGAGCCGATCGCCCGCAGGCTCGGTCGCGACCCCGGCGACCTCGGCGCCCGCACGCTCGCCGGCGCCTGCCTGGGCGCCATGCTGGTGGCGATATTCGAGTGGGTCGAGACCGACGGGGCCAAGCCGCTGCCGGATCTGATCGACGAGACATTCGCACATCTCGAATCCGGCTTCACGCAAGGGGTGCAGGCGTAGGAGGATTCGACCATGGTCGACATCCGCCGCGTCACCCCGGCCGAATGGCGGACTCTGCGCCGGGTCCGGTTGGCGGCAATGGAAGACGCCCCCTACGCGTTCGGGTCGACCTACGAGCGCGAGGTGGCGTTCACCGAGCAGGAGTGGCTCGGCCGGATCAAGCGCTCGGCGTACTTCGTGTCCTGGGCCGTCGATGTCCCGGTCGGCCTGGTCGGCGCGTTCTCGCCGACCGACCGGCAGGACGTGCGCGAGGTCGTGTCGATGTGGGTCGAGCCGGAGATGCGCGGCGGGAAGCTGGCCGACGAGTTGCTGTCGACCGCGCTGGGGTGGGCGCGCGACGACGGAGCCGTGGCGGCCGCGCTGTGGGTGGCCGAGGGCAACGAGCGGGCCCGTCGCTTCTTCGTCCGGTACGGGTTCGAGCCGACCGGGCAGCGTCAGCCGTTGTGGGCCCAGCCGGGGGTCGACGCGTACGAGTACACCCTGGATCTGTGACGCCGTTTGACCCGTGGGCGACGCGGGTAGGCCGGCCCGGTGGATTACCCGGAGTTCGTCGACAGCGTGGCGGAGCGGCTCAACATCTCACCCGCTCAGGCCGAGACCCTCACCCAGGCGACGACACAGACCCTCGGTGAGCGGCTCACCGGTGGCGACAGCCGCGACGTGGCCGCCGCGCTGCCCCGGGAGATCGGCGCCTTCGTGGCGAAGAAGCGTGAGCCGGCCGAGACGTTCGACCTGGCCGAGTTCGTCCGCCGGGTGAGTGTGCGCGCGGCCGTGCCCCGGGAGCTGGCCGAGCGCGCGGTGCCCGCGGTGTTCCAGACGTTGCACGACGCGGTCGGCGGCGCGGGGGTCACCCTTCCGAACGAGTTTCAGGAGGTCACGGTTGGGAATCCAGCACGTCGGCGGCGTCGATGATCGTGTACGCGTAGCCCTGCTCGGCGAGGAACCGCTGCCGGTGCGCGGCGTACTCGGTGTCGATCGTGTCCCGCGACACCACCGTGTAGAAGTGCGCCTGCCGCCCGTCCGCCTTCGGCCGCAGCACCCGGCCCAGCCGCTGCGCCTCCTCCTGCCGCGACCCGAACGTCCCGGACACCTGGATCGCCACCGCCGCCTCGGGCAGGTCGATCGAGAAGTTGCCCACCTGGGAGATCACCAGTGTCTTGAGCGTCCCGGCCCGGAACTCGTCGAACAGCCGCTCGCGCTGCCTGGTCGTGGTCGAGCCCTGCAGGACCGGCGCGTCCAGGTATTCGCCGAGCTGCTCCAGCTGGTCGATGTATGCGCCGATGACCAGCACCTGGTCGCCCGCGTGCCGGTCGACCAGCGCCTTGACCACCGGTAGACTTGGTACGCGCGGTGGCCGCCATCCGGTAGCGCTCCTCGGCCTCGGCCGTCGCGTACGCCATCCGCTCGTCGTCGGTCAGCGTGACCCGGACCTCGGTGCAGTCGGCGGGCGCGATCCAGCCCTGCGACTCGATGTCCTTCCACGGCGCGTCGTACCGCTTGGGGCCGATCAGGCTGAACACGTCGCCTTCCCGGCCGTCCTCGCGGACCAGGGTCGCGGTGAGCCCGAGCCGGCGGCGGGCCTGGAGGTCGGCGGTGAACCGGAAGATCGGGGCGGGCAGCAGGTGCACCTCGTCGTAGATGATCAGACCCCAGTCGCGGGCGCCGAACAGGTCCAGGTGGCCGAAGACGCCGCCGCGCCGGGTGGTCAGCACCTGGTACGTGGCGATGGTGACCGGCCGGATCTCCTTGCGTTCGCCGGAGTACTCGCCGATCTCCTCCTCGGTGAGCGACGGTGCGCGCGACCAGCTCGCGCTTCCACTGCCGGCCGGCGACCGTGTTGGTCACCAGGATCAGCGTGGTCGCCTTCGCCTCCGCCATCGCCGCGGCGCCGACCAGGGTCTTGCCGGCGCCACACGGCAGCACGACCACGCCCGAGCCGCCGGCCCAGAACGACTCGACCGCCTCCTGCTGGTACGACCGGAGGTGCCAGCCGTTCTCGGCCAGCTCGATCGGGTGCGCCTCGCCGTCGACGTACCCGGCCAGGTCTTCCGCCGGCCAGCCCAGCTTGAGCAGCGCCTGCTTGAGCCGGCCGCGCTCGGACGGGTGTACCGCGATGGTGTCGGCGTCGATGCTGCGCGCCCAGCATGCCGGCGAGCTTCTTGCCTTCGCGACCTCGACCAGCACCGCCCGGTCCAGCGCCGCGCAGCACGAGGCCGTGGGTGGGATGGTTGGCCAGCTGGAGCCGGCCGTACCGGTCCATCGTCTCGGCGACGTCGACCAGCAGGGCGTGCGGCACCGGGTACCGCGAGTAGCGCAGCAGCGCGTCGACCACGCTCTCCGCGTCGTGCCCGGCCGCGCGGGCGTTCCACAGGCCGAGTGGGGTCAGCCGGTACGTGTGCACGTGCTCCGGCGAGCGTTCCAACTCCGCGAACGGCGCGATCGCCATCCGGCAGGCGGTGCGCGTCCGGATGGTCGACCTCCAGGAGCAGCGTCTTGTCGGACTGGACGATCAACGGGCCGTTGGTCAAAGGGGGCCTCCGTAACTTCACGGGACGTTCCAGTGTGGCACGGGGACCAGAGATGGGATGACGAGCCGAGGTTTGCCGATAACGGTTGGAGGAAGGTTGCGTCGGCAGTGCAACCTGGACGGGGGGTATCGACGTCCCTAGGTCGTAGCGGCCACAGGAGGGCAAATGGCAAATAGGCGTGCACTTTGGGTGGGTTTGACCCTCGGTGCCGCCGCCGTGGCCGTGTTAGTGGGGGCCGGGGCGTACGCGTTCGGGCCGGCCAGAGCCGCCGCTTCCCAACATGGGCAGGTAGCCGCGGCCGGCAAAACGGGGGCGAGCGCGTCACCCAGCTCCGGCCCGACCGCGGGGCCACCGACGCCCACGGCATCCGCACCCGGCAAAGGTCCGACCTCAGCGCCGCCGGCACCGCCGCCGCCGTCGAGATCATCGACTGCGCCGGCGCCGCCGCCCGCGCCGCCGGTCAAGCCCGCGGGCTGCCCGCAGGGCGACCGCCAGCGCGACGTCGAGGCCGCGCTGGCACAGATCGGCGGGTACGGGTCGGTGACCGTCGACGGTGTCCAGTCGGCCGACGACTGCGCCGCGATCAAGAAGTTCCAGAGCCGGTACGGGATCAGCCCGGCCGAGGGGCGGGCCGGCCCGACCACGGCCGACGTGGCGCGGCGGATCGCCACCAGCCAGACGGCGACCGAGCGGGCCAGGTGCTCGGCCGGCTCCGGGTTGACCATCTGCATCGACCTCACCCAGCAGACCGCGTGGGCGGTGCGGGGCGGATCCGTCGTCTGGGGGCCGACCGTCATCCGCACCGGCATGGGCGGCGGTTACCAGACCCCGGCCGGGAGCTACCGCATCTTCAGCCGGGCCACCAGGGAATGGTCGGTGCCGTACAAGGTGTGGCTGCCGTACTGGCAGGCGTTCAACGGCGGGATCGGGCTCCACGAGACCACCACGTACATCCACGACGGGGCGATCGGCTCGCACGGCTGCGTCAACCTGCTGCACACCGATGCCGTCTCGCTGTGGGGCCTCGCCTCGGTCGGTACCCAGGTCCTGGTGTTCGGCCGACGGCCGGGCACGTGACCGCGTGGCAAGCTTGGATCACCCTCACACGCGGGAGGTAATGATGGCCTCCGATACCGACGGCCAGACCAGAACAGTCGTGCTCGGCGCGGTGGCCATCGCGTTGATCGCCGGGGGCTGGTTCGTGCTGTCCTGGCGGGTGGCGCACAACCCGGCCGGTGACGCCTTCGACGAATCGCTCGGAGTCGCCTTCGCGGTCCTCATCGTGGCGGCGCTCCTGCACGGCTTCCTGCGCCGCGGCCGGGCCGGCGACGCGGATGACCAGTCGGGAACGGAAGGGCAGCAGCGTGGCTGATCAGGAGAAGACGGCTCCGTCAACTGTGGACATTCCGGCTCCCCGGCGCCCGCTGGACGAAACGCCGACCGACCCCGATCTCGATTCGCGGTCCGAGGCGATCGCCCTGACCGGCATCATGACCCTGGCCGTGGGCTGGTTCGGGGTGTCCTGGCTGGTGCTGAGGAGCCCGGTCGTCGACGCGGTGGGCGAGGCTGCCGGCGGCGTCGTCACGGTACTCGTCGTGGTGTCGGTGTTCGGCGCGTTCCGCCGGTCACGAGGAAGCTGACTCCTCCAGTACCGCGGCCGTGATCCGGTGCAGCGCGAACGTGTGCAGCATCTCGGTGCGCTCGTCCTCGGCGCGCAGGTAACCGCCGCCGATCGAGACCGGGCGGAGCAGCCGCGAGTTGGTGGCGCCGTGCGCGTCCACGTACCCGACCCAGACCCGTGCCTTGTCCCGCAACGCCTGCTGGAGCACGGCCATCGCCTGGGTGTGCGCCTGCGCGCCGGCCAGGCCAGCGGTGCCGGCCTGCGAGCGCACGGTCACCGGCGCCCGCCGGGCGGCTCGGGCCGCCGCGTCGCCGCGCCGCAACTGCTCCACGATGCCGCCCAGCCGCGCCGGGGTCAGCCGGGGCTGGCTCAGCGGGTCGTCGATCCGGCGGGACGGGAACGGCGGCCGCGCCGGTGCGCGCGGTGACCGGGGCCGGGTCAGGACCGCGGCGCCGGTCGCGTCTTCCGGAACCGGCGCGTACCCGGCTTCGCGCAGCGCGGCGAGCAACCGAGCCGCGCCGAACGGCGTGATCAGCACCGTCGGTGCCAGCCGGCGCAGGCCGAGGGCCGCGAGCCGCCGGTCGGCCAGTACCTCGGCCATCAGCGCCTCGTCGTCGCCGCGCAGGTATGCGGACGCCGACCCGACCCGCAGGCCACCATGCCGGCGGGAGACGTCGTCGATGAGATAGGTCAGCGCCTGCGGCACCGGGGTCCGTGACCGCTGCTTGAACAGCGTGTGCAGGTCGGCCGCCGGGTGACCGGCGTCCAGCGCCCGCCGCACCGAGTCGGCGGTCACCCGGTACATGCTCGGCGACTCGGCCTCGGCGACCAGCGCCAGGTCGGCGGCGAGCGCCGGCTCCGGCGGCCCGGGCACCACGACGGTCAGGTCGGCCTGGACCAGTACGTGGTCGACCGGCGGCGGGAGCAGCCCGTCGAGCGCCTCGACCGCCTTGGAACTGGGCGCCTCGGTCGCCTGTACGCCCAGCGGATCGTCGTCCGGATCGGCCTTCAGCACGGCTTCGACCTCGTCGAACAGCAGCCGCGCGTAGGCCGTGAGCGCGCCCAGACCGGTCAGCCCGAGGGCGGCGGCCTCGCTGAGGGCGGCGTCGTAGCCGGCGGAGACGGCGGCCGGACCGGGTGCCGTGACCCGCCCCACCCGGCGCGGCGACTGCCAGGACAGTACCGACTGGATCTGGCCGGCGGCGGGCGCGGCGCCCACCGGGAGACCGGCGAGCACGCCCAGGACCGCGCGGCGCTGCGCCGGCGCGCCGACCCGCTCGATGTCGGTCGACAGCACGGGAAGCAGCCGGTCCCGGTCGTCGCGCTGGCCGACCAGGCTCGGCAGGCGGGGCATGAGCAGCCAGGCCCGGGCCAGCCGGACCCACCGCTCGGCGAGCGTGGTGAGCCGCCACCCGTCGTACCCTGCCGCCGGCAGGAACGTGGCGTCGCCCGTCTCGCCGCCCACCTCGCCGAGCAGGCCGGCCGCGTTGGCCACCTCCAGCAGCAGAGCCGCCACCGGCTCGGTCAGCCCGGTGGTGCGGGCCAGCCGGCGCAGCTCGCGCACGCCGAGGCCGCCGGAGCGCAGCACCGGCCCGGGCTCGGCGGCGAGGGCGTCGACCAGCGCCTCCACGTGGCGGGCCACCTCCATCGCCTGCCCGGCGCCGGCCCGGTCGACGGCGGCGATCTCGCGGACCGGGGCGTCGATGGCGGGCGGGTCGGGGTGCAGCGGCCCGAGCGGCCCGGACTCCCGGCGCAACAGGAGCGCCACCTCGCGGGGCAGCTCGACGGCGTCGTCGCCCATCGGGACGAGCAGATGGTGGGCGACCAGCCAGCGCACCGGCGACTCGGAGTCCGGGTCGGTCAGCGCGGCGGCGGAGACGGTGCCGATCGGTGGGCCGGCGGCGAGCCGGTCGAGAACCGCACGGGCGGCGGGCGGCGCGGCCAGCAGCGTCCGGCGCAGGCCGGCGGCGTCCGCGACCAGGTCGGCCGTGGCCGCGTCCAGGTCCGCGGCGGGTCGGCCCAGACCCACCGGGTACGGGGAGCAGACCTCGTCCACGCCGGCTGCCACGTGCAGGGCGTGATCCGACCCGTACACCAGGGAGAGCGCACGCAGCCGGTCGAGCGCCGCTCGTACCCGACCCGGGTCGGCGCCGCCCTGGGCGGTGAGCGTGAGCAGCGCCTCGACCGACGTGGTGGCCGGGTCGTCCGCGCGGGTGAGCCGCAGCGCGTCGAGGATCTCCAGGGTGAACTGGTCGAGCGCGTCGAGGGCGCGGGCCGCCGACAGCCGCGACTGGGCCCGGGCGGCGAGCGCCGAGATGTCCGACGGAACCGGCACGACCAGGTCCGGGCGCAACGCGATGAGCGCCGCCAACTCGTGGTCAGGCAGCGCGCGGAGGTGATCGGCGAGGGTGACGGGCATCGTGCTATTTACGCTAGCCGCCCGGGGCACCGGTTGCGGTGCCCGGCGGGCAGGTTCGCCCGCCCTGTGATCTGCGCCTCACCAAGCCGCCCGCAGCCCTCCCGCAGCCCTCCCGCAGCCCCGTCGCGGCGCATGGCAGACTACGCGGCGTTGATCGGGACCGACCGAAAGGATCGAGATGGCGACGTCGGCAGCGCACGATGGCTCGGCGGCTCCCCGCGACCAGCGGGAGCAGGGCGGTAGGACCGTGCCGGACGGGCACCTTCCGGTGACCGAGCTGCTGTCGGACCGGCCGGGGGCGTCGTCCCCGTTCGGTGACGACCAGACGTTCCCGCTGCCGCCCAGCGCCCTGGTCTACCGCCACCCGACCAGCCACTGAGGACTTCGGCACAACCTCCCGGAAGTAGTGGCCTCAGCACCTCGCTATGGCCACTGGTTCCGGGAAGTTGTGCCGATCATGGGTAGTCTTGCGGAGCATGGCATCCGCCCCGTTGACGGTCGGCTTCGACCTGGACATGACGTTGATCGACAGCCGGCCCGGCATCGCTGCCGCGTTCCGGCGGCTGGCTGACCGTACCGGTGTGTACATCGACGTCGACGCGGTCGTCGGTCGGCTCGGGCCGCCGCTGTCGCACGAAATGGCGAACTGGTTTCCGCCGGAGCGGGTGGACGAGGCGATCGCGCTGTACCGGTCGTTCTACCCGTCCGACGCGATCGCGCCGACCCGGGCACTGCCCGGTGCCGTCGACGCGCTCGCGGCGGTACACGAAGCCGGTGGCCGGGTCGTCGTCGTCACCGCCAAGCGGGCCGCGCTCGCCCGGCTCCACCTCGACCACCTCGGCCTGGACGTGGACGATCTGGTCGGCGACGCGTGGGCTGAGGAGAAGGGGCTCCGGCTGCGCGAGCACGGCGCCACGGCCTACGTCGGCGACCACGTGGCCGACATGGTGGCGGCGCGGATCGCCGGCGCCACCGGGATCGGCGTGACGACAGGGCCGTGCGACGCCGACACGTTGACCGCGGCCGGCGCGGCGGTGGTACTGCCGGATCTGCGGTCGTTCCGGGGTTGGCTGACGACCGCCGGGATCTCAGTTGGTACGTCGCGTCGCGGTGGATAGCCTGGTGTCGTATGCCCGGTCTGGCACCGGGCGGGTGATTCTTCGATCTAGAGCTGAGGGCGAACGGTGCCGACGGGTCGAGTGAAGTGGTACGACACGGACAAGGGCTTCGGCTTCTTGACCCGTGACGACGGCGGCGACGTCTTTGTCCACAAGGCCGCGCTGCCGGCCGGCGTGGGCGATCTCAAGACCGGCCAGCGGGTCGAGTTCGGCATCGTGGAGAGCCGCAAGGGCAACCAGGCGCTTCAGGTGAAGCTGTTGGACGCGCCGCCATCGGTCGCGGAGCTGCGCCGCCGGCCGCCCGAGGAGCTGCACGGCCTGATCGAAGACATGATCAAGGTACTGGAGGCGAAGGTTCAGCCCGAGCTGCGCCGCGGTCGCTTCCCGGACAAGAAGACCTCCCGCGCCATAGCCGAGGCCGTCCACGCAGTTGCCCGCGAGCTAGAGATCTGACGGCGAGAGAGCGGCGTCGGGGACGCGCGGGGTCAGCCCCGCCTCGGCGGCCCGGCGGAGCAGGGTTTCTGCCGCTGCGTAGCCCTCGGCGCCCAGGTCCGCGGTGAACTCGTTGACGTACAGCGCGATGTGCTGGCTCGCGACCGTCGGCTCCATCTCCTGGGCGTGGGCCAGCACGTACTCCTGGGTCGCCTCGGGGTCGTCCCAGGCTCTTCGCACCGATTCGCGGACCCACTCCGCCGCCTGTGCCGGATCGAGGACACCCCGGCGGGCCAGGATCGCCCCGAGCGGGATCGGCAGCCCGGTGTCGCCTTCCCACCATTCGCCGAGGTCGACCAGCGCGTGTAAGCCGTGCCGCTGGTAGGTGAACCGCGCCTCGTGGATGACCAGGCCGGCGTCGTATCGGCCGGCCGCGACGGCGGGCATGATCTCGTGGAACGGCACGATCCTCGACCCGGGCCGGCGGCTGGCCCGCCGACCACAGGCGCAACAACAGGTACGCCGTGGTGCGGTCACCGGGCACGGCGACAGTTCGGCCGGCGAGGTTCGGGGTGGCGGCCGGGTCCCGGACCAGGACGAGCGGGCCACAGCCCCGGCCGAGCGCGCCGCCACACGGCAGCAGCGGGTACTTGTCGAGCAGCCAGGGCAGCGCCGCGTAGCTCACCTTGACGAGGTCGTATCGGCCCTTCGCCGCGGCCATGTTGGTGACGTCGACATCGGCGTACGTCACTTCATCCGCGGTGCGCCCGGCACCAGACCGTGCACGAGCGCGTGGAAGACGAACGTGTCGTTGGGGCACGGAGAGATCGCGAGGGAGACCGTCACATTGTCAACTTTGCCAGGGAAGCGAAGGCTTCGCTTAACCCGTCCAACGCGTCACCGATACGCCACGCCGCGCGATCACGGGGACCGACCGGGTTCGATATCGTGCGTACCTCGCCGAACGGTAATCCGGCCTGCGCCGCGGCGATCGCCACCCCGAAACCCTCCATCGCTTCCGCGACCGCATCGGGGTGACGGCTGCGCAGGTCATGGGCGCTCGCGGCGGTGCCTGTGACGGTGGACACGGTCAGCACCGGACCGGCGACGGCGTACGGCAGCGCGGTCGACATGGCGGCCACGAGTCCCGGATCCGCGTCGAGGACACCGGTGCCGAAACCGAGCCGTCCAGGCTGAGAAACCCCTCCGGCGACTCGGCGCCCAGGTCGGCCGCGATACTGCTGGTCGCGACCGCGGTGCCGCCGACGGGGACGCCGATCCCACCCCCGATACCGGCCGACATCGCGGCGTCGAAGCGGCCGAGCGCCAGTACCCGGGCCGTGGTCGCCGCGACGGCAGCGGAACCGACCCCACCCACCTCGACCACGACGGCGTCCGTGACGGCCGGATCGGTGCCCAGTGCGCGCAGGACCGCCTGCCGTTCCGCCTCGACCGCGGTGACGACGAGGATCCGCCGGTGTCCCAGGAAACTCATGCACCCGCCCCATGATCGGCACAACTTCCCGGAACTTGTTGCCTCAGCGCCCCGCTATGGCCACTATTTCCCGGAAACTGTGACGATCTTACGGTCATGGCTCGTCCCTCAGATCGAGCGTCGGGTCGGTGCCGGACGGCCGGTACAGGTGGTAGCCGGCCGGGCTGTCGGCGTCCGGATCGATGAGCACCCGGGTCTGGTTGGGACGGGCCGGGTCGGGCCGGGTCGGCGTATCGGAGGGGCGCGTCGGCTCGGCTTGGCGCGTCGGCTCAGTCTGGCGCGGCGGCGGCTCTGCGGTCCGGGGCGCGGGCGGTGTCGCCGTGCGGCTGGTGGGGGCGTCCGCCGGACGCCCGCCGCCGCGGCGCCACCGGGACTTCCGTTGACCGGCCGGCTCGCGCCGGGACCCGCGCTGCGCCGACAGGTCGACGGTCACCGGCTCCCGGCCGCCGGCCGGCTGCTCCTGGGTGGGACCGTCGGGGAAGTCCTCGGGCGCGGGCGCGCCGCGCAGCCGCTCCTTGCGCAGCCGGCCACTGACCACGATCGCCCGGGCCAGCCCGAGGGCGAGGAACCCGGCCAGCACGCCGAGGCCGAGCCGGCCGTTGAACGGGATCAGGCCGAGCGCGCCGCCGGTCACCCACGCGAACATCAGCAGCGTCTCGGAGTGGGCGAAGGCGCTGGCCCGCACCCGTTCCGGCAGCCGCTCCTGGATCACCGCGTCGACGGCCAGCTTGGCCAGGCCGCTGGCGACGGCGGTGACCAGGCAGAGCAGCGGCGACGAACAGCAGGTTGTACACGAGAACCGCGGCGATCGCCGGTCGACCGTGACGATCAGGATGCCGCCCGCCTGGAGCAGCGCCGGGCGGTGGATGCGCAGCCGGGTGCCGACCGCGGTGGCCAGGAACGTGCCGAGCCCGAGCGCGCCGGCCGACCAGCCCGATCGCGGTCGTCGCCGGCACCCTCCAGCCCAGCAGTGAGGTCGGCAGGTCATGCAGCCGGATCGCGAAGGCCAGGAACAGGGTCAGGAAGCCGTAGATGGCCCGCAGCGTCGCGCTGCCGATGAGGGTCGCGATCACCAGCCGGCCGGACAGGACCTTGGTGCCCTTGTGGCCCGGCAGTTGCAGGATGCGCGGGATGACCTCCGGCGGCTGCGAGTCGGTACGTGGCGGCAGCCGCAGCGCCGACACCATGCCGAACACGAACACCAGCATCGACAGCCGCAGCGGCCACTGCGGCGCCGAGCCCGACGGCGGCCAGCCCGAACGGCGCGACGACCGCACCGGCGACCGTGCCGAAGACGATGCGCGGGCGCCCGCCTCGGACAGCCCGAGGCCGTCCGGCAGCAGCCGGGGCACGGCGGCGCTGCGGGCCACCCCGTACGCCCGGGACAGCACCAGCATGCCGAACGCCGCCGGATAGAGCGCGTAGCCGTCGATGTGCTCGGAGATCATGCAGGCCAGGAAGGCCCGGCCGAGCATGGTCAGCGCCAGCGCGTACCGCCGGCCGTGCCGGAACCGGTCGAGCACCGGCCCGACCACCGGGGCGAGCAGCGCGAACGGCAGCATCGTGACCAGCAGGTAGAGCGCGACCCGGCCGCGCGCCTCGCCGACCGGCACGTTGAAGAAGATCGTGCCGGCCAGCCCGATCGCGACCAGCGTGTCGCCGGCGCAGGAGGCGGCGTGCAGGTCGAGCAGGCGCATCATGCCGGCCTCGCCGGCGCCACCCCGTTGCCGGGCCACCAGGACATTACGGGCGACGAACCGGCTGGTGCGCACCCCGCCCCTGGTCATCCGCTGGATGACCAGCGCCGTCATGGCCAGGCTGCGGCTGAGGGCGCGGAGTACCGACATGCCCTCCATCCTGACCCATCGCGGCGACCGGCGGCTCCCTCCGCGCGCTGCGTTCCTCGGATGCCGGTCGGATGAGGAAGAATGGCCGCGTGACAAGGGCAGGAGTGATGGCGAAAGCGCCGCGGCTCGATCAGACGTGTGCCGATGCGGTCGGCGTGGCGCGTTCCGGGCTGTCCGAGGTCGATCCGGACCACGTCGGCGAGCACCTGTCCGCCATCGCCGAGGGCGAACGGGTGGTCACCCACCTCTTCGACTGCCTCCAGCCGGGGTACCGGGGGTGGCGCTGGGCGGTCACCGTGACCCGGGTGCCCCGCAGCAGGCACGTCACCGTGTGCGAGACCGCGCTGCTGCCCGGCCCCGACGCGCTGCTGGCCCCACCGTGGGTGCCCTGGCAGGACCGGCTGCGCCCGGGCGACCTCGGCGTCGGCGACCTGCTGCCGACCACGGCGGACGACGAGCGGCTGGTCCCCGGGTACGTGCTGTCCGACGATCCGGCGGTCGAGGAGGTCGCCTGGGAGTTGGGCCTGGGCCGGCCCCGGGTGATGTCCCGCGAGGGCCGCGTCGGATACCGCGCAGCGCTGGTACGACGGCGACCACGGCCCGGACGCGCCGATCTCGCAGGCCGCGCCGCGCACCGCCCGGTGCGGCGGCTGCGGGTTCTACCTGCCGCTCGCGGGAACGCTGCGGCAGGCGTTCGGGGTGTGCGGGAACGCGTACGCGGCCGACGACGGCCAGGTCGTCAGCGTCGACCACGGTTGCGGAGCGCACTCCGAGGTGCTGGTCGAGCAGGTCACGGCGGTGGACGAGCTGCCGACCGTGTACGACGACAGCGAGGTCGAGACCCTCAACTAGGTCCGTTGGCGCGCCGCCGGCGGCGGTTGGCGTCGTGCCTGATCATCGTGGCCAGGCCGGGGAATCCCCAGAGGAATCCGGCGAGGCAGATGGCCAGCCAGTTGCCGTGCCCGTGGGCTTCGAGCGTGTCCCGGAACGGCAGCAGCGCGAGCCCGGCGACGGCCCAGATCACGATGCCGCCGACGGCGAACGGCACCATCGGCGGATCCAGCGGCTTTACGCTGTCCGGCTCGACGCTGCCCGGCTTTTCGCTGGTCGACACGGCGTCGAGCGTACGCGGTGAATCTTCGAACAAGGGTGACCGCGCTCACAAGGGCGAGTCGTTAGCTATGCTCATTAGGTATGCTAACTATCGTGACGGTACGCACGGCGTCGAGCGAACGGATCGCCGCCTCGCTGCGCGACGTGATCGCCCGGCTGAACCGGCGACTGCGGCAGACCAGGCCGCTCGGGGAGCTGACCCAGACCCAGCTCTCCGCGCTCACCAGCCTCGACCTCGCGGGCGCACTCACGCCCCGCGAGCTGGCCGAGGCCGAGCGGGTGCAGCCGCCGACCATGACCAGGATCGTCGGCAAGCTCACGGACCTGGGCCTGGTGGAACGCGTCCCGCACCCGACCGACGGCCGGCAGGTGATCCTGTCGACTACCCGATCGGGGCGGGCGGTGCTCGCGAAGAACGGCCGCGCCCGGGACGCGTGGCTGGGCCGCCAGATCGCGGCGCTCGACACGGACGAGCGCGAAACGCTCTGGCGGGCGGTGCGGATCGTCGACCGGATAGCAAGGGCCTGACCGTTCTCGGCCGGGCCGCGAGGGGAACAACCGCGGAGGAGGCGCACGCGAGAGTGCGTTCGGGGCTGAGCAACATATTTCGATCACTTCGAGTCAGGAACTACCGGCTTTTCGCCACCGGCCAACTGGTCAAGCTGACCGGCGTCTGGATGCAGTTCACCGCCCAGGATTGGCTGGTGCTTCAGCTTTCCCACCAGCGGGCCACCGCGCTGGGCACAGTCACCGCGCTCCAGTTCCTGCCGATCCTGGTGCTGACGCTGTACGGGGGGAAGCTGGCCGACCGGTACGACAAGCGCAAGCTGCTCATCGCCGTGAACGCCGCGTTCGCCTCCGTGGCGCTGGTACTCGGAGTCCTGGTGGCGATCGGGGTGGTACAGCTCTGGCAGGTCTTCGTGGTGGCCGCCGTCACCGGTGTGATCAACGCGATCGAGGCGCCGGTACGCCAGTCGTTCGTGTCCGAACTGGTCGGCCGCGATCTGTTGCCGAACGCGCTCGCGCTGTCCGCCGCCACGTTCAACTCGGCCCGGATCATCGGCCCGTCGGTCGCCGGCCTGGCCATCGGCTGGCTCGGTCTCGGTCCGGTGTTCCTGGCCAACGCCGTGATGTGCATCGGGCCGCTGATCTCGGCGATCCGGATGCGGCCGGCGGAACTGCACCGGGCCGAGCCCGCCGTGGTCGCCGCGCGGAATGCCCGGATCATCGACGGCCTGCGGTACACCCGCCGCCGCCCGGACCTGATCGTGCCGATGGTACTGGTGCTCATCGTGGGCATGCTCGGCTTCAACTTCCCGGTGACGCTGGCGGTGACCGCGACCGCGGTGTTCCACGCCGGCGCCCGGTCGTTCGGCCTGCTGTCCACGTCGTTGGCGATCGGCGCGCTGGCCGGGGCGCTCGCGGGAAGCGGCCGGCACGGCCGTCCTTCGGTGTACATCGTGCTGGTCGCCGCCCTGGCGTTCGGCGGGCTGGAGTTGCTGGTGGGGTTCGCGCCCAGCTTCCTCGTCGCGATGCTGCTGCTGATCCCGACCGGGTTCTTCATGATGTACTTCGCGCAAGCGGCCAACCAGCGGGTACAACTCGGCACCGACGCTGAGTTCCGGGGCCGCGTGGTGGCGCTGTACATGCTGGTCTTCCTCGGCACGACGCCGTTCGGGTCGGTGATCATCGGCTGGGCGGCGGAGCAGTACGGCCCCCGGTCGGGCATGTGGATCGGTGGCGTGGCGTCGCTGCTCGCCGGCACGGTGGTCGGGCTGGTCCAGTTGCGCCGGGCGGACGCGGAGATCGGGCTGCACCTGCGCCCCCGCCCGCACGTCCACGTACGCGAGCCGGCCCCGGACGGTCACGTGATCGACTTCCGGGTGCCGGCGATCCGGCCGGCGGCCCGGTAGCCATCGCTGCCCGCGCGCAAAGCGCCGGTTCTTGTCGGACCCATGTGGTTGGGTCGCGGGTATGGAGAGTTCACGCCTGTTGACCTGTCTGGCGGCAGACTACGGGCGGCTGCGTGAGGTGGCCGCCCGCGACCTGACCGCGTCGGTGCCCAGCTGTCCGGGCTGGGTGGTCAGCGATCTCGCGCGCCACGTGGCCGAGGTCTATCTGCACAAGGTGGAGTGCATCCGGCTGCGCCGGCCGCCCGATCCCTGGCCGCCCGACTTCTCCGCGGAGGAGCCGATCCCACTCCTTGAGCGGGCCTATGCGGCGCTCACCGAGCAGTTCGCCGAGCGCAGTCCGACCGATCCCGCTCATACCTGGTATGAGCCTGATCAGACGGTCGGGTTCTGGATCAGGCGGATGGCCCAGGAAACCGTGATCCACCGGATCGACAGCGAGCTGGCGCAGGGCGTGGACTCCGCACCGGTCCCCGACGACCTCGCGGTCGACGGCATCGACGAGGTGCTCTCGGTGTTCCTCGAATACGGCTCGCACCGCTGGCCCGAGGAGTTCGAGGCGGCGCTCAAGGGGGCCACCGGGCGCGCGGTGCGGGTCGCCACCGACAACGAGTCCTGGCTGGTCGTGGCCAACCCGGGCGGTGTCGACCTGGACACCTCCGGCGAGCGCACGCCAGTCGCCACCGTGCTCGGCCCGCCCGAAACGATGCTGCGCTGGTTGTGGGCGCGCGGCGGCGACGACCAGGTGCAGATCACCGGCGACGAGGCGGCGGTCACCGAGCTGCGTGGCCTGCTGGCGACCGCCACCGTCTGAGCGGCTGCCATAACACATTGGGGGTCACCGTGTCCATATTGGTGGCGATCGCTGACGGTCGGGCTTAGCCTCGGGAGTGTGGGGGTGTTGCGTTTCCTCGCGATACTTGCCGGGTTCGTGGTGCTGCTGACGCTGCCGTGCTGGCTGGTCCTCATCGCCTCCGCCGATGTGGTGGTGGAGCGCGTTGAGCGGATGATTCTCAGGCGGCTGCGCGGCCGGCGACGGCTACCCGGCAGGTCCTGGCGCGACCGGCGGCGGTTCGCGCGGCTCGACCGTGCGATCACCCGGGCGACCGCGTCCGAGCCGTCCGAGCCGAGCGATCCGCCGATCCAGCGGGTGGCCGCCGACCTGCGCCGGCTCAGCCGGCAGCGGATCGAGATCGCCAACCGTTCCCCGGTGTGGCAGGCAGCCGTTCAGCGCGCCTATGACGACCGGCTCACCGTCGCCAGCCGCGAGCTTGGCATCGAGGAGCATCTGGCCGAGCTGGGCGGCGTCGACCTGGAGATCGAGCGGGTCCGGGTGGAAGGCTCGCTCCAGCGCGCCGGCCTGATCGTCGGATCCTCCAATGTGGAGCGCCGGCAGGATCTGCGGTGAGGCTGTTCGTCGCGGCATACCCGCCAGCGGCGGCGCGGGACGACCTCGCCGCTTTGGTGCGCAAGCTGAGCGTCGGCCAGCCACGTGAGCGCGGCCACTCGGTCCGGCTCGCGTCCGCCGACCACTGGCACGTCACGCTCGCCTTCATCGGCGAGGTTCCGGATGGCTCGCTCGACAGGGCGCGGCAGGCGGTCGAGCGGGCCGTCGCAACCTGGCGCGCCGGCAACACGACGGCCACCGCCGCGCCGACCGGCACCGCAGCGCGGCCTGGCACCGTGGCGCGGCCTGGCACCGTGGCGCGGCCTGGCACCGTGGCGCGGCCTGGCACCGTGGCGCGGCCTGGCACCGTGGCGCGGCCTGGCACCGTGGCGCGGCCTGGCACCGTGGCGCGGCCTGGCACCGTGGCGCGGCCTGGCACCGTGGCGCGGCCTGGCACCGTGGCGCAGGCTGGCACCGTGGCGCAGGCTGGCACCGTGGCGCAGGCTGGCACCGCGGCGCAGGCTGGCACCGCAGCGCAGGCCGGCACCGCAGCGCAGGCCGGCACCGCAGCGCAGGCTGGCACCGCAGCGCCGACAGTCCGGATCGCGGGCGGGGGCACCTTCGGCCGGGGCCGCTTCACCACCCTCTGGACCGACCTGCGCGGCGACGTCGGCGCGCTCACCGACCTCGCCGCCGACCTGCGCCGCGAGCTACGGAAGGCCCGCTTTCCACGGGACGACAAGCAGTTCCGGCCGCACCTCACGATCGCCCGCCCCGGTGACCGCCTCACCGCCGACGAGCTGGCCGGCGACCTCGCGCTGCTCGACGGGTACCAGGGTCCGAAGTGGACGGTGGAGCGGATCCAGTTGATGCGCAGCCACCTCGGGCCGCATCCGACGTACGACGTGCTGGCCGAGGTGCCGCTCACCGGCTAGCAGGGTTACCAGGCCCACGCCTCCGGGCCCGGCCCGCCGTCGCCCACCGGCGGGAACAGCTCGTCCAGCCGGGCCAGGGTCCTGTCGTCGAGCTTGACATCCAGCGCCCGCAGCGAGTTGTCGAGCTGTTCGAGGGTACGCGGGCCCACGATCGGCGCGGTCACGCCCGGACGGGACAGCAGCCAGGCCAGCGCCAGCTGGGCCGGGTCGACACCCAGTTCGGCGGCGAGTTTCTCGTACGCTTCGATGGTTTCGCGCTTGGCCTCCAGATCGTTGCTGGACCGGCCCTCGGTGGAGCGCGCCCCGCTGCCTTCCCGCAGCTTGCGCAGCACGCCGCTGAGCATGCCGCCGTGCAGCGGCGACCACGGGATGATGCCGAGGCCGTACTCGATCGCCGCCGGCACCACCTCAAGCTCGACGTAGCGGGTCATCAGGTTGTAGATGCACTGCTCGCTGACCAGGCCGAGGAAGTCGCGCCGGGCGGCCGACTCCTGCGCAGCGGCGAGATGCCAGCCGGCGAAGTTGGACGAACCCACATACAGCACCTTGCCCTGCTGTACCAGCAGCTCCATCGCCTGCCAGATCTCCTCCCAGGGCGTGTCCCGGGAGACGTGGTGCATCTGGTACAGATCGATCCAGTCGGTCTGCAACCGGCGCAGCGAGCCCTCGCATGCGCGCACGATGTGCCGCGCGGACAGGCCCCGGCCATTGGGCCAGTCGCTCATCTTGCCGTACACCTTGGTGGCGAGCACGACCTTGTCGCGCCGGCCGCCGCCCTGGGCGAACCAGCGGCCGATGATCTGCTCGGTCACCCCCTCGCCGGGCTTGCGGCCGTACACGTTTGCCGTGTCGAAGAAGTTGATCCCGTGGTCGAGAGCGCGGTCCATGACAGCGTGGCTGTCCGGCTCGGTGGTCTCCGGGCCGAAGTTCATCGTGCCGAGGCAGAGCCGGCTCACGGACAGGCCGGTGCGGCCGAGATGCGTGTACTCCATGGTTCGAACCCTAATTCGTTGGCCGGCGGGCCGCCGGGTCAGCAGACTGGACCGGTGCCCGCCTCGATCACGCTCCGCGATGTACATGTCGGATTCGGCGCCAGGGCCGTGCTCGACGGGGCCGACCTGATCGTGGCCGACGGCAATCGGGTCGGGGTGGTCGCGCCCAACGGGGTCGGCAAGTCCACGCTGCTCAAGGTGCTGTCCGGGGAGCTATCACCCGAGTCGGGGGTCGTCGTCCGCGCGCCGGCCTCCGCCGCCGTCGTGCGCCTTGCCCAGGAGCCGGATGTACGCGCGGGGGAGACGCTCCATGACCATCTGGCCCGGCGGACCGGGGTGGCAGCGGCCCACGCGGCGCTCGACGCGGCCACGGCGGCGCTGACCGGCGGCGAGCCGGGCGCCGACGACGCCTACGCGACGGCGCTGGAGCGGTGGCTCGCGCTGGGCGGTGCCGACCTGGACGAGCGGGCGGCCACGGTGACCGGGCAGCTCGGGCTCCCCGACGACCTGCTCGGCCGGGGCGCCTCGGCGCTGTCCGGCGGCCAGAAGGCGCGGCTCGCACTCGCCGCCGTGTTGCTCGCCCAGCCGGACATCCTGCTGCTCGACGAGCCGACCAACGACCTTGACGACGACGGGCTGGCCCGGCTGGAGGCGCACGTCCGGCGTACCCCCGCAGGGGTCGTGGTGGTCTCACATGACCGTGCGTTCCTGGCTGCCACGGTCGACCGGATCGTCGAGATCGACGAGTTCACCCGCCGGGTCAGCGAGTACCGGGGCGGCTGGGACGCGTACGTCGCCGAGCGTCTGGCGGCCCGGCGGCGGGCGGTGGAGGCCCGGGAGGGGTACGAGACCGAGCGGTCCCGGCTGGTCGACGCGGCCCGGCGGCAGCGCGAGTGGGCCCGGGCCGGTGCGCAGCGGGCGGCGAATCCCCGGTACGCCCCGGACAACGACAAGAACATCCGCGCCGGCCGGATCGAGGGCGCCCAGCGGCTGGCGGCCGGCGCGGCGCGTACCGGCCGGGCCATCGAGCGGCTGGACGCCGACGCGCCGGAGGTCGTCCGGGAGCCGTGGCAGTTGCGCCTGACGATCGCCGAGGCGCCCCGCTCCGGTGACGTCGTGGTGGAGTTGCGGGACGCGGTGATCTCCCGGGGCGACGTCACGTTCGGGCCGTTCGATCTGAGCCTGGGCTGGGCGGAGCGGCTGCGCCTGGCCGGCCCCAACGGCACGGGCAAGACGAGCCTGGTCGACGCGCTGATCGGCCGGCTCCCGCTGCGCGCGGGCGTCCGGTACGTAGGCCCGTCCGTCGTCTTCGGCGAGCTGGATCAGAGCCGCCGGGCGTTCGACACCGGCGAACCGGTGGCCGACGTGGTACGCCGGATCGCCGCCCTGCCCGACGCGGCCGAGACCCGTACCCTGCTGGCGAAGTTCCGTCTGGCCGGGGACGAGGCGCTACGGCCGGCCCGGTCGCTGTCGCCGGGCGAGCGTACCCGCGCGGCGCTGGCCCTGTTGCAGGCCCGGGGCGTGAACTGCCTGGTACTCGACGAGCCGACCAACCATCTCGACATCGAGGCGATCGAGCAGTTGGAGGGGGCGCTGGACGAGTACGGCGGCACCCTGCTGCTGGTCACGCACGACCGCCGGCTCGCCGAGGCGGTACGCATGGACCGCACGATCGACGTGCGGGACCTCTAACCGTTCCCTGGCACAACTTCCGGGAAGTTGTTGCCTCAGCAGGGGGCTACGGCCACGACTTCCGGGAAGTTGTGCCGATCTTGGCCTGCTTCGCGGCGCGAAGCGCCGATAACTCAGCTTGATTCGCGGGCGGCCGGCGCGCCGCCGAAGAGGACGTCGTCCCAGCTCGGCAGGCGCTTGCGCGGCTTGTCGCTGGTCTGCTCGGCACCGGTCGTCGGGGCGGTCCGCCGCGGGCGGAGCACGGCCAGCGACGGCACGTCCGGGATCGTCTTCGCGCTGTCGCTCTCGTCTTCGAACGCCGAGCCGGGGGAGCCGAGCAGCGCCGCGGCGCCGCCCCGGACCGGCTGGCGGTCGACGGCCGCGGCCGGTGCGGCGGCCGGGCTGACCCTGGGGCCGCCGGGACCGTCCAACGGCCGGTCGAGCGTGGCGAGCAGGGCGTCGCGGCCGGAACGGATCGGATCCGGGCCGAGCCCACGACCGGGGCGCGACTCGCGCCGGGCGGTGTCGGCGGCCGGCCGCATCGGCTCGTGCCCGCCCCTCGTCAACTCCCCGGGCCCGTGCGGCGAAGCCGGCGGGTCCTGGCCGAGGATCTGGGTCGGCCGCTCGGCGCACAGGTACTGCGCCATGTCGTCGTGCGGGGTGACCAGCTGGCGGGACTTGTCGAGCTCCCAGATCGCCTGCGCGGTGGCCTTGCCGCTCGGCCAGGTGGCGACGATCCGCCAGGTGCCGTCGTCGCGCCGGTAGGCGTCCCAGGAGATCTTTTCCGCGTCGATGCCGTGCTGGGCCAGCCGGGCGTCGACGACCTCGGCGAGCGACGCGCCCTTGTCCGAGGTCTTCAGCTTGGTGCGGCGGGCGTGCTGGGCGAGCATGGCCCGCTCCTGCAACACCGGGCCGGCGTAACGCAGCACCCGGTCGACCGGCACCCCGGCGACCCGGGCCACGTCGTCGGCCGATTCACCGGAACGGATGCGGGCCTGGATGTCGCGGGGAGACAGCGACGAGGATGCCGAGACATCGTGGTGGACCACGGCGGTCGCGGCGCCACCCCCGGCGCGCTCGATGCGCATGGCCGACGAGATCCGGTCGTCGACCGGGAGGGCGAGCAGGCGCCCGACCTCGTCGGCGAGCACCAGCGCATGACCATCCTCGGAGAGGGCGACGAACCGAACCGGCCGCATCCCTTGCCTCCGTCCACCCGTGAGCACGCACCAGGCGACGCTCGTCCTCGACACAGTACGCGTCACCCTAGCGGGTACCGCGGATGCCGCGCCGCGATTCGTTCGCCTTTTCGGGTGGGTGGTGTCTCAGAGTCGTTCGACCACGAAATCGATGCACCGGGTCAGCGCTTCGATGTCAGCGGGATCGACGGTTGGAAACATGGCCACCCGCAACTGGTTGCGGCCGAGCTTCCGGTATGGCTCGGTGTCGACGATGCCGTTGGCGCGGAGCACCTTCGCGATCGCGGCGGCGTCGGCCTCGTCGACGAAGTCGATGGTGCCGACCACGTTCGAGCGGAGCCCGGGGTCGAGAACGAACGGCGTCGCGACGTCGGACTGCTCGGCCCAGGTGTACAGGATGGCCGCGCTCTCGGCGGTGCGCTTGGCCGCCCACGCCAGGCCGCCACTGGCCAGCAGCCAGTCGACCTGCTCGGCGGCGAGGAAGATCGTGGCGAGCGCCGGGGTGTTGTATGTCTGCTCCAGCCGTGCGTTCTCGATGGCGGTGACCAGGTCGAGAAACGCCGGAATGTACCGCCCGGAGCCCTTGATCTCGGTGGCGCGGTCCAGGGCGGCGGGCGAGAGCAGCGCGATCCAGAGCCCACCGTCGGAGCCGAGGCACTTCTGCGGCGCGAAGTAGTACGCGTCGGTTTCGGTGAGGTCGACCTCCAGGCCGGCGGCGCCCGAGGTGGCGTCGTGCAGCATCAGCGCGTCGTCAGCGGCACCCGGGACCCGCCGGACCGGCACCGCCACGCCGGTCGAGGTCTCGTTGTGCGGCGTGCAGTACGCGTCGACGCCCTCCTCGGCCCGCAGTGCCGGGGCGGAGCCGGGGTCGGTGGTGAAGATCGTGGGCTCGGCGAGGAACGGCGCGTCCTGCACCGCCTTGGCGAACTTCGCGCCGAACTCCCCGAAGCTCGCGAACTGCGCCTTGTCGCGGATCAGCGAGAACGCCGCGACCTCCCAGAACGCCGTGGTGCCACCGTTGCCGAGCACCACCTCGTACCCGCTGGGCAGCGAGAACAGCTCGGCCAGCCCGCGCCGTAGCCGCGCCACCTGGTCGCGGACCGGCTTCTGGCGGTGCGAGGTGCCCAGGTACGTGGTGGAGACGCCGGCGAGCGCCTCGACCGCCTCCGGACGAACCTTGCTCGGCCCACAGCCGAACCGGCCGTCGGCGGGCTTGATCTCATCAGGAATGCGAATGTCAGCCATGTTCTGGTCTCTCCCGGTGTGGGCGACGGGCTCGTAGCGGTGGCGCTGGCGGTGCGAACTGGTCCGGCGGCGACGCCGGTTCCTGTCGATCCTCCCATCCGGCCCGACGCTCATCCTCGGCACCCGGCCGGTCGCCGAACTGGTTGCCGGGCCGGTCGCCGATCCGGTTTCCGGGCCGGTCGGTGGGTGCCGTGGCCGGCGGGCGCCGGGCCGGTGGCTGGGTGAACTCGACCTGGGGCGGCCGGGAACGGTATACGCCCGGTGCCGGTCGTTCGGGGCCGCCGGGCGGCTGGGCCCGACCGGTGGCGGGCATGTACCCGGCGGTCGGGTATGTCCCGGCCGGCTCGGGCGGGTACACCGCGGCCGGCGCCGGCAGGTTCGGGAAACCGGGCGGCAGGTGGCCGCCCGTCGTCGGCGCCGGCGGATACGGGCCGGGCGGGAGCAGCGGGTACGCGGCCGTCGGCGCGACGTCGGCGGTGAGCACGGGTGGCGGGGACGCCGGCGGCGAAACCGGCGCCGTCGTCGGTGGCGGCCCTGGCGGCGGGCCGAGCGCCGGCTGGCGCTTGCGCAGCCGCCGCCGGCGTCGCCAGGCCCGCCAGCTCAGCGCGAGCCACCCGGTCTGGACGATGCCCAGCAGCGCGAACGGGAGCACCGGGATGAGCTGGGTCCACGGGTTGACGTCGCTCGCCCAGGCGTGCGTCGCCGACCGGCTGCGCAGCCAGGTCTTCTCCTGCCGCCCGGGCTGGTCGTGGTGGAGGGTCCGTAGCTCAAGTCGCTTGATCTTGATCGATCCGTTGGTGGCCTGGAACGGCCCGTAACACAGCGCGTAGTTCTTGGTGTGCGCGCATGTGTCGATCGTCACGGTGCCCGGTGTGCCGAACCACCGGGCCGTCGCCACCTCTGCGCCGTCGCGGGCGAAGACCACGGTGCCGCCGATGCCGGCGAGCCAGAGGGCGAGCGCGAACACCCAGGCCCCGCCGCTGCGCAGGAGCCAACTGCCCTGGTCCTCATCCTCCCCAGGGTCGGCGGGCTGGGGTCGCTCCTTCGCCACCCAACGAGAGTACGGTCGGATCAGGCCCCGTGCGGAACTCCGTCCCATCCCTCGACGTCATTGGGCTTGCGCGGGCCGGGCCCCATGTAGCGGGCCGAGGGCCGCACGAGCCGGCCGAGCGCCTTCTGCTCCATGATGTGCGCGCTCCACCCGGCCACCCGGGCGCAGGTGAACATCGAGGTGAACATGTGCGGGGGTACCTCGGCGAAGTCGAGCACCACGGCCGACCAGAACTCGACGTTGGTCGCGAGTACCCGGTCGGGGCGGCGGGCGTGCAACTCCTCGAGGGCGGCCTTCTCCAGCGCCTCGGCCACCTCGTACCGGGGAGCGCCCAGGTCACGGGCGGTGCGCCGGAGCACCCGGGCCCGCGGGTCCTCGGCCCGGTACACCCGGTGACCGAAGCCCATCAGCCGCTCGCCGCGGTCGAGGACACCCTTCACGTACCCGACGGCATCGCCCGTACGCTCGACGTTTTCGAGCATGCCGAGCACCCGCGACGGCGCGCCCCCGTGCAGTGGACCGGACAGCGCGCCGATGCCCGAGGAGATGCAGGCGGCCACGTCGGCGCCGGTGGAGGCGACCACGCGGGCGGTGAACGTGGAGGCGTTCATGCCGTGCTCGGCGGCCGAGATGAAGTACGCGTCGACGGCCTTTACGTGGCGCGGGTCGGGCTCGCCCCGCCAGCGCTTCATGAACCGCTCGACGATGGTCTGCGCCTTGTCGATCTCCTTCTGCGGGACGGCGGGCAGGCCGAGACCGCGGGCCGCCTGCGCCACGAACGACAGCGCGGTCACGCTGACCCGGGCGAGGTCCTCGCGGGCCTGCTCGTCGTCGATGTCGAGCAGTTGGCCGAGCCCCCAGTACGGCGCGAGCATGGCGACCGCGGACTGGACGTCGACTCGGATGTCGCCGGAGTGCACCGGCAGCGGGAACGGCTCGGCCGGTGGCAGGCCGGGGCCGAACTTGCCGTCGACCAGCAGGGCCCACACGTTGCCGAAGGAGATCTGGCCGATGAGGTCCTCGATGTCGACCCCCCGGTACCGTAGCGCGCCACCTTCTCTGTCGGGCTCGGCGATTTCGGTTTCGAAGGCGATTACGCCTTCCAGCCCGGGCTTGAAATCGGACATTGTTCTCTCCTACGTCTCCAATGACGCTGCTACCACCGAGTAGCCCTTCGTGCCATCTTCACTCGAAGGTGGGGCTGACGCGAGGAAACCTTCGCGTAACTGTGTTTCGTGTGACACATCTTCACGTATGTCGAGGGGATGACGGAAGGTTGACGGCGTGACACCCAGCACACCGGCAGACGACACCGATCTTGCGCGGATGCGGCGGGAGTACCTGGCCGGTCCCGGCGCCGATCACGGGCTCGACGAGGCCCAGATGGCGCCGGACTGGCTCACCCAGTTCGGGCACTGGCTCGCCGACGCGATCACCGCCGAGCTTCCCGAACCCAACGCGATGGTGTTCGCGACGGCCGATGCCGGGGGCCGGCCCAGCGCCCGGACGGTCCTGCTCAAGGGGTACGACGCGCGCGGGTTCACGCTGTTCACGAACTACACGTCCCGGAAGGGCCGGGAAGCGTTGGCCAACCCGTACGCGAGTCTGGTCTTTCCCTGGTTCGCGATCCGCCGGCAGGTGGTGGTTTGCGGACCTGTCGAGAAGGTCGGGCGCGCCGAGACGGAGGCGTATTTCGCGGTACGCCCGCGGGGTGCCCGGCTCGGTGCCTGGGCCAGCCCGCAGTCGGCGGTGATCGGATCGCGCACGGAGCTTGACGACGCCTGGCGGGAGATGGCCGGGCGGTGGCCGGAAGGCGCCCCGGTGCCGGCGCCCGAGCACTGGGGCGGATTGCGGGTAATACCGGAGACCGTGGAGTTCTGGCAGGGCCGGGCGAGCCGGCTGCATGATCGACTGAGGTACCGTCGCGCCGAGTCCGGTTGGCTGATCGAGAGACTCGCCCCGTGACCCGATCCTCCCAAGATCGGCACAACTTCCCGGAAACAGTGGCCTCAGACGTACCCGGAGACCCCAACTTCCGGGAAGTTGTGACGATCAAGGGGCGCCTGGCGCGGCACGCGATCGACGTCCGGCCGCTGCGGCACGGGGCGTACCGGCGGCTGTTCGTCGGGTCGGCGGTCGCCTTCTTCGGCTACCAGTTCACCGCCGTGGCCGTTCCCGTCCAGATGTACGCGATGACCCACTCCTCCGCCTGGGTCGGGTAGCTCGGGATCGCCGGCCTGCATCCCGTTGCTGATCTTCGCGCTCTGGGGCGGTGCGGTCGCCGACGCGATGGACCGCCGGGTCGTGCTGCTGGCCAGTTCGCTGCTGATGTGGGCGACCACGCTGGCGCTGTTCACCCAGGCGCTGCTCCACGTGGGCAGCCGGGTGCTGCTGCTGGTGCTGGTGGCGGTGCAGTCGACCGCGTTCGCGATCAGTACCCCGACCCGCTCGGCGATCATGCCCCGGCTGATTCCGGCGGCTGAGGTTGCCTCCGGCAACACTCTGAACTTCACGATGAGCAACGTCGCCTGCGTCGCCGGCCCGCTCGGCGCCGGCGTACTGGTCGGGCGGTTTCCGATCGCGACCGCGTACGCCGTCGACGCGGTGCTGTTCACGGTCGTGCTGTGGGCGGCGCTCCGGTTGCCCGCGCTGCCGCCCGAAACCTCCGGTCGAGCAGCGGGCGCCTGCCCGACGTGCTCTTCGGGCTGCGGTACCTGGCCGGGACGCCGGTGCTGCTGCTGTCGTTCGCCGTCGACATCGCCGCGATGGTGCTGGCCCTGCCGCGGGCGCTGTTCCCGGAGGTCGCCGTCGAGCGGTTCGGGGCGTCGGCGCGGTGGGCTGGCTGTTCAGCGCGATCGCGATCGGCTCGGTGGTCGCCGGGCTCACCTCGGGCTGGATCGGCCGGGTCCGCCGGCAGGGGGTGGCACTGATCGTCGCCGTGTTCGTGTGGGGGCGTCGCGGTGGCCGCCGCGGGACTGGCCCGCGGCTGTGGCTCGTGGTGCTGCTGCTCGCCGTCGGCGGCGCGGCCGACCTGGTCAGCGCGGTCTACCGGCAGACCATGCTGCTGACGTACGCGCCGGACGAGATGCGCGGGCGGATGCAGGGCGTGTTCACGGCCGTGGTCGCCGGCGGGCCGCGCCTGGGCGACCTGCGCGCCGGGCTGATGGCGCGGCCTGGGGCTCACCGCGGACTGGGTCGGCGGTGGACTCGCCGCGGCGGTGGTCGCGCTGCTGCTCGGCGTCGTGTTCCCGGCGTTGCGGCGGTACACCGTGCGGTGACGCGGCCGTATATCGTCACGGCATGGAACCGCACCGCCTCCCTCCGGCGCACAGTGGACGATCGAATCCGGGGGCCACGAGGCCGTCGTGGTCGAGGTCGGCGGCGGCCTGCGCGAGCCTACGCGCGGGCGGCGCTGACGTTCTCTACGGGTACGCCGGTGGACGAGATCTGCCCGGTCAGCGCCGGCCAGGTGCTGGCGCCGTGGCCGAACCGGATCCGGGACGGCCGGTACACGTTCGGCGGCGAGGTCCACCAGCTGGCGCTGACCGAGCCGGCCCGGCACAACGCGATCCACGGGCTGGTCAACTGGGAGCGCTGGCGGCTGGTCGAGCCAGTTCCGGCGGACCGGTGACGGTCGAGCTCGACCTGGTCCCGCAGCCCGGCTACCCGTGGCCGCTGCCGCTGCGGACCACCTGGACGCGTCGGGCCGGACGGGCTGCGCGCCGAGCACGAGGCGACCAACGCCGGCCACGAGCCGTGCCCGTTCGGGCTGGGCGCGCACCCGTACGTGCGGGTGCCCGGCGTCCGGTCGACGAGCTGCCGCTGCACCTCCCGGCCCGATCCCGGCTGCTGGTCGACGGCCGGCTGCTGCCGATCGGCGCGGCGAAGGTGGCCGGCGGCGAGTACGACTTCACCGAGCCGCGGGCATCGGCACGCACGTGCTCGACACCGCGTTCGGCGACCTGGACCGTGGCCCGGACGGTGGTTCGGCGGTGACCCTGACCGCCCCGGACGGGCGCGGCGTCGCGGTCTGGGCCGACGGTCGGTTCAACTGGTGGCAGGTGTTCACCAGCGACACGCTGCACCGGCCCGCCACCGGCAGTCGGTCGCCATCGAGCCGATGACCTGCCCGCCCGACGCGTTCCGCTCCGGCCGCGACCTGGTCATCCTGGCCCCCGGCCAATCCTGGCCCGGCAGCTGGGGCATCCGCCCCTCCCTCGCCCCGCCCACCTCGTCGATCTAGGACGAATGGTGGGACGAAACAGGTAAGTCGGCCACCATTCTTCCTAGATCGGCGGTGACGACGCGGTGGAGTACGAGGATGTTGTGTATCGGCGGCGGATGGTGCGCAACTACGACCCGGACCGGGCGGTGCCGCGCGAGGTGGTCGACCGGCTGCTCGGGTACGCGGTGCACGCGCCCTCGGCCGGCTTCTCCCAGGGCTGGGGGTTCCTGGTCCTCGACGACCGGGCCGACCGGGAGACCTTCTGGACGGCCACGTCGCCGAAAGACCTGGCCGGGTCGTCCTGGCTGGACGGGATGAAGAACGCGCCGGTGATCGTGGTACCGCTGTCCAACCGGGACATCTACCTGGACCGGTACGCCGAGGCCGACAAGGGCTGGACCGACCGGGACGAGCACCGCTGGCCGGTGCCGTACTGGCACATCGACGCCGGCTTCGCGAGCCTGCTCATGCTGCTCGGTGCCGTGGACGAAGGGTTGGGCGCATGTTTCTTCGGAATCCCCGGGGACCATCCCGGGAATTCCGGAAGGCTTTCGGCGTACCCGACGAGTACATCCCGATCGGCGCCATCACGATCGGCTATCGCGCTCCCGATCGGCCCTCGCCGTCGTTGCGCCGGGGCCGGCGCGAGGTCGCCGACGTGGTGCATCGGGGCAGGTGGGGCGCCGGGTACTGAACCCGACAATCAAGAAGCCGACATTTGTTTCCGGATCTCCGCGAAATTCAGTCGTCGTATCCGGTCGCTAGGCTGGCAGCGTTCTGGAAGAGGCGTTCTGGACGATCAGCGTCCGCAGAGTTCGGGGGGAAGGGGTGCAGCCGCCGTGATCTTCAAAGCGGTGCGGGAGGGGCGACCGTACCCTGACCACGGGAAGACGATGAAGGAGTGGGCCGAAATCCCACCCCGACCGGTCCGGCTCGACCAGCTCATCACCACCAAGCGGGAGCTCGCGCTCGACCGGCTGCTCGCCGAGGACTCGACGTTCTACGGCGACCTCTTCCCGCACGTCGTCCAGTGGCAGGGCGGCCTCTACCTGGAGGACGGCCTGCACCGGGCGCTGCGCGCGGCGCTGCAGCAGCGCACCTCGATCCACGCCAGGGTGCTCCAGCTTCAGGTCTAACGTTTAGGGATGGCCGACCGGACGACCCCGCTGGACCTGATCGACGTCGATTCCCTCCACTCCGAGGAGGAACTGCAGATCCGCGCCGTGGTGCGCCGGCTGGTCGACGACCGGGTCCGCCCGCACGTGGCCGGCTGGTACGAGCGCGGTGACCTGCCGGTGCGCGACCTCGCCAAGGAGTTCGCCGCGCTCGGCCTGCTCGGCATGCACCTGACCGGGTACGGCTGCGCCGGCGCGAGCGCGGTCGCGTACGGGCTGGCCTGCCTGGAGCTGGAGGCGGCCGACTCCGGGATCCGCAGCCTGGTCAGCGTCCAGGGCTCGCTCGCCATGTACGCGATCTGGCGGTTCGGCTCCGAGGAGCAGAAGCAGCGGTGGCTGCCCGCGATGGCGAGCCGGCGAGGCGATCGGCTGTTTCGGGCTGACCGAGCCCGACCACGGTTCCGACCCGGCCTCGATGACGACCCGGGCCCGCCGCGACGGCGCCGACTGGATCCTCAGCGGTACCAAGATGTGGATCACCAACGCGCCGGTGGCCGACGTGGCCGTGGTCTGGGCGCGGACCGACGAGGGGATCAACGGCTTCGTCGTGCCGATGGACGAGCCGGGAGTGACGGCGAACGTGATCGGCACAAGCTGTCGCTGCGCGCCTCGGCGACCGGCGAGCTGGTGCTCGACGACGTGCGGCTGCCGGCCGACGCGGTGCTGCCCGACGCGCGTGGGCTGAAGGCGCCGCTGTCCTGCCTGACCGAGGCGCGGTACGGCATCGTCTGGGGCGCGCTGGGCGCGGCCCGGGACTGCCTGCACACCGCGATCGGCTACGCGACCAGCCGGAGCAGTTCGGCCGCCCGATCGCCGGCTTCCAGCTCACCCAGGCCAAGCTCGCCGACTCCGCGGTCGAGTTGCAGAAGGGGTACCTACTGGCGCTGCACCTCGGCCGCCGCGCCGACGCTGGCAACCTCACGCCCGAGCAGGTCAGCGTCGGCAAGCTCAACAACGTGCGGGAGGCGCTCGCGATCGCCCGGCAGTGCCGCACGATCCTCGGCGCCAACGGGATCAGCGGCGAGTACCCGGTGATGCGGCACGCGGCCAACCTGGAGACGGTGCTGACCTACGAGGGCACCTCGGAGATCCATCAGCTCGTCATCGGACAGCAGCTGACCGGCTTGTCGGCGTTCACCTGACGACCTTTTGTTGTATCGATCATGCACGCTGGGTACCCCGGGGTGTGGGGGAGAGCTACGAATGAGGGAGCGCACCCATGGCCCAGGAGAACGAGACCAGGCGCTTCGAACGGGGCAAGGCGGCCCCGGGGTCGGTCGGCGACCCGTACCCGACGGCTGAGCTGCCCGCCGGCAGGGCCGGTGAGCATGAGCAGGACACCGGCACCGGCTGGCCCGGCCGCGGTGACAGCGGCGACGACTACGACACCCTGCCGCGCCCCGACTCCGCGCCACCGCAGGGGCCGATCGTCATCCGTACCGGTGGCGGGGTCCTCCGTGGCCTCTTCTTCCTCATGGCGACGCTGGCCGTGGTCGTCGCGATCGTGCTCGGCATGACCGCGATCGGCGTCCTCCCGCACCTGAAGAACCCGTTCGGCAGCCGGACCACCGACCGCAGCCAGCCGGCGCTGCTCAAGTCCATCCAGGACATGAGCCGGTTCGTGGCCGCGCAGGGCAACTTCCAGGTGATCGTCGACGTGCAGAACGACAAGAAGTACATCCCGGATTTCCTGGTCAACGACCGGACCCTGTTCGTCGCGGCCGGCAGCGTCGAGGCGTACGTGGACTTCGGCTCGATCGGGCAGGGCGCGATCCAGGAGTCGGCCGACCACAAGACGGTCCAGATCAAGCTGCCGGCCCCGCAGCTCAACAAGCCGAGCATCGATCACGACAAGAGCTACGTCTTCGCGCAGCAGAAGGGCGTGCTCAACCACCTCGGCGACGTGTTCTCGAACGACCCGAACAAGCTTCAGCAGTTGTACCAGCTCGGCGAGCAGAAGATCACCGATGCGGCCAAGGACAGCGAGCTGGCGCAGCGGGCCGAGGAGAACACTCGCAAGATGCTTGACGGTTGCTGCGTTCACTGGGGTACACGTCGATCACGATCAATTTCGCGGCCCCATGATACCGGCACAGAACAGGACATTGGCCATCGTCTAAAGACTAGGAAGCTGTAATGCCCCGGTCACAACGCGCACATGGGACGTTTACCCGATAGGCGCGAGCGATGGGCTTAGTCACAGTCATGCCGGGGTGTGGGAACGTTTCCGCTGAAGTGACCGTGGGGCGGAGGTGACGGTGACTACCGTCGCGCTCAAGGATGTAACGAAGGTATTCCCAGACGGCACCGTCGCCGTCGACAACGTAAGCCTGGACGTGACGGCTGGCGAGTTCATGGTGCTCCTCGGCCCGTCTGGATGCGGCAAATCGACCATCTTGCGCATGATTGCCGGCCTCGAAGACGCCACCAGCGGCGCCATCCTGCTCGACGGTGAGACGGCCAACGAGCTCCCGCCCCGGGAACGGCGGGTCGCGATGGTCTTCCAGGACTTCGCTCTCTACCCTCACATGAGCGTCAGCGACAACATCGGCTTCCCACTCCGACTGTCCGGTGTGGAGCACGGCACCCGGTCCGAGCAGGTCGCGCAGGTGGCGAGCGCGCTCGGCATCGGTGACGTGCTCGAACGCAAGCCCTCGCAGCTGTCCGGCGGTCAGCGCCAGCGGGTCGCGATGGGGCGGGCGATCGTCCGTCGCCCGGGCCTGTTCCTCATGGACGAGCCACTCTCCAACCTTGACAGCGGTCTGCGTGCCGAGTTGCGCGCGGAGATCTCCGGGCTGGTCCGCGAACTGGGCGTCACCTGCGTGTACGTCACGCATGACCAGGCTGAGGCACTGACCATGGCCGACCGGGTCGCGATCATGCGCCAGGGGGTGCTCCAAGACGTCGGGACACCAACCCAGGTGTACGGGCGACCGGCCACCCTGTACGTCGCGGCGTTCCTCGGCAGTCCCCGGATGAACCTGCTGGAAGCCCAGGTCTACGTCAACCTCGACCGGCACGTCGCGCTGCACATCGGCGACCAGACCCTCTACCTGCCGTGGAACGACCTGCGTGCCCGGCACGTCGCGCACTTCCACGGCGAGCGGATCGTCGTCGGGGTCCGCGCCGAAGCCCTCATCCCGGTGGTCAGCACCACCGAAGGCGACGTGATCCGGGGCCGGGTGCGCTACCTGGAGCACCACGGGCACGAGTCGCTCGCGTTCCTGGACATCGGCGCCACCGCGGTGGTCGTCGACGAGATGGCCGGCACCGCCCCACCCAACCCCGCGTTCCAGAGCGGCCTGCGCCGCCTGGTCGGCCGCATCACCGGTCGGGCCGGCGCGGCGGACTCCGACACCGGCGGCGGCCACACCGCGACGATCACCGACAACCGCAAGAACGGCCACCAGCAGGACGACTCGCGGGTCTTCGCCGACGGCGGGCGGCACCACCGCCGGCCGGCCGAGCTGGCCGTCCGGTTGGCTCCCTACCCGGCCCTCAGCCACGGCACGCCGCTGGCGGTACGGGTACGCATGGAAGCGCTGCATTTCTTCGACGAGCGGGGTCAGCGCATCGACGTCGGCTGGCGCTGAACCTCCGCGTCGGCTCCTCCCTTCATCGGATATCTGTGCGCCGATCGGCCGGATCAATCGGGCGAAACCCCACCTCAACGAGTCACACATCGGACGTATCGATGGATAGACGTCGTTGACTGTCTGTGTGGGGCGGCGGTAGCGTCGCGTGCCGTCACCATGCCGTCACCGCGCCTAGGAGTCACCGTGCCATCACCGCGCCTAGGAGTCACCGTGACCAGATATCGCCGTCTTGGACTGCTCGCCGCCGTGACCCTCGCGGCCGCCGCCGGAATCGTCGCGACCACACTGCCCGCGTCCGCCGCCACGTCGGTGACCGTCACCGTGCACCCGGGCAACGGCGCCGAGCTACGCGACGACTACGTCGGCCTGTCGTTCGAGAAGAACGTGCTCGCCGGCACCCCGCTGTCGGCCGGCACGCTGGCCCAGTACATGAAGACCCTCGGCCCCGGCGTGGTGCGCTTCGGCGGCAACTTCGTCGACACCACGTTCTGGACCTCGACCGGGGAGAAGGCGCCGAGCTGGGCGGTCGCCACGGTCACCCCGGCCGACCTGGACCGTCTCGGCACGCTGGTACAGAACAGTGGTTGGAAGGTCATCTACGGGGTCAACCTCAGGCACCCGGACGCGAAGCGCGCCGCCGACGAGGCGGCGCACGCGGCACAGGTCCTCGGGTCGAACCTGATCGGCATCGAGGTCGGCAACGAGCCCAACTACTACACCAACTACTCGCCGGCCCAGTACTTCACCGACTTCCAGGCGTACCGTGCGGCGATCTCCGCCGCGGCGCCCGGTGTCAAGGTGATCGGGCCCTCGCCGGGTCGGGTCACCGCGGCCGTGACCTGGCTCAACGACTTCACCTCGCGGGAGCAGGCGGCCGGCGTCGACATCGCCGCGCTGACCACGCACTACTACCCGGCCTGCGCGAAGACCGACACGGTCACCATCTCCTCGCTGCTGTCGACGTCGTACCGCAGCGGCGAGCAGGCCCGCGCCCAGTTGCTCGCCGACAACGCGGCCAAGCTCGGCGTGCCCGGGCTGCTCGACGAGGCCAACTCGGTGTCCTGCGAGGGCAAGGACGGCGTCAGCGACACGTACGCCTCGGCGTTGTGGGCCATCGACAACGAGCTGAACGTCGCCCAGACCGGCGTGAAAGGCATGTACTTCCACAGCGCGATCGCCAGGTGCGGCGCGCCGAAGCCGCTGTACAAGGCGTACACCCCGTTCTGCGCGGCGACCGACGCCGACGCTGCGGCGGGCAGGTTGCAGGCCCGCCCCGAGTACTACGGGCTGCTGATGCTCCAGCAGGTCGGCACCGGCAACTTCCAGAAGGTCGACAACAGCAATCTGGCGCAACTCCGCGCGTACGCGATCCGCAACGGCACCCGGCTGCGCCTGGTACTCGTCAACGTGAACGGCTCCACGGCGGCCACGACCACGGTGCACCTCGGCGGCACGTACACCGCCGGCACCCAACTGTCGCTGACCGGCCCGGCGTTGAACGCGACCACCGGCCTGAAGCTCGGCGGCCACTTCGTCGGCAAGGCCGGCACGTTCGCCGGCACCGAAACCACCCCGGTCACCGTGAGTGGCAGCGACCTGACGATCTCGATACCCGCCCACACCGCCACCCTGGTAACGCTGACCCCCGTAACGGGGACCTGAACCTCGTCGATCTAGGACGAATGGTGGGTGCTTTGCCCGATTCGGGCCACCATTCTTCCTAGATCGACGAGGTCAGGGGTGGGCTCAGTGCATGCGGGTGAGCGATTCGCGGAGGCGGGCCATGTCGCGGCGGCGGCGCTCGTATGTCATGGCCAGCCCGACCAGCAGCAGGCCACCGGCGGCCAGCGGAATCCAGCGCGGCAGCAGGTCCCACACCAGCGCGATCTCGTGTACCGCGACGGCGACCAGCGCGGCGCCACCGATCACGACCGGGGCCTGCCGGCGCCGGATCGAGCCGGCCACCACCACGAGCACACCCGCCACACCGATCCCCAGCCGGCGGGTCGGCTCGCCCGTCCCGGTGACGAGCAGCGTCACCACGCTCGGCCCGAAGCCGGCGAGGAGGCCCGCGCCGTAAGCCGACCAGCTGTGCAACGAAGGCCGGGTACGCGCGGCGAGCCAGCCGACCGCCAGCGCCACCCCGGCGGCGGGCAGCGTGTACGCCTCCAGCAGGGTCACGCCACCGGCGACGAGGATCAGCCAGTACGCGATCAGCTCCGCGCCCAACGCGACGGCCACCCGGGTCCGGCGAACCGCGGCCGGTTGGGCGGGCCACAGCGCCCGCAGACCGAGCGCTATGCCCCACAGCGTGCAGACCGTCGCGGTGTACCGGATCGCGCCGATCGTCAGCAGCAGCGCGACCACCGCGGTCGCGTGCGCGGCGGCCTCGACGATCCGCGCCTCGCCCGGCCGGGGTCGATACAGCCCGGCACTCGCGGCGAGCGCCACCGCCCCGGCACCGAGTACCCACAGCGCGGCCCAGCGTACGGCCAGGTCGGCGGCGAGCGCGCCGGCCAGCGCGAGGGCGGCCGTACTGGCGACGCCGACCAGCCAACCGGACGCCCGAGCGGCCGTCCCGCGCCCCGCCACCCCGCACACCACCGCGACCACGAGCGTCGCGCCGAGCGCGGTCAGCGTGGCCGGCTTCGTCGCCAGCGCCCCGGCCAGGCCGGCGCCGGCGGCGACCACCGCGACCCCGGCGAGCGCGGGGAACCGCCCGGACAGCGCCCAGGCCAGCGCCGCTCCGAGACCGAGCGCGAGGCTCAGCGCCGGTACTGTCGGCCAGGGCGCGTGCGATGCGGCGGCGGTGACCAGGATCGCGGGTACCCCGGGCAGGGTCGCCCAGACCATCGCCGGCCGCCACCAGCGGACCGTCGCGAGCAGTGCCACGGTCAGCAGTGCCAGCCCGGCCGCAGCCGGGGCCAAGGCGTACCCGCCGTCCAGTTCGGACAGTGCGACCGGGTGCCCGGACCAGACGGAGCCGAGCTGTGCGTACGGCCCAGCGAGCAGCGACCAGGTGGCCGGGACGACGGCGGCCAGCGCCGGCCCGCCGGCCACCGTGGCGAGGGCGGCGAATACCGGCAACGCCCAGGTCGTGCGCCGTAGCACCGGCCGGACGGCCACGATCGCGACCACGTCGCCGAGCAGCGCCAGCGCCGCGTACACGCCGAACGGCCGGGTCGGGCCGGTGAGCGCCGCGACGGTGGTACCGGCGCCGGCCAGGTGTACCGCCACCGCCCCGGCTGTCGCGTAGTCAGGCGACCAGCGGCTTGTCACGAGTACCGCGACGGTCGCCAGGACCAGGCCGGCCGCGGCCGACCCCAGAACGGGCGCGTCAACCAACGCCGCCACCGCCGCCGCCAGGCCGGGCACCGCGACCAGGGCCGCCGCGGTGGCGACCGCGCCGACCGGGCGGTTCCCCGTCCGCCCCCGGGCCGCCAGCGCGGCGCCGACGACGATCAGCGTCGCCAGTACCCAGACCGTGCTGACCGGCCGGGCCAGGCCGGTGGCGACCGCGTGCGTGGCGAGCAATGCCGCCGCGCCCCCGTACACCGCGGTACGCCGCACCGACCGGCCGGATACCGCCGCGACCGCCAGCGGCAGGGCCACCAGTCCGTCCACAAGAGATGGAGCCCACCACCGGAGCGGCAGGGCGGCGGGGATCGCCAGCGCCACCAGTACCGCCCCGGATACGGCAGCCTCGACCACGGCGGCGCGGCCGAGCAGTACCGCCGCCGCGAGGCACAGCAGCGTCACCGCGACCGGCAGCCGCCAGTCGACCCGATCCGCCGTCGGATCCAGCGTCGCGTGCCACGCCGGCAGGGCCGCCGACGCGGAGACCGCCCCGGCGGCCAGGGCACGGGCGGTCGCCAGTACCCCGAGCGCAGCGGTACCCAGAAGGACGCTGAGGCGAGGCCCTGTGCGGACCCGATCCGGAAGCACCCGGACCACGACGGCGAGTGCGGTGATCTCGGCCGCGACCAGCGCGAACGCCGGATGCGGCCAACCGATCACGGTGACCCGCGCCGCGGCGGCGAGCACCGCCAGCGCCGCGCCACCGGCCGCGAGATCGCGCAGCTCGCGGGCCGGGCTGAGCCAGGCGACCGCCACCAGCACGGCCCCGACCAGGACGAGGGCCAGCCCGGCCCGGACCGCGGGGGCCAGGGTGGCGACGGTCGCCAGCCCGGCGAAGGCCGTGTAGGCGGCGGTGACCAGGGCGGCGACGGTTACCGACCACATGACGATCCGCAGCGCGAGCGGCGCGCGGCGGTCGCTCCACCAGGCGACCGCGAGATCCGCCAGCGTGACGGCGGCGAGCACGCCGGTCCGCCCCGCCGGGCCGAAGCCGGCGGGCGCGACGAGCAGCGGCACGACCGGCTGGGCCACGGCGAGCGCCGCGAACCGCGGACCGGTCAGGCGGATCACCAGGCCGTAGGCCAGCGCGACGCCCGCGGTGATCGCGCAGATGATCCCGGCGTACGTGGTGGGCGCCAGCGCCCGCACGCCGGCGAGGTTGACGTACCAGGCCGCGTACCCGTCGAGCAGCACCAGCAGGAGACCCAGCGCGGCGAACGTCTCGGCGGTGCCGGCCAGTCGCCGCCTCCGCGCCACCGGCGGGATCGCGAGCGTCAGCACGGTGACCGCGCCGAGAATGCCGGCCCGGCCGGACACACCGAAGTTGGCCCAGGCCACGGCCGTGAAGACGATGGCGGCGCTGGCGAGGAGCAGGCCGCCGAGGATGAAAAGCAGATTCTGTACCGTGCGGCCGGAGGTCTCCGGACGGGCCGGCCGCGGCTCGGGTTCCGGCTCGGGTTCGGGCCCGGGTTCGGGGTCTGGTTTCGGGGCCACGGCCGCCCGGGCCCGGATCCGGGCGACCAGTTCGCCGCGCCGCCGCTGGGCCGCGGAGAGCCGGCCGACAGCTTCGGCGTACCCGCGGCGTGCCCGCTCCAGGTCGAATTCCAGGCGGCGGATCGTCTCGTCGAGCTGGATCACCTCGGCGGCTTCCGGATCCGGTCGCCGGCCGCAGCCGGGACAGCCGGCCGCCAGGTTGGCCATGGAGCCGCACGCGGGACACGGGTAACTCATGGCCGACACGATCGTCGTCTCCGGGCCCGGGGGCATCCGCCGCGCTACTCAGACCGGGGTGAGTAGTTGATCGGCACAACTTCCCGGAAGTTGTGGCCACCGGGTGCCGCTGAGGCCACTACTTCCGGGATGTTGGCGCTCGCTCCGCTCGCGCGGGGCTTCGCGCCTTTGACGCGGCCTGCACGGCACCGCTGCGCTCGTTCCTCGCTCCGCGGCACCGTTTCGACCGCGGCGCGAACCCCGAAGTTGTGCCAGTTCCGGTCCTATGACGCGACCAGGACCAGGGCGGTCGCGGCGAGGCCGAGGCCGGCCAGTTGCATCGGCCGGACCCGCTCCCGGTCGACGGCCAGGGCGAGCAGGACGGTGCTCGCCGGGTACAGCGACGAGATCGGCGCGACGATGCTCAGCTCGCCGGTCCGGGTGGCAAACAGGTAGAGCACGTTGGCGCTGAAGTCGAGCGCACCGGCGGCGATGGCGAAGCGCAGGGCCGGCCCGGTGAGCCGGATCGACGGCGCGTTTTGCTGCGCCGACCGGAGGTCCAGGCGCCTTCGACGGATCAGTGACCGCCGGACCAGCAGCGCGCCGAGAACGAGGGCGGTCAGTTGCGCCGCGACCAGCGGCCACAGCCCGGTGTCCACGCCGGTGCCCTTGGCCCGGGACAGGAACGACATGAACAGGCCGAACCCGCTGCCCGCGGCGAGCGCCAGGGCGACGATGCGCGGCCCGACCGGTTTGTGCGGGGTATCGCCGGCCGCCCCCATGCTGACCAGCGCGATCGCACCGACCGCGCAGCCGGCCCCGACCAGGGCCAGGGCGCGGGGCACTCCGTCCAGCACGATCCCGAACACCAACGGCACGAGCGCCGAGGTCACCGCGGTCACCGGCGCGACCACCGTCATCGCGCCGGTGGCGAGCCCCCGGTAGAGCAGGATGACGCCGGCCATGCCGAAGAGGCCGGCGAGCGCGCCCCAGCCGAGGCTCTGGACCGTGGGACGGCCGCCGGCGAGGACCAGCCCCACCGCGAGCACCGGCAGGCCGGCAAGCTTGGACAGCACGGACACGGCGAGCGCCGACGCCCGCTGGGTGGCCTTGCCGCCGCAGAAGTCGGCGGTGCCCCAGACGGCGGCTGTCGCAACGGCGAAGATAAGTGGAAGCATGATGTCTAGACCATAATACTGACCGCAAAGGATAATTTGTTGACCGACAGCCAGGGTGTGCCCGGACCGCGGCGTCGCTCCTCGGAGGAGGTGGCGGTGTCCGCGGCGGTCGCCCGGCACGTGCGTGCGCTGCGCCAGGCCCGCAACTGGTCGCTGGACGAGTTGGCCGGCCGGTCCGGCGTGAGCAAGGGCATGGTCGTCCAGATCGAGGGCGACCGGACCAATCCGAGCATCGGCACGCTCTGCCGCCTCGCCGAGGCGTTCGGGGTGAACGCGGCCGCGCTGATCGAGGCGCCGGCCGAGCCGGTGGCGCGGGTGATCGGCGCGGACGATCCGCCTGTCCTGTGGCACGGCACGGCCGGGGGCACCGGTCGGCTGCTGTCCGGCGTGGGCGCCGGGGCGGCCGAGGTCGAGTTGTGGGAGTGGCTGATGGCACCGGGCGAGGACCTGCGTTCCGGCGACCACAGCCCGGGTACCCGCGAAGTGCTGCACGTACGGTCCGGGGAGATGGTGGTCACGGTGGACGCGGTCGACCACCGGGTGGCGGCGGGGGAGACGGTGGAGTTCTTCGCCGACCGGCCGCACGGGTACCGCAACGACGGCCCGGAGCCGGCCGTCTCCACGATGGTTGTGGTCGCGCCCACCGGCGAGCGCGACCGCAGGGGCCAGCATTAGGTCAAGGCGTGACTCTGAGGAGGGCGAAATGAACGCGACTGAGGTACTGACGAAGGTGCGGGACGCGATGAACGTCCGCACCGCGATCGGCGAGCCGGTGGTACAGGACGGCGTGGTGATCCTGCCGGCGGCGAAGATCCGTGGCGGAGCCGGCGGCGGCATCGGCTCGGAGGACGCGGAAAGCGGCGCCGGGGGCGGATTCGGTGTGTCGAGTACGCCGATGGGCGCTTTTGTCATCAAGGACGGCAAGGTCTCCTGGCGCCCCGCCATCGACGTGAACAAGGTCATCATGGGCGGCCAACTGGTAGCGATCGTGGCGCTGTTGACGATCCGAACGATCGTGAAATCCCGCCGCCGCGGCCACCGCTGACTCCGCTGTGGTGCGTCGATCTAGGAAGAATGGTGGGACAAACCCGACGCGATGGGCACCATTCTTCCTAGATCGACGAGGAAAGGTTGGCTAGCCCTTGTAGCCGGCGAAGATCTTGCTGAAGTCGTACGGGCTCTGCTTGATGTTGGTGCACATGTACAGAGCGCCGTTACAGGCGTTCCGGTCCCGGGTGGTCTCCCAGAATCCGAGCCGACCCAGGTGCTTGCTCTTGGCGAAGGTGACCAGGTCCTTGGCGTCGGACTGGTTGAACGTCTGGCCGTCGTCGTTCTTGCCGAGCATCGGGGTGACCGCGATCGACGCCCAGCCCGGGTAGATCGAGTTGACCTGGCCGTACGTCTTGTTGGCGGCGTCCTTCGCCTTGTCGCCGAGGTCGGCTTTGCCCTGGTAGTAGTCCATCGCCATGATGTTGACGACGTCGACCTTCACGCCGGCAGACTTGGCCGCCCTGACCACGTTGAGGCCGTCGACGGTCAGGCCGCTGGGCAGCACCGGCAGGGTCAGCGAGACGCGTACCCCGGTCGCCTTCTGCACCTGGGCCAGCGCCTGTGACCGCCGCTTGATCGACGTCGGGTCGGCCACCGCGGCGCCCTCGATGTCCATGTCGATGTACTTGAGGCCGTACGCCTTGACGACGGCCCGGTACTCGGCCGCGAGCGCGGACACCGACGAGCATGCCTGCGCCAGCTCGATGCCGCTGGCCCCGCCGAACGACACGACGACGTCGCCGCCGGCCGACCTGATCTTCTGGATCTCCGCGCTCTGCCACTTGCTTCGCGGGTCGTACGCGTTGAACCAGGACGCCTTGCAACCCGCACTGGTGACGAAGCCGAGCGTGTAGCTCTTCACGCCGGACGCCTTTGACATGGTGGAGAGCGAGGGGGTCGGCCAGGAGCCCATGTCGACGTACGGCGCGACCGGCAGACCGCTCGCGGCCTGGGCCGGAATGGCGGTCACCCCGATCCCGCCGGCGATGACCAGGCCGCCGACCGTGGTGACGGCTGCTAACAGGGTGGTCCGGATACGAGATCTCGACACGTCCGCCTCCCGTGGGTGCAGGTTTCGATGGGAAGACGATAAGGAAAGTTTCTTAATAGGGTCAAGGGATGGCCATCGATACATCCGATGAATCGGCATCGAGCTGCGTAAATGCGCGACAGCCGCACGAACCCGCCTCCCGGCTGATGTACCTCAGGCGCCTGGACCTTCGGCCGGCGTGGGTTGACCGGCCGAGGCTCGGAATGCGGACCGGAGAGCCGTTGTCGGCGTCCCCGCACCGCCGTAGCATCCAGCGTCGTCGTTACCGCGTCGGACCCCACAAAGGGCAGAAAGGGGCGTCAATGACGTCGGTGGGAACAAGAAGAGGCCGCCGGTTCGCCATACCGCTCGTCGCCGTCCTGGTCGTGGCCGGGGCGGTCGCGGGCCCGGCGATGGCCCGGGCCGGGGTCTTCGACCCGTCGGGCGGCCCGATCGCCAAGGGCAAGGTCATGGGCCCGAACATCGTCGGCGGTGCCCGGGCGCCGGACGGCATGTACCCCTGGATGGTCAACCTGTCGACGGGCTGCGGCGGCGCGCTCTACACCCAGCAGATCGTCCTGACCGCCGCGCACTGCGTGGACTTCACCGGCCCGACCAAGAGCATCAAGGTGACCGTGGGTGCCGTTGACCTCAAGGGCGACACGGCTCTCAAGGTCAAGTCGACCTACACGCTCCAGGCTCCGGGCTACCCGGCGAATCACGCCGACTGGGCGCTCATCAAGCTGGCGCAGCCGGTCGCGCTGCCCACCCTGTCCATCGCCGACACACCCGAGTACAACAACGGCGTCTTCACCATCCTCGGCTGGGGCGCCAAGGAAGAGGGCGGCGGCGACAGCCGGTACCTGCGGGACGCGCAGGTGCCCTTCGTCGACGACGCCACCTGCGCCGCGGCGTACCCGAACGACTTCGACGCGCCCAAGATGATCTGCGCCGGTGACACCGTGAACGGCGGCGTCGACACCTGCCAGGGCGACTCCGGCGGCCCGCTGGTGCGCCGCGACGACGCCGGCAACTGGATCCAGGTCGGCATCACGAGCTTCGGCGCGGGCTGTGCGCGGCCCGAGTACCCCGGGGTGTACGTGGAGGTGTCCACGTTCGCGGCCGACATCGCTGCGGCGGCAAGCCAACTGTGATTGATTGACGCCTATCGGCACAACTTCCCGGAAGTTGTGGCCTCAGCACCATCGTGAGGCCACAATTTGCGGGAAGTTGTGCCGATCTTGAGGAGGTCGATCGATGAGACGGCTCGCGGTCGTGGCTGCCACCGTCGCTGCGATGCTCGTCGGCGCGCCGACCGTGGCGCATGCCGCGCCACCGGCCGAGTTCGGCACCGGCTGGGATGACCCCAGGACCGCCGGGCCACCCGTCGACAAGCCGCCGACCCGGTCCTGCACCGTCCAGATCGTGGACCACAAGTTCGCCGGCTGGGACCCGTACACAAGCTCCTATCAACCACCCGCGGCCTGTCGCGGCCCGTGGGCGAAGGTGGTCCTGCACCTGGACGGCGCGGTCGCCGGCCGGCAGTTCGACCGGCTCGGCTCGCTCGCGATCGGGGACGTGACGGTCTTCAAGACCTCGACGCCGGAGCCGTCGGCCGAGGGCATCAGGTGGTCGGTCGAGAAGGACATCACCGGGTACGCGCCGCTGCTGCGCGATCCGCGGCCGGTCACGATGATGCTCGGCAACACGGTCGACGACACGTACACCGGCGTGCTCGACATCCAGGTGAGCCTCACGTTCTACGTCGCCGACCATCGGCACCCGGCGGCGACGACCGCGTCTGACGTGCTCGCGCTCGGTTCGCCGGCGGTCGTCGGCGCCGACCTCACCGGCACGGTCACCGTGCCCCGCAACACCGAGCGGCTGGTGGCCGAGGTGTACGCGACCGGGTCCGGCGGCGGGTGCGAGGAGTTCTGGTACCTGACCTCGCCGGCCTCCACCGGGTACTCGTGCCCGGGCGACAGCCCGTACCGCGAGGTCCAGGTTGTGCTCGACGGTCGGGTGGCGGGGATCGCCGCGCCGTTCCCGCACGTATACACGGGCGGCTGGTCGAACCCGTTCCTGTGGTACGTGCTGCCGGCACCGCGCGCCTTCGACGTCAAGCCGCTGACCTACGACCTGTCGCCGTACCTGGGGCTGCTGACCGACGGGGTGGCGCACCAGGTGACGATCCGGGTGGTCGGGGTGCCGACCGGGCTGCCCGGCTGGGACACCCCGGTGGACTTCCTGGCCTGGCGCGATCCGCACGGTGCCCACGTCACGGGCGGGCTCGTCGCCGACCACCTGGGTGCGCTGACGAATGACGTCTCGGTGGCGCCGGAACGCACCGTGACGACGAAGGCGCGCCACACCTTCGACGCGGTCGGGTACGTGCGGACTTCGCACGGCGTGGTGACCACGGCGGTGCACCGGCAGCTCGGCGACGACAGCGTGCACACCTGGGGCGACGGGGAGAACCCGGACGCACTGAAGGCGACCTGGACCGACGAGTCGTGGGTGGTGTCGGGGCTGCGGGTCTCGCACGACAGCGGTCGCTATGTGATCGACGGCTCGATCACAGTGTCGCCGGACAACCGGCTCACCACCACGATTACGATGACCGACGCCGGGACCGGGTACACCGATGTCTACCGGGGCGAGGCGTCGTTCACGCTCAACGTGCCGCGGGAGCAGCGGCACGCGACGGGTACCTCTGAGGAGCGGTACCGCGCCGGCCGCTACGACCGCACGATCCGCACTCAGAACGGCTTCGTGGTCTGAGAAGATCGGCACAACTTCCGGAAAGTTGTTGCCTCAGCACCCCGCTGAGGCAACAACTTCCGGCAAGTTGTGCCGATCTTTACGAGCAGGTGATCTTGGCGTCGGCCCAGTCGGCGTGGTCGCTGTTGTTGGTGTTGCCGCCGTCGGTGACGATCAGCCGCACCACACTCGCGCCGCTGACGTCGGCGGTCAGCGCGTACGCCGGATCCGCCGTGGTCAGCAGGCCGGTCCCGGCGACCTTCTTGTCGTCGGCCCACACCTCGAACGTCACCGAACCGTTCGCGGTCTTCTCGTCGTCCACGCCCACCGACGCGGTGAACGTGGCGCACCGGCCGCCGACGAAGTAGTCGATGTCGCTCGGCGCGTGCGCGCCCAGGCCCTTCGCGAAGACCACGCCATTGATGGTCATCGGATGGCCGTCGCCGGCCGGCTTCTCGCCGTTGCTGGTGTCCTTCTCCACCGGACCCCAGCCGTTGACCGCCTGTAGCCAGGTCAGATCACTCATGTACGAGGTGCCGGCGCCCGGTGGGGCGGGTGGCACCACCGCGTACGCGGTGAACGTCGCCGCGACCGGCTGACCGCTGACCGAGACCGGCCGGTACGAGAGCGTCGCGGTCAGGTCGTACCGCCCCGGCGGGGTGCCGTCGGGTGGCGCGACCGTCCAGGTGGTGGCCAGTGCGTGATCGCTACCCGGCAGGACCGCCGTGACCCGGCCGGACGTGGCGGAGACCTGCCAGCCGGCCGGTCCGGTGAGGTTGACGGTGACGTCGCGGACCGGCATGACCCCGAAGTTGGTCACCGTCGTGGTGGCGGTCGCCGGCCGGCCCGGGGCGGCGAGCGGCGGCGCGCCAGGGTACGACCCGCCGACCGTGGCGCCGAAGTCGACCACCGGCGGGTACAGCGGCCAGCGCTGGTCGTACCCGACCCGGAGCATCACGCTGCCGTGCGGCGGCACGGTCGCGGCGATGGTGCCCGCGGTCTGGCCGGTGGTGTGCGCCCACAGGTCGCGGACCTTGTACCCGATGGCCTGCGGCAGCCCGAGCGCGACGGCCGACGTGCTGATCCGCTGCGGCAGCTCGGTCTCGTTGAACAGCACGACCGCCTTGTCGCCACCGGTCAGCGGCTTGACCAGGACGTCCCGCCCGCCGTCGTTCGACAGCACACTCGCCTGTACCCCCAGCGGGTCCTGGTCGACGGCGATGACCTCGCGGTTCTCCAGGATCTGGAACGTGGCGTCCGAAGCCTTGCGCAGGTCGGAGCCGATCAGCAGCGGCGCGGCCATGACCGCCCACAGGCTGAAGTGGCTGCGGTACTCGAGGTCGGTCATCCCGCCGTTGCCGACCTCCAGCATGTCCGGGTCGTTCCAGTGCCCCGGGCCGGCGTACTGGGCGAGCGCCATGTTGGACCGGGCGATGTTGCGCATGCTGCTGTAGCTGTCACCGATGTCGCCGGTGGTGCGCCACAGGTTGCCCACGTCGGAGGCCCACAGCCAGGGCTTGTTCTGCCCCCACTCGCAGATGCTGTACGTGATGGGCCGCCCGGTCGCGGCCAGCGCGTCCCGCATCGCGGTGTACCGCTGTACCGCGTCGACGCCCTGGTTGTTGCAGTTGTCGTACTTCAGGTAGTCGATGCCCCAGGAGGCGAACAGGGCGGCGTCCTGCGTCTCGTGGCCGAGCCCGCCGGGGAACCCGGCCGTGTTGCAGGTCTTCGTGCCGGCGCTGGTGTAGATGCCGAGCTTGAGGCCCTTGCTGTGCACGTAGTCGGCGACCGCCTTGATGCCGTTCGGGAAGCGCACCGGGTCGGGGACCAGGTTGCCCTGGGCGTCGCGTTGCGGCAGCGCCCAGCAGTCGTCGAGGTTGACGTACTGGTACCCGGCGTCCTTGAGGCCGCGCGCCACGAAGATGTCGGCGATGCCCTTGACCATCGACTCGTTGAACTGCGCGCCGCAGTGCGTCGAGTTCCAGTTGTTGAAGCCCATCGGCGGGGTCCGGGCGAGACCGTTCTCCAGGGCGTAGGCCGGGCGGGCCGGCGAGACAAGTCCGCCGACCGTGAGCCCCACGGCGATACTCGGCGTGGTCAAGCCTGCCATGAGAGTGACGGCGCCGAGACAAGCGAGGATTCGTCGCACGATTCGATCAGTCCCTTCGCGCGCGCACGGGGGTAACGGCGATGTTTCTCGATATTCAACAGGAGTAATCGATTCTGAACAATGGGCTCGCTGGAACCAACCGCAAATCCCCACGGTCGAACAATGGCGACGCGAAGATCGGATGTCCTGGTTGGTATCGATGGTCCTCTTGGTCAGTTTCGTTGACCGGCCGGACCGAGCCGAAGCCCCCGAACGTACGCCCAATTCGGGCTGCCAAGACATCCACGGCCGGCGTAGGTTGGCTCCCGGGCGTCGATCTGCCGTCGCCGGTGTGCGCGAGTCATCGGATGGCGGCGGCGAGGGCAGCGGCGCCCCTGTGCCGTGGGGGCGGTGCACGGACAAGGAGATCGCGGGTGTGAACATCAGATTCAAGTGGACCCGCCTGGTCGCCGGCGGAGCGGCCGCCCTGTTGGGGATCGTGCTGGCCGGTTGCTCGTCGACCAGCGCCATCAACGTCCGGCAGAACCCCAAGGCGACCTTGCAGGTCTGGATCCGCCAGCCACCGGGCTCCGACGCGGCCAAGACCCTGGACCGGATGGTGAAGGAGTTCAGCGCGCGTACCGGCGTGAAGGCCAAGTCGGTGGCGCTCTACGAAGACTTCGAGACCAAGCTCCAGCAGCAGGCCGCCCAGCGCCAGCTCCCGGACATCGTCATCAACGACACCGCCCAGCTCGGCACCATGCAGAGCCAGGGCTGGCTGCAGGAGATCGACCGGTCGACGTTCCCGGGCGGCGGCGAGATCTCCGACACCGCGTGGAAGGCCGCGCAGGCCGGCAACGGGCGCTACTACGGCGTGCCGTTCTCGGCCCAGACCTTCGCCATCTTCGTCCGCGCCGACTGGCGGGCCAAGCTGCACATTCCGGAGCCGAAGAGCTGGACCGACCTGGCCAACATGGCGACCGCGTTCACCGAGCGCGACCCGGACGGCGACGGTAAGGCCGACACGTACGGGCTGGTCATCCCGGGCACCACCAAGCGCGGGTACATGTCGTGGTACTTCTCCACGTATCTGTGGGACAACGGCGGGGACTTCCTTTCCAGTACGACCCCGGGCGCCTGGCGACCGGCGATCAACGAGCCGAAGGCGGTGCAGGCGGTCACCTGGCTCAAGGACATGTTCTGTACCCGCAAGGTGGTCAACCCGGACGCGGTCAGCATCGACACCCCCCGCGCGCACGACACGTTCGAGAAGGGCATCGGCGGGATGTACCTGACCGGCCCGTACATGCTGCCGCGGTTCGTCAAGAGCATGGGTAGCGACAAGATCGAGATCTTCCCGGTCCCGAACGGCCCGTCCGGCGGCCCGGGCGCCCTCGCCGAGGGCGAGAACGTCTACCTGACGATGGGTTCGCCGAACAAGGCCGGCCAGCGCAAGTTCGCCGAGTTCGCCACGTCCGCCGCGGGCCAGACGATCGGCATGGACGGCGACGACGCCGGCCCGATCGTCCGCCTGCCGGTGAACACGACCATCAACCTCGGCGCGGTCCGCAAGGACCCGCGGTGGAAGACGTTCCAGGATCTGTACAACCGGGCCGGCATCTACACGCCCGCGGTGCCGAACTGGACTCCGTTCCGGCAGATGTCCGCCGACTCACTCAACGCGATCATGGCCGACTGCGGCTCGAACGTGAAGCAGGAGTTGGACAAGCTCGCCGGTCAGATGGCAACCGAGCTGAAGCGCCAAGGCGCGCTTGCCAGCTGAATCGGTGAGGAGAACGGACGGTGCCCACCCCTACCCACTACCGAAGCTCGTCCTGGCAGGAGCACAGCGGGGCGGCGCCGGTCCCCCAGCAGTACGGGCTGACGGGTCCGGCTCAGCCGCCGGGTGCCGTGCCGGGCCAGCGTGACTGGAGCGTCCGCACCGGGCGCAAGCGCCGTCGCCGGCGGAGAGCCGGCCCGTCGCTGATCGCCTGGCTGTTCCTGTCTCCGGCGCTCATCCTGTTCACGTACTTCAAGTTCCTGCCCATGCTGCAGGGCCTGAAGATGAGTTTCTACGAGGTACGGCCGTACCTCGGTGACCGGTACGTCGGCCTCGCCAACTACCACCAGATGACCACCGATCCCAACTTCACCAAGGCGATCTGGCAGACGATCATCCTGGCCATCGGCACCACGGTCGGGTCGATCGCGATCGGATTCGTGCTGGCGCTGCTGGTCGAGGGGCAGGCACGCCACCTCTGGCTGGTGCGCAGCGCGGCGTTCCTGCCGGTGGTCACCACGATGGCCGTGGTCGCCGAGGTGTGGCGGATCATGTACTACCCGGGCGGCGATGGCGTGCTCAACCACGTCCTCGGCTGGATCGGCGTCGGCCCCGAGCCGTTCCTGAACAGCGAACACACCGCGCTCGGCTCGGTGATGCTGGTCGGCATCTGGCGCGGTGCCCCGTACGACATGATGATCTTCCTGGCCGGCCTGGCCGGCGTCGACCGCAACCTGTACGAGTCGGCCGCCGTCGACGGGGCCGCGCGCTGGCGGCGGTTCTTCCACGTGACGCTGCCGGCGCTGCGGCCGGTCGGCACGATCCTGTTCACGCTGGCGGCGCTGCGCGGGCTGCGCAGCTTCACCGAGGTCTTCCTGCTGACCAACGGCGCGCCGAACGGATCGACCGAGGTCCTGATGACCCTGATCTACAAGCTCGGCCTCGAACGCGGCGAGCTGGGGGTCGCGGCAGCCGGGTCGATGGTGCTGTTCGTCGCCACGGCCGGCGTCACGGTAGCGGTCAACATCTGGCGCAACAGGGTGGCGAGACGATGAAGCGGCGTCCCAAGCTGGTCGAGAACGACGGCCTGACCACGGTGCTCGGCATCGGTGGCTATCGCGGGCCGCTCGCCATCCTGCTCAAGACCATTTTGTACGGGGCGATCGTCCTCGTCTTCGCCGGTCCGCTGGTGGCGTTGCTGGTCGGCGCGTTCAGCAAGGTGTCCGACCCGACCCGGTTCTCGCTGCTGCCGCACGGCTTCACCTTCCGCAACTTCGAGGTGGCCGGCGAGCGGGGCGTCTACCGGTACCTGTTCAACTCGTTCGTGGTCGTCGGCTTCGGGCTGCTGTTGCAGATGTGGGTCAGCGTCTTCGCCGCGTACGCTCTGGCCCGCAAGCGGTTCCGTGGCGCGGCGGTGGTGCTGCTCGCGATCCTCGCCACCATGATGCTGCCCGAGGAGGTCATCGCCATCCCGCTGTCGGTGGTGCTGTCCGACATGCCGTTGCTGCACGTCAACCTCATCGGCTCGTACGCCGGCATGATCCTGCCGCTCGGTGCGTGGGGCTTCTCGATCCTGGTGATGACCGAGTTCATGCGGGACGTGCCGGTGCACCTGGAGGAGGCCGCGCGCCTCGACGGGGCCGGTGAGCTGCGCGTGTTCTGGTCGGTGGTGCTGCCCCTGTGCCGGCCGGCGCTCGGCGTCATCGGGGTCTTCGGGTTCACGATGATCTGGGACCAGTACCTGCTGCCGCTGATCGTGGCCCGCGAGCCGTCCCAGTTCACGTTGCCGATCGCACTGCGTACCGTCCGTGCCGACGACCAGGTCGGGATCGGGGTACTGCTCGCCGCCGCGCTGCTCGCGCTGCTCCCGTCCGTGGTCGCCTTCCTGCTGTTCCAGCGCCAGTTCGCCCGGGGCCTGACGAGTCGCGCCCTGCGCGGGTGATTGAAGATCGGCACAACTTGCCGGAAATAGTGGCCTCAGAGCCGTTGTGAGGCAACAACTTCCGGGAAGTTGTGCCGATCTTTGTGCCGCCCCGCGTAATCGGGTTGTGACGCAAATGGCCTGCTCAGGGCTTAGCTCCATCTACCGGAATGAATATTGACGACTCCGGTGTCGGCGGGTAGACCGTTTAGGAAACCTGTCTGTAACAGGAGGAATTCGTGGCTTTTCGTAGCAAGGTGCCACTCGCCCTGGCGGGTACCCTCGCCGGGTTGACGCTGGTGGCGCTCAGTCCGGCAGCGTTCGCAGCGGCGGTGAAGCCCGCCGCTGACACCAAGCCGCCGACCTCGCCTACCAACAACCACGTCACCGCGACCACCGAGAGCACCGTTGCGTTGGCCTGGAACGCGGCCACCGACAACGTCGGGGTGACCCAGTACGCGGTGTTCAAGCAGGGCCAAGAGGTCATGCACGTGGACGGCAAGACGCTGAAGGCCACGGTAACGAAGCTGACCCCCGACCGCGACTTCGTGTTCACGATCGTCGCCCGGGACGCGGCCGGTAACTCGTCGCAGGACAGCAACGAGGCCAAGGCGCACACCAAGGCGTCCAGCGACAAGACCCCGCCCTCGGTACCGACCGGGCTGAAGAGCACGAGCAACGCCGGCGGCAACGTGGGTCTCTCCTGGACTGCCTCGAAAGACAACACCGGTGGTGTCGGCGGCGTGACCTACCTGGTCTTCCAGGACGGCAAGCAGGTCGCGACCCCGGACACCAACTCCGTCACGGTGGGCAACCTGACCGGCGGCACAACGTACACGTTCACCGTCAAGGCGGTCGACGCGGTCGGCAACACCTCGGCCGCCAGCGCCGGCCTGAAGGTGACCGCGAGCGGCGGCGGCGGTGGCAGCGGTGCGCCCGGCAAGGTCACCACCATCACCACGGACAAGGACATCCCGTGGGGCCTGGCGTTCCTGCCGGACGGTTCGGGTATCTACACCCGCCGCGACGCCGACGACGTGATCAAGGTGACCGCGTCCGGCCAGAAGACGACGCTCGGCAAGATCTCCGGCGTCTCGGGCACCGATGGCGAGGGCGGCCTGCTGGGCATCGAACTCGACCCGGCGTTCAGCAGCAACCACTTCGTGTACATCTACTACACGACGTCGTCGGACAACCGGGTCGGCCGGTTCACGCTCAACGGCAACACCATCAGCAGCACGCCCAACAAGGTGCTGGTTTCGGGTATCCAGCGCAACAAGTTCCACAACGGCGGCCGGCTGCGCTTCGGCCCGGACGGCAAGCTGTACATCTCCACCGGGGACGCCGAGAACGGCAACAACGCGCAGAACACCAGCAGCCTCAACGGCAAGATACTGCGCGTCAATTCGGACGGCTCGATCCCGGCCGACAACCCGTTCCACAACGCCGTCTGGAGCTACGGGCACCGCAATGTCCAGGGCCTCGCGTTCGACTCGCAGGGTCGCCTCTGGGAGGCCGAACTCGGCAACTCCTACAAGGACGAGCTGAATCTGATCCAGAAGGGCAAGAACTACGGCTGGCCGAAGTGCGAGGCCGACAAGGGCAGCTGCGGCGGGTTCGTCGCGCCGGTGCAGAGCTGGCCGGTCGCGCAGGCGTCGCCCAGTGGCCTGGCGATCGTCCACAACACGCTGTACATGGCCGCGTTGCGCGGCGAGCAGCTCTGGGTGATGACGATCCAGGGCAACAGCACCAGCAAGCCGAAGGCGTTCTTCCAGGGGCAGTTCGGTCGCATGCGGACGGTCGAGCCGAGCCCGGACGGTGACATCTGGGTGACCACGAGCAGCGGCGACAAGGACAGCACACCCAACAACAGCAACGACAAGGTTCTGCACGTCAGCCTGAACTGAGGAAAAGCTCATCCGGATGGGCCGGTCGGTGGGCGCCGACCGGCCCATCCGTGTGCCGCGGTACTTGCATCGACCGGCCCGGGTTGCCGACGATGGGAGCGCGCGGGGGACGGTCCAAGGGACTGCGGTACCGTACGTCGGTCGTCGGGGGCGGATAGCCCGGTGAGGGTGGTGATGGCGGCACCGCGATTGCGCCTCCAGCTTGCCGTGGCCGGTCTTGCGGTCACGGCGGTTCTCGTGGCCGACAGTTCCGGCCTGCTCGGCCCGAAGCTGGCCACGATTCTGGACGACTCAGCCCAACTCGGCGGCGGCGTGTTCGCCACGATCTGCTGCCTGTACGGCGCCCGGCGGACGTCCGGAGTCGAGCGGGCCTGGCGGCGGCTGATGGCGATCGGCATGGTCGGCTGGAGTATCGGCCAGCTCATCTGGTCGTACTACCAGGTCTTCGCCCGCACCCCGTTGCCGTCGCCGTCATGGGCCGACGTCGGCTACCTCACCCTGCCGGTCTTCGCCCTCGCCGCGCTGCTGACGCTCGCCGCGACCGGGGTCGCCGCACACCGGCCGCAGGTGCGGGTCGGCGGCTCGGCACTGCGCTCCCGGCTGGTGCTCGCGCTGGACGGGCTGGTCATCGTCGGCTCGTTGCTGATCTTCACGTGGGCCACCGCGCTCGGCACCGTGGTCCGGGCCGGCGCGCCGACCGGGCTCGGGTTCGCGGTCGCGATCGCGTACCCGGTCACCGACCTCATGCTCGTCGTGATCGTGGTGCTGCTGCTGGCCACCCGGCCGGTCCAGCCCCGGCTGCGCAGCCAGCTCGTCCTGCTCGGGCTCGGCCTGGTCGGCCTGTCCTTCTCCGACAGCATCTTCGCGTACCTGGTGGCGAGCGGCGCGGAGAGCATGCCGCCGATCAGCAACGTCGGATTCATCGCCGGGCCGGTGCTGGTCGCGCTCGCCGCGCTGAACTACGCCCGGCCCGGTGCCGACGCGGTAGCCAGTCGCCAGGGCCCGGTAGTCGAGTGGTTCCACCTGCTCATGCCGTACATCTGCATGCTGGTGACGAGCGTCCTCGTGGTGGCGCAGAACCTGGCCGGGCTCAAAGTGGACGCCTTCGAGGCGTACACGGGAATTGCGATCTTCTGGTTGATCGTCATCCGCCAGATGGTGACGCTGATCGACAACACCGTGCTGCTGGCCCGCGTCTCCGAGGCCCAGGACCGGCTGTCCTACCAGGCCTTCCACGACCCGCTGACCGGCCTCGCCAACCGGGCGCTGTTCCGCAGCCGGCTGGCTGAGGCGGTCGAGCGCAACCGCGTCGAGCACCGTCCACTCGCGCTGCTGTTCGTCGACCTCGACGACTTCAAGCTGGTCAACGACAGCCTCGGCCACGCCGGCGGGGACCGGGTGTTGCAGGCGGCCGGCGAGCGGCTGCTCATCTGCGTGCCGGGCGCCAACACGGTCGCCCGGCTCGGCGGCGACGAGTTCGGCGTACTCCTCGAAGGCGACGTCGAGCAGCCGGACCGGGTCGGCGAGCGGATCCTGGCGGCGCTGCGCCGACCGTTCGATGTGGACGGACGCGCGGTCAGCATCGGGGCCAGCCTCGGCGCGGTCATCCCAGACGGCAGCGAGGCCGCGCTCACCGCCGACGCGCTGCTGCGCCGGGCCGACGCCGCGATGTACGCCGGGAAGCGCCGCGGCAAGGGCCTGCTCGTGCTGTACGGGCCGGAGAGCGCGGGCGGGTACGACCATCCGGACCTGCCGACCCTGCTGGCCGGCGCGCTGGCCGGTGGCCCGCCGGCGTGGGCCGGGCTCGACGTGCACTACCAGCCGATCGTCCGGATGGCCGACAGCGGCACGGTCGCGGTCGAGGCGCTGGCGCGGTGGAACGACCCGCTGATGGGCCACGTGCCACCCGCGGTCTTCGTGGCCGTCGCCGAGCGGGCCGGGTTGATCGCCGCACTGGACAACTTCGTGCTCAACCGGGCCTGCGGCGACCTCGCCACGTACCTTGCCCGGTACGGCGGGGACGCCACCGTCCACGTGAACATCTCCGCCAGCCGCCTGGGCAACCCCGACCTCGAAGGGGTGGTCCGGGAGGTGCTCCAGCGGTACGGGCTCGCCGCGCAGCACCTCGTCCTGGAGGTGACCGAGAGCAGCCGGATCCCGGATCCGCTGGCCGCGGTGGCCAGCGCCGAGCGGTTGCGGGCGCTCGGGATCCGCATCGCGCTCGACGACTTCGGCACCGGGTACAACACGCTGGCGCAACTGCACCTGCTACCGATCGACATCCTCAAGCTCGACCGGACGCTGACCACTATCGACGGGACGTCCGAACGGTTGGCCGCGCTGTGCGGATCGATGGTCCGGATCGCCGCCGACCTGGGGATCACCGTGGTGGCCGAGGGTGTGGAGACCGCCGAGCAGGCGGCCGCCCTGGCCCGGCTCGGCTGCGGGTTCGGCCAGGGTCACCTGTACGGCCGGCCGGCGCCGATGGCGTCGATGGCTCCGCCGGCGCTTGCCTCGTGGGGGCGGACGTGATCAGGCCGGGTCTGGTGTCGGTCACCTTCCGCCAACTCGACCCCGCCGTGGTGGTGGACATCGCGGTACGCGCCGGACTCGCGGGGATCGAGTGGGGCGCGGACGTTCATGTACCCGATGAGAAGGCCGCGTACCGGGTGGCCGAGTTGACCGCGGCGGCCGGGTTGCGGGTCGCCTGTTACGGCTCGTACCTGCGGCTCGGGCACGCGGAGGGTGACCCCCGTGCGGTCGTCGCCGCGGCCACGGCGCTCGGTGCACCCCTGATCCGGGTGTGGGCCGGCCGGGTGCCGAGCGCCGACGCCGACCCGGCGCACTGGTCGGCGGTGGTGGACGGCGCCCGCGAGGTGGCGGCGCTCGCGGCCGGCGCGGGGATCGATGTGGCGTTCGAGTACCACCGGAACACGCTCACCGACACCCGCGCCTCGGCGCTGCGGCTGCTGGAATCGGTGGACCGGCCGAACGTCGGCACGCTGTGGCAGCCCGAGCCGACCCGTGATGTCGACGAGAACATCGGCGACCTGTCGTCGGTGCTGCCGTGGTTACGGAACGTGCATGTGTTCAGCTGGACGCCGGCGCGGGAGCGGCTGCCGCTGGCGGCGCACGAGTGGGCGCGGTACCTGTCGCTGGCCGACGGCGACCGGTACGCGCTGCTGGAGTTCGTCGCGGGCGACGACCCGGAGCAGTTGGCGGCCGATGCGGCGACGCTGCGGCGTCTCCTCGGTGGGCTTTCATGATCCGGTAAGTTTGTGGTCGCCATAGCAGCCACAGACTTACCGGATCATGTGATGTGTCCTACTACTTCCGCTCGACGGTAGCGTTCAGGATTGGTCCGATCAATCGGCCCGCGCACGTTACTAGGCTTGGCTCTAGTCGCAGGTACATCGAAGGGAGTCATTAGCCATGAGCACTGGCGCTGACCAGGGGTGGAACCCGTACACCGGTGAGCCCGTCGGCCCGCCCGTGCCGCACGCCACGGACGAGGAGGTCGACCGGCTGGCCCGCGCCGCCGAGGCCGCCGCGCCCGCGCTGGCCGCGCTGCCCCTCGACAAGCGGATCGACCTGCTCCTGGCGGCGGCGGCCGCCCTGGAGGACAACCGGGATGAGTTGGTGGCGCTCGCCGACTCCGAGACCGGGCTCGGCCCGGTGCGGCTGAACAGCGAGCTGACCCGCACCAGGGTGCAACTGGAGATGTTCGCCGACGTGGTCCGCGACGGCGGGTTCCACGAGGCCATCATCGACCTGCCCGACCCGGGCGCGCTCCCGGCACCCCGCCCTGACCTGCGCCGGATGCTGATCCCGCTCGGCCCGGTCGCGGTCTTCTCCGCCAGCAACTTCCCGTTCGCGTTCTCGGTCGCGGGTGGCGACACCGCGAGCGCGCTGGCCGCCGGCTGCCCGGTCGTCGTCAAGGCGCACTCCGGGCATCCCGGGTTGTCCAAGCGCACCGGCGAGGTCGTCGGCGCCGCGCTGGCCGCCGCGGGCGCGCCGGCAGGGTACCTTCGCGGTCCTGCACGGCACGAACGCCGGCCGGAAGCTGGTCGCGCACCCGGCCATCAAGGCGGCCGGGTTCACGGGGTCGCTCGGCGGCGGCCGGGCCCTGTACGACCTGGCCAACGCCCGCCCCGACCCGATCCCGTTCTACGGCGAGCTGGGCTCGCTCAACCCGGCCGTGATCACGCCCGGGGCCATCGCGTCCCGGGGCAACGAGGTGCTGGGGGGCTTCGTCGGATCGTTCACGCTGGGCGCCGGGCAGTTCTGCACCAAGCCGGGCCTGCTGTTCCTGCCGAAGGGGCACGGCCTCGACGACGCGCTGTCGGCCGCCGTGGCCGAGGCGAGTGTCGGCCCGCTGCTCAACTCGCGCATCCGGAAGGGGTACCACGAGACCGCCGCCGCCCTGTCCGCCGTCGACGGGGTCCGGTCGGTCGTCCCGCACTCCGACGCGGAGCAGACCGGGTGGCGGGTTTCGCCGGTACTGCTGGCCGTCTCGGCCACGGACCTCGTGGCGCGCGGGGACGAGCTGCTCGAAGAGTGCTTCGGCCCGGCGGCGCTGATCATCGAGTACGGCTCGAACGACGAGTTGACGGCGGCCCTGGCGGCGCTGCCGAGCGCGCTGACGGCGACCGTACACGCTGATCCGGCCACCGAGGGTGACCTCCTCCGTAGCCTGCTCAGCCGGTTCGCGGTGAGCGCCGGTCGGGTCATCTACGACGGCTGGCCCACCGGGGTCGCGGTGAGCTGGGCGATGCAGCACGGCGGCCCGTGGCCGGCCACCACCAACGCGCTGCACACCTCCGTCGGCGCCACCGGGATCCGGCGCTGGCTGCGGCCGGTGACGTACCAGAGCGTGCCGGACGAGTTCCTGCCGGACGTGCTGCGCGACGACAACCCGCTGGGCGTCCCGCGCCGGATCAACGGGGAGCTCAAGGTGGACGGCAAGGTGGTTCACTGATCGGGTGGACGGCTATCTACAGGTCAACGGTTCCGTGGCGGTGCCGCGCTCCGAGCTGACCTGGCGGTTCAGCCGTTCCAGCGGGCCGGGCGGGCAGTCGGTGAACACCGCCGACTCCCGCGTCGAGCTGCTGTTCGACCTGGTGGCGACGACCGCGCTGGCACCGCACCTGAAGGCCAGGGCGCTGGAACGGCTGGCGCCTCGCCTGGTCGACGGGGTTCTCGCCGTCACCGCCTCGGAGCACCGTTCCCAGTTGCAGAACCGGAAGGCCGCCGAAGCCCGGCTGGTCGCGCTCCTCGCGGATGCGATAGCGCCACCGGCCCGGGCCCGGCGCCCCACCCGTCCGTCGCGCGGCGCCGTGCAGGCCCGGTTGGACGCCAAACGCCGCCGATCCCAGACCAAGCGCATGCGCCGCGGGCACGACGACTAGTTGGCACAACTTCCCGGAAGTTGTTGCCTCGGCGGGGTCCGGAGACCACAACTTGTCGGGAATTGTGCCGATCTTGCGTCCATATATGTGGACGCTTTTCTTATTCGCGTTTGGCGAGCAGAATCACGGACCACGGGCAGGATGCGGTACGCAGGAGGCGTGCCGTACATAGTGAGGAGGTCCGATGCCTCAGCTCCTCGACGGTCGCCGGAGCCGGCGGGCCGTCGTGTCGCTAACGCTCGCGGTATCGATGGTTGCCACGGTCGCGGCCGCCGCACCGGGCCAGGCGGCCTGGGCGGCCGACCCGGCGGCGGCCTGGGCGGCCGACCCGGCGGCGGCCCAGGCCGCCGACCCGGCGCCGGCCGCCGTTGACGCGGTTTCGGCGGTCCCGACGACGGTGATGACGCCGGCCACCAACGTCGCGGCGCGCTCCGACCGCCGCCCGGTCGCCGGTGGCGTCTACGACGCACAGGCCAGGACCACGTTCATCACCTGGGGCGGCCAGTTCGAGGACAACTACATCCAGGCGTACGACCACCGCACCGGCACGTGGTCCGCGCCGGTCCGGGTCGGCGACGGCGACAACGACTCGCACAACTACCCGACGCTGGTCCAGGCGGCCGACGGTCATCTGTTGGTGTTCCGTAGCCTGCACAACACCGAGCTGCGGGTGGCGCGGTCGCCGATGCCGCACTCGATCGAGGGCACCTGGACCGACACGGTCATCCCCGAGGGCCTCGGCGCCACGTACCCGATGCCGTTCAAGACCGCCAGCGGCGCGATCTTCGTGTTCATCCGGGAGACTGCCCACGACTTCGACAAGCAGTACCCGACCGACTTCCGGCCGATGAAGTACGTGCGCTCCACCGACAACGGGCTCACCTGGCAGAGCTCCGGGGCGCTGACCGGCGACAAGTGGAACATCGCGCCGCAGGGCCGCCCGGACAACATGAACGAGGTCTACATCGGGCAGCTCAGGTACGAGCCGCGCACGCTGGTGCATCCGGAGCGGGTCGGCATCGTGTACACGCTGGCCGGTGGCGGGCCGGAGGGGCACCTGCACGACCGGCACCACAAGAACATCTACTACACCTACTTCACGCCCGGCGACCTGCACTTCCACGCCGCGAACGGGCGGGACCTGGGCACGAAGATCGACGATCCGGAGCAGGAGCAGTACCTGAAGATCGCCGAGACCGCGTTGCAGACGGTCAACCCGCGCTCGCCCGACTACATCTCGCTGGTCGGCTCGGTACTCGGTGGGACCCTGCCGTTCGTGGTGTGGATGCAGCTCGACGCCGCGGGCGTACTGCACGACTACTCGGCGGTGTGGACACCGTTCGTCGGCTGGTACTCGAAGGAGATCGCGACCGGGGCACGGGTACGCGACATGGAATCGTCCGGGCCGGCGAGCTGGCGGGTGTACGCGACGAGCGACACCGCGACGAGCGGGATCCAGACCTTCCAGCTGTACGCGGGCACCTGGTGGCAGGCCGAGTCGACGATCCCGACCGCGAAGGCGGTGCAGCGGATCGAGGTCATCGGCGGGTACCGTGATCCGGCCCGCATCCTCGCCAGCGGTGCCAGCAGCGGGCGGGACGTGTCGATCGCCGACGGCGACATCTACGTCGCCGGACGTTGACCGTTCCTGGTGGCAGGCCCGCGCGTCGGGCCTGCCACCGAGGCGCGAGGTAGAGTCCGGCCGTGCAGTACCTGCCGTACCCGCAACGCAAGCCCGACCCGCAGTACCGTGACCTGCTCGCCCGGATTGTCAAGCACGGCGAGACGTCCCCGACCAGGCAGGGGCCGGCCGCCCGGACGCTGATGCAGCAGACCATGCGGTTCGAGCTGGCCAACGGCTTCCCCGTGATCACCGATCGCAGCATCAAGTCGTTCTGGCGCAAGCCGATCGGTGAACTGTGCGCGTTCATCAACGGCGCGACCACGCTGGCCGAGTTCGCCGAGTTCGGCTGCGACTGGTGGGAGCCCTGGGCCACCCCTGAGAAGACCGCCAAGCGGGGGCTGCCGCCGGGCGATATCGGGCCGGGATCGTACGGTGGCGCTTTCCATGATTTCCCGACCCGTGAAGGATCATCGTTCGACCAGTTCAAGCACCTGGTCGAGCAGATCGGCGAGTACCCGACCGACCGCACCCACTTCGTGTCGCCGTGGATCCCGCAGTACCAGGTCAGGGGCGCCGGCAAGCAGCAGAAGACGACCATTTCGCCCTGTCATGGCTGGGTGCACGTGCGGATCATCAACGAGCGGATCCACCTGCACATGTTCCAGCGCTCCGGCGACGTGCCGGTCGGCGTGCCGGCCAACATGGTCCAGTACGCCGCCCTGACCCTGATGCTGGAGCAGCTCACCGGGTTCGCCGCGGGCGTCTACTACCACACGATCTCCGACGCCCATGTGTACGAGGACCAGGTCGACAAGGTCCTCACGATGATCGAGCGGGAGCCGCGTCGGCTGCCTACGGTCTCGTTGACCGACGCCGGCCGTGCGGTCGCTGACATTCACGACTTCCGGGCCGAGCACTTCGACTTGGCGGACTACGATCCGCACCCGTCGGTCAGCCGGATCCCCGTCTCTCCCTGATCCCGCCTACTTCTCTGGCTTATCCGGCCTGGGCAACACATACGTGCCCCGGCCCTGGATCGTGCGCGCCAGGCCGCGATCGTTGAGCAGCTTTATCGCCGTCCTGACCGTGCCCCTGGCCAGGCCGTACTGCTGTTGCAGGTAGGACTCGGACGGCAACGGGTCGCCAGACTCCAACTCGCCACTCTCGATCTTGGCAGCAAGGATGTCGGCGAGCTGCACGTAGTAGGGCGTGAAGCTCAGCTTGTCGATCTCGTCCGCCACGACGATCACGTTAGGCTCGACCAGACCGTGTCGTTCGTGATATGCGAGTTGTACGTACTGGACACTACTGAGCGGCCTATACGTGCAGGACACTGTACGAGGTATACGGGTAAGCGGTATGGTCTTACCGGGTGGCTGGCAGCGACCGATTGCCGATCAGACCTCTTGATCCACTAGCGAGGAGTGGACCCCGGTGGACAGCATCGCAGATCAGACGGCTCACATTCACGAGCTTGTTGACGTCGTTGCGAAAGACCTCGGCACCTACCGGCATGCCCAGGACGACCCCAACCGGCGCGCCGCCGGCATGGCGGCCCTGCGGTCGGTCGACGCCGCCGCTCGCGCGCTCCAGACCATGCGGGCAGCCCTGGCCAACGAGCTGTACCAGTTCGACCGGCCGGCCTACGGGGACCAGTGGATCAGCACGGCCGGCAACAGCGGGCCGGGGTTCTGACGCCGGGGGTGCGACAATCTGGCCGGGAGCTGTGCCGGTCCAGATGAGGAGGACCCTTTGCGGGTGTCGATGATCCTGGCCGCCACCCGCGACGAGGTGATCGGAGACGCGGGCGATCTGCCCTGGCACCTGCCCGACGACCTGCGCAGATTCAAGGCACTCACGTCCGGACACGTCGTGGTCGTCGGCCGGAAGACCCACGACTCGATCGTGAAGCGGCTCGGCAGGCCGCTGCCCGGACGGATCAGCGTCGTGGTCACCCGCGACCCGCGCCCCGGCGACGGCCCGGTGATCTACCAGCCCTCGGTTGGTGCGGCGCTCTCCGTCGCGCGGGCGATCGAGCAGTTCGCCGGCCGTGACGAGGTTTTCGTGATCGGTGGGGCGCAGGTGTACGTGGAGGCGCTGTCATCCGTGGACCGGGTGTACCTGACCCGCGTGGAGTCGACGGTCAACGGTGACACCCGCATGCCGGCGGGCTGGCTGGCCGGGTTTGCGCTGGTCGACCGCGAAGCCGTGGAGACGAATGCGCTACCTTACTCGCTTGAGCACTACGAACGGGGATAGGGAGGTCGTCATGAGGCTCTACGACCTCCGCAACTATCGAAGTAAAGATCAACTTGCCGCAATGGACGCGCTCGAAAGGGCAGGTATCTGCATCTTCTGTCCCGAGAATCTAACGGCAGACCCTGATCACCTGGTTCTTCGCGAAACAACCAATTGGGTGGTCGCCAAGAACAAGTTTCCCTACAAGGACACGCTGCTCCACATCCTTCTGGTGCCGAGAACGCATGTGGAAGACATCTTGGACCTCGACGTGGACGCCAAAGCTGAGTATTGGCCGCTGCTGGACTGGGTCAAGAAGAAGTTCGATCTGGATTTCTTTGCAGTCGGTATGCGTACTGGTGATTTCCACCGGACCGGGAGTTCGGTCGCCCACGCCCATATCCACGTGATCGTAGGAGACGTCGAGGATCCGGCGCATGAGCCCGTTCGATTCAAGATGAGCTCGCCACCACCGTAGGAGCTGTGGCGGTCACGCCGACGGGTAGGCCAGGATCTTGCAGGTTGGACCGGTGGCGCCGGCCAGCTTGGCGTCGAGGGTGACAAGTGGCGCCGCGACCAGTTCGGCAAGCGCGACGTATGAGGCGTCGTATGCCGCGACGTTGGCCCGCAGTTCCCAAACCCGTTCGGCGAATGCGGTGTACGGATATAGGTCAACTGGAAGGGCGATCAGATCGGCATGCGCAAGAGTGGCGTCGCTCGCGTCGAGAATCCCGGCGAGCGCGTGACGGCGCAGAATGTTGCTGACCTCAAACGGCATCAGTTCGGGCGCGAAAAGCGTGGCTCCGCGAATCGTCGCTTCCACCCATTGCCCGGATGGTCCGGCGTCCGCCAGGAGCGCGACCGCGGCAGAAGCATCTAGGACGAAGCGTGGCGGCGTCGGTGAGGTCACGAGCGGTCCGCGTCACGTGCGGCGAGGATCTCCTGTGGGTCGAGGCGGGTTCCAGTCACACGGGTGCGGGCTCTCGCTCTGGTGACCACATCCTCGACCGACGGGCGGGAGGCCAGGTCGGCGAGTTGGCGCAGCAGATACTCCTGAAGTGATCGACCAGTCCGGGCGGCCCGGGCAGCTAGCTCGTCCCGGATCTCATCGGGGACGTTGCGAATTGTGATGGCAACACTCATACCTACATTCTAGCTGCGCTGCTGCCAGATTGCAGGCAGAGAGATCGTCACAACTTCCGGCAAGTTGTGGCCTCGCGACCATGCTGAGGCAACAACTTCCGGGAAGTTGTGACGATCATGGGTCGGCGATCAATGCGACGTGTCGACCCAGATCAACTCGACACCGGCGGCCTTCAGGATCGCGTCGCCGTCGAGCATCGCGTACGGGCCGACGAAGTAGCAGCGCTCGAACCCGGCTTCGGCGATCAGGCGGGCGCACGTCGGGCACGGGAACGTCGACACGTAGAGATCGGCTCCAGCGAGGCTCGACCCGTCGCGGGCGGCCCGGGCCACGATCGCCGCTTCCGCGTGCAGCGCCGTGGACAGATCCGGCCGTACCCCGCGGCTGAAGTCGTTGCGCGGATCGCCGTTCAGGTACGGGCTGTACTCGGTGGGTCGGTGCTCGTTGTGCGCGACGTCGAGCACGTCGCCGTCGCGGACCGCCACCGCACCGACCTGGCGCCACCAGTCGGAGCTGCGCTGCGACTCCGTCAGCGCCAGCCGGGCGAAGCGAAGGGAGACCTCGTCCGCGGTGACCTTGCCGTCGAAGTCGGCCGGCCGCTCTGTGGTCGTGCTCCACGCCCGGTCCCAGCGCAGGAACGTCGGCTCGAACACGACTTCGCGGCCGGCGTCGAGACCGTACGACGAGACCAGGGACCGCATGATCTCCTCGTCCGGGACGACGAGCGTGTCGGCCGTGATCGCGGAAACCAGGTCGTCGCGTTCAACCACCTGCCCGCCGATGTAGGCCGCCGCCCGCGCCGGGTCCAGGGCCCGGATCTCCTTGCGCATGACCGGGAAGTCTTCGGCGAAGCTCCCGCCCAGGACAAGGACATGAGCGTCCCGGTGCCGGTCCAGAAACGCCTCGTACCCGGCGTGGATCACCGGCAGGTACAGCAGAACCTGCTTGGTCAACGGGGGCCGTCGGTTTCGTCGATCATGCCCTGGATCAGCTCGGGCAGGCGCTGGGACAGCTTCTCGGCCAGGCCCATCTGGAGCCGCCGCAGCCGCGCCGACGTGCTGACCGTGGCCATCCGTTCGAGTACCTCGACCCGGCCGCAGTACTTCGCCTCGAGCTCGGCGATCTCGTCGACCGAGTAGGTCTCCGCGGTCGCGACCAACACGTCCGGGCGCACCGCCTTGATCAGCGCCCACCTCGGCTCGTCGAGGTTCTTGAGCGTCACCAGGCCGACGCCCCGCTGGTGGGTGACCATGCGCAGCCGCTCCAGCTCCGGCACCGCCGGCCGGCCCGGGCCCTTGCGCTTGCGTAGCTTCTCGTCGCTGTCCAGGCCGACGATCAGGAAGTCGCCGAACCCGCGGGCGGCTTCCAGGTACATCGAGTGACCCTCATGCAGGATGTCGAAGGAGCCGCTGGTCAGCACGACCTTCAGCTCGAGCACCCGGAGCGCGGCGACGATCTCCGAGATGCGCTCGTAGTCCGGCACGTAACGCATCTCGAAGTTGGAGGCGTCGGCGAACAGTCCACTGTTGGTCAGCATCGGGATACGGCCACCTCCTCGACCTCCGGCGATGATAGGCGGGTAGAGTCGGTCACGGTTTTCGCCCTCCCCTTTCCCCGCCCAGGAGATTGTGACGATGACTGATCGTGGCCTGCTCCGCCGGTATCTTTCCACCACCGATCCCGACCAGGTCGACGCTGGAGCCACCGCGTTCTTCTCGTCGCTGGACGTGATCTCGGGCGTGTCGCCGACCGTCGCGGACTCGATCGTCCAGGAGTTGCGTGACCAGCGCGCCAATCTGAAGCTGATCGCGAGCGAGAACTTCAGCTCGCTGGCGGTGCAGTTGGCGCAGGGCAACCTGTTCACCGACAAGTATGCCGAGGGGTTCTCGGGGCACCGGTTCTATGCCGGCTGCGACAACGTCGACACCATCGAGAGTGAAGCCGCCGACCTGGGACGCAAGCTGTTCGGCGCCGAGCATGTGTATGTGCAGCCGCACTCCGGTGCCGACGCCAACCTGGTCGCGTTCCTGGCCATCCTGGCCACCACGGTCGAGGGGCCCGGGCTGGAGAAGCTCGGCCAGAAGAACGTGGCCAACGTCGCCGAGGCCGACTGGGAGGCGCTCCGGCACGAGTTCCTCGACCAGCGGCTGCTCGGCATGGACTACTACTCCGGCGGTCACCTCACCCACGGGTACCGGCACAACGTGTCGGCCCGGCTGTTCCACGCGCACTCGTACACCGTTGACCGCGAGACCAAGCTGCTCGACTACGACGCGATCCGCCGGCAGGCGCAGGAGTTGCGCCCACGCATCCTGCTGGCCGGCTACAGCGCATACTCGCGGAAGATCGACTTTGCCCGGCTGCGCGAGATCGCCGACGAGGTCGGGGCCACCTTCATGGTCGACATGGCGCACTTCGCCGGCCTGGTCGCGGGCAAGGTCTTCACCGGCGACCACGACCCGGTCCGGCACGCGCAGGTGGTGACCACGACGACCCACAAGACCCTGCGCGGCCCTCGCGGCGGCATGGTCATGTGCACCCCGGAGTTCGCGCCCGCCGTCGACAAGGGCTGTCCGATGATCCTCGGCGGTCCGCTGCCGCACGCGATGGCCGCCAAGGCGGTCGCGCTCCAGGAGGCGCTCGACCCATCGTTCCGCGACTACGCGCACGCGATCGTCGACAACGCCCGCGCCCTCGCCGACAGCCTCCAGCGCCGCGGTGCGACGGTGCTGACCGGCGGCACCGACAACCACCTCGTGCTGGTCGACGTCACCGCGAGCTACGGGCTGACCGGCCGGCAGGCCGAGTCGGCGCTGCGCTCGTGTGGCCTGACGATGAACCGCAACTCGTTGCCGTTCGACGCCAACGGGCCGTGGTACACCAGCGGCCTGCGCCTGGGCACGCCGGCCATCACCACGCTGGGCATGGGCGCCACCGAGGTCGCCGAGGTCGCCGACATCATCACGTCGGTCCTGGCCGAGGTGCGGCCGGCGGCCGACAGCAAGGCGAAGTACAGCCTGGACGACGCCGTGATCGAGCGGGCCCGCGGGCGGGTCGCCGACCTGCTGGACCGGCACCCGCTCTACCCCGAGATCGACCTGGGCATCGTCACCGGCTAACCCGCCGACAGCCGCACGAACGCGTCGCCGACCAGCACCCGGCTGAAGGTCAACCCGGCGGGCACCTCGAAGATCAGTTCGGAGGTGCCGCTGGCGCCCGGAGCCGTGGCGCCTTCGAGCTGCCCGTGGCCGTGGAACTCCCGCCCGTCCGCGTCGTACCCTACGACCCGCCAGGTCGGGCCGGCGGCTTCATCAGTACCCGAAAATGGTCTTGGGGTTTCGCCGAGGTTGGTGAACGCGACCGCGACCAGGCAGACGTCAGGTTGTTCCGAGCCGCTGCCCGGGCGGAGCGTGGTGGCCGGACCGCAGCGCATCCCGGTGACCCGAAGCCGCCAGCCGGGTGGCGCCTCCCAGGCCTGATTGACCTGGTAGACCGGTGCGGCCCCCGCACCCGGAGTCGGATGCGGGGGCCGGGCACCGCAGGCGCCGAGGATCGGTGCGGCGACCGCGAGGGCTGCGGCGAGGAGAACTACCGGTCGTCTCGCCACAGCTTGATGTTCTTGAGTTGTCATTGATTGATATCCCTCAATTGGATTCGTGGTTGCCCTTTTCCCGCGTGACGGCAACCTAGCTGCCCGTGAGCGGCGCAATTACCTGGAAGTTGTGGCCTCCCGACCCGGCTGAGGCCACTGTTTCCGGGAAGTTGTGCCGATCCTTTTCCTCAGGTCGCGGGCCCGCCGGTCGACTGGGAGTACCAGAGTCGATTCCGGGGGTCGTCGATGGGCAGTACCAGCGCAGGTACAGCGAGCCGGTGGATGGGTGTCGGCCGGTCCGCGGTACCCGACTCGCGGGTTGCCGGCGCCGAGGCGGCCGGCCAGGCGCTCACCGGCGCCGACCCGAAGCTGCTCGTCGTGTTCGGCGCCATTTCGTACGATCCGGCGGAGCTGCTGGCGGGCATCCGCGACGTCGCCGGTGACGTGCCGATCATCGGCTGCTCCACGCACGGCGAGATCGCCCCGGACGGACCCCGCGACGGTACGGTCGTCGTCACCGCGTTCGGCGGTCCCGGCCTGTCGGTGTCCACGGCAGCGACCGAGAACATCACCGGCCGGCAGCGCGAGGCGGGCGCCGAGGTGGCCGTGTGCGCCGGCGACGCCGGGCCGGACGGCGCGCACCGGGTGCTGATCCTCCTCACCGACGGCCTGGCCCGCGGCCAGGAAGAGGTGCTGCGCGGCGTGTACGACGTGCTCGGCGCCAGCATGCCGCTGTTCGGCGGGGCGGCGGCGGACGGCCGGCGGATGACCGGCACCTACCAGTTGCACGGCACCGACATCCTCCGCAACGGAATCGTCGCGGCGACGATCACCTCGGACGGCCCGATCGGCATCGGGGTACGGCACGGCTGGCGCAAGACCGGAGAGGCCATGATCGTCACGGCGAGCGTGGGCGGCCGGGTACAGCGCCTCGACGACGAGCCCGCGCTCGACGTGTACCTGGACCGGCTCGGCGCGCCGTCCGAGGTGTACAACGACCAGGCAGTGTTCAGCCGCTGGACGCTGACCCGCCCGCTCGGGATCCAGCGCCGCAGCGGCGTCGAGGCCCGCAACCTGAGCCACGACGTGGACTTCGCCGGCCGCTCGATCGGCGGCGGGGGCAACATCTCCCAGGGCGCGCTGACCTGGGCGCTCGAAGGCGACAGCGATTCGGTACTGGATGCCGTCACCGCCGCCTGCCAGGACGCGGTCGAGGCGCTCGGCGGGGTCGAGCCGGTCGGCCTGCTGACGCTCAGCTGCGCCGGCTGCCGGGCGGTGCTCGGCGACGACGGGATCCGGGCCGAAGCGGACCGGATCAGCGCCGAGGCGAAAGGCGCGCCGTTCGCCGGCTTCTACACCCAGGGCGAGATCGCCCGTACCCGTGGCGTCAACGGGTTCCACAACCAGACGCTGGTCGTCCTGGCGCTGGGGTGACCGGATGGCTTACAACCCCGCTGACCTGACCGCGCAGCAGCTCGTCGAGCTTCTCCAGGTGATGTCGTCCTACGCGGACGAACCCTCGGCCACCCGCGCCGCCGTGGACCAGGCGGTGACGGTACTGGAAGCCGAGGTCGCCGCGCTGGTCGTCGACGGTCAGGTGGAACGGTCGGTCGGCTTCCCGGCCGGCCGGGCACCGGTGGCCGACCTGAACCGGATCGCCGCCGGTGAACTCGTCGTGATCGAGGTGCCCGGGGTGGGCGAGTGCCACGCGACCGCGGTGCCGCTGGACGAGCACGGGCACCTGGTGCTCGCCCGCTGCGAGGCGTTCACCGTCGAGGAGCGCAACCTGCTGCTCGGCATGGGACGCATCCTCGACCTGACGCTGAAGATGATCCGTACCCTCGACTCCCTGCGCCAGGGGCAGGTCCTCATGGAGCAGCTCTACGGCATCCAGCGGGCCATCTCGCGCCGGGTGCCGCTGCCCGAGGTACTCCAGATGATCGTCAGCGCGGCCGGTCAACTGCTCGGCGACGAGATCGTCGGGCTGTGGCGGCTGGACTCCACCGATCCGCACTCGGTGCTGCTCGTGGCCAGCCTCGGGCTCGGCGCGGAGCAGACCCGGCGGCTGTGGCGGATGCCGCTGGCCGACGGCGGCGCGGTGGGCGAGGCGGTGCTCACCGACGACGTCGCGGTGACCATCGGGTACGCGAACGCCGGCGCTGCCCTGCGGGACCTGACCGGGGGCGGGCTGCGCCGGTCGATGGCGACGCCGGTACACGAGAACGGCAAGATCGCCGGGGCGCTGCTGCTCGCGTCGTGCCGCACCGACCGGCCGTACCGGCAGGAGGACCGGGACACCCTGCTGGCGTTCGCCGAGCACGTGAGCCTCGCGCTCACCGATGCGAAGACGCTCGACGACATGCAGCAGGCGTTCCACGACTCCCTGACCGGGCTCGCCAGCCGGGCGCTGTTCCTGGACCGGCTGGGCGACGCGCTGGTCAGCCGGCCGCGCGGCGAGCACACGCTGGCGTTGCTGTTCGTCGACCTCGACAAGTTCAAGGCGGTCAACGACACGCTCGGGCACGCCGCCGGTGACCTGCTGCTGATCGGGGTCGCCGAGCGGCTGCGGGCGAACCTGCGGGCCAGTGACATGGCGGCCCGTTTCGGCGGCGACGAGTTCGCGGTGATGCTCCAGGGCGTCATGTCACCGGAGCAGGCCACCGAGGTGGCGGAGCGGATCATCGCCGCGCTGTCCGAGCCGTTCGAGTTGGCCGGCCGCGAGGTGTACGTCGGCGCGAGCGCCGGGGTCAGCCTGTCCAGCCGGGACGGACAGCTTCCGGCGGACTTGATCCGCGAGGCCGACCTGGCCATGTACCAGGCCAAGCGGAACGGCCGGGGACGGTACGAGGTCTTCGTGCCGGCCATGGAGGACGAGTTCGGCAACCGGGCGGTCGGCGGCGACCTGTGGCGCGCGCTCGATCAGCTCACGCCGGTCCTGGAGTAGCGGCCCGGGTCAGCCTTTGCCTTCGCCTTTTCCCACACGTGTCGGCCAGCGGACCGCGGCGAAGCGGCCTAAGCTGAGGCCGGTCAAGCCGACGGGTACGGGAGAGACTGCGCAGTGGAGTTACACCGGCGTCCGGACAACCTGGAGATTTCGGTGGTTTCCTCGGGTGCCGATGGTGCCCGACTGATTGCGGTCGGCGACGTCGACTACCTGACGGCGCCCCGGCTGAAGGCGCGGCTGTGGTGGGTGCTGGCCGAGTTCGACCCGGATGAGATCGTCGTCGACCTCGCCGGTGTGCCGTTCCTCGACAGCACCGGGCGTGGTGCGCTGCTGCACGCCTGGCGGCAGGCCCGACAGCGGGGCTGCCGGCTCACCGTGGTCGATCCGCAACCACGGGTGCTGGCAATGCTGCGGATCGCCGGCGTGGCCGTCCATCTCGGGCTGGCCGAGGCGGGCGACCGGGAGTTCGGCCCGCAGGAGTTGGGTCGGGGCTGATCCGTCGCGCCGGCCCTGACTCGTCTCAGGGTCGCCAGATGGGGTGTACGCCAGGGTCCGGTCCCGGATGGCAGCGCGCCCGGCGGGCGGGACGCTGTCCAGCATGGACCACCCATGGACATCGATCTTCCGGCGCCCGCTCATCGTCGCGGCGGTCGCCGCCGTGGCGATGATGGCGGTGGCGCTGGCCGTCGTGGGCGTCGCCGGCCCGGTGCTGATCGAACGGGAAGAGCACGGGGCGGCGCCGGCCGTGCGGTACGCGACCTCGGTGGCGGCGTTCGCGGACGCCCCTGACCCGCGTCCGGGCTCGTTCGACTTCCAGGACTGCCCGCCGCTGCCGGCCGGCGCGCAGCCGGACCGCTGGCGCTGCGAGGTACTGGTGGCGACCGGCCGGATCCAGTTGGGCAAGGTGGCGGTGCCCGCCATCGCGCCGATCACCGTCACGCACGCCGAGGGTCCGCTCCCGGACGGCACGACCGGGCAGGTGTTCGGGGCGCTCCGGGCCGAGCGCACCGACGTCCCGGGCGGACTGCTCCGCCGGGAGGGCCCGGGCGGTCACAACCCGCTGCTGCATCTGGGCCTGCGTACCGAGTACGCCGGCTACGCCGACCTGGTCGACCGGTCGGTCATCGATGTGCGGCTGCGCCTGGTCAACCCGGTGCTCGGCCGGCGCTGCGTGATCGGGGATCCGCTGCGGCTGACGCTGTCGCGCGACGGCGACCCGGAGTGGCTGTCGCAGAATCCGCCGCTGATCAGGTTCCGGCTGTACGACCGGAGCTTCGCGCTGCCGGCGGCGAGTGGCTGCGGCCCACTGCGCGGCCTGGTCGACCGGCGCTTCGGGCTGCCGTCCGCGGCGGGTGCCAACGAGGTCTACTTCACCGCGTACTACACCTTCAGGATGTACGGGTAGGGCGCCGGTCTCCCGACGCCCTACCCCCGTTACGTGTTCCTGGGCTCAGCCCAGGCCGCCACGCATGGCGCTGATCAGCTCGCCATTCGTCGTGTCACCGCTCAGCTCCCAGAAGAAGGAACCCGCGAGCCCCTGGTTCCTGGCGTAGCTCATCTTGCCGCGAATGGTGCTCGGCGTGTCGTAGCTCCACCAGTTGCTACCGCACTTCGCGTACGCGGTGCCGGCGATCGTGCTGGTCGCCGGGCAGCTGTTCTTGAGGACGTGGTAGTCCTCCACACCCGCCTCGTACGTGCCGGGCGCCGGCCCGGTCGCGGAGCCACCGGGTGCGCTCTGTGTCACGCCGGTCCAGCCCCGACCGTAGAACCCGATGCCGATCAGCAGCTTGTTGCGGGGCACGCCCTTGCTGACCAGCTTCTGTACCGCCGCGTCGGTGTTGAAGCCCTGCTGCGGGATGCCGCTGTACGAGGTCAGCGGGGAGTGCGGCGCGGTCGGACCCTGCGGCGAGAAGGCGCCGAAGAAGTCGTACGTCATCGTGTTGAACCAGTTGACGTACTGCGACGCGCCTCGGTAGTCGGCCTTGTCCATCTTGCCGGCGCTACTGGCGTCGGCCGTGATCGCGGCGGTCACCAGGGCGGACGAGCCGAACTTCGAGCGCAGCGCCGACATGACGTTCTTGAACGCGCTCGTCCCGCTGGAGTCGCAGCTCAGGCCGCAGGCGTTCGGGTACTCCCAGTCGATGTCGATGCCGTCGAAGACACCGTTCCACCGCGGGTCGTGGACCAGGTTGTAGCAGGAGTTGGCGAACGCGGACGGGTTCGCCGCGGCCTGGCCGAAGCCGCCGGACCAGGTCCAGCCGCCGAACGACCAGACCACCTTCAGGCCGGGGTGGCGCGCCTTGAGCTTCTTCAACTGGTTGAAGCTGCCGCGCAGGGCACCCGCGTCCCAGGTGTCGGCGACGCCGTCGACGCTGTTCGCGGCCGTGTACGCCATGTCGTAGTCGGCGTAGCTGTCACCGATCGTGCACTGTCCATTGGTGACGTTGCCGAACGCGTAGTTGATCACGTTGAGCTTGCTGGCGCTGCCGGTGTTCTCGATGTTCTTCGCGAAGTACTGGCGCTGGTAGACGCCCCACTCGGCGAAGTACCCGACGAGCTTGTTGCCGCCACCTCCCGGGCCGGACGGCGGGCTCGTGGGTGGGCTGTTCGGTGGGCTGGTCGGAGGCTTGGTGGTCGGTGGCGCCGTCGTCGGCTTGCCCGTCGTGGGCGGGGCGGTGGTGGGTGGCGGAACGCTGCCGCCGCTGCACGAGGCGCCGTTGATCTTGCAGTTGGTGGGCACGCCCGCGCCACTGGTGTTGAAGCCGAACGTCGCCGACCCGCCGGGCGCCACGCTGCCGTTGTAGTCCCGGTTCTTCGCGACGACGTGCTGGCCCGAGGTGCTGATCAGGGCATCCCAGTACGCGCCCATCGAGGTGCCCGAGGGCAGGTCGAACTCGACGGTCCAGGACGTGATCGCGCTCGACGAGTCGTTCTTGATCGTGTACGACGCCGTCTGGCCCGTCCCCCAGGAGTTCGTGGAGAACGTGGCGGTCACCGATCCGGCGGCGTTCGCCTGGGTGACGCCGATGGCGGCCACCCCCGCGACGAGTAGGGCCGCCATGCCGGCGGCGGCGAGGCTGGCTCGCTTTCGGTTCATGTTCTCTCCCGGGATCTGGGGCACGCGGTGCGGAACATCAGCCATTGATTGACAGGAAACGATAAACAAACCTTATTGAAAGGGCAAGGCAGGTTTCTGTTCGCGCGCATGATCGGCACAACTTCCGGGAAAGTTGTGCTGTCAGGGGGGTCAAGAGGCCACAACTTGCGGGGAGTTGTGCCGATCAAGCGCGCTGATCCGGGTCGCCCGGATGAGCGCGCCGAGTGTGTCAGTCGCTACGCTGGCGGCTGATCGTTGACGCCGGGTGAGACGGTTGGCGCGCTCACGGGGAGGAGGTGTCGGACGTGCCGAACGGCGGGGTGGCGCAGACATCCGCCTACCTGCGGATGCTGCTGCTCAGGCCGGGTGACTACCGCTCCCGTTGGGAGCGGCACGCGGCCCGACCCGACCCTGGCCTGATCGACGTGCCGGCCGTCGCCAAGGTGCTCGCGGAGACCGGGACGCCCACCCGACCGGTCGAGCTCGACGAGACCGTACGCCACGCGCTCGACGGCACCCTGCTCAACACCGACGTGCTGCGGCTGTTCATCGACGCGTTCGCGCTCGACGGGCGGGACGCCGGACGGCTGCGTGACCTGCTGCGCGGGTCCGACTCGTTGCGTGTCATCACGGGCGAGGCACAGGCGCTGTCCGAGGCGTGGCTGGGCGGCGGCGGACCGCCCCGGCACGAGACCCTCGCCCTCCACGAACTGCACATCCTCGGGCCGGACGGCTCGCCGGCGGAGCACCAGACCATCCAGGTCATCCGGTCACTGGTCGACGGCCTGCCCAGCTACCCGTACCGGTTCGACACCGACGAGCTGGCCGTCGAGGTGATCCGCGGTGGTCGGGTCGGGGACCGGATCTACCGGATCAACGAGGAGCTGTACGCGGTCGACATCATCCTGGCCCGGCCGCTGGCCGCCGGCCAGACCACGCTGACCCAGGTGCGCACCACGTTCTTCTACAAGATCCCGCCGGCCCCGGAGTTCCGCCGCGGCCTGCTCCGCCGCACCGACGACGTCACGATCTGGGTCAAGTTCCACCCGAGCCGGGTGCCGGCCCGGGTGTGGATGGCGCGGTGGGACGGCATCGACCACGCTCGCATCGTCGACCGGCACCTGGTCGAGCTCGACGACGACCTGGCCGCGCACAGCCGGTTCGGCCCGATCGAGCGCGCCGTGGTCGGCTTCCACTGGGAGTGGTAGTCCACGATCGTCACAATTTCCCGGAAATAGTGGCCATAGCGCGGTACTGAGGCCACTATTCCCGGGAAGTTGTGGCGATCATCAGGACGGGACCGCGAGACCCGCTACGTAGATGTCGCCGTCGGCTGTGGACACCGACCGGGCGGACGAGTTGCCGGTGGCGAGGATCCGGGCCGGATCGCGGAAGTTGGTGATCACTTCGATCCGCTGTACCGGCTTGGGGGTTTTGATGACGTTCTCCGCCGTCCAGGTCTGGCCAGCCTCCAGCAGGTACGTGCCGATGTTCGGCTGCTTGTCGACCGTGGTGTAGATCCGCCAGGTGGTTGGCCCGATCTGCTCCGCCTCCCGGGTACGCAGGCCGGTCGCCACCTCTGTGGTCTGCCAGGCGCTACCGGTCCACACCGCTGCCGTGTTGTGCAGCAGCGCCTTGCTGTCGCTGGTCATCCACATGAGGAACGGGCGGCCGGCGGGCAGCCAGCCGACGAGCTGGATGTAGTCCGGTGACTTCGATCCGCCCGGGTTGGTCACCGAGGTCGTCAGTACCCGCGTCTTGTCGTACTCGCCGTCGTCGAGCTGGGTGCCGAGGTCGGCGCCGGTGACGCTGCGGAAGCCGAGCGTCGCCGGGTCGAACGTCGCGTAGTAGATGTCCTTGTGGTACGCGTCGTGCGTGTGCTTCTTCGAGCCGCCGCCCGCGATCGTCCAGACCAGGTGCACCCGCTCCGGGCGCCCGTCGGTGGCCGGCTCCAGCCGCAACTGTCCGATGTAGACCTCGTTGAGGTGGTCGCTGCGCTTGGTGGACCCGAGCGCGAACGGCTTCCCGGTGAGGGTCTTCGAGCCCTTCCAGGTCACCCCGTTGTCGGTGGACTTCACGTACAGCATGGGTCGCGTGTCGGCCGGCGCGCTGGAAATCTCTTCGCTGGTCTCCCGGTAGAAGACGAACAGGTCACCATTCGCGGTCCTGAACGGCATCGGGTACGAGGCGGCCGGCCCCTCCTTGACCGCCTTCGTCGTCCAGGTGCCGGTGATCGCGTGGGCCTGCGCCGAGCGGGCCATGACGAGCTGGTCGTTGTGGGTGCCGACGAAGATCAGGATCCGGCCGTCCGCCGCCTGCACCATCGTCGGGTAGTTGTGCGAGTCGCCACCGCCGGACATCACCTTGGCCGGCTTCGACCAGACGTGGGCCAGGTGGTCGTACGACTGCACGTACGTGTCCTCGTTCTTGCCGCCCCAGCAGATGAACGTCTTGCCGGCGGTCGCGTCGAAGACCCCGCCGGCGACCGGGCGCCGGTCGGTGCGGGCGGCCACCTTCGTGGCGGCGGTCATGACGGTGAAGGGTGGCCCAACCGCCGGGGCAGCGGCCGGCTGGCTGGCCAGCGCCGCCGCTGCTGAGCGCAGGGGTAGCGCCCCCGCGACGAGTGCGCCGCCGGCGAGCACACCGCCGGCACGGAGGATGTCGCGACGCGAATACGGTCTGTCCACGGGGGTCCCTCCCGATCAGCCTGCGCAGAGAAGACCACCGATGTATTTACCTTGTCAACGGGTTGTCGATTGGGACGGAAACGCTTCCGGCGTCGATAGGTCCGATGTCTCGACTGCCGTGCGATTGCCGTGTGATTGGCACCTGATTGCCGCAACTTCCCGGAAGTCGTTGCCTCAGAGGGCTCCCGAGGGCACAACTTCCCGGAAGTTGTGCCGATCTTGGGGCGGGCTAGGCTCGGGCGCATGAAGGTGCTCATCGCGGGTGGAGCCGGCTTCATCGGCAGCACCGTCGCCTCGGCCTGCCTCGACAACGGCGTGACCCCGGTCATCCTCGACAACCTCTGCACCGGACGGGGCGAGTTCACCCGCGACCGGATCTTCTACCAGGGCGACATCGCCGACGGTGCGTTGATCGACAAGATCTTCGCCGAGCACCCCGACATCGATGCCGTCGTCCACGGTGCCGCGCTCATCGTGGTACCCGAGTCGGTCGCCCAGCCGCTGCGGTACTACCGGGAGAACGTCGCCAAGTCCGTCGACCTGGTCGAGCACCTGCTCCGCAACGGTTGCCGGAAGCTGGTCTTCAGCTCGTCGGCGTCGATCTACCAGCCGGGCGAGGACTTCTCGGTCGACGAGAGTTCTCCGCTGGCGCCGCTCAGCCCGTACGCGCGGACCAAGGCGATGACCGAGGCGGTCCTGGAGGACGCCACCCGGGCGTACGACCTGCGGGTGATCTCCTTGCGCTACTTCAACCCGGTCGGCGCCGACCCGACCATGCGTACCGGGTTGCAGCTGCGCCGTCCCACGCACGTGCTCGGCAGGATGATCCTCGCCGCCGAGAACGACGAGACGTTCACGCTGACCGGCACCGACTGGCCGACCCGCGACGGCTCCGGCATCCGCGACTACGTCCATGTCTGGGATCTCGCGCAGGCCCACGTCCAGGCGCTGCGGCGGTTCGACACGGTACTGCCGGCCGGCGGGTACGAGGTGATCAACGCCGGCACCGGTACCGGTATCACGGTGCGCGAACTGCTCGCCGAGTTCGAGGCGGTGGTGGGCCACCCGATCCGGACCGAGCTGGCGCCCCGGCGGCCCGGTGACTCGCCCGGCTGCTACGCCCGCATCGACAAGGCCCGCGAACTGCTCGACTGGCAACCGACGCTGTCGGTCGCCGACGGCATCCGCCACTCCCTGCGCTGGTCGGCGCTCCGCGACTCGATACTGGCGGACTGACCGGCACAACTTCCCGGAAGTAGTGGCCAAAACGACCCCCGGAGGCCACTACTTCCGGGAAGTTGTGCCACGGATCGGGTCAGCTTGCCACGGATCGGGGCAGCTACCCACGGATCGGGTCAGCGCTTTGCGTGCGGGGCGAGGTGGGACAGCACCCGCTGCCACATCGAGATCACCAGCAGGTGACCCCCCTGGGGCACCATCTCCAGCCGGGCATCGGGTAGTCGCGCCTGCCACCAGCGCCCGTGCCGGGATGCCGCGATCGGGTCCTGCGACCCGTACAGGAGAAGGGTTTTCGCCGTCACCTCGGCCGGCTCGAAGCCCCACGGCTGGAGGCTGTACCCGGCGATGTCGGCGGCGAGACCCGTGATGCCCTGCACGAACGCGACGGCCAGCATCGCGCCGAGCCGTTCGCGGCCGCCACCGCGCAGCGCGGAGTTGTCGGCGGCGCCGGCGCCGAGCAGGTTCAGCGCGTCCGGCTTGTACGGGTCGGCCGGCACGATCGGCGCCAACCGGGCGGCGAGGGCGGCGTGTACCTCCTCCGGTGCCAGGCCGCGCAGCGCGTCCAGCTCAGCCCTCTGGTCGGGCGGGACCCACGGCACCTCTTCATCGGGCGCCGGCGTGGCGAGTACGGCCACCCGCTCGACAAGGTCGGGACGGCGGGCGGCCAGCGCCAGCGCCACCCGGCCACCGGCGGACCAGCCGGCGACGCCGACCGGGCCGGCGCCGCGCTGCTCGATCACCTCGGCGACGTCGTCGGCGGCGGACGCCACACTGGCCCACTGATCGCTGACCGGCTCGGACCCGCCGTAGCCGGGGCGATCGACCGCGATCAGCGTGACGCCGCGGGCGAACGTCTGCTCCGGCTCCGGGTCGAACGCGCCCGAGCCGGGCGCGGCGTGGCAGAGCACGACGGTCCGATCGGTGGTGCCGTCGGCGACGGTGTGCACCGAGACCCGGCGCCCCGACGACAGCGTGACCTTGTCCCCCGTCCGCATGGCGGCACCGTACCTCGTCGAGGGCCGCACTCGGGGGAGGGCTCAGCTCAGGTTTTCCGCCATCCGGCGCAGGGTGCCCACGGTCCGCGCGTATTCATCTGCGCTGATGCCGTCGGTGATCGCGTGGCGGGCGGCGTGAACCTTCGCGCGGACCTCGGCGTGTCCCGCGACACCCTCGGGGGTCAGCGCCCACCGACCGTCGTCGGCGGCCGATATCCAGCCGCGCCGTGCCAACTCGGCCGCCACCTCGTCGACGGTGAGATCGCCCTCGGTCCAGAACGGGCGCAGCGACTCGGTGAGACCGGCGACGCTCGCCGGCCCGGCGTGCAACGTGTTGAGCAACTGCCAGTGCCGCCGGGCCAGGCCCGCAGCAGCCAGGGTCGCGTGGAACCGGTCCTCGATCAGCCGATCGAGGTGCTTCAGCCAGTACCCGATGGGTTTGTCTTCTGGTTTCATGGGGACCTCAATGGTTGCCTGATGGAAACTAGATAACAACTATTATGCATCATTCAGAGGCGCAGATCGAGGCCGCGATGGTGGCGATCCGCCGCAGCCAGCGCCGCCGTGCCCTGGCGCGACGGGCCGGCCACCCGGCGGAGGGCACCGCGGTCTTCGAGGTGGTCGACGCGGTCGAGGCCGCCGAGGAGGCCGGCGTCCCGGCGACGGTGTCCACGATCGCCGCCGCGCTCGACGTCGCGCAGCCGCGGGCGAGCAAGCTGGTCGCCGCCGCAGTCGACGCCGGACTGCTACGCCGGGAGGCCGACCAGGCGGACGGGCGGCGGGCGTTCCTGGTGCGTACCGAGGCCGGGCGGACCGCGTCGGAACAGGTGCACGCGTTCCGGCGCGGCGCGTTCGCCGCCGCGATGGCCGGCTGGTCGGAGCGGGACCGGGCCGAGTTCGCCCGGCTACTCGGTCAGTTCGTCGCTGGCCTGAGCCGGGAGCCATAGGATCGCCTGGTGCTGTGGCCCGAGTATCCGATCCAGACCGCGCGGCTCACGGTGCGCCCGTTCCAGCCCGACGACCTGGACGCCCTCAGCGACATCCAGTCCCGCCCCGGCGTCGCCAGATTCCTGTACTGGGCGCCGCGCGACCGGGAGCAGGTCCGGCCGGTTCTCGACGACCGGATCCGGCGCTCCATACTGGACAGTGACGGCCAGACGATCACCCTGGCGGTGGTCTGGCGGGAGACCGGCGCGCTGGTCGGGGACGTCAACCTGTACTGGATGAGCGCGCTGCACCAGGCCGGCGAGATCGGGTTCGTCTTCCACCCGGACTACCACGGCCGCGGGTTCGCGACCGAAGCGGCCGAGGTGATGCTCCGGCTCGGCTTCGAGGGCCTCGGGCTGCACCGGATCATCGGCCGGCTGGACGGGCGCAACCGGGCGTCGGCGCGGGTACTGGAGAAGCTCGGCATGCGGCGCGAGGCGCACTTCGTGGAGAACGAGTACGTCAAGGGCGAGTGGACCGACGAGGTGGTGTACGCGATCCTCGACCGCGAATGGAGGAGCCGTGCTTGATGCTGTGATCTTCGACCTCGACGGGGTGCTGGTCGACTCTGAGCCGGTGTGGGAGCAGGTCCGGCGGGGGTACGTCGCGGAGTCGGGTGGCCGGTGGCAGCCCGACAGCCAGCAGCGCCTGATGGGCATGAGCACCCAGGAGTGGGCCCGGTACCTGAGCGGGGAGCTGGGCGTCGGGCGCGACCCGGACCGGGTCGCCGCCGACGTGGTGGACCGGATGGCGCTCCGCTACGACGAGGAGCTGCCGCTGCTGCCGGGCGCCGTCGAGGCGGTACGCGGGGCCGCCGCGCGCTGGCCGCTCGGGCTGGCCAGCTCGTCGCCGCGCCGGCTGATCGACACCGTCCTCGCCGTGGCCGGGCTGACCGACCTGTTCGCCGCGACGGTGTCGACCGAAGAGGCGCCGCGGGGCAAGCCGGCTCCGGACGTGTACCTCGCGGTGGCGGCGAAGCTCGGCGTCCTGCCGGGCGCCTGCGCGGCGATCGAGGACTCCAGCAACGGGCTACGGTCGGCGCACGCGGCCGGGATGCGCGTTGTCGCCGCGCCGCGCCCCGAGTACCCGCCGGCCCCGGACGCATTGGCCCTCGCCGATCGCGTGGCGACGGACCTCGGGGACCTGGACGCCATCCTCTCGTCGATCTAGGACGAATGGCGGGACGAATCGGGCAACCCGCCCACCACTTGTCCTAGATCGACGAGGGAAAGGGTGGACGGAACCCGATATCTTGCCGGACATACCCGGTCCTTGTGCGGCCCGAACCGGCGCGTTCCGGGAAGATACGCAATATCTGCAAATAGTTGAATCAGTGGCAACGTTGTCTCCCTACCTGGGCGTCTCCTGCTTCGGAGGAGAGAGGTTCACTCACGAGACGGGAGCAGCATGCGCTCAAAGGCATTACTGGCTGGCGGCCTGTTGGCGGCCGTGGTGGCGGCGGGGATTCCGGCCGGTGCGGCCGCGGCGGCCCCATCGGCCGCGGGCCCCTTGGCCAAGCCACTGACGCCGGCGACCGCCGGGGCATTGGCGCCCGGCCAGCCGTTCCGCACCATCACGCTCGTCACGGGTGACCGGCTGTCGGTCGCGACCGACGGCTCGAACCGGGTCGCCGTGCAACGGACCCCGGGCCGCGAGGGGGTCCAGTTCGTTTCCCGAGTGCTCGACGGGCATCTCCAGGTGACCCCGGTCGACGCGCTACCGCTGATCAACGCCGGCAAGTTGGACCGCCGGCTGTTCGACCTCACCACGCTGCTGAAGTACGGGTACGACGACCGGCGCCCGAACCTGCCGCTGATCGTCTCGTACACGGGCGGTGGCAGCGCCAGGTCCGCACTCCGCGCCGACGCCACCACGGCCGGCGCCTCGGTGACCCGCGAGCTGCCCGCGGTACACGGGTTCGCGGTCAAGCAGGACCGCCACCAGGCCGGCGCGTTCTGGAAGAACCTCACGACCCCGACCAAGGTGGGCGCGAAGGCGCTCCGCGGCGAGGTCAGCAAGGTCTGGCTGGACGGCATGCGCCAGCCCTCGCTGGACGTCAGCGTCCCGCTGATCGGCGCGCCGCAGGCCTGGGCGGCCGGGTACACCGGCGAGGGCGTCAAGGTCGCCGTGGTCGACACCGGCATCGACGGCACCCACCCGGACCTGGCCGGCAAGGTGGTCGCGGCGCAGAACTTCACCGACGACGGTGACCTGCTCGACCACGTGGGCCACGGCACCCACGTGGCGTCGACGATCGCCGGCAGCGGCGCGGCGTCGGGTGGCAAGTACAAGGGTGTGGCGCCGGGCGCGAAGCTCTACAGCGCCAAGGTCTGCGAGCTGGCCGGCTGCCAGGACTCGTGGATCATCGCCGGCATGCAGTGGGCGGCGGCCGACCAGCACGCCAAGGTCGTCAACATGAGCCTCGGCGGCAGCGACACGCCGGACATCGACCCGCTCGAAGAGGCCGTCGACACGCTCACCGACCAGTACGGCACGCTGTTCGTCATCGCGGCCGGCAACGACGGCGCCGACGGCACGGTCGAGTCGCCGGGGACCGCGGACGCCGCGCTGACCGTCGGCGCGGTGACCAAGACCGAGCAACTGGCCGACTTCTCCAGCCGCGGGCCGCGGATCGGCGACTCGGCCATCAAGCCGGAGATCACCGCGCCCGGCGTGGACATCACCGCGGCCCGCGGCAAGGACGGCGTGATCGGCACGCCGACCGGGCCGGACAACAGGTACGTGATCCTGTCCGGCACCTCGATGGCCACTCCGCACGTGGCCGGCTCGGCGGCGATCCTCGCCCAGCAGCACCCGGACTGGAAGCCCGCGCAGCTCAAGGCGGCCCTGATGGCCGCGGCGAAACCCAACCCCACAATCGGCGTGTACGCGCAGGGCGCGGGCCGGGTCGACATCGCCCGCGCGATCAAGCAGTCGGTCACCGCGACGCCGGCCAGCGTGAGCTACGGCCTCCAGGTGTGGCCGCACAACGACGACCAGGCGATCACCAAGACGGTGACCTACCACAACGCCGGCACCTCGGCGTTGACGTTCAACCTGGCGCTGCACACCACCGGGCCGGACAACAAGCCGACCCCGGCCGGCATGTTCACGGTGAGCGCGCCGACCGTCACGGTGCCGGCCGGCGGCGACGCCTCGGTCTCGGTCACCGCGAACACCAGCGTGACCGGCCCGGACGGGTACGCGGGCGGCGAGCTGACCGCGACCGCCGGTGACGTCGTCGTGCAGACGCCGGTGGCGGTGGACAAGGAGGTCGAGAGCTACGACATCACGCTCAACTACCTCGACCGGGCCGGCAAGGCGACCGACCAGTACGACTCGCTGCTGTTCGGCCTCGACAAGCGATTCGTCAAGCCGGCGTACGACCCGAGCGGCACGGTGAAGGTGCGGGTGCCCAAGGGCCGGTACAACCTGTCGACGTTCGTGTACGGCACCGACCCGAACCACCCCGAGCTGTCCGAACTGGTGCAGCCGGTGGTCAACGTCGACCGGGCGCAGACGGTCACGGTCGATGCCCGGGCGGGCAAGCCGATCTCGGTGACCGTTCCGAACCCGGCGGCCCAGCTGGTCTTCGGTGGCGTCGACTTCTCCATCGACACCGCGGAGGGCAGCAGCTTCGGCAGCGGGCTGCTGACCTTCACGTTCGACGGGATCTACACGGCCCAGGTCGGCCCGACGGCCAAGGTCCCCGGGTTCGTGTCGACCGTGAGCGGCCAGTGGGCCCAGGTCCAGCCGGACCGCACGGTGAAGAACAGCCCGTACCAGTACCTGCTGGCGTGGCCGCGCAAGGGCAGCTTCGTCACCGGGTTCCAGCGCAACGTGGCCCAGCGTGACCTGGCGACGGTACACCGGGACATCGCGGCCGAGGCCACCGGTGCGCTGGTGGAGACCGTCGCCTTCTACAGCCTCCCCGGAGCGTCGGGAGGCGGCTGGGGCGTGGCGTTCCCGTACGACCTGCCGGGCGCCCACGTCGAGTACCTCAACAGCGACAACGGCATCCAGTGGAGCTCGGAGCTCGACCAGAGCGTGCCGAGCACCGATCCGGAGAGCCCGTTCCCGACGCTGATCAGCATCGTCGCCAGCCCGGCGAAGAGCTACCGGCCGGGCGGGACCTACCGCGAGACGTCGAACCAGGGCGTCTTCGGGCCGTCGTTCCCGGCGCGGCAGATTCCGGAGCAGTGGGCCACCCGGACCGGCGACTCGATGATCTTCGCGCCGCCGATGTACAGCGACAAGACCGGTGGGACCGGGTACAGCCTGACCGACACGGCCACCATCGCCGTGTACAAGGACGGGGTCAAGCTCGACGAGCAGCCGCAGTTGGGCACCCAGCTCAACGTCCCGGCGGCCGCCGGCCAGTACAAGGTCACCATGGCCGCGACCCGGAGCGCTCCGTTCAACCTGTCCACGGGCAACTCCGCGACCTGGACGTTCCGGTCCGGGCACGTGGCGGGCACCCAGCCGCTGGCGCTGCCGGTGTCGGCGATCCGGTTCACGCCGAAGCTCGACCTCCAGAACAAGGCCCCGGCGGGCTGCGCGTTCGCCATCCCGGTCCAGGTGCAGCACCAGCCTGGCGCGGCGACCCGGGGCACCCGCACGCTCGACGTCCAGGTGTCGTACGACGACGGCAAGACCTGGACCAAGGCGACCGTGCTGCGGCTCGGTGACGGCGGGGTGGCGCTGGTCAAGCACCCGTCCGGCAGCGGCTTCGTGTCGCTGAAGGCGTCGGCCACCGACGGCGCCGGCAACTCCGTGGAACAGAAGATCATTCACGCGTACCGCTTCTAGGGTCCTGGGGTGAAAGCCCCCGGTCGCCGCCCAGCGCGGTGACCGGGGGCTTTCTCTCGGCGAGGGCGCCTTCCGGTCCGGGGCGGCACCGTCCGGGCTGAAGGCGATCTCGACTTCCGGGGCACGCTCGGTGTCGACCGGGACACGCCGGTCGGCTTCCGGGAGATCCGGCTCAGCTTCGACCTCGACGCCGATCTCACGCCGGAGCAACGGCAGAAGCTGGTCGACCGGACCGAGCGGTACTGCGTGGTCTTCCAGACCATCCGCAGTGGCCCGGCGATGAGCGTCAGCCTGGCCTGAGTTAGGTATTCTCACCGATCCTAGCCGGGCGGTCAGTACTCCAGCCTGGTCAGGTTGCGTGCGACTCAACCTGACCAGAGGAAGATCATGTATTTACCGCGTTTCCGGGCTGCTTCCGTCGCGCTCGTTGGAACCGGCTTCGCCGCCGCGCTCGTGCTCGCCGCCGCCGCGGTCCCGGCCCAGGCGGCCGGCCCGGCACATCCAGATCTGTACGTAAAGGTCATTGGTCGGCAGCTGTCCGCCGGCATCACGGACAAGATCTTCACCGTCGAGGTCGGCAACCACGGCAGCGCCCCGGCCACGAATACCAAGGTCACGTTCGACACCAGCAAGGGCGACAGCCGGTACACCTACACGGGCGACGCCGCCGACACCGGGCGGTGCGACGCGGCGGTGTGCACGTTCGACACGCTCGCGCCCGGCCAGGTCGTGTCGTTCTCGCTGTACGTCCAGCGGGTGAACCGGGAACTCACCACGGTGGGCGGCGCCGGCTCGATCACCTTGTCGGCCTCCTCGACCGAGCCGGACGCGAAGCCCGCCGACAACAAGACGACCGCCGACTTCACCGTCGTCCCGGCCGGTGTCGATCTCTTCACCTATACCGCCACGTGGACCGGGCGGCGCGGGGACAACCACGTCAAGGCCGGTGACCGGTGGCCGCTGATCGTCGGCATCAGCAACGCGGGCGAGGTCACTCAGCGACCCGAGGCGGTGACGATCACGATCGAGGTGCCGCACTCGGTAGGATTCGTCGAGCGGTACCAGGACTGCACGTACGAGAAAGACTGGTACGGCACGCCGAAGCCGGCCGGCACGGTCTACGGTCCGAGCACGGTCACCTGCACCGTGCCGTGGTTGCCGCTCGGCCACGGCATGGTCCTGACCGGCAAGCGTGGCGACAAGAGCGTGGACCTGTTCACGCTGGCCTTCGGATCGAATCTGGACGGTCCCACGTACAAGGACGTCAAGGTCTCCGCGCGGACGGCCACGCTGCCCACCCTGCCGGCGTGCGCGCTGACCGCGACGCCCACGTGTGAAACGCTCGCCCGGGAACTCGCCGACGAGGCCGGCCTGAAACTGCCGACCGGGCCGGGCAGCCCGAAGCCGGCGCAGGACATCGAGCCCGCCGACAACGACGCGACGTTCCAGCTGGCTACCGGCGCCAACCCCGCCGACCTCGCGGTTGCGGCAGCCAAGGCCACCGGCAAGGTCGGTGACACGGTCGACGTGAAGATCGACGTCAAGAACCGGGGTCCGGCGGACGCGCCGTCGTGGCAGGCCGAGCTGACCGCGCCGACCGGTACCGCGTTCGCCGGGGCCACCGACGCGTGGTGCAAGAAGGCGTCGCCGGCCAAGCTGGTCTGTGACCACCCCGCTGTGCTGCCGGTGAGCGCCGGCCCGTACACCGCCGGGGTCTCGTTCACGGCCAAGGTGAAGATCCTCTCGGCCAACGTCGGCGGCGACGGCCTGGTCACGGTCAGCCAGCCGGGAACCGAGAAGAACGCCGCCGACAACAAGGCGCGGATCCAGATCGAGGTGCCGGGCGCCGGCGGCGGCGGGCGGGCGGCGGCCCGGCGGGCGGCCCGGCCGGCGCTGGCGCGGGTGGCGCGGGTGGCGCGGCTCCGGCCGGCGGTGGTCTGCCGGTCACCGGCAGCCAGGTGACCCTGATCGCGGCCGCCGGTGGGATCGCGCTTCTGGTCGGTGTGGTTCTTTTTGTACTGACGAAGCGGCGCCGGGTGGCCCTGGTCACCCCGGACGAGTAGGGCGGGCGGTCCCAAGATCGGCACAACTTCCCGGGAGTTGTGGCCTCCGAGCCCCCGTGAGGCCACGGTTTCCGGGAAGTTGTGCCGATCATCGCCGTCTGGCGGTATCCGTCCCTCGACATCGGTCGATGGATTCTGCAAGGGTAGAGGTCCGATCTATCGACCCTTGCGGGGAAGGACCGACGATGAGGGCTTCGATCCGTCGAGCGGTAGCGCTTTCGGCAGGTGTTCTGCTGGGGGCCGGCTTACTCGGCGCGGCACCCGCCCGGGCGGACGGCGCCGCTGCCTGGACCGTCACCGGGCCATCCGATCTATCGGCGGCGCACGCCGGCCACCGGCCGAGCGGCCCGACCGCGACGCTGCACTACGACAGCACCGCCGGCACGGTCACGCTCGGTGTCTCGCGGGGCGGGCAGACCGTCCTCGATCCCGGGTCGGTCGGCATCGTCACCGAGCAGGCCGACCTGTCGACCGGCCTGAAGTTCCTCCGGCGCACCGACCACCGGGTGGTCGAGCGCTACACCACCCTGGTCGGGAAGCGGACCGACCGGGAAGCGGAGATGACCGAGGCGCGGTTCGCCTTCGCCGGCGCCGGTGGTGCCCGGGTCGACCTGGTCGTCCGGGTGTCCCGCGACGGCGTCGCGTACCGGTACGACCTGCCGGCCAACTACGGCGCGATCGTCAAGGAGACGTCGACGTTCAACCCGCCGGTCGCCGACGCCGCCTGGCTCGGCACCTACCACGTCGACTACGAGAGCGTGTACGCGCAGACCACGGCGGGTGCCGCCGCGACCGGCGAGTACGAGCATCCGGCGCTGTTCGAGTCGCCCGGCGGATACGTGATGCTCGCCGAGTCCAACGTGGACGGACGGTACTCCGGCGCGCGTCTGGTGCACGACGTCGGTACCCCCGGGTACCGGATCAAGCTGTGGAACGACGAGAAGATCCAGGTGACCGGCGCGCTCCAGACCCCGTGGCGGACCATGGTCGTCGGTGACCTCAACACGGTCGTCACCTCCACGCTGACCGACGACCTCGCGCCCAGCTCGAAGATCAAGGACACCAGTTGGGTACAGCCGGGCGCGGTGTTCTGGAGCTGGCTGTCCGGCGGTCGCGAGGCCGGTGAGAGCGAGAAGATCCAGAAGACCTATGTCGACTACGCCGCCGCGCACGGCTGGCCGTACATCCTGGTCGACGCCGGGTGGTACTTCGACCCGAACTGGCTCTACGACCCGACCTGGGAGCAGACGAGCTGGATCCCCGACCTGGTCAAGTACGCCAAGGCCCGCAACGTCAAGGTGATCACCTGGATCCACTACGACGAGCTGAACACTCCGGAGGAGCAGGCCGCGCGGCTGCCGCTGTTCGAGAAGTGGGGCGTCGCCGGCCTGAAGATCGACTTCATGAACTCGGAGTCACAGGACGTGCTCCGCTGGTACGACCAGGTCCTGGCCGGCGCCGCGCAGCATCACCTGATGATCGACTTTCACGGCTCGACCATCCCCAAGGGCACCCAGCGCACCTGGCCGAACGTGGTGACCATGGAGGGCATCTACGGCGCCGAGCACTCGGGCGGGCTCACCGCCGCCCACCTGACCACCGTCCCGTTCACCCGCAACGTGGTCGGCTCGATGGACTACACGCCGGAGGACTTCCAGCGCCCGCCGTCCGGCCGGCCCACCTCCGATGCGTGGGAACTGGGCCTGTCGGTGATCTACGAGTCGGGCATCCAGAACTTCTCCGGCTCGCTGGACGCGTACGCCGCCCGTCCCGAGGCGCAGCGCTTCCTCGACCAGGTGCCGACCGTCTGGGACGAGACCCGGCTCCTCGCCGGACGTCCGGGGGAGAGCACGGTGTTCGCCCGGCGTAGCGGCGACCGCTGGTTCCTCGGCGGCGGGTACAACGGGCCGACCCACACCGCCCAGGTGCCGTTGACGCTGCCGCGCGGCAGGTACCTGCTGGAGACGATCACCGACAGCCCGACCGGACTGGTCCGCAAGCCGCAGGTGGTCCGGGCCGGTGACACGCTCTCGATCGATGTGGTCTCGGGCGGCGGGTTCGCCGGGATCGCGTGCCCCTGGCACCCCGGTATCACCACGTGCGACAAGCCGGTCCAGGTGATCCCGAAGTCCGCGGTCACGGTGTCCCAGTCGACCAGGGAGGTGCCGCCGTCCGCGTCGGTGACGATCAGCGCCTCGTTCACCGCGGCCGACACGCAGACCGACGTGACGCTGGCGCCCAGGCTGCCGGCCGGCTGGACATACAGCGGCCGCCCGGCGCACACCGACCGGATCCGGCCGGGCCAGACGCTGTCCGGCTCGTGGGTGGTCACCGCACCGGCCAACCCCACCGTCGGGTACATCGACCTGCTGGTCGACGCCCGGTTCCGCAACCCTGAGCGGCGCCGGTACTTCGAGAGCGAGAGCCTCGCGACGGTACACGTGTGGCGGCCGTTGCCGGCCGGTTGGACGTACCTGAGCGACCTGCCGATCGCCGCCTCGACCAACGGCCTCGGCCCGGTCGAGAAGGACACCACGAACGGTCGGGCCGCTGCCGGCGACGGTCGGGGTATCGCGATCCGGCGGAGCCCGTACGGCAAGGGTCTCGGCACGTGGGCGCAGTCCGAGGTGTCGTTCGCGCTCGGCGGCAGGTGCACCGAGTTCGCCTCCGACATCGGTGTCGACGACGAGGCCGGCCTCAATATCGCCCGGTCACACGTCGGCGGCACGATCAGCTTCGGGGTGGCCGGTGACGGGACCGCGCTGGCCGACTCCGGACCGGTCACCACGTTCGATCCGGTGAAGACGCTCGACGTGAACATCACCGGCGTGTCGATGCTGACCCTACAGGTCGGCGACGGCGGCGACGGCAACACCAACGACAGCGCCTCCTGGGCCGACGCAAGGGTCAAGTGCGGCTGACGATCTTTGCCACAACTTCCCGGAAGTAGTGGCCTCGGTACCCCACTGAGGCAACGACTTCCGGGAAGTTGTGCCGGGGCGGGCGCTCAGGCGGAGCCGCTGGCGGCCAGCGCGGCGCCGATGATGCCGGCGTTGTTCAGCAGCGCCGCCGGCACGATCCGGGTACGGATGTCGATGTGCGGGAGGAACTTGTCGGCCTTCCGGCTCACCCCGCCGCCGATGATGAACAGGTCCGGCTGGAACAGGTACTCCACGTGCCGCAGGTACTTCTGCACCCGGTGGGCCCAGTGGTGCCAGCCCAGCTCCTCGACCTCGCGGGCCCGGTCGGATGCCCGGATCTCGGCGTCCTCGCCGTCCAGCTCCAGGTGGCCCAGCTCGGTGTTGGGCATCAGTCGGCCGTCGACGAATATGGCGCTGCCGATGCCGGTACCGAACGTCAGCATGATCGTGGTACCGAGCTGGCCGCGCCTCGCGCCGAACTTCATCTCGGCGACCCCGGCCGCGTCCGCGTCGTTGATCACGGTCACCGGTCCGCCGATGACCTTGCTGAACAGCTCGGCGGCGGGCGCGTCGACCCAGGACCGGTCGACATTGGCGGCGCTGCGGACCACGCCGTCGACCACGACACCGGGGAACGTGATGCCGACCCGGTCGACCGTGCCGAAATGGCGCGCGACCTGTCCCACCACGTCGACGACCTGGGGCACGTCGGCGGGCTGGGGCGTCTCCACCCGGTACCGGTCGGCGGTCAACTGCCCGGCGCCCACGTCGACGGGGGCCCCTTTGATCCCGGACCCACCGACGTCGATCCCCAAGCTGGTCATGCCCTTAGGCTATCCGCCGCCCGCCCGCCCCCAAACCCTCGCCGATCTAGGACGAATGGTGGGACAAGCCGGGCAACCCGGGCACCATTCGTCCTAGATCGGCGAGGAAAGGGTCAGGGGGTGCGGGCGGTTGCCGCCGTTAGGGAGGCCAGGGCGGCTGGGAGGGCTGCCGCCAGGCGGTGCAGGTCGGGGACGGCCTGGCGGTCGGCGTGCAGCCCGATGTGTACCCGGCCCTGGTACGACGACAGCGCGATGCCGAACGCCTGGCCGTGCGCGAGCGGCACGATCGGGTACACCTCGCGCAGCTTCGCCCCGTCGAGCGACAGCGGCAGCGCCGGGATCGGCACGTTCGTGACCATGGTGTCGAACAGCAGGTTCGCGCCGCGCCGGGCGAGTGGCGCGGTGACCCGGTGGACGGCGGCCGGCACCCGGTCGGCGAGCACCGGCAGCGCGCCCGGCCCGCGCCCGAACCCGGCGGCCTTGTTGCGCTCCATGGTGGTACGGATCTTGTGCAGCCGGGCGACCGGATCCTTCTCCTGCACCGGCAGGTCGCACAGGTACCCGGAGAGCAGGTTGCCCCGGCGCCGGTCGTCGGCCCGGCTGCGGCGGCTGACCGGAATGAGCGCGCGCAGGTTGACCGCCTCGGGCCGGTGCGAGAACCGGTGCGACAGCCAGTCCCGCAGCGCCCCGGCGATGACGGCCAGCAGTACGTCGTTGTCGGTGCCGCCGTGCCGTTTGCGGACCTGCCGGACATCTCCGATGTCGAGCCGGAGCAGCGCCAGGCCCCGGTCGCTGCGGTGGGCGAGGGCCGGGTTCGCGGGTACCAGGCTGGTGGACGGGGTGCCGCCGGGCAGCGCGCGGGCGAGGGTCGCCGGCAGCGCGCCGAGCCGGGCGCTGGACAGCACCGACGATGCGATCCCCGCCGCGTCGGCGGCCTGCCGGACCACACCGGGCAGGCTTCCCACGATCGACGCGGACGACCTGACCAGGCAGCCGAGCAGTCGGTCCGGGTGGGTGGCCAGCCCGGCAGCGGTCCGCGCAAGGTCCAGAACGGATGGCGCGGCGGGAAGTGCGAGGGGCTTCGGGGCCGCCGGCAGTACGCCGGAGATCCCGTCGAGCAGGCCGACACCTACCTCGACCGCGCGCAGCCCGTCGGCCAGCGCGTGGTGCAGCTTGACCAGTATCGCGAACCGGCCGTCGGGCAGCCCGGTGACCAGATGCAGTTGCCAGAGCGGGCGGCGCAGGTCGAGCGGCTCCGCCATCAGGTCGCCGGCCAGGGTCGCGAGCGCGATCTCGTCACCGGCGTCCAGTTCGTGTACCCGCAGGTGCTGCTCCGGGCGGAAGTACCCGTCCTCCTCCCAGACCGCCGAGCCGGGCGGTAGCCAGGCCGGGCGTACCCGCTGGCGCAGGAGCGGCAGCCGGCTGATCCGGGCACAGAGCACCTCGACCAGCCGATCCGGCGCGACCGGCCGTTCGGGCTCGAAGACCGCCAGTGCCCCCAGGTGCAGCGGTGCCCGGGCGGACTCCAGGCAGAGGAAGGCTGTGTCCAGGGCGCTGAGCCGCTCGTCGTGCATCGGTACCTGCTTCACCGCTGATGGGTTCATAAACGTGGGGGACCCACGTACGGCACCGTAGCCGAACGGTCACGCTTAGTCGCCGGAATGTGCGACGTTTTTACAAGCCCGTAGCTTCGACGGCACGTTGGAGAGCGCGGGTGACCTGGCCGAACTCCCGTTCGTCGCGGCACGTGAAGAGAGTCACCTCGCGACCCCGGTACGTGGCTATCAGCTCGTACTGGGCCGGCCAGCGACGGGCGCAGCCGTACCCGACCGCGCACGGTACGAGCAGCGCCGGGACCGCGAGAAGCCAGGCGATCGGGGCGCCTGCCGCGCTCACCATGGGCACCATCACGACCGCCTCGGCGATCGCGGTCACCAGGCCGACGATCACGCCGGGATGAAGCGAACCCCGGGTCCGCATGAGGCCGCGCAGTTGCGCGATCTCGTACCGGTACCCGTCGGCGCAGAAGAAGTGATTGGTGACGATGACGCCGCGCTGGCGGTAGTACGAGACGGCGGGCGCGGGGAAGCGGTCGGCACTCATGGCGCTCTCCTGAATGGGTACGTTCGGGGGTCCTCCCGAATGGATCCGTTCCGCGGACCGTGCTGTTGTCGTTTATCGGCACGGCGGGTCAGTCGACCTCTCCAGGACGTGGGAGAGCGTCGGCGCTGCGAGGCTCACTGGCCGGTCAGTTGCGCGGCGTCGAGTTTCGCCGCGGGACCGGTGGGAAGAAGGCGAGAGAGCCGGCGGTGTGCCACACCCGCCGGCGGAAACCGTTGGGACGTAACGGATGCGGATGCTGATCGGGCATGTCGGCCTCCCCGGGGTTTGTGACTGGGGAACCTTCGACCGCGCTGTCGCCTTAACGACCATTAAGCAACAGGCCCGGTCGTGGATGCAAGTGCAATTTCCCGGTATGCTGTTGCAATTCGCTGGACAGTCATGCAGAGATGGTGTGCACGATGCCTGCACCGCTCAGCCCGACGATGCTTCGCCGCCAGCTCGGAGCAGAGCTGCGTCGGCTCCGCGAGCGCGCCCAGCGGACCGTCGCCGACGTGGCCAGCCAGCTCGGCTGGTCGGAGTCGAAACTCAGTCGCATCGAGACCGCGCACATCGGTGTCCGCCGGCCGGACCTGGAGCGCCTGCTCAGCGTGTACGGCATCGACGACCAGGCCCGAGCCCGGCTGCTGGCCGTCGCCGGTCGGTCCCGGCAACGTGCCTGGTGGGAGGCGTATGGCGACGCTCTCCCGGACGCCTACGAAACCCTGATCGACTTCGAGGCCGAGGCCAGTTCGATCTCCACCTACGAGTCGCAGGTGGTGCCCGGCCTGTTGCAGACCTCGGAGTATGCGAGCGCCGTCACCCAGGCGTACATCCTCGACGAGCCGGTCGACTTCGTCGATCAGCGGGTCCAGGTCAGGATGGCGCGCCAGGCCGTGCTCACCCGCGACCCGTCACCCCACCTGTGGGCCATCCTCGACGAAGCCGTGCTGCGGCGGGAGATCGGTGGCCCGGACGTCCTGCGCCGGCAGACCCTCCGGCTGATCGAGATGAGCGAGCGGCCCACGATCACGATTCAGGTGCTGCCGTTCTCCGCGGGCGCCCATCCGGCGCTCAACGGATCGTTCATCCTGCTGGAGTTTCCGAACGGTGCCGACCAGCCGCTCGCCTACAGCGAAGGCGTGACCGGCGGGGTGTTCCGGAACAAAGCCGAGCATGTCGGTCGCTACCGGCTCATCTTCGAGGCGTTACGCGATCTTTCCTTGAGTCCTGCCGACTCGCTTGACATGATCGCCGCCGTGGCCCACCCGCGCAGTTGACCACCAGTGGACCCGCGCCCGGAAGTTCAGTCCAGATGACTTCAAACCAACAGAGAGGATGTGGCGCGGTGTCTTCTGCGCCCCAGGACGGCGAGTTGCGCTGGTTCAAGAGCACTCGCAGCGCAGGCAACGGTGCCTGTGTCGAGGTGGCGGTGACCGCCACCGGAGTCGCCGTGCGCGACTCGAAGGACCCCGAGGGTCCGGTACTCCGCTTCGGCGGCGAGGCCTGGCAGGGTTTCGTGGACTCGATCCGGGCTGGGGCGTTCGAATAGCGAACGAACCAGACGTACGCGAGCGAGGCGGTCCGATCCGGGCCGCCTCGACGCGTCAAACGACCGCCATCTATTGACAAGAAGGTTTCGTAAACGCTACCAAGGTATCAAGAGAGCGCTCTCACGACCGATCCACCCCACGTTGCCCCGACCTCGGGAAGGCAGCCATGACCGAATACCCGCATGCCCATCCGCCGGTTTCCCGCGCTCGGCCGGCAACACGTGTCGCTAGATTTCTGGTCGCGATCGCGGCCGCCCTCGCGCTGTTCGGCACGTGGGTCGTCACCGCGGTCGGGGCGCAGGCCGCGACCGACTACACCCAGGGCGTCATCCCGGTCGACGCCAGCCAGGCGAAGTTCTGGTTCAAGCCCACCACGCCAGCGGCGTTGGTTGACGTGCACTACCTGGTCAACGGCGCCGGCCAGCAGAACTTCCGGATGACCAACAACGGCGGCACCTGGGAGAAGACCGTCGGCTCGCTCAGCCCCGGTGTCCACCTCGAGTACTGGTTCACGTACGAGAAGGGCGGCCCGCTGTACGACACCGGCCACTTCATGTACACGCACACCGGAAGCGGTGGTGGTGGTGGCGGTGGTGGCGGCGGTGGTGGCGGCGGCGCCGGTACCTTCCCGCTGATCCTCCAGAACAACACCCGCGGTACCTGGTCGAACAGCCAGATCTACGTGTTCATGATCGGCATGGCGACCCCGGGCGAGTGGAGCTACCTCAAGCCCAACGGGACCATGGCGCACATCAACCACCTGGAAGCCAACGCGCCCGGACACCTGACGAAGAACGGCGTCAACTACGCCAACATGTCGTTCACGCTGGCACAGGCGAGCACGGTCACGTTCCCCCTACACGTCGAGGGCGGCCGGATCTACATCTCGGTCGGCTCGCCGCTGTACATCCCGATCTCGCCCGACGACCGCGGCTGGGGCGGGCCGGACCTGATGAACCCCACCGACCCGAACTCGGACGTGTACTACGACTGGTACGAGGTCGCGTACGGGAACGGCACGATCAACTTCGGTGGCAACACCACCCAGGTCGACCAGTTCAGCTTCCCGATGACGGCCCGCGTGGTGCAGACCGCGATCGGCTACGACCAGACCGTCGGCATCACGGCGACCCGGTCGCAGGTCATGTCGCAGTACACCGCCAGCGTCGGATCGGCCTTCAAGCCGCTGGAGAACCAGTACCGCATCGTGGCGCCACGCTCCTCGCCCGCCTTCCACGCCGGCGGTGCGCAGGGCAACTACATGCAGGCGTACATCGACCAGGTGTGGAACTACTACTCCACGCACCAGTTCTCGCTCACCCGGCTCGGCCAGACCTTCACCGGCCAGATCGGCGGTGCCGTGCTGACCGGCGTCCGCAGCGACGGCTCACCGTTCAGCCTGACCAAGCCGACCAGCTCCGACGTGTTCGAGTGTTCGCACGCGCTGGCACCCGGTGCGCCGGCCAACGACACGTCCCGGCAGGTCGGCGCCGAGTTCTGCGCCGCCTTCAACCGGGGCGTCGCGCTCAACACGGCCAACTGGTACAACCCGGCGGCGTACTACACCAGCACACCCCGCAACGACTACGCCGGGTTCTTCCACTCGATCGGCATCGACCATCGCGCGTACGGGTTCGCGTACGACGACATCAACGACCAGAGTTCGGTCAAGATCCTGCCCAACTCGAACCCGCTCACCAGCCTGACCATCGGGGTGGGCTGGTAACGGGGCACTCACGCCGGCTCGGGGACCCCGATCCCCGAGCCGCACCATATCTCGGCGGCCCGGATCAGGTCTTCGAACGGCTCGGCGCGCCACGTGTACCCGCTGGCCGGTCGGCCCGCTGTGGCCTGGTCCAGTCCGAACCGGCCGGTGACGGCTCCGGCCAGGCCGGCCGGCGCGGCGAGCCCGGCCGGCCGCCGGCACTCGTCCCACTGCCGGATCAGGGTGTTCGCCGCGACGGTGTCGCCGAGGTCGGCGGCGATCAGCGCGGCGACGACGGTGCCGATGTGGCCGAGCTGGAGGTTGCCGCCTTCGATCGCCCAGCCGAGCACCGGGCGCAACCGCCGGCGCGCCGCGTGCGGATCGCCGGTGCGCCGCTCGGCCTCGGCGAGATAGACCGACGGTCGCGCGATTCCGGCGCGGGTCGCGCTGTGCCAGTCGGTGAGCGCCGCCATGCTCCGCAGGAGCACCCCACGGTACGGGTCGAGCCGGCCGGTACCGAGGATCAACAGACTCAGCGCCAGGTTGGCGTTGGCGCTCAACGGCGACCGGTCCGACTGGTCGCCGGTCAGCAGATCGCAATGGGCCTCGGCGCACACCGGCCGGCCCAGGCACAGGTCCAGGCTCAGCATGGCCGCGCTGCGGTGGTGGCCGATATAGGTGGCGATGGGTTCGGCGCCGCCGTCGACTCCGGCGGCGAGTTCGGCGCCCAGCTCGGCCGCTTCGGCGAAGCGGCCCCACGCGGTCAGCACCTCGATCGCGATGCACACCGCGCGTACCCGGCGGCTTCCCCCGGCGGTCCGGGAGATGCGCGCCAGCATCGCCGGTACGAGATCGAGCGCGACCGGGTCGAGTTGGCGCACGTGGCAGCCCAGCGCGAACATGGTCGCCTCGTCGGCCTCGTCCGGGTGGTGGCGACCCAGGTCGGGCAGGGCCTCCTGGACCAGCCGGCGCGCGGTGGTGAGGCGGTCCCGTCGCATCTCGGCGATGGCGAGGTTGAACTGGGCGACCGAGCGGATCGGCGCCGGCATGGCAGGTAGGTGCGGCTCGGCCTTGCGCAGCCACCCTTCGGCCTCCGCCGGGTGTCCACCGTGTACCCAGAAGTCGAACAGCAGGGCGGTCAGCTCGACCGCGTCCACCACGCGGCCGCTGTCGTACCCGTGCTCCAGCGCGGCCCGCAGGTTGCCGCTGTCGGCGGCGTGCGTCCGGGCGGCCGTCTGCCACCTCGGGTAGTCCGCGGTCCAGGCGTGCAGCCGGCGGGCGAACGCCAGCCAGTAGTCGAGGTGCCGGTCGCGTACCTCGGCCGTGCCGCCGCTGTCCGCGAGCCGACCGGCGGCGAACTCGCGGACCGCTTCGAGCAGCAGGTACCGCCGGCCGTCGGCGGCGTCGTACGGCTGCACCAGCGACCGTTCGACCAGCGCCACGAGCGTGGACGCCACCGGCGGCTCGTCGCACACCGCGATCGCCGCGCCCAGCGTGAACCCGCCGCGGAACACCGACAGCCGGGTCAGCAGCCGGCGCTCGGCCGGATCGAGCAGCCGGTACGACCAGTCGATCGTGGCCGCCAGCGCACCGTGTCGGGGGTCGGCTCCGCGTACGCCGGTGAACAGCAGCCCGAGGTCGTCGGCGAGCTGCTTGGCCAGGGTCTCCAGCGGGAACGTGCGCAGCCGGGCGGCCGCCAGCTCGATGGCGAGCGGAAGCCCGTCGAGACGGCGGCAGACGGCCGCGACCTGCGGCAGCGCGTCGGGCGTGGCGCGGAACGTCGGCTCCGCCTCGGCCGCGCGGCGCAGGAACAGGGCCACCGCGGGTTGGTCGTCGCCCGCGCGCGGAGCCGGCACGGGCAGTGGGCGTACCTGGTAGACCACCTCGCCGGAAATGCCCAGCGGCTGGCGCGACGTGGCCAGCACGACGACGCCCGGGGCGGCGGCGATCAGGCACGCGGCGAGCCCGGCGACCGCGGCGAGGACGTGCTCGCAGTTGTCCAGCACCACCAGCAGTTGCCGGCCGGCCAGCGCCTCCTCGGCGCGGGCGACGATCTCGTCCGGCCGCCGGCCCGGGATCCCGAGCAGGTTGCCGAGGATGAGCGTCACGCCGGCCTCGTCGTCGGCCGCCACCAGCGAGGCCACGACCACTCCGTCGGCGGGTGCGGCGGCCCTGGCGAGGTCCAGCGCGAGGACGGTCTTGCCGACGCCGCCCGGCCCGGTCAGCGTCACGATCCGGTGCCGGGCCAGCAGGGCGCCGGCCGCCTCCCGGTCACCGTCCCGCCCCACCAGGTCGACGTGCGGGCGCGGGCCACGCCAGCGGGCCGGTGCGGGCCGCGGGACCGGCGCCGCGCTGGCCACCGGGTGCAGGACCTTCTGGTACGCCTCCTGCAGGCGTACCCCGGGGTCGATGCCGAGGTCGGCGGCGAGGCTGCGGCGGACCCGGTCGTACTCGGCCAGCGCGGCGGCCAGCCGTCCGGCGGCGGCGAGGGCCTCCACGAGGATCGCGTGCGCCTCCTCATCGAGCGGGTCGGCCGCGCACAGTGGACGGACCAGTTCCAGCGCGCGCTCGGCCTGGCCGTCGGCGAGGGCTGCCGCCGCGCAGCGCCGGGTGACCGCGGCCCGCTCGGCGACGAGCCCGGCCAGTACCGTGTCGTCGCGCCGCTCGGGTGGCACGTCCTCCAGCGGGGTGCCGCGCCACAGGTCGAGCGCCTGGGCCAGGGTGGCGGCCTGGTCGGCGCCGGCCAGAGCATCAGCACCGGCCAAGGCCCGGAACAGCGCGAGGTCGGTCTCGCCGCTGGCCAGGTGCAGCCGGTACCCGGCTGGCCCGCTGAGCACGGCCACCCCGTCGCCGACCGTGTCGCGCAGCCAGCCGCGCAGCCGGTGTACCGCCAGTTGCAGCGCCGCCTTCGGGTCGCGGGGCGGCGCCGGCCAGACGGTTTCGAACAACTTCCCGGAGCCGACCGGCAGTGGCGCGTCGATCGCGAGCGCGCCGAGCAGCGCCCGCGCCACCGGGGTCGGCGGCGGGTGCGGATGTCCATCGTGGACGACCACGACCGGGCCGAGCACGCCGACCCGCACCGAGCCTGGGTACGCCACGCGTCGATGTTCCCAGGCGATGGTGATACGCGCGGTCCCCCCGAGCGGACCGCGCGTATCACCACATTGTGCTTGCGATCACCGCCAATCCGCCGAGAATCGACACCCAACAGGCGGTGTAGATCAGCCGGCGCCGGCTGGCGAACGCCTTGTCCCAGGCGGTGGCGTCACCCAGGCGGACCGCCGAATGGACCATGATCACCCGTCCGGCGGCGAAGCAGGCGCCCAGCAGCGGCGCCGCCCACCACGGCACGACCAGGAGCATCAGCGCGGCCAGTACGTGGGGCATGTGGGTGGGCATGTACGTCCGCAGGCCGGTACCCATCTCGAAGCCGAACTGCAGCGCGCCCGTACCGTCGGCGCGGACGATGATGTCGCTCGGCACCTGCCGTGCGTTCTGCGGTAGCCGGAACGGCAGCACCTTCGCGTCGCAGCCGATCCCGACCAGGACCAGCAGGGCGAGCAGCCCGGCCCGGACCGGCAACGGCAGTGCCACCTGCACCACCGCCGCCGGAAGCAGCAGCAGGCATCCGCTGGCGAAACCGCCGAGGAGCAGTCCACGGTTGAAGTAGGAGACGTTTCGAGTACCTCGCCAGACCGACGAGGTCAGCAGGCCCGCTGAGTTGTGGCTTCAAACCGAGCCCGAGGTGGAGAAGCCGGCGACGATTCCGATCACCCCGCCGGCGACCAGCATGGCAAGGACGGTCATAGGTACTTCGAGCAGATCGACGTGTAGTAGTACGTGAACCCGGTGGCGTTGGTGACCTCCCGGAAACCGCCGTCGGTGCAGCGGTGACCGTGCCCGTTGGGGTGCTTCCAGGTCCACCCGGCGTAGCCGCCGCAGGCCACGCGCCAGTAGTAGTAATCGGTGTACGAGCCGTAGTTGTGCGAGTCGGTCCGGTGGTACCCGTCGCTCGCGCAGTACAGGCTGCTGATGTAGTTGGCGCCCCAGCACGGGGTGTCGCCGGGCTGGTCGGTGCCCAGGCAGTTGCCCGGCGCGATGCTGGTCCGGGTGGCCGCGAAGGCCGGCAGCCGCTCGCCGACCCAGCCGAGCATGGTGAGGGCGAGCGCGCCGCCGCCGACGACCACGGCCCGCAGGAACGACCGGCGGCCGATGCTCATCGGTTCGGCGCGCGGCGCCCGGGCAGGCTCGACCGGGCGGGTCGCGAGCGGGCGGGCGCCGCTGTCGGCGTCGCCGGGCTCAGCGGCTATCTCGGGAATGCGCTCCAGCAATCCGTTCATGTGTGGATCTCCAATGCTCAGACGCTGGCCATGGCCGGCGTCGCGATCAACGACTCGCATGCCGCGCGCAGGCTCTCCACCGAGCCGATCGGTTCGGCGGACACCAGCGTGCCGGCGCCGTCCACGATGAGCAGGGCCGGCTGGTACGCGATGAGGAACGGCGCGGACAACTCCTCGGCGGTCAGCACCTCGGGTGCGCCCCGCTCCCGCCATTCGGTGTCACCGTCCAGGCTGACCAGTACCGGCCGGTGCCCGGCCGCGGAGAGCCGGGCGGCGAGGTCGAGCCAGGCGTCGAAGACCGTCTCACAGGTGCCGCACGAGCGGGACAGGGCCAGCACGACCGACCGGGTACCGGCTGACGGCGCGGCCAGGTCCGGGTACTTCTGGACCTCGGTCGCGGCCCGGCGGGACTGGAGTTCGCGGACCTGGCCGACCAGGCTCGCGTACCCGAGGCCGAGCAGCACGATGGCCAGCCAGGCGACGGCCAGCGCGGCGGCGAGGATGCCGGTCATCGCGGTGTCACCGGGCCCAGCTCACGCGGAGCGACGCGATCAGCTCCGCCTGGCCGTCGGCGGTGACCGTCGGGTCCCGGCCGAGGTCGTCCTCGATCGTGCAGACCGCGGTGTCACCGGCGTGCAGGAACTTGCGCCCGCGCAACGGCCCGCCGGTCTCCAGGCTCTTCGACCACACCTCGCCGTGCTCGACCCGCAGGCCGGCCTGGGTGGGAAGGAGAGCGTGGGCGTCGGTCCGCGGGTACATCGTGATCATGCCGGAATCAGAGAACTTGACGCCGGACAGGCCCCACATGACGACCCCGCTGCCGGGTACCGCGCTGAGCGTCATGCCGTCCGGACGGTCGCTGATCTCCAGGCTTTCGAGGACCGTGACGAGCGCGCCGATCCTGGGGGCCGGGGCGGCGCCGCCGAACACCAGGCCGTGGTGGACGCCGTTCCATGCGGCCATCCAACTCTGGGCGGCAGCGTCGACGCCGAGCACGAACGGGCGCCCGCCGTAGGTGATCTGATCGGTCGGCCGCAGGCCGCGTGCCCGCACGGTGTGATCGAAGTAGTCGGTGCTCGTGACGGACAGGCCGATCGCGACCGTTTTGCTGGTCAGCCGCATGTGCCAGAACCAGTCCGGTTGGACCCGGGCGGTCCGGCAGGACACCGTGACCTGGCTCCCGTCGGGTGCCAGTGCCGTTTGCGTAATGGTGCTCGGCGACATGTGCCGCTCCTTCCACGGGGTGGTCCGCAGCATGCCCGGGAGCACTTTCCGCCCACTTTCCGCGCGCTTTCCGCGGCCCCGTGATCTCGCCGGGTGACGTGGTGCCGGCCGGGGTTCTGGTCGACGATCTCTATGACGCCTCAAGTGGATCCGGGCACGCGTTGCAGTCCCAGGTCCAGCAACATCGATCTCACGCGGTACGACCGTCTGGCAAGCTGACGGGCGTGGATTTGATCGTGCCGACGTCGGCAGGAGCGGTGCGCGGGGTGACCCGGGACGGCATGTCCGTCTTCCGGGGCATCCCGTTCGCCGCCGCGCCACCGCAGTTGCCGCCCGCGCCGGGGGTGCCTGCGGTATGGAAACCCGGCGACGGCCTCGACTGCCTGACCGTCAACGTCTGGACTCCTGAGACCGGCGGCGCGGCGTTGCCGGTACTGGTGTGGATCTACGGGGGCGCGTGGAAGACCGGCAGCGCCAGCCAGCCGGGCTACGAAGCCAGCCGGCTGGCCGGCGCCGGGGTCGTCGTGGTGACGTTCAACTACCGGGTCGGGTTCGAGGGGTTCGGGCTGCTGCCCGGCGCCCCGGCCAACCGCGGGCTGCGCGATCAGATCGCCGCCCTGGAATGGGTACGGGACAACGTCGCCGCCTTCGGCGGCGACCCGGGGAACGTGACCGTCTTCGGCGAGTCCGCCGGCGCGGCCTCGGAGGAAATTCTTCCGGGCGGACCTGGCTGTACGACTTCACCTGGCCGAGCCCGGCCTTCGGCGCCTGCCACAGCCTCGACGTGCCGTTCACGTTCGGCAACGGCGAAACCCTGATGGCCGCCCGGCTGCTCGGCTCTCCGCCACCGCCCGAATTCGCCGTCCTGTCCGACCACATCCGCAAGTCGTGGACCTCCTTCGGGGCCACCGGGGACCCGGGCTGGCCGGCCTTCGACCTGGACCGCCGCACGACCCGGATCTGGGACGTCCCGCCCGCCGACGTCGGGTACCCGTTGGTCGACTCGTACCGGATCTGGAGTGCTCATCGTGGATGATCTGGAGGTCCGGCGGAGCCGGGCGAAGGCGGCCTGCGACCGGATCCTGTCCGGGGTGCGCGAGCAGCGGATCGGCGACCGCCTCGCCGCGCTCGCCGAGGCGGCCGCCGGCTTCGACGAGCCGGACCGGTACGGCGCAGGTGGCCCGGTGACCGCGCTGGAGGAGCGGGTCGCCGGGCTGTTGGGCAAGCCGGCGGCGGTGTTCTTCCCGACCGGGACGATGGCCCAGCAGGTGGCGCTGCGATGCTGGGCCGGGCGTACGAGCAACCCGACCGTCGCCATGCATCCGCTCGCGCACCCCGAGGTTCACGAGCGGCACGCGTACACGATGCTGTCCGGACTCCAGGCGGTGTTTCCGACCGGGGAGCCGCGCCAGCCCACCGCCGCCGAGGTACACGATCTTGACGAGCCGTTCGGCACCCTGCTGCTCGAACTGCCGCTGCGCGACGCCGGGTACCTGCTGCCGACCTGGGACGAGTTGACCGCCGTCGTGGCCGCGGCCCGCGACCGTGCCGCCCGGGTGCATTTCGACGGCGCCCGCCTGTGGGAGAGCACCACGTACCTCGGCCACGACCTGGCCGAGATCGCCGCGCTCGCCGACAGCGTGTACGTGTCGTTCTACAAGACTCTGGGCGGGATCTCGGGTGCGGTGCTGGCCGGGCCGGCCGACCTGATCGCGCAGGCCAGGGCCTGGCGGCACCGGTACGGTGGGCAGCTCTTCCAGCAGTGGCCGGCCGCGCTGGCGGCGCTGATCGGGCTGGACATGCAACTGCCCCGGCTGGCGGAGTACGTCCAGCACGCGCGAGCGGTGGCGACCGCGCTGGCCCAGGTTCCCGGTGCCCGGGTGCACCCCGACCCGCCGCACACCCATCAGTTCCAGTGGTGGCTGCCGCACCGCGCCGAGGCGCTGGAGGACGCCGCGCTCGCCCTGGCCGAGGCGGAGCGGACCTGGCTGTGCGCCGGCTGGACGCAGGCCGCGCCGGGGTACGCGATGGCCGAGATCACCGTCGCCGAGCCGGCCCTGACCTGGACCGGCGTCGATATCAGCCGGGCGGTCGAGGCGTTTCTGAACCGGGTCGCCGGTTGACCTGGTACACCCGGGGTGGTGACATGCGTACTGGTGCGCGGCTGGGCGACGCGCCCGGACCTACGGCCGGTGGGTCCTGATTTGTGGGGAGTTGGCATGCGATGACGGCTCAGCCGGACGGCGCCGCCAGCGGGCCCACGGTGCGCCGGATGCTCGTCGGCGCCCAGCTGCGTAGGTTACGCGAGAGCAGGGCGATCAGCCGTGAGGACGCCGGCTGGGCGATCCGTGGTTCGGAGTCGAAGATCAGCCGCATGGAGCTGGGCCGGGTCGGCTTCAAGCTGCGCGACATCGCCGACCTGCTCACCCTGTACGGCGTCGACGGCGGCGAGGAACGCGAACTCCTGCTGGCCATGGCCCGCGAGGCGAACCAGCCGGGCTGGTGGCACGAGTACGGTGACCTGCTGCCCGGCTGGCTCCAGTCCTACCTGGACCTGGAGGCGGCGGCGTCGCTCATCCGCACCTACGAGCTCCAGTTCGTGCCAGGGTTGTTGCAGACCGAGGGGTACGCCCGGGCCGTCATCAAGCTCGGCCACACCCGCGCGAAGCCCGACGAGATCGATCGGCGGGTCAGCGTACGGATGAACCGCAAGCAGTTGCTCACCCGCGCGAACGCGCCGCAGCTGTGGGTGGTGATCGACGAGGCGGTGCTCCGGCGCCCGATCGGCGGCCGCCAGGTGATGCGCGCCCAGATCGAGGCTTTGATAGCGGCCGACACGATGCGCAACGTCCGGCTTCAGGTGCTGCCGTTCGCGGTCGGCGGGCACGCCGCCAGCGGCGGAGCGTTCACCATCCTGCGCTTCGCCGAGCCGGAACTTCCGGACGTGGTGTACGTCGAGTCCCTCACCAGCGCCCATTACATTGAACGCCCGGAGGAGGTGGACCAGTACACGGTGGCCGCCGCGCGCCTGTTCGTCGAGGCCGAGCCGCCCGCCAGTACCCCGAAGGTCCTTCGCCGGGCCATTGGGGATCTTGGCTGAGTGTTGTTTTGTGGCGCGGGGGATTAGTCTGGTGACGCCCGATCGCGCGGTGGAAGGGGTCTCTCCCGTGTCAGACGAGCAGTCCAAAATAGACGTCACGGTGCCGCATTCGGCCCGGATCTGGAACTACTGGTTGGGCGGCAAAGACAACTTCGCCGTCGATCGGGAGGCCGGCGACCAGTACGTTCAGTTCTTCCCCGGGATCGTCGACATCGCTCGCGCCGACCGCGCGTTCCTCGGCCGCACCGTCCGGTACCTGGTCGGCGAGGTTGGCATCCGGCAGCTACTCGACGTCGGCACCGGCCTGCCCACCGCCGACAACACCCACCAGGTCGCCCAGCGGGTCGCGCCGGAATCCCGCATCGTCTATGTGGACAATGACCCGCTCGTGCTCGCGCACGCCCGCGCGCTCCTGACCAGCAGCCCGCAAGGCACGACCGACTACGTCGACGCCGACATGCGCGAGCCTTCGAACATCGTCGAGGCCGCCGCGAAGCTGCTCGACTTCAGCAAGCCGGTGGCGCTGATGTTCATGGGCGTACTGGGGCACGTCGACGACTACGACCAGGCCCGGTCGATCGTGCGGACACTGGTGGACGCGTTGCCGTCCGGCAGCTACCTGACCCTCAACGAGGGCGCCGACACCAGCCCGGTCCTCAACGAGGCCCAGGAGGGGTACAACAACAGCGGCGCGGTGCCGTATGTGCTCCGGAGCCCGGCGCAGATCACCGGGTTCTTCGAGGGCCTGGAGCTGATCGAGCCCGGGGTGGTACCGGTGACGCAGTGGCGTCCGGACACGCCACCCTCGGATGAGGCGGCGCGGATCCCCCAGTACGGCGGGGTCGGTCGCAAACCCTGATCGGCGGCTGCTCGCCGATCAGTTCCGCAGCCCGGTCTCCAACTCCCGGGGTGTCCTGCCTGTCATGACGACACGCCGTTCGGCTCCGCGTCGAGCGGCGTCCGATATCGGAGGCTTGGGCGATGGCAGAACCTGGCTCGACGGCGCCGAGCGCGACCCGACGCGGCTCGTCGCATTCACCGATGCGGTCATCGCCATCCCCGTCACGCTGCTCGTCCTGGAGATCCACCCGCCGCACGACACCCGGCACCTTTGGCACGGTCTCGCCACGCTCTGGCCGTCGTACCTGGCCTACGCCGTCACCTTCCTACTGATCGGGCAGGTGTGGGCCAACCACCACGTCATGTTCGACCACATCCGTACCGCCGACCGGATGGTGCTGTTCCTCAACACCCTGCTGCTGATGGACATCGCGTTCGAGCTGGCCGCCATCCTGTTCAACATCATCTGGTGGCACGCACGCCGCGACCGCCGGCTGCTCACGACTACCGTCGACTCCGCCGGCGTGAAGTCCATCAGCCGGCGTTTCCAACTCGCCCTTGCCTGGATCGCCATCGGAACCCTGGTCGGCGCCTTCGTACCTGCTCTAGGCCCGTCGTTCGCACCTGAAGTTACATGGCTGTGGTTTCTGGCCAGCGGTGTTGGGTGGGATCAACGACGAGTAGGTCCAGGAGCCGGGCCTGGAGGTATGATCCGCCCCAGAAATTCCGGACAAACGGTTAGTGGTCCAAATTAGGCCGCTCGCTGCCCGTTCAGGTACTCGTTGTAGACCTCGTTGGGAGTCTTGTAGCCGAGACCCGAGTGGAGACGTCGGGAATTGTATCGCAATTCTATGTAGCGGGCAACATCGTTGATCGCATGCTTCCTGGTCGGATACTGGGTACGGCTGACCCGCTCGTTCTTCAACGCCGCGAAGAACGATTCGGCCATCGCGTTGTCGTAACAGATCCCGGTACGTCCGACGGATTGCCTGATCCGATGCTCGCGAAGCACCTGGCCGAACTCGGCGGACATGTAGTTACTACCACGGTCCGAGTGGAATATAGCACCTTCCTTGATGTTATTGTTGCGAACGGCCATACCGATCGCGGCGCTGATGAGTGGAGTTTTGTAGTTGTCCGACATCGCCCAGCCGACGACCATTTTCGTGTAGCAGTCGATCACGGTGGCGAGGAATACCCAGCCCTCCCAGGTCGGAATGTAGGTGATGTCGCCGACCATCTTTTCGCCCGGCGCGGACGCAGTGAAGTCCCGATGCAGCAGATCCGGCAGCGGCCCGGCCCCCGGGTCCTGATCGGTTAGGCTGTGCCGCCAGGGCCGCGGCTGGCAGGGCACCAGGCCCAGCTGGCGTACCAGAGCACGGACCAGTTCCAGAGAGCAGGCGTGGCCGGACCGCAGCAGCGAGGCGTGGATCCGCCGATAGCCGTACGTCTCGTCCGATAGCTCGAAAATCACCACGATCAACTGTTTCAATTTCTCCCGGCGTGCCGCGGTCGCCGATTGTGGCCGGCGTCGCCACTCGTAATAGCCGGAACTGGAAACCCCCAGCCACTTGCACATTTGCACGACGGTGTACCTGGGCCGGCCGTCCGGCCCGAAGGCGCGTTTCTCCGCGTCGATCAGCTCGTACCGAGCTTCTACCGATACTCGCTGGCGAAGAACGCTGCGGCTTTTCCCAAGAACTCGCGCTCCAGCTTGAGTTCCCGGACTTCCTTCTCCAGTTCCCGTAGCCGGGCCCGCTCCGAAATCGACAGCGGCGGCTCCTCGCCGGCGTGCGCCTGCCGATACGCGTTCACCCAGTTACGCAGAGTCTGCTCGTTCACGCCGATCTCGCGCGCCGTCGACGGAATCGCCCGAGACTCCTCGACCACCATCCGGGCGACCTGTTCCTTGTATTCCGGCGTGTACGACCTGCGCTGCCTCGCCATCACCATTCCCCTTTTCCTTCCCGAAGAGAAAAGATCTTAGTTGGTTCTCTCTCCGGAAGATCCAGGGCGGCTCAGTATCCGGGTTTGGGGATGGTGGGTGGTTGGTCGCGGTGGGTTGGGATGAGCCGTAGGTCGCCGAGGGCTTGGAGGATGAGGCGTCCGGTGGGTCTGCGGGGGCGGCGGTCGTTGATGTAGAAGCCGATCATGTCGGTGTCGGGGGCGAGGTTGCGGCGGACCTCGCGTTCGATGAGGCAGAAGATGAGCAGGGCCAGGCAGATGACGGTGAGTAGCGCGGTGATGCGTCGGTTGTTGCGCAGGAAGATCGGGGCAACGGCGAGGGGGCCTTTGAATTCGCCGTAGCGGCGTTCAACCGTGGGCTGGTCCTTGTAGCGCGCCAGGACCTCGGCGGCGTCGATGCGGGCGGGAAGGTTGGTCAGCAGGGCGTACCAGCCGTCGGTGGCGGCCTCGACGTCGATGGCTGCCTGGTCGAACGACCAGGCGAAGGCGGGCTTGCCGGTGGCGTCTGTGGTGATGGTCGTTTGCAGGTGGGTAAGCACCCGGCGGTGTCGGGCGATGGCGGCGGCCCTGGCTGTCACGGCCTCAATGGTGGGGTGGTGGCGGGTGCCGGCGGTGCGGGTGAGGGTGTCCAGGTCGGTGCGGGCGCGGGCGAGTTTGTGGGCGCGGGCTTTGGCGGCGGCGGTGGCATTGGCGCTGGAGTGCACCAGGATCCGCCGTACCGGTAGCAGCGGATCCTTCTTGCGGGGGCCGGCCAGGTCCATGGTGTCTTCGGTGACCCGGTAGGTGTCCCGCCGCCAGGGCGGGGTGTTCTCGTCGCGTTCGGCGAGATAGTCCACCAGCGCTGCCTCGGCGGGGTCGTAGCCGGCGAACAGCCCGTCGGGTACCCGGGAGGCGGCCAGGGGAGCGATGAACGTGATGTTGGCGTTGACCATCGCGGTGACGTTGCTGTAGGAGATCAGCTTCGAGTCGCCGACCAACAGGAAGCTGTGGGGTGCGGCGACGGCCCGCAGGGCGTTCATGGTGTCAACGACCTGGGCGACCTCGGCGGCGTTGCCGTCGTAGGCACGGTGGAAGATCGGGATCCCGCCGTCGGCGCTGACCCCCATACCGGCCTGGATCTGCTTCAGGTCGGCCCGTCGGTCCTTGGGATGGCCGTAGGCCGGGGCCGGATGCTCCTCATCGAGGTTGGGATAGGCGCCGTACAGCGAGATCGAGGTCATATCCCAGTGGATACGGGCCACGTCGATACCGAACGCGTCGATGGCCTTCGCGCCGATCGATCCCACGACCGGGTCGATCTGGCTGGCCAGGGCGTCCAAGGCCCGACCCAGCCGGTCGTCGTTGAGGGTGTCCGCACCGATGCCGTAGACCTCCTCCACGGCCCACGCCTGCGCCCAGTCGGCCACCGCGACCATCGCCTTCGGGCTGGTCAACCGGTTGGCGATCAACGCCTCGATGACCTGCCCGTGGCTGAGCGGGCCGACATCACGCATCGGACAGGCCCGGTCGATGATGCCCGCGATGTCCAACCGGCGAGAGAAGTCCGCGATCACCGGCAGCGATCCCATCTGCTTCTCCAACCGATCGACCACCGCGACCTGTGCACGCGGCCACCGCGGTACCCGTCGAGGCTCCTTCGATACACCCATAGATCAGCAACGAACCAGCCAGACGCTCGCGACGCAAGTCACACAACCACATGTGCGAACGACGGGCCTAGGCTTGGCCATGATCGCCGCCTTCATCCCGTACTACTGGCTGCCGATCGCGGGCGAGATCGCCAAAGCCCGGCGCCGGCGTGGGGTATAGGGTCCGGGCGTGACAGAGTCCACCGAAGCCGACGACCTACCAGATGGTGCGATCGCGATGGCGCTGACCATCGTGGAGACGATGCTTGGCCGCGGGGTCGGCAAGGAAGGCCTCAAGCAGCTCCCCGAGGCGGTCCGTCTCGGTATCGAGGTCTGGGGGGAAGCCGCAATCCTCAACGCGTTCGGAGGCCTCATCTACATCGGGGTGGGGACAGCAATGGGCAAGGCCGAACTCGGCAACCTGCTCCAGACGATGATTCCGACCATCGTGCACAGCCTAGAGGTGGAGAAAGACCTGCTGGAGGTGCCCGACGAGACGTTGCCGACCGCCGCGCGGCCTGCAGCAGGCCATCCTGAACGACCTGCACCTGCTCGCATGACGAACACGACACAGGACCATCACGCCGCCGGCACGGTGGCGACGGATCGCCGGGCGTCGTCCGCCCCTGCTGCACGCCCGGTGCGGAGCATCCCTCCACAAGGGAGCAAGAAGATGATGTTGTGCTCCCAATTTGCTCCCATAGTAATGAGGAAGACGCGGAACGCCCGTTACCAGAACTCCGGTAACGGGCACCTGACCTGCGGAAATATCGGTGGGCGATACTGGGATCGAACCAGTGACCTCTTCGGTGTGAACGCAGACGCTGCGAACCGCTGACCAGCGTCAACGCGAGGACATGCAGGTCAGCGGCTTCCGGTGCGAGCAGGTGAGCGCGGTTCGGAGCAGTTCAGCATCGTTCGGAGCAGCAGCGTGCTCCCCGTTTGCTCCCCACCGATCGAGCCATGTTGGCCACCGTACGATCTGTCGGCCGCCAGCCAGCGTTTGCTGGCCTACCGGTGAATTACTCCGGCGTATGAACGAGTTCAGAGGATCCGGGCGAGGTTCCTGAACGTGTTCAGATTCGGGAAGGTGTCGGCTCCTGGAGTAGGGCGAAGTGCAGGTCAACCACGGTAACCGAGTTTTGGCGCCCCACAGGCTTCGCCCCGAGTACGGTCAGCACCGCCGCGACCAGACCGTGCTGGCCGAGCACGCGCTGCGGGTCCCCGCGTTCGCGGAGACCGTCGCGTTGCCCAGCGTGACGCTGCCGGTCGCCGGCACGGTGCGCAACTACAACAGCCTGCTCGGCACCGACGGGGTGTTCGGCATCAAGACCGGCTCGACCGACGAGGCCGGCGGAAACCTGGTCTTCGCCGCCCACCTCACGGTCGCCGGTCGGGTACTGACCGTGGTCGGCGCGGTCCTCAACCAGCCCGGCCGGCAGACGCCCGAACAGCTGGCGGCCGCGAGCGCCGCCACCCGCCGGCTGCTGGCGGCCGTGGGGCGCATCGTGCAGGTGTACACGCTGCTGCCGGCGGCCCAGGTCGGCGAGGTCCGCGCCACCTGGGGCCGCGCCGTCCCGGTACGCATCGCCGAGCCGGTACAGGTCGTCGGCTGGCCGGGCCTGATGGCCACGGTCGACGTCCACCCGGCGAAGCCCGGCCGGCGGCTTCGCGCCGGGCAGCCGCTCGGTACCCTGACCGCCCACACCGGTGCCGGCGACGTCACCGTCGGGCTGCGGGCAGCCGCCACGCTGCCCGCGCCCTCGTTCTGGTGGCGCCTGGCCCGGACGGGGTGATCTTTTCTCCAGGCATCGCCATGGACCGCCGTCGCGTGGGTATGGGCTCCCGGGCCACGGCCCGCGCCCCGGTCAATGCCGGGATGCCGCCTGCGCTGCGACCAGCGCGTCGGGTGCGGCAGGCTGCCGGGAAGGCTGTCGAGCGCGCCGCGCCCTGGAGCGGATCGCCATCGCGGCCGCCGCAGCGAGGCCGACCAGCCCGGCGGCTGTCCACAGTAGAGGGCTGGTCCGTACGTGTGCCGGGAGCTGCTGGGCGAGGACGAAGACGCCCATCGCGACGACGAACCAGCCGAAGGACTTGCGCAGGATGTCGGCGGGGATGCGGCCGGCGAGCCGGCCGCCGGCGAGGCTGCCGGCGACGCGCGGCGAGCGGTCACGGCGGCGGCGAGGCCCCAGTGGATGTGGATGCTGGACAGGTAGCCGGCGAAGCCGGCGAAGGATTTCATGGCGATGACCACCAGCGAGGTGCCGACGGCGACCGGCATCGGACAGGCCGCCGAGCAGGGCGAGGGCGGGTACGACGAGGAAGCCGCCGCCGGCGCCGACCAGGCCGGTGACCAGGCCGACGACGATGCCCGTCGGCGATGACCTTGCCGATGGGCAGCTCGTGCGGCACCGGTTTGGCCGTCGTGCCGCGCCGGCCGCGGATCATGGCGGCGGCGGTGGCGAGCATCATCAGCGCGAACCCGGTGAGCAGGACCCCGCCGGGGATGTAGCGCGGCCAGCCGGCCGCCGGCGTACGCGCCGGTCATGCCGGCCAGGCCGAAGATGCAGGCCGGTGCGCCAGCGGACCCGGCCGGCGCGGGCGTGCGGCAGTACGCGCCACGGCGCTGGTGGCGCCGACGACGAGCAGCGAGGTGGCGATGGCTTCCTTGGCGGGCAGGCCGGCGACGTACACCAGCAGTGGTACGGCGAGGATGGAGCCGCCGCCGCCGAGCAGGCCGAGGCTGGCCCCGATGAGCACGGCGAGCGCGACGGTCAGTGCCAGGGCGGTCATCGTGCGGCTCCCGGTTGGCGCCGCGTCGCGCAGCTGGCCGACGATGGTGTCCAGGTCGCAGCTGGCGCCGCGGTTGTAGGGCAGCTTGGCCAGCAGCATGCCCATGGCGCAGGTGTTGGTGAGCGCGGCGACGGTGAGCCCGGCGCCGATCAGGCCGGCGACCCATTTCAGGCCGGGCACGAGTACGGACGCGAGGATGCTGGCCAGCACGATGGAGCCGGCGACCAGGCGTACCTGGCGTTCGAGGTCCCAGCGGGGCCGGCCCAGATTGGTCGGCGCACCGGCGGCCTGCCAGGCCAGCATGCCGCCGGCGAGGACGCGTGACGTTGGGCAGGCCGGCCTCGGCGAGGGTCTGCTCGGCCTGGGCGGCGCGGGCGCCGGAGCGGCAGACCAGGACGACGTCCTCGTCGAGGTGCTGCCGCAGCTCGGCGCGGTGCTCGCGGAGCAGGTCGAGCGGCACGTTGTAGGCGCCGGGGATGTGCGCGGTCTCGAACTCGGCCGGGGTGCGGACGTCGAGGACCCGCGGGCCGCGGCCGCAGCCGAGCAGCGCGCCCAGGGTGGCCAGCGTCGATGGTGGCGGGGCGGGTGGGGCCGGAAATGGTCATGTCTCCTCGTTCGGCAGGGACTGTGCTATCAGGCCGCGGGCGTAGGGGGCCGGCCGGCCGGCTGGCGCGGGGGACGCCAGCCGGCCGGCTGGTGCGGGAGCGGCTGTCTGGTGCGGGCTCAGGCGCCGTTGACGACGGGGAGCCCGGCGGTCGTGGCGTTGGCGAAGTCGTCGTCGACGGCGACGACCCGGCGGCCGGTGGCGGCCAGGATGGAGGCGGAGATGGAGGCGCGGTAGCCGGCGGCGCAGTGCACCCAGACTTCGCCGTCGGGTACCTGGTCGAGGCGGTCACGCAGCTCGTGTAGCGGGATGTGGACGGCGCCGTCGAGGTGGGCCTCGGCCCATTCCAGGTTGCGGCGGTTGTCGAGCATGACGACGGGCCGGTGGTGGCGTACCTGGGCCAGGTCGGCGAAGGTGGCCCGGGGGAAGGTTTCGAGCTGGTCGCCGCCGGCCCAGTCGGCCGGGGTGCCGGTGGCGTGGGTGGCGGGCCGGTCGATGCCGATGCGGACCAGTTCCCGTTGGGCCTCGGCGACCTGGTCGGGGGTTTCGCCGAGCAGGGTCAGCGGGGTGCCCCAGCCGATGAGCCAGCCGAGGTAGGTGGCGAAGCTGCCGTCGAGGCCGAAGTTGAGGGTGCCGGTGACGTGTCCGGCGGCGAACGCGACTCGGTTGCGCAGGTCGACCACCCACTCCCCGGCGGCGAGGCGCTTGCGGATCTGGTCGGCGTCGGCCCGCTCCGGCGCCGACAGGTCCGGCGCGGCCGGTCCGGCGGTGTTGGCCGGGGCCATGTGGGCGTAGTAGGCGGGCCAGGCGTCCAGGCCGGCGAGCAGGTGGGCGACAAACTGCCGCTCGGGCTGGGTCAGCGCCGGGTTGGCGCGCTTCTCCTGGCCGATGGTGGAGGCGGTGGCCTCGGACTGGGTGGCCGAGCAGAAGCTGCCGAACCCGTGGGTGGGGTAGACGGCGGCGGTGTCGGGTAGCTCGGCGGCCAGGCAGTTGGCCGAGGCGTACTGGTGGTGGACCAGTGTTTCGGTGTGGGTGGGGCCGAGCAGGTCGGGGCGGCCGACGGAGCCGTACAGCAGGGACCCGCCGGTGAACGCGGCGGTTTCGTGGCCGTTGGCCTCGAGCAGGTAGGACAGGTGGGTGAAGGTGTGCCCGGGGGTGGCGCGTACCCGGACGCGCATCGTGTCGCCGACGGTGATGGCGTCGCCGTCGCGCACCGCCACGCGGTCGAAGGTGACCGGGTCGTCGGCGTTGACGTGGTACGCCGCGCCGGTGGCCCGGGCGAGGGCGTGGCCGCCGGTGACGTAGTCGTTGTGGATGTGGGTCTCGAACACGTGCGTGATGTGCACGCCCTCAGCGGCGGCGAGGTCGAGGACGCGGTCGATGTCGCGCTGCGGGTCGACCACGAACGCCACCCGGCCGTCGTGGACCAGGTAGCTGCGGTCGCCCAGGGTCGGCGTGTCGATCGCGAGGATGCGGGGCACGGGGTGTTCCTTTCGAGCAGGGGCCAGGGGCGGCGGGGGAAGTCAGGCGGCGGCGCGGTGGCCGCGCACGGTCGGGTGGCCGGCGCGCGCCCAGGCGCCGGTGCCACCGGCCACCGACCAGGCGTCCACGCCGGCGCGGGCCAGGAAGTCGGCGGCGGCGAGGCTGCGGTTGCCGGTGGCGCAGATCACGTAGACCGGCACGCCACGCGGCAGCCCGCCGACGTGGCCGGGCAGCCGGCCCAGGGGGACCAGCTCGGCGCCGGGCACATGCCCGCCGAGGTACTCGTAGGGCTCCCGGACGTCGATCACCGTGGCGCCGTCGCGGCGTGCGGCGGCGAACGTGGCCAGGTCGACTTCACGCATCAGATGCAACCTCCAGATTCATATACCCCCGGGGGTATCTGCTCCCCACCATAGCGCGGCATCCACCCGCGCTGTCAACCCGCCGGCCGGGGCGGGCACGGGCCGCTCGGCCCTGCCGCATGGGTACCCCCCGGGGTATGTTTGAGTGGCAATCGCGGATGAGGAGGCGCGCCATGCGGATCGAAAAGAACGCGCTGGGCGTCGTGATGAGGCGGCTGCACCGGGCCGAGGCCAGCTCCATGGCGTGATCACGATGCTCGAGTCCGGCCGTGACTGCGCCGACGTGCTCACCCAGCTCGCCGCGGTGTCCCACGCGCTCGACCGGGTCGGGTTCATGATCATCGCCAATGGGCTGGAGCAGTGCGCCACCGGGCCGGAGACCGGCGACGACAAGGCCGCCACCGTCGCGCGACTGGAGAAGCTGTTTCTGTCCCTCGCCTGACCGGGGACGACCAGACAAGGAGAACAACATGCCCACGGTCGCACTGACCAAAGACACCTTCGAGCAGGCCGTGACCGGCGACGGGATCGTGCTGGTCGACTTCTGGGCCGGCTGGTGCGGGCCGTGCCGGCGCTTCGCGCCGGTCTTCGAGCGGGCCAGCCAGAGCCACACCGACATCGTTTTCGGCAAGGTCGACACCGAGGCCGAGCAGGCCCTCGCCGCGGCGCTGCGAATCTCGTCGATCCCGACCCTGATGGCCTTCCGCGACGGCATCCTGGTCTTCGCCCAGCCCGGCGCGCTGCCCGCCGCCGCGCTGGAGCAGGTGATCTCCGCCGTGCGTGGCCTGGACATGGACGAGATCCGCGGGAAGCTGGTCGACCGGCACCGGGCGGCGCCCGCCGCATAGGTGCCGCGCGCTCCGGGCCGTCCGTACCGGCGACCCGGGCCGGGCGGCCCTACGCGCAGGGCCTGATCCGGGAGGAGGCTTGCGCACATGTCCGGCGCGGTGCTGGTCGTGGAGGACGACCGGGAGCTGCGTGAGCTGGTCCGCCGCTACCTCGAGCGGGCCGGCCACGCCGTGCATACCACCGGCTCCGGCGCCGAGGCGCTGGGCCTGCTCGGCACCGGTGGTGTGGACCTGGTGGTGCTGGATCTGGGCCTGCCCGACGTGGACGGTCTGGAGGTGCTCGCCGCCGCCCGCGAGGAGCGGGAGATCCCCGTGGTGGTGCTGACCGCCCGCAGCGACGTGGCAGACCGCATCGACGGCCTACGCCGGGGCGCGGACGACTACGTGACCAAGCCGTTCAGCCCGACCGAGCTGGTGCTGCGGGTACAGGCGGTGCTGCACCGGACCCGCGGCGCCGCGGCGGCGCCGGGCCCGGCGACGTTCGGCGGCGGGCGGCTGCGCCTGGACGAGGCCCGGCACGAGGCGTCGCTGGACGGCGCGTCGTTGGAGCTGACCCCGACCGAATGGGGGCTGCTGACCGCGCTGGCCGGAGCGCCAGGGCGGGTGTTCTCACGGTACGAGCTGGTCAACCGGGTACGCGGGTACGAGTTCGCCGGCTATGAGCGGACCATCGACTCGCACGTGAAGAACCTGCGCCGCAAGCTCGGTCCCGATGGTGCCGGGATCGTGGAGACGGTGCTGGGCGTGGGCTACCGGCTCGGGTGGTCACGTGACCGGTGAGCGGCGGTACCGGGCCAGCCCACTGGGCTGGCGGCTACTGGCCGCGTTCGTGCTGGTCGCCCTGTCCTCGGTGGTGGTGCTTTCGGTGGCCGCGCTGGTCGGCACGGACCGCGGCCTGGCCAGCGCGCACCGCAACGAACGCCAGCAGGCGGCCGGCCGGGTCGCCACCGCGGCGGGTACCGCGTACGCCACCGCCCGGGGCTGGTCGGGAGCGGACTTGAGCGCGGCATCCGCGATCGCCGACGCCGCCGGAGCCCGCCTCGTGGTCCGTGATACCGCCGGCGCCATGGTGTGGCCGGGGCAGGGGCGCGGGCCTGGCATGGGCGGAATGCACACCGACACCGCGAACGGCGGGGTGGTCGAGGCGCCGGTCGTCGTGGCCGGGCAGCGGGTCGGCGCGGTACGCCTGGCGTTTACGACGGCGGTGAGCGGCGGCCGGACGGTCGCCTGGTCCTGGGTGATCGGGGCGGCGCTGGTGGCGCTGGCCGCCGCGCTGGCGGTCAGCGGCTACGTCTCCCGCCGCCTGACCCGGCCGCTGGTCGCCCTGGCCGCCGCGGCCCGCCGGTTCGCCGCCGGCGACCGGGCCGCCCGCGCCCGGGTCGCCGGCCCGGGCGAGCTCGGTGAGGTGGCGCACGCCTTCGACAGCATGGCCGACGAGGTGGTGCGGGCCGAGACGGTCCGTCGCCGGCTGGCCGCCGACGTCGCCCACGAGCTACGCACCCCGCTCGCCGCGCTGCAGGCCGGTCTGGAAGAGCTGCGCGACGGGCTCCGCGAGCCTGACGTGCAGCGGCTGGCCGCCCTGCACGACCAGGCGCTACGGCTGGGCCGGGTGGTGCAGGACCTGGCTGACCTGTCCGCCGCCGAATCCGCGGCCCTCTCGTTGCGCCCGGTCGAGACCGACCTCGCCCAGGTCGCCCGCGCGGCCCTCGCGGCCCAGCGGCCACAGCTGGACTCGGCCGGCCTGCGCGTGCATGCCGACCTGGCCACGCCGGTACCGGTACGGGCCGACCCGGACCGCGTCCACCAGGCCATCGGCAACCTGCTCGCCAACGCTGCGCGCTACTGCCGCCCCGGCGACCGGGTGACCGTGCGGGCCCGCACCGAGGAGGACAGGTCGGCCGTGCTGGAGGTCGCCGATACCGGGCCCGGTATCCCCGCCGACGAGCTGCCGCACATCTTCGACCGGCTCTGGCGCGGCCAGCACGCCCGCGCGGTCGCCGGATCCGGCATCGGTCTCGCCGTGGTCCGGGAGCTGGTCACCGCCCACGCCGGTACCGTCACCGCGCAGTCACCGAGCGGCGGCGGCACCACCGTCACCATCCGCCTGCCCAGCCTCGATGGCGATGCCAGGCTGCCCTGACCACCCTCATCCGGTCAGTGTGTCGAGGGCGGCGCGCAGCCGGGCAGTGGCCTCGTCGGCAACGTCCTTGAGCTCGGGCCGGCCGGTGACCTGGACCATGACCAGCGGGTCCAGGGCCTGCACGAGCGTGACGTCCGGGCCGTCGGCGCGCACGACGACGTTGCAGGGCAGCAGCAGGCCGATGTCGCGGTCGGCGTCCAGCGCCCGGTGCGCCAGCGGCGGGTTGCAGGCGCCGAGGATCAGGTACTCCTCCACCTGCGCGCCCAGCTTCTGGCGCAGCGTGGCCTGCACATCGTGGAGCACCCGCCGTGGGTGAAGCAGATCAGGCCGGCCGGGCGTCGCCGATGACCAGCTCCGACAGGACGGCGCCCAGCCCGAACGACTCGTCGTCCGGGTGCGCGACCACCGCCAGCACCCCGGTTGCCGGCGCCGCGCTGCTCGCGACCGCCCTGTCACCGTGGTTGGACGGGTACGCCGACGCTGACTTCCAAGGGCATATGGCCCAGCACCTGCTGCTGGCGTTGCTCGCCCCACTGGCGCTCGTGCTGTCCGCCCCGGTGACCCTCCTGCTGCGATCCCTCCCACCACGGTCGGCGCGCCGGGTCGCACGCGTGCTGCGAAGCCGGCCGGCGCACCTGCTGGCCAACCCGGTCACCGCGCTGGTACTCAACGTCGGTGGGCTGGTCGCGCTGTACTTCACCCCGCTGTACGCCGCCACCACCCGGCACGACGGTCTGCATGCCCTGGTACACCTGCATTTCCTGGCCGCCGGGTACCTGTTCGCCTGGGTCATCGCCGGGCCCGACCCCGCGCCGCGCCGGCCGTCCGCGCGAGTGCGCGTCGTGGTCCTCGGCGCCGTCGTCGCCGCGCACGCCACCATCGCGCAACTGCTCTACGCCGGGCTGCTGGTCCAGGTACCCGAGCCGGCCGCGCAGCTACGGGCCGCCGGCGATCTCATGTACTACGGCGGTGACATCGGCGAGCTGCTGCTGGCCATGGCCCTGCTCGCCAGCTGGCGGCCAGGGCGTGCGCGGCGGGCGGCTACGCCACAACACGCTGCGCCTGGTGACGAGCGTCAGCGCATTCCGGCCGTCGCGGTGGAGTAGCCGCGGCGACGGGGTCTCGGGCCATGGCCGGGACCGGGTCAGCGCGCCGCCGCGAGGGCCGGTGCGCAGCGTTGCCGCCATTCGCCGACTCCGCCTTCCCCGATCAGGCGTGCCGGGATGCCGGCCCGGTCGAGCAGGCTGGCGGCGATCGCGGCGCGGTGGCCGTTGGAGCAGATGACCCAGGTGGGGCGGTCGCGGGGCAGGTCGCCGAGGCGCATGGGCAGGTCGGCGACGAAGGCTAGCTGGCTGCCGGGGACGGTGCCCCAGGCCCATTCGAGCTGCTGCCGTACGTCGAGAACGTGCAGCGGCTGCCCGGCGAGCATGGCCTCGCACAGGTCGCCGACGCTGACCGTGGGGTAGGAGCGGATCTCGTGGCCCCCGCTGGCCCAGGTGTCGATGCCGCCGGCGAGGTACCCGATGATCCGGTCCCAGCCGATCCGGATCAGCTGGGTGGCCGCCTCGGCCCGGCTCGCGGCGGCGGGCTCGGGCAGCACCAGAACGAGCGGCGCGTTGAAGGGCAGCATCCAGCCGACGTAGCTGGCGAACCCGGAGTTGAGCTCGATGTTGACCGACCCGGGGATGTGCGCGGCGGCGAACGCGTCGCGGTCGCGCCCGTCGACCACCCACACGTCGCCGCCCAGCCGCCGGGCGAGGTCCGGCGCGGCGATCGCGGGCAGGTCGGGGACCTGGCCGAGGACCGGGGCGCCGTGCCGGTTGATCGGCGCCATGTGCCGGTAGTAGCGGGGGTAGGCCATCAGCTCGCCGCGCAGCTCCGTGCTGAACTCGGCGAAGTCCGGCGCGGCCAGCAGCGGGTTGTCGCGGCGTTCCGCCTCGATGGTGCTGGTCCGGCGGGTGGTGGGCATGGCGGCGACGCAGAAGCTGCCGGCGCCGTGGGTCGGAAGGACCTGCGCGGTGGCGGGCAGCGCGGCCAGCCGCCGCAGGGTGTCGTACTGCGCCCGGGCCAGCTCGTCGGTGTGCTCGGGCCCGAGCAGGTCGGGGCGGCCCGCGCTGCCGACCAGCAGGCTGCCGCCGGTGAACACCGCGGCCGGCTCGGTCGCGTCGCCCTCGTAGACCAGGTACGCGATGTGCTCGTAGGTGTGGCCGGGGGTGGCCACGGCCACCAGGCGCAGGTCGCCGAGGTCCAGCTCGTCGCCGTCGTCGACGGGCCGGTGCGGGAACTCGTAGCGGCCCTTGGCGGGGGCGATGATCTGGGCGCCGGTGGCGGCGCGGATCTCGTGTGCGCCGGAGACATAGTCGTTGTGTACGTGCGTTTCCAGTACCGCCCGGATCGTGGCGTCGCGCTGGCTCGCAGCGCGGCGCAGCCGCCAGGCGTCCCGCTGCGGGTCGACGGCCAGCGCTTCCCGCCCGGACACGAGCAGGTAGCTGTTGTCACCCAGACCCGCGGTGACGACCACGTCGAGATCCATCCCGGTCTCCAATTCTCGACATTCAATTGAGCTATTGACCGATTGAACCCCACTGGCCTACGGTCTGTCCATGGCGGTCATCCCGGACGCGTTCCTCGACGACGTGGCCCGCCGGTTCGCCCTCCTCGGCGACCCGACCCGGCTACGGATCGTGCGCGCGCTGCACGAGTGCGGGGAGTGCACGGTGGGGGAGGTCGCGGATGCGGCCGGCACGTCGGTGGCGAACGCATCACAGCATCTACAGCGGCTCGCCCAGGGCGGGATCGCCGGGCGGCGCCGCGACGGTCAGGCGATTCGCTACCGGATCGTCGACGACACGATCGAGCAGCTGTGCGCGATCGTGTGCGGCAGCGTGGCGGGCAGCCGAGCGCCACGGGCAGCGGCAGACGCGGCCACGGACTAGCGAGACGAGGCGACGATGTCGGCGATCGACGGCGCAGCCGTAGTAGCCGGCCAGGATGACGGCGCCGGCCGCCGCTGGCTGAAGATCATCGACCAGACGCCGTGCATCGGCTGCCACGCCTGCACGACGGCGTGCAAGTCGGAGAACGAGGTGCCGCTGTCGGTCACCCGTACCTATGTCAAGAGCGTCGACGTGGGTACGTTCCCGCAGGCCCGGCGGGCGTTCCAGGTCACCCGGTGCAACCAGTGCGAGGACGCGCCCTGCGTGGCGGCCTGCCCGACGTCGGCGATGTTCCGCCGGCCGGACGGGATCGTCGACTTCGACAAGCAGGCGTGTATCGGCTGCAAGGCGTGCATGGCGGCGTGCCCGTACGACGCGATCTTCATCAACCCGGAGGACCACTCGGCGGAGAAGTGCAACCTGTGCGCGCACCGCCTCGACGTCGGGCTTGAGCCGGCCTGCGTGGTGGTCTGCCCGACCCAGGCGATCCTCGTCGGCGACCTGACGGACCCGGAGTCGAAGGCGGCGCGGATCGTCGCGCGCGAGCCGGTCGCGGTGCGCCGGCCGGAGAAGGGCACCCGGCCCAAGCTGTTCTACAGGGGCGCCACCCAGGCCACCCTCGACCCCCTCGCCGCCCGCCGGCCCGCCGGCGGCACGTTCATGTGGAGCGAGATCCCGGCCGGCGCCCAGGCAGGTGGCCTCCGGGCATCCGGGCGGCGGCGAACAGCAGCGCGGCGGCGCTGCTGTCTTACGACATCGCGCCACCGGGCGCCATGGGACTGGCGGGTGAGCCTGTACACCTGGACCAAGGGCATCGCCGCCGGTGCGTACCTGGTCGCGGTGCTGCTGGCGCTGACCGGGTTTACGGCGTGGAGCGACCCGCTCGTGACGTGGGCGGCACCGGTGCTCGCGGCGGCGTTCCTCGCCGCCACCGCCGGTCTGCTGGTGTGGGATCTGGAGCATCCCGGCCCGGTTCCTCTACATCCTGACCCGGCCGCAGTGGCGTAGCTGGCTGGTCCGCGGCGGCGTCATCCTGACTGGGTACGCCGGCCGTGCTCGGGCTGCATCTGCTGGCCGGCATCCTGGGCAGCGCCGGGCTGCGCGCAGGCCGCCGCGGTGCCGGGTGTCCCGCTGGCGGCGCTGACCGCCGTCTACACCGCGTACCTGTTCGCCCAGGCCAAGGCCCGCGACCTGTGGCAGAACCCGCTGCTGCCGGCGCACCTGCTCGTGCAGGCGGCGCCTGGCCGGGGCGGCGGCGCTGCTGCCGGTCGGCGGTGTGGTGGCAGCGCGACGCGGTCCCGCCGCTGGCCTGGATCCTGGCCGGTGCCTGCCTGGCCCACCTGCTGCTGGTGCTCGGCGAGGTCACGCTGGCCCACCCGACCGCGCACGCCCAGCTGGCCGCGTACGAGCTGACCCGCGGGCGGTACGCGCGGCTTTTTCTGGGCCGGCGCTCGTGCTGGTCGCGCGCGGGCATGGCCGCGCCGCTGGCCGGCGCCTGGGTCGCGCCGCTCGCGCTGGCCGGGCTGGCCGCCTACGAGCACGCCTATGTACAGGCCGGCCAGGCCGTGCCACTGGCCTGAGAGGGGGCACGGTGAAGCTGGAGGAGATCGGCGCCCGGGTCAGCGCCGCCCGCGCAGGCGACCCAGGCGCGCGGCGAGACCTTCTACCCGGGCCGAGCCGGGTGCACCTGGCCGCGTTCCCGCCCAAGGAGCGCTGGGACGACTGGGTCGAGCTGGACTCCCGGTCGTGGCCCCGGCGGGTGGAGCGCCGGTACATGCTGGTTCCCACCACGTGCTTCAACTGCGAGTCCGCCTGCGGGCTGCTCGCCTATGTCGACCGGGACACGCTGCAGGTGCGCAAGTTCGAGGGCAACCCGGAGCACCCCGGCTCGCGCGGGCGCAACTGCGCCAAGGGGCCGGCCACCCTCAACCAGGTCACCGACCCGGACCGGATCCTCGCCCCGCTCAAGCGGGCCGGCGCCCGCGGCGAGGGCCGCTGGGAGCAGGTGAGCTGGGACGAGGCCCTCGACGACATCGCCGCCCGGATCCGGGCGTCCATCGTGGATGGACGCCCGAACGAGGTCATGTACCACGTCGGCCGGCCGGGCGAGGACGGCTTCACCGAACGGGTCCTGGCCAGCTGGGGCGTGGACGGGCACAACTCGCACACCAACGTGTGCTCGTCGGGCGCCCGCGCCGGGTACCACCTGTGGACCGGTATCGACCGGCCCAGCCCCGACCACGCGAACGCCGACGTCATCCTGCTCATCAGCGCGCACCTGGAGTCCGGGCACTACTTCAACCCGCACGCCCAGCGGATCACCGAGGCCAAGGCGCGCGGCGCGAAGCTGATCGTGCTGGACACCCGGCTGTCCAACACCGCCACCCACGCCGATCACTGGCTCGCGCCGTACCCCGGCTCGGAGTCGGCGATCCTGCTGGCCATCGCGGGCCACCTCATCCGGACCGGCCGCTACGACCGGGAGTTCGTGCGCCGCTGGTGGAACTGGGCGGAGTACCTGGCCGCGCGAGCACCCGGACGGCGCGCAGACCTTCGAGCGGTTCGAGCAGATCCTGCGCGACCTCTACGCGGAGTACACGTTCGCGTTCGCCGCCGCCGAGTCCGGTGTCGCGGAAGCCACCATCGCCGAGGTCGCCGCGGCCGTCGCCGGGGCCGGTACCCGGCTGGCCACGCACAGTTGGCGCTCGGCCGCCGCCGGTAACCTCGGCGGCTGGCAGGTGGCCCGCTGCCTGTTCCTGCTCAACTGCCTGCTCGGCGCGGTCGCCACCGAGGGCGGCACGTACCCCAACGCGTGGAACAAGTTCGTGCCGCGCCCGATCCACACCCCCGGCCCCCCGCACACCTGGAACGAGCTGACCTGGCCGCTGGAGTACCCGCTCGCGCTCAACGAGCTGTCGTTCCTGCTGCCGCACTTCCTCAAAGAGGGCCGCGGCCGGCTGGCCGTCTACTTCACCCGCGTCTACAACCCGGTGTGGACCAACCCCGACGGGATGAGCTGGGTCGAGGTGCTCACCGACCCCAAGCTGGTCGGGCTGCACGTGGCGCTGACCCCGGTGTGGAACGAGACCGCGTACTTCGCCGACTACGTGCTGCCGATGGGCACCGGCGCGGAACGCCACGACCTGCACTCCTACGAGCAGTACGACGGCCAGTGGATCGGCTTCCGCCAGCCGGTCCTGCGCGCCGCCCGGGAGCGCCTCGGCCAGGAGATGACCGACACCCGGCAGGCCAACCCCGGCGAGGTGTGGGAGGAGAACGAGTTCTGGATCGAGCTGTCCTGGCGCATCGACCCCGACGGCTCGCTGGGCATCCGCCGCCACCACGAGTCCCGCGAACACCCCGGCGAGAAGCTCACCGTCGACGAGTACTACCGGCACATCTTCGAGAACTCGGTGCCCGGGCTGCCCGAGGCCGCCGCCGCGCAGGGCCTCACCCCGCTTGCGTACATGCGCCGGTACGGGGCGTTCGAGATCCGGTCCGGCATCGGTCCGGTCTTCGCCCAGGAGGTCCCGGCCGAGGAGCTACGCGACGCCGTCGACAGCCGGTTCGGGCGGGTCTACACGCCGACGCCCGCCCCGGCCGGCCCGAACGTCGTCCCGGTCGCCACCCCCGAGCCGGACGCGGCCGGCCGTCGTCCGGTGGGCGTGCGCGTCGACGGCGTGGTCCGCCGGGGCTTCCCGACTCCCAGCGGGCGGCTGGAGTTCTACTCGCGCACGATGGCCGACTGGGGCTGGTCCGAGCACGCCCTGCCCGGCTACGTGCGCAGCCACATCCACCCGGCCGCGATGCAGCCCGACCAGATGGTGCTCATCTCGACGTTCCGGCTGCCGGTCCAGATCCACACCCGGGGCGGCAACGCCAAGTGGCTCAACGAGCTGGCCCACACCAATCCACTGTGGATCCACCCGGCCGACGCCCGGCGGCTCGGCGTCGGCGCGGGGGACCTGGTGCGGGTGGAGACCGACGATCGGGTACTTCGTGGTGAAGGCCTGGGTAACCGAGGGCATCCGGCCCGGCGTGGTCGCCTGCAGCCACCACATGGGCCGCTGGAAGCTCGCCGGCGACCGCCACGACGGCGCCGGCCAGGTGATGGCCACCGTCGACCTCGCGAAGACCGGCGAGCAGTGGTCGATGACCCGCCGGTCCGGTGTCAGTCCCTATGCGTCCGCTGATCCCGACACGCGGCGGATCTGGTGGAGCGACGTCGGGGTACACCAGAACCTCACCTTCCCGGTCCATCCCGACCCGATCTCCGGCCAGCACTGCTGGCACCAGGCGGTGCGGGTCCGCAGAGCGGAGCCCGGCGACGCCTACGGCGACATCGCCGTCGACACCCACAAATCCCACGAGGTGTACCGGGAGTGGCTGGCCATGACCCGCGACGCCGCCCGGCACTCGCCCGACGGCACCCGCCGGCCGTACTGGCTGATGCGCCCGCTCAAGCCGTCCCGCGACACCTACCGCCTGGCCGAGGAGCCCGCCGCCGATGCCGCTCACGCCTGACCTGTTCCGCGCCCTCGGCGCGCTGTGCGAGCCACCGGATCCGGCGCACGCCCGGCTCGCCGGCGCGCTCGGCCTGCCCGGCCGACCAGATCCGGCCGACCACACGGAACTGTTCGTGCTGCGACTCGTGCCCTACGCCTCGGTGTACCTGAGCCCGGACGGCATGCTCGGCGGCGAGACCGCCGACCGGGTCGCCGGGTTCTGGCGGGCGTTGCGCCTGACCCCGCCCGCCGAGCCCGACCACCTCGCCGCGCTGCTCGGCCTGTACGCGACCCTCGCCGAACACGCGCAGGCCGACCCGGACCCGGCCCGCGCGGCGCTCTGGCACCAGGCCCGCGGGGCCCTGCTGTGGGAACACCTGCTGACCTGGCTCCCGCCGTACACGCTCGCGGCGGCGCGGGTGGCCCGACCCTTCTACGCCGCGTGGGCGCGGCTGCTCGACGCCGCCCTGCGCGCCGAGGCGCAGACCGTACCCGCACCGCCCACGCCGGCCCTGCACCTGCGCGAGCGCCCCGCCCCGCCGGACCCCGACGGCGGACTGGACGCCCTGATCCGCGCGCTGCTCGCCCCCGCGTGCAGCGGTCTGCTGATTACCCGCGCCGACCTGGCCCGCGGCGCCGGCGAGGCCGGTCTCGCGCCCCGCGTCGGTGAGCGTGCCTTCGTGCTGCGCGCCATGCTCGGCCAGGACCCCGCGGCGACCCTCGGCTGGCTGGTTACGGAGGCCGACCGGTGGGCCGAGCGGCACCGGGCCGCCGAGCCGATCCTCGGCGACATCGCGCGGACCTGGCAAGCCCGGGCCGACGCCAGCCGCGCCGCGCTCGCCCGCGCCCACCGAACAGCCACGGAGGTGGCCCATGCCCGCTGACACCCAACCCGCCCCCGCGGTGACCGCAGACCCCGCCGTCACCGAGGAGGACGTCCGCCGGATCGTGCGCGAGGAGATCGAACGGGCCTTCCGCCGCGACCCCGCGACCCGCACCGCCGCGATCATCGCCTCCAAGGGCACCCTCGACTGGGCGTACCCGCCGCTGATCCTCGCCAACGCGGCCGCCGCCGTCGGCATGGACGTGTCGGTCTTCTTCACCTTCTACGGCCTCAACATCATCCACAAGGACGCCGCCCGCAAGCTCAAGATCGACCCGGTCGGCAACCCGGCCATGCCCATGCCGGTCCCCGTCCCCGACATCATCTCGTCGCTGCCCGGAATGGTGCCGATGGCCTCCGCGATGATGCGGTCCAAGTTCGCCAAGAAGAACGTCGCTACCATCGCCGAGCTGATCGCCACCGCGCAGGAGGCCGACGTCCGGCTGATCGCCTGCCAGATGACCGTCGACGTCTTCGGCTACGCCCAGGACGACTTCATCGACGGCGTCGAGTTCGCCGGCGCCGCGGCCTTCATGGCCCGCGCCCGCAAGGCGCACGTGACCCTCTTCGTCTGACCGGAGGTGCATCCGATCATGCCCGACATCACCGAGGACCAGCTCGTCGACGCGCGGGAGCTGATGTGCCCGATGCCCGTCATGGCCGCCTCGAAGGCCCGGCGGCGGCTGCAGGCCAACCAGGTACTCAAGATTCTCGCCACCGACCGCGGCTCGCTGTCCGACATCCCCGCCTGGGCCGAGGCCAACGGAGACGAACTGCTCGACGCGGGGGAGGATAACGGCGTGTACGTGTTCTACGTCCGCAAGGCCGACGAGGGATGACCGGCCCGCAGCAGCGGGCCGGCGATGATGGCCGTGACCCGGACGCCCGGTTCACCTTCGCCAACGAGCGCACCTTCCTGGCCTGGCACCGCACCGCACTCGCCCTGGTCGTCGCCGGTCTTGCCATCATCCAACTCCTGCCCCCGTTCCCCGGCGCACCGTGGGGCCGGCACCTGCTCGCCGTCCCGCTGATCAGCCTCGGCGCCGTGGTCTCCGTCGCCAGCTACCTCGAATGGGTCCGCGACCAGCGAGCCCTGCGCCGCGGCGAGCCGCTCCCGCCCTCCCGGTTGCCCCGCATTCTGGCCGCCGCCATCACCGCGCTGTCCATCGTCGCCGCCATCCTGGCCCTGCTCGCACCGACCAAGGGCTGACATGGACGACGAACCCGGCCGCGACGATCCGTCCGACGGCCCCAGGCATGACCCCGGCCTCGCCCGCGAACGGACCCAACTGGCCTGGAGCCGCACCGCCATCTCGTTCGCCGCCGTCGGCGTGGCGATCCTGCGCACCGAGCGCGTGGCCGGCGCGATCGTCATCGCCATGAGCGCCGCGATCTGGGGCCTCGGCCGGCTACCCGCCCACGAACGCGCCGAAGCCGAACGCGGACACGGCCTCACCCAGCGCCGCACCGTGCAGCTGATCACGGCCGCGACGACTCTCGTGTCGATGATTGCCCTCGCCTTGGCGCTGCTGGCGTACCGCCGACCCTGATCCAGCCGCGCGGTCTGGGTGCAACCGGCGACACCGTCGGCGGCCAGCAGGCCCCCGGCGGCCAGCAGGCCAGCCGGCTCACCTGGCGGGCTGCGCGGTGGGAACGGCTGTCCAGTCACGTTGGCCGCTGACGCGATCCACGACAGCCTCAACCCGGTCGGCCTGCGCGCCCGCGTACGCCGCAGCGACAGCACGCTCGCCCAAGGGGCGCCCACAGCTTGCCGGCCAGCCGTGCCAGGAGGTTCGCACGCGGCTGCGATACCGTATTCGGCCCGCGTTCGCGGTGCGCGGCCCGGAGCCGGTGACAGCCCACCCGGCGGTGCCGGCGAGCCCGCAACGCTCTGTGGCCTGCTGCCCTCGACGGCGGGCCGGTCTTGACAGCGTCCGCTGTCTAGCCGCTACGGGCGTGTCGGTCGGTAGGTCCGTCGTGCCGCGTGACTTGTTCTGTGGTAGAACAATAATAGGTTCTGTCAAAGAACTATATTCCAGAGCGGAGTTGCCGGTAATGCGCGTGTCTCGGCTGGCCGATCGGGTCCGGGGCCCGGGCGGTGCAGCGGGTATGTCCGCGGGGCGAACCGAGGCGGTGCCGCTCGGGGTGGCGGCCGGGTGACGGGGCTGCTGACGGAGCCGGCCCGGCCGCGGCTGGTGCGTGAGCACCGGTGGGCGCCGTGGTTTGCGGTGGGCGCGGTGTGTTTCGGGGCGTTCATGGGGCAGTTGGACGCCAGCGTCGTGACGTTGGCGTTCCCGACGTTGCAGCGGCAGTTCACCACCGGTCTTGCCGCGGTGCAGTGGGTGTCGCTGGCGTACCTGCTGACGCTGGTGGCGCTGTTGGTGCCGGTGGGCCGCTGGTCGGATCGGGCCGGCCGCAAGCTGGTGTACCTGTACGGGTTCGTGGTGTTCACGGCGGCGTCCGCGGTGTGTGGCCTGGCCGGGTCGTTGCGGATGCTGGTGGTGGTGCGGGCGGTGCAGGCGGCGGGCGCGGCGATGTTGCAGGCCAACAGCGTGGCGTTGGTGGCCACCAGCGTGCCGCCGGCCCGGCGGCGGGCCGCGCTGGGCGTGCAGGCGGCGGCGCAGTCGCTGGGCCTGGCGGTGGGGCCGACGGCGGGCGGGCTGATGGTCGCTTCGGTGGGCTGGCGGTGGATCTTCCTGGTCAACGTGCCGGTCGGTGTGGTTGCGGTGGTGGCCGGGGTGTTTCTGCTGCCGCGTACCCGGCACCGGGCCGGCGAGGGCGGTTCGGATGCGGGGGGCGTGGTGCTGCTCGGCTGCGCCGCGGCGGCGTTGCTGGTCGCCCTGTCGTCGGTGTCGGGGCTGGCGTTGCCGCGGCCGGTGGCGGTCGGGTTGGCGGTGCTGGCGATGGCGTCGGCCGGCGGCCTGGTGTGGTGGGAGCGGAGGGCGCGGACGCCGTTGCTGGACGTCAGATTGCTGGCCAGCCGAGGGGTCGACATCGGGCTGGCTGGCGCGTTGGCCGCCTACATGGTGCTGTTCGGGCCGCTGGTGCTGTTCGCGCAGACTCTCGGGGGGCACACTGCGAACGCGCTGCGCGCGGGGATCGTGTTGACCGCGTTGCCGGCCGGGTTCGGGCTGGCCGCGGTGGCCGGAGAGCGGCTGCTGCCGCGGGGGTGGCCGGATCGTTGCCGGTGTGTGGCCGGTGGGCTGGTGGCTGCCGCTGCCGCCGCGGGGCTGGCGGTGCCCGGCCTGCCGGCCGGGATGGCACTGTCTCTGCTGGGGCTGCTCGGCCTCGGGCTGGGTACCTTCATCCCGGCCAACAACGCGGTCGTGATGGGGGCCGTCCCGGCAAGCCAGGCGGCGGCCACCGGTGGCATGGTGAACATGGCCCGGGGCCTGGGCACGGCGTTCGGGGTGGCGGTGGTGGCCCTCGCGCTGCACTTGGGCGCCCGGCAGGGCCACCCGGGCGAGGGCGTGCCGCTGACGATGGCGGTGCTGGCCGCGGTCGCGCTGCTGGCTGCTGCCACCGGCCGGGCCGCCGGCACCGGGCCGCATCACGGTACCAAGCCCGGCAGGCCCAGCAATCCGGTGGAGCATCCCGTCGGGGAGGAGTACCCGCGATGATCGTCATGTCGGTGTGCACGGCACAGCTGGCTGGGCGGCGGCTGCCTGGGCGGGACTCCGGCGGGCCGGGCAATGCGGCCGGGGCTGAGCGGGGTCGGCGGTGAGAGTTCCACGCCCGGCCGATCCACCGGCCGGTCCCGACGGGCGCCGGTCCTGGTACGCGACCGCGGCGACTGCCGCCGCGGTCGCCGCACTGGCGCTGCTTGCCCCAGGGCACCGCACGCCCTTTGCGCTGGCGGGGCTCGTGCTGGCCGCGACCGCCGTGGTCGCCGCGATCGAAGGGGCCCGGCGGGGACGCGGCGGCCCGCCATCACCGGCAGTGGGGCGGCTGGTCGGCGCGCTGACCACGGCGGCCGCGCTACTGTGCCTGCTCGGCGTGAGCGGACTGTGGACGTGACCGCACCATCCAATTCGACCGTTCAGCATCGGGAGCCTGTGTCGTGAATCTTGCCGCCATCCCCAGCCCGCCCGCCGGTGTGTGGCATGTCGGGCCGGTCCCGGTCCGCGCGTACGCGCTGTGCATCGTGGCCGGCATCGCCGCCGCGGTCTGGATCACGGACGTGCGGCTGCGCCGCCGCGGCGCCCCGGCCGGGACGGTGCTGGACGCCGCCGTCTGGGCGGTACCGGCCGGGATCGTCGGCGCGCGCCTCTACCACGTGGCCACCGACCCAGAGCTGTACTTCGCGGCCGGCAAGCATCCGCTGGACGCGTTGAAGATCTGGAACGGGGGGCTGGGGATCTGGGGCGCGGTGCTCGGCGGCGCGGTCGGGGCGTGGTTCGGGTGCCGCCGAGCCGGGGTGCGGCTGGACGTGCTGGCCGACGCGCTCGCCCCCGGCCTGCCAGTGGCGCAGGCGGTCGGCCGGCTGGGCAACTACTTCAACCAGGAGCTGTTCGGCCGGCCTACCACCCTGCCATGGGGACTGATGATCGATCACGCGCACCGCCCTGCCGGCTACCAGCGGTACGCGACCTTCCATCCCACGTTCGCCTACGAGCTGGTGTGGGACCTCGGCGTGGCGACGCTGGTGTGGGCGGTCGACCGGCGATGGCCGCTACGCCGTGGCCGGGCCTTCGCGCTGTACGCGATGGCCTATGTGACCGGCCGGTTCTGGATCGAGGACCTGCGCATCGACGCCGCCAACCACATCCTGGGGCTGCGCCTGAACGAGTGGACCTGCCTGGCCGTGTTCGCCGCCGCCCTGGCGTACTTCGTCTGGGCTGGCCGCGTCTGGCCGGGCGGCCCGGCCGGCCCACAAGCCACCGGCCCCTTGCCGGCCGGCGCAGAGACGACTGGGGCGCAGCCGGCCAGCTCCGAGACGACAAGCCCGGACACGGCTGAGGAGCCCGCGGTGGCGGCCGGCGCCGGACACCGCGAGGCGGGCCAGCCCTCAGCCGACCCGCGTTGAGCCCTATGCGCGCCTGACCCGCCTCGACTCGTCCATGGTCTTCGGAAGGCTGCCCTGTGCTGGAGTCGTACCCATCCGCGCCCGTCCCCGTCGCGCCCGCCCCGGTGGCGTGGCGACGGCGGGCGGCCGCGATGCCCGGTTGGCTGGTGCTGTTCACCGCCGGCTGCGCGCTGGTGGGGCTGCCCACCGACCCGGCGTACGCGTTCGTGTGGCTGTGGGCGGCCACCGTCGCCTGGAACAGCCACCTGCCGTGGCGGGCGCATCTGCGGTTCGCCCGGGACTGGCTGCCGGCCATCGTCCTGCTGGTGGTCTACAACCTGTCGCGCGGCTACGCCGACCACGGTGCCGTCCCGCACGTCCACGAGATGATCACCGCCGACGCGCGGATGTGGGGCTGGGCCACCGGCGGCCTCCCGCCCACGGTGTGGCTGCAGCAGCACCTCTACGACCCGACCCGCATCCACTGGTGGGACCTGGCCGCCAGCTTCGTGTACTTCACCCACTTCGTCGCCACCCCAGCGATCGCGGTGGTGCTGTGGCTGCGCAACCGGGCCCGCTGGGCGGCGTTCATGCGCCGCTGGATCGCGCTGTCCCGGCCGGGCTGGCCACCTACTTCGCCTACCCGGCCGCACCGCCGTGGTGGGCCGGGCAGTACGGCCTGATCAGCCCGGTGGAGCGCATCTCGACCCGCGGCTGGCAGGCCATCGGGCTGCACGGCGCCGGGAACCTGCTCAACGCCGCCCAACTCGACGCGTCCAACCCGGTCGCCGCGATGCCCAGCCTGCACACCGCGTTCGCGCTGCTGGCCGTCGCGTTCTTCGCGCCGGCCCTGCGGCGGCGCTGGTGGCCGCTGCTGGCCGCATACCCCCTCGCCATGACGTTCACCCTGGTCTATGCCGGCGAGCACTGGGTCATCGACGTGCTCGTAGGCTGGGCGTACGTGGCCGGGGTCCTGGGCGTGGTCGCCGCCGCGGAGCGGTGGCGGGCGCGCCGGCGTGGCGGCGGGACCGGTGGCTTGGGCCCTGCCGACACGCGGGTACGGTCCGGGTCGGGGTCAGCGGTCGTGGCGGCTGGCCGCACCGGTGACCGGGCCGAGGATGAGCCGGTCGTCGCTTCGGCGGGCGAAGTCGAACATGCCGGCCAGCGGCCCGGCGAGGGCGTCGAATGAGCCGTAGCCGATGCGGCCGGTGTGCCAGTTGTCCTTGACGAAACGCAGGATCGAGGTCTGGTCTGGTGAGCGTGTTGTCGACGACGTTGGCCCGCGCGTAGGGGGAGACGACCAGCAGCGGTAGCCGGGGCCCGCACCCGCACCGGCCGGCGTAGCCGCCCAGGGGAGTCATGGCCGGGTTGCCGCACCGTGCGGGGCCGCTCCGCGTGTTGGTGGCCGGGTCGTGGGACGGGTCGAGGATCGGCGGCACGACGTGGTCGTACCAACCGTCGGCGTCGTCGTAGGAGATGACCACGGCGGTCGAGCGCCAGTCCTTCGACTTCTGGAGCGCGTTGATGGTGTTCACGAGGAAATGCTGCCCGTCGAGCGGGTCGAAGTTGCCGGCGTCGCCGTGAACAGCATGTCCGGACCGGCGCTCAGACACGGCGGCGGGTAGGAGCGACGGCTGACAGCCAACGGCCGACCGCCGGGGCATGGCATCGCGCGTGCGGCCGGCGGCGGGTCGGCTGGTCGCCACGGGCCGGTGCCGCGCCCGTCTGCCGGGGTCTCCTCCCGGGGTAGTGTGCGGCCAGAGCGTACGAACTGCTATCTGTCCGGTAGGGGAGATCTGGTGACCGAGGCGTCGACGCCGCCCTTGGCCGGCAACGGCCGAAGCGAGGCGCACGGCAGCAGCCTGGCCGACACCATCGGCCGGCTGCGCCGTGCGATGCGCCGCGCCGCGCGGGCGGCCGACCCCGGCAACCAGCTCACGGTCGCCCAGTTGGAGCTGCTGAGCTGCCTGGCCGATCACCCCGGTGCCCGACCGGGGCAGCTGGCCCAGCTGCTCAACCTGCGTAAGAACTCGGTCACCACCCTGGTCAACGGCCTCACCCGGCTCGGGATGATCAGCCGCGGTGCCGCCGACGGGGACCGGCGGGCGGTGGAGCTGACCCTCACCGAGGATGGCCGCCGGGCCGTGCACGCCTGGCAGGCCACCAACAGCGAGATACTGCACATCGCGCTGTCCACGCTGACCGTGCAGGAACGCCGGGCGCTGGCCCGGGCCACCCCCGCCCTGGACGCCCTGACCTGCGCGATCGACCGGCTCGCCGATAGCGCGGTGCCCGCCCCGCCCACCGGTAACGTGACCTGAACCGGCCCTGTGACCAGCCGGCCGCGGCGGACCTCTGCCAACCGTCGACAGTGACCAGCCATCGCGGGCGGGTCCGCGTACCCCCAGAGTGCGTCTCGACGAGCTCAGGTAGGGGCGGCACGACCGCCGCGGGGATGCTGGCCGGCCCAAGCCGGCCCGCCGTGAGGGCGTGGAGACGCGCGGGTTCTTTGCGTTGCAGGGCTTCGACTGACTAGAAGGTCGTGGATGCACGACCTGACGTTCACCACGCTGGGCAACCCGCCACCCGCATGCCCCAGGGGCTTGGTGGCATCCCGGGATGACCGCGATGGTCACCCACATGATGAAACGGATCGCGAGATTGGGGTGCCAAAGGGCGCCGGGGTGTCTGGAGCGGGTTGTCGCCTCCGGCGGCCACCTGTGGGCGTGTCGGATGCCGTGGGCCTGATGTACCCGACCGGAGCCGACCGCCACGAAGTGGTCGAGGGCGTCATCAGCGCCGTCGACTTCATCGAGAAGCCCCGATGACGCCCAGCTGGTACTCATCACGCTTACTCATCACGCTGCGTGCCCCGGCCACGGCGTTCGTGCGGGTTCCGCAGCCGGCGTCGTGTTCGGAGTACGCCGGTTCAGAGCAGGTGGGGCAGGCTGCGGGCGGCGGTGTAGGCGGCGATGGCGACGAGCAGGAGGGTGAACGCGGCGGTCAGCCGTTTCGGGGCGTACCCGGGACACGATGGGGCCGCCGAGCAGGCCGCCGGCGACGGCGGTGGTGGTGAACGTGGCGAGGACCGGCCAGTCCAGGTGTACCGGGGTGCCGATGCGGGAGGCCAGGGCGGTGGCGCTGTTGACGGCGATGACCAGCAGCGAGGTGCCGACGGCGGTGGGCATGTCGAAGGTCAGGGCGAGGACGAGGGCGGGCGCGACGAGGAAGCCGCCGCCGACGCCGAAGAAGCCGGTGAGCAGGCCGACGGCGGTGGCCGCGAGCACGATCCGGGCGACGCGTGCCGGCAGCCGGCCGGCCGGGTGGGGCGGCTGTGGATGGCCTGGCCCGGAGGTGTCCTGCCGGCCGGCGTCGCGGTGGTGCCGGATGGCCATCGCGGCGGCGACGACGAGCAAGGCGGCGAACGCGGCGAGCGGAATGTGCGGGTCGACGGCGGCGGACAGGCGTCCGCGATCGCCGACGCCGCCGGGCCCGGCTCGTGGTCCGCGACACCGACGCCACGATGGTGTGGCCAGGCCAGGGGAGGGGGCCTGGCACGGGACCGGGCGCGGGCGGCACGCACACCGACACCGCCGCCGGCGGGATCGTGCAGGCCCCGGTCGTGGTCGCCGGGCAGCGGGTGGGGACCGTGCGGCTGGCGTTCACCACGGCCGCGACCGGCGGCCGAACCGTCGCCTGGTCCTGGGTGATCGGCGCCGCGCTGGTCGCCCTCGCCGCCGCGCTGGCCGTCAGCAGCTACGTCTCCGGCCGCCTCACCCGGCCGCTGGTCACCCTGGCCGCCGCGGCCCGCCGGTTCGCCGCCGGCGACCGGGGCGCCCGGGCCCGTGTCGATGCCCCCGGCGAGCTCGGCGAGGTGGCCCACGCCTTCGACACCATGGCCGACGAGGTGGCCCGCGCCGAGACCGTCCGCCGCCGGCTGGCCGCCGACGTCGCCCACGAGCTACGCACCCCATTGGCCGCGTTGCAGGCCGGCCTGGAGGAACTACGCGACGGCCTACGCGAACCCGATACCCCACGGCTGGCCGCGCTGCACGACCAGACCCTGCGCCTTGGCCGCGTCATGGCCGATCTGGCCGACCTGTCCGCCGCCGAGTCCGCCGCGCTGTCGCTGCACCCGGTCGACACCGACCTCGCCGAGGTCGCCCGCGCGGCGCTCGCGGCCCAGCGCCCACAGCTGGATTCGGCGGGCCTGCGCCTCGACGCCGACCTTGACATTCCGGTACCGGTGCGGGCCGACCCCGACCGCATCCACCAGGCGGTCGCCAACCTGCTCGCCAACGCTGTCCGCTACTGCCGGCAGGGCGACCGGGTGGCCGTGCGCACCCGCGCCGACGGGCCATCCGCCGTGCTCGAGGTCGCCGACACCGGGCCCGGTATCCCCGCCGACGAACTGCCGCATGTCTTCGACCGCCTGTGGCGCGGCCAGCACGCCCGCGCGGTCGCCGGGTCCGACATCGCCTCGCCGTGGTCCGCGAACTGGTCACCGCCCACGGCGGTACGGTCAGCGCCGAGTCGCCGCCCGGCATCGGCACGATCGTCACCATCCGCCTGCCCCGTGCCGTGTCGAGTCCACAAGGGACAGTGTGCCGATAAGCATCGGAGGACATGCATCGTTCGGGTGACCTCGCGCGATGGTCGGGCGGCGCACCCTGGACCGACCTGGTGCTGCATCGCTGCGGAGGCGGTCGATGAGCAGAGGTCACGTGGCGCAGGTGGACACCGCCGTTTCGTTTCCCTGGCGTCACTCGCAGCATCCCGCGCCGCCGGGTAACGGCGTCAGCGCTCGGGTCTGGCACCACGGTCGCCGCACCGGCCGCGCCGGCGCTCGCGGGGCCGGCCAGCCGCCCGGCCGGATCCCTCAGCCGGTCAGGGTGTCGAGGGCGGCGCGTAGCCGGGTGGTGGCCTCGTCGGCGACGTCCTTCAGTTCGAGCTTGCCGGTGACCTGGACCATGACCTGCGGGTCGAGGGCCTGCACGAGGGTGGCGTCGGGGCCGTCGGCGCGCACGACGATGTTGCAGGGCAGCAGCAGTCCGATGTCGCGGTCGGCGTCCAGGGCCCGGTGCGCCAGGGGTGGGTTGCAGGCGCCGAGGATGACGTAGTCCTCCATCTGGGCGCCGAGCTTGTCGCGCAGGGTGGCCTGCACGTCGATTTCGGTGAGCACGCCGAAGCCCTGTTCCTTCAGGGCGGCGCGAACGCGCTGCACGGTGGGCGCGAACGGGTCGGGTAGGCGAACGGTGATGCCGTAGGACATTGGGTGGTTGCCTTTCCGGGTTGGTGGGTGGATCAGTCGCAGGTATTCGCGGTCGCCGAGGAGTTCCAGGCGGCGGTGCAGGACCGGGTTGTCGATGGCCTGGCTGCGGTGGCGGGCAATTGCGCGCCGCTGCCGGTCCCGGCACACCGTGAGCGTGATGTCCAGTTCGGCCGGCGCGCGGCCGGTGAAGGCGGTGCCGAGTTCGGTGTTGATCCGCTGCGCGACCGGTTGGGGCAGTGCCCAGGCCAGGACCGGCAGGCCGGTCACGCTGGCGGCGGCCAGGGCGGCCTGGGTGGCGTGGTGGTGGTCGGGGTGGCCGGTGACCCCGCCGGGGTCGAAGACCAGTAGGTGGCTGGGGTGTTCCTCGCCGATGACGCGCACGACGTGAGCGGCCAGCTCGTTGAGGGGTGTCGTGGCGAGTCGGCCGTCGGGGTAGTGGTGCAGCTCGACCCGGGACAGCCGGAGTTCGGCGCCGGCGGCCTGCAACTCCTGCGACCGGATCGTGGACAGGTCTGCCTGGCTACCGCGCAGGCTGGACGCCTCGCCGTGGGTGAAGCAGACCAGGCTGGCCCGGGCATCGCCGATGACGAGACCGACAGGACGGCGCCGAGACCGAACGACTCGTCGTCGGGGTGGGCGACCACCGCCAGCACGCCGGTGACGCGGCCGAGGGGATCCTGTCCGCGTCCCAGCGCCATGGCGTCCACCTCCTCGCTTCAATCATACCCCCAGGGGTATATAAGTGGGGCGGCGACCGGTCGAGGTCGCCGTCCCCGGTGCGCACCGGTTCCCGGTTCAGCGGGTGGACCAGTTCTGGAAGGCGGTCAAGTGGTGCTGGGAGGCGGCGAGCAGGTGACCGTAGACCTGCTGCACGTCGGGGGCGGTCAGCCCGGTCAGCGCGGCCCGCAGGTCGGCGATGTCGGTCTGCTCGACCGTCTGGCCGACCTGCAGCGCGGCGGCCTGGTTGGCCTGGCCCTGCGCGAGCAGCTTGTCGTAGCTGGCCTGCACGGCCGGGTCGCTGAACTGCCCGGCCGGCTTGCCGGCGGTCTGGTCGGCGAGGCCGTACCGGTCGAGCAGGGTCCGTACCGCGGTCAGGTGCTGTGTCTCGGCCGCCGCGATCCGGTCGAAGACCGCCACCGGGTACTTGTCGGCGAACGCCGCGTACAGGTCGTGCGCGAGCTTCTCCTCCTGGGCCATCGCCGCGAGCGTGCTCTTCTGTTGCTCGGTCAGCGTGCCCTTGGCCGCAGTGACGGCCAGGCCCCCGCAACTACCGTCGCGGGCGGTGGTACCCATCCCGGCGGCGCCGCCCATCCCCACGCCGTTGCCGGTGCGGTTGGCGCCGTGCCAGGCCGGCCCGGGGTCGGCGGACACGGCCGCCGGTTGGCCGAACGGGCCCACACCGGCGACGGCGGGCGCCGCCACGGCGAGGCCACCCAGCCCGAGCGCGCCCGCGGCGACCAGAACCGCCGCGCGGCGTGTGGTCGTCTTCATGACTCCTCCTTCATCGATTCGTATCGTTCTGACACCCCTACCGTGGCGCGGGCGTGTGCGAGCGGGATGCAACCGATGTGGAGACGGCGTGGAGACCAGCCGCCGCTCACCGCCGGGCGGCGACCACGACGGCGTCCAGCGCCTGGGCGACAGAACCGTCGGTGGGCACCGGACGGCGGGCGGTCTCGGCACGGTCGATGCGCAGCCCGTCGAGTTCGGCGACGATCTCCTCCGGGGTGTACAGCACCGCCGGGTCCTGCGGACCGCCCACACCGCTGGTGAGGTTGGCCCGGTCGTGCCCGACGACCAGCAGGGTGCCGCCCGGGGCCAGGGCCGCGGCGGTGCGGGCGAGCACCCCGGCCCGGTCGCCGGCCGGCAGGTGCAGGTAGGCCACGAGCACCGCGTCGAAGCCGCCCGGCGGCGGGGCGTACGCGCTTACGTCGGCCACCAGCCAGGTCACGTCCACGCCGCGCTCGCGGGCCAACCGCCGGCCCCGCCCGACCGCCACCGCGGAAAAGTCGACGGCGATCACCCGCCAGCCCCGCCCGGCCAGCCAGACCGCGTTGCGCCCTTCCCCGGCGGCCAGGTCCAACGCCCGCCCGGGCGCCAGCCCGGCCAGCTCCGCCACCACGAACCGGTTCGGCTCCGCAGTCCACACCAGGTCGGGCGCGGCGGCGTAGCGGGCGTCCCACCCGCTGCTGTCCATGATCCCTCCCGACGGTTGGCTACCGGGTGCCGGCGAGTTCGCCGACCACCTTTTCGATGTCGCAGCTGGCGCCGCGGTTGAACGGCAACCGGGACCAGCACCACCTGGTCGAGCTGGGCGCGCAACTCCTCACGGTGCTCGCGCAGCAGGTGCAGCGGCACGTTGTACGCACCGGGAATGTGCAGCGCCTCGAACTCGGCCGGGCTGCGCACGTCGAGGACCCGGCCGGCGTCGTCGGCGGCGAGCCAGGCGCGCAGGCCGGCCGGGTCCAGGCGGGTCGGGTGGGTTGAGGCGTCGGGGCTGGTCACGGTGCGGGTTGTCCTCCGGTCCTGGGCGGGACGTGATCAGGCCCGGCCGCACAGCATGCCGTGCCAGTACAGGGCGGGCAGGCCGTAGCGCTTGAGCAGCCACATGTCGTAGCGGGGCTTCATCGTTGCCCCAGTCCGGCTGGCTGAACATCGCCGCCGTGGGCAGCACCAGAATGACGCGCATCCGGTCCAGCACGCCCTGGCGGCGCCACCAGTCGGCCGCGAGATAGGCGATCTTCTGTGGCGCGCCAGCGCACTTGATCGGCCCAGGGGGCATGGTGAAAACGGCCGTGCCGGCGCTGGCGTGCCGGATGAACTCCCAGGTCCGCGGGGCCAGACAGTCGCCTGCCGGTTGGCCGCGTCGCATGGTCGTGGTCGCGCGCCGGGCTCGTGCCGTAGCCGATCGGGCGACAGCGCGGTGGGTCGAGCCGGTCTCAGGGCGAGTGGACGGGACCCGTCGGCAAGAAACCGGGCGGCTGGTCCACCAAGCGCAGGTCGGCAGGCCCGGGTACGAGCAGGGCCGCGGCGAGCCGCTGGACCTGGGTGACGTGGTGGCCGCCCGGGACTTTGCAGGTGAGGGCGTACCCCGCAGCGCGGGAGCCGCGCGTCATGCCGCGTCTTCATGCGTCAGGAATCCGCCGAGCAATACCCCCGGGGGTAGAGTAGATCGTAGGCGCAGTGATGATGAGGAGACCGCGATGCAGGTGGACGAGGGCGCGACCGGTGACGTCATCAAGCGGTTGCGCCGCGCCGAGGGACAGATCCGGGGCGTTATCGCGATGCTCGAGGAGGGCCGGGACTGCGCCGACGTGGTCACGCAACTGGCCGCCGTGTCCAAGGCGCTGGACCGGGCCGGTTTCAAGATCATCGCCAGTGGCTTGCAGCAGTGCGTCACCGCTGCCGAGGCCGGTGAAGACCAGACGGTGAACCTGGAGCGGATGGAGAAGCTCTTCCTGTCCCTGGCCTGACGCCAGCAGGGAGCCGAAGGGCCGGTTAGACGCTCGCGTCTGGTCGGGTTTCGGCGCTCTCGGCGTTCCACCCGTCCCGATCGGCCCGCGTGGTCGAGGCTTCAGTTCACACGGCGACCTCCGCAAGCCCCGTACAGCGGGTCGCGGACGGCGTGGAGCTGGCTACGCCGAAGCGCGGTCCACCGGGTGTCCGCCGCCGACCACGAGGGCAAGCCCGCGTTCCGCTGGATGCATCGGCACCTTCCTGCAGCCCGGGCGCCCCATCCCGCCGCCGGTGCACACGTCGGCGCTGGCAGATATCCCCGAGCATTGACCCAACATGCACGGTGATCTGCGGCGCTCCATCCGGACGAGACCGCGGCAGGCTGCGGGCCTGCCTCGACGGCGACCTCGCCGACAGCCTCCACCTCGCCCAGCGGGGACCTGCGGCCATCTCCCGGCGCCTGGCCGGACTCGACAGTGAATCCGGCGTCGAACGCGTTCGCCGCCAACGCCCGCCACACCTTCGCCGTCACCTGGCCGGTCCTGGGCGTCACCGACACTCGCCGCTGGCTGCGGGCCGCCGTGATGCCGCCGCTCCTGCCCCAGCGCGCCATCCAGGGCCGGTGTCCACCGGTCAGGCTGCTACGCCGCCTGGGCGTGCACACCCGGCGCCGAGATTGACGCGGAACGGTGCGCGCTAGGGCGTCGGCCTGCCGGCCGCTGCGGTACAAGGCGAGCAATAGCTGGCCCGCCAGCCGCTCGTCCAGCGGATGGGCGGTGACGGCGGCGGACAGTTCGACCAGTAGCACCGAATGCCGGCCCAGCCGCAGGGCCAGGTCGTTGCGGTCCAACTCGGCGGCCCACCGCTGCTGGTCCAAGGCATGGCGGACGCTCGTCAGCCACGGGGTGTCCAGGGTGGCGAACGCCGGACCGCGCCACAATCGAAGCGCCTCGTCCAACATCTCGGCTGCCATCTGGTCATCGCCTCCTGCGCGGGCCTGGGCGAGCAGGTGGTGGAAGCGGTGCAAATCGATGGTCATAGGGTCGACGGTCAGCAGGTAGCCGGCGGATCGCCGGTCGATGCGCACGTCATTGACGGCGGCCAAGGCCTGCCGTAGCCGCGACAGGTAGCTGTAGAGCACTTCCGGGCCCGCTGCGGTGGACGCTCGGCCCAGACTGTGTTGCAACGTGTCAAGCGCGGCGAACTCCAAGCCGTCCTCACCCGCACCGGACGACGGAAAGGCTTGCGCGTCAACGTTGCCAGCCCCACCAACACCCTATTCTGATCATGACAATCAGCGGAAGGAGCAGTGTGACCATGCATCCAAGCAGGCTTACCTGCTTCGGCCCCCAAGTGGCAAGTAGTTTCAGATAGTTCGTAGGTGTTTGATGGTGGTGGCGGGACACGATTGTTCACCCTTCCGACCCGACAGGCGCCGAATCCTGCGAGCGGGTGGGGGTGGGTCAAGGGTCGGCGGAGCCGATCGCGTAGCGACGCCGTAGGCGCCCTTGACGCGGCCGCCCGGGAGTGGATGATACGAGGCGTTCGGGTGAGAAGGGGGAAGGCGGCGGGGTTGTGTTGGGTGTTGGGTGTTGCCTCCTGCCGGTGGGGTGATGTGTCTTACCTGGGGTGTCCATTGTGGAGTCCTGGTGGTGCAGGCGTGGGGCAGCCAGGCTTACCTAGGCCCACGAGCCAGCCGGTGGTAGGCGACTCGGTGACATGATGATCGATTGGTTGTCCCCCGCCTGCGGGGGTGCGACCGCTCAGTCTTTGGAGGCCGTCCGCGTGATCCCGCACGGCGGCTCGCGGTCTGACAGCCCGTTGGCAGGAGCTGGTCGCATCGCGCATCGGGTGAGAATGAGGCAGCCCGCCTGCCCACCAGATCCCGCCGGTCAGGCCGCCTGGGCCACCTGCGGTCGCGCCGGGATTGGGGTGTCGGCCCAGCCGAACGCGTCGTCGCCGAGATCGTTCAGCAGGTGCACCGCCCGACGGATGATCTTCCTGGCCTCGGACAGGGCGGCGCGTTTACCATCGATACGTTCTTTCACCCGGGCGTAGTAGGCGTGGTCTGGGGCCGATGCCCGGGCGTGGGTCTTGCCTGCCTCGTAGACACACCAGCGCAGCACTGCGGGGCCCTGCCGGGACAGCCGCCCGGGGCTGGACTTGCCCGCCGAGGAGTACACGGTAACGTCCAGCCCGGCGAAGCGCACCGCCTGCCGGGAGGAGCGGAACCGGTCGGCGCCGCCCAGCCAACAGACCAAGGCCAGGGCGGTGACCGGCCCGACACCATAGAGCTCCTGGTGCAGCACCCGGGCGCCGCGCATCCGCCGCGCCGCGGCCAGCACCTGCCGACGCACGATCTCCAACTGCTCGTCGCAGACCTGAAGCATCCGCAACGCGACCGCGACCTGCATCTGCCCGGCCGGTGACAACTGCGTATCGGCGATCTCCCGTAGCCGGGCCAGCCCTTCCACGCTGCTCAACCCACCCTCACCCAACGCGGAGGCACCCTGGTGGAACAGCACCGCGTGCACCCGCTGCACCCACCCGGTGTGTTCCACCCGCAGATCGTGGTAGACCTGCAGCAACGCCCGGCACTCCAGCACCCGCCACGGCGGGATCCAACACTCCGGCAGCCGCCCGGTATCCAGCAACTCACGGATGTGCCGCGAGTCGGTCCGGTCAGTCTTGGCCCGCCGCTTACGGCCCCGCAACGCCGCGGTGTCAGCCGGCTCGCCCACATGCGCCTCGAACCCGGCCGCGGCCAACTCCTCCGCCACGTACCGCCACCCGGTACACCCCTCCAACCCGAACGCCACCCCATCATCACGCTCAACGAACGGCGCCAGCCACGCCCGCAGATGCGCCCGGTCCGCCGGCGCGATCTGCCCCCGCACCAGTTCCCCGGTATCGGTATCGACGTAGTCGAACGTGATCTGCTTCCGGTGGATGTCGAAGCCGCCTACGATGGCCATGAGAGACCTCCTCACGCTCCTGAGGGTCACGCACGTGATCCGCACGCACATGTTCTGTCAGAGCAATCTTGCTGCGTATGAGCTGAGGAGGCCTCTCCCGTCACCCGACGAAACGGCCCGTCAACCAGCTCAACCTCAACCGCGGTAGCCGATGCATGTCATCTTTGATGTCGCCTTCCACGATCCATTCGTAGGACTTGGATGCTAGGAAGCGCACCTCGGCCACCGCGTCATGGGTCCGGTGGTTGGGGCGGAACCCGTAACTGCACGGGTAGAAGTCCGCCTCGAAGATCGGCTCCAACACCAGTTTGAGGGATGCCTGGACCACCCGGTCGGTGATGGTGGCGATCCCGAGGCGACGTAGCTTGCCGTTCGCCTTTGGGATCATCCGTTCCCGCACCGGCAGCGGGTGGAAGCTACGGTCCTTCAGCGATGTCCGCAGCCCGTCGAGGAAATCCTCGACGCCCTGTCCGACCTGGATCGACGCGGCAGTACGCCCGTCCACCCCGGCCGTGCGGGCACCCTTGTTACCCCGCACCCGATCCCACGCCACTAACAGGAAGGCGGGATCGGCGACGAGGTTGAACAGGTCATCAAACCTGCGGTGAGGCTCGTCGCGAGCCCAACGGTGCAGCTTCGTCTGGATCTCCAGTACCCTTCGCTCGGCCCTGAACAGGGCCGACTCCAGTTCGTCGGTGTTCACCGGCGATGTCCTCCTGGTCTTCCAGTTCCTCGGCTGCTGACTTGCTGGTCCCCTTCGCCATGCACGTGCCTCTCGCACGCTCGGACTACTACGGGACCTCCGCCACGACCCGCCGCCATCGGCGGACGACACACCTACCCACCGCCGTAGCGGGAGGGAACGACAGGTCGCTTCCCACGTTCATCACCGTTCGGTCGACCGGTGAGGCGGCCAGCTCTACCCCGGCAGCATCGCCACCCCTACGCCGCAGACCTTCAACGTGGCCTCCCCACCGGTATCGAAAGACCGGCTTCGAAGTCGCCGCCCAAAGGCGGCGTGCGCTGCATCCGGCCCACATCCATCAGGTTCGAGCCGGCGGAACCCTTACGAGGCTTCAAACACTGGTTTCTCTCGTCCACCTTCCGGTCTTGCTCGCCGGACCCGGGCCATCTGACAGTGCTGACCCGTCCCGGCTTTGTCAGGGCTGCTCCCACCCCGCCGCGTGTCTCCACGACGCGGCTGCCCTCAGCTTCCCCGCGCTGCTGCGACAGCGCAGGGGCGGGGTCCTTGCACCCCCGCCCGACGCGATGACGCCTCGTGGCGCACCTCGATTTTGTTCCATTTCGAGGTTCCCGGCGGTAGATGGCACACCGTGATCTGCAGGCCGGTTTCGGTGGCCAGGGCCGCCAGCTCGGTCTTCCACGCCCGGGCACGGTAGCCGTTGGAGCCACCCGCATCCGCGGTGATCAACAACCGGCGGGCGTGCGGGTAGTCGCTGATACCTCGGGCCTGCCACCAGCGGCGGATCGTGGCAACCGCGAACGCGGCCGTGTCGTGATCGCAACCAACGTTGACCCCAGCCGGTGTCCGCGGTCACGTCATAGACCGCTGAAGTCGCCGCGCCTTACGAGGGGGAGCAAAAGGGGAGCAGATCGCAGAGCGATCTCTATCGCCTTCTATTCGAAGGTTAGCGATCAAGATGCCAATTGATCAAGGCTCTAACCTGCGATGCTCCGAGGCGTTAGCGCTTCCGGAATTCGGAAGAGCGCATGCGTCGGGAGCGTCCAAGGTGGACATAGGGGACCGACCTCTTCCGGATTTCGGAAGCAGTCAGGGAACCCAGCGACCCGAGGCCCGGCGGTATCCGGATTTGCCGATGACAGTGCATCCGATCTTGGTTTGGTTCTGCCCAGTTCTGTCGCTGTCGTCCTTCGGTTCGGGGGTGGACGGGTCGACACCTGGATGCTCCGGCCACTGCGCCGCCTGTTCGCCCATCCTCGCAGTCACCGGGCCCCGGCAGGGACGCAAGAATGTGGTCCACGCCGATCCGTCGCTGGTCGAACGCGAGGGCTTCGCCGGCGAGGTACAGCTGCCACATACGCGCGGCCGGTTCGCCGATGAGGCACGCCGCCTTGTTCCACTGCCTGTCGAGTGCGCGCCAGCCGGCTCAGGTCTCGTCCGGTACGGGAAGTTGCAGGTAGGTGAGGCCGCGAAGGTCGATCCAGGCGCGACCGGGGCCGTGCACCGTGCGCAGGATGACCTGCTCGCAGCTGGGACAGCGGGCGACAACGCCGGGCGCGTGATCGAAGACCCGCACCCCAGCCATGGGCCCCGCCCATCCACAGTTGGCGCAGCCGCCGACGGCTGCGGTGACGTCGGGGCGGAAGACGTCCTGGAGGGGGTCGGCGAGTGCGGTCCCGGCGGTCCGCATGGTCGAGCCGGTCATGGTTTTCCTCCGTCAGCTACGGCTGGTCTGAATCGTTCGGTCTTGGTTGGCTGTGGATCGTGGCCCTGGTCGATGAGCGGGTTGGCGATCGCCTCGACGAAACCGGTCGGCCCGCACACAAAGCAGGCCGGCCGCGGGCGGCCAGCCCCAGAGTGACCAGCCCAGGGTGGCGAGCTGGGATGTCCAACCGCCCGACCGGAGCTTGCCGGCCCGCCGGAGCCAGCACCTGGGCGGCGGCGTGCCAGGTCAGTCGCCCCAGTACCGCTGCTCGCGCCACGGGTCACCGTAGTTGTGGTAGCCGAGACTCTCCCAAAAGCCTGGCTGGTCACGGTCCAGCAGCCGGATCCCCCGCACCCATTTGGCGCTCTTCCAGAAGTACAGGTGCGGCACCAGCAGCCGCGCCGGCCCGCCGTGCTCGGGCGCCAGGTCCTCACCGCCGTAGCGGAAGGCGATCCAGGCCTTGCCGTCGAGCAGATCCTCGATGGGAAGGTTGGTGGTGTAGCCGCCGTAGGACTCGGCCAGGACGAACCTGGCGCTGGTCTCCAGGCCGGCGAGCAACGTGTCCAGCGGCACCCCCTCCCAGGCCGTGCCCAGCTTCGACCACTTGGTCACGCAGTGGATGTCGGTGTTGATCGACTCGGTCGGCAGGGCCCGGAAGGCGGACCAGTCCCAGCGCCGCCGCTGGCCAGCCTGGTCGGTGATGGTGAACTCCCAATCCGTCAGGTCGATCCGCGGCGTCGGCCCGGCAGACAGGACCGGGAAGTCCTCGACCAGGTACTGGCCCGGAGGCAGCCCGGGTCCTGGACCAGCCCGCCTGCCCTTGAACCCTGGCGACACTACCCCCACGTCTCACACCTCCAAGACACTCCGGCGGATGCTGACGCTCCCATTCGCACCACCCGCCACACCGCGTCCGCCGCTACCCCCGGCCCACGAAGCCAAACACGACGGCTCCACCGAACCCGGGGAACATCAGTGCCTGGGAGCACCGGCCGGGTATTGGAGCGCAATGGTCGGCGGCCGCGGTTGGCCGGCACACGCAGGGGTAGCTGCCGAGGCACCTGACGCAACGAGAAGGGGCGCCGACGATGAATGTGTTCCTTCCACTCCTGACGGCGCCGAGGTGATCAACATCGGGCCGGAAACCATCCGGGTACTGGAGGACGGCAGTCACACCGGCTTGTTGACCGTCGCTGATCTTGCCGATGATGCGTCGTTGTTGATGCCGAGAGGTGGTGTGGAAGGCCCCGTCCGCTGGTTGCGGACGGGGCCTTGGTCGGTTTGGTGCCGGGTTGTTCGGCTGTGGTGATGGTGGCGAGTCAGTCGGCGCCGGTTTCGGAGATCGCGATGCGGGCGGCTTTCTCGTCGACGATCGAGTTGTTGCGCGCGAAGGCGGAGGTGAGCGCGTTGACGGCGAGGTTGTTGATCGCCCGCGGGTAGCCGCGGGAGGCGTTGTGGATCAGGGTGACGGCGTCGTCGCTGAACAGGGTGTCGCGTGCGGCCGGCGATCTTGACGTGGTGGGTGATGTAGTCCACGGTCTCGGTCGCGGTCATGCCGGCCAGGGCGTAGCGGACGGAGATCCGCTGGTCGAGGGCGGCGAGCACGCCGAGGCGTAGCCGGTGCCGCAGGGTCGGCTGTCCGACGAGCAGCGCCGCGAACGGTGCACCGGAGTCCATGTCGTGGTTGGTGAGCATGCGCACCGCTTCCAGCTGGGCGTTGTCGAGCAGGTGCGCCTCGTCGAGGATGCACGATCGGGGTGCGGCCGCGTTCGGCGTGTTCGGCGGCGAGCGCTGCGGCGGCTTGCGGGACGAGCGTGGCGGTGTAGAAGCTGGGCGTCTGCCCGAGCGTGGACACGACGTGGTGGAGCATGCCGCGGACCCCGACGGACGGGTTGGGCAGGTAGATCACCACGTGCCGGGAGGTGTCCAGGGCGGCGGTCGCGGCGCGCACTGCCACCGTCTTTCCCGCGCCGACCTCGCCGGTGATCACGCCGAGGGCGTGCTGTTCGATGCACCAGCCGATCCGGGCGACGGCTTCGGCGTGACCGTCGTGGCGGTGCAGCATCGACGGGGCCAGGCTGCGCCCGAACGGCATCCTGGTGAAACCCCAGTGCGACTGCAGGCGGGTCACGCTCATGTTCCGGCCTGCTCACCCAGTTCGCCGGCGCTCGCGGCGTCCTCGCCGAGGGCGTCGTCGATGGACAGCTGCCCCGGCGAGCTGATCGGTTTCGGGGCCGGCTGTTGACGGGTTGGCGGTCGAGTAGAGGGCGTGGAAGCCGATCCGCTCGTCGGCGGCGACCTGCTCGTGGTGGGTATCGGCGACCAGTTGCAGGTAGGCGATCCCAGTCGCCGGCGCCGCCGGCGCCTGGGCTGTTTCCGGCCTTGCTTTGGGGTGGGCGTGGCGGGTGATGCGGTGCGGCACCGCCCGGCCATAGACCGCGCCGCGGTAGTGGACCTCGATCTTGGCGAGGTTGAACGGGGAGAACACCAACTCGACCTTGCGGCCGACCAGCACCGGCTCGACCTCGTAGCGGTTGCCGTGCATCGTCACCGTCGCTGTCTTGGTGACGGTGCGCCATTCCGACCAGAGGAACGCCTGCGTCAAGGCGTCCGCGCTGGCCATGGCCGGGCGGTGCCCGGCGCTGTGCCAGCCGTCATCCCACCGCCGTAAGGGTGTCTGCCCGGTCTCGGAGTGGACCCGGTGGTGATAGACCGACTCGACCCACGCGGTGAACAGGCCGTTGAGCTCAAGCAGCGCCGCCGCATGCGAAAGACCCCGCCCGGCGAGGTCGTCGACCGTGGTGTCGACGACCTCAACGAGGAACTGCTCCCGCACGCTGCGGGTAGGGTCGGCCACGCAGCGAGGTACCTGATTCAGGTCCTTTTCCGCGTGGCCTCCCTCCGAACCGGGCGGACCCGTTTCCGAGTACCCGGCTCTCCAGTGGCTACGACGTGAGCTGTGGTGTTTGCGGCCTCGCATGGATTTGTTGGTGGCAGCCGTCGCAGACCACCAGGGTCTTGCGACGCCGTTTCACCATCTCCTGTATCCATGCGGGTTGGTCCGCACCGGCCTTGACGAGGTCGGCGAGCTTGTGGATGTGGTGCACCTCAATGCCATCCAGTTGCCTGCACAACTCGCATCTTTCCTTCAGCAGTCGCTTGATCAGCTCCTTGTGGGGGTAGAGCGGTCGGTGCGGTTGACGGTCGGTGATGACCGCCGTCTTCTGCCGTTTGAGAGTGATCCCGCCGAACCGTGCGACCAGTGGCTTCCTGCCGTCGCGGACGATGCTGGCCTCGAAGCAGGTGCGCGGCCCGTACGGTGTCGCGACTTTGGCCTTGTGTTTGGCCGCCATCTTCGACACCGACGAGCGGTGCTTACGGGCCAGGGTCTTGAGCATCGAGGTCTCCATGACCCAGCGCAGCCGGTGCAGTCGTTGGACGTCACTGGCCAGCAGGTAGTACTGGACGATGCCCCGGTACTCGGCCCCGAACTTCCCGACGATGGTGTAGTCATCTTCGCGGATGAGCGGGTTGCGGCAGGCTGGCTTGCCGCGTGCCAGGTAGAGGGCACTTTTCGCCTTGACCACCGAGGCGGGCACCCGCAGCACGACCGTTCCGTTCAGCGACCGGCGGTTGCGCCGGTCGCTCGCGGACGGTCGCCGTGTCTTGCGGTCGGTGCGCGCCACGGAGATCTCGTAGCCGAGGAATCGGGCCGCGCCCGTACGGGCATGTGTCACCAGCGTCTTCTCCTGCGACAACTCCAGTTTGAGTTGATCGCGCAGGAAGACGGCCAGACGCTGCTTGATCTCCTCGGCCTCGGCTTTCGGTCCGGCGAACCCCAGCAAGGTGTCGTCGGCATACCTGCAGTAGCGCAGCCGTCGATAGCCAGGATCGTCAGGATCCTGGCTGGGTAGGCGGTGCAGCCGCCGGTAAAGCGACCGCACCTCGGCACGGTCGCCCCTCCTGCGGGCTGCCGCGATGGCCTGTTCCACCGTGCGGTAGGCCGGGTTACGGGCCCGAAGTTTCCCTCGGGTGTACTCCGGGATCAGCACCGTCTCGACAAAGCGGTCCAACCGGTGCAGGTAGATACCGGACAGGATCGGGGACGCGACACCGCCCTGCGGCGCACCGGAGAGCGTTTCATGCCAGACCCAGTCCTCCAGATATCCGGCGGTGAGCATGTTGCGCACCAGCCGCAGGAACCGGTTGTCGTGGATGGACTCCGCCAGCGTCGAGAGCATGACCTCATGATCAAAACTCCCGAAGAAGTCCTCGGCACACTACGTGCTTCGATGACCTGACGGCCGCGCTTCGGGTGTGGGCGAAGGGCTTGTTGACCTGCCAGGCGGCTGTCGAGCTGCTGATCGACCACCGGTCGTGGCTGGTCCGCGACGATTTTCTGGGCTATGTCGAGCCCTGTCATGGCTTCCACGGCGAGTCGATGGCCGCGATCGACTGGCGGGCGGCGTGGGAGGCGTTGGAGGACGGTCACTTGCCGTGCTCGCGCGGTGAGCGCCAGGTTCTGCGGGTTGCGGCGAGCATCGCCGAGGGCGTCCCGATTGATCTTCGTGACGTTGCGGCATGTTTGGACGCGGTCAACAGCGGGTTGGTGGCTCGCGCGGTGGTGACCGCGGGTGGTCACCGCGACGCCGCCGCCGCGCTCGCGGGGGTAATGCCGTGATGAGCATCGTGAGGATTACCCGCCGTAGGGATGCGTTGGAGGGCGAGGCTGTGGCGGTACTGCGCCGGTGGCGCCGCAAACACGGCGGGATGGATCTGCTGGTGGTGTTGCCCAACGGCCGCAAGCGACTGATCCCGCAGGCGTGGACCGACGACGCTACTGGCGCGGTGGACGTCGCCGCTGGTGATCCGGGCGTAACGGTGGGCACGGTGTCGGACCTGTTGGCGGCGGTGGTGATCGTGTCGGCACTGTCACGGCGGCTGCGCGAAGAGCAGGCTGCATCGCAGTCAACCTGCGAGGAGGACACCGATGCAGCCTGCCCAACTCAGTCTGCTCCCCGAACAGTTCCCGCCGCCACCACAGGTTCTGCTGGCCCAGCTTCCCGAGCCCGAGGTGGCCGAAGCGATCCGGCTGCTGGCGCACCTGCTCGCCATGGCCTGCACCGAGGGCGAGGTGCCCGATCATGAATGAACATTCCAAGGTCACCGCGTCACACCGGTCCCGGCAGGCGGTGGTGTATGTTCGCCAGTCGACTCTTGCCCAGTTGGAACGCAACACCGAGTCCACCGCACGCCAGTACGACCTGCGGGAGCGTGCGGTCGCGTTGGGGTGGCCGCGGGAACAGATTCGCATCATCGACGCTGACCTGGGCGTCTCCGGGTCGGTACTCGGGCAGCGCAGCGGGTTCGAGGCGCTGGTCGCGGACCTGGCGATGGGCCAGATCGGGATCATCCTGGCGTTGGAGGTCTCCCGGCTGGCCCGGGACAACGCCGCCTGGTACCGGCTGTTGGATCTGGCCGGGGCGTGCGACACGCTGGTCGCCGACACCGACGGCGTCTACCATCCGGGATTGTTCAACGACCGGCTGGTGCTGGGCATGAAAGGCATGCTCAGCGAGGCTGAACTGCATGTGTTGCGGGCCCGGCTGACCGGCGGGATCCGCAACAAGGCCGCCCGCGGCGAGTTGCGCACCGGCCTGCCGGTCGGGCTGGTGTGGGGCCAGGACGACGGGCAGATCCTGCTGCACCCCGACGAGGCCGTCACCGGCGTCATCGCCGCGGTGTTCGACCAGTTCGCGGTGTGCGGGTCGGTGCGGGCCACCTGGCTGTGGCTGCGGGACAACCAGCTGCGCTGGCCGTTGCAGCGAGACGGCTACCGACGCGACCGGCTGTCAGAGATCACCTGGGTGGAGCCCACCTACCACGCGGTGCACACCACGCTGACCCATCCCGCCTACGCCGGCGCGTACGTGTTCGGCCGGACACGCCGGCAGCGCTACGTCGCCGCCGACGGCCACCTGCGGGCCCGGGAACGTAGGCTGCGCCAAGACGAGTGGGAGGTCCTCATCACCGAGCATCATCCCGGGTTCATCGACTGGCACACCTTCCAGGACAACCAGGACCGCATCGGTTGCAACATCCGCCCACAGCCACACCAGCCGGGCACCGGCGCGATACGGGAAGGCGCCGCGCTGCTGCAGGGCCTGGCCAGCTGCGGGACGTGTGGACGCAAGCTGGCCGTGTTCTACCGCGGCCCGGCCAAGTCCACCCCCGGCTACTACTGCAACGGCACCGGCGAACTGGTCGACGGCAAGGGAGTCCGGCACCTCAACATCGGTGGACAAGCCATCGACGCCGCCGTCGCCGAGACCTTCCTCGCTGCGCTGTCTCCCGCGGCGGTGCAAGCCTGCCTGGCCGCCACCGAGCAGCTTGAGGCCGACCACGACGCCGCCCTGGACCAGCACCGCCGCCAAGTCGAACAAGCCCGCTACACCGCGATGAAAGCCGAACGCCGCTACCGGGCAGTCGACCCGGAGAACCGGCTGGTGGCCCGCGGCCTGGAGACCGAGTGGAACACCACGCTGCAGCACCTGGCCAACGCCGAGACCGAACTGGCCCGCCGGCAACAACACCGGCCCGTCCAGCTCACCGACGCCCAACGCGCCACCATCGCCGCCCTCGGCGCCGACCTCAACCAGGCATGGGCCGCGCCGACCACCACCGACAAGGACCGCAAGCAACTGCTACACACCCTGCTCGACGAGGTCCACATCACCGTGCACCGCCACGACCACCCCGACCCGCACGCCGAGCTTGCGCTGCGGTGGAAGGGCGGCATCATCAGCGAACTGAACGTAGCGCTGCGCCGCCCGCAGCCGGCCATCCGCACCGACGAAGACACCATCGACCTGCTCCGCCGCCTTGCCGTGCACTACCCCGACGCGAAAATCGCCGGGATCCTCAACCGGCAAGGCCGCCAAACGGCCCGAGGACTGTCATACACCGCCAGTAGAGTCCAGTCACTGCGCTACCACTGGAACATCCCCTGCCACCAACCCACCGACCAGCCACAGGAAGGAGAACTGCTCAACGTGACCGCCGCCGCCAAACAACTCGGCATCGCCGCGTCCACCCTGCTGCGCTGGCTGGACGACGGCTTCGTCGCCGGCGAGCAGGTCACCCCCGGCGCCCCGTGGCGCATCCGCCTCACCGACCAGCTGCGCGGCATGCTCGTCAACGACGCCCCCACCGGCTGGCTCGCCCTCCACCACGCCAGCCGAGCCCTCGGCATCTCCCGCCAGACCGTGTTGCAGAAGGTCAAACGCGGCGAGCTGGACGCCGTCCTCACCCGCACAGGACGCCGCAAAGGCTTACGTATCAACGTTTCCAACCCCACCGACACCCTATTCTGATCATGACAATCAGCGGAAGGAGCAGTGTGACCATGCCTCCAAGCAGTCGGAGACATCACCCTCGATGAACCACGTCGTCCCGGTCCAGGTGTTGGCCACCTCCCGCAGCGCGGTATGGCAGCCCCGGCCGGGACGGAAACCGTGGGACCGGGCGGAACCGGTAGCGCTCGAAGCGCATCGCCTCGATGATGCGGCCGATCTTGCCCAGGGACATGCCGTCCACGGTCTCCTGTGTGGCCCCGCGGGTCATCGCGCCCTTGTTGGCGTAGATGCGCCCGTAGGCCAGCAGATACAACTGCGGGTTGAACATTTGCCGATACAGTTCTTCCAACGGCAGGCCGCGTCTGCCGCGCTCACGCAGGACACCCAGCACCGTTTCGGCGCTCTGCATTACGCATACCTCCCAGCTTGCGGAGTGTCCGAGTCACCTGGCCCCCTTCGCCCTGTGGGCGGCTTTCCCGTCCTCCCTGGCCGGTCGTGACTCCGGCGACTACTACGGGGCCTCCGTCGTCGTAGGACTCGCGTCCGGTAGACGATCCCACGTTCATCCTGGTCATACGTCATAGCGCGACTTAGGCGCCCCACTCATCTCCTTGAATGCCCTCACTGGGCATCGCTCCATGACCCCGAAGGGTGCGCCGCTGTTATTCCACGATCAGCGCAGGGCTGGCGCCGGTTTCAGGTGTCTTTCCGGCGGATGTGAACTTCCATCTTCTGAAGATTGGGATTCAGGCAATCAAGCTTTCGCCATATCGCGCGGGTCCCCCAGCGCGCCGTCCCGGACACCTGGACCCGGCCACTGGTTTCCTGGCATGCTCTTGTCCCCGATTCACCTTTCGGCTACGGGTAAGCCATCAGACCCAGGAACCTCCCTTCGAGTTCCTCCCGGCTGTGCCGGGGATACGACCAAGTGCGACGTGGCGCACAAGAACCGCTCGATCTTGCCCCGTCCTTGCGGCCGGTGCGGGGTCGAGTGGATCAGCCGGATACCGAGCTTGCCGCAGGCACGCAGCAGTCACGAATCCACGTAGGCCGAGCCGTTATCGACATAGACCGACTCCGGGACACCGCGTGCCGCCAACGCCGGTCGCAGCGCGGCAGCGAGGCGGACGGTGTCTTCGGCGAACCCGAACCGGTAACCAACCAGCAGCCGGCTATGGTCGTCGAGGAACGCGAAGAGGTAGGTCTTGCGGCCACCCACTCTCGGGCCGTGCAGCGCGTCGCCGACCCAGCGTTCGTTCGGCGCCGCTGCTTCGAACCGGCCGAACACGACCGGCCCGTCCCCGGTCGGCGGGCCCATCATTTCGTGCCGGTGGAACAGACGCAGCAGTGTGGTCTCCGACGGCGCCCACCCGCGTGCGGCCTTGAGGATGCGGGCGACCTGGGCGGCGGTGCGCTGCGGGTTCTCCTTCTTCAACGCCACCGCCAACTCCAGCAGCGGCGCGTCGATGCGGGTGCCGGGCTGCCGGATCGACGGAGCGAGGGCGTCGAACCCGCCGCGGCGGTAACGGCGGATCCACCGGTCGAGGGTGTCGCGGGAGTAACGGTGCTGCCCACCGAACGGGCCGGCATGCGGCTGGGCGGCGATGGCCCGCACGACCCGGCCACGGGCCTTGGTCGACAGCGCCGCGTCGAGGGCGGGGCAGATCAACTGGTAGCGGAACAACGCTACCTGCTGCGCCCGCGCCCGCCGCGTGGCGTCGTCATCGTGCTGTTCAGAACCCACGAAACCTCGATTCAGAGGGAAACCCGCGCCAGGACCGGGCGGGAATGCATGACCCTCCGAGGTTTCCGAACAACCGCCGCCGGCGTCAGGGGCGACTGGTGTTGCGGACAACGCCCGTCACGGCGCGGGCCAGCCCGGCGCGAGCAGCCGACCACCGCAGCAGCCGACCACGACCTGCCAGGCCGTCACCGGGCCGAGGACACCGACCGGACCGAACCGGCCGGTCACCGCCGCCGTCGCGGTGTCGAGCGCGGCCAGCAGATCCCGCCACCGACACCCCCACGCCGGCGGCACCGTGACATCAACACCGGCACGGACCGCGACCTGCAACAACACCACCCGGGTCGGCTCGAGCCGCCCGGCCAGGCGCCGCAGCCAGCCGCGGACCGTCGCCGCCGGCACCCTCAACCGCCTACCGGCCGCCCGGTACCCGGCGCCGCCGGCCCGAGCCTCGATCGCGGCGCCGATCACATCCGCGGCATACGCCCGCCGCAGCAGCACCGTCACCGGCAGCAGCACATGCGTTACCAGGCACGAGCCGCACCGCGCCCGCCGCGGACGCAGCGACTCCTTGAGGCCATGCACCCCACGCGGCCGGGCCCATCCCCACGGCCGCAACACCTCACGGCACGCCACCGACGGACAAGCCAACTGCCCACCGGCCAACCTCATCTCGACCAGAACCGGGTCAGCCTCTACCGTCAACAACGGTGCCTCCGTGCATCAGCACGGCCCTCCCGCAGCGGTCCACCACGACACAGGCGGGAGGGCCGTCGTCGTCTTCGTCGGCGTCATTGTTCACCTCCTCGGCACAACGACGGCGCCGACCAACACACCCACCGCCGACACGAAGATCACCAAACCATCGGCAACAGCAACGACGTCAAGCCGCCCGGCCATCGGCATCAGGAACGGCGGTCAACACCGGCCACCGGCTCGGTCTGGGGTGATCATGCTGTGCACGGTCACCCCCGACCGGTACGTCAATTTCTTTCGCGAACTGGGGGCGCTGGCGACGGCCGAGGCGGCCTATCCGAACGCGATCGTGGAAGTGATGAGCCGGTACGCCACCGAACTCTACCGACCCTGATCACACGCTCACTGATCGTTTGCACCCTGCCGTCCGCCGGGTGAGGGAACGAACTCAGTGACAACTCAGGTGCACTTCGGACGCGGCAGCGACGGTCGGAAGAAGACGACCGCGGTGATGGTGCAGGGCATCAACGGATCATGCCGTGGCGGCTTCGGCAGGCACCGGGCCCGATTCCACTCCTCATCCGATGGCGGCCAGCATTTCTTGGCAGACCTGCTGACAACGATGGCATACCTCAGCGCATACTCGGCAGTGCTCATGCATTTGCGCATGTCGATCACACTCGTCGCCGGACACCTCGCATGCCTGCACGCATGCCGCGTACGGCAGTTCGAACTCCGCGGCGACGGTGCGGATCCGGCGCACCCGGAAGCCCGTAGCCTGTTGAACCGCGTAGTCGAGAGCGGCGGACTTGCCGATGCCGCGTTCGCCGATGATGCGCAGCACCTCTGCACACCCGCTGTGGCCGCTCGCACAAGGTCATCCAGCCGGTCGCGTTCGTCTCCGTGGGGAACAACGGCGAGGTCTGCGAACGCTGGTCGGAGATCGTCGCGGAAGTGCTCACACTCGCAGCATGCCGCGAGGCGGCCGGATCGGCGCCCGAGCCGACCCGGGGTCTCATCCCCGGTCCTGCCTCTCGTTCCCCCAGGGGAGGGACGCCCGAAACCAGGTGCCGGACCGGGTAGATCCCGGAGGCGATGGGAAGGTGCCGGCACGAGGGTGACTCACCGAGCCACACAACCGGGCTCCAGTCACAAAGCAACGGCGAACCGATGGGATGGAGATTCGTCATGACCGACGCCTTCAAGGATCGCAAGCTGGTCGTGGTCGGGGGCAGTAGTGGAATGGGCCGGCAGACCGCGGCCGACGTGGTGGCTGGTGGCGGCAGCGCTGTCATCATCGGCCGCAAGCAGGACCGGGTCGACGAGACCGTGCTGGCCCTGGGGGCCAACGGCAACGCGTGGGGCATCACGGCTGACCTCACCGACCGTGACCAGGTCGCCCGGGTACAGAAGCAGCTGGCAACCGAGCACGCCGATGCCACGCTCCTGGTCAACGCCGCCGGTGTGTTCATTCCGCAGCCGTTCCTCGACCACGACGGCGCCGCCTACGACTCTTACCACGAACTCAACCGCGCGATCTTCTTTCTGACTCAGACCGTGGCACGCGGCATGATCGCGGGCGGCCGCGGCGGGTCGATCGTCAATATCGGCGCCATGTGGGCCTACCAGGCGGTCGGGGCCACCCCCTCCAGCGCGTACTCGATGGCCAAGGCCGGACTGCACGCCTTCACCCACAATCTGGCCATCGAGCTCGCCGACCGTCAGATCCGCGTCAACGCCGTCGCGCCGGCCGTCGTCGCAACGCCCATCTACGAGGGCTTCATTCCGCCGGAAAAGGTCGACGAGACGCTCCAGGGCTTCAAGGGATTTCACCCGCTCGGCCGCGTCGGCACCGCGCAGGACATCGCGTCGGCGATCACCTACCTGCTCTCCGACGACGCGAGCTGGGTCACGGGTGCCATCCTCAACGTCGACGGCGGGGTGATGGCCGGACGCAATTAATTTAGAACCCGCGTGCGACTACTCACCTTTGTGTGGGTAGATTGATGGTGATTGCGCCGAGGCAGAGGTAGATCGCGGCGGTGAGGTTGTCGAGGTTGCGGTGGCCGTGGCCGCGGCGTTGGATGAGCCGGATCTTGGCGTTGATGCCTTCCAGCCGGGAGTTGGATAGGCCGAGCTGAACGGCGGCGACGATGGCGTCGAAGGAGGTAGGTCGACGTCGCCAGGCCAGGCCGCCGAGGGCGACACCGACCAGGGCGAGGACCAGAGCGGCGATACCCAGCCCAAGGCCCGCGTTGGCGCGGGAGCGGGCGTCGGCGTCGGTGGCCTTCGTCGCGGCGCTGTTGCTGGTGTTGCTGTCACCGTGGCCGCCGGCCGTGCTGGTGTCGCTGGAGGCCTTGGCCAGCTTCAGCGTCGGGGCCGGGTGCACGGGCTCCTTGCCGTCCGCGCCGGGCTCCTCGATCCAGCGCACGATGTCGCCGTCGGAGTACGTCTGCAGCGCCTTGAACACGATCTTGTCGGTCTCCGGCAGCGGGCCGACCGACACGTCGAACTCCTGGAACTGGCCCGGCTTGATCGCCGCGTCGGGCGTCGCGGTCCAGGTGATCTTCGTGACCGCCTCGGTGATCTCGCCGTCGTCGCTCTTGATCGGCGTGGCCAGCTTGGTCTTGTCGGCCTGCACGCTCCAGCCGTTGAGCGGCTTGACCGACACCGACGCGATCGGGGTGTCGGTGGGCAGGTTGACCTCCAGCTTGGTGGTGTCGGCGGCGTCGTTCTCGTTGGGTACCCGGAAGGTCAGCTTGGTGTAGCCCCCTGGGTGGCGTTGCTCGGGTTGACCGTCACGTGCGCCGACGCGGGTGAGGCGGTCAACGCGAGCGCGGCGAGTACCCCGCCCGCCACGGCGCCGGAACGAAGCAGGACCTTACGCATCAACGTCTCCTTGTAGTCCGGGATGTAGCGCTGGGTGATTTGGGCGTTGTGTCCGGGGAGCAGGTGGGGCGGCTTCGCGTCGCAAGCACGGGTGGTAGTCGTCGCCTGCCGACCGAAAAGTTCCCGTCACGGCCAAACTCGCCCACCGAAACCGGACAGACATATCCATGGCGCCACAGACGACGCGGACGCGACCGTCGGCCGGCTCATCCGATCAGTTCACCCGTCAGGCGATGCCCTTTCAGGATGCACACGCGATCGGGTGACCGGCCGGGAAGTCGGCGAGGTTCAGGGAACTTTGCCCGGCTCGGACGACGACAACCCCGCCGACGATCACCCCAAGCATGATCGTCACGCACAGTCGCGGGCTTGCCGGCTTGGGCGACGGCCCTCGAGCGTGTTCGTCCCGGCGTCAGGGGAGCCGCATGTCTACCACCGACCCACCCGCGCCGACCGCGACCCACTCGGCACCCCACCCGCCCGAGGCACCTGGCGACACCTCCACCCGGTCTTGCTCGTCGGCGGAGTCGTGGCGACCGCGGCAGTGTGCTGGGCGTTACCCAAACTCGGCGTCAGCCTGCTCGCATTCCTCACCATCGACGCCATCGCCGGCCTCCTCACCCGCACCCGCCGGCGCCTGACCAGCCTCGGCGGCGCGCCGGAACGGTCGACAGGCGGGGCCTACCCTGCGCGGGGTCTGGGCCGCACCCGTTCGCGCCGCGACCTGCACGCGGCGATCGATCAGGCGGCGGAACGTCAACCAGAACCGACTTCGCGATAGCCCGGTGGTGGCAGCGACAGGTCACGATCGGCCGGGTTGGCCCAGCCGGTCGGTGCCGACCAGAAGGAAGTTCGCTGCTCGCTGGTGGTAGGCGTTGAGGAACGCTGGTTCGATGCCGGTGCGGTGCTGGGAGTGGGTGCGCAGTTCCCAGTACGGGATGGCGTCGGGGGTGAGGTCGACGACCCGGTACGGGACGAGGCCGTTCGCGGCCAGGGCCGCGAAGTAGGTGCTGCGGCGGTGCATGTGGCAGCCGTAGTGCCGGTCGATGTGTTCGGTGTCCGCGGTCGGGCCGGTCCGGTCGTCGACGCACCAGGTGATGAAGACGTACCGGCCGCCTGGCCGCAGAATGCGCGCGAACTCCCGGTACAGCTCGAACAGGTCGATGTACATCGTCGTCTCGTTGGTCACCGCCGCGTCGAAGTACTCCTGCGGGAAGCCGGTACGCAGCATGTTGCGCAGGTGGTAGCGGACACTGTCGGCGCAGCCGCGTTGCTGGGCCAGGTGGGTGGCGAACTCGACCTGGTAGCTGGAGATCGTGACGCCGTCCACCGAGCAGCCGAACCGGTCGTGCAGCATGAAGGCGGTGCCGCCGCGGCCGGACCCGGCGTCCAGCAGCCGGTCCTCGGCGTGGACGGGGGCCAGCGTGTCCAGGATGAGCTCGGTCTGCCGGGTTTCCAGCCGATGCAGCTCTTTGAGTAGCGCGGCCTCCCGGACCGGTGCCGGTAGGTCGAGGATCGCGTGGTTGAAGTCGCCCACGCCGTAGTGGTGGTGGATCAGCCCGTCCTCCGCCCCGAGGAGCAGGTTGATCGGGTCGTTCCGCTTGGTGTCCCAGTACCGGGCGACGGCCGCCTCGTACTCGTCGGCGATGACGTCGGGGTGATCGGTCAGCGGCGTTGACATGGTGGCTCCTTGTCGAGCATGGCGTCCTGGCGGAGCAGCGCCGATGCCGTGTCGTAGTCGCTGACCTGGTACATGTGCCACACGAAGGTCGTGTGCGCCCACAGGAAGCGGGTCAGCGTGGCGAGCGCGGGCGGTGCCGTGTGCCGCGCGGCGTCGAGGTAGGCGAGGTCCGCGGCGCAGGTCTCGCGCAGCTGCAGGCGGGCGGCCCGCTCGGCGGCCTCGTCGCCGAAACCCCGGGCGGCAAAGCCGCGCTGCAGCAGCGAGACCGCGTTGACCGTGCCCTCCTCCCGCTCGCGGGCAGCCGACCGCAGGTCATTGGCCAGGCGGAAACAGCGCGCCGCGGTCCGGATCACCGGATCAAGCGCGTCGAACCTTTCGGCCGCCACTGGTTCACCGGCGAGGATCGCCGCGGTGACGGTGTAGGGCCGTACCGCGATCGTCGTCATGGCGTTATCCAGGTATCCGGCATAGCTGGGCTGCTCGGCCGGCGTCCGCGCGCGGCTCCAGCGCCGTTCCCGCAACATTCCGCGTGCGATCTCCGCCATCCCGGCCCGCCAGCGCCCCGCCAGCGGCGGGTAGAGGGGGTACCGGCGCAGATCGTCGTGGATCGACCCGAAGGCGGCCAGCAGTGGGTCGTCGTCGGCGGGAAGGTCGCGCACGAAGCGGCGGGTCCAGTCGTCCACCCACTCGTCCGGGACTGCCCCGTCGTCGAACACGTCGTCCACTCCGAAGATCCACAGCCACCACCGCGTCAGCAGCCCAAGCTCCGCTTCGGCGAGGTTCGGCATGGCGACGGTGGAGACCAGCGCGCACGCGGCGGTTACCGACGGGCGCCGCACGATCGGGTGTTCGGCCAGCCAGGCGTCACAGCACGCGGTCACCTGTCGCGCAACGTCGAGCAAGCGTCCGCGTTGGGCCACCGGTACGGTGGCCAGCAAACCACTGGCGAACTCGGGCACCGCCGGTCCTCAGCGCACGTCCGGTCGCGCCCGGCGACCGGAGCTACTCCTCCGCCGACCCATAGTCTGCCCGCCCGGCCCGCCCCACGCAGCCACCCGAACGGTCACCGACGGGGTTGCCGATGTGACCCGGCCGCCGCGGAAACAGAATCGAAGTCGAGTCGAGTCGCGGAGCTGAGCCTGGGTGGGTGTACCAAGCACGAGATGCACTACCGCGCCACCACATGACCTATCCGCTTCTGCCGCGAAGCGACCGTTACGGAGTGCTACCGTCGGAGGACCCAGTCGCATCGTCTACCGTGTCGCAGCGCGGTCACAGCTTGCCGTACGGACGCAGGACTCGATGCCCGAGAAACGCGGAAACCTCAGCCAGGAACGCATCGCTGAACCAGTCCCAGCCCCAGAACGTGAAACCGAGATAGCCGAACGCCCATGGCGGCGACCAGCGCCAGTCGTTGAGGCCAACTGTCCGGTGGCATCTCAGGCAGATTGCCAACCCCGGGCCGCCGTCGTACCACTTGCCGATGATGTCACCCAGGTAGCTCTCCACGGTGGTCGGTTCGATGCAGTGCGGACAATGGATGTAGAGGTCGTCGGTTCGCGGGTAGAACACGGTCCGCCGGGTGTCGACCACCACGCCGTCAATGGACGTCTCGTTGCGCGTCACCCAGCTCGGTTCCACATCGCCGCGCTCCACCAGCCAGGCCAGCAGCCTGTCGGCCAGCGCGTCGGCCTCCTCCGCGGTGGCCTCGACGTCGACGATGGACTGGAAGTGGGAGCCCATCTGGGATCTGCCCTCCCGGTCTAGAGAATCGCTCGGCAGCGACGATACCGACGCACGTCCGGAGTCTTACCACCGATCCTGAGCCTGGCTCACGGCGGTCCAGTGGTTCGACCCCCGCCCTTCGCGGAACGAGGTGAACGCCCGGTCGAGTTAGCGATCGATGCATCCGGCTTGCCCCGATGGGAGCGGTCGTGGCCGACGAAACTCGACGCCGACCGTGCGGCCGATGCGCTTACGCGCCGTTACGGAAGCTCATCGCTGCGGGGCGGCCGTACCACGTCTCGGTACCGTCGGCGGCTCGCTCTGTAGATGGAGAAGTTGAGCCGAGCCTCGCCCAGACTAATGTCCCCATTGGGGCCACCGACCACCATGCCTGCGGCCGCATCCCGCTGCCCGTCATCGGTCCAGAAACAGATCGGGCAGGTCGTGCACCCGGTTCGGTAGCCACAGCAGGGACACCGGTCGACGGATTGCTCAATCACGGCGGCAAGACTCCCACGGCAACCCACCAACACGCACCCCCGCCTGGCAGGATGTTGCGCATGCGCGCCCTTCGCACTCCCGCCGAGCGGTTCACCGACCTGCCCGGGTTCGCGTACGCGCCGCACTTCGTCGATGTCGGTAACGATCTGCGGATGGCCTACGTTGAGGACGGGCCCGCCGATGGCGAGCCGGTGCTTCTCCTGCACGGCGAGCCCACCTGGTCGTTCCTGTACCGCAAGGTCATGCCGATCCTCGCCGCCGCCGGCCTGCGGGCGATCGCCCCGGACCTCATCGGCTTCGGCCGCTCTGACAAGCCCGCCGACATGACCGACCACACCTACGCACGCCATGTCGCCTGGACGCACACGCTCGCGTTCCAGGCCCTCGACCTCACCGGCGTCACCCTGGTGGGGCAGGACTGGGGCGGACTGATCGGGCTGCGGCTGGTGGCCGAACAACCGCAGCGCTTCACCCGGGTCGTCGCGGCCAACACCGGCCTGCCGACCGGTGCACAACAGATGCCCAACCTATGGCTGCGGTTCCGGGACGCGGTGCGGACCGCGCCAACGCTCAACATCTCTCGCCTCGTCAGTGCCGGCTGTCGAACCAACCTTGCTCCCGAGGTACTCGCGGCCTACGACGCGCCGTTCCCCGACGAGTCGTACAAGGCCGGACCGCGCGCGATGCCCGACCTCGTGCCAACCTCACTCGACGACCCAGCAAGCGCCGCCAACATCGCCGCATGGCAACGACTCTCCGAATTGGACATCCCGTTCCTGCTGGCGTTCAGCGACGGCGACCCGATCACCGGCCCGATGGCACCCGTCCTACACAGCGCCATGCCCGGCGCCGCCAACCTGGCACACCCGACCATCACCGGCGCCGGACACTTCCTCCAGGAAGACGCCGGCGAGCAGCTAGCCGACGCGATCGTGACGTTCGTGCGAGACCGTCCCAGCTAACCTGACCGCCACCACCGACGCGGTCCGCAGTCCGGGCGCGGGGACATCCGCATCTGCCGCCATCCGGACGTTACACAACGTCACGGCTGTCCCTAGCCCGAGTGTCCTGGTTAGCGTGATTTGGCGAGTGTCTGCCCTGGTCAGGCACCGCTAACACGTATGACCCAAAAGTCCTTCGGACCGTGGATGTAGGACACTCACTCAGCGGCACGTTAGATGATCGGAACGCCGCGACCTGGAGGAACGCCAGGATGAACGAACCAACGACTTAGGTCATACACTTTCGGTCCCCTGAAACCGGCGCTGACCAGCCAGAATGATCACATAGATCAACTTATCCAGGACACTCGGGCTAGGGTAGAGGCGTCCGGTCGTGCCGATGAGAGAGCGGCCTTGGCGACATCCGGTCAGTCGGGCTGGGGAAGCCCGCTGCGGTTGCTACGCCAACTCCAGGAGGACGCCGTCTTCGGACTCGGTACCCCCCGGGGCCGTGGTCGCGGATGACGTCGACGATCTCGTCGAATAGGGGGCGGACCCTCGCCCCGCCGAGCACTGCTGATCCTGGCCTCGACGAGAGGACTTCGACGGATGGCAGGTCGTGCGCAGCCCTCCAGCCGTCGGATTGTCGCCTCGTAGCCGAGCGTGGCGCGAGACGACTCAGAGTTGAGCCACCTGAGCACCCATCCGTCCTGGGGTGTCCCGAAGCCCCTCGGAGTATGTCGTTGAAGGCATCCAGGCTTCCTCGCCACGTGTAGCCGCACAGCAGCCGCGAGAACTCGCGGGCGAAGCCGTCGAAGTCGGCTCCGTCGATGACCAGTACGGGAGGTCGTTGCTGTGGCGGGAGCGGCGGTGTCCGCGTACCTGGGCCGCTATCGCGGTGGGAATCCGGTACATGCCGAGTCAGACCTGCGGGTCTGGCTCTGCTGATGCACCGACCACGATCTTGGTCCGCTGGCTGGGGGGTCCGGGTGGACGTCGAGCGGTATGTGCGCTGGCTGCAGGAAATACGACATCATCGGCCGGCGACCGTCTCACGTAGGTTGTCGGTTGTGTCGGGTTCTATCGCGTCTGCGCATCGACCAGATCCCGCCGCGCTCTCGGGCCGACTACGCCTGCCGACCGATGGTGTCGACCGATGGTGCCGACCGACTCGCTGACAACCCGCCACGCCGGGTTCCCCAGGTTGCCACCCTGGGGTAACCGGCTAAACCGTCGTGGCCGGCTCGGGAATGAGGCTCGGGGTTGGGCGGAATCCCTTTACGAGAAGCCAGATCACCAGCACGAGCTCGTTCAGTGCAAACTGCGCAGTGACGACAGCTCCGAGCGTGGAGAACAGCGACGGAGCGTTGTACAGGATCAGCAGCTGACTCGCCACGTACAGCGGCGCCCCGACCAGGCCCCATACCGAAATGAATCGGGGGACCGCGTTGGACCGGTACAGCAGGAACAGCAGGACCATGACGCTCAGGCTCCACGCGATCTGGCTGAACGGGCCTGCCCAGTAGTCATCTTTCGCCAACGTGTCGGCCACCGGTTGGAGGCCGGACCTGTCCGGCGTGGCCGCCTCCGCGTACTGACGGCTCAACGTCAGCAGCAGGAGCGGCGCTACCGCGGAGACACTCAGCAGGAGGGCCTCGATGCTGCGCAGCACGGCATATCCCAGCGCGAGGGCCTCGTTCTGCTTCTTGAGCACCGGAAAGAGGACAACCGCGATCATGGCCACCGCAAGGGCCATGGCAAAAACCAGCACCGCGCCTGTGACGATCGAGTTGCTGTACTCCCCAGCGCGAGCGAAGTAGTCTGGGTCGTGCTGGTGGCTGAGGAGGACCTTTCCTCCCACACCAGCGATGTCCGCGATAACGAACAGTGTTCCCGCAACTCGTGCGGCCACTTGCCGATTCATCGTCGTTCTCCTCGCCTCGTCGGCCGCCTTCGCGCGGCCGCCGATGCCGAGGTTCGTCGCGGTGGTGCTGCCGGACATCGGCTTGGGAGCCGCGGATCCGCCCGTCCCCGGACGGAGGGGCGGCCCGTTCTTTTGGCCGATGCGCGGCGCGGCGCGCTCCCTAGGCTGAAACCGTGCTGCGAGACGACCTGCGAACCCTGTGGACCGAACCACGGCCGCCCGGTGCGCCGGGCCGGGTGTGGCGGGACTGGGCGCTGCTGGCCGCGTGCCTGGGCGGTGTGGTACTGGAGGCCACGCTGCGGGAAGACGTCGTGTGGCGGCCGGTGGCCGTGGTGTTCGCCGTCTGGCTGTGCGTGCTGCCGATGTGGCGCCGGACCCGCCCGCTGGCGATGGTCGTGCTCGGGTTCGGCGCGATGATTGTGCTCGAGGTGGCCTCGCTGCTGGCCGCCGTGCGGGAGCCGGTCGGCCTGTACACCGGCCTGGTCGTGCTCGTGCTGGTGTATGCGCTGCCGCGGTGGGGATCGGGACGGGAGGTCGTGCTGGGGGGTGTGGTGATCCTCGCGTTCTTCGCGCTGTCGGCCGTTACCGACGGTACCCCGGCCGTCGACCAGGTCGTGGGCTTCGCGTTCCTGCTCCTGCCCGCGCTGATCGGGGCGTCCGTGCGGTTCCGGGCGACCGCTCGCGAGCGGCAGCTGGAGCGGGTGCGCTCCCGCGAGCGCGAGCGACTCGCCCGGGAACTGCACGACACGGTGGCCCACCACGTCTCGGCCATGGTGATCCGCGCCCAGGCTGGCCGGGTGATCGCGGGCACGGACCCGGCCGCTGCCGTCGAGGCGCTAGAGGGAGTCGAGGAGGAGGGGGCGCGCACGCTGGAGGAAATGCGTGCCATAGTCGCTGCGCTGCGCGACGGCGGGGCCGGCGCCGAGCTGGCGCCGCCGGCCGGTGTCGCCGACCTGGAGCGCCTGGTGCGCGCCCCGGGCGGTCGTCTGCGGGTCGACCTGGGGCTCGACGGCGAGCTCGGACGCGCTGCCCCCGGCCGTGGACGCGGCGGTCTACCGCATCGTGCAGGAGTCGGTGACCAACGCCATGCGGCACGCGGTCGACGCGACCGAGGTCGTCGTCCGGGTCAACGGAGAACCGCAGAAGGTACGGGTGACGGTGCAAGACGACGGCGCGCGGGCCGGCCGAGGCCGCGACGGGTACGGCCTTGCCGGGTTGCGTGAGCGGGCTGCCCTGCTCGGCGGGAAGCTACGGGCCGGTCCGGGCGCCGACCAGGGCTGGCGTGTCGAGGCCGAGCTGCCACGGCGGGAGGGCCGATAGCGGTGTCCATCCGCGTCCTCGTCGCTGACGACCAGGCGATCATCCGTACCGGGCTGCGGATCATGTTGGACGCCCAGCCCGATGTTGAGGTGGTCGGCGAGGCGGCCGACGGGCGGCAGGCGGTGCGCCTGGCCCGCGACCTGCGACCCGACGTCTGCCTGTTCGACATCCGGATGCCCCTGCTCGACGGGCTGGAGGCCACCCGGCTGCTCGCCGGTCCGGGCGTCGCCGACCCGATGGCCGTGGTCGTGATCACCACCTTCGATCTCGACGAGTACGTCTACGGCGCCCTGCGCGCGGGCGCCCGCGGGTTCCTGCTCAAGGACGCCGGGCCGGAGCTGCTGGTGCAGGCCGTACGGGCGGCCGCCGACGGCGAGGCGCTCATCGCGCCGAGCGTCACCGTGCGCCTGCTGCAGGCGTTCGCGGACGTACCGGCCGGGCGGCCCACTGCGCAGCCGATCTCCCCGGTCACCGCCCGCGAGGAGGAGGTGCTGCTCGCCGTCGCCCGGGGGCTGACCAACATCGAGATCGCCGATGCCCTGCACATCAGCCTGAGCACGGTGAAGACGCACCTGGCGAGCCTGATGGCCAAGCTCGGCGCCCGCAACCGGGTGGAGATCGCGATGTGGGCCTACGAGACCCGCCGGATCATCCCGGGAACCTGAACCTTCGGGAACCCAGAAATATCGCGGTCGCCGACTTCGAACTGACCGCAGAGTAGCTGTCGAGCATCGACGCCCTCGACACCGGTGTGCGCAACGGGCCTGATCCCGACGTGCCGCGCCCCGCGATATTCGAACGGGTCATCCCCGAGGACTGAAGAAGGCCCAAGCCGATCATGACGTCCGGACATGCCGCTGACCGCTCGCTACGCGAGGTGACGGGGGTCGGCGGGGTCGGTGTCCGCTCGAAGCCGATGAGTGCGTGCTGGAGGGCCGGGATCTCGACGTGTGCAGTGCCAATACTCGGTGCGTGGCGTGTGACCTGCGGTTTTTGGTGATCGGGTCAGGCTGCTCGTCGGTACTGGTTGATGACCCCGCCGAGGAGTCGCGTTCGCCGTACCGGGCCGCTGGACGCGACGACGTTCGGGTCGTGGTTGGGTGGCCGCTGAGCGAGGCTCTGGTGTGGACGGTGGTCGTTGAAGTGGTGTTCGTAGCCGCCGCAGGGTGACGGTGTCAATGTGGAAGAAGTCGGTGGCCAGCAGCCCGAACGCCTGCGCTCGGAGGAAAGTCCGCCAACTGGTGTCGGCCTCGCGGGGCGCCGGCCCGATCCTGGTAACCCTGAGGACGCGGCGGATGGTGCCGGCGCCGACCCGGTGGCCGAGACCGATCAGCTCGCCCTGTAGGCGACGATGCCCCCAGCCGGGATTCTCCCTGGCCAGCCGCAGTATGAGGTCGCGGAGCTCGTCGCTGATGCGCGGGCGGCCGGGCCGGTTGGGGTAGGTCCAGTGTCGGCTTACCAGCCGGCGATGCCAGGCGAGGACCGTGGCGGGCGTAACGAGTCGGTGCCTCCTCAACGCCCTGGGAGGAGCCTTATCAGGGCCGCGAGGATGGCGCGGTCGGCCCAGTCCATTAGCGGCCTGGGTTTGGTTCGGCGCAGGATCGCGTTCTCGTGGCGGAGGACCAGGATCTCGACGTCCTTGGTCGCGTTGCTGCGGGGGAGCAGGGTCAGCCATTCGGTGGTGCGGCGGAACGCGAGGTAGAGCAGGCGTAGCGACATGAGCAACGATCCTGCCGTACGGGCGCGCATGCTACTGCGCCTGCTCAACCACGGCCGCGTAGGTTTTGGCACCCCACAGGACTTGCCGACGCCCGCCGCGCCGTGGACCAGCAGTACGCCGCCGGGGCCGGCCGCGACCCGACCGATCGCATGGCGCGCCACCGCCACCTCGGGCTCGCGCCCGACCAGCGCGGACGCACGCAGCGTCCCGGCACCACAGTAGGCAGTCTCGGTGCCCAGGACATCCGATGTCACCGGGTTCCTGGTGGCGCGTTGCTGCTATCGGCAATCCGACGGTATTGAGCTTGTCCCAACTTCTTTCCCGCAGGTCGAAAGGGGTTGACAACGGGAACGTTGGCGCTCAACCGGAGGTCAACACGGGTGATCAACTTCTGTGGACAAGAACCACCGCGGTCGACGGCGCTGATCACAGTGTGATCACGACCGGCGGGGGAGATCACAATGGGGGGAGGTCTCCGGTACGTCGGCTGTGTGACGAACCAAAATCCGGAGACCTCCTCGCCCATCATCTACGGTCTGGCCCTGGCCACGCCAGTACACGTCGTGCAGCGTCTGGCCGCGGCGCTGACCCGCTACCAGAAGCGCATCGGTACCCGCTGGCGGGTGCACGACACCACCACACAGGCGATCCTGACCCTGGCCTGGCTGGAAGGCGGACACACCTACCGCAAGTTGGGTGAGGGCAACGGAGTGCCGAAAAGCACCTGCCGCACCCTGATCCAGGAAGGCATCAAGGTCCTGGCCCGGCGGGCCCTGCCGCTGACCGAGGTGGTGTACCTAGCCGGAGTTTCCCTCTTTTCATGATCGACTTTGGTGTTTGGGCTGGTAGGGGCCCTGTTTGGTGAGGCTTCGGTGTATTACCCAGGCCGGGTGGTGGTGCTGGTCAGCGGGTCGGGGCGTACTGGCCGAGGGTGAACAGGTCGAACAGGCGCTGTTGGGTGTCGTTCATGTCGGTGAGTAGGCGTTGGGCGCGGGGTCGGCCTTTGCCGCCGTCGTGGTGGAGCAGGACGGTCTCGCCGATGCCTTCGAGGTGTTCGAGGAGTTCGCGGACCGACAGGTGCAGGCCGGCGCTCTCGGCGGTGCGGCGCATGAGGTGGGCGGTGGCGAGGGCAAGGACGCAGGTGAACAGGTGTACCCGGATCTTCTGGTCGGTGAAGTGGTGCATGGGGCTGAAGGAGACCACGTGCGGGTCCTTCAACTGCCGGAATCCGAACTCCGCCTCCGACTGTGAGCGGTAGGCGGCGACCACATCGGCCACCGGCCAGAGGTCGCGGTTGGTGAACAGGATCCGCTTGCCGAACAGGCGCTGTTCCAGCCGCTTGCGGGCCTGGGGGTTGGTGCGCCATGACAGCCGGAAGGTGGCCGGGGTGTCACCGGTGAGGGTCGCGGTGATGATGTCACCGACCCAGCGGGGTTTGAGGATGGTGGCGATCTCGGCCTCGACCTTGCCCCGGTCGCGGCGGGTGTTGCCCCGGTGCAGGCGGGCCTGCAACTCGGTCAGCTTGGCGCGGGCCTTGTTCAGGGTCTGGTCCAGGCCGCGGGACTGGCCCTCGTGCAGGGTGGGTGAGTGGGTCAGCACGGCCCGGCGGGTGACACCGAGGGCGGTGACGGTGGTGTCGTAGGCGCTCAGGTCGTCGAACCGGTCGGTGTCGACGGTCTGGTAGCGGCTGCGGGGGATGTCGAGCAGGGCGGGGTGGTCGGACGGTGGCAGCGAGCCGACGAATCCGATCCCGGCGGCTTCGACCTGTTCGTGGTTGGCCGTCGAGTTCTGCCCGGCGTCGTAGACCACGGTCAGCGACTCCACCGAGTCCACCAGGAGTCGGTAACGGGCCACGAGTTCATCCAGCACGGTGCTGAACTGGGTGACGTCCGGACGGTCGCCGGGGTAGGCGTGGGAGACGATCGGGATTCCGCCGTCACGGGTGACCACCAGGGCCAGGCCGACCAGCCGCAGGTCGGTGCGTTTCTGCTTGGCCTTGCCGCGTTGGGCGATCGGGGCCCGCTGGTTGGTCGAGTCGATGTAGGTGGCGAAGTTGGTCATGTCCAGGGCCATGCCGGCCAGGTCGAGGCCGTACCGGTCGACCATGCCGCCGTAGATCGAGGTCTCGATCGTGCGGAGATCGTCCTCTCCGAGCAGGTCCATGGCGTCCCAGAATCGGCGGTGGTCCAACGCCGCGGCGTCGAGTTTGATCCAGCGTGGCCCAGCAGTGGTGGCCCACCAGTCAGCGAAGGCCCGCTTCGAGCGTGGCTCGACCACCCGGTTCAGCGTCGCCAACGCCAGGTAGGTGCCCACCGACGCGCCCGCATGCGCGTGGCGAGGCACCACATCGTCGACCAGACCGACCACATCCAGACCGTCCAGGACGGACCACACCGCAGCCACGTCCCCGAACCGCTTGTGCTGACTGCGTACCGGCGCTGCGGCCGACACCCCGGTCAACTTCGCAATCACCTCATCCGCCGGCCCCAGATACTGCTGCGAGACGATCCGTGGCTTACCGTTCACCCGGGCCGACTCGACCAGGTAGAAGTAGGTCCGGCCACCCTGACGCTTCCCCACGATCGACGGCACTTCTAGGTAATACACCACCACCGGCCGAAGATCCAGCCCAGACCCCCACCCACCCAAAGTCGATCATGAAAAGGGGGAAACTCCGGCTAGCGGCCAAGGCCGGCTGGGACTACCTGATCGTCGATGGAGTCAACATCCCGACCGAACGCGTCGCCGCCCGCTACACCCAAAAGCAACACTGGTACTCCGGCAAACACAAGCGCCACGGCGGTGCGGTGCAGACCGTAGCCGCCCCGGACGGGGAGTTGCTGTGGGTTTCCGGAGTGCTGCCCGGGCGCACCGTCGACATCACCGCCGCCCGCCGCTTCGGGATCGCGGAGAAGGTTCTGGCGTTTCTGGGACTGCTGGCCGATCTGGGCTACATCGGTCTGCACCCCGACGTGATCACCGGCTACAAGCGCAAGCGTGGCGAGAAGACGCTGCCCGAGGCGAAGAAAGCCGCCAACCGTGCTCAGGCCAGTCTGCGGTGTGTCGGCGAACGAGCCAACGCCCAACTCAAGTGCTGGAAGGTGCTCACCTGCGACTTCCGGGGCCGACCGGGCCAACTCACCTCGATCGTCAAGGCGATCCAGGCCCTGCAGTACCTGATCCGTGACCCGTTCGGTACCGCCCGTGTCGAGACCGCATCGTGATCCGCGCCCACCCCGGCGGTGGTTCTTGTCAACACAAAGTCGATCACCTTCGCTGAGCTGCGCTTGAGCACCAACAGCCCTGCTGTCAACCCAGGTTCACCTGCGGGAACGAGGTTGGGACACGCTCATTTCGACCAACGCGGCAAGGCGGGCGCGAACCTGCGCCGCCTCGGGTAGGGCGAGGTCGCGGTAGAGGGTCAGGGCATGTTCGTAGTGCTGGCGGGCGTGAGCCGGCTGGCCGAGGGCGGCGTGCGCCTGGCCGAGGCCGGAGTGGGCGCGTGCCTGCTGCTGGAGATCGCCTGTCTCGCCCGCGATGATACGGGCGGCGTCGTGATGATCCAGCGCTTCGGTGGAGTGCCCGGCAGCGGAGGCGGCTTCTCCGAGGCCGTTGAGTGCGTTCGGTTCGCCGTCCCGCTCACCGATCTCGCGGAAGAGGGCGAGGGCGTGTCGGTAGTGGTTGGCGGCGAGCGCGGACTGGCGGAGGCCGATACGGAGACGCCCGAGACTGGTCATCACCCACGCTTCGCCGTCACGGTTGGCGAGCCGCCGGAAGAGTGCGAGGGCTTGTTGGAGGTGGCGGGTTGCCGACCGGTGGTCGCCCAGCCGCACTTCGACGTCGCCCAGGTTGTTCAGGGCGTCCGATTCGCCGTGCTGGTCCCCACTCCGGCGGAAAAGAGCGAGCGCGTCGGTTTGCCGGTCGGCGGCCTGTTGATAGCGCCCCAGATGGACGTCGATGACGGCAAGGCTCAGGAGCGCCCGGCCCTGACCCCCGTCGTCACCGATCTGCCGGAACAGGGCCAGGGCATTCTGGAAGTGATCAGCGGCGGCCCTGTAGTCGCCCAGCCGGTCGGTGATGACGCCGAGGTTGCCGAGCGCGCGAGCCTCGCCGAGATGGTCGCCTGCCTGCCGGAACACACGCAGCGCGTGCGCGTAGTGTTCGAGAGCCGGTCGGTACTCGCCCAACTGCAGGTAGGTGGCGCCCAGTCCGGTCTGTGCGTTGGCTTCGCCGATGAGGTCGCCGATCTGCTGAGCAGCGGTACACGCGCTCCGGTAGATGGTCAGCGCGTCGGCGTAGTAACCGGTTTCGAGGTACCGGAACAGGGTGGTCGACAGCCGGATGGTGTGGGTCGGCCACCCGTCGGTGGCGGTGTGGACGGCTACCGCGACCAGAGTCGTCCGTTCGGTGTTCAACCATGCCAGAGCGGTGTTCGGATCGGCCATGGGCGCGTGTGTCGCGGTGCCGTGCAGCCGAGCTTCGGTCGGGTGGAGACATTCCATCGCGGTCGCCGCGGTGCCGATGTAGTAGTCGAACAGGCGGGTGAGAGCGGCGCGACGGTCGGACGGCCGCTCCTCGGCGCCGGCGCGTTCGGCGGCGTAGGCCCGCACCAGGTCGTGGAAGGTGTATCGGCCTGGTGTCTGTTGGACGATCAGGTTCGCGTCGACCAGTTCGGCGAGCGTCGACGGTACCTGTGGCGGGGCGACGCCGAGCAGGCTCGCGGCGGCGGGTTCCGAGATGTCCGCCCCCGGATGCAGGCCGAGCAGCCGGAACAGCCGTGCCGTCACCGGGCCGAGAGCTTGATAGGACCACGAGAACACGGCTCGGATGTCGGTGTAGGGATCATCCGCGGTGAGCGTCCCGAGCCGGTGGCGGGCGTCGCGTAGTTCGTCGGCCAGATCGGCAAGGTAGATGTCGGGACGGCCGGCGGCCCGCCCTGCGACGATCGCGAGGGCCAACGGCAGGCGCGCGCAGCCGGTGATGATGGCGTCGACCGCTCCCGGTTCGGCGGTCAGGCGGCCCGGGCCGAGTCGCCGGGCGAGCAGGTGCCGGGCCTCGTCGTGCGCGAGCAGGTCGAGCGTGAGCGGCTGGGCGCCGTCGGTGGCGATGAGGCCGGTGAGCTGGTTGCGGCTGGTGATCACCACGAGGCAGTCGGATGCGCCGGGTAGCAGGGCGCGGACCTGGGCAGTGTCTCGGGCGTTGTCGAGCAGGACGAGCATCCGGCGCCGGGCGAGCAGCGTGCGGTACAGATCGATCTGCGCGTCAAGGCTGACCGGGATGCGGTGCGGCGGGACCTGCAGGGCGTGGAGAAATCGACGGATGGCTTCGGTCGGGGTCACCGGCTGCCCGGAAGGGTCGAAGCCGCGTAGGTTGATGCACAGCTGACCGTCGGGAAACCGGTTGGCGACCCGGTGGGCCCAATGGACGGCGAGGGCGGTCTTTCCGACGCCGGCCGTGCCCGCGATCGCGGAGATGACGACGGTCCGCGCAGGGGAGTTGCCCTTCTCCGCGAGAACGCGGTCCAGCGAGACCAGGTGTTCAGCACGGCCGACGAAGACCGGGAGATCGGCCGGCAGTTGCGCCGCCACGGCGGCGGTTTCACGCCCCTGGCCGCCGGCGGTTTCGCGGTCCCGGTTTGGCTCGCGGTCCGGCGCGACGAGTTCGCCACGCAGGATCGCGGTGTGGAGGCGCTGCAGGGCCGGGTTGGGGTCGAGCCCCAGGGTATCGGCCAGGTGGCGACGGGTGCGGGTATAGGCGTCGAGGGCGTCGGCGGTGCGGCCGGCGCGGTACAGAGCGAGCATGTGGATCTCGGTGAGCCGTTCCCGGGTGGGATGTTCGGCGGCCACGCGGGCAAGGTCAGCGAGCAGGTCCCGGTGGCGGCCCAGTTCCACGCCGACAGCCAGGCGGTTCTCCATCGCGTGCAGGTGCAGCTCGTGGAGATCAGCACACAGCCGTTCGCGTACCCGATCACTGGCGGCGCGATAGAGCGCCGGACCGCGCCACAGCGCGAGGGCGTCGCCGAGCAGCTTGTCGCGCTCAACGAGGCTGCCGGTCGCGGCCGCATCCCGGATCAGACGGCGGAACCGGTGGACGTCGACCAGGTCAGGGTCGACCACGAGTCGGTAACCGCCACTGTCCGCGGTCAGCGTCACGTCGTGGTCGGCGGCCTGTGCCCGGGCGAGCGACGATCGGACGCGGGCGACGTAAGTGCGTACCGCGGAGTTCGCCTTCTGCGGCGGGTCGCCGTCCCAGAGCAGGTCACACAGGCGGGACATCGGAACGGTGTGGCCGGCCTCCAGGAGCAGGATCCCCAGCAGACAGCGTTCCTGACGTCGCGGCAGGGTCAGCACCCTGCCGTCTTCGGCGTGTACCTCGACCGCCCCAAGTACCCGCAACCACACAATCAGCACTGTAACGTCGCAGGGGTACCGGGTGATGACCTGGACGTGCGGATCGCGCGACTGGTCGTGGGGGATCGCCCGGCTGCTGTCCTTGTTCCTCGCGGGAGCCGGCACGGGATCGGTACCGCTCGGGCCTCCGCCGGCAGGCTGCTTGTCAACCTTTTTGTCAACCGCGTGGTCGTACCGTCCGCGTGAGGCTGCTGGATGTTCCAGCCGTCGGGTGGGCACATTGGGGGGACAATCGTGTCGGGTCCTGCGTGGTTGGGTGCTGGTAGCTGGGTGCGCCGGTGGGCGACCGTAGTGGTCGCGTTGACGGTGGCCGGTCCTGGGGTGGCGGTGGCCGGCTCGGCGTACGCGTCGCCGGCTCGGGCGCCGTCGCCGTCGCGGTGTGTGGCGGCCGCGCCGTCGTCGGATAGTGCGGCAAGGATGGCGCGGGCCTGCGGTATCCGGGTAGAGGTCACCGGTTCGTTGACGGAGAAGAGCGCGGTGTACGCCGAGCCGTCCGGAGCGTTCACGTTGGAGCAGTCAACCGTACCGGTGCGGGTGCACACCGGCAGCGGCTGGGTGCCGGTGGATACTTCGCTGGTCCACCGGCCGGACGGGGGATGGTCGCCCGCCGCGGTGGCGGTGCCGGTGCGGCTGTCCGAGCCCCGCAGCTTGAGTCGTTACTGTACGTAGGCGGTTTGGCCCGGACTGGATGACCACTCCGGCCGGAATCTGTCGGTCTCGCGTCCAGCCACGGCTAGTCCCAGATCAACAGTTGAGACTACCTGGACATCGGCGCGGTGCCGCCCCAAACGAACAGCCACCGGCGCAAGGCCACATTGGAATCCTCAGTACCAGAACCCGCCCCCGATGTCGGCATCTTCAGCGGTGCCGAACGCCTCCCGAGCTTGATGGTCTTTGACTGGCGTGACGGATGCGGCGCTGCCGGAGAAGCTCTCCGGCAGCGCCGCCCGGCACCGGATGGCGGCTATGCGCAGCCGATGTAGTACCAGCCCATGTAGGAGCCGTAGAGACCGCCCTGGGTGGCGTGGTACATCTGTACGCCGCCACAGCCGACGCGGTATTTCATGTTGCGGTACATCCAGGTCCAGATCTTCCCGCCCCATGGCGAGTACCCGGAGTTGTAGAGGTTGGTGCCGGATTGGTTCTGCAACCAGAACGACGCCTGGTCGGGGAGGTATCCGGTGTTGTAGGTGATGGTGACCCACTCGCTCTGGCATCCGGTGGAGTAGCGCAGGTATCCGTATCCGGCGACTGCTCCGTTAGCTGGGTCCCGGATCGTCATGACCCCGTTGGGGTGTTCGGCCGTCGCGAGGTTGATCGCGGTGGCGTCGCAACCGGTCTGGTGCGGGTCGCCGTCGCCGGTGCCGCCGGAGGCGTTGGCGGGTGACGCCGAAAGGACCACGGTCGCGAGTACGGCGGTGATCGCGGTGATCGCTGCTGCCACGGCGGGTACCCGGCGGCGGCGCGGCGCGGCGGTTGTCGAGGCGTGCATGAGTCTGCTCCTCTGTGCTGGGATGGTCAGGGTTGGATGCGCGGATCCGCGCGGTGAGGCGTCTTGGTGGTTACCGGTAGGTCATCCGGCAGGTGTATCCGCTGCCGGAGCAGTCACCGTTGAAGTTCTGCGACGGGATCTTGAAGACCGCCACGACGCCACTCATCACCTTTCCCCACTTCTGTGGGGTACCACCGCACCCGATCGAGACATTGACGTTCGTGATGGTGCTGTTGAGGTGAAAGGTGAACCACTGGCCACCGTAGATGTCGGTCGAGCCCTTCCAGTTGGCCCAGCCCTGCTGACCGTCGTCGGCGCTGTACCACATGCCGACCGGCTTGATGCTGCTCGATGCGCAGTAGACGTAGATGCCAACGTCACTCGCAGTGGATACGGCCGACGCCGGTGCGGCCACGGCGAGGCTGGTCAGTAGGGCCGCGATGAGCATGGCTGGCGCGGCGATGAGCCGGCCCATGCGGTACCGCGGTTTTGGGCGCGCGATGGTGATCATTTCACTCCCTCCGTGCCGGCCCTTCGGGTGAGGGCCGTCGTAGGTCGTGTTTATCGGCGCGTGTGCTTGTCCGGCGGCGGCAGCGGTTTATTCGGCATCCGGGAGGTGACGTCAGTCCGCCTGGTCAAGGAACGCGCGAGCCCGTCGAGTGTCGGGGTGGTCGGGGCCGAGCAGTTCGGTCCGTACGCCGAGGACCTCGCTCATGAGGGTGACCGCTTCCGCCTCGCGATTCTGCCGGCGACATGCCTCGGCGAGGTTGTGTTGGGTGTGCAAGGTGTCGGGATGCTGCGGTCCGAGGATCTGTTGTCGGCTGCGCAGTGTCGAGCGGTACAGCTCCATCGCCTCGTCGCTGCGAACGACGGCGAGATACCCGCCGGCGAGGTTGTGCAGCGACTGAAGGGTGTCGAAGTGGTCGGCGCCGAGGATCCGGGCGCGGTCTTCCGCTGTCCGCTCGTAGAGCGGGAGGGCCTCGTCGTGCTGGCCGAGCGCCTTGTAACAGCCCGCGGTATTGTTGCGGCTCTGGAGGGTATCCGGATGCTCGGGACCGAGGATCCGGATACGGGCGTCGAGCGTGGTCAAGCTCAGCGTGAGGGCCTCGTCGAGTCGACCGACTTCCCGGTACCCGATGGTCAGGTAGGCGGCCGCGGAGAGGGTGTCGGGATGGTCGGGCCCGAGGACCCGTTGGTGGGCGCGCCAGACATCGGTGCCGAGGTCGACCGCCTCGCGGAACTGTCCCGCCGACCAGAGCCCGCCGGCGAGGGCGTACCGCGCCTTCAGGGCCTGCGGCGATTCCGGGCCGAGGGTGTCTTCGGCCAGCCGCGCGGCGTTCTGGAGCATGGTCAGCGCGGTGTCGTACCGTCCCTGGCCCCGCAGGTAGAGCCCACCGAGGGAGAGCAGCCCTCCGGCCCGGGCGGACCGCTCCCTGTCGTCGGTGGACCGGTTCGCGGCCAGCAGGACGTGCTGTACGGACTCGATGTGCGGGATGATGTCGGCCCAGTCCGGCCAGGTGTCGACGGCCGTTTCGGGGTTACCCCCTGGAACGGAGCCCAGCAGAAGCTCGACAGCCGTCCAGGCCGGTTGCGTCGACTCGTGCCCCAGCCGGATGACGATCTGTACCAGGCGGTGGATCGACACGGCCTCGGCCGACCTGGAGATGATGGTGAAGGACGCGGCCAGGCTCAGCGCGTCGTCGACCGCGACCTCGTCGCCGTCGAGTCCCACGAGCAGGTCGATGGGGATCCGATCGGGCTGGAAGTATGCGATGACATCGAGCAGCTGCGCGGCCAGCGGATCCTGCCGGGCGATCTCGCTGATGGAGACCTGCCAGGTTCGGTCGATCGGCTTGATCGACGGGTAGGCCCGGTTGGTGGTGCTCAGCACTCGCTGCGGCTGGGACCGGAACCGCTGCTCGTAATCAGCGATCGAGACGTGGCGGCGTTCGTTGAGGTACGCGACCGCGTGGTCGAGCGCCAGCGGTAGGTCGCCGAGGGCGGCCGCGAGCGACTCGGCCGCCTCCCGCTCCTCTGCACGCGCCGAGCGGGCCACGAGGAGATCGACGCTGCTCTGCCGGTCCAGGACGGACAACCCGAGCGGCTGGAGTCCCAGCGAGGCCCAGTCGAGGTCCCGGCGACTGCTGGCAATGACCCGGCCCTGGCCCTCGGCGGCGGCCAGCACGGGCTCGATCACGTCGGCGTCGGTCACGTTGTCCAGCACCAGCAACCAGCCCCGGTGTGCCCGCAGCCACCGCAGCGCCCACGCGGCCGTGTCGACGATGCTCGCCGAGGGCGGCCATGCCGGTTCCAGGCTGCGGGTCAGGGTCGCGAGGTCGAGCGCGAGGTTGTCGGCGGTGTCGGCGGCGACCCACCAGACCGGCGTGTAGTCGGTGAGGTGCGCCACCGCGTACTGAAGTGCCAGCTCGCTCTTGCCGATGCCACCCAGACCGTGTACCGCGGATCCGATGCTCACCCCCCGCGGCCCGCTCGCCAGCGCCTGCGCCAACCGTCGCATGGCCTCTTCCCGGCCGACGAAGTACCGGGACGGACGCCTGCTGAGGTTGGTCAGCCCGGGCGGCGCCTCGGTCAGCAACGCGCGCCCAAGGGTGGGCAGCTCTCGTAGCTCCTGAAGCCTCTCCCAGTCGGCGAACAATGAGGACGCGCCCACCTCGCATGCCTGGGCGTATGCCTCAACGGTCTCCCACTTCGGAAGCTTGTCGCCACCGGCGGCCTCGGCGAGGGCACTGCGGGACCGGCCGGTCGCCCGGGCCATCTTCCCGTAGGTCGGGTTGCCCGCGCGCAGCCGAAGCTCACGAAGACGCGCGGCGAACGCGTGCAGCGGATCTCGGTCCGGAAAGAGCGGACGCTCGGGGCGAGGCACCGTTCCTCCTAGCCCTGGCTGCTTCCTGCGTGGGCAGTATATCGACACCTGATCCGGCACCGCGGCACCCGTTCGGGTGATGCGTTCCGGGAATGTGTTGTCCGCGGGGGGCGACGGTCTATTCGCACGCTCCAGGCACGGTGGGACGGCGTCTACGCCGGTTAGTCTCAACCGCACACCAAACAGGTGAGGGGCTGGTCTTCGTGCGGGCGCGATACACCACCACGACAAGACCGCCGCTGATCACGTTGGTGGTGCTCGTGACGGTCGCTCTTGCCGGGTGCAGCGCGCGGCGCCAGGCGTCGTCACCGGTGACGATGTCGCCACCTCCGCCGGCGGTACAGGCGTCAGCCGGTGCGCGCATCCGCGACCATGGGCAGCCAATCGTGGATTTGCATCGACTCGCGACCCGCCTCGTGGCGAACGACACCACCGACGGGTGCCGATCGGCGGTCAACGGCGCCCGGGGTTCCGGGTCCACGGATGCGGTCGCAGCAGCCGACGCCGTGGCCGATCCGGTGCTCAGCGAACTCGTCGCCGACGAGATCCACGCGCTCGCCCAACTGGGCGACTGCCGTACCCCACCGCCAACCGACCAGCTCAGACACGTCGACGCGCTGCTCGGGCAGCGGTTAAGTCAGCTAGGAGCGCCAGCATGAGACAGCGCACGGCACCGGTCGCCGCCGCGATGGTCGCGACCATCGTCGGGCTGGCCTTACCCACGGCCGCCGGGCCAGCGTACGCCCAACCACCCCGACCAGTCCGCTGGCTCGCGGCCGGCGATTCGTTCTCCTCAGGTACCGGGCTGACCTCGGCGTCGGGGCCATGTACGCAGGCTTCGGGCGTCACGAACTCGACCTACGCCCAGGTGGCGGCCAAACAGCTGGGCGCGTCGGTAGTACAGAACGGCAGCCCGGACCTGGTCGCCTGTTCCGGTGCACACACCTCCGGGTTCTTCACTGCAGTGGGCGGCCATCCTCCGCAGTGGACATCCGCACGGGGCCGGTACGACCTGGTGACTTTCACGTTCGGCGGTGACGATGTCGACTTCGCGCCAGTACTGACCCAATGCGTCGGTATCACCGCGCTCCAGGAGGCGATGATCGCCGACGCGACGACGCGGTACAGCATACCGATGCGGGCGAGCGATCCGGGGCACTTCTGCCCGCGCGAGGCCGACTTACGGGCGGACATCGACCGGCTGGTCGGCGCGACGTACCAGGACCTCTTGACCCGGATCGCGACGCAGGTCGTCAACCCTGGCGGCGACGTCGTGGTCCTGGGATATCCGGAGATCGTGGAAACCCCGGATCTGTGGACCGGCGTGGCACAGGCGGTCGACCTGTGTTTCGGAATCAACCGGGCCGACGCGCTGGAGCTGCGCGGGCTCGCCGGCGACCTCAACGCGACCATCGGCTACGCGGTGAGCCGGGTCAACGCCTCGGCACCCAACGGCGTGCACCTCACGTTCCTCGACGTCAACAGCGGTTCGGCGGGCATTGCCAGGAACGACCCACGGCTGTTCGAGCCATCGACGGGCAAGCGGCACAACCAGTGCGCCATCGACTCGTGGCTCAACGGCATCACCTCCCACGGGCCCTTCCATCCAGACCAGCGCGCACACGACGCCGAAGGGAGCATGCTCGCCGACGTCATCGGCCGGCTGTCCTGGCCGGCGCCCGCCGGGGCGTTCAGTCGGGGCGCCGGTGGGGGCGGCAACACCGGGACACCCAGCGTTGCGGGACCGCTGCGATTCGCCGTCACCGGGTCCTGCACGTCGAGCGGGGGAACGCTGACGGGAGCCTCGGGCGGCTTCACCCCGAGCGGGCACTTCACCGTCGCCGCGACCTACCCCGACGGATCGCCGTACCCGCTGGGCGGCCTGGCCGGCGGGACGGTCCATCCGGACGGCACAGTGAGCTGGACCTGGCCGTGTGCCGGCGACCCCACCGGCACCTACCACACCACGTTGACGGATACCGCGACCGGTCGGGGAACAGGTCCCGTGGCGTTCATGATCGGATCGGATCCCGGGTCCGGTGCTGTCCAGCCCCGGTTCCCCGTCATGAACACCAGCGAGCAGCCGCCGGACGGTGTCTGGTTCCGCAACAGTCCACAAACGGCGGACACCGACCGGGTCACCGGGAACGGTGTCTACGCTGGGGACACTGTGCAACTGCGCTGCTATGGGTGGGGCGACCAGGTCGGTCCGTACCAGGACACGCTGTGGTACGTCGTCTCCGACCTGACCCGGCCGACGGTACCGGGAACTGGGGCCGCCAACACTGGCTGGTTGAATGCGCACTACATCGATGACAAGCAGAACGCCAACGTGATCGACGTCGGGGTGCCCCCCTGTTAGCACGCGCTCGACCCTCCGCCAGAAAGCTGACGATGCCGTACCGCGGAAGTCACGGTGAAGTTCGTGAACTTCGCAGTGACTGATCGCTAGAGCCTGTGGTTGGCGCCGTGACGGCCGATGACCGCGCAGACGGAGGGCTCGGCGAACCTCGGCTTACCAATCTGATCAAGCCCTTGCTCGACGGGCTGGTCAGCTACTCGCGCGTCTATTACAGCGGCCGCGCCGAGCCTTCCAGGCCAACAATCCGCCCCGTTACCCCCCCGAATTGGTGCATCCGTAGCTGACCAACGGTTTACAAACCGAGGGTCGACGACTCTGCATTGCGCCCGGCGGGGACCGACGACAGGTAAAGCGGGCAATCCAGATTGCGGCTGACCAACGGATTCCCAATCCGCCGGCATGCTCTTCATTGTGTGCGGCTGACCTGTAGGAACCCTTGATCAGGTGCCAATGTTCCATGGCTTGTGCTACGTGCCTTGGGCGTCTATGCCCTTTTGCTGATCACTGCGCGTCAAGGCGTGGCGGTGGCGTCCACGGTGTCGGAAAGATCGTGGGTGGCGCTTGGCGGTTTGGCTGGTAGCGGGACTCGTTTCTGTGCCCGTTGGCATGTTGGTTCCGCAATGTCTGTTAGGACTGTTACGAGTTTGATGCGGGATGAGCCAATGTTGACTGCTCTACGTCGCCGCTTTGACGCTGGTGTGTGCCGGCTGCCCGCGTGGCGATTGACTGGTGCTCATTCTGATCAGCCGCCTGTGGCGACGTCGGCTGCAACTGCCACCTGCACCGGGTCATGTCCTAGCCGGCGATCCGGCTGGCTGGACATCAACGACGTTGGACCAGATATCGACCGGTGAATCGGGGCCGAGCTGGTCGGCGCTCTGTCAATGGCCCCGGTGGGTAGCGGTCGTCGCGCTGTTGGGAGCTTGTGGCGGGTATATCGAGGTCAATAGCATGCCCGCACTTTGACCATCTCGTGTGGTTCACGGGGGCGGCGGATGATGATCTCCATTCGGATGCGCAAGATGTTCGATACGGCCCGTGATCGGGTGGCCGCGGTCTGCATCCGAGTTGATGGTGGGCGGCGTAGGCAAGGATGGGTTGGCGGCGGGTGGACGCCTGGCGTGGCGGTCACGCTGGCGTTGACTTTGCTGGCCACCTCAATGACAGGTTCGGTGGCGCCGCGGCGGGTGTCGGGGGCTGGTTGCGGCGCGGTCGGGTACAGCTATGACACGGCCGGGCGGCTGGTTGGGGTGGCGGATCAGGCCGGGCAGGCGGTCCGGTACGGCTACGACGAGGTCGGTAACGCCACCGCGGTGCAGAACCTCGGCTCGCCGGCGGTGTGGGTCGCGTCGGTCGTCCCGGGTGCCGGGGCCGCGGGCACAGCGGTGAGGATCTCGGGTGGTTGTTTCTCGCCGACCCTGGCAGACAACACGGTGTCGTTCAACGGCACACCGGCCACGGTGATCGCGGCGTCGACGTCGCGGCTGGTGGCAACGGTGCCGGCGGGGGCGACGACCGGCCCGGTGACGGTCACGGTGGACGGGGTCGCGGCGACTAGCGCCGACCCGTTCACGGTGGACGCGACGGCCGCTGCCCCGGCGGTCAGCGGGGTCAGTCCGTCGGTGGTTGATGTGGGCGGCACGGTGACGGTCAGCGGCGCCCACTTCGCCCCGGTGCCGGCCAGCGACGTGGTTGGTGTCAACGGCACGCACGCTCAGGTGCAGACGGCGTCAGCCGGGTTGTTGACCGCGCGGGTGCCGACGGTGGGGTCGGGGCGGGTGACGGTACGCACCCCGCGCGGTTCGGTGACCGGGCCCGATGTGTTCGTCGCGCCGACGCCGTACTCGGCCGGGGATGTGGTGTCGACCGGCCGGACCACGGTCGGCACCGCCAGGACCGTGACCGTGGCGACCGCGGGAAAGGTCGGGCTGCTGCTGATCGACCTGACGGCCGCGGTCCGCTACGGCGTGACGCTGTCGTCGAGCACGTTCGGCTCGTGTGGGCTGGCCACGTTGAAGGTGTTGGATCCGCGGGGCCAGACGGTGCGGTCGGTGGGCTGCCCGTCCGCCGGGGATTTCGTCGATCCGTTCACCGCCGGCATGTCGGGCAGTTTCGAGGTGGTGGTCGCCGCCGCTGCAGGGTCCACTGGCGCGGCGACGGTCACCGTCAGCCAGGTACCGGCGGACGTGTCGACCACCGCCACGGTCGGCGGCCCGGCGGTGACGGTGTCCACCACGGTGGCCGGGCAGAACGCCGCGGTGTCGTTCACCGGGCGGGCCGGCCGGCGGTTGGCGGTGTCGCTGACCGGCGTCACCCCCGCCAACACGACGGTGGCGGTGCGCGGCCCGGCCGGGTCGACGCTGGAGTCGACCACCATATTCGGCAGTTCGCAGTGGCTGGAGCCGGTCGGGCTCCCGGTCACCGGCAGCTACACGGTCTACCTGGATCCGCCCGGCACCGCGCCCGGCTCAGCCACCGTCCAGCTCTACGACGTACCGCCGGACGCGTCTGCCACCGCCACCGTCGGCGGTCCCGCGGTCACGGTGTCCACCACCGCGCCCGGGCAGAACGCCGTGGTGCCGTTCACTGGCACGGCCGGTCAAAGCCTGGCTGTGTCGTTGACTGGCGTCACCACCGGGTACACCCACGTGTCGGTGATCAAGCCGGACGGGTCAGCGCTGGAATCGTCGTCGGTGGTGAGCAGTTCGCTGTGGCTGGACCCGGTCGCGTTGCCGGTCACCGGGACCTACACCCTGGTGCTGGACCCGGACGGTACGGCTACCGGATCGGTCACCGCCCAGCTGTACGAAGTGCCGCCCGACGCGTTGGCGACCGCCACCATCGACGGGCCGGAGGTGACGGTGTCCACCACGGTGCCGGGGCAGAACGCGGCGGTCACTTTCTCCGGTATCGCCGGGCAGGTCGTGACGGCGAGCCTGACCGGCGGCACGTTCGGCTACACCAATGTCAGCGTCCGCCGACCCGACGGGTCCACGCTGGCGTCGAGCTCGATGTTGTCCAGCAGCCTCACGTTCAGCGACCTGTCGATCGCGGCGACCGGCACGTACACCGTCTTCATCGACCCGAACGGCACCGCCGTCGGCCAGGTCACGGTCGCGGTCACCCGCGTCAGCGGCCCAGCTGCACCGCTGCGCGCGGGCTCCGCAGCGACGCCGGAGAGCGGAAGCGGAACGCCGGCAGCGCCCCCACCGACAGGCCCAGCAGGCCCATCGACCGGCTCGGCCCCGTCGGCCGGCCCCGCCTCCGGTCCCGGTGCGCAGTCCACCGGCCATACCTCAACGCCGGCGCAGTCGGTACCGATACGATCCGATGCGCTCGACATCCGCAAGGCCCGGCGCCCACCGGCAGGTGACGCGTCGAACGAATCGGAGTCGTGGACGCCGGATCGGTTCAACCTGCACGGCGACGACTGGTCGAGCCACCGCACCGCCGGCAACAACCCGGCGATTCTGCCGCCGGCGCCGGCCGGAGTGACCGCGGTCACCGGCCGGGTCCTGATCATCAACGGCCAGCCGCTGCCCGGCGTGACGCTGCGGGTGGACGGGCAGGCCGCCAGCACGGGCAGAAACGGCGTGTTCCTGCTGGCCGGGCTGACCGGTGGGCACCACACGATGGTCATCGACGGCGGTACCGCCAGCCGTCCGGGCCGCCAGTTCGGCGTCTTCGAAGTCGGCGTCGACCTGACCGCTGGGCACACCCTCACGCTGCCGTACACGATCTGGATGACCCGCCTGGACACCGCGCATGCGGTGTCGTTCCCGTCGCCGACCACCCGCGACACCACCATCACTACCCCGAAGATCCCCGGCTTCGAGGTGCGCCTGCCCAAGGGCTCGGTGGTCAAGGACAGCAACGACCGGGTGGTGACCTCGCTGTCGATCACCGCGGTGCCGGTGGACCGGCCCCCGTTCCCGCTGCCGCCCGGGGTGGTCACCCCGGTCTACTTCACCGTCCAGCCGGGCAGTTCCTACGTGTTCCCCAGCGGCGCCCAGATCGTCTACCCGAACAGCACCCATTTGCCGGCGGGGAGCCGGGTCGAGTTCTGGGACTACGACCCCGACGTCAAGGGCTGGTACATCTACGGCCACGGCAGCGTCACCCGCGACGGCCGGCAGGTCGTCCCCGACCCAGGAGTACGGGTCTGGGAGTTCACCGGCGCCATGATCAACGTGGTCGGGTTGGCCAAAGCGGCGTTCAGCAAACTCGCCGACGTGTGGAACTACGACGGCGACCCGGTCGACCTGGCCACCGGGCTGTTCGAGGACCGACACACCGACCTGACACTGCCCGACATCATGCCGATCTCGGTTACCCGCAGCTACCGGCAACTCGACAACACCAGCCGTCCGTTCGGCATCGGCACCAACGTCGACTACGGCATCTTCCTGCAATCCGCCCACCAGTACACCGAAGCCGACCTGGCCTTCCCGGACAGCGCCTCGGTCCACCTGGTCCGCACCAGCCCGGGTACCAACTTCGCCGACGCGGTGTTCACCGCGGTGGGCACCACCGGACCGTTCCGGGGCGCCACCATGGCCTGGAACGGTAACGGCTGGGACCTCACCCGCACCGACGGCATGGTCTACGTATTCGGCGAAAACCAGCCGCTGCAGGCCATCCGGGACCGCCACGGCAACCAGATCACCATCCAACACGCCACCGGCCAGGGCGGCAACATCACCCAGGTCACCTCACCCAGCGGCCGGGTCATCACCTTCAGCTACGACGCCAGCAACCGGATCACCCAGGCGCAGGACGACACCGGCCGCACCGTCGCCTACAGCTACGACACCGCCGGCCGGCTGACCCAGGTGACCAGCCCCGCCGGAGCGGTGACCCACTACGGCTACAACACGGCCAACCAGATGACCACCGTCACCGACGGCCGCAACATCACCTACCTCACCAACGAATATCGCAGCGATGGGAAGGTCAGCCGGCAGACCCTCGCCGACACCGGCAGCTACCAGTTCGCCTACACCACCGACCCCGCCGACCCGGGCGGCTACGCCACCCAAACCACCGTCACCGGCCCCGACGGGACCAACCGCACCGTGACCTTCGACGCCGCCCACTATCCGAGCTCCGACGTGCAGGCTGCCGGCACACCGCTGCAACGCACCACCACCTACACCCGCGACTCCGCCACCCACCTGCTCACCCAGGTCACCGACCCGTACGGCCGGTACATCACCATCGGCCACGACCCCGCTGGCAATCCCACCACGATCACCGAGCACGTCGGCGGGGTCACCGACCGCACCACCCACCTCAGCTTCGACGGCCCCTACGACCAGATCACCACGATCACCGACTGGGCCGACCGGACCACCACCATCGGCTACAACACCGCCGGCGATGTCACCTCGGTGACCGACCCGGCGAACCGCGCCACCCATTACGAATACGACACCACCGGCCGACCCACCACCACCACTGACCCGCTGGGCAAGGCCACCACGATCGGCTACGACGCCGGCGACCCGATCACCATCACCGACCCGCTCGGCCACACCACCCGCCGCTTCCTCGACGCGGCCGGCCGAATCGTCGCGGTCACCGACCCGACCGGTGCCGCCACCACCGCGGCCTACGACCCGGACAACAACGTGGTGTCGGTCACCGACCCGCTCGGGCACACCACCAGCTACGGCCACGACCCCGACGGCAACGTCACCACGGTCACCGACGCCCGTGGCCACACGACCACGTTCACCTATGACCAGGCCGGCCGGGTCACCGACACCCTCGACCCGCTCGGGCACACCCGTCACATCAGCTACGACCCGGCCGGCCGTCCCCTCACCAGCACGGACGGGCGTGGCAGCACCACCAGCTACCAGTACGACGCGCTCGGCCGGCCCACCTTCATCGGCTACGGCACCACCACCGGACCCCACTACGAATCCACCGTCACCTACGGCTACGACTCCACCGACCGGCTGGCCACCGTCACCGACTCCGCGGCCGGCACCACCAGCATCGGCTACGACACCCTCGACCAGGTCACCACCGTCACCACCCCGAAGGGCCAGGTCCAGTACAGCTACGACACGGCCGGCCGCCGGCACACCATGACCGCCCCCGGCCAGCCCACCGTCACCTACGACTACGGCCCCAGCGACCTGATCGCATCGATCAGCCAAGGCGCCACCGCCGTCACCTGGCAGCACGACGACGCCGGCCGTACCACCGCCATCACCCAGCCTGGCGTTACCACCAACTACAGCTACGACGACGCGTCCCAACTGACCGGCATCACCTACACCGGTACCGGCGGCGCCACCATCGGCAACCTGACCTACGGCTACGACGCCGACGGCCGGATCGCCACCCTCGCCGGCAGCCTGGCCCACGTCACCATCCCGTCCACCGGCCCGCCCGTCACCTACAACAACGACGACCAACTCATCACCCGCGGCGGCCAAACCTACAGCTACGACGGCGCCGGCAACCTCACCAACGACGGCACCCGCACCTACACCTGGGACGCCCGCAGCCAACTGTCGACCGTCACCGGCCCCGGGCTCACTGCCGCCTACGGCTACGACAGCGCCGACCGGCGGACCGGCAAGACCGTCACGACCGGCGGTACCGCCACCACCAGCTACCTCTACGACGGCCCCAACATCCTGCAGGAACAAACCGGAGCCAGCACGATCAACCGGTTGGGCGCCGGCGCCGACGAAACCCTGCAACGCACCGACCCCAGCGACCCCGCGGCCACCCGGGTCCCGATCGCCGACGGCCTCGGCTCCACCATCGGACTCGCCGACCCGGCCACCTCCACCCTCACCACCCAGTACAGCTACGACCCATACGGCAACCCCACCACCACCGGCACACCCAGCGGCAACACCCAGCAGTACACCGGCCGCGAATACGACCCCGAAACCGGGCTACAAAACAACCGCGCCCGCTACTACAACCCCACCCTCGGCCGGTTCATCAGCCAAGACCCAGCCGGCTTCGGCGGCGGCGCCACCAACCTCTACCAGTACGCCGCCGCCGACCCGGTCAACCTGTCCGACCCCAACGGCGACTGCCCCATGTGCATCACCGTCCCCGTGCAGTGCGCCATCGGCGGGGTCATCAGCCTCGCCATCGGCTGGGGAAGCACCGCCCTCGAAGGCCGCAAATACAGCGTCGGCGACGGGCTGACCGACTTCGCCATCGGCTGCGTCACCGGTGCCCTCTTCGAATTCGGCGGCGGCCTCTTGCGGCTGCCCGGCCTCATGAATGAGGCTCGACTGACAGCGCAAGTCACTCATGGTCTTCTCGATTCGATCGCAGCACAACAGCGAGTAACCGCGACGTTGGTCGCCAATCTTGACGGCAACCTGATCCGAATAGTCGGCAGTGGTGCGCGCAACCTCGGCCCCGCACAACGTAAATTCGTCGAGGCGATCGGTGCAATACCGGCGGCAGGCACTGGTCACGCCGAAGAGACGGTGTTGCAGGCCGCCGCCGAGTTGGGGGCAACACCGATAACGCTGGCTATTTACGGCGGTGGCAGAAACCTGGCGACACCGATTTGCGAGAAGATCTGCCGACCAACAATCATGGAGGCGGGTGGAATTTTGATCAATCCGTGGATCGCGGTCTGGTGGTAGTCATGCTTGAGGACGATGAAAAGCGGATATGGGCGCGACTGGAGCGTCTATCGCCGCCGGCTCCTGCCGTGTTCGCAGCGGCTTGCGCCCAGCGCCTGCTCACCGGGTACCAACGATACGATGCCGTCACAGGCTCAACAGGTTCCCAGGTACTGGGTGAGGCGTTGTCTGAGCTGTGGACCGCGCTGGCGGGTGACAGGCCAGCACCAGACTTCACCCGTCTGGCCGAGCGATGCGAGGAACTGGTGCCGGACCTACTGCAAGGCGAGGAGTGGACAGTGGAAGGCCAGTACGCCGAGGACGCGGCAGCCGCGGCCTCGTACGCGCTGCGATGCGCGGCAGGCGGCGGTACCGGTCTGGCCATGTCCGCAGCCCAACGCGGATACGAGTCCGTTGACGCCGTGCTGCAGTACGAACTCGGCTTCGACTACACACGACCTGGCCACGAGCAGCGGATGCAAGAACATCCGCTCAGCCGAGCCGAATTTGCCCGCCAGGAACGCGACCTCGCCGAACTGGAAGCGATCGCTCAGGACAACGAACTGCCTGCCGCGGTGCGCCGCCTACGAGGAAGGGCGCAAGCCGAGCCGATACATTGATGCCCTGGGCTCATGTGCAAACCGACGATACGGCTTACATGAGCGCAGACTTGACCGCGGCAAATGCGCGGTCCTCGTCCTTGGCACCTCGGGCGATCTGCCGCATCAGCGGTAACAACTCGCCGCCGCTCGACCTCGACTGCGTAACCCACACGCCGCAGACAGATCGCCACGCTGGGTGACGGTGGCCTGGCCGAGGCGCTGGACACGGGTGCAGGAGGTGAACGGACGGGCCTGGCTGCGGTTGGTCGACGGCCAGCCGCTAACGACGACCATGTCGTCCTGACCGCGGGCAAGCGCGTTGCTGGACTGGGCCGTGCGGAGGCTAGCGGACGGTGACCTTCGCCGTTGCGCGGTCGCTTGGCGCGGCGGACCGGGTTCGGCTGAGGACGGTGGCGCTGACGGCGAACCACAGCAGGTCCCAGCCCGCGATGGTCCAGAGCGCTAGCGGCGCCGGTGGGCCACCAGAGCTGATCATCATGGGGATCAGCACGACGATGGTGTAGAGGCCGAGGGTGAGGGGCAGGAAGCGGGACGATCCGGCCCAGACCCTCGCGCGGATGGTGGCGACGCCGGCGATGATGAGGCCGGCCCCGGTCAGGATCGGGGAGACGCTGAACAGTACGTCGCCGAGGTTCGGGTTGCGCGGCCAGATCACCTCGGCCGCGGTGATGATTAGCTGGCCCACGACGGCGGCGGCCAGGCCCCCGCGGGCGAGCCGGCTGCGTCCTCCGGCGCCCGAGAACGCCAGGGCGACAACGGCCAACAGTTCGCCGATGTGGATGATGGCCTGGATCAGCCAGCCCAACGACGGCTCCCAGGCGGCGATGGCCGAGCCGCCGGCGTACACGATGGCGCACCCGGTGATCAGAAGGGCGGCGACGACGCTCGCCCGGGACTTATTCATACAGAGCTCCTCACAGCGGTCGACGGACTGCGGCTACCGTGACGCGCAGGGGTGGTCCGGGGCAGCCGGGCGGACACGCGTTGCTGAACAGGTGCCAGCACGCTTGTGACCGGCGTGTTCGCGCTGCACCATCACGGGGTGGCTCGGTTCGGGATGCGTGCGCTGCCGGCGGCGCTGCTGGCGCTCGCCGTCCTTGGCGCCATCGCGTCGGTGCCGTTGTCGTTGGGTCGGGAGCCGCTGTACGACACCGTCTTCTACCCGGTCAATGGAGTCGGCCTCGCCCTGGCCGGTGCGCTGATCGCCTCCTACCAGCGGACAAGCCCGCTCGGCTGGCTGCTGGTCGGCATGGGGGTTGAGGCGGCTTGGGTCGAGTTCGCCGAAGGGTACGGCTACCACCTCGGATGGCCGGCGGTCGACTCGATTGAGTGGGTCGGCAACTGGGCCAACATGCTCGGCATCGGAGCGACCGCGCTCGTGCTCACCCTGTTCCCGACCGGCCGGGGCTCAGCCGCGGTCGGTGGGCGCTGGTGTGGGCAGGGGCCGTGTCGACTGGGCTCATGACGGTTGGAGCGGCGTTCGGGCACGCCTCGGACCCGGACTTCCGCTCCGGACGAAACCCGTACGCGATCGACGGTCTGGAGCCGGTATACCTCGTCGGTCAGGTGCTGTTCTCAGCATCGCTCGTGGTGGCGATCGTCGTACTGGTCGTTCGGTTCGTCCGGTCGCGCGGGATCGAGCGGCAGCAGTTGAAGTGGGTGACCTATGTGGTCGCCCTGCTGGCGGTCGCCGGTCCGTTGGCCATCTTCTTCTACAACGACAGCGTTCTGGTCCAGATCGCGATCGCGGTGGTCGTCACGTGCCTGCCGGCGGCGATCTGCGTCGCGATCCTGCGTTACCGGCTCTACGACATCGACCTCATCATCAACCGGACGCTGGTCTACGGTCTGCTCACCGTGCTGCTCGCCGCGGCGTACCTCGGCACGGCCTTTGTTCTCGGGGCGCTGATCGGCCAGCGCGGATCGCCGTGGGTGACGGCCGGCGCGACCCTCACCGCGGCTACCGCGTTCCGGCCGCTCCGGTCGCGCATCCAGCGCGCCGTGGACCGGCGGTTCCGGCCGGCCCGGTACGAGGCGTTCGCCCGCGTTGACGTCTTTCTCGCCGACCTGCGAGTCGGACAGGCCGAACCGGAGGCGCTCGAAGCGCTGCTCCGGGCGGTCACCGAGCGGCCGGACCTTCAGCTGCGGTACGTCCTGCCGGACGAACCCGTCCCGGACCAGCAGACCGCCGACGGGCGCGTCCACCGGATCGTCGAGCGGGCCGGCACACCCCTGGCCGTCCTCACCTATGTCGACACCGCGCCGGATACGGTCCGGCTGCTGGTGGAGGTCGTCGAACGGGCCGGCCTGGCGGTGGAGATCGGACGGTTGCGGGCCGAGCTCCACCGTCAACTCCTGGCGGTCGAAGCGTCCCGGGCCCGCATCGTCGCCGCTGGCTACGAGGAGCGCCGGCGCCTGGAACGCGACCTACACGACGGGGCACAGCAGCGGCTGGTCAGCGTCGGCCTGGCACTACGCCACGCTCAGTTCAACCTCGGCGACACAGTGGTCGCCAGGGCCATCGACGGCGCCGTCGACGAGCTTCGGGAGGTGGCGCATGGCGTACGTCCGGCCTCCTCGACGACGGGCTCGACGTAGCTTTGTGTGAGCTGGCCGGCCGAACCCCGCTGCCCATCACCGTCCATGTTGGACCCGACCGCTTCCCATCTGATATCGAGGCCACCGCGTACTTCGTCGCCTCTGAAGCGTTGACCAATGCGGTGAAACACGCGGACGCGACCAACATCGAGATACAAACCAGTATCATCGACAACCGACTGGTGCTGATGATCCGCGACGACGGTGTCGGTGGCGCACAACCAGCCCGCGGAACCGGGCTGCGGGGACTCTCCGATCGGGTCACGGCCCAGGGAGGTCGCGTTCACATCGATAGCCAGCCCGGCACGGGCACCACCCTGATCGCGGAGCTGCCATGCGGATCGTGATCGCCGAAGACCAAGTGCTGCTGCGCGAAGGACTTGTCCGACTTTTCACCGACCGCGGCCACGACGTCGCCGCCGCCGTCGGAGACGCCGAGGCACTGCGAGCATCGGTAGAACGGCACCGACCCGACCTCGCCGTGGTCGACATCCGCATGCCACCGACCTTCACCGACGAAGGCACCCGGGCCGCTCGTACCATTAAGGACACTCATCCGAAGCTGGGCGTACTCGTCCTGTCGCAACACATCGAGACCCAACACGCCATCACCCTGGTCAGCCGGGCAGGGTTCGGATACCTCCTCAAGGACCGCGTCCTCAACGTGGAAGACTTCCTCGCCGCGGCCCAACGAGTCGCCGACGGCGGCTCCGCACTCGACCCTCAGGTGGTCGGAGCCTTGATGGCGGCCCGCCACGACGACCCACTCGCCGCGCTCTCCGAACGCGAACGTGAAGTCCTCGCGCTAATGGCCGAGGGCCTCAACAATCCCGCGATCGCCCGACGACTCGTCGTCAGTGAACGCACCATCGAAGGCCACGTCCGGCATCTCCTACTCAAGCTCAACCTCGCCGAGTCCGACGACGGCCACCGCCGAGTGCTCGCCGTCCTGACCTACCTGCGACGAAACGATAGCGACACACGGAGGTAGACGTCCTTACTGCCGCGGATCGTTCGTCACAGGTTGTGACTGGCTCCGCTGCGGCGGACATCCGATGGTGCCGAGAAGAGCGCGCCTGAGGAGATCTCCGAGGTTCAGTAGCCGCTGACGCGCCCAGATCTGGGGCGGCCGGGAGGCGAGATCCTCCCCGGCTATTCGCACTGGGTACTTGTACTCAGACCGCGATGAGTAGAGCGACTGGTGCCCACCCGGCCGGTACACGCCAGCCTGATGGTAGCGGTGAGGCGTACCGAACAAGCGTGGTTCCTGTCGGTGCTAGCTCCGACAGGAACCACGCGCCTGGCCTTGCCGACCGCGCGGGGCCGTCCGGCGGCGCGAGGCCGTCGATGGTGGAAGCTGAAACAGTAAGGTGATGCCGATGTCCGAGGACACCTCTGCGGCGCTCGACGCTACGCCACCGCAACCGGTCGGCGCCAGCGTGGCCCCTCAGGCGCCTCGGCGGCGCCGCGGCCTGCCTTGCCTGATCCAACGTCGACCCGTCGCCGTTGTGGTTATCACAGCACTCGCCGCCGCCATCGTGACGGCGGTGGTGATCCTCGGGGAGGTGGTGGGGCTGTCCGGCGCGACGCGGTCCCCGGTGGCCCCGCCATCGAGTCCCGCACCGATCTCGGTACCAGGGACGCAGACGCAAGTCTCGGTCTTCCTGAACTCCGCGGTCACCGAGGAGCAGAAGCGCGCGATCGAGTCGGCGCTGCGCAGGCTTGAGTCGGTCAAGGAGGTTCGCTTCGAGAGCCGGCAGGAGGCATACGCGAGGTTCAAGGAGCAGTTCAAAGACGCACCCGACCTGATCGCCGCGACCAGACCAGACTCATTCCCCGACTCGTTTAGGGTCACCCTGAAAGCCCCATCGGGCTTCTGTGACGTCGCCCGCCTCAAGAATCAACCAGGGGTATCCCAGATCACCGGCCCGGCAGCCTACACCGCATCCTGCTGACAACCGCGCACCCGATATCAACGCCACAGCCAACCGCACGCTCATGCCGCCGAGTGTGCGCGGTGATGCTGGCTTCGTGGTCGGGCGCAGACCCGGTTGATCTTCGTGCGCCGGACGAGTCGGTGCACGCTGCTGGGGGCCGGCCCCGCGCTACTCGACGCAGAACTCATGAGCCATTCCGGGTGAGGGTCTGATTACCCAACGCGTCGCCCGGAATGGGCCTGAATCTCCCAGAAGTCACCGCGTGAAGCGAAGTGACGCAGAACCCCGATATGAAGATGTTCCTTCCGAGATCAACTTCATAGGGGTCCTGCGCCAGCCATGAGTGTCACATACACCGCCACGCTCAGCGTGCGCGAGGAGACCGTGCTGTACCTGTCCGGCCTGCTGCACGGCGAACGACGTCGACGCGGCACCCGCACCGGCCGCCGCGCCCTGAGCTGCTTCAAACAGGCGGTCCTGGTCATCCGCTGGTTCCTCGACGGCACCCGCGTCAAGCAGTTGGCCCGCGACAACGGCATCGGCAAGTCCACCACCTATGACTACCTCCACGAAGGCATCACCGTGCTCGCCGACCGCGCCCCGAAGCTGGAATCCGCACTGCTGGCCGCCAAGATGGCCGGCTACTCCCACATCAACATCGACGGCACCATCATCGAGACCGACCGCTGCGCCACCCCCGGCCCAACCCCCGGCGTTGACCTGTGGTGGTCCAAGAAACACCACAACCACGGCGGCAACATCCAGGTCATCACTGCCCCCGACGGCTGGCCGATCTGGACCTCCGACGTGCGACCCGGCCGCGAACACGACACCTCCGCCGTGCGCATCCATGCGGAGATCCTGCCTCTCCTCGCCAAGATCCGAGATGATCTGCGCACCCTGGCAGACCTGGGCTACGAGGGCGAAGCCGACACCATCACCATCGCATTCAAAAAACCCGCCGACGGCGAACTGACCGACGTCCAGCAGCAGTTCAACAAGGCCCACAACAGCCTTCGTGCCATCGGTGAACGCGGCAACTCCCTACTGAAGACCACCTTCAAAGCCCTACGCAACGTCAGCCTCTGCCCCTGGAAGATCGGCGGCATCGTCGCCGCCGCCCTCGTACTCCTCCACGTCGAGCATGGCCGCACGACCTAAAGCACCGTTACCCCGTTACCAACTGTCACGAGCCGTTACGCAGAATGCCTCATTGCCTCGGTAATCCGGGCGGCCCTTCCGGATACGCTGGCACTGGCCCTTGTCCGGAACATCAGGTGTTGGTGGCGGTCTGGTGAACCGACGCCAGCGTGAGGAGCGGGCCATCTTTCGGTTTGTCTTCCTCTTGAACGCCACCGCGGAGGGCCAGACGTTCGTATCGTCGTTCCGCGCAGCCATCCGGGAGGCGCGAACTCTTACCGGGCGCGACGAGGAGACCGGCGTCCCGAAGAGTCAGCCTGGCAATCGCGTCCCGCCGACAGACTGGTCGGGTGGCCTCGTGTATGCTTGTCGTTGCGGCACCATTCGGCCGGCACTTCGCGCGCCGATGTCCGTAAACCGGCACCATTGGTCTTGACTTGGTACTCGCCGGAAAGGTCGACTTTTCGCGCTGCGCCCGGTCATTCTGCCTGGGGATGATCAAGAGTCGGTGTCGCGGCGCGCACGGACCTGCCGAAGAGACGACTACGATGCGTTACGGACGGGCCAGTGGGAACGCTTGATCGACTCATTCATCTGCCGATGAGCGGATGTCCGGTCACCGATCAGGTCGCGTCACGACGTCGTCGAGCCGCCGCGCGATCGGTGCCAGCCGCACGGTGGGGGTCAGAGGCGTGTCCTGCCGATCTTGTGAGGTTGGCGGTGGTGCGTTGACAGTGCCCGTACGTCATCCCTTCGTACCGATGATGAGCCGTTCGCGGTCGAACATCGCCGACGCGAGCCGCCAGCCGATCCGGTTCAGGAGCAGCAGGACTGCGGCGGCGGCCAGGCCAGCAGCGAGCGAAACCCTGATGACGTTCAACGCGACGAGCGTCGTCACGGCGATCGACGGCAGGCTCGCCAGCATCGCGAACTGCTGTGCGACGCGGATGTCGTTCGACCGGGTGGAGATCAGGATGGCGACCCAGATCGACCACCCGGCGAGCAGTGGCGTGAAGCAGAGCTGCGCGAGCAGGTCGGGCAGACGGATGAGCGCGGATGCCACCGCCGGGGCGGCGAAGAGCTCGACGCAGGCCAGGTAAAGGCCGTAGACCACGTAGGCGACGAGGAGCGATGGCAGCAGGGCGGCCAGGGCCTTGCCCAGCAGCAGTTCCTCGCGGCGGATCGGGGTCGTGAGCACCGGCTCGAGCGTGCCTTGCTGGCGCTCACCGACTACCGAGTACGCGGCGACAAAGGACGGCACCAGTGCGGGGATGCCGAGCATGTACAGCAGAACATGCTCATGTCCCAGCGCGGTCGACGCCGCCGGGTCCAGCGTGAAGACGGCGACGAGCGGCTGGACGCAAAACACCACCGGGACGACCGCCATCCCGACGGCGACGTTGCGGTTGCGCCGCAAGTCGCGCAGCTCCTTGCGGATGATGGCCCGCACTCGTCTGCTGTTGAGCCTCATCCTCCACGCACCGTTTCGTTCTCGTCGATCAGCTCGAGGTAGACGTCCTCGAGCGAGTGGTGTGACTCGCCGATCGACAGCACGTCAGCACCTGCCTTGACCAGAGCCCGCGTGACGGCGGGTGCGGCGACCGGTGCGTCGGAGATGGCCAGGACATAGGCGACCGGGCCGTCCTGGTGCCAGCCGTCGACGGCCGGCAGGCCGCCGAAGACCCGACCCGGGTCACCGAGGGGGGCGAGGGTCCTGACCGTGATCGTCCTGGCGAACAACTGGTCGCGCAGCTCAGCGGGCCTGCCGATCGTGCGCAACGTCGTATTCAAGATCGCCACACGGTGACAGAGACGCTCGGCCTCCTCCAAGCGATGAGTCGTGAGGAAGATGGTCACCCCGCTTCGGCTGAGTGCGGCGATCAACTCGTGGACGTCCCGGGCGGCGACCGGGTCCAGGCCCGCCGTGGGCTCGTCGAGGAACAGGATCTCCGGGTCGCTCAGCAGTGCCCTCGCCAGCGCAACTCGCTGGCGCAGTCCTTTGGACAGGGCGCCGCAGGCGTCGCCGGCCCGGTCGACCAGGTTCACCGCGTGCAGCGCGCGGTCAATGCGGTCGGTCGGGTCGGGCGCGTCGTATAACTCGGCGAAGCACTCGAGGTTCTCGAGCACGCTCAGGCGCAGGTACAGCCCCGGCGACTCGGGCATGATCGAGATCCGGCGACGGATGTCCACCCCGTTCTCGGGCGTCAGCGGTATCCCGGCGACCGTGGCCGAGCCGGATGTCGGTGCGATGAGCGTGCCGAGCGTCCGTACGGTCGTGGTCTTGCCCGCACCGTTCGGCCCGAGGAAACCGAAGACCTCGCCGTAGCCGATCTCGAAGGAGACGTCGCGGAATGCGAGCCGGTCACCGAAACGCTTGCTCAGCCCAGACGCGGATAGTGCCGGGGCACCTGGGCTGCCGTCTGCGGCGACCAGACTGTCCACGAGGCGGTCAGCTGGCAGGGGCAGCGAGCCCGCACCCGGTCCTCCTGCCGAGCCTTCATGATCCAGCCCGCTAGCATCAGACTCGACCAGCCGCCGAGACCGGTCACCACGGCCGAACAAACCCACGCCACTCACCATACGGGCCGAACCGCTACCGAGACCCCACCGAGAGACACCCGCAGCCGTCCTCGCATCCGCTATTGCCGCGCAGCGCGCGCGTCAACAATCATGTGGATCTGTGGCCGGTGAGCCGGCATTATCCGAGCGTGATGCTGCTGTTCCCAGCCGATGTCCTGCGACCGCGTCGTCCCGACGAGCACTTCGCCGACGAGGCACGTGCCGCCCGCGCCGCGGGACTCGATCTGGCCCTGGTCGACCATGACGCACTATCCACCAGCGGAGGCGCGGCACGGGTGGTGGCCCGCGTACCCGAGGCGGCCAACGGCACCGCAGCGATATACCGCGGGTGGATGCTGCGAAGCGAACGGTACGCCGAGATGACAGAGGCGCTCGCACCATGCAACGTCGTGCCGCTCACCAGCCCTGCCCAGTACCGTCAGGCACACGAACTTCCCGGCTGGTACCCGACCCTGGCCGACGTCACACCGGCATCGGTGTGGACCGTCGGCGACGGGCTCGACAGCTTCACACACGCGTGCGCCGAGCTTGGAGCCGGTCCGGCCGTCCTACGCGACTACACCAAGTCGATGAAGCACTACTGGCACGAGGCAGCCTTCATCCCCGACCTTGCCGACTCGGCCACCGCCTGGACCCTGGCCAGCCGGTTCCGCGAGTTACGCGACGACGACTTCACCGGCGGGTTCGTCCTACGCCGCTTCGAACGGTTCGTCTCGGCCGAGGCACGCACCTGGTGGGCCAACGGCGCGTGCCGGCTGATCGGCCCGCACCCGGACACGCCCCACGCCCACCCGCCCGCCGATCTCGACCTCACCGACATCGCGCCGCTCGTGGCCGCCCTGCGGCTGCCATTCGTGACCGTCGACCTGGCACGTCGAGACGACGGCGAATGGCGAGTGATCGAAGTTGGAGACGGCCAGGTCAGCGACCGCCCCACCACCATCACCCCGGAAGACCTCGTCGCCATCCTCGCCGACACCAGCCACACCGGATCACGTTGACCCAGCGGCCGCGCCGTGCCGACCAAGCAGCCGCCCAAGTGACACCACTTCGGACATCCAGATTCGCCGGCGACCGGTGACGGTTTCGCCGCGACGCTGCCTGTTGCGCGTAGACCGTGCCGTGGGTCATCATGGTTGGATGATCTTCAACCGAAAGGGCGGCGACGCCCTGGCGCGATGACCGCGCCCGCGCGGCGCAGTGACGCTGCGAGAAGTCTGGTTGCCTCCGTCGCGAAGAGCGCTCATGCGCTGTGGCAGGAGGCGGTTGTGATCCGGCGGGAATGGCTCGACCGTGGCCTGTCCACGCAGCCGGCCGACAGGCTGACCGCCGAACGCAGCCTGACCGCGATCTATGCGAGGATCGCTCGCCCACAACCCCGGTTCGAATGGGTCGACTCGCCAGCCAAGGCATTACCCCTGATCGTCGGTCTGCCCACCCTCGAACAGCTCTACCGGTGGATCCAGGAACCACGCCCGGCGAGCACACCGCCACTCGCCAGCGATCTCGCCATGGTCGTGTCCCGGCTGTGCGGGACCCTGAGCGAGGGTGTTGTTCACGCCGACCCCGAACTATCCCCGGCACGCCGGGGCAAGACCAAGGATCCCTGGCCTGAACTTCCGCCGCTTGAGGCGCTGGCCGCGGGCGTACCGCTCGGTGTCGTGCTGCACCAAGGCGTGCGCACCGCACTGCACCGCAGCCTCGCCCACGGGTTCTTCCTGCCCGTACGCGCCGCGCTGGCCGGCGACAAGCCGGTACCCGTGTGTTGGTACGGGCAGCAGGACGCGTCGTGGGTCGCCTACTACGACGCACTCCACCAGCTCGGCCTCGCCCGCTACCGGCCGAAAGAGACCGGCCACCTCGCCGACTGGGCCGCACTGGCGCGCTCCTGCGGATGGTGGTGGCCCGGCGAGGACGTGTGCGTCGTGGTGGAAAGACCCAAAACAGTCCGCACCGAACCGGTCCCCAGCACCTGCCACGACGAGGTGCGACTCCGCCACCACGGAGTCGAGTACCGCGACGGCTGGCACCCATCGCTAACGTGACCAACCGCCGGCCGGGACGGAAACATTCGCCGTCCCGGCCGGCATGGTCGAAGCCAGGTGCCCGCACGCCTGTCTCAGGCGCGCATCCTGATTTGCCGCCGACCGCGCGCTACCCAGCGTCACGAGGAGCGGACCAGGTCAGCGTCCGGTCGTGCCGAAGAGCGGATATCTCGCGTGAAAGTTGCGCGTCGCAGGGACGTGCCTGGAACAATCGTTTCCGGCACGGGTGACCTGCTCGGCTACAGCGCCAAAGGCGCCGGCGGCGACGTCTGGTACGACTTCACCTACGAGGCCGCCACCCGCCGGCTGTCCGAGATCGCCATCGACCGCGCCAGGGTCGCCCCGCACACCCTGACCGACCTGCGCTACACCTACAACGACGCCGGCGCCACTACAAAGATCGCCGACCAGCCAGACGCCGGACCCTCCGAAACCCAGTGCTTCACCCAGGACTACCTGCAACGCCTCGCCGACGCCTGGACCCCATCTGACGGCGACTGCGACACCCCGCCCTCCAGTGCAGGCCTCGGCGGGCCCGCACCCTACTGGCAGTCCTGGACCTTCGACACCGACGGCAACCGGCGCACCCAGACCAGCCACACCACCAGCGGCGACACCACCACCCGCTACGAACACCCCGACCCCGGCCAGCCGCAACCCCACACCCTTACCGCCACCAAGCCCACCACCGGCTCCTACACCTATGACCTGGCTGGCAACAGCCTCAGCCGCCCCGGAGCACACGGCCAGCAAACCCTCACCTGGGACACCGAAGGCCAGCTCGCCACCCTCACCGACACCGCCGGCACCAACAGCTACCTCTACGACGCCAACGGCCAACGCCTCATCAGCCACGACCCCACCGGCACAACCCTCTACCTACCCGGCACCGAACTGCGGCTGACCACCGCCACCAACCAGGTCACCGCCACTCGCTACTACACCTTCGCCGGCCAACCCCTCGCCCAACGCACCACCACCGGCCTGACCTGGCTCGCCGCCGACAACCACGGCACCAGCCAACTCGCCATCAACGCCGCCAACCAGACCTACCTGCAACGCCGCCAGGACCGTACGGAAACCCCCGCGGCACCAACCTCACCTGGCCCAACCCACACGGATTCGTCGGCGGCGTCACCGACCCCACCGGACTGACCCACCTCGGCGCCCGCGAATACGACCCCACCACCGGCCGGTTCACCTCCGTCGACCCGATCCTCGACACCGGCAGCCCGCAACAAATGAACGGCTACGGCTACGCCAACAACAGCCCCGCCAGCCTCGCCGACCCCCAAGGCACCGACCCCTGCTCCACCGGCGGACAAGGCTGCACCACCCCCGCCCCCGGCGGCGGCTATCAACCCACTTACCCTCAAGCTAGCTCTGGCGGCGGTGGCAGCTCCGCCCCTACCTCCTGCGCCGTCGTGCTCTACTCCGGCCACTCCTGCTACACCAAACTCCAGCCATTCCTCTGCGGCGACCAGCTTGCAAGGACGAGAAGACCAGACTCGCCGAACAGGCGATGAACGACTTCCTCAAAGGACTCGGCAAGTTCACCCTCGAAACCTCCGTCGCCGTCGTTGTCACGGCCTGATGCGAAGTCGCCACCGACGGCGCGGGTGGAACAGCGTGCCTCGGCGCCGGAGGAGGAGCCGCCGAAGTCACCGCCTACATGCTCAACACCCCCTCCGATCAATGGAACGCCCAAGACGTAACTGTTCAGGTCACTTGAGTTCGGTGTGAGTCTCCGGGTTTGGGGTACGGCGTCCGCTGTGGGATGGTCTTGGTGTGGTGCCTGGCCGGGATGGTGAGCGTCTTTCCTTCGACGGGCTTGCCGCTGTGGTCGTCGGGCTGACGTCACGCCTCGACGAGTTGTCCGTGCGGGTCAGCGACCTTGAGGCGGACAACGCCCGGTTGGTCGCGGAGAACACGACGCTGCGGGAAGAGAACGCCGTCCTGCGTGCGGAGAACGGCGAGTTGCGTCGCCGGTTGGGGCTGAACTCGAAGAACTCCAGCAAGCCGCCGTCGTCGGACGGGCTGGACAAGCCACCGCCGACGTCGATGCGTGCCCGCACGGGTCGTAAGCCCGGCAAGCAGCCCGGGACCTCAGGCACCACGCTGTCGCAGGTCGCGGTGCCGGACGAGGAAGTCCCGCATTTCCCGGCGGTGTGTGACGGCTGCGGTGACGACCTCGATCCGGCGGCCGAGCCGGCCGGGGATCCGGTCATCCGGCAAGTCTTCGACGTACCCGAGGTGCGCGTGCGGGTCACCGCGCATCTGCTGCACGTGCTGGCCTGTGCCGGCTGCGGCGCCCGGACCCGCGCGGTAGCCCCGGTCGGGGTGTCGGCTGCCGGCGGTGTACGGGCCGATGGTCACGATGCTGGCCGGCTATCTGGCCGCGCAGCACCACATCCCGGTCGCCCGGATCGTGGAGATCCTCGCCGACCTGGCCGGGATCGAGGTTTCCCAGGTTGGGTGATGACCGCCTGCACCCGTATGGCAGCCGCGGTCGCCCCCGGCCAACGAGGCCATCAAGGACGCGATCGCCGACGCGGACGTCGCGCATTTCGATGAGACGGTGACCCGGGTCGCCGGGCGTAACCATTGGCTGCACGCGGCCGCGACCGGCCGGTTGACCGCCTATCACATCGACGAGCACGGCCGGTCGATCGCGTCGATGACCGCGTTCGGGATCCTGCCCCGCTTCACCGGCGTCGCGGTCCACGACGCGTACAGCGGCTACGACGGCTTCACCGCCGCGACGCACGCCTTATGTAATGCGCACATCTTGCGTGAGGCAACCGGGATCGGCGAGTTCGACTGTCTGGCCCGCGCCGACGGCTGGGCCGAAGACCTGGTGAACCTGCTCGGCGACGCCTACCGCTGGGTCGCCCACTGGCGCGGGCAAGACCACACGAGCCTGCCACCCTTCAAGCTCGATGACCTGTCCGCACGCTACGACCGCCTCGTCGAGCGGGCCTTGAGCCAGCCGGCCCAGCCCGGCCCGGCCCAGCCCGGCCCGGCCCGGCAAGCAGACACCGGCCCGGAACCTGGCACTACGACTACGAGATCGCAAAACCGAGTTCCTGCGGTTCGCCATCGACTTCAGCGTCGGGTTCTCGAACAACGTCGCCGAACAAGCCGTCCGGATGGTCAAATCCAAAACCCGGGTCAGCGGCGGCTTCCGCACACTCACCGGCGCCCAAACCTTCCTCGCCATCCGCGGCTACATCTCGACCATCCGCAAGAACGGCCTCCGCGCGGCTACCGAACTCTACAACGCACTCCTCGGCAACCCCTGGATGCCTTCGACCGTCGCGTGACCTAAACAGTCACCTCTCGACATCACGATGAAGATGAATCCGACGCTCGTGGGCCGGCGCAGCGAGATGTCGCACTTGATCCGCCGCAGTACCTCGTTTCTGCTGAGGTGAAGCCCTTGCGCGATGAGTCGGTCAGGACGTATCGGCACCGGATCCTCGAAGTCAACCGCCACTTGCCACGGCCATGCCTCGTCCAGTCGTGTGGGTGGAGCGTCCAGCTGCCAGGCTCCCTGCCAGTCCAGGGCGAGTTTATGGCGTCGAGCAAATAGCGGGTCGAGCAGCGTGGCTGCGATGAGCTTCGGATCGTTGGCGTGGTAACCATCGAGCAATGCCGGATCGAGGGATCTGACTCGCACTCGCTCGTGTACGGCGAGCTTGCTCGTCCGATCGCAGGACACGCAACGGACCAGTAGCCAGACGTCCAGCAGTTTGCCGTTGGCGTTGACGCGGAATCTGCCCTTGCCCGTGGTGGCCGACTTCGATGGGCAGTCCACGCACCGCAACGACAGCAGAGGCAACCTGGTCCGGCGAACGATCCAGGACAGCACAGTATGAGGTTGTGAAGACATGATGATCTCTCTGAAGACCTGACACGAGGCCGATTGCGCACGGCCTCAATCGCTGCATGAACGGCCGCACGCGGGCAGCCCGGCAAAACCGACGGGGGCGTCGGCCTGCAGATGCACGGAGGAAAGCGTCAGGTCTAAAGAGCAGGCGCGGTCACGCGGTTCGTCCTCTGTCCTCAGAGCGAAGGGGTACCGGCAACCTACGGAAACGCGGCAGAAGGACACAACCGAATTTCAAAGAGCGATCCGGATGCGGCTGGTGCACGTCAGGGGTCTTGTCGATCAGGTGCATGTCTTGCTCAAGTTGGCGGGAAGTAGCAGCGAAGGCGCGTTCGTCGAGGGAGGTGCCCTCTATGCCGCGTTTCGTGCTCGTCGGCTCGAGGGCTGCGCGGGAGGTCGGGGTGTGATGGATCTGCTCGTTCGTCAAGCCGCGGCATCGCAACGCTGGAACACGACCAGCCGGGACGACAGATCGTACTGGCGGGGGCGGTTGGGCTCGGGCAGTGCCCGCAGTGCGTCGACAACCGGCGCGACGACAGTCGCCCAGGTCACCTCGTCAACGTGCCAAAGGTACGACCACAGCCGTCGTTCAATGCGGTCGGCGACGGCGTTGGGCGCCTCGGCGAGGCTGGCCCGGGCCACCCAACCGGTCCCGACCGGTTCCAGTGAGCTCGCGGCGGCCGCTTCGTCCAGCGCGGCGACCGTATCGGATCGGAAATGACGCAGGCCCGTGAGCGGGACCAACACGCACGTGACATCGTCATCTGCCGGCGCCCCGACCGGTACACCATGGACGGCGACCAGCCGACCACCGGGCCTGAGCACCCGGGCCGCCTCGGCCACCGCGCCGCCAACATCACCGATCGCGTGCAGCGCAGCGACGAACAGCACATTGTCCACAGAGCCCGACGCCACCGGCAAAGCCAGCGCATCGGCCCGGACCACCGCCGGACCGAGCCGGTCCACCGCGCGCCGAAGCATCGCAGACGACACGTCTAGCCGGAGTTTCCCCCTTTTCATGATCGACTTTGGGTGGGTGGGGGTCTGGGCTGGATCTTCGGCCGGTGGTGGTGTATTACCTAGAAGTGCCGTCGATCGTGGGGAAGCGTCAGGGTGGCCGGACCTACTTCTACCTGGTCGAGTCGGCCCGGGTGAACGGTAAGCCACGGATCGTCTCGCAGCAGTATCTGGGGCCGGCGGATGAGGTGATTGCGAAGTTGACCGGGGTGTCGGCCGCAGCGCCGGTACGCAGTCAGCACAAGCGGTTCGGGGACGTGGCTGCGGTGTGGTCCGTCCTGGACGGTCTGGATGTGGTCGGTCTGGTCGACGATGTGGTGCCTCGCCACGCGCATGCGGGCGCGTCGGTGGGCACCTACCTGGCGTTGGCGACGCTGAACCGGGTGGTCGAGCCACGCTCGAAGCGGGCCTTCGCTGACTGGTGGGCCACCACTGCTGGGCCACGCTGGATCAAACTCGACGCCGCGGCGTTGGACCACCGCCGATTCTGGGACGCCATGGACCTGCTCGGAGAGGACGATCTCCGCACGATCGAGACCTCGATCTACGGCGGCATGGTCGACCGGTACGGCCTCGACCTGGCCGGCATGGCCCTGGACATGACCAACTTCGCCACCTACATCGACTCGACCAACCAGCGGGCCCCGATCGCCCAACGCGGCAAGGCCAAGCAGAAACGCACCGACCTGCGGCTGGTCGGCCTGGCCCTGGTGGTCACCCGTGACGGCGGAATCCCGATCGTCTCCCACGCCTACCCCGGCGACCGTCCGGACGTCACCCAGTTCAGCACCGTGCTGGATGAACTCGTGGCCCGTTACCGACTCCTGGTGGACTCGGTGGAGTCGCTGACCGTGGTCTACGACGCCGGGCAGAACTCGACGGCCAACCACGAACAGGTCGAAGCCGCCGGGATCGGATTCGTCGGCTCGCTGCCACCGTCCGACCACCCCGCCCTGCTCGACATCCCCCGCAGCCGCTACCAGACCGTCGACACCGACCGGTTCGACGACCTGAGCGCCTACGACACCACCGTCACCGCCCTCGGTGTCACCCGCCGGGCCGTGCTGACCCACTCACCCACCCTGCACGAGGGCCAGTCCCGCGGCCTGGACCAGACCCTGAACAAGGCCCGCGCCAAGCTGACCGAGTTGCAGGCCCGCCTGCACCGGGGCAACACCCGCCGCGACCGGGGCAAGGTCGAGGCCGAGATCGCCACCATCCTCAAACCCCGCTGGGTCGGTGACATCATCACCGCGACCCTCACCGGTGACACCCCGGCCACCTTCCGGCTGTCATGGCGCACCAACCCCCAGGCCCGCAAGCGGCTGGAACAGCGCCTGTTCGGCAAGCGGATCCTGTTCACCAACCGCGACCTCTGGCCGGTGGCCGATGTGGTCGCCGCCTACCGCTCACAGTCGGAGGCGGAGTTCGGATTCCGGCAGTTGAAGGACCCGCACGTGGTCTCCTTCAGCCCCATGCACCACTTCACCGACCAGAAGATCCGGGTACACCTGTTCACCTGCGTCCTTGCCCTCGCCACCGCCCACCTCATGCGCCGCACCGCCGAGAGCGCCGGCCTGCACCTGTCGGTCCGCGAACTCCTCGAACACCTCGAAGGCATCGGCGAGACCGTCCTGCTCCACCACGACGGCGGCAAAGGCCGACCCCGCGCCCAACGCCTACTCACCGACATGAACGACACCCAACAGCGCCTGTTCGACCTGTTCACCCTCGGCCAGTACGCCCCGACCCGCTGACCAGCACCACCACCCGGCCTGGGTAATACACCGAAGCCTCACCAAACAGGGCCCCTACCAGCCCAAACACCAAAGTCGATCATGAAAAGGGGGAAACTCCGGCTAGGCCGTGTACCGGCACACCGCGGGCGCGCAAGGCGGCGGCGACGATGCCGGTACCCACGCCAACCTCGAGCACCCCGCCCGCCGCCAGCCAGGACACCAGGTCGGCGGCGATACGCTCGCCGCGGACAGCTCCTCCGCGATTTTCGTCGTACTGATCGGCGATCCGATCGAAGTTGAGCGAGACACCCGCCATGCCGGCACGCTAACGCATACCAGGGCCACAGCGCCGCCCAGCGCATCCGGATTTGCCGCATACCGGGCGGGTCAGCTGATGAGGTCGCCGGTCGGAACCGTGGCTCCGGCGCCGAGCCCGGTTGCGATGCCGCCGAGGTTCGCGGCTTGGCAAGTGCCTGGTACGCAGAAGCCCGGTGGGATCGTTCGTCGCCAGGCGAAGGCTCAGTCGGCAGGCGGGAAACGGGCGGCGAACGCCGCCCGCACCGGGGTCCCCTTCGTGTGATCCAGTACGGCGAACACCACCTGGTTGAACCATCCGGCGCTGTCGACCAGCGCATCAGCGAACACGCCGGCCACCGTCGCCGGGTCGTTGCGGAAGACGCCGCACCCCCACGCGCCGAGCACGAGGCGCCGATGACCGTGGGCGGCGGCCACCGCGAGTACCCGCCGGGCACGGACGGCGAGGACGGCGGCCACCTGGCCGGCGCGGCCGGCCGGTACGGCGCCGCGGTTGGGCGCGGCCGCGGTCAGGAATGACACGTCGTACGGGGTTTCGAGGAGTCGGCCGTCGTCATCGCGGAAGACCGGAACGCCGGGCGAATGGATCACCCGGTCGCTGTAGAGGCTGTCGCTGCGGGATCGGTGGAACGCGTAGAACTGGGGCACGGCGGTGAGGCAGCAGTACAGCGCCGATGCCCGGGCGATGCTTTCCTCGTGCGCCTGGGCACCGGTACGGAAGCCGCCGCCCGGGTTCTTCGCGGAGGCGAAGACGAGCGCGGCCACGTCGCCGTCGTGGGCCAGCCGGCGGCTGGCCGCCAACGTGCTCTCCCCCGTCACCGAAACGGTGGGCACCTTGCCGGTTGATGGTGGCGTGGCCAGCGGTTGCGTGGGCTGGTACAGCCGGGTGCCGGCGACCGCCGCGCGTATCCCGTCCGCCAGGTCGACGCTGCCGCCGCTGGGCGTGCGGTAGCTGCCAGCGTCGAGGACCTGCAACGTATCGCGGGCGAGATCGCGCAGCTTCGTGCTCACGCCGACCGATTCTGTCCGAGCCCGTCGGCTATGGCGACTCGTTATCGACACCACCGTCGGGCGGCGGATGGGTCTCGACCGGGTCGACCGCGGCGTCCGGGTGCCGGCGGCGCGGAACAGGCCGAGCAAGCGGCGGGCCGGCTGGCTGTCCGGGTCGAACGTGAACCAGCTGGGAACCACGAAGTCTGGCTGGAATGAGATCGCCCTACCGTTGCGACACCGGAAGCAGAACGCAATCTCGGCGAGGACGGTTGGCCCGTTGCGAAGCCGGATGGCGTACCGGGGGACGAAGCACCGCATCTGCTTAGCCTCGGGCAACGCCGCGACCAGGGCCAACACCGCATGCACCTGCTCACCGTGCCAGCCACCGGCGACGGCCCCACGGATGGCGGTCCGCCCGTTCCAGCCACCAGCTTGTTCCGCCGAGGCCTCGACGCCGTCGATGTCGCGGACCCGGTGAGGGTCTCCGATCACTGGCACGACGACAAGTCTCTCAGACAAGAGGCCGCGCCAATCGCTCCGGCACCTTGTGCCGCCACCACGTCGGGCTTGGTGACAACGACGCCTTGCGGCGGAACTCTCTCAAACGTCCTCTATCCGATGGCGCGTAGCGTGCGTTACGGCTGTCTCGGGACGAGAATGGTGCCGGGGCCGGTGCGCCGTCGCTACGGTGAAGGTGATGTTCGATCTGGCCCACCGCCCGTTGGCTTTCCTCGATGTCGATGGTGTGCTGATCCCGTTGCGGGCCCGGGCGGTCGGTAGCGAGCCTCGCCGGGACGGTGCTCTCACAGCGTCGGACGACGGGAGCGACGATCCGCTCCTGGGTCGGCTCGATCCCGATGACGGGCAACGGCTCTCGGCGCTGGGATGCCCGTTGGTGTGGGCGACGACCTGGATGGGCGAGGCCAACGAGGTGGTCGCGCCGCGGCTGGGCCTTCCCCGGCTGCCGGTCGTCGAGTGGCCGGACACCGACGACCAGCCAGAGCATGGCCGGCACTGGAAGACAGTGTTCCTCACCGAATGGGCGGCTGGGCAACCGTTCGTGTGGCTTGACGACGAGATCACCGACACCGACCGCCGATGGGTCGCAGCGCACCACCCGGCCCCGGCGTTGCTGCACCGGGTCGACCCGTACGTCGGCCTGACCGAGGCCGACTTCGCACGGGTTCGCCAGTGGCTGCAAGACCGCATCAACAGATCTTGATCGCCTTCACGCTCATACCGCCGACCGAGCGCTACCCAGCGTCACCATGAGCGGACCGAGCAGGCGTCCCATCGTGCCGAATTGAGTGTGTGGACACGCTCGGCTCTCCACGCCCGAAGATCTTGATGTCCTGTGGCGACGAGAACGGCGGCGACGATTCGGTGTTGTGGCAGCTCGAAGCGTGGGCTGACTGGCGTCGGGGTGGCGGTCGGCTCTATATGGTGGCGTGTTGCCGCGGCGGGTCAGCGGGTGAGTCCGGTGAGGGAGTCTCCGATGAGTTTGGCGCCGATGACCAGGCAGAGTACGGACATGATGACGGCGTTGTGGCGGCTCATCCAGTTTTTGAGGTGGGCAAGTAGCTGGGCTGAGCGGTCGCCCATCGTTAGGTAGATCACGACGGGTGCTGCGATGGTGAGTGTTCCGATCACGGTGAAGGCGGCGTATGCGAGACAAGCCTCGGCGAGCGGCTGTGGGGCGTGCGGCTCATTGACCTCGCGCCGCACATGGTTGTCGTCGACACCGACGTTCGTGCTGTACGCATCTTGAAGATCCTGTACCTGAATACCACGATTCTCGTAGCGACACTCCACGGTGGGAGCCAGACGGCGTTTCCTGAAGCCAGGGTTATTGCTGAGGCGTGTCGGACGATGACCCTCGTCGAGACAGACGTCGACGCTGTGGCCGTCGCCATCCCGCGAGACGACTGGCCAACGCAGCTCTTCACGACGGCGTACATGCGCACAGCCGTCCAGCTTCCGGGGATTCTCTAACGGGACCAACCGCGACTCTGGTGGGCTATGGGCTCGTCGACACCCTATGCAAGCACCTTGAAGGGGCTATACCCGCGTGGGAGGTCATCGAACGGGCAAGCAACCGTATCGGAAGGACCGATCTCCACCAGGTCGCGGCAAGGCACGCGGGCACGTCGATCGGACAGATCACCGTCGAAGGACAACGGGCGCGTCAGGCGGCAAAGCGGACCGCCTGGGGGAACCTTCCTGACCAACTCGACGAACGAGTAGCGAGGTTCGTCGTCGCCGTCGTCAACAACGAGACTGTAGAGGATGCTTTGGCCGAACTCGTCCTGGAGACACGCGGTGATTAGGCGACTGACATTGAGGAATTGGCGCAGCTACGAGGACGTCACCATCGAGTTCGAAGCGGGGACGACTTTCGTAGTTGCATCCAATGGCGTGGGCAAGACCTCGTTGGTTGAGGCTGCACGGTGGGCCCTCTTCGGCGGGATCGCGTCGGGTGGCCACGGCGCGATCCGCGCGGGTGCAGCCTCCGCTGTCGCGACTGTCGAACTCGAACTTCCAGACCTGCACGTCCTCTCTGTTGAAAGAACGATCGAAGGCAAGGCCCGTCGCGCCGCCCAGGTCCCTGTCGTCCGGCTCGACGGAGCGCTCGTACCCCGCGAGGAACTGGACCACCATCTGGTCAGTGCCTACGGTACCGAGCCCAGCTTCCTCGCCCGCCTAACCATGCCCGCGGTCGACCGAGAGCATGACATGCCCACCGCACTTGGCTTGGAGGAGCACCTTGGCCGATACTACGGAATCGACGGCCTCAGAACTGCGGTCGAGCAGCTTAACGCCCGGCGCAAGGCCACCGAAGCCCACATTAAAGATCTTTCGTGATCGGGTTCATCCTGGTTGGGTGAGGCGATTCGAGTCTGTGCTGGTCAACGGTGGTGGTATGGCACAGGGGTACTCGAAGGCCGAGCGTGAGCAGGCCGAGGCGCGGCGGTTGGCCGCCGCGGCGTGGTTCGCCGAGGGGGTGCCGCAGGCGGAGATCGCCCGCCGGTTGGCGGTCACGCCCGCGGCGGTGTGGAAGTGGCGCCAGCGTTGGTTGGCCGCTGGTGCTGACGGGTTGCGCAGCCGGGGGCAGCCCGGGCATCCGCCGCTGCTGGACCAGGCGCAGCAGGCGGAGTTGGCTGAGATCGTCAAGGCCGACCCGACGGCGTGCGGGTTCGACGGTGGGTGGACCCTCGCGCGGGTCGCGGCGGTGATCCGCCGCCGGTTCGGGGTGCTCTACCGGTACCCGTCGGTGGTGTGGAGCCTGCTGCACCGGATGGGGTTCAGCGTGCAGAAACCGGCCCGCCGTGCCCTCGAACGCGACGAGGCGGCCATCGACGCGTGGCGTGGACACACCTGGACCCAACTCGTGGAACCGCCCGAGCCCGCGGGGCATGGATCTGCTGCGCCGACGAGTCCGGCCTGAACCTGATCCCACCGGTGCGTACCACCTGGGCGCCCCGCGGGCAGACCCCGATCCTGTACCACCACTGGCGGCGCGGCGATCAGCTCAGCGTCGCGGCGTTCGTCTGCTACCACCCCGACGGGCGCCGGGTGCGGCTGCTGACCGACCACACCACCGGCGCCTACACCACCGCCACCCTCATCCAAGCGCTGCAACGCCTACCAACCGTGCTCGACCACGCGCCGGTGACCCTCGTCTGGGACGGGCTGCCCGCCCACCGCAGCACCGCCATGAAGACCTGGCTCGCCGACCAGCGCGACTGGCTCCAGGCCGTCGCACTGCCCGGCTACGCGCCCGAGCTCAATCCCGTCGAACCCCTCTGGTCAGCGATCAAAGGCAAAGACCTAGCCAACTACGCCGCCACCGACATCACCGACCTGTGGCACACCACCCGCCGCGCTCTCGCCCGTATCCGTCGCAACCCCACCTTGCTGTGGTCATTCCTGGCCCACACCGGCCTCCAAATCACCACAACCTGATCACGAAAGATCTTTAACCTTCGCGTTTAACGTCGTTTGGCTTGTTGATGAGTCTTGGTGTTGGTCTTTTTGGCTGCTGGGTGGCGGGTTGCGGGTGTTGACGTGCGGCCTTTGGGTCGTCCGGGGCCTGGCCTGGAGGGTTTCGGCCAGGTGGTTGGGTTGTTCAGGCGTGGGAGTAGGTGCGCGAAACCTGCCCGGACTCGGCTGGGGGTCATTTTGTCGGCTGGTAGTGGCGGCTGCCAGGGCAGGCGGTGATCGGCGACGTGGTTGCGGGCCAGGCGTAGTTGGGTCAGCGCGGCGAGGATGAGCCAGGTCCACCGGTCGGCCTGCTCGGGGGTGCGGATCTTCGGGGTGGTCGCGCCGAGGGTCTGCTTGGCGAAGCGGATGGTGTGTTCAATATCGAATCTGCGGACGTAGGCCCGCCAGATCCGGTCCAGGTCCGCGGTGCTGGCGGGCGGTCCGGTCCACCACAGCCACAGGGTTTTCGGGGCCCGGTCGCGGCGGCCGGGTAGCCGGGAGACCTGTAGCCGGATGATGGTGGCTTCCACGATGGTCATGGCCTGGTCCGGGTCGCGGTAGGTGCGCTGGTGAGGGTGCAGCCGGTGCCAGGCTCGTACGTCAACGTGCCCGTACTGGTCGTCGTCACATGTGTGTACCGCGTCGGGTGCCGGCCAGGTGGAGGGGGCGGCGCAAGAGAACCGGTCGCCGTGGCGGCGCGGGCGTCCGCCCTGCCCCGGCCGCCGGGGTGGAGCCGGGGTGAAGAACTTACGGTCGTCGCGGACGCGCACCACGATCTGGGCGGGCACGTCGGACAGTCCGACCGACAGTTGGATCGGGTCGAAGCCGGCGTCGAACGCGAACAGCGGTATCACCGGCCCGGGTTCAAGCCGTGCCAGCAGGGCATGGACGCTTGCCACCGCGGCGGTATTGAGGTTGTCGTCGACGGCCAGCCGGTGGGTATGCAGCGGCGCGGTCCACGAGTCCGCGCTCGCGGACAGGCCCACGATCCACAGGTAGCACCAGCCGGCCACGATGGGTTGCCCGGCCGAGTGCCGCGACGGGTGGTAGTAGAAGCCCCGGCCGGGTGAGCATTCCGCGTCGCAGCGCGCCCAGGTCGTGACGTCGACGGCGAAGTCCGGTCGCCAGCCGGCGGGCCGGTGGGCGGCCAACACGTCGTCGAGCATGTCGGCGTCGATGTCGCCGCAAGACAGGGCCGCGTAGGCGCTGCCGTGGCCGCGGCGGCTACCCGCTGCGAGGGTGAGATGCGCGACACCGGCCACCGGGATTGGTGAGCACAGCCCGTCGAGCAGTTCGAACAACCCGTCCGCGCGGGCGGTCAGGCAGTCGTAGAAGTCAGCGCGGAACCGGCGAAGGTCATCCTGGCCAACCTCGGCCGGCTGGGAGACACTACAGGAAGTGGCCACCTTGTCCTCCTTCGAGCAGATTTGGTCGTCTACTCAAAGAGTGACCAGGTGGCCGCCCCATCAGCCACTCCAGGGCGCCAAGAGCGGATCAAACGTTAAACGCGAAGCTAACCCGATGTTGGCGAACGCCACCAGCTCGGCCGGGTTGTCCATGTCGATGCCGAGCCGGGCGGCCCGGCGGCGTTTCCAGCTGGCATCGTCGGCTCCCGCGGTCGCGGCGGCGTCGTCCGGGCCGGTGCCGCCGCGGCGCAACTGGCTGTACTGGGTGACAGTATCCGGATCGGCCATGACGTCGGTCGGGGCGCCGACGGCCAAGGCCCGAGCCACCGGCAGCCACATTCCGACGTACCGGTAGCCGGACAAGGTCTGTGGGCCGGCGAAGCGGACCTCGTCCTCTGCGAGGTCGGCGTCGCGCACGAACGCGTACCGGCCGCGCAGCATCGCCGGTTCGTCATAGCAGGCGGCGGCCTGCTCGCCCAGGACGGCCTCGCTCCCCAGCAGGTCCCAAATGGCGGGGCCGCAGTACACGGTGCGTACATCGATCCCGCCGTCAACGCAGGCGGCGGCCAGGTCGAAGATCACGCGCGTAAGCCGCTGGCGGGCTGGCTTGTTGTCGCCGTCACGCCTGCCTGCGGCCCGGCCGCGGGCGGTGACCGGGTCGACGACGTCAACACGGTGGTTATCGACGAGGACGACCGCGGCCACGCCGCCGTCTGGCTCTAGTGCTGCGTCCAGGTCAGCAGGCCCGGCCAGGCGGCTGTCGTGGACCACTACGTCGATGCCGCCGGCGGGCAGCCGCACTGACCGGGCGGCCGGACCGGCGGTGACCCTGCGATGCTCCCATTCCAGGCCGGCGTCGACCCTGACCGGGATTCCGCGGCCGGTCAACGTCCACAGCCGGTCCACGCCCCGCACGTCCAGCAGGGCCAGTACCACCCGGGCCTCGCCGGCGCGCAGCACGACCTGCCGTGACGGCGGCGGGCCGTCGCGACCGTTGATCACGGCACGACTCATAGGCATGACATCCGCCATAAGACCACAACGGGCTGCGGCCCCATCGTTGTGCCTCACCCGCCCAGCACCTCGTGGGCCGACCCGATCGAGGCGCAGTTCGGGCCGCTGCGGGCGTTCACCATGGCCAACTCCCGACTACCCCAACCACGTCGTGCTGGCCCGAGACCTGCAGGCGTACCTGCGCTGGCTCAACGCGAATGCCCGCCACCCCGACGCGATCGCCGCCCAACGCCGAGAACGGGCCCGCGTCCGCAGCGAACGCCACCAACGCTGGGGCCGCCCACACGCCCAAGCCGCCTGACCAACCCGGTGAACGTTGATGGTCACCGCACCTAGCCGCGCCGCGCCGATGACCTCGGTGGCGTCGGCACGTTGGGGCAGCAGCGACCCGCCGGGTAGCGGGAACGCATTGCACGTGATCACCCTGGTGCGCTCCTGCCGCGAGTGCCTAGCCTTGCCTACGACAACCGGGCCCGCCAAGGGGCCAACCCGTGTTGGCGGCTACCGCCCGCGATCGTCCACAAGCGACGGACCGGAGTGCTGCGAGGCGCCGACGCCGTGAGCATGGCCGCCACCTCCGTGATCAACGCCGGCTCGATGTCACGCGGGTTCGGCCGCTTTCGTGTTCACGCTGCCGCCGCACGCGAAAGCCCGCAGGCCCGCTCACGTGCTCACCGTGACCGAAGCCAAGCCACTTCTAGGCGCTCATCCTGAACGCCGGCCAAATAAGCCTGGGCGGATGATCGGCGGCCGACAGATAGGGCGACCGCCCACCACTGCGGTGCTTCGATATTCGCCAAAGCGGTTCCCGGACATATTACGCTGCGTGATATCGGACAAAGAGGTATTTGTGGCGTACTTGTGGATCTTGGGTGTCATCCATGTGCGAGCGAGTGCGTTGGGCACGGTTGGTAACCGTCGGCGACCGTTGGCGGCGGACCCACAATCGGGCCCGGCCGTCGGCCCGTGTCATCCATGTGGGCTCCGCTGTCGGCGCCCTGCTGGTTGGGGACGGTTGGTAAGCCCTGGTGCTGGTTGGTGACCGCTGGTAGGTACCCTGGGGCCCGTCGCCCTCGTAGCTCAGGGGATAGAGCAACGGTTTCCTAAACCGTGTGTCGCAGGTTCGAATCCTGCCGGGGGCACCAGAGACCTCATAGTCAAACCTTCATCAACAAGATCACGACCGGGGCTCGTTGCGCTAGCCGACATCTGGGCATGGAAGTCTCTCGCACACAACGTGGCCCATGGCTCACGCAGCGCTGCCGTAGCCACGCGCGGCTCGTCCTCGTCGGCCGAGATAAGCAACTTGTCGAAAAAGCACTGATTCACCAACCGCCGGACTCTCGGCCCGCCCGAGGCGTACACCTCGTCGATCCGGCCCACCAACGCCAGTGCCCGGTTCAGGGTGTCCTCGATGTGCGCGTAGATCACCTGCGACGTGGCGAGGATCTTCTGAGCCTGGACCAGTTCGTGCTGGATGCGCGCCTGCTCTTCACGGGCGACGTCTTCCGGGATGGCGCCGGTGACGACCGCCCGGCCCAGCCGCCGGCGTTCCTGGTCCAGCTCGGTCACGCGGCTGCGGGCGTAGGCGATCTCCGGCTCGGCCCGGCGGGCTTGCATGTCCAGTTCGGCCCGGAGCCCGGCCCGAACCGTCTCCTGGGTCCGCTCCGGTAGGCGCATGGTCCGGTAGTGCCGCTCCACCGCGGCCTCAATGGCTTCCGTTGCCAAGTACGGCTGCGTGCACTCCGTCCGGCGCTGGTGCCGGCCCAGGCAGAAGAAGTACAGGTAGCGGCCTTTGGCCTGCGTGATGCATAGCCGTGAGCCGCATCGTCCACAGAACACACTGCCCTTGAGGTAGTGGCGGTGCACCCGCTGCCGCTCCCCGGCCCGGTCGTGGGCCGCCAGTACCTCCTGTACCCGCTCGAACAGCGACTCGGGCACGAGTGGCTGGTGCCGGCCTTCGTACTCGACGCCCTTAAAGATCACCTTGCCGATGTAGTAGCGGTTGGACAGCATCCGCGCCACGCTCGACGCGGCCAGCGGGCCAGGCAACCACTTCGTGCCGTGGGGCAACGCCTTGAGGCCCTTGGCGTCCAAGGCATCGGTCAGCATCCGCACGGTCCACTCGCCGGTGGCGTACATCTCGAACGCCCACTGCACGAGCGGGGCTCGGTCCGGATCGACGACCACCACCCGGACCTCGCGGCCGTCGATGCGCCTGCGCGTGTTGAGGTAGCCGATGTGGGCCCGGCCGGGTGTGCCGCCGACCTTGGCCTTCTGCGTCATGCCCTTGGTCGACTCGGTGGCCAGGTTGCGGCTGTAGAACTCGGCGATGCCGGCCATGATGGCGTGCAGCAGTTGCCCGGCCGGGGTCTCGTCGATGTTCTCCTTGACCGACACGAGCGTGGTGCCTACCGACCGCAGCTCGAACAGGATGTTGGCGTCGTCGCGGCGGTTACGGGCGAAGCGGTCCACCTTGTCGAGGATGACGTAGTCGATGTCTCGCTGCTCCTTGACAAAGGCCAGCATGCGCTGGAACTCGCGGCGGTCAGCGGTCTTGGCACTCTCGCCCCGATCCACGAACACCTCTACTACCTCGGCGTCGAGCTGGTCAGCCTTGCGTTCGCAGGCTTCCCGCTGGGCTGGCAGTGAGTAGCCGTCTGGGTCGTCGTCCTTGCTGACCTGCTTCTTGGTCGACACCCGCAAGTAGATGACGGCCCGCTTGGTGTACGTACGGAGCGCCGCGAGGTGCCCGGCCGCCTGGACCACCGCCTCGTTATTGGCCGGTTGACGAATTTTGTTGTTCAACTCGGATGTGTTCATACCCTCCTCCTTTTCATGAACTGTCGAACTGTTCAATTTGAAGCTCATTGCGACCCCCTCTTGGACGCAGCGGCAAACATGAGGCAGGTGAGCGACACAGCCTCCAGAAACGAGGCACGCGGGTCCGCCGTGGTGACGAGTCGGGCTCCGGCCGTCGCCACACGCCGAGCCAGACGGGCGAGGTCGTCGGGGCGTCGTGCCAAGCGGTCAAAGCTGGTCACGACCACATAGTCAATCCCGCCGGCCTCAACCGTCTGGAGCAGGTGTTCAACGGACTCCCACACCTGGGGTTCGGTTGCCCCGCCGACCGCCAGATACACCCGCACCACCTCGGCCCCCAGCTCCTCCGCCACCTGCTGGCAGCAACACAACTGAGCCCTGAGCTGGGCTTGGTCCCGCGCCGCGTCGTGCGGGACGCTGCGCGTGCGGACGAAGATGACTGCCCGAGTTGGCTGGGCGCCCTCGGGTATCTTGCGTATTGGTGCGATGTTATTCGCCATAATAAGCCTCCCTTCTTGGCTTAGTGCTTTGTTTTGGCTGCATAGAGCCAAAATCGACGTTTTATTTCAATTCTATGAGGCATTCTGAATCGATTTCAATAGCAATTCATATTTGCAGAAACCGTCATTTCGGACGGGCATTAATAGACGAATTGTTAAGCGCCAAATGATGGGGTTGGCTGGGGGAAAGAGCAGCCGTGGCTGCCCCTTCCCCCATCTGGTGGTTACGACGCGGATTCCCGGCCGCGCCTACTACTCGTCGGCTTGGACGGCTCGGTCGCGCTCTGCGTCTGCGGACCAAACAGCGCGGCCAAGGCGTCGCGGCGCAGCGCCGCGTCCCGCTCGATCTCGGCCATGGCTTCGTGCGCCCGCTCGGCCAGATCGGTGCGGCTCTGCTGAATCCACAACTCCACGGCCTGACGCACGGCGTCCTTGAGCGACAGGTTCTTGAGTCCCGCCACGAGCGCGAACTGCGCGTGCAGTTCGTCGCTCAGCGCCACGCCGAGCGTCTTGGTGCCCGCCGGTGCCGGCTGGGTGCCTTCAGTCATGGTGCGTACCTCCTCGGTGCTGGTGCGGTCGCCTATCCCGCGCTCGGGATGACGAAGCGACCGCATGACACCGACGAAGCCGCGCCTCATGCCACCCGCTCCTCGGGTCCGGCAGGCAAGGCCGGGGGCGCGATCTCCAGCCGCTCCTCGGCCATCCGCGCGAAGTCCGGATTGAGTTCGATGCCGAGCCAGTCCCGCCCCAACTCCTGCGCCACGAGCCCCACGGTGCCCACCCCGAAAAATGGGTCGAACACCAGGCCGCGTCGGGCCGGCGCGTGGCAATCGCAGGGCAGGCTGCCGGTACGAACCTTCTGACCCTCGCCACATCGGGTGCAGACCACGGCCGGGCAGCCGGCGAGGATGGGCCGGCGCACCAGCTCCGGCGGGAAGGTGGCGAAATGCGCTCCCTTGAAGCCGCGCGTGGCGATGGGCCAGCAGTCCCCCGGATTCTTGCCCAAGGGATGCCGACCCGGGCCGCTGCGCAACCCGCTCAGGGTGCCGGCCAGCGTCCCGGCCGCGTCAGCGCGGCCATCGTCGGGGCGGGACTGGCGCTCGACGGCCGGCGTGCGGTGGGGCTCGCGGACAGCGTCGAGGTCGAAGTGATACCGCTGCTGTCGGACCAGGAAATAGATCGGCTCGTAGGTCAGCGTGAAGCGGTCCGACACCGAGCTGGGCAGCGGGTTCGTCTTGATCCAGATGAGCTTATTTCTGACGATCCAGCCGTCTTGGGCGAGCGCCAGCAGCAGCCGTTCCGGGGCCAGGAGCAGGCCCTTGTTGGGCGCGCCGTACTTGGGGTGCCGGCTGAACGAGTCGCCCAGGTTCAAGAACACGGTGCCGGTGGGCACGAGCACCCGGGCGACTTCCCGGAATACCGCCCGCAGATCGGCGACCCAGGCGTGGACGGTGGGCTCCATGCCGAGCTGCCCGGTGATCTTGTAATCCCGCAGCTGGAAGTACGGCGGCGAGGTGACGACACAGTCCACACAGGAAGGCGGTAGCTCGCGCAACTTCGTCAGCGCGTCGCCGACGAGGATGGTGTTGCGCACGGCCGTCATACGCCAGCCCCCTGCGCGATGCGGGTCACCGCCTCGTCAAACAGCGCGGCCGTAAACAGCGGCCAAGCCACCTCGGGCTGCCGGCCGAACACGTCGATGAGCGCGTCGTAGCGCCGGGCGTCCGGCACCAGCCACAGCACCCGGGGAAACACGCCGGTTCGGGCCTGCTCGGTGCCGCTCTGCCAGTAGCGCCGGTAGACCTCACACTTGCGGGCGAGCACCGACACGCCCTCGGTCGCCCGGTCGACCTCCACGAACCAGCGATCCTCGTAGCGATCGAGGCGGGTCACGAGCAGCGCGTCGGGCTTGAGCACCGCCCGGCCGTGCGGTCCGGCGAACGACCGCCACGACGCCGGTTCGGCCACGAAGTCCCGCAGGTCCAAGCGGCCGGCGCGGTCCGCCTCGACCAGCCGCGTGTACAACTCCGCGACGGCGAGCCCGTGGGCCAGGAAGCGCTCGCCCGGATCGTCCGGCCGCCGGAACCGCTTGCCAGGCTTCAGCAACCGGGCACCGGCCACGTCGAGCGTGTAGACGTACCCGGCCGATCCCGACCGCACACCGCCGACCACGCGGGGCAGACGCGCGATCACGCCGCGCTCGGCCAGGGATGCCAGTGATTGGCGGGCCTGTCGCTGGCTGACTCCCGCGAAGCACAGCCGCTCCAGCTGCCCCGACGACGCCAACCGCAGCTTGTTCAAGGTCGCCAGGATCGCCCAGTCCCGCCCGGACAGCGACGACGACAGCGCCGTCAGTCGGGCAGCCGTAACGTAGGCACGGCGAGTATTACGAGCGGTGTCTACGGCTAACTTTTCAGCGGCAGATTTCGGTGTCTGAGCGGTCCTGGCCTCGGCAAAGGTGTGCAGCTTCGCCACGGGATCGGAAGCGCGACCGGAGGGGTGCTCGCAAGGGTTTGGGAAGCGCGGCGTCGTCATGGGCGCACCTCCTGGCGGCCCAGCTCGCCCGCCCCGAGCCGGCTCTCATGGCGCGCCCGGATGGCTTGTTCCACCTCCTCGCGGTTCCGTCCGTAGCGCGCCCGCGAGCGCGCTCGGACCGTGTCGCCGAGGCCAGTCGGCTCAGGCGGCAAGAGCGTCCGGGCGGTGACGGGCGGTGCGATCCGTCCCCCGGTCGAGAGGGTGGCCACAACCTCGAAGGCGGCCAGGCCTTGTAGGTCTTCGGCGGTCAGGTGGGGCACGAGGTCCTTGGCCAGGGTGCCGGCGTCGCTCGATGAGGTTTGGAAGATGATGCGGGAGCGGGCGTTGGCCAGCACCGCCTTCTGCATGTCAGACGGGAGCTGCCCGAGGTGTTGGTGCGCCAGCGTCAGGCCGAACTTGAGCTTGCGCGCTTCGGCCAAGACATCGGCGAGGCTGGTAGGAAGGCGCAAGTAATTCTGAAACTCGTCGACGTAGGCGAACGTCACCGGCCGGTCGGCCGGGGCCAGGGCGCTGCGGCGCTGGACCGCCTGCCAGGTGCGGGCCACGAGCAGCGCCCCGATGAGCGCGGCGGCTTCCTCGCCGAGCAGGCCCTTGTTCAACGGGCACAAGATAATGCGCTGCTGCGCCAACGCCTGGTCGAGGTCGAACCGCGGCGCGGCCTGGCCGAGCACGTTCCGCAGCCGCCGGCGCAACAGAAACGTGCGCAACTTGTTCATGACCGGTCCGATGGCCTGCGCCCGCTCAGCGTCGGTCATGGCCTCGTATCCCGCCCAGAACGGCCCGAGCGCGATGGGGTCATCCACCCGGCCGACCAGGCGACGGCGGAAGCCAGCGTCGGTCAGGAGCAACGGCACCTCGGCCAGCGTCATGCCGGGCACGCCGACCAGTGTCAACAGCGCGGCGCGCAAAATATCGTCGGTACGCGGTCCCCAACTGGCGCGGTACAGATCATGGAAAATGCCGACCACCTGATCCGCCACCAGCTCGGGCGCGACCTCGGCACCGGCCAGGACGTTGAGCCCCACTGGGTGTAGCTCGTCCACCGGGTCCAGGATCACGACATCGTCCAGGCGGTGCGGGGGCACCCGGTCCAGCACGTCGCTGACGAGATCCCCGGACGGCTCGATGACGAGCACCCCATGTCCGGCCTGCATGTCCTGGGCGATCAGGCCACAGAGGAGCGACGACTTTCCCGAGCCGGTGGGGCCGATGAGATGCAGGTGCTTGAACGACTCCGTCACCGACAGAGCCACCGACCGCTCTGCGCCCGGGAACGTCGCCTGAGCCAGCACCCGGCCTTGCGATGGAATGTCGGCGGCCGGGGCGAGCTGCCGGGCGCCACCGAGCCGCAAGCCGGGCAGAGCCACCTTGCCGACCGGGAACGCCACGAGCCCCGCCAGCTCGGCCGCGTTGAGCGTGCACGGCCAGTCGACGAGCGGCAACCGGCGCTCGGTCAGAGCACGCCCCACGCGTGCGCTCGACCGATACAGCCGGCGCAGGTGTACCCCGGGCGCGTTGGCGGTGTGGAAGGCGGCCAGCACCCGCAGCAGCAGCGACCGGGCTCGTAACGGCGGCGCCGTCACCCCGACCCGCGCCGTGGCCGCGAACAACGGCGCCGCCTGCTTGAGGCGCGCGGCCTTCATGACTTCCGGGTCTACCGACCGGGTGCCGGTCTGCCCGCGCAACACGTCCCCGACACCCACCAAGAGCGACCGCGGCGTCCCTGCTGACGCCACCGACACCGGGCCGAGCGGCGCGAGCGACCATTGCACGACGAGATGCTCACCGGCTTCGAGCGGAAAGAGGCTGGCGAGAATCGCGCTGCTGATAGTCGCCGCCTTGTCCGTGGCCAGTGTCCGCCCGTGGTCGCTCATGCCCAGCTCGGCCGCCAGCGTCGGGCGTTCCGGTCGGTGGTCCGCGTCTTCCCGGACACCAACGCTCGGCAGGGCCGCTCGCAATGCCGACAGCACCACGTGCACGAGCGACCGCGGGACGACCAAGCGGTGCTCGATGCCGGCCGGCGTCGCGCTGGTCTCGAACGTCACGGCTCGCACCACGAACGGTCGCTCGTAGTGCGGCGCCACGATGCCGGACAACCCCTCCAAGAAGGCGATAACCGCCGCCGGGTCGAGCCCGCGCGGGAAGCGCATAACATAGGCCACGAGTTCCCGCTGCCAGGTCCGGTGGCTGTCCCGCCGCAACAGCAGCACGCCGACCATGAGCGTCAGACCCATGAGAGCAAAGAGGATAAGGAGTTCAAGCTCCTTCATGACTGGCCTCCTCTCGCTGCTCGGCAGGTTGGTGCAGCTTGACCTCAGATGCCCGCCGCTCCTCTTCTTCCTGGAGCTGGCGTGCCAAGGCGATGAGGGCCAGCACGTACAGGCGAATGTCCGGCTCCTCCTTCTTGACTGCTCGTACTCGTATTCGTTTGTTCATGCGTGAACCCCCTTTCCATGGCTTTCGAGGCCGCAGCCTCGGGACTGGCAATGTGGCAAAGAGACGACCTGAAGAACGCGCCTTTGACGCAGGCGCCAGACTGGCTCTTTGCAGGTAGTTATACGGGCTCAGGTCCTACTTGTTCTTGAGGCAATATCCCGAATAAAAACCGAACACTCACGGGACTATGCCTGGGAATCGGTACAGGCAATCGGAATGAACGGCGCTGTGAAAGCAAACCGCCGACGACGTCGGTGCTACTTGCTGACTTGACCCGATCACGCGTCGGCGGCCTTGAGGCGTTTGAGCACTGCCGTCGCTCGCGACCCGCCGATGCGCAACTCCTGACGCAGCACGTCCCGCGTGATGACCCGGCCGTACCGCGCCCGGTACGCCTGGTCGGCGGTCCGGGCCGCCGCAAGCAGCTCGTCCTCGCTGCCGTACCGGGGACCGTCCTCGGTCCGCATTGGCCGTCCGGGTACGGACGTGGGGTCGGGCGGGTCCGCCTGGGTCCGCAGTACGGCCGCGTGCGAGACCAGGCCCAGGACGAGCGCCGGGACTGCCCCGACCGCCACCACCACAACCCAGCTCGGCTGAAGCAGCCCGACCGCAATGGCGTGGTAGACGCCGTTCCCGGCCAGGGACAGCAGTATCGCGCCCGCGGCGTTGGTCCGGGCGAACCGCCGTGCCCGCACGGACCGAGTCGACTCCGACAACCAAATCCGAACCGAGGTCATGGCGTAGCTGTCGATGGTGGCCGGCAACAGCGGCGCGGGCCACCCCGGCCACCCCGCCACCACCGCCAGCCCCCGCAGGCCCGCGAAGCTCGACACTGCCGCCGAGGTGGCCGTAACCGCCAGGCCCAGGATGACCCACCAGTCCCGGCGCGGCGACGTCTCAACCCTTGAGCCGGACATCCGACGCCACCTCGTTACCCCAGGCCTCCCAGCTGGGCCACCGTCGGCGGGCGAACAGTTCCAGGTACGGCCCCGGCGAACAGCGCTCGATGATGGCGTACTGCTCCTCCGGCTTATGGCTGTGCTCCTGAACCGGGGCGTAAAACCAGGAACCCTGACCACGAAACAGAATCGGCGCGCGCCCCCGCACTCCGAGCAACAGGTGCTCGGTCTGGTTCCTCAGATAGTTCCCGAGCCCGAGCCGTGGCTTGATCCACGTCAAACAACTCCGGTACGAGAAGCCCCAGGCGGTCATCACCTGCTCGGCCACCGGCAGCGTGCTGTTCGTGACCCACAACCACAGATGGGCGTCCGGCGGCGCCAGCCGATCGACCGGCAGGGCGCAGATCTCGTCCAGGCTCATGAGCGGATAGTGGCGCCCCGCGCCACGCTGCCGCTGGTTAATGTCCCACGGCGGGTCCGCCAGGATCGTGCGGTACTGCTTGGTCGCCAACTAGGTCATGATCTCCTTCCCTTGGCCGGGTGGGGTCTGCACCCGCACCCGGCCATGTGCTCGTCTAGTCGTTGTCGTCAGCGGGCGGTTGCACCTCGGTGTGCTCCACCCGTTGCCGATCCCGCCATTCCCGCCGGAGCTGACGGCGGAGTTCTTTCAGCTCGTCGATCTGCTTATCTAGCTCGTAGCGTTCCAACTTGCCTACGATCCGAATGCGGCCTTTTCTGGGCAAGGTTCATCCCGTCCTCCATTCATAAGGGTTGAGTGGTTGGGCCCGCAGCCGGGCTCCAAGAATTACTTACGGAACGTGCCGAACACGATGGCGTAGAGAGCAACGAGCCCTACGGCCGCCACCAATCCGGGAACCAGCGGACCGAGCAATGCCCAAGCCACGCGAGCTGATACCGCCACGACCAGAACCATGACGGCCGCCGCCACCGCCTGATGCAGCCAGCGCGACGGCTTCGGGCTATCGCTCACCGCATTTGTCCGCGTTCCTCGAGGTAGCCGTAACGCGTGACCCGACGGACATCGGTGCCGTGGTTTCCGTAATTCTCCAGAGCGTTCTCCATCGCTTTGTCGAACAGCTCCTGTTTGCGGAGCAGCCGGGCGTACAGCATGTCCGCGCCTGTGCCGCCCGTCCGTTCCCGCTGCCGCATCAAATACTCAACTTGACAGTCAAGCTCGTAGGTCTGGTTCAGCACATCTCGTACCAACTGGAACGCGCCGTTGATCGTCGCTGACGCCCGGTACGCAGCGTCCAGTTCCTCGACGACTGCCTTCGCGGTCCCCGGCCGCACTACCCAGCGGCTCTGTCCCGCAGCTGACTCAATGTCAGCGTGCTCGCTCTTCGGAGCGGCTGCCCTTCCAACGACTCGTTCGTTCTCGCGTAGCTGCGTCACCACGGGTCCCTCCTTACGTCAACATGCTTTTGAGCTCGATGCAATGAGCCTAATCGGGCTGTAAAAGATGCCTATACGCATACTTGGCAGATTGGCGGCCGATTGCAGGTCGATTGGTCGATAGCTGGAATAGTTGGCCAATGTATGGAACGCCTCATGTTTCACTCAGCGTAGGCAGAGTGAAGCACAAAAGCCCTTCATAAGCGTCACAATTTGCCTTAAGATCAAAATTGTTAATCGCAGGCATACAATGGCCGCAGGTGAAGAAGACCAACCAGGCTCATCGGAATCAGGGTTCAATAACGCCGAGGCATATAGGCAGCTCTTCGGACCTCCGCCGCCAGATCGTCCGGGATACGAGTTAGATCGACACGGGTACGATTCAAATTTGCGCGCGTATCGTGAGCTCGTCAGGAAGTACGGCGAAAATCCTGACCTTGCGAACCTGAGGGAAGAGCACACGAACGAGATCGTCCTGGAAAGATTAAGCGATGCCGCAATCCCATCGCGCGACGAACGCTGGGACCCGGCATTGAGCCTGGCCGAACTGCGAAGAGATCGGGCATTGCAAGCGCTGATCCGGTACAAGCCGGAGCGAGCGGGCGAGGCCGAGAACGTACTAGCCTATAACATGGCGCGCAACGTGTACGAACGAACCCCTCCCACAACGGCTAGTGGCAACGAGCGAACGTACACGAACCTCCTCAAGGCATTGGAGCGGCATGCATTCGGACCTGAAGGCCCCGAGCTTGCGGTCGTCGAAGAGCGCCTTAACGAGCAGAGCCGGGTATTCGAATGGCACGGTCAGCCAATTGAACTTGGCATCGGGCAGGGACGAAGGACTCGCAAGCTTGAGTTGTTCCGGGGAGGGAACGCCGAATGGTATCTACTGTCTTCAGTAATCCCAGCCGATGGAGCAGTTGTAGCGCCGCCTGTCGGGACAACGCTCGATGAGCGTATAGTTGTCCCTTCCGATGGCATGGTGGTCGGGCGCACGATGACGGTACCCGACCTCGAAAAAACGCGAGACGGGTTAAATGCAGATACCACCATTTCTCGCCGTCACGTGGGTTTGGCTCCTCAGCCAGATGGTCGTATTCAGATAACTGATTCCTCGACTAATGGAACCTCGGTTAGCGAGCACTACTGGCGCCGTCGGCAGCAACCCCGCGAGTGATCCAAAAGCTGGTTGCCAGCCCGGAGCCGACCGGTATTCGAGACTTGTCTGTTCGGGTGTAGCTGATGATCTCCGACTGTACTACGCTTCCAAGCCCAGCCTCTGGGCTCTAGCTGCACGTTATTGGAAGGTTAGTGAGATCGCTCGCGCACAGCACCTGGCAGGAAACCAAGCGGGAACCGTTGCGTTTGAAAGAGGCATAGATGTCGCAGGCCGATGATCGGACTGGGTTGGTGGGGAACCTAGCCTCGTTGGCCCGCCGTGGCAGCGGCGACCGAGTTCTGGACAACTGCAACGGACTCATGGCGCTGGAGCCTGTGAAGTTGGCGTCGGCGGGTGGCATTCCCGGGCCGGTCGCAGCGCGGACTCTGCTGGAAACGGTTGCCCGGGACACTCACGAGAGTCAGATCTTCGTGCGCGCTGCTGCCGCTCTGACCGGCATAGATCCTCCGGATACCGGTCGTGGCGTTCGCGACGAACCTGGCCCTCTTCAACGGCAGGAGCGGGCGGGTGCGATCCTTGGCGGTCGTAGTGGTCGAGCAATGCGCAGTGCACCGCAACAGCGGCGCTGCCACGAGGAGTACGCCAGTGCAATCCTTGCCTTTGTGCGCCTCCTAGCTCGGGACTCCACGCGCCTGCATACCTTTCTCGCCAAATGTGGCATGAGGGACGATGAGGCTGCGCGATTGGTTGGGCTGTCACCGGCGAGGGGTGTGGCAGACGGACGCGTTCTCAGCGTTGTTGCTAGAGGCTCGCGTGCCTAGCAGCGAAGATGCCGCGCGTTGGCTCGTTAGCCTCATCCCGTTGTCAGCTGCGGTGCGGAAGACGCTAGATGCTGCACGCGAATTGTGCGCCGCGAGAAGTCGGCCGTTCTACACACTCGATCTTCTGCTGGGATTGTTCGATATGCCAAGCAGCCAAATTGTCGAGTGTCTTGAGGAGGTCGAAGCCGGCCTAGCAGAGCAGTTGCAGATCAGGCTAGGCCAAAGAGCCCGGATACTAACAACGGATCGTACCCGTCCGTTTCAGTCGTTCGAATGGGCCGAACGGCCGGAGGTGCGAGCCGCCCAGGAGCTGGCTGCAGGTGATGGCTCCTCGATTGTCAACGAGATTCATCTACTGCTAGCAGTGCTAGATGGTGAGTCGACCACACGTACCGAACTGGCGGCGTTTCTCGGCCCGAACTTCGATCGCTTGCGGGATGTGGCAGACATGCGACGCGGGCGCATAACGAGCGTTCTAAAGACGCCTGGCCTCGCACGCGGCTAGAGGTTGGCAAGTGAGCAGAGAAGCAATGAGCGGCAGGGGAACCATCTTCGTGGGCGGCCGATCATGGGCTTTGAGGGCGCTCCTCAACGACACGGGTGGATTCGGAGAGGTCTGGATCGCGGAATCAGACGGTCATACTGCGGCCATTAAATTGGTCGAAAAGGTAGCCGGAGCCCGACGAGAGTGGCTCCTCGCTAACGAGCTTCGCGGGCTTCCTAATATTATGCCCGTCCTGGATGTGGCGGAGACACAGGACAGCTTGGCGCTTCTAATGCCCTTGGCGGCGAAATCGCTCCGACAGCACGTAGGCGAGGCCGGTCGTAGTCTTACCGCGGGGGAAGTGCGCCCCATTCTCATCGATATTGCTGGGGCACTTGTTGGCATGAAATCGCGAGGCGTCGTTCACCGCGACATAAAGCCTGAGAACATCTTGCTGTACGGCGGGGCCTGGTGCTTAACTGATTTCGGCGTATCACGCTACGCAGCTGCGGCAACTGCGACAGCTACTAGAAAGCGCTCTTTTACCTGGCAGTATGCCGCACCCGAACAGTGGCGACACGAGACAGCGACGTCCGCGACAGACGTTTACGCTTTCGGCGTTATGGCTCATGAATTGCTAGCTGGCGTGCGGCCTTTTCGCGGCTTAGATGACGAAGAACTGCGGCGCCAGCACTTGCATGATCCGCCTCCGCCCATTCCTGGCATCTCAACTGCGTTGGCTACACTAATTGATAGGTGCTTGATCAAAGCGTCTCAGGCACGTGATACGCCACAAGACATCCTAGCTTGTTTACTCACACGAGACGGCGAGGAGCCGAGGCGCGGTATCACAGCGCTGTTGGAGGAAGATCGAAAGATTTTTGGTGCGCGCGCCGAGCGAGCTCGTCTCCAGTCGATCTCTCAATCAAGCCGGGCGGTGAGCACGGAGCTCGCGAAAGCAGCGCGTGAACAATACTACGAGATTAGTGACGCCCTAAAGCGAACAATCATGGAAGCAACCAACACGGCAACGCTCACTTATCACTCTTGGGTCTCCGAGGCTGTAGGCTGGATAGTAGCGCTAGGCCATGCAGAGCTTGAGTTTTCGGACCTGCTGGGAGGTAGCGGCGGGACGCCCAACCGACTTTCGTTTGATATTGTCCAGTCGGCATACGTTCTCGTTGACGATAAGGACGCACCAAACGCATATCGAGGACGCGCCCATTCGCTTTGGTTCTGCGATGTGGAGGAACCGGGATGCTACAGGTGGTACGAGCTCGGGTTTGCAGGTGGAGACCCGGGTCGGAGACTGCTCTTCCATTCGCGTTATAAATCGAGAAGCGGAATATTTCGGCCGTATAGTATGACCCCAACCATTATGAGTGACGAAATGCTTGTAGAGCATCATCAGGTCGTTGGAGCTTGGCCCTTCGCGCGGGTGGAAATCGACGAATTCGTCGATAGGTGGATTCAATGGTTCGCCGAAGCGTCACGCGGCGTCCTGTCGCCTCCTCCAGTCAAGAGAGGTAAACATTATCGATAGAGGATTGTTGGCGCTTTCCTACACGCAGTCAGCCAGGCTCGATCTATTGAGATCGCCCAACGCCCCCCGCCCCTCCCGGCTATGAACCATATTCGGGCTATCGGACGACCGCGCCTTGAACTCAACGGTGAGCTGGACGTAGTCGTCATAGTGCGTCGCCTTGTCGCAGGCCAACCCACCCCGGTGATACTCCACGAACGCCGCGCAGCGCGACTCCAGCGCGCACGTCACCGTTTCGCCGGCGGCTACCCCCGAGACGCCGCTCCCAGCATGATGCAGCTCAACCGTCACGCTAATCTCGGCCATCGTGCCGGTACAGCTCACGGCACCGTCTGCCCGCATCGTGAACTGGTACCGGCCCGGACCATCCGGCAGCAGGCCCGTCTTGTACGGCACGGACGGCGAGAGCGTGTTGCAGGTCAACGCGGGATAGCCGGACTGCCAGCCGCTCCCTTGAGAACAACCGCCCAGCGCGAGCGGGGCCATGAGTGCTACCGCCAGGGTCGACGTCTTCCGCGCCTTCACGGGATTGGCCTCCATGTCTCGGGTGACGGTTCTGACCGAACCTCACGCCGCTGGCGGACTTGCTACGCCCGCCCGGTCACGACCGTCCCCCGGGCCGGGATCGTGCGAACCAACTCCCGCTCCCGTAGCAGCCGCACCGCGGCCCGCACCGTGCCCCGGCTGATGCCGTGTTTGTCCATCAGCTCGGTCTCGCTCGGCACGGGCGTGCCGGGCTCCAGCGTTCCGGCCTGGATGTCGGCCGCGATCTCGTCGGCCAGTTGCACATAGAGCGGCATGAAACTGTGCGGGTCAATCATGCGCGTGAGCGTAGCCCCAGCGCACGCCGTTGTGCAAGACGTACAGCACGTCTAATCAGCGGCCACTGGGGCTACAGCTTTGCTCTTGCTTGGTCCTTGGCCCAAGCAGTGCTTTGCTCCTCACGTACCCATGCCGTCACCCCCGTTCCGTGCTCGTCACCTGCGCCTCGGATAGCGACCCCACGATCTCCAGGTACACCCGCTCCCGCTTCTCCATCGGCTCCTCTTCAATGCCGATCATGGTTGCTTCGGCGTCAATCTCGTCGTTGTCGGCCAAGTTCTCCGAGATCTGAACGGCCAGGTCGTAGGCCAGATCGCGGTCCGTCGTCCAGGTGCGGATCGAGATCTCGTAGCACTGCGGCGATTCGCCGTGCGCGACACGGCTATCGGTGCGGGACATTGGTACCTCCGGGCATCAAGGGGGATGGATCAAGAGATTGAGGGGGCTGAGGACGCGGCATCGGCCCGGCTCCGCTCGGCCACAGCGTCCGCGCCCAGCCAGTCGTGGACCCACCGCCCCGTCCGGCACGGCCACCGCGTCTGACAGACGTTGCAGCGCCGCCCCGGCCAGATCAGGGGCACACAGCCCCACGCGATGCGCACCCGCACACCGGTCTGGCCGGGGCGGTGAAAACCGAACACGTACCGGGCGTGCTGCGTGACTTGTTCGTGCGTCCAGTTCACGAAGCCGTACCCCGGCACCTCGTACCAGGTCTGGCCTACGGCGCTAACGCCGAGAGGCGTGGACGAGCGACCATGCGAAACCATTGCACCCCAAGCCTTTACGCCCACGGCACCTCACCCGCCTCGGCTCGCTTAACGAGCCCGGCCATGCGTTCGCTCGTCCAGCCCGCGGCTTGCAGCACGCCCACGCCCCAGCGCGCCAACCGGCAGGGATAGCGGTCGTGGCAGTTGCGGCACAACCGACCTGTAGGCCAGTCCTCGCCCTGGTGGATGACGACCGCGCGCTGGGCGTAGGGCAGATCGTCGCGGATGGCTTCGAGGTCGACGGAGTAGTCATCCAGGTGCGGTTCCGAGTGCGCCGTCGCGGCGCTGGTGCCGGTCACTGCTCGTCCTCCTCGCGGTGTGCTTGGGTTGGACAGAAGCACCGGGACGGCGAGCATTGTTGCCGCTTACCCCCTCGAGGCACCTACCGGGCAACAACACCCGATTCCGCCCCGGTGCGTGTCCGCCATGTTCGGCATCGCCCAGGCCAGGCGGCATGATCAATCGCGCGTACTGGATCATGCATGGGATGCATATTCGCAAAACAAGATCATGCGCAATTCCCGATAGACTGGCGTGATCACGACCGGTTTCGTTCCGACCGCCACCGCACGCGAGGTCAGGACCATGACGCACGCAGGCGCAATGCATCCGACGCATTGCAGCCAGTGCGGAGCCCGGCTCGCGCGCGACAACGCCACCGGTCGCTGTGCCCCATGCCAGGCCTCCAGCCGGGATCGCGTGGCCCACGCGCCCAACGTCCTACCCGAGTTCTGGCACCACCCGGCGATCCAGGCCGCCCTCGCCGCTCGGCACATGGGCCGACTCATCCGCGCCTACCGCCGCCACCCATACCACGGCCGCCACCCCATCGCCCAGGAAATCGTTGCTGGCTGGGTCGGGCTCACCCAGACGCAACTCAGCCGTATCGAGACCGGCCCGCCGCTCGTCCACCTGGACCGGCTCACACACTGGGCCGAGGTCCTGCACATTCCCGCGTCATACTTGTGGTTCGCGCTGCCGACCGGTCCCAGCAGTGGCGCGGCAAGCGGGAGCGAAGAAGTGAACCGGCGCGATTTTCTTGGTGTTACGGGCGCAGCCGTCACGGCCACGCTCGTGCCATCCGCTGCCGTCGCCTCTTCGCCGCCGGCGCCCCAGGTGCCAGCCGTCCGGGATCTCAGCGCCGTCATGCTCGCGCCCGCCGGTACCGCCGTCAGCCAGCCGGTGCCGGTACTCCAGCTCGCGGGGCAAGTCGTCACCGCCTGGCGACTCCGCCAGCGCGCCCACTACGACGCCCTCGGTCAGCTCCTGCCCACGCTGCTCCGGGATGCCCAGACCACCGCGGCCGACGCAGATACCGCCGACCAAGAGCAAGCCAGCCGCGTCGTCGTCCACGCCTACAACGCCGCCTCATCCCTCCTGCGCAAGCTCGGCGACGAATCGCTTGCCCTCCTCGCCGCCGACCGGGCGGTGCGAGCCGCGCAAGCCCTCGGCGATCCCGTGCTCACCGCCGCCGCCTTGTACCGCCTGGCCAACGTCCTGCTGTCCGCCCAGCGCCTCAACGACACCAAAGCCGTCGCCCTCCAGGCCGCCGACCTCACCGCTCCCGGTCAGGTCCAGACCCCACGCAGCCTGGCCCTCTGGGGCGGGCTCCTCCTCACCGCTGCCGTGGCCGCCGCCCGCCACGGTGACGAGTCCGACGCCTGGGAACTCATGGGCGAGGCTCGCGCCGCCAGTCGTTTGCTTCAGATCGACCACGCCGATATTTACAGCATCTTCGGTCCCACCAACGTCGCCATCCACGGCGTCCAGGTCGCCGTCGAGCTACGCAACGGTCGCGACGCCGTTCGCCGCAGCCACCACGTCGACGCCGACCAGCTCCCGGCCAGCCTCGTCGAGCGACGCGGCCAGTTCCTGATTGATGTCGCTACCGGCCACATCCTCCAGGGCGAGGACGGCGCGGCCACAACCACCCTCCTCCGCGCCGATGACATTGCGCCGCAAGAGGTTCGCCTCAGCCCCGAGGTCCACGGCCTCGTCCGCACCATGCTCAGGCGCGAGCGCGCCGGCGCCGTTTCCGGACTACGGCCGCTCGCCGGCCGCATCGGCCTCACCGACTAACCAGGAGAGCCCGTGGCTGATACCGACGAGCGTCCCGTCCTCTACGTCGTGGCCTGTGGTGGCCGGCCCGCCGGCGACCTTCCGAGCTTCGTCACCCAGCTCCAGACAGACGGCTGGGAAGTCTGCGTCATCGCCACCCCGTCCGCCCTCAAGTTCATGGACACCGCGGGGCTCGCCGAGCAGACCGGCCACGTCGTCCGCTACGACTACAAGCAACCCGACGAGCCCGACATCCTGCCCCTGCCCGACGCCATGGTGGTCGCACCGGCCACCTTCAACACTATGAACAAGTGGGCGTATGGCTCCAGCGACACGCTCGCCCTCGGGCTTCTCAACGAGGCTATTGGCCTCGGCCTGCCCGTCGTCGCCGTTCCGACCCCTAGTACCGCCCTGGCCAAGCACCCCGCCTTCCTGGAAAGCGTCGCCCGACTGCGCTCCTGGGGCGTGAACGTCCTCTTCGACCCCGAGATCTACCCGCTGCCCACGCCCAACATGGGGCCAGCGGCCGCGGAGCTGTTTCCGTGGGAGCCGTTGGTAGAGGCGGTACACGCGATGCGACTCAAGATCGGCTAGCTAGCCAAGGCAAGCTGTGGCTGCTGGGGACTGACCGATCCGCGACAGTAACAGTCCGAAGCTGATCACTCGCAACCGGTAATATGCCCGTACATGGATGTCCTTCGCAACATCGGCATTACGCTGATCTGGCTGGCGGTTGGGGCATTCATCATCTTCTGCTGGGTCGGCTTCGGGATACACGCGACGTGCCGGGTGATAACGAAGAAGCGCCGTCGCCCCTGTCCCAACCAGGCCAGAGTCGTACTTGGATGCAAAAGATGGCACCGGTGGCGGAAGCCGGTCGCCTGGCTGAGGTACCTCGGCATGGACAGATGGATTGATCCAATTCTTAGATTCGTGCACGTAGAGCCGCCATCCATCGTGCCGCTCGAACCGTCCGTGCCCATGCCGGCCAGGGCAACAGCCCTTGAAGCAGTATTTGAGTCGCCCCCCATTCCCCACGATGCTCCCGCCAAGCCGCACGAACGATCACAGCGGACAGAATTACGCATCGCGATTTGGTCACTGGTCTTTACGATCGTCCAAGCCGTGACCGGGATCGTCGCGCTGGCGATTTCGGGGTGAAGACTCCTGGAGTCATGCTCCCAACTCCTGTGATGTGGAGCAGTACATCAACAAGGCCGTTGCCCCGACCACATCGATCGGGGCAACGAGGGTTTGAATTGTTGAATTGTACTGCTAGCCGCGTGGCGGGTACGGGTCGTACTCGTAGGTGTACTCGTACTCAATCGTGCCGTCCGCCCGATGCACCACCAATTGACTCGGTGCATTCGCCTTCGCCACCGCCTGGCCCGCCCGAACAGCGGCATCCTTAGTGGCGTGCGTGGACAACACCCGCCCGTCGTGCTTGACCTGCCACTGTGAGCCATACGGCACAACGCGGTAGATCTTACGCTTCGCAACCATGAAGTTCCCTACTTCTCCTTACGAACGCCCTTGAAGGGCTTGCCGTCGCTCTTACCGTTCATGAACAGCCCGGTACCGGCGTCGCGTTTAGTCCACTCGCCCGTCTTGGGATTGCGGACCTGGCTACGACTCGTGACGGCACCTCGGCGTGATCCATGCCCCGTGTTCTTGGCCATTGACAGACTCCAGACTTGATGGACGCAATGACAGCGGCATTGTCATCGCGTTGGCAGTGGGTAAACAACGCAACCGAAGCTACGCGCCGGCCTGGTCACTGTCAAGGGCGGCGGCGGGCACCCAACGAAACGTTTGCCACACAAACCTTGGCCTGGTAGGCTTCCTCCTTTCGGGGAGCAGGGGCTTAGATGGCCGATGATTTTGAGCGTGTGATCGACCACTTCTATGGCCAGGTGGGCAGCCGCGTCCGCGACGCACGCAAGGCCGCTAGAGTGACGCAGAGTCAGCTTGGGGACGCCGTCAACATGACTCGCTCCTCGATCACCAACCTGGAGGCCGGCCGTCAGCGCATCCCTCTCCACCTCTTGGTTTGGATCGCTGAAGTCTTGGAAGTGGAGCCGAGTGCGCTGCTGCCCGGACAGCCCCTGTTCAAGGACTTGCTGCACGTTCCTGATCTAGCCGAGCATCTATCGACGGTATCGGACGAAGGTATGCGCGAGTTCGTGCAGGGTGCAATCGCCAAGCTCGTTACCACCACCAAAGGGGACCTGAAATGACGTCCCCAAAGATTGAACGGCTCGCCGCCGAACTTATCGAAAAGCACAACATAACGGCTGCGCCCGTCCCCATTGAGGACATCGCCATCGACGAAGGCGCCTTGATTGCTCGCAATCACTACTCTGGCTACGAGTCGGGCTTTGCGCTGAGAGATGGCGAACGCTGGATCATTGGTGTCAATACCGCAACCAGCCCCAGGCGACAACGATTTACTATCGCGCACGAGCTAGGCCATCTACTGCTACATAAGGGCAAGCCGCTAATAACTGACTACTCAATGCTCATCAATAACCGCGACGACAAGTCGAGTCTAGGAACAGATCGAGAGGAGGTCGAGGCCAACGGTTTCGCAGCCGCTATTCTCATGCCTCGGGACCTTATTGTCGCGGAACTAAAAAAGGAACTTGGGCTGGCCGAGGCGGCATCACGCGATGATCTCATTGCCCGCGTTGCTCGCGCCTTCAATGTCAGTACGGAGGCTATGGGTTATCGGCTGATCAATTTGAATATCATTACTGCCTGACAATACGTCCTGGTCGCCCTTAAGACTTGGCGCTGTCTTTCGTTGTAAGCGAGGCATAAACCATACCGTGGGCTCCGAGACCTCGGAGCCCACGGTTTCCTATCCCTTGTCTGGTTAACGAGACTGAAGAGTAGCGAGACTCCTACGGCCGCTGCGCTGAGGTGACGCAGGGCTCCCACGATCTTCTGATGACTGCTCGCGCACCTGGCAGGAAGGTCTGCTAGTCGTCAGTCGCCACCCATAGAAGTCTCCTTTCATGATCATTTTAGCACGCGGGGACCCATTAGCCGGGCTGGCGTCCCCAAGTCCACTCGACGCCATACGAATGGAAGGCCCTTGGTTTGTCGACCGTCACCGTATAGTCGACGGTGCTTGTGGCCCGGTCGACACGCGGCTGAACAACCAGATCATCGACCTCTGCACTCTGTTGTGCTGAGTGATGACTGTTCCATACGACTCCGCGGACCGAGTCTGGCAGATGCTCGTCGAGAGGGAGGCAGACCGTTACCGTGATTCTGTTGGTCTTGTACCGACCTCCACCCTCCCTGAAATATGGAAGCTGCTCCTCAAGGTCATCTTCATGGACCTGGCGGATGCCGACGTCGACCGGCTGGCCGCGCTTCAGCGGCCTGCGCGGGTAAATCCACCTGTGAACTCTACCGTCTGACTCTGCTCGTCGACCATCGAGCATCGCGTGCTCGGGTCGCAGCGACTCCACCCGCGTAGATCCAGAGCGACCCTGGCCCGTCCAGTGCGCTCGGAACTCGATCAAGCGAAGATCGTTTCGTGTTGCTACGATCGTTTGCCGCCGCTCATAGGTGTACCGCCGATGACCGTTGGCGCGCTCAACGACGAGGTGGCCATTAAGATCCAGTATCTCGTAGAACGGGGGATCGTACACGCGCTTGACGTAGTGCCAGGCGTAGCCAGAGACGGCTAGCAAGACGACCACGAGCACCGCAAGACTGATCGCTGTCTTCGGGGACGCTGCAAAGTATCGAGCGGCCGCAATGATTAGGACGACACTGCTGAGAGCCACGCTGCCGACGAACACCACCGCTCGTATGGTGGCGACTCCATCCTCAACTGCCTGAGCACCGGCTTGTCTAGCAGTCTATCGAGATCCACAGTGTCCGCCTTTGATCGAGTACGCGACCTCTAGTCACCACCTAAGTGGGGGCCGTAATGACGCAGTCACCTACTGTCATCAATGGGTCTGCTGCTGTCAAGAGTGAAGCGTGAGTTCTGTCCTCTTGGTGGCCTCATCTCGTCCCCGATCCAGCGCTATGTTGCTAGTGTCTCGTGAGTCTGTTGGCGTTACTTGGTGTTGTTGTCGACGAGTTTCTTGATGCTGGTGTGGACGAGGCGGACCTTGGCGAGGATCTCGTCGGCGGTGGCGGTCCAGGTGAACGGGCTGAGGGTTGGTGTTCCAGGTGTCGATGTAGTCGCGGATCTGGCGGATGAGGACGTCGACGGAGGTGAAGGTGCCGCGGCGGATCGACTGGCGGGTGATGATGCCGAACCAGGTCTCGATCTGGTTGATCCAGCTGGAGCCGACCGGGGTGAAGTGGAAGTGCACGTTGGGATGTGTCGTCCAGCCAGGCGGTCACCTCGGGGGTGGTGTGGGTGGACAGGTTGTCCAGCACCACATGGATTTCCTTGCCCGGTGGGGTTTGGTGGCCTTCTTCAGAAACGCCAGGAACCTCGCGCCGTCGCGGCTGGGTGTGCACTCGCCGACCACTTCGCCGGTGGCCGACGTTGAGGGCGGCGAACAGGTTGGTGATGCCGTGCCGCTTGTAGTCGTGGGTGCGTTTCTCGGTCTTACCGAAGTCGACGGGCAGCAGTGGCTGGGTGCGATCCAGAGCCTGGATCTGGGTCTTCTCATCGATCGACAGCACCACCGCCCCGCCCGGCGGGTCCAGATACAGCCCGACGATGTCGGCGACCTTGTCGGCGAAAAGCGGGTCCTTGGACAGCTTGAAGGTGCCGATACGGTGCGGGGCAGGCTTCTTCTCGCGCCACACCCTCGCCACGTAGTTGAACGACACCACGATGCCGTCGGCGCGCTTGAGATGCGCCGCCATCTCCGGGCCGACCAGTGCGAGATCCCCATCTCGCGGGCGGGGACGTGCGGGTCAACGCCAGGATCCGCGCCCGAGCCCGCCGGTGACCTGCTCGCGCGGCCCACCCCGCCGACGCTCAACCAGACCCGCCACACCCTGCTGCCGGTAGCGATCCAGCCACCGGTCCACCGTCGGAGCCGACACCCCCGCCAACTCCACAATGTCCCTACGCCGCCGGCCTTGGCTACGCCACAACACAATCCGCGCCCGCGTCGACACCACGGCCGACACATCCCGACCGTTGACCAGCGCCCACAACTCGGCGACCTGCGCCTCCGACAACACCACCAGACCATGATGGACCCCCAACATCACAACCATGCTGATCAATGGTCATGAATAGGTAACGGAAACAGAATCACACGACACTAGATCGGTTGGTCAGCGCCATGAGAAGATCTGACTTTGAGTATTCCGGTGTGGCCCGGTCGCGCCGATAACGATCACACGAGTCGAGTGTTGCCCCTTTGTTGTGCATTGACTGACTGTTCGACCTACCAAGATTGCTCGTTCGGCCGACTAGTCAATGTTGAGCGGTCGGGCAAGTCGGGTGCGGAGTCACGACATTTGCGCAGACGCGAATGGCACTTTGATGATCCGTTTCAAAATTGAGAAGGTACGAAAAGCTCCATAATCTGCGCGCTCCATACCGACTTTTGCAGGAGCCTGCTTCTAGTACCAATCTCGTCGCCCAACACCGTGCCGCCACAGCGTCGTCTTTACGCAGCTTTCGCTCACACCCGTAGCGCCTGGCCAGCACGCGTACCGTTTGCCCCACGCCGGGACGTATCGATCAAGTCCTGTTGCTCAGCCTTGCCTAGCCTCACGCCTTCGTGCGCCCAGCAGACCCGGAGGTGAACTGGTGTAGTGGACCTTGAGTCGTAAGCTCGCCGTCGTCAGCACCCCGGTACCTAAGCCGGATCTGCCGAACGCGCGCCCTCGGTGGACTGCCGGACGAGCAACGCTGGTCCCGGGCCCTTGCAAGCGGGTTGCTAGTGATCCTTACGCTGCGCTAGCATCTCTAACATGATAACCGAGGTGATCTACGCCCGCGTACCCGCCGAGCTGAAGGAAGCTGCGGACGCCTACGCCGGCCAGCATGGGAAGACGCTGACGGGTGCGATCGCCGAGCTGCTCGACCGCGGGCTCACGGCTGTGTCAGACGAACGTTCCATCCGCGAGCTAGAGGCGAACCTGGCAACCGTCACCAGCGAGAAGACCAGGGTTGAGGCGGACCTCCAGGCCGCGCGCGCCCAACTGGCCGCGCTGAACAACCTTGCCCACCAAGCGGACCGCAAAGTGGGTACCTGCCCGAAGTGCAAAGAGCCGATCACGGGCAACGACCTGTTCGCGGTCGGCCAGTGCCCGCACTGCGGCGAGACGCTTTCCAGCCTCATCGCACCGGAGCGTTCAACCGCCACCACGCTCGACCAGCGGGAAATGTTGATATTCGCCGGCGCTTTGGGGGCGGTCCTTGCTGTTGCCTACCTGGCCTCGAAGAAGGGATAGGAATCATGAAATCGAAGGGTCTTGTCAAGGTGGCCGGCCTGCTTGCCGTTGCGTGGCACCTCATGGCTCTCATGAAGGATGCCGAACAGGCCAAGCTCAACCTGGACCGATGGTTGACCAATCCCACGGGGAACAACCTCATCAAGTTGCTCGCGGCGGAAGGCATACTCATCAAGGACATCGGCTGGCTGCTGTAAGCAATCGTGTGAATCGGCGACCCGCACGGTTACACTCCAGGTCGCCGATTCTTTCCGAAGTACCGCTCGCGGCTTAGCCAGACGCTGTAGTGGCCCTGGTTAACGAACTTGCGTTGACCGGCTACTTCGTTACCGCAACCACAGCGACACATTCGAAGTTGCCGCACACGCACAGATATAGGTTGGCCACCACTCCGGGAGATCTTGTCCAGTTCTGTTATGAATTGGGCGTTTGAAAGACGCTGCACCAGGGGCACTGGATCTTGTCACACGGAGTCACACGGGCCATTTGACCAGCGGGAATACAGTCTCCACATCGGATCCAATTCACGGAAAGATCGACTATGGGCCTGGTGACCTGGGCGGATGGGTTCGTGTGACCGGTTCGGTTGTCGTGTGACAGATCTGTGCGTCCATGCTGCGGCGCCCCGAGTCCTACTGGTGAGGGCGTACCCGAACGGCACACGGGTAGCAGCCCGAGTATCGGTGGGAACCGCATCGGGTGCCGCCGTGGCGGGGTCAGCCGTGGTCGGTGTGCGCCCGTGGTTCGGCCTCGAATGCGCCGACCAGGCCGTGTTGGGATGCGAACAGGGTTGCGGCGGCTCGGCTCGTTACGCCTATCTTGGTGTAGATGTGTTCGGCGCGTTGAGGCACCAGGGTCGGTCGTTCGGCGGGCACGTCGTCGACGGCGGCGCACCGGTTGGTCGTCCACGCCGGGCTTGACTCGACAATCTGCTGGCTACGGAGTTTCGACGTCTACTGGAGAACCCGAGGCGTTCTGGTAGTAACCAGAACGCCTGACCTTCCGATGACGATCTCCGGCCGCCACCACCGGGCCGCTGACCAGCATCTTTGGGTCGACTGGTGACAAGTTCGGCGCACTTGATCTTCTGACACAGAATCACATTCCCAGCTCAATGACTATGCACCGAGTCGTCGTCGACGAGATGAGGCGCGGAAAGATCGATTAGGGGTGTGTGACCAGGGACGTTGGGTTCGCATGACCGGTTCGGTTGGTTGTGTGACAGATCAGCCAGCCGGCGCCAGCCGGAACTGCGTTGGCCGACCCCTACGGAGTGGGGCCCCGACCGGTTCGGGCTCCGAGATCATCCCGCTGGCGGTTGACCCGGGATTTTCGGGTTCTTATGGACGTTCGGCCTCGCCGTGTGACAGACCATCGACCACCGACCTGGCCACACGATGGGGCGGGTCGCCCGGGTGTCAGGTGATGTCGCGGCGGATCAGCATGCGGGCGCCGAGTGCTCCGGCGAGCAGTGCGTATCCGATCAGTACGGCTGCGCCCACCCATGCGGGCGGGGCGTGCTGAAATGCGGGCCCGGGGGTGAGCATCACGGTGGACGCCACGGCCGGTACGGCCACTTGCGCTGATAGGACCCAGTCGTGGTGTAGGACGTACTGGTGGAGGAGCCCGATGATGCCCCGGGCCAGCGGTGTGCCGATCATGTATGCCGCGCATGCGGCGAGCGCGGCCACGACCTGGTTGCGGATCAGTGCCCCGAGCCCGACACCCAGTAGAGCCCAAAGGGTGTAGGAGGCGAGGTTGAGCCCGATGGCCCGCTGGACGTCGGCGCGGTCGAGTCCGGTGCCGCGGCCCAGGCTCTGGAAGTAGGTGGCACCGATTGCCACCGACGCGATGGTGGTCACCAGCCACACCGCGACCGCGACGACCACCGCGGCGACCGCCTTGGCGACGATGACCGGGGTTCGCCGTGGCGTGGCCAGGAACGTGTTCGTCACTGTCTGGTGGCGGAATTCGCTGGTCACCATCAGGATGCCGAGCAGGCACAGGCAAAGGACACCGAGGTACTGGCCGGAGGTGTAGACGTCGGCCGCCTCGTACACCAGGGGGTGGTTGGTTTCCCAGGCCCCGCGCAGGTTTTCCAGCCCTTGACCGGTGATGCCGCGGTTGCCGCTGGCGATCAGATAGTCGTTGAACGGCTTGCTGTAGAGGCCGGCGTGCACGGTATTGAAGAACAGCGGCGGCGCGGCCAGCACGATCGCCGCGACGACGAGCCATCGGCCGGCCGCCGTGGTCCGGAGTTTGAGCAGTTCACCGCGGACCAGCGTCATGATGTCTCCCCCTGGTTGGTGGTGAGGTCCAGGAATACCTGCTCAAGGTCGGGGCCGGCTTCGACCAGTTCGTAGATGTCGGCTTGGGCGGCTCGGGCCGTCGCGGCGATGTCCGGGCGGGACAGTCCGGCCACCAGTAGTGCGCCGTCCGGGCCGGTCGTCACCGCACCGCCGGCTGCGGTCAGCGCCTCGGTCAGCACGTCAGGCTGCGGTGTCCGCACTCGAACCCACGCGACGATACCCAGGATGTCGGCGAGCGGCCCCTGCCGAACCAGCCGGCCGGCGGAGATGATCACAACGTGGTCGGCGATCACCTGCACCTCGGTCAGCAGGTGGCTGGAGACCAGGACCGTGCGGCCCTCGTCGGCGAGGTCGCGCAGCAACTGCCGCAGCCACCGGATGCCGTCCGGGTCGAGCCCGTTGACCGGCTCGTCGAGAATCAGCACCGGCGGATCGCCGAGCAGCGCCGCGGCCAGGGCCAAGCGCTGACGCATGCCCAGCGAGTACTGCCCAACCTTGCGGTCGGCCGCGCCCGTCAAGCCGACCCGGTCGAGCAGCTCGTCGGCCCGCCTGTGCGGCAGCCGGGTCACCGTGCACAGCACCCGCAGATGGTTACGCCCGGTCCGGCCGGGATGGGCGGCCGAGGACTCCAGCACCGCGCCGACCGTCTCCCACGGACGGGCCAGGTCGGCGTACCGGCGGCCGAGCACCGTCGCGGTTCCGCTGGTCGCCCGGACCAGGCCGAGCAGCATCCGCAGCGTGGTGGTCTTGCCGGCCCCGTTCGGTCCGAGGAACCCGGCGATCCGGCCGGCCGGCACCGTGAACGACAGGTCATCGACCGCGACCACATCGGTGGCGAACCGCTTGGTTAGGCGGTCGACCACGATCACCTCATCGTCAGTCACGCCGGAACTCTATGTATCAAGACTTCATCTGGCAAGGGGCCGTGACGTGCTTGTCGAGTGGAGTTCTCGCTATATAGAGTTACCGGGTGAAGCGTGCTCGACGTCCGTCCGCCCAGACTCTCGCAGTGCTGCGCGCCCTGTCCGACGATCCCGGCAGCTGGCGCTACGGCTACGAGCTGTGCACCGAACTCGGCCTGCAGGCCGGCTCGATATATCCGATCCTCATCCGCCTGGCCGACCGTGGCCTGCTGGAGACCAGCTGGGAGGCCCAGCGGGTGGCCGGCCGCCCGGCCCGGCATCTGTACCGACTGACCGGTGCCGGTCAGCAGTTCGCCGCCGAGGCCACCGAGTCGGCGTCCGCGCTGGGCCCGACCCTGCGCCAGTCCCGGCTGAACTGGGACGGTGCCCGATGATCCTGGCACTGGCCGCACTTGGCCTCATCGCCGGCGCCGTGCACCTCGCGCGGTGGCACCGCCTACCCACTCCAGCGGAGCCCGGCCGGGTTGAGCCATCCGATGGCCCGGCCCGCATCGTCGCGGTAGCCGCCCGCCTGCTTCCCGACGGCCGCCGCGAGTGGGCGCACGCCATGATGGCCGAACTTCCGGCGATCGACGGGCACGCCCGACGCTGGCGGTTCGCGGCGGGTGCCGCCGCCGTGGCCCTGATGCCACCCGAACACCGTGGCCGCAGCCAGGTGGCGGCGGTCGTGACCGCGGTCGCGGCCGTCGGCGCCGGACTCGCCGCCGCTCGACTGGTACCCGAGCTGCAGGTCTTCACCTGGACGCTCGGCGTACTCCTCACGATCATCGCGACCGGCGTGGCGCTGCGCTGGCAGCGACCCGGTCCCGTCGCGGCGCTGATCGGTGCGATGGTGGTCGCCGGTGTGACCTCGACGATCGCGGTCGTGGTGGCGGTGGCCGACGATCACCCGGCCGCCGTGTCCGACTCCACACACCTGTACGCCATCGCATTCGCCGTTGTGCTCTGCACCTATCTCGCGCTGGCCCCGGCTATCGGCACCGCACCGGTCAGCACGTTGTGGTGGGGCCTCGGCGCGGCCGCGGCCACCTGCGCGGCGTGGCTGGCCCTGCTACCCAGCCACGCCACGATCGAAGGACTCGGACTGTGGCTGTGGCCGGTCGGCGGTGTCGCCGCCCTGCTCGCGTCGATCGGCGCCGCCCGGACCACGGGTAACCCGATGGTCGGCACCCGCGCCGCGGTGACCGCGGCGATGGTCAGCGCACCGGTCTACTTCACCCTCGATCTGCTGCGGGTGATGACACTGCACCGGTACACGCTCACCTCGCCCTACGACATCGCCCAATACCCGCACAGCGGCTTCCCCGATGTCGCCAGCTTCGTCCTCAGCGACACCATCGGCAGCGGCATCATCGCCGTTATGGTCATGTACCCCCTCGTCCTCGGCGCGGTCGGCCTACTCGGCGGTGCCATCGGCACGATCCGTCGCCGCCCGCCACGCATCGAAGCCTAGAGCGGAGCCTTCTGCCTGGTGTCGGGGTACTCGTTGTAGTGCAGAGGTAAGTACGGCCGCTGATCTTGCAGAGGCCAGGGTTCGTCTGGGGCCTGGGTGGGTTGGTCCGGAGTGCGCAGGCGTAGTCGGGTGAGGATGAGCATGTCGGTGAGCCACTACTGTTGTGGCGGGCGAGTCGGGTGGCGTCGATCAGAACCCATGCCCGTGACCACAGGTGGCCGTCGCGCGATGGGCGGCTGCGTTCGATGGCGTCGGCGAGATGGGTCAGGGCCTGATCGAGGTTGCCCGTTGTGGGCCGCGTGGAGGCCGAGTCCGTGGGCGGCCCAGGTGCACAAGACTTCGAAAGCCGACCCCACCCAAGCACGGCCTAGTGGCCGACGCACCCGCCAAACACGCGAGCCCGGCACGCCAGGGCGTACCGGGCTCGATGCGGATCCGGCATCGACTTTAGATGTTCGCGGCCTCCTCCGACGAGATCTTGAAGTAGCCAGACCGTCTCGCCTTGCGGTGTCGATCTCCGGCTGAGACCTTCGGGCCAGTGACCAGCAGGTTTTGGTTCGGCCGATGACAAGTTGGGTGCACTGGATCTTCTGACACGGAATCACATTCCCAGCTAAGGGGCCATTTGCGAGGAAGTCGAAGTGGCTCTTGATGGGCGACAAGATCGATTTCGATCGTCTGACCAGCGGTGCTGGGTTCGACTTGCTGGTTCGGTTTGGTCATGTGACAGCTCGTGGGCAGCCAGTCGCTATCACACTGCCGCCTGGCGCTGTCGCTCAGCGATCGATGGCGGCCATGACGCCTTCCTCGTGGCGCTCGCCGGCGGCCGGGGTGAGGTTGTTGAGCCGTTCGATCTGTGCGGCGCTGAGCTCGATGGCGTCGGCGGCGGTGTTCTCCTCGACGCGGGCGACCCGCTTGGTGCCGGGGATCGGGGCGATGTCGTTGCCCTGAGCGAGCAGCCAGGCCAGCGCGATCTGTGCCGGGGTGGCGCCGGCCTCGGCGGCGATGGCCTCGACCTCGTCGACGATGGCCAGGTTGCGCCGCAAGTTCTCGCCGGTGAAGCGCGGGTTGGTCTTGCGCCAGTCGCCGTCGGGGATGTCGTCGGTGGAGCGGATCTGGCCGGTGAGGAAGCCATGGCCGAGCGGCGAATAGGGCACGAAGCCGATGCCCAGCTCGCGCAGCAGCGGCAGGATCTTCGCCTCCACGTCACGGGTCCACAGGGAGTACTCGGTCTGCAGCGCGGTGACGGGGTGGACGGCGTGCGCGCGGCGGATCGTGGCCGGGCTGGCCTCGGACAGGCCGATGTGGCGGATCTTGCCCTCGGCGATTAGTTCGGCCAGAGCGCCGACGGTCTCCTCAATCGGCGTGTTCGGGTCGACCCGGTGCTGGTAGTACAGGTCAATGTGGTCGACGCCCAAACGCTTCAGGGAACCGTCAACTGCGGCGCGGATGTTCGCCGGGCTGCTGTCGAGGACGCCGGGGCCGCCACCTGAGTGGGAAACGAGGCCGAACTTCGTCGCCACGACAACCCGGTCGCGGCGGTCCTTGATCGCCCGGCCGACCAGTTCCTCGTTGCGGTAGGGCCCGTAAATCTCGGCGGTGTCGAGAAGTGTGACACCCAGGTCCAGCGCCCGGTGGATGGCGCGGATCGACTCGTCGTCGCTGCCTTGCCCGACGTTGTAGTAGCCGGACATCGACATGGCGCCCAGACCGATCCGGGAGACGTCCAGTCGGCCCAGAGAGAGGTATTTCACCAGGTAGCTCGCTTTCTACGGTGAGATCAGGCGGACACGGTGGCGTTGTCGTGGGCGAGGGAGCTGGACAGTTCGCGGTGGGCGCCGGCCTGTGTCAGGAGGTCGTTCGCCTTCTGTGCGACGGTGGCAATCGCGTCGGCGCCGGCGGCGAACCGCAGCGGCGGCTCATCCTGGTTCGCGAGCGCGACCAGGGCAGCGGCGAGCTTGGCCGGGTCGCCACCCTGCTGGCCGTTCATCGCCTTCCAGGCGGTGACGGTCTGCCTGGTGCGTTCCGCGTAGTCGTCGATCGACGGCTCGGCGAAGCTGGTCGACTCCGGGGTGAGCAGTTCGGTGCGGAAGAAGCCGGGCTCGACGAGCATCGTGCGGATGCCGAACGGCGCGACCTCGGGGGCCAGCGACTCGATGAAGCCCTCTACCCCGAACTTGGCGGCCGCGTAGGCGGTGCAGAACTCCTGGCCCGCGATGCCGGCGGTCGACGAGATCGCGACGACCAGCCCGGCACGCTGGGCGCGCATCACCGGAAGCACCGCGCGGGTGACGTTGAGCGGGCCGAACAGGGTGGTCTCGATCTGCGACCGGAAGTCGCGCGGGCGGATCTCCTCGAAGAACCCGGCGTAGAAGTTGCCCGCGTTGTTGACCAGGACGTCGATGCGGCCGAACCGGTCGACGGCGGCACGCACGGCCGGCCGGGCGTCGTCGAGGCTGGTGACGTCGAGCTGGACGACCAGCAGGTCGTCGTGCGCCCCGAGCGCCGCGCTGACCTTTTCGGTGTTACGGCCGGTGGCGACCACCGCGTGACCGGCCGCCAGGGCGGCCTTGGCGATATCGACGCCCATGCCCCGTCCGGCGCCGGTGACAAACCAAACCCTCTTGCTAGTCATGTCCCTTTTACCCTTCAATATGATGATCCGCTGGAGACCCGCTGGGTGTTCCGTGCCCCCATCCCGGGTTCCCGCGAACCGGGTCAACACCCATGAAACGCGCCTGACAGCCGACCTGGCAGTCACCGGTGAAACGTGTACTGCCAGGGCACCCCATCCGCGTCGGGAGCCGCCTAGCCTGAACTCGTGGACAACCGCAGCGACATCCGCGACTTCCTGACCTCCCGCCGAGCCAAGATCACCCCCGAGCGGGCCGGTGTGACGTCCTATGGCAGCCGCCGGGTACCGGGGCTGCGCCGCAACGAGGTCGCGCAGCTGGCCGGGGTCAGCATCGAGTACTACTCACGCCTGGAACGCGGCAACCTCACCGGGGTCTCCGACAGCGTGCTCGACGCCATCGCCCGCGCGCTGCAACTGGACGAGGCCGAATGCACCCACCTGCATGACCTTGCCCGCGCGTCCGGCCCGGCGGCGCGCAAGCGTCGCCCGCCTGCGCCGCAGGGCGTGCGTGCGAACGTGCGGCGGCTGCTCGACGCGATGACCGATGTGCCCGCCGTGGTTATGAACGGCCGCACTGACGCCCTCGCCGCTAACCAGCTTGGTCGAGCGCTGTTCGCACCGATCTACGCGGGCTCGACCCGGCCGCCCAACTTCGCCCGGTTCACCTTCCTCGACCCCGGGGCACGAGGCTTCTGGACCGACTGGGACCACATCGCCGACGACACCGTCGAGCTGCTGCGCGCGCAGGCCGGCCGCGACCCCTACGACAAAGCGCTTACCGACCTCATCGGGGAACTCGCCACCCGCAACGAAGACTTCCCGCACCCGGTGGACCGCACACGACGTACGCCTCCACCGCACCGGAATCAAGCACCTCCGCCACCCGATCATCGGCGAGCTGCGGCTGACCTTCGAAGTGATGGAACTGGCCGCGGACGACGGCCTGAGCCTGGTCGCCTACGGCACCGAACCGGGCACCTCCTCCGAAGACGGACTGCGCCTGCTCGCCAGCTGGTCGGCAACACACGATCAAGACCCCGCACGGAACTCATCAGCCGGCCCCGGCGAGCTGAAGTAGCCCGCCCGCCTTACCTTGCGATGACGATCTCCAGCCGATACCACCGGACCCGTGACCAGCAGGTTTGGGTTCGACTGATGACACGTTGGGGGCACTCGATCTTCTGACACGGAATCACATTCCCAGCTCAGTGGCTATGCACCGGGTCGTCGTTGACGAGATGAGGCGCGGCAAGATCGATTATGGGTGTATGACCAGGGACGTTGGGTTCGCATGACCGGTTCGGTTGGTTGTGTGACAGATCAAGCAGCTGGCGTCCGCCGGAACTGTGTTGGCCTGCCCTACGGAGTGGGGAGGACGGTCGCAGTGCCGGTGGTGGGCTTGACCCCTGATCTTGGCCGGCTATCCCCCACGAGCGAGCGCCTGGCCGGCGTTACGTCGGCCGTGAGCGTCCTCGCCGGCCGGGGCCGGTGCCCTGGGGTGGAGGCACCGACCCGATCGGCGGGTGGGTTAGTTCTGCCGGCGACGGATCTGCCAGAAGCAGAACCCGGACAGCGCGGCGGTGAGCAGGCCGAAGATTCCGGTCTCGTACCACTGGAGTGGCCAGTAGTGGCTTTTGGGCTGCCAGGTGATTGATTCGTGCAGGTTGTACGGGGCGAGGCAGGCGGCGATCTGGTTGAGGTCGGGGCCGCCGGCTTTCGCGGTGCCTCCGCCTCCGTTCGGGTTCGGTGGTGGGAAGCAGTCGAGGTGGGTGCTGGCGGCGACGGTCCGGCCGGCGGAGTCGGTGATTGGCGGTGCGGAGGTCACCCATGCGCCCGGCGGTATGGGCAGGCCGTCGAGGTACATCTGCGCGCCGCCGTTGTTGGTGTAGAAGCCACGGGCCTGCTGCGCGGTGGTCGGGTTGACCGGAAACGTGAGCGTGGTCGAGGGCAGCAGGTTCGGGCGCACGAGGGTGGGCATCAGGATCTGGAGGCCGATGAACACCGCGAGGGTGACGGCCATGGCGGGCACGGCGCGACGCAGTAGGAGTCCGGCGGTGGCGCCGAGGGCGAAGGCGAACGCGGCGTAGGCGAGCGGGACGATGTCGCGGGTGGCGAAGGTAGGGCCGGCGAACTTGTTGCCGGCGAGGTGGTCGAGCGGTCCGGCCCACCAGGTGATCAGGTAGCTGAGGGCCGCGGCGACCGCGATGGAGGCGAGGCCGACGACGGTGAGTTTGACCGCGAGCCATCGGCTGCGGGTGATGGTCTGGTTCCACACGAACTGGTGGGTGCCGGTCTCCAACTCCCGGCCGATCAGCGGCGCACCCCAGAACATGCCAATCAGCGCCGGGACGATGAGCACGAATAGTGGGGTGATATGGCTCGTGTTTTCGTAGCTGCGCTGGAACTGGTTGAGCACCTCGTCGCAGGTGTTCAGCGGCGTGCACGAGGCCAGATCGGCGGTGTAGGTGTGGTGCATCGCCAGCCCGGTGACCAGGAAGTAGATCGCCGCGGCGGCGAGCAGGGCGAGGCCGGTGAGCGCTTGGGCGCGGAATTGGCGCCAAGTTAGCCAGATCATCGCGCGCCTCCCGTTGTCGCTGCGGAGCCGGTGGCGGCGGCCCGTTCCATGTAGGTCAGGACCAGGTCTTCAAGGTCGATACGCTCGGCCGACCAGTCCCCGGCCGGTAGGTCGGCGTCGCTGCGCACGATGAACGTGGACTGCCGCTCGGTGTGCTCGGCCCAGACCACCTCGATACCGGCGGGCAAGTCGGTGTCCGGGCGGCGAGTACAGACGAGCCGGTGGTGCTGGGATAGGAGGTCCTCGGTCTCGCCGGCGAGTTGCACCCGGGAGGCGACCAGGACGACCAGGTAGTCGCAGACCCGTTCCAGGTCGGAGACGAGGTGCGAGGAGAGGATGACGCTGGTGTCGTTGTCGGCGACCGATTCCATCAGGTGGCGCAGGAAGTCGCGCCGGGCGAGCGGGTCGAGGCTGGCCACCGGTTCGTCGAGGATCAGCAGCTCCGGCCGCTTGGCGACGGCAACCGTCAACGCCAGTTGGGCGCGTTGGCCACCGGAGAGCTTGCCCGCCTTCTGCTTGCGGTCCAGGCCGAGCGCGTCGATGCGCGCCTGGGCCAGGCCCGCGTCCCAGCCCGGGTTCAGCTTGGCGCCGAGGGTGAGGTGGTCGGCGACCGAGAGCGTCGCATAGACCGGGGTGTCCTGGGCGACATACCCGACCCGGGCCAGCTGGGCCGGCCCGTCCACGGGTTGCGCCCCGAGCACCTCGATACTTCCGGTGGTCGGCGCGAGCATCCCGCAGGCGATCTTCAACAGCGTGGTCTTGCCCGCCCCGTTCGGCCCGACCAGGCCGACGACATGTCCTGGTGGGATTTCTAGGGTGCAGTCGGCCAACGCCTGGCGCTGGCCGTATCTCTTGCCCAACGCGTGGGCGTGCAGTACTGCGGTCATGTCTCCTCTTCGGTGTCCTCGCGGAGGGTGGCGGAAATCAGGGCTTCGATGCCTGGCCCGGTGAGACCGGCGGTGCGGGCTTTGGCCAGCCAGGTACGTAGTTCGTCTTGGAGTGGGCCGTGGGCGGCCAGCGACGCCTGGCCGAGGGACCGGGTGATGAAGGTGCCCACGCCCGGCTTGGCCGCGGCCAGGCCCTGGTGTTCGAGTTCGCGGTAGGCCTTGCTCACGGTGTTCGGGTTGATCGCCACCTTGGCGACCACCTCTTTGACCGTGGGCAGCTTGTCGCCCTCGGCGAGCAGGCCGAGCAGGAGCGCTTGGCGTACCTGTCCGACGATCTGCAGGTACGGGGCAATGCCGGAACGCGTGTCGAGATGGAACGAGATCACCGCTACTCCCATTTCGCTATGGCCCTAGTAGAATGGGAATACGGGAGCCTACTTGTCAAGCCGAGCGGCGTGCAGGTTTGTTAATGAGCGTGTCCCAACCTCGTTCCCGCAGGTGAACCTGGGTTGACAGCAGGGCTGTTGGTGCTCAAGCGCAGCTCAGCGAAGGTGATCGACTTTGTGTTGACAAGAACCACCGCCGGGGTGGGCGCGGATCACGATGCGGTCTCGACACGGGCGGTACCGAACGGGTCACGGATCAGGTACTGCAGGGCCTGGATCGCCTTGACGATCGAGGTGAGTTGGCCCGGTCGGCCCCGGAAGTCGCAGGTGAGCACCTTCCAGCACTTGAGTTGGGCGTTGGCTCGTTCGCCGACACACCGCAGACTGGCCTGAGCACGGTTGGCGGCTTTCTTCGCCTCGGGCAGCGTCTTCTCGCCACGCTTGCGCTTGTAGCCGGTGATCACGTCGGGGTGCAGACCGATGTAGCCCAGATCGGCCAGCAGTCCCAGAAACGCCAGAACCTTCTCCGCGATCCCGAAGCGGCGGGCGGCGGTGATGTCGACGGTGCGCCCGGGCAGCACTCCGGAAACCCACAGCAACTCCCCGTCCGGGGCGGCTACGGTCTGCACCGCACCGCCGTGGCGCTTGTGTTTGCCGGAGTACCAGTGTTGCTTTTGGGTGTAGCGGGCGGCGACGCGTTCGGTCGGGATGTTGACTCCATCGACGATCAGGTAGTCCCAGCCGGCCTTGGCCGCTAGGTACACCACCTCGGTCAGCGGCAGGGCCCGCCGGGCCAGGACCTTGATGCCTTCCTGGATCAGGGTGCGGCAGGTGCTTTTCGGCACTCCGTTGCCCTCACCCAACTTGCGGTAGGTGTGTCCGCCTTCCAGCCAGGCCAGGGTCAGGATCGCCTGTGTGGTGGTGTCGTGCACCCGCCAGCGGGTACCGATGCGCTTCTGGTAGCGGGTCAGCGCCGCGGCCAGACGCTGCACGACGTGTACTGGCGTGGCCAGGGCCAGACCGTAGATGATGGGCGAGGAGGTCTCCGGATTTTGGTTCGTCACACAGCCGACGTACCGGAGACCTCCCCCCATTGTGATCTCCCCCGCCGGTCGTGATCACACTGTGATCAGCGCCGTCGACCGCGGTGGTTCTTGTCCACAGAAGTTGATCACCCGTGTTGACCTCCGGTTGAGCGCCAACGTTCCCGTTGTCAACCCCTTTCGACCTGCGGGAAAGAAGTTGGGACAAGCTCAATAGGCCGGATCACATAACCGGGCGAAGCCCGATCGTGTCGATGACCAGACGGTGGTCGTAGACCAACGGCCGCCCACCACGGGCCGGGTCACGCACCGTCAGGACCGCCGACACCACCTCCCACATGCCGTCGGTCAACGCGCAGGGGTAATCTCGGCGGGCGTCATCCCCGCCACGGTTGATGTTGTCCACAAACACGCGATCGTGGCGGGGATGACCCCCTCCAGGCGCGTCGACACGCCGCAAACCCATACACCACAACGGAACCCGGCACCGCTACCTTGGCATATAAGGAAAGCACCACCTCGTCGACCCCGGACAGCCGCCGCTGGCGTTCGCTGACGATCTGCGGTTCGAACGTGCCGGCCCGATCACGGGGCACGTCGATGGCCACCTGACCGGTGGCCTCGGTCAACACCGTCTTCGACCGGACGCCGTTGCGGATGTTGCCTGCTCCGACACCCGCCGAATCATGCTTCTCGTAACCGAGGTGCTCGGTCATCTCCTCGTTGAGGGCAGTCTCCAACACCGTCTTCGTCAGCTGCTTGAGCAACCCGTCCGGGCCAGTCAGCGACAGGCCCTGCTCCTTGGCCAGCCGGATCAGCTCCACCGCGGCCTGCTGCTCAGCCGACGGCTCGGCCTGCTTCCTCTTCGTCACATCGTCAAGTGTCGCGGTCATCACGCCACCTTCCCCGCCGGCCAACCGGCCGGCGTGTCAGGCCGGAAACACCTTTAGATCCACAGCCCCCCGCCAGCGCAGCGCAGCCCCCGGCCCTACGGCGTCGTTTGGACGCAAGGACCTATGAGCGATCACCAGCGTTGACGTCGGGACCTTTGAAGTATCCAGAACGCCGCACCTTGCCGTGTCGATCTCCAGCCGAGACGACCGGGCCTGTGACCAGCAGGTTCAGGTTCGACTGATGACACGTTGGGTGCACACAATCGGACATATCGCTCTGCGTAGCGAATGCGCTGGTCAAGGCATCGGCCGAGACCATCGGAGTTGTCGCAGCACCGATCTCGGCGTAGCGCTCAGGATGTTGTTGTTGCAGGTCAGAGGCATGGAGGCTTGTCGCAGGTTCGTGCCGTGTGGCACCGCAGATCACCCGCTGGCTTGTGGACCATCTTCCGCTTGGCGCGACGGTCAGTCACGGTCGCAACCCCGGGCGCGCCTGCCTAGGGTTGAAATTCTCTCCCCTCGCACTTGCCCGTCCGACGAGTGAGCACGCGGGCCCGCCGGTCCCGTGCACACTAGCAACTAGCTAGTTCGACCTGAAAAAGTAGGTATCGGTCTTGGGGTTGAGCTGGGCAGATAGCTGGGTGGCGGCTACGGACATGGTCGGGTTGACCGGGGTGTTGGCTGAAGGTAGTGCGGGGTAAGGGGTTGACGCTTGATAGTCGGTGCACATGGAGGCTGGCTGGCGATGGTCGATGTCATCCGGCTGCGGCAAGGTTAACGATCTTGACCAGGTTGTGGGCGAAGACGCCGTACCCGCACCAGGTGGTGGTGCGCTGTTCGCCGTCGAGGCGGCTGCGGTCCCAGCCGTAGCCTCGTTTAAGGCAGCTGATGCGTCCTTCGCAGCCGGTGCGCCAGGCGACCAACCTGCGGAACCCTCGTCGGTGTTGGGTTTCCCGGCGGGCGGTGTCGGGTCTGCCCTTGCGGGGGATGGCCACCGTCGTGACGCCCAGGTGGTGCAGGTCGTCGTCGACGGCGACCTCACCGTAGTTGTGGTCGGCGGTGACGGCGCGGGGAGCCTTGCCGGTACCGGCGATGATCCGCCCGATCGCGGGGGCCAGTTGGGGCGCGTCGGGTGGGTTGCCCACCTGCATGGTGTAGTCGCAGATCACACCGTCGACGTTGTCGACGATCTGGGCCTTGTAGCCGAATTCGACTGGCTTGCCCAGGCGGCCTTTGACGATGGGGCGGGCGTCGGGGTCGTGCAGGCTGACGACGCGGGTGGCCGCGTCGGGGGTGCCGCCGGCCAGGCGGGTGCGGGTCTGGGCGGTCACCGCGGTGGTGGCGGTGATGGTGGTGGCCAGCTGCGATAGGGCTTGGCGTAGCTGCCCGGCCCGTCGGCCGGTGGCCGTGCGCAGGGCCCGGCGGGCGTTGCGCAGCACCGCACCGGCCTCGGCGGCGGCGTGCTCGGCCAGGCCAGCCAGTTCGGCGGTGATCCGGGCGACCGTGGCCCGGGCCTGTTCCTTGACGCTGGAGGCCCGCACCCGCAGCTGTTGGTTGAGGGTGTGGGCGCGTCGGCGCGCCGCCCGGGACCGGTCCCGGTAGGCGGTGCGGGTGGCCCCACCGGCGGCCTTGACCCGCCGCACCAGCCGGGCGATCGTCGACACCGCGGTCGCGCACAATCCCGAATCGGTCGGGTAGCACACGTTGGCCTCAACCACCGTGGTGTCGGCGCGGACTTTTCCCAGTCGTAGCAACCGCGCCTCGTTCGCGTTGGCCAGCAACTGTTCGTTGAGCCGCTCGATCGTCTGTTGCCCGCACCGGGTGGTGAGCTTCATGAGGGTGGTCGGGTGGGGCACCTTCTGGTCCATCCCGATCCGGCAGAACCGGTGCCAAGTGATCGAGTCGGCCACCTGGGCACACAGCGACTCGTAGCTCAGACGATGCCGGAACTTCAAGTACATCATCCGCAGATACGTCTCGATCGGCGTCGACGGACGCCCGTGGTCGGGGCTGAAGCACGCGGCGAACGGGGCGAAGAACCGCTCGTCGTCCAGGAGCGCGTCCACCCGCGCCAGCTCGGTCGGCAACCGCAGGTACTCCACCGGGATGATCGACTCCCACGGTGGTGCCGACCGGTCGTTGCGTGTCCGTAGCATCAGCGCACCAACCCCCTATGACATCACGCCTGCAGCCAGCCTCCCTCCGAACGGGCATGAACGCCCCACCCCACCCGGGTTATTTGTGCCGGTCAAGCCCAAGATCTGCACGTACTTTTTCAGGTCGAACTAGCTAGACAAACCCGATCATCGCTGCCCAGAGGGCATTTTTACTGCATCTCCACGACCGCCCAAGCGTCACCCAGCCGGTTTGGCACTCGTCCCGCTCTGTCCGCCGCGGCCCGCCTCCCACGGTCGGCTGGTGCTCAGCTGTTGGTGTCCGGGGTCAAGTACGCCACCGACCTCGCCCGTCCGTTCAAGACCTTCGGCGACACAGCGCACCATCTCCTGGTACCGCGGACGAGGTGCGGTAGGCGGGTGCGCCGCCGCGCGGACGCACGTTGCTGGCCTCGCGGCACGGCGACCTGCCGACCACGGTCGGCCTGGGTTCGCGGCGGGACCATCACAGGAAAATGTCGGTCCGTCGCGGCCGACGCCGCGGACTCCCGTTATCGCGGACTGCTCGATCGCGGTTGATCGGAGCCGTCGATCGCAGCGGCCACCGCGACCACCCCCCGGATGAACTTCTCGATCCGGGCGGGTTCCACCCAGTCGTCGCACACGGCGGCCAGGTATTGCCCGGACAGCTGCCAGAAGCGGATGGACGCCACCTCGTCCAGCGCGAGGCGGACTGCGGAATTGACGCTGCCGGAGACTTCGTATCGTTCCTCTGGCGCAAGCCACCGGGTGATTAGGCGGCGGCGAAACCTCGATGTTGGATGGTCTCGGCGAAGCAAGACATAGCAGACCGTTCCCAATGAGTCGCTCTGGGAAACCCACTCCAGGACGAGCGGGTAGCCGTCGCGTTCGCCATCGAGAGTGATCAGCGGCGTGCCCCAGGCCGGCGGGTAGTCCGGCCAGGAGGCGGGCAGCGTGGCACGCGCAGGCCCGGCACGCGCCCGCCACCCGGCCGAGTCCGCCCACGTATTGATCGCTGCCACCTTGCGGTCCTTGGTCCGGCGAAGCCAGGCACGGACGATGACGACGAGCACCACCGTCGCGATGACCGAGATCAGCAGATTGGCCAGTACGAGTCTCCGATCGGACCCGTCCGCGAGAACGAAATTCAGCGTGTGGCATCGCTCGGAAAACCGACGTGGTGTCTCGTCGCCGAAGGCGAGCCCATCAGGATAGTGAGCGAGGTACCCGCTGAGGTCGCAACCGGGGTGATATCGCTGCCACAGCTGCATGTATCGATCTCCTTCCGGATACGCCGCCGACGCAGCCGCAACGCCGATGGACACACTCGATCGGCCACGTCGCCATTGGGTCCGCAAAGCGGTCGGGGACACCGGTCCTGTTCGACCCACCGGACGCGGAGCGGACCACTCATGGCGCCGCGTGGTAATCGGCCCCAAGACGCTCGGCGACCGCGAGCATCACCGGTGCGCTGGGCACGGTGCCGATCGGGGTGCGGGCCCAAGGTTGGCGTTGTCCGGCCCGATACACGCGGAGCTCCTCCTTCTCGCGGACCACCCGGTCCACTTCCGGCCAGGCGGTGGTCTGTCCACCGGTCGTGACTCCGAACGGCCCGAGAGTCAGCGCGCCGAATGTCACTCCGGCCGGGGAACGGGCGGCGGCCAGCGCGGCGGGCAGGGTGGCCGCCACGACGAGCGCGGCGATCCGGTCGATGTCGCGGTTCAGGCTCAGCAGCGCGCCAGTCTCGCCCAGCTCGTCCTGCCGGCGAAGGTAGTAGACCCGACGCCTGGAACCGCTGCCCTGAGCGCCGCCCTCGAAGGAGAAGCTCTCGACGAGATAGACGCCGGACCACGGAAATGCGATGGTCTCCAACCTCGACGTCTGGACGAAGCCGCCCTCGTACTCGTACAAGTCGACCGCGCCGACCGTACGGGCCCGGTGAAGTCCTGCGGCCAGGAGCCAGACCCAGACGCCGACCCCAGCAACCGCCATCACGGAAAGGACGACCGGCAGCCACCCCTCCCCCGGTCTTTGGCTCAGCAGCCACCCGACGAAGACCAGGCCCGCCACACCCACCAGCACGAGGCTGGCCGCGACCCGGTAATAGAAGGCCATCGTTACCAGCCGCTCGAACCGGCGCAGCGTGCCCAGTCCCGCAGCTGCGGCACGCACCTCGGCGGGCGGATCCGTCATGTAACGAGTATCGATGGAACCACGCCGGTTTCACCAGCCGCCGGCGGCGCTGCGCGGCTTCGGTCGCCAGCGTCATCCCGGACCGTCCCGAGTCGACCGCGCAGGCACGGCGATGAAGTTACCGACGCCGCCCGCACGCCGCCCACTGGCCTCGGCCGGACCCTGCTGCGCCTGCCGATCCTGCTCTACCGGGCACGCCTCGGGTGGCTGCTTGGCGGCCGGTTCGTCCTCATCGAACACGCCGGACGCACGACCGGGCAGCCGCGACGCACCGTCGTCGAGGTGGTCGATCACCACCCGGCCGACGACAGCTACATCGTCGCTTCCGGCTTCGGCGCCACCGCGCAGTGGTACCGCAACCTCCTCGCCCACCCCCGCGCCACGATCCAGGTCGGACGCCGCCGCCTGACCGTCGACGCCATCCCGCTCACCGCGGCCGAAGGCGGCCAGGTCATGGTCGACTACGCCGCGCGACACCCGGCCGCCGCCCGTCAGCTGTGCCGGTTCCTCCGCCAGCCCGTCGTCGGCGGCGACTACCACGTCGTCGGTGAACGCATCCCGTTCCTGCGACTGCGCCCCCGAGCCCCGGCCGATACGCCACCCGTCCTACCCGACCCCGGTCCCGGCAGATAGAAGGGCGCCGGCGACCACGTGCTCGGCAGCTCTGCAATCTACGACGCTGCTGGATTCAATGCTCACGTCGGCGGATCGCGCCCACGGCGTGGTGTCACGTGGATCGGCGCACGTGGCTATCGGCCCGGCAGGAGTTCTCGCCCATACACGAACCACTGATCGGTTGAGACGACATCGAGTCCGTCGTGGCCTCGGTATCCGGTCCGCTGCGCCGGCAAGAGGGGGCCACGGCCGCGCTCAACGCAGGATCCGTTCCCCGGGCGTGCTGCATGGCAGCGGTCGGCGTTGACGTGGGTGTTGGTGAGGGGTGGCGCCTGGGGTACGACCGTCGGCCGGTCAGCCGGCCGACCGAAGGCCAGGCTCGTCGCCCGGCTGGTCAACCGAACCTGCGCGTTGTGCTGATCGACTACGCCGCAGGGTGGTAACTGGTTCGCAGCGCCACCCCGATGGTCGGCATGCCTGGCGCCGATGCCGCCCGGGGCCGCCATCAGCCCGGTCCACTTTGGTCGACGCTCGCAACACCTTTGCGGTCGACCAGAACTGGATCGTGGAGAACGTGGATTCCATCAGTGTTACGCCAGCCTTCGCATGTGCTGCCGCAGGAGGCACGATCGCCTGGTACGCCTGACCTGGGTCACTTGGTGGTTCGAGGAGCTGTTGTGTGATCTTCGGCTCGGTTGGCCCGGGCGGTGACGGTGTTGAGGTAGGGATTGAGCCGGCCCCAGCGGCTGAGTTCGTGGACAAGCCATCGCGGTGCCTGGACGGTCATCTTGACGGCCCGTTGGGCCGTGCCCAGTGACGCCTCGCCCGCGTACCACCGGATGAGCCATCCGGTGTCAGTGGTGACGACGCCGTCCTCGGCGAAGCCGGGTGGTTGCAGGCAGACCTCGTTGCCGGTGCGGTCGAGGACGAGCCAGAAGCGGTTGGGGCGCCGATCGTCGGTGAGGTCGAACCGCACGACGATGCGCGGCCTGGGTAGCGTCGTGGGGTCCAAGAGACGGCAGACGGTCCACAGTGCCAGGTAGGGGTCCTGGGCCTCCGGTTGAGCCTCGCGCCACCTGGCCCCCCATGCGCCCAGGCTGAGGCAGACCTCGACGAGCTCACGCCCGCAGTCGGTCAGTTCGTATGCGGTGGCCCGTCCCCGCCGGGACCCGACCACTACGCCGTGCTGCTCCAGGGTCCGCAACCGGTGGGCGAGCACGCTGCGAGGTAGGCCTGGCGCGCCGTCAAGGATCTCGCCGAAACGACGGCAGCCCAGGTGCAGGTTGCGAATAATGATCGGCGTCCATCTTTCGGCGAAGATCTCCGCGCCGAGGGCGATCGGGCAGTACTGGCCGTATCCACGCATCGCTACACGGTCGTCCGGATCGGCGATGGCGGCAAGTCCATTCTTCGAACTGCGGCTCGCCGGCCCCATCGTCAACGATTGTGGACATGCAAATGATCCGCCGGTGTGAACCCCGTGCCGTCTCGGCCGTTGGCGGCGGGCCGGGTTACCGGCCCGGACAGCCCAGCGATGCGCTGGCGGGGGAGCCGACATGCAGGCACTGATCGGCCTTGCTGGCGTGGTCATCGGCGCTGCTCTTGCTCCGCTGCTTGATCTGCTCCGGCAGCGACGCACCGATCGGCGGGCGTGGCAACGGGAACTGCGCGAGCTGACGGCCGCCCTGATCGCGCATGCGGGTGATCAGCTGATCGCCGAGACCGACAGCGACCCGAGCGGCTCCACCAGCGCCACGGCGGCCAACGCCGCACGGTGGCGCATCCAACTCGTTGCGCCGGAGGTCGTGGCACGGGCTGCTGAGGAGTATGCCGCCGCCACCGAGGTGCTGCGCAAGCGGCTGCTCGCGGTGGGTAGCTGGGACGGCGAGCAGATCGCCACCGAGTGGGATGCCTGGCAGGCCGCGACCCGCGCGCTCATCACGGCGACCCGTCCGCATGTTGGCCTTGCCGAGCACGGGTGAGCGCGGCTACGGGATACCCATGCCGCCCCGCGTCTGGCGACTCGCACTACCCAACGCGCGCGGCAAGCGCTGGCACCGCGCCACGATCCCGAGCATGAGACATCGAGGAGATTCAGATGACCGAAAGCTACGCCCTGTCGACCGAGGCCGCCGAGACGTACGAGCGGCTTTTCGTGCCGGCTCTGTTCGCACCGTGGGCGCAGCGCCTGGCCGAGCTGCCGGTGATCGCGGCGGCCCACTCGCTGCTGGACGTCGCCTGCGGCACCGGGGTCGTCGCCCGTACCGCGGCCGACCGGATGAAGGCGCCGGCCAGAGTGGTCGGGCTCGACGCGAACCCGGCGATGCTCGCGGTCGCCGCGACGCTTCGGCCGGAGCTGACCTGGTGTGAGGGCACTGCCGAAGCGCTGCCCTTCGGCGGCGGCGAGTTCGACGTGGTGGCGTGCCAGGCGGCGTTGATGTTCTTCACCGACCGGGCGGCGGCACTGCGGGAGATGGGCCGCGTCGCCGGCGAGGGAGCAGTTGTCGTGCAGGTCCCCGGCCGACTCGACCACAGCGCCGGCTACCGGGCACTGACCGAGGTGGCCGCCCGCCACGCCGGGCGCGACGTGGTCAACCTGCTCACCGGCTACTTCTCCGTCGGAGAACCAGCCCTGCTGGAAGAGCTGTTCACGACGGCCGGCTTGACCATTGACCAGTTCACGACCTGGCAGAGCGCGACCCGCCTCGACTCGGTCGACACCCTGCTGGCCGTTGAGCTGCTGCCGCTGGCCGATGTCGTCACGAACGACGTGCGAGAGCGCATCACCGACCAGTGCCGGCAGGCGTTACTGCCTTTCACCGAGCCGTCCGGTGCCGTCGCCGCTCCCATCGAGGTTCATCTCATCGTCGCGTCTCGGCGCACCACCGCGGCCGGCGGTAAGCAATGACACGGTCGCCCGTCGCAACCTCGGTATCCCGCTCGCCATATCGCCGGCACCGACGCAGGCGGGCACTCCAGGAAAGGCAGACCTCGACCACACCGAGACTCACGGCCGGTTCGTCGTGATGGACCTGGCCCGTGGGTCGGCCTGGCTCGACCACATGGTGCGTGTCTGGTTCGCCGCCGACGGCGAACTGACCGCAGTGACCTCGTATCCGACGGGATGGCGCGATGCCACCTTCCCGATCCGGCCCGCCGAGTCGATCTGTTCGCAACTGTCGGCCCACGCTCAACGCGGAGCGTTGCTGACCTGGACGGCGATCGTCGTTCGCGCCGGCACCGCTCCACCACTCGTCGGGGCGACGCCAGCCGATGTGGGGCAAGCGACAGCATCCGATAAGGCGACCTGTCCGGGCCGCCCGGCACCGCCATACGCAGGGCATCGGTGCACTGGGAGGTGGTCGTGATGGTGGACGACGGAGCCGCGGCCGGGCGAATCAAGCCCGGGTGTTTGGTGATCGCGGCCGTGTTCGTGCTGTTGTTGGTCCTGCTCGGAGCGCTCGCGGTCAGCTCGTTGCTGGAGGTGTGGTCCCACGAGCCCGGACCAACCGCCCAAACCAGCCAGAACGCCGCATCTGACCGGGCCGACGGTTCAGCGGCCGCCTCCCCGACGGGTTGCGACGATGACACTGCCGGATTCGACGCGTTCGCCCGGCCGCGGGCCGGCACGCAAACGGCGGTGCTCGACGTCGTGACGCTGGTGTGCTGGGAACCCACCGGCCAGCTGCGCGCAGAAGCGCGCTTGGCGGCCGACATCAACGCCACGTCGGCTCCGATGACGTGGCTGTGCGCGACGCTGTCGGCGTTCATCACCGACACCGGCCGAGCCTGGCGAGGGTTCACCGTCTACTCAACCCACTCCGCCACTCTCGGCAAGCCGCTTCTGACGGGCATCACAGCCGGTAGGACCTGCACCAACCCCCAGCACCGAGCCTCCGGCTGACTGGTCCGGATGAACGCGACACATGAACAGGAGTGCGCACATGGAACGGGTGACTGTCGACGGCGTCCAGCTTGAGTACGAGATCCGCGGCGACGGCGAGCCGTTGGTGCTGATTCACGCCGGGCTGGTCGCCGATTTCTTCGCGCCCCTGATGGACCAACCGGCGCTACGCGAGTACCGGCTGCTTCGCTACCACCGGCTGGGCTATGCGGGCAGCGAACGGGTCGCCGGGACAATCGACATTGGACGACACGCCCATCACTGCCTTGCCCTCATGCGGCATCTCGGCTTCGAGTCGGCGCACCTGGTGGGCCACTCCTCCAGCGCCGCGATGGCGGTCCAGGTGGCCTTGGACGCCCCGACCGCCGTACGCTCATTGGCCCTGCAGGAGATGGCGCTGCTTGCGGTGCCGAGCTCACCGGTCGCCGCCGAAGCGGTCGGTCAGTACCAGGCCGGCGACCTGCGAACGGCCGTGCACACCTGGCTCCGCGGAGTGTGCGGTGCAGACTACAGGGACGTGTTGGAACGCGCCCTTCCTGGCGCCTTCGACCTGGCGGTCGCGGACGCGGACACGTTCTTCGGACAGGAGCTGCCAGGGTTGCGGGAATGGTCGTTCGGCCCCGCCGATGCCAGCCGCGTCACTCAGCCGGCCCTTGTGGTCCTCGGCGGGCGAAGCAACGAGGTCAACACCACCTTCGCCCTGCGCAACGAACTCCTCCTAGCTTGGCTGCCCCATGCCGAACCGTTCGTACTCGCGGAAACCACCCACCTGCTACAAGTGCAAGACCCCCGAGGCATGGCCCAGGCGCTGGCTGCCTTTCTGGCTCGCCATCCGATCGGGTCATCACCGACCTCGCAAGTCCAGTAGCAGGGGACCTGTGTGGCCCTGATCGCGACGACGGCGAATCCCCGGTCCCGCCGCCACCACGACGGCAGAGCGGTACACCCGTTGAAACAGACAGGAACCCGAGCATAGGAGCCCCCGCCACGACCACGCCAAGTCATGAACGGGTCATCCGGCTACCTTTCCCCGTCCAGCCGCTGCGCCGCCGTCGGAGCCGCCTCGGCGAACCTACCGTCTACCTCGAACTCGTGGTCGTCGACAGCGACGGCCAGGTCGGCAAGGATCTGCTCCGGCGACAAGCAGCAGCGGTGAGGGAGGCTCTCCAATGGTTTGCCGACCACCCACCGCCCCGCGACGGCGAACGACAAGACGACACGGAGACTGAAGCGCCGTAGCCGCCACGGCTACTTTGAGGGGAGCCTGTACCGGTCTTCGATCTCCACCGGAGCACGTTTCCGCAGGTCAGATATTGTCGCGGATGCTTTGTGTGCCCTGCCGGGGGCACCTCGAAAACCGGGTCTGAGCTGGAAATATGTTCAGACGGCGATGTGTCAGCGTGAGCAGCTGTAGGCCCTTTTGAGCCCGTCGGCGTTCCCGGACCATTTGGGGATTGATCTTCGGGCTGTTTCCAGGTCGATCGCCATGAGTTCGGCAAGACTTGAATAGTGGTGAGCCGGATCAGGCGGAAGACTCTCGTCCGGCGCGCCGTCCTCGGGCGCCCGGCGTGCCACACCACGCGACGGTCGATGTTCCAGTTGCCTCCGGCGAGGGCAGCTCCGGCTCCGGGATGAAGGAGCCTGCCGTCTCGCCCGCCATCGACCCGAGTAAGCCGAGCAACCCGGCACCGGGCCGTCAATGGTCCGTGCGATTACTCGCCGTGCGCACATCTGGGTAGCCCCGGTGGGTGCGTTGACGACAGACAAGTTGGCAGGACAGGAACCGCGAAACGATCAACTTATGACGTCGGCCCATCCCACTTGCCGCGCTTGGCAATCTCGCGCTCGATCTCACTAGCGGAGCGAACCGGTTGCCCCTTCCGACGCGCCCGGCGATCATAAAGGCCCGCGACAGCGAGGCCGGCCGCGACCACTACACCAGCCAATCCCCAGAACAACATGAGCGTCTCTCCCCCTGGGCAGGCTCTTGCGGCCCGGCATCTCATCATCTACCCGAACCCGGCACGGCCGTAAGTCGCCGTAAGTCCAGCCGTCAAACGCTGACCAACGTCGACCAACAATGACCGACGACGACCGAGCCGAGCTGCAGGTCAGGACCCGATGAGCACCGGGAGCACGGGCGGCCCGGGAGACACGGCGCCCGGTACTTCGGCCGTTACCCACTTCCCTGGGGAGCCACGCTTGGCGACCTACAGAGCCGCAGCAGACTGCCATGTACCGTCAGGTGAATCTCCAGCCGATGCCGTGGCCGTTGTTTGACCGTGACAGAAGCGCCGACGGTCAGGGCGCTCAGGCCAGCTCGGCCAGTCCCCGGTTCACTCCGTCGAGGTCGAATGCCGCCGGATCAAACTCGCTGGCGTCACCCAGTTCGAGCCACTCCAACCGCTCCCTGTGCTCGGGATGCCGGGAATCCGCAAGCACCTCCACCAACTCCTGGTACCCCCAGATCCCACCGCAGTCGTCCGGCGGCGCCGCCCGCCGTCCGCCAGTACAGCGTGGGTAGGTCAGCGCGGGATCCCGGTCGAGTATCTTCTCCACCACGATCTCGTGGGCCCAGTCGTCGCCGAAGTCGTACGTGTACCGGATCTTGTCCTTGGCCTGCGCGGCGACCTGCTCCAGCGTGACCGGCGCCTCCGCCCGATGCCCCAACTCCCGGTCAGCGTGCCCGAAGTCTCCATACGGCGTCTCGAATACGTGCATGTGACCGCCATGCCAGCCGAAGGCTACCTGGATGACATCGTGCAGGCCGGCCAGGCTCACATCCGCCGGTACGAGCAGGCGCCGCCAGATCGGTGGCCGGGCACCTTGCAGTCCCACCTTGACCTGGTAGATCGGCGCCGGACCGGCCGACTTCTTACGCTTCGCCGGCAGCTTGGCGGGCACCGGCTTTCCGAACCGGCCGCCGAGTCCACCCAGCATGGTCGCCCACCCGTCCAGCGCAACGTCGCCGGCATCCGCCGGCCTGCTGGGCTCCGGTAGGGCGGCCAGCCGGGCGCGCACCAGCAACGCCAGCACCGGGTACGGCGGTGCCTCCGCGTCGTCCTCGTCGAACAACACTGAAGCCATGTCGGCGACCCCGTGCTCGTCGTGTGCGGCCCGTGCGTCCAACGCCTCCTCGATGTACCAGCGCATTTCGGCCGGATCCACTGCTTGTGTCTTGATATCCAGGCCCTCGGCGCGGCCGCCCGCGCGGATGTCGTCCAGGGCCTCGGGCAGGTGTCCGGCGTCCGCGATGAGGATGTCCGCGGCGGCGCCGCAGTCCTGCTCGTCCACCGTGACCATGAACGCGTACCCGCGGCCGGCCCGGCGGAGCGAAACGACCAGCACCGACATTTTCTCCTGAGTGTCGTGCAGCCGCACACAGTCACCAACCTGCACCGGTTCTGCCAGCTCACCGGCCCACCGGGGCTTCGGGACACCGGCAGCCAGGAGTCGGGTGGCAGCCGCCGAAGCGGCCGCGGCCACCTGATCTTCCACGCCGGACGCGACCGAACCGATGGCCAGCAACAGCGCCAGCCCGCCGGCGTCGGCCCTTGCCTCGACCTGCGGGATGAACTCCTGTACGAAGGCGGGCGCCAGCTCATCGTCGGCGACCGTCACGGCGGCCAGGAACGACGCGCCGACAAGTTCGGCTTCCAGCGCCTCGTCGCAGTCGGTCAGGATCGTGACGCTGTCGAGCAGCTCACCGAACAACTGTGCCGGATCGAGATTCTCGCCCGTACACCCTGGACAGTCGCACGTCTCCGGCACGCTGGCGACCACGGTCAGGTCGGCGCGGGAGGTGCTCTTCCTGTTGCGTCTGCCTCGGGGGCCACGACCGGCACGACTCACCCGCACAGTGTGCCGCCCCCGCACCGGGCTCATCGAGCCGGCCCCCGCCCGACCGATGATTGTCGCCGGAGGCACCGTCGCGTACGCCTTCGCGTTGCTTCGCTGCGGCACTCCTGAGGAACTTGCCGAGAAGCCGGAACTCCGGTTGCGTCTAACCCTTGGCCTGCGCAAGGAAAGCGGCAGGTGGGTCGTCGCGCACGAGCACAATTCGTCCGCCGATGACAGTTGACCCGGAAACCCCGGGTAGTTCGTCCGTATTGTGCAATGATCTGGACACGTTACTGATCACCAGGAGGCTGGTCGTGTCCGTCTTCATGATCTTGCGGGTTGCCGGCGACCCGGACAACTTCGAGCAGTACGCGAACGCCAACGCCGACATGATGCAGAGCATCGCCGCCGCGGGTAAGGCGGCCGGCGCGACCCGACACGCATTCGCCGCGGGCGACGGCGAAATCATGGTCATCGACGAGTGGCCGGACGGCGAGTCGTTCCAGCGGTTCTTCCAGAGCCAGCCCGAGATTCCGCGGCTCATGCAGGAGGGTGGCGCGCAGGGCGCCCCGCAGATCGCGATCTACCGGAAGCTCGACACGCCGGACATCTTCTAGAAGTGCAGATCCAAATAGACCATCACGCCGAGGTACCCGATCACGAAGACCACGCTGGTGCCGCAACCGTTCCAGCAGTCACCGGAGGTCGGCTTCGGCCCACCAGTTGGGGACCAGCACCACGGCGCCGTCCTCGGGCTTGCTCGCGAGGACGAGCAGCTCGCCGATGGCGCCGTAGGTGGAGCTGATCGGGTACAGCCGGGCCGACGCCGGATGGTGCAGAGTCACCACGCGGCCGGTCCATTCGGTGGAAATCAACCGGCCCTGGTCGGTGCGAAGCGCCATGTTGCGCATGTTCATCACCGCCAGCGTGCCTCGCGCGACGGCCGGAACAAGGCCCATCACCAGCAGTACCGTCAATGGAATCACCTGAATGGTGAGGTGTCCCAGCGAGAGCCGGTCGACCACCTTCGCGCCACCGCACACTGTGCCAGGCGACACCGACCAGGCGTTACCAACAAACCGGCAGAGCCACCAGCCGCAAGGTGCCGGGGTCCGGCATGCTGGACGCGCTACAAGGCGCACCCGCCCGGCTGACCGGCGACGGGGTGATCGCGATTCTCGGGCTGCACCGGCTCGCCGCGATCGAGGAGGCGGTACGCGCGGCGCCGCCCGGAACCGACGTCACCGTGGTACTCGTCACCGGAGCCCCGGACGAGCTGGCCCCGCTGGCCCGGCTGTCGATCGCCGAGCTTCGCGGGTACCTGCGCCAGGGGTTCCCGCCGGCCGCCTGGCCTCAGCTCCAGATCGTGCTGGACGAGTCGGCGGCGGTCGCCGCGACGGCCGGCGTACCCGCGGTCAGCGACGCCACCGAGATCGCCGTCCGGGTACAGACCGGGCGGATCGTCGCCCACGCCGACGGGCACGGCGCGTGCCACGCGGCTGCCGTCAGTACCGGAGGATCCTCAGGCTCGGCTCGCTAGCGCGAGGAACCGGTGCGGCGGATCGTCGTACTGCCGCTCGCCGACCGCAGCGTCGACGCGACCGGCCAGGTTTCGTCGTGCGGATCGATGACGACGTTCGCGGTGTGTTCGGCTTCCTCCGTCGCGGGATGCCGGCTGCGCAGCCAGACCACGAGGTGCCAGGAACCGGCGGGTGGCCGGGCGCGCCAGTGCGACCCGTCGGCTGTCGTCCGGTCAGCCGGGCGCAGAGGTGCCCCTCGGACCGCAGGTGGTCGGGCCATACTTCCATCATGCAGATGCGGCGCGCATATGGCTAGCATCACAACATTTGAGAGCCCAATCGGCCGAACCGGCGTGGCAAATGCGACCGCGTTCACCGTCCTTGGCGGCGCTGGGACCGATGAGTTCGGGCGGCCCGTGTCGTCTGACCGGCATGACAACTTTGACAGACGGGATCCGGGCGCTGCTCGACGGGCCCAACACCGCCCATGTCGCGACGGTACTGCCGGACGGCGGGCCGCACAGCGTGCCGGTGTGGGTGGGGCTGGAAGGGGATCGGATCGCGATCCTCACCTCGCTCGGCTCGCGTAAGGCCCGCAACATCGAGCGGGATCCGCGGGTGGCGATCTCCGTCACCAAACGGGACCAGCCGTTCGTGATGGCGACCGTACGCGGCCGGGTCACCGAGTGCGTCGAGGGCGACGCCGCGTGGACGATCATCGACCGGATCTCCGAGAAGTACACCGGCCAGCCGTACCAGATGCGGACCGACCGGGTGGTCTTCATGATCGAGCCGGAGCACGCCTGGGGCATGGCGTTCGGCTGAGCCAACGTCGATCAGGCGAAGAACTCGACCAGCTCGTGGTTGAGGCGCTCCGGGTGCTCGGTCGGGATGGTGTGATGGCTGGCGCCCGGTAGCGTCGCGGTAGTCACTTCGGGCATCAGCTGGCGGGTGTCGGCCTCGACCCGGCCGGGGTCATGGGCCCTGGTCTTCTCGGCCAGCAGCAGGAGGGTCGGGACGGTCGACGCGCGCAGGCTCTCGGCCGGCGGCCGGCGCGGCATGACGATTCTGGACTGCGGGAAATCGGCTCCCCGGGCAGCCAGGTCCAGCCAGGCCGGATCGATCGGCATGCCGCGGGTCTCCCACCGGAAGAACGCCCGCAGCCGCGCGGGGCTCGGCCGGATGAACAGCGGCACCGCGCGCAGCCGGTACACCAGGCTCATCGCGGCGAAGCAGTCGGTCGGGTCGAGCAGTGCCAGCCGGCGCACCCGCCGCGGGGCGTGCAGCGCGTAGTTGAGGGCCATCCAGCCGCCGTACGAGTGGCCGGCGAGACACGCTTCGTCCAGGCCGAGACCGGTGAACACGGTGTCCAGCCAGTCCATCAGGTCGTCACGGGTCCGGATGGGCTGTCCATCGTGGACGCTCCGGCCGGCGCCGCCGATCGCGTCGACCGCGTACACCCGGTGCGCCTGGCTGAGCGCCGCCACGTTGGCGAACCACACGGTGGACGTGGCACCCCCGCCGTGCAGCAGGACGAGCGGCGGCCCGCCGGTCGGCCCGCAGATGTTGACGTGCGTCGTGCCGTACGCCGAGTGCAGGTCGTCGGTCTCGACCAGCACCGGCCACTGGTCGAGGACGGCGTCGTACGCGGCGAAGAACGCGGCCTGCGCCTCGGTGGTCTTGAAGGGCATCTCCACCTCGCTGGTTGACGGCGATTCTCTCGCGGAACGATACTCTCGTTCAACGAGATACTAAATGAACGAGAGAAGGCGCACAGTGGCCAGCGACGACCGGATGCAACTGGTCCACCTGTTGCGACGGATCGCTGTCGAGCTGGAGCTGTTCGGAGCCGACTTCGCGAGCCGCAACGGGTTGCACGCCACGGACGTCCGCGCGCTGATCCACCTGCTCGACGCCGGGCGGGCCGGCATCACCGCCACGCCCGGCTGGCTCGGCGAGCAACTGGGCCTCAACTCGGCGGCCGTCACCGGGTTGGTCGACCGGCTGGAGCGACTCGGTCTCGTCCGGCGCGCCCGCGACACCGAGGACCGGCGCCGGGTCCTGCTGATCGTGGAAGACCAGGCGAAGACCCTCGGCTGGTCGTTCTTCGGCCCGCTGATCGACGGGATGGTCACCGCGATGGAGGCGTTCGACGAGGCCGAGTTGGGGACCGTACGGCGGTTCCTGGCCAGCGTGAACGAAGTCCTGGCGAGCGGGCGACAGAATGGGGGTACAAAGGGGTTATAGTCTTTCGCGTGAAGCGGGTCCTGCTGTTGGCGACCGGGGGCACCATCGCGTTGTCGCTCGTGCCGGAGCGCACGGGCATCCGCCCCGGTGCCGACCTGCTCGCCACGCTGCCGCCGGGCGCGACCGACGGCGCGCGGGTCGAGGTCGAGGACGTGATGTCCGCGCCGAGCTGGGACCTGGAGCCGGCGGCGATGCTCGGGATCGCCCGGCGCGCCCGCGACGCCGTCCTCGACCAGGGCTTCGACGGCGTCGTCATCACGCACGGCACCGACACGCTGGAGGAGACCGCCTACCTGACCGACCTGCTGGCGGGCCACGCCACCGACCGGGCCGGCATCGTGGTCACCGGCGCGATGCGCAAGCTGTCCGACCTGTCCACCGATGGTCCCGGCAACCTGGCCTCGTCGATCGTGGCCGCGGTCGATCCGGCGGTGCGCGGGATCGGTGTCGTCGCGTGCCTGGGCGACGAGCTGCACGCCGCCCGCTGGGTCACCAAGGTCGACGCGACCAGCGTGGCCGCCTTCTCCTCGGCGCCCTACCCGGTGCTCGGCCGGGTGGTCGACGGCCGGGTCGAGGCGGTGGCGCCCCCGCCACGGCGGCCACCGCCGCCGCTGGGCGAGCCGGAGTCGTCGGTCGCCCTGGTCAAGATCTATCCGGGTATCGAGTCCACGCAGCTCACGGCCCTGGTCGACGCGGGTGTGCGGGGGATCGTGCTGGAAGGCACCGGTGCGTCGAACGTCCCGGTCAGCCTGTTCTCGACGATCTACGAGCTGACCTCATGGGACGTCCCCGTCGTGGTCGCGTCGCGGTGCCGCACCCGGGAGGCGTCCCTGCCCGAGATCGGCGACGGCGCCGACCTGGTGGCGAAGATGGGCGCGATCGGGGCCCGCGGGCTGGCGCCGGTCAAGGCGCGCGCCGCGCTGATGGTGGCGCTCGGGTCGGGCGGCGTCGATGCGGTCCGGGAGTGGTTCGGCAGGGTGTAGGGTCCGGCCCGTGAGTCGGTACGCGGTCCTGCTGCGCGCGGTCAACCTGGGCAGCCACCAGAAGGTCTCGATGCCCGAGCTGCGGAAGGCGTTGGAGTCGCTCGGGTACACCGACGTCGCCACGTACATGCAGAGCGGCAACGCGGCGCTGACCAGTCCGGTCAAGGACCCCGCGAAGGTTGCCAAGGCCGTCCATAAAGGACTATGCGACGAGCTGGGCCTGGACACGCCGGTACTGGTCCGGAGCGGTCCCGAGTTGGCCGCCGTCATCGCCGACAACCCGTACCCGGAGCTGGTCGCGACGCCGACGAAGCTGCACGCCGTGTTCCTGTCCGCGCAGCCGGCCAAGGCGGCGGTGGCCAGGCTGGACCCGGCGAGGTATCTGCCGGACGAGTTCCAGGTCGGCGAGCGGGTGCTGTATGTCAGCTATCCCGGCGGGGCGGGGCGCAGCAAGCTCACCGCCACCGCGTTCACCCGGCTCGGCGTGGACGCGACCGCCCGCAACTGGAACACGGTCACCGCGCTGGCGGAGATGACCGCCGATTGACCAGCGTCTCGACCCCGTCGAGGAGCCGCTCCAGGCCGAACTCGAAGGCGTGCGCCGGATCGTAGGCGGCGCCCAACGCCTCGCCGGCCGCGGCGCCCACCCGGCTCGCGACCGGGTAGCGGCGCGGGTCGAAGATCTTCTCCAGCAGTGGAGCGCTGGCCTGCCACCACTCGTCATCGGTCATGCCGGTGCGCCGCTCGGCCTGGGCTGCCTCGACCGCGCCGCGCGCGGCACCCTGGGCGTGCCCGAGAACGAGCGTCAGCACCGAGTCCATCTCCACGTCGGTCAGCCCGATGCCGTCGAGGGCGCGTAGCTCGTACTCGTACTTCGCGATCACGTTCGGGCCCAGCGGCGGGCGGCTGCTGGCGACGACCTGGAGCAGCCACGGGTGGCGCTGGTAGAGCGCGAAGTTCTCCCGGGCGATCTGGTCGAGCCGGCCGCGCCAGCCGCCCGGCGCGTCGGCGGGGCGCGCGGTCTCACTGAGGACCGTGTCGAGCATGACGTCGATCAGCTCGGCCTTGCCCGGCACGTACGTGTACAGCGACATCGTGCCGACCCCGAGCCGCTCGGCGACCCGGCGCATGGACAGCGCCGCCAGACCTTCGGCGTCGGCGACCTCGATGGCCGCGCGCACGATCCGGTCCACGCTGAGGTCTGGCTTGCCCTTGCGGCTCGCCCGTTCCGATGTGCGCCACAGCAGCGCCAGGCTGCGCGCCGGGTCGCCGGTGCCGCTGAATTCGGTCGTCATCGCGGCGGCTCATCCTAGACGCGACTGTACCGTATGCTGTACGGTACGGCATACGGTTCACGAGGGGAGTGGCATGGAGTGAGCTGGCGGTCGTCGCCGAGGGTCTGCGCAAGCGGTACGGCGAGACGCGCGCGCTGGACGGGTTCGACCTCGCGGTGCCGGCGGGCACGGTGTGCGGGCTGCTCGGCCCGAACGGCGCCGGCAAGACCACGGCGGTGCGGATCCTCACCACGCTGCTGCGGGCGGACGGCGGCCGGGCCGAGGTCGCCGGGTTCGACGTGCGGCGCCAGCCGGCAGCGGTCCGGCGGCGGATCGGGCTGGTCGGGCAGCACGCGGCGGTCGACGAGATCCTGAGCGGCCGGCAGAACCTGGTGATGTTCGGCCGGCTGTACCACCTGGCCCCGGCGCAGGCCCGCCGGCGGGCCGACGAGCTGCTGGCCGGCTTCGGGCTGGCCGACGCCGGGCGCAAGCCGGTGGGGAAGTACTCGGGCGGCATGCGCCGGCGGCTCGACCTGGCCGCCAGCCTGATCCTGGCCCCGCCGGTGCTGTTCCTGGACGAGCCGACGACCGGGCTCGATCCGCGCGGCCGCAACGAGGTGTGGGCGGCGATCCGCCGGCTCGTGGCGTCGGGCACCACGGTGCTGCTGACCACCCAGTACCTCGACGAGGCCGACCAGCTTGCCGACATGATCAGCGTGCTGGACGCCGGACGGGTGGTCGCCGAGGGCACGCCCGATCAGCTCAAGTCCACGATCGGCGGGGACCGGATCGACGTGGTGGTCCGCTCCGGTGCCGACCTGGCGACGGCCGCCGGCATCGTCGAGCGGGTCGCGGGTACGCCGCCGGAGGTCGATCCGGACACCCGCCGGATCAGCGCGCCGGTGCCCGATCGCGTGGCGGCGTTGACCTCGGTGGCGCTTGCGCTCGACGGCGCCGGCATCACGGCCGAAGACGTCGCGGTCCGCCGGCCCACTTTGGACGAAGTGTTTCTTCAGCTCACCGATAAGGAGCCGGCGTGGCGATGATCGATCGGGTGCACTGGGCGGGCGCCGACGCGTGGACGATCACCCGGCGCGACCTGCTGCACTGGGCGCGGCAGCCGGCCGGGTTCGCGGTCGGCCTGCTGTTTCCGGTCATGATGGTGCTGATGTTCGGGTACCTGTTCGGCGGCGGGATGACGGTGCCCGGTGGCGGCGGTTACCGGGAATTCCTGCTGCCCGGCATGTACGCGATGACGATGGTCTTCGGCATGGAGACCACGTTCGCGGCGGTCTCCGCGGACGCGGCGAAGGGGGTCACCGACCGGTTCCGCTCGATGCCGATGGCGCCGTCCGCCGTGGTCGTCGGGCGCAGTACCGCCGACCTGCTCAACTCCGCGCTCGGCCTGGTCGTGATGGTCGCATGTGGACTAATGGTCGGCTGGCAGTGGCATCGCGGCCCCGGGCTGGCGCTCGCCGCGGTCGGGCTGTTGCTTCTGCTCCGGTTCGGCCTGCTGTGGGTCGGTGTCTACTTAGGACTCGTCAGCCGGAGCCCGGAGACGCTGGTGGCGGTGCAGATTCTGGTGTGGCCGCTCGGGTTCCTGTCCAATGTGTTCACCGCGCCGGCCACGATGCCGGGGTGGCTCGCCGCGATCGCCGACTGGAACCCGTTGTCGGCAACGGTGACCGCGACCCGCGAGCTGTTCGGCAACCCGGGCGTCGGCGGCGACTCCTGGGTCGCCCAACACGCCCTGCTGATGGCGATCGCGTGGCCGGTCCTGCTGGTGGCGGTGTTCTTCCCCTTGTCCGTGCACCGCTACCGGCTGCTGAGCCGGTAGCCCTTTTCCCGTCGATCAAGGAGAAATGTGCATGGTTTGGAGATCAAACCATGCACATTTCTCCAAGATCGGCGAGGAGGGGTCAGCCGAGCGTGGCGGTGAGCTCCCGGGCGCGGGCTTCGCCGATGAAGTCTCGGCCGAACATTGCGGCCAGGACGGCCAGGCAGACACCTAGTGCGAACGGTGCGACTACGAACGCGAGGCAGCCGGCCGGGTACACGACACGCGGCGCGCCGCCACGGCCCGCCAGCGGCGCCCGGCCGACCTGCCGTGCGCCGACCCAGATTCCGGGTAGCAGGGTCAGGCCGTAGATGGCGCCGGCGATCGGGCCGGCGCCCTTCACGATCCCGACCGTGAAACCCGCCGCGATGCCTCCGACGATGGCGGTCAGCAACAGGAACAGCGCGACCGCCCCGACGCGGCGGCGCCAGTACGCGCCGCCGCGTTGCTGCCAGGTGGTGCCCAGGAAGGGTACGGGCACCACGCCGCCGTGCAGCCGCGCCTCGATCCGGAGCCGCTGCGTCGCCTCGTCGGGGGCGTCCATCAGAACAGGCTCTTCACGCCGTGCCAGAGGCCCTTGGCCGCCTCGCCCGGATGGGTCACGTCCGTCTTCACCTTGTCGTACATCCCGACCATGTCGTTGTTCCAGGTCGCCTTCGTGGTGTCCCAGATGCCCTCGCCGGTGCCGACGACGACGCCGTCCTCGTGGATGTGCTCGGTCCAGTGTCCCTCGTGGCTCGCCTCGTACGTCCACGCGCCGACCCCGTAGCTCACCACCGGGGCGAGGAACGGCCCGGCGTACGGGATGCAGTCGGTCGCCAGCCCGGCGGTGATCGCGGCCGCGTTGGATCCGCCGTCGGCGAGGATCGCGTGCGTCCAGGACCAGCCCTTCTCGTGGTCCTCTTTGGCCTGGGCCCAGGTGGCCAGCGCGCCGAGCCCGACGTCGACGACCGGGATCCCGTCGAGGACCCGGGACAGCTTGCCGCCGTCCTCAAGAACCCCGAGACCATCGGCGAGGTCGCCGATCGAGCTGCTGAGCAGCTTGCCGCCCTTGAACTTGTCGGCGAACTTCTCCGCGACCTCCATGTCGGTCTGGAGCAGCTTGCGCTCGGCGCGCATCTCCTTCAGTTCCGCGGTCAGCGCGGCCTTCGCCTTGCTGCCGGCCTGGGTGTGCTTGCGCTGGTACCGGGTGTCCTTGTACTTCTGGTTGAACTTGTCCAGCTTGGTCCGGGCGTCGTCGGAGAACTCGTTGGGGAGCGTGTAGTACCCCTTGAGCACCGCACCCAGCGCGGCCAGGTCGGCGACCTTCAGGGTCGGGTCCTCGTCGCCCTCCCCGGTCATCGCCCAGGTGATCTCGTGCAGCGTCTCGGTCGCGGTGTCCCGGGCCTCCTGCGCCGCGTCGAACGCCGCCTTCGAGTCGATCGAGAACTGCTGGGCCGCGGTCGCCGCCTTCCCGGTGTACGGGCCGTAGGCCGGCTGGTCGTCGGGGCCGAACGGCAGGCCGCCGGCCTTCGCCGCCGCCACCGCGTGATCGAGCTGGCGCTGCGCCGCCTCCAGCCCGTCGGCCAGGTCGGACAGGCACTTGCCGGCGATCTTCACGCCGGACGACAGCTCCTCGACCGCGGTCGCGTCCTGCTCCCACGCCGCCTTGAACACCTCGGCCGCGTCGCCGTTCCAGCCCGCGTCGGTGACGAGCTGGTTGACCCGCTTACTCAGGTACTCTCCGGTGTCTTTGACCTCGCCGACGACGCCGGACAGCGACTGGGCGACGGAGCGCAACCCACCGATGTCTCCACCGATCTTCATGGTCACGTCATCTCGCTCAGCTTGTTGTACAGCGCCACGACGTCGGAGTCGTCCTCCTTGTAGTTGTCGTGGCAGGTCTTGAGCTTGTCGCCGTGCTCGTGCATGGCCTTGACCAGCGCCGCGTTGCCCGCCGCGAACAGGGCCAGCACCGCCTCGATGCCGGCGTTCACCGTGGCGTCACCGCCGTCGACCGGCGCCGGCGACATGCGCGAACGCAGCTTGGCGAAGTCGGTCGACTCGGTCGTGAACGCGCCCGCGGCGGCGTCCAGATCACCCAGAATCACGTTGTACCCGGCGCCCATCACCCCTCCTCGACGGCGCGCGTGAGGGTCGCGGCCGTCCAATCGCGTACGTCGTCGGCATAGCGCGGATCGATCTGGACCCGCTGGATCTTCTGCATGCGCAGCCAGGTCACGTAGGCGTGCATCGGCATGCTGATCCACGGCTGAAACTCGCCCAGCGTCTCGACCAGCGACTCGACGCTGGTGAACGCCAGCCCGACCGGCTCGCCGGTGTCCTGTAGCCGGCGGATCTCGATCCCCGGCGCACGCTGCCCGTCAGCCGGCGCAGGGTGTGCCGGCACGTACACGACGTCGTCATCGCCCGGCAGCTCCATCACACTCCCCGTTTCGTGTGTGCCGCTGCGGCAGGCTATCAACTGGGCTGGATATGCGCTGCCCGCAAGATCGGCACAACTTCCCGGAAGTTGTGGCCTCACGGGGTACGTATGGCCACTATTTCCCGGAAATTGTGCCGATCAATGCCCGGCCGGCGACGCGGCCGGAGAACAGGCAGCCGCCGAGGAAGGTGCCCTCCAGTGATCGGTACCCGTGCATGCCGCCACCGCCGAACCCGGCGACCTCACCGGCGGCGTACAGTCCCGGCAGCGGGGTGCCGTCCGCGCGCAGCACCCGGCCGGACAGGTCGGTCTGCAACCCGCCGAGGGTCTTGCGGGTGAGGATGTTCAGCCGCACCGCGATCAGCGGGCCGGCCTTCGGGTCCAGGATCCGGTGCGGAGAGGCGACCCGGATCAGGCGGTCGCCACGGTACCGGCGGGCGCCGCGGATCGCGGTCACCTGGAGATCCTTGGTGAACGGGTTGGCGATCTCCCGGTCGCGGGCCTCGATCTGCCGGGTCAGGTCGGCCAGGTCGATCAGCGGCTCATCGGTCCGCGCGGTTCATGCCCGCGACCAGGTCGGGCAGGGTGTCGGCCGACCACGAAGTCCGCGCCGTGCCGCTTGAACGCCTCGACCGGAGCCGGGCGCGCCGGGCCGGATCCGGCCGAGCACCTGCCGCACGCTCCTGCCGGTCAGGTCCGGGTTCTGCTCGGAACCGGAGAGCGCGAACTCCTTCTCGATGATCTTCTGGGTCGAGGACGAACCAGGTGTAGTCGAAGCCGGTACCCATGATGTGTTCCAGCGTCCCCAGCGTGTCGAAGCCGGGGAACAGCGGCACCGGCAGCCGCTGGCCGCGCGCGTCGAGCCACAGCGACGACGGGCCGGGCAGGATCCGGATGCCGTGCCGCGGCCAGATCGGGTCCCAGTTGGCGATGCCCTCGGTGTAGTGCCACATCCGGTCGCCGTTGACCAGGTTGCCGCCGGCCTTCCCGGCGATGTCGAGCATCCGGCCGTCGACATGCTCGGGTACCCCGGAGAGCAGGTTCCTCGGCGGCCGGCCGAGCCGGGCCGGCCAGTTACGGCGGACCAGGTCGTGGTTGCCGCCGATACCCCCGGAGGTGACGATGACCGCCTGGGCGGTGAGTTCGAAGTCGCCGATCACGTTTCGTGAGCTGGCGGTGCCGCGGGCCGAGTCGCTCGGCTCCAGGATCGCGCCGCGGACCCCGGTGACCGTACCGGCGGCGGCGACCAGCTCGTCGACCCGGTGCCGGCACCTGAGCCGGACCCGGTCACCCGCCTCCCGGATCCGGCGGGCGAACGGCGCGACGACGGCCGGCCCGGTACCCCAGGTGACGTGGAACCGGGGCACCGAGTTGCCGTGCCCGTCGGCGAGGTACCCGCCGCGCTCGGCCCAGCCGACGACCGGGAAGAGCCGTACCCCCTGGGCGTGCAGCCAGGCGCGCTTCTCGCCGGCGGCGAAGTCGACGTACGCCTCGGCCCAGCGCCGCGGCCCAGTCGTCCTCGGGACGGTCGAACCCGGCGCTGCCGAGCCAGTCCTGCCAGGCGAGGTCGCGCGAGTCGCGGACGCCCATCCGCCGCTGCTCCGGGGAGTCGACCAGGAACAGGCCGCCGAACGACCAGTACGCCTGGCCGCCCAGCGACGCCTCGGGCTCCTGGTCGAGCAGGATCACCCGCTTTCCGGCGTCGGCAAGCTCGGCGGTGGCGACCAGGCCGGCGAGGCCGGCGCCGACAACGATGACGTCCGCATCCACGCCGGTCATCGTCGCTTAATGTGAGATTTCCTCAAAGCCGGTATGGAGAAGGTCACCATGATCGGCCGGTCACCGTGGTCGGCAGTCGCCAAGATCGGCACAACTTCCCGAAAATAGTGGCCTCGGCGGTACCCGGAGGCCACAACTTCCGGGAAGTTGTGCCAATCATGGACCCATGCACGCGGGTGCGACCGTGGTGGGGCTCGCCGGCGGGCCGGCCAAGGTCGACCGGGTCCGGGAACTCGGCGCCGACCTGGCCGTCGACTACACCGAGCCGGGCTGGGACCAGCGGGTACGCGACGGGCTCGGCGACCGGGAGCCGACCGTGGCGCTCGACGAGGTCGGTGGCGAGGCCGGCCGTACCACGCTCGAACTGCTCGGTGTCGGCGGCCGGATCCTGTTCTTCGGCAACGCGTCCGGCGAGCTGACTCGACTGTCCACAGGGGACCTGTTCAGTCGCGGGCTGACCGCGTCGGCCGCGATCGGGGCGCGGCTCGCCCGGGTGCCGGGTGGCCTGCGCTGTGGGCAAGGTGGTACTCGTACCGTGAGAGCCGGCCCGGCAGGTGGCCGGGCCGGCTCGCGTCGGATTACTCGAACGGCTGCTTGTCGGGCTGGCACACGGTTCCGCGCGCCGGCACCTTCAGGTCGACCAGGTAACGGGTCGCGATCGTGTCGGCGCAGACGCTGGCCCTACCGAGAATCGTGTGGCCGAACGCGTCGTCGCTGACCAGCCGGGCGTTGCCCAGCTCAGCGGCCATCGCCTTGTTGAACCGGTAGTTCGTCGCCGGATCGTGGAAGTTGCCGAACAGCAGCACGGTCGTGGCGGTCTTCCGGTTCCACGGCCCGCGGTAGGCATCCGGGTGCTTCGCCGGCCAGGTCGCGCAACCCACCTGGCTGAACGCGTGCTGGCGGCCGACGGTCGGCGCCTGGTGCTCCCAGAGATTCGCGACCACCGGGTACAGCGCGGGCACCCGGGGGAACGGCTCGTCCGCGCAGTTCACGGCCAGGAACGAGTCGTCACTCGTGTACCGCGTGTCGAAGACCCGCTCGTCGCGCAGCCCGATCGAGCCGACGCTGGACAGCGGGCGTGTTTGGGCTTGTGGCGCGGGGCTGGCCGCCGGGTGGATCGCCTCGTAGATGAGCTGCAGGGCGGTCGCCAGCTCGGCGTACCGGTCCGGCGAGTACAGGTAACTGGACACCGCGTCGGTGAACTGGCTCAGCGTGATCTCGCCGCCGAGGGCCGGCACGTTCACCGGTCCCTGGCGGAGCTGGTTGCGGATCTCGACGAACTTCGCGGCCGGGCCACCACTGCTGAACGCGCACTTCGGGCCCACGTCGGCGCACCGCTGGAGGAACGCGTTGAGCACGTCCTCCTGGCCGACCGCCCGCTGCCGGAGGTACTCCAGGCCGTCGGCAGTACGCAGCTTCGGGTCGACGTTGCCGTCCATGACGACCGCGCGGACCCGGTCCGGGTACAGGTTGGCGTACGTCGCCCCGAGCAGCGTCCCGTACGAGAAGCCCAGGTAGTTGAGCCGCTTGTCGCCGACGCCCTGGCGCATCCGGTCGAGGTCCCGCGCCACGTCCACCGTGGACATGTGCGGCAGCAGCGGGCCGGCGTTCGCCGCGCAGGCGTCGGTGTAGTCCCGGTTGGCCTGGACCGTCGACTCGATCTCCGGCCGGGTCACCGGCACACTGACGATCCGGCTGAAGACCGCGTCGGCCGCCTCCTGGGTGGTGAAGCACCGCAGCGGCGCGCTCCGCCCCACCCCGCGCGGGTCGAAGCCGATCAGGTCGAACCGCTGTGCCACCTCGGCCGGCATCAGGTTGGCAAGCGGGATGGGCAGCGTGTACCCGGGGCCACCCGGCCCACCCGGGTTGAGGAACAGGGAACCGATCTTGTGCACCGGGTCATCGGCCGCGCGGCGCAGCATCGCCAGGCCGATCGTCCCGGCGGACGGGTGGGAGTAGTCGAGCGGGACGTTGTAGACGGCGCAGCTGTACTTGTCGCGGTCGGCCGGCGGAACCTGTTGGAGTACGGCCGCCGCGCAGGCGCCCCAGGTCACCGGCGGTGCGGAAGCCTGTGTCGCGGCATCCGGCGTCGCCGCCGAAGCTGGCCGGCCGGCCAGCAGGCATCCGGCCGCGGCCAGTACGGCCACGGTGCCGTGTCGCCACGAAATCCTTGTCGCTCGATGGGTCATTGGTGCGACCTCCCCGTGGAGTCGACAGCATTGACCTTGTCATCGTCGATGGCTCATGTCGGGATTACATCCGGGTTATCCCTTATCTGACCCTTGTCCCAGCCCCTGGCCCCGCCGCCCCGCGCGCGGGCTGGTCGGGGAGCGGCCACTGCCGGCTCCCGGCAACCGGAGCGTGGCGAACTCGTCCGGGGCCGGCCCTTGGCGGCGGCGTACCGGACGGCCACGCTGCGGGTATGAACGACAACCCGCGCAACGTGGTCGAGGTCGAGCACCTCACCAAGTTCTACGGCCCGCACCGTGGGCTGGAGGATCTGTCCCTGACCGTGGCGGCCGGCGAGGTCTTCGGGTACCTGGGTCCGAACGGGGCCGGCAAGACGACCACGATCCGGCTGATGCTGGACTTCATCCGGCCGACCCGCGGCAGCGTCCGCGTGCTGGGCGCGCCGCCGCGCGGTGCGGGTGGGGTGTCCGCACGCCGCCGTATCGGGTACCTGCCGGGTGAGCTGTCCTTCGACGGCCGGGAGAGCGCGGCAGACCTGCTGCGGTTCCTCGCCGCCGCCCGGGGCGGGGTCGCGCAGCGCACCATCGCGGAGCTGGCCGACCGGTTCGAGCTGGATCTGAGCCGCAGGCTGCCAGAGCTGTCCAAGGGCAACAAGCAGAAGGTCGGCCTGGTGCAGGCGTTCATGCACGAGCCGGAGCTGCTGATCCTGGACGAGCCGACCAGCGGGCTGGATCCGTTGATGCAGCAGGAGTTCCTGGAGCTCGCACGAGAGTCGCGGGCCGCCGGTCAGACCATCTTCATGTCCTCGCATGTACTCGCCGAGGTGCAGCGCGCCGCCGATCGGGTGGGCATCGTCCGGGACGGTCGCCTGGTCGCGGTCGAACGGGTGGAGTCGCTCGGCAAGCGGGCCAAGCGGCACGTCGAGATCCACTTCGACGGTCCGGTACCGGCCAGCGACTTCGAAAACCTGCCCGGTATCAGCGACCTTCAGGTCGAGGGTGCGATCCTGCGCTGCACCGTCGACGGGATGCTCGACCCGTTGATCAAGGCGGCGGCCCGGCACACGGTCGCCGACATGATCTCCACCGAGCCGGACCTGGAGGAGACGTTCCTCAGCTACTACTACGCGCCGGAGGGTGAGCACAGTGCTGCCTAGCCTCGTACAGAAGACCTTGCGTGACTGGCGCCGCGCCATCATCGGCTGGGCCGTCGGGCTGGCCGCGTTCACGTTGATCTACGTCGGCGCCTGGGCGAGCGTGAAGGACAGCCCGGACCTGCTGAAGCTCAAGGCCGAGTCGCTGCCCAAGAGCCTGTCCGTGACGTTCGGCATCACCGACCTGACCACCGGGGTCGGGTACCTTCAGGGCAGCATCTACAGCCTGCTCGGACCGCTGCTGCTGAGCATGGCGGCAATCATTCTCGGCGCCCGAGCGGTCGCCCGGCCGGAGGATCTGCACGTCATGGACCTGTACCTGGCCAATCCGATCAGCCGGCGAGGCTTCGTCGCGCAGCGCACGGCGGCGTTCGTCGCGACCGTCGTCGGTCTCGGCCTCATCCTGTGGGTCGTGCCGCTGGCGCTGTCGCAGGCGCTGGACATGGGCGTCAGCGTCGCGAACGTCAGCGCGGCCAGCCTGGGGCTGCTCCTGGTCGGCCTGTTGTTCGGCACGCTGGCGCTCGCCGTGGGCGCGACGACCGGCCGGCGGTCCAGCGCGCTCGGCGTGGCCGGTGTGGTCGCCGTGGCCAGCTACGTGATCCGCGGCCTGAGCGAGAACGTGTCCTGGATCCGGCCGCTGCGCTGGATCTCGCCGTTCCAGTACTACCTCGGGCCGGATCCGCTGCACCGCGGCTTCAACATCGGGTACCTGGCCGTGTTGCTGATCGTCTCGGCGGTACTGGTGGTGGTTGCCATGGTCACCTTCGACCGCCGCGACGTGCGTGTCTGAGTCGCCGGATGACCCGCTTCGCGCGGTACTCGCGGTCGCGGCGCGTACCGGTCGCCAGCCTCGCCGCGCCGACCTGGAACGCTGCCACCGGGTCGGCGCGGCGGCCGCTGCTCGTGGGGTACCGGTCCGGGACCTGGTGTCGAGCCACCTGACCGCCGCCGAGCAGGCGATCGGGATGGTGGACGCGCCGACCGCCAGCGATACGCGTACCGCCACCCGGGCGGTACTGGTCGCGCTGCGCCACGCGCTCGACGCGGTGCTCGACGGGTACGAGGATGCGCAGCGCAACGCGGTCCGCAGCGACGCCGCCGCCCGCCGGGAGTTCCTCGACGACCTGCTCTACGGCCGCGGTGACCCGGTCCGGCTGGCCGAACGGGCGGAGCGGTTCGGGGTGCTGCTCGCCGGCCGGCACGTGGTGGCGGTCGCGCGGGCCGAGCACGCGTTCACAGACGCCGATCCGGCGGTACACCGGATCGACCAGGCCCTGGTCGCCCGGTTCGGCCACCACAACGTCCTGGTCGCGAGCAAGGAGGGGCTGCTGGTCTGCGTCCTGCCGAGCACGCTGCGCGGGGCACCGGGCGAACTGGCTCACCAGCTCGTCGGGGTACTCGGGACGCAGACCGGCTGGCAGATCGGCCTGGGCCGGCCGCAGTCCGGGCCGGGCGGCGTGATGCGCTCGTTCGAGGAGGCGCGCAACGCCCTGCAGCTGGCCGACAAGCTGGGCTTCCGGGCGACCGTGCTGCACGCGGCCGACCTGCTGGTCTTCCCGGTACTGCTACGCGACCGGGCCGCCATCACCGATCTGGTCGCGACCGTGCTCAGCCCGCTGGCCACGGCACGCGGCGGCCCCCAACTGCTGGTCGACACGCTGGCCGCGTTCTTCGACAGCCAGGGCAACACCACGGCGACCGCGCGGCGGCTCAACATCAGCGTGCGCGCGGTCAGCTACCGGCTCGACCGGATCAAGGCCCTGACCGGGTACGCGCCGGCCGAGCCGACCCAGCGCTTCACCCTGGAGGCGGCCGTCCTCGGCGCCCGCCTGCTGGACTGGCCGGCGACCTCGCTGGACGGGACGATGGGTGGATGATCGATCCCGGGCTGGCCGGTCGGGTGGCGCTCGTCACCGGCGCGAATCAGGGTATCGGCGCGGCGACCGCCTACGCGCTGGCCAAGGAGGGCGCGGCGGTCTTCGTCACGTACTTCCGGCTGGCCGGTGGCGACGACCCGAGCCTGCCGGACGAGTACGACAAGGTCCGGGCGCGCTCGGCCGACCACGTCGTCGACGGCATCCGGGCCGCCGGGGGCGACGCCGACGGCATGGAGGCCGACCTCGCCGACCCGGCGGTGCCGGCTCTGCTGTTCGACCGGGCGGAGGCCGCGCTCGGGCCGGTGGAGATCCTGGTCAACAACGCCAGTGGCTGGCTCGCCGACACCTTCCTGCCGGATCGCACCGACCGGTTCGGCCGAACGCTGCGCCCGGTCGACGCGGCGAGCCACCGCCAGCAGTTCGCGGTGGACGTCCGCGCGCCGGCCCTGCTGATCGCCGAGTTCGCCCGCCGGCACGTCGGCCGCGGCGCGACCTGGGGCCGCATCATCGGCCTCACCTCCGGGAGTCCACGCGGCTTCCCGGAGGAGGTCTCGTACGGCGCCGCCAAAGCCGCCCAGGAGAACTACACGATGTCCGCCGCGCAGGAACTCGGCCGGTACGGAATCACCGCGAACATCGTGCATCCGCCGGTGACCGACACCGGCTGGGTCACGCCGGAAGTGGCGCGACAGGTGATAAAAGAGAACCCGCTGCGGCACATCGCCCGGCCGGAGGACGTCGCCGAGGTCATCACGTTCCTGGCGTCCGATCAGGCCCGGTACATCACGGCTGCGCTCATCCGGATGACCTGAGGCAGGATGGGCGTCATGACGGGCGATGCGATCTGGGCGGTTGACGTCGCCGGCGAGCGCCGGCTGGCCCGCGGCGACGCTGACACCGGGCCGGCCGACCTGCTGCCCCGGGAGGTCACGCTGGCAACCGCACTGAGCCGGCCGGCCGGTCTGGAGGAACTGCTCGATCTGGCGGCCGATGATCGGGTACCGGCTGGCGCGGCCGTCCTCGCCCCGGTCGACCGGCAACCGGTGTGGGCCGCCGGCGTGACGTTCGAACGCAGCCGAGCCGGTCGCCTGGAGGAGTCCGGCGGCGCCGACTTCTACGCCAAGGTGTACGACGCCGACCGGCCGGAGCTGTTCTTCAAGGCGCGGCCCGCCGACGTGCGCGGGCCGGGCGCGCCGATCGCGATCCGCTCCGACTCCACCTGGGACGTGCCCGAGCCGGAGTTGGGGGTGGTGTTCGACGCCACCGGCACCGCCGCCGGGTACGTGATCGGCAACGACGTCTCGTCGCGCAGCATCGAGGCGGCGAACCCGCTCTACCTGCCGCAGGCCAAGGTGTACGACGGAAGCTGCGCCCTCGGCCCGTGCGTGGTGCCGGTGTCCCGGGCGCCCGCGCTCGCCACGCTGTCCATCAGCCTGCGGATCGACCGGGACGGGCGGCCGCTGTACACCGACGAGGTGCCGCTGTCGAAGATGCGCCGGACGATCGACGAGCTGGCCGGGTGGCTGTTCGGCGCGCTGGGGTTTCCGCGCGGCGCCGTCCTGCTCACCGGTACCTCGATCGTGCCCACCGCCGACGTGACGCTGAAGGCCGGTGACGTGGTGACGATCGCGGCGCGCGGGCTCGGCGTGCTGACCAATCCGGTGGAGACGCTGACGCTCAGTCGACGGTGATCCGGTCGAAGTCGGGTGCCGCGCCGTCGCTGGCGAACGTGAGCGCGTTCGGGCCGGCGGTGAGCGGGAGGGTCAGGATGATCGTGCGTACCGTGCTCCACCCGCCGCTGTTGGGGAAGTCGATCGTGATCGGTGTCCCGCCGTCGACGCTGAGCGTGGCGGTGCGGCCCGGGTCGCCGTTGACGTAGGAGATCGTCACCGTACGGTTGGCGGTGGTCGCCGACATGACCTGGTTGAACCGCAGCGTGCCGGTGCTGTGGCCGACGTGACCGACCTTCTTACCGCCCGAGCAGCCGGAGCAGCCGATCACGGTCGCGCCGGCCAGCGTATTGACCGACGACTCTGCCTCGTACGAGGTGGGCGGCGGTGGCGCCGGCGACGGGGTCGAGGAGTTCGGCGGTGGCGGCTGGTTGGACGGCGGGCCCGGACGGGATACCGGCGGAGCGGCGGGCGGAGCGGCGGGCGGAGCGGCGGGCGGGGCAGCGGGCGGGGCTGGTGGCGGTGCTCCACCGGTGGTCTGGTTGGCCGCCGGTGCCGTGGTCTGCGCACCCGGCTCGTCCGGCGGCGACTGGTCGGTGCCGTCCGACTCGTCGTCGTCGGACTGTTCGCCGGTGGCGGCGTCGACCTGCGTGTCGGTGGCGTCCGGGGTGCCCGCGTGCGCACCGCCGGAGCTGTACAGCGGCATGCCAACGGCCCGGGTCATCATGACCGCCAGCACCGCGACCACACAGCACAGCGCGACGACCGTCAGCGGGCGCAGCCCACGCGGCCTGGCCCGCTTGTCGTCGGCCGGCTTCGCGTCGGGTGTCTGCGTCGCGGGTGTCTGCGTCGCGGGGACCTGCGTCGCGGGGGCCTGTGTCGCGGGGGCCTGTGTCGCGGCCGTCTGCGGGGCGCCCGGCTCGGCCGGCGGGCGGGGTCGACGCCTGAATATCAAGGCCGCTCCCTCCTGGCGCCCGCCTGTCGATGTCGTCGGACGTTTACATGCTCCCTCCTAATGGATCGAGACGCCATTGATGGACGTCATTTATGAATCCGGACAAAATGCCACACCACATCGTCGATCTAGGAAGAATGGTGCCCCGGATCGGGCATACCGCCCACCATTCGTCCTAGATCGACGAGCCTGGGGGCCGAGGGCTACGTGAGTAGGTCGAACAGGGTCGCGCCGGACTTGGCTAGGCCGTAGCGCTGGCAGTCCGGCGGTACCGTCTCGGTTGTCTCGGTGATCGCGTGCTCGCACCGCGCGCCGTACGCGGAAAGGAAGACCCCGGCGGCCGCGACCGCGCGCCGCTCGGCGGCGCTGAACCGTTGCCCCCGCGCGGTTTCGTACTCGGTGACGAACGCGACCTGTTCCTCCGGGGTCGGCCAGAGCCGGCTGCCACCCCGCTCCCAGGCCAGCGGGAACGCGCGGGCCGCGTACCCGACGATGGTCGTCTCGGCGTCCCGAACGAGGCTGTCCCAGTCGTACACGACGGTGACCCGGTCGCCGTCGAAGCGCATCTGCTCGACCCGCCAGTCGGTGTGCCCGACGACCATCCGGCCCGGGTCGTCGCGCAGGATGTCGAGCGCCCGGCTGGCCAGTTCGTCGATCCACTCGGCGCCCCTGCGGGTGGCGTCGAAGTCGAACATCGGATGAGTGTCCCGCCACAGCACCCGCTGCCCGCGCAGCGGTTCGCGACTGAGCGCGCGTACGTCGGACACGTCGGCGGCGAGCCGGATCTGCTCGGCGAGCGATTCGGCCATCGCCCGGCGGATCCGCGGATCGTGGCCGTCCCGGTACCCGCCGTCCGCGGACAGCTCCTCGAAGGTCACGAAGGCGTGCTCGCAGTGGGCCATGCCGACCGGCCGGGGGCACGGGTACCCGTGCCCGGCGAGGTGGTCCTGCACCCGCTGGACGGTGGCGAGGCGGGTACGCGTCTGGTTGGGCCGGTGCACCTTGGCCACCACCTGCCGCCCGTCCACGAGCACCAGGCCGGCGACCAGGCCGACGTTGGAGTGGTAGAACAGGCACTCGGCGACCGGGGCGAGGGTGCGGGCGCAGCACTCCTCCAGCCGCTTGGCGGCCAGTTCGAGATCGCTCGTGCCGAGGGTCCGCCGCTCGAGCGCGGCGTCGGCGTCGCGTAGGAAGGCCCGCATGGCGTCGGCCGTTCGCACGTGGTCACGTTACCGCGCGGGATCCCAGATCTTGGACATTTGAGCCGATTGTGGCCGGTTCAAGTGTCCAAGATCGCGTAAGGTCCGAGTCGTTTGCGAGTCATTTTCACGTTACCTTGCGCTCCCAGGATGCCGGCATGTCGCATCCTCTGCCGGAATGGGCCGACCCGGACGTACCCGAAAGCGCGCTCGACGCCCAAGGCCTGTCCCGGCGCGGGCTGATGCGCCGGGCCGGCCTGTTCGGGGCCGGATTCGCGGTAGCGGCCGCCGGGCTCGACGCCACTCCGGCGCAGGCGCACGACAGCGGCGACCCCGAGCTGGCCTACCTCGTCGGCGACCACCACGTGCACAGCGTGTACAGCCACGACGCGAAGTACACGTTCTCCCAGCTCGCCCACCGCGGCGCCCAGTTCGGGCTGGACTGGATGGCATTCACCGAGCACAGCAACTTCGGCCACGCGAATGCCGGCGGCGCGCTGCGCGAGCACGACGAGGTCCGCAAGGCCCGCGTCGACAATCCGCGGCTGCTCATCTTCCAGGGCCTGGAGTGGTACCTTCCGGGCGCCGAGCACGCGACCGTCTTCACCGCGCCCGGTCCGGGCGAGGCCGATGTGCTGCGCCAGTTCGAGTTGGCGTTCGACGGCAAGCTGCTCGGCAAGGCCGACAGCACGCCCGCCAACGAGGCGCTCGCCGTGGCAGGCATCCGTTGGCTCGCCGAGCGCAAGCGCTCGGGTCAAGTGCCAGATGCTCTTGTACTGGCGAACCACCCGTCCCGGCTCGGCATCGATTCCCCGCACGAGATGCGCGCGTGGCGGGACGCCGCCCCGGACATCATGATCGGGATGGAGGGTGCCCCGGGCGCCCAGGGTGCCGCGATCCCGGGTTGGGGCGGCCCGACCAGCATCCGCGGCGAGTACCAGAACCAGCCGTCGGCGCAGTCGTGGCCCGGCTACGGCGTCGAGGCGTACCTGACCTACGGCGGGTTCGACTGGATGACCGCCACGGTCGGCGGGCTCTGGGACGCGCTGCTGTCCGAGGGCACGCTGTTCTCGATCACCACGAACTCCGACAACCACCGGACGGTCCGGGACACCCTGCGCAACGGCGACTGGGGGCCGGGGCAGAACTTCGACAACACCGGCCAGGTGCCCGACCCGGTCGAGACCGGGGTACCGCAGCCGGGCAGCGACTTCTGGCCCGGCCAGTTCAGCCGTACCCACGTCGGCGTCACCCGGTACGGGTACCGCGAGGTGATGGCCGGGCTGCGGGCCGGGCGGGTCTGGGTCGACCACGGCCAGCTGGTCGACGGGATCGATGTGCGACTGGCCGCGTCGGGCTGCCCGGGCGTGACCCTCGGCGGGCGGCTGCGGGTACGCCGGGGCCAGCGGGTCACCCTGACCGTCACGGTCACCACGGCGTCCCGGCCCAACTATCACGGTGAGATCCCCCGGCTGGCCCACCTCGACGTGATCCGCGGGGCGGTCCGCGGCCCGTCCCGTAACCGCGACGAGTGGCGGGCACCGGGCACCCGGGTCGTGCAGACCGTCGACACGAGCCGCCGTACCGGCACGTACACGCTGCGCATCCCGCTCGGCGAGGTACGCGAGCCGGGTTACCTCCGGCTGCGCGGTAGCGACGGGCGCCGGCACGGTCCGGGGTTGCTCGGTCGGGCCGTCGATCCGCACGGGCCGATCCCGCACCAGCCCGGCAACGGCGACCCGTGGCTGGACACCTGGCTGTACACGAACCCGATCTTCATCGACGTCCGCTGAGCCTCGCCGCCTGCTGGCGCGCGGGGTCATCGTCGCGGCCGGCCCGTTCCCGGCGTCCGGCGAGGGCATGACCGTCCTGCGCTTCGCCGATCCGGCCGAGACCGCCGAGTACGTGCGGCTCGCCCACGAAGACGATCAGGCCGTGGTGCGCGGAGTGCTCCAGGTCCGGGTCCGCCCGTGGAGCGTCATCTTCAGTGAGTAGCTGACGCACAAGATCGGCACAATTCCCCGGAAACAGTGGCCATGACACCTCGCTGAGGCCACTACTTCCGGGAAGTTGTGGCGATCTTGAACGCCTTACGCGGCGGTCGCCAGCACCTGGCGCAGCTGGCGGCGCATGCCGGTGACGTGGACGGCCATCGCGGCCCGGGCCGCCTCGACGTCGTGGTCGGCGAGCGCGGCGACGATCCGGATGTGGTCGTCGTGCACGGCGGCGCGCACCTCCGGCGCCGGCGCCACGCCGAGGATCCGGGCGTGCAGGGCCGGTGGCGAGATCGCCTGGCACAGCGTCGCGATCGCCTCGTTGCCGGACAGTTCCAGTACCCGGCGGTGGAACCTCAGGTCGGCGTCCAGGAACTCGGCGGCCGACGCGCCCGGGGCGCCGTGCCCGGCGATCGCGGCGAGCGCGGTCACGTCGGCGTCGTCCACCCGGGCCGCGGCCAGCGCGGCGGCGTGCGGTTCGAGGGCGACCCGCAGGTCGAGCAGTTGGACGACCGCGTCGTCGGGGAGAATGTCGGCCGCGAACGCCAGCGGTTGCAGCAGGAGCGGGGTGCGCAGGCTGGACACGTAGGTGCCGTCGCCCTGCCGGCTGACGAGGATGTTCATCGTGGTCAGCGAGCGGACCGCCTCACGCAGGGCGCTGCGCGAAAGACCCAGTTGGTACGCGAGGTCGTCCTGGCTCGGCAGCCGGCTTCCCGGAGCGAGTTCGCCGGTAGCGATCATGCCCTTGATCCGGCTGACCGCCTCGTTCGTCACCGTCATGCTCGGACCGTAGGCATCTGATGTTTCCAGGGATCAGCCGTGACATTGCGCGTACGTTGCCTTGCCGGTAGCCAGCCGGTCAGAGCCGGTGTGAGATGGACTACGACGCGAGCCGCTCCCGGTAGGCGGTCAGGTGCCGGCGCAACTCCCCGTACGCGGCGTGGAACGCGTGCCGGCGGAACGCGAAGTCGATGCCCTCGGCCCACAGCGTGGTCTCGACCGGGCCGCCCTCGCGCGGATCGATCTGCACGCTCATCCCACCGGCGACCTTCAGCCGGCCGATCCGGTGCTGGGTGTCCCGCACGATGATCCGCTCGACCTCGGACCACCCGACCGTGTGGCTTCCGATCAGCCGGACCACGCGTACGCCGTGATCACTCACGTACACGCCCATCCGCAGGATCCGGTGCGCGACCAGCACCCATGTCACGAACAGCGCGAGTACCAGCAGGGCGATGCCGACCGGGGGCAGCGCTAGGCTTGGTCGCAACACCCGTTCCGTGCTCCAGCCGAAGAATCCCAGCCCGAAAAGCTCCCAAGCCACCACGACCCACCGCCCCGGGCCAGGCGAGTAGGGGCGGTGCCACCGCGTCGTCACCGGACGAGTGTGTCAAACCGACCGACAAGGTCAATACAACTTCCGACAAAATGTGGCCTCCGAACGGTCGGGAGGCCACAACTTCTGGGAAGTTGTGCCGGGCCGCCGGGCCGCCGGCGCCGGGCCGCCGGGCCGCCGGGTGCGGCGCCGGGTGCCGGTGCCGCCACGCCCACCGTGGGGGGGCCGGTGGGCGTGGCGGTGTCCAACCGGTGTTCTTCCGCCGGGAGAACGAACGGAGGAACGTTGTGCGCCGACCGCGAGACGAAAGCGGGGGGAGAGGGTTCGCGGTCGGCGGTCTATGGGCTGGCCGGGCCAGCGTTTCGGGAGTGGGCGGGCTTGGAGCGGTGTGGATGGGGCGACTTGGTCTTGGTCGGTGTGCCCTTGGTGACGAACTGATCCGGGTTGCCGCCCGGAGCGGTGGTGGGCCGCGGCGTCGGCGATACGCCGGGGGGCGCCGTATCGCCGACGCCGGGCGTCTTGAGCAGCCGTACGCAGTAGGGCATGGCCTTGCCCGTACCGCCGGCCGCGACGACCAGAGGCGCATAGATCGGATTTTTCAGATCCTGCTGCTTGATCTTTTCCCGGTCTCCCGGTGGCTTGCTGTCCACATCGGTGACGAACGCCCGGCACAGGTCGGCCAGCGACGGGGACGCGGCGGTGGACGGGGACGAGGCGGGCACCGCCGGCCCTCCGGCGCCGGCGCCCTTGTTGGTCGGTTTGCGGGAATGCGTGGGCGGCGGGGCGGGTGTGGCCGGGCGGGCGCCGAAACCGGCGGTGCCCGGGATCCTGGGAAGGGCGCCGGTCGCCGCGGCGACCGTGGCGCCGCCGAGAGCGGTGACCGCGAGGGCTGCCGTGACTTTCACCGTGAGCAGCTTCGCGAGGAAGGCCCGGCGCCCGGGGCGCCGGGCCGGGGTCGTGGCGCGCCGCCGGAAGGCGTGGACGGCCGCTTCTTCACCAGCCAGCTCATGTGGGCGGGCCGGCGCGCTGGCGGCGGCGAGCAGGCGGAGGAGAACGTCGCGCTCGATGGGTTGGCGCGCGTCACCGTTGAGCAGCGACTCCACGGCATCGCGTTCCACTCCGGCGGCTCCGTCTCTTCCCAACCCACGTCCTTTCAGCGTTCGCGGCGTCCCTGGCGTTACTCCCTTCACGGGATCGACCGTTTTCGCAGCGTACTGGGGGTGAGTGGGGAAGTCTGCCGGTTGAGTTCGGTGGTGCGGCCCGGGTCGGTCGGCCGGTTGATGCCGGGCCCGCGGCTGCGGTTGAGGTCGGCTGGATCCAACGCCCGCCGGTTCGGCTCGGCCGACCAGCTCAGATGCTCAGCCAGGCGGCGCAGCCCACGGTGCGCGGCGGTCCGGACGGCGCCGGGTCGCTTGCCCAGGACCTTGCCGGCCGCTTCGGCGTCCAGGCCGAGCACGACCCGCAGCATCACCGCCTCGGCCTGGTCGCGGGGGAGCGTGGCGATCAGCGCGATCGCGGTGTCGGTGGACATCGCGTCGAGTGCCCCGCCCGCCGTGTCGTCGGCCGCGGCCAGCTCGGTCAGCTCCTCGATCGGTACGTCGAAACTGGGCCGGCGACGCAGCCGTCGCAGGTGGTCGACCGCGCGGTGCCGGGCGATGGTGGCGGCCCAGCCACGGAACGCGTCGAGGTCGCCACGGAAACCGGTCAGGCCGCGGGCGATCTCCAGCCACGCGTCCGCCGCGACGTCTTCGGCGTCGCCGGCCACCAGCGTGCGCAGGTAGCGCAGCAGGCGCGGTTGGACCTCGCGGTACAGCAGACGGAACGCGTGTTCGTCGCCACGCTGCGCCGCGCCGACAAGGTCCATGGTCGTCGACATACCCGGGTGTCCGGGCTCCCCACTCGACAGTCCACATGCGACAACATCGAGGGGGTAATCGAACTCGCCTCGATGCCTCACCCGGCACATGATGGGGTAGTTCGCGCTCTGAAGAAAGTTCCCGAACACTGAAACAGGGTTCTTTCGGCGCACCGTACTGCCGCCGTGACACTGTGCCGACGAAACCTCAGCCGGTTGGCCGTCGTACGTACGCGGTCGCGTCACGGTGCCGCGACACGACCCGCCATGCCGGGTCGCGGGCGAGTTGCTTACCGAGACCGGTGGACGGGCGGACGAGTACACAAGCGACGCCGAGCGAATCGAGCCGCCTCATCGCGGCCGGGCCACCGCGCAGGACCCGTTCCGACGCGAGCACGTCGGCCCGTCCGTACAGGTCGTTGCGCGAATCGAGGCTGACCGGCACATCGGGGCGGCGCAGGATCACGATGCCGCCGAGGTCGTACGAGTTGAACAGGCGGCACCCGCTCGGCAGCGCGGCGATCGGCGCGGACGGGTACCCGATCATTCCGAGATGCGGCACCGCCAGAGCCGCCAGCGTGAGGTACGCGATCAGCAGCATCGCCGCCCCGGTCCGCAGCATCGTGCGGCGGCTGACCGCCCACGTCCGCGCGCGGGGGGTGTCGAGCGCGGCGGCGAGGATCGGGATCGCGCAGACGGCGAGGATCGGCTGGAACCGGCGTACCGCGATGCCGGCGACGACGAGTACCAGCAGGATCGCCGCCGGCCGCCACCAGCGCCGCCGGGCCGCGACGGCGATCGTCCCCAGGCCGAGCAGGATCGTGAGGTCCATGAACGGGTCGGTCAGGTCGATCGGCATCCACTCGTTGATCAGCCCGGTGGACGCGCCGTGCACCTGCGCGCCTTCGGTGAGCACGCCCAGCCCGTACGGGTTGAGGAAGGTGCCGAGCGCGGCGGCCAGGGTGAGGCTGACCGCGCGGCGGATCCGCCACGAGACCGCCCCCGCGACCGCGGCCAGCGCGATGCCGAGCGGCGCGGTCGCGTGCAGGTTCACCCAGACGACCTGGAGCAGCGCGATCCCGGCCAGTGCCGACGCGACCGTTCGCCGGGCCGGCGCGGCCAGTACCGTCTCGATCAGCACGATCAGCAGCGGCACGGCCGCATAGTCGACCAGCTGCGGGCGTACCGAGAACCAGGCGATCGTGATCGGGGTGGCAAGCAGCACCATCAGGCCCGCGGCGACCGGATGGGCGCCCAGCCGCGCGGCCAGCAGCAGTTGCGTGCCGACGGCGACCATGGTCAACGCGACGCCGATCAGCGCCACCGCGACCAGCAGCCCGCCCGGCCGGTACGCGAGACCGAGCAGCACGTCGAAGGCCCACGAGTTGGGGTGCCAGGACCGGCCGTACGCGGTCCACGAGAACGGGTCCGCCGTCGGGATCCGGTGCTCCCGCAGGATCAGCTTGCCGGTCCGGATCTGCCAGAACGTGTCGGAGTCGCCGAGTTGACCATTGCGGCCCAGAGCGATCGGCAGGGCACCGAGCCAGGCGAGCAGCCAGGCGGTGGTTCGGGTCCCGCGCCCGTTCTGCACCATAAGTCATAACTAGCAGTCAAAGGTGTCAGGTGGCGGTGCCTTGGGTAAGACCCGCGACATGAGTACGCCTACGTCACAGCCGGACGAGGCCGGGTTCGAGCCGCGTACCGGGGCCGAGCAGCCCTGGGACCCGGAGGACCTGGCGGTGGCCGAGGGTCGGGACCCGACGCCGGAGAACGTCGAGCGGGCGCGCCAGGAGTTGGAGCGCGAGGGCCCGGCGGCGATCGAGAAGACCGTTCCGTAGCGGGACCAGTCCGTAGCGGGACCAGATCCGTAGCGGGACCAGGCACAACTTCCCGGAAACAGTGGCCTCCAGTACCCGCTGAGGCCACTATTTCCGGGAAGTTGTGCCGATCATGCGCCCCTAGGGTATGCGCGTTATGCATAGTTTGTGCATGAGTGGGGGTCGGCTCCTCGTCATCGGCGGCGCGGAGAGCCACGACGAGCACGACGACGCGATCCTGAGCCGGTTCGTCGAGCTGGCGGGCGCGGAAGGCGGCAGCGCGCGCGTCATTGTGATCGCCACCGCCAGCGGCCGAGCCGAGCGGCTGGAGAAGGAGTACCTCGCGGTCCTCGAACGCCTCGGGGCCGGCGAGGTCCGGCCGCTCCGGCTGGAGACCCGCGACCAGGCCAACAGCGACGAGGCGGTGGCCGCCGTCCGGTGGGCGACCGGGGCGTTCTTCACCGGCGGCGACCAGCTCCGGATCACCACGGTCATCGGCGGTACCCGGGTCGACTCCGTCCTGCACAGCCGGCTCGACGAGGGCCATCTGGTGCTGGCCGGTACCAGCGCCGGCGCGGCGATGATGTCCAGCACCATGATCCTCGGCGGCCAGGACGCCTCGGTGTCGACGGCGAGCGTGCGTACCGGCCCGGGGCTGGAGTTCCTACCCGGCGTGCTGATCGACATGCACTTCGCCGAGCGTGGCCGGCTCAACCGCCTGCTCAGCGCCGTCGCTCTGTACCCGCACGAGCTGGCCCTCGGGATCGACGAGAACACCGCCATCCTGGTCAAGAACGGCCGCTTCGAGGTTATCGGCGCCGGCTCGGTCACCGTTGTCGACGCCGGCCCGGCCTCGCTGATCCGTACCCCGGCCGACGGCGCCGGCCCGATCGCGCTGACCGGGGTCCGGCTGCACGTACTGCCGGCCGGGTTCGCGTTCCAGCTCACCGACCGCCGGCCGGAGGACGCATGAGGATCGAGAGCACGCGCCGGCTGCGCGGGCCCAACGGGTACCTGTCCCGGCCGGTACTGGTGGCCCGGCTGCACCTGGACGAGTTGACCGAGCGGGACACCGCGGTCGAGTTCGCCGGCCGGCTGCTCGCGGTGCTGCCCGGCCTCGCCGAGCACCACTGCGCGGCGGGCGAGCCGGGTGGGTTCCGCAAGCGCCTCTACAGCGGCACGTACTTCGGGCACGTCGCCGAACACGTCGCCATCGAGCTGTCCCAGCGCATCGACCGCAAGGTCAATTTCGGGCGTACGGTCTACGCCGGCGCGCCCGGCGTGTACGACGTCGTGCTGGAATGCCCGGTCGACGAGCCGGCCGGGGCGGGCATCGGCGAGCGCCTGCTGCGGATCGCGGTCAGCGTGGTCGAGGACGTGCTGGCCGGCAACGAGCCCGCATACGCCGCCTCGCTGGATGCTGCGCGCGCCGAGTACGAGCGGGTCCGCCCCGGCCCGAGCACCGCGGCGATCCTGTCGGCCGCCCGCCGCCGGGGCATCCCGGTCGAGCGGCTCGGCGAGCTGAGCCTGCTCCGTCTGGGCCACGGCCGGCACCGGCACCTAGTGTGGGCCGCGATGACCGACCGGACCGGTGCCGTGGGCGTCGACATCGCCGGCGACAAGCAGCTCACCCGCCAGCTCCTCGACGACGCCGGGGTGCCGGTGCCGGTCGGCGGCCCGGCCGCCACGCCGGACGAGGCCGTCGCGCTCCTGGCCGAGCTGGGCGCGCCGGTGGTGGTCAAGCCGCGGCACGGCCGGCAGGGCCGGCACGTGTACCTGGGCCTCGCGACCCCGGACGCGGTGCGCGCCGCGTTCCAGGCCGCGTTCGAGGCCGCGGCCGCCGAGGGTGGCGGCGCCGTGGTCGAGCGCCAGGTCGGTGGTCGGGATTTCCGGGTACTGGTGGTCGCCGGCCAGGTCGTCGCCGCCGCGGAACGGGTGCCGGCGCATGTCGTCGGTGACGGCGAGACCGACGTGACCGGGCTGGTTGCCCGGGCCAACGACGACCCGCGCCGGGGCGTCGACCACGGCCGGGCGCTGACCCGCCTCGCCGTCGACGGCGTCACCGCCGACCTGCTGCGCCGGCAGGGGCACCGGCCGGCGAGCGTACCGGCGCCCGGCGAGGTGGTCTGGCTGCGCGACAACGCCAACCTGTCGACCGGCGGTACCAGCCGGGACGTCACCGACGAGGTACACCCGGATGTGCGCGCGCTGTGCCAGCGGGTGGCCGGGCTCGTCGGCCTCGACGTGGCCGGCATCGACCTGCGGCTGCCGGCGATCGACGCGCCGCCGCTGGACGCGGACGGCAACCTGGCCGGCGCGGTGATCGAGGTGAACGCCGCGCCCGGGCTGCGCATGCACCTGCTGCCGACCGGCGGCCGGTCCCGGGACGTAGCAGCCTCCATAGTGGACAGTCTGTACCCGCCGGGCACCACCGGGCGGATCCCGACCGTGGCCATCACCGGGACGAACGGGAAGACCACCACCGCCCGGTTCGCCGCCCACCTGCTCGGCGGCGGCGACCGCGGTGGCGACCGTCTCCGGCGGGTCGGCCTGACCACCACCGACGGGGTGTACCTCGACGGCCGCCTGGTGCAGCGCGCCGACGCCACCGGGCCGCGGTCGGCCCAGGTGGTACTCGGTGATCCCGCCGTCGACGTCGCGGTGCTGGAGACCGCCCGGGGCGGGATGCTCCGCTCCGGTCTCGGGTACGACTGGGCCGACGTCGGGGTGATCACCAACATCGGCCACGACCATCTCGGCCAGGACGGGCTGGACACGATCGACGACATCGCGCACGTGAAGGCGCTGGTCGCCGAGCGCGTTCGCGACGGCGGCACGCTGGTGCTCAACGCCGACGACCCGCTGGTCCGCGCGCTGGTCCAGCGGCCCGCTGTGCACGCCGCGCGCAAGACCGTGACCTGGTTCAGCCTGGTCGCCGGCAACCCGGTGGTGGCGAGCCACCTGCGCGGCGGCGGCCGAGCGTACCTGCTCGACGGCGGCCACCTGGTCGAGGCCACCGGCAACCGGTCCCGCCGGCTGATCCCGGCCGCCGAGCTGCCCGGCGGGTTCGGCGGGGCGGCCCGGTACGCGCTGGCCAACGCTCTCGCGGCCGCCGCCGCGGCGCGGGCCCTGGGCGTGCCCGCCGATGCCATCGCGGACCGGCTGCGCTCGTTCGACCCGTGGGCCGGCAATCCGGGCCGGGGCATGCTGTTGGATCTTGGCGGTATCCACGTCCTGCTCGACTACGCGCACAATCCGGCGGCCATTGCCGCGGTGACCGGTGTATTGCACCGGGTGTGGGGTAAGGCGCGGGCGATCGCCGCGGTGACTCTGCCCGGCGACCGCCGCGACGACCTGCTGCGGGAATCCGCACGGTCGGTCGCGGACGGATTTGACCGGGTGGTGCTTTATGAGGACGCGGACTTGCGCGGCCGGCTTGCGGGCGAGGTGCCGAATCTGGTACGCCACGAAGTCACGCGGTACCGGCCGCATGTAGAGTGCACGACCGTGACACGTATCGATGAAGCCATCGGCGCGGCGCTCGCTCTGGCCGGCCCGGGTGACGTCGTACTCGTACTACACGAAAAGGTTCAACCAGCGCTGGATCTGCTCAAACAGCTCGGTGCGCAACCGGTAACCGAACCCGTACCGGCTGTCTGGACTAGCCGTTCGGCCGACAGAGAACAACTGGTTGTCACATAACAACTTCGAACAGGGATGGTTGGACAGCCATCGATCAAGGCAGGATGGGGCGCGTGGACGTCGTACAGGTGCTCGCGGGCCGGTACCGGCTCGTTGAGCGCCTCGGCACGGGCGGAATGTCCGTCGTGTGGCGGGCCTATGACGAGGTGCTGGGCCGGCAGGTCGCCGTCAAGGTGCTCGCTGCCAAGCTGACCGCCGACCAGGGCTCCCGGGACATGATCCGAGCCGAGGCGCAGGCGGCGGCTCGCCTGTCCCATCCGCACGTCACCGGTGTCTACGACTACGGCGAGTCCACGACCGACGACGGCCAGACCGTCCCGTACGTCGTGATGGAGCTGATCAGCGGGCGCACCCTCGCCGAGCGGCTGGCCCGCGGTCCGCTGCCCTGGCGGGCGGCGCTGCGGGTCGGCGCGGAGACGGCGGCGGCCCTCGCCGCGGCCCACGCGCGCGGCCTCGTGCACCGCGACGTCAAGCCGGCCAACGTCATGCTCACCGCCGCCGGGGTGAAGGTCGTCGACTTCGGCATCGCGGCCGTCGTCGGCGACAACGCCGAGCCCGGCCCAGACGGCGTGGTGCTCGGCACCCCGGCCTACCTGGCTCCCGAGCGGCTCGCCGGTGGCCCGGTGCGGCCGGCCACCGACGTGTACGCGCTCGGCCTTCTGCTCTACCGGGCGCTCACCGGCAACCTGCCGTGGGAAGCCGAGACCACGACGCAGATGATCACGGCGCACGTCTACGCCGAGCCGTCCCCACTGCCGGCGGTCGAGGGCCTGCCCGATGGCGTCGCCGACCTCTGCCTGCGCTGCCTGGCGAAGGACCCGGCCGACCGGCCGACCGCGCGTGAGGTCGCGCGTACCCTCGCCGGCGCCGCCGGGATCCGGGTGCCGCTGCCGGCCGAGCCCGGTGAGAACTCCGAGTACAACCTGGTCCTCGACCCGCTGCCGATCGGCTCGCACCCGGGTGCCGGGCGGGGCCAGGGGCGGCTGCGCCAGGCGGTCGCCGCGCTGTTCGGGCCGGTGGTCGACCCGTCCGCGGACACCTCGATCCTGCCCAGTTCGGTCATCGACAGCGCGGCGATCCGCAACCGGCGTCGTCTCCGGCGCCGTCGGGCCGTCCAGTTCAGCGGCGTGGCCGTCGGTCTCGCCGGGGTCGGACTGGTGCTGAGCATGTGCACCGACCTGCCGCAGGGCAGTAAGGACGGCACCGCGGCCGCGGCGATCGGCGGGCCGGCCGACGCGATGCGTCGTGCCGCGTGCACCGTGCGCTATCTGACCCGCAACGACACGGCCGGCCAGTTCCAGGTCGACGTCACGGTCACCAACAACACCGCCGACCAGGTCGCCGACTGGGCGTTGCAGTTCCACTTCGACGGCGACCAGACCCTGCGGGACGGCACGGCCGGCCAGTGGAGCCAGTCACCGACCGGCACGGTCACCGCTCGGGACGCGTCCGGCAGCGGCGTGATCGCCTCGAAGGCGTCCGCGACCGTGGGTTTCCGGGCCGAGTACCACACCTCCAACCCGATGCCGACCGAGTTCGCGCTCAACGGGGCCGCCTGCACGTACGTGCTGGTCGGGGCCTCCGGCGAGACGCAGACCGGCGGGCCCGGGATCACCGACGGCTCCGGCGGCGAGGCGGCCGGCGGCCAGCAGGGTGGCCCGGCGGGCGGCAACCACGGGCCGATCACGGTCGGTGGCAACACCGGCGGTGGCGCGACCGGCGGTGGCACCGACGGCGCCCCGGCCCCGGCACCGACCCCGACGACGGCGGCACCGGTGCCGACCAACAAGCGTGGCAACCCCAAACCGACGAAGTCGAAGACCAGGACCAAGTCACCGAAACCACCGCCGTCACCCACCGATACCCCGCTCAGCAGTCCGCTTTGCGTGACCTCGGTCTGTCTGCAATCCGCTGTGTGAGACGCGCCGGTTGTCCCGTTCGCGAGATGGGTGCCTTCATCGGCCGATAGCACCTAAGGTGTGTGCCAGCGCGACCCGGATCGCGAGCAGGAGGTGGCCGTGCGCTTCGAAGTCAGCCGGGTGATGGACACCATCGAGCAGCACCTCACCACGGACATCGTGATGGCGCAGGCGGTGGTCGACCTTGGCGAGATCACGAAGTACCCGGATCTTGACGGCGGCCGCCCGGTCAACCTGATCCGGATCGGCATGGTGGTCGACGCCCTGGGTCGATACCTGCGCGACGGCGGTGCGCTGATCTATCCGGTCGCGCCCCGCAAGCTGCTGTCCGAGCCCGAACTGACCGCCAAGGAGCGGATGGTGCTCGGCCGCTGGACCGACGACGGGCTGATCGAGGCCACCCAGGAAGCCCCGGAACGGGTGCTGGAGATCGCCGAGCTGACCGGCCTGCCGATCCTGAGCCTGCGCGACCACGCCGAGGTGGCGAAGCAGCACGCCTGGCTCGCCGACGCCCCGCTGCGGGTGCTGACGGTGAGTCCACGCGGCGGTGGCGCGCTGGTGACCGACGGCAGGGGCGGCACCGGCGGGGTGGTGCTGTCCCGGCCGGGCGGGCTGGCAAAGAAGGGTACGAACGGACATTCGCCTGAATCCGCCGCAGCGCCGGCGGATTCCGTTTCTCCGGACGTCCCGCCGGCCGCGGAGCCGAAGGACCGGGTCATCGCCAAGGCCGCGCCGGCCGACGGGTCGATGCTGCGCCGGGTCGACGGCGAGCTGGTCAAGATCTGGCCGGATCCGACCCGTCCGGTGTACGAGCCGCTGCCCGAGCCGCCCGACTACCTGCCCGCGCCGAGCGCCGAGGGCACCGCGCTGATCGCCCGGGCCTGGCGCTGTGACGGGTACGACTGCCCGAGCTTCGGCCCGCACCGGCGGCTCGGCCAGCCGGTGCCCCGGCTGCGTAAGGGCAAGCCGGTCTGCCCGCGCCACGACGAGCCGCTGACCGATGTCGGGGCGCGCCCTCCGTCGGTACCCGTGACGTTGATTGTCGATGGCCTACGGCGCCGGCACTTCGTCGTGATGGCCGACCGCCCGGTGTTCGTCGGGCGGGCTCCGGAGGAGCCCGACTCGGTCGCGGTCAACGAGTGGCTGCACGAGGCGGCCGCCAGTTGGATCAGCCGGACCCACCTGAAGCTGGAGATCAGCGACAACAAGCTGGTCGCCACCGACCTGAGCACCAACGGCACCCTGGTGTGGGTCCGCGTGGAGCGCGGCGACCGGCCGGACACGCTCCGGCTCACCCGTAGCCGGTCCCGGCCGCTGGGCGAGTGGGACACGGTCGAGCTGTACACCGGGATCGAGCTGGGTCGGGCCGACCGGCGGCCGAAGGGCGTGGACGAGTCGCACGATGAGCCGTCGTCGGTGCTCACCGACGCACCGACGATCGCGATGAAGCACCTGTCGGCGGGTGGCTGAGCGCGGGGTCGTGGCGCTATTGGGGCCATGACTCTGGCGGGGCGGTCCTCGCCGCTGGCACGCTTGGTGCGTGACCGCCCGCCCGCAGGCCCCGCTGGAGCCGCGGCATGAGCCGCCGACCGTGGAGCCGGTTCCGGGCTGGATCGGCCCGCTGTTCCTGGTCCTTGCGCTGGGGACTGTCCCGTGGACCGTCTACCTGGCGATGTCGCTGCCCAAGCACGCGCTCAACAGCAACTACCGCAACGCCTGGGTCGGGTTCGACATCGGGCTCATCCTGTTGCTGCTGTTGACCGCCGTGCTGGCGTACCGGGGTAGCTGGCACGTGACGATGGCCGCCACCGCGACGGCGACCGCGCTGGTCATCGACGCGTGGTTCGACGTGGTGACCGCGCCGCACACCAACGACCTGATCGTGGCGGTGTTGACGGCGATCCTGGGTGAGCTGCCACTGGCCGCGCTGTGCCTGTGGACCGCGCTGCACGCCGACCGGATGGCGGCCCGCCGGCTGCGCCAACTGGCCAGGCGCGCCGAGCGTGCCCGCCGTTCGACTCGGTGATCGGCACAACTTGCCGGAAGTTGTTGCCTCAGACCCTTTCTATGACCACGACTTCTCGGAAGTTGTAATGATCAAGGCTGACCTGTCGGCGGATGCTGGTACAAAGGCCGGGTGGATGAGCGGGAGATGACACGGGCCCAGGCCGAGGAGGTGCTGCGGGCGCTCGCCGGGCCGGCGGCGACCCTCCGACCCGACCAGTGGCGGGCGATCGAGGCACTCGTGCTCGACCACCGGCGGGTGCTCTGCGTGCAGCGCACCGGCTGGGGCAAGTCCGCCGTCTACTTCGTGGCCACCGCTCTACTTCGGAAGGGCTGCGCCGCTGTTGAGGCGGGCGCCGGGCCGACCGTGATCGTGTCGCCGTTGCTCGCCCTGATGCGCAACCAGGTCGACGCGGCGGCCGGCGCGGGGATCGTCGCCCGCACCATCAACTCGGCCAACCTCGACGAGTGGGAGCAGATCAACGCCGAGGTGCACGCGGGCGCGGTCGACGTGCTGCTGATCAGCCCGGAGCGGCTCAACAACCCCGACTTCCGCGACGGCGTGCTGCCCAAGCTGGCCGCCACCACCGGCCTGCTGGTGGTCGACGAGGCGCACTGCGTCTCCGACTGGGGGCACGACTTCCGGCCGGACTACCGGCGGCTGCGCACGCTGCTCGACGATCTCGCCGCGGACACCCCGGTGCTCGCCACCACGGCCACCGCCAACGCGCGCGTCACGACCGACGTCGCGGAGCAGCTGGGCGACGCGCTGGTGCTGCGCGGTCCACTCGACCGGGAGTCGCTGCGGCTCGCGGTGCTCCAGCTCCCGGACGCGGCACACCGGCTGGGCTGGCTCGCCGACCACCTGGCCGACCTGCCCGGGTCCGGCATCGTCTACACGCTCACGGTGGCCGGCGCGCAGGAGACCGCGGCGTTCCTCGCCGCCCGCGGCTACCGGGTCGCGTCCTACACCGGCCAGGCCGACGACGCCGACCGGCGGGCGGCCGAGGCCGACCTGCTGGACAACCGGATCAAGGCACTGGTCGCGACGTCGGCGCTCGGAATGGGGTTCGACAAGCCCGATCTCGGATTCGTCGTGCACCTCGGCGCGCCAGCATCCCCCATCGCGTACTACCAGCAGGTGGGCCGGGCGGGTCGGGCGGTCGAGAACGCCGACGTGCTGCTGGTGCCCGGCGGCCGCGAGGACGAGGCGATCTGGCGCTACTTCGCGTCGCTCGGCTTCCCACCAGAGGAGCAGGTGCACGCGACCCTCGACGCGTTGCTCCGACCGGCCGCTGTCCACCCCGGCCTTGGAGGCGCGTGTCGACCTGCGGCGCACCCGGCTGGAGCTGATGCTGAAGGTGCTCGACGTGGACGGCGCGGTCCGCCGGGTGCGCGGCGGCTGGGTGGCCACCGGCGAGCCGTGGCGGCACGACGCCGAGCGCTACGCGCGGGTCGCCGCCGCGCGCACCGCCGAGCAGGCCGCCATGCGGGAATACGCGGCGACCGGCGCCTGCCGGATGGAATTCCTGCGCCGCTGCCTCGACGATCCGGCGGCCGCACCATGCGGCCGGTGTGACAACTGTGCGGGGGCGTGGGCACCGGCGACCGTCTCCCCGGAGGCCCTGACCGCCGCCCAGGCGCTCCTCGGCCGGGCCGGCGTGACCGTGGCCCCGCGGCAGTTGTGGCCGACCGGGCTGGCGGCGGTCGGGGTGCAGCTGTCGGGGAAGATCCCGGCCGGCGAGCAGGTCGGCGCAGGTCGGGCCCTGGGCCGCCTGTCCGACCTGGGGTGGGGCGAGCGGCTGCGCCGGCTGGTGGCCGACGGCGCGCCCGACGGCCGGGTGCCCGACGATGTATACGCGGGGGTGGTGCGCGCCCTGACCGACTGGGCTCGCGGCGACGACCCGTGGCCGCAGCGCCCCGCCGGGGTGGTGACCGTCGCGTCCAACCGTCATCCCGAGCTGGTCGGTGATCTCAGTGCGCGGATCGCCACGACCGGTCGGCTGTCGTTGCTCGGCTCGGTGGAGTACACGCGGGCCGGCGGTGCCGGTCCGGGTAACAGCGCCCAGCGGGTGCGGGCCCTTCACGACGCGTTCGTCGTCCCAGCGGCCCTGGCCGAGCGCCTGGCCGGCCTCGACGGCCCGGTCCTGTTGGTCGACGAGCTCGATCGACTCGGGCTGGACGGCGGCGATCGTGGGTCGGCTGCTGCGTCAGGCCGGCGCGCCCGACGTGCTGCCGTTCGCGCTCGCGTTAGCTGGATGAGCCGTGCATTTTAAGGGTTCGCTGCGATCTCGGTCAATGGCTCAGGGTAAGGGGAAATCGATGACTCGCCGATGACGGCTTCCCGCACACTCTTTCGTGGGAGGACACCGGAAGAACTACGGCGAGGCGGATGACGCCACGTCGGCACGAGAGGCGCGACCTGACGCTCTCGGTCGCGTCGGTAACTGGGGGATCCACGGGGGCTCGGGCGCGCAGGCGCCGAGCCCCCGGCTCGTTTGTCAGGACACCCGGCCGTAGCCGTAGATCGGGGCGAAGTCGATCGGATGGATCGAGACCTGCTCGCCGGCCTGTGGCGCCTCGATCACCCGGCCGTCTCCCGCGTACATCGCGACGTGGTGGATGTCGCGGTAGTAGAACACCAGGTCACCGGGGCGTAGCTGGTTGCGCTGGATGTGCTGGACGTCGCTCCACTGGAGCGCGGCGCTGTGCGGCAGGGTCCGGCCGGCCGCGCGCCACGACGCCATCACGAGCCCCGAGCAGTCGTAGGCATCGGGGCCCGCCGCCGCCCACCGGTAGTTCTTGCCCATCTGCTTGAACGCGAACCGCAGCGCCGCGCCAGCCGGATCGTCGGGGAAGATCGGCACGTAGAAGTCCCGCGCGGCGCTGCGGTTCGCTCGGCCAATGGTGTACCCGTACGCCTTGGTGCGCAGGGACTGCAGCTCGGCGAGGGCGCTCTCGACCGCCGCCTTGGTGACCGTGAGTTCGCGGTTCTCGGTGGCCTGCTGGCGGGCGAGGGCCCGAAGGTCGTCCCGCTGCGCCTCGTACCGGTCCGTGGCGGCGCGCAGCGCGTCGATGTCGTGCCGATGGCCACGGGCGATGTGGTCGAGCATGGTCAACTGGTCCAGCAGCATGCCCGGCGACCTGGCCCCGAGCAGGGCGTTGGCCGGCCCGTCGCCGGTCGCCATGTACACCCCGGCCGCGATCGTGCCGACCTTGTCCTGGAGCTCGTCGACCTCGTCGGCGAGGGGCGCGAGCCGGGCGTCCGCGTCGGTGAGCTGGGCCTGCGTCGAGCGCAGGTTCTCCTGCGTCGTGTTGAAGTGCTCGACGACGGTTTCCAGCTTCTGCCAGGCCGCGGCCACCGCCCGGTCGAGGTCGGCGGTCGTCGGTACGGCGTACGCCTGGGCCGGTCCGAGCCCGGCAACGAGTATGGCGGCCGCGACCAGGCTCGAAACGGCGAGCGCGGGTGCGCGCAACGTGCGAGAGAAGCCCACGGTCGGACAACGAACCACAGTACGCAAAAGCCACGCATCGGACGCGGGTCGGCTTGGTTCCGGATACCCTATGGGGGTATGGTTCGTGGTATCCGACCGCTGGGGAGATAGGAATGTCCGTGCGCAGCGAGTACACCGTTGTCGGCATGACCTGCGAACACTGTGTCTCGGCGGTGACCGGGGAGCTGACCCGGCTGCCCGGGGTACGTGACGTCGAGGTCGAGTTGGAGACCGGCCGGGTCATGGTCGACAGCGACGGGTTGCTGCCGCTGGACGAGGTACGCGCGGCCGTCGACGAGGCCGGGTACGAGCTGGCGGGCGCCAATGCGTGACCGCGTCGACCTGAGGATCGGTGGCATGACGTGTGCCACCTGCGCGGCCAGGGTGGAGAATAAGCTCAACCGGATGGCCGGCGTCGAGGCGACCGTCAACTTCGCCACGGAGATCGCGCGGGTCGCGTACACCGGGTCGGTGACGGTCGCCGACCTGGTAAAGACCGTCGAGGCCACCGGCTACACAGCGCAGCCAGACGAAGATCGGCACAACTTCCGGGAAGTTGTTGCCTCAGACCCGTCCGATGACCACAACTTGCCGGAAGTTGTGCCGATCAAGCAGCGGCTGCTGATCTCGGCGGCCCTCACGTTGCCGGTACTCGTTCTCGCCATGGTGCCGCCGTTCCAGTTCCGCAACTGGCAATGGCTCGCCCTCACCCTCGCCACCCCCGTCGTCGTCTGGGGCGCGTGGCCGTTCCACCGCGCCACGCTGCGCAACGCCCGGCACGGCACGGCGACCATGGACACGCTCATCTCGCTCGGCGTCGCTGTCTCCTACCTGTGGAGCCTGTGGGCGCTGTTCTTCGGCGACGCCGGTGAGCCCGGCATGCGGATGCCACTGCGCCTGATCGAGCCGCGCGGCAGCGGTACGGACACCATCTACCTTGAGGTCGGCGCGGCGCTGACCACGTTCCTGCTGGCCGGGCGGTACTTCGAGGCCCGCGCCAAACGCCGGGCCGGCTCGGCGCTGCGGGCGCTGCTCGCGCTCGGTGCGAAGGACACGGCCGTCCTGCGGGACGGCCGCGAGATCCGGGTATCCGTGGCGCGGCTGCGGGTCGGCGACCGGTTCGTGGTCCGCCCGGGCGAGAAGATCGCCACCGACGGCGTGGTCGTCGACGGGGCCAGCGCGGTCGACGTGAGCATGCTGACCGGCGAGAGCATGCCGGTTGAGGTGGGTGCCGGGGACCACGTGGTGGGTGCGACGGTCAATGCCGGCGGCCGGCTGGTGGTCGAGGCGACCCGGGTCGGCGCGGACACCCAACTCGCCCAGATGGCGCGACTGGTGACCGAGGCGCAGAGCGGCAAGGCGCCGGTGCAGCGGCTGGCCGACCGGGTCGCGGCGGTGTTCGTACCCGTCGTGATCGTGCTCGCCGCCGCGACGCTCGCCGGTTGGGTCGTCGCCGGAAAGGGCCCTGCCGCCGGGCTCACCGCCGCCGTGGCAGTACTGATCATCGCGTGTCCCTGCGCGCTCGGCCTGGCCACGCCCACGGCCCTGCTGGTCGGTACCGGCCGGGGCGCGCAACTCGGCATCCTGGTACGCGGGCCCGAGGTCCTCGAAGCGACGAGGCGGATCGACACCGTGCTGCTGGATAAGACCGGCACGGTCACCACCGGCGTCATGGCCGTCACCGGCATACGTCCGGCGCCGGGCGTGGACCGGGCGGACCTGCTGCGCCTCGCGGCCGCGGTCGAGCACGCCTCCGAGCACCCGATAGCGCGGGCGATCGTACGCGTGGCCGACGCCGACCTGCCGCCGGTGCACGGGTTCACCGCGCTTCCCGGGCTGGGCGCCGCCGGCACGGTCGACGGCCACGACATGCTGGTCGGCCGCCCGCGCCTGCTCGCCGACCGGGGTATCGAGGTGCCGGCTGACGACGTCACCGTTGCCGTCGCGTGGGACGGCGGGTACCGGGGCGCGATCATGGTCGCCGACACCGTCAAGGCCAGTTCGGCCGGCGCGGTCGCCCGGCTGCGCGCGCTCGGCCTGCGACCGATCCTGCTCACCGGCGACGTCGCGGCGACCGCGGACGCCGTGGCGGCCGAGGTCGGCATCGACCCGGCCAACGTGATCGCCGAGGTACTGCCGGCCGGGAAGGTCGACACGGTACGCCGGTTACAGAGCGAAGGCCGGGTGGTCGCGATGGTCGGCGACGGGGTCAACGACGCCGCCGCGCTGGCCGCCGCCGACCTCGGCATCGCCATCGGTACCGGCACCGACGTGGCGATCGAGGCCAGCGATCTCACCCTGGTACGCGATGACCTGACCGCCGCCGTGGACGCCGTCGAGCTGTCGCGGGCCACCCTGCGCACCATCAAGGGCAACCTGTTCTGGGCGTTCGCGTACAACGTGGCGGCGCTCCCGCTGGCGGCGGCCGGACTGGTCACGCCGGTGCTCGCCGCGGCGGCGATGGCCGCGTCCAGTGTGTTCGTGGTGACCAACAGCCTGCGACTTTTCCGCTTCGGAAATCGCCCACTCCGGCGGGCAGCCGTGCCACGCTGAGTGCGTGGACCTGTTCAACCCGTCCGTCGGCGTGCTGACGGTGTACGCCGACCTGGTGTGCCCGTTCGCCACGTTCACCCTGCGCGGGCTGCGGGTCACCCGCGAGCGGCTCGGCCTCGACGTCCGGATCGACCTGCGGGCGTACCCGCTGGAGATGGTCAACCGGCGGCCACACGACCTGGGCCTGATCGAGCTGGAGAAGCCGGTACTCGCCGAGCTGGAGTCGCACCTGGGCTGGCGGCGCTGGCGGGCCGACCCGTCGACCTGGCCGGTGACGTCGCTGCTCGCGCTGGAGGCGGTACAGGCGGCGAAGCGCCCCGAGGTCGGCGGCCTGATCGCCAGCGACGAGCTGGACAACGCGTTACGCCGGGCGCTGTTCCTGGACAGCCGCTGCATCGCCCTGCTCTCGGTGATCCTGGAGGTCGCCGAGGAGTGCCCGAGTATGGACCGCGCGGCACTGGCCGCCGACCTGATGCACGGCATGGGCCGGGTCGACGTGATGGAGCAGTACGCGTACATCGAGCGCAAGGATGTGGAAGTCAGCCCGCAGGTGTTCACGCCGGACGGGCGGACGTGGGCCAACCCGGGCATGGAGTTCGACCGCCGGGGCGACTACCCGGTGGTGACCGGCTACGACCCCGGCGTGTATGAGGAGATACTGCGGGGGTGCCTGAACCGCTCGACGACGCCCTGACCGAGGTACGCGGCCTGCTGCTCGATCCCGCCCGGCTGGTCCGGGCGGTCGCGGCCGGCCGGCGCCGCAACACCGAACCGCAGTGGCAACGTGTCGAGCTGCGGCCGGTCGAGGTGAAGGCCGGCCGGCAGCTCCAGGTGGTCGAGAACGACGGCAGCCGCCCGTACACCCGGAACCTGGCCTGGGGGTTGGCGGCGAATGAGGTGGACCGGCTGCTCGCCGAGCCGTTCGGCAACTGGTACGTGGAGACCGCCGACGAGGTGGTCCAGGTACGGGTGACCAAGCGCGGCGAGGCGCAGGTGCACCGGTCGGCGCGCGAAGTCGCCCCGGGCACGACCATGATCGGCAGGCGAAACACCTGCTCGACCCCGGCGACCCGCTGTTCGACGTGATCGGCGGCAACGCGGCGAAGCGGCGGCAGGTCGACGCGTTCCTGCGGGCGCTGGCGGCGACGCTGGGCGACGAGGAAATGCCGAGCCCGCTGCGCGTGGTCGACCTCGGTTGCGGCAACGCGTACCTGACGTTCGCCGCGTTCCGCTACCTCTCGTCGCGTGGCCTCGACGTCCGGCTGACCGGCGTGGACGTCCGGGAAGACCAGCGGGAGCGCAACACCGCGCTGGCCGGGAAGCTGGGCTGGGCCGATCGGGTGGACTTCGTTGCCGGCACGATCTCCGGGGCGGCCGTGGACGGCGCCGACGTGGCGCTCGCCCTGCACGCCTGCGACACGGCGACCGACGAGGCGCTGGCCCGCGCGGTCGGCTGGGGCGCCGGCTGGATTCTCGCCGCGCCGTGCTGCCACCACGACATCGCCGCGCAGTTGAAGGCCGGGGTCGCGCCCGACCCGTACCAGTTGCTGACCCGGCACGGGATCCTGCGCGAGCGGTTCGCCGACGTGCTGACCGACGCGCTGCGGGCCGCGCTGCTGCGGCTGCACGGGTACCGGGTGGACGTGGTCGAGTTCGTCGACTCCGCCGCACACGCCGCGCAACCTGCTGCTGCGCGCCCGCCGCACCGGGGCGGCGCCGACGGCCGAGCAGCGCGCCGAGTACGACGCGCTGGTCAGCCAGTGGGGCGTCACCCCGGCGCTAGCTCGATTGATCGACACAACTTCGGCTTCGCGCCGCGGCCGAAACGGTGCCGCGTAGCGAGGAACGAGCGGAGCGGTGCCGTGCGGGCCGCGTCAAAGGTGCGAAGCCCGCGCGAGCGAAGCGAGCGTCAATATCCCGGAAATAGTGGCCATAGCGGGGTGCTGAGGCCACTACTTGCCGGAAGTTGTGCCGATCAAAGGGTCTCGCTGGGTGCCGCGCCGCCGCGGCGACGACGGCGCCGGCGGGGCTTCGCCGGCTCGCCCTCGACCACCGGCGGGGTGGCGTCGACGGTTACCTCGTGCTGCGCGGCAGGCTCGGTGCGCCGGCGGCGCCGGCGACGGGACCTCGCCGCCCCGGGCTCACCGTCCGTGCTGCTGGGCGCGCTTTCGGCGGTACCCGATGAGCCGCCACGACGACCACGACGGCGGCCGCGCTTGCCCTCGACGTCTTCCAGCCGCTCGGCCGAAAGGCCGGCCCGGGTGCGCTCGGCGGTCGGCAGCGTGCCGGTCATCTCCGTCGAGATGTCCAGGTCGCTGTAGAGGTGCGCCGACGTGTGGTACGTCTCCGGCGGCTCCGGCAATGTCCAGCCCGAGCGTCTTGTCGATGATCCGCCAGCGGGGCATGTCCTCCCAGTCGACGAACGTCACCGCGACGCCGGTGGCGCCGGCCCGGCCGGTGCGGCCGATCCGGTGTACGTAGGCGTCGGGGTCCTCCGGGCAGTCGTAGTTGATGACGTGCGTCACACCGGAGACGTCGAGGCCACGGGCGGCCACGTCGGTGGCGACCAGCACGTCGATCTTGCCGACCCGGAACGCGCGCAGCGCCCGCTCCCGGGCGCCCTGGCCCAGGTCACCGTGCACGGCGGCGACCGCGAAACCGCGGAAGTCGAGGTCTTCGGCGGCCCGGTCGGCGGCCCGCTTGGTCCGCGTGAATATCATCGTGAGGCCGCGCCCCTCCGCCTGGAGGATCCGCGCGACGACCTCGATCTTGTTGAGTCGGGTGCGCCCGGTAGACCAGTTGCTGGGTCAGCGGCGACGGGCCGGTGCGGTCGTCGTGGTGGGCGTGGACAGTCATCGGCTGGCGCAGGAAGCGCCGGGCCAGCGCGACGATCGGGTCGGGCATGGTGGCCGAGAAGAGCATGGTCTGCCGGTCGTCGGGCAGCATCGCCAGGATCTTCTCGACGTCGTCGAGGAAGCCCAGGTCGAGCATCCGGTCGGCCTCGTCGAGCACGAGCGCGCGGACGCGGTCGAGCCTGAACTGCCTGCTCTTCGCCAGGTCGAGCAGGCGGCCCGGGGTGCCGACGACAATCTCGACACCGCGCTTGAGCGCGTCGGTCTGCGGCTCGTAGGCCACGCCGCCGTAGACCGGCAGGACCCGGATCCGGCGGGTGCGGCCGGCGGCCTCGATGTCGCGGGCGACCTGGAGGCCAAGCTCCCGGGTGGGCACGACGACCAGTGCCTGGGGCAGGCCGTCTGCGCCATCGGCGGCGGAGAGCGCCTGCTCCAGCAGCGGAATCCCGAAGCCGAGCGTCTTGCCGGTGCCGGTCGGTGCCTGGCCGATCAGGTCGGCGCCGCGCAGCGCGATCGGAAGGGCGTACTCCTGGATCGCGAACGACCTGGTGATGCCGACCGCGTCGAGCGCGGCGACGGTCTCCGGGCGTACGCCCAGATCGGTGAAGGTTGGGCTGTCCGGGCGGACCGGCGCAGGGGCAGCGAGTTGGGTTTCGGTGATTTCGGTTGCGGTGAGTTGGGCCGCAGCCGCGTCAGCGGCTACGTGCTCTTCGTCAATGTGTGTCAAGTTGTCGGGGTGTCTCTCTCGCGGGAGCGCCCCGAAGCTTCCGGGTGCGCTCGGATGTATGGCGCGCGCCGCGGGCGACGAGGGATCGCGGGCCGCGCGCTCGCCCGACGCAGGATCGCGTCGGCGGGTAGTTGATCCCATCGTAGCACCCCCTCTGAGCTGCCTAGTTAAGTTGCCGCCACCCCCGGCGGGGCGTCTGGGCGGTAACCTGCCGTCGTGTCCGAGTACTCCGCGCTGCCGCCGGTCGCCGAGTTGTTGGGGCTGCTCGCTTACGCCGAGCTGGTCGCCTTCGACCAGATGGCGGCCGACGCCCGACTCGCTCCCGACCTGCACCGCCGGGCGGCGCTCAGCGAGATGGCCGCCCGGGAGATCGACGCGTACGGGCGGCTCGCCGAGCGGCTGCGCCAGCTCGGGGTCGACCCGGAGGAGGCGATGCGGCCCTACGTGGCGCCGCTCGGCTACTACCACGAGCAGACCGAGCCCAAGGACTGGCTGGAGGCGCTGGCCAAGGCGTACGTGGGCGACGGCGTGGCGGACGACTTCTACCGGGAGATCGCGGCGTACCTCGAACCGGCCGACCGCGACCTGGTACTGGACGTGCTGCACGATTCCCGGCACGCCGACTTCGCGGCCGACGAGCTTCGCGCCGCCATCGCCACCGATCCCAAGGTGGCCAACCGGCTGTCGATGTGGAGTCGGCGGCTGGTCGGCGAGGCGCTCTCCCAGGCGCAGCGGGTGGCCGGGGAACGGGTGGCGCTCGCCGGGCTCATCGCGGCCGGCGGCGGCGACCTGTCTGCCGTGCAGGCCCTGTTCAAGCGGCTGACCAGCGCGCACACCGCCCGGATGAGCGCCGTCGGGCTGAACAATTAGGGACCGTGGACGGTTGTCCACGGTCCCCGGTTGCGCCTGTAGCCCGATCAGCTCACCGTGAAGCCGACCTGGCGCGGAGCGACCTCGGCGATCTCGATGTAGGCCAGCTTGTCGACCGGCACGATCACCCGACGCCCCTTCTCGTCGAAGAGCGTGAGAACACCGTCACGGCCGGAGAGCGCCTCGGCCACCGCCTTCTCGACGTCGGCCGGCGACTGCGCGCTCTCCAGTACGAGTTCGCGCGGCGCGAACTGTACGCCGATCTTGACTTCCACGTTCTTCCTCCTTGATCAGCCTTGATCAACGGCCATTCGTCGCCGCAGGCGGAGACCCAAATCCCCGCCGGGAAGAAGAGTAACGCGATCAGGACTGTTCGCCCTGTAACGGGAAGCTCGCTATGCCGCGCCATCCGAGCGCGGCCACCAGCTGGACCGCCTCGGGCTTGCGCACCTGCCGGCCACCCGCGAGCCAGAACCGGGCCGCGGTCTCGGCCGCGCCGACCAGCCCGGCGGCGAGCAGCTCGGCCCGCGCCCGGCTGACCCCGGTGTCCGCCATGATCGTGTCGGTGATCGCCGCGATGCAGCTCTGCTCCACGCGGTCGACCCGCTCCCGGACCGCCGGCTCGTTGCGCAGGTCGGACTCGAAGACCAGCCGGAACGCTTCGCTCTCGTGGTCGACGAAGTCGAAGTATGCCTGGGTGGCGCCGAGCACGCGCTCCTTGTTGTCAATGGTCGCGGCCATCGCGCCGACCATGCGGGCGACGAGCGCGTCACAGTGAGTGTCCAAAAGCGCAAGATACAACTCGAGCTTGCCGGGGAAATGTTGATAGAGGACCGGCTTGGAAACACCGGCCCGCTCGGCGATGTCATCCATGGCCGCGGCGTGGTAGCCCTGCGCCACGAACACCTGCTGTGCCGCCGCGAGTAGCTGCTTGCGCCGTGCCGAGCGCGGCAGACGCACCGGTCTGCCGGTCGCCTGCATTCCGCTCGCCACCGAGGTCATTTCCTGCCCTCCGAATCACGCCGCCCGATGCAACTTACCGCCCCTACCCGTTCACGGTAGCCTCACGTCAGGCGACGGAGGAGCGCACGGTGGACGAAACGGGACATCCCGGCGCGGACGCCCCCGCTGGGGGCAACGGCGCGGGCGAACGCGGCGGGTCACACGACAGTACGCCCTGGCCCGCCAACGGCTCGTCTTCGCTTGAAGCGCTCGCCGGCTGGCGACAGCCCGGCGACCGGTCGGGTCAGGTTGCCAACGGTAACGGTCGGAGTGGTGCGAGCACCGGGCGCGCGGCGGTCGGCTCGGCCCGCGTGGGTGACAACACCTCCATCCGGGCCCGCGCGGAGATGCGCGCACCCTACGCCGACCTGATCGCACCGTTGCCGCCGCCCGCCGCCGTCGTCAACGGCGACGATCCGACCCGGGCCGGTCAGCCCCGGCACGGCGCCGAGGGCGACGACCATCCGATCAACGGGTCGGCGCGGCCGCTCACGCTGGCCGAGCACTCCGCGATGATGGAGAACCTGCCGTACGCGGACCGCCAGCCCACCGCCGACCACCGCATCGGCCGGTCACCGGCCGGCTACTTCACGCAGTACCCGGCGGAGGCCGACGAGGAGGCCGAGGAGGTTGGGCCGGCCGGGCCGGTTGGGCTTGTTCCGCCTGGCGGTCCGGTTGGGCCTGTTCCGCCTGGCGGTCCGGTTGGGCCTGTTCCGCCTGGCGGGTCGGATGTCGGCGTGGCGCCCGAGCCGGCGGTCCGCGACGTCACGCCGCTGCCACTTCCCGCCGCACCGGCGCTGCCGGTGGCGCCCACGCCCGTTCCGCCGACCCCACCGATCACGTCCGGGCGCCCGCCGCTCGCCGTGGTGCCGCCGCTGCCGGACTCGCCGCCGGTCGCTCCGGCGCCCGCGTCCCGGCCCGGTTCTTCCTCGCCGGCGGTCGGGGCCGGCTCGCAGACGGTCGTGCCGTCGTCGCAGGCGCATGCGTCCGCCCCGCCGGTCAGCGCCGCACCGGCCAGCCGTCCGGTGAGCCCGGCCGGCCGTCCGGTGAGCCCGGCGTCCGGGGAGTCGCCGTTCAGCCCGCTCGCGCCCGCGCGTCCGGCCGGCCAGTCGACGTCCCGGCCGGTGAGCCCGGCACCGACCTTCCCGACCTACAGCCCGACCACGCTCGACGCCACGTCGAGGTCGCTCTACAGCAAAACCCCGCCACCGTACGGGACCGCCGCCGACCCGGGCCCGCACGCGGATGACGGCCCGGCACCGGCCGGTGACCCGGCCCCGGCGGATGGTCCGGCCCGCCCCGTGTCGCCCGCTCCGGCGTCCGGCCCGCCCGCTCCAATGGCATCGGCTGCGCCGATACCTCAGCCGCCGACGCCCGCGGGGTACCAGCCGGCGCCCGGGTACCAGCCGTCCGACTTCGGCTCCGGCGAGCACACCGAGTACCCGTCGCGGTTCGGCTACCCACCCGTCGCCAACCCGCCGGTGTCGGGCCTGCCCGTCTCCAGCCCACCGGTGTCCGGGCCGCCCCGCACCGACGCCGGCCGCCACTCGCATCCGGTCGGCGGCGAATACCCCGACCACTATTCCGAGCACTACCCCGACCACCTGGATCAGCCGGAGCAGCGATGGCAGCAGCCGCCCGCGCCGGGCGGCCGACATCACGGCGAGGCCGGCGAGGAGCCGGTCGACCGGTCACCGTGGGCGCCGCCGGGGCTGCCTCCCGGATACGAGCGGATCCCGATCGCGCGCACCTCGCCGCCGCCGGAGTACGAGGAGACCCCGGCCTACCAGGAGAGCCCGGCCGCGGTCAGCCGCCCGTACGTGCGGCCCGTCGACCAGGGACCGCGCAACGAGTCGTCACAATGGGCCGAGCCGCGGCTGACCCGGGCGCAGGCCGTCGAGCCGGGCGACCGCACCCGGCCAACCGAGCGGGGCCGCCGCGCCGCGCCGGAGCCGCCCACGCCCGCGCTGCCCACGCCCGCGCCACGCGCTGAGACGGTGCCACGCGCTGAGACGGTGCAGCCGGTGCAGCCGCCGGCCCACCCCGACACCCCGCCGTACCAGCAGCGGTCAGCTGACTCGCCGTGGCGGGAGCCGCACTGGAGCGAGGGCCCGGTGCGCTGGTCGGAGCAGCCCAGGCGGGACCAGTCGGCGACCGGCGTGGGGCTTTCGCCGGTGCTGCCGCAGCGGGTGCCGGCCGAGCCGGATGTGCCCGGCGTCCTGCCGGTTCCCGGCGTCGAGCCGGAGGTCACCGCTGAGCCGGCGGCCGTCCCGGAGCTGACCCGGATCGCGACCTACCTGCGCGACGAAGACGAGGAGGGGGCGGCCGTCCGCCCCGACGGCTTCGACATCCCCGCTGTGCTCGCGGCGGTCCGGCTGGTGGCCGGCGTGCGCGAGGCCCAGGTCCGCACGAACCCGGGTGGCGCGCACACGCTGCGTCTCGAACTCGCCGACGATGCCGACCCCGGTGAGGTCAGCCGGATGGTGACCCGGCTGCTCAACGAGCGGATGGGTCTCGCCGCGGAGCCCAGCGAGGAGCTGCTCGGCATGCTGCCGCCGCAGTCGCCCCCCATGCGGCGCCACGCCGCCGCACCGCAGGACGAGCCGGCGCAGGCCGAGCTGGGTCCGCCGGCCCGCTTCGCGCCGACCGCGCAGGCCCGGGTGGCGCCAACGCGTGCCGAGAGCCGGCTGGGCCCGCGCGTCACGGAGGGCGGCCCGCGCGTCACGGAGGGCGGCCCGCGCGTCACGGAGGGCGGCCCGCGCGTCACGGAGAGCGGCCCGCGCGTCACGGAGAGCGCGGCGCCATCGCGGGGTACCGAGCCGGGCAGCCCGCTGAGCGCCGTCGAGCACGGCCAGCCGTCCGCCCGTCCGCCGCTCGCCGCCGCGGCCCGGGCAGCCGACCCGAGGCCGGACGCTCCGGCCCAACCGTCGGTCGGGACCCGCGACGCCGAGGTACGCAACATCGAAGGCCGCTCGGCGGGGATGCGCGGCGCGGGCAGCCGGGCCGCTCGCCGCGCGGCCGAGTACCTCGAGTCCGAGCCCGGCTGGGCCGCCGCCACCCAGGCGTACCCGCAACTCGCCGAGCAGGGGCGGGACTCGGTGCCGGCGCACCGGCCGCTGGCTGGTGGCCCGGGCGCCCCCCGGGTCGTGCTCGACCAGGTCGAGGTGAGCACGCACGGCACCGACGCGCTGGTCGAGGTACGGCTGTCGGCCGGCAACGGTCCGGCCGTCGGGGTGGCCAGCGGGCCGGCCTTCGACGGGTACGTGCTGCGCCTCGCCGCCGTCGCGGCGGCCAACGCGATCGACGACCTGATGGCCGATTCCGGCGGAATACCCCGGGCGCGGTGCTTCATCGAGAACGCGACGGTTGTGCCCATGGGCAGCTGCGAGGTCGCCGTGGTCGTGCTCCTGCTGGCGCACAGCGGCTGGGTCGAGCAACTGTCCGGCTCGGCCGTGGTCAACGCCGACCAGCGGCAGGCCGTGGTCTGCGCGACGCTGGCCGCCGTCAACCGGCGACTTGAAGCCCTGTTGCCCTGAAGGTGTCTTTCAGTCTAAGTAAAAGTTAACGGCACCTCGGATTCGGGCGATGCAGTATTAAGTCCATGCGACGCGCCCGCCTGGTACCCGAGGATGCTTTGCCCGTGGCCGACGGGATTACGCCGCCGTGGCCCGGTCGATCGGTTCTGGTGGGTGGTGCGCGCATCCACGTCCGGGACACCGCCCCCCGCGGGCCGGACGCGGAGCCGGCGGTGTACGTACACGGTCTCGGCGGGTCGGCGCTGAACTGGACCGATCTCGCTGACCTGCTCGCGGACCGGCTCGACGGCCAGGCGATCGACCTGCCCGGCTTCGGGCGCAGCGACCCGGCCCGCAGCTACACGATCGCCGCCCAGGCCGGCAGCGTGATCCGCTGGATCGAGCACTCCGGTCGCGGCACGGTGCATCTGTTCGGCAACTCGCTCGGCGGCGCGGTCGCCGTCTATGTCGCGGGCACCCGCCCAGACCTGGTGCGCACGCTCACCCTGGTGTCGCCCGCGATGCCGTTCCTGGACCCGCGGCGCTCGTTCCACGGCCGGATGCTGCCGCTGCTGCTCATCCCGCGGGCGGACCGGCTCGCCGCGCGGCGGTTAGCCATGATCGACCCGGCCGACCTGGCCCGGATGGTGATCGCGAGCTGCTTCGCCGACCCGACCCGGTTTCCCGAGCAGCGCTTCGCCGAGGCGGTCGAGGAGGCCCGGCTGCGCTACACCGTCCCGTGGTACACCACGGCATACGTCCGCACCCTGCGCAGTCTGATCCTGAGCTTCCTGCGGGCCTACCTTCCCGGCCCGGCGTCACTGTGGCGGATCGCCCGCCAGATCACCGCACCGACCCTCGTCATCGGCGGCCAGCGCGACCTGCTCGTGGACGTACGCGTGGCCACCCAGGTCGCCCGTACCATCGCCGACTGCCGGTTGCTCACCCTGCACGATGTCGGCCACGTGGCGCAGATGGAGGCGCCCCGGATGGTCGCCCGGGCGTTCCTCGGCATGCTCGACGAGGCGACCTCGGACCAACCACTGCCATCGATCGGCCAACCCGACCGCACCCGCCGCGACATCACTCTGCGCGGTGGCGTTACGGCCACGGGTGAGGCCGCTCTCTGATGCGGGGGTACAGCCAGCGAAGCCCGGCCGGACGTGGCAAGCTGGGGACCCGATGACCTACGGCGAACCCCACGGACGACACGCGCACGGCACGCATCCGGCCTCCAGCGAGGATGCCGACGCCGGCTGGCAGTGGGCAGAGCCGGCCACGAACGGGAGCGGTTGGGCCAGCGAGCCCGCCCCACCCTCGTGGCCGACGCGGGAGCCGGAGCCTGGTTACGACCGGTCCGCGTCATACCGGGACGGCGCGGCGTACGACTTCTCGCGGAGCCCGGAGCGGATCCCGGCGCGCGGCCCGGAAGCGGGCAACGGCTACGACGCAGGCAACGGCTACGACGCAGGCAACGGCTACGACGCAGGCAACGGCTACGACGCAGGCAACGGCTACGACGCAGGCAACGGCTACGACGCAGGCAACGGCTACGACCCGGACGTCACCGGGCGTGGCGCCCACCGGATCGGTTACGACCAGGGCGTGCGCTGGCCGACCCGCGAAGCCGACTCGACCGGATGGCCGCATGCGGGACAGCAGGCGCCATGGCCGCCGGCAGCGCCATCGCGGCCGGGCCGCGAAGCCGGGCCGGGCTGGGGCAACCCCACCGACCCCACGGACCTCACCGGTGGTAACGGCTACACCGGCAGCAACGGCTACACCGGCGGGCGCCGCCGGGCGGCTGCCGACGACGGCCGGGCGGCCGACCAGGGCCGGGCCGCCGACCACGGCCGGGCCGCTGACTACGGCGGAGCCGCCGGCAACGGCGGAGCCGTCGACTACGGCCGAGCTGCCGGCAACGGCCGAGCTGCCGGCAACGGCCGAGCTGCCGGCAACGGCCGAGCTGCCGGCAACGGCCGAGCTGCCGGCAACGGCCGAGCTGCCGGCAACGGCCGAGCCGCCGCCGTCAACGGGCACCCGCCGGCCCCGGGCCGGGCCGGCCGGCGCGCCGCCCCCGAGCCTGCCTCCGGTGGTTCGTGGCGCGGCTACCTGCTCGTCGGTACGCTCCTCGCGCTGTTCGCCGTCGGACTCGGCGGCGCGCTGTACAAGAGCGGGTGGCTGAAATCGCCACAGATCACGGACAGCACACCGCAGTCCGTGCCGACCGCCCACGCGGCTGTCCCGCCGCGCAACGCCACGCCGTCGGCGGCCGGCACGGCACCCGCGGTGACGGTCGTGGACAAGGGCGCCGGCACGTTCACGCCGGCGAACGCCGAGGGTCCGGTCCTCGGCACCGCCGGCACGCTGCGCCGGTTCCATGTCGAGGTGGAGAACGGGATCAACGAGAACCCGGACGACTTCGCGACGATCGTCGACAAGGTGCTCGGCGACCCGCGGAGCTGGATCGCGAGCGGCCAGCTGCGCATGCAGCACGTGCCCAAGGCGGCGCCGGCCGACTTCACCATCTTCCTGGCCAGCCCCACCACCTCAGAGGCGATGTGCCGGGTCGGTGGCCTGTTCACCGACAAGTTCACGTCCTGCCGGCTGCCCGGTCAGGTGATCATTAATGACGCCCGCTGGCTGACCGCGGTCCCCGACTACGGCGCGTCGCTGGACGTGTACCGGGCCTACGCGATCAACCACGAGGTCGGGCACGAGCTGGGCCACGGGCACGAGGCGTGTACGGGTGCGGGCAACCTGGCCCCGGTGATGCAGCAGCAGACGCTTGGGCTCAAGGGCTGTGTCGCCAATTCCTGGCCGTTCGTCAACGGCCAGCGGTACACCGGCCCGCCGGTCCCGTAGCGTCCCGCAGTACGGGACCGGGTGGCCCGGGTCACGTGGGGAATCCGGGTGGGCGCGGCAGAATTGGCACTCGGAGAGATACCTCCATCGACGGAAAGGCACAGTCGTGTCCCTGCCACCGCTGGTCGAGCCCGCGGCCGAGTTGACGATTGACGAGGTTCGCCGCTATTCGCGTCACCTGATCATTCCCGATGTCGGCATGGCCGGGCAGAAGCGCCTGAAGAACTCGAAGGTGCTGTGTGTGGGCGCGGGCGGACTGGGCTCGCCGGCTTTGATGTACCTGGCCGCGGCCGGTGTCGGCACGCTCGGCATCGTCGAGTTCGACACCGTCGACGAGTCCAACCTCCAGCGCCAGATCATCCACGGTCAGTCCGACATCGGCCGCCCCAAGGCGGAGTCGGCGCGCGACTCGATCCGCGAGATCAACCCTTATGTGAACGTGATCGTCCACAATGAGGCGTTGAGCAACGACAACGTGCTGGAGATCTTCGCTCAGTACGATCTGATCGTCGACGGCACCGACAACTTCGCGACCCGGTACATGGTCAATGACGCCGCCGTCTTCCTGAAGAAGCCCTATGTCTGGGGTTCGATCTACCGCTTCGACGGGCAGGCGAGCGTGTTCTGGGCCGAGCACGGCCCCTGCTACCGCTGCCTGTACCCGGAGCCCCCGCCGCCCGGCATGGTGCCGTCGTGCGCCGAGGGCGGCGTGCTGGGCGTCCTGTGCGCGAGCATCGGTTCGATCCAGGTGAACGAGGCGATCAAGCTGCTGACCGGCATCGGTGAGCCGCTGCTCGGCCGGCTGGTGGTCTACGACGCGCTGGAGATGACCTACCGGCAGGTCCGGGTGCGCAAAGACCCGAACTGCGCGATCTGCGGCGAGAACCCGACGGTCACCGAGCTGATCGACTACGACGACTTCTGTGGCGCGGTGTCCGACGAGGCGAGCGCCGCGGTCGTGGGTTCCACGATCAACGTGCGTGACCTGAAGGACTGGCAGGACGCCGGCAAGTCGATCCACCTGGTCGACGTGCGGGAGCCGGCCGAGTGGGAGATCGTGCGGATCCCGGGCGCGGTCCTCGTGCCGAAGGGCGACATCCTGTCCGGCGCGGCGCTCGCCGACCTGCCGCAGGACAAGCAGATCGTCCTGTACTGCAAGAGCGGTGTCCGGTCCGCCGAGGCGCTCGCCGCGGTGAAGGCGGCCGGGTTCCGCGACGCGGTACACGTCCAGGGCGGCGTGTCTGCCTGGGTCAAGACCATTGATCCGAGTCTCCCCTCTTACTAGATAAAAGTTCGACGGCGGGTCTTGTCCAGGTGGGTTAGCGTACGGCCATGGCGGACCTCGATGCCGCGATCGGGTACGTCGTCGCTCATGGTGACGCCGTCGACCGTGCGCGGTTGAGTTGGCTCTGCGCCGGCGTGACGCCATCGCAGGACGTGACCGACAAGGCCGAGCTCGGGCAGGCCCGCAAGGGTGGCTGGCCGGCGTTGTGGAACAGTCACGTCGCGTCGATCGACGCCACCTGTTTCCGGCTCGCTGAGCTTGACGATCTTGGCGCTCTCGGCCGCCCGGCCGCCCGCGAGGCGGTCGGGTGGCTCGCCGGTTGCCAGCATCCGGACGGGATGTGGGAGGAGCATCCGTCGCTCGCCGGGTCGGCCCCGCCGTGGGCGCGTCCCGGCGATCCGGAGGCCCGGCTCTATCTGACGGTCAACGCGGCGTTCTGGCTGGCGGTGGCCGGCTCGGCGATGGAGCCGGGGCGGCACCACTACGGTCCCCGGCCGGAGGACAACGAGCACGCGGCGGCCGTGGCCCGGGCAGCGGAGGCGTTCCGGGCAGCGTTGCGACCGGACGGTACCTGGCCGTCGTTCCTGGCCACCGGGTGGCTCGGGGCCGCCGTGCTGTTCTATCTCGGCTGGTTCTACGAGGCGGCGCAGATCCAGGTGATCCTCGCCGAGCGGGTGCCGGCGATGAGTGCCGCCGACTGCGCCTGGATGGCGTCGGCGTTGCGCCGGGTCGGCATGTCGCTCGACGACTGGCTGATGGTCGCGGCGAAGCGGCGGTTGAGCGAGACCCAGCGCAACGACGGGGGCTGGCCCAGCGACGACGGCGACGCGTTCGATGTACACACGACGCTGGCCGCGATCCGCGCGCTACGCGAAACCCCGTGATCGGCACAACTACCCGGAAGTTGGGGCCTCAGCCCGATCTGGAGACCACGACTTCCGGGAAGTTGCGCCACGGCCGAGAGTGCAACTTCCAATAGGGTGAATCGCGATATACGCCGGTCTCTGGGCTACGGCATCATCAATGCATGTCTCGGCCAAGCCCCACGGTTCGGCGTCGCCGCATCGCCGCGGAGTTGAAGCGCCTGCGCGAAGAGCGCGGGCTCACCCTCGATCACGCGGCACGCGAGTTGGGCGTCGCCCGCTCCACCATGTCCCGGATCGAGAACGCGCAGGTATCGGTGCGCCCCGGCGACGTGCGTACCCTTCTGGAGCTTTACGGCCTGGAGCCGGACGACGTGGCGGCGCTGGTCCAGGTGGCCCGCGACGCCCGTCAGCGCGGCTGGTGGCAGGCCTATTCCGACGTGCTGCCCGGCTGGTTCGAGGTGTACGTGGGGCTGGAGCAGGCCGCCTCGGAGATCTCCACGTTCGAAACCTCGCTGGTGCCCGGCCTGTTGCAGACCGCCGACTACGCCCGCGCGGTCATCGAGGCGGAGTTGCCCGACGCCTCGCCCAACGAGGTCGACCGGCGCACCGAGTTGCGGATGAAACGCCAGCACGACGAATCACGCCCAGATCTGTGGGTAGTGCTCGACGAAGCGGTCATCCGGCGCGTTGTCGGAGGTCCACCGACGATGCGCGCACAACTCGAAAGGCTCGCCGAAATGGCCGAGGCACCCGGCGTCACGCTCCAGATAGTTCCGTTCCAGGCCGGTGCGCACGGCTCAATGATCTCGTCCTTTTCGATTCTTACCTTCCCGGAATTGGCTGACCCGCCGGTCGTCTATTTGGAAAGCCGAGCCGGCAGTCTTTATGTGGAAGGGAGTGGCGCGCACGCATACGTCCGGATATTCCGTACTCTCCAGGCTGACGCCATTTCTCCTAAGGCGTCCGTCGAGATGGTTCGGGAAGCCGCAAAGTCACTGTGAAGGAAGAAGGGAGCGCGGGATGCCGACGCTTGACCCGACCCGTGCAGCGTGGCGCAAGAGCAGCCGAAGTGGCGGGCAGGGCAACTGCGTGGAGGTCGCCGACACGCCCGCCGCCATCGGGGTGCGTGACTCGAAGGATCCGGAAGGGCCGGTCCTGGTCTTCACCAGGGCGAACTGGGAGGAGTTCGTCGACGGGGTGAAGACCGGAGTGTTCGACCGGTAGGGGGTGCGCAAGAAAGTGAGGCCCCGACCGAGCCGGCCGGGGCCTCGCGGTTGGGGAGCCGGCCCTACCGGATCTGGCCGGTGCCGGTCACCACGTACTTGGTCGAGGTCAGCTCGGGCAGCCCCATCGGGCCCCGGGCGTGCAGCTTCTGCGTCGAGATGCCGATCTCCGCACCGAAGCCGAACTCCTCCCCGTCGGTGAACCGGGTCGAGGCGTTGACCAGTACCGCCGCCGCGTCCACCCGGGCGGTGAACTCCCGCGACGCGGCCAGCGAACCGGTCACGATCGCCTCGGTGTGCCCCGAGCCGTAGCGGGCGATGTGCGCCACCGCCGCGTCGAGCGAGTCGACCACCGCCGCCGACAGGTCCAGCGACAGGTACTCGGCGGCGTAGTCCTCGTCGGTCGCCGGCACCACCCCGGAACCGGCCGCGACCACCTCCGGGGAGCCGTGCACGGTCACCCCGGCCTCGGCCAGCGCCGGCAGCGCCTTCGCCAGGAACGCGTCGGCCACGTCCCGGTGGACCAGCAGCGACTCGGCGGCGTTGCACACCGACGGGCGGGACGTCTTCGCGTTGATCAGGATGCGCAGCGCCATGTCGAGATCGGCCGCGGCGTCCACGTAGACGTGGCAGTTGCCGATCCCGGTCTCGATCACCGGCACCGTGGACTCCTCGACCACCGACCGGATCAGCGCCGCGCCGCCGCGCGGGATCAGCACGTCGACCAGGCCGCGGGCGCGCATCAGCTCCTTGACCGAGTTCCGGCTGGTCGCGTCGACGAGCTGCACCGCGTCGGCGGGCAGCCCGGCGTCGGCCAGCGCGTCGCGCAGCACGGCGACGATCGCCGCGTTCGACCGGGCGGCCGACGACGAGCCGCGCAGCAGCACCGCGTTGCCGGACTTCAGGCACAGCCCGGCCGCGTCGGCGGTGACGTTCGGCCGGGCCTCGTAGACGATGCCGACCACGCCGAGCGGCACCCGTAGCTGCCGCAGCTCCAGCCCGTTCGGCAGCACGGAGCCGCGGACCACCTCGCCGACCGGGTCGGGCAGCCCGGCGACCTGCCGCAGCCCGCCGGCCATGCCGGCGACGCGCTTGTCGCTCAGGGCCAGACGATCCAGCAGCGCCGTGCTCATGCCGGCTTCGCGGCCCGCTGCCAGGTCCGCGACGTTCGCCGTCAGAATCTCGGGGGTACGCCGAACCAGCGCCTCGGCCATCGCCAGCAGCGCGGCGTCCTTGGTGGCCCGGGTCGCCGTGGCGAGCACGGTCGCCGCCGCCTTCGCCCGCCTGCCCTGCTCCTGCACGGACATCTCTATCGCTCTCCCCTTCTGGCACAACTTCCCGGAAATTGTGGTCTCAGCACCCCCTTGAGGCCACAACTTCCCGGAAGTTGTGGCAAGGGGGATCACAGCAGTACCAGGTCGTCGCGGTGGACGACCTCGCGTTCGTACCCGGGGCCCAGCTCGGCCGCGAGATCGGGGGTGGACCGGCCGAGCAGCCCGGGCAGCTCGGCCGCGTCATAGTTCACCAGGCCGCGGGCCACCGCGCGACCACCGACGTCGACCAGGTCGACCGGGTCGCCGGCGGTGAACCGCCCGTCCACGGCGGTGATCCCGGCCGGCAGCAGCGAGGCCCGGCGGTCGACCACGGCGCGGACCGCCCCCGGGTCGAGGTGCAGCCGCCCCCGGGGCGACGTCGCGTGTGCCAGCCAGAAGAGCCGGGCCGCGGGCCTTTCCCGTACCCGGTGGAAGAGCGTGCCCACCTCGCCGCCGGACAGGGCCGGGGCGGCGAGTGCCGCGGAGGTCAGGACGACCGGGATGCCGGAGTTGGTGGCGATGCGCGCCGCCTCGACCTTGGTCAGCATGCCGCCGGTGCCGAGGCCGGCCCGCCCGGGGCGGCGCAGGTGCACGCCGGCGAGGTCGGCCTCGCCGGTGACCTCGTCGATGCGCCGGGTGTCCGGGCGGCTGGGGTCGCCGGTATAGAGCGCGTCCACATCGGACAACAGGACCAGCAGGTCGGCTTGGACCAGCGACGCGACCAGCGCGGCGAGCCGGTCGTTGTCGCCGAACCGGATCTCGTCGGTGGCGACCGTGTCGTTCTCGTTGACGATCGGCACCCCGCCGAGGTCGAGCAGCCGGCGCAGGGTGCGGTATGCGTTGCGGTAATGCGCGCGCCGGGTCACGTCGTCGACGGTGAGCAGCACCTGCCCGACGGTGCGGTCGAACCGCGCGAACGACGCGGTGTACGCCTGCATGAGCAGCCCCTGCCCGACACTGGCCGCCGCCTGCTGGGTGGCCAGGTCGCGGGGGCGGCGGGGCAGGCCGAGCGGCGCGATCCCGGCGGCGATGGCACCCGATGACACGAGGACCATCTCGGCCGGATGCGCGGCGAGGGCGTCGACGAGCGGGTCGACGCGGGCGCGGTCGAGCCCACCGGCGGCGGTGGTCAGCGACGAGGAGCCGATTTTGACCACGATCCGTCGGGCAGCGGTGACCAGTGCACGCACGGAGCCCATTCTGGCTCGCGGCCTGGCCGCCTCCGTCGCGGGTTCCCACATCGTGACGCCGGCCCGGCCGTGGCGAGTGGTCGTTCCGCCACGTAATCCGGGCCGAATAACGTGTCGGAGTGACCACTGACGACTTCGTGGAGGACGTTCTTGCCCTGGTGGAGCGGATTCCACCGGGGCGGGTGATGTCGTACGGGGCGATCGCCGAGTACCTGGGCCGGGGTGGGCCGCGGCAGGTGGGCTCGGTGATGTCGCACTACGGCGGGCCGGTGCCGTGGCACCGGGTGGTGGCCGCGAACGGGCGGCTGGTGCCCGGCCACGAGCGGGAGGCGCTACGCCGGCACGCGGCGGAAGGTACCCCGATGCGCGGCGACAAGGTCGACATGCGTCGCGCCGCGTGGTGCCCCCCTCTCCCGTCGATCTAGGACGAATGGTGCCCGGGCTGCCGGCTTTATCCCACCATTCTTCCTAGATCGACGAGAGATCGTCGGCGGACCCGGTGACGTTCCTGCTGGTCATGTACAAGCGGACCAGCCAGTGGCCGGGCATCGCCACCGGTCGGCTGGTCGCCTGGGGGGCGCCGGCCGTGGCTCGCGCTCGGCCTGTTTGGCCGGTTCCACCAGCCGTAGCTGGCCGCAGCCGGCCGGAACCAGCTACGCCAGGCGGCCGACCCCGCCGCGGCGGGGGTCGCCGGCCGCCCCGGCGTGACCGACCGCGCTCGCCCCGCCGAAATAGTGGTCGGCCCGGTCCCAGCGCTGCACCCGGTACCCGGCCTTGGCGAGACCGTCGGTCTCCTCCTCCGGGTACCCGGGCTCGACGTGCACGGTCTCGTCGACCACGTGGAACCGGGGCGAGCTGATCGCCGTGGTCATGTCGTCGCCCTTGACCAGGACATTGATCAGCGTGTGGATGAGGGCCGTCCGGATCCGGGAGGCACCGGCCGAGCCGGCGGCGACCTCCAGGTGGCCGTCGTCGTCGACCACGACCATCGGGCACATCATCGACGACATTCGGGACCCGGGCGCCATCTCCGACGTGATCAGCTCACCCTCGCCGAGCATCGAGTTGAGGTGTACCCCCAGACCCGGCAGCCAGACGCCGGAGCCGAGGCCCAGGGTCATCGTCACCACGCAGGCGTTGCCGGCGAAGTCCACCACCGAGATGTTCGTGGTGTCGCCGAGCCGCTGGCGCCCGTACGTGCGGAGCGCGTCGGCGAGCGCGACCGCCCGCTCGCCCGGCGCCAGCGCGTCCAGCTTCTCGGGCAGCGCGCGGATCGTCGGGATCGTGTTGTTGAGGTCGTGCCGGGCGAACACGTTCATCCCGGCCAGCGCGGCATGCTCGACCGGAAGCTCCAGCACCGAGTACCGGGCCAGGTCGGCCGGGCCGATCGCGCCGCCGCTGCCGCGGACGGCCTCGACCAGCCGCTCGCCGATCCAACCGGTGTAGAACACCTGCGGGCCCTCGTCGGCGAGCGCGGCCAGCGCCACGTCGAGGCCGGGGTGGAAGAGCAGGTCGCCGCCTTCGAGCAGCTTGCCGCCGGGGGAGTAGATCCCGGCCCCGGCGCCCGGCACCATCGCCGGCGCGACCGAGATGAGCGTGCGCGCCTGCGCGGCGGGCAGCACCACGCCACTGCGGGCCAGGCTCACCGCCGGGGCGACCACCCGGTGCCACGGCAGCTCGCCCCACCGCCGGTGCACCTCGCCGACGCCGGCCGGCACGCCCGGGATGCCCACGCTCGCGCCGCCGATCTCGTACTCCATCGGGACGCCGCCGAAGATCACCTCGATCGGCATCATCGGCCCCGGCATCGCGTCGCCGTCGAGGCCCGGCACCGCGCAGAAGAAGTCGAGACAGGTGACGGTGCCCGAGGCCGCCTCGAAGTAGGTCGCGAAGCCACCGCCACCGATACCCGTCAGGATGCTCTCGGAGACGCAGGCGGCGAGCACCGCCGCGACCGCCGCGTCCGCGGCCGAACCCCCCGCGTGCAGGACGCGCAGGCCGACCTCGGCCGTGGCCGGGTGGCCCGCCGCAACACCGGCAGGCACGCGTCTCACCTCCTCCCGGATCCGGGAACGGGCGCGGCTCGTGTGCGCGACGGTGGTCCGGTGGAGGGTCACCGACGGGGTCATCTGCTGCGCGAGTGAACTACTGCTCACGGCGGGCAAGCGTAAAACCAACCTCCGACATCCGGGAGGGGTTCGACCAAAGCCCGGCTGACCGGGGACCGGACATACCCTTCCGTACAGTGCCGGCTCTGGCGGGTTTGGCCCGGCACTGTGATTGACTTGGCACTGTGACCGCGTTGCCTGGCGTCCTCGGGGAGCCGATCCGGTTCGTGCTGAACTGGGGCCGGCGGTACTCGCTGTGGGTCTTCAATTTCGGGCTCGCCTGCTGCGCGATCGAGTTCATCGCCACCTCGATGGGGCGCCACGACTTCATCCGGCTCGGGGTGATTCCGTTCGCGCACGGGCCGCGCCAGGCCGACCTGATGGTGGTCTCCGGCACGGTGACCGACAAGATGGCGCCCGCGATCAAGCGGCTCTACGACCAGATGCCCGAGCCGAAATACGTGATCAGCTTCGGCGCGTGCAGCAACTGTGGCGGCCCCTACTGGGATTCGTACTCGGTGACCAAGGGCGTCGACCAGATCATCCCGGTCGACGTCTACGTGCCGGGCTGCCCGCCCCGCCCGGAGGCGCTGCTGCACGGCATCCTGCGGCTCCAGGAGAAGATCGCCGGTGAGCAGGCCGGTATCGGCGGGGTGTCCCGGCCGGACCCGGCGACCGTGCCCGACGGCCGGGCCACGCTGGAGCAGCCGGCGGAGCCGGAGCGGCTGGTGACCGTCGAGCGCCGGGCCGCCGGCTCGCACCGCCGGATCCCGCGGGCCGTGTCGGCGCTGATCGCCCCGCCGGTGCGCCCACCGCAGACATAACACTGCCTCTACAGTGATCACGTGCGGGTCGGGATCGTAGGACCCGGGTACATCGGTGCCCGGCACATCGAGGCGTGGCGGCATCTCGACGTCGCGATCCACGGGTTTGCGCGCAGCCCGGTCCGCCGGGCCGAAATGGCGGCCGCCTATCCCGAGGTGACCTGGCACCCGTCGTACGACTCGCTGCTCGCGGCCGTCGAGGTCGTCGACCTGTGTACGCCCACCGACACGCACGCGGACCTCGCGCTCCGGGGCGCGGCGGCCGGCCGGCACGTGGTGTGCGAGAAGCCACTGGCGCTGACCGTCGCCGAGGCCGACAAGATGGTCGCCGCGTGCGCCGCCGCCGGGGTGCAGCTGCACGTCGCCCACCTCGGCCGGTACCTTGCCGGCTACGCCGCCGCCCGGCAGGCCGTGCTGGACGGCGAGGTGGGCGAGCCGACCGGGCTGCGGCTGTACCGGGGCGGGGCGGCGCCGACGTGGGCGACCTGGTTCGGCGACCCGGCCCGGTCCGGCGGGGTACTGCTCGACCTCGGCATCCACGACATCGATTTCGCTCGCTGGGTTGCCGGTGACGTGGTCGACGTGACGGGCGCGATGACCGGGCCGGGCCGGGGCGTCGCGGTGCTCACCCACGCGACCGGCGCCCGGTCGGAGGTGACCGCCGAGTGGGGCGCCGCCGGCAAGCCCTTCCGGACCTCGTTTGACATTTCGGGTACCGGCGGCAGCCTCCACCACGATTCGGTCCACGAGACGCCCGGCCGCGCCGCCGATCCGATGGTGGAGATGCTGGGCGAGTTCCGGGCGGCGATCCGGGGCGGCCCGGATCCGCGGATCGTCCCGGCCGATGCCGTCGCCGCCCTGCGGATCGCGCTGGCCGCCGCCCGGGCCGCCGCATGATCGGCACAACTTCCCGGAAGTAGTGCCCTCAGCGGGTGCCCGAGGCCACAACTTCCCGGAAGTTGTGCCAGTCGAGGGCCCACGCGGTGACCGGTGCGGCCAGCAGCGCACTGGCACACACGCCGGTCACGATCACCCGGGCGACGCGATGCCGCCGGGCCGCCGCGTGTACCCGGGTCAGGTCCCTGCGCGGCAGGGTGTACCTGGCCTCCGCCCGCCACCGCGCGAACTCGTCGCGCAGGGCCAACTCGTCGTCGAACTCAGACACCGCGTACCTCCCCGTGGGTCTCGGCCAGCGCGACGGCCAGCGCCGCGCGACCGCGGTGCAGCCAGGACTTCACGGTTCCGTCGGGGACGCCTTCCTGCCTGGCGATGTCGGCGACCGACAGATCGGCGACGTAGTGCAGGACGACCGCCCGCCGCAGGCTCGCCGGCAGCGTGGCCAACGCGGTCGCCAGTGCCACCCGGTCCGGGGTCGGACCGGTGACGTGTTCGGGACGGTGCCGGCTGGCGTACGCCCGGAACGTGCGGAGCTGCCGCCACCGGCTGGTGGCGAGGTTCCACGCGACCCGGCGTACCCACGCGGCCGGATCGTCGTAGCCCGCGACCTGCGCCCACCGCGGCAGCGCCCGCGCGAACGCTTCCTGGACCACGTCCTGGGCCTGCGCCAGGTCGCCGGTGTACGCGTACAACTGCATGATCAACCGGTCGAAGTTGGCGGCGTAGAAGGCGTCGAACCCGGTCGGCTCGACAGCCGCTCCGGATACCGGTGCCGCCGAAACCGGCGGCGCGGCGCTCGCCAATACGATCATCCTGATGCCTCCCCTTGATCAGGCGTACCCCCGCAGGCAGTAGCCGACCTGCCCCCAGAATTCGGACTGGGCTGCGAAAACAGGACGGCTGCGGGCGTACCGGGCCGACACGGTAGCCATGCCGCGCCACTAAAGTCGCCGCCCCGACAGGGATCGAAGATCATTACAACTTCCCGGAAGTAGTTGCCTCAGACCCCGGCTATGACCACAACCTGCCGGAAGTTGTGCCGATCAAGAAGTTGTGCCGATCAAGAAGTTGTGCCGATCAAGCGGATCAGCGAGGGCTGTATGGCGCCACTCGGCCCATAGGATCGGCGCATGACGCCGGAAGAGGTGGGCGCCCGGTTGGTCCGGCTGCTGGGCGGAGACGACGACGCGGCACCGGTCGCGTCCGTGTCAGGCGGCGGGAAGTGGGCCCGCGCCACCGTCGACGTGCCCGCCTGCCCGCTGGCGGGACGCCCTGCACGCGGCCCGCGACGACGCCGAACTGGCATTGCGACTTCTTCGACTGGCTGTCCGCCGTGGACGAGCTGGACGAGGGCTTCCGGTGGTGGCGCACCTCTGGTCGACCACCCGCCGGCACGGGGCGTGCTGGTCCGTCGCCTGCGTCCCGCACACGGAGCCGGCCGTCGCCGTCGGTCGTCGACCTGTTCCCCGGCGCGGCCTGGCACGAGCGGGAGACCCACGAGATGTTCGGCATCGACTTCGCCGGGCCACCCCGGGCTGGCGCCGCTGCTGCTGCCGCCGGAGTTCGAGGGGCATCCCGCTGCGCAAGGAGTTCGTGCTCGCCTCCCGGGTCGCGAAGCCCTGGCCGGGCGCGAAGGAGCCGGGCGAGAGCCCGACGCCACGGCGGCCCGGCGCCAGCCGATGCGCCCGCCCGGCGTCCCCGACCCGGGCGAGTGGGGTCCGCAGGCCGGCAAGCTGCCACCGGCCGCGCCGGCCCGCCCGCGGCGGACCCCGCCGGGTGAGCGCCCGCCACGAAAAAGCGCCAGCCCGACGGCCGACCAGGATGGGGAGGCCGGCTGATGCCGGTCTGGGTCGAGCTTGTGATCCGGGTACTGGGAGTCGTCGTCGCCTTCCTCACCCTGCCGCTGATCGTCGGTCAGGCCGAGCACAAGGTGATGGCGCACATGCAGGGCCGGCTCGGCCCGATGTACGCGGGCGCGTTCCACGGCTGGGCGCAGCTCATCGCCGACGGGGTGAAGTTCGTGCAGAAGGAGGACGTCACGCCCGCGGGCGGCCGACCGGGCGGTGTTCCGGCTGGCGCCGGTGGTCGCCCTGCTGCCGTACCTGGTGGTCCTGCTGGTCATCCCGCTCGGCCCGAACGGGCTGGTCGCCCAGCCGCTCGACATCGGGCTGTTCTTCGTCCTCGCCGTGGTCGGGATCGGGGTCGTCGCGGTGCTGATGGCCGCCTGGTCGTCGGCCAACAAGTACGCGCTGCTGGGCGGCCTGCGGGCGGCGGCGCAGCTGCTCGGGTACGAGCTGCCGCTCGTGCTGGCGGCCGCCAGCGTGGCGATGGCGGCCGGCACGCTGAGCCTGTCCGGCATCGTCGAGGCGTGGCGGCCGTGGTGGCTGCTCTGGCAGCTGCCGGCGATGCTGATCTTCTTCATGGCCGGGCTGGCCGAGATCCGCCGGCCGCCGTTCGACATGCCGATCGCCGACTCGGAGCTGGTGTTCGGCTACCTGACCGAGTACACCGGGACTGCGGTTCGCGTTCTTCCTGCTCGCCGAGTACGTCGGCATCGTGGTCATCGCGGCGCTGACCACGGTGCTGTTCCTCGGCGGCTGGAAGGGGCCGTTCGCGCGACGCCGAGCTGGGCTGGCTGTGGACGCTGGTCAAGGTGTTCGCGGTCGCGTTCGTGATCATCTGGCTCCGGGTGGCCTACCCGCGGCTGCGCGAGGACCAGCTGCAGCGGCTGTGCTGGCTGGTGCTGGTGCCGCTCGCGCTGGCGCAGCTGGTGCTGACCGCCGCGGTCAAGCTGGTCAACTGACGACGGGGTGATGTCGCCGACCGGGATCTTGATCGGCCACGGCGCCAGCAGGTCGATGGTGTCCCGGAACTCGCCGGTCTGCCGGTAGGTCTCGTCGACCAGGTCCAGCCGGTACGTGGAGACCTCGATCCCGCCGTCGGTCTCGACCCGCCAGTAGTACGGGATCCCGGCGGCCGCGTACATCGCGGGCTTCGTGATCCGGTCCATCACCAGCGACGTCGGCGACACGATCTCCACGGCGATGACGACCTCGCGTGGCGCGTACCACACCGCGTGGCGCGGACTGCCGAGCCGGTGCACCACCTCGACGTCCGGGATGAGGCAGCGCCGCCTGGTGAAGCGGATCCCGACCCCTTGGCTGACCTCGTACTTCGCCGGGCAGAGCTCCTGGATGCGCGCGCAGAGCAGGCGGGCGACGGTCTCGTGTGCCGGCCCGGGCGGGGGGCCGACGGGGATGACGCCGTCGATCAGCTCATGGCGCAGCCCGCCGGCGGACAGCCGTTCGAGATCGTCGATGGTCCAGCCGTCCGGCGGCGGATCCGTCCAGTCGATCAGCGAGGTCATCAGTCAGGCAGGCTACTCCGGCGCGGGAGTGGCTCGCATCCAGGCGATCTACCCGGCAGGATGGTCTGCATGAACGGTGTACCCGGGAGGGGCTGGCGAAGGGGCTGGCGGTCACCTTCAGGACGATGACCCGCCGGTCGCACACCCAGCAGTACCCGGACGTGCCACCCGACCTGCCGCCGCGCTCCCGTGGCGTGATCGCGCTGCTGGAGGAGAACTGCACGGTCTGCATGCTGTGCGCCCGGGAGTGCCCCGACTGGTGCATCTACATCGACTCGCACAAGGAGGAGGTCGTGGTCCCCGGCGCGGCCCGGCCCCGCCAGCGCAACGTGCTCGACCGGTTCGCATCGACTTCTCGCTGTGCATGTACTGCGGGATCTGCATCGAGGCTGCCCGTTCGACGCGCTCTACTGGTCGCCCGAGTTCGAGTACGCCGAGTACGACATCCGCGACCTGCTGCACGAGAAGGACCAGCTCGGGCGAGTGGATGGCGACCGTGCCGCCGCCGCCCGCGCACGACCCGCAACGGCGAGCCGGCCAAGGAGGAGAGCGGCGGCGCGCGCAAGACAGTTGGCTGACAGCCCGATCTCGTGACGACCGATAGAGCCTGGAAAGCCGGTCTTGATGGCCGGATGTCGCCATGGGTATCGAGCCCGTCGACGTACTGCTGGCCGGGCTGGGCGCCGTCGCGCTCGGCGCCGGGGCGCTCGTGGTCACGACCCGGCACCTCGTGCGCGCCGGCCTCTGGCTGGTGGTCTGCCTGGGCGCGGCGGCCGGGCTCTACCTGGTGCTGACCGCCGAGCTGGTCGCCTGGGTGCAGGTGCTGATCTACGTCGGCGCGGTCGTGGTGCTGCTGCTGTTCGCGGTGATGCTGACCCGGGCGCCGATCGGCGCGCCAGCGACGACCTCGACCGGCCCGCGCTGGGCCGGCGCGCTGGTCGGCGGCGGCGCCGGGCTCGGGCTGGCCGCCCTGCTCGTCGACGCGTACCGCTGGCCCGGGTCGACCTGCCCGCAGTCGGGCACCGCCGAGCGGCTCGGCGTGCGAGATCTTCCGGTCCTGGGTGCTGCCGTTCGAGGTGCTCTCGGTGCTGCTGCTGGCCGCCCTGGTCGGCGCGATCGTGCTGTCCCGCCCCGATGTCGGGCGCCGGCGAGAGCTGATGCATCCGGTCATCCCGTACGTCGTCGCCGCCTGCTGTTCGGCCTCGGCGTGCTACGGCGTGCTGCGCCGCCGCAACGCCGTCCTGCTGCTGATGGCCGTCGAGCTGATGCTCAACGCGGTCAACCTGATCCTGGTCACCGCCGACACGACGGTGCGCGGCGGCGCTGCCGCACAGCGGGCAGGTGTTCGCGCTGTTCGTCATCGTGCTGGCCGCCGCCGAGATCGGCGTCGGGCTGGCCGATCGTGCTCCAGCTCTACCGGCTGCACGCCAGCGTCGCGGTCGACGAGGTGCGCCTCGACGCGGGTCCGGACGTGAACAACGGGATCGAGGAAGTCAACGGCCGGCACGCGGCGCCAACCTCGACCGGGGCGGGCGCATGACCACGTGGGCGGCGGTGCTCCCGGCCGTGCCGTTTCTGGCTGCCCTCGTCGGGCTGGTCCTGCCGCCGGGCGCCGCGCAGCGGTCGCGGCCGGCGGCTCGGTCGTGGGTGCCGCCGCGGTCGCGCTCGTCGTCTCGGTGGGGCTGGCGTTCGCCGTCGACGGGCCGGCCGAGTCGTCCCGGCGGTGGGTCGACTTCGGCGGCCTGTCGGTCACGCTCGGGGTCCGGCTCGACCCGGTGGCGGCGCTGGTCGCGGTCGCGGTCACCACGGTCGCGCTGGCCGTGCAGGTCTACTCGGTCGCCTACCTGCGCCGACGACGACCGGTACGGCGCCGTACGCCGCGCAGGTCAGCCTGTTCACCGCCGCGATGCTGCTGGTCGTGGTCGCCGGTGACCTGATCGTGCTGCTGGTCGGCTGGGAGGTCATGGGCATCTGCTCGTACCTGCTGATCGCCCACGACCGGCGGCTGCCCGAGGCGCCCGGCCGCCGCGGTGAAGGCGTTCCTGGTCACCCGCGTCGGTGACGTCGGCTTCCTGCTCGGCATCGCGCTGCTCGGCGTCGGCGCCGGCAGCTTTCCGGATCGCCGACGTGCTCGCCCACGACTACGCCTGCGCCGGCACGCTGACCGCCGCCTGCCTGCTGCTGCTCGCCGGGGTGGCCGGCAAGAGCGCGCAGTTCCCGCTGCACACCTGGCTGCCCGACGCGATGGCCGGCCCGACCCCGATCTCCGCGCTGATCCACGCCGCCACCATGGTCGCCGCCGGCGTCTACGTGGTGGCCCGGCTCTTCCCGCTGTTCGAGCCGCGCCCCGGCCGCGCTGCGCCGTGCTCGGCGTGCATGGCGGCGATCACCATGCTGCTCGGCGCGCTGGCCGCCACCGCCCAGGACGACATCAAGCGGGTGCTGGCCTGGTCGACGGTCAGCCAGCTCGGCTACATGACCGGCGCGCTCGCCGTCGGCGCGCCCGCCGGCCGCCCTGTTCCACCTGCTCACCCACGCCGCGTTCAAGGCGCTGCTGTTCCTCGCCGCCGGCGCGGTCATCCACGCCGTCGGCACCAACCTGATGGCCGCGATGGGCGGGCTGCGCCGCGGCATGCCGGTCACGTTCTGGTGCATGGCGGTCGGCCTGGCGCGCTGGCCGGGGTGCCGCCGCTGGCCGGCTTCTGGAGCAAGGACGGCGGTCCTCGATCGCCGCGGCGCGGCGCTCGACGGCAGCCGGCCCGGCGCCGCCTGGGTGGGCTGGCTGGTCTGGCTGCGCCGCGGCTGGTCGGCGTCGCGGTCACCGCCTGGTACGCGACCCGGCTGCTGCTGCGTACCTTCTTCGGCGCGCCGCGCGGCCCGGCCGCCGAGCACCCGCACGAGCCGCCCTGGCCGATGCGCTGGCCGGTGCTGCTGCTCGCCGTGCCCGGCCGCGCTGCTCGGCTTCGCCGGCCTGCGCCGCCGGGTTCGCGCGACCGGCTGGGCTTCGACGCGCCGGTGCGCCTCGACTGGCACCGCGACGATCGTGCCGCTGGTCTGCTGCTGGCCGGCGTCGGCAGTCGCCTGGTTCGCCTGGCGGCGGGACCCGGCGGCCGACCCGGCGCGGGCGCTCGGCCCGCCGCGGCCGGTCTTCGGCCGAGGCGTTCTACCTCGACGACGTCCAGGACGCCCTGGTCGTCCGGCCGGTGCGCGGCGCTGGCCCGGGCGGTGCGCCGCGGCGACGAGTCGGTCGTGGACGGCGCGGTCGAGGGCACCGGCCGGGGCCGCGCTCGGGCTGGGCGCCGTGCTCGGCCGGGCTGCACCGGGCCGCGCTGCCCCGGGCGGCGACCGCGGTGCTCGCCGGCGCGCTGCTGATCGGCCTGGTCGCCGCGCTACTGATCGGGGGTACCCGATGAGCCTCGGCCAGGTCGCTGCTGGTGGCGACGCTCGTGCTGCCCGCGCTCGGCGCGGTCGCCGCGGCCTCCGTGCCGGCCGGCTCGACCGGGCGGCCGGCTCGCCGGCACCGGTCGCCGCCGCGCTGACCCTGGTGGCGAGCCTGCTGCTGCTGACCGGCGGCGAGCACCGCCGGGTTCGGCCGGGCCGCCCCGATCCGGCCCTGGCACTCAGGTCGACCTGCCCTGGGCGCCCGGCCTCGACCTGCGGTTCCACCTCGGCGTCGACGGCATCTCCTACCCGCTGGTGGTGCTGACCGCGCTGCTGACGCTGCTCTGCTGCGCTACACGCTGTGGCGGGTGCCCGGAGCCGGCGGCAGCGGCCGGGCGCTGGTCGCGCTGCTGCTGGTCATCGAGGTCGGCATCCTCGGCGTCTTCCTGGCCCTCGACCTGGTGCTGTTCTTCGTGTTCTTCGAGGTCGTGCTGCTGCCGATGTACGCGGTGATCGCGGCTGGGGCGGCGAGCGACCGGCGGCCGGCGGCCCGCAAGTTCGTCCTGTACACGCTGTTCGGCTCGGTGCTGCTGCTGGTCGGCGTGTTCGTCGTGGTCGCCACGGCCGGCACCGCCGACCTCGTGGCGCTCGACCGGCGGCACCGGCGCTGTCCGGCGGCCACCCAGCTGCTCGCGTTCACCCTGCTGGCGCTCGCGTTCGCGGTGAAGAGCCCGCTGTGGCCGCTGCACACCTGGCTGCCCGACGCGCACACCGAGGCGCCCACGGTCGGCTCGGTCATCCTGGCCGGCGTGCTGCTGAAGATGGGCACGTACGGCCTGCTCCGGGTCGGCGTCGGGGTCGCCCCGGAGGGCGCCCGCTGGGCCGCCCCGGTGCTCGGCGTCGCTCGCCGTCGCCGCGATCCTCGTCGGCGGCCTGGTCTGCCTGGCGCAGACCGAGCTGAAGCGGCTGATCGCGTACTCTCAGCGTCGGGCACATGGGCTTCGTGCTGCTCGGCATCGCGACGCTGACCGCGACCGGCGTCCAGGCCGCGCTGATCGGCAACGTCGCGCACGGCGTGATCACCGGCCTGCTGTTCTTCCTGGCCGGGGCGATCAAGGACCGCACGCACACCGGCGGCTGGCCGAGCTGGGCGGCCTGCGGGAGACCGCGCCCGGGCTGGCCGGGCTGCTCGGCTTCGCGGCGATCGCCTCGCTCGGGCTGCCCGGGCTGGCCGGGTTCTGGGGCGAGGCGTTCGCGGTGGTCGCCGCGCTGCAGCGCGGCTGGCCGCTGTGGACTACGCTCGTCGTGCTGGCCGCGGTCGGCGGCGGCGCTGGCGGCGGCGTACTTCCTGCGCCTGCTGCGCCAGGTCACGCACGGCTCGCCGACGCCCGCGGTCGCGCGGCTCGCGCTGCCCCGGCCTGGCCGGCGCGGAACTGGTGCCTGGGGGCCGCTGGTGCTGCTCGCGCTGGTGCTCGGGCTGGTGCCGGCCGCTGGTGCTGAGCCTGTCCGCCGACGCCGGCCCGCGCGCTCGCGGAGGTGGTCGGCGCGATGACGGTCGACCAGGTGGCGCTGCTGCCGGCGTATGCCGCCGCGCTGCACCGCCGTGGCAGTCCTGTTGACCGACCTGATCGTGCCTGGTCGCCGGGGGCCGGTGCTGGTCGTCACGGCGGCCGGGGCCGGGCCACCGTGCTGACCGCGTGCGATCTGGTCGGCGCGGGCGTCGGCCCGGCGTACGTTCTGCGTCGACCGCCGGCTGCTCGTACGTGTTCGACCGACTCGGCCGCGCTGGTCGCCGTCCTGTTCGCGCTGCTCACCCTCGGCGTGCTGGCGCTCTCGATTCCGGCTGCTGCGCGGCGGCGACGTGCCGGCCGGCGAGTACTGCTTCCTGCTGGCCTGCTCGATGACCGGCGGCGTGGTGCTCGGCGCGGCCCGCGACCTGATCACGCTGATCGTGGCGCTGGAGACGCTGACCCTGCCGCTGTACGTGCTGGTCGGGCTGCGGCGCCGGGTCGCTCGCCTGCGCCGAGGCGGCGGTCACCTTCTTCGTGGTGAGCGTGGTGTCCACGGCGGTCACCCTGCTCGGCGCGGCGCTGCTCTACGCGGTCGACCGGGGCGCTGCACTTCGCCGGCCCTGGCCGCCGCGCTGGCGAAGCGGGACGCGCTGGCTCGCCGCCGCTGGTGACCGTCGGCGTGGTGCTGCGTGCTGGCCGGGCTGGGCTTCAAGGTCGCCGCCGTGCCGTTGCACGCCTGGGCGCCCGGCCACCTACGACGGGGCCCCGCTGCCGGTGGCCGCGTACCTGTCGACCGCCTCGAAGCTGGGCGGCGTGGTCGCGTCCTGCTGGTGGCGACGCCAGGCGGTCCGCCCCTGGCTCGACGTGGCCGGCCCGGCGCTGGCCGTGCTGGCCGTGCTGACGATGACCGTCGGCAACCTGGTGGCGCTGCGGCAGCGCCGGATGGTCCGGCTGCTGGCCTGGTCGTCGGTGGCCCAGGCGGGCTACATCCTGGCCCCGCTCGGGCGCGTTCGCGCTGGCCGGCGGCCGGTCGCACCGCCGCGCTGCCGGTCGTGCGTCGCCGCCACCGTCGCGTACACGGTCTTCTTCGTGCTGCTGGAGCTGGCCGCGTTCGCGCGCGGTCGTCGCGCTCCGGCGGTGATCGGGACGGCGGCGCGATCGCCGACTACCGCGGCGCCGGCCGGCGCGCCCCGTGGGTGGCCGGCGCGTTCGCTGCTGGCGCTGGCCGGGCTGGCCGGCCTGCCGCCGGGGCTGGCCGGCCTGTTCGCCAAGGTCACCGTGGTCCGGGCGCTGCTCGCCGGCGGATCGGGCTGGCTCGCCGTGGTGGTGGCGCTCAACGCCGTCGTCGGCCTGGCGTACTACATGCGGGTGGTGGCCACCCTGTTCGCGTTCGCGCCGGCCGACGCGCGAACGGCCGCGTCCGCCGAGCGGCCCCGGGTGCCGTGGGCGGTGGCGGTGGGTCTGGCCGTGGTGACGGTCGCCGGCCTCGTGGTCGGCCTGGCGCCCCAGCTCGTGCTCGACGCCGCGAACGCTGGTCCGGTCAGGAGCCCGCTCACAGGTGATTCACAGCGACCGCTCGGGAAGCGTATGACCTGCACCGTACTGTTGAACGGGGTGCGTTCCTCACCGAAGGAGTCACCGTGCACCGGCACTACAACGGCCTCAAGACCGCAGCCCTCCTTGGCCTGCTCACCGCACTGATCCTGCTCGGTCGGCTACTGGTTCGGCGGGAGCAGCGGCCTGGTCATCGCCGTCGTCATCTCGCTGGCCATGAACGCGGTGTCGTACTTCTGGTCCGACAAGCTCGCGCTGCGCGCGATGCGGCGCCCGGCCGGTCACCGAGGCAGCAGGCGCCCGAGCTGTACGCCGATGGTGCGTGAGCTGGCCACGCAGCGCCGGCCAGCCGATGCCCCGCCTCTACGTCAGCCCGACCGCCCAGCCCAACGCCTTCGCCACCGGCCGCAACCCGCAGCACGCCGCGGTCTGCCGTGACCGAGGGCATCCTCGGCATCCTCGACCCCGCGTGAGCTGCGCGGCGTGATCGGCCACGAGCTGTCCCACGTCTACAACCGGGACATCCTGATCTCCAGCGTGGCGGCCGCGCCTGGCCGGCATCATCACGATGCTGGCCCACCTCGCCTGGTTCATCCCGATCGGCCGCTCGGACGACGACGACGGCCCGGCATCCTCGGCGTGCCTGCTTCATGCTGATCCTCGGCCCGCTCGCCGCCATCGGTCATCCAGCTCGCGATCAGCCGCAGCCGGGAGTACCAGGCCGACGCAGTCCGGCGCCAGGCTGACCGGCGACCCGCTGGCCCTGGCCAGCGCGCTGCGCAAGATCCACCGCGGTACCCAGGCGCTGCCGCTGCCGGCCGAGGGCCAGCTGACCAGCACCGCCCACCTGATGATCGACAACCCGTTCCGGGCGCGTGGCCTGGCGAACGCTGTTCTCCACGCACCCGCCGATGGAGCAGCGCGTCGCCCGGCTGGAGCAGATGGCCCGGTCCGCCGGCCCGGTCCAGTACATGCGCTGATCCAGACGCATCCCCCGAAGGGCGCTCACCGATTCCGGTGGGCGCCCTTTGATGCAAAACACGTTGGTACCCGACGAGCCCGCCGTTAGGGTCGGTAAACGATCCGCTCGTTACAAGACGGGGGTGTGCGGTGACCGCGCTTCGCCAGTACCTGGCGGTCTGGCGGCTACCCGGAGCGCCACTCCTACTGGTCGGCGGGCTGGTCTCGCGCCTGGGCATCGGCATGACCCCGCTCGCGCTCCTGCTGCTGGTCCACGACGCGACCGGCCGGTACACCGCCGCCGCGCTCGCCGGCAGCGCCTTCGCCCTGGCCGGCGCCGCGCTCAGCCCGGTCGGCGGGCGCATCGCCGACCGGATCGGGCCGGCACCGGTGCTCATCGTCACCGCGGTCGCCCACCCGCTCGCGCTCGCCGCGCTGCTCGTGGCCACCTCCGCGCACGCCCCGCTGGGCGTGGTCGTGGCGGCAGCCGGGCTCGCCGGCGCCACCTACCCGCCGATGACCGCGGCCATGCGGGGCGCCTGGAATGCGCTCACCAGCCCGGTCAGCGGCCGGTTCCACCTGCGCAACACCGCGCTGGCCGCCGAGACGTCGCTGTTCGAGATCGTCTTCGTGATCGGCCCGCTGCTGGTCGCCGGCTTCGTCGCGCTGGCCACGCCCGCCGCGGCCATCATCGCGGCGGCCGTGGTCACCCTGGTCGGCACCCTGGTCGTGGCCGGCGGCCAGGCCATGCGCGGCTGGCAGCTGAGCCCGGGCACATCCGCACGACCGGGCTCGGCCCGCTGCGGGTGCCCGGGTTCGCGGCGCTGCTGGTCTGCGTCTGCGGGCTGGGCATGGCGTTCGGCGGCGCCGGGGTCATCGTCCCCGCCTACGCCAACGCGTACGGGTCGGGCAACGCCGACAGCGTCGGCGGGGTCCTGCTCGCGATCTGGGGGACCGGCAGCGCGCTCGGAGGCGTCTGGTTCGGTACCCGCAAGATTTCAACGGCGCTCAGCCGGCAACTGGCCTGGCTGCTCGCGGCGGTGGCCGCCACCCTCGCGATCTTTTCCGTCATGCCGAATCCGCTCGCGCTCGGCGTGGCCCTCGTCCTCGGTGGGGCGACCATCGCGCCCGCGCTGACCGTCGAGAACGCCCTGGTCGCGCACATCGTCCCGGCCGGCATGATGAACGAGGCCTACACCTGGGTGGTGACCGTCTCGATCGCCGCCAGCTCGGTGGGCAGCTCACTCAGCGGCGTGATCGTCGACCGTCCGGGCGGCGTCCCGTGGGCGTTTCTCCTGGTCAGCGCTGCGGTCGCGATGAGCGCCGGGGTGGCCGGCTGGCGCGGCGGGGCGCTGCGCCGGGCGGACGCGCGAGCGACCGATCGTGCGGGAGACATGCTCGCTGACGCGGCCTAAGCTCGATACCCGTGGCAACCCTCGTGCTGGTACACGGTGGACTGTGGGAAGACATGGATGCCGAGCGGTTCTGGGTGCGGCCCGGCATTGTGGACGGCCTGCGTGCGGCCGGGTTCGCGGTCGCCGCGCCGGATCGGGCCCAGCGCGCGACGAGCTGGGACGCTGAGGCCGAGCACCTCGCCGGCCTGCTGCCCGCCGGCCCGCTCACCATCGTCGCCGGCTCGAACGGCTGCTCAGCCGCCGTCGCCCTGGCACTGTCCCGTCCGGTACTGGTGGAGCGCCTGCTCCTGGCCTGGCCGGTGCACGCCGGCGATCCGAAGCTCGACGCCTGGCAGACCAAGGAACTGGCCGACCAGGGCGCCGACCAGGACACCATCGCGCGGCTGCTGACCGGGGACACGCTGCGCGGGTTCACCGACGACCAGTTGCGCGCGATTCCGGTCCCCGTCGGTCTGCTGCCATCCGATCAGGACAATCCGTCCCATCGGCGGGACACTGTGGAGGCCCTGCTGAAGATCGTCCCCGGCTCGGTCGAGTTGGGCCCGGGCACTCCGGAGCCGGTGCGGCCGGAATTTCCTCCGCATCTTGGCGGATTCATCTCGGCCGTTACACGCTTTACCGTGAGTGCGTGAGGGCGTTTGATCAGGCCCGCTCCACCCGCCCGCGGCATCGCCGACAGTCCGGCCTGCACTGCGCCCATCATCCGGTTCCGAACACCTGGCTGTACGCGCTGGTCTCGTTCGGGCTGATCGCGATCTACCCGGCCCTGCCCAGGCTCGGCCGCACCGCCGACTTCCTGCTGATCTCGCTCGGCTCGGTGGTGCCGGCGGTCCTGGTCGCGCGCGCCCGGCCCCGCGGCCACCAGTGGCCATGGCGGCTGCTGGTCGCCGCCCTGATCATGCTCAACCTCGACAACCTCGCCTGGTACTGGTACGTCGACGTCAAGCACCTGCCCACCGCCGACGGCACGGTCTCCGACCTGTTCGGCTCCATCGGCCACGTGTTCTTCCTGCTGGCAACCATCTCGCTGGTGATCCGGCGGGGCCGCAACGACATCGGTGGCCTGCTCGACGCGGCCATCGTCTCGATGGCGGCTGGTGGCCTGCTGTGGGACATCCTGCTGTTGCCGCAGATGGACGCCACCCGGGAGAACGCCGGTGCCCGGCTGTCCATGTTCTTCGACGTCATGGTCCTCACCGCGATCCTGGGCACCCTGTTGCGGCTGCTGCTCACGGCCAAAGAGGTCATCAACGCGCTCTGGCTGCTGATCCTCACGCTCGTACTGTCGATGACCGGCAACATCGTCGTCGCCATGACACTCGACCCCACGACCGGGACGCGCCCGGACTGGACCAACCTGATCTTCATGAGCGCGTACACGTGCCTCGGCCTGGTCGCCCTGTCGCGCTCGTCGGCGCTGCTCACCCGCCCCGGTCCGACACCGGCCGACGACCTCACCGTGGGCCGGCTCGCGTTCCTCGGTGCCGCGCTGGCCGCGATTCCCGTGATCGGTGGCGGCCGCCAGGTCTTCGGGCTGAAGGTGGACGGCGCGCTGCTCGCGTTCGGGGGAGCCGCCGTCACCGCGCTGGTGATGGTCCGCATCGGCCGGCTGGCGGCGCAGCGCACCGTTGCCGAGCGGGCGCTGAAGCACCAGGCGACCCACGACCCGCTCACCGGCCTGCCCAACCGGCGCGAGTTCGTGTCCCAATTGGCGTCGGGTACCGATCGTGCGGTCGTGCTGTTCTGCGACCTCGACGGCTTCAAGTCGATCAACGACCGGTTCGGGCACGCCGCCGGAGATGCGTTACTCGTCGAGGTCGCGGGCCGGCTGCGCCGGTGCGTGCGCGACGGCGACCTGGTCAGCCGGTTCGGCGGCGACGAGTTCCTGGTCCTGTGCCGGGACGCGTCCCCGTCCGACACGGCCGAGCTGTGTCAGCGCATCTCCGAGATACTGAGCGTGCCGATCCTGCTCGACGGCGAGTCGGTCACCATCGGGGCGAGCATCGGCGCGGTGACCGGCGACGGTGAGGTAGACGCCGAGGAGCTGATCAACCGGGCCGACGCGCTGATGTACGCCGCGAAGAAGCAGCGCGCGCCGGGCCTCGCCGCCTAGCTTTTCATGATCACGGAGACTTTTCCGTGCTCCAACACGGAAAAGTCTCCGTGATCACCGGTAGTTGGTGAACTGCAGCGCGACCCCGAAGTCCTCCTGCTTGAGCAGGACGATCACGGCTTGCAGGTCATCCTTCTTCTTGCCGGTCACCCGGAGCTGATCGCCCTGGATCTGCGCCTGGACGCCCTTCGGGCCCTCGTCACGGATCTTCTTGCTGATCGCCTTGGCCTTGTCCGACTCGATACCCTGAATGATCTTCGCATCGATCCGGTACGTCTTGCCGGACTGCCTGGGCTCGCCGGCGTCCAGCGACTTCAGCGAGATGTTCCGCTTGACCAGCTTCTCCTTGAAGACCTCCAGGGCCGCCAGGACCCGGTCCTCGGTCTCGGCCTGGAGCGAGACCGCGTTCTCACCGGCCCACTTCACCTCGGCGCCGGTGCCCCGGAAGTCGAACCGGGTGCTGAGCTCCTTCTCGGCCTGGTTGAGCGCGTTGTCGACCTCCTGTCGGTCGACCTTGCTGACGATGTCGAACGAGGGTGCCGAAGCCATTGGTGCTCCTGTGTCGGGTGCGGTCGTTGATCCCCATTGTGGTCCAGGTCTCGGTGGGTGTGCTTGCCCGGGGTGGGGGTGGGGGGTACCCATTTGCGATGACCATGGGGGATACCGTTATTCTTACGACCGCTGCCGCGCACGGCGTGGTGGCGCCCTGTAAGGCGGGTTGCCCGAGCGGCCAATGGGAGCGGACTGTAAATCCGTCGCGAAAGCTACCCAGGTTCGAATCCTGGACCCGCCACGTATAGGGAAATCGGCCCCTGACCAGGAGTTCCTTGGTCGGGGGCTGATCTTGTTGGTCCGGCTGGGTCTGGCGCGATCCGGGCGTCTACGGGTGTTCACGGGAACATAGCGGGAACACGGATCATGGTTTTTGCTTGCCCACTCTCCTGCCTGCTGACCTCCCGTCTGCCGTCGACCCACCCTCCGGGGAGCGGGCCGGTGCCGGGGCCGCCTCCTTCGCTCTTGCCTGGCACATTGGTACGGACGCTGGCGGCCCCGGTGGCGGTCTGCTCGGCTTGCCTGGGGCGTCGGTGGGCGGGAGGGCAGCCCCAACCTCCCAGAGCAGGAGCGCCCCCGCCGGAGGCGTTCTGAGACTGCGTACAGCCGAGCTGGAGCGGCCGGCTGGCGCGTGCGCGGCGGGCCGGAGGTCCAGAGCGCGACGCGCCGAGCCGGCCGCTCGCGCCGCGCTTGCGCGGCGCCTTGATCCTCTAACTGGTCTATTCGGCAGTAGGAGTGCTGAACTCGATGTTGCGGTCACCCATATGTTCGACGATAGGCGCGTCGCGTGAAACTGATGCCTGACGCGGGCTTGAGATGCCGTTGTGGTCCGCCAAGGGCGAGGTGTAAGCAAGCGAGATAGAGCGATCTGGCGTTCGACGTAGGTTCCTACTGAGTCAAGATGGTTCTTAGAGCAGGTGGACTCGGCCCGGCTGGACGCATAGGAGAGGTTTAGGTGGAAGTACTTCTGACAGGTGAGGATTTCGAGTTGATCGTGAATTCGCTACTTGCCACTATCGAGTACCGCAGGACCACAGAAAACTACTGGACGCTGACGAGTTCCGGGCAGCGCAAGTCGAGAAAGCCCAGGAAACGCTGAGTCGGGTCCGAGCTTTATGGGCCCAGCTAGCTGAGGAAGGCCGAACGTAGGCATCCTTTGGCAAGTCGCACCGACCTGCCGACCAACGGTGCCGGTGGAACACCGGAAGCAACAACCTCCTCAACCGACACGAGCGCAATACCGTCAAGGCTGAAGCGATTCGTCCGGTCCGTCCACTCTTGCCCGTAAGTTCAAGGCGCAAGCCGTGCAAACTGCTAGACAGGTATCCTCGAACGGATGTTCGATGCTTCTATAAGGAGGGGATGCAGAAGGGGCAAAACGGTTAATTGGGATGTTCCTTTCAGAGAGATGCTCACATCCCACGCCGCCCCTCGGTGGCTGGCACAGTTGACCTTCGCGTCCGGCTTGACCCAAGCTGACTGCCACCTTGGTGGCCACGGATGGAGGGGTGTCCTATTCATACATGGGCCGGCGGTTGGCCAACCATTTCCGAGCGACATTCGCATCCTGTGTCCTTTGGGGAAGCGGTACATTCGCTGGAAAGATGTGTGAAACTCACATAGTGGTTGATCGTGTCCCGCGATCTCATCTCCGTTACATCTCGCCGTCACGCGACGAACAAAGACGGGGGTTGCCGGTAAAGTGCCGCTCACGGGTCAGGAAGGAGGTGATCTAGAAAGTGAGCGAAGACGGCTCGCAACGAGCTGAAGGGAAAACTTTCGAAGGCAAGATTCGTGTCGCGGCGCGGGTTATCGACTTCCTGAGCTCTGGACTCTATCAATCGCCCGGCTCGTGTTTGAAGGAGTTGATCAACAACAGCTATGATGCCGACGCAACTACGGTTGTAGTTTCAGTCAAGCCAGATGCGGATTTCGTCGCCATCGAGGACGACGGCGAGGGAATGACGCGGGATCAGTTTGTCCGCCATTTCTCGAATGTTGCAGAATCGCATAAGAGAGACGGTGGCGAATTTACGGCATCCGGACGTCGGCAAATAATCGGCAAAATCGGTATTGGGTTCATCGCTGCGAACGAGCTATGCGACGAGATGGAGATATATTCGACATGTAAAGATTCGACCGATTTGTTACACGTAATAATTGATTTTGGCGAAATCCGAAATCGACCCTTTATGGATCGAAAGAGCGCGAACGGTGCCGTCGAGAAGGGGGACTACCGCGGGGCAATTTTGGAGAGTGAACCTGAAGAGCACTACACCAAGATCTATCTGAAAAGGCTGCGGGAAAGCGCCAGGGAGGCGCTTGTTAGTCCGTCACCTGAACTTGCGGGTATGCCTATTCATACCCTCTATGGCAAGAAACCCGACAGCGCACGCAACGAAATTGCCTCACTCAAGAGTTTTTCAGAGCTTGATCACTATAGTCAGACGCGCACAGCTGTTGCGCTCAATGTCCCGGTGCCGTACCCAGATAATTGGGCGCCGTCTCAATATGCAGGTCGACTAGAGCCATTCACGCGCCGCGCCGAAGCACTCGACTTTACTGTTCTCTACGACGGCGTTCGGCTTGAGAAGCCAATCGTTCTCACCGAAAATGGCGAGGACTCGATACTCCGAGTCATGGAGTACGAGGGCGAACATATACGCGTCCACGGCTATCTGTTTGCGCGTCATGGAGTTCTTAGGCCGGTCGAACTCAATGGCGTGCTAGTGCGAATACGGGAAGCTGCGGTTGGGGAGCATGATCGGAGCCTCCTTGGCTACCCGAACAGCGTGTCCCAGCTGTTTCAGAACTGGCTATCGGGCGAGCTCTATGTTGACGGTCTGGAAGATGCTCTGAACATCGACCGTCGAACCCTGAGGGAAGTCGAGCCGCCGTACGTTGAATTGAGAGCTTGGTTCAAAAAAGAGCTTGTCAGCTTTCTTAAGGAAATTCACGACAAGCTGTATACGACGCGCAGCAGGGAACGAGGCGCCACTCGTGCACGTGCGCAGATTGATGAAGTCCAGGCCATTAGCAGCAGAGTTCGGAAGCAGATCGGCGAAGGCGCGGCTGATGCTATTAGCGAGACATTAGCCCCGAGGCGCCCCCGAACCTCGGCCCGCAAGGATGGCTCGCGTGGTCAGAGTACGCCAACCACAGCGGAGCTTGAGGGAGACAAGGGTTTGGCTCTCCTCTTGTCTGACCCGCAGGCCCTAAGGCGCCTAAATCGGCGGTACTCGATTGCCGAAGTCTTGGAACTTGTCGTCCAAGTCGCGACTGAGGTGCTTCCGGCAGATCAGGCGAGTCGCTTTATTACCGAATTCGCGCGCAGATTGCGCGGGTGATCCATGGCTATGCGCGACATTGATATAGCCATGGCCGAAACGCGCCCCGCGAAGCAGGCTATTCGACTCAAGTGGCTTGAGGTGTGCAAGGAATGGCGGACTAAGAGCAATCACGAACCGCTGTATGTCACACTTCCAGGTTCGGACGGTTACGACATAGCCATGCTGATCGAAGCAGGACTGCTGGAGGTCCTTGAGAACAATGCGGTTGCCGACAATGCTGCTGGACTTGTTGTGGCAGTCGAGAAGGATATGGTAGCTGCAGGTGCGCTACGAGCAAGGTTTCCTGGTCTCAAGGTGGTCCCCAAGGATATTGGGGAAGAACTAAAAATCCAAAGACCGATCGTTGACCTATCTAAGGATGCAAAGAAATATGGATGTGGCCTTGTTATCAACCTCGACTTCAATCAGCCGCTATTAGTTGCGAACAATGGCCACCCAGTTCTTGAACTAGTTGATCGACTCTCAGACATACACAAATACCCCGCAGTCCAAGACTGGACCCTCCTCCTTACGCTGAACACCAACACAGACGGCTGGCCGCCTAACGTTTGTGTCCGCCATGCAAAGACCCTCGTGGAGATTCTCGCTGCCGAAGCTGAGTTCTATGGCTGGTGGCAGAAGTATTGTGGGGACCTTGGGCCAGTTGAAGATGGTGAAATGGTCTTTTCGGCATGGCCGGCTAAGCAACAACAGTGCCTCATACTGGCGCTTGTTCCTCTCCTAGTGCTTCGTCGTTTGGCTGCTACCGGTTGGGACACGACGGTTCGTTCGGGAGCCATCTACGGGGAACGTGACGCCGGACAGGCCGCGATGTGCACCTGGATCCTCGATGTGAGCCACGATCCAGATATATGTGCACAGCCTGACGCCCAACGGCGCAGGTTCATACAACTCTTGCTCGCCGCGGTTGGATACCTCGGCGCGGACGGTGCCTGGTCGAGTCTGACCTGATCGTGGCGCGTCCATGAACGAGTGCTGGATCTGCTGCCCGCTAGCCGCTAGAGTTCGAGGCGCGACATCCAGGCTCCTGGAGGTCGGGAGGTAGCGTCGCGGGGAGAAGGTTCCATGTCTACTGGCCGGGAGTCGGCAGGCGTAGCAGCTTCGTACGTCGATCGGCCAGGCACAAGTGATGGTAGGCGCAGGCGTGCAGCCGACCCACTGTTTCGAGTCCATGTTGGAGATGCCCGGAGGCTATCGAACGGCTTCGACGCCTGGGCGCTAAGGTAAACCCGGACACTCCCGACGCTCCCTTCCTCACTGCGACAATCACATCGCCACCCTATGCGGCGTTAGTCGACTACGGAGTCCCTGATCAAATCGGCTTCGGTCAAAGCCAGAGCCAATATATGGATGACATGCGCTCGGTCTTTCGTGCTCTTCATGATTGGACTACGGACGAAGGTAGCCTTTGGCTGATCGCGGATACGTTTCTTGACCAGACTAAGAAGCCGTCCGCGATGTTTCCCCTGCCGTTTGAATTGTCGGCACTCGCCCATCAAGCGGGATGGACGCTGCGTGATGTCGTGATTTGGCGGAAGGATAGCTCGTCCGTGGTCGCAGCGAGGCCGTCTCCGCAACGTTTTCGATACGTGCTGTTTCTCGTCAAGACTACGAACTTTGCATATCACATAGATCGTCTAAGAGATGCTACGGATCTGGCGCGTTGGTGGGTTCGATACCCAGAACGGTATAGTCCTCAAGGCAAGACGCCGGACAACGTTTGGGATATACCGATTCCGGTTCAGGGAAGCTGGGGACTCGATTTAGCCCACGCATGCCCGCTCCCCGTGGAGCTGGTGCGACGAATCCTCTTGCTCTCGTCCAACCCCGGAGACATCGTGTGCGACCCCTTCGCAGGGGTCGGAACGGTCGTCGCGACTGCCGAAGGAATGGGGCGGCGTGGATGGGGTCTCGAGATTAACCAAGAGTTTCGCAGGCGATATCTAGAGCACCTCCGGCCTGAGGTTCTAGAGCGTTTTGCTCACGACGAAACGAATAGTACGCTGGACGAACTCAGAGAAACGGTTCTAAGCCTGAGGGCAGCAAAATATCCAAAAGCTCTAATGGCGGCCTCCGAAAGCAATTCCGCACTTGCCTCGTCCATATATAGCTGCCGTACTTGCTGCGAATGCGACGAAGAAGCGGAACGCCCATCAGTTGCTGGAAGTGACGACAATGTTCGTCTTGCCGGATAACAAGAATGGGAAGCCTGATGAGGATTTGCGCGTCGAGGCCGAGGAGGCGCTCAAATCTGTATCGTGTCGTCCGCCGCTGACCAAGTATGGTGTAGCGGGAGATATCTCGGTGGTGGATCGAGAGGAGTTCGTGCGTCGCCTGGCGGATTCGAAACTATGGGTGTACCAACACGGCCGCACATGGACGGCGGTTAACGATGAACCCGTCTATGCGAATCAGGCATTCGGACTACAGCTCGACTCTACGGCCTTCCGTGGCGACTATGCTCCCATCCTGGCCAACGTGCGTCTCAATTTAGTGGATGATGGTCGGTTGCCGGTGGAACAGGATCTGCGGCGCCGTGACGATTAGGGGCTTTCCGTACGGCGACATCGATACCCTAGACTCGCGCGGGGACCGCCACACGCATCCAGGCTTGCACCCTTTCGGTATCGACGTCGGCAAAGCTGGCGAGGATGGCAACGGGGTCGGACGATTGTAGGTAACGCGCGACTCTGATCGCGAGGACGGCGACGTCGTACGCGGCTTCCCCCGTCATGCCGCGTGGATCGATAAATTGCCAGCTGGCTCGGCCGCTGGCGAGGATGTTTCGGGCTGAGACGTCGCCGTGGCACAGCCCAGGTGTGAGATCCTGCAATAGATCCTCCAGTATGGCGAGTGCGGTCCGTCGTTCGCTTGCCGTAGCGATGGTGGTTCCGGGACGGAGGTCCGAGAGGTGGTCATCTTCGAGCCGGCCTCGGAGCAAGTAGGCGATGGAGGGCATGCTGGGGAGCGGCGCGGTTGTCCGTTCATCGCTCCTAGCGGCCAAAGAGAGCATTAAGGTTCATCGTGGCCGGGTGGCTGTGGCAGCGGCGTACCTGGCCGCGCGCGTTCCATGACCGTGCAAACGCCGTGGTTGGTGGACACGTCTCATGCACGGTGGGGGCGATGCCCCCAACGCGGCGGCGCCGTGGCGACGGCAGCTTGTTCAGATCCATGTGGGTCGGGCTGCTGCCATGACGATGGGGCCGCCTGGCGTGTCGGCGGCGATGGCGAACCCGTACCGGGCAGGCAGCACCGTCGCCGACTTGGCGTGGTAGCGAGTGCGCAACTCGCGCAGCTCGTCCTCGACCTGCCTTGCCCACTGGTCGGCTCGGCCAGGCCAGCGCTGCCGGACATTCGCGATCACAGCGGGCGGTACGCGCGGGTCGGGGTCATGACTCGGGTCGCGGGCTGGACAGCGAGGACGACCTCAGCCATGGTGTCGATGACCACGTCGGCTTCCGCATTGGTCAAGCGCTCGCGTTTGCCTTCCTTGTTGGCGTCCGATGGTCCCAGTGCCGGCAGCCTGGCCGGCCTCGATGTCGCTTTCCGAGTCGCCGACGAGGACGGCATCGGCGGCGTCCGCGCCGATGGAGGTGAGCACGGCTCGGACTCAGGTGGATCCGGCTGGGTAGCCGGGGATCCATGCCGTCGACCCGGCTGGCGGTGCCATCGATGTACCTGATAAGTCGTGGGTGTGGAGGTACCTCTAGACGGCGTCGCCGTGATTGGTGCTGACGATCGCGACCCGGCGGTTCGCCTCGCGCGCGGCGCGGAGACATCGGCAGCGCCCGGCGTCGGGGCCGCGGTGACGACGGCCGCCAGCTCGGCACCACGCAAGGCGTCGCCGACCATACGTGTCAGCTCAGTCGCCTAGCTCGGCGATCCGGCGCAGGATGTGCAACGGATTTGCGGTAAGCTCGGCGATTTCATTCGGGATGGTGCCGAGGTGGGCAGCGATGACGGCGTGCAGCTCGGCGGCGACGGTCGCGGCGGGATAGCCGGCGAAAACCGCGCAGATCGGGCCGTCGAAGTCGTAGCAGCACGCGGGTACGACTGAGCAGGTTGGAAAGGTTCACGGCTTGTGCTCGTGGGCGATCGTGGTCCACACGCTGTCGAACCAGCCGCGGGCCTGGGTGACGTACAGGGTGCCGGTGTCGTCGTCCTCGTCGCCGGTGCGAAAGTGGAACAGCGGCACGTCCTTGCCGAGCACGTCGAAGATCGGTACCGATTCTTTGTCGATCGTGACCGGGTGCTCGATTACCGGGTAGAAGCCGAAGAACGCCTCGTCGCTGTTGAGTATGTACAGCTTGAACAGCGCCGTCGTGCCGTGGTCGCGAACTTCGGCGGTGGCCGCTGCGGACGAGGCCGAGTTCGGCGAGCTCGTGGACCGATTCCGTGATCGCTCGCTGTTGCGCGGGCGATTCGCGTGGCCGTTCGCGGACGGTCGGGTCGTCGCCTGGTGGCTCGGCCCGCGACGGGACGACGCTTGGTTGGCGGTGGTCGGGCAGCAGAATCCGGATCGCGATCGACTCGGGGTGAGCCGGCCGGCGCGAATCTTGTCGAGCGGTTCGGTATTGCGCCGTGCAGTGTCTCGCTGGAGAAGCCGGCGAAGTCGATGGACACGTGTTGTCGTTCGAACGCCGCTTCGACATGCGGGCGAAGACCGACCGGTCGCTCGGTCTGGGCGCGAACGAACGCGCCGCTGCCCTGGCGGCTGACGATGAGCCGTTCGTCGCTCAGGTGCGTAGCGCTACTTGACGGTTTCGCGGGCGACGCCGTACCGGTCGGCAAGGTCGTTTTGTGACGGAAGCCGTTCGCCTGGCTGGAATCTGCGCGTGAGGATCGCTGCTCGAAGCAGATTCGCGATCTGCTGGGAGGCCGGACGTGGGTCGTCCGGGTCCAGGCCGTCGAGGTCGTCTCGGCTTCACGTGATCAGCCTACGGCCTGGCTAGCCAGGCTAGAAGTATCGTGGTCGATCCCTCTTGCCTGGATAGTCGGCACTCTTAAGGTCGATATGACTAGCTAAGCTAGCCGAATCGATCAGACCTCGCGCGGCCGGCCCACTCCAACGCATGCCGCCTCGACGCGCATGCCGGGCAAGGCCGTCGACGAGCTGGCACCGGGGCAGGTGCCGGGCAACTCGCTGGGCACTCGGCTCGACCCCGCCTACCTCGGTGCCGTCCACGGCGATTCCAGGAGGCGAGTGGTGATCGATCCAACAACGTTGCCGTACAACCCGGCCGATCCGCCGTACCGAGCGCCCGACGGATGCTTCAACCCCTTGATGTGGCAGCTCGCCTGGCAGGTCTTCCACGATCACCGACGCGTCACGGACGGCTGGTGTGGGGCCTGCCGGCCGTACCAGTTCTTCCCGTGCATCCGGCGCCAGCTCGCCGACATCGGCCTCGCCGCTGCGTGTACCGACCCTGCCCGCGCCACATGGAGTGTTCCGGCTCCGCGGTCGAGCGTGGCGCGACCCTCGCAGTGACTCGTAGCACCTTCCGATCCGGCGATGAGGCGTTGCACTACGGCGACTCGTATCATCGCTGGCTGGCACCGGACCCGGCCGACGACGCGACCTGGACGCTGACAGTCCGGGCGCACCTGGACGAGCACCGGGCCAACATGGGCGGCCAACACGTGCCCGGTCGCGTGGCAGGTCCCGAAACGTCGTCCTACCTGGACCGACGCTCTCCGGCATGACCGCGCCACCACGGTCGCTCTCGCCGTTCTGGCGCATACGGAGGATCAATGCATCCTCCGCCCCTCACGAACGGATCCGCATGCCGATCGAGGACCGGTCAAGTACGTCGTGACGGTGAACACTATCCAGGCTCGCATCGATGACGGCGTACCCAATCGGCACGAAGGTGCCCAGCGAGGCCAACCTCGTTCGGGAGTTCCGTGCGTCCCGCTCGACCGTCGTGCGGGCTCTGGGGCTGCTGCGCCAACAAGGCTGGCTGGTAAGTCATCAGGGCGGGGGGTGGGTAGTCCTCGGTCGTCCCCCGGTCGGTGGTCGGGTTCCACGCATGCTGCGTGCCTTTGTGGCTGGCGAAGATCCAGCGACCATGACGCTGCTCTCGGCGGGTGTCGTCCAGGCCTCGCAGCGCGTCGCCGTTGCCCTCGGCGTGTCGGCGGGCGCAAGTGTGGTCGCCCGCCGTCGCGTGCGCAGCGCCGCGCAGCTCGGCCCGGTTGAGGTGACCACTGTGTACGTCCGACCGGAGCTGGCCCGAACGCACCATGCTCGGTGCGAGCGCGCTGATCGGTGACGACCTCCTGCGCCATGTCGCACGCCGGACGGGTGCGATCTGCCACAGCCTTGCGGTACGGATCTCTTCCAGGTTGCCCGAGCCTGCCGAGGTGGCTGCGCTCAAGATCTTTGGGCGCGACTGCCTGACCGCTGTTCTGGTCACGGCCCGGGATCGTGGTGTGCGACCACTCCTGGTCGTAGACGCCGTACTTGCGACCAACCGGCGTGCCCTGGAAGTCGCCTTTCCCGTCTAGCGGTAAACGGACTCGAAGCTTGGCTAGCCAAGTTGGTCACATGTAAGATTTGGCCAACTTGGTTAGTCAAGTACACGAGCAATCAAGAGGCGAAGGGGAGCAGGTAGTGGTTCCGAACTCGATCAAGATTCCGGTTCCGTTCGAGTACGTGTTCCCGCATGGGGCGCTGTTCTTGAGCGTGGACAAGCTGGTCGACTTTGACCGGCTGCGTGACGACGACAACCAGGCCCGGGATGAGCACGGGGTGCGGTTGTGGGTGGTCAAGGTGATGGATCAGGACCCGGAGGCGGGCAAGTTCGGCCGGTCCACCGAGGTGAAGGTGAAGATCGCCGCCTCGGTGCAGCCGGTGCCGCCGGCCGGCGTGGAGCTTCCGGGTGGGATCACGGTGACGCCGGTGGCGTTCACCGACCTGACCGTCACCCCGTACGCGGACACCAACTCGTGTAAGGGGATCGCGAAGCCGCACAAGTGCCGGGCGCGGCTGGCCTGGTCGATCCGGGCCGGCGGTCTGGTGGCGCCGGGTGCTGCCGCTGAGCCGGTTCCGGCGGCTGCGGCCTGATTTCTCGTAACGCCGCGGGGGCGGGCCATTTCTCTTGGCCGAGCGGCCCGCCCCGGCGTTCCCAACCCACCCACGAAAGCAGGAGAGGCTGTAATGCCTACGGTATCGAACGCTGCCCGGATCACGTCCAAAGACGGCACGGTCTGGCGCACCTGCGGCGGCTGCGGCACCCTCGCCGCGCTGCCCCCCGACATCGACCGCTGCACTACCTGCCAGCCGGGCAGCGACGCGCCCGTGGTCCAGTTGCGGCCCGAGCACTTCGGCACTGGAGACCTGTTCGACATCAGCATGGGCCGGCTCCGTGTTCGCCGCCGCGATCGCGGACATCGCGCACCACGAGATCAGCGGCCCCGGCTTGTGGGACTGCTACGGAACCCCGCCGGACGAGCTGGCCCGGCTACGCCACGCGCTGGACCGGATGACCGCCACGATCAAAGAGACCCGCACGCAACTCGCCGTCGTAGAGCGGCGCGCCCGCCGCGCGGCGGCCCGTGAGGCGCGGAGGGGGCGGTCGGCATGAAGACCCATCGCCGTACCGTCGCCGCGCTCGCTGGGCCGGGGATCACGGCCGCCCGGCAGGTCTATCGCACCGTGCCGTCCGACGCGGTCCGGGTCGCCGCGCTGATCGAGATTCGGCCGCCGCAGCGGCCCTGGCCCGCACGGTGGTAAAGCTGCGCCACCTCGACCCGGACCTGATCGCCCCACACGTCGTCGACCCGGTCGACCTACGCGCGGTGCTCGGCCGGGGCCGATGGCTGCCGACCATGACCCGCCACGTTCCCGAACCGACGTCCGGCCCGGCCGACCTCGCGACCCTGCTGCCCGCAGTCCTGCCGGCACGGCCGGCACGTCGCCGCGCGGTGCGTCGCCGGTCGACGCACCCGGCCAGTCCCCGCTGTTCCCTGCCACAACGGCCGCGCGGATGAGGGAGGTGGGCTGAGATGCCGTTGGTCAACGTGATCCGGGGTGAGCGCATCGACACCGCCCCACTTAACGTGCGGACCCCGGTCGTGCGGCTGCCGATCTGGCTGGTCCTCGGCTGGTGGCTGGTCAAGGGTATGGCCCGGCTGGTGTATCTGGTGTGCCGGTACTGGTACGTCACGGGTCCGGTGCTGGTGCTGCTGTGGCTGCATAGCAACTTTGGCTGGTACGGCCCGGCCAGCCTGCTCGTGGTGGTGGCCGGCGTGCTGACGGGCTGGTGGCTTGGGCACCGGCCGTCGTGTGAGCGGTTCGTGGTGTGGCCGGCGGTGGGTCGGTGGCGGCGGATGGCCTACCGCAGGCGGTGGCTGCTGGCGATGGCCACCACCAAACTCGCCGTCACCTTCGACAAGTCGCTGGTGCTGCCGGTGCTGGTCAAGGTCCGGAGCAACGGGTTCGCGGATACGCTCACCGTCCGCATGGTTACGGGTCAGATCCCGGACGACTTCGCCGCCGCCGGGGAACGGCTCGCGCACACCTTCGGTGCCCTGGGCGCCCGGGTCTCCGTGGGGGACCGGCCCGACCGGGTGCAGATCGTGCTGCGCCGCCGCGACGCCCTGGCCGCCACCGTGGCGCCGTTCCGGTGGCGGTGGTGCCGGACTTCACCGCGCTGCCGCTCGGGATGCGGGAGGACGGCCAGGTGTACCGGCTGCGCCTGCTCGGCACGCAGGTCCTGGTCGTCGGGCGCCACCGGATGCGGCAAGGGCTCGGTGGTGTGGTCGCTGTCTGCGCGCGCTGGCCGGTGGGATCCGGTCCGGGCTGGTGGAGGTGTGGGCGTTCGACCCGAAGGGCGGCATGGAGCTCGCCGCCGGCCGGCCGCTGTTCGCCCGGTTCGCCTGCGACGACTTCGACGCCATGGCCGACATGCTCGACGAGGCCGTCGCGACCATGCGCGAACGCACCGCCCGGCTCCGCGGCCACACCCGCCAGCACACCCCCACCGTCGGGGATCCGCTGTATCGTGATCGTCATCGACGAGCTGGCCGCGCTCACCGCCTACCTCACCGACCGGCAAGCTCAAAGACCGGATCAAGGCCGCGCTCGGCGTGCTGCTGACCCAGGGCCGCGCGGTCGGCGTCCACGTCGTGGCCTGCTTCCAGGACCCGCGCAAAGAAGTGCTGCCGTTCCGGGACCTGTTCCCGACCCGGATCGGCGCTGCGGCTGACCGAAGCAGGCCCAGGTCGACATGGTCCTCGGCGACGGCGCCCGCGACCGGGGCGCGCTGTGCGACCGCATCCCCAAGGGACCGCAGCACGCCGGCGTCGGCTACGTCGTCCTCGACGGCGACCCCGCACCCGATGCGGGTCCGGTTCTCCTACCTCACCGACGACGACATCACCGACCTCGCCCACCAGTACGGCCGGCTCCGGGTCGTGGACGGCGACTGGACCGAAGGAGGCGCAGCCTGATGACCGACACGCAGACCGGACATGAGCCGCGTCGACCTGACCGTCACCACCATCGCCGGCACCGCGCCTTGCCGCTACCGCCGTGCACTACGGCGTTCCGGTCTGGCTGCTCCTCGGTCGGCACTCGCGCCCGGCGCTACTGGCGCTCCTGATGTGGTGGCTGGCCGGCTACCGGGACGACACCTACGCCCGCACCCGCCGCGCCGTCGACGCCGCCACCTGGGAGGCCGTCGAGCATCAGGCGGCCAGACTGGACGGCCCGGCGGGGTGGTGCCCGATGACGACCACCCGCACCCCGCGGTCAGCGGGCCGAGAGGTGTCGTGCAGGTGCTCATCCTGCTCGCCATCGGCGGCATGGCCGCCGCCGCGTCGTTCACCCACGTCCACGACGTCGCCGCCGCCCACGGCCAACCCGGCTGGCTCGGCCTGGGCCGACGCCGTCGTGCTCGAACTCATGTCGATCGCGACCGGCCTGGAGATCCGCCGCCGCGCCCGCACCGGCCGACCCGCCGGGTTCGTCATCGCCATCCTCATCGCGCGCGGTGGCCCTGTCCCTGTCCGCCCAGGTCGTGGAGGCGGAACCGTCGCGTGGTCGGCTGGCTGGCCGCCGCGCTGCCCGCGCTCGGCGTTCCTCGCCCTGGTCAAGATCGTCCTCTCCCGCACCACCCCGGGACCGAGCGCACGGTGCGGACCGGCCGACCGCCGACGCAGCTCCGCCGACCGGCACCGCTCGGGACGAGCCAGGCGTGACGCGGTCTGCTCGACCAGGCCCGTACCGCCGACGCCGGCACCGGCCGAGCACGGCCGGCCGATCACCCGCGACCAGTCCGCGCCACCTGCGCACTGGACGAACACGGCGACCGTCCCGTCGAAGTCGGACGAACCGTCCGCCGTGCCCGTGCCGCCGCACGCCGTTCACCCGCATCAACGGAGCCGCGCCAACGGCGCCAGACCCGATCGGAGGTGACCGATGAGCACACCGACCCTGCATCCCGGCCTCGACCCGCCCCGCACCGGCGCCTCGGCCGGGGTCGCGGGCGGCCCGGATGCGCTGCCCCGCGCGATCGACGCGCTCAAGCACCTCGCCGAGGAGTACGGCGTCTGCGTCCGCCCCCTCGCCCTGCGCCGCACCGACCTCGACACCGGCCTGACCGAGGTCATCGACCTGCCCTGCGGGGCGACCCGCGAGGACAAGTGCCCGCCGTGCGCGAAGCGGGGCCGGCGGCTGCGGCAGGCGCAGATCCGGGAGGGCTGGCACCGCACCGACGAACCCAACCCCGGCCCGAACCGGCCGACCGAGGAGCAGAAGGCGCTGATCCGTGTTGCGGGCGCACCTGGAGTTCGACCGCGACGACGCCGAGCGCGCCGGCCAGTGGGACCAGGTCGCCGACCTCGACGAGGCGATCCCCGAAGTCGAAGAAGCGATCGCGGCCGAGGGGCTGCGGGGCCGGGTCGCGCCACCGCACCAACCGCGACGAGGACCAGCGACGACGAAGGCACCGCACGGCGCAAGCGCTCCACCCGGCGGCGGCAGGACGCACCCGACCTGCCCCGGCAGCAGGTCGAGCCGCGCACGGTCGGCCGGGCCTACACCGCCCCGGACGGCACGACCTACCGGCCGTCGATGTGGCTGACCCTCACCCTCGACTCCTACGGCCCGTGTACGCCTGCATCCGGCGCGGCACCTACCCGTGCCGTGCGGCGGGCGCACGGCGACGACGACGCTGCTCGGCACCCGGTCGACCCGACCGCTACGACTACCGGCGGGCGGCCTGGGACGCCGTCCACTTCCCCGGCTGCTGGACCGGTTCTGGCAGAACCTGCGCCGCTGCGACGGCTGGAACGTCCAGTACGCCGGCTGCGTCGAGCCGCAACGCCGCCTCGCCCCACACGCGCACTTCGCCATCCGCGGCACCATCCCCGCGCGACTGCTCGAGCAGGTCGCGGCGGCCACCTACCACCAGGTGTGGTGGCCGACCGTCGACGCATCCAGCGCTACACCGTCGACCGGCCCCCGGTCTGGGACGCCGACCGGCGGCGCTGGGTCGACCCGGACACCCGGCGAGCCGCTGACCACCTGGGACGAGGCCCTCGACGCCATCGACGACGACCCGGACGCCGAACCCGGCGCACGTGGTCCGGCTTCGGCGCCCAGGTCGACGCCCGCGGCGTCAAGCCCGGCACCCGAGGACGCCGAACGCGACCATCCGGCTACATCACCAAGTACATCACCAAGGACACCGCCGACTGCCACAAGCCACGCACCGACCGCGCAGCGCGGCGCACCTCGACCGGCTCTGGCACGCGAACTGCCGTCACGCCCGTGCTCCGACCGGTGCGCGAACTGGCTGCTCTACGGCGTCCAGCCCGAAGAAGGCCACGCCAAGCTCAGCCCGGCCGCTGCAAGGGCAAGGTCCACCAGCGCGCCACCCTCGGCATCGGCGGCCGGCGCATCCTCATCTCCCGCGACTGGTCCGGCAAGACCCTCGCCGACCACCGAGCACGACGCCCGGGCCTGGGTCCGCGCACTGCTCGGCGTCAGCGCCGACCCGAGCGACCACGACCAGGCCGACGTCGAGCCGGGCGCAGTCGCGCCGGTACGCCTGGGAACTCGCCCGGCCCGAGCGACCCCGACGTACACGCCGCTCGCCCACCGGCTCCTGCGCTCCATCACCGAACGCGCCCGCTGGCGCTCCGAACTGCTCGCCGCGAAGGACCGGGCCGCGCAGGGGTCACCCGGAGATGTTTCGGCAACTGCGGCTCACGCTCAACCGATCACTGGGGAGGAAACGCATGTGGACGATGATCTGATGACCGTGCGAGAAGTGCTCGCGGAACTCCGCGTACCGCGCTCGACCTGGTACCGTGGCGGCAGACCGGCAAGGCACCGCGCGTGATCAAGCTGCCCAACGGGCAGCTCCGGGTCCGGCGTTCGGTCCTCGATCGGTGGCTCGGCGAGCCTGGAACAGCGAGGCCGCGTGAAGAGCTACGAGGTCCGGATCTGGGAGATCGGCAAGCGCGCCGATCCGCGAAGGCTCGACCTGGTACGGGTGCGGTGGGCGGTGAGGGCGCCGGAAGCGCGTTCGAGGAGATGTTCCGGACCAAGGCGCTGGCGCACTCGTTCCGTGCCGGAGCTGGTCCAGGCGGCCAACGCGGGGAAGCCCTTCGACACCGAGACCGGCCGGCCGGCGGCCGAGGCGCGAGCCAAGAACCCACCACCTGGTACGCGCACAGCCGCGGGCGTACATCGAGATGAAGTGGCCTCGGGCGGCGGCCAAGACCCGGCGCTCGATCGGTCGAGGCGCTGACCTCGATGACGGTGACCCTGACCGGGCCGACGCAAGCGGGGGCGCCCGGCGACGCCCTGCTCCGCGAGGCGCTGTACCTCTACGGCTTCAACCCGCGCCGCTGGTCGGAGGAGATCCCGGCCGAACATGCCGCGGCGCTGGCCTGGCTGGAGAAGGCGTCGCTGCCGGTGGTCGAGCTGGACTCGGCCGGCATGGTCCGCCGGGTCCTCGACGGCCTGTGCGTACTGCCTCGATGGCAAGCCCGCGGCGGCCTCCACCGTACAGCGCAAGCGGGCCACCTTCTACAACGCCCTCGGGTACGCCGTGGAGTTGGGGCTGCTCGACGCCAACCCGGTCGACCGGGTGCAGTGGACCGCGCCCGAGGTCGCCCAGGCCATCGACCGGCGGGTCGTCGCCAACCCGCCCAGGTCGCCGCGCTGCTGGAGGCGGTGAGATCTCTCGGCAACCGGGCCGACACGTCTGGTCGCGTTCTTCGGCTGCCTGTACTACGCGGGCATGCGGCCCTCCGAAGCGGCCGATCTGCGTCGGGAGGACTGCGAGCTACCGGGCAGGTGTCTCGACTGCGGCGCCGACTTCGACGAGCTGGCGGCGGTCGCCGTCCCGGTCCTGCCGGCACGAGAAGATCGAGTACCGCTGGGGTCGCCTGGTGCTCGCCGGGACTGACCCGCGCGCCGGGTCGCATTGGACCGACGACGGCGGCTCCCACGAGCGGCGTGGGCTCAAGCACCGGGCACGGCAGGAAACCCGGCCGGTACCGATCCCGCCCCAGCTCGTCGCGCTGATCCACCACCACATCAAGGAGTTCAAGACCGCGCCGGATGGCCGGCTGTTCCGCGGCCTCCACGGCGGCCCGCTGTCGGAGTCGGTGTATGACCGGTGGTGGAAGCTCGCCCGCGAGAAGGCGTTCACGCCTTCCCAGGTCGCCTCGCCGCTGGCCCGGCGCCCGTACGACCTGCGGCACGCGGCGGCGTCGCTTTTGGCTGAACGCCGGGGTACCACCTACTGAGGTCGCTCGGCGGCTCGGGCACAGCGTCGCCGTCCTGCTGAAGGTGTACGCGAACTGCATCGACGGGGGAGAGGATGGTGTCAACGATCGGATCGGCGGCGCACTCGGTTGAGTGCTTCTGACGGCCGAACGTTGACATCTCCCTTACAGGTGAAGACCCGTCGCCACAGGTCATTCACGCGCCGCCCACGGCTGGGCCTTCATAGCTTGGCAACGCTCACACGGCACGCCGTCTACTATGTGCGGATGGCCCAGGAACCTTCGCAGGAGGAAGACCGCATCTTCGAAGAAGAGGTGCGGCGTGTCGCGCGACTTATCTACGAGGGCAGCGATACGGCAGGGCCTGTAATCATCGATGGACTTGAGCGGGATGGCGTATTCGTTACAGATGATTTCGTTGTCGCCATCGAAGCGACAAGGTCTCGCGGCGTAGCTAAGGCCAAGAAGGACAGCGGAAAGCTTAGGGATCTGGTTACCAAGCTTAGCCGCAAGTATCCCGACAAGGCAGTTAAGGGCTTCTTCATCACTAGTGAAGATCCAACAGCGGCTCAGAATGTTGAAGTAGCGAAGGCTGGCTCACAGGTTACCTCCATGAGTTTCGCCACCTTCGAGGCGAGACTCGTCGATGTGAACCAGTACGTTATGGATCGGCGTAGATACGTTTTCGGGAGCGCCCTAGACCCGGTGACCCAAGATCTCGATGTTCAAGGCAAGTACATCCATACCGATCTTGTGAAGCTTCCCGAAAGGATCGAAACGCGGTCCATCAAACAGATCCGAAGTGAGCTCGACAAAGGCACAAAGGTTGTGTTACTTGGCGACTTCGGCGTAGGTAAGAGCATGGCTCTTCGGGAGATATTTCTGTCGTTCGCGAAAGATAGGCTAGCCGGGCGAGATCATTCGATGCTGATTCATCTGAATCTTCGAGATCACCAAGGTCAGACCGAGCCGACAGAAGCATTGGAGCGTCACGCGCGGCTGATCGGATTCCCGAAGCCCAACCAATTAGTACGAGCCTGGAGATCTGGCCGAGCCGTACTCTTGCTTGATGGTTTCGATGAGATTTCGGCCGGGAATTGGCCCGGTCGAGTAGGTTCCTTGCGTGATGTACGGCGACGAAGTGTTGGATTGGTTAGGCACTTCATGGAGCAAGCGTCGAGTACCACCGGGGTTCTACTGGTCGGTCGAAGCCACTTCTTTGACGATCGTGACGAAATGTGTACCGCGCTCGGATTGCCGTCGACAGCATTGTGTCTCAGCGCTTCCGATTTGACGGACGCTCAGGTACGAGAACTTTTGTCTAGTCGAAACTGGGGAGAGGCTGTTCCGGATTGGCTTCCGACCCGCCCACTCCTAGTGGCGCACCTTGCGGCGCGTGGCGTACTCAATGATCTGCGGCTGGTCGAGGATGATCTTGATGCCGCCGGCAGCTGGGACTTTCTCCTCGACCAGATCTCTCAGCGCGAGGCTCGGATCGACATTGGTATCGATGGGACGAAAGTACGAGGGATCCTAGAGCGACTGGCTACCCGGGCAAGGGTGAGCACGAGCGGCTTGGGACCTCTTTCGTTCGAGGACGTAACGTCGGCGTTTCAAGCCGTATGTGGATACTATCCGGATCCCGAATCGTACGTGCTATTGCAGCGGCTTCCTGGTATGCAGGTGCATGAATCAGAATCGAACTCAAGGGTTTTCATCGACGAGGACTTGGCAGACTCCTTGCGATCGGGGGACGTGCGGCGCTTTATCGAGAATCCTTTTGAGGACGGCGCTTTCAGCTATTTCGCAGGAATTCAAACATCGATTGGCGAACTAGGCTTGCAGCTAGCCTGTAGCCGACTCTCTTTGGATGCGGCCTCGGATGGCTCCATCCAAACTGCCTTTCGTAGGGCGCTGGCCCAAGAAAATGCCCCGAGCGAGCTTGCTGTCGATATTTTGCGGGTACTGTTGATGAACGGAAGTACCATTGCCGATAGCTTCACGGTCGCGTCCAAATATATACCCATCATCGAGTTCGGCAAGGGCGCCAAGGCGACTAACGTTACCTTTGATAACTGTTTGATCGATGCGCTCGATGTAACTGAAGTAGAGGATGCGAGTTCCTTGCCGTGGTTTCTTGATTGCGCCATCGATCGCGTGGACGGAGTTACGGGCATTGATGCGTTCGCAGGAGAGCGATTCGCAAACTGTACTGTGGAAAACTTCACCGATAGTGCCGCCAATGCTTCGTCAATCTTGAGTCTCCCCATCTCGGACTACCGACGAGTGACAATCTCTATTCTCCAGCGCCTCTTCCTGCGAAGTGGTAAGGGTCGAAAGGAGCTTGCATTCTATCGGGGTGCCTTGACCGACGCTCAGAAACAGCTCATACCTAGGGCGTTGGACCGCCTCCAGAGGGAAAGAATTGCTTGGCCGGGCCGAAGCCGCGGTACGGTCTTGTGGTCACCTAATCGGGCAATGACTAGCCGGGTTCGACAGATCTTAAGCGCGCCGGTCGCGTCCAAGGACCCGGTATTGCGAGAGCAATGAGATTGCGTCTACTCACTCACATCCGTCGTAATGACCGACCGAACGCATGCACGCTGTAACCTGCGGCGTTTCCCCTGCACGAGGTGCCGCCAGCGGATCTCGCACGGGACCGGTGGTCGGGGGCTCAGCTAAGTCCCGCTGCGGGCGGGAGGTCTCAGGAGCCTGTGAGTCCGTTCCCGCGCGGGAACATGACGGGAACGGCAGAGATCGCAATACTGGCGACGAACCGAAACGCCTGATAGCGGCCGGTACGCCTGCCAAGATCCCAGATGGCCTGTAAATCCGTCGCGAAAGCTACCCAGGTTCGAATCCTGGACCCGCCACGTAGAGGGAAATTCGGCCCCTGACCAGGAGTTCCTTGGTCGGGGGCCGATCTCCGTGCGGTCCGGCGCTACGTCCCGGACCGAACGTCAGGACGGGGTGGGGATGGTCATGCCGAGGCACTTGTCGGGGCCCGCACCGCCGAGCCGGCAGGCGTCCACCTGGAAGTCGCCGAGGACGTCGAACAACTTGCCCCAGCCCCGGTGCTCGCCGACGTGCTCGGGTGGCACGCAGCTTGTGTACCCGGTGCGGTTCTCGTCGTTGATGACCGCCATGCCGGCGGCGCACCCCTCGGGGCCCAGGTTCGAGGTGAAGCCGGTGACAAGCCGGTAGTCGCCGCCCTCGTAGTCAATCTTGCCTTCGAGACGGACGCCGGGCCGCTGGGCGCTGAAGACGGCCTGGGTGGCCGAAGTGAAGCGCCAGCTTGTCCCGGTGCCCGTTGAGTGCAGCTCCGGTTCGTCTGCCGAGCTCGGGATGATGATCGAGACGACCCTGTCGTTGCTGCTGCTGAGCACCGACTGGGCGGTGAGGATGACGACGATCGCGCCGGTGTACGTCCCGGTTGTGACGGTGGCCTGGTTGTTGGTGCCGCAGATGGTCTGGTTCGCGACGAACCCGACGCCGCCCACGAAGATCTGGAGATTCGCGCACTTGAACGAGTTGCCGGTGTCGACCACCGTCGCTCCGGTGGTGCGCCGGCCGTTGTCGTCGCTGGTGAAGCCGACCACCCGGGCGCTGGGCACGGTTGCCTCGAATTGTATCGATGTGTCTGTGTAGTAGTTCCATGAGGCGGCCCATCCGTCGCCACTCGGCAGCGCGAACGCGGGCGTCGCCGGTACGGCCGCGGCCGCGCCGGCGATCAGGAGCGCGGCGCCGAGCGAGACGGCTGCGCGGACGAAACGTCGATACTGGCGCATGGTTTCCTCCCCCGAAGATGGCACGCATCCGGTCCCCTCGACCGTCGCAGCGCGCCAGGTCGGCGTCGAGAGGCGTCAGCGCGTCCGGGCGAGCGCTTCCGGCGACCCCGCAGTCTCCCCATCGGGCAGGGTCGCCGCGATCTTGGTGGCAAATGGCGGCTCCGACAGCAACTCGCCACCAAGATCGCGGAAACACCACTATTGCCAAACTTTGGCAACTAGGTACCGTTGGCGTCAGCCCGGTCGGCCGGCACAGGCGGAGGAGCGTGCGGTGCATATTCCAGACGGTTACCTGAGCCCGCAGACCTGCGCGGCAGCGTTCGTCGTCGCGGTCCCGACCTGGGCGGTCGCCGCCAAGCGCGTAACCCGCGTGGTGAAGACCCGCAACGTGCCGCTCCTCGCGATCCTCTCCGCGCTGAGTTTCCTGGTGATGATGTTCAACATCCCGATCCCGGACGGCACCACGGCGCACGCCGTCGGTGGGGTGATCATCGCCATTGTCCTCGGTAGATGGGCGGCGGTGATAGCCGTCTCGGTGGCCCTGCTGTTCCAGGCTCTCCTGTTCGGCGACGGGGGAGTGCTGGCCTACGGCGCCAACGTGGTCAACATGGCGATCATTCTGCCGTTCGTCGGGTACGGGGTGTACAAGCTGATCGCCGGCCGGGCGCCGCTCACCTCGGGGCGGCGGATCGCCGGGGCCGCGATCGGTGGGTACGCGGGGATCAACGCCGCCGCCCTCGCCGCCGCGGTCGAGTTCGGCATCCAGCCCGACCTGTTCCACACCGCGTCCGGGGCGCCGCTGTACTCGCCATACCACCTGTCCCAGACGATTCCGGCCATGATGCTGGCGCACCTCACGATCGCCGGCGCGGCCGAGGCGATCCTCACCGGCGGGGTGTTCGCGTACCTGGCCCGCGCCGACGCCAGCCGGTTGGCCGCCAACCACCGCAACATCCCGGTCACCGCCGACGCCAGCAACCCGTCGAAGACCCTGACTCCGGCCCGGGTCGCCATCGGGTTCATCGTCGTGATGGTGCTGCTGACCCCACTCGGCCTGCTGGCACCCGGCGGCGCGTTCGGCGAGGACGCTCCGGGAGACCTCAAACTCGGCCTCAACGGCGTCCCGGCCGGGCTGAACAAGTACAACGGGTTCTGGAGTCACGCCCTGCTCGGCGGGTACGGGTTCAAGGACGGTCAGCATGCCAGCCTGGCCTATGTTCTTTCCGCCGTCGTCGGGATCGCGGTCATCGCGATCGTCATCTTCGCGATCGGCAAACTGATCGAGACGCTACTGAGGCGGCGCGGCAACACCAAAGGCGCCGAGACCGTAAGCCAACCGAGCAACGCATGAGCACCGTCGGGCCGGCCCAGCCCACACCCACCCCAACCTGGCTGCTTCAGAACGAGGTCGGCCTCTGCCCGTGCGGCTGCATCGGGGTACGCAGGAAGGGGTCCTTCGTCGAGAAGACCCTCGGCGGCAGCGCTAATCTGCTGCGCCAGGTGATGTTCAGTGAAGACGTCGCCGGGCGCCAGGGCGTGTTGCAGCGCCTCGATCCCCGGGTGAAAGCGATCGGTCTGCTGGTCCTGCTGGTCGCGGTCGGGCTGGTCCACCACGTGCCGGTGCTCATCGGGGCGTATGGCCTCACTTTGGCGTTAGCAGCGACGAGCGGGCTGCCGCTGGGCTTCTTCGTCAAGCGGGTCTGGCTTTTCGTGCCGATCTTCACCGGGATCGTGGTGCTGCCCGCGACCCTCTCAATCGTCACGCCGGGGCACGTCGTCTGGACCCTGTGGCACTGGCACGGCACCCCGCAGGGCTTCACCGCGCAGGGCCTGACCACCGCCGCTCTCGTAATCACCCGGGTTGCCACGTCGGTTTCACTGGTGGTGCTGCTCACGCTCACCACGCCGTGGACCAGGCTGCTGGCTGCGCTGCGCGCGCTCGGCGTACCGAAGATCTTCATTCTGATCATCGGGATGGCCTACCGCTATATCTTCCTGCTCCTGGGCACCGTCACCGAGATGTACGAGGCCCGCAAGGCACGTACCGTCGGCGGCGCGGGTCACGACAAGGGTGCCCGGCGGTTCGTCGCGGCCTCGGCGGGTGCCCTGTTCGGCAAGGCCCACCACCTCTCCGAAGAGGTACACCAGGCGATGGTCGCCCGTGGGTACCGGGGCAACGCACGCACGCTGCAAACGTTCCGGCTGCGCGCCGTTGACGGCCTGGCCGCGATCGTCGTGGTCGCGGCGGCTGTCGTGATCTACGGAGGTGACCTCTACATTGGCCGCTGACGCTGTATTCGAGTGCCGCGACCTGCACTACCGGTACCTTGACCGGTTTCCGGCCCTCGACGGGGTGTCGCTCGACGTGCGCCCGGGGGAGCGGGTCGCCCTCCTCGGCCCGAACGGCTGCGGCAAGTCGACGCTGCTCAAGGTCCTCGACGGGCTGATCTTCGCCGACTCGGGCACGTTCACCGCGTTCGGCCATCCGGTCACCGAGGACAACCTGGAAGACGAACAGTTCTCCCGAGGCTTCCGCTCCCGGGTCGGCTTCGTGTTCCAGAACTCCGACACGCAGGTCTTCTCCCCGACGGTACGCGAGGAGGTCGCCTTCGGCTGCCTCCAACTCGGCCTGTCCACAATGGAGACGGCGGCCCGGGTCGACGACGTGCTCGCCATGCTCGACATCGCCGACCTGGCCGACCGGGCCCCGTTCCAGCTGTCCGGCGGCCAGAAGAAGCGGGTCGCGATCGCCTCGGTACTGGTGATGAACCCCGAGGTACTGCTGTTCGACGAGCCCACGGCCGCGCTCGACCCGCGTACCCAGCAGTGGCTCATCGATCTGATCGTCGAGCTGGGCGCGGCCGGCAAGACCATCGTGCTGGCCACCCACGACCTGGACGCGCTCGACGTGCTCGCCGACCGGTGCCTGGTCTTCGCCGAAGACCACACCATCACCCGCACGGGTACCCCGGACGAGATCCTCGCCGACCACGACCTCCTGCTGCGCGCCAACCTGATCCACGAGCGCAGCCGGATCACCCGGTAGACGGAACCTGTCGGTGCAGACCGATACACTGCCCGGCGTGTCGAACAACAGTTCTAGCAAGGCCAAGGTTGTGGACCGGCGCTGGCCGGCGCAGTGGGCCGACGACGAGCTCCGCCTGCAATGGGAGTTCCTGGCGTTCCTGCGGGCCACCGCGGTCAACAAGATCGCTGCGCTGAGCCCCGAGCTGGCGGCTGCCACCCCACTGCCGACCTCGCCATACATGAGCCTGACCGGGGTGATCAAGCATCTCACCGCGGTCGAGCGGTTCTGGCTGTCGATTGTGGGCGGTGGGTCGGATCTGCCGTCGCTGTGGGAGGAGGACGTCAACGCGGAGTGGCGGCTGGGCGACGACGACACCCCGGCGCAGGTGGTCGAGGCTTATCAGGCGGAGTGGGCGCGATCCGAGCGGGCACTGTCCGGCCGGTCGGCGAGCGACGCCGCGAAGGTCACCGTCGGCGGCGAGGATCGCACCGTGCGCTGGCTGCTCATCCACGTGATCCAGGAGACCGCCCGGCACGTCGGCCACATGGACGTCCTCCGCGAGATGGCCGACGGCGAGCGCGGCGAATAAGCGCGGGGACACATCCCAACGAACATAGAGCGGAGGTTGCGGCCTCAGGGGGTCGATGAGGCCACAACCTCCGCGACTCCCGGGGCCGCGAGCCCCTGCCACGATGGCCGGCGGCCCCAGAAGAAAGGAGAGGAATCAGGCCGCCCGCAGGTCCGATACCTCAGTGTCCGCCAGCTCAATTGACGCCATGATCATGGTCCCGGCGGCAAACGTGTACGCGCGCTGCCACGCACCCTCGTACTCGTCGTTCCAGGCTTCGCCGATGAAGTGCCGGAGCACCGACAACAGCGTCGATCCGAACGCGGCATAGTGGCTGAGCTCCGCGCCGTACCCGACGTGGTTGCGGCCCAACGCGGTCAACATGGGTACCAGTTGATCAGGGCGGTCGTAGCGCGATACCAGCGTGACGACGGCCCCGAGCAGCTTCTCCCGCTGGGGCTGCATGTTTGCCGGGAACAGGCTGCGAAACCAGGGGTGGTCAGAGAAGAGTTGACGGTAGAAAGCCGCCACGAGGTCGTCGGCGACGGGCGCTACGAGACCCAGACTCTCGGTCAGGAGCCGGTGATCCTCGAGACGCCGGGAGCTGATCTCGGCCGTCATGGCGTCGCCTCCAGGGTATTGGTGACGAAAACGAGCGCTCCGGGATCTCCGGTCGCGCTCGTCACAATCAGGATAGAGATCAACACGGGGAGCAACAAGCACATGCTGTTTCGGTTGCAATTGCACTCAATGAGTTCGGGTGGAAAGGTCACGGCATGCGCAAATATGTGATCATGGGCGTCCAGGGCAGCGGGAAGGGTACCCAGGCCGCGATGCTGGCCTCCGACCTGGACCTGGTCCAGATCATTGTCGGCGACGTCTTCCGCTGGCACGTGCAGCAGCACACCAAGCTGGGCGCCCAGGTCCGCCGCACCATGGCCGAGGGCGAGTTGATCGGCGACGACCTCGTCGAGGCGGTGGTTCGCGACCGGCTGCAACAGCACGACTGGAACTACGGGTTCATCATCGACGGCTTTCCGCGCAGCCGGCGGCAGGCCGAGTTCTTTCTGGAGAGCTACGACATCGACGGGGTCATCCACCTCGACCTGCCGGACAACGAGGTGCGGCGGCGGGTGCTCGGGCGGCGCCTCTGCTCGCGCTGCGGGATGGACTACAACGTGATCGACGACCGGCCCACCGTGGAGGGCCGGTGCGACGTGTGCGGTGGTGAGTTGATCACCCGGGAAGACGACACCGAGGAGGCGCTCGCCATCCGGCTACGGGAGTACCACGACAAGACGAATCCGGTGCTGGACCTCTTCCGGCGCAAGGAGTTTGTCGTGACGGTCGATGCGCGGCCGGACAAGATCGCCGTCCAGCAGGCGATCCGGCACCGGCTCGGCCTGCCCGAGTACATCGAAAAGGAGAATTAGACGAGGTCGTGCCCGATCGCCAGCGCGCACACGGCCATGAGCCGGAGCTGGAACCAACTGGCCCGCGTCCAGTCCATTGTGGCCGGATCCGGCAGTTCGCGGCCCATCCGGACCGCCGCGGCGGCGACCGACGAGGCATACCCGGCGAGCGGCACCTCGTCGATGGCCAGCCCGCTGCTGGCCAGGCTGTCGCGCACCGAGGCGACGTGCTGGTCAACGGCGGCCATCAGGCCGGGGTTCTCCAGGGCGGCGACCAGGCCGTCGACGCCGACTTTGGCCATGATGTCGTCAAGGACCGCCTGCGGGTTCGTGGCCGGGGCGGAGTGCGCGGCTGCGTGGTGTTCGCTCGTCATGGATCCAACGTAGAAACGCCGCGACCGGAAAGACCGGCATGTAACCGAGCGGCACCTGGGCATCGCCGACACCGCAACCCCTACCGAGTTCCGATACCGGCGTGCACCGGTCCCCGCACCACACCGGCAACCGTCCACAGGCCGGCCGCCACGACGAGGTAGCCGGCGGAGTCGACGGTCACCGCGCGTACTCGATGGTCTTCTGACCAACCGGTGTACGACGCGATCCAGGCCAGCAGCGGCAGCAGCGTGACGGCGTGCATGAGGACCGCGTGGGCCGGCTTGAGCCAGCCGCCGTGCAGGTACGCGCCCTGCTGGTCACCGTTCGCCACCTCCACCACGCCGCTGGCGATCATCACGCCGCCCACCGCGAGCGCCCCGATGAGCGTGACCAGGCTGGTCCGCACCGCGAGCCGCATGCTGGGCGGGGTCTGTCGGTTGGCCCGGAACGCCGCCACGGTCAACCACACGATCGTGACGATGATGACGGGGTACATCGCCGACGGTGCCCGGCCGGCTTCAACTCGTATTGAGCCTTGTCTTTCTGTGGATGCGCTGCTATACCAATACTTAACTTTCTTAACAATACCTGTACAGGAAAGGTCCCGGCGCCACAGCGATCCGCCCCCGCGGGCTCCCGAACCCGCAGTCGTTGGACTCCCTTAGGAGGAACAGGTGCAGCGCAGAAAGCTCGCCCCCCTCGCCATGACGGGCCTCGCCATGATCGGTGCGGCCGCCTTCGGCGTCATCCAAGCCAACAGCGCGAACGCGGCGCTCAGCAGCAACTGGTACGCGTCCGCGCCCTACCTGATGCCGTTCGACAACAGCCCGCCGGACGCGGTGGCGGTCATGAACGCGACCGGCCAGAAGGCGTTCCAACTCGCGTTCATCCTCGCGCCGAACGGCGGCGGCTGTAGCCCGACCTGGGACGGCACCCGAGCGGTCTCGTCGGACACGGAAGCCGCCAACCTGATCAGCCGGATCCGCGCGGCAGGCGGCGACGTGAGCGTGTCGATCGGTGGGTACGGCGGCACCAAGCTCGGCCAGACCTGCGGCAGCCCGCAGGCGACGGCGGCCGCGTACCAGCAGGTGGTGACCAAGTACGGCCTGAAGGCGATCGACTTCGACCTGGAAGAGCCGGAGTACGAGAACACGGCGGCCATCCACAACGAGATCGGCGCGGCCAAGATCCTTCAGCAGAACAACTCCGGCCTGTACGTCTCGGTGACCACCGCCGGCACCGCCTCGGGCACCGGCTGGTTCGGCCAGCAGATGCTGAACGAGGCGAAGAGCAGCGGATTCACTCCGGCGAACTTCTCGATCATGCCGTTCGACGGCGGCTTCAACGGCGCTGGTTCGCAGACCAACGCGCTGGAGGCGTTCCACGGCATCCTGATGAGCACGTTCGGCTGGGACAGCGGCACCGCGTACGGGCACGAAGGCGTCTCGATGATGAACGGGCGCAGCGACGCGGGCGAGTACTTCTACCAGGCGGACTTCCAGACCGTGCTCAACTACGCGACCAGCCACCGCCTGGCCCGGTACACGTACTGGTCCGTCAACCGCGACCGGCAGTGCCCGGACCCGAACCAGAGCACCACGTCGGGTACGTGCAGCAGCGTGCCGCAGGGCGCGTGGGACTTCACCAAGTACACGGCCCGCTTCGCCGGCGCGACGCCGCCCACCAACCCGCCACCGGTCACCGGCTCGCCGACCCCGCCGCCGGGCGGAGGCTCGTGCTCGGCGCCGGCGTGGAACTCGGGTACGGCGTACACCGGTGGGCAGTCGGTGTCCTACAACGGGCACACGTGGAAGGCGAAGTGGTGGACGCAGGGCGAGACGCCCGGTACCGCTGACGTGTGGGCCGACCAGGGTGCGTGTAGTGGCGGTGGCACGACTCCGCCGCCCGGTCAGTGCTCGTTGCCGGCGTGGAACTCGTCGACCGCGTACACCGGTGGCCAGCAGGTGTCCTACGGCGGGCACAAGTGGACCGCGAAGTGGTGGACGCAGGGTGACGTGCCTGGCGCGAACAGCCAGAACGTGTGGACCGACAACGGATCGTGCTGAGGGGGTATGACGTGCTTTCGACCAGACGGCTCGGCATCGTCCTCGGTGCCGTCACCACCCTCGCGCTCGGCGTCGGCGTGGTCACCATCGGCGCGGCGACCGGCAACAACGCGGCACAGGCGGCGGCCACCGCGGGTGGCGTGAAGTTCGCGTACTACGACCAGTGGAGCGTCTACGGCAACGCGTACTACCCGAAGAACCTGGACACCTCGGGGATCGCCAGCAAGCTCGACTTCCTCGTGTACGACTTCGAGAACATCGACCCCACCAACCTCACCTGTTTCGAGGCGACCAAGGCGGCGGACTCGCAGAACGAGAGCAACCCGAACGCCGGTGACGGTGCCGGGGACGCGTTCGCCGATTACCAGAAGAGCTTCGGCGCCGACATCAGCGTGGACGGCGTCGGCGACACCTGGAACCAGCCGATCGTCGGCACGTTCAACCAGCTCAAGAAGCTCAAGGCGAGGCACCCGAACCTGAAGATCGTGTTCTCGCTCGGCGGCTGGACGTACTCGAAGTTCTTCTCCGACGCCGCGGCGACCGACGCGAGCCGCAAGAAGCTCGTCTCGTCCTGCATCGACATGTTCATCAAGGGCAATCTGCCGGTACAGGGTGGCTTCGGCGGCCCGGGCACCGCGGCCGGCATCTTCGACGGCGTCGACATCGACTGGGAGTACCCGGGCGGCAACGGCCACGTCGGCAACCACGCCAGCCCGACCGACAAGCAGAACTTCACGCTGCTGCTGGCGGAGTTCCGGCGCCAGCTCGACGCGCTCGGCGGCGGCAAGAAGTACCTGACCGCGGCCGTGCCGTCCGGCCAGGACAAGATCAAGTTCATCGAGACCGACAAGGTCGGCCAATATCTCGACTACGCCAACGTGATGACGTACGACATGCACGGCGGCTGGGAAGCGACCGGCCCGACCAACCACCAGGCGCCGCTGTTCGAGTCGCCCGGCGACCCGATGACGCCGGTGCCACCGGGCACCAAGAAATACAGCGTCGACACGGCCATCACGGCTTGGACGACCGGCCTGTCCGGGTACGGGATTCCGGGTGGGTTCCCGGCGAACAAGCTCACGATCGGCGTGCCGTTCTACTACCGCGGCTGGACCGGTGTCCAGGCCGGCAGCAACCATGGCCTGTACCAGCCGGCCAGCGGCCCGGCGGCGGCGCGCGGGCTCAGCCAGACCGCCGGTGTCGCGTACTACAAGGAGCTGACCGGCATCGTCGACAACGCCTCGTCGACATTCTGGGATCCGGTGGCGCAAACGTCGTACTTCTACACCGGCAATGAGTTCTGGACCGGCGAGACCAAGCAGTCGATCAAAGCGAAAGCCGACTACCTGCACTGCAAGGGGCTGGGCGGCGCGATGATGTTCTCGCTGCTCGACCTCGACCCGGCCACGACCCTGTTCAACGAGGTCGTGGGCGACGTCAACGGCAGCGCGGCGGGGTGTCCGGCACCGTCGCCGACCCCGACCCGCACCACCTCGCCGTCTCCGACCCCGACCGGGTCGCCGACGGGTACGCCACCTTCCTCCCCGCCGCCCGGCGGTAGTTGCTCGGCGCCGGCGTGGAGCGCGGCGGCGGTGTACACAGGTGGGCAGTCGGTGTCCTACAACGGGCACACGTGGAAGGCGAAGTGGTGGACGCAGGGCGAGACACCCGGTACCGCTGACGTGTGGGCCGACCAGGGCGCTTGTAGCGGCGGAGGCACTACGTCCCCACCGGCTCCAGGTCAGTGCACGTTGCCCGCGTGGAACTCGTCGACCGCCTATGTCGGTGGCCAGCAGGTGTCCTACGGCGGCCACAAGTGGACCGCCAAGTGGTGGACGCAGGGTGACGTTCCTGGCGCGAACAGCCAGAACGTCTGGACCGACAACGGGCCCTGCTGACGTATCGGAACCGTTCAACGGGACGGGGGTCGGGCCGGTCGGTCCGGCCCCTGTCGCGTACTTCCGGCGGGTGATACCGCGTGGCAGTGCGATAGAACGTGTGTTCTAATACCTGTGTGGAGCGATCGAAGCACTGGTGGAACGGGCGGTTCGCCAACCCATCCCGTCGAGATGTGTATCTGTGGAATGACAACGGAAACTGGCGCGTCGAGGCCAGTCGCGGCAGCATGTCCCGGCGCTATCGCACCTTCGCGTTCGACAACGAGATGGCCGCACTCACGATGGTCGACGCCCTGCTCGGCAGCCATGGAGACGGCTGGCGCGAAGTCTCCATCTAGCTTCCTGCGGTGGCAGTGGGAGGGGCCCGCGCCCCGGGTCGCTGGGTCGTGTATCCGTTCGGTGCGGCAGTCGACGGAGAGTCACGACGGCGAGCCGGGCGCGGGCTTTGTCTGTCCTCCGGACAGGTCTCGTGCTGGCGCCGTTGACCTGGTTAAATGTCCCCGATCATGCACTTCTCGGATCGTTGCGGTCGGCTCGTCCGGTGCTGTTCGTGTGGCCGGAATTGGCCGAAAGGACGAAAGGCGCAGGCTCTTCGGGCGGCTGTGGTGGCTGCGTTTTCGCCCTGCCGGAAGATGTGGCAACATCTTCCTTACCCCTACCGCCGATGGACTCCGCGTGTGAGAACAGGAGCAAGATCCGATGCGCAAGAGAACCTTTGGCCGGTGGGCGACCCTGCTGGCGGTGGTCGCCGCGCTGGGCGTCGGCGGCTTAGTAGCCAGTTCCTGGTTGACTGGCATGCAGGCCGGCCAGACGCTGGCCGATGTGAACTGGAATATGTGCTCTGCTCAGACCAGCGCTTGGGAAGCGGTTAGCTGAAGGAGTGTCAATGGCGCGTGCGCGGGCGATCGCGCGATCGCCCAGGCTCGCGTGGTTCGTTACTATTGCGCTTTTCCTCGTGGCGGCAGCGTTATCGCTGATCACGGTTGCGGTCATTCCCCGGCCCATTGGTGATTGGCCGCTTGCCCTGCTGTTCTTGGCGTTGTTCTGGGCGGCCGAGGCCACCTTCCTCAGGTTTGAAGTCCGGCGGCAGGTCCTGATCGTCACGGTCATCGAGCTGCCGCTGCTACTGAGCCTGTTCTACCTGCCACCTCTCACGATCGTCCTAATTCGCCTGGTTGCGTCCGCTTTAGTGCAGGCCGTGCGGCGGATTGCCCCGGTTAAAGGGTGCTTTAACGTTGCGGTCAACACTGCGGGAGCGGCGCTCGCCGGCCTGATTGTGCGGCTCAACGCTCCCGACATGGTGGCCGACGATCCTCGACTGTGGCTGCTGTTGTTCGCCGCCGTCACGATGGCTGTGCTGACAACGGTTGTCGCGGTTGTTGGCGTGATCTGGCTCGTCCAGGGACCGGTGTCTCGTGGCGACATCGTCAGGACCGCTGTGTCGAGCCTCGTGGTCTCCACGGTCAACGTGGTCATCGCGCTGTCCGCACTGCTTGTGCTGCAACAGACTCCGTGGGGTTTATTGCTGCTCGCGGTGCTCGCTGTGGTCTTTTTCTTCGGCTACCGGGCATACGCGAAGTTCGTTCGGCAACACCGAAGCCTGACCGAGCTGTATGACCTGACCCAGGCGGTTGGCGCGGGCAGCGGGGACGGGACGGTCATCGACGTCCTGCTGGCTCGGGTCCGGGAGCTACTCCGCGCCGAGTACGCGACGCTCTGGCTGCCGGAATCCGGCCGGCATCCGGAGGTGCTGCTGTCGTCGCGCGCCGACTACCGCGGTCTGCTCGACTCGGCAGGCACACCGGACCGGTTGCGTACGACGGCTGTCGAGGTCGGACAGACTGTCGCGATCGGTCCCAAGCTCCCCGACGAGCACCTGCTGACCGTCCTTCGAGAGCATGGCACCAAGGACGCGATCGTGGTGCCGCTGCGGTCCGGCGACGCGGTCATCGGCACTCTTGAGGCCGCTGGTCGGCTCGGCGACCAGGCCCATTTCAGCGCCGACGACGTGCGGCTGCTGGAAACCGTTGCCGCGCACGCCGGTGTCGCCGTCGAGAACTCCCGACTGGTCGACCGGCTTCGTTTCGACGCGTACCACGACGCGCTCACCGGCCTGCCCAACCGGCGCCGGATGCTCGGCGCACTCGACGAGGCGATCAAGGTGCAGGCGCCCGGCGAGGTGGTCGCGGTACTGCTCTTCGACGTCGCCGACCTGCGTGAGGTCAACGACTCGCTGGGCCACGGTGCCGGCGACCGGGTGCTCGCCGAGGTGGCCCGCCGGCTACGCGACCTAGCACCACCCGCCGCACTCCTGGCCCGGGTCGGTGGCGACGAGTTCGCGCTCACCGTCCGCACCGCCAGCGCGGAGAGCGCGGTGGCACTCGCCGTGAAGATCCGCGAGTCGTTGCAGGACGCGATGGTGTTGGGCGCGCTGACCGTCGACGTCGACTGTGCCGTCGGCGTGGCCGTACACCCGGATCATGGCACCGACTCCGCGACGCTGCTCCAGCGTGCGGACGTCGCGACGCACTCGGCCAAGGCCCGGCATTCGTCGGTCCAGCTGTTCTCGCCGAGCCTCGAATCCCGGTCGGTCCGCCGGGTGGGCCTGGCCGGCGACCTGCGGCGTGCGCTCGACAACAACGACCTTGAGGTGTACTTCCAGCCCAAGGTCGGGCTGCGCGACCGGCGCCTGGTCGGCGTGGAGTGCCTGGCCCGCTGGGACCATCCGGTCCACGGGCCGGTCGCGCCGGAGGATTTCGTGGCGGTGGCCGAGCACACCGGGCAGCTGGGCCGGCTGACCGAGGCGGTCCTTCGGGAGGGGATGCGTCGGGCCCGCGAGTGGGAAGACGCCGGTCGCGAGCTTCCCATCTCGGTCAACCTGTCGCCGCGTACCCTGCTCGACGCCACCTTCCCGGACCAGGTGGCCGCCCTCCTGCAGGAGTACTCGCTGGCTCCGGGGCGGCTCACGCTGGAGATCGCCGAGGACGGTGTGGTCGGCGAGCCGGAGCGTCCGCTGCCCGTCCTGCGCCGGCTCCACGACCTGGGCGTACGGCTGTCCATCGACGACTTCGGCACCGGCGCTTCGTCGCTGGCTCACCTGCGTCGCCTGCCGGTGCAGGAGATCAAGATCGATCGGTCGTTCGTCCAGGGTGTCGCGACCGACCAAGGTGATCTCGCCGCCGTGAAGACCGCCATCGACCTGGGGCGCCATTTCGGGCTGAGCGTGGTCGCCGAAGGGGTGGAAAGCGAGCTCACGCTGACGGTACTGGAGGAGATCGGCTGCGACGTCTGCCAGGGCTTCCTGTTCAGCCGTCCGCTGCCGTACGAGCGGCTGGACGCGTGGTACATGGCGCAGACCGTGGCCGAGTCCACGCCAAGCGGCGAAGTGCGCTGGCTACGCGCGGTCCCATGACCGGCATGCCCTGATTCGGCTAGTCGATTTCGTGGCCACCCGGGTGCCGTGTACTCTTACCCGGTGCGCGTGCGCGGCTAGTCCGCATACGGGCTAAAAGCTCCTGCCCCCTTAGCTCAGTCGGCAGAGCGTCTCCATGGTAAGGAGAAGGTCTACGGTTCGATTCCGTAAGGGGGCTCAGCGGGTTCGCTCGGCGGAAGTCGAGGCAGGGCCCGACGCGGCGGTGTAGCTCAGATGGCAGAGCAAGCGGCTCATAATCGCTGTGTCGCCGGTTCAAGTCCGGCCACCGCTACGCAGCACGAGCCCGCTTTGCGGGTGTGCCCGGCCGCGAGCTAAGCTCGTCGGCTGGCAGTAACCCAATCTCGAGGAAGGCACTTCGCCGTGGCCAAGGCGACCGACATTCGTCCCAAGATCACGTTGGCGTGCGTGGAGTGCAAGGAGCGCAACTACATCACGCGCAAGAACCGTCGTAACGACCCGGACCGCCTTGAGCTGAAGAAGTTCTGCCCGCGCGACGGCCGGCACACGGTGCACCGCGAGACGCGCTGACTCCTAGGCAGAGGCCTACTGTGGCGGTTCCGCTCCGGCGGACCGCCACTTTGACGTCTACGGCCGTGCCGCTCGGGCCGATCTTCACGGGCAGCCGGTAGGTTCTACAGCCATGCCGTTGGATCCGTCGTTTATCGGCCGAAGCTATCCGCCCACCAGGCCATACGAGGTGGGGCGCGAGAAGATCCGGGAGTTCGCGGTGGCGGTGGGCGCCGACCACCCGGCGCACCACGACCCCGACGCGGCGCGGGCACTGGGCCACCCCGACCTGGTCGCGCCGCCGACCTTCCCGATCGTGATGTCCATGGCGGCCGGAAACCAGGTGATCGACGATCCGGCGCTGGGCCTCGACTACAGCCGGGTCGTCCATGGTGACCAGCGCTTCTCCTACATTCGCCCGGTGTACGCGGGGGACCGGCTGACCTGCGCCTGCACGGTTGAGGAGATCATCTCTCGGGGCGGGCACGACTTCGTGACCACCCGCACCGACATCGCGACCGAAGACGGCGAGCCGGTCGTGACGGTCTGGGCGAAGCTCGTCGCCCGTGGGGAGGGCTGACATGGAGATCGGTGAGCGACTTCCGGCCCGTACCTTCCGGGTCACCCGGGCCGACCTCGTCCGGTACGCGGGGGCGTCCGGCGACTTCAACCCGATCCACTGGAGTGACCGGTTCGCGACCAAGGTCGGTCTGCCCGGGGTGATCGCCCATGGGATGTACACGATGGCCCTGGCCGGCCAGGCGGTGCTCGGGTGGGCCGGTGATCCCGCCGCGGTCGTCGAGTACAGCGTCCGGTTCACCAAGCCGGTCGTGGTCCCGGATGACGACCAGGGCGCCGAGCTGACCGTCAGCGCAGTGGTCAAGGGCTTCACCGAGGACGGGTACGCCCAACTCGACATCACCGCCACGTGCAGCGAGGAAAAGGTGCTCGGCCAGGCCAAGGCGGTCATCAGGGCCTGAGCAGAGCAGGACGGTGGGCCAGTTGGGAAAGCGGCGCGGTTACCCGTACACTGGTCGCCCGTGGGGTGTGGCCCCTGTCTCGGTGTGCCCGGGATGGGTGCCGGAGCCTCGCACAGGGGTGTGGCGCAATTGGCAGCGCAGCGGTCTCCAAAACCGCAGGTTGCAGGTTCGAGTCCTGTCGCCCCTGCGCCGAAGGGCCTGGCGGCCGGATGAGACCGACGTGGGCGTTCGGTGGTCGGCATCGCCACACCGGTGATGTCGCGACCGGGGCGGCCAGTCGTCGGGCAAGTCAGCCGGCGCCGGGACAGTCGGACCAGACCCCGGCCGGGGCCGAAACCTTGGTGTGGGAAGACCATGGACGAGACCCGGACGTGGACCACGGCGACATCACGGAAGAGGGCGGAAGTGGCTGAGAGCAAGCGCCGCGGCGAAGACGCCGTGGACGAGCGCCTCGACGAGACGCTCGACGAGGAAGCCCTCAACGACGATGTCCTCGACGACGAGGATCTCGACGAAAGCAGCGGCGACGGCCGGGTGGCGACGAAGCCCAAGCGTGCCGGCCGCGGCGACAAGACCCCGCCGAAGCCGCCGTCCAAGTCGAAGGCCGGCGAGCGGCCCAACATCTTCGCCCGCATCCGCAACTTCATCCGTGAGGTCATCAGCGAGCTGGGTAAGGTCATCTGGCCCACCCGCAAGGAGCTGCTGACCTACACCGGCGTGGTGATCGTCTTCGTTGCGATCATCGTGACGATCGTCGGTCTGCTGGACTACGGCTTCGCGAAGGTCGTTCTCTTCGTTTTCGGCACCGGCAAGGGCAAGTGACCGGCCGGTCCGACCCCAGCTTGACCGCACAAGAACTCTACGGAAGTGAGCAACGTGCCTGAGTACGACGAGGTCGACGCCCCGAGCGGCACCGACTCGACCGTCGCAACCGCCGCCGAGGAGGTGGCGCCCGAGGAGGCCCTCGACACGCCCGCCGAGGTCCTTGAGGACACGGCCGGCAACGGGGATGTCCCGGACCCGGTGGCCGAGCTGCGTGCCGCGCTGCGGTTCGCGCCGGGCGACTGGTTCGTCGTGCACTCGTACGCCGGCTATGAAAACAAGGTCAAGACCAACCTCGAAACCCGCATCACGAGCCTCGACATGGAGGACTTCATCTACCAGGTCGAAGTGCCGACCCGGGAAGAGGTCGAGGTCAAGAACGGCAAGCGGCTGCAGGTCCAGAACAAGGTCTTCCCGGGGTACATCCTGGTCCGGATGGAGCTGACCCCGGAGAGCTACTCCTGTGTCCGCAACACGCCGGGCGTCACCGGCTTCGTCGGTGCCACCGACCGGGCCGACCGGCCCGCGCCGTTGTCGCTCGACGAGGTGCTCAAGTGGCTCGCCCCGGCTGTCCAGCAGGAGAAGAAGGGCACCAAGCCGGAGGTCAAGGTGCTTGACTTCGAGGTTGGCGACTCGGTCACGGTCACCGACGGCGCGTTCGCGTCGCTGCCGGCCACGATCAGCGAGATCAACGCCGATCAGCAGAAGCTGAAGGTGCTGGTGTCGATCTTCGGTCGGGAGACGCCGGTCGAGCTCAACTTCAACCAGGTCGCCAAGATCTAATCCGGCTGGGGTATTCTTGCTCGTCCGGCTCGATCGCCGGCGCGTCAGCGTGCGCGCGCCACGGTAGCTGCGGCATTCACCTAGAACCCGGGACGTCGGGTTCAAAGACCTACCGCCCAGGAAGACAGACATGCCTCCGAAGAAGAAACTCGTCAAGACGTTCACGCTCCAGCTCCCGGCGGGCCAGGCCACGCCGGCCCCGCCGGTCGGCCCCGCGCTCGGCCAGCACGGCGTGAACATCATGGAGTTCGTCAAGGCGTACAACGCCGCCACCGAATCGTCCCGCGGTGACATCGTTCCGGCGCAGATCAGCGTCTACGAGGACCGCACGTTCACGTTCATCCTCAAGACGCCGCCCGCGGCCCGGTTGCTGATCAAGGCGGCCGGCGTGCCGAAGGGCTCCGGCGTCCCGCACAAGGAGAAGGTCGGCTCGATCAGCCGCGCCCAGCTGCGCGAGATCGCCGAGAAGAAGATGGCCGACCTGAACGCCAACGACATCGAGCAGGCCGAGAAGATCATCGCCGGCACCGCCCGGTCGATGGGCATCACGGTCGCCAGGTAACCGAACAACAGTCGCGTGGGAGGGCCGCGGCACGACGGCCCGCCAGGAACCACAGGAGAAAAAATGCAGCACGGCAAGAACTACCGCAAAGCGGCCGAACAGATCGACCGCGACAAGCTTTACGCCCCGCTCGCCGCGGTCAAGCTCGCCAAGCAGACCAGCCCGGTCAAGTTCGACGCCACCGTCGAGGTGGCCATGCGGCTGGGTGTCGACCCGCGCAAGGCCGACCAGATGGTCCGCGGCGTGGTCAACCTGCCGCACGGCACCGGCAAGACCGCGCGCGTGATCGTCTTCGCGGCCGGTGACAAGGCCTCCGAGGCGGAAGCCGCCGGTGCGGATGAGGTCGGCACCGACGAGCTGGTCGCCCGCATCCAGGGCGGCTGGCTCGACTTCGACGCGGCGATCGCCACACCCGACCAGATGGCCAAGATCGGCCGGATCGCGCGGATCCTGGGCCCGCGCGGTCTGATGCCGAACCCGAAGACCGGCACGGTGACGATGGACGTCACCAAGGCGGTCTCCGACATCAAGGGCGGAAAGATCACCTTCCGGGTGGACAAGCACGCCAACCTGCACCTGATCATCGGGAAGGCGAGCTTCGGCGAGACCCAGCTGATCGAGAACTACGCCGCTGTGCTCGACGAGGTGCTGCGCGTGAAGCCGTCCGCGGCCAAGGGCAAGTACCTGAAGAAGGTCTTCATGACGACCACCATGGGGCCGGGCATTCCGGTCGACCCCAACCGCACGCGCAACCTGGCCGAGGACGACGCGGCCGAGTAGAGCAAGCAATACATCGATACCGGGCGCTCCCTTGATGGGGGCGCCCGGTATCGCGTTTCGGGCTAGGCTGCCCGGGTGCGCATTGAGGACCTGTGGCTGCGATACGGCCGCCGGGCGCCATGGGTGCTCCAAGAGGTGAACCTGTCACTGTCCGGGGGCGAGATCGCTGTCCTCGTCGGCCGCAACGGCGCCGGCAAGTCCACCCTGCTGCGGGCGATCAGCGGCACCTTCGTCCCGGCGCGTGGCCGGATCCTCTCCCGGCCGATACCGGTGGCCTGGGTGCCGGAGCGCTTCCCGGCCGACCAGCCGTTCACGGTTCTGGACTACCTCACGTTCATGGGCACGATCCGTGGTCTGACAACGACCGCCGCGCGGACCACCGCCGGCGCGTGGGCCGAGCGGTTCAACCTCACGCCCTACCTCGACACCCGCCTGCCGGCGCTGTCCAAGGGCACCGCGCAGAAGGTCGGCCTGACCCAGGCGCTGCTGACCCCGCCCGGCCTGCTCGTGCTCGACGAGCCGACCGAGGGGCTCGACGCGGGCGTCCTGGCCGAGCTGCCGCTGGTCGTCGAGGAGGTCACCGCGCGCGGCGGGATCGCCCTGATCAGCGACCACTCCGGCAAGCTGGCCGAGCTGCCGGGATCGCACCGCTGGCTGGTCGGTGGCGGCCGGGTGCGGGCCGATCGGGTCGGCGTCGACGAGACCCGGTGCGTGATCGAGGTGGCGGTGACCGCCAGCCGTGCCGAGGCCACCGTCGCGCAGTTGCGCGCCGCGGGACACGAAATTCTCGGGGTACGTGAAGAGCCTGCCGCCTACCGGAGCACACCATGATCGCGCTGGTACGGATGCGCCTGTACGGGTACGTGCGGACCGGCCGGATCCTGGCACCCTTCCTCGCCTGCCTGATCATGCTCGGCACCCTCTACGGTGGCGGAGCCGCGCAGGTCGGCGAGGCCTACGGGGTGTCCGCGCTGCTGATGTTCCCGATCCTGGCCTGGCAGACCAAGCTGCTGCTGGACGCCGAGCCGGACGTGCAGCGCCGGCTGGCCCGGGTGGCGGTCGGATCGGCCGGTCGCGAGCTGACGGCCGGACTCGGAGCGTCTGTGGTCGCCGCGGTGCCGCTGGTGGTGATCGCGCTGGGACTGCCGTGGTTGATCGGCGGCGTGCAGGGTCCGGTACACCCCGAAGATCCCTCGATCGGCTCCGGCGTCGCGGCCGGGCTGTGGGCGCACGTGATCGTGATCCCGCCCGCGGTCGCGCTCGGCGCCTGGGCCAGCCGGGCGGTGACCCGCTCGTTCGGCACCGGCGCCATGGTGCTTGTCGGCGGCGCCGTGCTGACCATCGTGCTCGGGCTGCGTGGCTCACCGCTGTGGTGGGCGGCCCCGCCGATGATGCCGGTGACCCGGCAGGCCACCCACGGGTTCGTGCTGTCGGGCGTCACCGGGATCAGCATCGAGGCGCTGCTGTGGACCGCGGTGGTCGTCGCCGCGTACTCCTGGGTCCGGAAGACCCGCGTGTAACTACGATCGTCGGCCCGCCCGGGCTTACCATGATCGGCACAATTTCCCGGAAATAGTGGCCTTCCGACCGGGCTGAGGCCACGACTTCCGGGAAGTTGTGCCGATCTTCAGGCGACCCAGCCGCCGTTCAGGAACTGGACCACCGCGGCGCCCTGAAGCGCCAGCGCCACGACCAGGTACAGCCGGTCCGCGGTCCGGTTCGCGCCGATCCGGGCCAGCAGCACGAAGGCCGGGAACACCTCGATCGCCAGACGCGGCGACGACATCAGCGGAAACGGGGTGTCCGGGCGGAACGACGGCACGCTGATCATGGCGAGCGTCAGCGCGGCGGCGAAGACCGGCAGTGCCCACTGGTCGCGGCGCATCCGCCACGGCCCGACGAACGCGAGGACGACCAGCGCGATCATCGCCAGGGCGACCCAGAGTTCGAGGATCAGGTGGGCGCCGTTCGGGCCGAGTACCGGACGGGTGTGGTGCAGGTTGCGGGCGGTCTGGACGAAGCTGACCCACGGCCAGTCGATCTTGCGGCCCCACTGCCGCTGGGCGTGCGAGAACGCGAACGCGTCGTGCATCGTGACCCAGGTGTAGAGCATGAACGCGCCGAGCCCAGCGGGGATCAACAGGACGGCCAGGGCCGAGGGCCGCACCCGACGGCCGTGCTGGCGCACGTACTCGAAGATGAACGGCGCCAGGAGCAGCAGCCCGACCGAGCGGGTCGCCGCCGCCAGCCCGGCGAGCAACCCGGCGGACAGCCAGTCGCCCCGTCGCATCCGGTAGATCGACGCGACCGCGAGCAGCAGGAACAGCGACTCGTTGTACCCGATCGCGAGGAAGAACGCGGTCGGGAAGGCGATCATGTACCAGACCGCGCGGTCCGCGATCGTGCCGCCGAACTCGCTGTCCAGCAGCCGGTACAGCACGGCCAGCGCCACCAGCATCGTCACGCTGGACACCACGAGGGCGGCCGGGAGGGCGCCCCCGGGCAGCACGAAATCGGCGCCGCGCACGAGCATCGGGTACACCGGGAAGAACGCCGCCTTGCACCCGGCCGCGTCGCAGTGCTGGTCGGTGTACCCCTCGCTGGCGATCCGGACGAACCATGTGCTGTCCCACTGGTTCCACGGGGCGAGCAGGTTGTGCAGGCCGGGTGCCCGTCCACTGCGCCAGAACGCGACGCTGAACAGCACCGCGTACCCGACGTGGCTGATCACCCAAAGCACGCCGGCGGCCCGGAACGCCCGTCGCCAGGGACTGTCAGGGGCGGACTCGGCCGTATCGGCTGGGGCGTCCACGCGTCGATCGATCTCGGCTGCGGTCACGCCCCGACTGTAGCGATTTGGTACCGGGGCCCCCGTCGCGTACCCTTCCTTGCGTAGTTCCACCCAAAGACCGCTGGTCATCGTGCTCGCACGGTCGAAGGTCCGCGTTCGCGGACGGCCCGCGCAGGGGAGAACGGTCAGCGTGACGGCACAGGTTCGTGCCGTGTTCCGCCCCGTGCGCCCCGGCGTCGGGGCGTTTCTCGTTGTCGGGCGTCAAACCCGACCGGGCCGACCAGCCTGAGGCAACGAGAGAGGAGGGACATGGCGGACAAGCCGGTTCGGGCCGACAAGGCCACCGCGGTCGCCGAGCTGACCGAGCAGTTCCGTGACTCGGCGGCGACGCTGCTCACCGAGTACCGCGGCCTCACGGTCGCCCAGCTCAAGGAGTTGCGGCGCACCCTGGGGCGGGAGACCACGTACTCGGTCGCGAAGAACACGCTCGCGAAGCGGGCCGCGATCGACGCGGGCATCAGCGGCCTCGACGATTTGTTCACCGGTCCTACCGCGCTCGCCTTCGTTTCCGGTGACCCTGTCGAGGCGGCGAAGGGCCTGCGCGATTTCGCGAAGACCAACCCGCTGCTCGTCATCAAGGGTGGCGTCTTCGAGGGTCGTCCCGTCACGGCGGACGACGTTCGTAAGCTCGCCGACCTGGAGTCCCGCGACGTCCTGCTGGCCAAGGCGGCCGGCGCGATGAAGGCGAGCCTGAGCAAGGCCGCGGCGACGTTCCAGGCACCGCTGACCCAGGCCGCGCGCCTGGTGGCGGCTCTGCAGGACAAGCGCGCTGGCGCCGAAGGTGGCGCTCCGGCCGAAACCCCAGCCGAGGCTCCGGCCGAAGCCTGATCTTCAACTCTTCAAAGCTAGGAAAGGAAAAGCCAGCTCATGGCTAAGCTCAGCACCGGCGATCTGCTCGACGCGTTCAAGGAGATGACGCTGATCGAGCTGTCCGAGTTCGTCAAGCAGTTCGAGGAGACCTTCGACGTCAAGGCCGCCGCGCCGGTCGCGGTCGCCGCAGCCGCCCCGGGTGGTGGCGCCGCCGCCGCGCCGGTCGAGGAGGAGCAGGACGAGTTCGACGTCGTCCTGGAGGCCGACGGTGGCAAGAAGATCCAGGTCATCAAGGTCGTGCGCGAGCTGACCGGCCTGGGCCTGAAGGAGGCCAAGGACACGGTCGAGGCCGCGCCGAAGGCGATCCTGGAGAAGGTCAACAAGGAGGCCGCCGAGAAGGCCAAGGCCAAGCTCGAGGCCGAGGGCGCCAAGGTCAGCCTGAAGTAACCCGCGTACACGCACGTCGGCGGCCGCCCGGGATCCGGGCGGCCGCCGCTGCATGATCGGCACGACTTCCCGGAAGTTGTGGCCTCCCGACCCGGCTGAGGCACCAATTTCCGGGAAGTCGTGCCGATCATGCGCGGGTGCCCTGGGCAAATTGCGCGTTTTGGCAGCAGCCTGTCGGGTAAGTCGGCAACTGTACGATCAAACAGCGGCGCGCCGGTGCGGCAACCCTTGACGGGGTGACCAGGATCCAGGCACGCTGAAGCAGCAACAACCTTCCGCGGACGCCACGGCCAGCGTCGCAACATGGGAGCGGCCCCTAGGGTCGCCACCGAGTGGCTCAGGCCAGTGCCGAGGTGCCTCGACCTCCGGATTTTCCGAGGTCAGAGGTGCTTTTCGGTTACTTGCCGGTGGCGACTTGGCAGCGGTTAGCCTTTCGGCTACACTGCTAGTTTGCGCTGTCTTCCGACTACACCCCTGTCGTAAAGCGTCCATCTTTGGGCGTTTCCGACCGGGGCCTGTCGGGCTGCACGCGAAACGGCCGCCGCACCACCGGTCCTCGGAAGGACGCATCTTGGCATCTTCCCGCCCTGCGAAGACCACGAATTCTTCGAGCGCATTCGCTCCCCGCCGGATCTCCTTCGGCAGGATCACCGAACATCTGGAGGTTCCCAACCTTCTCGCCATCCAGACCGAGTCGTTCGACTGGCTGGTGGGCAACGAGGCTTGGCAGGCTCGGTCGGCTGGTGATCAGCTCGCACGCTCCGGCCTCGCGGAGATTCTCGACGAGATCAGTCCCATTGAGGACTTCTCCGGCACCATGTCGCTGTCGTTCTCCACACCACGCTTCGACGAGGTCAAGGCCTCGATCGAGGAGTGCAAGGAGAAGGACCTGACCTACTGCGCCCCGCTGTTCGTGACCGCGGAGTTCACCAACCACACCACTGGCGAGATCAAGAGCCAGACGGTGTTCATGGGTGACTTCCCGATGATGACCCCCAAGGGCACCTTCATCATCAACGGCACCGAGCGGGTCGTGGTCAGCCAGCTCGTCCGGTCTCCGGGCGTGTACTTCGACAAGCAGCCGGACAAGACCTCCGACCGCGATCTCTCCAGCGTCAAGGTCATCCCCAGTCGGGGTGCCTGGCTGGAGTTCGACATCGACAAGCGCGACACCGTCGGCGTGCGGATCGACCGCAAGCGCCGCCAGGCGGTGACCGTGCTGCTCAAGGCCATCGGCTGGTCCGCCGAGCGGATCCGTGAGCGCTTCGGCTGGTCCGAGCTGATGATGACCACCTTGGAGAAGGACCACATCGCCGGGCAGGACGAAGCCCTGCTCGACATCTACCGCAAGCTGCGGCCGGGTGAGCCGCCGACGCGGGAGAACGCGCAGACCCTGCTCGACAACCTCTTCTTCAACCCGAAGCGGTACGACGTCGCGAAGGTCGGCCGCTACAAGTTCAACAAGAAGCTCGAGCTGGCGGACGTCCCGATCAACACGGGCGTGCTGACCGAAGACGACATCGTCGCCACGGTCGAGTACCTCTGCAAGCTGCACACCGGCGAAGAGGGGTACGAGCCGGACGACATCGACCACTTCGGCAACCGGCGTCTGCGTACGGTCGGCGAGCTGATCCAGAACCAGGTCCGGGTCGGTCTGTCCCGGATGGAGCGGGTCGTCCGGGAGCGGATGACCACTCAGGACGTCGAGGCGATCACGCCGCAGACCCTGATCAACATCCGTCCCGTGGTGGCGGCGATCAAGGAGTTCTTCGGCACGTCGCAGCTGTCCCAGTTCATGGACCAGACCAACCCACTCGCGGGCCTGACCCACCGCCGGCGCCTCTCCGCGCTCGGCCCGGGTGGTCTGTCCCGGGAGCGGGCCGGCTTCGAGGTTCGTGACGTGCACCCGTCCCACTATGGCCGGATGTGCCCGATCGAAACGCCGGAAGGCCCGAACATCGGCCTGATCGGCGCCCTCTCCACGTTCGCGCGGGTCAACCCGTTCGGCTTCATCGAGACGCCGTACCGGAAGGTCCGGGCGGGTCGGGTCACCGACCAGATCGACTACCTGACCGCGGACGAGGAGGACCGGCACGTCATCGCGCAGGCCAACGCGCCGCTGAAGGCTGACGGCGCGTTCGCCGAGGCCCGGGTACTGGTCCGCCGGAAGGGTGGCGACCTCGACAACGTCGCGCCCGACGCGGTGGACTACATGGACGTCTCGCCGCGCCAGATGGTGTCGGTCGCGACCGCCATGATCCCGTTCCTCGAGCACGACGACGCCAACCGGGCGCTGATGGGCGCCAACATGCAGCGCCAGGCCGTGCCGCTGGTCAAGTCGGAGTCGCCGCTGGTCGGCACCGGCATGGAGTACCGGGCGGCCACGGACGCCGGTGACGTCGTGGTGGCTGAAGAGGGCGGCGTGGTCGAGGACATGTGTGCCGACTACGTCACCGTGCACCAGGACGACGGGCACCGCCGCACGTACCTGCTGCACAAGTTCCGGCGGTCCAACGCGGGCTCCTGCGTCAACCAGAAGCCGGTCGTCTTCGAGGGCGACCGGGTCGAGGCCGGCCAGGTGATCGCTGACGGTCCGTGCACCGACGACGGCGAGATGGCGCTCGGGCGCAACCTGCTCGTGGCGTTCATGCCGTGGGAGGGGCACAACTACGAGGACGCGATCATCCTGAGCCAGCGGCTGGTGCAGGAGGACGTGCTCACCTCGATCCACATCGAGGAGCACGAGGTCGACGCGCGCGACACCAAGCTCGGCCCGGAGGAGATCACCCGCGACATCCCGAACGTCAGCGAGGAGATGCTCGCCGACCTCGACGAGCGGGGGATCATCCGGATCGGTGCCGAGGTCGTGCCCGGCGACATCCTGGTCGGCAAGGTCACGCCCAAGGGCGAGACCGAGTTGACGCCGGAGGAGCGGCTGCTGCGCGCGATCTTCGGCGAGAAGGCGCGCGAGGTCCGCGACACCAGCCTCAAGGTGCCGCACGGCGAGAACGGCACGGTGATCGGCGTCCGCACGTTCAGCCGCGAAGACGGTGACGAGCTGTCTCCGGGCGTGAACGAGCTGGTCCGGGTGTACGTTGCACAGAAGCGCAAGATCCAGGACGGCGACAAGCTCGCCGGCCGGCACGGCAACAAGGGCGTCATCTCCAAGATCCTGCCGGTGGAGGACATGCCGTTCCTCTCCGACGGCACCCCGGTCGACATCGTCCTCAACCCGCTCGGCGTGCCGAGCCGGATGAACGTCGGCCAGGTGTTGGAGACACACCTCGGCTGGGTCGCGAAGACCGGCTGGAAGGTCGAGGGCGACGACGTCGGGTGGAAGAAGGCGCTCCGGTCGATCAACGCGCACGAGTCCGACCCCGACACCAACCTGGCGACGCCGGTCTTCGACGGCGCCAAGGAGGAGGAGATCACCGGCCTTCTCGACAGCAGCCTGCCCAACCGCGACGGGGTACAGCTCGTCAACGGCTCCGGCAAGGCGCAGCTCTTCGACGGCCGGTCCGGCGAGCCGCTGCCCGACCCGATCGCCGTGGGCTACATCTACATCCTGAAGCTCAACCACCTGGTCGACGACAAGATCCACGCTCGCTCGACCGGTCCGTACTCGATGATCACGCAGCAGCCGCTGGGTGGTAAGGCGCAGTTCGGTGGCCAGCGCTTCGGTGAGATGGAGTGCTGGGCGATGCAGGCCTACGGCGCGGCGTACGCGCTGCAGGAGCTGCTGACCATCAAGTCCGACGACGTCCTCGGCCGGGTGAAGGTGTACGAGGCCATCGTCAAGGGCGAGAACATTCCCGAGCCGGGCATCCCGGAGTCGTTCAAGGTGCTGCTCAAGGAGCTGCAGTCGCTGTGCCTCAACGTTGAGGTGCTCTCCAGCGACGGCGTGGCCCTGGAGATGCGCGAGACCGACGACGAGGTGTTCCGCGCCGCGGAGGAGTTGGGCATCGACCTGTCCCGGCGGGAGCCGAGCAGCGTCGAGGAAGTGTGATCAACCCGTGCAGGGGGCCGCTGTCTGGCGGCCCCCGCCCGACCCCTGGCAACCACCCGAGCAACTGATTCGAGGGACATAGAAGAGTGCTCGACGTCAACTTCTTCGACGAGCTTCGCATCGGGCTGGCCACTGCCGACGACATCCGGCAGTGGTCGCACGGTGAGGTCAAGAAGCCTGAGACGATCAACTACCGCACCCTCAAGCCGGAAAAGGACGGACTCTTCTGCGAGAAGATCTTCGGTCCTACCCGCGACTGGGAGTGCTACTGCGGAAAGTACAAGCGGGTCCGGTTCAAGGGCATCATCTGTGAGCGCTGCGGCGTCGAGGTGACCCGGGCCAAGGTCCGCCGCGAGCGGATGGGCCACATCGAGCTTGCTGCTTCCGTCACCCACATCTGGTACTTCAAGGGTGTTCCGAGCCGCCTGGGCTACCTGCTGGACCTGGCGCCGAAGGATCTTGAGAAGATTATCTACTTCGCGTCGTACGTGATCACCAGCGTCGACACGGAGGCCCGTCACCGCGACATGTCGACGATCGAGAACGAGATCGGCGCCGAGAAGCGGCAGGCGGAGAACGCCCGCGACGCGGAGATCGAGAAGCGCGCCGCCAAGCTCGAGCAGGACCTTGCCGAGCTGGAGGCGGAGGGCGCCAAGGCCGACGTGCGGCGCAAGGTCAAGGAGTCCGGCGAGCGTGAGATGCGCCAGATCCGCGACCGGGCGCAGCGCGAGATCGACCGCCTCGACGAGGTGCTCGACACCTTCCGCAAGCTCGACCCGAAGCAGCTGGTCACCGACGAGCTGCTCTACCGCGAGCTGCGCGACCGGTTCGGTGAGTACTTCACCGGCGGGATGGGTGCCGAGGCGATCAAGGCGCTGCTCCAGAACCTCGACCTCGACGCCGAGGCCGAGAACCTGCGCGAGACGATCCGCAGCGGCAAGGGCCAGCGCAAGATCCGTGCCCTCAAGCGGCTGAAGGTCGTCGCGGCGTTCCTCAACACGACCAACTCGCCGCTCGGCATGGTGCTCGACTGCGTACCGGTGATCCCGCCGGACCTGCGCCCCATGGTGCAGCTCGACGGTGGCCGGTTCGCCACGTCCGACCTGAACGACCTGTACCGCCGGGTGATCAACCGGAACAACCGGCTCAAGCGCCTGATCGACCTGGGCGCGCCCGAGATCATCGTCAACAACGAGAAGCGGATGCTCCAGGAGGCCGTCGACGCGCTGTTCGACAACGGCCGCCGTGGTCGTCCGGTCACCGGCCCGGGTAACCGGCCACTGAAGTCGCTGTCCGACATGCTCAAGGGCAAGCAGGGCCGGTTCCGGCAGAACCTGCTGGGCAAGCGCGTCGACTACTCCGGCCGGTCGGTCATCGTCGTCGGCCCGCAGCTCAAGCTGCACCAGTGCGGCCTGCCCAAGCAGATGGCGCTGGAGCTGTTCAAGCCGTTCGTGATGAAGCGGCTGGTCGACCTCAACCACGCACAGAACATCAAGTCCGCGAAGCGGATGGTCGAGCGGCAGCGGCCGGTCGTGTGGGACGTGCTGGAAGAGGTCATCGGCGAGCACCCGGTGCTGCTCAACCGGGCGCCGACGCTGCACCGCCTCGGCATCCAGGCCTTCGAGCCGCAGCTGGTCGAAGGTAAGGCCATCCAGATCCACCCGCTCGTCTGCACCGCGTTCAACGCCGACTTCGACGGCGACCAGATGGCGGTACACGTGCCGCTGTCCGCCGAGGCGCAGGCCGAGGCGCGGATCCTGATGCTGTCGTCGAACAACATCCTCAAGCCCGCCGACGGCAAGCCGGTCACCATGCCCACCCAGGACATGGTCATCGGCCTGTACCACCTGACCCACATGCGGGCCGGGACGCTCGGCGAGGGTCGGACGTTCTCGTCCGACGCCGAGGCGCGGATGGCGTACGACAACGGTGAGCTGCACCTTCAGGCGCCGGTGAGAATCCGGCTCCGCGAGGTCATCGGCGTCGACAACGGCGCCGGGGCGAAGCTGTGGGAGGCCCCCGAGGGCTGGCAGGTCGGCGAGTCGGCGATCATCGACACCACGCTCGGCCGCGTGCTCTTCAACGAGACGCTGCCGCGCGGGTACCGCTTCGTCAACTACGAGATCCGCAAGAGTCAGCTCTCCGCGATCGTCAACGACCTGGCCGAGCGCTTCCCCAAGGTGGCGCTGGCCGCGACGCTGGACGCCCTCAAGGAGGCCGGGTTCCACTGGGCCACCTGGTCGGGCGTGACCATCGGCATCGAAGACGTGGTCGCTCCGCCACGCAAGTGGGAGATCCTGGAGCGGTACGAGAAGGAAGCCGAGCGGATCGACAAGCAGTACCAGCGTGGTCTGATGACGGCCGAGGAGCGCCGCGGTGAGCTGATCGAGATCTGGACCAAGGCGACCAACGAGGTCGCCAAGGAGATGGAGACGGCGCTGCCGCAGGAGAGCCCGCTGTGGAAGATGATCCACTCGGGTGCCCGCGGTAACCTGCTCCAGCTCCGGCAGATCTCGGCGATCCGTGGCCTGGTGGCTAACCCCAAGGGTGAGATCATCCCGCGGCCGATCAAGTCCTCGTTCCGCGAGGGCCTGACCGTGCTGGAGTACTTCATCTCCACGCACGGTGCCCGCAAGGGTCTGGCCGACACCGCGCTGCGTACCGCCGACTCGGGTTACCTGACCCGGCGTCTGGTGGACGTGTCGCAGGACGTGATCATCCGCGAGGAGGACTGCGGTACCGACCGGGCGATCCCGATGCAGATCGGGCAGCACGTCGACGGTCAGCTCGTGGTCCACGAGCACGCCGAGACCGGGGTGCACGCCCGTACCATCGCCGACGACGTCAACGACGCCAACGGCAACGTGATCGTGGCGCGGGGCACCGACCTCAACTCGATCCTGGTCGACAAGATCGTCGCGGCCGGGGTGGAGACGGTACGGGTGCGCAGCGTCCTCACCTGCGAGTCGAAGCTGGGCGTCTGCGGTGCGTGCTACGGCCGCTCGCTGCCGACCGGCAAGACCGTGGACGTCGGCGAGGCGGTCGGCATCATCGCCGCCCAGTCGATCGGTGAGCCGGGTACCCAGCTGACGATGCGTACCTTCCACACCGGCGGTGTCGCGGGTGAGGACATCACCCAGGGTCTGCCGCGGGTCCAGGAGATCTTCGAGGCTCGGGTACCGAAGGGCAAGGCGCCGATCGCCGAGACCGCCGGCCGGGTCCGGATCGAAGACGGCGAGCGGATGCGGAAGATCATCATCGTGCCGGACGACGGCAGCGACGAGATCGTCCACGACAAGCTCTCCAAGCGGGTCCGCCTGCGTATCCAGGACGGTGGTCACGTCACGGTCGGCGAGAAGCTGACCGAGGGCACCATCGACCCGCACGAGCTGTTGCGCATTCTCGGCCCCCGGTCGGTGCAGGTGCACCTCACCCAGGAGGTCCAGGAGGTGTACCGCTCGCAGGGCGTGCTCATCCACGACAAGCACATCGAGATCATCATCCGCCAGATGCTCAAGCGGGTCATGATCATCGACTCCGGCGCGACCGAGTTCCTGCCGGGTGTGCTGGTGGACCGGGCGCAGTTCGAGGCGGAGAACCGCCGTATCGTCGCCGAGGGCGGCGAGCCGGCGGCCGGCCGTCCGGTGCTGATGGGTATCACCAAGGCGTCGCTGGCGACGGACTCGTGGCTGTCCGCGGCTTCGTTCCAGGAGACGACCCGGGTGCTCACCGACGCCGCGATCCACGCCCGCAGCGACTCGCTGATCGGGCTGAAGGAGAACGTCATCATCGGCAAGCTCATCCCGGCCGGCACTGGCATCGCCAAGTACCGCAACATCCGGGTGGAGCCGACCGACGAGGCGAAGGCCAAGGTGTACTCGATGACCGGGTACCCGGAGTCCGACTACGGGTTCGGCCCGGCCAGTGGCCAGGCTGTCCCGCTGGACGACTTCGACCTGGGCTCATTCCGGTAGTCGACAGGCACGACGCGGGCCCCGGGGCGCGATGCCTCGGGGCCCACTGCTTTGTCGCTGATTCGCCTGCGCGGCAACGCACTTGGCGGTAAAAATAAGGCCAGGCCTGCTGCCACGGGGGAAGCAGCAGGCCTGGTGCTGACAACGGTACAACCTCGGGGCTGTTTGTGGGGGCCCCGAGTTGTTGCGTCGACAGGTTTTTCTTGAATCCTGGTGGCGATCGATAGGTACCGGGCCGTCTGGCGGTGACCAGCACGGCGGAGAGTGATCATCCGTACCGTTCGGGATGCCCCGAGCGGCCCGTGTGTGTCGGCATTCGTGCAGGTCGGCGAGGTTGGACGTGATCGCGAAGGGAATGTCGCACAAGCCGGTCGTGTACGCCCCGTTAAGCGTGCATCATGCGCAAAAACGTCCATTCTGTGTGGTCCGCAGTTGGTGACCGGCCGCCCGGGCGCTTCGGTATCCCTTGTGGTCTGCTTGTCAGGTGAGTATGGCTGCACCGGTCACCGGGCCGCCCCGGCGGCACCCGCTCGACCCTGATCCGGTCCCGTCCACCAAGGCCGGCGCCGTGCTGGCGCTCGGCGTGGTGGCAGCGCTCACCGGCCTGCTGGTCGGCGGGCTCGTGCCGGCGACCATCGCCCTGCTGCTGGCCCGGGAGGCACGCACCGACCTGCGCGACGCCGGCGGGTTCCTGGTCGGCAACCGGCGGATCCGGATCGGCGTCGCGCTCGCCTGGACCGGGGTCGTGCTGGCGGCGACCACGCTTGTCGTGGCGATCGTCTTCGGGCTGCTGCAATTCGCCGGGTACGGGCGCGACTACGCTCCCACAGTCAACTGAGGCGGGGTCAGCACCCCCGCACCGGATACGGCAAGATTCCGGGGTGACCCCGCCCCTCGTCGATCTAGGACGAATGGTGGGACAGAACGGGCGACCCGGGCACCATTCTTCCTAGATCGACGAGGTAGGGGGCACGTTTGAGCGAGGGGGCATCCGGCCAGCCGCCGGAGCACGGCTGGGCGTCTCCGGGCGACTCGCCGCCGCCCTCCTACGGCAGCCCGCAACCACCCTGGGGCCAGCAACCGGCCTGGGGACAACCGCCGGCGTGGGGACAGCCGCCCGCCTGGGACCAGCAGACCGGCCCGGGACAGCAGACCGGGTGGAGCCAGCAGACCGGCCTGGGCCGACCTCTTCAGCAGCCACCGGCGTGGGGACAGCGGCCCGCCGACCGCTCCGCCCGCCGCTCCATCACCACCGGGCGGTCAGCCGCGGATCGAGCCGGTTCCCGGCACCGACTTCGGCCTGGCGTACTTCAACGTCCCGCCCACCGTGTCCGGGCAGGCCGTCGGGAGCATGGTCGCCGGCATCCTGTCCGTCGTGGTCGCGTTCATCGTCGGCTGTTTCGGGCTCACCGGCGCGCAGGCGGGCTGGGGGCCGATCGTCGCCGGCGCGTTCGCGGTACTGGCCGCGGTGGCCGGACTGGCGGCGATGGGGCTCGGCTGGTTCAGTACCCGACAGATCGCCGCTGCCGGTGGCCGGCTCACCGGGCGTGGCATGGCGGTGGCGGGAATTAGTTGCGGCGCCGTGGGGTTGGGGCTTACGGCCGTGGCGCTGGTGCTGTCGCTGGTGATCTGAAACTTGCGGGACGATCGGGAAAACGCCGGGTAGTCTTGCTGGTGAAGAGGCTCACCATCAGTCAGGCAGGGCACCCCGTTTTGACCTGCGTGCACACGGTGGGTACTCTTTCCCCTCGTGCCCGGTCTTTGCCGGGCAACTCGTGCGTGCGCCCGCGCTGGTTTCAGCCGACGCTGTGGCGCGGCCCCGGGAATCCGGCTTGATATTTGAGTCGGAAATCCGCGCGCCAGACGACACGCCCGACCGCGGGGGTCGGCGAAGGTCCAAACGGGCCGGCGCCAACGCCCACGACCGGCGGATCGCACCACGGATGACCAGCACGAAGACCGGAACGACACAGAAGAACAGCACCGACAACGGCACGGCCGCGAGGCCGAAGGGAGACAGGAACCCGGTGCCCACAATCCAGCAGCTGGTCCGCAAGGGCCGCCAGGCGAAGACGAGCAAGACGAAGACGCCGGCGCTGAAGGGGAGCCCTCAGCGGCGCGGCGTGTGCACGCGTGTGTACACGACGACGCCCAAGAAGCCGAACTCCGCGCTGCGCAAGGTGGCCCGGGTCCGGCTGACCAGCCAGATCGAGGTCACCGCGTACATCCCCGGTGTCGGGCACAACCTGCAGGAGCACTCGATCGTGCTGGTGCGTGGTGGCCGGGTGAAGGACCTCCCCGGCGTCCGCTACAAGATCATCCGTGGCTCGCTCGACACGCAGGGCGTGCGTAACCGCAAGCAGGCCCGCAGCCGCTACGGCGCGAAGAAGGAGAAGAGCTGACATGCCGCGTAAGGGCCCCGCGCCGCGCAAGCCGCTCATCGCCGACCCGGTGTACAACTCACCGCTGGTCACCCAGCTGATCAACAAGATCCTGCTGAAGGGCAAGCGCCAGCTGGCGGAGCGCGTCGTGTACGAGGCGCTCGAAGGCTGCCGGGAGAAGACCGGCACCGACCCGGTTGTCACGCTCAAGCGGGCGATGGACAACGTCAAGCCGACCCTCGAGGTGCGCAGCCGCCGTGTCGGTGGCGCCACCTACCAGGTGCCGGTCGAGGTGCGCCCGCCCCGGGCCACCACCCTCGGACTGCGCTGGCTCGTCACGTACTCGCGGGCCCGCCGGGAGAAGACCATGGTCGAGCGGTTGATGAACGAGCTGCTCGACGCGAGCAACGGCCTCGGTGCCGCGGTAAAGCGGCGCGAGGACACACACAAGATGGCGGAGTCCAACAAGGCCTTCGCACATTACCGCTGGTAACACCACACCAACGAGACGAAGTAGGGATCACCGTGGCTGCCGCAGACGCCGCCCTCGCCAAGCTCCGCAACATCGGCATCATGGCGCACATCGATGCCGGTAAGACCACGACGACCGAGCGCATCCTGTTCTACACCGGTATCACGTACAAGATCGGTGAAGTCCACGAGGGCGCGGCCGTCATGGACTGGATGGAGCAGGAGCAGGAGCGCGGTATCACCATCACCTCCGCTGCGACCAAGGTCGAGTGGAAGGGCCACCCGATCAACATCATCGACACGCCGGGCCACGTCGACTTCACCGTCGAGGTGGAGCGCAACCTGCGGGTGCTCGATGGTGCGATCGCGGTGTACGACGGCGTCGCGGGTGTGGAGCCGCAGACCGAGAACGTGTGGCGCCAGGCGGACAAGTACCACGTGCCGCGGATGTGCTTCGTCAACAAGCTCGACCGCACCGGCGCGGACTTCTTCCGCTGCGTCGACATGATGGTCGAGCGGCTCAACGCGACGCCGCTGGTCCTGCAGATCCCGATCGGCCTCGAGCATGACCACATCGGCGTTGTCGACCTGATCGGTATGCGCGCGCTGACCTGGCGTGGCGAGACCAAGAAGGGCGAGGACTACGCGGTCGAGGAGATTCCGGCCGACCTCGTGGACCAGGCGAACGAGTACCGGGAGAAGCTCCTGGAGACGCTCGCCGACGTCGACGACGACGTCATGATCAAGTACCTCGAGGGCGAGGAGATCTCGGCCGAGGAGATCAAGGCCGGCATCCGCCGCGCCACGATCGGAAGCTTGGCCAACCCGGTCCTGTGTGGCTCGGCGTTCAAGAACAAGGGCATCCAGCCCATGCTCGACGCCGTTGTCGACTACCTGCCGTCGCCGCTGGACATCCCGGCGATCGAGGGCGTGGCGACCGACGGGGAGACGCCGATCTCGCGCAGGCCGTCCGTGGAGGAGCCGTTCTCCGCGCTGGCCTTCAAGATTCAGACCGACCGGCACCTCGGCAAGCTCACGTACGTGCGGCTCTACTCCGGCAAGCTCGACGCCGGTTCCCAGGTCATCAACTCGACCAAGGACCGCAAGGAGCGCATCGGCAAGATCTACCAGATGCACGCGAACAAGCGTGAGGAGCGGGCGGTCGCGCAGGCGGGCGACATCATCGCCGTCCAGGGTCTCAAGCAGACCACGACCGGCGACACCCTCAGCGACCCGGCCAACCCGGTCCTGCTCGAGTCGATGACGTTCCCGGAGCCGGTCATCGACGTGGCGATCGAGCCGAAGAGCAAGGCCGACCAGGAGAAGCTGGGCACCGCGATCCAGCGCCTCGCCGAGGAGGACCCGACCTTCCGGGTCCGCAACGACGAGGAGACCGGTCAGACGGTCATCTCCGGCATGGGCGAGCTGCACCTGGACATCCTGGTCGACCGGATGCGCCGCGAGTTCAACGTCGAGGCCAACGTCGGCAAGCCCCAGGTGGCTTACCGCGAGACCATCCGGCGGCCGGTGGACAAGATCGATTACGTCCACAAGAAGCAGACCGGTGGCTCCGGCCAGTACGCGAAGGTCATCGTCAAGCTGGAACCGCTGCCGGTCGGGCCTGACGGCGCGACGTACGAGTTCGTCAACGCGGTGACCGGTGGTCGCATCCCGAAGGAGTTCATCCCCTCGGTCGACGCCGGCGCCCAGGACGCGATGCAGTACGGCGTGCTCGCCGGGTACCCGCTGGTGGGCCTGAAGTTGACGCTGCTCGACGGGCAGTACCACGAGGTCGACTCGTCCGAGATGGCGTTCAAGATCGCCGGTTCGATGGTGCTCAAGGAAGCGGCCCGCAAGGCCGATCCGGCGCTCCTCGAGCCGATGATGGCCGTCGAGGTCGTCACCCCGGAAGACCACATGGGCGACGTCATCGGCGACCTCAACTCCCGACGCGGGATCATCCAGGCCATGGAGGAGCGCGGCGGCGCCCGCGTCGTCCGGGCCCTGGTGCCCCTGTCGGAGATGTTCGGCTACGTCGGCGACCTGCGGTCGAGGACCCAGGGCCGGGCGAGCTACTCGATGCAGTTCGACTCCTACAACGAGGTTCCCGCGAACGTCGCCAAGGAGATCATTGCGAAGGCGACCGGAGAGTGAGTCGATCCGCCCCGTGGCGACACGGGGTGGGTAGACGACCTGTCCGGGGTCGGAGCAGGCTGCATCACCGGGCCTGAGGCTTTCCGGCCGCAAGACCCAGGTCGACTACAAGTCCGGCGGAGCCAGAAAGCGCCGTGCGGAGCGAACCAAGAAGTCCACAGGAGGACACCAGTGGCGAAGGCGAAGTTCGAGCGGACTAAGCCGCACGTCAACATCGGCACCATCGGTCACATCGACCACGGGAAGACGACGCTTACCGCGGCGATCACCAAGGTGCTGCACGACAAGATGCCGGCCCTCAACCCGTACACGCCGTTCGATGAGATCGACAAGGCGCCGGAGGAGAAGGCCCGTGGCATCACGATCTCGATCGCACACGTCGAGTACCAGACCGACAAGCGGCACTACGCGCACGTCGACTGCCCGGGTCACGCCGACTACATCAAGAACATGATCACCGGCGCGGCCCAGATGGACGGCGCGATCCTGGTGGTAGCGGCGACAGACGGCCCGATGCCGCAGACCCGTGAGCACGTCCTGCTGGCCCGCCAGGTCGGCGTCCCGTACATCGTCGTGGCGCTCAACAAGAGCGACATGGTCGATGACGAGGAGCTGCTCGAACTGGTCGAGCTGGAGGTCCGCGAGCTGCTGTCGAGCCAGGAGTACCCGGGCGACGACCTGCCGGTCGTACGCGTCTCGGCGCTCAAGGCGCTCGAGGGCGACGCGGAGTGGGCCGACAAGCTCATGGAGCTGCATGGACGCGGTCGACGAGTCGATCCCGCAGCCGGAGCGCGACATCGAGAAGCCGTTCCTGATGCCGATCGAGGACGTCTTCACGATCACCGGTCGCGGCACGGTCGTCACCGGCCGCTGCGAGCGTGGCGTGCTGAAGCCGAACGAGGAAGTCGAGATCGTCGGCATCAAGCCCAAGTCGATGAAGACCGTCTGCACCGGTATCGAGATGTTCCGCAAGATCCTCGACGAGGCGCGCGCCGGTGAGAACGTCGGCCTGCTGCTTCGCGGTATCAAGCGCGAGGACGTCGAGCGCGGCATGGTCGTGGTGAAGCCGGGGTCCAACACCCCGCACACCGAGTTCGAGGGCACCGTCTACATCCTCTCCAAGGAGGAAGGTGGCCGGCACACCCCGTTCTTCCAGAACTACCGGCCGCAGTTCTACTTCCGTACCACCGACGTCACCGGCGTGGTCACGCTGCCTGAGGGCACCGAGATGGTCATGCCCGGCGACAACACCTCGATGTCGGTCTCGCTGATCCAGCCGATCGCCATGGAGGAGGGCCTGAAGTTCGCCATCCGCGAGGGTGGTCGGACGGTGGGCGCGGGGCGCGTCACCAAGATCATTAAGTGACGTTTCCTACCCGATTTCACATTGCCGTCCTGGTTGCGGCATACTGAATAGGTTGCGTTGCGGGCGGTCGAGACTGCTCTGTTAGAGTGTCTCGGCCGCCTCGCGCGGCGCCCGGCGGGAGTGCATCCCGCGAGGCGTCTCGCTTCCGCAGCCGGGCGCGCGGCGCCCAAGGGCCATCCAAAGCCTCCACAGCCGGAGATCCGGTCGGGGCGGAGCCTGGCCCTCGGCCGCGACACGCCCGACCGCGGGGGTCGGAGACCGGTGACGACCGGTCGAAAACCGGAGGCCGCGAAGCCTCCACCAGCAGCGGCTTGAGAGAAGGAACAGAAGCCACCATGGCGGGACAGAAGATCCGCATCCGGCTCAAGGCCTACGACCACGAGGTCGTCGACTCCTCGGCACGGAAGATCGTCGAGACGGTGACGCGTACCGGGGCGCAGGTCGCGGGCCCGGTGCCGCTGCCGACCGAGATCAACCGCTACTGCGTGATCCGATCGCCGCACAAGTACAAGGACTCGCGCGAGCACTTCGAGATGCGCACGCACAAGCGGCTGATCGACATCATCGACCCGACCCCCAAGACGGTCGACTCGCTCATGCGGCTCGACCTGCCGGCTGGCGTCGACATCGAGATCAAGCTTTAGGGGCACGACGTTATGGATAGGCAAGTCAAGGGGATCCTGGGTGCCAAGCTCGGCATGACCCAGGTCTGGGACAACGGTCGTGTTGTCCCGGTGACCGTGGTGCAGGCCGGCCCGTGCGTCGTGACCCAGGTCCGCACCCCCGACAAGGACGGCTACGGCGCCGTTCAGCTCGCGTACGGTGCCATCGACCCGCGCAAGGTCAACAAGCCGAAGTCCGGGCACTACGCCAAGTCCGGCGTGGCGCCCCGCCGGCACATCGTCGAGCTGCGCACCACCGACGCCAGCGAGTACACGCTCGGCCAGGAGGTCACGGTCGAGGCGTTCGAGGCCGGCGAGCTGATCGACGTCACCGGCCGGACCAAGGGCAAGGGCTTCGCGGGTGTCATGAAGCGGCACGGCTTCCACGGCCTGCGTGCCAGCCACGGCGTCGAGCGCAAGCACCGCTCGCCCGGCTCGATCGGCGCCTGCGCCACGCCGGGCCGGGTCTTCAAGGGCGTCCGCATGGCCGGTCGCATGGGTGGCGTCCGCTACACCGTGCAGAACCTGACCATCCAGGCGGTCGATCCGGAGAACAACGTGGTCCTCATCCGCGGCGCGGTGCCGGGCCCCACAGGCGCCCTGATCCTGCTGCGCTCCGCGGCGAAGGCCAGGGCGTTGACTGGGGGTGCGGCGAAGTGAGCACTGTGGACGTGATCGGGATCGACGGCAGCCCGTCCGGCTCGGTCGAGCTGCCGGAGAGCATCTTCGATGCGCAGGCCAACATCCCGCTGATGCACCAGGTCGTGGTCGCGCAGCTCGCGGCGGCCCGCCAGGGTACGCACAAGACGAAGACCCGCGGCGAGGTCGCCGGCGGCGGCAGGAAGCCGTACAAGCAGAAGGGCACCGGCCGGGCCCGCCAGGGCTCGATCCGGGCGCCTCAGTTCACCGGCGGCGGTGTGGTCCACGGTCCCGTGCCGCGCGACTACAGCCAGCGCACCCCCAAGAAGATGAAGGCCGCCGCGCTACGTGGCGCGCTGTCCGACCGGGCCCGTGAGGGCCGCGTGTCGGTGGTGCAGACCTTTGTCGACAGCGATGTCCCGAAGACCAAGGACGCGCTGCGGGTGCTCGGGTCCGTGGCCAAGACCGAGAAGGTACTGGTCGTGCTCGGCCGGGCCGACGAGGTCAACTGGCTGAGCCTGCGAAACCTCCCGACCGTGCACCTGATCGCGGCTGACCAGCTCAACACGTACGACGTGCTGGTCGCCGACGAGGTCATCTTCACCAGCGAGGCGCTGGAGGAGTTCCTGAGCGTGGCCAACAAGGAGGGTCAGCAGTGAGCACAGTCGCCGACCCGCGGGACGTGATCTTCGCGCCGGTGGTCTCCGAGAAGAGCTACGGCGAGCTCAACCGCAACTGGTACACGTTCCTGGTGCACCCGGACGCGAACAAGACCGAGATCAAGATCGCGATCCAGCAGATCTTCAACGTTCGGGTCCTGACCGTCAACACGCTCAACCGCCAGGGCAAGCGCAAGCGCACCCGGACCGGTTGGGGCAAGCGCAAGGACACGAAGCGGGCGATCGTCAAGCTCGCCGACGGTGACCGGATCGAGGCCTTCGGCGGCCCGGTCAGCTGAGGGGTTATAGACAATGGCTATCCGCAAGTACAAGCCCACGACGCCCGGTCGTCGCGGCTCCAGCGTCTCCGACTTCGCCGAGATCACCCGGTCGACGCCGGAGAAATCGCTGCTGCGCCCACTGACGAACAAGGGTGGTCGCAACGCCCACGGCAAGGTCACCGCGCGCCACCAGGGCGGCGGCCACAAGCGCCAGTACCGCGTGATCGACTTCAGGCGGGTGGACAAGGACGGCGTACCGGCGAAGGTCGCGCACATCGAGTACGACCCCAACCGGACCGCCCGCATCGCGCTGCTGCACTACCTGGACGGCGAGAAGCGGTACATCCTCGCCCCGCAGGGCCTGCGCCAGGGCGACCGGGTCGAGTCCGGCCCGGGCGCCGACATCAAGCCGGGCAACAACCTGCCGCTGCGCAACATCCCGGTGGGTACCACGATCCACGGCGTGGAGCTGCGCCCCGGCGGCGGTGCCAAGCTGGCCCGGTCGGCCGGCGTCGGCATCCAGCTGCTGGGCCGCGAAGGCGACTACGCCACGCTGCGCATGCCGTCCGGTGAGATCCGCCGCGTCTCGGTGTACTGCCGGGCCACGGTGGGCGAGATCGGCAACGCCGACCAGTCGAACATCAGCTGGGGTAAGGCCGGCCGGATGCGGTGGAAGGGCAAGCGCCCGACCGTCCGTGGTGTGGCCATGAACCCGGTCGACCACCCGCACGGTGGTGGTGAGGGCAAGACCTCCGGCGGTCGCCACCCGGTGAACCCGCAGGGCAAGCCCGAGGGCCGTACCCGTCGCAAGGGCCAGCCGAGCGATCGGCTGATCGTTCGCCGCCGCTACGCCAGCCGGAAGCGCGGCTAAGGGAGCTATAGAAGATGCCTCGCAGCTTGAAGAAAGGGCCGTTCGTCGACGACCACCTGTTGAAGAAGGTGGATGCGCAGAACGCCAAGAATTCCAAGAACGTGATCAAGACGTGGTCACGGCGCTCGACGATCGTCCCCGAGATGCTCGGCCACACGATCGCCGTGCACGACGGGCGCAAGCACGTACCCGTGTTCGTGACCGAGGCGATGGTCGGGCACAAGCTCGGCGAGTTCGCCCTGACGCGCACGTTCAAGGGTCACGAGAAGGACGACCGAAAGAGCCGCCGCCGCTAGGCGGGCCGAGGAACGACAGGGGACAGCGATGCCAACCAAGGCAGCTCCGGTGCTTCCGGGCGCCCGAGCCGTTGCGCGGTACGTTCGCGTATCGCCGATGAAGGCGCGCCGCATGGTCAACCTCGTCCGCGGCCTGCCCGCGAACGAGGCGTTGACGGTGCTGCAGTTCGCGCCACACGCGGCGAGCGAGCCGGTGTACAAGGTGCTCGCGAGCGCGGTCGCCAACGCCGAGAACAACGAGCGGCTGGACCCCGACTCGCTGCTCGTGAGCGAGGCGTTCGTCGACGAGGGCCCGACGCTCAAGCGGTTCCGGCCGCGGGCGCAGGGCCGGGCGTACCGGATCCGCAAGCGCACCTGCCACATCACGGTCGTGGTCGAGAGCGTCCCGCCGGCGCAGACCCGGCGCGCCCCGGCCAAGGCGACGAAGGCCGCGGGGACGAAGGCGGCGGGTACCAAGGCGGCGCCGGCCAAGAGCACGAAGGCCGCGAAGGACGCGCCAGCCAAGGCCGCGCCCGCGGAGGCGGCGAACAAGACGGCGCCAGCGACGGCGGCCGAGGAGGAGACCGAGTAATGGGTCAGAAAGTCCACCCGCACGGGTTCCGGCTCGGCATCAGCACCGACTGGAAGTCCCGCTGGTACGCCGACAAGCTCTACAAGGACTACATCGCCGAGGACGTCAAGATCCGCCGGATGATGTCCAAGGGCCTGGAGCGGGCCGGCATCGCCAAGGTCGACATCGAGCGCACGCGCGACCGGGTCCGGGTCGACATCCACACCGCCCGGCCGGGCATTGTCATCGGCCGCAAGGGCGCCGAGGCCGACCGGATCCGGGGCGAGCTGGAGAAGCTCACCGGCAAGCAGGTACAGCTCAACATCCTCGAGGTGAAGAACCCCGAGTCGGACGCGCAGCTCGTCGCGCAGGGCGTGGCCGAGCAGCTGTCCAGCCGGGTGAGCTTCCGTCGCGCGATGCGCAAGGCCATGCAGTCGGCGATGAAGAACCCGCTGGTACGCGGCATCCGGGTGCAGGTCTCGGGCCGTCTCGGCGGCGCCGAGATGAGCCGGACCGAGTTCTACCGCGAGGGTCGGGTGCCGCTGCACACGCTGCGGGCCAACATCGAGTACGGCTTCTTCGAGGCACGTACCACCTTCGGCCGGATCGGCGTGAAGGTCTGGATCTACAAGGGTGACGCCGTGCCGGGCCGCGAGGCGCCGCCCGAGTCGGCCCCGCCCCGAGGCCGCCGCGACCGTGGCGACCGTCCCGAGCGTCCGCGCCGCGGCCGTTCGGGCTCTTCGGGTACGACCGCGGGTGGCACCGAGGCGGGTCGCGCGGCCGCTGCCGCACAGGCCGCGAGCTCAAGCGTCGCGGAGCGGCCGGCGGAGACCAGCCCGGCCCCGGCCGAGGCCGCCCCCGCAGAAACGCAGCAGGAGGGCTGAACAATGCTGATGCCGCGCAAGCCCCCAAAGGGCTTCCGCAAGCCGCACCACCCGGACCGCAGCGGTGCGGCCAAGGGTGGCACGAAGGTCAGCTTCGGCGAGTTCGGCATCCAGGCGCTCGAACCGGCATACGTCACCAACCGGCAGATCGAGTCCGCGCGTATCGCGATGACCCGGCACATCCGTCGTGGCGGCAAGGTGTGGATCACGGTCTTTCCGGACCAGGCCATCACCAAGAAGCCGGCCGAAACGCGGATGGGTTCCGGTAAGGGCTCGCCCGAATGGTGGGTGGCCAACGTGAAGCCGGGGCGGATCCTGTTCGAGATGTCGTTCCCGAACGAGTCGATCGCGCGTGAGGCGATGCGCCGTGCGATCCACAAGCTCCCGATGAAATGCCGCATCGTTACACGCGAAGGGGCTGAGGGCTGATGGCAGCGGGCACCAAGGCCGCTGAGCTGCGCGAACTCTCCGACGAGGAGCTGGTCACGCGGCTGCGTGAGGCCAAGGCCGAGCTGTTCAACCTCCGGGTGCAGGCGGCTACCGGCCAGCTGGAGAACCACGGCCGGTTGCAGGTCATCCGGCGGGAGATCGCCCGGGTTTACACGATCATGCGTGAGCGGGAGCTGGGTCTCTCGGCCGCGCCGGTTGAGGTGGCGTCATGACAGAAGCGAACCAGACGAAGGAGCGCGGGCGGCGCAAGGTCCGGGAGGGCCTCGTCGTCAGCGACAAGATGGACAAGACCGTGGTCGTCGAGGTCGAGGACCGGGTCAAGCACCCGCTGTACGGCAAGGTCATGCGGCACACCAGCAAGCTGAAGGCGCACGACGAGCAGAACGCGTGCGGCACTGGCGACCGGGTGCTGCTGATGGAGACCCGGCCGCTGTCGGCCACGAAGCGCTGGCGGGTCGTGGAGATCCTCGAAAAGGCCAAGTGAGTTCCGTCAGGGATTCATAAGTTCCGCCAGGCTTCGCCGCTCGCCCACCGGGCGGTGGAGAACCGGCAGACAACCAGGAGATTGACGTGATCCAGCAGGAGTCGCGACTGCGAGTCGCCGACAACACGGGTGCCCGCGAGATTCTGTGCATCCGCGTTCTCGGTGGCTCGGGTCGGCGCTACGCGAGTATCGGCGACGTCATCGTCGCCACGGTCAAGGACGCGATCCCGGGCGCCGGTGTGAAGAAGGGCGACGTGGTCAAGGCCGTCGTGGTGCGTACCGCGAAGGAGAAGCGGCGGCCCGACGGGTCGTACATCCGCTTCGACGAGAACGCCGCCGTGATCATCAAAGACGGCGGTGACCCGCGTGGCACCCGTATCTTCGGCCCGGTCGGCCGTGAGCTGCGGGACAAGCGGTTCATGAAGATCATCTCGCTCGCCCCGGAGGTGTTGTAGACCGTGAAGATCAAAAAGGGCGACACGGTTCTCGTCATCGCCGGCAAGGACAAGGGCGCCAAGGGTAAGGTCATCGCCGCCTACCCGAGGCTCGACCGGGTCCTGGTCGAGGGCGTGAACCGGGTCAAGAAGCACACGCGCATCCGCACCACCCAGCGCGGCGCCAAGACCGGCGGCATCGTGACCCAGGAGGCATCCATCCACGTCTCGAACGTGATGGTGCTCGACTCCGACGGCAAGCCGACCCGGGTCGGCTACCGGCACGATGACAACGGCCAGAAGGTCCGCGTCGCGCGCAGCAACGGTAAGGACCTGTGATGACGACTGCGACTCCGGAGAAGACCACGCCGCGGCTCAAGACGCGGTACCGGTCCGAGATCATCGGCCAGCTGCGCGAGCAGTTCAAGTACGGCAACCCGATGCAGGTGCCCGGTCTGGTCAAGATCGTGGTGAACATGGGTGTCGGCGAGGCTGCCCGCGACGCCAAGCTCATCGACGGTGCCGTCCGGGACCTGGCCACGATCACCGGCCAGAAGCCGCAGGTCCGGCGGGCCACCCGGTCGATCGCGCAGTTCAAGCTGCGCGAGGGCATGCCGATCGGGGCCAAGGTCACGCTGCGTGGCGACCGGATGTGGGAGTTCCTCGACCGGCTGCTGTCGATCGCGCTGCCCCGGATCCGCGACTTCCGCGGCCTCGACGGGCGCAAGCTCGACGGCCACGGCAACTACACGTTCGGGCTCACCGAGCAGTCGGTGTTCCACGAGATCGACCAGGACCGGATCGATCGGCCGCGGGGCATGGACATCACCATCGTGACCACCGCGAAGACGGACGACGAGGGCCGGGCGCTGCTGAAGCTGCTGGGCTTCCCGTTCAAGGAGAGCTGATCCATGGCCAAGAAGGCGCTGATCCTCAAGGCGGCGCGCAAGCCGAAGTTCCAGGTACGCGCCTACACCCGCTGCCAGCGGTGTGGGCGGCCGAAGGCGGTCTACCGCAAGTTCGGCCTGTGCCGGGTGTGCATCCGCGAGATGGCGCACCGCGGCGAGCTGCCCGGTGTGTCGAAGGCTTCCTGGTAATGACCACTCGCTTCGCCGAAGGCCCGATGCGGGAACCGCGGCGAGAAGGGTTTGACAAGCAATGACCATGACCGATCCGATCGCAGACATGCTGACCCGTCTGCGCAACGCCAACCAGGCGTACCACGACCGGGTGACGATGCCCTACTCGAAGATCAAGGCGAACATCGCCGAGGTCCTCAAGTCCGAGGGCTACGTCTCCGCGTGGGCCGTCCAGGAGCCAGAGGCCGACGTCGTCGGCAGGACCCTCATCGTCGAGCTGAAGTACGGCCCGAACCGGGAGCGCAGCCTCGCCGGCATCCGGCGTGTCTCCAAGCCCGGCCTGCGGGTGTACGCCAAGGCGGCCGAGCTTCCGCGCGTCCTCGGCGGTCTGGGCGTGGCCGTCATCTCGACGTCCCAGGGGCTGCTCACCGACCGGCAGGCCCGCAAGCGAGGGGTGGGCGGGGAAGTCCTCGCCTACGTCTGGTGAGGAAGGTCTGCAATGTCGCGAATCGGACGTAAGCCAATTCCGGTACCCACCGGCGTCGATGTCACCATCCAGGGCCAGACGGTCACGGTGAAGGGCCCGAAGGGCACGCTGAGCCACACGCTGGCCGAGCCGATCAAGGCGGAGCGTGGCGACGACGGCCAGCTGCACGTGAACCGGCCGAACGACGAGCGCCGGGCCAAGGAGCTGCACGGCCTGTCCCGCACGTTGATCTCCAACATGGTTGTCGGCGTCACCGACGGCTACCGTAAGAGCCTGGAGATCGCGGGCACCGGCTACCGGGTCCAGGCCAGGGGCAACGACCTGGAGTTCGCCCTCGGCTTCTCGCACCCGGTGACGGTCGCTGCCCCCGACGGCATCACGTTCACCGTCGAGCGGCCGACACTGTTCCACGTCGCGGGCATCGACAAGCAGCTCGTCGGCGAGGTCGCCGCGAACATCCGCAAGATCCGGCCGCCGGAGCCCTACAAGGGCAAGGGCGTGAAGTACCAGGGCGAAGTCATTCGTCGCAAGGCTGGGAAGGCAGGTAAGAAATGACCGCCACGCTGCTCAAGCGCCGCAACTCCGGCGGTACCGCCGGGGCGCGCCGCATCGGGCGGGCACGCCGGCACTTCCGGGTACGCAAGAACGTCAGCGGCACCTCGGTGCGTCCGCGCCTGGTGGTCACCCGCTCGCTGCGGAACATCACCGCGCAGGTGGTCGACGACACCAAGGGCCACACGCTGGTCTCCGCTTCGAGCTTGGACGCGTCGATCCGCGGTACCGACGGCGACAAGAGCGCCGTGGCCCGCAAGGTCGGTGCCCTGCTGGCCGACCGGGCCAAGGCCGCGGGTATCGGCAAAGTGGTCTTCGACCGTGGCGGCAACAAGTACGCGGGGCGGATCGCCGCGCTTGCCGATGCCGCCCGCGAAGCCGGACTCGAACTCTAGGAAGGAACCCCTAATGCCAGGTCAACAGCGAAGGGGCGGCGGGTCCGGCAACACCGAGGGTGGCGGCCGCCGCGACAACCGCCGGGAAGGCGGCGGCCGGGGCAACGCGCCGGCCGAGAAGACCCCGCATCTCGAGCGGGTCGTGGCGATCAACCGCGTCGCGAAGGTCGTCAAGGGCGGTCGCCGGTTCAGCTTCACCGCGCTGGTCGTGGTGGGCGACGGCGACGGCACCGTCGGCGTCGGGTACGGCAAGGCCAAGGAGGTGCCGGCGGCGATCGCCAAGGGCGTCGAGGAGGCCAAGAAGCACTTCTTCAAGGTGCCCCGGATCGCCGCCTCGATCCCGCATCCCGTGCAGGGCGAGGACGCGGCCGGTGTGGTGCTGCTGAAGCCGGCCAGCGCCGGTACCGGTGTCATCGCCGGCGGCCCGGTGCGCGCCGTACTGGAGTGCGCCGGCATCCACGACGTGCTGTCGAAGAGCCTCGGCTCGTCGAACGCGATCAACATCGTGCACGCGACCGTCGACGCCCTGAAGAGGCTCGAGTCGCCGGAAGCCGTGGCCGCCCGTCGTGGCCTGCCGGTCGAGGACGTGGCCCCGGCCGCGATGCTCGCCACCCGGGCCGGGTTGGGGGTCTGACATGGCTCGGCTCAAGGTGACCCAGGTACGTTCGGAGATCGGGTCGAAGCAGAACCAGCGGGAGACGCTGCGGACGCTCGGCCTGAAGCGGATCCGCGACGTGGTGGTCAAGGAGGACCGTCCCGAGATCCGGGGCATGATCCAGACCGTGACCCATCTCGTTCGGGTCGAGGAGGTCGAGTAGTCCCATGACGATCAAGGTTCACCACCTGCGGCCGGCGCCCGGCGCCCGGACCGAGAAGACCCGGGTGGGCCGCGGCGAGGGCTCCAAGGGCAAGACCGCCGGCCGCGGCACCAAGGGTTCGAAGGCCCGCAAGAACATCCCGGCGTCGTTCGAGGGTGGGCAGATGCCCATCCACATGCGGCTGCCGAAGCTCAAAGGCTTCAAGAACCGGTTCAAGGTCTTCTACCAGGTCGTCAACCTGGACCGCCTCGCCGAGTTGTTCCCGAACGGCGGCGAGATCGGTCCGGCTGAGCTGGCCGAGGCCGGTGCGGTCCGCAGGGGCCACCCGGTCAAGGTGCTCGGCACCGGCGACCTGGGCGGGGTCCGCCTGGACATCACCGCGCACGCGTTCAGCGCCTCGGCCCGGGAGAAGATCTCGGCCGCCGGTGGCTCGGCCCGTGTGCCCGGCGAGCAGTCCTGACGCGAGCCCGTTGACGAATGGCGCCCAGCCGAAATCAGGTACGATCTCCGATCGCGAGGCCACGGCTTCGCGGTCGGAGATCGTTGCGTCGCGCTGGGCGTCCAGTGGTGCCAGGTATGCGCGGGCGTGATGCCACGCGCGCGTGCTGTTAGAGTCCGTTCCGGAACATCACTCGTACGCATCCGACTCCGATCTCGTCCGGTGGGCCCGTGACGAGGTCGATACTCCGCCGCACCGGCGGACGCTTTGGCGCAGGAGGAACCCGTGTCATCCCCCTTCATCAGCGCGTTCAAGACGCCTGACCTGCGCAAAAAGCTGATATTCACGGTCGCGATGATCGCGGTCTATCGGCTGGGCGCGACCATGCCCAGCCCGGGCGTGTCCTACACGAACGTGCAGAAGTGCATCGAGCGGGTCAACTCCACCGACACCTCGGGCATCTTCACCCTGCTGAACCTGTTCTCCGGCGGGGCGCTGCTGCAACTGTCCGTGTTCGCGCTGGGCATCATGCCGTACATCACCGCGAGCATCATCCTTCAGCTGCTGACCGTGGTGATTCCGCGCCTGGAGCAGCTCCGCAAGGAGGGCCAGGCCGGCCAGGCCAAGATCACGCAGTACACCCGGTACCTGACGCTCGGCCTCGCGATCCTGCAGTCCTCGGCGTTCGTCGCGCTGGCCCGCTCCGGTCAGCTCTTCCAGAACCAGTGCGACGACTTCCCGATCGTGCCGGACACCAAGAAGCTGCCGATGTGGCTGGTCGTGTCGGTGCTGGTGATCACGATGACGGCCGGCACTGGTGTCATCATGTGGCTCGGCGAGCTGGTCACTGACCGCGGCATCGGCAACGGCATGTCCGTTCTGATCTTCACCTCGATCGCCGCCCGCCTCCCCACCGAGGGCATCCAGATCTGGCAGAACAGCGTCTACAAGTTCTTCGCCGTCCTCGGTATCGGCATCCTCGTCATCGCGTTCGTGGTCTTCCTCGAACAGGCTCAGCGCCGGGTTCCGGTGCAGTATGCGAAGCGCATGATCGGCCGCCGGATGTACGGCGGCACGTCGACCTACATCCCGCTGAAGGTCAACCAGGCCGGCGTCATCCCGGTCATCTTCGCGTCGTCGCTGCTCTACCTGCCGCAGTTGATCATCCAGCTAATGAGCCAGAAGACCCGGACCAGCAACGAGATCGTGTTGTGGATCGACCGGCACTACGTGCAGAACAGCGCCCTCAACGGGCCGTACTACATCGGCACCTACTTCCTGTTGATCCTGTTCTTCACGTACTTCTACGTGTCGATCACCTTCAACCCGACCGAGGTTGCCGACAACATGAAGAAGTACGGCGGCTTCGTTCCGGGCATCCGCCCCGGCAAGCCGACCGCGGAATACCTCGACTTCATCCTCAGCCGCATCACTCTGCCCGGTGCGATCTACCTGGGCGTGATCGCGGTCCTGCCGAACCTGTTCATCTCCTTCGTCGGCGGTAACAAGCAGAACTTCCCGTTCGGTGGCACCGCCGTGCTGATCATCGTGGGCGTCGGTCTGGAGACCGTAAAGCAGATCGAAAGCCAGTTGATGCAGCGTAACTACGAGGGATTCCTCAGGTGAGCAGGTCGGCCACGGCAGGCGAGCCGGGGGCATGCGCGTGAGGCTGGTGCTGGTTGGTCCTCCGGGAGCGGGCAAGGGGACCCAGGCAGAGTTCATCGCCGCACACCTCGCCGTGCCCAAGATCTCGACCGGCGACATCTTCCGCGCCAACGTGGCCCAGGGCACCCCGCTCGGCGTCGAGGCCAAAAGGTACATGGACGCCGGTCATCTGGTGCCGGACGAGGTGACCATCAACATGGTAGGTGGCCGGTTGGCCGACTCCGACGCGACCGACGGGTTCCTGCTCGACGGCTTTCCGCGTACGGTTCCCCAGGCCGTCGCGCTGGACAAGTTGCTGGCCGACTACGGTTCCGGCGTCGACCTGGTGCTGGAGCTCGTGGTCGACGACGACGAGGTGATCCGGCGGCTGTCGGGGCGGCGAACCTGCCGGGGCTGCGGCAAGATCTGGCATGTCGAGTTCGACGCGCCGACCCGCGAGGGCGTCTGCGACCGGTGCGGCGGCGAGTTGTTCCAGCGCGACGACGACAAGGCCGAGACGGTCTCGGAGCGGCTGCGGGTGTACGCGCGGGACACCGCGCCGCTGGTCGACTACTACGGCGCGCAGAGCAAGCTGGTCGGCATCGACGCCACCGGGCCGGTAGAGGACGTCACCGTGCGCGCGATAGACGCGCTCCGCTCGTACGGCGGTTGAGCAAGCGGAGCAAGCATGCGCCAGCGGGAATGGGACATCGAATACAAGACGCCGGCCCAGATCGGAAAGATGCGGGCCGCCGGTCTGCTCGTCGCGGCGACCCTGGACAAGCTTCGCGAGGCGGTCGCGCCCGGTGTCTCCACCGCCGATCTCGACGCGCTGGCCGAGGCGACCATCCGGGCCGGCGGCGGGATCCCGTCCTTCCTCGGCTACCAGGGCTACCCGGCCTCCATCTGCTCGTCGGTCAACAGTGAGATCGTGCACGCCATCCCCAACGCCCGGGCGGTACTGCGCGACGGCGACATCATCTCGATCGACTGCGGGGCGATCGTCGACGGCTGGCATGGCGACTCGGCGATCACCGTTCCGGTCGGTGCGGTACGCCCGGATGTGCTCCGCATGGCGGCGGCCGCCGAGGACGCGATGTGGGCGGGCATCGCCGCCGCGGCGCGTGGTGTGCGATCGGGGCGTGGCCGCCTGACCGACGTGTCGTTCGCGATCCAGTCCGCCATCCGCAAGGCCGGCAGGTACGGGATCGTCGAGGGGTACGGCGGCCACGGCATCGGCAGCGAGATGCACCAGGACCCGTTCGTGCTCAACTACGGCCGCCCCGGTCGGGGGCCGGCGCTGGTGCCCGGGCTGTGTATCGCGATCGAGCCGATGCTCACGCTCGGCCGGGCGAAGACGGTCGAACTCGCTGACGGCTGGACCGTGGTCACGGCCGACGGTTCCCTCGCCGTACATGTCGAGCACACCATCGCGCTCATGGACGACGGGGTATGGGTGCTGACCGCGCCCGACGGTGGCCAGGAGCGGCTCGGCCCGCTGGTCGCCCAGGCGGCCGGGGCGGAGTCGACCGCTCAGGCCTGAGACGCCGCCAGGCGTGGCCCGCCTTGGTCCGGCGTGGCATGCTCGCAAGCAAGACTTTCACGGCGGGGAGGCGGGTCGTGGCGGACCGGCGGGAAGAACTGCGCGCGGCCGATGTTGACCGGCAGTTCGTGGCGGACCTGTTGAAGAAGGCGCTGGACGAGGGTCGGCTGTCGCTGCACGAGTATGACGACCGGCTCAAGGAGACATATGGCGCGGTCACCTATGGCGACCTCGACAAGCAACTGGCCGACCTGCCCGGACTGGATCAGGCTCAGGTCGTACCCAGGCCTCCGCATGCCGCTGCCGCGCCGCAGCCCCCAACGGCGCAGGCACCGCAGCAGCGCCGCGGGATCCCACGCTGGGTGATCGCGACCTGGAGCAGTTGGATCACGGTGAGCCTCATCATCAACGCGATCTGGCTGGCGACCGTGCTGGGCGGCAGCAACGCCAACTACTGGCCGGTCTGGGTCATGTTGCCGTGGGGCGCGGTGCTGCTCGCCGGCACGATCACCGGCCTCGCCACCGGCACCGGCCATCAGAAGCTGGCCGACAAAGACGTGAAGCGCCAGCAGCGTCGTGACTACCGTGACTACCGGCGCGAGCGGAGGGCCCGCTGACAGGTCAGCGGCTGTCTATGCGTACCGCGTGACACGCCCGACCGCGGGTGCGCTCGGACCCGGTTTGCTGTCGGCTACCTACCGCGCGTAGACTGGCCAGTCGGCGCACAGCGTCTGGTCTGGCGTGCCCGCCCTGCGCTTCGGTGGGTGGCCAGATACCGCGGCTGGCTCGGGTGTCGAAAGACGCCCGTGAAAGACGATGTGTGCCAGCCAACCAGTCCCGACGTCAGGTAGCGGAGGACATGCCGAAGAAAGACGGGGCCATCGAGATCGAGGGCCGGGTAATCGAGCCTCTCCCGAACGCAATGTTCCGGGTCGAGCTCGCCAATGGCCATAAGGTCTTGGCCCACATCAGCGGCAAGATGCGTCAGCACTACATTCGCATCCTGCCCGAGGACCGGGTTGTGGTGGAGTTGTCTCCCTACGACCTGACCCGCGGGCGCATCGTCTATCGCTACAAGTGAGCTGACGGTCGGGCCGACCGTTGTTCCCGCCGCTTCGCGGCGCGGTGACGGCGTGCGGAGGCAGAGCTCGAATAATGGTCGGTTCCCTGCTGAGTCCTGGGCGCGAGCCCGCGGCGAGGCGGGGATTGGGAGTAAGGCACACACCGTGAAGGTCAAGCCGAGCGTCAAGAAGATCTGCAACAAGTGCCGGGTCATCCGCCGGCACGGCCGGGTGATGGTCATCTGCGCCGACCCCCGCCACAAGCAGCGCCAGGGTTAGTCCAACTCGATACAGGCTCGTCCCAGCCGCGAGCATCGCGACGCCGATAGCGTTCGGCGCCTCGTGGCTGACCCCCGGTCGGAGGCCGGGGCCCGCCCGGGCAGGCGGGATGGGGCGGGCACAGACCTCCGCCGTAACCACGAGGAGTACGCCCGCACATGGCACGTCTAGTCGGCGTCGACCTTCCCCGCGACAAGCGGATGGAGATCGCGCTCACGTACATCTTCGGCATCGGCCGCACCCGCGCCCAGGAGGCGCTGACGGCGACCGGTGTCAACCCGGACAAGCGCGCCAAGGACCTCTCCGACGAGGAGATCGTCCAGCTGCGTGACTACATCGAGGCCAACTTCCGAGTCGAGGGTGACCTGCGCCGCGAGGTCGCCGCCGATATCCGGCGCAAGGTGGAGATCGGTTGCTACGCCGGGATCCGGCACCGCCGTGGCCTGCCGGTGCGTGGTCAGCGGACCCGCACCAACGCGCGTACCCGCAAGGGTCCCAAGCGCACGGTCGCCGGCAAGAAGAAGCCCGGCAAGAAGTAAGAAGACTTAGGAGCGCATACACAGATGCCACCCAAGGCACGGTCCGGCACCGCAGCCGTCAAGAAGGTCCGGCGCAAGGAACGCAAGAACGTCGCGCACGGTCAGGCGCACATCAAGAGCACGTTCAACAACACGATCGTTTCCATCACCGACCCGACCGGGGCGGTGATCTCCTGGGCCTCCGCCGGCCAGGTGGGCTTCAAGGGCTCGCGGAAGTCGACGCCGTTCGCCGCGCAGCTCGCCGCCGAGGCCGCCGCGCGCCGGGCGATGGAGCACGGGATGCGCAAGGTGGACGTTTTCGTCAAGGGCCCTGGCTCCGGCCGGGAGACCGCCATCCGTTCGTTGCAGGCGGTCGGTCTGGAGGTCGGGCAGATCTCCGACGTCACGCCGCAGCCGCACAACGGCTGCCGTCCGCCGAAGCGTAGGAGGGTCTGACCATGGCGCGTTACACCGGCGCTGACTGCCGTCGTTGCCGTCGCGAGAAGATGAAGCTGTTCCTCAAGGGCAGCAAGTGCGACGGGCCGAAGTGCCCGTTCGAGTCGCGTCCCTTCCCGCCCGGGCAGCACGGCCGTGGTCGGCCCAAGGAGACCGAGTACCTGTTGCAGCTGCGCGAGAAGCAGAAGGCTCGCCGGGTGTACGGCATCCTGGAGAAGCAGTTCCGCGGGTACTACGAGGAGGCCGTCGGCAAGCCGAACAAGACCGGCGAGGTCCTGCTCCAGATCCTGGAGTCGCGGCTGGACAACGTGGTCTACCGGGCCGGGTACGCCCAGTCCCGGGACATGGCCCGGCAGTTGGTCAAGCACGGCCACTTCCTGGTCAACGGCAAGAAGGTGGACATCCCGTCGTTCCGGGTCCGCGAGCACGACATCGTCGAGGTACGCGAGAAGTCGCGCGAGCTGACCCCGTTCGTGATCGCGAACGCCCAGGCGGGCAGCAGGACTGTTCCGGCCTGGCTGGAGGCGATCCCCAGCCAGATGAAGATCCTGGTGCACACGCTGCCGGCGCGGCAGGTGATCGACACCCAGATCCAGGAACAGCTGATCGTCGAGTACTACTCGAAGTAATCGTTGTTGGGGGGCACCCGCCCCCCAACAAAAACGTTGGCGTCATATAGCGGGCGCCCGACGTAGGAGGAAAGCAAGTGCTCATCTCTCAGCGACCGAGTCTCTCGGAGGAGTCCCTCAGCGAGACCCGGTCCCGGTTCACCATCGAGCCGCTGGAGCCGGGCTTCGGTTACACGCTCGGCAACTCGCTGCGGCGTACCCTGCTGTCGTCCATTCCGGGCGCGGCAGTGACGTCGATCAAGATCGATGGCGTCCTGCACGAGTTCACCACGATCCCCGGGGTCAAGGAGGACGTGGTCGAGCTGGTCATGAACGTCAAGGAGCTGTGCGTCAGCTCCGAGCATGACGAGCCGGTCTCGATGTACCTGCGCAAGCAGGGTCCCGGCGACGTGACCGCGGGCGACATCCAGCCCCCGGCCGGCGTCTCGGTGCACAACCCGGACCTGAAGCTGGCGACGCTCAACGCCAAGGGCCGGCTGGACATGGAGCTGACCGTCGAGCGGGGTCGCGGATACGTGACCGCCGCGCAGAACAAGCAGTCCGGCCAGGAGATCGGGCGCATTCCGATCGACTCGATCTACTCGCCGGTGCTCAAGGTGACGTACCGCGTCGAGGCGACCCGTGTCGAGCAGCGCACCGACTTCGACCGGCTGATCATCGACGTCGAGGCGAAGCCGTCGATCACCCCGCGTACCGCGCTGGCCTCGGCCGGTTCGACGCTGGTCGAGCTGTTCGGCCTGTGCCGGGAGCTGGACGAGACCGCTGAGGGCATCGACATCGGTCCGTCGCCGCAGGACGCTCAGCTGGCCGCCGACCTCGCCCTGCCGATCGAGGAGCTGGACCTCACGGTCCGGTCGTACAACTGCCTCAAGCGCGAGGGCATCAACACGGTCGGCGAGCTGATCGGGCGCACCGAGGCCGATCTGCTCGATATAAGGAATTTCGGGCAGAAGAGCATCGACGAGGTCAAGATGAAGCTCGCCGGCATGGGCCTCGGCCTGAAGGACTCCGCCCCGACGTTCGACCCGGCGCATGTCGTGGACTCGTTCGCCGAGGTGGACTACAACGACGACGACTACCGCGAGACCGAGCAGCTGTAAACCGCTTGCCGCCGCGGTCGGGCTGGCCGGCCGCGGCGGGATGGACTAGGAGCTAGGACGATGCCCACGCCCACCAAGGGTCCCCGCCTCGGCGGCAGCCCCGCGCACGAGCGGTTGATGCTGGCCAACCTCGCCACATCGCTGTTCAAGCACGGCAAGATTCAAACCACCGAGAGCAAGGCCAAGCGGCTGCGCCCGCTCGCCGAGCAGCTCATCACCCGCGCCAAGCGCGGTGACCTGCACTCGCGCCGCCGGGTCCTCACGGTGGTGCGGGACAAGGACGTGGTGTTCGCGCTGTTCGACGAGATCGCGCCACGGTTCGCCACCCGCAACGGTGGCTATACCCGGATCGTGAAGACCGGTCCGCGCAAGGGCGACGCTGCCCCGATGGCGATCATCGAGCTGGTCGAGGAGCTGGTGGAGGCCGCGCCGGCCAAGCCGAGCAAGGCCAGCGCCCGCAAGGCGGCAAAGACCGAGGCGGTCGCCGCGCTCGCCGGCGAAGACGAGGACACGGCGCCGGCGTCGGCCACGTCGATCGCTCCGGTGGCGGCGTCCGAGGGGACCCTGGCCGCGACGCCGGCCGCGGACGAGGACGGCTCCGACAAGTCCTGACCGGTTTCGCTTGGGCGCCCACGCATCGCGGTGGGCGCCCAAGCTCGTTTAAGGGGTACCGTGCGGCTGCGCCTCGACCTGGCCTACGACGGCACCGGCTTCTCCGGCTGGGCTGTCCAGCCGGGACGCCGGACGGTCGCCGGTGTGCTGTCGGAGGCGCTGGAGAAGCTGTTCGGCGCGCCGACCGGCCTCACCGTCGCCGGGCGTACCGACGCCGGGGTACACGCCACCGGCCAGGTGTGCCATGTGGACGTACCGGACGCGGCCTGGTCACCGCTCGCGGACACGGTCGTGCGCCGCCTCGCCGGGCTGCTGCCGGACGACGCCCGGGTGTTCGCCGTACGGCCGGTTCCGGACACGTTCGACGCCCGGTTCTCCGCGCTGTCCCGCCGGTACGGGTACCGGGTCACAGACGCCCCCTACGGCGCCGATCCGCTCCGCCGCCACGACACCCTGGCGTGGCCCCGTTCGCTCGACCTGGACGCCCTGAACGCCGCCGCGGCCGGGTTACGCGGCGAGCACGACTTCGCCGCGTACTGCCGGCGCAAGGAGAACGCCACCACGGTACGAGCGGTGACCCGGCTGGACTGGCGGCGCGAACCGGACGGGGTCCTGGTCGCCACCGTGCAGGCGGACGCCTTCTGCCAGGCGATGGTGCGCAGCCTGGTCGGTGCCATGCTCCGGGCCGGCGACGGGCGCCGGCCGGCGACCTGGCCGGCGAGCCTGCTGCACCGGCGGGAACGCGCGAGCGAGGTCAGCGTCGCGCCGGCACACGGGCTGACGCTGGTGGCGGTCGCCTACCCGGACGATCCGGCCGAGTACGCCGGGCGGGCCGAGGCGACGCGCCGGCTGCGCGTGGCCGGCCCGGCGTGAAGATCGACACGATCTTGCGGGTTGCCGGGTCAGCCGCCGGGTTTGGGTGATGGCGGGGGCGACACGACCGCGCGGGCGCCGATGACGGTGTCCCGCAGGTGCGCCTCTACCAGGTCGGAGATGACCTGTTTGGACGCGGCGTCGTTGGCGTCGATCGGCTTGCTGTCGGCGCGCGCGACGATGCAGTACGCGAGGAAATGCCCCCGCGGATGCCAGCCCAGCGTGGTGGGCGCCCGGACTATCGCCTCCGTGCCGTCGCCGGCCGGCAGCCCGGTGAAGCGGCCTTTCTGCGCGTCGAGCGTCGGCTTGATCTGCTCGTACGCCTGATTGGCGCTGGCCTCGTCCTTGAGGTTGAAGATGCCGGCGGTGATCAGGAACTGCCCGTCCTGGGACTTCAGCGTGCCGCGAACGACCTGCGAGCAGCCCAACTGGGTGAGCAGTTTGGCGAGGTCGTCGGTCGCGGCGCTCGGGCAGTCGCCGGCCTGGGTCTTCAGCACCTGGTACGTGGCGGCGCCCGCGGTGATCTGCGCCGCCGGGAACACCTCCTGCTCGGTCAGCGGGGCCGGATCGACGTCTCGGGTGGAGATGTCGCGTGCCTTGACCGCGTTGATCTTGGCGCCGGACGGGGTGGTAGGCCGTCCCCGGTCGCTATTGATCATGAAGTACCCGCCCAGCCCGCACACGGCGAGCACCACGACCACGCCGACCGCGCTGAGGATCGTCAGCCAGCGGCGCGAGTGGCCAGACTCGCCGTCGGCCGGCTTCGCGACGGCGCCGGTGCCCCTGGTTACCGGACCCGTCGAAGTGCCGATGGGGCCGCTCGGGCTGCCGTTCACGGCGCTGGAGGGGCGGCGGCGGTTCGGATCCTGGAGGGCGCGTTCCCCGCGGTTACGCCGGCGTGCGCTGGTCGGCTCCGCCGTGCCCCATAACTCGTCGGGGTTTGCCGGGAAGCCAGTGCTCGTCGACGGGTCGCCCGGTACCCGGGCCGAGCCCGTCGGTGGGTCGCCTGGTACCCGGGCCGAGCCCGTCGGTGGGTCGCCTGGTATCCGGGCCGAGCCAGCCGGTACCCGTGCCGTGCCGGCCGGCGCGACCCGGGCGGTGCCGGCGGGGCGGCCCGGTGGCGTGGGGGGTGCCGGCTCGATCGGAAGCTCCGGGGCGGCCGGCTTGGGTAGTTCGGGAGCTACCGGTACGGCCGCGGAGGCCCGGTGTGGGGCGGCGCCCGGCGGGCCGGGAGGCGCGGTCGGGCCGCCGGGTGGTCGCGCGACACCGGGAGCGGTCGGTCCCATCGGCGGTCGCGCTACGCCGGGCGGGGTCGGTCCGGCCGGCGGTCGCGCTACGCCGGGCGGGGTCGGTCCGGCCGGCGGTCGCGCCACGCCGGGCGGGGTCGGTCCGGCTGGCGGCCTCGCGATGCCTGGCGGTGTCGCGGGCGCGGCCGGTGGCGGCATCGGCGGTGCGGCCGGTACCGCTACCGAGGCGCGGGCGGAGAACTCGGAACCGTGCCGGCTGCCGGTGGGCGGCTCGTCCGGCTCGGGAGCGCGGCGACGGCCCCGGGTGGGCGGGTCGGCGGGGACAGATCCGGTAGCGGGCGGGAAGCCGGGCGTGGCACCGGGGCGCACCGGATCGACGGTCGCGCGGCTGCTCGGCACGGAGGCGTTCGGGTCCCACGGCTGACCTTGAGACGGCCAGAACTGCTCGGACGCCGGCGTGGTCGGGCCGCTCGGCGCGCCGTTGTCCCCCCAGGCCGGCTCGGGCGCCGCCCGGCGGCCGGTGGTGGGCGATTCGGGTACGGCGCGGCGGCCGGTGGTCGGTGTCTCGGGCGCGGGCCAGTGGCTCGTTGGTGCTTCCTGAGCGGCTCGCCGGCCCATCGTCGGCGGCCGCGGCCCAGCCGGCCGCTGCGGTCCGGCCGGCCCCTGCGGTCCGGCCGGCCCCTGCGGCGGGGCCAGCCCCTGCGGTGGGGCGGCATGCGGATCGAACGGCGGCGGCGGTTGGGGAGCGGCCCAGCGCGAATCGACGGGCGGCCCGCCGTGTGGATCGGCCGGTGGCTCGCGGCGTGGATCGACGGGCGGACCGCCGCGTGGATCGGCGGGTGGTTCGCCGCGCGGGTCGGCCGGCGCGCGGCCACCGAACCGGGTATCGGCGGGTGGTTCGCCGCGCGGGTCGGCCGGCGCGCGGCCACCGAACCGGGTATCGGCGGGTGGTTCGCCGCGCGGGTCGGCCGGCGCGCGGCCACCGAACCGGGTATCGGCGGGTGGCGGACTCGCGGCGGGAGGCTGCGGACCACCCGGCCGCGGGTCGGCGGGGCGCTGCGGGCCGGCCGGCTGCGCGGTCGACCAGCTCTCCGCTGGCGGTGTCCACTCAGGATGGCGGCCGTTGGACTGGGCCGGCCGCCGGCCGCCCTCCAGCGGCGGTTGGCCGGGCGCGCCGGTTGGCAGGCCGGGAGGAGATGGCGACCAGCCACCGGGCGGTGGCGGCTGCGACGACTGCCAGTCGCGGGGCGGCGGGGGCTTTGCGACCGCGCGGATGCCCCGCGACGGCGAGTCGGACCCGCCGCGCGGGATGCCGGGGTCAACCGGGCCGCCCGGCGAAACAGGGCCACGAGGCGAGACCGGGCCACGAGGCGAGACCGGGCCACGAGGCGAGACCGGGCCACGAGGCGAGACCGGGCCACCAGGCGAGACCGGGCCACCAGGCGAGACCGGCCCGGCAGCGGAAGCCGCTCCACGAGGAGGCATCGGGTTTCCCGGCGGGACCGCGCCCGCCGGGCCCTGACCGGGCGGGAAGTCGCGGTGCGGCGGCTCAGCGGGTCGGGCCTGGCCCATCGGGCGCGCGCGGCCAGCGGGTGGCGCGGGTTGCTGCGGCGGGACCGAGCCGAAGGCATTACCGCCGGTTCGTTGGCCCGGCTCGCCATACTCGGGGCGCTCCCGTGGGTCACCGCCGGTCGGGTCGATCGGCGGCCAGCTCGGCGGCTCGTCGGCGACCCTCCGGCGGCGACTTAACCGCGGGCCGGAAGGCGGTGGCTCCGGATCTTCGTGCCGGCTGTGCCGGCCGGCCCGCTCTTCCGGAGCGGAGCCACCGACACCCGGGCCACCGACACCCGGGCCACCGACACCCGGGCCACCGACACCCGGGCCACCGACACCCGGGCCACCGAAGCCGGGGCCGGAAGGCGCGGGCGGGGAGACCGGGGACGCCGGCGGATCCGGCTCCGGCCAGGTTGGACCGGAGTCTTCCCGTTGGGCGCTGAAGGCATCCGGCGCGTCGCTGTCGGCGGGATCGGGGCGGATGCCGGCGAGCCAGTTCTCGGCGTCGTCCTGATCGTTGTCACGCCGGGACGAGTCAGACGACCAGCGTCTTCGTCGTGGCTGCATCCCGTACGTCATGTGGCACAGGTTAGCCGACGTACGCGTGCATCGGGACGTGCACATATGGGGGACAGGGCGCGGGAACGGGTCGACGGTACCGGCGTCGTCGCAGGCCAGACGCCGGAGGAGAATGCCAGTCGTGAGTGCGGAGCATTACTACACGGCCGAGCCGTCGGCGCCACAGCGGGAACGCCGGATCGAGTTCGAACTGGACGGCCACACGTACCGGTTGACCACGGACAGCGGAGTCTTCTCGCCGGACCGGCTCGACCTCGGCACCTCGGTCCTGCTGCACAAGGCGCCGCGCCCGGCGTCCGATACCGCCGGTGCCCTGCTCGACCTGGGCTGCGGGTACGGGCCGATCGCGACGGTACTGGCGACAGCCGCGCCGAAGGCGACCGTGTACGCCGTGGACGTGAACGCCCGGGCGCTCGACCTGGTCCGGCGCAACGCCGCCGACCTGGGGCTCAACATCAAAACCGAGGTGCCGGAGCAGGTCAGGTTCGCGGAGATCTGGTCCAACCCGCCGATCCGGGTGGGCAAGGAGGAGTTGCACTCGCTGCTCGACAGCTGGCTGCCCCGGCTCACCGACGACGGGGTCGCCTGGCTGGTGGTCTCCCGCAACCTGGGCGCCGATTCGCTCCAGCGCTGGCTGAGCGAGCGCGGCTGGGCGGCGGACCGGCACGCCAGCCAGAAGGGCTACCGGGTGCTGCGGGTAAACCGGGGCGACAATGTCAGAGGTACCCGGGAGAATTCCTGACCCATGGGGTACGTCGACGTCGCCGGGGTGGGGCACACGCTGCCCGATGGCAGGGTCCTCTTCGCGGACGTGTCGTTCCGGGTCGGCGAAGGCGTGAAGGTCGCGCTGGTCGGGCCGAACGGGGCGGGCAAGACGACGCTGCTCCGGATGATCGCGGGTGACCTGCCGGTCCGCGAGGGCAGCGTCGGTCGATCCGGCGGCCTCGGCGTGATGCGCCAGTTCATCGGCATGATCGGCGACGAGACGACGGTGGCGGAGCTGGCCCTCGGGCTGGCCGAGTGGCCGCTGCGCTCGGCCGCCGCGCAGGTGGCACGCGCCGAGGAGGCCATGCACTTCGCCGAGCGTCGCAACGGCAAGTTCAGCAAGGCCGCGTCGAAGGCGCAGATCGCGTACGCGGACGCGATCACCGCCTGGGGTGAGATCGGCGGGTACGACGCCGAGGTGCTCTTCGACACCGTCAGCGTGGCCGTGCTCGACCAGCCCTGGGAGTCCACAAAGGAGCGTCCGGTCCGCACGCTCTCCGGCGGCCAGCAGAAGCGCTTCGCTCTGGAGTTGCTGCTGCGCGGCACCGACGAGGTGCTGCTGCTCGACGAGCCGGACAACTTCCTCGACGTGCCCGGAAAGCGGTGGCTGGAGAAGCGGCTGGTCGACAGCGGCAAGAGCATCCTGTACGTGTCGCACGACCGGGAACTGCTGGCCCAGACCGCCGATCGGGTGGTGGCCGTCGAGGGCGGGTCGGCGTGGGTACACCCTGGTGGTTTTGGCTCGTGGCATGAGGCGCGGGTGGCGCGGCACGAGCGTCTCGAAGAACGGCGGCGGCGCTGGGACGAGGAGCACGAGAAGCTGCGCGAGCTGATGCTGATGTACAAGCAGAAAGCCGCCTACAACGACGCCATGGCCTCCCGGTATCAGGCGGCACAGACCAGGCTGCGCAAGTTCGAGGAGGCCGGGCCGCCGCCGCTGCCGCCGAAGGATCAGCAGATCAAGGTACGGCTGCGGGGCGCCCGGACGGGCAAGCGCACGGTGATGTGCGAGCAGGTGGAGCTGGACGGCCTGACCTACCCGTTCGACCTGGAGCTGTGGTACGGCGACCGGGTCGCGGTGCTCGGCGCGAACGGCACCGGCAAGTCGCACTTCCTGCGGCTGCTCGCGCGCGGCGGCACCAACCCGGACGCCGAGCACGCGCCGGTCGACGGGCGGCTGCTCGCCGAGGTGAAGCACGGCGGGCAGGCACGGCTCGGCGCGCGGGTGCGGCCGGGGCATTTCTCGCAGACCCACGACCGCCCTGACCTGGTCGACCGGACGCTGGTCGAGATTCTGTGGCGGGGTGACGAGCGGCGGGCCGGGCTGGCCCGGGACGGCGCGATGAACGCGCTGTCGCGGTACGAGCTGGCCGGGGCGGCGGAGCAGCGGTTCGGCAGCCTGTCGGGTGGTCAGCAGGCCCGGTTCCTGGTGCTGCTGCTGGAGCTGTCCGGCGCGACGCTGCTGTTGCTCGACGAGCCGACCGACAACCTCGATCTGGCGTCGGCCGAGGCGCTGGAGGAGGGGCTCGCGGCGTTCGAGGGTACGGTCATCGCGGTCACCCACGACCGCTGGTTCACCCGATCGTTTGACCGGTTCGTGGTGTTTCGTGGCGATGGCGAGGTCGCGGAGTCACCCGATCCGGTGTGGGACTGAGGCCCGGATTTCTGCTAACGCTTCTTGTATGACACCACCGGTGGTCCTGACGATCGGCGGCTCGGACTCGGTCGGCGGCTCCGGCGTCCAAGGCGACCTGCGTACCCTCGCCGCCCTCCGGGTGTACGGGACGTCGGTGGTGACCTCGGTGTTCGCGCGCAACACCCGGGGCACCCAGGACGTGTACGCCATTCCCGGCAGCGTGGTCTCGACCCAGCTCACCGCCATCCTCGACGACGTACCGGTGGCGGCGGTGAAGACCGGGGCGTTCGCGTCGGCGGACGCCTGCGCGGCGGTGACCGCGCGGGCCCGGACCGGCGTGCTGCCCAACCTCGTGGTCGACCCGGTGCTCAACGCCGCGACCGGCGCCCGTAAGGGGATCATCGGCAGCCTGGAGCGGCTGCTCCCGTACGCGATGATCGTCACGCCGAACCGGGAGGAAGCGTCTGAGCTGCTCGGCTGGCAGGTGGTGAGCCCGGCGGACATGGCCGGCGCGGCCAGCCAACTCGCCTCGGGCGGCCCCCGGTACGTGGTGATCACCGGTGGCGACTTCGTCAGCCGGAACGAGGCGATCGACGCGGTCTGGGTCGACGGCTCGGTACGCATGCTGCACGCACCCCGGTTGACCTCGCGTAACACGTACGGCAGCGGAGCGACGTTCGCGACGGCGATCGCGGCGCGGCTCGCGCACGGGGACAGCCCGGTGGACGCGATCACCCGGGCGAAGAGCTTCGTCAGCCGGGCGATCTCCGACGCGGCCGACTGGAAGATCGGCGCCGGTCGGGGCCCGATCGACCACTTCGGCTGGTCGTCGCTGGCCCTGACATGATCGGCACAACTTCCGGCGAGTTGTTGCCTCAGCCCGGTCCTGAGGCAACAATTTCCCGGAAGTTGTGCCGATCATGGGGCTTCGGGGACGTTGTGCTGGTCAGGCGAGCTAGTCGACGCGTAGGCGGTAGCCGCGCTTGACGACGGTCTGCACGTACCAGGTGCCACCGAGCCCGGCGCGCAGCCGGGCCACCGCCATCTCCACCGCGTGCTCGTCGGCGCCCCTGGGCAGCGCGCGCAGCAGCGAGGCGCGGGACAGTACCCGACCGGGGCTGTCGGCCAGCGCCCGCAGCACCGCCATCGGGGCCGGCGCGAGCCGGCGGAGCGTGCCGTCCACCACGGCGGCGTGCCCGCGCAGGGTCACCGCGGTGCCGGCGATCCGGATCGTGCGCGACCGCCGGGGCAGTTCCTCCACCAGGCACCGGACCAGGGCGCCGAGGCGGGCCCGGGGCGGCTCGATCACGGGTACCCCGCGGCGGCGGAGCGGGGCGGCCGTCATCGGGCCGACGCAACCGGCCACCACGTCGACCCGGAGGGCGTCCAGTACCGCGTCGGCGTCCGGCCCGGCGGCGCGCAGCAGTGAGCCGACCGCGGGCGCCGAGGTGAACGTCACCGCGTCGACGAGGCGGGTCGCGGTGAGGTCGACCAGCCGGCGCAGCGGGGCGGGGTCGAGCGGCGGCGCCCACCGGTACACAGGTACCTCGACCACGTCGGCGCCCGCGTCCCGCAGCGTCGCGCTGAACTCGGGCTGCGGCTCGCCGTGCAGTTGGAGTGCGACCCGCTTGCCGGCCACACCGATGTCGAGAAGATGGTCGAGCACCTCGTCGTCGCTTTCCGATTCGGGTGCCCACGCGTCGACCAGGCCGGCCGCCCGTGCCGCCGCCCGCGCCTTCGGCCCGCGGGCGACCAGGTAGCTCGCCGCGAACCGGGAGCGCAGCGGCTCGGCCAGCCCCCATCCCTCGGCCGCCTCCAGCCAGCCGCGCAGACCGACGCCGGTAGTGACGATCGCCACATCGAGCGGCCCGGCCAGGCAGGTGTGCGTCGCGAGGCGCAGTGCCGTGTCGTCGGCGAGTGGAACGATGCGCAACGCCGGTGCGAGGACCACCCGCGCTCCGCGCCGTTCGAGCAGCGCGGCCAGTTCGTCCCGCCGCCGGTCCGCTGTGACGGCGACGGTGAATCCGGTCAGCGGCTCGATGTCGGTCCTGATCATGGCGCCGAGCGGGCCGCCCCCGCACCCAACCTCATCCGCAAAGGGTGCCGATGGGTCGTTTCGGAGTGACGTCCCGATTGTTTCCTACCTGCTAAGAGGGGCTCACATCGGCCACACGCCGCGGGCTACGGTGCGATGTGTCCACCGTATGAGAGGCGGTGTCCACATGGTGGTCCGTCTGTTCGACGCGGTCGCGGCCGGGTACGACGAGCCGCGACGCCGGCTGGTGCCCTGCTTCGACGACTTCTACGGCACGGCCGTCGCTGCCACGGCCGCCGTGCTCCGCGAGGTCGAGGCTCCGCGGGTACTCGATCTGGGTGCTGGCACCGGCCTCCTGGCTGGACTCATCGCACGGGCCGTGCCCGACACGGACCTGACGCTCGTGGATGCCGCGCCGGCCATGCTGGCGGTGGCCGAGCGCCGGCTGACCGGCGTCACGCATCGGGTACATGTGGCCAACCTCACCGACCCGCTACCCGGCGACGGATATCACGCGATCGTGTCCGCCCTGACCATCCACCATCTCGACCCGGCACCGGTCGAGGCGCAGTGTGATTGGCTGCGTACCGCGGGATTCGTTGACGTCGACTGTTTTTATAAGTCCTGGCGGTTCGCTGTCTTCGGTGGACGGGTATAAGGGGACCGTATTGATGTAGGGAGGAGTTTCGATGCGGATCACCAAACTCGCCGTCGTCGCGGTCGGGCTGACCCTCGGGCTGGCGGCCTGCTCGTCGAGCGGGTCGAGCGGATCTGCGACACCCGGCCGGTCCGGCTCATCCACGGGCGCGGCCAGCGGAAACGCGGTCAACGGCGCCAACGGTGGGGTGACCAACTCATGCGTCGTCGGCAGTTGGCGGACGACCGGCACCGACACGACGTTCGACGCCAACGGCGCGCACGGCACCGTGTCCGGCGGCAGCGGGATCGTGCTCCGGATCGCCCATGACGGCAAAACCACTGCCGACTTCGGGTCGATGCAACCGGTCACGTTCAGCACCGCGGTCAACGGCACCGAGATCAAAGGCAGTTTCCTGTACGGGGGCAAAGCGACCGCCCACGTGCAGGTCGACGACGGCATGGCGACGAAGGGCACCTGGAAGCCGGTCGGCACCGTGGACTGGCGGGACGTGGACGTCACCGTCGACCTGAGCAGCCCCGTGCAGAGCCGGGTCGTCGACAAGGTGAAGATCGCCGACTTCGCCACCGGGGGCACCGACCAGGCCGGAGGCACCGTCGACATCCAGCCGCTGCTGCGGGAGAGCACGTACGAGTGCACGGCCAGCACGCTCACCGTCGGGCCACCGTCGGGCGTGACCGGGGTCGGGACCTGGTCGCTGACCCGGGCCTAGAGTCTTTTTGACCGGTGCAGGTGACTACGAGTATCGTGGTCGGCTGTTGTGCGATGACTGAGGCGTCCCCTCGATCGGGTACGCTTGCCGGGTGTGCGCCCACTTCGACGTGGCGCCGCCGGCTGTCAGCCGGGCCCGACATCCGAACCGACGAGACGAAGGTAGACCTGTGCGTACGTACAGCCCGAAGCCGGGTGAGATTGAGCGTCATTGGCACGTCATCGACGCTTCTGACGTCGTGCTGGGCCGGCTCGCGAGCCACGCCGCGACGCTCCTGCGTGGCAAGCACAAGCCGACGTTCGCGCCGCATGTCGACACGGGCGACTTCGTGATCGTCGTCAACGCCGGCAAGATCGCGCTGACCGGCAACAAGCGGCAGACCAAGGTCGCCTACCGGCACTCCGGCTACCCGGGTGGCCTGAAGAAGGTCGGCTATGAGGAGCTGCTCACCAAGCGGCCGGAGCGGGCGATCGAGCTGGCCGTCAAGGGCATGCTGCCACACAACAAGCTCGGCAACCGTCTGATCAGGAAGCTCAAGGTGTACGCGGGTCCTGAGCACCCGCACGCCGCGCAGCAGCCGGTGCCGTTCGAGATCAAGCAGATCGCGCAGTAGCGCGGCCGAAGCAGGAGATACCTTGAGCGAGACCGCCATCCCGTCGCCGGCCGCCACCGAGACGCCGAGCGCGACGCCGGCTACGACCACCGCGCCGACCGAGACGCCGAGCGCGACGCCGGCTACGACCACCGCGCCGACCGAGACGCCGGCCCCGACCACCGCGCCGACTGCGCCGACCGCCCCGCCGGCAGCGGCCACCGCCACGACCACCGCCACGGCCGCTCCGCCGGCAGCGGCCACCGCGACGGCCGCTCCGACCCGCGCCCGCCGCGCCGACCGTCCGATCCAGACCGTCGGCCGCCGCAAGGAGGCCATCGTCCGGGTGCGCCTGCTGCCGGGCACCGGCAAATTCACCCTCAACGGCCGGACGCTGGAGAACTACTTCCCCAGCAAGGTGCACCAGCAGCTGGTCCGCGAGCCGCTCGTGATGACCGAGAAGGCCGAGAGCCTCGACGTGCACGCCAACCTGCGCGGCGGCGGCACCACCGGCCAGGCCGGCGCGCTGCGTCTCGCGATCGCCCGCGCGCTGGTCGAGTGGGAGAGCGACGACCGGCCCGCGCTGAAGAAGGCCGGCTTCCTGACCCGGGACGCCCGGGCCACCGAGCGCAAGAAGTACGGTCTGAAGAAGGCCCGCAAGGCGCCGCAGTACTCGAAGCGCTAGTTCCTCTCCTTGCCAGTCGACTCTTGACAACGGCCGGGCGACTCCTCTGGGAGCGTCCGGCCGTTGTGCTGTTCGACAGGCATGCCCGTTTCGCAAGAGCAGTGTGCTACGGAGGGTTCAGTGGGTCGTCTTTTCGGTACGGACGGTGTTCGCGGTCTCGCCAACGCTGACCTGAGCCCTCAGTTGGCCCTGGCGGTCGCCGAAGCGGCCGCGCACGTCCTCGCCGAACGCGACAAGACGCATCCACCCCGCGCCATCGTCGGCCGGGACCCGCGGGCCAGCGGGGAAATGCTGGAGGCGGCCGTCGTCGCCGGTCTCGCCAGCGCGGGGGCCGATGTGCTGCGCGTCGACGTGCTGCCGACGCCGGGCGTGGCGTACCTGGTCGGGGCCACCATGGCCGACCTCGGCGTGATGCTGTCCGCCTCGCACAACCCGATGCCGGACAACGGGATCAAGCTGTTCGCCGCCGGCGGTCACAAGCTGCCGGACGAGGTCGAAGACCAGATCGAGGCGCTGGTGAGCGGGTCCGCCGGCGCGTGGAAACGGCCGACCGGGGCCGCGATCGGGCGGGTACACGACCTGATCGACGGGCCGGAGCACTACATCAACCACCTGGTCGGGGCGACCCCGCACCGGCTCGACGGCATCCGCGTGGTGGTCGACTGTGCCAACGGCGCCGCGTCGGTGGTGGCGCCCGAGGCGTACGAGCAGGCCGGGGCCGAGGTCATCGCGATCTCCGCCGAGCCGGACGGGCTCAACATCAACGACAACTGCGGCTCCACCCATCTCGACGGCCTGCGCGCCGCCGTGATCGAGCACGGCGCCCACCTCGGTATCGCGCACGACGGCGACGCCGACCGCTGCTTCGCGGTCACCGCCGACGGCGACGAGGTCGACGGCGACCAGATCATGGGCATCCTCGCGCTGGCCATGCGGGACGCCGGCACGCTCACCGAGAACACGCTGGTGGCGACCGTGATGAGCAACCTGGGCCTCAAGCTCGCCATGGCCGACGCCGGGGTCCGGCTGGTGGAGACCAAGGTCGGCGACCGGTACGTGCTGGAGGAGCTGCGCTCGCGCGGCCTGGCCCTCGGCGGGGAGCAGAGCGGGCACGTGATCCTGCCGGCGTACGCGACGACCGGCGACGGGATCCTCACCGCGCTCCACCTGATGGCCCGGATGGCGGCGACCGGCAAGCCGCTGGCCCAGCTCGCGTCGGTGGTACACCGGCTGCCCCAGGTTCTGATCAACGTACCGGTGGGCGACCGCGCCGCCGCGGCAGTCGCACCGTCCGTCCTCGACGTCGCGAAGGCGGTGGAGGCGGAGCTGGGTGGCACCGGTCGGGTACTGCTGCGGCCGTCCGGCACCGAACAGCTCGTCCGGGTGATGGTCGAGGCGGCCACGCAGGAGACCGCACAGGAGTCGGCGGAGCGGATCGCGACCGTGGTACGGGAGGCCAGCCCGGCCGGGTAGCCGGCTACTGGGCGGTAGTAACGTGGCCGCATGTCGGAGACCCGTACTGTCATCGTGACCGGGGCGTCCCGCGGGATCGGCCGGGCGACCGCCGAGCTGTTCGCCGCCGAGGGCTGTAACGTCGTGCTCACCTCCCGCCGCCAGGAGGCCCTGGACGAGGTCGCCGGTTCGCTGCTTTCGACCTGTCCCAAGATCGAGGTCCTGGCACACGCCGCCCACGCCGCCGAGCCGGACCAGGCGGCGGCCTGCGTGGACGCCGCGATGGCCCGGTTCGGCCGGATCGACGTGCTGGTCAACAACGCCGGCACCAACCCGTACTTCGGGCCGATGGTCGACCTGGACCCGGTCCGGGCGGAGAAGACCGTCCGGCTCAACCAGTACGGCGTGGTGCTCTGGACGCAACTGGTGTGGCGGGCGTCCATGAGTGAGCACGGTGGGTCGATCGTCAACGTCGCCTCGGTGGGCGGGCTGCTGACCGAGCCGGGGATCGGCTACTACAACGCCACGAAGGCGGCGGTGATCCACCTGACCCGCCAGTTCGCTCAGGAACTGGCGCCGAAGGTGCGGGTGAACGCGGTCGCGCCGGGCGTCGTGCGTACCGTCCTGGCGCGCGCGCTCTGGGAGAACTTCGAGCAGCAGCTTTCGCAGGCGCTGCCGCTGGGCCGGATCGGCGAGCCGGCCGACATCGCCGAGGCGATCGGGTTCCTGGCCGGCCCGAAGTCGTCCTGGCTGACCGGCCAGACCCTGGTGGTCGACGGCGGCGCCCAGATCCGGTCGTCGCTCACCTAGCGTTCCGGCTTCCATGATCACGGAGAGTTTGGGTAGCTATGACTACACAAACTCTCTGTGATCATGGCGTAGCGCTGCCGTCTGTCCTCCGATCGAGCAAATAGGCTGCTTGAAAGTGTCGTTTTCGAGCAGGCGCGGTGCGCGAAACTCTGCTAGCGTCTGCGACCATGTGTGGCATCGTGGGTTACGCCGGTGATCGCCCGGCGCTGGGAATCGTGCTCGACGGCCTGCGCCGCTTGGAGTACCGCGGCTATGACTCGGCCGGCGTCGCCGTCGTCAACGGCGCTCTGCTGACCGAGAAGCGGGCCGGCAAGCTCGCCAACCTGGAGAAGGCGCTGGCCGAGGACACCGAGGCGGGGCTCGGCGCGGGTACGACCGGGATCGGGCACACCCGCTGGGCCACCCATGGCGGTCCCACCGACCGCAACGCGCACCCGCACCGCTCGTACGATGGCCGGGTCGCCGTGATCCACAACGGGATCATCGAGAACTTCGGCAAGCTGCGCGCCGACCTGGAGTCCCGGGGCATCGAGTTCGCCAGCGACACCGACACCGAGTGCGTGGCGCACCTGCTGGCCGTGGAACTCGAAGACGGGCTCGAACTGGCCGAGGCGATGCGGCGGGTCTGCCGCCAGCTCGATGGGGCGTTCACGCTGCTCGCGGTCGACGTGCGTACCCCCGGGGTGGTCGTCGGCGCCCGCCGCAACTCGCCGCTCGTGGTCGGCCGCGGCACCGGCGAGAACTACCTGGCCAGCGACGTCTCCGCGTTCATCGAGCACACTCGCGAGGCGGTCGAGCTGGGGCAGGACCAGGTCGTCCTGATCTCCGGCGACGGTATCGAGATCACCGACTTCGACGGCAACCCTGCCGAGGGCCGCGACTACCACATCGACTGGGACTCCCGGGCCGCCGAGAAGGGCGGCTACGACTACTTCATGCTCAAGGAGATCGCCGAGCAGCCGCAGGCGATCGCCGACACGCTGCGCGGCCGGCTCGCTGCGACCGGCGAGATCACCCTCGACGAGGTCCGCCTGACCGACCAGGACCTGCGCGACGTGGACAAGATCTTCATCGTGGCGTGCGGCACGGCCTACCACGCCGGCATGGTCGCCAAGTACGCCATCGAGCACTGGACCCGCATCCCGTGCGAGGTCGAGCTGGCCAGCGAGTTCCGCTACCGCGACCCGGTGCTCGACCGGTCCACGCTGGTCGTGGCGATCTCGCAGTCCGGCGAGACGATGGACACGCTCATGGCCCTGCGCCACGCCAAGCAGCAGAAGGCGAGGGTACTGGCGATCTGCAACACCAACGGCTCGACCATTCCCCGCGAGTCCGACGCGGTGCTCTACACCCACGGCGGTCCGGAGATCGCGGTCGCGTCGACCAAGGCGTTCCTCACCCAGCTCGTCGCCTGCTACCTGGTCGGGCTGCACCTCGCGCAGGTACGCGGGGTGATGTACGCCGACGAGGTGGCCGCCGTGGTCGACCGGCTGCGGGCCACACCGTCCGAAGTGGAGCGTGTGCTGGCCCGGATGGAGCCGGTCCGCGCGCTGGCCCGCGACCTCGCCAGCGCCCGGTCGGTGCTGTTCATCGGCCGGCATGTCGGCTACCCGGTGGCCCTGGAGGGCGCGCTCAAGCTCAAGGAACTGGCCTACATGCACGCCGAAGGGTTCGCCGCTGGCGAGCTGAAGCACGGCCCGATCGCGCTGATCGAGGAAGGCACCCCGGTCGTCTGCGTGGTGCCGTCCGCCCGCGGCCGGGGTGTACTCCGCGACAAGGTCATTTCAAACATCCAAGAGGTACGCGCGCGCGGCGCCCGTACCGTGGTGATCGCCGAAGAAGGGGACGACGCGGTGGCCCGGTACGCCGACCACATGATCGTCGTGCCGCCCACGCCGACGCTGCTGGCGCCGCTGGTGACGACGGTGCCGTTGCAGGTGCTGGCGTGCGAGATCGCGGCGGCCCGGGGCCACGACGTCGACCAGCCCCGGAACCTCGCGAAGTCGGTCACGGTCGAGTGATCCCGACGATCGCCTCGAAGGCGGGGTTGGCCGGGTCGAAGTAGCCGTCGTGGGTCGCCACCGGTCGCAGTGGTGACCCGGACGCGCCGCCGAAGGTCCGGCCGCCGAAGTCGGCGCGGCTTGGATCGGTGCCGAACCACAGGTCCGGCCCGGCCGGCGGGCGCAGTACCTCGACGGCCGAGTCCACGATGGCGTGTCCCGCCGCGGTCAGCCGGATCGGGTCGTACCGTGCCGTGCTCGCCCACACGTGGCCGGCCGGCACGCCGAGGTCACCGGCGTGCGCCACGCCGACGCCGGGGCTGCCCACGAAGATCACGTCGTCGGCGTCGAGGCCCCGGTCGCGGGCGGTGTACCCGACGACGGTCGAGCCGTAGCTGTGCCCGAGGACGGTCTGGTGCCCGCGTGCGCCATCGTGCGTCGCGTCGTGTGTCGCCCGCAGCCCGTCCTGGAACCGGTCCAGCGCGGCCTCGGCGTGCCGGGCGTAGCTGGGATAGCTTGCGACGACCGGGTTGTCCGGCGCGTCATACCCGAGCCAGAGCACGACCGCCGTGGACGGACCGGCCCTGGCCGCGAGCCGGTCGGCGGCCGGCAGCAGTACACCTTTGCCTAGGTCGCCGACGTTCGCCCCGGTACCCGGCACGTAGGTCAACACGTTGCCGGTGTGGTCGGGGTCGCGGATGGCGACCACCGCTCTGCCGTCCCCGGACGCGTCGAAGCCGAGCAGGTACGCCCGGGGCAGGTCACCGGCGGCGAGCCGGGCGCGGAGGGCCCGCAGCGCGGGTGTGTCCCCGGCCGCCGCGAGTACGAGCCGGTTGGCCCGGTCACGTACGTCGACCGGCACCCCGTCGAGTACCCCCAGCCGGGCCGGCTGCTCGGCCAGCAGGTACCGGCGGTCAGCCACAGCCAGCGCGTCCCACCAGCGGCGGACGGCGGCTGGATCGGCGCCCGGCGGCGGCCAGCCCGACGCGGCGTCCCCGGCGTCCCCCATGTCCCCGGCGTCCCCAGCAGCACCGGCACCGAAGGCACCGGCAGCGAAGGCACCGGCGGCGGCGTTCAGCCGGGCTGCGGCGGCCTCGTCGGCGAGCATGGCTGCCTCGACGGAAGGCTCCTGTGCCACCCGGTCGGCGAACTCCGCGAGCGCCTGGTCGACGGCCAGGCAACCGGCGGCGGCGGTGTCGAACGCACGGGCCAGCGCCCGCAGCCGGGCCAGCGCGGCGTCGGCCGCCGAGCCGCGCCAGGATCCGGCCAGCCGATCGGCCAGGCCACGGAGTCGGGTGGCCTCGCCGGCCAGTACCGTCGCGAGCGCCCGCCAGAGCGTGGCCGCGGCCCGCCAGGTCGCCGGCCGGAACGCCCGTACCTGCGCCGGTGTCATCGCAGCGACTCCGCGATCTCCTCGTCGACCCGCTCGTACGCCCGCGCGGCGGTGTCGAACGCGTCGGTCAGCGCGTGCACCCGGGTATCCAGCGCGGTGAGGCAGTCGGCGGCCGCCGCGACGACCGGGTCGAGGGCGGCGGTCGTTGCCCAGCCGGGGTCGACGGCGGGCGCCGGGGTCCGCGCCGAAGAGCGAACGGCGGTGAGATCGGCGAGTTCGGCACCGGCCCGGCGCAGGGCGACGACGGAGACGGCGAAGTCGGTGGCGGTCATGTCCGGCACGGTAGGCGCCGACCGGCCTGTCGCGTGGGGCCCTGTGGACAACCGGGCCACGGCCGTACACAGGGCTTGCGGCGGGGCCGCTGAATGGGCTAGGGCAGGGCATGCCAGGGTGTATCCGTGATCGTTGCTGTCGGTATCGACGTCGTACTCGTCGAGCGGTTCGCCAAGTCGTTGAGCCGTACCCCGTTGTTGGGCGAGCGGCTGTTCACCGAGGCCGAGCTGACGACCGCTTCGGGTAACCGCAGGTCGGCGGAGTCGCTGGCGGCCCGGTTCGCCGCCAAGGAGGCCGTCGCGAAGGCGCTCGGGGCACCATCCGGCCTCCAGTGGCACGACTGCGAGATCGTCACCGACCCGGACGGGAGGCCGTGGCTGACCGTCTCCGGTACGGTCGCGGCGGAGGCCAAGCAGCGGGGTATCACCCGGTGGCATCTCTCGCTGTCACACGATGGTGGTATCGCGTCCGCGATGATCGTCGCGGAGCGTGATCAGCCCGACCGGCGGGCTTGATCGGCCCGCTTCGCGGCCCGCGAACCGGCACAACTTCCCGGAGGTTGTTGCCATAGCACGGGCCTGAGGCAACAACTTCCGGGAAGTTGTGCCGATCAAGCGCGACGGGCCGGGAAGTTGTGCCGGTCAAACGCACAAGGGGGTCGAAATGAGGTCGGCTTGGCGGGTGGCGAGCGTACGCGCCGCCGAAGAGGCGCTGATGGCGACGCTTCCCGGCGGTGCCCTGATGCAGCGCGCCGCCGCGGGTCTGGCGCGGCGCTGCGCGGCCGTGCTCGACGACCGGTTCGGCAGCGGGTACGGGCGGCGGGTGCTCCTGCTCGTGGGGGCGGGCAACAACGGCGGGGATGCGCTCTTCGCCGGGGCGCGGCTGGCCCGCCGGGGCGTGGACGTGGTCGCGGTGCAACTGGCGCCGGATCGCACTCACCCCGGGGGGCTCAAGGCACTGCGGGAAGCCGGCGGGCGCACCGCCGACGCCGCTCCGTCCGATGTGGACCTCATCGTCGACGGGATCCTCGGCATCGGCGGCAAGGGGGCGCTGCGGGAGAACGCGATCAAGCTGGTGACAAAGGCAGTCAACGGCCGGGCCGCCGACGGCGGGCGGCCCACGGTCGTCGCGGTCGACCTGCCGTCCGGTGTGGACGCCGACACCGGCGCGGTGCCGGGCGACGCGGTCCGCGCCGATGTCACGGTGACCTTCGGTGTGCTCAAGCCGGGCCTGCTGGTCGGCGCCGGGGCTGTGCACAGTGGACTCGTCGAGCTGGTCGACATCGGACTGACGGTGCCCGGGGAGCCGGCCCTGCGGGTACCCGATCTTGAGGATATCGCGGCCTGGTGGCCGCAGCCCACCGCGAACGACGACAAATACACGCGCGGGGTGGTCGGGGTCGCGACCGGCTCGGCGACCTACCGGGGCGCCGCACTGCTGTCCACGGCCGGCGCGCTCGCCGGGCCGGCCGGCATGGTCCGCTACGCGGGCGCGGCGGCGGACGCGGTGCGCGACCAGCACCCATCGGTGATCGCCACCGAGACGGCGACCGACGCCGGCCGGGTGCAGGCGTGGGTGTGCGGCAGCGGGCTGGGCACCGACGAGCGGGCGACAGCCGAACTGCGGACGGTGCTGGCGGCGCCGGTGCCGGCGTGCGTCGACGCGGACGGGCTCACCCTGCTCGCGGACGGCGCGCTGGCGGGGGCGCTGCGCGAAAGATCAAATCCCACGGTACTGACGCCGCACGACCGGGAGTTCGCCCGGCTCGCCGGTGCCGAGCCGGGGGCCGACCGGGTGGAGTCGGCGCTCCGCCTCGCCGCCCGGCTCCCCGCCGTGATCCTGCTCAAGGGCGATCGGACCATCGTGGCCACCCCGGACGGGCGGGCGTACGTGAACCCCACCGGCACGCCGGCCCTGGCCACCGCGGGTACCGGTGACGTGCTGGCCGGGCTGCTCGGCGCGCTGCTCGCCGGTGGCCTGTCGGCGGAGCGGGCGGCGGTGGCGGCGGCGTACGCGCACGGGCTCGCGGGCCGGTATGCGGCCGAGTCGGGGCCGGTGACCTCGGCTGATGTCGCCGACGCGCTGCGGCCGGCGCTGGCTCGGGCCGGCCTGTGGCGGGTCCGCTGAATGATCGGCACAACTTCCCGGAAGTAGTGGCCATAGCACGGGCCTAAGGCCACAACTTCCGGGAAATTGTGCCAGTCATTCACCTGAGCGGGCTTGTTGTGGCAAGGTCGCTACCCTGGTCGACATGTGGCAGGCCGAGGTACGCGTCGATCTTGACGCGATCCGGGACAACGTTGCCAGGCTGCGCGCGGGTACCACCGCCGAGCTGATGGCCGTCGTCAAGGGCGACGGGTACGGGCACGGCATGGTCCCCGCCGCCCGGGCCGCGCTCGACGCGGGCGCCACCTGGCTCGGCGGGTGCACCCTCGACGAGGCACTCGGCCTGCGCGTCGCCGGGATCACCGCGCCGGTGCTCGCCTGGCTGCTGTCACCGGGCCTGCCACTGCACCGGGGAGTCGCAGCCGACGTCGACCTGTCCGCCGCCACCGTCGCCGGGGTGGGAGAGCTGGTCGAGGCGGCCCGCCAGGCCGGCCGTCCGGCCCGGGTACACCTCAAGGTCGACACCGGCCTGGCCCGGGGCGGCGCGGTCGCCACCGACTGGCCGGCGCTGTTCGAGGCGGCGGCCAAGGCGCAGGCCGACGGCTCGATCGAGGTGGTCGGCCTGTGGAGCCATTTCGCCTGCGCCGACGAGCCGGGCCACCCGTCGATCGACGCCCAGTTGGAGCAGTTCGCGGTGGCCCAGGCGGCGGCCACCCGGTTCGGCATCACCCCGCGGTACCGGCACATGGCCAACTCGGCGGCCATCCTGACCCGCCCGGACGCGCACTTCGACCTGGTCCGGGCCGGCATCGCGATGTACGGGCTGTCCCCGATACCCGGCGACACCTTCGGGCTGCGGCCGGCCATGACCGCCCGGGCCCGGGTCATGCTGACCAAGCGGGTGCCGGCCGACCAGGGCGTCTCGTACGGCCACATGTACCGCACACCGGCCGAGACGACGCTCGCCGTGGTGCCCTTCGGGTACGCCGACGGGGTGCCCCGCGCGGCGAGCAACACCGGCCCGGTGGCGCTCGGCGGCAAGATTCGCCGGATCGCCGGCCGGGTATGTATGGACCAGATCGTTCTCGACTGCGGCGACGACCAGGTGGCCGCCGGTGACGTTGCGGTGCTGTTCGGCCCGGGCGACCACGGCGAGCCGACGGCCGACGACTGGGCGGGGGCGTGCGGCACCATCAACTACGAGATCGTGACGCGGTTCGGCAGTGCCCGGGTGCCGCGTCACTACGACGGGGAGCGGGAGACGGTTGGCTAGCAAACAGACCGCGCGGCGCGCCGGCCTCGTCGGCGCCATCGTCGGTGTCGCGGCGGCCGGGATCGCGGCCGGGGTGGCGGCCGAGCGGATGCTCGTGCGCCGATCGTTGCGGGTGGACGATCCGCTGGCCGACGAGCCGTTCGGTGAACTGCCGTTCGACGACGAGTTGACCGTCACCACCCCGGACGGGGTCGACCTGCACGTCGAGGTCGTCAACTCCGACACCGGGCCGGAGGATCTCACCGTCGTCTTCATCCACGGTTTCTGCCTGGACATGGGCACCTTTCACTTCCAGCGGCGGGCGCTCGACAGCCAGTACCGGATGGTCTTCTACGACCAGCCGGGGCACGGCCGCTCCGGGCGCCTGCCGGACGGTGAGTACACGCTCGAAGCGCTCGGCCTCGGGCTCGCCTCGGTGCTCGACGCCACCGTGCCGACCGGCCGGATCGCGCTGGTCGGCCACTCGATGGGCGGCATGACGATCATGGCGCTGGCCGAGCACGCGCCGAACCTGTTCGTGGAGCGGGTCGCCGGGGTCGTCCTGATCTCCACGTCCGCCGGGAACCTCGATCAGGTGAACTTCGGCCTGCCCGAGGTGGTCGCGCGGTTCCGGCACCCGCTGATGCCGCTGGTCCGCAACGCCGGAAAGATCACGGTCGCCATGGTCGACCGGGCCCGCAAGGCGTCGACCGACCTGGCCTGGCTGCTGACCAGGCGGTACGGGTTCGGTAGCCAGCGGCCCAGCCCGGCGCTGGTGTCGTACGTGGAGAAGATGAACTCGGCGACGTCGGCCGAGGTGATCGCGCGCTACCTGCGTACCCTCTACACGCACGCCCGGCTGCTCGCGCTCGCCGCGCTGCGGGAGGTGCCGGTGCAGGTCATCTGCGGTGACATGGACGTGCTCACCCCGCTGGCGCACTCCCAGGAGATCGTCGCCGCGCTGCCCGACGCCGAGATGGTCGTGGTCGAGAACGGTGGGCACGTGGTGCTGCTGGAGCACGCCGAGGAGGTCGACGAAGCGCTGGCGACCTTCCTCCGTAAGGTTGCGTAGGTGACCTACCTGCTGTCCACCGTCGCGGACACCCGTGCCGACCGGATCCGGGCAAAGGCGCCGGGCGAGCCGCTCATCCCGCTCTACCTGCGCCGCCCCGACGCCACCCTGCCGACCGGGGCGCGCAAGCCGGTACTCCAGTGAAGATCGAACGGCTGCGCTGGTGGCACATCGACGAGCTGCTGCCGATCGAGGCTGACCTGTTCGGCGAGGAGCGCTGGACGGCGGCGATGTTCTGGAACGAGCTGGCCGCGGGCCACCACTACCTCGTGGCGGTCGACGACGACGGTACGGTCCTCGGCTACGCCGGACTGTCGATCAACCCGCCGGACGAGGCGTGGGTGCAGAACATCGCGGTCCGCCGGGACGCCCAGCGCCGCGGGATCGGCCGCACCCTGCTGGAGGACCTGCTCGCCGAGGCGCGGCGGCACGGAGTCACGAAGACGCTGCTCGAAGTCGCGGTCGACAACGGGCCGGCGCAGAAGCTGTACGCGAACTACGGGTTCGAACCGGTCGGTGTGCGCCGCGGGTACTACCAGCCCAGCAACACCGACGCGGTGGTCATGATGAGGGAAGACTGATGGAACCGTTGGTGCTCGGCATCGAGACCTCCTGCGACGAGACCGGCGTCGGGATCGTCCGCGGGCACACCCTGCTCGCCGACGCGGTGGCGCCCGCGACGGCGGTGACCCGGCCGGCATCGCCTTCCCGCGCGGCCTCACCGCCGCGCGCGACCTGGCCGAGCACCGGTTCGACTTCTCGTTCTCCGGCCTGAAGACCGCGGTCGCCCGTTGGGTGGAGGCCCGGCAGCGGGCCGGCGAGCCGGTGCCGGTGAACGACATCGCGGCCAGCTTCCAGGAGGCGGTCTGCGATGTGCTGGTCGCCAAGGCGGTCGACGCCTGCCGTACCCATGGTGTGGAGACGCTCGTGATCGGCGGTGGTGTCGCGGCCAACTCCCGGCTGCGCGCGGTCGCTGCCGAGCGGTGCGAGAAAAACAAGATCAACTTTCGGGTACCGAGACCGAAGCTGTGTACCGACAACGGCGCGATGGTCGCGGCGCTCGGCTCGCATCTGGTGGCGGCCGGTGTCCGGCCCAGCGCGCTCGACCTGCCGGCCGACTCCGCGATGCCGCTGACTCTGGTGACCCGATAGTCTCCCCGGCGTGATCGTGCGGATGTGGGAGGTGCGGGCCCATCCGGAGGGCTTCACCGACCTGCTCTCGTGGGTGTGCGACGCGGCGCTCCCGCGCATCGAGGCGCACCCGTTGCACATCACCAGCGAGGTGTACTCGTCGACCGATCACCGGCTGGTGGTGATCTCGAAGTGGCGCGGCGCGCCCGAGCCGTTCGCCGACCCGCCGGGGCACCTTGTCGCACGCAAACCGCACTCATGGGACTTCACGCCGGTGGACCGGTAGAAATACCTCTGCAAATTCCCGCAGGGCTGAAGAGATCCGACGTTTGACATTGATTCACGTCAGTGGCCAGCCGTACCGTGATGGCGCTGGCCAGGGGCGCGGCCGGCAACCCTACCCGACTGTCGAAGAAGGCAGGGTCTGCCATGACGCAGCGTTTCGGTTGGCGAAGAATTCTCGCATTCGGTGCGGCGGCGGCTGTTGTCGTCGCCGTTCCTGTCACGATCGCCTGGCCCAGCCAGGCGGCGACCAAAGTGGTCACCTCGATCTCGGCGCTCCAGAGCGCGGTGTCCAGCGCCGCCCCCGGCGACGTGATCCAGCTGGCCGACGGGTCGTACTCGACCAGCAGCACCATCAACCTCAGCAAGGCCGGGACGGCCAGCGCCCCGATCACCATCCAGGCCGAGCACGTCGGCGGCGCCACGATCACCGGCAGCGGCGGCTTCACCATCAGCGCCAGCGCGTCCTATGTGGTGCTGTCCGGTTTCAAGATCACCGGGTCGCGTGGCCTGACCATCCCGGTCGGCGCCACCCACGTCCAGATCACCCGCAACGTGTTCCAGATGGCCGGCAGCGTGAAGTACTGGTTGCAGGTCAGCGGCGACGACGCCCAGATCGACCACAACACGTTCCAGCACAAGAGCACCGCGGGGAACTTCATCGAGGTGGTCGGACCGGGCAGTTCCGGGATGGCCCAGCGCACCTGGATCCACCACAACTACTTCCTCGACCAGTCGTTCACCGGCTCCAACGGGGGCGAGTCGATCCGGGTCGGCCTGTCCGGCCGGCAGCACAGTTCCGCGCACGCGATCGTGGAGTACAACCTGTTCGAGAAGTGCAACGGCGACCTTGAGGTCATCTCGGTCAAATCATCGGATGACATCATTCGGTACAATACGCTCCGCAACAGCAAGGGGACCATCACGCTGCGGCACGGCTGGGGCAGCGTGGTCGAGGGCAACTTCCTGCTCGGCAACAGCACCGGCATCCGGATGTTCGGCAACAACCACACGGTCATCAACAACGTGATCCAGAGCTCCACCGGGCAGGCGCTGGAGGTCGGTGGCGGCGAGGTCCGCGACGACACCACGAGCGGTACCAACCACGAGGCGGTCGACCACGCGCTGGTCGCGTTCAACACGTTCGTGAGCGACAAGTCCTCGCCGATCCAGGTCGGTGACGGCGGCAAGGCGTACCAGCCGACCGACGTCACGATCGCGGACAACATCATCAGCGGTAGCGGCTCGGCGGTCAGTCTCAAGGGCGGCAGCGGTCTCAAGTACCAGGGCAACATGCTGGGCGGGGTGTCCGGCGGCGCGATGCCGAGCAGCGGGTACCGCACCGCCAACCCGCAACTGACCCTCGACTCGGCCGGCCTGTACCGGCTGTCCTCGGGCAGCCCGGCGATCGACGCCGCACTCGGTACCTTCGGCCAGGTCACCCTCGACATGGACGGCCAGAGCCGGGGTGGCACGTTCGACGTCGGGGCCGACGAGTACGGCGCCACCGGGCCGCTGCACGAGCCGCTGACCACGGCCGACGTGGGGCCCGGCGCGGCGGACGGCGGTGGCGGTGACCCGGGCGGCGGCAACCCGGGCACCACGACCCGGTACGAGGCGGAGAGCGGTACCTGTGACGGCACTATCGACTCGGACCACACCGGGTTCTCCGGCACCGGGTTCTGCAACACCAACAACGCGGTGGGCGCGGCGGTCCAGTGGACGGTCGACGCGACCAGCGCCGGGACGGCCACGCTGGCGATCCGGTACTCGAACGGCACCACCGCGAACCGGCCGATGGACATCTCGGTCAACGGCTCGGTGGTGGCCGCGGCGTCGGCGTTCACCGCGACGACGAACTGGAACACCTGGGCGACCAAGACCCTGACGGTCCCGGTCACCGCTGGCGCGAACACCGTCCGGATGGCCGCGACCACCGCGAACGGTTGCCCGAACCTCGACTACATCGAGATCACCCAGTAGCTGATCCTCTAGATTGACAGTGGGCTATCCAGTCCCGGGTTCGGTGAATCGGCGGGACTGGATAGCCCACTGTCGATGGAAGGCCGCGGTGCGCTAGCCGGCCGCGATCGGCGCGACCACCGCCCCGCTTCGCCGTACGAGCCGGCGTGCGGATCCGGGTCGTACGGATGAGCCGTGAATTTGATCTTCTGTTTCGTCAGCAACGCCGTCGCCGGGGTGCCCTTGCCTGCCACCCGGGCACCCTACTGCGGTGGATGCGCCGATGGCCTAACCTGAGGCCGACTATCGGAGGTGTTCGACATGACGGGGAGCAGCCGACTGCGCGTGTTGGCGGTTTCCTTCGTGCTCATCGCCGGGCTGGTGTTCATCAGCGGCGCCCGGGCCTGGGCGAGGATGCGCGCCACCGAGGCGCGGTGCACCCGGCCAGCGGCGGCGGCACACTATCCGAGTGGCGCCGGGCGCGACGGCTCGTGGCGGTCGCACACGCTGACGGCCGCCGGCTGCGGCGCCTGGCGGCAGGTGTACGAGCGGATGCACCGGCATCACCGGACCCCCGCGCAGATCAACCCGTAGGGCGCGCCCGCCACCCGGGTGAGCACGACGGTCACCTCGGCGTCGCCGGTGGGCCTGAGGTCGCGCCGGAGCTTGTCGACATCCACGGCCGATCCGCGCTTGGCGATCGTGAGCCGGCCGGCGTCGCGGGTCCGCAGCGCCGCCCGCAGTCGCTTCAGCGAGAACGGCAGCACCTCCAAAACCTCAAGACATCTCGCGTACGGGGTGAGCCGCGGGCTGTCGGCGTAGACGTAGGCGATGGTCGGGTCGGCGAGTGTCCCGTCGACCGTGGCCGCGAACTCGGCGACCAGGTGCGCACGTACCACCGCCCCGTCCGGGTCGTACAGGTACTTCCGTACCGGTCCGACCGGGGCCCTGGCGGCGCCGGTGCCGGTCAGCTCGGCGTGGTGTTCCTTGCTGAGCACGGTGGCTCGCCGGGGCACCCCGGCCAGCGGGCCGCACCAGAACGCCGCCTCCACCACGTCGCCGCCGACCGACACCCATTCCGCCTCGGCTCCCGGCGGCACGAGCGCGTGGTCGATGCCGGGCGCGAGCTTGAGCACGGTGTACGGGACGCCTCTGGCGAGCCCGGCGACGAAGTCCCAGGGCGGCGAGTACGCGGACGGGTCGAACACCCGCCGTCCCGTGGTGGTACGCCGGGCCGGGTCGCAGAACACCGCGTCCACCCCGTCCAGGGCGACCTCGCGGGCGTCCATGGTGGACACGGTGACCCGGTCGGCGAGCCCGAGCGCGGCGACGTTAGCCGCTGTGACGGCCGTGGCGAGCGGGTCGGCGTCGACCGCCAGTACCCGCAGGCCGGCCCGGGCGAACGCGATCGTGTCCGCCCCGACGCCGCAGCCGAGATCGGCGACGAGGGGGCCCAACGTCGATTTGGGGCCGGCGGCGGCGAGGGCGGTCGTCAGGCGCGCTGCCCGGCGGGTGGCCACCTCGGACCGGGTCGCCTGCTCCAACCCGGCCCGGGTGAAGAACATGCGGCCCGCGTCGGCACCGAACTTCGCGACCGCGCGCTGGCGCAGCGCCACCTGGGTGAGGGCGGCCGCCGCCAGATCCGCCGGGACGCCCCGGGCGCGCAGCGCGGACGCCGCGGCCAGCGGATCCCGGTCGGCCAGTTCCGTGGCCACGGCCAGCGCCGCCCCGCCTTCGGCAGTCTGCAGTGCGGCGAGCCCGTGGACGTCCATGGCCGCCATCGTCCCGCACTGGAGACCGCCGCTACTCCTCGCCGGTGTGTGTCTCGACCACGCAGTCCGGGCCCGGGTACAGCAGACTCTCATGCCCATCCGGGAACCGGACGAGGTAGGGCGGGTTGCCGTTCTCCCCGCGTACCTCGATGATCTCGCCCATCCGGTCCTTGGCGCCGACCGTACGCCCGTGGACGTGCAGCCGGTCGCCGACGGTTGCCTGCATACCGATCGCCTCCTCGTTTCGGGACGCCCTACCCCCACGACAATCGCGCATTCCGGACCGGTGAGGCAATGTCCTCCGGCCTATTGCCCTATCGGAGACCGGCGTCCCGGCACTGCACGATCCAGTTGGGCACGCACAGGTCGGCTGCGCTCACGAAGCCGTCGGCGACCACGTCCTTGACGGTGTCCCGGACCACCGCCCGCGGAGCCAGCACGACAGCCGGTACCTCGCGCTTGGCCTGCGGGTCGGTGATCCGGCCCGGAAGCGGTCTGCGCTGTCCCCGGGCCAGCGCCACGGCGAGGTCGGCGGCAGCCGCCGCCTCCTTGCGGGCCGGCTTGTACACGGTCATGCACTGCTCGCCAGCGAGCACCTGGCGGAGCCCGTCGACGGTCGCGTCCTGACCGGCGACGACGATCGCGCCGGCCAGCCCGCGTACCCGCAGCACGCTGATCACGGCGGTAGCCACGGTGTCGCTGGCGGCGACCACGGCGTCGAGGTGGTCGGTGCGGTCGAAGATCTCCTGAAACGTGGTGGCGACCTGGGTGCCGTCAGCGCTCGGCACGGCCTGCTCAGGTCCCTTCACATAGTCGCCGGAGCGGTACCTGGGGCCGAGCACCGACTCGTACCCCTGCTTCAGCAGCGTCGCGTTGTAGTCGGTGGCCGGGCCGTCGAGCTGGGCCACGACCGGCCTGGTGATCGCCCGGTCGGCGAGGCACTTCACCAGCCCTTGCGCGACCAGCGTGCCCGCCTGGACATCGTCGTACCCGACGAAGTAGTTCGCGCCGCCGCCGAGCGTGAGCCGGTCGTAGTCGATGGTCGTCACGCCGTGTGCCCGGGCGGTGTCGATCACCGCGCGCCCGCTGGCGGCGTCCAGTGTGGTCATCACCAGTACCGTCACGCCGCCGGCGATCATCTGCTCGGCGAGGGTACGGAAGGCCGTCGGGTCGCCCTGCGCGTTCTGGATGACGAACGGGATGCCGGAGCTGTTGAGACCGGCCTCCAGTACCGGCCGGTCGACGGACTCCCAGCGCGGGTTGGACCGGCTGTCGGGCAGAATCACACCGATCTTCGCCGGGCGCGGCGGCGCCGGCTTCTCGGCCCGGCTGTGGCCGCAGGCGGTCATGCCACCCACCGCCAGCAGGCCGGCAGCGAGGCTCAGGATCGCTCTGCGCATGCCTCGATCTTTGTAAAGAGTCATAACGAATGGACAACGGCGGGACGCGCTGGCACTCTCCTTGACGGAGTGCTAGCCAGCGGAATAACCTCCGATTAGCACTCTCGGTCCGAGGGTGCCAGGCACAGAATGTGCCTAGCCCGGGGTTTCCGGCACCCGCGACGACGGAAGCGCCAGGCGGCATGAAGTACGCGAACTCAATACCCCAGGAGGGTATGCCCGTGACTACCGCGACGAAGGTTGCGATCAGGCCGCTCGAGGACCGCATCCTGGTCCAGGCGAACGAGGCCGAGACCACGACGGCGTCGGGCATTGTCATCCCCGACACCGCCAAGGAGAAGCCGCAGGAGGGCACCGTCCTCGCTGTGGGCCCGGGTCGTTTCGACGACAAGGGCACCCGGATCCCGGTCGACGTGAAGGTCGGCGACACCGTGATCTACTCCAAGTACGGCGGCACCGAGGTCAAGTGGGGCGGCGAGGAGTACCTGGTGCTTTCCGCCCGGGACGTCCTCGCGGTCATCGAGAAGTGACCGACTAACACCCGTGGACACCGCCCCGGGGCCGGTGCGCTGGCGCGCGCCGACGCCGGGGCGGTGGCTCGTGAAGGGAACCAAATATGGCGAAGATCCTGAGCTTCGCGGATGACGCCCGGCACCGGCTCGAGCACGGCGTCAACGCGCTGGCCGACACCGTCAAGGTCACGCTCGGCCCCCGCGGGCGCAATGTCGTGCTCGACCAGAAGTTCGGCCCACCCACCATCACCAACGACGGCGTCACCATCGCCAAGGAAATCGAGCTGACGAACCCGTACGAGAACCTGGGTGCGCAGCTGGTCAAGGAGGTCGCCTCCAAGACCAACGACGTGGCCGGTGACGGCACCACAACCGCGACCGTGCTGGCCCAGGCGATGGTCCGCGAGGGCCTGCGCGCCGTGGCCGCCGGGATCAACCCGATCGGTCTCAAGCGCGGCATCGACGCGGCGAGCGCGGCGGTCGCCGACGCGTTGCGTGCCAAGGCCATCGAGGTCGCCAGCCGCACCGAGATCGCCCAGGTGGCGACCATCTCGGCGCAGGACGCCACCATCGGCGACCTGATCGCGGAGGCGATGGAGAAGGTCGGCCGCGACGGTGTCATCACCGTCGAGGAAGGCTCGACGCTGGCCACCGAGCTTGAGATCACCGAGGGCATGCAGTTCGACAAGGGCTACCTGTCCCCGTACTTCCAGACCGACCCGGAGGCGGCCGAGGCGGTCCTCGAAGACCCGTACCTTCTGATCACGACGCAGAAGATCAGTGCGATCGAGGAGTTGCTGCCGATCCTGGAGAAGGTGCTCCAGACCAGCAAGCCGCTGCTGATCATCGCCGAGGACGTCGAGGGCCAGGCGCTGTCTACCCTGGTCGTCAACTCGATCCGGAAGACCCTCAAGATCGTCGCGGTCAAGGCGCCGGCCTTCGGTGACCGCCGCAAGGCCATGCTCCAGGACCTGGCGATCCTGACCGGTGGCGACCTGATCGCCCCCGAGCTCGGGTACAAGCTCGACCAGGTCGGCATCGAGCAGCTCGGCAAGGCCCGCCGGGTGGTGGCCACCGGTGACACCACGACCGTGGTCGACGGTGGCGGCACGGAGACCGAGATCTCCGAGCGGATCCAGCAGATCCGCAAGGAGATCGAGGCGTCCGACTCGGACTGGGACAAGGAGAAGCTCAACGAGCGGCTCGCCAAGCTCGCCGGCGGCGTGGCCGTCATCAAGGTGGGCGCGGCGACCGAGGTCGAGCTCAAGGAGCGCAAGCACCGCATCGAAGACGCCATCTCGGCGACCAAGGCCGCGGTCGAGGAGGGCATCATCCCGGGCGGGGGTGCCGCGCTGGTGCAGATCGCCGGTGTACTCGACAAGGGCCTCGGCCGGTCCGGCGACGAGGCGGTCGGCGTGTCCGTCGTCCGCAAGGCGCTGGCCGAGCCGTTGCGCTGGATCGCCCAGAACGCCGGCCACGACGGGTACGTGGTGGTCGAGAAGGTCACGCGAGGCCCAGTTCGGCACCGGCCTGGACGCCGCCACCGGCGAATACGTCGACCTGGCCAAGGCCGGCATCGTCGACCCGGTGAAGGTGACCCGCAACGCCGTGGCCAACGCGGCGTCGATCGCCGGGCTGCTGCTCACCACGGAGAGCCTCGTGGTGGAGAAGCCGAAGGCGCCCGAGCCGGCGGCGGCTGGCGGCGGCCACGGTCACGGCCACCAGCACGGCCCCGGCTTCTGACCGAAACCGACGCGACGCGGCCGGCACCCCGGGAGGGGGCCGGCCGCGTTCTAGATCGGCACAACTTCCCGGAAATTGTGGCCAAACGGACCGCTGAGGCCACAATTTCCGGGAAGTTGTGCGATCGGCCGATCAGGTCCTTAGAGAACGATTACGAAACTTTGTCCCGGCCCCGGGCATGCCAACAATTGACGGGTGAAGCAACGGCGATACGGTGCGCTGGCCGGTCTCGCGTCGGCGGCGGTCGCGCTCGGCGTGGCCGAACTGCTGGCGGTCCTGACCGGGGCGCGGTCGGCCCCGCTGGTCGCGGTCGGTGGCGTGGTGGTCGACTCGGTGCCCGAGTCCGTCAAGGAGTTCGCGGTCCGGGTCTTCTGCACGTACGACAAGCTCGCCCTGCTGATCGGCACCGGCGTACTGGTGGTGCTGTTCGCCGCGGTGGTGGGCGTCCTCGCGGTGCGCCGGCAGTGGTACGGGCTGGCCGGGATCGGCCTGCTCGGCGTCGTCGGCGCCGTCGCTGCGCTCACCCGGCCCGGCGCCACGTGGACGTACGCCCTCCCATCGGTGATCGGGGCGCTCGCCGGCGCCGGGGTACTGGTCGCGCTGCGTGCCCGGCTCGTGGCGCTGGCTCCGGCGCAACCGGTCCCACAGCTGGAGCCAGCGGCCACGGCCTCGCCGCCGGCCACAGCCCCGCCAGCGGCCACAGCCCCGCCAGCGGCCACGGCCCCGCCCACGGTCGTGTCCCCGCACCGGTCGAGCAGGACTGGGACTCCCCGCGCACCGGCGAAGCCGGCCGGCGCCGGTTCCTTCAACTCGCCGGCGCGGCGTCGGCGCCGGCCTGGTCGCCGGCGTCGCGGGCCGCTGGCTGGCCGACCCGGCGCAGCGTCTCCGCCGCCCGCGCGGCGCGTCACCCTTCCCGCGCCGGCCAGCCCCGCCCCGGCGGTGCCGGCCGCGGCCGACCTGCCGCGTCCCGGACCTGGCCCCGTATCGTCACCGAACAACGGGACTTCTACCGGATCGACACCGCGCTGTCCGTGCCGCAGGTCGACCCGCACGACCTGGCAGCTGCGCATCCACGGCCGGGTGCGAAACCCGATCGACGCATCACCTACGCGCAGCTGCTGCCCGGCCGATGATCGAGCGGTACGTCACGCTGGCCTGCGTCTCCAACGAGGTCGGCGGCGACCTGATCGGCAACGCGCGCTGGCTCGGCGTACCCATGAAGGACCTGCTCGACGAGGCCGGCTCCGCTGCCGACGGTGCCGACCAGGTGGTCGGCCGGTCGGTGGACGGGTGGACCTGCGGCACGCCCGACGGCGGTCCTGCGGGACGGCCGGGACGCGATGCTCGCGGTCGGCATGAACGGCGAGCCGCTGCCGGTCGAGCACGGCTTCCCGGTGCGGATGGTCGTGCCCGGGCTGTACGGCTACGTGTCGGCGACTGCAAGTGGATGGTCGAGCTCGAGCTGACGCAGCTTCGCGGACTTCGACGCGTACTGGGTGCCGCGCGGCTGGTCGCAGCAGGCGCCGATCAAGACCGAGTCCCGGATCGACACCCCGCGCGACGGCGCCACCCGCAAGGCCGGGCACGGTCGTGGTCGGCCGGGGTGGCCTGGGCGCAGCACCGGGGCATCCGCAAGGTCGAGGTGCGGGTCGACGACGGCCCGTGGGCAGCAGGCGACGCTCGGCGCGGACCGTCTCAGCGACACCTGGCGGCAGTGGACGTGGACCTGGCAGGCGACCACGGGAAACACACGATGCTGACGGTACGCGCGACCGACAACACCGGCGCAGACCCAGACCGAGCCGAGCGCCGCCGGCCCCGGACGGCGCCACCGGCTGGCACCAGGTAACGGTGACGGTCGACTGACGGCGCGCCGCCGCCTTACCGGTCGACTAGGACGAATGGCGGGTGACTCGTCCCGTTCGTCCGCCATCGTCCTAGATCGATGAGGAATGCAAATGCAAATGCCGCCGGGTCAGCGGGCCGCGGCCCTGCGCGGGGCGACTCCGGACCGGGGTGCCGGTACGACCGGACCAGGCCGGGACGCGGGGGTGCCGGGGTCTCCGGTCGGTGCTCGACTTGTGGCGGGCGGCGTAACCCGAGCCGGGCCTCCAGCCGAGCGAGGTCGACGCGGGCCTGCTGGCGGTCGGCGAGGTCCTCCCAGCCGACGGCGAGCAGCCGCAGCCGCTCGGCCTCGCTGAAGCCACCCCAGACCCCGTAGGGCTCGCGAACCGCGAGCGCGTGCGCGGCGCACTCCGCCCGGACCGGGCAGGCGCCGGCAGACGGCTTTGGCCTTCGCCTCGCGGCGGTTGCGGGACGATCCGCGCTCGCCGTCGGGGTGGAAGAACTGGGCGCTGTCCCGGCCTCGGCACAGGCCCAAGCGCTGCCAGTCCCATAGGTCGGCGATGGGCCCGGGCAGTCAGCGACGTTCGACATCGAGCACCCTCCTTCCGTGCGTGCGGGCCTTGCGCAGGCTTGCCGCGGTGATACCCCGGTTGCACACCACCCGGATCTGCGATACTCTTCGCGCTCCGCATTGTATCGGCGACCGATGATACCGATCTTTCCCATTTTCGGCAAAGTGCGTAATGATCTGCGGCCCTTCTGTGGTCTCCTCTGAGGAGAGGGGATCACTGTGCGTACCGTCCTGGTGTGCGTGCGGACCCCGCTGGCGGCCCAGACTGTCGCGTCTACCGCGGCTCGGCTCGGGATGGCTCGGCGGTCCGGACCGCGGTCACCGAGGCCGAGGCCATGTCCGGCTGGCTGAACGACCGGCCGAACGTGGTGCTCGCCGACACGCGGTGACCCGTCCGGACAGCGTCGGCTTCACCCGGCGGGTCCTCGCCCGCGCGCCGCACGCGACGGTCGTGCTCTTCGGCGCCGAGGAGCCGCGGACCGCCGCGGCGGCCATCGCGGCCGGCGCGCGGGGCGTCATCCGCGCGCGACCACACCGACCCGGTGACGCTCGTCGCCAAGGCGGTCCTGCTGCTTCTCACCGCAGCCCTGCCGACCTCGCGGCGAGCCGAACGCGGGGGCCTGGCAGCGGCGCGGCGCCGGCCGGCTCGCGGCCGGCGGCACGCCAATGCGGCGGACCTGCCGCTGGCACCCCGATCGTCCCTGCGCAGCCGCGACGCCGTACCGGCCACCAGGCGTGGCGACGCGGTCGGTCGCCGAGCGCGCCCCGGCGACGGGTCGACCTGACCGAGCGCGAGCTACAGGTGCTGCGCGGCATGGCCGACGGCAAGAGCAACGCCGAGATCGGCCGTGAGCTGTTCGTCTCGGAGGACACGGTCAAGACCCACGCCCGGCGGTTGTTCCGCAAACTGGGTGCGCGGGACCGGGCCCACGCCGTGGCATCGGCTTCCGGGCCGGTCTGGTGGGCTGAAGGGGAAGCGGGCAGGGCGGGGCATGCCGAGGCGGTACCCCGCGATCTCGCCGGCTAAACAGCACGGACCGTCAACGTCAGATTAAGCCCGATCGGCGGTTAGCGCTCGCCGTCGTCGGTGGCGTCGGCGAGCGTGTCGTGCACCCCGTCAGCGTAGCCCCGCGCGTATTCCCAGGTCACGTAATGGTCGGGGTCGGGGTCGTAGGCCGGCTCGTGCACCCGTGGCCGCCCTGACGTCAGCAGGTGGCGGAGGTTGCCGCGGAGCAGGTCCCAGTCGAAGTAGTGCGGCTCGTGGCAGTCCTCGCACTCGATGACCAGCCCCCGGATCCCGATCGGCGTCAGCAGCGCCTGGTAGATCTCGAGGTCGGCCAGATCCTCCAGCACGTCCTGGCGCTCCGCCTCGGTCAGCGGGTCGCCTGTGTCGTCGGTCGCGTCGAGGTCGGCGCTCGGGTCGCCCGGGTCGCCGGCGAACGGGTCGATTGGCTCGTCCTGCACCCCTTCACCGTAGCCCCGAACAGGGCACTGTGCCGGCCCCGACACCGGTTAACGGGGTCCACTGCGCGCACTGCGCACCGAAGGGGGTCGGGCAGGCCGGATGGGTAGGATGAAGCAACCCGCCCGCCGACCGAGAGCTGGGAATTTACTTCATGGATCTGGACAGCCGTTCGTTGCCGCTCGGGTTGACTTTCGATGACGTGCTCCTGCTGCCGGCCGAATCCGACGTCGTGCCCAGCGGTGTCGACACCGCGACCAAACTGACCCGCCGCGTCCGGTTGCACATCCCACTGGTCTCCAGCGCGATGGACACCGTGACCGAGGCGCGGATGGCGATCGCGATGGCCCGCCAGGGCGGCATCGGCGTGCTGCACCGCAACCTCTCCATCGATGACCAGGCGCAACAGGTCGACCTCGTCAAGCGGTCCGAGGCCGGCATGGTCACCAATCCGATCACCTGCTCGCCCGACGACACCCTCGGCGAGGTCGACGCGCTGTGCGGGCGCTACCGCATCTCCGGGGTGCCGGTGACCGGCCCGGACGGCGCGCTGGTCGGCATCGTCACCAACCGGGACATGCGCTTCGTGACCGACAAGAACGCTCTGGTACGTGACGTGATGACCAAGATGCCCCTGGTCACCGCGCCGGTCGGGGTGGACAAGGACACCGCGCTGGGCCTGCTCCGCCAGCACAAGGTGGAGAAGCTGCCGCTGGTCGACGACGCCGGCCGGCTGCGGGGCCTCATCACGGTGAAAGACTTCGCCAAGAGCGAGCAGTTCCCGCACGCCACCAAGGACGACGCCGGTCGGCTCCGGGTGGCCGCGGCCGTCGGGGTGGGCGAAGACGGGTACAAGCGGGCCCGCACCCTGATCGATGCCGGGGTCGACGTGCTGATGGTCGACACCGCCCACGGTCACGCCCGCGCCGTGCTGGAGACGGTCAACCGGATCAAACGCGACGTGCCGGCGGTCGACGTGGTCGGCGGCAATGTCGCGACGTACGCGGGGGCTAAGGCCATGGCCGAGGCCGGCGCCGACGGAGTCAAGATCGGGGTCGGCCCGGGCGCGATCTGCACCACCCGGGTGGTGGCCGGGGTCGGCGTGCCCCAGGTGACCGCGATCATGGAGGCCGCCCGGGCCTGTCGGGAGGCCGGCGTGCCGGCGATCGGCGACGGCGGCATCCAGTACTCGGGGGACATCGCCAAGGCGATCGTGGCCGGCGCCGACTCGGCGATGCTCGGCAGCCTGCTGGCCGGGTGCGAGGAGAGCCCCGGCGAGCTGATCTTCATCAACGGCAAGCAGTACAAGTCCTACCGGGGCATGGGGTCGCTGGGCGCGATGCAGTCCCGGGGCCAGGCCCGGTCGTACTCGAAGGACCGCTACTTCCAGGACGACGTGCTCTCCGACGACAAGCTGGTGCCGGAGGGCATCGAGGGCCAGGTGCCCTACCGTGGCCCGCTGTCCAACGTGGCGCACCAGCTCGTGGGCGGCCTGCGCGCGGCGATGGGATATGTCGGCGCCGGTAGCATCGAGCAGCTGCACGAGCGCGGCCAGCTCATCCGGATCACCGCGGCCGGCCTCAAGGAGAGCCACCCGCACGACATCCAGATGACCGTCGAGGCCCCCAACTACCATTCGCGGTAACGCGGCCGTCTACTTTGGAGCCAACAGTGCGTGACTCGGTCGAGATCGGGTTGGGGAAGACCGCCCAGCGCGGGTATCACCTCGACGACATAGCGGTCGTGCCGACCCGGCGCACCCGGGACGTCGACGACGTCTCGACGGCGTGGCAACTGGACGCCTACCAGTTCAAGATCCCCTGCGTGGCGCACCCGTCGGACGCGACGATGAGCCCTGCCACCGCGATCGCCCTGGGCCGCCTCGGCGGTCTCGGTGTGCTCAACGTGGAAGGGCTCTGGTGCCGCTATGAAGACCCTTCTCGGGTACTGGGTGAGCTGGCCGCCCTTGACGAGGAGGGCCCGACGACGCGCCGGTTGCAGCAGGTGTACGCGGAGCCGATCAAGCCCGAGCTGATCGTGGAGCGGGTCAAGCAGATCCGCGACGGCGGCGTGACCGTGGCAGTGCGGGTGTCACCGCAGCACACGCTGGCCCTCGCCCCGGTGATCCTCGACGCGGGCGTGGACATTCTGGTCATCCAGGGCACGCTGGTGTCGGCCGAGCACGTGTCCACCGTGGACGAGCCGCTCAACCTCAAGGAGTTCATCGCCGACCTCGACCTGCCGGTCGTGGTGGGCGGCTGCACCAACTACCAGACCGCGCTGCACCTCATGCGGACAGGCGCGGCCGGCGTGATCGTCGGGATCGGTGGCGACGACTGGTCGACCACCGACCGGGTGCTGGGTATCCGGGTGCCGATGGCCACCGCGACCGCCGACGCGGCCGCCGCCCGCCGGGACTATCTGGACGAGACCGGCGGCCGGTACGTGCACCTCATCGCCGACGGCGACGTGCAGACGTCCGGTGACGTGGCCAAGGCGCTCGGCTGTGGGGCCGACGCGGTGATGCTCGGCGAGCCGCTGTCGCGCAGCGAGGAAGCACCGGCCGGGGGTGCCTGGTGGCACTCGGCGGCGAGCCACCCCAAGTTGCCGCGGGGCTCGTTCGGGGCGGCCGAGGAGTCGCTGGGCACCATGGAGAAGGTGCTGTTCGGGCCGTCGGACGACCCGGACGGGGTGCTCAACCTGTTCGGCGGGCTGCGGCGGGCGATGGCCAAGTGCGGGTACCGCGACCTGAAGGAGTTCCAGAAGGTCGGCCTGGTCCTGGACCGCTGACGCTGCGGAGCGCCGCCGGCCGAAACGTGCCGCGGAGCGAGGGAGCGCAGCGACTGAGTGGAGCGGTGCGTGCAGGCCGGAGTTGAGGCGCGAGCCGCGCGAGCGGAGCGAGCGCCAACAACTCAGCGGGGCAGCGCCTGCTGTAGCTCGGCGCGCAGCGCGGGCGTCAGCATCTCGCCGGCCTGCTTGACCAGCCGGGCCATCTCGTACCCGACGACGCCGATGTCCGCGTCCCGGGCGGCGAGCGTCGCCAGGATCGAGCCGTCGCGGATCGACATCACCAGGAAGTACCCGCGACCCATCTCGACCACGGTCTGCCGCACCTCGTCGCCGTCGAAGATGTTCGCCGCGCCGCTGGTGACGCTGACCAGCCCGGACGTCACGGCGGCGAGTTGGTCGGCACTGTCCCGAGGCAGGTGATCCGAGCAGGCGACCAGTAGGCCGTCGGACGAGACCACAACGGCGTGCGCCACCCCGGGCACACGCTCAGTGAACGCGCTGATCAGCCAGTTGAGGTCCCTGGCTTGCTGACTAAGACTCACGCGACCCTCCCCCCTGCTGCGCTCAGGCTAGCGTTCACCCTTTTGACTAAGCTCTTCGGCGGTCGCCCGGTGTACGCCGCTATAGAACGCGCTGAGCATGCTACTGACCTGCGACGGGTCTGGCTCGTGAACGATCTTCGCAGGTTGGTCGACGGGCCGCTGAGCCGGGACGATTCCTTCTCCCGGAAGCTGCGCCATGGGCACCCGGATCGGCAGGCCGGCGTCGCTGGTACCGGCGTCGACCGGACCACGCGGCGCCGGTGCGGGCTGCTTGTTCGTGCTGGCCGGAACTTTGCGCGACCACCACCGGCTGGCTTCGTGCGCGCTGGTACTGACCGCGCTGAGGACGTCTTCCGCCCGGGTCGGCGTGGCACGCCGGGGCGCACCATCGTGCCCGATCGACCGGTTCACCGGGGTGCCCGGGGGCAGCGAGAGGCCGGCTGCCGGTCCGGTCGCCGGTCCGGCCGGCGATGGCGAAGCTACCGGCCCGCCGACCCGCAGCGGCCCGATGTGCGGCCCGGGCGGCTGTGGCCCCGCTGGCTGTGGCCCCGCTGGCTGTGACCTGGCCGGCGGCCCAACGGGCGGCCCGACCGGTGGCCCGGCCGGCGGCATCGTTGCGGGCGCCACTGTGGCGGGCGGCATCGTTGCGGGCGGCATCGTTGCGGGTGGCTGGACCCGGCCGACGGGTGCGGCCGCTGAGGTGGCGGGCATGGCCGCCGTGGCCGCGACCGGAGCGCCCACCGAGGCGCCCGGGATCCGGATGGGACCGCCGACGACGCGGGCGACCGGGCGGCGCAGCGAGGCGGCGTTACCCACGACGGTGATCACCGGTAGCCCGGCCGCCGGGGTGGGCGTACCCGGCATCCGCAGGACCGGACCCGCGCTCGCGGCCGGTTGCAGGGCGGGCTGTCGAATCGGTTGGGCCTCCGGCTGCCTGACCGGCTCCACCCCGGGCTGCGGCGCCGAGACCCCGGGCTGCGGCGTCGAGACCCCGGGCTGCGGCGTCGAGACCCCGGGCTGCGGCGTCGAGACCCCGGGCTGCGGCGCCGAAACCCCGGGCTGCGGGCGGCCGTTGGACGCGGTCCCGACGGGCGACCCGGCAGCCGCCCCAACCGCCGCCGCGATCGCCGGCCGTTCCGCTCCGGCCACGGCCGGCTGCGCCCCGGCTGCCAACTCGGCGACCGCCTGGCCGGCCGGCACCGAGCGGGCGCCGAACATTCCGGCGGCCCGGTGCAGCGGGGGCGGCGCGAGCAGTTGGGCGGGGAGGAGCACCTGTGCGCGTACACCCTGATCCGCACCACCCAGTCCGACCTTGATCCGGTGGCGGTCGGACAGGTTGGCGACCACCAGCAGGCCCATCCGCTCCGAGGTGGCTACGTCGATCGAGGTCGCCCTGGTCAATTGCTGGTTAGCCTCGGCCAGGCTGCTTTCGGACATGCCGATGCCCCGGTCCTCGATGAGGATCGTGGCGCCGCTGCCGTCGTCGGCCCGCCACCCGGTCACGGTCACCGGGCTGTCCGGTGGCGAGAAGGTCGTCGCGTTCTCCAGCAGCTCGGCCAGCAGGTGGACGACATCGGCGACGGCGTGACCCACGACGTACACGTCGTCGGCGACGTCGTGGCGGATCCGCGGGTACTGCTCGATCTCGGCCATGGCGGCGAGCACGACGGCCGACATCGCCACCGGCTCCGACCAGCGCCGGCTGGAGTCCGCGCCGGCCAGGACCAGCAGGTTCTCGTCGTTGCGGCGCATCCGGGTGGCGAGGTGGTCGAGCCGGAACAGGTTGGCGAGCTGGTCCGGGTCGGTCTCCGCCGACTCCAGGTTGTCGAGCAGTTGCAGCTGCCGCTCGACCAGCGTCTGGCTGCGGCGGGCCAGGTTGACGAACATCGCGTTGACCGCGCGGCGCATCATCGCCTGCTCCAGCGCGAGGCGCATGGCGCTGCGGTGTACCGCGGTGAACGCCTTCGCCACCTCACCGACCTCGTCGGCCGTGTCGATCGAGGTACCGGTCATGTCGGGCTCGGGCTCGGCGGCGGGCGAGGCGCGCAGCCGTTCGAGCGCCTCGGGCAGCCGGCGGGCCGCCACGTCGAGCGCCTGCTCGCGGAGCAGTCGCAGGGAGTGCGCCATGGACCGGCCGATCCGCCAGGACGTGAACAAGGCGATGATCAGAATCACGATGATGATCGCGGTAGCTGACAGCGTGCCGCGCCACTGGCCTGTGTTGCGCCGGTCGGCCTCGGTCACCGAGGCGCTCAGCAGCTGCTTCTCCACCTCGCGGATCTGGTCCAGGCCGGTGCTGGTGGCCTGCCACCACTGGTTGGGGTCGACGGTGATCCGGCCGGTACGGGCGTCGTCGACGGCCTTCTGCACCATCCGCTCGGCGGAACTCACGGCCGCACCGTGCACGACGCCGTCATAGGTGGCCAGCTCGGACGTGTTGGCGCTGTCGCGGAACTCGTCGAGCACGGTCTGCCGCTGGGCTCGTAGGTCGGAGAGGATCTGGAACTGCTGCGTGTCGATCTGACCAGAGATGATCAATGCGTACAGCCGGCCGCGTACCTGGTCGGTGAGCTCCTTCGCCAGCGCCAGCGTGCCCAGCCCGCGCACCGACCGGCCCAACGCCTCCCCACCGGAGCCGACCTGGGACTCCGACGGCAGCAGTTGCAGCAGGTTGTTGATGCTCTTCGTGTACGAGTCGAAGACGGCCGCCTGCCGCAGCCACCCGGCCTGTACCCCGGCCCGGACCTGATCCAGGGCCTGGAGGCTGGAGTTGGCCCGGTCGTACAACTGGCGTACCCCGCCGTCGGCGAGCAGCGGACGGGCGGCGTCGCGCAGTTCCGTGGCGGCCTTGTCGACCGCCGCCTGGTCAGGCGCGAGCGCCTGGGCGATGTGGGCCGGGTCCTGGTCGGCCGGGTTCGGGTGCGCGGCCACGCCGGCCAGCACACCGGCGGTCCGGTCGCGTTCCCGTTGTAGCTCATGTACCAGATTGGTGATCTGCCGGGAGAGCTTGACCTGGCGGGTGAACTGCTGCAACGACTCGGCTTGGCGTACCGATGTGTTGGTCTGGATGCCCGCGATGGCGAGGAACGCGACGGCCGGGATGGTGAGGACGGCGCCCAGCTTGGTGCGGACCCGCCAGTCGCGGATCCGGAAGAGGCGCGGGCCACGGCGACGGCGTAGCTGCGGGCCGGGTATGCCCGGTCCTCGTTGGGTGCTGATGGTCATCGTCGACGGTGGCGGAGCGGTTGCCGACACTGTCTACACCCTTCGTGTCCTAAAGGTCACAACGCGTCGTGCCGCGTGCCCGGGGTTGATACGTCATGCGCCGACAGGAAAGGATACGGGCCGCCCCCTTCAATCTATAGAGGAGTGTCCCCGGTGCACCCCCCGGCCCTTCGACGGGTGGCTATATTCAGCGCTGTCATTCTCCTGGGTTGCGCCCCGCTGCTGGCAGGCTGCGCGAAGAAGAGCCACCCGGTGAAGGCGCCGGCCACGGTCACGATCGGGCTGCTGACCGCCACCAGCGGCGACGCGGCCGCGGCCGACCGCCCGGCGGCCCAGGGCGCCGAGTTGGCCGTCGACCTCGTGAACGCCGCACACCCCGAGCTTTCCCTGCCGTTCGCCGCGTCCGCCGGCCTGAGCCGAGGCACAAAGCTGGTCCTGGCGACCGGCGACACCAAGGGAGACCCGGCGATCGGCGGGCCGACCACCGACCGGGTGTTGCGAGAGTCACACCCGGCCGGCCTGATCGTGGCCGACTCGGCGGAGATCGCGAAGGCGGTCGGCCAGCACAGCGAAGACGCGGCGACGCCGCTGGTCGACGCGGGATCGTCCGCCGACGCGCTCGGCGAGATGGACCGGCAGTGGTACTTCCGGACCGGCCCGACCGATCAGGTGCTGCTGTCGATGGCGCTGGACACGGTCCGCCAGGTCGCCGCGTCGATCGCTGGAGGTGACCCCGCCGCGGTCGGCATCCGCAAGGCCGTCGTGCTCGACGGCGCGAGCAAGCCGCTGGCCGGCGCGCCCGACCTGCCCGACCTCGCCCAGACCCACGGGATCGCGGTCGCCGGGCGGCTGCCGGTCAACCCGGCCAGCGACACCGCGACCGAGTTGGCCGACAAGATCGGCAACCTCAAGCCGGACATACTCGTCGCGCTGGTCGGCACCGACCAGGAGGCCGGTCTGGTCAACGACGCGGTTCAGAAGCTGAAAAACAATGTGGCCGCCATCGCCCTCGGCCCCGGCGTGGGTGGTCTCGGCACCGGCCTGCGCAGCGTGATGCGCGTCGTCACGTGGTCATCGGACTACGCCGGCCGGAACCCGGTGGCCCGGGCGGTCAACCAGATCTACCAGCAGCGGTACGGCATGACCATGAACGACGCGGCGGCCGGCGCCTTCACCTCGGTGCTGACGATGGCGGTGGCCATCGACGGCGCGATCGCGGCGGGTGGGACCGATCCGGTCCGGGTGCGCGCCGCGCTGCGCCAGACCGACCTGCTGGCCACTGAGACGATCATGCCGTGGGACGGCGTCCAGTTCGACGCCGGCGGCCAGAATCCGCTGGCCGCCGGCCTGGTCGAGCAGCGCAACGGCAGCGCGTTCCAGGTGGTCTTCCCGCGTGAGCTGGCACCGCGGGCGGGCGCGCCGTGAGACTCGGATAGGCGATGCGCCCATTGCTGGCGGAGTCGACGGCGAGCGCGGCGGCCCGGACGCCCGCGCCGGCGGCCGTCGCCGCGCTCGGGGCCACGCTCACCGCTGAGCTCGGTCCGGCCGGGGTGGCCATCGACGAGCCGGCCCGGCGCGCCGCGTCGACCGACTTCTCGTACCTGTCGCCGGTGCTGTCGGCGGCGCTGCCCCGCCGGGTCGCCGACCTGGTCGCCTGGCCGACCAGCCCGGCCGAGATCGCGACCGTGGTGGCCCTCGCCGGGCGGTACCGGGTGCCGGTGACCGCGCGCGGGCGGGGTACCGGTGACAGCGGCCAGGCCGTTCCGCTCGCGGGTGGTCTCGTCGTCGACACGAGCCGCGCCGACGCCGTTCTCGACGTGGGCACGGGTTGGGTCCGGGTGGCCGCCGGCGCGACGTTCACGAAGGTCGAGGCGGCCGTCCGGCCGAGCGGTCAGGAGTTGGCGCTGATGCCGACCACGGTCGGCAGCACACTCGCCGGTTTCGTCGCCGGGGGAACGGGTGGGCTCGGCTCGATCGAGAACGGCCTGCTCCCGGACGGGTTCGTGGTCAGCCTGGAGGTCTGCGGGCCGGAGACCGGTGTCGAGACGGTCGAGGGCCCGGACTGCCGGCCGCTTCTCGGCGGGTACGGGGCGAGCGGGGTGATCACGACGGTCACCGTACGGCTCGTGCCGGCGCGGAACTGGGTCGCGCTACTGGCGTCGGCCGGCTCCTGGACGGACGCGGTCGATGCGGCGCGGGCGCTGGTCCGGCTCACCCCGGCGCCGCGCCTGGTGTCCCTGGACGAGCCGAACCTGGTCGCCACGTATCCGGCCAACGACGCCATGCCCGCCGGCCGGTACAGCCTCCGCGCCATCGTCGCCGACTCCACGGTGGACGAGGCGGACCGAGCCGCGAGCGAAGCCGGCTGCCGGGTCGAGTCGGTCCGGCCCGAGGCGGTCGGGTACCTGACCTCGCTCGGGTTCGACCACGTCGTCCTGCGGGCCAGGAGTGGCCGCCCCGGCCTTGCCCACCTCCGGGTCGGCGGGCCGGCGCTGGTCGACCGGGCCGAGGACATCCGAGCCGCGCTGCCCGGCGCGCTGCTGCACCTCGACGCGGTGCGCGACGGGTTCGCCGGACTGCTGCTGACCCCGTACAGCGGGGTGGACGCGCTGTACGACGGCGCCGAGCGGCTACGTGCGCTCGGGGTAGACGTGGTCGACCCGCACAGTTGGCTGGTCGGCGGCGATGCGTTGGCGGCGATCCGGAACCGGGCGGCGCGGGTCGACCCGGCCGGCCTGCTCAACCCGGGAAAGCTGCCCCCTTGATCGGCGGCCCTTGATCGGCACAACTTCCCCAAAGTTGTGGCCTCATGGATACAGGAGACCACTGTTTCCGGGAAGTTGTGACGACCATGGGTGCACTCGCGCGAGCCGGTGCGGCGCTGGGCGTCTTGCTCGCGCTCGGCGCGGTCTGCGCTGGTGACGCCGGAGACGCCGCCCGGGCCGCCGCGCCGATCGCGAGCGCCGTGCGGGCCGGGTTCGTTCCCGGTGCGGCCGGCGTGGGTGACCAGTACTTCCCCGACGCCGGCAACGGCGGGTACGACGTCCAGCACTACGACCTTCAGCTGCGGTACAACCCGGACAGCGGCCAGCTCAACGGGCACGCCGTGATCACCGCCATCGCCACCCAGAACCTGTCCCGGTTCGACCTCGACTTCGGCCGGCTGGCGATCAGTACGCTCACCGTGAACGGGACCCGTGCGACGTGGGCGAAAGCCGGTCAGGAGCAGGTCATCACACCGGCCGCCGGGTTGCGCAACGGTCGCCGGTTCAGCGTGGACGTCCGGTACTCCGGGCAGCCGGGCGTCGGCCCCGGGGCGAGTTCGGTCGACTCCGGATTCATCCGCAGCAAGACCGGCGCGGTCGCCGTGGACGAGCCGACCGGCGCCGCCGACTGGTACCCGGCCAACGACCATCCACGGGACAAGGCCAGCTACACGTTCGCGATCACGGTGCCAGCGGGTGTGACAGCGGTCGCCAACGGCGTGCTCGTCGGGTCGGCGGCCGCGCCCGGCAACCAGACCACCTGGCGCTGGCGCGAGGACGCCCCGATGGCGAGCTACCTCGCGACGGTGGCGATCGGCCGGTACCGCGTCCAGACCGGACCGGGCAACCTCTTCATCGCGGTCGCCGACACCCTTCCGCAGGCGAAGGTGGACGCCGTCGTTGCCCGTACCCCCGAGGTTGTTGAATTTCTGGCCGGGACGTTCGGACCGTTCCCGTTCGACAGCCTCGGCGGGGTCGTGCCCGCCGAGCCGCGCCTGGCGCTCGCCCTGGAGACCCAGACCCGCCCGATCTATGCGCCCGGATTCTTCAGCCGGGACACCGTCACGAGCATCCTGGCGCACGAGCTGACCCACCAGTGGTTCGGCGACAGCGTCTCGCTGCACGATTGGCGCGACATCTGGCTGAATGAGGGCTTTGCCACATACGGGCAGTGGATGTGGGACGTTCTTCCGGATCCTGCGGGCGTGGGCGGACGGGCACCGCTACGGCACCGCCACGACGCCTGAGTTCATCGACCTGGCCGCGCGGCTCGGTGGCAGCTCCGTGCGGGTCCTGCTCAACACCTGGCTGTACAGTCCGGGCCGGCCACCCCATCCGTAGGGTTCCTTTCGAGGTGACTCGCGAGTAACCATGGGTCGTGCGCTACGACGTGGTGGTGATCGGCTCCGGCTTCGGCGGCAGTGTCGCCGCCCTGCGCCTGGTCGAGAAGGGTTACTCGGTCGCCGTCCTGGAGGCCGGCCGGCGCTTCGCCGACGACGAGTTCCCGGAGACGTCCTGGCGGTCGCGGCGGTTCCTGTGGGCGCCGGCGCTCGGCTGCTACGGCATCCAGCGGCTCACCCTGCTGCGTGACGTGCTCGTGCTGTCCGGCGCCGGGGTCGGCGGCGGCTCGCTGGTGTACGCGAACACGCTGTACCGGCCGCCCCGGCCGTTCTACGCCGACCCGCAGTGGACCGGCATCACCGACTGGGAAGGTGAGCTGGCGCCGCACTACGACCAGGCCGAGCGGATGCTCGGCGTGGTCACGTACGACCGCACCACCCGGGCCGACGCCGTCATGCGCACGGTGGCCGAGCGGATGGGCGTGGGGGAGACGTTCCACCCCACGCCTGTCGGCGTCTACTTCGGACAGTCCGGTGTGGACCCGTACTTCGGCGGCGCCGGACCGTTGCGCGAGCCGGCTGCCGGCACTGCGGCGCATGCATGACCGGCTGCCGTCACGGCGCAAAGAACACCTTGGTCAAGAACTATCTGTACCTGGCCGAGCAGGCGGGCGCCGAGGTGCACCCGCTGACCACGGTGACCGCGGTCCGCCCGGCCTGGCGCGGCGGGTACCTGGTCGTCGCCAGCCGCACCGGCCGGCCCTGGCAACGGCTCGGATTCGAGGCCGAGCAGGTCATCTTCGCCGCCGGTGCGCTCGGCACCCAACGGCTGCTGCACCGGATGAAGGCGGATCGGGTCCTGCCCGGCATCTCGCCCCGGCTCGGTGCGTTGACCCGTACCAACTCGGAGGCGATCCTCGGCGCCGCGTGTCGTTCGACCGGGACGCCGACTACACCGACGGCGTGGCGATCACCAGCTCGTTCCACCCGGACGCCGACACCCACATCGAGCCGGTCCGGTACGGCAAGGGCTCCAACGCCATGGGCCTGCTCCAGACCGTACTCACCGACGGTGGCCCGCGCCGGCCGCTGCGCTGGCTCGGCGTCTTCGTCCGGCACCCGGTGCGCAACCTGCGCGCGGTATCCGTCCGGCGCTGGTCGGAGAAGACCGTCATCGCCCTGGTCATGCAGTCGCTGGACAACTCGCTGCAGACGCACTACCGGCGCGGGCCGCTCGGCCGCAGGCGGCTGACCACGACGCAGGGCCACGGCGCGCCGAACCCGACCTGGATCCCGGCCGGCAACGAGGCGGTACGCCTGCTCGCCGAGGAGATCGACGGGGTACCCGGCGGCGCCTGGACCGAGGTGTTCAACATCCCGGTCACCGCGCACATCCTGGGCGGCGCGGCGATCGGCGCCGACCCGTCGACCGGCGTGGTCGACCCGTACCACCGGGTCTTCGGCCATCCGGGCCTGCACGTGGTGGACGGGGCGGCGGTGTGCGCCAACCTCGGGGTGAACCCGGCGCTGACGATCACCGCGCAGGCGGAACGGGCGATGGCGCTGTGGCCCAACAAGGGCGAGCCCGACCCCCGCCCAGCGGTCGGGGCGCCGTATCAGCGACTGTCCCCGAATCCCGCCCCGCCGGCCGGCGTCTCCATGATCACGGAAAGCTCGGGTACCCAGGACGACCCGAACGTTCCGTGATCATGGCGGAGAGCTACCCTCGGTACCCATGAGCACGCCGCCGCCTGTCCTGGTCGTCGACTTCGGGGCCCAGTACGCCCAGCTGATCGCCCGCCGGGTCCGCGAGGCGAAGGTCTACTCCGAGATCGTCCCGCACTCGATGCCGGTGGCCGAGATGCTCGCCCGCAAGCCGGCCGCGATCATCCTGTCCGGCGGCCCGTCGAGCGTCTACGAGCCGGGCGCGCCCGCAGGTCGACCCGGCCCTGTTCGACGCGGGCGTGCCGGTCTTCGGCATCTGCTACGGGTTCCAGGCGATGGCGCAGGCGCTGGGCGGGGACGGTCGCGCACACCGGCCGGCGCGAGTTCGGCGGCACGCCGCTGACCGTTGCGGAAGACGGCGGAACTGCTCTTGCGACCTGCCAGACGACCAGTCCGTCTGGATGAGCCACGGCGACAGCGTGTCCAGCGCCCCGCACGGGTTCACCGTCACGGCCAGTCGCCGGGCGCCGAGTGGCCGCGTTCGAGGACCTGGCCGGCCGCCGGGCCGGCGTGCAGTTCCACCCCGAGGTCGGGCACACCCCGCACGGGCAGGAGATGCTGCGCCGGTTCCTGTACGACATCGCCGGCATCGAGCCGACCTGGACCAAGCAGGAGATCATCGACGAGCAGGTCGCGGCGATCCGCGCGCAGGTCGGCGACAAGCAGGTGATCTGCGGCCTCTCCGGCGGGGTCGACTCGGCGGTCGCCGCGGCGCTCGTGCACAAGGCCGTCGGCGACCAGCTCACCTGCGTCTTCGTCGACCACGGGCTGCTGCGCGCGGGCGAGGCCGAGCAGGTCGAGAAGGACTACGTCGCGGCGACCGGGATCAGGCTCAAGGTGGTCGACGCGGCGGACCGGTTCCTCGGCGCGCTGGCCGAGCGTCACCGACCCGGAGCAGAAGCGCAAGATCATCGGTCGGGAGTTCATCCGGGTCTTCGAGGCCGCCGCCCGCGAGATCGAGGCCGAGCACGCACGTCGAGTTCCTGGTGCAGGGCACCCTCTACCCGGACGTGGTGGAGTCCGGCGGCGGCACCGGCACCGCCAACATCAAGTCCCACCACAACGTCGGCGGCCTGCCGGACGACCTGGAGTTCGCGCTGGTCGAGCCGCTGCGCACGCTGTTCAAGGACGAGGTCCGCGCGATCGGCGCGGCGCTGGGCCTGCCCGAGGCGATGGTCTGGCGGCACCCGTTCCCCGGGCCCGGGCCTGGCCATCCGGATCATCGGCGCGGTCGACCGGGAGCGCCTCGACGTGCTGCGCGCGGCCGACCTGATCGCCCGGGAGGAGCTGACCGCCGGCCGGCCTGGACCGGCGGCGTCTGGCAGTTCCCGGTGGTGCTGCTGGCCGACGTGCGCAGCGTCGGCGTGCAGGGTGACGGGCGAACCTACGGGCACCCCGTGGTGCTGCGCCCGGTCTCCAGCGAGGACGCGATGACCGCCGACTGGTCCCGGCTGCCGTACGACGTGATCGCCCGGATCTCCACCCGGATCACCAACGAGGTGCCCGAGGTCAACCGGGTGGTGCTGGACGTGACCAGCAAGCCGCCGGGCACCATCGAGTGGGAGTAACGATCGTCACAACTTCCGGCAAGTCGTGGCCTGAGAAACCCCTTGAGGCGACAACTTCCGGCAAGTTGTGACGATCTTGGCGTCAGGCGGACGGGGCCGCGGGCGAGGTCGGCGCCGCGGGGGTCCAGTCCGGCGGGCTGCTCGGCTCCTCGGGCATCGATGAACCACATGATCGGGTACGCGAGGAGCGCGCCACCGCCGGTGAAGCAGGCCAGCAGGCGAAGATGACCCGGACCAGGGTCGGGTCGACGTCGAAGTACGCGGCCGATGCCGCCGGCGACACCGGCGAGCATGCGGTCGGAGCGGGAGCGGAGCAGCTTGCGGTACGGGGTGCTCGGGTCATGCCTCCACGGTGCGCGCCGGGGGCTTGACGCCTCGGTGACCGCCCGGATCTCCGACCCTGACCGAACCCTCATCTCATCCCTGATTCAGTCAACCGAGCTAAGTGTCAGGAATCTGACAGTCATCCCCGGCGGGGTGCCGTATTCCGGGCAGAATTTCGCCCGTGACCACCGCGCTGGAGCCGCTCCGCAGGATCGCGGCGTACGGCCGTGTGTGGCGATTCGTCCGGCCGAGTCCTGCTGGTGCGGGCGTCCGCCCGGTCCGGCACCCCCGGAGTATGGTCGCTGCCGGGCGGCGCGGTCGACCACGGCGAGGACATCCACACGACACGGTGGTCCGCGAGACCGCCGCCGAGACCGGCCTGTCGGTCGCCGTCACCGGGCTGCGCGACGTGCTCGCCGACATGCGGGCGCTGCCGCAGCCGCGGCATCACCATCCACACCGACCGGCTGCTCTACGCGGTGACGGTGCGCGGCGGCACGTTGCGTCGACCGGGTCGGCCAGCCGACCGACCTGGCCCGCTGGCTCACGCTCGACGAGGCGGCCGCGCTGCCGCTGCGGCCGTTCACCGCGACGGCGCTGGGCCTGCCGCCGGCCTCGGTCGACCTGCGCCCGGACGAGGCCGCCCGAGTTCCCGTCCTTCTACGCCGTGCCCGGCCCGGACGGGCTGCACCGGGCCCAGCGCTTCGCCGCGTACGCGGTGGCCACCGACCCGGCCGGATCGGGTGCTGCTGACCCGGATCGCCGACGGGTACCCGGGCGCGGGCTGCTGGCACCTGCCCGGCGGCGGCACCGACTACGGCGAGCAGCCCGGCGTCGCGCTGATCCGGGAGCTGGTCGAGGAGACCGGGCAGCACGGTCGGCTGGTCGAGCTGCTCGGCGTGGCCAGCCACCGGGACGCCGCCTCGCTCGGCCCGGAGGGCTACCCGATCGACTGGCACGGCGTGCGCGCCTTCTACCGGGTCGCGTGTCGACTGCCCACCGACCTGCGGGTGCTCGACGTCGGCGGGTCGACCTCCGAGGCGCGCTGGTTCGCCCCCGACGAGCTGGCCGAGCTGGGCCGCACCGAGGTGACGGCCGAGGCGCTGCACCGGGCTGGCATTGGCTGACCCCGTCGAGCGGCTGCGCCGGATCGGGGCGTACGGGGTCTGCCGCGACGACGACCGGGTGCTGCTCAGCCGGGCGTCAGCGACCGACACATTGCCCGGGATCTGGCACCTGCCGGGCGGCGGCGTCGAGCACGGCGAGCACCCGGTCGACGCGGTGGTCCGCGAGGTCGCCGAGGAGACCGGGCTCGCCGTCGAGGTCAGCGGGCTGCGTGATGCGGTGTCGGATGTACTGCGAGCTGTCCGGCCGGCAGACGCACACCGACCGGTTGATCTTCGACGTGGCCGTGACCGGCGGCGAGCTGCGCGACGAGGTCGGTGGCAGCACCGACCGGGCCGAGTGGGTGCCGGTCGACCGGCTCGGGGCGCTGCCGCTGATGCCGTTCACCGCGCGGCTGCTGGGGGTGCCGGCCACCGCGATCCCGGGTGACGTGCCTGGCGCACGCGAATCCGGCGGCCGAGCAACGCCCCGCGCCGCGACCGGTGCAGCGGTTCGGGGCGTACGGGCTGGTCACCGATCCGGCCGGGCGGCTGCTGCTGACCCTGATCGCGGAGGGCTATCCGGGCGCCGGCCAGTGGCACCTGCCCGGCGGCGGTACCGACCTCGGCGAGCCGCCGGCCGCGGGCCTGCTGCGCGAGCTGGTCGAGGAGGCCGGCCAGCTCGGCCGGGTGGTCGGGCTGCTCGGCCTGTCGAGCCTGCACAATCCGGCCGCGCTGGGCCCGGAGGGGTAGCCGATGGACTGGCACGTCGTCCGGGTGCTCTACCGCGTGGCGGTGGACGATCCCGGGCCGGCCGTCGTGACGGAGGGTGCCGGTGGGTCGACTGAGGATGCTGCCTGGTTTCCGCCGGATCAGGTCGCCCAACTACGCCTGACCAGGGTCGCAGCCGTGGTGATCCGTGACCATATGCCACGATAGGCGTGCCGTTTCTCACAGGCCCCGGAGTGCAGTGATAGCCGTCGCTACAATGGACGACTGACAACCGGCTCGCTACACTCAGTAGTGAGTATTTCGCACGGTTCGCCCATTATGCGGTGATAAATGAAGAAGGAACTGGCGCCGAGCATCGCCAATTCTAGCTTTCGTATGCGATGGTGTAGGCCGCATACCGCACGGGTGGGAACCCCGTTCCTGCAGTGGAGGATTAGACGTGCCGAGAGCCCCATGGCGTCGGCGTCGCTCGACGGACAGCCCGCGCCCCGCGGGTCGCCGATGGGCCGGCCGGCTGCGCCGCAGCGGCTCGCTCGCCCGGCAGGTGCTTCTGGTCGGCCGTCCCGGCCGGCGGCGCGCCGAGTCCACAACGAGTGCGACGACGCTGATCCTGCCGGAGAACGCCGACCTCGACGTCCGGGACCAGGTCCGGTCCGGCTTCGCCGTCGCGCCGGCACCGCCGCCACCGCACCGCCCGTGGCCGCCCCGATCGTCACCCCGGGCATCGCCACGCCGCCACCGGCCGCCGTGCCGGTGACCGCGGCCGTGCCCTGACCGCCGGGCCCGCGAGTGCCGACGACTTGTCGGTCTCGCTGCTGCCCGGCGACCCGACGCTGGGCCGGCGGATCCGCTTCGTCGTGGTCAACGCCTGCACCGTCGCCAGCCTGCTGCTCGGCCTGTCGGCGATCTTCCTGGCGCATGGGCGACGTGAGCGTGCGCTGGGCGGCGGTCTGCCTGATCGCGTGCGTCGCCTTCGACGGCCTCGACGGGGCGCTGGCCCGCAGGCTGGGCGTGGCCAGCCCGTTCGGCGCGCAGATGGACTCGCTGGCCGACATGTGCTCGTTCGGCGTGGCCGCGCCGGTCGTGGTCTACGCGTGGCTGGCCGGCTCGGCTCCGGCGCGGCTGGCGATGCCGGCCTGCGCCCTGGTCGCCGTGTGCGCCGCCATCCGGCTGGCCCGGTTCAACGTCTCGCCCAAGGACGGCCGGTTCTTCTGCGGGGTGCCGACCACGATGGTTGCCGCCGTGCTCGCCCTGGGCATGCTGATCGCGCCGCAGATGCCGGCGTCCGCGCGGGTCGCCGCCGTCGCCGCGCTCGGCCTCGCGATGGTGACCGGCTTCCCGTACGCGAAGCTGGCCCGCCTGCTGCGCCTGCCGCCGTGGCTGCTGGCGCTGCCGGTGGTGGGTGCGCTGATCGACTACCGGCTCACGTTCGCCGGTGTCGTGGTCGCATACCTGGCCAGCGGCCCGGTGCTGTGGCTGCGCCGCCGGTAAGACGACCCGGTAGGACGACCTAGCGCCAGCGGGCGATAACCGTCACGCCGCCGACCACGCGGTCACCGGGGGCAACCTCGGGGACCGCGCGGTCGGCCGGCAGGTACACGTCGGTCCGCGAACCGAACCGGATCAGCCCGAACCGCTCGCCCCGGGCCAGCACGGACCCGATCGGGGCGCGCTGGACGATCCGGCGCGCGATCAGCCCGGTCCGCTGCGCCACCACGACCCGCCCGTACCCGGTGTCGAGCACCGTGTACGCCGCGACGTTGTGCTCGGCGGCCGGCTTCATGGCGGCCGCGTAGCCGCCCTCCTCGACGAAGTACTCGACCACCCGGCCGGCGACCGGGGACCGGTTGACGTGCACGTCGAGAACGGACAGGAAGACCGAGACGCGCAGGAACTCGATCGGCCCGAAGCGCTCGTCGCGCAGCCGCTCCACGCCGAGCACCTTGCCGTCGCTGGCGGCGACCACGGCGTTCGGGTCGTCGGGGGTGTCGCGCTGCGGGTCGCGGAAGAACGCCGCCACCGGCCCGGCCGCGAGCGCCGGCACCAGCCACAGCTGGGAACCCGGACGGGCGGCCTTGGCGAGGGCGGCCAGGCCCAGCGCGATGCCGGCCGCGGCGACCCCGTTGGAGTCGATGTGCATGCCCCGGGTCACCGGCACGCTGGACGGCCGGTACACCGGCAGCATCCGGTCGACGACCTCCTGCTCGGCGGCGGTGTAGCGGAGCCGGTGCACCCGGACCGGCGGCACGTTGCGCAACACCAGGTCGCTGCCGACCCCGTACAGCGCCGCCTGCCGCTCGATCTCGTCGGCCGCGCCGCTGGGCAGCATGGTCGCCGGCACGACCAGCGACAGCACGCCGCCGGTGCCCAGCGCCTTGGCCAGCTCGTCGAGGCGGCGCCGGGTCTCCTCGGCGGTGCCGGTGAGCGGCTCGGCCAGCACCACGACGTCGGCCGGCTCGGCCTCGTCGAGGGTGTCGACCACGCGTACCCGGCCTTCCACCCAGCGGCCCTGACCGGCGACATGGCTGCGCAGCGCGGCGCTGGCCGCGGCATCGTCGCCGACGACGATGAGCCTGTCGTCCGGGAGGAGCGCGTCGATCGCGGCGGCGAGCACCGGCGACGCCGCGTCGGCGCCGACCAGCAACCCCGACTTCGGGCCGCCATGGCGGGCCAGTTCGGCGGCGAGCACGCGGGCCACGCGGGGGCCGACCGGCACGGGCCGGTGTGACCCGCTGGGCACGGAAACGGTGGGGAACTGCGTCAAGATGGAACTCCCGAGGACGTTACCGACCGGTCCGCACCCGATGACGGGTGCGGACCGGTGTGGTCTCGCGGGCCAGCATATTCGCCCGATCGGGTGGTCGCCGGGATCGTCGGTGGCTCAGATCGGCGGGTCGTCGTCGAAGCCGCTGTCCTTCTTCGCCCGCGACCTGCGGCTCGCGTCGGAGCGCAGCGCTCCGAACAGGCCCAGGACACCGAAGACGATCAGTGCGCCGGCAATGAACCAGCCGAGCTGGGGAAGGGCGATGTCAACGGTGCGTCCGAAGAACCACCAGATGACCGCCGCGAGAAATATCAGACCGAACGCGAGCGACAGCCCATCGGTGCGGTGACTCTTCATCGACGTACCTCCAACTTACCCAAGTCGACGGAGGCGGTGAGCTGCAGTGTCCCGCCGCCCGGCCCGTCTGCGCCGTTGTCGTGTACCTGCCGTTCGTCGTTGCCCAGGCCGTCCCAGTGTTGGCCGAGGACGTCGGCGCTGCCGCCGTCCACCTTCGCCTGGACGTCCACGTCCACGTTGGGAGGCAGGATGACGAGCAGGTTGCCCACGTTGACGTGGACCTCCACCGGCACCGTGTGGTCGGTGAAGTCGACCTTCGACAGGTCGAGCGTGCCGTTGCCGACGTCAACGCCGTAGTCGCGGGTCACGTCGGCAACGGTGAGCGGCGCCCAGGTCACGTTGCCTTGGCGGCCGCCGTCGAAGTGGCGGTCGAAGTCGACGTTCCCGGCGGTCGCGGTGCCCGCCAGCACTATCGTCAGCACGATGCCCGGCAGGATCAGCCAGCGCGCCCGGCCCAGCCACGCGCCGACCAGCAGCCCGAAGCCGACCACGGCCAGCGCCGCAGCCACATACGCGGCGCCCGGTACCGAAGCGCCGGCCACGTCGGCGATCACCAGGATGCCGATGGCGAGGCAGGCCATGGACAGCACCACCCGGCCCAGCCGTGAGCGCTCCTTCGGCGGCTTCGGCGCCCGCGGCGGCGGCGGCGGTGGTGGGCCCTGCGCCAGCCCCGGGTACGGGTAGGGCACGTAGCCACGGGACTGCGCGTACGGGCTGCTACTCGCGTACGGGCCGTGCGGCGCGAACGGTGGACGGTAACCGGACTGCGGCTCGGTCGACCCTGGCTCCGCGGGCGGAACCGGGTTCTGGCCCGGCGGGTACGGCCCGGTCGGTGCCGCAGCGGTTGCCGTGTACGGCGTCGGCGGCGGGATGAAGGTCGGCGGGCTGTACGCGGGAGGTGGCCCGGCGGGGGGCGGTGGGACGAAGCCCGGCCCGCCTGGCTGCGGTGGCGCACCCGGGGGTGGCGGCGAGGTGTTCGCCGGCCGGCCCAGGGCGCTACCGCCGCGCGACACCAGCAGCGCCGCGCCGATGATCACCGCGGTACTGAGCAGTGCGGTACGCACGTTCCCGGAGAACGCCACCGCGAACATGATCACGGTGAGGATGCCCAGGCCGATCGTCACCGGCGCCGACGTGCTGGACCTGCCACGACCGATCAGCGCCTCGCCGGCCGACGCCGAGTCGCCCTCCGAGGGGATCAACAGCCAACCGATGAGGTACACCAGCAGGCCGACCCCGCCGAACAGGGTCAACACGGCGAACAGCACCCGCCACAGCACCGGGTCGGTGTTGGTGGCCCGGCCGATCGCGGCCGCCACGCCGGCGAACCAGCGGCCCTGGAGGGGGCGGATCAGCCCGTACCGCGCGGCGAACGCGCCACCGGTCGGCTGCGGCGGTGGGAAGAAGCTCCCGGACGGCGGCGGGAATCCACCGGGCGGTGGCCCGGGTGGCGGGAACCCGCCCGGGGGCGGAGGAGGTGGCGGCGGGGCATAGCCCGGCTCGGTGGCCGGCGCGTCCGGCCCGGCCGCGGGTGCACCGGTGCCGGCAGCCGGCTCACCGGAGGGCTCAGCCACCGTCTCAGCCGCCGGCTCGGCCGCCGTCTCAGCCACCGTCTCAGCGGCTCCGACCGGCTCCCCGGCCTCGGTGGACTCCGTGGCGCTGATCGGCTCGGGCGCCTCGATGGGCTCGGGTGCCTCGATGGGCTCAGCCGGCAGCGTACGCGGCTCGGTGTCGGCGGCCGGCTCCAGCGCCGGCTCGGTGGGCCGCTCCGTCGGTACCTCGATGGTGATCTGCTCGTCGGCGGGCATTTCCAGCGTGGGGTGGACATCAGTGGGGCGGACATCCGGGGAGAGGACGTCTGTGGATTGGACATCGTCCTGGTCGACGCCGGCCGGGCGAGGCTCGGCCGCATCGGCAGGGTCGGCCTCATGGCGCAGCGTCGCGGGCTCGTCGGGAGCCGGCTCGACGGGCCCGTTCTCGGCAGGCTTATCGGTCATGCCACGATCGTGCCGTCCGGCCCGGCTGACATACCTCAGGCATCCACCCTGACCCAACCCTGAATTCGCAGCTACGGGATGCTTCCTGGTGGTCGCGGTGGGGCGCGGCGTGTGACGATCGGAGCACCCTACTTCACGTACCCACAAGGATGTCGCCGATGACCACGCCGATCGAGGGCCGTCGCCTGTACCGGGTGACCGACGCCCGGGTGGTGGCCGGTGTCGCCGCGGGCATCGCCGCCCACCTCAACGCGTCCGTGCTGCTCGTACGCATCGCGTTCGTGGTCCTGGCCAGCTTCAACGGGCTCGGCGCACTGCTGTACGCGGCGTTCTGGGCGGTCCTGCCGGTCGCGCCCGGCCAGCGGGGGAGCACCCGCAACCGGCGCCAGCTGGTGCCGTTCCTGGCCCTCGGCATCGGGATCATCCTGGTCCAGGCGCTGTCCGGGGTCGGCGGGGTCAGATCGGTGATCGGCTGGTTGATCGCGATCGTGGCGGTCGGCGTCGGCATCATCTGGCGGCAGGCCGATCCGAAGCGCCGGGAGCGGTGGACCGCCGCGGTGCCCCAGGCCCCCTGGCTCGGGCCGGTGCTCGAAGCCGACCGGCGCGGGCTCATGCTGCGGATCGTCGGCGGCGGCGCGCTGGTGGTCGCCGGCATCATCGGTACCGTCGTGGTTGTCTCCGGCGCGGACGTCGCGGCGCTCGGCACCAGCCTGCTGTTCGCGGCGATCGCGCTGGCCGGGGTCGGCCTCGCGCTGGCGCCGCTGCTCTGGCGGGTGTTCACCCAGCTCGGGGCCGAGCGCGAGGCGCGGATCCGGGAGCAGGAGCGGGCCGAGCTAGCCGCCATGATCCACGACCAGGTGCTGCACACGCTCGCGCTGATCCAGCGCAGCGCGGGTGACCCCAAGGGTGTGTTGCGGCTGGCCCGCGCCCAGGAGCGCCAGTTGCGCGGTTGGCTCTACAAGCCGACCGGCTCGCCGGCCGAGCGGTTCGCCGCCGCGCTGGAGGAGAAGGCCGCCGAGGTCGAGGATACGTACGCGATCGCGATCGAGGTGGTCGTGGTCGGCGATCGTGAGGTCGACGACCGGATCCGGGCGCTGGTCGACGCGGCCCGGGAGGCACTGGTCAACGCCGCTCGGCACGCGAAGGTCACATCCGTTTCCGTGTACGCGGAGGTCGAGCCCGACCAGGCCAGCGTGTTCATCCGGGACCGTGGGGTCGGCTTCGACCCGTCGACCGTGGATGATGACCGGCACGGGGTACGCGGCTCGATCGTCGGCCGGATGCGGCGGCACGGGGGGCGGGCGGAGATCCGCAGCGAGCTGGGTAACGGCACCGAGGTACGGCTGTTCATGCCAACTCCCGGGTGGACCCCGGCCGAAGATAAGGAAAAGGTCAATGACTGAGCCAGGGCGCCTGCGCGTCTTCCTGGTCGACGATCACGCGATGTTCCGCGCCGGGGTGCGCGCCGAGCTGGGCGTCCACGTCGACGTCGTGGGCGAGGCCGGCACGGTCAACGAGGCGGTCAGCGGGATCTCGCGGACCGAGCCGGATGTGGTCCTGCTCGACGTACACATGCCCGAGGGTGGCGGCCGCGCCGTGCTGGACGCGATGCGGCGCACCCACCCGCAGGTGCGCTTCCTCGCGCTGTCCGTGTCCGACGCCGCCGAGGACGTGATCGGCCTGATCCGGGCCGGCGCGCGCGGGTACGTGACAAAAACGATCTCCCCGGACGACCTGGCCGCGGCGGTGCGCCGGGTGGCCGACGGCGACGCGGTGTTCAGCCCGCGGCTGGCCGGGTTCGTGCTGGACGCGTTCGCCGCCCGGCCGGACGCGCAGCTCGCCGACCCGGAGCTGGACCAGCTCACCAACCGGGAACGCGAGGTGCTGCGGCTGCTGGCGCGCGGGTACGCGTACAAGGAGATCGCCAAGGAGCTGTACATCTCGATCAAGACGGTCGAGACGCACGTGTCGAACGTGCTGCGCAAGCTCCAGATGTCCAACCGGTACGAGCTGTCCCGCTGGGCGGCCGACCGGCGCCTGGTCTGAGGCGGGGTGGCCGCCCTTGAGGTACACGGGCTGACCCGCCGGTTCGGCAACCTGCTCGTCTTCGACGAGGTCAGCTTCACGGTCGAGCCGGGCGCGGCGGCCGTCGTGCTCGGCCCCAACGGGGCGGGCAAGACCACGCTGCTGCGCTGCGTCGTCGGCGCCGACCGCCCGGACGCCGGCGAGGTGCGGCTGGACGGTCGCCGGTTCGACGAGACCGAGCCGTGGGTACGGGCGGCGGTCGCCACGGCGCTGGACGACATCGACTTCTTCCCGGACCTGTCCGTCGCCGAGCACCTTGAGCTGCTCGCGTACGCGCACGGCGGGACCGCTGATCCGGTCGACGAGGTGCTCGTCGAGCTGGGCATCGACGAGGCCCGGGACCAGTTGCCGGCCACCCTCTCCAGCGGTCAGCGCCGGCGGCTGGCGCTGGCCTCCTGTTTCGTACGCCCGCGCCGGCTGATGGTGCTCGACGAGCCGGAGCAGCGGCTGGACACCCGCGGGCGGGCCTGGCTGGCCGACCGGCTGGTGCGGGAGAAGGCCACCGGTACCTCGGTGCTGCTGGCGTCGCACGATCCCGAGCTGGTCGAGGCCGTGGCGGACGCACGCGTCGAGATCGGCCGATGACCTCGGTCGCCGTCGCCCCTTCGGCCCGGGAGCTTCGTACCCGCTTGCGGCACGGCCGGCGGCAGCACCACAGCCGGTCGCTCGGCGACTTCCTGACCGACCTGTACCTGCTGGCGTTCCTGGCGGTGATGTACGGGTACGTGATCGTCCACGCGGCCCGCCAGTACCTGCACTCGCCCACGGCCGGCCACGGCGACCGGGCCGGGCGGTACTGGCTCGGTGCCGCCACGGTGCTGGCCGGCGCGGGGTTCGCCTGGCAGGGGCTGCGTGCGGTGGGTCCGCTGCTGTCCACCCCGTCCGCGTATACCTGGGTGGTCGCCAGCCCGATGAGCCGGCGGGACTGGCTGCTGCCCCGGCTGGCCGGCCTGCTGCTGGGAGCGGCGCTGTCGACGGCGGCCCTGTCGACGCTGGCGGGTGCCGGGTTCTCCTGGGCGGTGGTCGCCGGCGCCGGCTTCGGCGTGGCCGGTGCCGCGCTGTGCGTGGTGGCCCAGGCGACATCGCCCCGCTGGCCGCGCCTGGTCGGCGGCGCGCTGGCCGGCATCGGCGCCGCGACGGCTCTCGTGGTGATCGTCGCGCACTACGCCGGGGTCGGGTTGGCCCAGCCGGCGGTGCCGGTCGCCGCCGCGCTGGCCCTGATCGGGATCCCGTTCGCCCTGGTCACGACCGTCCTGGCGGTCCGCGCGCTGCCTCGGCTCGACCGTGCCGCGCTGACCGGCGGCGCGCAACTCGCCACCGCCGCCGCGACCGCGGCGATCTGGCTGGACCCGTCGATGCTGTCCGGGGTACTGGAGACCCGGCGGTGGCGGCGGGTCGGTGTCGTGACGAGCCGGCGGTTCGGGCGTGGCGGCGGGCGGATCGGGGTGCTGCTCCAGGCCGAGGTCCAGCGGCTGGCCCGCAGGCCGGGTGCGCTCGCGATCTGGGCGGCGCTCGCCCTGGCCCAGTACGGGATCGCGATCGCGGTGCCCTCGGTCGCCTGGGTGACCCGGCTGTTCGGGGCGTACCTGGCCGCCAACCGGCTGACCGGTGGCCTGCGTACCGTCAACCGGTCCCCGGGCCTGCGCCGGGCGCTGGGCGGCAGCGACGGCACGCTCCGGCTGGTCCACCTGGTCGTACCGTGGGTCGGCGCCGTCCTGTGGTGGCTGTTGACCTGGCCGGCCGGCCCGCACCTCGCCGGGGTGGAGCCGTTGATCGTCGTGGCTGTGGTCGTGGCGGCGTACCGGGCCGCCACCCGGCCGCCGATGGCCTACGGCGGCGCGGCTGTGGACACCCCGTTCGGGCTGATCCCGGTCGACCTGATCCGCCAGGTCATCCGCGGCCCCGACGTCCTGGCGGTGGCGATCGTGCTCTGGTCGCTGCTGGCGAGGTAGCAGCGCGGTCAGCCGGTGCGGATGATCGTGAACGCCTCCGCGAGGTGACCGTCGGGTAGCCGCTGCGTCCTGGCGACCATCCGGTGCCGCTCACGCAGCATCGCCTCGAACTCGGCGACGTGCGAGATCTGCGACGCGTGCGACTCAAGGGCGGCGAGCTTGCGCGGGAACGTGTCGGTGATGTCGATGCCGTGGTCCGGGTCGGGGCCACCCTGGTACCACATCTCGCGTACCGTCCAGGCCTCCAGGCCCTGGTCAGCGAGCAGTTCCGGGAACGCGAACGGGTTGCGGGCGTCCGGGTACACCGCGCAGGTGGTCGCCTCGCCGACCGCGAGATGGTCCGGATGTCCCGGCCCGGGGATCCGGTCCCAGCGGCGGACCGGCGCGCTGGTCAGGATCCGGTCCGGCCGGAACCGGCGGATCGCCGCGGTGATGTCGCGACGCAGGTCGAGGGTCACGGTGACCGTGCCGTCCCGGTACCCGTCCAGGAATTCCACCTGCTTGACCCCGACGGCGGCCGCGGCGGCCCGCTGCTCGGCCTCGCGGATGATCGGAATCTGGTCGCGTGGCGTGTCGTCGAAGCCGCCCGCGTCGCCGCGGGTGACCAGCAGATATGCCACCTCAAGACCGCTTTCGACCCAGGTCGCCACCGTGCCGGCGGCACCGAAGTCGACATCGTCGGGGTGGGCGAAGACACACAGCACCCGCTCGACGTCGGGCAGCGGCGGCACGGAAGGCGCGAAGCTCACGACATCCGATCGTACGTCGGCTACAGCGGGCCGCGGCCGGCGCGGAGGATGAGCAGCGCGAGCTGGGTGCCGTCCTCGCCGAGTGCCGCGCGGAAGCGGTCGAGGATCTCCCGCTCACGAGCCAACACCAAGCGGGTACCGCCGGAGGCGACCCGGGTCCGGCCGACCTCCTGGGAGATGCCGGCCCGCTCCTGCCACAGGCGGATGATCGCTGCGTCGATCTCGTCGATGCGGGTACGCAACGCGGAGATGTGGATGTCGGCGGCGGGTGCCCCGGCCCCGGTGCTCGGCGCGTCGGCGCTGTCGGTCTTGGCGTCCACGGTGATGGCGGCCATTTCTCTTCCGTTCTCGCGGTGTGGAGCCTCGTGCTCGTCCCGGAACGCAAACGCCCCGGGCTCAGGAGCCCGGGGCGTCGGTAGGTCTAAGTTCAGGCGCGACCTACGGCTGCCGGACTCCCGGAGCCGTAAAAAAAGTAGAACCGCGCCTGCGAACTCACGCCGTCGAGTATGCCATGCCGGCACCCGTTCTTGGGAAGTCCTGATCCAGACATTGGGAAGCGGGTCGCCGTCCCTGGTTTGTCGGACCCCCGGCATAGACTCGCCGTGCGATGCACGCTGTCTCCGAAAACCCCCAGATTCCGGCCCCGGCCGAGGCGGAGTCCCGCCGCAGCCCACGCCGTGACCCCGAGCGCCTGCTGGACGGGCTCAACGGCCCGCAACGGGAGGCGGTCACCCACCGTGGCGCGTCGTTGCTCATCGTCGCCGGCGCCGGCTCGGGCAAGACCCGGGTGCTCACCCATCGGATCGCCTACCTGCTCGCGGCCGGCGACGTGCACCCGGGCGAGATCATCGCGATCACGTTCACCAACAAGGCGGCCGGCGAGATGAAGGAGCGGGTCGCCCACCTGGTCGGCGGCCGGGCCCGGCTGATGTGGGTGTCGACGTTCCACTCCGCGTGCGTGCGGATCCTGCGTGCCGAGCACGAGCAGGCCGGGCTGAAGAGCACGTTCTCGATCTACGATGCCGACGACTCCCGCCGGCTGATGACGCTCGTCGCCCGGGAGCTGGATCTCGATCCGAAGCGGTTCCCGGCCCGGGGGCTGGCCGCCCAGGTCTCCAACCTGAAGAACGAGCTGGTCGACCCGGCGAAGGCGGCGGCCAAGGCGGTCGGGCCGATGCAGCGCACGGTCGCCGAGGCATACACGCTCTACCAGCAGCGGCTGCGTGAGGCGCAGGCGCTCGATTTCGACGACCTGATCATGGCGACGGTGCGGCTGTTCCAGTCGCACAAGGAGGTCGCCGGGAAGTACCGGCAGCGGTTCAAGCACGTGCTGGTGGACGAATACCAGGACACCAACCACGCGCAGTACATGTTGATCAAAGAGCTTGTGGGCGACACCGGCGAGCTGTGCGTCGTCGGTGACGCCGATCAGTCGATCTACGCGTTCCGCGGGGCGACGATCCGCAACATCCTGGAGTTCGAGCGCGACTACCCGGACGCGCGCACGATCCTGCTGGAGCAGAACTACCGGTCCACCCAGACGATCCTGTCGGCGGCCAACGCGGTGATCGACCGCAACACCGAGCGCAAGCCCAAGCGGCTGTGGAGCGAGGAGGGCGCCGGCGAGCAGATCGTCGGTTACGTGGCCGACACCGAGCACGCCGAGGCCGACTGGGTCGCGCGCGAGGTCGACCGGCTCTGCAAGCACGACGGGTTCCGGCCGGCCGACGTCGCGGTGTTCTACCGGACCAACGCCCAGTCCCGGGTGTTCGAGGAGGTGTTCATCCGGTTCGGGCTGCCCTACAAGGTCGTCGGCGGGGTGCGCTTCTACGAGCGCAGGGAGGTCCGGGACGCGCTGGCCTACCTGCGGGCGGTGGCCAACCCGGACGACACGGTCAACATCCGGCGCATCCTCAACACCCCGCGCCGGGGCATCGGCGAGCGCGCCGAAGCCTGTGTCGAGGCGCTCGCGGCACGGGAGCGGATCTCGTTCGGCGCGGCGCTGGCCAGGGTCGACGAGGCGGTCGGCATCTCCACCCGCTCCGCTAACGCGATCAAGGACTTCGTCGCGCTGCTCGATGAGGCGCGCGAGCAGGCCGCCACCTCGGCGCCCGAGGAGATTCTCGAAGCGCTGTTGCAGCGCAGCGGATACCTGACCGAGCTGGAGGACAGCGTCGACCCGCAGGACGCCGGCCGGGTGGAAAACCTCCAGGAGCTGGTCAGCGTGGCCCGGGAGTACACCGAGCGGGCCACCCTGCTGGAGGAGGAGGCGACGCTGGCCGGCTTCCTGGAGCAGGTGGCCCTGGTCGCCGACGCTGACGAGGTGCCCTCCGACGACCCCGAGCACCAGGGCGTCGTCACGCTCATGACGCTGCACACCGCCAAGGGCCTGGAGTTCCCGGTGGTCTTCCTGACCGGCCTGGAGGAGAGCGTCTTCCCGCACATCCGATCGCTGGAGGACAACCGCGAGCTGGAGGAGGAGCGCCGGCTGGCCTATGTCGGCATCACCCGGGCCCGCAAGCGGCTGTACCTGTCGCGTTCGGTCACCCGGTCGGCGTGGGGGCAGCCGCAGTACAACCCGGCGTCCCGGTTCCTGGAGGAGATGCCGAGCGAGTTGGTTCGGTGGGAGCGCACCGACGGGGCCTACACGAGCTGGTCGGGCAGTGGGGTCGGCGGTCGCGGGTTCGGGCGGTCCGCCGAGCGCACCAACCGGTTCGTCGGCGGCACTCCCAAGGCCACCGAGCTGGCCCAGCGGCTCGGGCTCGACGCGTCCAAGCTGTCCACGGCCAGCGAGCTGCCGAGGTCGGAGGCGCCCGCGGTGGCCGCCGGCGACCGGATCACCCACCAGCGGTACGGGATGGGGCGGGTGCTCGCGGTCGAGGGGTCCGGGGCGCGCGCTCAGGCCCAGGTCGACTTCGGCGACCAGGTGATGTGGATCGTCCTCCGCCACGCCCCGATCGAAAAGATCTAGATCGGCACAACTTCCGGGAAGTTGTGGTCTCCGGGCCGCCCTGAGGCAACAACTTCCCGGAAGTTGTGCCGATCAATCAATCCTGGGGGAGGACGCCGCCCTTGACGACCTCGATGTGGTCGAGGACGTCGACACCGTGGGCGCGCATGAACGCCAGCGGCTCGATCGGCTTGCCGTCGACCCGGATCTCGAAGTGCAGGTGCGGGCCGGTCGAGAAACCGGTGTTGCCGGTGAGGCCGATGAGCTGGCCGGCCTCGACGCGCTGACCCTCTTTGACGAGCAGCTTGCTGGAATGGCCGTACACCGAGACGGCGCCGTCCTCGTGCTGGATCATGATGTTGTACCCGTACCCGCCGTTGTAGCGGGCCAGGATCACCGTGCCGGAGGAGGCGGCGAAATACTGCGTACCCTCGACGGCCGTCAGGTCGACGCCGGGATGCAACACGCCCCAGCGCGGCCCGAACGGCGACGACATCTGGTAGTTGGTGTGCAGCGGGGCGACCCAGAGGTCCTGGCCCGGCTGCTGGCTCACCGCGATCGTGGTGCCGCGCTCGTCGGACCGGCTGGCCCGGTCGGCCACCTGCTTCTGGCGGTCGGCGAGATCGGTGCTGCTCGCGGTCACGCTTCCGGCGTCGAAACCGGCGAGCGCGTTCTGCCCCTTGAGATCGGGCATCGCGTGACTGGTCCCGAGCGCCACCACACCGGCACCCACGAACGCGGTCGTCACGACGACGGCGTACCGGCTTCGCGGTGGAGTGGGTGCGCGGCGACGACCACGGTAGCGCCCACGTGGGGTCCGGTGGTCCACGCACACCCTCCGACGTCGCCGACAAAAGACAACGGGTCACTGCCAGCCGTCACACAGGCAAGCCGCGTAAACCCGGACCGACACCCGCCTCAACGGTTGACGGCCGCTGGACACCGTAGCCAACCCGTTATCGCAGGTACAAGCCGGCTCGCGCAGTCGAGCGACTACGCAGTGCGATTGTGCGTCGTCACGGCGGGTACCCGTGACCAGCAACGGGACCCTTTCGTTTACCGGCAACCGGTCCGTCGCCTGGAATGTGGCGTGACCTGTACCGCATTCCGGCCACGGCCCCACGCGGGGTACGTTTCGGCCAGGGCATTGTCGCCCCGTCGCGCGGCTGGTCACCCGGTGCGAACCAATAGCGCGAGAACAAGAAGGGACGCATACGCCATGAGCGAGCGGAGCGAGCGAGTCGATATTGCGGCGCCATTGAGCCTCATGACGTTGCCGAGCGCCAGCGGGGCGACGGCATGAGCGCGCGGATTCGGGTCGTCGTCGCCAAACCGGGCCTGGATGGTCATGATCGTGGCGCGAAAGTGGTGGCACGCGCGTTGCGGGACGCCGGCATGGAGGTCATCTACACCGGTCTACACCAGACTCCGGAGCAGATCGTGGAGACCGCGATCCAGGAGGACGCCGACGCGGTCGGCCTGTCGGTGCTCTCCGGCGCGCACATGACGCTGTTCCGCCGGGTCATCGAGTTGCTCGCTGAGCGGGGCGCGGACGACATCGTCGTCTTCGGCGGCGGGATCATTCCCGACGGCGACATTCCCGAACTGGAGAAGCTGGGCGTCGCGAAGATCTTCACGCCCGGCGCCACCACCCAGTCCATCGTGGATTGGGTCCGCGCGAACGTGGCGACACCGGTGGGATAGCGCAGAAAAAGGGGAGGGGCCGGACGCACCCCTCACACGCCCGGCCTCTCATGCACGATGCCCTGCCGCCACCCCTCGACCGACAGGGCATCGGCCGTCCTGGTTTTTCGTGTCCCGCGCTCCCGCGCCCGACATCACACTCAACGACCTGCTCCGCTGCCGGTTACGCCAGCGTTACGGGGTTTTTCGTGGGAGTGTGGAAGCCGGTCGGGTGTGCGATCGCGCACACCGCGTACCCGCTGGGTTGGGTCCTCCGGCGACATCGCTAGGCTGCGGCCGAAGGCGGCCATACCCGGGCCGGTCGAGATCACCGAGAAGAGGATGTCGTGGACCTGTACGAGTACCAGGGGCGCGAGCTGTTCGCGCGGCACGGGTTGCCCGTGCTGGCCGGCGGCGTCGCCACTACTCCGGAGGAGGCCCGCGCGATCGCCGAGCGCCTCGGCGGCCGCGTGGTCGTCAAGGCCCAGGTGAAGGTCGGCGGCCGGGGCAAGGCGGGCGGCGTGAAGCTCGCCGAGGGCACGGCCGAGGCGCGCGAGCCCGCCGAGCGACATCCTCGGCATGGACATCAAGGGCCACACGGTCCACAAGGTCATGATGACCGTGACCGCGGACATCGCCGAGGAGTACTACTTCTCCTACCTGCTCGACCGCGCCAACCGCACCTTCCTGTGCATCGCCAGCGTCGCCGGCGGCATGGACATCGAGCAGGTCGCGGACGAGACCCCGGAGAAGGTCGCCAAGGTCGCCGATCGACGCCGAACCGGGGCGTCGACGAGGCGCAAGGCCCGGGAGATCGTCACCGCGGCCGGATTCCCGGCCGAGGTGGCCGACCAGGTCGTCGACATCGCGGTCAAGCTGTGGCAGGCGTTCGTCGCCGAGGACGCCACGCTGGTCGAGGTGAACCCGCTCGCCAAGACCGCCGACGGCAAGGTGCTCTGCCTGGACGCCAAGGTCACGCTCGACGAGAACGCCGCGTTCCGGCACCCGAGACCACGAGGCGCTGAGTCGACCAGTCCGCGGTCGACCCGCTGGAGCAGGCCGCCAAGGAGAAGGACCTCAACTACGTCAAGCTCGACGGCGAGGTCGGCATCATCGGCAACGGCGCCGGTCTGGTCATGTCGACGCTCGACGTGGTCGCGTACGCCGGTGAGGAGTTCGGCACCGTCAAGCCGGCCAACTTCCTCGACATCGGCGGCGGCGCCAGCGCCGCAGGTGATGGCCAACGGGCTGGAGATCGTGCTCTCCGACCCGGCGGTGAAGAGCGTGTTCGTCAACGTCTTCGGCGGCATCACCGCCTGCGACGCGGTCGCCAACGGCATCGTGCAGGCGCTTGGCCTGCTGGAGCAGCGCGGCGAAGAAGGTCACCAAGCCGCTGGTCGTGCGGCTGGACGGCAACAACGCCGAGGCGGGGCGGCGCGATCCTCGACCGGCGCGCCAACCCGCTGGTCGAGCGGGTGGACACAATGGACGGTGCGGCCGAGCGGGCCGCCGAGCTGGCCGCGGCGGGAAAGAAGTGACCTGACATGGCTATCTGGCTGACCAAGGACTCGAAGGTCATCGTCCAGGGGATGACCGGCTCCGAGGGTTCCAAGCACACCCGGCGGATGCTCGCCGCCGGCACCAACGTCGTCGGCGGCACCAACCCGCGCAAGGCCGGCCAGACGGTCGACTTCGACGGCACCGAGCTGCCGGTCTTCGCCACCGTCGCCGAGGCGATGGAGGAGACCGGCGCCGACGTCACCGTCATCTTCGTGCCGCCGCAGTTCACCAAGGCCGCGGTGGTCGAGGCGATCGACGCCGGCATCCCGCTGGCCGTGGTGATCACCGAGGGCGTGCCGGTGCACGACACCGCCGCGTTCTGGGCGTACAACGTCGCGAAGGGCGAGCGGACCCGGATCATCGGCCCGAACTGCCCGGGCATCGCGTCGCCCGGGCGCTCCAACGCCGGCATCATCCCGGCCGACATCACCGGCCCGGGCCGGATCGGCCTGGTCAGCAAGAGCGGCACGCTGACCTACCAGATGATGTACGAGCTGCGCGACATCGGCTTCTCCACCTGCGTCGGCATCGGCGGCGACCCGATCATCGGCACCACGCACATCGACGCGCTCGCGGCGTTCCAGGACGACCCGGAGACCGACGCGATCGTGATGATCGGTGAGATCGGTGGCGACGCCGAGGAGCGGGCCGCCGAGTTCATCAAGGCCAACGTGACCAAGCCGGTGGTCGGCTACATCGCCGGCTTCACCGCGCCGCCCGGCAAGACCATGGGCCACGCGGGCGCGATCATCTCCGGCTCGTCCGGCACCGCCGAGGCCAAGAAGGCGGCGCTGGAGGCGGTCGGCGTCAAGGTCGGCAAGACGCCGACCGAGACCGCCCGGCTGATGCGGGACGTGGTGCTCAGCCTCTGAGGTCGCTTCGCGCCGCCGGCCGCAGCCGGCCCGGAGTCGAAGGCGCGCCAGCGCCCGAGCGGAGGGTCGGCTACAGGCCGGATTTGAGGCGCGAAGCCGCGCGAGCGAAGCGAGCGCCAATAATACAGAGCGGCCGGTCGGGATGACCGGCCGCTCACCTTTTGGAAGAGTGGACGTCGATGCCTACCACTCCGGACGAGACAGTTTCCCCGGCCGCCCCGTCGCCGGAGTCGCCGTCGCGTCCGAGCCGCAGCGTGCCGGCGCCGCGCCGCCCACCGGCGCCCGGCAGCGCCCGCCGCGCCCCGGTAGCGCTCGCGGCGGCCGTGACGACGACGTGGGCCGCGCTGGTCTCGCTGGCCCCGGTGCTCACCGTGGTCCTGCTCGCCAGCCTGGTCGCGGGTGCCGGCGCGCCGCTCGGCCAGGTGATCCGTGTCGCGCTGGCGGGTTGGCTGCTGGCGCACGGGGTGGAGTTGCGCACCGGCACCGGCCCGCTGGGGCTGGTGCCACTCGGGTTCAGCGTGTTCGCCGCGTGGCGGGTGGCCCGCGCGGGGGTACACACGACCCGCGCGATCGGGGGTAGGCGGCGCAGGTCACCCCGGCTCGTTCTGCTCGCCGCCGTGTCGGTGGCCATCGTGTACGGGCTGCTCGGCGCCATCGCCGCCGCCGTCGTCCACATGCCGGGGCTGCGGGTGGACGTGACGCGGGCGGCGGTGACGCTGGCCGGCTTCGGGCTCGTCGCCGCGCTGGCCGGGGCCATCGTGGAGAGCGGGCTGGCTGGCCGGCTGGTCCGGCGTACCCCGATGGTGCTGCGCGACGCGACCCGCACCGGTGTCGTCGCGGTGCTGCTCGTCCTCGGCGCCGGAGCGGCGGCGGCGGGCACCGCGCTGGCGCTGTCCGGCGGTGCCGCGAGCAAGGTGCTTGCCGCGTACCACGCCGGGCTGGCCGGTCAGGTCGGGCTGACCCTGGTCTGCGTCGTGTACGGGCCCAACCTCGCCGTCTGGGCGGCCAGCTACCTGGCCGGCCCCGGATTCGCCCTCGGCGCCGGCACCACGGTCACCGCGGCCCGGGTGTCCCTCGGCACTGTTCCGGCGGTGCCGGTGCTCGCGGGCGTGCCCGCCAGGCCGATCTCGGACTGGGCGGCCCTGCTGCTCGCCGTGCCGCTCGCCGCCGGCATGGTCGCCGGCTGGCTGCTGGTCCGTCGACGGCTGAAGGCCGTCGCCGCGGCAGGTGAGGCGGGCGCAGCTGACGAGGCTGAGCGGCCAGCGGTCGACTGGGTGCCGCTGCTGGGTGCGGCGCTGCTCGCCGGGCCGGTCGCCGGTGGCGCGCTGGCGTTCGCCGCCTGGGCCTCGGCCGGCCCGCTCGGGGGCGGCCACCTCGCCGAGATCGGTGCCCGCGCGTGGCCGCTGGCCGGGATCACCGCCGGAGTGGTGGCGGCCGGCGCACTGGCCGGCGCGGCGACCACCCGGACCTTGGCCGGGGTACGCCGGAAGGCGCCCGAGAAACATTGATGGGGCGCCCCGCCCGGGGCGCCCCATCACTATGTCGTGTTCGTCTACTTCTTCAGCACCGTGAAGTTGAGAATGAGTCCGAGCACGATGCCCAGCACCGACGCGACGATGGCCACCACGCCGAGGGTGTTGGGCTTGCCCGCCTTCTTGGCCTCGTTGATCGACAGAATGCCGAAGACGACGCCGATGATCGGGCAGCAGAGGAAACCGATGACGATGCCGAGAACGCCCCACAGCGTCGTCTTGTCGTTACCCGCCGGCGTTGCAGCGGGGGGTGGGTATGGTGCGGTCAATTCGTCCTCCTGTATCAAGCCACGCGGCTCCGGGCGCCGCGGGAACGCGATGATCGTTGCGGTTGATCGAATTCCGGTCAAGCACGTCGACGATCAGCGTCAAGAGCTTGACAGATTCGTCAACTGCGCGCTGGCCCCAATGATCGCGCTGACGATCCCCAGCAGGATGCCGATCCCGCCGCAGATGACCCCGGCGAGTGCCTGGCCACGGTTGCTGGCCTGGCCGGCGGACGCCTTGCGCATGCCGAGAATGCCCAGCACCACACCGGCGACACCGGCGAGAATGCCGAGGAACGCGCAGCAGGCCACCGGGATCGAAATGATACCGACGATCATGCCGACGAGGCCGAGGGTGTTGTTCTGCTGCGGCGGGACGCCCATCGGCGCGCCATAGCCGGCCATCGGGTACTGCACGGCGCCGGGGTAGCCCCCCGGATAGTTCGCGCCGGACGTCGGGTACGGGCTGCCGGAGGTGGGCTGGCCGTACGGGTCCTGGTACACCGGGGGCTGTGGCTGTGCGTAAGGGTCCTGGTACGCCGGGGGCTGTGGCTGTGCGTAAGGGTCCTGGTAGGGCGGAGGCTGGTACGGCGGCTGCTGGGGCTGCGCGTACGGGTCCTGGTAGGGCGGGGGCTGCGGCGCAGCGTACGGGTCGTGCGGCGGGGGCGCCTGCGGCGGCGGTGGATACTGCGGCTGAGCGTACGGATCTGAGTACGGTGGCTGCTGTCCGTATGGGTCCTGGCCGGATCCGGGATAGCCAGGCTGCATGACGTTGGCTCCTAGGGTGGTGTAGGTCCTGATCGGGGGCGTCCCATGAGGGTACCGAGTACCCGCGACCCGCTAGCTGTTGCTGCTCAGCGAGCCGAGTCCACCGAGTACCAAGGTGCCGATGCAGCACAGCACGACGACGCCCCAGAGGCAGATGCCGATGATGATGGCCAGCTTCGACCACCGTTTGGACTCCGCGGCCGCGGTCTGCGCGCCCGAGTAGTCACCCTGCTGCAACAGGGTGTTGACCTTGGAAGCGTTGACGATGGCCGGGATCGCGAGGGGCCAGAACAGGAAGATCGAGACGATCGACATCGTCATGTTGTTGTCGATCTGGGGCGGCGGGGGGTAACCGGGCTGCATATGTCGCTCCCACGAAATGATCGATCGGATCAGAACGATCGGCAGCGTACTGGTCGGGGAGAACGAGCGCAGCGGGCTGACCGGGCATATCGGCTACGCGACACTCCAGGTGGCGGGCGGGACGCCACGACTGCCGCACCCACCGGTTAGGGTATGCCGCCGGGAGGGTAGCCCGGGTCGAATCTCGACAAGTGAGGAGCAATCGTGGCTCGCCTGCTCGTCCTCGTGTCGGGCTCGGGTACCAACTTGCAGGCGCTGCTGGACGCGAGCGTTGAGCCTGGGTACGGCGCTGACGTGGTCGCGGCCGGCGCGGACCGCGACGGCACCACCGGCCTGGCGCGGGCAGCGGATCGCGGTGTCCCCACGTTCGTGGTGCGGGTCAAGGACTACGCCAGCCGCGACCAGTGGGACGCCGCGCTGACCGACGTGTGCGCCCGGTACGCTCCTGACCTGGTGGTTTCCGCGGGCTTCCTGAAGCTGGTCGGGCCACGGTTCCTGGCCGAGTTCGGTGGCCGCTACGTCAACACGCACAACGCGCTGCTGCCGGCGTTCCCCGGCATCCACGGCCCGCGCGACGCCCTCGCATACGGAGTGAAGGTCGCCGGAGCGACGCTGCACTTCGTCGACGCCGGGGTGGACACCGGGCCGATCATCGCGCAGGTCAGCGTGCCGGTTCTGGACGACGACGACGAGGACACGCTGACCGAGCGCATCAAGGCGGCGGAGCGGCAGCAGCTCGTGTCGTACGTGGGCCGTATGGTGCGAGAGGGTTGGACGGTCAACGGAAGAAGGGTCACGGTCCCGTGAGCGACGAATACCGGCCGATCCGGCGTGCGCTGGTCAGCGTCTACGACAAGAGCGGCCTGGACGAGCTGGTCCGCGCGCTCGCCGACGCCGGCGTGGAGATCGTGTCGACCGGGTCGACCGCCAGCCGGATCGAGACCGCCGGGGTGCCGGTCATCCGGGTCGAGGAGCTGACCGGCTTCCCCGAGTGCCTCGACGGCCGGGTGAAGACGCTGCACCCGCGGGTGCACGCCGGGCTGCTCGCCGACCTGCGGCTCGACTCGCATTCGGCGCAGCTCGCCGAGCTCGGCGTGGAGCCGTTCGACCTGCTGGTCAGCAACCTCTACCCGTTCAGCGAGACGGTGGCCTCCGGCGCCGGCGTCGACGCCTGCGTCGAGCAGATCGACATCGGCGGCCCGGCGATGGTGCGCGCCGCCGCCAAGAACCATCCGAGCGTCGCCGTCGTGACGACCCCGTCCGCGTACCCGATGGTGGTGGAGGCGTTGCGGGTGGGCGGCTTCACGCTGGAGCAGCGCCGCCGGCTCGCGGCCCGCGCGTTCGCCGACATCGCGGAGTACGACGTGGCCGTCGCCGCAGTGGACGGCGGCGGCGCTCGTGCCGGCCGACGACGCCGACGGGTGGCCGGCCTTCACCGGCATGGCGCTGCGCCGGTCGGCGGTGCTGCGGTACGGGGAAAACCCGCACCAGCAGGCCGCGCTCTACGTCGACCCGGCCGCGCCGGCCGGGCTGGCCCAGGCCGAGCAGCTGCACGGCAAGGAGATGTCGTACAACAACTACGCCGACGCCGACGCCGCGTGGCGGGCCGCGCACGACTTCGCCGACCCGTGTGTGGCGATCATCAAGCACGCCAACCCGTGCGGCATCGCGGTCGGAGCCGACGTGGCCGAGGCGCACCGCAAGGCGCACGCCTGCGACCCGGTGTCCGCGTTCGGCGGGGTCATCGCGGTCAACGTGCCGGTCAGCGTCGCCATGGCCGAGCAGGTCGCCGAGATCTTCACCGAGGTGGTCGTCGCACCCGGGTTCGAGGAGGGCGCCGTCGACGTGCTGGCCGCGAAGAAGAACCTGCGGATCCTCGTCGGCCCGGACTACGCGCCGGCCCCGGCCGAGTTCCGCCAGGTCAGCGGCGGGCTGCTGGTGCAGCTGGCGGACCGCGTCGACGCGCCCGGCGACGACCCGGCCAACTGGCGGCTGGCCGCCGGCGAGGCGGCCGACGAGGCGACCCTGGCCGACCTGGTCTTCGCCTGGCGGGCGGTCCGCGCGGTGAAGTCCAACGCGATCCTGCTCGCCGCCGACGGGGCCACCGTCGGGGTCGGCATGGGCCAGGTCAACCGGGTCGACTCGGCCCGGCTGGCGGTGGCCCGGGCCGGCGACCGGGCGGCCGGATCGGTGGCCGCGAGCGACGCGTACTTCCCGTTCGCCGACGGGTTCAAGGTGCTGGTCGAGGCCGGGGTGCGCGCGGTGGTGCAGCCGGGTGGCTCGATCCGGGACGAGGAGACGATCGCCGCGGCGAAGGCGGCCGGCGTGACGATGTACCTGACGGGTACACGGCACTTCTTTCACTAGGCTCCATGATCACGGAGACTTTTCCGTGTCCAGACACGGAAAAGTCTCCGCGATCATGGGATCAAGCCGGGGCGCTGACCTTGGTCGGGGTCGGGGCGCCGAACAGAGTGGCGACCGCGTCGCTGACCGCCTGTACCCCGTCGTCCAGCGTGCCGGCGGGCGTCAGGCTGTACATGACGACGACCACGTACCGCTCGTCCGGCCCGGCGAAGCCGGCGGTGTGCGCGACCCAGTGGTCGCCACCGGGATCGGGTTTCTGCGCCCAGCCGTCCTTGTTGCCCGGACGCAACTCCGGCCCGAGCGCCAACGTGCCCCAGTGCTGGTTCGAGGCGACGCCGCGGAGCGCGTTGACCAGGTAGGCCCGGTCGTCGGGGTGCAGGCGGCCGCCCAGCACGTACGTCATCAGGTGGTCGAGGTCTTCGGCGGTGCAGCGCAGGTTGCGCCAGTACGTGTCGGCGCCCTTCACGACGGCGAGGCTGGTCATGCCGTACCCGGTGCGGAAGTGGTCGAGCATCTTCGGCCCGTCGTACCGCTTCCACAGCGTGTCCGCCGCGTCGTTGGACGAGACCTTGAGCATGTCGGCCATCGCCGACCGGTCCGAGCTGGTGAGGTGGATCTTGCCGGCCCGCTGGCGTTCGAGCAGCGTCGTGGCGATCGCCACCTTGATCGTGGACGCGGTCCACATCGGATAGTCGGTCGCGCCGGTCCGCCAGATCGCGCCGGTGACCCGGTCGTGCAGGATGACGCCCATCTGACCGGGGAGTCTCTGCGCGAAGGCGGCGGTCGAGTCGAACCGGGTCTGCTGCGCGCAGTCCCAGCCGTCTTGCGAGCACGCCGACGCCGACGGCCGCGCTTGCGCCGGATCCTCGGACGGCCCGTTGCTGCCCGCCGCGGCGAACGCCGAATCGGCCGGCGTCGGGCCGAGCGACCGGTCGCTGGCCGGGGCACCCACCGCCGCCGGGCCGCGGGCACAGCCCGCGAGAGCGAGCAGCGCGAGGACGATGGTGGCGCAGAGACGGGTACGCATGACGTACCGCACGCTACCGGCTCATGGCCCTTCCGCCGCAACCCCGGATTTCCGCGGGCCGGCCCGCGGGCAGAATGTGGGCGTGGATACACGTACCCGGATGGCCTGGTGGTGGCACCGGCAGGGACTGGACGAGACCATCGACACACCAGCACGGGTACTGGCCGCGACCGGGTGGGCACGCTCGGTCGGCGGTGCGAACCCGTACCTGAGCCTCTTCGCCCGGGCCGGCACCTCCCGCGCCGACGTCGACGACGCCGTCCGGACGCTCGACATCCACGAGCTGCCGGCCGCCCGGGGCTGCACGTACGTGGTTGCGGCCGAGCACTTCGCGCTGGCGCTCCAGGTCGGGCGTGGCGCGCCGGAAGCCGACCTGTCGATGCTGGCGAAGCTCGGCGTGCCGCGCGGCGAGATCGACAAGCTGTGCGCGGCGGTCCTCGACGTCGTCGGCGCGGAGCCGCTGGACCCGGCCAGGCTCAAGACCCAGCTCGGCGACGCGGTGCGCAACCTCGGCGAGGCCGGGCGCAAGAAAGGGCAGAGCACGACCCTGCCCGCGGCGCTCGGGCTGTTGCAGGCGGCGGGGGAGATCCGCCGGGTACCCGTGAACGGGCGCCTCGACCAGCAACGGTACGGATACGTGCGGTGGCAGCCGCCCGCTTCCGGGCGCGACGACGAGGCGGCCCGGGCGGAGCTGGCCCGGCTGTACTTCGGCTGGACCGGGCCGGCGAGCCTGGCGCATTTCCGCTGGTTCAGCGCGTTCTCGGCAGCCAACGCGAAGGCGGCCGTCGCCGATCTCGGCCTGGTCGACGTGGGCGACGGCCTGCTACTGCCGGCGGAGCTGGTCGACGAGTACGAGGCGTACACCGTTCCGGACCGCCCGCGGTACTCGTTGCTGGCCGGCATCGACGCGCTGGTGCTGCTGCGGCGCGACCATCGGGCGCTGCTCGCGCCCGGGGATCAGGATCGTGCGGTACCGGGGGACAAGCCGCTCGTCGGGCTCGCCGACCTGCCCGACCACCCGATCGTCGACCGGGGCCGGATCGTCGGGCTGTGGCAGTACGACGCGGACGCCGAGCGCATCGTGTGGTGGGCGTTCGAGCCGGCCGAGGACGAGTCGGCGCTGCTCGCGGCCGTGGCGCGGACCGAGGCGTACGTGCGGGACCAGCTCGGCGACGCGCGGAGCTTCAGCCTCGACAGCCCGAAGTCCCGCGCGCCTAGGCTGGCGGCGCTGCGCTCTGCCCGTACCCAATGATCGGCACAATTCCCGGGAACTTGTGGCCTCCAAGGGTTGCTTTGACCACAACTTTCCGGAAGTTGTGCCGATCACGGCGCCCCGCGAGCATTGATCATGAGCGCTCACGTTATGGTGCGAACCATGGGCAAGAAGGTCACTGTCGTCGGAGCCGGCTTCTACGGTTCGACGACCGCGCAGCGGCTGGCTGAGTACGACATCTTCGAGACTGTCGTGCTCACTGACATCATCGAGGGCAAGCCGGAAGGTCTGGCGCTGGACATGGGCCAGTCCCGACCGGTCGAGGGCTTCGAGACCAAGATCGTCGGGCAGACCACCGGGCCCAACGGCGAGGGGTACGAGGTCATCGAAGGCTCCGACATCGTCGTCATCACGGCCGGGCTGGCGCGCAAGCCGGGCATGAGCCGGATGGACCTGCTCGAAGTCAACGCCAAGATCGTTCGCCAGGTCGCGGAGAACGTCGCCAAGTACGCGCCGAACGCCGTCGTCATCGTCGTGAGCAACCCGCTCGACGAGATGACCGCGCTCGCGCAGCTCGCGACCGGCTTCCCGAAGAACCGGGTACTGGGCCAGGCCGGCATCCTCGACAGCGCCCGGTTCACCACGTTCGTGGCCGACGAGTTGGGCGTGCCGGTCCGCGACGTCACCACGCTGACGCTGGGCTCGCACGGCGACACGATGGTGCCGGTGCCGTCGAAGTCGACCGTCGGTGGCAAGCCGCTGGCCGAGGTGCTGCCGGCGGACCGGATCGAGGCGCTGGTCGACCGCACCCGCAAGGGCGGCGCCGAGATCGTGGGGCTGTTGAAGACCGGTTCGGCGTACTATGCGCCGTCCGCCGCCGCGGCCCGCATGGCGAAGGCGGTCGCCGAGGACTCCGGGGCGGCGCTGCCGGTCTGCGCCTGGGTCGAGGGCGAGTACGGCATCTCCGGGGTGTACCTCGGCGTGCAGGCCGAGATCGGTGCCACCGGGATCCGCCGGGTCGTCGAGACCGACCTCACCGACACCGAGAAGTCCGCGCTGCACGAGGCGGCCGAGGCGGTCCGCGCGAAGCAGGCCGACGTCGCAAACCTCTGAGTGACCCGCTTGCCATGATCATGAAGGATTCGGCGTGCTATGTGGCCCGAATCCTTCATGATCATGGTGTGGTCAGCGCTGGTCGTCGTTGACCGCGAAGCTTGGGGGGTTGGCCGGGTACGAGTTCGGCATCCGTCGATACTCGTCACGCCGGGGTGACCGCCGCGAGTTCACTTCGGGTACGGGCGGGTGAATCCGAGGGTTAGGGTCGGGGCGGCCCCGGAAACCGGATCCGGGCATCCAGTACGCTCGTACTGTTAGCTACTGAGAGGAGCGCCCGGCCGATGGCCAAGATCAAGGTTGAGAACCCGGTCGTCGAGCTCGACGGCGACGAGATGACCCGGATCATCTGGAAGCAGATCCGCGACCAGCTGGTCCTGCCGCACCTCGACGTCGAGCTGGAGTACTACGACCTGTCGATCCAGCATCGCGACGAGACCGACGACCAGGTGACGGTCGACGCCGCCAACGCGATCAAGCGACACGGGGCCGGCGTCAAGTGCGCCACCATCACGCCGGACGAGGCGCGGGTCGAGGAGTTCGGCCTGAAGAAGATGTGGCGGTCGCCCAACGGGACGATCCGTAACATCCTCGGCGGCGTGGTGTTCCGCGAGCCGATCATCATGGCCAACGTGCCCCGGCTGGTCCCCGGCTGGACCAAGCCGATCGTGATCGGCCGTCACGCACACGGCGACCAGTACAAGGCGACCGACTTCGTGGTCCCCGGTCCGGGCACACTGACCATCTCGTTCGCTCCGGACGACGGCTCGGCGCCGATGGAGTTCGAGGTGGCGAAGTTCACCGGCGGCGGCATCGCGATGGGGATGTACAACTTCGACGAGTCGATCCGGGACTTCGCCCGCGCGTCACTCCGGTACGGTCTGGCCCGCAACTACCCGGTGTACCTGTCCACCAAGAACACCATCCTCAAGGCGTACGACGGGCGCTTCAAGGACCTGTTCGCCGAGGTGTTCGAGGCGGAGTTCGCCGACGAGTTCAAGGCCGCCGGAATCACCTACGAGCACCGGCTGATCGACGACATGGTCGCCCAGGCGCTGAAGTGGGACGGCGGGTTCGTCTGGGCCTGCAAGAACTACGACGGCGACGTGCAGTCCGACGTGGTCGCGCAGGGCTTCGGCTCGCTGGGCCTGATGACCTCGGTACTGATGACCCCGGACGGGCGCACGGTCGAGGCGGAGGCGGCGCACGGCACCGTCACCCGGCACTACCGCCAGTGGCAGAGGGGCGAGAAGACCTCGACGAACCCGATCGCCTCGATCTTCGCGTGGACGCGCGGCATCGCGCACCGCGGAAAGCTCGACGGTACCCCCGCGGTCACCGACTTCGCCGAGAAGCTGGAGCAGGTCTGCGTCGAGACGGTCGAGGCTGGCCAGATGACCAAGGACCTCGCGCTGCTCATCTCGCGGGACGCGCCGTGGCTGACGACCGACGAGTTCATGAACGCGCTGGATCAGAACCTGGGCCGCAAGCTCGCCTAGCCGTGCGCCAAGATCGGCACAACTTCCCGGAACCAGTGGCCTCGCGACCCCGCTGAGGCAACAACTTCCGGGAAGTTGTGGCGATTTTTCGTTGCGTTACTGCGGCCGGCGATGGCTCGTTGGATCATTCGTGGGCCTGGCGCGATCAGCGTCCACGACGGATGTACGCGGGCAGGTCCCCACCACGGCAGGCGCCACGGTGTGCCCGGTGCATTCGATGGCGAAATGCCTGCGTCCCTTCCCAGCGGGGCCCGGCCCAGACCGGGCCCCGTAACCCTCCGCGGGTCACGGGAGACTCAGCATCAGCAGGTCGGCGGCCAGCCGTTTGGGGTGCTGGGCGTGGATGTCGTGGTCGGCGCCGACGTACTCGCGGATCGTGGCGTGCGGTAGTGCCGCGGCCGCTCCGGCCACCGCCGAGCGCTTGCGGTCGTCGTCGCCGGCCATCGCGGGAACCAGGAGCGTGGGTACCCGTACCGCGGGGAACAGCGGCGACGGCGGATCGTCCCACATGCTCCGGACGATCCGCATGTGCAACGGGATCGGCAGGTGCCGGGACACCCGACCGGCGGCGTCGACATGGAGGTTCGCCAGCGTCGCCTGGATCGCCCATTCCTCCCAGTCGGGGTGGGCCTGGCGCAGTCGGTCGGTCAGCGCGGTCGCCGGCATGCCGTCGATGTCCGGTGGACGCAGTCGCGCCTGGCACGCTTCCCAGGACCGGAAGTCGGCGCGCAGATCGATCCAGCCGCCGTCGACGAGCGCGAGCGCGCGTACCCGATCAAGGTTTTTGGCGGCCAGCGCGATGGTGACGTTGCCACCCCAGGACTGGCCCGCGACCACGGCCGGGGGAAGGTCGAGTGCGTCGGCGACGGCGGCCACGTCGGCGGCCGCCGTGCCGGTGTCGTACCCGTCCGGCGGCCGTTCGGACTCACCGTGCGAGCGCAGGTCGACGGCGTACGCGGAATGCCCGGCGGCGGCGAGGCGGGGCGCCACGCCGTCCCAGAGTCGGGCGTTCGACGAGAGGCCGTGGACCAGCAGGAACGGGGTGCGGTCCGGCTCGCCCGGCCAGTGCCGGACGTGCAGCCGTACCCCGTCGGCGACCGTGACCTTGAGCGCGGCGGGATCCATGCCGACGACGATATCGGCACAACTTCCCGGGAGTTGTGGCCATGGCACCCCGCTGAGGCCACTATTTCCGGGAAATTGTGGCAGACCTAGATTCCTCGGCCGCGCCGGTGTAGCGCGCTCAGCACGTTCTCGACCCGGACCACGCCGGTCACCGCGGCCAGCGCGATGGCGGCGCGCGGCTCGCGCCAGTTGGACCGCACCGCCTGCCGGGTCCAGTGCCACGCGTCGCGCCGGTTGCCGGTCGCCGCCGACCAGCAGGCGAGTTGCCCGTACACCCGGGCGGCGCCGGGGCGGCAGCCGTTGATCTCCGGATGCCGGGTCATCATCCAGCGCAGCGCGGCCATCTTCGACGCGTACTCGTACGCGAACATCGAGGTCCGCCCCCACAACACGCGTACCAGCGGCTCGTCGACGTGCACGATCGGTGCCCGCTTGGCGGCCCGCAGCAGCAGGTCCCAGTCCTCGTTCTGGGCGCCCGGCGCGTCCTCAGCGACCAGGCCGATCCCCTCATACCGGTCGACCAGCGTCGACCGGCGGATCAGGAAGCTCGACGAGTGCAGCATCGCCATCCGGGACCGGACCAGGTCGTCGGCGCACACCAGCGAGGCGCCGGCCAGCCGCGGGGTGACCCGGCCCTCGTACTCGACCTCCATCGCGCACGTGGCGAATTCCGCCCCGGGCGAGGCCTCCAGAACCTCGACCTGCCGGGTCAGCTTGGACGGCGCCCACACGTCATCGTCGTCGCAGAACGCGACCAGGTCGCTGTCCAGCGCGAGGACGCCGCTGTTGCGGGCGCCGGCGAGCCCGGCGGTACGCCAGTTGGCGAGCACCAGCAGCGGCCGGTCGCCGGTGCGGGCGAGCAGGTAGTCGGCCGGCGTCTGGTCGTACACCACGACGATCCGGAGCGGACCGGGATAGTCCTGGGCGAGTACGCCGTCGATGGCCCGGCGCAGCAGGTGCGGCCGGCTGCGGGTGGGAATCACCACGCCGACCGAGGGCCAGACCCGATGTGGTGCGACGGCAAGCGTCACGAAACCCTCCCGGAGCTCAATGGGTACCCGTAAATGCCGAGCAACGGCGCGGTCAGCGCGCCGACCAGCCGGCGCTGAGACGGACGTAGCGCGCCCCGCCAGGCGTCGTCGCGTCGCAGCGGCACCCGCCCGACCGTGAAACGCATGGGGTTGCCCGCCGCGCTGTGGCACGGGCGCAGGTCGGCGTGGTCGGTGCCGTCCGGGGAGCGGTACAGGAACGACAGGTTGACGGTGTCGATCCCGGCGAACGAGGCGAGCCCGTAGATCACGCCGCGCGGATTTTCCAGCAGTTCCTCGTACCGGATCCGCCGCACCGGCACGCCGCACCGGCGCAGCAGGCCGAACGCGCAGTTGTGCGCGTTCCACAGGAGCGCTGACCGGCCCGGCGTGTACCGGGTCATCTCGGCGGCGTCGCGCGCCTCCGGCCGGGTGACCTTCTTGGTCCACGAGTACGCGACGCCGCGGCTGTCCCGGACCACGTGCACCACCCGCAGGTCGATGTCGCGCGCCTGGCGCAGGCAGTACGCGAGTGCGGCGTGCTTGGAGGAGTCGATGACCACCTGGGCGCCGGAGACCCTGGCGGCGGCGCGGTAGACCCGGGCGTAGTAGTCGGCATACCCGGTCGCGTCGATCATGCCGGCGGCCAGGCGCGGGATGTGCCGGGTCCGCTCGACCTGGTCGCGCAGCGCGAGAACCCGGTCGACGTCCACGTTGTGCCAGCCGCCGAACGCCTCGGCACCGACCCGCTGCCAGAACTCGCAGCCGGCGAACGGGGTACCGCAGCCGCACCGGTCGCCGTCCCGGATGTCGCGCTGCCACAGGTGGACCACCTCGCCGAGCGGGCAGACACCGGGCAGTTCACCCAGTACGCGTTCGAGCAGCGTGGTGCCGCTGCGGCCGAGGCCGCCGAGAAAAAGTACGCGTACCACTGACACCCCTTGTCTCGTTCTGTTCGCATAACGAGTGATTAGCGAGCTGGAGACGAGATGTACCGGCGTGTCGTACTCGACGGAATTGCCATTGATCGCCTAACGGAGGCGGAGGTCGTGGCGCGCGTGCGGTCGTCCCTCGACCGCGGCAGTGGCGGGCGGATCATGACCCCGAACGTGGACATCCTCCGGCTGGCCCGGCGGGACCCGGCGCTGCGGGACCAACTGGCCGCCGCCGACCTCGTGGTCGCCGACGGCGCGCCGCTGGTCTGGGCGTCCCGGCTGGCCGGTCAGCCGGTGCCCGAGCGGGTCGCCGGCTCCAGCCTGGTGTGGTCGCTCGCGGCGGGTCTGGCGGCGGACGGCCGGTCGCTGTACGTACTCGGCGGTGCGCCCGGCGCGTCGTCCGGGGCTTTCCGAGCGGCGGTGGCGCTGAGCGCGAGCTTCCCGGGCCTGCGCATCGCCGGGTACGCCAGCCCGAGCTTCGGGTTCGACCGCGACCGGGCCACCGTCAACGCCGTCTGCCGGGACGTCATAGAAACAAAACCCGACCTCGTGTACATCGGACTGGGCTTCCCGAAACAGGAATGGCTGGCCGACCGGCTGGCCGGCGAGCTACCCGGAGCCTGGCTGCTCGGCTGTGGCGCGGCGGTCAACTTCCTGGCCGGCGACCAGGTCCGCGCGCCGGAGTGGATGCAGCGCTACGGGCTGGAGTGGCTGCACCGGCTGTCCCGCGAGCCGGGGCGGCTGGCCGGCCGGTACCTCCGGCACGACGCCCCGTACGCGCTGGGCCTCCTGGCGAGGTCAGCCCTGACTGGCACAACTTCCCGGAAGAGGTCGGCCCTGACTGGCACAACTTCCCGGAAGTTGTGGCCTCGGAGGTCCCGGGAGACCACGACTTCCGGGAAGTTGTGACGATCAAGCCGGCTCAGCGGCCGTCGGGGTTGAAGTACGGCTCCCGGGCCAGTTCGGCGAAGGCGGCCAGCACCGACGGATCGTCCGACATCCGGAACTCCTGGCGCGGCGAGCCGTCCCCGTTCTCCGGATCCGAGTCGAAGTACAGCACCGCCCGGATCTGCGGGTTCGCCTTGAACACCAGGGCGGCGTCGCGCAGCCAGGCGGCCCGCTGGGCGGTACCCCAGACCCGGGCCACCCCGAACTCGCCGATCATGATCGGCTTGGCCGGGTGCTTCGCCGACCACCGCAGGAACGGTCGGAGCAGGTCCCCGAGCGGGGTCAGTTTGCTGCTCGCGTACACGTCCACGCAGACCCAGTCGACCTGGTCGTCGCCCGGGTAGAACGGCGGCGCGTACCCGCCGACGAACCCCTCGTCGGTCGGGCACCAGACCCAGGACACGTTCGTCGCCCCGGCGTCCCGGAAGATGTCCCGGACGTGCTTCCAGGACGCGATGTAGTCCGCCGGCGACCACATCGAGGCGGCTAGCCCCGGCCGGTCCATCTCCCAGCGGTACCGGAGCAGGATCGGCCGCCCGTAGTCGCGCACCGCGCGGGCGCCGGCCCGGATCACGTCGTCGTACCGGCCCATCGTCACCGCGCGGGTGTCGCCGCCGGCCCAACTGATCATCATGGTCGAGCCGCGCTCGGTGAACGTCAGGTCGGACTCGGTCAGCAGGTCCTGATCGAACCGGCGGTACGTGTTGACGATGTCCAGCCGCCGGCCGAGCTGACTCTCCAGCGTGGACACAGCGGCCACCCGCTGCGGCTCGGTGAGCTGGGCCGGCTTCACCCACGCGCCGAGGTACGCACCAACCTTCGGGGCCACCACGGGGCCGGATGCGAACGGCCCGGTCGAGGTGGCGATGGCGGTCGGCGCGGCGGCGGCACCCGGCGTGGCGGACGGGTGCGGGGGCGACGGCGGGCGCCGGCCCGGCCGGGCGCACGTGGTCAGGACCAGCAGCGCGGTCAGGGCGATGACCAGCGTCCAGCCGACCAGCCGGACCCGCCTCACCGGACCACCCTGCGCGGGGCGGCGTGCCGGCGCGGCATCCGACGGGCCACGTACAGCACGTCGGTGCACACGCCGGCCAGCCACGGTACCTTCGCCGCCATATCGTCGACCCACCGCGCGAACGGGCGCAGCCATGGCTTCCGGTACGCACCCGGCGGGCACAGCGCGAAGCCACGCCGCTCCACGATCTCGAAGCCGTGCCGGGCCAGCAGCCGCCGTACCTCCACATGGGACAGTTCGGCGAACCACGGATCGCCGGTGTGCCGGCGGTGCCCGAGGTGCCGAAGCGACGACCGGTTGCCGTGGTTCTCCACCACGAGCAGGCCGGCCAGCGGGTCGGGGAGCACGACGGCGGCGAACCCGACGGCCCGGTCGCGTACCTCGCCGGGCACGTTCAGCAGCAGCCGGAACACGGTCACCAGCGCCGGCTCGGCGGTCGTCGCGGGCGTCGGCAGCGGCCCGTCCGCCGCGATCTCATGCAGCTCAGCGGTTACCCGGGTGGCCCGGGCCCGGTCCAGCATGGCGGCGGACGTGTCGTAGCCGTGCGCCGTGCGTACCGTGCTCTGCAACAACCGCAGCGCCCGCCCGGTGCCGCAGGCGAAGTCGTGCTGCACCGGTCGCCGCTGCGGGAACGCCCGCCGGGCCAGGTCGCGCAGGTACAGCCGCTGCCGCGCGTTGACCGCCGACGCGTACGTCTCCGGCGCGTAGACGACCGCGTCGTAGCGCTCGACGGCCTCGACGTCCTGGAAGATCTGGGCGTAGTCGGCCCTCATGTCGGTTCCCCCTTGGGTTTGGTGAGCGTGAGCCCCAGCCGGTCGCGCAGGCGGTGGGCGGCGGCCGCGTAGGCGCAGCCGCCGATGGTGGTGACGGCGGCGCCTGCCACGGCCAGCGCCGCCGGTCGGTCACCCACCGCGAGTCGAGCCAGCAGCGCGGGTACCCCGAAGCACGCCACCGCGAGTCCGGCGGCGGCCCGCGTGCCGGGGCCGAACGGGTGCAGGCGCAGGCCGTACCCGATCTGGGCCAACGGCACCAGGTTGTTGGTGAGCACGGCGGCGGCGAGCCCGAGCGCCGCGCCGAGCACGCCGTACCGCGGGATGAGCAGCAGGTCGGCGGTCACCGCGACGGCGAGGGCGACGGCGACGTTGCCGAGGTTCCAGCTGGTCCGGCCGCCCATGGTGACCACCATGTCGACCATCCCGCAGCCGGTGGCGACCAGCATCGTGAGTGCGAGCAGGGTGGTGACCGTCCCTGCTTTCAGGTAGCCCGGCCCGAATAGCGCCAGGTACACCGGGGCGTACGCGGCGACCAGCAGGTACAGCGGCCAGGTCGCGAGGACCAGCCAGGCGGTGCCCTGCTGGTACAGGCGGCGCGCGGCGGCGAGGTCACCGGTGCTCAGGCTCTCCGCGAGGCGCGGCTGGATGGCTTGCGAGACAGCCTGGTTGACGAACTGGCCGAGCACGATGAACTTGCCCGCGACCGCGTACAGCGCCGCGGCCGGCAGCCCAGCCAGGGCGGCAACCAGGATCACGTCCACCCGCTGCAACGCCAACTGCGCCACACTGGCGAGAGCCCGTGGCCCCGTAAACACCCAATATGCTCGCCGATCTAGGACGAATGGTGCCTGGTCTGCCCGATTTATCCCACCATTCGTCCTAGATCGACGGGCCAGGGTGGCCGAGGCTAGCGCGAGTGTGGGGACATACGGGACGGCCCAGGACAGTGCGAAGGCCGCCGGGGTCGCGTGCACGATGCTGAGCGCGGCCAGGGCGCCTAGTTGCAGGGCCGGGCGGAGGATGCGGTCGTACCAGACGGTTGGGCGCATCAAGCGGTAGCCGCGCGTGGCGGCGAGTACCGCGTCGGACAGCGCGGCGGCCGGCAGCAGCGGGGCGAGCACGGCGGTGAGGCCACCCGCGTGCCAGAGCACGACGGCGATCGCCGTGGACAGGCCGGCCACCGGCCACAGCCCGAGCCGCAGGCACCGGCCGACCAGTTCCGGGGTACCGAGGGCGCGCAGCCGGGCCGGCCAGTACACGAGGCTGGTCTGCGTGCCGAGCTTGGCGACCCCGCCGGCGAGGACGAACCCGGCCGTCGCGGCGAAGAAGGCGCCCGCCCCGTGCGTCCCCAGGCCGCGCGCGACCAGCCAGGTGGTGCCCAGCCCGGCGGCGCCGGTGAACGCGGTGCCCGCCAGATTGGCGAGGCTGCCCCGGGCGGCGCCGTGAAGGCTCTCCGCCGCGGCCGGTGCGGCTACCGCCACGACGGTGCCCGGCCGAGCCACTCGACCAGCCGGTCGTCGTACGGGGCGAAGTGGGCGACCAGGCGCTTGCGCAGCACCGGATCCAGCGCCGACCGCTCGCGGGCGTTGTGCCGCTCGAACGGCGGGTACCCGAGCCGGGGCAGGCCGAGGAAGTCGAGCACCGCGTCGTACTCGGGTGCCGGTTCGGCGAAGAACCGTCCACTGTCGACAACGTGGATCCGGTCCCGCCCGACGTGTGCGGCGAGCCGGTCGAGATGGTCGGCGTACTCGCCGCGTTCGGTGTACGCGTGGTGCTGGTGGGAGAAGCTGTAGTGGTTGGGGACGGCGCGGAACACCTCGTGGGCCAGGGCCAGCCGGTCGGTCTCCAGGGCCAGCGCCCGTGCGAACGACGGCTCCGACTCGAACCCGCGCGCCACCTCGTGGGCGTACTGCGAGTGCGCCCGCTCGACCGGGTCCCGGACCAGGACGATCAGCTTGACCTCGGGCAGGTCGGCGGCGATCCGGGCAACGGCGTGCGGGTGGTACATGTAGTACGGGCTCGACTCGAACGCCTGCGGCGTGACCCCGAGGCGGGCCGCGATCCGGTCGGCGCGCCGCTGCGCCGGGAAGTGCCCGCGGTACCAGTTCGCGCCGCGGTGGTAGCCGATGTCGAAGTAGTGCACACCCTTGTGCAGGACGGCCTTGAGGATCGCCGGGTGCGCCGACAGCGCGCGGTACAGCGAGGTCGTGCCGCAGCGCTGCCCACCGCAGATCAGGAACGACGGCAGCATCCGCCGGCCGGCGGTGAGCCGCCCGTACGTGCGGGTTCCGGTGTGGACGATCCGTTTGACGGGGTCGGGCACGCAGGCTTTCACGTTCACAGCGCCTCCACGCAATCGAGCAGGGCGGGCAGCAGCCAGGTGCCGAGCACGCCCAACCGGGCGCCGGCCTCGGCCTGCCGGTCGGCGACGTACCGGGTCGCCAGGTCGACCAGGTACAGCAGCGTGGTCACCTCCACCGCCCGGGTCTCGGTCACCCCGAACGGCAGTAGCAGCGTCTTGGCGTACGCGAGCGTCTCGCCGACGGCGGTACGCGCGTCCGCACCCGTGACCAACCGGCTCTGCAGGTCGTGGTGCAGCGGGTCGAACCCGATCGGTACCCCCGGAGTGAACCGCTCCCAGTCCCACACCAGCAGCGTGTGCTCGAGGGTGGCCATGTTCCACGGCGCCCAGTCCCCGTGCCAGGCGCCGTACTCCAGCCAGACACCGCCGGACGAGCGGGGCCGGCTGGCGGTGGCCCGGGGCGTCGGGGCGCCCTCGGTGGAAGCGGCCAGGATGCGCGCCGTCGCCGCGGCGAGCTGCCGGCCGTCGGCCTGGTCGGCGATGGCGTCGAGCCGGGCGCGCAGCCGGGTCGCGTACCCGCTGCCGTCCAGCGGGCCGCGCCGGGTACCGCAGCACCCAGCCACTTCCTTCATCGCGCTGGCCAGCCGGGGCGCGGTCAGCGGCACCCGGGTACGCCAGGTCGGCAACGCCGCCAGGACCAGTACCTCGTGGCCGCGCCACTGGCCGGCGTGCAGCACCTTGGGCACGGTGATCGAGGCGAGCCCGGCGTGCCCGAGCGCGGTGAGGGCGGTCGCCTCGGCCCGGACCAGGGCCCGGGTCAGCGCCGTGGTACCCATCTTGACGAACGCGACCGTGGCACCGTCCCGGTCGAGGATCTGCAGCACCGGCTTCCGGTTGGCCCGCGCTGGTCCGATGTGGACGGACACAGCGAGGCCGTCGCCGAGCAGCTCGCGCAGGTACCGCTCGAAGGTGTCGGTGCTGGCCGGATCGTTGATGCGGACCCGGTCGCGCAGCAGTACCGCCGACGCGCCGGTACGCAGCGCGGCCACCACCGCGTTGCGCTTGAACCGGGCCAGCCGGGAGGTCGGTTCGGCATACCGCCGGACCGCCGCCGCGGCGACCCGCCGGTCGGCCGCCGGCACCAGCAGCCGTGGCCGGCGCACGTTCGGCACCACCAGGTACTCGGCGATCGGGTCGCTGGTCGCGGCCCGGGTCGTCCGGCACGGCGCCGGGTACAGCACGCCGAGCACCTCGTCGAGGTACTGCGCCCGTAGCTGCTCGTCGTCGGCGGTGAGGCGGATCGGACTCATGTGACCCCCTGGGCGTTGCGGGCATTGCGCCAGAGCAGCGCGTACGCGCAGAACGTGAACGCCAGCGGGGTGACCAGCGCGTTGTACCAGAACATGGCGGCGAACGTGCTCACGATCGCGGCGCCGCCGGCGAGCCCGATCGGCGACGTGTCGCCCCGGAACCGCCACAGGCCGTAGAGGAAGAAGCCGAGGTACGCCCCGGTACCGAGCAGCCCGTGCGCGAACAGCAACTGCCAGAGCTGACCGTTGCCGCCGACGGTGAAGTTGCCGCAGCGCGCACAGTCGGCGCTCGCACCGACCGTGATGGAGTTCCGGCCGCCCTGGGTGTTGCGGGTGGACCCGAAGCCGATCAGCGGCGACTCGGTCACGCCGGCGAGCGCCCGGTCGGTGAGGTACATCCGTACCCCGTTGGACTTGCCGTTGTCGAGGCGCTGGCCGACCGTGACGCCGAGCGGGGTGACCGCGAGGGCGGCGACCAGCACGGTCGCGGCGACCCCGACACCGGCCAGCGCGCCGAACCGCCCCCGCCGGGTCAGTTGCACCGCCGTGTACCCGGCGACCACGGCCAGACCGATCCACAGGCCCCGGTTGAGCGAGTACACGGCCGGTATGACGGCGAGGGTGAGCAGGGCGGCGGCGAAGAGTCTCCGCCGGGTCAGGCCCCAGACCGCGAACCATCCGACGAGCAGGCAGAAGTTGTTGCCCCAGGTGTTCGTGTACCCCCACGGCGCGGACGGGCGCGGATGCTCGCCGCCGAGCAGGTCCATCACCTGCGCCGCGGACGGGTGTACCAGCGACCGCACGAACCCGATCGACCGGATGTGCCCGGGCAGCAGCAGCTCGACCGCGGAGTTGAACTCGAACCCACCGGCGAACACGCCCAGCAGCCCGCCCGCCACGGTCACCACGAACAGCCAGGCGAGCAGGCCGACCAGCTTCGCCTGCGGGATGCGGGCGTTGCCGAGATAGACCAGCAGTACGGTCAGCGCGGCGTAGCAGGCGACCCGGTACCCGGCGCCGAGCATCCGGCTACCGGCGGTGCCGGGGACCGTGCCGGTCGGGTCCGCGCCGAGCGCCGCGATGCCGATCACGACGATCGCGAGGAAGAGCAGCCACAGGCCGAACCCGGGTGGCAGGGCGATCGGCCGGCGGCGCAGGAGCAGGACGAGCATGGGCACCGCGAGCAGCGGGAAGATCAGCACGCCGAGGCCGAGGGCCCACCAGATCGGGTACCCGACGAAGAGCGCCGTGACCGGCCAGCCCGGCGGGCCGGCGGTTGGTTCCGGGTCGCGTGGTCTGATCGGTGTCCACCCGGCCGGGCGGGCCAGGGTCGTCATCGGGCGCCGTCCAGCGGGCCGTCCTCGGTGAACGCCGCGAGTACCCCGGTGGCGGTCGGTCGCCTGGCGGTGCCGGCGTCCGCCTCCCCGTCTCCAATCGACGTTGGTCGATCTGGTCCCATCGGGTACCCCGGAATCGCGTCAGATAGACCAGCGTCTACGGGGTCCTCGGGGTCCTCGGGGTCCTCGGGGTCCTCGGGGTCGCTCGGCGTCGTCGGCGTCGTCGGCGTACTCGGCGTCCTCTTCGTACTCGGGCTCCTCGTACTCCTCGGTGTACTCGGTTTCCTCGTACTCTTCGGTCTCCTCGTCGACCTCTTCGACCAGGTCGAGCACCACCGTCGGGTCGTGCCGGTTCACCGGCGACGGCTGGGGACGAGGGCTCGGGGCCGGCGACTCCTCGACCGGCGTCTCCTTGGTCGGGGTCTCCGTGGCCGGCCGCGGCTGGTACCTCGGCAGCCGGGACAGTACGACGGCACCGAGTACCGGGGTGCCGACCCGGCGCAGTTGCTCGACCGCGTCCAGCGTCTCGGCGTACCCGGTCCGGCGCAGTTCGACCGCGAGGATCGCCGCGTCCGCGAGGCTCGCCAGGCTCTGCGCGTCGGCGCTCGACGACGTGGACGGCGCCTCGATCACCACGAACTCGGCCTGCTCGCGCAGCGTCGCCAGCATGTCCCGCAGCGACTGGGACTGGAGCAGCCCGCCCGCGCTCGCGGTACCCCCGGTGGTGATGACCCGCAACCAGGGGGTACGCGGTGGCCGCTGGGCCGCGTCGTCCAGCTCGACCCGGCCGGTCAGGACGTCCGACAGGCCCGGCGAGGATGCCACGTCGAACATTCCGGTGACCGGTGCGGCGTCCCCGACGCTGTCCGGCAACTGGGCGCTGACCAGGACGGTCTCGTCGCCGGTACGGGCGAACGCGGCCGCCAGGTTGGCCGCCACCACGGTCGCCGCCGCCCCACGGCTGGCGCCGGTGACCACGACGATCCGGCTGGTGCGCGCCGGCAGGCTGGCGAACACCTCGTTGCGCAGCCGGTTGAAGATGCGCCCGCCCGCACCGAACGGCGGGAAGACGTCGTCGAGCCGGGGCTTCACCGTGCGCGGCACCGTCGCCAGGACCGCCAGGTCGGTGCGGCGGGCCAGATCGGCGGCTCGGCGTACCCGACGATCCAGGCGCTCCCGCACCAGCGCGAGCGCGACGGTGAGCAGCAGCCCCGCGGCGCTGCCGCTGGCCAGATTCAGGAGCACGTTCGGCCGGCTGGGCCGCACCGGCAGGTTGGCGTCGCGGATGATCCGCCCGGCGCTGACCGAGGTCGTGGAGAGCTGGTTGGCGCGCCCGGTGAGCGTGTTGATCTGGCTCTGGAGGGTGTCCCGCTGGCTGGTCAGGTTGGGCCGGGTGGGGTTGTCGCCGCGCATGCCGGCGAGCTGGCTGTTGACCCGGGCGAGCTGGGCGCCCAGCTCCTGGAGCTTGCCGTTGACGATGTTGAGCTGGTTGGTCAGGTCGGTGGTGGCGCTGTCCTGGCGGTTCTGGAGGTACGCCTGGGCGAACGAGTGCGAGCCGGCCTGGGCCGCCTTCGGCGTGCCGGCCGCGTACGTGATGGTCAGGACCGAGGTGTTCGCCGGTACCTCGACGGAGACCTCGGCGGCCAGCTCGTCCGGGGAGACCTTGGTCTGCAACAGCTTCGCGGCGTCCGCGGCGACCGGCGTGGAGCCGACGAGCTGGGCTTCGGTGTCGAGGTTGATCTCGTTCTTGGTACGCCCGCCGGTGACGTTGGCGTCCTGGTCGCCGACCGGCTGGACGAGTACCGACGTGGTCGACTCGTACACCTTGGGCTGGGTCTGGGTGAACGCGTAGGCGGCGGCGACACCGGCCAGGACGGAGAGTACGGCCAGCCACCAGTGCCGCCCGAGCCGCGCCAGAAAGTCGGACATATCGGTGGCGACCGGGCGGGTCGTGTCCATCTGGCGGGGGCTCCCTCGACGTTTGGGACATACGCGTCGAAAGGGCTAACGCCCCGCGCCGGTTCTACGTAACTCCCGGGCCCGACCGGCACGACTCCAGCGGACCGGCACAACTTCCCGGAAGTTGTGGCCTCAGCGGGCTGCCATGGCCACTATTTCCGGGAAGTTGTGCCGATCAAGCGCAGATCATGGAGGTTGGCGGGGGTCGATCCAGCCGTGGGCGCCCAGATGGCGGAGCACGACGGTGACCGCCTCGCCGATTTTCATGCCGCTGGTGTCGATCTCCAGGTCGGCGTCGGTCGGCGGCTCGTACGGGTCGTCGATGCCGGTCATTCCGGTGATCTCGCCGGCCCTGGCTTTCGCGTACAGGCCCTTGCGGTCGCGCCGTTCGCACTCCTCCAGCGGCGTCGACACGTACACCAGCACGAAGTCGGCACCGGCCTCCAGCGCGTACCGGCGGGCCGACGCGCGGGAGCCGGCGTACGGCGCGATCGGGCAGCACAGGGCGACCCCGCCGTGCCGGCCGACCTCGGCGGCCACCCAGCCGATCCGGCGGATGTTGGTGTCCCGGTCGGCGGCCGAGAAGGTGAGCCCCTTGGACAGGTGCCGGCGGACCACATCGCCGTCGAGCAGGGTCACCGTGCGCTCGCCGGTCTCTTTGAGCACGTCGGCGACCCCGCGCGCGATCGTGGACTTGCCGGAGCCGGACAGGCCGGTGAAGAACACGACCAGGCCACGGTGCCGGCGGGCCGGGCGGGCGCGGGCCAGCTCCTTGGCCACCGCGGGCGGGGTGTGCCACTCCGGCAGCGCCACGCCGCGTTCGAGCAGGTCTTCGATCTCGGCGTGGGACAGCGCCAGCCGGCGGTGGCGGGGCGGGATGTCGTCGCGCGAGCGCCACTGCCCGTCCCGGCCGTCGTAGGCCAACTCGCGCGGAACCAGTACCCGCAGGCCGCCGCCGGACATCATCGACGTGCCGGTGGCGAGCAGGTGGGTGACCCCGTACGCGGACGCCACCCGGGCCCGCAGCAGCGCGTCGCGGATCTCGTCGCCATGCGGCACCAGCGGGACGGTGACGATCGTGGCCGGCGGCATCCGGTCGCGGGCGGCCAGGACGCAGCGCACCAGCGCCTCCGGGGCCAGCCCGTCCGGCCCGGGCGCGGCGACCGGGATCAGGACCAGGAGATGGCCGGCGAGGGTACGCGTGGCGTGCGCGATCTGGGCGAGCTGGGGACGGTGCAGCGGCCGGTCGGCGACCACCCCGAGGACCCGGCCCGGGGGCAGCAGTTCGCGGACGTCGGCGGGGGTACGCCGCAGCCGCCGGAACGGGCCGTGGCCGCCGTCGCCGATCCGGCGCACCCGGCCGGCCACGCCGGTCAGCCCGTCGCGGGTCGGCCAAACCTCGACCACGTCGACGGCGGCGACCGGCGCCCCCTCGGTGTCGGTGAGCACGAGTACCCGCTTGAGCGGGTTGCTCACCTCGATCTGGTTGAGCAGCTCGGTGGGGACTTCGAGGGTGATCGGCACCGGCCACGACGTGCCGTCGGTGAGCCGGCCGGTGCGGGCCAGGCTGATCAGGTCGGCGCGGCCGAGGAAGCCGGTCAGCGGCGTGTACACCTCGGTGAGCACCAGTTCCAGGTCGGCCAGCTCATGCGTGCGCGGTGTATAGGTTGGCGCGTCACGCAGCACCTCGTCGGGCAGCACCCACCCGTTGCTCATGCCAGCACTCCGCTCCGCTCCGCGCCGGCATGAGGCTCAATGGCGCTGAGCCAGCCGATTCGCTCGCTTCGCTCGCTCATGCCGGCACTCCGCTCCGCTCCGTGCCGGCATGAGGCTCAATGGCGCTGAGCCAGCCGATTCGCTCGCTTCGCTCGCTCATGCCGGCACTCCGCTCCGCTCCGTGCCGGCATGAGGCTCAATGGCGCTGAGCCAGCCGATTCGCTCGCTTCGCTCGCTCATTGCACCCCTCAGTCGCAGTGGTCCGTTGGACCAGGCAACAGTCTGTCAGCCGGGTTGCGCGCGGTCGAGGACACCCCGCCAGGATGATCGACCCCACCCCTTCCACCACCCTCGCGTTTTGCCGGGGCCGTTGTCGTATTGCGAGCAGATCGGCATGGGCCCATCGGGCAGCGGTGACCGCTGTTCGGGTTGAAACCCTGTCGTACCAACGGTCTGCGCCGGGTACGCCGAATTGCTCGAACGGGCAGCCTCGGGATTCGGCGGCCATCGACGCCGGTGTCGGTCATTCTGTGACGTCCGTAGATCTTGTAAAGATCATTCCCAGCCCCTACTGTCCCCGCCAGGGAGTCGGTGTCGGGAACCACTCGACTCCGCTTCGTGATGGTCGGCGCCGTGACGGGGGGAAACGGCTCCTCGCCCTGGGTGCCCCCGCGCGTCTTTCGGGGAGGGAGTCGCATGCAACGAACCCATCGGCTGAGGAGGGCCACCGCCCTTTTCGCCGCGATAGCGACGGCCGGTCTGGTCGGCCTCGCGATGTCGACACCGGCGCAGGCCGCGCCGGTCAAGCCGGGCGGCAGTCCAGCCGGCCCGGTCAAGCCGTCGGACGCCAAGACCGGCGCGGTGAAGCAGCTGTGCAGCACGCCGAAAACGCCGAAGGAGGCCCGGTGCTTCGCGCTCGCACGGACGGACGCCTCCACCGGCACCGGCATCAAGCCGAACGCGACCCCCGCCGGGTACGGACCGGCTGATCTCCAGTCCGCGTACGCGCTGCCGTCGTCGACCGGCGGTGCCGGCCAGACGGTCGCCATCGTCGACGCGTTCGACAACCCGAACGCCGAGGCCGACCTCGCCGTCTACCGGGCCCAGTTCGGCCTGCCGGCGTGCACCACGGCCAACGGCTGCTTCCGCAAGCTCAACCAGAACGGCCAGCCGAGCCCGTTGCCGGCGCCGGACGCCGGCTGGGCGGGCGAGATCTCGCTCGACGTCCAGATGGTCTCGGCGGTGTGCCCGAGCTGCAACATCCTGCTGGTCGAGGGGAACACCAACTTCGACACCGACCTGTACGCGGCCATCAACAAGGCCGTCGAGCTGGGTGCCAAGTACGTGTCGAACAGCTGGGGTGGCCCGGAGGACGCCACCCAGACGGCCGCCGACGAGAGCACGTTCAACCACCCCGGCATCGTCATCACGGCAAGCTCCGGCGATGACGGGTACATCAACCAGTTCCCGGCCTCGTCGAAGTACGTGACCTCGGTCGGCGGCACCGCGCTGACCCGCGTCACCGGCGGCCGTGGCTGGGCGGAGACGGTCTGGAGCAACGGGTTCGGCGCCACCGGCAGCGGCTGCTCGAGCTTCGAGGACAAGCCGTCCTTCCAGGCCGACGCGGGCTGCCCCAAGCGGGCGTACTCGGACGTCTCCGCGGTCGCCGACCCGGCCACCGGGGTGAGCGTGTACAACACGTTCCAGGCTCCGGGCTGGCAGGTGTACGGCGGCACCAGTGCCTCGTCGCCGATCATCGCCGGCGTGTACGCGCTGGCCGGCCCGGCGCCGACCGGCACGTACCCCAACTCGTTCCCGTACCAGCCGGGCGCCTCGGCCGGGCTCAACGACGTGACCAGCGGCTCCAACGGCTCCTGCGGCGGCTCGTACCTGTGCACCGCCGGCCCCGGGTACGACGGCCCGACCGGCCTCGGCACCCCGAACGGGATCCGCGCGTTCGCGCCGGCCGCGCCGTACGGCACGGTCGCCGGCACGGTCACCGACGCCGGTGACGGGCACCCGCTCTCGGGTGCCTCGGTCTCGGCCGGCAGCGCCACCGACACCACGGACGCCGCCGGGCACTACGACCTCGGCCTGCCGGTGGGCACGTACGACGTCACGGCCTCGGCGTACGGGTACGCCTCGAAGACGAATGCGGGCGTGACCGTCACGCAGGGGGCGACCACGACGTCGGACTTCGCGCTGGCCGCGGTGCCGAAGGCGACCGTCAGCGGCATCGTCCGGGACGGCTCCGGGCACGGCTGGCCGCTGTACGCGGCGGTGTCGGTGAACGGGGTGCCCGGCGGTCCGGTGTACACCGACCCGGCGACCGGCCGGTACAGCGTCTCGCTGCCCGTCGGCCAGACCTACACGCTGCACGTGACCGCGAACTACCCCGGCTACCAGGCCGTGGACGCCTCGGTCCCGCTCAGCGCGGCTGACGTGGTCAAGGACATCAGCGTCCCGGTCGACGCCAAGGCGTGCGTCGCGCCCGGGTACGCGATCCACAACTACGGCCTGTCCGAAACGTTCGACACCGCGAACACGCCGGCGGGCTGGTCCGTGGTCAACAACACCGCCGACGGCGGCTGGGGCTTCACCGACATCGGCAGCCGGGGCAACCTCACCGGCGGCTCCGGTGGCTTCGCCATGATCGACAGCGACAAGCTGGGCGTCGGCAAGACCCAGGACACCGAGCTGCGTACGCCGGTCCTTGACCTCACCGACAAGGCCGCACCGGTGATCGACTTCAACAGCGACTACCGGGCGTTCGGCACCTCGACCGCCGATGTGGACCTCAGCCTCGACTCCGGGGCGACCTGGGCGAACGTGCTGCACCACGACGTGAGCGTGCGTGGCCCGATCCTGGAGGAGATCGCGATCCCGCAGGCGGCCGGCAAGGCCGGCGTGCAGGTGCGGTTCCACTACAAGGGCACGTTCGCGTACTGGTGGGAGGTCGACAACGTCCTCGTCGGCCAGCGGGCCTGCGAGCCGGTGCACGGTGGCCTGGTCATCGGCAACGTGACCGACCACAACACCGCGGGCGGCATCAACGGCGCGACCGTCACCAGCGTCGACCACCCGGCCGACACGACCAAGACGGCCGCCACCCCGAACGACCCGAACCTGGGCGACGGGTTCTACTGGATGTTCTCGACGCAGACCGGCAACCACCCGTTCAGCGCGTCGCAGTCGCCGTACCTGGCCCAGACCAAGACGGTCAACGTCGCGACCGACTGGGCCACCCGGGCGGACTTCTCGCTTCCGGCCGGGCAGTTGACGGTCACTCCGACCAAGATCGAGAAGACCGTCAAGATGGGTAACACGGCGACCGCCAAGGTGACCCTGCGCAACACCGGCACCCAGCCCGCCGACGTGCAGATCGGCGAGCAGGACGGCGGCTTCAAGCTGCTGCTCGCCCAGGGCGGCGGGGCGCCGGTGCAGAACATCAACGGCACCTACACTCCGCACCGGCTGGCCAGCGGCGGCGTCACCCCGAAGGTGACCTCTCCGGTCAAGCCGTCCGTCGCGCCGTACGCGGCACCGTGGACGGACATCGCCAGCTACCCGACACCGATCATGGACAACGCGGTCGGCGTGAACGACGGCAAGCTGTATTCGGTCGCCGGCACCAACGGCACGGCCGTCCTCGGCACCGGTTCGGTGTTCGACTCGGCCTCCGGAACGTGGTCGCCGATCGCCAGCATGAAGACCGCGCGGGAGAAGCCGGCCGGCGGGTTCATCAATGGCAAGTTCTACGTCGTCGGCGGTTGGGCCTCCAGCGGTACGCCGGAGCCGAGCCTGGAGATCTACGACCCGGCGTCGAACAGCTGGTCCGCCGGAGCGAGCATCCCGATGGCGTTCGCGGCCTCCGCGGCGGCCGTGCTCGACGGCAAGCTGTACGTCGTCGGCGGCTGTGACTCGGCCGTCTGCGGCAAGACCAACACGTACGTGTACACGCCTTCCAGCAACTCCTGGAGCCAGGTGGCCGACTACCCGCAGCCGATCGCCTGGGAGGCCTGCGGCGGCATCACCGGCCAGCTCTACTGCGCCGGTGGCACCACCGACGCGGCGGACACCAAGGCGGGGTACTCGTACAACCCGGTCGCCAACGCCTGGTCGCCCATCGCCGATCTGCCGATCGACCTGTGGGCCGGAAGCTACGCCTCGGCCAACGGGGTGCTGCTGGTGTCCGGCGGTGTGACCAACGGCCAGGTCACGCTCACCAACCAGGGCTTCGCGTACGACCCGGCCAGCAGGGCATGGGCACCGATCGCGAACTCCAACAACACCGTGTACCGCGGCGGTGGGGCGTGTGGCTTCTACAAGGTGGGCGGCTCGCTCGGCAACTTCAACGCACAGGCCAAGTCCGAGGTGCTCCCCGGGCTGGACCAGTGCGCTGGCACCGCCGACGTGCCGTGGCTGTCGGAGAGCCCGACGTCGCTGACCATCGCACCGGGCAAGAGCGCGGCCGTCACGGTGACGCTCGACGCCTCGGTGGGTGCGGTCAACCAGCCGGGTGCGTACGCCGCGCAGCTGACGTTCAAGACCAACACCCCGTACCAGGTGACCCCGGTCGACGTGACCATGAACGTCACGCCGCCGAAGACCTGGGGCAAGATCGCGGGTACGGTCACCGGCGTCAAGTGCGACGGCAGTTCGGTTCCGCTGACCGGTGCCACGGTCCAGATCGACAGTTGGGCCCAGCACTTCACGTTGCGGACCGACGCGTCCGGTAACTACGCGCTGTGGCTCGACAGCCGTAACAACCCGCTCGACGTGATCGTCGCGAAGGACGGGTGGCAGCCGAAGTACAAGCAGTACAAGATCAAGGCTGGCAACACGACGACCGCCGACTGGGCGTTGTCCGCAGTCTGCTAGTTGGTCCAGGGCCGGCCCGTCCAGGGCCGGCCCTGCGAAGATCGGCACAACTTGCCGGAAGTTGTGGCCTCAGCACGGTTCTGAGGCCACAACTTTCCGGAAGTTGTGCCGGTCTTGCGAAGCCGCGCGAGCGGAGCGAGCGCCAGAGACTCAGCCTGTGTTGCGCATGCCGGCGGCGATGCCGTTGACCGTGGTCAGCAGGGCGCGTTCCAGCGCCGGGTCGGCGGGCTCCCGGCGGATCGCGGCGGCCCGGTGCCGGGTCAGCAGCGACACCTGCAGGTGGTGCAGCGGTTGCAGGTACGTGTCGCGTACCCCGAGCGTGCGCCGGAGCACCGGCTGCTTCTCCAGCAGCGCCGACTCGCCGGTGATCGTGAGGATCTCGGCGACGCTGCGCTCGTACTCGTCCCTGATCCGGTCGAAGATCGGCCGCAACGAATCCGGGACCAGCGAGTCGACGTAGCGGGACGCGATGGTCAGGTCGGTCTTGGTCAGCGTCATCTCCACGTTCGAGATGAACGTCCGGAAGAAATGCCAGTGGGCGTGCGCTGCGACGAGGACCTCGGACAGCCCGGCGGCACGGGCGGCGGCGAGCCCGGTGCCCACGCCGTACCAGCCAGGCACGATCTGGCGGGACTGGGTCCAGCCGAACACCCACGGGATCGCCCGCAGCCCGGCGAGACCGGCGCCGGAGTCGGGGCGCTTCGCCGGCCGGGAGCCGATGTTCAGCGCGCCGAGCAGTTCGGTCGGCGTGGACGCCCAGAAGTACGCCGGCAGGTTGGGGTCCTCGACCAGCTCGCGGTAGCTCGCGTACGCCGCGTCGGAGACCACGGTCATCGCGGCGTCCCACTCGGCGAGCTGGGTCAGCGGCTGCCGGGGCTCGGTGTGCAGCAGGGCGCTCTGCAACACGGCCGCCAGGGTCAGCTCCAGGTTCTCCCGGGCCAGCGCCGGCAGCGTGTACTTGTCGGAGATGACCTCGCCCTGCTCGGTCACCTTGATCGCGCCGTCGAGCGTGCCGTACGGCTGGGCCAGGATCGCGTCGTACGTCGGCCCGCCGCCCCGGCCCACGGTGCCGCCCCGGCCGTGGAACAGCCGCAGGCGTACCCCATGCTTGGAGGCGGTGTCCCGCAGCGCGCGCTGGGCCCGGTGGATCGACCACTGCGAGGTCGTGATCCCCGCCTCCTTGTTGGAGTCGGAGTAGCCGAGCATCACCTCCTGCACGTCGGCGCGGGCGCGGACCACGGCACGGTACGCGGGAATCGACAGCAACGCGTCGAGCAGCGGACCGGCGGCGTCCAGCTCCTCGGTGGTCTCCAGCAGCGGCACGAACCCGACCCGGGCCCGACCGTCCGGGATGTCCACCAGCCCGACCTCGCGGGCCAGCACGACCGGGGCGAGCAGGTCGTCGACGCCGCGGGTCATCGAGACGATGTACGACTCGATCGTGTCCGGCCCGAACCGGTCCTGCGCCTCGCGGATGGCCGCGAACACGTCGAACGTCTTGCGCGCCGGGTCGGACAGCGGAGTGTCCACACCGGACAGCGGGCGGCGGCTGTCGAGCTCGTCGATCAGCAGCGCGGTCCGGGCCTGCCGGTCCAGCCGGGAGTAGTCGATCTCGCCGATCCGCCGGTACAGCTCACCGAGGACGGCGTGGTGGGCGTCGGCGTGCTCGCGGACGTCGAGCGTCGCGAGCTGCATCCCGAACGCCGACAGCGCCCGGATCGCGGAGGCGAGCTGCCCGGCGGCGGCCAACTGGCCACCGTTGCGCGCCAGCGAACCCCGCAGCAGCTCCAGGTCGGCGATCATTTCATCGGTACCCAGGTAGTCCCGCCCCGGCGCGTGCGGCGTCCGGCTGGCCAGCCGGGCCCGGGTGTTGGCGAGCTTCTGCCGGATGCAGCGCAGCTTGAGCCGGTACGACTCCTCAGCGTTCACCCGCCGGTACCGTTCGGGCAGCTCGGGCAGCGCGTCGAGGTCGGCGGCGAGGCTGGCCGCGAGGTCCAGGGAGACCCCGCGCAGCCGCTTCGAGATCGACAGCGAGTCGATCAGCTCGCCCACCACCCGTTCGGCGTTGCGGATCCCGTACTCGTGCTGGATGAGCAGGACGTCGCGGGTCACGCCGGGGGTGACGTACGGGTTGCCGTCCCGGTCGCCGCCGATCCACGACCCGAAGGTCAGCGGCCGGGCCGTCGGTGGCAGCTTCACGCCGAGGTCGCGCAGGTTCTCGGTCAGCTCGTCGAGGACCTGTGGCGCCGCGTCGGCGGCCAGATCGGCCAGGTAGTAGATCGCGTTGCGGGCCTCGTCGGTCGGGTCGGGCCGCTCCAGCCGCAGCTCGTCGGTCTGCCACAGGACGTCGAGCAGCTCGGCCAGGCGCCGGTCGGTGCGGCCGGCCCGGGCCGGGTCCCGCCAGCCGTCCAGCGCCGTCGCGGTCGCCTCGGCGTCCAACTCGTCGGCGACCGCGCGGAGCTTGGTCAGGATCGACCGGCGCGCCGCCTCGGTCGGGTGCGCGGTGAACACCGGCCGCACGGCCAGCCGGCTGGCGATCGTGCCGATTTCCCGGGTACCCACACCGCGGTCGGCGATCAGCTTGGCCGCCCGTTCCAGCCAGCCACCTTCGCGTACCCGGATCCGGCGCAGCTCGCGGGCCCGGTGCGTCTGCTCGGTGATGTTGGCCAGGTGGAAGTACGTGGAGAAGGCGCGCGCCAGCTGGGTACCGGTGGCGAGGTCCAGCCCGGCGAGCCGCTCGGCGGCCGCGGCCGGGTCGGAGCGGACCAGCGCGCGCACCTCCTCGACCAGGTCAAGGAGGTCCTGGCCGTCCTGGCGGACGAGGCTCTGGCCGAGCAGGGTGCCCAGTCGGCGGATGTCCGCGCGCAGTGCCGCGTCGGCTTCGCCGGTGCGGTCGGCCTCGCCGGATTCGGTGGTCACGCTGGCTCCTTAGCCGAGGTATCGCAGCGGGGACAGCGTTGTCCGGGATCACCGCCGATGCTAGCTGCCCGTAGTTACGGTCACCGGAGCCGTCACAACTCTCCGGAAGTTGTGCCGATCTTCATGAAGTGGCCCAGCCGGTCGTACGGGTTGCGGGCCACCACGACGACGACCAGCCCGGCGCCGACCCACACGGTCTCGAAGAACCAGGTCCCGATCCGGTACGGGTGCACGGCGGACACCACGTACCCGATCAGGACGGCGGCGAACAGCACCGGCCGGATCACAGCACGGATCCGATCAGCTCGGCCGCCCGGCGCAGCGTCTGGATGTCGTCCGCCGGCAGCTTCGAGATCAGGTCGGCGACCACCCGTACCCGGGCCGCCCGACCCTGTTCGAGCAGCTCCCGGCCGGCGTCGGTGGCGGCGACCAGCACGACCCGCCGGTCCCGGTCGGATCGGGTCCGGGTGGCGAGTCCGGCCGCCTCCAGCGCGGTCACCGTCTTGGTGATCGCCGGCGGGGTGACCTGCTCCAGTTCGGCGAGCCGGGTCAGCGGCAGCGGCCCGCCGAAGACCAGGACGGACAGCGCGGACGCGCGCGGGCCGTCGAGATCCATCCCGGCGTCGGCCGTGCGGGCCTCTCGCAGCAGCCGGAGCGCCGCCGAATGCAGCGCGTTCGCGGCCCGGGTGGTCGGATCGTCGGCCAGCCCCGCCGGTGGTTCCGGAAGTCGCGACGGCTCCGGAAATGCTTGCGCCGGATTCTTAACCATGGTAATCCTTTCACCTGGGTTAAGGATAGGAGAAGCCATGGCTGTCGGTCCAGTAGCGCAGATCCATGTCAGCGTGAGCGATCTCGACCGGTCGGTCGAGTTCTACCGGGACGTGCTCGGTGTGCCGTTCCTGTTCCGGGTCCCCGGCCAGCCCATGGCGTTCTTCCAGAGCGGCGACGTGCGGCTCTACCTGGGAGTTCCGGAGGCGCCGGACTTCCGCTCGAAGGTCGTCCTGTACTTCCGGGTCGACGACGTCGAGCGCGAGCACGCGCGGCTGACCGACGCGGGGGTCGAATTCAGTGACAAGCCACACCTGGTACACCGCGACGACACCCAGGAGCTATGGATGTCGGGACTGCGCGATCCGGACGGCCATCACTTGATCCTCATGGAGGAACGGACCGTATGATCCGTGCGGTTGGTTAGGCCGCACGGGGGGTACCCAAAGGCATATGAGCAGGGACGACGAAAGAGTCCACAGCACCGAAGAGTGGAACCGGATCGATCGTGGCGAGGCCGGCCCTGATCACGAGGAGCCGAGGCAGCCGAGACCCGACGGTGGGTCCGACCCGCTCCGCAAGACCGATGACTCCGGCGGGGCACCGCCGAGTGGGGCCGGCAGCGAGCCCCCCGATTGATAGTTTCAGTCAAGATCGGCACAACTTCCCGGAACTTGTGGCCTCAGCACCGTCCCGAGGCAACGACTTCCGGAAAGTTGTGCCGATCTTGGCGAGATAACCGGGCGAGGAACGTCGGTGGGGAGAGCTAGGCTTGACGCCGTTACCCCCACCCCTCGCCGGGTTGCGGGGCTGTTCGTCGTGCCCTTCGAGCCGCTAGGACGTGTCCATGAAACTCAGCGGCCTGCTCCAAGCCGCCCTCGCCGATCCTGCTCTCACGCGCGCCCGTGACCTGGCGAAAGCCGGCCACACCGAGATCCCGGTGGAGATCACCGCACCGCCGGCGCTGCGGCCCTTCGTGGTCGCCGCGGCCGCCGCGACCACCGGCGGCGACCGGCCGGTCCTCGCCGTCACCGCGACCAGCCGCGAGGCCGAAGACCTCGCCACAGCAGCCGGCTGCCTGCTGCCCGCTGACCAGGTCGTCGTGTACCCGGCGTGGGAGACGCTGCCGCACGAGCGGCTCTCGCCCCGTTCGGACACCGTCGGCCGGCGCCTCGCGGTGCTGCGCCGGCTGGCCCATCCCGACCCCGACGACAGCGCGCGCGGGCCGGTCAAGGTCGTGGTCGCGCCGGTGCGCAGCGTGCTCCAGCCGCAGCTCAAGGGCCTCGGCGACCTGGAGCCGGTGGAGCTTCACCCGGGCAGCGCCGCCGATCTCGACGACGTGGTCCGCCGGCTGACCGAGATCGCGTACGCGCGGGTCGACCTGGTCACCAAGCGCGGCGAGTTCGCGGTCCGCGGCGGCATTCTCGACGTGTTCCCGCCGACCGACGAGCACCCGCTCCGGGTCGAGTTCTGGGGTGACGAGGTCGAGGAGATCCGCACGTTCGCGGTCGCCGACCAGCGCACCCTCGCCTCGGCGGACCGGCTGTGGGCGCCACCGTGCCGGGAGCTGCTGCTCACCGGTCCGGTCCGCGAGCGGGCCCGACAGCTCGCCGACAAGCACCCCGAGCTGGCCGAGATCCTGGAGAAGCTCGCCGACGGCATCCCGGTCGAAGGGATGGAGTCGCTCGGGCCGGCGCTGCTCGACGGCAGCGACTCCATGGAGCTGCTGCTGGACACCATGCCCCGCGGTACCCACGTGATCCTCTGCGACCCGGAGCGGATCCGCACCCGGGCGCACGACCTTGTGCGTACCAGCGACGAATTTCTTCAGGCCTCCTGGGCCGCGGCCGCGGTCGGTGGCCGCGCCCCCATCGACCTCGGCGCCGCCGCGTTCCACACCCTCGCCGACGTGCACGGCACCGCCGCCCGGCTCGGCCAGGCATGGTGGTCGGTGTCGCCGTTCGGGGTCGACGTGCCGACCCGGGCGCCGGAGCCGCTGCCCTGGGAAGAGGGCGAGGTCGTGGAGTCGGTCGAGGTCACCGACGACGCGGTACACCTGACGGTGCAGGCCCAGCCGGTGCCGCTCTACCACGGCGAGACCGGCCGGGTGGTCGACGACCTGAAGCGGTGGACCACCGAGGGCTGGCGGGTCGCGCTGGTCTTCGAGGGCCACGGTCCGGCGCAGCGGGCCGTCGAGGTGCTGCGCGACAGCGGCCTGGGCGTCGCGCCGGTCGAGTCCCTGGCAGACCTGCCCGAGCCCGGCGTCGTCACGGTCACCACCGGCTCGCTCGGCAACGGCTTCCTCGATGAGCCGGGACGGCTCGCGCTGATCACCGGCACCGACGTGTCCGGTGGCCGGGGCGCGTCCACCAAGGACATGCGCAAGATGCCGAGCCGACGGCGCAACCAGATCGACCCGCTCGAGCTGCGTGCCGACGACTACGTGGTGCACGAGCAGCACGGCATCGGCCGCTACGTGGAGATGGTGCAGCGCACGGTCAACGGCGCCGACCGCGAGTACCTGGTGATCGAGTACGCGCCGAGCAAGCGGGGGCAGCCGGGCGACCGGCTGTTCGTGCCGACCGACCAGCTCGACCAGCTGTCGCGCTACGTCGGCGGGGAGGCCCCGACGCTGCACAAGATGGGCGGCTCGGACTGGCAGAAGTCCAAGGCGCGGGCGCGCAAGGCGGTCCGTGAGATCGCCGCCCAGCTCATCCAGCTGTACGCCGCCCGGCAGAACTCGAAGGGCCACGCGTTCGGGCCGGACACGCCGTGGCAGCGGGAGCTGGAGGACGCGTTCCCGTACACCGAGACGCCCGACCAGCTCGCCGCCATCGAAGAGGTCAAGGTCGACATGGAGCGGCAGATCCCGATGGACCGGCTGATCTGCGGCGACGTCGGGTACGGGAAGACCGAGATCGCGGTCCGGGCGGCCTTCAAGGCGGTGCAGGACGGCAAGCAGGTCGCGATCCTCGTGCCGACCACCCTGCTGTCGCAGCAGCATTTCAACACGTTCTCCGAGCGGATGTCGCAGTTCCCGATCGACATCCGGCAGCTGTCCCGGTTCGTCACGCCGAAGGAAACCGAGGTGACCCTCGACAAGATCGGCGACGGCACCGCCGACATCGTCATCGGCACCCACCGGCTGTTGCAGACCTCCACCCGGTTCAAGCAGCTCGGCCTCGTCGTGGTCGACGAGGAGCAGCGCTTCGGCGTGGAGCACAAGGAGTTCCTCAAGCAACTGCGTACCCAGGTCGACGTGCTCACCATGTCGGCCACGCCGATCCCGCGCACGCTGGAGATGGCGATCACCGGCATCCGGGAGATGTCCACGATCGCCACCCCGCCGGAGGAGCGGCACCCGGTCCTGACCTACGTCGGGGCGCACGACGACCGCCAGGTCGCCGCCTCGATCCACCGCGAACTGCTCCGCGACGGGCAGGTGTTCTACCTGCACAACCGGGTCGAGTCGATCGAGCGGGCGGCCCGCCGGCTGCGCGAGCTGGTGCCGGAGGCGCGGATCGCCGTCGCCCACGGCCAGATGGGTGAGGACGCCCTGGAGCGGATCATGATCGGTTTCTGGGAGAAGGAGTACGACGTCCTGGTCTGCACCACGATCGTGGAGAGCGGCATCGACATCCCCAACGCCAACACCCTGATCGTGGAGCGCGCCGACCTGCTCGGGCTGGCCCAGCTGCACCAGATCCGGGGCCGGGTCGGTCGCGGCCGGGAGCGGGCGTACGCGTATTTCCTGTACCCGAAGGACAAGCCGCTCACCGAGCACGCGCACGAGCGGCTGGCCACCATCGCGCAGCACACCGAGCTGGGCGCGGGCATGTACGTGGCGATGAAGGACCTGGAGATCCGGGGCGCCGGCAACCTCCTCGGTGGCGAGCAGTCCGGCCATATCGAGGGGGTCGGCTTCGACCTGTACGTGCGGATGGTCGGCGAGGCGGTGCAGGCGTTCAAGGGCGAGCAGCCGGCCGAGGAGACGGAGGTCAAGGTCGACCTGCCGGTGGACGCCCACCTGCCGCACGAGTACATCGGCGTCGAGCGGCTGCGTCTGGAGATGTACCGCAAGCTGGCCGGTGCCCGCACGGCCGAGACACTGGACGAGATCGTCGCCGAGATGCGCGACCGGTACGGCGAGCCGCCCGCCCCGGTCGCCAACCTGATCGCGGTCGCCCGGTTCCGGCTGTTGCTGCGTGCCTATGGGCTCACCGACGTGTCGCTCCAGGGCCGGCACGTCCGGTTCGCGCCGCTCGACCTGCCCGACTCGAAGCAGCTGCGGCTCAAGCGGTTCTACCCGGACTCGGTGTACAAGGCCGCCGCCGACCAGGTGTCGCTGCCCCGGCCGATGACCAAGCGGGTCGGCGGGGAGCCGCTGCGCGACACCGCCCTGCTGGAATGGTGCGCCGAACTGCTCCAGACCGTCCTCGGCGACCCGATGCCGGCCGGGGCCGGGAGCAGCCGGTCAGGGGGGTCGTGAGAGAGTGTCGACCATGCAGCGTGCTCGTCGTGTGGCACTCGTCGCCGTGCTGACGCTCGTGGGCGGCCTGGCGCTCGCCGGGTGCCGGTCCCAGCCCGGACAGGCGATCTATGTCGGCACCGCCAAATACAGCCAGAGGTACGTGGACGATCTGTCCGAGCAGCTCCTGAAGGTGCCCGGCTTCACCCGGGCCGACGGGCGCCAGACGGTCGCGCAGTGGATCGTGATGCGCGACCTGGGCAAGCGGATGGTCGCCGACAACGGCTGGCCGGCGCCTGCCGTCGACGAGGAGGCGGCGACCGGTCAGTTCCAGGACGCCCTGCAGGCGGGCGAGCCGGCCACCGCGCAGCAGACGATCGCGTCGATCAAGCCGCTGATCCAGCTGTACGCGCAGTACCAGGGCTACAACGCGACCGCGCAACAGCACGCCAGCCCGGCTCAGCCGACCGACGCCGACTACGCCGATCTGTACGAGCGGGCCAAGGCGGCCGGTCTGGTCGACCCGGGCACCGACGAGTCGGCCTACCGGCAGAGCCTCGGCGACCAGAACGACCAGCTCTTCCGGGCCAACATCGGGCTGCGCAACATGTACCTGAAGACGATCAAGAAGGCGAACGTCTCGGTCAACCCCAAGTACGCGCCGGTCGAGCTGACCCTGCTGCACGACTCCAACAACCACCCGCTGGTGGTCATCCCGCTCAACGGCAAGACCGCGGCGCCCGCCGTGGTGCCGGCACCGGGAAACAGCGAGGCACCCGCGGCGACCAGCTGACGACGCCATGACCGGGCGCATCGTCCTGCTGGTCACCTCGCCACGGTTGCCGGCCGGGCTGCTGACCGCGCAGGCCTGGGACACGGTCCGCGGCCTGCCCGTCCTCGCCGCCGACGAGGGCGAGCAGGTCGACGCGCTGCGCGCGGCCGGGGTCGAGGTGCGCATCGTGCCGCCGGTGGCCGGCGATGTGATCAAGCTTGCCAACCCGGGCGTGGTCTGGCTGGCCGGGGCGGACGGTGACCAGGATCTGGCCCGTGAGCTGGGTCTGCGGCTGGCCCGTGAGCCCGCCCTGGCCGAGCTGGAGCTGATGTACGGCTCCTGGGATCCGCCGGGCGCACGGCTGCTCGACGCGGTCGCGGTGATGGACCGGCTGCTCTCGCCCGGCGGCGACCCGTGGAAGCGGGCGCAGACCCACCAGAGCCTCGCCCCGTACCTGCTCGAAGAGGCGTACGAGGCGCACGACGCCATCGTCGCCGCCGACCTGCCGGCCGTCCGCGAGGAACTGGGCGACGTGCTGCTCCAGGTCATCCTGCACGCGCGGCTCGGCGAGGACGCCGAGGACGATGCGTTCACCATCGACGACGTCGCCGGCGACCTGGTCGAGAAGCTGATCCGGCGCAACCCGCACGTGTTCGCCGACACCGCCGTGCACAGCCTCGACGAGATCACCGAGAACTGGGAGCGGATCAAGCGGGAGGAGAAGGCCCGCGGGTCGGCGATGGACGGCATCGCGCTGGCCCAGCCGGCCCTGTCGCTCGCGGCGAAGGTACTCGGCCGGGCCGAGCGCGCCGGCATCGAGGTGGCGCCGCCGGCCGACGGTCCCGGGGCGGAGTTGCTCTCCCTGGTCGCCCGCGCCCGCGCTCAGGGCGTCGACGCCGAGGGCGCGCTACGCGAGGCCGCCCTGCGATACGCCGACGCCGTGCGCGCCGCCGAGGAATCCGGTGATCGCGGAAACCTTTCGTCGTCATAGCTACCCGAAGTCTCCGTGATCACGGGACGGCGGCGGGGCAGGCGGATCATGGGTAGCGTGAGACCGGCGGCCACCACGAGCACCCCGACCACCTGGGCCGGTCGCGGCAGCCGGCCGTCGAGCACCGCCGTCGCGAGGAGCGTCGACACCGGCACGATACCGGCGAACAGGCCGGCCCGGGCCACCCCGAGCCGGTGCAGGCCCGCGTACCACAGCAGGAACGCGCCGACCGTCAGCACCAGCGCGACATAGCCGAACCCCACCGCCTCGGCCACCGTGGGCACGCGCGGCCGTTCGCCCACCACCAGCGCGGAAACCCCGAGCATGGGTACCGCCAGCGCACACGTCCACGCGGATACCCGGACCGGACCGAGCCGGGGCAGCAGCGGCGCGGCCAGCAGCGAGAACAGCACCTCCCCGGCGAGCGTGCCGGCGGCGGCGAGCAGCCCGGTACGGTCGGCCCGGCCGGTACCCTCGACCAGCGCCGCGCCGGCCACCACGACCGCCGACGCCAGCACCAGGCGGGCGGCCGGTCGGGTGCGGCTGCTGAGCGGCCCCACGATCGCGAGCACCAGCGGCGCGCAGCCCACGATCGTGCCGACCACGGCGGCCTCGGCGTGGCGTAACGCCGCCAGCAGGCACACGTTGAACCCGACGAGCCCGGTGGCGGAGAGCGCGACCAGCCGGAGCCGGTCCATTCCACGTACCACCACGCCGCGCCGTACCAGCAGCGCGAGAATCGTGGTCGCGACGGCGTACCGAAGGGCCTGGCCGGTGAGCGTCGGGTACGCCACGATGGAGCGGCTGATCGCAAACGAACTGCCGAGCACGGTCATGCCGGTCGCGCACAGTACCGCGCCGGAAGCGTTGGGAAGTCTCACGGAAGCGACGCTAGGTCGGCGAGTGGTACTCGCTACAGTGCCATTGGCCATCCGAGTTGGAGGACCAATTGTCGGTCTGGGAGGCGCTGGTCGAGCTGGACCGGGCGCAGCCGCGCCTTGGCGAGCAGCTCACCTGTGCGCTGCGCGGCGCGATCGTGCAGGGACGGCTGGGCCCCGGCACCCGGCTGCCGTCCACCCGCGACCTCGCCGCCGACCTCGGCCTGTCCAGGGGACTCGTGGTCGGGGCGTACGAGCAGTTGGTGGCCGAGGGGCGGCTGGTCGGCCGGCGCGGCTCCGGCACCGTGGTCGCACCGGCGATGGCGACATCCATAGTGGAGCCGGAAGCACCGGACCTCGGACCCGGGACCGTCGCGCCGCTGCGGCCGGGCGTGCCCGACCTCGGCATGTTCCCGCGTACCGCGTGGCGCCGGGCGTACGAGCGGGCACTCGCCACGGCTCTCGACGCCGACTTCGACTACGGCGACCCGGCCGGTGCGCCCCGGCTCCGCCAGGAGCTTGCCGCATACCTCGGGCGGGTGCGGGCGGCCCGGGTCGAGCCGGCCGCCCTGTGCCTCACCACCGGCGCGGCGCAGGCGTTCACGTTGCTGGCCGCGATGCTGCGCGCCGCCGGTGCCACCCGGATCGGGGTCGAGGACCCCGGCCCGGCGCCGATCCGGGACCTCCTCGCGACCCACGGGCTCCGGCCGTTACCCGTACCCGTCGACGCCGACGGCCTCGACGTGGAAACGCTTACCCGGGCCCGGCTCGGCGCGGTGTTCGTGACGCCGGCCCACCAGTTCCCGACCGGGGTCGTGCTGGCGCCGGCCCGCCGCGCCGCGCTGGTCGACTGGGCGCGCCGGACCGGCGGGCTCATCGTGGAGGACGACTACGACGCCGAGTTCCGCTACGACCGCGACCCGGTCGGCTGCCTGCAAGGGCTGGCCCCGGACGTGGTCGCGCTGGTCGGCTCGGTCAGCAAGGCGCTGGCGCCGGGCATGCGGCTCGGCTGGCTGGCCACCCCGCCGAGCCGGCGGGACGCCGTGGGCGCCGCCAAGTTCGCCGCCGACCACGGTGGGCCGGTGCTCGAACAGCTCGCGTTCGCCGAGTTGCTGTCCTCGGGCGGGTACGACCGGCACCTGCGCCGGGCCCGCCGGGTGCACCGCGAGCGGCGGGACGCGGTGGTCGCGGCGCTCCGCACGTACCTTCCGAATGGTCAGATCTCCGGGGTGGCTGCCGGGCTGCACCTGGTGGTGGAGCTGCCGCCAGGCAGCGACGACGCGGGGCTGGCGGCCCGGGCGCGGGCCGCCGGGCTCGGCCCGCTGGCGCTCTCCGAGCTGCGGCTGCGGGCCGGTGGGCGGCCCGGGCTGGTGCTCGGGTACGCCGCGCACTCGCCGCACGAGCTGACCCGCGCGGTGCGGATCCTGGGCCGCTTGGGGGAACCGTTTCGGGCGCGGCGCGAAGCGGGATAGGTTCTCGACATGCCGCAGGAGTTCGCGCCACTTGCCGAGCACATCGTCGACGCCGTCCTGGAGACCAATCCCGGCCTCGCCGCGCGCGCCGGTGATCATCGGTTCGACGACCGGTTGCCCGACTACTCGCCGGAGGCCGTCGCGGGCGACGTGGACATGTTCCGCGACGCGTCCGCCGCGCTGTCCCAGGTCGACATCGACGCGCTGGACCAGCAGGACCAGGTCGACCACGCGGTGCTGCTCGCCCTGGTGGAGCGGTCGCTGTTCGAGCTGACCGAGGTACGCGGGCACGAGTGGAACCCGCTCTCGCACAACCCGGGCGTCCTCCTGCACGGCCAGATCGCCCGGCCGTACGCGCCGGTCGACGAGCGCCTGAGCGCGATCGCGGCCCGGCTGTCCATGCTCCCGGACGCGCTCGCCACGGCCCGCGCGGTGCTCACCGACTGCCCGCGGATCCACCTGGAGACCGCGGTCGGGCAGTTCTCCGGTACGGCGGCGCTGGTCCGCGACGAGCTGCCCAACCTGATCGCCCAGGCGCCCGCGCTCGCCAGCACCGTCGAGCCGTTGCAGCAGCGCGCGATCGCCGCGCTCGGCGAGTTCGTCACCTGGCTGTGCGACCGGGCCGATGAGGCCGGCGACAGCGGTGGCCGGGACCCGCGGCTGGGCCGGCGGATGTGGGAAGCCCGGCTCTGGCACACGCTCGACACCGAGCTGTCCGCGGCCGAGATCCTCGCCCGCGCCCGGGCGAACCTCGATCGGGTCACCGGCGAGCTGCGCGAGGTGGCCCGCGAGCTGGCTGAGTCTTCGGAGCGCCTGGACCTTCGGTCGGCGCAAATCAAACGGACCGGGACCCCGGACATCCGGGCCGCCCTCGATCAGCTCGCCACCGAGCACCCGGACAACACCACGATCGTCGACCTGGCCAAGGTCACCCTCGACGAGGCGACCGACTTCGTCAGCGAGCACGATCTCCTCACGCTGATCGACGATCCCTGCGTGATCATGGAGATGCCCGAGTTCGCGCGGGGCGTCGCCGTGGCGTACTGCGACTCGCCCGGCCCGCTGGAAGCCGGCGACCTGCCGACGTTCTACTGCATCGCGCCGACCCCGAGCGGCTGGCCGGCGGAGCGGGTGGAGTCGTTCTACCGCGAGTACAACAACCACATGATGCGCAACATGAGCGTGCACGAGGCGATGCCGGGGCACTTCCTCCAGCTCGCGCACTCGCGCCGGTTCCGCGGCTCGACCCGGATCCGGGCGCTGGGCTTCTCCGGCCCGTTCGCCGAGGGCTGGGCGGTCTACGCCGAGGAGCTGATGGCCGAGCACGGCTTCGGCGGCCTGCCGGTGCGCGCGCAGCAGCTCAAGATGCAGTTGCGGATGAGCATCAACGCGATCCTCGACCAGCTCGTGCACTGCGAGCAGCTGTCCGAGGCGGACGCGATGGCGCTGATGACCGAGCAGGGCTTCCAGGAGGAGGGCGAGGCGGCCGGCAAGTGGCGGCGGGCGCTGCTGACGGCGGGGCAGCTGTCGACCTACTTCGTCGGGTACGCCGAGGTGTCCGCGATCGCCCGGGCCCGCCCGGCCGGCACCGCGCTACGGGCCTGGCACGACCGGATGCTCGCGCATGGTTCTCCGCCGCCGCGCCACGTCCGCACCCTGCTCGGCGTCTGACCGCGGCACCGCTACCCGCCGGGTCGCTCGTCGACCGTCTTCGCGCCGGCGGGCGGGTCGAACGCGTTCTCGGCCACCGAGGGGACGTACCGGATCAGGGACACCTCCATCGGCTTGCCCCTGACCACGCCCTTGAACGAGCCGAGCACACCGGTCGCGGTGATGCACGCGTCGAACTGCGCGGCATCCGAGTTCTCCACGCCGCTCACGCTGACGCAGGTGGCGTGCTCCCCGGCGATCGTGGTGTCGTGCTGCCCGATCACCGCGTTGGACGACAGCGAGGCGGCGGTGAGCAGGCCGACCACGGTGGTCGGCGGCACCAGCCCGTTCTTGATCATCCGGTCCTGCAGGCCGGTCTGCGAGTCGGCGATCGGCGACGGCGGATCGGTCAGCGTGCAGTTCGTACCGGTGCAGTCGATCGTGGCTTCCTTCGTGGTCGCGTACATCCCGCCCGGGTAGGTGTACGCCACCCGGACCGGGGTCTGGGCCTGCGCGATGGTCGCGTGGTCGCCGCCGGGCAGCTGGTACTCGGCCGTGTAGGTCAGCTCGCTGGCATGATCCAGCCGGCTGGCCAGGTCGTTGACCAGCCTGGCCCGGTCGATCACCTGCTGCGCGTCGCCGATCGAGCCGCAGCCCGCGAGCGTGGCCGCGGCGGTCACCACGAAGGTGGCGGCAAGGATCGGGGCGAGAGCAGGACGCATAGCCTCTAGCCTCATCGTCTGCGCAGGTTAGCGCAAACGCCGGGTGGGCCGACGGCGCCGGTAGGGGCGCCGATAGGCTGCGGGGGTACCCGTGCCGCACCCGCAGCGGCGCTGGCGTTGCGATCAGGCGAAGGAGCGCACGTGGCCACCATCGAGGGAATTGTCGCCCGGGAGATCCTGGACTCGCGGGGCAACCCGACGGTCGAGGTCGAGATCGGGCTCGACGACGGCACGATCGCCCGCGCTGCGGTGCCGTCCGGCGCGTCCACCGGCGCGTTCGAGGCGCTGGAGCTGCGCGACGGCGACCCGGAGCGGTATGGCGGCAAGGGCGTCCTGAAGGCCGTCGACAACATCACCGAGCGGATCGCGCCCGAGCTGGTCGGCTACGAGGCGAGCGAGCAGCGCCTGATCGACCAGCGGATGCTCGACCTCGACGGCACCCCGGACAAGTCCGCGCTGGGGGCCAACGCGATCCTCGGCGTGTCGCTGGCGGTGGCCAAGGCCGCGGCCGAGTCGACCGAGCTGTCGCTGTTCCGGTACCTGGGCGGCCCCAACGCGCACCTGCTGCCGGTGCCGATGATGAACATCCTCAACGGCGGCGCGCACGCCGACTCCAACGTGGACATCCAGGAGTTCATGATCGCTCCGATCGGGGCGTCCACGTTCTCCGGGGCGCTGCGCTGCGGCGCCGAGGTGTACCACACGCTCAAGTCGGTACTGAAGAAGAAGGGCCTGGCCACCGGCCTGGGCGACGAGGGCGGGTTCGCGCCGAGCCTGCCGGCCAACGCCGCCGCGCTCGACCTGATCGCCGAGGCGGTGCAGGCGGCCGGGTACAGCCTGGGCGACGACATCGTGCTCGCCCTGGACGTGGCCGCCACCGAGTTCTACCGCGACGGGGGGTACGTCTTCGAGGGCGCGCCGAAGTCCGCCGACGAGATGACCGCGTACTACGCCAAGCTCGTCGACTCGTACCCGATCGTGTCCATCGAGGACCCGCTGGCCGAGGAGGACTGGGCCGGCTGGACCGCGCTCACCGGCGAGCTGGGCCGGCGGATCCAGATCGTCGGCGACGACCTGTTCGTGACCAACCCGGAGCGGATCGCCCGGGGCATCGCCGAGGGCGCCGCCAACGCCGTCCTGGTCAAGGTCAACCAGATCGGCTCGCTGACCGAGACGTTCGACGCGGTCGAGCTGTCGCACCGCAACGGCTTCCGGACGGTGATGAGCCACCGGTCCGGGGAGACCGAGGACACCACGATCGCCGATCTCGCGGTGGCGGTCGGCTCCGGCCAGATCAAGACCGGCGCGCCGGCGAGGTCCGAGCGCGTCGCGAAGTACAACCAGCTCCTCCGGATCGAAGACGAGCTGGACGACGCGGCGCGGTACGCCGGCAGGGCCGCCTTCCCGAGGTACCGTTAGCTCGTCTTTCTCGCCGATCTTGGAGAGATCGGCGGGGTCAGCGGGGCGGGAGGGGAGTATGCAGCAGAAGCGGCCGGGCGGGCGGGACGTCCGCGGCAACGGTCGACGCTCCGGCGCCCGAACGACAGCCCGTGACCAGGGCACCCGCACCGAGACTCCGCGAGCCGGCGGTGTCCGGTCGTCGAGGACCAGCGCGCCCCGGGCCGGCGCCACCCCGCGTACCGGTGGCGCTCCCCGAGCGGGTGCCCCCGACGCGGCCCGCTCAGCGAACCGGCCGGCGACTGCCCGTCAGACGGCGGCCCGGCGGCCCGGCGCGGGCGGGGCGGCCAAGCGCACCCGGGCACCCCAGCCGCGCCGGCTGTCCGGACGCGCCGCCGTGGCGTGCATGCTGCTGATCGGCCTGCTCCTCGCGTACGCCTACCCGGTGCGCGTCTACCTCTCCCAGCAGAACGAGATCGACCAGCTTGAGCGCAGCCAGGCGGCGCAGCGCCAGCACATCGACGATCTGGCCGGTCAGTTGCAGAAGTGGAACGACGACGAGTACGTGAAGGCGCAGGCCCGCGGGCGGTTGCTGTTCGTGCTGCCGGGGGAGAAGCCGCTGCTCGTGGTCGACAACGCGCCCAAGCCCGGCCCGGCCGGGACCGTCGCACCGACCGGCCGGGACGACGCCAGCCCGTGGTACGGCAAGCTCTGGACCAGCATCCGCACCGCCGACCAGGGGGCGCGCTAGATGCCTGACCCGCAGGCCGCCGGCCCCCCGACCCGGGAGCCGGCGACCGACGACGACCTGGCCGTGGTCGGTGCCCAACTCGGCCGCACCCCCCGGGGTACCCGCGCGGTGGCGCACCGGTGCCCCTGCGGCCTACCCGACGTGGTGGAGACCACGCCCCGGCTGGCGGACGGCACCCCGTTCCCGACGCTGTACTACCTGACCTGCCCGCGGGCGGTGGCCGAGTGCGGCCGGCTGGAATCGGCCGGCGTGATGCGCGAGATGACCGACCGGCTGGCCGAGGATCCCGAGCTGGCGGCCCGGTACCGTGCGGCCCACGAGGACTACCTGGCCCGGCGGGAGGCGGTCGGGCACGTGCCGGAGATCGCGGGTACCTCCGCGGGCGGCATGCCCGGACGGGTGAAGTGCCTGCACGTCCAGTTGGGCCACGCGCTGGCCGCCGGCCCGGGGGTGAATCCGATCGGCGACGAAACCCTTGCTCTCGTACCTGCCTGGTGGCTCGCCGGCCCCTGCGTCGAGACCGGATAACCTGCCACCCATGGAGGTCATCGTCCGGCGGGCCCGCACCAGTGATGTACGCGATATCCAGCGCCTGGTGGGGCTCTATGCCAACGACCGGATCCTGCTGGCCAAGGCGCCCGTGGCGCTGTACGAGGACGTTCCCGAGTTCTGGGTCGCCGAGCGTACCGATGACGGCCGGGTGGTCGGCTGCGGCGCCCTGCACGTGATGTGGGAGGACCTCGCCGAGGTACGCACGCTCGCGGTCGACCCGGCCTGCCGGGGCATGAAGATCGGGTACCGGATCGTCTCGGAGCTGCTGTCCGCAGCCCGGGAGCTGGGCGTGGCCCGGGTGTTCGTGCTGACCTTCGAGACCCGGTTCTTCGCGACGCTGGGCTTCCGGCCGATCGACGGCACCCCGGTCTCGCACGAGGTGTACGAGGAGTTGCTGCGCTCGTACGACGAAGGCGTGGCCGAGTTTCTCGACCTGGAGCGGGTGAAGCCGAACACGCTCGGCAACACGAGGATGCTGCTGCACCTCAAGTGAGTTATCCCGGCCAGCCCTGGGTAGCTGCCCGGCGTGACCAACCGACGGCGACTCGCGGCACTCTCCGCCCTCCTCCTCGTCACCGGGCTCCTCACCACGAACATCGCGCGCACCGCCGCGGCTGAGGAGAAGAAGCCGAACACCGAGAACAGGACCGGCATCCACGTACGCAACGGCCGGCTCGTCGAGGCTGACGGTCACGACCTCGTCCTGCGCGGGATCAACTACCCGTACACCTGGTACCCGACCCAGGTCGCGCCGTCGCTGGCCGGGATCAAGGCGGCGGGCGCCAACACGGCCCGGCTGTCCCTGGCCAGCGGCCTGCGCTGGCCGGCCAACAGCCCCGCCGAGATCACCAACATCATTTCGCTGTGCCGGCGCAACAAGCTCATCTGTGTACTCGACGTGCACGACACGATCGTGATCGGCCAGGAGGGCGCGGCGTCGACCCTGGCCCAGGCGGTCGACTACTGGATCCAGGTCAAGGCGGCGCTCGCCGGCCAGGAGGACTACGTGATCGTCAACGTCGGCGACGAGCCGTACGGCAACCACGAGTTCGGCGCCTGGGCGAGCGACGCCGACACCGCGATCCGCAGGCTGCGGGCGGCCGGCATCCGGAACACGCTGATGATCGACGCGCCGGACTGGGGCCAGGACGGCTCGTTCATCATGCGCGACCAGGCCCGTCCGGTCCTCGCCGCCGACCCGACGGGCAACACGGTCTTCGACATCCACATGTACGGGGTGTTCAACAAGGCGCCCAAGGTGCAGGCGTACCTGGCGTCGTTCGCCACCCGCCGGCTACCGATCGTGATCGGCGAGTTCGGCTACTACCACCCGTACGGCGACCCGGACGAGGACGCGATCATGCACTTCGCCCAGGTGTACTCGGTCGGGTACCTGGGCTGGTCGTGGAGCGGGAACACCGACGGCGTCGAGTACCTCGACATGGTCAACAACTTCGACGCGAACCGCCGTACTCCCTGGGGCGTCCGGTTCATCGCCGGACCCGACGGGCTGAAGACCGGCTCACGCGAGGCGAGCGTGTACCGGTCCGGCTGGCGCAAGCGCCTGGACGCGGTCGCCGGGATGCTGCCGATCCAGGAGCACGGATCGTCCCGATAAAGTGTGCCGGTGACGAGGGTGGCGGCGATCGACTGCGGGACCAACTCCATCCGGCTCCTGGTGGCCGACGTCGCCGGTGACTCGCTCACCGACGTCGACCGGCGGATGAAGATCGTTCGGCTGGGCGCGGGCGTCGACCGGACCGGCCGGCTCGCCGCCGAGGCGATCGAGCGCACCCGGATCGCGCTCAAGGGGTACGCCGACGAGATCGCCCGGCTCGATGCGGAACGGGTACGCATGGTGGCCACCAGCGCTACCCGTGACGCCACCAACGCGGCGGAATTCCGCGACATGGTGACCGCCACGCTCGGTGTCGGGCCGGAGGTGATCAGCGGCGACGAGGAGGCCCGGCTGTCGTTCACCGGCGCGGTCCGGGGACTGCCCGCCGACCTGCCCGGCCCGTACCTGGTGGCCGACATCGGCGGCGGCTCCACCGAGTTCGTGCGGGGGACGGATACCGTCGACGCCGCGCTCAGCGTGGACATCGGGTGTGTCCGGATGACCGAGCGCCACCTGCACAGCGACCCGCCCACGCCGGAGCAGGTCGCCGCCGCGGAGGCCGACATCGCCGCCGCCGTCGACCGCGCGCTGACCACTGTGGACGGCAGCCGGGCCGGCACCCTGGTGGGCCTCGCCGGATCCGTCACCACGGTGGCCGGGATCGCGCTCGACCTGCCGGCCTACGATCCGGCTCGCATCCATCACGCCCGGATCGGGTACCCCGACGTCGCGAAGGTGACCGCCGACCTGCTGGCCGCGACCCGGGCCGAGCGGCTGGCGATCCCGGTGATGCACCCCGGCCGCGCCGACGTGATCGGGGCCGGGGCGCTCATCCTCCGGGTGATCATGCAGCGGGCCGGCTTCGACGCCGTGATCGCGAGCGAGCACGACATCCTCGACGGCATCGCGTTCAACCTCCTTGCAGGCGGGTGACCCGGGGCCGCACGGTCTCCGGATCCAGCCGTGACGCGAGGCCCGCGAGCCGCGCCGCCGTCCAGCGGCGCAGCGCCGAGGGTGCACGAGCAGGACCGTCGGGTACAACCGGAGCATCCGGAAGGGCCGACCGCGCGCCGTGGAAGGTGTGCTCGCGGGCGATGATCGCGCCGATCACGTCGAGTGTCATGGCGTCTGCCTCCTCTTCCACCTAAACTGGCTTTACCGGAATCTACCCCGGTTTGATGCCAGCAAAACAGCTTTTACTGGAAGAGTTTCGATGGCTGTGGACGTCACCGTCCCGCGCTTCTACGCCGGGAACCTGTGCCTCGACTTCGCCAACACGGTCGAGCCGCGGAACGCCCCTGCCGAGCGCGACTTCCTGACCGGCTACGACGACCTGGTCGCCTGGGCGGAGCGGGCCGGTCTGCATGCCACCGCCGAAGTCGACCCGGCCGGCGCGGCTGGTGCGTACGATCTGGCGCGGTCACTGCGCGAGGCGCTCTACCGGATCTTCGCGATCGGCGCTGAGCCGGCCGACCTGGCGGTGCTCCAGGAGGTGTACCTGGACGGGCTGCGCCACGCCGACCTGCGACGCGACGGCGACGGGTTCCGCTGGGAGTACCGGCCCGAGCCGCGGCGGCCGCTGTGGCTGGTGGCGGCCTCGGCCGTGGAACTGCTCCTGGATCCCGCCGTGCTGGCGCGGGTCAAAGTGTGCCCGGGCACGTGCGGCTGGCTCTTCCTGGACACCACCAAGAACGGCCGGCGCCGGTGGTGCAGCATGAGCGAATGCGGGACGGGTGCCAAGGTACGCCGGCAGGCCGAACGCCGGCAGGCGACCCGGGCCAGTTGAAGATCTTGGAGAGTTGAGGGCGCTATTGCACCACGATCTCTCCAAGATCTTCGTGCGGGGTCGCATAGGGGACACTTGACCGGATAGCGTGCCCTGCTAGCCATCCCCACCGCGACTGGAGGAACGCCGTGGCCGACGAGGTCGCCCCGCCCGAGCAGGCCAAGCCCGCGGAGTCAGCCGAGCCAGCGTCCCCGGCCGAGGCCGAGCCGGCAGGGGAGGCCGAGCCGGCAGCGGAGGCCGAGCCGGCAGCGGAGGCCGAGCCGGCAGCGGAGGCCGAGCCGGCAGCGGAGGCCGAGCCGGTTGAGCCCGAGTCCCCGGTTGAGCCCGAGTCTCCGGTTGAGCCCGTCGCGCCGGTGGAGCCCGTGCCGCCGGCCGAGCCGGTGGTCCCGGCCGAGCCGGTCGTGCCCGAGCCTCCCGTCGAGCCGGAGCCCGCGCTCGTCGCGGAAACAGCCGAGCCCTCCCCGGAAACAGCGGAAGCCGCCGAGCCCGCCGCGACAACAGAGCCAGCCGATCCAGCCGCGACCGCGGTCGAGCCCGCCCTGGTGACGATGGCGGCCGCGGACGCCCCGACCCGTCGCCGCCGCGCCGTCCTTGCCGGCTGGGGCCTGCTGGCGCTGGTGGTGGTCGCGCTCGTGGTCACCGCCATCGTGGTCGCGGTGGGCCACCGCGGCTCGGACCAGTCCCTGCACGCCAAGCAGGGCGACTGCCTCTCCGGGGAGAGTGACACCGACCTGAAGCGGGTCTCGTGCGGGGACGCCGCCGTGAAGTGGACCGTCGTCGGGGTCGTACAGGACAAGACGCAGAACGAAGCCAAGCAGCAGGCGTGCTCGCCCTGGCCACAGTCCGAGGCGTCGTACTGGGAGAGCCGCAACGGCAAGACCGGCTTCGTGCTCTGCCTGGCCGCTGTGCCTGGCAAGTAGAACTCCGGCTTTCGCTCGTGAGCGTGGCGTGGTTGGCTACCGATCACAGCCGATGACGACTATCTGACAGGAGGTCGGCCGAATGGGCGAGATGGTCAGTTACCCGAGCAACGGTGGGACGAGCGAGGGGTACCTGGCTGTGCCGTCCAGCGGCAGCGGCCCGGCGGTGGTCGTCATCCAGGAGTGGTGGGGTCTTGTGCCGCACATCCGGGAGGTGGCGGAGCGGTTCGCCGAGGCCGGTTTCGTGGCGCTCGCGCCCGACCTGTTCCACGGCGTGCAGACGACCGAGCCCGATGAGGCCGGCAAGCTGGTGATGGGTCTGGCCATGGATCAGGCCGCCCGGGACATGGCCGGCGCCGCCGAATACCTGACCGGCCGGGCCGAGGTGACCGGCGGGGTCGGTTGCGTCGGTTTCTGCATGGGCGGCAGCCTGGCGCTCTGGTCCGGCACGCTGTCCGACAAGATTGCCGTGACGGTGGGCTTCTACCCGGGGATGCCGTGGGAGCGGATGAGCCCCAAGTGGGACAACTACGCCGGCAAGAAGGCCGTCATCCACTGCGACGAGGACGACGGCGGCTCCGGTGCGCCCGGCATCCAGCAGGCCAGGCAGGCGATCGAGGCGGCCGGTGGCGAGGTCGTGCTCTACGACTACCCGCACACCCACCACGCGTTCTTCAACGACGACCGGCCGGAGGTCTACAACCGCGAGGCGTCGTCGCTGGCCTGGGCCCGCACACTCGAAATGCTGCGCAGCCGACTTGGCTGAGCCGAGCACGCTGGCCGCGACGATCGACGACCTGCCGGCCCTCGACGCGGCCATCTCCGGGTGCCGGTCCTGCCCCCGACTCGTCGCCTGGCGGGAGGAGGTGGCCCGCACCAGGCGGGCCGCCTTCCGCGACCAGGCGTACTGGGGCCGCCCGGTGCCCGGCTTCGGCCCCGCCGACGCGTCGATCGGCATCCTCGGGCTGGCCCCGGCGGCACACGGCGGCAACCGCACCGGCCGCATCTTCACCGGCGACCGGTCCGGCGACGTACTCTTCGCCGCGCTGCACCGGGCCGGGCTCGCCAACCAGCCGACCAGTGTCAGCCGCGACGACGGGCTCGACCTGCGCGACACCCGGATCTTCGCGGCGGTCCGCTGCGCCCCGCCCGACAACAAGCCGACGCCGGTCGAGCGGGACACCTGCGCACCCTGGCTGCATCGCGAGATGGAACTGGTCAGACCCACGATGCGCGTCGTGGTCGCCCTGGGTGCGTTCGCCTGGGCCGCGTTCTGGCCGGCGTTACTTTCCGTGTACGGGATGAGACCGCCAGTGCCGCGTCCCGCCTTCGGGCACAACGCTCTGTGGTCCGCGCCGCCGGGCGTGCCCGCGCTGCTCGGTTGCTATCACGTCAGCCAGCAGAACACCTTTACTGGCCGTCTCACGCCCGCGATGCTTGACGACGTGTTCGCCCGGGCCAAAAGCCTCGCCCAGTAACGATGTACCGCCGCTGGACGCCGTTGCTCGCCGTCGCCGCACTCCTGGTGGCCGGCGTGATCGCGGCTGTCCTGTCGTCGCCGAGCGTGACCAAGGTGCCACTGCCGACCGACCAGGAGAACCAGCCGACCGGGGGCGCCGCGGCGGCCCGGACCGCAGAGGCCGCGACCCGGGACGTAACCGGCAGCGGGTCCGGCAGCCACCTGCCCGGCTGGGTCGACGCCGCCATCGTCGGGCTGTGCCTGGCGTTCGTGGTCGTCGTGGTCGGCATGCTGATCTGGTACCTGTTCCGTGACGGCTTCCGGGTGCGCTCGGCACCGCTGGTCGCCGCCGCCCCGGCGCCGACCGAGCCGCCCATCGACGCCCGTACCGAAGAAGTGGTCGCCGCCCTGGACGCGGGCCTGGACCGGCTCAGCGACCGGGACACCGATCCGCGCCGCGCGGTCATCGCCTGCTGGGTACGCCTGGAGGAGGCGGCGGCCGCGGCCGGCACCCCCCGCCATCCCGGCGACACCTCCACCGACCTGGTGGCCCGTCTGCTGGGCGCACACCAGGTCAGCCGTCCGGTGCTGGACGACTTCGCGGCGGTGTACCGGGAGGCGCGCTACGCCACGCACGTGGTGGATGAGCAGATGCGCGCGGCCGCCGTCCGGTCGCTGGGCCATCTGCGCGCCGAACTCACCGTCAGGGCCGGCCGATGATCCGCGACCGGGACGACGGGGAGGATCTCGCCAGCATCGACGAGTTGCTGGCGGCTGACTCGGGTCCCGACCTGGACGCCGACCTCGACGTCCCCGGGTCGGGTCGTGGTGCGGCCGTGGCGCGGCAGGTCTTCTTCTCGGTGCTGGTGGCCGCGCTCTGCGCCGGTGCGGTCGACGTGGTGCTGCTGCCGTTGGGCGTCAAGGTCCCGTACCTTCTGCTGTTTTCGGTTTTCTTCGCCCTGGTCGTGTTGCGCCGTGCGCTGCGCCGGGTGGCCGCGCCGAAGATGCGGATGGGTGCCGTGCCGGCCCTGGCTCCCGGCGCCCGGATCGATCCCACCGAGGTGCCCGACGGCATCCAGCTCGCCCTCGGCCGCTGGGACGCGCGGCTGTCGTGGTCGGAGCGCGATCCGCCGCGGTTCATGTCGGCGGTACGGTCTCGGATGGCCGAGATCGTCGAGGAGCGGCTGCGCCAGCACCACGGATTCACCGCCACGAGTGACCCTCGCCGCGCGCGGAAACTGATGGGTGAGCGACTATGGACGTTCCTGTTCTCACCGCTCGCCCGCACGCCGAACCCGGGAGAGCTGGCGGCCGTAGTGGACGACATGGAGAAGCTATGAACGGTCAAGCGTTGCCGCCGCAGGAGGTCGGGCGTCTGGGGCGGGCTGTGCTGGACGCGGTCGGCACGGTGGTGGTGGGCAAGCGGGAGCCCCTGGAGATGGTGCTCGCCGGCATCCTCGCCGGTGGGCACGTCCTGCTCGAGGACCTGCCCGGCCTGGGCAAGACGCTCGCGGCCAGATCGTTCGCGCAGGTGCTCGGCATCGAGTTCCGCCGGTTGCAGTTCACCCCTGACCTGCTGCCGGCCGACGTGACCGGCTCGTTCCTGTACGACCAGCGCACCCACGACTTCTCCTTCCGGCCCGGCCCGGTGTTCACCAACCTGCTGCTGGCCGACGAGATCAACCGCACGCCGCCGAAGACCCAGGCCGCGCTGCTGGAGGCCATGCAGGAGAAGCAGGTCTCCGTCGAGGGCACGACGTACCGGCTGGAGCCGCCGTTCCACGTGCTCGCCACGGCCAACCCGATCGAGTACGAGGGGACCTACCCGCTGCCGGAGGCGCAGCTCGACCGGTTCCTGCTGCGGGTGTCGTTCGGCTACCCGGGCCGGGACGAGGAGTGGGACGTGCTCCGCCGGCGGATGGACCGGCGGCGCGAGGAAGCCCAGATCAACCCGGTCGTCGACGCCCGTACCCTGCTCGCGATGCAGGCCGCGCTGGAGGACGTCGCGGTCGAGGACTCGATCGGCCGGTACATCGTCGATCTGGCGGCGGCGACCCGCGAGCACGCCCAGGTGCTCGTCGGCGCCTCGCCGCGCGGCTCGCTCGCGCTGCTGCTGCTGTCCCGGGCCCGGGCCGCACTGGCCGGCCGGGACTACGTGATTCCGGAGGACGTCAAGTACGTGGCCGTTTCCGCCCTGTCACACCGGATCACGCTGCGGCCGGAGATGTGGCTTCGGCGCATCGACCCGGCCGAGATCGTGACCGAGATCGTGGCGCGTACCCCGGCCCCGGCGAGCGGGGCGGTGCCGACGTACTCCGGTGGCGTCCCGGCGGCGCGGGCCACCGGCGATCCTTACCGGTACGCGGCGCCGCCACGGGGCTGACGCGATGGCGGACGACACCGGCACCGCCGAGGATCTCTGGGTGCCCACCCGGGCCTTCGGCCGGGCCATCCTGGTCACCGGCCTGCTCGTGTTCGCCGCCGTGCTGACCGGCCGGTACGACCTCGTCGTCATCGCCGCCCCGTTCGCGCTCGGCACCGTGCTGTCGTTGCGCCGCCGCCCGGCGCTCCTCCCGTTGCCGGCGCTCGCCACGCCGACCCCGGAGGTCGCCGAGGGGGACGAGATCGGGCTTCGGGTGAGCGTCGTCAACCCCGATCCGGTTTCGCTGGACCTGGTGCTGTTCCGGGTCCGGCTGCCCCGCTGGGTGGAGGTGCGATACGGCGACCACCCGTACGCGGCGCCGGTGGCGGCCGGCAGCGTGGCCGAGATGGACCTGACCGGTGCGGCGTTGCGCTGGGGCCGGCACCCGCTCGGCCCGGTGTCGGTGCACGGCGTGGCCTGCGACGGGCTGTTCGTGTCGGCGCCGGTCGGCGGCGACGCGCTGCCGCTCAAGGCATACCCGGTGACCGAGCCGTTCGAGGCCGACGAGGCGATGCCGCGGGCGGCCGGGCTGGTCGGGCAGCACCGTTCGCGCCGGCTCGGCGAGGGCGGCGAGCTGGCCGGGGTGCGCCCGTTCGCCCCTGGCGACCGGCTGCGCCGCATCGACTGGCGGGTGACGCTGCGCACCCGGCGGGTACACGTGGTGGCCACGCTGTCCGACCGGGACGCCGAGGTCGTGCTGCTGCTCGACGTGCTGCACGAGGCCGGGGTGTCCGGCGGCACCGGGGGCGCCGCGTCGGTCCTGGACACCACGGTCCGGGCGGCCGCCGCCATCGCCGAGCACTATTTGCACCGGGGCGACCGGGTGTCGATGCTGGAGTACGGGTTCCGCGCCCGCCGGCTGCGTCCCGCGACCGGGCGCCGGCAGTACCTGACCGTGCTGGAGTGGCTGCTCGACGTGCAGGCCGCCGGCGGCGCGTACGAGCCGTCCGCGGGTGCGTTCGGCACCCACCTGCTCAGCGCGAACGCGCTGGTCATCGTCATGACGCCGCTGATCGACCAGCGCTCGGCGGCGATGGTGGCGCGGCTGGCCCGGTCCGGCCGGTTCGTGGTCGCGGTCGACACGCTGCCCTCCGGCCTGCGCCCGCCGACCCCGGGGGACTGGGGGCCGCTGGCCTACCGGCTGTGGCGGATGAGCCGGGAGAACGTGCTCGGCCAGCTCCGCGAGCACGGCGTACCCGTGGTCGCCTGGGCCGGTGCGGGCAGCCTCGACCAGGTGCTCCGCGACGTCGCCCGGATGGCCGCCGCCCCGAAGGCGATCCGCCGATGACCGCTGGCATGATCGGCACAACTTCCGGCGAGTTGTGGCCTCAGACCCCCGCTTTGACCACAACTTCCGTGAAGTTGTGCCGATCATGGAGGCGGGCGGCATGAGCACGAGGACCGAGCTGCGGGAGCGGCTGGACTCCGTGCGCAGCCGCGCCGCCCGGGTCACGCCGGGCATCCTGTTGGTACGCGGGGCGGTGCTCGCCGTCACGATCGCGGCGCTCCTGGTCGCGTTCCCCGCCGAGATGCTCCGCCGGCCGGTCGCGGCGGCGCTCCTGGTCGTCCTGGCGGCCGCCCCGACGCTGGCCCCGCGTACCCGGATCACCACCGCGGTACTTCTGGTCGCCGTCGTCGGCTGGGTCGCCGCGACCACCGCGTACGGCGAGCCGGTGCAGCTGACCCGGCTGGTCACCCTGGCCTGCCTGCTGTACCTGGTGCACACGACGACGGCGCTGGCCGCGGCCCTGCCGTACGACACGGTCGTCTCGCCGGCCGTGCTCGTGCACTGGCTGGCCCGAACGGTCGTGGTGCTGGTCGTCACCACGGCGTTCGCGGTCGCCGCGGTCCTCGGTGTACGCGCGGCCAGCGGCGGCGCGTACCTCGTCGCGTCGATCGCCGGCCTGTTGCTGGTCGCCGCCCTGGCCGCTCTGCTGGCAGCCCAGCGCCGCGGATGACCGACCCCCAAGATCGGCACAACTTCCCGGAAACAGTGGCCTCCGAACCACCCTGAGGCCACAGCTTCCCGGAAGTTGTGCCGATCACGTCACAGGTCACCGGGACGATGAAAGGGGACAATCGAGTCGTGGCTGTGAAGCGGATCCTTGTCGTCGGCGCTGGGCATGTCGGGCTCTACGCGGCTCTGCGCCTGTCCAAGAAACTGGGACGCGGCGAGGCTGAGGTGATCGTGGTCGATCCCCAGCCGCACATGACGTACCAGCCGTTCCTCCCCGAAGCGGCGGCCGGCAACATCTCGCCCCGGCACACCGTGGTGCCGTTGCGGCGCACGTTGCGGCACTGTCGCATCCTCGCCGGTGAGGTCACCCGGATCGAGCACGACCGCAAGATCGCGCACGTCCAGCCGATCATCGGGCCGGAGCGCGAGGTCCCGTACGATCACATCGTCGTCGCGCCCGGCAGCGTCTCGCGGACGCTGCCGATCCCGGGGTTGCGGGAGAACGCGATCGGCTTCAAGACCATCGGTGAGGCCATCTTCCTGCGCAACCAGGTGCTGGAGCGGCTCGACATCGCGGCGACCACCACCGACGCGGCGACCCGGCGCGCCGCGCTGACCTTCGTGTTGATCGGCGGCGGCTATGCCGGCATCGAGGCGCTCGCCGAGATGGAGGACATGGCGCGCGACGCGCTGCGCTACTACCCGGAGCTGAAGCCCGAGGACATGCACTGGGTCCTCGTCGAGGCGACCATGCGCATCCTCCCCGAGGTCGACCCGGACATGGGCGCGTACACGGTGCGCCAACTCCTCAAGCGCAACCTCGACATCCGGCTCGGCACCCGGCTGGAGTCCTGTGTGGACGGTCTAGTGAAGCTCTCCGACGGGGACAGCTTCCAGGCCGACACCATCGTGTGGACCGCCGGTGTGAAGGCCCACCCGATGCTCGACCGCACCGACCTGCCCCGCGACGACAAGCAGCGGCTCACCTGCCTGCCGACGTTGCAGGTGGTCGACGCGGAGGGCCGGGTCGTGGAAGGCGCGTGGAGCGCCGGTGACTGCGCGGCGGTGCCCGACCTGACCGCCGACAAGCCGGGGACGCTGTGCTCGCCGAGCGCGCAGCACGCGGTACGCCAGGCAAAGCGGCTGGCCGACAACATCGCGCTGGTACTGCACGGCAAGCGGCCGGTGGACTACCGGCACAAGCACGTCGGCTCGGTGGCCAGCCTAGGCCTGCACAAGGGCGTGGCCCAGGTGTACGGGATCAAGCTGACCGGACTGGTCGCCTGGTTCATGCACCGGACGTACCACCTGAGCCGGATCCCGAGCCTCAACCGGAAGATCCGGGTTGTGATCGACTGGACGCTCGCCCTGTTCCTCAAGCGCGAGGTGGTAGCGCTAGGCGAACTACACCAACCCCGCGACCCATTCACCGACGTAACCCCACCCGTCCAGTTGAAGGAGTCCGTCAAACCCTGACAGTCCTGCGCCGATCTTGGAGAAATGTACACGGTTTGGAGATCAAAGCATGCACATTTCTCCAAGATCGGCGCAAACGTCGCGGCGGTACCTCGCTAACCGGCGTTCACCCGCCACACCGTCACGTCGGCGACCTCCTGCCCCGGGCCGAACAGGGCGTCCATGGTCTGGCGGAGCTGTCCGGCGTTGGCCTGTCCCCGGCTCGCGAGGACGAAGCACGAGGCGTGCCAGTAGCGCGCGTCCTGCCTGGCGGTGAGCTGCTCGGCGGCCGTGATCGGGGGTACCGCCCCGGTCGACTCGACCTGGTTGAGCACCTGCGAGGTCGGGCGGGAGTAGATGCCGACCGAGGCACGGCCGCCGGCGGCGTACGGCCCGATGAAGAAGCCCTCGGGGATCGCGAACTGCGCGTTCGCCGCCGCCGGCCAGCGCATCTTGTCCGGATCGGCCGGGTTCGCCAGCGGTACGGGCACCAGCGTGCCACCCGGCCGGACACAGGTCCGCCAGCCGCCGTCGGTGAAGAACCGGGGCACCGGGGTCCGGTCGGTCGTCGGCAGCGGCGCCGGTACCAGGGGAAGCAGCGCGAGCCCGATGATCACCGGTACCGCGAACCGGATGCCGACCCGGTCGTCGCGCAGGGCCCGGTCGAGCGCGGCGGCCAGCACGTACCCGATGATCGGGATCGCCGCCAGGGCGAACCGGGTGGGCAGCGCACCGTCGATCACCGGAAATCCCGTGAGCAGCCGGTACGGCCCCGCATGCGTGGTCGGCACGTCATTGACCGTGACCAGCGGTCCGAGCGATAGCGCGGCCATCACCAGGGCCGCCGCCATCCCGGCGAGGACGGCCGGCCGACGCCACAGCCAGATCGTGGCCGCGCCGACGGCCACGAGCAGCGGCACGCCGAAGAACGTGTTGTACTCGGCCGGCCCGCTGACCAGCCGCGCCGCCGCCGGCGAGCCGCTCCACGACAGCGGCGACACGGTCCAGAAGCCGGCCAGGTCGGCGCCGAAGAAGGACACGTTGAACGGGCCGTTCGGCACGTGCTGCGGCCCGTAGAACTGAACCCAGAGCGGGTATGTGAGGGCCGCGGTCGCCACCGCGACCGCGATCACCAACCCGGCGGCAAGGGTCGGGACGGCCCGGGTCGCTCGTTTCGGCGCGACCAGGAAGTAGCAGATGCAAAACAGCACAAGTGTCGCGGCGGTGAGAAACAGCACCTCCTCGCCGAGGAACAGCTGCCCGGCCACGACCAGGCCGAGCAGCAGCCCGGTGCCGAGGACGCGGCGCAGCGTGGCCCGGTCCCAGGCCCCCGTGTCGGCCAGCCGCAGCACGCTCCACACCATGACCGGCACCAGCCATTGCGAGGTCATGTGCAGGTGGGCGTTGGACTGGGCGATCATCCCCGGGGCGTACGCGCAGAACGCCGCCCCGGTGGCCGCGCCCGCCCGGTGCAGGTTGAGGCGACGGGACAGCAGCAGGTACCAGCCGATCGCGGTGGCCGCGAGGTTGGCCGCGAGGCCGACGGCGAAGCTGACCGGGGCGCCGAACGCGAGCGTGACCGGGGTGAGGATCACACCGAGCGCCAGCATCGACGCGTTGCTCATCAGGTTGACGCCGTCCGGGGCGTTGAGCAGGTGCGTCACCAGGTCGAGGTCGCCGGTCCAGAACCGGGTACCGAGCGCGAGCAGCCACTCGACGAGCGCCTGGTCGTCGGCGTTGAGGGCGAGCGCCCGCTGGAAGGGGTGCAGCAGCAGGCCGAGGTCGAGGACGACGGCGGCAAGGGTCAGGGCGGCGCACAGGGCAAGGTCGACCCGAAACGGTGTCCACCCCGCTGGCTTGCGGGCGGCGTCGTTTCCGGTGTCGCTTTCGTTGTCTTCTGCGCTGTTTTCGCTGGTCAACCAGCCTGTATCAGCGGCCGGATCGGGCCCTTCGGCCTCGTCGGCGGTCGGCGGGGCGGTGGTCACCCGCACGACGGTAACCCGTCCGGTAAGCCAGTGTGCACCCCGTCGCACAGCCGTTACCGTGAACGCATTCGCTCACCGGCCCGGGTGGTGGAAAGGCAGACACGGCCGCCTTAAAAGCGGCTGCCGACGAGGCGTGCGGGTTCGACCCCCGCCCCGGGCACCGCGTCGCGGTAATCTTGGCTATTCGCGTACGTAGACGTCGGAGGCCCCCAAGTGCGCAGTTCCAATCCGGTTCTGACCCGGCTCGGCGAGGCCGCATCCGCGGAGCGCTCATCTATCAGTTACGCCACCGATCGAATGATGAGCCTCGACGATGTGGTCGTCCGCACCGTCGGGCTGCTTGTTCTCACCTGCGTCAGCGCCGCGCTGAGCTGGAATCTGCTGACCGCCGGCCCGATCCTCGCGGTCGCGGCCATCGGCTCGATGCTCGCCGGGCTGGTGCTCGGCCTGGTCATCGCGTTCGCCCGGATCACCAATCCGTTCATCATCGGCGCCTACGCGGTGGTCGAGGGCGTGCTGCTCGGGTTGGTCAGCCGGTGGTTCGAAAGCGCACACCAGGGCATCGTGATCCAGGCCGTGGTCGGCACGCTGGGTGTGTTCGCCGGCATGGCGGTGCTGTACAAGCTTCGCATCCTGCGGGCGACCCCCAGGTTCACCCGGTTCGTGGTCGGCGCCCTGATCGGGGTCGTCGTGCTGAGCCTGGTCAACTGGATCGTCGCCCTGCTCGGCGGCAACCTGCACCTGGTCGAATACGGCGTGACCGGCAAGGTCAGCTTCCTGCCGATCATCTTCAGCCTGGTCTGCATCGGCGTCGGCGCGCTGACCTTCATCCTCGACTTCGACCAGATCGAGCAGGGCGTCCGTTACGGACTGCCGGAGAAGTACGCCTGGTACTGCGCCTTCGGCCTGCTGGTCGGCCTGATCTTCCTGTACTGGCAGATCCTGCGCCTGCTGGGCTACCTGCGCCGTTGACGGAGTTCGAGCTGGCCGTCGAACGGCTGGTCAACCGGGTATCGCACTGGACGCCGCCCCGCTGGGCGGCGTCCAGTGCGTCCGGGGACGGTTCGCCCGCCGACGTGATGTACGCCCTGGTTCAGCGCGTCGCCGATCTCGCCGCTGACGCCGAGGGTCGGCCGCGCAGTCGGGTACCGCGCCTCGGCAACGCCCTCGCCCTGCCCGACCAGCTCCGGGTGATGGCCCGGGACCTGGCGGCGACGGGTAACCAGCAGGCAATCGCCGAAGCGACCGAGCTGGTGCGGGCCACCGATCCCTAGGACAAGCGCTCCACGACCATGGCCATGCCCTGGCCGCCGCCGACGCACATGGTCTCCAGGCCGATCGTCTTGTCGTTCCAGTCCAGCGAGTTCAGCAGGGTACCGGTGATCCGGGCGCCGGTCATGCCGAACGGGTGGCCGACCGCGATCGCACCGCCCATCACGTTGAGCTTCTCCAGCGGGATGCCGAGCTGCTGGTACGACGGGATGACCTGGGCCGCGAACGCCTCGTTGATCTCCACCAGGTCCACGTCGTCGATGGTCATGCCGGCGCGGCCGAGAGCCTGCCTGGTCGCCTCGACCGGGCCCAGGCCCATGATCTCCGGCGACAGCGCGGTCACCCCGGTCGACACGATCCGGGCGAGCGGCGTGATGCCCAGCTCGCGCGCCTTCGTGTCGGACATGATCACCACTGCGGCGGCGCCGTCGTTGAGCGGGCAGCAGTTGCCGGCGTTGATCCGCCCGTCCGGACGGAACACCGGCTTCAGCCCGGCCACCGCCTCGTACGTGACACCCGGGCGCGGCCCGTCGTCAGCCGCCACGACGGCACCGGACGGGGTGGTCACCGGCGTGATCTCCCGGGTCCAGAAACCGTCGGTGATCGCCTTCTCGGCGAGGTTCTGGCTGCGTACCCCGAAGTGGTCCATCTCCTCGCGGGTGACGTTGTACACCTGGGCGAGGTTCTCCGCGGTCTGACCCATGGCGAGGTAGACGTCCGGCAGCGTGCCGTCCTCGCGCGGATCGGTCCAGGTCTCGGCGCCGCCCTGGGCACGCTTCTCCGACCGGGCCTGGGCGTCGGCGAACTTCGCGTTCTGCCAACCGCCGCCGACCAGCGCCTGCACCTCGGCCGGCAGCCCGTCGGAGTTGCCACGCGCGTACCGGGAAACGGTCTCCACCCCGGCCGAGACGAACACGTCGCCCTCGCCCGCCTTGATCGCGTGGAACGCCATCCGGGTGGTCTGCAACGACGAGGCACAGTACCGGGTCAGCGTCGCACCGGGCAGGTGGTCGTATCCGAGCAGCACCGACACCACCCGGGCCATGTTGAACCCCTGCTCGCCGCCGGGCAGGCCGCAGCCGAGGTACAGGTCGTCGATGTCCTTCGGGTCGAGTTGCGGCACCTTGCTCAGGGCAGCGGCCACGATCGTGGCGGCGAGGTCGTCGGGACGCACCTCACGCAGGGATCCCTTGACCGCCCGGCCGATCGGGGAGCGGGCGGTGGCGACAATGACGGCTTCCGGCATGCCGGTCACGTTACCCGGCAGTTAACCCTTCGGTACGTGGAGTTGGTCACTGTCACTGATGGACAGCGGCTGCCTCGGTGACCGCGGGAAGCAGGGCGTGCGCCCAGACCCGGTACCCGTCCGCCGAGGGGTGGTACCCATCGTGGCAGTAGGTCCCGGCGTCGGCCCGGAACACGGCCCCGGTCTGCTCGGCGAGGTCGACCGGCACGCCGCCGGCGCTCTTCACGGCAGCCGACTGGGCGCGCGCCAGCCGCCGGCCCTGCCAGCCGACGAGTTGCCGCAGCGGCGGCGGGAACGCCCGTGCCGCGCCGAGGTCCGGGGTGGTGCCGACGACCACGGCGACCCCGACCGCGCGTAACCGGCGTACCGCCGCCGCGAGGTGCTCGGCCGCCTCGCTCGGGCGGCCGAAATGGATCGCGTCGTTGCCGCCGACCAGTACGACGGCGACGTCCGGCCGGGTGCCGACGAGGGCGCGGGCGACCTGGGTGGCCAGGTCACTCGACCGGGAACCGGACACGGCCACGCTGGACAGCTCGACCCGGCGGCTGCCGGGCGCGTCGGCGAGCAGGGTCGCGAGCTGGCCGCCCACCGTTTCGGTGACGCGTTCCACCCCGACGCCGAGGGCGGTCGAGTCGCCGAGAAGCACCAGTCGAAGCGACTGCGCGCCGTTGCCGCCCACCGAGGCGCGCATCGCGAGACGCAGGTCCGGCTGCGCGTACCGCCGGCTGCGCGCCAGCACCGCCTGGCCGGCGAGCACCGCCGCGCCGCCGACCGTACCGGCGATCGCCGTCACCACGGCCGCCTGTCCAAGTCGCCGGATCACGCTCATGCTGCCACTCTAACGGTGCTTTTAGCTCCGCTCAGTCGGCTTCGGCGCGGCTGAAGAACGGAAGATCGTCACAACTTCCCGGGAACAGTTGCCTCAGCGGGTGGCTGAGGCAACTGTTCCCGGGAAGTTGTGACGATCAAGGTTGTGACGATCAGGGTCGCTACGCCGCCTGGTCCGACGGGTCGGTCGGGTGTTCGGTGCGGCGCCAGACACGGTGCCGCAGCTGGGCCCACGCACCGGCCGGGCCGCGGTCGCGACCGGCGACCTGGGTGGCGCTGACCTCGGTGCCGGCCCGCTCGACCGCCTCGACGGCGGCGTCGGCCAGGCTGCGTACGCCCTCGCCGAGCCGCGGCCGGTGGTGCCCCTCCTCGTCGGAGAGCGCGGCGATCAGCGTGGGCAGGATGGCGGCCGCGGCCACCGCGTACCCGTCGCCGGACGGGTGGAACCGGTCCCAGCTGAACATCCGGTCCGGTTCGGCCGAGAACGCCGGCCCGAGCAGGTCGCCCAGGGAGACGGTACGGCCGCCGGCCTCGACCACGGCGATGGTCTGGGCGGCGGCCATCTGGCGGCTCCACCGGCGGGCCATCCAGCGCAACGGCGGCTGGATCGGCTGGATCGTGCCCAGGTCGGGGCAGGTACCGACGACGACCTCCGCACCCGCTTCGCGCAGCTCGCGGACGGCCGTCACGAGATAGTGGATCGCTTCACCGACCGGCCGCCGGTGGGTCACGTCGTTGCCGCCGACCAGGATGACCGCGACGTCGGGGCGGACCTCCATCGCGCGCTCCACCTGCGGTTCCAGGGCGCGGGACTCGGCCCCGACCACGGCGAAGCAGTGCACGGTGACCGGGCGGCGCACCTGCTCCGCCAGCCCGGCGGCGAGTAGGGCGCCCGGGGTGTTACGGGGGACGTCGGCACCGTACCCGGCCGCCGACGAGTCGCCGAGAACCGCGAGCGTGATCGGCTCACCGGCGTGGTCGGTGCCGTATCGGCCGTCGCAACGGGGTGGAGGCGCCTCGGCCAGCGGAATGATCCGGCGGGCGAGCATGGCCTGGCCGACGAGCAGGCCGGTGAGTGCCACACCGACGGCGGTGAGGCCGCCGGCCCCGAACGCGCCCGCAGTGGCTATCCGGCGTACCTGGCTCGTCGTGTCGGTCATCGGTCCTCCCGTGTGCGGTGCGATTCAATGATCGCTCGGTGCCGCCAGTACCTTCCGGTCCCGAGCGACCGTTTTGCGTAATAGCCTCCGAAAAGCTACGTCCGAAACACTGCTCCGAGCCCACAAGTTGCCAGAACTCGTGTCGGTCTTGTGTCATCCGGACCGGTCGGGCCGGGCTGTCCTGGGCGCCCATACCCAATTGTTGCTCGCGCAAGGACCTCGTGTCGGGTGGTCGGCGTGGTACCCAGAAGGCACGATGGGTAACACAGTGTTCAATGCACTGACACCGACGACGTGAGGTTGGGTGGACGATGGCAGGCACGCTCCGACGCCGGATGGCCTGGACCGCGCTGCTGCGGGTGTTCAAGCCCGGCACTCCTGGCCTGGGCAAACGGCTCGCGGCGCTGCCCCGGATGATCGCGGCCACGATGCGCGGGGAGTATGACGGCAAGGGTCGCCTCGGCATGATGGCCGTCGCGGCGATGTACATCGTCTCGCCCATCGACTTCGTGCCCGAGGCGCTGTTCCTGGTGTTCGGGCTGATCGACGACGCGGCGGTGGCCGCCTGGTTCGCCGGTGCGGTGCTCGACGAGACCGAGCGGTTCCTCGAATGGGAGCGGCAGCGGGCCCGGACCATTCCCGGGTACACGGTGCCTGGCGCCCCACCTGGCCACGGCGCCCCACCCGGCCACGGCCCCCGGGCGTACGGGCCGCCGCCGCAGTACGGCCGCCCCGGCCCGCACCAACACCAGCAGCGTCCGCACCAGCAGCAACACCGCCGCCCGGCATAGTCGCCGGTCACGGGCGCTAGGCTGACGCCCGTGCGCTACTACGACAACGTCGTCGAGTTGATCGGCAACACGCCGCTGGTCCGTCTCCACACCGTCACCGCGGGTGCCACCGCCACCGTGCTGGCCAAGGTCGAGTACTTCAATCCGGGCGGCAGCGTGAAGGACCGGATCGCGCTGCGCATGGTCGACGAGGCGGAGAAGGCCGGGCTGCTCAAGCCGGGCGGCACCATCGTGGAGCCGACCAGCGGCAACACCGGCGTCGGCCTGGCCCTGGTGGCGCAGCTGCGCGGGTACAAATGCGTGTTCGTCTGCCCGGACAAGGTCAGCGAAGACAAGCAGAACGTGCTCCGGGCGTACGGCGCGGAGGTGGTCGTCTGCCCCACCGCGGTGGCGCCGGAGGATCCGCGGTCGTACTACAACGTCTCCGACCGGCTGGCCAAGGAGATCCCCGGCGCGTGGAAGCCGGACCAGTACGCGAATCCGAACAACCCGATCTCGCACTACGAGCAGACCGGCCCCGAGCTGTGGGAGCAGACCGAGGGCCGGATCACCCACTTCGTGGCGGGCGTGGGCACCGGCGGCACGATCTCCGGTGTCGGGCGGTACCTCAAGGAGGTCTCCAGCGGTCGGGTGAAGATCATCGGAGCCGACCCGGAGGGCTCGGTCTACTCCGGCGGCACCGGCCGGCCCTACCTGGTCGAGGGCGTCGGCGAGGACTTCTGGCCGCAGACGTACGACCGGACCGTCTGCGACGAGATCATCGAAGTGTCCGACAAGGACTCGTTCACCCTCACCCGCCGGCTCGCGCGGGAGGAGGGGCTGCTGGTCGGCGGCTCCTGCGGGATGGCCGCGGTCGCCGCGATCGAGGTGGCGCGCCGGGCCGACCCCGACGACGTGGTCGTGGTGCTGCTGCCGGACGGCGGTCGAGGGTACCTTTCAAAGATTTTCAATGATGCGTGGATGGCCAAGTATGGCTTCCTGACCAGCCACGACAGCGGCGCGACCGTGGCCGACGTCCTGGCCCGCAAGGGAGGCCGGATCCCGGAGATGATCCACGTGCACCCCAGCGAGACGGTGCGCGACGCGATCGACATCATGCGGGAGTACGGCGTATCGCAGTTGCCGGTGCTGAAGGCCGAGCCGCCCGTGGTGACCGGCGAGGTGGCCGGGTCGATCGCCGAGCGCGACCTGCTGGACGCGCTGTTCACCGGCCATGCTCACCTGCACGACATGCTCGACAAGCACATGGGCGAGCCGTTGCCGATGATCGGTGGCGGCCAGCCGGTCGGCGAAGCGGTCGGGATGCTGGAGAAGTCGGACGCGGCGATCGTGCTGATCGACGGCAAGCCACGCGGCGTCCTCACCCGCCAGGACCTGTTGAGCTTCCTGCGCTAGATCGTCACAACTTTCCGGAAGTTGTGGCCTCCCGACTTGGCTGAGGCCACAACTTCCGGGAAGTTGTGACGATCACTGAAGCGGCTCCGGGACGGCGACCACGTCCACGAGCGCGCCCCGGCGTAGGACCGTGATCGGCAGGCGGGTGCCGATCGCCGGGCCGAGCATCAGCCGCAGGATGTCCTGTACGCCCTGCACGGCCCGCCCGCCCGCGGTGAGCACGACGTCGCCCAGGAACAGGCCGGCCCGCGCGGCCGGGCTGCCCGGCACCACCTCGGCGAGGCGTAGCCCCCGGCGCTGGCCGAGTCGCTCGGCGAGGTGCGGCGGCAGGGGCGCCGACGCACCGGCCACGCCGAGCCAGGCACGACGGACCCGGCCGTCGGACATCAACTCCGAGATGATGTACCGGGTCGTCGAGTTGATCGGGACGGCGAGGCCCAGCCCGAACCCGGCGACCGCGGTGTTGATGCCCACCACCCGGCCGGACGAGTCGGCCAGCGCCCCGCCCGAGTTGCCCGGGTTGAGTGCCGCGTCAGTCTGGATCACGTCGTCGATGAGCCGTACGTGCCGTCCACTGCGTACCGGCAGCGACCGCCCCAGTGCGCTGACCACGCCGGCGGTCACCGAGCCGGCCAGGCCCATCGGGTTGCCGACGGCGATGACGAGCTGGCCGATGCGGAGCTTGTCCGCGTCGCCGAGGGTGGCCGGCTGCGCGGGTGATCCCTGCACCCGGAGGACGGCCAGGTCGGCGAGCGGGTCGGCGCCCACCACGTCGAACCGGACGTCGTCGCCGGAGGCGAACTCGGCGCTCCCGCCGCTCGCCCCGGCGACCACGTGTGCGCTGGTCAGCATGAATCCGTCCGATGTGAACACGACGCCGGATCCGGCGCCCTGCCCGCGGGGGGTCGAGACGGCCAGGCTCGCGACGCTCGGCAGCAGGGTGGCGGCCACACTCGACACCGCCTGGCTGTAGGCGTCGAGGGCTTCGGTGTCTTGGGGGTCCATGACGCGGGAAACGCCGCCGTCGCGGTCGTCGATGCCCGGCGCGTTTACGCCCTGGGCGAAGTTGATCGGAACAACTTCCCGGAAGTTGTTGCCTCAGCGGGGTTCGGAGGCCACAACTTGCCGGAAGTTGTGCCGATCACGCGGCTCGTCAGGTCGTGCCCAGGCGGGTCAGCGGCTGCGTGCCGGGGACGCCGTGGTCGTACCGGCCGGCGAGCCGATCGCCCCTGCCTCGTCGATCTAGGAAGAATGGTGCCCGGGCTGCCCGTTTCGTCCCACCATTCGTCCTAGATCGACGGGGAAGGGGCGGCGAGGCAGTTGTCGGGCAGGTCGAACCAGCGGAGGTCCTCGAAGCCCTCCGACACCCGGGCGCCGGCCCGGCCCTCGGTCCACGGGTGCGCCGCCGCCTTCTCGCACAGCTCCCGCGCCTCCAGCAGGTACCCGGCCAGCGCATCCTCGCCGGCCCGCTCGTGGTGGGCCGGCCAGCGCAGTTCGCCATCGTCCGCATAGGACAGTTGAGACAGCCGTAGCGGCGGCTCGACCAGGCCGTTCTTGTGCCGCCACAGCCCGGAGTACGGGTCGAACCGGTACTCGGGCAGCAGCGCCCAGCCGTAGGTGGCAACGAGATTCACCGCCGACACGATGTACTCGAAGACGGCCGGCGAGATGAAGTAGTTGAAGCTGACCCGTACCCAGCCGGGTTTGATCCCCTCGCAGCCGGACACGATCTCCTGCTCGAACCGGTGTGACCGCTCGATGTCGATCCCGAGCAGCCGGTGCCCGTACGGGCCGGCACACGAACAGCCACCCCGGGACTGGATGCCGAACAGGTCGTTGAGCAGCGCCACCGCGGCGTTGTGGTGCAGGTACCGGCCACCGGGCCGGCGTATCACGAACGACACGATCGACAGCCGCTCCGCGTCGAGGTTGCCGAGGATCTCGATCGCCGGGTTGGTCCGCCACGACTCGACCGCCCGGCGCAGGAAGTACTCCTCGCGCGCCCGGATCACGTCGGTACCCACCGCCTGCTTGAGCTGGAACACCAGCCCGGCCCGGATCGACTCGACGATCGCGGGCGTGCCGCCCTCCTCCCGGCGCTCCGGGTCGGTGACGTAGTGGTGCTCGTTCGGGTTGACGTAGTCGACCGTGCCGCCGCCGGGCACCGTCGGCACCCGGTTGCGCAGCAGCTCCCGGCGTAGGACCAGCACTCCGGGGGTACCGGGACCGCCGACGAACTTGTGCGGGGACAGGAACAGCGCGTCCTTGCCGTCCATGTCGATGTCGACGTACGGCGCCGCGGCGGCGAAGTCCCAGAACGACAGCGCGCCGTGCCGGTGCAGCAGCTCGGACACCGCCCGGGTGTTGGTGACGATGCCGGTCACGTTCGAGGCGGCCGAGAACGAGCCGATCTTCAACGGCCGGTCGGCGTAGCGTCCGCAGCGCCGCTTCCAGCACGCCCCAGTCGACGTGCCCGTCGGCGTCCTCGGGGATCACCACGACGTCGGCGATCGACTCCCGCCACGGCAGCTCGTTGGAGTGGTGCTCGAACGGCCCGATGAACACGACCGGCCGCTCCTCGCCGGGATCCGCGCCGCCAGGTCGTACCGGTCGTCCAGGTCGGCCGGGATCCGGATGCCGAGGAGGTGGATCATCTTGTCGATCGCGCCGGTCGAGCCGGAGCCGGTGAAGATGACCACGGTGTCGTCGTCGCCACCGACGGCGTCTCTGATGATCCGGCGGGCGTCCTCGCGCAGCCGGGTCGTCTGCAGACCGGTACCCGACGATTCGGTGTGCGTGTTGGCGTACCGCGGCAGTACCTCGTCGTGGACGAACCGCTCGATGAAGTCCAGCGCCCGGCCGGACGCCGTGTAGTCGGCATAGGTCACCCGGCGAGGCCCGTACGGTCCCCACATGACCTGGTCATCACCAATGACCGAATTTCGGATCCGGCGCAGAAGTGGGCTGTCGGGAGGCTGAACGTCGCTGTTCACCGGCCCATTATCGGCCCGCACTCCGCCAGTACCCTTTCGTGGTTTTTCCGGTCCGTCGCACACGCTGTCCGCTGGCGGGGGGTGGCGCGTTGTTTAACGTTTCGTCCGGAGGTTCCAAGAGGACAAAGTTCAATGAGATTGACAAAGGGGGAGGGAATAGGTGGTCAGCGTTGACCATACCGAGCCCGCTGACGTGGTCGATCGCCTGCTCTGGCGCGACGCGCAGCAGATCCTGGAACGTCACGCCGAACCCGACCGCGCCGGTAACTGTGAGTGGTGCGGAAAGGAGTGGCCCTGCTCACCGCGCAGGCTTGCGGAGCGGGCCGAAGCGGCCTCGCGACGGCCATGGAACGAAGCCTGGACGGCCCGGCACGACCTCTACAGCCTCCGGACCCTGCCGAGTTGGCGGGTCGAACTCGGTGCCCGCTCGAAGGGCGGCTGGCACCGGGCCGGCCCGAACCGCGGCACCTTCTAGCCAGCTAAGAACGTTGTACCAGCGGTGATGTCACGGTGTCCGCCAACGCCCGACATCCCGCAACCAAATCCCGCCCGTACGGGCCGGCATTGCCTCCGTCGGCCCGGCGCCTCCGGCCAGGTGTTCTCCCCAGAGCGGGCGGGTAACGGCGGGCGAGGGTACGTGATCTAACGGTTCCCCCGCACAGATCGCGCGATCAGGTACCCTCGCCCCGCCACACTCCGCGGTACTAGCTGTACCGGCGCCAGACGTCGCGCAGCGGCTCCCAGTTCTCGCCCAGCCCGTCGCGCCAGTACGCGAGAATGTAGGCCGCGATCGGGGCGGTCGAGTCCGCCCACCACACGCCGCAGATCGTCGTCGCGCCCGGGTCGGCGGACGTCCGGAACGCGAACTCCACGTGGCGCCCGTTCACCGCGCCGGACGTGGTCTTCTTCGTGGTCGGCTCGGCGACCCCGGGCGTCAACTGCTTCGCGTCGATGTTCTGGCCCAGGTACCGGGTGTATGCCTTGTCCCGCTCGTCGGTTGACTTGTACTGGATGAAGTAGATGTTCGTGTTGGCGTAGTGGCAGGTCACCCGGGTGTCCTCGCCGTCGCCCGCACGCGGTGCGTCCTTCTCTCCGCTGCGCTGGCAGCCGGCGATCCACGGCAGCCACGAGTTCGCGATGGGGGTCAGCGCGCTGGTGAACTTCGGCTTGTTGAGGTCGAGCTGCGCCTGCTCGAACGCGGGCAGCGACGGCGTGGGACTCGGAGTCGGTTTGGGCGGTGCCGGTGCGGGCGCGGTCTGGTAGCCGACGAGGTATCCGGTCGAGCCGAAGACGAGCAGGCCGGCCAGCAGGCCAAGCAGCGCCGCCACGATGATCGACTTGCGGCGCGGCTTCGGCGACGGCACGATCCGCGGCTGCCAGGACGGCGAGCCCGGCCCACCGTCGGGGAACAGCGACCAGGAGTCCGACGCGGGGGGCTCCTCCGCCGGGGGTTCTGGCGCGTCTTCACGCCGGAACGGACCGTATCCGCCATGCCCCTCCTGGCCTGGAACCTCGCTCACGAGCAGGCAGGTTACATGACCAGTAGCCGCGACGTCCGCGATGCTCGATGCCCGCGACGCGCGTCACGGGCACCGAGCACGACGAACACCATCAAGCGGTACGCCGACGACGGCGCGCGGTCAGGACGAGCCCCGCCCCGCCGGCGGTGAGCATGCCGCCGAGGACGACGATGCTGGTCACGTCGGTGCCGGTGACCGGCAGGCCCTCGCCGCTGGTGCCGGCCTGGCCACCGCTCTGCTTACCACCGCTCTGTTTGCCGCCGGTCTGCTTGTTGCCACCGGTCTGCTGGTTGCCGCCCTGCGGGCCGCCACCGCCCGCGCCACCGTTTCCGGTGGGATCCGGCTTCGCGGTCTCGGTCGGCCCGCCGTTGCCGGGCGAGCCTTCGCTGCTGCTGCTGGTCGGCGATGGTTCCGTGATGCCGCTCGACGACGGCGCGGGCGACGATGACTCATTCGCCTGCACCGCCACGTGGATCGAGGGCTGGGTCGCGGCGTACGCGATGCCCGACGCCGTGGACAGTGCGGCGGCCCCCAGCAGGGCCGCGATCCGGGTCGAGGCGCGCAGGCTACGCCCGCGCGCGGTCTGGCTTGTGCGCACCATGAGGCTCCCCGTGGTTCAGTTGGTCACCGACCTTCCGCCGCCCCACCTCGGCGATCGACCGGCCATGTCTACAGTGGACGAGTCAGGGGTTCGCGTCGTCCATGGTCGTTCCGAGGCACCTTACCGGTATCGACCGACAAGGCGGGTACCCGTTTCGCGGTCGATGAAGGAAATCACTGGTGACGATGCGTCGCCGGTACCAAGTTGTTGTGGTCCTGTGATCGCGGCCCGTCGGCCTATTGTCCGGGTTTGCCGTATGGCGGGCCTATTGCCTCGCTCGCCGTGGGGCGTCGACGTCAATAAGATCCCGCCAGCAATTTGGTGCTGGGGAGGAATCGAATGATGCGTTCAAGGGGCCGGTCCATGCTGGCCAAGTTCGGTCTGTGTGCGACCGGCGCGCTGCTCGGAGCGGTGACGCTGCCCGCCGTGGCCGCTGTGGCGGCCGCGCCCGATCTCGAACTGTCGGTGTCGAACACCGTCGTCACGCCGGATTCGCCGGGGAAGTTCCAGAGTGTCGCGCTGGCCAACAACGGGCAGGACGATGTACTGCTCGAGCACGTGACGGTGACCGTCGATGCCGCCGGGCTCGCCGGCGTGGCCACCATCACGCCCGCCGACTGGTGGGCCGCCAGGTGCACGACGGCCGACACGGTGCTGACCTGTGAGGTGGCCGACTACAACGTCGGTGCGATCAGCGCGCCCGAGACGGTGGTGGGCTTCGACGTGAAGCCGGTCGCCGGGGTCAAGCTCGGTGCCGTCGGCACACTCAGGGCCACGCTTGCCGCTGACGGGTTGGCCCCGATGAGCAAGACCGCGAAGTTCACGATCGCCGAAGGCGTCGACCTGACCGCGGGCCCGGACCTGACGGTGTCCGCCGCGCCCGGCGGCAAGGTGACACTGCCGTACTCCGTCCGCAACTCGGGCAGGACCGTCGCGCACGGGGCAGTCCTGTCGTTCAGCAAGCCGGAGGCTGCCGAATTCGGCGCGAAGTACCGCAACTGCCAGTACACGGACTGGTGGGTGATCTGCACCTTCGACAGCGACCTGGCCGCGGGCAAGGACTACGCCCTGGCCGATCCGCAGGCGCTCACCGTGCGTGCCGACACGCCGGCGCCCCGGACGTTCGGCGGCTTCTACCAGTGGGCCACGCAGGCCGACGCCGAGGTGGAATGGCTGGACGAGTTCAGCAAGTGGCACCCGGTTCGCGGCAACGGCGGCGAGCTGCGCCTCGTCGAGCAGGCGCCCAAGCTGCACACCAACGCCCAGACCGACACGAACGACCTGGACAACGCAGCCATGTACACCCTCGGCGTCACCGGCGTGAACGTGGGTGACGACGCCGCTGTGGGCGCGACGGTCAAGGGCGCGGTCGGCTCGACCGTGCCGGTGACGATCGGGCTGAAGAACCTCGGGCCGGCCCGGATCGGCCTGTTCGACGGGGTCGCCGACGCCGTCACGGTCACGGTGCCGAAGGGCACGACCGCGGTCACCGTTCCGGACGAGTGCCTGCCGAAGGCCAACGGCGAGCCCTACGGCGACCCGGGCGAACCGGGTGCGGCGGTGTACCAGTGCTTCACCGACAAAACCAACGTCATCGAGGTCGGCCAGACGTACACCTGGGAGTTGGGGCTGCGCATCGACGTCGCGGGCGAAACCGTGGGTACCGTCTCCGTCGACCGACGCGAGCACGCCAACCGTGACAACGACACCGCGAAGCTCGTCGTCAACCCGGCGAACGGAATGGGCGGTGGCACCGGAGACGGCGGCCTACCGGTTACCGGAAGCAACGCGGCGGTGCTCGGAAGTGCCGGGGCGGCGATGGTTCTCCTGGGCGCCTTCGGGTACGTGGTGGCGCGCCGGCGTCGTACCCGCTTCGTGGCCTGAGCCGTCGCCTCTGATCGTGCGTCGTGGTCCAGCGGGCGGGCTGGACCACGACGCCGCCAAGCAGTTCCGGCTGGAAGCTGTGGTAATAAGCTGGTGGTAATCCTGCTCGCCAGGTCACATTTCGAGCGCGGCCGCCACGTCACCGACCTCTTGTACGAGTCGCAAGGTGCCTGGTATGGCCCGGAAACCATGGTGTTCGTAGAAGCGGTGCGCTGTCTGGTCGATGGCATCGACCACAACGAACCGCGCGGCCACCGTCTGCGTGGCGACGACGATGCGCCGCAAGGCATCGGCGAGAAGCGCTCCGCCCAGGCCCTGGCCGTGCAGCGTCTTGTCCAGGGCGAGCCGGGCAAGGAGGACAGCCGGAATCTGCCCGGGATTACCTCGTCCCAGCGCCCGAGGTAGGTCTTCCCGGACGAGAAGGTGCGCGGCGATCGTGTAGTACGCCACGATCTGGCCGTCCTCGTGCCAGACGAATGTGCGGCCGGTTCGACGCGCCTCGGTCGTGCGGGCGTGTTGGCGGAGCCAGTTGTCCAGTTCGGGCTTGCTGCTGTCGAAGTGCGACGGGTCGTGCTGTTCGCTGATTGCCTCGCTGACGAAGGGCATTCGGCTACCGCTGCTCTACGGCGGTCCGTGCGCGACGGGCGGCCGCCTTGAGCGCTTCGTTCGGCTTCGCAGGGGCGTCCAGCGCCCGCAGTAGGTCGTCGAAGAATTCCGCCGGCACGACCGTCGTGAGCATGTGTTCGCGCAACACACGCTCTGCGCGATCTTCGGCTGCCGTACGGGCGAAGTCGGACGCACTCTCGTGAAGGAGTTCGGCGGCCAACTCGATCCGCCGTTTGGCGTCAGCGCGCAGCCTGAACTCGAACCTTGCAGAGATGGACGCGGTCATCACAATCCTCCTGGTGTACGGACAAGTGTACGTACACCAGGAGCCTTCTGGCTATGCCTTCGCTACTCCGATCGGGCAGTTCATCCCGTTCGGGCCGATCCCGCGGTATCCGGACGGGTTCTTGTCCAGGTACTGCTGGTGGCATTAGTTAGTCATGGAGAACTTTGTCCGGTACCGGCGGACAGACTATCCGGAGCCGCGATCGAGGCTGAGAAGACGAAGCCCGTGATTGTCGGCGAAGTCCGCGAAATCCTTCATGTTGAAGGTCGCCAGCGGGAGCCCGTCGGTTAGGCAGCAGGCGGCGATCCAGGTGTCGTTGACCGGATGGGTTCGCCCACGCCGTCGTCCATCGGCTGACAGGCGGCCCCAGGTTCTGGCCACCTCAGGGCCTCCTTCGAGGAACACCCGATCGGAAAGCCAGCTATCCAGTGCCGCCTGGTTGCGGGGACTCCAGCTACGGATATCCGCCCATTGGGTCATTTCGCCGACCGTGACGAAGCTCAGGCACCATAGCTTTCCGGCGAGGCGCCCCATCACCGATGGAGGAAGCCCACGCCGGAAGCTCAGTGAGGCTACGTCGGTGTCGAGAACGATGTATTCCACAAGCCGCTACGCCAGATTCGCCTGGCGCTCGGCGTGGTACCAGGCGAGGAAGGCGTCCAGCTCCTCGTCGGACTCGAAGACGTCATCGCGTGCGACGTCGTCGGCGGACATCACCGGGCGCAGGCCACGACGACGCACCTGCTCGTCCAGAGACTCGCGACGCCGCAGTACTCGGCGCGGCTGGTCCAGATGTTCGGCACCGCTCGTGGTCATCGCCACCTCCTCACCTCAGTGTCTCACTACCTACTCAGGCTGTCGGTCCGTCACGCCTCGGTCTTCGCCACCCCGATCGGGCAGCTCATCCCATTGGGTCCGGGCTCGCAGTACCCGCCAGGGTTTTTTGCATCTGAAAGGTACTGCTGGTGGTAGTCCTCGGCGTAGTAGAACGGGCCGGCCTTCGTGATCTCAGTCGTGATCTCGCCGTACCCCTCCTTCGCGACCACCGGTGCGAACGTGTCCTTCGACGCCTCCGCCTCGGCGAGCTGCTCGTCGGTCGTCGCGTAGATCGCTGACCGGTACTGGGTGCCGACGTCGTTGCCCTGCCTCATGCCCTGGGTCGGGTCGTGGTTCTCCCAGAAGATCTTCAGCAGCTGTCTGGTACGTGACCTTCGAAGGGTCGTACACGACCTGGACCGCCTCGGTGTGGCCGGTCAGGCCCGAGCAGGTCTCCTCGTACGTGGGGTTGGGCGTGACACCACCCGCGTAACCGACCGCGGTCGAGTACACCCCCGGGGTCTTCCAGAACAGCCGCTCGGCACCCCAGAAGCAGCCCATCCCGAAGATCGCTACCTGGTAGCCGGTCGGCCACGGGCCGGTCAGCGGCGTACCGAGGACAGTGTGCCGTCCTGGCACCGGCATCGGCGTCTCCCGGCCGGGCAACGCCTCCTCCGGCGTCGGCAGGTCCAGCTTCTTGCGGCGCAGAAACACGGTTGACTCCCTTCGTGGATAACCCTGGTATGGGCTTCCGCGGTGCACAACACCGGGCACTCCCAAGAAGTTCCACCCCGTACAACTTCCCGGAAGTTGTGGCCTCAGACCCACCCGGAGGCCACAACTTCCGGGAAGTTGTGCCAAACCGAGGGCAACCGATGGCAACTAATTCGGAAACTCTCGATAGCGGTCTATCCGTGGAAGCTACTGGCTGGTAAACCTTCGGCTCATGGTGGACACCCCTCTCGAACGCCGTACCCTCCTCAAGGCTGCCGGCACCGCGGCCGGCGCTGCGGCGGTACTCGGCCCGCTGGCCCTCGCGAATCCAGCCGAAGCCGCGGCAGCGACCGCCTTCCTGCACGGCGTCGCCTCCGGCGACCCGCTGCCGGACGGCATCCTGCTGTGGACCCGCGTGACCCCGACCCGCGACGCGATGCCCGGCTCCGGGCTCGGCCCCGACACCGAGGTCGGCTGGGCAGGTCGCCGAGGACAAGGCGTTCAGCGCCGTCGTCGCCACGGGCTCGACCAGCGCCGACCGCCGCGTCCGACCACACCGTCAAGGCGGACGTCCGCGGCCTGCGGCCCGGCCACCGACTACTGGTTCCGCTTCTCGGCCGGCGGCACCGCGACTCCCCGGTCGGCCGCACCCGCACCGCCCCGGCGCCGACGCCGCGGCCGTGGCCGGCCTGCGCTTCGGCGTGGTCTCCTGCGCCAACTGGGAGGCCGGCTACTTCTCCCCGTACCGCCATCTCGCCGCCCGCGCCGACCTGGACGCCGTGCTGCACCTCGGCGACTACATCTACGAGTACGAGACCGGCGAGTACGCGGCACGCGCGGCAGCGTCGTCCGCCCGCACGCGCCGACCCACGAGATCCTCACCCTCGCCGACTACCGCATCCGGCACGCGACGTACAAGACCGACCCCGACCTCCAGGCCCTGCACGCCGCGCGTGCCGGTCATCGCGATCTGGGACGACCACGAGTTCGCCAACGACGCCTGGTCGGGCGGCGCCGAGAACCACACCCGGGCACCGAGGGCGCCTGGGCCGACCGCGTCAGGCCGCCGCGAAGCAGGCGTACTTCGAGTGGATGCCGGTGCGGCTCGGCCGATCGCGCACCACCTACCGCCGGCTGCGCTTCGGCAAGCTGGCCGACCTGCTCCTGCTGGACCTGCGCTCCTTCCGCTCCCAGCAGGCGCGGTCGGCAACGGCTCGGTCGACGACCCGGACCGCACGATCACCGGCCGCGCGCAGCTGGACTGGCTGAAGTCGGGACTGGCCGCGTCGGACGCCACCTGGCGGCTGGTCGGCAACTCGGTGATGATCTCGCCGGCTCGCCTTCGGCGCCGCTGCCGGCCATGCTGCTCGGGCCGCTGGCCGAGCTGCTGGGCCTGCCGCAGGAGGGTCTCGCCGTCAACACCGACCAGTGGGACGGCTACAACGACGACCGCGCGCGAACTGCTCACCCATCTGCGGGCAGAGACTGATCGCAACACGGTCTTCCTGACCGGCGACATCCACATGGCCTGGGCCAACGACGCCGGTGAACACCCGGACGACCGCGCTGTCGCCGACCGCGGCCGAGTTCGTGGTGACGTCGGTGACCTCGCGACAACCTCGACGACTTCCTGCACGTACCGCCGGACACGCTGTCGCTGGTCGCGGCCGGGTTGCTGCGCGGCGCCAACCGGCACGTCAAGTGGACCGAACTGGACTCGCACGGCTACGGGGTGCTCGATGTGACGCCGGACCGGTGCCGGATGGACTACTACTTCCTCACCAACCGGACCAGGCCCGACTCGGGTGCCTACCTGGCGAAGTCCTTCTCCGTGGCCAGCGGCGTGGCCCGCCTGCGCGCCGAGTCAGCGGTGTCGGCACGCGCCTCGGCCGCGGTCTGACCCGGCCCGGTGACGTCGATCTAGGACGAATGGTGGAACAAGACGGGCAAACCGCCCACCATTCGTCCTAGATCGACGAGGAAAGGGCGGCCGCGACCCGCGCCGCGTATTCCTTGGCCTCCTCGTCTGACGGGTACTTGGTCCTTGGCCAGAAGAAGCCGCGCAGACCGTCGCCTTTGGTGCGCGGCACGACATGGGTGTGCAGGTGGGGCACGGACTGGGAGACCTTGTTGTTGATCGCGACGAACGTGCCGCCCGCGCCGAGTCCGGCCTCGACGGCGACCGCGATAGCCCGGACGAAGCCGAAATAAGTGGACAATTCCGAAACTGGCAACTCCGCCAGCGTCACCACGTGCGCACGCGGTGCCACCAGCGTGTGGCCCTTGAACACCGGCCGGGTGTCGAGGAAGGCGATCGCCGAATCCGTCGACGCCACCTCGAACGCGGGCACCGAGCCCGCCACGATCGCGCAGAAGACGCATCCTGACACGCCGTCCACCGTAGCGGCGGTTAGATTTCTCCAATGACATACGGCTTCGACACGCTCGCCATCCACGCCGGGCAGGATCCCGACCCACGAACCGGAGCGGTCGTGCCGCCGATCTACCAGACCAGCACCTACGCGCAGGACGCGGTCGGCGCGCCCCGCCTCGGGTACGAGTACAGCCGCAGCGCCAACCCGACCCGCGACTCGTTGCAGGAATGCCTCGCCGCGCTCGAAGGCGGCCGGCACGGGCTCGCGTTCGCCAGCGGGCTCGCCGCCGAGGACACCCTGCTGCGCGCGCTCTGCCGTCCCGGCGACCACGTGGTGATCCCCGGCGACGCGTACGGCGGGACCTACCGCCTCTTCGCACGGGTCGCGAAGCGTTGGGGGCTGGAGTTCACGCCGGCCGACATCCACCATGTCGACGCCGTCCGAAGCGCCGTGCGGCCCGGTACCAAATTGATCTGGGTCGAAACGCCGACCAATCCGCTGCTCGGCATCGCGGACATCGCCACCCTCGCCGGGGTGGCCCGCGACGCCGGTGCGCTGCTGGTCGTCGACAACACGTTCGCGTCGCCCTACCTCCAGCAGCCGCTGCCCTCGGCGCCGACATCGTGGTGCACTCCACCACGAAATACATCGGCGGCCACTCCGATGTGGTCGGCGGGGCGCTCGTGGTGGGCGACAGCGCGCTCGGCGAGGAGCTGGCCTACCACCAGAACGCGATGGGCGCGATCAACGGCCCCTTCGACGCGTGGCTCACCCTCCGGGGCATCAAAACCTTGGGGGTACGCATGGACCGGCACTGTGACAACGCCGAGCGGATCGCCGCGTTCCTGGTCGGGCACCCCGCGGTCGGCGAGGTGCTCTACCCGGGGCTGCCCGAACACCCGGGGCACGACGTCGCCGCCAAGCAGATGCGTCGATTCGGTGGGATGATCAGTTTCCGGGCCGCGGCGGGCGAAGCGGCCGCGATCAGGATGTGCAACAACACCAAGCTATGGGTACTCGGGGAGTCGCTCGGCGGGGTGGAGTCGCTGATCGAGCATCCGGCGACGATGACCCACGCCAGCGTCGCCGGGTCGCCACTGGAGGTGCCGTCCGACCTGATCCGGCTGTCAGTCGGCATCGAGTCGGTCGACGATCTATTGGCAGACCTCGACCAGGCACTCGCTCGTTAGAACGTCAGGTATCGACAGGGGGAGGGGCGCGATGCTTGGCCAGGACGGTTCGTGGATCGGTGCCAGCGCGCGGCAGATCGCGCGGGCGGTGCGGCGGGGAGACACCTCCGCGACCGCGGTGGTCGCCGACCACCTCGACTACATCAACGCGTACGACCGGATCGTGCACGCGTTCCGGGAGATCCGCGCGGCCGAGGCGCTGTACGAGGCGGAGGCCGTCGACGACCAGCCCGAGCTGGGCAACCTGCCGCTCGCCGGGGTGCCGATCGCGGTCAAGGAGAACACGCCGCTCGTCGGGGTACGCACGTGGAACGGCTCGGACGCGGCGGCCGGCCCGGTCGCGGACGCCGATCACGAGGTGGTCCGCCGGTTGCGTGGCGCCGGCGCGGTGGTCGTCGGCACGACCCGCATGCCGGAGCTGGGCGTGTTCGCCACGACCGACGACGAGACGGCGACCACGCGGAACCCGTGGCGCACTGACCGTACCCCCGGGGGTTCGTCCGGTGGCGCGGCCGCCGCGGTCGCGGCCGGCCTGGTGCCGATCGCGCACGGCAACGACGGCATGGGCTCGGTGCGCATCCCGGCAGCGTGCTGCGGCCTGGTCGGGATCAAGCCCGGCCGGGGCGTGGTGCCGTCCGGGGTCGGGGCCGGGTCCACCGATTGGTACGGCCTGGTCGAGCACGGCATCCTCGCCACGACGGTCTCCGACGCGGCGGTCGGGTTCTCGGTGCTCGCCGGGCGGACGCCGGAGCGCCTGGTGGAGCCGGAACGGTTGCGGATCGCCGTATCGGTGCGGTCGCCGGTCCCGGGCGTGCTGCCCGACGCCGATTCCAGCCGGGCCACCGGGTCGGCGGCGCGGCTGCTCGTACGCCTCGGGCACGACGCGGTCAAGGCCGACCTGCCGGTGTCGCCGCTGATGGGGATCCGCGGGCTGGCGACGTGGTTCGCCGCCGCGTACAAGGACGCCGACACGGCCGGGCTGGACCTGGCGACGCTACAGCCGCGCAACCGCCGGCACATCGCGCTCGGCGCCCGGGTGGCGGACACCAGCCTGGTCCGCGACGAGGACCGGGCGGCCTGGCGGGAGCGCTGCCGGGACTGGTTCGCCGACCGGCGCTTCGACGTGTTCGTGACGCCGGCGCTGGCCACCGCGCCCCCGGTCGCGGACAACTGGCACCGCCGCTCGTGGCAGGCCAACCTGCTGTCCTGCATCCGGTACGCGCCGTACGCCGCGCCGTGGAACATCGCCGGCTTCCCCGCCGTCGTGGTGCCGGCGGGGGTACGCCGGGACGGCCTGCCCGCCGCGGTCCAGCTCGTCGGGCGGCCGGGTACGGAACTGCTGCTGCTCGCGGTCGCCGGCCAGCTCGAGGCGGCGGCGCCGTGGCGGCGGCACGCGCCGGGCTGGCCACGGGCGAGGGCACACAGCCGGGTGGCCTGATCGGCTACGGTCTCCGTCGTGAACGGCGTGGCTTCAGGCCGGGTGCGACCCGCCTCCGGGTTGGGCACGGCGGCGATGGCGTTCCTCGCCGCCGCGGCCGCGGCGGATCTGCTGTGGGCGTTCACGCCGCTGGTCGCGGTGTGGGCGGTGCACGAGGCGGCCAACCGTGGGGGAGACGCGCCGGGTGCGGCGTTGATCTTCTCGTACGTGGGGGTCGCCGGGCTGATCGCGCTGACCCACGCGGCGGCGTGGATCGCCCTCGCGGTGTGGACCGGCCGGGTCGCCGGCAACGCGCGGGTACTCGGCTGGCGTCGCGGGTCGGCCGGCTTCGCGTCGGGCGCCTGGTTCATCCCGGCGGCCAACTGGCTCCTGCCGGCGTTCGTCGTGGCCGGTGTGGCCCGGGCGAGCCGGCTGTGCCGGGCCGGTCTCGCGGTCTGGTCGTGGTGGCTGGCCTGGCTGGTCGGGGCGCTGGCGCTGGTCGCCGGTACGGTGCTGACCTGGCCGGTCGAGCTGGTCGACATGTTCGCCCAGGTCATCGACGGCGAGACGGTCGACGTGAACCGGGCCGGTCAGCTGCTCGGGTACCAGATCGCCGGGCGGTTGCCGGGTGCCCTGCTCCTGCTCGCCGCCGCCGTGCTGGGGATCGTCGTGGTGCACGGCGTGACGGCGGCACAGTACGGCCGGTTCGACGAACTGCGCGTGCCCCGGTTGCCGGTGCAGACCACGCCGGAGACCGCCGCAGACGTCACGATCGGCACAATTTCCGGGAACTTGTTGTCATAGCGGGTCCCTGAGGCCACTACTTCCGGGAAGTTGTGTCGATCACGGGCAGGGTGCCAGCCGGCCCGGCAGGTGGCACCATCGGGCGCATGACGGACGCATCCGAGTTGGTGACACTCGCCGACATCGAAGCCGCTCGCAAGCTGATCAGCGGAGTGATCCGGGTCACCCCACTGGAGCCGTGCCGTCCGTTGCAGGCCAAGCTCGGTGGGCCGGCCTGGCTCAAGTGCGAGCACCTGCAACGTGCCGGCTCGTTCAAGGTGCGGGGCGCGTACACCAGGATCGCGCGACTATCCGACGAAGAACGCGCCCGGGGGGTCGTGGCGGCGAGCGCCGGCAATCACGCGCAGGGCGTGGCCCTCGCGGCCGGCCTGATGCACATCGCGGCGACCGTTTTCATGCCGGTCGGGGCGCCGCTGCCGAAGATCGCGGCGACCAAGGGGTACGGCGCGAAGGTCCAGCTCACCGGCAGCACCGTCGACGAGGCGCTGGAGGCGGCGAAAGAGTACGCCGAGAGCAGCGGGGCGGTGTTCATCCACCCGTTCGACCACCCGGACATCATCGCCGGCCAGGGCACGATCGCGCTGGAGGTGCTGGAACAGTGCCCGGACGTGCGCACCATCGTGGTCGGCATGGGCGGCGGCGGCGTGATCTCCGGCATCGCGGTCGGGGTCAAGGCGCTGCGCCCCGACGTCAAGGTCATCGGGGTACAGGCAGCCGGCGCCGCGGCCTTCCCGCCGTCCCTGGCGTCGGGGCGGCCGGTGCGGCTGTCGACGTTCGGCACGATCGCCGACGGGATCGCGGTCGGCTGCCCCGGTGAGGTGACGTTCGCCCACGTCAGCAAGCTGGTCGACGAGGTCGTCACGGTCACCGACGAGGACATCTCGCGGGCACTGCTGATGCTGATGGAGCGGGGCAAGCAGGTCGTCGAACCGGCCGGCGCGGTGGCCGTCGCGGCGCTGATGGCCGGCGTCGTCGCTGAGGTACAGACGCCGGCCGTCGCGGTGATCAGCGGCGGCAACATCGACCCGCTGCTGATGCTGAAGCTGATCGAGCACGGGCTGGCGGCCGCCGGCCGGTACCTGATGTTCACGGTCCGGTGTGGCGACACGCCAGGTCACCTCGCCCGGCTGCTCGCCCTGATCGCCGAGCAGCGGCGCGAACGTCCTGGACGTCGAGCACCGCCGGCATGATCCACGGCTGCGCCTGGGCGAGGTGGAGGTGGCGCTGTCGGTCGAGACCCGGGGTGCGGAACACTCGGATCGCCTGGTCACCGCGCTACGTGCGGCCGGGTACACGGTGACGTTCCCGGCGACGTTGACCTGACCGGCTAGCCTGCGAACGCCTCGAAGTTGATCACGGTGACCTTCACCTCGGCGCCGCTGGGAGCGGTGTAGGTGACCGTGTCGCCCGGGTGCGCGCCGAGGATGGCCGTGCCGAGCGCCGACTCCGGGCTGTACACCGTCAGGTCGGTGGTCGACGAGATCTCGCGGGAGCCGAGCAGGAACGTCTCCGTGTCGTCCGCGTCGTCGTCGAACTGGATCGTGACGACCGTGCCCGGGGCGACCGCGTCGGTCCTGGGGGCCTCGCCCACCTTCGCCTTGCGGAGCAGCTCCTGGAGGTACCGGATGCGGCCCTCCTCCTTGCCCTGCTCCTCGCGCGCGGCGTGGTAGCCACCGTTCTCCCTGAGGTCGCCTTCCTCGCGCCGCGCGTTGATCTCCGCGGCGATCGCCGGCCGGTGCGCGATCAGCTCGTCGAGCTCCCCCTTGAGCCGGTCGTACGCTTCCTGCGACAGCCAGGTGGCGCTTTCCCCACGGTCATTGATCGACACTGGAAGATCTCCTCCGCTTTACTGCGGTCTACGGCGTCAAGACCTACAAACTTACCAGTGGACGTCATTACGGAGCGTGTAACGATCTTGTAATCAACTGGTCGTTAACGCTTTCGACACTCTGGCACCTCTGCGCTGACCGGCGGGCCGCTCGTGGCCAGCGTGTACGTGACGGTGACGGTCTTTCCGGCGGGTACCGCCACGTCGGCGGCGCCGACCTCGGTGCCGTCCCGGTTGCGGGCGCGTACATGGCACGTGGCCGGATCGCCGCTCGGCTTGTGTACCTCGAAGCGCATGGTCACGTGGTCGGCCGCAGTCTGAAAGTTGACAACCTGGGGCCGGTAGTCGGGCGTGCCGTACCGCTGGTTCAGCACGACCGCGAGCAGCAGGCCGACCACCGTCCCAGCGGTCGCGAGCAGCAGCACCAGGCCCCGGGAGCTTCGCCGGGGTTCCCGGCGCCTGCCGTAGCGGCCGGCCGGGAAGATCGGAGCAGATGTGTTGATCTCGGTCAAGGTCCTCGTCAGTTCTGTCGTACCCGGCTGTCTTGATGTGCGCCGACCGGAGGTCCAGGCACCCGGAAGGGTCAGCGACGCACAATGGTCAGGTCGGGCGGGCGGCGGGTCGCGCCACCAGCCCGTCACAATGGACCGGTTCATTGTTCCAGCAGCGACGGCGAGGAGAGCCCGTGGGCGAGCAGTTGCGCCTCATGACGGTGCACGCACACCCGGATGACGAGTCGAGCAAGGGCGCCGCGACCATGGCCAAATACGTGGCCGAAGGCGTCGATGTGCTGGTCGCCACCTGCACGGGCGGGGAGCGCGGGAGCGTGCTCAACCCGAAGCTCGACCGCCCCGAGATCTGGGAGAACATCGCGACCATCCGCCGGGAGGAGATGGAACGCGCCCGCGAGATCCTCGGCGTGGGCCAGGCGTGGCTCGGATTCGTCGACTCCGGCTACCCGGAGGGTGACCCGCTGCCGCCGCTGCCCGAGGGCTGCTTCGGCCTGCAACCGGTGGAGAAGGCGGCGGCCCCGCTGGTCCGGCTGATGCGCGAGTTCCGCCCGCACGTGGTCACGACCTATGACGAGGACGGCGGCTATCCGCACCCCGACCACGTGATGTGCCACAAGATCGCGGTGGCGGCGTTCGATGCGGCCGGCGACCCGGAGGCCTACCCCGACGAGGGGGAGCCGTGGCAGCCGTTCAAGCTGTACTACGACATGGGCTTCTCCCGCGCCCGGGTCACCGCCCTGCACGAGGCCCTGCTGGCCGCCGGTCTGGAGTCGCACTACGGCGAGTGGCTGGAAAACTGGGATCCGAAGCGTGACAAGGGCGGCCGGGTGACCACGCGGGTGCCGTGCGGCGATTACTTCGAGGTCCGTGACGACGCGCTGCGCGCCCACGCCACCCAGGTCGATCCGGACGGCTTCTGGTTCCGGGTCCCGCTGGAGATCCAGCGCAAGGCCTGGCCGACCGAGGACTACCAGTTGGTCCGCTGCCTGGTGGAGCGCGACGAGCCCGAAGATGACCTCTTCGCCGGCATCCGCCAGTTGGTGCGTGCCTGACGTCGGGCCGCCAAGGGGGCGGGCATACAGTTGACGCATGACCGCGTTCACCCTGCTCGCAAACAGTGTCGCGGAGAACGACTTCGGTGACACCCGATCCGGCGGTCTCGCCGGTCCGATGGGGCTGTTCATCATCCTGCTGCTGGCGATCGGAACGATTCTGTTGATCCGTAACATGAACAGCCGGCTGCGCCGGTTGCCGCAGAGTTTCCCGTCCACCGACACGGACGGCCCGCGCCAGGGCTCCGCCGACTCGGCGCCGGGCGCCGACGAGACCCGACCGACCACGTCCGATTGACCGCACTCTGCCGTAGCCGCAAACACGATTTTTGCCGCTAACCTCGCCATTGCCCCGAACAAATTGTCGTCCGACCCCGGGTTTGCTTTAGCCTTCGGCGCGGGGGACGGGCGAGGAGGCGTGGGCATGAGTGGTCGATGCGTACCCGCAGACCGTCACAAGATCCCCGCGACCGTACGGTCGGGACGCCCAACCGCCGCGACCGATGTCATATCGACGACTATCCCGTTACTCTCCCCGGGGAAGCGCACGCCTGAACTCCTTGGGCGGGAGAGGTGCGGCGGATGACGGTGACGCTGCGGCGGCAAGGCGCGTTCGTGCCGGTGATCGCGCTTGCGCTGGCCCTTGCCGGCGTGCTGGTCGGCTGCGGCGTCGTGCACACCGGAGTGGCCGCGCTGACCCAGCCGGTGCCCCGTCCCGGCTGGCTCGCCGTCGGTGTCGGCGTCGTCACCGCCGCCCAGTTGGCGCTGCTCCGTGTCCGGGTCGGCTCCGGGGCCGTCGGCCTCGCCTGGGGCGAGTCGGCCATCGTCATCCTCTGCGTACTGCTGCCGGCGGCGTGGCTGCCCGCCGTGATCCTCGCGGGCGTCGCGGTGGCCCGCGCGATCCAGGCGTTCCGGAAGGACGGCAAGAAGTTCTCGGCGTCCCTGTGGGGCATCGGGATGCTGACCCTGGCCGGTGGGGTGGCGACCCTGCTCGGCAACCTCCTGGTCGTCCCGTACAAGCACGACCTCACGCCCCGGGTCGCGGTCTCGCTGTGCCTCGCCGCCGCCGGGTACGCGGCGACCGGCCTGGCGATGGTCTCCTGGCGGATGGCACGGCGACACAACGAGCCGCTGTGGCCGGTGTACCGGCGGACCAACGCCAGCAAGCTGCCGATGATCGTCGGCAACGCGGCCGTCGGCCTGCTCGTGGTCGCCCTGTTCGAGGTGAACGCGCGCTGGCTGGCCCTGCTGCCGCCGGCACTGTGGCTGCTGCACCAGGCGTACGCGTACCGGCTGCGGATCGATGACGAGCGGCGCAACTGGCAGACGTTCGCGGAAGCCACCGGCCAGCTCAACCAGCTCGACGAGCGGGGCACCGCCACGGCCGGCATCCAGGGTGCGCTGCGCCTGTTCGGGGCGCGGTGGGCGCAGCTGACCGTGATCGCGCCGGACGGGCAACTGCGCGGGTACTCGGGGGAGCCGGACGGCGAGGTCACCGAGTGCGAGCCGAGCGTCACCGAGGATGACGGCACCGTCTCGCGTGGCCTGCTCGTGGGTGGCGCCCGCGTCGGCGAGCTGCGGGTACGCCTGGCGACGGCGGTCAACATGCGCGGGCGCGACCGGCTGATGTTCGACGCGTACGCGGACGCCCTCGCCGCCGCGCTGCACGACGCGTCGACCCACCACGAGCTGCACGCCATGGCCGAGCGCAGTGCCCGCGACCTGAGCCACGACACGCTGACCGGCCTGCCCAACCGCACCGGCTTCCTGGCCACCGGCGACAACGTGCTGCGCGAGCTGCCCGGCGACACCCCGGTCGCGCTGCTGCTGCTCGACATCGACAATTTCAAGGACGTCAACGACACCCTCGGCCACGGCGCCGGCGACAAGCTGCTCCAGATCACCGCCGCCCGGCTCGCATCAAAGCTGGGTCCGGGCGAGTCGCTGGCCCGGCTCGGCGGCGACGAGTTCGCGGTACTGCTGCCGGCGCTGACCCCGGCCGACAACTACCCGCAGGAGCTGCGCTGCACGGAGTTCCCGGACCGGCTGGCGTACGCGCTGGGCCGGGCCCGCGAGCTGGCCAGCAGCCTCGGCGCGCCGAGTGAGGTCGCGGGCGTACAGCTTTCCGTCGAGGCGTCGGTCGGCGTCGCGGTGGCCGCCGCCGGCTCGGTCGACCTGACCGAGCTGCTGCGCCGGGCCGGCATCGCCATGTACCACCAGGCCAAGCGGGGCGGGCCCAGCGTCGCCTGGTACGAGCCGGCCCGCGACCGGGCCAGCACCGACCGGCTCTCGCTGCTGGCCGAGGTACGCGAGGCGCTCGCCGCGGACGACCAGCTCACGCTCGTGATGCAACCGGCGGTACGGCTGGGCGACGGCGGCGGGGTGACCGGCGTCGAGGCGCTGATCCGGTGGAACCATCCGCGCCGGGGCGCCCTGCTGCCGGCCGACTTCGTCACCGTGGTGGAGCACAGCGAGCTGCTCGGCGAGTTCACCCGGTACGTGCTCGACCGGGCGCTGACCATCGCCGCGGGCTGGGCCGCTGAGGGGCTCGAAGTGCCGGTCGCGGTCAACCTGTCGCCGCGCAGCCTGCTCGACCCCGCGCTGCCCGAGGACGTGGCGACGCTGCTGGCCAGGCACGACATCCGCCCGGACCGGCTGGTCCTGGAGATCACCGAGACGGTCGTGATGAGCGAGCTCGCGGTCATCGACGACGTCCTGTCCAAGCTCCGCGACATGGGTGTGCAGCTGGCCGTCGACGACTTCGGCACCGGGTACTCGTCACTGACCTTCCTGACCCGGGTGCAGGTCGACGAGGTGAAGGTGGACCGGACGTTCGTCCAACGGATGGTCGAGTCCGACGAGGTGGCCGCCATCGTGAAGATCACCGTCGACCTGGCTCATCGCCTGGGATTGCGGGTTGTCGCCGAGGGCGTAGAGACCGCCGAGCAGCGTGCGGAGCTGACCGCCCTGGGTTGCACCGGCGCCCAGGGCTTCTTTTTCTATCCGCCGATGCCACCTGACCGGGTGACCGAGATCCTGCACGAGTTGAGCACCGCCAAGGTGCTGAAGCTGCGCAAGGAGGACGCCTCCTGACCGGAGGCGCGGGCCAGCCGCCGTGATCGGCACAACTTCCCGGAAGTTGTTGCCTCAAGCCCGTATGGAGGCAACAACTTGCCGGAAGTTGTGCCGATCTTGCGAGCGCGTAGGGTTGGGCGTATGGCCAATCGATTGGCTGACGCGACGTCACCGTACCTCCAGCAGCACGCGGACAATCCGGTCGACTGGTGGCCATGGGGGCACGAGGCGTTCGCGGAGGCCCGGCGCCGCGACGTGCCCGTGCTGATCTCCGTCGGGTACGCGGCCTGCCACTGGTGCCACGTCATGGCGCACGAGAGCTTCGAGAACGAGGGCGTCGCCGCGATCGTCAACGAGTCCTGTGTACCGATCAAAGTGGACCGTGAGGAGCGCCCGGACGTCGACGCGGTGTACATGACCGCCACGCAGGCGATGACCGGTCAGGGCGGCTGGCCGATGACAGTGTTCGCCACGCCGGACGGCCAACCGTTCTACTGCGGCACCTACTTCCCCCGGCCCAACTTCGTGCGGCTGGTCCAGGCGGTGTCCGAGGCGTGGCGGGACAACCGGGAGGCGGTGCTGCACCAGGGCGCCGCGGTGGTCGAGGCGCTCGGCCGGGCCGGCGCCCGCGACCTGCCCGCCGGTGCGATGACCGCCGAGGTACTCGACGCGGCCGCCGCATCGCTGGCCCGCGAGTACGACGCCGAGCATGGCGGGTTCGGCGGCGCGCCCAAGTTTCCGCCGCACATGAACCTGCTGTTCCTGCTGCGGCACTTTCAGCGCACCGGGTTGGCGCGCTCGCTCGACATCGTCCGGGCCACCGGTGCGGCGATGGCCCGGGGCGGCATGTACGACCAGCTCGGCGGCGGGTTCGCCCGGTACAGCGTGGATCGCACCTGGACCGTGCCGCACTTCGAGAAGATGCTGTACGACAACGCGTTGCTGCTCCGGATGTACACGCACCTCTGGCGGTTGACCGGCGATGAGCTGGCGCTGCAGGTGGCCCGGCAGACGGTCGACTTCCTGCTCGCCGAGATGCGCACGAGCGCCGGGGGGTTCGCGAGTGCCCTCGACGCGGACACCGACGGCGTCGAGGGCGCCACGTACGTCTGGACCCGGGCCCAGCTCGACGACGTGCTCGGCGACGAGGACGGCGACTGGGCGGCACGGCTGCTCGGCGTCACCGACGACGGCACGTTCGAGCACGGTACGAGCGTCCTCCAGATGCGATCCGACCCGGACGATCCACAGCGCTGGGAACGGGTACGCAACCGTCTGCTGGTCGCGCGGTCCGACCGCCCGCAGCCGGCCCGCGACGACAAGGTGGTCGCGGCGTGGAACGGGCTGGTGGTGACCGCGCTGGCCGAGTACCTGTCGATCGTGGGCGAGCGGGAGACCAACGCCCGGGCGGTCGAGGCCGCGATGTGCCAGGCCGGCCAGGCGCTCATCACGCACATCGTGGACGGCCGGCTGCGGCGGGTGTCGCGGGACGGCGTGGTGGGCGAGCCGGCCGGGGTACTGGAGGACCACGGCGCGGTGGCCGAGGCGTTCTGCGCGCTGCACCAGTACACCGGGGACGGCGGCTGGCTGATGCTCGCCGGGCAGCTTCTCGACACCGCGCTGGAGCATTTCGCCGACGGCACGGGCGGGTTCTACGACACCGCCGACGACGCCGAGCGGCTGGTGAGTAGGCCGGCCGACCCGACCGACAACGCCACCCCGTCCGGCCTGTCCAGCACGGCGGCGGCGCTGATCGCGTACACCGCGTTGACCGGCGACAAGCGGTACCGGGACGCCGCCGAGGTCGCGCTCAGCAAGGTCGCCGCGGTGGCGGCGCAGCACGCGCGGTTCACCGGGTACGCGTGCGCGGCCGGCGAGGCGGTGCGGTCCGGCCCGTACGAGATCGCGATCGCCGGGTCGGGGCCGGACGCCGAGGTACTGCGCGCCGCGGCCTGGCAGGCGGTCCCGCCGGGTGCGGTGGTCGTCGCCGGCGACCCGGACGCCGAGGGGGTGCCGCTGCTCGCCGGCCGGCCGCTGCGGGACGACCGGGCCACCGCGTACGTGTGCCGGGGCTTCGTCTGCGACGCGCCGGTCACCACCGCGGATGACCTGGTGGCCCGGCTGTCCGGGCCGGCGTGAGGATGGGTCCGTGGCCGGGGGCGAGGTACTCGATGATCTTTTAGACAGATGTGCGAGCAGCGCCGACGTGGTGGGTGTCGTCCTGTCCGGCTCGCGAGCCTACGACGGTGTGGCGACCGAGCACTCGGACTACGACGTGTACGTGATCGTCAAGGCGCCCGCCGTCACCGCCGGCCGCTGGCGCACCAGCCGCACGAGCGCGGTGGACACGATCGTCACCTCGATCGACGAGTTCCGGGAGCCGGGCGAGGACTGGGCCAGGTACGCGTTCACCCGCGCCCAGGTGCTGGTCGACCGGCTCGACGGTGAGATCGCGCGGCTCGTGGCGGCCAAGGGCATGCTCGGCCGCGACGAGGCCCGGGCGCTGGCCGCGGCGTCGCTCGACGAGTACCTCAACTTCGCCTACCGGGCGGCCAAGAACCGACGCGACGGGCGGCACGTGGCGGCCCGGCTGGACGCGGCGGAGAGCGTGCCGGCCCTGCTCACGGCCGTGTTTGCGCTGCACGGGCGGCTCCGGCCGGACAACAGGCATTTGATCTGGGAGCTGTCGCACCACCCGCTGGGGTCGGCGCGGTGGGACGGCCTGCCGGCGCTGGTCGGCCGGGTGCTCGACGGCGACGCGGAGGCGCAGCGGTACCTGTTCGCCGCGGTCGAGCACGAGGCACGGGCACGCGGCTACGGCGACGTGCTCAACGGGTGGGGCGACGACCTGACGCTACTTCGGTGACACCGCGACGGGGTGCTTCGGCTGGTAGATCGCGAGCGTTTCGCCCTCGGCGATCTTGAACCGGGTGACCAGCCCGAAGCGCTGGTCGGTCACCGGCTCGGTGAACTCGACGCCCTTGGCGGTCAGCTCGGCGACGGTCGCTTCGATGTCGTCGCACATCAGGTACAGCTCGGTGGACGGATCACCGCCGGTCGGATGGACGGCCAGCTCAGCAGGCGGCAACGCGAAGATGAGCCACCCGCCGCCGCTGTCGACATGGTCCCAGCCGAGCTTGTCGCGCAGGAACTCGCGGACCGCCTCGGCCTGCCGCGAGTAGATGAGTCCATGCACCGCAGTGATCACTTCCCGATCCTACTGCTCCGCTGTCGGCGAACGCGCCTGGCCGGTCGGCGGTGCAACGGTGTAAGCATGTAATAAGCGTTCTATTTGAAAGAGGTGGCGCGATGGGACGAGAGCACTGGGGAGCGGGGGTGGGCTGGGGACGCGCCGGAGGTCGCTCTGAGCCGCCACCCACGGACGACGCGGCTGCCTGGATCAGCGGCGCCCTGCCGGACGACTGGTTCACCGGGCCAGCCGAGATCAGCATCGACCGTGACGAGATCATCATCGTGGGCCGGCTCGCCGAGCCGACGCTCGCCGAGGACGCCACCGACGCCGACCGGGCCGCCGCCGAGCAGGGCCGGATCGCGTCGTTCCGGGAGGCCACCCGGGATCGCCGGATCGCGATCGCGCGCCAGCTCGAACACCGGTACAAGAGGAAGGTCGCCTGGGGTGTCACGGCTGGCGGCACCCGGGAGCTGTTCACCACACTGTCCGCGCCGGTGATGACCCGGCTGCGCCAGCCCGACCGGCAGGTGTTGGACACGCTGGTCAACGCCGGTGTGGCGCGGTCGCGCTCGGACGCGCTGGCCTGGTGCGTCAGCCTGGTCGGTCAGCACGCCGACGCGTGGCTGGGCGAGCTTCGCGACGCGATGGGCGCGGTCGACGAGCTGCGCCGGCGCGGCCCGGAGCTGTGAGCGCCGGCCCCCGGTCGCCGGCTCATCTCGGCCCAGGCCATGATCGTCGGCCCAGGCCATGATCGTCGGCCCAGGCCATGATCGTCGGCCCAGGCCATGATCGGCACAACTTCCGGCAAGTTGTGGCCTCAGTACTCACCTGAGGGCACTATTTCCGGGAAGTTGTGCCGATCATGGCGATCCCTGGAGTTTGGGCAGCCGGTGCGGGAAGTAGGCTCGGCGCCGATGGATTCCCGCACCGGTCTGCCCGTCGTCGGCATGGTGGGCGGCGGTCAACTGGCCCGGATGACCCACCAGGCCGCGATCGCGCTCGGCCAGTCGCTACGGGTGCTCGCCGCCTCACCTGACGAAGCCGCCGCGCTCGTCGCCGCCGACGTCGTCATCGGCCACCACACCGATCTTGCCGCGCTGCGCGCGTTCGCCAAGGGCTGCGACGTCGTGACGTTCGACCACGAGCACGTGCCCGGCCCGCACATCCGGGAGCTGGCCCGGGAGGGCGTGACCGTGCTGCCCGGGGCCGACGTGCTCCGGTACGCCCAGGACAAGGGCGCCATGCGGGAACGACTGTCGGCGCTGGGTGTGCCGGTGCCCCGGTGGCGGCACGTCACCTCGCCGGCCGACATCAGCAAGTTCGCCGCCGAGACCGGCTGGCCGGTCGTGGTCAAGGCGGTCACCGGAGGGTACGACGGGCGCGGCGTGTGGGTACTCGGCCCCGACGACCCGGTGCCACCGACCGAGCTGATCGTCGAGGAGAAGGTCGCCCTCCGCCGGGAGTTGGCCGCCGTCGTCGCGCGCTCGCCGTTCGGGCAGGTCGCCGCGTACCCGGTGGTGGAAACCGTGCAACGGGACGGGATCTGTGTCGAGGTACTGGCACCCGCACCCGGCCTGGCCGAGTCGCTCGCGGTGGAGGCCGAGAGGCTCGCCATCTCGCTGGCGCGTGACCTCGACGTGGTGGGCCTGCTGGCCGTCGAGCTGTTCGAGACCGACACCGGGCTGCTGGTCAACGAGCTGGCGATGCGGCCGCACAACTCGGCGCACTGGACGATCGAGGGCGCCCGGACGTCCCAGTTCGAGCAGCATCTCCGGGCGGTGCTGGACTACCCGCTCGGGGAGACGACGCTCACCGCGCCGGCCACCGTCATGGCGAACGTACTCGGCGGGCCGCCGGGTGGGATGTCCTTCGACGAGCGCCTGCACCACCTGTTCGCGGCGGTACCGGGGGCGAAGGTCCACCTGTACGGCAAGCAGGTCCGGCCGGGCCGCAAGATCGGCCACGTGACGGTGCTGGGCGAGGACATGACGCGGGTACGCGAGCAGGCGGCGCTCGCCGCGCACTGGCTGCACGCGGGTGCCGACGCCGCCGCCCCTTCGGAGATCTCGGTCTAAGCTTAACTGCGGCCTAGCTCCACAGCGCCAAGCAGGAGCGGCGGCCGGGGTTGATGCCTCGGCCGCCGTGGCATGTAGTGTCAGGTGTCAGGGACCGGCTACGTTGCTCAGTTACCGGCGGGCGGCACGAATCGCCTTGCGTAGGGCTACCTCAACCTCGGCGGGTAGATCCTCGTCGGGCGACCAGTGGCTGTGCGCCGACGCCCATCGGCGCATCGCGTCTACTCGGTCGATCTCGGGCCGTGGGTCCTGCCCGTCCTCTGCGGTAGCCAGAGCCCTTGCCGCCGCTAGCTTCCACGCCGCGATTACGTCTTGGCGGCTGCTCATCCCGGCGCGATGCCAGTCGTCAAGGCGCTGCTGTGCCTCGCTGAGAGCGGAGGTTGCCGCCGCAAGGTTGCTGGCGAAGTACCGGTCGAGTTCGTCACGAGCAATGTCGGCGTCGTCCATGACCCGCAGGCTACCGGGTGGGGCGTGTTCCGGCGCGGCGGCGGCACGCTACGGTACCGGACGTGGGCGACGCCGCTGCCCGGTCAGTCGTCACACGTTGGCCGGCCGACTCATGGATAAGAGAGAACAGAATTGACCGAGACGACTATCTGGGAAAGCCTCCGTTCCGACGTGGAGACGTTGTGGAACTACCACGATATGCGACACGAACTGCATCCATGTGATGTCGGTATCGGGCTCGGTAGTCATGACCTCGGCGTTGCTGTCGTCGCTGTCGAACTGTTCCACCGGGGACTGTTCCCCCGCATTGTCTTTACTGGCGCGAATGCGCCGACGACAATTGATCGTTTTCCACGTGGCGAGGCAGTCCACTATCGGGAGTACGCTATTGAACACGGTGTACCGGCCGAGGCCGTGCTGATCGAGACCCAGGCGACGAACACGGCGGAAAACCTTACCTTGACGCGGGATTTGCTTGCCGAGTACGGCGTCAAGCCGCGCTCGGTCTTGCTCATGTCGCGGCCGTACCAGCAGCGGCGCGCGTTCGCCACGTGCAAGAAGGTATGGCCCGAGGTGGAGGTGCTGTGTGCGTCCAGGCCACTGTCGCTTGACGACTACGTGGTTAGCATCGGCGACGTGAAGCGGGTCATTGACATGCTCGTCGGGGATACCCAACGGATCGAGGAATACGCACGCCGGGGATACGCGATTCCCCAGGAGGTACCCGCAGATGTGCGGACAGCCTATGAGCGCCTGGTTGACGCGGGGTTCACGGGCCGGCTTCTGTAGCCGCGCCGTTCTACCACTTGGGCAGACCGGAGCCGACGCCCATGCGCCCGCTCAGTTCGATGGCCAACCCTGGTGGGCGGGGCCGGGCCAGGATCTCGCGGACGATCATCCGGGACAGCCGGTGGTAGCGCACCTGGTCCGGGCCGACCTGTTCCGCGTCGAGCAGGGCCGTCAGCGCGTCGTCGATCCGGTTCCAGCGGGCGTACGCCCGTGAGGTTTCGATGGCGTGGCGCACCCGCCGCTCGACCGGCAGAGCTGACGTGTCCAGCGACGGGGCGATCTCGATTGCCCGCTGCACGTCGCCAAACTCCATTGCGACGCAGACTTGGTGGATCTTGACATTGGTCGGTCCGAATGCCGTCCAGATGTAGTTGCCGTCCGCACCGAGACGCGCGGCGGACGCCTCGGCTTCGTTGATATGGGTGTCAGCGGACGCCCGATCGTCGTCACGAGCGGCCGCAAGCGCGCACACAAGGTGCAGACTCCCGTAGACCGAGAGCAACTGCGGTGTGGGCGTGGCAAGGCGCGGTTCGAGGAATTGCGCGGTAGTCGACGCCAGCCTCCTAGCTTGCCCGTACTCCCCCATGGACAACAGCGCGTGCGCGGCGGCGCGGCTCAGCGACCCGATCACGACGTGATCGTTGCTGGTGTTCGCCGCCGCGAGTCCCCTGCTGGCGGCGATCCAGGCAAGGTCGACTTCGCCGAGCTTGGTCAGGAACAGCGTGGCGACCTGGTGGACGTACGCGGTGAGGGCTTGCGCGCGTTGGCCTTGCGTGCCGTCGTAGGCGCGGGTCGCGGTGTGACAGTCGTGAATGAGATACGGAAGCCGACGGGCGAGGGTGCCGTACTGCGAGCGCTGGTAGGCGTCCCACACGTCGGCCACATCGCGCTCCAGGTCGGCCAACGGCGGCGGGTCGTCTTCCGCGACGGTCACGACGGCCGGGGTCAGGTGTCGGTAGTCGTGGAGCGCGGCACGCAAGGCGGGGATGGTCTGCCGCCCGGACTCCTCGGACCAGTCGAACAGGCTGGGCTCGCCGATGAGATCACCGAGTGACACGTCGAGCGTCTTGGCCACCGCGCGGATGACCGACAGGCGATCCAGCTCGGCCCGGTTCGTCTCTACCTTGCGTAGCCACTCGGCGGTCTTGCCGACCAGCCCGGCCAGTACCTCCTGGGACAGGCCCCGGCGGCGGCGGTAGAAGGCCACGCGCTGGCCGGTGGTCATGTCGTCGGTCATGCCTCGCACACGATCACCTTGCCTGCCAATGCTGGCCGGACCCGGTACAGCGATTACCGGTTCTATACCGTGCACAACCCTACCTTGGGTTGCCATCGGTTCACCTGTGGTTGTGAATGCCCGCCAACCACGCGCAATCGGCAGGCCAACAGTAACGGCGGCGCGCCGCCATGGCAGCGGAGGAACGGGATGAGCTACGCCGTGACGATCATCCTGGCGATGCTGATCGGCTTCCTGGCGGGCCTGCTGTCTTTCAAGGTCAAGAGCCGTTGGTGCCCGACATGCGGTGCCGTCAAGAGCTGCCCGACGTGCGCGGGATGGGCGAAGTCCGCTGTACCGCCGAAAGGCAGCCGGAGGACTGGCCCAGATGCAGGGGCCGTGACGAGGTAAGGAAGGCAGAGCAGCGGCATGACAGTGACGACATACTACGCCGCGACGGCCGATGAGCAGTTGGCCGAGGCGCAACGGACGCTCGATACGCACATCACGTCCAGCGCCACCGGCCGTTGTCTGGCCTGTGGAACGCTCGGCCCCTGCCGACGGCGGGAATCCGCCGTGTCGATCTTCTCCCGCACGCTGTGGTTACCGCGCCGCCAGCCCGGCGCGACGCGACCGGAACTGGTCGGCGCCCGCCGGCTCGGCGCGGGTGGTTCGGACTGAGCCATGATCCAGATCGGATGGTGTCCGCCGACATCGGATAGGGGCGTCCGCGCGGCGCTGCGGACCGCGCGAGCGCCACTGGCCGTTCGGCGGGACTGGACGGGAGATCACTGTGGACGCGGACCCGGCGGACCGGGACGCGATAGAGCGGGTACTCGCGGCGGCAGCCGAGGTGCTGCGCCAGCACGCCCCGGACCGGGACGGCTGGTGCCGGGGATGCCTGGACACCTGGGGCCGGCTGGTGTTCAGCGAGCAGTGCACGCAAGCCCAGTGGGCGGCGGCGATGTACGCCGACTACTGGGACGCGCGGCGGGACAACGGCCCAGCCGCGCCAACGGATTGACCATCGCCGGGACTGGCCGCGCGGTGCTGCGGACCGCGCGGAGATCCTCGGTTTGCCGGGACACCGGGCGCCGCTGACGGATTGATCGGAAGGGGTGAGATGTGGATCTGTTGACGCGCGAGTGGGACCTGATGGAGTTGCCCGGCGGGGAGATCCTGACCGTGGTGGGCACCTACCGGGGCGCGCGGGCGCGCGGCCGGCTGACCTACGTGCCCGATAACGACGGCGGGCTGGAGATCTTCGGCCGGCGCTACCGCAAGACTTCGTACGAGATCTGGGGCGAGGTTCCTTACACGAGACAGGTTCTCGCCCTGCCCGGGGAGAGTCACTACCTGGTGCGCGCCGCCGACATCGCCCGGCACTACCCGGCCGTACCGTTGCAGCCGACGCGGCCGGAGTTGGCCGACCTGGAGGCGGCGCTCAGCGGCGCTGACATTTCCGTTGGGGTCGGTGGGTCGCGGGCGCTGGGCGCGTCGCGGTCCGAGTCCGACTACGACCTGGTGATCTACGGCAAGGACACCATCGAACGGGCGGCGAAGGTCGTCACCGGGCTGGCCGGCTACGCCCGGGACGTGCACTTCGGGCTGGATTTCGTACGCGCGAAGTACCGGCACTTCACCCGCCTGTCCGCGAAGGATCTAGAGGTGCTGGTCGGCGATCGATGGCGGCACTTTCGCTACCGGGGCATGCCGATGAGCGTGGACGGCGCGGACCCTGACAGGGTGGCCGACCGGTGGGCGTTGGCGTCGGTACGCGCCGAGGCTCCCGGGCATGTGCGCGGGTTCGTGCTCGATGGCGCCCAGTGCTACATCTCCCCGAAGATCATCGACGTGCAGACCGACACCGGCACCGTGCGGGTGTTCACCTGGCTCAACCTCTACGCCGGGGCGCTGCGCACCGACGACGAGGTAGAGGTCTACGGCCGGTGGGTGCACATGCACGGCCACCGGTTCCTGCTCGTGGCCGGCTCCGACCACGCGATCTGCGTGCTGTCGCGCACGTCGACCAACCATGTCTGACCCCTACCTGGGAGGATCTGCATGACCGCGCCCACGATCACCGGATTCGATCTCGACAGCATCCGAGGCAAGCTCGCCTCGGCCGGCTACGCCTACGTGCGCGGGCTACCGGAGGGCTTCGACTACCCAGGCGAGTTGGCCCGCCTGGGCCCGCTGGTACCCCAGTACGGCGGCACGCTGGTGCGGGACGTGAAGCCCGACCCGGCGGTGAGTAACACGGTGGTCAGTTCGGCGAACATGGCCGAGTTGACCCCGCACACCGAGTGGTACGAGTTCCCCGGCCTGCCTCCGCGCTACGTCGCGCTGTGGTGCATGCACCCCGCAGAGGGGCCGGGCGGGGAAACCACCCTCACCGATGGGTACCTCATGCTGGACGACTACACGATGCCCGAGCGGGAACACCTTTTCCTCGACATCCGCGAGTGGCGCTCCCGGCCGACGTTGGCCCGGGAAGGCGTTCAGGAGGTCGCCTACCATCCGATCCTCGAAGTGCACGGCAAGAAGGTGGTCTTGCGCTTCTCCACGCTGGACATGCTCGCCGACGATGATCTGTCCCGGCGGTGGGTCAGTGCTGGGCGGACGTTCTTCGAGGCGAACAAGACTGCGATCAAGATCGACCGGGGTGGGCTGCTGGTGTGGGACAACTGGCGGATGCTGCACGCACGCAGCGCCTTCACCGACCCGCGTCGGCATCTGCGCCGTGCCCTGGTCGCCGATCGGTAGCCCAGATGCCCGCGAACGTCACGGGCGCGTCCGTTCCCGCCGGACCCGCCCGTGACCCCGTCTTTGGTCAGTCCGTCGAGAAGTCAGCGGCCAACCGGCGGGCCACGTAGTCCATGACCGAGGTCGCCTCGGGGATTTCGTGGTCGTCGGTCAGCCCAGCCGGCTCGAAACGTAGCCCGCGCAACCGGGCCGCGATCAACTCCAGCGGCACGCCGTGTTGCAGCGCCAGCGAGGTCACGATCGAGAACGCCTCGGCCAGCCCGGCGAGGGTGGAGCCCTGCTTGCCCAGCCGGAGGAAGATCTCTCCGAGTTGCCCGTCGGGGTGCGCTCCGGCGGTCAGTGTCCCCTCGGCCCCGCCGACCTGAAACGATACGGTGTAGGACGGGCGGATACGTGGTAGCCGGCGCCGCTCCGCCCGGATAGCGACCGATCGCGGGGACCGCACAGCAACCGTCACAACGCCTCCACAACACAACCAGTAGTAGGACAGACCCCGAACGGACACGACATCTCGTAGCGGAAAGCGTAGGCGGGGGTATGACAGCCTCCAACGAGGCGCGCCGGGCGGGACGCGGAACGGTGGAAAGGTGGCGCCGTGTCGGGGGCCGGCACGGCGGCGAGGGGGTGCCGTCGCCGAGGCTCGCTCGGAGGAGGCGCCTGGGGCGCTGGAGGCATTGCGGGACGCGTCGCGGTTGGTCGCCGACGCGCGGCCGGGTGACGTGCGGTCGGACTCCGGACCGGGTGGGTTGCTGATGCGCGTACACGGGCCGATGTGGGAGCCTGGTGTTCCGGCTGGCCCCCGTATGTGCGGCCGGTGCTGGTTTTCGTGGACCGGGTGTCCAAGTTCTGTTGGCAGATCGATGACGACCCCGAGGCTCGGGAACCGATCACGGACATGATCGACGGTGTGTTAGGCGCGCTGAGGCGCTTTGACAGGGGCGCCAGCACGGCCATGCCCGCGCGGAGCTAGCGCCAACATCCGTCCCACTGGGGCCGCTGCCGGCACCGCCCACCGAGCCCTCGCCCTCATGCGATCCAAGGGTTTAGTCGGGTCAGCTGTCCAACATCTGCGACTGGAGGGCGGTGTCCTTCTCGGCGACCAGGCGCTTCAGGTCGTCCTGGTACGCCGTCATCCTCGCGCGCAACGCCTTGTCCGAGGCGGCGAGAATCCGCACCGCCAGCAGGCCGGCGTTGCGGGCGCCGCCGATCGACACCGTCGCCACCGGCACGCCGGCCGGCATCTGCACGATGGACAGCAGCGAGTCCATCCCGTCCAGGTAACGCAGCGGCACGGGTACGCCGATCACCGGTAGCGGCGTCGCCGAGGCGACCATGCCGGGCAGGTGAGCCGCTCCGCCCGCCCCGGCGATGATCACCCGCAGGCCACGGGAGGCGGCGCTCTGCGCGTACCCGATCATCAGCTCGGGAGTCCGGTGCGCCGAGACCACGCGTACCTCGTGCGACACGTCGAACTCGGTCAGGGCTTCCGCGGCGGCCTTCATCACCGGCCAGTCCGAGTCGCTGCCCATGATCACGCCGACGTCAGTCGTCATCCCGGCCCTCATTGTCCAAGATCCTAGAGGAAGCTAGCGGAGGCGGTTCAGGGCGCTGCGCAACGCCGTGACGCTCTGTCGGCGCCGCTCGTACGTGGCGCCCAGGCCGACCAGCAGCACCCCGGCCAGGCCGAACACGATCAGCAGCACCCACCACGGCAGCATCCGGCCGAGCAGGAGCAGCTCGTGCAGGGCCGCCGTCGCGGTCACCACGCTGCCGACCACGACCGGTGCCTTCTGCCGGCGGACGCTCCCCAGCGCGACGGTCAGCACGCCCGCGACGATCACCAGTACCCGTCGAGCCGGGTTGGTGTCGGTCATCAGGACCAGGACCACGCTGGGGAGGAAGCCGGCCACCAGCGCCGGGCCGTACGCCAGCCAGCTGCCCAGGTCGGGCCGCCGGTGCAGCTCCAGGATGCCGACCAGCAGCGCGAACACGGCGAACGGCAGGCTGTACGCCTCGGGCAACGAGACGTTGCCGGACCGCATCAGCAGCCAGACGCCGAGCACCTCGCTGGCCGCCGCCGCGAAGATCAGCGTCTGCCGGTGCCGCTCGGGCCGCCCGGGCCGGCTGGCCGCGAGGCCCACCACGGCGCCCAACGCGGTACAGGCGAGAGCGGTGTACCGGGGCGAGCCGATGGTCAGCGCCAGCGCGCCGAGCATGCCGAGAAGCGCCGTCCCCTCGATCACCATGATTTCCTGGTTGATCGAGATGGTGTTGCGGAACCGGGGCAGCATGGCCGCGAGCGCGATCGCGAGGGCGGTGACGCCGAGCAGCGGGAACGCCGCCCCGCGCGCCGGGAACCCGGCGGCCAACGGCGCCGCCACGGCGAGCAGGCCGGCCGCCCCGACGGTGACGTGCCAGCCGATCATCCGGGCCAGCGGGTACCTGCCCCAGAGAGCGCCGATCCCACCGACCACGATCGACCCGGCGAGCGCCACGATCGTCATCGAACGGGTGGCCAGGCTGCCCAACTGGCCGGCCAGCGCGGCGAGTACCGCCAGCGCGAACACCAGCCGGCGGGCGATCCGCAGCGCGTTGCTCTCGATGCTCTCCGGCGACGGCGGTGTGGTCAGCGCGAGGCTCAGGCCGCAGAGGGTCGACACCAGCAGCGCGAAGGTCGCCTGCATGTCGCCCAGGTGAAGCGCGCCGGGTACCAGCAGCATCGTGAGGCCGGCGCCCGGCACGGCGACAGCGACGACCCGGTTGGCAATCAGTTGGCGCTGGCCGCCCAGGCCGACCGCCGCGAGCGCACCGGCGAACGTGAGCGCCGCCGCCGTGATCACGTCGGTGGGGTGTGCCACCCATCCGTTGAACGGGTGCAGATCGCCGGCGGTGGCCTTGGTGGCGGTCCACGGATGCAGCGCGAAGTGGTACGGGCCGAACAGGGCGGCCACCAGCGGCAGGCTCACCGCCGCCACAGCGATCACGGCCGGTATCGCGCTCGCCGCCGCCGCGCCGGCCCCGAAGCTGGTCGGGTCGGCGGGGCGCCACCGGCCGGCGGCGAGCCACCCCCGCCCGGGCAACCACCGGCTGCCCGGCTGCGCGTCCCGGGTGGGGCTCCAGTCGCCCACCGGCAGCCAGCCGTCTTCGGGGCGCCAGCCGACCCGGCGGATCGCGTTGACCCGCAACAACTCGGCGAGCACCCCGAGCAGGGTGGCCGTTGCCGCGTACAGGCCGACCGGGAGCCGGTGCGGCAGCGCCGCGATCGCGATCGCGCTGCCCGCTATGGCGACGGCGGCCGTCACGTACGGCAGGAAGCTCGGGGTACGCCAGCAGACCAGCCCGGCGAGGGGCAGCGCGAGGCAGGTCGCCGCCAGCGAGCCGGCCAGGATCACCGGAACCGGGTGGTGCTCGCCGGCCGCGAGCGCACCGGCCGCACCGGCGATCGCCAGTACCGCGGCCGCGCTCGCACCGCCGCCGATCGGGATCAGGTGCAGCCGGGCCGCGCGGGTCTCGGTGGTGCGCGCGGCTGCGAGCCGGATGCCGGCGAGCGCCGCGATCAGGGTGCTCGCGATCGCCAGGCTCTCCAGCGTCGACGAGGTCACCGACGGCCGCACGAGACTCGCCGCCGCGGTGAAGAAGGCCACCACGCCCGCGACCCCGATCCGGGTGTACCCGGTCCGGGGCACATCGGCCGCCGCGGCGCTCACCCCGAGGCCGATGACCGTGAGGACACCGATCACCATCGGTGACCACCAGGACAGGTGGAACCCGACCGGCGCGCCGAGCGCGGCCAGCCCGATGGCGACGGCGGCGATGTCGTCGCCGAGCGGGCGCGGCACCACGGTCACCGCGGCCGCGGCGACCAGCAGCAGCGTCATCGGCGCCTGCCAGCCGTACATCGAGTACTGGGAGGCCAGTTCGATCCACCTGGTACCGAGCGCGGCGTGCCAGAGCGGATTGGTGGCGTGCACGACGCCGACCGCGTCCCCGATCGCGGCCACCCCGCTGGCTCCGGCGATCACGATCCCGATCACCATCTCGCCGGCGATCGGCCCGCGACGCTGCTCCTCCGGCAGCGTGCGGGTGGCGATCGCGACGATCAGCACCAGGATCGCGGTGGTGACCAACCCGATACCGGGGACGAGCAGGGCGAGTACCCGGCTCAGGGCCGCCGTGGCACTCGCGGCGACCGCTCCGGCGGCGATGTCGTTGCCGGTCAGTTCCTGGCCGAAGATGATCCGGCTGTTCATCGACGGTGCCAGCCAGAGCACGATGGAACTCGCCAGCAGCAGCAGGCCGACCGCCATGTCGATGATCGTCGCCCCGTGCGAGTGGGCGACCAGGGCGGAGATCGCCACGACGAGCGCGCCGAGGGAGGTGCCGAGCAGCAGCGGCCGGCTCTGGCGGCGACCGGCGAGGAGCCGGACCGCGGCGTACCCGAGCGTGCCGGACACCGCGACGAACCCGCCGGCCAGGACGAAGGCGGCGTCGGCGCCCGGGAACACGTCTTCGCGGATCAGCGCCGCGAAGCCGGCGCAGACCGCGCCGGGCAGTGCGAACGCGGCCCCGCCACCGGCCCAGCCGCCAACCAGCTGGCCGACCATTTCGCGGGCCGGATCGGTCCGGATCGGACGGAGCATCGCGATCATGTACCCGCCGATGGTGATCGCCGACAGCGTCAGCGACATCACCGCGGGGTGGGTGAGGCTGGTCAGGCTCGCGTACCCGCCCAGCACCCCGGCGGCGGCCACGTACCCGCTCGCGCTGCGCTCGTCGAGGGCGGTCAGGCCGGCCGCGCCCACGCCGATCGCGACAAGGGCCAGTAGCGCCGGCGTGACCATCCAGTTGAGATGCAGCGCGGCCGGCACGGTGAGCATCGTGAGGACGCCCCCGGCGAGCACGGCGTAGACCCGGATCCACCCGGGAAGCGCGAGGGCCACGGCGAGCGTGAGCAGCGCGCCGGCGATCACCAGTTGCCAGCCGGCCGGGCCGGCCGCCGTAGCGACCCGCTGCGCGTACCCGGGCAGATCCGCGTGCCACCACGGTCGCGTGGCCGACACGGGGCCGGCGATCGCCGGCACCGCCAGCCAGATCAGGTACGCGGCCGTCCCGGCGGCGGCGGCGCTGCTGGCCAGGCGGGGACCCTGCCGCGCCTGATCCGGCAGCATGGGTACGACCACGGCGGTGACCGCCACCGCCAGCGCGGCGAACAGCAGGGTGTGTCCGGGAAGGGCGGTGGTGCCGACCCGGACCACGGAGATCACCACCGCGAGCGTCGCGAGGCCGGCGGCTACGTCGGGCAGCGGGTGCCGGCGCCAGGACAGCGCGCCCGCAATACCGAGGCTCGCGGCGAGCAGCAGGACCAGGGCGGCGCGCACCGTGGGCGGCAGGCTGCTCGTGGTGGCCAGGGCGACCGTCGAGTACGCCAGCGCGGCCCCGAACGCGATCGTGAACAGTACCCAGGTCAGGTCCCGCAGGATGGCCGGGGGCTTCGGCGGGGGCGGCGTCGGCGCGACGATGACCGGTACCGCCGTGACCGGCACGTCGGCGGCCATCTTGACGTCGTCCGGCTCCTCCGGCGCGCTCTCCGGCCGCATCGGCGGGCCTTCCGGCTCGACCGTCGGCTCCGCGGGCGGCGGCGGCGGTGCCGGGTGCTGGCCGGGAAGATGGCCGAGGTGCAGGTGTACCGGCCGGACGAAGCCGGCCAGCGCCGCGAACCGGCCCGGGCGGGTCAGGCTGATGCCGAGCGCCAGGTCGAGGGCAGCCACCCCGGTGAACGCCAGCGCCCAGCCCGCCGGCCCTTCGATCAGGTCGTACCCGAGCAGCGGCAGCACCGGTTGGAGTACCAGCACGGTCGCGTACCGCGGCGCCACCAGGTGACTCGCCCCCCGGTACGCGTTGGCGATCACGGCGGTGGCCAGGCAGACCAGGCCGAAGTACACCGGCGTCGAGATCAACGTGGCGCCGAGCAGGCCCGAGGACCAGATGACGTACCCGTCGAGCAGCACCATCAGCAGCCCGACCGCGGCGATCGTCTCGGCGGTGGCGGTCAGCCGCCGCCGTACCAGCATCATCGGCAGCGTCAGCAGGATGACCGTGGCCAGCGTGAGCATGCCGACCCGGCCCAGCGCGCCGAGGCTGCCGAAGCCGAAGACGGCGAGGACGACCGCCGCGCCGGCGAGGAGGAGGCCACCGACGGCGAGCAGCACGCTCTGCGAGGCGGCGGTCGTGGTCTCCGCGGTCGGGTTCTCCGGAAGGTGCGTGGTGCCGGCGTGACCGGTGCCGATCCGGTAGACGGGGCCGCCGGTACCGCCGGGTGGGCCCTGGCCGCCACCGGCGCCGAGCGGGCGGGAGCGGCGCGGGATCCGGGTCTGGCCCTGCCGTGGCACCTGGGACGTGTACCCGGCCAGGCGGGCGGCTATCGCGGGCGGGAGGCCGCCGACCCGCCGGCCCGGACCGGTCGGCCCTGGCGTGGGCGTCGGCTCACCCGGACGCGGGGTCGGGGCGCCGCTGGGCTGGCCGGACGGCGTACGGGACGGGACTCTGCGGGGCGGCGCGGTGCGCTCGGCGGGACCGGCAGCTTGGCTGGCCGGTGCGGCGGCACTGGGCGATGCGGTGGCGCTGGGCGATGCGGCGGCGCTGGGTGGTGCGGTGGCGCTGGGTGGTGTGGTGCGCCCAGCGGGACCGGCGGCACCGGGCGGAGGAGCGGTGGGTGGCGCGGCGGTGGTGGTGGGCGGCGCGGTGGTGGATGGCGCGGCGGCGCTGGCGCTCTGGCCGGCCGGACCCGGCGGCGGACCCGATGGAGCCGACGGTGGCTCCCCGGATGGAGTCGCGGGCGCCGGGCCGTGCGGCGGCATGCCCGGGGTGCCCCGGCGGACGATCCGGGACCGGAGCGAGCGCCCGCTCCTGGCCTCCTTCTCGGCCTTCTCGCGGACCAGGCGGGCGAGCGAGTCGCGCTGGGCGGAGGCGTGCGCGATCTGGGAGCGCAGCAGGAGCCGGTCCTTCTCGTTCTGGCGCTTCTTCGCCTCCAGCGCCGCCACGGTGCGCTTGAACAGGGCCAGCGCCGCGACATCCGAGTCGTAGGGCTGTCCGCAGCGCTGGCACCCTTCCTGGGTCACCGTGCCGCCACAGGCCGGACACTTGTAGGTGTCCACGCTTCCTCCCGCCTCGCCGGGTGTTTACGCACTCGACGTATCTAACGGGAAGTTTCTCTCACGACACGCCGTAACAGAAAGATTGCGTCGTGTCCGGCGCGGCACGATTTGACAAGATCAGGCCACCGGGCGGCCCATACCGCGGTACTCCCAGCCGGCAGCTGTCCAGACCAGCGGATCGAGGCAGTTCCGGCCGTCGATGACGCGTTTGCCGGCGACCAGTTCGCCCAGCGCCTGCGGGTCGGAGTTGCGGAACTCCTCCCACTCGGTCAGCACGCACACCAGCTCGGCACCGGTGACCGCCTCGGCCAGAGCCTTCGCGTACGTGATGTCGGCGACGTCGCGCCGCGCGTTCTCCATGCCCTCCGGGTCGTACACGGTGACCAGCGCCCCGGACCGGGACAGCTTGCGGGCCACGGACAGGGCGGGCGAGTCGCGTACGTCGTCGGAGTTGGGCTTGAACGACGCGCCCAGGACGGCGATGCGCACCCCGGACAGGTCCGGCCCGGCCGGCCCGTACGGCCGGTCGAGCAGCTCGGCGGCGAGCTGGACGACCCGCTGCCGGCGCCGCTGGTTGATCAGGTCGACCTCGTGCAGGAACCGTAGCGCCTCGCCGACCCCCAGCTCCTGGGCCCGCGCCTGGAATGCCCGGATGTCCTTGGGCAGGCAGCCACCGCCGAACCCGACGCCGGCCCGCAGGAACTTGTTGCCGATCCGGGAGTCGTACCCGATCGCCCGGGCCAGCAGCGTGACGTCCGCGCCGGCGGCCTCGCACACCTCGGCCATCGCGTTGATGAACGAGATCTTCGTGGCCAGGAACGCGTTCGCGGCGACCTTGACCAGTTCGGCGGTGGCGAAGTCGGTGACCACCACCGGCACCTCGCGGTCTTCGGTCATGGCCAGGTCGAACACGCCCTTGTGCGCCGCGTACAGCATCGCGTTCGCCCAGTCGCTCTTGACCCCGAAGATGATCCGGTTGGGTCGCAGCACGTCCTCGACGGCGAAGCCCTCCTGGAGGAACTCCGGCGACCAGGCCACCTCGACGCCGGAGTCGGCGGGCACGTGCCGGCGGACGAGCTGCTCGATCCACTCCGCCGTGCCAACCGGTACCGTCGACTTGCCGACGATCAGCGCCTTGCGACGCAGGTGCGGGCCGAGCCGGGTGACCGCACTCTCCACGTACGACAGATCGGCCGCCATCCCGTCGGCCCGCTGCGGCGTGCCCACGCAGATGAAGTGCACGTCGCCGAAGGCCGCCACCTCCTCGTACGACGTGGTGAACCGCAGCTTCCCGGACGCGAGGTTCTTGCGCAGCAACTCGTCGAGACCTGGCTCGTGGAACGGCACCTCACCGTCGGCGAGCGCCGCGATCTTCGCCTTGTCGATGTCGAAGCCGAGCACTTCGTAGCCCAGTTCCGCGAAGCAGATCGCGTACGTCGCACCCAGATAACCGGTGCCGAGGAAGGTCAGCCGGGGCCGGGCCGCTCCGGACGGCGGGGTCACAGCCGCGGGTGTGGTGCTGGGGTACGGGATGGTCACGCCAGGTCTCCGTCGAGTGTGAGGGGCGGCTGCGTGGGGGTGTCACGCAGCGTGTCGTCACTATTGCAATTCGCTACGAACAAAAGGGAAACACGTCATTATTGGATTGGACCGGCGTGGCGCCCGGGGGCAGCCGGAGGCAACGTCGCTCGGGCGAGGATAGTCCGCAACTTCCAACCGCGCCTCAGAGCCATTGTTACCCGCCGGTATCCTTGCACGCGCGAAGGTCATCTCGGGAGGGCAAGAACCATGGCGGGTGCGGAGTTCGACGTCTATCGACTGCCGGAGGAGCACGGGGCGATCCGGGAGGCGGTGCGCGCGGTCTGCGAGGGCAAGGTCGCACCCAACGCGGCCGCGGCCGACGAGACCGGTGAGTTTCCGCAGGCCTCCTACGACGCGCTGCGGGCCGCGGATTTCCATGCACCGCACATTCCCGTCGAGTACGGGGGAGCCGGCGCCGATGCGCTCGCCACCGCGATCGTGATCGAGGAGGTCGCTCGGGTCTGCGCGTCGTCCTCGTTGATCCCGGCCGTCAACAAACTCGGCACCATGCCACTGTTGTTGTCCGGCTCGGAGGAGCTGAAACGGCAGTACCTGCCGGCCGTGGCGGCCGGCAGCGCGATGTTCTCCTACTGCCTGTCGGAGCCGGAGGCGGGTAGCGACGCGGTGTCGATGAAGACCCGGGCCGAGCGTGACGGCGATCACTACGTGCTCAACGGCGCCAAGCGCTGGATCACCAACGCGGGTGTCTCGGAGTGCTACACCGTGTTCGCGGTGACCGAGCCCGGCGCGGGCGCCCGCGGCATCTCCGCGTTCGTCGTTGAAAAGTCCGATTCCGGGGTGAGCTTCGGCGCCCCCGAGAAGAAGCTCGGCATCAAGGGCTCGCCGACGCGTGAGGTCTACTTCGACAATGTGCGCATTCCCGTCTCGCGGATAATCGGCGCGCCCGGCACCGGATTCGCGACCGCGATGCGGACCCTCGACCATACCCGGGTCACGATCGCGGCGCAGGCGCTCGGCATCGGGCAGGGCGCCCTCGACTTCGCGAAGGGGTATATCCAGGAGCGCAAGCAGTTCGGCCGGCCCGTCGCTGACTTCCAGGGCATCCAGTTCATGCTCGCCGATATGGGGATGAAGCTGGCGGCGGCCCGCGAGTTGACCTACGCCGCGGCGGCCAGGTCCGAGCGCGGCGACGCCGACCTGACGTTCTTCGGCGCGGCGGCCAAGTGTTTCGCCTCCGACACGGCGATGGAGGTCACCACCGATGCCGTGCAGCTTCTCGGCGGATACGGGTACACCAAGGACTTCCCGGTCGAGCGGATGATGCGCGACGCCAAGATCACCCAGATCTACGAGGGTACGAACCAGGTCCAGCGCATCGTGATGGCGAGGCAGCTCCTGAAGGGCTGAGTACGATGACCGCATGACTGCGGAAGCGATCGGCAGGGCGATGCCGGCCGTCGTCACGCTTGACGACCTGGCGGCCATGAACGACGCCGACCAGTACGGTCACCGGTATGAGCTGAGCCCCGAGGGAGCCCTGTCGATCATGCCGCCGCCGGACTCGGAGCACGCCGCGATCGCCAGCCGCCTTCTCGTCTGGTTCGCGATGGCCGGCTGGCGGGCTGAGCAGCTCCTCCAGGCTGTCGGCATCCGGATCCCAAGCCCTGACGGGGACGGCGGCCGGATCCCCGACCTGACCGTGTGGGCGGAGCCGCCGAAAGGTGTCTGGGTGAGCCTCGCCGATCTGCTGCTGGCGGTCGAGATCGTGTCGCCCAGCTCCAAGGCGACCGACGAGGTGGTCAAGCGGCAGGAGTACGCGCAAGCTGGCATCCCGCGCTACTGGGTGGTCGACCGGGACCCGGCGCAGACGGTCACGTTGTACGAACTCAGCCACGACGCGACATACGCGGAGCGGGCGAAAATGCCGCTGGCCTGGCTGCTCAACACGTCACCCGCCGACCACCTGGGCTGAGTAGGTCGTCAGGGCAGCTTGCGTGTCGACTCCGGGTCGTTCGGATCATCGCGTACGGGCCAGGCCGGTGGGCCGGATGTCGGCAGCGGTGTGGTCGCGTCGCTCGACTGGTCCGGCAGGCCGCTGGTCGGTGCCGAGTACCCGGGCGCCGGCGCTCCCGACGTGGGCGCCTGGTACCCGCTCGACTGGTACGCCGGGGCGGCCGAGTACGCCGGGGAGCCGGGGTAGGCCGGGGACGGCGAGTACGACGGTGAGTACAGCGGCGCTCCCGGATACGCCGGCTCGTCGCCGGTCACCGCTGGCGGGGTGTACCCGGGTGCGGCGACCGCGGCGGGCGGGTTGGCCCAGCGTCGCCACCTGCGCGGGCTCACGATCGTCGCCAGCAGCGGCACCGCCAGGAGAACCGCCACCGTACTGGCCGGTGCCCACGCCGCCCCTCGTACCCCGAGCACACTTTCCGGGACGATCCGGGTGAACGACGACCGGTTGCCGACGTACCACGCGGTCATGCCCAGGAAGCCGAGGCCGGCCAGCACCGGACCGAGCGGCGAGAGCCGGGTCATGACCAGCACGGCGTACGCGAGACCGGCGCCGACCAGCGCGGCGACGCCGATGCCCAGGGTCGCGTAGTCGTGGCCGGACAGGTGCCGCGGGACGTCGATCATCTTCACCAGGCCGATGCCCGTGAGCGCGTAGACGATCGGGGCGAGCAGCAGGGACAGGACAATGCTGCCGAGGTGACGCATCAGAAGCCTCCGCACGCGTTGGTTGCGGGCACCGTACCGCCTCGGACCAGCGTCGCGGCACGGAAAAACGGCTCGACTGTCGCCGAACCCGAGGGTCAGCGCTGCGACTGCCGGGGTGGCGCGGCCCACGGTGACGTGCCCAGCCGCCGCTCCGGCTCGGCGGCGGCTTCCGGCTCGGGGGCGGCTTCCGGCTCGGGGGCGGCTTCCGGCTCGGGGGCGGCTTCCGGCTCGGGGGCGGCGTCTGGCTCAGCGTCGGACTCAGCCTCGGCTTCCGGTTCGGCCTCGGTGTCCGGCTCGGCGGCGGCTTCCGGATGGGTGGCGGCCTGCGGCTCAGCACTGGACTCAGCCTCGGCCTCCCGCTCGGCGGCGGTGTCCGGCTTGGCGGCGGCCTCCCGCTCAGCCTCGGCCTCCGGCTCAGCGGCGGCCCCCGGCTTCGCCTCGGCCTCAGGCGCGGCACCGGCTTCCCGCTCGCCAGCACGAGGGGCAGGCACAGCCTCGGCGGCAGGTTCAGCTTCCACGGCCGGTCCAGCTTCCGCCGCAGGCGAGGGCTCAGCCACGGGCGAAGGCTCTGCCGCGGGCGAAGGCCCTGGCGCAGCCTCGGCCGCAGGCGCAGCCTCAGCGGCGGGCGAGGGCTCAGCGGCGGGCGAGGGCTCCGGTTCGACCACCCTCGAAGACGGCTCCGGGGCGGTAACCGCCTCCGGGTACCCGTTCGCCACGACCTGCTCCGCCGACGGCTCCTCGGCCCGGTGCGCCGCGGTGAAGTCGCCGGCCGCAACCGACTCCGCAGTACCCTCGTGATCTTCATCGGGGGCCGCGTGTCGCGGAGATGGCCGTACCCCGGTGGCCGCGACCCCCGCGGCCGCAGCGGCGGCCGGCGTCACCCCGCCGGCGTGCGCCGGGACCTGTGCCGGGACCTGTGCCGGCTCCGGAGCCGGCGCACGTCCCGGCTTCGGCCAGCGCTGCCAGCGGCGCACGCTGATGATCGCGGTGAGCAGCAGGACACCCAGGACGATGGCGCTCCCGTTGAGCACGGGCGCATGTAGCGCTGCGTGCCGATTGTCGATGGTCAGCGTGTTGGGCAGCATGTCGTACGCGTCCTTGCGCCACAGCGCGGCGATCCCGTAGCCGGTGTAGACCACGCCGGCGACCACCGGACCGAGCGGCGAGATGCGGACGGTGGCGATGAGACCGACCAGCAGGCCGGCGACCGCGAGGAACGCGACCTTCTCCAGCCAGCGGCTGTCGTCGCCGGCCGGCTTCAGGTCGGTCTGGCCGTACGCGAGGAGGATCCACGCCGCCGGCCCGATGATCAGAGCTGCGAGCAGGCTTCCAAGGTGTCGCATGGCTGGCACCGTACCTTTTTTCATATGAGCGAGAACTCGTCGACTGGGATACCCGGCAAGCCGACCTCGTACTCCCGGGTAACGCTCAGCCGCATCATGACAGCAGTCGATGTCAACCGGTATGGCACCGTCCACGGTGGAGTCATCATGAAGTTTATGGATGACGTCGCCGGGGCGTGGACCGGCACCACGTCGCTGGAGGCCGGCGTCAAGCTGGTGGCCCAGAGATGGGACCAGGCTGACAGCGAGCCGGTCGGCGCGGCGACGGCATACCTGGTGTTCGTCGGCGTGGACGCGGACGGCAAGCCGCGGCCGGTGCGCCCGGTGCTGCCGGAGACGCAGGAGGACATCCGGCGGTGGCGCGAGGCGGAGATCCGTCGGGCGCACCGGCTGGCCCGCCGGGAGGCGATCCAGGCCTCCAGGGAGGCGGGCGCTGCCAGGCAGGCAAGCGCGTCCAGGGATACCGGTGCGCCCAGCGCAACAGGCGGCCCGGCGGTGCCGTAGGCCGTGCGAGGATTGTCGCCATGACAGGCGAGGTGCTCTGGACGCCACCGGGTGACATACGGGACCGCAGCCGGATCGGGGCCTACCTGCGGTGGCTGAAAACCGAGCATGACCTGGACTTCGACGACTACGCCGCGCTGTGGCAGTGGTCGGTCGACGACCTGCCGGCGTTCTGGCGCTCGATCTGGGACTACTTCGGCGTCGTGGCTGCCGTCAACCCGACCGCGACGCTGCCCGACGACCGGATGCCCGGCGCTACGTGGTTCCCCGGCGCCCGGCTCAACTACGCCGAGAACGTCCTGCGGATGCCCGGCATCGCCGACGACGAGCCGGCGATCGTGGCGCACTCGCAGACCCGTCCGCCGATCACGCTGACCGCCGCCGAGGTGCGTGAGCAGGTCCGGCGGGTCCGCGCCGGGCTGCGCAGGCTCGGGGTGAGCGGGGGCGACCGGGTCGCCGCGTACGCACCCAACATCCCGGAGACGTACGTTCTCATGCTCGCCACGGCGAGCCTCGGCGCCACCTTCTCCAGCTGCGCGCCCGAGTTCGGTACCCGCAGCGTGGTCGACCGGTGGCAGCAGATCGCGCCGAAGGTACTGGTCGCGGTCGATGGGTACCGGTACGGGGACAAGCCGGTCGACCGTACCGACGAGGTGGCGGCGATCCGGGCGGCGTTGCATTCGGTGGAGCACACCGTGCTTCTGTCCTATCTAGACCGGTCGAAACCGGACAGTTGGGCGGACCTTGCCGCACCCACCGATGAGCCGCTCACCTTCGAGCAGGTGCCGTTCGACCACCCGCTGTACGTGCTGTACTCGTCCGGCACCACCGGGCTGCCCAAGCCGATCGTCCACGGGCACGGTGGAATCCTGCTCGAACACCTCAAGATGCTGGCGCTGCACCACGATCTCGGCCCGGGGGATCGGTTCTTCTGGTTCACCACGACCGGCTGGATGATGTGGAACTACCTCGCCTCCGGGCCGGCCGTCGGAGCCGCGATCGTGCTGTTCGACGGCAACCCGGCCGTGCCCGACCTCGGCGAGCTGTGGCGAGTGGCCGAAGCGACGAAGATGACGTACTTCGGCACCTCGGCGCCGTTCCTGCTGTCCTGCCGCAAGGCCGGCGTCGAGCCCAGGAGGAACGCCGACGTGAGCCGGATCCGGGGCGTCGGTTCGACCGGTGCGCCGTTGCCGCCGGAGGGCTTCAGCTGGGTGTACGAGGCGGTCGGGAGTGACCTTCTGCTGGCGAGCGCCTCCGGGGGTACCGACGTGTGCACGGCGTTCGTCGGTGGGGTGCCGCTGCTGCCGGTGTACGCCGGGGAGATCTCCTGCCGGGCCCTCGGCGCGAAGGTCGAGGCGTTCAACGCGGAGGGCAAGCCGGTCATCGGCGAGCTGGGCGAGCTGGTCATCACCGCGCCGCTGCCGAGCATGCCGGTCGGGTTCTGGGGCGACGGGTCGGGCGAGCGCTACCGCGAGGCGTACTTCGACGTGTACCCGGGGGTGTGGCGGCACGGCGACTGGATCACCATCGACGAGCGCGGTTCGTGCGTCATCACCGGCCGCTCCGACGCCACGCTCAACCGGGGTGGCGTGCGGCTGGGCACCGCCGAGTTCTACTCGGTGGTCGAGGGGCTGGACGAGATCGTCGACTCCGTTGTCGTCCACCTCGAAGACCCGGGTGAGCTGCTGCTGTTCGTGGTGCTCGACGGCGACCGCGAACTCGACGACGAGCTGCGCGGCCGGATCGCGCGCGAGCTCCGTAGCGCGCTGTCGCCCCGGCACGTCCCGGACCAGATCTTCCGGGTACGGGCGGTGCCGCGCACCCTGTCCGGCAAGAAGCTGGAGGTGCCGGTGAAGCGGATCCTGACCGGCACCCCGGTGGAGCGGGCGGCCGCGAAGGGCGCCCTGGCCAACCCCGAGTCGCTGACGGTTTTCGAGGAGTTGGCGAAGAACCGGTGATCGGCACAACTTCCCGGAAGTTGTGGCCTCAGACCCCGTCGGAGACAACAACTTCCGGGAAGTTGTGCCGATCAGGGCAGGATCCGGGTGACCCGCTCGGACTCCTGCCGGGCGGCGAGCTTCGACTGGTCGAGGTGCGCGCACAGGACCGTCGACGCGCCCACCGCGAACGGCGCGAGCAGCCACTCCAGGGGATCGGGACGGGCGGTCACCAGTACCCGATCATGCGGACCGATCCCCAAGCGGGCCGCGACCGCCTGGGCGGCCCCGCACAGGTCCGCATGTGTCGTGCCGGCCACGGCGGGGTCCGTCGGGCGCACCGGGATCGCCGGCCGGAAGTGGTCGCCGTGGCCGCGCACCTCGGCGACGTAGTCGGCGAAGCCGGCCGGCACGTCGCGGAGCGGTAGCGCCATCGGGGCCAGGCCGAGCACGAACCGGTCGGCCGCCTTCGGGGCCTCGTCGAGCCGGTCGGCCGCGACGAACACCACGTCGGGGTCGGCGGTGACCACCTCGACGCCCGCCGCCCACGCCCCGAGCAGCACGGCGGCGGTCTGCCAGTGCGCGGGGAGCAGCACGGCCGCCCGGTCGCCGGGACCGAGGCCGCAGCCGTCGACCAGCAGGTTCGCCGTCTTCGCCACCCAGTTGTCCAGCGTCACGCCGGACAGCTCGGTGCGCTCGCCGGTCGCGTCGTCGTAGTACGTGAGCAGCGGGCGCGCCGGGTCGACGGACACCGCTGCCCCGAAGAGCGCCGCCACGTTACCAAAAGCGCGTTCGGCAGATATATCCACAAGACGCTCCAAAACGGACTAATGGGTGGTGGGTGGGTGAACGGCGTGGCGGCCTTCTGGCGACGATACCGAGTGTTCCGGGCAGCCCTCGTCGTCGCCGCGTTGCTGCCGTTCGTGGTGGCCGGGATCGGGCGCGGCGAGGGCTCGTCGACCGCCGCGACCGCGCACGGGGTGGCCGGCGGCGGCGCGGTCGGCAGCGGCATCGTCGGGCCGGTCCCGGCCGGCGTGGCGCCCGGTGCGGTCCGGCTGCGGCTGGGCCGCTTCGACGCGCCCGCCACCGACGCGGTCGCCCGTTCGGGCATTCCCGACGGGGTGCCGCTGGCCGGCGCCACCCAGCGCTCGCTCAGCCTGACCAAGGCCGGCCTGCCGCCGTTTCGCGCGGTGGGCGTGACCTGGACCGGCGTGGTCGGCCCGGTCGCCGTCGCGGTCCGCGGCCGGACCGGCCAGGGTGCCTGGGGTCCGTGGCACACCGCCGGCTCCGCGGGGGGTTTCGACGATCAAAAGACGGGGGTACGGGAAGGAGCCCAGCTTCTCTGGCTCGGCACCAGCGACGCCGTGCAGGTGACGGTCGCCGCCGCCGGTGAGTCCACACCGGACGACATGGCGGTCGACCTGATCGACCCGCGGGCGGCGCCCGGGGACGCGGTGCCGGTCCCACCGGTGACGGCCGCCTCGGTCGACGCGACCCGGGTCGCCCGGCCGCCCATCCACACCCGGGCCGAGTGGGGCGCCGACGAGCGGCTGATGAGCTGGCCACCCCGGTACACCTCGGCGGTACGCGCGCTGGCCTGGCACGACCAGCCGATCGGCGGCGACTACGCGGAGACCGACGTGCCGGGGATCCTGCGGGCCCTGTACTACTACGACGCGGTGAGCCGGGGCTGGGGCGACATCGGCGACAACGTGCTGGTGGACCGGTTCGGCCGGCTGTGGGAGGGCCGCTACGGCGGGCTGTCCCGGGCCGTCGTCGGCGCGCACACCCCGGGCCGCAACGTGGAGACCGCCGGGATCGGCGTGCTCGGCGGGTCCGGAGCCGCGCCCGGCCCCGAGGTGGAGGCCACCGCCCGGTACGTCGCCTGGAAGCTGTCCATCGGCCCAGCCGTCGATCCACGCGGCGACACGCGGGTGCCGTCGACCGGCCCGGTGCCGGTGCGGGTTGCCCCGGCGACCGCCGCACCGGTGTCGGCCAAGGCGGGCCCGGCTGCCGGGCCGGCGCCGGCCGACGTCCACCAGGCGGCCGGTTCTGGTGGTGCGCCGGCGACGGCCCTGGGCGCGGGCCAGGCTGCCGCCAAGCCGCCGGTACCGGGGCCGCCGCCGGTCGCCGACCGGGCCGAGTGCACGGGGGCCACGCCGTACGCCGGGAAGGCTCCGGCGCCGGGCGCCCCGCCTACCAAGCCGGCGCGGCCGGGTAGGCCGGCGCCCGCGGCCAGGCCCACCAAGCCTGTCGCGACCCCGACACCGGGGGCCACCGCCAAACCGGCGACCAAGGCGGACCCCAAGAAGGCGCCGACCAAGGCGAAGGCCGCCACGCACCGGCAGGCGCACCCGGCGCGCCGGGCGAAGAAGGCGCCGCGGACGCTCAGGACTCAGTACCCGGAAAAGGCGCCCGTGCTCGCGACCGTGACCGTACCGCGGGTTTTCGCCGCCGATCAGGCGGTGCCGGCGGTCCTGCCCGAGCTGCGGGACCGCGCCTACACCCTGATGGGTAGCTGGTCGCGGCCGGAGACGATGCGCCGCACGCTGGCCGTGTGGACGCCGGCGAAGGCCGCGTTCACCGAGTTGGGGCAGGACGCGCCGGAATGGACCGGCCGGCCGGGGGACGTGCCGGTGCCGGCCGACTACGACGGCGACGGCGAGCGGGACGTCGCGACCTGGACGCCGTCGACCGGTGTCTGGACGATCCACAACTCCAGCGGCGGCACCACCGAGGGCCTGGTGCTGGGGCATCGTGGCGACGTACCGGTGCCCGCCGACTACGACGGCGACGGGCGGGCCGACCCGGCGACCTGGACACCGAAGACCGGCACGTGGCACGTCCGGGGCGGGCGGGACACCGGGTACGGGCGGGCCGGCGACAAGCCGGTGCCCGCCGACTACACCGGCGACGGGCGGGCCGACCTGGCCGTGTACCGGGGCGGGTTGTGGCTGATCAACGGGGTCGGCCGGATCAGCCTCGGCGAGTCGTGGCACATCCCGGTGCCGGCGGACTACGACGGCGACGGCAAGGCCGACCCGGCGACCTGGTCGACGACGTCGTACCGCTGGTTCTTCCGGGGCAGACCTCCGGTGTCCTTCGGGGCGGCGGGAGATGTCCCGGTGCCGGGCCAGTACGACGGTGACGGCAGGGCCGACCTGGCGGTGTGGCATGCGGGCAGTTGGCAGATCCGCGGTGCGGGTGGGCTGGTCAGTTATCCGGTCGGCACTATCGGTGACGTGCCGACGACATTGGGGTAACTGTTTTGCCGATTCCTTGCCGGGTACGCGTTGTGGACATCGAGCGGTGGGCCTGGAGCAGTAGGCTGGCGAGCAGATGCCGAACCGCGTGCACCCACTCGACTCGGCCCACTGCCGGCTTCGGCCGGCGCTCGGCGGATGAAGCGGAGCGTCACCGAACGGAGTGGAGTTGGTGCGCACCGCAACGACTGCGAGGAGCTGCCCCGTGACCGCCGGCCGTCCACCCCGCGTGCTAGTCGACGCCACAAGCGTCCCGGCCGATCGTGGCGGCGTCGGGCGCTATGTCGACGGCCTGCTCGGCGCGCTGGGCAAGATGGACACCGACCTGGCGGTGGTCTGCCAGCGCACCGACGCCGAGCGCTACGGCCGGTTGCTGCCGTCGGCGAAGGTGATCGCCGCGCCGGCCGCGGCGGCGCACCGGCCGGCCCGGCTGGCCTGGGAGCAGACCGGCCTGCCGCTGCTCGGCCAGCAGGTCGGCGCGCAGGTGCTGCACTCGCCGTTCTACACGTGTCCGCTGCGGGCCATCTGCCCGGTCACGGTCACCGTGCACGACGCGACGTTCTTCACCGAGCCGGAGCACTACGACAAGTCCCGCCGGACGTTCTTCCGGTCGGCGATCAAGACCTCGCTGCGCCGGGCGGCCCGGGTGATCGTGCCCAGCAAGGCCACCCGCGACGAGCTGATCCGGCTGCTCGACGCCGATCCGACCCGCATCGACGTGGCCTACCACGGGGTCGACGCGCAGGCGTTCCACGTGCCGAGCGAAGACGAGAAGGCCCGGGTGCGGGCCCGTCTCGGCCTCGGCGGCACGCCCTACGTGGCGTTCCTCGGCGCCAAGGAGCCGCGCAAGAACGTGCCCAGCCTCGTGCGCGGCTGGGCGGCGGCGGCGCGCGACCGGGAGGACCCGCCGGCCCTGGTCGTGGCCGGTGGCCAGGGGCACGACGACGAGATCGACCAGGCGGTCAGCGAGGTGCCCCCGCACCTGCGCCTGTTGCGCCCCGGCTACCTGCGCTATGCCGACCTGCCCGGGTTCCTGGGTGGCGCCCTGGTCGCCTGCTACCCGTCTTACGGGGAAGGGTTCGGCCTGCCCATCCTGGAGGCCATGGCGTGCGGCGCGCCGGTGCTGACCACGCCGAGGCTGTCGCTGCCCGAGGTGGGTGGCGACGCGGTCGCATACACCGGGTTCACTCCCGACGAGATCTCCCGCGACCTGAGCGCGCTGCTCGACGACGAGCCGCGCCGCGCCGCGCTCGCCAAGGCGGGTGTCGACCGGGCCAAGGAATTCACCTGGGAGATGAGTGCCGAGGTGCACCTGGCCGCCTGGTCGCGAGCGGCGGCTTCCGGCGGGGTGGGCGCGGTCGGCGTGCACGGCCGCGCGATGCGCTGAGCGGCACCCCGGGCGAGCGTCGATTTGTCGACCTCGGCATGATGGGCGACGTGTTCTACGCGGTCATTCCCGCTGGCGGCAGCGGCACCCGGTTGTGGCCCCTGTCGCGGGCCGGTTACCCCAAGTTCCTGCACGCGCTGACCGGCACGTCAGCCACGCTGTTGCAGGCCACGGTCGAGCGACTGGGCGCGCTGGTGGAGCCGGAGTCGACATACGTGGTGACCGGCGTCGCCCACGCCGCCGCGGTGGCCCGTCAGCTTCCGGCGCTGCCCGACGCCAACATCCTCGTCGAGCCGTCACCCCGCGACTCGTGCGCCGCGATCGGCCTCGCCGCCGCGATCATCGCGATGCGCGACCCCGACGCCGTGATGGGTTCCTTCGCCGCCGACCACCTGGTCCGCGATATCGACGCGTTCGCCTCCGCGGTCCGCGCGGCGGTCGAGGGCGCCGAGTCCGGGCTGCTGATGACGATCGGGATCACGCCGACCCACCCGGAGACCGGGTACGGGTACCTGCGCTGTGGCAACGCCGTCGGCGAGGGGCCGGTGAGCCAGGTCGAGGAGTTCACCGAGAAGCCGCCGTACGATCTCGCCGTCTCGTACGTGGAGTCCGGCCGGTACTTCTGGAACGCCAGCATGTTCATCTGGCGGGTCGACACGTTCCTGGCCGAGCTGCGCCGCCAGCAGCCGCAACTGCACGCCGGCCTGATGCGGATCGCGCACGCCTGGGGCACCACCGAACGGGAGCGCGTCCTCGGTGAGGTCTGGCCGACACTGCCGAAGATCTCGGTCGACTACGCGGTGATGGAGGGCGCGGCGGCCGCCGGCCTGGTCGGCACCGTGCCCGGCGGCTTCGGCTGGAACGACGTCGGCGACTTCCACACGCTCGGTGACGTGCTGGAGCGGGACGAGCGGGGCAACGTCGTCATCGAGGCCGACGACGGTGCCGGTGGCAAGTCCGACGTGATGCTCCAGGACGCCGACCGCACCGTGGTCGTACCGCGGTCCGGCCGACTGGTCGCGGCCGTCGGGGTGAGCGATCTGATCATCGTGGACACGCCGGACGCATTGCTGGTGTGTCCGCGCGACCGGGCCCAGGACGTCAAGAAGCTGGTCGACAACCTCAAGGAACGCGGCAACTCCACCCACGTCTAGGAGTTCGAGATCGTCACAACTTCCCGGAAGTTGTGGTCTCCGGACCCTGCTGAGGCAACGATTTCCGGGAAGTTGTGCCGATCAAGGCGCGCCTACGGCCAGGAGGCCGAGCGGGTCGGTGCCGGCGGGCAGCTCGACGAGGGAGACCACGGCCTCGCGGTCGGCGTCGACCCAGGCCGTCGCCAGGCCGGCCGCGGCGAGCGCCGCCCGCAGCCGGTGCACCAGCGCACCCGCCCCGGCCACCGTCCACCGGTCGGCGCCGGCCGGCACGTGCGGCACGACCACCTCGACGGCGCCGACGGGAGCCAGGTCGCGCAGCTTGTCGCGTACCCCCGGATCGGTGACGTGCACGAACGCCGCACCGACCGCGGACAGCGCCGCCGCGACCAGATCCGGGTCGACCGGTGTGCCCGCGAACGCGGCCGGATCGGTGAGTGCGGCGGCGTCGGCGCGCCCCAGCGCCCGAGCCTCGGCGGTGCCCAGCGAGAACAGGTCCAGCTCGGCCTCGCGCACCAGCTCGCGGGCCCCCGGGCCGTCGTCGGCTTCGGCCACGCCGCCGGTGAACCCACGGACCACCGCGACCGGGACGCCGTCGTGTTTGCCTTTGACCAGCTCGCCCGCCCCGGCCAGCTCGTCGATCACGGCCATCTGGGTGACCTGGAGCTCGTTGCCGTACGGGTCCCGTTCGCCCCGGTAGTCGCGGATCGCCGGCACGCCGGCCGCGCCGATGGCCACGTCGGTCTGCCCGACCCGCCACGGCCGGCCCATCGTGTCGGTGACGATGACCGCCACCCGCCGGCCATAGCGCTCCCGCAGCGCCGACCGCAGCGCCCGGGCCGACGCGTCCGGATCGACCGGCAGCAGGACCAGCCGGTTGGGCGTCACGTTGGACGCGTCGATGCCGGCCGCCGCCATCACCAGCCCGTGCCGGGTCTGGACGATGCGGGTCGGGCCGCGGCTGGCGACGGTACGGACGGTCTCCGCGGCCACGACCGCGTCGCGGGCGGCGTCGCGGGCCGGCCCGTCGGCGGGGACCTCGACCAGCCGGCCCTCCGCCTTGCTCACGATCTTGCTGGTGACGACCAGCACGTCGCCGTCCACGATCCAGGGCGCGGCGGCCATGATCAGCGCGGCGAGATCGGCGCCCGGCTCGACCTCACCGATCCCGGCGACCGGGTGGATCTCAAGCACCCGCGACCTCCAGCGCCGCCCGCGCGATCCGCGAGGTGGACGCCTCGTCTCGCATCCACAGGTCGTGCGTTTCGACCCGGAGGCCTGGCGCGCCGACCCCCTCGTCGACCGGATCGACCAGCCAGCCGTCGAGCAGGCCGCCGGTCGTACGCGCGCCGTAGAGCCCGGCCACGCCGGCCGCGCTGCACTCGACCCCGACCGCGGCCAGGCATTTGTCGGCCATCCCGCGCACCGGCGCGCCGCCGATGATCGGGGAGACGCCGACGACCGGCGCCTTCAACGCCTCGCGCAGACCGCCGACGGCCAGGATCGGCGCGATGCTGACCACCGGGTTGCTCGGCGCGACCAGGATGACGTCGGCGGCGGACAGCGCGTCGAGCACACCCGCCGCCGGCCTGCTCGCCTCGGCCCCGACGAAGACGAAACGCTCGGCGGGCAGCGCCGCCCGGTGCCGCACCCACCACTCCTGGAAGTGGATGGCCGCGGTCTTCGACGGTTCTGTGTCGACCACGACGTGGGTCTCCACCCGGTCGTCGGTGGCCGGCAGCAGGCGAACGCCCGGCTGCCACCGGTCGCACAGCGCCTCGACCACCGCGGACAACGGATAGCCGGCGTCGAGCATCCTCGTCCGCACCAGGTGGGTGGCGATGTCACGGTCACCGAGGCCGAACCAGGACGGCTCGGCGCCGTAGGCGGCCAGCTCCTCCTTGACCGTCCAGGTCTCACCCTGGCGGCCCCAACCCCGCTCGGGGTCGGCGCCGCCGCCCAGCGTGTACATCACGCTGTCGAGGTCAGGGCAGATGCGCAGGCCGTGCAGGGTGACGTCGTCGCCGACGTTGACCACTGCGGTCACCTCGGCGCCGGTCTGCCGCGCCAGCGCCCGCACGCCGACGAGGAACTTCGCCCCGCCGATGCCGCCGGCCAGTACAACGATCCGCATGCCTGCCATCCTTACGCACGGGTCTGACATCGGCCTGCCGGGTCCGCCGTGCGGCTGGGGCACTAGGCTCTCGTCCGTACCGATCGCCGACACGTCTGGGAGGCAGCGGTGACCAGCCAACCGAGCGAGACCCCGGCGTCCGCGCCGCCCGGCCAGGCCAGCAGCCCGGCCGGTGCCGCCGACGAGAAGGACGCGAGCCGGTACACCCTGCCGTTACGCCAGCCCGCCGCCTTCGCTCTGCTGGTCGTCAACGGGGTGACCCTGCTGTTCGCCGTCGTCGACCTGCTCGCGATCTTCCAGGACTGGTCGGCCAACTTCCTCAACGGCGTGGATTCCTCGTTCGGCACCTTCGTCGGCGTGGTGTCCGTCACGTTCCCGCTGCTCGCGGTGCTCCTCGCCACGCATGTCAAGCCGGTCCTCGCGCAGGCCAGGCTGATCACGGTCGGGGCGCTCGTCGAGTACGGGGTGTCCGCCGTCTTCGGCCTGGTGTGCCTGCTGGCCGGCTTCCTGCACGGGCTCACCAGCAGCACCACGTTCAACGGGCTCAGCTCGCCCCGGCGGGCACTCGAGATGTTCCTGATCCGGGGCGCCTGGCTGGCCGTCCTGGCGGTCGCCGCGCTCGCCGTGTACCAGGTCTTCCAGGGCATGTACGCCGGGGTGAAGCCGGCCCCGACCGGGTACCCGCAGCAGCCGGGCTACCCGCAGCCCGGTTACCCGTACGCGTACGGCCAGCCCGGGTACCCGCAGCAGTACCAGCAGCAGCCGCCGCCGCAGCCGTACGGACCGCCGCAGCCCGGCTGGGCCGGCCCGAGCGGCACCCATCCCACCTACGCGCCCACCCAGCCGCACTACGGCGGTCCGACCGGCGCGTTCCAGCCGCCGTACGCCCAGCCGGGATACCAGGCGCCGCCCCCGCAGGCCGACGTGAGCTCGCCGTTCGCCGCGTACGCGAACCCGGCGACACCCGCCGGCCAGATCCGCGCCGCCGACGTCCGCGCCGCCGACGTCCGCGCCGCCGACGCCGCCGGCTCAGCCGGCCGCGCCGAGCCAGCCGAGCCACCACCAAGCCGACAGCGACGAGGACGACGCGCAGCGTACCCAGGTCATCCAGCCGCCGACCGGTCCCGAGGAGCCGACCCAACGCTGGAGCCAGCCCTGACCCGCCGCGCCCCGGATCACGGCCTACTGTTGCTCGGGTGAGCACCGGTTCGGAACTGCCACCAAGCATGCCCACCGACAGCGCCATCCGGCGGGCGTTACGCCGCGCGTCGGACGGGCGCCCGCTCGACGAGGCCGAGGCCGCCGTCCTGCTCGGTGCCCGGGGTGACCAGCTCGACCAGCTACTCGCGGTCGCGGCCGGGGTGCGCGACGCGGGTCTCGCCGACGCTGGCCGGGCCGGCATCGTCACGTACTCGAAAAAGGTCTTCATCCCGCTCACCCGGCTCTGCCGGGACCGGTGCCACTACTGCACGTTCGTGACCGTGCCGCACCGGCTGCCGGCGGCGTACCTCGACCGCGACGAGGTCGTGGCCATCGCGAAGCAGGGCGCCGACCTCGGCTGCAAGGAGGCGCTGTTCACGCTCGGCGACCGTCCCGAGGACCGGTGGCCGCAGGCGCGCACGTGGCTCGACGAGCGGGGCTATGAGTCCACATTGGACTACCTGCGCGCCAGCGCGATCGCGGTGCTCGAGGAGACCGGCCTGCTGCCGCACCTCAACCCGGGTGTCATGTCGTGGGCGGAGTTGCAGCGGCTCAAGCCGGTCGCACCCAGCATGGGCATGATGCTGGAGACAACCGCTACGCGGCTGTGGTGGGACCCGAAGGGACCGCACTACGGCTCGCCCGACAAGGAACCCGCCGTCCGGCTGCGCGTGCTCGAAGACGCCGGCCGGGTCGGCGTCCCGTTCACCACCGGCATCCTCATCGGCATCGGCGAAACCCGCGCCGAGCGGGCCGAGTCGATGTTCGCGATCCGCCGGATCGCCCGCGAGTACGGGCACATCCAGGAAGTCATCGTGCAGAACTTCCGCGCCAAGCCGGACACCGCGATGCGCGGCATGCCCGACGCCGAGCTGCACGACCTGGCCGCGACCGTCGCGGTGGCCCGGCTCGTCCTCGGCCCGCAAGGCCCGCATCCAGGCGCCGCCCAACCTCATCGAGGGCGAGTACGCGCTGCTTCTGCGCGCCGGCATCGACGACTGGGGCGGCGTGTCGCCGCTCACTCCGGACCATGTCAACCCGGAGCGGCCGTGGCCGCAGATCGATGAGCTGGCACGCCGGTCGGCCGCCGCGGGATTCGCACTGCACGAGCGGCTCACCGTTTATCCGGAGTACGTGAAACGCGCCGAAACCTGGATCGACCCACGGGTCTGGGGGCACGTGGCGGCGCTGGCCGACCCGTCGACCGGGCTGGCCCTCGAGGACGCCCGTCCGTCCGGCAAGCCGTGGCAGGAGCCGGACGGCGGTTACGAACAGGCCGGCCGCACCGACCTGTTCGCCACCATCGACACCACCGGCCGCAGCGCCGACCGGCGGGGCGACTTCGACTCGGTGTACGGCGACTGGGCATCGATCGCGTCCCATGTGGACACGGCGCCGCAGCGGTTGGACGGAGATGTGAAGGCCGCGCTGCGGCGGGCGGAAACCGACCCGGCTTCCCTGCTCGACCACGAGGTCGAAGCGCTCGCCCTGTTCACCGCGGACGGGCCGGCGCTGGACGAGCTGGCCCGCATCGCCGACGACCTGCGCCGCGACGCGGTCGGCGACGACGTGACCTACGTGGTCAACCGCAACATCAACTTCACCAACGTGTGCTACGTCGGGTGCCGCTTCTGCGCGTTCGCCCAGCGGGAGCGGGACGCCGACGCGTACCGGCTCTCCGTCGAGCAGGTCGTCGACCGGGCCGAGGAGGCGTGGCGGCTCGGCGCGACCGAGGTCTGCATGCAGGGCGGCATCGATCCGAAGCTGCCGGTGTCCAGCTATCCCGAGCTGGTCCGGGCGATCAAGACCCGGGTGCCGGGAATGCACGTCCACGCGTACAGCCCGATGGAGATCGTCACTGCCGCCGCCAAGGCGGGTGTGTCCATCCGGGAGTGGCTGTCGGTTCTCAAGCGAGGCCGGGCTCGACACGATCCCCGGCACGGCGGCCGAGATCCTCGACGACGAGGTGCGCTGGGTGCTGACCAAGGGCAAGCTGCCCGCGGCCACCTGGGTCGAGGTGGTCAGCACCGCGCACGAGCTGGGGATCCGGTCCAGCTCCACGATGATGTACGGGCACGTCGACAACCCGCGGCACTGGCTGGGCCATTTCCGGGTGCTGGCCGGCATCCAGGACCGCACCGGTGGGTTCACCGAGTTCGTCGGGCTGCCGTTCGTCCACCACAACGCGCCGATCTACCTCGCCGGCATCGCCCGGCCCGGGCCCACCATGCGGGACAACCGGGCGGTACACGCGATGGCCCGGATCCTGCTGCACGGTCGCATCGCCAACATCCAGTGCTCCTGGGTCAAGCTCGGCGACGAGGGTACGGTGACGCTGCTCCGGGGCGGCGCCAACGACCTCGGCGGCACGCTGATGGAGGAGACCATCTCGCGGATGGCGGGAAGCGAGCACGGCTCCGCCCGTACGGTCGAGCAGTTGCACCGGATCGCGGCCGCCGCCGGACGGCCGGCCCGGGAGCGCACCACCACCTACGCGACGGTCTAGATCGCCACAACTTCCCGGAACTTGTGGCCTCCGACCCGGTTTGAGGCAACAACTTCCGGGAAGTTGCGGCGATCACGGGGACTCTCCGCCACGACACGCCGAACGCCACGCCGACGAGGGCCGTTACCTGTACGCCGCCTGGGTCGATATCCGTACGGCGTCGCGAGAATCGGCCGGGTCCACAACGGGCGAACCGGGCGGGGACGAGCGTTCAGCAGTGGGTCGTCAGGACGGGCCTATTTATCAGGTTCCGCTTGACGGCGCGAGCATTACACGCGTGTAATTTCACTGGGGATGTTCAAGAGGGGCGCTGCAAAGCGTCGTGTTTCGTGCAAATCGGAACGCGCTGTAAGTAGGAGGATGCGCCTTCCGCGTGGGGGGTTGCGTCGGACATCGTCCGGCGCGCAAGAAGGAGGCACGCTCATGGACGGCCAAGGTGTTGTGGCCGACCTGCTAGGTAACGCGCCGGAGTGGCAGGAGCGCGCACTGTGCTCGCAGACCGATCCGGAGGCGTTCTTTCCCGAGAAGGGGGGCTCCACCCGCGAGGCCAAGCGCATCTGCTCGCGGTGCGACGTAAAGGGCGATTGCCTGGAGTACGCACTCGGCCACGACGAGCGCTTCGGCATCTGGGGTGGGCTTTCTGAGCGCGAGCGTCGCAAGCTCAAGCGTCGGGCCGCTTAGCAGGCGGGACCACAGAGGAGCTCGCGAGGGCGGGTGTCCGGGACCACCCCGGGTGCCCGCCCTCCGTCATGATCAGTCCAGGTCTTCGGGAGCCACCCCGAGAAGGTTGGCGACCTGCTCGACGATCACGTCGTGAACCAGGTCGGCCAGGTCCTCCCGGTCGGCGGCCCGGAACTCCAACGGCCGCCGGTACAGCACGATCCGCGGCGGCACGCCATGCCTCCCCGGGCGCCCGGGGAGCAGCCGGGCCAACGGCACCTCGCCGTCCTCCAGCACATCCGAGTCGTACACGTTCAGGTCGGGCGGCACGTCCTCGACGGCGAACTCCACCCCGGCCAACTCCTTGGCGAACCGCTGTTCGAGCACTTCGACGGTGTCCAGGACAAGGTCATCAAAGATCTCGGCACGGGTACGCGAGAGTGGTGCGGACGCCGGCACGAGCCGGCCGCGCAGCCCCCGCCCGTGGCGGTCGCGGCCTCGCCGGCCAGGACCGCTTCGGCGGTGGTCGGGACTGGTCACGCCGCCAGACTAGCGCCCTGTTGTCGGCGTTCGCGCCGCCCGCGCGGCTGTGTTGTCGGCGCTCGCTCCGCTCGCGCGCGCTTCGCGCCTCTGATCCGGCCGGTAGCCGACCCTCCGCTCGGGCGCTGAACTGCCGGCGCTCGCTCCGCTCGCGCGGCTCGCGGCGGCTTTGAGGCGCCGCCTTCCCTCGTCGCTTCGCTCCTCAGTCCAGGCACCGCCCCGCCGCTCGCGCGCCCTCGACTCCGGGCCGGCTGCGGCCGGCGGCGCGAAGCGGGCCGCCGGGCGATGCCCATTCGTGATCATCGCAGGTTCGGCGTGTCGCGGCGCCACGACCGGCCGGCGCTCGGTGCGGGGCGATAACGTTCCGCCGTGAGGTCACCACGGCGTTGCTCCCGCAATGGCTGCCCCCGGCAGCCCGTCGCGACGCTGACCTATGTCTACGCCGATTCGACCGCGGTGGTCGGTCCATTGGCCGCGTTCGCCGAGCCCCACTCGTACGACCTGTGCGAGCAGCATGCACGCAGCCTGACCACGCCGCGCGGCTGGGCACTGGTCCGCCATGACGGAGAGTTCGAACCGCCGCCTCCGAGCACCGACGACCTGGTCGCGCTCGCCGAGGCGGTCCGGGAGGCGGCCCGACCACCGGCCCAGCGCGACGACCCGAGCGGCGACCTCGGCCAACACGTCGGCCGCCGCGGCCACCTCCGCGTCATCCCGCCCGGCCGCTGACCCATGATCGGCACAACTTCCCGGAAGTTGTGGCCTCCCGGGTCGGCTGAGGCAACAGTTTCCGGGAAGTTGTGGCGATCATGACGCGAGGCGGTCGCGCGCGGCGGTCCAGCGCAGCACGGTGTTGATGCCCAGCCAGCGCACCGGCTCCGGTTCCCACCTCCGGGAGCGGTGTCCCACCCACGGTAATCGCACCAGGTCGCTGTCAACCCCTAAGATCAAATGCGACAGGGTACGCCCGGCGAGGTTGGCCGCCGCGACGCCGTCCCCCACATAGCCGCCGGCCCAGCCGACCCCGTCGCGCAGGCCGACCGAGGGCATCCAGTCCCGGGGGATCCCCAGTGGACCGCCCCAGGTGTACTCGATCGGCAGGTCCGCGTCGAACAGGTCACGCAGCACGCCGCGCAGAGCGGCGAAGACCCGGGGAGAGCGGTCGAACGAAGGCCGGACCGCCGACCCGAAATGGTACGGCGCGCCCCGGCCGCCGAACGCGAGCCGGTCGTCCGAGGTGCGCTGGCCGTAGATGATCAGATGCCGGAAGTCGGTGAACGTCTCCCGCCGGGCCAGCCCGGCCCGCGCCCAGAACGAGGCCGGCAGCGGCGACGTGGCGACCATCAGCGAGTACACGGGTGCGAGCACACGGCGCAGACCGGGCAGGCGGGCCGTGTACCCCTCGAGCGCCCGGACCACGACGTCGGCCCGGACCGTCCCGCGGTCGGTGACCACCCGCCCAGGCCCTAGCGATGTCGCCCTGGTGCCCTCGTAGATGGCCACGCCGCGCCGGGAAACGGCATCAGCCAGGCCGCGCACCAGGCGCGCCGGGTGGATGGCGGCGCAGTGCGGCGTGTACGTGCCGCCGAGGACCCGCGTGGCGCCGCAGTGCCGCGCCGCCGCCGAGGGTCCCAGCAGATCGAGGGACAGGCCGTACGATGACGCCTCGGCCGCGGCCGCCCGGGCCCGGGCGAGCTGCGCGGGCGAGCGGGCCAGCGTGACCGAGCCGCCCTTGGCGTAGTGGCAGTCGATCCCCTCGGCGGCCGTAACCCGGCCGACCTCATCGACGGTGTCGGCGAGCGCGCGGCACTGCGCGGCCGCGCGGTCCCGGCCGTAGCGGCGGGCGAGGGCGGAGACGGAGACCGGGAACAGGCCGGAGCACCAGCCGCCGTTGCGACCGGAGGCGCCGAAGCCGGCGTACCCGGCCTCCAGCACCGCGATCCGCAGCGACGGATCGGCGGCGGCCAGGTAGTACGCGGTCCACAGGCCGGTGTACCCGGCCCCGACGATCGCGACGTCCACATCGCGATCGCCGGGTAGGGTGGGCCGGGTCGTCACCTGACTGTCCAACGTGGACAGCCAGAAGGACGGCGTCAGATGCGCGTCCACGCCTCGGTGAGCACCGCGCGCAGGATCTGCTCGATGGTCGCGAAATGCGACTCCTCGCAGATCAGTGGTGGGGCGAGCTGGATGACCGGGTCGCCGCGGTCGTCGGCGCGGCAGTACAGGCCGGCGTCGAAGAGTGCCTTCGACAGGAACCCGCGCAGCAGCCGCTCCGACTCGTCGTCGTCGAACGTCTCCCTGGTCGCCTTGTCCTTGACCAGTTCGATGCCGAAGAAGTAGCCGTCGCCGCGCACGTCGCCGACGATCGGCAGGTCGAGCAGCCGCTCCAGATAGGACCGGAACAGGTCCGAGTTGGCGCGGACGTGGCCGTTGAGGTTTTCCCGCTCGAAGATCTCCAGGTTGGCCAGGCCGACCGCGGCGGCGACCGGGTGCCCGCCGTACGTGACGCCGTGGGCGAACCAGCTCGTACCGCGCAGGAACGGCTGGGCGAGGCGCTCGCTCGCGATCATGGCTCCGAGCGGCACGTACCCGGACGTCATGCCCTTGGCACAGGTGACGATGTCGGGCTGGTAGGAGTACCGGTTGGCGCCGAAGTACTCGCCGAGCCGGCCGAACGCGCAGATCACCTCGTCGGAGACGAGCAGCACGTCGTACGTGTCGCAGATCTCGCGGACCCGCTGGAAGTACCCGGGTGGCGGCGGGAAGCAGCCACCGGCGTTCTGCACCGGCTCCAGGAACACGCAGGCGACCGTGTCCGGACCCTCGAACTCGATCGCCTCGGCGATCCGGTCGGCGGCCCAGATGCCGAACTCCTCCGGCGTCTCTCCGGCGCCGGAAGGACGCCGGTAGTAGTTCGTGTTCGGTACCCGTGACGTCGACGGGACCAGCGGCTCGAACTCCTGCTTGAGCACCGGCAGGCCGGTGATCGACAGCGCGCCCATCGAGGTGCCGTGGTAGGCGATCGCCCGCGAGACCGCCTTCGTCTTCATCGGCTTGCCGACCTGCTTGTAGTAGCTGCGGGCGAGCTTCCATGCGCTCTCGACCGCCTCGGAGCCGCCGGTGGTGAAGAACACCCGGTTGAGGTCGCCGGGGGTGAGGTCGGCGAGCCGGTCGGCCAGCTCGATCGCCTTGGGATGCGCGTACGACCACAGCGGGAAGTACGCCAGCTCGCTGGCCTGCTTGGCGGCGGCCTCGGCCAGCTCGGTGCGGCCGTGGCCGACCTGCACCACGAACAGGCCGGACAGCCCGTCGAGGTAGCGCTTGCCGGCCGAGTCGTACACGTACGGGCCGGAGCCGCGCACGATCACGGGCACGTCGCTCGCGGCGTACGCGGACAGTCGGGTGAAGTGCATCCAGAGGTGGTCTCGGGCCGCTGCGAACATGGTCTCGTCGTTCATCTCGTACCCCACGCGTACGTTTGCTTGGTGAGCTTCAGGTAGACGAAGGTCTCGGTGGCGGTGACTCCGGGAATCGTCCGGATGGTGTCGTTGAGCAGGTGCAGCAGGTGGCCGTCGTCGGTGCACACCAGCTCGGCGAGGAGGTCGTAGCCGCCGGCGCAGATGACGACGTAGTCGACCTCGGGGATCGCGGCGATGGCGTCGGCCACCGGGCGCATGTCACCGGTTACCTTGATACCGACCATCACCTGGCGCGCGAAGCCGAGCATGAGCGGGTCGGTGACCGCGACGATCTGCATGACACCGGCGTCGAGCAGGCGCTGCACCCGCTGCCGCACGGCGGCTTCGGACAGGCCCACGACCTTGGCCAGGCCCGCGTAGGACATGCGGCCGTCGCGCTGCAACTGCTCGATGATCCGCTTGTTCACGTCGTCTAGTACCGGCTCTGTCACGCCATGGATTCTCACCCGATACCCCCCGTTTGGCAACTGAATCCGTTGGTCTTGACGACTGTCGCCCATGATTCCGAAGAGGATACGGCCCGACTGGGAGGACGCCGGCCCCGTACCCGGCGCCCTCCCGGCCCGCTTCTAGTTGGCGTTGATGACCTCGCCCTGCTCGCCGACCGAGATGCCGCTGGGCATCGTGCCGCCGCGGAAGTAGGCCGGTGCCACCAGGTTGTAGATGATCATCAGGATCACGCCGAGCAGGATCGAGCCGATGCCGAGGACGAATACCCCACCGATACCGAGCGGCGCGGTCTCGCCGAAGTCCGTGGCGTACGAGTCGATCGCCGTCTTGATGAACGCCGCGAACAGGATCAGGGCACCCAACAGCGGCAGGATCACCTTCAGCCACATGTCCCTGGCGTTGTGGCGGGCCTCCTTGCGGAAGACCCACGCCGAGGCGAGGCCGGTGAAGCCGTAGTAGAACGCGATCAGCAGGCCGATCGCGGCGATCAGGTCGTTCAGCGAGCCCGGGCTCAGCCAGGTCAGCAGCGCGTAGAACACCACCGAGACGATGCCCATCGCCCAGGTCGAGAACGTGGGCGTCTGGTACCGCGGGTGCACGTCGCCGAAGATCTTCGGCAGCGCCTTGTACGCCGCCATCGACAGCGTGGTCCGGGCGGTCGGCAGGATCGTGGTCTGCGTCGACGCCGCCGCCGACGAGAGGATCGCGATGAACAGCAGCTTGGCGCCCCAGCTACCGAGCGAAGCCTCGCCGATGCCGGTGAGCGGATCGTCGATGGTGTCCGGGTTGGTCAGGCCGATGCCCTTGTCGCCGACCCCGGCGAACGCCTGCGCCGCCACGGTCACGATGACGTAGGTGAGTAGCAGGATCACCGTGGACAGCACCGCCGCCCGGCCCGGAGTCACCGCCTTGTTGTCGGTCTCCTCGTTGACCGCGACCGCCGAGTCCCAACCCCAGTAGATGAACACCGCGAGCAGGAAGCCGGCCGACAGGGCGCTGAAGGTCATGCCCTCGCCGAACGGGTTGAACCAGGACAGCGACGGGTGGATCGCGAGGCTGCCGGCGTGCCCGGCGTACACCTTGACCAGGCAGATCACGGAGAAGATCGCCAGGGTCAGCAACTCCACGCCGAGCAGGATCACCTGGGTACGGGCGGAGAGCTCGATCCCGACCCAGCTGATCCAGGTCATGATGAGGATCCACGCGCAGCCGAGGAGCGTCGTCGCCCAGGCGTTGCTGGCCAGCGAGTCCAGCCCGAGGAGCTGGTAGCTGTACTGGCCGGCGATCTGGGCGAGGTTGGCCATCACGATGACGTCGGCCGCGACGATGACCCAGCCGTTGATCCAGCCGGTACGCCGACCGAACGCCCGCGCCGCCCAGGTGAAGGTCGTCCCGCAGTCCGGGTCGACGTTGTTGAGCGCCTTGTACGCGTACGAGATGAACAGCATCGGGATGAAGGCGATGAGGACGATGATCGGTCCCTTGGTGCCGACCGCCTGCCCGATGTAGCCGATGGTGGCGGCGAGGCTGTACCCGGGAGCGGTCGAGGCGACGCCGATGACGATGCTGGATATCAGGCCGATCGCGCCTAGTTTGAGGCCTTTGTCCAGAGGCGATCGGGAGGCGGTCGAGGGGGGAGCGGAAGTGGTCATTGGTGCCATCCTTGAATTCGCCGCGGACAGCGGTGGGGGGTGTGGACAGATTCCGCGTATCTGCGTTTATCGCAGGTTCAGCGCCACTTGACAAGGGTTTCCGTCGCAGTACCGTGCAGGAAGAACGGTTTCAGTCATAGAAGGGCCGCTTCGATGCGTGTACTCCTGGTCGGGGCCGGCGGCGTCGGCACCGCCGTCACCAGAATCGCGGCCCGGCGGGACTTCTACGACCGGTTCGTCGTCGCGGATTACGACGAGGCCCGCGCGGTCGCCGCGGTTTCCGCCGCCGGCTCTGATCGATTTGTCGCCGCCCGGGTGGACGCGTCGTCCGCCGACGCGGTGGCCGCCCTCTGCCGCGAGCACGACATCACCCATGTACTGAACGCGGTCGATCCACGCTTCGTGATGCCGATCTTCAACGGTGCGTTCGCGGCCGGCGCCGACTACCTCGACATGGCGATGTCGCTGTCCAGGCCGCACCCGGTGCGGCCGCACTCCGAGGTCGGCGTCAAGCTCGGCGACGAGCAGTTCGCGGTCGCCGACGACTGGGCCGCCGCCGGCCGGCTCGCGCTGGTCGGGATCGGGGTGGAGCCCGGCCTGTCCGACGTGTTCGCCCGCTACGCCGCCGACCACCTCTTCTCCCGGATCGACCAGATCGGCGTACGGGACGGCGCCAACCTCGTCGTCGACGGGTACGACTTCGCCCCGTCGTTCTCCATCTGGACGACGATCGAGGAGTGCCTCAACCCGCCGGTGATCTGGGAGGCCAACCGCGGCTGGTACACGACGGCGCCGTTCTCCGAGCCGGAGGTCTTCGACTTCCCGGGCGGCATCGGGCCGGTCGAGTGCGTGAACGTCGAGCACGAAGAGGTGCTGCTGATCCCCCGGTGGGTGGACGCGCGCCGGGTCACGTTCAAGTACGGCCTCGGCAACGAGTTCATCGAGGTACTGAAGACCCTGCACAAGCTCGGGCTCGACCGGGTCTCCCCGGTGCGGGTGCGCGGTGTCGACGTGTCGCCCCGGGACGTGGTGGCGGCCTGCCTGCCCGATCCGGCGACGCTGGGTGACCGGATGCACGGCAAGACCTGCGCCGGCACCCTGGTGACCGGGCTGGGCAAGGATGGCAGCCCGCGGGCGGTCTACCTGTATCACATCGTCGACAACGAGTGGTCGATGAAGGAGTACGGGTCACAGGCGGTGGTCTGGCAGACCGCGATCAACCCGATCATCGCACTGGACCTGCTGGCGTCCGGGACCTGGTCGGGCACCGGAGTACTCGGGCCGGAGGCGTTCGACCCGGTCCCGTTCCTGTCGAAGCTAGTCGAGTACGACTCCCCGTGGGGCCTGCGCGAACAGTAACCAGAACGCGAGCAGTAGCCAGAATCGGCACAACTTCCCGGAAACAGTGGCCATGGCACCCCGCTGAGGCAACAACTTCCGGGAAGTTGCGCGGATCTTGGGCGGCGATCGACTCGATAACGGCGTCGTAATCCTGGGGCGATAAGCTAAGCCGCTCCCAGCAGCGATCTTGGGGTTGTGGTGCCGCGGCATCACCTACCGCGGAGGCGAGCGGCAGGCGCCACAACCCCAGGATCGTCATCCCGCCGGCCCAGGCCCTCAGGCCCTCAGGCCGGCCCAGGCCCTCAGGCCGGCCCGTTGGCCCAGGCCCTACTGGCACAACTTCCCGGAAGTTGTGGCCTCAGCGGGGTGCCATGGCCACTGTTTCCGGGAAGTTGTGCCGATCTAGGCCAGTGCCGATCTAGGCCAGTGCCGACGCGAGGATGTCGAGGCCCCGCCGGAGCTGGTCGTCGGAGATCACCAGCGGCGGCAGGAACCGGAGCACGTTGCCGTACGTGCCGCAGGTCAGCGTCAGCAGCCCGGCCTCGTGACAGGCGCGGGCCACGGCAGCGGTACGCGCCGGATCCGGAGCCGGTCCGGTCGGCCCGGCGAGTCGGGCAGACCAGCTCGATGGCGAGCATCGCGCCGCGCCCGCGCGCCTCGCCGATACCCGGATCGCGGTCGGCCAACGATTGGAGCGCCGGCAGCATGACCGACTCGATCCGTCGGGCCGCGGCGTTCAGGTCCAGCTCCCGCATGGTCTCGATCGCGGCGAGCGAGGCGGCGCACGCGATCGGGTTGCCGCCGTAGGTGCCGCCGAGACCACCGACGTGTACCGCGTCCATCAGCTCCGAGCGCCCGGTGACGCCGGCCAGCGGCAGCCCGCCGGCGATGCCCTTGGCGGTCGTCACCAGGTCCGGCTCCACGCCCTCGTGCGACGAGGCGAACCAGTACGCCGGTACGGCAGAAGCCGGTCTGGATCTCGTCGGCGATGTACACCGCGCCGGCCGCCCGCGCCCAATCGGCCAGCGCGGGCAGGAATCCGGGCGCGGGCACCACGAACCCGCCCTCGCCCTGGATCGGCTCGATCAGCACGGCGGCCACGTTGTCCGCGCCCACCTGCTTCTCGATCACCTCGATCGCCTTCGCCGCCGCGTCCGCGCCGGACCGGCCGCCGTCGCGCAGCGGGTACGACATCGGGGCCCGGTACACCTCCGGGGCGAACGGGCCGAAGCGGTGCTTGTACGGCATGGACTTGGCGGTCAGCGCCATCGTGAGGTTGGTCCGCCCGTGGTACGCGTGGTCGAACACCACGACCGCCTGCCGGCCGGTCGCGTGCCGGGCCACCTTCACGGCGTTCTCGACCGCCTCGGCGCCGGAGTTGAACAGCGCCGACCGCTTGTCGAAGGACCCTGGCGTCAGCGCGTTGAGCTGTTCGCACACGGCCACATAGGACTCGTACGGCGCGACCATGAAGCACGTGTGGGTGAACTTCGCGACCTGCTCCTGGACGGCGGCGACGACCCGTGGCGCGGAGTTGCCGACGCTGGTCACCGCGATCCCGGCGGCGAAGTCGATCCACTCCCGGCCGTCGACGTCGACGACCGTACCGCCGCTGGCGTGGTCTACATAGGACGGAATGACGGAGCTGACGCCCCGGGCCACCGCCGACGCGCGGCGCTTGTGCAGACTCTCCGATGTGGACATCTAACCCTCGATGTTGTGCATGACGTGCTTGATCCGGGTGTAGTCCTCCAGCCCGTACACGGAAAGGTCCTTGCCGTACCCGGAGTGCTTGAACCCGCCGTGCGGCATCTCCGCGACGAGCGGGATATGGGTGTTGACCCACACGCAGCCGAAGTCCAGCCGCCGGGTCATCCGCATCGCCCGGCCGTGGTCGCGGGTCCACACCGACGACGCCAGCCCGTACTCGACGCCGTTGGCCCAGCGGACCGCCTCGTCCTCGTCGGTGAACCGCTGCACGGTGATGACCGGACCGAACACCTCGTCCTGGATGATCTCGTCGTTCTGCTGGAGGCCGGACACGACGGTCGGGGAGTAGAAGTAGCCCGCGGTCGCCGACCCGCACGCCGCCGGTCTGGAGCCGCGCGTGGTCGGGCAGCCGGTCGACGAAGCCGGTCACCCGGTCGAGCTGGTTGGCGTTGTTGAGCGGCCCGTACAGCGACGTCCGGCTCGCTCGGCGCGCCGGTCCGCGTGCCGCGCGCCTGCTCGGCGAGGGCGGCGACGAAGTCGTCGTGCACCCGCGGCCCGGCCAGCACCCGCGTCGCGGCGGTGCAGTCCTGCCCGGCGTTGAAGTAGCCGGCGACCGCGATCGCCTCGGCCGCGGCGGCCAGGTCGGCGTCGTCGAAGACCACGACCGGCGCCTTGCCGCCCAGCTCCAGGTGGGTCCGCTTGAGGTCGGGCGCGGCCGAGGCGGCGACCTCCTTGCCGGCCCGGGTCGAGCCGGTGATCGAGACCAGGCGGGGAGTCGGGTGGGTGATCAGCGCGCGGCCGGTGTCGCGGTCGCCGGCGACCACATTCAGCACGCCCGGAGGGAAGAACTCGGCGGCGATCTCGGCGAGCATGAGCGTGGAAACCGGGGTGGTGTCCGAGGGCTTGAGCACGACGGTGTTGCCGGCGGCGATCGCCGGGGCGAGCTTCCAGACCGCCATCATCAGCGGGTAGTTCCACGGCGTGACCTGCGCGCACACGCCGATCGGCTCGCGCCGCACGTAGCTGGTCGTGGCCGGCCAGGTACTCCCCGGCGGAGCGGCCTTCGAGCAGCCGCGCGGCGCCGGCGAAGAACCGGATCTGGTCGATGGCCGGTGGCAGCTCCTCGCTCGCGGTCAGCGCGATCGGCTTGCCGGTGTTCTGGCACTCGGCGGCGACCAGTTCGTCGGCGCGCGCCTCGACCGCGTCGGCGAACCGGAGCAGCGCCCGCTGCCGGTCACTCGGTGTCGTGTCGCGCCAGCCTCTCGAACGCCGTCCGGGCGGCGCGCATCGCCTGGTCGACGTCCGCCTCGCCGGACACCGGGGCCGCCGCGAACACTTCGCCGGTGGACGGGTCGATCAGATCCGCGTACCGCCCGTCGGCGGGCTCGACCGCAGCGCCGTCGACGAAGTTGTGGAGTACACGCTTGTCCGTCATCATGGGCCTCCAGCACTGATATCACGCCTAGCAGGGCTATCTTTCCACCGAATCCGCAGCAGACAAGGGCCTGTCGCGATCGTTTCCGTTGACCTAGGCTCGTACTCGTGAAGTTCTACGTTGCGGGTCGGCCGGCGACGAGCGACGACGAGGTGGTGGTCCGGCACCCGTACGACGGGGCGGCCGTCGGGCGCACCGCCAACGCGACACCCGACCAGGTCGAGCAGGCCGTCGCCGCCGCCCACGCGGTCCGGGCCGAGGCCGCGGCGCTGCCCGCGTACGCCCGGGCGGCCGCGCTCGACCACGTTTCCCAGCGTCTCGCGGCCCGGGCCGACGAGGTGGCCGATCTCATCACCGCCGAGAACGGCAAGCCACTGATCTGGGCGCGGGCCGAGGTGGGCCGCGCGGTTTCCACGTTCCGCTGGGCCGCCGAGGAGGCGCGCCGGTTCTCCGGAGAGTTGCAGCGCCTCGACACCGATCCGGCGGCCGCCGGCCGGATTGCCGTGGTCCGGCGGGTGCCACGCGGACCGGTACTCGGCATCACGCCCTTCAATTTCCCGCTGAACCTGGTGGCGCACAAGGTCGCGCCGGCGCTCGCCGTCGGGGCGCCGATCGTGGTCAAGCCGGCCCCGGCGACCCCGCTGACCGCGCTGCTGCTCGGCTCGATCCTGGCGGAGACGGACCTGCCGCCCGGGATGTTCTCGGTGCTGCCGCTGCCCAACGACCGCGCGGCCGGGCTGGTGGCCGATCGCCGGCTGCCGGTGGTCTCGTTCACCGGGTCCGGCCCGGTCGGCTGGCAGATCCGCGAGGCCGTGCCGCGCAAGCACGTCACGCTCGAACTCGGCGGCAACGCGGCGGTCCTGGTCTGCGCCGACTGGGCCGACCTCGACCGGGCGGCCGGGCGCATCGCCACGTTCTCCAACTACCAGGCCGGGCAGAGCTGCATCGCGGTGCAGCGGGTGTTCGTCCACGAGGCGCACTACGCCGGCGATGGTCGCCGCGGTGACCGGTGCGGTGGCCGCGCTGGCGACCGGTGACCCGCGCGACGAGGCCACCCAGGTCGGGCCGCTGATCAGCGAAGACGCCGCCCGGCGGGTCGAGTCGTGGGTCGCCGAGGCGGTCGCGGCCGGCGGCAAGGTGCACACCGGCGGGCGCCGCGACGGCGCCAGCTTCGAGCCGACGGTACTGACGGACGTGCCCCCGGACGCGAAGGTGTGCGCCGAGGAGGTGTTCGGTCCGGTACTCGTGCTGGCCAGCGTGCCGTCCGACGAGGCCGGGTTCGCCGCCGTCAACGACTCCGCGTACGGGTTGCAGGCGGGCGTGTTCACGCGTCGGCTGGACACCGCGTTCGCCGCCCAGCGGGCGCTCGACGTCGGTGGCGTGATCGTCGGTGACGTGCCGAGCTACCGGGCCGACCAGATGCCGTACGGCGGCGTCAAGGGCAGCGGGGTCGGCCGGGAGGGCCTGCGGTCCGCGATGGACGACTACACCGAGCCAAGGGTCATGGTCCTGACCGGCCTCGACCTTTGATCGGCGCCCTTTCAACGGCACAACTTCCCGGAAATAGTGGCCTCGCGACCCGGCTGAGGCCACAACTTGCCGGAAGTTGTGTCGATCAAGCAGGGGGCTTACGGAGTCTCGTCGGCATGGCTCACGACCCGTCGGTAGGCTCCTGTGTGCAAACCCGACGACTCTTTCGCGAGGAGTGCGCGCCCGTGTCCGACCTGAGCCGCATCGTCAAGGCGTACGACGTCCGCGGGACCGTGCCCGACCAGCTCGACGAGGCCACCGCCGAGGCGCTCGGCGCGGCGTTCGTGCAGACGCTGCGGGCGTCCGGCGACGACGCCGGCCAGATCGTCGTGGCGCACGACATGCGGGAGTCGTCGCCGCCGCTGTCCGGCGCGTTCGTCCGCGGCGCCCGGCGGTCCGGCGTGGACGTGGTGGAGGCCGGCCTCGGCTCGACCGACCTGCTCTACTACGCTTCCGGCGCGCTCGGCGTCCCCGGCGCGATGTTCACCGCGAGCCACAATCCGGCGCGGTACAACGGGATCAAGATGTGCCGGGCCGGCGCGCGCCCGATCGGGCAGGACACCGGCCTCGCGGAGATCCGTGACCGGGCCCAGCGGATCCTGGACGGGACCGGCGCGATCGGCGACGGGGACGGTAAATCAACCCAGCGCGACCTGCTCACCGAGTACTCGGCACATCTGCGCACGCTCGTGGACCTCTCCAAGATCCGCCAACTCACGGTGGTCGTCGACGCCGGTAACGGCATGGGTGGGTACACGGTGCCGGCGGTCCTCGGTGACGCCGCGCTCGACCCGCTGCCGCTTTCGATCGTTCCGCTGTACTTCGAGCTGGACGGCTCGTTCCCCAACCACGAGGCCAACCCGCTGGAGCCGGCCAACCTGGTCGACCTCCAGAAGGCGGTCCGCGAGCACGGCGCCGACCTCGGTATCGCGTTCGACGGCGACGCCGACCGCTGCTTCGTGGTCGACGAGCGCGGCGAGGCGGTCTCGCCGTCCGCGGTGACCGCGATGGTGGCCGTGCGCGAGCTGGCCAAGCACCCGGGCAGCACGATCATCCACAATCTGATCACCAGCCGCGCGGTCCCCGAGATCGTGGCGGAGAACGGCGGCCAGCCGGTGCGTACCCGGGTCGGGCACTCGTTCATCAAGGCGGAGATGGCCCGCACCAACGCGGTCTTCGGCGGCGAGCACTCGGCGCACTATTACTTCCGCGACTTCTGGTACGCCGACACCGGCATGCTGGCGGCCATGCACGTCCTCGCCACGCTGGGCGAGCAGGACGAGCCGCTGTCCAGCCTGGTCCGGCAGTACGTGCGGTACTCCGACTCCGGTGAGATCAACTCCACCGTTGCCGACCAGCAGGCGAAGACCGCCGAGGTCAGGGCCGCCTTCCCGGACGCCACTTTCGACACCCTCGACGGCCTGACCATCGACCTGCCCGACGGCAGCTGGGCCAACCTGCGCCCGTCCAACACCGAGCCGCTGCTCCGCCTCAACGTGGAAGCCCGGACACCGGAGCGGATGGCCGCGCTACGCGACCAGATCCTCGCCATTGTGCGCGGCTGAGCGACGTCACGAAGGAGTACCACCGTGTCCCTCGACCCGGCCCTGCTGGAGATCCTGCGCTGCCCCGACGAGCATCACGCCACGCTCGACTATGATCCCGACGCCCAGACGCTGACCTGCACCGAGTGCCACCGGATCTTCGAGATCCGGGACGGCATCCCGGTGCTGCTCCTCGATGAGGCGCGCCAACCGGGAGCCGGCTGATGGTCACCCCGTTCAACGGTGAGGCGGGCGTACGCGGACACCGTCACCTGGATCTTGAGCTGCTCGACGACCCGGCGCGGATGGCCGATGCCGACCCGGGCGAGATGCTGCGGGCCACGGCGTCCGCCGGCGCTCAGGTACGCGAGTCCGCCGCGCTCGCCGCCGAAGCGAACCTCGGCGCGCTCAGCGACGAGGGCCGGCCACGCGCCGTGGTCATCGCCGGCGTCGGCACCGCCGCCCGCACCGGTGACGTGCTGGCCACCGTGGCCGGTGCCCGCTGCCCGGTGCCGATCCTGGCGCACCGCAGCGCCGGGATTCCCGGTTGGGTCGGTGCGGCAGACGTCGTCATCGCGGTGTCGGCGTCGGGGCGCTCGCCGGAGGCCCTCGCCGCCGCCGACGCCGCCGCCCGGCGGGGTGCCCGGCTGGTGGCGATCGGCGCACCCGACTCCGAGCTGGAGTCGATGGCCGAACGCGCCCGGGCGCCGTTCATCCCGGTGCCCCGGCGCGCCCCGGCCCGGGCCAGCCTGTGGGCGCTCACCGTGCCGGTGCTGCTGGCGGCCCGTACGCTCGGCCTGGTCAAGGTCAATGAGGCGGACCTGGCGGAGACCGCGACCCGGTTGGACGTGGACGCCGACCGCTGCCGGCCGAGCCTGGAGTCGTTCGTCAACCCGGGCAAGGCCCTCGCGCTGGACGTCGGCGGCTCGATCCCGGTGATCTGGGGGTCGTCGCCGCTCGCGACGCTGGCCGCCCGGCGGTTCGCCGACACGCTGTCGGCCAACGCCCGCTACCCGGCCGTCGCCGGCGCGCTCGGGGAGGCCAGCCGGGGCCGGGTCGGCCTGCTCGACGGGGTGTACGGCGGGCTCGCCGAGGCCGAACGGGACATCTTCGCCGACCCGTCCGACGATGATGATGACGACGACGCACTGACCCGGCTGCGCCTGGTGCTGCTGCGCGACGGCGGCCTGGCCGACGAGGAGGTGTACGGCGAAGGCGAGCCGCTGGCGGTCGAGGAACGGCGCGCCGACGCGGTGCAGGCCCTCGCCGAGCGCCGCGGCGTGCGGGTCAGCGTCGTGACCGCGGAGGGCGCCTCACCGCTGGAGCGCCTGGCGTCGCTGGTCGCGGTGCCCGACTTCGCGTCCATCTACCTGGGCCTGGCCCACGGGTTGGACCCAATGGCCGTGCCGGCCATCTCGGAGATGAAGGAACTGTCGAGCCCATGAGCGCTGGAGGGTCCAACCGGGCGGTCATCGCGGCGCTCGCCGCCAACCTGGGCATCGCCGTGACCAAGTTCGTCGCGTTCGTGCTGACGCTGTCGTCGTCGATGCTGGCCGAGGCGATCCACTCGGTCGTGGACTCGGGCAACCAGGTGCTGCTGCTGATCGGCGGCAAGCGCGCCGCGCGCGGGGCAACCCCCAAACACCCCTTCGGGTACGGGCGGGAGCGCTACATCTACGCGTTCATCGTGTCGATCACGCTGTTCTTCGTCGGTGGACTGTTCGCGCTGTACGAGGCGTACCACAAGATCTCGCACCCGGAGGGTATCGACAGCTGGCAGTGGGTGCCGGTCCTGGTACTGGCGATCGGCATCGTGCTGGAGTCGTTCTCGTTCCGCACCGCGATCCAGGAGACCAACCACATCCGGGGCAAGGCGACCTGGCCGCAGTTCATCCGGCGGGCCCGGGTGCCGGAGTTGCCGGTGATCCTGCTCGAAGACTTCGCCGCGCTGATCGGCCTGGTGTTCGCGCTGTTCGGCGTCGGCCTGACGCTGCTGACCGACAACGGAATCTGGGACGGGGTCGGCACCGCGGCGATCGGCCTGCTGCTGGTCGCGGTCGCGGTCGTGCTGGCGATCGAGATGAAGAGCCTGCTGGTCGGCGAGTCGGCCGCGCCCGACCAGGTCGCCAAGATCACCGCCGCGATCGAGGCGGGCGACGAGGTCGAGCGGATCATCCACATGCGTACCGTCCATCTCGGGCCGGAGGAGCTGCTGGTGGCGGCGAAGATCGCGGTACGGCACGACGACTCCGCCGCGACCGTGGCCCGGGGCATCGACACGATCGAGAAGCGGATCCGGGATGCCGTGCCGATCGCCCGGGTGATCTACCTGGAGCCGGACATCGACCGAACGCCGGCCACGGGTACGCCCGGCCAGCGGGTACTCGCGGAGGGCTGACGCGTGGAGCTGCTCGACAACCCCGTGCGCGGGTACGCCTGGGGCTCGCGTACCGCGATCGCCGCGTTGCAGGGCCGCCCCGGGCCGACCCGGAGTCCCGAGGCCGAGATGTGGATGGGCGCCCATCCGGACAGCCCGTCCACGCTGCCCGACGGGACGGCGCTGACCGAGGTGATCGCCGTTGACCCGGCCGGCGTGCTCGGCGCGGACACCGTCGACCGGTACGGCGCCCGGCTGCCGTTCCTGCTCAAGGTGCTCGCCGCGGCCGAACCGCTGTCGTTGCAGGCGCACCCGACGAACGAGCAGGCGGTCGCGGGGTTCGCCGCGGAGGAGGCGGCCGGCAAGCCGCAGAACGCAGTCGACCGCAACTACCGGGACGCGAGCCACAAGCCGGAACTGCTGGTGGCGGTGGAGCCGTTCGACGCGCTGTGCGGGTTCCGCGACCCGGGCGCGACGGCCGACCAGCTGGCCGGGCTCGACGTCGCCGACCTGGCGCCGACCGTGGCGGCGCTGCGGCGCAGCGACCCGGCGGTTGCCTTGCGGGACGCGGTCACCGGTCTGATGAGCCTGGACGACACCGCGCGCAAGGTACTGGTCGAGTCCGTGGTCGAGGCGGCCCGGGGGCGGGGCGGCTCCGAGCTGGCCGTGGCGCTCGGCGACCGGTACCCGGGTGACATCGGCGTCGTGGTCGCGTTGCTGCTCAACCGGGTACGCCTGGCGCCGGGCGAGGCGGTCTGGATGCCGGCCGGCAACCTGCACGCGTACCTGCACGGCACCGGCGTCGAGGTGATGGCGGCCAGCGACAACGTGCTGCGCGGCGGCCTGACGCCCAAGCACGTGGACGTCCCGGAGCTGCTGCGGGTGCTGCGGTTCGAGGTCCTCGCCGACCCGGTGGTCCGGCCCGTCTCGGTGGCCCCCGGCCTGGTGACCTGGCCGGTGCCGGTCGACGACTTCGCGCTGCACCGGGCCGTGTCGGCCGGCGGCGCGATCACCCTGCCCGGTCACGGGCCGCGGATCGTGCTCTGCCTGCGCGGCGAGGTACGCGTCGACGACGGCGCCGGCGCGGTGACGCTCACCGGCGGTCGGGCCGCGTTCGGGGCAGCCGGGCGGACCGCAACGGTCAGCGGCACCGGCGAGGCGTACCAGGCGACATCCGCTTTCTGAAATTTGCGGTTTCTACCCCACCCGTTATTGCGCTGTGTAGTGTCATAGACACGCAGTGTCGTCGCGATGAGAATCGGAGTCACGCGCGGGGGAACCAAACCGGGGGGAAGCGCGGGGCGGTGGTGTCGAGCCACCGCCCCGCGCGCTTTTGGCTCCGGATCGCCGTCAGCAGTCGACCGATGGTCAACCCGCCCGGACGTTCCGCGTAGGCTGGGTTGCTGCCGACCACGCATCTGGCAGATCTGGAGACTTCATGACGAGCACGCTGTCACCGTCCGGTGCCCGCCCGCTGACGGTCGCCGATGGCGACTACAAGGTGGCCGACCTGTCCCTGGCCGCGTTCGGCCGTAAAGAGATCCAGCTCGCCGAGCACGAGATGCCCGGCCTGATGGCGATTCGCCGGGAGTACGCGAGCAGCCAGCCGCTGCGCGGTGCCCGGATCACCGGTTCGTTGCACATGACCATCCAAACCGCTGTCCTCATCGAGACCCTGGTGGCGCTCGGCGCGCAGGTCCGCTGGGCCAGTTGCAACATCTTCTCCACCCAGGACCACGCGGCCGCCGCGATCGTGGTCGGCCCCGACGGCACCCCGGAGGCGCCGGCCGGCGTTCCGGTCTACGCCTGGAAGGGCGAGACGCTGCCCGAGTACTGGTGGTGCACCGAGCAGGTGATGCTCTGGCCGGACGGCGGCGGCCCGAACATGATCCTCGACGACGGCGGGGACGCGACGCTGCTCGTGCACAAGGGGGCCGAGTTCGAGAAGCTCGGTGCGGTGCCGCAGACGTCCGAGGAGGACAGCGAGGAGTACGCGGTCATCCTCGACGTACTGCGCCGCTCGCTGGCCGCCGACGGTCAGCGCTGGACCACGGTCGCGGCCGGCATCAAGGGCGTGACCGAGGAGACCACCACCGGCGTGCACCGGCTGTACGAGATGCGCACCGCCGGCACGCTGCTGTTCCCGGCGATCAACGTCAACGACTCGGTCACCAAGAGCAAGTTCGACAACAAGTACGGTTGCCGGCATTCGCTGATCGACGGCATCAACCGGGCGACCGACGTGCTTATCGGGGGCAAGGTCGCGGTGGTCTGCGGGTACGGCGACGTGGGCAAGGGGTGCGCGGAGTCGTTGCGCGGCCAGGGTGCCCGGGTCATCGTGACCGAGGTCGACCCGATCTGCGCGTTGCAGGCGGCGATGGACGGCTACCAGGTCACCACCCTCGACGACGTGGTCGAGACGGCGGACATCTTCGTCACGGCGACCGGCTGCAAGAACGTGATCACGGCCGACCAGATGTCGCGCATGAAGCACCAGGCGATCGTCGGCAACATCGGCCACTTCGACAACGAGATCGACATGGCCGGGCTCACCCGGTTGTCCGGCATCAAGAGGATCAACGTCAAGCCGCAGGTGGACGAGTGGGTCTTCGCTGACGGGCACGCGATCATCGTGCTGAGCGAGGGTCGGCTGCTGAACCTCGGCAACGCGACCGGGCACCCGAGCTTTGTGATGTCGAACTCGTTCACCAACCAGGTGATCGCCCAGATCGAGCTGTTCACCAAGACCGACCAGTACCCGCTGGGCGTGTACACGCTGCCCAAGCACCTCGACGAGAAGGTGGCCCGGCTGCACCTGGACGCGCTGGGCGTCAAGCTCACACAGCTGTCCAAGGACCAGGCCGACTACCTGGGCGTGCCGGTCGAGGGCCCGTACAAGTCAGACCACTACCGGTACTAACAAGACCGGCGCAACTTCCGGCGAGTTGTGGCCTCGGCACAATCCTGAGGCCACAACTTCCGGGGAGTTGTGCCGATCTTGGTGGCCGACGATAAAGTCGGCGCCATGAGCCCAGCTGGCCAGGGAAATCCGGCCGTGCCGGCATCCCAGCGATGGTCTTTCCGGGTACTCGGACCGCTTGTGGTTTCGTACGCCGGACAGTTGGTCGTCATCAGCCGGCCCCGACAGCGTGCGGTTCTCGGCTTTCTCCTGCTCAATGCTGGGCGGACGGTCACCACCGAGCGACTTATCGACGCGGTGTGGGGGGACCGGCCGCCTGCCACGGCGCGGGCCCAGATCCAGGCGGACATCGCCGGCATCCGGAAGGCTCTGGGGCCACATGGGACGGACCGGCTGGCGACCGTGCCGGCCGGATACCGGTTCGCTGCGGATGCCGATGAGCTTGACCACCTCCTGTTTGACGCACTTCTGGCCAAGGCGATACGCGCGTCCGCCGACGATTCCGACTCGACCGTGACGGATCTGCGAACAGCGCTGGCCTTGTGGCAGGGACCGACGCTGGTCGACGTCGATGCCGCTTACGTTCCCTCGGTGCGTACGCATCTGCACCGCCGGCGGCTGGAGGCGTTCGAGCGGCTGGCTGATGCCGAACTGAGCCGTGGGAGTGCCGTTGACATGGTTGACGAGCTGGCCCGGCTCGTCGACGCCGAGCCGCTGCGGGAACGGCTCCGCGCCCAGCTAATGATCATGTACTATCGCCTGGGTCGGCGAGCTGAAGCGCTGGGGCTCGCGCGCGACCTGCGCCGGCTGCTGGCAGACGACCACGGGCTCGACCCCGGCAGTGAGTTCCAGCAGGTCGAGAAGATGATCCTGCGTGACGACCCGCACCTGGTCATCGATCATGCGCCCGGCGCCAACCCATTTCCGCGGCCAAAGGAGCTGCCGGCGGACATAGCGGACTTCGTCGGGCGTACCGAGGAACTGGCCGCGGTGTGTGCGCTCCTGAGTCATCCGCTACCAGCCGCCCGATCGGTAGTAGTGATCACCGGTTCGGCCGGCATCGGCAAGACCACCTTCGCTATCCGGGCCGCGCACGCGGTCCGCGACCAGTACCCGGACGGCCAGATCTTCCTGCGTATGCAGGACGCATCCGGCCAGCGGTTGGCCGATCACGCCGCAGCCTGGCACGTGTTGCGCGCCCTGGGCGTCGACGAGAAGCACCTGCCCGCCACCGTCGACGAGTGCACCGCCCGGTTGCGTACGGTCCTCGCTGACCGTCGGGTTCTCCTGATCCTCGACGACGTCCAGGACAACCGGCAGATCGCGGTGCTACGCCCCGGTACCTCAGGGTCGGCGATGCTGGTAACGACCCGAAGCCGGCTGGTCGACCCGCCAGGCGGGTATCCGGTGGAGCTCGCCGCACTGTCCGATCAGGACAGTATCCGCTTGCTGAGCGCGCTGGCCACGCCCGCCCAGCAAGCCGGCCGCGACGTTATCCTGGAGGTGGCACGGCTGTGTAGCGGTTTGCCCCTGGCACTGCGAGTGGTAGGCGGTCAGTTGCGCGCTCATCCGCATCGCAGCCTCGCGGACATCGCTGGGCGGTTACGTGACGAACGGGATCGATTACAGGAGCTCGCCCACGCCGAACTGAATGTGGGGGCGAGCATCGGATTGTCGGTACAGCGCCTGCCCGCTGTGCAGCAGCGGGTGCTGGAGGGGCTGGCCGCGATAGACCTTCGATGGGCGTCGGCATGGCTGGTCGCCGCTCAGCATGAACTCGTCGAAATGGCGGCGGCCGATGCCCTTGACGGGCTGACCGCCAGTTACCTCGTGACGCCCGACGCCCGGCCGGCCGACCGCGTCCGCTTCAGTAGCCACGATCTGGTTCGGCTTCATGTACGCGCGGTTACGCCTGCGGCGAAAAGGCAGCGGCTCATCGACGCCACCTATACGGCCTACCACGATCTCGCCCTGTCCGCCCGTGCCGCGCTGGCGCCCGCCATGACCGCGGTCACCGGTGTGGCCAGCGGCCGCTTCGGCATCGACCCGGGGGCGATGCTCGCGCTTCTCGATACCGAGATCGACAACTTTGCCGTCCTGATCCGAACCGCCGCCAACAGCGACCGACAAGAGTTCGCCTGGCAGACCGCGTACCTGCTGTTCGGGTACTTCGACCGAGGCCGGCGACTGGACGAGGCAATCTTGATCACCCAATACGCGGTGGATGCGAGCCGGGATCTTGTCGACGTGCGGGCCGAACGGATCATGCTTGGTCACCACGCCGCCGCGTGCAACATGGCCCGTCGACACGAGGAGGCGCTCATCAGCCTCGAGTCGGTTCTCAAACTCGCGGACGCCGCGGCGCAACCCCGCGCCATCATGGTGGCTCAGGCCGGGCTCGGGCGTACCTACCGTCAACTGGGCCAGGTGACCGAAGCCATCGAACACTATCGAGCCGGTTTGGCTGTCGCCGAGCAGGCCGACGACCAGCAGGCCCGCGCGCTCTTGTCGCACAGCCTCGGAGCGGCGTACGTCGACCTGGGCGAGTTCACGGCGGCCACAGCCGCCTTGGAAGATGCTCGCCGGTTCGCCGGGACTGTGCGTGACAAGTCCACCGATGCCCGGGCGCTACACAGCCTGTCCGAGGTCGCCGCCGGGCAGGATCGCCAGCGGGACGCTCTCGACCTGCTGGCGCGGGCGCAAGCCGTAGCTGTCGCCGCCGGTTACCAGAACCTCGAGGCGGAGGTCACGCTGGACATCGGGATTTTGCACAGCCGACAGGGCGACCACTCCGTCGCATCCGAGGCACTCCGCCGCGCGCTCGCCCTTTACCATGCCAGCGGCAACCGGGCCGGCGAACTCACCACGCTGCGCGCGTTGTCCAGCCTGCGCCGGCCGCGGGCGATGTTTCCGGCCACCCACGAGGAGTATACCCGGCCCACTCCCCGGCTGAGCCAACCGCCCGCTTGAGCGGTGGCCCATAGCGCATGGCGATGTATGTCCGCGCATAGCGGCCTCGAGAAGGCTGTGTGCTGTCCACGGGGGATGCCGCGGCGGCGAACGCAGGCGCGGCATCGAGGCTTCACCGTGTTACTGGGGGATCCACCAAGATCGCACAACTTTTCCGGAAGTTGTGCGATCTTGGCACCCTTGCTTCCGCTTGACGCGCTCTATCGATCCCTAGGTAAGGTGTCCCTATCTTAGGTTAGGTATGCCTTACTAAGATCATGTGGGAGGACGGTGCGTCATGGCGACGGGCGGGGTTTCCCGGCGACGGGTGCTGACGGTCGGTGGCGCGAGTATGGCCGGTGCGGTGGCTGCCGGCACCGTCGGGGTACTGACCCGGGATGCCGCGGCCGACCAGACACCGGAATCCACCGCCGGTGAGGCGGTCCCGTTCTAGGGCGAACATCAGGCCGGCATCATCACGCCCACGCAGGACCGGCTGCACTTCGTCACGTTCGACGTGACCACGGACAGCCGCGCCGACCTGGTGGACCTGTTGCGGGAGTGGACCCAGGCGGCCGCACGGATGGCCGCCGGGCGGGACGCGGGGCCTGTCGGTGCCGTGGCCGGCCTGCCCGACGCGCCACCCGATGACACCGGCGAGGCGATGGGTCTGCCGGCTTCCGGGCTGACCCTGACCGTCGGATTCGGGCCGACGCTTTTCCGCGACGCGGGCGGGCGGGACCGGTTCGGCATCGCCTCCCGGAAGCCGGCGGCCCTTGCCGACCTACCACATTTTCCCGGCGATGCCCTCGACCTGACCCTCTCCGGTGGCGACATCTGCGTTCAGGCATGCGCGCATGACCCGCAGGTTGCCGTGCACGCCGTGCGGAATCTGGCCCGGATCGGCTTCGGCGCGGTGAGCGTGCGGTGGTCGCAACTCGGCTTCGGGCGTACCTCGTCGACCTCGCGTAGCCAGGCGACACCGCGCAACCTTTTCGGGTTCAAAGACGGCACCGCGAACATCAAGGCCGAAGAAACCGCGGCGGTACGCAAGCACGTCTGGGTCGCCCCGGGCGACGGCCCGGAGTGGATGTCCGGCGGGTCATACCTGGTGACCCGCAAGGTCAAGATGATGATCGAGACCTGGGACCGGACGCCGCTGAACGAGCAGGAAGCCATCATCGGGCGCGCCAAGGGCTCCGGCGCGGCGCTGGGCCGGCGCGCCGAGTTCGACGAGCCCGACTTCGCCGTCGACCGGCGAGGACGGCCTGCCCGCGATTCCGATGGACTCGCACGTCCGGCTGGCGCATCCGGACTTCAACAGGGGCGCCAAGCTGCTCCGCCGCGGGTACAACTACGTGGACGGCTCCGACGGGCTGGGCCGGCTCGGCGCCGGGCTGTTTTTCATGGCGTACCAACGGGATCCGCGCCGCCAGTTCGTTCCCATCCAGACCCAACTGGCGCGGATGGACAAGATGAACGAGTATGTGCGGCACATCTCCAGCGGGCTGTTCGCCTGCCCGCCCGGCGTCCGGGCAGCGGACGATCACTGGGGAAAGGCCCTCTTCGCGGCCTAATACTGGTTGCGGCGAAACCGGCCGGCACGTCCCTGGACGCCCGTACGTGCGGCAACGGAACGACCCAGCGTACCCGACATGTCGGGTAGAGTATCGGCCGTTTGGCCAATGCGATTTTCCTCCGTTCGGCCGGAGATGAATGTACGGATGACGGGCGTAACTGACTCCTGGCGTCCGCATAACGGGACAGTCACGAATCGTCGCGCGCCCCTTTGCAGGCGGCGCCTTAACGTCGTTTCCTTTAGGCACTACAACGCAGCCCAGTTGTCGTGGTCCAGAATCTGGGCCCGCGACTCATCGTGGGCTGCGGTAGCCGACTGGAGGGGACATGCGCACATCGAAGAGGCTTGTACGGCCTCGTCGCGGTCGGCGCAGCGTCGCTGCTCGTGCTCTCGGCCTGTGGAAAGAGCAACGACGGCGGCTCCGACAACGGAGAACGTCTCGACGAGCTTTGCGGACTGCGCGACCAAGCCGAACTGACCTGCAACAGTGGTGACACCAAGCAGGGCGGATCGATCACTTACGCGCATTGAGAAGCTGCATCACGGGCTGGAACCTGAACGACACCAACTCGAACACCTTTGACTTCCAAGAGGTGCTTGACGGCGTCCTGCCGCAGGGTCCGTTCATCAACACGCCGGACCGGCAAGCCGACGCTGAACACCGACATGATGGTGTCGGCCGAGCAGACCAGCACCAGCCCGCAGACGATCGTCTACAAGATCCGGCCGGAGGCTGTCTGGAACGACGGCACGCCGATCAGCGCGGACGACTTCATCTACTCCTGGCAGACCCAGAACGGGATCGACTGCAAGGACTGCGAGGCCGCGTCGCACCGCCGGCTACGACCAGATGCAGTCGGTGACCGGCTCGGACGGCGGCAAGACCGTCACCGTCGTCTACAAGACGGCGTACGCCGACTGGAAGGGCCCGTTCGGCCCGCTGTACCCGGCGCACATGCGCCAAGCAGCACGGCGACCTGGCCGGCCTCCTGGAAGTGGCTTCGACGCGACCCAGCCGACCTACTCCGGTGGCCCGTACAAGATCAGCGACTACCAGAAGGACACCTCGGTCACCGAGATCGTGCCGAACCCGAAGTGGTACGGCAAGACAAGCCGAAGCTGGACAAGCTGGTCTTCCGGATCATCACCGACCAGAGCCAGGAGGTCCCGGCGCTGCAGAACAACGAGGTCCAGGCGATCTACCCGCAGCCCAACGCCGACATGGTCAACCAGGTCAAGCAGATCAACGGGCGTGCAGTACACCCTGGGCAAGGGCCTGGTCTGGGAGCACCTGGACCTGAACCTGAAGAACACGCGCTGGCCGACACAGGGCTGCGTCAGGCGATCTTCACGGCGGTCGACCGCAAGGCGATCATCGACAAGACGATCGGCCAGTTCGTCCCGGCGCCGCGCCGCTGAACAGCCACAACTTCGTGCCCGGCCAGAACGGCTACAAGGACGTCATCACCGCGACCGGCCAGGGCGCCGGCAACGTCGACAAGGCCAAGAAGATCCTGACCGACGCCGGCTACACCGGCGTGGGTACGGCGCTGAAGACCCCGGCGGGCCAGGACGTCGACGCTGCGGATCTCCTACACCCAGGGCAACACGCTGCGCCAGCAGACCTGCGAGCTGCTCCAGAACGAGCTCGCCGGACTGGGCATCAAGGTGACCGTGACGCCGATCGCTTCGCTGGGCAAGACCCTGGCATCGGGCGACTTCGACATGATCATCTTCGCCTGGGTCGGTACGCCCGTTCAACTTCGCGGGCGCCCAGCAGCTGTGGGGCAGCACCAGCGACAGCAACTACGGCCACTGGGTCAACACGGACAGTCGACAAGCTGCTGAGCGACGCCGCCAGTCGCAGACCGACCCCCAGAAGGCGATCGACGACCTGAACCAGTCCGAACACGATCATGGCGAACGACGCGTACGTCCTGCCGCTGTTCCAGAAGCCGACGTTCCTGGCCGTCTACGCGACATCGTCGAACATCCGCGACGACGCGACCCGTACGGGTCCGCCGTACAACGTGCAAGAGTGGGGTGTGCGGGCCTCCTGACCCCCGGGTCAGCCGGCTCTAAGCTCTAACGCCAGTCAGCCAGGCGGACCCCGGACGCCGCGGCGTCCGGGGTCCGTTATCTGGAGCGATCCCCGCAGTGGGAGGTACGAGATGCTCGCGTACACCATTCGACGCGTGCTGATCTCGATCCCGGTCCTCATCGGATCGTCGATCCTGGTCTTCCTGATGGTCAAGTTCTCCGGTGATCCCCTGGAGCCGCTCAAGCTGCGCAACCCTCCGGCGCCAGCCGCACACCATCGCGGCTGGAGCGAGCACCGGCTCGGCCTGGACACGGTCCTGGCCCGAGCAGTACTGGATGTGGATCAAGGGTCTGGTCGTGCACGGTACTTCGGGCCGTCGTGCACTCGGGCACGACAACATCGGCGCACGAGCTGGGCACGCGCCTGTTGGTCACCGTGCGGCTGGTCTTCTTCGCGGTGCTCATCGCGCTGGTCCTGGCCGTGATCACGCGGCGTGGTGAGCGCGGTCAAGCAGTACAGCGGGCTCGACTACACCGCGACCTTCTTCGGCTTCCTGTTCCTGTCGATGCCGGTCGTTCTGGTTCGCCGTCCTGCTCAAGTCGGCGGGCATCTGGTACAACCAGAACGTCAGCGGGACGCAGACGTTCGCCACCATCGGCGACAAGTCGGTATTCCTCGACCGACGACTCGTTCTGGGAGCCAAATCGGCGACATCGCCGGCCATATGATCCTGCCGACAATCGTGCTGGCCTCGTCGGGCTACGCGGCCTGGAGCCGGTTCACCCGCGCGTCGATGCTCGAGGTGCTCAACAGCGACTACGTCCGGCTGGCCCGGGCCAAGGGGCTGCGCTCCCGCCGGGTGCTGATCCGGCACGCGCTGCGCAACGCGCTGATCCCGCTGACCACCGTCACCGCCCTGGACATCGCGGCGCTGCTCGGCGGCGCGATCATCACCGAGACGGTGTTCCAGTGGCACGGCATGGGCGTTCCTGTTCTTGAGCTCATTGCGCGACATGGACGCATACGCGATGATGGGGTGGCTGCTGGTCACCGCGGCCATCGTCATCATCTTCAACTTGATCGCCGACCTGCTGTACGGCGTTCTCGACCCGAGGATCCGCCATGCCTGAGCAGACAAGCGGAGCGCCGGCCACCGCGACCAAGCCGGCAGTCACCGCGCCCGTGACCGGGCGGGTCGAGCGCGAGTTCACCGTCCGGGACCGCGGCCAGCTGCGCCAGGCGCTGACCCGGTTCCTCCGGCACCGCCTCGCCGTCGCCAGCCTGGCCATGTTCGTCCTGCTGGTCGCTGCTGGCCTTCATCGCGCCGCTGCTCTGGAAGTACGGGTACACGGACATCACGCCGGACAACTCGTAGCCGCCGTCGCTCGCGCACCCGTTCGGTACCGACAGCCTCGGCCACGACATGTTCGCCCAGGTGACCTGCGCGGCCTCCAGCAGTCGATCAAGGTGGCGCTGTCGATCGCGCTCATCGCCACCGATCGGCGGTGCCGCTGTGGGGCGGCATCTCCGGCGTTCTACCGCGGCTTCGTCGACACCGCGCTGATGCGCTTCGCCGACCTGATCCTCACCATCCCCGCCCTGGCGCTGGCCGCCGCGTTGGCCAACAACTCCGGCGGCACCTGGTGGATCATCGCGATCATCCTCGGCTCGCTGTCCGCGCCGTACGTGGCCCGGGTGGTCCGCGGCGTCGTGCTCTCGCTGCGCGAGCAGGAGTTCGTCGAGGCGGCCCGGGCGCTGGGCGCGTCCGATCTCGCGGATCATCCTGCGGCACCTGGTGCCCAACGCGCTCGGCGGTGGTCGATCGTCAACGCGACCCTGCTGGTCGCCGGCGGCATCCTGGCCGAGACCGCGCTGTCGTTCATCGGGTTCGGCGTCCAGGCCGCCCGACACCTCGCTCGGCCTGCTGATCACGGACGCCCAGCCGGCGGTGTACACCCGGCCCTGGCTGTTCTACTTCCCGGGCCTGTTCATCATCCTGATCGCGCTGACCGATCAACTTCGTCGGTGACGGCCTGCGCGACGCGCTCGACCCCCGACAGACAAGGCAACGCCGATGACCGCAACCGCCAAACATCCGAGCTCGGCCGGAGGGACGGTGACACCGACCGGACCTGCTGCTGGACGTGGACAACCTGACCGTCGCCTTCCCCACCGACGACGGCGTCGTCCAGGCGGTCCGCGGGGTCAGCTACCAGCTGCGCCGCGGCGAGGCGCTCGGCATCGTCGGCGAGTCCGGCTCCGGCAAGTCGGTCAGCGTCGATGGCGATGATGGGGCTGCTGCCGAAGACCGCCCGGATCAAGCGGCTCGGTCCGGTTCCGCGGCGAGGAGCTGCTCGGCCGCACCGAGAACGCAGTACTCGGCGATCCGCGGCAACAAGATCGCGATGATCTTCCAGGACCCGCTGACCTCGCTCAACCCGGTGTACACCGTCGGCTTCCAGATCGCGGAGGCGGTGCTCGCGCACAACGACGTCTCCAAGAAGGAGGCCGCGGGACCGGGCGATCGAGCTGCTGCGGCATGGTCGGCATCCCGTTCCCGGAGCAGCGGGTGGACAACTACCCGCACGAGATGTCGGGTGGCATGCGCCAGCGGGTCGTCATCGCGATCGCGATGGCCAACAACCCGGACGTCATCATCGCCGACGAGCCGACCACGGCGCTGGACGTGACCGTGCAGGCGCAGGTGCTGGAGGCGCTGGAGGCGGCCCGGGCCGAGACCGGCGCGGCGCTGGTGCTGATCACCCACGACCTCGGGGTCATCGCCGGGCACGCCGACCGGATCTGCGTGATGTACGCCGGCAAGCTGGTCGAGAAGGGAGGCGTCGACGACGTCTTCTACCGGCCCCGGATGCCGTACACGCTGGGCCTGCTGGGCAGCCTGCCCCGGCTCGACAAGTCGGGCCGGCGAGCGGCTGACGCCCGATCGTCGGCTCGCCGCCGTCGTTGGTGAACCTGCCGCCCGGCTGCCCGTTCACGCCGCGCTGCCCGCTGGCCCAGGACGATCTGCGACGACGGTGGAGCCGGATCTGTTCGTCACCGACGGACCCGGCGCACCTGGCCGCCTGCCACTTCCACGAGCGGCTGGTCGGCGTGGGCGCGGCCGCAGCTGTTCGGCACCATCGTCCGCCGACACCGACGGCTGCTGACCGTCCTGGACTTGGAGGTAGCCGCAGTGACGGCGACGTGGACACGTCGCACCCGGCCGCCGAGGTCGCGGCCCACGGTCGCCGACCGGCGAGCCGGTGCTGGCGGTGCGCAACTGGTCAAGCACTTCCCGGTGCGCTCGCGCGGCGTCGTGCGCCGGCGCGGTCGGCGACGTGCACGCGGTCTGCGGCGTCTCGTTCGACCTGCTACGCCGCACGAGACGCTCGGCGCTGGTCGGCGAGTCCGGCTGCGGCAAGACCACGACCGGCCGGCTGCTGCTCAAGCTGGTCGAGGCCACCGTCGGGCAGGTCCGGTACAGGGGCCGGGACCTGGTCAAGCTGTCGTCGCGGGCAGATGCGGCCGCTGCGCCGGGACCTGCAGATCGTGTTCCAGGATCCGTTCGCCTCGCTGGACCCGCGGATGACCGTCAGCGAGATCGTCGCCGAGCCGCTGCGCATCCACGGCCTGTTCGGCAACGACGAGCCGGGCGCAGGCAGGTCCGGGAGCTGCTGCGACCGGTCGGGCTCAACCCGGAGCACGGCAACCGGTACGCGCACGAGTTCTCCGGCGGCCAGCGGCAGCGCATCGGCATCGCCCGCGCGCTCGCGCTGCGGCCGAAGGTGCTGGTCCTCGACGAGCCGGTGTCGGCGCTGGACGTGTCGATCCAGGCCGGCGTCATCAACCTGCTGGAGGACCTGCAGGAGGAGCTCGGCCTGTCCTACCTGTTCATCTCGCACGACCTGTCGGTGATCCGGCACATCGCCGACCGGGTCGCGGTCATGTACCTCGGCCGGATCGTGGAGACCGCGACCGGTCGAGGAGCTGTTCACCAAGGCCGCGCACCCGTACACACAGGCGCTGATCTCGGCGATCCCGCTGCCCGACCCGCACAAGGAGCGCACCCGCAAGCGGATCCTGCTGACCGGCGACGTGCCCAGCCCGGTCAACCCGCCCAGCGGTTGCCGGTTCCGGACCGCGCTGCCCGAAGTTCGCCAACGAGCTGACCGACGGCGAGCGGCAGAAGTGCATCGACGAGATCCCGGCGCTGGTCGACCGCGGCCAGGGCCACGCCGACCGCCTGCCACTACGCCGAGGCGATGAAGCTCGTCTGACTGCACGGCCGCCTCTGGCGCCCGCACGATCGGGCACCAGCTTCCGTCGGAAGCCGGTGGCCTCAGCAGCGGGTGGCCGCCGGACCAGGCCACGGGCTTCCGGGCCAGTTGTGCCGATCTGAGGCCGGTCCGGCGGGCCGCTGACCGTCTGGTGGCCAGACCGACTCGGTCGCGGCCCGGGTCGCGGCCAGCCGCTCGGCCGCACGCCGGTGCCGCTCGGCCAGTACCGCGGCGAGGTAGGCCCAGCCGGGCGTCCCGGGCGGCGGGGGCGGGGTGGTCCGGGCGGCGACCTCGACTGCGAGCGCGTAGCCCGAGACGGGTCCGCGCCGGCTCGCTCAACTGCCGGTTGCGGGCCAGGAAGTGGCGGACCGCGAGGGCCAGTTCGTCGTCGAGGCCGGTCAGGTCGAGCAGCATCGCCCAGCGGGCCAGCGGCGGTGGCATCGCGGGTACCCAGCCCCACGCGGCGGGTGTCCGTTCGTGTACGACGATCGTGCCGGCGGCCAGATCACCGAGGCGCTTGCCGCGTGGGTTGGCGAGCATGGTGGCCAGGCTGACGATCCAGGTCAGCACCGGAAAGACCAGCCCCGGCCACTCCACGGCGACCCCGACCAGGCTGCGGGTCAGCGCGTGCCGGAACCGGATCGGCCCGCCGTCGTCGCGTACCACCCGCAGGCCCAGCGCGAGCTTGCCGATCGTCCGGCCGCCCGCGAGCGTCTCCAGCGCGGTCGGGTAGCCGACGAGTACCACGACCGCCATCACGATGCTGAGCCCCTGCAGCAGCGCCCGGTCGGCGGCCGGACCGACGGCGCTGACGAATCCCGTCACCACCCCGAGCAGCAGCAGGTACAGGGCCAACTGGAGCAGCATGTCGAGCATCAGCGCGAGCACGCGGGACGCGACACCGGCCGTGCGGACGTCCAGTTCGACGCCCTCGCCGCTGACTAACCGACTCACCGCCACAGTGAACCCTCCTCCGCATGATCACGGAAAGTTTATGTAGCGGTGGCTACGTAAACTTTCCGTGATCATGGGAGGGTAGCGCTGTGGACCTCGACGCGTACGTCGCCGAGCACGGAGCGGCCTGGCGCCGGCTCGAACAGCTCGCCCGCCGCCGGCGCCTGAGCGCTGCCGAGGCAGACGAGATGATCGGGCTGTACCAGCGGGCCGCCACGCACCTGTCGGTGATCCGGAGCCGGTCACCCGACCCGGCGCTGGTGGCGCGCCTGTCCCGGATCGTGCTCGCCGGCCGGTCGGCCATCACCGGGCCGACCACGTTCTCGTGGCGGTCGGTGGGGCGGTTCTTCACCGCGCTGTTCCCGCTGGAGGTGTACCGGGCCTGGCGCTGGTGGGTCGCCGTCATGGTCGGTTTCGTCACCGTGTCGGGCGCGATCATCGGGTACATCGCGACGCACCCCGCGTCGGCGCATGTCTTCCTCAGCGACTCCGATATCGACCAGCTCGTCAACACCGACTTCGCCGGGTACTACAGCCAGTACCAGCCGCAGAACTTCGCCTTCCAGGTGTGGACCAACAACGCGTGGCTGTCGGCGCAATGCCTCGCCTCGGGGGTACTGGTCGTGCCGGTGCTGTACCTGCTCGCCACCAACGCGCTCAACGTCGGCATCACCGGCGGCGTGATGGTCGGCGCCGGCCGGTCCGATGTGTTCTTCGGCCTGATCATGCCGCACGGGCTGCTGGAGCTGACCGCGGTCTTCGTGGCGGCCGGGGTCGGCCTGCGCATCGGGTGGGCCTGGATCGCGCCCGGCCCGCTGCGCACCCGCGGCCAGGCGCTCGCGGAGACCGCCCGCGCCGGGATGCTGGTCGCCCTGGGACTGGTCGGCGTACTCGCGGTCAGCGGCCTGATCGAGGCGTTCGTCACCCCGTCCGGCCTGCCGACGGTGTTGCGGGTCGGCGTCGGAGTGCTCGCCTGGGTGGCTTTCATCGGGTACGTGGTGGTGCTCGGCCGGCGGGCGGAACAGGCCGGCACGGAAACCGATCTCGACCCGGAACTCCGCGACGCCACGGTCCCCACGGTCTGAAGATCGCCACAACTTCCCGGAAGTTGTGGCCAAAGCACCCTGCTGAGGCAACAACTTCCGGGAAGTTGTGCCAAGCGGGCCAGCGGGCCAGGCCGGGCCAGCGGGTCGGGCGGGCCAGCGGGCCGGGCCGGGCGGGCCAGGGCGCTTACAGGCGGCCGGTCGCCTTCATCGCCAGGTACGCGTCGGCAACCCGGGACGCGAACAGCTCGATCGGCGCGTCGACCACCTCGACGCCGTGCCGGGTCAGCGCGGCGCGGGTCCGGTCGCGCTCGGCCAGCCCCCGCTGCACGGCCGCCGAGGCGTACACGTCGCTCGCGGTAACCGGCGCAACGTCCGGAACGTCGTGCCGAGCATGCTGGTGCGCCGCCGCGATCACGACCTTGTGGCGGGTCGCGAGCCGGCCCAGTACGGGCAGCAGACCCTCCCCGAGCGCCGCCGGTTCCAGCGCGGTGAACAGGACGACCAGCGCCCGTTTCCGCTCCCGGCGCAGCACCTCGCTCGCGACCAGGCCGAAGTCGGTCTCCACCAGTGCCGGCTCCAGCGGCGCCAGGGCGGACACCAGCCGGCCCATCAGCGCCTGCTTGCCGGCGCCCTCGACCGAGGCGCGTACCGCGGTGTCGACGGCGAGCAGGTCGACCCGGTCACCGGCGCGGGTGGCGAGCGTGGCGAGTAGCAGGGCGGCGTCGATCGCGGCGTCCAGCCGGGGCTCGTCGCCGACGCGTACCGCTGAGGTGCGGCCGGTGTCGAGGACGCACAGCACCCGCCGGTCGCGCTCCGGGCGCCAGTTGCGGACCACCACGTCGGAGCGCCGCGCGCTGGCCCGCCAGTCGATCGAGCGGACGTCGTCGCCGACCACGTACTCGCGCAGCGCGTCGAACTCGGTGCCCTGCCCGCGACCCCGGGTGACCACGGCACCGTCGAGTACCCGCAGCCGGGCCAGCTTCTCGGGAAGATATTTCCGGGACGCGAACCGGGGCAGTACCCGCAGCGTCCACGGCGGGGTGCGCGCGGCGTCGACCCGCCCGCGGCTCTGCCGGTACGCGAAGCTGAATGGCCCATGCGAACGGACCGTGACGCGCACCGCGGGCCGGTCCCCGCGCCTGGTCGGCGTCAGGGTTGTCGCCACGGTCCCGCTGCGGCCGGGATCGATCACCAGACGGTGCGAGTACGGGCTGGCGCCGGCCGACGGCACCCACGCGTCCCGGATCTCGGCCCGCAGCCGGCGCAGCGAGGCGTTGTGCAACGTCAGGCGGACCTCGGCGCTCTGGTCGAGCCAGATCACCCGGTCGCCGGCGCGGTCGACCCGGATCGTGCGCAGCGGCGCCGCCACCGCGAGGTCGACGGCGACCGCCAGCAGGACGAGGAGGACCAGCGCCGGCGCCGGCCAGCCACGGCACGCCGGCGAGCGGCGCCAGCAGGGTCGCCGCCGCCACGATCGCCACCGCGACCGCCACCCGCCCGGTGATCATCGTGGTGTCGGCACCGTGGCGAGCACCGCGTCGAGCACCCCGTCGACGGTCACGCCTTCCATCTCGGCGTCCGGTCGCAGCCGTACCCGGTGCCGCAGCGTCGGCCGGGCCAGCGCCTTGACGTCGTCGGGGGTGACGTAGTCCCGCCCGGTCAGCCAGGCCCACGCCTTCGACGCGGCGAGCAGCGCGGTCGCGCCGCGCGGCGAGGCGCCGAGCTCCAGCGAGGGCGACACCCGGGTACCGCGGCAGAGGTCCACGACGTAGCCGAGCACCACGTCGGCGACCTGTACCCGCTGCACCGCCTCCCGGCCGGCGGCGATGTCGGCCGCCCCGGCCACCGGCTGTCACCCCGGCGGCGCGCAGGTCACGGGGGTCGAACCCGTTGTGGTGCGCGCGGAGTACGCCCAGCTCCTCGTCCCGGCTCGGCAGCGGGACGGCGAGCTTGAGCAGGAACCGGTCGAGCTGCGCCTCGGGCAGCGGGTAGGTCCCCTCGTACTCGATGGGGTTCTGCGTGGCGGCGACGATGAACGGCTCGGGGAGCTTGCGGGCCTCGCCCTCGACCGAGACCTGGCGCTCCTCCATGACCTCCAGCAGCGACGCCTGGGTCTTCGGCGGGGTCCGGTTGATCTCGTCAGCCAGCAGGAGGTTGGTGAACACCGGCCCTTTCCGGAACTCGAACGCCGCCGTACGCGCGTCGAAGATCAGCGAACCGGTCACGTCGCCGGGCATCAGGTCGGGGGTGAACTGGAGCCGCTTGGCGTCCAGGTCGAGGGCTGCCGCGAGGGTGCGCACGAGCAGCGTCTTCGCCACCCCCGGCACGCCCTCCAGCAGCACGTGGCCCCGGCACAGCAGCGCGATGACCAGCCCGCTGACCACCGACTCCTGGCCGACGACCGCCTTGGCCACCTCGGCGCGCAGCCGGCTGAGCGCCGCACGCGGATCGTCGGCTGGTGCCGCGGGTTCCTCCATCACCTGAGATCTCCTCTGATCGAGCGCAACAGCGTGTCCAGGTTGGTCGCGGCCGCGACCAGGGTTTCGTCGTCTTCGGGCGGCGGGGCGTAGAGGATCGACTCCACGTCCTGTGCCGCCCAGCCGGCCTGCGCCGCGACCGCCGCCACGAGGACCTCGCGTGGTGCGCCGGCCGGCAGGTCGAGCAGCCGGGCGAGCCGCTCGCGCGCCGCGACCTGCAGTGTGGCCAGCGCCGGCCCACGCGCCCTGGCCCGGGCGTACAACCGCCCCCGCCCGAGCACGGTCTCGGCGGCCGGGACGGTCACCGGCAGCGGCTCGGGCACCGGCGCGCCGAGCCGCCGGGCCCGCGCGACGGCGAGCAGCAACCCGGCCAACAGCAGCAGGACCAGCGTCGCCCAGGCCGCCGGCGGGAACGCCGACCACAGCGTCGGCCCGCCGCCACCACCACCGTTGCCGCTGCCGCCGCCACCCGCGCCATCGTTGTCGGGCTCCTGGCCGGCGTCGGGCGTGCCGGGAATCGGGAAATCCGGATCGGGCGAGCCCGCCGTGCCCAGCGACGGCGGCGCGTTGTCCGGAGCGCCGCCGGGGTTGAGGCCCGGGCGCGGCTCCAGGTGGTGCAGGTCCAGCCAGACCAACCGTCGGGTACCCGAGACCAGCCCGGCCGCCAGCGTCGCGTTGCCGTGCTCGCCGATCCGGTCGTTGCGGAAGATGTCGCTGGCGCCCACCACGGTCAGGGTGGCGGAGTGCCAATTCAGTCCTACCAGTCCGCCTTCGTAGCAGCGGTACAGCTCGCTGGCCTGCTCCGGGTCGGGCGGGCTGAAGCGTTCCCGCCGTGCCGCCGCCCGCCCGGCGTCCCGCGCGGCCGGGAGTGCGCAGCCGGGCTCGTCGGTCGCCGCCGCCCAGCGCTGGTCGATCACGGTGATCGGCAGATGCCCCAGGGCCAGCGTCCGATCCGTGGGTGCCACCAGCACGATCCGGGTCCCCTCCGGCATCAGCTTGAGCATCCGCAGGTAGTACGGGTGGACCAGCGCGGGTGCCGGGATCAGCAGCGTGGCCCCGCCCCGGTACGCGGAGACCAGCGCGTCGGACGTCTTCGCGACGCGTTCGACGGTCACCCCGCGCTGCCGGACCAGCTCGGCCAGCCGGGCGCCGCCGATCGGGGCGGCGCTGGCCGGGGACAGGTAGTCGGCGTCGGACTGGTCGGGCTGCTGTACCGAGTAGGCGACGATCGAGCCGATCACGACCAGTACGACCACCACGAGCGGGATGACCAGGCGCAACCAGCGGCGCCGGCGTTTCGGCGCGGCGGTCACCAGCGGCGGCGTGGCCGGGCGGGGCAGGGTGGTGGTCATCGCGGGCTCCCGATGGCCACCGGGGCACGGACCTGCTGGGCCAGTTCCTGTATCCGGGCGTCCAGTTCGGCGGTCGCCGGGCGCTGGGCGTACCAGACGTCGGAGAACACGGTGGCCGCCTCGTCCAGCGGCGCGACACCGGCGGCGGCGGACAGCTCGGTGACCGTCCAACCCGGCCGGTCCTCGATCACGCCGCGCTCGACGAGGTGCCGGACCATCGCCCGCAGCCGTTCCCGGATCGCCTCGGCGTACCGTCCCTGCGCGGCGAGCCGGTCGGCGAGCGAGGCGAGAGTGTCGGCGGGGACGGTGGGCAGGAGGTCGTCGGCCTGATCCGGCATGCCGCCCTCGTCGACAGGAGGCTCCTCCGTCACCTCGTGGCGCCACGGCCAGCGCAGCGCCCGCAGCCAGGCCAGTAGGCGCTGGAGGGCGCCGCGCAGGTCGGGCCGGGTCCAGCGCAGGGTCGGCGCCTTGATTCGCCAGCGGGGCAGCCTCGGCCGCCGCCAGCGCCACCGCGGCCGGCGCAGGCGGGGCAGCCGGCGCGGCACCCAGGCCGGGAAGAAGTACCAGAGCGTGCCGACGGTCAGGGCCACGATGATCATCACGAGGAGCAGCAGCGGCAACGGGATCACGTCGGAGATCGCCGCAACGAAGGCGGTCCACCCCCGGCTCACGGCAGCGCTCCATGATCGGCAGCGTCATGATCGGCAGAGGCCAACTTCCGGCAAGTTGTGGCCTCAGCGGGCACCGGAGAGCACTATTTCCGGGAAGTTGTGCCGATCTTGTCATGGGGCGACCTTCGCGAGGTCCGGGAGCACACCGGCGCGCAGCGCCCGGCCGAGCCAGATGTCCAGGCCCTCGGTACGCATCCGGGTGTCCAGGTAGAGCACCCCGTCGAGGCAGGCCAGCGCCGGGTACGCCACGGTGTTCACGGCGGCGGCCAGCGCGAAGGCGAGCCACTGTAGCCACGACCGGCTGCCGGTGAACGCGTACACCAGCAGCGGCCCGCCGAGCGCGAGCGTGATCCGGATCGGCAGCCAGGCGAGGTACCCGGCGACCCGGATCCACGACGCCCGCATCCCGGTGCGGGCGGACATGGCGACCGAGCGCAGCAGCGCCGACCCGGGCCCCCGGCGTTCGATCACGGCGGCCGGCGCGGCGAGCCCGACCAGCCCGTACCCGAAGACCCACGGCACCAGGCCGGCCAGCGTGGACACGAAGACGACCAGGCCGGCGACCGGCGCGATCACGGCGACCGTCAGGCCACGCGCCGGCCCCCGCCGCCCGCCGAGGAGGTCCGCGCCGGCACCGCTCGCGGCCGGGCCGCCGAGCAGGGTGATCGCCACCGCCTCGGTCGCGAACCCGGCCGCCAGCAGCAGCCAGTACTGGCCGAGCCGGTCGGAATGCGGCAGGTAGCCGGGTGCCGTCACGCTGGCGGCCAGGCGCAACGGGTACAGCAGGATCTGCTCGACGACCGCGATGGCCGCGCCGATCAGCAGCAGCGACCGGGCGTTCTGCCGGAGCAGCCCCACCGCCGAGTCAAGTAACTCGCCCAGGGTGAGCGGTCGCAGCGGGACAGTTCCCGACGGCTGCACGATGGCTCCTGAGCGACGGTGGAGTGGACGGGGCTCATCCTGGCACGCACACGCACCCATGCGGGTAACCCATCGCCGATCTTGGAGAAATGTACGTGGTTTGATCTTCAAACCACGTACATTTCTCCAAGATCGGCGATACCGGGGAGAGGCCTTCCCACCTTCTGGCGGGAAGGTGGAATCATTGGGCCGCATGAGGGCCCGTGTACTGGTGGTCGACGATGATCCCGCGCTCGCCGAGATGCTCGGCATCGTGCTCCGAAGCGAAGGATTCCTGCCTTCCTTCGTCGCCGATGGCGAGCGGGCTCTCACCGCGTTTCGCGAGGCCAGGCCCGACATCGTGCTGCTCGACCTGATGCTGCCCGGGATGAGCGGGATCGACGTGTGCCGGGCGATCCGCGCCGAGTCCGGGCTGCCGATCGTCATGCTGACGGCCAAGAGCGACACCGTCGACGTGGTGCTCGGCCTGGAATCCGGCGCCGACGACTACGTCGTCAAGCCGTTCAAGCCGAAGGAACTGGTCGCGCGGATGCGCGCCCGGCTGCGGCGCGGCGAAGACGTCGCCCCCGAGCTGCTCACCATCGGGCCGCCGGGCAACCAGATCACCATCGACGTGCCGGCGCACACCGTGACCCGGGACGACGACGAGGTCAAGCTGACCCCGCTGGAGTTCGACCTGCTGGTGGCCCTGGCCCGCAAGCCGCGCCAGGTGTTCACCCGGGAGGTGCTGCTGGAGCAGGTCTGGGGTTACCGGCACGCCGCCGACACCAGACTGGTGAACGTGCACGTCCAGCGGTTGCGCGCGAAGATCGAGCCCGACCCCGAGCGGCCCGAGATCATCCTCACCGTGCGCGGCGTGGGCTACAAGGCCGGCACGGGCTAGGCCGTGCCCGAGTTCGAGCCTTTCCAGGCGCCTGGACCTCCGGTCGACGCAAAAGCAGGTGGGTTACGCCGGCTGCTCGACGCCGCCCGGGTCCGCGCGCTGATCCTCGCCCACTACCTCTCGGCCCGGCTGGCCATCTGGCTGGTACGGGTCCGGGAGTCGGCGTGGGTACGGTGGCCGCGCCGTGGGCCACTGCGCCGGGCCGCGAAGGCGTGGGCCCGGGCCCGCCGGGCCTGGCGGCGTTCGCTCCAGATCCGCGTCGTGTCGATCACGCTCGTGCTGTCCGCCCTGGTGGTGGCCGTGTTCGGCTTCGTCGTGGCGTCACGGATCACCAGCGGTCTGCTGGACGCGAAGGTCAAGGCAGCGTACAAGCAGATGAGCCAGGGCGAGGCGTACGCGTCGAGCCAGCTCAAGGGCGCCACCCAGCCCGGCGATCCGGCGTTGCTGACCACCGTTCCGGCCGTGGTCGTCGCGCTCGGCAACCCGGACCAGAGCGGCCAGGTCGAGGTGGTCATGCTCGCCATCGACGACTCGCTCGCCGGGCTGACCCCGCAGTCGCTGGCCCGGCCGCACGACGGGGCGTACGCCGTGGTGACCTCCGACCAGCTCGCGCCGCTGCGCCAGGACGTCGGCCGGGGCAAGATCGCCCGGCAGTACATCACGGCCGACCCGGACGGCAAGGGACAGCGACGGTACCTGGCCTTCGGCACCCCGGTCACCGGGACCGGCGAGGGTGGCGGCCAGTTGGACCTGTACTACCTGTTCCCGCTCGACAGCGAAGTCGCCACCGTCGACCTGGTACGCACCACGCTGATCGCGACCGCCGTGGCCCTCGTCGGCCTGCTCGCGATGGTCGCCGCGCTCGTCACCCGGCTGGTCGTCCGGCCGGTACGGGTCGCCGCCCGCACCGCGCAGCGGCTGTCGGCCGGCCTGCTCGACCAGCGCATGGAGGTACGCGGGGAGGACGACCTGGCCCGACTGGCCGCCTCGTTCAACCAGATGGCAGCCAACCTGCAACGCCAGATCGTCCGGCTGGAGGAGATGTCGCGGTTGCAGCGGCGGTTCACGTCGGACGTGTCGCACGAGTTGCGCACACCGGTGACCACCGTCCGGATGGCCGCCGACGTGATCTTCTCGGCGCGCGACGACTTCGACCCGGCGGTCGCCCGCAGCGCCGAGCTTCTCCAGGTCGAGCTGGACCGGTTCGAGAACCTGCTGACCGACCTGCTGGAGATCAGCCGGTTCGACGCCGGTTTCGCGATGCTCGATGCCGAGCCGGCCGACCTGGTCCCGATCGTGCAGCGGGCCGCCGATGCGCTCGCCTCGGTGGCCGAGCGGTGCGCGTCCACGGTCGAGGTGGTGACCCCGGACGAGCCGGTGATCGCGGAGATCGACCCACGGCGGATCGAGCGGGTACTGCGCAACCTGATCGGCAACGCCATCGAGCACAGCGAGGGCCGGCCGGTACGCGTGACGCTGGGCGCGGACGAGTCGGCGGTCGCGGTGACCGTCCGCGACCACGGCGTCGGGCTGAAACCCGGCGAGGAGAAGCTGGTGTTCAACCGGTTCTGGCGGGCCGACCCGTCGCGGGCCCGGCAGACCGGGGGCACCGGGCTCGGGCTGTCGATCAGCCTGGAGGACGCCCGGCTGCACGGCGGCTGGCTGGAGTCGTGGGGAGCACCCGGCCAGGGTGCGCAGTTCCGCCTGACGCTGCCGGTACGCGCCGGGGACCGGCTGGTCTCCGCGCCGCTGCGACTGGTACCCGAAGACGCCCGGCTCACCCCCGTGCTCGCCGAGGGCGAACAGATCATCACGGTCGATCCGACGGTGGCCGCCGAGGCGCCGGCAGCGACCGCAGACCTGCCACCGGCCGCGGTCGCCGGAAGGAGCAACCCGTGATCCGCCGACGGCTGGTTTACGCGGCCCTGGCCCCCGTACTGCTGGCGACAGTGCTCGCCGGTTGCGGGGTGCCCAGTTCCAGCAGGCCGGTCGTGGTCGGCGTCGCCACGCCGAAGGGTTCGTCCAGCGATCAGGCGTCGATCACCAAACAGGGGCCGGATCGCGCCGTTGACGCCCAGGAGCTGGTGCGCCGCTATCTGCGGGCGGTGGCCTGGGGCAACGAGACCATCGTCGATGACAAGGCGACCGACGCGGCGGTCACCTTCGCCAAGAGCTTCCTCACCCCCGAGGGAGGAAACACCTGGCAGCCCGGCTCCAACATCATCATCGTGCGCACCCGGCTCAACCTCGCGGTCCCCACCCCGAACGGAATCCGGGTCGAGGCGGCCTTACAGCCGGTCGGTGTGCTGAACAGCCAGGGCATCGTCGTTCCGAGCCCTGGCCAGCCCACGCAGACCTACCAGTTCATGGCGGTGCCGGCCGCCGACGGCTCCGGCCTGCGCATCGTCAAGCCGCCCGATGGCATGCTGCTCAGCGAGGACGCGCTCACGACCCTGTACGAGCCGTGGCCGGTCTACTTCTGGGACATCACCAACCACACGCTGGTGCCCGACCTGCGCTACATCAGCCGGGCGCAGACGCCGGCCAACCGGGATGTCGAGCTGACCACCTGGCTGCGTCGCGGGCCGTCCGACTACTTGAAGCCGGCGGTCAACGAGTTGCCGCAGGGCATCGAGCGAAAGGACCGGCCGGTCCGCGACGGGACCCGGCTGCTGCGGATCAACCTGTCCAGCACGGCCGCGAATGTTCAGGACCAGCTCCCGAGGTTCGTTGTACAGCTGAGGTGGACGCTCCGATGGTTCACTGGAGCGGTCGATCTGCAGATCGAGGGACAGCACCAGAACCTGGTCACCGGCGACGTGCTCGGCTACAACCTGGCCGCGATGCGGGACGGGCAGGTCGACCAGGCCCGGTTCTGCGTCGTTGACGGCCGGGTGCGGCAGTTAAGCGGCGAGCCCGCCGCGCCGTCCGTGCTGTCCAACGACGCGAACGTGGGCGTGGTGAGCGCGGCGATCATCCACGGTCCGGCCCAGCAGACGGCGCTGGTCCGCCAGGACGGCGCGGGCAAGGTACGGCTGTGGCTGGGCGCCCAGCAGCAGGACACTACGCGATACCAGCAGACCGATCTGGTGGCGTCGTCGACCAGCCGGCCGGTCGGCCTCGCCGGGCCCGGTGCCCGGGTGCTGATCGCGGCGGACGGCCGGCTGTACGACGTCCCCTTCGACACCGGACAGAAGCAGCGGGACGTGACGCCGTCCGATGTCGGGCCGGTCACCAACGTGTCGGTCAGCCCGGACGGCCGGCGGATAACGCTGGTCGCCGGCGGCGTGCCCTACGTCGGTGTGCTCCAGGGCCAGTTGGACGACTTCTCCGTGGCACAGCTCCGGGAGGTGCCGACCGGGCTCGTCGATGTCACCGCGGTCGCCTGGAGTCGCGAGGAGTACGTCGTCGTCGCCGGCCGGTCGGGCGGCCAGTTCGCGTTGGTCGAAGCCACGGTCGACGGTGCGCTGATCACGCCGTTGCAACTGCGCAACCTCCCCGGGAGCGCGGTCGCCAGGCTGGTCGCCGACCCGGTCATCCACTCGAGCGACCCGCCGGAGGGCCAGCGCGGGCTGATGATGCTGGAGGCGAACGGCCACTCGTACACCGTGTATTCGGAGAGCGTCGTCGACCTGGCCACCGATCCCGCGTCCGCGTCGCCGTCGCCCGCACCGGGCGAGGAGCCGCCGGCCACCGCGCCGTTCTTCCTGGACTGACCAACGTGGGCACCTGGTCCGCGCTGGTCGACCTGGTACTGCCGGCCGACTGCGCCGGCTGCGCGATGAGCCGCGAGCACTGCGGTGGTCTCTGTGGCGGGTGCGCCGCGGCCCTGGCGGCGGCTACTCCCCAGCGGGTACAACCGGAGCCGGCGCCACCCGGGCTGCCCCGATGCACGGCGCTGGCCGCGTACGCGGGAACGCTCCGCGGCGCGATCCTCGCGTACAAGGAGCGTGGCCGGCACACCCTCGCCGGCCCGCTCGGTGCCCGGCTCGCTGACGTGACCGTGGCGGCGCTGGGCGGCCGGGCCCGCCGGCCCGATCCGGTACTGCTGGTCCCGGTGCCGGCGACCGCTGCGGCGGCCCGGGACCGGTACGGCGATCACATGCTCCGGCTGGCCCGCCGCGCGGCCGGTGAGCTGGCCCTGCGGGGCTGGCCGGCGGCGGTGGCCAGCCCGGTGCGGGCCCGGCCGCGCGCGGACTCGGCCGAGTTGTCCAGCGCCGATCGGCTGCGCGCCGCCGCGGACGCGTTTACGGTGGTCCCGGGCCGGCTGCCGGCGGTACGCGCGGCGGTCTCCGGCGGCGCCCGGCTGGTTCTGGTCGACGACGTGCTGACCACCGGCGCCACGCTCACCGCGGTCGCGGCGCGGCTGCGGGCCGCCGGTGTCGACGCCCCGGTCGCGGCTGTCCTCGCCGCCACTCAGCGCCGGGTTTCGCCTTACTCCTTCCCCGAAAGTGGGGGGTGACGTCTGCCTTTCCGGGAGTTAGCGTCGAGGTTCACCATTAGTGTCAAGGGCACAGGCACACCACCCGTTGGGGGTTCGAGCGACCACACCGGTCGCTACGTGAGGGGGTGAAAATCAGACACTTTCGCCGGTTGCGCCGTCGGGGGGACGGGTATGCCGGTTAATCCAGTCCCACAGGACAACAACCCACCAAGCCACCGGCCGCCCGGCCGGCGGCAACCGCAGACACCGTGGGGGAGGTCAGGCGTGGACATCGTTGTCAAGGGCCGTAACGTCGAGGTACCCGACCACTACCGTCAGCACGTCGCCGACAAACTGCAAAAGATCGAGCGATACGATCAGAAGATCATCCGAGTCGATGTCGAGCTGTTCCACGAGCGCAACCCGCGCCAATCGGATAACTGCCAGCGTGTAGAGATCACCTGCATGTCCCGGGGCCCGCTGGTCCGCGCGGAGGCGTGCGCCGCCGATTTCTATGCCGCGCTCGACTGCGCCATCACCAAGCTCAACGCCCGACTTCGCCGCTCCGCCGACCGGCGGAGGGTGCACCGCGGCCGTCGCGCGCCGGTATCCGTGGCCGTCGCGACCGCACCGCTCGCCGAGCCGCAATCCGGCATCGACGGCGCCGCTCTGGCCGCGGTCGTCGCGACGCCCACCGACCTGATCGACGACTACGCGGCCGAGCACGATGACCAACCGTGGCACATCGTCCGCGAGAAGGAGCACCCGGCCGACCCGATGACGATCGACGACGCGCTGTTCCACATGGAGTTGCTCGGCCACGACTTCTACCTGTTCCAGGACAAGGAGTCCGGCCGGCCGAGCGTGGTCTACCGACGGCACGCATACGACTACGGGGTCATCAGTCTGGCCACGTGAGCCAGCCGAGGCGGCGCGGCGCCTGCCGATAGGCGTCACCGCCGCCGATCTCTGACATGATCGGCCGCATGCCGAGGGGTGTGTTCAACCGGTCAGACACCATTGTGCTCGCCGGCAGCGCCGTCGCCGTGGCGCTCGCCGGCGTCACCCGCTATACGCACACCGGCGCGGTCGTGCCGTTCGTGGTCGCGGCCGTCGCGGTCGCCCTGCTGGCCTCGCTGGTCGGACGCAGCGTGGAGCAGATGGGCGATCGCTTCGGCGCGGGCGTCACGGGGGTGCTCCAGAGTGCCCTCGGCAACCTCCCGGAGCTGTTCATCGGTTTCTTCGCGCTGCGCGCCGGCCTCATCGCCGTCGTCCAGGCCGCGATCATCGGCTCGGTACTGGCCAACCTGCTGCTCGTGCTGGGGCTCGCGTTCCTGGTCGGCGGCCTGCGCAACGGCATCCAGCGGTTCAGCTCGCAGCGCGCACAGACCACGATGGTGCTGCTGGTTCTCGCGACCGGAGCACTGGTGCTGCCGAGCGTCGCGTCATACGTCCACGCGCCCGCCGAACCGCACGAGAAGCAGCTGTCGATCATCGTCTCGGTCGTCCTGCTGGCCATCTTCGCGCTGTCGCTGCCCGCGTCGCTGCGTCGCCAGCCGGACGCCGACAGCGATGCCCGGCCGGCCGAGCACCACGAGGAGCCGCGCTGGCCGGTCTGGCTGGCGGTTGGTCTGCTCGCCATCTCCGGGGTACTGGCCGCCGTCGTGTCGGACTGGTTCGTGCACGCCCTGGAGCCGGCGATCGACGCGCTCGGCATGTCCCAGGCGTTCGCCGGGCTCATCGTGGTCGCGATCGCGGGTAACGCGGTGGAGAACGTGGTCGGCATCCAACTCGCTGCCCGCAACCAGGCCGACTACGCGATCTCCGTGATCGTCAACAGCCCGTTGCAGATCGCGCTCGTCCTCGCGCCCGCGCTGGTGCTGCTGAGCCTGCTCACCGCGACCACGCTGACCCTGGTCTTCGCCCCGCTGCTGGTGATCGCGGTGGTGCTGACCGTGCTGGCGGTCACCCTCATCGTGTACGACGGGGAGTCCAACTGGCTGGAAGGGACGACGCTGATCGCGCTGTACGTGATCATTGCAACCGTGTTCTGGTGGGGTTGACCACCAGGTCGTCCGGGAGCAGCGCGAACAGCAGGTCGTCGATCCGGGTGCCGGCGACACCGGGCAGCCGGGCCCGCTGGTAACCCTCCTGGCGGAAGCCGACCGCGGCCAGTACCCGCTGGGACGCCACGTTCTCGGGGGCGGTACCCGCGATGATCCGGGCCACGCCGGTGTACTCGAAGGTCCACGCCGCGAGCAGGCGCACCGCCCGGCTGGCGTACCCGAGCCCGCGCCACGGCCGGTCCAGGTCGTACCCGATCATCGCCTGCCCGGTGGTCGGCTCCTGGTAGTACAGCCCGATCTCCCCGGCGTACGCGTCGGTGACCGCGTCCCGGATGGAGAGTGCCGCCTGCACGCCGGCCAGCCAGTTCGTGTCGGCGTACGCGCACCGGCGGACCAGCCGCTCCCGGCTGAACGGCTCGGGCGGCACCTGGGCGACGACGACCTCCGGTAGCTGGTGCGTCCGGTACGCGTCGTCCACGTCGTCGGGTCCGAGCGGCCGCAGCGTGACCACGCCGTCGCTCAGCTCGCCACCGGGCAGGTCGGGGAGCAGGCGCGGGACCGGCCCGGGCGGGTCGTCGGCGAGCCGCGACCAGAGGGTCAGGTCGGTGCGCCCGCCGTCGTGGCCCGGCCCGGCGGCCCGCTGTATCCCCTCGCGGACGTACCCGGCGGCGATGGCCACCCGCTGGCTCGCCCCGTTGATGGGCTCGGCCCGCAGCTCCAGCCGGGCGTACCCGTGCCCGAAGGCCCAGGCGGACGCGGCCCGGCAGGCGTCGGTCGCCACGCCCCGGCCGCGTCCCCACGGCGCGACCCAGTACCCGATCTCGCCGACGCCGCGCCCCTCGGGGCGGATGCCGACGCACCCGAGCAACCGACCGTTGCCCGGTTCGGCGATCGCGAACTCCGCCCCGCCCTCGGCCCGTCGCGCCGGGGCGTGTTCGAAGATGAAGGTCCGCGCGTCGGCCTCGGTGTACGGTGCCGGCAACAGCGGCACGAAGCGCTGGACCAGCGGGTCGTTGCAGCCGAGCACGACGTCGTCGAGATCGGCGGCGCCGAGTTCGCGCAGTGTCACCGGATCGGCTCGATCCTGCTCTGCGCCGACCGAAGGTCCAGGCGCATGGAGGGTTCTGCGGCGAGGTACTCGTCGATCACGTCCATGCGGAGGATTCTGCCCGACGGGCTTTTGTGCGCGCCCCGCTTCAAGATCGCCACAACTTCCCGGAAGTTGTGGCCTCAACGGGCGGCAGAGGCCACAACTTCCGGAAAGTTGTGGCGATCTTGGTCCCGTTTTGACCGGTGGAGGACGCGGGCGGCGGTTGGTGTCGTCGGCCGCATACGATTAGGTTTGCAGGCCGCCTGAGGGAGTGCTGACCCGTGTCAATTTTCGAGAAGATCCTCCGTGCTGGTGAAGGCCGGATGGTGCGCCGGCTCCAGGCCATCGCCGACGCCGTGAACTCCCTGGAGGAGAGCTACACGGAGTTGACCGACGACGAGCTACGCGAGCTCACCGACCAGTACAGAGAGCGGTTGGAGGAGGGGGAGACCCTCGACGACCTGCTCCCCGAGGCGTTCGCCACCGCGCGGGAGGCGGCCCGTCGGGTGCTCGGCCAGCGGCCCTTCGACGTGCAGGTGATGGGTGGGGCGGCGCTGCACTTCGGCAACATCGCCGAGATGAAGACCGGTGAGGGCAAGACCCTGACCTCGGTGTTGCCGGCCTACCTCAACGCCCTGTCGGGCAAGGGCGTGCATATGGTCACGGTCAACGACTACCTGGCCCAGCGCGACTCGGAGTGGATGGGCCGCGTCCACCGGTTCCTCGGGCTGACCGTCGGGGTGATCCTGCCCAACCAGCCGCCGGAGCAGCACCGCGAGGCATATGCCTGCGACATCACCTACGGCACCAACAACGAGTTCGGCTTCGACTACCTGCGCGACAACATGGCCTGGTCGGCCGACGACCTGGTGCAGCACGGGCACAACTTCGCCATCGTGGACGAGGTCGACTCGATCCTCATCGACGAGGCGCGCACGCCGCTGATCATCTCCGGCCCGGCCGAGCAGTCCGCCCGGTGGTACACGGAGTTCGCCCGGCTCCTCGCCCGGATGGAGCGCGGCACCGAGGGCGAGGGCGACTACGAGGTCGACGAGAGCAAGCGCACCGTCGCGGTGACCGAGCGCGGCGTCGCCAGGATCGAAGACCGGCTCGGCATCGAGAATCTGTACGAGTCGGTCAACACGCCGCTGGTGGGCTACCTCAACAACGCGATCAAGGCCAAGGAGCTGTACAAGCGCGACAAGGACTACATCGTCCAGGACGGTGAGGTGCTCATCGTCGACGAGTTCACCGGTCGCATCCTCTACGGCCGCCGCTACAACGAGGGCATGCACCAGGCCATCGAGGCCAAAGAGGGCGTGGAGATCAAGCAGGAAAACCAGACGCTCGCGACGATCACCCTCCAGAACTACTTCCGGCTGTACAACAAGCTCGCCGGCATGACGGGCACCGCGAAGACCGAAGAGGGCGAGTTCAACAAGGTCTACAAGGTCGGCGTCGTGACCATCCCGACGCACCGGCCGATGATCCGCATGGACAAGCCCGATGTGATCTACAAGACCGAGAAGGCCAAGTTCAACGCGGTCGTCGAAGACATCGTCGAGCGGCACCAGGAGGGCCAGCCGGTCCTCGTCGGCACGGTCAGCGTGGAAAACTCCGAGATTCTTTCGCAGATGCTGCGCCGGCGCGGCATCCCGCACTCGGTCCTCAACGCGAAGTTCCACCAGAAGGAGGCCGAGATCGTCGCCCAGGCCGGGCGCAAGGGCGGGGTCACGGTCGCGACCAACATGGCCGGCCGGGGCACCGACATCATGCTGGGCGGCAACCCGGAGTTCCTGGCCTCGGCCGAGCTGCGCCAGCGCGGCCTGGAGCCGGAGACCGAGGAGTACGACGCGGCCTGGAGCGACGCCCTCGAACGCTGGAAGAAGCTGTGCGACGAGGAGGCCGAGGAGGTCGTCACCGCCGGTGGCCTGTACGTGCTGGGCACCGAGCGGCACGAGTCCCGGCGGATCGACAACCAGCTCCGCGGCCGGTCCGGCCGGCAGGGCGACCCGGGTGAGTCCCGGTTCTACCTGTCGCTGCAGGACGAGCTGATGCGCCGGTTCCGGGCGGGCGCCGTCGAGGCGGTCATGGAGCGGTTCAACATCCCGGAGGACGTGCCCATCGAGTCCAAGATGGTCACCCGGCAGATCCGCACCGCGCAGACCCAGATCGAGGCGCAGAACGCCGAGATCCGTAAGAACGTCCTCAAGTACGACGAGGTGCTCAACAAGCAGCGCCAGGTGATCTACGCCGAGCGCAAGCGGGTCCTCGACGGCGAAGACCTGCACGACTACGTCCGGCACATGATCGACGACGTGGTCGGGGCGTACGTGCAGGGCGCCACCTCCGAGGGGTACGCCGAGGACTGGGACCTGGACCTGCTGTGGACCGGCCTCAAGCAGCTCTACCCGATCGGCGTGACCATCGACGACCTGGCCGAGGAGTCGGGCGGCGTGGAGGGCCTCGACAAGGACTTCCTCGAGGTCCAGCTCAAGGAGGACGCGCACGCGGCGTACGACGGGCGCGAAGAGGAACTGGGCGCGGAGGTCGTGCGCGAGCTGGAGCGCCGGGTGCTGCTGGAGGTCATCGACCGGAAGTGGCGCGAGCACCTCTACGAGATGGACTACCTCCAGGAAGGCGTCGGTCTCCGGGCGTACGCGCAGCGCGACCCGCTGGTCGAGTACCAGCGCGAGGGCTTCGACATGTTCGCCCAGATGCTCGACGGCATCAAGGAGGAGGCGGTCGGCTTCCTGTTCAACCTCAAGGTGCAGGTCGAAGAGGCGCCAGCCCCGGTGGTCGACCCCAGCCAGGCGATGCCGCTGCCCGACCTCCAGCCGCACGTCGAGATCAAGGCGAAGGGCCTGGGCCACCGCACTCCCCAGGCGTTGCAGTACTCCGCGCCGACGATCGACGGCGAGGCCGGCTCCGGTGGGGTCGTCCGCGAGCAGGCGCCCGCCCTCGGCATCGGCGGTGACACGCCGAACGGCGGGACAGCGCGCCGGTCGCCGGATGCCGCACCGCCCCGTTCCGGCCCGGCATCGCCGACCGCCGCTGGGGCCCGCAAGCCGTCGCCCGGTCAGTCCGTGGGCGCGGGCGGCCCGTCGCGCAACGCGCCCTGCCCGTGTGGCTCGGGCAAGAAGTACAAGCGCTGCCACGGCGCGCCCGGCGGCCCCGCATAACGGCGATCGTGGGCCCTTCGACCGGCTGTCACCGGTCGAAGGGCCCACGATCTGTTTAGACGACCTCCAGCAGGTTGCACAGCCAGGTGCCTCGCCGGTGCTCGAAACGTAGGGCGATCGCCCAGGTCGAGTCGCCGTGCTTGAGCACCGCGACCGCCTCGGCGACCCCGGCGCGCTGCTCGAACACCCGCACCCGGTGGAGCCCGACCCGGGTGCCGCCGGGCGTCGCCGGCACCCGCAGCCGGGCCCGCTTGGTGAGTTGCTTGACCACGGCGGCGTAGTCGAACGGGGTGGTGAGCGCCCGCAGATGCCCGACCGGCCGGAAGCCGTTGAGCACCTCGACGCAGGCCGAGACGAACCGACCGGCCGCGACCTGGGCCGCCACGGGGCTGCCTGCCGCGCGGGTTGACCGGCCCGGCGCGGCAGGCAACCCCGTGGCACTCGTGGGCGTTCGTGCCTCCCGCTGACCCGCGTCGCCTCCCGGCACCGCCGGACCCGCCGGACCCGCCGGCCCCGCTGTCGCCGCGCTGGCCCGCGCGCTCTGGATCGAGGTGAAAAGGGCCAGCTGACCCGCGCAGACCGGGTGCTCGTCGCGGCGCCGGTCGTCGTCGGCGGGCGGCTCGACGGTGGGCGCCCGCCGGATCCGCACGAAACAACTGGTCGAGCTGGGCGCGCTGAGCGTGGCGGTCATGCGAGGCTCCAACCCTTGCGTTTGCCTTCGTTTGCCTTCGAGAAGTTGTACTCACGATAGAAGACTCCGTCAACAGTGAGTAGCGAAGATCGACACAACTTCCCGGAAGTAGTGGCCTCGGCATGCCGTTATGGCCACTATTTCCGGGAAGTTGTGTCGATCTTGGGAGGGGTTCAGTCCTCGAAGTCGTCCCGCGCCGCCAGCGGGTTCTCGCGTACCCAGGCCGCGGTTTCCTCGTACTTGTGCTGGATGTACTCCTCCAGCTTGGTGCGCTCGATGCGCCACTGGCCCCGGCCGCCGACCTTGATCGCGGGCAGCTCGCCACTGCGTACCATGTGGTAGACCTGCGACATCGACACGTTGAGCTGCTCGGCGACGTCGGACATGAGCAGGAACCGGGGCTCCATGCGGGCGGTCTCCCAGGTCGTACGGGCGGGGGCGAGCCTTAGTTTGCCACCGATTGCCTTCAGTATGGTGTGGTGGCCGCCCGACCGGGCCAGCCATTCGGCGCGTAACACTTCCCAGGGAGGCGGGCAGGGTGTACCAAAAGGGGTGCGGCGTGGCACGGGCGCCGTTTCCACGGCCAACGGAGAGTGCTCGCGGTGACGACCGACCATGTCCGGGTGTACCTGCCCGCCACACTCCCGATGCTGGCCCGGCTCAAGGAGCACGGGAAGCTCGACCCGCCGAGCGAAGCCCACGCGGTCACCCCTGAGCTGCGGGAGTGGTACGCGGAGGGCGACGACGAGGAGTTGGAGTACGTCGCCTTCACCCGCGCCGCCCAGGGCGCGCTACGGCTGCTCCGCCACGATCCGACCGCACCACGGCGCCGGGTCGTCGTCTCGATCGACGTCCCCGCGCACGGCATCCGCCGGCGGGGCGAGCAGGAGCTGGGCAGCAGCCTGGTCTGGGCGCTCGACGCGGTGCCGCTCGCGGCCATCGCGGCCGTTCACGTCGACGGTCCGGGTGCCGAGCCGGATATCGCCGCCGCCGCGGACGTCGTGGAGGAGGCGGCCGCGGGAGACCCCGACGCCCAGTTCACCGTGGACGGCGCGGAAGACCACGAGCTGGAGTGGTACGACCCGAGCGAGCTGGGTCAGCTGGTCTGAGCGGCAGGCTCCTGAGCGTCCTGTCCCTTCAGCGTCCGGCCGAACGCGATCATCGCGGTGATCGCCCCGATGAACAGCACCACCAGCGCGGTGTTGAGCCCGGCCGTCCCGATGTAGTGCAGCGCGGTGCCGTCGGCCTCGCTGGACGCGGCCGCCAGCGCGCGCAGCCGTGCCCCGCCGACCAGCGTCACCAGGTTGGCCAGCACGAGCAGCAGGCCCGGCCCGGCGCCCGCCGCCAGGTATGCCGGCCAGCGCCACCCGTCGGCCCGCGGCCGCAGGTACCGGTACGCGACCACCCCGGCGAGGATCCCCCCGCTGAGCGCGACGGTCAGCAGCAGCCGGGACGTCGCGTGCACCCGGGACGCCGCGGTGTCCCCGGCGCCGAAGAGGCCCAGTAGCTGGTCGTTGAGCGCGCCCTGCACCAGTCCCAACAAAAACCACGCCACGGTACCGGCGACCGCCGCGCCCACGATCGCGTCGACGCGGATCGCGCTGACCGCGCCCCCGAGGACGCTCGCCGCCGCGACTCCGGTGGCGAGCACCACCAGCGACGAACCGGTGCCGTAGGACGTCAGGATCAGCGCCATGACGACCAGGCCGGTGCCGACCCCGGCGCCGAGGCCGGCAGCCAGCCGGACGAGCCGGGACAGTGCGTGCCGGCGGCCCAGCAGCTCGATCGCGACCAGCCCGATCGCGACACCGGCCACGAGGCTCGCGGTGATCACGCTGGGCAGCGCCAGCGCCGCCCGGTTGAGCGCCAGCAGGTCGTCGCCGCCCGAGCCGGTGATGGTCGCGTGTGCCGACCACAGGGTGGCGGCCAGCCAGGCAACCGAGAGCCCGGCGAGGACGAACACCGGCCAGCCAGCGGGGTGGTCGTCGCCGGGCACCGCAACGGTGTCCGGGCGGGTGTCTGGTTGGGTGTCGGCGGTCATCTCAGCTCCCTCACGGTGGGCCACCGGCCAGGGTACGCGTCGCCCGTTCCACGTCCCGGCCCGCGTGCAAGGATGGGTATCAGATCTGCCACAAGCAGCCGAATCAGACGCAGGAGCGTGTCATGGACGCTGTCATCACGGTTCCCGACCCGCGCAACGAACCGGTGCGCGGTTATGTCCCCGGCAGCGCGGAGCGGGCCAGCCTGGAGCGCCGGATCGGCGAGCTGGCTGACGACCGGCTCGAGCTCACCATGACCGTCGACGGGCAGCAACGGATGGGCAGCGGCGAGGCGATCGAGGTCGTCGCGCCGCACCGGCACTCGCACGTGCTGGGCGTGACCCACAACGCGACCAACGAGGACGCGGCCGCTGCGGTCGCGGCCGCGAAGAAGGCGGCTCCGCTCTGGCGCGACCTGCCGTACTCGGAGCGCGCCGCGGTGTTCCTGCGCGCCGCCGATCTGCTCGCCGGTCCGTGGCGGGACACCCTCAACGCGGCCACCATGCTCGGCCAGTCGAAGAGCGTGATGCAGGCCGAGATCGACGCCGCCTGCGAGTTCATCGACTTCCTGCGGTACAACGTGTACTTCGGCGAGAAGATCCAGAGTGAGCAGCCGCTGTCGTCGCCCGGCATGTGGAACCGGTTCGACCACCGGCCGCTGGAGGGCTTCGTCTACGCGATCACGCCGTTCAACTTCACCGCCATCGCCGGCAACCTGCCCGCCGCGCCGGCCCTGATGGGCAACACGGTGGTGTGGAAGCCGTCGCCGACCCAGCAGTTCGCCGCGCACTTCACGATGCGGCTGCTGGAGGCTGCCGGGCTGCCCCCCGGTGTGATCAACATGGTCACCGGCGACGGCATCGCGGTGTCCGAGGTGGCCCTCGTCGACCGTGACCTCGCCGGCATCCACTTCACCGGTTCCACCAAGGTCTTCCAGTACCTCACCCGCACGGTCGGCGAGAACATCGCCGGATACCGCTCGTACCCCCGGCTCGTCGGCGAGACCGGCGGCAAGGACTTCGTGATCGCGCACGCGTCGGCGGAGCCGGCCAGCCTCGGGACCGCGCTGATCCGGGGCGCGTTCGAGTACCAGGGCCAGAAGTGCTCAGCGGCGTCCCGGGCGTACGTGCCGGCGTCGCTGTGGCGGGGCGGCCTGCGTGACCAGGTCACCGCCACGGCCGAGGGGCTCGCGTACGGCGACGTCGCCGACCTGTCCAACTTCGGCGGTGCGGTGATCGACCGGCGCTCGTTCGACCGGCTCGCCGGCGCGCTCGACCGGATCAAGAACAGCGCCTCGTGCACGGTCGTCGCGGGTGGCACCGCTGACGACTCGGTCGGATACTTCGTCCGCCCGACCATCGTCGAGTGCACCGACCCGACGCACGAGGTGTTCACGACCGAGTACTTCGGCCCGGTCCTCAGCGTGTACGTGTACGACGACGGCGACTTCAGCGACGTGGTGCGCCAGGCCGAGTCGGCCGCCCCGTACGCGTTGACGGGTTCGATCTTCGCCACCGACCGGAAGGTGATCGACGAGGCGTCGAAGACCCTGCGGTACGCGGCCGGCAACTTCTACGTCAACGACAAGCCGACCGGTGCCGTGGTCGGCCAGCAGCCGTTCGGCGGCGCGCGGGCCAGCGGCACCAACGACAAGGCGGGTTCCTGGCACAACCTGCTGCGCTGGGTCTCCCCGCGCACGATCAAGGAAACCTTCGTGCCCCCGACCGACCACACGTACCCGCACATGGGCTGACCAAGATCGCCACAACTTCCCGGAAACAGTGGCCTCAGCGGTACTGGGAGGCCACAACTTCCGGGAAATTGTGGCGATCTTGAAGTGGAGCGACAGTGACTGATCCGCACTTCGGCGAGCAGGGCGGCCGGCTGACCTACGGCACCTACCTGCGCGTCGCCGAGCTGCTCGACCAGCAGGTGCCCGAGTCCGACCCGGCGGCCCACGACGAGCTGCTGTTCATCACCATCCACCAGGTGTACGAGCTGTGGTTCAAGCTCCTGCTCTGGGAGCTGACCGACGCCCGGGACCGGATGCTGGCCGGGGAGAGCTACCTGCCCCGGGTACGGCTGGAGCGCTGCCAGGCCGTCGAACGCGTGCTCGTCGGCCAGGTCGACGTCATCGACACCATGACCCCGCAGGACTTCCTCGCGTTCCGGAACAAGCTGGCGCCGGCGTCCGGCTTCCAGTCCAGCCAGTTCCGGGAGATCGAGTTCCTGTCCGGGCTCAAGGATCCCGGCTTCCTGGCCCGGTTCCGCGGGTTGAGCGACGACGAGCGTGGCCGGTTGCAGCGGCGGCTCGACGAGCCGAGCCTCTGGGACGGATACCTGATGGTCCTCGCCAAGGCCGGGTTCGCGGTGGAGACCGGGGAGGAGCGGGTCGACTCGCTGCGGCGGATCGCGCACGATCGCGAGCGGTACGGCCAGCTCTGGGACCTCGCCGAGGCGCTGATCGCCCATGACCAGGCGTGGGCGCTGTGGCGGGCCCGGCACGTGCTGATGGCCGAGCGGCAGATCGGCACCAAGCCGGGCACCGGAGGCAGCTCCGGCGGGGGCTACCTCCGCCCGCGCGTCGAGCTGCGCTTCTACCCCGAGCTGTGGGAGCTCCGCAGCATGCTCTAGCCCCAAGATCGGCACAACTTCCCGGAAACAGTGGCCTCACGCCACCGTTGAGGCCACAACTTCCGGGAAGTTGTGCCGGTCTTGCCGGGGCTCCCGGGTTTGTGCCACACCTCGGCGTGACCGGCCGGCACGGGCGCTCGGGTTCCTAACCTCGGTCGCATGAATACGCTGATCGGCGGACGGTACCGGCTCGACGCCGAGATCGCTCGTGGCGCGATCGGCACGGTGTGGCGGGGAATGGACGTCTCCACGGACACTCCCGTGGCGGTCAAGCTGTTGCGTGCCGAGGCTGGAGCCGTGCCGGCGCTCATGCAGGGCTTCCTCACCGAAGCCGAAATCCTCGTTGGCCTCGACCACCCGTCGGTCATCCGGGTCCGCGACCTGGTGCCGGTGCCCCGCGGGTACGCGATTGTCATGGACCTGGTCCGCGGCCACGACCTGCGGCGGCGCATACAGGCCGACGGGCCGCTGCCGCCCGCCGTCGCGGCCGAGGTGGTCGCGCAGGTCGCGGACGCTCTGGAATACGTACACAGCAAGCGGATCGTGCACGGCGACGTCAAGCCGGGGAACATCCTGGTACCGGTGGACGGCTCGCCGGTGCGGCTGGCCGACTTCGGGGTCGCCCGGCGCCTGGACGACCAGCCCGATACCACGCACGCGACGCCCGAGTACGTCGCACCCGAGGTCGTCGCCGGTGGCCCGTCCAGCCCCGAGGCCGACGTGTACGCGCTCGGCATCGTCCTCTACGAACTGCTGTGCGGGCGCAGCCCGTTCCGTGGCGGCACCCCGGCCGAGGTACTGGCCCGGCACACGGGTTGCGTGGCCGTCCCGCCGCCGGGCATGCCGGCCGCCATCTGGCCGGTCATCGAAGACTGCCTGAACCTCGACAGCCGGCTACGCCCGGGGGCGGCGGCCATCGCGGGCCGGTTGCGCACCGCCGAGGCAGCACTTGACGGGTACCCGGCGATGGCGCCCCTGTCGCCGGAAGCGGTGACCTGGTGGGCCCGGTCCGCCGAGCAGACCGCGCCGATACTGGTACCCGCCAAGCGTGTCGACTGGATACCCATCCCGACGGCCCCGGTGTCGCCGGCCGCCGAGTACGCCCGCCGTCTCGTGGCCGTACCGGCGCCGGAGTCGGAACCGGCCACCGGCCCGCGAGTCGCCGGTTCGGCGGTCGCCGACGTGACCGTGGTCGCGCCGATCGCGCCGGGCGGTGCGCCGGCATCGGTCACTCCGGCCTCTCCGGACCCGCGGACGTCCTGGACGTCGGCCGATGGTCCACTGTGGCCGGCGACCGCACCCGTCATGCCGCCCGTGGTACCGGCCACGCCGGTCGAGCCCGCGTTCGAGACGCCGCCGGTGGTGTCCACCGTGGAGCGTCGGAGCCGGCGCGGCCGGGTACTCCTCGGTATCGCCGCGGGAGCCGCGCTCATCGCGCTGCTCGGTGGGGCCGGCAGCGCGGCGGTGGCGCTCAGCGACAGTCACCGTCCCGAGCCGCGCCCATCGACGAGCGTCAACCCGAAGCCGAGCGGCCAGCCAACGGGCCAACCGACGCCCAGCAGCCAACCGACGCCAAGCAACCAGCCGACGCCAAGCAGCCAACCGACGCCAAGCAGCCAACCGACCCCGAGCAACGAGCCAACCCGGACCGAAACCGGTCAGCCGACCACGCCCCAGAACAACGACGACAGCACCGGCAACAACAACGGCAACGAAAACGGCAACGGCAACGGCAACGGCGGCTGCATCGGCGGACTCTGTATCGGCGACCCGATGCCCACCCGCTAGATCGGCACAACTTCCCGGAAATAGTGGCCATTCGACCCCGGTGAGGCCACTATTTCCGGGAAGTTGTGCCGATCTAGGAGACCCGGGACAGCGCGCCCTCGGGAGCCTGGCGCAGCGCCTCGCGCAGGACATCCTCGGTCCCCGGCGGCGCGCCCAGCGCGTCCAGCGCCAGCAACGCGGCGCCCACGACCGGCGGATCGGTCACCACGGTCACCTCGGCGAGCGGCGAGAACTGCCGCAGCCCGGCGAGTACCGGCTCATGGAGTTGCGGGTGCCGGGCGCGCAGGACGCCACCGCCCAGCACGACGGCGTGCCGCGCCTCGCGCAGGCCGAGCCGGTCGGCCGCGACCCGGTGCAGGGCCAGTACCTCGTCGACCTGCTTGCGCACCACCCGGGAGGCCACCTCGTCACCGGTGGCGGCGACCGCGAACAGTACCGCGCTCAGCTCGTGGATCCGATCCATCGGAATCTCGCGAAGGTGCAGCGCCCCGCTGACACTCTCCACCGTCGACCGTCCGAAGTGGAGCGCCACGGCGGCGGACAGCGCGGTTGGGGCACCCCGGCCGTCTTCACCGCGCGCGGCGTGCCACAGCGCGAGAAGGGCGAGATGCTGCCCGCCGCCCCAGTCGCCGGAGATATCGCCCAGCGACGGAAACCGCGCGGTGCGCCCGTCGCCGGTACGCCCGACGCAGTTGATCCCGGCGCCACACACCACCGCGACCGCGTCCGCCATCGACGTGCCGGCCCGCATCAGCGCGAACGTGTCGTTGTCCACCACGCAGGATGCGGCCCAGTTCATCCCGCTCACGGCCGCGTACAGCCGTTCCACCTCGATCGGCAGGTCCGCGCCGGCGATGTACACGGAGATCTGGTCGATGTCGGCACCCGCCGGCAGCCCGGCGGCCGACCGGGCGTCCGAGATCAGCTCGTCGAGCAGTTGCATGGAGCCGGGCACGCCGAGCGAATGCGGCGACGAGCCCGGCCCTCGGATGAACGCGAGGACCTCGCCGGCGGCCGTCCCGAGGACCACATCGGTCTTCGAGTTGCCGCCGTCGACGGCGAGGAAGAGTGTGGAGGTCATCGGGCCCACGCCAGGTGCTGGGCGTTCGCCGCCAGCAGCTTGTCGGTCAACGCCTCGGCGTACTCGTGCTGGCCGACCAGCGGATGTGCCAGCAGGGTCCGGTACACCCGGTCCCGGCCACCGCGCAGCGCGGCGTCGACGGCCAGCTCCTCGTACCCGGAGACGTGGCTGACCAGGCCGGCGAGGTCGGGTGCGAGCGGCGCCCCGGCCAGCGGTTTCGGGCCGTCGGCGTCGACCCGCGCGGACACCTCGATGACGGCCTGGTCCGGCAGGTTCGGCAGGGTTCCGTTGTTGCGGATGTTCACCGAGTGGACGCCGTCCGGGTCGAGCCCGTGCAGCGCGGCGATCAGGCCGACCGCGGCCTCCGAGTAGAAGGCGCCACCGCGCTGCCCGAGCAGCTCCGGCTTGGTCTCCAGGGCCGGGTCGCGGTACATCTCCAGCAGCTCCGACTCGATCTCCGCGACCCGCTCGCCGCGGGTGGGCACCCCGGTCTCCTCGCGTACCACGAGATCGTGGCAGTAGAAGTAGCGCAGGTAGTACGACGGGACGCAGCCGAGCGTGCGCATGATCTCCGGCGGCATCTCCAAGTCCGCGGCGAGCAGTTCCAGGTGTGCCGCCAGCAGCTCGGGCAGCCGGTCCACGCCGTCGACGTACGCGGCCCGCTCCCAGGTCAGGTGGTTGAGGCCGATGTGGTCCAGCACCACCGACGACGGATCGACGCTGAGCATCCCGGCGAACCGGCGCTGGAACCCGATCGCCACGTTGCACAGCCCGACCGCGCGGTGGCCGGCGTCGAGCAGGGCCCGGGTGACGATGCCGACCGGGTTGGTGAAGTCGATGATCCAGGCGTTCGGGTTGGCCCGCTTGGCCGCCCGCGCCGCCACGTCGAGCACCACCGGTACCGTCCGGAGCGCCTTCGCCAGCCCGCCCGCGCCGGTGGTTTCCTGACCGACGCGGCCGCAGTCGAGGGGGAAGGTCTCGTCGCTGATCCGGGCCTGCTGACCGCCGACGCGTAACTGGATGACGACCGCGTCGGCACCGTCGAGCCCGGTGTCCAGATCGGAGCTCCACGAGACCCGGCCGGGGTGGCCGTAATGCCGGAAGATTCGGCTGGCGAAACCGCCGACGATGTCCAGCCGCTCCTTGGCCGGGTCGACGAGGACGAGTTCATCGACGTTCAAACCGGACTCGGACAGGCGGGCGAACCCGTCGACCAGTTCCGGTGTGTACGTCGAGCCACCCCCCACGACTGCGATTTTCATTCTGTTACCCCTTCACCCCGGTCAGCGTGACCCCTTGCACGAAAGCCTTTTGCGCGAAGAAGAACACGACCACGATCGGGACCATTGTGAGCACGGTCGCGGCGGTAACCAGATTCCAGTTCACATGATGGAGCGTGCGGAACGAGGCCAGGCCGAGCGAGAGCGTCCAGTTGTGTTCGTCCTCACTGGTGTACAGCAGCGGCCCGTAGTAGTCGTTCCACGAGTAGAAGAACTGGAACAGTGCGGCCGCCGCGATTCCCGGCCGGGCCATCGGCAGGACCACCCGCAGCAGGGTGCGCCACTCGCCGCAGCCGTCCACGCGGGCCGCGTCCAGGTACTCCTCCGGAATCGTCAGCAGGAACTGGCGCAGCAGGAATATCGAGAACGCGTCGCCGAACAGCATCGGAATGATCAGTGGCCAGAGTGTGCCGGTGAGGCCGTACCCGGCCCACATCAGATAGAGCGGCACGGTGACCACCTGCGGTGGCAGCATCATCATGCAGATGATGACCACGAAGATCACGTTGCGGCCGCGCCAGCGCAACTTGGCCAGCGCGTACGCCGCCGGAATGCTGGAGAGCAGCATGAACGTGGTCGCCAGCCCCGCGTACACGACGGTGTTGAGTAGATACCGCGGCATGGACGTCTTCGCGAAGACGTCGGCGTAATTCTCCGGGTGCCACGAGGTCGGCCACAGGTTGCTGGTGAGCGCCTGGTTACTCGTCATGAACGAGGTCAACAGGATGAACACGATCGGGGCCAGGAACATCACCGACAGCGCGATCGCGATGCTGTGCTGGGCGATCCAGTACAGGCGCTCGCTCGCGGTCTTCGGCCGCACCTGGGTCGCGCGCGGTGCGACCATCGGCTCGGCGGGTAGGTCGACGATCGCGGTCATCGCGTGGTCTCCCCTCGGAACGAGCGGCGCAGCAGCACCACGGTCGCGGCGAACGCCACCACGAACAGCAGCACGGCCAGGGCGTTGGCGTAGCCGAGCGCGTTGTAGCGGAACCCGACGACGTACAACCACAGGGGGTACGTGTACGTCGAGTCGTTCGGGTACCCGAAGGTCGACCCGATCCCGCCGCCGGTGGTGGCCTGGCCGCTCGCGACAGAGGCGGCGACCGCGGCCTGGGTGAAGTACTGGAGCGTCTGGATCACGCCGGTGATCGCCGCGAACGTGATGACCGGCGAGATCGACGGCAGCGTGATGTACCGGAACTTGTGCCACGCGTTGGCGCCGTCGATCGAGGCCGCCTCGTAGTACATCTCCGGCACGTCGAGCAGCGCCGCGAGGAATATGATCATGATGTCGCCGACGCCCCACAGCCCGAGCAGGGTCAGTGAGGGCTTCGACCAGCTCGCCGAGTTGAACCACAGTGGACCGTCGATGCCGAGCGAGTGGAGAATCGTGTTCACCGGCCCGGAACCGGGCTTGAACATGAACACGAAGGCCAGGGTCGCGGCCACCGGCGGGGCGAGCGCCGGCAGGTAGAAGATCGTCCGGTACCCTCCGCCGCCGCGCTTGATCCGGGTGAGCAGGGCACCGGTGCCGATCGCGGCGAAGATCCGCAGCGGCACCATGATCACGACGAGCCACGCCGTGTTGTACGCCGCCTTGCGCAGCGTCGGGTCGGTCAGCATCGCCTTGTAGTTGGCGAGGCCCACCCACTCCGGCGAGGTGAGCAGGTTGAACTTGGTGAACGAGAAGTACACCGCGGAGATCAGCGGGTACAGGAAGAACACCGAGATCCCGACCAGCGCGGGTGCCATGAACGACAGCACCGTGAGGTAGTGGCGGAGCTGCCGGCGGGGGGCCCGCGGCCCGGGCCGGCGGGCGTGCCGCCGACCCGGGACCGTGGTGGTTGGCGCGGCCATCGTTAGCCGCCGAGCTGGATGAGCTGGTTGATCTGGGTGTCGACGTCCTTGAGTCCGGCGTCGAGGTCCGGCACCTTGCCGGCCTGGTAGTCGTTCAGGAAGTCCTGGAACTTCTCCTGGTACCCGGGTCCGGTCGAGGACGGCGGGGTGGTCGACGACTTCGGGTTGTTGAAGATGTCGATGAAGGTCTTGAAGTTCGCGTCGTCCTTCAGCGACGACGTGGACAGCGCGTCGGTCGTGGTCGGCACGTTCTTGAGCGCGTCCGACAGCTTCACGATCGCCTGGGTGTTCGAGGTCAGGTACTTGACCAGCTCCCACGCCGCCTCAGGGTTCTTCGCGGTCTTCGAGATGCCCATGACGTTGCCGGTCACGTACCCGAGGCCGTAGTTCGAACCGTCCTTCGTGGGCAGCGGGGCGACGCCGAACTTCATGTCCTTGGCGGAGTCGCTGTCGGCGATGAACGCGAGCCGGAACTCGGCGTCGATGTTGATCGCGACCTGGCCCTTCATGAACGCGTTGTCGTCGCTGAACTCGTCGCCGAGGCTGGACCGGAACGCCTCCAGCTTGTCGTACCCGTACCAGTCGACCAGGTTCTTCTGCCACTTGAGCAGGTCTTTCCAGGCCGCGTCGGAACCGATCGCGGACTTGCCGTCCTTGGTCAGCCAGGTGGCGCCCACGGTCGGGCCGAGGTGCGCGGGGGAGTTCTCGTAGAAGCCCCACTCCGGTAGGAAGCCGGCGACCTTGATGCTGCCGTCCGGGTTCTTCACGGTGAGCTTCTGCGCGTCGGCGGTCAGCTCGTCGAGCGTCTTCGGCGGCCCGCCGATGCCCGCTTTGTCGAACATTTCCTTGTTGTAGTAGATGCCGTACGCGTCCGCGAGGGCCGGCATCGAGCACCGCTTGCCCTGGTACTCGGTGTACTGCTTGACCGTCGACGGGAACTTGCTCATGTCGACCTTGTCCCGGCTGATGTACTGGTTGAGGTCGATCCACGCGCCCGACGAGCAGAACTTGCCGACGATGTCGGTCGAGTACGACAGCCCGACGTCGGGGCCCTGGCCGGCACCGATCGCCTGGGTCATCTTGTCGTCGTCCTGGCCGCTCTTGACCGTCACCTTGATCTTCGGGTGGCTGGCCTGGAAGTCCTTGACGATGGCGTCGACCGCGTCGGATTCACGGTCGGTGAAGGGGTGCCAGAACTCGACCGTACCGGACGCGTCCTGGCCCGCCGGGGCGACGTCCTTCTTCTTTGTGCCAGGTGTACAGGCGGCCGCGAGCAGCACGGCCGTGCTCGCCACGGTGAGCACGGTCAATGCTCGCCCGGGCGTACGAAGGCGCGCGGGACCGCGCCGTCGACCGGTCATCTCGGTATTCCTCTCGGGAGCGACGGATTCAGGGGGGTGGAACTCCGGTCAGTTGGTTGATTCGTGAACCGAGGCGATGAGCGCCTCGCGGACCGCGGCCAGCCCGGCGTCGAGGGCGCCGAGCAGGACCGCGTCGTCGGTGATCGCGGTGACCGCGATGGTGGTCTCCAACGGTTCGGCGCGCACCATCGCCGCTGTCACGGCGTCTCGCAGCGCCTGGCCGCCGGCCTGCGCCACCTGGCCGGCCAGGACGACGAGAGGCGGATCGAGCACCGCGACGACCGCCGCCAGGCCGACCGACACCCGGTCGGCGAGAGCGGCGAAGAACTGAGCGGAGGTGTCGGAGGCGGCCTGGGCCGCAGCCGTCACCGCCTCGGCCGGGGTACGCCCGTCGATGCCGTGCTCGGCCGCGAGCGCGAGCACCGCGGGGCCGCCGACGAGGTCCTGGAGATCAACCTTGCGGTCCTCGCCGGCGGAGGTGAACAGGGGCATGTACCCGATCTCGCCGGCTCCGCCGCGCGCCCCGCGGAGCAGCGTGCCGCCGAGGTCGATGGCGAGGCCGAGGCCCTCCTCGCCGAGCCACAGGAGGGCGAAGCCGTCGGCGTCCTGTGCCACCCCGCGCCGGCGCTCGGCGACGGCGGCGAGGTTGACGTCGTTGTCGACGCCGACATGGGTGTTGAGCCGCTCGCGGATCTCGCCGACCAGGCCGGGCCGGTTCCACCCACCGGTAACCCCGACGTGGTGGATCGACTCGGTCTGCGCGTCGTACGAGGCGGCCACCGCAAGCTGGACGTGCACCGGCCGGCTGGCGGGCATTTCTTCCGTCGTTTTGCCTTGCGCCGACCGGAGGTCCAGGCGCCATGAAAGCCCGGCCTCGGTGCGCAGCCGCTCGACGATCTCGGCGACCGCGGTGACCGGATCGGTGGTCAGGAAGTCCACCGCCATCTCGGCCCGGCCGCGGATCTCTCCGGACAGGTCGCAGGCGGCGGCGGTGAGGGAGGGGATGTCGATGTCGCCGCTGTCGCGGACAGAGACCGCGACCGCGTACGCGGCGTCGGCGTTGGCGGCGTAGACCTCGGCGTTCGGGCCGGGGCCGCCGCTGATGTGGCCGACGACGCTGGCCAGGCCGGCCTCGGTGAGCCGACGCAGCGCTTCGGAGATCGTCGGTTTGGACAGGCCGGTAAGGTCCCGGAGGTCAGCGCGGGTGAGCTGGCCACGCTCGAGCAGATGCGCGAGCGCCGCGCTTTCGTTCATCGCGCGAAGCAGCTTCGACGAGCCGGCTAAGCGGGACACGGCCGCTCCAAATGAAAGGCAAACTAACTAACAATTGCCTCGGACCGTAGGCGCGGCCGGCCGGCCTGTCAAGAGTTTCCCTGCACTCACGCGCTGCGTACATCCCCCGCGCAGCCTGACTTAAGAAAATTCGATCGCGAAATCTTCAGATCAGGCGCCTCGGGCCGCTCCATGATCGCCACAACTTCCCGGAAGTTGTGGCCTCCGGAGGGGTCTGAGACCACAACTTTCGGGAAGTTGCGCCGAGCGAAGGTCTGTCAGGGACGATGGAGGGGGATTGTGGCACCTTTCCGGAGCGCCCGCCGGCAGATCGAGCAAGGTTGGTCCTATCGCGACTGTCCCGCTACGACTGTTCTTTGTGGATTGGGGCAAATCCTGGACGCGTAGCCAATTAAATGGCAGCGTGGAAGGTATGGCGGAATCTGGTCTCAACGCGACAGCCGCGGCCCTGCTCGGGTTGCTGCACGAGGGCCCGATGACCGGCGGCCAGTTGATGGCCGCCGCCGGGCGCCGGCTGGGCGCATTCTGGTCAATGACACGCAGTCAGGTCTACCGGGAATTGCCCGCGCTGGCCGATCTGGGATACGTGAAGCTCGGGAAGCCGGGGGCGCGGTCCAGCCAGCCCTACGCGATCACGCCGGCCGGCAAGCGGGCGTTCGTGCGGTGGCTCGGCGAGCCGCCCGGCCGGGAGGCGCTGCGCAACCCGGTCGCGCTGCGGGTGGCCTTCGGCGGCCACCAGTCGACCGCGCAACTGCGCGAGGCGTACGAGCAGGCCACCGAGTACCACACGGCGGCGCTGGCCGAGGCTCGGGAGCAGGTCAAGGAGGCCAAGAAGGCAGGTGACGACTTCGGCGCGGCCGCGCTGGAGTTCGCCGTCGGCTACCACCGGGCCGCGCTTTCCTGGCTGAAGACGGCTCCGAGCAAGTAGCCGGTCGGCGGCAGACTACGCTGGATAGCGTGACCGCCGCTGACCACGCCGACGCCCTCAAACAGCTCGACGCCACCCTTCGCAACATCGAGACCGTCCTCGATGTCGATCGACTGCGCCGGGACAAGGCCGACCTCGAGCAGCAGGCGTCCGCCCCGGACCTCTGGGACGACCAGGCGCGTGCGCAGCAGGTCACGTCCCGGCTGTCGTACGCGCAGGGTGAGATCAACCGGCTGGAGCGCCTGCGCTCTCGGCTCGATGACGCGCAGGTGCTGCTGGAGCTGGGCGAGGCGGAGAGCGATGAGTCCTCCGTGGCCGAGGTCGGCGCCGAGGTCACCGTGCTGCGCCGGGAGATCGAGCAGCTGGAGATCCGCACGCTGCTGTCCGGGGAGTACGACTCCCGGGAGGCGGTCGTGACGATCCGGTCCGGGGCCGGCGGGGTGGACGCCGCCGACTTCGCCGAGATGCTGCTGCGGATGTACCTGCGGTGGGCGGAGCGGCACGGGTACCCGACCGAGGTCTACGACACCTCCTACGCCGAGGAGGCCGGCCTCAAGTCGGCCACCTTCACGGTCAAGGCGCCGTATGCGTACGGCACGTTGTCGGTCGAGGCGGGCACCCACCGGCTGGTCCGGATCAGCCCGTTCGACAACCAGGGCCGCCGGCAGACCAGCTTCGCCGCGGTCGAGGTGGTCCCGGTCGTCGAGCAGACCGACGAGATCGACATCCCCGAGGACGAGCTGCGGGTCGACGTGTACCGGTCGAGCGGGCCCGGCGGCCAGGGCGTCAACACGACCGACTCGGCGGTCCGGCTGACCCACCTGCCGACCGGCATCGTGGTCTCCTGCCAGAACGAGCGGTCCCAGCTTCAGAACAAGGCGACCGCGATGGCCGTCCTCAAGTCGAAGCTGCTCGTGCTCAAGCGGGCCGAGGAGGCGGCGAAGCTCGACGCGCTGCGCGGCGACGTGGCCGGTTCCTGGGGCGACCAGATGCGCTCGTACGTGCTGCACCCGTACCAGATGGTCAAGGACCTGCGCACCGAGTACGAGACGGGCAACCCGTCCGCGGTCTTCGACGGCGACATCGACGGCTTCATCGAGGCCGGTGTCCGCTGGCGCAAGCAGCGCGAGATCGCAGCAGCTGCCAACTAGATAGATCGCCACAACTTCCCGGAAGTTGTGGCCTCAGCACCGTCGTGAGGCCACAACTTCCGGGAAGTTGTGCCGACTTGGCGATCTTGGGGATCGCGACGTACGTCACACCGCGCAGTGGGGCCGTTGCCATTTCGAGACATTAGCTGGTTTGAAGGACACAGATTTCGGGCAAAGGCCACGGTCGCACAAGACCGCATTTGGCGTTTCGGTGACGCCGCGTAGACTCACCACCCGTGATTCAGCTCGAGCATGTGACGAAGACGTACCCCAAGGCGTCCCGGCCCTCGCTGGACGACGTATCGGTCACGATCGAGAAGGGTGACTTCGTCTTCTTCATCGGCCCGTCCGGCTCCGGCAAGTCGACGATGATCAAGCTTCTGCTGCACGAGATCACGCCGAGCCGGGGCAAGGTGTTCGTCAACGAGCGCGACGTCACCACCATGCGCTCGTGGAAGATCCCCAGCTTCCGTCGCTCGATCGGCTGTGTGTTCCAGGACTTCCGCCTGCTGCCCAACCGGACGGCGTATGAGAACGTCGCGTTCGCGCTGGAGGTCATCGGCAAGTCCAAGGGCGTGGCCCGCCGGGTCGTCCCCGAGGTGCTGGAGCTGGTCGGCCTGGGCGGCAAGGAGCACCGGTACCCGCACGAGCTCTCCGGTGGTGAGCAGCAGCGGGTCGCGGTCGCCCGAGCGTTCGTCAACCGTCCGCTGATCCTGCTCGCCGACGAGCCCACCGGAAACCTCGATCCGGACACGTCGATCGAGATCATGCGGTTGCTCGACCGGATCAACCGGACGGGCACCACCGTCGTGATGGTGACCCACGACTCCAACATCGTTAACCAGATGCGGCGTCGCGTGGTCGAGATCGAGAGCGGGCACATCGTCCGCGACCAGGCGCGCGGCGTCTACGGCTGAGCCGTCGCATCCCCCAGTCGAAGCCAGCCGATTGCGTAACAGACTGAGAAGGAAACCCGCCCGATGCGCGTGAAGTACGTCCTGTCCGAGGTCCTCACGGGACTGTGGCGCAACGTGACGATGACCATCGCCATGATGATCACGATGGCGGTATCGCTGACCATGCTGGGCGCAAGCCTCCTGCTGTACATGCAGGTCAACAGCATGAAGTCGTTCTTCTACGACAAGGTCGAGGTTTCGATCTTCCTCAAGAACGACGTGACGGACGAGCAGCGCACGTCGCTCCAGTCCGACCTGAAGGGCGACCCGCTCGTCCAGAACGTCATCTACGAGAGCCGGGACACGGCCTGGCAGCGCTTCAAGACCCAGTTCCACGACGCACCCGACCTGGTCAACGCGACCAAGCCGGAGTCGCTGCCCGAGTCGTTCCGGGTCAAGCTCAAGGACGCCGAGAAGTTCCAGCTGATCTCCGACAAGTACAAGGGTCGGGAGGGCATCAGCGAGATCGTCGACCAGCGCAAGCTGCTCGGCAAGGTGTTCAGCATTCTCGGGTCGATGCAGAGCCTCGCCCTGATCGTCGCCATCGTTCAGGGCGCGGCCGCGTTATTGCTGGTCGCGAACACGATCCAGGTCGCCGCGTACAGCAAACGGCGAGAAGTGGCGGTGATGAAACTCGTCGGCGCTTCGAACTGGTTCATCCAGGCACCGTTCGTGCTGGAGGCGGTCTTCGCCGGGCTGGTCGGTGCGGTCTTCGCCTTCCTCACCCTGGTGGCGGCCAAGTTCTTCCTGATCGACGGCTCGCTGAAATCGCTCGCGAACCTGCTCACGCCGGTGCCGTGGCGCAACATCTGGCTGATGCTGCCCCTGCTGGCCGGGATCGGTGCCGCGGTCAACGCGGTCACCGGCTGGATCACGCTGCGGTTCTACGTTCGCGTCTGATTTTCTGGCAAAACGGCCTTTTGTGGTGAATACCGGCGTACGGTAACCCTCGGGCGACTGGAGGGTTACCGTGACCAGGACTCATCTGCGCCGGGTACTCGCTTTGACCCTGGCGGCGATGCTGCTCGGTGTGGCGCCCGCGCACGCCGAATCGGGCGACGACAAGGACCGGGTCGACGCCGAGTTGGCGCGCACCCAGGCGACGCTGGAGGCGGCGACCGAGCAGGCGCAGCAGGCCCTGGCCGCGTACGCCAAGGCCAACGCCGAACTGCCGGCGGCCCAGGACATCCTCGCCGACGCGCGGGCCAAGGTCGCGGTCGCCGAGGTGGCGGCACGCCAGGCCGACCGGGAGGCCGCAGCCGCCGCGACGGCCCAGGCCGAGGCCACGAAGGGGTACGAGGAAGCCGCCGGCAAGGTCGACCAGGCACGCGCGCACGTCGGCGAGTTCGTGGCACAGGCGTACCGGGGCAGTGGCTTCCTGGAGATCAACTCCATCCTGGAGTCCGGGTCGCCGAGCGACTTCGCCACCCGGGTCGGGTACCTGGACCAGGTCGCTGTCGGGGAGAAGCGTGCCCTCGACACGCTCACGGTGGCCCGGATGGACGCCAAGATCCGCGCGAACGCCGCCGAGGCGGCCCGCCAGCGCGCCGACGCCGCCCGGGACGCGGCCCGGAGCGCGCTCGCCGATACCAGGGACGCCGCCGCGACGGCCGAGAAGGCCGCGGACGACGTGCAGAATCTGGTGACCGAGCGGCAGAAGGCGCTCGATGTAGCCGATCAGCAGCGCAGCGCGGTGCTCGCCCGGTACCAGGATCTGAAGGCGGAAAGCGACCGCATCGCCGCCGAGTTGCGCGCCGCGGCGAGTCGGGTCGCGTCGAGCGGCGGTGGCGGATCGAACCGGCCGGTCCAACCACCCTCCGGCGGCGGTGCGTTCTTCCCGATGCCGACAGTCGGCTGGAAGTCGAGCGACTTCGGCATGCGGTACGACCCGTACTACCACGTCACGCAGTTGCACGCCGGGGTGGACATCGCGGCGCCCAGCGGGCAGGCGATCTACGCCGTCGCCGACGGTCGCGTGGTCACCGCGGGCTGGTCCGGCGGGTACGGCAACTACACCTGCCTCTCGCACGGCGTGTATCAGGGCAGCGACCTGGCCACCTGCTACGGCCATCAGTCCGTGATCGAGGTATCGGTCGGGCAGTGGGTACGCCGGGGGCAGGTCATCGGCCGGGTCGGCTCGACCGGTGCCTCGACCGGTTCGCATCTCCACTTCGAGGTACGCCGCGGTGGCGACCCGGTCGACCCGGTGCCCTGGCTGCCCCGCTGCTTCTGCTGATCTGCTCGCTGCCGGCCCGTGCGATCTCGGTCGCCAGGGATTCGCCGTCCTGGGTAGCATTGCGAGGTTCTTCAGCGTGTGACCGGGAAGGTGGATGGCGATGCCGCGCGAGAAAGGTCGCAAGGTGGTCGCGTCCAACCGCAAGGCCCGCCACGACTACGCCATCCTCGACACGTACGAGGCCGGCATCGCCCTAACCGGCACCGAGGTCAAGTCGCTGCGGGCCGGCCGGGCGTCCCTTGTTGACGCGTTCGGGCAGGTCAGCAACGGTGAGGTCTACCTGCACGGGATGCACATTCCCGAGTACGCCCAAGGCACCTGGACCAACCACGAGCCGCGACGGACCCGCAAGCTGCTGCTCAAGCGGCCGGAGATCGGCCGGCTCGTCGGCAAGCTCCAGGAGAGCGGCCTGACGCTTGTCCCTCTTTCGGTGTATTTTTCCGATGGCTGGGCCAAGGTCGAGCTGGCTCTCGCGCGCGGCAAGCGGGCCTATGACAAGCGGCAGGATCTCGCCAAGCGCGACGCGCAGAAGGAAATCAACCGCGTGGTCGGTCGTCGCGGCAAGGGCATGAACTGATCGTCACGTCCCTGTCACCCGGTGCGGTAAGTTTCCTGCGGCGTGTTACGCCCTATAGTCGCTTCAGTGACGGAGATTCGGTTCGATATCGACCTCGACCACCCGCCCGAGCGGGTCTGGCGGGCGTTGACCGATCCCCGGCACCTGAGCGAATGGTTCTTTCGAGCCGAGGTCGACCCCGCCGACCGTAACCGGCTGCGGCTGCGCCCCGACCGGGCCGACGGCCTCGGCGGCCAGGTCGACGTCGAGGTCCTGGACGCGGCCGCGCCCAGCCGGTTCGTGACCCGCTGGCAGGGCGATGAGCTGCATATCCGGGTGGCGATCACGATCGCGCCGGCCGGCGACCGAAGTCGCCTGACCTTCGTCCAGCGCGGCTTCCTGGGCCGGCGCGGGACGCTGCGCCGGCGGGTGCTGCGGACCGCGTACGGTCGGACGTTCACCGAGCGGCTGCCCAACGTGCTGGACCGCATCGCGGGGCAGGAGCCGACCGTACTGATCGCGCTGAAGACGCCCACGCCGCCCGGCAACCTCGGGGCGGCGGCCCGGTCGGCGGCCGACCGGCGCAACGACGACGGTTTCCGGGGCCGGCGGGTGCGCCGATTCGAGGTGCGTACGGTAGGCGGTGACGCCGCCCGGCAGAGCGTCCTGGTACTCGCGGACCGGGTAGCGGAGTCTGCCGGTTCCGCGCTCGCGCGCGGGGTCGCCGTCGTTCCCGTTGATCCTGCCGGCGCTGGTGTTTTCGGCCCGGCTGGCGGCGTGACCGGCCGCGCCGTCGTCGAGGCGGCCGGCCAGGGTGTCCTGGGGGTGGCCGGCAGCGGTGTTATCGGGGTGGCCGGCCGCGCCGTTGTCCCGTCAGCCTCCGCATGGCGCGCGGCGCAACCGGCCGGCCGTCGGCACCGGGCCGTGGCGGTGCCGTACCGGTGGGGCAGCCACACCCGCTCGATCCGGCGCTTCGTCGCCATGCGCCCGATCGGTGACGAGCCGACCCGCATGCTGCACGCCGACGGGGCGCGCCGGCGGCTGGACGTGGTCTCGCACAACGCCGTCTCGCCGTCGCGCCGGATGTTCGCCGGGATCTTGACCGAACTGGGAGCGTGGGCCCGATCGGTTCCGGGCTGGACGGCTGAACGGCGCAGCGCGGCGATGGCGGTCAGCGCCGCGATCCTGCTAGTAATGGCGGTCGCGGCAGTAGTCACGGCGCGGATGACGGTGCCACCCGGGGCCGCGCCCCCGCAGGTGGGCGGCGCGGCGGAGCCGCCACCCGGCTTCGCGGTGGTGCCCGGCCAGCAGCGGGACATCGGCGGGCCGAGCCGGTCGGCGTCTGCCCCGGCCACGCCATCGGTACCGGCCGACTCGGCGAACCCGACCGTGTCTCCCGTCGCGGCCGGCCCGGCAGAGTTGAGCGCGAGCTACCGCACCGCGTCCACCTGGATCGGCGGGTACCAGGGTGAGGTGACCATCCGCAACGACGGTGACGCCGATGTCGACGACTGGACCAGTACGGTCACGCTCCCGCTGCTCGGGCTCACGGTCGGATCGGTACACGGGGCACGGTTCCGGCAGAACGGGCGAACGGTAACGTTCACCCCGCTGGCTCAGGCGGGTACGGTCTCCTCCGGCGGTACGGTCCGCTTCGACTTCAGCGTGGACGGCGTCGGGCAGCCCACCGCCTGTACGGTCGACGGCCGCTCGTGTGCCGGGGTATCGGGATGAATCTTGGTCGGTGTGGCGTTAAGCTTGGTTGGTCGCAGATCGCGGCGGTAACAGGATCTCGGGGGTGACTGGTTTCGACTTCGTGCGTCGAGGCAGGTGAAGCGAGCCGAGGAAGCCGACGTTGTCTCGTGAATCATTCGTCGGAAAGTTATAAGCGCCAACTACAAGCGCGCACAGCTCACTCTCGCCGCCTAGGCGAGGCAGTGAGCTTGTCGGTCCGGGGATGCCTTCGCCCCGGTTACCGGCATCAGTAAGAAGGCTGGCCAAGCAAGCCCGGTCGCGGGGCTTGTGCGGCGAGATCAATCGCGACTGGGCCCGTCACACCGACTCGCTCGCGTGATCGGAGGGGCCGAGTAGAGGCATAGCGAGCTGCGCTCGGAGAAGCCCTGGCAAAGCGACGAAGGACCCGGGTTCGATTCCCGGCACCTCCACTGCAAGATCAACGGCGGCGTCACCTGACATGGGGGTGGCGCCGCTTCCGTCATCGCTCGCCGGCTCGTCTGTCAGACGCCGAGCACCTGCGTCTGCGCGGCAGTGTGGGCATGTCGGAGTAGCGCCAATGGCCGCGACCGCCTCCTATCCAGGTGACTACACTGTAGTGATGAGTGCTCCGCGTTCCGTCCGCTTCGACGAAGCCGTGCTGGCCCGGCTTGACCGGTACGTTCGCGAACATCCGGGATCCTCGTCGTCTTCGGTGGCGAACATGTTCATCGATGAGTCGTTGCGTACGTATGAACACCCCGGCGTCGTGTTCAGGTCCGGGCCGACCGGCAGGCGTGCGGCTCTGGCCGGCGGGCCGGACATATGGGAGATCATTGCCGCTTTACGTGCAGTCCGCGATGAGGCGCCCGACCTGGAGGGCGAAGATCTGGCTGCCGAACTGGTCGCGGTCACCGGCGTCGGCAGAGAGGGGATCGCGACGGCTTTGCGCTACTACGCTGCCTATCCCGGTGAGGTCGACGAGCGAATCGAGGTCAACCAGGACGCGGCCCATCGCGAGGAGCAACTGTGGCAGGCGGAGCAGCGCCTACTACGACGGGGCAGCACGTGACAGGGCTACTGCTCGACGAGATGTATCCGCCGTCCCTGGCGGGGCAACTACGCGATCACGGTCACGATGTCGTGGCGGCGTTGGAGGTCGAGGTCGGCCTGTCGTCGAAGTCTGATGACGATGTCCTCGCATGGGCGCCCCGCAACAACCGCTGCGTGGTCACGGAGAATGTGCGCGACTTCGCTCGGTTGGCGTCCACGACATCCCACGCTGGGATCATCTTCGTTTCCTCGCAGCGCTTCCCTCGGACCAGAAGCGGGCTGGTCAGGCTGGCTACGGCCCTCGACGGCGTCCTGAGCACGAAGCTTCTACCGCCCACCGACGGAGTGATCTGGCTCAGTTCGCCCGGTTAGGCCGTCGGCTGACCTTGGCTGACCATCGGTGTCGGGCAAGGGCTCGGGCAGGGTATCGATGGCCGCGCCGATCGCCACCCGCCCGCGGCTACGCACCCGGCTGTTCTAGCGCCTGCACGTCTACCACGGGCGCAAGCGCGAGCCGAAGGGTCTGGGTGAGGCCGACTACATGCGGCGGCTGTTGTGCGCGGTGCACACCGAAGGTGTGTGGTCACACGTCAAACGCCGCCTGGGTAACCTCGCCGCCTGCGGCACCGATCAACTCGCCGCGACCGTACGGACCCGGCTGAAGTCCATCCAGTACCGGCCGGCGTTGATCGACGCGTTCATCACCGAGACCGGCCTGGTGATCCAACCCCAACCTCCGTAACCAGACCCACGCGCTCAGCCCTCAGTTGTGGACGGCTACGTCGATCTCCTCAACACGAAATCGGACAATGTCCCGGACTACCGTGTCGGGCAGCGGCTTGGCGAGCGTGAACCGGATCGTCCCCTTCGACAGCTCGTACCCCGTGAGCTTGTCGCGGACCACGTCCACGGCCTTCGGACTGAACGGGAAGATGCTCAGGTGATCCTTCGTGGTCCGGAAGCCGAGCAAGGGACGACGCTTGTACCTCAGCGCCGCCATCCCGTAGCTCCAGCCGTCCTCAGCATCCGGCGCAATGTCCCTCACCAGTGCCCGGATGTGCTCGAACGCGGCTCGTGTTGGCCTGTCAAGACCCTCGAAATACTCATCCACCGCTGACACACCGGTGACGATACACATAGCCGCACCGTACCTTCATGATCACCCTGACGATTCGTCCTCGGGTACTGGGACCGCCACTACCGCAGGTGGTACCCAGAGTTCAGCCGCTATCCGGCAGCTCAGGTAGTCACGTCTCTTCAGTCTGCCGCCACCGACCAAGTGTCGGGCGCATGACTACGAATGCATTGCTCGGGTTGTTTCCATTGTCAATAGCGCAACGCCGTCCGGGTCAAATAGCGCCTCTTCATCCATGCCGCATTCGTCGGCGTTGCGACAGACGGTTAAGCCTTCGTGACCGGTTGGCTCACTGATCGATACGGTTGACTAGGCGCTCTCGGCGTAGCCTGCGTCAAGGCTGCGCTACAAGGAGTGACCAATGACCGAAGACAGTTGGCTTGCTGCCCGCCTCATTCCTACTTCAGGAATCAACGGCGCCGAGGAGCAGGAGCGCCGAGCGACATCGGCTCTCCTCGCAGTAATGAGTGCGGTAAGGGAGTTCGGACGGGCTCTGACGCAGCCGTACGGAGCGCCGGCCGGTTCGGTGCAGACCTTCATCGAGGTCCCCTTCATGCTGGGCGACGCGAAGGTCTTTCCTGATGGCCTCATCCGGATAGTCCGGGGGCAGCGCGAGTGGACCGCTCTCGTGGAGGTCAAGACTGGCGGGAACGAGCTTCGGGCCGAGCAGCTTGACCGCTACCTTGACGTCGCTAGGGAGCAGGGCTTCGACGCCCTGATTACGATCTCGAACCAGATTCCGCCGGTACCAGGGCAGCATCCGACCGCAGTCGACAAGCGAAAGTTGCGGAAGGTCGCGCTGCACCACCTGCCGTGGTCCGAGGTGCTGACCGTCGCCGTCATGCAGAAGGAATACCGGGGCGTCGCGGATCCGGATCAAGCGTGGATCTTGGGCGAGCTGATCCGGTATCTGGAGCATCCCAAGTCGGGTGCCCTTGAGTTCACCGATATGGGCACGGGCTGGGTACCGCTGCGGGATGCAGTAGGGGCGGGCACGCTCCGCGCAACCGACGCGATGGCACCCGCGGTCGCCGGTCGGTTTGACGCGCTCGTCCGCTTCGCCGGCCTCAAGCTGGGCCGGCAACTCGGTACCGAAGTCATCCCGGCGCTCAGCCGGCGAGAGCTGGCCGAGCCTGCGACGCGGACTCAGGCATTGGTAGCTCAGCTGTCGACCACGGGGACCATGACGGCGGCCTTGCGGATACCGGGCGCTGTAGGTGTCTTGTCCGTGACCGCTGATCTGCGCGCATCTAAGATCATTTGTCATGTTGATGTAGACGCGCCGCGCGAGGGCCGCCCCACTACGCGGGTGAACTGGCTGGTCCGTCAGCTCAAGAACGCACCGGCCACCGTGCGGCTGGAGTCCTTCGCCGCGTACGCCCGAGGGTCGGGCAGCGCCGAACTCCTCAGCGCGGTGCGCGAGAACCCTGCGCTCCTCATCGGAGATCCCAGCAAGGAGCTTCGGGCCTTCCGAGTAGCGGCCACCTCGCCGGCGGGAACCAAGCGGGGTACCGGCCGAGGCTGCTTCATCGACTCGGTACTCGCGGCGATCGACAGCTTCTACGAGGAGGTCATCCAAAACCTCAAGCCATGGATGCCGGCTCCGCCCAAGATGCGCTCGCCAGAGGAGACCGTCGAAGTGGAGCCGGTGTCGCCAGCGCTCGTCTCGACCGCCATCTCATCTCAGGACGGACCCCAGTTCGAAGCCACCGCTGTTCCAAGCTCCGCCGCTGCCAGCGTTGAGCCCGGAACGGCGCCGGCCTCGCCCTAGCTGCCCAGGGGCGCTAATTGATCATCGTCGCGGCAGGATCACATTCGGCGTCCACCCGCCGCGCGACACCTGGACGACCTACACGCTCTGCTCGGGCAACAACTGGGGCAACATCATCTACTACGAGTACCCCCGACTACAAGACGCTGCATTACTACGACTTCTCAAGGAACAGCGGCTGCAAGACGTTCTCCGAACCGCCGACGGGCAATGCGATCGAGGTGCAGAGCCTCACGCTCAATATGCTCTGAGTCAGCGCTGGGCCCCGGCCGTGGTTAGGTAGGGACGTGGCCGGGGCCAACGTGCGGCGTTCGACGCGAGCGCGCTGGAGCGTGCCCTGCTCACCGCAGTCAACGGGATCGCGGCCCGGCACGCGTAACACCGGTTGATCCACTTACCCGAAGATCGACTTCACGTCGAGATGGCGAGCGTCGGGTCTATCGATAATCTTAAATCTTCTTAAAGATGATTACGCGACAGGGGTTGCGGGTGCTTCGATCCGTTAATCAGTCTTACTAGCGATTGCTGGAGGGCACCCCAGCCATGTCATCCACCCGTACGCGCTTCGCTGTGGTAGCCGCCGCGGCTCTCGCGCTCGCCGCCCCGCTCGCTATCAGGACCGCCGCTGACGCTGCCACGACGCACACCGATGTCAAGGCAGACTCGTTCACGGCCGCCCAGGTGCTGGCTGGCGTCAAGAAGAACATGACGACCGCGAAGAAGGTCAACTCCAAGCCCCACATCAACACCATGACGCGCAAACAGAACGTGAACGTGTTCCAGGTGGCGTCGGGCGTCTTCGCCTACACCTCCAGCATGGCCATCGACACCGATGGCAGCGACCCCGACCCTGATCCGGATCACCAGGGCGAAACCACGTTCCAAGACAGCAACGGCAAGAACTTGGGCGCGCACCACGTGCCGTTCTACGTGCTGGGCGACGACTGCTTTGATAAGAAGAAGCCCTGCCCGCACTTCTTCTTCAAGGAGCACAACATCAAGGGCCGGCAGTTCGCGCTGATGTTTTACAAGGGCAAGGTCATCGGCTCGATCTTCGGCGACACGCAGACCGCGAACGACCAAGACACCTCGGACAACGACTCCCGCGAACTGGGCGAGGCGTCGGTGAAGGCGGCCCAACTGCTCGGCATCCCCAGCAGCGGCACCAGCGGTGGTGTGGACAACGGCGTGACCGTGGTGATGTTCTCCGGCTCGTCCTGGGTCGTGAATGGCACCAACTCCAACCTGAACGCCAATGCCCAGGCCCTGGTCACCAAGGCCCTGAACAGCCTCGGCACAAGTATGGGTCTCTAGCCCCTGCAACGGATCCAAGCTGAACGCGATCACCACCATATCGCCGATCGGCGAATATGGTGGTGATCGCGTTCAATGGGCCACGCGCTGGAACCGTGCGCCGGGGCTTGGCTACAGGCCGCGCCAGTGCTGCCACAGCATCGCCGCGAGGTAGCTCACGACGAGTCCCGCGAGGATGAACAGGTACGGCTCGGCGGCGCCGATCCCGTGCCGGATGTCCATCCAGGCTGCCGTGGCCGTGAGTATCAGGGTCATTACCTGCCAGGAGAAGCTCCCGGCCCGCCGGTGCATCTCCCGGGCGCGCTCGTCGGTGGCCTCAAGGCTGCGCCGGCGGCGAATCGTGCCGATGATCCACAGCGTCGGGAACACCAGCGCGATCACAACGAACCCCAACTCGGGGTGGCGGGTCGAGCCGATGACCATCAGGGTCACCGGCAGCAGGACCGCGCCAACCACGGTCCACATGGTCCGCCGCTTGTAGAAGGTGGCGGCCGGGTCGGTTTCGTCAGGCACCATCTGCATGGAATATCTCCTCGACCGGACGGGCGAAGAAGCGGGCCAACGCGATAGCCAACGGAAGAGATGGGGTGTATCGGCCGACTTCGATTGAGTTGATCGTCTGGCGGGAAACCCGCATTGCCTCGGCGAGCTGCGCCTGGGACAGGTTGCGGGCCAGGCGCAGGTGTCGCACGTCGTTGTCCATGCCTGCCCGTCACGATGTCAAGCTAACTTTCCATGCCAAGTTAGCTTGACACCTCAGGTATGTCAAGCGCGCTTTCCAGCGATACAGGACCTCAGCTACGGCGTCATGGACGCAAGCAAAGACAGGCGGGTTACCCGGCCTTCTGGATCCAGTCCCGGTAGTGCGTGGGTGCCAGGTGTGCGTCCGGGCCCGCGATGAGCACGTCACCGGTGATGGCCGCGAACATGCCGGCCTGGTCGTCGATGACGACGGTCCGGTTGTCCTGCCGTGCCGCCAGGGTGATCCTGCCGAGTTCGTCGAGGGTGAAGACGTCCGGGCCGGCGACGTTCCAGATGCCCTGTACCGGGGCTCCGGTGGAGACCTTGACGACCGCGTCGACGACGTCGGCAGCGGCCATCGGCTGAATGCGGGCGGCGGGCAGGCGGACGGTGGTGTCGTCGGAGGTCCAGGACAGTACCGCGTCCATGAACTCGAAGAACTGGGTGGCGCGCACGATGGAGTACGGCGCGGACCCCTGACGGAGCATGTCCTCCTCCAGGGCCTTGGCACGGTAGTAGTCCAGCTGGGGCACCTGGTCCACGCCGACGATCGAGAGGACCACCTGGTGCCCGACACCGGCGCGCTCTCCCGCGGCCAGCAGGTTTGTCATGGAGGTACGGAAGAAGTCCAGGGATGCCTCGTCGAACGTCGGCGAGTTCGCCAGGTTGATCACGACATCGGCGCCCTCCATCGCCTCGTCCAGGCCCTTGCCCGTGATCAGGTCGACGCCGGTGGACGGTGCCGCGGGGACGGCCTCATGTCCGGCTTCGGTCAACTTCCGGACCACCTGCGAGCCGATCCGTCCGGTGCCGCCGATGACTGTGAGCTTCATGGTTCTCACCTTTCCTGGCGTGCCGCGGGCACGCCAGGGTTGTCGGGGGACGCATCCTCTCTGGGACGATGCCCCGCTCGTCCGAGACAATGCCCCCGAAACGATGAACCGGTTCAGACCCAGAGTTGGTCGGCGTCGCCGGCGGCGATCCGATCCCGGTACACGTCGATCTTGTACGTGATGAGTTTGAGATTGTCTTCGATCTCGGCGAGCTTGGCGGTCACCTCGGTGCGGTGGTCCTCCAGGAGGGCAAGTCGCTCCTCCTCATTGCCCGGCCCGGCGGCCACGAGTTGGGCGTACCGTCGGATGGTCTTGATCGGCATGCCGGTGGCCCGCAGCCTGGTGCAGATGCTGATCCAGTTCAGATCCTGCTGCTGGTAGCGTCGCCGGCCGCCGTGGGTGCGGTCGACGGCCGTGACGACCAGGCCGGCGCGTTCGTAGTAGCGGAGGGTGTGCGCGCTGACGCCGGTGCGGCGGGCGGCTTCGGCGATACTCAGGCCCACCTGGGAGTCGGGCCGTGGCTTGACTTCGAGCACGCTCTAGATCCTATCGTCGTGGTCATGCGCGTTTCGTCGCTGAAGGTGCTGGTCACGGGTGGTACGAGCGGGTTGGGGAAGGCCATGGCATCCGCCCTGGCCGCGGCGGGGGCGACGGTCGCGCTGACCGGCCGGTCCGGCCAGCATGCGAGCTCGGTCGCCGCCGAGCTGCCGGGTGCGATCGGCATCGAGCTGGATGTACGCGATGAGTCGTCGGTCGCCGGGGTGGTCGAGGAGGCGTGGTCACGGCTCGGCGGCATCGACATGCTGGTCAACAATGCCGGGATCGGCATGCGTACGGTCAACCCGCGCTTCATGACCCGGCCGCAGGGGTTCTGGGAGGTGCCGCCGGACGGCTTCCGGGCGGTGATCGACACCAACCTGACCGGGTACTTCCTGGTGGCGCGCGAGGTCACGCCGCGGATGCTGGCGGCTGGCGGTGGTCGCATCGTCAACATCTCGGTGAGCGATTCGACCATGCGCCGGGCCGGGTTCGTCCCGTACGGGCCGTCGCGGGCCGGCAGCGAGTCCCTGTCCCGGATCATGGCCGCCGACCTGCGGGACACCGGCGTCACCGTCAACCTGCTGCTGCCCGGTGGTGCGACCGTCACCGGCATGCTGCCCCCGGACAGCGTGCCCGAGGGCTACCGGTTCCTCGATCCCGCGGTGATGGGACCGCCGATCGTCTGGCTGGCGTCCGACGACGCGGCCGGCGTACACGACGAGCGCATCGTCGCCGTTGAATTCGAGCGCTGGCTGCGCGAGCGAAACGGAGGCCGGTGAGGCGGCCTACTCCGAGAGATCGGGAACGTCGCCGGCCAGGAGGCTTTCCAGGGGGACGGCGCCGTACTCGACGTAGCGATCGCCGTCGAGGCGGAACCGCACGACGGTGTCATCGGGCTCGACGCGCCAGAACAGGGGGATGCCGGCGTCCGCGTACTCGACCGGCTTGAGCCAGCGGTCCGCGCGCTCCGAACCCTTCGAGACGATTTCAACGGCCAGCGCGACAATCTCGGGTGGCAGCCACACGGTGTCGTCCGGGACGGGCCCGTTCGTGACCACCAGATCGGGGATGCGGCCGTTCAGATTGTCGGTCGCGGTCCGCACACCTGGCGCTACGTTGACCCTGCCGCGGTAGCCGTGAGCGAGGAACCAGGCGCTCATCAGCAGGCTGATCTCTTGGTGGCGCCAGGTCCCCGGCGGCATGACGACGAGATTCCCTTCGCTGAGTTCGAAGCGGTGGTTGGTGTCGGCTTCCGCGATACGCGTCACGTCGTCAAGCGTGAGTGGGCGGGGGGGCAGGTTTGCGGTAACCGTCATGATCTCCCGGCCTCCCTCCGATCGTGTGCTTGTCATCCTAACGGCCGTGGCGATTTGTAAAGAAACAACGCAGTAATTCGTCACGTCTGAACGAATTGTCAGCTTGGTTCGCGTGAATGCCGACCTTTTTTGTCAACTGCTGGACAGATGGCCCTCGCTGGGCCGACTCTGGTTCGAAAGAAACGACGGAATCGCCGGTGGTCCGGTGGCGATCCGGACGCTTCCCGGCCGACGTCGCGGGGCCAGCTTAGGGCGGGAGGTGCTCCATGACGGCAGAACCTATGGCGGCGCGGCATTCTCAGGCGCCGACGGGAAAGATCCGCAAGGCGCGCCGGCACCGTGCCGAGTTGCGTGCCGCTATCCAGGGGTTCGAGTGCGCGGTCGCGGCTTCGCCGGCCGACCCGGCGTGGCGGCACGGCGTGGCCGCCGAGCTTGCCCGGCTGCGTACCGCGTTTCGCACCCACGTCGAGCTGACTGAAGGCCCGGACGGGTTGTACGCCGAGGTGCTGTGGGACGCTCCGCGGCTGGTACACCAGGTGTACAGCCTCAGTCGTGAGCACGAGATGGTCTGCGAGGCGCTGGACGCGTTCGCCGCCCGGATCGACGCTTCGCCGGCGCGGCTGCGTCGGTGGGCCGGCGATCTGGTGCGGGAGTTGTCCCGGCACCGGCAGCGCGGGGCCGACCTGGTGTACGAGGCATACGCGACCGATATCGGAGGCGAGAACTAAGGCCTTACGCTCTCAGCGTGGGCCAGCGTGTGCTCGTCGTCGACGACGATCCGACCGTGAGTGACGTGGTCCGGCGATACCTCGAACGCGCCGGGCTCGCCGTCACGCTGGCGGCTGACGGGCCGGCGGGATTGCGGGCCTACCAGGCGGAGCGGCCGGACCTCGTCGTGCTCGACCTGATGCTGCCCGGGCTGGACGGGCTGGAGGTCTGCCGGCGGCTGCGGTCGCGCCCCGACGAGGTGCCGATCGTGATGCTCACCGCGCTGGGTGAGGAGGCGGATCGGGTACTCGGCCTGCAACTCGGCGCGGACGACTATGTCACCAAGCCGTTCTCGCCGCGCGAACTGGTGCTGCGGGTCCAGTCGGTGCTGCGCCGGGCCGCTCGGGCCGCGCCCGCACCCGCGGAGTCGCTGGTCGACGGCGAGCTCGAGGTCGACGTCGCCCGCCGGGAGGCGCGGTTGCGGGGCGCGGAGCTGGCTCTGACGGTACGCGAGTTTGATCTTCTGGTTTTTCTGATGCGGCATCCGGGTCGCGCGTTTCGACGGGCTGAGCTGCTGGAGAACGTCTGGGGGTGGACGTTCGGCGACCAGTCGACCGTCACCGTCCACATGCGACGGCTCCGGGAGAAGGTCGAGGACGATCCGGCCGAGCCGAGGCGGATCAGGACGGTCTGGGGAGTCGGGTACCGGTGGGAGCATGCGTGACGTCGCGATCACGCTCGCCGTCGCGCTGGCCAGCTCGCTGATTATCGTGCTCGTCGGCATCGCGGCGCTGCGCTGGCCGCTGCGCGGGCGGTCGGTCACCGCGCACATCGTCGTCGTGCTGCTCGGCACCGTGCTCGCCGTGCTCGGTGGGATCCTCAGCGCGGCGTGGGGCATGTTCATCTCCGACCACGACCTCAACGTGCTGGTGCTCGTCGTCTCGGCGGCCGGCGCGGTCAGCCTCGCCAGCGGTCTGTGGGCCGGCCGGCGGCTCGCCCAGGCCAGCGTGTGGGCCGCCGAGGCGCGCGAGCGGGAGCGCCGGGCGGAGGCGAGCCGGCGGGACCTGGTCGCGTGGGTGTCGCACGATCTGCGTACGCCGCTGGCCGGTCTTCGCGCGATGACCGAGGCGCTGGAGGACGGCGTGGTCAGCGATCCGGCGACGGTCGGCGAGTACCACCGGCGGATCACGGTGGAAACCAACCGGATGGCCGGTCTCGTCGACGACCTGTTCGAGTTGTCGCGGATCAGCGCCGGCGCGCTGCGGCTCACCCTCGAAGCGGTCGCGCTCGGCGACGTCGTCTCCGACGCCGTCGCATCGGCCGGGCCGATCGCCGCCGCGAATCAGGTGCGGCTGGTCGCGGGTCAGGCTGACTGGCCGACGGTACGCGGAAGCGAGCCGGAACTGTCCCGCGTCGTCGCGAACCTGCTGCGCAACGCGATCCGGCACACGCCGTCGGACGGCACCGTGGTGGTCACCGGTGGGCGGGACGACGCGGGTGGCTGGTTCGCGGTGAGCGACGGGTGCGGCGGGATCCCGGAGGCCGACCTGCCGCGAGTGTTCGACGTGGCGTTCCGGGGCGAGGCGGCGCGTACGCCGGGCGCGGGCGGGGGACTGGGGCTCGCGATCGTGCGCGGCCTGGTCGACGCGCACCGGGGGCGGGTACAGGTCAGCAACGTCGACGGTGGCTGCCGGTTCGTGGTGCACCTGCCGGCGGCGTAGCGGGCTACGGCAGCGGGATCGGGAGCTTCAGGCCGTCCAGGGCTCTCTGGCAGGGGCAGTCCGGGGCCGTCGGGAGGGCTGCTACCACGTCTAGCAACAGGGTGCGGAGGCGTTCGGTGTTCTCGGCGAATACCCGGAACACCTCCTCCTGGGTGACCCCGTGGTCGCCTTCCACACCCGCGTCGAGGTCGGTCACCAGCGCGATCGAGGTGTAGCACAGGGCCAGTTCGCGGGCGAGTACCGCTTCCGGGTGACCGGTCATATTCACGACAGCGCCACCGATCGACGTGAACCAGCGGGACTCGGCGCGGGTGGAGAACCGGGGGCCTTCGACCACGACCATCGTGCCGCCAGCGGTGACGTCGAGCCGCTGGGTCGCGGCGGTCTGGATGACCGTCTCGCGCCCGACCGGACAGTACGGGTCGGCGAAGTTCACGTGTATCGCGCCGACGTCGTAGAAGGTCTGTACCCGGCCACTGGTCCGGTCGACGAGCTGGTCGGGTACCAGAAAAGTGCCTGGACCAAGCTCGGGCCGCAGGCCGCCGACGGCACAGGGCGCCACCACCTGGCGCGCGCCAAGGGCCCGAAGGGCCCACAAGTTCGCCCGATAAGGAATCCGATGAGGCGGAAAGCGATGGTCCCGACCGTGGCGGGGCAGGAACGCCACCCGCCGGCCGGCCACACTGGCCACCGTGATCGGATCGGACGGCAGGCCGAACGGCGTATCGACGGTGTGCTCCTCGGCGTCATCGAGGAGCGCGTAGAGGCCAGAGCCGCCGATCACGGCTACGTCCGCAGTGGCATTCAGTCCGGTCACGGACGAAGACCCTAACCGGGTTGCCGAGTGCAGGCTATGGTGCGAGGCATGGCGTTGAAACCCGGCACGGTGACGATCGACCGCGCCGACCCGCGCGCGCTCGCCACCTTCCCGACCGATACGGCCGGCCACCAGGTGGCCATCGTCGATCTGGGCGCTACCGTTCTGGGCGAGCATGAGGTTCCAGGTCTGCGGTGGACGGTGCGCGCCGACCCCGAAGGCGACGAGTTCTGCGTGGGTGGCTAGACAATGCAGAGCGAGCCGGGCCGGCACCGGGAGCCGGAGACGAGTTGGGGGAGGGCAATGGAGTCGCTGACCGGGCGGCTGCTGGTTGCGACGCCCTCTTTGCGCGATCCCAACTTCGAACGTACCGTCGTGCTGCTCGTCGCCCATGAGGAGGGCGGAGCGCTCGGCGTCGTGCTCAACCGGGCGACCGAGGTGCCGGTCGCCGAGGTGCTCGGCCCGTGGGGGACGCTCGCCGGTGAGCCATCGGTGGTGTTCGAAGGCGGTCCGGTGCAGCCGGAGGCGGCGATCTGTCTGGCGCGTACCAGGCCGGGGGTGGACGCGCTGAACGGCTTCAACCGGGTGTCCGGGGCGGTCGGGACGGTCGACCTGTCCGGCGATCCGGATACGTTGCGCGACGGGGTGCTCGGGGTCCGGGTCTTCGCCGGGTACGCCGGGTGGCGGCCGGGACAGTTGGAGAACGAGATCTCGGGCGGCTCGTGGTTCGTGTTCGACGCGCTGCCCAGCGACGCGTTCGCGAACCGGCCGGATGATCTCTGGTCGATGGTGCTGCGCCGGCAGGGCGGCCTGATGGCGGCCGTGGCGCACTTCCCGTCCGACCCGACACTCAACTGAGGCGGCTTTCCGGGATCCGATGTGACCCCCGGTCGGCGGGTGTGTACTATTGCGCGGGTGCCCAGCCGCATGGGTTGGGCGCTGGGGCCGTGGCGCAGCTGGTAGCGCACCACACTGGCAGTGTGGGGGTCAGGGGTTCGAGTCCCCTCGGCTCCACCAAAGGATCTATACTCGAACCCCGGGTTTCAAAAAGAGGCTCGGGGTTCGTGTTTGATCTCCTCCCGGCCTTACTGACCTCCTGGAGCTGCGGGCGCCCGTGGTCCCAAGCCTCGCCGCCCTGTGCCAGGGCAGCCGCCCGCGCGATGGCGCCCCAGGGCTCGTCTAAGATAGCGCGACCTTCGTCCACGTCGACTTCGATCACTGCTAAGAACGCCTGACTGAGCTGTCGCCGAACGCTCGGGCCAGCCACCGCGTAGATCTCGCTGCCGCGCCGCATGACCGCCAGTGCCCGCTGAAGCACCTGTTCAACGTCTTCGCCCGACTTCACCGCCTGGTCTCCTCATCCTTCATGATGTTCGAGCCAGCGCGCGACGACAGGCCCCGCTACGCCGGCCCGGTCACGACCGTTCCCCGGGCCGGGATCGTGCGGACCAACTCCCGCTCCCGCAGCAATCGCACCGCGGCCCGCACCGTGCCCCGGCTGATGGCGTGTTTCTCCATCAGGTCGGTCTCGCTCGGCACGGGCTGGCCCGGCTCAAGCGTTCCGGCCTGGATGTCCGCCGCGATCTCATCGGCCAGTTGCACATAGAGCGGCATGAAGCTCGTTGGGTCAATCATGGGCGCGAGCGTAGCCCTGGCCGTACTGCTCATGCAAGACGTTCTGTACGTGATACGAGCGGAACCGGGGCTGCGCGCGACGGTTGAGTTGGGCTGAACCTGCTACGCCGTCACGATCCCATCCGGCTCACCCCCGTTCCCTCGCTCTTCCGCCCGCGCCTCGAACAGCGGTCCGACTACGTCGACGTACACCCGCTCCCGCTTCTCGGGCGGCTCTTCCTCGATGCCAATCGTGGTCGCCCTGGCGTCGATTTCATCGTTGCCGGCCAAGCTCTCCGAGATCTGAACGGCCAGGTCGTAGGCCAGATCGCGGTCCGTCGTCCAGGTGCGGATCGAGATTTCGTAGCACTGTGGCGATGCGCCGTGCGCGACACGGCTATCGGTGCGGGACATCGGTACCTCCGGTATCAAGGGCGACATCAAGAAGGGTTGAAGAGGGCAGAATTCCCGGCGTCCGCCGGGCTCCGCGCGGCCACGGCTGCCGCGCCAGCCAGTCATGCACCCACCGCCCCGTCCGGCACGGCCAGCTCGTCTGACAGACTTTGCAGCGTCGCCCAGGCCAGATCAGGGGCACCAGGCCCCACGCGATTCGCACCCGCACACCGGTCTGGCTGGGGCGGTGAAAGCCCAAGACGTACTGGGCGTGCTGCGTAACTTGCTCGTGTGTCCAGTTCACGAAGCCGTACCCCGGCACCTCGTACCAGGTCTGGCCCACAGCATTCGCAACGCCAGCTTCCGGATCAGTGCGCCGACCGGAAACCGTTGCACCCCAAGGCTTTACTGCCACGGCACCTCACCCACCTCGGCCCGCTTAACGAGCCCGGCCATGCGTTCGCTTGTCCAGCCCGCGGCTTGCAGCACGCCGACACCCCAGCGCGCCAGTCGGCAGGGATAGCGCCCGTGACAGTTGCGGCAGAACCGGCCCGTGGGCCAGTCCTCGCCCTGGTGGATAACGACCGCGCGCTGGGCGTACGGCAGGTCATCGCGGATGCGTTCGAGGTCGACGGGGTAGTCGTCGAGAACGTCTGTTATGACCCCGCCGCTGTGGGCTGCCACCGCTCGCCCTCCTTTCCCGGCTCCGTCGCACAGTGCTGGACAGAGCCGGCATAGATTGGCATAGGAGTTGGTGAACAGACGGTATGCCAATCTATGCCACCGGGCAAGACGGTGGACCGAGATCGTTTGAGATGGACCGTGGAACCGGGACCGGCAAGATCAAGAGGCAGCGGGCGGCCGCATGACCAGCGGCAGACCAGCCGCTACCGCCACGACCAGCAAGACGCCGCCGGCGACGTACAGCGGCGCTTCAAGCCCATAGGCGCTGGCGATGACGCCGCCCACGAGCGCCCCCACCGGTGAGGCCGAGTTGACCAGCGTGCGGAACGCCGCCGTCACCCGGTTGAGCAGCGTGGCCGGGGCCAACCGTTGCCGCAAGCCCACGTTCGTCACCGTCGTCATCGTCTGGGCCGCCCCGACGAGCGCCAGCAGCGGCGCCGTCGCCCAGACCGTGTCCGTCAGGGCGATGAGCGGCCAGGCCAGCGCGTGCACCACCGCCACCACCACGACGCCGCGCGCCTGGCCGACCACGGCGTTGAGCCGGCTGGTTCCCAAGCCACCGATCACGCCGCCAACGGCATAGGCCGACATCAAGAGACCGAAGGCCGCCGGGGCCAGGTGGAGGCCATGTCGGTCGGTGGCAAACAGCACGAAGGTGGCCCAGGCGCAGTTGTAGGCCAGGTTCGCGCCCGCCGAGATGACCGCCAGCAACCGCAACTCGACATGACACGCCAGCCAGACAATGCCTTCCCACACCGCCCGCAACAGCGGTGGCCGCTCGGCGGCGGGCGGCGTGCGCAACTCACGTGGCAGGCGGGACAACAGCGCCGCCGAGGCCACAAAGGACACGGCGTCGGCGGCGAACGGCAGCCACGGCAGGAGTGCGAACGTCACCGAGCCAGCCGGCGGCCCGATCAGTTGTGTCCCGGCGGTATTGGCGGCGTACACCCGGCCGTTGACGCGGTCCAGCGTCGCCCCAGTCCGTCCAGCCAGCTCCGGCACCGTCGCCTGCACCGCGCCGTCATGGAAGATCTGGCCGAGCACCATGCCGAAGGCCGTCACAGCCAGCAGCGGGATCGTGGCTGTTCCAGTAGCAATAAGGAGCGCCAGGCCGCCGACGCCCAGCGCTCGCAGCACATCCGCGATGACCATCGTGGCGCGGAACGGCCACCGCTCCAGCAGCGCGCCGGCCACGGGCTGCACCAAGAACCATGGTGCATACATTGCGGCTGTCACCACCGCCACCGCCGTCGGGCTGCGCGTAATGGCCGCCGCCGCCAGCGGCACCGCCGCCAGAAAGGCGCCGTCGCCCAGGGAGGACACGCCGACCGCCGCCCACAGTCGCGTCAGACCGGGGCGCGCCGGCTCCGGCGTCGCGGTCATCGTCGGCTCGGTATCCGAGGTGGCCATCGTGTCCTCCCCATCGCGGCGCGACTGGTCACGTCAGCTTGCCGCTGGCCAGACCCTCCTTGAACGCCGTCCATTCGCTCGCGGTAAACCGCAGTACCGGGCCGGTGCCCTGGTCCTTGGAGTCGCGCACCGCCACCCAGCCTTCCGGCCCGTGGGCAATCTGGACGCAGCTGCCTTCGTTGGTGTTGTCTCGCCACGCGCCGAATAGCTCGACCGGGGGTGGCGTCGACCGGGGGTACTGCATGGGTCCTCCCTCTTGGTATGGCGTCGCCCCTAACCAGCGCGGTCCGGGGCGGTACTGCCTAACTCAGCGAGCACAGCGGCAACGAAGTTTCGGGAGGCAGCCGGATCAAGAGCGGCGCCCACCATCCGCCGCCACGCCTCCTCGAAGTCGGCGCACTCGTCGTCGCCCACGAACGTCAGCTCGGCCGCCGGCGTCTCGACGATCACCATGGGCGGCTCGTCCGCCTGCTTCCAATCGACCATGTAGAAACCGACCTGCGGCAGCGCCGTCATCGAGGTGCCGAGCGGGATTACCTGGATCGTCATGGTCGTCGCCGTCGTAGTGGCGTCGAGCAGGATGCGCAACGTCTCCGCCGTCGCCTTCGGACCGGCCGAGGGCACCCAGCGCAGCGCCGCTTCGCCCAGCACCACGTGGTACGGCGTGGCACCCGGACCGCGCAGCCGCTCACCGCGCTGCACTCGGGTCTCCACCGCCGCCTCAACGTCGACCAGTCGGCCGAAGTTGGCCGCCTCGATGCAGGCGCGGGCATACGCGGCCGAGTGGAACGGCCCGGTGACGATGGTCGGGTGGAAGTGCCGGAGTTGGCGGGCGTTCTTGTCGATGTCGATCAGCTCGCGCTGGCGGATCTCCAGGCTGCCGCGGTGCAGGTCGCGGATCGTCGTGACGCCGTGCTCGATGGCCTCGGCCAGCGCCATCACCTGCGCCCGCTCCGCCTCGTCCGCGTGGCAGGCCGTCAGCCAGACCTCGACATCCGCCAGCGACGGCCGCCGCTCGGCGTTCTCGATCCGGCTGATCGTGGACTGGTTGACTCCCATCAGGCCAGCGAGCTGCGGCCCACTCAATCCGGCCCGGCTGCGAATCACCCGCAGCAGACCACCCAGACGCCGCCGCAGTCCCTTCGCCCGCTGGTCCACGTCCCCCTCTTCCCGCCACCCGCTTGACTTGGCGCGAGGCTATGCCAATCTATGCCCGAGAAGCAAGGATGTCGCAATCTGCCAAAAACTCGCCCGGCCGATTCGGGACGACATGCGAGGGCCAAGTGTTCACCAGACATGATCGTCTGAAGTTTCATGGTACGTTGCTCCTCGCCGCCTAAAGCGAAGGAGTCGAGCGGATGGTCAACGTTGAAGCGGTCGCCTGGGCACGGGAGATTCTGGGTGAACCGGGTCCGCACGTGCTCGAGACGCTTCCTGGGCTGCTGGCCGCGACCCACAGCAAGTATGTGGCGACGCAAAATAGCCTTGGGTTGACGGACGCGAGCCCATACGGTCTCATGTGGCTCGGCGTACCGAAGGCCCTCGTAGACGCATATAAGGGCCTTGTCGGCGTACAGCTCTACCGGCCGAAGTTCGGGCGGTATCACCTGCCCATCGTCAACGGTGTCCCCATCGTTCCCTGGCGCTACGCCAAGGACGGCAAGACCGACCTCAAGGGTGTTCCGTTCGGCAGACCGGTCTCCCAGACTCGCAAGGCCGTGTTCCAGCCGCCCGATCTCCAGCCGGAGTTACCGCTCGGCGAGGAAGGCTTAGGCGATGCTGTCCTCGATGAGCTGACCCCGGAGCAGCGGCAGCAGCTCGATCAGTACAGTGCCGACATTCGAGCCCTTGCCACCGAGGGACTGGTTGCCGTCTTGGCGTACGCCAGCAACCCGGATGCCCTCCTCAACGCTCACTTCGGTTACGCCACGCTTGGATCGAATGGTCTTCTGGTGTGGACTCATATTAACGAGCTTGAGTTCTCGTCCTTGGATGGCGGCATACTGCGCGACCTGCCGTCGCCGACCACTCGGCCAACGTTCGACTCTGGTCCGCTGGAGGAGCCAAAGCTCCGCCCGCGTCAGCCCCTGGAAGACCCTACGAACAGCGATCCGTCCTCCGGCCCCACCGGTACCAATGAATAGGCGACGCTTCCGACAGCCGACGCTCTTCGAGTCAGCGCCGGCTTCGGTCGTCGCCGACATCTTCGACCCTGCGCGGCTCACGCAAGCCCGTGTGCTGGCCAGCATGACGAAACAAGAGCTAGCCGTGGCACTGGGCGTCTCGCCGGCCGCTGTGGGCCAGTATGAGGCTGGCATCACGGTTCCTCGTCCCGACCACTTGAGTCGGTTGGCTGAGGTCTTGGGCTACCCACTGCCATTCTTTGCCAAGGGTCGCCCATTCGTTCGCATCGATGCCTCGATGGCACACTTCCGCAGCCTGCGCAGTACTCGCGTTGGACAGCGGGCCAAAGCTATGGAGGTGACCGAGCAACTCTGGGAGCTAACGAACGCGCTCGAACGCCACGTCGAGCTGCCGGCCGTCGATCTTCCGTCAGTCGCCAACGATGCGACCGCGGTCAGCGTTACACCCGAGACCGCCGCCCGTGAGGTACGTAAGTACTGGGGCATTGGACCTGGCCCACTGCGGCATGTAGTGCGAACCCTCGAAGTCCACGGCTTGGTCGTATCGCTCGTCTCGTTTGCTGGCGAAGACGTTGCGCGGGTCGACGCCTTCTCCACGTCCTCATTGCCTCGTCCTCTCATCATTCTGACGCCCGACCGGGCAAACGACGTATACCGCCATCGCTTCACCGCCTGCCATGAACTTGGTCATCTATTGCTACACAAGAACGTGATCCCCGGGGATCTGGAGCAGGAAAAAGAGGCAAATCGGTTCGCAGCCGAGTTGCTTACTCCTGCTGTCGAAATTGCCGACGAACTTCCGGCCAGAATACGAATCCCGGCGCTTGAAGAAATTGGTCGACGCTGGGGTGTATCCGCGAAGTCCCTCGTGCGCCGCTCGAAAGAACTAGGACTCGTGTCCGAGGTTTCGGCTCGCCGCGTCTACCAGCGCCTAGAGCAAGCTCGGGGAGCAGGACTCATGCGACCGGAGCCGATAACCAACTACGCGGGCGAGATACCCGTATTACTATCAAGCGCGTTTGAACTGGCCCAGCAGCACGGCCTAGATCTGAAGACTTTGGCTGCTGAACTCGCGTGGCCTATGAAACGAATCCGCCAACTGCTTGGCCAGCCTGATAACCGACCAACGTTGAGGCTTGTATGAACCTGACACTCCACCGTGGCGCCATGAATGCTGTTCTACGAGCGCCGACGAGGCCGGATGGTGGTAATGTCAGCTTTTGAAACGGGCGCCCTGAAGGTGCACGGGCTGCTCGCCAAGTTCGCGCCGCAGATGACATCGCGATTTGAAAGCAAGGTCATTTCTGATCACCGCGCCATTACTGGCACTCATCAGCTCGGAATGACTGGCAGCCGGTTCATTCTCACGATGGCGGTTGGCGCTCGACTTTGCGATAAAAGCAGTCCGAGTGCTTGTAACCGAGCGCACTGATATTCTTGAGCTACCGGACGGAGCGACTCGGAGCGCCGCCTTGCTGTTGGAGACGTAGACACGGGCGGATGTTTCAGTGTCTACGGGACACGCACGAGTGATATTTTCTCTTCAACAACTGGTCAAACAAGCTGTGGAGCCGCCAAGTGACAGGGCAAGGCATCAGTGAATGGAGCAGCTACGAAGACGTTGCGGTCTATCTTTTAAACGAGGTTGCTTCCGTTCTGGACCTCGAACGTGTCGAGGGCAAGCAGTACGTTGTCGGCGTCCGTTCAGGCATGAGGTGGGAAATTGAAGGTAAAGGCGTAAAGGTCGACGGTGAAGGGTTCGTGATTGTCGAATGCCGCCGCTATACCAAGTCGAAACAGAAACCAGAGCAAATGGGCGGCCTTGCCTATCGCATTATTGATACTGGCGCCGAGGGGGCAATCATCATAAGCCCGTTGGGTCTTCAGGTCGGCGCGGCGAAGATCGCGGCCGCCGAGAACATCCAGACGGTGTATATGGACAAGAATAGTACGCGCACCGACTACCTCTTTAGATTCCTCAGTCAGGTTTTCGTTGGCGTTTCGGATAGTGCCGATGTGACTGATGAGGCGAAGATCGAGGTTATCAAAAGCGCAGACGACTGACAGGGTCTTGTTTTGGCGCTTGATGCTGCGAGCCTCATCGTATGGCTACGTCCTCGATCCAGCAGTTAGGTTCTGTACTTCAAGGCTGCGTTTCTGGATTTGTTCTGAGTTGGTCGCTCGCAAGGTGCTGGATCAGAGGCGTCTATCCGAGCGTTCTCGAACCTCGGCCTCTTCCCTGGCGCCGCTGCCCATGTCTGCGCAGGAGCCGAGCAACGCTACTGACGCTGACGCCGTAGGTCTTGGCTAAGGTCGCCCTACTAATCCCCTCCGCGAACTGCTGGACAAGCTTCTCGATCTGCGCTTCAGCAAGCGATGAATCACGCGGTGTGGCCGACCTCGTCGTGGTGCGGCGTGGGCATCGCTGGTCGCGAGTTGATCCAAACCGTTGATCAACTTATCGACGCGGTTGATCAACTCCTGGATCTCCCGCCTCGACAACAGTTCCCGCAAGTCCACCCGAAACGAATATCCAAACGGAGGGGGCCGCGAGCGGGCGGCTCCGCTCCGGGGCCGGGTATCGGGCTCTGGTCTGGTCATGGTGCCGGCCCCACCTTTCCGACTGGCCCGATCAACAGCCACTGGGCGAGACGGACCGTGACCGGCTTGTGGACGACTTCGCGGCGGACACCGCTGATCCCGACGATCCGGTCGTCGGTCGCTGGGAGAGATCGTTTGGCCGCGCGCTGTTGCCGATTGCTGTCCATTGTCCCGTATCTGGGCGAAGGTCCATGGCTGACGGTGTCTTTCTACCTGCGGGACACGGCACCCTATCCGAGGGGTACGCGACGACACGATGTCGTTAGCGTGATGACCAGCCTGGGCATGCGGTGTCGAGCAGGTCGTCTGGTAACGGCTGCCGGAGCTTGTCCAGGATTGTGAAGACGGAATGGGCGTAGGTGTCCATGTCTCCTGCGTAGCCGAGCAGGCCGTCGCGGTCATGGCCGTCGCCGCAGGTGTGCAGGCCGGCGAGCACTCCGGCGGCGACCTGGTGTGCGGATGCGGTCATGCCCAGTTTCAGCCGCCGGGCGATGTCGTCCAGGAACGGCGTAAGTGTCTCCTCGACGATCTCACCGGCGGCGTCGCACTCGTGGGTGTAGCCGCGACCGGGTTGGTAGCCCGCACGCTCGTTGAGCGCCTCCAGCGGCAGCGACAGCAGCGCGTACGTGACGTCCTCGCGGACCGACTCCCAGGTGGTGTCGTCAAGGATTCCGGCGGCGAGTCGGTCGGCCTCGGGGATCAGGTCCGGGTGTGCCTTGAGCAGAGCGTCCAGCACCTCCTTGGCCTCGTGCGGGCGCAATGCTTTCAGGGCCGGGGCTCGTCGCTGTCGGGCCATCGGTGAGCGGTCTCCCAGTCAGCCGGTGCGGGTTGCGGCGTGTACGACCGTGTCGAGTCGCCGGTTGGCGTCGGTGGGGTCGAAGCGTGCCGGGTCGAAGTCGGTGCCTTTCTCGATGCCCAGCCATTGCAGCATGTCCTGATGGTCGGGGTGGTTGGGGTCGGCGAGCGTGTCGATGAGTTGCTCGTAGCCGGGAGTGCCGCCGCAGTCCTCCGGTGGGCAGGCGCGTGCGCCGTCCAGGCAGGCTGGGTATCGGCCGCCCGGCTCGGCTGGGACCAGTTTCTCCAGCAGGATCTCATGTTCCCAGCTGTCGCCAAGATCGTATTCGTAGCCGAAGGTGTCGCCGTCCCGTCCGGCCAGGTCGCGCAGGGTGGCCTTGCGTTCGTCGTATAGCGGCAGGTCGGGGTCGGGAGTGCCGTAGTGGCCGGTGGGGTGGATGAACATGTGCAGGTGGGAGTTGGTCCAACCCATCGCAGCCTGGATGACACGGTCCAGCCGGTCGAGACGGATCGCCGCCGGTACGAGCAGACGCCGCCACACGGGCGGGTCGGTATCCATGAGAGTGATCTTGATCCGGGCGACCGGGTCGCCGGGCGTCACGGCACCATACCGGGCCCGCAGGGCCCGGTCGGCCAACGGGGTCAGCCGGAGTCTTCCGTTGTTCGTGTCGTCCTCGGCGAGCGAGCCGAGCGCGACCAGTTCGTCGACAGCGCGGCGCAGGTCGCCGGCCGTGACCTTGCGCATACGACCCAACTGCTCGTCGGTGGCATCGTCAAGGTAATAGCGGGCGGTAAGGGCGGACCAGACCCGCTCCTGCACCTCGTCGACGTCCACGGTACCGCCGCCTTCCGCGATGCCGGCGAACAGCACCGCGATCCCGTCGGCGAAGTCCTCGCCGAGCAGCGAGGCGAACCAACCGGAGGGGCAGATCACCGGGCCGAGCTGGTCGAACGCGGCGAACATGGCAGTCCACAGTGCCGTCGGCTGGTCCAGCAACCACTGGTTCTTCTTCACCGGAATCAACCGGCCTCGCACCACCCGGAGCAGGCCGGCAGCTTTGGCCCAGGCCACCACGATGGCGAGGTCGGTCAGGTCCGCGCTGCTGCGGGTGCGGAACACCCGCTCGCCGATCACAGGGTCAATCTCGTCGCCGGTCTCCAGCATGGCGGCGAGCTGCCGCGCGTCGGCCATGGTCAGCTGGCCGGTCTGGGTCAGCTTGCGGCCCGCACCCACCCAGCGGGTCAACGCGGCCACCTGCCTCAGCGGACGCGCGGATGCCACAGCGGCGGCCATATCTTCCTCGGACATCGAGTACCACCCACCACCTTGTCGACCGGTCCGCCGCGTCAGCGCACTACCGTACGCTTCTCCGCGAACCAGTTCAGAAGCCACGTCGCCCGATCTTGCCCTGATCCGATGAATGTTCACCCGGTACCCGATGTGCTTCGGAAACGGGCTAACCAGGGAAGCGACAGCGTTCCGGAACCTGGTCATATTTCTGACCGGTCGGTATTATGGCCGCCATGGAGACTATCCCGATCACCGAGGCGAAGGCGCGGATCGCCGAACTTGCCGACCGGGTCGCCCGGCAGCATGACCACTTCACGATCACCCGTAACGGCCGAGCCGACGTCATGCTGATCTCGGTAGCGGAGTACGAGTCGTTGCAGGAGACCCTCGACCTGCTCTCCGATGACGAAGCCCTGGCTGATCTTCGCCAGTCACGGGAGGACTTCGCGGCGGGAGACACGTTCGCCGTGGACGAGGTCCGTACCGAGTTGGAGCGGCGTCGTGGCGGCGCGGCCTAATGACCGTCGGCGATGCCGAGCAGGCCGACGGCACTGGAACAGGCAGTCCCGAACCGTACGTGGTCCTGCTATCCCGGCGGGCACGCCGGAATCTCAGCGAGGACCTGCCGGTCGAGGTAGCGATCGCGGCGACGGAGACAATCCAACATGCGATCGCCGTTAACCCGTCTCGAGTGGGAAAGCCACTCGACGAACCGTTCGATGGATACTATTCGGCCCGTCGTGGCACATACCGGATCATCTACCGCATCGACGAGGCCAAGCGTGTCGTGGAGGTCCACTCGATCCGGCACCGCCGCGACGCCTACCGCGCATGAGCGCGAACCTCCCACCACTGCTGCTGGCCGCCCATCGGCGGACTACCTCGTACCGGCATATGGGGTGCAGCGTTCCCGCGTGCCAATGCGGCGGATAGATCTTTGCAGTTCTTCGACCAGTTGGACAGGTCACCGCCTACCGACTTGACCTAGGCAAACACAGCGGCAACGAGTCACCGGTGATCGTTGCCGGTTGGTTCGCATGGTGGTGCCTCCGCCCCACCCAAAGTTGCTTACTCGATGGTGGCGGCGTCGCTCGTTCTGGGCGGCGCTGTTTTCGTGTCCGAGTTGGCGTGTCTGGCCGGCGTGTCCGGGCCGGCGCGCCGCGGGTGCCTTACCCGATCCGGGGCCCGGTCGTCGGGGACATCTGAACCAGGCAACCGTCCCGAACCCACACTGACCCCGGCCGGCACCGGGGTGGCCGTCAGCTTCGCCCGCCGGGTACCGATCATCCGGCCGTGACCACCGCACCCAGGCCAACGCTCGCGGCCGTCCTCATCGTGCGCGATGAGGCGGCCGTGCTGCCGGCGTGCCTGGAGTCATTGGCCGGTGTGGTCGACCAGATCCACGTACACGACACCGGGTCGGCCGACGGTACCCCGGACATCGCCGCCGAGTACGGCGCCGTGGTGACCCGCGGCCCGTGGACCGACGACTTCGCCGCCGCCCGCAACGCCGCCCAGGAGGGTTGGAGCGGCGAGTGGGTGCTGGCGATCGACGCCGACGAGCGGCTCATCACCGACCCGGCGCAACTGTTCCGGCTGCTCGCCGCGACGACCGCTGACGCGTTGCTGCTGGAGACGCACAACACCCACGACGAGAGCCCGTACGTGCACTGGGCGCTCCGGCTGTACCGGCCGGCGCAGGTGCGCTGGCAGGGTCGGGTACACGAGCAGCTGGTACACCAGGACGGGACGGCCGCCGTCTGGGAGACCGCCCCGTGCGCCGTGGTCATGCTGCGCCACGTCGGGTACGCCGATCCGGTGATTCGGTCGGCGAAGGCCCGGCGCAACGTGCTGCTGGCCCAGACGCGCATGGATGAGCTGGTCGCCGACGGTGATCAGGCCGACCCGGCGCAGGTCGCCCGTACCCTGCTGGACCTCGGGCGCAGCCTGGTGGCCGCCGGGCGCCACCAGGACGCGGTGGATACCTTCGAGATGCTGCGCGAGCTGTTCGCGGGTACCCGCGAGTGGCTGCAGGCGACCGATTTCCTGGCCCGGCTGGTGCTCGGAGCCGGCATGTACGAGGCCTGCCTGGCGCTCGCCGACCAGATGCGTACCGCCGGCGCCCGGGCCGACTACTGCGACTGGCTGTCCGCGCAGGCCCTGGCCCAGCTCGGCGACCTGGAAGGCGCGGAGCGGCTGCTGGCCGGGATCAGCTCGATCGTGGACACCGCCGGCCGCCGGTACGACCCGCGGACCCTGCACGAGCTGCGCGCCCTGGTCGGGCGGCTACGGAAGCTGCGGCCCGCGGCCTGAGTGCTCCGAAGCGCCGAAGCCTATACACTCGATGTATACGCTCAGTGTATGCTCCTGGCATGAGCGTTCCTCTCACCCTCCTCGGCCTGCTCGAACGCGAGCCCAGCCATGGGTACGACCTCAAGCGCGACTACGACGCCTTCTTCGGCCGGGGCCGGCCGCTGCCGTTCGGCCAGGTGTACGCCACCCTCAGTCGCCTCGCGCGGGACGGCAAAGTCATGATCAGCGAGGTCGGTCCGGGCGAGGGCCCGGACCGCAAGCGCTACGTGATCACCGAACTCGGCGCTACCGAAGTGCAGGCCTGGTTGGTCGATCCGGTCGAGCCGGAGCCGCACCTCCAGACCGTGCTGTTCGCCAAGGTCGTGCTGGCGCTGATGCTGGGCCGCCCGGCCGAGACGTACCTCGACACGCAGCGCGCGGCCCACCTGCAACGGATGCGGGAGCTGACCGAGATCAAGCGGACCGGCAGCCTGGTCGACGCGCTCCTGGCCGACCACGGCCTGTTCCACCTGGAAGCCGACCTGCGCTGGATCGAGCTGACCGTGGCCCGGCTGGACGCGCTGGCCGAGGCGGTGCGGAAATGACCGCCGTCATCGAGGCGCGCGACGTCGTCCTGTCGTTCGGCGAGACCCCGGCGCTTCGGGGTGCCACCATGTCGGCGGCTCCGGGCGAGATCCTCGCCGTCATGGGTCCGAGCGGATCCGGAAAGTCGACGCTCCTGCACTGCCTGGCCGGCATTCTGGTACCCGGGTCCGGCGAGGTCTGGTTCGACGGTCGCCGGGTGGACACCCGGTCCGAAGCCGAGCGCAGCACGCTGCGGCGGGACCGGTTCGGGTTCGTTTTCCAGTTCGGCCAACTGGTCCCCGAGCTGACCGCCATTGAGAACGTCGCGCTGCCGCTGCTCCTCGGCGGCGCCCGCCGGGCGGCGGCGCTGCGGAAGGCGCAGACCTGGTTCGAGCGGCTCGATCTGACCGGGCTGGAACAGCGCCGGTCCGGGGAGCTGTCCGGCGGGCAGGCCCAGCGTGTCGCCCTGGCCCGTGGCCTGGTTGCCAAGCCCGAGATCCTGTTCGCCGACGAGCCGACCGGGTCGCTCGACACGCTCACCGGTGAGCAGGTCATGAACCTGCTGGTCGCCGCGGCGCGCGAGGAGGGTACGACGGTCATCCTCGTCACCCATGAGCCCCGGGTCGCCGCATACGCCGACCGGGAGGTCATCGTCCGCGACGGTCGGGTCAGCGCGCTCACCGCCGAGCGGATCACGTCATGATCCGCTTCGGGCTCCGCCTGGCCCTGGCCGGCGGTCGGGAGGCGGCCACCCGCCTGGTCATCATCGCGGTGGCGGTCGCGATCGGGGTCGGGCTGCTACTGGCCACGCTGGCCGGGATCAACGCGGTCAACACGCAGAACGCCCGGTACGCGTGGCTGAACACCGGCACCGGGCAGTCGACGGCGGGCGACCGGGCGCCGGCGTGGTGGGTCCTACGCGGCGACTACTTCGACGGCCAGACGATCGGCCGGGTCGACGTCGCGGCCACCGGGCCGGATTCCCCGGTCCCGCCGGGCATCCCGCGGTTGCCCGGGCCGGGGGAGTTCTACGCCTCACCCGCGCTGGCCAAGCTGCTCGCCGGCACCCCGGCCGCCGAACTCGGCGACCGCTTCCCAGGCCACCAGATCGGTACGATCGACGCCCCGGCCCTGCCCGCCCCGAACTCTCTGCTCATTGTCATCGGCCGTACCCCGGGCGAGGTGTCCCACCTGCCGCACGCCAGGCAGGTCACCAGCATCCGGACCACCGTGCCCAGCCAGTGCGACAACTGCGTGGTCGGCATCAACGCCGCCGGGCTGGACCTCATCCTCGGGGTGGTGGCGTTGGCGCTGCTGTTCCCGGTCCTCATGTTCATCGGTACCGCGACCAGGCTCGCCGCCACCCGCCGGGAGCAACGGTTCGCCGCGATGCGACTCGTCGGCGCGACCCCGCGGCAGATATCGGTGATCTCCGCGGTGGAGTCGACCGTCGCGGCGGCCATCGGTACCGCGGTGGGCTTCAGCCTGTTCCTCCTGTTCCGGCACCAGCTCGCGGCGATCCCGTTCACCGGCGCGCCGTTCTTCCCCGGCGACCTCTCGTTGCGCGCGGTCGACATCCTGTTCGTCGCGCTCGGTGTACCGGCCGGCGCGGCGGTCGCGGCCCGGATCGCCCTGCACCGGGTACAGATCTCGCCGCTCGGTGTCAGCCGCCGGGTCCGGACCCGGCCGCCCCGGGCGTACCGGCTGATCCCGCTCCTGCTCGGGCTCGCCGAGCTGGCCTTCTTCATCGGCCGGCGGCCGGTTACCACCAATGGCCAACTGGCCGCGTTCCTGTCCGGGTTCTTCCTGGTCATGGGCGGCCTGGTCATCGCCGGACCGTGGCTGACCATGGTCGGCGCCCGCGCACTGGCGGTGCGCTCCAGCCGGCCGGCCACGCTCATCGCCGCGCGCCGGCTCGCGGACAACCCGAAGGCCGGCTTCCGGGCGATCAGCGGACTGGTACTCGCGCTGTTCGTCACCAGCGTGGCCGTCGGCGTCATCGCCACGATCGCGGCGAACCGCGGGGCACACAACGACAACTCGGCGGCCAGCACCGTGATGTCGGTCGAGTTCTGGTCGGGCGATTCCGATGGGGCGCGGGCGACCACGGTACCCTTCGCGGTCTCGACCGCCCTGCGTTCGACGCCCGGCGTGGCGAACGTGACGGTCGTCCGCGCCAACCCGGATGGCCGCGGTCCCGGATCGTTGCCGGGCCTCGTGTCCTGCGCCGACCTCGCTCAGGCGCCTGTGCTCGGGCCGTGCGTGGATGGTGCCACCGTCGCCGAGGTGGACCCGAATTTCACCGGACCGGACGGGCAGCGCGCGACCGCCTGGCCGGCCGCTGCCCGTACTGTCGAAGACCTCCAGCGGCTCCCGGTGCTCGCGGTCGTCGTCGGTACCGACGGTGCGACGTCCACATTGGAGCAGACCCGGACCGCGCTCGAACTCGCCTACCCGGACCGGTCGATACCGCCGGCCACCGAAGACGACTTCAGCACGGACTCCACGAAGACCCTGGCCCAATGGAAGCAACTGGCCAACGTCGTGATCCTCACCAGCCTGCCGATCGCCGGCAGCAGCCTCGCGGTGAGCGTCGCCGGTGGTCTCGCCGAGCGCAAGCGCCCCTTCAGCCTGCTGCGGTTGACGGGGGCGCCGCTGCGGGTACTGCGCCGGGTGGTCGCCCTGGAAAGCGCCGTACCGCTGCTCATCGCCGCCGTGGTCGCGATCGGGACCGGCTTCTTCGCCGCGCAACTGTTCCTGCGGGCCCAGATGCACTACTCGCTTCGACCACCCGGCGTCGCGTACTACCTCATCGTGCTCGCCGGGATCGTCGCGTCGCTCGGCATCATCGCCTCGACGCTTCCGCTGCTGGAACGGATCACCGGACCGGAGACCGCGCGCAACGAGTGACCGGCATCGTTGTCCGGGATTGGTTGGTCGGCAGGTCACGGGGCGGGCGGCCAATCAATCCGGCCGGCACCAAGGCTCCGCGCAGAAGTACCCGCACGCCGACGACCGGAAGCTGCTGGAGCGATACTAGGCCCGTACGGCAGCGGCGGCTGACCGGGATCCCCCACCCGGTCAGCCGCCGCTGCCGTACGGGCGGGTGATGACTTCGAGGTTGTGCCCGCTCGGGTCCTCCCAGTACACGCCGCGCCCGCCGTCGTGGGTGTTGATCTCGCCGGGCTGGCGGTGGAACGGGTCGGCCCAGTACGCCAGGCCGCGCGCCCGGATCCGGCCGAGGATCTCGTCGAATTCGTCCTCGCTGACCAGGAACGCGTAGTGCTGCGGATGGATCGGGCCGGGATCCTCCATGAAGTCCAGGGTGACGTCGTTGTCGACGCCGACGACCAGGAACGGGCCGAACGGGGTCGGCGGATCCAGACCGAGGAGGTCGGCCAGAAACGTCGCCGACTCATGCCTGTCGCGGGCCGAAACGATGGTGTGGTTGAGCTGGACGGCCATCGTGACTCCTCACTCCCGGACGTAGCTGAGCTCGAAGTCCAGGTTCCAGGTCTCGCCGTCCTTCGACATCTCCCAGCGTCCGTCGATGCGGTTGCCGTCGGCGCTCACCGTCCCGGTGAACCGCTGGTTGAAGCCGGGGGCGTCACGCCAGACCGTCCACACGTTGTCGGCGAACGTCAGCTGGTACACCCGGTACACGCCGCGCGCGTCGGCGTAGAGCATCGTGAACCGCTCGGCGGTGTCGTCGAGACCGATCAGCGCGGTGGTGGGAAGCGGCGAATTCTCCCGCCAGACCTGCGGCGCCGTGTCCGGCATCGGGTCGGCGTCGGAGTACTGACGCAGGAACGTGCCGTCCTCCTGCCAGGTGAACTCGCACCACCCCGCGCCGAGGCCGTCCACTTTCGGTTGCACCGTCCACCGGCCGACGAGCACGTCGAGCCGGGCGAGTGCGGGATGCCGATCAGCCATCCCTTCACGGTACCGACGCTGAACGCGGTACGCCGACCGCGGTCCGGCGGCGTCGGCCGGTTGGGTCGGCTGTGCTGACCGGCGTACGGCTGTCGGATGAGGCATACCGGAGCCAGCACGGGGCGCTCCGGATCATTCTGTGGCTGCGGTCCAGTTCGTGCTCGCCGCCGTGTTGCGTCAACCTGTCGCCCCGCCAGCTCGAACCGGAGTCGCTGGTGGCCGATGTGCTCGCCATCCTGCGCGACGCCGGTTACCGCCCGGCCGATCTGGTGCTGGAGGTCACCGAGAGCGCTCTGGTCAACACCGATTCCGCGATACCGCAGCTGACCGCCCTGCACGACCAGGGCATCCGGATCGCGCTGGACGACTTCGGTACCGGGTACAGCTCGCTGCGCTATCTGACCCGGCTCCCGGTCGACGTCCTCAAGATCGACCGGTGTTTCGTCGCCGAGCTCAACGGAAACCCGCAAGGCTCGGCCGTGGCCGAGGCGGTCATCCGGCTCGGCAACGTCCGGCACCTCGACATCGTCGCCGAGGGAGTCGCCGCGGGAATCGAGAAGCAGACCCAGGCCGCCGAGCTGTCGCTGCTGGGTTGCCGGACCGGGCAGGGGTACCACTACGCCCGGCCGCTGGCGCCCGAAGCCGTTCAGGCTCTCATCGAGGGTCTCGCGGCTGGTGTACCGCACGGCACCGCCGCCGCTGCCCCGATCGGTTAGTACCGGAAGCCGCCCACCAGCCGGCGCAGTTCGCTGGCGAGCTGGGACAGCTCCTCGGCGGCGCGGCGGGTGTCGGTGGCGCCCTGGCTCGCCTCGCCGGACGTCCGGGCCACGTCGCTGGTGGCGTCGGCGATCCCGGTCGACCGCGCGGCGGCCTCGGTGACGCTGTGACGGATCGCCGACGAGTTGGCGGTCTGCTCGGCCACCGCCGTCGCGATGGTGGCCTGGATGTCGTTGATCTCGCCGACAATCGTGCCGATCTCGTTGATGGCCGCGATAGCACCTCGCGCGTCCGCCTGGATCGTCTCGATCCGCCGGACGATGTCGGCGGTCGCGCTGGCCGTCTCCTGCGCCAGGTCTTTGACCTCACTCGCCACCACGGCGAACCCCTTGCCCGCCTCGCCGGCCCGGGCCGCCTCGATGGTGGCGTTCAGCGCCAGCAGGTTGGTCTGCTCGGCGATGCCGCTGATCACCCGTACCACGTCACCGATCTCACCGGACGACGTGTCCAGCTTGGCGACCACCGCGTTGGTGTCGCGTGCCACCTCGACAGCTTTGGTCGCGACCGTCGCCGCCGTCGCCGCGCTGCTGGCGATCTGCTGGATCGCCGAGCCCATCGCCTCGGTGCCGTGGGTGACCGCGTCGATGTCGCCGGCGACGTGCCCCGCGACCTCCGACGCCTCGGCCGCGCGGGTGGAGGTGGCCTCCGCCGTGGCGGCCATGCCGTGGCTGAGGGCAAGCAGGCCGTCCGCCGAGCGGGCCAGCCGGCCGGCGCTGTCGCCGATCCCACTGATGCTGCGGCGCAGGTCGGTGAGCAACCGGCCGAGCCCGGTACCCACCCGGCCGATGGGGTCGTCGCCGCCGACGGTGACCTCGCCGGTGAGGTCCCCCGCGGTCGCCGCGTCGACCACCGCGACGATCTGGTTGGTCTGCGCCAGGTTGCGGCTGACCGCCCGGCGGATCAGTAGGCCGGCGGCGGGCACGAACAGCAGCGCGAACACCAGCAGGAAGAGGAGCCGCTGCCGGGCCGCCGCGGCGTCCCGGTCGGCCTTGGTGCGGACGGCCGCCACGTATGCGTTGATCGCGTCGGTCAGCCCGTCGAACCGGCCGTCGAAGTCGGCCTGGGCAGCGTCGACGGCGTCGACCTGTGCGCCCGTCACCGGTGCGCCGGCCGCCACGGACCGCGAAACGGCGTTGCCGGCCGCGGCGTACGCGGCGAGCGGCCCGTCGATGTCGGCGAACGCGTGCACCAGCTCGGGGGTGTTCGACCCGAGCAGCTTGCGGTTCGCCGCGATGCCCTCGGTCAGCTCCCCGATCCGCTCGTCCAGGTCCTTGGCCCCCTCGTCGCGGGCGCCCGCGTCGTCAGTGGTCGCGACGAGCAGCGCATCGTACTGGAGGGCATGGTTGGCCCCGTCGACCTCGGACTGGTTGTGCAGCGCCTCCTGGGCCTCGGCGGCGGTGGTCAGCCGCGCCCGCAGGTCGGACGCGGTGTTGATGCCGATGACGCCGACCGCCGTGCAGGCCAGTACCGATACCACGGTCAGTGCGATGACCTTGGCACCGATCGACCTCAGGAAACCCACAGCCCCATGATCTGACCTGCGCCGGCCGCGCGTGGGCGAATCAGTATTTATCCCGACACGATGTAGAGATTGCTGTGCTCCGTGTTGTTGTCCTGCGACGCGGTGATCACGTGACCCTCGGCGACCGCCACCGGTGCTCCGAGGTAGAACTGCTGGTCGGAGAACTGGAGAAAGGACAGCGGCAGGCAGACGGTGCTGCCGCAGCCGCGGGCGTCGAAGGTGTACAGGCCGGCGTCGACCGGGAACCCGGAGGCCGGCCCCTTGGCCACGAACACCACGCCACCCGCGATCGCCGGCTGGGACATGAACCCGTCGGCGAAGTTCACCCCGGTCCACAGCGGCGGGCAGAGCGCCTGGCGGCAGCCGCCGCTGCTGTACGCCGCGAGGACACCGATCGTGCTGGGATCGGGTGAGGTGGCGGTGGTGACGAAGACCGTGTCGCCGACGACCGACGGGCCGGCCTCGATCCCGAACTCGCCGACGTCGTACGACTGGAGCGGCCCGCAGGTCTTCCGGCCGCAGCCGGCAGCCGGGAACGCGAACAGGTGGGCGGTGGTGTTCGGGCCGCCGAAGCGGGTCGAGGAGCCCATGAACACCTTGCCACCGGCGATCACCGGGGCCGCGTTGGGCGGCACCGGCCCGCCGACGTCGGCCGTCCACGACGGCTTGCAGACGGCCCTGCCGCAGCCGGTGGCCGGGAAGACCAGCATGCTGCCGGTGGAGTCGTCCGGCGTGTTGATGACCCCGCCGATGTACACGTTGCCGCCGCCCACCGCCGGTGAGCTGATCAGCTCGGTGCCGGCCGGGGCCTGCCCGACCCAGAGCGGCTTGCACACCGCCCGGCCGCAGCCGGCCACCGCGAACGCGGACAGCTGGCCGCTGAAGTCGCCGATGTAGACGATGCCGTTCGACACCGCCGGGGACGAGTACAGCGGGCCGTCGGCGAGCTGGCCCTTCCACCGGGGCTGGCAGGTCGGTTGACCGCAGCCGCCGGCCGGGAACGCGTACAGGAAATGATCGGTGGAACCGGCGAGCACGAGATTGCCGGCGACCGCGGGGGTGTCGTGGATGCCGCCGCCGGTACGCCCCTGCCAGAGTGGCTCGCAGTCGGCCGCGCCACACCCGCGCACGGCGAAGGCGGACAGGTTGCCGTCGCTGTCGCCGATGTACGCGATGCCGTTGGCCACCGCGGGACCGCCGGACGAGGTGACGTTCGCGCCGTAGTGGCCGGCGGTGGTCACCTTCAACCCACCCACGTTGCCCGGATTGAAGGCGCGCTCGTCCGGATTGACGTTGAGGTGCCGCGGGTTCTGCCCGAACTGCGGCCACGTGCTGGCCGGGCCGGCGGCTGAGCTGGCGGCCCGGCTGGCGGCTGAGCTGGCGGCCGGGCTGGCGGCTGAGCTGGCGGCGGCCTGGCCGGGTGCCGCGGGCAGCGCGACGGCCGCGAGCACGATCAGAATGGACCCGACGGCCGCGTTCCGGACCCGGGCGGTTGGAGCCACCATCTCGATCTCCTTGGACATGCGCGACGATCCCGTCGTAGAGCATGCCGTCCGGCGGCGTCGCGCACCTGCCATCCCGGACACGGCCGGACGCCGCTGGACGCTCATACTGAAATCGATATCCACCTGTTTTCTCTGTCGGGCATCAGCCTCAGGCGTGCCGGCCGGTCGGCCGCCGCGACTAGGCTTCCGGCAGGCAGCCCATGGAGGGGGTACATGGTCGGCGCGCCGCGCGAGCAACCGCCCGGCGGATTGGTGGCCCAGGCGGCCAGCGTCGAGTCCGTGCCGGATCTCGGACGGCTGTTGCGGGAGTTGCGGCGTCGCGAGGCGCGCCGCCGCGACGGCAGCGAGCTGACCTACCGCGACCTGGCCGCCAAGACCGGCTGGTCGCACGGGATCATCGGGGCCTACTTCGCCGGACGTACCCTGCCGCCGACCGACCGGTTCGACGCGCTGATCCGCATCCTCGGGGCGGCGCCGGCCGAGCAGGGCCCGCTGGCGTCGGCCCGCGACCGGGTCGAGGAGGGCCGCCGGGCGGAGGAGCGCGGCCGGTCCGACGAGCGTGGCGAAGCGAAGGAGCAGCACCGGGCCGAGGAGCAGCGCCGCTCGGCGGTGTCCATGCGGGTACCGCTGCCGGCGGCCCAGGAGCTGCCGCCTGACGTCGCAGGGTTCACCGGCCGGACATCGCACCTGGCCGAGCTGGACCGGTTGCTCGCGACCGGCGACGAGACGTCCGCCGTGGTGATCTCGGCGGTGTCCGGTACGGCCGGCGTGGGCAAGACGGCGCTCGCGGTCCGCTGGGCGCACCGGGTCGCCGGCCGGTTCCCGGACGGGCAGCTCTATGTGGACCTGCGCGGCTACGACGCCGGCCGGCCGCTGGCGCCCGAGGCGGTGCTGGCCGGGTTCCTGCGCAGCCTGGGGGTGCCCGGTGCCGAGGTGCCCGCCGACCTGGCCGAACGCACCGCCAGGTACCGGACGCTGCTCGCCGGCCGGCGGACGCTGGTGGTCCTGGACAACGCGTACTCCGCCGAGCAGGTCCGCCCGTTGCTGCCCGGTACCCGGTCCTGCGCGGTACTGGTGACCAGCCGGGACGACCTCGCCGGCCTGGTCGCCCGCGACGGCGCCCGCCGGATCGAACTGGACGTGCTGTCCACTCCCGAGGCGGTCGACCTGTTGCGCGCGCTGATCGGCGACCGGGTCGCGGCGGAGCCGGCGGTCGCCGCTGTGCTGGCCGACCGCTGTGCCCGCCTGCCGCTGGCTCTGCGGGTGGCCGCCGAACTCGCCGCCACCCGGCCGGACGCGACCCTGGCGGATCTGGCCGACGACCTGCGTGACGAGCAGCGACGCCTGCAGTTGCTCGACGCCGGTGGCGACCCGCGGGCCGCCGTGCGCGCGGTCTTCTCCTGGTCGTGCCGGCACCTGCCGGAGCCGACCAGCCGGGCGTTCGACCTGCTCGGCCTCCACGTCGGCCGCGAGATCGACAGCGACGCCGCGGCCGCGCTGGTGGACTGCTCCCGGGACGAGGCCCGCCGCCTCGTGGCCGAGCTGTCCCGGGCACACCTGATCCAGGTCGTGCGGCACGGCCGGTACGGCATGCACGACCTGCTCCGCGCGTACGCCGCGGAACGCGCCGGGGAGAACCGCGCCGACCAGATCCCGGCCGCCCTGACCCGGTTGTTCGACCACTATGTACAGTCCGCCGCGGCGGCCGTCGCCACCGTCTATCCGCACGAGCAGGACAGCCCGCCGTCGGCTCCGATGGACGATCCGGACACCGCGCTGGCCTGGCTCGACGAGGAACGGTCCAACCTGGTGGCGGTCAGCGCCTATGCCGCCGAGCGCGGGTGGCCCACGCACAGCATCGACCTGTCCCGGACGCTGTGGCGCTACCTCGACGACCACGCGCACTACCAGGACGCGCTCGCGATCCACGGCAACGCGTTGCGGGCGGCCGACGAGGACGAACAGGCCCGGGCCGGGGTGCTGACCAATCTCAGCGTCGTGCACTGGCGGCTGGGCCGTACCCTCGACGCGCTCGACGACCTGCGGCAGGCCCTCGCCGGGTACCAGCAGGTCGACGACCGCGCCGGGCAGGCGCGCGCGATGGCCAACCTCGGGGTGGTGCACACCCGGCTCGGGCACTACGCGGAGGCGGGCGAGCAGCATGAGCGGGCGCTGGCGTTCTACCGGGAGATCGGTGACCGCCGGCGGGAGGGCTGGCAACTGATCAACCTCGGGCTGCTGCACGAGCGGCAGGGCCGGTACGCCGAGGCCGCCGACCACCAGCAGCGCGGCGCGGCCCTCTTCCGGGAGATCGGTGACCGCCGGCTGGAGGGCGAGTCGCTGGTCAACCTCGGCGCGGTGACCGAGCGGATGGGCCGGTACACCGACGCCCTCGGCCATCTCGACCAGGCGCTGGCCATCAGCCGCGAGATCGGCAACCGGCGCCTCGAAGCGGAGGCGCTCACCACGCTCGGTTCGGTGTACCGCCGGCTCTGGCGGTACCCGGAAGCTCTTGACCATCTGGACCTTGCGCTGTCCACCACCCGCGAGATCGGCGACCGGGGCCTGGAGGCCGAAACGCTCAACACGCTCGGCGAGACGCTCTGCGCCACCCGCCGGCCGGAGCCGGCCCGGGTCCGGCATCAGGCCGCCCTCATCCTGGCCGAGGAGATCGGCAACCGGCAGGAGCAGGCCCGCGCCCTGGACGGCCTGGCGGGCGCCCTGCACGCGGCGGGCAGTTCGGCGCGGGCGCGCGAGCACTGGCGGGCGGCGCTGGCCATCTACACCGAGCTGGACGTGCCGGAAGCCGCTCAGGTACGCGAGCGGCTGGCCGGCTCGTCCAGCGACTGATCGCCGGTCAGTACCGGTTGACCGCGGGTGCGGTCGGGGTACCCGGGTCGAACTTGCCCGCGGTCGCGGTCCACGCCTTCGCGTACCGGCCGTCCGTCCCGATCTTCTCCAGGACGTCGTTCACGAACGTCCGGAACGCGGTGTCACCCTTCTTCAGCCCGACGCCGTACGGCTCCTGGGTGAACTTGGTACCGACGAGCTGGAAGTCGCCCGGGCTGCTGGCGACCAGGCCGGTGAGGATCACGTTGTCCGTGGTCACGGCGTCGACCTGGTTGTTCTTCAGCGCGTCGGCGCACTTGCTGTACACGTCGAACAGGACGAGCTGCGTCACCTTGTCCTTCAGGTACTGCTCGATGTTCTTCGCGGGTGTCGAGCCGGTGACCGAGCAGACCTTCTTCGTGCCGTCCCGCAGCGAGTCCGGGCCGGTGATCGACGAGTCGCCCTTGCGGGTCATGATCTGCTGTCCGGCGACGTAGTACGGGCCGGCGAAGTCGACCCGCTTCTTGCGTTCGTCGTTGATCGTGTACGTGGCGACCACGAGGTCGACCTTGCCCTGCTCCAGGTACTCCTCGCGGACCTTCGAGGGGGTCTCGACCCATTCGATCTTCTCCGGCGCGATGGCCAGCTCACCCGCGATGATCTTTCCGATCTCCACGTCGAACCCGGCCGGCTTGCCGTCGAGGCCCTTCAGGCCGAAGCCCGGCTGGTCGAACTTGGTGCCGATCCTGATCCGCTGGGCCTTGTTGAGCGCCTCCATCGTCGTACCGGCCTGGAAGGAGATCGCCTTCGGCGCGGCCGGAGCGGCGGCGTCCTTGCTGTTGCCGCCGCACGCGGCGACGGTGAAAGCGAGTGCGGTGGCCGCCGTGAGCACGACCGGACGCATGAATCGCATGGTTTTCTTTCCCCCTGTCATGAGCTTCCGCGTCGGAGCCTGGCAGCCGGTACTGGAACGGCACTGACGTGGCGCTGGAACAGCCGTTGGAACACCGGCTGGAACACCGGGCCGGCTTGGTCCGGTGCGCGACTGGACCGGCAGTTGGCCACGAATCCGCTGGTAGATTCGATTTCAGTCGATCTTGTGGACGCGGTTTTGGGGGGCGACCAGGATGCGGGTACGGATGCTTGGGCCGGTGGACGTGGCGGTCGGGGACAACGTGCGGGCGGTACAAGGCCTGCGGCGCAAGGCGGTGCTCGCGGTCCTCGCGCTGCATCCGGGCGAGATCGTCAGCACCGGTCGGCTCGTCGAGGCGGTCTGGGGCGACAGCGCGCCCCCGACGGCCGGCAACACGTTGCAGAGCCACGTGTCGCACCTGCGGCAGGTGCTGGGCAGCCGGGCGGCGATCCGTGGCCGCCCACCCGGGTACCTGCTCGATCTCGGCGCCGAGGCCAGCGACGTCGAGGTGGCGGAACGGCTGATCCGGCAGGGCATGGCGGCAGACGACCGCGGCCACCGGGCACAGCGGCTGCGGTCCGCGCTGGCGTTGTGGCGTGGCCGGCCGCTGGCCGACCTCACCGGCCTGCCGTGGCTGGACGAGCAGGCCGAGCGGCTGGATCAGCTGCGGCTGCGCACGGTCCGGGCGCTGATCGAGGCCCGGCTGGCGATCGGCGAGCATGCCCAGCTGGTACCCGATCTGGAGCGCCTGACCGGGGAGCATCCGTTCGACGAGCAGTTGCACGCCCTGCTGATGCTCGCGCTGTACCGGACCGGGCGGCAGGCCGACGCCCTCGCCGTGTACCGCCGGCTGCGGCACGCGCTCGGCGAGGATCTGGGCATCGATCCGAGCCAGCCGGTACGCGATCTCGAAGCCGACATCCTGCGCCAGGATCCGGCGCTCGACCTGTCCGGGCCGGCGATCGAAATGCCGGCTGCCGCCCTCGTCCCGGCGATCCCCGCGCAGCTGCCGCTCGCGGTACCCGAGTTCGCCGGCCGGGCGGCCGAGCTGGCCAGCCTGGACGCGCTGCTGCCGGAGACGGCGGCGGCGACCCGGCCGGCGACCGTGGTCATCTCGGCCGTGTCGGGTACGGCCGGCGTGGGCAAGACCGCGCTGGCCGTGCACTGGGCGCACCGGGTCGCCCACCGGTTCCCGGACGGCCAGCTGTACGTCAACCTGCGCGGCTTCGACCCGAACGGCGCGCCGCTCGACCCGGCCGAGGCGGTACGCGGGTTCCTCGACGCCCTCGGCGTGCCGGCCCAGCGGATCCCGACCGGGCTACCGGCACAGACCGCGCTGTACCGGAGTCTGCTCGCCGGCAAGCGGGTGCTCGTCCTGCTGGACAACGCCCGCGGTGTCGAGCAGGTCCGCCCGCTGCTGCCCGGCGCGCCCGGCTGCCTGGTCGTCGTGACCAGCCGCGACCAGCTCACCGGTCTGGTCGCGACGGAAGGCGCCCGCCCGCTGACCCTCGACCTGCTCAGCACGGCCGAGGCACGCGAGCTGATCGCGTGCCGGCTGGGCTGCGAACGGTTGACCGCCGAGCCGGACGCGGTGGACGACATCGTCGCCCGGTGCGCGCGGCTACCCCTGGCGCTGGCCGTCGCTGCCGCGCGGGCCGCGACCCGCCCCGGGTTCCCGCTCGCGGTGCTCGCCGCCGAGCTTCGCGACGCGACGGGGGTACTGGACGTGCTGCGCGGCGGTGACGGCGCCACCGACGTACGCGCCGTGTTCGCACTGTCCTACCAGGCGTTGAGCCCGGATGCGGCGCGGCTGTTCCGGTTGCTGGCACTGGATCCGGGCCCCGACATCAGTACGCCGGCTGCCGCCAGCCTGGCCGGCGTGGCACCGGACGGGTTGCGCGCGCCGCTGGCCGAGCTGACCCGCGCGCACCTGCTGACCGAGCACGCGCCCGGCCGGTACACCTTCCACGACCTCCTCCGCGCGTACGCCGCCGAACAGGTGGGCCACCTCGACCCCGCCAGCGACCGGAACGCGGCGATGCACCGGATGCTCGACCACTACCTGTACACCGCGCACGCCGCAGCCCGGCTGCTCGACCCGTACCTGGAGCCGATCAGCCTGGCCCCGCGCCAGCCCGGCGTCACCGTCTCGGCACCCGCCACGGCCGGGGACGCGTTCCGCTGGTTCAACGCCGAGCACCCGGCCGTTCTCGCCGCCATCCACCTGGCCGCGGACGCCGGCTTCGACACCCACACCTGGCAGCTCGCGTGGACCATGACCACGTACTACGTGCGGCGCGGCTGCTGGCACGACCAGACCCTGGCGCAGACCGCCGGACTGGACGCCGCGCGCCGGCTGAACTGCCGGGAGGCGGAGGCCCACGCGCTGTACGGGCTGGCCCTCGGGTACGCCCGGTCGGGTCGCCTGCATGACGCGCAGCCCCGGTTCGAGCGCGCGCTGGAACTGTTCGGCGCGCTGGGCGACTGCGCCAACGAAGCCAGCGTCCATCTCCGGCTGGGCTGGCTGTCGTCCCGGCTTGGCCGCCCGGCGGTGGCGTTGAGCCATGTCCTGCAGGCCCTCGATCTGTTCCGTGTCGCGGGCAACCACGCGGTCCGCGGCCGGGTACTGGGCGACATCGGCTGGTGCCACGCCCAGCTCGGCAACTACCACCAGGCCCTCGTGTACTGCGAGCAGGCGTTGGCCGCGATCCAGGAGGTGGGCGAGCGGAACTGGGAGGCGGGCACCTGGGACAGCCTCGGGCTCGCCCACCGCGGTCTGGGCAACGTCGAACAGGCGACGATGTGCTACCGGCGGGCCCTCGACATGTACCGGCAACTCGGCGACCGGTACAACGAAGCCGGCACGCTGGCGTGCCTCGGGGACACGCACAACGCCGCCCGGGATTTCGACGCCGCCCGGCGGACCTGGCGGGCTGCCCTGGATATCTTCGACGAGCTGAACCACCCCGACGCCGACCCGGTCCGCGCCAAGCTAGCCGCCGGGACCGAGCGGGACCTGCTGCTCCGGCCCGCCTTGCGCTGAGCGGCCGGTCCGGTGGCGCCGGAACGAGCCCGAAAGGCTGGCCGGCGGGCCATTGTCGAGCCGACCCGTGCCCGCCGGTCTGCGCTCCGGCGACGGCCACCGGCACCGTCCGGTCGCGAGCGAAGATGTCGTGACGACCTTGTGAAGGCCTAGGCGGCGGTACAGGTGACGCCGTTCAGCGAGAATGCCTGCGGCGTACCGTTCTGCGCCCGGTACGCGCCGTTGAAGCCGAGCGTGGCGGAGCCCGCCGGAGTGAGGCGGGCGTTGTAGTCGACGCTTCGCACCGTCACCCGCGCTCCAGATTGGACGAACGAGCCGTTCCACCCCTGTACGACCCGCTGGTCGTTCGGGAACGTGAATGTCAGCACCCATGGCGAGACCGGTGCGTCGCCGGTGTTGGTGAGGGTCACCTCGACGGTGAACCCGACCGCCCAGTCACTGCGTACCTGGTACCGCACCGCGCAGCCGGAGGACCCGCCGGTCGCGGCGGACGGCGTGCCGCCGGCTGCCCCGGCCCCGATGCCCGGACCGGTACGCGGGGTGAGGAACAACCCGGCGAGTACCGCGACGACGACGGCGAACGCGGCCACCACCAGGTTGCGCGTCCGCCACGGCCGGCGGATCGCGGTCGTCTCCGGTTGCAGCAACGCTGTCCGGGGTACCACGCGCGGCGGCGCGGGGCCCGCCGGTGGCACGGCGACCCGGGGCCCGGTCAGCGCGGCCAGTTGCCGGGCGACGTCGGCGCTGGCCGGGCGTGACGCCGGGTGCTTGGCCAGGCAACGGCTGTACAGCCCGGAGATCTCGGACGGAAGGCCGGGTACCGGCGGCAGCGGGGCCGGATCGGCGTGCCGGTGCTGGGCCAGCACCTGCGCGGCGGTCTCCGCGGTCCACGGCAGCGCTCCGGTCAGCACCTGGTACAGCAGGATCCCGAGCGCGTACACGTCGGTCGCCGGCACGGCCGGGGTGCCGTTGAGGCGTTCCGGGGCCAGGTACGCCGGGGTGCCCAGCACGGGTGCCTTCGACTCGTGTGCCCCGGCGACGGCGGCGATGCCGAAGTCGACCACCTTGGCGCCGGTCCGGGACATCAGGATGTTGGCCGGCGAGATGTCGCGATGTACGAGCCCCACCTCGTGGGCGGCCGCGAGCGCGGCGGCGACCTCGGCGCAGATCTGCAGCGCGACCGGCCACGGCAGCGCTCCGGCGGCCAGTCGCTCGGTGAGGCTGCCGCCCTCGACCAGCTCCATCACCAGGTACGGCACGGTCGTACCGTCCGGCTCGGTCGCCTCCCCGTAGTCGTACACGCTCACGACGTTCGGATGGGAGAGCTGGCCGCAGGCGGTCGCCTCGTGCCTGATCCGGTCCCGGAAGAACTGGTCGTCGGCGAGGTCGGGGGAGAGGACCTTGATCGCGACCTGGCGACCGAGTAGTTCGTCGTACCCGCGCCACACGACGGACATACCGCCACTGCCAAGGCGCTCCGCGAGGCGGTATCTCGCACCCAGGATCTGCATTGCCTCCACGATGCGAAGAATTCTGCCGGGCTTCCGTTGGGCGGCCCAGCCACTTGCATCGAAGACAACCAACTGCTAAGGCCCCGCTAAGCTCCGGTCGTCATGATCGGCACAACTTCCGACAAGTTGTGGTCTCCGGACCCCGTCGAGGCAACAACTTCCGGAAAGTTGTGCCGATCAAGGGACACCCAAAGTCATCAGACGGCCGCTCATTTGAATCTGAAAATTTCTCATCTTGTCTGGTAGCGTCCGCCGTGCTGATACTCGTCGATGCTTGGTTACTGCTCGGTTCTGCCGAAACCGGACGTTACCACCCCTCTCGCAGGAAGGAAACCGATGAGACGCTTCGCTCGCCCCCTCGCCCTCGTATCCGCGGCCGGCGCCGTCACACTCGCCGCCGCCATCGCCCTCGCCTCGCCGGCCAGCGCGTCGACCGTGCCGGTCACGTTCAACTGCGAAGCCCACCCGCCGGTGGGGTCGCCGACGCAGTTCGCGCTGGACAGCACCATCCAGGCCGACGGGCCGGCCACCGTCGCCGCCGGTGCGACGTTCGATGTCACGCTCGCGCCGGACCCGCTGGTGGTGCCGACCGAGACCGCCGGGTACTCGGTCAACGAGCTCAAAGATCTGACCCTTCAGATCCCGGTGCCGGCGAACTCCACGTACCAGGCCGCCACCCTCACCGGTGGCGACAACCTCGGCAAGGGTACGCCGACCGTCGATGAAGCTGACAACGTTGTCACGGTCACCGTGCCGGGTCCACTGGCCGGCGGCTCCACCGTCACGCTGCCGGTCCTGCACCTGACCCTGGTGGCGTCCGGCGCCGCGGGTACGACCATCGAGACGCACCTGGCCGGTACCAGCTTCATCGACCCCGGCCTGCGGTTCACCGCGAACGTACAGGTCAGCTTCTTCACCGTGGACGTGCCGACATCCTGCTTCGCCAACCCGGCGCCGACCTTCACCAGTACGACCATCGAGGGCGCGCCACCGGCTGAGTAGCCGCCGAATCTCGACTGGTGGGCTGTCCGGTCCCGGGCCGGAGACCGGACAGCCCACCCGGTCAACGCCCCGCGACAGTGAGCCCGGCGCCCGCGATCCGGGCTTCGGCGATCCGGGCTTCGGCGATCCGGCGGGCGGCCCGGTGCGGCGGCTCGCCGGTCCGGTCGGCGGCGTCGAGCAGGTCCGTCACGGTCGCGCCGATGCCGTCCACCTCGGCGAGCGCGGCCGCGACCGGCACGCCCCGGGTCTCGACCGCCGTCGCGTGGATGACGCCACCGGCACTGACCACATAGTCCGGTACCCACAGGATGCCGCGCCGGTGCAGTAGGTCCGCCACGCCGTCCGTAGCGAGCTGGTTGTTGGCGGGGCCGGCGATCGCGGCGCAGCGCAGCCTCTCCGCCGCCGCCGCGGTGAGCAGGCCGCCGACCGCCGCGGGTACCAGGATGTCCGCCTCGACCCCGATCGCGTCCTCGGGCGCGATCCAGTCGGCGCCCAGCTCTTCGGCGAGGTCGCGCCTGGCCGGGTCGACATCCGTCACCACGATCCGCGTCCCCGCGCCGGCGAGCATCCGGGCGACCAGGCCGCCGACCGAGCCCAGACCGATCACGCCGATCCGCAGCCCAGTCGGGTCGGCCGTGCCGAACCGGTGCCCGCAGACCGCACGGATCGCCGCGTACACGCCACGCGCGGTCGGCGGGGACGAGTCGCCGCTGCCGCCGTGCGCGGCCGGAAGGCAGAACACATACCGGGTACGTTCGGCGATCGTCACCATGTCGTCGGGGCCGGTGCCGATGTCCGGGCCGGTGGCGTAGATCCCGTCCAGCGCCTCGATGATGTCGCCGAGGTCGAGCAGGACGGCCCGCCGCACGTCCGGGTCGAGCGCCCCGCCCTCGGGCGCCACGATGACCGACTTCGCGCCGCCGTTGGCGAGGCCGGCGACCGCGTTCTTGTACGTCATCCCCTCGGACAGGCGCAGCGCGTCCGCGACGCCGTCCCGCCAGTCCGGGTAGTGCCGCAGCCGGCAACCGCCGATCGCCGGGCCGAGGGCGCTGGAGTGGATCGCCACCACGATCGGGAAGCCACTGCGGTCACCGCGCCGCACGATGAGCTGTTCGTGTACGAAGGTCGGGTGCACGCCGTCGACGCTATGCACCCGGAGGCCCGGCCGGTCCGGTCCGCGAACGACGTTCGGGGGTTTCGTCGATGTCCCCGGTGTTACCGAACGAAATTCGGCAGCGGCGTGATGACGGCGTTGCGGGTGTGCTGGTAGATCACCGAGGTCCGGAAGCTGACGATCTCCCGGCGCTTGCTGAACCGGTCCATCAGGAACGCGTGCAGGTGGTCGATGTCCTGCACGGCGACGTGGACGACGAAGTCGTCGCTGCCGGTGAGGACGAACATCGCGAGCACCTCCGGCAGCGCCGACACCCAGTCCTTGAAACCGGTGATCACTTCCCGGCTCAGTGGCCGGGCCTGCACCGCGATGAGTGCCTGTAGTCCCCGACCCAGCGCGGCCAGATCGACGCTGGCGTGGTACCCGGTGATCACGCCCCGGGCACGCAGTGCGCGGACCCGTTCCAGGCAGCTCGACGGTGCCAGCCCCACCGCCCGGGCCAGCTCCCGGTTGGTCTGGCGGCCGTCGCGTTGCAGGTGCGCCAGGATGGCGGCGTCCAACTCGTCCATGGCCGCCATCCTGGCAGATCCGCCGAACGATGTACGGGCGTCCCTGGTCAGGTGCCGGCGTCCAGGTCCTTGAGAATCTCGGTGAGGATCTCGGCGGTACGGGTCGGCGGCTCCGCCTCCACGCACAGCCGTTCCATCGCGCCGGCGTAGTGGTCGCTGTCTTCGCGTTTGTCGAGGTAGAGCGCGCTGGTGAGCTGCTCGACGTAGATCACGTCAGGCAACTCCTCATCGGCGAACCGGAGGATGGTGAACGCGCCTCCGGCGGCCGCGTGCCCGCCGGCGTCGAACGGGATCACCTGAAGCCGGACGTTGGGCCGGCTGGTCTTCTCGATGAGCGACTCGATCTGCCGGTGCATCACCTGGTGACCGCCGATCGGGCGACGCAGGGCGGCTTCGTCGACGACCACCCAGACCTGCGGCGGCTCCGCCCGGGCCAGCAGCTTCTGCCGATCCATCCGCAACTCCACGCGGCGCTCGATCTCCGCCTTCGGCGCGTCGGAGTGCCCGAGTTGGATGACGGCGCGGGCGTAGTCGGGGGTTTGGAGGAGGCCGGGGACGAATTGGACTTCGTAGGTGCGGATGAGGGCGGCGGAGGATTCGAGGCCGAGGTAGGACTGGAACCAGGTGGGGAGGACGTCGCTGTAGCGGTGCCACCAGCCGGGGTTGTTGGCTTGGCGGGCGAGGTTGAGGAGGGCGTCGCGTTCGGTGGGGTTGTGGACGCCGTAGAGGGTGAGGAGGTCGGCGACGTCGCGTTCTTTGAAGCTGACGCGGCCGAGTTCCATGCGGCTGATTTTGGATTCGGAGCCGCGGATTTCCCAGCCGGCGTCTTCGCGGGTGACGCCTTTGGTTTCGCGGAGGCGGCGGAGTTGGGTGCCCAGCAGGATGCGGAGGACCGTCGGCCCGCCGGCCGCCCCGCCTTCCTGCTGAGTCGACACCATGTGCGACCTCCGGATGCTCGACCCAGCTCAGGCGCGGTCAGCCTTGTCTACGAGTAGGCATGCTATGACCTCTGGGTGAGCAAACGGAACCGGACACCCCGCTCGACTTGAGTAACGGCATCCGGCGTGAGGCCGCTACGCGATCAGGTGGTCGAAGTCGCCGCCTCGCGCGCCTTCGATGAAAGCGACGATCTCTTCCGGCGTGTAGATCAGCGCCGGTCCTTCCGGATCTCTTGAGTTGCGCACTGCGATGTCTGGGGAGCCATGGAGCCTTGTGAGCTCGACACAGTTCCCGCTCGGGTTGCTGCGGCTGCTCTTCTGCCAGCCGACTGCCGGCAACTGCCCCGCGGGGGTGCCGTTGTACGTCTTGTTCATGGACGTCTTCCTTGGAAAGAAGTGACTGGACCATCCGGTTCGGGTGACAGCGTCGTCGACCCGTTCGCGGAACCGTGGTGCGTTCGGCGCTCCTTCACCGCCTGTAATCGCACAGTCTGATGCACGTGCAGCAGCCCTTGCGTCTGCAAGTTCTTGCGGGCATGATAGCGCATATGCACGTGCATTAGCTCGTTTACGTGCAGGGACTTGACGGATTATGAACAGCAAAACCGGGTAATGCCGGGCAAGCAGCGGTTCGGCCGCTATCGATGGACCCTGCTGCTTCTCTCCGTAACTCGGCGTGTGCGTTCCGGCGCGGCGCAACGGAGCCGGTGTGCCCCTGATACCCGGCCATGTGTCGAGGCAGGAGGCTTTCGTGATGCCGGCCCCCACCGTCGACCCGGAAGACCGGGACCCGGCAGAGGTTGCACCCACCGATGCGTACCAACCGGCCGATCCGGTGTGGATCTATCGGGGCGGCGGATGGCGGGCCGGCGTGATCGAGACTGTCTCGGCGCGTGCGGCGACAGTTACCTACCGTCCAACTGGCGAGCGGGGAACCGGCGTGGACACGGTGACCGCCGAGTACGTGCTCGCGCGGTCCGATGCCGACCCGTTGCTCGACCACCGGAACGCGCTGTGAGCACCCGCCCCGGTCACGTCGCCGCCCTGCCGCGGAGGACCCGATGGTCGAGTTGATCGCCCTGGTCATGGTCGTCAGCCTGCTCGCGGGCGTGGCGATCGGTTGGTACCTGCGGCGGATCAACGCCTGGTGCCCGCACTGCGGCGCCATTCTGAGCTGCTCGGTGTGCGGCTCGCGCCCGACGTGGTCGTCACCCGGCCGGACACAACCGCCGGCCACCGGATAGGCGGGCGGGCGCTCTGAACCGTCCGGCATCCGGTTCACAGGGCTTCCGCCGTGCGGTCACGGTGTCGCCCTCTGGATGAGTACGAAGCCGAGCCCGGCGAGGACGAGCCCCAGCAGGGTCGGCCAACCCAGGAAGAGACTCACTGCGGATTGATCGGCGAACCAGTCGAAAACCGCCCGCCAGCGGTCCAGCCAGGTGATGAGTGTCGCCGCCGCGCCACCTGCCAGGAGTGCGGCGGCGGACAGGGCCAGGATCCCGTTGAGTCCCCAGCGCCTGAGAACCACGCCGCAGAAGATGCCGATGGCGCTGACCAGGATGAACGGTCCGAGGTACACGAGAATCTGGAGCAATCCGTTGTGCTCGACCAGGAACGGCACGGTGTAGAAGTGCAGCGAGATGCCCCAGCCGCCGGTGGCTACCTCGATGAGCTTGAGCAGGTAGAGCAGGACGCTGAAGACCACTACCTCGGCGAGGACGAATAGCCAGATCGCCGCGTAGAACGTCCGGCGGGTCACGCTCAGCCCCAGGGCGAACGGGAAGAGCTGCGTGATCGACTGGCTGGCGGAGATGAGCACCAGGACGTAGATGCTCGCCAGGCCGCCGGTGGTCTGGCCCGCGGGGATCCGGTCTCCGATACTCGCGAAGAAGGCCAGGGTGACCGCGAAACTGAGCGCCAGAATGCCCCACGGCCAGCCGAACGTGCCCCGCCAGGTGACCAGCGGCAGGCGTGCCACCTGAAGAATCCGGCTCATCGCAGGGGCTCCTTGGGTACGGCGGCGTTGTTGACACCGCGGGTGGTGAGGTGCACGGTCAGCTGCTGGAGCGAGACCGGTTCGAAGGACAGCCCGAGCGACCGGGCGTGGCTGCGCTCCGACGAGCCGAACGCTCCGCGTACCGTTGCCCGTGCGACGCTGCCCAACCGCTCGCGATGCAGTTCGTCGCGGGCGGCGATGATCTCGTTGACTGCCGCGACCGGACCGGTGACCGTGGTGACCTGGCCGCGCAGGCTCTCCGCGTCCTCGTCGAGCAGCAGCCGGCCGCGGTCGATCAGCAGTACGTGCTCGATGAGGTCGCTGACCTCGTCGATGAGGTGGGTGGAGAGCACCACGGTGCGCGGGTGCTCGGCGTAGTCGGCTAGCAGTTGGTCGTAGAAGGTGCGCCGGGCGACCGGGTCCAGCCCGAGATACGGCTCGTCGAAGAAGGTCAGCGGGGCGCGCGAGGCGAGCCCGACGACGATGCCGAGCGCGGACAGCATGCCGCGGGACAACTTCTTCACGATCGGTCGGACCGGTAGCTGGAACGCCTCGACCAGCGATCCGGCGAACTCCTCATCCCAGTCGGGAAACAGCAGGCCGGCCGCGCGGAGGACGTGGTGCACCCGGAAGGTGTCCGGGTATTTCTGGCTCTCCTTGACGAAGCAGAGCTGTGCAAGGACCGCCTCGTTCTCAAACGGATCCGACCCGAGCACCCGGGCCTGCCCGGACATCGCGAAGTCATGGCCGGCGAGGATCCGCATCAAGGTGGTCTTCCCGGCGCCGTTGCGCCCGAGGAGACCGTAGATGGTGTTCTCCGTCAGCGAGAAGGAGACGCCGTCGAGCGCGGTCGTATCGCCGAAGCGTTTCGACAGGTCGGTGACCGTGACGACCGGGCTCATGAGCCCTTCTCCCACTGGTCGATCATGATTTTCAGGTCCTCTGTGGTCACGCCGAGCTTGCGCGCCTCGGCGAGCATCGGCCGCACGTACTGCTGGGCGAACTGGTCACGACGGCGGTCACGAAGCTTGGCGCGCGCGCCGACGGAGACGAACATCCCGATTCCTCGTTTCTTGTACAAAATCCCGTCGTCCACCAGCTGGTTGACGCCCTTGGCGGCGGTCGCGGGGTTGATCCGGTGGAAGGCGGCCAGCTCGTTCGTCGACGGGACCTGCGCGTCCTCCGGCAGGGTGCCGTCGATGATCGAGTTTTCGAGCTGCTCTGCGATCTGGAGAAAGATCGGCCGGCCTTCCTCCATCACACCGCCCGGTTAGTCGGTTCGTTACTCATGTAACTAACTATGTAGGCAAGGAGGCCGGGCGTCAACGGTCAGTGCCAGATCGCCAGGGCCTGGCCGCGCTCGCTGCGTTCCGGCGGATCGGGCAGCGAGGCCGCCCGGCCGGTCGCGATGCGGTGGGCGCTCCAGGCGACGGCCGCCGCGTCCAGTACGTCGTCCGGACCGGCGCGGCCGGCATCGCCGAGGTCGTCGGGCACCTCGACGCCGGCCGCCGCGAGCAGCCGCCGGCCAGCGTCTCGGCCGCGCGCCAGCCGGTGTCGAGCAGGCCCAGCGGCATGTCGATGCCGACGGTGGTTTCTCCGTCCACATCGGACAACAGGGCGGCGAGGTCGAGGTGCAGGCGTGCGGACGCGTACCCGCCGTCGCGCAACTCGATCGCGACCCACCCGGCGCGGCAGGCGTCGACGCCGAGAACGCGGATCACGGCAGGTCGACGACGAGGCCGCCGGTCGCTACGTCGATCGGGCCGGTGAACGCGGCCGCCGCCGCGTTCCGGGAATCGGCCGGATCGGTGCCGGGCATCAGGTGGGTAAGCACCAGTCGGCCGACGCCGGCCACGTTGGCCTGCCGGCCCGCCTCGCTCGCGGTGTTGAGGTACGGCGTGTCCTCGGCGGCCACCTCGTCGACGAAGCTGGCGTCGGCGAGGAGTACATCGGCGTCCTGAGCCAGCTTGGCGATTTCCGGACTCGGGCCGGTGTCGCCGGTGTACGCCAGCGTGACGCCGCCGGCGGTCAGGCGTACCCCGGCGTTGGGCACGAAGTGCGGCAGCATCCGGGTGTCGACGGTGAACGGCCCGATCTCGCCCGGCCCGAGGTCGTGCAACTCGTACCCGTCGGCCAGCATCCCCGGCCGGTCCAGCGCGAGCACAGCGTCGAGCGAGCCGGGCAGCGCGTACACCGGGAGCGCGGTCGCCGCCGGATCGGACCGCAGGATCCTGGCGCGCAGCAACGGATTGAGGTCGGCGCAGTGGTCGGGGTGGCCGTGGCTGACGAGTACCGCGTCGATCTCGGTGGCGTCGACGTACGTCAGCAGTCGGGGGAGGACCGCGTATCCCGGGTCGACGAGCAGCCGGAAACCGTCGTGCTCGATCAGGTACCCGCTGCACGCCTGCCCGGCCGCCGGCCAGGCCCCGCAGCCGCCGAGAACCGTCATCCGCATGCCGCGACTGTATGCCCCGGCGTCGCGGACATCGATGAAGTTATCTTTAAGGGTCTTTACTGTTAGGGTTATTAATCGATACTCTTGTACGTCATCGGCCTCTGTCAGGAGGTTCCCGTGCACGTACGAACCAGGGTGGCTGCCGCGTCCGCCGCCATCATCGCCGCTCCGTTACTGGTACTCGCCATGCCATCCGGCCCGGCCGCCGCGCACGGCACCATGTCCGATCCGTCGAGCCGGGTCTATACCTGTTACAACGAGGGCCCCGAGAACCCGAAGTCGGCCGCGTGCAAGGCGGCCGTGGCGGTCGCGGGCACCCAGGCGTTCTACGACTGGAACGAGGTCTCCCGGCTCGACGCCGGTGGCCGCAGTCGCGAGATCATCCCGGACGGGCAACTGTGCAGCGCCGGCCGGGACAAGTACCGCGGGCTCGACCTCCAGCGCGCCGACTGGCCCGCGAAGCGGATCTCCCCGGGCAAGCTGACCCTGACGTACCGGGCGACCGCGCCGCACGCCAACAGCAACTTCGAGTTCTACATCACCCGCGCCGGCTGGAACCCGACGATGCCGCTGCGCTGGTCGGACCTCATGCTGCTGGCGACATTCAACAACCAGAACCCCACCGAGTACACGAGCTGGACGGTCACCATCCCGCAGCGCACCGGGCGGCAGCTGATCTACTCGATCTGGCAGCGCGTGGTCGGCAGCCAGGAGGCGTTCTACACCTGCTCCGACGTTGACTTCGGCGGCGGCAGCAACCCGCCACCTCCACCGGCGTCGTCGTCGCCCACGCCGCCTCCGCCGCCCGCGTCGTCACCCCCGCCCCCGCCTCCGGCCAGTGGCACCTGGCAGGCCGGTGTCGCGTACAAGGCCGGCGACCGGGTGACCTACAACGGCCTGTCGTACAAGTGCCTGCAACCGCACACGTCGCTTCCCGGCTGGGAGCCGCCGAACGTACCGTCGCTCTGGCAACGACTGTGAGTGTCACCGCTGGTCATGATCACGGAGAGTTTTCCGTGTCCCGACACGGAAAACTCTCCACGATCATGGTGGTTATGCTCCTCGCAGGGTGCGGAACCGCCGCGCCACGACCGGCAGCCGTGGCGCCGCCCCTTCCCGCCGGCACCCCGTCAGCCGCCCTGCCCGGGGTTCCCGGCGTCAACGCGACCGATGTGATGTTCGTGCAGATGATGTTGCCGCACCACCGGCAGGGCATCCAGATCGTACGGATGGCGAAGGACCGCGAGCCCCGCGAAGAGGTGCGGATCCTCGCGTCGGCGATCGACACCACGCAGAGCGCCGAGGTCGACATGATGATGGGCTGGCTGCGCGCCTGGCAGCAGCCCGAAACGCCAGCGGATCCGCACGCGCACGACGCCCACGGCGGAGTGCCCGAGACCAGCCTGGCCGAGATCGCCGCGTTGCAGAAGGCGACCGGCGCCGACTTCGATCGCCGGTTCCTCGACACGATGGTCGCCCACCAGGACGACGCGATCCAGTTGGCCCGCATGGAGCTGGCCACCGGCCTCGACCCGGGCACGAAGGACTTCGCCAAGCGGGTCGACCAGTCGCGTACCGCCGAGATCAAGCAGATGCTCAGACTCCGCGGCTCATGATCGGCACAACTTCCCGGAAGTTGTGGCCTCACACCCCCACGGAGGCCACAACTTCCCGGAAGTTGTGCCGATCAACTGTGCCGGTCGACGCCCTACGTGAGGGCGCGGATCAGGGCGGCGGTCAGCGCGGCCACGCCGACCACGACCAGGAACGGCGCCCGCAGCAGTACGGCGACCACGGCGGCGGCCAGCCCGGCCGCCCGGGCGTCGATGGTCAGCCGATGGCCGGTGGTGAACGTCTGGATCACGATCAACGCGGTCAGCAGCGCGATCGGCAGGCGTCCGGACGCCGTCGTGGCGGTACCGGCCACGTTCAACACCGTCAACAAGTGGGCAGCGGGCATCGGCGACACGCTGGCGTTGGGTGTACTCAACGAAGCGCTGGGACTGGGGCTGCCGGTGATCGTCGTCCCGTACACCAGCGCTTCGCTCGCGGCCCACCCGGCGTTCGCCCGCAGCCTCGCGTTCCTGCGGGACTGCGGTGTCACCGTCGAATCAACCGTCAACGGGCCGCTCGACTGGGCCGCGCTGGCGGAGACGATCGGTCACATCCGGATCCGCTGATTCTTCGGGTCGTACATGGGACGCAGCGATACCACAGCCGGGTATGTCGAGCCTCCTACCTCGACAGTCCACTCGCCACTGTCCAGCCACGACTGGGTGAGTGGCTCTCCCGCCTCCACCATGGCGAGGCCGACCGCACCGCCCAGCGTGAACCCGTACGACGCGGCACGGATGTAGCCGACCGGGGTTCCGTTGCGGCGCACCACTTCGGCGTGGAACATCATCGGCTCCGGGTCGGTGAGGAGGACCTGAACCAGCCGGCGGGTCGGCTTTGCGGCTGCCTGCTCGGCGGCGACCGCGTCCCTGCCGACGAAACCACCCGGCTTGTCCAGCGCGACCGCGAACCCGAGACCGGCCTCCAGTACCGAATCGGTGTTGTCGATGTCGTGACCGTAGTCGCGGTAGCCTTTCTCCATCCGCAGGCTGGCCAACGCCTTCAGCCCGGCGTGCCGCAGGCCGTGTGCTTTGCCGGCTTCGACCAGCCGGTCGTAGACATGCACCGCTTGCTCGGCTGGAATGTACAGCTCATAGCCAAGCTCGCCGAGGTACGTGATCCGGATGCACCGCACCCGCGCGAAGCCGAGGTCAATTTCGCGGGCGGTGCGGAACGGGAACGCCTCGTTGGACATGTCGTGGCTGGTCACCGACGCGAGAACGGCTCGCGAGCGCGGACCCTGGATGTTGATTTGCGCGTACGCCCCGGTGACGTCGGTGACGAACGCGTGCGCGTCGCCGAACTGGCGGCGCATCCACGTCTCGGCGTGCCGGTGCGCGGAGTCGGAAGCCACCACCCAGAAGCGGTCGTCGTCGAGCTTCGTGACGGTCAGGTCGGCCTCCAGCGTGCCGCGTTCGTTCAACCACTGGGTGTACGTGATGACGCCCGGCTCGCCGTCGACCCGGTTGGCCGAGATGCGTTCCAGTTCCCGCCCCGCGTCGCGGCCCTGCACGAGGAACTTCGACATGAACGACATGTCCATGAGGATCACGCCCGCACGGGTCGCCCTGTGCTCGGCCGCCCAGTTGGCGAAGAAGCTCGGCCGCCCCCAGGTCAGCTCCGGCGGGACACCGTCCCACCCGTACCAGTCGGGGCTTTCCCAACCGCTGACGTCCTTGAAGTACGCCCGCTGCCCTTTGAGCCTGTGGTGGATCGGGGAGAGCTTCGCGTCGCGGGCGCTGCGCATCGCGCGCCCCGGAAAATGGGTCTGATACACCATTCCGAGCGCCTCGACCGTGCGGGTGGCCCGGTATTCGGGGTTGCGCTGGTACCCGTGCAGCCGGTCGATGTTGATTCCGGTGACGTCGATGTCCGGGCGACCGTCCACAATCCACTGTGCGACCGCGCGGCCGATCCCGCCGCCGGTCAGGATGCCGATCGAGTTCAAACCGGCGGCCACGAAGAAGTTCCGCAGCTCCGGTGCCTCGCCGACGATCGGCTGGAGGTCCGGGGTGAAACTCTCCGGGCCGCAGAAATACTTGCGGACACCGGCTTCCAGCGACACCGGAATCCGCTGCATCGCCTTCTCCAGGTAGGGCGCGGTGCGGTCCCAGTCGGGTGGCAGCTCACCGAAGGAGAAATCAGCGGGTACGCCGTCGACCCGCCACGGCGCGCACACCTCCTCGAAGAGGCCGAGCATCAGCCCGCCGCCCTCTTCCCGGAAGTAACCGTATGAGGCCGGATCTTCGAGTACGGGCAGAGCGCCGTCGACGCCGTCCACCGGCTCGGTGATGAGGTAGTAGTGCTCGGCAGACTGGAGGGGAATGCTCACCTCGGCCAGTTCGCCGAGCTGGCGGGCCCACATGCCGGCGCAGTTGACGACGTACTCGGCTTCGATGTCCCCGTACGGTGTGGTGACTTTCTCGATGCTTCCCTTGCGGACGCCGAATCCTGTTGCCGGCACGCCTTCGAGGATCCGGACGCCCTTCATCCGGGCGCCCTTCGCCAGGGACATGGTGACATCGACCGGATTCGCGCGACCGTCGTCGGGCACGTAGAAGCCGGCCAGCACGTCGTCGACGCGCGCCAACGGGAACAGCTCCTTGACCTCGCCGGGCGAGATCTCGTGGACGTCGACGCCGCAGTACCGGTTGAAGGCGGCCACCCGGCGGTACTCCTCCAGCCGGCCCTCGTCGGCGGCCAACTCGATGAAGCCGACCTGCTTCAGCCCGGTGGCGAGGCCGGTCTCGGCTTCGAGCCGCGCGTACAGGTCGCGGGTGTACCGGCGCATCCCGGTCGACGTTTCCGAGGTCGAGCCGAAGGTGACCACGAGCCCGGCCGCGTGCCAGGTGGTACCCGAGGTCAGCCGATCCCGTTCCAGCAGTACGACATCGGTCCAGCCGAGGTGGGCAAGGTGGTACGCGACCGAGGTGCCGATGACACCTCCGCCGATCACTACCACACGGGCACGGTCCGGGACGTTCGGCAAGGTCATGGGCCCGATAGTAAGGGGCAGCCTCGGCTAGGGGACCACCTTCCACAGCGCCTCGATCGGGAGCGCACGCAGCCGGTCGCCGAACGGGAGGGTCTGTTGCCCGGTGAAGAGCACGTATCCGGCGACGAACCTCGACCCGAGCCGGCTCTCCAGGTGACGCAGCCCGGCCAGGTCTTCGCTTCGTACTGTCGAACCGGCCTTGACCTCGATGCCGACCACACGCCCATCGGCCGATTCGAGCACGGCGTCTACCTCGACTCTGTCTTTGGTCCGGTAATGGTGCAGCCGGACCCGCTCCTCGCTCCAGGTGAGGTGCCGGGCAAGCTCCATCAGCACGAAGTTCTCCATCATCGGCCCGGCGGCGCCGTCGGGCTCGCTCAACCGGGCCACGTCCTGACCCACCAGATGGCTGGCCAGCCCGCTGTCGACGTACGCCAGCTTGGGCGTACCGACGGCCCGCTGAGTGGAGTTGGTTGACCAGGCCGGGATCTGTTTGATCAGGAAGACCGCTTCAAGTAGCTCCAGGTAACGGGTGAGCGTGGACCGCGGAATGCCCGACTGCATCGCCAACGCGCTGAGGACGAGCAGGTTACCGGATCGTCCGGCGAGCAGGGCCAGCAATCGGCGCAGCTCTCCTCGCCGCTCGATGACCGAGAGTTCGGTTACGTCGCGCTCGATCAGCGTGGTGAGGTACGAATCGAAGAAGGCGGACCGGCGTCGGTCGCTGCGGCGCACCGCTTCGGGATACCCACCACGCACGACGCGCTCAAGGTAGTCGCGTCGTCGCATGGTCGATGTGTGGGCGAGGCGGGCACCGCGAGCGAACGCGGCGTCGATGAAACGGTCCGCTGTGCCGTCAATCTCACCCTGGGAGAAAGGCCACAGCTCGATCGTCTCCATCCGGCCGGGTAGCGCATCCGGCAGGTCACGGAGGGCGAGGATTCGGGCGGAGCCGGTAAGCAGGAATCGGCCGGGCTCAGGGTGGGTGTCGACTGCGACCTTGATGGCCCGGAAGAGCTCCGGCGCCAGTTGGACCTCGTCAATGATCAGCAGGCCATCGTGCTCCACGAAACTGGTTGGATCGTCCAGTGCGGCCCGTAGCGTGGCCGGATCATCCAGCAGACGGATCAGCGGGTTTCGAGCTGCCGTTGCGATCGCCCTGGCGAGAGTGCTCTTGCCAGCTTGCCTGGCACCGTTGATCGCAACCACACGGGTATCACCCAGCGCCTCGGCAACCAGGGGCTCCGCTTTGCGTGCGACCAGCTCAGAATTGTCCGTCACGATCTTATTATGGACGACTGGCCGTACGGTACGTGGACATCTGGCCGCTAGATTCATGGGCAGTTGGCCGGAAGGTCTGTGGGCAATTGGCCGCATCGGTCGTGGGCAGTTGGTCGCTGTCGCGAGCGACCGGCGTGCGCGGCTGTCGCGGAGTCGGGTGGTCAGCGCGAAACGATGCCACTCGCTAGCCTGAGCAGACCAGTCGAGGCCTGGTGATCCGATGGGGGAGGATCGTTCATGAACGATGGCGAGGGTTTCCGGGTCATCGCCGGCGACCTGCAGGCGCACGCCGTCACTGTCGACACGGTGGCAGATGAGATCCGGACCGCCGCTCAGGCGGCACAGGCGATCGAATTCGATACCAACGCCTACGGTGAGTTCTGTCAGGCTTTGCCGGCGATGATGTCGCCCTTGAAAGACATCGTCTATCAGGCCTTGAACGGAGCGACCGAGGCGTTTCGCGACACCGGGGAGAGGCTACGCACGGCGGCCGGCGACTACCACGACAGTGACGCCGCCACCGCGCGGCGGTACGGGCAGCCTTCATGAGTGTCGGTGTCAATCCACTCGTCGTCGCGCGGACAGGCGGGGCCACCAACGAGTGGAGCGGCGTCTACCTCGCCGAGGACATTCAGCTTCTGCACCAGGGCGTCAAGTCCGGCTCGTGGGTGGACATGTCGCTTGGCGGTACCGGAGCTGCGCTCGACACTCTCGGCCTGATCACCGATCCGCTCGGCACGCTCGCTTCCTGGGGCGTGGCGTGGCTGCTTGATCACGTCAAGCCGCTCTCGGAGGCGCTGGACAAGCTGGCCGGTGACCCGGCGCAGATCACCGCCAACGCACAGACGTGGCGAAATGTGGCGAGCCAGTTGTCGTTCGCCGCCGGTGACTACCGGAACGCGGTCGATCGCGAGGTGAGCTCCTGGTCGGGAACCGCAGCGACCGCGTACCGTGCGCACGCTGACAACCGTGGCTCGGGGATCAAGGCGCTGTCGCAGGCGGCCGAGACGATGGCGAGCATCGTCGAGGGCGCCGGCATGCTGGTCGCCCTGGTGCGGACCCTTGTCCGCGACGCGATCGCCGAGTTGGTCAGTGTGCTCGCCGTTCGGCTCTGGGAGTGGCTTGCCGAAGAGGCCGGACTGGCAAGACGCCATTTCCCCGGCACTGGACGGTTGAAGACGTCAAGCGCTACGTGTCCGACGTCGCCACCGACCCGAACTCGGTGGTCATGGGTGCGCCGAAGAACGGCGGGCTGCTCACCAAGTCCGGCAAGCCGGCCCGGTTCCGGGTCTACGGAACCCGTGACGGTGTACAGATCAAGGTTGTGGTGGAACCTGGCGGTGAAGGAATCATCACCGCGTTTCCGTGGCCTGGAGCACCGACATGATCATTGACCGGCTCAGAGCCCTTGCCCAGCATTTGCGCGGGCACGTGCCCGACGGGATCGTCGACCTGTACGAAGGTGACGTCGACGCCGGTGAGCTTCAACTCGCCGTCGAGGAGCTGTTCGACGCTCTCATCGAGGAGGACCTCACGATCTCGGCGGATCTCGCCGATGAGATCCAGGCGGTCGCGGACGAGCTGCGGATCACGCGATTCTCACCGGCCGAGCTTCGGGCTCTCGTGCGAACCTAGGGGCCGTTTGTGAGCCACTGCGGCAACCACTGTGATGGCCGCAACTATTATAGTTGGCGCCATCGTTACTTGGCCCGTTTGGCCAGGTCAGCGGCCGTTGCCGTTGGCGTAGACCACGCGGAACCCGAGGTGGTCGGAGAAGGCGGCCCACCGGCTGGAGTGCATCAACCGCTCGGTGCTGTCGGCGCGCTTCCCGTTGACCAGCGAGTTGAGCACGACGGTCTCGAAGGCAGCCGCCTCGACCCAGTCCACGTATCGGGTGAAGCCGCACAACATATCGGCTTTCGTCTCGTGCAGGAAGTCGACCAACCGATCCTGTGGCGCCGCGAGCACGGCGCAGCTGCCGAAGTAGAGCTTCCGGCCGGCGCACTTCCCGGCCATCCAGCTCTCGATCTCGTCCAGTTCGACCGAGTTGGACTCGGTGAGGCACAGCTTGCCCGGCTCGCCGTGCATGGCGAAGAAACCAACCGGAAAGTCGGCGTATTTGCGCAGCAACCAACGGCCGATGAAGTATCGCAACTCGTCAGAGGTGGCGGTGTCGCGGTGGATGAAGCGGATCCGGTCGAGCCGCTCGAGCAACTCCAGCGTCGGGAGCACCGAGCCCCGCTTCGCCAGGTCGTTCTCCCACTGCCCTTCGACGCAGAAGATTCCGCCCGCCCTCCGCACGTGATCCCCCCTGGCCTCCCCGATCAACCGAACCCGACCGAGGCTAGCCCACAGGTACGACAAGAAGCGGGGAATGAACAGCGTGGCTGGCGACGGGCTTTGCCCGTACACCATGATCAGCGCGCAACCGCGGGGCGGCGCCGATCGGCCTACTCGGCCGGTGGCTCCTGCTCCGGGCAGCGCAGGCGAAGCTGACGGTAACCGAATGGCGCGTCGACAAGCCAGCAGTGGTGCGGCTCGGCACTGCCAGCGTGCGCGTACCCATCGAAGAAGCGGCAGGTCACGCACATCTTGGTGACCGGGATCTGGCCGCGTCGCTGCATGGCGAAGATCTGGTCGGTCACGGTGCGTAGCAGGCGGTGCTGCTCCGGCTCGCTCAGCTCCTCCACCTCGGCCAGCAGGGTGTCGGCCCAGTTGAGGAATTCGGGGGCCTGTGCCCGGCCGCGCTCGGTCAACTCGACGCGCATGTCGTGCGGGGAGTACGAGGGGCTGGGCCCCATCGACACGAGGCCTTCCTTGCACAGCGTCGCGATCGAGGCCTGCGCGGCGGCGATCGGCATGCCGAGGTCGGCGGCCAGATCGCTCAACGAGTACTCGTGGCGGCGCCGGGCCAGCAGCAGGAGTGCCTGTTGCTGGGCGAGGGTCCGTTCCAGGCCTGCCGCCGCTTCGCCGGCGTTCTGGGCGGCCACCGCCACCCGAACCAGCCCCGTGGTCAGCCGATGATCGAGATCGTTCGAATTCACAGCCACGCCTCTTCAACGCCGTAGGTAGCGAGCACGTCACTCTAGCGAGACCGCGCTATCGCCGAAAGGGCCTACCACCTGGGTGTTCTTGGCCGATGGCGATGTCGCCCCGCGGCGCTACCGTTGCCTCACCCCCTGGGAGGCAAAGATGCGGAATTGGATCGCGGGCGTGATGACCGTGCTCGGTTCGCTGCTGGTGCTGGCCGGCGGCGCTGTGGTCGCGATACGGGCGATCATGCCGGAGCCGGAGGAGCCGGAGCGGGTGCCCGTGACCCAACCGGCGATGGAGGTCGGGGTGACGCCGCGAAACCCGACATCGCGGATCATCGGCGCGGCCCGCCGGGTCAATGCCGCAGACCGGCTGATCGCCTGGGGAATCGTGCTGCTGGTACTGGCCGCGATCACCACCGGCGCGATCTCGTTCAATCTCGGGGCGAGCGCGGCCAGCAAGTAGGCGCTGTCGATACAGAATCGTGACCTCGCCTGCCCCAACCGGGGTACGGTCCGGGGGGAGGACTATTCTCCCTCTTCGGGTACGACAGACAACCGCTCCGCCGTGCCTGACATAGCTGGTGAGCAGCACAGGAGGCCACTCGTGACCACCGTCGCCCCGAAGCCGATCGTGACGCGGCCGTGGCCGGTCCACCAGCCCGTGAAAGGTTCGGCGTTCGCTCGGCTACTGCGCACGACCGACGCCAAGCAGATCGGGCTGATGTACCTGGTCACATCGATGGCGTACTTCGTCATCGGCGGTTTCCTGGCCCTGCTCATGCGGGCGGAGCTGGCCCGGCCCGGGCTCCAGTTCCTCTCCACCGAGCAGTACAACCAGCTGTTCACCATGCACGGCACGATCATGCTGCTGTTCTTCGCGACGCCGATCCTGTTCGCCTTCGCGAACTACATCGTGCCGTTGCAGATCGGCGCGCCCGACGTGTCGTTCCCGCGGCTGAACGCGTTCGCGTACTGGCTCTACTTCTTCGGCAGCGGCCTGGCGCTGGCCGGCTTCATCACGCCGGACGGCGCGGCCGACTTCGGCTGGTTCGCCTACGCGCCGCTCAACAGCGTGGTGAACTCGCCCGGCGTGGGCGCGGACATGTGGATCGTCGGCCTGGCGATCTCGGGTCTGGGCACGATCCTCGGCGCGGTGAACATGATCACCACGATCCTGACGTTGCGCGCGCCCGGTATGACCATGTTCCGGATGCCGATCTTCACCTGGAACATCATGATCACCAGCCTGCTGGTGCTGATGGTCTTCCCGATCCTGGCCGCCGCCCTGCTCGCGCTGCTGGCCGATCGACAACTCGGCGCCCATGTCTACGATTCCCAGACCGGTGGCCCGTTGCTCTGGCAGCACCTGTTCTGGTTCTTCGGTCATCCTGAGGTGTACATCGTGGCGCTGCCGTTCTTCGGCATCGTGACCGAGGTCATCCCGGTTTTCAGCCGCAAGCCCCTTTTCGGGTACAAGGGGATGGTCGGCGCGACGGTCGGCATCGCGGCGCTGTCGATGAGCGTGTGGGCGCACCACATGTTCGTCACCGGCCAGGTGCTGCTGCCGTTCTTCTCGTTCCTGACCTTCCTGATCGCCGTGCCGACCGGGATCAAGTTCTTCAACTGGATCGGCACCATGTGGCGGGGGCAACTGTCGTTCGAGGCCCCCATGCTGTGGGCGCTCGGCTTCATGACGACGTTCCTGTTCGGCGGCCTGTCCGGCGTGCTGCTGGCCAGCCCGCCGGTCGACTTCCATGTCTCCGACTCGTACTTCGTGGTGGCCCACTTCCACTACGTGCTCTTCGGCACGATCGTGTTCGCCGTGTTCTCGGGTATCTACTTCTGGTTCCCGAAGGCGACCGGGCGGATGTACGACGAGCGGCTGGCCAAGGTGCACTTCTGGCTGACGTTCATCGGGTTCCACACCACGTTCCTGATCCAGCACTGGCTCGGCACCCGGGGTTTCCCCCGGCGGTACGCGGACTACCTGGCCAGCGACGGCTTCACTCTGTTCAACACGATCTCCACGATCGGTGCCTTCATCCTCGGCTCGGCGACCCTGCCGTTCCTGTACAACATGTGGAAGTCGTACAAGGCCGGGCCGGTCGTCGAGGTCGACGACCCGTGGGGCTACGGCAACTCGCTCGAATGGGCGACCTCCTGCCCGCCGCCGCTGCGCAACTTCGACCGGATGCCGCGTATCCGCTCCGAGCGGCCCGCGTTCGACGTGAAGTACCCCGAGTACGCGCCGAACGGCCGGGTCGGGGCGCCGGAGGGCGGGGCCAGGCCGCTCACCGCCGACGTGCGGGGCGGCGCCTCGTACGACGAGGACACCGCCGGGGAGAGGTAGTAGGGCGTAGCCCGAAAGGGCACCGTTCCCTGCCTTCCGGCAGGCGGGCCGTTCCTTGCGCGGAGATCGGCGCCGGTGAGACCGTGCGGCCGTGCGCCTCATCAACCGCGAGTTCGCCCGGCTGTGGGTCGGCGATGCCGCCTCGGCCGTCGGGGACGCCGCGTTCGACACCACGGTGGTGCTCTGGATCGCCACCGGACTGGTGCCGGGCCGGTCCTGGGCGCCGCTCGCGGTCGGTGGTGTGCTCCTCGCCGCCGCCCTTCCGGCGCTGTTCGCCGCGCCGCTGGCTCGGCTCTCCAGGCGCCCGGACCCTCGACGGGTCGTCCTCGCCACCGACGCCACGCGGGCGGTGCTCGTCTCCGGTGTCGTGGCGCTCGCCGTACTGCCGGCCGGCGCGCTCCCGCTGGCCGTCCGTCTCGGCGCCGTCTACCTCGCGGTACTGCTGTCGAGCGTCGGTGCCCAACTGGCCACGCCGGCCCGACACGCCCTCGTCGACGAGGTCGTGCCGCCGCTGCGCCGGCACGCCGCGACCGGCCTGAGCCAGACCGCCGCCACGCTCGCCGGCATCCTCGGCCCACTCGTCGCCGCTCCGGTGCTGTTCACGTCAGGCGTACGGTGGGCGCTCATCCTCGACGCGCTGTCGTTCGTCGTCTCGTTCGGGGCGGTCGGGTCGGTCCGCGTGCCGGGATGGGCCGGTGTGCTGGGGGCCGGTGCGTCACGGGCCGGTGCGCCGCTTGCCGGTGTGCCACGGGACGCGCCCTCGCTCGCCGCCGGTCTGGCGATCATCCGGCGCACACCGGCGCTGCTGACCCTGCTCGCCGCGGCGGCGACGGTCACCATCGCGGCCGGCACGCTCAACGTCCTCGACGTGTTCTTCCTGCGCGCCAACCTGCACGCCGACCCCCGCTGGTACGGGCTGCTCGGCGCGGCGTTCGGCCTCGGCTCGATCGCGGGCGCGCTGGTGGCCCCGAGGGTCGCCGGCCGGCTCGGGTTGGCCCGGGCCTACTGGTCGAGCCTGTTGCTCACCGGCGTCCTGCTCATCGGGTACGCGAAAAGCACCGCCCTCATCGTCGCGCTCGCCGCGATCGGGGCGGTCGGGGTGCCGGTCGCCGTGGTCGGCTCGCTGCTCGTGCCGGCCATCCTCAAGGCCGCCCCGCTGGAGCACCTGGGCCGGGTGTTCGCCGTGGTCAACCCCGCGATCCAGGTGACCACGCTGGCATCGGTCGCGGTGGCCAGTCTGGTCGCCACCGGAGGGGTACACCCGACGGTGGCCGGTCTGCGTTTCGGGCCGGTCGACAGTGTGCTCGTCGCGGCCGGCACGCTGGTCGTACTGGCCGCGCTGTGGACCGCCGGCCGGCTGCGGGACGCGCCCACCCCTGTCGATCTAGGACGAATGGTGGCTGTCGTGCCGGCTTCGTCCCACCATTCGTCCTAGATCGACGCGGAGGGGTGGAGGCTCAGGCTACCTGCGTGGCGGGGCGGGGGAGTCGGGGTCGGACGCCGGGGGCGGCCGGAATGCCGAGGACCTCGGCCACGCCGACAACGGTGAACAGCTTGGCGATGAACGGGTTCGCGTCGGAGACCTGGAACTCGACGTTCAACTCGGCGCAGATGCGAGCGGCCGCCACGAGAGTCCCGAGACCGGTGGAGTCGAGGAAGGTTACGCCGGACAGATCCACGATGATCATGTCGACATTGCCAGTGCTGAGTGCGGTGGACATTGCGACCCGAAATTCCAGGGCCGTGGCGTAGTCGACCTCTCCGTACAGAGTGATCACGGATTTCCGTGCGCCCTGACGGCGGGTCTGGATCGACAGACTCACTACGTCGCCTCCTGCGTACGACCGCCCCTGCCGGACGGCCCCCTGAGGTGCGGATAGCGTAGCCGAACCATTACCGACCGCGCTACGGTCCGTATACGAATCGCCTACTTATTGCCTAGCAAATGGTGCTCAGGCTCCGACGACCGGATGTCCTGTCAAAGTAACGCCGGCCGCGTCCATGCTGGACAGCGCGTCGGTCACGGTGGCTTCCGCGACACCGGCGGTCAGATCCAGTAACACGGTTGTAGCAAAGCCTTCACGAGCCGCGTCGAGTGCAGTTGCACGTACGCAGTGGTCGGTTGCAATTCCTACGATGTCGATCACGTCTACGCCGCGCATGCGCAACCACGCGGCGAGGCTGACGCCGCCGGCGTGCCCCTCGAACCCCGAGTAGGCCGCAGCGTGGTCACCCTTCGTAAAGATCGCCTCGATCCGGTCGGTATCGAGGTTCGGATGGAAGTCCTGCCCGGGGGTACCCACGACGCAGTGCACCGGCCACGTATTGACGTAGTCCGGTGTGTCGCTGAAGTGCGCGCCCGGATCGATGTGGTGATCCTGGGTCGCGACGACATGGTCCCAGCGGCCGGGCTCGGCCAGCACCCGGGAGATCGCTGCCGCCACACCCGCGCCCCCGTTGACCGGAAGCGAACCGCCCTCGCAGAAGTCGTTCTGCACGTCGACCACGATCAACGCGCGGCTCATCGGACGATCACCCCCGGGATACACGGAACGCAGGTCACCGGGATCGCCGGCTCGCCCTGGGAGAGCTTGAGCCCCTCCCACGGGATGGAGATCAGGCAGTTTCTCAGGTGCTCCCGCGACTCGTCGAGCGTCGGCAGGTCGGCCACCGGCTCGCCGCCCCGCACGTACATCCGTTGCAGGGCGCGGTCGTGCGGCTTCGGCTCCGGGACGCCCTGCGGCACGATCACCTCTTCGACCGCGGTACCCGTCGGCTTGTGCCGGCGCACCGCGGTCTTCCGACCGCCGACGGTGGCCTTGTTCTCCGACCGCTTGACGACCGGTTGCCCTTCCACCTCGACCAGCTTGTACACCAGCCCGGCGGTGGGCGCGCCGGAGCCGATCACGACGGCCGTCCCGGCGCCGTACACGTCGACCGGCTCCGCGGCGAGCGACGCGATGGCGTACTCGTCGAGGTCACCGGAGACGATGATCTTCGTTTCGGTGGCGCCCAGCTCGTCGAGGAGGGCGCGCGAGTGCTGGGCCAGCACCGACAGGTCGCCGGAGTCGATGCGGATCGCGCGCAGGTCCGGCCCGGCGACCGCGATCGCGTTGCGGATGCCCTGCGCGATGTCGTACGTGTCGACCAGCAGCGTGGTCTGCTTGCCCAGCGTCGCCACCTGCGAGTTGAACGCCGCCAGCTCGTCGTCGTGCAGCAGCGTGAACGCGTGCGCCGCGGTGCCGGCGGTGGGGATGCGGTACCGCCGGCCGGCCGCGAGGTTCGAGGTGGAGGCGAAGCCGGCCAGGTACGCCGCGCGGGCCGCCGCGACGGCGGCCTCCTCGTGGGTGCGCCGTGATCCCATCTCGATCAGCGGCCGCCCCCGGGCGGCGGTGACCATGCGGGCCGCCCCGGCGGCGATGGCGCAGTCGTGGTTGAGCACCGACAGGACCAGCGTCTCCAGTACGACGCACTCGGCGAACGTGCCGGACACGGTCAGGATCGGCGAGGTCGGGAAGAACAGCTCGCCCTCCGCGTACCCCTCGATGTCGCCGGTGAACCGGTAGGCCGCGAGCCACTCGGCGGTCAGGTCGTCGACCACGCCGCTGTCACGCAGGAAGGTCACCTCGTCGGCGTCGAACCGGAAGTCCCGCAGCAGCTCGACGACCCGGCCGGCGCCGGCCACGACCCCGTACCGCCGCCCCGGCGGGAGCCGGCGCGCGAATACCTCGAACACGCACTGCCGGTCGGCCGTGCCGTCGTGCAGCGCGGCCGAGAGCATGGTCAGCTCGTAGTGGTCGGTGTGCAGGGCGGTATCCGCGTTCACGGATCACAGCCTACGACCGTGGCGCGGGGCCTCCCAAGATCGGCACAACTTCCGGGAAGTTGTGGCCATGGCATCGTCCTGAGGCAACAACTTCCGGGAAGTTGTGCCGATCATGATCTTCAGTCCTCGGGGAGGACGCGGAGGGCGGCGGCCAGCTCGGCGCGACCGGCGACACCGAGCTTCGCGTATACCCGGAGCAGGTGGTTGTCGACGGTGCGCGCGGACAGGTAGAGCTGGTCGGCGATCTCCTTGCTGGGCACCCCGGCGGCCGCGAGCTTGGCGATCTGCCGCTCCCGGGTGGTCAGCGTCGGCTGCGGTACGGCAAGGGTGTGCACCTGCGCCCCGTCGCACCGGACCACCAGCATGGTGAGCAGCTCGGACGCGGCGGCGGTCTGGGTGGCCCGGGCAGCGCGCAGCAGCGGGATCGCGGCGGCGGCGGCCTCCGCGGCGTACAGCGAAAGGCCGAGATCGGCGAACTCCTCCGCGACGGTCAGCAGTCCCGCGCCGTCGGACTCGGCGGCCGACCGCGCGTGCCAGGCCATCAGCGGCGCCAGCGGACCCTCCACGGCGGCCGACAGCCGGGCCAGCCGATCCACCACCTCGCCCGCGCGACCGAGGCGCACCAGGTCGTGCAGGATGTGCATCTCGTGCCCGGCGAACCCGTCGGCGCGCAGCCGGTCGACCAGCCGGTGCAGGACCTCCACGCCGGTACGCAGGTCGCCCGAGCAGATGGCGACCCAACCGCGGGACTGCTCCAGCCACGGGTACAGGATGTCCATGGTCGGCGGGTGCGTCCGGTCCGCCTCGGCGATCGCCTCGGCCGCCAGCGCGTACTCGCCGGACAGCGCGGCCACGTGCGCCCGCTCCGCGTTGGCCAGCGCCGCGAACACCTGGCTGCTGGCGAGCGTCGCGGCGGCCTGTCCCGCGTACCGGGCGGCGTCGCGCAACTGGCCGCGCAGGCGGGCGGCCTGGGCCCGGATCAGCGTGACGTAGCCCGATCCGAGGTGAAGGTCGCCGGCCTCGGCCAGGCCGGCGAACTCGGCGGCCACCATCCGGTCGGCGACGGCGAGATCACCGGCGATGATCGTGGCGGTGCCGCGGGCCAGTTCGACCGCGAGCTGGATGTACGGCGTCTCGGCGCGCCAGCGTGGCGCGTCGGCGTCGACCGCGTCCATGGCGCGCAGGGTCTGCATGGGAGCGCCGCGAGCCGCCTGCAGGTGGGCGAGGCCGCTGGCCGCGAGTGCCCGCGCCCCGGCGCCGCTCGCCGGGCTGTCCAGGACCGTCTGGGCCAGCTCCTGCGCCATCAGGTGCTCGCCGTGGTGCAGGCGCATGATCGACTCGACCGCGCGGACCCACTCGCGGGCCGCCGGATCGACGAGTGCCGGCCCCTCCTTGGCGAGGTGCTCGACCGTGCACTCCTCGGTGAGCCCCCAGTACGTGACGATCGCGCGCATCCCGAGCCACCGGCTGCGCTGCTGGTCGTTGCTGATCAGGTCGGTCGCCGAGTCGAGCACCGCGAGCGACTCGGCCGGCTGGTCGGCGAACATCAACAGGGTGCCGAGCAGCTCGACCGATTCGAAGCCGGCACCGGCGCTGAGCGCGGCGCGGGCCAGCCGGACGGCGAGCGGGATGTCGTAGCGAGGCGAACGCCTGCCCGCACGCCTGGAGGAGCTGGACCGGGTCGCGCGCGGTGTCGCTGTCCAGCCGCCACACCGCCACCCGGAGCAGGTCTTCGCGGCGCCGCGCGCCGACCTCCTCGACCAGGTCGGCCAGCTCGGCGAGCAGCCGGCGGAACCGGGTGACCGGGCAGCGCTTGCGGACCACCTCGCCGTACAGCGGATGGGCCAGCCAGACGTTGACCCGGCGATCGTCGCGGACCACCCGGATGAGCTGGCGTTCCTCGGCGACCTCCACGGCCGCGGCGGCGGTGGCGCGGACGACCAGCGGCAACCCGATCGGCTCGCCGAACGCGACCAGCTCCAGCACGGTGCGTACCTCGGGCGTGAGCTGGCCGATCCGGGCGTCGATCACCTCGGTGAGCGTGGGGGCCAGCTCGAACCGGCCGGTCCACCGCCACACCCCGTACGACGAGTTGATGTCGCCGCTGGACCGGGCCGAGATCACCAGCTCCCGCAGCAGCAGCGCGTTGCCCTGGGAGAGCTGCCAGAGCCGGTCGACCGACGCCGAGTCCACCGGCCCGCCGAGGACCTGGCTCAGCAGGTCGGCGGTTTCGCTCTTGGTCAGCGGGCCCAGCTCGACCCGTTCCACCAGGTCGTCTGTCCACAGTGCACGGATCGGGTCGGGGACGGGCTCGCCGGTCCGGACCGTGGCGAGGATCGTCGCGTGCTCGGTGCGGGCGACGTAGTACACGAGGGTCGCCGACAGCGGATCGAGCAGGTGGGCGTCGTCGATCGCGAGCACGATCGGGCGGCCGGCGGCCTGCCGGTGCATCGCGTCGACGGCCCAGCGCAGCAGGCCGGCGGGGGACGCGGCGGCCGGCTGCTCAGCGGGCAGGACCTGCGACAACCCGCCCAGTGGCAGGCCGGCGGTGGCGGCGTTGGCGGTCGCGATCCAGACTGATAGCCGGTCGCTGTCCAGCGCCGCGACCCCTTCGCGCATCAGTCTGCTCTTCCCGATGCCGGCTGCCCCACCGAGGATCAGGCCGCGCCCGGTCGTCCCGGCGGCCGCCCCGGTGAGGCGTGACATTTCTTCATCTCGCCCGACGAAGCTCCACGGAGGCACCGTCGCAGCATATAGACGTTCTAGTTACTCTGCGCTCCTACCCACGTACAAAGTTTGAGTAGTGTGGAGAGCGTCCTTTGAGTACCGTCGCTCCTGCCCCTGTAAGTGACCGTTCACGTAGCGTTCCTTCGCTGACCGGCAATGGGGTTGGTTGGCTATGGCACTGCGAGAGGGCGGCGCATGAAGTCGGTTGTGCTGCACGCGCCGGTCGCGACCTTGGGAGCGGCCGCGACCAGCCGGCCGACACCGACCACGACAGGCAAAGGTCGGGTGACCCAGGTCGTGCCTGACGCACACGGCGTTGCGACGATTCTCGTCGTCGGCGCTTCTCGTTGCGGTAAGAGTTCGCTGGTCAACGCCTTGCTCGGCGCGCCCACGGTGGCGCCCGCGGGCGGATCGGCGTTGATCAGCATTCCGCGGCCGGCGGGCCGGGTGGCCACGCCGTCCGCGTTGGCGGCACCGTCGGCATTCGCGGCGACCGGTTCCGCTGCCGGTGGGGAGGCCGGTGGCGTGGCCGGTTCGGGCACCGGCCCGGGCGGCTCCGGTCCGGCCTCGGGCGGTTCCGGTGCGGCTTCGGGCGGTTCCGGTGCGGCTTCGGGCGGTTCCGGTGCGGCATCCGGCCCGGCTTCCGGTGCCGCGGCCGGGGCGAGATCCGCGGCCCCGACCGGATCGTTGTCCGGTGCCGTGGCAGCGGGCGATCCCGTCGGTCAGGCGCCCGTGCCTGCCGGCGCGCTCGTCGTCCGGCCGGTCACTTCGGCGTACCTGTCGTTCCACCACGCGGACAGCCCGGCGGCATTCGGGTACGTGCCGGGCCACCGCGGGCCGCGGCCACTCGGGCTCGGCGAGTTGCGCGAAGGAGACCAGGCCGCGGTCGTCCGGGGCGGGCCGGGCCGACCGCCGCGCCGGATCGACGTGCTGCACCCGGCCGACCTGCTGCGCCGGGTCAACCTGGTCGATACGCCCGGGGTCGGCGGCTTCGACCAGGCGTACATCGAGATCGTGCTCGACGCGCTCGACGACGGTGCCGGGCTGCTGTTCGTCGCTGACGCGTCGACCGCTCTCCAGGCCGCCGAGCTGGACTTCCTGTCCGAGGTCGAGCAGCGCGAGGTACCGGTGAGCTTCGCGCTGACCAAGATCGATGCGCATCCGGAGTGGCCGGCGGTACTGTCGGCCAACCTGAAGCTGGTGCACGATCACGCGCCCGGTCTGGCCGCCGCTTCCTGGTACGCGCTGAGCACGCTGCCCGACCGCGACACCGCGCCGCCCGCCGTCGTCGAGGAGGCGGCCCTGGGCCTGGCCGGTATCGGTGTCGCCGCGCTGCGCCGCGGGCTGGCCGAGCCGCCGCCCAGCGAGCTGCCGATGGGCGAGGCGCCCAGCGTGCGTCCCGGCCCGGCCCAGCGGGTCAGCGCCGCCGCCACCGACACCCGCTGGAGCGAGGTGCTCGACCGTGAGCTGCGGTCCCGGTCGGTCGCCGTCGGCCAGCGGCTGGCCATCGATCTCGCGACCATCCACGTCCGGTGTGTACAGGAGACCAGCGGCGAGACCGGGTGCGCCCGGCTGCCGCACGTGTTCGACCGCGAGCTGCACGCCCTGTCGGTGCGTACCACGAACGCCATCGAGGTCGCCGCCACGGAGATCATGCGGCTGGTCTTCGCGGAGATCCTCGACGGCGAGCCCGGCGCCGCCGCGCTGGCCCGGATCCGTCGGGCCACCCGCCGCGCGATCGAGGACGCGGACAGCGCACCGGAGTGGGACCGGGTGCTGCTGGTGACCGCGACCTCGGGCATCGCCGTCACGGCCGGGCGCGGCGCGGTGGCCAGCCTCGCCGCGATCCGGCCACGCCCGCTCGACGAGGCGCTGCTCCCGCCGGTCGGTATCGGCCTCAGCGCCGGCTGCTACGCCGCCTGGCGCGGCGGCGGCGACCGCAAGCAGTGCCGCAGCTGGTTGCAGCAGGCCATTCATGTGCTGGAGGGCGGCCTGGAACGGGAGTGCACGGCCCGCTTCGACCACCTGCGGGACGCGCTGTCGGTGGTCGCGGCGGACACCATCGACCACGGCGTCCTGCTGGCCTGACTCTTCTGCCCAGCGGGCGGCGCGCGAACCGACCACGGCGCAGTGGTCGCGATCCGGGGTGCCACGGGGAAGAATGGACCTTATGGCGGCCCCGCACGTCACCCCGGTCGAGACGCCCGGCACCGAAGAGGTGCCGGCGACCGATCGTCCCTGGGTGACGATCGTGTGGAACGACCCGGTCAACCTCATGAGCTACGTGACGTGGGTTTTCCAGAAGCTGTTCGGCTACAGCCGGGAGAAGGCCGAGCGTCTGATGCTCGATGTGCATCACAAGGGCAAGGCGATCGTCTCCAGCGGCGCCCGGGAGCGGATGGAGCACGACGCGTCGCGGCTGCACGCGTACGGCTTGTGGGCCACGGTGGATCAGTCTTGATGTTCACCCGCGAGGGCGACCTCTGCGTCGGCCACTTCGATCATTCCGCCGCGGCTGTGCTCCAGCAGGTGATGATCGAGGTCGTGGCGCTGCTGTCGGAGCAGCTCGATCACGACGATCCGATCGTGGCGCGGCTGTTTCCGGATGTGTACCCGGACGATCCGGAGACCTCCGAAGATCTCCGGCGGTACACCGAGGCCGACCTCAAATCCGCCAAGCTCGACCAGGCCGGGGCGATGCTGGCCGCGCTCCCGCCCGACGGCGGCGAGGTCCGCCTCGACGACGAGCAGGCGGAGGCCTGGCTGCGCGCGCTGACGGATGCCCGACTCGCGCTCGGCATGCAACTCGACATCCGCGACGACACCGACCTGGTCGAGGAGATGGACGAGGCGGTGCTGCGGGACCCGGTGTCCGTGCGGGTGGCGCAGCTTTCGGTGTACGCGTACCTGAGCGAGCTTCAGGAGTCCCTGGTCGAGGCGTTGGCCGGCTGACGATGATCGACACAACTTCCGGCAAGTTGTGGCCTCAGCGGGCTCCGGTGACCACTATTTCGGGGAAGTTGTGCCGATCCTGTTCGGGGAAGTTGTGCCGATCCTGCCGGCGTGTCTCACGTGATGGCGCTCACCCCCACGGCCGGTCGGCCGGTTGGGTAGGCTGGGCGCCGTGCTGACCATCGCCGGCGCGATCCTGGACGCGATCGTCGCGCACGCCCGCCGGGACCATCCCGACGAGGCGTGCGGCATCGTGGCCGGTCCGATCGGGTCCGACGACCCGGCGCGGCACATCCCCATGGAGAACGCTGAGCACTCCATGACGTTCTACCGCCTCGACGACGCCGAGAAACTGCGGGTGTGGCGGGAGATGGACGACCGCGACGAGGAGCCGGTGGTCATCTACCACTCGCACACCGCGACCGAGGCTTACCCGTCGCGCACCGACGTCGCGTTGGCGTCCATCCCCGGCGCCCACTATCTGCTGGTCTCGACCCGCGACCCGGACACCGCGGAGATCCGTTCCTTCCGGATCGTCGACGGAGTCGTTACCGAGGAGCCGGTCCGGGTCGTTGAGCCCGGCGTGGACCCGCACGCCGTTCAGTCCTACATGTTCGGGCAGAGCCCGACGACGGTCGACTACGAGTGTCACGCGGGCAACTGACGCCGCTCGACATCCGTCCGCTGATCACGTCTGCTTGTCCGAACTCGTAAGGAGCATCAAAGTCATGGCTATCGAGGTTCGCATTCCCACGATCCTGCGCTCCTACACCAGCGGCGCGAAGTCCGTCGAGGGCAGCGGCGACACGCTCGCCGACCTGCTCATCGACCTGGACACCCGGCACTCCGGGATCCGCGGCCGGCTGATCACCGACGAGGGCGCGCTGCACCGGTTCGTCAACGTGTACGTCAACGACGAGGACGTCCGCTTCATCGGCGGGCTCGACGCCAAGCTCAACGACGGCGACAACGTGACCATCCTGCCGGCGGTGGCCGGCGGGGCGTTCGCCTTCGCGGCGGCCGCCGCGATGCGAGGGCACAGGAGCTAGTCCCATGGCCCGCTACGAGTCACTACTGGACGCGTGCGGCAACACTCCGCTGGTCGGCCTGCCCCGGCTGTCACCCAGCCCCGAGGTGCAGTTGTGGGCCAAGCTGGAGGACCGCAACCCCACCGGCAGCATCAAGGACCGGCCCGCGCTGTGGATGGTGCGGGCCGCCGAGAAGGCCGGCAAGCTGCGCCCCGGCGACACGATCCTGGAGCCGACCAGCGGCAACACCGGGATCGCGCTCGCCATGGTGGCGAAGCTGCGGGGGTACCGGCTGGTCTGCGTCATGCCGGAGAACGTCTCCAGCGAGCGGGTGGCGCTGCTGCGGATGTACGGGGCGGAGATCATCTATTCGCCGGCGGCCGGCGGGTCCAACCGGGCCGTCGCGATGGCCAAGGAGATCGCCGTCGACCATCCCGACTGGGTGATGCTCTTCCAGTACGGCAACGAGGCGAACGCCCGCGCGCACTACGAGAGCACCGGGCCGGAGCTGCTGCGCGACCTGCCCACGATCACGCACTTCGTGGGCGGCCTGGGCACCACCGGCACCCTGATGGGCGTCGGGCGGTACCTGCGGGAGAAGGCCGAGGGCGTCGAGATCGTGGCCGCCGAGCCACGGTACGGCGAGCTGGTGTACGGGCTGCGCAACATCGACGAGGGGTACGTGCCGGAGCTCTACGACGCCGGTGTGCTGACCCGCCGGTTCTCGGTGGGCACCCGCGACGCCGTGCTGCGCACCAGGCAACTCGTCGAGGTGGAGGGGCTGTTCGTCGGCTTCTCGACCGGTGCGGTGCTGCACGCCGCGCTCGCGGTGGCCCACGAGGCGGTCAAGGCCGGCAGGCGCGCCGACGTGGCGTTCATCGTGGCCGACGCCGGCTGGAAGTACCTGTCGACCGGTGCCTACCTGGGCACCCTGGCCGAGGCCGAAGAAAATTTGGAAGGCCAACTCTGGGCATGATCGGCACAACTTTCCGGAAATAGTTGCCATGGCACTGTGCTGAGGCCACGACTTCCGGGAAGTTGTTCCGATCTTTTTACAGCGCGAAGCAGAGGGCTTCGACCAACGTCGCGCCGCCCAGCAGGAGCCAGGGCAGGCGGCGCTGGTGCACGCTCGCGAACGCGCCGACCGTGCCGGCGATGCCGACCAGTCCGAGCGCGAACGTGACCACCAGGTACCAGGTCGCGATGTCGGTGAACAAGCCGACCATGATCCGCAGTACCAGGATGAGCCCGCCGAAGCCGAGCACGGCGGCCCAGGCGGCGACCCCACCGAGGCGGCGCAGTCGCACGGCCGGGTCGGGCGTGCCCGGCATCCGGAACCGGGCCGCCAGGGTGTCGCGGGCGACCTGCTGCGCGGGTACCCGGGAAAGTCTCGCGGAGGCCGCGCGGACCGCGGCGGCCGTCCTCGCAGTCGTTCCTGCCGTGGTTTTCGGTGCCGTCACGGTGGTGGCGGGCTTGGTGTTCACGGCCGGAGCCTCCCTTGCCGAACGGGCGCAATGTCGCGACTCTACGGCTTCACGCTGTGCAACGGATTACCCGCCCCTACGTGACGGGTAGTCGATCACCCTTTGGCGCCGGTGTCACGTTAGCGACATGAGGCGGTTGATTCCGAGGGAGAACCGGGATGGTCGGCGTAGGCTGCGCTGCGTGACGGACGCGCCCATCGGGATCTTCGACTCCGGAGTCGGCGGTCTGACGGTGGCGCGCGCCATCCTCGACCAGTTGCCTCATGAGCAGATCCTGTATGTCGGGGACACCGCGCACGTGCCGTACGGGCCGAAGCCGATCGCGGACGTGCGCCGGTACGCCCTGGACTGTCTGGATCATCTGGTCGAGCACGGTGTGAAGGTGCTCGTGATCGCGTGCAACAGCGCCTCGGCGGCGTGCCTGCACGACGCCCGGGAGCGGTACAAGGTCCCGGTCGTCGAGGTGATCCGCCCGGCGGTGCGGCGGGCGGTGGCGGCCACCCGCAACGGCCATGTCGGCGTCATCGGCACCACGACCACGATCAAGAGCCGGGCGTACGAGGACGCGTTCGCCGCCGCCCCGCAGGTGACCGTGCACGGCGCCGCCTGCCCGCAGTTCGTCGACTTCGTCGAGCGGGGCATCACGTCCGGCCGCCCGCTGCTCGGCCTGGCCAGCGCATACCTGGAGCCATTGCAGCGCGCCGAGGTCGACACGCTGGTTCTCGGCTGCACCCACTACCCGCTGCTCGCGGGGTTGATCGGCCTGGTGATGGGCGACGGCGTCACGCTGGTGTCGAGCGCCGACGAGATCGCGAAGGACGTCTACCGGATGCTGACCGAGCGGGACCTGCTGCGTCCGGACGACGCGTCCCCGCCGGTGCACCGGTTCCTCGCCACCGGCGATCCTGGACCGTTCGCCCGCCTGGCCCACCGGTTCATCGGCCCCGAGGTCGGTGTGACCGGCAGCCTCCCCGTCGAGGCGGCTGCATGAGACTCACCGTTCTTGGGTGCGCAGGAAGCTTTCCGGGGCCGGAGTCGGCCTGCTCGGCGTACCTGGTCGAGGCGGAAGGGTTCCGGCTGCTGATCGACTTCGGCACCGGCTCGCTGTCGGCCCTGCAACGCTTCGCCGGGCTGTACAGCATCGACGCGGTGCTGCTGTCGCACCTGCACGCCGACCACATCTTCGACGCCTGCCAGTACGTGGTGGCCCGCCGGTACGCGCCGGGCGGGGCGTTGCCGCCGATCCCGATGTACGCGCCGCCAGGTGCCCCGGAGCGGCTGGCGACCGCGTACGGCGGGCCGGACGAAGGCCCGATCGACGACGTGTACTCGTTCTACACGTTGCAGCCGGGCACGTTCCCGGTCGGCCCGTTCCAGGTCACCGTCGACCGGGTCAACCACCCGGTCGAGACGTACGGCGCGCGCATCGAGCAGGGCGGCCGGGTGCTCGCGTACTCGGCCGACACCGCCCCGTGCGAGGCGGTGCTGCGGCTGGCCCAGGACGCCGACGTGTTCCTGTGCGAGGCCAGCTACCTCGACGGCATGGACAACCCGCCCGACCTGCACCTCACCGGCCGCGAGGCGGGGGAGCACGCGACCAAGGCGGGGGTGGGCCGGCTGCTGCTCACCCACCTGGTGCCGGCGTGGGGCAGCGAGAGCTTCACGCTGGAGGCGGCCTGCTCGGCGTTCGCCGGGCCGGTCGAGGTGGTGCGACCCGGCGCACGGTACGAAATCTAACTCGTTAACCATTTTTCGCCCGACGGCCAGGCTCGATTGGTCTGGCGCACCGGGTGCCATCGCACCGTGATGGCATGCGGATCGCGATCATCACAGAGTCGTTCTCGCCGGACGTCAACGGCGTCGCACACTCCGTGGTCCGGGTGGCAGAACACCTCCTGTCCCGGGGCCACGAGCCGCTGGTCATCGCCCCGCAGCCGGCATCCGGCCGCCGGGCGGTCACAGGTCCCATGCCGTACCCGGTGATCCGGGTACCGTCGCTGCCCACCCCCGGGTACTCCGGATTCCGCCTCGGCCTGCCCAGCCGCCGCATCGCCGCCACGCTCCGCGAGTACCGCACCGACCTGGTCCACCTGGCCAGCCCGTTCGTGCTCGGCGCGCGGGGGGTCAGCGTCGCGCGGGGGCTCCAACTGCCGGTGGTCGCCGTGTACCAGACCGACATTCCCGGGTACGCCGGCGCGTACCGGGTCGGCTGGGGCGAGGAGGCGGCCTGGCGGTGGATCCGCCGCATCCACAACGCGGCCGACCGTACCCTCGCCCCGTCCAGCGCCACCGCGACCGCGCTGCACTCGCACGGCATCGAGCGGGTGTGGCTGTGGCGGCGTGGGGTCGACGCCGGCCGCTTCGACCCGGCGCAACGCAGCGCCGCACTGCGCCGGGCGCTCGCGCCCAAGGGCGAAATTCTTGTCGGGTACGTGGGAAGGCTCGCCAGCGAGAAGCGGGTGGACCTGCTGGCGCCGGTGACGAAGTTGCCCGGGGTCCGTGTCGTGATCGTGGGTGACGGTCCGGCCCGGCCGGCCCTGGCGAAGGCGTTGCCAGGCGCGGTCTTCCTCGGCGAGCGCCGGGGCGGCCAGCTCGCCCGGCTGTACGCGAGCTTCGACGTGTTCGCGCACACCGGCCCGTACGAGACGTTCGGCCAGACGATCCAGGAGGCCCTGGCCAGCGGGCTGCCCGTGGTGGCGCCGGCGGCCGGTGGCCCGCTCGACCTGGTCGACCACGGCCGCACCGGGTACCTGGTGCCGCCCTGCGACGCGACCGCGCTCACCGAGGCCGTGGCCGCGCTGGTGGGCGACCCGGCGCGGCGGGTCGAGTTCGGGGCCAACGCCCGGGCCGCGGTCGAGGGGCGCAGTTGGGCCGCCATCGGCGACGAACTGATCGGCCACTACGTCGCGGTACACAGTGGCGGCCTGCCCGCCCCGTTGCGGATCGCCGCATGAGGATCGTGCGCCTGGCCAACTTCGTCATGCCGCGTTCGGGGGGTCTGCGTACCGCCCTGCGCTGCCTGGGCGAGGGGTACCTGGCCGCGGGGCACCAGCCGGTGCTCGTGGTACCGGGCGAGCGGGCCGGGGACGAGATGACCTCGCACGGGCGGGTGATCACGCTGCCGGGCCGGGTCGTGCCCGGCACCGGTGGGTACCGGGTCCTGCTGGGCCGGCGAAGACTCGCCCGGCTGCTCGACGAGTTGCGGCCCGACCGCCTCGAAGTCTCCGACCGGTTCACACTGCGGTGGACCGGTCGGTGGGCGCGGGAGCGCGGAGTACCCGCCGTGATGGTCTCCCACGAGAGCCTCACCGGCCTGTTGACCGTGGCCGGGCTGCCGTCCCGGTATGCGGCGGGACTGGCTGACCGGCTCAACGGGTACTCGGGGAAAAGCTACGACCGGGTGGTCTGCACGACCGGTTGGGCGGCGGCGGAGTTCCACCGCATCGGCGTGACGAACGTGGTGCGCGCGCCGCTCGGCGTCGACCTGGACGTGTTCTGCCCGGAGGCGTTCGATCCCGCCGTCCGGGCCAGGTACGCCGAGCCGGACCAGCTCCTGATCGTCCACTGTGGCCGGTTGTCCACCGAGAAGCGGCCGGACCGCTCGATCGACGCGCTCGCGGCCCTGCATCGGGACGGGGTCGACGCCGTCCTCGTCGTCGCCGGGGACGGCCCGCTGCGGCCCCGCCTGATCGCCCAGGCGGCCGGCCTGCCGGTGCGGTTCACCCAGTTCCTCGCCGACCGGGCCGACGTGGCCGCCCTGCTCGCCAGCGCCGACGTGGTGCTCGCCCCCGGCCCGATCGAGACCTTCGGGCTGGCCGCGCTGGAGGCGCTCGCCTGCGGTACGCCGGTTGTCGTCGACGCGTCGTCCGCACTGCCCGAGGTTGTCGGTGACGCAGGCTGCGCCGTCGACGGCGACTTCGCCAGTGGCATCAGGGGTCTGCTCGCCCGCCCCGGGGACGAGCGCCGCAAGGTCGCCCGGGCCCGGGCCGAGCGGTACAGCTGGCCGGCCGCGGTCGCCGGTTTCCTCGCCGCGCACGGCATCCGGTCCGATCTCGCTGCGGTGGACGACCGGCTCGCTGCGGTGGACGACCGGTGAAACCGCTGCGATTCGCGGCCCTGGGTGACTCGATCACGGCGGGCTACGGCGATCCGGTACCCGGCGGCTGGCGCGGCTGGGCGCAGCTGCTCGCCGAGGGCCTGGCCCCGCGGGTGTCGTTCTACAAGCTCGCGGTCAGCGGGGCGCTCGCCGCCGACGTGGCGGGCGACCAGCTTCCGGCGGCGCTGCGGCTGGAACCGGACGTCGCATCGGTGATCGTCGGGGTCAACGACACCCTGCGCGGATCGTTCGACGCCGACGCGATCGGCCAGGCGCTCACCGACACGGTCGTCCAGTTGCGCGCCATCGGCGCTACCGTGCTCACCGCCCGGCTGCCCGATCCGGGGCGCATGCTCGGCCTGCCGGAACTCCTGTCCCGGCCGCTCGCGCGCCGGGTCCGGGCGGTCAACGCGATCACCGACGTGGTGGCGGCACAGTACGGGACGGTGCACTTCGACGCGGCCGGGCACCCGGATACGTACGACCGTCGCATGTGGAGCGTTGACCGGCTGCACCCGAGCGAGCGCGGGCACCGGCTGCTGGCCGCCGGGTTCGGGCGGATGCTGGCCACCGCCGGGGTACCGGTCTGGTGCCAGCCGTCGCCGCGCCCGACGAACCGGGAGCCCAGCCGGACCGCCCAACTGTGGTGGATGGCAACCCGGGGCAGTCGCTGGGTGCTCGACCGGTCCACCGACCTGGTGCCGTACCTGGTGCGGATGGCCGCCGCCGAGTGGTGGTCGCAGGTGCGGGGAGGTGATTCGACGGACTCCTTTCGGGCAATGGAATGGATGGTCGCCCCGGTGGCCAACCCCCCGGAAGGAGTGCACGATGAACTCGAACTCGAAGACGCGGGTACGGCCCGGCCCTGACAGCCCGACCGAGCTGGGTCGGCGCGGCTGGTGGGGCGTGCTGAAACGGACGGTCAAGCAGTTCCAGGCGGACAACCTCACCGACTGGGCGGCCGCCCTGACGTACTACGGGATCATGTCGCTGTTCCCGGCGATCCTGGTGGCGGTGTCCGCGCTCGGCCTGTTCGGCCGTCGGACCGTGGACGACGTGGTCCGCAACGTCACCACGCTGACCCCGGGACCGGCCCGGGACGTCATCACGTCGGCGGTACGCAACCTGCAACACGCCCGGAGCGCGGCCGGGGTGCTCGCGATCGTCGGCCTGGCCGGCGCGCTGTGGTCGGCGTCCGCGTACATCTCGGCGTTCATCCGGGCCGCGAACGCGATCTACGACGTGCCCGAGGGGCGTCCGATCTGGAAGACACTGCCGCTGCGCCTCGGCCTGACCATCCTGACCGGCCTGATCCTCGGCGTGAGCGTGCTCGCGGTGGTGTTCACCGGAAAGTTCGCCCAGCAGGTCGGGGACGTGTTCGGCGTCGGCAAGACCGCGGTGACCGGCTGGGACGTGGTCAAGTGGCCGGTCCTGGTGGTCGCGATCAGCCTGATGTTCGCGATCCTGTACTACCTCGCCCCGAACGCCCGGCAGAGCGGGTTCCGCTGGATCACCCCGGGTGGCGTGCTGGCCGTCCTGCTCTGGCTGATCGCGTCCGGCGCCTTCGCGCTGTACGTGGCGAACTTCAACTCGTACAACAAGACCTACGGCACGCTCGGCGGCGTCATCGCGTTCCTGGTCTGGCTGTGGATCTCCAACATGGCGGTGCTGCTCGGTGCCGAGTTCGACGCTGAGCTGGAGCGCGGGCGCGCGATCGAGGGCGGCATGCCGGCCGGCGAGGAGCCGTTCCTGCCGTTGCGCGACGATCGGAAGGTGGATGCCGGCGCGGAGAACGAGGGCCTCGGCTGAGCGCGGCCGGCCGCGCGCCTTTAGGCTGGCGGTCATGGCCCGACCCGATGGACGCGCAGCCGACCAACTGCGCCCGGTGACCCTGCAACGCAACTGGAGCATGCACCCGGAAGGCTCGGTGCTCGTCGAGTTCGGCGACACCAGGGTGCTGTGCACGGCGAGCGTGACCGAAGGCGTGCCCCGCTGGCGGCGCGGCTCCGGGCTTGGTTGGGTCACCGCCGAGTACGCGATGCTTCCGCGCGCGACGACCACGCGCAGCGACCGGGAGAGTGTGCGCGGCAAGATCGGCGGGCGGACCCATGAGATCTCCCGGCTGATCGGGCGCAGCCTGCGGGCCTGCATCGACCTGAAGGCCCTGGGGGAGAACTCGATCGTCCTCGACTGCGACGTGTTGCAGGCCGACGGCGGCACCCGGACCGCGGCCATCACCGGGGCATACGTGGCGCTGCACGACGCGGTGTCCTGGCTCGCGAAGGATGGCGCGTTGCGGGGCGCGCCGGACCAGGTGCTGCACCGCTCGGTGAGCGCGGTCAGCGTCGGTGTGATCGCCGGCGAGCCTCGGCTCGATCTGTGCTACGAAGAAGACGTGGTGGCAGACGTCGATATGAATGTGGTGTGCACCGGCACCGGCGAGTACGTCGAGGTCCAGGGCACCGGGGAGCAGAGCGTGTTCACCCGGGCCGAGCTTGACGTGCTGCTCGACCTCGGCGCGGCCGGCTGCGCCGAGCTGACACTGGCCCAGCGTTCGGCGCTCGCGGCATGAGTTCGACCTCCGCGCGGCGCGTGCTGCTGGCCAGCCGCAACGCGAAGAAGTTCGACGAGTTGCGCCGGATTCTCGCCGCTACGGGCACCAAGGTCGAGCTGGTCGGGCTGGGCGATGTCGAGGCCTACCCGGAGACCGCCGAGACCGGTCTGACGTTCGAGGAGAACGCACTGCTCAAGGCCCGGGACGGGGCGAGGGCGAGCGGTCTGCCCACGGTGGCCGACGACTCGGGCCTCGCGGTCGACGTGCTGGGCGGCATGCCGGGGGTGTTCAGCGCCCGCTGGTCCGGCCGGCACGGTGACGACAAGGCCAACCTCGATCTGGTGCTGGCGCAGGTGTCCGACGTGCCCGACGAGCACCTCGGTGCGGAGTTCATCTGCGCGGCGGCACTCGCGCTTCCGGGCGGCCGCGAGTACGTCACGCACGGCCGGCAGCCGGGGCGGCTGATCCGCGAGCGGCGCGGGGACCAGGGGTTCGGCTACGATCCGATCTTCGTCGCGTCGGGGTTCGGGCGGACCAACGCCGAGCTGTCGCCCGAGGAGAAGGACGCGATCAGCCACCGCGGTCAGGCGATGCGCTCGCTCGCCGAGATCATCCGCAAGCAGGTCGGCTGATCTCGATCGGCACAAGTTCCCGGAAACAGTGGCCTCCGGCGGCAGCCTTGGCCACTATTTGCCGGAAGTTGTAACGATCGTGCGAGCACTTGACGTAGGCATCGATGTCCGTTAAACCGTGCCTGAACTAGACGCTTCAGATCGCGGGAGGGCAAAAGTGCCGAACCTCCGTGCCGCCGGTGTGGCGCTGATCGCCGGTGTACTGGTGACGACCGGAGCGACGCCGGCGTTCGCCGCCACCGCCGCGCCGCCCCGGGTCACCCACGGCCCGTGCCAGTACACCGAGACGCCGGACGAGCCCGCCGCGCGGCCGGTACCGCTGCCGCCCGATCCACGCCACACGCCCAGCCGGGGCACGGTCGACGTGGACCTCAAGACGAACCACGGCCCGATCCCGCTCACCCTCATCCGGAGCAAGGCGCCCTGCACCGTGCAGAGCTTCGTGCACCTGGTCGAGCACCGGTTCTTCGACAAGACGATCTGCCACCGGCTCACCGCGTACCCGACGTTGAAGGTGTTGCAGTGCGGCGACCCGAGCGGCACCGGCGAGGGTGGCCCGGGGTACAGGTTCAAGGACGAGCTGCCGACCAACCTGCCCCCGGCGCCGAGCGACCCGACCGGCGCCCGCAAGGTGTACCCGCGCGGCACGGTCGCCATGGCCAACGCCGGCCCGGACACCAACGGCAGCCAGTTCTTCCTGGTGTACGCGGACTCGGCGCTCCACCCGGCCTACAGCATCTTCGGTACGGTCGACCGCGCCGGCCTGGCCACGCTGGACCGGATCGCCGCTGGCGGGGTCGCGCCGTCGCCCGACGATCCGACCGGAGTCGACGGGCCGCCGGTATTGACGACGGAGATCCTCAAGGCCAGGGCGCACTGCTGAGGTCCGGCACAGCTCCCGGCATCCGCCGTGGCTCCCCATGATCGCCACAACGTCCGGCATCCGCCGTGGCTCCCCATGATCGCCACAACTTCCCGGAAGTAGTGGCCTCCGGTGGGGGCTGAGGCCACTGTTTCCGGGAAGTTGTGCCGATCTTGGATGCGGCCGTGGGGGTCGGGGCGATCAAGGCAGCATTGAGGGGTGCTTGACGATCTGGCGGGACTTCTCCGTGGTGGCGACGTCGCGGTCCTCTCCGGAGCCGGGCTGTCCACCGAATCGGGCATCCCGGACTATCGCGGCCCGACCGGCATGCTGCGCCGGGCCACCCCGATGACGTACCAGACCTTCACCCGCGACCCGGCCGCCCGCCGCCGGTACTGGGCCCGCAGCTACCTCGGCTGGCGCGGTATCGCGGCGGCCACCCCGAACGCCGGCCACTGGGCGGTCGCCGAGCTGCAACGGTACGGCCTGCTGGCCGGCGTGGTGACGCAGAACGTGGACGGCCTGCACCAGGCCGCCGGCGCCCGGGAAGTGATCGAGCTGCACGGCACGCTGAGCCAGGTGATCTGCCTGGACTGCGGCGACCTGTGCAGCCGGGTCGAGCTGGATCGCCGGCTGCGCCAGGCGAACCCGGACTTCGCCGCCCTGGTCACGGCCGTGAACCCGGACGGCGACGTGGACCTGCGCGACGACGAGATCGACGGGTTCCGGGTCGTGTCGTGTACCGCGTGCCACGGCGGGATGCTGAAGCCCGACGTCGTCTTCTTCGGCGAGAACGTGCCGCCGCCCCGGGTCGCGAGCTGCTACGAGCTGGTGGAGAAGGCGCGGGTACTGCTGGTGCTCGGCTCGTCGTTGACGGTCATGTCCGGGCGCCGGTTCGTGCTGCGCGCCGCCAAGCTCGGGGTACCCGTCGTGATCGTCAACCAGGGGCCGACCCGGGGCGACGGGTACGCGACGCTGACCGTCGACGCGCCGCTCGGTACCGTCCTCCCCAAACTGGTCGGATTGATCACCGGGTCCCCGAGGATCTTGAGCGGGTGACGATCTTGAGTAGGCTGGGCCTGTGGGGTTGGAGATGCGTACCGGCTGCGAGCGGTGCCATCAGCCGCTCGACTGGTCGAGCTCTGCTGTCATCTGCTCCTACGCCGGCTACCGCAGCGGGCCGACCGACGCCTCCACTGCCGCCCGTAACTCCGGCCCGGCGATCAGCGCCCGTGCGCTGTCCAGCACCGGGGCGAGGAACACGTCCGGCCCGGGGCCGCCGGCGAACGGCTCGACCAGCGACATCGCGATCCGGCCGGCCGGCGAGGGGGTGAGCGGCGCCCGCAGTTGCAGCCCGCGTACCCCGGCCAGCAGCTCGACGGCGAGCAGGCTGGTCAGGTTGTCGAGAACCGTCCGCAATTTGCGGGCCGCCGCCCAGCCCATCGAGACGTGGTCCTCCTGCATCCCGCTCGTCGGCAGCGAGTCGACCGAGGCCGGCGAGGCGAGCCGGCGGTTCTCCGCGACCAGCCCGGCCGCCGTGTACTGGGCGATCATCAGCCCGGAGTTGACCCCCGGGTCCGGGGTGAGGAACGGCGGCAGGTCCCGGGACCGGGTCACGTCGAGGAGGCGGTCCACCCGCCGCTCGGCGATCGCGCCGACCTCGGCCGCCGCGATGGCGAGGAAGTCGCAGGCGAACCCCAGCGGCGCGCCGTGGAAGTTGCCGGTCGACTCGACCCGGCCGTCCGGCAGGACCACCGGGTTGTCGACGATCGACGCCAGCTCCCGGCTGGCGACCGTGGCCGCGAAGTCGGCGACGTCGCGGGCCGCGCCCGCGACCTGCGGGGCGCAGCGCATCGAGTACGCGTCCTGCACCGCGTGTACGTGGTCGTCGCGGTGCGAGTCCATGATTTCCGAGTCCTGGAGCAGCCGGTACACGTTGGCCGCCGACACCGCCTGACCGGGCTGCGGCCGGATCTCGTGCAACTCGGGCAGGAACGGCCGGTACGAGCCGAGCATCGCCTCCACCGACAGCGCGGTGGTCAGGTCGGCCATCGTGAACAGGTGGGTCAGGTCGTGCAGGGCGAGCAGCAGCATGCCGAGCATGCCGTCGGTGCCGTTGATGAGCGCCAGGCCCTCCTTGGCCGCCAGCTCGATCGGCTTCAGCCTGGCGGCGGCGAGGGCGTCGGCCGCCGCGAGCCGCGAGCCGGAAGGAGCCAGCACCCACCCTTCACCCAGCAGGGCCAGCGCGCAGTGCGCCAGCGGGGCCAGGTCACCGGACGCGCCGAGCGAGCCGTGCTCGGGTACCCATGGGGTGATGTCGTGGTTGAGCAGGTCGATCAGGGCCGACGCGACCAGCGGGCGGACACCCGAGTACCCGCGGGCCAGCGAGCGTACCCGCAGCAGGATCATCGCCCGCACCACCTCGGGCGGCATCGGCGCGCCGATCCCGGCGGCGTGCGAGCGGATCAGCGCGTGCTGCAACTCTGCGCGGCGCTCCGGGGCGATCGACGTGTTCGCCAGCGCGCCGAAGCCGGTGGACACGCCGTACACCGGTCGGCCGGCGCGCTCGATGTCGTCGACGATGGCCCGGCTGGTGCGCATCGCGTCGAGGGCGGCATCCGAGATCACGACCCGGGTGTGGTCGCGGGCCACCGCGGCCACGTCGGCGGGCACGACCCCGGTCGGTTCGATTACGACAGTCATAGCGGCACTCCGTTGTGCAGGACGGTGGACACGAGGGGCACCCCGGGGCGGTACGCGAGGTGCAGGTACGACGGCGCGTCGAGCAGCACGATGTCGGCCCGGGCGCCGATGCCCAGGTGACCGATGTCGGTGCGGCGCAAGGCTTGTGCGCCGCCACGTGTTGCCGCGTATACGGCCTCCGCCGGGGTCAGGTGCATTTCGCGTACCGCCAGCGCGATGCAGAACGGCATCGACGAGGTGTACGAGCTGCCCGGGTTGCAGTCGGTCGCGAGCGCGATCGTGGCACCGGCGGCCAGCAGCGTCCGGGCGTCCGGATAGGACGAACGGGTCGAGAACTCGGCGCCGGGCAGCAGCGTGGCGACCGTGTCGGAGCCGGCAAGCGCGGCGACGTCGGCGTCGCTGAGATGCGTGCAGTGGTCCGCGCTGGCCGCGCCCAACTCGACCGCGAGCTGCACACCCGGGCCGGGACTGAGCTGGCCCGCGTGGATGCGCAGGCCCAGGCCGGCCGCCTTGCCGGCGGCCAGGACCGCGCGGGACTGCTCGCCGTCGAACGCGCCGCGCTCGCAGAAAACATCGACCCATTTCGCGTACGGGGCGCAGACGGCCAGCATCTCGTCGCACACCTCGGCGACGTAGTCGTCCGCCTTCCGGCCGGCCGGGACCACGTGCGCGCCGAGGAACGTGGTCTCGTCGGTGTACTCGGCCGCGACCCGGAGCAGGCGCGCCTCGTCGGGCGTGCTCAGCCCGTACCCGGATTTGATCTCGATCGTGGTGGTTCCCTGCCGCAGCGCCTCGCGGCGAAGGCGCCCGACGTTGGCGCGTAGCTCGTCGAACGTGGCGCCGCGGGTGTCGTTGACGGTCTGCCGGATGCCGCCGCCGGTGTACGGTTCGCCGGCCATCCGGGCCGAGAACTCGGCCGACCGGTCGCCGGCGAAGACCAGGTGGGAGTGGCTGTCGACGAAGCCGGGCAGCGCGGCGCGGCCGCCCGCGTCGAGCCGGGCGTCGGCGGCCGGCGCCCGGCCGGGAGCGCCGACCCATGCGACGCGGCCGTCCTCGATCACGATGGCGACGTCGACCATCAGCCCCAGCGGCCACCGGCCGACGATCGGATCGTTGCTGACCAGCTCCCCGATATTGGTCACCAGCAGGCTGCTTATGACGTCACCGCCTCGATCGACCGGGCCAGCTCGACCGGCACGTTGAACCCGAGATGCTCGCCGTCGACCACGACCGCCCGGCCGTCCACCACGACATGAGACACATCGGCCGCCCCGGCGGCGAACACGATCGCCGGCCCGGGCGTGACACCGGCCGTGCGTACCGTGTCCAGCCGCACCGTGACCAGGTCGGCCCGCGCACCGACGGCGATCGCGCCGGCGTCGTCCCAGCCGAGCGCCCGGTGCCCGGCGAGCGTGGCGGCGTGCAGCAGCTCGGCGGCGGAGAACTGGCCGCGCCGCTCGGTGCGCAGCCGCTCGTCCAGCTCGACCGCGCGCGCCTCCTCGAACAGGTCGATCATCGCGTGGCTGTCGCTGCCGAGGCTGAGCGGGCTGCCGGCGTCGGCCAGCGCGCGGGCCGGCCCGATGCCGTCGGCGAGATCGCGCTCGGTGGTGGGGCAGAAGCAGACGCCCGTGTCGGTGTCGCCCAGCTCGGTGCGGTCCAGGTCGGTCAGGTGGGTGGCGTGCACGGCGGTCGCCCGTGGCCCGAGCACCCCGTTGTCGGACAGCACCTCGGTCGGGGTCCGCCCGTAGTGCCCCAGGCAGGCATCGTTCTCGGCACGCTGCTCAGACAGGTGTACATGCAACGGCGCGCCCTTTTGGGTGGCCCAGTCGGCGACCGTGCCGAGCTGTTCTGCCGGCACCGCGCGGACGCTGTGCACGGCCGCGCCGATCCGGGCGTGGTCGGCGCCCGGCAGCGCGCCCGCGCGGGCCGCCCAGCCGGCCGCGTCGCCGTCGCCGAACCGGCGCTGCGGCCCGTCCAGCGGTTGTCCATCCACCGTGGAGGTCAGGTAGCAGGTGTCCAGCAGCGTGATCCGGATCCCGGCTTCGGTGGCGGCCTGTACCAGGGCGTCGCCCATCGCGTTCGGGTCGTCGTACGGCGTGCCGTCCGGGCCGTGGTGCAGGTAGTGGAACTCGCCGACACAGGTGATCCCGGCGAGAGCCATCTCCGCGTACGTGGCCCGGGCCAGCGCGCGGTAGCTGTCCGGATCGAGGCGGGCGGCCAGCGCGTACATCCGGCCGCGCCAGGTCCAGAACGTACCCCGGCCGCCGTGGGTACGGCCGCGCAACGCCCGGTGGAACGCGTGCGAGTGGGCGTTGGCGAGGCCGGGGAGGGTGAGGCCGGTTAGCCGGGTGGCGTTGGTCGCACTCGCGTTCGGCGTCACCGACGCGATCCGGCCGTCCGACACCTCGATCAGCACGTCGCGCTCGGCGCGGTCGGCGCCGAGCCAGGCGTACTCGGCGTGGTAGCGGGTCAACACGCCAGCTCTTCCAGCGTGTCGGCCAGCGCGGTCACGCCGAGGGCGCAGTCCAGGTCGGTCGCGTACTCGGCCGGGGCGTGCGAGACCCCGGTCGGGTTGCGCACGAACAGCATCGCGGTCGGTACATGCGCCGCCAGTACCCCGGCGTCGTGGCCCGCGCCGGTCGGCAGTACGGGTACCTTGCCCAGCTTCTCGGCGAGCCGGTCACGCAGCGCGGTGTCGAACTCGACCACCGGCGACTCCGACTCCGGGGTCAGCGTGAAGCCGGTGCCGTCCCGGTCGGCCCGGTCGGCCACCTTCCGCCCGATCGCGTCCACGAGCTGTGTGAGCGTCGGCGCGTCGGCGGCCCGCGCGTCCAGCCAGGCGGCGACGCTCGACGGGATCGCGTTGGTGGCGTTCGGCTTCGCCTCGACCCGGCCGACCGTGGCATGCGCCCCTTGCAGGCGGGCCTCCTTGTTGGCGGCTAGTACCGCGTACGCGAAGGTCAGCATCGGGTCGTGCCGGTCGGCCATCCGGGTGGTACCGGCGTGGTTGCCCTCGCCGGTGAAGTCCATCCGCCACCGGCCGTGTGGCCAGATCGCCGACGCCACGCCGACCGGCGCGTTCAGGTCGACCAGCGCCCTACCCTGCTCGACGTGCAACTCGATGAACGCGCTGAGACCGGCGAGGCGCTCCGGGTCCGGGCCGAGTCGCTTCGGGTCGAGGCCGGCGTTGTCGAGGGCCTCGTCGAGCGTGATGCCGTCGCGATCGGTGAGCCGCCGCGCCCGGGCCGGGTCGAGTGCGCCGGTCAGCAGCCGGGAGCCGAGGCAGGCGACCCCGAACCGGGCGCCCTCCTCCTCGGTGAACACGACGATCCCGATCGGCCGGCGCGGTACCGCCCCGCGTTCGCGCAGCTCATCGACGGCGAGTAGGCCGGAGACCACGCCGAGCGGCCCGTCGTACCCGCCGCCCTGCGGTACCGAGTCGAGGTGGCTGCCGGTAGTCACGGCGTTGCCATTGGCCGGGTCGCCCCACCACGCCCACAGGTTGCCGTTGCGATCGGTCTCCACGTCGAGGTCGCGGTCGATCGCCTCCTCGACGAACCACTCCCGGCACTCGATGTCGGCCCGCCCCCAGGACCGCCGAAGGTACCCGCCGTCCCGCCCGACCCGCCCGATCGGCAGCAACGACCGCCACAGCGCGCCAAACCGATCCGGCGACATCCGTGCCCCTCCCTTTCCCGTCGATCTAGGACGAATGGTGCCTGAGTTGCCTGGTTTGTCCCACCATTCGTCCTAGATCGACGAGGAGTTGGGGTCGCGCATGGGGATCTTCACGCCCTGGGTGGCGGCTACCTCGTCGGCTTGGTCGTAGCCGGCGTCCACGTGGCGGATCACGCCCATGCCGGGGTCGTTGGTCAGGACCCGCTCGATCTTCTCCGCCGCTAGCTCGGTGCCGTCGGCGACGGTGACCTGGCCGGCGTGGATCGAGCGGCCGATGCCGACCCCGCCGCCATGGTGGATGGACACCCAACTCGCCCCGCTGGCCGTGTTGACCAGGGCGTTGAGCAGCGGCCAGTCGGCGATCGCGTCGGAGCCGTCGCGCATCGACTCGGTCTCCCGGTACGGCGACGCGACGCTGCCGCAGTCGAGATGGTCCCGGCCGATGACGATGGGGGCGCGCACCTCTCCGGATGCCACCAACTCGTTGAAGCGCACCCCGGCCTTGTCCCGCTCGCCGTACCCGAGCCAGCAGATCCGCGCCGGCAACCCCTGGAACGCGACCCGCTCGCCGGCCATCCGGATCCACCGCGCGAGGGACTCGTTCGACGGGAACAGGTCGAGGATGGCCCGGTCGGTGGCCGCGATGTCGGCCGGGTCGCCGGACAGCGCCGCCCACCGGAACGGGCCCTTGCCCTCGCAGAACAGCGGGCGGATGTACGCCGGGACGAAGCCCGGGAACGCGAACGCCCGCTCGTACCCGCCGAGTTGCGCCTCGCCGCGGATCGAGTTGCCGTAGTCGAACACCTCGGCGCCGGCGTCCAGGAAGCCGACCATCGCCGCCACGTGCCGGGCCATCGACGCGCGGGCCCGGTCGGTGAACTCCTCGGGTTTCGCGGCGGCAAGCGAAGGCGCGTCGGCCGGGTCGATGCCGGTCGGCACGTACGACAGCGGGTCGTGCGCGCTGGTCTGGTCGGTGACGATGTCCACCTCGACGCCGCGCGCCAGGATCTCGGGTACCAGTACCGCCGCGTTGCCGACCACGCCGATGCTCAGCGCGCGGCGGGCCGCCTTGGCTTCCAGTGCCTGGCGGATGCCGTCGTCCAGGTCAGCCGCGATCACGTCGAGGTAGCGGGTCTCGACCCGGCGCTGCAACCGCCGCGCGTCCACGTCGATGATCAGGCAGACGCCGTCGTTCATCGTGACGGCGAGCGGCTGCGCCCCGCCCATCCCGCCACAGCCGGCGGTCAGGGTCAGCGTGCCGGCAAGGGTGCCGCCGAACCGCTTGGCGGCGACGGCGGCGAACGTCTCGTACGTGCCCTGGAGGATGCCCTGGGTGCCGATGTAGATCCACGAGCCGGCGGTCATCTGCCCGTACATGGTCAGCCCGAGCGCTTCGAGCCGGCGGAACTCCGGCCAGGTGGCCCAGTCGGGGACCAGGTTGGAGTTGGCGATCAGGACCCGGGGAGCCCACTCGTGGGTACGGAAAACGCCCACCGGCCGGCCGGACTGCACCAGCATGGTCTCGTCGCCGCCCAGCTCGCGCAGCGTCCGCACCAGCGCGTGGAACGACGGCCAGTCCCGCGCCGCCTTGCCGGTGCCGCCGTAGACGACCAGGTCCTCGGGGCGCTCGGCCACCTCCGGGTCGAGGTTGTTCGTGCAGCATCCGCAGCGCGGCCTCCTGCGGCCAGCCACGGGTGCTGAGCTGGGTACCGCGCGGGGCGCGGATCGGTTCCACGGTGGACCTCCTGGGTGCCTAGGGGAGGAAGACCTGGCGGCGGGCGGCGGACTGCTCGAACGCCTCCAGCCGGGACTGCGCCTGCGCCGGCATCGCGTCGCACATCGCCTGCAACAGCACGCAGGCGACCGCGAGCGGCGCGGTGTGCAGGTCGAACACCAGGCGCGAGCCGACCGCGGCGGGCAGCGCCAGGTCGGCGTCGGTGGCGACCGGGCTCATCGGGGAGTCGGTCACGACGACGGTGGTGAGGCCGAGGGCGCGCGCCTCGCGTATCGTGTCGCGCGCCTCCTTCGGGTATCGCGGCAGCACAAAGGCCAGCATGGCGGTCGCGCCGGCCGTGCGGGCCTGTTCCAGCCGATCGGCGAGCATGCTGCCGCCGGTGTCGATCACCCGTACGTCGGGGTGCACCTTCGCGGCGAAGTACCCGAAGTAGCCGGCGACCGGCGCGGCGGCCCGCAGCCCGAGGACCGGCAGCGGGCGGCTGCCGGCCAGCAGCTTGCCCGCCTCGTCGACCTGGCGGCGGTCGCCGAGCGCGGCGGCGAGCCGGGTCAGCGTGTCGGCCTCGGCGAGCAGTGCGCGCTGCAACTCGTTCTCGTGGTCGGGCTCGGGCGCGCTCTCGCCGCCGACCAGCTCACGGATCCGGCGGCGCAGCCCCGGGTAGCCGTCGAAGCCGAGCGCGATCGCGAACCGGGTCACCGACGGCTGGCTGACCTGGGCCAGCTCGGCGACCTCGCCACTGGACAGGTATGCCGCGTCGGCGGCGTGCTCGACGAGGCAGTGCGCGATGCGGCGCTGTGCGGGGGTCAGTCGCTGTCCGTCGAACAGCTCCAGTACCCGCGGCGCCACTCCTCGCACGTGCTCGACTGTATGCATCCTTTCAACAGGCTGTCAATCGCATGTGTCCATTCGTTCGGGGTCGCCGGTTGATCGGCACAACTTCCCGGAAGTTGTGGCCTCGGAAGGGTCCCGAGGCAACAACTCGCCGGAAGTTGTGCCGATCAACCGGCTCGGTGGTGGTCGAGCGCGGCGTGGTGGTCGTCGTCCCCGGTCGGCGCTGGATCAGCGTGTACGGTCGCCGCCGCCAACCGGGGCACCTCGTGCAACAGCCGGTGCTCGGCATCGACCGTGATCCCGTGCGCCTCGACCAGCGACAGGTCCGGGTCGACCACGATGTCGCATTCGGCGCGCAGCCGGTGGCCGATCCAGCGCAGCCGGACCTGGCCGACGTCGCGTACCCCGTCGGTGCCGCGCAGCGCCCGCTCCACCGCGTCGACGTCGTGCGGATCGACGGCGTCCATCAGTCGCCGGTACACCTCGCGGGCGGCGTCCTTCAGCACGAACAGGATCGCCACGGTGATGAGCAGGCCGACCACCGGGTCCGCCCAGTGCCAGCCGATCGCCACCCCACCCGCGCCGAGCAGGACGGCCAGCGAGGTGTACCCGTCGGTACGCGCGTGCAGCCCGTCGGCCACCAGCGCGGCGGAACCGATCCGCCGGCCGACCCGGATGCGCAGTTGCGCGACGAGTTCGTTGCCGGCGAACCCGATCACGGCCGCGAACGCCACCGCGACGAGGTGACGGACCGGCTGCGGGTGCAGGAGCCGCTGCACCGCCTCGTACCCGGCGACCACCGCCGATACCGCGATCACGGCCACGATGACGATGCCGGCCAGGTCCTCGGCCCGCCCGTACCCGTACGTGTAGCGCCGGGTGGCCGCCCGCCGCCCGATCACGAAGGCGATCCCGAGCGGTACCGCGGTCAGCGCGTCGGCGACGTTGTGCAGGGTGTCGCCGAGCAGCCCGACCGAGTGCGACCAGTACGCGACGACGGCCTGAAACGCGGCGGTGACACCGAGGCCGGCCAGCGACAGCCACAGCGCCCGCAGCCCGTCCCGGCTGTCCTCCAGCGCCGAGTCGATCTTGTCGGCGCTGTCGTGCGAGTGCGGCGTCAGCAGGTGCGAGACCTGATGGGTGAGCCGGCGCCGTAGCGAAGGAGAGTGGCTGTGGTCATGCGCGTGGTCGTGCACGCTCGCAGCGTATGCGAGCCTGGGGTGATGCGGCTGGCGTCGATTCACATGTACCCGGTAAAGGGCTGCCACCGGACCGACCGCGACGACGCGGTCGTGGAGCCATGGGGGCTGGCCGGCGACCGGCGCTGGCTAGTGGTCGAGCCGGACGGGAAGTTCATCACCCAGCGGGCCGAGCCGCGACTCGCCCTGATCGCGCCGAGCGTGCGGGCCGATGGCGGGCTGGTTCTGCGTACCCCCGAAATGCCGGACCTCGACGTGGCCGCACCCGCCGACGGCGCGGTCATGCCGGTGCAGGTCTGGCAGGACACGGTCGGCGCCGTGCCGGCGAGCGACACCGCCGGAGACTGGCTCTCGGCGGTGCTCGACCGCAAGGTACGGCTGGTCCATCTGCGTGATCCCGCCCAGCGGCAGGTGAACCTGGAGTACGGCCAGCCCGGTGACCTGGTCAGCTTCGCCGACGCCTACCCGGTGCTGCTGGCCAACGCGGCCTCGCTGGACGCGGTCAACGACTGGCTGGTGGAAGGCGGCGACGAGCCGGTGCCGATGGCCCGGTTCCGCCCGAACGTGGTGGTCGCCGGTGCCCCGGCGTGGGCCGAGGACGACTGGCTCGGCCGGCGGCTGCGGATCGGCGGGGTGACCTTCCGCGCGGTCAAGCCGTGTGACCGGTGCGTGGTCACCACGATCGACCAGGACACCGCCGAGCAGGGCCGGCAGCCGCTCCGCGTGCTGGGACAGCGGCGGCTGTCGCCGATCGGCCCGCTGTTCGGCCTCAACCTGATCCCGGACGGCGTCGGGCGGATCGCGGTTGGCGACGTGGTCGAAGGAGAACCGGTCAGCTCGTCTCCCGGAAGCTTCCGATGATCAGCCGGAAGTAGGTCTGGTTGACCGACCAGTCGAAGGCGTCGGTGCGCCACACGATCACGTATGCCCGCCCCGGCGCGGTGCGGAACGCCCGGTTGATCACCTGGAGCCGCTCGCTTCGCGGCCCGTTGTAGGTGTACTCCCAGTCGGCGCACGCCTCGAAGAAGCCCGGCACCGTGCTGATGTTCACCCGCTGGTAGCCGGGCACCTTGGCGGTGTCGGCCTCCTCCTTGGTCCAGGCGGACACCAGGTCGGACGTGGTCGGCTGCCACCTGCCCACGCTGACCATGCGGTCGCCGCCCGGCTCGCGGAAGTATGCCATTGTGGCGTCCCGGCTGAAGCTCCAGAACTGCGGGACGGCGATCCGGAATCCGCTCGGATCCTGGTACCAGATCCAGCCGGCGGGCAGCGCCGTGCCGTCGATCGCGGTCGGCCCGGACGCCTGCGGCAACGCCGACTGGCCGGTGGCGTTGGGCTCGGCGAACGGGGCGCGCTGCGGAGTGGGCAGCGTGGTGGTGGCGCCGGTGTAGCGTGGCGTGGCCCCCCGCGTCCAGGGCAGGTCGGGCCGCGCCACCGCGGCCACCGCGATCAGGACGGCCACCAGCACACCGGCGATCAACCACCACAACCGGCGGCGCCGGCGCCGGACCGGCGTGGCCGCCTCGCCGGGCGGCGGGGTGTCATTGCGCGGCACCACCCGGGTGGTGTCCGACCCGGCGACCGCGCTCGGCGTCGACACCTCCACGACGCTCGCGCCGGGGCTCGGGTCGGCCAGGATCGTTGGCGCCGCCGTGACCGCGGTCAGGTCGGCGCGCGGCTCGACCGCCTTGGACTCGTCCCGGTACGCCCGTGGCCTCGGCAGTCGCCGCCCCCGCCGGGTGTCGTTCTCGGCGACCTTGCGCAGCTGCCGCTCGGCCTCCCTGATGTCCAGCCGGGTCCGTGCGTTCTTGCGCAGCAGACCGAGGAGTACCGGCTTGAGCGCACCCGCCCGGCGCATCGGATCCGGGCGCTCGGTCGCCAGAGCGGTGAGGGTGGCCATGGTGGTGGTCCGGGCGAACGGCGAGCGCCCCTCGACCGCCGCGTACAGGGTGGCGCCCAGCGACCACAGGTCGGACTCCGGAGTCGAGTCGCCGGTGCGGGCCCGCTCCGGCGCGATGTACTGCGGGGAGCCGAGGACCAGGCCGGGCCGGGTGACCGCGTTCTCACCGCCGTCGAACGTGGCCAGGCCGAAGTCGGTGAGCACCACCCGGCTGGTGTCGGAGATGAGCACGTTGCTCGGCTTGACGTCGCGATGCAACACCCCGGCCCGGTGCGCCGCGCCGAGAGCGGCCAGCACGGACAGGCCGATGCGGGCGGCGTGTTCGGGCTCCAGCGGGCCGTCCTCGTCGATCACCCGGTGCAGGGAGCGGGACGGGATGTATTCCATGACGATCCACGGCTGATCATCGGCGCGGACCACGTCGTAGATCTGCACCACGTTGGGGTGGCTGAGCCGGGCCGCCGCGCGGGCTTCCCGCAGGGTGCGCTGCCGCAGCTCCTCGAGCTCGGTCTCGGTCAGCCCGACCGGGAGGACGACCTCCTTGACGGCGACGTCGCGACGCAGCACCTCGTCGCGGGCCAGCCACACCCGCCCCATGCCTCCGTTGCCGAGCGAGCGGATCAACCGGTATCGCCCAGCGACGACTACCTGAGAAACGGTCATGGCACCCCATCCAGCCGCCCGTATCACGATAGTCTATGCAGGCCAGCGGCGCGATCATCGGCCGATCTTGGACAGTCGGTTGGCGACGGCCCGTTACTTACCCCATCCCCTTCTGTCTACTCAACTGCGGCCGCATATACAACCACGTTGTCCACGTACGACCGGCGCGTTCTGTTGAAAACACCGCCGCAGGTGATCAGGCGGAGTTGGGCGTCCGGCGTCGGGCCGTAAACCTCCGCAGTCGGAAATCTGTCCTTTGGGTACCGTGCCGTCGCGACCACGCGGAAAATCACCCACCGCGCGCCGCGCTGGACCTGGATGAGATCGTCCGGGCGGAGTTGGTAGAGCCGGAAGAACACGGCCGGCCCCTTGCGCGAATCCACATGACCCGCGATGACCGCCGGGCCGACGTCGCCGGGGACGGTGCCTTCCGCGTACCACCCGGCGCGCGCGTAGTCGATCGGCGCCCGCAGCGCACCGGCGCTGTCCAGGGTGAGATCTTCCAGCGGGGAGTCGACCTGGATCGCCGGGATCCGGACCCGGGTAGGCGGTTCTCCGGGGCCGTCGTCGGCCGTCTGGCCGTCCGGTTCAGCCGGCTTTCCGGTCGGGCGGCCCTCGGCGACGCCCGGGGTCACCGACCAGCCCTGGCCCGCGGTCTCCACCCCGCCGGTGAAGACGATCGTCGACAGGGCGATCGCCACCGCGAGTACCGTGCGCCGGATCCAGCGGTAGGCGGCCGTTTCGAAGACCACCCACCGCTGATCCGACACGTTGGGCTGGCCTACCGGGCCAGCGCCGTGGCGGCGCGCTTGGTGGCGAAGCCGGCCGCGAGCAGCACGAGCAGTGACACCAGCACGATCACGGGAACCCGGTCGGGCCGCTGCGACCCGCCCCCACCGGTCTCCATGCCGCCCGCCGGCACGGCACCCTTGCTCCCCGCGTCGGTGCGCAGCTCGGCGGTGAGCCCGGTCGGGCGGTCAAGAACGATCAACGAGTACACATTACCGCCGGTCAGGGCGCATTTGACGGTGCTCGCGGTGCTGCCGCCGGCCTGTTGCAGGTTGACCGTCCAGTTGCCCTGGTTCACCTCGCGGTAGCCGGTGGTGCTGGCGAACTGTACGCCGTCGGCGATGGTCGAACCGGACGCGACCGACACGTTCAGTACCGGCGCCTGGATCGACGCCTGGACGATGCGAACCTTCGCCTTCCCGCTGTCCGGCGGGCTGAGGTCGTCTTCGAGCACCCGCAGGCCGAGGTCGGCGTGCTTGCCGACACCCGCGACCGTGTACGCCTTGCCGGCGGTGACGGTGACCTGCGTGCTCAGTACCGGTGCGCTCGACTCGGGTGCGCCCGCCCCGCGCATCGCCACCGCGTACGTGCCGGCCGGCAGGGCCAGGTAATCGGATACGACGCCGTACCCGACGCCGGGGAACTTCTTCGGTGGAATGGCTCCGGAGGCCGAGCTGAGGTACACGTCGACCTCGGGAGTGTCCGGTGACAAATGTGCCAGCCGGACGTAGCCGACGCTGGCGGCGGCGGCCGGCGCCGCGTTCACAGTGGAGAGTCCGATGGCGACAAGCGCCGCGACGGCCAGCGTGGCAAGCCGCCGCACGATTGCTCCGGACACGTATGTTTCCCTCCTACCGGGGACGGGAGGTGAGGAAGCGCCCGCTGCCGGACCGCTTGTCTCGGGTAAGCCGTCCGGGCGGGTGGAGTGGTGGCTTCGTGGCCGGCTGCCGCCCCTGATGCAGCCCGCGCCATGCGTACCGTGCTGCAAATCGAGCAATATCGCCATGGCCCGTATGGTCAGTGAGCGGACATTTCCGTACTTGTGTTTCTCCGGCGTTTCCGCGAGCCGGCGAACGCTGGGATTGATCAGCGCTGTCGGATGTAATGAACCTGGTCGACAGGTACCGCTGATGGTGCCGGTTCACACGTGAGGTAGTACCCGCCGTGGATGAGTGTCGCCCAGACCGCATGCGCGCGGGCAAGGTCGTGGCCCGCTCCCGGAACGGTGGCGGCAGCCTCGGTTGCTTCGTCGGCGCCCAGAGCCAGGACCGCGATGCCCGGTAGCGCGGCGAGGACACCGAGCCGGGCTCGCGACTGCGCGTCACCGAGGAGACGAGCATGCGCGTCGAGCAGGGCGACCGCAGGCAAGCCCAGATGAGCGCCCTCGTCGGCTATACCGACGAGCAGTTCGCCGACGTGTACGTGACCGCGGGCATACGACAGCACCGCAGAGGTATCAAGCACGGCGCGGACCTCGATGGGTTCACCCGCGTGGTCTTCGGTTGGCATGCCTTCGGTTGGCATCAGGCGCTGGCCGCCGGCCAGGTGCCCGCTTGAATCTCCGCTAGTCGCTGCCGGCTCGCCGCGTGTTGTTCATCGGTCCGCCGAGGTAACCGCCCACGCGCTTGGGCGATGCCATCCTCGGTGAGGTTGATCCCGACTGCCCGCATCATCGCTGCTGCTGCGGCGCCGCGTCGCATTTGGGCCCGGAGCGCGTCGGCCACGGCCGCGGATGCGTTGTCCTCGCCCTCAAGGTAGTCCGCGACATCATCGGGCAGGCTTACTGTGACGCGCTTCGTCATACCCAAATCATACTCGGTGGAGTGGTGCCCATCGGGAACCATAGAGCCAGACATTTGGGGTGAAGGCGTCCCAGGACGTCTCGGGTGCAGGTGATGGCCGCCTACTTGAACCCCGCTGACCAGGTCACCGAGGTGCGGACGGCGCTCGCCCGGCTCGCGTCGCCTACTGCACCCGCCGACGAGCCCGACCTTGGCGCTTGCTGGCCGACACTGAGCCATTCCGGGTGAGGGTCTGATTACCCAACGCGTCGCCCGGAATGGGCCTGAATCTCCCAGAAGTCACCGCGTGAAGCGAAGTGACGCAGAACCCCGATATGAAGATGTTCCTTCCGAGATCAACTTCATAGGGGTCCTGCGCCAGCCATGAGTGTCACATACACCGCCACGCTCAGCGTGCGCGAGGAGACCGTGCTGTACCTGTCCGGCCTGCTGCACGGCGAACGACGTCGACGCGGCACCCGCACCGGCCGCCGCGCCCTGAGCTGCTTCAAACAGGCGGTCCTGGTCATCCGCTGGTTCCTCGACGGCACCCGCGTCAAGCAGTTGGCCCGCGACAACGGCATCGGCAAGTCCACCACCTATGACTACCTCCACGAAGGCATCACCGTGCTCGCCGACCGCGCCCCGAAGCTGGAATCCGCACTGCTGGCCGCCAAGATGGCCGGCTACTCCCACATCAACATCGACGGCACCATCATCGAGACCGACCGCTGCGCCACCCCCGGCCCAACCCCCGGCGTTGACCTGTGGTGGTCCAAGAAACACCACAACCACGGCGGCAACATCCAGGTCATCACTGCCCCCGACGGCTGGCCGATCTGGACCTCCGACGTGCGACCCGGCCGCGAACACGACACCTCCGCCGTGCGCATCCATGCGGAGATCCTGCCTCTCCTCGCCAAGATCCGAGATGATCTGCGCACCCTGGCAGACCTGGGCTACGAGGGCGAAGCCGACACCATCACCATCGCATTCAAAAAACCCGCCGACGGCGAACTGACCGACGTCCAGCAGCAGTTCAACAAGGCCCACAACAGCCTTCGTGCCATCGGTGAACGCGGCAACTCCCTACTGAAGACCACCTTCAAAGCCCTACGCAACGTCAGCCTCTGCCCCTGGAAGATCGGCGGCATCGTCGCCGCCGCCCTCGTACTCCTCCACGTCGAGCATGGCCGCACGACCTAAAGCACCGTTACCCCGTTACCAACTGTCACGAGCCGTTACGCAGAATGCCTCACTCTGATGGAAGGCGACGTCTGATCGCAGCGGTCGAATGGGGGTCCGCAATAGTATGCAGTTGATACAGTGAGAGTATGACTCGCCGGATCACGATCAGCTTGCCTGACGACGTGGCTGCCTACGTCGAGCGAAGCAACACCAGCGGCTTCATCGCCGACGTGCTCCGCCGCCGGATGCGGGCCGACAGCCTGCGTGAACGGTGGGCCGAACTCGGCTACGTGGTCACCGACGACGACGTAGAGCGCACCCGTGACCGGCTGGCGAACCTGCCGCCGATCAGCGACGACAAGTACGAGGCCAACCTGGAGTGGCTGCGTCAGTTCGACAGCGACACCACCACCGCGGCGTGAACGGCCTCGTTCTCGACACGTCCGCCCTCCTCGCCTACGTCTCCGGCGCCAGCGTCGAACCCGGAGCCATGCTGGCTCTGGCGGATGAGGATCCCGACCAGCAGGTGTGGATCCCGGCGTTGTGTCTCGGGCAGGCGCAACTAGAACTGACCGGCTCACCCAGCGCGGCCATGCTCGATGTCCTGATGAGTCCGGATCGCGACATCCAGGTCGCTGGCTACGATGCCGCGACCAGCCGTCGAGTGGCGCGGATAGCCGCGACCTACGGTGTACCGCTCGACGTCGCGCACGCGGTCGCCACAGCTGTGCTGTACCGGTGCTACCTGGTCACCCGCGATCCGAAGACGGCGGCAGCGGCTGGGCCGGCCGGGCTCGAAGTCCTCGACATCAGCGAAACGTGGGAGTGAGCCTGGCGGCGTGGGCGCGATTGTGCGGGAGGGGGGACTTGAACCCCCACGTCCGAAGACACCAGATCCTAAGTCTGGCGCGTCTGCCATTCCGCCACTCCCGCGTGGCCGTCCCAGGGACGGCGTCCCCGAGTGTAGGGCGCCGCTCGGGGGCGTGCGGTACCCCCTCAGTCCAGCCCCAGCTCCCGGCGCAGCTTGGCGACGTGGCCGGTGGCCTTCACGTTGTACATCGCCCGGTCCACCTTGCCGTTCTCGTCGATCACGAACGTGGATCGGATCACCCCGACGACTGTCTTGCCGTAGTTCTGCTTCTCGCCGTACGCCCCGTACGCGGTGAGCACGCTCTTGTCCTGGTCGGCCACGAGCGGGAAGGTCAGCGCGTCCCGCTCGACGAACTTCGCGAGCTTGGCCGGCGAGTCGGGGGAGATGCCGACGACCTTGTAACCGGCACCCTGCAACGAGGCGAGCGAGTCCCGGAAGTCGCACGCCTGCGTGGTGCAACCGGGCGTCATGGCGGCCGGGTACGCGTACAGGATGACCTTGTTGCCGCGCAGGTCGGACAGGCTGAGCTGGCCACCATCGGCGGTGGGAAGGGTGAAGTCGGGCGCCTGGTCGCCGGGGGAGAGCCGAGTCTCGGTCATAACGCCACTCTAGCCCCGTCAAGATCGCCACAACTTCCGGGAAGTTGTGGCCTCAACCAGGGCATGAGGCCACAACTTGCCGGAAGTTGTGCCGATCTTGGGTTAGCCGTTGACCGCCGCCGTCACCGCCGCCGCGGTGGCGTCGACGGTCTTGCCGCCGACGTACACCGTCGGGGTGGCGTTGACGCCCCGGTCGGTGGCTTTGTTCGTGACGTGTTCGACCCACGGCTTGTACTTGCCGTCGCGGACACAGCTCGCGAAGTCCGAGCCGGTGATGCCGGCCGAGCTGGCGAGCTGGATGATCTTGTCGTCGGTGAGCCCGGCGCTGCCTTCCTCGGGCTGGTTCGCGTACATCACCTTCACGTAATCCTGCAGCTTGCCGGCGTCCGAGGCGCAGCCGGCGGCGGCCGCGGCGCGGGTGGAGTACTGCGTGGTCGACGAGCTGTCGAGGAACCCGAGCGGGTGGTACACCAGCTTGATCTTGCCGTCGCTGACCAGCTGGTTGATCGCGTCGCCGGAGCTGTCCTCGAACTCCTTGCAGTGCGGGCAGATGAAGTCGAGGTACACCTCGACGGTCTTCGCGCCGCTGCCGACCACCAGGCCGTCGTCGCCGGACGACGAGTGCGCGGGCGCGACGTAGCTGTTGGAGCGCTGGCTCTCGTACACGGCCCAGCCGGTGAAGCCGGCGATCACGAGCACCGCCACCGCCCCGATCGAGACCCACATCCGGCGCTTCCGGGCCCGCTCCCTGGCGAGCTGCTCGCGCACGATCCGGTTGGCTTGTTTTCTGTCCACCCGTGAACTCATGTCGTCTCTCCCACGAGGAGCCATTCGTCGAGGGCGAGCCGCGTGCGCGGCCACACCACAAGGAACCCGGCGACCAGCAACAGTCCCACGTCGCGGGCGATGTCCGGCGCGTAGTTGGGGTGCTGGCCGGCCGCGAGTTGTCCGCCGCCGCCGAAGCAGCCGCAGTCGATCGACAGGCCGCGCGCCCACACCGACGCGATACCGACGATGTACACCGCCAGCAGCGCCGCTGAGATCGCGGCGGCCAACCGGGTGGCCAGCCCGAGCAGGAGAAGCACGCCGAGGGCCAGCTCAATGAACGGTAGCGCCGCTCCGATGATTCGTGCCAGTTCGCCCGGCATAAGGCGGTACGCGGCTACCGCCCGACCGGATCCGGCCAGGTCACCCATTTTTGCGCCGCCCGCGATCAGCCAGACGGCCGCGAGCCCCAACCGGGCGATTGTTCCGGCAACGGGTCGCACGTCCGACCAGCGGTACGCGATGTTCACCAAGGGTTGTCGCCTTTCGCCCGACTCGCAGTTCCCCATGGTGACCTGGATCACCCTTGAGTACCACTCTGGCACGCGCTATTGGGAACTTCCGCCACCCTCCAGGCGACTACCCGGGATGTGCGCTCGTCGTCGGACCGGGAACGATAGCCATATGACACGTCGCCGCGCGCTCGCCGGGTTGGCGGGGCTGATCTTCGGGCTGCTGGTGGTCCTCGTTTCGCCGGCGAGCCCGGCCAGCGCGCATGCCGCCCTGCTGGAGACCCAGCCGCAGTCGGGAGCCGTGCTCGCCGACGCGCCGAAGGAGGCCGTCCTCACGTTCAGCGAGCCGGTCCGGATCGTGCCCGGAAAGATCCACATCATCGGGCCGGACGGCCAGCCGGTGGACGGCGGCAAGCCCACCACCGAGGGCCCCCGGCTGCACATCCCGATGAAGTCGACCACGGTGCACGGCTCGTACCTGATCAGTTACCGGGTCATCTCGGCCGACAGCCACCCGGTCTCCGGCGGCATCCCGTTCTCGATCGGCGCGCCGTCGGCGAAGCCGCCCACCGAGCTTGCCACCGGAACGCGCACCGATCCCACGGTCACCGTCCTGCTCGGCGCCGCACGGTACCTCGGGTACGCCGGGCTGGTCCTGGTCGTCGGGCCGGCGATATTCCTGGCGCTGCTGTGGCCACGGCGGCTGTCCAAGCGGGGGCCGCTCCACGCGATCCGGGGCGGCATCGGCCTGCTCGCCCTGTCGACGCTCGCCGAGCAGTACCTCCAGGCGCCGTACCATGCCGGGTCCGGCCTGTTCGGAGCCAGCGCGGAAGACCTGCGGGAGGTCTTCAACAGCCAGTTCGGCGCCGCCCATCTGGTCCGCATCGGCGTGATCGCGGCGTTGACCGTACTGCTGCCGCTGTTCGTCAACCGGCCGCCCGGCCAGACCGGCAAGGTCGGCTGGAGCGACCGGGCACTCCTCACCGTCCTGGCCGTGGTCGGGCTCGCGACCTGGCCGATCTCCGGCCACCCGTCGGTCACGTCGGTACCCGTGCTGACCACCGTCGCCGACATGGCCCACCTCGGCTCGATGGCGGTGTGGGTCGGCGGCCTGGTCGTGCTCTTCGGGTTCCTGCTGCGGCGGGCCGACGCCCGGGAACTCTCGGCGATCCTGCCGGTGTGGTCGCGCTGGGCGATGACCGCGGTAACCGTACTGGTCCTCGCCGGTGTCACGCAGTCGCTGGTCTCGCTGGGCTCGGTCAGCGGCCTGTTCGACACCACGTACGGCCGCCTGCTTCTCCTCAAGGTCGGTGTGCTCGTCCTGGTGCTCGCGGTGGCGTGGTACTCCCGGCGGCTGGTGCTCGGCCCGCTGCGCGGCGAGGAAATGGTCAGCTACGAGGCCGACGAGGCCGACGAGGCCGACGACGAGGCGGAGTTCGACGAGGCGGAGATCGAGGCGGAGATCGAGGCGGAGGTCGAGGCTGAGGTCGCCGCGCCGGCCCGGGTCGCCGTCGCGGTGCCGGGCGGATCCGGCGGGATCACCGGCAGCGTCGGCTGGGCCGGTGATCACACCGACGACGACCTCGACGACGAAGACAGCTACGAGGACGACGGCTACGAGAACGACGAGGACGAGGACGACGAGGAGGACGAGGCGCCCGTCGATCAGTTCGAGCCGGCCCGCCGGCGGCTGCGCAGGTCGGTCCTCGTGGAGCTGATCGGCACCCTGCTGGTGCTCGGCCTGACTGCCATCCTGGTGCAGACCGCGCCGGCCCGGGCCGCGCAGGAGCAGGCGGCCGGCCGGGACAGCAACGAGTACAACGCCACGCTGACCACCAATTTGTACTCGTTGCAGGTGCAGTTGGAGCCGAAGACCACCGGCCCGAACACCATTCACCTGTACGCGTTCGCGCCCAGCGGCGCCACGCTGGATGTCAAGGAGTGGAAGGCGACCTCGGCCCTGCCCGCACGGGGCATCGAGGCGGTGGACCTGCCGGTGCTGCCGGTGACCAGCAACCACGCGGTCGCCCAGGCGCAGCTGCCGACGGCCGGAACCTGGGAATTGCGGTTCACGCTGCGAACCACCGACATCGATGCGGCGACGGTGGTGGCCGAAGTACCGATCAAGTAGGAGCCTGTCGCGCCGGGCGCCTATCTTGTGCTCAAGGGTTGAGTGCGACGGGGTGCGAGGGGGCTCTGAGTGGTTGAGGCGCTGCCGGCACCGACGGCACGACCGGCACGACCGCGGGACAGCGACGCCGGTGACGGCTGGCGCGCACGCGTGCCGGGGTTGTTCGCCGGCGCGCTGACCGTCCTGGCCGTCCTGTGCGCCGTCGCCGCCGTGAGCGCCGCCTTCTACCACCGCACCCAGTGGGTCCGGATCACCGTCGACGAGCTGCTCGCGCCGGCCCCGGCCAACCTCGGCTACGCCGCGTTCGCCGGCGTGCTCGCGGCCGGCGTCGCCCGCCGCAAGCGGGTGGCCTTCTGGATGCTGATGGTCGGGTTCGGCCTCAACTTCCTCTCCGACGTGGCACTGTTCGCCGTGTACGACCTGATCCGCACCTCCCCGTCGGAGTACTGGGAGAGCGGCCTGCGGCCCTACGAGCCCTGGCTCGCGGCGGGCAACCTGGTGCTCACCACCGCGATCATCGTCGTGCTGGCCGTGTCGCACCGGCAGTTCTACGCCCGGGTGCAGCGGGCCAGCCTGCCGAAGGCGCTGGTCACGCTCATCGTCGCGTTGACGGTGTCGTCGCTGGTCGGCTGGGGGCTGGTCGAAGCGTTCAACGGGTCGCTGCGGGAAGGCACCGACGAGTTCTCGTACGCGGCGGAGAAGGTCACCGGTGGCGCGTTCGTCTTCGACATCACCCGCAGCGGCCGGGCGCCCGGCTGGGTCAACCTGGTGCTCGGGCTGTTCGGCGCGATCAGCCTGTTCGCCGCGCTGTACGTGCTGTTTCGCTCGCAGCGGGCGCAGGCGGCGCTGACACCCGACGAGGAGCGGCAGATCCGCACCCTGCTGGCCGCCTCCGGCGACCGGGACTCGCTCGGCTACTTCGCCACCCGCCGCGACAAGGCGGTCATCTTCTCGCCGAGCGGCAAGGGTGCGGTCACGTACCGCGTGGTCGCCGGGGTGTGCCTCGCCAGCGGCGACCCGCTCGGCGACACCGAGGCGTGGGCGCCGGCCATCGAGGCGTGGCTGGAGCAGGCCCGGGCGTACGCGTGGCGCCCGGCGGTCATGGGCGCCAGCGAGGAGGGCGCCACCGCGTACACCCGGGCCGGCCTGCGCGCGATCGAGCTGGGCGACGAGGCGATCATCCACGTCGGCGAGTTCACCCTGGACGGGCGCGACATGCGGCCGGTACGGCAGGCGGCCAACCGGGTTGCCCGGGCCGGGTACACGGTCCGCATCCGCCGGCACGCCGACATCTCGGCCGCCGAGATGGCCCGCATCATCGACCTCGCCGCCCGCTGGCGGGACACCGAGACCGAGCGCGGCTTCTCGATGGCGCTCGGCCGGCTGGGCGACCCCGCCGACGGCCGCTGCGTGCTGGTCGAGGCGCTGGACGCGGACGGTCGCGAGACGGCGCTGCTGTCGTTCACGCCGTGGGGCACCGCCGGCCTGTCGCTCGACCTGATGCGCCGCGACCGGGCCAGTGACAACGGGCTCATCGAGTACATGGTCGCCGAGCTGGTGGCGGCCGCTCCCCGGCTCGGCGTCGAGCGGATCTCGATGAACTTCGCCGTGTTCCGCGCGGTCTTCGAGGAGGGCGCCCGGATCGGGGCCGGCCCGGTGCTGCGCGGCTGGCGCCGGCTGCTGCTGTTCTTCTCCCGGTGGTTCCAGCTGGAGTCGCTGTACCGCTCGAACGTCAAGTACCGGCCCGAGTGGGTGCCGCGCTACCTGTGCTTCGAAGACATCCATGACCTCGCGAAGGTCGGTCTCGCCTCGGGTATCGCTGAGGGCTTCGTCGTGGTGCCCAGCCTGCGCACCCTGCTGCGCCGGGGCGCGACGGCGCCGGCCGAGGTGCTGCCCGCCGAGATCGAGGAACCCCGGCTGGCGGAGGAGCAGCCGGTCGCCGTCGAGGCCGAGCCGGTGCCGGCCGCCCCGGCGATGCCGGAGCAGACGAGGGTACGGCTGGCGAAGCTGGACGCGCTGCGGGCCGCCGGGGTCGACCCGTACCCGCCGGGCTTCGCACGTACCCGAGGGTGTGGTGAGGTCCGGGCGGCATATGCGGGGCTCGCGCCCGGCACGGCGACCGACGACCGGGTCGCGGTCGCCGGCCGCGTGGTGTTGCTGCGCGACCACGGCAAGCTGTGGTTCGCGACGCTGCGGGACTGGTCGGGCGACGTGCAGGTGATGCTCACGTCCGACGTGCTCGGCAACTGGAAGAACACCGTCGACCTCGGCGATCATGTTGGCGTCGCGGGTGAGGTGATCACGAGCCGGCGCGGCGAGGTCACCGTGCGCGCCGCGTCGTGGACGCTGACCGCGAAGTGCCTGCATCCGTTGCCGGACAAGCATCGCGGGCTGGCCGACCCGGAGGCGCTGGTCCGGCAGCGCTACCTCGATCTGATCGTCAACCCGGCGTCGCGGGAGCTGCTGCGGGTGCGCGCCGCCGCCGTGCACGCGCTGCGCACCACGCTGGTCGACCTGGGCTACCTGGAGGTCGAGACCCCGATCCTGCAACGCGTCCACGGTGGCGCCAACGCCCGGCCGTTCGTCACCCACAGCAACGCCTACGACATGCGGCTCTACCTGCGGATCGCGCCGGAGCTGTACCTGAAGCGGCTGGCCGTCGGCGGGGTGGAGCGGGTGTTCGAGCTGGGCCGCGACTTCCGCAACGAGGGCGTGGACACCACGCACAACCCCGAGTTCACGATGCTGGAGGCGTATGAGGCGTACGGCGACTACTGCTCGATGCGGACGCTGACCCGCGACCTGATCCTGGCGGCGGCGGTGGCGGCATTCGGCGCCCCGGTCGCGCGGCGGGGCGACGTCGAGGTCGACCTGAGTGGCGAGTGGCCGGTCGTGCCGGTGTACGAGGCGATCTCGCTGGCGCTGGGCGAGAAGATCGACCCGGACACGCCGCTGGACCTACTGCGCTCGCTGGCCGTGGGCGCCGGTGTGCCGGTGCAGCCGGGCTGGACCGCCGGCGCGGTGGTGCTGGAGATGTACGAGCGGCTGGTCGAATCGGCGACCCTTGGGCCGACGTTCTACACCGACTTCCCGACCGAGGTGTCGCCGCTGACCCGGGCGCACCGCGACGATCCTCGGCTGGCCGAGCGCTGGGACCTCGTCGCGTTCGGGATGGAGCTGGGCACGGCATACACCGAGCTGATCGACCCGGTGGAGCAGCGGCGCCGGCTGACCGCGCAGTCACTGCTCGCCGCGAAGGGCGACGCCGAGGCGATGGAGTTGGACGAGGAATTCCTGCACGCCCTGGAGTACGCGATGCCGCCGACCGGTGGCCTCGGGATCGGCGTCGACCGGCTGATCATGCTGCTGACCGGCCGCAACATCCGCGAGACGATCCCGTTCCCGCTAGCGCGCTGACGGTCTCGCTTTCGGTCTCGCTTTTCATGATCCGGTAAGCCTGTGGTCGCTATAGGCACCACAGGCTTACCGGATCATGAAAGGTGACCGGAGTGACCGGCCGTGCCGCCGATCGTTTATCAGGTGAATTCGGATATTCGCCATATATTCGGCGGGCTGGTTGGCCGACCTGCCCGCTCCCGCGGGGGTTCGCGGAAGGGAGGCCGCGAATGCGCGTCGTACGGGTCATCATCGGCACGCTTCTGGTTGTCGTCGCGCTGCCGATGCTGGTCACCGGCGGGGCGCTGTGGGGCGCGATGCAGCACCGGGGATCCGACGGGGCGTTCACCGCCCACGTCAGTCCACTGTCGACCGACGGGTACGCGATCGTCGCGCCCGACCTGGACGGCCTGCTGCGCCGGGAGGCGTCCTTCGCCCGGGGCGGCGAGACCACGCTGACCATCGCCGGCGCCGGTCGGGAACGCCTGTTCATCGGGGTCGGGCCGACCATGGAAGTGAACCGGTACCTGGCCGGCCAGCCGATCGGGCGGCTGAACCGGGTACGGCTGGCGCGCGGTCAGTTGCCGGTCGACGTCCAGCAGGTACCGGGGTCGGGTATGTCCGCTTCTGGCGCTCCGGCCGTAGCAGCACCTGCCCCGGCCGCCCCGCCGCCTCCTGCCGACCCGGCTCTCGCCGCACCGGCTTTTCCCGCCGCACCGGCCCCGGCTGCCCCCGCGCCCGCTGCGCCGGCGCCCGCTGCTCCCGCTGCTCCGGCGCCCGCTGCTCCGGCGCCCGCTGCTCCCGCTGCTCCGGCGCCCGCTGCTGCCGGCCCCCGCGGCGCCGCCCCTGCCGCCGACCACGGCCTCGGACGGCCAGCCGGTCATCGCCCTGGCGCCGCCCGCGACCCTGCCGTTCTGGCTGGCCGTCGGCCACGACTTCGCCGGCCGCGAGACGCTGAGCTGGTCACCGTCGTCCATGCGGGGCCGGGACATCTCGCTCGTCGTGATGAACGCGACCGGAGATCCGAAGGTCAGCGCCAACCTCGCCGCGACCGTCAACCCGCGCTGGCTCAACCCGACGACCTGGGGACTGTTGATTCTCGGTACGGTCCTGTTCGTCCTCGGCTCGGCGGCGCTGGTCTGGCCCCGGCGGCGCCGCGACATCGTGTACGTGGTGGAGCCGAGCCAGCTTCCCGAGATCGCGGCCCGGCTCGGCGTGGACACCCGGTCGAGCCCTCCGGCCGGCGGGTACCGGACCAGGCCGGCCGGCGTGGACCGGGGCGAACCCGCCCGCCCGGCGGCCGTACCCACGAACGCGATGCCCGCGCCCTGGTTCGCCCGGGTCGGCGGCAGCCCACCGCACGCATCCAGCGTCGCCCCCACGGGCCGGCAGCAGACGTTCCTTCCGCGTACCGGCCCGGTGACCCCGCAGACCACGGTCGAGGACGCTTCCGCTGAGACCGACGCGTTCGGGGAGCGTGCGGTGGAGGGCGGCGCCGTAGCGGGCCGCGCGGTTGAGGGCAGTGCTGTAGCGGACCGCGCGGTGGAGGAAAGCGTGGTCGAGGACGACGCCGCGAAGCACAGCGCCATCAACGACGACAGCGGCGCCACCGACGACAGTGACCCGACCGACGACGTGATCACCGCGTCCGCGGATTCCGGCGCGCTGACCTGGCCGCCGGTACGCCCGGTCGTGGAGACTCCGCCGGTCACCAGGACGGAACCGGAGACCGACCTTCGCGCGCCGATCAAGGTGACGCTCGACCCGTTCGACCCGTGCCGTGACCGTGGAGAACTCGCGGAGCTGTAACCGACCTCCGCGAGCCTCCACGGTCATCCCGTCACCGGGGGGAGTGGTGACGAGTACCGGTCTGGAGGGGGCGATCCGGTGCGGGGGGCTGCACCGGATCGCGACGGTGACGGGTGGCCTCCCGCAACCGCTCCTCCGCGTCCGGGGGGATCAATCCGGACAAGACATACGGTAACGCCAGCAATGAGTGTGCAACAGACCTGTCTTTTGGCGGCGAACGGTGTTATACGTGCCGTAACGGGTCAGTGGTGCTCAGAGGCGACAACTTCGCGCCCCTCGGCCGGCGCCACCGGCTCGTCCCCGCTTTTCGGGAACGGTGTCCGGATCGGCAGCGCGACCAGGAGCGCGACCATGAGCAGCAGGTACCAGTTGTCGATCAGGAAGCCCGGCACGCCCTTGTCGACCGCGGCGCGGCGTAGGACGTGCCAGTCGTACCAGGTGACCACGCTGAACGCGACGGTCACGTAGAGCACGATTGCCAAGGTCAGCAGCCAGCGCCGCTCCCGCAGCGAACGCCGCCGATCGAATGCCACGTCGACGATCACGATCAGCGCGGGCGCGAACCACAGCAGATGGTGCGTCCACGTCACGGGGCTCACCAGGCAACCGACGAGCGCGGTCAGGGTCAGCCCGGCGACCTCGTCGCCGGCCAGCGCCGCCATGCGGGCGCGCCATAGCCCGTACGCGATGATCATGAGACTGAGGAGCAACCACACGATCTCGTTGGGCTGGTGGGGTTTGGCCAGGCGGGCGAGCGTACCCATCAGGGACTGGTTCTGGATCCGGTCCATCCGGCCGATCCGCTCGGTGTGCCACAGCAGGCCGGTCCAGAACTGCCAGGTGCCCTTCCAGGTCATCGCCGCGCCGGCCAGTGTGGCCGCAGCCGCGGCGACGACGGCGGTCACCGCCGGCCGCCAGCGCCGGGTCAGCAGCAGGTAGATCACGAAGATGGCCGGTGTCAGCTTGATCGCCGCGGCCAGGCCGATGCCGACCCCGGCCAGCCAGGACTTCTTGGGTACGGCCACCAGCAGGTCGACCACGATCAGCGCCGCGACGATGAAGTTGATCTGTCCGAAGGAGAACGTCTCGCGTACCGGTTCGAGCCAGCTCACGATCGGCAGCGCGAACGCGGTGGCGAACCAGACCGGGTACCCGAGCCGGGCGGCGACCGGCGCGATCACCAACCACAACATGGCGATCAGCGCCGTGACCGACACTACGACGAAGACCGCCTGCGCGCCGCCGAGCGGCAGGTCGCCGAGCGGGCGCATCAGCACCGCCGCGAACGGCGGATAGGTGAAGCCGAGGGTGCCCTCGACCTTGTCCGGCTGGCTGTACGAGTAGATGTCGTGGCCTTCGGCCCACCAGCGCACGGCGCGGTAGTAGATGCCGAGGTCGAAGAAGTCATGGCGATTGCCGTACAGGATGTGGCCGGTGGCAGCGGCCGCCCACACCGCGATCAGCACGGCGAATTGCCGGGGACCAACCCGCGCACGCGTCGTGCGTGTGGTGGTCATTACCGCTCCCAACTCGGTGCGAAAACCGGTTCTGGCAACTGTATCGGTCGGAAGTGCCCGAGCCGTGGTACCTCTGCCCTGTGTTCGACCGTGGGTAACAATCGCGCCACCGGCCGCCGCGCGAAACGACTCATGCGGACTAGGCTGTCTGCGTGAGTGATCTTTTGGTCTGGATCGATTGTGAGATGACGGGGCTCGATCTCGCCCACGACGCCCTCATCGAGGTCGCCGCGGTGGTGACCGATCCCGACCTGAAACTGCTCGATGACGGGGTCGACGTGGTGATCCACGCCGACGAGGCCAAGCTGGACAGCATGGCCGACGTCGTCTCGCAGATGCACGAACGATCCGGCCTGACCACCGCCGTCCGCGCGTCGACGGTGACGACCGCGCAGGCTGAGGACATGATCCTTGAGTACGTGCGACGTCACGTCCCTGAGCCTCGCACGGCACCGCTGTGCGGCAACTCGATCGCCACTGACCGCGGGTTTCTGGCGCGGGACATGAAGCAGCTGGACGCCCACCTGCACTACCGCATGATCGATGTCTCGTCGATCAAGGAGCTGTGCCGCCGCTGGTACCCCCGGGTCTACTTTGGTCAGCCGGCCAAGGGGCTGGCCCATCGGGCCCTCGCCGACATCCGGGAGAGCGTGCGCGAGCTGGAATACTACCGGCGCACCGTGTTCGTGCCGCTGCCCGGCCCTGACGTCGAGACCGCGAAGTCGATCGCCGCCCAGATCCTGGGCACTGCGGAACAAACCTGACACGCCCGGTCGGGATCCCGCTCGACGCGGGTGGCACCGGTATGGCTATCATGGGTCGGCGCCGTGGGCAGAGTCCCGCGTCGACGTGGTGGCTGTAGCTCAGCTGGTAGAGCACCGGGTTGTGGTCCCGGGTGTCGGGGGTTCAAGTCCCCTCAGTCACCCCACTTCGAGATCCACGTCAGGCCCGGTCACCCGATCGGGCCTTGATCTTTTGTACCGGTCAGCAGAGTGGCCCGCTCGCGGGCGTGGGTGCGTCCAGCGCCGACAGCGTCGCGCTGGTCACCTCCGCCGCGTCGTACGCCGCGCCGATCGTGACCCCCGAGCGGTACTCGATGAGCACCGCGCCCTTCGGATTGCCCACGTCGGTGAGCTCCCGGGCCAGCGTCGGGCTGGTGTACGACGCCTGGGTGCACGCCCCGCGCTGCTGGCGCCAGATCAGCCGGACGTCCGCCGGCAACTCGGCCAGCGCCTGGGTGGACGCCGCCGCGAACGAGGTGCCGCGCGGAAGCTGGATGGTGTACTGCAGGATCCGCCCGTTCAGCGGCAGCACCCGCACGTAGCGATCGGCCAGCCGCCCGTTGCCGGCGACGGTGCTGTCCGGGTTGTACGCGGTGCCGCCCGCGACCGCCCCGTCGAGCCGGTGGCGTGCGTTCCAGTTCTGGACCGTCGCGCCGAAGGCGATGATTTGACCGTTCGGCCCGACCTGCCGCGACGGCGGCGGTACCAGCGCCTCCGGCGGCGGCGTGGGGGCGGCCGGGGGAGGCGTGCTGGGCTGGCCGGCGAGGGCCGGCTGTCCGGCTGGCTTTCTCGCGGCCGGCTTTCCCTCCGCCGCACCGTCGACGGGGAACAGCACGCCGGCCGCCGCGAGCGCCCCCGTGCCGGCCGCCAGCAGCGCGAGAGTCAGGGCGATCGCCATTCCGAGCGCCCGCCCGGTCGAGATGCCGCCGGCCGGCTGTCTCGACATGCCGCCGGCCGGCGGTTGCGGGCGCTGCTGCGTCGGCGGCCGGCGGCTGTGCTGCCCGTCGTACGGTCTGTCCTGCTGTCCGGCGTGCGTCATCGGCACCCTGCCCGTGTGGTGGCGGCTGTACCGGGAGCGTGCCGGTTTGCGGCCGTTTCGGACACTGGCCGATCGGGTGACGTACCGTCTGAGCAGGTCAGGTAGCCCTGGGTGAGGATCCGCGGCCCGGGCTGCGGATCCGGCGCGACACCCTACGGCAGCGGGAACATGCCGATCCGGCCGTGGTACTCGTGGCCCAGCTGGTCGGTGTCCGAGCCGACGAGCAGCCCGGACGAGGTGGCGACCATCGCCTGTACCCCGACTCCCCGGCTGCGCGTCGGGTTCCACGCCAGGGCGCCGCCCTTGACCGGGTCGAGGGCCGCGATGCCGGGCCGGCTGACCGCGCCGGGGCCGGCCGACTCGTGCCCGTACGGGTTGTTCATCCAGCGCTGGTGCCCGCCCACGTACACGGCCGCGCCGGTGACGCACACCGAGTACAGCGAGTCGCCGCCGGTGTGGTTGACCCAGACCGGGGCGTGGCCACCGGTACCGCCGATGTTGAACCGGAGCGCGCTGTCACAGGTGCGGCCCGGCCCGGTCAGCCGCCCGGTCGTGACGACCACGAAGTACGAGCCGTCCGGAGAGAAGTCCACGCCGCGCATGTACGTGTCGAAGCCCGCCCGGCACGGGTTGGCGAAGGCGTCGGTCCACCAGTCCGCCAGCTTGGGCTGGACGCCGGCTGTGGTGTCGGCGACCACGAGTTGGGCGCGGTACTGCCCGGCGGCCTGCTCGATCGCGCCGACGGCGACCATCCGGCTGCCGTTCGGGCTGACGGCGAGGTCGTCGACCTTGGTACGGGACAGGCTGGGGGCGCCGAGGTTCAGGTCGAACCCGGCGTCGACCGCCCCGGTATCCGTCGCGAGCCGGGCCAGCGCCACCCGGCGGGCACTCCCGATCGCGGTGAACGCCCCGCCGACGTACAACCACCTGCCGTTCACCGCCAGCGTGCGTACGTCACCCTGGTTGATCGCGGCGGCGAACGTCGGTACCGCCGCGCCCGTGTCGACCCGGAGTTGGGCCAGACCGCGCTGGGCGACGCCGGCGATGTGGTGGAACGTGCCCCCCGCGTACACCGTGCCGCCGGCGCCCGTGGCCAGCGCGTTGATCCCACCGTCCACGGGCGGCGCGAAGTTCAGCACCCGGCCGGTGCTCAGCTCGTACGCGAAAAGGTTCTTGCGGGGGTAGACGGTGCGCCGACCGGCGTCGGTGACCCGCGTGAACTCCCCGCCGACGACGACGGTCCCCCCGACGACGGCGATTGCGCGCACGGTGCCGTCCAGGACGTGCGGCGTGTTGTCGACCGGATTCTCCGACACCGTCACGAGCTGGGCGGTGCCGGCCATGGCGGGAAGGGCGATGGTCAAGCTGGCGAGGATGGCGGCAACGGCGATCAGGCGTCGGCGCATTCGGTCGGGTCCTCCCTTGGTAGCGCAAGTGCCCCCGAAACGGGGCACATCGCACAACGAGGGACAGGGCCGGACCGGTGTGGTCAGCTCTCGTCGAGGGTGTTGACCATGAAGTACGCGGCCCGTTCGAGGTACTGCCAAAGGGTCGCGTCCTGCTCGGGTGGCAGGCTCAGGGCGTCGACCGCGTGACGCATGCGCGACAGCCAGGCGTCCCGCTCGGCCGGTCCGACCCGGAACGGCGCGTGCCGCATGCGCAGCCGGGGGTGCCCGCGCTGGGCCGAGTACGTGGTCGGGCCGCCCCAGTACTGCATCAGGAAGAGCCGCAACCGCTCGGCGGCCGGTGCCAGGTCGGCGTCCGGGTAGAGCGGGCGCAGCACCGGATCGGTCGCGACTCCGGCGTAGAACTCGTCGACAAGCTTGCGGAAGGTCGGCTCCCCGCCGATCTGGTCGTAGAAGGTGGGGGACTCGGCTGGGGTTGTCACCATTCGATTCTGCCAGGCGCGCGGACCGGCGCGGTGCCGGCTCAGTGCTGGCGCGGTGCCGGCGCGGTGCTGGCGCGGTGCCGGCGCGGTGCCGGCGCGGTCAGCCCCGGGTCAGTGGGACGCGGCCCGCAGGCGGTGGCGGCCCGGCCGGCCGTCATCGGGCGGCCCGCCGTGCAGCGGCCAGAGCGGCCTGGTGTCCTCTCCCGGCAGCGAGTGGCGGCCGGGCCGGTCGGCCTCCTTGGCCTCGCTGGGCTCGGTCGCCTCGTTGATCTGCCGCGCCCGCTCGATCTCTTCCTCGATCGTTTCGCGGCGAGGCCAACTGAGGCTGGCCAGCAGCATCAGGATCACGCCGCCGGCGCCCCACAGACCGACCACAGCCGGGAGATGGAAGCGGCCGGCCAGGGCACCGGTGGCGAACACGGCCGCGCCCTGGACGAGTTGGACGCCGCTTTGCATGACGCCAAACGCGCGGGCCCGGTAATGGTTGGGCAGCGCCTGCACGAACAGGCCGTTGGCGGCCGGCAGCATGGCCGCGACGGCGAAGCCGCTGACCGCCGCGAGCGCGGCCACGCCCCACACGTTCAGGTTGAACACGGCGAACACCAGCGCCAGCGGTGCCAGCACGGCGAACGGGCGGATCAGCCGTTGCCGGATCTGCGGTGAGACGAATCGGCTGATCAGGATGCTGCCCAGGATGAACCCGGTCGGCATGCTGCACATGATCAGTCCTTGGACCCAGCCGGCGTGCCCCTTGCCGTGGGTCAGCCAGCCGGCCCAGGCGGCGCCGAGGCCCTCCGGCACGACCGCGAACAGCAGCCCGGCGAACACCACGATCGCGATCGAGCGCAGCACCGGCCGGCCGAACACCACGCTGAAGCCCTCGCCGGTTTCGCGGAGCAGGTGGGTGCGCCGCTCCGGGCGCAGCGCCGCCTCGCGCGGGCGTACCCACAGCGCGACGATGCCGGCCGACACCCCGAACGTCGCGGCGTCGAACAGCACCGCCGTCCGGGGACTGTAGGCCGCGACCGTGCCGCCGAGGAAGTAGCCCAGGATGATCGACAACTGGACAGCGGTTTCCATCATGGACAGGCCCAGCACGTACCGGTCGCCGGTCAGCACCCGGGCGTTGAGCGCCGACCGGGCCGCCCGGAACGGCGGGTCGAACAGCGCGGTCAGAAACAGCAGGCCCCACAGCACCGGTATCGGCGCATGCGGCACCGCCACCAGCCCGATCGTCAGCATCCGGGCCAGGTCGCTGACGATCATCGTCCGCCGGTAGGGATACCGCTCGGCCACCGCGGCCAGCACCGAGCCGAAGCCGATCCACGGCAGGTAGCTGATCGCGAACGTGGCACCCGACGCGAACACCGACCCGGTGGCCTTGAAGACCAGCGCGGTGACAGCCGCTCGCGCCATGGAGTCGCCGACCGTCGACAGCGTGCCGGCGAAAAAGATCGCCCGGAACTCGCCGTTCGCCAGGACCTCACGGAAAGTCGCCGGACGATCGGCTCCTCGGTCCGGGTCGGACACCGGCTGGTCCTCCATGGTCGACCGCTACGTCGAGTCGGGCGCGGTGGCAGAAGTCCGACGCCGCCACCAGCCCCTTTGCCGGTCAGGACTCCGTCAAAAAGGGTGAGGTTGCCGTCGGACCTGAACGAACGGACGATAGCCCACCAACCGGCTGACGCGCGAGCCCTCGTCCGATGGTTGCCGCCGGCAGTCCGCGAAAAGCTACAAAGGGTCGTAGTTCGGTACGAAAGACGCGCCAAGGTCGTTACTACGCGCTGCTCCCACGACTGCTCTCCGTTAACCCCTCGGCAATGACGGGGGATGCCGCCGCACTCGTGACAGCACTGTCGGTGGTCTGTTGGTCGTCGTCGGCGCCGTTGCCGGGTCGGTCCGAGGCCGGTCGAGGCCGGTCCGAGGCCGGTCCGCGGTCGCCGCGGTACCGCGCTTGCCGGTGACGGCGGCGCGGCGGTCGGCGCCGTCCCCCGGCCGTTCGTTGACGCGGTCATCGGAGCGCTCGTCGTCGGCGGCCGAACGGCTCCGCGGTGCGGTGGTACCCGGCGGAGCGATCTCCGGTCCGGTGCCGGGCGCGGCGTCGGCGGCAGGCCCGGCGGCGGCGGTCGTCGCGCCCGCGGCGGCCGCGGTGCCCGCCGCGGCTGCCGCGCCGTTGACCTCGACCGGCGGGTGCAGGAACACCCGGCCGGCGCCGAGCTTCGCGGCGATACCACCGGTCTCCAGCGCCTCGGTGAGCCGGCGGCGCATCTCCCGGCCCACCCGCCACCGGGCCTCCGGCGTGGTCTTGACGGTGGTCCGCAGCACCGCGCCGTCGACCGTGATCTGCTCGACGCCGAGGACCTCCGGCGCCTCGATCAGGTCCTCGCTCCACTCCGCGTCTTCGGCCAGCCGGCCGGCGGCCGCCTGGAGGATCTCGGTGGCCTCCTCGACGCCCGCGAACCCGACCGGTACGTCGATCACGACCAGCGCCCAGCCCTGGCTCTTGTTGCCGACCCGGACGATCTCGCCGTTGCGGATGTACCAGAGGATGCCCTGGACGTCGCGGATCGTGGTGACCCGCAGCCCGACCGACTCCACGGTGCCGCTGGCCTGGCCGAGGTCGACGTTGTCGCCCACCCCGTACTGGTCCTCCAGCAGCATGAACAGGCCGGCGATGAAGTCCTTGACCAGGTTCTGCGCGCCGAAACCGATGGCGAGGCCGGCGATCCCGGCGCTGGCGAGCAGCGGGGCGAGATTGATGCCCAGTTCGCTGAGCACCAGCATCACCGCGACCACGAAGATCGTCGCGGACGAGATGCTGCGCAGCACCGAGCCGAGCGCTTCGGCCCGCTGGCGACGCCGCTCCGGCACCGCGCCGGTGGCCTCGCGGAGGGCGTTCGGCACCTTGGACCGCAGCGGTCGCAACAGCGCCGGTGACTTGTCGTTGGTCGTGCTCCGGATCAGCCGGCTGATCGTCCGGTTGATGAGTGTCCGCGCGAGGATCGCCAGCGCGACGATGAGCAGGATCCGCAGCGGTTTCACCAGCAGCAGGTAGCTGCCCTGGGCCAGCCACACCGAGCCGGTCTGGTCGTACACGTACCGGCACAGCTCGGGGGCGTTCGGGCAGCTCGGCGTCGGCGCCGGGGTCGGCGCCGCGAGATAGTCGACAGCGATCTGGTGGAGGACGCTCACGGACACCTTTAGTACCTCATCGCCCCTGGCGCCGTCTCCCTGCCCCGGGGTACCGGATCGTGACGACGATAACGATGGCCCGACCGGTTGAGAGCGAATTCGCCCTACTTGCGGTGACTTGCCCCGCGAGCTGCCACGGCGGCCGTACCAAGGGCTCCGAGCAGCGCGAGCTTTACCTAATGTCCGCTATTTAGCGCGTGCAAATTGCCGATCTATCGGGGACTATTGGCGCACGGACAGGTAAGTCGAGGACGGGAGACCGTATTACCCGGGAGGGCGGCAGCGATGCCTGACATACGACTCACAGTTGGCAACGCCCTGGTGCTCAACGCCACGTACGAGCCGCTGTGTGTCGTGTCGGTCAGACGGGCCACCATCCTGGTCCTCACCGCCAAAGCCGTGTGCGTGACCGACGGCGAGGGGATCCTGCACAGCGCCCGGGAAGTGTTACCGATCCCGTCGGTCGTCCGCCTCACCCGATATGTCCGCGTGCCCTACCGCACCCACATCGGCCTGTCCCGGCGGGCGATCTTCGCGCGCGACGGCGGCCGCTGCGCGTACTGCCGGGGGCCGGCCGAGACGATCGACCACGTGATGCCGCGCAGCCGGGGCGGCGACCACGCCTGGGACAACGTCGTCGCCGCGTGCGCCAGGTGCAACCACACCAAAGGCGACCGCACGCCGGCCGAGCTGGGCTGGCGGCTGCACTCGGTGCCGACCGCCCCGAAAGGGACGGCGTGGCGGGTCCTCGGCCACCGGGCACCCGACCCGCGCTGGTCGGAGTGGCTGGAGCTGCCCGAGGTCGCCTGACGGCCTTGATCGCCACAACTTCCCGGAAGTTGTGGCGATCGACTACGTCACGCGCGCCCGCTCGGCCGGGAACGACCGCCAGCTCTCCGCGTTCATGATCTGGCGCAGCCGGGCGAACCCGCCATACACGTCCACAAAGCGGGTGTACAGCGGCGCCAGCCCGATCCGCAGCCGGTCCGGGGTGCGGAAGTCCGGGATCACGTTGGCCGCCTTGAGCGCCTGGCAGATCTGCCAGGCGTTCGGGTGGTGCAGGGTGACGTGGGCGCCCCGCAGCTCCGGGTGGCGCGGCGTCGCCAGCCGGAATTCGTGCTCGACCAGCCAGGAATCAAAAAGATCGATCGCGTACGAGGTGAGCGCCGCCCCCTTGGCCGCGATCGCCTCGATGCCGGCGTCGGCCGTGATCGACGCGCCTTCCAGCACCGCGTACCCGCCGAGTACCGGTGGCGTGCCGACGATGAACCGGTCGATCGTCTCGACCGGGTCGTAGCCGGCGCCCATCGCGTACTGGTCGCGCTGCCCGAACCAGCCCCAGATCGGCTGGCGGAGCCGCGCCTGGAGATCGGACCGCACGTACACGAACGCCGGCGCGCCCGGCCCGGCGTTGAGGTACTTGTACGTGCACCCGACCGCCAGATCGGCGCCCGCCTCGCGCAGCGGTACCGGCACCGAGCCGACCGAGTGGCACAGGTCCCAGAGCGTGAGGGCGCCGACCTCGTGCGCCGCGGCCGTGATCGCCACCAGGTCCAGCCGCGCTCCGGACCGGTACGCCAGGTGTGACAGGCTGACCAGCGCGACGTCCTCGTCGAGCGCCGCGCGGACGTCGTCTGGTGCCAGCCCGGCGTCCAGGTCCGCCGGCACCACGCGCAGTTCGAGTCCGCGCGTCGCGGCGAGCCCCTCCAGCACGTACCGGTCGGTGGGGAAGTTGTCGTCGTCGGTGACGATCACCCGCCGCCCGGGTCGCGCGTCCAGGGCGGCGGCCGCCAGCTTGTACAGGTTGACGCTGGTCGAGTCGGAGAGCGTCACCTCGCCCGGCGACACGCCCAGCACGCCGGTCGCGAGCACGTCGCCGGCCTGGCGGGCCAGCTCGATCCAGCTGTCCCAGCCCCGGATCAGCGCGCCGCCCCATTCCCGGGAGACCACCTCGGCCAGGCGCTCCCTGGTGGCGACCGGTAGCCGGCCGAGCGAGTTGCCGTCGAAGTACACGAGGTCGGGGTCGTCGATGACGAACCGGTCGCGGTAGCGGGCGAGGGAGTCGTCGGCGTCCAGCGCCCGCGCCGTAGCGAGAAGATCGCTCATGCCGTCCTCTCGCTGGCGCTCGGGGACGTCATGGGGCTCGCCCACACTGAGTCTTCGATTCGCTCGCTCCGCTCACTCATGCCTGACCCGCAGCACCCCGATACACGGTGTACCGAATGCGGTCCGCTAACGTGAAGCCCACCATTTATGTCCCTTCGACGCCTGGGGGCGTTGGCCTTGACGATAATTGAGACGGTGTTGATCTACGCCGGCATACCCGCGCTCATCATCGCGGTCATCGTCGGCCTGGTGTACGTGGGAGACATGCGCCGCGGCGGCGACAAGCGCTACCGGCCGGGCCGGCCGTTCGAGTTCCGCCCGGTGTGGTTCCTGGCCGCGCCCGAGCACGCGACCGGCGCCGGATCGTCCGACCACAAGGCGCTCGGCGGCAGCACGCCGGCGGCCCTGACGGCCGGGTCCGGGGCGTCCACGCGCGACGAGTGGCCCGGCACGGAGCCGGCGCAGCAGAGCACGACGGGAGGCGCAAGTGACCGCTGGTGAGGCTAGCAACCGGTCGGTTGGGCGTCCGGACGTGCTCGACGGCCCCTTCACCACCCGGCAGCTCCTGCGCCTCGATGAAGCGCTGCGGCTCGCCGACCAGTCGACCGGGCTGATCTTCAGTGTGTACGTCGGAGATCTCGACGAGCCGGTGCGCGGCCACGCCGAGAAGCTGCACGCGCAGCTCGCCGAGCCGGCGCGCGCGGTGCTGGTCGCCGTGTCGCCGAACCAGCGACTTCTCGAAGTGGTCACCGGCGGGGACGCCCGCAGGCGCATCCCGGACCGGTCGGCCAAGCTGGCCGCGCTGTCGATGGCGGCGGCGTTCAGCGGTGGGGACCTGGCCGGCGGCCTGGTGTCCGGGCTGGCGCAGCTCGCCGACCAGGCGGGCCGGGCCGCGAGCTAGGGCAGGGTCCACGTGCTCGGCGCGACGAGCACCTCGAACGGGTACTCGGCCAGCACGTTTTCGCCCGGGTGCACACACCGGTGCTGGGCGTACCGGTCGGTGCGCGGATGGGTGTAGAGGTGCGCCACCGGGCCGTGCTGGCTGCATTCGACCCGCCAGTACGATTCGACGCCGGCCTCCGCGTACAGGCCGGGCTTGACCAGCCGGTCGATGCGGTGGGAGGCCCGGGTCTCGACCGTCACCACGAGGGCCAGGTCGGCCGGGACGGCGGCGGCCGGTTCCGGTGGGGTGCCGGGTCGTAGCACCACCACGTCCGGGACCAGTCGCCCGGTCGGCAGCCAGACCGGGGTGTCGACGAGTGTCCGCCAGCCGTCCGGGTGGGCCGCGCTCAACGCGGCCCGTACATGCTGGGCGAGCCGCCGTTGGGTGTCGTCCGGTGCTGGTTGGACCAGCAGCGCGCCGTCCAGCTCTTCGTAGCGCGTGCCGTCCGGTAGCCGGGCGAGGGTGTCCGTGTTCCACGACCCCATCCGCCCAGCGTAGGCCGAGTTGCCCGGTTACGCCCCTCCCGCGTTCTCGTCGATCTAGGACGAATGGTGGGACGATGCCGGCATAACGCCCACCATTCGTCCTAGATCGACAAAGGGGTTAGGTGGCTGAGGCGTCCTTGGCCTGCGCCTTCAGGGCGCGGACTATGCCGTCCCGGCCCTCGACGATCAGCCGGCGCAGCGGTGCCGGGCTGCCGTCGCGGGCGAGCCAGGTGTCGGTGAGCGCCACGATCTCGTCGGTGATCTGGTATGCCGGGTAGGCGCCGGTGACGAAGTCCTGGGCGGGCTCGCTGTCGAGCGTCGCCCAGATCCCGTCGACCACCTCGAAGTAGCGGGCCGCGTAGGGGGCGGTCAGCTCGGTCTGGCGCGGGTGCTGGAAGCCCTGCAACAGCGAGCGCTGCAACCAGTTCGGCAGGTGGTGGTCCTCGACCAGGCGCCGCCAGGTCTCCGCCTTCGACTCCGCCGTCGGCACCAGCGCCCGGGCCAGCGCGGCCTGGCGCTCGCCGCTCGCGGTCCGGTCGGCGTCCAGCTCGGCCTCGATCTGCTCCTGGGTCGCCATGCCACCGGCCACCAGCGCCTGCAACAGGCTCCAGCGCAGGTCGGACTGGATCACCAGGCCGTCCGGCACGTTCTCGCCCCGCAGCCAGTCGGCGATCACGGCCAGCTCCGCCCCATCCCGCGCCGACGCCGCGTACCCGCGCGCCCACGTGAGCTGGAACCCGCTGCCCGGCTCGGCCCTCGCCAGCGCCTCGCGGGTACACGCGGCGAGCTGGTGCCAGCCTTCCGTCGCCCACGCCGGATCGGCGTAGAAGGTCAGCGCGGACCGGGCCTGGTTGATCGTCGCCGTCACCAGGTTGATGTCGGACTCCGCTGGCAGCCCCCGGCAGACCAGCCGGACGTAGTCGCGGGCGGCCAGCTCGCCGTCGCGCAGCATGTCCCACGCGGCGGCCCAGCTCAGCGCCCGGGCCAGCGCGTTGTCGAAGCCGGTGATGTGGTCGACCACCGTCGCCATCGACCGCTCGTCGAGGCGCAGCTTCGCGTACGTGAGGTCGTCGTCGTTGAGCAGGAGGACATCGGCGACCGGCGTGCCGGCCAGCTCGGCGATCTCCGTCCGCGCGCCGTCGACGTCGACGTCGATCCGCGCGCGCCGCACGAGCCGGGAGTCCACCAGGTCGTACAGGCCGATCCCGATCCGGTGCGGTCGCAGCGTCGGGTACTTCTCCGGGGCGTCCTGGAGCACCGCCACCGACGCGTACGTGCCGTCGTCGGCCAGCGCCAGCTCCGGCCGGAGCGTGTTGACCTGGGAGGTTTCGAGCCACTGTGCGGCGAACTTGCGCAGCTCCCGGCCGGATGCCGCTTCCAGCGCGGAGAGGAGGTCGTCGAACGTGGCGTTGCCCCAGGCGTGCGCGGTGAAGTAGGCCCGCAGCCCGGCGATGAACGGCTCAATCCCCACGTACGCGACGAGCTGCTTGATCACGCTCGCGCCCTTCGCGTACGTGATGCCGTCGAAGTTGACCTCGACCGCGTCGACGTCGGGCATCTCGCAGTACACCGGGTGGGTGGACGAGAGCTGGTCCTGCCGGTAGCCCCAGTTCTTGCGCACGGACAGGAACGTCGTCCAGGCGTCGGTGAACCGGGTGGCCTCGCTGTTGCACCAGTGGCTGGCCCACTCGGCGAACGACTCGTTCAGCCACAGGTCGTCCCACCAGCGCATGGTGACCAGGTCGCCGAACCACATGTGGGCCATCTCGTGCAGGATCGTGTTGGCCCGCTGCTCGTACTCGTAGTCGGTGACCTGGTTGCGGAACACGTAGTACTGCTCGGAGTGCACGATGCAGCCGAAGTTCTCCATCGCGCCGGCGTTGAAGTCGGGCGTGAAGACCTGGTCGTACTTGGGCAGCGGGTACCGCGCCCCGAACTCGCGGTGGAAGAAGTCGAAGCCCTGCTTGGTGATCAGGAAGATGTCGTCCGGGTCGAGGTAGCGTGCCATCGACGCCCGGCAGAACACGCCCAGGTCGATCCCGTCGTGGCTGTCGCGCACCTCGTGGTAGGGACCGGCGCAGATGGCGGTGACGTAGGTGCTCATCCGCGGGGAGCGGGCGAAATGGACGGTCTTGCCGGCGTTTGCCGGCACCTCCCGCTGGATCGGCATGTTCGACACCAGCCGCCAGTGGTCGGGCGCGGTGACGTGCCAGGTGAACTCGGCCTTGAGGTCGGGCTGGTCGAAGCACGCGAAGACGCGCTGCGCGTCGGCCGTCTCGAACTGGCTGTAGAGGTAGACCTCCTTGTCCACCGGGTCGACCGAGCGGTGCAGCCCCTGGCCGGTGGACGAGTACGCGCAGTCGGCGTCGACCACCAGCACGTTCTCCGCGGCCAGGCCGGGCACGTCCAGGCCGCCCTCGGTGGACCAGCCGGAGATGTCCAGCGGCTCGCCGTTGAGGGTGGCGCCGCGCAGCGACTCGGCGGCGATCTCGATGAACGTGCTGGCCCCGGGCTCACGGCAGGTGAAGCGGACCTCGGTGACCGAGTGGAACGTCCGCTCACCCGGGTAACCGGCGCCGTCGGTCAGGTCAAGGCTGATGTCGTACGCCGAGACGTCGAGCAGGCGGGCCCGCTCGGCGGCCTCCACCTGCCTGAGGTTGCGAACTCCGGCCACGGTTGTCTTCTCCATCTGTACGTGAAAGGGGCGCGCCACCCCACCGCCCTGGTTGACGGCTTGGAAGCGATCCTTTCATATCCCGGTGATGGCCACGAAGTGGTGCAAGTCACGTTACGGCAGCGCCGCCGGGCGCACCCGGCGGGGTGAGGATCGGTAAGGGGTGTGAACGCTATCCACAACTGACTTGAGGAGTTCCCGTGAGCGAGCGCATCACGGCCGACATGTGGTTCGATCCGGCCTGCCCGTGGGCCTGGCTGACCTCGCGCTGGCTACTCGAGGTGGAGAAGGTCCGCCCCGTCGACATCAGGTTCCACGTGATGAGCCTGTCCGTCCTCAACGAGGGCCGGGACCACCTGCCGGAGCGGTACAAGGAGAACCTGAAGAAGAACTGGGGCGCGGTACGCGTGGCGATCGCCGCCGAGCAGAAGTACGGCAACGAGGTGCTGCGGCCGCTCTACACCGCGCTGGGCACCCGGATCCACCTGAACAAGGAGGAGAAGGACGGGGCCCTGTTCGAGGGGGCGCTCGCCGACGCCGGCCTGCCGACCGAGCTGGCCGCCGCCGCCGAGTCCACCGAGTACGACGAGGCGCTGCGGGCCAGCCACGACCGCGGGATGGCGCCGGTCGGCCTCGACGTCGGTACCCCGGTCATCCACGTGCCCGGCAGCGACGGCCGGCTGATCGCGTTCTTCGGCCCGGTCGTCACCCCGGCGCCCAAGGGCGAGGCGGCCGGAAAGCTGTGGGACGGCACGCTACTCGTCGCGGGTACCCCTGGCTTCTACGAGATCAAGCGCACCCGGGACGCCAGTCCGGTCTTCGACTGATCGGCTACACCGACTGTCCGAAAACTTCCCCGCGGCATGCGTCACGGGTCGCCATCACTCATCGTTACTTCTCGACGGAAGCGTTCACGGAAGCTTCACGAGGAGGACACGGTGTCCGCGCCCAGTGAGATCGACGTCGCGTGGTCGGTGCAGAGCGACGACTGGCCGGGTGAGCTGCCCGCCGACATGGCGGCCCTGCTCGCCCCGCCGGTGGTCGTCTCGGCCCAGACGGTCGAGCCGGTCACCCGGGCGCCGCGCCGCAACATCCGCTTCATCCCGCCCCGCCCCCGCCAGGACCCGCCCCGCGCCCGGACCCAAGATCGGCACAACTTCCGGCAAGTTGTGGCCTCAGGCGCCTGTTGAGGCAACAACTTCCCGGAAGTTGTGCCGAGCTGGCACCCTCCGAGTGCCAACCCGTAGCGGCCGGATAGCGTCGGCGGCATGACGATCGCACACCCGATCGCCCGCGCCTGGCTGACCGCCGGGGCAACGGGGGCACAGAACTACGACGAGTTCGCCGACGACGCCGAGATCACCGCGATCATCGCCGGCAACCCGTCCAGCGCGCTCGCGGTCGAGATGCCGCACCTCGCGCCGGAGAGCGTCGGCCGCCCGTTCCGCGACTGCCTGCCGGACGCCGCGGCCCGGCTCGCCGCGGCCCGGGCCGCCGGCCGCTACGCCGCCCACGACGACGTCGCCGTGCTCTACCGGATCACCGGCCCGGACGGCTCCCGTGGGTACGGCCTGTGGACCATGGTCGAGACCGGGCAGATCTCCACCAGCGCCGACGAGCCCGGCCTGGTGATCCGCAACGAGGACGTGTTCATCGAGAAGGTCCGCGAGCGGGTCGCGCTCGCCGAGGCCGTCGATCACCTGCTCTCGGCGGTGCTGCTGTTGCAGACCGGCCGCGGCGACGAGCTGCACGCCGCGCTGGCCGCCGCCACCGACGAGGCCGGCAGTCCGGCCGCGACCGACATCGACGCCGCCGGCCGGGTACACGAAATCTGGCCCATCGGTCCGGGCGCGACGCGCGACCGCCTGCTCGCGCTCGCCGGCGGTGGCGAACTGGTGGTCGCCGACGGCAACCACCGCAGCCTCGCGGCCCAGATCGCCGGCCTGCCGCGCTTCCTCGCGGTCGTCACCACGCCCGGGTCGGTGGCCATCCAGCCCTACAACCGCCTGGTCAGCGAGCTGGCCTCGGGGCCGGCTGAGCTGATCGCGCGGCTCACCGCCGCGGGTGCCACGGTCAACCCCTTGTCGGGTACCGCCGGAGTCCCGGCGACCGGCGGCACGGTTCACCTGTACACGGCCGCCGGGGCCTGGGCGGTGACCTTGCCCACAGCCGGCTCCGGTGGGGTCCTCGACAACCTCGACCACGCACTGGTCGAGCGGCACCTGTTCGGTGACGCGCTGGGGCTCGATCCGGGGGACAAGCGGATCACGTATGTCGGCGGCGACTATCCGGCCGGCTGGCTGCGCGCCGAGGTCGACGCCGGCCGGGCCGAACTGGCCGTGCTCATCGCGCCGGTCACCGTCGACGACTTCATCGCGGTGAACCTCGCCCGGCTCAAGATGCCGCGCAAGAGCACCTGGTTCACGCCGAAGGCGCGGGCCGGAGTGGTCGTCGCTGATCTCGCGGCCGACCGCCAACCGTGATATACCCAGGCCGCTCGATCGAGTGGACCTGGGGGTATCGCGAGCATGCGCATCTTCATCGCGCTGGTGGTCTTCTCCGTCGGCGTGGGTCTGTACGCCGCGGCGGCGCTGCTGTTCGACCGGCGCCGGGTGCTGCGCGGCTGGCAGGCCGCACGCCGGGCGCGGGCGACCGGTGACGGGGCGGTGGTGACCGCCCAGTCGGTCAACGTCATACCGCTGTACCTGACGATCGCCGGCTGTCTGGTCGGCGGCACGGTGTTGATGGTCGGTGCCTGCGCGGGCGTCATCGTGTGGTGACAGACTCTCCCACATGCGCGTATACCTCGGCTCGGATCACGCCGGCTACGAACTGAAGGTGCACCTCGCCAGCCACCTTGGCAGCCAGGGGTACGAGGTGGTGGATGTCGGGCCGTCCACCTTCGACCCGGATGACGACTATCCGGCGTTCTGCCTGAACACCGGGGCGCGCGTGGTCGCCGACCCGGGCAGCCTCGGGGTGGTGATCGGCGGCTCCGGCAACGGCGAGCAGATCGCCGCCAACAAGATCCCGGGTGTACGCGCGGCGCTGGCCTGGAACACCGAGACCGCACGGCTGTCCCGGGAGCACAACGACGCCAACGTGGTCGGCATCGGCGCCCGGATGCACACCCTCGACGAGGCGACCGCGATCGTCACGGCGTTCCTCACGACCCCGTTCTCCCAGGGCGAGCGGCACATGCGCCGGATCGCCCAGATCGCCGGCTACGAGAAGACCCACGAGCTGCCGATCCTGTCCTGAGCTTCCTTCCTCCCCGATCGTGTCCACGATCTGCGGAAGGGAGCGGGCGACGCTAGCGGCGGGGGACGCGCGGGGGCAGATCTTCGCGCGGCACCCAGCCGCGCCGGACGATGATCAGGTCGTGTTCGGCCGCCGCCAGGTCGGCGTCGGTGGGGCGGGCCGCGTCCCTGGCCCGCATCGCCGCCCCGACGCTCACCTGTGAGGACCCGCCGCCGACCAGGCCCCGCAGGCCGCGCTCGGTCTGCGGGTCGTCACCGGTGCGCTCGGGCGAGGCGACGTCGTCACCGGCCGGCCGCTCGTCATCGGCCTCGCCGGCCGCCGACCCGGTTGGCGAGCCGGGCGCCGACCCGGTTGGCGAGCCGGGCGCCGACCCGGTTGGCGAGCCGGGCGCCGACCCGGTTGGCGAGCCGGGCGCCGACCCGGTTGGCGAGCCGGGCGGGTCCTCCCGGGTCTCCTCCGGCTCGGGCACCTCCGGGTCCAGCACCTCGGCGGTCATCGCGAAGGTGCCCCCCAGCTCGGCGATGTCGTTGGGAGTAGGCGGGCGCGCCGGCTCTTCGATCACCGGCTCCTCGGCAACCGTTGGCTCGGTCACCGGCTCAGCCGGTGAGGATCGGCGCATCCGCCGCCGTCGACGCTCCGTACCCACGCCCCGACTCTAGAAGACATCGAGCGGCGACGGCGCACGGTACCAGCCGAACGCGGTCGCCGCCGTCTCCAGCGCGCCGGGGCGTTCCTCGCGTACCCGGCCGGCGGCGGCCAGCGCGGTGAGCGGCGCGCCGCCCAGGTAGATCGCGCCGAGATCGGTAACGTCGCAGGTCAGGTCGGGTGCGTCGGTCGTCGCGACACAGCTGGCCGAGCCCCGGTCGCCGGTCAGCCGCCACCGGCCCGCGTTCTCGGGCAGCAGCGCGTCGGTCACGTCGAACACGACGTCGACGGGTGTTGTGTAGCGCCGGGCCGACAGCGCCGCCGGCACGTCCACCAGCCGTATCCACAGCGAGTCGCCGACCTGCGCGCCGAGCGCCCGCGGCTCGTTCACCAGGTACCGCAGCGGCTCGTCGGCGGCGGCGAAGTGGTAGCGCACGCTGCGGGTCAGGTCGACGCCCAGCAGGTACTCCCACAGCGCCAGGTATGCCTCCGGGGTCGCCGCGACCAGTTCGCCGACGCGCAGCTCGTTCTTCGGGCCGATGTCCTCCCAGGCACCGTTGCGCCGCCACAACGCGTACCCGTCCGCGCCCGGCCCGGTCTCGTAGATCAGGGCGTGGGTCCGGCTGAACCCACCGCGCGACGACGGCGCATCGGCCAGTCGCCAGCTCCACCAGCTCTCGTCGCGGCTCGACCGGCCGGGGTAGTCGGCGCGCACCCGCTCGTACACCTGCTGAAGTTCTTTCCGGAACTGCTCCGGAGCCGCCTCGCGCAGCCGGCCCGCTCCAGGGATCGCCGGCCGGATGAGCCGCGCCTCCCGGGTGTCGATGGTCATGCTGTGCCGCTGGCCGGCGAACCCGTACCCGAACCGCTGGTAGATCCGGCCCTCGCTGGCCCACAGCAGCGCGACGGGCTCGCCGCGCTCCCGGATGTCGCGCAGCTGATGCAGCATCAGTCGGGTCAGCAGGCCCCGCCGCCGGTGGGTCTGCCGGACGCCGACCTGGGTGACATGGCCGCCGGGGAGCACCGCCCCGGGCACGGTCACCTCGCGGGTGAACGCGGCGGCCGTCCCGACCGGGCCGTCCTCATCGTGGTCGATGACGTGGGCGCGGTCCGGCTCGAACACCAGCCGCTCGCGCTCGGCCTCGTCGTCAGAAAGGTCCTGGCCGAACGCATCCGCGAGCACCTGCCACACGTATGTGAAGTCGTCAGGTGTTTCCAATGTGCGAAGGGTGTACGGGTCAGCACTCACCGGCTCTGTCTACCCGCTCGGCGCGCGTCGCCGCGAGCCTATTTGCACGCCGGTTACGCTGGGATTCGCCCAGGGGAGGTTGGATGACTGCGAACGGTACGCGACTGCTGGACCTGGTGTGCGGCCCGGCGGGTCCGCTGCCGGAGACCCACCAGCGCTACCGGCTCGTCGCGCACCTCGGGTCCGGGGGTCAGGCGGATGTGTACCGTGCGGTTCGGCTGTGCGGTGGAGTGACTTCGGCGCCACTCACGGTGAAGGTCTTCCGGGTCGATCCGCGCCGGCCGCTCGTGGACGAGCTGCGTTCGTGGGACAAGGGCGACGCCGCCCTGATGGACCTCAACAACCGGGGCGTCCCGGCGATCTGCCGCCGCTCCGACGGCTTCTACGGTCCGCCACCGCACCGCCCCGACCAGCCGCCGGCCCCCGACGACGCGGTGCCCTACCAGGTGTACGACTACCTGCACGGGATCAACCTGCGGGAGTACGTCGCCGACCGGGCCGGCCTCGCGTCCGGTGCGCGCCGGCTCAACGGGATCGTGGCGCTGTCCACCCTCGCCGGCGTGCTGCGCGCCCTGCACTACCCGCAGGAGTCCGGCGCGACCCCGGTGCTGCACATGGATGTCAAGCCGTCCAACGTGATGGTGCTGGCGACCGGCGACGTCCGGTTGATCGACTTCACCGGGGCCCGGTACTGGCGGCCCGAGGAGATCACCCAGATCGCGTACACGCCGGAGTCGGGCGGCCCGGAGGCGTTCGGCGGGGTGTCCCAGGTCAGTCCCGCGTACGACGTACACGGGTTCGGTGCCGTCGCCTACTTCCTGGTCACCGGCGACTATCCGCGCGAGCCGGGTCGCCCCTCACAGGCCGGCGAGGAGTCCCCACCGCCGTGGTCGGTCCTGCGCCGGCACCCGATGCTCGAACAGGTCCCCGCGTTGCGTGACCACCTGCACCAACTGCTCGCCGACCGGCCGGGGGACCGGCCGGACACCCGGGAGCTGCCCGGGTGGGTCGAGCGCCTCGCCGACCTGGTGCGCCGCAGCGGCATCCCGGACGTCGGCGTCGACTGGGGCGAGCCGGAGACCCAGCGGGTGGTGGGACGGGCCAAGGCCCGGCCGCCGGTGGCGGGCACCGAGACCGAGGCGTTCCAGCGGATCGAGAAGCTGGAGCGCGAACTCGTCGAGTTGCGGGCGTCCGTGGGTACCCCCGGAGGTCCTTCCGCTCGGGTGAGCGCCGCGGCCGCGAGCGGCGCACCCGCGGCGACCCGGTTGGCTTCCGCGAACGGGTCGCCGGCCCCGACCCGGCTTGCGGGCGGCGGCCCCCAACCGCCGGAGGGGCGGTCCCGGATGCCCGACAGCCATACCGGTGAGCAGCAACGGGTGGCTGCGGCGCGCCCGGTGTCGCCGGCGGGATCCTCCGGCGTGCCGTCCCAGATCCGGGGACGCGCGGCGGTGCCGCCTCCCAAGCGCGTCGACCCGACCGACTCCGTGATGCGTCCCGGCGACGACGCGGCCGACTGGCAACCCCGGCCGAAGGAGGATCCGCGGATCCTGAAACGCGGCTGGGAGCTGTCCGGGATCGGGGCGTTCTTCGCGTTCATCTGCTGGGGGATCTGGGCGGCGAGCACCCGCGGCAAGCTGGCGACGCCGCTGTTCGCTTTCTTCCTTGTACTGGTGGTGGCGGCCGGCGTGTTCGCGGTCTCCCGGCTGGTCGGCCGGATCGTGCTGGTGCAGCGGATGGGTCGCACCCGGCGCAGCGCGAAGGGCGCGCACGCTATCACCGGCCTGTTCCTCGCCGCAGCCGGAATCGCCTATCTGGAGCAGACCCAGTGGGTGGTCGATTTCTTCAACTGGGTACGAGGCGTGCGTTGACGCACGCCGACGAGCCCCTTTTGGGGCTTTTCTGCCTCGTTCATCGTCTTGGGTCGGTTCTGCCTTAGTGATTCGGTCGCCTTACAACCGATCAGCAACCGAACGTGACCACGAGGAGTACCCCGAGTAGTCGAAAGTTCCTCTTGTCAGCCGGTGCGCCGCCACCCAGGGCCGCCGACACGAGGGGGATATTCGATGACCGCGTCTGCTGCTGCTGCTCCTGTTGTTTTGTCCGGCCGCGAACTCGACGACCTGGTCCGCAGCCACCTCCCCCTCGTCGGCCACCTCGTCCGCGAAATGCTCACCCGCCTGCCCGCCCACGTCTGCCGCGAAGACCTCGTCTCCGCCGGCATGGCCGCCCTCGCCACCGCCGCCAAAAACTACAACCCCACCCGCGGCACCCCCTTCGGCTCCTTCGCCACCGCCCGCATCCGCGGCGCCCTCCTCGACGAACTCCGCGGCCTCGACTGGGCCTCCCGCTCCGTCCGCCACCGCGCCCGCCGCATCGACACCGCCACCCAACACCTCACCAACACCCTCGGCCGCACCCCCACCCCCGACGAACTCGCCACCACCCTCGCCATCACCACCGACGAACTCAAAGCCACCGACGACGACGTCCAACGCGCCGTCGTCCTCTCCCTGCAAGGCTTCACCGCCGGCACCGCCGACGACATGGTCCCCGAACGCACCCCCGGCCCCGAAGACCTCATCCTGCACCGCGAACGCATCGGCTACCTCCACCACGCCATCACCGCCCTCCCCGACCGACTCCGCCACGTCATCACCGCCTACTTCTTCCACGAACGCCCCATGACCGACATCGCCGCAGAACTCGGCGTCACCGAATCCCGCGTCTCCCAACTCCGCGCCGAAGCCCTCATCCTCCTCAAAGACGGCCTCAACACCCACCTCGACCCCGACCTCACCCCCACCCCCACCCGCCCCGACGGCTGCGTCGCCCGCCGCCGCCACGCCTACTACACCGCCATCGCCAACCACACCACCCTCCACACCCGCCTCGCCCTCACCAACCACGACGCCACACCGGTGGCGGGCCTCGGCGGCTCGGCGTGGATGGCCGCGTAGCCGGGGACACGCGCGCAGTCGCGGGTTGGCGCGCTCGGCCGGCAATGCTGGGAGGATGCCGGGGTGACGGTCGTCCGGCAGGTCGTGCTGAAGCTGCACAGCCGCTGCAACCTCTCGTGCCGGTACTGCTACGTGTACGAGAGCGTGGACCAGACCTGGCGGCAGCGCCCGGTTGCCATGGCCCCGGACCTGGTCGCCCGGGTGGCCGAGCGGATCGGGGAGCACGTCAGCCGGCACGGGCTCGGCTCGATCGACGTCGTCCTGCACGGCGGCGAGCCGCTTCTCGCCGGCCACGACGCGGTGGCTGGCGTGCTGGACACGATCCGGGCGGCTGTCCCAGCCGTTCGGTTCTCGGTCCAGACCAACGGGGTACTGCTGGACGAGGCGTACCTGGACCTGTTCCATGGGTACGGGGTGCGGGTCGGGGTGAGCATCGACGGCGACGCCACGGCCAACGACCGCAACCGGCGGTACGCGGGCGGGCGCGGATCGCACGATCGGGTGGTCGCCGGGCTGGGCCTGCTGACCCGGCCCGAACACCGCGACCTGTACGCGGGGCTGCTGTGCACGATCGACCTGCGTAACGACCCGGTCGAGGTGTACCGGGCGCTACGCGGGTTCGACCCACCCGCGCTCGACCTGTTGCTCCCCCACGGCAACTGGTCCAATCCGCCACCCCGCCCCGCCGGCACCGGCACGTACGCGGACTGGTTGATCGCGGTCTTCGACACCTGGTACGCCGAGCCGGAGGAGACCACCCGGATCCGGCTGTTCGAGTCGATCATTTCGCGGCTGCTCGGCGGCCCCAGCGGGACCGAGTCGATCGGCGGCGACGTGCCGGGCATCGTCACCGTGGAGACCGACGGCACGTACGAGCAGAGTGACGCGCTGAAGACCGCCGCCGAGGGGCTGGCCGGCACCGGTCTCGACGTCGGCGCGCATAGCCTCGACGACGTGCTCGGCTACCTGGCCGAGGCGGCACCGGTACGGCTGGCGGCGGCGTGCCGGGCCTGCCCGGTCGGGCCGGTGTGCGGGGGAGGTCTGCGCGCCCACCGGTACGACGCGACCACGCTCTTCGACAACCCGTCGGTGTACTGTGCCGACCTGCTCCGCCTGATCACGTACATCGGCGACCGGGTACACGCGGACCTGGCACCGCGATGATCACCGACCGGTACACGTTGACCGCCGCGCAGTTCGACGGTCTGGCGGCCGGGTACGGCGACCCGGGGGCGTTGGCGGTCCTGCGCGCCGGCCAGCTCGCCAAGCGCAAGCTGCTGCTCGCCGGGCTGCTCGACACGGTGCCCGGCCCGCTGCGTGCCGCCCTCGATCCGGCGCTGGACCTGCTGGTCGACGTGGAGCGGACGCATCCCGAGGTCGTCGACGACGTGCTGAGCCTCCCGCACGTCGACGCCTGGGCCACGCTCTGCCTGAGTCGCCCGGCCGGCACCGGGCACCTGGCCCGGGTGGCGGCGCTGGCGGCCGCGGCGGCGGTCCGGGCCGGCGTCGACTTCGACCTTGAGGTGCCGACGTTCGGTGGTGACCTGTGCCTGCCCGGGGTCGGCCTCGCGGTCGGGGTGGGACCGGGTCCGGTCCGCGTGACACCCGGCCGCGTCGGTGCTCCCGGGTGGGTGGCCTCGCGCACCATCGAACTGGAGCCGGGATACGCGGTGATCCTGGAGGACCAGGATCCGTACCGGCACTGCTACCAGTGGCGACCGGCACCGCTGCTGGACCGTGTGGCCGCCGACCGGTTCGCCGCCCGGCTGGTGGACGCGTGGCGGCTCATCGTCGCCCACCACCCGGCCCACGCCGGCGCGATGCGGATCGGGCTGCGGAGCGTGGTGCCGCTGGCCGACCCGGGGCCCGACGGCAACGTGAGCGCGGCTTCCCGGCAGGCCAGCGGATCGGTCGCGCTGGCCCTCCCGAGCACCGCGGAGGAGCTGGCGCTGCTGCTCATCCACGAGTTCCAGCACGCGAAGCTGGGCGCGTTGCTCGACCTCGTCGATCTTCACCACGCCGACCCGAAGGGGCGCTACCACGCACCGTGGCGACTCGACCCACGGCCGGTCGGGCAACTCCTGCAAGGTGTGTACGCGCATGCCGGGGTCACCGACTACTGGCGGGTGCGCCGGGACAGGTCCGGAGACCGGCTGGCGACCGTCGAGTACGCGTACTGGCGCGAGCAGAACCGGATCGCGGCCGGGACCCTGGCCGACTGTGGCGAGCTGACCCCGGAGGGCGAGCGGTTCGTCGCCGGACTCCGGGCCACCCTCGACTCCTGGCAGGCCGATCCGGTCCCACCCGACGTCGACCGTGGTGTCGCGGCGATGGTCCTCGCCCAGGCGGTCCGGTGGAAGCTGCGGAACTGGCAGCCCGGCGGCGACGAGGCCGCCCGGTTCGTGGCCGCGGTACGCGACGGCCGGCCGGTCGCCGACGCCGGGCCGCGCGGGATCCTGCGGCCTGCCGGCGACGAAGCCACCCCGGCCGGGCTGCCGGGGCTGGTCGGCATGATCAGAGCGAACCTGGTCGACGGCGGGTTGCCGGCGGGCGCGGATCCGGCGGATCGCGCGCTGCTGGCGGGTGATCACGCAGTGGCCGTGGCCGGCTACCTCGGCCGGCTCCGCGGTGACCCTGACGACTGGGACGCCTGGGTCGGGCTCGCCGTGGCCGCGGAACCGGCGGGTAACTTGGTCAGTGATCTCGGATCGGTGTCGGTGCGGTTCCTCTATACCCGCCCTGACCTGGTCAGATACACCTGGAAGCGGTTGTTCGCCCGGCTTGTTGATCTAGCCTCGGTCGAGTACATTGTGGACTCGCGCCATCGATCGCCGTGACGGATCTGTGGTCCGGTGGTGCGGGCGTGATTGGACGACCGGACAGCTCGATCAGCCAGAGATCTGATGAACCGTTGCCGCTCGTTGGGGGTAACTTTTCCAGGCCTCCCTGGTTAGTTTGCCCGGGCACAGGGAACCTTTCGCCCGATTCGCGGGCGGATGGTGCTGACTTTCTCATACGATCTGACATGGTCCGGTTACTAACCGTGCGGTGACACCGGGCCGCGAACAGGAGCTGGGGATGGACCGTGCGGGCGTTCTCGACGCAAGCGATGACGTCGAGAGCGAGTTAGCGGCTGCCGACAGGGTGCCGATGCGCTCGCTGTTGTCACCGGACAGCCGTGTGCCCGCCGTGCTGGCCGGCTCGATCCGCCGCGTGCTCGACGCGAGCCGCCGCGAGCAGCATCAGGTGTCCGCGTTCCAGTCGAGCATCTAGCGCCGCGCCGGCTAGAACGGGGGCGGCGAAATGTCGCAGTTCAGTCGCCGACCTTCACGGAGTGCGATCGTGTTCGGGTGGTTGTCCCCCAGTATCCGCCGGCTCCGCGCCAGCGTGTCGTCGAACAACGCGCGGGCGCCGGCCAGGTCGCCGGCCGTCCGCCGGCTCACCACCAGGTTGGCGGCAGCCGCGAGCGTGTCCGGATTGTCTGGCCCGAGCACCTCGCCGAGCAGCCGGCACGTCTCGTCGTCGATCCGCAACGCGGTCGGGTACTCGGCCAGTTCGAAGTAGGCGTTGGCGAGATTGATCTGGCACGACGCGGTGTACGGGTGGCGGTTGCCGAGCGTCGCCTGGAAGCCGGCGATCGCCCGCTCGATCAGTGCACGGGACGCGGCGTGATCGCCACTGAGCCGGGTGAACACCGCCAGGTTGTTCAACCCCGCCAGCAGGAACGGGTGGGCCTCGGAGTACACCTCGGAGTACCCGTCGATCACGGCTCGCGCGGTGGCCACCGCCGCCTGGCTGTCGCCGAGCGCGGACTCCTCGCAGGCGCGGTTCATCAGGCAGGAGAGCGTATCGGGGTGATCCGGCCCGGTCACCTCCAGATAGCGCCTGAGCGTGTCGATCGTCAGATCGTTCGCGGCCTGGAACTCGCCGACCTTCCGGAGGGTCACCGAGACGTGCTTGGCCGCCCGGAGGGTGTCGGTGTGGTCGTCGCCGAAGAGGGTTCGTGACGTGGCGAGCGTGGCCTCCAGAAGTGAACGGGACTCCAGGAAGCGGCCGAGCGCGCGAAGATCATTGCCCAGATTGGCGGCGCTGAGGAGCGTGTTTGGATTCTGATCCCCGAAGTAGCGGCGTCGACTGGCCAGAGTCTCCTCGTCAATGGCGGCGGCCGCCTCGAAGTTGCCCAGCATCCGGAGGCATACGCCAAGGTTGCCGGCGATCATCAGGGTCCGGTGATGATACTGACCGAAGGTCTCCTGCGCTCGGGCCAGGCTGACTTCGTCCAGCGCGCGGGCGTCCTCGTACCGGCCGAGCGCCCGCAGATCCGCAGCCAGGCCGCCGGCCGCCATGATGCTGTACTCGTGGTCCGGCCCGACCAGCTCACCCAGCCGGTTCACGGCGTGCTCGTCCACCTGGAGTGCCCTGGTGTAGTCGGCCAGTGACCACAGCGCGTTGCCGAGGTGGAAGCAGAGCAGCAGCGTAGTGGGATCCTCGCCGACGGACTCGTCCGCCCGCCACAACGCGAGCGCCTCGGTCGCCAGGTCCCGGCTACTTGTGAAGTCCGCCCGTCGGTACAGGTACCGGACCATGTCGATGACCAGCTGGCGGACCTCCGGGTCGGCCGAGGCCAGCGCGCCCGACCGGCGGATGTGTGGCCAGAGCCGGGCGTAGGCGGGCCAACTCTCCGGCGTGTCCGGGTCGCCGCGACCGGCGGCGGCCAGGATCTCCTGCACCTGCCGGCGGTTCTCAGCCCGGTCGTCGAGGGACAGGCTGTCCTGCACGACGGCCTGGACCAGCCGGTGCATCTGTACCGTGGTCTGCGCCGAGTCCACGCTCGCCAGCGCGTACCGGCCGATCTCGCGGACCAGGCGGCCCTGGAGGATCGGGTCGCGCAGTGTCGGGTCGAACGGCAGCAGCACGCTGGTGAACCGGGAGCTGTAGAGCAGCGTGGTGGGGATCGCCTCCGGCGCGAAGAACGCGCACACCTCGAGCAGCTTCGCCGCGGCCGGGGTGTGCCGGCGCAGCCGGTCAAGCGAGAGCAGCCAGGTGGCGGCCGTGGTCTTGTCGTAGCCGGCCGGCGGGTTCTCGTCGAGCATCCGCAGCAGCTGGGTGTCGAGCAGCTCCAGGTAGCGCTCCACCGGCATGCCGGTCGCGGTGAGCCAGGCCGCGGCCTGCTCGATCGCGAGGGGCAGGTCGCCGAGCCGCTCCGCGACCTTCGCCGCGTCCGAATGGTCGAGCCCGGGCACCCGCCTGGTCAGGAACAGGACGCTCTCGTCGCGGGCGAAGACGTCGATCTCGACCGCGCGGGCCTCCCTGTTCCACGCCTGGTTGCGTGAGGTCAGCAGGACGTGCCCGGCGCCCTGCGGGATGAACTCCCGAACCTCGTCCGGCTCGTCGACGTTGTCGAAGACCAGCAGCCACCGGCTGAACGGGCGACCCTGGCGCAGCGAGTCCAGCACGATGCGGACGCTGTCGTTCATGTTCTCGCCGGTGGGCAGGTGCAGCTCGGTGCCCAGCTCGGCCAGCGACGAGCGGATCAGCTGCGGCTGCTCGGCGGAGATCCACCAGACCAGGTCGTAGTTCGCGGCGAACCGGTACGCGTACTCCAGGGCGACCTGGGTCTTGCCCACGCCGCCCAGCCCGTACAGCGCCTGCGGCACGACCACGGTCACGCTCGCCGAGAGCCGGTCGCGCAGCTCCTCCAGGATCGCGCCGCGGCCGGTGAACGCGTTGTTGCGCTGGGGGACGTTCCAGTGCGGGGGGAGCGTCGCCGGGTACCGGGGGCCGCGCCGGCCCGCCTCCGCCGACCGTGCGCCGCCGATGTGTGCCGGCCGGTCGAGCGCGGTCAGCAGTACCTCATGCGCCCGCTCGGCCGAGGCGCCGACGAGGTCGATCGGGACCCGGTCGGTGAACGGTACGGTCGGCCGGGTGCTGTCCAGCCGGATCGGCACCAGCACCGGCCGGTCGCCGACCTCGCGCCGGCTGACCAGCTCCCAGAACGGTGCCGCCTGTGGCGAGCTGGCGTAGTCGCGGGACAGCAGGACGAGGACCCGGCTGGCCGTGCCGAGCACCCGTTCGATCTCCTCGTTGAAGTTCGGCCCGGCGGCGAAGTCGACGTCGTACAGGCCGACCCGCAGGCCGGACTCGCCCAGCTCGGCGGCGATCCATTCGGCCCACATCCGGTCCACCGCGGCGTAGCTGACCACCACGTCGGACGTCGCGGTCGGGCGGGGCCGCTCGAACTCCAGCAGCCAGCGCCGGCGTTCCCGCTCGTCCATCGCGGGCATCTCGTCGACCCGGCCGTCGGTGAGCGTGCGGGTCAGCCGTTCGAACGCGGCGAGCAGCGAGTTTTCCAGCATCGGCCGGTCGGCGAACGGCGCGAGGATCTCCTCGTACGCGAAGAAGGGCTTGTACGGGACCTCCACGTCGCCCCAGTACCGGTTGGCCTCGTCGGTCGTGAGGTCGCGCAGGAACGGCGCGAACTCGTGCCGGGCGTAGTCGCGACCGGACTCCAGCTTGGTCTGCTCGGCATCCTCGACCCGCATCGGTACCGGCAGGATCCGGACCGGGCGGCGGCCGCGCTGGGACCGGATCGACCGGGCGACGGCCACCGCGCCGTCGATGCTCTGCGTGCTGAGGGTGAAACAGTTGACCACGATGTCGGGCAGTTGCACGGTGCAGATGCTGGCGCTGTCGCTCAGGCCGGTCCGGCTGTCGATCAGGATGTAGTCGTAGTGGCGGCGCATGTCCTGCCCGAGCGCGTCGATGAAGGCGCCGCCACCGAGCCGCTCGTAGAAGCTCGGCCAGTCGAACGTGCTGACACTGCGCGAGTACGACTGGTCCTGCCGGCCCGCGGGCAGCAGGTCGATCCCGCCGCCAACCGGAAAGGTCCACTCAAGCGACGTGGCGTACGTGAGAACCTGCGCGCGTTCGGCGACCCAGTGCTCGTCGCCGTCGCGTCCGGGCTCCATCGTCGCGGCGGCGAAGTCCCGGATCATCTCGATCAGCCCGGCGGACGACTTGAGGTCCTTGTCCAGCAGGAACGGATGCAGGTACCGGTGCAGGCCGGGAGACTCCAGGTCCCAGTCGACGACGAGAACCCGCTGCCCCGCGCTGGCCAGGATCCACGCGATGTTGGCGACCGCCATCGTCCGCCCGGTGCCGCCCTTGTACGAGTAGAAGGTCACGATCTGGCCGGCTGCCGGTGGGTCGGGCCGGGACGGGTTCGTCATGGGAGCCTCCTATGGACCTTCCAGGATCGGTCGCTGGCCCGGCGGCTCCGGCGGGCGGCGGTAGACCGTGCCTCGGGTGAAGACCCTGTTCCGGGCGACCTCGAGCACGACCGGAAGGTCGGCGACGAACGCCTCGTGGCTGAGTACGTTCGGCCGGAACATCATGTCGTCACGGCGCAGCGAGTTGTTCAGGAACGTCTCCCGGACCAGCTCGGCGAGCTCCACGTTGTGCGAGGTCTCGTCGTCTTCGTGGCTCCACGGAATGAGCACCGCCGTGGTGGGTTCGTTGCGCTGGTCGTACTCGCGCAGCCTGCGCCGGTGGCGATCCACTTTGGTGCTCCACGCGTCGACCAGCAGCACCACGATCTGGTTGTGCCGGCGGGCCTCCATGATGCGGTCGTCGAGCTCGTCGATGGTGGCGACGGCCGCGTGGAACCGGCTGCGGGCCGCCACCCGGGTCGCGTACTCGCACAGCGGGCTGTCGTGACCCGGCCGGTACGGCGCCCAGTCGTGCGGCCGGTCGCCGTAGTACCTGGTGTCGGCGCGGAACGAGTGTGCCTCGCTCCGGGTGGTCGCCGCGACGACGAAGTGGACGACCTGTGAGGGGGAGGCCTGGGCCGGCGCCGGCACCGGACTGTCATGGAAGGCGCTCGGCACGGCGTCGAAGTCCGGCACCTCGATCAGCTCGGGCACCGTGTGCCGGTGCGCCGACCCGACGATGCGCGCCGCCAGCGCGGACACGAACTCCAGGTAGGCGTCCCGGTTGCGCTGTAACCGCAGGAGCTGGCGCAGGCCGCCGCTGTTGTACGCCGAGCCGAGGCTGTGGTTGGTGTACTGGAGCGTCTGTGCCGCCGGGGGCAGTTGCGGCGGGGTCACCCACAACAGCGGTATCAGCGCCGACGTGGCGACCCCGGCGTCGTGCTCGTGCTGCCGGGCCCGCTCCCGGAAGATCGACCACTCCTTGCCGCACGGCTCGCTCAGAAAGTACGCGGGGGAGTAGAGCGCGAGGAACGACTGGCAGGTGGCCAGCGCGGTGGCCAGCGCCTGCGGCCACTCGGTGCCCAGCTCCATGCTGTCGTTGTCGAAGAAACCGACCTTCTCGTCGCGGCGCGCGCCGGTGAGCACCCGCACCTCGGTGCACAGGTCCTGGAAAAAACGCTCAACGTACACGTCGTCGTCGCCGCGAGCGTAGCTGAGGAAAAAATACAGCACACGTCCTCCGACCCGGGCGTGGCGTTGCTGACGCCAGTCCGCGGCGAACGGCGCCGCTTCACGCAAAGTATATAGATCGAAACCGACAGGCAACATACCGGCCGTTAGGGTGACGCGCGAATGAAGCGCGTCTGCCCGGCCGGTGCCGCCGCGCGGTGCTACTGGTGGGTTGACAGCCTGGTCGGCCACTCGTCCGGTCCTAATCGCACGATCTGGAATCCGGCGTCGGACAGGAACTGCGGCAGCCCGCGCACCGCCTCGCGATCCTTGTCCCGGCTGGCCTCCGGAAGCTCGGTCCAGCCGATGAGATCCGGGTGTCGTTTCGCGGCGTCGTCGCGGTGGGGACCGTACCGCCAGCCCTGGTCCCGCATGTGGGCGCACCACCTGTCATGCTCCTTGATCGCGAGATGTTCCAGCCGATCCGGATCGATCAACGCGGGCGTACCCCACACCGGGTTCGGCGCCAGGGCGCAGCCGATCTCGTGCAGCTTCTGCCCGACATCGGCGGCCTGCGCCCGGTTGGCGGCTTTGATCTCCTCGGACAGTCGCGACCATTCCCGCGTAGCCGGTGTGCTGTCCGGCTCGGCGCCGCTCGTCAGCCGCGCGCTGAGGTACCGGTCGTGGATCGCCCGGGCGAGGCGTTCCACCAGGCTGTCCTGTACGAGTGTCGGGTCGCTGCCGGCGCGCAGCGCGTCGAAGATGTGCAGCTTGCCGGAGACCGGGTCGAGCAGCGGACCCACCCTGGTGGCCCGGAACGCGTGGCTCAGTCCGCCCAACCGGCTGAGCCGGACGACCACCGAACGCGGGCCGCTGCGCCAGAAATGATCCATCGTGAGCGCCAGCTTCAGGCTGACCGTCTCATCGGAACAGCAGAGGTACGCCTGGTCCGGCGGGTCGCAGGGCAGGTCACCGTCGAGCAGCGTGGTCACCGGCCGGTCAAACGTGGTGAGGCGGCAGGCCTCGGGCAGGAACGGGAACAGCCGGCACATCCGTTGCACCGCCGCTGCCGCCGCGTCGTCGACGACGATCAGTTCCGGTTGGTACCGCTGGTGGTGCAGCCGCCAGTGCCGGGCCAGTTCCACGATGAGCGAGGTGCCGAACCAGGTGGCGCCCACGACCATGATCTGGACCGGCCGGTCCGGCGGTGCCGGCGGCGACTGCTCGGCCAGCAGCCGGCGGGCCGCCAGCTCGTGCGGGTTGAAGAAGTTGACCTGCAGCCGGTCCGACGACGCCAGCCCGAGCCGGCGGGCCTGCAAAGCCAGGCACAGTTCCGGATCGTCGATCTGTACGTGCACGTCGAGGTTGGTCCGGCGCGGCGCCGCCACGGCCGCGGCCGACAGCACGATCTCCAGGTTACGGGCGCTGTCGGTGCTGCACACGTACAGGGACCGGGCGCGGGTGACACCGGCGGCGCGGAGCACCTCGGCGTCGGTCGGCTCCCCTGGCAATGCGAGCAGCCGGCGCCGGACCGGTGCCGTCCCGTCGCCGGCCACCATCACCACGCGGTTGCCTTCCTGGGTGAGCCGGGCGGCCAGCGCGCGGGCCACCGCGCTGTCCCCGCAGATCACCTGGTGGCGGCGGGAGAAGCGGGCGCCGGCCCGGACGAGTTCGGCCGCGAACAGGACCCGGGCCGCCTCGAACAGCGCGTACACGGCGACCGCGGGTGCGGCGAACCGGGCGATCTGCAGGGTGATGGGAAAATCGCCGCCGTTGTCCAGCGGGGGTGAGCCCATTACGAAGAGTTGCAGGTCGTCGTAGACGATGTCCCAGAAGCGGTGTGAGTATTCGTCCTGGCCGGCGAGGTGCTGCCGGAGGCCGAGGTAACCCAGCACAAGCGCCACCAGCGCGGCCAGCGGAAACGCGAATCGCCAGGCGGCGACGAAGGTCTGGCGGAGGCGGCGGCGGTCGGAAGTGGACATCGGTTCACCTCCGCGGGTACTGACAACGCAGAGCAATCTTAGTTTTACTGTACGACGTGAATCTATTCATTTGGCCGGCCTGCGAATGAGTGCGCAAATGGGCGACAGGCGCTCCGGAGCCGCCCCGAACACCCGGGTCACGCTCGCCGCCGACCTCGCCGGCTGCGGGCTGGTCGCCGGCGACACCGTGCTCGTCCATTCGTCGCTGCGGGCCGTCGGGTGGGTGTGCGGCGGGGCGATGGCCGTCGTACAGGCGCTCCTGGACGTCCTCGGCCCGGAAGGCACCCTGGTGGTCCCGGCGATGACCGCCGGCAACCGGGATCCGTCCACCTGGGACCCGCCGGTACCCGAGTCGTGGTGGCCGGTCATCCGGGACACCCTTCCCGGGTACGACCCGGCGGTCACCCCGAGCGACGGGGTTGGTGTCGTCGCGGAGCGGGTACGGACCTGGCCGGGAGCGGCGCGCAGCGGCCACCCGCAGAGTTCGTTCGCCGCGTTCGGGGCGCACGCGGGCACGCTCATGGCGGATCACCGGCTCGACTGTCACCTCGGCGAGGCGTCGCCGCTGGCGAAGCTCGCGGCGGGTGGCGCGCGGGTGCTGCTGCTGGGCGTCGGGTACCCCCGGGTGACCGCCTTCCACCTGGCCGAGTACCGCCAGCCGGACCCGCCGTACCGCGACTACGCGTGCGCCGTCGCGACCCCGGACGGCCGGCGCTGGCTCACGTACCGGGACGTCGATCTCGACGATTCGGACTTCGGCCGGTTGGGTGACGACTTCGAACGCCACACCGGTGCCGTCCGGCACAGCCGGGTCGGTGCGGCGGCGACGCGGTTGTTTCCGCTCGTCATGGCCGTGGACTACGCGCAGTGGTGGATCGCGACCAACCGCCATGCCGGCGTGCGGTCAGGCCGCACCGGCTGACCGGGCGGACAGGTCGCGGGCGACCCGGGCGTGGATGTGCCGGATGAGGTGGAACAGGTCGGGGCAGTAGACACTCCGGTTGGCGAAGCCGGTGCCGGCCCGGTACCGGTGTGCGTACAGCCCGCCGCCGCACACCGTGACCAGCGTGCACCGCCGGCAGTCGGCGGCCAGCGCGGCGACGCCCGCTCGGCGCGCCCTGATCCCGGGATGGTCGGCGGCCACGTCGAGTGGATGGTCGGCCAGGTGCAGGCCGGTGGCCGCGAGACCGTCCGCTGTGGTCTTGAGCGCGTCGACCTGTTCCAGCGATCCATCGGTCTCCACCGTCACGATGTCGACCGGATCGAGCCCGACCATTTCGGACCCGCTCGGCAGCCCGAGCAGCAGATCGATCACGGCGTCGAACAGCCGGATGCCGGTCTCCCGGCGCGGCGCGTCGAACCAGCGGTCGAACACGGCGACGAGCCAGCCGGCGTACGGCGACCGGCCGAGGTCGGACCCGCGTCCGGGTGGCGGGTTGGTGTGGTTGCCGTGCGGCAGCAGGAGATCGATCATCGGCGGTGCGAATCCGATGAGGTGTTCGTACGTGGCCACCGGGTCGTTGGCGGGATCCACCGTGCACAGGATGCCGCGATACATCGGGCGGAAGCGCGGCTCGTCCAACAGCCGTAGGGCCGCCGCCACCGACGCGTAGCTGCCGCGTCCGCTGGCGTAGCGACGGTGCCGGTCGTTCGCGGCCCGGTCGCCGTCGAGGCTGACGCCGACGGTCACGCCGAGCCGGGACAGCGCCGTCAGTGTCGTCTCGGTGAGCAGCAGGCCGTTGGTCTGCACGGTGAACGACACGCTGGTGGCGGGCGGAACGGCGGTACGGATGGCGGACACCGTGTACCCGATCAGGTCGGTCCCCGCGAGCAGCGGCTCCCCGCCGTGCAGGACGATCCCCAGCCGCGGCAGCGCGTGCCGGCGGGCGTGTTCCCCGATCCGGCCGGCGACCAGGTCGACGGTCCGCCGGCTCATCACCACCGGACGGTCCCGCCAGGTCTGATCGATGCTTTCGTACACATAGCAGTGGTCACAGGCCAGATTGCACCGGCTATGAATTTTGAGCACGATCTGTCGAAACGGCCGGGGCGCTTCCGACCGGCCGCCGCCCGGCGGCATCGACACACCCGCCGGCCCGGCCATCAGGTGGCGCTGTTGAACGGTGCGATCTCGGCCTGCTCCCCGGCGTCCGTCAGCTGTGTCGCTCGGCGGATGGCCGCGTCGAGCGCCGAATCGTTGTCGGCCTCGGGCGCGAGTCCGTCAACCAGGGTGGGGGCGAGACGGCGAAGAACGGCGAGGTCAGAAGTTACAACCACGTCTTCGATCGACATCAAAACCAACTTCCGGTGGTCGCAGCTCCTGGCGGCTGGCGGGCGGGGCTGGGCTCGGCACCGGCGACGAGCTTCGTGAGGTGTGATCCGCACAAGAAAAGATCAGCTAGCGTAACAAGTACACAACAATCGTTACAACAGCCCTGTGGCATACGGCATTGTGGGCAGTTTAGATTTTGATCAATATCCTGCGGTCGATATGCCAGGACCCGTTACCCTGTTGGACAAGTCGACAACGTCGTCGGCGGGATCGGGGTGATCGACGCTTCGTGCGGTCGGCCTTGACGGCGACGGGAGGCAGTCGTGGTGATTCGCATCGGCATCACCGGCCATACCCGATTGCCACGCCCGACCGCCGCTCGGATCCGCGCGGAGTTGTCGTCGATTCTCGCCCGTTACGGTGCGGTCCACGGAGTCACCTGTCTGGCCGAGGGTGCGGATCAGATCTTCGCCGAGGCGGTACTGGCCCGTGGTGGTTCGTTCGAGGCGATCGTCCCGGCCGCCGACTATCGCGTCGCCGCCGTCCGGCATGCCAACCGTCGCCGGTTCGACGCCCTGATCGGCTCGGCCCGGCAGGTGGTGTCCATGCCTTTCGAGCGATCCGCCGACCAAGCCTTCGCCGCCGCCAACGAGGCAATGGTCGGCCGGATCGACGGGTTGATCGCGGTGTGGGACGGGGTCGTCGACGACCGTCCCGGGAGCACCGCCCACGCGGTGGTCCGGGCCGGAATCGCCGGGGTTCCGATCACCCGACTGTGGCCCGCCGGTGCCCGCCGGAGGCATCGGCCACCCGATCCGATGCCGGCGACGGGTGTCGGGTTGATGACAGCGGTGTCGTAGTTGTACCCGACTTGGCCTCCCACCATAATGGCGTTCTCTGCCGGCGGGATCGTCGCGCGCCCTGACCGAAGGAGATAGCGTGTGATCGCCGAAGGGCGCATGGAGGCGATCGATAACGAGCGCGCGCCATACTTCCTGATCAGCCACGCCCGCGGCGATGACGACTGCTATGTCGAGGACTTCCTGGGCGATCTTCGCCGGGCCGTCGCCGAGGCGGTCCCAGGCCGGCGCGAGCCCATCGGCGTTCTGGCGTCCGAAGGGTCGACCGACGGCGACGCGTGGGCGCCCGACATCGCGGCGGCGCTGGCCACCTGCCGCGTTTTCATCCCGCTGTGTTCCCCCCGGCTGTTTCTGAACCGCGCCGCCGGTCGGCACTGGTGGATCGCCCGTGAACGGGCCCGCCGGTACACCCAGGAGGCGGGTGTGCCGTCGCCGGCCCTGATGCCTCTCCTGTGGGCACCCACGCCCGACGCGGAGGGGATCACGCTCGACCTGTCGGAGGTCGACCCCGACCGTCCCGACCGGCCGCTCCGGCAGTACCTGCGCCTCCGGCACCTGCGGGACAGGTACCGGGAGGTCGTCTCGTCGATCGCCCGCCGGGTGGTCGACGCCGGAGACCGCCACCCGCTCCCGCCGTACCGGCCGATGCCGGTGCCGTCCGACATCCCCAGCGCGTTCTCCGGTGCCGACCGGGTGCCGGCCGCCGCGCGGTCAGGGCGGAGCACGGTTCATTTCGTCGTGGCGGCGGGCTCCCGCGAGCAGATGGCGGAGGTCCGCGAGGTCGTTGATTTCTACGGCGTCCGGGCCGAGGACTGGACACCCTTCCGGCCGGCGCTGAATCACCCGCTGGCCGATCACGCCAGCGCGGTCGCGGCCGACCGGATGTTCAGTTCCGACGTGGTTGATCTGGCCCAGTTGCCGGCGAGGATCGAGCAGGCCGGCAAGGGCAACGAGATCCTGGTGCTGCTGGTCGATCCGTGGAGCTCACGGCTGAGTGAACACCGCCGCCTGCTCGCCGGCGTCGACCATGCCGACCCGGCGTCGACGGCCGTGCTGGTCGCGGTCAGCGCGAATGATCCGGAGACCGTCGACAACGGTGCCGAGCTGGGGGTCGCGGTCCGCCAGGCACTGGCCGGCTACGCCGGCCGCGCCGACGCGATGTTCCGCCCGGACGTGCGCACTCCCGAGGACTTCGACGCCGAACTCGGCACGGTGCTGGAGGCGGGGCGCAATCAGGTGTTGAAGGCGGCCCAGCCACGGTACCCGTCGGCTCCGGTCGCCGAACGGCCGATTCTTCAGGGTCCGTGACCAACGACATGTGGAACGGTGGCCGCGTGCCCGTACACTCCGGGCGGACCGTCGGTAGTCCCGTGACGGTTGGTGACCCGGCCGCTACGCTGTCCCCGGGGCACCTGCCGCTGGAATCTCCGGGCGCTGGCGAGCGCCCGCTTTGTATTTGCCGCCGGCCCGGCGCGGGTCGCCGTCAGACGGGAGACGACGTCGCGATGGTGAAGACCAACAGCACGGGTGGGACGGCATGAGCCCCGAGGCTGCCGACCGTGCCACCGGTCGCATCATTACGTTCTACTCGTACAAGGGCGGGACCGGGCGCACCATGGCGCTCGCCAACATGGCGTGGATTCTGGCCTCGAACGGCTATCGGGTGTTGACCGTGGACTGGGACCTGGAATCACCGGGTCTGCACCGATACTTTCACCCCTTCCTGCGTGACAAGGAGCTTCGGGCCACCGACGGGATGATCGACCTCGTCCGGCGGTACTCGCAGGCGGTCGTCGACGCGGAGCAGCCGCTCGATGTCGGCGAGTTCGCCGACATCGACGATCTGGCCGTCTCGCTGGACTGGGAGTTCGGTGACGGCCGGCTCGACTTCGTCGGTGCCGGGCGCCAGGAGCCGGCCTCCTACTCGACCGCCGTCAGCACCTTCGACTGGGAGAAGTTCTGGAACGTCCACAACGGAGGCGCGTTCCTGGAAGAACTCCGCCGGCGGATGTGCGCCGAATACGACTACGTCCTCATCGACAGCCGCACCGGCCTGAGTGACACCGCGGGCATCTGCACGGTGCATCTGCCCGACACGGTGGTGGTCTGCTTCACGCTCAACACCCAGAGCGTGGAGGGTGCCGCCGCGGTGGCCCGGTCGATGAAGCAGGCGCGGCAGAGCGGGCCGCGGCCCTTGCGGATCTATCCCGTGCCGACCCGGGTGGAAGACGGCGAACAGCGCAAGCTGGACCGCGGCCGCAGCTACGCGCACCGAAGCTTCACGGCGATACTGGACCTTCCGTCCCGCGACGAGGTGGAGTCCTACTGGGGCACTGTCGAGCTGCCGTACCGGCCGTACTACGCGTACGAAGAGGTGCTGGCGACCATCGCCGACCGCCCGAACCAGGAGAACTCGCTGCTCGCCCCGTACCTGCGCCTCGCCTCCCGGGTCACCGGGCTGGCGTTGCGGGCGCCGGTTGTCGCCGAGGCGGCGCGGACCAGGGCGCTGACCCAGTTCGAGCTGCCGGAGCCGGTAGAGGAAAAGAAGATCCTGATCAACTATGTACCCCTGGACCGGATCTACGCCGAATGGATCGGCCAGCGACTCGCGGCCGCCGGGCACCGGCCAGTGCTGCATTTCGCCGGTGCGCCGCTGCCGGACGTTTCCCAGTTCGACCGCGTCCTCGCGCTCATCTCCCGGGACTACGACACGTTCGCGGAAAACGACGACCTGACCAAGCTGTGCGCGAAGGCGGACCCGGGCGGCACGAACGGGTTCCTGCTGCCCGTACAGATCGACGGGACACCCGCTCCCGCCGGGATGAACCACGGCGGTGTGGTCGATTTCGTGGGCATCGGTGGCGACCGGGCCTGGGACGCGTTGTGCCGGGCGATCGGCATCCCGGCGGCCGTCGGTGACGACTCCGCCGAGCCGGACCTGGGGATCCGCTATCCCGCCCTCTCCACGCCGCACTGGAACGTCAAGCTGTCCCGCAACAGTGCCTTCTCCGGTCGGCACCGGCTGATCGAGGAATTGCGTGAGCGGTTGCTCGGCACCGGGCCGGCCGGCGGGCGGATCGTGCTGGGTGGCATCAACGGCGTCGGCAAGACCCAGATCGCGCTGGAGTACGCCTACCGCTTCGCCGCCGCGTACGACGTCGTCTGGTGGATCTCGGCCGAGCAAACCGGCCGGGTCCGCACCGTGCTCGCCGATCTCGCCGTCCGGCTGGGCCTCGGTGGCGGCACCACCGCCGACGAGCGGATCGACGCGGTGAAGGAACACCTGCGCCGAGGCGATCCGGCTCGCCGCTGGCTGGTGGTTTTCGACAACGCGGACCTGCCCGAGGAGCTACAGGACTTCCTACCGAGCGGGCCGGGCCACGTCATCGTCACCAGCCGCCACCCGTACTGGCAGCAGAAGTACCATCTGGCCGCACTCGACGTGAACGTCTTCGCCCGCGGGGAAAGCACCGAGCTGCTCACCCGGCGGGTTCCCAGCCTCGGCCCCGGCGACGCCAGCCGGATCGCCGACAACCTCGGCGACCTGCCCCTCGCACTGGAACAGGCAGCGGCCTGGCTGTCGCTGACCGGCATGTCGGCCGGGAGCTACCTCGAACAGCTGGCCGCGCAGACCGCGCTGGTCCTCGACCGCGAGGCGCCGCCCGACCAGCTGTCCACCACCGGATCGGTACGTGTCTCGTTCGATCGGCTGCGGCAACACAATCCGGCGGCGGCGCGCCTGCTGGAGCTGTTCGCGTTCCTCGCGCCAGAGGCGATCCCGTACCGGATCGTCGAGAGTGACCTGCTCTCCGACATCCTCGCCCGGGTCAACCAGGAAATGCGCTCACCGCTCATGCAGGCGACGCTGATCAGCGAGATCGGCCGGTACGCTCTGGCCCGCATCGACAGCGCCACCCGGGGCCTGGTGGTCCACCGGCTGACCCAGCGGATCATCCGGGACAGCCTCCGCCAGGAGGAGCAGCAGGAGAATCGCGAGCTGGTCGGCCGGCTGCTCGCGGCGGCCAACCGGGGTAAGCCGGAGGACCGCGACAACTGGGCTCTCTACGAGGAGTTGCGCTCCCACCTGGAGGCCTCCGGCGCGCTGGAGTCGGGCCAGCCGGACGTGCGCGAGCTGTGCATCAACATGGTGCAGTACCTCCGGTACCGCGGTGACTACCAGAGCGGCCTGGACCTTGCCGAGAAGGCCCTCACGAAATGGAAGGCGTTCGGTCCCGACGACGTCACGACGCTGCGGTTGCGCTTCGAGCTGGGCAACGTGTTCCGCGCCCGCGGCCAGGTCGACCGGTCGTACGAGATCGACTCCGACGTCGTCGCGCAGATGACGAAGACTCTCGGGGAACGCCACCCGTACACGTTGATGGCGGCCGGCGGGCTCGCCGCGGATGAGCGCGAGCGGGGCGACTTCGCGATGGCGCGGACGCGGGACGAGCGGACCGTTGAGTTGATCCGCGAGGTGCTGGGCCCGAACCACGACCGCACCCTGAACGCCGTCAACAACCTGGCGGTCTCGCTGCGACTGGTCGGGGATACCCGGGCGGCGCTCACCTATGACGTGGACAGTCTGGCCCGCCGGCGGCGCCACCTCGGTGCCGGTGACCAGCGGACCGACTGGAGCCTGGACAGCTACGGTCGGGACCTGCGGGACACCGGTCAGGTAAGGCAGTCCCGCGACACGCTGGAGGACGTCGCCACCGCGCGGCGCAGCAGCGCGCCGGACGTGCCGCTCACCTGGCTGCTCGTGAAGAACCTGGCGGTCACCCTGCGGCGGCTGGGCGAGTACGTGCCAGCGCACGCGTACGCGCAGGAGTCGGCGACCCGCCTGGCCACCTTGCTCGGGCCGCGCCACCCGGACGCGATCGCCAGCGAACTCGAACTCGCCTGTGGCCTCTGGGCGCTCGGCCAGACCGGCGCGGCCCGTCCGCTCGCCGCCAAGGTCCACGAGTACTACCGGAAGCGGTGGGGAAACCAGCACCCGTTCACGCTCATCGCGGCGGTCGACCTGAGTGTGATCCAGCGAGCCGACGGCGACCGGGCCGGCGCGCAGGTTCTCGCCGAGGAAGCCGCGCGTCAGCTCGAAGTGGTGTTCGGGTCACAGAACCCGTTCACGCTGATCGCGCAGATGAGCGTCGCCAATGGACTGTACGCGGACGGCGCGGTGGTCGAGGCCCACCGGCGCGACCAGGACGTGTACCGCAACATGACAGCGGTCCTGGGCGAACGGCACTGGGCGGCGGTGGCCGCCGAGGTGAACCTCGCCATCAGCGGGCGCAGCCTCAGCGACGGCCCGCAGGAACAGGCGGCGCTGGAGAAGGCGGCCCAACACAGCGCCGAATGGATCTACGACGACCACCCGTTCACGGCGGCGGCCCGGCGGCGCCACCGGATCGAGATCGACGTGGAGTTGCAGCCGACCTAGAAACGACGGGCCGGCGCCGCACACCAGCGCGCCACCGCGACGGGATCCACCGGCCGCTGGTCGTCGGCGACGAGCGAGCGGTACAGGGCGCGGGCGCGCTCGGGTCGCTCCGCGACACCGGACCCGTTGGTTTCGGCCAGCGCCGCGTGCAGCCCTGCCCACTCGTCGACGCGCTCGGCCCGCTGGATCGACGCACCGTACAGTGCGGCCGCGGTCGACGGGTCGCCGGACAGGAGGGCCAGATCGCTCGCGGGTCTGCCGACAGCTGGATCCGCCCGGCCCCGTCGAATGGCGTTCAGCAGCCGTGCCGGGTCTGCCGGGTCTGCCAGGTCTGCCAGGTCTGCCAGGTCTGCGGGATCCGCCAGGGTGACCGCGGGCGGTGGCGGGCAGGCCAGGCCGGAGCGCCATGCGGCGCGCATCAGGTCGAGATCATCGGGGTACACCCGATGGTTCCTCAGCCGCCAGACAGTGGCCGTCGCGGCCGTGGCGACCCGGGCCGCCAAGCCAGCGTCCGGCGAAACCGGTTCGTCGGCCCAGCCCGCGAGCGTCCGGGCGAGACCCTGTCCGAAGGTCAGCCCGTGGCCGGTGAGTTCGTCGCTCGCCAGCAGGGCGTCGACCGCAGCGGTGGTCTGGGCGCGCCAGTACGCGTACTCGAACTCCGCCCGGCGCGGGGATGACGAGGTGTGCCGCCGGGCGCGCCAGACCTCGGTCACCGCGACGTGCGCGTACGCACCCTGGAGTACCGCCTCGACCGGGCGCGGATCGGTCCGCCACCCCACCCGGTACCGGGCGGGGTGGGCGGTCGGCTCGCAGAGATCGACCAGGTCGAGCAGCGCGCCCAGTTTCATGTGCTGGCACTCGTGCAGCATCAGCAGGGCGAGGGCGGCCGGATCGGCCGGCGGCGCGATGCCTGCGGCCCCGCAGGTACGACGATTCGACGCGCTGAAGTCCTCGCCTTCTCGCGGCGCCGCCAGTGGCACCAGCGCGCGCAGCATGGCCGCCGCTCCCGCCGCGTACCCCGGATGGTTGTCGACGACGATGCCCCACGCCTGCTGGCAGGCGGCGCTGAGCCGGTCGAACGCGGCCCGGGAGAGCCGGGGAGCGGCCGGCCACGGATAGCTGTCGCGGTACCGGTCGACGTCCTCGATCGCGAGCAGCGGGCCACCGGCCGGGCGCAGATCCACGTTCCGGACCGGCGTCCAGTTCCGGCTGCCCCCGTCGAACGTCACTCCGGCGCCGTCCCCGCGTACCGTCACCTCGTCGGAATCGAGGCCGTGGGCGGCCCCCAGCGTCGGCAGTGCCACGCAACCCGACACGACCGGTACCCGGATCGCGAAGCTGATTCCGGCGAGGACGGCCGCCGCCGCACCGAGCGCCGGGAAGTACCCGAAATGGTCGGCCAACCCGGCCCGGTCGCCGTGCTCGAACAGCTGCCGGCAGCGCATCGCCCACAGGTCGACCTGCGGATGCGCGACCACGGCCCGGACCGCCTCGGGCGCCTTCTCCTCGGCGGCGAGGATCAGGTCGCTGACCCGGTCCGCGGTGTCCCGGATCTCGCCGCCGGCCGTCCGTGCCCGGCGGACCAGGTCGAATACCAGCATCTGCCGCTTGGCGAGCTGCCCGTCGAGCAGCACGGCCAGGGCCGACGGACTGCCGTACCCGAGGGACAGGCTTTCGAACTCCGCCGCCGTCAGAGTCAGAGGTTGCAATACCTGTCCCGTCTCCCGCGGCCGCTGGCCTTCCCACTATCGAAGTTAGCCCACGGGTAGCGCGCGGTTGGTACCCCGATGGCGGGCGTCCGTACGTTGGCTGAGCCAGCCAGACACAGGCGGACGGCCCCGACAAGCGTCACCGTCACGCCGTGGGGCACGCTCGTCCTGGCCGAGGACGGCACGCGGGCCTCGCACGTGCTCAGTGCGGTGCCGGGCGGTTCGAGCTATGCGATCGCCCGCAACCAGCTCAGCAACGGCACTGCGGGCGGTGCGCCGACGTACTCGGAGTTCACCGGCCCGACCTTCTCCCCGGACGGCAGGATCCTGTTCGTCAACATCCAGGCTTCCGGCATCACCCTTGCCATCACCGGCCCGTGGGAGAAGTACCTGCGGTAGCTGTACCACGCGACGCGTACGCAGGCCTCGGCGAGCGCCTTCCGAGGCCCGCGACCAGCACCCCTTTGGTCCGGGTTCGGGATTCGAGCTCGACCCGGCGTACGGTTTCCCGCCGTGACCACCGTCAGCGAGGGCGATCCTGAACACGGCGATCAAGGAGCACGGGATCATCCGCGAGAACCGTCGTGAAGGTCCAGGCATGGACGGCACCGTACAAGTACCGTACAGTGAAGCGCGGGAGGTGGGACATGGCGACCAAGACTGAACGCATTGAGATGCGGACCGATCCAGACACCGGGGCACGCATCACTCAAGCCGCTGAGCTTACGCACACTTCGGTCTCTGCGTTTGTGCTCGACGCGGCTGCCGCGGCGGCTGATCGCGTCCTAGCGCGAAGCGACCATACCGTTATGCCTAGTGACCAATTCGACTCTCTCATGGCCTCCCTCGATGTCCCGGACGAGGCGCCCAACCTGGCCCGCGCCGCCGGTCGGCCCCGCCGGTTCGTCCGGTCGTGACGGAATTTCGGTCGCAGGTCTTGACGGACCAGCATGACGTTTCCGAGTTTGACTGTGGCACGGAATCCCTCAATGCCTGGCTGACCGGCCAGGCATTGAGGGCGCAGGACCAGGGAACTGCCCGTACCCATGTATGGACCTCTCCAGGCAGCGACCGCGTCGTTGCCTGCCACTCCATTGCTGCGACCCAGGTTCATCGCACCGAACTCACGAGCGGTCAAGCCGGCGGTACTACCTGGGTCCCCGCGTACCTCCTCGCCCGGCTCGCGCTCGACCAGTCACTGCACGGCCAGGGGCTCGGTGGGGAGCTACTCACCGATGCGATTGAGGTGGTCGTGCGCGCGGCGAAGACTGCTGCCGGTCGACTGATTGTCGTCGACGCCATCGATGACAAAGCGGCCGCGTTCTACCAGCATCACGATTTCACGCCGGTGAAGGGGAGCCCGCTGCGGCTGGTTATGAAGATCGCGACCGCACATAAGAGTCTTCGCCTTGCTGATGTTGACGTCTCCCGTAGCGACGCGGCCGAGTTGGTGTCGATGGAGTGGCGCCTACCTGACGGACGTTTGGTGCCGATCGTCTTGTCTCCGCATGAGATGCGACGATTTGTGGCCCGGATTGCCGAGACCGCAGAGCAGAGCGACCGTGCGGTCAGGTTCGACCTTGAAGCCGTGATGCGGGAGGTCCTTGGTAGGGACCTGTCCCAGGACTAGATGCACTCGGCAAGAGCTACCGCTGACCTGGGTCGGAAGTAAAGAGCCCCTAACGGGAGCTTTATCGAACCACGAATGGTCCGAGAAGATCAAGAAACTCAAGATCAAACAAGGACCACCCAAGATCGCCAACCCTTCTGCGGTCACGGAGCGCCCGCTGTGCCTCTGCGGCTGCGGCACAAGACTCATGCCTGGCGCAAGTTCGCCAGCCGTGACCACCAAAAGCACTGGATGAGCAGCGGGGGCGCGAGCGGCCTGGCTCGCGACCGCTGGTCTTCTTCGAGCTGAGGCTTGTTGCTTCGGCTCGACTTGCGCCCCGGTCCGATCTTCGGGCCGGGGGCTCCTTTTCACTCACCGGCAAAGAGCTTGTTCTCAATCTCATGCAAGAACGCGATTACTTCGGCCGCCGAAGCTTCAAACTCTCCCCTTGCCACTTCCGGTTCGCTATCGCACCATGCTTTGACCTCGTCCAGCAGGGCCTTCTTTGGCCCTTGTTTCTTGTCATGAGGAAGCTCGGCAATGGTTTTAACCTGCGAAGCATAGCGAGATGGATAGTAACTCTCGAAATCCTCTTCAGTCCATGTACGGAAATGATCCGCAGGCCAGTCCCTGTATTTTCCCTGAAGCTTCTTGACAACATCCTGACCCAAGTCGTCGCCATCAACAACCACCCACGCCCGGCCCCTGTACGGCTGCTCCAAGTGCGTGAACAGGAAGAGCCGGCGGAAGTCCTCGAACATCGGCTCGGCCTTGCTCGTCCCCCCGGCCGCGATGGTACGGACGCGAGACAGTTTTGGAGCGAACCACGGGATCAGGTAGTCGCGGATGATGACCTCGGCTGACGACTCCTCAAGGATCAGCCAGCCTTCCCAAAGATCGAAATCATACAGCTCATACCCCAACTGTCGCAGCACACCTATGCGCTCCTCGGGAGTGTTTTTCACAACGCGAATAGTTGACGTTGGGATAGCGCCCGGCGTGAAACTAGATTCAACGGCGAATAGCCGACTATTCGGCGCGGCCCCAAGATGGCGAGCCACGATGTTTGAGTGGGTCGTGACAATGAACTGGTTATTGGCGGACTTGGCGACGATTGCGTCGAGAAGATCCTTTAGGCTCTGCGGATGAATATCGTTCTCGGGCTCCTCGATAAGGAACACGTTGCCATCAGCCATGCATAGGTCAGTAATAAGGCCAAGTTGGCTGGAGACGCCCTCACCCATGTTTTCAACCGGAATGTGATCATAACGACCAATTGAGATACCGGCCTGTAAACCTCCGACCGACGCATAAGTTGTGACCCGGAACCCAAGCACTTTGTAACAGAGTTCGTCGTACTCTGGAGCGCCGACATGGTCACGATCCGATAGTCGATCCACTTTGGCAACGAGGTTGCGTAGATCAGGAGCAACAGCAAGAGTTCGCTGAAGGTCAACTCCACGATCAAATGCCGCCACCTTGCGCTTTGACAAATAGGTGTAGATGAGATTCCTTGGCTCCTGAGCCGGGATAGGGGGGACGCTTTCCTGGTTGTCAGGATGTACCAGAACCCAATTCGTGTTGAAGTTTTCGTTCGGTATACGGCTTACGTCAACGCGTAGCTCGGCAGATTCCCCTCGAAGGTTGACGCCGATATTGAAGTGGCGGGTGATGTCGGACCTCAATTCAGGGCCTGTCAACCCCAGTGCAATCTCCGCCCGATTTGCCCCCAGCCTAATGTCGCCCAGCTCAGTAGTGTGGCCCTGCTGTATGAGGTGAATAGCGCGCAGTAATGTGGACTTTCCGGTGTTGTTCCGCCCAACGATCACGTTTAGGTCGGCGAGTTCTAGGTCGCCGCTGTCTTCGAAGCTCTTCCAGTTAGCGTCCCGCAGGCGGGTTATCTTCATGCGCTTGCTTTCTCCTGACTGGCTGACAGTGCCATCAGTATAGGCGCATGTCTCGTCGCAGTCGATCTTATTGGGACGCTTGGCGGGCCAGCGTATCCAAACCGCTACCCTCCAATCGATAAGATAGCTTGTCGGTGTTAATCGGAGCGCCGAGCGCTTCGTAGAACTGTCGCGCTCTCGTGTTGTCAATCTCGGTGGTCCATTCCACCCGGCTACAGCCGGCCTTGAGCGCAATACCGCACAGCTCTTGCATGAGCAGCCGGCCAATCCCCTCACGCTGACGGGTTTGGCGCACGTACAGTTCTTTGAGGTAGAGCGAGGCGGTGACGCCGGCGGCCGGCCAGAGGAACGAGTACGAGGCCAGGCCCACTAGGTCGGCACCGTCGTGGGCGAGCAGCACATGGGCGACGGGCGGATCACGAAATAGCAAGCCTTCGATTTGTCGGGCACGCGCGTCGCGGGGCGCTACCTCGGTTGCGCCATAAAAGCGGTCCAACTCCTCCATCAGGTCGGCAATGGCTGTAGCGTCGGCGGGCGTGGCAGGGCTTACGGCAATCACGTGGGTTCGGCTTCCTCTCTCGGACTCGGGAGCATGAGCACGTCTTGCAGTTCGCGAGCGGCAGGCAAGGCACGGTGAGCGACCGAGAGGGCGTCAAAGATGTCTTGGGCGCGAGACAGAATGAGGCCGGTACGCTGTTCGGCGGTCAGGTCGAGGAGCGCCGTGGTGGCGTGCGTCATGGCGGTCGGGTCGCCGTCATGGGCGAGGCAACTAGCCCGGTCGAGCTGGACAAGTGCACGGTCCATGTAGTCGCTGGCCGGGTAGAGCGCGAGCGCCCGGTCTTGGGCAGCCCAGGCCGCGCCCGTCTTGTGCAGGTGCGTGAAGGCGTTGCCCTCGTGGAACCGGAGCTGCGCCTCGTTGTAGCCGAAGGCGGACGGCATGACTTCATCGGCCCCGAGCTTGGCTAGCGCCGTTTGCGCCACGTCAAGCGCGGCACGTGTTCCCGCCTCGTCGCCCCGCGCAGCCTGAGCGCGGGCTTCGAGCGCGGCAGCCAGAGCCACACCGACACAGGGCTTACGTCCGGCCAGGGCTTGAGCATGACGCGCGACCGCAATGGCTTCGAGCAGGTTGCCGCTGTAGAAGTGCACGTAGGACTCTTGGGCGCGCACCCACGAGCGGGTGGCGCGGTCCCCAGCTTCATCAGCGGCAATGCGGGCGGTGCGTGCCCAATTCCGGGACGCGGTGCGCTCGTCAAGCTTGATGAGCGTCAAGAACATGAGACCGGCCATCTGGGCGGACACGCGGGTGAGACGGCGTAAGGCCGAGGCGGCATGACGACGCCCGAGCACCCGTTCCAGTTCGGCAATGTCGGCACTGAGATCAGCGAGTAAGACGCTGGCCGGTCGGTCGCGAGTGGCCGCGCCGTACTGCCAGACGGTCTGCTCCCAGTCCTCCACGCTGGCTTCGCTAAGGCTGCCTGACCCAATGGCCTCAGCGAGCGAGCGGCGGAGTTGCTCAACTTTGTGGAGAGCGACCGGTTCGATCTGGTGCGGCTGATCAGGTCCGGTCGCCCGTGGCGGCAGGCGTACGGCGGCCAGGCCATCGCGGTGAAGCGCGCGTTCAAACCGAGCCTGGATGTCGTCGCCGCCCCGAGCCAGGGCGGTATCGAGGGCGGCTTGAAGATCAGGCCGGGGGTGGGTGCGGATGCCACGTGCCTCCCACTTCGTGACTGTGCGCTCGGCCACGCCAAGGTGGGCGGCAAAGGCGCGCACGCTCATGCGGTGCGCTTCCCTGAGCGCGCGGGTCTCACGACCGGACCAGCGCTCCACCAATGCCATGAGGGTGATTGTTTCGGACCGGAACCGTAGCGACCAGGGGCGACCCCGGTCGGTGTTCCGCGTTGGTACAGCAGGAGTACAGCGGATATGCCGTCTTTCCTCAGCCACCGGGGAGGGGCAGGCGCGAAAGCCTAAGACTTGCACCGGGACGGATTCCGGGCCTCATTGCCAGGTACCGGCCCGCACGGGGTAAGCGGCGACGGTTCGGCCCGTCTCGGTGTCTGAAGTAGCGCCGAACATGGAGGCTTCCGTCATGGGCACCACTGCCCACCTGAGCGAGACGCACAGTTACAAACTCGACGACTACGTGGTGGACCTAACCACCCTCCGAGCTGATCTGCCTTACGCCCAGCGGGCCGTGGCCATCCACCAGGGCGAGGACTGGCCCATGGGCCGGTTCTGCCGCAACTGCCATGACCGCTATCCCTGTCGGCTCGCGCGCTGGGGCGTGGGCTTGCTGCAGGCCGCCGGCTGGACGAGCGAACGCATCGCCGGGCTTGTCGCGCGCGCCGAGGCGGGTGATGTGCCATGGGCGTAAAGGCTTGGGGCGCAACGGTTTCGCACACTCAGGCGTATCCCCTGGCCGGTGCTACGGACGCCTCGGGCCAGACCTGGTACGAGGTGCCGGGGTACGGCTTCGTCAACTGGACGTACGAACAGATCACCGAGCACGCTCGCTACGTCCTGGGCTTTCATCGCCCCGGCCAGACCGGCTTGCGGGTGCGAATCGCGTGGGGCGTAGTGCCCCTGGTCTGGCCCGAGCGACAGTGCAAAGTCTGTCAGACCGCCTGGCCATGCCGGACGGGGCGGTGGGTCCGCGACTGGCTGGGCGCGGTCGCAGTGGCCGAGCGGAGCTGCGTGGACGGCGAGTCCTCAGTCCGCTCAACCTCTCTTAGTCCATCCCCTGATGCCTGGAGGTATTGATGTCCCGGACCGATAGCCGTGTCGCGCGCGGCGCGTCGCCGCAGTGCTACGAGATCTCGATCCGCACCTGGACGACCGACCGCGATCTCGCCTTTGACTTGGCCCTCCAGATCTCGGAGAGCCTGGCGGGCAACGACGAGATCGACACCACCGCTACCACGATTGGCGTCGAGGAGGAGCCCATCGAGAAGCGGGAGCGGGTGTACCTCGACATCGTGGGGATCGCCGCCCCTGCCGTACCGGGCGCGTGGATGAGCAAGATCGGATCATGACGGCGTAAGGGCTTCCCGCCCGAACGAGATCGTAGTCCCGGCTTGGCGTGCAGCTTGTACAAGACGTATTGCATAAGTAGGCAGCGGGGCTACGCTCGCGCCCATGATTGACCCAACGAGCTTCATCCCGCTCTATGTCCAACTGGCCGACGAGATCGCGGCGGACATCCAGGCGGGGACACTCAAGCCCGGCCAGCCTGTGCCGAGTGAGACCGAGCTAATGGACAAGCACGACATCGGCCGGGGCACGGTCCGGGCTGCGGTGCGGCTGCTGCGGGAGAGGGAATTGGTCCGCACGATGCCGGCACGGGGAACGGTCGTGACCGGACCGGCGTAGCCGAGCCGCCCTTGACCGCGCCGGGCGCTGGCTCGAAACGTCATCCGAGATGAGGAGAGCAGCCGGTGAAGGTGTGGAGGATGACGGCCTTAGCCGTGACGCTCGTGAGCGCGGTGTCGCTGGGCGGCTGCGCACAAGGGGGCGGCTGGCAGTCTGGCTATCCCGAGTTGACCTGCAACACGCTCTCGCCGTCTGTGCCGTACAAGACGGATCTACTGCCGGACGGTCCGGGTCGGTACCAGTTTTCAATACGCGCCGATGGCGCGGTGAGCTGCACCGGCCAGATGGCCGAGATTAGCGTGACGGTTGAGCTGCACCATGCCGGCAGTGGCGTACCGGGTACGGCCAGCGGCGAGACGGTGACGTGTGCACTGGAGTCGCGCTGCACGGCGGTTGTGGAGTATCACCGGGATTATTTTTGATCCATAAGGTCGTGCACCGACAGCGCAAGCGCGAGGAGGACAACGATCAGGAACGCAATCATCTGGAACAGAGTGGGAGCTGCGTGAAGCCGGCAGAGACCTTCGCCGCTTCAGCAAGGACGATGCCGCCGATCAGAGCAATGTTGCGTACGAGCCGGCGTCCAAGAGGCATCCGCCTCTTTACCCGCTGCTGGCCCGACATGGCCACAGCGTACGGCGGGCCGACTGCCTAGCAACGTGGGGTCGGCCTTCGCAGATCCCGCATCGCAATCGACGCGGGTTGTTGGTCTACGTCGGCCAGCGCCATTGAGGTGCGCGACTCGTCGGCCGGGTCTGCGCTCTCGCCGACGCTCGCCGGCCGACTTGGCTGTACCGATGGCTGGACAGCCACGACTCCTTGGGACAGCAGGAGCGGGTGTCATGTTCACCGCTCGGTGAGACGGCCTGGTCTTGGTCCTCATCGTGGCTCTGACCTGCGGTCCGGCCCGGTCGTTGTCGGTCAACATTGGTCAGCATGGTCGGCGTCTGACGTCCTGGATACGGCCTGGCACGGCCTGACGACGGCCTGGCTCGTCCGCCTGGGGCCGGCCGGTACGCCTCAGGTCGTACGCGGCGATCATCCCGCATCGGGACGACCGCCCGCGGTGGCATCCGTAGGGTTCTGGCTCAACCAAGCAGTCCAGAACCAGGAGAATGTCATGCGCCGCAACGTTTTCGCCGTCACCGCCCTGCTACTTGCCGTACCGATGTTGACGACCGCATGCGGCGCCTTCTCTTCTGACAGCGACCTGGCCCGCAGTTCCGAGGTCATCCTGGATGCGGGCGGCTCCGCCGACAAGATCACGTACAAGCTGCCCACCAAGGACGAGCCCAACGGCGACAATGCGACGGTACTGGACAGCCCCCAGCTGCCCTGGCACGCGGGTCGGGTCGTCCTGCCCGGCACGGTGACGCTCATCGTCGCGCCCGCCAAGGACGGGGTGGCCACGTGCCGCCTCGAAGTGGAGAAGAAGGAGGTCGACAAGAAGACGGGCGCGCCCGGCGCCCCGGTGACCTGCACGGCGAAGATCACGACTCCCCGCTAGCCGTCGGCTTGCCATCCCGTCACCCTCGATCCCACCGTGTACGGGGAGCGGACCGGTGGCCTTCCCGACAGTCCCCGCATCGCGTACGTGAAGGTCGGTCGGGCCGTGCGCTTCGAGGAGTCCGCGATCATCGCCTACATCGAGGCCAACCGCGTCGCGCCGGTGAACCACAAGCCGGAGCGACCCACGGCGACGGTCGCCCAGGTGTACGCCCTGGCCACGGCGATGCCGCCCCGGTTCGCCGCGCTGGTGATCGTCGCCGCGTTCTCCGGGCTGCGGTGGGGCGAGCTGGCCGCGCTAAGACGCTGCGATGTCGACCTGGCGGCCGGCATGGTCCGGGTGCCGCGCAAGCTGGCCGCCCTACGTAACCGCCTGGAGTTCGGGCCGCCAAAGTCGGAGTCCGGCGTCCGTACCGTGGCGCTTCCCGAGGCGGCGCAGACTGCGTTCCGTCCGCACATGCTCGCCTTCGTCGACGCCGACCCGGAGGCGCTGGTGTTCACCGGAGCCAAAGGCACGGCGCTGCGCGGCGGCAATTTCCTGCGGGCGGTCAAGTGGGAGAAGTCGGTGAAGGCGGCCGGCATCACCGGCGACTTCCACTTCCACGATCTCCGACACACGGGCAATACGCTCGCGGCGGCGTCCGGGGCGAGCACCCGGGAGCTGATGCACCGGATGGGCCACGCCAGCATGCGGGCCGCGTTGATCTACCAGCACGCGACGAGCGAGCGCGACCGGGAGATCGCCGAGGGCATGGATCGCCGGATCGCCAACCAGACCGGCAAGAAGCCGGGCACGAGCAAGAAGCCGAGCAAGGGCAGGCGCGGCCGGAAGAAGAAGGACGACAGCGACGACGGGGACGACGGGACCGCCGGCCAACTGGCACGCGTGAGCTAATGGCACGTGGCTGGCACGCGTCGAGCTAATGGCACGTGGCTGGCACGCAAGATCAAGGATCTAGAAAATGGAAGCGGCCCGGGTCAGACGAAACCGCCTCTGACCTGGGCCGGAACAAGAAGAGCGGGCGACGGGAATCGAACCCGCACCGTCAGTTTGGAAGACTGAAGCTCTGCCATTGAGCTACGCCCGCGTCGCCGCTAGCCGCCGCGGCGCGGCACCAAGGGTACCGAATCAGTCGGCCGACTCGCGCGGGGGCCGCACCGTCCGGGGATACCGGCGCGCCGGCAACGGGCGTCAGCGCATACACTTCACGTCGCCACCGGGGTGTGGCGCAGCTTGGTAGCGCACTCGCTTTGGGAGCGAGGGGCCGTGGGTTCAAATCCCGCCACCCCGACCGAGACCGCCGGCAAGCCGCCGGTGGAGTTAAGCCCGCCCGAAATTGGCTCGGGTCCACTCGCCTAGACTCATTGCGTTGGCGCGTGGCCATGCGAGCCCCATCCCGTCACATACGAGGAGTACCTGTGAAGAGCACCGTCGAGACTCTCAGCCCGACTCGCGTGCGGCTGGCCATCGAGGTGCCGTTCGCCGAGCTCGAACCGAGCCTCCGGAAGGCCTACAAAGAGATCGGTACGCAGGTCACCATCCCTGGGTTCCGGCGGGGCAAGGTGCCGTCCGCCGTGATCGACCAGCGGGTCGGTCGGGGCGCGGTGCTCAACGAGGCCGTTCAGGACGTCATCCCCTCGCAGTTTCTCGCGGCCGTCCGCGAGCACGAGGTGAAGACGCTCGGCCGGCCGGAGGTCGAGATCACCGAGTTCACCGATGGCGAGCCGCTGAAGTTCACCGCCGAGGTGGATGTGCGGCCGGAGATCACGCTGCCGAAGCTCGACGAGATCGAGGTGACGGTCGAGGAGATCAAACTCGGTGACGAGGAGATCGAGGAGCAGCTCAGCGGGCTGCGGGAGCGCTTCTCGACGCTGAAGACGGTCGAGCGGGCCGCGCTCAACGGCGACTATGTCCAGATCGACCTGGCCGCGACCGTCGACGGTGAGGAAGTGCCCGGCGGCAGCGCGACCAACGTCTCCCACGAGGTGGGCAGCGGCCAGTTGCTGGCGGGTCTGGATGAGGCTCTGGTCGGCATGTCCGCGGGCGACTCGACGACGTTCACCACCCAGCTCGTCGGCGGCGATTTCGCCGGGCGGGACGCTGAGGTGTCGGTGACCGCCCGGTCGGTCAAGGAGAAGCAGCTGCCCCCGCTCGACGACGACTTCGCCCAGCTGGCCAGCGAGTTCGACACGCTTGACGAGCTGCGCAACGACCTGCGCGAGCGGCTGACCCGGGTGAAGCGGGTCGAGCAGCTCTACGACGCCCGCGACAAGGCCCTCAAGGCGCTTGTCGAAGCTTCCGACGTTCCGGCGCCGGAGGGCGTTGTGCGTGACGAGGTCGAGCAGCGCAAGGAGGCGATGAACGACCAGCTGGAGCGGATCGGCGCCTCCATGGACGAGTATCTCCAGGCCGAGGGCAAGACCCAGGAAGAGGTCGACGGCGAGCTGTCCGACGCCGCGATCGAAGGGGTCAAGATCCAGCTTGTACTGGACACGCTCGCCGACGCGGAGAAGCTCGAGGTGTCCGACGACGAGTTCGGTCACGAGATCGTCCACCGTGCCCAGCGCTCCGGGATGGCCCCGCAGCAGTACTACGACCAGCTGATCCGCTCCGGTGCCGCGGCCGCTGTCTTCGGCGACGTGCGCCGGGGCAAGGCGCTCGCCCTGGTCATGGAGCATGTCAAGATCAGCGACGCCGCTGGCAACCAGCTTTCCCTGGATGAGCTGCGCGGGCCCGCCGAGGAGGCGGACGACCACGATCACGACCACTGACAGGCGTCGTCGCGACGCTGGTGCGCTCAGAGCGAACAAGGCACTCAGCCGGAAGCTCAGGTCAGTCCCAGCGGTTAGTGTCGGCATATCAAAGACTCTCCCGAAGGACTGCCATGACCGACCTTCACATTCCAGCGACGCCGGTCGCCCGCGGAGTCGACCCAGCCGGCTTGAACCTTGACGACTCGGTCTACAACCGGCTCCTCAAGGAGCGCATCATCCTGCTCGGCAGCGAGGTCAACGACCAGGTTGCCAACCGGATCTGCGCGCAGTTGCTGCTGCTGGCCGCCGAAGATCCGGACCGCGAGATCAACCTGTGGATCAACTCTCCCGGTGGCTCGGTAACGGCCGGCATGGCGATCTACGACACGATGCAGTTTGTCGGCAACAACGTGGTGACCGTCGCCATGGGGCTCGCCGCCTCGATGGGCCAGCTGCTGCTCTGCGCCGGGACCCACGGCAAGAGGTACGCGTTGCCCCACGCCCGGATCATGATGCACCAGCCGTCGGGCGGCATCGGTGGCACCGCGTCCGACATCGCGATCCAGGCCGAGCAGATGCTGTACACGAAGCGCATGTTCCAGGAGCGGGTCGCTTTCCATACCGGGCAGCCGCAAGACCAGGTCGAGGCCGACTCCGATCGGGACCGCTGGTTCACCGCCCAGGAGGCCAAGGACTACGGCTTCATCGACCACGTCGTGTCCGGGGCGCGTCAGGTGCCAGCCGGCGCCGGCACCCGGGACTGAGGAGAGCACCATGACCGACCTGAGCCTGTCCTCAAGCATGCGCGAGGTCACAAACCGTTACATTCTGCCGTCGTTCATCGAACGCACGTCGTACGGGATCAAGGAGATGAACCCGTACAACAAGATGTTCGAGGAGCGGATCATCTTCCTCGGTGTCCAGATCGACGACGCGTCGGCCAACGACGTGATGGCGCAGCTCCTGACCCTGGAGTCGATGGATCCCGACCGCGACATCGTGATGTACATCAACTCGCCCGGCGGATCCTTCACCGCCATGACGGCGATCTACGACACGATGCAGTTCGTCCGGCCGGACATCCAGACGGTCTGCCTGGGGCAGGCGGCGTCGGCCGCGGCCGTCCTGCTGTCGGCGGGGACCCCGGGCAAGCGGATGGCGCTGCCCAACTCGCGGATCATCATCCACCAGCCGGCTACCGAGGGCGGCTACGGGCAGGGATCCGATATCGAGATCCAGGCACGCGAGATCCTGCGGATGCGTACTCTTCTCGAAGAGTTGCTGGCTCGTCACTCCGGGCAGTCCCCCGACAAGGTTCGCAAGGACATTGACCGTGACAAGATTCTGACTGCCGACGAGGCCACGGACTACGGTCTCGTCGACCAGGTGCTGGCCAGCCGCAAGAAGTCGGCCCTGGCGCCGGCGCGCTGAGTTCGAGCTGAGAGGGGCGGGCGCCGGTCAAGGCGAACCGCCCCTCGCCGTTCTCGCCGGGTCCAGGTACAGAGCCGGTCGAGCCGGCCGCTGAGCCACCGACACGCCGAGGGCCCAGCGAGTCACGGCTTGCCCGGCCGCGACGACCATGGCCGACTCGGCAATCCGGAATCCCCGTGGAAACGGACCGGCCGCCCCTCTGGTCGGAGCGCGCTTGACCGGTAACATCAGCGATGAGGGGTCGGTTGTTCCGGCTTCGTCGTCCCGGCGGTGTCGACCATTAGGCGTGCCGCCAATGGTCGTTCGGTCGGAATGTGGGCGGTCCGCCCACGGTCGAGCGGCAAGAGTTGAGACACCGCACATCCAAGGGTCGGATTAGTGCTCGTGACCGGGTAACGTCGAGGCAGCGGCTGGCACCGAGGGCCGACAATCGCCGGACATCCCGGCGCAGGGGGCTAGACCGGACGTCAGGTCCGGCCGTCGAGGGCAGGGAGATACGTAGGTGGCACGGATCGGCGACGGCGGCGACCTACTCAAGTGCTCCTTCTGCGGGAAGTCGCAGAAGCAGGTGAAGAAGCTTATCGCAGGTCCGGGGGTCTACATCTGCGATGAATGCATCGACCTGTGCAACGAGATCATCGAGGAGGAGCTCGCCGAGTCCGGCGACGTCAAATGGGACGAGTTGCCCAAGCCAATGGAGATCTGCTCCTTCCTCGACCAGTACGTGGTGGGTCAGGAGCAGGCCAAGAAGGCTCTCGCGGTGGCGGTCTACAACCACTACAAGCGGATTCAGGCCGATTCGGGCAGCTCCGGCTCCGACAGCGTCGAGCTGGCCAAGTCCAACATCCTCCTGATCGGCCCGACCGGCTGCGGCAAGACCCACCTGGCCCAGACCCTCGCCCGGATGCTCAACGTCCCGTTCGCGATCGCCGACGCCACGGCGCTGACCGAGGCCGGCTATGTCGGTGAAGACGTCGAAAACATCCTGCTCAAGTTGATCCAGGCGGCCGACTACGACATCCGTCGCGCCGAGACCGGAATCGTCTACATCGACGAGGTCGACAAGATCGCCCGGAAGTCGGAGAACCCCTCGATCACCCGTGACGTCTCCGGTGAGGGCGTGCAGCAGGCGCTCCTGAAGATCATCGAGGGCACGGTCGCCAACGTTCCGCCACAGGGCGGCCGCAAGCACCCCCACCAGGAATTCATCCAGATCGACACGACCAACGTCCTGTTCATCTGCGGTGGGGCGTTCGCCGGCCTGGACCGGATCATCGAGTCCCGGGTCGGCAAGAAGGGCCTGGGCTTCGGCGCTCACCTCCGGTCGGTTTCCGAGCGCAACCTTGACGACATCTTCGCCGAGGTCATGCCGGAAGACCTGCTGAAGTTCGGCATGATCCCCGAGTTCATCGGCCGGCTGCCGGTGATCACCAGCGTGCGCAGCCTCGACCGGCCCGCGCTGGTGCGCATCCTCACCGAGCCGCGCAACGCGCTCGTCCGGCAGTACCAACGGCTTTTCGAGCTCGATGGCGTCGAGCTGGAGTTCGCCGCCGAGGCCCTGGAAGCGATCGCCGATCAGGCGATCCTGCGTGGCACCGGCGCGCGTGGCCTTCGCGCGATCATGGAAGAGGTCCTGCTCTCCGTGATGTACGAGGTGCCGAGCAACCCCGATATCGGCCGTGTGTTGATCACGCGCGAGGTCGTGCTGGAGAAGGTCATCCCCACGATCGTTCCGCGTGACCTCGCCGCTCGCCGCGCCAGCCACCGGGCCCGCGAGGAGAAGTCGGCCTGACCCGAGCGTCGCCTGGATCGGAGTCCTAGGCTGGCCGCATGAGGGTGGCCGTCTGTCAACTGAACTCGCGCGCTGATCGCGCGCAGAACCTGCGCGCTGCGCGGGAGTTGCTCGATCGGGCCGCGGCCGCGGGCGCCGATCTCGCCGTACTACCCGAGTACGTCGACTACCTTGGGCCGGGCGCCGGGACGCCCAAGCCGGAGCCGGTCGACGGCGAGTTCGCCGCATTCTTCGGCGACGCGGCTCGCGAGCTGGGGATGTGGGTGCACGCCGGGTCGTTCCACGAGGTCGGGCCTGATCCGGATCGCACGTACAACACGTCTTTGCTGTTCGGGCGGGACGGCGCGCTCAGCGCGGCGTACCGGAAGATCCACCTGTACGACGTCGAGATCCCCGGTCGGGTCTCCTACCACGAGTCCCGGACCGTCGCGCCCGGCCAGAACGCGGTCGTCACACCGG
>CAWIMS010000002.1:895000-1110904 GCA_963837285.1 uncultured Actinomycetota bacterium
TCAGTGATCCCATGCTGCCGAGAAAAGCCTCTAGCGAGTTCCGAGCGGCCCGTACCCCAAACCGACACAGGTGGTCAGGTAGAGAATACCGAGGCGATCGGGTGAACTGTGGTTAAGGAACTCGGCAAATTGCCCCCGTAACTTTGGGAGAAGGGGGACCTCTGCTGGTGACGCACCATGCGTGTTGAGCTGGTGGGGGTCGCAGAGAGCAGGGGGAAGCGACTGTTTACTAAAAACACAGGTCCATGCGAAGTCGTAAGACGAGGTATATGGACTGACGCCTGCCCGGTGCTGGAACGTTAAGGGGACCTGTTAGTCGCAAGGCGAAGCGGAGAACTTAAGCGCCAGTAAACGGCGGTGGTAACTATAACCATCCTAAGGTAGCGAAATTCCTTGTCGGGTAAGTTCCGACCTGCACGAATGGCGTAACGACTTCCCCACTGTCTCAACCACAGGCCCGGCGAAATTGCAGTACGAGTAAAGATGCTCGTTACGCGCGGCAGGACGGAAAGACCCCGGGACCTTTACTATAGCTTGACATTGGTATTTGGATTAGCTTGTGTAGGATAGGTGGGAGCCGGTGAAGTCCCAACGCCAGTTGGGGTGGAGGCAGCGTTGAAATACCACTCTGGTTGATCTGGGTATCTAACCTGCGGCCCTGATCGGGTCGAGGGACAGTGTCTGGTGGGTAGTTTAACTGGGGCGGTTGCCTCCTAAAGGGTAACGGAGGCGCCCAAAGGTTCCCTCAGCCTGGTTGGCAATCAGGTGTTGAGTGTAAGTACACAAGGGAGCTTGACTGTGAGACTGACAGGTCGAGCAGGGACGAAAGTCGGGACTAGTGATCCGGCACTGGCAGGTGGAAGCGGTGTCGCTCAACGGATAAAAGGTACCCCGGGGATAACAGGCTGATCTTCCCCAAGAGTCCATATCGACGGGATGGTTTGGCACCTCGATGTCGGCTCGTCGCATCCTGGGGCTGGAGTAGGTCCCAAGGGTTGGGCTGTTCGCCCATTAAAGCGGTACGCGAGCTGGGTTTAGAACGTCGTGAGACAGTTCGGTCCCTATCCGCCGTGCGCGTAGGAGACTTGAGAAGGGCTGTCCCTAGTACGAGAGGACCGGGACGGACGAACCTCTGGTGTGCCAGTTGTACCGCCAGGTGCACGGCTGGTTGGCTACGTTCGGAAGGGATAACCGCTGAAAGCATCTAAGCGGGAAGCCTGCTTCAAGATGAGGTCTCCCACCCACATTGTTGGGGTAAGGCCCCCAGGTAGACCACTGGGTTGATAGGCCGGACGTGGAAGCCCGGTAACGGGTTCGAGCTGACCGGTACTAATAGGCCGAGGACTTGACCAACACACCACACCACACACATACATGTGGTCACAAAACTTGCGTGCGCATCCACTGTGCGATTCTGAACAAACACCCGACCACCGGGTTGACATGTTCACAGGGTTACGGCGGTCATGGCGGAGGGGAAACGCCCGGTCCCATTCCGAACCCGGAAGCTAAGCCCTCCAGCGCCGATGGTACTGCACCCGGGAGGGTGTGGGAGAGTAGGACACCGCCGGACAACTTAACAATCGAGGCCATTCCTTCGGGAATGGCCTCGATGTGTTTCTGGGGGCAACCGGAAAGCTCAGCCCCGGTTCTGCATCGCTTTCCGCATGGTCCGCAGCAGCTCGGCCGACTGGTCGACGGGACGGTTCGGGAACATCGCGATGCCGAGACTCCCGTGGTCGGCCCAGCCGCACACCGCCATCGGGGTGCCTTCGGTCTTGGTGGTGCCGCACCGCATGACGCCGCCGAGCGGGCCAGCCGGTACGTCGTGCACGCCGTCCACGCCACCGGCATCGTCGGTGATCAGCCCGAACGTCTTGCTGAGCGCCTGCTCCGGGGTGACCAGCACGCCCGTTCCCCCGACGAAGAGCACGGAACGCGACTGGCCCGCCTCGTCCGCGTACACGGCGCCTGTGGTTTTATCCAGTGAAACGCCGGTTTCGATTGCCGTGCGGAGGTAGTCGATGGTGTCGTGGGCGCCCTGGCTGTCGTCCAGGGCGAGACCGGCGACCCGGGCGGGCGTGGCGATCTTCACGTCCTTCTCGCTCCACACCTCCCACGCCATGGGCCCGAAGACGGCGGCGCTGACGATGGCCGCCGCGGTAACCCCAGCGATCACCAGGTTGCGTGGGCGCAGCAGGCCTGGCCTGCGGGTTTCGCTCGCGGGGGACGCGGGCGGACCCGGGCTGTCCGCAGACCAGATCGGCGGCTCCGCGTCGGACCCGCTCTCGACGGCGTCGGGCTGACTGTCGACGACCTCGTCGAGGTCATCGAGCTGAGCCGCCTCGGCCACCGGGGCTGCCCCGTCCTGCTCGTCGGTGCCGGTCAGCGATGACTCGCTGCGCTCGCTCATCGCACCTCCTATTCGTACCGGGGCCAGGGTAGCCGCCATCCGCGCCGAGCGTCGGCCAGGGCGCGCCCGAGTGTGCCGGCGATCAGCCGCGCTTGACCATCTCTTCGCGGATCCTCAGGAACAGCGAGGCGCTCTCCGCGATCGGCCGGTTGTAGAAGATGCCCATGCCGACGCTCCCGTGGTCGCCCCACACGCAGACGCTGAGGCTGAACCGGCCGACCGCGCTGGTCGCGCACCGTACGGTGCCACCGAGACGGCCGGCGGCGTAATCGGTCCGCGCGCTGACCTGGAGGCCGCTGTCCGCCATCCCCTGGAAGGCTTTGCCGACCTCCTTGTCCGGGGAGAAGACCAGACCGGTCGCGCCGACGACCAGCACCGGCCGGGTCTCGTCGCCCTGGGCCGCGTACAGGCCGGCGACGGCGTTCTCCAGTCTCGTGTTCTTCCGCTTGAGCTGCTCGCCGAGTTGGCTACCGAGCTGGTCGATCTGCGCGTTCTGGATCCGGTCCAGGCCGGCCAGCTGTGACGGGGCGTCGATGGTGGACGGGTACTGGCCGACGTAGGGGGCGATGATCGCCGCACCGGTGCCGCAGCAGCCGAGCAGGACCACGGCGACCACCGAGAGGGCGATGATCCAGCCCCTCCGTCGCTTGCGTGGCGGCGGCATCGCGGCGCCGGCATACGGGAACGGGCCCGGGTAGTGAGGCGGTGGAGGGTACTGGTAGCCGGGTGGCGGGTAACCGGCCGGCGGAGGAGGCGCAGGCTGCTGTGCGGGCGGCGGCGCGGGCGGCGGTGACCCGGCCGGAGGCTGCGTCGGGGGTACCGAATACTCCGGGGCCAGGTCGTACGAGGCTGGCTGGAACTGCCCGGTTTCCCGGTCTTCCGGGTTCGGCTGCGACACTTCTTCGTACTCCTCGTGAGGTGGCACTGGCGAGCGTAACCGCGTCGGACGACCGCCGTAGACTCGCAGCGTGACCGACACCATGCAGACCACCGCGCGCCACCAACCTGACTCGTCCCTGCCCGCGCAGTACTCTCCCGCCGAGGTAGAGCAGCGGCGGTACGAGCAATGGGTAGCCGCTGGTCTGTTCCGGGCGGACGCCGGTAGTGACAGCCAGCCCTACGCTATCGTGATCCCTCCGCCCAACGTGACGGGATCACTACATATCGGTCACGCGTTGGACCACACGATCCAGGACGCCCTCATCCGGCGCAAGCGGATGCAGGGATACGAGGCGCTGTGGCTGCCCGGCATGGACCACGCCGGCATCGCCACGCAGAACGTCGTGGAGCGGCAGCTCGCCGCGGAGGGTGCGTCCCGGCACGACCTCGGCCGGGAGAAGTTCGTCGAGCGCGTCTGGCAGTGGAAGGCGGAGTCCGGCGGCAAGATCCTCGGCCAGATGCGCCGCCTCGGCGACTCGGTCGACTGGACCCGGGAACGCTTCACGATGGACGAGGGCCTGTCCCGGGCGGTGCTCACGATCTTCAAGCGCCTGTTCGAGGACGACCTGATCTACCGGGCCGAGCGGATCATCAACTGGTGTCCGCGCTGCCTGACCGCGCTGAGCGACATCGAGGTCGAGCACACCGAGGATGAGGGCGAGCTGATCTCGATCCGGTACAACCACGAGATCGTGGTGGCCACCACCCGGGCGGAGACCATGCTCGGCGACACCGCGGTGGCGGTGCACCCGGACGACGAGCGGTACAGGCACCTCGTCGGCACCGAGGTCGAGCTGCCGCTGACCGGCCGGCGCATCCCGATCGTCGCCGACGAGCACGTCGACCCGACCTTCGGCACGGGCATGGTCAAGGTGACGCCCGCCCACGATCCCAACGACTTCGAGATCGGCCAGCGGCACGGCCTGCCGAGCCTGACCGTCATGGACGAGCGGGGCGTGATCACCGCGCACGGGCCGTTCGAGGGGCTGGACCGGTTCGAGGCCCGGCCGGCGATCGTGGCCGCCCTGCGGGAGCAGGGCCGGATCGTCGCGGAGAAGCGGCCGTACGTGCACGCTGTCGGGCACTGTTCGCGGTGCGGCACCACGGTCGAGCCGCGGCTGTCGTTGCAGTGGTTCGTGCGTACCGGGCCGCTGGCGAGGGCCGCCGGCGACGCGGTCCGCGACGGCCGGGTCAGCATCGAGCCGCCGGAGCTGGCCAAGCGGTACTTCAGCTGGGTCGACAACATGCACGACTGGTGCATCTCCCGGCAGCTGTGGTGGGGGCACCGCATCCCGGTCTGGTACGGGCCGAACGGCGAGGTGGTCTGCGTCGGCCCCGACGAGCAGCCGCCCGGCACGGCGCAGGAGGGCTGGAGCCAGGACGAGGACGTGTTGGACACCTGGTTCTCCAGCGCGCTCTGGCCGTTCTCCACGCTGGGGTGGCCGGACCAGACGGTTGACCTGCGCCGGTTCTACCCGACCAGTGTGCTGGTCACCGGGTACGACATCCTGTTCTTCTGGGTGGCCCGGATGATGATGTTCGGGCTGTACGCGATGCACGGGGTGCAGCCGTTCAACGTGGTGGCGCTGCACGGCATGGTGCGCGACCAGCACGGCAAGAAGATGTCGAAGTCGTTCGGGAACGTGGTCGACCCGCTGGACTGGATCGACCGGTTCGGTGCCGACGCGACCCGGTTCACGCTGGCCCGGGGCGCCAACCCGGGCGGCGACGTGCCGGTCAGCGAGGAGTGGGTGCAGGGTTCCCGCAACTTCTGCAACAAGCTGTGGAACGCGACCCGGTACGCGCTGTTGAGCGGGGCGACCGTCGAGGGCGACCTGCCGCCGGCGAGCGAGCTGGGCACCGTCGACCGGTGGGTCCTGTCCCGGCTGTCGCACGTGACCGCGCAGGTCGACGAGCAGTTCGAGGCGTACGAGTTCGCCAAGGTGTGCGACACGCTCTACCACTTCGCGTGGGACGACGTGTGCGACTGGTACCTGGAGCTGACCAAGCCGATCCTCGCCTCCGGCGACGAGCGGGCCGCGGCCCGGACCCGGCGGGTGCTGGGACACGTGCTCGACAACCTGCTGCGGCTGCTGCACCCGGTCATCCCGTTCGTCACCGAGGAGCTGTGGCTGGCCCTCGACGGCGGCGCCGACCTTCCGTCGATCTCGATCGTGAGCTGGCCGTCCGCCGATCGGTCCTATGTGGACGACGCGGCCGAGGCGGAGCTGGTCGCGCTGCAACGGGTGGTCACCGAGGTGCGCCGGTTCCGCGCCGACCAGGGGGTCAAGCCGGGGCAGCGGGTGAGCGCCCGGCTGACCGGGCTCGACGAGCTGAGCGCGCACGAGCCACTGATCCGCGCGCTGGCCCGGCTCGACGCGGCCGCCGACGGTTTCACCGCCACAGCCACGCTGGCGGTGACCGGCGGGGTCGGCGTCGAGCTGGACACCCGCGGATCGATCGACGTGGCGGCGGAACGCGCCCGGTTGCAGAAGGACCGGGCGGCGGCGGAGAAGGAAGCCGCGCAGACCCGCGCCAAGCTGGACAACCCGGCGTTCGTCGGCAAGGCGCCCGAGCACGTCGTCGCGAAGATCCGGGAGCGGCTTGCGGCGGCCGAGGCCGAGCTGGCGCGGATCAGCCGGCAACTCGACGCACTACCGGCGGCGTGACGTGGCCTCCGAGCGGTTCGCGCGTGCGGAGCAGGAGCTGGCGGCTCGCGGGTACACTCGCATGGTTTTCGATCTTGGACGGATCGAGGGCCTGCTCGAGCTGCTCGGGGACCCCCAGAAGGCGTATCCGTCGATCCATGTGACGGGTACCAACGGGAAGACCTCGACGGCCCGCATGATCGACGCGCTGCTGCGCGCCCACGGCCTGCGCACCGGGCGTTACACCAGCCCGCACCTGCAGACCGTGCGCGAGCGGATCACGATCGAGGCCGAGCCGGTGTCCGAGGAGAAGTTCGCGGACGTGTACGACGAGGTCGCGCCCGTCGCGAAGCTGCTCGACGAGCGGTTCGGGGAGAGCCTCACGTACTTCGACATGGTCACCGCCCTGGCGTTCGCGGCGTTCGCCGACGCGCCGGTCGACGTGGCCGTCGTCGAGGTCGGGCTCGGCGGCGTCGACGACTCGACGAACGTACTGCACGCCGGCACGTGCGTGCTGACCCCGATCGGCCTGGACCACCAGCAGTGGCTCGGCGACACCGTCGAGGACATCGCGCTCGCCAAGGTCGGAATCGTCCACAAGGGAGCGACGCTGATCTGCGCGGCCCAGCCCGACGAGGCGAGCGAGGTGATCCTGCGGCACGTCGCCGAGGTCGACGCCACGATCGCCCGGGAGGGCAGCGAGTTCGGTGTGCTCCGCCGGTCGCTCGCGGTCGGCGGCCAGGTGCTGACGCTGCAGGGGCTGTCCGGCGGGTACGACGAGGTGTACCTGCCGCTGCACGGCGCGCACCAGGCGCAGAACGCGGCGATCGCGCTGGCCGCCGTCGAGGCGTTCCTGGGTGCCGGCACGGAGAAGGCGCTCGATCCGGAGACGGTGCGCGCCGGGTTCGCTGCCGCCACCTCGCCGGGCCGGCTGGAACGGGTCCGCAGCGCGCCCACGATCCTGCTCGATGCCGCGCACAATCCGCACGGCATGTCCGCGACCGTCGCCGCGCTGGAGGATGAGTTCGCCTTCCGGCGGCTGATCGCCGTGGTCTCGATCCTCCAGGACAAGGACGCACAGGCCATCCTTGAGCTGCTCGAACCCGTGGTCGACGCGATCGTGGTCACCCGCAACACCTCGACCCGGTCCATGCTCGCGGCAGAGCTCGCGGTGGTTGCCACCGAGATCTTCGGCGAGGAGAGGGTACGTGTGGAGCCCGACTTCCCGGATGCCATCGAAGCGGCGGTGACCCTGGCCGAGTCCGACCTGGACGCGGAGCCGAGCGGGGTGGGCGTGCTGATCACCGGCTCGGTGTTCACAGTGGCCGACGCGCGGAGGCTGCTGAAGAAGTGAGTGGGCTTCGGAATCCGCTGGCGGCAGTGCGCGGGGTGGGCGCGGCGGCGCTGGGGGTCGAGGCGCTGGTACTGCTGCTCGCCATCGCGCCGCTGGTGAAGCTGGGCGGGCAGGACACCGGGCCGGCCGTCGTTCTCGTTCTCGTACTCGTCGTGGTGGCCGGGGTACTGGCGGCCCTGCTCCGGTACCAGTGGGCGTGGTGGGCCGGCGCGGCGGTACCCGTGGCGCTGCTGGCCGGTGGCTTCCTCCACTGGTCGCTGGCGGTGCTCGGTGTCGTGTTCGGGCTCGTCTGGGGGTACGTACTGTACGTGCGGCGGAGTGTGTTGGGACCGGACCCGGCTACGGGCGGGTCTCCCAGCGGCCTTCCCAACGGGTGAGCGCGATGGCGTGACCGTCCGGGTCGCGCAGCGTCGCCGCCCACTGCTCGAGTTGCTCACCCTGGCTCACCACGCGCGGCGGGTGCATGAACTCGACTCCCTCGCGGCGTAGTCGCTCGTACGCCTCGTGCACATCGTCGACTTCGAGGTTGAGGTGGACGACGCGGCGGTCGACCGGCCGGGTGTCGGTAACCTGCCGGAGAAGGATCCGGGCGTTGCCGGAGGCGAGTACCGCGCTGCCGACGCCACTGTCGATCTCGGTCAGGCCCAGCAGGTCACGGTAGAACGTGAGCGAGCGGCGCAGGTCGGCGACGATCAGGGTGACGCTGACGTTGTGTACGCCGCCGAGGCCCGGCTGGCTGTCCTCGGGCTCGTCGGAGAGGTACGACGCGACGTACGGCTCGGCGGTCGCGTGACCGTTGCCCCGGTCGTGCGCGGGGTTGGTGATCGTCAGCTCGATCGCTCTCGGCCTGGTGGGAGGAGGCTCGGCCGGGCCGGCTTCGGTATCGGGCTGAGGTGCCTCGGACCGAGCTTCCTGGGGCTGAGCTGCCTCGGGTTGGGCTGCCTCGGGTTGGGCTGCCTCGGGTTGGGCTGCCTCGGGTTGGGCTGCCTCGGGCTCGGGCTGGGTTTCCGCCGGCGTCTCCTGTGGGGACGCGGCTTCGGCCGGCGCGGGTTTGCCGGCGTCGGCCCTGTCCTGGGTGTCTGCCTTGGCCTGGGTGTCTGCCTTGGCCTGGGTGTCTGCCTTGGCCTGGGTGTCTGCCTTGGCCTGGGGAGCTGCCTTGGCCTGGGGAGCTGCCTTGGCTTGGGCTTCGGCCCTGGCCTGCGCTTCGGCCTCGGCCACCATCGCGGCCGCCGCTTCGGCGGCGCTCACGGCGGCGGCGGTCGGCTGCGCCGGCACCACCGATGGTCGGGTGGTGCGCTCGCGTTCCGCTGTGGGCGCGGCCGGGGGCACCTCGGTCGACGCCACCGCGTCCCGGGTGGCTCCCGTGTCCCGGGTGGCTTCCGCGTCCGGGGTGGCTCCCGTGTGCCGGGTGGCTTCCGCGTCCGCCGTGACAGCCGTTTCGGAGCCCGCTGCTTCCGGGGCCGGCGCGTCCGAGATGGCTGCCGCGTCGGGGGCGGCCACGTCGGCAACGTCGGAGGCGGTAGCTGCATCCCGGGCGGCCGTCTCGGCGGCGGCGGCCTCTGGCGAGGCCGCCGCGGTAGCTGCCTCCGACGAGGCCGCTTCTGGCGGGGCGGCTTCCGCGGATTCCGTCCCAGCCGATGACCCTGCCGGCGGGGCCTGAACGGTCGACCCCGGCGACGACCGCTCGGGCGCCTCGTCCGCTGTAGACGTTGCCGACGCCGATGCCTCGACCGGTGGCGACCCGGCGGTCCGACCATTGGCGCCACCAGCGCCGTTGACGCCGGGCGCACCCGCTTCGGCCTGGCGGCGGGGCCAGGGCCGGGGGCGCCGCCGCGGCAGGGGGCCGGCCGGAACCGGCGGCGCCGGTGCGGCCGGTGCGGCCGGAGCGGCTGGAGCGGCTGGAGCGGCGCTGGCCGCCGGGGCGTGCGCGGCTGGACTCACGCCGGCCGGCACCGGGGCCTGAGACTCGGGGGACTCGGGGGACTCCGGCGGACCCGGTGCTGCCACGTCAGCGGCATCGGCCGAAGCGTCCGCCGGCATGTCCGCGGGACGCCGCCACGGATCGTCCACCGATACCGGGTCGACGGTCACTTCCTCGACCGGTATCTCGTCCTCGTCGGGCATCCGGTCGATCAGGTCCACGTCGGCCGGCGGCGTCGGAGAGTACTCGTAGTAGTCCTCTTCCTCATCGCCGTACCGCGAGTACCGCCCGGCACCGTCGCGATGGCTGCGCACCTGATCCCACAGCACCTGGGCGCGGCGCGGGTTCCCGTTGGGAATCAGCACCGGCAGTGTCGCGCCGACGTCGGGCCACTTGCTCACCGGTACCTGAGGGTCGCGCACCCGTACGACGGCGTTGCGGACGCCCTGGGCGTTGATCACCAGGTGCAGGTCGGCGCGGCCGTAGATGCCGGTCGCCGGCGGCTGGGAGGACTGGCTGACGTGCGCGCTGCCGAACACGTCGGCGCGGTTGGCGCGGGCGCTCGACAGCAGGATCACGGCGGGGCCGAGCAGCGCGACGGCGCCGCCGAGCACGGCCACCGGAATGTTGGTCATGCCGGTGCCACAGCACAGCACGAACAGGCCGGCGGTTAGCAGACCGACGACCAGAAAACCTTGGCGCGCCGACAGCGACCAACGACTGGCATTCGCCAAGTTGACCTCCCCGGGTCTTGAAAGCCAGGCTAGGCCGCGTCTACCGGCGATGGAAAGCCTAGGCGGTCCGTCGGCGCGGCGCTGCCGACGCACCGTACCGCCGTCAACCCCGACGAACCGACCGATAGGCTCTCCATCAACAGACCGTAACGCCTGGAGGTGGGGACGTGGGCGAGCGCACGCTCGTACTGGTCAAGCCGGACGCGGTCCGCCGTGGACTCGTCGGCGAGGTGATCAGCAGGTTCGAGCGCAAGGGCCTGACCATCGAAACCATGCGACTGCGCACAATGGACGCCGCTCTTGCCGACCAGCATTACGCCGAGCACGTGGAGAAGCCGTTCTACCCGCCGCTCAAGGAGTTCATGACCGGTGGTCCCCTGGTCGCGATGGTGCTCTCCGGCGACGAGGCGGTCGACGTCGTGCGGGCGCTCACCGGGGCGACCGATGGCCGCACGGCGGCGCCGGGCACGATCCGCGGCGATTTCTCGCTGTCCAACCGGGAAAACCTCGTCCACGCGTCGGACTCGCCGGACAGCGCCAAGCGGGAGATCGCGCTCTGGTTCCCTGAGTTGGCCTGAGCGTTCATCGCGCCGATACTTCCCGATCGACGGCGGCCGATAGACCCTCCCCTGAAGACACGCGTCGACAGGGAGGACGATCGTGACTGCTGAGAATTGGACCAGGCGTCGGGTACTCGGTGCCACCGCGGCCGCGACACTCGGCTCGGTCGCCGGCCCCGGGCTGCTCGCCGGCCGCGCGACGGCGTTCGTGCCGACCGGCCGCCCGGTGCTGAGCCACGGCGTGCAGAGCGGTGACGCGGTCGGCGACTCCGCCTATGTTTGGACCCGGGCCGACCGGGTCAGCCGGATGTTCGTCGAGGTCAGCGACCGCCCAGACTTCCGGCGTGCCCGGCGGCTGCGCGGCCCGCTGCTCACCCCGGACACCGACTACACCGGCAGGCCACGGATCACCGGCCTTTGCCCAGGACAGAAAACCTTCTACCGGGTACGCGCGGAAAGCCGGCCACGGGCTCGCCAGTGAGCCGCTGACCGGGTCGGTGGCGGTGCCCGGGCGCCGCGACGGCATCCGGTTCGTGTGGACCGCCGACATCGCCGGGCAGGGCTGGGGCATCAACCCGGACTTCGGCGGGATGCGGATCTTCAAGGCGATGCGTGACCTCGACCCGGACTTCTTCCTTTGCAGCGGCGACACGGTGTACGCGTACGACCTGCTCGACGCGAACCTGCGCGATCTCGCCGCCCACGTGCCGCAGATCAACCAGTGGGACGACCACGAGGTACGCAACAACCGGTTCCCCGGGCAGATCCTGGACGACGACCGGTACACCGAAAGCGCATCGACGTGCTGGCCGCCCGCGCGAAGCAGGCCTTCCACGAGTGGGTACCCGTGCCGCCCGGCCCGATCTACCGCAAGCTGTCGTTCGGCCCGCTGCTGGACCTGTTCATCATCGACATGCGCACGTACAAGGACCCGAACGACAGCAACGTCTACGCCGACCCGACCCGCGGCATGCTCGGTCACGAGCAGCGGGAATGGCTCATCCGTGGGCTGACCCACTCGAAGGCGACCTGGAAGGTGATCGCCAACGACCTGCCGCTGGGCCTGGTCGTGCCGGACGCACCGCGCACCGCGATCGGTGACTTCACGCCGTTCTGGGGTTCGTGTCCGGCCCGGCCAACGCGGGGACGTTCGGGCCGCAGGTGGTGTTCCCTCGTCGATCTAGGAAGAATGGTGCGGCAAAACGGGCAGCCCGGGCACCATTCGTCCTAGATCGGCGGGAAGGGGGGCGGGAAGGGGGGTGGAGATACGCGAGTTGGCGGATGTTCGACAACGGGGGCGGGCGCAGGATCGCTGCTGGTTAGCAAGCCGATGGAGGGACGACCGTGGTCAACGCGATTCGGCGAGTCGGTACGGGTGATCACCCGCGACCGAAGCGGGCAAGGTGGCTGCGTGGGTTCTTCCGGAGCGGCGGGAACAGTGCCATCCTGTCCCGCCACCTCCACCGGGTCGTCAGCCGGGCGGCGAAGGCCCGAAACGGCTGGCGCTCCTGACCGGTACAAGATGATCGTCACAACTTCCCGGAAGTTGTGGCCTCGCCCGACCCCCGAGGCCACAACTCCCCGGAAGTTGTGCCGATCTTGGCTGGCCACTAACTCGGGTGAAGGACGCTGGGCGGCTCGGGTACTCTTGGTCACCACAGGCACTGACCCGGCCATCACCGGCGAGCCTCCGGAAGAACGGGCCTCCGGGCCCCAGTAGAACCGGACGGGACGGCCCGTTACAGCCGACCAACGAGCGGGCGTCCGCGATCGAGCGGGCGCCAAGCGGGGTGGTACCGCGGGCTTCGGCTCGTCCTCGCACCGGCACGAGCGATACCGGAGCGAGGAGAAAGACCACCATGTCGTACCCGAAGAATGCCCAGCCCGGGGTGGCGGCGAGCCCTGACCTGCCCGAGGTGGAGCGGCGGGTGCTCGACTACTGGCAGGCCGACAAGACCTTCGAGGCATCCGTCGAGAACCGGCCGGCAGGCCCGGACGGTACCAATGAATTCGTCTTCTATGACGGGCCGCCGTTCGCCAATGGCCTGCCGCACTACGGTCACCTGCTGACCGGGTACGCGAAGGACGTGGTGCCGCGCTACGAGACGATGCGCGGGCGCCGGGTCGAGCGCCGGTTCGGTTGGGACTGCCACGGCTTGCCGGCCGAGGTGGAGGCCGAGAAGCAGCTCGGCATCAGCACCAAGGCCGAGATCGTCGCGCTCGGCGTGGACAAGTTCAACGACGCCTGCAAGACCTCGGTGCTGCGCTACACCAGCGAGTGGGAGCGCTACGTCACCCGGCAGGCCCGCTGGGTGGACTTCGAGAACGACTACAAGACGCTCGACCTGAACTACATGGAGAGCGTGATGTGGGCGTTCCGGACGCTCCACGACAAGGGCCTGATCTACGAGGGGTTCCGGGTTCTCGCGTACTGCTGGCGGTGCGAGACGCCGCTGTCCAACACCGAGACCCGCATGGACGACGTGTACCGGGACCGGCAGGACCCGGCGGTGACCGTCCGGTTCCGGCTGGAGACCGGAGAGGACCTGCTGGTCTGGACGACGACGCCGTGGACGCTGCCGTCGAACCTGGCGGTGGCGGTCGGCCCGGACGTCGACTACGCGGTGTTCGAAAAGGACAGCCAGCGGTTCGTTCTGGGCGAGGCGCGAGCCGAGGCGTACGCCAACGAACTGGTCGGCGCGGTCCGGGTCGGCACGCTGCGGGGCGAGGAGCTGGTCGGTCGCCAGTACACTCCGCTCTTTGATTTTCTGGCTGACACGCCGAACGCCTTCCGGGTGCTGGCCGGCGACTTCGTCACCACCGAGGACGGGACCGGTGTGGTCCACCTGGCCCCGGCCTTCGGCGAGGACGACCAGAACGCCTGCAACGCGGCCGGCATCCCGACCGTCGTGACCGTCGACGAGCACACCCGCTTCACGTCGCTGGTCCCCGCGTACGAGGGATTGCAGGTGTTCGAGGCCAACAAGCCGGTGCTGCGCGACCTGAAGGACCGCGGCCTGGTGGTGCGCCACGACACCTACACCCACTCGTACCCGCACTGCTGGCGCTGCGACCAGCCGCTGGTGTACAAGGCGGTGTCGTCGTGGTTCGTGGCGGTGACCCGGTTCCGGGACCGGATGGTCGAGCTGAACCAGCAGATCACCTGGACACCCGACCACGTCAAGAACGGCTCGTTCGGCAAATGGCTGGCCGGCGCGCGGGACTGGTCGATCAGCCGCAACCGGTTCTGGGGCTCGCCGATCCCGGTGTGGAAGTCGGACAACCCCGAGTACCCGCGGCTGGACGTGTACGGGTCGCTGGACGAGCTGGAGCGGGACTTCGGGGTACGCCTGACCGACCTGCACCGGCCCGCCATCGACGAGCTGACCCGGCCCAACCCGGACGACCCGACGGGTGCGTCGACCATGCGCCGGGTGCCGGAGGTGCTGGACTGCTGGTTCGAGTCCGGCTCGATGCCGTTCGCCCAGGTGCACTACCCGTTCGAGAACACCGAGTGGTTCGAGCACCACTACCCGGGCGACTTCATCGTCGAGTACGCGCCGCAGACCCGCGGTTGGTTCTACACGTTGCACGTGCTGGCCACGGCGCTGTTCGACCGGCCGGCGTTCCGCAGTTGCGTGTGCCACGGCATCCTGCTCGGCGACGACGGCCGCAAGATGTCCAAGAGCCTGCGCAACTACCCGGACGTCTACGTGATGTTCGACAAGTACGGCTCGGACGCGATGCGGTGGATGCTGATGAGCTCGCCGATCCTGCGCGGCGGGGACGCGCTGGTGAGCGAGCCGGCGATCCGGGACGCGGTGCGGCAGGTGCTGCTGCCGCTGTGGAACGTCTGGTACTTCTTCAGCCTGTACGCCAACGCGGAGGAGTACTCGGCCGCCCGCCGGGTCGACTCGACCCACCTGCTCGACCGGTACGTGCTGGCCAAGACCGGTGAGCTGGTCGGCTCCGTCACGGCCGCCATGGACGCCTACGACGTCTCGGGTGCGTCGGCGACCGTCCGGTCCTATCTGGACGCGCTGACCAACTGGTACGTCCGGCGTTCCCGCAACCGGTTCTGGACCGGCGACCGGGACGCGTTCGACACGCTGTACACGGTGCTGGAGACGCTGGCCCGGGTGGTCGCGCCGCTCGCGCCGATGACCGCCGAGGAGATCTGGCGTGGGCTGACCGGCGGTCGGTCGGTGCACCTGACCGATTGGCCCTCCGGCGCCGAGTTCCCGGCAGACCACGACCTGGTGGCCGACATGGACGCGGTGCGCGAGGTCTGCTCGGCGGCGCTGTCGCTGCGCAAGGCGCGCGGGTTGCGGGTACGGCTGCCGTTGCCGCGGCTGACCGTCGCGACGCCGGACGCGGATCGGCTGCGGCCGTTCGCCGACCTGGTTGCCGACGAGGTCAACGTGAAGGAGGTCGTCTTCGCGTCCGACCCGGCGGCGTACTCCGAGCGGGTGCTGACGGTCGTGCCGCGGGCGCTCGGGCCGCGCGTGGGTGGCCAGGTGCAGCAGGTGATCAAGGCGGTCAAGGCCGGGGAGTGGTCGCTCGTCGAGGGCGAGCCGGTCGCCGCCGGGGTCACGCTCCAACCCGGCGAGTACGAGCTGAAGCTGGTCGCCGCGGACGCTTCGCAGTCGGCTCCGTTGCCCGGGGATGCCGGTGTGGTGGTGCTCGACACGGCCGTCACGCCCGCGTTGCTGGCGGAGGGGTTGGCCCGCGACGTGGTACGCGTCGTGCAACTGGCCCGGCGGGAGGCCGGCCTGGACGTGGCCGACCGGATCTCGCTCGTGGTCGATGCGCCGGCCGAGGTGGCCGCGGCGGTCGAGGCGCACCGCGATTTCGTGGCGGCCGAGACGCTGGCGGAGTCGGTGGTGACCGGCCCGGTCGGGGACGCCGGCCCGGTCGGGGACGCCGGCTTCGCTGGCGAAGCGGGCGAGGGCCTGCCGGTCCGCGTCGCCGTCACGGCTCTTTGAGATCTTGGACACCTTGGCCGGTCAGCGCCGGTGCGGGTGTCCAAGATCTGCCGGCTGACGTAGCCTGACGCCGTGTCGGCGCTGTACGCATTTGGCAAGGCCACTGTCGCGCCGATGATGCGCGCGATCTGGCGACCGAAGGTCTCCGGGCTGGAGCACGTACCCGAAACCGGCCCGGTGATCCTGGCCAGCAACCACCGGTCCGTCGTGGACTCGTTCGTCATCCCGGTCGTCACCCGGCGGTCGGTGTACTGGATGGCGAAGAACGAGTACTTCGTCAACCCGCTGACCCGCACGCTGATGCTCGGGCTCAACCAGATTCCGGTGGACCGTTCGGGGGGTCGGGCCAGCCTGTTGGCGCTGGACGCCGCCCTGCCGGTACTCCGGGAGGGCGGCGTGCTGGGCATCTTCCCGGAGGGCACCCGGTCCCCGGACGGGCGGCTCTACCGTGGCCGGCCGGGCGTGGCCAAGCTCGCCCTGGACGCGGGCGCCACGGTCGTGCCGGTGGGCCTGTTCGGCACCGAGCGGGTGCAGCCGCTCGGTGCCCGTCTGCCGCGCGTCGGCCCCAGGGTCGAGGTGCGCTTCGGGGAGCCGCTGGACCTGTCGAAGTGGGACGGTACGCCGGTCGACAGCCGGGTACTGCGGGAGATCGCGGCCGCGCTGATGGCGGAAATCCAGAAGATCACCGGCCAGGAGTACGTCGGCCGTTACGCCCCCCGCCGCGGCCCAACCTCCGCGATCTAGGAAGAATGGTGGCCGGTTCGCCGGCTTTGTTCCACCATTCTTCCTAGATCGACGGGATTCGCTGGGCGGTGCCGGGTTAGAAGCCGGCGGTGATTTTGGTGAACTGCCAGTCGGATTGGGAGATGCCGCTGCATGCCTCGTTGACGCCGCCACCCGGGCAGGGACGGTCGCGGTTGACCGACCAGAACGCGAGCCGCGCCAGGCCTTTGCTCTTGGCGTAGTCGCGGATCTGGGTCCAGGTCGCGGGCGAGACCTGCTCCTGCTGGTCGGTGATGCCGTTCATGCCGGAGATGCCCATGTGCGAGTACGCGACCGCGTCGGACCAGCCGAACGCGGACTTGAGCTGGCTCTTCAGGCCTTCGGCGGCATTGACCGTGCTCTGGTACATGTTCGCGCCGCCACCGAAGTCGAACGGCATGATCGTGTACACGTCGACGTTGGCGCCGGCTGCCTTGGTCTCGTTGATCAGCTGGGTGCCGTAGTAGGTCGGGCCGGTGGTACCGGTACCGAAGGTGAGGACCGTCTTCACACCCGGGTTCTTCTGCTTGACGATCTTCAGGGCGTTCACGATCCGCTGGCGGACGGCGTCGTTCTCGAACTCGTCGGAGTTCTCGATGTCGATGTCGATCACCTTGAGCTTGTAGGTGTCGATCACCTTCTGGTACGCGCCAGCCAGCGCGTTCGCGTCCCCGCAGTTCGGGCCCAGCTTGTTACCCTGCCAGCCGCCGAACGAGATCTCGACGTCGCCGCCGGCGCCGCGGATCGCGTTGATCGTCTGCTGGTCGACGCCGCCGGTGAGCGGGCGCTGGCTGTCCCACATCGGGTTGCAGCCGCCGCCGGCGAGCATGAACGCCATCGTGAACGCCTTGATCCCGGTCGCCGACATGACCGTGGTCGCGCCCGGCGGGCTGCCCCAGCCCTCGTACAGGTACGGTGCCGCGGGCAGCTTGGAGCCGGGGTTGCCGCCGCCTCCACCGCCGCCGCCGGCCTGGGTGGTGCCGTTGACCGTCGAGGACCAGCCGGAGTTGTTGCCGGCCGCGTCGTGGGCGCGGACCTGGTAGCTGTACGTGGTGCTGGCGTTCAGTCCGGTGTCGGTGAACGAGGTGGTCGTCGAGGTTCCGACGCTGGTGGTGGCGCGGCGGACCTCGTACCCGGTGACCCCGGTGTTGTCCGTGGACGCGTTCCACGACAGGCTGACGCTGCTCGACGTCGTGCCGGTGACCTTCAGGCCGCCGGGCACGCTCGGCGCGGTGGTGTCGCCGCCGCCGCCGCCTCCTCCTCCTCCACCGGCGCACGAGCCGCCGTTGATCTGGCAGTTGGTGGGGTCGCCGGTGCCGCCGGCCACGAAGCCGAAGCTCACCGACCCGCCGGCCGCGATCGCGCCGTTGTACTCGCGGTTCTTGGCCGTGTAGTGGTTGCCGGACGACGAGACGAGCGAGTCCCAGTACGAGCCCATCGTGGTGCCCGCGGGCAGGTCGAACGTCACGGTCCAGCCGTTGACGGCGCTGGATCCGTTGTTCTTGATCGTGTACTGCGCGGTGTAGCCGGTGTCCCAGCCGGACTTGCTGAACGTCGCGGTGACACCGGTGGCCGCGAACGCCGGTTGCATGATCATCACGGCCGCGCCGGCGACAAGCGCCGCCGCACCGCCCGCGATGAGGGTACGGGGTGACCTCAGTCTCATGACGGTGGTCCTTCACCTATGGGGGCATCGATGAAGTCCGAAGTTACTAGAAAGGATTCCTAACAGTAAAGAGTCTTACGAGCGGGATGGTTTCCAGATCCAGACGTCGTCCACGTGCCGGCCCGGGCCCAGCACCCGCTCGGCGGTGCTGACCAGGGCAGACGTAGTCGGGCCCCGATCGGCTATCACGACCAGGTCGATCCGGCGGGTGCGCAGCTCGGCCAGTACCTCGGCCCGGGCGGCGTCGGTGACCGGCCGTGGGTTCGTCCAGTCGGCGCTCTCGTCGAAGACCCGCCAGGCCGGCCCGTGCGACGCGCCGAACTGGGCCGGCCGGCCGCGCACGTCGTCGGCCGGCGCGACGAAGTACCCGTACGCGAGGCGGAACCCCATGCCGGCGCGGTCCTGGGAGCGCATCGCGCCGAGGATGGTCCGCGCGCCGAGCGGCAGGCAGAGCAGCGTGCTGCCGGCGGGCGTGTACCGGCGCCAGTCGCCGGACGTGAAGAACCGCGGGGTGGGGGTCGCCGGGAAGGTCGGCATCGGGGTGGGTACCAGCGGCAGCAGCGCGGCGACGGCGGCGACCGTGGCGAGCGATCGGGTCGCGTCGAGCGCGCGGCACCTGTCCAGAAAGAGCGCCACCAGCAGCCCGGCGACCACGACCACCACCAGCGCGAGCCGGCTCGGGATGATCGTGTCGAGCAGGGGTGCCCGGCGGATCAGCCACCACGGCGCGGGTACATGGGTGTTGCGGCCGTTCACCTCGAAGTGGGTACCGAACGAGCACACCGCGAACACGACGCCGACCGTGGCGAGCGCCCGTACCCGGGGATCGTGCCGCAGCCAGACCGCGACGAACCCGACCAGGCCGAGCAGCGACCAGCCGAGGAACGCGTTCTGCTCGGCGGCGTTGGGGGAGATGCGCGCGGCGGTCGTCGCGTCACCGGCGAGCGACCGGCTCGGGTACGCCGGGTACGACGCGAGGTCGGCGCTGAACCCGTTGATGAAGCTCTCGCTGTGTCCCCGGTAGCTCTGCGGCCCGGCGAACTGCACCCAGAGCGGGTACACGAGCACCGCCAGCGCCACGATCGCCGCGACGGCGAGGGTCCGGGTGGCCCGGGGCAGGGCGGCGCGGACCCGTTCGGGGTGGACTCCGGCGTACGCCAGCACGAACACGCCGGTCGCGAGCACGGTCAGCAGCAGTACCTCCTCGCCGAGGAACGCCTGGACGACGATCAGCGCGGCGAGGGTGAGCCCGCGGCGGACGGCCGGGCCGGGCCGGGCGAGATCGAGGATCGCCGCAACGATGAACGGCACCAGGAACTGGCCGGCCAGGTTGGGGTGCGCGGTGGCGTGCGACACGACGCCCGGAGCGAACCCGCAGGCGGCGCCGCCGATCACGGCGGCCGCGCGGGACGTGACGAACCGGCGGGACAGCACGTGGTACCAGCCGGCCGCGGTGCCGGCCAGCGCGGCGGTGGTGAGCAGCGCGAACGCGACCGCCGACCCGAGTGTCAGGGTGACCGGCGCCAGGACCAGCCCGGCGGTCCACACCGACGTGTTGGCCATCAGGTTGATGCCGTGCGGTGCGTTGATCAGGTCGGTGACGAACGGGTCGCGCCAGGACACCAGCAGGTGCGCGTCGGCCGACAGCAGCCACTGGAAGAACTGGTGGTCGCCGCCGCCCGCGGAGAGCAGCCGGTGGTTCGGGTCGATCCAGAGCCCGCTGGTCAGGTACAGGGCCACGGCGAGGTAGCCGCCGACAGCGACCACGTCTGCCCTTTTCGCCCCGAATGTCACGCCCTCCGATCGTAACCAAGATCGCCACAACTTCCGGCAAGTTGTGGCCTCGGCAGGGGTCCATGGCCACTATTTCCGGGAAGTTGTGCCGATCATGGGGCGTTTTTGGGTGTGCCGCGACCCCGCGTAGGCTGGTCGGTTATGAGTTCCATCTCCGTCTGGCCCCAGCTTGAGCAGCTGCTGCCCCAGGTGAGCAAGCCCATCCAGTACGTGGGGGGCGAGCTCGGGGCAGTGGTCAAGGACTGGGACGCCATGGCGGTCCGGTGGGCGCTGTCCTACCCGGACGCGTACGAGGTGGGCCTGCCCAACCAGGGTGTGCAGATCCTGTACGAGGTGCTCAACGAGCAGCCCGACGTGCTCGCCGAGCGTACGTACGCGGTCTGGCCCGACCTCGAAGGGCTGATGCGGGCCGCCGGTGTGCCGCAGTTCACCGTCGACTCGCACCGCCCGGTCGGCGCGTTCGACCTGTTCGGCGTCTCGTTCGCCACCGAGTTGGGGTACACCAACCTGCTCACGATGCTCGACCTTGCCGGGATTCCGCTGTCTACCGCCGACCGAGACGACAGCCATCCGGTCGTGATCGCGGGCGGGCACGCCGCGTTCAACCCGGAGCCGATCGCCGACTTCATCGACGCCGCCGTGCTCGGTGACGGCGAGGAGGCGGTCCTGGAGATCACCGCGATCGTCCGCGCGTGGAAGGCGGACGGCAGCCCGGGCGGCCGGGACGAGCTGCTGCTGCGGCTCGCGCGGACCGAGAGCGTGTACGTGCCGCGCTTCTACGACGTCGACTACCTGCCCGACGGCCGCATCCAGCGGGTCGTGCCCAACCGGGCCGACGTGCCGTTCCGGGTACACAAGCGGACCACGATGGACCTCGACGCCTGGCCGTACCCGAAGAAGCCGCTGGTCCCGCTCGCCGAGACGGTGCACGAGCGGTACGCCGTGGAGATCTTCCGGGGCTGCACCCGGGGCTGCCGGTTCTGCCAGGCCGGCATGATCACCAGGCCGGTCCGGGAACGGTCGATCACCACGGTTGGCGACATGGTCCGCCAGGGGCTGGAGTTCTCCGGCTTCTCCGAGGTCGGGCTGCTTTCGCTCTCGTCGGCGGACCACTCCGAGATCGGCGACATCTGCTCCGGGCTGGCAAACCAGTACGAGGGCACGAACGTGTCGCTGTCGCTGCCGTCGACGCGGGTCGACGCGTTCAACATCACTCTCGCCGAGGAGCTGTCCCGCAACGGCCGGCGCACCGGCCTGACGTTCGCGCCCGAGGGCGGCTCGGAACGGATCCGGCAGCGTGATCAACAAGATGGTGTCGGAGGAAGACCTCATCCGCACCGTCGTCACCGCGTACACCAACGGCTGGCGGCACGTGAAGCTGTACTTCATGTGCGGCCTGCCCACCGAGACCGACGACGACGTGCTCCAGATCGCCCGGCTCGCGCATGAGGTGATCAAGGCCGGGCGGGCCGCCACCGGGTCGAAGGACATCCGCTGTACGGTCTCGATCGGCGGGTTCGTGCCCAAGCCGCACACCCCCTTCCAGTGGGCGGCGATGTGCACCCCCGAGGTGATCGACGACCGGCTGAAGAAGCTCAAGCAGGCGATCAACTCCGAGCGGTCGCTCGGCCGGGCCATCGGGTACCGGTACCACGACGGGCAGCCTTCGCTGATCGAGGGCCTGCTCAGCCGTGGTGACCGGCGGGTCGGGGCGGTGATCCGCCGGGTGTGGGAGTTGGGCGGCCGGTTCGACGGCTGGTCCGAGCATTTCTCGTACCAGCGGTGGCTCGACGCCTGCCGGGACGTCGACGTCGACGTCGACTGGTACACCGTCCGCGAGCGCGACGAGCCGGAGGTCCTGCCCTGGGACCACTTGGACTCCGGGCTCGACAAGAACTGGCTCTGGCAGGACTGGCAGGATTCGCTGGCCGAGTACGAGCAGGACGACTGCCGGTGGACGCCGTGCTTCGACTGCGGCGTGTGTCCGAGCATGGACACCGAGATCCAGATCGGGCCCACCGGCCGCAGGCTGCTGCCGCTGACCCCGGTCAACGCGGGGCTTCGCGTCCCGTCAGCCCCCTAGCGCGTCGATCTAGGACTTATGGCCGGACAAACCGGGACGCCGGCCGGCCACGACTCCTAGATCGGCGAGAAAGACGAGCATGGCCAAGAACCAACCGCCCGGCGGGCAGGAGCCGGTCGTCCAGCGCATCCGGTTGCGGTACGCCAAGCGTGGACCGATGCGCTTCACCTCGCACCGCGACTTCGCGCGCGCGTTCGAGCGGGCGATCCTGCGCGCGGGTGTGCCCATCGCGTACTCGCAGGGGTTCACCCCGCATCCCAAGATCTCGTACGCGTCGGCGGCGCCAACCGGCGTCGCCAGCGAGGCGGAATACCTGGAGATCGGCCTGCGCGCGCAGGCCGACCCGGCCGACCTGGTCAAGGCGCTCGACGCGGCGCTCTCACCCGGCCTGGACGTGCTCGACGCGGTCGAGGCGACCAGCGGCAGCCTGGCCGACCGGATCGACGCGTCGGCATGGCGGATCGAGCTGCCCGGCGTCGACACGCCGACCGCGCGACACGCCGTGGAGAAGTTTCTCGCCGCAACCGAAGTACCGGTCGAACGGCTCACCAAGCAGGGCCGGCGTACCCTTGACGCGCGGGGTCCCGTAGTCAGTCTCGCGGTGGCCCAGCCCACGGATGCCATACCTTCCGAGGTCACCGGCACACCGTGTGCGATACTCGACCTCGTTGTACGGCAGGTCACCCCGTCCGTACGACCCGATGACGTCCTGTCCGGCCTGCGTGTGGCGGCCGACCTGGAGCCGCCGGTGCCGCCCCGTGCGACCCGGTTGGCCCAGGGAACGCTCACGGCGGAGGGCGTGTTCGTCGATCCGCTGGCCGTGGATCGCGGAGCGGATGCTGTCGGAGCTTCGTCGTCCTGACGAAGTTGAAGACTTCGGCGATTTGTTCGGATCCTCCGGACGGGCCGCCGGCACACAAAGGTGCCCCTGCGTGGCAGCGTTAACACGCGCCCGGGGGCACCAGAACTGGAGAACGTCCGAATGCTCGACAACGAGCCTGGAGCAGCGAACAGCCCGGCACCAGGAAGCGACGCCGCCAGCCCCCCGGCGGCGAACCCCGACCACAGCACCGAGCCCGCCGCGACCGCCGGATCCGCTGCCACGGATGCGCCGGAAGCGACGCCCACGCGCCGGACCAGGCGACGCGCCACGAAGGCGACGGCAGTCCCGGCCGGTGCCGACAGCGCCGAGACAGGTCCGGCGGCCGGCGCGGTGACCGCCGAGGCCGGTGGTGCGCCTGAGGCCGGGGGCGCGGGCGCACCCGAGGCTGGTGGCGCGTCCGAGGCTGGTGGCGCGTCCGAGGCCGGTGGCGCGGCTGAGCCGGTCAAGGCCACCCGGCGCCGGCGGCGCGGCGCGGCCAGCGCCGGCACCGACGCCGCAGACACGCCGACCGACGCCGAGACGCCCGCCACCCCCGAGGGCGGTGCGGACAGCGCGGCGGCCGAGGCTCCCGCGCGTACCGTCAGAAGCCGCCGCCGGTCCGCCAAGGCCGCACCCGCCGCGGAGGCCGAGACCACCTCGGAGGTCGCGGAGGCACCGGCTGCCGCGTCCGCCGCGGAGACGGCCGACGAGGCACCCCCGCCCTCGCGTCGCCGGGCCGCGCCGAGCACAGCGGTCCTGTTCATGCCGCCGACCGAGGCGGAGGTCGAGGCGGAGGCCGAGGCCGATCGCGGGTCACGCCGTCGCCGCGGGCGGCGCGCCGAGCCCGCCGAACAGGCCGCTCCGGTCGCGGAGGCGGAGCCGGAGGTCGAGGAGACCGCCGAGCTCGACGACACGAGCGAGGATGACGACGACGAAACGCCCGCTGGCCGCCGGCGCCGTCGGCGGGGGCGGCGCGGCCGTGGCCGCGGCAAGGGCGGGTACGACGACGACGACGATGCCGACGCCGAGCCCGCCGCGGCTGCCGACGACGACGCCGACGGTGACGGCGCCGAGGAGCCGGCGGAGGCCGACGACGAGGCGGAGGCGGAAGCCGACGAGGGCGTGACCCGCCGGCGCCGGCGGCGTCGCCGCAAGGGTGCGGGCGACGTCGAAACCGCGCCGGACGACCCGGCCAACACGGTGGTCAAGATCCGTGAACCGCGCGCGGCCCGGGAGCGCGACGAGGTACAGGGGGTCTCCGGCTCGACCCGGCTGGAGGCCAAGCGCCAGCGCCGCCGGGACGGCCGAGAGCAGCGGCGCACCCGCCCGCCGATCCTGAGCGAGTCGGAGTTCCTGGCCCGCCGCGAGGCGGTCGAGCGGGTCATGGTGGTTCGGCAGAAGGGTGACCGCACCCAGATCGCGGTACTCGAGGACAAGATCCTCGTGGAGCACTACGTGGCGCGGGCCAGCGCCGCGACCATGGTCGGCAACGTGTACCTCGGCCGGGTGCAGAACGTGCTGCCCAGCATGGAGGCGGCGTTCGTCGACATCGGCCGGGGCCGCAACGCGGTGCTGTACGCGGGCGAGGTCAACTGGGACGCCTGCGGCCTGGAGGGCCGCACCCGCACGATCGAGCAGGCGCTCAAGTCCGGCGACTCCGTGCTGGTACAGGTGACCAAGGACCCGATCGGCACCAAGGGCGCCCGGCTGACCAGCCACGTCGCGCTGTCCGGCCGGCACCTGGTGTACGTGCCGCACGGCAACGCGTCCGGCATCAGCCGCAAGCTCTCGGATGTCGAGCGCAAGCGGCTGCGGGACGTGCTCAAGAACCTGGTCCCCGAAAGCGCCGGCGTGATCGTGCGGACCGCGGCCGAGGGCGCGTCCGAGGACGAGCTGGCCCGCGACGTGAAGCGGTTGCAGGCACAGTGGGAGGAGATCCACTCCCGCACCGGCGAGGGCGGCGCCCCGAAGCTGCTCTACGAGGAGCCCGACCTGGTCATCCGGGTCGTCCGGGACCTGTTCAACGAAGACTTCCGGGAGCTGATCGTCCAGGGCGACGGCGCGTACGACATGGTCGAGGCGTACCTCGAGCACGTGTCCCCGGACCTGGTCGGCCGGGTGCACCGGTACACCGGCTCCGGGGACGTGTTCCATGAGATGCGGGTGGACGAGCAGATCCTCAAGGGGCTCGACCGGCGGGTGTTCCTGCCGTCCGGCGGCCACCTGGTCATCGACCGGACCGAGGCGATGACGGTCATCGACGTCAACACCGGCAAGTACACCGGGGCCGGCGGCAACCTTGAGGAGACCGTCACCCGCAACAACCTGGAGGCCGCCGAGGAGATCGTCCGCCAGCTCCGGCTGCGTGACCTGGGCGGCATCGTCGTCATCGACTTCATCGACATGGTGCTGGAGTCCAACCGGGAGCTGGTGCTGCGCCGGCTCACCGAGTGCCTCGGCCGGGACCGCACCAAACATCAGGTCACCGAGATCACCTCGCTCGGCCTGGTGCAGATGACCCGCAAGCGGGTCGGGCAGGGACTGCTGGAGGCGTTCAGCGAGACCTGCGAGGTGTGCAAGGGCCGGGGGTTGATCATCCACCCCGAGCCGGTACCCGACAAGCGGTCCGGATCCGGCACGGCCGCGGGCGCCGCCAAGGTGGCTGCGGCCAGCGCACCGGCTACGCCGCGCACGGACGAGCCCAGCGAGAACGGGCGCGGCAGCCGGCGACGGCGCAAAGCCGCGGCCGCGGCTGCCGAGCCGACGGTCGAGCCGGTACTGGAGCCGGCCGGGTTGGACGGCGCGGTGGTCGACGTCGCCGCCAGCGCCGAGGTCGCCGCGAACGACGACGACCTCGACGCGCACGAGGCGGCGCTCGCCGGCCTGGATCCGGTGCCGGCGGTCGGGTTCGACGAGGACGGACTGGACGGCGAGGTGGCCGAGGAGGAGCCGGTCGGCGCCCGGCGGCGCGGACGTCGCCGGCGGTAGCGGCCCAGCTCGACTGGCCGCCCGACCGGAACGCCAAGGAGGGATCCATGCGCCGCCTGATCGTCACCACACTCGGGGTAGCGGTCCTGTTCGTCGCCGGATGCGACAACGGGACCGCGACGTCGACCGCCAGCAAGCCGCCCGTACCCTCGGCATCGCCGTCGGCCAGCCCGTCGCGCGACCCGAAGGCCCAGGAGATCTGCGACGACCTGCACCGCGACATCCTCGACGTGGACGCGAAGGCGTTCGGCACCGAGTTGGGCAAGATGATCGCCGCGCGGGCGCAGGGCAACAAGACCGAGGAGACGCAGTCCCAGCAGGCCGCCGTCGCGAAGCTGGGCGAGATCGCCGGCAAGCTGCGTGCCCACGCCGGCGAGGCGACCGACCCCCGGCTGAAGGACGCCCTCAACACGTCGGCGGACAACCTGGAGAAGCTGTCCGCCGACACGGACAGCCTGTCGAAGCTCAACTCGCTGGACCAGGTCGGCCAGACCACCCAGAAGTTCGCCACGGCGCTCAGCGACATCGCCGACTACTGCGCCGCTTGATCGACACAACTTCCGGGAAGTAGTGCCCTCAGCGCCCCCAGATGGCCACTACTTCCGGGAAGTTGTGACGATCAAGCAGGGGGCGGTTTGGGGGCGGGCGGGCTCATGACGTACTCTTGCCTGCGGCGCACTTTCGTGTGTCGTGTCCTTGTGCGCCCAGGCGCTGCGCCGGTGCCGCGAGGACTGCCAAACCGCCAGTAGCTACGACAGGAGTCCGCGTCCGATGTACGCGATCGTCAAGACCGGCGGCAAGCAGTACAAGGTCGCCGAGGGCGATGTGATCGAGGTCGAGAAGCTCGCCGGCACGCCCGGCGACGCGGTCACCCTCCCCGCGGTGCTCCTCGTCGACGGTGACGACCTGGTGACCGACGCGGCCGTGCTTGCCCAGGTAGCGGTGACCGGCGAGCTTGTCGCCCACACCAAGGGTCCCAAGATCCGGATCCACAAGTTCAAGAACAAGACCGGGTACCACAAGCGCCAGGGGCACCGCCAGCCGCTGACCCAGGTGAAGGTGACCGGCATCTCCACCACCGGAAAGTAGGCGTTCGAGATGGCACACAAGAAGGGTGCGTCCAGCTCCCGCAACGGCCGCGACTCCACGGCCCAGCGCCTTGGCGTCAAGCGCTTCGGTGGGCAGAAGGTCAAGGCCGGCGAGATCCTGATCCGCCAGCGTGGCACCAAGTTCCACCCCGGCGACCTGGTCGGGCGCGGCGCCGACGACACGCTGTTCGCCCTGTCCGCCGGTGCTGTGCTGTTCGGCACCAAGCGTGGGCGCAAGACCGTCAGCATCGTGCCCGTCGAGGGCTGATACCGAGTTCAGAGCGGGTCGGGGCGCTTCGCGCTCACCGGCCCGCTTTGCGTTGTAGAGGTGTTTCGTGGCTACGTTCGTCGACCGGGTCGTCCTGCATGTACAGGCCGGCGACGGCGGGCACGGTTGCGTGTCGATCCACCGGGAGAAGTTCAAGCCGTTCGGCGGCCCGGACGGCGGCAACGGTGGGCACGGCGGCAGCGTGGCGCTGGTCGTCGATCCGCAGGTGCACACCCTGCTCGACTTCCACTTCCGGCCCCGGGTCAAGGCCGAGAACGGCAAGGGCGGCGCCGGCTCCAACCGGGACGGCGCCACGGGTACCGACCTCGTGTTGCGGGTGCCCGACGGCACGGTCGTCTCCACTTCGGACGGTGAGGTGATCGCGGACCTGGTCGGGGCGGGCACGTCGGTGGTGATCGCCGAGGGCGGTCGCGGCGGTCGCGGCAACGCCGCGCTGGCCAACGCCAAGCGCAAGGCGCCCGGGTTCGCCGAGCTTGGCGAGCCCGGCGAGACACGCGACATCGTGCTCGAACTCAAGAGCGTCGCCGACGTCGGGTTGGTCGGCTTTCCCAGCGCCGGCAAGTCGTCGCTGATCTCGGTGCTGTCCGCGGCGCGGCCGAAGATCGCCGACTATCCGTTCACCACACTGGTGCCCAACCTCGGCGTGGTCCGCGCCGACGACCACACGTTCACGATCGCCGACGTGCCCGGGCTGATCCCCGGCGCGGCGGCGGGCAAGGGCCTGGGGCTGGAGTTCCTGCGCCACATCGAGCGGACCGCCGTGCTGGTGCACGTGGTGGACACCGCGACGATCGAGCCGGGGCGGGATCCGCTGTCCGACATCGACGCGATCGAGGCCGAGCTGGCCGCCTACGGCGGGACTGGAGGACCGGCCGCGGCTGGTGGCGCTCAACAAGATCGATGTACCGGACGGGCGGGAGCTGGCCGACCTGGTGCGGCCCGACCTGGAGGCGCGTGGCCTGCGGGTCTTCGAGGTCAGCGCGGTGACCCGGGAGGGGCTGCGGGAGCTTACGTACGCGATGGCCGAGCTGGTCGAGGAGCGCCGCAAGGCGACCCCGCCGCCGGAGCGTACCCGGATCGTGATCCGGCCGGCCGCTGTCGACGACGCCGGGTTCACCGTCACCCGCGACGGTGACGCCTTCGTGGTCTCCGGTCGTCCCGAGCGCTGGGTACGCCAGACGAACTTCGACAACGACGAGGCCGTCGGGTACCTGGCGGACCGGCTGGCCCGGCTGGGCGTGGAGGACGCGCTGGCCAAGGCGGGTGCTTCGCCTGGTGTGACAGTGCGGATCGGCGCCCATGAGTTCGACTGGCAGCCGACCCTGTACGCGGACGAGGAGTTCGTGCCGGGCAACCGGGGCACCGACTACCGGATCGAGGGCCCGTCCACCCGGGTGTCCGCGGTCGAGCGCAAGGCCGCCCGCAAGGCGCGGCGGGAGCATATGTCCGACGAGGAACTGGCGGCCGAGAGTGACGACGTCGTGCCTTAGCGCTGGTCGGCCGCTGCGGTTCCACAACGGTACGGTTAAGGGCAGGCATCCGGCGGCCGGAGGCGATCGGGTGGTACGAATCGGCGGGATATGTCGCCATCCCGCGGCCTGACGACCCTTGCCCTCGACCCGCTGAGCCATTGCGTCGAGAAGACCGTCGGGACGGTCCTGGTCGGTTCCAGGTAACCTCTTCGGTCTAGAGCGACCGGAGGGGTGGCCCGGCCCTATCCGGCGACCGGGAGGTGAGGTGGGCATCTTCGACCGCCTGCGGCGCCGCAGCGGCCCCGACCGGTTCGCCGGTGAGGTGATCGCCGCCCTGCGCGCCGCCGGCATCCCGGAGGCCCACTACGACCGTGCCGAGTTCTCGATCGAATACCGGCGGCGCCCCGGCACCGAATCCGCCTGGCTCTACCTGCACAACCTCTACGCGGAATGCCAGCGCGAGCCGCGCACCCGCGACGAGCGGATCAAGCGGTTCGTCGCCACGTTCACCCGGCTGCCCGAGGTGCCGGAAAGCTGGGCACAGGCCCGCGACCGGCTGCGGCCGGTGCTGCGCAGCGCCACGTTCGCCCGAGGCGGCGAAACCGCCCGGCCGGCGCCGCTTCGCCGGCCGGCGTTCCAGTTCCTCGACGAGATGGTCGTGGTCGACCAGCCCACCTCGATGGCGTACGTCTCGGAGGCGACCTGCGCCGTCTGGGGGGTGTCCACCGAAGAGGTCTTCGCGGTGGCCCGGGCCAACCTGGCAGCCAGCTCCGGCCTGCCGCCGGCCGAGCACGCCGCCGGCCGGGTGATGCTGCGCTTCGTGGACGACGGCGACGCGTACTGGGTGTCGCACATCCTGCTCGACGGCTGGCTGGCCGGCCTGTCCGAGCACGTCGGGGGCACGCCGGTCGCGTTCGTGCCGGACGTGCGCTCGCTGGTCGTGGTGGACAGCGACCCGGAGCCGCTGCCGGAGCTGTTCGACCTGGTCGAGCGGCATTTCAACGAGTCGCCGCGGCCGCTGTCGCCGGTCGCGTACACGATCGACGGTGCCGGGCGGGTGGTGCCGCTCCAGGTGTCGTCCGGGCATCCCGCCGCCGGTGCGGTGCGGCGGGCGAGTCGGGTGCTCGCGGCGTCCGAGTACGGCGCCCAGCAGAACATCCTGCGCGAAGAGGTCGACGACTACATCGCGTCGTACGCGGTGTTCGGCACCGACGACGGCGGCACGTTCTCGGTGGCCGCCTGGACCCGCGGCACCCATGTCCTGCTGCCCCGGGTGGATTTCGTCGCGTTCAACGTCGCGGTCGGCGACACGTTCTTCGTGCCCTGGGACGTGGTCATGGAGGCCGACGTGCTGACCGAGCTGCCCGAGTACCGCCCGTCGCGGTACCGGGGCGAGGTCTGGCCCGCCCCGGCCGCGTTCGGCTACCTGCGGGAGCGCGCGGTCGCGATAGACCTGGGCCGCCCCGTGCCGCGCTGAACTGTTGGCGCTCGCTCCGCTCGCGCCCACGTTGCGCGGATCTTGTACTAGGCGGCGGCGTGGGCCGCCGGCTCGGCGTCGGCCTCGCCGGCCGGGGCGGTCGGCGCGGGCTTCCTCCCCTTGCTCTTCGCGAGCAGGCAGGACAACGCCGCGACACCCATCAGCGCGATCGGCAGGATCAGCGACACCCGCATGGCGTTGGTGAAGCCCTCGTGGAACGTGTCCGTGATGACCTTGCGAACCGCCTCCGGCACGTTGGCGCCCACGTTGACCCCGCTCTGGCCCGCGCCGACCTCCAGGTTGCTGCCGGTGGCGTGGCTGAACCCGGCGATGAACTGGGCCCGGAACTGCTCGGGCAGCGCCGACGCGTGGTCCTTGGCGGACGCGCTGAGCTTGACGGCGAGCTGGTTCTGCAGCAGCGCGCCGACCGCGGCCGAGCCGATCACCGCGCCGAGCTGGCGGGTGGTGTTGATCAAGCCGGACGCGGCGCCGGCCATCCGGGGCTCGACGTTGTGCATCGCGATGGTCTGCAGCGGCGCGAACGTCATGCCCAGGCCGAAGCCGGCGACGAGCAGGCCCGGGAGCAGTTGCAGCCGGGTGGTGTCCGGGTGCGCCGACGCGAGCACGAGGCCCATGCCGCCGGCCCACAGGCTGAGCCCGACCAGCAGGATGTACTTGCCGCCGAAGCGGTCGGCCATCCGGCCGGCGACCGGCGCGAGGAACATCGACACCAGCGACATCGGCGCGATCGCGAGACCGGCCTGCAGCGCGGCTGAGCCCGAGCACCGACTGGAGGTAGATCACCAGCGGCAGGAACAGGCCGAGCATGCCGAAGCCGATCGCGGCGACCACGAAGTTCATCACCGAGAAGTTGCGGTTCCGCGAAGATCGCGAACGGTACGAGCGGCTCGCCGGCCGCGTTGCGCGTACTGCTGGAGCAGGAACACCGCCAGCACGACCACCCCGGCGACGACGACCTCGGTGATCGTGACCGGGCCCCAGACCTTGCCCCAGTCGTGCGGCTGGCCCTCGATCAGCCCGTACGTGAGCAGGAACAGGCCGACCGTGGCCAGTACCGTGCCGAGGAGGTCGAGCCGGTGCCGCCGGTTGAGCTTGAGGTCGGGCAGCACGATCGCGGCCATCACCAGTGCCACCGCGCCGACCGGCACGTTGACGAAGAAGATCCAGCTCCAGCCCCAGTGGGTGACGATGAAGCCGCCCAGGGTCGGGCCGGCGACCGTGGCGACGCCGGCCACCGCGCCCCAGATGCCGAACGCGGCACCGCGTTTCTCCGCGGGGAAGATCATCGTGAGTACCGAGAGGGTCTGCGGGGTCAGCAGCGCGCCGCCGATGCCCTGGGCGATCCGGGCCGCGATGAGCTGGGTGGGGTTCTGGGCGAAGCCGCACGCCGCGGAGGCGAGCGTGAAGATGACCAGGCCGATCATGAACAGCTGCTTCGGCCCGTACAGGTCGCCGAGCCGGCCGGCGGTGATCAGCAGCACCGCGTAGACCAGGATGTACGCGTTCAGCACCCAGAGGATCTGGTCGAGCGACGCGTGCAGCCGGTCGATCATGTCGGGGATCGCGATGTTCACGATCGTGGTGTCCAGCAGGATCATGAAGAACCCGAGGCAGAGCACCGAGAGCACCAGCCAGGGGCTGTGCCGTAGCGCAGGCGCGGCGCCGCCCGGAGCGCCTGCCCCAGCGCCGGCCGTGGCGTCAGTCGCGCCGGCGCCGGTCGGTGGCGTGGTCATTGATCTGTCTCCTCAATGTGTGGATCCGCCCAGGTGAGGTCGCCGCAACGGATGTCCTGGATCAGGTCGCGCACCCAGTCGGTGATGGCGTAGACCGTGCGCTCCGGGCGGCGCCCCGCGCGGCCGGTCTCGACCGGCTGGATGAAACCGGACCGGTGCAGCCGCTCGACGGTGTGGTAGAGCGAGCCGGCCCGCACCTTGATCACGTGGTCGGTGCAGCGCTCCCGGATGAGCTGTTGCATCTCGTACGGATGCATGTCGCGCTCGTGCAGGAGGTCGAGTACGGCGAGCGCCAGCGGCGTGAGGGTGAGATGCGGCCTGGTCCTCATCGCATAGTCCTTGTCGTTTACTCCGCGCGGAGTATATGCCGGCTGGTTCGGTAGGCAATCGTGTTTCGCGGCCGGGTTCCGACGCTCGAACGGTTGCCGGCTTCCGGCCGCGAAACGTCAGGCGGCCGTGGCCAACAAGCCGATCGCCTCCTTCGCCCGGCGCACGGTCTGCGCGCCGTGCTCCCGGACATGCGCCGCTCCGGCGGCCAGCGCCTCGCGCACATACCCCGGATCCATCGACCTATACCGCTCCTGGATCGGGGCGAGGGTCTCCACCACCGCGTCGGCGGTCGCCACCTTGAGCTCGCGATAGGACCCGAACGACAGCGACGACGGATCGCCCCGGCGGCAGGCGGCGAGGATCTCCAGTAGGTTGACCACCCCCGGCGAGGCGGTCTGGCCAGCGGAAACATCGGAGCCGGCGTCGGTGACCGCCCGTCGCACCTTGCGCCGGATCACCTCCGGTGGATCGAGCAAGTGGATCACCCCCACGGTCGACGCGTTCGTCTTGCCCATCTTGGCGGTGGGGTCTGACAAATCCTTCACCCGCGCTGCCACCTGCGGATTCACCACCCGGGGGACCACGAAGGTCTCCCCGTACCGGTGGTTGAACCGGATCGCGACGTCCCGGGCCAGTTCGACGTGCTGCGACTGGTCCGCACCGACGCGTACCTCGTCCACGTCGAGCAGCAGGATGTCGGCCGCCATCAGCACCGGGTACGTGAGCAGCGACAACCGGCTCTGCGGGGTCGACTTCTCCTTGAACTGGATCATCCGCTGCGCCTCGCCGTAGCCGGTCGCGCATTCCAGCAGGTAGTGCAGCTCGGTGTGCTCGGGCACGTGGGACTGCACGTAGAGCGGGGTCACCGCCGGATCCACCCCCGCGGCGAGCAGCAGGGTGGCGACTTCCATGGTCAACGCGCGTACCCGAGCGGGGTCGTGCGCGACGGTGAGCGCATGCAGATCGACGACGCTGACCAGCGACGGGTCTTCGCGCTGCACGTCGACCATGGGTCGGATGGCGCCGAGGTAGTTGCCCAGTTGCAGGTGACCGGTGGGCTTGAAACCGGATAGCCGGGTCATGGTGGGTTCCTTTCGGATCAAGACCACCCCGGCCCGTGCGACTCACCCACCGCACATGGCGACGGCCGCCCGGTCGGGGCGGCCGCGGATAATCGGGTACGCGGAGAGCGGGCCGCCCGTCAGGGCGCCCACCAGCCGAGGCTTGTCCGCATGCGACGAGGGTACCAAGGTCGAGGGTATCCACGCTCTTCTCTAGAGGAGCATGATGGCCCGGTGGACTTCCTGCCCGAGCTGCGGTCGGACGCCGGGCCGGTGTACCAGCAGATCGCGCATGCGCTCCGGGCGGCGATCGATGCCGGGACGCTGGCTCCCGGAGCCCGCGTGCCGGGCGAGAACGACCTGATGAAGCGCTATGGCATCGCCCGGGTCACCGCCCGCGAGTCGCTGGCGTTGCTGCGCAACAGCGGCCTGGTGGAGACGGTGCCCCGGGTGGGGACGTTCGTGCGCACGTTTCGGCCCATTTACCGGTACGGGTCGCGCCGGCTGCGCCGGGAGCGCTGGGTCGGCGGCGCGACGATCCAGGGCGCCGAGCTGGGCGGGCGCCCGTTGACCACGGACCTCGTCGAGGTCGGCGAGGTCCCGGCCGACGACCGGTTGGCCGGGCTGCTCGAGCTGGCCCCCGGTGCCCGGCTGGTCCGGCGGTTCCGGCGCTACCGGGTGGACGACAAGCCGGTTCAGGTGTCGGCCGCTTTCCTGCCGGCCGGTGTGGTGGCCGGCAGCCGTATCGCCGAGCCGGACACCGGCCCCGGCGGCACCTACGCGCGGCTGCGCGAGCTGGGACACGAGCCGGTGCGCTGGGTGGAGGAGCTGTCGGTGCGGATGCCGACGCCGGAGGAGGCGGCGCTGCTCAGCCTCGGCACCGGTACACCGGTCGCGACCATCACCCGCACGGCGTACACCGCTGATGACGCGCCCGTCGAAGTCAACGACATGACCTTCGACGGTTCCGCATACACGTTCGTGTACGACATCGCAACGGAGTAGACACCGCTCAATCTTGTCGGCGTGTCGAACAATGCGCATTCAGTTGGTCGCACAACGTTACTTTTCTCGCTTGTGCTGTAATTCCTCAAGCTTATCCGCGGCGTATTGACACGCCGTGCCAGATACCCTATGTCGCCGCATGGTTGCAGGTCAGCGGATTGTGGCCGGTGAGTTTGTTTTGTGCGGCGGCACATTTCTCGCCGTACCTGGAAGGGCTCTTGCCAGAACCGGTGTCGATGGTCGATGGTGAAAGTTCATGGTCGGTGTTGACCTCAATAACTTCGGACTCACTAACGGCGGGTTGCGCGGCCCGGTCCGTTGGGACCGGCCCGTACCTGTCGTCGAGGGGACGTGCGATGACGGTCGGGAGGGAGACGTCGCGCCATTCCGTCGGCCCGGCCTACCGGGGCGCACACGGAATCGGCCAGCGGCAGCACCGTCCCGTGAGCGAACGCACCCGCATCGTCTTCTTCGTCGCCGCCCTCGTCGCGCTCGCGCTGGTCTTCGTGGCCGCCCTGGTCCCGTTGCGCCGCGACCGGTCCCGCCTCCTGCCGCCGGTGCCCGCCGGGGTGAGCCAGCCGCCGCTGGTGCCGGTGCCGGCTGGCTCGCCGTCAGCCTCGCCGTCGTCGCCGGAACCGTCGCCGTCCGTCGTGGTGACCGATCCGCCCGGGTTCCCGACCTCGATTCCGACCGCCGATCCGGTCACCCCGTCGCCGCCGGGCAAGCCACCGCCGTTCCTGCGTACCACCAGTTTCGAGGCCGAGTCGGCGGTCAACACGTTGATCGGCGACGCGCACATCCGCTCCGCCCAGGACGCCTCCGGCGGCGAGGTGATCACCGACATCGGTGGCAGTGAGGGCAGCGCGCTGCGGTTCAACCAGATCCGGGTACCCGCCGACGGGGTGTACACGCTGTCCATCTACTACGTGTCCGCGGTGGACGGCAACCTGGCGATCAGCGTCGACAACGCCGGGGCGGTGTGGATCCGGTTCGCGGGCACCGACGACCGGGAGGCCGTGGGGTCGCTGACGCTGCGGGTGCGCCTCGACAACGGCGCCAACACGATCGAGTTCAGCAACCCGTTCGATCAAGGCCCGGACATCGACCGGATCACGGTGGGCAGCTAGGGCTCCGGGCCCGCTTCAAGATCCGCGCAGATGTAACCCATTTGCTGCTTCCTTGGCCCACGATGCCGCAGTTGGGTCACATCTGCGCGGATCTTGCGGGCGCCCGTGTCGGGATTGTCGAAATTCGCGTAGCTCTTTGCTTCTCTAGGGAAGCGCCTCACCCTGGTCTCTACCTTCTCTAGGGATCGACCTCTCCGATGGCGGGAGGTGATTGGTGACGGCAGCGCCGGGGCCCCGGTCGTACCCGTCTGGACGCGGCCCTGGCCCCCCGAATGGCCCCCCTTCTGGCCCCTCCCTGGCCCCGGTCCGCACTGGTCGACTCAAGCGCATGGGTGCGATTGCTTGCAAGATTGCAAAGTGGCCGGTAGGTTCACCGTGACCGAGCAGGAGCGCGAGGTTCCGCCCGTCGATCTGGCGGTCGATCTGGCGGAGGTGCTCGACCGGGCGGTCAGGGTCGGGCTCCGGCTGCGATCGCCGGATGGTGACGAGACGTGGATCGAGGTCCACTGTCCGGTCTGTGCCGCGACCCTGACGACGGTCGGCCAGCCGTGGGATCCGGTCCTCGCGGCCCGCCGGCTGGGGGCGTTCGTGTCCCGCCACCAGCACGCCGGTGGGGACGGCACCGGGGAGGAAAAGTGGTAACGCTTCAGCAGTTCGGCATCGTTGTCGACCAACCGGTGGACGAGGCCACCCAGCGGGCGCTGTTCGCGCGCTGCGGCGACGTCGCGATCGAGCGGAAGCCCAACCATTCCGGTGCGCTGATCATGTTCGACCGGCCCGCTCCCACATTGATCGACGCGATCCTGACCGCGGTGCGTGACCTCGACGCGGTCGGCCTCTTCGCCGCCAGGGTGCGCGACGACGACGATCTCGTCACCCTCGCCGTCATCGCCCAGCGGGTCGGCCGCTCCCGCGAGGCGGTTCGGCTGTGGTCGATCGGGCGCACCGGGCCCGGCGGCTTCCCGGCTCCGATCGACATCGGCGCCAGCGTGGCCTACTACCGGTGGAGTCAGGTCGCCCCCTGGCTGCGGGAACGGATGAAAATGCCGGTGCCCGACCCCGAGCCGGTGCTCGCCGCCGTCAACCTCGCGCTCCAGTTGCGGGCGATGGCTCCGCGGGTGTCCCGGATGGATGTCGTCCGGGCGCTGATAGCGGCGTGATGGCGATCGACCCCCGCGCCCGCGCCGAGAGCGGCAGGATAACGACATGCCCAGCCTGACCCGAGTAGAGGCGGCCGAGCGGGCCGCCCTGTTGTCCGTCGACGGCTACCTGGTCGAGCTCGACCTCACGACCGCCGACGCGGAGTTCGGCAGCGCGACGACGGTCCGGTTCCGTGCGCCCGCCCAGGCGCGGACACCTTCGTCGAGCTGAAGCCCGGCGACACTGCACTCCGCGTACGCCTCAACGGCCGGCCGCTGGACGTCGACCGCGCTCGACGACAACCGGCTGCCGCTGACCGACCTGGCGACCGACAACAGCTCGATCGTCGCGCGCCTCGATGGCGTACTCGAACACGCGGCGAGGGGCTGCACCGGTTCGTCGACCCGGCCGACGGCGAGACCTACCTGTACGCGCAGTCGTTCCTGGACGACGGCGCAGCGCATCTTCGCCTGCTTCGACCAGCCCGACCTGAAGGCGCCGGTCACGCTCGCCGGTCACCGCCCCGCCGGAGTGGACGGTCGCCGGCCAACGGCGCGGGTGAGCGACGACCGGCGCCGGGGCGGTGGGAGTTCGCCGCGACGCAGCCGCTGGCCACGTACTTCGTCACGCTGTCGCCGGGCCGTACCACGTCGCGCTACGACCGAGCACGACGGCATCCCGCTGGGCATCTACTGCCGCGCGGTCGCTGGCCGAGCACCTCGACGCGCGACGCCGAGGAGATCTTCGCGGATCACGGCAGCGTGCTTCGACCGGTACCACGAGCTGTTCGGGCTGCGCGCTACCCGTTCGGCAAGTACGACCAGGCGTTCGTGCCGGAGTTCAACGCCGGGGCGATGGAGAACCCGGGCCTGCGTCACGTTCCGGGACGAGCTACGTGTTCCGGTCCGCGGTCACCGAAGCGCAGCGCGAGCTGCGGGCCATGACCATCGCGCACGAGATGGCGCACATGTGGTTCGGCGACCTGGTCACCATGCGCTGGTGGGACGACCTGTGGCTGAACGAGTCGTTCGCCGAGTACCTGGGCACGCGGGTGGCCGCCGAGGCGACCCGGTTCGACGCAGGCCTGGACCGCCTTCGCGATGCGACCGCAAGACCTGGGGGTACGCGGCCGACCAGCGGCCCTCGACCCACCCGGTCGCCCCGGCGCGAGGTCGCCGACGCCGCGCAGGCGCTGCTCAACTTCGACGGCATCTCGTACGCCAAGGGCGCCGCCGTGCTGCGCCAGCTGGTCGCCTGGCTCGGCGACGAGGCGTTCCTGGCCGGCCTGCGGCGCGTACTTCGCGGCCCACGCGTTCGGCAACGCCACCCTCGCCGACCTGCTGGCCGCCCTCGGCGACGGCAAGCGGGCGGGACCTGGCCGAGCTGGGCGAGCCGTGGCTGCGCGAGGCCGCAGGTCAACACGCTGCGCGCCGAGGTCGACCGCGGTCGACGCCGACGGCCGCTACACCGAGGTCGCCGTGGTGCAGACCGCGCCGCCCGGGCACCCGGTACTGCGCCCGCACCGGATCGGCCTCGGCCTGTACGACCGGCGAGGCCGACGGTCGGGTCGGCGCGCCGGGAACGCGGTCGAGGTCGACGCTGCGACCCGGCAGGTCGACGACCGGGCCGACACCGCGGTGCCGGCACTGGCCGGTCGGCCCGCCGCCACGGCTGCTGCTGCCCAACGACGGCGACCTGACCTTCGCCAAGATGCGGCTCGACCGACGGCGTCAGCCGACCGCGCGTGCCGGCGGTGCTGCCGGGGCTGGCCGACCCGCTGGCCCGGGCGCTGCTCTGGAGCGCGACGATGGACGCGGCGACCCGACGGGGAGCGGCCGGTCGCCGACCTGGTTCCTGGAGCTGATCGTGACCGGCGCTGCCGGCCGGAGACCGAGGTGGTCGTCGTCGAGGAGGTGCTGAGCTGCTGAGCCGACGTCCTGGTCGACCGGTACCTGACGCCCGCGCGCGGCCCGGCGACGCGCGCTGCGCCGGCGTGCGGGCCTGTGCCGGGGTGCTGGCCGACGGCGGCGCCCGGCAGCGGTCGCATCCAGCTGGCCGCCGCCCGCGGGCCTGGTCGGTGCGCCGGCCCGATCGACATCGCGACGCTGCTGGCCGGCTGGCTCGCCGGCGCCGACGGTGCCGGCCGGGCTCGCGGTCGACGCCGAGCTGCGCTGGGCGGTGCTGCGCCGGCTGGTCGTGCTCGGCGCGGCCGACGAGCCGCCGAGATCGCCGCCGAGAGCTGGCGCGGACCGCAGCGCCACCGGCGCGGAGCAGGCCGCCGGCTGCCGGGCCGCGCTGCCCGACCCGGCGGCGAAGGCGCGGGCGTGGGAGTCGATCGTCGCTGACGACGGTCGCTGTCCAACCGGTTGGTACTGGCGACCGCGGGCGGGTTCTGGCAGCCCGAGCAGGCCGAGCTGACCGGCGGCGTACGTCGAGCGCTACTTCGCCGACATGCCGGCGGTCGCGCGGCTGGCGTACCGCCGGAGCGGCGCGACCGGGTCGCCGCCGCGGCCTTCCCCCGGTACGCGGTGGCTCACCGGACCCGGGACCGCGGCCGCGGCGCTGCTCGGCCGGCGACGACCTGCCCGCTGGCCTGCGCCGGGCGGTGCGGACGCCGACGACGACCTGCGCCGGGCGCTGGGTATCAGGGAGCAGGCAGGTGGAGCGTCGGCCGGTCGATGATGCGCAACCAGCGTCTGGCCCAGCCGGCGGACTCCGACCCGCTCCGGGCGGTACGAGCCGGCGCCGGTGGTCGTGGGACTACGATGCCGCGGATGGACCTTGCTCGGCGGCGCATCGGGATCATGGGCGGCACCTTCGACCCGATCCACCACGGCCACCTGGTCGCGGCCAGCGAGGTGGCCGACCGGTTCGCGCTTCGACGAGGTGGTGTTCGTCCCGACCGGGCAGCCGTGGCAGAAGGGACGACATCGAGTCAGCGCGGCCGAGGACCGCTACCTGATGACGGTCATCGCGACGGCCTCCAACCCGCGGTTCCACGTCAGCCGGGTCGACATCGACCGCGCGGGGCCGACACGTACACGGTCGACACGCTGCGCGACCTGCGCGCCGAGTACGGGCCGAAGGCGCAGCTGTACTTCATCACCGGCGCCGACGCGCTGGAGAAGATCCTGTCGTGGAAGGACGCCGACCAGATCTTCGAGCTGGCGCACTTCATCGGGGTGACCCGGCCCGGTTTCGAGCTCACCGACGCGCACCTGCCGGCCGACACGGTGAGCCTGGTGCAGGTCCCGGCGATGGCGATCTCGTCCACCGACTGCCGGGCGCGGGTGGCCGCCGGTCAAGCCGGTCTGGTACCTGGTGCCCGACGGTGTGGTGCAGTACATCGCCAAGCGACGCCTCTACCAGCGATAATCCTTCAGATGTAAGCATGCAGGGCGTAACCGGCGCGTGAGAGGCTCGCGTCTGGCCGGTGTGACGCTAGACAGGTCCAAAACACGACGATCGAAAGGAGAACGGTGACCGTTTCCGAACGCGCTCACGAGCTGGCTCATGGCCGCCGCGCAGGCCGCCGCCGACAAGAAGGCGCAGGACATCGTCATCATCGACGTCGGCGATCAGCTGGCCATCACCGACGCGTTCCTGCTCGCCTCGGCGCCCAACGAGCGGCAGGTGGCTCTCGATCGTCGACGCGATCGAGGAGACGCTGCTCGAGCTGCCGGAGAAGGCGAAGCCGGTGCGCCGCGAGGGCGAGCGGGCCGGCCGCTGGGTGCTGCTCGACTACGTCGACATGGTGTCCACGTCCAGCACACCGAGGAGCGCGAGTTCTACGCGCTGGACCGGCTGTGGAAGGACTGCCCGACGATCCCGTTCGTCGACCGTGACCTGGTCGCCGGCGAGGCGAACGGCGCGGCGAATGACCCGGCTGCTCCTCTGGCGGCACGGCAACACCGACTGGAACGCGGGCGATCGCGTACAGGGGCAGACCGACAGTGACCTGAACGACGTGGGCCGCGGCCAGGCCGAGGCAGCCGCGGCGCGGCTCTCCGCGTACCATCCTGATTTGTTGGTCTCCAGTGACCTGCGCCGGGCGGCCGACACCGCGGCCGCGCTCTCCGCGGTCACCGGTCTCGACATCGAGTACGACGTACGGTTGCGGGAGCGTCACTACGGCGTCTGGCAGGGCCTCACCGGCACGGAGATCGCGGCCCGCTGGCCGGAGGACTACGAGCGGTGGCGCGCCGGGCTGCCCGTGCGCGGCCTGGGCGTGGAGGATCTCGACGACGTGGGTAAGCGGATGGTGGACGCGTTGCAGGACGCCGCCGCCCGCGCACCAGGAGGCACGACGGTCCTGGTGAGCCATGGCGCGGCGATCCGGCGCTCGGCCGGTGCGATGCTGGGCTGGCCCGAGCCGGTCGCGCGGACACTCGGTGCCATCGGCAACTGCCACTGGGTCGAGCTGCGCCTCGACGCCAAGCGCGGTTGGCAGCTTCGCGCGTACAACGCAGGATGATCGATCATCTGGATGGAACCGAACGGTGGAAGGTAGCGTCGGACAGCCATGCGAACCCGTCACCTGACCGTTGTCGGATTGCTAGCCTCAACGCTCGCGGTCGGTCTGATCACCGGCTGTGCGCAGGGCACCGGAACCCCGTCGGCCGGAGGTAGCGGCAGCGTGTCATCCTCACCAAGCTCGCCTTCTCCCGAGCCCTCGTCGTCTCCCTCGTCCGGACCTTCGTCGCCGCCGCCGTCGGCCGGCGCCGAGCCTCCCTCGGCCGGCCCCGACACGACCCTCTCCGGCCAGGTCGAAGCCGGTGTCGAAGCCAGTTGCCTGATCATGCAGACCGGCGGCAAGACCTACCTGCTGCTCGGCGGCGACAAGAACGTCGTCAAGGCCGGCAACAATGTGGTCGTTCGTGGGCACATCGTCAAAGGCGTCATGAGCTACTGCATGCAGGGCCAGCCATTCCAAATCACCGACGCACGCCTGGGTTAGTTCCTGATTTAGCTGCCGATCCGTTACCGTGCCGGCATGACCGGGACACCTGAGCGCATCGCTGTGGTTACCGACAGCACGGCATACCTGCCGGACGCGCTCATCGCGCGGGCCGGTCTCACCGTCATTCCGTTGACCGTCGTCATTTCCGGCGAGGCCGGGCTCGAAGGCATCGATGTGACGCCCGCCGACGTCGCCAAGGCGCTGGAGGTCAGGCGGGTGCAGGTGACCACGTCGCGGCCGGCTCCGGAGGCGTTCGGCCAGGCGTACCAGGACCTGCTCGACGGCGGGGCGGCAGGCATCGTCTCGGTGCACCTCTCCGCCCAGCTCTCCGGCACGTACGAGGCTGCCGCGCTGGCCGCCAGCCGGTTCGACGGCCGGGTCGAGGTGGTGGATTCCCGCGCCACCGGCATGGGCCTCGGCTTCCCGGCCCTCGCCGCCGCCGCTGCCGCGTCGGCGGGTAAAGACCTTTCGGGGGTACGCGAAGCCGCCGTCGCCGCCGCCCGCCGCACCACCACCCTGTTCTACGTCGACACACTTGAGTACCTGCGCCGTGGCGGCCGGATCGGTGCGGCGTCCGCGCTGCTCGGGACGGCCCTGTCGGTCAAACCGATCCTGCGCCTCAGCGACAGCGGAATCGTGGTCAGCGACAAGGTACGCACCGCCAGCCGGGCACTGGCCCGCCTGGTCGACCTCGCCGCCGAGGCCGCAGGCGACGACCGGGTCGACATCGCCGTACACCATCTCGTCGCGACCGAACGCGCGAAGGCGCTGCGGCAGGCGCTGGAGTCCCGGCTCGGCGAACAGATCCGGACCACCTACGCCACCGAGGTCGGCGCGGCGGTCGCGGCCCACGTCGGACCGGGCCTGGCCTGCGTTGTGGTGCACCGCCTATAGCACGTTTCCCGGTGCTGCCTTGGGCTTTCCACAGGGCACCCTCGCTGTCCACAGATCCGCGCTTGGTCGTGCGCGGGCCGGGCGGCGCGGCCTAGCTTTCCGCGCATGTTCACAGCGCGCCGGGAAACGGCCGACGAGGAGGTACGGGAGCGGTTCGTCCGGGTGGTCGGGCTGCCCGAGCCGCCGCCGTCGTTCGACGATCCGCCCGTCTTCGTTGATCCGCCTGATCCCGGGTTGCCTGATCCGGTCCCGCCTCGGGCGGGTGGGTTTCGCGGAGTATTCGCCGCCCTCGACCCGGGACGCCGGGGTGTCCGTTCCCTGGCAGCCGTCGCGCTGATCGCGATCGCCGTCGCCGGGTTCTTCGCCTGGCGGGCCAGGCCACGCGTCGAGCCGGTCGCGGCCAGCCCGCAGCCGGCGGCGGCAGCCTCGCCGTCCGGGTCGGCGGCGCCGGTCGTGGTGGCGGTCAGCGGGCGGGTGCAGCATCCCGGTCTGGTCCGGCTGCCGGCCGGTGCCCGGGTGGCTGACGCGATCGACGCCGCCGGTGGGGCGCTGCCGGACACCGACCTGTCGTCGGTCAACCTGGCCCGCAAGGTGGCCGACGGCGAACTGATCGCGATCGGTGTCCCGGCGCCCCCAGGCGCTGCCGCACCGGCTGCCTCGGGCGGTGCCGGCGGTGGGCCGCTCAATCTCAACACAGCGACGGAGGCGCAGTTCGAGGCGCTGCCCGGCATCGGCCCCGTCCTCGCCCAGCACATCGTCGACTACCGCACCAAGCACGGCCAGTTCCGGTCGGTCGACGAGTTGAAGCAGGTCGACGGCCTTGGTGCGGCCCGGTTCGCGCAGCTCAAGCCGCTGGTGACGGTATGAGGGAGCTACCCGACCTGCGGCTGGCCGGCGTGGCCGCGGGCGTCTGGCTCGCGGCGCTGGCCGGGTTGCACCTGTCGGCCTGGCCCGGCCTGACCGTCGCGGCCGTGGCCGCCCTCGCCGCCGCGGTCGTCGCGGCCCTCGCCGCCGCTGCCGTCGCGGCAACCAGGAACTGGGTGGTCGTCGGCATCCTGCTGGGCGTCGTCGCCGGGGCCGGGGTCACCGCCGCCCGGGTGGCGGTCCGCGACGCCGGTCCGATCCGGGAACTGGCCGAGCAGCGGGTTTCCGTCCAGGCCGACCTCGTGGTCACCGACGACGCGCACCCGACCCGGGCACCCACGGGGCGGCCGGCCCAGTACGCGGTCGCGGCGGATCTCACCAACCTGCGGGCGGACGGGCGCCCCGCGATCTCCATGTCGGTGCGGGTACTCGTGCTCGGCGCCGATCCGGCCTGGCAACGGGTACTTCCGGGGCAGCGGGTCGTGGTGAACGGCCGGGTCGGGCCGCCGCGCGGGGGAGACCTGCGGTCGGCGGTGCTGTCGGTGCCGGGTACCCCGCGGCTGGTCGGCCGGGCCTCCTGGGCGCAGCGGGCGGCCGGCCGGCTTCGCGGCGGACTGCGTACCGCGTGCGCGCCGCTGCCAGCCGAGCCGGGTGGGATGCTGCCCGGGCTGGTGGTCGGCGACACGACGCGGCTGGAGCCGGCCGTCTCGGACGACTTCCGGGCGACCGGGATGACCCATCTGCTGGCCGTGAGCGGCTCCAACGTCGCCATCGTGCTCGGCTTCGTGCTCGGCATGGCCCGCTGGTGCCGCGCCGGCCCTCGGCTCGCGACCGGGTTGAGCGTCGTGGCCCTGGTCGGTTTCGTGATTCTGGTACGCCCGTCGCCGAGCGTCCTGCGCGCCGCCGCCATGGGTGGGCTTGGCCTGGTCGCGCTCGCGAGCGGCCGGCCCAGATCGGCGGTACCGGCCCTCGCCGCCGTCGTGGTACTGCTCGTCCTCATCGACCCGGAACTGGCCGGCGCACCCGGTTTCGTCCTGTCGGTACTCGCCACGGCCGGTCTGCTCCTGGTCGCGCCGGGCTGGCGGGACGCGCTGCGCCGGCACCGGGTGCCGGCCGGGCTCGCCGAGGCGGTCGCGGTACCAGCCGCCGCCCAGCTCACGTGCGCACCGGTGATCGCCGCGATGTCGGGTACGGTCGGCCTGGTCGCCGTGCCGGCGAACCTGCTCGCGGTGCCCGCCGTGCCGCCCGCCACCGTCCTCGGCGTCACGGCCGCGCTGCTCTCGCCGGTGTGGCCGGCCGGCGCCCGGATCGCGGCGTGGCTGGCCGCGTGGCCGGCCCGCTGGCTGGTTCTGGTCGGCCGGTACGGCGCGGAGACCCCGGCCGGCGTCGCCCCGTGGCCGGCCGGCGCGCTCGGCGGCCTGCTGCTTGCCGCCGTCCTGATCGCGCTGCTGATCGCCGCCCGGCACCAGTTGGTGCGCCGGCTCGCCGCCGTGGTGACCATCGCGGCGATCGTGGGCACGGTACCGGTGCGCCTGGTCGCCTCCGGCTGGCCGCCGCCCGGCTGGCTGATCGTGGCCTGCGACGTCGGCCAGGGCGACGCCGCTGTCCTGCCCGTCGTTCCCGGCCAGGCGGTTGTGGTCGACGCCGGCCCGGATCCGGCGCCGGTCGACGCCTGCCTGCACCGGCTCGGCATCCGGCACATACCGCTGCTGGTCATCAGCCATTTCCATGCCGATCATGTCGGCGGCGTGGACGGCGTCCTCCGGGGACGGTCGGTCGGTGCCGTGCTGACCACGGCGCACCCCGAGCCGGCACTCGGGCGCCGCCAGGTGCTCGCCGCGGCCGCCGCCGGGCGCGTACCGGTCCGGGTCGCCGCGCCGGGCGAGGTGTACACGATCGGGCCGCTGCGGCTGTCCGTCCTCGGCCCGCTTCAGCCTCTGGCGAACACCCGTTCCGATCCGAACAACAACTCGCTGGTCCTGCGGGTCGCCGAGCGCGGACGATCGCTGCTGCTCGCCGGTGACGCCGAAGAGGAGGAGCAGCAGACCCTGCGGGGCGAGCCGCTGCACGCGGATGTGTTGAAGGTCGCCCATCACGGCAGCGCATTTCAAGATCCAGAGTTCCTGGACGCGGTCCGGCCGGCGGTGGCGCTGGTCTCGGTGGGCGCAGGCAACGTGTACGGCCACCCGAACCTGGGCGTGCTCGACCGGCTCGCCCGCGCCGGGGCCCGGGTACTGCGCACCGACCGGTCCGGCGACCTGGCGGCCGTGGACGGTGGCGGGCGGCTGGCCGTTGCCGTGCGGGGATCCGCGACCACGGGCCGGCGCCCACGCGCGCCGTGACATCGTTAGGGTGACGGCCGTCTCTCGTGGCCGTGCGCGTGGCACGATGGCTGCCGTGCCTCCACAGCCGTCTTCTGCTGTCTGCCTCGTGCTCGGCGACGAGGAACTGCTCGCCGCCCGGGGAGTGAGCGACGCGATCGCCGCCGCGCGTGCCGCCGATCCGGACGCCGAGGTCCGCGAGTACACAGCTGGCGACCTCGTGCCGGGTGAGCTGGATGAGATGACCAGCCCGTCGCTGTTCGGCGGCCGCCGGGTACTCGTCGTGCGAAACGGCCAGGACGCCAAGAAGGACCTGATAGCCGCGCTGGTCGGGTACGCCCGCGACCCCGATCCGGACGTGACGCTCGTCGTCACCCATCTCGGCGGGGCCAAGGGCAAGGCGCTGGCCGACGGCCTGCGCGACGCGGGCGCGGTCGTCGTCCCGGCGGCGCGGATCACGCGGCACCGCGAGCGGGTGGACTTCATCCGCAACGAGGTGCGCCGCCTCGGCGGCAAATGCGCCGAGGACGCGGCCGAGGCGCTGATCGCCGCGGTGGGGAACGACCTGCGGGAACTCGTCGCCGCCTGCTCCCAGCTCGTCGCCGACACCGGCGGGCGGATCAACGCCGAGACCGTGGCCCGGTACTACCGTGGCCGGGCCGAGGTGAGCGGCTTCACGGTGGCCGACGCCATGATGGTCGGCGACGTACCCGCCGCGCTGGAGGCGCTGCGCTGGGCACTCCACGTGGGCGTCGACCCGGTACCGATCGCGGACGCGCTCGCCGACGGGATACGTACCGTCGCCCGGGTCGCGTCCGCCGGCCGGGGCAGCCCGTACCAGTTGGCCAGCGCACTTGGCATGCCGGCGTGGAAAGTCGAACGCGCACAGCGCCAAGCCCGTGGCTGGACACCCGATGCGCTCGTTGATGCCATGCGAGTGGCCGCTGACTGTAACGCCGCGGTCAAAGGTGGTTCGGATGACCGTGGGTACGCGCTTGAGCGGGCGGTGTTCGCCGTCGCGGCGGCGCGAGAAGGAGGCGGTACACGATGAGTGGGGTACGGGGGCAGTCCTCCTGGTACGCGCGGGCGCTCCGGCTGCGGCACGTACGGCCCGGTGGGCTGATGTCGTTTCTGCTCTTCGAGTGCGTGATAGCCCTGGCGGTACTGCTCGCGCTGGCCGAACTGGTGAGCTGGTGGGCGGTTGCCGTGCTGCCGGCCGCCGTGGCGGCGATGGTCAAGATCAACGATATGGTCAGCGGGGCGGCCGGCCGCGAAAATGACGCGGCGGCCGAGGCGAGCTGGGAAACTGCCGAGGTCGTTGCCGAGCCGGCCAGCGTTCCGCCGGCCGTCCCACAGGTCCGGTCCTCCCGGATCTACATGTCCGAGTCACGGGCGGCAACCGTCGAGCCGGAACAGCCGCCGGTGGAGGTCGAGCGCCGGACCCGGTCAACGCACACGAACCGGACATCGGCCAGCCGTACCCGAGTTGCCCGGGAACGCCGGGCGACGCACACGGAGGCCGGTGTGGTGGAACACCCCGAGTGGCGCCAGACGATCACGCTGGAGGCGTTGGGGCGGCACGCTCGCGACGACCAGCACCGGTCAGCTGACATCGAGCGGGAAGCAGGCGACGCCCGGCACCGCGCCGGGGCGGCGAATCAGGGCCGTTTCGCCTGATTTATACCTGAACGTGTACGCGAAAACGCCGCCGGGCCATTGGCCTGGCGGCGTCGCGGCTGATGCGGGCCTGCGGCGGACGGTCAGGCGGAGAGCGACGACAGTCGCTTGGCGATGGCCGACTTGCGGTTGGCCGCCTGGTTCTTGTGGATGACGCCCTTGCTCGCGGCCTTGTCGAGCTTGCGCGCGGCCTCGCGGAGCAGCACGGTCGCCTGCTCGACGTCGCCGGTCGCCGCGGCCTCGTTGAACTTGCGGACAGACGTCTTCAGCGCAGACTTGACCGACTTGTTGCGTAGCCGGCGCTTCTCGTTCTGCCGGTTGCGCTTGATCTGGGACTTGATGTTCGCCACGCGACAGCCTCGTCAGGGTAGATCGGTTGGAGTCGGCGCACACCGGGTCGGCGCCACAGCACGCGCGAAGAGAAAGGCTACCAGGTACGCCGCCGACCGGCCAAAACGGATGTCTGACCGGTACGGATCGGCGGTGGGGGAATGGGTTGGGAGGGGGCGGAACGGGCATGCTATGGTTCTCACCGTTCCAGTGAGCGCCGCTAGCTCAACTGGCAGAGCAGCGGACTCTTAATCCGCGGGTTCGGGGTTCGAGTCCCTGGCGGCGCACCCGTACTGACCAGGCCGTATAGTCATCGGGCTATGCGGTCTTGATCTTTGTGGGTCGTCCGTGGGACGTGCGTGGGCGCCCGTGCTGGCCCGTTCGTGCGCGGCGGGATCGCTTGGGCCGCTTGGGTTGTGGCCCGCTGGCGGGTTGGGGTGCTGCGGATTTTGCCGGGGCCGCCGGGACGTGGCGCCGGTGGTGCTTGGCGGGGTTGCGGGCCGCCGCCGCGAGGACGAGGCGGGCGGTGGCTTCGGCGGTCTTGAAGTGCAAGGCGAGCAGAACGCTGGTGTACGTGTCGGCGGTGAGCACGATGCTGGCGTGCCCGAGCAGTTCCTGCACGGTCTTCAAATCGGCGCCGGCGGCGTGGGCGAGGGTGGCCGCGCCGTGCCGCAGGTCGTGCAGCCGCACCGGCGGTAGCCCGGAGTCGGTGACCAGGCGGCCGAACCGTCGGGTCAGGTAGTCCGGGTGCAGCGGGGCCCCATCCGGGGTCGTGAACACGTACCCGGAGTCCTGCCACGCGTCGCCGGCGGTCTTCTGTTCGGCGCGTTGCCGACGCAGGTGGGTGCGCAGCAGCCGGGCGGTCACCTTGTCCAGGGCGATGACCCGGCGACTGGAGGCGGTCTTCGGCGGGCCGACCGCGACGGTACGGCCGTAGGCGATGCGCTGCTGCCCGATCACAATCACCCGGGCATCGAGGTCGACATCGGCCCAGCGCAGCCCGGCAGCCTCGCCGCGGCGCAGCCCGCGCAGCGCGATCAACCACCACAGGGCGAACAGCCGGTCCTCGGCGACGAACCCGAAGAACCCGACCAACTGCTGGACCGTCCACACCGCCACCGCCGATCGTTCGCCGTGCTCGCGCCAGGCGGCCACGCGGTGATCGGTCCACACCTCCGCATGCGGCCGCCGCGGCGAGGGCAGCTCGATGTGGCGGGCCGGATTGTCACACAGCAGCCCCTCGCGGATCGCGGCGTTTAGCGCTCCGCGCAGGGTGGCCCGGATGCGGTGCAGTGTGGCCGGGGTCGGCGGCCGGCCCCAGCGGTTGTTCGTGGCCGCCAGATCCCGGAACATGTCGGCCACCTGCCGGCCGGTCAGCTCGCCGAGCCGGACCCGGCCCAGGTGCGGGATCAGGTGCAGCTCGACGTGCTCGGTGTAGGAGCGCAAGGTGGTGGGCCGGATGCTGGTCCGGGTGGTCAGCCAGTACCGCAGCCACCGGCCCACCGTCCACGCCTCAACGCCCCGGTCCTCGGCCGACCGGCCCAGCAGCGCGTCCCGGGCCGCGGTGGCGTCGCGGCGGGTCAGGTACCCGCCACGGCGCACCCGCTCCCGCCGCCCGCCCACGGTCGCCACCGGGCAGTCGAAGTACCAGCTGCCATGCCCACGCTCAGACAGCTGCGGGCATGTCGAGTCCAGAGTCCGGCCGGTCCGCGGATGCCGACACCCGCACCGCTTGAACACCCCACCACTCATCGCCAACCTCCTCGCGACGCGATCGACATCTTCCACGGTCGGCGCAGCCGGTGGTTGGTGACGACACCCAGTTGGAGGACAGAAGCGATCGCTGACCTCGCGGCGTCCGAGATCAAGTCGGCGGAATCGAGCCCGGCGGAAGGCACACGATCACCTTTGGAGCGGGCTGGACAGCGATGCGCGCCTCGATTCGACCTGCGCTTCTTCGGGGTGTACGTCGTCGGGGCTCGGGCCGGCGGGGTTGTCGAGGATCCAGTTGAGGCAGCGCTTGCCGGAGAAGACGGGGCAGGCGTTACCACGGCCTACGGTGACCAACCAGTCCGCCGTATACCGCATACCCGGATAAACTGAGAGCAGCGGCGGGTGGTTGTGTCACTGCTTATCGTCACTCGACTGGCGTCTGACCGTGCCACCGGACTCGCGCCGGGTTCGGTGGCTGGGGTTCGCGGGGAGCTTCATCCCCGCCCATCAGTGCACCGGCGCCGGTGGGCGTTGCCGACATGTCCGGCCGCGCACCCCGGCCGGCTCGTGATCTGAGGGCAGCGTGGATGCCGGTGCCCTGGCGCCGGGCAAGATCGGGGCAGGTGAGGTGGCTGGCCGTCGAGGGCCTGCGTTCTGATGGTCTCTACCGCGCGATCCTGGTTGGCCCAGGCTGTGCGCACCCCGGGCGCGGGCCGCAGCGGTGCGATGTGGGCGGCGGTAACCTCGATGGAGGTGGTGAGGCTCGCCCTTTAACCGCACGTCTGTGCCGATGGCCTCTATCGAACGGTGGTGTGTCGGGAGGTTGCGGTGGGCCAGGGCGGCGTCAACGGGCGAGACCTGCCGAGTGTCCTGTTTCCGGATCCGGTCGATGCTGCCGGGATCGACGACCGCCCGGAGCCGGGGTTCTTCGGCGATGTGAATCTCGATCAGGTGGTGGCGGCGGTCGTTGCCGGGCGGGACGAGTACCGGCTCGTGCCGTACTTCCGGGCCGCGTTGTCGGACGTGGACGCGGTCGTGTACCGGCAGCAGGTGATGCGGGATTTGGACGGCATGCCGCTGGCGGGGCAGGTCGCGCAGTTCGGCCGGCGGATGCAGGCGGTGCGGCGCGGCGTGGCCTATGCCGGCAAGGTCGCCTCGCCGCAGGTGGCGTGGCGGTGGGTGGCCGATTCCGCGGTCGCCTACGCCGGGGCGGTCGAGGATTTGGGGCGGCGGCTGGGGGTGGCCGAGCTGGCCTCGGCCGGGATGCGGGGGTTCCGCGACTATCTGGCGGGGTACCTGCGATCGGCGCGGTACACCGCGATGGCGGCCGAGGCCCGGCAGGTGGTGGCGCGCCTGGACGGGCTGGATTTCAGCCTGACGGTGAAGGGCCCTCGCATCCAGGTGCGCCGCTTCACCGGAGAGGACGACTACGCCACGCAGGTCGAGGACACCTTCGCCCGGTTCCGGCACGGTGCGGTCAAGGACTACCGGGCGCAGTACCGGGACACGGTCACCGTCGGGCATATCGAGGCGCAGGTGCTGGAGCGGGTGGCGCGGCTGTTCCCGGACGAGTTCGCGGCGCTGCGCGACTTCTGCGCACGCCACCCGGGGTTCGTCGACGACACGGTGGCGCTGTTCGACCGGCAGGTCCAGTTCTACCTGGCGTGGCTGGACTATCTGGGTCCGTTGCGGGCAGCCGGCTTGGCGTTCTGCTATCCGCTGGTATCGGCGCGGGTGAAGGCGGTCGACGTGCGGGGCGTGTTCGACATCGCGCTGGCCGCCAAGCTCGTCTCGGCGAACCAGCCGGTGGTCGGTAATGACGTCCGGCTCGACGGGGCGCAGCGGATGGTGGTGGTCACCGGGCCCAACCAGGGCGGGAAGACGACCTACGCCCGCGCGATCGGGCAGGTCCATCACCTGGCGCGGCTGGGCCTGCCGGTTGCGGGCACCAGCGCCCGGCTGCCGCTGGTCGACGGGGTGTTCACCCATTTCGAGCGGGGGGAGAACCTGACCGACCTGCGCGGCAAGCTCCAGGACGACCTGGTCCGCATCCGCGACATCCTGCGCCAGGCGACCGGCGACAGTCTGATCATCCTGAACGAGATCTTCACCTCGACCACGCTGGCCGATGCCCTGGCACTGTCGGCCAGCATTCTCCGCGAGGTCGCCGACCTGGACGCGGTGTGCGTGTGTGTGACGTTCATCGACGAGCTCGCGTCGGCGAACGCGAAGACGGTCAGCGTGGTGGCCGGCGTGGACCCGCAGGACCCGACCCGCCGGACGTTTCGCATCGAGCCTCGGCCGGCCGACGGGCGGGCGTACGCGGCGGCGCTGGCCGCCAAGCACGGGCTGACCTACCAGCGGATCGTGGAGGTGCTGGGCCGGTGAAGGCGCATCTGATGTTCGCCGACGCGGACTTCGACCCCACCCGGCCCGAGCCGCCCCACGCCGGCGCGCTGATCGCCGACCTCGGGCTGGACACGGTGCTGGCCGCGATGGCAGCCGGCGACCGGTTCCTGCACGACGTGGCCCGGTCGGCGCTGCTGGCGCCGCTTGCCGATCCGGCCGGTATCGCTTACCGGCAGCACGTGGTGGCCGACTGTCTGGCCAACGAGGACGTCGTACAGGCGCTGTACGACCTGGCGGTGCGCACGCTGGAGGACAAGAAGAAGACCGGCTTCTGGGGATTCTGGCATGCGTCACCGAGTTCGGTACTGTCGTCGGCCACGTCGCTGCTGGCGATGCTCGAAGACAAGCTGCGGCAGCTGCGGGCGATCGCCGACACCCACGCTCCGCGGTTTCATTCCGAAGGGTTCGGCGCGTTCTTCGCGGCGATCGCCGACGAGATCGACGACGACTACCTCGACCTGGTCGCCGGGCATGTCCGGACGCTGCGGTTCGGGCGCGGCGTGCGCTTCAGCGCCCGCCTCGGCGCAGGCAACAAGGCCCGGGACTTCCTGGTCCGCGCCGCGAAGCTTCGTGGCGGCCTGCGGGGACTGCTGCTCGGCACCGAGGACGGACCGTCCTACGCGGTGACGGTGCCCGAGCGTGACGACGGCGGCGCACAGGAACTGGGCGAGCTACGCGACCAGGCGCTCAACCCGCTCGCCAACGCCGTCGCGCAGGCCGCCGACCACATCGTGAGCTTCTTCACCCAGCTGCGCGCCGAACTCGCGTTGCACCTGGGCTGCGTGAACCTGCACCACGCGCTGACCGAGGCGGGCACGGCGGTGTGCTTCCCGACCCCGGTCGCGCCGGGCGAGCGGGCGCTGACCGCCCGTGGGCTCTACGACCCGGCGCTACCGCTGCGCGGCGCGCAGCGGGTGGTCGGCAACGATCTGGACGCCGACGGCCGGCCGCTGGTCGTCATCACCGGCGCGAACCAGGGCGGCAAGTCCACGTTCCTGCGCGCGGTCGCGGTCGCCGAGCTGATGGCCGCCGCCGGGATGCCGGTGCCCGCCGACGTGTTCCGGTTCAGCCCGGCCTCTGGCGTGTTCACCCACTACCGCCGCTCCGAAGACGCCTCGATGGTCCACGGCAAGTTCGAGGAGGAGCTGGCCCGGATGCGCCGCATCGTCGAGCAGGCCCGGTCCGGCGGGCTGGTGGCGATGAACGAGTCGTTCGCGTCGACCAATGAGCGGGAAGGCGCCGAGGTGGCGGTGCCGGTCATCGAGGCGTTCCTGGACGCCGGCCTGCGGGTGCTGCTGGTGACGCACTCCTTCGAGCTGGCCGGACGGCTGCTGGCTGCCGACGGCGGCCGGGCGGTGTTCCTGCGCGCCCAACGCCTGGCTGACGGATCCCGCACGTTCAGGCTGGCCGAGGGGCCGCCGCTGTCCACCAGTTTCGGCGCTGACCTGTACCGGGAAGTCTTCGCCGCGCCACTCGACCAACCCTCGGCCCAGGTAATGAACACCCAGGTCGAGAGCCACCCTTAGTGCTCTCGCGTGAATTACTTCCGCGTTTTCGGGCGTGTCGGGGTGATGGGTGTGGCCAGGGCTTCGTCATCGTCGTCGGCGGTGGGGTGCACGTCGTAGTTCCAGTCGGGGTGGAACTCGTGTCGCCTGATGTGCCGGTGCAGCAGTTGGCGCATCTGCGCGTCGGTGATCCGCAGCCCGGTCGGGTAGCTGTTGTCGTCCAGCGCGGCCTTGACCGTCAGGCCGGTGCGGGTGGTGGTCGCGGCGATGGTTTTGACCACCACCTCGTGGCTGGTCAACGGCCGGCCGCGCCAGTTCATGCTGATGTGACTGAACAGCCGGTGCTCGATTTTGTTCCACTTCGAGGTGCCCGGCGGCAGGTGAACCACGGTAATGGCCAGGCCGGTCTCGTCGGCGAAACGGGCCAACTCGGCCTTCCACAGCCGCAGCCTCGACCCGTTGGACCCACCCGAGTCGGCGGTGACCAGCAGCCGCTTCGCCTGCGGGTAGGCGTCCGCGCCGACATGCCGCCACCAGCGGCGTACCGACTCGGCGGCGAACACCGCGGTGTCGTGATCGGTGCCGACGTTGACCCAGCCGGTGTTCGCGGCCATGTCGTAGATCCCGTACGGCAACGCCACCCCCACCGCGTCGGAAGGAAAGTCGTGGGCATTGACCTCGGCCGGCTGCCCGACCGGCTGCCACTCCCGGCCGCCGTTTTTGAAGTTCCCGACCTGCTCGCGTTTCTTGGCGTCGACCGAGATGACCGGGTCGCCTGCGGCCAGGAACTCCACCGCGTGGTCGTTGACGTACTCGAACTGGGCGTCGCGGTCGGGATGCTGGCGCCCTTCGACCACCTTGGCGTTGGCCTGCAACCGGTACCCGCACGTCCTGAGCAGCTTGCCCACCGTGCTCGCCGCCACCGCAAACCCCTGCGCGGTCAACTCGCCGGCGAGCTTCGTGGTCGACTTGTTCGTCCACCGCAACGGCGACTCGGGATCGCCCCGGGTGACCGGCTCGACCAGGTTCTCCAACGCCCGGGCGACCCCCGGCACGGACCGACTGATCGGCGGGCGTCCCGCCCCCACCGCCCGGATACGCCCATCGGCCACCGGACCGACCCGAAGACCCTTCACCCCCTGCGACACCGTGTCCCGGTCCACCCCCACCGCGGCCGCGACCTGCTTGATCCCACCCCGGCCCAGCCGCTGCGCCACCGCGCCCAGCAGCAACCGCCGCTGACGCTCGTCCAGCACCGACTTCACCTCGGCATACACCGCGGTGATCTCGTCCAGGAACGGCTGACGCAGGCTGGTATCCACCCCGAAGGCGATACCACAATTTCGAAGATCATGTACCGAGAAGTGGAAGTAATTCACGCGAGAGCACTTAAGACGGAGGTGCGGTTGTCCGTCAGCGGGGACTGTTGTGCGCGGCTTCGCCTGGAAACCCGTCACGGCGAGGCATCGTCGTGCGGTGCGGCGACCACCGAGCGGGATGGCCAAGGCGGGTCAGGGCCTGCCCGCTGGAACCTCGGGTTTCGAGCCTGTGGCGTACTCCGCGTTGAATACGAGGTAGCGCATGCGCACCACGCCGGGCGGGTCGGTGTGCTGCGGTCCGGCCGGCAGTTCCAACCGGGCCTGGCGCTTCGGATGTGCTGCTCGGCCGTGGTCGTTCGGATAAAATCACGGCAGGTGGCGGAGGGGCCCGCCGTCAACCGCGGACGAGGTGTTCGCCAACGGTCCCTATCTCGGACGGGATAGGAGGCTGGGGTGGCGATGGGCGAACCGGACGTCGGTGTGCTGCTGGACCGGCTGAGCGCACTGGCCCCGGTCCGGGATCGGGAGCCGGTTGCCGCGCTGCGGTCGCGGCTGGTGCAGCGCCGTTTCCGGGTACTGGTGGTCGGTGAGGCCAAGCGCGGCAAGAGCACGCTGGTCAACGCGCTGCTGGGCCGGGTGGTGCTGCCGACCGGGGTGACCCCGGTGACCGCGCTGCCCACGGTGGTGCGCCACGGCCAGCGGGACCTGCTTGAGGTGCGGTTCCTGGAGGGCCGCAGCGAGACCCGCCCGTTCAGCGACCTGCCGGACCTGGTCACCGAGTCGGCGAACCCGGACAACCGGTTGGGGCTGGCCGAGGTGGTGGTCCGGATGCCGGCGGGGTTGCTGGACGGTGGTGTCGAGGTGGTGGACACGCCGGGTGTGGGTTCGGTGTTCGCGCACTCCGCGGCGGCGGCCACGGCAGCGTTGGACACGATGGACGCAGCAGTGTTCGTCCTGTCGGCCGACCCGCCGATCTCGGGCAGCGAGCGGGACTTCCTGGCGGCCGTGCGGGACCGGTCGGTGGCGCTGTTCTGTGTCCTGAACAAGGTGGACAACCTGACCGCCGTGGAGCGTGGTGAGGTGCTGGACTTCACGGCGGACGTCCTTGCCCGGGCGGTGGGCCACCCGGTCGCGGTGTACCCGGTGTCGGCCCGCCAGGCGCTGGCCGCCCAGCAGACCGGCGACACAGCCGCGCTGGACGCGTCCGGAGTGGCGCGGCTGTCCCGGGACCTGGCTGGCTACCTGCGGGAGCGCCGGGAGGTCGACCTGGCCGCGTCGGTGGCCGGGCATGCGCGGCGGATTGCCGCCCGGCTGCTCGACGAGGCGGTCCTGACCCGCCGCGCCGCGGACCTGTCCACGGCTGCGGCCGGTGATCAGGTGACCCGGTTCGAGGAGCAGCTCGCCGCGCTGGACGAGTACCGCCGCGATGCCGCCGACGTGGCCAGGGCCAGCGCCAGCCGGCTGCTCGCCGACCTCAACGACGCCGCGACGTGGGAGACCCCGGGACTGGTCGAGCAGGTACGGGTCCAGGTGGCCGGCTACCTGGACGGGCAGCCCGTCATGCCGGCCGGCGCGCTGGAGGACCGGTGCCGCGGCTACGCGGTCGAGCAGACCCGGGCGGTGGCCGAGCGGTGGCGGGCCGCACGGCAGGCCGCGCTCGGCGACGGGCTGGCCGCGGTGGACGCCCGTCTCGCGGCGTCGCTGGCCCGGCAGGTTCAGGGAGTACGGGACGCGGCGCGGGATCTGCTCGGCGTGGAGCTGGCGATGCCGGTGCCGGCCGACCGGCTGGTCCCTGACGTGTCGGTGTCCTACGCGTTCGGGGAGAACATCGGGGTGACGACGCAATGGTCGGACGCGATCCGGCGGCATCTGCCCGGCCGGTGGGGTCGACACGCGGTGCGCGCACACCTTCTCGACGAGCTGGATTCGTTGGTGGGTAAGCAGATCGGCCGGATCCGCTCCCGGTTCCAGGAGACGATGCGACCGGCGACCACCGCACTGGTGCACGCGATCGAGGCCCGCTACACCGAGCTCGCGGCGGGCCTGGTGGCGGCGTTGGCGGCGGCCCGCGACATTGCCGGCTCCCCGGACACCGCCGCGGCCCTGCGGGATCTGGACGGGCGGGCGACCGCGTTGCGGGAGTTGGTCGAGGCGCTGGGCGCGGCCGGGCAGCTGCGCGGCGACGAGCAGGTTGCGGCGAGGGGTGGCGGATGGACGTAGACATGGTTGTGGAGATCCCGGCGGGATCGCGCAACAAGTACGAGATGGACCATCGGGTCGGCCGGATCCGGCTGGACCGCACGCTGTTCACCGCGACCGCGTATCCGGCCGATTACGGCTACGTTGCGGGTACCCTCGCCGAGGACGGCGACCCGTTGGACGCGCTGGTCCTCCTGGATGCTGCCACGTTCCCCGGCTGCACCGTGCGGGTCCGGCCGATCGGCGTGTTCTGGATGCACGACGAGCACGGCCCGGACGCCAAGCTGCTGTGCGTTGCGTCGACCAACCCGCGGTGGCACAGTACCCACGAGATCGGCGACCTGCCCGCACATGTGCGCAACGAGATCGGCCACTTCTTCGAGGTGTACAAGGAGCTGGAACCCGGTAAGCACACCGACGTCCGCGGCTGGCAGGACCGTGCCGACGCCGAGGCGACACTGACCGCGGCCTACGACCGGTACCGGACCACGACGGAATGATCCGGTCGGCCGGGCAGGTGGGGGATGAGACGGGCGGCGTCGAGTTTGCGATCGGCGATGCGCTGGAACCGGCGCTCCCGCAACCGGCTCCGCAGCGCCGATACGTGCTCCCGATCCTCACCTGTGGCCAATGCCCCGACACGTCGTCGAGCAGCGCGCCGACATGAGTGCTGTTTCTGTTTGCCGCCGCAGCCTCCGACCCCTCGATGAGGTAGGGACCGTTGGCGGACCACCGAGGTCTGCGGTTGGGCGGCGAGCCCCTGCGCCGTCGGTGTTACCGGCCTCGTTTTAGGTCCCTGGAGGTTCCTGCTGCCTTGCGCCGGTGACGGGTGTCGGCGTGGTAGCGGATCACTTCGACGTCGTCGAGCAGGACGACGCCTTTGGGCAGGATCTCGTCGAGGCTGTCGACGAACTCTCGGATGCGTCGGTGGTCGTCGACGATGTAGATGACGATGGGTAGGTGCTCGCCGAGGGTGAACAGGTGGCTGGTGTGGATGTCGGACAGGGCGGCGAAGCCTTCGATGCCGCGCAGGGCGGTGGCGCCGGCAAGCCCGGCGCGGTGCGCCCGGTGGATGATCTCTACGTAGAGGGGGCGGTGGTGGCACTGGTCGGCCTCGTCGACGAGGATGGTCAGCCGGGCGGCGGTTCCTTGTAGGCGCATGGGGGTGTGCACCCTCTTTCGGTGGGGGTGGTTCAGGTCATGGCGGCGACGAGGGCGAGGACCGCGATCAGGGCGATGAGCATGTAGGCGAGGTACGCGTCGAGGCGGCCGGACTGCAGGCGTTTGGCCAGCCGGGAGGCGAGCAGGGCGGGGGCGCGCAGCGGCCGGTACAGGTATTGTTCGACGACTTCGATGACGTCGGTGGTGTAGCCGAGGTGGGTGCCGGCGGGGCCGCGGGCTTCGTCGCCGACCTGCCCGCCGGTGCTGGTTTCGACGTCGCGTAGTTCGTTGCGGGTCAGCAGCAGCGCGGCGAGGACTTTGCGGGTGGGGTGGGAGTAGCCGAACGGGGTGTACTGGTCGGCGCCCTCGACCCCGGCGGTGGCCGAGCGCCAGGCGGGTACCCGCCGTACCCGGGTCATGCCGCCACGGGAGAGCAGCCAGATCCCGAGCAGGGTGGCGGTGAACAGGATCGGCATCATGACCCACAGCCAGGACGGGGACAGGATGGAGAAGTCCGGGTACACCGGCTGCAGTACCCACGGCGACTTCAACGCTTCAAGGGTGGCGCTGGTGGGGACGACGGGGGACAGGCCGGTGGCCAGGACCCGGATCTCCAGCGGCGTTAGTGCGGCAAGGCCAAAGCAGCCGACGGCGAGGGTGAGCAGCCCGACGCGGCCGGGCAGCCGGACATCTCGGGGCTGCCGCTGGTGCGGCGGGGGGCCGGTGTGGCCGAGGACGGTGAACCCGATCACGCGGACGAACGCGACCCCGGCGAACCCGAAGGTGAGCGCGACCAGCGCCCCGGCGATGGCCATGGCGAGTTGGCTGGGCAGGGCGGCCAGGCGGAACTGCTGGGCGATGGCTTCCAGCAGGAACCATTCGGAGACGAACCCGACGGTGGGTGGCAGCCCGGCGAGGGTGACCGATCCAATCGCGAGTGCCGTGCCGCTGTAGGGCATGCGGCGCGCGACGCCGCGCAGGGTTTCCATGTCGTCGTTGCCGTACGCCGACCCGATGATCCCGGCGGAGGCGAACAGGGCGGACTTGGCGATGGCGTGGGCGACCATCTGCAGGCTGGCGGCGAGCAGCCCGACCGCGGTCAGCCGGGGTTGGTGCAGGTCCAGGCCGATCAGGGCGATGGCGTACCCGACGATGATCAGTCCGGCGTTCTCGATGCTGGAGTAGGCGATGACCCGGGTCAGCCGTTCGGAGACGGTGGCGTGGGCGATGCCGCCGATGGCGGTCATTGCGCCGACGATGAGTAGGACCAGGGGCAGCCATGCGGGTGGTGGGCCGAGCAGGGCGGCGGTGCGCCACAGCCCGTAGAAGCCGACGTTGACCGCGGCGCCGGCCATCAGCGCCCGGACCGGGCCGGGGGCGGCGGAGTACCCCGACGGCATCCACACCTGCCCGGGTACCAGTCCGATCTTGATGGCGAACCCGGCGATCAGCAGCACGTAGGCGGTGCCCTGCGCCGCGCCGTGCCGTATGCCGGTAAGGCCGGCCAGGTGGAAGGTGCCGGCGTGGGCGGCGGCCAGCAGCAGCCCCACCATCGCGAGTTGGCCGCTGGCCTTGCCGAACACCACGGTCAGGATGCTGGGGGTGACGGTGTCGTCGCGGCGCCGGTACGCGGTGATCAGGTAGAAGGCCAGGGTGAGGCATTCCCAGCCGAACAGGAACACGAACACGTGGTCGGCGGTGATGACCAGGGCCATGGAGCCGAGCAGCAGCGCGGTCGCTGACCCCAACCCCCGCGCCTGGGTCTGGCCGCCCGCGGCCCAGTCGGCGACCACCGCGCAGACCGGGGTGGCCACGGCGAAGGCCAGCAGCAGGAACAGCGCGGACAGGTGGTCGACCGAGAGGGCGGCCGGGCCCATGCCGACCCAGCCGTCCAGGTCCAGTGTCGCGGGATGCCCGGCCAGGCCGGCGCCGCCGACGACGGTGAGGGCGGCGCAGGCCGCGCCGCACAGGGCGAACGGGATCCAGGCCGCCCGGCGGCGCAGCGGCGCGATGAAGTCGGTTGCCGCGGCGAGGATCAGGACGGCCAGCGCCGTGCCGAGCAGAACCGTCATCGCGGTACCCCCGTCGGTTCGGCTGGTACCCGCCCGAGGGCGAGCAGGATGCCGTGCAGCAGGCTGAACGGGGTGGGCGGGTTGCCGGGTATCCACACGTCGACGGGCAGCAGGTCGCCGATGCCGCCGTGGGTGGCGTAGGAGCCGGCGAGCAGTCCGCCGCTGACCGCGTCGGTACCGGCGGCGATGACCACCAGCGGGCGGGGCATGGCCTGCAGCGTGCGGGCGAGGGGTTCGGTCATGCCGCGGGCTCCGGCACCGGTGACCAGGAGGATGTCGGCGTGGCGGGGGCTGGCGGTCAGGAAGATACCCAGCCGGTGCACGTCGTAGACCGGGTTGAACAGGGCGTTGACTTCCCACTCGTCGGTGCCGTCGGAGCCGGCGTCGACGTGCCGGAGGTGCACGGAGCGGCGCAGCCGCCGCACCCGCTGCGCGAGCGCGGCACGCAGGGCGGCCAGGTCCCCGTCGGTCTCGGTGGATTCGGGCACGACGAGCGCGCCGCGCGACAGGGTGGCGGTCGCCGTGCCGGGTGCCCAGGCGAACAGGTCCGGCCGGGCGGCCACGCAGGCGCCGCACAGGATGCACCGGCCCCGGTCGAGGAACAGCCGCCCGTGCTGGCCGGGAATCGGGGCGGCCTGGATCGCCCCGGTCGGGCACACGGCGGCGATCTGGTCGGCATCGTTGCCGGCGCTGTGGTGGTGGCCGGTGTCGGTCACCGTGACGGCGGCGGGGAACGACTGCTGGTAGGCGTCGGGGCGGCGCGGCCACCCGGTGGTCACGACCCCGTTGCGTAGTCCGCGCAGCAGCCAGATCACGCCATATCCCCCCTCATAGAGCCACGCCCGCGATGGAGGTGCCGAAGCTGGCTTCGATGAACGGGAAGTCGGTCAGGATGTCACCGGTGAAGACCGCCCCGAACACCGCGAGGTTGTGGAACGAGGCCGAGCGGGGCCAGCAGCGGGTGATCCGCCCGTCGGCCACGTCGAGGGCGTACAGCACCTCACCCTGGGGGGCTTCGGCCCAGCCGATGCCGCGCCCGTCCACGGGCTGCGCCTGGGTGCGTAGTGGACCGGCGATGTCGAGGCGGTCGGCGGCGGCGCGGATCAGCCGCAGCGACTCGTCGGTCTCCACGGTGCGGACCCGCAGCCGGGCCAGCGCGTCACCGGTGTCGAACTCGTACACCGGGCGGGGATCCAGCAAGGGATAGGTGTCGTAGCCGCGGGTGACCCGGTCGTCGTCGAACAGGCCGCTGGCCCGGCCGACCGGCCCGAGCGCACCGTGGTCGGCGGCAAGCTCGGTGGACAGGGGTCCGGTGCGGCGCAGCCGGTCCAGGAACGACGATGTGGTCAGCAGCAGCGCCAGATCCGCCACCATGCCGACCTGGATGCGGTCCACCTCTGCGAGCAGCTCAGGTTTGGGCAGCCGGGGTGGACCGGCGACCCCTCCGACGATGACCACGCCCCGGCCGAACCGGCTGCCGCACAGCCGGCCCACCAGGCGCAGGACGCGTTCCTTGTGCCAGCCGAAGCGGGCCACCGCCACCGCCAGGCCGGCCGCATCGGCCAGGCGCAGGGCCACGTCGAGGTGGTTGGCGATGCGTTCCAGTTCGGCGTGGATGACCCGCAGGTGGCCGGCCGCCGGCGGTGCCGCGATGCCACAGAGGTTTTCCACCGCGTGGGCGTACGCCAGAGCGTGCGCCACGGTGGCGATGCCCTCGACCCGTTCGGCCAGCCGCACCCCGGCCTCGACAGTCATGCCCTCGAACCGCTTCTCGACGCCACGGTGCTTGTAGTACGGACGCAGCCGCAGGTACGGGATGTCCTCGCCGGGTGTTTCGACCAGGTACTCCACCGACTCCATCACCCCGGAGCGGACCGGCCCGTGCGGGATAGTGAACAGCCCGGTCCCCAGCACGTGGCGGGTCAGCACATGCTCGTCCGGCTCCAGGGTCTCCACCGGGCCGGGGGCGCCGGGCCGGGGCCGGGCCGCGCCGTCCGGCAGCGGCAGCAGCAACGGGTCCAGCCGCGGGTGCCCTTCGGGGACGGTGCCGAACAGGTCGTGGACGGCACGCTCGTACCAGAAGGCGGCCGGCAGGCTCGGCGACAGCGCCGGATACCGGGACGCCGGCACGAATGCATCGACCGGCGTGATGACGCCGGGGTCGGCCAGCAATGCGGTCAACCGTACGGTGTCGGTGTCGTCAGCAGAGTCCACGGCGGTGGCGTATAGGCCGGCGAAGCGCGCACCGTCGGCGCGGCGGGCCTGGACGTGTTCGGCCAGAGCGGTGGCGTCAAGGCGGGTGATGTCCTGCGTCATCGGGCACCCCCGGCCAGCGTGGTGGCGGCCTGGGTCAGCAGGTCCGACAGCCCGGCCGGTGGGTGCACGCCCAGCAGCACGAGCACGGCGATGCCGGCCACCATCGGTGCGACCGTCCACGCGGATACCTCACCCCGCGCCACCACCGCCCCGTCCGGTTGGGGTTGGGGGTTGGGGGTGTAGACGAGGCGGGTGGTGGCCGCGGCCAGGCCGAGGAAGGCGAGGGTGACCAGGGCGACCAGGATCACGGTGATCACGTTGCGGGAGGCTTGCAGGCCCCCGGCGACGATCGCGAACTCGCTGCGGAACAGGCCGAACGGTGGCATCGCCGACAGGGCCAGGACGGCGAGTAGGAACATTGGCGCGGTCCAGGGCAGGATCCCGGCCGCGCCGCGGATACCGGCCAGCTCTTTGGTGGCGTACTTGCGGACCAGCACACCGGCGCCGAAGAACGCGTTGCCTTTGGCCGCCGCGTGGGCCAGCACGTGCAGCATCGCGCCGAACAACGCCAGGGGGGCGCCGAAGCTGACCGCGATCGCGAGGATGCCCATGTGCTCGATCGAGGAGTAGGCGAGCATCCGTTTGATGTCGCGCTGATCCAGCAGGTACAGGGCCGCGAGGGCGAGGGAGGCGATCCCGAAGACCAGCAGCACCGTCTGCGGGAACCGGGGCCCGAGGGTGGCGACGGCGATCTGGTAGAAGCGCAGCACCGCGTAGAAGCTGGTCGCGAGCAGCGCGCCGGACAGCATCGCCGACACGGGTGTGGGGGCTTCGGAGTGCGCGTCGGGCAGCCAGGTGTGCACCGGGAACAGCCCGACCTTGGTACCGAAGCCGAGGACAGCGAGGACGAACGCCGCCCGGACCGCGACGTGCGGCAGGGCGTGCCCGGCCGCGAGCAGCGGCGCGAACGCCAGGTCGTAGGACGGGCCGAGCACCCGCGACCCGGCGTAGTACATGAAGATCGTGGCCAGCAGCGCGATGCCGAGCCCGGCGGAGGCCAGCAGCACGTACTTCCAGGATGCTTCCACCGCGCCGTCGGTGTTCTCGATGGCGACCAGCAGCGCCGACACGACGGTGGTGATCTCGATGGCGATCCACAGCAGTGCCAGGCCGTTGACGGCGGGGGCGGCCAGCATCGACCAGGCGAACATGTTGACGCCGAGGTAGAAGCGTCGCATGTAGACCCTCGACTGCTCGCCCTGCAGGTAGCCGACGGCGTAGGCGGCGGTGGCCGCGTACAGGAACCCGGTCGAGAGCAGGAACACCGCCGACAGGGCGTCGACCCGCAGGAACCCGACGTGTACCCCGTTGCGGTTGGTGGCGGCGGGGATCAGGACGATCGTCAGCGCGAAGCACACCACCCCGGCGGCCAGCGTCGCGGCCTTGGTGAGCGCGGGTGGGGCGAGGAGGGCGAGCAGCGCCGGTACCAACGGAACCAGCAGCAGCACCACCAGAGCGAGCGACATGCCTCTCACCCCCGCAGCCGGGTCAGTGTGGTGGTGGACAGCGACGCGGTGCGCAGGTGGTGCACCCGCATCAGCACCCCGAACACCACCACGGCCACGAGCAGGTCGAACAGGAACGCCACCTCCAGGATCAGCGGCATCCCCGCGGCCACCACCAGGCTCGCCAGGGACACCCCGTTCTCCAGGGAGAAGAACCCGATGGCCTGGGAAACCACGTCGCGGCGCACCACCATGAGCACGAACGCGACCAGCACCACCCCGACGGAGATGGACAGCGCGGTGGTGGGCAGCACGTCGCTGGGCAGGTGTAGCCGGTTGACGGTGAAGAAGCCGAACGCGGCCACCACCAGCGACACCAGCACCGCCGACGCGACCCCCAGCGCCGCTGATCCGGCGATCTCCTCGCTGGTGTCGCGCATCAGCCGCACCACCACGATGGGCACGATGACCACCTTCAGCGTGAACGACAGACCGGCGAGGGCGTACAGCTCGGGCAGGTGGTGGGTGGCGGCCACCACGACCGCCAGCGCCGAGACGAGCAGTGACTGCACGGCGTACAGGCGGACCTGGTCGCGTAGCAGGGCCTGGCGCAGCATGCCGAACTCGATGACCAGCACCAGGATCGCGATGACGTTCGCGATACCGGCGAACGCGCCGGGTGCGGGATGCGTGAGCGGATCCACCGCCAGGACCTGCGCCGCCGGGTGGGCGAGCGGGGGCATCAGCCACCTCCCAGGTACAGGGCCAGCACCGCGAGGACGGCCAACAGGAACGCCGCCGCCACGAACTCGGTGATCTTGAACAGGCGCAGCTTCGCGAACGAGTTGTCGATCAACGTCACCCCTACGCCGACGAGGGTCGCCTTCACCAGCAGCGCCACGATCGCCACCACCACCGACCCGAGCGCGGTGCTCGCCGCGAGGCCCCAGGGGGCGAGGAACACGTTGATCAGGATGGTGTAGAGGATCAGCTGCTTCATCGCCGAACCCCACCGCAACGCGGCGAAGTACGGGCCGGAATGCTCGAACCCGCGGGCTTCCTCGATCATCCCGAACTCGTTGGTCCCCGTGCGGGTCTCCACCGGGATCCGGCTGGTCTCGGCCAGGATCACCATGAACAGTGCCCCTGCGGCGAGCAGGTGCGCCGGGCGGATCACCTGGTCGATCGACGAGCGCACGGTGGCGGCCATCGCGTACGGCAGATCCGTCGTCGTGACGAGGGCCACGGACAGCACCACGAACAGCACCACCGGTTCGGTGATCGCCGAGAACGTCTTCGCGCGGCTCGACCCCAGTTGCGCGTACGGGCCGCCGGACTCGGCCGCCGCGACCGCGACCGCGAAGCCGGCCAGCGACAGGATGAACCCGCCGCCGAGGATGTCGCCCATGTACCCCAAGGGCAGCGGGAACGCGGTCAGCACCGGGATCAGCAGCGGCACCGTCAGGTAGCACGTCAACGCCACCAGGGGGCCGGCAAGAAAAACCCGGCTCGCGTGGGCCGGCGCCAACGATTCCTTGGCGAACAGCTTCGCCAGGTCGTAGTACGGCTGGGCGATCCGCGGCCCACGCCGCCCCTGCAACCGGGCCTCAACCTTAGAGATGACGCCACTGACACCGGGCGCCGCCAGCAGGATCGTGAGCACCTGCGCGGACTGCACCGCCGCAATCGGCAACAGCGGTCCCGCCGGTGTCGCCATCGGCCCCTCCCAGCTATCGGACAGCACACGCCGTCGGTCGACAGTTGGTAGAAGCCATCAGCGGAAAACTTGCCCCGCGGTTACGGCGAGCTTCATCGCCTGCCATGAGGATGACACGAGCGATCAACCCTGGCAACCGGAACCCGCGTACCCGTCGCGGGGTGTGCGGGAAGTGGATCAGCCGATAGGCTGGAACGCACGGCGGAGGGGCTCGCCGGCAACCGCGGAAACCACCGCCAACAGTCCCTACCCCACGAGGTAGGAGGCTGTGCCCATGCCGCCGGCCAATATCCCCACGTCCCCCCGTGCTGTCCGCCCGCCAGCCGCCCCTGTTCGGATCTCGGGTACCGGGGGCTGAGGTGGCGCCGTTTGCTCGCATCCTCGTCGGCTACGACGGCTCCTTCGAAGCCCAGGCCGCCCTGCGGCTGGCCATCGAACTGGCCCGCGGCGACCACCGGGTCCAGGTCACCGCCGTCGCCGTCGCACGGCTACCCACAGCACCGGCCACCCTCGCCGAGGCGCGCGAGGAACACGCCATCGCCGGCAACCTCGCGCGCCGATGGCTCGCCGCCGCGACCGCCTACGCCGGCGACTACGGCTGCCGCATCGACACCACGGTGGTGCCCGGCCGGGTCGCCCCAGCCCTGATCCGCGCCGCCGTCGAACACCGCGCCGACCTGCTGGTCATCGGCACCGTCCACCGCCGGCTGGCCTGGCTGCGCCGCAGCACGACCGCTGCCGTCGTGCGCCGCGCCCCCTGCCCAGTCCTGATCACCCACCAATAGGCGTCCATCAATAGACGCACAGCCCGACCACGGACCAGGGATGGCCGCACCCGCGAAGGAGATGCCGGTGACCGCCGAGGAGATGAACAGCACCCCGACCGACGGCCCAGCCCCCGACACTGCGGACACCGATATTGCGGACACCGGTACCGGAGACACCGGCGGCGAGGCCGGCGACGGCCGGTGGCTGACCCCCGGCGTGGCCGGCGTCGGCGCGTCCAGCTTCTTCTCCGACGCCGGCCACGAGATCACCACCGCCGTCCTGCCCAGCTTCCTGTCCGGCACCCTGCACGCCGGAGCGGGTGCGCTCGGGCTCATCGAAGGCGCCAGCGACGCGCTGATCGGTATCGCCAAACTCGCCGGCGGCCCCCTGGCCAACGACCCGGCCTGGCGCGCCCGGATCGCCCGCGGCGGCTACCTCGGCACCGCCGTCCTCGGCGGCGCGATCGCCTTCACCACCGCCGTCTGGCAGGTCGCACTGCTACGCGCCGGATCCTGGGCCGCCCGGGGCATCCGCTCACCCGCCCGCGACGCCCTGCTGGGCACCCTCGCCCCGAAAACCGGCTACGGGCGGGCGTACGGCCTGGAACGTGCCGGCGACAACCTCGGCGCGCTGGTCGGGCCGCTGCTGGCCGCCCTGCTGGTGACCCTGATCGGGACCCGCCCCACCCTGCTGGTCGCCGCGATCCCCGGCACCTTCGCCGCGATCGCGATCAGCATCGCCGCCCGGGAGGCCGGCCGAGCGGTCGCCGCACCCGCGGGCCGGCGCCGGTTAGTGCTCAACCTGCGCGCGCTGCGCGAGCACGGCCTGGCCCGGGCGCTGCTGCCCGCGGCGCTGTTCGAGTGCGGCAACGTCGCCACCACCCTGCTGATCCTGCGCGCCACCGACCTGCTGCACCCCGGCCGCAGCCTCGCCACCGCCACCAGTCTGGCGATCCTGATCTACGCCGCGCACAATGCCGTCGCCGCGCTGGCCGCCCTGGCCGGCGGCACCCTCATCGACAAGATCGGCTCCCGGCCGGTGTTCGCCACCGGCGCCGGCGTCTACGTCGCGGCCTACGCCGGGTTCGCCGCCGGCCCCCACACCTGGGGACTGCTGCTGGTCGCGTTCTGCCTGGCCGGCACCGGCATCGGGCTGGCCGAGACCGCCCAGTCCACGCTGGTCGCCCACGCCCTGCCCGACCGGCTGCGCGGGTCCGGCTTCGGGCTGCTCGGCATCATCCAAGCCGCCGGAGACCTGCTCTCGACCGCCGTGGTCGGCCTGCTGTGGGCCGCGCTCACCCCCGCTGTCGGGTTCATCTACGCCGCGGCGTGGATGCTCGCCAGCGTGATCGTCGCGCTGGTCGTTGTTCGATCCGGCACGACGGCCAGTGCGCCGCGGTGAGCGTCAGTGCCAGATCGCGGCCGCGAGCGCCGCCCCGCAGAACGCCGAACCCAACCCGGCCACGATGCTCGCCACGACGTTCGCGACGGCGTAGAACCGGGCACCGTCCTCGATCAGCCGCACCGTCTCGTATCCGAACGTCGAATAGGTGGTCAGCGCACCGCAGAACCCCGTACCCGCCAACGCCATCACCTGCGGGGAGATCCCGTGCGCGCGGGCCGCCGCGAACAGCAGGCCGAGGACGAACGACCCGGCCACGTTGACCCCGAACGTCCCCCACGGGAACAGCGAGTCGTGCCGGCGCTACACCGCCCGGTCGCTCAGGTACCGCAACGGCGCGCCGACCATCGCCCCGACGATCACCAGCAGCGCCGTCACGGCCGCATCACCGTCACTTCGCCCGGCCCACGTAGCGGATCACCTCGACCGGGTCGAGGATCACCAGGCCCTCGGTAACCAACTCGTCGAGTTCGGGCAGGAAGGCGCGGATCTTCTCCTCTGTGTCCACGATCACGACCACCATCGGCAGGTCCTCGGCCAGCGACAGCAGCCGGGTGGTGTGGATCCGCGACGTCGCCCCGAACCCTTCGATCCCGCGCAGCACACTCGCCCCGGCCAGGCCCTGCCGGTGCGCCCGGTGCACGATCTCGTTGTACAGCGGCTTGTGATGCCACTGGTCGTCCTCACCCACGAAGATGGTCAACCGGGTGGCGGAACCTTCCAGCTTCACGACCGCTCCCTCCTGCGCCGCGCCCTGACCGCCAGCCGGGTCAGCGTGATCCCGATGTACACCGCAACCAGCGCGGCGACCACGGTCGCCACCAGATACCCGAGAGCGACCCCGGCGGCCTGCGCGTTGACCAGCCGCTGGATGTCCACCACATAGGTGGAGAAGGTGGTGAACCCGCCCAGCACCCCGACCCCGAGGAACGGCCGGACCAGCCGGTGACTACCCCACACCTCGGCCACCAGCACCATCAGCACACCGATCAGCAGACACCCGACTACGTTGATCGCGAAGGTCGCCCACGGAAAACCCGCCGACGCGGCCGGAAACGCGTACCCGATCCCGTACCGCTCCAACCCGCCAAGCCCACCGCCCAACGAGATCGCCACCAGCACATCACCGTGACCACGGGCCAGCTCCCGCCGCTGCCGCGGAACATGCAGATCAACATCCGGATCTGTCGGCAACTGCTCGGTCCGCACCCGGTCCGCGGGCAACTGCTCCGCCGTATCCTCCGCCATCCACACACTCCCCACCAGCCACTCACCTCTGGCAGGGACCGTTGGCGTCCATCGCGGTTTCCCCGGCATACCGGAACGGCGGGCCCCACCGCCGTGGGCACCCATGCCCGCCTCGCACACTACCTAGTTCGACCTGAAAAAGTACGTGCAGATCTTGGGCTTGACCGGCACAAATAACCCGGGTGGGGTGGGGCGTTCATGCCCGTTCGGAGGGAGGCTGGCTGCAGGCGTGATGTCATAGGGGGTTGGTGCGCTGATGCTACGGACACGCAACGACCGGTCGGCACCACCGTGGGAGTCGATCATCCCGGTGGAGTACCTGCGGTTGCCGACCGAGCTGGCGCGGGTGGACGCGCTCCTGGACGACGAGCGGTTCTTCGCCCCGTTCGCCGCGTGCTTCAGCCCCGACCACGGGCGTCCGTCGACGCCGATCGAGACGTATCTGCGGATGATGTTCTTGAAGTTCCGGCATCGTCTGAGCTACGAGTCGCTGTGTGCCCAGGTGGCCGACTCGATCACTTGGCACCGGTTCTGCCGGATCGGGATGGACCAGAAGGTGCCCCACCCGACCACCCTCATGAAGCTCACCACCCGGTGCGGGCAACAGACGATCGAGCGGCTCAACGAACAGTTGCTGGCCAACGCGAACGAGGCGCGGTTGCTACGACTGGGAAAAGTCCGCGCCGACACCACGGTGGTTGAGGCCAACGTGTGCTACCCGACCGATTCGGGATTGTGCGCGACCGCGGGGCCTGTAGGGAGATCTGTGTAACGGAATGTCAGGTAGTTCCGTTATGACCGGTAGAAGCCGGTCGGCACAGATAGGACGAGGTTAATGACACTCTCGATGGTCGGGCGGTTCGACACGCCCAGTGTTGACGCCGAGGTGGCGGGCTTGCGGGAGCGGATCGCCGCGGATGGGCCACGGCTGCCCCTGGCCGGGTCGACGCTGGATGAGGGCGCGGCCCGCGAGGCGGCCCGCCAGGCAGTCGCGGACCTGGTCGACGAGCGGGCGATGGACGCGGTGCTGGACAAGGTCAAGGGCGACGGGCTGCGGCTGACCGGGCCGGGCGGGTTCCTGTCCGAGCTGGTGAAGGCGGTGCTGGAACGCGGGTTGCAGGCCGAGCTGTCCGAGCACCTGGGCTACGGTCGCCACGAGGCGGCGGGCAAGGGCTCGGGCAACTCCCGTAACGGGTCCACGGCCAAGACGGTGCAGACCGAGGTCGGCCCGGTCGATGTGCGGGTGCCCCGGGACCGGGCCGGCACGTTCACCCCGATGCTGCTGCCCAAGAACGCCCGCCGCCTCGGTGGACTGTCCGACGTGGTGATCAGCTTGTACGCCGGCGGGATGACCGTGCGCGACATCTCCCATCACCTGCACCGCGTCTACGGCACCGAGGTCGGCCCGGACACCATCTCCACCATCACCGACGAGGTGCTCGACGAGGTCAAGGCCTGGCAGACCCGGCCCCTGGACGAGGTGTACCCGATCGTCTACGTGGACTGCCTGATGGTGAAGGTCCGCGACGGCGGCGCGGTGCGTAACAAGGCCTGCTACCTCGTGGTCGGCGTCGGTGTCGACGGGGTCAAGCACGTGCTGGGCATCTGGGTGCAGCAGGCCGAGGGCGCCAAGTTCTGGGCCCAGGTGTGCACCGAGCTGCGCAACCGCGGCGTGCGTGACGTGCTCATCGCCTGCTGCGACGGGCTGACCGGACTGCCCGAGGCGATCGAGGCGGTCTGGCCGCACACCACCGTGCAGACCTGCACCGTGCACTTGATCAGGTCGGCGATGAAGTTCGTGTCCTACACCGACCGCAAGAAGATGGTCGCCGCGCTCAAAGACATCTACACCGCGCCCACCGTGGAGGCCGCCGAGACCGCGCTGCTCGCCTTCGCTGACTCCCCGTTGGGCCGCAAGTACCCGGCCGCGGTCGCGGTGTGGGAACGGGCCTGGGAGCGGTTCATCCCGTTCCTGGCCTTCCCACCCGAGATTAGAAAGATCATTTACACGACAAACGCGATCGAGTCGTTCAACTACCAGATCCGAAAGATCATCAAGAACCGTGGTCACTTCCCGACAGACGACGCCGTGGTCAAGCTGATCTGGCTGGCCATCGCCGACATCGAAGACAAACGCGCCCGCCAACGCGCCGCCGAGGCCGGCAAGCCCGCCAACTCCCGCACCGCCCCGCCACGGCTGGTCGAAGGCGCCGGCGTGCACGGCTGGAAGCAGGCCCTCAACTCCCTGGAAATCTTCTTCCCCGGCCGTATCCCCGTCGATGCCCGATAGTTGATCCAGATAGGACGGTTACACGGAAATTCTGACAGGCTCCGACCGCGGTGTCGACGATCGCCCGGCTGGTGCGGCGGGTCAAGGCCGCCGGTGGGGCCACCCGCACCGCCTACCGGGACCGGTCCCGGGCGGCGCGCCGACGCGCCCACACCCTCAACCAACAGCTGCGGGTGCGGGCCTCCAGCGTCAAGGAACAGGCCCGGGCCACGGTCGCCCGGATCACCGCCGAACTGGCTGGCCTGGCCGAGCACGCCGCCGCCGAGGCCGGTGCGGTGCTGCGCAACGCCCGCCGGGCCCTGCGCACGGCCACCGGCCGACGGGCCGGGCAGCTACGCCAAGCCCTATCGCAGCTGGCCACCACCATCACCGCCACCACCGCGGTGACCGCCCAGACCCGCACCCCGCCTGGCCGGCGGCACCCCCGACGCGGCCACCCGCGTCGTCAGCCTGCACGACCCCGACGCCCGCCCCATCGTCAAAGGCCGCCTGGGCAAGCCAGTCGAATTCGGCTACAAGGCCCAGATCGTCGACAACGTCGACGGTGTGATCTGCGACTACACCATGCAGGTGGGCAACCCACCCGACGCGCCCCAACTGGCCCCCGCGATCGGGCGGATCATCGCCGGTACCGGCAAGGCTCCCCGCGCCGTCACCGCCGACCACAACTACGGTGAGGTCGCCGTCGACGACGACCTGCACCACCTGGGCGTCACGACGGTGGCCATCCCCCGCAAGGGCAGACCCGACACCGCCCGCCGGGAAACCCAACACCGACGAGGGTTCCGCAGGTTGGTCGCCTGGCGCACCGGCTGCGAAGGACGCATCAGCTGCCTTAAACGAGGCTACGGCTGGGACCGCAGCCGCCTCGACGGCGAACAGCGCACCACCACCTGGTGCGGGTACGGCGTCTTCGCCCACAACCTGGTCAAGATCGTTAACCTTGCCGCAGCCGGATGACATCGACCATCGCCAGCCAGCCTCCATGTGCACCGACTATCAAGCGTCAACCCCTTACCCCGCACTACCTTCAGCCAACACCCCGGTCAACCCGACCATGTCCGTAGCCGCCACCCAGCTATCTGCCCAGCTCAACCCCAAGACCGATACCTACTTTTTCAGGTCGAACTACCCAGCGCAGCGACCCTGCGCCCCGTCCCTGGGCACGGTGGCAGGCCACTGTGCAGTTTGTTTACCCGGTGCGCGGTCGACGGCCGGATACGACAGCATGGGTTTGCGCGCCGAGCGTGCGGCGGTCTCCCGACCGGCCAGCGTCGTCCGCGAGCCCTGCCGATGACCTGCCACCGGATAGGACCAACGACCCTGCCCGCCCGGGCGCGCGTGGTGGCATGGTGGGTTGCGGGTATCGCAACGGAGAGGGCGTGCGAGATGGGGCTGCAGATCGCGTCGGTACGGGCGGTGGAGATCCTCGACTCCCGCTCCCGGCCCACCCTGGCGGTGACGATGACGCTTACCGACGGCACGGCTGTACGCGCTGGTGTGCCCTCGGGCGCGTCGACCGGCAGCCGGGAGGCCGTGGAACTGCGCGACGGGGACCCCGCCCGCTACGGCGGCAAAGGCGTGCTCCGCGCGGTCGGCCACGTCAACGGCGAGATCAACCAGGCCCTGACCGGACGCAGCTTCGCCGACCTGGCCGAGGTCGACAAGGCGCTGATCGACCTGGACGGTACGCCGACGAAGGCGCGGCTGGGCGCCAACGCGATCGTCGGGGTGTCGATGGCCGGCGCCCGCGCGTTCGCCGCGACCGCCGCGGTGCCGCTGTGGCGGTACCTGACCCCAGACGGGGTCGCCCCACGCCTGCCCGTACCCCACTTCAACGTGGTCAACGGCGGAGTCCACGCACCGAACTCACTGGACTTCCAGGAGTTCATGATCGCCCCGGTGGGGGCTCCCACCATGGCCGAGGCCGTACGGGCCGGCGCGGAGGTGTACGCCGCGCTGCGTGCCCGACTCGCGGCGGCCGGCCACGCCACCGGGCTCGGTGACGAGGGCGGCTTCGCCCCCGAGATCACCGCCCCCGAGGACGTGCTGACCGAACTGGTCGCGGCGATCACCGACGCCGGCTACACCCCAGGCCGCCACGGGATAGCGATCGCACTGGACCCGGCATCGAGCGAGTTCTACCGCGACGGTCGCTACCACGTGGCCGGACAGGCGCTGACCACCGACGAGATGATCGACCGGTACGAACAGATCATCACCCGGTACCCGGTGCGGCTGATCGAGGACGGACTGGCCGAGTCCGACTGGGACGGCTGGGTCCGGCTCAACGAACGCCTCGGCGACCGGGTCGAACTTGTCGGCGACGACATCCTGGTCACCAACCCGGCCATCGTCGCGCAGGCGATCGACCGGAAGATCGCCAACGCCGCCCTGATCAAGGTGAACCAGATCGGCACGCTCACCGAGACCCTCGAAACGATGCGGCTGTGCCGGCAGGCCGGGTGGGGCCAGTTCGTCTCCCACCGCTCCGGGGAGACCGAGGACACCTTCATCGCCGACCTCGCCACCGGTACCGGCTGCGGCCGCCTCAAGACCGGAGCACCCGCCCGCGGCGAGCGGGTAGCCAAGTACAACCGCCTGATCGAGATCGAGGCCACCCAACCCCTGCCGTACGGCCTGGGCTAAGCGACCCGACTTGCAGAGACCCTCGCTCCACTCGCTCATAGTGTCGCGTGCACCGCCCCCGGCAACGGTGTCAGACAGGTCCGACACTCACACTGATCAAGCGTTGTTGAGGCCCGCACGGCAGGTGCCTGACCACCACGGGGAACGAGTGTGATCCTCGTGTGCTCCGGAGCCAACGGACGGTTTCGGCCGCTGACGCACGGGACGGACGAGACGGCACATCGACCGTCTCCGCAGCAGGACAAGGGCTCCAGCTTCGGTGGCAGTCTGCGGGTCGACGAGCGCCCCGCTACATCGCTCCTCCGACCCCGCCCCGGTACGCCACCTCATCCCGACGCCAGGGCGGGCCATGGGAGAACAGAGGGAGAACGCACGTCCCGAAACAGTGCGGAAGCCGACGACACGCCGTGGCATGCCGTCGGCCTCCTCACCAGCCAAAACGTCACCTGGCGGTGTCAAGCGTCAGTCGGCGATATTCAAGATCGTCGACTCTTAATCCGCGGGTTCGGGGTTCGAGTCCCTGGCGGCGCACCCGTGATCAAGGCTCTGAACTGGCGTTTCTCGTCGGATCAGAGCCATTTTCATGTCTACTGTGGATGGTTGGGTGCTCGGGGGGTGCTCGGGAGCCGTTGGGCGAAACCGGCCCCGATTGGACCAGATGGACTGGATGGCACGATCCAGTGGCGTAAGGGTGCATGCGGGCCGAGTCCGACCTGGTTGGCGTCGTGACCACGACCCGCCCGCGCGCGACTCGCAGCTATGACAGTGAGTCCCGGACACCGACCGCTCGGTCGGGATGGGGGTCCCTGCTCGCCGCGGAAACGTCGATGTCATCGTTGTCGGATGGATCGGGGGCGGGTTCGCCGTGATGTTCTCCGATTGCTGCCCTGCGTGGAGCGGGCACCGGAGCGGCCCTTCCCGGGCGGTGCTGACGATCGGGAGCTGACCGCCGAGGGAGCGTGGCAGCCCGTGACGACCGAGTTCGCCGCGCAATTCCTCGCCTTCTTGCACGACCCGCGGAGGGTTTGACACGTGGCAGACCAACCGCTGGTGCGCCGCCGGCCGATCGAGCACCGGGAACCGACCGCAGCGACCATCAAACAGCTGTACGGCACCGCGTACCAGTGCGCCGAACCGTCCTGCGCCCTTCCGCTGTACCGGATCAATCCGGACAACGGCGAGTGGATATTGAATAGTAGTGCTTCGTCATGATCCTCAGTCGTCTCTGCAGTAGTGGCCGGGGAATCTGGTGTGGCATGTGGGGCAGGCGCCGAGGATGCGTACGAGGTACGTCTGCAGATACTGGAGTGCCTCGTAGAGTGTCATTCCGGCGCTGGTGCTTTTGGGCGACGTCGTTGCCAGGTGAGGAACCCGTGGGCGGCAGCGACGAGGGTGACGTGGTGGTGCCAGCCGGCCCATTTACGGCCTTCGTAGTGGTCGAGGCCAAGGCCGGTCTTCAGCTCCCGGTAGTCGTGCTCGACCCGCCAGCGTTGCTTGCACGCCCGCACGAGTTGGGTCTTGCGGGTGTTCTTCGGGAGGGTGCACAACCAATAGCGGATCGGTTCGGCCTGCCCGGCGGGCCATTCGGCGATCAGCCAGCACTCGGGCAGGTCCCGATCCTGGTGCAGCGACCGGGTGCCGGCATCAGCCTGCAGGGCCCGACTGAACACGAACCTGCTGGTCATCGGTTGGAGCTCACCGTGGCGTTGCTTCGACCCAGTCCGCCAGGTGATCCGGGCCGCCCGCCTGGCACCCAGCGCCATGATGTGGTCTTTGACCGACCGGGCAGGCGTTTCGTAGCGCGGTTTCGGCGGCCGGCCACGGCCGTGGTAGGGCGGTGTGGCCCGGGTCGCAGTGGCCGGCAGCACGGTCAACACCGACGAGATCTGCACCGCGTACGGGATGCCACGAGCCGACAGCCCATGGCGGAACTCGGCGGTGTCACCGTACCCGGCGTCCGCGACGGCAACTGCCGGTGCGGGCAACCCCCAGCCCAGTGCCTCGTCGGCGCATTCCAACGCCAACTGCCACTTGGGCCGGTGATGTTCGTCGTCAGGGATCCCGGCCGCGGCGCGCCGTGCTGCGACGTCCCCGCTGGCCTTGTCCGAGGCCGGGTCCCAGGACTCGGGCATGAACAGCCGCCAGTTGATCGGGCAGGACGCCTCGTCGGTGGCCAGGTGCAGGGTGGTGGCTACCTAATGAGATCTACCGGGTCGGCGTGAGTCAGACTCGGTGCCGGTAGCCGCCGGCGGGTGAGCACTCCGCACACCAGGACTTGAGTCCTACTGTCAGATCGTGCCCCCGCCTGGTGGTCGGGAGACCAGACCGCTGATGGGATGTCGTGCCCGCTGCGCCTTGGCGTGAGTACTTGATCATTAGGTTGCGGTAGCTCTCCCGCAGGCTGCCACAGATGGACAGTGAACAGGGAGGACGAGGCGTTGTTGCTGCTGGTCGGGGACGACTGGGCCGAGGATCACCACGATGTGGAGCTGCAGGACGAGACCGGCCGCCGGTTGGGCAAGGCCCGCCTACCGGAGGGGATCGCGGGCATCGCCCGGCTGCACGCGATGATCGGCCAGCATGTCGGCGACGACGAGGACGAACAGGTCCAGGTCGTGGTCGGGATCGAGACCGAGCGGGGCCCGTGGGTGCGGGCGCTGCTCGCCGCCGGCTACCAGGTGTACGCGATCAACCCGTTGCAGGTGGCCCGCTACCGAGAACGACACAGCGTGTCCGGGGCCAAGAGCGACCCGGGTGACGCGCACACCCTGGCTGACATGGTGCGTACCGACAGGCATCAGCTGCGCCCGGTCGCCGGGGACAGCGACCTCGCCGAGGCGATCAAGGTGGTCACCCGGGCGCACAAGACACTGAGCCCTTCCGCGTAACGGTCTCGGGACGGTAGGTAGGCATCGATCGCGCCGGTCGCGACACGCGGAACCTGTTGGGGGTGCAACGGGAAGACGCAGAACCCCGGTATGAAGGTGGTCCTCTCACAGTCCAACTTCATAGGGGTTCTGCGCCGGATGAGTGTTACATACACCGCCACGTTGACCGTGCGCGAGGAGACCGTGCTGTTTGTCTCAAACCTGCTACACGCCGAACGCCAACGGCGCGGCACCCGAACTGGTACCCGCGCGTTGAGCTGCTTCAAGCAGGCGGTCCTGGTCATTCGCTGGTTCCTGGACGGCACCCGGGTCGCTCAACTGGCGGGCGACAACACGATCGGCCGCTCCACGGCCTATGACTACCTGCACGAGGGTGTCGGTGTGCTGGCCGTGCAGGCACCGGGCCTGGAAGCGGCGCTGCTCGCGGCGAAGATGGCCGGCTACGAGCATGTCAACATCGACGGAACCTTGATCGAGACTGACCGGTGCCGCACTCCGGGTCCCACCCCCGGGGTGGATTTGTGGTGGTCGGGCAAACACGACAATCATGGCGGGAACATCCAGGTGATCACCGCCCCGGACGGCTGGCCGCTGTGGACCTCGCCGGTACGCCCAGGCCGCGAGCACGACACCACCGCGCTGCGCGAACACACCCAGATGCTGCCCCTGTTGGCCGTGTGGACCGAAGACCACCTGCGCGTCCTGGGTGATCTGGGCTATGAAGGCGAGGCCGACACCATCACTGTGGCGTTCAAGAAGCCCAAGGGCGGCGAACTCACCGACGTCCAGAAGACCTTCAACAAGGCCCACGACGGTGTACGGGCCATCGGCGAACGCGGCAACTCGCTGCTCAAGACCACATTCAAAGCGCTTCGGAACGTGAGCCTCTGCCCCTGGAAGATCGGCAAGATCGCCGCGGCTGCCCTTGTCCTCCTGCACTTCGAACACGGCCGGACCACCTGATCACCCAACGCCACAACTCGTTACGCGGAAAGGCTCACTGATCTGGGAACGGACCCGGCACACGCTGCGGCTACGGCGGGCGTTGCTGGACTTCTTCCCCGCCGCGGTGACCGCCTTCGACGACCTGGACGCCCCGGACACCCTCGATCTGCTGGCAGCGGCGCCGGACCCGATCACGGCGGCCGGGCTGGACGGCGAGCAGATCACCGCGGCGCTGCGCCGCGCCCGCCGCCGTGGCATACCCGACAAAGTGGCCAAGATTCAGGAGGCGTTGCGGGCGCCGCAGCTGGCCCAACCGCCGGTGGTCGCCGGCGCCTACGCGATCACCGTGCAGGCCCAGGTCGCGATCCTGACCACCTTCAACACCCAGATCAAGCTGATGGAACAGCAGGTGGGTGCCCATTTTGGCCGGCACCCGGACGATGAGATCTACCTGAGCCAGCCCGGCCTCGGTCAGATCCTCGGCGCCCGGGTGCTCGCCGAGTTCGGTGACGACAAGTCGCGCTACAGCGACGCCCGGGCCCGTAAGAACTACGCCGGTACGTCCCCGATCACCCGCCAATCCGGCAAGAAGAAGATCGTGCTCGCCCGGTACGTGCACAACGACCGCCTGGTCGACGCCCTAGGCCAGCAGGCCTTCGCCGCGCTGAAGACATCACCCGGCGCCCGCGCCTACTACGACCAGCAACGCGCCCGCGGCATCGGCCACCGCGCCGCGCTACGCCAACTCGGCAACCGGCTCGTCGGGATCCTGCACGGCTGCCTCAAGACCAGCACTCCGTACGACGAACGCGCCGCATGGGGCCACCACCAACAAGATCAACAAATTGCAGCTTGACATCAAAGATCATGGGATGTCTGACAGTTCGTAATCTTCCCGGCGGTACCGGTGTATTGCCGGGCCACACACGGCGACATTCGACCGTCCTTGACGAACCCGGTGTCATCGAACACCCACGCAGACGGGTCGATCACCTGCTGCATCCGCCGCGCCAACACCCGGCGTACCGGCACCGGGTCCCACGGCGTGTTCGCCACGAAGTGCTGCAACGACTGCTCATTGGGCTCGTCGAGCCGCTGGGCCATCGGCTGGACCGACTTGCGCCGGCCCTCGAGCATCAACCCGGTCAGGTAGCAGTGGCACCGCTCCTGCCAGCCCTTCCGCCGCAACGACCCGAAGACGGCGTCGACGAAGTCCTTCAGGTCGTCGTCCACCCGCAGCAGCGTCTGCACATCCATGCCCACCCCAACGACGGACCTCACCATCCGACAATTAGATCATGACGAAGCACTACTACTGGAGCGGGTGCGTAAGCGTGTCGGCGACAAACGCGTCCTGATGCTGGTGAAGGCGTTCCTCAAGGCCGGTATCCTCGGTGAGGACTGCGCCCTACGAGACAACAACGCCGGAACCCCGCAGGGATCAATCCTTTCGCCGCTGCTCAGCAACGTGGCCCTCTCGGTCCTGGACGAGTATGTCGCCCAACTACCGGGCGGTCCCGCTGCTGACCACAACGAGCGGGTCAAGCGTCGCCGCCGCAGCCTGCCGAACTACCGGTTGTGCCGGTACGCAGACGACTGGTGCCTGGTTGTCCACGGCACCAAGGCGGACGCGGAAACCCTCCGCGATGAGATCGCGATGGTCCTGTCTCAGATGGGTCTACGGCTGTCGCCGGAGAAGACATTGATCACCCATATTGACGAGGGCCTCGACTTCCTCGGCTGGCACATCCAGCGCCACCGCAAGCGAGGCACCAACCGGTACTACGTCTACACCTACCCGGCCAAGAAGTCCTTACGGGCCGCCAAGGGGAACGTCAAGACGTTGTGCCGACAGGTCGACACGAACCAGCCGCTCGATGCCCTGCTGCGCCGGCTCAACCCGGCGCTACAGGGCTGGTGCGCACACTTCCGACCCGGAGTGTCCAGCGAAACCTTCCAATACCTGAGCTCCTACGCATGGGAACGGGTCATCGGCTGGCTACGCCGCAAACACCCCCGGATCACCTGGAAGGACCTCCGCCGCCGCTTCTGCGCCGGAGCATGGTGGCCAACCAGCGGAGAAACACAGCTGTTCAACCCGGCCAAGGTACGCACCACCAGGTACCGATACCGCGGCGTCGCTGGAATCCCCGCCCCCTGGCCCACCACCGGATGAGCCACAACCACACAACCCCAACGAGACCTGCGGAGAGCCCGGTGCCTGGCAACAGGCACGCCGGGTTCGGGGGGCGGGTCGAGGAAACGGGCAGACCGAAAGGCCAGTACCGCGCCTCGGCTCGACCCTACAACTACGACGTCACGCCCACCGCCGACGACGACCACGAAGCCCTGGCCACACCCATCATCGCGACACGCCCGACCAAACGGCAGCAATTTTTCCGAAAGCACTTAGTCAGCATGGAACGGCCGGCTCCACGTTCCGCTCTCGGTTGATCTCGTGGGTTGTCCCACGATGGGCGGGACAGAGCCACATGCGGAGGGAGGCCGGCCGTTCATGTTTAGTGTTTCGCAACTTCGCGGGCCGATCCATCTGGGGATGGACGTGGCCAAGGACGCGATCGCGGTGGGGGTCCTGGGCTGGGGTGAGGAAATCCCGGTCGTGGACCGGATTTTCCACGACGAGGCGTCGGTGCGCCGTCTGGTCGCCCGGTTCGGGGATCCCACGGTCCTGCGGGCCTGTTACGAGGCGGGCCCGACCGGTTACGAGTTGTACCGGCTGCTGGTCTCGTTGGGGGTGCGCTGCGATGTGGTCGCGCCGGCGTTGATTCCGCGCCGGGCCGGGGACCGGGTCAAGACCGACCGGCGGGACGCGCAGCGGCTGGCCCGGCTGCACCGGGCCGGGGAGCTGACCGCGATCCGGGTTCCGTCGCCGGCCGAGGAAGCGGTACGGGATCTGTGCCGGGCCCGCGCGGATCTGGTCGCCGACCGGCGTCGGGTTCGTCAGCGGCTCAAGGCGTTTCTGCTGCGCCATGGCCGCGTCTATCGGGGCGGTCGGGCATGGACGCAGCAGCATCAGCGGTGGCTGGCCGGGCAGAGTTTCGACGACCCGGCGCTGCGGCTGACGTACGGGCACTACCGCAGCGTGCTGGAGGCCCGCGACGGCGAGCTGGCCGCCATTGAGGCGGACCTGATGGGCTGGTGCGATCGGGAACCCTTGTCCGACACGGTGCACCGGCTGGCCGCATACCGCGGCATCGGCGATCTGAGCGGGCTCGTTCTGGCCGCTGAGATCATCGACTGGCGCAGGTTCGCGACCGCCCCGCTGTTCATGGGGTTCACCGGCCTGATACCCAGCGAGTACTCCACCGGCGAGGCCACCCGCCGGGGACACATCACCAAGGCGGGCAACCGATCGGTGCGCACCACCCTGGTCGAGGCCGCGCACGCCTACCGGCACCGTCCCGCCGTGGGCGCCACCCTCAAGGCCCGTCAACGCCGGGTCGAGGCGGCCACCGTGGCCCGGTCCTGGACCGCGCAGCAACGCTTGTGCGGCCGGTACCGGCGGATGAGCGCCCACCACAAACCCACCGGTGTCATCGTGACCGCCATCGCCCGCGAGCTGGCCGGCTTCTGCTGGGCCGAGATGACCAACTGAACCAGCGTGACTACCTCGGCGAGGACTCCCGTGGTCGGCTGCAGGCCGGTCCTCGCCCTCATGCCGGCGGCGTGCCGGGACGGTGCCGCGGCAGGAAAGACCCCCGAGCCGCCTATGACCACGACCCCGCCCCGTGGTGGGTGTCGTGGCGTCGTTAGTGCGGGGCACCCTCCTGCGAATCCCAGAACTGCGAACCCGACCCGCGAATATCAGAGTGGCAGTGGACCGACCCACCACCACGACCCGGCACGCCGCCCCCACCCCGCCCGGTCTCCTCCAGCCAGCCCACGACCCGGACCATCCCGGATGACCGACGCACCCGGGGCGATCCACGCCGCCCGATTCCACCACCACGAAACGGGCTAACCACACCAAACAACACCGCCAACACGAGAACCCTTGACAGGGCCGTTCCATATCAGGCGGCCGATGCTGTGAGGCGACCAAGAAGCCGGTGCCGGCGTGGTGTCCAGCGGTCGTCGGCGTCGGCGATCTGGGCGCGGTCGAAGAAGGCGTCCGCGTGCCGCTGCACGGCGGCGGCAGCGCCGGCCGTGGCCAGGAGCAGCCCGAGCAGGACGGCACCCAGCTCCCTCGCGATTCCAGGCAGCCACGTCCAACTCCGCCACAGACAGAGGCAACCGCACGCTGATCCGACCGACCACGGCGTCGACCGGTTCGGTCTGCCCGCAGACGAACAGGCGGATCAGCGTGGCCAGCGGGTCGCGGTCGTCGGTCTGCCGGATCGCGAGCCGGAAATCGTTGCGGCGCAAGGCATCGGTGGCTCCGAGCCGATCCGGGCGGCGATCCCGGCGCTCGTGTACCTGGCCGACGTCAGCGCCTCACGAAGCCGCACGATCCCGTTGATGTCGAGGAGTGGTTGGTGTTCCGTCACGCCATTATCGTGCCGTGAGCGCCGGGCGACGGACCTGCGGGCTGCGGTGTGGCCGCTCGGGGGCAGCGCTGAAGGCGCTACCCCCGGATAGGTGCGTCGTTGCCGACGTGCAGTGTGGAGTCGCAGTCGCTCTCAACGCGCTTGCTGTGTGTCGCTATCAGAACAGCACAACCGTCTGTTGCCATACGTCGCAACAGGCTGATCACCATGTCCTCGTTGTCGGCGTCCAGCGCTCCGGTTGGCTCGTCGGCGAGGACCACGGTGGGCTTCTTGAGTAGCAGCCGAGCCACCGCGAGGCGTTGCTGTTCGCCGCCGCTGAGCCGGTAGACCAATTCTTTGCGCCGGCCCTCGAGTCCTACCGTCCGCAGGGCTGCCTCAAGGTCGTCGTTGCCGCCGCGGATCCTCCGCGCGGCTCTTACCGCCACCTTGAGGTTGGAGTCGATATCGGCGTTCTCGATCAAGGCGTAGTTCTGGAAGAGATAGCCGAGCCTGTCGCGGCGGAAACGGCGGCGTGCTCCTGCACCGAACCGGGTGATGTCCTGATCGTCCACGAGGATCCGCCCTGCGTCGATGGTCGCCAGCAAGCCAAGGCAGTTGAGAAGGGTTGACTTCCCGCAACCGCTCGGGCCGACGAGGGCGACCATCTCGCCCGGGTGCACGGTGAACGACAGGTCAGACCACAGGGTCCGCTGGCCGAATGCCTTGGCAGTCTTCTGAACGTTGATCATATGTTCCTCCAATCGGCCTAGGAAAGCGTTGACGAGTGCGTCCTGACAAATCTCGCGGTCGTTCTCATGAGGGCGAGGGTAATCAGTGCAAAGCTGGTGACCGCGACGACTGCCGCGACGACCGGCTCCCAACTCCCGAGTCCTATCTCGTCGGGTAGGGGCGGGGGCGCGCCTGGCATGCTGCGCCTCTCGAGGGCGGCGGCCGTTTGGTGCCATACCCAAAGCACCATGACCAGTCCGAAGGTTGACTCGATGGCGAGTAGGCGCCAGTGAGTTTGAAGGAACCCCCATCCATGAATGTACTTCGTGAACAGGGTCTGCGCGTTCCGTCGGCAATAGACGGAAGACACCGTCACTCCGGTGATCAGGAGTACGGCGATGCCGATGAACAGGTTGGTGACGTCAGTACTGAATTCCCGTTCAGCGTCGCGGTAGCCATCCGCGGCCTCCTGTGCGAACGGGCTCATGCCGAGGATGTAATCGGCCAGGCCGGCGCTGGCCAGGCTTTTCATGGCGGTATCCGGATTCTCGACGAGAACTTCGCCGCGGCTCGCCATGCTCACGTACTCGTCATCGGAAATGAGGGCAGATGTGCCCGGTACCACGACCACCACGGCGTCCTTGACAGTGATATCGCGAACCTCGAATGAATGCGCGTAAATCGTCAGGGTCTGATCATCGCGGATGCGTTCGAGGTGCATATCGTTCGGCTGGATATGCGTCGCCGCCTCGTTCTGGGAGGTCGCCCAATGTAGCACTTCGTCGCGGATCTCAGCCGACTGCATTGCATATTTTTGCGGCACCATGATCCTTATTTCGCCCTGGGGTTGGGGCTGGATCCGGAGGCCGTCGGATCCGTATACCTTCTGGGTCTTGAGATAACGGTCGTTGACCACGAGGACGTCCGATGCCGGTCCGGACATGGTCTGGTTCGACGCGAGCGAGACTTCGCCGCGTTCGTCGGCATCGCGAATCCAACGCCCAATGCGAATGCCAGTCTCGTGACCGGTCTCCGACTCGTCGATGGCTCCGCTGATGCGCATATAGTAGGCGCTGCCGATCGAGGTCCAGGTCTGCAAAGTCGAGCGGTGCTGCGCGAGGGCCACCCCGCTGGTGATGGCGGCGGTACTGATGGAGAGGATGAGCAGAATACCCCAGCACCGAAGGATGTACGATCCGACGATAGCCCACCTGGCGGTCACTTCGCCTTTGACGGCTTCCAAGATCATGCCTTGGTGGAGCACGGCCAGCGTCACGACGTGAGCGGCCAGCGCTGCGCCCACGTAAACGCCGAAGAGGGCGAAGGCAATCAGTGCATACGTATCAATCTGGTGAAGCTTGTTGTACCAATAAAGGAAGCCGCTCGTCCCGATGGCGATGCCGGTGACGTATATTGCACAGAATCTCGCGAGCTGTACCAGATCCTGCTGCAGGATTCTCGTGAATGACTGACCATGTAGGCGCCGAACGCCGTAGGACTGGGCGTTGAGTGCGACGGCCGACGACACCAGGACGATCGCAATGAGGCCGACGACGAGGAACGACGAGAGTAGCCCGCCGTTGCCGAGGAACAGGGGTGCGCGTGCTAGAGAGAAGGCCGCTTCAAGCGATGGATTATAACCGAGTTGACGAAACTTCTGCAGCAAATCGGTTGCATCTGCCTGAGTTCCGTAGATGAGGTACATGCCACTTGGGTCGATATTACTGATTTCATCATAATTGTGAATCTCGATTTTGTTGTTGCGACTAAAGTATGGGTATCCGTCTTTCAGCCAGTGCGTCGAGTCGGCATTTGGATCACCTACGGCCAAGTAGATGCGGAGTTTGTCAAGATTGAGCTGGTCGTAATACAGACGACCGATGTTGACCCCATGGGATTGGGCGAAGCGATCCACCGTACGAGTGACGTCTGCGGCGCCTGCTCCACTTTCCGATTTGTTGAAGGAGACGGTGTAGGAAGGACCACGTGTCGCCGTCTCGTCGAAGTTGCGCACGACGACGAACGCTATTGCCGCCGATGCGAGCATCACGACTGTATATGCAAGTCTGATTCCCCTGTGAATCATCTGGCCCCTTGCCTCTTGCTGTTCAGTGACGATCGGGGAACTGGAGTCACCGTTTGGTCGTCCGCCCTAAGGGTACGCGGCTCGGTGCGCTCCTCAGCGCGCCTTGCTTGTTCAGACCAGACTCTTGGCCGGGTCTCGATTCCTAGGATTATTCCGACCCTCAATATCCCAATACCGCTTGTGCGGGTGGCGATGAAGCCACCCGCACAAGCGGGTCGTCTACTTTGACGAATGGTGGACGGGTACGTCTGGAAGATTAGCCGTACATGAAGAAGTGGGCCATCATCCACGCTGTACCCGTTGTCTTCAACGGTCGATTAACAGAAGCGGTAGTATGCCTTGTTGCCACCGATTACGGAATACCTCTCCTGCGCCGCCGACCATACTGTGGGGGGCGCGCAGTTGCTGCGCACGATTCCCTGGGCGAGGTTTTCTACGGACGATCCGTGATTCCTGCCGTTGTGTACGTAATTTGAGAAGTTCCCGTGCTGCGAGTCGGCGCCGTAATGCCATTTGCCGCCGTCGACATAGACCACCGTGTCGGCCCATGCCGGGCCAACTACGGCGATTGCTGCGGCGATGCCAGTTAGAGCTGTGATGATGATTTTGCGTGCCTGCACTTCTTCCCCTGATCCCTTCTTGTCGACTGGGCTGTGCGCTCTACTTGAACGCGCATCAGCTTTGGTCTGCGTGGATGAATCGAAACCGTGATCAGCTCCAGATGTAGTACCAGAAGCTCAACCGGCCCTTACTGAGGCCGAGCGCCCGGCCTACCGCCAGCTAGGTGTACCTGACCATGTCACCTCCTCTACGACCGGACCGACGTTGGCCAGAAGGTGTTGACAAAATGTCGCCACTCAGCTGACGGCGCCCGCGCCACCCTCGCGCTCCGAATCCTGGATGGGATGAGACGAGTGCGGAGACGGCGCGTGATATGCCGTGAAGCCCCCGGTGCCGGCCCGGCTTTGCCAGCCCGGTGAGGTCAAGCCTGCAGCTCGGCAGGTGCCGGGCCGTCCGGCGCCGGACGGAACTGGAAAACACGCTTAACTGACGGAAATACGCTTTCCCCGCGATAGGTCTCGTGGTCGCCTATTGGCTGTGACCGATGCCGACACCGACCCGGTGGCTACGTTTCGCGCCCGGCTGCAGGACCTGTACGTCCAGGTACGGCGGCCCACCTACCGCAGCCTCGAGGCCCACGCCGACCGCGATGGCCGGGCGTTACGCACCTCGACAATCGGCAGTCTGCTCAACGGCCCGGGCACCCCCCGCTGGGACACCGTGGAGACGTTCGTGCGCGCCTGCATCCGCTCCGCGCAGGCACGCCAGGTCCAACTGGGTCCGGCTCTGGTCGACCTGGACGGTTGGCACGCCGAGTACCGGGCCATGGAAAACGCCGTGGCCGACCTGGCCGACGCCCGGGAACGGATCGCCGGCCGGCCGGTCCCCACCGGCCGACGCCGACGCCTCGCCGTACCGGCCCAGCTACCCGCGGACCTGCCCCGGTTCACCGGCCGTGCCGACCACCTGGCCCAGCTCGACAAGCTGCTGCCCGAGCACCAGCACCCGGGCGGCGGCGGCCAGCCCACCGCGGTGGTCATCTCCGCCATCGCCGGCACCGCCGGGGTCGGCAAGACCGCCCTGGCCGTGCACTGGGCGCACCGGGTCCGCGACCGGTTCCCCGACGGGCAGCTGTACGTCAACCTGCGCGGCTTCGACCCGGCGGCCAGACCATGGACCCGGCCGAGGCCGTGCGCGGCTTCCTGGACGCGCTCGGCGTCCCGCCCCAGCGGATCCCGGCCGACCCGGACGCCCAGGCCGCCCTGTACCGCAGCCTGCTGGCCGGCAGGCGGATGCTGGTCGTGCTGGACAACGCCCGCGACAGCCGAGCAGGTCCGCCCGCTGCTGCCCGGCACGCCCGGCTGCCTGGTGCTGGTCACCAGCCGCAACCAGCTCACCGGCCTGGTCGCCGCCGACGGCGCCCACCCGCTCACCCTCGACCTGCTCACCCCCGACGAGGCCCGCGAGCTGCTGGCCCGCCGGCTCGGCGCCGACCGGGTCGCCGCCGAGCCCGACGCCGTCGACGAGATCGATCACCGCGTGCGCCCGGCTGCCGCTCGCCCTGGCCATCGTGGCCGCCCGCGCCGCCGCGCTACGCCCGCACATTCCCGCTCGCCGCGCTCGCCGGCGAGCTGCGCGACGCCAGGCACCGCTGGACGTGCTCGCCGGCGACGACCCGCCACCGACGTCCGGGCCGTGTTCTCCTGGTCCTACCAGGCCCTCACCCCGCCGCCGCCCGGCTGTTCCGGCTGCTCGGCCTGCACCCCGGCCCCGACATCGGCGTACCCGGCCGCGGCCAGCCTCGCCGGCCTGCCCCGTGCGACGAGGCCCGCGCCCTGCTGGCCGAGCTGATCCGCGGCCAACCTGCTCACCGAGCACAGCCCCGGCCGGTACACCTTCCACGACCTGCTGCGCGCCTACGCCGCCGAGCTGGCCCACCGCACCGACACCGACCAGCGAGCGCCACGCCGCGACCCACCGGCTGCTCGACCACTACCTGCACACCGCCTACACCGCCGACCGGCTGCTGAACCCGGCCCAGGACCCGATCGCCCTTGCCCCACCCCGGCCCGGCGTCACCCCCGAGCACCTCGCCGACCACGCAGCAGGCCATGGCCTGGTTCACCGCCGAGCACCCGGTGCTGCTCGCCGCCGTCGACCACGCCGCCGCCACCGGCTTCGACACCCACACCTGGCAGCTGGCCTGGGCCCTCGGCGACCTTCCTCGACCGGCGGGGGCACTGGCACGACATGGCCGACGCTCAGGCCGTGCCGCGGTCGCCGCCGCCGAGCGGCTGGCCGACCCGACCGCGCCAGGCCCACGCCCACCGCACCCTCGCCCGCGCCTACACCCGGCTGGGCCGCCTCGACGACGCCCACAGCCAGCTCAGCCACGCCCTCGACCTGGCCACCAGCGCCGGCGACCAGGTCAGGCAGGCCCACACCCACCACAACCTGGCCTACCTGTGGGAGCGGCGCGGCCACCCCGCCCAGGCCCTCGACCACGCCCGGCAGGCCCTCGACCTGTACCGGGCCGCCGGCCACCGGGACGGGCAGGCCCGCGCCCTCAACCTGGTCGGCTGGCACCACGCCCTGCTCGGCGACCACCAGCAGGCCCTCACCTACTGCCAGCAGGCCCTCACCCTGTACCAGGAGCTCGACAGCCACGTCGGGCAGGCCGACACCTGGGACAGCCTCGGCTACGCCCACCACCACCTCGGCCACCACACCCAGGCCGTCACCTGCTACCAGCACGCCCTCGATCTGTTCCGCGACCTCGGCGACCGCTACAACGAAGCCGACACCCTCAACCACCTCGGCGACACCCACCACACCGCCGGCAACGAGCAAGCCACGCGCGACGCCTGGCAACAGGCCCTCGCCATCCTCGACGACCTCGACCACCCCAACGCCGACAGCATCCGCACCAAACTCGACGCCCTCGACACCCAACCCCGATCAACCGGCTAACCAAGGACCGGACCACCGTCTGGACGATCGACGCAGTCCGCGGCCTGGGCGCCACCACCGACATCGAGACCGCCGGGGCCATCCTGGGTATCGGCCGGTCGAAGTCCAACGAGCTTGCCAAAAGCGGCGAGTTCCCGGTCCGGGTGCTGCGCATCGGGCGGCGCTACCTTGTCCCGATTCCGTCGATCCTGGCGCTCCTTGGTGTTACGTGATCCGGTCTGGCCCGCTGTAGGGCTCCGCGTGGCGCCAGGCGCGCGAGCTGGAGCAACACGCACGTTGCCGATCGCGATCGAGTTCGCTGGGTTGTCAGTGGGATGGGCCTGGCGGAGGCGGCGCTGCGTTGTAGCACTCGACACGTGGTCCGGATCCACCTCGGTGGCCGAGCGTCTGCAAGGACCCGAGCACGATCGAGTGGACCCCTAAGGCATCCCCGCCATACACCCGCGTTTCCCCTACATCTAGTAGCTACATTCGTGTAAGTTTCCCACTGGTTGTGTCCTGGGCAGTGAGACGCGGGAGGTTTGATGGCCGAGTCGATGGCATCAGAGGTGAACGGGCGACGGATGAACGGTGCTCGCCGGAGTTCGCGGGTGCGCCTGGGTGAGACAACGCGATTTGCCGTAGATGATCAGAAGGGCTACGTATCGACCGGGCGCGACGCGGACGGCGAACTGGCCGAGGTAACCCTTCGGATGGCGAAACAGGGCTCGACGTTGGCCGGCATGATGGATGCGCTCGGGGTGGCGATCTCGCTGGGGTTGCAGGCGGGTGCACCCTTGGAGACCTACCTGACGAAGTTCACCAACATGCGGTTCACGCCTGCGGGCAGGACCGACGACCCAGAGCTGCCGATGGCGACATCGATCATGGACTACGTGGCGCGGCGCCTGGCAGTGGACTACCTGCCGGCGCCGCGCCGAGCCGCGCTGGGGATCCTGACGACGGACGAGCGGCGGGCCGAGATCACACCGGATGACGATTGGGCCGACCTGCCCGGGCTGGCCATGTCCGCGCCGATGGAGGGGTAGTAACGCAGCGTCGCCGCTACCGGCGGGGGGCCGGTGCAGTGGGTGTCGGTTGCCAACGCCGTTTGGCCCACAGAGCCGCTTCGGCGATCAGCGCGGGCAGCTCCGCCGGGGTGTTCAGCGTGGCCAGGTCAGCGACTGACACCCACCGGGCGCTCCCGACCTCATCGAGCTGGGCGATCAGGTCGCCGGACACGGCGGACAGGACGTAGACCAGGTCGATGTGGTGGTGGGGGCCGACCTTCGAGTCGGTGACCGGCATTTCGATGATCGTGTACGGCGGGGCGTGGGTGGTGACCGCTGGGTGGGCGAACATCTCGTCGCTGATCACCTGCGTCTGGACGCCGGTTTCCTCCAGCACCTCGCGTTGGGCGGCCTGGGCGGGGTCTTCGTTGGGGTCGATATGGCCGCCGGGGTAGAGCCACTGTCCGACCTTGTTGTGGTGCACCAGGAGGACCCGTTCCGCATCGTCGAAGACGATCGCCGACGCGGTGAAGTGACGGATGCCGGTCATCGTGTGGTTCCTCCGCGGGCGATGGTGGCGATGCGTGCGGCCACCCACTCTACGGTTGAGTCGGGCATGGCCGGGTGAACCGGGATCTGGATGGTGGACGTGGCGAGGGCCTCGGCGTTGGGACACGAAGTGGCGTACTTGGTGAAGATCGGCTGCTGATAGAGGGGTTGGTAGCGATAGCGGATCGAGTCTGGTGGTAGCCCGTTGGCAGCCAGTTCCGCGGCGAGCTGCGGCTGGCTGCCGGTCGTGATGAGGACGAGGTTGTAGTAGTTGGGCTGGTCGCCGTCGCGGTAGGAGAGTTCGCGGAGGACTCCATCCGGGGGCAAGGCGTTGAGAATGCGTTGGGCGTTGCGGCGGCGAGCGTCGAGCTGTGCTTGTAGCTGGGTGAGCCGTCGCAGGCCGATCGCTGCGAGGGGTGCGGCGAGCTTGTAGTTGACGCCGTGGACCCGCCCGTTGAGGTGGCCAAGGTGGGTGTAGAAGTCGATGCGCTGGGCCAAGTCTTCGTCCTCGGTGAGCACGAAGCCACCCTCGCCGGTTGACAGCAGCTTGCGGTCGTGGGTGGACAGGCAGCCGGCCGCGCCGAGGGTTCCGGCGCACCGGCCCTGCACGATCGTGCCGTGGGCTTGGCAGGCGTCCTCGATCACCGGCACCTGTGCGGCGGCGAGAAGCTCGGATGCCGGCCGGTCGTCGTTGGGGTACCCCCACAGCGGCAGGACGATCGCGGCGCGGGTACGCGGGGTGAGTTTGCGTTCCAAGTCCGTTGGATCGAGGCCCAACGCGCCAGGCAGGGTGTCCACGATGACCGGCGTGGCGCCACAAGTCAGGACCGGCATGGCGGTCGGCAGCGGTGCGGTCGCCGGTATCAGAACCTCGGTGCCCGGCTTGACGCCCAAGGCGACGAGCGTGGCGTGCAGGGCCGACGTGCCGGAGTTGACCGCGAGGGCGTGGGTGGCGCCGAACCAGCGGGCGAGGGCTTGCTCGTAGTCGGCCAGTACGCGTGCCCCGCCGGAGAGCCGGCCACTGGCCAGAATCTCGCTGACTATGGCCAGCTCTCCGCAGTCGGGCGGGGCGTAGCGGTCGTCGACGGGGTTGGTCGTGTCGAAGGCGAGTTCAGCGGTCATAGGTCAGCACCACCTTGATCGTGGCCTCGGGCGTGCCGGTGGTCAGCGCGTACGCATCGGCGGCCCGCTCGAACGGAATCCGGTGGGTGATCAGCCCGTCGGTGCGGACCTGTCCGGAGACGATCAAATCTCGGGCGGTGACGTTGAGCCGGTCCAACGTCCAGGCCGGGTGGCCACGCTGCGGGCAGCCATTGACCGTCATCGAGGAGATGAGGGTGATGCGGTTGCGGTGGTACTCCTCGCCCAGCCGCAGGCCCGGCTGCTCACCGTGGTACGAAGCTACGGTGGCGACCCGGCCACCGACACGCAGGCAGCGGATCGCGTCGTGCAGGCCGGTGTAGGAACCGGACGCCTCGATCACCGCGTCGGCACCGGCTGGGCCGACGATGCCGCGGACCTTCGCCGCGATGTCCGCGCCCGGTTCGGCAAGAACGGCGGTCATGCCGAATGCGCTGGCCGCCGCGACGCGCAGCCGGTAGCGGTCCACACCGATCACCCGCGCGCCGGTCTGACTGGCTATCTGCGCGGCCAGCAGCCCGACGGTTCCGAGCCCGACAACGACCACCGTTTCACCGAGCGAGAGGTTGGCATCGTGGACGCCACCAAGGGCGACCCGGGCGAGGATGAAGAACACCGCCCGCGCAGGGTCGACCCCGGCGGGCAGCAGTCCGGCGGCAGCGGCCGTTTCGGTGAGCAGGTGCCCGTCGGCGTGCGGGGCGTCGATCGCGACGAGATCGCCGACCTTGACGACGGTGACGGCCGAACCGACCTGAGCGACCTGGCCGATCGACTCGTAGCCTGGCGCCACCGGGAAGTCCCGCCCGGGGCCGTCTAGGTAGAGTCGCCGGTCGCTATCCCACGTTCGGTGCAGTGCCGCTGCTGTGCCGTTCAGCCACGCAATTTCGGTGCCGTGGCTGATTCCGGACAGCACGGTGTGGACGTAGACATCGTGGGCGCCCACCGGTGGCAGGTTCTGCTCGATCAGTTCGACCGCGCCCGGTGCTGTGATCAGGAGCCTTCGGCAAGGTGGCCCGGCCGTGTTGAAGGTGGTGGGGATGGTTGCGGGTTGTGTCATCGGGACTCCAGGAGGGCTGGGAGCTGGCGCATCTGGTCGACCAGCTCGGAGAGGTGGTGGTCGTTGAAGACGTCGAAGGTGTCTGTGTCGACCCGAAGCAGAGGCCCCGGCCATCGGCTATAGGCGTGTTCAAAGGCTGCCGACTGTGCGGCCAGCTCGGCGTTGGTCACGGCGGCTTCCATGCCGCGGCCGCGGTGGCGAATCCGTGCGCGCAACGTGTCCGCGCTGGCGTGCAAGCTGATCAGCAGGTCGGGAGTGGGCAGGCCCGGTGCCCATAGTTCGACGGTGGCGGCCACACGTACGGTGTCGGCGGCGTCGAGCGTTGCCGCCGCGAATACCGCTTGCTTGAGCAGCGCCCAATCGGCAACCACCCGGCCGGCAGCGGCGACGGTCGTGGCGACGTGGCGCAATTGCGCGACCCGCAAAGCGATGAACGTCAGCTCCACTCGCAGCGCCATTTCCACCGAGGGCCGGTCGCTTGCGAGAAGCTGCGGAAGGAAGGGGTTGTCCTCGAAGGGGTCGAGTACCGCCGTCGCGTCGAGCCGGGTCGCCAGGCGGGTGGCAAGTGTGGTCTTGCCGACTCCGGTCGGGCCCTCGATGGCGATGAATCTCCTGCGCATCAGCGGCCCATGGTTAGCTGCATGGCGGTACAGAGCGCCTCGTTGACGTCGGCGACCACCGTGACGGCCGGCAGCATGTCGAAGGAGCAGCGCGGCGGGCCGACGACGATCACGGGCTTGCCCTGTCCTACTGCGGCGCCGATTTCGACGCCCACACCGTGGCTGCGGCGTTGTTCAGCGAAGGCGACAAGCAGGTCCGCGCGTGCGATGTCGGTCAGACAGATGCGGGCGGCGAGTTGGTTCACCGCGAGGCCGGCGTCGAGTTGGCAACTGGCCCGGGTCAACGGGTCGAGATCGAGCCAACGCCCGGTGGAGACCAGCGGTGCAGGCAGGTGCTCGCGGATGCGGCGGGTCTGGTTGCGGTATCGCAGAGTCGCGGCGAGATACAGCCCAACCGCGGCCGAGGGTATCGGTTCGGGGGTATCCGGTGGGGCACCCGATGCTGCGCTGGGGCGCAGCGCGGCGAGACCGGCGGGTCGCCAGGCGTTGACGGGGCAGCTTCGCGCCGTCCCGTATGGGTTGAGGGGTGAGTATGCGTACCGGGCGTCCTCGGCCAGGCTGGGCATGCCGATCCGGCTTCGTTCGGTGTCGACGACCGCGTCGGCGCTTGCTGCGGGGTAGAGCAGGACCGGCCGTTCATCACGGATGAGCCGCAGGGTGGCGTACCGCTGGGGTTCACCTCGCACGCTGAGTTCCCGGTCGGTGAGCAGGGCGAGCTGACGCGAATCGGCATGGCCGGCTTCGACGGCAGCGGTGAGGGTGGGCAGAAGCGTGCGCCGGTCGTCGTTGCGGGCATCGGCGTGTTGCAACAGGAGCCAGGCTGCGTCGCCGGCGGCGGGGCCTGCCTCGGGTGGCGGCCAACCGTGCCGGTCGAGGATGTTCAACGCCTCACCCGTCGCGGCGGGGATGAACGTGAGGTATTTGGCGAGTTCGTCGGTGGCCGTGACGAGCGTGGGCGCCAACGATGGCAGCAGCGTGAGCGGCCTGGGCCAGTCGGGGTAGCTGAGCGCGGCGCTGACCTGGGCGTCGATGTCGGTCGCGATGAACAGCGAGCAGAGGGCGTCGGTCAACAGCGCCTGCTCCTGGCGGGCCATTCGGGCCAGCCACTTCCAATGGTCGGCTGGGTCGACGTCGAGGGTGGCAGTGCTGGGTGAAACGCTGCCGGTCATCGGGCTCCTTCAGGGCAGTGGTCGTCGATGAGGGCGCGTGCTGCGGCCAGGTCGACCTTGCCGACGGCGGTTCGCGGCACCGGGGCCTGCACCGCGACGGTGGGAGTTTTGAATCGGGCGAGTCGGTCGCTGGTGACCATGAGTACCTCAGTAAGCGATGCTCCCGACCTCAGGTGCACGACGGCGGCGACGGCGCTGCCGAGGCGGGCGTGCGGTATGCCGAACACGCAGGCGTCGATCACGCCGGGCTGGCTGGTGAGGACGTCGACAACCTCGGGTGCGTGGACCTTTTCACCGCCAGTGTTGATGCAATCGACACCTCGACCGAGGAGCACGAACTCGCGGTCGGTGACGAGCTGCACCTGATCTCCGGAGAGCAGGTACCGACGGCCGGCGTGGTGGATGAACCGGTCAGCCGGCAGGTCGCCCGCAGGATGCAGCCCCGCCGGGTGGGGCCAGGACACCCCGATGAGGCCAGTCTCGCCCAGCGCGGCAGGGCCATGGTCCGGGCGGAAGACCTGCGCGTGCCGACCGAGCTGGAATAGGCCGGTGGGCGGGAGGTTGGCGGAGGTGGCGACGCTGAAGCCGAGTCCGGTCGCTTCAGTCGCCCCGAGCGACTCGACCAGGCGGGCGGCTGGCAGGTGCGTGAGTAGCCGCTGCTTGACAGCCTGGCTCCACGCTACGCCGGAGGAGGTGATCACCCGCAAATTCGGGAGGGCCCATCGGTCCGGATCGGTGTCGAGGGCGTCGGCGAGCGGCAGCGCGTAGGCGTCACCGACGATCGCCACTGTGTCCGCACGGTGCTGCTCGGCCGCATCGAGGATGGCGGCGGCGTCAAGCCGAGCGAGCGGCGTGGTGATCACTGCGCCGCCGACGCACAGCGCGCCGAGCGCGCGGGTCAGGCCAGATCCGTGCATCAGTGGGCTGACGACAAGCAGCCGCGCGTCGGCCAGGTCGAGGCGGGTCGACGCTGACGGAGGCTGACGAAGGTCGTGCCGCAGCCAGGGATTGTGGTCATTGAGCTGGCGCACGGTGTCACTGACCCGCCAGCGCAGTGCAAGGGGAGCGCCGGTGGTGCCCCCGGTGCATTTGATCAGCACATCGTCCACGGAGGAGGTGAGGTTCCGGGGATCGGCGTCGACGGCAAGGAGCCGGTCCACGGTCAACGCGCCCGCCACCGCCTGGTCATTACCGCCGACGGCGCACCACCGCCTGATTCCGGGCAATTCCGCCCGCGCACTGGTGATCGTGTCCGCGTCAAAGATGTCGTAGAACACGACTGCCGGAGCGAGGTGGTGGAGTTGGGCGGCCAGCTCGCCGGCTTGGTAGCGATAGTTCACACCGCACGGGGTGACGCCGCAGCGCAGCGCGCCAGCAAGGAGCACCAGGTATTCGGGCCGATTCGGCAGGCACAGTACGGCGACATCGCCGGGCCGAACGCCGTCGCCTTGCAGCGCCTCGGCTACGGCTGCGGCGGCAGCGTCGAACTGGCCCCAGGTAAGGGTGTGGTTGCCGTGCACGAGCGCGGGTCGGTCCGGTCCGATGCGCGCAATGGTGTGCCACAGCCGGGCCAGGTCCCACCCGGCTGTCATCGGGCCACCCCGGCGCTGGACGTCGCGACCGGTACGGGTGCAGGCACAAGGTCATCGATGGTCTGGCGCATCAGCGCCGTGCAGGGATCGCGCTCCCAGTCCCATGGAAGGCCGTGTAGCCGTGGGTCGAGTTGGGCGACGATCTCGCGCATCCGTAGTCGGGGTGAGGCGTCGTTGGCGACCGGGTAGATGCAGACGGGACGGCCAGGCTCCCAAACGCTGATATAGGAAAGCTCGGTCGTGCGTGGCAGGTGCACCAACGAGTCGACCTCGATCAGCGGCAACCGAAGCGTAGGAAACCCCGCAGGGCGGCGCCGACCGAGCTTGGCAGCAGGTGCAAATGGCCGTGTTCGATACGCCGCGCGCCGGGCACGTTGAGGCCGTACTCAAATCCCAGCACCAGGCCGCCGTACACGCGACGGAGCTGGGCAGCGGTGCGCTCGGCGAGCTGCTGCACGCCGGCCAGTTCAGCGGCGGGCAGCAGGCCCAGCGACGTCGTGTGCCTGGTGGGCACGATCAGCAGGTATCCCGGCACGAACGCGCCGATCGTCGGTACGGCGGCGGCGGCGGCCGCGTTGTGGTCGACACGGCGAGGCTGGTCGGGGCGTAGGTGGCGCTGAAGCGCGCAGTCCACGACGGTGGGGTCGATCGCGGTGCACAGGTCACACGGCATCGGCATGGGAGGGGTCCTCGTTGGCAAGGTCCGGGCCGGGGCCGGCCAGGTGGATGTGGCGGGGACGCTCGGCGGCTTGCAGACGTGCCGCACAGTGCTCACCAAGCGCGGCGGCGGTCAGTGGCTGAGTGACGCGGACGCGGACGGTGATGATTTGCCCGTACTCGGCGTCGGGGACGGGGATGACCTGGCAGGCCCCCACGGCGGGGTGGGCTGCTATCACGTCGTGGATGTGACTGAGGGCGACCTTGACGCCACCGACGATGGCCCGGCCGGAGGTGTCGACATCTGTCACGGTGAGCCGGCCTTCCTCACTGAACCGGCCCTGGTCACCGACAGTGCGCCATACGCTTGCAACTGCACACGGTTCGTCGGCGTAGTGGCCGACCAGACCCGCGGCGCTGCGACCTTCGATGGTGCCGACCACGCCGGCCGCAACCGGCCGGCGGTGCGCGTCAACGACGCGCAACTCCGCGCCGGAAATCGGGAGTGCTCCCCGCGCCGCGCTGCTCGCCCAGGCGAATGTGCCGTCGTACTCGGCGGCGCCGTAGAACTCCGCGACCCGGTGCGGACCGGCGAGGTCGACGAGGCGGGCGTGGATGTCGGGCGGGCAGGGCGCGGCGGTGTGCAGCACCGTCTGGATGCTGGACAGGGCATCGGCCAAGCTGGCCGGACGTACGCCGTCGAGCAGGCGCCGGATCTGGATCGGGGCGAGGAAGGCCCAGTCCGGCCGGGTGGCGGCGGCGAGTTGGACCCAGCGCACCGGGTCGAAACGGGGCAGCAGAACCACCGTGCCGCCGAGCAGCAGTTGGCGCACGGCGAACTCGAACGGCCCGTTGAAGTACAGCGGTGAGGCGAACAGCGCGGTACCTAGGCGGTTCAGTCCCACTGCGACGGCTTTTCGTGGGGCGGTCGGCGGCTCGCCGCCGGTGACGAACGCCCGGTAGGTTCCTCCGGCGGCGCTGAGGACCACTTTCCAGGGCCGGCAGGTGTGCCCGGCTTGGTCGATGCCGGCCGGGAGGCGCGGGACAGTTGGGCTGGTTGGAAACGGCACAGCGTCTGATGCCCATGCTGCGGCGGTCTCGACGAAGAATTGCGTCATCGACGTCGCGGGGATGGGTACGACGCGGCCTGGCCGCGGACCGGCTTCGCCGGCAAGGGCGCGGGCCCGGTGCCACAGATCGCGGAAGTTGGTTGAACCCGATCCGTCGACGACGGCGGCCCGCTGAGGGTGCAGGTGCGCGCGATGTCCTCCAGCGCGCGGCGGATCAGCACACCGGGTGTGGCCTCGCCATCAGTCATGATCTTGTTGGTCCCTACATCGGGCCGAGTCGCCAAGCAGCCCCGGGTCGTCCGGGTGTAGCGGTGGCGTCCACGTCTCGGCGGCCCGGTGTTGCAGGTCGTCGGTGAGCCAGCCGTGGCGTAACCCTTCGTCGACAGCGCCCGGGCGGCGCCCGTGGTAGTCGGGGAAGGTGAGCCAGCAACGCAGCAGGTGCCGGGCCGGCGCCGGGTCGGGCGGATCGACGTAGCTGGTCCGAGAGTGCAGCACGGTGTGGTTGTTGACGATTTGGAGGTCGCCGGGGCGCAGCTCCATGTCGACGCTGAGCTTGTCGGCGGTTTCCTCGATGAGGTCGAACGCGGCAAGGGCGCGCCGTGACAGCGATACTCCAGTGACGGCCGGGGTTTCGAGCAGGGTGTGGCGCACATAGCGGGTGGAGAACCGACCGTCGTGCAGGGAGTAGATCGGCGAGATGAAGGTGGCGGGCAGACCGGGGGTGTTGCCGCCGGCCATGTGGAAGTGGAACGGCTGGTACAGCTCCGCCACAAGGTCGGGGTGCTGGTCGAGCATGGCGTTGTGGACCGCTGCGGCGGAGGCGAGGCGGCTGAGCCCCCCGGAGGCAGCGGCGTGGCGGCACAGCAGCACTGCGGCGTCGGCGCCGTCGGTGTGGAACCACAGTCGCTCGGCGGTCTGGTGCCCGCGGGTGATGGTGTCGCCGAGGTCCCTGCCGGTGCTGCGTACGTGGCGGATCAGGTGCCCGTCGCGGCTCTGGGTGGCAATAGGTGCGAGGTGCGCTACCAGGCCCCGGACCAGCACGGCGGCCTCGGTCTCGCTGAGGCCGTTGACGGGCAGGCCGCGCAGGAGGGTGAAACCGCGGCCACTGGCGGCCTGCCGCGCGGCACGGCCCAGGACGGTGCCGAGTCGGGGTAGTGGGAAGTCTGCGGCGGCGATATGCCGGTCGAAGGTCATGTCACGGTCGGCCAGCGCCTTAAGCGCCGCGTCTGTTGCGGCCGCCACCTCATCGAGCTGTGGACCGTCGAGGGTGACGGTGTAGCCGCCGGACGCGAAGTCGGAGCCAGTCCACAGTGGAGCATTGTCGCGTGTGAGCTGGGTGGGGACGGTAGGGCTGGGCGGGGTCACGTGGTCCTCCGGAGGAACGGGTCAGGGCGTGCGGACGGCGGCGCGTAGGCGCCCGGCGATGGCATCGCCGGCGAGCCAACCGGTTTCGGCGGCGCCGACGACCCCGCCGGTCAGGCCGGGGCCGTCACCGACGAGGAACAGCCCTGGGCGGTCGGTCTCCATCTCGTCGGAGACGGCGAAGCGGGGCGCCCAGCGCTCCACGGCAGGGCCGTAGAGCACGTTGCGGGGGTGCACAGCGAGCGGACATAGCGCCGCGAGGCGGACGACGAACTCACGCAGCAGGTTCGTGACCGGTGCCGGGAACACGCCGGCCAAGTCGCCGGAGGTCACGTGCGGCATGCTCGGGTCGAACCCGGACGCCAGTTCCGATACCGTGGCGGTGGACGGCATGCCTACGAAGAAGTCCGCCCCTGGCCGCTGACCGAAACGGGGACGAACCGATGGACGTGATGCGCCAGGCCGCGCAGCAGTATCTGCGGATGCGTCGATCGCTGGGCTACCAGCTGCACGAGCCCGGCCGGCTGCTCCTGGACTTTGCTGATTACCTCGACGAACGGGGCGTCATGCGTTTGACCATCGAGGCGATGGTGGCGTGGGCCACCGCGCCCCAGGGCACCGCGTACTGGCACTGGCTGCGGTTGAGTGCCGTACGTGGTTTCGCGCTGCACCTGCACGCCCTCGATCCCGTTCACCAGGTTCCGCCGGCGGATCTGCTGCCGCGCCAGTACACCCGCCCGGTGCCCTACCTGTTCAGCGATGACGAGGTGGCCGCGTTGATGCGTGCCGCGAGACGGATGCGTTATGGACGCGCCGCACCGACCTACCAGACGCTGATCGGGCTGCTGGCCGTGACCGGCATGCGGCCGGGCGAAGCCTACCGGCTGGATCGCGACCATTTCGATGCGCACAACGCCACCCTCACGGTGGTGCGCGGAAAGTACGGCAAGTCCCGCCAGCTCATCCTGGATCCCAGCACCGTGACGGCCCTGCAGCAGTACGGTCACCACCGCGATCGGCTTCACCTGCACCCAGCCGAGCCGAGCCTGCTGGTCTCCATGCACGGCACCCGCCTGAACGTCACGTCCACCGAACGCTGCTTCGTTCACCTCGCTCACACCATCGGACTGCGGCCGCGCTCGGACCGCACCCGCCCGCGGTTGAAGGACCTACGCCACAGCTTCGCGGTCAACACCCTGATCCGCTGGTACCGCACCGGGGTTGACGTCGAGGCCCGCCTACCGGTCCTGTCCACCTGGCTCGGCCACGTCGACCCACAAGCCACCTACTGGTACCTGCAGACCAACCCTCAGTTGCTCGCTCTGGCCGCCGAGAAGGCAAGCCGCCACCGCGATCAGGAGATGCCCCCATGAGCGACCTGGCCCCCATCCTGCAGAGCTTCTTCACCGACAGGATGATCACGCAGAAGCACGTCAGTCCCCACACCGTCCGCTCCTACCGCGACACCTTCCGGCTCCTGCTCACCTTCACCCAGCAGGTCACCGGCATCCCGCCCTGGAAGCTGGACGTCGGCCACCTCGACGCCGTCCTGATCACAGCGTTCCTGCGCTGGCTCGACACCGACCGCAGCAACAGCCCACGCACTCGCAACGTTCGCCTTGCGGCGATCCGCTCACTGAGCCGCCCCGGGTTCGTTGGAGACTCTCAACCTTGCGAAGGTGGGAGTCATGCCAGCACCGAAGAAGTACCCGGACGAGGTCCGTGAGCGGGCCGTGCGGATGGTGTTCGAGATCCGGCAGGAGACCGGGCAGCAGCAGGGCGCGATCGCCCGGGTCGCGGATCGCTTGGGCGTCAATCGGGAGACGCTGCGTAACTGGGTACGGCAGGCCGAGGTGGACGGCGGTAAGCGGCCTGGAACCACCACTGTCGACGCGCGGCGGCTCGCCGAGTTGGAGCGGGAGAACCGGGAACTGCGGCGGGCCAACGAGATTCTGAAGGCAGCGGCTGAGTTTCTTCGCGCGGGAGCTGGACCCGCGGCTGCCGAAGTAGTCGAGTTCATCGACGAGCATCGGGAGACCTTCGGCGGTGTCGAGCCGATCTGCCGCACGCTGCGTGACGCGGGTGTGCGGATCGCGCCGTCGACCTACTACGAGTTCAAGAGCCGGCGGCCTTCGGCGCGGGCGGTCCGGGATGAGGAGCTGATCCCGCTGATCATCAAGATTTACAACGAGAACTACCAGGTCTACGGCGCCCGCAAGATCTGGGAGGAGCTGCACCGCCAGGGCCATCAGGTGGCCCGCTGCACGGTGGAACGCCTGATGCGCCGCATCGGCGTACGCGGCGTCAGCCGGGGCCGGGCCCGCCGGCGCACCACCGTGCCGGACCGGGCAGCCGCGGCGACCCGTCCGGACCTGCTGGGCCGGGACTTCACCGCACCGGCGCCCAACCGCCGATGGGTGGCGGACTTCACCTACGTGCCGATCGCCACCGGCACGGTGTACGCCGCGTTCATCGTCGACGTGTTCTCCCGGTTCATCGTCGGGTGGCGACTGGCCGGGCACATGCGCACCGACCTGCCGCTGGACGCGTTGGAGATGGCACTGTGGCAACGCGATGTCCAGGACGGACAGCTCGTGCACCACTCGGATCGCGGCGTTCAGTACCTATCAGTTCGCTACACGGATCGCCTCGCCGAAGCAGGCGCATCGGTTTCTGTTGGCAGTAAAGGAGATTCGTACGACAACGCCCTCGCCGAGACCGTGAACGGCCTGTACAAGGCCGAGCTGGTCGAACGGCACGGACCGTGGCGCAGCCTCGACGAGCTGGAGCTGGCCACCCTGGAATACATCGACTGGTTCAACCACCGGCGGCTTCACTCGGCCTGCGGTCATCGCCCACCGGCCGAGTACGAGGCCATCTACTACGATAAGCACAACCTCCTGGTCACCCCGGCCGGAGCGCAATGAACCGAGTCTCCAAGATCACCGGGGCGGTTCACCACGATCGTCAGCTGGCTGACCGACGCCGAAAGCAACGCGCTACTGGCCGCTCCCGACCGCAGTAGCTGGATCGGATGCCGCGACTACGCGTTGCTGCTGACCGCACTGCGCACCGGACTGCGTGTCTCCGAACTGACCCAACTCGCCCGCAGCGACCTGCACCTGGGCACCGGCGCCTACCTGCGGTGCGTTGGAAAAGGCCGGAAGGAACGCTGCACCCCGGTCGACGCCGAGACCAGCGCCGCGCTGCGCGAGTGGCTCACCGAGCATCCTGGGCGCGGCCGAGACGACGACCCGCTGTTCACAACCCGGAAGGGCACTCCACTCTCGCGTGACGCTATCCACGCGCGTCTGACCAAGTACCAGCGGACCGCCACCCGCAGCTGCATGTCGTTGGCCGACAAGAACCTCACTCCCCATACCCTGCGCCACTCCACTGCCATGCACCTGCGCCACGCCGGCGTCGACAACGCCGTCATCGCGCTGTGGTTGGGCCACCACGACATCCGCTCGACGCAGGTCTACACCCACGCCGACCTCGCGTTGAAGGAGCAGGCACTCGACCGCACCACGCCGCCGGACGTCCCACACGGCCGCTACCACCCCTCCGACCAGCTCCTGGCCTTCCTCGAAGCCCTGTAACCAAGCCGAGCGTTATCCCGACCGAAACGGCGGACTCGTCCCGGCCAGACAACGGGTCGCGGCGCACGGTCGGGATAACGGCGGGCTCCAGACAATACGTGTTCGTGAACCTGTGGGCCGAGCCGGTCGGGCAGCCATGGACGTATGCCGCGGTGTACCACCTGGTGAAGCGGCTGCGGACCCGCACCGGGGTGGACTTCGACCCGCACTGGGCGCGGCACGCGTACGCCACCCGGGCGCTGCGCGACGGGGTACCGATCGAGGTGGTATCGGCATTGCTGGGTCACGCATCGGTGACCACCACAGCGTCCATCTACGGTCACCTCACGGTGGAGGACGCGCGCAAGGCGTTGGAGGCCGCGGGCTGGTTCGCGGGCAGGGACCTGGCATGGTGAGCCGGCAGCGAACCGGACCGGCCACTTCCCGGACGAGGGGCGCCGCGGATGGCGACCAGGCCGACAACCCTGGTCTGGCAACCAGACGGCCGCGCAACCGTGCACGTCCGGCGAAGGCGGGCGCCGCGACCGCCACGGACGGCGTGAGCGGTGAGGTGGCCGGCGACGCGCTGGGAGGCCGCCCGGCCGGGCTGCTGGAGAAGCTGGTCGGCGTGGTCCGGCCGCAGTTCCGTGCCGAGGTGCTGACCTTCGATCCACGCGATCCGGTCTTCGGCGCCCCACCGTGCGCCGTTTTCGGCTGCGTCCGGCCATGTCGCATGCGAAGGTTGTGCGAGGGGCACACCAGCCGGTGGCGGGCCCACGGTTGCCCGGACTTGGCGCAGTTCGCCGCGACCACCGATCCGCAGTTCCACGGTCAAGTCCCGCCCCGACCTTGCACGGTGCCCGGCTGCGGGTTCGGGCATCAATCGCGAGTGTTGTGTCCGCGGCACTATCACCAGTGGCTTCGCGCCGGCAGGCCATCGCTGCCCAGCTGGGTTACCTCGACCTACCCGTTGCCGGTACCGGGCCCGGCACCGCAGGCGTGTCGAGTGCCGGGCTGCCGGTTGTGGGTGCACGCCGGGTCGGCATTGTGTGTGCAGCATTGGAAGCGGTGGACCGGCCGGGGCCGACCGGACCTGGACGCATTCGTCGAGGAGATCGTCGAGCGCAACGAGTCCACCGGCGAACGTATCGATCTGAGCCGGCTACCGGGCAGGCTGCGGTTGGAGCTGGCGTACGTGTTGCAGTGCCGCCGGGATGAGGCCAGGGTCCGGTTGATTCCCTGGCAGGTGCAGCACATCGTCAACGCGTTGGCGGAAAGCGGCCTGACGTCCTTGCTTCAGGTCAGCGAGGACGACTGGGCGGTGGCCCGTCCCGCCCCGCAAGTGAAGAAGCGGCTCGGGGCGTTGGCGTTCCTGCGCGACGCCTATCGTCGCGTCGAGGCATTGGCCGTCGGGCAGGGCTGGGATGTGGAGTACCCGCGCGGGGTATGGCGGCTGCGTAACCTCGGCCTGCACAGCCAGCAGACAGCGACGCTGGACTTCACCGGCGTCCACCAACCTTGGCTGCGGGAGTTGGCCAAACGGTGGGCCCACCGGCAATTGAGCACCGGGCTGAGCGCGGCCACCACCTACAACAGTCTGCGCGCGGTGACCTGGCTGTCCGGGTGGCTGGCCCGCCCCCAGGTCGCCGTGAACCGGCTTGCCGACATCGACCGCGCACTGCTGGAACGGCTGCTTGGCGACCTCCGCGTGGAACTCGGCGCCAGCGGCCAGGGCGCCGTCGTTGCCGGCCTGGCCGGCTTCCTCCGCGCGATCGGCCGGTACGGGTGGGACAGCACTCTGCCGGCCGGTGCGCATCTTTACCCGGAGGACTACCCCAGGCAGACGCAACGATTGCCCCGCGGCTTGCCCGACAACGTGATGGCCCAGGTCGAGTCGCCGGTCAACCTCGGCCGCTGGACCGACCCTGGACTGCGGTTGATCACCCTGATCCTGATCCGCAGCGGGCTACGGATCTCCTCCGCGGTCGGCCTGCCCTTCGACTGCGTCGTCACCGATGCCGACGGCGCACCCTATCTTCGGTACTGGAACACGAAGATGAAACGGGAGGCCCTGGTCCCGATCGACGACGAGATGCACCAGGGCATTCTGGAGCAACAGCGCCGTGTGCTGACCGCCTTTCCCGCCGGGACGCCGGTGCTGTTCCCAAGGGCACGGGCCAACCTGGACGGCACCAAACCCATGCTGACGCAGGCCTACCGGGACGCCTTGGATAAATGGCTGGCCAGCTGCGACGTGCGTGACGAGCACGGCCGACCAGTGCATCTGACTCCGCACCAGTGGCGGCACACCCTGGGCACCACCCTGATCAACCGGGACGTGCCGCAGCAGGTGGTCCAGAAGATCCTCGACCACGACTCGCCGGAGATGACGGCCCACTACGCCCGGCTGTCCGACACCACCGTGCGGCGACACTGGGAAGCCGCCCGGAAAGTCAACCACCGAGGCGAGACCGTTACCGTGGATCCAGATGGGCCGCTGGCCGACGCCGCATGGGCCAAACACCGCCTCGCCCACGCCACACAGGCCCTGCCCAACGGCTACTGCGGCCTGCCGCTAGTCAAGACCTGCCAGCACGCCAACGCCTGCCTGACCTGCCCGCTGTTCATCACCACCGCCGAATTCCTCCCGCAGCACCGCGAACAGCACCGGCAAACCCTACAGATCATCAGCACGGCGCAGGCCCGCGGACAGGCCCGGATGGTCGAGATGAACCAGCAGGTCGCCGACAAACCTGCAACGAATCATCACCGCGCTACAGAACGACGACGAAGCCCCGCCGAACACGGAGGCGGTGGACGATGCGTTCTGACAACACCGCTCCGATCATTGCTGCAGCCCGCCGCCGGCACGCGATGACCCGGGCCAAAGCGATACGCGCCTTGCGTGAGCTGGAACGCAATGGGTCGCCCGTCACCTTCGCCGCGGTCGCACACGAGGCCGGCGTTTCACGCTCCTGGCTATACGGCGAAGACGACCTGCGGGAGGAGATCACCAGGCTCCGCGAAGCAGCCCGACCAGCCCCGACACGGGCCGTTCCTGTCACGCAGCGCGCGTCGGACAGTTCCCTGCGGCGGCGTCTGGAACTCGCTGAGGAACGCATCCGCGTGCTGCGGTCGGAAAACGAGCAGCTACGACGCCAACTCGCCCACGCGTTGGGAGAACGCCGGCGTTCAGTCACCGCCGACAGATGACCATCACCGGCTCGTGCGACCCTTACCCTCTACAGGGCGAGTTCCCCAGACCGCCCTTGGCTCCGGAGGGGCAACCCGGGTGCGTGATACCAGACCCCGCTGACACGCCTTGCCGCACGATGCCGGTCGTGCCATGGTCCGGCAATGGGATTCTTCGACCGCCTCGCGGCCGAACCTGAACCGGTCGAGACCCCGCCTCCGCCGCAGCCGCGGTGGCTCAAGCCCGAGGACGTCCTCCCGGGCGCGGCACCGGTCAGCCTCGTCCTTGCCCACAGCACGGACGCGGCGGTCACGATCAGCGGGGTACTGGCCTACCCGACCGGGTTCGAATTCACCGCCAGCGCCATCCTGCCCCGGAACGACCAGACCGGCCGCATATTCGGAGTAAGAGCCTGTTGAAGAACCTGTTCATGCTGCGGGGAGTGGCACGCGGCGGGCGGCGCGCTGACGTCAACTGTCGCACGGCCTGCACTCGGCGCCGTTGGTGTCCTGCACAGTGAGACATTCCGAGTAATGCACCGTGACCGCGGGTGATCGTATATACCTTCCGCGTCTACGTGGTGGAGTCCGCATCTGCTTGGCGAGGCAGGGCAGTGACCCCGGCGTCGCCCACCTGGTCGGCGATCACTTCCGCCCACAGTCGGTAACCCCTGCTTGCCGGGTGGAAGCCGTCCTCGGTGAAGGCGTTGTCTGGGAACTCCAATCCGTTCAAAGAGATGTGCCACACGTTGCCCATCTGCATCGCGAGTCTGCGTAGGACGTCGTCCATCGCACGCCCGCGCAAGCCCAGGATGGTCCGCATGGGTCGGGGAAGACCCGGCATATGTTCGAAGGGCGGGATGCCAGCCAACACAACGGGCACCGGGCCGGCCTGACGCCGGATGGCTTCGATCAGCGCCTCGGTGTCGCGGCGGAAGTCCCGGATCAACCGGTAGCTCTTCAGGTCGTTGACCCCGACAACCGCGATGATCACATCGGTAGGGTCGACGAGTTGCGGCACCAGATCCCGAGTGACGTCGCGGGTCTTCGCACCGCTGCGAGCCACCACATGCCACGACGTCTTCCTGCCGCTGCGGCGGGCCACCTCGGCGCCGAGATAGCCGCCAAGGGCCTCGTCGTGGGTGCGGGCCCCTACGCCGGCGGCGGCTGAGTCGCCCAGCACAGTCAGGCGCAGCGCCGGTTCGGTGCCCGGGCACACGCCCTCGTTCGGGCCCCGGGCTGCCGGCAGCCGCGGCATCCGCCGTCGCACCTGCCTGCCCTGCTTGATTAGTACCGGAAGCACAAGAACGTTGAGGGGCTGCGCTACTCGGATCAGGGCGTCGAGCAAGTGCGAACGTCTCATGCCTGCGCTCCCTCCGCGCCGCGGGCCGCCTCATCTCGATTGGGCGGCCTCATCGATGACTGAACAGAGTGTCCCCCCTGCACGCCAGCTAGTCGAGACGACCCGGACGCGGTTGACGGACCAGCCGGGCATTGCCATCCACGGCCCCGGTCCGCTGAAACGCCAGGTAGCACCGAACAGTCCGCAGTCCTCTTGTCCGGACCTACCTGGCGAGTCGCAGATCAGCATCTCCGGAGTCCGTCATCTTTGTTTGGACAGAACATCGCGCGTCAGACGGTGCGGCCCTTCTCGTGATCGAACAGCACGAGGGCTGCGGCGGTGATGTGGCCATGCGCCAGGGGCAGAGGCTGACCCGGCGGAGCGCATTGGACCGCATCTTCAGTTGGGCGTTGGCGCGTTCGGCTTGGGAGCGGATGGCGGCGTGCAGGCGGTTGTAGGTTTTCTGGTCGTCGGTGAGGGGGCGTGTCCGAGCAGCCGCTACCTACTGCTACACGCCGTTACGCGGAATGGCTCAGTGGTTGTGTCACAGCGGGCCGGCCACGTTGATCGCGGTCTTGATGTTGTTGGCGTCTTCGACGATGTCGAGCACTGCGCTGCCGACGTCGGCCCGGGTGAGGGCGGACGGCTTATCGAACAGCTCCGCAGTCATGCGAGGTTGTCCGCGGGCGGGCTTGTTGGTGAGGCGGTTGAGCCGCACGATGGTCCAGTCGAGGTCGCTGCCCGAGACGATGCGCTCCATTTCGGCAACGTCGGCGTACGCGTCGGCGAACACGAGCCGCAGCAGCGCCATGGGCAGCCGAGGCTTGGTGCCGACGATCGGGTAGACGCTGGTGACGACCAGTCGCCGGACGCCGAGGTCGGTCATCGCCTCGGTGAGGATCTGCGATACCGCGGCAGCGTGGTGCGGGCCCTTGCGGCTGCGGGATGACACGATGGCGACGACCGTGTCAGCGCTCACGATCGCCTCGCGCACGGCCCGTGGGTCGCGCCCGTCGCCTGTAACGACGGAGGCGAGCCTGGACGTGTCGGGCAGCCTCTGCGGACGGCGGGTGAACGCCGTGATGTGGTGGCCGCGGCGTAGCGCTTCGGCGAGCACATGCCGGCCGGTCAAGCCGGTGGAGCCAATGATGGTGATGTTCACGGCTTTGCCACCACCCGGCGCCGCGCCCACGCAGTGCGGTAGCGGATGAGGAAGCCGAGCAGTACGACGGCAAGCACGCCGCCGCCGCCATCAGTCACGATCGAGGCGATGTTGCCGAGGTCGCGCAGGCCCGCCGCGGCGCGGTCGAACGTCAGGAAGCCAATCCCCTGGATAAGGTCGAGGACCAGGACGAAGTAGAAGACCCACGCCCTGCCCCACAGGGCCAAGATGCCGATGGTGTTGGCGGCCAGAAAGATAAGTCCGACGATGCGGTATCCGACGAGGAAGGTGTCGATCTGCGCCGCGCTCAGGTCGGGTGAATACGCCGCGACGACCTCCGGCGTGACATAGCCGAGCACGATGGCGGTGCCGATCGTGGTCAGCAGGGAGCCAACCGCGACGGTCAACTGTAGTGGCCTGGTCCACCTGGTGGGTTCCCGCCGAAGATTCATTGGTGCCGGTCCTCTCCCTCAATCGCATCGGTGTGGTCGAGCAGCATCAGCAGCGCCTCCTGCAGCGCGGCGCGTCGCTTGCTGTCCGGCTCACCGAGCACGGCAAGACGCCGCAGCTCCAACTCCACGACGATCGCGTGCGCCTTCGACACCGCCGCAACGCCGCGCTCGGTGAGGGTCAGCGCGAACGCGCGCGAGTCTGCCGGGTTGCTGGCACGAGCGACCAGCCCGTCGCGCTCCAGCGCCCGGATGAGCTTGGACACGAACATCGGCTCCAAGCCGCTGAAGTCGGCGAGTTCACGTTGGCTTGGCTGGCGGCCGCCACTGGACAGACCATGCAACGAGGCCAGCAGGCCGTACTGAGCGGAGGTCAGGCTGACCGGGGTCAGTGCTCGGTCGAGCCCGGCTCGCCACTTCACCGCCAGCCGCCAGACCAACCATCCGATCGACGGCACCGGATCCTGGGATCGGGTCACAGACAGGAACTATACATGGCTACTATAAGCATGTATAGCGCCTTGAGCGGGTCATCGCGAACGGTCTGCGGTTTAGTAGCCGGCCATCCGAGGGCCCGGTTCCCCGGCGCGGAACCGCCACCGGAGTTCCTCCGCATCGGCATCCAGTTCTCCGACGGCAGCTCTGTCGCGAACGTCGGCGGGCACGCGGTTCCCCGGTCCGATGCCCTTCCGGCCAGCCCCATCCTGATCGCCGACGGCGGAGGCGGCGGCGGACGCCGCTACGACCAACGCTTCTGGGTCTGGCCGCTTCCACCGACCGACCATGCGCGCCACTACGGCAGCCCCGATGCGGGAAGCCCGAAGCGGTAGTAGGGGCTCATCGGATAGCCGCCGAAATGGGCGTCGCCGCTGCGTCTGCGGGCTCGGACTTGTTCGATCGTTGAGGCGCGGCTGATGCAAGTGCAGTGAGTCCGGGTGCGCATGGTCTCGGTGATCGCCTGCTGTGGTCCGATCAGGCTGTCGTATTGGACGAGGTTGCCAGGCGCACCGATGTTGAGATGGTGAGCGATGAGACGCCCGATGGACAGGCACGCCGCCTGCATGGAGACGAACGGGATGGACGGCATGTAGCCGGTGGCGTCAAGGTCGGTAAGGCCGGTGGCGCGGGCGAGTCCGCACATATGAGTGCCGATGTGCGGGGCGAGCCGAGTTCGTTGCCCCGGCAGTAGGCCCTTGAGGTGGTCCTCGGTGAGGACGGTGTCGCCCTTGGCGAGGAGGTGGACCGGCAGACCGAGCTTATCGGCGATGGTTTGGGCGCCCGAGGGTTCGCTGGTGCGGATCGGGAAGTGGCAGGCCATGCAGGGGTCGATGCCATGGCGGTGGTCGTGTAGTCCGAGCATGGTATCGCCGGTCGCGGCGTCGATGAGGCGGTCGGGCCAGAGCCGTTGTGCGCTCCGGCGGGCCTCCGGGGTGTCGAGGGCGGTGAGCACGGTTGGGTGCCATGGGGTCTCGCCGGCGTCGATGCGCTGGATGAGGGTGTCGATGTCGTCGTTACATGGTGTGACGTCGAACCGGGTGAGGGCTCGCTTTGCGAGGTCGGTCTTCCATGGGTTGGTTCTCGTGTCCGCATCGCTGCCGAGAGAGTAGGTTCCTCGGTTTTCTATGGCGTAGCGCTGCCGGTCGACGGCGAGAAGGGTTCCTTCGGCGTCGAGTTCGCTGAGGATGAGGGCGATGGCGGTGCCGATCGCGCCGATGCCGACGAGGGCGAGAACGAAACGCAGCACGTCATCAAGGGCGGGACTTCGGCTGAGGTCGCTGGATAGTGTGACGGGGCAGAACCGCAGGTGGCGGTGGATGATTCGGCGGTCGCTGATGACGGCGGCGGTCTGTTTGAAGATCTCGGCGGCGCCGAGTGCGCTGGCATAGATGGCGCCGAGGGCGTTGCCGGCCTGGGCGGGCCGGATGGTTGCCGTGGGGTCGGAGGCGACGTGGGCACCGCACCCATCGGGAACGAGTCGGATCGTGTGATCGGAGGCTTGGGCGCCGACGTGGACGCGGATGCTTGTGTCGGGGCCGGTGGTCGCGACGTGCACGGGTCGGGCCGGATCGATCGCGGCCGTCGCGGCGACGATCGTGTCGATCAAGGCGGGCGGGAGGTGGTCGTTGAGCAGGATCAGGTTGCCGGGTCCTCGGCGCAGGGTGGTGGCCAGGACGCGGGCGACGAGCGCGGCATTCGGCATGTCGGGGTCGATGCTGATCATGGTGGTGGCTTCGTCGAGCCGGCGGGCCAGTTCGCTGGCAGGTACCGCAGTGACGCCTTCGGCGAGGCGCTGGGCGCGGGAGTGTTCAATACGCATGAATACCGTCCTCGTCGAAGCGGATCAGTTGAATCTCGCCACTGTTGGGCCGGGCGGGCGTGGTGGTCCTCCATGCGGAGTTGCGGAAGATCCACCAGCCCCAGGTTGTGGGGTCGGCCGGTGGGTGGGCGAACGTCGGGATGACGATGGAGGTGAAGCCGTCGACGCGCAGGCCGTGTGTGGCGTCCGTATGGGACAGGAATGCCGTTGTTTCGTGGGAGTGGAACTGGGCGGGTGCGCGCAGGTCGTTGTCGTCGGCGTAGTCGAACAGGCGTGCCAGAGCCCGCGTGCTGATCTGCAGCATTCTGCGGTGTCGGGTGATTCCGGTGGTCCCGGTGAACGCCACCACCGTGACCGTCGGGTCGCCGGCCGGTGCCAGGAGGAAGCCGCCGGTCTCCACCCGGAGCCGTCCCAGGGTGGCGGTCTCGGCGGCCATCGCGGTCACGGCTGCGGACGGGATTATCAAGGTGGAGTCGCTCACGAGAACCTTCGTTCGTACTCATTGTCAAGGTGGTATTGGACAAGCTCGATGACCCATAGGAACGGGTTGCCGGTGCTTGGCCACGCGGTCGAACCTTGGTTCCATTCCGGGTGCGTGGCGAAGCCTTCGCGGCACATCGGCCGGCAGATGTCGAGGCTTTGCGGCCGGTAGCCGACAACGACCGGCCAGGCCCGCGGCTCGGTGAGCGAGCCGCGGACGGAGGTTGCGAACTTGATCGACGGTGGCTCATATGGGTAGGTGAACCACTCGATCCGCGCGGTGTAGGTCTCGTCTGGGTGGGTGCGCGGCCGGACAGTCGCCCAGTACACGGCCGCGTCACCCGTCCCGTCCCCGAGCCGGTCGTCGCGTTCGATCCCACCGGTGTGGCCGGCCAGGAAGGAAATGACGTCGGCCTCGTCGCGTACGAGGTTCAGCTGCGACTCGAGGTCGAGACTCATCCCTGGGTGATCTTCTTGACCAGGGTGAACTTCACGTGGTGAGCGTGGCCGGCGACGTCGTCGAGGGTGGCGTCGCCGGCCACGTCCTGACCGTCGAATGCCAGAACGTAGACGAACTGCGGGTCGTCAGCCACGTGGAAGTGCTCCTTTGCGGCGGTCAGAACCGTCGCGACGGTCGTGCTGCCGGGTTCGGTGGCGGTGTATGGGCCGCGCGGGCTGACCGCGAAGGTCACCTTCACGGTCTTGGTGTCCTTCTTGCGGTCCGTGTCGACCTGGGTCATGGTTCTTCTCCTATGGTGGAAGATCACTACTGTAGAAGAAATACCACGAAGATCGAGTCCGCGTCAACCAGGGTGGAGACGTCCACTACGGTGGAACCATCCCCGACCGAGGCCGAGGAGGGCAGATCGTGACCGACCCCACACCCGCCCACAATGAGCTAGGAAAGCGACTACGCAGAGCACGTGACCGCAGGAACATCCCGCTGAGCGCGGTGTCGGCTGCGGCCGACATCTCAACCGCGTATTTGCAGAAACTTGAATCAGGCGGGGTCAAGCAGCCTTCGCCGAACATCCTGTTTCAGCTCGCGGAAGCCCTCGACCTGGACTACGCCGAGTTGATGCGTCTGGCTGGGTACGTCGTCCCGAACCGGACCGATGAGACCGAGCGTCGACGCAACGAGCTCACCTACGCGCTGAGCAGCGAAGAACTCACCGACGAGGAGGCTGAGGAGCTATCAAAATATCTCGATTGGTACCGGACACGTAATACCAACAGCTAGGGGAATCCATGCTCCGCGACACTCCGGACGGCCCCGCCGTCCGGAAGGCCACAGACCGGCTGCTGCGCGCGGCGTCGGCGAGTGGCCGCTTCCCCACGCCCGTCGACGACATTGTCGCCGCCGCCGGCCTGACTCAGCCCGCCCACTCGATGCTCTCGGAACTCGTCGTAGAGAAGGCCCCGGCGCACATCCAGCGAGCCCTGCGCAAGATCAGAGGCAAGGTTCATGCCGTTCTGGACCGCAAGGCCCGAGAGATCCACATCGACCCATCGATCCACCACCAAGCGAAGATCGGCTATCGGAAACTGCACGAGGTCGTCCACGACACGCTGCCGTGGCAGAGTGCCCTCGCGTACGCCGACGACGCCGCGACGCTCGACCCCACGCTTCGCAGAACCTTCGAGTGGCAGGCCAACCAGGGCGCCGCTGAACTGCTCTTCCAGGGCGACGCCTTCGCCGACATGGCAAACGACTATCGCGTCGGGATGGCAAGCGTTCTGGAACTCGCTTCCATGTTCGGCGCCTCCGGGCACGCCGCCTTTGTCCGATACGTCGAAACCCACCACGCCACGGTTGCTGGCGTGGTCCTAGAGCTGTCTCCGTGCGCCACCAACCCGCTTCGCTATCGACGCCGTGAAGTCGTCTACTCGGCCAAGTGGCAGACACGCTTCGGGGACGCAGCCGGCTGGCCTCACCAGTTGGAGGCGACACCTTACGTGTTCATCGACTCGATCGCACCCGCGCGGCGACAGGGCGCTGCCGTCCCGGGCGCGCTAGTCCTACCGGACCTGCGTAACGAGTCGGTGACGCTCTCAACCGAGGTGTACTGCAATCAATACAGGAACTTCGCTCTCATCTGGCTGCCGCGTCGAGAGCTGTTCCGAAGGGCGCGAATCATCGCTCCACGGAACGCCTCAGTTCAGGTGTGACCACAACGAGCCGCGCCGGGTTGGCTTGATGAGAGCGGCCCGCCACAAGCCCGCATGAGGGGACGAATGCGAACCGATTGATAGGAGGGTGACCGTGACGGAACGCCGGGCGGCAGAGCTCGCTTGGACTTCTGACCAGCTTCGACGCCACCGAGGCCCGTCCAGGCATTGACTGGCACGCAGATACACGGAACGGGACTAGTCTCACCCGACGGCGGAGAGGCGGACGTGGTCGCCGAACAGCCGGCTGGGATCTGTGCGATGGCTGCACCAACCGTGCACTGCGAACCAGGAAGGGAGTCCCCACCCAAGCCCACCACGAAGGCGAGGCTTCTCTCCGAGGCCGCAGGCGGCCCGGATCAGCGGAAGGGCACGGGCAACGCGTCGCCGGGGCGAAGAACGATTATGCCGTCGAACTCCACGAAACCGTCGGGCTCCAGACCATCAGGCAACCTGAACAGCCGTGCTTCCAGGCCCCCGGCAAGCTCTCCAGTGCGTGTCGCCGGGATCGGTCCGCGGTTTCGCTCGGCGAGCGCAAACGAGGCTCGGTGACCGAACAGCCCGACCGACCCTGCGGGCACGAACTCGTCGCCGGGCATAAGTACCTCCCGACGCCGCACGCCAGGTTCGATCTGCGTTACGTGGATGACACTCTTCGGCGAGAGCGACCTACCTGCCGCCACTGGCAACTCCATCCGTTCCGCCGCCGTAATCCACCGGCATCGATGCTCGGCATCAGGCCGCTGCTCGAACCAGGCCGCATCCGCAACCATGAGCGCATCCAACGACGTCGCCATGGGGCAGGTTGGCTCATGGACAAGCGTGCCGCCCGACGGGCGCTTGCCGCAGTCCGGGCATTTGGGTCCGGCAGGGTGTCCGCTGCGACGTCGACTTGCAGGCACGGTTGATCAGACTCCTCGCCCCGTCAGGCCGCCTCAAAGCAGGTCTCCGAACACCATACCGATCGATGCCACACGGGGCTGCCGTGAAGGGGTCAAGGCGCGCCATGGCAGGCGAGGAACGCGCCGCCCTGAGGCCGAAGTCCGGCGATCAGCACCCGGCGTTACCAGGATCAAAGCGCGTGTTCCTGGGCGCAGAGCGCCCATCTTCGTACTAGTGTACGAGAGTTCGCGATTGCCCCCGGGTCGGAGGCTTGTGCCACAAGCCGATATAAGGGGGCAAAAACGCACACCGAGCATCGAGTCTCGAACATGGAGGGTGACCGTGACGGAGCAACGCCAGGCGGCAGAACTGACTTGGATATTCCGCCCGGCTTCAACGCGAGCTGAGCGTGTCCAAGCCTTGACCGGCTCGCCAGTACACGGAACGGGGCCGGTCTTGCCCGACGGAGAAGCGGAGGTCGTCTTGGGCGACGGCACTCGTCTGCGCGCGACACCAGCCGAGATCGTCGCCGAGCAGCGTCCGAGCCAGTAAGACGCAATCTGGGGCTGTGCCAAGGTTATCCACAGGGCGTCCCATGGGCTGTGGACTCTGCGATGCTCGACAGGTCGTCGAGGTCACTCCCTCGCATCGCCGGCCACGACTACGAGCAGGTGGGGCGAAGCGAGCAGCAGCGCCATCGACAAGTGGCGGCCCGCCCGCGATGTCGCAGACGGGCCGTCGCCCTTTGCCTCAGTGTCGGCCTCGGCGCCCGGCATCCACTCGCACAAGGCCCCGGTACATCGCAAAGAACTGCGCGACAAGATCGTCGGCGTCGGAGAACAGCGATGTCTCTTGTGCGAAGTCAAGGTTGATGTATGCGACCTCGAATGGCGGTGGCGAAAGCGACTATCTGCTCGACCGTTCCTCGCTCTGCGATGCGTCGGAGAGCATATCCAAGGGCTTGATCGTGGAAGTCTTGTTTGCTTACCCATTCGATAATCTGGTCGAGGTCGATCGGAAGTTTCTCGTCCTGCATGTTGCCGCGTACTCGGCCCTGTAATTGGCCCGGTGGTCGACCGGTGCGTACGCGATCACGTGGTGTCGTTGCCGGCGATGACTCCCTATTATTTGCCAAGTTTGGATCCACGATTTGGCTGCGCCGGGTCGGCCAGTTGCCCTCCGGCAATTTGCGAATCTCCTGTCGCCTCTTCACGAGGAACGATGGACCGAAATCGCTCGTAACCCATTGCCAGACACCATCTTTGCCTTGAACGGGATCGATTCCGTGGATGGGTTTGACCCAACCAATTCCGCCGATCGCCACCTGACCCTCCGCCAGTCCAACCGCTTCGAGTTGACTCCGTGGCGGCGACCAATGCAAAAGATCTGGGTAACTGAATGTCTCGGTAGGGCCATTCGTCGCAATCGTCGCGAGCCGAATTGCTTCCTCACGCATATAGGCCGAGTCTAACAGTGGCGCCGGCATCGTTGCTTCATCTGAAACACCGACGATCGCCGCCGCCATTGTGGCGATCGTGTCGGTGTCCGTTTGGAGTGCACCGGCTGCGAGTAGGCTGACGGCTGCCGGATCCGATGGGAGGGCGGCGGCTAGCACGAGTGCCGCGACTGCCGTGTTTGTACCGCTGCCTCGCTGTGCTCGATCCGTAAGCTTCAGGGCTGCAATGAGACCCTCGTACATCCTTTCGGGGCTGTCTGTCGTTTCGGCAACTTGCCGAGCCGTGACGAGTAGCTCACGACATTCATCAACTGTGCCGTGCCATGCTTCGGCAAATGGGCGACCAGTAGCCTTTTCCCACGATGGGCGCCACAACGAAGCCAATTGATGATTTCCGTCGATTAGCTCGACAGCTTTGTCGACGACGTTGAGCAGTTCGGGCAAATCTTTGAGCTTTGGCGCGACCCCAGAGTCAATCGCAACACCTAGTGCAACGGCGTGCAAGACAGCGCCAACCAATGCGCGAGGGTGGCCGTGGGTTGTCGTTCCGTTGACGATGACATCGAGGAGGTGCGGTCCGAGGCTGGCAGGACTCTGAGCAGACCAGATATGCGGTTGAATACGCATGGCGACGCCATTGCCGCCAGCATCGTGCCATCCTTCAAAGAAATTGCCGAACCATGGGATATTGGGCTTTGCCAGGTTGGCCGCCGCCGCCTTGCTCGCACGTCCGCCGCCCAGGGCATAGGCCGGCCACACCGGGAGTTCTACACGTGCAAATGCCTCTACATCGAACCCGTGGCCCGAGATCGCCCTCGCTGTGGCCAGGCGTAGCTGAGTGTCATCTGAATAGCATCCGGCGGGAAGAGTGACCTCTACGCCGAATCGTCCTCCCACGCGGCGCACCCATTCCACGGGCTCCACGAGCGGACGACCGCCGAGCCGCCTGCTGAGGCCATTTTCATCCGTGAGTTCTGAGATGAAGCCGACAGCGTCGGCCCAAGCCGCCCACAACATTGAGGAAATGGTGCGCTGCCGGCGCTTCGCCTCACTTTGAGTCTCGTTCACTGGAATACCTCCGGCCTCACTGTGACTGGCACTCGCGGCACATGCGGGAAGATCGCAAAGAGCCCGTGCACGTGATCCACATTCTCGCCGTCACGTACGTATATGGCCGTCAGCTTACTGATCGATAATTCGCCGGGATACAACACTTCCGCCTGTGGGTCGGTGGTCCACTCCAGCGGCATTCCCTGGTACCGGACCTTCCTTGAACCGTAATATCCCCATTCGACCGACCCCGCAAAAAGCTTGCGCAGCGCGGGCGCCCCCATGCCGCGTTCAACGCAATTATGATATGTGTTGTTCGTGGTGGTGAAATAGACCCCAGGGTCGGCCAAGATAGAGCGATCGAACGCCAGTACGGCCCACCAGGTCTCTCCATCGTTATGCCAGCTATTTGCCGAAATGCCGAGCATTCGCCCGTTAACGCGGCTTATGGACAGATTGACGTAATCGGTCCAATCGGCATCCTTTAAGCGGTCGGTGCAGTTTGGTTGTATAGATGTGCTCAATGTAATGATCCGCGTCTAGTCGATCACGTGACCGGACCGCGCCGGTCGCGAAGATCCCGAGCAGGCCGTTGCCGGTTGTGAAGTGCAGTACCTCGGTGATCCCTCGTTCGGCGACGTATGTGGTGATCTCGTCAGTTTTGGCCGGTCCGCTGCTCACAAGGTCACCAACTCGTAGGTATCGGGCTTGAGCAGACCGAGGACCGTGGAGGGGTCGTCCGATTTGTAGCCGATGATGACAGATTTTCGTGCCCGGCCTACGGCCATCGCGATGAGGCGGCGGAGTCGATCGAGCTGGGCGTCTCCATCGCCGCCACCATGCGGCGTGACCTCTTGGTTGAGGCCCGGCATGATGACATGGTCGAACTCCAGGCCCTTGGCTGAGTGGATCGTGCAAAGTGCCACTTGCTCGGGGCCTGTCGGCCATGTGCTTGCCCGGGTCAACTCCGTCCATGGAATCCCAGCCGCCTTGAGCCGTGATCGCAGGTAGTCAAACCATCGTCCGCCACGGGGCTGGAGGAACACGACCGACTCGCTGGTCAAGTCCACGGTGTTCAAGAGCCTGGCCAAGACGTAGTCGACCTGGCGGCTGTACTGGCCCGACACCACCACGGGCAGCGGTCCGTCAGACTCGCACGCTTCAAAGTCAGGAAGTGTGCCGTCATCCTCAAGCGGAAGCCCCTCGACGAGGGGTCGGGCAAAGGCGGCGATCTGCTTGGTGTTGCGGTAGTTGCGCTTGAGCGGGTGGATCTTGGCGAACGAGTCGATCCCGGCTTCCTTCCACGTGAAAAACCGTGGGTAGATTCGCTGCGCCGCGTCGATCACGAACGTGGCCGAGAAGGGATCGTTGAGGTGCTGTAGCACCGTGCGGATCTGGTTGGCGGAGAAGTCTTGGGCCTCGTCGATGATGACAACGTCCCACGGGGGTACATCGTCGACCCGCCCAGCCGCGACGGCTATATCGTTCCAGTCCATCAACCCCTTCTGCTTCTTCAGGTCGATGTACGGGAGGATCACCTCGTCCAACAGCCGTCGCCGCAGCCCCTGGTCCACCCGAGGGGTGGCACCGCGCCCACCACGCCGGGCCGGCAGGTAGGCTTCAAGGTCATCCAGCTCGAATCGGCCCAAGACGTACTCAACCTCCTCAATAAGGAAGTCGGTGTCTCCGGACAAGTGCCTGACCAGGGGCCGCAACAGCCTCGCCGAGTCGTCTCGGTCCAGAATCTCGGCGCCGCCCAAAAGGTCCACGGCCCACTTGCCGAAGGTCAACACCTGCAGTTCGAGCCCGACGTGACCAATGACCTGAGCCCGAGCAAGCTCGCTGATGTATCCCTCAAGAGTTCGGTTGTAGGTCAGTACCAGCACCCGAACCGGGGCTTCCAGGCCGAGTCGGGTACGACGTGACAACCAGGACTCGCACAAGATCCGAAGACGATAGAGAGCTGTCGTTGTCTTTCCGCTCCCAGCGGCACCGCGGATGAGAACATATCCCGGCTTGGTGTCCCCGAGGATGGTCAACTGTTCGGGGGTAGGGGAGATGGGCGGAAGGATCCGCATGGCCGCCTCCTGGCGGGTCGGGGCTCGGTGTGCCGAGCTCACATGGCGGCCATATTACTCCGCCGACGCCCCATGAGCAGGTGCGTCCTTTCTTCTTCTCCTTCGACTGGTCCACCTCAGCATGCTGCGCGGCGCGGGCCGCCGGGTCGAGGTTGATGCCGCTGGCGTTCGAACGCCAGCGGACGAGATCTTCCGAGGCGCCTAGAGCGTGTTTAGGAAGTGTCATAGCCACTCGTTGATCGCGGCGATCTGGACGGTGGCCTCGTATCGGACGGCGAGTTTGTCGTAGCGGGTGGCAACGGCCCGGTTGCGTTTGAGTCGGTTGATGCCGCACTCGACCGCGTGACGCTGCTTGTACAACTGCTGGTCAAACGACGGCGGCCGGCCACCTTTCGAACCCTTCTTACGGCGGTTCGCCGCCTGGTCGGCCTTGACCGGGATGGTCGCCTTGATCCCTCGCCGGCGCAGGTACTCCCGGTTCGCCTTCGACGTGTACGCCTTGTCGGCCAGGACCCGATCCGGACGGGTCCTGGGCCGGCCACCACCGAGGCGCTGCACCCGGATACCGTCCAGCACCGTCGTGAACTGCGGGCTGTCGCCACGCTGCCCGGCGGTCAGCACCACCGACAGCGGCTTCTGCCCCTGCTCACAACCCAGATGCACCTTCGTGGTCAACCCGCCCCGAGACCGTCCCAACGCATGATCCGCGGGCTCGTCCCGGAGCCCGCCCGGCGGTTCGACCTGCCGGTCACCGTCGCGGCGGGCACCCGCGGCGTGCTGATGCGCCCGAGCGATCGTGGAATCCACGCTGACGTCCCAGGTGATCATCCCGGCGGCGTCCGCGCGGGCCTGCAACGCGGCCAGGATCCTCGCCCAGGTCCCTGCGCGCTGCCACCGCCGGAACAGCCCGTACACACTCTGCCACTCGCCGTACCGGGAAGGGACGTCTCGCCAGGGAGCCCCGACTCTGACCCGCCACCTGATCCCGTCGATGAGCTGCCGTTTCGTCCATGTCGCAGGGCGTCCTGGCTTCTTCCCGACCGGCAGGAGCGGCTCCAGAACGCTCCACTGCTCGTCGGTCAGGTCGTGCCGCCCCGCCACCGGTATGGTGTCCACGAGGTCTCCGTGCAGATGTTCTTCTTCGTCGATGAACGATCTACCGGAGACCTCCCTAATTTTCGATCATCGACACGCCGCCTGTGACCTGACCAGGCCACCACCACCGGCACTTCTTAAACACGGCCTAGGTGCCGGCCGTCTGGGCGTGGTCCAGGCCAGCGAACTTGACCTGCTTGATCGCCACCTCGGGTGCGGGCCCTTCAACCGGTTTCCGAGGCGGAACGGTGGATACGGTGGACCGCGAACGTGCTACGCCGGCCGAGACCGTCGCCGAATAGCTGTCCGGGGCTGACGCGCGTTGGGCTGTGCCGAGACCTTCAGATTTCGCCAACGCCGGACACAGACTCGGCGGCCGAGTCGGCTCACACCGGGGCGACTCCCGGCGGCGGCGTGCGGTAGCGGTACGCGATGACCTCGAGGTCGTCCGCCTGGATGGACCACGGCTGATGGCACACCAGGATCCCGCCGGCCGTGGTTGGCTCTGGACCGGCGCTGTCGTCCAGTTCGATGCTGTGCACGATGATCAGCGCGTTGTTGGGGTGTGCGGCGGCGTGCTTCTCGACCTCTCGCCGGGTGAGGACCACCGACTCACCGGCCGACGTCGCGCCCTTCACCTCCACCACCAGCTGCTGGTCCCCTTTGATTGCCAGCAAGTCGTAAGGCTCGATCGCGCCGACCTCGTACAGCTCCGGCCACCCCAGCTCGAACAGGTGGAGCGCGGCTATCTCCACGGCGTGCCATTCGACCGCATATCGCGCCGCCGCCGAAAGCCGATACCCCTGCCCGCCGGACGGCCGGTTTCGGCGACCAGCTGCCACCTCGGCCGCGTCGAGCATGTCCGCAATCTCCGGCGGTTCGCCCTCGTCGGCGAGCTGGCGCTCCCAGCCGTCGATAATCGCGTTCCATCTGGTCACCCGGCCAGCTGTGCCGATGCCCGTGCCACGCCAGTGCTGGTCGTCGATCTTGAGGATGATCCCGGACGAGCCTTTCCACGCGACTCGCTGCCGATCGAACTGCTGCGCGGCGAACGCGTCCCCCGATGCGGTCGTCGAGATGCCCGGACCGCTGCCCTGCGCAGGGTGCGCCAACCACACCTGGTGCACCCGCTCCTCGCGCGTCCCACCCGCCGATTCGGCAGTGCTCATATCGCCCACATCGGCAGTTCGGGAGGTGACCTGACCCGGTCAGTGGCACGAAACACCGTTGCTGGATTGCGCAATGGGACGAGTTACCACACCTCGTCGTCGATGCCGTCGGGGCTGGTCGCCCGCTGGTGGAGCCGGGAACGGGCGCGTCGATGACGCTGGCCCAGCTCTCGACGAGACACGGACGGTGGACTGCGTTGCAGCTGGGCCTGCAACTGGTTTGCCCACGCCGGGCGCCCCTGCGATCGTGGAGGCACGTGGCCGACGGGTGGTACTGCACGGTGGGACAAGGGTGAGATGACCGGCGGCCCGCATGGTTCCTGGGCGGACGAGCTAGCGGCCAACACCCCAGTTCGCACGCCGGGGCGGCGGAAGGGGAAGGGTCGCGCTTACCACCAACACACGGCCGGATGTGTCGCAGTTGTTTGTGGTGCCCCCGGCAGGAAACGCAGAGCATCCCGCCCACGAAACGACCTGTACAAACTCGCTCGGGTGGTAGTGATCGAGCAGCGAGTGACGCTCGCTTCCAGGTAGTGATCCACGCCGTTCGAGGGGGCTCACGGGACCAGGAAGCCGCTGAATGACTTTGGTTCGAGTCCCGAGCAGTGGAGCGGTCGCGGCGGGCGCCAACCTCCCATGAGGCGCGGCCCTTGCAGAACGCCGCTGTGGCAGTGGCGACTGCGCCGGAGTCGAGACATGCCGTCGCCACGATGGCTTATTGGACTTTCGTACGCCTGGACTATGGAGGTTCGAAGTAGTCCGGGGTGAATGTCGATGGGTGCCCTCGGCGTAGCTTTCTACCGCTGTTGCGTATCGCGTCCGCCACCTGTTGGGCTTCGCTTGGCTTGAAATAACCCGTCGCGACCGTCTCGCGCAACAAGTCAACGGTGTCGAGTACTCGGCAATGTCCGAGGCGCCGGCCAGCGAAGTCATGCGCTGCGTTGTCGTCGGTGATGAATGCGCCGTTGAATCTATCGGCTAAAAAGATACTCTCGGCCTCGCCGAGATGCTCAGTAGAGTGACTCTTTCCATCGCTGAGGGCGATTCGGATCCTCATCACCTCTGGTAGATCTGAAGTGGCGATCTGGTACGGCGTCCCGAGAAATGATGCAGCTAGGACGTTGTCGCACTCCGGCCGGCCGATACCTGCGAGGATTTCGCTCCATACCGTCTGAGTCCAGTAGGGCAGCGGATATGGGGAAAGTACGTGTTCGAGCACTGTTAGGTGCTCCGTGATTCCGAAATGGCGCAGGGTGACCGCGTCGACCAGCCTTGGACCTGTCATCGAATGTCGCACCCGGCTAAGCCGTTAGACGGGGTTTCCACCGAATAGCTCCTCAGCTGATTCGGTGTCGTCGATGTTGCTATAGTTCGATGATTCTAGCTCGCCAACAACCGATCGAAGATCTCCATTCGCCTCAATCTCGTCGAGTAGCTGGTCGGGGTCGATTCCCATGAGGCCAGCAACTGGCCTAATGCTGATAATCCCCTTCCCGTACCCGTCCCATGCTCGGCGTAGCAGCAGCGCCGGTAGCCTACCGGCAGGCTTGGCTGTTGCTCGGTACTGTAGCCGCCCAATCTGGTCAGGACCCAAGTGAGCGGAGAGTTGTGGATCGTTGAGGTGGGAGCTGAGCTGTTGCCAGCTGATCGTTTTGAGTTTGTCGCGTCCCTCGGCATTGATAAGGCGCAGGTTATGCAACCGATAGACAAGCGACTCGTAACTCACTCCGAGCCTGTACGTCAGGTAAGCCAGTGTTGAAGCCTTGAGGCCGCGCTCGGCAATCTCTCGGCAGATCTCATCCTTGGGCATGAGGTAGTTCGCGGCAAACGCGTTGACCATCCGTTCGGCGTCGGTGGACCCCGATAGCTCCCGATCCAGGGTGATCGGGTCGTCCGCGTGGCCCGCCAGGACATGGCCGAGTTCGTGTGCGAGCGTGAACAATGATCGGGAGCGCGGGAACTCGCTGTTGACAAAGATCAGTGGAAACGACCGGTCAGTGATGGCCGCACCAGACAAGGCATCATCTGGATGGGCCTCGATGAGGACGTCGATCTTGAGTTTGCTCTCGATGGCGTCGGCCAGCGCACCCAGTCGTTGGTCACCCACGCGGTCGACCGGTAGTGCGTGATTGGCCCAGGTTGCGAGGCGAGTGGCTGCTTCGAGCCATGGGAGCCCTACTACGTCGGGTACACTCGCCAAGTTCGGAGTCGTCCGAAGGCCAGCCCCAGCAAGCACGACGTGCAGTTCTGACAGGCTCAACAGCCGCTGGTACGCTCCTCCGCGGGCGATGCTGGAGCCCGCTCGGCGGGCGGCGAGGGGAAGATTCGAAAGCAACGGATCGTCTTCCAGCAACGCCAGCGGCGACACCTTCAAGGCATCGGCGATGCGGGCCAGCTCCACAGCCTTGATCGCCCGCTTGCCGTTCTCGATCTTTGAGATCGCGGTCGGATCGAGGTCCACTCGCGCAGCCAGATCCTGCGCCTGCAGGCCAACGGCCTCACGCATCCGGCGAATCCGTGCACCTACCTCCCGATCCATGACTCGTACCGTACCTCCTGCACTCTCCGTGGCCAATGATCCACTTGCGATACCGGCAAGTCGCCACTTGCGATTCTAGCAACTTCCCGGTACTGTGGAGTTGCTTGCGATTTTAGCAACCACGGAGGTGATCGTGTTGGCAGGCGACATGGCAGCGGCCCAGACTGGCGGTGACGTTACAGAGGTCGCGGGCAAGACCGACGCGGATAAGGCGAGAGTGACCGTAAACGGCCAGTTTGTCGTACTGACAAGCCGGAAGGTGACGGGCCTCCAGATCAAGGAAGCGGCGATTGCCGCAGGGGTACCGATCCAGCTCGACTTTGTCCTGTCTGAGGTGAGGCCGAGCGGGGAGCAGAAGATCATCCCGGATGACCGTGAGATCACGGTCAAGAGCGGCGACGAGTTTTGGGCGATTCCCGGTGACGACAACTCCTGACACGACACCGTTGCTCAAGGGCCCGGTCCGAAGCGCCATCGAGCTGTTGCAGAGGGCGTATCCATCGACCGCCTCGCGCGTCGTGCCGGACGCGCAAGGCGGCGCGTGGATAGAGATGCTGGACGTAGCGTTCGGCCCGCCCTATGCGCAGAGCAGCTCGTTCGTCATCTTCCTGCTGCCGTTCAACCTGCCCGGCAGTGACATCTACCCGTTCTTCGTCCGCCCCGACTTCGCGAGGGTCGACGGTGCTGCACTCGGCCCCTGCTTCCAGCCCACGCAACTGTCTTGGCCCGGTGACCCGGCGCCTCGGCCGGTCGTCCAGGTGTCTCGCCGCACGCGCGGGGCGTTCTCCACGCAGACCGCGCCCCACAAGGTAGCCAAGGTGCTCGACTGGATCCGTACGCAATGACGCCCGGTGTAGAGGTACGGTTTCGCCCGGCCCAGTGGAACCAGCTGTCCGAGCACCTGTTCCCAGGTGACCGGGACGAGCATGGAGCGGCCCTGCTGTGTGGAGCCGTCAGAACCGACCGCGACGTTCGACTGGTCGTCCGTGAGGTCGTGCCGGCGATCGACGGCGTGGACTACGTGCCAGGTGTGCGCGGGTACCGTCACCTCGATGGCGCCTTCGTCACCCGACAGCTGCGCCGCGCAAGGGATCTTGGCCTCGTCTATCTGGCCGCGCACAACCATGGTGGTGACGGGCAGGTTGCCTTCTCCCGTTCAGATCTCGACTCCCATGAGCGCGCCTATCCGACACTGCTGGGTGTCAACGGCGAGGCGGTCGGCGGGCTGGTGTTGTCGCGACGGGCAGTGGCGGGGGATATCTGGCTCCCCTGTGGGGCCCGCACAGATGTGGCGCTGACCTCGATCGCTGGCGGCTTCCTGGACCGTCGCACCGACCGTGGCGCCCTGTACGGCGCTCCGTCTACGTCCAGCGCAGCGACTCGGGATGCGACTTTTGCTCGGCAGGCTTTGGTTTTCGGGCCCGTCGGGCAGGAACTTCTTGGCGAGATGCGCGTTGGCATCGTCGGCGCAGGCGGTGTTGGGATGCTGGTCGTTCAGGCATTGAGCCGGCTGGGCGTCGGGCAATTCGTTGTCGTGGATCCCGATCATGTCAGTCCTTCAAATCTGCCGCGTCTGCCCGAGGCCCGATCGCGCGATGCGGCCGGCTGGCTAGGCAATGGGGTGGTGGGTCGTATCGGCCGCCGACTGGGGCTGAGCCGCCCGACCAGCAAGGTCGACCTTGCGCGTCGGATCATTGCGCATGCGAACCCGCAGGCACAGGTGAACGCAGTGCGGGGCGACATCGCTGACGACCCTGTTGCGCGTCAGCTTCGCTCCTGCGACTTCATCTTCCTGGCGGCAGACACGATGCTGGCGCGCGATGTGGTCAACCAGATCGCCTATCAGTATCTGATCCCAACACTTCAGGTCGGTTCCAAGGTGGTGTTGAACTTGGCTAGCGGCTCCGTTGGCGATGTCTTCGGCGTAGTCCGCTCACTCGGCACCGCCCCCGGCTGCCTGCGATGCAACGGCCTGGTGAACGTAGCGAAGTTGACTGAGGAAGCGGTCGCGACCGAGGAACAGCGGCGCAACCAGCGCTACGTTGATGACCCCGACGTGGACGCCCCGAGCGTCATCACGATCAACGCAATGGCGGTCGGATGGGCCGTCAACGACTTCATGCACTACGCCACCGGACTAGGGCGACCACCGACCGGATATCGCATCCTGCGTTCCCGCCCCGTAGTCCCGGGCGGCCTCCAACTCACGCTGCAAGAACCCGACGCTGACCCAGACTGTCATGTCTGCGGCAACAAGCCTGACTCCGCACTGTCTCGCGGTGACGCCGTCGAGCTACCAACCCGCATCGTCGGGTAGCGCCCGCCAAAAATCAACCGCCGCGGCCGGCACTGGACGGCGTCGTGAGACTGCCCCTCGGGTACGGCCCTGCTCGGCGGGCGGACAGGGGCGCTGGACAGGCGCGCCGACGTCGAGTCCGTAGGAGTTGGCGGACGCGGCGTTCGATCTCATCCGTGGTTGGGCGTGCTTCTTCGACGCCCTTGGCCGGCGGGTCGTCGAGGATCCAGTTGAGGTAGCGCTTGCCGAGGAAGATCGACCGGAGACCGACATCAAAGTCATGGCCACCGCTGCCTCACCACCACCATCGCCCGGGCGCTGCTCGTCGTTGCCCTGATCAGCCTCGTCGGCCGCTGGAAGAAGTGCCTACCCACCCCGGGCAGCCCGAGGCGCTCCGCGTCCCACCGTCACCCCACCCGCCCGACGACCCCGGCGCCCGAGTCGCCGTCAAGCGCGGCGCAGCAGCTTGGCCATCCGCTCAGTGACGATACGTGCCTTCCACGTTCGCTTGACGCTCAGCAGGTAGCCGACCGACGACTCGCGAACCGTACTTGCAGTCCCGATCGAGCTGCCACCACGCGGTACCCACCAGGCCGACGCCTCCGTCAGGCCGTGGCCACCGACGGCGTCGACCTGCTCAGTCGGGATGACCAGGCCGACGCCGAGGCACACCTCCCGATCTATCAGCATGTCCGCGGATCGCACGCCCAGTATCGATGTGCGCAGGTATGCTCAACCGATCTCCACGGTGATCCCGTGCTCGCTCAGTACGGTCTGGATGCGTTCGGCGTCGAGCGCGGTCGGCAGCAGTCCAGTGTGCACATCGAGGGTGCGTTAATCGGCCCGCTGAGCGCGGCTGTCCGACAGCGGCCAGAGCGTGCGGCGTGCGGTACACGGTGGTCAACCCGACCCGGTGCCCGTCGCGGCAGTTGCGCATGGATTTCGATGGCGCTGGCCGGCCACCCGCTGCCTTCTGGAGTCGCAGGCTGTCATGGTCACGGTGTTTAGCGCCCGCACGGCTGCAGCTGCGTTGCCCTTCGCAGCGGCTCCGTCCTGCTATCCCCGTAGTCCGTCCTACGTGACGTCGTAATGGCGACGGTACGCAGATCTGAACGACTGGCCGTGCACTCCGAAGTCTGGCGTTGCTGCGGTGGCCATGGTTGATTGGCCACCCACAATATCCGCAAACGACCCGGATCGGATGCCGTGGGCGTGGCACGTGCGGCAGGCGCCCGTCGGGTCTGGGTCTTGACAAGCGGTGCCGAGGATTTGGTTGCGGACGTGGTTGAAGGCGTCGTTGGGGTGGTCCGCGCGTACCAGGTGCCACACGCCCTCTTGGTCGGTTCCGTTAAGTGTGACCGCGGTCTCCGGCCGCATCGGCATATAAAGTCTGGCCGCGTGATGGCGGATCACGAAATCGCGATCAACGAAGTCGACGGTGTCGGGCTGCGGGTCCACGGAGTCGAGCCACGCCACTGCATCCGCCCGTCGGCCAGGCCCCCACAGTAGGTCTGCCGGGTACGCGGTGACCTCGTACAGCGAGTCGAAGCGGTCGAGTTCTTCCTGCCAGTCCCGTGACATCGGCTCGTGCACCGCACGAACGATGGCGTACTCCCATGTGTCGTCTGGGTCGAGCGGCTCACGCAACTCCTCCGCTGGGGCTACCGCGAAACCCGCGCCTTCGCGCGGCCATGCGATCGCGAGGACTTGTCGGTACACCTGTACGGAGTACAGGTGCCCTCTCGGTGTTGGCTGCCCCCACAGCTGGTTGATGATCTCCCGAAGATCGCTGAGGGTCCTGGCTGCGTCGACCGGTCCGAGCAGTTGATAGGTGCCATGTGCGGCGTAGTTACGCAGATGGGTGAGCGCGCCTTCGATCGATCTGGCGCGTTGTCCGCGTAGCAGCCCGAGGGCCCGGGCCCACCGGCGTAGGTCGGTGAGCATGCCGTTGAAGGGCATCCTGTCCGGTCCAGTGCCGATGCGGAGTTTCCATTTGCGGTGCCCGGACGCAAAGTTGAACACCTCGTCGTAGGAGGCGACCGGCAGGGGGTGCTCCACGTTCTGTGGGTCGACGAAGGTCACCACACCGGCGTGGAACTCCATGAACCTTTCCCGTAAAGCCTGCTCAATGACAAGCAGCGCGTGGTCATTGACCAGGGTGTACATCTCGTAGCACAGGATGCCGTAGGCGAACACCGTGCGCAGGCGTTCGAAGCTGCGGCGGGTCAGGTCCCCAACGGCGTCGGCCAGGTCGAACGCCTCAACAACCTGCTGTTGAAACTCCGCTGCATCTTCCGCGGTCATGCGACCGAGGCCAAGCGGGGTGAAGTTGAGTGTCCGGTCGTCTGGTTGCCGAAGATCGTCCAGGGATCTGATCGTCACGGGCTTTGCTCCTGTCTGCGCAGAACGTTGCAGCATAAGCCGCGAGATCCGTCCCACGCTCGCCAGTTTCGGCCCCCGTGCAACAGCGGCAGGACAGCCGTCGTGGTGATGGTTACCGGCGTAGTAGCGACGGTCGCTGGGTCCGGACAGCCGGTCACTCGGGATCAGCGTGCAGTCCAGGATCGCGTACGCCGCAGCGACTCAGTGCGGGACCTGGGTCAGGTCGAGGTACGCGGCGAGCAGCTCAACGTGCAGATACCGGCAAGCCGTGGCGATGCCGAACCCGCCAGGGTGTCGCCGTAGTGCAGGTGCGCCAGCGCCCTCTGTTCGGCTGGCCACCGGTAGGGCGTCTGTGCTGCCGGTGACTGGCGGGTTGTGTGCGACTCGCAGTCGTAGCACAGCTACGGCGCCGGGCCCCCGCTAGGGTAGCTGTACCTTTCCATCACCCCGCTGCAGCTCGGAGCAGACGTGGCCCCACCGATTCCGATTCCACCTGACGTGCGGCAATGGCTGACTGGCACGTTCAAGTCCTGCAACGAGCGTGTTGCCGCCAAGGTGTCGCGCATCCCAACCGGCCACGAGACGTCTCTGGATCTGACGTTCATCGAGCACTTTTCGGGGTTTTCGCTGCCCTTCCAGTTTCCATCTGGCTGGGTAGTCGAGATCAACACACACTACCTTGGCGGCGCCCGGCATTTCGCCGGATGGGAGATTGCCGACATCGGTCTGCTCGTCCAATTTCGGCAGAGTGGCCGTCTTGTCAGATCTAAGGTTGCGCTCTTGCAATCAAAGCGCCTATACCCGGACGAGCAGGAATGGTCCGAGGACACCCCGGCCGACTACGAGATCGGCTTTGCCCGGCTCTTCCAGGGAGACGACGAATGGGCATCTATCACCAAGCCCCGCCTATTTAGCTTTACCGACGTATCCTCCTACAAGGCACTCATTGTTGCTGATCACCAATACGCGGCTATCGCAGGCTACGAGTCACAGTTCAATATCCCGGTCTATTATCTTCTGTACCATCCGTGGCGGATCCCTTCCTCGACGGTCGTTCCTGTAGCGGGGGTCGTACCGCTTGATGGGCCATGTGAGGTTGGCTGCCGGGTCTTGCCGGCGCAACATATGCGCGCCGCGATGAACGGCCGACCTGACGGACACAAGCCTGGGTATGCGGAACTCCGCCTCCTACTTGCTGAGCCGTTCACTGCCGACGAAAATCAGGCAGGCTGGCGCCTGGAGCATTTCGTCGTCGACTTGCTACTTGAGTGCGAGACCGGCCACATCGCTGCCAGCCCTCAAGACCCTGGTCTCGAACGAATCTTCTACCGTCGCGGCGCGCCGATCGCCGCCGCGATCGCGATCACTATCGATGCACCGTAGTACGGACAGGACCTGCACGCTAAAGGTCAACTGCCCATCACCGCCCGGGCCATCGAACGGATACCCGTCATCGGTCGTCACCCCTCCAGCATGACCGGCCGAATGCCGGACCCATAGCCGATTTCACCCAATCGACGTGTGGGCACCTCCCGACAGGGGCACGTGGTCGCTAATGCCGCGGGCGGGGGACGTGACGGCGGCGCGACGTGGCGGCGCGGGTCGGTTGCCCTGGACGAATTGATCACCCACGAACCGTCCATTGCGCCAGGAAACTGCCGGTCAGCCGCAGCCCGACCCCGCCCGTACCGGTCCCGGAGACCGAAGCGTGTGGGTTGGGGCTGCGGTGGAGCCGGCAGGCGTACAGGAGGTCCAAACTGCACTGGCTGATCGAGCAGGTTGAGGTGCCGCCGGCAGCGCCCGAGTTCCGCTATGAGGCGGAGCATTCGTCACCGACCAATTCGTACACTCAGCCAGGAAGGTGGGAATTCGGACGAACGGGCTGTGCTTGGTACGCTCGGCGAGCCATCGTGCGCACGGGGTCTATGCGGACATAGCCGTCGCTGGTTGGTCGAGGCCCGCGGAAACATACCCGGGCGCGAAGGCGGGGTCGTCAAGTCGTTCCATGTGAACCCAGTAGCTGTTGCGGAGTCGCGTGTAGTCGAAGTCCTTGCCTTGTGGCTTGCGTCGAACGGTGAGCAGGTTGTTGTCTGTCAACTCTTTGGTGGCTCGCGTCCACGTTGCCTCGGAGAGGCCGTAACGGCCTTTCTGCTCCGTGGAGAGCCAAGGTGGGTCTGACGCCGGCCGGTTGCTGCGCATGTCCCGGAGGGCGAGCAGCAGGGCGGTGCCTGAGCCCGTTAGCTGGTAGATCCACCCGTTCTCCCAGAACCCGAGCGGCATGCTGATGTACCAAGATCCCCGCCAGCTGTACGTTTTCCCGTTGCCGGTTGGGCTGCGCAGGACGACGTTACGGGGGCTACCCTGCCGTCCGGTGACGCGGATCAGTTGTAACCCGGCCAGGAAGTCGAGCGCGTCGCCGATGCGTCGCGCACCGTTGCGTTCGGGGTCGGCGAGCCCGAGCGTTTGTGCCCAGGCGCGCGCTGGGATACCGCGGATGTCGTGCGGAGGTCGGGCCGCGAGCATGGTCATCGTCAGATAGAGCTTTAGCCGTACATCCCCGCCTTGGCCGCCGCGCAGGATCCTCGCGAGCGGTGGGTCCTGCTCGTCATCGTCCCGGAGAAACGCGGGTGGGAATTGGACGCCAGTACGACGTTCTGACCTCTTGATCAGTTGGCGCAGCAGCCTGCGACTCTCCGATGTGACCGCGGTAGCAGAAGATCTTGACATTGGACCCACCTTTGTAGATGGCAAACCAGGCGTCCGGGGGTTGAGGGGTACGGGGGTTCCGGCCGTTCTTTACTACTTCCGTCTAGCGGCTCAAGGTTACCAGTCGACTAGGGAGTGCACACTCATCTGAAAGACGAAGCCTCTACCCTCCAGAATTCAGGTTTCTCCCATCTACCGTCGGCATTCTCGGCGTGTTGACCTGCTAAAATAGCGCCGTCACGATGGAGCCCGTGAAAATCGCTGGCTGTCCGACGACGGCATGCCGCGTAGGCGGGACGGCTTGGATAGGCGTTGCGCTACCTCGACTCAACGGACAGCCTCCCTATACGACGGTGTGCGTCCATGCGTAAGTGGCTGTCCTGGCTCGGAGGGGCCACTGCTGGCGCCGTTACCGTCGTCGGGTGGTACGGCCTGATCGTTGTCGCCGCGGCCGTGGCAGTGCCGGTGCTCGCCCTATGCTGGATCGTCAGCGACGACGCCAGATCACGTCGGCTCACCCATCTCATCCGCGAGATCCGAACGAAGCGTTGAGACAGCTCGGACCCGTCGATTCGAACTTCCGGGCCGAACTGCCCGCGTCGTCTAATGTTGGCGTCCCCATTCGGCAGCTACGAATCAGTACATTCCATCAGGAAATTAGGAATTTGGAGATCGGCGCACGCGATCGTACATTCGGGGCGCGCCACAGTAGGCCGTGCCATCGTCGGGACTCCGCGATCGGGAGTCGGTGCTGGCCACGAGTGGGCAGCACCGGAGCTATTGCTGGAGTTCTCGGCGGGCGGCCAAGAACGCGGCGGTGAGGCGCTGCCGCCATGGGCGGCGGGGCGTGGTGCCGTGAGGCGTGGCCAGGACTGCTCGCACCGCTGCGGCGTCGCGGTCGGCGGCGTGCTCGGTGCTGAGCAGGATAAGCAGTGCGCTGGCACGGAGCGCCAGGCCGGCCTCGACAGGGCCGACGTTGTCGGTGAATCCGTGTGCGACGAGGTTGCGCAGGTTGCTGCCGTCGTTGAGTAGGAAGGTGCGCAGGAAGCGTTCCCAGTCAGGGTCGAAGTCGTTGTCGAGGAGCGAGGGTAGGAGACTGCCGAGGCCCGGGAACTGGCCGACTGCGGCGCCGACTGCGGCGCGGTAGAGCGGCTCGTTCAGCTGAAGCAGAAGGGCACGGGCCGCAGCCTCGACCTTCGGCACCACCAGGTGACAGCTGGCGTCGTACTCTTCGACCCAGTACAGCTGCAGCGCTGTGGCAAGGGCTGTCACCAGTGTGGGGGCCGCGCCGAACCCGAGGAAGAACGCTTCGAGGTCGTTGCGGGACGGGATCCCGAACCGCTCCCGGATCTGATGTAAGGCTCTAGCCAGGAACCGCCCATTCATGTCCATGTACCGGGTTTCCGCGTGGACGAGTTCCCGGTTGAAGATGTCGTCGTCGCTGCTGAGGGTGCGGGCGGGAAAGTCGCCGTCCCGGAACAGCACCGTGGTGGCCAGCCGGTGGATCACCGAGGTCTGCAGGACCTGCCGGGCGGTCGCCTCGTTGACGCGCCGGCTCCCGCTGGGCGGTCCGGTATGCAACCAGATCGCGAGGGCGTGACGCCAATCGGCGGCGGTATTGAACCCGGGTAGGTAATGATCGAAGAACGCCGCTGGCATGGTGATCGCGTACTCCGTGGACTCCCACGTCAGCGGTGGCGCGGCCTGCAGACGAGCGACGGCGACTTGCTCCAGGTCGCTCAGTCCGAGACGCCGTGCCGCTGCGGCAGCATCATTGAACAGAGTGCGGATGATCATCGGATCGGCGGCAGTGCCTGCCTCGGCGAGCATCGCGCCAACCTCGTACCGACTGGCGTGCTCGGCACGTGCCGTGCCGCCGCCTGCGCTTCTGCGGACCAGGACCGCGAAGTCCTTGATGATGTGGATCTGCGGATAGGTGATCAATGCGCGGTCCAGCAGGTCGTCGACCGCTGGGGCGGAGGTACGCGCGGTGTCGCGCGGCGGCGGGGCGATCAGCGCGCCAAGGACGGTGATCGCGGAGTATGGATCGTCCTGGTGGGTTACCACTTCCTCGGCGAGGACCGTCATGGCAGTGGTGATCTCATCAGTCAGGTCGCCGAGCCCAACGAGCCGGGACATAGTCCACGCCCGCAACAATCCGCTGGCCTTATTCCGGCAGGACAGCGGGGTCGCAGTAGCGTCAAGGTAGGCGCGGACTGCCCGCTCCGCAGCATCCCGGCGGTTACGCATGAGCTGCAGGGTGAACACGATGTCCCAGCACCGCGCCCGTGCGATCGGATGCTTCACCTCGGTCGCCAGCTCAAGCCAGAGCCGGCGAAGGTCGTCCCCGGCCTCGCGCAGCGCCACCGGCAACAGCGATGCGCCATCAAGCGGCTCCAGCCTGGCATCCGGCTGCGCCTCGACAGGAGCGACCCTGATGACGTACATGAATGTGTTAAGCAGCGCCATCGCCGCTGGGTGGTCCACTTGCGGATCCGCCTGCGCCGCCAACGCCTCCACCCGCAGACCAGCCTCGTGCGGGTCCGTCACCCCGTCACACGCGGCATCGGCCACTCGGGCCAGCGCTGGCACCCGCGTGGCGTCGTGCCGGTATGGCGCGGGAGGCCGGTCGGAGCGGAGCTCGGCGTCCTCGTGCACGGTCTCGGTGGTGTTGTCGGGTCCGCTCATACCTTCCTCGTTCATGCGTCCAGGCGCTCCAGTCAACCAGGGGCTGGATAGCTCACCCAACTGACTTTCTTGGGACGCTCCCGCGGTGACGGCGCACATCGGCCGCCTGCAGAACCGAGCGCGAAACCAGGCCCTAGCTGCCGCGCGGCACGAATTCGTTACGCCATGTGGTTGCGTGCCGTCGGCGCTGTCCACGTAGGAGACCGCGGCGGAGCGGACCGCCAGGTCGTGCACTGGTTGATCACCCTGGTACCGACCCGCGGGTGACGTCGGGCGAGGAGGCGTTGCGAACTGCAGCGGACCCTGACGGCCCACGAAGTGCGGGTAGCGCGACGCACTGCTCGATCACAAGTCGAGATCGTCCCCGAGAGTCTGTCCGCGGATGCCATGTTCCTTGCGTCCTCGGCAGAGCGCCCCACAAGGGGGTTGGACGGTCCCACATGTTGGAGGATGCAGGCAATGGCGTCGTTGGGATGGGCGCGTCTCGCGTACAGGCGGCGGCCTCTTCCAGTGGTCTGCCCTGGCTTTCGAGTGTGTTGACGAGCGCCTGAGCGGTTTCCCCGTCGATGGTCACACGCAAGATGACCGCGTGCGTCGGAAGGTCGTAGCGGACTTCGAGGTGGAACGCGTCGTAGAGACGTCGCTGTTGTTCCTCGGGTAGCAGGGTGATGTCGATGGCGCCGAGCGGTAGGGCGTTGATGAGGCTGGTGTCGGGCGGCGCGGACGTTTGCTGCTCGCGGGTGAGGTCGACGAGGAGGCGGTTCTTGGAGCGTTGCTCTGCGGCGTTGGCGGCGAAGCGGGCCTGGACGCTGCCGCGCCAGGCGTCGTCGAAGTCTGGGTCGCCGCTAGGCGTGAACCTTTCCAACTCCCGCATGAGGTTGCTCTGGCGGCGTTGCAGGTCGGCGAGGTCTGCCTGGACAGCTCCACAGCGGGCGTCCAGCTGAGGGTCTACCTGCCCGGACGGGATGCTGTCTTCGAGGAGGATCTTGCGGGCAGGACCGAAGATCCGGTTCTTGAAGAAACGGGCGACGGGTGGCAGCAGCAGATCCTCCCGGACGATGACGTGCGGCGGGTGCTGGCCGTACCACGGCAGATGCGCGTGGTTCTTTTCGCTCTTCTTGCAGTGGTAGTACGTGACGGTCCGTTTGGTGCCGCCCCACATCCGGCGATCGCAGAGGTGGCAGTACAGGTAGGAGCGCAGCAGGTAGGTGCGCGCGGTCTTCGGGTGGCTGTTGGCGCCAGGCTCCGATCGAGAGCCTTGGCGGAACCGGCCGACGGTGCTGGCTGCTTCGAACAGCTTGCGGGTGACCAGCGGTTCGTGGGTGGGTTGGCGGGACCACACCCACTGGTGCGGCGGGTTGACCCGGCCTTTCACGCCGCGGGACTTGCGAGGGTTCTTGCGCCGGTTCCACACCATGTAGCCGGTGTGCTTGGGGTTGTCGAGGACCTCCCGCACCGAGCCATAGGTCCACGCGCCGACGCGGCGGCGTCCTTTGCCGGGGATGGGATCCGGCGGCGGGTAGCGCTCGGGGTCGAGGTTGAGCCGGTCGGCGATCGCCTGGTAGCTGAGGCGTTCCAGCGCACGCCATTGGAAGATCTGGGTGACGACCGGGCCGCGGACCGGGTCGGGGACGAGCTTGTGCTTGTGCCGACCTTGCAGCGCTTTGGCCTCGACCGGGTGGCGCAGCTGCTTGGCGCGGTAGCCGTAGGGCGGCTTGCCGATGTTGAAGCCCTGGTCGGTGTGGGTCTTGAACCCGCCCCAGGCCAGTTCGAGCATGTTGAGCACGTACCACTCGGAGATGGCCTGCTTGACCCGCCGGGTCAGCGTTGGGGTGGCCCGCTTGACCGGTCCGCTGCCCTCGGCAAGGGCGGGGATGCTGGCGCGGTCCACGCCTTCGTCCGCGGCCAGGAGCGCGACGCCGGCCTGCTCCAGCTCGTACTCGATCTTCGTGCCGAGGTAGGTGGTGCGCGCGACACGTTCGATGGACTCGCAGATGACCGCGACGAACCGACGGTCGGGCCGACGGGCCTCCTCGAGCAGGTCGGCGATGCCGCCATCGCGCGGGATGGGGATATCGAACTGTTCGTGGCCGTGCCCCCGCCCGCGGAGTTCTTCCAGGGTGCGGCCGGACTCGACGTCGTAGAAGTGCGCGACGATGACGAACTCGTCGGGCAGTGCATGACGCGAGCTGTCCAACTGGCGAGGCAGGGACAGGGTCGGGTCCTGGTTGTCCTCGGTGGACGTGCGCCCGAGCCACGCCACCGGTACCTTCGCAGGGCCGAGTGCGGCCGGCACATTCTGGTCGGCGACCGTGTGCAGCCACGACAGGAGACCGATCTCCCCGTCGGGATCCGCGTCGGCGGGCGTGAGGTCCGCAGGGTCGGTCATCGGCTACTCTCCGGCCGGTCCTGGCTGATCGGGTCGGTCTGCCCCGGGTCGCGGTGTTCGGCGAACCATCGCAGTGCCTCCCTGATCGCGGCTGCTTGCCGAGCGCGCAGCTTCTTGCCTTCGGGCCCGTCCACGAGCCGCAGCTCGATGCGGACCTTGAGCGGCTTCTGCTCCGCCTGGTCGGGGTCGGGACGGTAGCGCGACTCGCCGTCGTCCGGCGAGGCCGAATCCTCGGCGGTACTGGTCGGGTTCTGCCCGGGCCGGGTGGCCGAGGGTTCGGCGTCTCGCTCGGGTGCTCGCCGGTTGCGCCGTGGGCGGGTCACCGGGACCACCCACGTTCGTGCTCCAGCCTCGGCTGGAAGATCGCGATGTCGTCGTGCTGGATGAGGCTGACCGGGAGGCCTTTGCTGCGGCTGGCGCGGGCCACGTGGAGTTGGAAGAAGGTATGCCGGGCACGAGCCGGCCGTCGCGGACGGCGGCGTGTACGGCCCGGCGGCAGGCGACCAGCTCAAGCCCGGCGGCCTGGCCGGCGGTGATGATCTGGCCGGGCAGGTCGACGAGGTAGTGGTCGCGCCGCCATGGTCGGGCGACCACGGCGATCACACCGTCCGGGTTGAGGAGCGGCAGGCAACCGGCGAGGACGGCGGTGATGCCGTCGATGAGGCCAGCGCGTCCGCGGTGGGCGAGGTTGCCCTCGTCGGGGTTGGCCGGGTCGCGGTGTTCGCTGTAGGCGTTGTGGAATCTGCGTCAGCGGGCCGCGGCGGTGCTCGACCCGGCCGTGCATGGTCTTGCCGTACGGCGGTGAGGTGAGCACCAGGCTGATCTGGCCGCGCAGCTCGGCCGGGACGCCGCGGGGCAGCCGGGTGGCGTCGCCGCGCGAGGACCCGGGCGTGGCCGGTGCCGCCTTGTTGGCGGGCGAGGCCGATGTTGGCTCGGGCCAGGGCGACCCAGCCGGGTTCGTACTCGATGCCGATGGCGTTGCGGCCGGCGTGGACTGCCTCGACGAGGGTGGTGCCGATGCCGGCGAGTGGGTCGAAGACCAGGTCGCCGGGGCGGGTGTAGTCGTTGATCAGGGTGGCGGCCAGGTCCGGGGGCCATCCGGGCCGGGTGCGCGCCGGACCCGGTCACGAACCGGCCGCGCCGTTGCATGGCCAGGCTGCGCTGCCCGACCAGGATGACCGACAGCAGCGGCATGCGCGGGGTGTCTTCATCGGCGGGTCGGCGACACGCCGCCGGTGGCCGTGTCGGTGGGTGCGACATGCGGGTCGCGTGGGTCAGCCATGGCGGCCCTGCCGTGAAGCGAAGACAAGCAGGTCTACGTGGATCTTGACGTGGGTGGCGGCCCGCAGCGTGGCCGGGTCGGCGGGGGTGGCCCGCCAGGTGATGCGTTCCCCGGCGATCGGTGCGGTGATCGCGACGATGTGTTGCAGCCAGCCCAGTCCGGCGTGTCGCGCCGCCGGGATCGAGCGGTCCATTGTGTTCGACGTAGGTGCTCGTCGGGCTCAAGCGGAGCGAAGGCGACGATGGTGCAGCCGTCGCGGCGGTGATCAGTCCGGCAGGCGGTGAACAGGTCGGTCGCCTCGGCTGGGCTGACCGGGTGGGGCCGCCTGGCGGGTGGCCAGCGCAGCACGACGAGCCGACGGTGCCGGTGACGTGGTCGAGGTCGGCTAGGTCGGCGGGGTCCGCCACGGCCAGGTAGGTTCGTGCGCCGGCACCGGCGGCGCCGGCGAGGGCCGGGATCGTGGCCGACCGACACGATGGTGTCGCCGGGCCGGGTGTAGGAGCCGACCAGCAGCGCCGCCATCCGCGGGGTGAGCCCGTCGGCGAGGTCGTGGCCGTAGGGCGGCGTCGATGCCGGCGACACGCCAGATCGCGATCGGTACCGGCGGGTCGCCGGGGACGACGTCGATGTCGCCGGCGGCGATCAGGTGTGCCAGGTCGAGCGGGTCGCGCCGCGCGTCGCGGGTCCCCGGAGGAGACCGGGCCGCGATCAGGTTGGTGCACTGCGTGTGGTCATGGGCGGGTGTGGCTCCCGCGCCGGGTTGGCTGTGTTCACGCCCACCCATGGCCCAACTGGGTGCCGGTTTTCGGTGGTGCAGCGTCGGCGCCCGCCCAACCGGCACCCAACTGGGATCGCCGCCCACCCAACCGGCGCCTGGGCCGTACCCAACTGGCGTGCAGTTGGCCGTGCCGCTACCCAAACGGCGAGTTGGGTACCCAACTGGCGGGTCGCCGGCAACCCAACTGGCACACCAATTCCGGCCGTTTCGGACTCAACCATACGAACGGTGTAGTTGGGCGCTGATCGCCTCCGATGCCAGGCGTGGCCGCCTTCGAAGATCGACCGCGGTCCTGGCCGCCGCGCGGCCCCCCTTGGGGTGGGGGAACCCGTCCCCGGCCAGCCCGCAGGCGCGGGGAGGCGGCTGACCTGGTATCACTCGGGCACGCATGATCCCGGAGCTCGTCGGTAGGTGCCGGTTGCCCGGTATACGGTCTTGCGCGGTGATCGCGAGTCGGTACCGGTGACCGGTACCCAAGATCGACCCGGTCACCGGTACCGGTACGGCGGGGCGTACCGGTACCGCCCGGCGCCGGTACGACCGGTACCGGCCCACCCGGTACCGGTCACCGCTCGTACCGGTTCGGGGGTACCGGCGCGCCCGGCACCGGCCAGCGCGCGTACCGGTTCGGGCGGTACCGGTACGCCGCAGGATGGCGTCCGGTACCGGTGGCAACCGGCCGCCCCGGTTGCCGGCGGCATGGTGTCGGCGACCCCTACGGGCGCCGCGAGGGATGCGATCTTCCGCTTTCCATCAACGCATCGTGACCGGCCGGTGGAGGGCGGGAGGGCCACGCGTACCGGCGGGACAGCGCGACGGACGCGGCCGACCCCCCAACGGACAGCTCCCGCGAGGCCCCGCCAGATCCGACCGGACACCGTTCGCCGCCACCACTTCGTGAGGTGTACGCCCAGCTCACAGAGCTGCCGTCGCGGACTGGCCTGCCGGCGCGCCACTCGTCCGAGGGCAGCATCGGCGGAGTCGTCGATATGACGCACCCGACCTGCGGCCATGAGGCCGAGGTCCACGTCGGACGATGCCTCATCCGGCCTCGCAGTTACTGTCCGCGCTCGGCGGCATTGACGAGCCCCAATGTCAGAACCCGGCTGCTCGCCGGTTGGGGCTGCCTGAGCTGAGCCGGCTTGGTCGAGGGCGGGGACCGGGTGTACCGGTTGGCGGTACCGCGGCGGCCGGGCGCCCGGTGGCGTACCGCACCGGTACGCGCGACCGGTACCGGTGGGCGACCGTTTCGGTGACCGCTCCCGCCCGCCCGGTACCGGCGGGCGTACCGGTGTACCGGTACCGGGCGTCACCGGTACCGGGTCACCGGTACCGGGCCCGGCGTCAGCGGGCGTGCGGTTCGGTGTGGCACGGTGGCGGACGTGCGCGCGTTCTTGGTGACCGGCGTCTCCGGTGCCGGCAAGTCGACCGTGGCGCGTCGGCTGAGTGCGTGGGGTCATCACGCGGTCAGCGCTGACGGCGACGACCGGCTGTGTGCGTGGACCGCCCTGGACGGCGCTCGCGTGACGCGCCCTGACCAGCCGGATGCCGCGTGGCTGGCCGCCCACGAGTGGCGGTGGATCCGGCCCGCCTCGACGAGATCATCGCCGAGGCCGCCGGCCGGGACGTGCCCACGGTGTGGATCTGTGGGCGGGCCGGGAACGCCTTGCAGCTGGCGGACCGGTTCGACGCGGTGTTCCTGCTGGAGATCGACCAGCAGACGATGCGCACCCGGATGGGCAGCCCCCGGCGGGGCAACGACTTCGGCCGGGTCGGTGACACCCTCGCTACCGCGCTCGCCTCGCACACCCAGTTCGTGGCGGCCTGGCGCCGGTACGGCGCGGTCACGATCGACGCGACCGGCGGGGTCGACACGGTCGCCGAGGAACTGCTGATGGCCGCCGGCCTGGCCGCCCTGCGCCGACCCGAGCGTGGCGACTGAGCTTCTCCCGACACTCAGCGCGGCCTGGGCCGGTACGTGACGGCGACGGCGGGTCCTCCCGGCGTCCGTGGCCGCGACCTGCGTGAGCAGCCCGACCGCTCGGCTGAGGCGTACGGTTCGATCATGGACGCGGGGACGAGCTGGCGACCGCGGTCGCTGGCCGGGAGCACTGGCAGCGCGACGGACACGCGGCCGTGTCCGCCCCGCCCGGCGCCGCGGCGACGGTCCGCGTCCTGCCGACCGCCTCGGCGATCCGCCGTGAGCGGTTCGTCGCGGTGATCAGCCGCGAGGGCCGGGCCGAGCACAGCCTTCCGTGCGGAACCGCCGTCGACGCCGCGCTTCTTTAGCCGGTCAAACAGTTGTTGCAGGCCGGTCGCGCCCCAGCAGCGACGGGCGCCGCGGCGAAGGTGGCTGGTCGAGGTCGCGCGACATGGCCGTTCCGCCGTCGCACACCTGGATGATCGGGCCGGGAGCCGGGAACGGCAGCTCGCGGAACGTCGGGTGCCCCGGGTTGGCGGCGACCCACTCGTATGCTTGCGCGATCAGACGCCCGTTCACGTCGTCGGCGAGCGCGACGGCCTCAGCGCCGGTCAACGTCCGGTGGAGCGGCCCGTCCTCGTCCCGTGGGCCGATGACGAACAGCGTCCGCGGCGTCAGCGGGAGCCCGACCTCGACGGCCTGGGCGGCGCCCGGCCGCGTCGGGTAGACGTGGAGCGTATCCGCGTTGCGCCGGCGGTTGCGGCCTGGCTTTTTCGCGTCCTTCGTCCGCCGCCTTGCCGTCTTGCCGCAGGTCGGCAGGTGCCGGATGTGGCTGCGATCGCCGTAGGTGACCAGGATGACGGGCTCGTCGCACGTGATGAACAGCGGCTGGTCGATGGTCACCAGCATCGTCGGCCTGCCGTAGAACACCTCGCTGAGCTTGAAGACCGCCTTGGTCATGTATTCGAGGTGGAAGTTCGGGTCCGGCACCACCCGGACCTGGTTTATCCCGCGAACATGGCGGTTCTGCGTACGCGCGATGTAGTCGCCCATGAGTTCGACCTCGCGATGGTGCCTTGGGGTGCGGAGCAGTTGGAACACGAGGAAAAGCGCGACGCGCATCGACTCGTTCTCGTTCAACGGCCGCGGCCGTTGGAGAGGGCTGAGGAGCCGGTCGAAGACCTCCTTCGCGCCGCCCTCGGCCTCGGCGAGGATACGTTCCAGCCGGCCGTCCTTCTCGCCGTTGACGTTGATGAACGTGTAAAAGTCGCGGATGGTCCCCGCCCGGCTGATGTTCTCCGTACGGCCGACGCCGGTCACCCGGTCGCGTACCCACAACTGATCCGCGGCGGCAAACCGTTCGAGGTAGAAGCGCGGGACGGTGTGATGCCGGCTGCCGACCATCGGCACCGGTGAAGTGTTTTGCCACCACGCGTTGATGTCGTCGAGGACGCTGGGATCTGCCGCGACCAGTCTGTCGGCCCAGGACGGACCCATTTCGTCGGTCCACCAGTCGTCGTCGTTGCCGGTCATCGCATCCTCGTGCTCAGGGGTGCTCCGCTGACCACTCGGCCGCGTGGACTCCATGATCCCAGCTGGTCCCAGCGCCGACAAACAGGTATCAAGCGTGCCCAGGGCTCCTCTACCCGCAGCCGCGCTCGGCGCCACGATCAACAGTCCGTACCGGCGAGAGAACGGTCAGGCGGGCGGAGCGGGTCCGGCTGAGCTGATTGGACAGCCCAGTTGGGTAAGCGCTACCCAACTGGCGACATCAACCCCGTTGAGCTGCGCAAACAAGCCGAGTTGGGTGGCTCGTGCGCACAGTCGCCGCGCGGCCGAGATCCGTGTGAATGCCCGCCGGGGACCTGGGCTGAGCTGGCCCAACCAACCCAACTGGGCCCCTGTTCACCGCTCACCGCCATGATCGGGTTGGGTGCCTGCTGGTTGGCCAACCAGTTGGGTTCGCGTGCGCCGATAGAGGGCGACAGGCGCCACCGGCCGACACGTCGGGACGGCGCACCTACCCGACAACGGGGAGCACCTCCATGACCAAGCCCACGAGCAAGCCGTGGCCGACCACCCCGCTGGACGCCGCACAACGCGCGTTCGACCTGCTCACCTGCTCACCGGCCCCCCTCGCGTTCGACTGCCGCGGCTTCACCGGCCTGCCGCAACGCATTCTTCCCCTCGACGAACTCAAGACTGTCCTCATCAACGACGACACCCCACGCCCGGTCCGTGACGCCGTGTGGCGCGAGCTGGTGATCCGCGCCCGCCGCGACGGCCCCGCCTGGGTGGTCGCCGCCGCCGGTATCGCCATGCCGGGGCTGCGCCGGATGGCCGGCCTGCTCGCGAAGGGCTGGCATGGCGACTCGAGCGACCGCGACGCCGAACTGCTCACCGGGTTCGTCGACCGGCTGCGCACCATCGACGTGACCGAGAGCCGGATCGTCGGCAAACTTATCGACGCGGGCGCCCGCGCGGTGAAGCTGGCGCGTGAGCGCGAGGAGGAGGTCGACACGATCCGGGTCCGGGCGACCTGGTCGCTGCCGCCGCAGCATCCGTGGGACCACCCGGACTGGGTGCTTGCGCGGGCGGTGGCCGCGGCGGTGATCGGCCCGGAGGAGCACCTGCTGATCTCGGCGACCCGACTCGGTCAGGTGCCGTTGCAGGTGGTGGCCGACGAGCTTGGTGTCCCTGTAACCCAGGCCGGCGAGTGGCGCTACAAGGCCGAGCAGCGTCTCGTTGAGGCCGTCCACAGCGGTGAATTGGACTGGGACGCCTTGGTCACCGCCGGCACGCGGAAAGCCGCGCGCGCCGTGGCCAACGGCTCATCCGCCCCGGCACCCACCCGGACCGTCCACGGCGGATCCGACGTCGAGACGGCGGCGACCGGCACCGTCCGCCCCGCACGCATACCGAAGACCGGCGGCAGGACCCGACGGCGCACGCGCGGCGCCCTGGCCCACACACCCGGATAGCCCACAACCGAACAGCAAGCCACGAGCACCGCCCACGGGGCGATGACCCAGGACAAGGGTCATCGCCCCGCCTTTTGTGTTTTCAGGGCCGCGGCGCGCGGCGTGACATCAGGCGTCGGCCGCCGCCGACCCGTCCGCGCTTGGAGCCCTTGAGCCGCGCTGCGCGGCACGGCCACGCGGGACCTCGGCGGCGGCCGGATACGCGGCCAGTTGGGTCAGTTGGGTGCCAGTTGGGTGTCCCAATCCGCGCGGGTACCGAGTTGGGTACCCAACTGAAGCCCTTGGTGGGCAAGGAATCGCACCAGACACGGCACGTGATGGCCGGGTCGCCCGCGGTTCCCCGCGCCACCGGGGCACACGGCGGGGCCGGCCGAGAGATGGCCGTGTTCACCCCACCCACTCGGAATCCGTGAAGGAGCAAGGCTCCCACGGCCCCGCTCTGATCCGCGGTGACGCCTCCCATCCATTCCGGACACGCCCCAGCCGCTGGGGCGGGAGGTGTGACCACCCATGTACCGCAACCTCATCCGCCTGGCCGCCACGATGTTCGCGGCCGGCACGCTCATCCTGCTGGCCGCAGTCCCGGCGTTCGCCGCCCCGACCCCGCCGCCAGCGGTCAACGACCTGCCTGTGGTCATCGACAATCTCCGCTTCTGGATCATGGGCATCATCGGTGCGGTCGCCACCCTGTTCCTGTGCATCGGTGGCGCCCGATACCTGATGGCCGGCGGTGACCCGTCGGAGATCGAACGGGCCAAGGGCAGCTTCAAGTCCGCCGGCATCGGCTACGGCTTGGCCCTGCTCGCGCCGGTCATCCTCACCATCCTCAACAGCATCTTGAGGCCGTGACATGGCTGCGTGGCTGATCAACGGCGCGATCGCCGCGCTGGCCGGGATCACCTTGGCCGTCATTAAGGCGCTGTGGGGTCTGCTGTCGCAGACCGCGTTCAGCACCCCGGACGTCACCACACTGCCGCAGGTCATCGAGATCACCGGCAGGTCGCTGACGATCGTCAACGTCTGCTTCATCCTGGCCGTCGTCACCGCCGGCATCGTGGTGATGACCAAAGAGACCGTGCAGGTCCGCTACGGCATCTCCGAGCTGGCGCCACGCCTGGTCATCGGGTTCGTCGCCGCCAACTTCGCCATCCCGATCTGCCAGCAACTGGTGGTATTGGCCAACGCGCTGACGCAGGCGCTGACCGGCGACGGCGTCGCCTCGACCGACTCGTTCGCCCACCTGCTGCGGGTGATCACCGACTCGATGAACAACCCGGCCAACGACTTCCTCGTGGTTGTCATCGGGCTGTTCATCGCCACGCTCACCGGGATGCTGCTGGTGACTTGGCTGGTACGCCTCGGCGTGCTCGTCGTCTTGGTCGGCGTGTCCCCGGTCGCCCTCGCGTGCCACGCCACACCCTTCACCGATGGCGCGGCCCGGCTGTGGTGGCGCTCGATGCTGGCCACCCTCGCCACCGTCGTGCTGCAGGCCCTCGCCCTGCAAACCACCCTGAAGATCTTCCTCGACCCCAACGCCAACGTCGCCGCGCTGGGCATCCCGAACGACCCCACCGGCACCTTCAACCTGTTCATCGTCGCCTGCTTGTTGTGGGTCACCATCAAGATCCCCGGCATGATGCGCCGCTACGTCACCCGCGGCGGCGGAGGGCACAACGTGGCCGGCCTGATCGTGCGGATGGTCCTCGTGCAGCAGCTGACCGGTCTGCTGCGGCTGCCGTTCCGCGGACGCGGCGGGCGCGCGGCGGCGGCAGCGGGCGGCGCCAGCGGCGGCCGTGCCGTTGGCGGCGCGACGGGCGGGCAGTCATCGGCGGCCAACACGGTCATCCCGTACTGGCGCCCACGGATGCCCCGGCCCACCCCGAGCACCCGGCCCACCCCGAGCGCCAGCCGGCCGACCCCGACGCCCACGGGCGGTGGTGGCAGCAGCGGTGGTGGTGGCGGCGGTGGCCAGCCGTCGTCGGGTCGCCCGGTCGTTCCAGCCGGCGTCAATCCGGCCACGGCGATGCCGAGGACGCGGCCGGCGTGGCAGACCGGCGGCGGCCGGCCCGCGAGGGGTCAACAGCCTGCACCGGCGGCATCCCCGCGGGTGCCGGCCGGTACCACACCGGCCACCGCGATGCCGCGTACCCGGCCGGCCTGGCAGACCCCGCCAGCCTCGCCGCAGCCCGCCCCGCCCCAGCCGCGGCGACAGATCCCGCCGGGCGTCAACCCGGCCAACGCGATGCCCCGCCGACGCCCGACCTGGCGGCGCTAACCAAACCGCCCAAGCCCGGCAGGTGCCGCCGTGCCCGACCGCCGCTGACCCGGCGGTCGGGCACCGCCGAAGCGGCACCGCAAACCCCACCCCATCAACCTGTGCAAGAACGGAGTCCACTGTGGACGCTGATGTTGAAGTTCGTGCCCGAGTACCCGCTGACATCGAGGCTCCGGACAGCATCGTCTGGGGCCTGACCGCGCGTCAGGTCGCTATCCTCGCCGCCGCAGCGGCGATCGGCTACCTGATCTTCAAGGCGGTCGGCGCGCTGCTCCCGCCGCCGATCGTGGCGCTCATGCTCATCCCACTGCTCGGCGTGTCCGTCGCGCTCGCCCTCGGCCGCCGCGACGGCTTGCCGCTCGACGCGTGGATCCTCGCCGCGATCATGCACCGGCGGGCGCCCCGCCGGGCCGCACCCGCCCCCGAAGGATCCAGTGCGGCGCCCGCGTGGGCGCCGGACGTGCCAACCGAGCCCCGACCATCGGTGCTGCGGCTGCCCGCGCAGGCGGTCAGCGAGGACGGGATCATCGACCTCGGCGGCGGCTCGGCCGCCGTGCTGGTCGCGGCGACCACCGTCAACGTGGGCCTGCGCACCGGCGGCGAGCAGGCGGCGCTGGTCGCCGGCTACGCCCGCTGGCTCAACAGCCTGACCGGCCCGGTACAGGTCGTCGTCTCCGCCCAGCGGGTCGACCTGACCAGCCACGCCCTGCGCGTCGCCGAAGCCGCCCAGGCCCTGCCGCACCCGGCCCTCGCTGATGCGGCTCTCGACTACTCCGATTTCCTGCTCGACGTCGCGCAACAGCGCGACCCGCTGTGGCGCACCGTCACCATCGCCTGCGCCGCGCACGGCGCACCCAACGCCACCCGCCACAGCGCCGCCGAGGCGATGCGCCGCGCCGAGCACACCGCCTCGGCCCTCGCGACGCTCGGCGCCCAGACCCGGGTCCTGGACGGGGCGACCGCGACCGCGGTGCTCACCGCCGCCGTCGACCCCTACCAGGCCATCGACGCCAGCTGGCCACGCACACCCGCCCACCAGGCGGTCACCGCCCCGCACTACGACCAGGAGCCCCAACCATGAGATCCAGAGCCAAGACGACCAGGAGCACCGCCGGCGCCCCCAGGGGGCGCCGGTCTTCGTTTCAGGCCGGCGACGACGCGGCGATCCTGGCCGCGACCGTCGGCCCGGCCGCGGTAGAGAACTCGCCCCGGCACCTGCGCGTCGGCGACGGCTACACCGCCACCCTCGCCATCACCGGGTACCCGCCCGAGGTCGGCATCGCCTGGCTCGACGCGCTGCTGGCCTGGCCCGGCCGCCTCGACGTCGTCGAGCACATCGAACCGATCCCGGCCGCGACCGCCGCAACCCGGCTGCGCCGGCAACGCGCCCGGCTGGAATCCAACCGGCGCATCGACGCGGACAAGGGCCGCCTCGGCGACCCGGTCACCGACGCCGCCGCCGAAGACGCCGCCGACCTCGCCGACCGGCTGGCCCGCGGCGCCGCACGACTGTTCCGGGTCGGCCATTACCTGTGCGTGCACGCCCCGACCCAGGAGGAACTGGTCGAGGCGGTCGCCGAGGTCCGCGCCGCCGGAGCGTCCGTACTGCTCGACACCCAGCCGGCCACCTGGCGGCAGCTGCAGGGCTGGACCTCCACCCTGCCCCTCGCCACCGACAGCCTGCGGATGCGCAGGGTCTTCGACTCCGACGCCCTCGCCGCGGCGTTCCCGCTCGCCAGCGCCGACCTGCCCGCCCCGCTGCCGGGTGAGGGCGTGCCGGCCGGTGGGGTGCTGTACGGGCTGAACACCGCCTCCAACGGCGTCGTGTGGTGGGACCGGTGGAGCCAGGACAACCACAACAGCGTCGTCCTCGCCCGGTCCGGTGCCGGGAAGTCTTATCTGGTCAAGCTGGAAACCCTGCGCTCGCTCTACGACGGGGTGCAGGTATGCATCATCGACCCGGAAGACGAGTACCTGCGGCTGTGCGACGCGGTCGGCGGTACCGCCATCCAGCTCGGCGCCCCAGGCATCCGGGTCAACCCGTTCGACATCCCGGCCGGGGACCGCCGCCCGGACGCGCTGACCCGACGCGCCCTGTTCCTGCACACGCTGGTGTCTGTCCTGTTTGGACAGCAGCCCCCGCCCGCGGAACGGGCCGCGCTGGACAAGGCCATCATGGCCACCTACACCGCGGCGGGGATCAGCAACGACCCCACCACGTGGACCCGTCCCGCCCCTTTGCTGCGCGACCTCGCCGCGTGCCTGGCCGCGGAATCCAACCCGGCCGCGCACAACCTCGCGGCCCGGCTCTCCCCGTGGACCGAAGGCTCCTTCCGGGACCTGTTCGACGGCCCCACCACCTACCGGCCACGCGGCCACCTCGTGGTGTGGTCCACCCGGCAACTCGCCGACGAGCTCCGCGCGCCCGGCATGCTCCTCGCGCTCGACGCGATCTGGCGCGACGTCGACGTCCCCACGTCCAGTCGCGCCGACGGGATCGGCGCCCGCCGCCTCGTCGTGGTCGACGAAGCCTGGACCCTGCTCAAAGACGGGGAAGGCGCCAAGTTCCTCTACCGCCTGGCCAAGGCCGCCCGCAAGCGGCGGGCCGGGGTGGCGGTGGTCACCCAGGACGCCGCCGACCTCCTCGGCAGCGACCTGGGCCAAGCCGTGGTCGCCAACTCCGCGACGCAGATCCTGATGCGCCAAGCCCCGCAAGCCATCGACCTGATCGCCGACACCTTCGCGCTCACCGGCGGTGAGGCCCGCATGTTGCTGGCCGCCGGTCGCGGCGAGGCGCTGCTTCTTGCGGGTTCGCACCGCGTCTCGTTCGCCACCGTCGCCTCCGCGCGGGAGCACCAGCTCTGCGCCGGACTGGCCGACCTCATCGATGACCCCGACCTCTAACCCAACCAGAAACCGGAGTAATGCTATGCCTCCAACCCCCTCGCCGACCCCACGGCCGTTTGTACCGCCAGCCGAGTCGCATCTCGTCCACCTCATCCAGCAGACTGCTGGATGGGTGGCGCACCGCCCCTGGCTGGCCGGTGTCCTCGTCGCCGCGATCGTCGCCGCGATCGCGGCCGATGCCGCCGTCCGCAGCCTCCGGCACCGTCGGCTGGCTCGCCACGCCCACCAGGTCCTCATCACCCCGCCGCCGGAGGTCGACCCCGCCGGCGCCGGGGCGTGGTGGGCCAACGTGTACGAGCTGCTCGCCCCATCGTGGCGGCGGCGCCTCGTGTACGGCACGCCACACGTGGCTCTGGAGTACCGGTGGGCCGGGCGGCAGCTGACCATCGTCGTGTGGGTACCCGGCACCGTCCCCACCGGTCCGATCGCCGCGGCGGCACGCGCCGCCTGGCCGGGCGCGTCGGCCACCGTCACCGACGCTGCTGCGCCCATGCCGCAGCAGGCGCGCGCCGAAGGCGGCGCGCTGATGCCCGCGCTGCCGGCCTGGTACCCCCTGGAAACCGACCACGACGCCGACCCAACCCGGGCCCTCGTCGCGGCCGGCAGCGGCCTGCACGCCACCGAACGGGCCTGCGTGCAGGTCCTCGCCCGACCGGCCCCGCCCCGCCGCGTTGCCAGGCTCCGCAAAGGGGCCGCCGCACTGCGGACCGGCCGGCCACCCGGCGGCGGCCCGCTCGATCCAACCACCTGGCTGCGCGGCGGCCTGAACATCGTCACCGAACTCCTGACCCCGACCCGCACCCACACCCACCGCACCACCGCGTACGGGCGTCAGCAGCTGCCGCCGGACCCGGTCCGCGACCGCGACGCCCGCCCCGCGATCGACAAGACGGTCAGTCCCCAGTGGGAGGTCGCGATCCGCTACGCGGTCGCCGCTGTGACCACCCGTCAGGACGGCGACCCGGACGTCATCACCCGACGACTCACCACCCTCGCCCACGGCCTGGCCGCGGCGTACGGCGTCTACACCGGCCGCAATCGCCTCCGGCGCAGGAGGCTGCGTGCGCCCGCGCTGGTGCTGGCCGAACGGCGGCTCAGCCGAGGCTTTCTGCTGTCCGCCTCGGAGGTGGCCGCGGTCGCCGGGCTGCCCACCGACGTCGCCGTGGCCGGCCTGGACCGGGCGCGCGCCAAGGCCGTCCCGGCGCCGGTGTCCATCCCGACCGGCGGACGCCGCACCAAAGTGTTGGGCCGGGCCGAGGTCGGCGGCCACTCGGTGGCGCTCAACGTGGTCGACGCGCGGCAGCACATCCACCTGCTCGGCTCCACCGGCTCGGGCAAGTCAACCGAGATGTGCCACATGGTCATCGACGACGTCAACGCCCACCGCGGCGTCGTGGTAATCGACCCGAAAGGCGACCTCGCCCTGGACATCCTGGACCGGCTACCCGCCTCCGTCGCGGACCGGCTCGTGCTCATCGACCCCGACCAGCCCGGCGGGGCCACCCTCAACCCGCTGTCCGGCATCGACGACGACCTCGTCGTGGACAACATCGTCTCCATCTTTTCGAAGATCTTCCAACGGCACTGGGGGCCCCGAATCGACGACGTGCTGCGGGTGGCCTGCCTGACCCTGATGCGCCACGCCAACGCCACGCTGACGCACGTCCCACCCCTGCTCAACGACAAACAGTTCCGGGCGAGGTTCACCGTCGACCTGGACGACCCGGCCGGCCTCAAAGGCTTCTGGCAGTGGTACGAGTCCACCCCACCACCGCTGCGCGCCCAAGTCATCGGCCCGGTACTCGCCAGGCTCCGGGCCTTTCTGTTGCGCGACTTCGTCCGCCGCACCCTCGGCGTGGCCAAGTCGAGCTTCGACATGGGCACCGTGCTCGACCGCGGTGGCATCCTCATCGCCCGGCTGCCCAAAGGACAGCTCGGCGAGGAAACCGCCCGGCTGATGGGGTCGTTCGTGTTCGCCAGCGTGTGGCAGGCCGCCACCGCCCGGGCCCGGATCCCGGAAGACCAACGCCGCGACGCCAGCGTGTACGTCGACGAGGCCCACAACGTGCTCAACCTGGCCGGGTCGGTCGGCGACATGCTCGCCGAGGCCCGCGGCTACCACCTGTCGCTGGTCCTGGCCCACCAGAACCTGACCCAACTGCCGCGGGAGACCCAACTGGCGCTGTCCGCGAACGCCAGAAACAAGATCTACTTCTCGTGCTCGCCGGAGGACGCCCACCAACTGGCCCGGCACACCCTGCCGGAGCTCGACGAGTTCGACCTGTCCCACCTGGACGCCTACACCGCCGCCGCGCGCCTGGTCGTCAACTCCCGGGAGACCGCGGCGTTCACCCTGCGCACCCGAGCGCCGCTGCCGATGGTCGGTGAGACCACCGCGCTGCGCCAAGCGGTCGCCCGCACCGAACCGTACGAGCCGTCCGGCATCGACCAGCTCGCCCACCGGCCACCGCCGGACCCCGACGCTGTGCACCCCGACGACCGGGACGCAGCGGCCTGACCACCAACCACCAGCCCAACCCAACCGCACCGGCTGGGCGGCGTGGCGGACCAACCCCCGAGCCAACCCCCGGGTGAACCGCCGTGCCGCCCGGTCGGTGCTCAACCGTGCCCGCGGGCACCCAACCAGCCTGGTAGGACCCATGACCAACGATCAACGCCAACCCGGAAATACCCCTGCGGGGGATATCCTCCGGTCGGGGGTGGGGCGTACCCGCCCGTCCGCTACCCCCCGCAGGTCCCCAACTGCCAGAACTGCCAGCGATCTCCACGAGATCTCCTGGCGGCTGCAACCCCGTGACTACGTCCTGGCCCATCTGCTCGCCGAGCATCGGTTCCTTACCACCGAGCAGATCGCGGCCGTCCTCTACACGTCGGTGCGGACCTGCCGCAACCGGCTCAACGTGCTGCGCCGGCTCGGCTTCGTCACCTGGTTCATGCCGGTGCACCCCACCCGCGGCCGGCTGCCCGTGCACTGGGTGCCCGGACGGCTGTCGGCCCGCTACGTCGCGCTGCACAAGGGGGAGAAGGCACCCACCACCCGGGCCGTGCGCGAGCTGGAGGACGCGCACGCCGCCACCACCAGCGCCGGACACGTCGAGCACGACGACGGCGTCAACCAGTTCTTCGTCGACCTCCTCGCGCACAGCCGGGCCCATCCCGACACCCGGCTGACCCGCTGGTGGTCCAGCGCACACACCGCGAAGGAGATCAACCACGAGACCCGACCCGACGGGCACGGCGTGTGGACCGAAGCCGACCGGCGGGTCGCGTTCTTCCTGGAACACGACACCGGCACCATGCACCACCCCGACCGGGCCGCGAAGCTGGCCTCCTACGCCAAGGTCCGCGACGCCGAAGGCCCGGCCTGGCCGGTGCTGTTCTGGCTGCCCAGCACCACCATCGAAACCCACCTGCACCAGCACCTGGCCGCAGCCCCGAAGGCCACCCGCGGCCTGGTCGTGGCCACCGCCGCCCGGGACCGCGCCGCCGGGCCGGCCGGCCCGGTCTGGCGGATCGTCGGCAACGGCCGGCGCCGGCTACGGCTGTCCGAGCTGCCCGACCGGCTCACCCCCGGCGGCGGCTACAACCCCGGACCGCCCACCGCGCAGCAGGACCCGCTGTACCTGCTGCGCGACCATCCCGACCCCACCGGGCCCTGAAACCAGCCCCGCACCAGCCCCACACCGTCTCGAACCCGCGCCGGGCCGCCCACCTGCCGGGCGGCCCGGCGCCGCCCACCACCGCCCAGCAACCACAACGACCGCAAGGACTCTTGATGCCCACCAACCTGCAAAGCAGCCCGGAACCCGACGACGGCCGGACGCCGCCGGGCGGCGCACCGCAACCGTACTGACGAGCGCAGCTCTGGCTGCCCTACCACCGCCGCGACACCCGCGGCATGCTCGCCGACCTGTGCCGCCGCCTGCTCACCGCAGCATTCAACGTGCGATGGCGGCTGACCATCGAGGTCAGTCTCGACGGCGACATCGACGCACCCGACGCGGTGGCCGCCGCGGCGGCGGGTCGAAGCCGCGCTGCGCACCAACGGCACGCTCATCACGCTGTCCCGCACCGACCGCGACGCCGTACCGCCGTGGCGCTCCCTCGGCGTGACCGACCGGCCTGTCGCGTACCTCGACCACCGCGCGGACGCCACCGACGCCGGCGATGCCGACCCGGCGACAGCGTCGAAACCAGCAGCTGGAGCTGCATGGCGACCCTGGTCGTCGCCTTCACCGTCGAGGTCGCCGAGGCCAGTTGCCCCGACGAGCACTACGCCATCGACGTGTTCCCCACCGCCGCGCCGCACGGGCTGCCACACCCCCGCACCATCACCACCCGCCCGGTGTGGGTGGCGCGCCGCGTACCCGTACGGCGCCCCCGACATCACGCACGAGGTGACCACCTCCGGCCCGGGCCGGAGGCACCCAACTGACCCAACCAACCCAACTGACCCAACTGGATCGACCGCCGACGGGCACCCAACTGGAGGCCCGCCGGCACCCAACTGCCCAGCTCAGCATCCCTTCACCGGGTAGCTGACGACCCGCTTGCATGATCGTTTCCCGGTTGGGTTGGGCGGCTACGGTGAGAGCTTCCTTTTAAATTAAGAAACCCCCCATGCACCACCGCACCACCATCGGGCGCAGCCCGCCACGGAAGGGACCCCGCACCGCCCACCCGCCATCCGGCCGGTCGGCCGCGACATTCCCATCCGGGCCTATCCGCCCACCAGCACCACCCGTACCATCTCGACCTTTGGGTCGAGCCGAACTACCCGGCACCACCCTCACGTCGGCGCTGCGCCGACGAACACCACCCGCGGCCATCAGGCCGCAAGCGACCTTTCGGTCGCCCGGCCCGCACGGGCCAACCAGCACCATCCCCCGGCGGCCAACGCCGCCCACGACCGGACACCCGGTCGCCCATGTCGGCCTCCGCCGACCTCACCAGACCCGAACACGGGTCTTCCCTTTGCGCGTCTCGACGCAACCGATCTGGCCCCGTCCCTGGGGGTCCGGTTTCGCGCGCCCACGTGCAACAACCCAACCAGCACATAGGAGGCAACCATGCGCAGCACGCGCACGCACACCCCGCCGACAACGCAGTCCACCCGGCACAGCCACCAGCCCGCGCGCCTTGGGCACACGGTGCGCACCGTTGTGGTCTGCCTACCCCCGTACACCGAACCGCGGTTCCTGCCCGAACTGGCCACCACCAAGCTGCGTATGCGCGGGCTGACCGCGGGCGGCGTGATGCCGCACTTCGTGACCCGCACCCGCCGGGCCAGCAAGCTCATCGACCGCTGGAACGGCATCACCTCCGGCGGCCCGATCCGGCTGCTCGACCTGGACTGCATGCGCCGCAACGCGGCTGCTGCCGCCGCCGCGCAGTGGCTGCTGTGGCAGCGGGTCGTCGCCGGCACCAAACCCGCCCAACCGTTCTGGTTCTTCGCCGACAAACACGCCGCCGACCCGCGCCGGTACCCGGTCGAGCGGGCCAAGGCTGACTACCTGGCCCAGCCGCGCATCCTCGCGATGACCGCGTTCAACGCCCTGCCTCACCGGCTCGTCGAGCTGCCTACACCGGCGCTGGAGGCGTTGCAGGCCGGCTACGGCACGTACGTCAACCTCGCGCGGCTGGCCGCGGTTCCCGCCGACGGTCTGGCACCCGCCGACGGTGAGCACGGCGGATGGCTCACCGCCCGCAGCGAACGGCTCGCCGACCAGCTGGCGTACCTGACCGCCGCGAACACCCACCTGGCCAACCTGCACCCCGACGTGCCGCTCGTCGCCGTGGCGATCCCGGCCTGAGCAGGACCCGCCAGCCAAGCGCTGGGTGATCGCAGCCCCGATCAACTGCGCCTGCCCGAGCACCAGCCCACATCACAGGGAGGTACACAATGACCATCCGGCTCTCCTTCGACCTCAGCGCCGTCCACGACCTCGCGGAACACGCCATCGCAGCCGACTGGCACTTCTACCGCTACAGCCGCTCCACCTTCACCGGACCTACGCTGCTGCTGTCCAGCGGCGTCGGCAACGGCGTGTGGCTGAGCAGCAACGGACTGCCGGCCTGATCGAAGCCCGCCGACCAGCCCGGGAGCCTGGACCGGCCGGCCGCGTTCGCCGCCGAATGCCCGCCCGGGACCCCTGGCTGGAACAGGTTCACCTGCTGCACGGTGAACGCCCGCTCATCGAAGCGCTCCCGCTGCACGAGCCGGCCGACAACCCGTTGATCGCCCAGCTGCGCGCCGCCGCCGAGGCCGGCTTCACCACGCTGACGGTCATCCTCTCCGGCACCGGCCTCGACATCGCCGTGTCCCGCCACCGCGACCGAAGCCGCCGATCCGTCCACGGAGCCTGACCAGACACCCAACCGCGGCGACTTCCGCCGGCCGACCAACCCCAACTGGGCCGCTCGGCCGGTTTGCATGTCCAGCCCCGATCCACCACCAACATCGAGGAGGAGACCCATGCACGTCCCACCGCTCACCGCCCAGCACATCGCCCCGATCGCCCGCACGGCCATCACGGTCTGGTACCTGGCCGTCCAAACCACGTCGGATATCGGCCGGCCTGCCCGCCACGTGTGGCGCGAACACCACGACATGCCGTTGTCCGCGCTGCTGCGCCGGCTGGCCAAAATGTGCCGCTACTACCTGGGCTGCACGGTCGACCCGCGCACGTTCTTCGCCATCGACGGCGACGACCGGGGACGGCGCCGCGCCGACCTGGACCGCGCCGCCCGCCGGCAGCGACGCACCCTCGCGGACCTGCGCCGCCGGGACGCCAGCATGCTGCTGCGCGCGCTCGGCGACACCGTCGAGCAGGTCGAGGCCACCTTGACCCGGCACTGGCAGCTGTCCGGCGACGACTATCCATACCAGATGGTCGAGGACTACCTAGTCACCCGGCTGCGCTGGCGCGACCGGCCCACCCGACACCAGATCGACGTCTACCCCTGGGCGGCCAACATCAGCGGGGTCTGGGTGTCCACCCCGGCCCCGGTGCGCCGCTACCTGCGCCGCGCCCACCTGCATGAGCAGCGGCTGTGCGAGGCGTACACCCGCCACCCCCGCCGCGGCCCGCGGCCGGCACCCGACCCCCAGCCGGCCTGACCACCGGCCGCACCGATCCGTCGTCCCACCCGCCGGCCAGGCAGCAACCCCGCCCGGCCGGCCCTTCGCGCATCCACAACCAACAGACCGCAACGGAGGCCGCCATGGCTACCACCACCACGACCCGCCGCACGCCGCAGCGGGCCGAGTTCCTCACCCACATCGTGATCACCGCCGTCGAAGGCGGGCTCGGCCCCTGGACGCGGGTCCTGCAGTACCGAGCGGTCCTGCCAACGCCGGACAACACCGAGATCGCCGACGCCTCGCTGACCGTCGACGCCACCGACGACCCGATCACCCTCGACGACATCGAGCAAGCCCTGCACGCCATCAGCGCCGGTGGCGTCCCCAACTGGGACGACCGCTCCGACGCGCGGATGCTCGTGCGCGACGCCGACGCCACCGACGACGCCACCGACATCGACGCCGAACTCGCCGACGCCATCATCCAGGTCGCCGTGCTCGGCCAGCCGGTCTACGAATTTCCCGGGCCAACCCTCGACTGCAGCGGAACCTGGCTCGCCTGAAGCCGGCCTGACCGCCGCACAGCGACCCCCGCGCGCCCTCGTGCCACTGCCCGCGGCCCGCCAGCGCGGTCCAGGTCCCAGCCGATTCCCCTTCGACGCGCCGCCATCCTCGCCGCCATCGCACACAGCCGGGCGCCGGTGGGCGGCACGCAGCCGGCGCCGGCCGGACACCCATACCAGAAGGGAACTACCCATGACCGACCCGCATCGCATCGAATCGGATCACACCCATCCGGCAGACCACGACGAAGCGCAGCGCGGCCTGCTCTACATCAGCGACGTGCAGGCGCTGCAACGCGCTGACCGCGTGTCGTTCCAGTCCGAGAACGGCCACGGCTACCTCGATGCCTGCCTGACCACGTGGCCGTTCGCCGAACCGCGGATCTACACACCGACCGAACAACGGCTGTTCCCCGACGGCGACACCGTCGACCGGCGGCGACGCATCGAGATCGACGCCACGATCGTCGGGTTCGACGAACACCGCCAATGGCACGAGCACACCCTGCCCGGCACGAACGCCTGCCACACGATCCATCCGGCCCGGCTCGACGAGGTATGGCGCTCGGTCGCCGCATTTCTGCGCGTCGGCGACGTGATCGCCGTGCACTGGCGGACCGACGCCAACACCGACCACCTCACCGCAGCCGGCCTGCACCGCGACGAGTTGCGTATCGGCGTCCGGCGCGGCAAGCGCCGCTTCGAGTTCCTGCTCGCCGTCAGCGTGTCCACCAGCAACACCCGCATGGTCACCCGACCCGCACGCAGCTGACGGCCCCACCGAACAACGTCCGTTGCGGACGGTCCCAGCCCATGGCCACGCGCTGCGCGTGGCCTCACGCATCTGCAAGGGAGTTTCGATGTTGTGCACGGACACCCCGGCAGCGACCAGCGCCCCCACCACCCCGGCGCAGCTGTCGCTGACCTGGACGTTCACCGAGACCTACACCCACCAGGTGGCACTCGACGCGGTCGCCGCCGCCACCGGGCGAGGCGTACAGGAAGCTCGCGGCGGATCCCGCGTCGCTGCACGGGGCCGTCGGTGACCGGCTCGCCGACCTGCTCACCGACCACCAGAACGAGGACCGAGCCGTCGGCGAACCCGAGGTCGAGATCATCACGGCCGACTACACCGACACACCGACCCTCGCCGAACTGGTGCACGCCGCCCGGACGGCGCTGCAGGCCGAGTCCAACACCGACGAGCACAGCGACGCCGGCCGGGCCCTGGCCGCCCTCCTCGCAGGGCTACGGCGGGAAGGGATCACCGACCGGTGAGCAACCAACCGCCAGAACCTGCGGAGGAGCAGGTCCCGACCAGCAAGGAACGCTGGATCTACGGCGGGATCCGCGTGCGCAACGACAAGCGCATCCACGCCTGGATCGACCCGCACGGCTATGAGGGCCTGTACGCGCTCAAACGCACCGCCAGCTGGGCGATCGGCAGCTACTACACGGCCAGGGTCGTCCGCAACAGCTCATCGACCACGCTCTACGGCACACCGACCTACACCGGCGACGGATACGCGCCGGATGAGCTGCGCCGACAGCTGTGGGCCAAGGACACCGCCGCACGTACCCGGCTGGCCCGCCTGGCGCAGGAACGCAAAGAAGCGCAGCGCAACGCGATCGACGAGGCCCTCACCCCGCTGATCGACGCGGCGCGCACGCTGCGGACCAGCGCCGACCGGGATGCGTTCACCGCCTATGTGATGCGCCAGCTCATCAAGACCTGGTACACGCCGGACTCGACCGGCTAGCCGGCTCGCCACCGGCGACGACAGCCGCCCAGGCGCCAGCAGGAAGACGCGGACCCGAAACGCGTCGCCCGGGACCGTCCACATGCACCAGCCGTCGCACCGTGCTCGCCGACCGCGCCGCACGCCGCGCGCGCACGACCACCGCGGCAGCGCCCGCGGTCACCCGACCTTGTTGACGCGCCGTCACGGCGCCTGACCGCAGCACATCACCACCGCACCGCGTCATTGCACCGCTTGGCCGTTGCCCGGCCACCTCTTGCGCCTCGTCGCGCGCGCCCGGGCACGGCCAGATGGCCGCGCCCAGGCCCCCTACGCCCACCCGAAGGGAGCCCGTCATGGGCCACGAGCACCACGCTACTCAGCCCGCCGAGAACCCCACCGACACCCACCGCACGCCGCGCCAGGCCGCCAGGCGGCAACCCAGGATCGCCGTGATCGGCGGATCGCTGACCGGTCCGGTCGCCGCGCTGCTGCTCATCCAGGCCGGCTTCGATCGTCTCGCGGTCTACGAGGCCCTTCCCGCCACCGCACCGCTGGGCGGTGGCCTCATCTCGCTGGAACACGCGGCTCTGGACGTGCTCGACCGGCTCGACATCGACCAAGACGAATTCGTCAAGTACCACACCGAGAACATCGTGCAGATCTCCGTGCACGGCCGCCGCCCGGGCGACACGGTGTGCCGGGTCTACCCTGGGCGGTTCACCACCTGGACCCTGCTGCACGCTGCGCTGGCCGCCCGCATGCCCGCCGACGTGCTGCACACCGGGGCCCGCGTCACCGGTCTGACGGAGCGGTGTGGCCGGCCGGTGCTGCACTTCGCCGACGGGTGGGAGGACTGCGTCGACCTAGTGGTGTTCGCCGACGGCCGGTCGTCCACCGGACGCCGCCTGCTTGACCCTGGCCGCACGCTGCGCTACGCCGGTTACGTCGCCCACCGCGGCGACACCTCAGCATCGTCGAACCTGCTGGACTTCCTAAGGTTCGAACCCGGGCCGGGTGTGCAGTTCAACATCGCCCCAGTGCCCGGCGGCGCTGACTGGACGTTCTACCTCAACGCCACCCCGCCGCTGTACACCGCCCACTTCGGCGCCCCGCCGACGCGGCGGGTCTTCGCCCTGCCCCAGCACGTCAGCCCCGCGGCCCGTGTACACGTCGACGCCAACGCCGAGCAATACCTTCCCCCTGACCAAGCAACCGTCGTATACACCACGAAGAGGCGGATGGCGGTGCCGGTGATGGACATCGACCCGCCCACCGCAATGGTGTGGCCGGTCGGCGGCGGGCACGCCGTGCTACTCGGCGACGCCCTGGCCCCCGTCAGGCCGCACACCGCTCGCGGCGCGAACAACGGCATCGAACAGGCCGCCGGCCTGGTCGCCGCCCTGACCCAGCACCGCAAGTACGGCGCCGACCTCGACGGCGCGTTGCACGGCTGGGAACGCCGGCACCTGCCCGCCGCGGTCGCCTCGGTCCGGCTCGGCCCGGTCATCGGCGGCCGGCTGGGCCTGGGCAAGCCGTAGCCCGCCCACCGCCGCGCAGCCGCACCGTAGCGGCGCGCCGCCGGCAACCCGACCGGAGCAACGCCGTGACCACGCACGTCGTGCGATACAGCGGCATCGGCAGCTGGGCCGCCATACAGCGGGTCGTCGCCGCACGGCACCGCGAACCTGGTGCTCCTCGTCGCCGACGCGGGGGGAGCCATATGAGGTGAGCGTCTTCATCGACTCCGCCGGTGTCACGGACGACACAGCCGCCATCGCACACGTGACAGGCCAAGCCGCCGAGCTGCATGCCGCGCCTGCCAACGTCGCACACACGCAGCGGCTGATTCACCGCACTGACGAAGGCGACCGTGACATCCACACCGTTGGGCCCGTCCGTGGCGGCGGCGCCCCATGGCCTGGCCCGGACCGGGCCAGCCACCACCCCCGGCGCACGAGGGGTTGTCGTCGCGGCCGGCGCCCCGCCCGCTCACCCATCGCCGCGCTGCCGCGGTCGCCGGACCACCACCTGCCACCACGACCAACCCGCGCCGCTGTCCGCCGAGCGCCCCCGCAGCACGCCGACAGCCGCCGGTACACATAGCTGCGGGCGTGACAGCGGTTCACCACGACCACTGAAAGGAACCACCGCATGGACGCCAATGACCCGCAGTGGCTCGCGTTGCTCGACGCCTTCACCGCGTGGGGTGAGGCCAGCGCACGCAACGGCACGCCACTGCCCACCGACGACGAGCTGCGGACTCAGGCGCGCGGCATGGCCGGTACCCGCCTGCCTGAGCAGGCCGACGCCGACCTGCTCGACGAGCTGCGGTACGCGTTCAACACCGGCCGGCAACCCACCCGCATCGACCTGCAGGCCGTCGCCGACGCGCTGCACCAGCGTGGGCATCACGCCTACGTCGAGCACACCGGCGGCAACACCGCCACCCTCTACGCCGGCCGGCAGGTCCCGGACCGATCCGGTGACCCGCGCTGGTCGGTATCCGCGGGACCGGGCTGGTTCGAAGCACCCGGCCGCCACAAGCCGTCCGCGGACACCAGCGAGCTCTCTGTCGGACCCGACAGCGACGACACCTGGGCAGTGACGGTGCCCGAGCACACCACGACGCACGACCTCGTCAACCTGATCGTCGCGGTCATCGACGAGGTGGAAGCGCGGCGTGCCCGGTTCGCGCAGGCGGCCGACGCCGCCCGCGACGCGATGTGGGCCACGTTCGCCGAACAGTATCCGGAAGTCACCACCGGAGACCTGGCGCCCGGCGCCGACATCGCGTTCGTCGCGGAGTCCAACAAGCTGCTGGCCGGCTGGCTCGATGACAACGGGCCCGGCACCCGCACCGTCCCGGCGCACATCGCCGCCATGGCCGCCGGCCCCTGCCCGACCATCGAAGGCCGGACCACCGAAGGCGAGGGCCACCGAAGCTAATCCAGCGCGGCAATCACCCGCGCAGGCACCTGGCGCGCGTCGCAAGCCGGCATCACCACCACCCGGCGACCCAGCGCAGCCCTGCTGAGCATCAACCACGGCCGTTGCCCGGCCACACCCGCATTGACGCGAGTCCCGGGCGCGGCTGCTGCCGTGCCCGGACTCCCACACGACAAAGGAGTTCGACATGGCAGGTGCCCCACCGGCACAGCGCGTACCCGCGCAGCAAACGCCAGCCACGACCAGCGACGGGGGGCACCACCCGGTAGCCGTTCGCCGAACCCTGGCCGTGGCCGCCCTCGGCGTGCTGGTCGTGCCGGCCGCCCTCGGCGTGCTGGTCGTGCCGGCCGCCACGATCCTGGCGATCGTCACCGGCCACACCGTCCTGGCGCAGGTCGGTGTGTTCGCGACCATCGCCGCCTACGCCGTCGGCTTCGGCGCCGCGGCAGCCCGGTACGGGCGGCGTATGCGTGCCGCTATCGCCGAGGCCCACCGTGACCCGCTGACGGGGCTGCCCACCCGGGCGGTCGCCGACCGGCTGCTGCGTGCCGCCACCGTCGACGGCACGCAGCTGACGGTGGCGCTGGCCGACATCGACGGCCTCAACGCGATCAACAGTTTCGGACACGCCGCCGGCGACCAGTACCTCACGGCCATCGCGCAGCGGCTGGCCGCAGCGGTCCCGCCCGGCGGTTGCCTTATCCGCCAGGGTGGCGACGAGTTCACCCTGTTGGCCCCCGCCACCAGCCCCGACGAGCTGGCGACCGCGATTGGCGTGGCGATGGTCGGGCCGGCCATCATCGCTGGACACCGCATCCAGCCCCGCGCCAGCGTCGGCATCGCCGAGTCCGGCGGCGGCGACGCGAACTACGCCCGGGCGTGCGCGGACGCCGCCATGTATACGGCCAAGGCGGCCGGCGGCAACCACACGATGATCTACCAGCCCGACCGCGACGGGCAGCCGCTGCCGGACGGCACCCGGCCATGGATCCGCCGCCGCGACCTCAACCCGCTTGTCCAGGACGGCATCGCGTGGCGACCGGCGCCCGGCGACGAGCTGCTGCCGCTGCTGGTGTCCACCGCCGATGCCCACACCATCCACGACGCCCTCGCCGCCGCCCGGGACCGGTGGACCCAGGCCGCCGCCGAGGCCCGCGCCGGCGCCGGACGGCTCGAAGGCCCGCCCAGCACCGAGCCGGGCTGGCTGAACATCGAGCCCACGCCGGGCGGCTACCAGCGGATCGCCCACCTCGCCGACCGGCAACGGGCACGCTGCGCCCGGCTGGTCGACCGGCTCGCCCCGATCATCGACACCGCCCAGGCCACCGACGATGCCGGCCACGTGTCCCGGTAATCCCCAAGCGGGGCCACCGCAACCGCCCGGTGGTGACCACCAGCGTCCGCATCGACCTGCGCGCCCGCACCGCGACCGTCGACCCGGCCTGCGCACGCGTCCGGACGCAGGTCAAAGCCGACGCGGTGCTTGCGCTGGTCCTCACGGCGCGCGCCGAGCGCCACCACCGCAGCCGCCCGATCACCGCCCACGACTGCTGCATGCCAGCAAGGAGGAACCGTGAAACCTGCCCGATGCCCACCCGCGTCGGCGAGCTGCGCTGGCCGGTGCTCTCGGCGATCCGCGTCGGTACTACCGACGAGCCGGCCGAGTTTGTCGTCATCGTCGACTGCGGCGAGCCAACTCCGCGCGAACCCTACGCCACCCTGCGGGTGTTCGTGTGGCCCGAGCACACCGTGGCCCAGCAGGGCGAGTACGACCTCACGTTCGCCCAGGCCCAACGCAGCATGCTGGAGCGCGCCGGCATGCTGCCCTCGACCAGCGTGGAGGTCGTCGTCATGCGAGAGCCGGACCGGGCGAACGACTACACCGTCTTCATCGACGGCACCCACCACCCGAACGGCACCACCGACCGGGTCCGGGTGCGAACGCACGACATCGACCCGGGCGCGGACGGCGTCACCGAAGCATGGGTGGCCGCCGAGCTGCAACGGACCGACACCCTGTCCGAGGCCGCCGCCGCCCACGCCCGCGACATCATCACCAGCTACGCCGACGACGAACGCCTGCAGGAAGCGGAGGTCTGCTGATGGCACGCCTGTGGCTGAACGACACCCAGCCGGAGTTCGGCTTCGAACGCACCGCGGGCGGCGACGTCTCGCTCGAAGTCCGCGCCGACGGCGTCACCGTCCGGGTCAACGTCGGCCGCGGGTACGACGACGTGTCGCTGCTGGCCGTCAGCCTCGGCCACCTGGCCGAGGACGTCACCGAACAGATCCTCGACCGGTGGGACGACATCCCTACCGAGACCGCCGAGGAGCAGGCGCCGGCCTGACCGCCCCGCCCCGACGGTAGACCGTCGCGTCCCAACCCGCTCCCGTGACGCCAATCGGCGCACGGGTCCCTTCCATGCCGGCAGCGCCGGCCGCACCAACCCGTGACCACGCGGTGCGGCCAGCCGGCCGCACCGCGTCCACCCCACCCATCAGGAAGGAGACCGCGGTGCACACCACAGCACCTCCCGGCCACCACTGGGCGATCCTTGCCGACCTGCTCGACGCGGCAGCAACCCGCGCCAGCGCCGTACACGACGCGTCGGTGTCCATCGCGCAGACCTTGGGCGGCGATCGCCGCCACCACCGCGACGACCGAGCCACAGTCACCACACCGCTCGGCGCCACGGCCAGCACGATCGAGGCGGCCACCCGATGACCCACAACGACCGAGGCACGTACGTCATCATCGGCAGCTCGCCGTACGTCGCGTTCGCCACCTACGGCGAGCCAGCGCACCTGGCCCGCTCCACCCGCGACCCGGAGGGGTCGATCACCCTGCACCTGGTCGGTGAACCGTTCGACCGGCTCGACCTGGCCGTCGACGCCGGCCGCTGGCGCGCCGACCGGGAAGCGTACGCCAACACCGCCGAGCACGAGTGCCGCAGGTGCGGCAACACCATCACATGGATCAACGGGGCGTGGGTCGCCATCGACTACACGACGACGGCCGGCGGCTTGAGCTACTGCCCACCGGACCCGGACGCCGCGCGGGTGGGCAACCACCTCCCGCGAAGGCGTGACCGGCGATGAGGCGCCCATGGGCACTGCCGTACAGCGGGCGGCAGATCAACGACGACGACCCCGGCCACGAGGGACCCTCGTGTGCCGCCTGCGCGGCGTATCAGGCCGACCGGCGGCGGCGCGCCGAGCAAAGCCCGATGCTGCGCGGCGACCGGGGCCAGCGCTACCGCTCGCCGCACGCCGGCACCTACCTGTTCGAGGCACGGTACTCCCGCTGTCCGTGCACCCAAGGCGTGCACGGCTGGCTGGACGAGTACGCGCACCTGCGCGGCTGCGACAACGCCAGCAGGCCGCAGGTACCGGCATGAGCAGCCAAGCGCGCGGGCCCGACCTGCGCGGCACGTGCGCGGTCGTGTTCCACATCGACGGCGGCGACGACTTCGGCCTGGACGCCGTGACACCAGTCGGGTGCACGCTCGGCGTGGTGGTATCGCAGTCCCGCGACGGCCGGCGCATCCGGGCGGTCGAAGACCTCAACGGCTCGCGGCACCCGGCGACCGGCCACACGTACCGGCTGCCCACGCTGTACCCGTGCGCGATGCGGGCCGTCCTGCGCACCACCACGCCGGGCCCGAGCACCGTCGGCGAGGTCCGGCGTCTGGTCGCCGACATGGTTCACCGGCCGCAGTACCGCGCCGCTGTCATCGCGCACGACCTGGACCCGTCCTGCGAGTGCGTCCTGCGGGGGTGGCGGCGATGAGCGCGCCACAACCGACGCCGCGCAGCATCCGCTACGTCAACGTGTCCAACCCCGCCGCGTTCGGGGTGGAGTGGACCACCGAAGACAACCGGTTCACCCTGGTCAACCCGCGCGGCACCGCCGCGCTGTGGTTCGGCGCGTACCACGACGGCCGGTGGTGGCACATGGACGTCGTCGACCCGTCCCGGTTCGGGTTGACCGATCCGCCGACGTCATTCCAGGCATTCATGACCATCGTCCGCGCGTATGTGGAGGCATGACATGAGCGCCGTCGACAACTACCGAGAGCAGGAACGATGTCAGGCCGCCGAGCTGCGGGTCCTCGCCGTGGAGGTCGCTGGGCTGCTCGGCTACACCGTCGACCCGCCCGCCGAGGACGCCTCCTACCGCGACGCGGTACGCCTGTGCGGACCGGACGGGGCCGCGCTTTCGATCAGCCGGCCATGGAACAACCCGCTGCGGGTGTCCGTGCACGCCGGTTACCCGCAAGGCACCAGCCAGGTCGCGTACCACCTGCCCAGCCACACCATCACCGTCGCCGTCAGCCGCGGCGCTCAGGCCATCGCCCGGGAGATCCAGCGTCGCCTACTGCCCGGATACCTCAGCGACTTGACGAAGGCGCTGGACGCGTTACGCGCCCGCGCGAACGCCGCGCAGGCACGCGAGAAGGTCGCCGCTGGGCTCCTGGCCGCGGTACCCGGCCTGCGCCGCGGCATCGAGTCCGACACCCGAGTCACGTTGACCTACTACCGCGGCAGCGCCGGCCCGAACGGCAGCGTGGAGATTCTCCGGGCCGGGCGACGAGGTATCGATCAACCTCACCGGCCCGGCCGACGTGCTGCTGCCCATGTTCACCGCGGCGCTCACCGACCACAACGCGGCCCCAGAGCCGTGCGCGTGACCACACCGCACCAACCTCATCTCTCCCCAGGAGTAGCCAAAGCCTTTGAGAACGTAGGCATCACCGTGAACACACTCGCCGACTTCCGCCGGGCAGCGGTCGTGGGCAGCCGCTGGCAATGCGTGAATCACAAGCTGCCGCACGTGTCCGGACGCCGCGAGATCACCGGCGGCAGGACGGTCCTGAGCTACCACGCCACGTTCGCGGACGGCACCATCATCCACAACGGACGCCTGGAATTCCCGCGCGCCAAGGACTGCCGCATCGACGGCGACTCGATCCACTTCCTGACGCCGGGCACCGACGAGGTGGCGTTCACCTGGACGCTCGTCGCCGACTGAGCGGCCACGCCCCGACAAGCGGCGAGAACACGCCTGCCCGGGCACACGGCCGCACACCGCGGTCAGCCCGACCGACCGCGTCATAGGCCCAACCACAGCCAGCCCTCGGTAGACGCACACCCGATCTCGCGGTGTCGCACGGCGGCACTCTTCCGTCCGCGCCCCGATCTGCCGAGTCTCCAACGCCTCACCCCGGCCCTGGGGACACCACCAGCATGCGTGGTCCCACCCCGGCTGTGGGGTGGGACTGCCGCGCCGGCGCCGGTTCCCCGGGGCACCCACCGAATCGGGCACACCACATAGGAGGGAAACCCATCGATGCCAACCACCGCGCCCGTACCACGGCGGCGGCCGTACACGGTGCACGTCTCCGACGCGATCGAGTACCAGGGCTGGGTCCTGGCCACCGACGCTGACGACGCCGACGACGAAGCGCGCTGCCTGCTCGACGACGGCGGACACGCCACCGGCCGCGGCCACCTCGACCTGGTCCGCCCGGACCGCGACGTCATGGCAAACGACGCGGCCGAGGTCTGCTGGCGCTGCCGAACCGACCCCAGCCAACCCAACCCGGCCTGCCCGCACCCGCCACCCGGCGGGGCCGAGCGTCTCGCAGCCCATGCAGCGCCGCAGCATGCCGCCGCGGCAGTCACGTTCGACGCCACGGCCGTGCACGCATGGCTCGACGATCCCAGCGCGCAGTATCCGGGCCTGACCAACGCCGAGGCACGCGCTGTCGACGGCGAGGACTTCGGACGCGGCGACAGCGGATTCCTGGCCGCCGTCGAAGATGTCCTGCACGCCTGGCCCAGCGGACTGGTCCGCCGCGCTGACGTCATCGACGTGCTGCTGTGGCTCATCCCCGACGACGAGGTCCCAGACCAGGGCGCGCTGATCACCGTCGACCTGGCCGACGGTGTCCGCCTGGCCACGCAGTACCAGGACATCAAGGCATTCGCCGACGGCGACGTGCGCGGCATCGCGGCGGTGCTGTCCGCGCTGTCCCACATCGCCACCCAGGCGTCGATGGTGGTCGACGCCTGGGTGGCCAGCGGCGCCGGGCGCCCCGCCACCGAAGTCCACGGGCCGGGCCCGGAGCGGCGTTCATGACCGACTCTGCCTCGACCTACCCAGCCCCGGCCGTCCCGCCGACCCCGGTGTGGCTGTCCCACCTGCCCGTCGTGGGCGGGTTGGCCGTCCCGTGGATCACACCACGCACCGATGACGGCCGATACCTGTTCGGTGGCCTGCACCCCCTGCGGCAGCGGCAGGCGATCAACCAGCACCGATGCCAGATCTGCGGACGCTCGCTGGAGCGCCCGCTGGTGCTGCTGATGCGCCTGTCGGACCTGCCGCGCCAGCGCACCAGCGAGCCGGCGCTGCACCCGGTCTGTGTCGCCTACACCGAGGCCGCTTGCCCCATGGTGGGCGGGCGGATGAGCCACTACCGCTCCCGTCCGATGCGGCTCGGTACCGGCATGGTCGCAGCCGACGACGAGCCGGCGCGCCTCGGCGCGCCGGCGGAGCCATGGTTCGCGGTGTGGCTGAACCGATACCAGCCCATCACCGACCCGATCAATGGCAAACCCGCGGCCTCGTACGCCGGTATCCGGCCGCTGCGGATCCGTCCCATCACCTGGCGGCAGTTGCTGCCCTGGTGACCAGTTGGCACCCACGCACGAGACGCGCGGAGAGCGACGGCAGCCGGGACGCGTACCGGCTCGCCGAACGGTGGCGTTGTCGTACCGGGGCGCCGGACCAGCACGCCCGACCCAGCGCGTGACCCATTCCCGAGCGCCGCGACGCGCGTGCACGCGTGGGGTTAGGCCCGTCGCTGCTGCGCGGGTCCCGCCGAGTTCTTTGCCGTCAACGACGGCCGACACGGCACACAGAAAGGTCGACATGATTCGCACCATCCTGGATCTGTCCACAGCCCACCTACCTGAACACCTCGGCAGCCACGGACTGTCCGGCCAGGACGGCGTCATCGCCTACGACCTGGACGGCTATGGCTGGCTGATGTGGGTACCACCGGATCCCGACAGCCACGCCGCCGACTACTCCGAGCTGCCTGCCGAGGTGCTGACCATTCAGCGCTATGCCCGTGAGCGTGGCTGCGACTACGTGCTGTTCGACCAGGACGCCGACATCGTTGGCGACCTGCCGAGCTGGGACTGGTAAGCCATCGGCTCGCTGCCCGACACCAACGTCGCGAATTCAAGGCGTGTCGCCGCCCGGCCGCGACCATCTCACCCGGCCTGCAGCACCGGATGACGCATGCACATCGCCCCACCTTCCCAGCTGCGCAACGGATCTGCGGCCAAAGCGCACACCCAGCAACCCAAATCACGTCTCTCATTAGGAGTGACAGAGCATGGTGGAGACCTTCGAGTCCTTCATGCGCCACTACGGCCCGGCCGACGGCCGGTACACGGTCATCGACGTCGGGGACACCATCGAAGGCTGGCCCACGGTTGTGGTCAGGTTCGGCGCCACGACCGCCGTGTTGCAGCTATGCGGCGTCGGCGCCGAGGGCGACAACAGCGATAACCGGCACCTGAGCATCGACATCCACGCATTCGTCGGCGACCAGCTCGCGCGGGCCGGTGTGTTCGGCATGGAGCACGGCAAGCGGTACCAGGCGTTCGCCGACACCGCGCCGGGTACTTCCCACGGTTGGCCGGCCGTGCAGGGCGTCAGCGTCCTGGTCGGCGCGCAGACCACCCGCGACGTCGACGGCTGACCCCTGTCCGTCGCGCGACAGCGGCGGTCTTGGGCGATAGCCCGGACAGACCGCAACCTCACCACCGGCGTGTACCGGTCCCGGCCGCACCCGCGCCGGTCACTGACCCCGTGACAGACGTGGACAGCGCGCTGCACGAGTGGCACCACCGCCGACCAGGCCAGGGCACGCATGCGTGCTGCCGGATCGGCTTCCGATAACCCCTGTCTGACTGCGGCGATCCACCGCGGCGTGTGGTCGCGGGTCGCGGTCGGCACAGGCGAACCCCGGACGTAGCTGCGCCCGGGGTTCCACCACGGGTCTCAACCAGTTGGAAGGAGTCAAGACCCGAATGAACACCACCCTAGCAACCCGCAACGCGAGCGTGCAGGACCTGGCGGCCCTGCTGCAGGAGCAGCACGCCCGCAAGCTGGACGTCGTGGCCCCGGCCGCGGCGATCCGCGCCGAGTCCGGCCGGCTGGTGCTGTCCGGCACCGGGGCGCAGCTCACCGACGACGGTGTCATCGCGACCGACGGGGTGTACGTGCCGACCGAGGTGCTCGACGAGGGCCTGGCCGCGAAGCTGGCCATCCCCGCCGGCTACCTGCGGCGGCTGCGCCAGCAGCGTCCCGACCTGTACGACGCCAACGTCAACGGCTGGCTGCACGACCCGGACGAGTCCCGCTCGTTCCTGGTGCGCTGCTTCCGCGGCGACGGCGACGGGCCCGGCATTGCCCGCGCAGTCATGTCCGACCGGTACGGCATCATCGACAACCTCGACGTGCTCATGGCCGCCCTCGACGGAGTCCGCCGCGCCGGGGTCGACGTGAACATCGACGGCTGCGACCTGACCGAGCGGCGCATGTACGTGCGCGTCGTCGCCCCGCAGATCGCCGCGTTCGCGCCGGACCTGCTCGCCGGGTACCGCTCGCCGTGGGGCGGCCAGGACGTCGGCAACGGCTGGACACCCGACCGGGTAGCCCGCGCCGCGCAGCGCGAGGGCCAGGCGTACGCCGGTGACGAACCGATCGTGTTCGCCGGGTTCGAGTTCACCAACTCCGAGGTCGGCAACGGCCGGTTCACCATCACCCCCCGGCTGACCGTACAAATCTGCGGCAACGGGCTGACCATCACCGCCGACGCGCTGAGCAAGGTCCACGTCGGTGCCCGCCTAGACGAAGGCGTCATCAAATGGTCCCGCGACACCGAACTGCGTGCCCTGGACCTCGTCACCGCCCAGACCCGCGACGCCGTCGAGCACTACCTCACCCCCGACTACGTCAAGGCGAAGGTCACCGAGATCGAGGCCAAGGCCGCAGCGCCGGTCACCGACACGGTCAAGACCGTCGAGCTGGTCGCCAAGACGCTGTCGTTCACACCCGAGCAGCAGAGCACCATCCTGGACCACTTCATCCGGGGCGGTCAGCTCACCGCGGGCGGCATCATGCAGGCCGTCACCTCGGCCGCGCAGACCATCACCGACGCCGACGTGGCGCACACCATGGAGGCCGCCGGGCTGCGAGCCCTGGAGATCGCGGCGAGCGGGCGGTGACCCGACCGCCACGCCAACGAGCGCTTCCCGCGCCGACAACCACTGAACCTGGTATCCCCCCGGTCGTCCGGTAACGGCGACCGGAGCAACACACCACTGGTCGCCTTGCCGCGGACGCCGCCAGCTGACCGGTCAGCGTCCGCGGCAAGGCGCCAGCCACATCCCTACCCACTGACCGGCCCCACGCATCGCACCCGGGCCCGGCCAGCCGTGCCACGCCCCGGACCCCACCACTCACCGGAAGGGGAGCCCTCGCCAATGGGCCACACCGACCGGCAGCCGCACCCGCCGGCCGTCCCCACCTGCACCGAGCCAACCTGCACCGCCGAGCCGCCCGACGCGGCCGTCACCAACCGGGGCGACGGCGGCCCAGGCGACAGCACCGTCCTTGACCAGTTCCGCGCCGACCTGCGCGGCTACCTGATCGAACGGTTCCGCGACGACGAGATGTCCCGCGCGGACCTCAACCGATTCCTGCGCCGGTTCGCTCTACCAACCTGCGAGGCGCCGATCCGGGTGCACTACACCCTGACCGGCCACGTCGAGATCGACGTCCCCGCCGGCGACACTGGCGACGGTGTGGACCGCGCCAGCTTTACCGTCGGGGTCGACCTCACCCAGATCGACATGCTCGTCGACGGTTCCAGCCAGCATGAAGCCCTGGTCAAGGTCTACCCGTCGGTACCGGTCGGGGTGGTGCTCTACACCGTCTCCGGCCACTACGACGTGACCACCCCGGACCCCGGCTACGCAGCCACCGAGGCCAACAGCTACCTGTACCCGGACCTGTCCGGTCTGGTCGGCGCCCGCGAGGACACCGACCACTTCGAGGTCAGGTTCCGCACCGAGGTCCGGTAGCCGCCAAACACCCCGCAGCAACCGCGACGACACAACTCGCCAGGCACAGCCGCACACCGCTGCCACGGCGCGGATCCGGCGTACCGAACCGACAACCGGCGCCACCAGCACCGGTAGGGGCCACGACGGCAGACAGCGACCAGCCGGCAACCGGCTCGGCCCGCCCGCCGGCACGCGAGTCCTACGCGCCACACATCGCCGTCACCGGCATCCCGATCGAACAGGGCGCGGCGGTGTGCCGCGCCCCGTTCCCACTTCGCAATCCACGGAACGGAGCATCATGAACGCTTCTGCCGTCCCCTCGTGGGCGGACACCAGCTGCCTGCTGTGCGGCGCCCCGGCGAGCATCGGGCACCACCACGACTGCCCCGGCGCCGACCCGGACGCGGTCGAATACCTCACCGAAGAACTGCCCAGCGACACCACCCGCTCGTGGACCATGGCCGGCGCCCGCTACACCGCCACCCCGGCCCGCCGGGCGGCGATCACCGCGCAAATGCCCACCATGCAATGGCACCAGGCCGGCCGGACGGTCAGCCTGCCGTTCACCGTCGGCTTGTTACTCAAGGAGATCGTGCCCCAGCTGGGCGTGCAGCGGTGGCTGGCCCGGTTCGGGTTCCACCCCCTCGCCACGATCCGGGTACCCGACTATGCCTGCACCGACCCGCTGCGCTGCCGCTGCGACTTCGACGGGCACCCGCACGCCAACGCCGCACCGGACCTGTGGGCCGACTACGCGCTGCTGGTGCTGCGGCTACGTCGGCCGCAGGGCTGGCTGGACCTGTGGCTGCTGGACATCGGCACCGGCGCGGTCGTCATCGCCGAAGACGACAGCCGCAACGACCCGATCCCCACCGACGCGAGCATCGACTGCCAGATGGGCTGGTGCGACCTGTGCGACGGCACCCGGCCGGCCGGCGACACGCCGACCCCGCCGGCGTGCACCCACCGCTGCCACACCGCGACCGCTCCCGCCGCCGGCGGCCAGCCCGGGACGGAGGCAGCCGATGTGCACTGACGCGACCAGCTCCAGCGGCGCCGGCACCCGGCCCGGCCGCATCGCAGCGGTGGCAACCGCCAGCCCAGCAGGCGGCATCTCGGGGCAGGCGGTGGGCACCGCGACGGTCACCGTCGCGCAGCGGCGCGCCAGCGACATCGTCGAAGGCGACGCCATCGCGCTGCCCGACGAGGTGTTCTTCCCGGTAGCCGCGCGCGTCGATGGGCGCCGCACCTGGACGTGGCGCAGCAAGCCCACGCGGCTACAGACCAACGCCCACCGGTGGCGTTGGGTCTACGAGGTCGACCAGCTCGACGAAGACGATAGCTGCCTCGACGACACGCCGATGGTCGTCGGCGTGGTCGCCGGTACCCACGAGGTGTACGGCGGCGACGAGGAAGCCTTCGCCGAAGGACTGTGGGCCACCGCGGTCGACGCCACCGACGTCGACCAGGCCGAACATCTCGCCAAGGTCGAGATGCTCGAAAGCCTCTAACCGCGTCCCGCGCTCGGTAGGCCCGGGGGCAGCCCCGGCGTACCGCACCCACCAGCCGGCCTGCCCGTGACCTGCGGCAGCCCGGCTCGTCATACCGGCCCGGCAGCCACCGGGCCAACACGGCAAGCAACTGCTCCGGCCGGGGCCGCGGCGGCGCGTTCCGTGCGCGCCCTGCCGCGGACCGCCGGCGGCGCACAGCCCTTCGCCGGGGCCAGTGGCCCCACCGGCGTTCTCACCAACCGCTTTGGTGCGCGCCTGGCCTCCCAGGGCGCACCGCTGCAACGAAAGGAACCGCAGCAATGAACCAGCCCACCATCAGCGCCACCCCGACCGCGACGGTGCCCACCGTCGCGCGGACCGGCGCCATCGCGCACATGGTCCGCATCCGGGCCCTGCCCGGCAGCGGTACCCCGTCGATCACACTCACCGGGCTGCCCGACGACAGCGCCTGGAGGACCCGCGACCGCCTCCACGCCGCCATCGCCAACTCCGGCCTGGCCTGGCCCGACGAGGCCATCGCGGTCAGCGTGTTTCCCCACGACCTGCCGGCCGCCGACGCCGACATGGATGCCGCGCTTGCCGTGGCCGTGCTGGCCGCCACCGGCCACCTGCCCGGCGTCGCGCTGGGCGAGGTCGCCGTCCTCGCCGTCCTCGGCGAGCTGGGCCTGGACGGCACCCTGCGCCCGGTGTCGGACATCACCGCGCGCCTGGCCGTCGTGGCCGGTGCGGGCATCCCGCACGCGGTCGTCCCCGCCGGCAACCTCACCGACGCCGTGCGCACCCCTGGGGTGACGGTGCGGGCCGCGCGGACCCTCCGCGAGCTGGTCGACGGGCTGCGCGGTCAGCTGCCGTTGCTGACCCCGGCCGCCTGGCCGACCCCGCCGACCCTTCCCGGCGCCGATCTCGCCGACGTGAGCGCCACCCACCCCGGTCGGCGGCTGGTGAAGATCGCCGCCGCCGGCGGACACCACCTCGCCATCCTCGGCCGTGGCATCGGCGCGGTCATGCTCGCGCAGCGGCTGCCCGGTCTGCTGCCCGACCTCGACGAGGCCACCGCCGCGCAGGTCGCCGAGGCGTACCGGCAGGCCGGGCTGCTGCCGGCCGACGCGCCGGTGCTGCTCCGCCCGCCGTGGCAGGCCCCGCACCACAGCGTCAGCCTCCCGGCGCTGACCGGCAACACCCGCCGGCCCGGCGCCATCGCCCTAGCCCACGGCGGGGTGCTGTTCTGCGACGACGCCGCCGAGCTACCGGCGCCGCCATCGACACCCTGCGCCTGGTCCTGGACCAGCCCCGCATCGTCGTGACCACCGGTGGCTCCCGCACCGAGTACCCGGCCCGGGTGCAACTGGTGCTGGCCACCGGATGCCCCCGGTTCGGTAGCGGCGAGCGCGGCGGCTGCCCGCCCGCCGTGCACCGCCGCTACCTGGCCCGGCTGTCGGTGCTGCTGGACCGGGTCGACATCCACGCCACCCTGCCAGCGGTGTGGCCAGCGACCGGGTCGGCGAACCGGTCGTGGCAGAGCGAGCCACCGGGAGAAGCCTCGGCGACCGTCGCGGCGCGCGTGGCTCAGGCCCGGGCCGCCGCCGCGGCCCGCTGGTCCGGGCAGTCATGGCAGGCCAACGGCGAGGCCACCAGCCGGGCGCTGCAAGCAAGCCTGTCCGGCGTGCCGGCCAAGCGGTTCGCCCCGCTGCGCGAGCGCATCGCGGCCGGCGGCCTGTCGACCCGCGGCGGCGTGCGCGTGCTGCGGCTGGCCTGGACGATCGCCGACCTGGCCGGCCACGCCCGCCCCACCGCTGACGACGTGGCCGAGGCGCTGTGGCTGCGCACCGGGCAGCAGGTGGTGGCGTGATGCCCAACGTGACGCACAACCCGGACGACAGCCTGGACGATCTGCGCCAGGCCCGGGCCAGCCTGGCCTGGCTGTACGAACCCGGCGACCAGGCTCTGCGCGAAGTCGTCACCAGCCGTGGGCCGCTGGACGCGTTCGACGAACTGGCCTACGGACGCGACCAGCACCGGCCGACCGGGCTGCGCGCCGAGCTGCGCCACCTGCCCACCGAACGCCTCTGGGGAGCCGCCACTGTCGGGGTCGACGGCGCACAACGCGACGGCGCACGGATCGTCATCCCCGAAGACCCGGACTGGCCGACCGGCCTGGCCGATCTCGCTGTCGGCCGCCCGGATGGTGCGGCGGACCGGCCCGCTGACGGTCCGGCGGCGCTGTGCCTCTGGGTCCGCGGCGACCTGCCGGTCGCCGCCACCCTCGCCCGCTCGGTCACGGTGACCGGGTCCCGCGCCGCCACCAACTACGGCCAGTACGTCGCCACCGACCTGGGCCGGGACCTGGCAACCCACGGCTGGACCGTGGTCGCCTCCGGCGGCTACGGCATCGACACCGCCGCGCACCGCGGCGCCCTCGCCGTCGAAGGCGCCACCGTCGCGGTGCTGCCCGCCGGTCTGGACCGGCCCTACCCGACCGGCAACCAGACGCTGTTCGACACCATCGCCAGCGAAGGGTTGCTGGTAAGCATGTGGCCGCCGGGCACCCATCCCCGCCGGGATCGCATCGCGGCCAACCGGCGGCTGCTCGCCGCGCTCAGCCGCGGCACGATCCTGGTGGAAGCCTCCCTGCGCAGCGGCGCCCTGACCACGCTGCGGGAAGCGCTCGCGCTGGGCCGCACCGCCATGGTGGTGCCCGGCCCGGTCACCTCGGCCATGTCCGCCGGCGGCCACCAGGCGTTGCGCGACGACCCCCGAATCCGGCTCGTCACCGGCCTCGCGGATGTGCTCACCGAGCTCGACGACGTGGCCGCACACCCGCCGGCGTAACCGGCCCTTCTGCGGCCCGAACCACACGCGCCTGCCCCGGTGCGGCCACCCGCCGCACCCGGCACGGTGCAGACGCTCACCGCCGTCGCGTCGCGGGCTAGCAACTCGCCGCACGGCAGCGGCCAAAGCCCGTCCACGCCACCGCAAAGACCTGGCTCCCATCGAGGGCGCTGCGGCGTGGTCCGCACGTCGCACCACCCGCCGCGCTCGACACCGGACAAGGAGGACATCGTGAAAGCTGAGGTGGCCTTCGCGGCGCTGCTGACCGCGGCGCGTGCGCTCAAGGCGTACACCACCAGCCCACGCCGGTACACCGCCACACGGCTGCTGTACCTGCACAGCCGCGGCGACACGCTCACCCTCACCGCCGGCACCGGCGAGGACGCCGCGCAGGTCGACCTGCCCGGCGCGTACGCCGACGGTGCCTGCGCCATCACCCCCGACATCCTGGTCAAGGCCCTGACCGCGACCAGACCCAAGGGCAAGGCCGCCAGGACCGCCACGGTCAGCCTGCTCGGCGAGCCGGACCGGCTGCACCTGACCGTCACCGGCGGGCCGACCGTGAGCCTGGACACCGAGACGAGCCCACCCGGGCCAGCACACCTGCCACTCTCAACGACCGGGACGGCACGGCAGGTGACGACCGGCCCCGCCCGCGACTGGTGCGACCTGCTCCGCGCAGTCGGCTGGGCGGCCGGCCACGACCCGAGCCGACCAGACCTGGCCGTGGTTCGGCTGCGCCGCGACCACCCCGGCACGGTGCTGATGGTGGAGGCGGTCGACCGCTACCGGGCCCACCGGGGCCGCTGGGGTAGGCCCACCGGCGAGCCGGTCGACATCCGGATCCCGGCCGACGCGGCGCAGCGCGCCGTCACGCTGCTGGTCGCCTGCGACCCGCACGGCCAGCTGCGTGTCGACGCCGGCGAGGAGCACGTCTGGTGGCAGACCGGCTCCGTGCGGGTCTGCGCCGGTACCCGCAGCGGACCGTTCCCCGATCTGGAGCAGACGCGGGAGGACACGGTCAGCGACGCGACCACTCGGTTCACCGTCGACCGGCAGCAGCTGCTCGCCGTCCTCGACACCGCCGCCGCCCTGGCCGCGACCACCCGCCGCGGCGTGCTGCGCATCGAACCCGCCACGACCGGCCGGGCCGTCGACGTGACCGTGCCCGCCGACTCCGGCGGGCCGCTGCACCGCACGCCGGTACCGGCGCTCGCGACCAGCGGGCCGGCGCACCCGCTGACCTTCAACGCCGGCTTCGCCCGGCAGGCGGTCGCGTTCCTCGACGGCCACACCGTGGCGGTCGCCGCGGACGTCGAGCGGCTGGCGGTCTACCTGCGGGGCACCGACCGGCACGCCATCCTTATGCAGACCGCGAGCTGACCACCGCCCGGTCGGTGGCCCGCTGCTACCAGCGGTGCTTGCCCGCCTCCGGGTCGAACGGCACCGGCCCGCAACCCGGCCCCAACGGCGGCACGTGTTGCATCGCGCCACACCAACATTCGGTCACGAAATGACCGATACCGCACAGACAGTCGTGGCCACCGGCGCGTCCCGGCATCAGCGCGTGGCCCCGCGCGCAGGTCCGCGGCGCGTCCGAGTCGTCCCAATCCCGGTGCAAGCCGTAGCTGTAGTTGAGCACCAGCGAGTTATCCCGCGCGGCGAGCACCAGCTCGCGTAGCTGAGCGGGCGTGGAGACGTCCACCACCTGCACCGGTTCACGGGTCGGTGAGTACTGCCCCGACTGCCACGTCACGGTGATCCGCCAGCCGCGCCGCCACCCCGCCACACCCTCACCTTACTCGAACACCTGTACGACATGGCGGGAAAGTCGTGGCTGAGTGCGGCACCGAGCGGCATTGAGACGGCAGTGCCCGGGCCTGTCCTGACCCACGTGCCCGACCAGCCCGCCGGTCTGATCGCGGTCTACGACAGCGCCGACGAGGACGCCGGCGGCGGGAGCATCGGCGCGCTCCCGCGCACTGGCCGCCACCCTCGGATCGCACAGACCGAGAGCAACCTGGTTCACCGGCCGCCAGCCGCCCCACTCGACCGGCACGCCGGCGACCGAGGAGTCGGCCCGACCGTGGCCGTGGACGAATCATCCCGGCTCCGGTGGGCCGACCCAGGCCGTCGGCCAGCAAGCCCCGGAAATCCGCAACGGCAGCCGGCGGTGCCGCGCACCGCCGCACCGCCGGGCACCTCGCGGTGCCGACGTGGCCAAAACCGATACGGCCCAACCGAACCGGGCCCTGCCCGCACACCTTGGCGCCACTCCCGCATGGGGTGGCGTTTCGCCTATCTGCGCAAGGAGTTTTCCGATGACCACACGTCTGTGGTTCCGGCTCGACGAGGTTCTTCCCGTCGCCACCCACGCCATCGCATGCCCATCGCAGCGCATCACCGCGGCCCAGGTCCGCGCCAGCGCCCGGCTGCGTCCGGCCCTGATCTGGACTACCACCGACGAGGCCGACACCCTGTCCTCCAACGGCGTCCCGGTCTGGCACGACCAGGACGGGCACGACCACACCGCGGTGGCCTGGACCTGGCAGCATCCCGCCACTGGCCGGCGCGGCACCCCCAACCAGCCGGACGCACCGCGGTTCCTGCCGCTGACCAGCCGCCGCGACCGCCGCTACCCCCTGATCGCGCTGCTGCGCCGCGGCGCCGCCCGTGGCGGGCACTGGTTCGTACTCGACACCGACCCAGCCAGCCTGGCGCGGTTCCAGGTCGTCGACCACCGCGACGAGATCGCACCACCGCAGGCGAACTGGCTGCCGGCGACCGTCACCGCCGACGCGGTCGGCCGCGGCGAGTACCCGGCGCTGGTCGCCGACGGCTACACCGTCACCGGCGACGGCGACGTCCTCGCCCGGTTCGACCGCGCGACCGTCGAGCGGATGGTCGCCGACCTGGACGCGATCCACGCCGACACCAACCCCCGCACCGACGCGATGCCCGGCGAGTTCGCGGTGCTGCGCTTCGACGGGGACGTCGTGGTCGTGTCGTGGCAGCACGACGACGGCGTGGACGAGCAACTGGTCGAGATCGACCGCGTGCGCCCCGACGCCGGCGGCTGCTATCCGATCGGCGCCTATCTCTGGCCGTGGCGCCGCAGCGCCGGCGATGAGCGGCGGTGCTGACATGCCGGCCTCCCACCGATCCGCCGGCCCGGGCGCCGCATCACAATCACCGAACCCGGCCGACGACCGCACCTTCCGGCGCGCGTTGCGGCGGCGCGTCGAGGACCTGGCCGCCGGCGTCGTGCTCAACGAACGTGCCGACCGCAAGCCGGACCGGCAGCCCGCGCGCCGCGACGAGCACGAGCGGCGCCACCGGGTCGCCGCCGCGTGGGTGTACCTGTCCTGCGTCGCGGTGTGGGCCGAAGACCACGACCTGGTCCGCCCGCTGCTGCGCCGCGACCCGCCGGGCCTTGCCCGCACCCCGGAAAGCGCGGTCATCTGGCTGGCCCGTGCCTTCGAGCAGCTCACCGTGCACCCGGCCACGCAGTGGCTGATGCACCCCGGCTACAACCCGATGTTGTGGGCCGGCGCGCCGAGCACGGCCGCCGCCAACGACCTGATCGACTGGTGGGCGAGCGAGGCGCCCAGCCTGGCCTACCCGGCCACCGGCAGCTACCCGGGGTCGATCACCGGCTGGCCCATCGGGGACCTGCTGCCGGTGCTGTCCGACGAGCGGCGAAGCCGCAACGCCCTGGTCCAGACCCCGCATTTCGTCGCCGACCTCATCCTGGACCGGACCCTGATCCCGGCCGCGGACACCTTCCGCGACGAGCGGCTGCTGCGCACCATCGACCCCGCCGCCGGCACCGGGCACTTCCTGGTCCGCGCGGTGGACTACCTCTGGCAGTGGTACACCACCGGATCCATCACCGCCCGTGCTGCCACCCACCAGGCACCCGTCACCGGCGGCGCGGTGCACCCACCCGCCGAGGCGATCCGCCGCATCCTCGCCAGCGTCGACGGCGTCGAGCTGGACCCGCTGACCGCCGCCGTGGGTCGTCTGCGCATGGCCGTCTACATCGGACACCTGATGGTCCGCTCCGGGCTCATCCCGGCGCCGCTGCGGCTGGCCGCCATCCCACCCAGCGTCACCCCACGCATCGCCGCCGGCGACGCCCTGCTGCTCGGCGTGGTCAGCCGCGCCGAGTACGCCCGGCTGCACCCGAGGCTGGCCGATCTGCCCGGCGCCGCGTTCCCGCTACCCGACTTCACCTGGCCCGACGATCCGGATCCCGCCGGCGCCGGCCCCGCCGATGACGCGAGGCAGCCCACCGCAGACGGGTCGGCCAGCCACCACCAGAACACGAGGAAGAACAGGAGGAACAGCCCATGATCTCCAACACCCTGGCGCTGCGCGCGGCCCGCGCCGTGTTCGACGACCTGCGCCAGCAGTGGGCGGACGCGGTCCTGGCCGAGGCGGGGCGCATCGTGCGCGTGCAGTTGCCCGCCGCGCGGTACCTCGTCGTCGACCTACGCCCGCTGGCCGGCACCGGGCAACGGGCTCGAGTCGCCGTCGTCGCGATCGTCGACGACGCCGACACCGTGATCGGCCCGCAGCCCGACCCGGGTTCAGGCTCCGGTTCTGGGATCGGCCGGCTGCGGCGCGTCGGCGACTGGCTCGCCGAGCTGGTCGCTGAGACCGTCACCACCGGCTGGACGCCCACCGAACGGGACAGCCGGTGGCGCGTCGACCTGCCCGCCCCGCCAGCGTTCGGGCTCGGCGTGCCGATCGCGGGCCCGGCCGTCGGGGACGTCGTGCGCGTGCTTGCACCGGTCGAGCACCACGGGCCGCTGCTACCCTGCCTGGTCGGCCGGATCGCCGGGCTGCTCATCGGCGGGGACCCGGCCGACCCGGTGACGGTGACCGTGCAGTTGCTGCGCCCGGCGCGGGACCCGCTCGCGGCCATGCCGCTGTGCCTGGACCTGCGACCGGAGCAGGTTCGGCGGTTGCACCGACCGGGCCGTTACGACCGGACGCTGCTGGCCGCGCTCGACCGGATCGCCCCCGTCGAAGCGGCGGCAGCCGCCACCGCAGCGCACCTGCGGCTGGTCGCGGTGACCCGCAGCCCGCTCGACCCGTCACCCCACACTGCGGACCCGGCAGCTGCCGGCGCCCTCGCCCGCCCATCTCCTGCCGGCGACCGCGTGGACGACCGGATCAGTGCACCGGCTGCCGGATCGCGGTCATGACCGTGCGACGGCGTCGGCCCCGCCACCGTGGCGCGTCCGCCGTGGCGGGCACTCGCTACACGGCGGCGCACCGCCCGCCCCTGCCGGCCGGGCAGCTGCAGGCGATGGTCCTGGCCCACTTGCAGGCGCATCCCGACCTGGACTTCAGCCCCAACGAACTGGCGAGGGTGCTGGGCCGCCCCACGTCGCGGGGCGCGGTCATCAACGCCTGCAAACACTGGGTCGCGCTCGGGCTGGCCGTGCGAACCCAGGACACGCCCCAGCGCTACCAGGCCGCGCCCATCCCAGCTGCCCCGTAGCGGCTCGGCAGCCGCCAACCATGGCCCTCGCGGATGCCCGGTCCGGCGGCCGCGGCTAGCCGCGCATCAGGCCATCGAGCCACCACCACGGCAACGAACCGCACCAACGAAAGGACACCCATGTCCAGTCCCACCCCGCACCGGTTCACGGTGCGCGGCCCCACCGACCTACTGGCCCTCGTGCCGTACCTGCTCGGATACCACCCAACTGACCGCCTGGTCGCGGTCGGTGTGCGCGATGCGAAGCCGGTCTTCGTCGCCAGCGGTGACCTGCCCGAGCCGGGCACGCCGCCACAGCAGATCTGGGCGGTCCTCGACACCGTGGCCCGCCTGCTCGCCCGCCAGGACGCCACCGCTGCCGTCGTCATCGGCTATGGCCTCGTCGAACGGGTCGACCCGGTCATGGCCGGCATCGAGCCGGTCTTCGTCGCCCACCAGATCCGGGTACACGACGCGCTGCGCGTCACCGGCAGCCGCTACTTCTCCTACCTGTGCGACAACCCGGACTGCTGCCCGCCCGGCGGCGTGCCGTTCGAGGCGACCAGCAGCGTGCTGGCCACCCGCGCCACCGTCGCCGGGTTGGTGGCGTGGCCGGACCGGGCCGCCCTCGCCGCCGTGGTCGCGCCCATCGATGGTGCGGCCCGCACCGCCGCTATGCGACTGGCCACCGAACGGGCGCAGGCCCAGCTGATGGACCTGGCGACCGCCGCCGACACCAGCGACAGCACCGCCTTGCGGCACCCGCACCCCGACCGAAACGCCGAGTTGACCAACCCCCGTGCCCGGCTCCGCCAGGCCGGACACCACGCCGTACGGCAGGCATTCGGCCGCTACGAACGCGGCGTAACGCTCGACGACGACGAGGCCGCCCGGCTGACCCTGCTGCTGGCCCACCTCCCGGTCCGGGACGAGGCATGGCAGCGCACCGAAGGCCGAGAGGAACACGTCGCGCTGTGGACCGACCTGACCCGACGCGCCCGAGCCGACCTGGTACCGGCGCCGGCGAGCCTGCTGGCGTTCGCCGCCTGGCGTCGCGGCAACGGCGCCCTCGCCAACGTCGCGCTCGACCGTGCCCTCGCCGCTGACCCCTCCTACCGCCTGGCACTGCTGCTAGCCGACGTGCTCGCCCAAGGCGTGCCACCGTCCGCACTCGACAGCTGGCCAGCCATTCCCGGCGACGCGCCAACCGACCGGCTCGACGCCGGCGCCGGCGCCTGACGGTCCCGGTCGAGAAACCGGCGCCGAACCCGCGGCCACGGCACGCCCCGTGCCGAACAGCCGACCGGGATCCGCGGGCGCGAACTGCCGAAACCTGCACACCGAAAGGACAACGAACCAGCATGACGGCAACCAGCAGTGGCTATCGCGTCAAGCGGCCACTGACCAACGACGAAGTACACCGCGTGGTCGCCGCCGTTAATGAGGCGACCAACTCCGCCCAGCTCATCACCGCCGCAGTGCGCACCATCTTCACCGCGCTGCTGTCCGGCACCGGCGCGCGGTTGGAGGACTTCAGCTCCGAGCACCGGCTCAACCCCACCGACTACGCCATCCCAAAGGTCCAACTCGACGCGCTGCTAGGCGTCATCACCAGCCGCGCGGACGAGTGGGGCACCAGCACCCAACTCGCCCTCGAACTCATCAACGTCCTGCCGTCCTGGTACGACGACCCGGCCATCCCCGCACCCGTCATCGCGACCGAGGACCGACGGCCCTACCTGCACGACATCCACATCACTCGGGAGGCTGTCGACGTCATCGCCGACTGCGAGCGCCACCTCGCCAACCTCGGCACGTACTTCGGTTGGGAATCGGACGTCTATCGCACCGCGCTGGCCAGCTGGCACCGCAATCTCGCCGGGCTGTTCGCCATGCGGTTGGGCGCCGACACGCGCGTCATTGTCGATGGCAGGCGGTCGCTGTTCGTCACCACGGGCAGCGGCTACGTGTACGCGATCATCTGGCACGGCGAGCGACGCCGGTGCACCGTGGACGGCTGCGGTGCAACCATCGGCGACGACGGCACCAGCTCCCCAGCCACGACCGCCGCCGGCCCAGCAACCGAGCACGAGCATCAGCCCAGCTATGCCCTCGACGCGCCGCAACCGGGCGAGTGGACCGCCCACTCCTAACTGCCCGCGTTGACAAACGCCTTCGACTCGATCAAAAGCCTGAAGTGGACATTAGCGGCTGCCTTACGTCGGCGGGCTTCGTAGCCCACTGATGCCTTCGCGGCGCCTGACTGAAACACCGCGCAATGTACCGCTTTCACCGCCCGGATCTCGCGCGCCGCTCGGCGCGTCGGCCCCAGGCGTCGGCACACCCACCCCATCGCCTGTGCCGGCGCCCGCATGGGGCGCCGGCACACGCCGTCACCTTCCGGAGGTGAACCCGATCGTGCAACCCACCAACGACCCGCCACCGCCGTCAATCACCGAGCCCGACGCTCCCCAGGCACCGCCGACCGCCACCACCACCGTGGCGGGCCACTCGGCCGCGTCCCGCATCGCCATGGGCATCGTGCTGACGTTCGTCGCGATGCTGCTCGCCGTGGTGATCCTCACCCCGATCGCACTGTCCAGCCAGGACCTCATCAACTGGGCCGGTGCACCCACCGGACTGGACCTGCCCCGACCGTGGCCAGTGCTGGTCTTCATCGGCCTCGACGCCGCCGCCGGCGTCTGCGTCCTACTCACCATCTACTGCGCCTGGCGCGGCGAACCGGCCGGCATCTTCGGCATCCTGGTCTGGTGCTTCGCGCTCGGCTCCGCGTTCGCCAACTTCCGCCACGGCAGCCAACCCGGCGCCGCACCCGACGCGGTCTGGTTCTTCCCACTGATGTCCGTGGCCGGCCCCGGCCTACTCGAAGCCGTCCTCGGCCGGTTCCGGCGCTGGTTCCAACGCGACACCGGCCGCCGTAACCGCCAGATGCCCGCCTTCGGCTGGCGCCGCTGGACGCCCGGCCTCGGGGCGCCCCGCGACACCTACGGCGCCTACCGCACGGCGCTGCTGCTGGGCATCGACACCGTCGACGCCGCCATCACCGCCTACCACCAGTTCTGCCCCGACGGATCCCTGCGAGTCGCGGCGGCGCTACGGCAACGCCACGCCCGCCAAGCCCTAGCCCAAGCACAGGCAGCCAGCCAGCCGCCGACACCTGGCAGCGGCACACCTCCGCACATCCCGGTCGACCTGATGCGACGTATCCCCGCCAACGCCGAGGCGTACCAGCGGTGGCTCGCTGCATGGGACGACCTCAAAGGACAGGACCACCCCGACCTGAAGGCCGTCGCGCAACGGCACGGCTTCAGCAAACGCCAGATCGAGTTCATCCGCCGCGCCGGACAGACCGGGCTGCTCGACTCACCCGTGCCGCCCGCAGCGCTGCTCGCCGAACTGGCCCGCAACGGCACCTGGCACAACCCCAACCACACCGCCGACCCGGCTGCTCTCCTCACCCCCGCGCAGCCCTAACCAACCCGCAACCCCGATGCCGTGGATGGGCCGCGCGAGAGCCGGCCCACCCACCCACCCACCCACCCACCCACCCACCACATCACCAGACCCGCATGACCGCACGCGCCACCCCGCAACCGCCCCTCAACGCCGTCCACGGCGCGCACAGCGCGCCCTTTTGTATTTCCAGCCCAGTCGCCGAGGGCGGGCACCGCATCTGTCCGAGCAGTTGGTGGCTGCGACCCGGCCCGCGCGTGAACACTGGAAGACATGCGCCCGGCAACACATCACCCCGGCAGTGCGACACACCCGGCGCCACCCACCGGTCAGGCCGGGTCCGGCGCATGTCGCTGACGCCGATCCTCGCCGCCGCCAGCGCCGGCTTCCTCGCCGGTCCCTGGCTGCGCGGCTGGTCTTCGCGCACAGCGTCGCCTAAGGGCAGCCACCCCGCAGCACCTGCCCGACCTGCGCCACGGACGTCGTGCCGGTCGCCGGGCGAGGGCTGGCCGCCGTCGCGCCCATCCGTGGCCGCTGCCCGACCTGCGCCGCCCGCATCGGCCCACCCGCCGGCAGTGTCGAAGTCCTGGCCGCGATCGTGCTGGCCATCCTCGCGTGTGCATGCCCCGTCGGTGTGGGTACTGGCCGCCTGGTCGTGGGCGGGCCTGCTCGGTGTCGCTCTCGCCCTCATCGACGCCGCCGTACTCAGACTGCCCGACACGCTCACCATCGCGGCCGGCGTCGGTGTCCTGGTCCTGCTCGGCGCCGCCGCCGTGGCCACCGGCCAGCCACACGCCCTAATCCGGGCCCTGCTGGCCGCACTCGGCCTGGGCCTGCTGTACCTCATCGCCGTCCTGGCCGGGATGGGCCGCGGCGACGGGCAACTCGCCCCCATCGTCGGCGCCTGCCTCGGCTGGATCAGCATCGCCGCCGTGGTGGCCGCGACCGTCGCCGCCGTCATGATCGGATGCGTCTACGTGCTCGTGATGCTCGCCGCGAAGCGACTCCGTCCGAGCGACGCCGTGCCGTACGGCCCGTTCATCCTGCTGGGCGCCCTCGCAGCTGTCGCATTCAGCACCGCCGTTCGCTAGCCACGCGGCGCCAGCGCTACGCATCGACCCGCCTTTCACGCGCGCGACCCTGCCCACTCATTGTCAGCTGAGCCGCGGTGTTGAGCGCGGCGGCTGACACCGGCCGAACCCAGATTCCTGTTCGCCGTCCACCGCGCACGTAGTGCGCCCTGTTGTGTTTTGGCCCCTGCTCCACCACCCCGTTCGGGCGCATACCGCGCCCTTTTGCGTTTCTGGAGGGCTTCCATGTCCGTCCACATTGCTCATCCGTATCGCACCATCTCGGCGCTCAACCCTTTGGCGGAGGTGCCGCGGTGACCACCAAAGCGATCGCCGGCATCATCGCCGCCATTCTCGGCATCGTCGTCGCGTGCGCCGCCGGAGGCGCCCTGATACTCGGCGGCGGCGCGGCCTCGACGTGCACCATGCCGTTCCCGAGCGGCGCGCCGTCGGTCAGTGCCCCGCCCGGGGGCTGGGGACCGGTCGGGCGTTTCGACGCCGAGCAGGTCGGCTTCGCCGCCACCATCGTCTTCGTCGGCGCGCAGATGGGCGTCCCGATCCGCGGCTGGATCATCGCCGTCGCCACCGCGCTGCAGGAGTCCGACCTGCGCAACCCGCCCGGCGGCGACCAAGACTCGATCGGGCTGTTCCAGCAGCGCCCCAGTCAGGGCTGGGGCACGCCGGAGCAGATCCGCGACCCGGTGTACGCCTCCGGCAAGTTCTACGAGAAGCTCCTCACCGTCGCCGGCTGGCAATCGATTCCGCTGACTGAAGCGGCGCAGGCGGTGCAGCGCAGCGCATACCCGGACGCGTACGCCAAGCATGAACCCGACGCCACACTGCTGGTCAACACTGTAGGTTCCGCGAATTGGCGAGCAATTCCGGAAAATCTTGAGCAGTGCCTGAGCAACTGTCCGGAGATCTTGAGCAAAACGCCCGCTGGTCTGCGGAATCACGCAGGCGACGCATCCCAGCCGGACCTGTCGAGCGATACTGCGGCCCCCGGATTGCTCAAGATCTCCGGACAGGACGCTGCTCGAATCGCCCGGAACGGACAGGGCTCCGCGCTCAGGATTGTTCATCAATTCGCGGAACCTACAAACGCCATCGGCGGCGGTGTGTTCTGGGACAGCAGCGCCGGACCCAGCGCAGGCCCTGACACCGGGTTCGCGTGCGGCGGCGACGGCGGCGACGGCCAACCCAACGGCGACGGGCTGGCGCTGCCCGCCGACTACACCCTCCCGCCCAGCACCCCGCCCGCGGCGGCCACCGCCATCTTCTGGGCGCTGAGCCAACTCGGCACCAGCTACGTCTTCGGCGGTTCCTGCACCGACCCGCACGGCCCCGACCCCAGTACGCACTGCGACTGCTCCTCGCTGGTCCAGCAGGCGTACCGGGCGGGCGGCATCACCATCCCACGCACCACGACCGACCAGATCTACGCCGGGACCGCGGTCGCCGACGTGAGCCAGATCCAGCCCGGCGACCTGCTGTTCATCCCCGGTGCCAACGGCACCCCGCAGCACCCCGGCCACGTCGGCATGGCCATCGGCGACGGCCTGCTGATCCAAGCCCCCCACACCGGCGACGTCGTCAAGATCACGAAGCTCTCCCAGTGGGCCAACCAGATCTCCATCATCCGACGCGTCGCGTAGACATCGACAAGCATCTATGTAAAGCGCTTGCGTCGGGCATGTTCACGTGCCCGGCGCACCCATCGAGAGGAGGCGAGGCATGCCTCGCACCCATCGCCACCGTCGCAGCCAGCCGACCGGCAAGCCCCGCCGGGCTGCCGACCGGCACCGGTATCCGGTGTGCCCGACCACCGGCAAACGCCGTCTCGGCGAGCGCAAGGACGTGGTCCTGGCGCTCGCCGCGGCCGAGCGTGCCCGGACGCGGGCCGACCTGCATGGCGTGCCCACCAACCGGCAGGAGGTCCGCGGCTACCGCTGCGCCTCCTGCCGCGGCTGGCACCTGACTTCCCGAGCCGGTCGCGAACATGTTGCGCTCAGGGTGAACGGACCGCATGGAAACCGGTCCATCCGCAACGACGGCCACGTCGACACCCCGCGCCGCGTGCCGGCTCCCAGATCGCCCCGCAGCAGCTTCGCGCCGTGCTGGTGAACTCCGGCGATACCCGGGCGGCTTGCCGGCCACGACGCCGGCTCGCGCATGACGCGTTCGCGGGGCCGCCGGGGCCGGAGACGCCGGGGGTTGACGGGTGGCGAGGGCTACGCTGCACGCGTTGGTTGAAGCGCGGGGGACGATCCCCGAACGGGTCCGGCGGGCGTTGTATGGGCTGAGCCGAGGGCGCTGCTACGCGCCCGAGTGCGACGAACCGGTGGTTGTCCTCGACCGCGGCGAGCCGGTGTTCGTCGGGGACGTCGCGCATATCGTCGCGGCGGTCGCGTCCGGCCCGCGTGGCGGCGCGGACGTCACGGACCGCGACGCGTTCGAGAACCTCCTGATCTTGTGTGGCCGCCACCACAAGATCATCGACGGTGTACGAACCCGGGACCGGTATCCGGTCGAGGTGCTGCGCGAGTGGAAGGCCAAACGCGAGGCCGAGTTCGACACCGCCACCCGTGAGGCGCTACATCGGCTCGGCGACCTGCCGACGCGGCCGCCCAACCTGCTCGTCGAGGCGTTCCGCGACGCGACCGCCCAGCTTTCGGCGACCGTCGACCGCCTGGAGGCCGCCGGCCAGCTCACCCACGACGCCGCGCAACTGCTGCACGCGGCACTGGCCGCGACGGGCAGACCCGGCCCGGGCGTGGGCGATGGCGTGCCGGGCGTCAAGGAAGCGTTCGAGGAGGCATACGACGCCGCGGCGGCGCGTCGTTTCTCGGCCTGCCCAGCGCGGACGCGTACGAAGCCGGCCCTGGCGTCGTGCAGCATCTGCGCGGTGCCCGCTGCGGGCATCCCGCGGTGATCTGCGCGATCACCGGCCGGCCTGCGGTGGTCATCACCGCCGACCTGTGGAACGGGATCGCGCACATCGGCAGCGGCCGTCCGGGCGGCGGCGTGCACGGCGTCGGCTTCCCGGTCCACACGACCGGCGGCGACCACCGCTACATCGGCCCCACGGTCGAGCGGGTACCGACCGTGGGCGGGTCCTGGCGGGCGGGCACCATGCGCCGTACCGGCGATGACCGGTGGACCTGGATCCCGGATCTGGCAATCGACCCGAACAACGCCGGCAACGCCGACATCGCGTTCAACTCGCAGGCGGCGCTGGATCTGCGGCTTCGGCTGGCCGCACAGATCCCGTTCGTCCAGGAGGAGCCGCGGCTGACCGCGGCGGGCCGACGTCGCCTCACCACCGAGCTGGCCAAACCGGAGCTGACCGCGATCGTGGCCGCCCTGGCCGCCGACCGGACCGGGGTGCCGCCCGATTTGCGATGGCGACCGCGCAGCGACCAGTTCGCCCGCAACGACAGCTGGGGCGCCTCCTACGAATGCGTGATCCCCGCGGCCGACGCCCGACCCGCGATCCGCGGCACGCTGCAGTTCCTCATGCCCGACCTCATGCGGTCGCACCAGCTCACGAGCCTGGTCGACATCGAGTTCGACTTCGACGGCTGCCAGAGCGAGCCGTGCCAGCCCAACACGCCGGTGACCCGACGGCTGTCCCATGCCGAAATCGCCGCCTGCTTCACCACCGCGTGGAGTCTCGCGTTCGACGTGCTGCCCTTGGCCCTGGGTGAGCCCGCCGCGGACGGTGACCCTGGCGACCGGCCCCGGGCCGGCCTGTACATCATCAACGAGCGCGGGCAGAACACCGGCGGTGAGCGGACCTTCCGGCTGGGTGACCTGGTCGACCTGGCGCCGTTCGGCACCACCCACAAGACGCACCTGTCCCGGCTCGACATCGGCGTCGTCGGCCGCGGCTCGCTGAGCGAGCCCGACGCCCGCGACGTGGTGCGGCAGGCGCTGGTGCGCGCGGCCGAGGACGCCGGGTTCGACGCCGCCGATCTTGTCATCTGGTGAGCTGTTCCGATAGGGACAGCCAGGCGCCGAGGTAACCGAAGCCCGTATGGTCGACGGCGTGGCCGCGACGACCACACATCGCCGGTCAGGCGTCCGGGTCGACGGTGGATCCGTCGATGACGACGGGTCGGCGGTGCGGCCGGTGCCCGGCAGGTGGCGCGGGAGGTTGCCGGCGGCGTACCGCGCGGGCGTGGCGCAGGCCGGAGCAGATGATGAGGTCCACGCCGATGCACAGCAGACCCACGGCGACGCAGACGCCGGCGGCGAGTACGACCAGCCAGCGCAGCGGCACATCGGGCAGGACCAGCTGCGTGATCAGCACGGCGAGCCCGGCCATGACGATCCCAATCGCGCCGGTGGCGATCAGACGGCTCGCCCGCTGGCCCAACGGCTCGGGAACCGGGCCGTCCACGACGATCACGGTTGGCCTGGCCGCGGGGTCCGGGTCGGGTGCACCGGCCGGATGCGTCGGTGTAGGCGGTGGTGGCGTCATGGCTGGTCCGATTCCTCGTGCGGTGTGCTGGTCGGGGTACCTGAGGCGCCGCCGGTGGCCCGGTTGAGCGGTCGCGCCCGGGGCGCCGGAGCGGCCGGAGGATGCGAGGCCATCAATCATGCGCCCGGTTGTAGGGTTTCGCGGCGGACGGCACCTGGTCATGCGGTGACCTGCGATTCTCCGCTTCGTCTCAGCCCATGTCACCTACGTCGCGTCCTCATACCCGTGGCATTTCCTAGTCGCGATGAGGCCCAGATTCGGTCAGCAGCGCCAACCACGGAGGAGTAACTGTTCGTCCGTGCGTGGCCTCGCCAACAGGACCTTCGTTCGCGATTTCGCCACATAGTGGCCGCCTGGTCATCCGGACGATGATTGTGGCCTACGCAGCGTGTCGAGAATCAGCTTGAGCACCTTATAGGCAGCGTCGCGGCGTTCCTTCTTCGTCGATAGTGCTGCGATGAGGGCCAAGGCGGTGATAAGCAGCAGAGCCATCCCCACGACAAAGGCGGCGAACACGGGGGCGTGAGCCGCGGCGAGAAGACTGCCGCCTGACGCACCGATCTTGACGATGGCCTTACCGATGGCCCCTGTGCTGATCACGCTGCGCCTCACCTACGCGGACGATGCTGACACCTTCCAGGCTGGCCCGTCGGACATCTGGTGCCATCCGGCCGGAGGAATCGGAAACCGGACGGGCGTCGCAGCGCAGCGAGGTGCGCCGCACACGACGGGCATACTGTCAATCTGTTCGGAGGTGAGGCGCATGGCGGCGGCCCGAGACCCGATGCAGGAGTTTCGCGCTCGGCTGCGAGAACTGCGTGTGCGGGTGGGGGAACCGTCTTACGAGGAGCTACAGGCCCACGCCGACCGTCTAGGTCGGAGCCTGCCGACGTCAACCACGAACGACCTGCTGAGAGGCAGTGGGTTGTCGCGGTGGAAGACAGTTGAGACGTTTGTGCTGGCTTGTCAGCGGCACGCGCAAGACCGTCCCGATGATCGACCGGAGAATACGTCCGACCTTGACCAGTGGCGGGCGGCGTACGAAGAGATCCCTGGTGTCGCTACTACGCGGCCGACTACCGCCAGTTCCGACGCAGGACACGGCACGTCGAGGACGGCCAACCGGGTAGTGCCGCGACAGCTGCCGGCCGCCCCGCGGTTGTTCGGCGGCCGCGTCCGCGAACTTACACAACTCACCGATTCGTTGGATACACACCGCGGACCGGGCGGCACGGTGGTCATTTCGGCTATCGGTGGGATGGGCGGGATCGGCAAGACATGGCTGGCATTGCATTGGGCTCATTTACACCTTGATCGGTTCCCGGACGGACAGCTCTATGTAAACCTGCGAGGCTTTGGCTCATCGGGCACTCCGCTGCCATTGGGTGCAGCACTTCGGGCCATTCTTGACGCCTTCGCCGTCGATCCCGCGACGATTCCGATTGATCTGGACGCGCAAGCAGCGCTATACCGTAGCCTCGTGGCCGGCAAGCAAATGCTGATTGTGCTGGACAATGCGTATGACACTTCCCAGGTGACGCCGCTGCTACCCGGCAGCCCAACCTGTACCGTGCTGGTCACCAGTCGCAATCAGCTAGCCGGCCTGGTTACAATGTACGGCGCATTACCGATAGATCTGGATATTCTGAAGGAACGTGAAGCTCGGGATTTACTGATTCGGCACCTCGGCCAGGACCGTGTGATTGCCGAGCCTGATGCCGTAACCCAGCTTCTGGAGCGGTGCGGTGGGTTGCCCTTGGCGTTGGCCATCGTCGCTGCGCACGCAATCACCCATCCCGACTTCCCGCTGGCGACGCTGGCCGAGGAAGTGAAGGAGATGTCGGCTCAGCTGGATGCCTTCGAAACCGGCGAACTGAATGTTGACCTGCGCACGGTGTTCTCGTGGTCCTACCATGCACTTAGAGTTGGTCCAGCACGACTATTCAGGCTGCTCGGCATGGCGCCGACGCCGGATATTGGCTTGTCGGCCGCAGCTTGTCTCGCTGGCGTGTCGAACCGCCGTGTCCGTGTGCTGCTGAGAGACCTCGAACGCGCGTACCTAGTACAGCAGCACCTGCCGGGCCGCTACCGTATGCATGATCTCGTTCGGTTGTACGCCGCGGAACGGGCCGACCAGGAGGATTCCGCCGAGACCCAGCACGCCGCCGCCCGACGGCTGGTGGACTTCTATCTCTACACCGGGTCGACCGGCGAACGGCTGTTGTACCCGGAGCGGCCCGCGATTGAATTTGGCGAGCCGGCGGCCGGCTATGTCCCCCAATCCTTCGAGAACGCGGCGGCGGTGTGGAGATGGTTTAACGCTGAGCAATCCTGCCTGCTGGCCATCCATCAGTTCTCCGTGGAGCAGGGCTGGCACGACCGGGTATGGCAACTGGCGTGGACACTGACTGCCTTCAACTGGCGGCGCGGCCATCTACGAGACGACCTAGCGGCTTGGCGCGCCGGAGCTGCCGCCGCCGACCAACTCGGAGATCCAGCGATCCAAGCCAGGGCCCACAGGTGTCTCGGCAACGCTTGCGCGCGGGTCGAGATGTACGCCGAAGCCCTCTACCACCTCCAGCAGGCCGTCGCCTTCGCTGAGCAAAGCGGTGACGTCATTGACCAAGCGCAGATTCACCGCTCCTTGTCTATGGCGTGGGCGCGGCAAGGCGACGACGAGCGAGCGTTGAACCACGCCACGGAGGCATTGCACCTGTTACAGACAGTCGACAATCCAAAGCTTGAAGCTGACGCGCTAAACGCAGTCGGCTGGTTCCACGCGCGGCTCGGCCAATACTCCGAGGCTCGTACATACTGCGAATCCGCGCTGGCACTCCACCATCGACATCAATACCGCGACGGCGAAGCCAACACTCTGGACAGCCTCGGCTTCATCGCCCGCCATACGGGCCTACACAGAGACGCCATCGATTTCTATGGCCGAGCCCTCATTCTCTTCCGGGATCTCGGTCATATCTACCAGGAGGCAGATACGCTGGCCAAGCTCGGCGAGACCCACGCTGCCTTCGGGCAACTCGACAGTGCTCGTGATGCGTGGCAACAGGCCCTTGACCTATTCAATCAACAATACCGAACAGCGGAGGCAGAACAGATCGAGACCCAGCTGACTGGCCTGGACGATCAACCAAACTGAGGAATCTCTTGCCGTTATCGGGCGCCAGTCAGCTTGATCTAGAGGTCCGCCATCGAGGAGGCGGCAATAGCACTCGGCGCTACCTGCGTGTCCCAAACGACGGCACGTTTACCACTCACTTGTCGCCGCGACCAAGAATATGTCACGTCATTGGAACCCACAAGCTGTGTGTATACGGTCTCGATGCGGCTGGCACCTCGCACCGCAAACTGCGACGGCGAAGGCTTCACAGAACGGCCGCGGCGTTGGTCAGCTGGGAACAGTCTTTCATGGTAGAAATGGGCGCTGATGCTCCTGCCGAAGAGGCTGACATCGATACTGAGTAAACTCTCACGCCGATGACATATATGTCATCGAGGTGTCACCGGCGCCGAGAAATATGTTATGGATCATGAGATCCTACAGCTGGTGTAGGGTGTCGGCGCGGATGTCATCTGGCGGCCCCGAAACCTTAAGGGTTCGCTTCCTGTCTCAGGCGGTGTCACCCGGGTCGAGTCTCAAAACTCATGGCATTTCCTTGGCAGGGCTGGCGGCGAATGTTCTTTCCGTCGGAAGCACCCCCCGAAAACCAAGATCGTGTAGCGCCGTGGCCGGTAGGGCAGGACGCTTGGTCGTGGGTGCCCCGCACCACAGCCCTTCCTGACCGCTGCGGACTGGGTTTCGCCGAAGGCTCGGCTGGTCGGAGCTTCGAAGCTGCGGCATATGGGCGCGCCGTGTGCGGAAGCTTGGGTTCGCGGGTTCTTGTGCGGGAACCCAATGCAAGAGTCCCGGCTGCGTCACGAACCGCTCGCGGACCACCCAAATGGGGCCGCGGCCGGGTGGTGTCAGGTCCCGTGTCGGGGCAGGAACCAGACCAGCAGCATGACGGCGGAAACCGCGGCCAGCGAGCCGAACGCGGAGAACACGGCCAGCCGGAGTTGGTTCGCGGCGGTCGGGGCGTTGTTGCGGTACTTCTCGTACCACTGCCGCAGGGCTGCCTTGTCGTCCACCGTCACCGGATGCGGCCAGCCATAGGCAGCCCGGTACCCGAAAATCAAAGCGCTCGCTGCCGCCGCCAGCCCTACGAACAGCGCCGCGGCGATCAGCCACTTGGACCCGGTGCTGAGCCCTTTCAACGCGTCCTGGGCCACCGCGACGCCGGTGAGGGAGAATAGACCGTAGATCGCAGTTACCGCGCCGAGCCACTTCTCGGCCGCGCCCTGGATCCGCTTATCCTGGTTCGCTTGCGCCTCGTTGAGGGCCGTCGCCGCGGGCAGCAGCCCCAGGTCCCGCTCGGCCTGCAACCGGTAAGAGCCGTCCTGCTGCCGGGTCAGCGTGCCCAGCCAGTACCGGCCGCAGCCCGCGTGCACGCCGTCCGGCCACTCGTGGTTAGTCCGGCAATTGCAGATGATCTGGCGGGTCAGCTCCGCGACCGGTTCCTCCGCCTCCGCGGCCGACGGCGCGCCACCGACCGCCACCACATCGGAGACCTCGACCTGGCACTCGTCGGTGCAGGTGGGACAGTTGCCGACCAGGGTCGGCAGCCGCACGCCGGGCGACTGCAGGATCTTCCACTGGGCGACCTGCTCGTCGGTGGCCGGGGCGAACTCGATCCGGTACGTGATCGGACTCGTCACGACGCCCTCCTCGCCAAACCGGGCTGTGGCGGGGATTCTAGCCGAACGGCACGGTGCGTAACGCGGACAGTCACATTGGTGTCACTGCCCGTTGCCTGCCTGGGCAGGGTGCGCTACCCTCTGGGTCTTCTCCCCGTCCGGACGCGGGAGGCCGTGTTGCGTGTGCAGGAGAATGCTCAGGCCGACGCGGTCATGACGCACACCGAGGTTGCGGCCCCCGTCATCGTGCCGCCGACCCCTAGGTTCGGCGGGACGGGGCAGGTGGCGCCCGTCGCCTTCTCCACTATGGTGGCGCGCGGGGCGGTATTGGAGCGGATCGTTCGGGAGTGGGGACCGATCAGCGAGGGCTCCGGGTTGCCCGGGCTGGCTCCGCCGACGATTGTGCCGTTCTCGCCCGCCGCGCTGCCGTTCGCGCGGGATGCGCTGCGGGTGGCGGTCCTGCGGCACCGGTCGGGCTCGGCGCCGACGGTGGTCGCTGCGCTGCGGGCCCAGCTCGACCGGGCGGGGGTACCGGACGTCCTGGTCGAGGAGGGCTACTTCCTAGAGCCGGCCGCCCGGCGCGGCACGGCGGCAGCACCCCCGTGTATCGGGCCGCCGTGGTCGGTCCGGTGGCGGGCCGAGCATATGCCGGAGCTCCGGCAACCGGTACCGGTGACGCTGCCGGACACCGTGATCGGCGCCGCCTTCATCGGAGCCCTGGCCGGTGTCCGGCGGGTGGCGCTCATCGACACGGGCGACGAGGGTTGCGCCGGCCAGATCTGCTGTGAAGATCATTACTTCGGCCCGGAGGAGCGGAGCGACCAGCACGGGCATGGTACGACGGTCGGCAGCCTGATCCGCCTGGTCGCCTCGGACGCCGAGGTGGACTGCTACCGCGTGGTGCGCCCGACGGAGGAGCTCGCCGAGTCCGGAATGCTGCTCAGCGCCGTCAACGAGGCGACGTTGACGAGCGGCAGGTACGCCGTTGTAGCGATCCCCCAGCGAGCGGTCATCGGCAAAGCCCACGAGGGCAGGCGCGATAGCCTCCACCGAATCATCGACCACAACGCGGCGCACGGGCTGCCGATGCCGGTCGTGGTCTGCGCGGCCGGAAACCTCAAGGGACAACCGATGTCGTACCCAGCCGTGGTACCGGGCGTCGTCGTGGCGCTGGGGTTGAACTGGGCTGGCGAGCGCGCCGACTACAACTGCCACGCGCCACCCGACGTGACGGTGTACACGGTGGGCGCCTACGGGGGAGTCAGGAACGACACGCTCGGCAGCGCGACCCGGCCGGGCAGCAAAGCCTTCGACTGTTACGGCAGCTCGTACGCAACGGCTCTGGTCGCCGCCTCGCTGCTCGTGTCGCCGGGCAATTGACCCCGTCCTGGGACGATCAGAGCAAAGCCAGGCAGCTTGCCGCCTACCTGGAGAGCGTCGCGACGATGTGCCGTGAATACGGCACCGACGAGCCGGTCCCGCATTTCGTCCTTGAGGCGCTGCAGCGCGCAATGGGCCCGGGCTGGGCCGAGGACTTCCTGTCCCGCAACCACTTCCTCGAACCGCACGTCAGACCGCTTCGCGCGGCGATCGGCATGACTCCCGAGAGTGTGGGCCCGTTGACGTGCGGGGAACTTCGGTGGCACGCGAGCGCGCTGGCGAGCGTGCTGAAGGTGATCGGCACCGACCCGCTGCCTGCGCGGTCGGTACCGTCGAAACGCGCCGTCACCCTGCCCATCTGGCCGACCCGCGGACGGCATGGCGGGCCGCACCCGCGCTGAGCAAAGGCCCTGCCGGTCGCCGGGTTGAGCCGAGCCGCGGCAGGGCTACCGTCATTGTTCGGGTACGTAGCGCATGTCGCTTCCGTTCCGGGAACGGGAGGCCCACAAAGCAGAACGGACGCCGGGAGCTGCGGGACATCCGCCTCGTGCCAGTGACACTCGTGTTATCCGGGTGTCATCCGCGCCGAGAACGTGTCACGGATCATGAGACCCTACAACGGTTCGGCGGCGATGGCGAGGAGGGCACCGAGCAGGATGAACACGCCGTAGGCGACTGGGTCGCGGCGGCGTAGCCGCCGGATGGCGAGCATGATCAGGACCCAGCCGGCGGCGAGCAGGATGGTGTCGCGGGTGGCGTCGGCGACGGCGCCGATGCCGCGCCAGCCGAGGCAGGCGCCGATGGCCACGGCAAGGTGGGCGTCACCACGGCCCATCCCTCCACCGGGGACGAGGACGGCGACGAGGTAGAGCAGGCCGAGCACGACGGTCGCGACGACGGCCCGGACCAGCGGGTGTCGCGGCGGCGACGCCGAGCAGGGTCAGGACACCGGCGGTGGCGGCGGTGGTGAGGGTGAGGGTGTCGGGAAGCCGGAACATCGCGATGTCGATCCAGGCCAGCGCGATACCGAGCAGGGCGGCCCAGCCCCAGGCCGCGAGCACCCACCCGAAGGCGCACAGGCGGCCAGCACCGCCAGGACGGCGGCGGCGAGCACCTCGACCATTCCCGGGCGTGGACCGATCCGCGTCGCGCACGCGGGGCAGCGTCTCCGCAGCGGCGCCACGGCGAGCAGCGCCCGCCAGCGCGTGGCCACCACCGGCGTGTGGCAGCTCGGCCACGAGCCGCGCGGTGGCGGGCCGGACGGGACGCTGTGCGCGAAGACCAGGCCACGCAGCCACGGGCTGGCGAGCAGCCCGGCACCGGCGGCGGTCAGGACGGTGGTCAGCGACATGCGCACGCCCAGGCGCGGTGATCGCAGCGAGGGCGGCTTGTCGCACCGCCGCCCCGGGCAGCGGCAGTGTTGCCGGTAGGGCCGGCGCCTCGGTGCTGCCGGCGGTCGAGGGGCCGGGATGCCCGGCTGTCAGTGTGGGTCATTGCCGGCAGCGGTTCGGGCCTCGGCCCCGGCCTCGCGCAGGAACGGCTCGGCGGCGGCCCGGGCGGCGCCGGGGTCCAGACGGACCACGCCCTGGTTGCGCAGGGCGCCGAGGTCGAGTTGGTTGGCGTCGGCGCGGGCGGCCTGTTGCGCGATGTCCACGGGCCTGGACCCGGGCGGCCATCGCGTTGCCGTCGAGGACCGCGCCGGCCGGCAGCGCGACCACCGCGACGACGCCGATCGCCCAGATGCTGCCGGAGCCACGGTCCTCGTGCATGCGACCGGTCCACCGGCGGATGGCGGTCCGGCGCATGGTGGTGGGGATGCGGGGGCCGGTCATGGCGCGGTACCGATTTCCACGTGGCCGTCGATGACCGCGTGCGCGGTCGAGGACCCGGTGAGCGTGCCGGGCAGGCCGAGACCGGTCAGTCCGGCGGTGCTCATCCGCCAGGTCACGGTCACGGCGACCTGTCCGCCGCGGTGGAACGCGCCGGTGTCCACCGAGACTGTCAGTGGATTGCAGGTGCGGCGTGGTCCGCCAGGTTGGCCTGGGCGGCCTCGGTGGCCGCGTCGACGGCGGCCTGCGGGGTGCGGGTCATCGACGCGGCCCGGGCGGCGGCTGCCGCGATGGCAGCCATATCGAGGCGCGTGCCCGCGAGTCGGAAACAGAAGATCGCGAACAGCGCCATAGCCGCCGCGAGGGGCAGCACAAGGACGGCCATCTCCACCGTCGCCGCACCGCGGTCCGCGGCCAGCCGTGCCCGACGTGCGGTCGCCGACCGCCCAATCCGGCACGGTCCACTGTGGACGTTCGTAGCGTCGCCCTCCTTCTCAGCCGGGCGGGGTGAGGTTCTCGATCGGCGCGGTGACAGTCGCCCGCACCGGCAGGCGCAGGAACGGAATCACCTGCACGGCGGTGCCGCTGACCGTCACGGTGGCGGTGGCGGGGCCGCGGCTGGTCTGGATGCTCGCGCCGGTGACGAGGTTCCCGTCGATCGCCGCCAGAATGGTGCTGGCGTCGGTTTGGCCGGCGTCGGCGCTGCCGCCCAGCACGCGGGTGGTCTGCACGGCGTGGTTGGCGGCGTACCGGCAGGACATTTCGGCCAAACCCCCAGACGGCGGCCTGCACACCGACCAGCAGCGCGGCCAGCAATCAGCGCGAAGTAGCCGACCATCTCCACCGTGGTCGAGCCCCGGTCCGGCCGAAGGCGCCGCAGCAGTCGGCGCATCAGCCGCCGCGTTGGCCCGGCTACGGTCCGCGTGGTCATGAGCCGCTCCCGTGGAGGTCAGCTGGTACCCGTTGTGCCACCCGTTGCCCGGGTTGCCGTTGCCGCGGGCGTCGGCGGTGGCCGTGGTGGTGGCGTGGGCGTCGCGGTAGCGGCGGGCCGCGCGCCGGCCGACACCGGTGGCGTCGTCGGCGCGGCCTGCGGCGCGGGCCAGGTCCGCGCCGGTCGGTTCCTGCCCGGACGCCACGCCGGCGCACCACGCCCGGTACATCGCGGCGTCCTCGTCGCTGGTCGGCTCGTACACCGGCACTGCCGTTGGTGGGGGTTGCGGTGGTGGGGTCCCGGCCGGGTCCACGGGGGAGGCGCCGGCCGGGACGTCGATGACGGTCGGCCCGTCGGGTTGCGGGTCGGCCTGGCCGGGCACGGGTCGGTCTGCCGTGTCCGGCGTGCTGGCGGCCTGTCGGGTGGGGTCGGTGCTGGTGTGGGTGTTGAGGCCGGCGGTCAGCCGGGCCGGGGCGAGGTCGGCGTTGATCAGGGCCGCGAGGGTGTCGTAGTCGGCGCTGTCGGCCAACCTGGCGGCGATCTCGTCGAGGTCGTAGACGGCGATCGCGATGTCGGCCGTGGTCGGGTCGACCGCCGCCCGGATCTTGCGGTGCAGCACGACGGCGATGGCGTGGTGGCGGCGTTGCCGGCGGATCTGGGCGCGCGCCGCATCGAGGGACCCGTACAGGTCCAGGGTCGGGTCGGCCTTGGCCAGGGACTTCGCCTTCAGCGTCACGGCGGGGTGGCGCAGCCAGTGCTCGACCAGCTCGTACGCCGGGGTGGTCGGCGGGAGGTCGCCGCGGGCGCGGAGCCGGTCGCGGCGCTGGTTTTCGGTGTGCATCAGCCACACCAGGTAGCCCAGCGCGGACATGCCGGCGAAGAACCCGCCCAGTAGGTGGTTGGTGTGCGCGAGCCAGTTGAACGCGACCGCGCCGGCCGCGATCAGGGCGGACAGGACCCGGGAGGCGATGGCGCGTTCGCCGAGCCGGCGGCGTACGTCGGCGTTGGCCAGCACGACCACCCCGCCGAGCTCCAGCGCGGCGACCGCCGGGATCGCCCCGAGCAGGGGAATGTGCAGCCGCTCCACGGCGCCGGAGACCTGACCGGCCAGGGCGACCAGCAACACGACCACGTAGAACAGCTGTCGCACCGCCGAGGTACGCCGCACCGCCCGGCGCAGTTCCGCGTCGAGGTCGTCGACCCGGTCGGCGATCCGGCCGCGCGGTGCGTGCAGGTGCTCCGTCGAGGCGGTGGTCACAGCAGTCCTCCAAGATTGGCATCGGTCAGGTGCGGCGCGGCCAGCGTCACAGCGGCAACCGCCATGCCCGCGCCGCGCCCCGCCGTTGCGGGGATCGGCGGTATGCACGGCGGCGAACCTGCCGGACCTGCCGGTGCGGTCGGTGGGCCGGTGGTGTCGGCGGTTACCAGCCGAGCGTCAAGATCAATCTGTTCGCGAAATTCTTCAGTTTGTCCCGGAAGATGGCGCCGACCGCGCCGACGACCACGGTGATTACCGCCGCCCAGAGGATCTTGTTGGCGGTCTCCATGCCCGCGTCGGTCTTGGCCCGCAGCCGGCGGGCTGGCTCAGCCAGCAACACCAGCAGCCGGACCGTAACGCCGAGGGTGAGACGGTTGATCATGGTGTTCCTCCCCGTAGAGGCCAGATTTACAGACTCGCGGTGATGTTGACGATCGGTGGGTAGAGCAGAAAGATCAGATAGCCGAAGCCGAGTACCAGCAGTGGCAGGGACATCCGGGAGCTGGCCTTCTCTGCCTCAGTTTCGGTCTCCGCGGTCGCGGCCTGGCGCATGGCGGCGGCGCGGGCGGACAGGGAGGCGCGGACCCGAGCGCCCTCGGTGGCGGCCAGGGCCATCGCGGCGGCCAGCTCGGTCAGTTCGGCGACGCCGGTGTCGTCGCCGAGCTCGCCCAATGCCTGCCAGGGCGGCTGGCGCAGCACCCGGGCGGTGGCCAGGACCTGACGCAGCCGGTCGGCGGCCCAGCCGGTGCACACGCCGGTCGATTCGTTGAGGGCCTGTTCGACGCCGGCGCCGCGGGCCAGGCTGATGGTCAGCAGGGTGAGCAGCACCGACAGGGTGTGGCGCAGCTGGGCGCGGCGGGCTTCGGCCTGGTCGTGCAGCTGGGCGTCGGCCCACCGGAATCCGACCGCACCGCCAAGCAGGGCCAGCCACAGTTCGTTCATTCGTTCGGGTCCGGTGCCGGTGCCGGTGCCTGGCTGCTCGTCGTGTCGCTACTTATGTCCGGCCGGTCGCCCGATCTTGGGTCGGTGCTCGTCGAAATCTGCCGCTGAAGCTGCGTGGCGAGGGTGAGCGTTTCGTCGGAGGGTTCCTCGTCGATCTCGTCCAGTGCGTCGTGCAACCTCTGCAGACGGGCGCGGATCCCGGCGGCGTCGCTCATGCGGGCGAGGGTTCGCATGGCGTGGCGTGCGGCGTCTTCGTTGTACCGGTCGAGGTCGGCGGCGGACTGGGCGAGCGTGGCTGCGTGGGCGGGCTCTGCCTCGGCCAGCAGGTCGGCCAGGTGCAGGCGGGCGCGGACGCCGTGACGGCGGACTTGTTCGCGGTGTTGTTCGATCCAGTCGTAGTCCTGGCCGTCGGCGAGGTGACCGGTGTGCGCGCTGACGGCTTCGCGCAGTGCGGCGATCCGGGCCGGCCGATCGGTGGCGGCAGCCGCGCGGCGCAGTGCGTTGGACATCCGCCACAGGTCGATGTCCAGCACCGCGGCGTTGAGGACATACCGGCCACCGGTATTGATCACGGGTTGGATCTTCTGGTCGCCGGCGGCTTGCCGGATCCGGGTGCGCAGATGGCCGACCTCGGTGGACAGCCGCTCACCGGCTCGGCGCAGGGTGGCGGTGGGCCAGAACGCCTCCATGATCTGCGGCAGGTCGGCGCCGTCGCGGTGCACGGCCAGGTAGACCAGCAGTTGCCGGGCGTGGCGGCGCAGCCCGGTGACGGTAATGCCGTCTCGGTCAACGATGGCCGGTTCGCCGAGCAGCCGGATGCGTACCCTTTGCCGGCGGGGCTGCGGCGAGGGTGTCGGGGGTATTTCGCCCGGGTCAGCCAGGGCGGGATCGGTGCCGGTTTCGGCAGAGGGTCCGCTCGCCTCAACCGACTCGATGGGTGATGTGATCGCCGGGGCCGCGGTGACCGCCGTGGCTTCGACGGACGTTGGTGCGCTGGTGGGTTCGGCCGCGATGGGCTCGGCTGCCGGCGGCGCGGGTCCACCGGCGGCGGGTCCGTCAGCGGCTGCGGTGCTGGGGTGGGCGGCCGACGGGTCCGGCGATCCGGCGGGTTGGCCGGTGTGTGCTTCGCGGAGTACTTGCAGCATCTGCCGTGTGGTGGGTGCGTCCAGGATGGCCAGGCGCTGATGATCCAGCGTGGTGATGCGTCCGTCGGCCTGCACCGTGGTGGTGTCGCCGCAGGCCCATTCTCCGAGCAGGACGGCGCTGATCTGCAGTGCGGCGCCAAGATGCAGGGCGGTGGACAGCCGGGCGGTCAGCTCGGGCGCAGGGACGTCAGCCAGCAGCAGTACCGGCGGCATGGGCGGGTGGTACGGGGTGGCGGCGCGCAACGCGGGCAGGTCGGCTGCGTCGTAGTCCTGCAGGTGGCGGCGCCGTTCGAGCAGCAGTTCCTCCACGTGGGTCAGCGCGTCGGACAGCGACGCGGTGACGATCATGCGGGGAAGGGGAGGGATCTCGACCGCTGGGGCACGCAGCAGGGCGGTCAAGGAATCGGCAGGAATGATGACGTGGCCGCGGGCGTCGGGGTCGGCGGGGCTTCCGGTGGCTAGGGCAGCCACCAGCAGTGCCCGGGCGGCCGGTTCAGCGCCGGGTCCGGTCAGGCCGAGCCCGCCGGCGGGGATCCGGTCGGCGAAGCCGGCCAGGTCGGCGCCGCTGGGCCCGGCCGGGGGCAGCTCGACCTCGCCGGCGCCCGCGTCGATGTGTGCGTATTGGGTCACGGTGGGTTGCCATGATGCCGGCTGCGGATCGAGCAGGCCGGGGTCCTGGTCGCGGACAGCCCGGCGCATCCGCGTGACCACCGGGGGCAGAGGCCGCAAGTCGGGGTCGTTCAGCGGCTCGTCGCCGACCGGCCTGGGCCGGTAACGGCGGCGGCGTTGCCGCCACACCATCGCGGCGGCGGTGACCAGGGCGGCGGCCAAGGGCAGGCTGACCCAGCCGCCGGGCAGGTCGACGCCGTGCTCGGCGTCAGTGTCGGGTGCCGTCGGCGGTGGATCGGTGGACGTCGGCGCCGGGACCGGGGAACGCGTGGCCTGGGACCGCGCTTCGGCGGTCGCTGGTGACGGTGGCGTGCTGGGAAGCTGCGTCACCGTGTCCTGCGTGGTGGGCGCTGACCTGGTGGGATGAGTGCTTGTCGGTGGCGCGGCGGACGGCCGAGCCAGTGTGGCAGGACCGGGCGCAGGGTCCGGCACCGCCGTCGGCGGGGTGGCGGGCAGGACGAGCCGGCCGGTGGCGTGCCGGTGGGGAGCACGCCAGTGCGCGTCGGCGGGCAGGACGACTCGCCAGCCGGGTTCCCAATGGTCGGGGAAGCGGTCGTCGTGGCGTTCCCATTGGGGGTTGAGCCGGGCGATCTCGATGTAGCGGCCTGGGGCGGCGAGGAACCGTTCGGCAACGTCCACCATCCGGTCGCCGTGAGCGACGGTGTATACCGGTAGCCGCGGTTGCGGTGCACGAGCCGCTGTGACGGGCGTTGCCCCGGTGACCGGGCGGGGCTCGGTCGGCGCGTCGGACACCGGCGGCCTGGCCACCGGCGTGGCGATCATGGTTCCGGCCGTGGTCGCTCTGGCGGCAGGTGCGTCAGAGCTGGCCCCCGCGTCGGTCGGGGCAAGACCATGGGGCGCGGTGGTGCTGGGCGGGGATGCCGCGGAGGCGAGCCCGGAGGTTGCTGTGGTGACAGTGGCGGCCCCGACGAGGGCAGCGGCCAGTCCCTGGACCGGGCCGGGCAGGTAGCCGACGAGCCGTTTCCAGGGTCGGCGGCGCAGCTGTGCCCCGGCTGCGGCGAGCAGGGCGGCGGCCAGAGCGGCCCAGACCAGCCAGGCGAACGCGCGGGCGGTCGCCGCGGCGTAGCGGGGCGCAAAGGGTTCGTCGACCCACGTCTGGAATTGCCCGGCGGTCGGCAACCGGTCCGGGAGGGGACTACCGGCCACGGCGGCCAAGATCAGTGGCATGCCGGCCAGCACGGCGGCAACGAGCACGCCGGTGCGGATGGCATGCATCATCCTGATCACGGTCTTGTCTCCTACCAGCCGCTTACCGCGACACCGGTCGTGGTGTTGTCTCCAGGGGATGCGGCGTGATCCGGTGGCATCAGCGCGCGTGGCGCGCAACGCTTCACGGGTCGCGACGACGAACCGACGGTAAGCCCGTGTGCTGACCGGCTGCCGCTAACAACCACTTACAGACGCTCACAGTTGCTGACAGTGCAGGTCACGGCCCTACCGTGGCGCATACGACCGGTGATGACGGGCTGACTGATTCGTGATCTTCTGCTTCACTGGCGGGCGTGAATGCACGCCTGGCGATCGATTACGGCGCCGTGTCCACCCGGGCGGTGCTGGCGTGGCCCGACGGCCGCGCGACGGTGCTGGCGTTCGACGGTGGTTTCGCACTGTCCAGCGCCGTTCACGTCAGCCGCGCCGCCATCGCGGTCGGTGCCGAGGCGTGGCGGCATGCCGCCACGGATCCGGACGGGCTGGTTATCTCCCCGCTGCGCGTCGGCACCGGGGAGATAACCGTTAACGGTCGCCTGGTCGGGGTCGCCGAACTGGTCGCGGCGACGCTACGCGCGGTCGCTGGCGAAACTACCCGCGTCGCGGGCCACCGCGTCGACGACGTGTTCTTGGTCGTCCCGGCAGGCTGGGGACCACGCCGCCGTACCTGGCTGCGGCACGCCGCACGTGAGGCCGGCCTTCCTCTGACCAGGCTGATCGATGCGCCGGTCGCCGCCGCAGCGCACCTGACGACCGCCCCAGGCCGGCCGGTACTGGTCATCGACCTCGGCGGTGGCTGCGAGGCCACCGTGCTGCAGCCGGGTCCGTCCGGGTTGGAGGTGCTGTCCACGCTCGCCGATCCGGACGCTGGCGGTGACCGCATCGACGCGGACCTCACGACCGGGCTCGTCGGCAGCGACCTGTCCGGCCTGCCCGCCGACCAGCGTTGGACGGTGTTGGCCGACGTTCGTGCCACCAAGCACGCGTTGTCGGACCAGATCGCGGTCACCATGCCGGTGCCCGGCGGGAACCCGCCGATGGTGATCAATGCCGCCCAAGTCGCACGGGTGGCCCAGCCGGTCTTCGAACGCGCCGGGAAACTCGCTGCGGCCGCGGTGGGCAACGCCGACGTGAAGGTCGACCAGCTCGGCGCCGTCTACCTCATCGGCGGGGCCGCCGCGACACCCGGTGCCGCCCAGACGATCACCGACAGCCTCGGTGCCACCGTGCAGCCGGCGGCGCAACCCGAGCTCGTCGCCGTACGGGCGGCAGCCGGCACCGGGCAGCCGCTGGACGCGGCGGAGCAGCGGCTGGCATTGCCACCGTGGTGGCGGCTGGTCACCCTCGGGCTGCCCGGCCTGTTCTCCCTGCTGCTGTACGCGCACTTCGTGTTCAGCGCCGACTTCAACAACGGCCGTCCCGACGCGCAACGACCGGGCTACTACGTCCTGGCCAGCTGGGGCGAACTCGCCGTGGCCGGCGTCCTGGCCACCATCACCTGCCTGCAAGCCGGCACCCTATTCGCGGTCCTACTCGACCACCAGGCGCCGCCCACGCAGGCGCGGGTGGACACCGGTACGCGGATCGCGACCGGGCTCGGTCTTGCCGCCGCCGCGGGCCTGGCCGCCACGAGCCTGTACGCGGTCACCGCTGCGGTCTACTTCGGCTATCCGATCACCGATCTCCTGCGGTGGGCGCTGCTGCCGAGCCTGCCCACCAGCCTGTTCGCCGCGGCCCTGGCCGCACTCGCGTGGCGCCACCACAACCCCGCCGCAGGATGGGACACGTTCCTGGCCTTCCCGCTCATCTCCGTGGCCACCGCGGCTGCCGGCACCATCGCCGTGGCCCTATGGTGGCATGGCGGACTGCCCTGGTGGGCCAATAGCTGGGTCGACCCGATCGGCTACGTCGGCGGCGTCCTTGTCGGCGTCGGCGTCGCCTGCGCACTCACCCGGCACCTCGTCGCCCGGATCGCCCTCGCGGTACTCCTCGGACTCTTCCTTCTGATCATCTCCCGGACCGGGCCCGGCATCCCCGCGATCATCTACGCCGTCGCCGCCTCCGCCTGGTGGGCCTCCCGGACCTGGTCTCTGGCCCGCACCACACCCGCAGCCGTCAACACCAGCGGGCCGTCCTGAGAGCCGCACAGTCATGCGCTGGATCAACCGCCTCGGCACCGCGACGATCATCCTGATCATCGTGGCGGGCCCGCCCCTGGCGGTCGCCGTCTGGGTGGCCGATCACCGGCTGACCTGGCCCACCCGCGACCAGCTCCAAGCCTGGATCGACCAGCCGCTGACCGCCGCCACGATCATCGCCGGCTGCAGCACCGTCGCCGCGATCGGCTGGCTTCTCCTGCTGTTTCACCTTGCCCGCGAAGCGGTCCGCGCCGCCCGCCGGCGCCGACGTCACCGCCACCTGTACCTACCCACCCCTGCACAGATCACCGCCTCCTCGATGGCCGGCGTCGCCGCGCTCACCCTGCCCGGCCTCAGCACCGGCGACCATCCACTGACACCCACCGCCGACACCTCACCCGAACAGCCAGCAAACCCTGCCCCGCCCCACCATCAGGCTACCGACGCCACCACCGGCATCACTCTGCCCGGCGGAAGCTGGCTGCCGACATCGACCGCTCTCGCCGTCACGGCAACCGCCTCCCTGATCTGGCTACGCCGCCGCCAGCACTACCAACCCAGGCCCCCGCACCCCGACCGGTCCGCCCGCGACCACGACCTGCAACCACTACCCCTCATCGTCGACGCGATCACCGCAACGCTGCCACCCGACCCCCAGCCGGCAAGCCACGGCAGCAGGCCACCGGTCATCACCGAACGGCTGCCCGGCGAAGTCATCCTTCTTGACGGCCCGGGAGCAGCCGACGCCGCCCGAGGCATGATCGTCACTGCCGCGCTCGCCGTCGCCACCGGCCAGCCGGCCCGCCCCCTCCACCTCGACCGCGACGACCTGGCGTGGCTCCTGCCCGACACCGATCCGCGCGAGCTGACCGCAGCCGGAATACACCTCGACAGGCCACCCTCGCCGGAACTCGCACAGCAACCCGCCGATCAGACTCGCGGGCAGCCGGACCAGTCTCGTACGCCGGCCGAGCCGCACACCACCATCCGGCTCTCCGGCGACCCTACCGCCACCGTGCGCTGGCACATTGCTCGTGACGGCACCACCACTGGTGCTGGTATCACCACGCCGCACCGATTCTGCGTCCTCGACCGGCACGCCGCCGCTGACCTGATCACGCTCGTCCGGCAGGCCCTCGACCAACCCGCCCGTGCCGCTGGGCAATCCCCGACAAGCACACCGACACCCGAACCGGCACCCTCGGCACCGCCCGCCGGGTCACCGGCTCCCGCGCATCTGACCCTGATCGGCGGCTGCCAACTGATGGCCGGCGGAACCCTCGTACGCCTACGCCGCAACGCCGGTCTGCAAATCCTCGCCTACCTCGCCATCCATCCCGAAGGCGCGACCAAGACCGACCTGATCCACGCCTGCTGGCCCGGCCAAGCCCCGGCCACGATCACCCAACGGCTGCACACCACCATCAGCGACCTGCGCCGGCAACTTCACCCCCTGATCGGGGCCGACCCGATCACCCGCACCGGCGAGCACTACACACTCAACCGCCAAGCCGTCGACACCGACCTGCAGACATGGCGCACAGCAGTGCACACCGCCGCGAATGCAGCCACCACCGAGGCCAGGCTCCACGCCCACCGCAGCCTCATCAACCAATACCGCGGTGACCTTGTCGCAGGCCACCACTGGCCCTGGCTGACACCAGCCCGCGAAGCCCTGCGCCGGGACGTCATCGACGCCTGCATCACGGCCGCGGAGATGGCACAACCTTCCGAGGCAGCCCACCTGCTGCAACAGGCCTTGACCATCGACCCCCACAACCGACAACTCCGTCGGCGGACCAGCTCACGCCAGTACCTGCGCGCTCAGGAAGGCGGGCCCGGGTGAAAGCGCAGCAGCGGGACGTCGTAGAGGTTTGGGTCACGCTGACGCCTCATCTCGGGCGCGTTGACCTCGATCACTAGCATCTCGGTCAGGAACTGGATCTTCGCTGACAACAGGTGGCTGGTGTGGCCCGTTGCGCTGTGTTCCTTCAGCCCGACGGTGGCATGGATGTGCGGCATGATCATTCCTTCGACTTCGTCGTAGGCGATGGTGCCGCCACCGAGAGCCTCCACATTGGTCAGATGCACACTTGACCAGACCGGCGCCTGCGGGTCGTCCAACTTGCTGCAGGTACCCACGACCTCGACCTCAGCGAACCCGGCGATGAACATCGGGATGTAGCCCTGGCGTATCCCGTTTGCCCGGCAGAACTCACCGAGGGCTGTGAAGAAGTCCTCGCCGTGGTCGAATGCAACGCCGAATGTTCGCCCGAGGCTCAGTTCGTGGCTACGCACCTGCGACTTCCTCATCGTTCGATTCCAGAACAAATGGCGGCCAGGTCCAGTTCGCGGTATCGCCATACCCGCCGGCAGCGGCAAAGGCTGACTTGATCATCTTGTGGTCGGCGTTCGCAGCCATGAGGGCGTGCAACAGCACCCGAGCTTTGAAGGGATCGAGGAAGCCGGCTGAGATCAGACCGCGGCCGAGCAGATCCCGCTCGGATCCGGGAAACCCATACGTCTCCGCGAGTACCGAACCGGCGCCTGTACGCGAGGCGAGGACGACCGGGATAGAGCCGGCCAGCTCCTCCAGCCGATCGACCAGCCAACTTGGGACATGGCCCACCCCGAACGCGGCGACCACCACGCCGTCCGCCCGGTCCGCCAAAGCGTCCACCAGCAGGCCGTCGTCGCCCAACGTGATGGTGACTAGCGCGACCCGTGGCAGTGGTCGACGCAGGGGAGGTGGCACCGCGATACGGAAGGCCGTGGCGTTGAGCATGCGCGGCCGACCTTCAACGAGGTAGCCCAATGGCCCACCGTTTGGTGATTGGAACGTCGAGCCGGCGGTGGAGTGGGTCTTGCGGACGCGCCGCGCGGCGTGGATCTCATCGGCGAGCACCACCAGGCAGCCGACGTTGCGGGCATCGTCGCTGGCCGCGGTCTGGACGGCGGCCAGGACGTTGGCCGGGCCGTCCGGGCCGGCCAGGGTGGGGTTGCGCATCGCACCGGTGACGACGAGCGTCTGCGGCCCGCCGTGGCGGAGGTCGAGCAGGTAGGCGGTTTCCTCGATGGTGTCGGTGCCCTGGACGACGACGATCCCGTCGACGCCTTGGGCGAAGCGCTCGCGGACGACCTCGGCGAGGTCGGCCAGGTCCTCGAAGCTCAACGAGGCGCCCGGCAGCCGACGGAAGTCCAGGGTCTCAACCGAGACGCCGAGATCGCCCAGCCCGGGTATGGCGGCCAGGAGCTGGTCGGCGGACAACGCGGGCGTCACACCGCCGTGGTTCGCGGCGGTCATGGCGATAGTCCCGCCGAGGCTGATCACGAGGACGCGGCGACGCTGATCGTCGGGCACGGGCGTTCCTTTGGTCAGGGCTGAGGTGGCGTTGGGCAGCCTAGTCTGTCTTGTTTCCGATCGTTGCGAGGTAGCGGCAGGCGCGGTCCGCACCGCTGACGGACAGCAGCCTGCTACGGGGCTCCGCGATGCCGGCGCAGCCGTACTCGCTCAACGCGCTGGTGCGCGTGATCAGCCGAGGCCAGTCCAGCTCCAGGTAGTCAGCGAGTAGGCGCAGCCGGCGGGCAGGCGAGGACCCCTCGACCACCGAGTGGGTCCGGCTGTATCCGGTGATGTCGGCGTAGTTGCGGATGGCGGGTCGGCTGGTGGTGACACCTACCTGCCAGATCCCGTCCGCCCCGACCCAGTTGGCCACAATCGCCTTGCGGCCGTCGAGGACGAAGCCCTCGACGGAGGAGTATTCCGGGTCGGTGCAGACCTCGACGCGGATGGAGAACGACTCCATCAGCGCCGCGGCGAGCAGTAGCAAGATCCGTTCGGCGCGCGGCGAGGCGGCGACCGTCTCCGGCGGGATGCAAAAAGCCCGGCTGAGCCCGGCCGGGCCGAACCGATCCGCGACCGCTTGCAGATAGTCATGCTTGTGCGCGAACAACAGCCACGTGCTGGCCTCCTCGCCGCGCTGCTCGCGCGTCCAGAACACGCGGAATGTCTGTGGCATCCGGCAGGTGGCGCAGGATGTGCCGGGCGCAGAAATCGCTGCCCAACCACATCCGAGACACCTCGGTCAGGTCGCCGGCCATGTCCCTGCCCGCGGCTGACTGCGGCAGCGTCTCGTACCGCGCGAGTTCGCCCTGCAGGTGCGCCAGCAGCCCGTCGTCGTTGAGCAGAGCCTCGTCCAGGTTGGCGACCGCCCACAGGATTCCCAGCGTCAGGTCGTCCAGGGCGTAGGCGGGTGGCATCAGCAACCGCGCGCCTGGGCCACCCTTCATTAGGCGGCGCCGGGCCTGACGGTTATCCAGGCCAAACGGCCGCCATCCGCCCTGATTGTCGGTTACCCCGACGACGAGCGCCCGCCGGGGGCGGCGCAAGAACTGGTCGTCGACGAAACCGGCAGGCACGGCCGTCACGATGCGACCGTCATCGACGGCCGGGTAGACCTGTGCGTCGATGGCTAGGCCGTCGAAGAACCGGCCGGCGGGCGCGATGAGGACCTGGCTGACCTGGCCGCCTGCGTTCGAGGGCGCGCTGCTCTCGTGGATGACGAGGGTGCCGGTCAGGATCGAGGCGAGACGCCCCGACGGTCGCGGCTGGACGGCGCCGGACGCCACGACGACGGCCGGCGTAAGTCCCCTGGTCGCCGCTGACCGGACGGCGGCGGCGGCTTGGGCGTCGTCCGCGTCGCGCTGCCGGATCAGCGTCATGACCTCCTGGTATCCGCGGATGAGGTCTCCGTCGGCCTGCAACGCCCGATCGGCACGCGTCCAGAAGTCCAGGCTGCCTCTGTTGTGGCCGGTCTCGACGTTCGCGACACCGCTGCGGCTGGTCAAGATCAGGGCGGCGAGGTCAGCTTGCCTCAGCCCAGCAGCCTTCCGCAGGCGCGCCAACTGCCGGCCGAGCGCTCTCTGCGCGACGGTGATGGCCTGCGGATCGATCATGTCGGCCTCCGTGGTCGCGGTGTCGCGTCCGAAGCGTCGATCGGCGCTACTTGCTGTCGTCGGTGAGGATCGCGAGGGTGCTCGCGAACGACGACGTCAGGCTGTCCAGGATGGCCTGACCCTTCGCCGGTGTGGCCAGGGACGGCTGGCCGATTACGCCGCTGGTGGTGTAGCCACGCATGCCAAGCACGAGCAGATGTGGCCGTTCGGTGACATGGTCCGCGTTCTGGTAGCCGGCGCGGACCAGTTCCGGGCATGCGTGCAACAGGACGGAGGTTTCCAGTTCTCCGGCGTGCATGTCATCGTGTGCGCTGCTGGTCAGCCCGGCCGTGACCCTGGCGGCGTCCCAGTCGTGGCGGCCCGGATACAGAGCCAGGCGACGGCGGCCGACATTCGACTCCTGCACGACATTCGACAACACGTAGTTACCGCCGTGCCCATTGACGAGAACGAGTTTGTCTACCCCGGCTTGGTCGAGGGAGTGAACAACATCAGCGATGATCGCGGCCAGCGTGGTCGAGCGGATGCTCACCGTGCCCCGCCAGGCGGCGTGCTCGTGTGAGCAACTGATCGTCACCGGAGGAAGCAGGAAGAGGTCGTAGGTCGAGGCAAGCGCACGCGCGATCGTGCAGGCGACGACTGTGTCCGTGATGAGAGGTAGGTGGTCGCCGTGCTGCTCGAAGCTACCTACCGGCAGGATGGCCACCTGGGCGGCGCGCGTTGTCTCGTCCGGAGCTGTCGCCGTCGTGATCAAATCCACGGTCACATTGTCCGTGTAAGGGTGGCAACGGAGAAGGCCGCCCGGAACCGTTCGACCTCACTAATGCCCGCAGTGGTGGCCAGGCGGACATCGAGCTGGGCAAGGATCCGGATCGTGCGTGCTGAGAAGGTGGTGGTCGTCAGCGCGAGGGCCCGCCCGGCCTCGGCGCCAGCCTCGGCAAGCCGGTGTGTGGCGGAGTAGGACTGTGCCAACCAGGCGCGGGCGAGTGCCTCGTCCTGCCGCAGGTCTTGGGGCCATGAACCGAGGACGTCTTCCAGGATCCGTAGAGCGTCCGGGGCACGGCCCAGCCGCAGCGCGCAGTATGCCTCGTGCGCCCGGACGTAGGGCAGGCTGCAATGCGCGCCGATCGTGTCTGGATCATCGTCGGCGTGGCCGCTAGCACCGGCTCGTACGATGAGCCGGTAGGCGGTCTTGATCGCGGTGGAGCAGGCGTGCCGGTCGCCTTGAAGTGCGTGTCCCTGCGCTTGTCGGACGGCGCACAGGGCGCGGTCTCGATCCGTGAGGGCGGCCGTGGCGGCGGCCGTAGCTGCCAACGCAGCTGCTCTGGCACCGTCGAACCGGTCCGCCGCTTGCTGCGCTTGGCGCATGATCGCGTACGCGGTCATCGGTGCGTGTGCGGCCTGGCGCGCTAAGCTCAGCGCGCGGTCCAGCCAATAGCTGGCGGCCCGGTGATCGCCGATGTTGTCGGCTGTCCATGACGCGAACTCTGCCCACCGCGCTTCGACAGCCAGGAGGCCAGTTCTCAGATTCCCGACCGCGTCGTTGCGGTAGCGCCGGATCACCGACGACTCCCGGCAGACCGCGTCGTGTACGTGGCCTGGACCGAGGAGATTGTGCACGCCGGCGAGGACGCGAAGCAGGCGCGACCAGTGCAACACGAGCCCCGGATCAACGTCCTCGCCGGGCCGAGCCGGCCAGGGCGCACCGTCGACCACGACGACCGGCGGATCGGTCGCCGCCGTGAGCGCGGCCTGCCGCTCAAGCGCCTCGATGCGGTCGTGTGCCTCGGTCAGCACACCGCTGGTTGCCAGGATCTGATCGCACTGGATCCAGAACCGCCGCGGAACCCGCTGTCGTCCGGTCTCGACATTGCCTACCGTGCTTCGGACGTATCCGACCCGCCGTGCGAGTTCCTCCTGCGTCAACCGGGCGGCGTCTCGAAGGACCGCGAGCTGCACTCCCAACTCCCGGCGTGCCGCGACGGCCGCGTCTGGCTGACGTGACCTCACCCGCCGCCGCGTGGAAGGCACGGTAGCCGCACCGACCGGGGCGTCGACCTGCATCGTCGGACCTCCTCCGCGGCGCTCGCCTGGCTACCCGTCGCCTTCTACCTGGTCGGCCGGAGGTGGCTCCGTTGGGTGGGGGCAACCGGAATGACGCCGCCAAGCCCGCTTGGTAGCTCGGTCGGCTCGCCATCACAACGCGGCGCCTGCCATGTCGGGAAGGCTTTCGACAAAACTCAAACATTTCCTTGACATGCCACATGATCAGCACAGGGCTGGTGGCCGTTGGCCGGAGGCGTCGACATCAGCTGTCACTACCGCGCCGGGTTCGTTCGCCGTCGCCTTGGGCTTAGGCTGGCAACGCGTCGGTGATCACCGACCATCGGAACGGCCCATCGGACTCCTGCGGCCGTATCGCTTCGGTCGCTGTCAGGGTGGCGCCGCTGTCGCGCAGGAACTGCAGGTTGCGAATGAAGGCGGCATGGGCCGCGAGGGGAGGCTTCGCGTACGGGGCGACGACGATCGGTAGGCCGAGGCCGAGCGTCTCGTTGAGGATGCCGAGGGCGAAGGTGTCGCTGATCCCTGCGGCCCATTTGTTGATCGTGTTGAAGGTGGCGGGCGCCACCACAATTGCGTCGGCGGGTGGAAGGACGTCTGGGTCGTCGGGGAGCCGGTAGGTCGAGCGGACCGGATAGCCGGTCTGGTGGGCCAACGCGTCGACGTCAACCCACGAGACCGCCTGCGGTGTGGCTATGACGCAGACGGTCCAGCCCAGGCGTTGGAGGAGTTCGACCAGCTCGCCGATCGAACGGGCCGGCGGTGCGGCGCACACGACGAGGTAGAGCACCCGTCCGGTAGTGCGGGAGTCAGTGTCCATGCTCAGGTGGCCACTCCTACCCGCTGGGCCAAGGGGCGCAGGCCCGGGGTCGCGGCACGCCGTTCCCGGGCGAGCATGGTTGTCAGCAGGGTCCGTGCCGTTACATTCACGTGCACCGTCTGCGGGGCCACCCGTTCGGCCTCTAGCAGGTGCAGGACCGCCAGGGCGTCGCCGTCTGGTCGTTGAGCATTGGCGGCAGCGAGGTCGAGATGCACCTGCGTGCGTCGTCCGACCAGGGGGTTGGGCAAGCGCGAGGTGTCCAGCCTCTCGCCGATCCTGATTGCGTCGTCTGGTTGTCCAAGCGCGACCGCCGTGGATACCTCGTGAACGGCGACGTTGGTCGGGCCGAAGGCTGTCCATAGCCGGTTGCCGTCGCCGCCGAGTTGCTCGGCCAAAGCGGCGGCCTCCTTCAGGTACATCCGCGCCGCCCGTCCGTCGTTGCGACGCCCTGCGGTCAGGGCGGCAAGTAGCCGCAGCGATCCGCGTGCCGACAGCAGGTCGGCGTCCGCTCTGGCGGCGGCTGGGTCGATATCTTCGGCGGCGGCGACCGCGATTGTCTCCGCCTCGGCGGCCTTGTCAGGCAGGCGCAGCAACGCGCATGCCGCCTGGTAGGCGGCGACAGCGGTCAGCGCAGTGCCGTTGGAAAGCTGGGCCGCGGCGGCGGCGCGGTCCGCGGCGAGCCAGGCGAGCTGCCCATCGCCCGCCTTGCTGGCCAGCTTCGACGCCGCAATGTAGGCGATGGCCTGCGTCTGCAGGGCCCGCACACGCCGGGTGCCCGACGTCGCGAGCACCAAGGCATTCACATCATCCAGCAACGTCGGAAGCATCCGAGCCGCCGCTCCGTAGTCCGCCCGCTGGTACGCCTCGTGCAGCTCAATGGTCGCAGCCCAGACGGCCGGGAGTGGTCGGCCACTTCCCACCGGCCCGGTGGCGGGCCGGTACACCGTCAGCGCGGATCGCAGCCCGTCAAGCACAACCAAGAGCGCCGCGTTCAGGCTCTGCTCGGGCACGCCTTCCAGGGGTGCGACTGACAGACCATGGATTTTGACCTCTCGATGGGCGCTGATCGCGTCAGCGGCCTCACGGTGCCGGCGGGCCTGCAGTTCACGTAGGTCGTCGTAGCTGCGGAGAAGCGAGCCGTTGGCGTGAAGGACAGCGTCGCAGCGCTGCCAGAAGTCCCGGGTACTGAGCTGGCGGCCACGCTCGATGTTGGCGATGCTGCTCCGTGACGTGTGCACGAGCCTTGCGAAGGCGTGCTGGTTGGCACCCGCGGCGTGCCGCAGGGCGGCGAGCCGAGCCCCCAGTGCCACCTTCGCCGCGGCCACATCGTTCGGAGTGATCATGGCGCCCCTTGCCGTCTCCGTCGTGTCAACGAATTGTCAGTCTTCGGCGTCCGTACTGTCCGACACCGAGTGTGAGCCGTGTACTCGATTCTGTCGTAGGTGGGCAGCAGGGCGTACCGGGAGGGGTCGCACCAGATCGGCGCCGCCGTCGTGTCGGCGCGTGATGCTTCGCTTGGTGGATCGGTTAGCAGCCGGTCGGTGCTTGCGTATCGCGCCGCCGACCTGCAACCCGACCCGCCAAGTTGGCAATGGTGGTCCACCCGTGGACGCCGTACGGCCCCGGTCGCCGAGCTGCCGCATCGCTATCGAGCATTGCCGACGGCGCAGGTTGGTGATCAACACCGAGCAAGGAGCACCTAGTGACACGATCACTGATCGTTGACACCCACGCCAGTAGCTGCTATCTCCGGCACCTCGATCGGCGGTCCCGGGCGCAAGGCACTCGTGCAGATCACCGAGCGGTGCAACCTGCATTGCGCGCACTGCTTCGTGTCCTCCACGGCGACCGGCGCCGACCTGTCCGTCGACTGCTTCATCGACCTGGTGCTGCCCGCCTGATCGAGGCCCGCGTGCAGCGGCTGACCCTCACCGGCGGGGAACCGTCGTGCATCCCGACGTCCTGGAGTTCTGCGCGGCGGTCGTCGGCGCGGGCCTGCCGGTGGGGGTATACCAATGCCACGCAGACCACCGACCAGCAGATCGACTTCCTAGCCGGACCTGGGCAACGTACACATCAACGTGTCGTTCGACGGGTTCCGGGAGACGAGCCATGGCAGGTTCCGCGGCGACCGGGCTTCATTCGCCACCACGGTCGCCACCACCCGGCGACTGGCCGAGGCAGGTCTGCTCCAGGGCTTGCTGTCCACCCTGAACGCGCTGACCGATCCCGAGGAGTTCGCCGACCTATGCGCCTTCGCCGTCGAGGTGGGCGCGCAGTACGTCCTGA
>CAWIMS010000003.1:0-822536 GCA_963837285.1 uncultured Actinomycetota bacterium
CTCGTTCCCGGGTGTGCTCAGCAACGTCATCGCCGGGCGGATCGCCAACCGCCTCGACCTCGGCGGCGCGAACTTCACCGTCGACGCGGCCTGCGCCTCGTCGCTCGCCGCCGTCGATGTCGGCTGCAAGGAGCTACGCCGGCAGCAGCGACCTGGTCCTCTGCGGCGCCGTCGACCTGCACAACGGCGTCAACGACTATCTGCTGTTCTCATCGGTGCACGCGCTGTCGCCGACCGGCCGGTCCCGCACGTTCGACGCGGGCGCCGACGGCATCGCGCTCGGCGAGGGCGTCGCCTGCGTGGTGCTCAAGCGGCTGGCCGACGCGGAGCGCGACGGCGACCGGGTGTACGCGGTCGTCAAGGGTGTGGGCAGTGCCAGCGACGGCCGGGCCTCGGCCTCACCGCGCCCCGCGCCGGAGGGGCAGCGGCGGGCGCTGGAACGGGCGTACCGCAACGCCGGCGTGTCACCGGCCGACGTGGGACTGGTCGAGGCGCACGGCACCGGGACCGTGGTCGGCGACCGGACCGAGCTGGCCACGCTCACCGCCGTGTTCGGCGAGGCCGGGGCGCGGCCGGGGAGCTGCGCGCTCGGCTCGGTCAAGTCGCAGATCGGCCACACCAAGTGCGCCGCCGGGCTGGCCGGCCTCATCAAGGCGACGATGGCCGTGTACACCGGCGTCCGGCCGCCGACCGTCCACCTTGACCAGCCGAACCCGGCCTGGGACGCCGACGCCAGCCCGTTCGCGTTCCACGACCGGGCCGGTGCCGTGGACCGCGCCGGTCGCCGCGCGGGTGGCCGGGGTCAGCGCGTTCGGGTTCGGCGGCACCAACTTCCACGTCGTGCTGGCGCGCGCATGACAGCGCGCCCGCGCGATGACGCCTGGCCGGCCGAGCTGTTCCTGTTCCGGGGCGCGCGACCGCGCTGCCGCCCAGCGGGCGATCGCGAACGCGCTGGAGGGTCGCGGCCAACGCCAGCGCCGGCCGGCCATGGCGGCTGCGGGACCTGGCCCGGACGTGGCCCGGCAGGGCGACGGCCGGCCGAGCCGGTGCAGGTCGCCGTCGTCGCCGGTGACCTGGACGAACTCGGGGCGCTGCTGCGCGCGGCGCTCGATGGAGGGACCGGCGCCGCGCTGTTCCGGCCGGGTGCTCGCCACGGACGGGAAGGTCGCGTTCCTGTTCCCAGGCCAGGGCAGCCAGCGCCCCGGGATGCTGGCCGACCTGTTCGTCGCGTTCCCGGAGCTGCGCCGGTACCTGAAGCTGGGCGCCCGATGGCCGACCTGGTGTACCCGCCGGCCGCGTTCGACCCGGAACGGCAGGGCACCGCGCGGCGGCCGGGTCACGGACACCCGGGTCGCGCAGCCGGCGCTGGGGATGGCCGGGCTGGCCGTCGCGCACGTGCTCGGCCGGCTCGGCGTCGAACCGGACCTGCCGCCGGCCACAGCTACGGCGAGCTGGTCGCGCTGTGCGCCGCCGGCGCGTTCGGCGCGGACGACCTGCTGCGGCTGTCAGCGCCCGGGCGCGGCGCGCATCCTCGACGCGGCCGAGGCGCCGGTGGTGACCCGGGCACGATGGCCGCGGTGTCGGCCGGGCCGGCCGATGTGGAGCGGGTGCTGGCACCCCGGACTCGTCGGCCGGGTGGTAGTCGCGAACCAGAACGCGCCCCGGCAGACCGTCATGTCCGGGCCGACCGCCGACGTCGAGGCGGCCGTGACGGCGCTGCGCGACGCCGGCTTCGGGGCCAAGCGGATCCCGGTCGCGTGCGCGTTCCACAGCCCGCTGGTCGCCGCGGCCGGGCGCGCGTTCGCCGAGGTCCTGGCCGGCGTCGCGATCGAGCGCGCCGCGCCGGCCGGTGTGGGCCAACCGCACGGCGGCGCCGTACGGCCCGACCGCCGGACGCGGTACGTGCCGAGCTGGCGGCCCAGGTCGGCGCCCCGGTGTGGTTCGCCGACCAGGTCGAGGCGATGTACGCGGCCGGTGCGCGGGTGTTCGTCGAAACCGGCCCCGGTCGGGTACTGACCCGGCTGGTCGGGGAGATCCTCGGCGACCGGCCGCACGTCGCGGTGGCGCTGCGAGCCGCGGCCGGCCGACGGGCTGCGCGGGTTTCTCGAAGCGGTCGCCCAGCTCGCCGTGGCCGGGGTACCGGTGCGCGCCGGTTGGCTGTTCGCCGGCCGGGACGCCGTCGACGTCACCGGTACCACCCCGCCCGCGCCGGCCGGCTGGACGGTCGACGGCCAGTGCGTGCGTACCCGCGACGGCCGGCCGGTTCCCGGTGGCCTCACCCCCGCCCGACGACTCCAGGAGACGACGTTGACCCGATCCGGCCCGCCGTCCGACCCGGACGCGCTCATCACCGAGTACCTGCGCACCAGCCGGGAGATGGTGGCGGCGCAGCGGGACGTGCTGCTCGCCTACTTCGGTGGTACCAGAGCGGCGCCGAGACCCGAGGCGCCGGTCAGCACACTGCCGGCGGCCGTCGAACCGGCGCCTGTCGCCGTCCGGCCCGAGCCGGTGGCGGCCACCGCGCCGACTAGTGCGCCGACTGGTGCGCCGGCTGGTGCGCCGGCTGGTGCGCCGGACATCCTCGCCGCCGTGCTCGACATCATCAGCGAGCGGACCGGGTACCCGGCCGACATGATCGAGGTGGACCTCGATCTGGAAGCCGACCTGAGCGTCGACTCGATCAAGCGGACCGAGATCGCGGGCGAGCTGGCCAAACGGCTCGGGATCGGCGGCGGTGCCGGCCGGCTCGCCGACGCCGAGATCGAAGACCTGGTCAAGGCCCGGACCGCGCGGGCCATCGCGGACTGGCTGCGCGGGAAGCTGGCGCCGGCCGCCCCGCCGCCCGAGACCGAGGAGCGGGCCGAGGAGCGGGCCGACGAGCGGGCCGAGGAAGCACCGGTCGGGGCGCCGGCTTCTCCCGTACCCCCGAAGCGCCTCATCCCGCGGCGGACCGTGGCCGCCGCACCCACGCCGGCCGACCCGGGCGCGGCGTTGCGGGGCGCCCGGGTCGCCGTCGCGGGCGGCGCGTCGCCCGTGGCCGAGTCGCTCGCCGCGTTGCTGGCCGAGCACGGCGCCACCGTCGTTGCACTGGACGGCGGCGGGCCGCTCGACGGCCTGATCCACTGTGGAGGGCTGGTGGCGGCGGACGGGCCGTTGCTGCCGGGCGCGGTCACCGAATTCCAGCACGCGCTGACGCGCTCGCCGCGCTGGTTGCTCGCGGCCCACGACGGCGGCGGCGACGGGCTGCGCGGGCTGCTGCGCACGATCCGCCGGGAGTACCCGACGACCGTGGCCCGCGCCGTCGAGATCGACCCGGCCGCGGCGCCGGTGGACACCGCCCGCGCGCTGGTCGCCGAGCTGGTCGCGGGGGACGACGAGCCGGTGGTCGGTCACGCCGGCGGCCAGCGCTACCGGGTCGAGCTGGTGGCGGCGCCGCTCGGCACGCTGGGTACCAGCGGCGCCGGGCCGGCCGGCGACGGCACGGCCGAGGCGCGGGCGATCGGGCTGGACCGGGACTCCGTCGTCGTGCTGGTCGGCGGCGCGCGGGGCATCACGGCCCGGTTCGCCGCGGCGCTCGCGTCGGCCAGCCGGTGCCGGATCGAGCTGATCGGCCGGACCGCCCTGCCGGCGGAGCCGGAGCTGGTCGCGGCGGCCGATCGGGCCGCGCTGCGGGCCGCCCTGATCGCGCGAGGGACCGGTGCCCCGGCCGAGATCGAGCGGCAGGTGTCCCGCATCCTGGCCCAGCGCGAGGTCGCGGCGACCCTCGCCGAGCTGGCGGCGGCCGGCAGCCCGGCCCGTTACCACGCGGTCGACACGCGCGACGCCGCCGCGGTCGGCCAGGTCTTCAAGCAGATCCACACCGAGTACGGGCGGCTCGACGGGCTGGTGTACGCGGCCGGCGTGATCGAGGACAGGTTGCTCGCGGAGAAGGATCCGGAGTCGTTCCGCCGGGTCTTCGCCACCAAAGTGGACGGTGCCCGTGCGGTGCTGACCGCGCTCGACGCGCTCCAGGCGCGGCCGGCGTTCGTGGTGTTCTACGGCAGCGTCGCGGCGGTGCACGGCAACCGGGGCCAGGCCGACTACGCGGCGGCCAACGACGCGCTGGAGGCGCTCGGCCGGTCCTGGGCCGACCGTACCGGCAACCGCTGCCTCACCGTCCACTGGGGACCATGGGCCCCGGCCGGTGTGCACGGCGGGATGGTCAGCGCCGAACTGGCCCGGGAGTACGCGCGGCGCGGGGTCGCGCTGATCGACCCCGAGGAGGGCACCCTGAGCCTGCTGCGCGAGCTGGCCTGGGGCGACCCGGCCGAGACCGCGGTGGTGTATACAGCGTGAGCGAGGTAGCGATCGTCGGGATGGCGGTGCTGCTGCCCGGTGCGCCCGACCTGGAAACCTACTGGCGCAACCTGATCGACGGGGTGGACGCGATCACGCAGGTGCCGGCGCACCGGTGGGACCCGTCGTTCTACGACCCCGCCGCCGGCCCGGACCGCCCGGACCGGGTGTACTGCCGGCGCGGCGGGTTCGTGACGGCGACGGTCACCGCCGGCCGGTTCGGGATCATGCCGAACTCGGTCCCGGGCACCGAGCCGGACCAGCTCATCGCCCTTCAGGTCGCGGCGGCCGCCATCGCCGACGCCGGTGGTCCCGACCGGCTGCCGGCCGCCGACCGGGTCGGCGTGGTGATCGGTCGCGGCGGGTATCTCACGCCCGGCCTGGTCCGCCTCGACCAGCGGGTGCGCACCGCCAACCAGCTCGTGCACACGCTGCGCGAGCTGCTGCCGGACATCCCGGCGGCCCAGCTCGACGGGGTACGCGACGCGTTCGCCGCCCAGCTCGGGCCGACCGCGCCGGAGTCCGCCATCGGCCTCGTGCCCAACCTCGCCGCGTCCCGGATCGCCAACCGGCTCGACCTGCGCGGCCCGGCGTACACAGTGGACGCCGCCTGTGCCTCGTCGCTCGTCGCCGTCGACCAGGCGGTGGCCGAGCTGGAGACCGGCCGGTGCGACGCGGTGCTCGCCGGGGGCGTGCACCACTGCCACGACATTACACTGTGGAGCGTCTTCACCCAGCTGCGGGCGCTGTCCCGCCAGGAGTGCATCCGGCCGTTCGACCGGCGCGCCGACGGCATCCTGATCGGCGAGGGTACCGGTGTGGTCGTCCTCAAGCGGCTCGCCGACGCGGTCCGGGACGGCGACCGGGTGTACGCGGTGATCCGCGGTACCGGAGTCGCCAGCGACGGGCGGGCGGCGAGCCTGTTCAACCCGGAGCCGGCCGGCCAGGTCCGGGCGGTACGCCGGGCCTGGGACGCCGCCGGCCTGGACCCCCGGGCGCCGGGGTCGATCGGGCTGCTGGAGGCGCACGGCACCGGTACCCCCGCCGGCGATCTGGCCGAACTGGCAGGCGTGGCCGAGGTGTTCGGGGCCACCGGGACGCCGGCCGTCATCGGCTCGGTGAAGTCGATGATCGGGCACACCATGCCGGCGGCCGGGGTCGCCGGGCTGGTCAAGGCCGCGCTCGCGATCCACCGCGCGGTGTTGCCGCCCACCCTGCACTGCGAGGAGCCGCGCCCCGAGTTGGCGGGTACCCGGTTCCGGCCGGTCGCCGTGGCCGAGCCCTGGGAGAGCGCGGACGGCCCGCGCCGGGCCGGCGTCAACGCGTTCGGCTTCGGCGGGATCAACGCACACGTGGTGCTGGAGCAGTCCCCGCTGCCTGAAGGCGCCGCGCTGGTCGCGCTCCGGCCGGCGGTCACCGTCGTCGAACGCGAGGACGTGCTGCGGCTGACCGCGCCCGACCCCGCCGCTCTCGGCGCGCTCCTGGCTGCCGACGACGCCACGGTACGGGCGGCCGCGCGGTCATCGGCAGGGTCGCACGCCGGGACCTGCCGGCTCGGCATCGTGGATCCCACCGCCAAACGGCTCGCGCTGGCCCGCCGGATCGTTACGGGCGGCCGGGCCTGGCGGGGGCGCGGCGACGTCTGGTTCAGCCCGGCTCCGTTGCTGCCGGCGGGGCGGCTCGCGTACGTCTTCCCCGGCCTGGAGGCCGATGCGGCGCCCCGGGTGGCCGACGTCGCGGAGCGGCTCGGCATGTCCACCGTGGACCTGGACGTGGCGAACATCGGCCGGCAGGGCGCCGGTGTCATCGCGGTCGGCCGGCTGCTGGACCGGGCACTGCGGCGGATGGGCGTGGTACCCGACGCGGTGGCCGGGCACAGCATCGGCGAGTGGACCGCGATGATCAGCGCCGGGCTGTTCTCGGGTGCGGCGGTCGACGAGTTCCTGGCCGGGTTCGACCCCGACTCGGTACGCGTGCCGGGGCTGGTGTTCGCCGCGATCGGGGCCGGCGCGGACCGGGTGGCGGCCGCGATCGCCGGCCGGCCTGGCGTGCTGCTGTCCCACGACAACGCACCCAACCAGTCGATCGTCTGCGGCCCGCAGGACGAGGTAGACGACCTGGTCCGGGCGCTGCGCCGCGACCAGGTGCTCTGCCAGCCGCTACCGTTCCGGTCCGGGTTCCACACACCGATGCTGGCGCCCTACCTCGGGCCGATCCGGGCCGCCACGACCCGGTTCGAGCTGCATCCGCCGGCGGTGCCGGTGTGGTCGGCCACCACGGCGGCGCCGTTCCCGGCCGAGCCGGCCGCGGTCCGCGAGCTGTTCCTCCGCCACCTGGTCGAACCGGTGCGGTTCCGGTCCCTGATCGAGGCGATGTACGCCGCCGGGGTGCGCGTGTTCGTCCAGGTCGGCCCCGGCCGGCTGGCCTCGGTCATCGGGGACGTCCTGCACGGGCGGGAGCATCTGGCGGTACCCGCGAATGTGGCGCACCACAGTGGACTGGCCCAGCTGCGGCGGCTGGCGACCGCGCTGTGGGTCGAGGGTGCCGACCCCGACCTCGCGCTGATCGACCGCGGGTCAGGTCGGGATCGGCCGACACAGCTCGATCTCGGCGGCGCGCTGGTGTCGCTCGGTGCGAGTGCGCCGCGGCTGGACCCGCCCGCGCGCCAGGCCGGCGACGCCGGGCTGCGGCAACTGGCCGCCCGGGTGCCGGCCGCCGGCGAGCTGGCCGAGCTGCTCCGGGAGACGGCGGAGACCGCGGTCGCGGTGCTGAACACGCGGGCGCCGGGACACCGTGGATTCAGTGGCTTCAGTGGCTTCAGTGGCTTCAGTGGCTTCAGCGGCGAGCACACCACCGTCCTGCCGGTGTCGCTGGCCGCCATGCCGTACCTGCGCGACCACTGCTTCTTCCGCCAGCGCGACGGCTGGCCCGACGACACCGACCGGTGGCCGGTGGTGCCCGCGACGACAGTGGTGGCGCACATGATCGAGGCCGCCCTCGCGGCGGCGCCCGACCGGCGCGTCGTCGCCGTGCACGACGCGCGGTTCGGCCGGTGGGTGGTCGCCGCGCCGCCGGTCGAGGTGCCGGTGACCGTCACTGGCGACGGTACCGACCGGGTGGCGGTGCGGTTCGGCTCGTACGCCCAGGCGGTCGTGGAGCTGGGAGACCCGGGAGCGCAGCCGCCGCCGGCGTGGCCGGTCGACCGGGCCGGCGAGCAGGTCCCGGAAATCGCGGCCGGGCAGCTCTACACCGACCGGTGGATGTTCCACGGCCCGCTGTTCCAGGGCGTCAGCCGGCTGCTCGGCCGCTCCGGCACGCACGTGCGCGGCGTGCTGACCACACCGCCCGCACCCGGCGCGCTGCTCGACAACGTGGGCCAGCTCCTCGGGTACTGGATCATCGCCACCCACAGCAGCCGGCGCGTCGTGTTCCCGGTGGGGATGCGGCGGATCGGCTTCTACGGGCCGCACCCGGCGCCCGGTACACCGGTGGAGTGCCTCATCCGGATCCGGTCGGTCACCGACGCGGAGGTGGTCGCCGACGCCCAGCTCACCGTCGATGGCCGGGTGTGGTGCGAGATCGACGGCTGGGTGGACCGGCGCTTCGACAGCCACCCGGACACCCATCCGATGGAACGGTTCGCGGACCGCAACACGCTGTCGAAGCCACAGCCCGGTGGCTGGACGCTGGTGTACGAGCGGTGGCCCGACCTCGCCTCGCGTGACCTGATCATGCGGACGTACCTCGGCGCGGAGGAACGGTCCCGCTACGACCGGCACGCCCCGCGTACCCGGCGGCAGTGGCTGTTGGGACGGATCGCGGCGAAGGACGCGGTGCGCGGGTACCTGTGGCGCACCGACCCGGAGCCGGTGTTCCCGGCCGAGATCGGGGTGTCCAACGACGAGACCGGCCGGCCGGGCGTGACCGGCGTGCATGGTCGCCGGTTGCCCGGGCTCGACGTGTCGATCGCGCACCGGGCCGAGGTGGGGGTGGCGATCGTGGGTCCGCGCGGTGCCCGCGTCGGGATCGACGTCGAGGAGGTCGCGGACCGGCCGGAGTCCACCGTGGACACCGCGCTGACGGACGGCGAGCTGGTCCTGCTGGCCCGGCTGGGTGGACAACGGTCGGTGTGGTTCACCCGGTTCTGGGCGGCCAAGGAGGCGGTCGGCAAGGCACTGGGCACCGGGCTCGCCGGCCAGCCCAGGCGCTTCGCGGTCACCGCCGCGACCGGGACCGAGCTGCGGGTCGAGGTGGCCGGCGAACGGTACCGGGTGGCGTACACGCACATCCACAACCCGCCCGACCTGGCGGCGCGGGCGTACGTCGTGGCGTGGACCAGGACAGATGGGGAGGCGCAGTGAAGGAAGCGGCAGTGAACGAGGAAACCGTGCTCGCGGAGATCACCGGGATGCTCCGCGAGGTGCTGGACGGCTATGACGCGGTCGATATCGAGGTCACGATGGAGACCAGATTCCACGAGGACCTCGAGATGGAGAGCATCGACCTGGTGGCGCTCGGCAGCCGGCTGTCCGAGCGGTACGGCGAATGGGTCAACTTCGCCGAGTTCATCGCCGGCCTCGACCTCGACGAGATCATCGACCTGACCGTCGGGCGGCTGGTCGGGTACGTGGTCGCGGCTGCGCCGGTCGCGGCGCAGCGTACCGCCACGGTGACCGCGTGACCGTCGTCCGGGCCAACGGGATCGACCACCACGTACAGGAGATGGGGCCGGCCGGCGCGCCGACCGTCGTGTGCGTGCACGGGATCGGCACCGACAGCCTCGCGAGCTTCTACTTCACCGTGGCGAAGCCGCTCGCCGACACCGGCCTGCGGGTCGTCATGTACGACCTGCGCGGGCACGGGCGCACCGAGCGGCCGCCAACCGGGTACACCCTCGACGACTACGTGGACGACCTGGCCGGCCTGCTCGACCAGGTCGCGGCGGGGGAACCGGTGTACCTGATCGGCAACTCGTTCGGCGGCACCATCGCGTTCAGCTTCGCGGTCCGCCATCCCGGCCGGGTGGCTGGCATCGCGGTCATCGAGTCCGAGCCGGCCACCCCGGAGTGGGCGACGAAGATGGCCGGCAATCTGACCAGGGCCGCGACCGAACTGGCCCGTGGCGAGGCGCTGGCGTGGATCACCGTCCGGTACGGCCGGCGTACCGCGAAGCTGGCGAAGGCGGCGGCCCGGATGCTCGACTCGACCTCGCTGGTCCGTGACATCCCGGCCAGTGCCGTGCCCGCCCCCGACCGGTTGCGCGCGCTCCGCTGCCCGGTGCTCGCGGTGTACGGCGCCGACTCCGACCTCGCGGCCCAGGCTCCCGCCATGGCGGCGCTGTTCGCCGACTGCACCACCCGACTGATTCCCGGGCAGGAGCACTCGGTGCTGGTCAACGTACCCGAGACGGTGCTCGACCTGATCCTGTCCTGGCTGCGGGCACATGACCGGGCCGTGGTCCGGTGAGCCGGTTCCTGTTCGTCGTGCCGCCGCTGGCCGGGCATATCAACCCGACCGTCGGCGTGGGTGCGGCGCTGGCGAGGCGCGGCCACCAGGTCGGCTGGGCGGGTCAGCCCGACGTCGTGCGCGCCCTGGTCGGGCCGGACGTGCGGGTGTACCCGTGCGCCGCGCCCGGCGGCGACGACGCGACCGCCCGGCCGCCGGACCTGCGCGGCCCGGCGGCGCTGAAGTTCCTGTGGGAGCGGTTCCTGATCCCACTCGCCGAGCGGATGGTGCCCGACGTCCGGGCCGCCGTCGCCGCGTTCCGGCCGGACGCGCTGGTCGTGGACCAGCAGACCCTCGCCGGCGCGCTGGTCGCCGCCGCCGAGGGCATCCCGTGGGCCACCGCGTCCACCACGTCCGCGGAGCTGACCGACCCGCTGGCCGGCATGCCCAAGGTCCTCGACTGGATCCAGGAGCAGGTCGCCGACCTGCGGCGACGGGTCGGCGTCGATGCGCTCGCGGCCGGCGACCCCCGGTTCTCGCCGTGGTTGGTGCTCGCCTTCACCAGCGCGGCGTTGACCGGGCCGGTCGATCATCTGGGCGACCGGGTCCGATTCGTCGGCCCGTCGATCGCCCCCCGACCGGCCGGCGACGACTTTCCCTGGTCGTGGCTGGACCGCCGCCCCGGCCCGGCGGTGCTGGTTACCCTCGGTACGGTCAACGCCGACGCCCGGTTCCTGCGCGAATGCGTCCAGGCGGTCGCCGACCGGCCCGGGATCAGCGCGGTGGTCGTGGACCCGACCGGGTCTGCGCCGGCTTCCGTGCCGCGCAACGTGCTGGTCCGGGCGCGGGTACCGCAGCTCGACCTGCTGCCCCGGATGGCGGCGGTGATCTGCCACGCCGGGCACAACACCGTGTGCGAGTCGCTCTACCACGGAGTACCGCTGGCCGTGGCGCCGATCCGCGACGACCAGCCGGTGATCGCGCAGCAGGTGGTCGACGCCGGCGCGGGCGTACGGCTGCGGTTCGGCCGGGCCACGGCGGGTCACCTGGGTGCCGCGATCGACTCGCTGCTCACCGACCCCGGGTACGCCATGAACGCCCGCCGCATCGGAAGGTCCTTCCGAACCGCGGGTGGCCCCGACGCGGCCGCGGACCTCCTCGCCGCCCTTCCCGCCGATCTCGGAGAAATGTACATGCTTTGATCTCCAATCCACGTACATTTCTCCGAGATCGGCGAGGAGATCGGCGCCAGAAGGGGCCGACCGGGGGTGGTGCGGCTCCCATGCGGCCGGCAGGCTGGGGTGACGACCGTCTCCTCAGGAGTGTTCCTTGGCAGCTTCGCAACCGCCGCGGTCGTGGCGCGCCACGGTGACGCTGATCGTGGCGACCATGGGACTAGGGCTGAACCTGCGCGCCTGGAGCCTGCTGAGCCCGACGCTGACCGGGCGGTTCCACGTGGGCCCGGGGGAGTACGTCCTCCTGATGGGGCTGCCCTTGCTGGTGGCGGCGCTGGCCCGGTTGCCCGCGGGAGTGCTCACCGACCGGTACGGCGAACGCGTGATGTTTCCCGTCGTCAGCCTCGTCGCCGCGGCCGCGGTGTTCGTGATCGGGCTGGCCGGCTCGCTGCCGGTCGCGGTCGCGGCCGGTGCGCTGGCGGGGGTGGCGGGCGCGGCGTTCGTGGTCGGCGCCTCGGTCGTGGCGCGGACGTTCCCCTACGGTCGGCGTGGCCTCGCCCTGGGCGTTTTCAGCCTGGCGACGGCGGTGGCCGTGGTGGTCTCGGCCGTGTCCCGGATCGCCGATCCGGGCGGGCGGCGGGCCGCGCTGGTCCTCGGTGTCCTGCTGACCTGTTTCGCCGGGCTGGCCGCGGTGGTGTTCCGCGGCCGTGGCACGGTCCGGCGCGGCTCACCCGCCCGCCGGTACCTGGAGACGCTCCGGGTCGCGTCGGCCACCTGGTTGTCGTTGCTGTACGCGCTCGCGCTCGGTGGCCTCGGCGCGATCGCGGTGTACCTGCCGATGTACCTGGTCACGGTGTTTCGCCTGCCCTGGAACCGCGCGCTGGTCGTCACCGCGCTGATCGTCGTGCTGGCGGGCGGGGCGCGGCTGGCCGGCGGGTGGTGGACCGACCGGCGTCCGACCGCGCACCTGCTGATGGTCTGCTACGCCCTGGCCGCCGGCCTGTGCCTGGTCGTGGCCACGGCGCCCCGGCTGTGGTGGCTGTCCGTGCCGGTGATCGCGGCGATAGCCGGGTGTGACGGCGTGGCCAGTGGTGCGCTGCTCGCGTTGATCGGCAAGGCGGCCCGCCCGGACAGCGTGGGCGCGGTGATGGGCGCGACCGGCACCGCCGCGGCGGTCGGGGCGTTGCTACCGACGTTGCTGCTTGCCGGCGTCGACCGGGTGAGCCAGTCCGACTCGGTGGCGTGGATCGTCCTCGCCGCGATCCTGGCCGCCGTGGCGTTCTACGCGCGTACCCATGATCTGCGGATCGGGCTGGGCCTGGCCGTACAGTTCGAACCCGAGCCGAGCCCGACGGCGATGACGGTGACCGTCGTCGGCGAGTCGGAGACCAAGCTGGGCGCCGCCGCGGTGGTGACCCGGCTCGCCGAGCTGGCGACGAGCGACGAACTCGTGGTGGTGTACGGATCCGACGAGCCGGCGCGACCCCGGCCGGACGCCAACGTGCTGGTGAACGGGCTACGGGACCGGCTGCCCCGGCACAGCGTGGTGGCCGTGCGGGTCGATCGGCCCGCCGAGCCGCTGGGACGGCTCGCGATCATGCTCGGGGAGTTCGTCGACGCCGGCACGGTACCGGTCGCCGTCACGCCGACGGCCGAGCTGAGCGGCGTCGCCGCCGAGCTGTCCAGCTACCTGAGAGCCGATCGGGTCGTGATGGTGTCCTTCACGCCGGCGTCGGGGGTCGACGTGCACGAGGTGTGGAGCCGAACCTGATGATCGGCACAACTTCCCGGAAGTAGTGGCCTCAGACGTACTCCGAGACCACGACTTCCGGGAAGTTGTGCCGATCATCAGTCGGTGACCGGGACCGGGCGGCGGGCCGGGGCGAGCATCATGGCGACGGTCACGACGGTGATGACCGTGACCAGACCGACGAGCGCCTTCAGCCCCGCCGGCACGTCGACGAAGAACGCCGGCAACGCGGTGATCATGGAGATGATCCGGGCGCCCGCGACGATGCGGACGACGCCGCGTCTGGCGGTCCGCCAGGCGACCACCACGCCGACCACGGTGATCAGGCCCAGGAGGCCGCCGAGGACCAGGATCGGGTACGGCGGACCGACCTCGCCGTCCGGCGTCGGCTGGAACGGGCTGGTCAGGTCGGCGAGGCCGAGCAGGAACGCGAGAACGAGGCCGGCCTTGTTGAGCTTCGACAGCGGGGCCCCGGGCGTCGCCGGGAACCGCCGTCCTGGTGTTGTCGATGGCCGAAGAGGACGACGTCGTGTTCAGCGCGATGCAGGCCGGGGCGCGCGGGTACCTGCTGAAGGGCGCGGCGCAGGAGGAGATCGACCGCGCGCTCAAGGCGGTCGTCGCCGGGGAGGCCATCTTCGGCCCAGGAGTGGCGGCACGGGTACTCGGGGTGTTCTCGCACGCGCCGGCCAGCCGCCCGGAGGCGTTTCCCGGAGCTGACCCCGCGCGAGCGCGAGGTGCTGGAGCTGGTGGCCCAGGGCCGCCGGAACGCGAGTATCGCCGCCGCGCTCGGCACGGCCCCGAAGACGGTCGCCAACCACCTGTCGTCGATCTTCGCGAAGCTCCAGGTCACGGACCGGACGCGGCGAAACGGCACCACCGTCGTGTACGACTGCGGAAACACCCCGGACAGCGACGAGCACACCAGCATCTGCGAGCCGGTACCGGCGCCGGTGCGACGGTCGGGTGCTCGCCGAGCCGGTCGGCTCCGGGGACACGGCGTGGACATCGTTCCACTCGCCCGCGTACCTTCCCTCGGGCGGATCGCAGCCACGGCGGTTCACGGCCGCGGGCGTCTCCAACGACAACTCGCCGTGCGCGTTCGACGACGGGCGGGTGGCCTCCCTGCTCGACACCGGCCGGCACAGCTTGCGGCTGACCGGCCGCGACGGTACGGCTCCCGTTGTCGTGTACGACAAACAGGACATCACCGACGCCGGCATCTACTGCGACGGCGGCCCCGCGGTTCGCGTATCGTCGCTGCCGTGATCGCTCGAGAGCCGGGCGGCGGCGGGACCACGCTGGCGCAACGGCCGGTGGGGCGCGCCGAGCGAGCCGGCTACCTGCTGACGTCCTGGGTGGACCGGCTGCCACCCGGCCTGCGCTCCCTGCTGCCCCGCGACCTGGTCGGGTTCGCCCTGCTCGGCGCCTTCACGTTCGGCATCGATCTCGCCCTGCTGGCGGTGCTGTACCACTGGACGAAGCTGCCCTTGCCGGCCGCGGTGTCGATCGCCTACCTCGCCGCGTTCAGCCTCAACTTCGCGCTCAACCGGACTGTCAACTTCCGGTCACACGCCCCGGTCGGCGGCCAGATCGCGCGGTACGCGGTGGTGGTGATCGGCGACTACCTGCTCACCGTCCTGGTGACCACCGGTCTGTCCACATTGGGCATGGATGTGCGGGTCTCCCGGGTCGTGGCCGCGGGCTTCGTGGCGATCTTCACGTATTCCGCCTCGAAGTGGTGGGTGTTCCGCCCGCGGTGACGCGGCGTGACGCACGGATCGCGGCTGACTTGGAGACTCGGTCCAACGCTCCGCCGTGTGTCGGTGACGGCCGCCGGATTCTTGTCAACGGTTTTGTCAACGGCCGGGCTCTACCGTGTGCACGCGCGACGAACGGCGACAACGTTGTCGAGGGGAGGCTGCATCGATCTTTCTCGTCAACTCTGAACAAGAAGAAAGGACTCCCATGCATGCCGCGATCATTCGCCGGGCCGGGGCGTCTATGGCGGGGCTTCTGCTCGCCACGAGCCTAACGGCAGGACTGACGACCAGACCGGCAATGGCACATCCCGACAGCGGCCCGAAGCAAGCCGCTGCCCTTATCGGCGACTGGACCGACATGGGCCACGCCAACTACGTCGTCGGGCTCGCCGCTAACGGCGACGGCTATCTGTATGCCGCCGACCGCTACAACCAGCTGTGGCGCCGCGATGAGTTTGGCAGTGACCAAAACCATCCCTGGACCGATATCGGGCAAGCCAACGACGTCGTCGCGCTCGCTGCCTCCAAGGACGGCTTCTTGTATGCCGCCGACCGCCACAACCGGCTGTGGTTCCGCCCTGAGTTCGGCGTCGGCCTCACCTGGACCGATCTCGGCCCGGCCAACGACGTCGTCGCGCTCGCCGCCGCGTCCGACGGCAGCTACCTGTACGCCGCCGACCGCAACAACCAACTTTGGATCCGCGATGAGTACGGCAGGGACAAGCCCTGGCTCATAATCGGTCACGCCAACGACATCGTCGGCCTCGCCGATCCCGGCGACGGCTTCCTGTACGCCGCCGACCGCCACAACCGGCTGTGGCACCGTAGTTTGGCCGGCTGGACTGACATCGGCCACGCCAACAACGTGGTCGGGCTTACCGGGACCCAGCACCCGACGGGGCCCAGCGCAGGACGCTTCCTGTATGCCGCCGACAGCAACAATCGACTGTGGTTCCTGAGGATCCAATGACCGGCGGTGAATCGGAGTCGGCCTGTTGATCGAAGTAGCCTTTCCGCTCATGCGGCGTTCGGAGATGCGTGGCTCCGGTATTGCCGGAGCCACGCACGCAGAATTGCCGAGCGGGTGGCGGGTTGGGTCTACCCTGCCGGCGTGCGGTTCCGCGTGCTTGGACCGGTCGAGGTCCACACCGATGACGGCCGGGTTCTGACTCTGCGCCGTCGGCAGGAACGGTGCCTGCTCGCCATCCTGTCGCTGGAGGCAGGCCGCGCGGTGCCGACCGACCGGCTGTGCGCACTGCTCTGGCCGGACGGCACGCCACAACGTCCACTGGAGGCGCTGCGGTCACATGTCGCTCGGCTGCGGGCGCTGCTCGGTGAGGCCGGTGCGGCCGAACCGGGGGTCACGCTCGCCTCCCGGCAGCGGGGGTACCTCCTCGACGTCGACCCCGACGCTGTCGACGTCCACCGCTTCCGGCGCCTCCTCGACGCCGCGGCCCGCACCACGGATCTGGCCGAGCGCGACAAGCTGCTGCGCGAGGCGTTGGCCGAGTGGCACGGTCCGCCACTAGACCGGGCGGCCACCGACGAGGTACGCCAACGTCTGTGCGCCGACCTCGACGAGCTGCACCTTCGCGCCACCGAGGAGTCTCTCGCCACCGGAATCGCGCTCGGACGGCACCGGGACCTGCTGCCTGAACTGGCCCGCGCGGCCACCGCGCAGCCGGTCCGCGAGCGGTTCGTGGAGCTGCACATGCGCGCCCTGTACAAGGTGGGCCGCACCGCCGAAGCCCTCGACGTGTACCACCGTGCCCGTGCCCGGCTCGCCGACGAGCTGGGCATCGACCCGGGTCCGGCACTCGACGAGCTGTACCGCGGCATCCTGCGCGGTGACCGGATACCGGTCGCCGGTACCCGGATCACACCGGCGCTGCTCCCGGCCCACCTGCCCGTCTTCGCCGGCCGGCGGGAGCACCTCGACCAGCTGGATCGCCTGATCTCCATCGGTGCCAATGCGGTCGTGATCTCCGGTACCGCCGGGGTCGGCAAGACCACCCTGGCCGTACACGCCGCCCATCTCGCGCGCGACCGGTTCCCCGACGGGCAGCTGTACGCCAACCTCCGCGGCTTCGACCCGACCGGGACCGCCGCCGAACCGGCCGAGGCACTCGGCCGGTTCCTCGACGCCCTCGGCGTACCGCCAGCAGACCGCCCCGCGAGCGTCGAAGGGCAGGTCGACGCCTACCGAAGCCTTCTCGCCGGCAAGCGGGTCCTCGTCCTGCTCGACAACGCCCGCGACGCTGCCCAGATACGCCCGCTCCTGCCCACCACCCATGGCTGCTTTGCAATTGTCACCAGTCGAAGCCAGCTCACCGGCCTGGTTGCCGTCGACGGCGCGCACCCGCTCACCCTCGACCTGCCCGACGTCGACGAGGCCCGGCAGATGCTCGCCGCCCGGCTCGGCATGCGGCGGGTGGCCGCCGAACCGGACGCGGTCGACCGCATCATCGCCCGGTGCGCGCGGCTCCCGCTCGCTCTTGCCATCGCGGCGGCGCGCAGCGCGGTCCGCCCGGCGCTGCCCCTCGACCGGCTCGCGGAGGAGCTCCGCGACGCCCGTAGCCGGCTCGACGCCCTCGCCGCCGACGACCCGTACTCCGACATCCGCGCCGTCTTCTCGTGGTCCTACCGGTCCCTGTCGGCACCCGCCGCCCGGCTGCTCGGGCTGCTCGGACTGCATCCCGGACCGCACCTCTCGACCGTCGCCGCGGCAAGTCTCGCCGGTATCCCGGTCACCGCCGCACACCGCCTGCTCGGCGACCTGACCCGGGCGAACCTGCTCACCCAACCGGTACCCGGCCAGTACGCGCTACACGACCTTCTTCGCACCTACGCCATGGAGTTGGCCGACCGGGACGCCAGCGACGCCGACCGACGGGACGCGACGCACCGGACGCTCGACCACTACCTGCACACCGCGCACGCAGCGACCACACTCCTGTACCCCAGTCGCGACTCCATCGTCGTAGCGCCACCACAGCCCGGTGTGACCCCCGAGAGTCTCGCCGACCACGATGCCGCACTGGCCTGGTTCGGCACAGAGCACCCGGTCCTCGTCGGCACGATCGACTGGGCCGCCACGAACGGGTTCCATGTCCACGTCTGGCAGTTGGCCTGGACCATGGCCGAGTTCCTGGACCGGCGAGCCCGGTGGCACGATCGAATCGCGACTCTTGAGGTCGCGCTGTCCGCCCTCGAACGGTCTCCCGACCCGGGGAACCCGGCCCGTCTCCATCACCTGGTCGGGCGGGCGTACATCCGGTTGGCCCGCCATGATGACGCCGACCGCCATCTCCAGAAGTCTCTCGCCCTGTACACCAAGGCAGGCGACGCGACCGGCCAGGCGCACGCCCACCATGGCCTCGCCTGGGAACGCGGCGAACGACGCCAGCTCGCCGAGGCGCTCGACCACGCCGAACGGGCCCTCCACCTGTACCGCGTGGTGAGCCACCGAACCGGACAGGCCGACGCACTCAACACGGTGGGCTGGTACCACGCCCAACTCGGCAACCACGAACGGGCGGTGGCGTGCTGCGAACAGGCCCTCGTGCTCCACCGGAACCTGGACCACCCGCGTGGCCAGGCCGCAACCTGGAACAGCCTCGGCTACAGCCACCACCACCTGGGCCACCATGAGCAGGCGATCGACTGCTACCGGCGGGCCGTCGACCTGTACCGCCGGCTGGAGGACCGCTACGAACAAGCCGCGAGCCTCGAACGACTCGGCGATGTCCACGAGAACACCGACGCCCCCAACGCCGCGGCCCCGCACTGGCGGCAAGCATTCGACCTGCTGGCCGCTCTCGCTCACCCGGACGCGGAAAGAGTGCGGGCCAAGCTCGGCCTACCGCGTACCCATGATCGAGCAGGTAAAGCGCACAACCCCGGCGACGTATCGGACGCAGGCAGCCGATGTAGGTAGCGGCCGATACGATTCGGGTATGAAGGGCCGGGTCGGCGGCGCGGCCACCCCTCCCGATCAGGTCGACCGGCAGGAGGTGCGGTTCTGCCGCGCGTCCGACGGCGTCCGGCTCGCGTACGCGATCCACGGTCAGGGTCCACCGCTGGTGGTCGCCTCGTGCTGGCTCAGCCACCTCCAGTACGACTGGCAGAGCCCGGTCTGGCGGCACTTCCTGGCCGACCTGGGCGGAATCTGCACGGTCATCCGGTACGACGAGCGTGGCTACGGGCTGTCCGACTGGGACATCGGGGACTATTCGCTGGAGGCCCGGATCGCCGACCTGGAGGCGATCGTCGAGTCCGCCGGCCTCGATCGCTTCGCACTGCTCGGGATGTCGCAGGGCGGCCCGGTCGCCATCGAGTACGCGATCCGGCACCCCGCCCGGGTGACCCGGCTGATGCTGTTCGGCGCGTGGGCGGCGGCGGTACGCACGCCGGAGCAACGGGCCCTGCTCGACACGTTCGTGAGCATGATCCAGGTCGGCTGGGCGCGGCCGGACTCCCTGTTCCGCCGTGTGTTCACCAACATGCTCATCCCGGACGCGACCGAGGAGCAGGCGCGCTGGGTCGACGTCCTGCAACGGATGTCCACGTCGACCGAGAACGCGGTGCGGCTGCGCGCGGAGCGAAAGAGGATCGACATCACCCACCGGCTGCCCCTGGTCACCGCGCCGACCGTGGTCGTGCACGCGCGGGGCGACGCGATGGTCAGCTTCGACGAGGGCCGGATCATGGCGTCGTCGATCCCCGGCGCCGCCCTGGTACCGCTGGAGAGCAACAACCACATCCTGCTGGCCGACGAGCCGGCGTGGCCGGTGTTCCTCCGCGAGGTGGGCGCGTTCGTCGAGCCGGACCGGAACGCGGCGCCGGCCGCGGCACCACCGGACCAGCTGGCCGAGCTGACCGGGCGCGAGTTCGAGATCCTCCGGCTGGCCGCCGCCGGGCGCAACAACACCGAGATCGCCGGGGCGCTGGCGCTGAGCGTCCGCACCGTCGAGCGGCACCTGTCCAACGCGTACCTGAAGCTCGGCGTCAGCGGCCGGGCCGGGCGGGCGGCGGCCGTCGCCGACCTGGTGCGGCGCGGCCTGGCGTGACTGCGTGTATCCCGACAACCGGCCGCCACCGGAGGCCGGGCCGGTTGCGTGCCAGCGCGGATCCGGTCCGGCGGCGCGACTCCTACCGTGGGCGCGTCACTGGTACCCGGGCCGAAGGAGTCCACCATGTCAACCGCTGCGATCGAAGCCAGTACCCAGCGCTTCCTGGCCGAGCCGGATGCCGGGAGGTCCGCTCCCGCCGTGACCGCGTCGCTGGTCAACGGCCGCGCCCGGCTGTCGGCCGGACTGTTCAACTGGGACGCCGACCTGCCACCCGCGGTCGGCGGCGAGAACCTGGCGCCCAGCCCGACCGCGTACCTGCTCGGGGCGCTCGCCGGCTGCGCGGTGGCGTTCGTCCACGACACCCTGGCGCCCCAGCTCGGCCTGAAACTCGACGACGTGAGCGCGGTCGCCCGGTGTACCGCCGACGCGCGTGGACTGCTGGGAATGGACGGCGCGGTGCCCGACCTGGGGGACGTGGCGATCGAGATCACGGTCGTCTCGCCCGAGCCGGCGGAGCGGCTGGACCGGCTGTTCGAGGTGTGGAAGGAGCGCTGCCCGGTCTATCTGGCGCTGCTCAAGCCGGTACCGGTGACAGCGACCTTCAGCGCCGGACCGGCAGCAGCGAGTTGAACAACCCGGCGTAGCGGAGCAGGTGGACATCGCCGACGAAGTGCTCACGGACGTGGGCCTGCGCGTGTACCCCCATCTCGTCGGCCAGGTCCGGTTGGGTGAGCAGGCGGCGGGCGGCCGCGCCGAACGCCGCCAGGTCGGTCGGGTCGTGCAGCAGGACCCCGGTACCGTCGACGATCTGATCCTGGATGCCGCCGACCGCGGAGCCGATCACCGGCCGGCCCTTCCACATCCCCTCGGCGACGGTCAGCCCGAAGCCCTCGGCCAGGCTCTTCTGCGCGATCACCATGGCGTGCCGCTGGAGGGCGTTCACCATGGCGGCGTTCTCCTCGACGTCGTCGACCGGAAGCGTGAGCAGCAGCGTCCGCCGGCGGAGATCGGGCGGTAGGCGCTGCCACTCCGCCAGGCATTCGGCGTACACCGCGGCGCCTTCGGGATCGTCGGTCACCCCGTCGATCGCGGGACCGGCGAGCGCGAGGTACGCGTCGCAGAACGGCGCGACGTGCTCGGCGAACCCGCGCAGGACGCCGGTCATGTCCTTGAGCCGGTCCCAGCGCGACACCTGTACCAGCAGCGGATCCGCCGGCCCCGGCCGTCCCTCGCCGACCACGGTCGCGGCCCGTACCACCTGGCCGGGCGTCCCGTCGCCGCGCACGAAGCGGCCGGGAGGCGTCGCGGCGTGGGGACTCAGCACGCCGATCGTGGTCAGGATGGCCTGCACCGTGCCCTGCGCCAGCGGCTGGTTCTTGGCCGAGAACGGATCGATCGACGGCGGGATGATCGAGACCTTGGCCCCGGGCAGGGTCGGCGGGACGTACGCCTGCCGGGAGAAGACATAGTGGTGCGCGCCGTCCAGGAACGGCCGCAGGAAATCCCACGCGGACAGGCTGACGTCGTTCTGCCGGTCGATGCCGATGTGGCAGCGCCACACCACCCGCGCGCCCGCGGCCACCAGCGGAGCGGTCAACCCGGCGGTCTGCGGGTCGTGGAGCAGAACCAGGTCACCGGGTCCGACCCGGCCCAGCAGGTCCTCGGCGTTCGCCGCCAGAACGTCGCGGTAGTGCGCCGCCTCCGGTGCGCCGAGCGGCCCGCCGTCGCCGGGCTCGCCGTGGATCCGGTTGTGGACGCGCTTGGTGATCGTGAAGAACTCCGGGTCTCCGCCGATCACCAGCCAGCGGATGTCGATGTCGAAGTCCTCGACGTACCCGAGGAGCGCGGTCAGCATCTCGGCGACCCCGCCGCCGGTGGCGGTGGAGTTGACCGTCCAGATGACCTGGCCGTCGATCCGGCGGCGGAACTCGTCGCCGGCCGCGCGGAGCCGATCGAGCCGTTCGGCCCCGATCACCGGCCCGAGTTGGGCGACCGGTCGCCGGGGTACGGGTACGCCACGTAGATGAGTCACATGCCCATCCTCACGGGCCGGTCCGACTTCGCAACCGGAGGCGACTCCGGAACCGGTCCTGCTGAGGGCACGCTGAGAGGGCACGGTGGATACCTGCGTCGCGGTGGAGTTGACTTGGTGGCATGACGTTGCCGGACGCGCCCTCGCGGCCACCCAACGACCGCCCTGACCAGCAGCGTGGCTCGATGCGCGACCGGTTGCGCCGGGAGCCGACGACGCCGGAGAAGCCACCGCCGTGGCGGGTCGAGGGTCACCCCGGCGCGGCGCCGCCCGGTCCGCCGCGGATGCGCTGGTCACGGTTCTGGTGGTTGCTGCTGGTGTTGCTCGTCGTCAACTGGATCGTGTCGTCGGTGCTGCTCGGCCCAGCGCCGCGGACCAAGGTGTCGTACACGTTCTTCACCACCCAGGTCGACGCCAGCAACGTGAAGGAGATCACTTCGACCGGCGACACGATCGAAGGCACCTTCAAGAAGAAGGTGGGCTACCCGCCGGAAACCAAGAACGCCGACCAGGTCGACCGGTTCACCACGCAGCGGCCGTCGTTCGCGGGCGACGACCTGTTCAAGCGGCTCCAGGCCGAGGGTGCGCTGGTCAACGCGAACCCGCCGGACCAGCCGGCGCCGCTGTGGCAGCAGATCCTGGTCGGCTTCGGGCCCACGCTGCTGTTCGTCGGCCTGCTGATCTGGTTCTTCCGGCGCGCCGCCGCGAGCGGCGGTGGGCTCGGGGGACTCGGCGGCTTCGGCCGATCGCGGGCCAAACTGTACGAGCCCGACGCGGGGCCGCGCGCCACGTTCGCCGACGTCGCGGGCATCGACGAGGTCAAGAACGAGGTCACCGAGATCGTCGACTTCCTGCGCAACCCGGACCGGTACCGCCGGCTGGGCGCGCAGATCCCGCGCGGCGTCCTGCTGTCCGGCCCGCCCGGCACCGGCAAGACGCTGCTCGCCCGGGCCGTCGCCGGGGAGGCGAACGTGCCGTTCTTCTCGATCTCCGCCGCCGAGTTCATCGAGGCGATCGTCGGCGTCGGCGCGAGCCGGGTACGCGACCTGTTCGACCAGGCCAAGAAGGTCGCCCCGTCGATCATCTTCATCGACGAGCTGGACGCGATCGGGCGGGCCCGGGGCGGCGCGCAGTCGATCGGCGGCCACGACGAGCGGGAGCAGACACTCAACCAGATCCTCACCGAGATGGACGGGTTCACCGGCAGCGAAGGTGTGGTCGTGCTCGCCGCGACCAACCGGGCGGAGATCCTCGACCCGGCGCTGCTGCGACCGGGGCGGTTCGACCGCCGGGTCACGGTCAGCCCGCCGGACCTGGCCGGGCGGCGGCAGATCCTCGAGGTACACAGCCGCGGCGTGCCGATGGCCCCCGACGTCAACCTCGCCGAGGTGGCGGCCGCCACGCCGGGCATGGTCGGCGCCGACCTGAAGAACCTGGTCAACGAGGCGGCCCTGCTCGCCGCCCGGCGCGGCCACGACCAGGTGACGGCGTCGGACTTCACCGACTCGCTGGAGAAGATCGTGCTCGGCACGGTACGCGGCATCATGCTGTCCCAGGAGGACAAGGAGCGCACCGCGTTCCACGAGTCCGGGCACGCGCTGCTCGGCATGCTCACCCCCGGCGCCGACCCGGTCCGCAAGGTGTCGATCATCCCGCGCGGCCAGGCGCTCGGCGTAACGTTCCAGAGCCCGCAGGCCGACCGGTACGGGTACTCGGTGAAGTACCTGCGCGGCCGCATCGTCGGCGCGCTCGGCGGGCGGGCGGCCGAGGAGATCGTGTTCGGCGACGTGACGACCGGCGCCGAGAGCGACCTCGACCAGGTCACCGCCATCGCCCGGCAGATGGTCGGCCGGTGGGGGATGTCCGAGGCGATCGGCCCGATCTCGGTGCTGCCGCCGCCCGGGCAGGAGTCGCCGTTCGGCTTGGACGGGGTCGCGCCGGCCACCAAGGAACTGCTCGACCGCGAGGTCCGCCGGATCGTCGACGAGTGCTACGAGGAGGCCGTCACCACGCTGCGCAGCCACCGCGAGCAGCTCGACCGGCTGGCGCACACCCTGATCGAACGGGAGACGCTCGACGAGGACGACGCGTACGCCGCCGCCGGGATCAGCCGGGACACGGCACCCGGCGCGGTCGCGCGCGGCGAGGCGCCGGGCACCGCGCCGGTGCCGGGGCTGCCCGCCGAGCAGGCACCGGTCGACGGCCAGGAGGGCATTCCGGTACGGACCCGGTTCGGCGGCTCCCGGATCAAGGAGTGAGGGGTTCCTGCGATCTTGGAGGGCCCGCGTGACCGCTTCGCGTCACAAGCGAGTCGTCTGCGTAATAGCCTCGATCGCCTCCGCCGTGTTGGTCAGATCTGGCAGAACGACCTCGGCGCCGGCGCTTCTTAGGTCAGCAACACTTTCCCTGCCCGAGGCCACACCGACGACCGTTGCCCCGCCCTCGTGCGCGGCACTCACATCTTGCGCTGTATCACCAACGATCACCGTGTTGTCGGCGCCGAAGCTGACGCCGTAGTTCTCGCCAGCTCTTCCCTGAGCGATGCTGACCAGCTTCGTCCGCTCGCTGGCATCCTCGCCGAACGCTCCAGCCTTCCAGTCGATGTACCCGTCGAGGCCGTAGACCCGAAGCTTGACCTGCGCAACAGCTCGGAGATTGCCGGTTAGTACCGTCTGCACGATGCTGGACCGCTCGGCCAGAGCAGCCAAGGCGGAGTCTGCGCCGGGCAGCGCCCGGCCCTTGGTCCGTAGTTCCTCGGCGTGCTGCTCGTACTGGCGAGCAAGTTCAGTGGCGTACCGCCGTTGCAGCTCGTCGGATGCCTCGATGCCGTGCCGCTCAAGGGTTTCAGCGAAGATCGCTGATTCGGTTCGCCCGGTTGGCTCGACGGTATGCTCGATGCGTCGCCCGGTCACTGCCTCGAACGCCGCGACGTAGAGCTGTTTGCCGACGCCTCTAGTCTCGATCAGAGTGTGGTCGATGTCCCAGAGCACCAACCGGCGTTCATCGTGAACAGCTGCCATTCGCCGAGTCTGTCACGTCGGGCGTAGCCTGCTAACCAGGCAGGCATAGGATCTGCGAGAGCTGACTGGCGTACCTTTGCCCCTCATGCCAGACGGGCGCCGAGGCCATCCGTCGGCTGACGCCGTGTACTCCGTCCTCATGGATCGTGCTCCCACCGCCAACGAGTTGCCCGACCTCAATGAGCTGGCGCAGGCTGTTGAGCGCGCGTGGCAAACGTGGCAGGAACCATCGGCGTTCCGCTATGACGCCGTGGGTCAACGGCTCCCAGGGCTAATCCGTCAGATCCATACAGCCGTGACTCGAATGCAGGGAAACGAACGGCGCGCGGCGCTGCGGTTGGCCAGCATCCTGTACCAGCTCACGCGCACCTGGACGAAGCGCGTTGGTGAGTACGAGCTGTCATTCGTCGCGGCTGATCGGGCGATGACGACATCAACGACCAGCATGCACGCCTCGACGGCTTTACCGAGGCTGAGGTCCGCGCCGCGCTTGTTTTTGCGCGAGCAATGAACTGGGTACCGGCGGAGACCCAGCACGTCATCAGGGAGTTGCGTGCGTAGTCCGCTATCTGGAGCAAATCGTCGATGATCGCCCACTGCCGGCGTGACAGCGATCTGAAGGCGCCCCCTGGTGAACTCGGCGCAGGAGTTCACCACGAAACGGGGGACGTGATGACCGCACTACGCACGATCGCGCTCGGTGCCGCTGTCACCGGCGCCATGGCCATTGGCGGCCTGATCGCCGGGGCACCGGCCAACGCCGCGGCGGGGGGACCGGCGGCGACCGGTGCGCCGGCGCCGGCGATGTACGAGGAGGTCGGGCCTTTCAGCAGCTACGACGGTTGCGAGATCAGCCGGCACCTGGATGACCGGTGGACCTCGGCCTGCGACTGGGAGTGGGACCGTCACCACCCGTTCGGGTGGTACTACGGCTATCTCGACTAGATTCGCGGGGGGTGTGGCGGGGTCTCCGGTGGACGGGCTCACCGGGGACCCGCCGTCTTCCGCGCGGCTTAGCCGAGGCCGGCCGTTCGTGCGCGGACGATCGCGACCAGAACGAGGAACATCCGGGTGGGAAGCGGGCGCCGGTCGGTCGTGGCGTCGGCGGTACGGGTGGCGCTGGCGGTTTCGAGGCTCATGGGGAGATCCAATCCGGTGCGCGGGCGATTGTGGTGCGCCCCAGCGTGCGGCGGGCGGCCGGACCCGCCCAGGGAGCGTGCCCCCGCCCAGCCGGGGAACCGCACGATCCCCGGTAGTGGCACGCCACCACTCGGCTCGCGCGAGAGTTTCCGGCTACCTCGCCAGCCAGGCGACTCCCCACGCCACGATGCTCGCCCCGCACGACAGCAGGATCGACCACAGGAATCCGCTTCCGCCGCCGATCGGGGGCCTGCCCCGGGGCGGCCACGATCGTGGGCGCCAGATCGGCTGCGGCTCCAGTACCAAATACAGCAGGGCACCCACCTGGCCGAGGATGAACAGCCAGAACCAGGCCCATCGATTGGCGTACCGGTGCCGGGTCGTGCCGAGCATCAGCAGGAAGGTACCGATCCAGGCCGCCGTCGTGGCCATCTCCAGCCGATCCCAGATGATCTCGGATGGCCACCAACCCGAATCCTGGCCGGTGCGGATCCGTACCGAGACGACCTGCCCTGAAGCGTTGATCTGCTGGTACAGCCAGGTCAGGGCGGTGTCGCCAGTGGACGACTGGTCCGCATCGGTTCGCCACGTCTCGAGCGTGGTCTCGTGCCACCGCCACCGTCCGGTTACCCAGCGCACGTCGTGGCCGGCCGCGTCGTAGTCCAGGTAGGTGACCCGGCCGGCGGCGATGTCGCTGGTCAGGTCCGACTCGGGCCGCATCGACGGGCGCGCCGCGGCCGCAACGCTGACCGCACCCGCCAGGAGTACGAGCAGCAGCACCAGCCGGAACGCGGCGCTCCACCAGTCGCCGGCCCGCCAGCCGCTGCCCGTCGCCGATACGGTGACCGGAACCGATCCGGACGCATCCATGCCGACTCCTGTCTATGCGCCGCGTGACTGATCCGGAGTGTGACAGCCGGCCGCCACCGGATGAGCCCGCACGCCGGCGTCAGCCCGCGCAGATCGCGAAGGCCCACGCGCTCCAGTTCTGCGACGTGCCATCGAGGTCCAGCCGCGCGTCGACGTCCGTACCGCCGAGCGCGTCGGCGCCGTTGAGGCCGATCCGGTCGAGGTGGGCCTGACCGTACGCGCCGCTGAGGCCGGCGGAGGAGTCGTCCGCCGCCGCCACGATAGGTCCGGACGGCGGCACGTACTGAGCCCTCTCGATACGTACGGCGGGGTCGCCTGTTCTGCCCGAAAGTCAGCTCCTCAGGTCGCCGGTATCGGTGCCGGCAGTCCCCGGTCGCCGCGGCCTTGACCAGCACGGATCGATGCCGCACGGTTCCACCGTGGACTGGATGACGGACTCGCCATGGCGCTGGCTCGTCCCGCTGCTCCTGGTCGGCGCAGGCACCCTGGTGAGCCTCCGGCTCGGCCGGTCCCGGGTCGCGGCCCAGCGGGAGGGGCTGCGGCGAGAACTTGAGCACCTGCACGGCGAGCAGACCGCGGTGGCGACGGCGCTGGGCGGCCGGCTGGTTCCACACCGGCAGCTCGGCGGTTGGGATGTGCCCGATGTCGAGCTGAGCCAGGCCGGGTTCACCGTGCGTACCGGTGTGGAGTACCGGTTTGCGCACGATCCCGACCTGGCCCGGCTGCGACGGTGGATCCGGGTCCGGCATCCGCCGGGGTCGCGGTGGCGGGTACGCCTGCTCGGTCGGCGGGCCCGGCGGCGCCTTCCCACGCATGTACTCGATCTGGTTGTCGGTCTGGAGGCCGACGCGGAGGATGTCGGGCTGGACCGGTCGGGTCTACTGGTCTGGCTGCCGGACGCCGGTGCGGATCCGGCCCGGATCCGGGAGTGGATCGACCGGACCGTCGCGCTGGCGCAGGGGTTGCTTCTGGCCCGCTGAAACCGGCACCCGGGCGCTTCGCGGCCGCGCCGGGGAGCGGCTACCCTGACCCGCGATGGCTGGGGGCGCGGTCGAGCGGCGACAGGGTGACTTCGGCGCGAGGCTCCGCGACGCCCGGATGGCGGCCGGCTTGTCGCAGGAGGCGTTGGCTGAGCGCGCCGGCCTCAGCGCCGACGCCGTGGCCGCCCTGGAGCGGGGCCGGCGGCGCTCACCGCGCGCCGCCACGGTCGGCGCTCTCGCGTCCGCGCTGGCCATGTCCCCGGTCGACCGCGCCGCCCTGGCCCGCAGCGCGCTGCCGGACACAGCGCCGGACACAGCGCCGGACACAGCGCCGGACACAGCGCCGGACACAGCGCCGGACACAGCGCCGGGCGATGCGCCTGCCACCGCGGCCGGTTCCGCCGCCGGCCTGATCGGTCGCGACGACGAGCTTGCGGTGTTGGCCAGGCTGCTGCGACCCGGCGGCCGGCAACGGCTGGTCACTCTGCTCGGCCCCGGCGGCGTCGGCAAGACCGTACTGGCGCGCGCCGCCGTTGCGGAGGTGAGCAACGGGTACCGCGACGGGAGCGTGTTCGTCGACCTTTCCGCGTTGAGCGACCGGCCCGCGGCCATGGCGGCGCTGGCGCGGGCCATGCGGTTGCCGGAGGCCACCGGCCACGCAACGGCCGAGCTGGGCCGCTCACTGGCCGGCCGGCAGACCCTGGTGCTGCTCGACAGTGCCGAGCGGGTGCCGGAGCTCGGCCCGCTACTCGTCGATCTCACCGAGCGGGCGCCCGGCCTGACCATGCTGGTCACCAGCCGGCGGCCGCTCGGCGTGCCGGCCGAGGACCGCCGCCCGGTCGCGCCGCTGCCCGTTCCGGCCAGCGGCGGCCAGCCAGCCGACGTCGCCGCCAATCCGGCCGTCCGGCTGTTCGTCCGGCGGGCGCAGGCCACCGCGCCGGACTTCCGGCTGGCCGACGACAACGCCGCGGCCGTGGCGGCGCTGTGTGCCCAGCTCGGTGGGCTGCCGCTCGCGCTCGAGCTGGCGGCCGCCCGCATCCTGGTGCTCCCGCCGTCCGCGCTGCTCGACCGGATGGACCGTCGACTCGATGTACTGACCGGCGGCAGCGGGGGACCGGACCGGCACCGGTCATTGCGGGCCACGCTCGACTGGAGCTACCGCCTCCTGACTCCGCCGGCCCGGCGGGTGTTCGGGGCCCTGGCGGTGTTCCGCGGCGGCTGCACGGTCGAGGCGGCCGAGGCGGTGTGCGGCGGCGCCGCGGTTCTTGACCACCTCGCCGAGCTGGTCGACGCGGGCATGCTCGCCCGAACGCCGCCGCCCGGCCGGCTGACCATGCTCGATCCGGTCTACGAGTACGCCGGCAGCCGCCTGGCCAGGCAACGCCGCGAGCCGGAGTGGCGGGCCCGGCACCTCGCGTACTATCTCGACCTCGCCGAGCGCGCACACCGGGACCTGGCCGGCGGCAGGCAGGCCGACGCGCTCGCCGCGCTGGACCGCGACCACGACAACCTGCGCACCGCGCTCGACTGGGCCAGCGGGCACCGCCCCGATACCGCGCTGCGCCTGGCCATCGTGCTGTCCCGGTTCTGGCACCGGCGCGGGTACCTTGGCGAGGGCCGCCGGCGGCTCGACCGCGCGCTCGCCACCGGGGCGGGAGCGGATCCGGCCCGGGCCGAGGCGTTGCACGCGATGGCGGTGCTCGCCGTCAGCCAGGGCGACCTCGCCGACGCCGCGCGGCGGGCCGAGAAGAGCCTGACGCTGCACCGGGCCACCGGCGACCAAACCGGCGTGGCGCACGCGCTGAACGTGCTCGGCAACGTCGCCCGCGAGCAGGGCGACTTCGGTTGCGCGATCGTCCGGTACCAGGAGAGCCTCACCGCGTACCGCGCCGTCGGGCTGGTGCACGGGATCGCCGCTTCGCTGAACAACCTGGGCACGACCGCGTACTACCAGCGTGACTTCGCGAAAGCCGCGGCGCTGCACCGGGAGAGCCTGGCGCTGCGCCGGCGGGTGGACGACATTCGCGGCGTGGCGACCTGCCTCGACAGCCTGGCCACCGTCGCGGCCGAGACGGGTGACCCGCACAGCGCGGTCAGCTACGGCCTGGAAAGCCTTGCCCTGCGCGAGGAACTGGCCGACACGCACGGCTGTGCCACCGTGCTGATCGCGCTCGCGGTCGCGGCCCGTGCCGGTGACCAACCGGATCGGGCCGCCGGCTACGCCGACCGGGCCAGGTCGCTCGGGCACACCGTCGGCGATCCGTGGATCGTGGCTGCCGCGCTGGCGGCCACCGTGGGCGTGCTGTGCGACCAGGCCCGGTGGGAGGACGCGGCACAGGCCGCCGGTGCCCTGTCCACACAGCTCGACCGCAGCGGGTCGACCCTGCGCCCGGCCGACGCCGACCGGTTGGCGCGCGACACCGCGACGGTGCGGGCGGCGCTCGGCGAACCCGCGTACACCTGCCAGTACACGCTGGGCCGCGCGGCGGACCCGGGTGGCTCCGGGGGCGGGTGAGCCCCCGGAGCCACCCGTCCGCGCTACGGCAGCACGGGCACGAACAGTTCCCACGGACCGACCCCCGTCGCCCGGGCCCGCAGCATCCCCGCGTCACCGCCGCCGTAGTTCACCTCGGCGGAGACCACGCGGCTGTTCCAGGCGGTCAGGGCGAAGCCGCTGGTCCCCGTCTGTGGCACGTAGTACGGCTGCATGACGTATTTCTCCCACGGCCCGACCGAGTCCGACCGGGCCCGCAGCATGCCGTTGCTCGCCCCGGGGTAGTTCAGCTCGGCGGACACGTACTTGCCGTTGGCCGCCTGCAACGCGATCGTGTCCCCGGACACCGGGGTTATCGCGTACTGCTCCCACGGGCCGATCGAGTTCGCCCGGGCCCGCAGCTCCCCGTTGTGGTCGCCTCCGTAGCCCAGTTCCGCCGACACGAACAGACCATTCGCGTACGCGAGGAGCGCGACCTGGAGCTTCTTCTTGTCCGGCTTCTTGGGCCAGACGACGAGCCACGTCTGGCCGTTCACGGTCTGGCAGTCGTACTCGAGGGTGGGGTGGCCGATGAGACCGCGGGCCCGAGCCTCGTCGATGCATTCGCTGACGTCCTTGAACGGCCCGAAGAAGACGCCACCGGGCGGGATCTTCAGGCCGTACAACGGTTGTGGCGTGACCGCGGCGGGCGCTTTCACCGCCGGTGCGGTGCTGTCGGCGTTCGCGGGGGTGATCGTCAACGCGCACAGGGCCGCGGTGAGAAGCGTCATGAGCGGGACGGCGACGAGTCGTCTGAGCACGGTGCTCTCCAATCGACGGGGACGGCCATCCCAGCGTCGTGGCGGCCGTCACCGTCCACCAGGGACAGCGCCCTGACAGCACCCTGACATTCACTCGCGCCAGGAGAAGCCGTCCTCGTCGAGGACGATGCCGCCGGTCGCGCCGGCGAGCACCCGGGCAGCCGTCTCGGCCCGCTCCGGCCCGTCGGTGCCGGGGTCACTGACGAACTGGTACTCGGCCCGGGCCGGCGCCGCGTCGTACCAGTCCTGGGCCAGCACGCGCGGGTACTCCGTAGGCGAGACCGGGTCGCACCACAGGATCACTCCGTCGGCGTCGATCCGGTACTCGCCGGTGTCCTCACGGTCGACGATCACCGCGTCGACCAGATGTGGTGCGAGCAGGTCCAGCGTCTCGTCGGCCGGCAGCGTGACGGGGTGAACACCCACGGGTCGGCCAGGCCGCGGAGGAGGTCGTAGCCCATCTGGTCGTCCAGCCAGTATCCGGAGGTCGCCTCGCCCGACGCGTACCCCAGCCGGTACGCGCGCGGGAGGTCCGGCGGCAGGTCGCCCAGGCGCCACAACTCCTCGTCGTAGTGCACCGGGGTGAGCCTGAACATGTCGAAGGCCAGGTACAGGCCGCTCATGTGCCAGTTGTCCGGGCACCACAGCCGCACAGCGTCCTCGACGTCGAAGCTGGTGACCGTCGCGGGCAGGACGACCGTGGCGGACTTCCACAGCCTGGGCATGCTCGGCGGGAGTTCCCGTTCGTCCCCCACCGGCCAGCCGTCCATGCGGAGCTTCTGCACCCGCACCCAGTCGAGTATTCGCATCGCGCCCACGGCCCTCGAATCGGTGTCCGGAGAACCCGATCCGAGTGTCCCGCAACGCCGCCACGGGGCGCGGCCCGGTCGTGACGCCGTCCAGGCAGTTTCGCTGGCCCAACCGGTCGCGCCCAACCGGTCGCGCCCAACCGGTCGCGCCCAACCGGTCGCGCCCAACCGGTCGCGCCCAACCGGTCGCGCCCAACCGGTCGCGCCCAACCGGTCGCGCTTGCCCGTCGCGCCCTACCAGTCGCGCATCCACGGGAACAGCGGAGCCGGTGACGGCTCGCCGCTGGAGGCCGCCTGCCAGCACGCGCCGAGCATGGTCCAGATCGCCTGCAACCGCTCCTTCTCGTTTAACTCGCAGGCAACCTTCACCGGCACCCGCGCGATCATCGGGTCGAGCAGATCGGCGCCCTTGTGCGCGGTCAGTTCGTCACCGTAGTCGCGTACGCACCACATCTGCCCGTCCGGGGTGGTCACCGTGTACCGCGAGAAACCGGTGACGTACGTCTGCTGGACCTCGTCATAGACGATCGCGTCGGCCATTGTGCTCCCCTTCTGCCCGTTGAGGGTCGTCACGCTACCGACGCACCGCCGCGCGACGGGTCGAGAGGTCGACCGATCGGCGCATGACCGGTCGTACCGGCCGGGACGCGGGCCGGGGGACAGGCCGGCGGACGCATCCGAAGCCACCCCGCCGCGTCGTCCGGCCGGCCGGAATGTGTCGCTCATCCGGTGCGTACATCCGCCGATCTGAGCGGACAGACACGGTGTGCCGGCTGCGATGTACTTTGCCGCGGTTCCAGCTACCGAACGGCTACCGAACGGATTGTGAGGGCGAGGGTGACCGACCTTCTTGCGTTGTCCCGGTCAAGGGTCACCGTTCGCGAACACGGCAGGCGACGCCCGCTCGACGCGCTGACCCCGTTGCTGGACAACGGATCGATCGTGGCGCTGCCGGGTGACGACGAGTGCGGCGTGGTGTCGGTGCGCGGCCGGATCGGCGATCGTACGGTCATCGCGTACTGTACCGACGCGGCCATCATGGGCGGGTCGCTCGGCTACGCCGGATCCCAGCGGATCGTGGCGGCGATCGAGGCGGCGGTCCAGGAGGGCTGCCCGGTGATCGGCCTGTGGCATTCTGGCGGCGCACGGCTCATCAACGGCGTCGAGTCGATGGACGGCGTCGGCACCGTGTTCGCGGCGATGACCGGGGCGTCGGGACGGGTACCGCAGATTTCGCTCGTGCTGGGTCCGGCGGCCGGTGCCGCAGCGTACGGCCCGGCGCTCACCGACATCGTGGTCATGTCGGCGGCCGCGCGGGTCTTCGTGACCGGTCCCGAGGTCGTCCGCAGCGCCACCGGCGAGCAGGTCGACATGGACGAGCTGGGCGGCGGCGAGGTGCACGGCCGCAAGTCCGGCCTGGCACACATCGTGGCCGGCTCCGACGAGGACGCCTACCGTCGCGTCCGCGACCTCGTCGGGCTGTTCAGCGATCCCGGGGTACCCGACCTGGACGCGGTGGCCGGCCCCACCGACCTGCGCGCGCTGCTGCCCGCCTCCCCCCGGCGGGCGTACGACGTGCGTCCGCTGGTCCGCGCCGTGCTCGACGCCGGATTCGTTGAGCTGCAACCGAAGTGGGCCACGAACATCACCGTCGGGCTGGGGCGCCTGGGCGGCCGTACCGTCGGTGTGGTCGCCAACAACCCGCTGTTCAAGGGTGGTTGCCTGGACGCGACCGGCGCCGAGAAGGCGGCACGGTTCGTGCGGATGTGCGACTCGTTCGGGGTACCGCTGGTCGTGCTCGCCGACGTGCCGGGGTACCTGCCCGGGGTCGAACAGGAATGGGGCGGCGTGGTCCGCCGCGGGGCGAAACTGTTGCACGCCTTCGCGGAAGCGGTCGTGCCCCGCGTGACACTGGTGACCCGCAAGGCGTACGGCGGGGCGTACATCGCGATGAACTCCCGGTCGTTGGGCGCGACCGCGGTCTTCGCGTGGCCGGAGGCGACGGTGGCGGTGATGAGCGGCGAGGCGGCCGTCCGGGTGGTCCACCGCCGGGCGCTGTCCGAGGTTCCCGCCGAACATGTGGACGCGGTGCACGCTCATCTCGTGGACGAGTACGAGACCGCCGAGGGCGGGCTCGCCCGGGCCGTCGCGCTCGGCGTCATCGACGAGATCATCGACCCCGCGCACACCCGTCGCCACCTCGCGGCGGCACTGGCGTCGGCCCCGTCCAACCGCGGCCAGCACCGCAACATGCCGCTGTGAGAGGAGCGGAGCGCCGCGGCGCCTGGACTGAGGCAACGCGCCGACGAAGTCGTTGCGCGGGGCCGAGGGAAGGCGGCGCGTGGGGCGCGCGGCGGAGCGAACGGAAATTGCTGTGAGTATTGGCGCTGTCAACGTCCGTACCCGGCTGGCGCGGGCCGTCGAGCAGAACGGCGACCTGCTCGGCAACTCGGCGTCGCTCATGGCGAGCAGCCTGCTCACGTCGGCACTCGGTTTCGCGTACTGGTGGGTCGCCGCCCGGCTGTTTCCCGCCGACGCCGTCGGTTCGGCGTCGGCGGCGGTCTCCGCGATGGCCCTGATCGGCACGCTGGGCATGTTCGGCATGGGCACGCTGCTGCTGTCCGAGCTGCCCAGGATGGCCGGCCGCCGGTGGAACCTGATCACCGCCTGCCTGCTGGCGTCCGCCACGGTCGCGGCGGTCGGCGGGATCGGGTACGTGCTGGTGGCGATCCTGCTCGACACCGGCCTGCGCGCCGCACTGGGCTCGCCGCTGGCCTGCCTGCTGCTGGTGAGCGGGATGGCGGTCAACGCGGCGGCGCTGGTGCTCGACGAAGCGCTCGTCGGGCTCCTCAAGGGCCGGCTCCAGTTGCTGCGCAACGCCTACTTCGCCGCGAGCAAACTGCTCATGCTCGGCGCGCTCGCCGCGCTGCCGCTGGTCGGCACCGGCACCGAGATCCTGGCCACCTGGATCGTCGGGATCCCGCTGTCGGTGGTGCTGCTCGTCGCGCCACGCCTGGCCGGCTGGCGGATCCGGTCGGTCCGGCCGGACCTGACCCTGCTGCGCGGGCTCGGCCGGCACGCGATCGACCACAATGTACTGAACCTGGCGCTGTTCGTGCCGCGCGCCTGCCTGCCGCTCATCGTCGCCGCGGTGCTGTCGACCAGGGCCACGGCCGCCTTCTACGCGGCGTGGATGGTGCTGACCGTACTGGCGATGATCCCGGGACACATGGCGACCACGCTGTTCACGGTCACCAGCGGCGACCGGTCGGCGCTGCGCGGCAAGATCCGGATGGCGCTCCAGGTCTCGCTCGGCGTCGGGGTACCGGCCTCGACGCTCGTGGCGGTCCTGGCCCGGCCCATCATGGCCACCTTTGGCCAGGAGTACGCGCAGGCCGCCGCCGGGGCGCTGACGATCCTCGCGTTGACGTTCGTGGCCACCGCGATGCGGCAACTGTTCGTCGCGGTGTCCCGGATCTCGGGCCGTACCCGACCGGCCAGCCTGTACGCGATGGCCGCCGGCGCCGTGGAACTGGTCGCCGCGTGGTACGGCGCCGCCCACGGCGGCCTGACGAACCTGGCCTGGTGCCTAGCCGCCGTGATGCTGCTGGAGGGTGTGCTGATGGCCCCGACGGTGCTTCGGTCCGCGTTCGGCCGCACCTGACCTCGCCGATCGAGTGATCTTGGTGGGAGATCGCTGCGACCGCAGCCCCAGGACCCGGTCACACGGTGGAGGCGAGCAGCACCGTGTCCGCGTCCCGCTCGTCGACGGCGAACTGGGCGACCAGATTTTGCAACGTCTGCGCCATCGCGGCCAGCGCACGTGCCGACTCCGCCGACTGGTTGGTTATCGCGCTGGTGGCGCCGGCCGCGCCGGCCACCGCCTCGATGCTTCGGGAGATCTCGGACGTGGTGACCGTCTGTTCCTCCACCGCGCCGGCGATCGTCGACGCGATCTCGTTGATCCGGCCTACCACCGTGCCTATCTCAGCCACCGCACGGCCGGCTGCGGAGGCGCCGTCCTCGATACTGCTGACCCGCTGGGTGATGGTGTCGGTGGCTTCCGCGGTCTGCTGTGCCAACCGTTTGACCTCTTCGGCGACTACGGCGAAGCCTCTACCGGTCTCCCCGGCCCGGGCGGCTTCGATCGTGGCGTTGAGCGCGAGTAGGTTGGTCTGCGATGCGATGGCCTGGATCAGTTCCACCACGCCGCCGATTTCTCCGCTCGCGTTCCCGAGTTGGGCGATGACGCGGCTGGCGTCATCGGCGGTGGCGACCGCGGATCGCGCCACGCCGGCGGCCTCGCTGGTACTGCGTGAGATGTCGGCAATGCTGGCGATCATCTCCTCGCTGGCCGTGGAGACCGACTGGGCCTTGTGCGCGGTCTCGTCGGAGTTCGCGACCAGCGCCGAGTTGGCGTCCGTGAGCTGCGTGACAGAGGTGGACAGCTGCCGCCCCGAGCTTCTTGATACCGCTCACGATCGTGCCGAGCCGGCGTACCGTCTCGTTCATCGCGTTGCCGAGCAGGTCCCGGTCGCCGCGCGGGCGGACCGGGTGGCGGAGGTCGCCCTGGGCGAGCGCACCCGCCAGCGTCGCGCACTCGCGCATGTACGCCGCGAGCTCGCGGAACGAGTCCGCCAGGTGCCCGACCTCGTCACCCGATCGGTAGGTGACCTCGCGCGAGACGTCGCCGACCGCCATCTGCTCTGCGATCTCGGTCACCTCGCGCAACGGTCGGGTGATTGAGAGGATGACCGCGGTGGCGATGCCGAGTGTCAGCAGAAGAAGCGCGGCCGCCAGAATGAGGACGGTCCACGCCGTGTCGCGGGCCGAGCGCTCGCTCGCCGTCGCGGCCGCCAGGACTCCGTTCGCCTGGTAGTCCTCCAGCGTCTTGTACAGGTCAATCTTGCTTGTCGCGGCGTCGAACCAGACCCCCGGATCCACCCCGAAGCCGCCTGTCGCGGCCCTGTCGATTGCGGTCTTCTCGTACCCGGCGATCTGGCCGAACACCGACGATGCCTGGGTCCGGGTCCAGTGGGCGAGCACCTCTGGGCCGGCCGCGCGTTGGAAGACGGTGAGGTACGCCTGCTGTGCCGCGATCAGCGATACCACGGTGGTGAACTGGCCGGCGGCGAACCGGTCCACGGTGAACACGGTGGTCAGTTGAGCCCGTTCCAGGCCGGCGGATTCCTTCGCGCTCAGGAGCGCGAGATACGCCTGTAGGCGGGCGGCGATGCTCGGATTACGGTTCTGGCCGACGGTGATCGCGATCATGTTCAGCAGGGTCTGGTTGAGATCGGTGTAGCCGCCGATGATCTGTGCCGGCGGAGTGGCCAACCCGGCCGCCTGGGACCGCAGCGTCGTGATCCTGCCAACCGCGGTCCGGACAGTATCGAGCGCGGCGCGCACGGCTGCGGGTGCGTCGGCGGCACGCGCGCCGACGACGTGCCGGTACTCGGCGAGCCGTTTGTCGGTTGCCTGCTGCTGCGCCTTCAGTTCGGGACCGAACTTGGCGCCCTTGGCACTTGTGAACTGCGCGGTTCGCCCGCGCTCGCGCTGCGTCTCGTGTAGCAGGTTGCCAGCGCTCACCGAGAAGGTGGTCAGCATCTTGACCTCGGCCGAAGCCGCCGCCTGGCGCTGCTTGTCGATCACCAGGGCGCCCGCGAAGCCGGCCACACCGATCAGTGCGATGAGCAGACCCGCGCCGATCTTGGTACGGATCTTCGTATTACGCCATAAACCCACGCAGACCCCCTCCCAACCCTCAATTCAGACTGTACTCAGTGGTCAGGTCCCGCGCGGCGCAGTTGCGAAAGCCGCGGGCGAGGGTGGACAGCTCGGTAGCCCGTACGCGCGACTACGGTCGTAGTGTTTACCGCGTCGCCCCATCCGGCCAGATGATCGTGACAGGGCGACAGATCTCCCGGGCGTACGCGACCACGTCGGCAGTACCGCCGAAGGCTCTCGCGGGTTCGCCGTCGGCGAGACAGGACAACCCGGTCAGCTCGGCACCTGTGGCGGTCATGCGATCCAGTTCGCGGTCGATCTCGTTCGCGATCAGCGCCTCGACCGGCATGGACAATCCGCGATGCCCGGTCACCGCTACCCTCACGTCTTCTCCTGACGGGATCGATACTCGCTACGCGGCTCGAACGTCAACGACGATCACCGTGACGTTGTCCGGGCCGCCCCGGCCAATGGCCAACGCGACAAGGCGGTCGGCTGTTTCGTCCGGGCCGCCGGAGGAGTTGAGCGTGGAGTGGATCAGGTCGTGGGTTACCACCGCGGTCAGCCCGTCCGAGCACAGCATGAACCGATCACCGACCCGGAGGTCCCAGGTTGTGAGGTCGGGGGATCGGCCGTCGACACGGCCGTCGAGGAATCGGGATAGGCGTTCGGGAAGGTCCGGAACATCGGCAGCGTCGGCCACCAGGTGTCCGTAGATGTGGTCCTCGGTGATCTGTATGGTTCTGCTGCTTCCGGAACCCGCGTCGCGCAACAGGTAAGCGCGGGAGTCGCCCAGGTTCGCCACGATGGCCGTCGCCCCGGACCACAGCATCGCCACCAACGTGGCGGCCATGCCCGCCAGTTCCGGCTCGGTTTCGATCTTCCGGCGCAGCGCCTCGTTGGCATCCATGACCGCCCGCCCAAGCACAGGGGAAAGCTCAGACGGGTCGACCAGGCGGTCGTGCGGCTGCAGGGCTTCGATCACGGTAGCGCTGGCGATGTCGCCAGCGGGATGGCCGCCGAGCCCGTCCGCAACCGCGAACAACGATCGCCCTGTGTAGATGGCGTCTTCGTTGCGCCGTCGCACGAGCCCGACGTCGGTACGACCGGTGACGTCAACATTGACGGTCGAGGTCATGGTTCACCTGCCCGTTTCGTCGTCATCGGGATGTGGGGCGTCGTCTGGCCAGGGGGCCTGCGCCGATCCTTCGCGGTGCAGGATGTGGACGGTTTCCACTCGATCGCTGGCCACGACGTACTCGGTTACTTCGACCGGCTTGCCGTCGCTCCCCGACGTGCCCACCCGCACGATTTCCAACACGGGCAGGCTGGTCGGGATCTCCAGCAGCGCGGCCTCGTCCTTGCTGGGCATCCGCGCCCGATGGATCTCCATCCAACTGATGGGCCAGTGGCCGGCCCGCTCGATCCGGTACAACCACTCACCGGCCGCCGGACTCGCGTCGACGTCGGCAACGAGGTCGGCGACGCGCGGGTGGATCCAGGAGGCACTGATCTGGAAGGGCGCCTCCGACGCGGGGCCGGTCACCCTGTACCGGCGCAGGACCTCGGTGCCAGGCTTCACGCCGAGAAGCCTGGCGATGCGCGGATCCTCCAGCGGCGCGGATGCGTTGGTGGCCCTGCCGTGGCGAACCCACACCTCTTGGCTGCTGGCCGAGGGAAACGAGTAGCCAGTGGCTCGCTCATTGCGCTTGACCAGGTCGCCCCTCGGTCGGCGGGGACGGATGGTGCCATGCCGGACGGTGATTCCTCGGCCCTGTACCGCCCAGACGTAGCCCTCGGATTCGAGAACCGCGACAGCCCGCCCGATCGTGTCCCGGTTCGCGCCGTACTCCGTTGCGAAATCGTCGAGCCGCGGCAGCCTGGCACCTGGCTCCCATTCGCCGCCCTCGATCCGTGCCCGGATCTTCGCGGCGATGTCCAGGTAGCGCGAGTGCACGGCCACCGCACACCGTCCCTTCCCCCGGCATTGTCTTGGGATAATTATTGACAACGGCTGGACCGGGTCCGACGATTGTCCCAAGACAAGGCGCCTGGCGACAACGGTTGACAGAAATGGCCCCGGCGGGCCTCCTACCCCCGCCGTGGGCCGGCACCTCTTTCCCTCCAGTTGGCGCTGAAAGGACACACGATGCTGGCCAAGCGTGGCTGCATGCTGCCCGGATACAGCGTGCCGATGATCGGGGAGTCGACATGATCCCGCTGCCCTATGACCCGGAGAACCCGCCCACGGAGCCTCCGCCAGGCGCGGAGCGTTTGCTATGGAACATCTCCCACGCGCTCCGGGTGTCCCACGTGTCGAACACGGACGGGTTCTGCCAGTCGCCCGCGTGTGTGCGGGACTTCGCACTGTGGCCGTGCCCGCCGGTCCGGCTGGCCGATGCCGGACTGCTGGCCTCGGTGGGCTGGTGGACGCTGCCTGGGAAGACGACCTCGATCGACGAACCGGGGCATTCCCCGCCGGGGCGTCGTCCGGCAGTACCGCGATGAACGCCACAACCGTCGGCGGGCGGACCTCGTGGCGCTACGCCCGGCTCGACGACGACCTGCGGATCGCTTTGCGGGACACGGAGTACGCGGAGCGACCATGACCCGCGCAGATGTAACCCATCTGCGGCATCGTGCGTGTCACGAAGCAGCAAATGGGTTACATCTGCGCGGATCTTGAGCTAGCCGATACCAACTCGACCGGGTCGTCGAGCACAAGGCGCATGGCCCGCTCTACGGCAGCCTCATCGAAGGTCGAGCGGTGGAAGCTCGCGTTGATGTACAGCACCCCGGCCAGTTCGGTGAAGGAGACCGTGATCGCCTCCGGGCCGCCCGTCGTGGGCACGCTGATGTTCTCGCGCCGATCGGCCGGTGCAGTCCACGGCAGGTCGGTGTACGCGTCGAGCCGGCCGACGTGGGTGAGGGTCAGCTCCGGGCGCGGGGCGGCCACCACGGGCGCCGGAACGCCAGCGTGCCCGCGACGGGCCGGGGTCAGCAGCAGCCGGCCGGTACGCAACGCGAGCATGGCCAGCGCGCCGCCGGCCGCCAGTTCGCCGGTCAGCGCCTCGTGGACCGCGCGCGGATCGGTGAGGTCGGCCGGCCGCAGGTAGTGGCCCCAGGAGAAGTTGCCGTTCACCGCCCCGCCGGGTGGCAGGTACCGGCGCGCGTCGACCAGCACGACCGCGCCGGGCCACTTCGGGGTGAGGTCGCAGCGCCGCAACGCCACCGCCGTGGCGGCGAACAGCACCGCGGCGGCGGACACGCCCGGCATGGCCTCGTCCCGCCAGGCCCGGATCGCGGCGCGTGCGTGCGTGGACCCCATCGACGTGTACGCCACGTCCGGCTGCCACGGCACCGAAGCGGCGGAAGACGCGGCAGCGGGCGGGCGGGCCACCGGCAGCGCCCGCAACAGCTTGTGCGGACGCCGGCCGAAGTGGTGCAGGACGGCCCGCGCCGCCGGTAACCGGGTCGGCGGCGGAAACGCCGGTCGCGCCGCACGCCCCTCGGCCGCAGCGCGGATCAGTTCGGGAAACAGTGTGTTGACGACCCGCCCGTCGCCGACCGCGTGCGAGATCTTTGCGCCGACGAAACCCCGGCAGGTCGCCAGCAGGATCGGCCGGTCACCCAGGCTCGCGTCGACGAGGTGCCGGGTGACGGCGTCGGCGGCGGCGCGATCGTCCCCGCCCGGGTCGTCGACCGGCACCACCAGCCGGTCCGCGAACGTCGCGAAGTCCGGGGCGGACAACGGTACCCACCGGATCCCGGCCCGATCGAGCAGGCACACCGCCGGATCGGTGGGCCGGTCGGCGTGCATGCCCACGAGTGCGTCGCGCAGCCCGGTCGCGCCGACACCCGCGAACGGCCCGAGTACGCGCAGATTGTCGACGCCGAGCCACCCCCGGTCGCGCGCCGGCAACCGACGGTGAGTGGTCGGAGAGCTCAATATTCTGTCCTCGCAGTCGGTGGCTGCCAAACTAACGCGAAGCCTGACACCGCCGGCACGCGTACCCGGACCGGATCTCGCGGATGTCCGTCCGGCGCAATACCTCCGGTCACCCGACGCGCCACCCCGTCGCCAGGGCGTGGGATGGCGAGCATGTTCATCGCGGCTGAATCTTCCGGACCTTCCGGGCGGCTGGACCTCCGGTCGGCGCACATCACACCGGCGAGATCCGCCGTGCCCACCATCCTCGGGGTGGGCACGGCCAACCCGCCGACGGCGTACACCCAGGAGGAGGTTCTCGACCGGTACCGGGTCGACGAGGAGCGGATCCGGTCGCTGTTCCTCAACAGCCACATCGACCAGCGTCACCTCGCCCTGCCCGGGCTCGACGGCGGCGGCGCCCCGGTATACGAGAGCCAGGGCCAACTGCTGGCGAAGCACCGGACGGCGGGGATCGAGCTGGCCGCCCAGGCGTTGCGGACCTGCCTGGACCGCGCCGGCGCCGAGCTGTCCGACATCCAGTACCTGTGCTGCGTGACGTCGACCGGGTTCCTGACGCCTGGATTCAGCGCCCTGCTGATCCGGGAACTGGGCCTGCGCCCCGACTGCAGCCGGGCCGACGTGGTCGGGATGGGCTGCAACGCCGGCCTGAACGGGCTCAACCCGGTCGCCTCGTGGGCGGCCGCCAACCCGGGCAAGCTCGCCGTGATGATCTGCGTCGAGGTGTGCTCGGCGGCCTACGTCTTCGACGGCACGATGCGCACCGCGGTGGTGAACAGCCTGTTCGGCGACGGCGCCGCCGCCGTCGCGGTCCGAGGTCAGACCGATTCGGTACCCGCGGAAGGCAACCCGGCTATCGTCCGGTTCGCCAGCCGGCTGATCCCCGAGGCGATCGGCGCCATGCGGTACGAGTGGGACGACCAGCAGAACAAGTTCAGCTTCTTCCTCGACCGCGACGTCCCGTACGTGGTGGGCGCGCACGCCGAGCAGGTCATCGACGCCCTGCTCGACGGCACCGGGGTACGGCGTGGCGACGTCGACCACTGGATCGTGCACTCCGGCGGCAAGAAGGTGATCGACTCGGTACGGGTCAACCTCCGCCTCACCGCGCACGACCTCCGGCACACCGTCTCGGTACTGAGCCGGTACGGAAACCTGTCCAGCGGCTCGTTCCTGTTCTCGTACGAACGGCTGCTCGACGAGAAGCAGGTGGCACCCGGCGACCACGGCGTGCTGATGACGATGGGCCCCGGATCGACGATCGAGACGGCGCTTCTCAAGTGGTAAGCGAACAAAGGAGTAACCACGTGTCGGAACTGTCCCGGCTGACCGACGTCTTCCTCGAAGTCGACCGCACGGCCACGCTGTCGACCGGACTCATCGACGAGGTCAACAAGGTCTGTGACACCGTCGAGAACGCCGGCAAGGACGTCGCCCTGCTGGTCCACCTCACCGGTGACGTGAACCAACAAGCCGACCCATGGCCGCACGACCTCGGCATCCACACCGTCAACAAGTGGGAACGTGCGCTGCGCCGGCTCGAACGCCTGCCCGCGCTCACGATGACGGTCCTTTCGGGGACCTGCCGCGGGCCGGCGCTCGACCTCCTGCTCGCGACCGACTGCCGCATCGCGACCCCGGGCAGCGCCCTGCGTACCTCGCTGGTGGGCGGCAGTACCTGGCCGGGCATGTCGGTCTACCGCCTGGCCAACCAGTTGGGCGCCAGCCGCTCGCGCCAGCTCGCCCTGCTGGGTACCGGGATCCCGGCCGCCCGCGCGGTCGAGTGGGGGCTGCTCGACGCCCTCGTCGAGGACCCGCTGGACGGCTCCCGGCAGGTGCTGGACGCGCTGGCCGGCGTCACCGGCACCGAGTTGGCGATCCGCCGCCAGTTGCTCACCGAGGCGATGTCGACCAGCTTCGAGGACGCCCTCGGCTCCCACCTGGCGGCCTGCGACCGGGCGCTGCGGCTGGCCCGTACCGGCGTGGACTCCGGCCCCGGCATCCCGGCGCCGTGACCGGCCACTGCCGCGCGCTGATCATCGGCGCCGGCAGCGCCGGTCTCGTCGCCGCGATCGCCCTGCGCAAGGCCGGCTTCGACGCCGTCGTGTTCGAGGCGTACGGCCAGCGCGAGGACGGGGCCCGCGAGGGCTACCTGACGCTCGCGGTCAACGGGCTCGACGCGCTGCGGGCGATCGGCGTCGAGCATCTGATCCGGGCCGGTGGCTTCCCGTGCGAGAAGATCGACTTCTTCAACGGGAACGGCCGGCACCTCGGCTGGGCGCCGATGGGTCCGGCGACGGGCGACGGCACGACCACGCACATCATCCGGCGCACCGACCTCCAGGCCGGCCTGCGCGCGGAGGCGGTCCGGCGCGGGGTACCACCGGTGCGGTACGGCAAGCGCCTGGTGGGTGCCGACACCACCGGAGGCGGCACGGTGATCGCGTACTTCGCCGACGGCAGCACCGCCGAGGGCGACGTCCTGATCGGCGCCGACGGGGTGCACTCGGCCACCCGGTCTATTGTGGACGCCGGCAACCCGGCTCCGCTCTACACCGGCGTCGGCAACGTCTGCGGCTTCGCCAGCGCCACCGAGGTGGCGACCCTCGACGTCGGAGCCGGCCCCGGCGAGTACCGGATGGTCTGGGGCCGCAGGTGCACCTACTGCTACACGGTCAGCCCGGAGGGCGAGATCTGGTGGCTCGCCAACCCGCCGCGGCCCACCCCGGTGCCGCGCGCGACGCTGCGGGCGATGTCCACATCGGACGTACGCCGGCTCATGGTCGGGTTGCTCGACGCGGACCGTGGTCCGGCCGCGTCGATCGTCCAGGCGAGCGCCGGGCCGCTGCGCCTGAGCAACCAGTACGCCATGGCGACGGTGCCGACCTGGCACAACGAGTCGATGGTCATCATCGGCGACGCGGCGCACGCGCTGGCCCCCGCGTCGGCCCAGGGCTGCTCACTGGCCATCGAGGACGCGGTCGTCCTGGCGCGCTGCCTGCGCGACGCGCCGTCGGTCGCGGCCGGGCTCACCCGGTACGAGAAACTGCGGCGCCCGCGCGTGGACCGGGTCGTCCCGTGGGCGGGCTCGCTGCGCAGCGCGAAACGGCACGGGCCGGTCGGCCGGGCGGTGCGCGACCTGGTCGTCCCGTTCATCCTCCGGAAGGCGGCCAGCGGGCGGTCGGTGGAGGAGATGTCGTGGCTGTTCCGCCACCACATCGAGTGGTCACCCGCCTAGCGCGGGTCGAACGCGGACAGGAACCGGTCCCGGAAGGCGTCCATCTTCCAGACCGGCGCGCCCGCGCCGGGGCGCAGGCCGTCCTGCCAGCCCCAGCCGGAGATCCGGTCCAGGACCGTCTTGTCCCGGGCCACGATCGTGATGGGTACCTGGTGGTTGGCACCCACCCCGGAGACCGCCGGCGCGGGCTGGTGGTCGCCGAGGAAGACCAGAACCATGTTGTCGTCGCCGTACGTCTGCACGTACGAGATCAGCGTGCGCAGCGAGTACTGGATGGTGGTCAGGTACTGCGCGCGGATCTGGCCGGGGTCCTCAGCCGGCGGGGTGGTCTTGAAGATCGAGCCGTTGCCGAGGTCCTTCCAGTCGACCAGCCGGGGCGCGGGCGTCCACGGGACGTGGCTGGACAGCAGGTCGATCTCGGCGAACACCGGCGGGTGACCGGCCGCGGCCAGCTCCGAGCGGTGGAACGACGACAGCGTGAACTGGTCGGGCATGCTCGTGAAGGCGAACTTCGGGCCGTGGTACCCGAGGTTGCGGGTGTCGTAGATCTGCTGGTAGCCGAAGTACCCCGCCTCCGGCCAGTCCCGGTCGGTGCCCGGCATGACGCACACGGTCCGCCAGCTGGCCTTCCGGAACGCGCTGGTCAGCGTCAGCCGGTCACTGTTGACCAGGGTCCGGTACCGCTGCTGGCTGTCCACCCACAGCCCGGACTGCATGGTCCCGTGCGCGAACCAGCTTCCGCCGCCGAACGTCGACGACGTGAGGAACGCGCTGCGGGAGGCGAACCCGGCCGCGTCCAGTTGCCGGGTGCCGTCGTCGAGGATGGCGTTCACCTGCGGATCGTCGAGCGCGGTGCGCCCGTAGCTCTCGACGAAGGTGAGCAGGACGTCCTTGCCGCGCAGGCCGGTCAGGAGCTGGTCGCCCGGAACGTTCCGGTACGGGTCGGCGGCCGCTTTCGCCGCGAACGCCCGCTTGTCCCGGATGCCGGCACCAATCTGGGCCGCGCCGTAGTACGCCGTGCCGGCCGCGGCCCGGGAGGCGACCCACACGCCCGGAACGACCTGGACGCCGAGCGCGAAACAGACGACCCACACGATTCCGAAGACCGCCACCGTACCGGTCGACGCGACGCGGTGCCGGGCCATGAGCCGGGCCAGCCGCAGCGCGGACAGCGCCATCAGGACGAGTACCGCGACGACCAGCAGTACGGCGAGGACCGCGCACCCGATCGCGCCGGCCCGCCCGATCGAGCGTTCGAGGAAGTTCTCCGCGTCGGAGACCAGCGGCCAGTCCGACACCGGGTCGAACGACCGGTCGAGCACCGAGTAGAAGCCGATGTCGAACATCTTCTTGAGGGTCACCAGGCCGAGGACCACGCCGCCGAGCGCCACCGCGATCCGCGCCCACCGCCCCAGCCGCGCCGGCAGGACGAGGACGAGGACGGCGCCGACCAGCGCTTCGACCGGCACGCGGACGAACGCGCCCGGGGTGAGCTGGTTGGGCTTGTTGGGGATGACCAGCGCGGTGAACACGAGCACCGCGGCCAGTACGGTGCCGGTCCAGGAGACGACGGTCCACCAGCGCTTCGGGGGACGTTCAGGAGAGGCCGCGACTTGGAGGTCGGTCCCCGGCCGTGGGCGCATGCGCGTCAAGAACGACAATCCACGGCCTTCCCTTGCCGGACACCTGTCCTTTACTGCCCACGCGCCCGGACCCGCGCCGGTTCACCTCTCCTGCGAATGGGATGCTGTCCGGCATGAGCGGATCAGATCCGAAGGCGGACCTCCATCGCTACCTTCAGCGGGGCCGGGACGCGCTCCTGTGGAAGCTGGAGGGGCTGTCCGAGTACGACGTCCGCCGGCCCATGGTGCCGACCGGCACCAACCTGTTGGGCCTGGTCAAGCACGTGGCCAGCGTCGAGTCGGGATACTTCGGCGAGACGTTCGGCCGGCCGTTCGAGGAGTCGCTGCCGTGGCTTTCCGAGGGCGCGGAGCCGAACGCCGAGATGTGGGCCGCCGCCGACGAGTCGCGCGAGCAGATCACCAGCCTGTACCGCCGGGTCTGGGCTCACTCGGATGCCACGATCGAGGCTCTGGCGCTGGACGCGATCGGTCACGTTCCGTGGTGGGGAGAGCACAGCGAGGTCACCCTGCACCGGATCCTCGTTCACATGATCGCGGAGACCGAGCGGCACGCCGGGCACGCCGACATCGTCCGGGAGCTCATCGACGGCGCCGCCGGGCTGCGGCCCGACAACGACAACATGATGCCCGGCGACCAGGCGTGGTGGGAGAGCTACCGCGACCGGCTGGAGCGGGTCGCGCGCGAGGCCGGCCCGGCCTGACCCCGCATCACCCTCGGCGCTACGGGACGGAGGTCGTCCCGCGCGTCCGCGAGCTCCCGGCGTGAATCGGCCGGTTCGCGGGCGGGCCGGCCGGGCCACCAGATCCGGGCACCGAGGTCCACGGCGATCGTGGGGACCAGCAGTGTCCGCACGACCAGGGTGTCGAGCAGCACGCCGAGCGCCACGATCAGTCCGATCTGGAGCGCGAGCACCACAGGCAGCACCACGAGCGTCGCGAAGGTGCCCGCCAGTACCGCCCCGGCACTGGTGATGACGCCACCGGTGACGGTCAGCGCGGCGAGGATCCCGGCGCGGTGGCCGACCCTGCCGACTTCCTCGCGGGCCCGGGTCATCAGGAAGATCGTGTAGTCCACACCGAGGGTGACGAGGAACAGGTATCCCCACAGCGGCAGGGTCGGGTCAATGCCCGGGTACCCGATCGCCCGGAACACCAGCCCGGCCAGGCCCATGGCGGCCGCGTACGACAGCACCACGCTCGCCGCCAGGAGCAGCGGTGCGACCAGGGCGCGCAGCAGCAGTACCAGTACACCGAACACGACGACGAGGATGAGCGGCATCAGGACCAGGTTGTCCCGGCGGGCCGCCCGGTGCACGTCCAGCGCCAGCGCGGTCTGGCCGCCCACGAGCGCGTCGGCGCCGGGGACCGCGCGCACCGCTCGGCGCAGCCGGTCGACCGTCGCCTCCGCCGCAGGGGAGTCGGGCGGGTCGTCCAGGACGGCCTCCACCCGTACCCAATGGTGGTCTGCGGACGTGGCGACCGGTCTGACGGCGGCGACCCCGCCGACCGCCGCGGCCGCCGCGACGACCTGGTCCGCGCGTGGCGCCGCTGCGATGATCTGGGCCGGGGACGAGGCACCGCCGGGGTAGTGCGCCGCGATGAGTCGCTGCCCGACCACCGAACCGACCTCCTTGGTGTACATCTCGTCGGCGGGCTGCCCGAGCCGCAGGCCGAACACGCCGAGCGTCAGTGCCGCGAGCGCGAGCGTGGTGACCGGCCAGATCGCCCGGGGTCGCCGGCCGATCGCCCCGGCCAGCCGGCCCCAGATCCGGTGCTGCCCCATGATGTCAGCGGCAGGGTCAGCGGCGTCTGGCGAGTACCGCGGCACGAACGGCCAGAACAGCCACCGGCCGAGGAGCACCAGCAGAGCCGGCAGCAGCGTGGTCATGGCCGCGAGCGCCACCACGATGCCGGCCGCGGCCACGGGGCCCAGCCCGCGTACGTTGTTCATCTGGCCGGCCAGCAGGCACAGCAACCCGGCCGTGACGGTGGCCGCCGAGGCCAGGATCGCCGGGAACGAGCGACGCCAGGCGACGGCCATGGCCGTGTACCGGGCGGCGTGGCGGCGCAGCTCCTCGCGGTAGCGCGCGATGAGCAGCAGGGCGTAGTCGGTGCCCGCGCCGAACACCAGCACCACCATGATTCCCCGGCTGGCGTCGGTCACCGTGACCCCGGCGTAGCGACCCAGCAGATACACCACACCGGACGCGACCTGGCTGGCCAGCCCGACCGAGAACAGCGGCACGATCCACAGGACCGGACTCCGGTACGTGATGAGCAGCAGCACCGCGACCACGCCGGCGGCCGCGAGCAACAGCGTGGTCTCGACGCCGCCGAAGGCCTCACCGGCGTCGGCGAGCGCGCCGGCCGAGCCGGTGACGGCGGTGCGCAGCCCGTCCGGGGCACCGGCCAGCCGGCTCTTGATCTGCTTGACGACCGCGTGTGTGTGCTCGTCGTCGCCGGTGACCGGGAAGGACAGCAGGAGCGCCCGCCCGTCCGCGCTCGGGGTGGCGGGATCGACGCTGCCGCTGCCCGACAGCGCGGCGAAGCCGGCCCGGTCGGCGTCCACGGTGGACCGGTCGGCCGCGGTGATCCCGCTGTCGCGCGCGTAGACCACCACCGCCACGAGCGTGTCGGCGCCGGGGAACGCGGCCCGTTCCCGGGCCAGGGCCTGGGTCACCTCGGCGTGCCGGGGAAGCACGAGATCCGCGTCGGCGGACCCGCCACCGGCGGTCTTTCCCGCCAGCGGCACCAGCAGCGCGGCGGCGCCCGCCCAGAGGGCCAGGCCGAGCCATCCTGCGTAGCGGACGTTCATTCGACGGTCCGCAGGATCTGCTCGATCGACGCCGTGCGGGTCCGCAGCTCGGACACGTCGGCCGCCACCCGCTGCTCGGCGTCGAGGGTCTTCTCGGCGAGCTGCTCGTACCGGCTGATGAGCTGGCGCAGGGCGTCCTCCTGGCCGGTGACGACCCGCGACTTGCGGACCTCCAGCCAGGTCGCCGCCGCACCGCCCAGGATGAACATGGTGAAGACGAGGATGCCGACGAACGCGATCGACTCCGGCCACGAGACTGATGAATCGGCGCTGAGGTACATCAGGAGGGCTCCTTGCGTGCGGGACCCTTCTCCGGGTCCGATCTGGTCAGGGTTTCGGCCGCCTCAGCCAGCACCGACGCGGTCAGGTGCAGGTCGAAATCCGTCACTTCGTAGTACTTCATGGCCTTGCCGTCGGCGGACAGCTCAAGGCTGCCGGCGATCAGACCGGCCGCTTCGAGCCGCTGGAGATGCATGTGGAGGAGAGGTCGGCTGACGCCGATCTCCCGGGCCAGGTGGCTTACGTAGTCCCGCCCGCCCGCCAGCGTCGCGACGATGCGCAGCCGGATCGGGTTGGCCAGTGCCGCCAGCATCTCGACCAGGTCGTCGCCGGTCGGTCGAGTGCCAGTCATGACGCTCCTTCACGTGTAAGAAAACTCTTACACGTGAAACCGTAGCACGTCACCTATCGGTGGCGCTACGACGTGCTAGAGGCGCTCGGTCAGGCGCCGACCGTCCCGTCGATGCCCTCGCGGAGGAAGTCGGCGTGCCCGTTGTGCCGGGCGTACTCGTGGATCAGGTGCAGCATGACGAACCGGAGCGACACGTCCTCGCCCCACCGCGCGAAGTGGCCCGTGACATCGAGCGACTCCGCCTCCGCCTCGATCCGCCGGGACCGCTCGACCTCGGCCCGCCACGCGTCGAACGCCTCGGGTCCGGTGGCGCCGGTCGCGTCGTACGCCTCCTGGAAGTCACCCTTGGTCGACCAGACGAACGGGACGTCCTCGCCGTTGATCACCCGGCGGAACCAGGTGCGCTCCACCTCCGCCATGTGCCGGACCAGGCCGAGCAGGCTCAGCGTCGACGGCGGCATCGACCGGCGGCGCAGGTCGTCGTCGGACAGGCCGTCGCACTTCATCGCCAGGGTCGCGCGGTGGAAGTCGAGGAAGACGCGCAGCATCTCCCGTTCGCCGGCGATCCGGGGCGGGTCCGGGCGCTCGGTGGTCATGTCGCAGTCCTCCGGGTCGGTGGTCGCGGGACCACTACAGGTCTACCGGATCACGCGATCCCGGGCCCGGTACTTTCTCGAAGTATACTTTGGTAGTATAGTCGGGCCCGTGAACGTGCCGACCACGCTGCTGGGCCTGTTGGAGCCGCAGGCCAGCCATGGCTACGAGCTCAAGCGCGAATACGACGGTCTCTTCGCGGGCAACGGCCGGCCGCTGTCGTTCGGTCAGCTCTACACCACGCTGGCGCGGCTGGAGCGGGACGGGCAGATCGTCGTGGACGGGTCGGAGCCGGGCGAGGGGCCGGAGCGCAAGCGCTTCGCCATCACGCCGAGCGGGGTGACCCGGCTCGAACGGTGGCTGGCCGAGCCGGAGCGGCCGGAGCCGATGTTGCAGGCGGTGCTGTTCGTCAAGGTCGTCCTCGCGCTGCTGTCCGGCCGGCCGGCGGCGCAGTACCTCGACGCCCAGCGGCTCGCCCACCTGGACCGGATGCGGGAGCTGACCGCGATGCGCAAGGCCGGTCCGCTGAGCCGGTCCCTGCTGGCCGACTACGGCCTGTTCCACCTCGACGCCGACCTGCGGTGGATCGACCTGACCTCCGCACGGCTCGACCAACTGCGGAAAGAGATCGCCGATGAATACCGTCATTCTTCGCGCTGACCAGGTGGGCAAGTCCTTCGGGCCGACCGTGGCGCTGCGGGACGTGAGCATGGGGCTGGCGGTCGGCGAGATCGTCGCCGTGATGGGGCCGAGCGGGTCCGGCAAGTCGACGCTGCTGCACTGCCTGGCCGGCATCTTCACCCCGGACACCGGCGCGGTGTGGTTCGACGACCGCCGGCTGGATCAGCTCGGCGACAACGCCCGCACCAAGCTGCGACGCACCGCGTTCGGGTTCGTGTTCCAGTTCGGCCAGCTCGTGCCGGAGCTGACCGCCGTGGACAACATCGCGCTGCCGCTGCTGCTCGGCGGGGTGCGCCGGGGCGAGGCGTACGCGCGGGCCGCCGCGTGGTTCCCCCGCCTGGAGCTCGACGGTCTGGAGCAGCGCCGGACCGGGGAGCTGTCCGGTGGGCAGGCGCAGCGGGTGGCGGTCGGGCGCGCCCTGGTCACCCGGCCCCGGGTACTGTTCGCGGACGAGCCGACCGGGTCGCTGGACTCGCTGGCCGGTGAGAAGGTCATGGACCTCCTGGTCGACGCGGCGCGGGCCGAAAAGACCGCGGTCGTCCTGGTCACCCACGACGCGCGGGTCGCCGCCCACGCCGACCGCCAGATCATCGTCCGGGACGGCGGGATCGTCGATCCACGCGCCGCGCAGGTGACCGTGTGATGATCCGTTTCGGTCTGCACCTGACCCTGCGTACCGGCCGGGAAGCGCTGACCCGGCTGCTGGTCACCACGGGCGCGGTCGCCGTCGGCGTGAGCCTGCTGCTGTGCGTGCTCGCCACCTACCACGCGTACCAGGCCACCATCGGGCGGCCGTGCTGGGAATGCACGCAACAGCAGGCCGACCCGGCGTCGACGGCCACCCTGCTGTGGAACCACGGCGAAGACTACTACCAGGGCGAGGCGATCGAGCGGCTCGACGTCGCCACGCTCGCCGCGACGACCCCGGTCGTGCCCGGGCTGCACCGGATGCCGGCGGCCGGCCAGTTCTACGCCTCGCCCGCACTCGCCGGGCTGCTGAAGACCGTGCCGGCCGACCAGCTCGGCGACCGGTTCCCCGGCACGCTGGCCGGCACGATCGGCGACGCGGGGCTGACCAGTCCGGACGAACTTGCGATCGTTATCGGTCACACCGCCACCGACCTCGCCACGCGGCCCGACACCCGGCGGGTATCGCACATCAACACCGCGCCCCGCCAGTTCAGTACCTCGCAGTTCTACCGGTTCGGGTTCGCCATGGGCGCGGTCGCGCTGCTGATACCCATGTTCGTGCTGATCGGCACGGCCACCCGACTCGCCGCCGCCCGCCGGGAGGAGCGTTTCGCCGCGCTGCGCCTGGTCGGCGCCACCCAGCGGCAGATCGGTGTCATCGCGTCTGTCGACGCGATGCTCGGCGGACTGCTCGGGGCGCTTCTCGGCATCGCCGGCTACACCGCGCTACACCCGGCGCTGGCCGGCCTGTCGCTGATCGGCGCGCGCTTCTTCGACGCGGACATCCGGCTGCCCGGCTGGGGGTACCCGGCGGTGCTGGTCGGCGTACCGGCCGCCGCCGCGGTCGCCTCGGTGCTGTCGCTGCACCGGGTCGGTGTCTCGCCACTGGGGGTCAGTCGCAAGGTCACCCCGCCACCGCCCCGCGCGTGGCGGCTGATCCTGCTCGGCATCGGGCTGCCACTGTTCTCCGTGCCGCTGTTCCACAACGCGCAGGGCGCGCGGCACAACCCCGGCCCGGCCGTGCTCAGTCTTGTCCTGGTCATCGTCGGCCTCATGGTCGCCGGCCCGTGGCTGACGATGGGGGCCGCCCGCCTGCTCGCCAGGGTCGCCCGCAGCGGCCCGGCGGTGCTGGCCGCCCGGCGTCTGGCCGACAATCCCCGAGCCGCGTACCGGTCGGTCAGCGGGCTCGTGCTGGCCGTCATGATCGGCACCGCGCTCGCCGCCCTGGTCACCGCCGCTCTCGCCGCACAGCAGACCACCGAGGACAACCAGCTCAGCACCGTGCTGCGCGCCGGCTTCACGACCGGGTCCGACTGCACCGACCCGTGCCGCCTGTCGGCCCCACCAGCGGGCAGCGGGGAGCCGGCGGGCAGCGGAGAGCCGGCGGGCAGCGGGGAGCCGGCGGGCAGCGGGGAGCCGGCGGGCAGTGGCCGGTCGGCGGGCGGTGGCCGGCCGGCGAACGGGGGGCAGCCGGCGGTGACGGGGAAGACGCCGGGCGCGGGCCTGCCCCCGGCGACCACGGCCGCGCTGATCGGCGACCTGACCGCCGTGCCCGGCACCCACGCCATACCGATCTACGTCGGCCACGACGGCAGGGTGATCACCTGTGCCGACCTGCGCCAGGTGCCGGCGCTCGGCACGTGCCCACCCGGAGCCCAGGCGGTCGCCATCGACAGCAACGAGCTGTTCACCGACAACATCGCCGCTCTCAACAGGTCCCTGCCACTCGTCCACGAAGCTACGTCGGCCGACCCGAGCCGGCTCAACCTGGCCACCATGCTCGTCCGCACCGACGGTCGGACCGCCCTGGAACGGGCCCGCACCGTGCTCAGCCGGTACACCAGCGGGTCGCACGAGGCCAGCGACGCGGCGCAGACCTTCGGCGAGGTCGCCCGCGCCCGGGCCACGTTGTACCTGGAGATGCAGCGGGCGGTCATCATCGTCGCGGGGCTGACTCTGCTCATCGCGGGATGCAGCCTGGCGGTCGCGGTCAGTGGCGGCATCATCGATCGCAAGCGGCCCTTCACCCTGCTGCGGTTGACCGGTACGCCGGTGCGCGCCCTGTACCGGGTCGTCCTGCTGGAGACCATCGTTCCGCTGGTCGCCGCTACCGTGGTCGCCGCCGCCGTCGGGTTCACCGTCGCGCTGCCCATCGCCCGGGCGCTGGCCCCGCGCAGCCACACCGCGCCGCTGCCCGGCCCGGCGTACTACCTCACCCTCGGCTCCGGCCTACTGTTCGCCATCGCGATCATCCTCGCCTGCCTGCCCGTCCTCAGCCGGATCACGGTCACCGACAACGTCCGCTTCGAATGATCCCGCGAATCGACGTTGGGCTATCTACCGGACTTCCGACCGGCTTCTTCTCCGGTAGCGCTCCGGTGACCGGGCGAACCGGGTTCAGTCGCTATTGATCTTGAGTTGTGTGGAATCGGTGGGCCTATGACCCCCGCGATTCGACACAGCCGACCCCTTACGCAATTCCGAGGTACCTCGGTTACCTTCGGGCCAGGAGCGCACGCGGGAGGCTCGATGACCGGTCCGGAGGAAGCCTCGGACGCGCCGGCCAGCCGCCCGGTGAGCCGCACGGCCGCGGTCGCGGCGGTCGCGGCGGTCGCCGTGGCGGCGCTCGTGCTCGCGGCGATCGGGTTCTACCGCTGGGGCTCTGCCGGCACGCCGGCAGCGGCGCCGCGTACCGCTCCCAGCAGCGCCGCGCCGAGCAGGACCCCGACCCCCGCGGACGTGTACGCCACGGTGGCCCCCTCGGTGGTTACCATCGAGTCCACCCCCACCGGCAGCACCACGGTCGACCTCGGCACCGGCGTCATCGTCAACGCCGACGGGACCATCCTGACCGCCCTGCACGTGGTGAAGGGCGCCGGCATCGATCACAGGTGACGTTCGCCGACGGCACCGACGTCCGCCGGCCACGGTCACCGCCGCCGACCCGGCGATCGACATCGCCACCCTCAGCCCCGGCCACGCTGCCCTCGGTCGTGGTACCCGCCGTGCTCGGCAGCTCCGACCGGCTCGCCGTGGGCGACGGCGTGATCGCCATCGGCAACCCGCTCGGGCCTGACCCGCACCACGACCACCGGCGTCGTCTCCGGGCTGGACCGCGCACGCCACCAGCCACGAGGGCGCCAGCCTGGCCGGGCTCATCCAGTTCGACGCCGCGGTGAACCCGGGCAGCTCCGGCGGTCCGCTGCTCGACGGCCAAGGGCGAGACCGATCGGCATCGTGGTGGCGCTGGCCAACCCGACGGCCGCGGGCACGTTCATCGGCATCGGCTTCGCCGTGCCCATCGGGGCGGCCGTCGCCGCCGGCGGTGGCGACCGGGCGCCCCAGCAATGACCAGCCGCAGCGAATGACACCCGGTGACGGACCGAACGATGCAGACACAGCCGCACCCGGGCCCGGATCGAACCCGATGGAGCAGGTGCTGTACGAGGTCAAGAAGACCATCGTGGGCCAGGACGCGCTGCTGGAGCGGCTGCTGGTCGCCCTGCTGGCCCACGGGCACATCCTGGTCGAGGGGGTGCCGGGGCTGGCCAAGACGCTGGCCGTCAAGTCCCTCGCCGCGGCCATCGGCGGCCAGTTCCACCGCGTCCAGTTCACCCCGGACCTGGTACCGGCCGACATCGTCGGCACCCGGGTCTACCACCAGCGCAGCGGCGAGTTCCAGGTCTCCCTCGGGCCGGTGTTCACCAACCTGCTGCTGGCCGACGAGATCAACCGGGCGCCGGCCAAGGTGCAGAGCGCGCTGCTGGAGGTGATGCAGGAGCAGCAGGTCACCATCGGCCGGGAGACCCATCTGCGTACCCCGGCCGTTCCTGGTCATGGCCACCCAGAACCCGATCGAGTCCGAGGGCACCTATCCGCTGCCCGAGGCGCAGGTGGACCGGTTCATGATGAAGGTGCTCGTGGACTACCCGAGCCCCACCGAGGAGTTCGTGATCGTCGAGCGGGCCATCGCGGCGGCCCCGGCCGGCCAGCCCATCATCGACCTCGAGCAGCTCGGCGACGATGCAGGCCCAGGTCGAGCAGGTGTACGTCGACCCGGCGCTGATCGAGTACTCGGTGCGCCTGGCCAGGCGCCACCCGCCGGCCGGACGAGGTCGGGCTCGACAAGCTGGCGCGGTACGTCACGTTCGGCGCGAGCCCCCGCGCCTCGATCAACCTGGTCCTGGCCGCGCGGGCGCTCGCGTTCATCCGGGGCCGGGACTACGCCCTCCCGCAGGACCTCACCGACCTGGCCCTCGACGTCCTGCGCCACCGGCTGGTGCTGTCCTACGAGGCGCTCACCGACGAGGTCACCGCCGACGCCGTGCTGACCCGGGTGCTGGCCGCGCTGCCGGTGCCGGAGGTGCCGCTGGGCAGAACGGCCGCGGACCGGTGACCGGCCCGCCCGACCGGCTGCTGCGACGCCTGGAGTGGCAGGTCGTCCGCCGGCTCGACGGGCGGCTGCAGGGCGCCTACCGCACGGTGTTCCGGGGCGCCGGCATCGACTTCACCGACCTGCGCGAGTACACGCCGGAGGACGACGTCCGGCACATCGACTGGAACGTGACCGCCCGGCTGGACGAGCCGTACGTCCGCCAGTACACCGAGGACCGGGAGCTGACCGCCTGGCTGGTGCTCGACCAGTCGGCCTCGATGCGGTTCGGCGCCGGGCAGCACGGCAAGGACTCGGTACTCGCCGAGCTGGCCGTCTGCCTCGGCCGGCTGTTCACCCAGGGCGGCAACCGGGTCGGCGCGATCCTCTACGACAACCGGTACCAGCGGGTGATCCCGCCGCGCACCGGGCGCACCCACATCCTGCACCTGACCCACGAGACTGACCCGGGCCGACGGCGCCGGCCAGCGCGGACGGGCGGACCACCGACCTGGCCGCCATGCTGCACCTGGCCGCCGCGACCGCCCGCCGGCGCAGCCTGGTCTTCGTCATCTCCGACTTCATCGGCGAGCGTCGACTGGGAGCCCGCGCTGGCCCGGCTGAGCCAGCGGCACGAGGTGGTCGCGATCCGCGTCGTCGACCCGATGGAGCTGGACCTGCCCGACCTCGGGCTGGTGCTCGTCGAGGACGCCGAGACCGGGGAGCAGCTGCTCGCCGACACCAGCGATCCGCTGTTCCGGCAACGGTTGCGGGCCGAGGTGGACGCGCGCGAGTATGGCGGTGACGTCCGCGATGCGCCAGGCCGGCGTGACCGCCCACCGGGTCGGCACCGACCAGGATCTGGTCCGGGCGCTGGTCGACATGGTGCTCCAGCGGTCGAAGCGCAGGCGGCGCAGTGAGCTTCCAGTACTCCGCTGCATGGCTCGCCGTCGCGCGTGCGGATCCGGCCTGCGCTCGGCCTGATCCTGGCCGTGGTCGCGGCGTGACCTGGGCGCTGGCTGGCCACCGCGCCAGCAGGCCGCCGCGCGGACGCGCTGGCCGCCGCCGGGCTGCGCACCGTCGGCCCGGGCCGGTCTGGCGCCGGCACATCCCGCCGCTGCTGTTCCTGGCCGCGCTGACCCTGCTGCTGGTCGCTGTCGCCCGTCCACAGGCGACGGTCAGGGTGCCGCGGGTCGCGGGTACGGTCGATCCTGGCCTTCGACGTGTCCAACAGCATGACGGCGACCGACGTCCCGCCGACCCGGCTGGCCGCCGCCCAGGCCGCCGCGACCGGGTTCGTCCAGGCGCAGCCCGACACGGTGGACATCGGCGTGGTCGCCTTCGACCAGGGCGCGCTGACCACGCACCTGCCCACCGACGACCACGACGAGGCGATCGCCGCGATCAAACGGCTGCACGCGGCCGGCGGTACCTCGCTGGGGCAGGCCATCCTGGCCTCGCTGACCACGATCGTCGGGCAGCCAGGTCACCCTGCCCGACCCGGACGCCGAACGCCCGCCGCCGAGCCTCGGGTACTGGGGCTCCGCGACCATCGTGCTGCTCTCCGACGGCGAGGACACCGGCGGCCCGGACGCGGTGGCCGCCGCCGAGCTGGCCGCCGACGCCGGCGTGCACATCGACACCATCGGCGTCGGCACGGTCGCCGGGACGACCATCAAGGTCGACGGGTACCAGGTGGCCACGGCGCTGAACGAGGATCTGCTGACCCAGATCGCCCAGACCACCACCGGCTCGTACCACCGGGCCGGCGACGCGCAGGCGCTCGACACGATCTACAAGTCGCTCGACCTGCGGATCACCGCCAAGCCGCGAGTTCGTCGAGCTGACCGGGGTGGCCGTCGCCGCGGCGGTGCTGCTGCTCACGATCGGCGGGCTACTGATGATCAGCTGGTTCGGACGGATCCTCTGATGTCGCTGACCTGGCCGTGGGCACTGCATCGCGTTGCTGGCCTTCCCGCTGCTGCTGGGCTACCGGTGGTGGATGCGCCGGCGCCGCCGGCGCAGCGCGCGTCACGGATGTCGAGCGTCGTCGCTGATCCGGGCGGCCCTGCCCGGGCGGTCGCCGTGGCGGCGCCGCATCCCGCTGTGGCTGTTCGCGGCCGGCCTGGTCGTCCTCGCCGGTCGGGGCGGCCCGGCCGCAGGCGTCGGTGCTGCGTGCCGTCGGACTCCTCGTCGATCCTGCTGGCCATGGACGTGTCCGGCTCGATGTGCTCCACCGACGTCGGCGCCGAACCGGCTGACCGCCGCCGCAGAACGCCGCCCGGGACTTCGTCAAGGCGCAGCAGGACGGCACCAAGATCGGCCTGGTCGTGTTCTCCGGGATCGCCGCGCTGCTGGTCGCGCCGACCACCGACAAGGACGCGCTGCTCGCCGCCATCGGCAGCCTGCGCACCGTCCCGGGGCACCGCGATCGGCCTGGGCATCCTGGCCGCCATCGACGCGATCGCCGAGATCAATCCCGACGTCGCGCCGACCGGGGTCGACCTGCCGGACGGCCCGTCCGGCCCGTGCGGCGAGTACGAGCCGGACACCATCGTGGTGCTCACCGACGGCGCGAACACCCAGGGCGTCGACCCGGTCACGGCGGCGAAGCAGGCCGCCGCCCGCCAGCGTGCGCATCTACACGATCGGCTTCGGCACCGACCGAGCCCGCGCCGTTCGTCTGCACCGCCGACCAGATCGGCGGCGGCGGCGGCGTTCGGCGGCGGCGGCGGTCGGGCAGCCGCGCGGGTTCGGCGGGTTCGGCGGCGGCGGCCGGTTCAACCAGGAGCATCGACGAGGACGCCCTGACCCAGGTCGCCACCATCACCGGCGGCAAGTACTTCCAGGCCAAGGACGCCAAGGCGCTGACCGGACGTGCTGATGGACCTGCCCAACTCGATCGTGCTGCAGCACAAGCACATCGAGATCACCGTGTGGTTCGCCCTGGCCGGCGCGGCTGCTCGTCCTGGTGGCCGTCGGCCTGGCCCAGTGGTGGAACCGGTCCCGCCCGGTCCCGCCGTCAGGTCGGGAAACTCACTAGCCACCCCCGGCGGGCGTGGCCATGCTCGGCGGCATGCCGCAAACCTTCTTCAACCAGTGGATAGCCGAGCGGTACGAGGCATTGTGGCCGGAGTTGTTCGAGCCCGCCGTGGTCGATCCGGCGGTGCGTTTCCTCGCCGAGCTCGCCGGCACCGGGCCCGCGCTCGAATTCGGCGTCGGTACCGGCCGGATCGCGCTGCCGCTGCGCCGTCGCGGCGTCCGGGTCCACGGGATCGAGCTGTCCGACCCGATGATCGCGCGCCTGCGGGCGCAGCCGGGCGGCTCGGACATCGGCGTGACCGCCGGCGACTTCGCCAGCGTCACGGCCGGCGACGCGTTCCAGGTCGTGTACCTGGTGCGCAACACGATCACGAATCTGACCAGCCAGGACGAGCAGGTCGCGGCGTTCCGTAACGCCGCCGCGCACCTCGCGCCCGGCGGTTGCTTCGTCATCGAGAACTACCTCCCCGCGCTGGACCGGCTGCCGCCGGGCGGGACCGTCCACGTCTTCACCGCGTCGCCGGAGCATCTCGGCTTCGAGGACTACGACGTCGCGGCGCAGATCGCGGTCTCGCACCACTACTGGGTGATCGACGGCCAGCTCAAGACCTTCTCGTCGCCGCACCGGTACGTGTGGCCGTCCGAACTGGATCTCATGGCGCGGCTGGCCGGAATGACCCTGCGCGAGCGGTGGGGCGACTGGAACCGGACGCCCTTCACCGGCCGGAGCCCCGGCCACCTGTCGGTGTGGGAGAAGCCGGCTTTGCCGCCACGCCGGTGAGCAAGGAGCGGCCGTTGCTGTACGTCGACGGTCAGGCCTGGAGGTCAACAGCGACAACGCCATCCTCGACGACATCTGGGCCTGGCGCGCCGACCACGGGGTCGCCGGCTCGGTCGGCTGGGACGTCAACACCGGCGACACCGGCGTCGTCATGAACGGCGACAACGTGACCGCCGCCGGGCTGTTCGTCGAGCACTACCAGAAGTACAACGTGATCTGGTCCGGCGAGCACGGCACGACGATCTTCTTCCAGAACGAGCTGCCGTACGACCCGCCGGACCAGGCCGCCTACCAGCACGACGGCGTCCTGGGCTGGGCCGCTTACAAGGTCGCCGACCGGGTCCGGACCCACGAGGCGTGGGGCGTGGACAGTTACGTCTTCTTCAACGTCAACCCCGCGATCCATGCGGCGCGCGGGTTCGAGGTGCCGGTCCGGCCGGGCGTCCGCATGCACGACCTGCTTACCGTCAACCTGAGCGCCGGCACGATCGACCACGTCGTGGGCGACACCGGAGCGCCGGTCACCACGGCGGCGGTCGGGGTGCCGAGTTATGTGGTCGGCTATCCGTAGCTAGCCACCCGCCATCGCGCCCAGGACGAGGAACGGCTCCTCGCCGGTGCGGACCCGGTCGGGCAGCGGCGCGTCGGGCGACTCGTTGGACAGGTCCTCCTCGCAGGCGTAGAACCTGACCAGCGCCCGGCGCTGCCCGGTGCGCGGATCGCGCATCGTGCCGCGCAGCACCGGGTACTCGGCCTCCAGCGCGTCCAGTACCCCGCGCTGGGTGACCGGCTCGACCACCTCCACGCGCACCTCGCTGCCGACCTTCGCCAGAATCTTGAGATGCGCGGGGAGGACGACCCGGATCACGGCAGGACCTGTACTTCCACCGACAGCACGGCCGGCAGGTCGCGGACGATCGGCGCCCAGGTGTCGCCGCCGTCGGCCGACCCGTACACCTGGCCGCCGGTCGTGCCGAAGTAGACCCCGCCCGGGTCGAGGGTGTCGATCGCCATCGCGTCGCGCAGCACGTTGACGTAGCAGTTGGCCTGCGGCAGGCCGTTGGTGAGCGGCTCCCAGTCGTCGCCGCCGGTGCGGCTTCGGTACACCCGGAGCCGGCCCTCCGGCGGGTAGTGCTCGGAGTCGCTCTTGATCGGCACGACGTAGACGGTCTGCGGCTCGTGCGCGTGCACGGCGATCGGGAACCCGAAGTCGCTCGGCAGGTCGCCGCTGACCTCGTGCCAGGAGCCGCCCGCGTCGTCGCTGCGCATGACGTCCCAGTGCTTCTGCATGTACAGCACGTCCGGCCGGGACGGGTGCCGGGCGAGGCGGTGCACGCAGTGACCGACCTCGGCGTCCTCGTCCGGGATCTGCCCGGACCGCAGCCCGCGGTTGATCGGCTGCCAGGTCTTGCCGGCGTCGTCGGTCCGGAACGCGCCGGCGGCCGAGATCGCGGTGTACATCCGGTCCCGGTTGACCGGGTCGAGGATGATCGTGTGCAGGCACATGCCGCCCGCGCCCGGCTGCCAGCGCGGCCCGGTCTCGTGGGTGCGCAGTGCCGGCAACTCCTGCCAGCTCCGGCCGCCGTCGGTCGACCGGAAGATCGCGGCGTCCTCGGCCCCGGCGAACACCGTGTCCGGGTCGTCGAGCGACGGTTCGAGGTGCCAGATGCGCTTGAACTCCCACGGCCGCGAGGTCCCGTCGTACCAGAGATGTTCGCCGGTCTCGCCCTCGTAGCTGAAATCGTTGCCGACCGGCTCCCAGGTCTCGCCGCCGTCGTCGGAGCGCTGGATCAGCTGCCCGAACCATCCGGTGTTCTGGGACGCGTACAGCCGGTTCGGGTCGGCCGGCGAGCCGTTGACGTGGTAGATCTCCCAGCCGCCGAAATGCGGGCCGCTGACCGTCCAGTCCCGGCGGGTCCCGTCCGCGGTCAGGATGAAGGCACCTTTGCGGGTGCCGGCAAGTATCCGTACCTGACTCATATGTCCTGCTCCTTCCCGTGCTGAGTCTGCCACTGCCACGATGCCGACAGGTGGCTATGACGGTCAGACCGGCCGGCGCGGCGAGAATCATCGGTCGCGACGGAATCAGTCCGGGTACGCGGTTGCCAGGAGCGGGCGCAGGTACGCGGCGGCGTCGGCGGCCAGGGCGTCCATCGAATCGGCCACCGGCCGCCAGAGGGAAACCGCCCGGGCGATCTCGCGGACCGTCGGCAGGAACGACTCGACCACCACGCTGCCCCGGTAGTCGACGGTCCGTAGCGCCGCGACCACGTCCGGCCACGGGATGTGTCCACTGCCCGGCGTGCCCCGGTCGTTCTCCGACGCCTGGACATGGAAGAGGCGGGTCCCGGCCGCGGCGATGGCGACCGGCAGGCTCTTCTCCTCGATGTTCATGTGGAACGTGTCGAGCAGCAGGCCAACGTTGTCGGCACCCACGTCGGCGCAGAGCCGCAGGCCCTGCTCCACGGTGTTGACCAGGTCGGTCTCGAACCGGTTCAGCGGCTCGACGGCGAGCCGCACGCCCGCGTCCCGCGCGAGGTCGGCGATCCGAGTCAGGCTGTCGACCGCGCGACCCCACTGGGCGGCCCGGGCCGGCGGGTCGAGCAGCCGGGCCTGCCCGGTCGGCGCGTACATCGGCCCGCTGACCAGCGGGCTGCCGACCGCGGCGGCGAGATCGACGCAGCGGCGCAGGTAGTCCATGCCGGCCCGGCGGTGCCCGGCGTCCTCGTGCGAGATGTCCCGGTCCGGCCCGAACGCGCCACAGATCAGCACCGACAGCCCCTCGTCGGTCGCCGCCCTGGTGATCGCACCGGCGGTGAGCCGGCCAGGATCCTCGACGCACACCTCGACCTGGTCGTACCCGAATGATCTGACCTTGCCGAACAGGCCCAGGTCGGCGTCGGAGAACGGGGACGCCAGTGCGAAGCTGCTCAGCCCGAGCGCGGTCATGCCGGTGATCGTACCGACTGCCCAAGATCCACAAGGTGTGGCGGGTTTCAGGTATCCGCCGTGGGTAGGCCACCACCAGCGACTTGAGGAGGCAATCACGATGACTGCGCCGGCGCGGACGCGTACCGACGAGGACATCCAGCGCGACGTCCAGGAAGAGCTGCGCTGGGACGCCCGCCTGCAACCCAACGAGATCGGCGTCGTGGCCAGGGACGGCGTGGTGACGCTGACCGGTTGGGTGGACAGCTACCTGAAGAAGTGGGCGGCGGAACGGGCGGCGCACCGGGTGCGCGGCGTCGTGGTGGTCGCCAACGACATCGAGGTCCGGCTACCCACCGCCGTGGAGCGCACCGACACGGACGTCGCCGCGGCGGTGACCCGCGCGCTGGAGTGGGACGCCCAGGTGCCGATCGAGAAGCTCGATCTCACCGTGTCCAAGGGATGGGTGACCATCCACGGCGAGGTGGAGTGGGAGTACCAGCGGCGGGCCGCCGAACGGGTTGTCCGCAACATCTCGGGCGTCCGTGGCGTGACCAACCTGATCAGCGTCAAGCCACGCATCGAGCCGTCGCCGGACGAGCTGAAACGACGCATCGAGGCGGCGCTCGTCCGCAGCGCCGAGACCGACGCGGAGCGGATCACCGTCGAGGTGCAGCGCGGCCGCGTCGTGGTCAAGGGCCAGGTCCGGTCGTGGGCCGAGCACGAGGAGGCGGAACGGGTGGCCTGGTCGGCGCCGGGAGTGACCACTGTGGACAACCGTATCGTGGTCGAGCCCTGACACCGGGCTGCCCGTTCGTGGCGCCCGCCCGCTCGCCGTGGGAGTCCATCGTGGACATCGATAGGCCGATCCGGAGATCCCAGGATGCGTTGCCCGACGCGCGGATCCGGGACGGCGGCTAGCCATGGACCGCACGGATTTCATCGAGATCGTCGCGCGGGCGATCAGCGGTGACCCGGACACCGCGGAACTCGGGGTACACGCCGTCCTCCAGACCCTCGGTGAGCGGTTCGGCGCCGACGGGAACCGGCAGCTCGTCACCGAACTGCCGCCGGAGCTGGGACCGTGGCTGTACACCGCCGGGCCGGCGCAACGGTTCGACGCCGAGGAGTTCGTGCGCCGCGTCGCGGAGCGCGAGGGGACCGATCCGGCGATCGCGGAACGGCACGTCCGGGCGGTCCTGATCGCGCTGTCCCGGGCGATGAGCGACGACGAGTACCGCGACCTGAAAGGCGGGCTGTCCACAGACTACGCGCCGCTGCTGCCCAAGGGCGCCGACGTCGGTGCGGTGCCGGTCGAGGTGTTCCTGCGCCGGGTCGGTGATCAGGGCACCGCCCGGGACGCCACGGAGGCCGTCCTGGAGACGCTCGCGGAGCGGATCGCGGCCGGCGAGGCCGACGATCTGCTGAGCCGGCTGCCGGTCGCGCTGCACCCGCCCCTCAAGCACGGGCGGGACCACGCCGACCCGGCCTCGCGGCGCATGCACAGCGACGAGTTCCTGGCCCGTGTGGCGCGGCGGGCGCGGCTGACGCCCGACCAGGCCCGCGAGTACACCCGGGCGGTGTTCGCGGCGCTGCGCGAGGTGGTCCTGGATCCGGAGTTCTTCGACGTGACCGTACAGCTTCCCGCCGACTACGGGACGCTGCTGGAGGCGCCGAGACGTTCCTGACGAGGTGCCCGGTCGGAGCCCCGTCCAAGCATCAGGCGTCTTCGCGCTCCGGGTTCTCCAGACGGAAGAACCTGCTCTGCCGGCCGTCCGCGAGCTTGTCCTCGAAGAGAGCGTTGAGCTTGCGACGGTCGAGCGTCGCGAACCACTCGTCCCAGCTCACGACTCTGAGATTGGGGTTGTCGCCGTGCGGGGGAAAGTCGAAGGTGAGCACGCCGGGCGCGTCGCCGTGCTCGGTGCCCAGCACGGTGGCGGGCCGCGCGTCACGCGCCTGCGCCCAGCGCCGGATCACCTCGTGGCTGGTGGTGACCAGCGCCTGGCCGGGCTCGGCGGGTATCTCGTCCGGCGAGTTGACCACCCGGGCGTACCGCATGGACCGCATGGCGTGTCCCTACCCGGCGGTCCGGGCTGAAACGCGGGCGGTGACCCTGCTGTCGCTCGGCCGGCCGCACGCCATCGACGGTTGGGCGACTGTCTGCCGGGGTAGGCGTACAGGTGACTGCGACGGCGGAGGCGATCATGACTGTAATCCACCCCGGGACGTCCGTTCTCGACGAGAGCCAGCTGGCTGAACTGCGCGATCTGGCCGCGCAGTTGCGCGTCGACTCGATTCGCAGCAGTACGGCGGTCGGCTCGGGCCACCCGACGTCGAGCCTGTCCGCGGCCGACCTGCTCGCGGTGCTGATCTCCCGGCACCTGCGCTACGACTGGCGGGATCCCGAGGACCCGGCCAACGACCATCTCATTTTCTCGAAGGGTCACGCGTCGCCGTTGCTGTACTCGGTGTTCAAGGCCGTCGGCGTGCTCTCCGACGAGGAGCTGGTCACCCGGTACCGGCGGTTCGGCTCCCCGTTGCAGGGACATCCGACGCCGGTGCTGCCGTGGGTGGACGTGGCCACCGGTTCGCTCGGGCAGGGCCTCCCCGTCGGCGTGGGGATCGGGCTGGCCGGCCAGTACCTGGACAAGATGCCGTACCACGTGTGGGTGCTGTGCGGCGACAGCGAGATGGCCGAGGGCTCCATCTGGGAGGCGCTGGACCGGGGCGGCTTCTACGGCCTGCGCAACCTGACCCCGATCGTCGACGTCAACCGGCTGGGCCAACGCGGGCCGACCGAGCTGGAGTGGGACCTGGACGCGTACCGGCGCCGGGTCGAGGCGTTCGGCTGGCAGGCGATCCTGGTCGACGGCCACGACCTGCGCGCCATCGACGACGCGTTGGCCCGGGCGCGACAGGCGGACCGGCCGACCGCGCTGCTGGCGCGGACGATCAAGGGCAAGGGCGTGCCCGAGGTGGAGAACCAGAACGGCTGGCACGGCAAGCCACTGCCGGAGGACATGGCCGACCGGGCCGTCGCCAGTCTTGGCGGGGTGCGGAATCTCCAGGTCAGCGGCCCGGCACCCGAGCCGACGGCCGCCGAGCCGGTCGCGTCGTCCGCCGGGCCCGGAGCCGCTGCCGGCCCGGTCGAACTGCCCCGCTACGACAAGGGAGACAAGGTCGCCACCCGCAAGGCGTACGGGGACGCGCTGGTCGCCCTCGGTGCCCGCCCCGGGGTGGTCGTCCTCGACGGCGAGGTCAGCAACTCCACCCACGCCGACGAGTTCGCCAAGGCATACCCCGACCGGTACTTCGAGATGTTCATCGCCGAGCAGCAGATGGTCGCCGCCGCGGTCGGGCTCCAGGTCCGCGGGTACCGGCCGTTCGCGTCGACCTTCGCGGCGTTCTTCTCCCGCGCCTACGACTTCGTCCGCATGTCGGCCATCTCGCGGGCGGACATCCGGCTGTCGGGCTCGCATGCCGGCGTCGAGATCGGCGCGGACGGCCCGTCCCAGATGGGCCTGGAGGACCTGGCCGCGATGCGGGCCGTCCACGGCTCGACCGTGCTGTACCCGAGCGACGCGGTGTCCTGCGCCGCCCTGGTGGCGCAGATGGCCGACCGGCCCGGGATCAGCTACATCCGCACCACCCGCGGCGGCTATCCGGTGCTGTACGACAACGACGAGAGCTTCCCGATCGGCGGCTGCAAGCGGCTGCGCGGGGGCGACAGTGACGACGTGGTACTCATCGGCGCCGGGGTGACCCTGCACAACTGCCTGGCCGCGGCGGACCGGCTGATCGGGGAAGGGCTGCGGGTCGGCGTGATCGACCTGTACAGCGTGAAGCCGATCGACCGCCGGGCACTGATCGACGCCGCGCGGGCGGCCGATGGCCGGGTGATCATCGTGGAGGATCACTACCCCGAGGGCGGTCTCGGCGAGGCGGTGCTCGACGCGCTCGCCGGCGAGCCGCTCCGACCGGTCCACCTGGCGGTGCGCGGACTGCCGACGTCGGGTACCCCGGCCGAGCTGATGGACGCCGCGGGCATCGGCATGCCGGCGATCGTCGACGCTGCCCGGTCGATCGTGGGGCACGAGTGACCGCATCAGTCACGCGCTGAAACCGGGCGCGGCGTGCGCAAATCACCCTCGGCAGGTGATCCGGTCTCGTCGTCGCCGCCGGACAGTCGAGCCGTGAAGAAGGTCATGGAGATCGTGCCGGCCCCACCCGGCTGGTACGCGCGCTGGCGGCTGACTCCCGAGGACACCCGTGCCTACCCGGTGACCGTCTGGGCCGTGGTCGAGGACGACGACACCCGACAGCGGTCGGTGGTCGGCGTCGACGCCGGCGGGCAGTGGCCCGGCCGGGACGACAACGAGCCCGGCTGGGACTTCCTCCGGTACATCTACGTGCCGGTCGACGGTGGACAGCCCGACGACGTGTTCAACCCGGTGAAGACCCCGGCCGGGTAGGGTCATCCAGCAGTTTTGCCAGCCGCGTCGAGCGTGTCGAGGTTGTGCCGGATCCGGTTGAGCTGCCCGCTCAGGTCTGCCAGCACCGGATCGCCGTCGGCCGCCCGGGAGACGGCGCACAGGAGCATCTCCACCGCGGTCCGCGCCATCTCGACGGTGCTGGCGAGCGTCTCGCCGCCCGCTGCGAGGGCGTCGTCGGGGTACCCGTCGGTCATGGCAGCAACTCGGGTGGCGGGCACAGACGCGCGTCGGCGGGGTCGAGGGGGACCGCGGTCGCGCGGCCCATGCCCTCCATGACGTCCGCGACCAGATCCAACCGGGGCACGGCAACGCCCTCGATCGTGTTGTCGGCGTTGGTACGCCGTCGGCGCGCTGGCATCGCGACCGCCTACCCGGTGCCGCGGTCAGGAAACTCTCTCGCCGTGATCACGGAAGGTTCGGGTAGCCAGGGCTACCCGAACCTTCCGTGATCACGGCGAGAGAGCGCGAGGTGCTCACCCTGCTGGCCGGTGGGCTGAGCAACACCGAGTTGGCCGCCGCGCTCCAGCTCAGCGAGGCGACCATCAAGACCCACATCACCCGCATCCTGACCAAGCTCCAGCTCCGCGACCGGGTCCAGGCGGTCGTGGTCGCGTACGAGACCGGTCTCGTCACGCCCCACGCCCGCCAACCGGACTAGCCGGCCCTACCCGCTCACGCGTCCCGTTTCTTGAACAGCAGCGCGGCGACGATGAGCAGAAGCGCGGTCCAGCCGGCGAACACGGCCAGCCCCTGCCACGGCGAGAGCAGGTCGTCGGGGAGCTGCCGCGGCTGCATGATCAGCTGGCCGGCGTTGGTCGGCATCCAGGCGTTGATGTGATGGCCCCAGCTGTCCGGCAGCAGCCCGGTCAGGTTGGACACGATCAGCACCAGGCCGAGGACGGCGGTGATGGCGCCCGCCGTGTGCCGGAGGATGGCGCCGAACGCGAGCGAGAACAGGCCGAGCACCGCGATGTACAGGCCGGCGCCGATGACCGCCCGGGTCACCCCGGGATCGCTGAGGCTCACCGGGATGTGCGTGGCGATGATCTGCCGGCCGGTGAAGAACGCGGCGAAGCTCAACAGCTCGCCGACGCCCAGCATCAGCGCCGCGAACACCATCATCTTCGCGACGAGTACGGTCAGCCGCCGGGGCTGTGCCTGGAGGGTCGAGCGGATCATGCCGGTGGTGTATTCGGCCGAAATCACCATGACGCCGAGGACTGCCACCACGAGCTGGCCGACGAACACCGGCCGGACCAGGACGATCTCCAGCGGGTTGTGCAGCAGGTTGGCCCGCTCCGGCGGCTCGAACCGGTCCCAGCGGTGCATAGTGGCCCACGCGATGAGCGACATCAGGCCGATCGAGATACCGGCCATCGCCACCAGCGACCACATGGTGGATCGCACCGTGCGGATTTTCGTCCACTCGCTGCTGAGCGCACCGCCCAGCCCGGCCGGATGGGTGGCCGGAGGGAGGGGAGTGGTCAGTCTGGTCAGGGTTGCCGTCGTCATGTCAGACCCCCTGTCCCGAGCCGACGGTTTCGGCGTGGAATTCGACGCTGTCCCGGGTCAGCTCCATGAACGCCTGCTCCAGGGACGCCTGCAGCGGCGACAGCTCGTGCAGCCGGATCCCGTTGTCGAAGGCCAGATCGCCGATGCGGTCCATGCCGAGGCCGGTGATGAGCAACCCGTCCCCGCCGTTGGGTACCGGCTGCGCCCCGGCGGTGGTGACCAACTCGGCGAGCCGGGTGGCGTCCGGGGTGCGGACCCGGATGGCGCGCTCGGAGTTCTGGTCGATGAACTCGCGTACCGTGCAGTCGGCGATCAGCCGGCCGCGGCCGATGACGAGCAGATGGTCGGCGGTGTTCTCCATTTCGGACATCAGGTGGCTGGACACGAAGACGGTGCGGCCGTCGGTGGCGAGCGCCTTCATCAGGTTGCGGATCCAGAGGATGCCCTCCGGGTCGAGACCGTTGACCGGTTCGTCGAACATCAGCACCTTCGGGTCGCCGAGCAGCGCGCTGGCGATGCCGAGGCGCTGGCCCATGCCGAGCGAGAAACCCTTGGCTCGCTTGCGCGCCACGTCGCTCAACCCGACCAGTTCCAGCACCTCGCCGACGCGGCGCTTCGGCAGGTTGTTGCTTTGCGCCAGGCACAGCAGATGGTTGTACGCGGTGCGCCCGCCGTGGATCGCCTTGGCGTCCAGCAGCGCGCCGACCTCCCGCATCGGGTTGGCCAGCTCGACGAACGGTTTGCCGCCCACGGTGACGGTGCCGCTGGTGGGCGCGTCAAGGCCGAGGATCATCCGCATCGTGGTGGATTTCCCGGCGCCGTTCGGCCCCAGAAACCCGGTGACCTGACCGGGTTTGACGGAGAAACTCAGCCCGTCGACCGCCAGTCGGTCGCCGTAGCGTTTGGTGAGGCCGACAGCCTCGATCATGACAGGTACCCCTTGGTTTGGCCTGCGAAGCGGTGACGACGGCGCGCTAGCGGCGACGCACCCGGGCACCTCGTCCCCCGCCGCCGGCTCTCCCGACCCGTCGCGGCCAGCTAACCAGCCCAACCTGAGAGCCAGCCAAGAGACCGGTGCCGGGCGGGTGTGAACCGGGTCGGGTCGTGGCGCAATAGAACCGGTGATGGACGACGACGGTCTGCTCGGGATGCTGGCGCGCGGCGACGACGGGGCGCTGCGCGAGCTGTACGCCCGGCACGCCCGGTGGCTGGCCGTCCGGCTGCGCCAGGCGTTGCCCGTCGACGCGGTGGAGGACGTGCTCCAGGAGACGTTCGTCGCGGTGTGGCGGGGCGCCCGGCGGTACCGGCCGGATGGTCGCGCGGAGGCGTGGCTGTGGGGGATCGCGCGCCGGCAGGCCGCGCTGTGGGTGCGCCGGCACGGGTACCCGCATCCGCGGCCTCCGGAGTCGCCGGCGGAGCTGTCCACGGACCCGGACGAGGCGGAGGTGGCCGCTGTCCGCCTGGACCTGGCCGCCGCGCTGGCCGAACTCCGCCCGGACGACCGGGATCTGGTCCGGCTTCTCTATTTGGAGGACCGGCCGGTGGCCGAGGTGGCGGACCGGCTGCGGCTCGCGGAGGGCACCGTCAAGAGCCGGGCGTACCGGGTACGCCGGCTGCTCCGCGCGGCGCTGGGAGGGGGAGGGGCATGACGGACCAGCCTGACGTCGACCGTGACGTCGATCTTGGTCGGGTGTGGACGGGGGTGGCGGCCCGGGTGTGGGCGCGCCGGCCCGGGATCGTGGAGCGGGCCGCGGCCCGGCTGTTGCGTTCGCCCGCGCTGGCCCGGGCGCTGGTGACCACGCCGTCGTTGCTGTGGTCGTGGCTGCTCGCGACCGCCGTGGTGTTCGGTGTGGGCGAGCTGGTGGACCAGGCGATCGACGTACCGGCGGTGGCACTGGTCGCGCCGATGCTCGCCGGCATCGGCATCGCGTACGCCTACGGCCCGGGCACCGATCCGGCCTACGAGCTGGCCTGCACGGCGCCGACCAGCGCGCGGATGGTGCTGCTGGTCCGCACGGTGGCGGTGTTCGCGGTCGACGCCGCCCTCGCCGTCGCGGCGTCGGCGGTACTGCCGGTGCCGGCCGGCCTGACCTACCGGTGGCTGGCCCCGATGACGGCGGTGTCCGCGCTGGCGCTGGCGGTCGCCACGCTCGCCCGGTCCGCCGTGGTCGGCGCGGCCGTCGCGTCGCTGGCCTGGTGCGCCGTCGTGTCGGCGGTCGCCGCGGCCACCCGGCGCCTCGACGCCGCCGTCGCCCTGCCCGGCCTGCCGGCGCTGTACCTGGTGGTCGCCGCGGCAGGCATCGCACTGTCCGTCTACATCACCCGGATCCCGCCCCGCGCTGCACTGGAGGCCCGATGGAGCTGATGATCGAGACCCGCGCGCTGACCCGCCGGTACGGCCGGGCGACCGCCGTGGCAGGGGTGGACCTGCGGGTGGGTACCGGTGTGTTCGGCCTGCTCGGCCCCAACGGCGCCGGGAAGACCTCGCTGCTGCGGATCCTGGCGACGGCGGTACCCCCGTCGTCCGGCGAGGTACGCCTGCTCGGTCTCGACCCGGCGGTAACCGCCCAGCGCCGGGAGATCCGGCGGCGGCTGGGCTACCTGCCGCAGACCCTCGGGTACTACCCGAACTTCACCGTCTTCGAGTTCGTCGAGTACTTCGCGCTGCTCAAGGAGGTACCGCGGCGGCGGGTGGATGGGGCGGCGGCGGAGGCGATCGAACGGGTCGGGCTCGGCGACCGGGCCCGGTCGAAGCTGCGTACCCTCTCCGGCGGCATGCTGCGCCGGGTGGGTATCGCGCAGGCCATCGTGAACGCGCCCGACCTGCTGCTGCTCGACGAGCCGACGGCGGGACTCGACCCCGAGCAGCGCCTCGACTTCCGCCAGATCATGCGCCAGGTCGGCGAGGAGGCGATCGTGGTGGTCAGTACCCATCTGGTCGAGGACGTGGCCGCGGCCTGCACGGACGTGGCGCTGATGGCCGATGGCCGGATCGTGTTCCGGGGTGGCCCGGATCGGCTGGCCGAGGCGGGCGTGCCGGCCGCGTCCGGCGGCGGCGCGGCGCCGGCCGGCGACTCGCCGTTCGAGCGCGGGTACACCGCGGTGCTGCGGGCGAGCCGGGCATGAAGGCGCTCACCCTGGAGGCGCGCCGCAGCCCGGCGGTGCCGCTGCTGCCGTTGCTGGTCGCGGTCTGTGCGCTGCTACCGATGGCCCGGCACCTGCAACCGGTCGCGCTGTGGCCGACCCGGATGCTGGATCTTCAGTTCACACTCCAGATCCTCGGTCCGTTCGCGGGCGGCCTCGCGGCCTGGGTGGCCTCCCGGGACGGCCGCCGGGGCATGACCGACCTGCTCACCAGCGTCCCGTACCCGCCGTGGCGGCGCGCCTGGACCGCATGGGCAGCCAACGCCGGCTGGACGGCGCTGTTCTACGTAGCTGTGGCCGCCGTGTTCATCGCGCTCGGCGCGGTACAGGCGACCTGGGGTGGGCCACTGCTCTGGCCGCCGGCGGTCGCACTCCTCGGCACCCTGATGTGCGCGGCGCTCGGATTCGCCGCCGGGACCTGGCTTCCCGGCCGGTTCGTCGCACCGCTGGTCGGTACTGGCATGTTCGGCCTGCTCGGGGTCGCGATCGCCGCCGGCCAACGGCGCATACGCGCGGCCTGGCTCGCCCCGATCTTCCCCAGCGTCGGCGGTCAGGAGGGCGTCTTCTGGCCGGCCCGGGCAGATCTCGCGGTGGTCCAGCTCCTGTTCGCCGGCGGCCTGCTGGTGGCCGCGCTCGGAGTGGCCGGCCTGCGGGGTGGCATGCGACGCGGCGTGCTGGCCGCGACCGCGTCCGGGGTCGCGCTCGTGGTCGCCGCCGCCGCGTTGATCAGCACGGCCCGGGTCGACGAGCGCGGCGTACTGGTGCCGGCGCTGCACAACGCCCGGTCCGACCGCCCGCTGCCGTACCGGCCGGTGTGCGCAGGCGCCCCGGTGACCGTGTGCCTGCACCCCGCGTACCGGCGGGAGCTGGCGGCCATGTCGGCGTTCGTCAACCGGGTGGTCGCCCCGATCGCCGGCCTGCCCGGCGTGCCAGGTCGCCTCGACCAGGGCAGCTCCGCCGAGCGTACCGGCGTGTCCGGCAGCGTCGTCACCATGGACGTACCCGTCATCCACACCGCTTCGGTGCCGTCGGATGTCGCCGTCCTGGCCGCCAGCGCGCTCACGTCCGCGCTGGTGATCGGCCAGCTCGACGAGAAGGGCAGCCAGCGCCGGCCCGCGGCCACCCCGGCCCAACGCGCCGTCCAGTGGTACCTGATCCGGGCGGCCGGATACCGACCGGACCAGGGGTACCTGCCGGCCGACGCTGCCACGCGGGCCGCCGGTGACCGGCTCGCCGCGCTCAACCCGACCGACCAGCGTGCGTGGCTGGTCGAGCATTTCCCCGCCGTACACGCCGGTGCCCCGGTGGCCCTTGCGGACTTCCGATGACCGGAACCGTTCTCGCCCGTCGCTTTCTGTCCAGCCGCCGGGCGTACGCGGCGGTGGTCTGGATCGTCGTCGCCGTCGTGGCGGCCCGGATCGCCGAGCACTGGACCGGCCGGACGCCGCCGGCCGAAGTGATCCTCCCGCTGGTCACGGCGCTCCTGCCGGCTGCCGTCATCGCCGGCAGCACCGGGCACCCCTTCGGGGAGCTGGAACGCGTCGCGGCCCGCCCGCTGGCGCCGCTGCGGCTGGTCCACCTGGGTCTGCTCGTCGCGGTGGCGCTGGCCGCGGTGACCGTGCGCCATCCCGGGTCAGCGGCAGCCCGCGACATGTTGGGGCTGACCGGCGTGGCACTGCTGACCGCCGCGGTCCTCGGCGCGCAGCTGTCCTGGACGGTGCCGCTCGGGTACGCCGTCGTGTGCATCGGCGCCAGCGGTCTGGGCCGGCCGAACCTGCTGGTGTGGCCGCTGCTGCCGGCGGCGGATCGCGGTGCGGCGGCGTTCGCGGCCGTCCTGCTCGGCCTCGGCCTTGCCGTGTCGTGCGGCCGGCGGGCACCGATCGACTGACCGGACGAGTCAGGCCCGCAGTCCGAGGCCGGTCTTCTGGTAGGCGGACACCTGGGCCGGGGTGAGAACGCCGACCGCGCCGAGCCGGCCCAGCGCATAATCGCGCCGGGCTCTCGCCGCCTCCGGGTGGCGCAGCGGATCGTCGGCGGTCGGCGCCTGGAGAATGCCGGCGAGAAGAGCGGCCTGCGGCCAGTCGAGCTGATCGGGGTCGCGGCCGAAGTAGCCGCGTGCCGCGGCGGTGGCGCCGGTGAAGCCGTGTCCGAAGTAGACACAGCCGAGGTACATCAGCAGCAGCTCCCGCTTCGAGTAGGCGCGGTCCAGCTTGACGGCGAGACCGACGCGTTCGAGCTGGGCCAGCCAGTTCCGCCGGCCGCCGGTGTAGAGCACCTTCGCCAGTTGCGCGTCGATGGTGGCGCCACCGGCGTCGCGACCGCGTACCGCACCGGCGGCGAACCGGGTCAGGGCCAGCACGTCGAGCCCGGGATGCTGGTAGAACCGGTGGTCCTCGACGGCGACGACCGCGGTCGCCAGCCGCGACGGGAGGGCGGTCAGGGCTGGCCCGGCCGCCCCCGACGACGCCAGCCGGGCGGCCCGCCGCGGCGCGTCGTCGACCGACGGGGTGAACGCGACGAGCCCGCCGAAGCCCACCAGGACGGCGGCGAACCCGCCGAGCATGACGTACCCGAACCGACGCCACCGGCGCCGGCTTCGGCTTGGCCGGTGCGCCGGCACGTCGGGTTGTTGGTCCACTGTGGTGGCGACCACATGGCCATCGTAGGTCAGCGCGGCGAGCCGCTACGGTGTCTTCACCGCACCTCTACCCGGCCCACACGGTGGCGTCGAGGCCGGTGCCCGGGAAGGTCACCGGAACGGGATCCCGCAGCGCGCGAGCCAGTGCGGCGGCGAGGTCGCGACGTTCGCGGACCCACGGCGCCCAGCCGGCGGCGTCGAGCCCGGCGGCGTTGGTGCGTCCGTGGCCGGGCAGGCACTCGTAGCTGATCACCGGTACGCCCGACGCGAGCGCTTCCAGCGACGTGAGCCCGCCGGCGTTCTGGACCACGAGGTCGCCGGCCCGCATCAGGGTCGGCATGTCGTCGACCCAGCCCAGCGTGACCACCCGGGGATCCTTACCCAGGCGGCGGCGCAGCGCGTCGTTGTGCCCGCACACCACCACCGGTACGGCGAGTCCGGTGTCGGCGATGTCGCGGGCCGACCGGTCGACCGCGCCGACGCCCCAGGACCCGGCGACCACGAGTGCCAGCGGTTCGCGCGCCGGCAGGCCGAAGGCCGACCGCGCGGCCAGCCGCTCGCCGCCGTCGACGGCCGGGCGGAACGCCGGTCGCACCGCCGGCCCGGTGACGACGGTGCGCGCGGCGCCCAGCTCGCGGGCCTGCCCGGCCGGTACCTGGTGCAGCGCCAGGTGGGTGTCCACGCCGGGCGCCACCCATAGCCGGTGTACCGACATGTCGGTCAGGAACGTGAGCACCGGCGTCGATAGGCGGCCGTCCAGCCGGAGGTGACCGAGAAGCTGGCTGGCGAGCGGGTACGTCGAGATGACGAGCGCCGGATCCGCGCCGACCGCGCGGATCATCCGGCCGCCGGCCAGCCGACCCAGTACCCGCGACGTCCGCGCCGCAGTGGTGTCCCCGCCGGTGGCGTCGGCGACCCACCCCCAGGTCCGGGGCGCCCAGGTCAGCTCGGCGTGGTACGTGGCGCGCAGGAGCCGTCCGCAGCCCGCGGGCAGGATGTCCAGGAAGTCGATCTGGCGGACCGCCGTCCCGGCGGAGCGCAGCTGACGGCTGATCTCCCGGGCGGCGCCGTCGTGGCCGGCGCCGACGCTGGCCGACACCACCGCGACGTGGGTACCCGGTGGCAGGGACGTGAAAAGATCGTAGATTGCCGGCACTGCCCGAACCCTACACGGTGTAGGGTTCGATAGATAGCAGGTCAGCGGTGCCGGATGTGGGTCACTCCGACGTGTGCTCCGTCGAAAAAGGTGTCCGCGTGCCGTTGCACCTGCGCGGTGGCCGCGGTGACGACGAGCATCAGCGTGACGAGCAGGGTGGCCGGCAACCGCCGGCGGGCCGGTGCGGGTGCCAGTAGCGCCGCCACCCTTTCGGGTACCCCCCGGGTGGCCGCGCCGAGCACCGGCGCGGGCGGGCGGCTGGCGTGGATGAGCAGGGCGCTGCGGGCGAGCGCGCGGGCGGCCAGGGCCCGGTCGCGGACGTTGACGGCCGCGTCCTCGTCGGCCCACCGCTCCAGGGTGTGATGGATCGCGCGGGCGGTCGGGATCAGCATCGGGTTCACCGCGGCGGCGAGATCGGCGGCGACGGCCCACCAGGAGTGCCCGTGCGTGATGTGGGACGCCTCATGGGCCAGCAGCACCCGCCGCTCTTCGGGGTCCAGGCCCCGCAGCAGGCCGGTGGTGACCACCACCCGTCCGGACGGCGGGGGTGTGCTGAACGCCTCCGGTCGCGGGTCGTCGATCACGATCAGGCCGTCGGCGTGGCGCAGCCCCCGGCACGCCTGGTGGGCCTGCCACGCCGAGGCGATCCGCCGGCCGAGGACGACGACGGCGAGGCCGATGGCCGCGGTGATCGTCGCCGCCGCGGCGACCGCGACGGCGGCCGGGACCGGGTTGTGTGCCCGAAGTGCGGAGGGCGACCACGGACCCAACTCGATCACCTCGGGCAGGAGGGCCAGCCAGGTGGAGGCGAGCAGGCCGCCGATGACGACCGTGCTGGTCGCCACGGCCACGGCGGTCGCGACCAGCAGCCGGGTGGCGGTCGCTGGCGGGAGTCGATGCGCCAGGTGCGGCCCGAGGACGGCGACTACCAGCCACGCCCCGAAGCCGGCGAGCGAGGGGCCGATCACCGGCGCGATCCATCCGCGCCGGCCGCGATCTCCGCGGCCACCGCTGTATCGACCATGGCTGTCTCCAGCACGGCTGTTTCCACCACGGCAACAGTAGTGAGTGCTGAGCTGCCCTGTCACCGTACCGGCGGACCGCGTACGAGGGACGCGGCGGACGAGGACGTCCTGCGGGCTGGGTTGGGCGGCGAGGCGGGGGGACCGCTGACGCCTCAGCTCTGATCAGCCGTTGCCGCGCCCGTTGGGCCCGGCGCCGACCACGGCCGTACGCTCGCCACGCCCGTGTCCACCGCCCAGATCGCGCCGACCATCCTGCGGCTGCTCGGCATCGCGCCCGGCGAGTTGCAGGCCGTCCGGGCCGAGCACACCGCCGTCCTGCCCGGCACGCTCTGACCGGAACGGGGGTGCCCGCGGCTCGGCTGGTCGCGGGCACCCGGTCCCGGTGCGGGTTCGCTCAGCCGGCGGTGGGGGAGCGGGCGAACAGCGTGACCGTCACCTCGCCGAAGGCGCGGGTCCAGATCAGCCGGTAGCCGCGCCGCAGGGCCTGCGCCTTCGCCCGGTCGACGGCGGTCGCCGGGCGACCGAGCGCCCGCCGTGGCGGAACGCCGACCAGGTACACCCGGTCGTGCGGTCGGAGCGCCGGGCCGATCGCGGCGGCGGCGATCTCGTCGCCAGCGATCCGGTCGGCACCCTGGGGCGCGCCGCCGCGGCTGAGCGCCACGTCGGCCACCGCCGGCTCCCCGGCCTCGCCCAAGGCGTACCGGCCGAACCCGACCCGGGTGGACGCCGGCACGAACACCACCGCGTCACCGGGGTGGGCGGTGTCACCGACAAGGTCCGAGGCGGCGCGGAAGTCCTCGTACTTGTACGGCTGGGCCTGCTGGACCGCGCTGGTCACCGTGCCGGCCAGTACGGCGAGCACGGCGCAGGCCGCGGCGAGCCGGCTGCCCGTCCGGGTCGCCGCCGCGCCGGCCGCGACGACCAGGCCAGGGATCGCCACGAGCGCGTACCGGGCCACGAGCACCGGCGTCAGAAAGTCGGCGGCGACCAGCAGGCACGGCGTGAGCGCCGCCCACGCGAGGACGAACAGGGTCGGCCGGGAAAGCCGCCGCCACCCGATAGCTCCGACAGCCCCGATGGCTCCGATGGCTCCGATGGCTATGCCGGCGAACGCGACGCCCATCGGGTACCCCCCGGCCACCTTGGCCAGGACGCTCGTGACCGCCGCCGGCGACGGCGCCGGGATCCAGCCGATCTCGCCGGTCTGGCGGGCACCGACCACGATCAGCGGCACGGTGGCCAGGGCGCCGACCAGGCCGGCCGCCGCCCATACCGCCCGCCGCGGCCCGCGCGCGGCGATGGCCCCCGCGTGGACGAGGAGAACCAGGGCGGCGAACAGGTGCGCGTACACGGCGAGCGTCGCCACCGCCGTGTACGCGATGATCCGCCCCACCGTGGGCCGGTGCCAGGCCCGCACGAGCAGCACCGTGGCGGCCGTGATCAGCATCGTCGCCAGCGTGTACGGGCGCGCGTCGTGGGCGTAGAACACGAACAGCGGATGGACGGCGAGCAGGGCACCGGCGAGCAGCCCGGCCTGCGACCCGTACCAGTCGGCGGCCAGCTTCGTGACCAGCGCGACGGTGGCGACCGCGGCGAGCCCGCTCGGCAGCCGCAGCCAGCCCTCGGCCGGGACGATGCCGATCGCCCCGGCAAGCCACACCCAGCCGTGCATGAGCAGGTAGTAGCCGCCCAGCGGGGCGTCGGTGTGGGTCAGCAGGGCGAGGAGCCGGCCGGGCGGGTGCCGGGCCGCCGACAGCGTCACCGCCTCGTCCCAGGACAGCGGCTGGTAGCCCAGGCCGGCCAGGGCGGTGACCGCCGCGAGGGTGGTCGTGACCAGGACGGCGGTGCGGCGACTGAGCGACCGCCAGCGCGACACGGCTGTCGCCGGTAGGACAGGCCCGGCCGTTACATCCGCCAGGCACGGCTGGGTCGGCTCGCTCATGACGTTACACTACATCGTGTAGTGGCCCAGGATCGTGTAGTGGCTCACGCCCGCTCAGCCTGGAGGATTCCGCTCACCGACCGGCGGGCGCCGAACCGCGTCGGCACGGCGGTCAACGTCACGACCACTTCCTGCATGACGGCTCCTGAGATAACGGTTAGCTATATAGACAACCGTCAAGTAGGACGGCGTCAAGCTCCTCTCCCTGCCGCTCACCTGTAAGCCGGTGCGCCATTCCGTGTCCCACGACCGGGCCTTTGGGCTCCGGCGCTAGTGACTGGACGTAACCCCGCGCGGATTCTGAGTAGCGCCGGCCACGGAGTCTCGTGGCTGTCCATGGAAGGAGTACGCGCGTGTCAGGGAAGCTTTGGCACCGGCCGCGATCAGCTCGGCCGCGGTCGACCCGGCGACTGAAAACCGCCGCAACACTGTTCGCCGCGTCGGGAATTGTCGCCGCTCTGGTCGCATCCACCAGTTCGAGCGTGCCGGTCGCGGCCGCGGTCCGGTCGGGGCCGCCGCACGGGCAGACCGGCGTATCCAGCGTGTGGGCGGGCAACCAGTGGGCATCGGGGACCGGCAACCAGATCTCCGACATTGCCAAAATCATCGGGGTACCGAGCAACCTTGACGGTACCGGTGTCGGCATCGCACTCATCGACACCGGTGTCGTCCCGGCGCCCGGCCTGCCGGCGTCGCACATCGTCAACGGGCCGGACCTGTCGTTCGAGTCCCAGTCGGCCGACCTGCGCTACCTGGACACCTACGGGCACGGTACCCATCTGGCCGGCATCATGGTCGGCAACGATCCGAGCAGCGGGCTACGCGGCATCGCCCCCGGCGCGAAGCTCACCTCGATCAAGGTCGGCACGGCCAACGGCACCGTCGACGTGTCGCAGGTGATCGCCGCACTCGACTGGGTGGTCGCACACCGCAACGACGATCCGGCCAACCCGATCAAGGTGGTCTGCCTGGCATACGGCACCGACGCGATCGCCGATCCCACCAACGATCCGCTGCTGCTGGCCGTGGAGAACGCCGGCAAGGCGGGGATCGCCGTCGTGGCCGCGGCGGGCAACAACGGCAGCTCGTTCGGCCGGGTCGACTCGCCCGGCGTGGACCGGTTCGTGCTGACCGTCGGGTCGGTAGCCACCCAGGGTACGACCAACCAGAGCGACGACACGCTGTCCACGTTCACCTCGACCGATCCGACCACGCCGCTCGACATCGTCGTACCCGGTGAGTCGGTCGTCTCGGTGCGCGATCCCGGCTCGTACATCGACGCCACGTACCCCGCCGCCGAGGTGGGTACCACCCTGTTCCGGGGCAGCGGCACGTCGCAGGCCGCCGCGGTGGTAGCGGGCGCGGTCGCGCTGGTGTTGCAGAAGTCGCCGAGCACGCCGCCGCACGAGCTGCGTGAGTGGCTGCGCCAGAGCGCGACGCCGATCAAGAGCGCGAAGAACGTCACGTACGGCGAGCTGAACCTCACCAACGCGCTGAAGAAGAAGGCGCCGAAGTACGACGCCCTGACCGACTTCTCCAGCGGCCTGGGCTCCCTGGAGACCGCCCGCGGCAGCAGCCACGTCGTCGATGACAACACCATCCTGCAAGGACAGTCGACGGTCTTCGGCCCGTTCGACTCGGCCAGGTGGGCCGCCGCCAGCAACGCCGGTACCGCATGGAAGGGCGGCCAGTGGATGGGCGTCAACGTGGCCGGTGACGGCTGGACCGGTACCTCGTGGGCGTCCAAGACCTGGGCCACCGTTGCCTGGGCGGGCTCGACGTGGGCCAACGAGCCGTGGCCGGACACCTCCTGGTCCGGGCACTACTGGTCGGGCCACTACTGGTCCAGCGACGACTGGTCCGGACACTACTGGTCGGCCAGCACCTGGGACGCCAAGAACTGGGCTTCCCGCAACTGGGAGTCGAAGAACTGGGCATCCAGCAACTGGGCGACGGCCAACTGGGGCTGACCCAGATCGAAAGCGCACCACGACGCGGCGGTTCCCACGGTACGGGGAGCCGCCGCGTCCCTCACGGTCCGAAGTGGACGTAGCTGGCCCACCGCGTCGGAGCGAGGCCGTGGACAGCAGCGCCCGCCGCCGGATCGCGGTCCCCATAGAAGGCACAGTAGACAGGCCGGCCACGCGACGGTCGCGTGGCCGGCCTGCGTTCGGTGTCTACTGGTTGGGCCAGTCCGCCGGCCAGATCGGCGGGCCGGCAGGCGGACCGGCCGGCGGCATCCCGACCAGACCGGCGCGGCTCAGGTCGAGGCGCATCTGGCTGAACATGATGCCCGACCAGTCCAGCGGGATCGGCTCGATCGCCGCCAGCGCGCTGCGTGCGTCGGGCATGCCGGCTCCGGTGCGGCTGCCCAGCGCCGCGACCGGCCGGCAACTGGCGCTGATCAGCTGCGCCAGCCGGTCGACCCGGGCCGGGCCGCGCGGGTACCGGGCCCGGAAGTCGTCGTGGTGCGCCAACACCAGGCCGGCGAGCGCGGTGATGTACGCGGCGGCGATCCCGGTGCCGTCCAGCATCGCGTACCCGTCCGGCGGTACCGTCGAGATCACCGCGACGCCGGGCGCGCACACGTCGACCTCCGGCCCCGCCGCGGTGAATCCGGGCACGAAGAGGCCGTCGCGATCGGCCGGCCCGAGGTCGCCGGGGCGGTGGCTGTCCGGCGGGAAGGTGCCGGCCCGGCCCACCGCGCCCACGGCGAGCACCGTGGGCAGGCTGGCCGGGAAGGTGACCGGCCCGGACGAGGTGTTGCCGGCCGGCGCCACGCAGAGCACGCCCGCGGTGCGGGCGTCGGCGATCTTCAGCGCGACCAGTTCGGACGCGACGAGGGTACCGACGCTGAGCTGAGCGACGTCGACCTGTTCCCGGATGCAGTGGTCGAGGGCCTTGAGGAGATGGCTGATCCGCCCGCCGGGCATGACCTTCAGGACGTGCACCTCGGCGTCGACGGCCACCCCGTCGATGCCCAGGTCGTCGGCGGCGCTGATGATGCCCGCGCACGCCGTACCGTGCCCGAGCACGTCCGACGCCCAGCCGTTCTCACTGCTGGAGACGAGGTCGACGCCCCGGGTGACCTGGCCGTCCAGTTCGGGGTGCGTGTTGGCCACCCCGGAGTCGACGAGGGCGAGCTTCACGCCGTGGCCGCGCAGCGTCGGCGCGATCTCGTGCAGGCGCAGCGCCTGGACCGCCCAACTGACCGCCTTCCGCTTCGGGAAGCCGTCGAACGTCGCCTCCAGCGGGGTCGCCGCGATGAGGTTGTCGCTCTGGGTGGACAGCCGCGGCCGGTCGACCGCGACCGGCCAGTACCCGGACCTGGGTCGCACCCACAGGCCGGTGACCGTACCGCCGGCCGGCATGCGCAGCGTGGCCCGGCCGTCGGCGTTCGTGGTGGCCGCCGCCGGCCACGCGTTGCCCAGCAGGTAGATGGCGGCGCCTGGGACCGGTTCGTCGTCCGGACCGCGGACGACGACGGTGATCTTCTCCTCTTCGGCCGCGGCCACCAGGACGGCCGGATCCGGCGCGGTGAACGCCGAGGCGATCGGGTTCGGGTGGGTGTACGCCAGCGGAGCGTCCGGCTCGACCATCAGTTGCGGCGACGCCATCCACCGGGCCGCCACGCCCGCGGGCGCCGTCACCACGAGGACCGGCGGGCAGCCGACCGGCGCCCGGGCGGCGGCCTCCGGGCCGGTGTCGGCGATCCGGTCCAGGACGCGTACCCCCGGCTCGGCCGCCAGCAGTTCGGCGAGCCGGCCGACGTCCAGCGGTCCGACCCCGGCGGAGGCGGCTGGCATCGGCCGGGCGGCCACCAGATACCGTACGGTCTCATCGGTTCCCTTGGTCGCGCCGCCGCGCGCCGCGCCGGCCGCACCCGGCTCACCGTTCGCACCGGCCTTTGGGTCGGTCATGTCACATGAGTCCTCTCACCACGAAGACCAGGCCGCCTGAGCCGGGCCGCTTTAGTACCGGCCGTCGACGGCTGCCGGCCGGAGCCGGGCAGCCGCCACGACGGCACGGATGCTGGTTGTTATCCGAGCGGGCTGATCGGTATGCCCATGGTGGGACTGAACGGCTGTCCGTACGGCGTCTGCCAGGCGTGCTGCTGGGTGATCGGCTGCCCGTACGGTGTGGTGAAGGCATGCTGGTGGGTGCCGTACCCGAAGCCGGCCGTCGGATGGCCGATGCCGGTCCCGATGCCGGTGCCGGTCGCGATGCCCGTGGTGGCGGCGCTGAGCAGACTGGCGATGATCGGCGCGCTCCGGCGGGCCGCCTCGACCAGGACGTTGGCGTACGCCTGCGGGGTGAGCTGGCCCTGTACGTACAGTGCCTGAAGGGCCTGCGGGTCCATCCGCACCTGCTCGGTGATCGTCGCGAGCGCGGTCGACACGAGGCGGAGAGTCACCTCCGACACCACCGGGGCAGCGGCCAGCGATTGCTGCTGTACGAACTGGCTCTGCTGTCCGAACTGGCTCTGCCCGAGCTGGCCCGGAGTCTGTGTCGCGAGTGCACCCATCGGAAGCTGCGCGAAGAAACCCTGCTGGTACGGTGTCTGCCCCGCGAACGAGGTCTGCATCGGTGACTGCTGCTGCATGGACAGGTGATTCACCGGCAACGTGCCAGCCTGAACGGACATGACTTCCCCCCGGAGATTCGTGGTGGCGTCGGTCACGGCCAGCCCGCGACCTGGCAGAATCGCCTCCCACTAAGGCGAAACCTAATCGCAACAGCGGCTGTGCGTGGCGATTTGGCAAGATCGCCCGGTGGGAACCGCGAACGCGACGTGCGGCTGGTGGCGGCATACCCTTCGGCTGTGACCGCCGGATCGGACCGTGCCGGATCGGACCGCGCCGGATCGGACCGCGCCGGATCGGACCGCGCCTCGGACCGTGCCGCCGCTCGCCCGCCCGGGCCGGCTTTCGTGCTGCACGAGCACCACAAGCCACGCCATCACTTCGATCTGCGCCTGGAGGAGAACGGCGTGCTCCGCTCGTGGGCGGTGCCGCGCGGGCTGCCGGTGGACACCGGCCACAACCGGCTGGCGGTCGCCGTGCCGGACCACGCGCTCGACCATCTCACGTACCACGACGCCGACAAGTCGATCGCCGACACCGGCTGGTGGGAGGAGCACGACCGCAACGACCGTCGCATCGTCTTCACGCTGCACGGCCAGCGCGGCCCGCGCCGGTACGCACTGATCCGCACCGACCGGGACTGGCTGCTACACCTCACCACCACCCAGCCGTGACGCCGCCTCGCGCCGCCTCGCCGCCTCTCGCGCTGCCCCTCGCCGATCTTGGAGAAATGTACATGCTTTGATCATCAAACCATGTACATTTCTCCAAGATCGGCGAGTCGGACGGCGAAACGATTAGGGCGGTGCCAAGAACACCTGAGGCTTTCCTTAGGTACATGGGTCGATCTCCCTACGGCGGGTAGCGTTCGGGCGACCTGAGTAGATCAGGCAGAGGCTGTGGCGACGGATCCCACCCGGCGGCGCGGCCCGGACCCACCATGGCGTCGCCGGGTGCCGACGGCGCCGCTTGTGCAAGGGGTGCCATTGTGGCTACACGGAGGCGATCCGGGCCGGCCCGCCAGATGTCTTACCGTCCGTCCCGCGGTCCGGCCCGCCGGCGGACCGGCCGGACCAGGGGACTGGCGTGGAAGGTGGCGCTGTTCGCCGGCCTCGTCACGATGAGCGTGGTCGGCGGCCGGATGGCCTTCGCCGCCCAGGACACCACCGCGAGCACCTGTACCCTCGTCGTTCCCGCCGATCCGTTGAGCGCCAAGGGCCTGGCGACACCGTACGAACTGGCCGGCCGGTGCCACGAGACGAACCCGGACACCGCGGCGTTCGTCCAGGCCACGATCCTGGATCCGGCCACCGGTGCGGTGTCCGTGTACGACCCGCTGGTCGTCGACCGTGGCAAGCGTCCGGCGGTGAGGCCGGCCGCGATCCGGTTGCCGGCCGGCGCGGTGGTCGGCATCTGGTTCGGGTTCGACGGGGACAATCTGGTCCTTCGCGGTACTCAGCAGAGCCTGTCGATCGGTGGATGCGTCAACGGCCTCGACAAGTCGATCTTCGGCCAGTACGCGTACTGCAACGCGCCGAACTTCTTCGCCGCCGCCACGGCCGCCATACGCGCGGGCCGGCTGCGGATCCCGTCACCCGGCACCGGTCGCGACGGCCTGCCCTGCCCGACCGTCCGCGACTTCGGCCTGGTCGACGCGGACCAGAGCGACAACGTCACCAGCACCTACCTGTTCCTCCCCGACGGCAGCACCGCACAGAACACGGCCGCCAACGAGTCGGCGCTGGCCGGCCAGGGCGCCCAGATCCTGATCAACGGCAGCGACAACGCGCTGCTCGACGACTTCCTGGACCCGGCTCTCGGCTGTACCCCGTTCACCGCGCCGGATCTCGCCCAGCCGGGCCGCACCACAACGTCGCTGGCGCTCAACGAACTCCAGGCCGCCGCCTTCCAAGCCGCACCGGTCGCGCTGGTACCGCTGAACGACCCGATGTCCGTGGTCAACGGCAAGCCGAGCGTACGCAAGACGAATCTGTATCGGGCCGGGGTCGGCCAGCCGGCCCTGAACACCGCCACCGACACGACCCAGGCGTACTGTGCCGACCTGGCCAGCGCGGGGCCGGCGCGTACCGAGAAGGACCGTAACCTCACCCGGCGCGGGAAGTCTCCCGATCCCGGCGCCGCCAGCAACCTGTTCACGTTCCTCGCCCAACGCCTCGGCGGCACCTTCGACACGCTCGACTGCGGCAAGCTGCTGAAGACCAAGAACCCGGTCACCCTGGTGACCAACAAGCAGGGCGTCGCGATCGACGCGCGGTTCGCCAACGTGGCCCCGCCGCCGAGGGCGCCAAGCCCCTCGGCGCAACCGTCGCGGTCGACCCGGCCGACGCACTCGGCCCCGCCGAGCCACCCGGCGGGCCACCCGGCGAGCCACCCGGCGAGCCACTCAGCAAGCCGCTCAGCCAGCCCGTCGCCGAACCTCTTCCTACCGACGCGGTCGGCCGCGCCGCCGGGCGCCTCGAAGGGTGGCCAGTCCAACGGTGGCCAGTCCAACGGTGGCCAGTCCAACGGTGGCCAGTCCAACGGTGGCCAGTCCAACGGTGGCCAGTCCAACGGTGGCCAGTCCAACGGTGGCCAGTCCAACGGTGGCCAGTCCAACGGTGGCCTGTCGTCGACCTCGGCCGGCGCCGCGCACGGCGGGCAGCCGGCCAACGGTCCGACCGGCACGTCGCAGGGTCAGACGTCGCAGGATCAGGGTCAGCAGACCACCGGCCAGGGCACGGCACCCGACGGCGGCGGGCAACCGGTGGCGGACCCGGACGGGTACCACCCCGATGCCGGTTACGACCCGACCGGCGACGGGGCAGCGAACGGTGCCGCCGGCATTCCGACCGCGCCCGCGTCCAACCACCACACCACCACCAAGGCGCACAAGCCGCTCTCCGGCTCCGCGCCGGCCACAGCGTTGACCGTGGGCAGCGCGCTGCTCGCGGTCGGCTTCGCGTTCCGCACGCTACTCGGCTGGCGTCGCCGCAATCAGCGGGTCTTCGTGTGGTGATCCGCTAGCCGCCCGCCGAAGTCGATCTGCGGCGATCGGATCGGGACTCCTCGCCGCCACGTCCGAGCTGCCCGCCGCGATCGAGAGGTCTGAACGGGACGGTGGTGCTGTCCCCGCGCGGCCTGGCCCGGCGGAGCGACGAGGAGATCATCGCCAGGCTGTCCACGGTGCGCGGGATCGGCCGGTGGACGTCCGAGATGTTCCTGCTGTTCCAACTGCGCCGGCTGGACATCTGGCCGACCGGAGATCTCGGGGTGCGGCGAGGGTACGGGCTGGCCTGGGGGATCCCGATGCCGACCGCGAAGCAGCTCGAACCGCTCGGCGAGCCATTCCGGCCCTACCGGTCGGTGGCCGCCTGGTACTGCTGGCGCGCCGCCGAGCTTTACGCGGGTGCCGCCGACAGCGCTCTGACCCGATGACCGCGCCGCCCCGGCGTCAGTCGCGCAACAGCTGGTGGATCAGGGAGTCGGCGAGCCATTTCTCGTACCGGTCGACCGCCCATCGGCGTTCGGCAACCAGGGTGCGGTAGATCTCCGGTAGCACGAGGGCGAGATAGATGTCGACGCCGTCGTCGACGGTGACACCCGGCGCGAGGTGCGCGGCGATGGACTGGACGTGGCGCCGGAACGCCGTTTCCCGGTTTCCCATGATCTGCTGGACATCCGCCGCGATCTCCGGATCGGTGCGCGCGGCTTCCTGGTAGACGGCGATGACGTCGTACATCAGCTCGAACTGGCGGCGCTGGATATTCGCGGCCAGGCGCAGTCCTTCCGCGGGATCGGTCTGCGCGAGGGCCTCGTCATGGCTGCGATCGACGTCGAGGGTCATGGTGAGACCCCAGGCGACGGCTTGCAGGATCTTGGCCTTGCTGCCGAAGGCGGAGTAGATCGTCGGAGCCGGGATGTCGGCCGCGTCCGCGATCGCCGCGATGGTGGTCGCGACATAGCCCTGCGCGGCGAACAGGCCCCGCGCGGCGCCGGCGATCTGGTCCTTGGTGGCCATCGCCTGGCGCTGCCGGTGGGTCGGTCCGGCTTTCTTGACAACCACCGGAGTGTGACCATGACCGAAGTACCTGTCCTGATCGTCGGCGGTGGCCCGGCCGGACTGACCTCCTCGTTGCTGCTGTCCCGGCACGGCGTCGAGTCGCTGCTGGTGGACAAGCGGGTCGCCGGGTCGCCGCTGCCCCGGGCACGGGGCGAAGGCGGGCACGGCACGGTGACGCCACGCGGCCCCGACGTCCACGGTCGACACCAGGGTCAACCGCGGGATCGAACCCGATCGGCTCCGCCTACCGGACTGACACCGTCCCAGAAGTTGAGCGGATCAGACTCAGGTTTGGGAATGCGCGCGCGGCTCGGGCGTCTTGTACAGACGTGGTGACACCCGCCCCGGCACCGCCAGGCCGGGCGTCGCCGGGTGGAGCAGGCCATAGCGAACGAGCAGGAGCACGCGTAGGTGGCTACGAAGACAGGCGACTACTACCAGGTCCTCGGTGTGGAGCGGTCCGCCGGCCAGGAGGAGATCCAGCGGGCGTACCGCAAGCTGGCCCGCCGGTTCCACCCCGACGTCAACAAGGACGCCGACGCCGAGGATACGTTCAAGCAGATCAATCTGGCGTACGAGGTGTTGTCGGACCCCAAGAAGCGGGTCCGCTACGACCGGTTCGGTGACGCTTGGCGGCAGGTCCCCGAGGACTACGACCCGGACGCCACCAGCCCGTTCCCTCCGCCGGACTCCGCCGCGGGCGGTCGTCGGGTGTACCTGGACGGGATCAACCTGGAGGACCTGTTCGGCGGGTTCTTCGGAGCGGACCGTGCCGGTGGATTCGGTGCCCAGGTGCCGATGGCCGGCATGGACACCGAAGCCGAGATCGAACTCAGCGTCGAGGACGCGTACACCGGCGGCCGGCGCACCATCAGCCTCCAGACCCCGTCCGGGGTGCGCAGCTTCGAGGTCAACATCCCGGCCGGCGTCACCGACGGGCAGCGCATCCGGCTCGCCGGGCAGGGCGGCGACGGGTTCGGCGGTGGGCCGCGCGGCGACCTGTACCTCGCGGTGCGGCTGGCGGCACATCCGCGCTACCGGGTCGACGGGCGGGACGTCACCGTCGACCTGCCCGTCACCCCGTGGGAGGCGGCGCTCGGCGCCACCGTGCCGATCGACACTCCGGGCGGGCGGGTGGAGATCAAGGTACCCGCCGGGTCGTCGTCCGGGCGGCGGCTGCGGCTGCGCGGCCGGGGCATGCCCAACCCGCGCGGCAGCGCCGGCAACCTGTACGCCGAAGTCAAGATCACGGTACCGAAGCGGCTCACCGACACCGAGCGCGAACTCTGGCAGCGGCTGGCCGACGCCTCGACGTTCAACCCGCGCTGATCCGGATCCGGACCGGCTCCGCGTATGCGATCTGCCCGTACGCGCAGACCTTCGGCTTGGCCCAGAACTCGCCGGGCGGGAAGCCGGCCGGAACCGTGACCGGGAACTCGATCCGCGCGCAGCAGCCGGGGCGGGCGGTGAACGCGCGGACCGGATCGCCGGTCAGCGGCCAGCCGTGGTGCGGGGTGATGAGCTGGACGTACCCCTCGATCGGCGTGCGCAGCGCGTGCGACACCTGGACGGCGATCCGCCCTCGGCCACCCGGGGCGAGGACCAGCTGGCCCGGCTCGCTGCGGGCGCCCAGCAGCGGCTCGGCCACCGCGTCGCCGACGGGCACCAGGAGTACGTCGCGCAGTTCCTGGTCCCGGTCGTCGATGGTCGCCGAGATCGCGTACCAGCCGGGCGCGGCGCCGTCCGGAGGCGACACCGTGACCGCAACCGTGGTGTAGCCCTCGGCCGGCACCGTGACGTGCTTCGACTCCGGGCTGGCCAGCCACCTCTCCGGCGGCCGGATCCGCAGGTCCACCGTGCGGTTGTCGGGGAGGCTGCTGGCGATCTGCGCGTACAGGTGCGACGTGCTGTCGTCCGGCCGCAGGGTGACCGTGACCGGCAGGTCGCCCATCGGCGCCGGGCCGCTGTTGTGCAGCCAGTACCGGGTGAAGACGGGTTGCACCGGTTCGGTGTCGGGGTGAAGCGGTGCCGTGCCGGGTTCCAGCCGCGCCGGACGCAGGGTGAGCGACGTGATTGTGTACGGCCGGGTGGCGATCTCGACGGCGTGGCCGTCGTGGTACAGCTCCGCTCCCGGGCGGCCAATGAGGTCTGTCGCCGTGGCCGAGACGACACCGCCGGTCAGGCGGACCGTCGCCCGGCCGCTCCGGCCGTGCGGCTCGTAGCCACGCACGATCAGACCGGGGGTGCCGCCGTCGGCGGGCGTGACCGCGGTGACGGCGAGGCTGCGCGCGGGTTCGACCGTCAGGAACGACCCGGTCGCCGGGAGCCGACCGCCGCCGGCCGGCACGACCGTCGCCGCCAGCGGGTGGTTGACCGCCTGCCCGGCGCCGGTGAACCCCGCGGCGCGCCAGCCGCCGGGCCCACTGACCAGCGCGTACTCGAAGCGCCGGCTGGTGGGGTGCTGGAAACTCCGCCCGCCCGGCGCCTTGTGATCCGGGAAGTCGATCGCGGTACCGGTCGGCCAGCCGGTACACGCCCGGGCCAGCGACATGTTCAACGTGCCGTCCGGCTCGATGGCGAAGCCCGGTGTACCCCGGTTGACGAGCGCGACCGCGTAGTCGTCGACGGTTGTCTCGGCGCGGTGCAGGGCCGCCGGCTGCGTGACGTGTACCCGCGCGTCCGCAAGGTCGTCGATCAGCTCGGCGACCGCCCGGTCCTCGGTCTGTGGGTCGGTGCCGGCGACCACGAGGACGGGTAGGTCGCGGGTACCGCGTAGGTCTGCGCCCGGCCGCCACGCCGCGCCCAGCGGCCGAGCCGCCGGTACCCACAGCCGGGCCGTCCCGGTGGCGGCGAGCTGGGCGTCCAGTTCAGCGCGGAAGTTCGGTGGCGTCCCGGCGAACAGGCCGGCGACGAACCCGTTGCGCTGCGGTGTACCGACAGCGACGCGGCAGTCGGGCAGGTTGGAGTCGGTGTCCAGCGACCCGTACCGGTTGCCGGCCGCCGGGGTGACCGTGGCGGTGACGCCCGCGTGCACCAGCGCGACGGCGAGCCGGCGGGTGCCGTCGTCGCCCTCGTCGCCGTCAGGGACCACGATCTCGGCGATCGACACGGCCCGGGAGCGCTCGGGACGGCCGTGCAGATCGTGGAGGTGGACGGTGAGCGCGGCGCCGAGCCCGAACCACCGGTGGGCGGTGTTGTCCAGCGTCCACGGGTGGACGGCCGCGTCGGCGTCGAGGAGCGCGTACCCGCGACCGATGACGGCCGCCGCCGTCTCGCTGACCGGCATGCCGCCCGGTACACGGCACGGCACCCGTACCCGCAGAAGTTGATCGGTGCCGGTGAACTCGTCGATGCGGGTCGCGAAGTCGATCCGGTCCAGCCCGTACCACAGCGTGATGTGCTGGGTGTACCGGCAACCGTCGACCACCGCGCTGGCGGTGACGCGTTCGCCGATCGGGCTGCGCTCGACCGTGACCGTCGCTGCCACGTCGCCGCCGCGCCAGCGGATCCCGGCGGGCAGCAGGTGCCACGGGCCTTCGCCGAACTCCGGGTGGTCGCGGTGCTCGTCGACGCAGACGAGTTCGTTCGCCACCCGCCCGGGCGGGAGGAGGTCGCGGCCGCCGGCCAGGTCGGTGATCTCGGTGAGCGCGCCGCCCCGGGCCGGGTCGGCGGTGAGCCGGTACCGGTCGTTGGCGATGCTGGTGCCGCCGACCGGCTGCCAGGCGGCGGGTCGGGCCGGCTGCCACGCGGCGGGTCGGGCCGGCTGCCACGCGGCGGGTCGGGCCGGCTGCCACGCGGCGGGTCGGGCGTCGCCCGGCACCAGCCGGTAGGTGCGGTAGCCCAGCGACGGCACGTCGTGCGCCACCCAGCGGATCAGTGTCTCCGTCTCGGCGAGGTACGGGACCGGCGTGCCGCTCTCGTCGACGAGCGTGAACCCGGCAGCGGCATCCACCTCGGCGCTGACGACGTCGGTACGCGGGAAGGCCAGCGGGTTGAACACGACGACCGGGATGCCGGCACCGCCGGTGTCGACGTGCCGGGCCAGGTGCCGACGGGCCGCACCGTCCACATGAGACGCCAGGTCGTGCGCTTCCCGCCAGCCGGCCAGCAGGTCGAGGTACACCTGGTCGGACTGGGTACCGGTGACCGCGTCGTGGTGGGCGCCGAACAGCAGCAGCCGCCACGCCTTGTCCAGCGCGGCCGCGGGGTGGCGCGCGCCGTGCAGCGTGGCGAACGTGGCCCACTTCTCGGCGTCCAGCAGCAGCGACTCGACCAGGCGGTGGATCTGCTTGGTGTCGATCGCGGTGACGTCCTTGCCGGTGTAGACCGGATTCATGTCCCGGGTCTGCGGCGTCGGCCGGACACCGCGCGCCGCGAACCCGGCCCGCACGGCGGCGAAGAAGTCCCGCGGCAGGCCGCAGCGGAGCTGGACGTGCGGGTACCGTTCGCGCCACGCCGACCGCAGCTCGGTGATCCACCGCATCGGCGGGGTGAAGTCGCTGCCCATCGGGATCATGACGTTGCCGGTGGCGGCGGCCGGGCGCAGGACGGTGAACAGCTCGTGCAGGTCGTCCGCCGCGGCCCGGGGCGTCTGGGCGGTGTCCAGGCTGAACCCCGCCGCGTAGTGCGCTGCCATGTAGTGGGTAAGCAGCCCGTCGCCGCTGGGCGCCACCCACTCGAACTCGGTGGGAAACTGGGTCGGCGCGAACGGTTTGCGGTGCTCGCGGATGTTCCAGCTGGTCAGCATCGGACCCCACTGGTGGTACGGGCCGCGGGCGAACGCGGTCGACGTCAGCCCGGCGCCGGACATCACCTGCGGGAACTGCGGGTCGTGGCCGAACACGTCGAGCTGCCACGCGGTTTCCGGGGCGCCGCCGAGGATGTTCCGCTGGAACCGGACGCCGTGTACCGCGTTGCGGATCGTCGGCTCGACGCCGGTGAGGTTGGTGTTGGGCTCGTTGTAGGTGCCGCCGACCAGCTCCAGCCGGCCGTCCCGGATCAGCCGCCGGATCAGGGCACGGTCTTCCGGGTACGTGTCCCAGTACGGCTTGAGGTAGTCGACCTCGGCCAGGACGAAGCGGTACCCCGGGTCCTTGCACGCCTTCGCCAGGTGCGCCTTGACCAGAGTGAACGCGCTGTGGCCGGGCCAGGCGAACCGGGCACCGGACAGCCGCCGCTCGTCCCAGGTCTGGGTGTAGCCGGCCTGGGTGTTCCACCACACCGGGTCGTAGTGGAAATGGGGGACGAGCCACAAGGTGTCAACCATCGTGCGGAAGTCCCCGCCGTGCGATGACGTCGCGGTACCAGTACGCGCTGCGCTTCGGGACGCGGGTACCGGTGGCGTAGTCGACGTGGACGATGCCGAACCGCCGGCGGTACCCGTACGCCCACTCGAAGTTGTCCAGCAGCGACCACACGAAGTACCCGCGCAGGTCCACGCCGTCCGCGATGGCCCGGCGGCAGCCGGCGAGGTGCTCGCGCAGGTAGGAGACCCGGTCACCGTCGTCGACCCGGCTGTCCGTGTCGACCCGGTCGTCGAACGCGGCGCCGTTCTCGGTGACCGCGAGCGGCACCCCGGGGTAGTCGCGGTGCAGCCGGACGAGCAGGTCGTAGAGGCCGCTACCGTCGATCGGCCACCCCATCGCGGTGGTCGGCAGCCCCGGGTCGCGGAATTCGACGGTCTCGCACGCCGGCCAGGGGGAGGCGGCCGGGGCCACGGGTTCGCGGCGGCCCGCCACGTGCGTCGGCGCGTAGTAGTTGACGCCGAGCAGGTCGATCGGGGTGGCGATGACGGCGAGGTCGTCGGCGCGCACAAACGACCAGTCGGTGAAGCCGGCGGTATCCGCCTGCACATCGGCGGGGTAGCGCCCACGTAGCACCGGCTCGACAAACAACCGGTTGGCCAACCCATCCACCCGCCGCACAGAGTCGTCGGTGGCGGCGGCCTCCTCCTCGCCGATCTTGGAGAAATGTACACGGTTTGATCTCCGTACCGTGTACATTTCTCCTTGATCGACGACAGCGGGGGCGCTGGGGGCGCTGGGGGCGCCGCGGACCTGGGCGAAGTTCAACGTGATGGAGACCTGGGCGGGCGGCGGTAGGGATGCGCGCAGAGCCTGGACGCCCAGGCCGTGAGCCAGGAGCAGGTGGTGGGCGGCGCGCAGCGCCAACGCGGGATCGGTGTCGCCGGGCGCGTGTTCGCCGGACGCGTGCCCGAGGAACGCCGAGCACCACGGCTCGTTCAGCGTGGTCCACACGTCGACCCGGTCGCCGAGGGCGTCGGCCATCAGCCCGGCGTACTCGGCGAACCGCCGCGCGGTGTCCCGGTGTCCCCAACCGCCGCCATCCTGCAACGTCTGCGGAAGGTCCCAGTGGTACAGCGTGGCGACCGGGGTGATGCCGTGCTCGCGCAGTTCGTCCACGAGCCGGGAGTAGAACTCGATGCCCTTGAGGTTGACCGGGCCCCGGCCACCCGGCTGGATCCGGGGCCAGGCGATGGAGAACCGGTACGCGGACAGCCCCAGCCGCGCCATCAGCGCCACGTCCTCGCGCCACCGGTGGTAGTGATCGGCCGCGACGGCACCGGTGTCGCCGCCCAGGACCCGCCCCGGTGTCCGGGCGAAGGTGTCCCAGATGGACGGACCCCGGCCGTCCGCGTCCGCCGCCCCCTCGACCTGGTACGCGGACGTCGCGGCGCCCCACACGAATCCGGGCGGGAACGGCAACGTGTCAGTGGCCCTGGCGGCCGTCGACGAGATCGTCATCCCTTGATCGCTCCTTGCATGATGCCGCCGATGATCTGCCGGCCGAGAACGGCGAAGACCAGCAGGATCGGTACGGTGCTGATCAGCGTTCCGGTGAGCACCAGCGAGTAGTTCATGTAGTACCCACCGGCCAGAGTGGACAGTGCGACCTGGACGGTCGGGTTGTCCTGGCCGAGCGCGAGCAACGGCCAGAAGAAGTCGTTCCAGGCACCCATGAAGGTGAACAGTCCGAGCACCGCGGCCACCGGCCGGGCGACGGGCAGCACGATGTGCCAGTACAGCCGGGTGGTCGAACAGCCGTCGACCCGGCCTGCCTCCAGCAGTTCGTTGGGCAGCGCCTCGGACAGGTACTGGCGCATCAGGAAGACCCCGAACGCCGACGTGGTCATCGGGACGATGACCGCCTGGAGATGGCCGGTCCAGCCGAACCACTGCGACATCATGATGTACAGCGGGATGATGCCCAACTGGGCCGGCACCATCATGGTCACGACGAGGAACCCCAGCATCGCGTTGCTGCCCTTGAACCGCAGCTTCGCGAACGCGAAACCGGCCAGCGTGCTGGTGAGCACGACCGAGAACGTGACCGTGGTGGCGATGATGATCGAGTTGAGCAGCGCCTGACCGTACGCGGCCTGGGTGAACGCCTGCCGGAGGTTCTCCCACAGGTGCGTGCCGGGCAGCAGCGTCGGCGGCCAGCGACCGATCACGGAGTCGTCGTTGGACGAGGCCACCAGCGACCAGTACAGCGGGAACGCCGACACCGCGACGATGGCGGCGAGCAGCAGGTAGGTCGGCAGCCCGGCGCGACGCTTGCCGGGTGGTGACGGCTTGCGGCCGGGCCGGGAGGACGCGCGGAAGGGGATCACAGTCACGTGGTGCTCCGGATACGTCGGGACAGCAGGTAGTTCCCACCGACCGCCACAATGATGATCATGAACATGGCCCAGGACACCGTGGCCGCGTACGAGTACTTGCCGTGGCTCCAGAACTGCTCGTACACGTACATGGCCAGGGTCTGGAACTGCCGGGAGTTGCCGCCGGTCGGGCTCAGTCCGGGGTTGAACATGAGCGGTTCGGTGAACAGCTGGATGCTGCCGATGGTCGACATGATCACCGTGAAGATGATCGTCGGCCGCAGCGCCGGGACGGTGATGTTGCGGAACTTCTGGAGCGTGCCCGCGCCGTCGAGGTCCGCGGCCTCGTACAGGTCGTCGGGGACGGTCTGCAACGCGGCGAGGTAGATCAGCGCGCTGTACCCGGTCCACCGCCAGATGATCATCACGGCCAGGGCGATCCAGGACTGCGCGGTACCCGCCTGCCAGTCGATCCGGCTGAGGCCGACCAGGCTGAGCATCCAGTTGATGAGGCCGAAGTCCCGGCCGAACAGTTCCGCGAAAATCAGCCCGACCGCGGCGACCGACGTGACGTTGGGCAGCAGCACGCCCATCCGGATGAACGTGCGGCCCCGCAACCGGCGGTGCAGCAGGTGGGCGATCCACATGGCGAGCAACAGCTGCGGGCCGGCCGCCAGCACGCCGATGGCGACGGTGTTGCGCAGCGCGTTCCAGAAGTACTCGTCGTGAACGAGGCGGATGAAGTTGCTCAGCCCGTAGAACTCGTGGCTGCTGCCGGGGATGTCGCGGTTCCAGTGGGTGAACGCCATCCAGCCGGTGTAGAGGATCGGGAACATCCCGAAGACCAGGAAGATCAGGAAGAACGGCGCGACGTACAGGTACGGGGTGCCTTTCACGTCCAGCCTGTGCCGCAGGCGGGAGGAGCGGCGCCGCGCTGTCGGGCCGGCTTCCGGCCGCGTCGGCACGGCCTGGGCCGGGGGAGCGGTGACTGCCATCGGGCTTGTCGGTCCTTTCTCGCTGCTAGACCTGGGCCGCGTTGTCGACGTCCGTCAGGACCCGTCGCCAGGACGCCTGCGGACTCTGCTTGCCGGTCTCGACCCGGTTGACCCCTTCGCCGACGAGCGGGCCGATGTCGCCGTCGCTGGGCCCCTGGTACTGCGGGCGCAGCTTCTTCGCCGCCGCGCCGAAGATCTGGCCGGTCGGGGCGTTGTTGAAGAACGGGCTGGTCTGCCCGAGCACCGCCGGGTCGTCGAAGAGCGCGGTCTGGCTGGGGAGATGCCCCTGGGTACGGAAGATCCAGCGCTGCTGCTCCGGCGCGGTGAGGAACTTCGCCAGCGCGACCGCCTCGGCGCGGTGCCTGCCCTGCTTGGGCACGGTCAGGAACGAGCCGCCCCAGTTGCCGCCGCCACCCGGGATCGTGGTGATGTCCCATTTCCCGCCCGTCTGCGGCGCGTTCTGCTTGATGGTGTCGGTCATCCAGGCCGGGCACGCGATCGTCGCGAAGGACCCGCGCTGGAAGCCGGCGTTCCACTGCTGGCTGAACGTGGACAGCTTGGCCGACTCGCCCGCCTGTACCCCCGCGACCGCGAGATTGAAGGCCTGCTTGACGGCCGGGTTACTGGACACCACCACCTTGTTGCCGGGTGCGGTGTACGCGACCGGAGCCTGCCCGATGATCGCGTTGAACAGGTTGGAGCCCGAGTCGAACCAGGCCACGCCCGGTGGCGCGCCGGCCATGAACCGCTTGCCGGTCGCGATGTAGGACGGCCAGTCCCGCATCAGCGCGGCCACCGCGTCCCGGTTGGTGGGCAGGCCGGCCTGCGCGAACAGGTCCCGGCGGTAGCACATGGCCAGCCCGCCGACATCGGCGCCGAGCCCGACCAGCTTGCCGTCGGCATTGGTCGCCTGCTGCGCCTTCCACGGCAGCCACTGCGCCGGATTGGCACCGTATGCCCGGAAGTCCACGAGCTTGCTGCCGTCGGCCTTGAACTGGGCCATGTAGCCGCCGTCGACCGCCTCGATGTCGCCGGCTCCGGACCCGGCGAGCAGGTGTGCCAGCAGGTTCTTGTGGTGGTCGTCGAAGGCGGTGACGTGCTCCACGATCGTGACGTTCGGATGGCTCTGCTCGTACCTCTGGTAAAGCTCGTGGTAGCCGAAGTCGCCGAACGAGTTGACCACCAGCCTGGTCTTCCCTGAGGTGGTCGAGTCCCCGGATCCGCAGGCCGCGACCGCCGCCACGCTGAGTGTCAGGCCGCACAGCAGCAGCACGGCCGATGACTTGAGGTTGCAGGTACGCATCCGTTCTCCCGGCTCTGGGGGTATCACTGCTGGAAGCGGTTCCAGTCGACAGGTGGCAGGTGGCCACCTGGCCGTTTCGATGGTTGAACCCTTGAGAATTCGGCGTTTCTGCTCGCCTTCCGCTGGGAAGCCGAGGACCCGTCGATCCGCGAAACGGCGCCTTCTACTGGAAGCGGTTCCAGCTCCGAGCGACAGTAGCGGCAACATGTACCGTCTGTAAAGGGCGGATTACCAAGAAGTCGCTGCTAGATAGCTTGATCACGATGTATTGGTGGTCACTCCGGCGATGGAAGCGGTTCCGGATCCGGTGCCGGTAGCCTAGAGTCGGACCGTGGCAAACAGCAGACCCGCCGAACCCGCGGACTATCACGGGGTGCCGACCCTGGACGCGGTCGCCGCGCTGGCCGGTGTCGGTCGCGCCACCGTCTCCCGCGTCATCAACGGTCGCGGCCAGGTCAGCCCCCGCACCCGGCGAGCGGTCGAGAAGGCCGTCGCCGAGCTGGGCTACGTCCCCAGCCAGTCGGCTCGCAACCTGGCCCGCCAGCGCACCGGCACCGTCGCGGTGATCGTCGCCGAGCCTACCCCGAAAAGCGAGGCGGCCAGGATCGGGTCCACCGAGCTGCCGGCGCCCTTCTTCGCACGCATCGTGCGGGGCATCGCCACCGAGCTGAACGCCGCCGGGCTGTCGCTGCGCCTGCTCATGGCCCACGACTGGGCCAGGCAGCTGCGCGCGGAGCGGGTCGACGGCGCGCTGCTGCTGTCGGCCCACCGCGACGCGGAGGCCACCGACGTCTTCGACCGGTTACGGCTGCCCATGGTCCGCAGCGGCCGCCCGCTGGGCTCGGCCGCGGTCAACTACGTCGACTGCGACAACCGGGCCGGCGCCCGCGACGCGGTCGCCCATCTGCTCGGCCGCGGCCGGCGCCAGGTGGCGACCATCGCCGGCCCGCAGGACATGAGCGCCGGGATCGACCGCCTGGACGGGTACCGGGACGCGCTCCGCGCCGCCGGGCTGCCGGGCGACGACCGGCTCGTCGCCATCGGCGAGTTCCACCAGGAGTGCGGCCAGCTCTCCATGACGGGCCTGCTCGACCGCCACCCCGACCTGGACGCCGTCTTCGCCGCGTCCGACTCCATCGCCGCCGGCGCACTCCACGCGATCAGGTCCAGCGGGCGTCGGGTGCCCGACGACGTCGCGATCGTCGGGTTCGACGACTCACCGATCGCGAGCCACACGGATCCACCGCTCAGCTCGGTGCACCAGCCCGTCGAGGCGCTCGGCCAGGAGATGACCCGCCTGCTCGTCCGCGTAATAACCGGCGAAACCACCGAGCCCCGCGCGACCATCCTGCAAACCCGCCTAATCCAACGCGCCTCCAGCTAACCCCCTCCCCCGCCCGCCCCCGCCCCCCGCCCCCGCCCCCGGCCCCCCGCCCCGCCTCGTCGATCTAGGACGAATGGTGGGACAAAACGGGCGTGCTGGGCACCATTCTTCCTAGATCGACGAGGACAGGTCGATCAGGAGCAGCTGGTCGGTCGGCTGCTGGGCGATCCGGTGCCGCTCGGCGTAGAGCTGCCAGGCCGACGGGTACACGGGGTCGCGCGGTGGCACGATCCGGGCGGTGCCGGCGCGGGTGTGGCTGCCCATCCGGACCTCGATCGGGCCGGGTTCGGTGAAGTTGCGCCACCACCGCTTGTCCTGGGCGTCGCCGACGATCACCACCACGCGTTCGCCGTCGGCGGCGTACAGCACCGGCAGCGAAATCCGCCGACCGGTCCGCCGCCCCGGGTAGGACAGCTCACACAGTCCACCACCGAGCAGCCGGTACAGCGGCGAGCGGAGCAGCGCCAGCACCAGCCGGTTCGTGGTGCCCGATGGGCGCCGGGCATGGCGGTTACGCGATCCTTCCGGGCTCATCACGCCTCCAGGATCGACCCGGCCGTACCCTCCGGACAACCTGTCGCTACCGGTGCGGAGCCGCCGCCCCCCCGCCGGCCATGACGGCAGGCCGGCGAAGGCCGGCGTCGAGATCGGTCAGGCCCGGTGCCCGTCCTTCTTGCCGCCCTTGTGTCCTTCAGCGGAGGCGTGCTGCCGGCCCGGCGATGCGCTGATCTCGATCCGGCGTGGCTGGGCGCTCCGCGCCTTGCCGACGGTCACCGTCAGCACGCCGTCGTTGTACATCGCCTCGACCCGGTTCGCGTCGATGTCGCTCGGCAGGTCCACAGTGTACTCGAAGTCGCCGATGGGCCGGTTCTGCCGGCGCAGTACGCCTTCCCGCTCACGCTCCTGGTACTGTCCGAAGATACCGCCGCGCACCTCGATCGTGGCGTCCTGCGGGTTCACGTTGGGCAGATCGACGTCCACAATGTACGCGTCGTCGGTCTCCTCGACGTCTACCGGCACCGTGAGCGCGGACCAGGCGCCCGCGCCAGCCGCCGCGACGTCGCCTGGTGAAGCATGGTGCGAGCGTCATGATGGGAGTCAATCCCTTTCTGAAGGCGGAAAACTGCCTTGCGTCGCTGCAACGACACCCCCATCGTGCGGCCGCGCCGGGGTGATTTCGTTTCCCCCGATTAGGATGACCTTTGCCGTCCGGACCGTCTACAGCCACGGCACCCGCACGCTCGTCACCCAGGCACTCGGTACCCTGTGAATGATCCACTCGTAGCGAGGCGGTCCTGGAGCCGGGCGTGCCGGAACTGGTAGACACTACCCTCATTGCGCAGGACGCCGCGCCGATGGGCGTCGCGGAGGAAGGCGCCGAGCCGCCACGGTAGCCGGAAGGTCAGCGCCAGCCAGGCGCGGGCCAGCAGCCAGCCGCCCCACTGGGTGAAGGTCAGCGTCCAGGCGATCGCCGCCGCGCACGCCAGCCCGAGCAGGTGCGCCACCTCGATGGGCAGCGGCCCGCGATACGGGTACCGGACGACGGCGTACCCGGTGGCCAACAGCAGACCGGCGGCCGGTGCCCGGACCAGCGCCGAGTAGCGTCCCAGCCGCAGATTGCCGCCGGTGCGGAATATGCCGGCCGGCGCGAGGAACAGTCCCGTCGCGGCGATCATCAGCGCCACACCGGTGACGGGCCGCCCGTAGCCAAACAGGAAGCCGCCGCCGAAGAGGCACGCGAGGGTGAACGACCAGGCCAGGAACAGCGTGCCCATGCTCAGCCGGGACACTCCGAACAGGACTCCGGTGACGGCTCCCGCCGGCAGCCCCACCACCGGTCCCGCGGTCAGCAGTCCCAGCACCGCCCACGGGATGCTCAGCAGGACGGCGAACCCGACCCGGGACACGGACTGGTGCAGCCGCCACCAGTACAGGCCGGTTGTGCGCTCGCGGGTCAGGTGGCCGGCGATGAAGGCCAGCCAGCGGTGCGCGTGGTCAGCGGTCACCCGGGGCCGGTCCGGGTCGCCCGCGATCACCCGGTACACGGCGGGGAGCAGGGCGTCGAGCAGGTGTCCCTCGATCGCCGCCCGGTCGCCGGAGATCCGCGCGAGCGCGCCGGGGTCGGTCCGGCCGGTGCGGTAGATGGTACCGGCGAGCCAGATCATCAACGGCGTGGACAGCGCGCGGGCCAGCGGGCCGTGCGGGTGAGCCCGCAGCCGGTCGGTCACCGGCTCCCACCGGCTGGACGGCCCGGCCGTCGACGCGATCAGGTACTCGACGACGTCGGCCGGCTCCAACGGAAAGATCTCGACCACCGGGGTGCCGGCCAGCGGAGCGTCGGCCGCGACTGCCTGCTCGTACTCGACCGGGCGCGACGTCACCAGCAGCTGGCCGTGCCGCTGCACGGAGTGGCGCATGCTCAGCAGCGCCGGGGTGCGCTGGGGACCGGAGATCTCGTCGAACCCGTCGAGCACCGCGACGATCCGGCCGTCCGCCACCAACTCGTCCGCGACCGTACGCCGCACGCGGTCCGGCAGCTCGGCACGGCCGGCCAGGAAGGCGTACTCGGCGCACAGCCGCTGCGCGATCCACCCGTCGAGCGACTGCGTACCCGGATCCCAGGAGTCCATTGTGAACAGCACCGGTACCGGGTCGCCGGGCCGCCGTCGTTCCAGCAGGTCGAGGACCAGCCGGCGGGCGAGCATGCTCTTGCCGGCCCCACCACGGCCGAGCACCACCAGCCGGCGTGGCACGCCGGGCGCGGTGAACACGTCGGCGATGCCGGTGAACTGCCCGGCCATCGGGAGGGGGCGGTGATCCGAGGCGACCCCACGGATCGACGCCCAGCCGGCCATGACCGCTTCCGCGCGGGCCGTGGTCGCCCACCGCACCGGCAGCGGCCACGGCTCCAGCAGCCCGCGTACCGCCTCCTCGGTCCGCCACCGCGACCTGACCCGGCGGGCCAGTTCCTCCAGCGCGGTCCGCTGCCCGGGTGGCGCCGCCGGCACGGGTGGGCGGGACCGGGTGACCCAGGGCGCGATGGCCGCCACCACGGCCAGCACTCCGGGGACGACCGTCCACAGCACGCCGAGCCGGTCCGCCGACAGCCGCCAGGCCCAGGCCGACCCGGCGGCCAGCGCCACCAGGACCGCCGCGGCGAGCGACCAACGCAGCCAAGTGCGGTGCACAGGTACCACCTACGCGGGAGTTAGGCCGAGGGTGAGAGTGTGCGTCACCTCGTTGGTCAGCCCGCCGTCGACGCCGAGCGAGATGGTGCCCTCCGCGGTGACCGCGAACGAGATGTCCACGCTGCTGTCGGTCAGGGTGAACGGGTCGTCGCCGGTCGCCGCGCTGGCCACCGCCGCGCGTACCGTGCCGATGGCGTCGACGAACACGGACTCGATGTCGCCGTCGCGCAGCTGTGGCCGGTCGGCGAGATCGGGCGGTACCAGGTCGATCCGGATCGTGTGGGTGTCCTGTGTGGTCAGTTTGCCGCCGAGCCTGACCGGCATGCCGATGAACGGGATGCGGAACTCCAGCCCGCCGCCGGACGAGCGGGTGGCCACCGCGTGGAGGGTCAGCCGCACCGACGCGACCCGGAGGTCACGGTCGACGTCGGTACTGGACAGGTTGGCCGTCTTGATGGCCCGCTTGATCGTGTCGATCAGCTCCTCGACGGGTACCCCGTCGTCGGTCACCTGCACGGGTGCTCCTGATTCTCGGGTGCGGTCATCGGGTCGCCACCGCGGCCGGGTCGCCGTAGGTGGTGTAGGCCAGCCAGGTCGGATCGGCGTCGTCCCGGGTGGCGACCCGCGCGGCCAGGCTTGCCTCGCCGAGGCTCCGGCCGTCGGCCAGCGCGGCGTAGAACGCCTCGGCGTACAGGCTCGCCCGGGTGCTGCGCACGGGCCAGAGCGTACCGACGAACGCGCCCGCGCCGGCCGCCATGAACTGGCCGGCCCAGCCCATCATGCGGGTGTACTCGGCGGTCACCCCCGCGCTGCGGCAGGCGTTGACGAAGACCAGCGGGCTGCGGGCGGCGAGGCGCCGACGGGCGACCGCGCTGTTGAGCAGCTGCGGGACGAACGCGCCGCCGGCCATCTTGATCGACGATCCGCCGGCCTCCAGCGAGAACGTGTTGTGGCAGGCGAAATGCAGCAGCCCGGCGGTGCCGGCGTCGAGCAGGTCGAGCAGGTCGGACAGGTCACCGATCGTCGCGTCGCCGGGCTGCCCGAGCACCCTGCGGATCGTGGCCACCTCCTGCTGGGCGTTGTCCGGCGAGCCGGGCGGCACCACGTACCGGGCGTCGCCGAGCGGCACCCTTCGGGCCCGGCCCTGGTCGAACACCCGGCGCACCACCGGGAACTGCTCGACCAGGAAGCCGGCGTCGTCGGTCGGGGTCAGCGGATAGAGCAGCTCCCACGGCACCGCGTCGTCGGCGCAGGCGATGGTGAACGAGGTGATGCCGTCGCGCAGCTGCCAGAACTGGTCCTGGATCGACCGGGGCACGAGGTCCTGCCACAGGCCGGTGCCGGTCTCCCGGATCCACCGGGCGGCGAGCGCCGGCGGATACCCCGCGGCGTCGGCGGCCATCTTGCGCAACATCGCGACGGTACGCTCGACCGCCTGTCCCGGCCGCTCGGTGAGCGATTGGGCGATCACCGGCCCGAACAGGTACCGCTGCGACAGCAACTGGAACGAGTACCGCGCCCCGTCGAAGTGCACCTGCAACGTGACCTCACCGGCGTCGGCCCGCAGTTGGCTCATCGGGGCGCTGTGGCGCCGGCTGTCCGCCGTCGGTGCGCCGGACTCGACCGACACCTCCAGTCGCAGTTCGGCGAGGAAGGTGCCGCCCAGCCAGGCGGTGACCCGGATCCGGGACAATCCGACGGTACGGGCGCGGAACGCGAACCGCATCGGCGGGCAATCGCCATGCGGCGGCACGGTGACCGCCTGCTGGAGGTCACCGACGGCGACCAGTCCGGCGTCCGGCTGGACCACGATCGTGACCTCGGTGCCGGTCGGGCCGAGGATCAGGCCGGGCATGGCCGCGGCGGCCAGACCGGGCTCCGGCGACCGGGCCGTGATCGAGACGATCAAGCTCAGCTCGGCGCCGGCCCGGACCCGGCTGGGCAGCTCACCGACCAGGTACCGGTCGGGCTCGACCGCCGGCTGGGGTAGCCGCTCGACCGGCGGATTCACGTACCCGCGGACGAACTCCTCGGCGTCGTCCTCGTCCATCCCGTCGATCTCGTCGAGCAGGTCGTCGACGTCGTCGCGGCGCGCCCGTCCGAGGAGTGGTGGGGGAGTGCCGCCGCTGGCGCCTCCCGGCAGCAGGCCCCGCCCATCTTCGTCGGGCGGGGGTGAGCCGGGGCCACCACCGGGCGCCCGGCTGCCCCGCAACCGTTCGAGCAGCTCCTTCAGCGCCTCCCGGTCCACACCTTCCGGGCGCGAGCGCTCCAGCAGTTGCGACTGCTGGAGCGTCTCGATTTCCATGCGCGTGCGGCCGGTCTCATCGGTCGCCTGCGGCATCTCGGTGAGATACCCCGACGCGTCGGGGTCCAGGTTGAGCTGTGCGGAGAAGCGGTGGATCGTGATGCCGTCCGCCAGCAGGACCGGGCCGGCGAACCACTCGTTGATCCTCCGCTCGGCCTCGTCGGCATGAGCGAGGCCGAAACGGCGGCAGATCGGCCGCAGGATCTCGACCAGCCGGGCGGAGACCAGGGCCAGCCCGTCAGCGATGTCGCGCCGCACCACCTCCGCCGGATCGGTTACCCGGAATCCGAACCGGATCCTGGCCTGGAACTGGAGGATGTCTTCCGCGGTCGGAAAGGACCGTTGTATCTCATGCTCGTGATCGCTGATGTCGACGTCGTACCGGAGCCGGTATCGCCACGACTCAGCGAGCGTGGGTGTCCGGTCGCGGAAGTTGACCAACGTTCCATCGGGTCGCGCGTAGACGGCGGCGACACCGGCGGGCACGGGCCGCCTGTCCAGGTTGAACGGTCCGACCTGCGTCGTGCCGAGAATCAGCGGAACGGATACCACACTCATCCCCATCCTCGCGGCCGGTACCGTCTGATTCGTGTCATGGCTGCCTGGCGATTTCGTGCACCCTACCCGAGCCGACCTGTCGACCGGTCACCATCTGCGTCCGATCAGAGCCACCGACGTCGACCTCGACTATCCCGCCGTGATGGGTTCGCGGGAGCGGCTGTGGTCGATCTTCGGGCGGGCGTGGGGCTGGCCACCGGCGACCATGACGTACGAGCAGGATCGTGACGATCTCGCCCGGCACGAGGCGGAGATCGGGTCGCACCGGTCGTTCAACTACGCGGTGTTCGATGCCGCGGAAAGCGCCCTGCTCGGCTGCGTGTACATCGATCCACCGGAACGGGTCGGCGCCGACGCCGATGTCTCCTGGTGGATCGTCGATGCCCTGGTGGGTTCCGAGCTGGACCGCGCGCTCGATGCCTTCCTGCCGCGTTGGCTCGCCGAACGCTGGCCGTTCACCGGGCCGCGCCTGGTTGGCTGCGATCTGAGCTGGGACGACTGGTTGAACCTCCCGGAGCCGGGTTGATCAGCCCTCGCTGTCGCCTTCGCGACCGGCCCGCCACTGACCTGCGGGTACGTTGGCGGTCGTGGCGACGGCGGGTCCGGACAGCGGCTCAGGATACTTCGGTGAGCTGCTGCTCCGGCACCGCACCGCCGCTGGGCTGAGCCAGCGCGCGCTCGCCCGCCGGTCCGGGCTCAGCGAGCGCGCGGTCCGCGACCTGGAGCGGGGCGCCACCTCGCGACCCCGGCGGGCGTCGGTCCAGGCGGTCGCCGGTGCGCTCGGGTTGACCGGCCACAACCTGGCGGCGTTCGTCGCCGCGGCGGACGGTCCGGCCGAGGACACGCCGTCGGCGGCCGCCCTGTCGACCCGGCCGCTGCCCGACCCGGGCGGGTTCGTCGGCCGCGACGCCGAGCTGCGCGTCCTTTCCGATCTCGTGGCCGGCGGCCGGTACCGGTTGATCACCGTGACCCGGCGATCAGGGAACGATCTGCTGCGTGAACATCCGGTTGCTACCGCCGGTGAGCGGGTACTGGATCAGCAGCCCACCGGTCGAGCTGCCGGTACCGCCGGGCCGATGGTCCGATCGCCGACACGGGCGGCGTGGATTCCCGACGGCTGGGGCTTGACCTTGACCCTGGGTCAGGGTTCGAGCATGGCTGCCGGGTGACACGATGAACGTGGGAGGTCAGCCACATGATCACCATCGGTCAGCTCGCCGACTTCGCGGGTGTGACGATCAGGGCGGTCCGCCACTACCACCAACGCGGGCTGCTCGAGGAGCCGTCGCGCGACTCGTCCGGGTACCGCCGCTACACCGTCGAGCACGCGATCCAGCTGGTAAAGATCAAAACACTGGCCGAGGCCGGCGTGCCACTCGCCCGGATCAGGGAACTGCTCGCCGCCGACGCGGACCGGTTCGCCGTGGCGATCACCGAGATCGACCGCAACCTCCGGGAACGGGCCGAGGAACTGTGCCGTACCCGCGAGCGGATCGCCCAGTTGAGCGCCGGCGACCGGCTGTTCGTCTCGGCGGAGGTCGCCGACTACCTCGATCGGCTGTCCGAGCTCGGCGTCAGCAAGCGTGTGGTGGAGATGGAACGCAACGGCTGGATCCTGGTCCAGTCGGTCGCCCCGGAGCAGGCGGCGGTCTGGATCGCCGACAAGCGGGACGCGATCGACGATCCGGAGTTCCGCGCCATCTACCTCGACTACGACGCGTCGTTCGACTGGTCCCCGGACGACCCCCGCCTGTACCCGCTGGCCGAGCGCGCTCACCGGTGGCTGGCCGAGCGGAACGGCGATGTCGAGGACGGCGGGAAGCCGGCCCTCGACCCGATCACGGTCCAACTGGTCTCCACGGCCGCCGGCCCGTCGTCACCGGCCTGGGATCGCCTAGCCGAGATCACCAGCAGCATGGCGGAGTGATGCCTCTCGCTGCCTCTCGCCGATCAAGGAGAAATGTACACGGATGGGAGATCAATCCGTGTACATTTCTCCTTGATCGGCGAGAAAGGGGCGTCAGCCGACCGGGCCGGTCGTCGCGGTCACGACCGCCGTGTGGGCCTGGCCGGTGGCGTCGGTCCAGCCGATGGTGAGGCGGTCACCGGGGTGGTACCCGTCGAGCAGGCCGGTGAGCGTGGTGGGGGAGTCGACGGTCTGCCCGTTCACGGACTGGATGACGTCGCCCGCGGCCAGCCCGGCGGACTCGGCCGGGGAGCCGGACAGCACGCCGAGTACGGGTACCCCGCCGGTCGCCCCGCCACCCGACTGGATGCCGAGGAACGCGGTCGCTCCGATGTGGACGGTGTCGGAGCTGTGCCTGGCCTCGATCTGCTTGGCGATGGTGACCGCCTGGTTGATCGGGATGGCGTACCCGTCGCCGCCGGTCGCCTGGTACCGGAAGCCGGCCGACGCCGCGGTGTCCATGCCGATGATCTTCCCCGATGTGGTGGCCAGCGGGCCGCCGGAGTCGCCGGGCTGGATCGCGGCCGCGATCTCGATCAGGCCGGTCAGCTGCTCGGCGGCGCCGGTGGAGTCGTCCTGCGCCGTGATCGACTGACCGAGCGCGGTGACGGTTCCGCCGACGGCGGTCGGGGTGCCACCGGTACCACCGGCGTTGCCGATCGCGACCACGCTGTCGCCGGTGTTCACAGTGGACGAATCGCCGAGCGGCGCGACGGTCAACCCGGAGGCGCCCGACAGCTTCAGCACCGCGACGTCTTCGCTCCGGTCGTACCCGACGACGCTGGCCTGGTACGTCTGCCCGTTGCCGACGTCGGTGACGCTGATGCTCGTGGCGCCGGCCACGACGTGGTTGTTGGTCAGGATCAGCCCATCGGCGCTCAGGACGATGCCGGTGCCGGCGGCGGCGCCGTTCTGGTATCCGAGGGTGGTGTTGACGTCGACGATTCCCGGGTCCACCTTCGCGGCCACCGAGGAGATCTGCGCCGACGCCGCCCCCGATCCGCCGGCGGTCCCCGATCCGCCGGCCGCCGGGGCCCCGCCGGCCGCACCGGCGACGCCGCCGCTGGTCTGCGTCTGGCTCGCCGGGCGCATGGCGCGGCCGGCCAGGAAGGCGCCGCCGGCGATGACGAGGATCAGCACCAGCGCGGCGGCCACGGCGGCGACCAGCCAGGCGGCGCGGCGCGATGACGGTTGCGACGGCGGTACCGGCGCCTGGGGTGCCTCGGGTGGTGGCGGTGGTGGCTGTGTGGGCGGCGGCCAAGCACCGTACGGGATGTCCATCGTGGACGTGGGACGTGTCATCTCGCGCCAGTCCTTCCAGGCGGCGTAGCTAGCTCGTTCGCTACCGACACTTGCTCGGCTGGCTGGGAACAGGCTTGCGCCTGGCTGTCGGGACGCTATGTCTTGCCTGTGGGAAAGCTGGAAGGTGGGTACGTGCGCCCCTTCCAGCCGGCGCCCCGACCGCGGTGGTGCGCGACGGCGGAGTCGACGGTCATCGCCAGGTACAGGACGGCGGTGCCCGGCAGCAGCAGCGCCGCCCAGACCGGTTGGCCGTAGTAGCGCAACATCGGCGCGAAGGTGCCGGCCATCACCAGCCAGGCCGCCGCGCCGGCCGCCGATGCCCACCAATCGGAGTCGAGGGCGCCGGCCACCGTGGCCACCGGCGGCACCACGAACACCAGGGCCAACCCCACCACGGTACCGGCGAGCAGCCCGATCGAGTGGCGGAGCTGGGCGTACGCGCTGCGCGACACCATGCGCCACAGCGAACCGAGGTCGTCGTACGGGCGGACCGAGTCGACCAGGTCGGCCAGTCCGAGGAAGGTCCGCGCCCCGGAACGCTTGAGCAGCCGGGCCAGCGCCACGTCGTCGATGACCGCACCGCGGATCGCGTCCAGCCCGCCGGCCCGCGCCAGCGCCGCCCGGCGTACCAGGGAGCAGCCACCGGCCGCGGCGGCGGTACGGGTACCCGGGCGGTTGCTCCACCGGAACGGGTACAGCAGCGCGAAGAAGTACACGAACGCCGGCACGATCAGGCGCTCCCAGCCGGTACGCACCCGCAGCCGGGCCAGCTGGGAAACCAGGTCCAGCCGGTTCGCGTGCGCGGCGCGGACCAGCGCGGACAGCGACCCGGGCCGGTGGGCGATGTCCGCGTCGGTGAGCAGGAGGAAGTCGACGGGACCGGCCGCTGAGACCCCGGCGCGCAGGGCCCACAGCTTGCCGGTCCAGCCGGGCGGCGGCTCGCCGGGCGCGACCAGGTCCACCCCGGGCCACCGGCCGGCCACCAGGTCGCCGGTACCGTCGGCCGAGTTGTCGTCGACCAGGATCACCCGTACCTGGCCCGGGTAGTCCTGGTCGAGCAGCGAGGGCAGACTCGCCGGCAGTACCGTGGCCTCGTCGCGGGCCGGCACCACCACGGCCACGGTGGGCCACACCGGCGGGTCGGCACCGGGCGGCAGGCGCACATCGGTGCGCCAGAACATTCCCCGCGCGACCGCCAGCCAGAGCCACACCAGCACGGCCAGGCCGGCCAGGCCGGTGAGCACACTCAACGCCCGGCGGGGGGAGGCGCCGTCGATCCGCGGACGACGAGTTCGGTGGCCAGCTCGACGTGGTGGGAGTCGAGCTTCTCGCCGGCGGCGATCCGCAGCGCGGTCCGCAGCGCCACCGCGCCCATCTGCCGCAGCGGCTGGCGGACCGTGGTCAGCGGCGGCGACGCGTACCGGGCGACCTCGGTGTCGTCGAACCCGACGAGGCTGAGATCCTCCGGTATCCGCAGCCCCCGCGACCGGGCCGCCTCGATGACCCCGGCGGCCGTCTCGTCGCTGCCGGCGAACACCGCCGTCGGTGGCTCCGGCAGGTCGAGAAGGGCCGCCCCGCCGACGAGACCGTCCTGGTAGCGGAAGCTCCCGGTGCGCACGTACTCCTCCGGGGCCGGCGCCCCGGCGGCCTCCAGAGCGGCGCGGTAGCCGTGCATCCGGGCCTGGTTGCACGCGGCGGCCACCGGCCCGCCGACGTACCCGATCCGCCGGTGCCCCAGCGACAGCAGGTGCCGGGTCGCGGCGACCCCGCCGGCGAAGTTGGTCGAGCCGACGCTCGTCACCCGCGAGTGCGGCATTTCGAGCGGATCGATGACGACGAGCGGGAGATGGGCCCGCGACAGCGCCCGCAGCTCCGCCGCCGTCAGGTCGTCGGTCACCGCGATGACCGCCTGGCGGCCCGCGGCGGCGAGGTCGCGGGCCCACGCGCCGAAACCGTCACTGTGGGAGCGCTGCTGGCCCCGTGGCCGCACGCTGATCGCGACCGCGACCTCGCTGTCCGCCGCGGAGTCGAGCACACCCTGGATGATCTCGATGGAGTACGCGTTGAAGTCCCCGGTGAACAGCAGCTCGATCGCCGCGGTCGCCGCGCTGCGCCGGGCCGTCGTCGGCCGCCGGCCGATGTAGTCGTGCTGCCGCAGGAGGGCCTCGACGAGCGCGCGGGTCTCCGGGCCGACGTCGGCCCGGCCGTTCACGACCTTCGACACGGTCGCCACGGAGACGCCGGCGGATGCGGCGACGGTTGCGAGCGTTGCCCGCCCGTCTCTGGACGGCACGACGTCCTCCTCCTAGGCGTCGGTGCGGCCCGGGGCGGGGCCGATGCCAACGGGTGTGACGAGCCGCCGGTCGTGGCCCACCACGCGCAAGGGGCCGGTCAGCCGCACGATACCGCGAACCGGCAGGTCAGCCGACGAGGTGCCGGCGAGAACTTCGAACTCCCCGGGCTCGACCACCCGCTGGAGCCGCCGGCCGGTGAAGGCCGTCCGGTCCGCGTGTACGCGGAACTGTACCCGAGCCGCCGCACCCGGTTCGAGCTGGACGCGGGCGAAGCCGGCGAGCTGCCGGACCGGCCGGACCACCTGGGCGAGCACGTCACGCAGGTACAGCTGGACGACCTCGGTGCCCGCCCGCGACCCGGTGTTGCGGACCCGGACGGCGACGGTGAACTCGCCGTCGGTGGGCACCTCGGCGTCGCTGATCCGCAGGTCGTCGACCTCGAAGGAGGTGTACGAGCCGCCGTGGCCGAACGGGAACAGCGGGGTCGGGTCGACCGTGCTGATGCCGGCGTTCTCCGCGCCGAGCGGCGGTTGCAGGTACGTGCCCGGCTGGCCGCCGGGATGCCGGGGAATCTGTACCGGCAGCTTTCCGCCGGGCTGGATCCGGCCGGAGAGGACGCCCGCGATCGCCGGACCGCCCTCCTCGCCGGGCATGAACGCCTGGACCAGGCCGGCGGCGCGGCCGGACACGGCGCCGAGCGCGTACGGGCGGCCGGACACCACGACCACCACCACCGGGGTACCGGTCGCCAGCAGCTCGTCGAGCAGGTCCGCCTGCACCCCGGGCAGCCGCAGGTCCGGGGCGTCGCACCCCTCGCCGGACGAGCCGTTGCCGAACAGGCCGGCCAGGTCGCCGACGACGGCCACGCACAGGTCGGCCGACCGGGCCGCCGCGACCGCGGCCGGGAAGCCGGACCGGTCGTCGCCGAGCACCGGGCAGCCCGGCTCGTACCCGACCTCGACACCCGGCAGCTCCGCGCGCAGCGCGTCGACCGCGGTCGACACGTCGATGCCCAGCCCGAGCCCCGGATAGCGCGGCAGGACATGGTTGGGAAACGCGTAGCAACCCATGAACGTACGGGCGTCGGCGGCGCACGGCCCGACCACCGCGACGCTCCGCAGCCCCGGGTCGAGCGGCAGCGCGGTACCCGCGTCGAGGAGGATCACCGACCGTTCGGCCATCTCCCGGGCGAGGGCCCGGTTCGCCGGTGAATCGAGGTCGGCGGCCGTGGCGCCGGCCGCTGAGCCTTCCGGCGTCCAGCCCGGGTCGAGCAGCCCGAGCCGCGCCTTCTGGGTGAGCATCCGGCGGGCGGCCCGGTCGACCAGGTCCTCGGCCACCTCGCCGCGGCGTACCCGGTCCACCAGCCCGGGACCGTAGCCGAGCGCGTCCGGCAGCTCGACGTCGACCCCGGCGGCGAGCGCCACCGCGCCGGCATCGACGAAGTCCGCGGCGACCCGGTGCATCCGGGCGAGGAACGCGACCGCCCAGTAGTCCGACACGACCGTGCCGTCGAACCCCCACTCGTCCGCGCAGCAGGTCGGTGAGCAGCCAGGAGTCCGCCCCGGCCGGAATGCCGTCGACGTCGGCGTACGAGTGCATCACCGAGCCGGCGCCGGCGCCGGTCACCGCCGCCTCGAACGGCGGCAGGATCACGTCCATCAGCTCGCGCCGGCCCATCGACACGGGACCGTGGTTGCGGGCCGCGCGCGAGGCCGAGTACCCGGCGAAGTGTTTCAGGGTGGCGATGACCCCGGCGCTCTGCAGGCCCCGGACGTAGGCGGCGCCGAGCATCGCGACGAGGTAGGGGTCCTCGCCCATGGTCTCCTCGACCCGGCCCCAGCGGTAGTCGCGGACGACGTCCAGCACGGGGGACAGGCCCTGGTGTACCCCGACCGCCGCCATGTCCCGCCCGATCGCGGCGGCCATCCGCTCGACGAGATCGGGGTCGAACGTGGCGCCCCAGGCGATCGCCGCCGGGTACACCGTCGCGCCGTACGTCGTGAACCCGGTGAGGCACTCCTCGTGGACGAGCGCCGGAATCCGCAGGCGCGTTCCGTCGAGGACGACCCGGTGCTGGCGGACCAGCTCCGCCACGCCCTCCGCGACGGTCACTGGGACGCTGCCGTACACCCGGGTGAGGTGGCCGAGCCCGTGCCGGCTCGACTCCTCCAGCGACCGGCCGCCGGCCGCGGCGAAGACGTCCTGCATCGGGGCGACGTTGTGCGCGGTGTCCGCCCCGGTCCCGGGTCCGGCGTCGGGTCCGGCATCGTGCTCGGCGCCGGCGGCCCGCATGTCGTTGCCGACCCACCGGCTGCCGAGCTGGGCGACCTTCTCCTCCAGGGTCATGTGCGCCAGCAGCAGCTCGACCCGCTCGGCAATGGAGAGTGTGGTGTCCTGCCACGGCCATGTCGTCGTCGTCACGAGGGCCCCCCTTTTCCGCTTCGCAAGGTTGTAGCGCGATCTCGAAACTTTCGAAAGACCTCCGGTCGTACCAAAAGACCCGGCCGTATCCTCCACCAGCTCCGGCCGACCCGCGACAGACTCGCTTTCATCCAGTGGCAGCCGAGCTTTCCGCCCCTTGACAGGCCCGATGCGGAATCCTACGTTAACTTGAAAATTTCGCGCTAGTTTACGGGGCCAGCGGTCCGGGCTTGCGGTCGGATCCAGTGGAAGATGCGCAGGCCGACACCTACTCAGACGACCGACTCGCCGCGGGATGCCGCGGCTTGGGGTACGGAGGTCAGCGTGGAACGCAGGACCATTTCTCGTCGTAACTTCCTCAGCCTCGCCGTGGGTGCCGGCGCCGGCGCGGCGCTCGCCGCCTGCGGCAAGTCCGGCCCCAGCAGCGGCGGAGCCGGCAACGGCGCGGGCGCCGACGCGGCCACCTACTGGTTCCTCAGCGTCCAGCCGCAGCAGGGCATCCGCGAACGGGCGGTCCAGCGGTTCAACCAGGCGAACCCCAAGACACAGATCAAGGACACCGAGTTCCAGAACGACGCGTACAAGACGAAGATCAAGACGGCCATCGGCGCCGGCCAGGCGCCGACGATCATCTGGGGCTGGGGCGGCGGCGGCCTGAAGAGCTACGTCGACGCGAGCCAGGTCGAGGACCTCACCGACTGGTTCGCCCAGAACCCGGCGGTGAAGAACCGGCTGTTCCCGTCCGCCTTCGGCGCGGCGACCGTCAACGGCAAGATCTACGCCATGCCGGCCGAGAAGGTCCAGCCGATCGTGCTGTACTACAACAAGAAGGTCTTCGACAAGGTCGGCGTCCAGCCGCCGCAGTCCTGGGGCGACATCATGGCCCTGGTGCCCAAGTTCAACGCCAAGGGCATCGCGCCGTTCTCGCTGGGCGGCCAGTCGCGCTGGACGAACATGATGTGGCTGGAGTTCCTCTTCGACCGCATCGGCGGCCCCGAGGTGTTCCAGGCGGTCTTCGACGGCCAGAAGAACGCCTGGTCCAACCTGCCGTCACGGACATGCTGACCAAGGTGCAGGACCTGGTCAAGGCCAACGGCTTCATCAAGGGCTTCTCCTCGATCACCGCCGACTCCAACGCCGACCAGGCCCTGCTGTACACCGGCAAGGCCGCGATGATGCTGCACGGCACCTGGACGTACGGGGGCATGAAGCAGGACGGCGGTGACTTCGTCTCCGGCGGCCACCTCGGCTACATGAACTTCCCGCCGGTCGAGGGCGGCAAGGGCGACCCGAGCGACACGGTCGGCAACCCCGGGCAGTACCTGTCGATCTCGTCGAAGGCCACCAGTGCCCAGAAGGAGACCGCCAAGAAGTTCTTCGCCACCGGCGTCCTCTCCGACGCCGAGGTCAAGGAGTGGATCGGCACCGGCGGAGTGCCGATCGTCAACGGGACGGAGAGCCAGCTCGCCGCGTCGAAGGACGCCGACTTCCTCACGTTCGTCTACGGCGTCTCCAGCAAGGCCAAGGCGTTCGCCCAGTCCTGGGACCAGGCGCTGAGCCCGACCGCCGCCGAGACGCTGCTCGACAACATCTCCAAGCTGTTCCAGCTGTCGATCACCCCGCAGCAGTGGATCGACAACATGAACGAGGCCATCGGCACATGAGCGAGCGAAGCGAGCGAATCAAGGGCTCAGTGCTTTCGCGAATGCGGTCGCCGAGCGCCAGCGAGGCGACAGCATGAGCGCGCTCGCTCCGCCCGCCGTGCCGGGACGGGCCGCTCCCGCCTCGTCCGGCGGGCGGAGCGGCCCGGTGAGCTGGATGGCGCTGCCGGCCCTCGTCGTGTTCGTCGGCTTCGGCGTGATCCCGCTGATCGGCGTGCTCGCGCTCAGCTTCACCTCCTGGGACGGGCTCGGCGCCATCCACCCGTCCGGCGCGCAGAGCTGGCGAGCGGTGCTCACCGATCCGGGCCTGCCGCACGCCCTGTGGGTGACGTTCGAGGTGATGGCACTGTCGTGGGTGGTCCAGACGCCGATCTCGATCCTCCTCGGAGTGTTCCTCGCCGGCCACCAGCGCTACCGCGAGCTGCTGGCGGTGCTGTACTTCATCCCGCTGCTGCTCAGCTCGGCCGCCATCGCGATCACGTACAAGGCGCTGCTCGACCCGAACTTCGGCCTCGGCGCCGGGCTGCACATCCCGCTGCTGTCCCAGGACTGGCTCGGCAAGAGCCGTCTCGCCCTCGGCGTGGTCATCTTCGTCGTGTCGTGGCAGTTCATCCCGTTCCACTCGCTGATCTACCAGGGCGGCGTGCGCCAGATTCCACGCTCGATGTACGAGGCGGCCGAGATCGACGGCGCCGGGCGGGTCCGCAAGTTCTTCAGCATCACCCTGCCCCAGCTGAAGTACACGATCATCACCTCGTCGACGCTGATGGTCGTCGGGTCGCTGACGTTCTTCGACCTCATCTTCGTGCTCACCGCCGGCGGTCCTGGCGACGCCACCCGGGTGCTCGCGCTGGACATGTACAAGCGGGGCTTCCAGGCCAACCTGATGGGACCGGCCAGCGCGATCGCGGTCATCCTCGTCCTGGTCGGCTTGGGCCTGGCCCTGCTGCTGCGCCGGCTCGGCGGCCGGGACCAGAGCGAGAGCCAGCTAGAAGGGGCCTGACATGGCGACGACGGTGGGCACCGGGACCGGCCCGGTGACCGAGACGCGGGCCGGTCAGGAGCGCCGCGACGGTCGCGGCGTCCGGCACTACAACTGGCTGGGCGGCCTGGTCGGCTGGCTCTGGCTCGCGGTCGTCGTCGTGCCGATCTACTGGATCATCATCACCAGCTTCAAGACGCAGAGCAACTACTTCGCGACGAACCCGCTGGCGCCGGCGACGAGCCCGACGCTGGACAACTACCGGCTGGTCATCGCGTCCAACTTCGCGCGGTACTTCATCAACAGCGTCGTCGTCACCGTGGGCGCGGTGGTGCCCGCGGTGCTCATCGCCTTCATGGCTTCGTTCGCCATCGTGCGCAGCGCCGGCAGCAGCTGGTTCCTGCGGTCGGTCAACTCGCTGTTCCTGATGGGGCTCGCGATCCCGCTGCAGGCGACGATCATCCCGGTGTACCTCATCATCATCCGCCTGCACCTGTACGACACCCTGCTGGCGATGATCCTGCCGTCGATCGCGTTCGCGATCCCGCTGTCGGTCCTCGTGCTGTCGAACTTCATCCGGGACGTGCCGAAGGAGCTGTTCGAGTCGATGCGGATGGACGGCGCGAGCGAGTGGGGCACGCTGTGGCGCCTGGCGTTCCCGCTGACCCGGCCGGCTCTGGTCACCGTATCGATCTACAATGGACTGACGATCTGGAACGGGTTCCTGCTGCCACTGGTGCTCACCCAGAGCCCGGACGAGCGGACCCTGCCACTGGCACTGTGGACGTTCCAGGGCCAGTTCAGCGTCAACGTACCCGCCATCGCCGCCTGTGTGCTGCTGACCGCCCTGCCCATCCTCATCCTGTACGCGGTGGGCCGCCGCCATCTGCTCAGCGGGCTGACCGCCGGATTCGGGAAGTGACGACAGAGTATGACCGCGCGGTCGACGCGGTCCGGTCCGGTACCGCGCCCGACGAGGCCGCGCGTGCCCTGCTGGAGCGGATGACCGGGGCGGAGAAGCTCGGGCTGCTCGACGGCGACCAGCCGTTCTGGCCGGGCATGCCGGAGATGATGTTCGCCGAGCAGATGCCGGGCTGACCCGACGGGCGCAACCTCCACCAGGTCGCGGAACCACTCCCGTAAAGCCTCGCGACACGTCATGCGGACGGGACCCTTGACATAGTCCTCACGCGACACTGAATCGACCCGGCGGCCAGCCGCTGAGATCGTCAGCGCATCCGGCTGGATGACCACCGGCAGCACGCACGTTGGCGCCGCTCGACTGGCGCGCGACGCATGCGGTGCGAAGATCTACGCGTGGCGTTGCGAAATGACCTGCTCCGAGCGGCGCGCCATCAGGCGGCAACGATGATCGATCGGCTCACCGAACTGGTGTCATGCGAGTCGCCGTCTGGCGCATTGGACGCGCTGGATCGCTGCGCACACCTACTGGGGACGTGGGGCGACGACGTGCTTGATCGTCCGGCTCCAGCGGGTGCGGCGCGACGGGATGCCTCACCTGCTGTGGCGCGCAGCCACCCCAACAGTCCTCGTGTTGGGCCACTTCGACACCGTGTGGCCGCACGGCACGGTGGCGGAGTGGCCGATGACGGTTCGCGACGGAGTGGCGAGCGGTCCGGGGGTGTTCGACATGAAGGCAGGCATCGTCCAGGCGCTCACCGCGGTGAGAGCTGGTGGCCGACCGCTCCAAGGTCAGCGTGCTGTTGACGTGCGACGAAGAGATCGGGTCGGTCACCTCTCGATCGTTGATCGAGGAAGAGGCGCGGCGGGTCAAGGCCGTTCTGGTGTGCGAGCCGAGCGCGGACGGCGGCGCGGTGAAGGTGGCCCGCAAGGGCCTGGCCGGCTACCGAGTGGCGGTGACGGGACGCGCGGCTCACGCCGGGTTGGAGCCTGAGCTGGGTGTGAACGCGGGTATCGAGCTGGCGCATCAGGTGCTCGCGCTGCAGGCATTGGCGGCCCCGGCGGAGGGGACGACGGTGACGCCGACAGTGCTCGCGGCAGGAACCACGACGAACACGGTGCCAGAGGCGGCCAGCGTGCATGTCGACGTCCGGGGATGGAGCCGAGACGAGCTGGACCGGGTCGACGCTGAGGTCCGTCGACTGTCGCCCCGGCTGCGCGGCGCAACGCTTGCGGTTGATGGGCGCGTCAACCGGTACCCGTTGGAGGCCGCGATGGCGCTGCCGCTGCTGGAGGTGGCTCAGGCAGCGGCCCGCGATATCGGCCTGCCGCCGCTCGTTGGGGTGCGCTCCGGCGGCGGTTCGGACGGCAACCTCACCGCCGCTATCGGCGTACCGACCCTGGACGGGCTGGGCGCGGTCGGCGGGCATCCGCACGGGCGCGACGAGTGGGTAGACGTGGCGGCGATGCCGGAGCGGGCTGCCCTGCTTGCGGCGCTGATCGATCGGCTGTGCGGCGCCGGTGAATAGCACGGACATGCAGGCCGGCCGCGTGGGACGCCGGCATGATGGACGCATGCGGCTGTTGGTCCTCGGCGGTACCTGGTTTCTCGGTCGGACTCTCGTGCAGCAGGCGTTGGCGCGCGGATGGCGGGTGACTTGCTTCAACCGGGGACGCAGCGGCGCCGACGTGCCCGGTGCCGAGTCGATACGAGGTGACCGGACCGTCGCCGCTGACGTCGAGCGACTCGCCGGGCTCGGCCGGTGGGACGTGGTGGTGGACACCAGCGCCTACGAGCCGCCGGACGTCCTGTTGACCGCGCGAGCCCTGCAACCGGTGGTCGGCCGGTACGTGCTGGTGTCGACGGTCTCGGCGTACCGGGACTGGCCGCAGGAGCCGGTTGACGAGTCGTCGCCGCTGTGGCCATCCCGTCCGGACGCGCGACGGACGGACCCGGACCTCGCCTCGGTTCCGCGGGTGTACAGCCGGCTGAAGGCGGGATGCGAGCTGGCGGTACGCGCGGTCTATGGCGATGAGTCGCTGATCCTGCGACCCGGCGTGCTGCTCGGCCCGTACGAGTACGTCGGCCGGCTGCAGGCCCTGCTCAGCCGGGCCGCGCGCGGCGGGAGAATGCTCGCGGCCGGAGATCCGGCGCAGCCGATTCAGCCGGTCGACGTACGTGACCTGGCCGATTTCACCCTGCGACTGATCGATGCTGGATCGGTGGGCGTGTTCAACATCGCGGCGCCGCCGGAGCATGCCACGTACGGTGAGCTGCTGAATGCCTGCGTGGAGGCGAGCGGGTCACGCGCGGAGCTGGTATGGGTCGATTCGAGGTGGCTGACTGACCACGGGGTGAGCCAGTGGACCGAGGTTCCACTGTGGCGCACCTCCGCCGGCACGTGGGCAGTGGACTCTAGCCGCGCTCAGGGCGCTGGACTGGTGTGCCGGCCGTTGCACGACACGGTGCGAGACACGTGGCGGTGGTTGCAGGTTGAGCAGCCGGTACCGCATGAACGACAAGGCCGGCACGGCCTTGACCCGGCCCGCGAGCTTGAGCTGCTCACGGCCTGGGACGCCGAGCGTGCCCTACGCGGACGGTAGGGCACGGGCCGCAGCCTCCGCGTTGAACACCTCGATCCGGTCACGAAGCTCCGCTGCCTGGTGGTCGCCATGCCATGTTGCGCTCGCCAGCACCCGAGCCATCTGTGCCAGCCGGTCGGTCAAGCTGTGCCGGCGCTTGGGAACCGGAACCAGCCACACCGGAGCCAGCGCGGATTCAGCAGCATCGAGGTGCCCAAGTGCCAGTTCGGCGGCTGCCAGGTCGATGTGCGCCCGCTCTGCGACCAGCCCGCCGAGTGGGTCGTCGGGAACCAGTTGGAGCGCCCGACGGGCGCGGTGGACGGCGCTGGCCGCGTCGCCGACGGCGAGGAACGCAGTACCCGCGCAAGCGGCGTGGCTTGAGGGACCCCAGCCGAACTTGCCGCCGATCTCGTCGTGGAGATCATCGCAGCCCCGGTCCGCGGCATGTGCCTCGTCGGCCGCACGGAGCGCATCCGTGGTGCGGCGCGGATCACCGCCGAGGTGCGACCACGCCCTAGCTTCTATGCAGCGCAGACGTGCTTCAGCCGCACCGGCCGGAGCACGGTCGAGCCCGGCTTCGGCATGGACAACTGCCTGTCGTGGCCGACCGGTCCAGTATGCGATCAGCGCCTGGGTGCCGCGTGCCCACGCGCGCAGCCCGGCGTGGTCGACCAGTTCGGCGTAGGTGTGCGCGGCCCGGGCCTGCTCGGCTGCGGCATCCCAAACTGCGAGGTCGAACGACGCAACGGCCATGAGCCCACAGAGCTGCCCGGCGGCGAGGTACAGGTCTTTGGTTTGCGCTGGTCGCCTGGTCCGGTCAAGCGCCGTATACGCGAGGTCGCGCGCCCGCCGTGACTCGGCAAGCAGCCGAAGCGGGGCCATGTCCACGTAGGTACGGGCCAGCCGCCACATTTCGGCCTGTACCTGCTCGATAACGGCGGGGCTCACGCTGCCATCGGACTCGGCTGCGTGCCGGCTCGACTCATGCGCGGCCATGATCGTTACTTCCTCCAACGTGTGGTGGCCTCGACAACACCAGCCGTTCCGCCCGCCGTGCCGCCGGTGGAGACGGGTGGTGCCGCAAGCACCATCACCCCGGGTGGAGCGAGCAAGGTCGCGAATGGGTATCCCCAGAGCTGAGCGGCCACCCGCCGCGATGACGGCCGGGCGTTGTCGACCTGACCGGCCATCCATCTCTGCAACTGCCGGAAGGACAACGTGGCGTTCTCCTTCATGTCCTCGGCCATCTCGTCGAAGCGCCCGCACCACTCCTCGATCGTGTACTCGCTCTCGTGAACGATCTTCTCCAGGAGCGTGCGTGGCTGCGCGCGGACGTTCACTGCCGCCCCCTTCGATCATGCGGTCAGCCGCATTGGTGGCGTTGACGGTAACGACAGCTCCGCAACGCAGGCCAGCCCTGTCACCCCTCACTCGTGAGATGACGTGGAAATGTCGTGCTAACGGCGCGGCACAGTCGCGATCAATCCGTGGCTGTGACCGGCTGCCTACAACGATGCTGCTCGGCGACGGCTCCCAGGCGGTTTCGTGACCTCGGGTTCGCGCCGTCGGTGACACCGAGTACGGCGCCAAACCGGACCACGGCAAATGCGTCGTCCGCGCTAACGCCGTTCAAGATCAAACGCTGTTTAGGGAGGTTGCCGTGGTCGAAGCTCCACGTACCGAACGGCCGCGCGTCCTGGTGCCGTTGCCGCCCGGCGCGGGAGTCTGTCTGGTCTGTGGCTGGCTGCCGCCGGCGGCGGATGACGTGGGCGTGTGGGCGCGTAAGCACACCCGGCGCACAGCCCATCCAACGTGGTACAGGCCGAACGCCGCGACGTGGGCGCAGCCGACAACGAATCACCGGCCCGCCGGGATGTGGGAGTTGGCATGTTCGCGGTAACCGCACTGGCCGGCTTGGCCTTGGGATTCGTGGCTGGGCTGTTGACCTCGAAGCGGGCAGGGCGGTGGTGCCCCGAGTGTGGGGTCACGCGGCTCTGCCCGCTGTGTATCCCGCGGGCCCAATCCGATGCCCCGCATGGGTTGCCGGTTTCTGATGCGCAGACGACGAGTGGAAGGCGGGCGTGACAGTGGTCGGCGAGCACCGCGATGGGATCAAGGGCGGGATGGCGAGCGTGGCACGGCACCGGGCGGAGTCTGCGGCCGTGGTCGACGACCGGCTGACGGCGACGGCCGGTGACCCGCGGTCCCGGTTCACGGTGTACGTGGACTTCGCCGCAGACGCTGGTGAAGCGTGGGCGGTGGCCACAGTGACCGGCTACCTGCTCGGTGGTGCGGGCCGGCGGGCGGACCTGCCGTGCTCCGCCTACGAGCGGTGACGCGCGCATGGCCATGGTGGGTGGTCGTTGTGGCGTGGGCTCCCCGGCGGTGCGCGGTGTCAGGTCCGCGCTGCCGGGTGACCGGGTGGACGTGCCGTGACCGGACCTGAATGGCTCCTGTTCGGCTCCGAACTCGCGGTGCGTCCACCTACCCGGCAATGGGCTACGAGCTGTGACCACGGCGGATCCATTGTCGCATCAACGGATCCCTGCGTGAGAGGGGACTTCGGATGTTGTGGACCAGACGGAGGCGCCGCACGGGCGTCGCTCGCACAGGCCAGGCAGTTGAAGCTCCCCGCGTCTGGAACGGTCCGGCACAGACGCCGGTCGGCGGGCTGCCGTGGGACCGGCTGCCGACCGCTCCGTTACGGGTCATTGGCCACTTTGGACCCGGAACGGGCGGCCTGGGCCCGGAACTGGTGCGCGGCCACGTGCGCGGCTATGAGCGACATGGCGACCATGGCGGCGGGCAGCATCGGAGGGCGCCGTGACGACGGAGACGCCGCCGGCAGGCGTGGCGCATGACCCACCAGATCCGCGGGCCGATTCCGAGGCAGGCAGCGACCTGCCGGGCTCGATGGCCGTAACCGGCGGTCCAGCCGGCCAAGGCAGGCTCGCCGACCTGTTGGCGCCGGTGGTCGCGATCAACGCCGACCTGATCGAGCGGATCGTCGCGTACGGTGCGCGGCTCAAGCGCCAGAACAGCGACGCAACGATCACAGAACGGGAGTACGGCGGAGAAATGTACCGGTTGGTCAAGGCGGTCCGGCACGCCAATGACCTGCTGGTCGACCGGCTGGCGGAGCACCTTCCCTCCCCCGCACCTCTGTTGACGCCGGTCAGCTCCATCGAGCCGAGGCGTCGCACAAGCCGCCTGAACGCGAGCAAGGAGAAGGGACCTCCTCCCATGCCAGGCCGCGAACCGCCACGAGGCATCGACGCCGCTGTGGCCCACTCCGCGCGCGTCTACGACTGGTGGCTCGGCGGCAAAGATAACTTCGCGGCCGACCGCGACCTGGGCCAACGGATCGTGGGCCTGGTGCCGATGACCCCGGCGAGCGCCCGCGCCAACCGGGCGTTCCTGCACCGCGCCGCTGCAATGATCGCCGCCCACGGTGTCCACCAGTTCCTCGACTTGGGCGCCGGCCTGCCCACAGCGGACAACACCCACGCGGTCGTTCAACGCATCGACCCGGACAACCGGGTGGTCTACGTCGACTATGACCCGCTCGTGCTGGCGCACGCCCGCGCCCTGCTCGCCGGGTATGGGCCGACCACCGTGGTCGAGGCCGACATCCGCGACCCCGACACGATCCTGTCACATCCCGAGGTAACCGATGTGATCGACTTCGCCCAGCCGGTCTGCGTGCTCGCTGTGGCCGTGCTGCATTTCCTTACCGACGACGACGATCCACACCAGGTCGTGAACCGGCTACGCCTGACGATGGCCCCGGGCAGCTATCTGGTGCTCTCGCATATCACCGGCGACGGCACCGGCGAGGCCGACGAGGTCATCGCCCTCATGCGCAAACACATGGCCGACCCGCCCACACCGCGCAGCCACGCCGAGGTACTGCGCTTCTTCGATGGCTTCATGTACTGCTGGCCCTGCGGGACGGCACGGGGTACGCCGACGGGCAATGGAACCTGCCCTCCGGCAAGCTGGAGCACGGCGAAGACGCATTCAGCGCGGTCATCCGGGAGGCGCGCGAAGAGATCGGTGTGCAACTCGGCACCGATGCGCCGCGCATGGTGGCCACGGTGCATCACCGCAACGCCGCCGGGCTCGCCCGGGTGGGACTGGTCTTCGCTGTCGCGTACAACGCACACCAGCACGGCGAACCGGCCAATGCCGAGCCGCACAAATGCGCCAAGATCGGATGGTTCCCGACCGACATGTTGCCGTCCAACACATACGCGTACACGGCAGCGTGCGTGCGCGCGTTCCGCGACGGCGAACCATTCAGGCTGAGTGGATGGGGGCAGGGCTCGGAGCCGGAACAGCCATGATGCATGCCCGATCGCAGCCACGCGAAATACGACTACGCAAGCCTGCGGTGTGACTGAGCGCGATAGATGGCCCAGTTGAGTGCGATAACTGGCCCGCGTGGCGGTCTTCGATCGGTTGATGTCTTACGTCGCGGGGACCTCGCCCGGGCCTGGGACGCGGGTCCGGCGAGCCCGGCGGCCGGCTGCCGTTCGCCGTCCCGCGCGACGGGGCCGACCTGCCGCCCTTCGACAAGAACGCCACCACGGTCAGCTACGACCTGTGGCACGGCCAGCGGCGGCTGGACCGGGACGGCACGGCGGCGGCGTACCCGCTGGGCTTCGGCCTGTCGTACACGTCGTTCGTCATCGACGACGTTTCCGTGGTCCTCACCGGTGCGGCCCTCGACGTGACCGCCACCGTCGCGAACACCGGCGACCGGCCCGGTGGACACGTCGTCCAGGCGTACGCGACCCGGCCGGCGGGGGAGCGGTTCCTAGTGGGGTTCGCCCGGGTCGAGTGCGCGCCCGGAGCGCGGGTGCCGGTCCGGATCGAGGTACCGCTCCAGCGGCTGGCGACCCGGCGCGGACCGGGCCGCTGGGAGGTACCCGCGGGCGAGTACCGGATCGACGTCGGCGCCAGCGCCGCCGACCCAGCGTCGGTAGCGGTTCCGGTGCAGATCTTCAGGTAAAACTGGACAGTTTCAACTGAAGAAATTACCGTGGAGGTCGTGGAAATCTCCGAGTCGGCCGCCCGGGCGGCCCGCGACCTGCGCGTCGTGGTCAGTCGCGTGCGCCGCCGGCTGAAGGAGGTCTACGACGCGGGCGACCTCACCCCGTCGCAGACCTCGGTGCTCAGCCGGCTGGACAAGGACGGGGCGGCCTCGGCCAGCGACCTGGCCGCGGCCGAGCGGGTCCGCCCGCAGTCGATGGCCACCACGCTGGCCGCCCTCGACGAGCGGGGCCTGATCCAGCGCCGTGCCGACCCCGGCGACGGCCGGCGGCAGCTGATCTCGCTGAGCGACGCCGGCCGGGAGTTCGTCGACGACAGCCGGCAGGCCCGCGAGGAGTGGCTGACCCGGGCTTTTCAGGACCGCTACACCGAGACGGAGCGGCGCACCCTGGTCGAGGCGCTGGCGCTGCTGGATCGGCTGACCCAGCCATGACCGCGAGCCCCGCCGGCCTGCTGCGCCGGCGTCGCGGCCGGTCCAGCACACGGTCCAACACCGGCTTCGACCGCAGGCTGATCGGCCCGATGGTCCTCGGCGCGGTGCTCAACCCGATCAACTCCTCGATCATCGCGGTGTCCCTGGTGCCGATCGGGGTGGCGTTCGGGGCGCCCCCGGCGCGCACGGCCTGGCTGGTTTCCGCGCTCTACCTGGCCACCGCCATCGGCCAGCCGGTCGTGGGGCGGCTGGTCGACATGTACGGGCCGCGCCGGCTCTACCTTGCCGGGACGGCGCTGGTCGGCGTCGCCGGGCTCCTCGGGGCCTTCGCCCCGTCGCTGACCGTGCTGATCGTCGCCCGGGTGCTGCTGGGGTTCGGCACCTGCGCCGGCTACCCGGCAGCGATGTACCTCATCCGCAGCGAAGCCGAACGCACCGGGCGGGACAACCCGGCCGGCGTGCTGACCGCGCTGTCGGTCAGCGCGCAGACCGTCGCCGTCATCGGGCCCACCGTCGGCGGCCTGCTGATCGGGCTGGGTGGTTGGCGCACCACGTTCGCGGTCAACATCCCGCTGGCCGTCGCGGGTATCGCCCTCGGTGTGTGGCGCCTGCCGCGCGGCGGCGGCGACGGCAACGCCGGTGACCGGGCCGCGAGCCGGCTCGACCTCCCGGGAATGGGCCTTTTCGCGGGTACCCTCGTCTGCCTCCTGCTGTTCCTGATGAGCCCGCGGGTCACCAACTGGTACCTGATCCCGCTCGCCGTCGCCGCCGCGGCGGGCCTGGCGATCCGGGAGCGGGTCGCCGAGCCGTTCATCGACCTGCGCGTGTTACGGGGCAACCTTCCGCTGCTGGCCACCTACGCCCGGATGCTCCTGGCGGCGGTCGTGAGCTACGCCTTCCTGTACGGCTACACCCAGTGGCTGGAGGCCGGCCGGGGCCTGCACGCGGCCGAGGCGGGGCTGGTCCTGGTGCCGATGTTCCTCGCCGCGATCGTGGTCGCCAGCGTCACCGGGCGGCGGCAGGCCGTCCTCGGCAAGCTCCTCGTCGGCTCGGCCACCCAGATCGTCGCGTGCGCCATGCTCCTGCTGGTCGGCCCCGGCAGCCCGATCTGGCTGCTCGTCGGGATCGCGCTGATCGTGGGCGTCCCGCAGGGGCTCAACAACCTGGCCAACCAGAACGCCCTCTACCACCAGGCCGACCCGGCGCGCATGGGCTCGTCGGCCGGCCTGCTGCGGACGTTCATGTACCTCGGCGCGATCATCGCCGCGGCCGCCAACGGCGCCTTCCTGGGCCACCGCGCGGACACGGCCGGCGTCCACCACCTGGCGGTGTTCATTCTCGCGGTCGCCGCGGTGTTTCTCGCCATCAGCGCCCTGGACCGGTCGCTGCGCCGCATCGGCCGACCCAGCGATCTTGGACACTGTGACCGCCCGGTAGCCGGTCCAAGTGTCCAAGATCCGAGAGGGCAGTCCTAGCCGATCGTACCGGTGACGAGCTCGCCGGCCGGCTCGTACGTGCCGATCACGACACCGGTACTGGAGACGACGCTGTCCACGAGCTTCAGCCCGGCCGGGACGGTGCCGTCGGCGAACAGCCGCTTGCCTGACCCGACGACCACGGGGAAGGTCCAGATGAGGAACCTGTCGACAAGGTTGTGGCGCAGCAGCGTCTGGATCAGGTCCCCGCTGCCGTGCACCTGAAGCTCGGGTCCGTCCTCCCGCTTGAGCGCCGCGACGCCCTCGGCCGCGTCCCCCTCGATCAGGACCGAGTTCCGCCACTCCAAGGTGGGCCGGCTCCGGGACGCGACGTACTTGGTGGCCTCGTTGAGCTCCTTGGCGCCGGGCCCGTCGGCGTGTGGCCAGTACCCGGCGAAGATGTCGTAGGTCCGGCGGCCGAGAACGAGGGCGAACGGATGGCCCATCACGTCGCCCATGAACTGGCCCATCCGCTCGTCCCAGTAGGTCGACGACCAGCCGCCGTACGCGAAGCTGCCCTGCTCATCCTCCTCGGGGCCGCCCGGCGCCTGCATCACCCCGTCGAGGGTCACAAACGTGGTCACAGTCAGCTGTCGCATCCGCGTGTCCTCTCTCATCTGTCCGTCACGGCATCAGACGACCCGGCGGGGCGAAACTCATCGCAAGCCGGCATGATCGGTGTAATGCTGCCACTGCCCGCCAGCCCGGAGTTGATCAACGGCTTGCAGGAGCGGGCGGCCCGGGCACGTGCCGGGCGGCATCGGCAAGTTCGGCGATCACGGCAAGCTGTGGACCGGCCCGATGCGAGCCGACCGCCCAAGCCGGAGCGCGAAGTAAGGAGGAGACCCGCGGATGGGGCACCGCCCCGTCGGCGGGTCTGTTCACACGGTGATGACGATCTTTCCCCGGGCCTGCCCGTCCAGCAGGTGACGGACGGCCGCCGCGGTCTGATCCAGCGGGTACACCCGGTCGATCGCCGGGGTCACTGTGCCGGCCTCGATGAGCTCGCGCAGCGCGGCGAAATCCTTCGCGTTCTCCGTGGCGACGAACGTGCCCAGTTTCTGGCTGACGAACGGGGACAGCAGTTGGGCGCGCAGCTGCCGGTCGGTGCCGCCCAGCAACCGGCCATCGGTCTCGCCGCCGACGATGACCAGCCGGCCGTCGGGTGTGAGCGCGCGCCGCAGGTAGGACAGCCGGCGGTTGCCGCCGATGTCGAGGATCACGTCGTAGCGGTGCGCGCCGTCGGCGACCTCCTCGCGGGTGTAGTCGATGACCCGGTCCGCGCCGAGGGCGCGGACCAGATCGACCTTCCCGGTGCTGCAGGCCGCGGTGACGTGCGCGCCGTAGGCCTTGGCGAGCTGCACCATGAAGGTACCGACGCCGCCGGACGCGCCGATGATCAGTACCCGCTGTCCGGGCTCGATCCGGGCCTGGTCGCGGACGGCCTGGAGCGCGGTCACCCCGGAGACCGGCACCGCGGCGGCCTGCTCGTAGGACAGGTTGGCCGGCTTGCCGGTGAGCCGGCCCGGGCGGGCCACGGCGTACTCGGCGAAGGTGCCCTCACCCGTGCCGTAGACCTCGTCACCGGGCCGGAACCCGGTCACGTCCGCGCCGACCGCCTCGACCGTGCCGGCGAGACTCCGACCCGGGTTGAGAGGCCTGGGCCGGCGTAGCCCGAAGCCGGCGAGGCGGATCGGGTAGGGCAGGCCGGCCATGATGTGCCAGGTGCCCCGATCCACGCTGGCTGCCCGGACCCGCACGAGGACCTCGTCGGGACCGATCGCCGGGCGGGCGACCGTGCCGAGCCGCAGAACGTTCTCGGGTGCGCTGCCGTACTCGTCGTGGACGATCGCCGTCATGGTCACGATGGTTGCTTCCTGGGTTCTCATGGCTGCTTCCGATCTCCGTAGACTTACGCTGTAAATACAGGGTAGACTTACGCCGTAAGTACGCGCAACTGTCAGATCGGAGCGGAACCGAATGGCCGGATCCCAGGGTCCGCTGAGCCGGGACCGGGTGCTGCGCGCCGCGGTCGCCTTCGCCGACGAGCACGGCGTCGCGTCGCTGAGCATGCGCAAGCTGGGCGAAGCCCTCGGCGTCGAGGCCATGTCGCTGTACAACCACGTGGCCAACAAGGCGGAGCTGCTCGACGGGATGGTCGACCTGATCTTCAGCGAGATCGAGCTGCCCGACGACGGATCCGACTGGAGGGCGGCGATGCGGGCGCGGGCGGTGTCGGCCCGCCAGGTGCTCGGACGCCACCGGTGGGCGATCGGCCTGATGGAGTCGCGCAGCTCACCCGGCTCGGCAAACCTGGGCCATCACGACCGGGTGCTCGGGGTGCTGCGGCGGTCCGGCTTCTCCCTCACGCTGGCCGGGCACGCGTACGCGCTGCTCGACAGCTACATCTATGGCTTCGCGCTCCAGGAGGCGAGCTTCCCGTTCGAGACCGGGGAGCAGACCGCCGACCTGGCGCAGGCGATCCTGGCGGGAGCGTCCGAGGCGTACCCGCACCTCACCGAGTTCACCGTCGAGCACGTCCTCAAGCCCGGGTACGACTTCGCCGACGAGTACGAGTTCGGGCTCGACCTGATCCTCGACGGCCTGGAGCGGGCCGGAACCGACCGGAGGGACCGCTGAAAGCGGTCCCTCCGGCTCATCGATCGCTGTTCAGCCTCTCGGCCCGGACAGCCGGACGCGGATCAGCTGCGCCTCGTCGTCGGCCCGGTTCTCGTGCGAGTTGATCATTAGCCCGAGCGGTGTCGACTTCGCCCACTCGTCGCGGTTGACCGTCACGGTCTCCGTGGCGGTGCCGTTCGGCGCCACCGTGTCGAACATGCCGGTGCTGATCGCGGGCGTGAATGCGTTGAAGGTCGCCGTCCCGTCGACCGTGTCGACCGACTCGTCGGACAGGCTGACGGCCTGCGCGTGGTACGACAGCCGCGGGTTGGTCGACGACAGGCAGGGTGAGCCCGCCGCGCAGAGCTGGCTGATCAGCGCGGGCAGGACGAGCGTCGTGCTGTCGGTCGGCGCGTCGGCGAAGAACTCGATGCTGCCGGCCATGGTGCGCAGGTCGAACACGGCCGACACCAGCTGGCCGCTGGCGTCCCCGGCGGTGAGCAGGCCGAGGTCGACGCCGACCACCGAGTAGTCGTCCTTCCCGTCCCCGTTGACGTCCAGGAATATGTCGTACTCGTTGGCCGCCGCGTTCGACCAGCGGTGTTCGGTGTTGACCGCGAACGCGATCGCCCCCGGCACCGCCTGGGCGCCGACCGCCCGGATGTCGTTGGAGCCCAGGCCGCGGTCGCGACCGTCGGACAGCCCCCACGCGTACCAGTCGGCCGAGCCGGCGACGACGCCGTTGCGGTTGGTGGTGGTGGCGGTCGCCGAACCGGTACGCCGCAGCTTGTCCACGTCGATCCTGGTGTCCACGTTGGACACCGCCTGCGGCACCAGGTAGTACGGCACCCGCAGGCCCACGCCGTGGTTACCGGACCCGGTCGGCGTGAAGGTCACCTGGCCGGCCACGTCGCGGAAGGCGCTCGAGTCGCCGGCCGTCTTCGCCGGTACGGTCAGCTCGACCGGTACCTCGGCCTCGCCCCGGCCCCGAACGGTCACCTTGGACTTCTTCGCCTTGGCCGTGTGCGGGCTGCCCGACGGCAACGTGGTGGCCACCGTGAACGTGACCGGTGCCGACCCGAAGTTGTGCAACCGGACGGTCTTGGTCTGGCGCAGGTCCCGGCCGAGTTCGGCGAACCCGTAGTTGAGCGTCGCGGTACCCCGGTCGCCGAGCGCCACGACCTGGGTCGTGGTGGCCGCGGGTGCCTGGATCAGCCCGGAGCCGGACAGCCGGGTGGAGTACCCCTGCATCTTGCCCGGGTCGGCTGTGTTGACCACCGCCGCCTTCCAGTACTCGGTCTTCCGCCAGGTCGGGTGGGCCTGCTTGACCAGCGCGGCCATGCCCGCCGTGTGCGGTGACGCCATCGAGGTACCCGACATGACGGCCGGTCCGTTGCCGGTGCCGATGCCGACCGACGCGATGCTCACACCGGGCGCGGTGACGTCCGGCTTGAGCCAGCTGTCACCGGTACGCGGGCCGCCGGAGGTGAAGCTCGCCGGCGTCAGGTACCCGGGGTTGGGCAGCGTGATGTTGTTCAGGCCCGCCGTCTTGCCGTCGGCGGCCAGCAATGCCGCTCCCGCGCTCGACGGGACGCCGAGGAACGGGATGGTCACCGTGAACTGCTCGCCGGTGTCGGGGTTGCTGGTGATCTGACCCTCGAACGGCGGCAGGCTGTCGGCGTTGTTGACCATCAGTACCGCGGCGGCCCCGGCCTGCTGGCCGAAGATCGCGCGGGCGACGCGGGCGCAGGTGCCCCGCGCGGTGACCACGAGCGCGCCAGCCACGCCGGGAACCTTGTACTCGTTGGGATCGCAGCCCAGTGAGATGGCGCCGGTCGCGGTCTTCAGCACCTTCACCGGCAGCGTCAGCCCGTTGCTGAAGGTAGCCCCGTTGGCGTTGATGGCGTTGAGGGTCGGGCCGCCGGCTATCGCCACGCTGGCGCCCGGGAAGCCCGGCACCGGGTCGAGGGCGGCCGTGCTGATCACGCCGGTGCCGGTCCCCGGGGAGCCGGCCATGTACGGCGCGGAGCCTTCGTTGCCGGCCGAGGTGACCACGATGACGCCGGCCCGGGCCGCGTTGGTGGCGGCCACCGCCGACGGGTCGTCACGGCTGCCGAACGGCGAGCCGAGCGACATGTTGATGACGTCCATGTCATGGTCGACGGCCCACTCGATGGCGTCGACGGTCACGTCCGTCGAGCCCGCGCAGCCGAACACCCGGACCGCGTACAGGTCGGCCTTGGGCGCCACGCCGGGGCCGACCGACCACTGGTGTGAGGAGATCGTGTCGGCGTTGTACGGGCCGTGGTAGGTGGTGCCGTCGGCGAGGACACCGAACCCGGCGGCGGTGCCGGCGACGTGCGACCCGTGGCCGTAGCAGTCCAGCGGGTTCGGGTCGGGGTGGGGCACCGGCTGGTAGTCGGGGCTGTTCGGGTCGGCGTTGTAGCTGTCGCCGACCAGGTCGACGCCACCCTTGACCTTGGGAGCCCCGGGGCCGAACTGGGCTGGGTCGGCCGGTGCGGTCTCGGCCGCGTGCGCCGCCGTGTACGCCTGCGGCGTGCCGGGTCCGCCGAAGTCGGCGTGCGTGTAGTCGATACCGGTGTCGATCACGGCGATCTTGATGTGCTCGCCGTGCAGGCCGGCCAGGCCGTCCCACACCGCCGGGGCGCCGATCAGTGGCACGCCCCTGGTGTTGTCCGGCTTCATCGGCGTGACCGAGTGGACCGCCACGACGCCCGGGACGTTGCTGAGGGCAGGCACCTTCGTGGCCGGAATGCGCACCTTGATCCCGTTGTACGCGGACTGGTACGTGCCGAGCACCGTGCCGCCGAGCGCGCGGACCTGATCGACCACCGGGGCCTGCTGCTGCTTGAGCTGGTCCTTGCGCTGCTGCTTCTGGGTGGCGGTCAGCGGCTGCGCGGCGTCCGCCTCGGCGACGGCCACCGGGTCGCCGGACACCTCCGCGACGACCGTGACCGGCGCGTTGCGGATGCCCGGCGGGATGTACCGCACGGTCAACCCGGCCGGCGCGGGACGGAAGGTGTGCGTCCGGCCGGGATCGGCGCCCGCCGGTGCCGCCCCGCCCGCGCCCGCCATCGCGGTGACCAGGGCTCCCACCACGACGACGGTCAATCCGCGCCGTAAGCTCGCTGTCCGTCCTAACAGGCCCGCCTGCACGTCAACTGCCCTCCTCCGCCAGACAAGAATCCGGTCATGCCGACCCTTGCACCTGTCGAAGGGCATCAACAGCCATCGTTCGGCCGATTGCGAGCGGCGGAACCTCTCCTCCGTGAATCGCCTGGTCCTGTTTAGGAACTAGGAGAGTTTGACCGCTTATTACAGGCATGTCTCTTGTAGCTGTCTGCCTGGGGATCGGTACGCCCGACCACTCTCTTCGCGAGCAGAAAGCGCACAACGGGGAATACGCACGATAGCTTTCGTCGGCCGGTGCGGTGTCACTAGGGTTTGGCCGGTTCGGGTGGTGCATCGCAGCGCCCGAGTCGGTCGCGGCTGGCTGGCCTGTGCACTGGAGCTCAACGGACGGCGGCGCGCTGGGTTGAATCGTCGATGGTGCCGTGGCTGGGGCTGGCACCATCGACCCAGCTACGGAGGATCGATGGCCTCTACCTACTCGGGACCACCGCGCACGATCGCCGCCAACCGCGGTCGCCTACCGGCGTTCGCCCCCGGCGCCACCGGCAACGGGGATGTCGTCGCAGTGGCCCTCGCCGACCTGCGCCGCCGCCAACGGCGCAGACAACTCGCTGTATGGGTGGCTCGGGTCGCCGCCGGGCTCGCGGTGGTGGCCGCCTGGCAGATCGGCGCCATGCTGGTTAAGGACTTCTTTTACTACCCGACGCCGGCCCAGGTCGGGCAGCGACTGGTCGAGTGGTTCACCGTGGGTACCCCGTACGGGTCGGTGTGGAGACAGATCACCGCCACCTTGGAGGAGACGACCGTCGGGTTCGCCGTCGGCGCGGGCACCGGTGCGACCGCCGGCCTTCTGCTGGCCCGCACCCGGTTCCTCGCCGATGTCTGCGCGCCGTTGCTGAGCGCCATCGACGCGGTACCGCGGATCGTACTCGGCTCCCTGTTCGTCATCCTGTTCGGTCTCGGCATGTCGTCGAAGATCATCACTGTCGTGGCGATGGTGTTCTTCGGGGTCTTCTCCGATGCGTTCTCGGCGGTCCGCGAGATCAACCCAGCAATGCTCCAACAGGCCGACCTCTGCGGGGCGTCCCGACATCATGCCCTGACCGCCATCGTGATACCGGTCGCGCGCCCGAAGATCCTCGCCGCGCTGCACCGCGCCTTCGGCCTCGCCCTCATCGGCGCGCTCATGGGCGAGTACATCGGCGCCGATCGCGGCCTGGGATTTCTGGTTCACAACGCGCAGGCGATGTTCGACGTCCCGGGAATCTACGCCGGCCTCGTGCTGACCACGATGCTGGCTCTGGCCGTCAAGGCGGTGCTACGAGGACTCCAGTGGCTGGCGCAGTCCTGATGGGATCCAGCGCGGTCCGCAGCGTCTGAGGTTGTGGGCTGAGCTGGCCGACCTGGTTGGTCTACGGTCCGGTCGGACTATCCAAGACTCGGATTGTCCAAGACTCAGACGGCGGCCCGAGCAGGGCGATCGACGCGTGCACGGCCAGCTCGGTGATGTCGCTGACCTGCCCGCCATCCTCCACCGTGGTCGCGGTCAGCTCGCGCAGCCCGCCGAGCAGCATGACCGCGAGCTGGCGGGACACCGGCCCGGAGCGGACGGCGCGCCAGGCGTCGGTGTCGCACAGCGTCTGGATCATCGTGATGAAGGCTTCCATCGTGTCGCGTTGCAGCCGGCGCGCCCCGGTGCCGAGCGCGGGCACGTCGCGGATCCAGCTCAGCGTGATGGCCGGCCGCGACTCGGCACTGGCGATCCAGGCCTCGACCGCCTGCCGCACCTGGCCGGTCCACGGTGCGTCCTGGTCGACGGCGGCGTAGATCTGCCGGATCATCTGGGCGTTGGCGTCGGTGAGCAGCGCGACGAAGCACGCCTCCTTGTCGGAGAAGTGCTCGTAGAAGGTGCGCCGGGAGGTACGCGCGCGGCGCACGATCTCGGCGACCGTGGTGTTGCGGTAGCCATTGTCCGCAATGGACGCCGAAAGCCCGTCGAGCAGCCGCGAGCGCGGGTCGTCGGTCGGGGAAACCGCCGCGCCGGTGGAGTCCGGGTGCCGCACGATCGTCACCGGGGTCACGGTAGTACCTCTCAACCGGAAGGAGCCCTTGTAGCGAATGGTACGCGAGCGTACCGTGGGCCTGGTACGCCCGCGTACCACGTTCTTGGAGGTGTTTCCTCCGTGCCGACCGCAGTGCTTCCACCAGTGCTTCCACCAGGCCCGACGACCCCCCGCTTCGTGCAGGGCGCCTATGCGCTGACCCACCCTCAACGCGGGATGCGCCGGATGCGCGACCGCTACGGCGACACGTACACCATCAATGTGCCGATCTTCGGCCGGGCGCTGGTCATCAGCGACCCCGCGGAGATCAAGCAGCTGTTCATGACCGGCGCCGATGTCGTGGACAACCTCGACCGCAACCTCGGGCGCGTCCTCGGATCCCGCTCGATGTTCGCCCTCGCCGGCGAGGACCACCGCCGGCAACGCAAGCTGCTCGTGCCGCCGTTCCACGGGCGCCGGCTCACCGCGTACGAGAAGATCGTCGAAGAGGAGGCGGTGCGCGAGCTGGCGTCGTGGCCGCAGGGCCGGGCGTTCCCGACGTTGCCATCGATGATGCGGATCACCCTGAACATCATTCTGCGCGCCGTGTTCGGCGCGGAAGGCGCCGAGTTCGCCCAGTTGCGCGAGCTGCTGCCGGCCGCGATCCGGCTCGGCTCCCGGCTGGCCGTGGTGCCGGTGCCCCGCGTCGACCTCGGCCGGTGGAGCCCGTGGGGCCGGTTCTTCGCGATGCGCCGCGAGTACGACGCGATCGTCGAGCGGCTGATCGACCGGGCGGAGCGGGACCCCGACCTCGACCGGCGCGACGACATTCTGGCGATGATGTTGCAGAGCCGCTACGACGACGGCGCGCGGATGGCGCAGCGCGAGATCGCCGACCAGTTGCTGACCCTGCTCACCGCCGGGCACGAGACCACCGCCACGACGCTGGCCTGGGCGGTCGAGCGGATCCGCCGCCACCCGGCCGTGCTGCGTGGGCTGGTCGAGGAGGTCGACGCCGGTGGCAGCGCGCTGCGCGAGGCGACCATCCTCGAGGTGCAGCGCACCCGGCCGGTCATCGACATGGTCGGGCGGCAGGTCAAGGCGGAGAGCTTCCAGCTCGGACGGTGGACCCTGCCGAGGGGGTACGCGGTGCTCGCGAGCATCTCCCTGATCCACGACGACGAGTCGGTGTTCCCGAACGCGCGGGCGTTCGACCCGTCGCGCTTCCTCGGCACCAGGCCGGACCTCTACGAGTGGATCCCGTTCGGGGGTGGCAGCCGGCGTTGCCTCGGCGCCGCGTTCGCGCACATGGAGATGAACGTCATCCTGCGGACGCTGCTGCGCGACTACACGGTCGAGCCGACCGGCGAACGCGACGAGCGCTGGCACTCGCGCGGCATCGCGAACGCCCCCGGCAAGGGCGGCCGGGCGGTCGTCCGCCGCCGGGCCGCGACGGCGGCGCCCACCCCGGCCGCGTCCACGGCGGCACCGTCATGATCACCGGCCGGCCCGTGATGATCACCGGTGCGGCGTCCGGCATCGGTCGCGGCCTGGCCCGCCGGCTGTCCCGGCTGGGGTCGCCGGTGGCGATCGCCGACGTCGACGAGGCCGGGCTGAAGGCGACCGCGGAAGACCTGCCCGGTCCGGTGCTCAGCCGGGTCCTCGACGTGCGCGATGCGGCCGACCTGCTGCGCTTCGCCGACGAGGTACGCGAATGGCTGCCGGCACCACTGGCGGCGGCGTTCAACAACGCCGGCGTCGCGGTGGCCTCGTCCGTCCTGGACGCGGTACCCGAGGACGACGACTGGTTGTACGAGATCAACTTCCACGGGGTGGTCAACGGTACCCGTGCCTTCCTGCCGATCCTCGTCGAGCAGGACGACGGCGTCATCGTGAACACGTCCAGCGTGTACGGGTTGATCGGGGTGCCCTACCAGAGCGCGTACTGTGCCGCCAAGTTCGCCGTCCGCGGCTTCACCGAGGCGCTGCGCCAGGAGCTGCGCGGCACCGGCGTCCGCGCGGTCACCGTGCATCCCGGCGGCATCGACACCAACATCGTCCGCAACGCGCGGATCCGCAGGGATCCCGAGGGACTGGGCCGCACGAAGGAACAGCTGGCGGCCGAGTTCGCGGCGATCACCCTGACCTCGCCGGACAAGGCGGCCCGGATCATCCACAATGGAATCGAGCGGGGCCGGGCCCGGATCCTCGTCGGCCCGGACGCGTACGCGATCGACGCCCTCGCCCGGATCGCCCCAACGCACTACTACGCGGTGATCGACCGCATCCAGTCCAGGCTGCGATCCCGGCGGACGGGGGGATCGTGACCGAACACGTCGATGTGCTGATCGTCGGCGCCGGCCTGTCCGGCATCGGCGCGGCACACCACATCCAGTCGGCCTTCCCGGGCCGGACCTACACGATCCTCGAAGCCCGCGACGCCATCGGCGGGACGTGGGACCTGTTCCGGTACCCCGGCGTGCGCTCGGACTCGGACATGCACACGCTCGGCTACCGGTTCCGGCCGTGGACGCAGGCCAAGGCCATCGCGGACGGGCCGTCGATCCTCCGGTACGTCCGGGACACCGCCACCGAGGCCGGCATCGACCGGCACATCCGGTTCGGGCACCGGGTGATCCGCGCGGCCTGGTCCAGCCCGGACGCCCGCTGGACGGTACACGCCGTGCACGACGGCGAGCCGGTGGAGCTGACCTGCCGGTTCCTGTACGTGTGCAGCGGCTACTACCACTACGACACCGGCCACGCGCCGGGCTTCCCGGGCGCCGAACGGTTCCGGGGCACGATCGTGCACCCCCAGCGATGGCCGGCCGACCTCGACTACACCGACCGGAACGTCGTCGTGATCGGCAGCGGCGCGACCGCGGTGACCCTCGTGCCGGCACTCGCCGACCGGGCCGCGCACGTGACCATGCTGCAACGCTCGCCCACGTACATCCTGTCGGTGCCGGCCGCCGACCCGATCGCGAACCGGCTGCGGCGCCTGCTCGGGCCGCGCCGCGCGTACCCGATCGTGCGGTGGAAGAACGTCGCGGTGAGCACCCTGATCTACCAGCTCAGCCGGCGCCGTCCCCAGTGGGTGCGCGCGCTGATCCGCAAGGCGTCCATCAAAGCGCTGCCGCCCGGCTATGCCGTCGACACCCACTTCAGGCCGCGCTACCAGCCGTGGGACCAGCGGCTGTGCCTGATCCCCGACGGCGACCTGTTCACCGCGATCCGGGCGGGCCGGGTGTCCGTGGCGACCGACAGCGTCGCCGGGTTCACCGAGACCGGGCTGCGGCTGGAATCCGGGGCCGAGCTACCGGCCGACATCGTGGTCACCGCCACCGGGCTGCGGCTGCTGGCCATCGGCGGCATCGAGCTGGCGGTCGACGGCCGCGACGTCACACTGCCGGAGACCATGGCGTACAAGGGCATGATGCTCAGCGGCGTGCCGAACTTCGCGTTCACGGTCGGGTACACCAACGCGTCCTGGACCCTCAAGGCCGACCTGGTCGGCGAGTACGTGGTGCGGCTGTTGCGGTACCTGGACAGCCACGGCTACGACCAGTGTCTACCGATCAACGACGACCCGGCCGTCACCGAGCGGCCGCTGCTCGACTTCCAGGCCGGCTACGTGCTCCGCTCGATCGACGAGTTCCCCAAAGCCGGCTCCCGGCCACCGTGGCAGCTCGGCATGAGCTACGCGCACGACGTGGTGAAGCTGCGCTACGGCCGGATCGACGACGGGGCCATGCGGTTCTCCCGCCGGAAGGTACCGGCGGGCACCGTTGCCGCCGATTAGGTGTTCTCACCGATGTTAGGTGGCTGCCGGTCCGGCGAGGGTGGCGGTCATGCGTACCGGATGGGTCAAGCTGGGTTCCCGTGTCGCCGCCATCGCGGGGCAGCGACGGGTACGTGCAACTGCTGCGGTTCTACCGGGACGCCTGGCACAAGCACGTCTACTATGCCGGCCAGGACTCGCACGTGCACGAGCTGTGGCACTACTACGAATGGCGGGACGCCGACGACACCGCCAACCACAAGGGGGTAAACGACGGCTGGTCACCGTCCGCGTACGTGAGCGAGGGCGACCAGGTGCTGCACGCCGTGCACTCGGGGGTGAACAACACCGTGTACACCTTCGACCAGACCCGCGACGGCACCTGGTACCACTGGCAGCTCAGCCCGTACGACGCCGCCGACTCCAACGGCTACACGTCGTACGTGGTGTACCGGCCCGGCGACGGCCACGTGCACGTGATGGCGCCGACCATCCGGCTCGGCCCGAACGCGAGGCGGGCGAACTGACCGTCCCCGATCCGCGCCGGTACGCGTAGCATCAGGTCGGAGCCCGCCGCCTATTCCCGTGTGCTCGTTTCCGGGAACAGCAGGAGGTTCTGATGCCCGGGGTGACGACGTGGGTGACATGACCGGCCAGGTCGCGCTGGTGACCGGCGGGGTACGCGGCATCGGCCTGGCGATCTCGGAGCGGCTGATGAACCGGGGCGTCAAGGTCGCGGCCGGCTACTCGCGCGGCAGCGACGCCTCGAAGCAGTTCGCCGACAGGTACGGCGACCGGGGCGCCACCCTCCACCAGGGCAACATCGGCTCCAACGACGACTGTGTACGGGTGATCGACGAGGTCCTCGCCCGGCATGGCCGGCTGGACATCCTGGTCAACAACGCCGGGATCACGGTGGACAAGACGGTCCGCAGGATGGGCCCGGAGGAGTGGGACAAGGTCATCCACGTCAATCTGTCCGGCGCGTTCTACCTGTCCCGGGCGATCCTCGCGCACATGCTCGAACGCGGGTACGGGCGGATCGTCAACATCTCCTCGATCGTCGGCTCGGCCGGCGGGTTCGGGCAGGCCAACTACGCCGCCGCGAAGTCCGGCATGTTCGGCCTCACGATGAGTCTCGCCCTGGAGACCGCCACCAAGGGAATCACGGTCAACACCGTCACGCCCGGGTTCATCACCACCGACATGACCGCCGCCGTGCCACCGGCCGCGATGGAGCGGGTGACCGCCCGGATCCCGGCCGGCCGGCTGGGCGAGCCGGGCGAGGTGGCCCGGGTCGTCGAGTTCCTCGCCGACCCGGAGTCCGGCTACATCACCGGCCAGGTGTACGCGGTCAACGGCGGCCTCTACATGTGATCACGCCGCGGGCGCGCCGCGGGCGCTCGGTCTCGTCGATCTAGGACGAATGGTGGGACGAATCGCTCAACCCGGGCACCATTCGTCCTAGATCGACGAGGTGGGGTGGGGCGGGGGTGGGGTGGGTTACGGGACGATCGTGACCGGCCAGCGGCCGAGCCGGATCAGCCGGTCGGCCATCGAGCCGCCGAGCAGCCGGCGGGCCTGATTGGACGAGCCGACCACCACGATGTCGGCGTTCACCTCGTCGGCCAGCTCGCGCAGGCACCGGTACGGTTGGCCGCGCCGGCGGACGAAGCAGACCGGGATCCGCGCGTCCTCGGCCAGCTGCCGGATCTCCGCCCGGATCCCGGACTCCAGCTCGTCGAGGGTGCGCTGCATGACCGCGCTGGCACCGGGGGACCGCCCACACCCACGGCGAGACGGGAGCGGCGTAGGCGACCACCAGCGGGCAACGCTGGCGGCGGGCCAGGCCACAGGCGTAGGCCGCGGCCCGCAGCGACCGGACCGAGCCGTCGACACCGACCAGGATCGCGCGCGGGCCGTCGGTACCGCGCTCGAACGGCGGCGGCTCCCACCTCGGCCCGAAGCGCTCGACCGCCGGCGCGTCACTGGCCCGCGCCTGGTTGCCGGGAGCCTCGGCCATCGGACCCCTTCTCGTACCCGCATCGGCCGCTGTCGGTCCCCAGCATCGCGGCGTGCCGGGGCGAGCGCAACCGCGCGGCCGGGGCTGCCGGAGACGCGTACAGTCACCCGGAGGCGTACATCGGTCACGGGCCGGCCTTGACCGCTGTCGTTCAGGAGTGATGCCTGATGCAGGTTCTCGCGGGCCGCTACCGGCTGGTGGAACGGCTGGGCACCGGCGGGATGTCCGTGGTCTGGCGCGGGTACGACGAGGTGCTCGGCCGGCAGGTCGCTGTGAAGGTCCTCAGTGGACCGCGGGCCACCGACGACGCGTCCCGGGACGTGATCCGCGCCGAAGCGAGGGCGGCGGCCAAGGTCACCCATCCGCATCTGACCAATGTCTTCGATTACGGCGAATCACCGCAGTCGGCCGGTGGACCGGTGCCGTTCGTCGTGATGGAGCTGGTGGAGGGGCCGACCCTGGCCGAGGTGCTGGCCAGAGGGCCGTTGCCGTGGCGGACGGCGGCGCAGATCTGCGCCGAGATGGCGGCCGGGCTGGCGGCCGCGCACGACCGTGGGCTCGTTCACCGCGACATCAAGCCGGCCAACGTGATGTTGACGGCGGCCGGGGTGAAGGTCGTCGACTTCGGGATCGCCGCGCTGGTCGGCGAGCCGCACGAAGACGACATCCTGATGGGTACGCCGGCATACATCGCCCCCGAGCGGCTGACCGGCGGCACGGTGACCCCGGCCACCGACGTGTACGGGCTGGGGCTGATCCTCTACCGCTCGCTCAGCGGCATCCTGCCGTGGCGCACGGACAACACCACGCAGATGATGGCGGCCCACCGGTACACCCCGCCAGCCCCGTTGCCGCCGGTCGACGGGCTGCCGTCGGAGGTCGTCGAGCTGTGCCGGCGCTGCCTGTCGAAGGATCCGGAGGCGCGGCCCGGCAGCGCGGAGGTCGCGGCGGCGTTGACCGCCGCCGCCGGGGGACACGTCGCGCCGCTTCCGGTTGAGGCACCTTCTCCGGACCAGCCGGATGAAGCGGTGTCCGCCGTCTCTATCGACTCTGCCGGGCCGGCGCCGGAAGAGCCGCCTGGGCCGCCCGTGGCCGCGGCGATGCCGGCCGGCCTGGCCGCCGATGCGGCCCGACCCGTCCGGTCGCGCGACGCGAGCCGGCGGCGGACCAATCGGGTACGTGCTGGCGCCGTGGCTGTGGGCGTCGTCACGGCGACCCTCGTCGCGATCACCTACCAGAGCCGGTCGTCGCACCGGGGGAGCCCGGACGCGGCAGCCGAGGGCCCCCACCCGGGTGGCGGCTCGACGCCCGCGTGCGACGTGCGCTATCTCGCTAAAAGCGATAATTCGGGCACCTTCGCGGCGGACCTGACCGTCACCAACACCCGTGACGAGCCTTTCGACGGGTGGACGTTGGCCTTCGGGTTCCCGGCCGATCAGCGGGTGGTGGGTGGCGCCGGTGGACGCTGGACCCAGTCCGGGCGCGTGGTGACGGTGCGGCCCGGGTCCGGCCAGGAACGGTTGCAGCCGCACGCCGCCACGGTGCTGACCTTCGCCGGTACCTATCACCGGGGCAACCCACCGCCGCGGACCTTCAGCCTCGACGGCGCGCCGTGCACCGTCCAGGTCGCCAGCGTCACGGCGTCCGGCGCCGCCGTGCCGGGCGGTCAGCCACCGGCTCAGGGCCCCGCGGTGGGCGGCGGCTCGGGGTCGGACAACCAGGCGGGGACGAGCCAGCCGCCCGTCCAGACGGGGACGAGCACGCCACCGACCCAGACCGGTGACAACGGCGGGAACGGGAACGGTGGCGGGAACGGGAACGGTGGCGGGAACGGGAACGGTGGCGGGAACGGGAACGGTGGCGGGAACGGTGGCGGGAACGGGAACGGTGGCGGCAACGGCAACGGCAACGGTGGCGGCAACGGCAACGGGCACGGCCACGGGACAGCGACGACAGCGTAGCTAGCCGCTGACCTGATCAAGCAGGGCGACCGCCGCCGGACTAGGCGGGCCCGGGCTGGGGGTGAATCCGCAGGGTGCGGTAGGGGCGTGTTCCGGTCCCGAACGCGTCAGCTAACTCGGTAGGCGGTGGGTACCGAAGGAACTCCTCTAGGTGACGCTGCCCCCTGTCCGTCCGATCCTGACCTTCATCCTCGTCGTGGCCGTGGCCGCCGGACTCGGCGCCGCGCCACCCACCGCGGTGCTGGCCGCCCCGCCCTCCGGCGCGCTCGCCGCCGACCCGGAGGGCGGCAGCAAGGCCCTGCACGATCAGATCGACGCCGCATCAGCCGGGTACAACGAGGCCGCTGCCCGGCTAGACACCTCCAAGGCCCGCCAGGCCCGCTCGGCACCCGTATGCAGACCACCGAGGCCACCATGGCCCAGCTCACCGCCCAGGTCGGCGAGCTGGCCGCGACCGCGTACAAGAGCGGCCGGATCGGCGGGCTGTCCGCGTTGCTGGACAGCTCCTCGCCGGACGGGCTGCTCCAGCGGGCCGTGACGCTCCAGGCCAAGGCCCGCGTCGACGACGCGCAGCTACGCCAGCTCAAGGCGACCAGGGCGACCCTGGCCGGCCAGCAGGCGGCGGTCGACGCGGAGATCAAGGTACAGACCGGTCAGGCCGCCGAGATGGACAGGCGCCGGAAGGCGGCCGAGAACGCGCTGGCCAGCGTCGGTGGTGGCGCGCGGACGGCGGGGACCGCGGGCGCTCCCAGCGCCACCGGGTCCGGCGCTGCCGGCGCGACCCCGGTGCCCCGGTGCCCCGGCGCGCCGACGGCAGTCTGGCCCCCGAGTCGTGCTCGCTTCTGGTCGCGCTCGTGGCGGTGTACCGCCCGTTCGGCGACTACATGTACCGCGTGTTCACGACGCCGAAGCACCGGCGGGTGGAGCGCGGCATGTACCGGCTGGTTGGCGTCAACCCGGACGGCAAGCAGTCGTGGGGTGTCTACGCCCGCGGCGTGCTGGCGTTCTCGGCGGTGTCGCTGCTGTTCCTGTACGCGTTCCAGCGGTGCTGAAATTGGTCGACAGGCACACCGGCGGCCGGGCCCTCGGCTTCATCGGTGAGCCGGGCGTCAACGTCCTCGAACTGAATCTCGATCTCGACAAGAAGTACCCGTTCCGGGGGTGAGGATGGCAGCACGTGGGCAGCTGCGTGTCTACCTCGGGGCCGCGCCCGGCGTCGGTAAGACCTACAAGATGCTCGAAGAAGGTCACCGGCGCCGGCACCGCGGTACCGACGTCGTGATCGGGTACGTGGAAACCCACGGCCGACCGCTGACCGAGGCGCTGGTGGGCGAGCTGGAGACCGTACCCCGGAAGAGGATCAACTACCGCGGTTCGTCCTTCACCGAGATGGACATCGACGCGGTGCTCGCCCGCCACCCCGAGGTGGCCCTTGTCGACGAGCTGGCGCACACCAACATTCCCGGCTCCCGCAACGCCAAGCGGTGGCAGGACGTCCAGGAGCTGCTCGACGCCGGTATCACGGTGATCACCAACCTCAACATCCAGCACCTGGAGTCGCTCAACGACGTCGTGCAGCAGATCACCGGGTTACCGCAGCGGGAGACGGTGCCGGACGAGATCGTGCGCCGGGCCGACCAGATCGAGCTGGTCGACATGACGCCCGAAGCGCTGCGGCGGCGGATGGCGCACGGCAACCAAAGGTGCCGACCTGCTCGCGGTGCACGTGGCCCGCAACGACGGACTCGCCGGCGGCAGCAGCCCGGCGAACCTCGCCCGGCAGCGGGTACTGGTGGAGAGCCTGGGCGGCACGTACCACCAGGTGGTCGGCACCGATGTCCCGACCGCGCTGCTCGACTTCGCCCGGGGTGTCAACGCCACCCAGCTCGTCCTCGGCGCCAGCCGGCGCGGCCGGTTGGCACAGATCTTCGCCCCCGGAGTGGGCGTCACCACCACCGCCGACTCCGGCACGATCGACGTCCACCTGGTCACTCACGAGGAGGTCAACCGCGGCCGGGCCCGGTTCGCCTTCACCCGGGGGCTCACGCTAAGGCGGCGTCTCATCGGGCTCGCCTTGGCCGCCCTTGGCCTGCCGCTGGTCACGTACGTGCTCACGCGACTGCGCGGCGAGCTGTCGCTGCCCAGCGACATCCTGCTGTACCTGGGCGCGGTCGTCACGGTGGCGCTCGTCGGCGGCTTCTACCCGGCCATGCTCGCCGCCGTCGCCGGGTTCCTGCTGCTCAACTACTACTTCACCCCGCCGGTCCACCTGTGGACGATCGCCGAGCGGGAGAACATCCTCGCCCTCATCGTCTTCCTGCTGTCCGCGTCATCGACCACGGCCCGGGATACCGACACCGGACTGGGACCGGGTCTTCCTGCCGTTCCAGCGCCTCGGCGACCGGGACAACGCCACCGGTGTGGGCCTCGGTCTGGCGCTTTCCCGTGGCCTGGTGGAGGCGATGGGTGGCACGCTCGTCCCGGAGGCCACGCCCGGTGGCGGCCTTACCATGACGCTGAGCCTGCCCGCGACCGAAACCGCGCCGGACGGGGGAGGACAGGACGGCGATCCGGCCATCCTCGACCGCATCGACAACTGGCGGTTCGGTGTGCGCGACCCGGAGGCGAGCTCATGACCCGAATCCTCATCGTCGACGACGAGCCGCAGATCCTGCGGGCACTCCGGATCAACCTGCACGCCCGCCAGTACGATGTGGTCACCGCCGCCAACGGCGCGGAAGCGTTGCACGCGGCCGCGACCCACCACCCCGATCTGGTCGTGCTCGACCTCGGGCTGCCCGACATCGACGGTGTCGAGGTCATCCGCAAGCTGCGCACGTGGACCCCGGTGCCGATCGTCATCCTGTCCGGGCGGCTGGACAGCGCCGGCAAGGTCAACGCGCTCGACGCGGGCGCCGACGACTACGTCACCAAGCCGTTCAGCCTCGACGAACTGCTCGCCCGCATCCGTGCGGTCACCCGCCGGCTGACCAACCCGGACACGCCCCTGGTCGCGCGGATCGGCCGGTACGACGTGGACCTCGCGGACCGGCGGATCCGGGCCGACGACGGCACCCAGGTGCATCTGACCCCGATCGAGTGGCAGCTCCTCGACGCCCTGGTGCGCCACCCAGGGAAGCTGGTCGGCCAGCGCCAACTCCTCCAGCAGGTGTGGGGCCCCACGTACCAGACCGAAACCGACTACGTCCGCCAGTACATGAAGCACCTACGCCGCAAACTCGAGGTGGACCCCACCCGCCCCCGCCACTTGATCACTGAACCCGGTATGGGGTACCGCTTCCAGCCATGATCATGAAGATTTGGGGCCAAATAGTACGCCAATCCTTCATGATCATGGACGTGGCTCGGTACTGGTGTGGAGGACTTCGCGGGCCTGTTCGGCGGCGCGGGTGATGCTTTCGCTGATGAAGTCGAGGAAGCGGGCGATGTTCTCCAGGCGGGTGGCGGCGGGGGTGCGGGGGCCGAGGATGGCGACGCCCTGGCGTGCGGTTTCGACGAGCTGGTCGTTGGACCGGGCGCTGGCGATCGTCGCCTGGTAGAAGAGTTCGTCGTCGACGACGTAGCGGTCGCGGCGGCGTTCGTCGCGTTCTCGGCGGACGAGGTTCTGGCTTTCCAGGAAGGCGATCGCCTTGGAGATGGACGCCGGGCTGACCTGGAGGCGCTGGGCGAGTTGGGACGCGGTGAGGCTGCCGGCGTCGGTGGTGAACAGGCAGGTCAGCACCCGGGCCGTCATCTTGGGCAGGCCCGAGGCCATCAGGACGGTGGTGAGCGTCTCCTCGTACTCGGCCACGGCCTCGGCGTCGCGTCCGTATGGTTGGGGGACTGCCTGCGACCCCCGGGAGGAGGCGGGCCGGCGCCGGTGGGCGCGGCGTTCGGTGGCGCGGTGGGCCAGGTCGGCGCGGTAGGCGGTGGGGCCGCCGTTGCGCATCACCTCACGCGTGATCGTCGAGGTCGGACGGTCGAGGCGTCGGGCGATCTCGGCGTAGGGGAGGCTGTCGGCCAGCCCCAGCGCGATCTGCTGGCGTTCCTGCTGGGTGAGCCTGCCTCCCGGCATCGCGATCTCCTTTGGTGATCCTTCGTGGTGGTCCTGATCCCCCACTATAGCGTTCACTCCTCATCCATTGCAATGATCGGGGCCGTCTTCGTTGCATTGATCTCAGGGCCGTTGCAACAATTTCATTGGCCTTACCTGCGCAGATAGCATGTGGTGTGCAACGAGCTTGTTGCCAGATTTGGAAAGCAACGTAGCGTTTCCGGTGTCAGAAACAACGAACGAGCACGGGAGAGCACGATGCAGAAGTTCGACACCCCCGCCCCGATCTCCGCCGTCCTGGACATCCCCGCCGGACGCATCCAGTTCATCGCCGCCGACCGCGCCGACACCACCGTCGAGGTCCTGCCCGCCAACCCCGCCAAGAGCCGCGACGTCAAGACCGCCGAGCAGACCACCGTCGCCTACGCCGACGGCGTCCTGCGGATCCACACCCCCGAACCCAAGAACCAGCTCTTCGGCCCCTCCGGATCCGTGGAGGTCACCGTCCAGCTGCCCGCCGGCTCCCGCATCGAGGCCAAGGCCGCCAGCTCCGAACTCCGCGGCGTCGGCCGCCTCGGCGACGTCGCCTTCGAAGGCGCGTACCGCCAGATCAAGATCGACGAGGCCGCGAGCGTCCGCCTCACCGCGATCGACGGCGACGTCGAGGTCGGCCGGCTGGCCGGCCCCGCGGAGATCAGCACCGCGAGGGGCGACATCCGGATCACCGAGGCCGTGCGCGGCACGGTCGTGCTCCGCACCCAGTCCGGCGACATCTCGGTCGCCGCCGCCGCCGGCGTCTCGGCCGCCCTGGACGCCGGCACCGGCTACGGCCGCATCAGCAACGCCCTCAAGAACGACGGCGCCGCCGAACTCGACATCCGCGCCACCACCTCCCACGGCGACATCACCGCCCGCAGCCTCTGAAGGAGCAGAACCCATGACGAAGAACAGCATCTCCTCGACCAGTTCACAGTGGACCGGCATGGTGCCGGTTGACGACACGGCGCTGGCCGTCACCGACACCGGCGGTCCCGGTATCCCCGTGGTCTACCTCAATGGCCAGTTCGCCACCCAGGGGTACTGGCGGCGGGTCATCGCCGAGCTGGGGACGGGATGGCGGCACATCACCTACGACGAGCGGGCTCGCGGCAGGAAGTCGAAGCGTTCGGCGGACTATTCCTTCGAGGCCGCCGTCCGGGATGTCGACGCCGTTCTCGCGGCCAGGGGCGTGGACCGGGCGCTGCTGGTCGGCTGGTCCTACGGGGCGTTCGTCGCGGCGCACTGGGCCAGCCGGAATCCGGACCGTACCGTGGGCGCGGTCCTGGTGGACGGCGCGGAACCGTACGACTGGCTCGACGAGGCCATGGAGCAGCGGATCCGGAAGCTGTTTCGGCGGATGGGCTGGTTCACGCCGCTGCTACGCCCGACCGGCCTGACCCCGCGGATGACCGCCGAACAGCAGGCCGACAGCAACATCGAACTCGGCAAGCTCGCCCGCGAGCGCGAGCTGGGGCCCGCGCTGGACGACATCACCGTCCCGACGCGGTACGTGCTCGCTTCGGGGACGTCCTTCGGAAGCCGCGGCGATGAGCAGGAACGGATCCGCGCCAGCCTCGACGCGGTGACCGCCCGCAACCCGAACATCAAGATCAGCGCGAAGGTCGCCAGCAACCACGGTGCGATCCTGCGTAAGGACTTCCGCGCCATCGCCGAGGCCGTCCGCGAGGTCGCCGCGCTCGACCGGGCGGAGCGCTGACGACACGGCTGGCACCGGCGCGTACCACCGGTCGTGGTCGCGGGCCGGCCCGGCGCGTGGCTTGCCCCCGAGAGGGGCTGGTCGGCCGGGCACCGGCGGCGAACGGGAACCGGACCGCGCGCGGCGCGCCCGGTTCGGGTACACGGTGCAGCCGGAGGAGCAGGTGTACTCGACCATGACGATCGAACCGCTCACCCGGTCGAGGGAGATCGACGACCAGACCAAGGGGGTACCCGACGTGGTGGCCGCGGTGACCGTGCCGACCTGGGGGAGCGCGTACGCGTAGTGCGGTACCTGTTCGGGTACGTCGCGTCCCAGTCGACGAGCGTGATCCGGCCGCGTGACTGCCCCCCGTCGCAACCGTCCTTTGTATACCAGCTGACCAGGACGAGCTGGTGGCCGTCATAGTTGCCGCCGCCCGCGGTGCCGACGGCGTCCCGGCTGCTCGTGATGCCCTGCGGATAGTTGATGCAGTCGCCGTTGTCGCCCGAGTCGAACGTGAGGCCGCCGGTGTACCCGGCAAGGCCCAGCGAGTCGGTGATAGCCCCCGGTCGTGGTTGGCGTTGTCCATCAAGGAGATGTGGCTCGCGGCGGTACACGGCCGGCCGGTTCCGGTCTGGAGCGACGACACACCGGCGGCGCTGCGGGACCGCCACCGCGCGTCGCGGGCGAGTTCGAGGACCTCGTCCGGACCGTGCTCGACGAGGGCCGCGCGGACGAGACGTTCATCGACGCCACCTGCGAGCCGCCGGAGTCGTACACCTTCGCCGGCATGGTCGCGCACGTGCTGACCTTCGCCGCGTACCGGCGCACGTTGGCCGCCGGTGGACTTCTCGACGCCGGCGTCACCGACGTCGGGATCGGCAACCCGATCGGGTTCGGGGCCGGCGAGCCATGATCGCTGACCGGCACAACTTCCGGAAAGTTGTGCCCTCAGTACCTGGCTGAGGCAACAACTTCCGGGAAGTTGTGCCGGTCAGCGATCATGGGGCGGCGGCGTGTCGGGTTCGCGACACTGGGTGATGACTGTCCTCGGCGATGCCAGGATCGGATCAGCGTAGGCTGCGGATCTGGTGCTACGGCGGACGAGGAGTCGATGAGCAGCGGCGACGAGGGTGGTCGGGACGACGCCGTCCGGCAGGTGCGCGTGGTGCTCGAGGCGGATCCGGACACCGACCCGGAGGCGGCGGAGCGGCTGGCCCGCCAGTTGCGCGCCGAGATCGGGGAGCTCGACGTCGACTCCGTCGTGTCCACGCCCGGCGCCGCCCCGCCCGGGGGAGCCAAGGGCGTCGACCCGGTCAACGTGGGGGCGCTGCTCGTCGGGCTGAGCACCTCGGGAGGGGTGTTCACGGTGCTGGTCGAGACCCTGCGGGACTGGCTCAACCGGCACGGCGAGCGCCACCGGATCTCGATAACCATCGGCGGCGACACCATCGCCCTGGAACGGGCCACCGCCGAGGAACGCCGCGAGCTGGTCGACGCGTACATCCGGCGCCACACCGGCGGCTAGCGATGGGCGACCGCATGGCGTTGCTCATCGCCACCTACGACTACCAGGACAGTGGATTACGCCGCCTGACCTCTCCGCCACATGACGCGGAGGCGTTCGCCGCGGTGCTGCGCGATCCCCGCATCGCAGGCTTCGACGTGACGACGCTGGTCAACGAGCCGAACCACCGGGTCGGGGAGGCGATCGGCGAGTTCTACCGGGACCGGCGCCGCGACGATCTGACCCTGTTGTACTTCACCGGCCACGGCTTGAAAGACGACGAGGGCCGGCTGTACCTGGCGATGGCCAATACCCGCCGGGACAGCCTGCTGTTCACCGCGCTGTCGGCGGAACAGATCGACCAGGCGATGGCGGCGTGCGCCTCCCGCCAGAAGGTACTGATCCTGGACTGCTGCTACAGCGGCGCCTTCCCGGCCGGGCGCATCGCCAAGGCCGACTCCCAGGTCCATGCCCTCGAGCGCTTCCAGGGTCGCGGGCGAACCGTCCTCACCGCCTCGGACGCCACTCAGTACTCGTTCGAGGGCAACCGGTTGGAGGGCGAGGCACCGCAGTCGGTGTTCACCCGTTACCTGGTGGCCGGCCTGCGCGATGGCAGCGCCGACCTGGACGGGGACGGCAACATCACCCTCGACGAGCTGTACAGCTACGTGCACGACCGGGTCGTCGAGGAGATGCCGCAGCAGCGGCCCAAGAAGCAGGACAACGTCGAGGGCCGCACCGTCATCGCCCGGAACGTGAACTGGTCGCTGCCGGTGTACCTGGCGAACGCCATCGGGAGCCCCATCGCGAAGGACCGGGTAGCCGCGCTGGACGGGCTGGCCCACCTGTACCGGATCGGGAACGACGACGTACGCGCCCGGGTCAGCGACGAGATCCGGCGGCTGGTCGACGACGACAGTCGGATGGTGTCAGCGGCCGCGGCGGCGTTGCTGGAGAGGCTGCACCCGACGGTCAAGCCACCGGCGCCGCCAGCGCCGGCACCGCCGGCACAAGAACCCGAGCCGCTGCCGGCGCCGGAACCCGAGCCGCTGCCGGCACCAGAACCCGAGCCGCCGCTGGCACAGGAGCCCGAGCCGCCGCCGGCCCCGGACCCCGTTCCACCGCCGGCTCCGCGATCCGTCCGGCCTCGGGCACGCGCATTTCGGGTACCCGCGAAGTGGCGTCCCCCCGCACATGGCTGGCTCGCCGCGCTGGCGGTGGCGTTGCTGATGGCCGGCTTCGGCCTGGAGGCCGCCACCCACCATGCCGTGACCGGCTGGCAGGGCGTTTCCCTGTACGTCGCCGCGTTGGCCGCGATGGTCCTCGGCGCGGCGGTGTGCGTCCTGCTGCCCCGGACGCGACACGTGGTCGGCCCCGGTCTGCTGCTGGGCAGCGCGGCCGCGTCCGTCTGGGGCCTGGTGTACCTCACCGGCCAGGCGGTCCGGGCCCGCACCGACGTCGCGTACTGGCTGGAGGTCGCCGGGCACGTGCCGATCCTGGCGGCCGCCGGCCTGGTCGGGGCCGCGCTGTGGAAGGACCCGGCGGTACGGCTGGAGTTGCGGCGCCCCCGGTCGGCGCGGGCCTGGATGGCGGTCGCGCTGGCCGGTATCGCGGTCCTGGTGGGCGTCCTGACCATGATCGGTTTCCTGCACACCGTGACGCACCTGGGGCGGGTCTACTCGGGCTCGACCGCCGGCGCCGCGTTCGCTGACCGGGCGCGCGCGAGCCTCGCCATCGCTGTCCTTACGGTCGCGGTACCGGTGTGGGCCGCCGTGTTCCTCCCACGCCCGCTGCGGCTGTCCATCCTCGGCGGGTGGGTGGGCGGCGCCCTCGCCGTCTGCGCCGGCAGCCTGTGGTGGACCGGGACGATGACCCTGCGCGACAACGGCGGAAACATCTGGTACGCGGGCAGCCTGCTGGCCCTGGCCGGCGCGACCGCCCTGGCCGCCCGTGGGGCCGCGACCAGCCCGGTGACGGTCCGCCGCACGGCGTTGCTCGCCGGTCTGACCGCTGTGCCGGTGCTGGCGGCCGGCACGGCGGTGGTCGTCTACCAGCTCGCGGCGGCGCCGATCACCGAAGTGGCGCCGTACGGGCTGGCGATCAGCCCCGACGGCAACCGGCTCTACGTCGTCGCGCGGGTGTGGACCCGTAACACCGACCACCCGGCGAAGCCTGAGACCAGGCCGGGAAGGGTCTGGGTGATCGACGCCGCGACCCACCGCAGGATCGGCGAACCCGTCCCGGTGGGCCGCGGCGCCACCGACGTGGCGGTCAGCCGCGACGGCGGGTACGTGTACGTCGCCAACCAGACCGACAACACCATCTCGGTGATCAGCGCCCTGGAGAAGACGACGGTCGGTGAGCCGATTCGCGTGGGACAGCGACCCGGCATGGTGCGGATCACCGGAACCCGCCTGCTCGTGATCAACGGGGACTCCCACGACGTGGCGGCCGTCGACACGACGACGAACCGCGTCGCTGGAGCACGGATCCCGTTCGGAGACTCTGTCGGTGCCGCCGCGATCACGCCGGACGGTGGCCGGGTGTACGTCGCCAGCGGCACGTCAGGGGAGATCCAGGCCATCGACACCAGTACCGGCAAGGCCACCGGTACCCGGATGGTGCTGGGCCAGCAGGTCGAGATGATGGCGGTCAGCCCGGACGGTAGCCGGCTGTACGCCACGTCCACGGTCAACAACGGCACCGGGCTTCAGGCCCGCCTCACCGCTTTCGACACCGCGACCGGCGTGGTGAGCGGCGACGCGATCCCGCTCGGCGTTGGACCGCAGTTCGGCATCGCGATCAGCCCGGACGGCAGCCGCGTCTACGTCACCAACTTCTTCGACCACAGCGTCTCGGTGATCGACACGAAGATCGGAGCCGCCGTCGGCCGCCCGGTCCAGGTCGGTGGCGCACCCGGCGCCATCGCGGTGAGCCCGAACGGCGACCGCGTCTACGTCACGCTGTCCGGGGACGGCAGGGTGGCGGCGTTCCGGGCCGACGCCCCGGGGAATCTCACGCTGATCGACATCAAGGTGAGTTAGCTCGTACGTGGTCGGGGTCGATCTGGTCGGACAGGGCGGCCAGGTACAGCGCGAGCATCGCCTGGTGCTGCTGCGGCGCCCGGCCGGTGAGCCGGCCGATCTTGGCCAGCCGGTACACCAGGGTGTTGCGGTGGATGTGCAGGGCGGCCGCCGCGCGGACCAGGTTGAATCCGCTTTCGCACCAGGCGACCAGCGTGTGCCGCAGTGCCGGCCAGTCGGACTCGGCGCGCAGGCCGCCGATCAGCGCGTCGGCGAAGCGGGTCCGCGCGTGCTGGCCGACCGACCCGAGAAGCTGGTGGATGCGCAGGTCGTCGATGGTGTGTACGGGCGGCTGGTCGCTGTCGGAGCGGCCGAGCCGCAGCGCGATGACCGCGTCGTGGTACGAGTCGCGCAGGCCCGCGACCGAGCCGGTGCGGTCGCCGATTCCGATCCGGGCCGTCAGGCCGAAGCGCTGGGCGATGTCGTCGACGATCCGCTGGCACGACGCCACCAGGTCGGCGCCGGGCGCAGCGGCTACCGGCGCGGCGACCGGTGCGGCCTTTCGCGCGGCGGGCAGCCGGCGCAGCGCGGCGAACCGGTCCGGGGTGAGCGCGGCGATGATGTCCTGCGGGTCGTCGAACCGGACCCGCACGAGGCGCAGCAGGGCCGCCCGCAGCGCCGGTGCGGCCGAACCGTTGCCGATCTCGATCACCACGGCGGCCCGGGGTAGCGCCAGGTCGTAGCCGAGTTCGGCGGCCCGGTACGCGACGAAGTCCGCCGCGACGACGTCGGCGTCGAAGTGGGCGATGTCGCGTACCAGATCCTCCAGCGCCCGTTCGTGCAGCAGCCGGGACCGCAGCAGCACCGACTCCTGGAGCAGGATCTCGGTCTGCCGCTTCACGACAAGGCCGAAGCGGCGTACCACCTTGGGCGCGCCGGTGATGCCGACCGTGCCGACCGCGTTGTCGTCGAGGACGATCGGCAGCGTCACGCCGGGGCGTACCCCGCGCAGGTTGCGGGCCTCGGCCGAGCTGTGCGCGGCGGGCTGGCGGGTACGCATGACGTCCACCGACGCCTCGTGGAAGGTGCCGACCCGGCCGGTGTCGCCGCTGCCGATCACGGTGCCTTCCGGGTCGGTGATGAGCACGTTGAAGCCGATGATCGCCGTCGTCTCGCCCGCGATCTGCTGCGCCAGGGCCGGGGTGAGGGTCGGCGGCAGGGCAGAAGCGTTGGTCGAAGCGTACGAATCATGCCGGGTGTCGATACCGAACTTCGGATGGTTCATCCAATGACCATAGATCGAAGCCGTTCTACCGTGTGCGGAAACCCCCAGCTCATCGGCCCAGGAAGCGAGGGCGAGCCATATGTTGACCAACATGTACCGCATCAGGGCAGCCGCCGTGGCCGCGGTCGCCTGCGCCGGCCTGCTCCTCGCGAGCGGCTGCGGATCCGGGGCGGCGAGCACGGCAAGCGGCGCGGGTGGCGGCTACGACACCATCTCGCCCGGCGTGATGAAGGTGGCCGTCGAGCCGTACATGCCCTACACGGCCGTGACCGGCGGCAAGCTGGTCGGCCTGGACAGCGAGATCCTCCAGGCGGTGGCGAAGAAGCTCAACCTGAAGATCGAAACGCAGATGACCGACTTCAACGGGATGCTCGGCGGCGTGCAGTCGCGCCGGGTGGACATCTCGATCGGCGGGATCGCCTGGAGCAAGGAGCGGCAGCAGCAGGGCCTGTTCACCGACCCGCCGTACTACTCGCCGCCGGCCATGGCGGTCCGTGGCGACAAGACGTACAAGACCATCGACGACCTCAAGGGGCTGCGCCTGGGCACGGTCACCGGGCTACGTCTGGGTCAAGTCCATCAAGGCCGTCGCCGGCGCCAAGCTCCAGCGTACCCGGACGCCAACGGGGTGTTCGGCGATCTCGCCGCCGGCCGCGCTCGACGTCGGTTTCCTCGACCCGCTGCTGATCATCTCCACCCAGAAGCAGCGGCCCGACCAGCAGTTCACGACCGAATACCTGACCCCGCCCACCGACGCCCAGGTCGGCGCAGAAGACCGACTTCCAGTACTTCCGGCCGTACATGACCAGCTTCTACCTGCCGAAGCAGTCGCCGAAGCTGGAGAAGGCGATCTCCGCGGAGATCGACAAGATGTACGCCGACGGGCAGATGACCACGCTGATCAAGAAGTACGGCGGCGACCCGGACCAGTTCCTCAAGCCGTCGCCGTCGATGGCCGGTGACCGGCGGAACCTGGACCGGCCGGCCGACTGGAACCCACCGTCGATCTAGGGAGGTGACCGTCATGCCGTACGCTCTCGGCCCGTTCCACGTCCCCTGGTCGCAGTACCTGTCCGGGATCGGTGAGGGGATCGTCCGGACGCTCGAGTACACGGCGGTCGGGTTCGCCGGCGCGGTCGTGCTGGGTCTGGTCCTCGCCCTCCTGCGGCGCAGCGACAACCCGATCGCCCGGGCGCCGGCCGCGATCTACACCGAGGTGTTCAAGAACATCCCGCTGCTGGCGATCATCTTCATCACGTACTTCGGACTGGCCTCGATCGGGATCCGGTTGGAGGCCCTCCAGGCCGGTGCGCTGAGCCTGACGATCTTCTACGCCGCATACCTGTCGGAGATCTTCCGGTCCGCGATCGGCGGCGTGCACGACGGCCAGCAGGAGGCGTCGCAGGCGTTGGGGCTCAGCCGCATCGCCACCTTCCGGTACGTGATCTTCCCGCAGGCGTTGCGGCTCGCCCTGCCGGGCACCAACACGATGCTCGTCGACCTGCTCAAGTCGACCTCGCTGCTGGTCACCATCTCGGCGGCGGAGCTGATGACGCAGGCGCAGCTGATCACGTCGGAGACGTTCCGGGCGCTCGAGGTGTACCTGGTGATCGCGGCCATCTACTTCGCGATGTGCTACCCGCTGTCGCAGCTGCTGCTGTGGCTGGAACGGCGGGTACGCGCGGGCGCGCCGCTGACCCCGCACCGCCGGCGGCGGCTGCACCGGGCCCGGGCGCTGCTCGCGGTGTCGGAGGTGGCTGCGTCATGATCGGCGAAACCACTGCCAATGCCCCATCGGAGACCACGCGGGTGCCGGCGGTCACCGTCCGCGGCCTGGTGAAGTCGTTCGACGGCCGGCAGGTCCTCGACCACATCGACCTCGACGTCTGGCCGGGCAGCATCGTCAGCGTGATCGGCCAGAGCGGCGGCGGCAAGAGCACCCTGCTGCGCTGCGTGAACCTGCTGGAACGCCCGGACCGTGGCGACATCACGGTGGCCGGCGAGCCGGTGTTCGCCGGGACCAAGATTGTGTGCCCGGACCTGGCCCGGCTGCGCCAGAAGGTCGGCATGGTGTTCCAGCGCTTCCACCTGTTCCCGCACCTGACCGCCGTGGAGAACGTCGATGCTCGCCCAGATGCGGGCCGCCCGGGTCGGCGAGGAGGAGGCGCTGGAGACCGCCGTGCAACTGCTGCGCCGGGTCCGGCTCACCCACCGGGCGCTCGCGTTCCCGGAGCAGATGTCCGGCGGCGAGCAGCAGCGCGTGGCGATCGCCCGGGCGCTGGCACTGAGCCCCACCGTGCTGCTGTTCGACGAGCCGACCTCGGCGCTCGACCCGGAGTCCACAAGGGACGTGCTGCGGGTGATGCGCGGGCTCGCCGACGACGGGATGACCATGGTGATCGTCACCCATGAGGTGCCGTTCGCCCGCGAGCTCTCCGACTGGGTGGTCTTCCTCGACGCCGGCCGGATCGTGGAGGAAGGACATCCCCGCGAGGTCATCCAGAACCCGAAACAGGCCCGTACCCGCGCCTTCCTGACCACGTTCGACACCGCCGCCACGGGGGGTGATCCGTCCTGACCGCGACAACCGGTCGTGGTCGTCGGCGCCGGCGCCATCGGCCTGTGCACGGCCTTCTACCTCGGCCAGGCCGGCCTGCCGGTACACGTCGTGGAACAGGCCGGCATCGGCGCCGGATCGTCGTGGGGCAACGCCGGCTGGGTGTGCCTGAGCCACTCCGCCCCGGTGCCCGCGCCGGGCGTCCTGCGCGACGTCGCCCGGTCGATCTGGCGGCCGGACTCGCCACTGTACCTGCGGCCCCAGCTGCGGCCGTCGTTCCTGGCCTGGCTGATCCGGTTCCAGCGCAGTTGCCGGCGGCCGGTGTTCGAACGCGGGTACACGGCCATGGCGACGCTGGCGAGCACGACCTTCGCGCGGTTCGCCGAGCTGGCCGGCGCCGGGATCGACACCACGCTGACCCGACCCGGCCTGGTACACGCGTTCCTGTCGGTCGAGCAGGCCCGCCGGCAGCTCGCCATGCAGCGCGCCGCCACCTGGTCCGGGTACGAGCTGCCCGACGACGTCCGGACCGGCGCCGACGCGCTCGCTCTCGACCCGGCCCTGGACCCGGCGGTACAGGCGGCCTACCTGGTGACCGGGGAGGGTGTGGTGGACCCGACCGCGTTCACCACGTCGCTGGCCGGACACCTGCGCGGGCAGGGCGTCCCGGTCGACGAGCACGTGACCGTCCGCGGCTTCCGGCGCGACCGCGGCCGGGTGGCGGCGGTGCGTACCAGCGGCGGCGACATCGAGTGCTCGGCCGTGGTGGTGGCGGCCGGCGTCTGGTCCGCCGCGCTGGCCGCCCAGCTGGGGGTACGGCTGCCGTTGCAGGCCGGCAAGGGGTACAGCTTCTCGGTCAAGCTGGACCGCCCGCCGGAGCACCCGATGCACCTCGGCGACAAGCACGTGGCGGTGTCCCAGATCGGCGGCGTCACCCGGATCGCCGGCACGATGGAGCTGTCCGGCAACAACCGCAGCCTGGACTGGCGGCGGGTGGTGGCGATCGCGCACGCCAGCCGCCGGTACCTCGGCCGCTGGTACGAGCACCCCGACGACCTGGTCGCGCTCATCCACGACCCGTGGGTCGGCGGCCGGCCGATGTTCCCCGACGGGCTGCCCGCGCTGGACCTGCTGCCCGGCGTACCCAACGCGTACATCGCCACCGGGCACGGCATGCTCGGCATCACTCTCGCCCCGCCCAGCGGCCAGGCCCTGGCCGAGTACCTGGTGACGGGGCGCCGCCCGGCCGTCCTGGAACCGTTCCGCAGCGACCGCTTCGCCTGACCGGCTCCTCGACCTGAGCGTGCTGTTCGTTACCGGTGGGCCGTGAGGTGGTTAGGTCGGGGGTCGGGGCGAGGAGCCCGTCGAGTCCCTCGGCGCATTGCTGGGCTATCTCGGCGGAGCGGGGCAGCATGACGGTTTCGTAGTCGTGGACGGCGTCGGCGATGCTGTCGCCGTCGCGGAGCGCGAGGGCGAGTTCGGCGGCGTCGAGCATGGCCAGGTTGACGCCGACGCCCAGGGGTGGCATGAGGTGGGCGGCGTCCCCGAGGAGGGTGACCGTCGGGTTGTGGGCCCAGGTGTGCGGTACCGGCAGCGCGTACAGGGGCCGGTCGACGAGCGGTGACGCAGACCGTGGGACGCCGCGAGCGCAAGAAAGCCGCCACCCGCCAGGCCCTGGCGGATGCCGCGCTGCGCCTGTTCCTTGAGCGCGGATACGACGCGGTAGGGGTGCGGGAAATCGCCGACGCGGCGGACGTGTCGGTGACCACACTGTTCAAGCACTTTCCCGGCGGCAAGGTCGCCCTGGTGTTCGACGAGGAGACCGACCGCGAGACGGCCCTGGTTGCCGCCGTCCAAGGCCGTCCCGCCGGATGTTCGATCCCGGCCGCTCTGCGTGACCATCTGCGGCAGACGGGGCGTGCCCTGCGCAGCCACGACCACCCGGATTTCCGCGCCTACCGGCGGCTCATCGACAGCACCCCGGAGCTGCGCGAGTACGCCCGAGGAATGTGGCTGCGACACGAGACCGCCCTGGCCAACGCGATCGCCGGGGACAGCGGTCTGCCCGCCGACGACCCAGCCTGCCGGGCCCTGGCCCACTTCGCCCTGGAAGCGGTCGCCCTCGTGCGCGGCCAGGCCGACGATGCCGCCATCGACCGGATCTTCGCGCTGCTCGAACACGGATGGAACGCCGTCAGCTCGACCCCATGATGATCATCGGAACAGTGTCCGATTTGGCCAACCATTGAACCCGGTCGTCCTGGCACCCGTTGTTCATGGGAAGGCATGGTCGGCCGCTGGCAACCAATCGGACGGGCCGTGTACCGAATAACCGACGAGCGTCATCATGAGGAGCCCTACGTTGTCACTGATGCTGAACCGCAGGCGGTTGCTAGGCCTTGGCGTGATGACCACCGCCAGCGCGGCGGTGGGTTCGGCGGCGGTTGCCGCCGCGGCTGACGAGAACGGGTCGAACCCCACGACCACGCCGCCAGCGACACCGCAACAGGTGGCGGCGCGGATCGACGCGATCTACCGGCGGGAGATCGAACGCGCGGCCGGCGTGTGGAACTCGGTCATCACGATCGCCGAGCCGTCCGGTGTCCTTCGATCAGCCGTCGAGGACAAGGCCGACGAGCCGGTCGAGGCCTACAGCGTCAACAAGCTCGGGGTGGCCACCGCCGTCCTCGACCAGATCGACCGAGGTCGGTTGACGTTGGATCAGAAGGTTCCCGTCACCGCCGACATCGTGGTTACCGGCGGTGACGGGATCTTTCCGCTCGATCACGCCTACCCAAGCTCGGTCACCCTGGGCCACGTCATCGCGAACCTGCTGTCAATCTCGGACGACACCGCCGCTCGACTGTGTGGCCTGGTCTGTCCAGCCAAGAAAATCAATCAGATACTGGTCGCCAAGGGGTTTCCCAAAACCCAGGTGACGCCTGTGGACAACCCCAACCGGTTCTTTCTCGGTAAGACGACCCCCCGCGAAACGCACCAACTGTTGCAGGCGCTGGTTAAGGGCTCCCTGCTCTCTCCGGCGTCCACCGAGTTCATGCTCAACATCCTGCGATCTCAGGTCGCGTTCACCGACGGAATCCGCCGCAACATGTCCACCGAGGAACGCGGGCGCGTGGCGACGAAGGCCGGTTGGCTTGCCGACGGCCGCAACGAGGCGGGCATCATGTTCGACACCGCCGGCCAACCGGTGCTCACGTATGCTCTGTTCGCCCGCAATCCGTCCGACACGGACAACTTCGCCGCGACACATCCGGCGCTGCAGGCGCGGGCACGCATGGGCCGCGACTTCTTCGACACGATCGGTAAGCTCCGCGGACCCGCGTCCCAGAAACTTCACATGTGGACCTACGGTCCATCCAACGGCGGCGGCTGAGAGGACCGCGGCGCGGCGCGGAGGCTGTCGAGAAAGAAACTGGTGCGCCTAAACTGGCGCAGGTTCGTACTGGCTGACTAGCCGGCCGGGGTGCGGCGGGCGGCGCGGTACATCTGCAGGATCTCGTCGGTGGTGGTGGCGTCCTCCGGGGACTTGTCGTCGCGCCAGCGGCCGGTGAAGCGGGGGAAGCGCAGGGCCAGCCCGGCCTCATCCGTGACCCTGCCGCGGGCCGCGGTGTAGTTGGGCGACGGGGTCAGCTCGGCGGCGAGTACCTCCAGCACCAGGCCGGGCTCGAACCACACGTCCGGGGTCTGCCGGGCGTCGACGCGCGCCGGCCGGTGATCGCTGGCCAGCGGGGCGAGCCGGGCCGGCAGCCCGGCCAGTTCGGCGTCGCTGAACCCGGTGCCGCACCGGGTGATCGTCTGGAACGTGTCGGAGCCGGTGTCGTAGGCGGCCAGCAGCAGGGCGCCGTAGATGCCGGCACGCCGGCCGCGCCCGTAGTGCGCACCGACCACGACGAGGTCGAGGGTGTCGGTCAGCTCGGTCCGGTAGTCCCGCTTGAGCTTGATCCACAACCAGCCGCGCGCCCCGGCCTGGTAGCCGGCGGTCGGCGCCAGCGACTTGCACACCAGACCCTCGCAGCCGTCCGCGACCGCCTGCTCGAACATCGCCTCCAGCGCCGCCTCGTCGGCGACCTCCCCGCCGGTGGCCAGGCGCAGCGTCGCCGACGCGGTGACCGCCCCGGCGAGCCGTTCGCGCCGCTGCCGGTACGGCAGGTGGGTGAGGTCCTCGCCGTCGGCGTACAGCAGGTCGAAGCAGAACAGGCTCACCGGTGCGATCTGCCCCTGGCACAGCAGGGCCACCGTGGGTAGCAGCTCAGCCGGCGTCTCGGTGAACAGCGCGGCGATCCGCTCGATCAGCTGCAACCGGGCGCTGGCCTGCTCAAGGTCACGATAGGCGACGGCGATGATCTCGTAACGCATCGGCAGTCCCTTCGGCCGATTGTCCGGACGTCGTCACCGCTTGTAGACGGCGGCCACGGCGGGTACATAGACGAATGAGAACACAGTCGATCGAATGAGGAGGCTGGTCCAGGTGGACACGCTCGATCCTCAGGAGAGCCGTAACCAGAAACCGCACGGCCATGCGTTCGAGCCCTGGCGGTTCCGGGAGGATGTCGACCTTCACGGCGCCGACCTGACCGGGTACAAGGTCGAGGCGGCGGACGGCGGTACCGGGAAGGTCGACGAGGCGAGCCACGACGTGGAGGGGGCGTTTCTGGCCGTCGACACCGGCCTGTAGATCTTCGGCAAGAAGGTGATGATCCCGGCCGGCACGGTCAACCACGTCGACAGTACGACCCCGACCAGCGAAACCTATCGCTCGTCGATCTAGGACGAATGGTGCCCGGTTCGCCGGTTACGTCTCACCATTCGTCCTAGATCGACGTCTTGCGTGCATAGCTGAACGGATTCGGGGGAGGGACCCGCCCCGGAATCAGCGACCAGCGGCACGGGGAGAAGCGGAATGGGTCACCGGCCGGGTGTACGGGTGGTCAGTTTTGTGGTGTTGGGGCTCGGGGTGGTCATGTTCGCCGCGTGTACCGCGTCGACCGGTACCCCGGCGGTGCGGGTGCTGCCGGCCGGCCGGGCGACGGCCGCCGCGCCGGCGCCGGGTCTCGTGCTGGCCCCCGGCGCCGACGTCACCGGTGTCCCGGTCACTGACCCAGTGACGGTCAGCGCCGTCTCCGCCGTCGTCGACACGGTCGCCCTGACCGACGCGCGGGGCCGTCGGGTTCCGGGGGAGTTCGACGCCGCCCGGTGGACCTGGCACAGCACGACCGCCCTCGGCTACGGCCAGCGGTACACGCTCGCGGCGGCGGGCACCGGCGTGGACCGGACCCGCCTGGTCCGGACGGCGACCTTCACCACGGTGCAGCCGACCCGGTACACCCAGGCGACGCTGCGGGCCAGCAAACGGCTCCTCCTCGCCGACCGGGACACCTACGGGGTGGGCCAGCCCATCGTGGTCGCCTTCGACGACGCGGTCGCCGACCGGGCGGTGGCCGAAAGGTCGCTGCTGGTCACGACCGCGCCGCACGTCGACGGCGCCTGGCACTGGTTCGGCGACCGGGAGGTGCACTGGCGCCCGCAGCGGTACTGGCAGCCGGGCACCGCGGTGACGGTCGCGACCAACCTGTACGGCCGGGATCTCGGCGGCGGCATATACGTGCGGGACGACACCGCCGCCACGTTCCACATCGGCCCGTCGAAGATCGCGATCGCGGACGACACCACGTACCGGATGAAGGCCTTCGTCGACGGTACCGAGGTCCGCGACATACCGGTCGCGATGGGCCGGCATGAGTCGATCGGCAGCATCGACCTGCACACCCGCAGCGGCCCGCACGTCGTCCTCGGCAACGACCGGTACACCCGGATGACATCGGCGAGCTACGGGCTCACCGGCGTCGACTCGTACGACACGACGGTCGAGTGGACCACGCACATCTCGTACGAGGGGGAGTACGTGCACGCCGCGCCGTGGAGCGTCGGCCAGCAGGGGAACGCGGACGCTTCGCACGGGTGCATCAACGTCGACACCGAAAACGCGATCTGGTTCTACAACACGTTCGGCCCGGGCGACATCGTCGACGTCCGCAACACCGGCGTCCCGCTCAGCCCGACCGACGGGCTCATCGACTGGACGCTGAGCTGGCGCGACTGGCTGAACGGCAGCGCGCTGAGGGGCGGCGCGCTGAGGGGCGGCGCGCTGAGGGGCGGCGCGCTGAGGGGCGGCGCGCTGAGGGGCGGCGCGCCGAACGACGGCGCGCTGAGGGGCGGCGCGCCGCCCCTCAGCGAACTAGCGGGTCAGCCCGTGAACGGTACCTTGGTCCAGGTGAGCACCCGGGGACCGCGCCGGTTGACGGTGACCCGCAGGTAGTTGGTGGCGTTGTCGGAGCCGTCGACGGTGACCCGGGTCAGGTTGGGCACCGGCTGGCTGACCCCGTAGAACGGCAGCCAGGTCGACCCGGCGCCGAGCGGCTTGTCCGAGTTGTACACGTGACTGTCCCCATTGAACAGGTACACCGGGCCCTTGTACGCGGCCGACTCGCGGGCGATAGCGGCCACGATCGGCTGGAAGGCGTAGTAGTCGGCGAAGCCGGGGTTGGTGACCGTCGGGTCGAACATGTCGGCCTGGATCAGCAGCACGACGGCGCGCCGGTGCTCGTGGCGCGCTTCCGCGAAGGTGTCGGTGATCTCCTGGATCGTGGCCGCGGTCCGGCCGAGCACCTCGGCGGCCTGCTGGGGCGTGGGCGCGGTCTGGCCGGTCCACGGTGCCATGCTGTTGTTGCTGCCGACGATGTGGGCGGCGGCGAACCCGACGTCGGCGCGGCTCCACCGCACGTTCTCCGGGACGCCCTGGTCGGCCTGCGACGCCACGCGGGCGCTGTGCCGACCTAGCGTGCGGCCCGGCTGCGGGAAGAACACCTGCCGCACCTTGGCCAGCCGCTCCAACGGGTTGTACCCGCCGTTGTTGGCGCGGTGGCAGTCGGTCCACTCGTTGTCGCCGACGGTGTACACGAACGGATCCGTGAACTGGTCGAAGTCCGACCTGATCAGCTGGAAGTAGTCGTCACTACACACGCTCGACCCGTTCTTGATGTCGCCCAGGTGGTCGACCCACTGCACCGCCGGGTCCGCGTTGATCTGTGCGACGACCTTCGGGAACGCCGCGATCTCGGCCGACCCGTACGGAATGTCACCGATCACCGCGAAGGTGTAGTCGGTCTCCGGGCCACCGGCCTGCGCCGCAACCGGAAGCGCGCTCGCGGATAGTGCCACGGCCGCCGCGCCCGCGACGAGTCCAGCCAGATGCCGCCTCTTCATGCCACACTCCCCCGATCCAGGTCTGACAGCTCGTATCCAATCGGGCGGCCCTGTCCGAGCCGAACCAGGCATGAGGCGCCGAGGAAACGCCAGGGTTAACGGTGCGGGCTGAGGTGCCGCTCGGACCCAGCCGGGGCGGGCCGGCCGGTGCCCCGGCCGGGCGGGACTCCTTGAGCTCGACGAAGGTCGAGACGGTCTCGGTGTCACCGGTGTTCTCTTTTCGCCCGGCCGGTCGTGGTAACGCAGGACCCGTGCTGCCTGACCGTTCGCGCTGCTCGACCGCCGGCTCCGAGGCACACTGGAGCGATGTTGGTCCGGGTGCTGGCGTCGGCGCTTCGTCGGTGCCAGGCCGTCATCCTGACCGCATCCAGGTGGGACGGCCTCCTGGGCCGGTGGCTGGTGGCCACCCGCCGGCGGCGCCGGGCCGTCGTCCTGGGCGCGCTGCTGGTGACCTGCCCGGCCTGGGCCGCCGGTGCCGTGCCGGCGCGGTTGATCGCGGCGGCGCCGGTTCCCCGGGCGGCGCTGGCCGAGATCGCGGCGGGCCGGCCGGTGGGGTACCCGGTCGGCGGGATCGACCTGTCAAGCCATGATCACCAGCGGTTCCCGGTGCACTGGCGGGTCGAGGTCGCGGCCGGCAGCCAGTTCGTCTACGTCAAGGCCACCGAGGGTACGGCGTACGTGAATCCGCACTTCGCGGACGACTACGCCGCGGCCCGGGCGGCCCATCGCTACGTCGGCGCGTATGTATACGCCCGACCGGACCGGGGCGACCCGATCGGGCAGGCCGATCATTTCCTGCGCCACGCCAGGTTCACCCGCGACGACCGGACCCTGGTGCCCTTCGTCGACCTGGAGTGGCCGTACTCCAGCGTGAGCACGGGCCCGTGCTACAACCTGACGCCGGAGCAGATGCGCGGCTGGATCCGCGCCTTCATCGACCGGATCGAGTCCCGCATCCACCGCAAGCCGATGATCTACACCAACACGTACTGGTGGAACCCGTGCACCGGCAACGACGCGTCGTTCGGGGGGTACCCGCTGAACATCGCGAACTATACGAAGGGGCCGCCGAAGCTGCCGGCCGGGTGGACGACGTTCGCGATCTGGCAGTACCGGCCGGGCAACCCGAACAGGAGCAGCGACCACGACCGGGACGTCGTCCACGGCGGGATGGCCGGCCTGGCCGGCCTGGCCTGGCCGCGCGGAGAGGATCGTTGACCCCAGGCTGCCGCGGCGCCGGTCCGCAGGAGGCCGCCGCCCGTCCCGGTGCGGCGGCCTCCGATGCGGTCACAGTCGGCGTCACAGTCGGCGTCACAGTCGGCGGAGTCCCGCCATGGGTCAGTGCAGTGTCGCCGGCAGCGCCGCGCGCGGTACGGCGGGGACCGTGGCCGGTGCCGGAGTTGCGGTCGCCCGCGCGGCGCCGCCGGTGACGGCCAGCCCGCCGGTCGGGGCGTACATGGCGAGGTCGAACGTCGTGCCGGTGGGCGCGTTGGCGACCGCGATGATCGGGTAGGCGTTGCCGCCGGCCCGTACCGAGGTGGAGATGTAGTCGCCGAACATCCGGCCCTGGCTGGTGTTGGGCAGCCAGGACAGGTTCATCGGGCCGGCGAGTTGGGTGGCGGCGCTCCAACTGGTGCCGCCGTTGACGGAGGAGATGTAGCCGACGTTGAGCCGGCAGGTCGACGCGGTGCAGCTGGCGGTCGGGTAGAAGTAGTAGGTCACCGCGACCCGGGCGCTGCCGCCGGAGCTGCCCGGGTCGACGCCGATGCCGGGCACCAGGTGGTCGACGGTGCTGGTGGTGGCGTCGATCGGTACCCGGGTCGGCGCGGCCCAGGTGGTTTCGCTGGTGGACTTGGCCAGCACGACGTCGTTGGCCGGGCAACCGGAGCGGAACCGGCAGTCCGACCAGACCACGTAGACGGTGCCGGCCGCGTCGACCTCGGCGCTGGGCAGGGACTCCTCGCGCAGCCCGCCGGCCGCGTCGTGATGGCTGACCGCCGAGACCAGGACGGTGGCCCGCCAGCTCGCCCCGCCGTCGATGGAGCGGAACGAGCGGATCTGGTCGGAGCTGGACAGGTACGGCACGATGACGGTGCCGTTGGGCCGCACCACCGGCTGGCCGCCCAACCCGGACGCGCCGCCGCCCGGGGACAGCGCGGCGCCCCAGGTCGCGCCGCCGTTGGTGGAGCGGCGCATCCGGATGGCGTTGCCGGAGTTGGTGACGTCGTACTGCGTGTAGCAGTTGCCGTAGAACGGGCTGGTGGCGGTGTTGTCGCAGACGATCCAGTTCTTGTCCAGTGAGCCGGTGGCCGTGGTGACCGGGTTGGACCAGGTCAGGCCGCCGTCGGTGGAGCGGCTGGTCAACACGTCCGTTGAGGAGCTACGTAGGGCCAGCGAGGAGATCAGCCAGACGTTGTGCCGGGCGTCGAATGCCACGGCGGCGTCGCTGGCCTGCCCGTAGACACCACCGCCGTTGGTGGTGATGCCGGGCAGGAAGCCGCGGGTCCAGGTGGTCCCGCCGTTGGTGGAGGTGGCGAAGCCGATGTTGGACGCACCGCCGCCGGAGACCCGTCCGACCTGGAATGTCGAGACGATGGTGTTGCCGAAGCTGTACGTGTCCGGCTCGACCTCGGTGCGGTGCTGGGCCTGGGCGTCGGTGTACGGGTCGGCGCTGACCTGGGTCAGCGCGACGTTCGCGTAGGCCGCGGTCGCCGGGAACAGCAGGACCGCGACCGCGATGGGAACAGTGACAACGCGTGCCGACCGGATCGACAGACGCATCGTGGCATCACCCTCTCGGAAGCCGGGGGAGCTGCGGGGAGCAGCACGAGGACGGGTACCGACCGTGACTCCCTGAGGTCTACCAGAACATCAACCATGGGTACATTCGTGAACACGTATGGCAAGGGTGGGGACGGGGTACCGAGCACCCATCGAGCGACACGAAGATGTACCCGATGCCGGGAATGGTCAGGACTGCTCGGTACCGAACGTGGCGAAGCTGGCCGGGTTTTCCTGGTTGGCGTACTCGGTGATGGCCCAGCCGCTAGCGCGGACGACGTCGGACACCCGGACCTCGTCGACGGTGCCGGGGAAGTACCCGTCGACGCCCTTGCTGGTGCTGTCGGTCCAGCTCAGGAACGAACCGATCCGCCAGTACCCGCCGCTGTCGCTCGACTCCGGGTGGGTGTTCGCGGCCGTGCCGCGGGAGACCCCGTCCACATAGAACGTCAGGGTGCCGCTGGCGGTGCTGTACGTGCCCTCCAGGAAGTGCCAGGCACCGTCGGCGATGTTGGTCGAGTAGGTCACCGATGTGTTGGTACCGTTGCCGCTGTTGCCCGTCGTGTCGAACACACCGAAGTGCGCGTAGCCGTTCGTGTCGATCCACAGCTGCCGGTCGTAGTCGGTCGACGACGAGCTGCGTGAGGACTCACCGGTCTGTGCGTTCTCGTACCCGAAAATCTTCTTGCCGGACTTGGTGGTCGTCTTCACCCAGGCCGAGATGGTGAACGCGCTCAGCTGTGCGCTCGGCACGCTGTTGGCGGAGGAGATGTACTGGTTGGTCGACGTCGGGTTGAGGTTGATCGAGCCGCCTATCTTGCCGGCCACCTGGTTGGCGGCCGGGATCGAACCACGGTTGGTGCCGTTGTTGTTGTACGTCGTCGGGTCGTTGAACTGCGGGGCCGTGGCGGTCGGCGCTTCGTCGAGGTGCCAGACGCCGCGGAAGTTGCTGTTCCAGGCGCCGGTGGGGTTCTGCTGGCTGGTGGCCGAGGGGTTGCCGTAGTACATGTACATCGTGTTCGTCGTCGACGACAGGGTCGGCATGCGTACCCAGGCGATGAGCGCGCCGGTCGACGATGTGTACGACCCTAGTTCGTGGTCCAGCTTGGTCACGCCGTCGGCCGCGGTGAACATGATGTCGTTGCCGTTGGCGAGGGCGTTGGTTTTCAGGCCCGTGTCGGTGGTGTTGAGCAGGACCGGGAAGTTGGTGTTGGTGCCGGAGATCTGGGCCGGCGTCAACGTGATCAGCTTGCGGTAGGACCAGGCCGCGTTGTACCAGTTGAATTGGACCGCATTGGTGCTGGTGGCCGCGCTGGCGGTGTTGCCGACGTTGTCCGCGGCGATGTACTGGTACTTGTAGCAGTTTCCGGTCGTCACGGTGGTGTCGTTGTAGGGCGAGGTGGGGCCGGTGGCGATGGTGGTGTACGAGCCGAACGCCCCGCAGGAGCTGCCGCTCAGCGTCGCGGACGCGCGTTGCAGCACGCCGCCGGCCGTGCTCACCCCGGAGCCGGTGTCGGAACCGCCCGAGAATGTCACCGGCACCGAGGAACTGGTGGTGTACCCGTTGGGGTAGCTGACGCTGGCGCCGGTGGGCGCGGTCGTGTCGGCGGTGGGGGTGAACGTGGTCGTCGGTGAGGTCGCTCCGGCGTTGTTGGTGGCGGTGACCGTTTTCGCGCCGGGTGCCGCTGGCCCGGCGCTCGACCAGGAGTATGTGTTGACGCCGAGTGCACCGGCGGCGGAGGCCCAGCCGGTGCCGAGGGCCGGGAACGCGTAGGACGCGATGCCGGATGTGGTGTCGGTCGAGGTGGCGGTGACCGTGAACGAGCCGCTGGCGGCGGTGGACCGGTAGTAGACCGTGTTCCCGGCCGCGTACGTGTTGGTCATCGCCGAGTACGCGAGGCTGGGCGCACTCGGGCCGGTGGTGGCGACCTTGACCACGTTGGCGCTGGTCGCCGGTGTCGCGGTGTTGCCGACGTTGTCGACGCTCACCACCTGGTACTTGTAGCAGGTGCCGGACGTCACGGTGGTGTCGCTGTACGGCGACGTGGGTCCGGTGGCGACCGTGCTGTACGAGCCGAACGCGCCGCAGGAGCCGCCGCTCAGCGTCGCGGACGAGCGTTGCAGGAGTGTGGCCGTGGTGTCGACGCCCGAGCCGGTGTCGGAGCCGGCCGAGAAGGTCACCGGTACCGACAGCGTGGTCACGTACCCGTTGGCGTAGCTGACACTCGACCCGGTGGGCGCGGTGTTGTCCGCGGTGGGGGTGAACGTGGTCGTCGGTGAGGTCGCTCCGGCGTTGCTGGTGGCGGTGATCGCCTTCGCGCCGGGCGCGGCCGGTCCGGCGCTCGACCAGGAGTATGTGTTGACACCGAGCGAACCGGGTGTGGACACCCAGCCGGTACCCAGCGACGGGAACGCATAGGACGCGATGCCGGATGTGGTCTCGGTCGAGGTGGCGGTGACCGTGAACGAGCCGCTGGCGGCGGTGGACCGGTAGTAGACGGTGTTCCCGACCGCGTACGTGTTGGTCATCGCCGAGTACAAGAGGCTGGGCGCACTCGGGCCGGTGGTGGCGACCTTGACCACGTTCAGGCTGTTGGCCGCCGCCGCGGTGTTGCCGACGTTGTCCGCGGCGATGTACTGGTACATGTAGCAGTTGCCGGTCGTCACCGTCGTGTCGTTGTAGGGCGAGGTAGGGCCGGTGGCGACCGTGCCGTACGAGCCGAACGTGCCGCAGCTCCCGTTGCTCAGCGTCGCGGACGCCCGCTGCAACACGCCGGCAGCGGTGCTGACCCCGGAGCCGCCGTCGGCCGCCGAGAACGTCACCGGCACCGACGTGCTCGTGGCGTACCCGTTGAGGTAGCTGACACTCGCCCCGGTGGGTGCGGTGGTGTCGGCGGTCGGCGTGAACGTCGTCGCGGCGGACATCACGAAGGCGTTGTTCGTCGCGGTGACCGTCGTCGGGCCGGATGCCGCCGGGCCAGCACTCGACCAGGAGTAGGTGTTGATGCCGAGTGAGCCGGGAGCGGAGGTCCAGCCGGTACCCAGCGAGGGGAACGCGTAGGACGCGATGCCCGATGCGGTGTCGGTGGAGCTGGCCGTGACCGTGAACGACCCGCTGGGCGCGGTGGACCGGTAGTACACGGTGTTCCCCGCGGCGTACACGTTGGTCATCGCTGAATACACCAGGCCGGGGGTGGCCGGCGCGGTGGTGTCCACTTTGATGTCGCCGCTGGTGTAGGTGGTCGGGTTGCCGAGGGTGTCGGAGACCGTGTACTGGTACCGGTAGCAGGTCTGGTCGGCGACCGTGTCGTTCTTCGGGCTGGCGGGGTCGGTCCCGCCGGTGACGAGGGTGTAGCTGCCGTACGCGCCGCAGGTGCCGTTCGCGGTTCCTCCGCTGGCGGTCAGCGGTGCGGTGGCCCGTGTCAGCGTCGCCCCGGTGGCCGCGAGTCCGCTGGGGTCGGTGCCCTTGTCCAGCACGATGCTGAGCGTCGTCGAGCTGGAGTACCGGCCGCCGGTGCCGGTCAGCCCGGACGCGTCCACCGAGCCACCGGTCGGACCGGTGGAGTCCGTCACCACCGCGAACGTGCCGGCGGTCGACGTCAGGGAGGCGTTGTCGGTCGCGGTGACCGCGTCGGCGTTCGACGGGGCCGGGTTGGCGGCGCTCCAGGAGTACGTCATCACGCCGTCACCGCCGGGCGTGGCCGTCCAGCCGCCGCCAAGGCTCGGGAAGTTGTACGAGGCGATGCCGGACGCGCTGTCGGCGGCCGTGGCCGTGACGGTGAACGAACCGGAGTTCGCCCCCGGTGTGATGTACACCGTCCCCGCGCTCTGGTAGCTGTTGGTCATCGCGGTGAACGAGAGCGTCGGCGCGGCCGGCGGGGTGGTGTCCACTTTGATGTCGCCGCTGGTGTATGTGGTCGGGTTGCCCAGGCTGTCGGTGACCGTGTACCGATACTGGTAGCAGGCCTGGTCGGGGACCGTGTCGAACATCGGCGAGATCGGGTCGTCGACCTGGACCGGGGTCGGGTCGTAGCTGCCACAGGCACCGTCGGCCGTTCCGCCGGTGGCGGTCAGCGGTGCGGCGAGCCGGAGGACCGTCGCTCCGGTCGGGGCCACGTCGTGCGGGTCGGTGCCCTTGTCGAACGCCACCCGTAGCGTCGTCGAGGTCGAGTACCGGCCGCCGGTCCCGGTCAGGCCGGTCGCGTCGACGTACCCGCCGGACGGCCCGGTCGAGTCCACATCGACGGTGAAGCCGGACGTGGGCGAAGCCGCGCCGGCGTTGTTGACGGCGGTGACGGTCTGCGCGCCGGGCATGGCGGGCGTGCCGGTCCAGGAGTAGGTGGTCACCCCGATGCCACCGGGCGTCGCGGTCCAGCCGGTGCCGAGATCGGGGAACGTGTACGAGGAGATCCCGGAGGCCGGGTCGGTGCTGCCGCTGGCGGTGGCGGTGAAGGAGCCGCTTACTCCGGGCCGGTAGAAGACCGTGGTGCCGCTGACGTACGCGTTGCTGACGGCCTGGAACGTCAGGGTCGGCGCGGTCGGCGCGGTGGTGTCCACTTTGACGTCGCCGCTGGTGTAGGTGGCCGTGTTGCCGAGCGTATCGGCGACCACGTACTTGTACCGGTAACAGGTGTTGTCCGCTACCGGGTCCGCGAGCGCGGCCGGTGGGTCGTCGGCACCGACCTGACCGTACATCCCGTAGCTGCCGCAGGAACCGTTGGCGGTGCCGGCAGCCGAGGTGAGCGGCGCCGACGCCCGGTACAGCCGCGCCCCCGCCGATGCCAGGCCCGCCGCAGCGGTACCCTTGTCCAGCGCGAGGTGCAGCGTGGTCGACGCCGAGTACCGGCCCCCGGTGCCGGTTAGCCCGGTGGCGTCCACCGATCCGCCGGTCGGGCCGGCTGGGCCGGTCGGTGGGGCCGGCGTTGGGCCACCGGCGTTCGCGAACACCGGCTCGCTCAGCACGCTGTTGATCAGCGTGGCGGTGACGTACGAGCAGGCGGAGTCGGGGCAGCTCTTGTCCGACCAGGTAACCGCGCCCACCACCTTGAAGAACCTGGTGGCGCCCGCGACCGAGCCGGACAGGCAGGCATTGTCGTCGCCCGGTGGTCGCCAGCAGACGCCGACGTACCAGTTGAGCGAGTACTCGATGCCGTTGATCGTGGTGACCGTCGGCGTGGTCGGCAGCGCCGCCGACTCGCCTGAGGGGTAGCTCACGCCGTCGTCCCAGGCCAACGTCATGTCGTCCAGGTACGGCGCGACCGTGGGCGACGATTCTCCCAGCGACCACTGCGCTCTGGTGCTCTGCTGATCGCGTCCGGCGGTCACCGCCGAACCCTTCAACGCCCGGGCCTGCTCGATCAGGCTGTCCGCCACCTGCACGGCTGTCTGCTTGCCGCTCTGCCCGCTGGTCGCCGAAATCATCGCCGCGAAGAATGTCCCGAGCGCCGCCGCCGCGATCCCGATCAGGGCGAGCGAGATCAGCACCTCGATCAGGGTGAACCCGGCGTCCACGGGACCGCGGTCCAGTTCGCGCCGGCCGCGCGATCCGACAACCGCGAAACAACTCGGATGGGTCCGCATGGCATCCCCCCGGAACCGATTTCCCGGTGTTCCCGGAGATCGGAGCGAACCGACGGCACCACGATTACAGCACGTACCGTGCGGCCGCACGGTCATTTTGCCGGAAACCAGGTACCGGAACCGTCCGGCCGTATTCGTGGCGGGTCAATCAGACGGTTCCGCTCTTCCGCGCCGGACTGGGGTGTTTTCATATGTTTTATGGGTGCTGCATCCGGCGTGGCGGGCGGCGGGATCGACGAACTGGCCGCCGTCAGCGAACTCCAGGACCTGCACGACCTCAACACGCGTAGCGGTTTGAGTGCTCTGGCCGGCGCCGCGACGGCTGACGCGGCCGGGGACGGGCGCGCCCCACTCGACACGATGCTCCGGCAGATGATCGACATCGGCGGCTCCGATTTGCACCTGACCGTGGGTGCGCCACCGAGCGTCCGGATCGACGGAAGCCTGGGGCCGCTACCCGGCTACGACCGGCTCGGTCCGGTCGACACCGCGACGCTCCTGCGCTCCGTGGCCTCCGCCGAGCAGTGGGGACAGCTGGAGCGTGCACACGAGCTGGACTTCGCCTACAGCGTGCCGGGACTGTCCCGGTTCCGCGTCAACGTCTACGTCCAGCGTGGCTCGTGCGCCGCGGCGTTCCGCGCGATCCCGCACCGGATCAAGCCGCTCGACGAACTTGGCGTGCCGGATTCGGTCGCCCGCTTCGCCCGTTTGCCCCGTGGGCTGGTACTGGTGACCGGACCGACCGGCTCCGGCAAGACGACGACGCTCGCCTCCCTGCTGGACCTCGCCAACCGGACCCGCCCGGCGCACATCGTCACGATCGAGGACCCCGTCGAGTTCCTGCACGAACACCGGCGCAGCCTGGTCAACCAGCGCGAGGTGGGCACCGACACCGGGTCGTTCGCGGTCGCGCTCAAGCACGCGCTGCGGCAGGACCCGGACATCATCCTGGTGGGCGAGCTGCGGGACCTGGAGACCACGGCGACCGCGTTGACCGCGGCGGAGACCGGCCACCTCGTCCTCGCCACCCTGCACACGCAGAGCGCCGCGCAGACCGTCGACCGGATCATCGATATCTTCCCGTCGCACCAGCAGCACCAGATCCGCGCGCAGCTGTCGATGGCGTTGCAGGGTGTGGTGTCGCAGGCGCTGGCCCCCCGGGCGGACGGCGCCGGCCGCGTCGTCATCACCGAGATCATGCTGGGCACGCCGGCCATCCGAAACCTCATCCGGGAGGCCAAGAGTCACCAGATCCCGTCGTTCATGCAGGCCGGTGGCGGCGAGGGCATGCTGGCCTTCGACCAGCACCTGGCCGAGCGGGTCCGACACCAGATCGTCTCCTTCGAGCGGGCATTGGAGATCTGCCACTCGACACAGGAGTTCACGCGCCTCGCCGGACGGGGGTGACTGTCGTGACAACCGCCACGAAGACCTTTGACTACAAGAGCATCGACGCGCAGGGCAAAGAGACCAAGGGCAAGGTCGACGCGCCGAACAAACTCGCCGCCGTGCACGCTGTCCGGCAGCAGGGCCTCATCCCGCTGTCGGTTTCGGAGTCCGGTCGCGGGCTGCGGCGCGAGATTCCGATCCCGGGCCTGACCGGTCGGGTCGGCCTCAAGGACGTGTCCATCTTGAGTCGCCAGTTCGCCACGCTGACCTCCTCCGGCATGCCGTTGCTGCGCTCACTGTCCATTCTGGAGCAGCAGACCGCGAGACCAGCGCTGCGGAAGGCGATCGAGGACGTGCGCGGCGACATCGAGAGCGGCGTGTCGCTGTCGACCGCGCTCGGCCGCCATCCACGGGTGTTCCCGGCACTCATGGTGGCGATGATCCGGGCCGGCGAGACCGGAGGTTTCCTCGAGGAGGCGCTGGAGCGGATCGCGGGCAACCTGGAAAAGGACCTCGCGCTTCGCGGGAAGATCAAGAGTGCGTTGACCTATCCGGTCATCGTGCTGGCGTTCAGCCTCCTCATGATTCTCGCGGTGCTCATCTTCATCGTACCGGTCTTCGAGGGCATGTTCCGGCAGTTCGGCGGCGAATTGCCGGTACCCACGCGGATCATCGTCACCGCCAGCCACGACCTGGCCTGGTTCGGACCGCTCGCGACCGTCCTGATCGCCGCCGGTGTCGCGCTCCTGCGGGCCGACCTGCGCCGCAGCCCGGCCCGGCGGCTGGCGTTCGACCGGCTGAAGCTTCGGGCGCCGATCTTCGGCAAGCTGGTCCAGAAGATGGCGATCAGCCGGTTCGCCCGCAATCTCAGTACCCTGCTCGCGGTCGGCGTACCGGTCTTGCAGGCCCTGGATGTCGTGGGCGCCACGATCGGAAACGCGGTCATGGCCGACGTGATGAACCAGTTGCAGGCGTCCATCCGGGACGGTCGGCCGATGTCCGCTCCGCTGCGCCGGCAATCCAGCTTCCCGCCAATGGTCGCCCACATGGTGGAGATCGGTGAGGAGAGCGGCCAAATCAGCCAGATGCTCGGCAAGATTTCCGATTTCTATGACCGCGAGGTCGACTCCGCTACAGAATCGCTTACCGCGTCGATCGAACCGATCATGGTGGTTCTGATGGGAGCCATCGTGGGCGGGATGGTCATCTGCCTGTACCTGCCGATGTTCACGATCTACCAGCACATCGGTCAATGAACGAAGAGGCGCCAGTACGGCACGGATCGCGTTTGTGCCTGACCAGTCCCAGGAGAGACATGAAAGACACAATGACCATGCGGCGTACCGGGCGTGACCGCGACGATGGCGGGTTTACCCTCATCGAACTTCTGGTGGTCGTTGTGATCATCGGAATCCTGGTGGCGATCGCCATCCCGCTGTACAGCAACTACACGAAGGGCGCCGCCGACAAGGCCGCCCAGTCCGACGTGCGCAACGCGGTCGTCGTGATCGAGCAGTGTTACTCGGACAACGCCAACACGTACCCGACGGCGGGGGCACAGGTCAATGCGGGCGACAACCTCACCTTCACCGGCTGCGACAGCACCGTGAACGCGTCGGATGGCGTCACGCTCAGCTACTCGTTCACGCCCGACCCGAACGGTGGCCCCGGCACGTACACGGTCGATGGGAATAACAAGAACGGCAAGGAGACGTACACGTACGACAGCTCGACGGGCAAGACGACACATAACCCGTAGCGGTCGTGTGTGGCGCCGGTGGCGGGACGTCCCGCAACCGCCGCCCGCCGTTCGTGCTCTCCGGCTCCGACAGAGGAGGTGACTGCGCTGACCCCCGTACTCGTGATCGTCGGTACGCTGGGCCTCGCTGTGGGGTCCTTCCTCAACGTGGTCATCCACCGGGTGCCCCGCAACGCGTCGCTGCTGCGCCCGGGTTCCCGCTGCGACACCTGCGCGGCGGCGATCAAGCCGTGGCACAACGTGCCGGTACTCGGTTGGCTACTGCTGCGGGGACGGTGCGGGCAGTGCGGGGAGCGGGTCAGCGTCCGGTACCCGCTGGTGGAACTCGCCACCGCGGCACTCTTCGTCGCGACGACGATTCGGTTCGGGGCGACGCCCGAACTACCGGCGTACCTCTACCTGGCCGCGGTTTCGGTCGCCCTGGCGGCGATCGACGTCGACGTGCGCCGCCTGCCGGACGTGATCGTGGTGCCGTCGTACCTGGTCGGCGTCCTGCTCCTGGTACCGGTCGCGGTGGCCCGCGCGGACTGGTGGTCGGCCGGTCGGGGACTGGCCGCGATGGTGGCCCTGCTGGCGCTGTACCTCGTCCTCGCGGGTGTCCACCCGGGCGGGATGGGATTCGGCGACGTGAAGCTCGCCGGGCTGCTGGGCCTGTACCTCGGCTGGCTCAGTTGGAGCGCGGTGGTGATCGGTACCTTCGCGGGATTCCTGTTCGGCGCACTGTTCGGCATCGCGATCGTGGCGGCCGGCCGGGGAACCCGCAAAACCGCCATCCCGTTCGGCCCGTACATGCTGGCCGGCACGCTGCTGGCGGTATTCGCCGCGAGCCCGATCGCGCGGTGGTACGCCACCCTCGTCGCAGTCGCGCCCTGAGGTAACCGGCGTGACAATGCCCGCGGCCACGTTACGATGAAGGGCGGACAATGGCTTCCAGAGTCCACATCGGACTGGACATCGGTTCGACGGCGATCCGCGCGGTCGAGAGCGGTCGTGGCAAGGACGGCCTGACCATCACCAACTGCGGCCACGCGCAGTTGCCATCGGGCGCGGTACGCAGTGGGGTGATCCACGACGAGGAGACGGTGACCGCCGGCCTGCGGCAGCTCTGGTCCGACAGCCGGCTTCGCGGCCGCAACGTCACCCTCGGCGTCGCCAATCCGCAGATCGTGGTACGCGAGATTTCGGTACCCAACCTGCCGGAGCGGAAACTGCGGGCGGCGTTGCCGTTCCAGGTCCGGGACGCGCTGCCGATCCCGGTCGAGCGCGCGGTGCTCGACTTCTACCCGCTGGAGCCCTCCGATACCGCGGAGACCGTGCGGGGGCTGCTCATCGCCGCCCCCAAGGACGCCGTGCTCGCGGCGGTGCGGGTGGTCGAGCGCGCCGGCCTGCGGGTCGGGCGGGTGGACCTGGCTTCGTTCGCGCTGCTGCGCGCGACGGCCCAACTCGACGGCGAGGTAGAGGCGATCGTCGACATCGGCGCCCGGTCGACCAACGAAATCGTGCACGCCGACGGCGTACCGCTCATCGCGCGGACCATTCCACGCGGTGGCGCGGACATCACCGACACGATCGCCGAGGAACTCAACCTGTCGGCGGCCGACGCGGAGACCGCGAAATGCCGGACCGGGCTGTCGCACGACCGTGAACCTGCCCCTGCCCCCGCCGCCGTGGCGAGGGAGGCCATCCGTCCGCTGATCAACGAGCTGCGCAGCTCATTCACGTACCTGACGGCCGGCGATCGGCAGAGCCGGGTCAGCCGGATGGTGCTGTCCGGCGGTGGGTCGCTGCTGGCCGGGCTCGCCGAGGAACTCACTGTCCAGCTCGACCTGGAGGTGGTCGGCGCGAACCCGTTGCAGCGCTTCCGGGCGGTACGCCGGGGCCGGCAGGAATTGCTCGAACAGTTCCTTCCCGCTGCGGCGGTGCCGGTCGGCCTCACCCTGGGGGCAGCGTGAACTCAACAGTCCTCCTGCGCGGCGGCCAGGGTACCGGTGAAGCGACATCGCGCATGCTCCAGGTCGCGGTCGACCTGTTGCCACCGGAGATCACCGACGCCCGGCGAAGTCGCACGATCCGGAAGGCCGTCTTCGCCGTCGTCATCGCGGCGCTGCTCCTCGTGGCGCTCGGCTACAGCGCGACGGTGACCCGGACCCGGGCCGCCCGCCAGGGCGTCGACCAGTCCCGGACCGAGGTGCAACGGCTCACCCGGCAGCAGGGCCGGTACGCCGAAATCGTGAGCATCCAGGCCCAGTCCGGTACCATCAGCGCTGAGCTGTCCACATTGCTCGCCACCGACGTCCGGTGGTCGCAACTGCTGGCGTCCCTAAAGGCGGTGGCACCCGACGGGGTACTGATCACCAGCGTGTCCGGAACGCTTCAGGGACAACCCGCCAAACGGAGCGCCACCGGTGCCAGCGCGGCACCGTCGAGTCCGGAGACCCGGCCGATCGGGACGCTGACGGTGAACGGCACCAGTACCGACAAGATCGTACTGGCGGCGTACCTCGACGCCCTGGCGAAGGTGGACGGGTTGTCGAACACGGTTCTCGGCACCGTCGGCGTGCAGGACCGGTTGCAGCACTTCACGATCCAGGCCGACATCACCGCCGCCGCTGTCGGCGGCCGGTACGCGCCGAAGCCCAGTACCCGGCCGGGGCGGAAATGAACCGGCTGACGGGCGACAGGCTGTGGTTGTCGGGTGGCGCACTGGTCGTCGTGGCGGTACTCGTGGTCGGCTGGTTGTTCTTCGTCGGACCGCAGTTGACCGAGGCAAGCGGCCTGCGCCACCAGTCGGCCGACAACCAGCGGCGGATGTCGGAGCTGACCCGGCACCTGGCACAGCTCCGGCAGCAGTACAGCCATCTCGCGGACTACCAGGCGCAGCTGGCGACCGAGCGGCAGGCCCTGCCCACGTCACCGCTCACGTCCGATTTCCTGCGGGCCCTGGATACCGTCGGCCACCGTACCGGGACAACGATCAACGGCATCACCGTGCACGATCCGGTCAACATCGTCGGCAACACCCGGGTCCGCGCGCTGCCGGTCGTCGTGACGGCAAACGGCACCACGGCACAGCTCACCGACTTCATCGACCAGCTACAGCGGGCCCAGCCGCGCGCCGTACTGATAAAGATGGTCAACCTCACCACTGGCGAGACGGTGGGCACGTATACCGTCTCGTTGAACATGAACGCGTTCATCGCGACGGGTTCCTAGCCTCCCGGCGACCATGACGGCGACCATCACCAGGCGGGTACGAACGGGGATCCACCTCGTAGCCCGGGCACGCGCTGCCGGTGACGCCGGCATGACGCTGGTCGAGTTGATTGTCTCCATGATGATCATGACGATCGCGATGGCGTTGTTCACCGCTGTGGCCGTCCAGATGTACCACGCCGAAAGAGACACCGAGGCGGTCGCCGACGACCAGTCGCGGGTGAACGTCGCGTTCGTGCGGCTGGACCGGGAGATCCGGTACGCGTCCGGCATCAGCCAGCCCACCGCCTCGTTCGTGGAGTACCTGCGGACCGACGGACCGACCCCCCGGTGTGGCGAACTCTGGCTGGACGCCGCCACACACGAGTTGAAGAACAGGACGTGGACACAGGGCGCGACACCGGGCTCCACGTGGACGATCATGGTGTTCGATGTCAGCGCGGCGCAGCCCTTCACGCTGCTGCCGGCCGCTGCCCCGTTCTACTACCAGCGGCTGGGGTTGCACTTCGTGGTCAGCCCGAGCGGTACCGCGCGATCGAAGTCGATGAGCGCGACCTTCACCGCGCTGAACACCTCGCTGTCCACGTCGAGCGCCACCGTCTGCGGCGAAGGGAGGCAGACACCGTGATCCACCCATACCCGAAGCGACGGCACCACGACGACACCGGCTCGATCCCGCTGGCGCTTGTCGTCACCACCGTCGGCCTGGCCCTGAGCGCGGTACTGGTATCGATCGTGCTGACGCAGATCAGGTCGACCCGCAGCGACGTCCGGCGCGACGAGTCGCTGCACGCCGCGCAGGCCGGACTGGACGTGGCGATCGCCCAGATCACAGCGGCCAGCACGGGTACCGACGCGGACGGCAATCCGGTCGGTGACGTCACCAAGCTGCCCTGTGATCCGCTCAGCGGCGACGTGGGCGGTGACCATCCGGCGCACTACCGGGTCACCGTCGACTACTTTGCGTTCGAACCGAGCCCTGCCGACTATCTGGACGCGCATGCCAACTACGACGACAACTGGATCAACAGCCAGCGCCTGGCCTGCGGTGTCGGCGTACCCAGCTACGCGCTGATCCGCTCCCAGGGCGCCGACGCCGGGCAGGACATCCCGGACGGCACCTGCCGGTCGACGATGCGCTGCCTGCGCGCCACGTACCGGTTCACGCCGGTCGGCCAGAGCGGTGTCGGCGGTCAGATCCATGTGTACCGGACGCCGACGGGCAACGATCTGTGCCTGTCGGCCGGGTCGACCACCCTGACCGTGGCGCAACTCGCCGGTACCGCGTTGACGGTCGCCCCGTGCGACGCATCCCAACCCGCGCAGATCTTCGCGTACAACAGTGACCTGACCCTCGTACTGGTCGCCTCGAAGACCTCGGACGCGCCCGGTGGGCTGTGCCTGGACAACCGGACCGCCAGTGGAGTCGCCGTCCAGTTCCGGCCGTGTATCGCCGCGGACAGCGCCACCCAGCAGTGGGTGTACACCGGTGGCATGGCGTTCGTCGGCGGCGACGGCACCTGCCTGCGGGTGGCGAGTCCCAACGTACCGGGCAGCACGGTGATCCACGACAACACGCAGTGCGGCAGCGGCCCGTACGACGACGTCGCCGATTTCACCCCGGACCCCGGCGTCGGAGCCGGTGCAGCCGGGAGAACCACCGGCCAACTCGTGAACTATCAGCAGTTCGGGCGGTGCCTCGACGTGCCGCGGCAGGACTACGCCTGGCACACCGGATCCGCCGACCCGTACCTCGTCTCGTGGCCGTGCAAGCAGACGTCGCCGGTGGGCTGGAGTCAGGTGTGGGCCCTTCCCGGCCCGGTGACCGCCGGGGCGGCCGGCGTATCCGGTCTGATCACGACCACCGCGCCGGCCACCGATCCGATCCAGGGTAGTCCGGCCGGCCGGTACTGCCTGCGGAGCCCGGCGTCGACGGCCGCGCTCACGTTCGTCAGCGTCGTCGCGTGCCCGGCGGGTTCAACCGCTCCCGCGCACACCACGTGGACGGTCACCGGCGACACCGGTGACTACCACACCAGCTATGTGATCATGGACGACAGCACCCCGCGGTACTGCCTGGCGCCGCAGGACTCCGACACGATGGCGGCCGACCCGTACCCGTTCACCGACGGCTACGACATCAGCAAGATCGTCGTGCGGTCGTGCGACGGGTCGGCGGCGCAGAAATGGGACGCGCCGGCCGACCTCCAGCGCGCCGTGCCCCTGGACAACATCGGTGAACGGTGAGCGTCAGACCGCTACCCGGAGCACCTCCTCCAGCGACGTCTGGCCGTTGGCCGCCTTGGCGAGTCCGTCGGTGCGCAGGTCGCGCAGGCCCTCCGCGACCGCAGCCTCGTGCAGCTCGTACCCGGATACCCGCTTGATCGTCAGCGCCTCGATGGTCGGCGTCACCGGCATCACCTCGTGCAGCGCGATCCGCCCCTTGTAGCCGGTGTTGGCGCAGGACCGGCAGCCGGCCGGCCGCCACAGCGTCTTCGGCGCGGGCAGCAGGTGCTCCGGCCAGCGGGCACCGATCAGTTCGGCCTCGGTCGGGACGTACTCCTGCTTGCACCAGTCGCACAGCCGCCGGGCCAACCGCTGCGCGAGGACGGCGTCCACCGAGGAGCAGACCAGGAACGGTTCGATACCCATCTCGATGAGGCGGATCACCGCGCTCGGCGCGTCGTTGGTGTGCAGGGTGGACAGCACCAGGTGGCCGGTGAGGGCGGCCTCCACCGCGAGCTGCGCGGTGACCCGGTCGCGGATCTCGCCGATGAGGACGACGTCGGGGTCGGAACGCAGGATCGCCGGCAGAACGGCGGCGAACGTCAGCCCCGCCTTGTGGTCGACCTGTACCTGGTTGATGCCGGGGAGCCGGTACTCGACCGGGTCTTCGACGGTGATGATGTTGACGCTCGGCTTGTTGATCTCGGCGAGCGTGGCGTACAGCGTGGTGGACTTGCCCGATCCGGTCGGACCGGTCACCAGCACCAAGCCGTGCGGCTTGTGGAACGACGGGGCGAAGCGGTCGTAGTTTTCCGGGGTGAATGACAGGCTGCCCAGCCGCAGGTCGATGCTGCCGGTGTCGAGGATGCGCAGGACCACCTTCTCGCCCCACACGGTCGGCAGCGTCGCGGTCCGCAGGTCGACCGAGCGCTGCCCGAGATCCACGGTGAGCCGGCCGTTTTGCGGTACCCGGCGTTCCGTGATGTCCAGGCCCGACATGATCTTCAGGCGCGAGATGAGCGCCGACTGGACGTGTCCGGGCACGGTGTCCAGCTCGTGCAGCACGCCGTCGATGCGGTACCGCACCCGGATGTCGTTCTCGGTCGGTTCCAGGTGCAGATCGGACGCGCGGTTCTGAATGCCCTGTTCGAGCAGGGAGTTCACGTACCGGACGATCGGCGCGTCCTCGGCGACGGACGTGATGGAGGCCGCCTGGGCGCGCTGCTCGCCGCGCAACGTCTCGGCGATGTCGGCGAGGTCGTTCTCCTCGCGGCGCAGCCGGTCGATGATCCGCCGCAGTTCGGTACGGGCGACCACGACGGGTCGCACGATCAGGCCGGTGGCGGCCCGGACGTCGTCGAGAGCGACCACGTCGTCCGGGTCGGTGATACCGACCGTGATCTCGGTGTCGGTCAGCGAAAGGCCCAGTACCCGGTGCCGCAGCACCAGGGAGAGCGGGATCTTCGCGATCGCCTCCGGCTCGATCGGGTACCCGACGAGGTCCACGCTCTTGATCCCGTAGGCCGCGGCCGAGGCCTCGGTGAGCTGGGTCTCGGTGACGACGAGGTCGTTGATGAGGACCGCGCGCAGGGATCTCCCGGTACGCTCCGCCTCTTCTCCGGCCCGCGCCAGTGCGGCCGGGTCACCACCCAGGCGTTCGAGTGCGGCGAGCAGCGGGTGGTACTTCGGAGCCATGACACCCCTTGCGGACCGGATTCTCGGGCGTCATCACATCGGCGCTGCTTTCCGGTACTTGAGGGACTTCCGGCCGGTGGGGGAGCGGTCGGGTATCAGGTCGGGTGTCGCCGAGCCCGGCGTACCCGGCCCGTCGCGCGGCGCCGGCCCGCCGCTCCCGGCTGATGATGTTTTCGAGGTCCATAGTAGACGTCGCCAGTGCGCGTCATCGGCCGGTGCCAGCCCCGCGGCCACCCGGCGGGGGTTTAGCGCCCTGTCGCGGAAAGCGTCTTGTCGAGGACGAGCTCGTCGCGCAGCGGGATGCCGTGGTCGCCGACCGCCGGTATCCCGGGCTTGAGGGTGGCGCGGCTGCGCTCGACCGCGCCGGGGCGGAGCTCCGCCAGCCGGAAGCCACGGCGCTGGTAGAAGCGCAGGGCGTCGACGTTGTCGTTGGTGGTGATCACGAAGAGCCGCGCGCAGCCGGCGTCGATCGCGACGCGTTCGGCCGCGCGCATGAGAGACGTGCCGCCACCGTGCCACTGCCGGTCGACGTGCAGGGTGAGGATCTCGGCGTCCGGCGGGCTGGCGATGTACGTGAGGACGCCGACGATGCTCGCGCCGTCGACCGCGAGCAGGGCCGGGTGGTCCAGCGGCCGCTCCAGCCGGTCCAGGCGGGCGACCACGGAGGAGCCGTGCCGGTCCAGAAAGGCGGCGACGTCGGGGACGTCGGCCGGCCGTCGCGTGCGGATCTCCATGTACCGTCAGCGTCTCACACCCTGACGCCGCGCGGGCGCCTGGCGTACCCGGCGAGGCCGGCGAGTAGCAGCGCCGCGGTGAGGGGGAGCAGCCCGAGCCAGCGGAACCCGAGGCCGGCGACGAGCGGGCCGCCGAGAACCGGCGCGACGAGGTACCCGGCGATGCCCATCTGCGACCAGACCACCATCGCCGTGATGATCCGTTCGGTGGGTACGGTGTCGAGCAGGATGCCGGTGGCGCCGGTCTGCGCGGCCCCGGCGCCGAGCCCGATCAGGGCCAGCGCGACCAGCCAGGTCGGGACGTGGACAGTGGCGCCGGCCAGGCAGGTCCCGGCCACGATGCCAGCGCCGCCCACGATGAGGGCGCGGGCCGGCCGGGCGCTGCCGGCGAGGGCGGACGCGAGCGCGATGAGGACCGCGGTGGCGGTGTAGGCCAGGCCGATCTGGGTCTGGCTGAGGTGGGTGGCCAGGTGCAGCGGCAGTACACCGTCGAGGATGCCCGGGGCCAGGATCGCGAACATGATCGCCATGGCGGCCACCCAGAACCGGCGCGAGCGCAGCATCGCCGGGTCCCGTCGCAGGGTGCGGCCGGACGTGGGGGCCGGTAGGGCCAGCGCCGGCGGCAGGCACACCGCCAGCAGCACGGCGTACCCGACGAACGGCGCGTGTACCCCGTGGAGGGTGGCCAGCCCCGGGCCGACCAGGGCGCCGACCGAGTACGCGGCGTAGACCCGGCTCATCGACAGGTACTCCTGCCCCGGCCGGTACTCCAGGGTGCGGAACGTGATCGCCATCCACAGGCCACCGGACCCGACGCCCATGACCGTCCGGGCCGCGAACAGCGCCGGCAGGTCGACGGTCGCCGCGAAGGCCACCGCCCCGGCGATCAGGCAGCCCAGGCCGCCGGCGAGGGCGGCGCGGGTACGGCCGGCGTGGGCCAGCCGCCCGGCGACGACGAAGCCGCCCAGCATGGCCAGCGGAAAACAGCCGGCGAGCAGGCTCACCGTGAGTACCGACGCGCCGGTGGCCCGCTGCACCGCGGGCAGGATCGGGCCGATCACGCTGTACCCGGCCGCGTCGACCACACCCAGCAGCAAGAGCACCGGGTACGCGAGCCGGTCCGTCCCGAACGTCACCGGCACAAGTCTGCCCGTTGCGGCGTACCGGATTTCCGGTCGCACCGAAATTCCGGAGCGCCTGTCACCGCACTCGAATAAATACACTGATGTCAATTCGCGCACCTTTCCGTGCAACGCGGAAGCGTTTCTTTCCCACGCCTTTTCGAAAAGGAGTCGTGATGCGCGCCAGAAGACTTGTGTGTGCGGCGGTCGGAGCCATTCTCGTCGCCGGATCGGTCAACGCGCCGCCGGCGCAGGCGAGCCCGGTACACCCCGACATCATCGGTGGCTCGACCGTGTCGTCGGCTCCCTGGGCGGTGCAGGTGTCGTCGTCGGGGGCGTTCTGCTCCGGCTCGATCATGGCCCCGCAATGGGTGCTCACCGCGGCGCATTGCACCAGCGGCAATATGAGCGTGAAGGTCGGCGACGTCCACCTGAACTCCGGCCAGAACGCGCGGGTCACCCAGAACTACACGAACGGCGACACGGCCCTGCTGCACCTCGACCACGCCATCAACACCGGTTACGTGCAACTCGCCGACTCCGACCCGCCGGTCGGCGCCATCACCGACATCTACGGTTGGGGCGCCACGTGCGATCAGGGCTGCGGCCTGTCCCCGGTGCTCAAGACGGCGACGGTACGCGTGACCGGGTTCAGCTCCGGTCCGGAGGGACGCATGATCGAGGCGACCCAGGTCAACGGCATCGCGCACCCCGGTGACTCCGGCGGGCCGATGTTCTACCAGGGCAGGCAGGTCGGCACGTGTACCGGTGGGGCCGGCGCGGACGTCGGCTACCCGAGCATCGCCAACGTCATCAGCTGGATCCGCCAGGTGACCGGCACCGGCGGCGGCGGTGGGGGCGGTGGTGGGAACCCGCCGCCCTCCACCGGTACCTGGCAGCCATGGGTGAGCTACGCGGTCGGGTCCGAAGTGACCTACAACGGTCAGCGCTACCGCGCGATCCAGGCGCACACGTCGCAGCCCGGCTGGGAGCCGCCGGTCGTACCGGCGCTGTGGCAGCCGATCTGATCGGGCCGCCGGCCTGATGGCGGCTGCCGGGCCGCCGGCCGGGCGGTGGAGGGGAGCGATCCGCCGCCCGGCCGGCTACGGCCAGGACCAGCCGATGCCGATCAGGCCGGCGCTGACGCCCGACGCATGCAGGTGTACGGCGTGCTGCCGGTTGACCGCCAGGTCGCCGATCCGGCGCCGCTCATCGTGCAGCCCGGGCTGGCCGAAGACGTGGCAGTCCACCGGAAGCCGGTCCGGGTCGAAGCGGACCTCCAGCACGTACTGCTCCTCGTTGCGCAGGAAGCCGTGCGCGTGCTCCGTGCACGGCTTTCCGGTCTGGTCGACGATCTGCTTCTCGAACACCCACGTCTGGCCGGCCGACAGCGCCTCGTCGAAGAGCAGCTCGGCGACCACGATGCCGGCGGCGTGCCGGCGCACCTCGCCGAGCCGGCAGTTCTCCAGCAGCCCGAGCCGGACGGCATCCACCTCACAGCCGGCGTCCCCGAAGTAGCGGAGCACGAACCGGTCCACCCCGTCCACGCGGGCGCGTACCACGATCCGGCTCCACACCACCGCCGCCCGACGGTGCGCGTCGACACAGACCTTGTCGTGGCGGCTGAGGACGTCGACGTCGCGCTGTCCGCCGCCGGGCAGGTCGTCGAGCAGGGCCGCTATCACGTCGGCGCGCTCGTCCAGGCCGTCGCGGGGGTTGGCCCGGTGCGCGGCCGCGGCAAGTAGCCGTACCAAGGAATCCGCCCGCAGACCGAGGACCTCTTCCAGAGCCGACACCGCGCGAACCGACCCCGGTCCGGGCCGGCTTCGGCCGTGCTGCCAGTCGCTGAGGCTGGAGACGCCGACCGAGATACCACGCCGGCCGAGGTGCGAGCGCAGCCGTTCCAGGGTGAGGCCGCGCTCCCGGACCGCCGCGCGGAACGCGGCGTGAAACGGGCCGGTCGAGAGCAGGCTCGGCAGGTCGGATTCGCTGATCTGTGCCGCATCGCAGCCGGTCGACGACTTCATCGGGGCCTCCGCCGGAACAGATTAGTCGCGATCCACCCAGGTGGCGATGGAGGACGAGCGGGAGCGTGACCGGTAGGTGGATTCACCCCCGGAGGGGGAGGTGTGTCCGCCTTGCCAGGCGTCACGGTGAGCCTGGCCCAGGCGGACGCGTTGAGAAGGAGGCTGACATGGACCGCTACCCCGACATCAGTGATCACGGGCTCATCGGCGACCTGCAGACCGCGGCGCTGGTGAGCAAGGACGGGACCGTCGACTGGTTCTGCTGTCCTCGCTTCGACTCGCCGAGCGTCTTCGCGTCGCTGCTGGACGCCGACCGCGGCGGATACTTCCGGCTCGCGCCGGACACCGACAAATACGTGAGCCGTCAGCTCTACTTTCCCGACACCGCGATGCTGATCACGCGGTTCATGACGGCGGACGGGGTGGGGGAGGTGACCGACTTCATGCCGGTCGCCGGTCGGACGCCGACCGACCGGCACCGGCTGGTGCGAATGCTGCGGACGGTACGCGGACGGATGCGGTTCACGATGGAGGTCAGGCCGCGTTTCGACTACGGCCGCCGCCAGCACAAGTTGGAGATCGCCGAGGACGGCGCCGTATTCTCGTCCGACGACACGGATCTGACGCTCAGCCCGGTGGGTCCCCGAGCCGGCGCACCGTCGGAGCAGGGGCTCGACGTGGCACGCCTCGGCGACGATCTCCGGCTCACCCAGACGCTGCGCGAGGGCGACACCGCGGGGGTGGTGCTGGAGTCGACGGGCGGCCAGCCGTGCCGGATACCGGTCGAGGAAGTGGAGCGACTGACCCAGGAGACCGCCGGGTTCTGGCGGGACTGGGTGGGCCGGTCGACCTATCGGGGGCGCTGGCGGGAGATGGTGGCGCGCTCAGCGATCACGCTCAAGCTCATGACGTACGCACCCAGCGGCGCGCTGGTTGCCGCGCCCACCGCCGGGCTGCCCGAACTCACCGGCGGTGAGCGGAACTGGGACTACCGCTACACCTGGATCCGGGACGCCTCGTTCTCCGTGTACGCGCTGCTCGGGCTCGGGTACGCCGACGAGGCCGCCGCGTTCGCCGGCTGGCTGCGGGAACGCGCCGAGGAGAGCGCGGGCACCGGATCCGGGCCGTTGAAGATCATGTACCGGGTGGACGGCTCCTCCGACCTGACCGAGGAGACGCTCGACCACTTCGAGGGCTGGCGCTCATCCCGGCCGGTGCGCATCGGCAACGGCGCTTCCGACCAGCTCCAACTCGATATCTACGGCGAGGCGCTGGACGCGATCTTCACCGGCGACTCGCGCGGGCTCGGCATGGCACACCAGGGCTGGCTGGCCGTGGTCAGCATCATGGACTGGCTCTGCGACCACTGGGACCAGCCGGAGGAAGGCATCTGGGAGACCCGCGGCGGCCGCAGGGACTTCACCTACGGCCGGTTCCAGTGCTGGGTGGCACTCGATCGCGCGATCCGGCTGGCCGCGCGGCGGGGGCGGCCGGCCAACGTCAACCGGTGGACCGCCGAACGCGACCGGATCTACACCCAGATCATGAGCCACGGCTGGAATCCGGCGAAGGGCAGCTTCACCCAGCAGCACGGCTCCGACGTCCTGGACGCCTCGCTGCTTCTCATGCCGCTGATGGACTTCGTCATGCCGACGGACCCGAGGTGGCTGTCCACGTTGGACGCCATGGAACGCGAACTCGTCTCCGACAGCCTGGTCTACCGGTACAACCCGTCGGCCTCACCGGACGGGCTGCGCGGCCACGAGGGTACCTTCTCGCTGTGCACGTTCTGGTACGTGGACGCGCTGGCCCGCGCCGGGCGGCTCGACGAGGCGCAGCTGACGTTCCAGAAGATGCAGACCTACGCCAACCATCTCGGCCTGTACTCCGAGGAGATCGGCCTGACCGGCGAGCAGCTCGGCAACTTTCCGCAGGCCTTCAGCCACCTGTCGCTCATCAACGCGGCGATCAACCTGGACTACCAGCTCGACCACGGGGCAGGCGACGTCGAAGGCGTTCTGGCCACGCCGTAGCTCGGAGTGCGCGCGGCTACGGCCGCGCGGCGAGCCGGCGCATCTGGAAGGCGAACACGATCTCACCGATCCCGATGATCAGCCCGCTGATCCCGGTCAGGAGCACCGCGGTGGCAAGCGAGAGGCTCGGCCAGAAGGTGAACGCCAGCCCGAGCGCGATCGAGACGACGCCGAGCACGATCAGCCACATCCTGGTCGAGCCGGTCGTCTGGGATGCGATCACCAGCTCGGCCACCCCGCTGAGCAGCCAGGCGAGCGCGACGACCAGGGCGAGGACCAGCACGCCCCGGGCCACGTTCCGCAGGCACGCCAGGCCGCCGATCAGGAGCAGGACGCCGACCACGCCCGACAGGACCTGATGGCCGGCGCCGCGCTTGGACCCGAACGCCCCGACGATGCGGGTCGCGCCGATGACCAGCAGCCAGATCCCGATCAGCACGCCGAGCGTGCGCAACGTCTCGCCCGGCCAGACCAGGACGGCGACGCCGAACAGCGCCGTCACCAGGCCCAGCGCGATCATCTGCCAGAACGGCACCCCGACCCGCTCGACGCCGCCGGTCGGGGCCGCCTCCGGTCCGGCCGGCGTGCCGGCGGCCGGACCGTCGGTGGAGTACCCGGTCATGTCATCCACCGTCTCAGCGCGCGTTCGCGGACGCCTGGCGCCCGTTCTGCAAGGCCGCGACGAGTTCGTCCTCGCGGTCCTTGGTCAGCGACGTGCGCAGCACCGTCGGCTCGTAGGGCGCGAGCGCTTCGCGTACCCGGTCCGGCGTCGACCGGCGGACGAGGGCGAAGATCGCGGCGCTGCCCGGGGTCAGGGTCGCGGCGGTCTCCTTGATGAACTTGTCGTCGATGCCGATGTCGGCCAGCTTGCCACTGGCGGCCCCGGTGGCGGCGCCGACCGCCATGCCGAACAGCGGCATGAGGAACAGCAGGCCCAGCAGTGTCCCCCACAGGGCGCCGCTCGCCGCGCCCGCGGCCACCGGGTTGACCGACTGCTCGACCTTGATCTTGCCGTCCGGCCTCCGCCACACCAGCGCGGCGTCCTCCAGGTCCAGCAGTTCCTGCCGGTTCAGCGAGCCCGCCACGTCCATCACCTGCTCGGCGCGTTCCTTGCTGGGAAAGCCGAGAACCACCAGGTCGCTCATCCTTGTCTCCTCATCGCACCGTTCGGCACACGTTGCCGGTAACGTAGGCCGCCCCGGGGTGAGCCTGGATCACTCCGCGCGGGTGGATAAGCGCACCGGCACCACGTTCTCACCCGGTCGGGATGATGTGGTGCGGCGGCGGTCCACACACGATGTACCCCATGGGGCACGCGACCTCCGCCCGCACGCTGGTCCTGCCGCTGGCGCTCGCCCAGTTCATCGCCAGCTACGCGGCCACCAACATGAACGTGGCCATCGGCGACATCGCGCGGGACCTGGACACCACCGTTGCCGGCGTGCAGACCACCATCACGCTGTTCACCGTCACCATGGCGGCCCTGATGATTCCGGGCAGCAAGCTGTCCGACATCCGGGGCCGCAAGGTCTGCCTCATCGCCGGTCTGGTCATCTACGAGATCGGCGCCCTGCTCGCCGCGGCGGCCCCCGGGCTCGGCCTGATGATCGTCGGCAACTCGCTGCTGGAGGGCGTCGGGTCCGCGCTGATGATCCCGCCGATCTACATCCTGGTCACCGTGGCCTTCACCGACCTGCGCACCCGGGCGAAGTACTTCGGCGTGGTCAGCGGTGCCGGCGCGCTGGGCGCGGCGGCCGGCCCGCTGATCGGCGGCCTGATCACCAGCCTGATCAGCTGGCGTGCGTCGTTCGTCCTCCAGGCGCTCGTGATCGCGTACATCATCGTGCTGGCCCGGCGGATCACCGACCCGAGGCCGGAGCGTCCCGGGCCGCGCTTCGACGTGACCGGCGCCGTCCTGTCCGCGGTCGGGCTGTTCCTGGTGGTATTCGGGATCCTCCAGACCGGAACGTACGGCTGGATCACCGCGCGCAGGGACTTCGCCGTCGGTGGCACCGTCCTCATCCCGAAAGGCGGGGTCTCCCCGGTGTGGCTGTTCGTCGCCATCGGGATGCTGTTCCTGGCCGGCTTCGTGTGGCACCTGCGAGCGGCCGAGCGGGCCGGCCGCGAACCGCTGCTGCACCTGCGGCTGTTCCGCAACCGCACCGCCAACCTCGGACTCGGCACCCAGGCCGTCCAGTGGCTCGTCATGCAGGGGACGTTCTTCGTGACGTCCGTCTACCTGCAGCAGGCGCGCGGATACAACGCGATCCAGACCGGCGTCGCGCTGACGCCGGCGACAGCGGGAATCCTCCTGTCGTCGGCGGGGGCGGAGCGGTTCGCCCGCCGGCACGCCCAGCGTTGGCTGGTGGTCGCCGGTTTCGTGCTCACGGTCGCCGGTATGGGCCTCCTACTGGCGCTGGTCCCGCGGGGCACGAGCGTTCTCCGCCTGGCGCCGGGACTCCTGCTCATCGGATTCGGTGTGGGGGCCATGCTGACGTCGTCGGTCAACATCGTCCAGTCCAGCTTTCCCGACCGCGACCAGGGCGACATCTCCGGTCTGTCGCGCAGTGTCTCCAATCTCGGCTCGTCCCTGGGCACAGCGCTCGCCGGGTCGATTCTCGTCGCCGCCGCGGTGCCGGGTGGCAGGCCGTACGCCGGGTCGCTGGGCGTACTCCTGGTGATCGCGCTGATCGGTCTCGGATGTGCGGTACTCATTCCACGCACGCCTGGTGACACGGCGCGGCCCGGCACCCCGGTGTCCGACCGCCAGGCCGGCCTCAGCGGCTGACCAGCAGCCCCTCCTCACGGGTCAACCGCTGGCCGGCGCGGCTGGCGACGCGGGGCCGGGCGAGGACGAACAGGATCGCGGCCAGCAGCCAGACCCCGCACACCACACCGGGAACCAGGCCGCGGGGCCGGTCGGGTACGGCAGGACGTTGCGGTACAGCGTGTAGCCGATCACGTACATCGCGGCGACGACCGCGGCGGCCGCGAAGTGCGGGGTGCCCCGGCGCTCGGACACCACGGCGAGCCGTGCCGGCCCGACACCGTCGCGGCTGAGCGCGTACGCCAGCCGGGACGCGCCGACCGAGCACGCCAGCGCGCAGCCGAACGCGCTCACCGCCGCGCCGATCGTGATCAGGTCACCGACCCAGGCGCCGATGTAGCTGGTACCCAGGTCGCCGAGCAGCGACCCGGACGCGGCGAACGCCTTGACCCCGGCGGTGTCGGTACCGAAGCCCGTCACCTCGATCGCGGTGACGAAGACGAGGTAGACACCGCCGAAGATCGCGGTACCGAGGATCGCGCGGGGGATGTCGCGGCGCGGGTGGCGCGCCTCCTCGCCCAGCGTGGCGGCCGAAGCCGTGTCCCTGCGGCGCCGAGCCGGACACCAGCCGGACCAGGACGACCACGCTCACCACGAGGATCAGCAGGAATACCCCGACCAGCGCGAGCGCCCCGATCAGGAACGGTGCCCAGGCCGGCGGGTGGTTCCACGCCCCGAAGGAGTAGGCGTCAATCGGTACACCCGCCCGGCGTTGCCGGCACCGATCATCGCCGCTACCCGCCGCGCGTCCGGCGCCGACCACGCGCCGGCCCCGACCCAGCCGCCGAGCACCTCGTCGAGCGCCCGCCGGAACAGCAGCGCGCCGAGGAAGTGCAGCTCGGGCAGCCCGTACGCGTCGGACGAGTACAGCGTCTTGTGGAACGGCGCGAGTTCCAGCGACTCGGCGACCACGGCGGCAGCCCGGGCGCCGACGTAGTTCACCGCCAGGCCGACGTCGAGGTACACGTGCGGGAAGACCTGGGCGAGGTACCCGGCCTGCCGGTGGTACGGGTAGCAGTGCAGCAGCATGAGGTCGACGCCGCTGCCAGCGGTGGCCCGGATGAAGCCGGTCATCGCCAGCGGGTCGCACCGGTGCAGGTCGAGGTCGGGGTCGCCGAAGCCGGTGTGGAACTGGATCGGCAGGCCCAGGTCCACGCCGGCCCAGAGAACGTGCCGCAGGAGTACCGGGTCGGCCAGGCGGAGCGGCTCGCCCGTGTCGACCGCGCGCAGCCAGCGGCCGGCGGCGTCGCGGACAGCGCCCGCGGCGGGTCGCTCCGGGTCGAAGTCGAGGCCATGCCGGTACGCCATGATCGACTTGACCCCGACGGCGCCGGCAGTCGCGGCAGCGAGCGCGTCCCCGTAGGCGCCCGCGAACCCTTCGGCGGTCACGCCGGTGCCGGCCACCTGCTCGGCGACCGCCTCCAGCCGGACCACCTCGCGTGCCGCGGCCCCGGCGGAGGCTGCCAGGCCGGCCGGGTCGAGGATACGGTCGGCGGAGTACCCGGTGTCCACGAGGAACGTGCCCACACCGGCCGCGCCGAGCAGCCGCCGGTTGACCTCGGCCGGACCGAGCGTGGTTCGCCGTGCCAGGTACTCCTCCGGCGAGGCGTGCGGTTCCAGCCCGAGTACCGGGGCGCACCAGCGCCGGATCGCGAAGCCGACCTGCGAGTCGAACCCGGTGCACCCCGGCGGCGCGGGCCGGTCCGACTCGGTGGCGAGGGCCTCGAGTCCGGCCCGGTCCAGGGCCGCGTCCACCACGCCGTGACAGTGGTGATCGACCAGCGGTACGCCATCGAGCAGGCCGGCCATCGCTGCCCCCTTCTTCACTGTGCGTTCGCGCGCGGCGCCCGGCGGTCCTGGCGCCGGACCAGCTCCTCCTCGTCGACGAGCGTGAGCATGGGCTTGCCCGGCTCGCAGAGCATGGTGACGGTGAAGCGCACGGGGATGTCGTCGCGGTTGTTGCCGTCGTGGTAGTGGATGATGTCGCCACCCGGCTCCCAGAACGCCTCGCCGGCACGGAGGACCCGCGCCGGATCACCTTCGAGCTCGAACACCATCTCGCCGTCGAGCACATAGCCGAAGCACGGTCCGGAGTGCCGGTGCGGCGGGGCACCGGGATCGCCCGGCGGGTACTCGACGACGACGGTCATCGCGTGCGCGGCCACCGGAATGAACGGGGGCTGCACCTCCTGCAGCGTGGTGAGCGCCGACCGCCACGCGTCCGATCGTGGCTTCCGGGTGGCGGTCGTGGGTTCGACGTCCGGCATGGCGGGACCTCCTTGAGAAGTGGGCAGGGAGTGCCCCTACCCCTCGCCGGACGGCATTACCGGTCAGGACGGGAACCGGCTAGGCGATGTCGCCGGGAGTGGATTGTGACGCGGACCGGGTCGGGCTGGTCGGGCACAGCTTCGGCGGCTGGACGGTGCTCGCCACTACCGAGGTCGACCCCCGGGTACGCGCCGTCGTGGCGCACGCGCCCGGCGGCGCCACCCGTCCGCGACCAGGCGTGCTCCCGCTCCCGTTGACCTTCGACTGGGGCCGGGACGTGCCCACCCTGTACCTGGCCGGCGAGAACGACGTGCCCATCCCGCCGGACGCCGTGCGGGACGTCCACCACCGCACCCCGGCGACCAAACGGCTGGTCGTGCTCCGCCGGGCCGACCACCAGCACTTCATCGACGACGTGGAGGGCGCGCACGAGACGGCGCGCACGATGCCGCTGCCGCCGGAAGCCGCGTACCTCCAGGCGGAGGCGTTGCCGATGACCGAGCTGTGCAACGGCGAGCAGGCCCACACGTTCGTCCGCGGGCTGACGCTCGCGCACCTGGACGCCGTCCTGCGCGACGACCCGGCGGCGGTCCGGTTCCTTACCGGCGACATCGAGGGCGAACTGGCCGCGCGGGGAGTCGAGGCGATCGCGCACCGGGCCGTGACAGGCCGCTGCTGACCTGCGCGTGTTTCCCACGTGCCGCCGCCCGGGCATCTATGCCGGCAGGGGCCGTAAAGGGGTGACAGCGATGCAGGTGACCGGATATCTGGGCGCGGTACTCATCGGGGCGGTCGTCGGCCTGCTCGGCCGGCTGATCCTGCCGGGCAGGCAGCGAATCGGCGTGTTCGCGACCTTCGTCATCGGCGTCGCCGCGGCGCTGCTGGGTACCTTCGTCGCGCGACGATTCCACCTCGACCACGACGCTCCGATGAGACTCAGGTCGCTGCGGTGGGACTGGATCGTCCTGGCGCTGGAGGTCGGGTTCGCCGTGGTCGGAGTCGCGCTCGCCAACATGCTGACGTTCACACGGCTCGCGGGTGGCAACGAAACCCCGCGCCGGAGATCCGGACGCAGCCGGGCCGGACGGTAACGAAACCGGGTTGCCCCCGACCGGTCGGCCAGTGAATATTGGCGGCGGTCGCTTGTCGGGGGAGGACCGGTGCTCGCTGCGCGGATCCGGTTGTTGCGCCTGCTTCCGCCCGGCGCTCCACCGCGCGGACACCGCCGCGCGGGGAGTTTTCCCGGCGCAACAGGTGCGGCGGGAGGTCGTCCGGCTGGCCGTGTAGCGCGTCGAGATCGCCCACGAGTGGAAGGTTAGATACGTTATCGCGGCCGGATAACGTATCTAACCTTCCACCGACCGGAGGTCCAGTGGCTGTCGACGTGATCTCCGAGACCGTGATCGACGTACCGGTCGACCGGGTCGCCGGGTACGCCGAGGGTCCGTTTCCGATGCGCCGGGCCAACCGAAAAGACCTGGCCGCCTTGAAGGCACTGCTGGAACTGGGCGGGTAGTTGCGGGGGCGCTGATGCGATTTCGTGATACCGCGACGGCCTGGGAGCTGGCGGCGGCGTCGCTCATCGTCGCGCTCATCATCCTGGGTGTTGCCGCGCTGACGCGATGGGTCCACCCCGGAAGCACGCTGGCGACGATCGTGTGGGCGGTGTGCTATGTCGGCCTCATCGTGAAGGATCTGGGCGCCCGGCTGGCATTCGTGGTCACCGCCGCGATCTGTATTTCGGTCGTCCCGTTCCTTTACGCGCTGGTGCTGTTCATCCAACTGCCGCTGGTGGCATTCGGCCTCACCCCGTTTCACGCCCACGTCTTATTCGTGCGATCGCTCTACGGTGCGCTGGTCGGCGCGTCTGTCGCTTTCTTCGCGTTCCGGGAGCGGGCCGAGGCGATGGCCGACGAGATACTGCCGAATCTCGGCAGGTCGGGATACCGGCTGCGGTGGGGTGAAATGTTCAACCTCTCCGCGCCCAAATCGTCGGCGGCGATCGCGCTCGTCCTGCTCGTACCGTGCCTGTTCGTGTTGCCCGCTACCACCGGTGGCGTCGTCGCGTCGGGCGTGATCTGGGGTATCGCGACGGGCGTGGTCGAGGTGCTGATCGCGCTGCAGGTCGAGAACCAGTCGATGCGACAGGGCTGGAGCCGGGTCGCGCTCCTCGAGATCCTGACCGGCATCCTGATTGTCGCCGAGGTGGGCTACTACTGGATCGACCGCGACCAGTTCCGGTGGTTCATGGAGTTTCTCCCCGCCGGCGCGGCCTGCTACGCCGCGACCTATGGCCTGATCCATCTGACGACGATCGTCATGGCGAGACTGGGCGTGCGGGTGCGGCCCACGTGGCACGGCGACGAGGTGCCGGACGCCGCCACCGCCGCGTTCACCGCGGTGGCGACCGGCAATGTACCGGAGAAAATTGCCGACGCCGTCCGTGGCTACCTCGACCGGGACTCGCATCGCACGGTTCGGATCCGGTTGGCCACCGGGGAAGAGGTCGAAATGACCGGCCCGGCGGTCGAGCCGATCCTCGCCGCGATGTTGTCGCGGCCGGCGCCGGCGGCGGCAGCCCTGGTCCGCCGCGCGCTGATCGTGGCCACCGCCGGGTACGCCGACCCGGCCCTGGCCGGCCTGCGCGGCCCGACCAGGGACGCCGACACGCTGGCCCGGGCGCTCGGGGACCCGGCGACCGGCGGATTCGAGGTCGACCTGCTGATGGACGGCGACGGGGCGACGGTGCGGCAGCGGATCGCCGCTTTCTTCGCCGGGCGTGGCCCGGACGACCTCGTGATACTGCACGTCTCGGGCCACGTCGTGATCGACGCGGCCGGGCTGCTCCACCTGGCCGCCCGCGACACCGAGCTGGCCGCGCTCGACGGTACGGGCATTCCCGCGTCGTTCATCCGCGACCAGCTCGACCGGACCGGGTCCCACCGCGTGGTGCTCATTCTCGACTGCTGCTTCAGCAAGGTGCGCGCCCCGGGTACCCCGGACGTGGTGCCCGTGGCCGAGGCGTTCGGCGCCGGCGCCGGCCGCACCGTCCTGACCGCGTCCACCACCACCGAGTACACGTTCGAGGGCACCGACCTGACCCGGTCACGGCCGCGCCCGTCGGTGTTCACCACCGCCCTGGCCAACGGGTTGGCCACCGGCGAGGCCGACCTGGACGGCAACGGAGAGATCACCGTCGGCGAACTCTACGACTACGCCTCCGCGCGGATGCGCCGGCTCGCACCGGACCCGACACCGATGACGTGGGGCGACGGCCAGATATCCGTGGCGGGCGCCGCCCGGTCCACCGAGTAGTAACTCAACCGTCGTCGCGGCAGAGACAGAAGGGATGGCCCGCCGGGTCGAGGAGCACCCGGACGTGCTCCTGCGGTTGGACCCCGGCCACCGTGGCGCCCAACGCGACCGCTTCGGCGACTGCGGAATCGAGGTCGCCGACCTGGAAGTCGAAGTGCATCATCGGACGCTGCTGCCCGTCGACGGGCGGCCACACCGGGGCCTGGTAGCCGGTCGCCTGCTGGAAGACCACGTAGATGGATCCTTCGGGCGCGGCGAGGATCGCCGTCCCCGGCTCCTCGTGGCCGATGGTCCACCCGAGCAGCTCGGAGTAGAACCTCGCCAACGCGCTGGGGTCGGGCGCTTCGATGGCGGTTCCCCACCACATGCCTTCCCTTCGAGATCGCATGAGTGCACCCTAGAACCTCTTTCGGACGTTCTACTTCCGGAACAGGCCGGAACAGGAGTGCAAAGGAGACGACCCTGACCAGATTCGTGATCGGTCCCGACGTGGCCCTTCGGCTGGCCCACGACGAGGCCGTCATCCCCCACGACCATCAACTCGTGGCGCCGGCCCTTCTTCGCTCGCAGGTGCTGTCGCTGCTCTATCGGGCGGTTCGCGACGGCGAGATGACCAAGAAGGACGCCGACCGCCGGCTCAACTACGTACGCGCGCTGCGCATGCGACTGCTCGGCGACCGGGTCCTGCAGAGCGTCGCCTGGAAGATCGCCGACCAGCTCGGCTGGCCCGACACGCTCGACGCCGAGTACATCGCGTTGACCCAGCTGCAAGCCGACGCGTTCATCACGCTCGACGCGGCGCTGGCCCGCGCGGTGAAGAGCCTGGTGACGGTCGCGCCGATCGAGGTGCTGGCGTGAGATGTGGGCGGGCGCTCCCGGGCATACGCTGATCTCGTTCGCCGCCGCCCGACCCCGTCCTGGAGGAGAGCGCCATGTCCCGCCGACCGCTGCCGCCGTTCACGCACGAGACCGCCGCGCAGAAGGTACGACTCGGCGAGAGCGACCGCCGCCACTTCTGGCCGCAGGGCCGGCGCCCCGACGACCACCCGGGACTGAGCGACCTCGGCCTGTAGGGCGGGACCGCTTGGACACGTCGGGCTCAGTGGCGCTGATCGTCGGGTTACTCACGGCGGCCATCGCGTTGCTGGGGTACTGGAACACCCAGCACCTGCAACGGCGGGATCGCCGTGGTGTCATGTACGCCGAGGCCATGGCAGCCATGCGGGCGTTCGAACAGGCGCCGTACCTGGTGCGCCGCCGTGCCGACTCGACCGGGACAACCCGCGCCGACCTGGCCGCGCGACTGATCCAGGCGAATACGCAGGTGACGTACAGCGAAAAGCTCCTCCTCATGGACTCGCCGGCCGTGGGCCGCGCCTACGGCCTGCTCGCGTCGGTGACGAAAGATCAGGTACGGGCGCATCGCGACGAGGCATGGCGGACGCCGGTCATCGCGCACGACGACCAGGTCCCGGACAGCACGACGCAGTACCCGTACGACAACGAGCCGGAATGGAACCTGTGTGTCATCGCGATGCGCCGGGAGTTGACCTTCCTGGGTCGCATGCGTCGACGCGGGACGATCAGGGAATGCGCCAAGCTGGCGGAACGGCGGCATCTCGACCAAGGCTAGCCGAAGGTTCTGCGGTAGTCGCGGGGGCTGACACCGACGACCTGGCGGAAGCATTCGCGGAACGCGGTGGGGGAGGTGAAGCCGACCAGCTCGCCGACCTGCTCGACGGACCGGTCGGTCTCCTCCAGCAGTTGCTGTGCCCGGTGGACGCGCTGCCGGCTGAGCCACCGCAGCGGGGTGGTGCCAGTCTGCTGGCGGAAGTGCCGGCTCAGCGAGCGGGTACTCATCGACGCCTGGTCCGCGATGCCGGCGAGCGTGAGCTGCCGGTGCAGGTTGCCGGTCAGCCAGGCCAGCAGCGGTTGCAGGGACGTGCCGGCGGGCACCGGCGGCTCGTGGTTGATGAACTGCGCCTGGCCACCGGCCCGCTCCAGCGGCATGACCGAGGTGCGCGCGGTCTGCGCGGCCACCGCGGCGCCGTGGTCGAGACGCACCATGTACAGGCACAGGTCGAGTCCCGCGGCGGCGCCGGCCGAGGTCAGCACCCGGCCCTCGTCGACGAAGAGGACATCGGGGTCGACCTTGACGGCGGGATGGCGGCGGGCCAGCTCGGCGGCCGCCGCCCAGTGCGTGGTGGCGCGGCAGCCGTCGAGCCGGCCGGTGGCGGCGAGGGTGAACGCGCCGGTGCAGATCGACACCAGCCGGCCCCGAGCGGCGGTGATGGCGTCGATCAGGGCCGGGGGTACCGGCCGGTCGAGGTCGCCGGTGCCGGGGACGACGAGGGTGTCGGACTCGACCGCCGCGTCCAGGCCGTACGGGGCGCGGATGGCGATCGGGCCGGCGTCGACCTCGCCCGCGGCGCAGACCCGCACCTCGTACGCGGGGCGGCCGTCGGCGAGGCGGGCGCGGCCGAAGACCTCGATCGGCACGGACAGGTCGAAGGGGACCACGCCGTCATAGGCGAGGATCGCGACACGGTGCACGCGACCATTGTGTACCAGCCGTGGCGAGATTCCGTCGATAGCGGTCGCGCCGGCCACTGTTCGGCCCGGCCGGTGATCCGTACGTTCCCAGCTTGTGACTGTTCTCGTACCGCTGCTCATCGGTGTCCTGTACGTCAGCCTGAGTTCGCTGATCGCCGAGCCGTACCGCCGCAGGTTCAACGCGATCATGGTGGCCGGGGCCGGAGCGGCCTACCTCAGCGGCGGCGGCCTGGGCGTCTGGGAGATCGTGTTCACCACGGTGGTGACCTACGTCGCGTACCGGGGGCTGGACTCGTGGACGTTCATCGGGATCGGCTGGTTGCTGCACACCGTGTGGGACGTCGTCCACCACTTCCGGGGTCACCCGATCATCCCGTTCGCGCACAACTCGTCGCTCGGCTGCGCGATCTGCGACCCGGTCATCGCGCTCTGGTGCTTCGCTGGCGGCCCCGACGTCTGGAGCATCCTTCGTCGATCAAGGAGAAATGTACCCGGTTTGTAGATCAATCCACGTACATTTCTCCAAGATCGGCGCGAACGGAGCCGGCTGCGGCGGGCGCCAGCGCAGTGCCCCGGCGGTCCGACCGATCCGCTATAGACGCTCACGCCGTCGGCGAGGTGGTCGAGGTGCCTCAGATAGCGCAACCTTCGCGTTGACTTCGGGGCATGGTTGAGCGGATCGCGAGCGTACTATCGCTGACGGTGATGCCTCGGATCGGCAGGATGACCGAGGCCGGTTCCAGCAGTGGGGGAGGCGAAATGCCCGTTCCGGTGACGTGTGATGGATCGGTCGACCCAACCAATGCAACCGACAAAGCAAACGTTCAGTCCGCGGTGGTGGAAGGCCGCACTCTCGAGCTTCGGCAGGGAAAAGTCAACGGCGTCCAGGTCGCGTGGACACGCCTGACCAACGCGCACGCCGGTGACACGATCTGGCTGGAAATCTCCGGCGACAGCGGCAACACGTGGATCCAGTGCAATCGCCTCACCATCCAGTCCGGCGGCCGAAACTTCACCAACGCCCAGCCCACCAACGCCAGCTCGGAGGTGTGCATGCGGGCGGTGACGCAGCTTGCCGGGCCGAGGTACCAGACCGCCAACTGGTGCTGATTCACCCCGGTAGCTAGGCGGAAAGCCGCACCGGCTCAGCCGTGCTGATCGCTTCGACCGGCGTGGCCAAGGGCCGGCCGGCCGCCGTGCCGCCGTCAACACTGGCGAGTGCCAGCAGCGCGATCATGGTCAGGCCGAAGCTGGCCAGTCCGAGCATGACGGCGATCGACCCGTGGAGGGCGATCGCGAGTCCGAGCGCGACCCGCCGCACCCGCGGGCCACCGGCCATCGAAGCGGCGATGGCCAGCTCGATCGCGATCGTCCCCCAGGTCAGCCCACGTACCAGCGGCGGCGCGTCGAGGACCGCCCCGACCAGCGGCCGGATGAACGCCGGCGGCCCGTAGTACGGGTCGTGGAAGACCTGGTACATGAAGCTGCCGTCGCGCCACGACCCGACGGTCAGCTTCGCCATGACGGCCGACAGGTAGATGATCGCGACCTGGAGGCGCAGGAACAGGTGCCCCGCGTAGGCGGCGCCACGCCACCGCGGTGGAAGCGGGCGGGCGGGGCGGCGCCAGTGCCACCGCCGGTCGTCACCGAGACACATCGGGATCAGCAGCAGCGCGGCGATCCGGGCGACCGAGTCGCCACCGTTGGGCAGCGTCATCGTGGTGCCGAGGCTGAACGTGACGTACCAGTGCGGCACGCATGTCCACCGTGGACTGAACCCGGCCACCACGGCGGCGAGGACGACCACCGGGGCGATCAGGCGGACCGTCGTCACGGTGTGCCCCTGGCCGCCGACACACCACAGCGCGATCGTGCGGACGCCGCCACACCGCGTACCCGAGGGGTTGTCCGGTGTGTACACGAACAGGCCCCGGCTCGGCGTGGCCACGAGGGCGCTCAGCGTCGCCAGGGCGAGCAGTGACCTGCCGGCGCCGAGCACGCGACCGCGCGGTTCGAAGGCATCGGCCGCGGCGGCGAGGCCGTGGACGATCCGGCTCAGCCGGTACATGTCAGCTCGACCCGGGCGACCGCGACGATCCGCCGATCGGGGTTGCCGGCCCGCTCGTGCGTCAGCACGAGCGGGCCGCACAGTGGAGGCCAGGCCAGGTGGTTGTCGATGGTGACCGTCGGAGCCGACGCCAGCGGGCCGGCGCAGCCGTTCACCGTGGACGCCGTGCATGGGCGCCAGTCCGTGGCCGGGATCCGGTTGTCGACGCTGACGACACCGACGAACCGCGCGGAGCCCCGGCGACTGAGCCCCCACAGGTTGTCGGCGGACGTCAGCGATGGAGTGGCCACCGTGTACCGTCGATTGTCAGCACTCGGGCGGTAGACGCCGGTGGTCGTCACACCGTCCGGGGTGGCGAAGTACGACCAACCCTGCGGCCAGATCGCCTGGTACGTGTCGTGCTGCCGGTGCAGCCACCCGGGCGCCAGGTTCGACGGGAGCTGGGCGCCCGCGGTCACGATCAGCGCCACCAGCAGTGCGGTGGCGGTCAGAACGAATCCCCGGGCGCTCAGCATGACGTCACGTCAGCCGCACTCGCCGCCGCAGTCCTTCGTCCACTGCGTGTGCTTGTCGGGCATCGCCGGTGCGCTGGACTGGCTGGCCGCGCCGACCACGCCCAGGATCGCGAGCAGCGCCGCGGCGATCAGTAAGCCGATCAGTGCCGGTTTCTTCATGAGCTTGTCCTTTCCCCGTGAATCCCCGTGAATGATGTTTGCCATACTGGGTCGCGGCCGTGGCACCCGTGGTGGCGGCGGTCGGCCGCCGGATGCCATCGTCGGGTCGTACGACATCGATCGGCCATCGAGGTTACATCCGTGGCCGCTGACCTGCTGACCGGTGGCTCAGGACGCTGCGATCCCGGCCAGCCGGCGGCGCGCCCGCGCCGCGTCGACGTCCTCGTGCGGGTACATCCGCAGCGCCTGTTCGAGCAGGCGCCTCGCCTCGGCGAGGTCGCCGTCCTGGATGCGCAGCCGGGCGATCGAATCGTGGCCGCGCGCCTCGAGGAACGTGAACCGGTAGCTCGCCGCGACCTGCCGGGCCTGGTCGTAGACGGATTCGGCGGCCGCGGTCTCGCCCGACGCGACCAGCGCGTCGCCGGTGGCCAGCAGCGCCTCGCACTCGGCGTAGTGGCCGTGCGCGTCGCGGGCGATGGTGAGCGCGGCGCGACCGTCCGCGAGCGCACCGGCCACGTCACCCAGGTGCAGGCGGGCCGCGCTGCGGCCGGCCAGGGTCATCGCCTCGGCATGGCGGGGGCCCTGGCTCTGGATGAGGGCGAGGGACCGGTCGTAGTGGCGCAGCGCGTCCGCGCTCTTGCCCTGGCTGTCGAGCGCCCAGCCGAGGTTGCCCAGCACCATGGCCTCGTCCCGGGCGGTACCGGTCTCCCGGGACACCGGCAGGGCGTCCTCCAGGTAGCTGATCGCCTCCTCGTACCGGCCGGTCGCGATGTGGATCACGGCGAGGTTGTTGGTCAGGGTCACGTACCCCTGCCGGTCGCCGATCCGCTCGGCCAACCGGCGGCCGGCGGCGAACGTGTCCCGGGCCGGGCACAGCCGCCCGGCCCGGCGCTGGGTGAACCCGAGATCGGCGAGCTGACTCACCTCGATCGCCGGCACCCCGATCACCCGGCTGATGTCGATGGCCTGCTGGAACAGCCGCTCCGCCTCGTCGACGCGGCCCTGTTCGCGCAGGATCAGCGCGGTACTGCCGAGCATCGCCGCCTCGCCGCGCTGGTCGCCCCGCGCCCGGGCGGCGGCGAGTCCGCGGGTGACCATCTCCAGCGAGTTGTCCCGGTAGTTCATCTGGGTGAGGAACGGTTGCAGCGCGGCGGGGATCTGCCAGGCGTGCTCGAGCCAGCCGTGCTCGGCCGCGTACCGGGCCACCTCGACCAGGTTGCCGTGCTCGGCCTTCAGCACGGCCATCGCCCCGGCCCGGGATTCGACGTCGGGCACGCTGGCCGGCGGGTACGTGATCGTCGGGTCGAACCGGTACGCACCCCGCGCCATCGGGCGGCACGCGACCCAGGCCAGGTGCAGGTAGTAGTCCAGCAGGCGCTGTGCCGCGACGCGCCGGTCGTCGGCGCTGTCGTGCTGCTCGGCCAGCTCGTGCGCGCAGTCGCGGACCAGGTCGTGCATTTTGTACCGCCCGCCCGCGCCGGGCAGCACCAGGTTGTCCTCGACCAGCTCGTCGAGCGCCTGCTCCGCCTCGTCGGCCGTGATGCCGGCCGTCGCGGCGATCGAGTGCGCCTCGAAATCGGCGGCGGGATGGGTGCTGAGCAGCCGGAACAGCCGCTGCAACGGGGGCAGCAGGTACCGGTACGACAGCCCGAGCACCGCCGAGACGGTGTGGTCGCCGACAGCGAGGAACCGGGCCCGCCGCCGGTGGTCGCGTAGCCGCTCGGCCAGGTCGGTGACGGTCCAGCTCGGGCGGTGGTGCAACCGGGCCGCCGCGATGCGGATGGCCAGCGGCAGGCGGCCGCACAGGTCGACCACCTCGGCGACCCCGTCGTCGTCGGTGGCGGCGGCGGTCATGTCCGGTCCGGCGACGCGCCGGAACAGCGCGGCGGCGTCCTCGGGTGGCAGCACGTCCAGGAACAGCGGACTGACGCCTTCGAGGCTGCTCAGGTGCCGGCGGCTCGTGACGATCACCAGGGTCCCCGGTGCGCCGGGCAGCAGCGGGCGGACCTGCTCCTCGCTGACGGCGTTGTCGAGGACCAGCAGCGCGCGCCGGCCGGCCATCGCCGAGCGCCAGAGCCCCACGCGGGCCTCGTCGTCGGCGGGGACCCGCTCGACCGGTACCCCGATGTCGCGAAGCAGCAGGTCCAGCGCGTGCGCGGGGGTGAGCGGATCCTGGCCGGCGGTGAAGCCGCGCAGGTCGATGAAGTACTGGCCATCGGGGTAGTCGGCGCGCACCTGGTGCGCGAGCCGCACGGCGAGGGCGGTCTTGCCGATGCCGCCCATCCCGTCGATGGTCGAGATCATCAATGCCGTCGGCGACGACCGGGCGGTGTCCTCGTGCAGCCGCGCCAGCTCCGCGGCACGCCCGGAGAAGTCGATGATGTCATGCGGCAGCGTGCACCGGTCGACGTCGCCGCCGGCCGGAACCGCTTCATGGGTCTCCGTCGGCGGCGGCGACGGTGGCGGTGGCGGGGACGCGGGGGCCGGCTCGACGGTGCCGAGCAGGATCCGCTCGTGCAGCTGCTTCAGCCCCGCGCCGGGATCGAGACCGAGTTGTTCGGCGAGCAACCGCCGGCCCTGGTCGTACACCTCGATCGCCTCCGCCTGGCGACCGCACCGGTACAGCGCGAGCATGAGGCTCGCCCGCAGCGACTCGCGCAGCGGATGCTCGGCGACCCACCGGGTGAGGCCGCTCAGCACGCTCGCCTCTTCGCCGAGGGCCAGTCGCAGCGACGCGAGCCGCTCCAGCGCGGCCAGCCGCTGCTCTTCCAGCCCGGCGACGGCGCTGCGGATGTACCGGCTGTCGAGGCCGGGCAGGGCCGGGCCGCGCCACAGGTCGAGGGCCTGCCGCAGGTGTCGTACCGCGTCGTCGGCGTGCCCGCCGGCGGCGGCCTGCTCGGCGTCGCGGACCCGGTCCCGGAAGGCGTACGCGTCGAGCTGATCGGGGCGGATGTCGAGCTGGTAGCCGGCGTCGGTGGTGCGGATCTCCACGTCGTCCAGACCGTCCGGGCCGCCCAGCGACCGGCGCAGCGCGGCCATGGCGTTGTGGACCTGCCGGCGGGCGGTGGGCGGCGGAACCTCCCACAGCTCGTCGATCAGGTGGTCGAACGAGACGACGGCGTTGGCGTTGAGCAGCAGCAGGGCCATGAGGCGCCGCTGCCGGGGACCGGGGAACGCGATCGGCTGGCCGCGCCGCGACGCGACGAGGGGGCCGAGAATGCCAAACTCCACCCCGCCACCCCCCGGTTGTCATCCCCGCTCCCGGCGATCCCCCATGCTAACGACTGCCGCGGCGGCTTCGCCGGTCCTGTCGGCGGCCTTGCGGTCCTGTCGCCAGCCTTGCTACCGGCTTGCGGATCAACCCGCCGACCACCGCGCGCGTGTCGGGGCGGCGATAGTCGACGCCGATCGTCCCGTCAATCGTCCCGTCAATCGTCCCGACCAGGAGGCCGGCATGAGCATCGACACCAGCATCGTGGATCGCACGCAGGGTTTCGTCCGGTACCGCGGTCGTCCGGACTGGCTCGACGAGCCGTCCCTGGCCGCGCTCGTCGACGAGTCGGCGCGGCTGCGCGCGTCCGCGGGCGACGTCGGCCGGCAGGCGCACAGCCCGGCCGGACCGGTGGCGCGCGGGTTCGCCCGCTCGACCCGGCTGTTGGAACTCGTCACCGGGCTCGCCGGACCGGTGCGGCCCTCCGGTAACACGAACTACCTGTACTACGACAAGGCCGGCGCCGGCATCGACCCGCACATCGACAGTCCCGACTTTCCGTGGCAGGTCCTGCTGATGCTCACCCACAGCGGGTACGGGGAGCGCCGCTCCTCGCTGGTCGTCTTCCCGGACGGACCGTCGAACCCGGTGCCGGTCGTCCTCGACCCGGGCGAGCTGGTGCTGTTCCGGGCGGCCTCGGTCTACCACGGCCGGACCAACGCGATCGAGGGCGAGCGGCTGGTACTGCTGGGCGTCGGGTACGTCACGCCAGCGTCGTGAAAGGTCGTTGGGAGCGCCGGAACCTAGCCTGACGTGCCATGACAACGACTATGCCAACGACGATGACGACGGTCGCAACCTTCGGCGACCTGCGCGGGTACGTCCTCGAGCACGGCAGCCCACCCGACGAGGTGGCCCGCGAACTGGCCGACGAGACGCGCCGCAGGCTCGGACGGCGCGCCGGGATGCAGATCCCGCCAGTTCAGGCGGCCTTCATGACCCTGCTCGTCCGGCTGGTCGGTGCCCGCAGGGCGGTCGAGGTGGGTACCTTCACCGGGTACTCGGCGATCGCGATCGCCCGTGGCCTCGCCCCGGACGGGCGGCTGCTGTGCTGCGACGTCAGCGCGGAGTGGACGGCGGTGGCCCGCCGGTACTGGGAACGTGCCGGCGTCGCGGACCGGATCGAGCTGCGCCTGGCACCGGCGATCGACACGTTGCGGGCGCTGCCCGGCACGGCGGACATCGACTTCGCCTTCATCGACGCGGACAAGACCGGCTACCTCGGGTACTGGGAGGAGATCGTGCCGCGGGTCCGCCCGGGCGGGCTGATCGTCGCCGACAACGTGCTCCGTGATGGCCGGGTGATCGCCACCCGCCCCGACGATCACGACACGGTCGCCATCTGCGAGTTCAACGACCGGGTACGCGACGACGAGCGGGTCGACGTGGTCATGCTGCCGTTCGCCGACGGCATCACCCTCGCCCGGAAGCGGTGAGGAGGATGGGAGCCACCGTTACCACCCGGGTGAACGGCATGGTGGCGTCGGCGCCCGACGATGACACCCGCCTGCTCGACTGGCTGCGTGGCGACGCCGGGTTGCCCGGTGACGCCGGGTTGCCCGGCGGCGTCGGGCTGCGCGGCGCGAAGGAGGGCTGCGGGTCCGGGCACTGCGGCGCCTGCACCGTCCTGGTCGACGGCCGGCCGGTCCTGGCGTGCTGCACGCTGACCGGTGCGGTGCCGGGTGCCGACATCACCACCGTCGAGGGGCTGGCCGACACCGAGGTGGGGGGCCGGCTGATGGCGGCGTTCCAGGAGTACGGCGCCCTCCAGTGCGGCTTCTGCACGCCCGGGATGATCGTGTCGGCGTACGCGGCGATCACCCGGTCCGGCCCTCCACTGTCCGATGTGGAGGTCCGGAGCGCGTTGGTGGGCAACGTCTGCCGCTGCACCGGGTACGCGGCCATGGTGAGCGCGATCGTGGCGGCGAGCCATGGCTGACGCCGGCACCGCCCAGGGCAAGCGGACGAGTGTCGTCGCGGTGCTGCGCGCCAACCGGCGGCTGCGGTGGTTCGGCGCGGGCCTGCTCACCTCCCGGGTCGGCGACATGTTCAACGGGCTCGCGCTGGCCTGGCTGGCCCTGAAGATCGCCGGGCCGCGCGAGCTCGGCCTGGTCGTCCTGTGCGCCGGCCTGTCCCGGGTACCGGTGAGCCCGCTCGCCGGCCAGCTGCTGGACCGGTTCAGCGCGCGGACCCTGCTCATCGTCGACAACCTCGGTCGCGCGGGTGTCGTGGCGGCGATCCCACTGCTCGCCTGGTCGCACGTACTCCACGTCTGGCACCTGTACGTGATCGCGGCGGTGACCGGGGCGCTGTCCACGCTGACCGACGTCGGCGAGAACCTGGTGACCCCGGCGCTCGTCCCGGACGAGCAGCTCGAAGCCGCCAACGCCGTCATGTCGGTGACCTGGGAGGCGGCGTCGCTGGTCGGTCCGGCCACGGCGGGGCTGGTCATCGACGCCGCGGGCATCGAGGCGGCGTTCGTGTTCGACGCGTTGAGCTTCGTCGTGATGGCCGCCACGACGCTGGTACTGCCCCGGTCGCTGCGCCCTGAGGAGCCCACGGCCGCCGAGCCGGGGAGCCGCCCGCTGGCCCGCCTGGCAGCCGGCTTCCGGACCATGGCCACGCTGCCGTCGGTGGTCGCGATGACCGTCATCTCACTGGTCTTCCTGCTGCTGTCCGGTGCCGCCGACGTGGTCTACCCGCCGTACAGCAAGTACGTCCTGGGGACCGGCGCGGGCGGGCTCGGTGTGCTGATGGCCGCGGCGGGTCTCGGCGCGGTGCTCGGCGTCCTGCTGCTCACGCCCCGGTTGCAGGGGCTGCCGCCACGCCTGGCGCTGGGTCTGGTCCTCGCCGCGCACGGCGCGCTGTTCGTCCCGCTGGCGCTGATCAGGTCGCTGCCGGTGGCGATGGTGGTGGTGTTCCTGGTGTACGCGGTGGGGGTGCCCTTCTACCCGATCGAGCGGACCATCGTGCAGCGCGCGGTACCGGCCGGGATGCGCGGGCGGGTCTTCGGGGCGCGCCGGGCGCTGACCGCGGGAGGCTTCCCGGTCGGCGCGGGTCTCGCCGGCCCACTGGTCGTGTTCGCGGGCGCGGCGACCGTGCTCGGCGGCATCGGGATCGCGCTGTGCGCCCTCGCGGTCGCGGCCTGGTACACCCCTTCGCTGGCGGGTCGCGCCACCGGCACGAGGACAGCGGAGCCGGTACTCGAGGGGTCGACCCGGTGAGCCTGGCGATCCGGCTCCGGCAGGTGCGGGTCCTGAGCCGGGACCTGGCCTGCTGGCGGGTCCGGTCCTGGGTGGACACCGGACCGTGGTGGGAGGGCGGGTCGGACGGCGGGCGGCCGGTGCGCTCCGGCGAGGCCTGGGCGACCGAGCGCCGACTGTACACAATGGTCTGTCCGGATATCGCGGTGCCCGACGGCTGGCCGGTGGACGCGTGCCGGCTCGATCTCGGTGGGACCGGGCACGGCCTGGTCGAGCTGCGCGTCGACGGTCGCGATCCGGTTGTCCGCCCGGTGAACGAGCACGAGCGGGCCACGCCGCTGCCGGCCCGGCGGTGCGCGGCCCGCGCGGTGCTGGCTCCGGTCCGCGACAGCGACACCGGCTACGTCACCGTGGGCAGCCCGTGGACGGCCCGACTGTCCTGGTTGGACAGTACGGTCGACGGGTGCTGCCGGCTGCTCGACACGGTCTGCGACGCGGCCGAGACGCTGGGCGGGCACGCGCTCGCGGCCCGGCTGGTCGCCCTCGCCGAGGCGGCGGTGGCCGCGATCTCGTGGCCGAGCGCCACCCGGGACGTCACCTCCCGGGTGGCCGCCAGCGAGTACCTCGACCGGGTGTGGAGCCCGGTCGCCGTGGACGAGCGACCGGCGCCGCTCACCGACCCGCAGCGGGCCACCGTGGCGGCGGCGACAGGCGCGTTGCGGGCCGCGCTCGCCGAGCTGTCGGCCCGGTACCCGGCGACGGCGGACATCGCGCTGTGCGCCACGGCGCACGTCGACATGGCCTGGCTGTGGCCCGGCGCGGTGTCCGAGCCGGCCGTCGTCGGGCACTTCGCGGGCGCGCTCGACCAGCTGGACCGCTTTCCCGAGTACCAGTTCGGCCAGTCCGGGGCGACGCTGTACCGGACACTGGAACGCCAGGCGCCGGAGCTGTTCGACCGGCTGCGCAAGCAGGTGGCGGCCGGCCGGTGGGAGCCGCTGGGCGGGATGTGGCTGGAGCCGGACGTCAACCTGCCCGCCGGTGAGTCGATCGTCCGGCAGCTCCTCTATGGACAGTCGTACTTCGAGGACCGGTTCGGCCGGCGCGCCACGGTGTGCTGGCTGCCGGACTCCTTCGGGTTTCCCGGCACGCTGCCGCAACTGCTGGCCGGCGCCGGGCTGGACTACTTCTTCACCACGAAGATGCGCTTCGCCGACACCAACGAGTTCCCGTACGACCTGTTCCGGTGGGAGGGCTGCGACGGCTCCCGGGTCCTGGTCGCGATGGGCAACGGGCCGTGCGGGTACCGGGGGCGACCCGATCCGGCGACGCTGCACGGCACCTGGCGGCAGTACCGGCACAAGCACACCCACCGCGAGGTGCTGCTGCCGGTCGGGCACTCCAGCGGTATCGGACCGACCGACGACGACGTGCGGCAGGCGGTCGACACCCAGGGGGTACCCGGGCTGCCGCGCCCCCGGTTCAGCTCGGCCGAACGGTTCTTCCGCGACGCCGACGAGCGGACCCGCCACCTCCCGCTGCCGGTGTGGACGGGGGAGCTGTATCTGGAGGCCCATCGCGGCACGTACACCAGCCAGGGCCGGACCAAGGTGTGTCACCGGCGGGCCGAGTGGGGCCTGGTCCGCGCCGAAGCCGCGTCCGCGATGGCCGCGCTGCGCGGCGATGCCGGGCCTGCCGACCTGACCGATCTGTGGCAGCGCACGCTCGACCAGCAGGGGCACGACATCGTGACCGGCGCGAGCGTGGCCGAGGTGCACGAACTGGCCGAGCGTACCCTCGCCGACGTGGCCGTCGAGGCCGACCGGATCTGCGCGGACGCGGTCGCCGACCTGGCCAGCGGGCTGACCGGTGCCGCCGCCGGCCCCGGCGTCCTCGTGGTCAACCCGACCCTGTCGGTCCGGCCGGTGCGGGCCACCCTCGCCGACGGCCGGCTGGTCGCCGTGGCCGGCACCGTGGCGCCCCTGTCGGCCCGGTGGTTCCCGTCCGTATCCACGCCGGGGGTCCGCGCCGACGGTACCGGCCTGGAGAACGACCTGGTCCGCGTCGCGATCGGCGACGACGGCACGCTCACGAGCGTGTGGGACAAGAGGCAGGGCCGGGAGCTGCTGGCCGGCCCGGGCAACCGGCTCGTCGCGTACCTCGACCGGCCGCACTTCTGGGACGCCTGGGAGCTGTCCAGCGGCTACCCGATGTACCCGCTCGAACCCGTCGAGCCGGTCGGTGTCGAGGTGGCCGTGTCCGGGCCGCCCCGCGCAGCGATCCGGGTCCGGCACCGGTTCCGGGACAGCGAGATCGTCCAGGAGATCCGGCTGTGGGCGAACTCGGCGCGCATCGACGTCGCCACCGAGATCGACTGGCACGAGCGCCGGGTGCTGCTGCGCGCGTACTTCCCGACGGCCGTGACCGCGCCGTTCGCCACCTGCGAGACCGCGTACGGCGTCGTCCGGCGCCCGACGACGGTCACGTCGTCCTGGGACGCGGCGAAGTTCGAGGTACCGGCCCACCGGTTCGTCGACCTGTCCGAAGGGGACGGTGGCGTGGCGCTGCTCAACAACGGCCGCTACGGTCACCGGATCACCGGCGGCGAGCTCAGCCTCAGCCTGCTGCGCAGCCCGGTGTTCCCCGACCCGCGCGCCGACGAGGGCCGGCACCGGTTCACGTACGCGCTGTTCCCGCACACCGGCGACTGGTACACCGGCGGGGTGCTCGCCGAGGCGGAGGACCTCAACGCGCCGCTGCCCGCCACCGCCTGCCCGGCCGGCCTGGGCGACTGGGCCGCGATCGTCCATCATGGACATCCGCTGGCGCTGGGCGCCCTGAAGCGGGCCGAGCGCGGCGACGGGCTGGTCCTGCGCGGGTACGAGCCGACGGGCCGCCCGGGCAGGGTCCGGCTGTCGGCCGCCGCCGGGTGGCGATTCGCCGCCGACCTCGACCTGCTGGAGGACCGGCTCGGTCCGGCGCGGTTCGAGGTCGGCCCGCACCAGGTGAAGACCTGGTCGATCGTGCCGGTCTGAGCGCGTCGCGGTTCAGGGCCGGGGGGTGGTCGAGTACGAGTGGGCTCCGGTTCCGGCGAGGCCACCACGGTCGACGATCAGGTACTCCTCGCGGATCGGGGTGCCGGCGAGCCAACTCTCCAGGATCTCGCGGGTGCCGGCAGCGTAGCGGGCCTGCGCGGACAGCGAGGAGCCGGAGATGTGCGGGGTCATGCCGTGGTGCGGCATGCCGCGCCACGGGTGGTCGGCGGGGGCGGGCTGCGGATACCAGACGTCGCCGGCGTACCCGGCGAGGTGTCCGGTGCGCAGGGCGTGGTCGACGGCGTCGCGGTCGACGATCTTCCCGCGGGCGGTGTTGATCAGGTACGTGCCGCGCTTCATCGTCGCGATGAGTTTGTCGTCGAACAGCCCTTCGGTTTCCGGGTGCAGCGGCGCGTTGATCGTGACCACGTCGCAGTGCGGCACCAGGTCGGCCGCCGACCCGTGCCAGGTCAGACCCAGCTCCTGCTCGACCTCGGCCGGGAGGCGGTACCGGTCGGTGTAGTGCAGGTGGACGTCGAACGGCTGGAGCCGGCGCAGCACGGCCGTGCCGATACGACCGGCGGCGACGGTGCCGACGTGCATGCCTTCGAGGTCGTAGGAGCGGGCCACGCAGTCGGCGATGTTCCAGCCCCCGTCCAGGACCACCTGGTGGGCGGGCAGGTAGTCGCGCACCTGCGACAGGATCATCATGACCACGTGTTCGGCGACGCTGATGCTGTTGCAGTAGGTCACCTCGGCGACGGTGACGTTGTTGGCGATGGCGGCGTCGAGGTCGACGTGGTCGGAGCCGATCCCGGCGGTGATGGCCAGTTTCAGGTTCCGGGCCCTGGCGATGCGCTCGGCGGTCAGGTAGGCGGGCCAGAACGGCTGGGAGATGACCACGTCGGCGTCGGACAGCTCGCGGTCGAACACCGAGCCGGCGCCGTCCTTGTCGGAGGTGACGACCAGGGTGTGCCCGGCGGCTTCGAGGAAGCGGCGCATGCCCAGCTCACCGGAGACGCTGCCGAGCAGGTGACCGGGCGTGAAGTCGATGCCCGCGGGGGTGGGGGTGCGCTGCCCGCCGGGGTAGTGGTCGAGGTGCGGGATGTCGTCGCGGGCATACGAGTGCGGGTACCCGTCGACCGGGTCGTCGTACAACACGCACAGCACCTTCACCATGGCGGCTCCTTCGGCGTCGGACCAACGTGGCTCCACCGTCGCCCGGCCGGTCGCCGCGGGTCAAAACGTTCGTCGCTATGAGCCGATAGGCGGCGCCTATCGAGACTCCAGATGGCGGCGCGCCACGGCGTCGAGCAGCCCGCGCAGGTCGGTCTCGCGCGCCACGTCCAGCACCGCCCGGACCAGCGACGGCTCGAAGTCGCGATCGGCGTACACCAACCCGACACGCGGGTTGCGGGGCTGGCCCAGCATCGGGACCACGCGCATGCCACCGGGTACGCCGAAGGTCTGCAACCACGCGTGTGCGATCACGCTGGACCACCGCCGGGTCGCGATGTGCGCGTACAGGGCGCCGACGGTGTCGGTCTCCACCGCGGGCACCGGGACCGCCCCCTCGGTGGCGAACAGCTCGTCGAGGATGCGCCGGTTCCGCATCCGTGGCGCGAGCAGACACAGCGGCAGCGTCGCCACCTCCGCCCAGGACACGCCCGGGCGGTCGGCGAACTTCCCGTCGTCCGGGGTCAGCAACAGGTACCGTTCCTCGTACAGCGCGACCGTGCGCATCCCGGTCAGCGTCTCGTCCTCCAGGTAGGTGACCGCGACGTCCATCTGGTAGTCGGACAGCAGCCGGCTCACCTGCCGCGACGACACCGACTCCAGCGACACCCGCACCTGCGGGTGCCGGGCGCACAACGGCGTGGTCAGCAGCGACGCCGCGGTCAACGCGGTCGGTATCGCGGCCAGCCGCAGCATCCCGGTCAGCCCGCCCCGCATAACGGACAGATCCTGGCGGAACGCGCTGGCCTCAGCGAGGATCCGGTGCGCCCACAGCAGCACCCGCTCACCCTCCGGGGTCAGCCCGGCGAAGCGCCGGCCGCGCTGCACTATCGATACGCCCAGATCGTGTTCGAGCCGGCGGATCGCCGCCGACAACGAGGGCTGCGACACATGACACTCGGCGGCGGCCCGGGCGAAATGCCGCTCACGGGCCAGGGCTACGAGGTACTCCAGCTCACGCAACAGCACGCCCCAGGGTGTCGCCCCCACCCCACGGCTGTCCACCCCGCCGGACAGTCGAGCAGGTGGCCGCGCCGTCCAGCCGTCAACCTCGGAGCCGGCCGTCGGCGGTCACCTGGCCGACCACGTCCGCCGGGCCGGCCACCACAAGCGCCAGCCGGTCCGGCGCGAGGTACCGGCGCAGCGCGTCGTTCACGTCGTCGACCGACACCGAGCGCAGCGCCTCGTAGAGCGCTGACGGGTACCGGTAGGGCAGGCCGGACGCGATCGCCTGCGCGTACGCCGCGGCCACCGCGCGCGCGGTCTGCAACTGGGACGGTGCCGTGTCGCACAGGGACCGGATCGCCCCGTCGAGGTCCTTCGTGGACAGCCCGTCCCGGCGCACCCCGTCGAGCGTGTCGAGGAGGTCGGTACACGCCGCCGGGGCCGCGTCCGGCCGCAGCGTCGCGGTCACCGCGATCAGGGTGCCGACCGGCAGCAGCTGGGCGACCGCCCGTACCCCGAACGTGTACCCCTTCTGCTCGCGAAGGACGAGATCCAGCAGCGACATCTGGGCGCCACCGAGGTAGTGCACGCCGACCAGCAGCGCGGGCCAGGAACCGGGGCGGGGACTGGTGTCCACCGTGCCCAGCGCCAGCTCGGCCTGCGGGCCGCCGGCGGACCGGACGGTGACGAGCCGCCGGGGCGCCGTGACGGGTGGCTGGGCCGGACGGTACGGGGTCGGCGCCCGGGAACCGCGCCAACCGCCGAGGGTACGGTCGACGGCCGCGGCGAAGGTGTCGGGGTCGACCGCGCCGGCGACCACCAGGGCCGCCCGGGCGGGATGCAGGTGGGTGGCCGCGAACCGCGCGACGTCGCCGGGCGCCATCCGCTCCAGCGTCTCCGTGCCGCCCTCCCACGGCCGGCCGAGCCGGTGCCCGGCGCCGAACAGCTCCACCCGCAGCGCCGTCATGGCGTGCCGTGCCGCGCCGGGGTCACGGCGCTGGCCGCGCTGCCGGCGACCGTCGATCAGGCGGCCGACCAGATGATCGTCGAGGCGGGGGCGGCGGACCGCCTCGGCCAACATCGCCAGGCCGTCCGGAAACCCGGCCGACGGGCAGCTGAGCCGCACCCGGACGCTGCCCGGCTCGGCGGTCACCACGATCGCGCCGCCGAGCAGGTCGAGCGCGGTGTCGCCGGCCGTGCTGTCAGCTGTGTCGCCGGCCGTGCCTGCATTCGCCGGGCGTACCCCGGCCGCGAGCACGTCGCCGAGCACTGTCGCCAGGCCGTCGAGCCCGTCCGGCTCATCGCGTACCCCCACGTCGAGCACCAGCTCCATGCACACCAGCGGGTGCCCCGGCAGCGGGCAGAGCACGGTACGCACGCCGTTGCCGAGCACCGACGCGGTCGCGCGCGGGAAATGCCACGGCCGCTCGGGCGCGGGTGCGGGCAGCAGGTCCAGGTTCATCGGTCCGCCCTTCGCCGTACCGGCCGGCCCTCGTAGCTGAGCACCGCCCGGTTGGCCGGCACCAGGTATCGACCGGCGGCCGCGGCGACCTCCGCGCCGGTGATCCGCCGCAGCCGCGCCACCGAATCCGGTACCCGGTCCACGTCGCCGAACAGCGCGCGGCCCCGGGCCTGCTCCACCGCCCGACCCTCGACGGTGGACAGCCGGTGCAGTACGCGCAGCTCGGCGCGGCGCTGGGCCACCGCCAGCTCGACCGGCGTCGGCCCCTCCTCGACGAACCGGCACACCACGTCGTCGACCGCCGCCGCGATCCGCGCCAGCGCGGTGCCGGGCGCGGCGGTGGCGTCGAGCACGCCCAGCGACGGCGCCCGGGCCAGCGTGGTGCCGCCGAGGGTGACCTCGGCCGCCAGGGCGCGCCGGACCACCAGTTCCCGGCGGAGCCGGCCGCTGCGGCGCCCGCCCAGGATGGCGGCGGCCAGCATCGCCGCGTCGCTGTCCGGCGCCCCGGCCGGTGGCAGCCGGTACACGGCGAGCATGCCGTCGTGGGACACCTCGACCGCGGCGTGCTCGGCGAGCGGCCCGGGCAGCATCGCTGGAAGCTCTGCCGGCGGTGGGCTGGTTTCAGGACGGGCTCCGACCGGTATCGGGCCGAAGTACTGCTCGATCCAGCGCGACACCTCGGCGGTGTCGAAGTCGCCGACGACGTCGACGACGGCGGTACCGGGGCGGTAGAAGGCGGCACAGAACCGCTCCACGTCGCACGCCTCGATGGACCGCAGGTCGGCCACGGAGCCCGCCGGCATGTGCTGGTACGGATGCCCTTCCGGGTGCGCGAGCCGCATCAGCCGCTCCCACGCCAGCGCCATCGGCCGGCTGTCGTAGCGCTGCATGCGTTCGTTGATGACCACGGCCCGCTGGTTGTCCAGCCGGTCGTCGGTGCGGGCCACCGGCATGCCGGCCATCCGGTCGGCCTCCAGCCACAGCACCGGCCGCAGGTACCGGGCCGGAACGGAGTCGACGTAGTAGGTGCTCTCCAGTGTGGTGTCGCCGTTGGCCGAGCCGCCCACCGACTGCACGTACCCGGTGTGCTCGTTCGGCCCGACGTTACGCGAGCCCTGGAACATCATGTGTTCCACCAGATGGGCCAGTCCGGTTCGGGCCGGCGGCTCGTGACGGGCGCCCACGTCGTACCACACGCATACGGCGACGATCGGCAGCCGGCGGTCTTCGGTCAGGACCACCCGCAGCCCGTTGTCGAGCGTGTACGAGAGCGTGCCGGTCATCGGGAGATCGCCCGGTCTATCAGCGTTGCCGCGATGGGGACCGTGGCGGCCGGGATCCCGTCGGCCGCCAGAGCGGTCCGGAGGTCGCCGCCGGACGCCAGCTCCCGCTCCACAGCGGACATCCGATGTGGAGCGAGGCCCGACCCGCCGACCGCGACCGCGGCGGGTGGCCCACCGGCGGGGCCGCCGACCGCGACCGTGACCACGACCGGGCCGCCGGCACCCGCCCGTACCTTGCCGAACGCAACCGTCCACATGGGACTCCAGTGCACCGCGAGGATCGGCGTCCGGTGCCGCCCGGCGGCCTTCGCCAGCGGCGCCGGGCGTACCTCGCCACCGTCGGCCAGCAGGTCCACCGTCGCGTCCAGGGCCAGCAGGGCGACGGCGACACACCCCGGCGCGGCCGCCGCGATGTTGCCGCCGACGGTCGCCGCCGCGCGTACCGCCGGCCCGCCGACCGACATCGCGGCGCGGGCCAGCCCGTCCGGTACCGCATCGTCGGCGGCCAGGTCGGCGAGCGTGACGGCGGCACCGCATCGACCCGTCGCGACCTCGCGCAGCTCCGCCAGCGCGGGCAGGCGGAGCACCGGGCACGGCTCGCTTTGGCGGTGCCGCCACGGGACGAGGATCGTGCCGCCGCCGAGGACGTGCGCGGTCGGGTACGCGCGCCGCAGCTCGGCCAGTTCGGCGAGGTCGGCGGCGCGGAGCAGCCGGGAGTGGGTTTCGGTCACGACGGCGGTCATCGGCCGGCTCCCGGGACGGCCGGAACCGCCCCCGCGTCGAGTGCGGCCAGGACGGTCGCCGGCCGCAGCGGGAACCGGTCGCACCGCACGCCGGTCGCGGCCGACACCGCGTTGCCGATCGCGGCCGGCACCGGTACGACGGCCAGCTCGCCGACGCCGGACGGCGCTCCCGTGGCATCGCCCGCGAAGACGACCCGGACCGGGGGCACGTCCATGGCGCGGGGCACCCCGTGGGCGAGAACGGTTCCGGCGCCACCGGCCGCCGAGTCGACGAGGGCGAGCCCGATGCCCTGCGCCACCGCCCCGACGACCTGACCCTGTGCCCCGCGCGGGTGGACCACCGCGCCACAGTCGACGACCACGGTCGCGTCCCGCACGCGTACCTCGCCGGTGCCCGGGTCGACCGTGACCTGGACGCGCAGCGCGCACACGCTGGCACCGTCGCCGACCGGCACGCGATCGGCGCTGGCGACCAGCCCAGTGTCGTCCCGGATGAGGTCGGCGATCGTGGCGACGAGGTTTCCGGCGTCCGGTGCCACGACCTCCGGCCAGCACAGCGCGAGTGTCGCCGGGTCGCAGCCGGATGCCCTGGCGGCCCGGGCGATCAGCGCGTCCCGGAGCGCCGACGCGGCGGCAGCGGCGGCCTGACCGCCCACGAACACGCTGCGCTGGGCGCTGCTGCCGAGGTCGGCCGGTACCCGCGCGGTGTCGCCTTCGAGCACGGTGACCGCCGGCTCGTCGTCGCCTTCGGCCATGCCGAGGATGCCGGCGACGATCCGGGCCAGCGCCACACTGGATCCGGTACCGCAGTCGCAGGTACCCGTGGCGAGCGTGACCGCGCCGGACGCGTCGACGCGCACGGTCGCCCGGCTGCGGTCCGACGACGGCTCGGTCACGCTCGACTTGACGGCGATCGCGTACCCGGTGCCCCGCAGCAGGTGCGGCTCACCGCCGGCAAAGGCCACCGGCGGCAGCGATTCCAACCGGTCGAGGCAGCGGCGGGTGCGCGCGGCGGTGCCGGTGTCGCGCAGGCTCGCCAGGCGTACCGCGACGGGGGAGCGGCCGAGGGTCCGGGCCGCCTCGTCGATGGCCCGCTCGACCAGGGTCGCCGCCTCCGCCACGCCGTAGCCGCGGTACGCGCCGGCCGGAACGGTGTTGGTGTAGACGGCACAGCCCCGGAAGCGTTGCCGTACCCCGGGATACGCGGTGGACAGGTGGCCGCCGACGCAGCTGAGCACGTACGGGCTGTGCGACGCGTACGCGCCAGCGTCGAGGAGCGCGTCCAGGTCACCGGCCAGCAGGCGGCCGTCCGGGTCGAACCCGGCCCGCAACCGCAGCCGCCCCCCGTGCCGTACCCGCGACGCCACGAACTCCTCGTCGCGCGTGTACGCCAGGCGCACCGGCCGGTTCAACCGCGACGCCAGCCACACCACCAGCGCCTCCTCGTACATCTCCTGCTTGGCGCCGAACCCGCCGCCCTCGGTGACCTTCCGGACCCGGACCAGCCCGGTCGGCAGGCCGAGCACGACGCACACCAGCCGTTGGATGTCGGCGGGGCTCTGGGTGTTGGTCCACACGGTGAGCGAGCCGTCCGGTTCCGGGACCGCCGCGCACGCGTGCGGTTCGAGGCAGACGTGCTGCACCGGGTTCAGCGTGACCGACCGGTCGACCACCAGCGCCGCGCCGGCCAGCAGCCGGTCGACGCCGGGGTCGGCCATCCGCACCCGGCAGAGGATCCGCCCGGCCCGCAGCGCCTCGTCGGCGGTCAGCACCGCCGGCCGGGGCTCCCACCGGACCGGGGGATCGATCACCGCACGGCGCGCGTGGTCGGCGCTGCCCGCGACCACGACCGCCACCCCGTCGCCCACATGCCGGGGCGAGTCGGTGAGCAGCCGCTTGTCGGCGGTCCGCGCGACGTGCACCGCGTCCGGCACCGCGGCCGGGTTGAACCGTACCGGCGGTACGTCGGCCGCCGTGAACACGGCCCGTACGCCCGGCCGGCGGTGCAGCGCGGCCACGTCGATCCCGGCCACCCGGGCGTGCGGGTACGGGCTGCGCACGACCGCCGCGTGCAGGCAGCCGGGGATGCGAAGGTCGGTCAGGTACGCGAACCGTCCGGCAACCTTCGCCGGCCAGGCCGGATCCGTCCGGGGCACGGCGCTACGCATGTGCCAGCGGGAAGAGGTTGATCTCGTCCTCGGCCAGTGGCGTGTCCCGCCAGCCCAGCTCCACCGCGGCCTGCCGGAGCCGGCCACGGCCCTGGAACGGGAACGCCGACGCGAAGTTCGGCGCCAGCCCGGGAATCAGTACCCGGACCACCCGCATCCCGGTCGCGGCAATGTCCTTTGTGGTCACGTCGGCGTAGTAGATCCGGTACCCGCGCGACTCCACCACCGACCGGTACGTGGCCAGGCTGCCGTCCGGCAGCCGGGGGAGGTCGGCGAGGTCCGGCCCGGCCGGTACGTCCACCCACGGCCGGACCCGTTCCACGGCGCGCGGGTCGAGGTAGATCTGCATCTGGCACATCAGGTCCACCACGTCGCGCAGGTCCGCCCGATAGTCGTCGAGGTAACGCCGGTCGGCCCGGACCGGCTTGACGAACTCGTCGTTCACGTCGCCCTTGCCGGCCGCGCGCCGGTACCCGCCGTCGGGGCGCAACAGGTCGCGCGCCATGTCCTGCAACGTCAGCGCCTCCGCCCACGCCTTGAACGCGGCGGCCGCCGGGTCCGGCCGTGCCGCGAACCCCATCGTGAACAGGCGCTCGGTCGTGTTCTCCACCATCCCCGCCAGCACCGGCACCCCGAACTCGTTGTCGAGGTGCACCAGCCAGGCCCGCTGCCCGTGCCCGGTCGGCGGACCCTCCCACAGCGCCCGCATGGCCAGCGACGGCTTCACCCCGGGCAGCCGTTGCGCGTTCGACCACCACACCATCGTGGCGTCCCGCTCGATCACCTCCTGGATCCCGGCCGCCAGAGCGAAGTCCAGATCGGGCCCGGCGGCCAGCCCCGGATAGAACGGGTTGTTGGTGTGCGGGTCGCGCTCGAACCCGCCGGTGTACCAGTTCGGGTACACCAGGCTGGCGGGCAGCCAGGCCGGCCGGTCGCCGGTCAGGTCGCGCCCCGGTACCCAGTGCACCCGCAACCGCCGGGTCAGCGGTACGAACGGAAAGCCCTTCGTGGCGTACTGCCGGTCGGAGAACAGCACGAGCGTCTCCGGGTCGACCGCGTGCTCGCCGCCGGCGGTCAGCTCGTCCCAGCTGGCGAGGCGGAGCCGCGCGCGCTGCACGATCTCGCCCGAGTACCGTTCGGCGGCCTCGCCCACCGCGGTCCGGCGGGCCGCCTCCTCGCTGTCGAACGAGCAGCCGGCCGTCACCGGGTCGGTCAGCCACGGCGAGATGCGCCGCATGTTCGTGACCGACGCCTGTACGGTGATCAGCTGGTGGGGGATCGAGCGGTGGTGGCGGATGCGGCGTATCCGGGTCACCACACCGACCCTGGGGTCCACCAGGTCGCCGACGGTCAGCCGCAACCGTTCCCGTGCCGGCCAGGTGCCCCGGACCGGGTCGTCGAGCGGCACCGGCACCACCCGGTGCCGGTTCACCCCCATCGCGTACGGGTTGAGCACGACCTCGTGTTCGGCGCACCGGCCCGCCTCGCCGGCGAGGTACCGGCCGACCTCCAGCGCCACGGCCGCCGCGATCCAGGCCCACGCGGCATCGTCCCAGGAGTCCGTTCCGCTGTTTCCGGGGCTGGCGAGCCGCTCCGGGTGTTCGGCCGCCGCCGTCCGGCGCAGCACGAGGTCGTCGACGGTCGCGGCCCAGCGCGGCCCGTCGAGGGGTCCGATCGCCGCGTGGCCTTCGGCGAACACGACCGGCAGCCAGGACAGTCCGCGCGACCGGAGGCGGGCGACCAGGCCCATCCGGTCCGGGTCGTACCCGCGTGTCAGCAGCAGGATCAGGTCGTCGGTACCGACCGGTCCGGGGAGGTCGGAAGGCTCGACGGGTACCGCCGCGGCCAGCCGGCGCGAGCCGTCGCGCTCGCGCAGCCGCTCGTACAGGTCGGTGTCACCGGTGACGAACAGCCGGCCGGTGTGCTGGTGGTGCCGGCTCACCATGGGTCCGTTGGCGCGTAGCGCGGGTGGGATGTTCACGACGACACCCCCTGGGCACTCACCAGGCTGGTTGCCCGCCAGTGCCGGCGATCGGGAATCGGCATACCGCGCTCCCCGGGCTGGAACGCGGTGGCGTGCGCGGCCACCAGGCGCAGCCGGAACAGGGTGTCCCCGGCGGGCAGCGCGGCCTTCGGGTCCCGGGCCACCCAGTACTCCAGCGCCTCGCCGGTCTGCGGCTCCGCCACCGCCTCGACCCAGAACTCGGTGTGCCCCGGCCCGGGCAGCGCGTGCAGCACGCAGCGCGGGTCGCGGCGCAGGTCCCGGCACTTCGGCGAGCGGTCGATGATGCCGAGCAGCAGTTCGTCGTCCAGGGTCAACGGGCAGACCGGGTGTACCCGTGGCGACCCGTCGGCGCGGACCGTGGCCAGAAAGGCGATCCCGGTCTGTTCAAGCAACCGCCGGCCCACCCGCGCGATCGCCGGTGCCTGCGCGGCCAGTTCTCCCCACGACATCCGCACTCCTCTCCTGGGCGGGGGTGGCGGCGCGACGGCCGCCACCCCCGGCTCGTTTCTGGACTTACGCTTCCTCGTCACCCCAGGTGAAGGCGGCGCGCGCCATCGCGTGGTGGCCGGGGGCCAGGATCTGCGGCACCTCGAGCTCGTCGGAGTCGTCGCCCCACGAGAACGCGGCCTGGGCCATGGCGTGGTGACCCGGGGTCAGCACCTCGGGGAGGTCGGTGGCGTCGATCCGCTCCTCGAACGAGTCTTCAGACATGGTGTTGCCTTCCTTTTCGTACCTACGCCTGGGCGGATGCCCAACCGTCAGTCGCGGCCACGACGCCACGATGGTGCCCCGTCGTCCATTCGGTGGTCTTGCAGCGGAGTTTCAAGCCGCCATGCGCGTGTGTTCGAGTACCTCGACACTGCCGGCGCACAGCGGGGAAAGGCGGAAGCAGACCCCGTCCCCGGCCTTGTCTCCGGCCTTGTCTCCGGCCCTGTCTCCGGCCTTGTCTCCGGCCCTGTCGCCGGATGTTGGCCGGGTCACCGACAGCAGGTTCGCGTCGACCAGGCCGCGGACCGCGAGGCGCAGCGCCGCCGGCGGCACCGACCCGGACACCGCCCGGATGTCGCGCTCCAGGATCTGCTCCCGGCCCTGGTCAGCGAGGCGCAGCAGCACCATGCGCTGGTGTGGCGAGCAGGCCCGGATGGCACGCTCGTACGACGCGAGGATGTCCAGCTCGCCGCAGCTCAGTTCCAGTACCCGCTCGGACGGCGGCACCGACAGCGCGTCGACAGCGGCGCTCAGGCCGGAGTACGTCGAGTTCTTCAGGTTGGCGGCCACGGTCTGCAGAGCGAGCGGGTTGCAGTCGCAGAACCGGGCGATCTCCGGCAGCAGCCGCTCCGCCGGGCTGCCCGCGGCGACGCCGAGCAGGCCGCCGAGGATGGCGCTGGCCCGGCGCGCCGACGGCGTCGGTACCCGTACCGTCGCCGCGTCCGGCAGGCCGTGCAGCCGGCGAGACGAGGTGAGCAGCACGTGCCCGGCACAGTGGACGAGCCACTGCCGGGCCTGGTGGACCGAGGTCACCCCGTCGAGAATCACCAGCGAGTCCGCGCCCCACCGTTCGCGGCTGCCGATGTCGTCGGCCTGGGCGTACACCTCGGTGTCCACAAAGAACACTCCACGTGGGTACCTCGTCCGCGCCGTCCGGGCGTACTGGATCGCCAGCGTCGTGGTGCCGACGCCGGGCGGCCCGGTGAGGACCAGTGCCCGGGGCGCCCCGGTCGCCGACTCCAGCTGCGCGGCGACGGTGTCGAGCAGCCCCCGGCCGCCGGTGCCGGGGGTCTCGCCGGACTGGCGAGGGATCCGCGGGGTCGTGGTGACCGCCGCGCGTGCGGGCGGGCCGGCCCGGTCGGTGGTGCGGTCGGTGGTGGAATCTGTGGTGAGGTCGGAGGTGAGCAGGCGATGGTGCAGCGCGCGTAGCTCCGCGCCGGGTTGGACGCCGAGTTCGTCGCGGAACCTGCGGTACACCTCCTGGTAGGTCTCCAGCGCCTCGGCCCGCAGCCCGACCGCGGCGAGACAGGTCATGAGATGCCCGAACAGCCGTTCCCGGAACGGATGTTCGGCGGTGAGTTTGCGCAGTTCGTTCACGAGCTGGGCGTTCTCGCCACGCCTGATCCGCAGGTCGTAGTGGGTCTCCATGACCTGCACGTGCAGTTCGGTCAACCGGCTGCACTGCGCCGCCACCAGATCCGTGCGCGGGATGTCGCACAACGCCGGCCCGCGCCAGAGCGCCAGCGCGTCGTGCAGCAGCGGTTCCGAGTCGGCCTCGGCGGTGGTGCGCTGGACCAGGCGCTCGAACCGGAGGGCGTCGACCGCCTCGGGATCGATCCGGAGCAGGTACGCGTTCGGCAGCGTGACCACATCAGCCCCGGTGTGCGCCCCGGTGTGCAGGGTCTGTCGCAGGCGGCTGACGTACGTCTGGATCGCACCCGCCGGATTGCGCGGGTACTGGTCCTCGGTCCACAGCCACGCGCCCAGGTGCTCGGTCGAGACCGGCTGGTTGGCCTGGAGCGCAAGCGCCGCCAGCACGCTGCCGGTACGCGGCATGATCCGGCCCGCGTCGTCGTCGCTGGCCAGTTCCAGCGGCCCGAGCAGCTTCACGATGAGATCGTCATCCGGTGCCGGCGTGGTACCCCCGGCATCCGCCTCGATTCTGAGCGTTTCCCCCGTTGTCATGACCATCCTCAGGTCCCCCGGCCGCCGTCGACCGTGGGGACCGCCTCTGTCGGTGCCACTGTGCGCCTCCCCTGATCACGAAAGAATCGCGAAAGATCGCTATTCGCTGGGGACGCTAGCCACGGTGGACACCCGTTGAGCATCCGTGCGGCACCGGGCCGACATCCAACCGGATATCCGCCCGGATATCGCCCCATGATTGGCACAACTTCCCGGAAGTTGTTGCCTCAGCGGGGTGCTATGGCAACAACTTCCGGGAAGTTGTGCCGATCGTGTCAGGCCTGGGTGGGGGACAGCGGCAGACTGAGCCGGCTCAAGCGGGCCCGGTCGGCGAGGATGTCGATCTCGACGATCCTCCCGGCGGCGACGGTGATCGCCAGGACCGCGATCGGCCGCCGGTCGACCGCCACGAGCAGGCCGGCGCCGCCGTTGACCAGTACCCGCCGGGCCAGGTCGGCCCGCCAGGCGAACGACAGCGCCTGCTCGGCCACCACCCGGGCACCGCGCAGCCACTGGGACGCCCCGGCCGGCACGTCGCCGACGTCGGCGCGCAGCACGACATCGGGATCCAGTACCTCGATCAGGGCCGCGAAGTCGCCGTCGCGGGCGGCGGCGAGGAACGCGTCCATGGCCCGCCACTGGCGGGGCAGGTCCCGGTCGGGGCGCGGGGCGGACGCCCGGACCCGGTGCCGCGCCCGGCTGGCGAGCTTGCGGGCCGCGGCCGGCGAGCGGTCCACGATCGGGGCGATCTGCTCGAACGGTACGGCGAAGACGTCGTGCAGGACGAAAGCGATCCGTTCCGCCGGGGCCAGCGTGTCCAGCACCACGAGCAGCGCGAGGCCGACCGTGTCGGCGAGCGCGGCCTGGTGCTGCGGGTCGGCGGGGTCCTCCGCGTCGCTGATCAGCGGGTCCGGCAGGTGGGCGGGGTCCAGCGGTTGTTCGCGCCGGGACTGGCTGGCCCGCAGCATGTCCAGGCAGACCCGCGCGGTGACCGTGGTCAGCCAGCCGGCCAGGCTCTCGATCACCGCGGCGTCGGCGCGGGTGAGGCGTAGCCACGTCTCCTGTACCGCGTCGTCGACCTCGGCGAACGAGCCGAGCAGGCGGTAGGCCACCGAGCGGAGGTGGCCGCGGTGTTCGTCGAACCGCCGCGCCAGCTCCTCGGTGTCGCTACCAGGCACGTTGTCGGTCATCTGGCGGGCGGGACCTCCCTGCGGGCCGGCGGTCGCAGGGTCCACGATACGACCGCGAGAACGGCCATCGCGGACAGGATCACCAGCTCGCCGGTATGGCCGTCGCCGACCGCGAGGTGGGACGCGATCGCGCCGGTGTAGGTGAACATCGCGCCCGCGTACGCCCACTCCTTGACCCGGGGAAGGCGGGGGGCCAGCAGGGTGGCGGCGCCGAGGATCTTCCAGACCCCGAGGATGACCAGGAAGTACTCCGGGTAGCCGAGCACTCCGACGACCTCGCGGACCTGCGAGGTACGGGCGACGTCCCACCCGCCGCCCACGACCAGCTCGGCGGCGACGAGTGCGGTGGCGGCCCAGTAGGCGACCGCGCGGGCGGTGACGGTGTGGCCGCGTAGCCGGATGGTGTTGACCGCGGACATGGTGACCTCCATCGATGGATGAGTGGTGTCAGGCTCCGCGCTCGAGCAGTTCCTTGAGGTTCCGGTAGCTCCGGGGTGCCCCTTTGGCGGCCATCCGGCTGATCACGTCGAGTGGCAGCATCCGGCCGATCCCGTGTCCCTCGAATTCGAGGACGATCGTGACCCGCGACCGGGTCCCGTCGCCGAGCGGCTCGACCGTGAGCCGGGCGCCGGGCCGGAACGCGCCGTCCACGCCCCGCGCCGTCCAGATCCGCGGCGGGTCCATGTCGGTGACCTGCTGCGTCGTGGTGTGCTCGATCCGGCCGATCCGCCGGGTGGTGGCGAACCTGGTGCCCACGCCGGCCGGAGCGGCACCGTGTACGCGTACCCGGATCACGTCCCGCTGCCACTCGGGAAACCGGGCCGGGTCGGTGACGTACGCGTACACCTCCGCCGGTGGCCGGGCGACCTCGAAGCTGGAGCTGATCGGCGACATCGGCGTGCCTCCTCGCTGGCGTCCGAACCTTCCTTTCACCCATCTGTCGGATCGCGACCCCGAGGATGTGACCGGCCGCCGGAAAAACTATGCCCGGGCGCCCACCGTCAGGCGGACCGTGACCGTGTCTCCCACGTCGATCCCCTCGGCCTGCCGCACCCCGGCCTTCACCGGCACGATGTAGCGCCCGTCCTTGGGAAACAGGGACGTCGTCCACCGGGTTTCCCCGATCCACGCGGTGACCGGGATCATGCCCCAGCCGTAGCTCACGAACGACGCGGTCGCCTCCAGCTCGCGGCAGCCGTCTTCCGGAACGGTGACGAAGTGCCACGGCGACGGCCCTCTCCAGAACCACATCTCGCCGCTGAACTCCAGATCCATCGGCCCAGGATAGGAGCTGGCGGCTGTGGCTGGCGGCTGTGGCTACCGGCTCCTGGAACCGCACCCCGGGCGGGCAGGAGGTGCCCACCTGCCGCCGGGTGGGCCGACGGCATCCTGGTCCGGTTCCAGATCAGAGCCGGCCGGGTGCGCACCTGGACGCGACGGCGTTGCACGGCTGACACCGCGCGCCGGCATGTGGCCGCGACATCGCCCGGTTGGGTGGAGTTCGCGGACCGCAGCGCCGAGTTGGCCGCCCGCCTCACCGGTGAGTAACGACGCTGGAACGACTCAGGCAACAGATCCGGCGCCCGGCGCGGCAGAACCATCCGCGGTTCATGGCTTGGGTCCGGGGAGCGCGAGGCGGAAGATGTGCTTCCAAACGCTGGCGGTTTGTTGGATCAGGGAGCCGGTGTTGTAGCGCAGCCCGTACCGCTGGCAGAGGTCACGCACCTTCGGGGCGATCTCGGCGTACCGGTTGCTGGGCAGGTCGGGGAACAGATGGTGTTCGATCTGGTGGCTGAGGTTCCCGGTCAGGATGTGAAACAGCGTGCCGCCGTCGATGTTGGAGGATCCAAGCAGTTGGCGCAGGTACCAGTCGCCGCGGGTCTCGCCGTCGAGTTGCTCCTCGGTGAAGACCTCGGCTCCCTCCGGGAAGTGGCCGCAGAAGATGATCGTGTGTGACCACACGTTGCGGGCCACGTTCGCGACGGCATTGCCGAGCATGGTGGGCGCCATGGACGGCCCGGCGAGCAGCGGGAACGCCACATAGTCCTTGACCACCTGGCGGCCGGCCTTGCGGAGGACACGGCGCAGCTGGGTCAGCGCCTCGCCCCAGCTTTTTTCGCCGCGCCAGGCGCGTTCGAGTTCGACGTCGTAGATGGCGATGCCCCATTCGAAGAACGTCGCGAGGATCGCGTTGTACAGCGGTTGGGCGAGGTAGACAGGGTGCCAGGGCTGCTCGGGGCTGACCCGCATCACGCTGTAGCCGATGTCGCGGTCTTTGCCGAGCACATTGGTGTAGGTGTGGTGCACGAAGTTGTGCGAGTGCTTCCACATGTCGGCTGGGGTGGCGGAGTCCCATTCCCAGGTGGTGGAGTGGATCTCGGGGTCGCGCATCCAGTCCCACTGTCCGTGCAGCACGTTGTGGCCGATCTCCATGTTCTCAAGGATCTTGGAGATGGCCAGGGCGCTGGTTCCGGCGAGCCAGGCCGGCGGCAGGATCGAGACCATCAGCAGCGTTCTGCCGCCAGCTTCGAGACCCCGCTGGACGGCGATGACCCGGCGGATGTACCGTGCGTCGCTCTCGCCGCGGCTGGAGATCACCTCGTCGCGGATCTGGTCCAATTCGCGGCCGATCTCCTTGATGTCGACCTCGGTGAGATGCGTGGTGGCGGTCATATGCTCGCCTCCTAGCGTTCGATTTCGACGGTGCCGGCGGCGGCCGACACGCAGGTTTGGATGAGTTCTCCCTCGTCGCCGTGCTCCTGACCGCTGCGCAGGTCGCGTACCCGGCCCGAACGCAGCCGGGTCACACAGCTGTAGCAGATCCCCATGCGGCACCCGCTGGGCATGAGGATGCCGGCGTCCTCACCGGTGACCAGCAACGGTGTGTCACCGTCGGCGTCGACCTCGCGGCCGCTGGCGATGAAACGGACGCGCCCACCGGAACCGCCGGCGGATGCCACCGCGGGGCGGAAACGTTCGACGTGCAGCCGGTCGGCGATCCCGGCGCCCCGCCAGTGCCGCTCGGCGTCATCGAGCATCTCGGCCGGCCCACACGCCCAGGCATGGCGCTGCGGCCAGTCGGGGCAGATGTCAGGTAGCTGGGCCACGGTGAACCGGCCGCCGCCACGGCGACCGACGGCGCGGGTATGCCGCTCGTGTAGCCGCAGGCTCGGAAACCGCGCGGCCAGCGTCCGTAGTTCGGCGCCGAAGATGACGTCGTCGGGTGTCGGCGCGGAGTGCACCAGCACCACGTCCGGCATCTCGCCGCGCGCGGCCAGGCTCCGCAGCATGGCCGCCACCGGCGTGATCCCACTGCCCGCCGTGACAAACAGCAGCCGCGGCGGAAGCGCCTGCGGCAGTACGAACCTGCCTTCGGCCGGTGCGAGGTGAAGGATCGCTCCGGGCGCTAGCTGGCGTACCAGGTACGGCGAGACCAGCCCGTCCGGGGCCGCCTTGACGGTGATCGTGACGCAACCGTCCGTCCGCTGCGGCGGCGAGGACAGCGAGTAGCTACGCCAGTGGCGCACGCCGTCGATGTCGACGCCGACCCGCACGTACTGGCCGGCGCGATGACCCGCCCAGCCGCGGCCGGGTCGAATCACCAGGCTCGCGGCGTCCGCGGTTTCCGGCTGTACCGCCTCGACACGACCACGCAACTCCCGTGACGACCAGAGCGGGTTGAGTAATCCGAGGTAGTCGTCGGGCAGCAGCGGCGTGGTGAGCCAGGTGGCGGCGTCCAGAAGGCGCAGGCGAAGGTTCCGCGTGCGCTTCTCCTCGATCACGTTGCCATCGGCCATGCTGACGTCGGGTGGAGTGGTCATCCGGTGAACCCTCTTCCCCCGCCGGAGTCCTCTACCCTTACGTAGCCGTAGTTTACGCCGCCGTAGGTTTCGGCCTGGTCAAACGGTGTGCCAGCTCGGGAAACTTGCCGTCCGGCCGGGTGCGACAATTTTGGAGGCGTGTGCGACGGATCAAGGGCGAAGGAGCACCTTGATCGCGTCGTTGGTCCATGGCGCGGTACCCGTCGGCGGCCTCGTCAAGCGGCAGGGTCAGGTCGAATACCTTGCCGGGGTCGATCTGCCGGTCCCAAATCAGGTTGATCAGGTCGGACCGGAAGCGACGCACCGGGGCCGGACCGCCGTGCCGACCGCCTCGATCACCCCGGCTCCCCGACGGAGCACGCGCTGCGCCTGCTCGCCTCCTGGGCGGCTTCCGAGGAAACAGCCCCCAACCCGGAAAGCGGGCCCGCGCGTGTGGAGACACCGACCGCCAGCCTTCGGTCGCGGAACGTTACCTGATCGGCCGTGTCGGGCCGACACCTGCTGGTTTCCGGGCGGCGCGACTATTGTGGGTCGGCGTTGCGCAGTGATGTCCGACCAGACGAGGAGAACCAGGACTTGATCGAGCCAGCCGCCGACCGGTCGACCGACCGCGGCCGGGTGGCGGGTCTGGACGGGCTGCGCGGTCTCGCCGCCCTGTACGTGGTGCTGTTCCACTGCTGGCTGCTGACCTTCCGCGGGTTCCCGGTCAACACCGGACCGACCTGGCTGGGCTGGCTCATGTACGGGCATCTCTCGGTGGTGTTCTTCTTCGTCCTGTCCGGCTTCTCCCTCGCGGTCTCGCCGGCCCGGTCGGGCTGGACTCTGGGCGGTAAGGCGCGGTTCGCCCGGCGGCGGGCCTGGCGGATCCTCCCGCCCTACTGGGCGGCCCTGGCGTTCAGCCTGATCATCGCCTGGACGGTGACGCCGCAACTGCGCACCGGCCCGCCGACCGGCCGGTCGGTGCTCGTCTACGGCCTGCTGCTCCAGGACTTCGTCCGGGCGCCGACGCCCAACGCGGCCTTCTGGTCGATCGCGGTCGAGGCGGGACTGTACCTCGGCCTTCCGCTCCTGCTGCTGATCCGCCGCCGGGCTGGCGTGGTCGTCGCGCTCGCCGCCGTGACCGTACCGGTGATCGTGTTCGGCCTCGTCCACCCCGGTCTGTCCCCTGTGGACAAGCAGCGGGGGCTGACCCCGGAGTTCGCCCCGCTGTTCGCGGCCGGGGTGATCGCCGCCGGGGTGATCGTCGCGCGGGACCGGGTACGCCGGCTGCCGTGGCAGTGGCTGGCCCCCCTCGCCGCCGTCCCGGTCGTCGTACTGATCGTCCACAACGGTCCGGTCTGGACCGCCGCCCACTACTACTGGCTCGACCTGGCGATCGGCCCCGCGTTCGCGATGCTGACCGCGGCCGTGGCCACCCGGCGGCCGGCCCCGCTGGTGTGGCTGCTGGCCACCCGGCCGGTGCGCGGGCTCGGCGCCATCTCGTACAGCCTGTACCTGGTCCATCTGCCGATCGTCGCCGGGGTCAGCCGCCGGCTCGTCGCGCCGCACGTGACCCCGGGCGTGCCGGCGTTCTGGGCCACCGTGGCGCTGGCGGTCCCGCTCGCGCTGATCGGGGCCACCGTGTTCGCGATGGTCTTCGAGTTCCCGTTCCAGCGCTACCGAAGCTGGGCCGCCCTACGGACCCGCTGGACCCCCACCCCGCCGCCGCCCACCCCGCCGCTAGCCCCGCCGCTAGCCCTCGTCGATCTAGGAGGAATGGTGGCCCAAGAGGGGCAAAGCTCCCACCATTCGTCCTAGATCGACGAGAAACGACGTCCAGCAGGCGCTATGAGTCCTGCCGGCCGTCCCAGGACCAGTGCGGAATACTCAGGCCGGCAGGGACGTCGGAGGCGGACTCGTGGTACTGCGCCATGGTCGTGGTGGTGGCCCAGGCGAAGTAGTCGTGCAACGCCTGCCACAGCCGGTCGGCCGGGCTCAGGCCCAGGTCGGCCAGCGCCTGGTCGAAGCAGGCGATCGCCCGTTGGTCCATCTCCTCGTGGACCCCGTTGCCGCTGTGGATGCGCACCACGAACGTCTCGTCGCCATACCGGTCGGAGTACGTGCGGGGCCCGCCGAGGGCTTCCCCCCAGTACGCGGCGAGTCGCTCGCTGTGCTGGGGATGGAAACCGTGGCTGAACGCGTGGCGGACGATCTCGTCGGCCATCACCCGGGAGTGCCACGCCTCGGCCAGGCGCAGCATGCCGGCGTCGGCACCGGCGGCCTCGTACACGCTCTGCATGCGCCCAGGATGCCAAGCCGCCCGGGGAACGGTTACGCCGGGGCGTGCCGGTCGATGTCCACTGTGGTCAGTGCCGCGTACGGTTTGCCGGTGCCGTCGAGGATCGGGTCCATCGCCGTGTCGCCGGTCAGGTAGCGGCGGAAGAACGCCGAGACATAGCCGGTGGCGACGGTCCGCTCCTCGGCCTCGGTCAGCTGCCGCACCGGCGCGCCGCCGACCTGTTCGGTACACAAGCCAGGGCCCGGGCGCGGACCCATGTCGGCGTCGTCGCCCGCCCCGACCTGCCCGCTACTCGGCGACCACTGCGTGTTGATGAAGTTGTGGTTGGCGCCGTGGACCAGCAGGTGCTGACTGCCGGCACGGTCCTTCGCGCCGTTGACCTCGAAGAAGTTGCCAACGGCCCCGTAGTCGCAGGTCCCGTCCCACTCCGCGAAGGGCACGGTGGTGCTCAGCACGTCCGCCGCCTGGTCCGGATCCTCAGGGATGATGATGCCGGCGGGCGCCATCGGGAACACCGCCTTGATCTGGACGCCGGCCGGCCAGTCGGCGCGATGGGTGTCCGCCGCCTGGTACATCACGCCGCGGCCGCCCCGGGAGTGGCCGAAGGTACCGACCCGGGTCATGTCGATCTTTCCGGTGAAGTCGACCCCGCGGGCGGCGCCGGCGAGCGGACCGCCACCGGTGCTCGTGAGCTGCTGCCACATCGCCAGGTGCTTGTTGATCAGTGCGGCCCGGGCCGGGTCCTGCATGCCCTGGTCGCCGACGTTGACGCCGTTCGCGCTGATCGACACCACGACGAAGCCGTGGCTGGCCAGGTTCTCGCCGAGGTAGTCGTAGCCCCGGTAGCTCGGGATCGGCGGCGTACCGGACGCGCACGGCCACTGGTTGAGCTCGTGCGAGAACGGCGGCGCGGTGCGGTCCGCGCAGGTCTCGGCCAGGCCGTGCAGGAGCAGGACCAGCGGGTACGGGCCACCGGACAGGTCGCGCGGGTAGTGCACGACGCCGGTCAGTTCGATCGGCGCCAGGTCGGTGTCGGTAGGGTCGACGTGGAAGCCGGGGACGTGGAACGCACTGTCACCGAGCGTATAAGTCAGGGTGGCTACCCGCTCCGGGCCGGGTGCTCCCGGATCCGGTGCGCCGGCGGGCGCGGCCGGAGTGGTCGTCGCCGCCCGGGCGATTCCCACGGATACGGCGGCGAGCAGGGCGAGGGAGGTCAGGACGGCGAGTGCCAGGGGCACTCGACGCGGTCCGGTGCGGGTATTCATGGGTGACGTTGTATCGGGTACGCGCCATGCCGTTGCCGCTGCGGCATGGTAGCGGTGAGTAGTGGACGGTCACCTACCGGTTCCCGCCCGAGGGCGAGCCGGGCTATGTCGCGCTCGACCTCGGCCGCTCCCATCTCGGCATCGGCGCCCAGGACCAACCCGGCGAGCTGGTGAACAACCGGGTCACGCTGTGGGTGTACGCGAAAGACTGTGACGCGGCGGTGGACCTGTTGCGGGCCGGGGGCGTGCGGGTGGTCCAGGATCCGGTCGACCAGACCGTGGGGCGAGCGGATGGCGACCGTCCTCGATCCGGACGGCAACCCGGTGATCGTGGCGTCCCGAGGCGCCTGACTACGGAGCGAGGAGCCGCGCCAGCAGGGTGACGGTGGTGTCCAGGCCGGGCACGCTCGTCCCGCCCTGCGGCCCGGTCAGGTGTCGCAGCCAGGAGCGCAGGAAGCAGGCGCCGACCAGCAGCAGCGCGGCGGCCTCGGTGTCCGCGTCCGCCCTGACCCGGCCGGCGCCGGCCATGCTGTCCAGGTGCTCGCGGAGGAACCGCACACCCCGGTGCGGGCCGAGGTCCTGGTCGTGGAGCCGGTGGGCGAAGTCGGTACGCATGTCGGCGTCGGCCTGCACCGCCTCCAGCACCGGCAGGGCACGGTCGAAGAAGCTGGAAAGGTCCACCATCCCGGGGCGATCAGCCCGGCAGTTCGAAGATCAGGTCGGTGTGGCCGGTGGTGTCGTGCCGACCGGGGTCGCGGGGCTTTGCCGGAAGACCGGTTGATCCTGCTGGTTAGCCCTAATAGCGGGATGACCGCCCGTCCACCGGAGTGCCGATGCCCGACCGATCCCACGCCGCACCCACCGAACCGGCAGCCATCCGGTGACGGCGTGGGCGGTCGCGACGGCGGTCCGGCCGGTGGCCGAGGTGATCGCCTGGAGCCGGAGTCTCACGCAGCCGGCGCTGCACGCCGCTGTCGACCGGCTGCCACCCACGCTGCGGCTGACGGCCGGGTACCACTTCGGCTGGTGCGACGAGACCGGCCAACCGGCCTCCGGGTACGGCGGGAAGGCACTACGCCCGGCGCTCGTCCTGCTGGCCGCCGGCTCAGTCGGCGGTGGGGTCGGCGGTGGGGTCGGCGGTGGGGTAAACCGCGACCTGTCAGCCGCGGTGCCCGGCGCGGTCGCCGTGGAGCTCGTCCACAACTCGTCGCTGATCCACGACGACGTCATCGACCGCGGCACGACCAGGCGGCACCGGCCCACCGTGTGGGCCGTGTTCGGCACCGACACCGCGATCCTCGCCGGCGACGCGCTTCTCGGGCTGGCTTTCGACGTGCTCGCCGACGACCGGTCCGGCGCGGGGCCGGGCGGGGTCCGGATGCTGAACGCCGCCGTCCAGGAACTGCTCGACGGCCGGCTGGCGGGCACCGCGGCCGAGCGGCGCACCGACATCGGCCGGGCGGAGTCGCTGCGCATCGCCGACGCCAGGACCGGCGCGCTGATGGGGGTGGCCTGCGCGCTCGGTGCGCTGTCCGGCGGTGGCGGCGACCTCGATGTCGACCGGTTCGGCAGGTTCGGCCGGCTGCTCGGCCGCGCGTACCAGATCGTCGACGACGTGCTCGGCATCTGGGGTGACACCGCGACGACGGGCCGGCCCCGCTACTCCGGCCTGCGGGCGCGCAAGAAGTCGGTACCGGTGGCGCACACCCTCGACTCCGGTACACCGGCCGGGCGGGAGCTGGCCGAGCTGTACACCCGGGAGGACCTGACCGACGTCGACCTCGCGTACGCCGCGCAGCTCATCGCCGCCGCCGGTGGGCGCAGCTGGTGTCACGACGAGGCCGAGCGGCTGCTCGCCGAGGCCCGGCACGCGCTGGAGCCGGTCGACCGCGCCGGCCCGCTACGCGCGGAACTGCTCGCGCTGGCCGATCTCGTCATCCACCGCCACCGCTAGGACGTGCGCCCGTCCGGACCGGATGAGCCGTCAACCGCCGGCCGCGTACGTGAACCGCCCGACCAGCCGCCGCAGTTCGGTACCCATGTCGGCCAGCTCGCCCGCGGCCTGCCGGGCCTGGTCGGTGTCGCCGGTCGTGGCCTGGACCCGTCGCGGCGAGGGAATCGACGCCACCGGCGATGCTCGCGACCCGGTCGCGGCCTCGGCGATCGAACGGGTCATCTCCTGCGTGGTCGCGGACTGCTCCGGGCCGAGGTGTCCGCAACCGGGTGGGCGTCGCCGCGTGGGCCTGGGACACCGGCAACGCGGCCCGCTGACCGTCGCTCGTCGGTGAACCGGCCTGGCCTGCCCGCAAGGTAGAATCGTGGTTCGAGCTGCGCCGACGTCTGCTCGGGATTTCCGGCCACGGAGAGGAGTCCGGTGTGACGCCGATGCGGCCGACGATCGCAGCCACCGCCGAACTGTCCGACCCTGGTTGGGCGAGCGCCGCGAATGCGGCGCTGCCGTGGGACGAGTTCGACACCCGTGACTATCTCGATCACAACTACCGCACCCTGCGCGACGACGACCAGCAGATCATCCGCCTGGTGGGGGAGTTCTTCGGATCGACCGGCGTCACCGGTGGGCAGGGCATCGACGTGGGCACCGGCGCGAATCTCTATCCGGTGCTGGCGATGCTGCCGTTCTGCGACGAGATCACCCTGTGCGAGCGGTCGGCGTCCAACCTGGCCTGGCTGCGGGCCGAGGTCGTCGGGTACTCGGAGCTGTGGGAGCCGTTCTGGCGCCAGGTGCGCGACCGTCCGCCGTACACCCGGGTGGGTGAACCGCGCACCATATTGGCCGGCCGGGCCCGGGTCGAGCGCGGCGACGTTTTCGGGCTGGCGGCCGGCCGCTGGGACATCGGCACCATGTTCTTCGTCGCCGAATCGCTGTCCGGGATCCGGGTCGAATTCGAGGTCGCGCTGCGCCGGTTCCTCGGCGCGCTGCGTCCCGGTGCCCCGTTCGCGGCGGCCTTCATGGAGAATTCGCGCGGCTACTCCGTCGGCGGCCGGTGGTTTCCGGCGGTCGCGATGACCGCCGACGACATCGGAGAGCTCCTTGCCGGGTTGACGCATAATGTGGTCATCCACCGGATCGGCACGGCCACTCCACTGCGGGACGGATACGACGGCATGGTGCTCGCGGTCGGCTATGCCGGCCGGTGAGCGTGGATCGGGAGGTTCGCGCACGCGATGAGGATCGAGCCGCGCCAGCAGCTGCTGGACATCTGGCGGGCCACCGCGCGCCAGTCGTTCCAGGATGGACGGTGGAACTGGGGCGGACGCGCCGGCTCCAACTCGATCAGTGACGCCGAACAGCTGCTGTGTCTGATGCTGCCGGCGACGTCGGTGGCGCCGTTCAAGCTGGACCAGCCCAACGAAACCGCCGACGACGTGCTCGAATCGCTGCGCGTGATGGGGGACGCGGTCGAGGTGCCCCGCCGGCTGGTCCGCGTGCTGACCGAGTACTTCCGGCAGTACACCGACGACACCGGCACCCCGGTGTTTCACGGCACCGGCTACTTCGGCACGTCCGACGGCAGCCCGCCGAGCCCGGAGCAGTCGGGCCTGGACGTGGTCGACTCCTTCACGATGTCGGTGACCCTGTCGCTTGCCGCGATCGGATTCACCCGTGTGTTCCGGAGGTACCTGACCAGGCCCGATCTGCTCCGTGAGGTCGCCGATCTGGAGATGATGGCGAGCACCCGGCTCACCGCGGCGATGGTCGGCCTGCTGCGCAGCTTCACGGTGAACGCCTTCGAGGCCGGTTCGGCGGAGGGCCAGATCCTGCTCCACACGGTCAACCAGAGCGGGCTGCCGATCCGCCGGGTGGCCGCGGAGCTGTGGCGCGACCTGCGTGAGGTGCGGGCCGCGCTGCGCGAGGTGACCATCGGGTTCGATCCCGACACGATCAGCTCGCTCGACGACCCGCAGCAGCTGTTCGAGTGCGGGTGGTCGTGGGGCATCGTCAAGGACGCCCCGCAGGTGGTCACCACCGAGGAGATCGGCAAGCAGGCGGCCGGCGTCGCCCAGCCGGCGCCTTACCTCTACTTCTCGGTTGTCGCGCTCGACGGCATCGCGGAGCTGTTCTCCGAGCGGATCCGCATTCTCGGCCTGCTCAACGAGGAGCAGCAGCGGCTGGGCGCGGCGCTTCAGCTGCGCTGGGACATCACCCAGCGGTACTGGTCGACGATCGCCAGCTTCGGCCCCGGCCGGTGGCCCCTGGAGGACATCCCGTGGCGGACCACCGACGACCAGGAGTCCGACTACTTCAGCCTGCTGGTGACCGCGATGACCGTGCAGGACCTGATCGGTCGGCGGGCCGCCGATGTGGAGCTGAGCCGGGTCGGCCAGATCCTCGACGAGCTGGCCAACCGGGCCCGGATCACCCGCCGGCCGTTCGCCGGCGACCCGGCGGTCAACCTGCACTCGCCCGGAGTGGTGATCGACCTGGAAGGCAGCGAGGAGCTGGGCACGACGCGGCTGCTGTGGACCTGCGCCGACTTCTCGCCGCTGCTGATGAAGCGGACCATCCGTTTGGCCGGGCTCATCCGCGACACCGAACTGCGCGGGCGGCTGCTGTCCCAGGCCGACGCGGTCTGGGACCACCTGGTGCAACGACGGCTCAAGGACGGGCCGGCGCACAACCTCTGGGACCAGGCCGGCGACGTCTTCGATCAGGTCGGCGACCGGGACGACAGTCCGTCCTGGTACTACACCGAGCGGGTGGTCGAATGCGTGGTCGCCGCGGCCCAGGTGGTCAACGACTCGACGCTCAAGAGCGACCGGCTCACCACCTATGCGCGGGATCTCCTCAACGAGGCCGAGCACCTGTTCGACCAGGAGCTGCTCAGCGGATCGGGCACCGCCGGCCCGCCGATGCGCGATCTGCTCCAGACGGTTCGGGCCAACCTGCGCCGGGCCCGCGAGATCATCGACGATCGCCCGGGGACGGCGGTGGTACTCGCCAGCGAGGTGCTGCGCGACCTTGACCATCTCGCCGCTGCCCGCGCGGACCTCGCCTGAGCGACCGATGTTGATCTTCGCGGCCTCGGACAAAGGCGGGACCGGGCGGTCGGTCACCAGCACCAACATCCTGTACCGCCGGGCGTTGCAGGGCGGGGACGTCTGCTACCTGGATTTCGACTTCGGGTCGCCGACCGCCGGCATGATCTTCCAGGTCGACTCCGTCGGGCGCGGCACCCACGACGGCGGGCTGCACGCGTACCTCCAGGGCCGGACCATGGCCCCGCACCGGGTCGACGTCTGGGCCGAGAGCGACCGGCCGGGCCTGCGCAACAAACCGCCGAACGCCGGCCGTCTCGTGTTCTACCCCGGTGACGAGGGCGGCGGCGAGTTCGCGGCGCGCTCGGAGACCGTCAAGCGCTGCGCCGACCTGTTCCTGCGGCTGGACGAGGAGTTCGACTGCTGCCTGTTCGACCTCAGCGCCGGCCGCTCGTACGCGACCGAGATCGTCCTGGCGGCCACCGCGCTGCCGGAGCTGCGCAACGTGCCGGCCCGCTGGGTGGTCTTCCACCGGTGGACCCGCCAGCACATCATCGCGGCATCCGGCCTGGTCTACGGCGAGCGCGGCATCATCGCCACCGGCGCCACCATGGGCCACGATCCGCAGCGGCTGCGGGAGGCGATCCGCTTCGTGCGTACCGCGGTCGTCGACCCCGACGCGGCCGCCCTGGCCGCGCTGCGCGCCGCGCAGGTGGCCTGGCTGCGCGACTGCAACGACGACCTGAAGAACCTGGCGGCCCAGCACAATGTCGGGCGGACCGTCCTGCTCGGCTCGGTCCCGCTCGACCCGGTGCTGCAATGGCGCGAGCAGCTGATCAGCGACAACGACGTGTGGGGAAGGCGGATCGCCAACTCGCAGACGGTCGCCGCGTTCGACCTGCTGGCCGACCGCCTGGTCGACGACGCCGCGTGGGAGAGCCTGTGACCACCGGCCTGCCCCCGGACGGCGCCGTGGAGGTGGTCTTCGAGCAGGCCGGGGCGATGCGGCGGGTCGAGTCGGTGCCGCTCGCGCAGCTGTCGGTCGAGGTCGGTCACCTGTACATGGAGGACTACGGCGCCGGCCCGGACCGGCTGCGGGAGCTGTTCGACCGGGTGGCGCCGTGGGTGCGGGCCGCGCGGGAGCGGCCACCGGGTGCGTCCGGGCGGCATCCCGCCGGCCGGGTCAGCACCTGCTTCCTCGTCGACGACTATTTCTCGCAGCTGCGCTCCCCGCAGGAGGTCGTCCCGCTCGTGCTCGCGGCGGCCCGCGACAGTGGCCTCGACATCGACTACTTGGCCCGCGAGTCGGCCTGCGCGAACGCCGACGGCACCGCCGTGGCCGCGATCCTGGAAGGGCACCTGGTCGTCGACCCACCGCCGGGCACGACCGGATCGCGTCCACCCACGACCCTGACCGGCTGGCTGTCCAACGGGCAGCGTTCACCGGCGGTCGGCGACTACGAGGCGATGTCGGCGCCGCACCCGTGGGTACCGCCCCGGCAGAACGCCACCGAACGGCACTCCGTGTTCGTCGACGTCGAGCTGTGGGACGAGCAGGACGGCCAGCGCGTCTGGTCGTGTGCTTTCCTCGCGGCCGTGTGGCAGACCATACGGCTCGGGCTGCTGCGCCACGACGGACGCGTGATCACCCGGCCCGAGCGGTGGGACGGCCCCTGGCCGCAGCACTGGCACGAGCTGCCGCCGGTGATCCAGCTGACCGACCGGCCGGCGCCGTTCTCCGCCTACCGGACACTGTCCATTCTGGACGTCCGGTTCCTGCCGATCGAACTGGCCGTGCGGACGATCCTGGACCAGGTGGCGGTCGACCCGGTCGCGGCCGGCCAGGTGCTCGACCGGGCCCGTAACGAAGGGTACGACGTGCCGGCCGAGACCGCCGACCGGGTCAGGTACGTGTTCCTGTGACTTTTCCGGTAGCCTCGTCCGCCTGGGCCGAGGCGGCCAGCGCGGTCACGGCGGCGAGCAGGTCGACGACGGTACCCACGCCGGCCGCCACCTCCTCGACCTGCGCGGCGATTCCGGCGAGGATGGCGTCGTCGTCCCCGCCGTAAACCGACACCAGCGGGGTGGTGCTTCGCGTCGACAGGCACCGGTCGGCCGCGGCGGCGAGGTCGTCGTCGCGCTCACCGAAATCGGGATAGTGCACACCGGCGGCCCGGAGCAGGCGGTCGACCGTATCGGCGTCCTGCGGTGCGGGCCACGACACCCGGTGCTGGCGCAGCCGGGGCTCGACATGGTCGCGGAAGAACCGCCACTGGGTCGCGGCGCGGTGCAGGACACTGGTCGCCTCGGCCTGGTCGGCGAGTACGCCCGGCCACAGCGTGTACACCTCCTGCCAGGTCACCAGCACCCGTTCCAGCTCTGGGCCGTACCGGCAGCGCGACAGCGCCGGCACCAGCGTCTCGGTGAGCAGCCGGAGCTGGCCGGCCAGTTGGGGAAGCAGCTCCGGCTTGCCGACCAGGCCGGTGACCTCGTCGCAGAGACCGTCGATTGTGGACCGTGCGACGAGAACCACCTCGCGCCGCTCGTACCGGTGGCCTTCGATCGCGGCGATACGTTGCAGGACGATCAGCGCGATGGGTACCCCGAACAGCGCGCCCACCAGCGACGAGAGCAGGTTGGTCAGGAACGGCCACCGGTCCCACCAGCCGCCGAGGTCACCGGCGGCCCCCGCGCCGGTTCCCAGCACCGCGAGAATCCACATCACCACGCAGGCGGTGCGCAACCCACGACCGGTATCCGCCCAGGTCTGCGCCAGCCAGCCCGGGCGGCGGCTCACCGCGAGCCGCCCGCGTCGTAGCCGTCGAGCAGCGCCTGGAAACTGGCACCCATCTGGTCGCGGGTCCGGTCGCGCAGCGCGCGCCACTGCCGGCTGAGCCCGGCCCGCTCGTCGAGACCGCGCCACAGGGCGAGCAGCGCGCCGTCCTGGCGGGCCGCCGGCATCCACAGGTGCAGCAGGTGGTCGTGCACCGGACGCAGCCGGTGGGCGACCTGGCGCGGGCTGCTGGCGCCGATCCGGCTGCGGTCGAGGATGTGCAACAGGCAGGTCAGCAACCAGTCGTGCAGCGCCAGGTCCTCGCAGAACTCGACCACGGCGGCGAGATCGCGCTCCAGGACCGACAACCGCAGGGTACGCAGGTTGGCGTTCTCGATGACGAAATGGACCTGGCTGCTCGGCGCCACCCGAGCGGTCCACCGCAACTGGGTGCGGGCCATCCGGAAGGGGGGCTGGCGGTCCAGGCCGGCGGCCTGGACGAGGTCGATCAGCCGGATGCTGATCGCGGCCAGGTCGACCCGGTCCGGGGCGGGTGGGCTCTGGACGAACCCGAGACCCAGGTCGGCGGTGCCGGCCCGGCCCGACACACGCAACACGCCGGGCTGGGCGAGATAGTGCGACCAGCGCCGCCGCCGGCCGGTGGGATCGTGCATCAGCCGGGTGTACGACGAACCCTGCACCACGTGGCCACCGGTGACCGCGACCCGGGAGACGACGGTCCCGACGGCGCGGGACCGGGCGCCGGCCGCTCCGGTCAGGCCGCAGTCCAGACCGGTGAGGAGTTGCGGCGACTGGGCGTAGTGGATCGGCCGTTCGAAGACCCGCACCGGCTCGCCGGGCACGAGCGCGAGCAGCCGCGCGGTCGCCGTCGGGGACAACGCGGTGGAGTTTTGCAGGATCGCGGTGTGGACTTCACCGATCAGGCAGGTGCCGCCGTGGTCGGGTGCCGGATCCGGCGCGTGCCGGCCCGGCGCGTGCGCCGAACCGACCGGTGCCATGGGTATCTGCCCTCCGCCGGGTGCCGGGCCACCTCTATGCTCCCACGCGTCCCGGCCGGGTCGACGCGGTACTTTCGGCTTCCCGCACGCCCCTGGTGGGTGCCGGTCAGTGCGGTTACGCTGCCGGCGTCGCTTTCCCGGGAGGGAGGCCGCGGTGTGATCGTCCCGGTCCGGTTGCGCGGCCGCGCACCGGCGTACCCGCGGTTCTGGCGGGCCGGTACCTTCGATCCGACCACCGCCACCTGGCGACCGCGCGGCCCGTGGGGCGTGCCGGTGTCGCTTTCCGGCGCGCGGGTCCGTGGCGTGCGGGCCGCGGGCCGAGCGGATGGGCTGGTGCCGATCGCCCGGGACGATCGCCTGATCAGCGCCGTGGACCGGGACGGCTGCTTCGTCCAGCTCGCGACCCGCGACCACGCCGAGTCCATGGTGGTCGAACACGGCATGACCACCGGCGCGCCGGGATCGGGCGTTCGTCCGGCGCGGCTGCGCTGGCTACGCAACCGGGTGCCGCTGCACGCCCTCGTCGTCGCCCTGCTGAGCGTGCTGTGGATCGGGTACCAGGTGGTGCCGCTGATCGGGGCGGCCCGGGTGGACGCCGTCGTGGTGAGCAACCCGGGCGAGGGGTACCCGTGCGAGGTGGCCTGGGTCGATCCGGTGCTCGACCGCACCGGCCACGGGTCCGTCGACTGCGGCGACCGGCGGCCGGGGGAGCGGGTACGGGCGCACGCCATGGGCTGGCCGCGACAGGGGACGGCGGACGATCTGTCGACCGTGCTGGTGCTCGCCCTGCCACTGGGCCTGACCGGGCTCCTGATCGCCGGCCTGATGATCGGTGGCCCCGCCGTACAGGTGCGCCGGGCGGCCCGAAGTGGCTGAAAAGCGCCCCCTAGCGGGTCGGCCAGGAGAGGATGATGCGGGGTACCGACATTTCAGGCGAAGGGTGGCGAGGTGGGTCTTTTCCCGTCACGGTCGGCAGAAGCGGCGGTGCGGCGGCCGGTACCCCGCGACGTCGAGTCGCTGGAGCAGCTGATCGCCGACCTGGACAAGACGACCGATGAGACGAGCGCGTGGCGGATCGCGGTGGACAGTCTGGTCCGGTCGTACCGTTTCGGCTACGGCGCGATCTGGCTGCCCGACGACGGCGGCCGGGTCCAGATCGGGTACGAGACCGGCGAGATCATCACCGAGCTGCGAGCCGTCCTGCGCGGGCAGCCGATCTCGACCAGCGCCGGCCTGGTCGGTCGCGCGTACACCAGCGGAAAGCCGCACTACATCGAGCAGATCGAGGGCCACCCCGAGTGCCTGCGCTGCACGGCGGCCAGCCGCGCCGGCATGCGGGCGGCGATCGTGATGCCCGTGCTCCGCCAGCGCACCCCGATCGGCGTGTTCGAGTTCTACTCGCGCTACCCGCTGTACGTCGACGGCCCGCGTACCGAGAAGTGGGCCTCGATCGCGCGGATCGCCGAGTGGGCGCGCTTCAACGCGGTCGCGTCGGCCGAGCTACGCCAGGTGGCCGACGACCGGCTGGCCGTCACCCGGGTGGTCACCGAGCTGGGCCACGCCGACGCGTCCGAGGCCGCCATCGTCACCGCGCTGGAGTCGGTGCGCACCGCGTTCGGCTGGGCCTACGGCTCGTACTGGGAGGTCAACCCCGACGACGGGCTGCTCCATTTCCGGGTCGAGTCGGGGTCGGCCGGGGCCGAGTTCCGCGAGGTGACCCTGGCGGCGACCTTCGCCGAGGGGGTGGGCCTGTCCGGGCGCGCCTGGCGGGCCCGTGACCTGGTGTTCGTCCGCGACCTGTCCGAGCTGACCGACTGCGTCCGGGCACCGGCCGCCGGCCGTGCGGGGGTCCGCTCCGGCATCTGTTTTCCGATCATGAGCGGCGAGCAGGTGATCGGCACGATGGACTTCTTCACCACCGAGTTCCTCGATCTCAGCGAGTCGCGCGCGTCGGCGCTGCGTAACGTGGGGCAGCTGGTCTCGCAGCGGCTCGACGTCCTGCGCAGCGCGGAAACCGCGGCCGGCAACGCCCGCGCGCTGCTGGACACCGTCTCCCGGCTGCGGTCGGCGAGCGAGGACGCCACCCGGGTGGCCGAAGAGGCGGTCGCCCGCGCCTCGCAGATGACCATCGAGGTGGAGTCGCTGGGCAACGCGTCGGCCGCGATCGGTGACGTTATCAAGATCATTTCGGCCATCGCCGACCAGACGAACCTGCTCGCGCTCAACGCCACCATCGAGGCGGCCCGCGCCGGCGAGGTCGGCCGGGGCTTCGCCGTGGTGGCGGGCGAGGTCAAGGAACTCGCCCGGGAGACCGCCGAGGCCACCCAGAAGGTCACCGACCAGATCGCCGGCATCCAGACCAGCGCCAGGTCGGTGTCGACGGGCATCCACACCACGAGCGAAACCATCGGCCGGATGGACGCCGTGCAGGCCAGGATCAACGAGGTACTGGAGGAGCAGGCGACCATGGCGCACGCGTTCGAGCGCTGACCCGGACCGACGTTGGTCTATCTTGTCCCATCCAGGGTCACCGGATGGGACAAGATAGACCAACGTCTATGCGCGGGCGGCTCGGCGGCGGGCCGGCAGCCGGGCCGGTAGCCTTGCCCGTCGTGACCGTCCACGACGCCGAGCCTCGTACGGCCGCGCCCGAGCACGCCACCGCGCCGGCGCCGGGGCCACGCCGGCTCGTGGTCTTCGCGGTCGCGTTCGCGGCGCTGTACGCGTTCTTCGTCGTGCGCAACCGGACCCTGTTCACGCTGGCGATCGACGAGCGTGGCGACCCGGCCGCCAACTCGATCATCACGTACCAGGCCAAGCACTTCCACCTGCTGGTCGGCAACTACTCCCGGCTGGGGTTCTGGCACCCGGGCCCGGCCTTCTTCTACGTCCAGGCGTTCGGCGAGTGGTTCTGGCACGACCTGCTCGGCGCCGTCCCGTCGCCGTGGAACGGGCAGGTCCTGGCCGACCTGGCGCTCGCCGCCGCGCTGATCGCGGCCGCCCTGGCGGTACTGGCTGGCTGGTCGGGTTCGTGGCCCGCGGTCGGGCTGTCCGCCGCCGTGGTGCTCGGTGTCCTGGCCGCCCACGGCCAGCTGGTCGCCACCCCGTGGACCCCGTACCTGTGCTTCGCGCCGTTCCTGCTGCTCCTGGTGGCGGGCGCGAGTGTGGCCGCCGGTCGGACCGGTGACCTGTGGGCGCTCGTCCTCGGCGGTGGTTTCCTGGTGCACGGTCACGCCCAGTTCCTGCTGTTCGTACCCGTGACCGCCGGCGCGGTACTGGTCGCGCTCGCCGTCCGGCTGCGGCGCCGGCTGTTCGCCGACCGGCGCGGCTGGCTGCTCGCGCTCGGTGTCCTGGCGCTGTTCCTGCTCCCGATCGTGCTCAACCTGGTGCTGCACTGGCCCGGGGAGTTCGAGAAGTACGCGACCTACGGCTCGTCCCGGCAGGTCGGCGCCCGTACCCTCGCCGAGGCGCTGGGCTTCACGCTGCGGTTCTGGCCGTTCGGCGGGCTCGGTCTCACCGCCGGCGCCGTGCTGCTCGCGGCGGCGGTCGTGCTCGGGCGGGGGCGGCCGGCCGCGCCGTTCGTCCGGACCGGCGCCGGCCTCGCCGTGCTGGCGACCGCGCTGCTCACCGGGTACGCCTGGCACGGCATCGACGACCTGAGCGAGTCCTACCTCGGGTACTTCTCGTACGCCGTGCCGGTGCTGGTCGGCATCCTGGCGGTGGTGACCCTGGTGGACCTGGTCGCCTGGCCGGTCGCGCGCCGTACCCTCGCGATCGGCGCCCTGGCCGCCGCCGTGATCGCGGCCTCGCTCGCGCCGACCCTGGTCACGCCCCGGGAGCCGCTGGTCGGCGCCCCAGCCGCGATCAGCGCGCTGCGCGCCCGCACCGGCGGGCGGCCCGTCGTGCTCGACGTGCAGCACGAGGTCTGGCCGCAGCTGGTCGGCCTGGTCATCGCCGGTCAGCGCCGTGGTCAGCGGATCTGCACCCGCGACCGGTCGTGGGCGTTTATGCTCACCGACGAGTTCGTCTGCCATCGCGCGGACCTGGCCGGCGGGGAACCGTTCCTCCTCAGCGCGTCCGGGTCGGCGCCACCCGGGACCGTCGTGGCCAGCCTCGGTCCGGCCGTCCTGTCCATCCAGGACAACGGCTGACGGCAGCCCCGAACAGGGGCATGCTGGACTCGTTGCGACGAGGAGGTCTGCCATGACGACTCCTATGACCACTCCAGTGCCCCAGCCCGCGACCGGCACCGCGCGCGACGAGCAGGCGGTGACCACCATCCGGACCCTGGCGATGGACGCCGTCCAGGCCGCCAACTCCGGCCACCCCGGCACCCCGATGGCGATGGCGCCGGTGGCGTACACGCTGTGGAGCCGGCACCTGCGCTTCGACCCCGGCAACCCGATCTGGAGCAACCGGGACCGCTTCGTGCTCTCCGCCGGCCACGCGTCGACGCTGCTGTACGCGCTGCTGCACCTGGCGAAGGTGACCGCGGTCAACCCGATGTACGAGATGGTCGGCGAGCCGGCGGTGTCGCTTTCCGACCTGCGCAACTTCCGCCAGCTCGACAGCAGGGCCCCCGGCCACCCGGAGTACCGCTGGACGTCCGGGGTGGAGTGCACCACCGGCCCGCTGGGCACCGGCGTCGCGACCAGCGTCGGCATGGCCATCGCGGGGCAGTGGCAGGCCGCCACGTTCAACAAGCCCGGGTACCAGCTGTTCGACTTCGACGTGTACGCGCTCGCCGGCGACGGCGACATGATGGAGGGCATCGCGTCCGAGGCGGCTTCGCTGGCCGGTCACCTCAAGCTGGACAACCTGTGCTGGATCTACGACAGCAACCGGATCACGATCGAGGGCTCGACCTCGCTGGCGTTCAGCGAGGACGTGGCGACCCGGTTCATGGGGTACGGCTGGAACGTCACGCGGGTCAGCGACGCCAACGACATCGAGATGCTCGACCGGGCCTTCACCGTGTTCAGGAACGAGAAGACCCGGCCGACCCTGATCATCGTGGACAGCCACATCGGCTTCGGCGCGCCCACCAAGCAGGGCACCGCGGCGGCGCACGGCGAGCCGCTGGGCGCCGACGAGGTACGGGCCGCGAAACGCTTCTATGGCTGGCCGGAGGACGCGCAGTTCCTGGTACCCGATGATGTTTATCAGACCTTCGCCGACGGGCCCGGTGCCCGTGGCGAGCATCTGCGCCGCGAATGGGAGGCGCTGTTCGGGAAGTACCGGCAGGAGTACCCCGAGCTGGGCGAGGCGCTGGACCTGATGCAGCGCCGCCAGCTGCCGGACGGGTGGGATGCCGAGATCCCGACCTTCGAGCCGGACGCCAAGGGACTCGCCGGCCGGGATGCCAGCGGCAAGGTGCTGGGCGCCCTCGCCCGGCGGGTGCCCTGGCTGCTCGGCGGCGCGTGCGACCTGGCGCCGTCGACCAAGACCCGGCTGACCTTCGACGGGGCCGGTGACTTCTCGTTCGATCACCGCGCCGGTCGCAACCTGCACTTCGGGGTACGCGAACACGCCGCCGCCGCGATCGTGAACGGCCTGTCGCTGTCGAAGATCCGCCCGTTCCAGTCCGGGTTCCTGATCTTCTCGGACTTCCAGCGCGGTGCGGTGCGCCTGTCGGCGGTGATGGAACTGCCGGTCCTGCACATCTTCACGCACGACTCGATCGGCGTCGGCGAGGACGGGCCGACGCACCAGCCGGTCGAGCAGCTCGCCTCGCTGCGCGCCATGCCCGGGATGATCGACTTCCGGCCGGGCGACGCCAACGAGATCGCCGAAGCGTGGCGGACCATCATGCCGCTGCGCCACGAGCCGGTCGCGCTGATCCTGTCCCGCCAGCCGCTGCCGACCCTGGACCGGTCGCGCTTCGCGCCGGCGTCCGGGGTGGCGAGGGGCGGCTATGTCCTCGCCGACCCGCCGGACGGCCGGCCGCCGGAGCTGATCCTCATCGCCACCGGCAGCGAACTGGCCCTCGCCGTGCAGGCCTACGACACGCTGACCGCGGACGGGGTGGCGGCGCGCGTGGTCAGCCTGCCGTCCTGGGAGCTGTTCGACGAGCAGGACAAGGCGTACCGCGACGAGGTGCTGCCGCCGTCGGTCCGGGCGCGGGTGGCGATCGAGCAGGCGTCCTCGTTCGGCTGGGACCGGTGGGTCGGCTCCGACGGGGCGATCGTGGCCATGTCGACGTTCGGGGCGTCGGCGCCGATCAAGGCGTTGCAGACCAAGTTCGGCTTCACCCCGGAGGCGGTCGTCGGGGTGGCGCGGGAGTGCCTGGCGAGGGTGACCTGAGCCGGCCCGGCGCGGACAATCAGCGGGCCAGGGGAGACGGCAGAGCGAGCTCGGCCTCCAGAAGTGCCCGGGCGCGCTCGACCGCCGTGTCGATCAGTCGTTGCTCGTGCGCGGCCGTGGCCATGGCGTCAGACTTGACCGCCGCGATCGCCGCCGCCGACCGCTCGGCCTCCTGGCGCGCGGCGCGTAGCTGCTGTTCGTGGCGCAGGGTCTCGGCCAGCTCCCGGCGGCGGGCGTCCCTGGCCTCGGCCCGTTCATACGCGTTGCCGTGCGAGACGAGCTTCAGCCACACCGCGGCGCAGTCGAGGGCGACGAGCAGGACGCCGACGCCGAGGTAGAAGAAGCCGAACCCCCAGAAGTCCCGGGTCGCCAGGTGCCACATCGCTTCGGTACGCGCGCCGAAGCCGGCGTCGGCGGTCACGGTGGCCCGGTTGGCGTCGCGCTGCCGTTGGATGGCGTCGGTCATCGCCGCCGCCTGGCCGGCCCGTGCCTGCCGGGCCGGCAGCTGACTGTCCTGCAGCCGCTGGGCCTGCGTGTCGAGCTGGCTCGCTTCGGTGTTGAGGCTGCGCGAGCGCTGCACGAGCGCGTCGCAGAAACCGCCCGCCGGGCAGCCCGCGCGTCGTGACACCCCCTGCGCCCGCGAGTCGGCGAGCGCCTGACCGTACGCGGTGGCCGCCTCCTGCCGCTTCGACTCCGCCAACCCGTGCAGGTCGGCGACCGCCTTGTCGGCGGCGGCGTCCTGCTGGCGCAGCGCGTCGAGCTGTTTCGTGTACGAGGCGATCGCGCCGGTGGTCTCAGCCTGGCCGAGCTGGGTGCTGTGCAGGTTGGCGAGGTACGCGTCGATCTCGCCGCGATACCGGGCGAGCATCAGCGGCTCGGTGATCACGATGGCGAACAGGACGGCCAGTAGCATCCGGCCGGCGTACAGGCCGAGGGTACGCCGGCGCAGCAGGTGGTGCGGGTCGTCGGAGTCGAGCTGCTCGTAGTTGACCGCGATCCGGCCGACCACGGCCCGGTCGTACGCGATGACCGCGATCGCGACCGGTGGCCCGACCAGCCACTGCCACCAGGGGTGCGTGTAGTTGGAGCTGGCGTCGATGAACGAGGCGGCGCCGGCGGTCGCGTAGACGAGGTACAGCAGGAGGAACACCGCGATCGAGCGGTACAGCGCCCGATCGGTGTGGTTGCGGACGTTGCCGGGGTTGACGTTAGCGACCCTCAGGAGGAAGCTGCGGTCGGCCATGAGGCGACGGTACGCGAAGTTTGCCGCAAATTAGGTCGCGTTTCTGGCTTTGCTCGACATCAGGTGCAGCCGTCCTCCTGCCCAGCTGAGGCGGCTCAGCGGGCGCGGTTCGCGGCGAGGAACGCCAGGTTGCGGACCGCGCTGGCCTCGCCCTCGACCGCCGCTGCCCGCCACAGTTGCTCGGCCTCGTCGTACTCGCCGCGCTCGGCCAGCATCGCGGCCAGGTTGTTGCGGGCGCGCGTGTCACCGGCGTCGAGGCTCTGGCGATACAGCGCCTCCGCCTCGGCGAGGACACCGCGATCCCGCAGGACATTCGCGAGTTGAAAGATCGAGCTGACGTGGCCGGCCGCGACCGCCTGCCGGTACAACTGCACGGACTCGTCGGTCTGTCCGCGCTCGTGCAGCAGGAGCGCCAGGTTGTGCATGGCGTCCGGGTCGGTACTCACGGCGCTGCGCCAGAGCTGTTCGGCCTCCTCGGTTTCGCCCCGGTCGTACAGCATGGCCGCCAGGTCGTTGAGCATCCTGGTGTCACCGGCGGCGACGGCGCGGCGGTGCTGCTCGACCTCGTCGTCGGCTTCTTGACGCTCCTGAAGCAGGAGTTCCAGGTTGTTCGCGGCGCGCGGGTCGCCCGCGTCGACGGCGCTGCGGAACATCTGCTCGGCCTCGTCGAGCTCCCCACGCTTGGCCAGCACGATGGCCAGGCTGTTGTACGCGCGGGTGTCGCCCTCGGCAAGCGCCTGCCGGTACAGCTGCTCCGCCGTGACGAGCGCCCGGGGCTCGTCGGCGTCCACGGCTCGTTGGAACCAGGCGGTCCCTTCGTCAGCCCGGCCCTGGCTGCCCAGAAGGATCGCGAGGTCGTACATCGCCTCCGCGCCACCGGCCTCCGCGGCCCGTTTGAGCAGCCTCTCGTCCATCTCGACGTTGTCCGGCACGTCCGTTCCTCCCACACGCGATCCGCACACACTTCCGGATGTCGTTCTCAACTACCCGGCAACGGACGTACCGGTTCAGTCGCTCCTGGTAACAGCAACCGGCTTTTCCGTCTCGTGTCGCTCCGGCGGCGGACCGAAACTTTTCGGACCCAGGAACGGCATACCGGCCACCGGGAAGTCTCCGACCTGTCCCGAGTGGAAGCCCTGGTCCGCAGCATCGACGTCGAGCTGGAGGGGCTTCCCGAGCCCGGGTCGCGGCGTGGTTCGCCCGGCCTGACGGCTATGCGTCAGCTATTCAAGCTGATCGATAACTGCGGGTTGATTGGTGCGTAACGTTGCGGGTTACCCCGATGGCAGGACACCGGTACCGGACGCAAGCTCGGCTACGACGCATGGTGACGATATGCCAGAGGTGCAGTATGGGAACGGCTGCGACGAGGCTGGTCAACGGCGAGCCGGACTGCGCGTCTGAACACGCGCGATTACCGTCAGCTGCCGCCGCCTTGATCGAGGCGGCCCGGGAGGCACTCGGCCGTGGGCGCCCCGATGTGGCCGTCGCCTACCTGCGCCGCGCGCTGCGCAAGCCGCTCGCCGCCGATAACCAGGTCATGGTCCTTTTCGAACTCGGCCGCGCCGAGGCGTACATGGATCTCCCAGCGGCGATCGAGCACCTCGACGAGGCCGTGCGACGATCGCCGACACCGAGCCAGTACCGCCGCGCCGCGGGCGAGCTGGCCAGCCTCCTGGCCCTGAACGGGCGTGGCTGGGCAGCCGTCGGCCACGCCGGTCATCGCATCGAGCCGATTCGCCCGGATCCCACGGAGTACACGCCCAACCTGGCCGAAATGTGGCTTCAGGACGCGGCCACGGCCCGACCCGCGGTCACCTGGCTCGACGAGATCGGGCCCCAGGCGTTCCCGGACGACCCTCGTCTGAGCAGTCTGCTGGCCGCGCGGGAGGCCTGGCGCGGGTGCGCGGTCGCGGCGCGGGAGCTGGCCGAGCTGACGCTCGCCAGCGCCACGATCCGTGTCGATGACGCGTCCGCGTACCTGCGCGCCGCCCTGGTACTCGCCGACCTCGGTCGACTGGAGGAGGCCCGGTCGCGCTGCGACGCGCTGGTCGAGGCAGCCCAGCGGTGGGGGCATGTACCCATCCTGGCCAGCGCCCATTCGGCACGGTCGATTGTGGGCCGGCGCCTCGGCGCGTTCGCCGACGCGCTGGAGGATGCTCAGACCGGCCTGGAGATGCTGATCGGTTGCGGCGCGGACGCCCGCGCCGGTGCCAGCGCCGAGTTTCTGGCCCGGCTGGTGCACGTCCTGGTCGACATCGGCCGTAACGGCGATGCGGCCAGCCACCTCGAACGCACCGACCTCGCCGGCGAACTCCACGGTGAGGTGCGGCGAAGCCGGGCCGCGGCGGCGGTCCTGTTCGCCCGCGGCCGGCTCCGGCTCGCCGAGGGTCGGTTGGAACACGCGATACGCGATCTGCTCGCCGCCGGACGGCGGTTGACCGCCTGGACGGCCGACAGTTCGGCCTTGATGCCCTGGCGGTCCGAGGTGGCCACGGCCCTGTTGCGGATCGGGGACCGGACGACGGCGCTCCGGTACGCGGCCGAAGAGGTCGAACTGGCGCGCCAGTGGGGCGTGGCCTGGCCGATCGGGCGGGCGCTGTGCGTCGAGGCGACCGTGGTCGGCGGACCGCGTGGACTCGCCATGCTCGAGGAGTCGCTGTCCATGCTGGCCGGCTCGGCAGCGCAGGCTGACCTCGTACGCTGCCAGATCGAGTACGGTGCCGCGCTGCGCCGGTCCGGTCGCCCGGTCGCCGCCCGCCGGCTGTTGCACACGGCGCTGGATCTCGCCCAGCAGTGCCAGTCGCCGGTACTCGTGGAGCGGGCTCGCGCTGAGCTCGCGGCGGCCGGTGGGCGCCGGCCGAAAGCGCGGCTCGCCGACAGCGCGGGCCTGACCGCGGCCGAGCGCCGCACGGCCACGCTGGCCGCGGCGGGCCAGACCAACCGGCAGATCGCCCAGGCGCTCTTCGTCGGGCGGCGGACCGTCGAGATCCACCTGACCAACGCGTACCGGAAGCTCGGCATCGCCGGTCGGGAAGAGCTGGAGTCGGCACTGCGCCGCTCGGCACCGGGCGCGCGCCGCGAGGCCAGCGGCGGCGGTCAGTAGCCGCGAACCCGGCGGGTGGTGGCCGGCGACCCGACCCGCCGCGCCGGTCGGCTATCCCGGGTTGCCGCCCGGCCGCCCCTGGGTCGGGTGGCCCCGATCGGTGCTGGCCAGTACGCCGTCGTCGTCGCACTCGTAGTTCGCTGAGACGAGCCGCCGCTTCAGGTACGCCGAATACGCGTTCACCGTGTCGGTCGTGTGATCGCCACTGCCGATGGGCGGGTTGGGGTTCACGTCGAGAACACACCACTGCCCGGTCGTCCAGTGCCGAATGAGGTGGACGCCGGCGACGTCGTAGTCCAGCGCCGCCGCGGCGCGCACCGCGGTCTGCCGCGCCTCCGGGTCGAGGTCGGTCAGGTCGACGAGGCTGGCGTCGTCCCAACCGGATCGCACGAGCGCTTCACCCGATCCGTGGCGGCGCATCGCGAGCGGGACCCGGCCACCGAGGACGAACACGAAGTACGCACTGTCCGGCGGCACGAGTTCCTGGACGAGGAAGCCGACCCGCGCGTGGCTGGTGTCCCGGAGCCGGTCGACGAACGCGCCTTCGCTGGCGATCAGGTGGGTCCACTGACCGTTGCCGCCGGTGACGGTCTTGAGCACGAACGGCAGGTCCAGCCGGCGGGCGAGATCCCGATAGGCGTCCGCGAGCAGGCGCGGCGGTAGGTAGATCGTCGCCGGTACGGACAGTCCTCGGCTGGCCAGCCGGACGTACTTGAACACTTTGGTCGGCGCGCCGATGCCGGTGATATTGACAATGTGTACCCCTTTGGCGGTCGCGTAGTCGGCGACCGCGTTCAACAACGTCGCGGTGGGGCGTTGGAAGGCCAGGACGTGGACCAGACCGAAGTCGCCCACGTCGCGCCCGCCGACGGTTTCCCGGATCCGCACGCCCGCGGGTCCGATCTCGATCGCGAGTTCGTCGATGCTCCGGAAGACGGCTTCGACGCCGGTACCGATCAGCCCGCTGGCCAGTCCGGTGTCTGCGCTGAGCCATTCGCCGTTGAGGATGAGTGCGGGCTTCGCCGCCTGACCAGCCATGGCTACTGGCCGCCCTTCTGCTGGTACTGGCTGACCATCACCGCCGCACGCGCGTCCAGCTCGGCCGGGTCGACCTTCTGGCCCGGCTCGAAGCCGAGAGCGGCGTGCAGAGACTCGTCGGCATCGTCGAGGATCGCGTCGATATCGTCGACCACACTCGCCGCGCTCGCCGTGGCCTCCGCCGCTCGGGCTACCGAATCCTCGTACTGGTCGTCCGCCTCGGGCGGCGGTTCCTGCGACTGACCTGTCGCCGGGCGAGTGTCCCGCTTGTGCCTGCTGGACAAGGTTTCCTCCGTCCCGGAGCACAGGGAATGTCACCGTTGATACCCGGGATCCACACCGTCGGTTCATCCGGTTTCGGATGGCGAATCACGCGAGTGGGTTCGGTGCTGTGTCGTGCCGTGTTGTCGCAGGGTACCCGCCGGTCCGCCCCGGCCCGCGCTGACTTCCCGCGTCCGGCAGATCGTTTTCGACAAGGGGCGATAGACGCCGTCAATTTCGATTACCCGTTCGCGCGGTTCGACATCATAGCCAAGGCGATTGGTTCGATGGCATTTCTCACGCCTTCCGGCGGGGTGACCAGAATCTCGATATCCGCCTTGCGGGCGAACCGTACCGCTTGCATAGTTGTGTTGGTCGGTTTCGGCGAATCAACTATTCGGAAACTTTCGTTTTATGTCGCGACGCCTGGCATTTCCGCCGGCTCGACCCGGCCGGATTACCGGGATACGTGGGGCATGGGGGATTGCTGTATAGACAGCTAGTCGTCTAGACTCTTGTCCCGTGCAGCCTGACGGTCCTAACGGTCGCGAGTTCGTGCCCCGCTACTACACCATCGAGCAGGCATTACGTGCCCGCATCGGGGCGGCGCAGCCGCACGATCCGCTGCCTTCGGAGAGCATGATCTGCGAGGAGTTCGGCGTGAGTCGCATGACCGCACGCGCCGCGATGTCCCGCCTGGTCGCCGAGGGCCTGATCTACCGGGCACCAGGCTCAGGCACGTTCGTCGCGGTGCCGCCGACGCACCGCCGTGCCGACAGCCTGATCCGGTTCAGCGACGAGATGCGTCGCCAGGGCCGCACCCCCACCTCGTGGATCGTGGAGGCCGGCCTGCACCCCGCCAGCGCGGAGGTGGCCAACCGGCTGCGGGTCGGCCGGGCCGCCAGGATCGTGCTGGTACGCCGGGTGCGGTTGGCCGACGGCGTGCCGGTGGCGCTGGAGACAGCGGCGTTCCCCGGCGCGCTGTCGAGGCTGCTGGACGCCGACCTCGCCGCCGGTTCCCTGCACGAGGCATTGGCGAGCCTCGGCCGGACACCGTCGGTGGGCCATGCGACCATCACCGCCGCCGCCGCGACCGACGAAGATGCCCGCCTGCTGGAAGTCGAGCCGCGCACCGCGCTGCTGGTGGAAAGTCGGCTGATCCTCGACGATCGGGCCCGGCCGCTGGAGTTGACCGAGTCGCGTTACGTCGGCGATCGGTACATGTTGGACGTCACCTTCGACGTCGAGCCGCCCGCGGCGCCGCACCCGCCGACAGGTCCGTGACGGTGCAGACGTCTTTCAGCACGCGCGCCGGCTCGGTGACGAAACCCAACGAGGACTTCGTCGGCGCCAGCCCGCGCGCCGTCGTCGTCCTCGATGGACTGACCGCTCCGCCCGAGTTGAGCCCTGTTACCTGACCGGTCCGGCACCCCGTCCACGTCGGTGGCGCTCCTGCGGATCGGTGCGACCTCCGTCGACCATCTCGTGCTGTTCGATTCGGTCATTTTCATCGAGGGACGTCGAGCATCGAGGTCGTCACCGACCAGCGCGCCGGTCTGGTCGCACAGGAGGAGCATCGCGAGACGGTCCGGCACGCCATCGGTTCGCCCGAGCATCGCGCGGCCGCATTCGCGGGAGACTCCATGAAGCACCGCGGCCGGCCAAAGGCGCTGTCCGGGATACCAACTGTTTGCGGTATCCGAATTCGTGGACCGGCATCTCGCGCCGATGAAACTCAACACGCGGCGACACGGATAACGAATGAACGCGCTGGCCCCATCGCGTGTTTTAGAGGAAAGCAGCCAGCAATGGGGGGCTGGCATCCGCCGTGTCGACTCCAGGGGAGGACTGTGTACGCGTACCTGATGAATGGACCTGGCCGGTTAGCGCTCGGCCGGGTTGCCGATCCATTCTGCGGGGAAGACGAGATCGTCCTGCAAACCGAGGCCGTGTCGGTGTGTTCCACCGACGTCTCGTACTTCCGGGGCCACCTGCGCTCCGAGACGTGGCCGGTCATCCCGGGACACGAGTACATCGGGCGTGTCGTCGAGGTCGGGTCGCGGCTTGCCGGGGCGGTCGATATCGGTGACCGGGTCGGTTACTGGGGGCAGACGGATTTCGGGGGGTTGGCCGAGTACCGCGTCATCCGACCTCTCTTCGCCCACGGGCAGGGGATGGAGACCAGCTGGTACACCGACCGGAACTTCTACGACGCGTGCCAGGCGGCGTCGGTGATAATCCCGCCCTCGCTACCGTCGAGCCGGGCCACTCTGATCGAGCCGCTGACGTCCGTGCTCCGCTCGCTGCTGGTGAACCCGCCCACACCCGGTGACATCTGCGTGGTTCTGGGCTGCGGGCCCAGCGCCCTCCTCGCGATCCAGGTGCTCGACCGCTACCTCGGGGCCGGCTCGGTGTTGGTTCTCGACCGCGACGACGCCCGGATGCGCACCGCGATGGTGTACGGCGCCTCGATGGCGTTCAACGCCATCACGCAGGCCGACGAACTGGACGACTTCGTCCGGTCGCACCATGACCAGTACGCCGACTACGTCTTCGACGGGCTGCCGAACGTGACGGACGGGCCGAGCGAGGGGCGCGACGTCCGGGATCTCGCGATGGGGTTGCTGCGCCCGGGTGGGCAGTATGTGGTGTACGGCGCGACCAACGTCCCGCAGCGGATCAACACGTGGATGATTCTGGCGAAGGGCCTGCGGGTCCGTGCCACGCCCTTCGATGTACGGGTGTTCTCGATGCGCCGATCGGGCCGGGTGCTCAACATCGCCCTGCGGCTGATCGAGTCCGGCCTGGTGGATGTGAGCCCGCTCGTCACCACCCACGTCGCGCTCGGCGACGAGGCGTCGGTGGTCGACGCGTTCGTCAACTACGGCGTCGACGGGGCGATGAAGACCTCGATGCTGGCCAAGATGCTGGCCGACAAGGTGTTGCCGGCCAACGAACCGCGCGGCGTGGCAGCGGGCCGGATAGGAGTCGCGGCGTGACCGACGAAAACATCGTCCACGGTACGGTGGCGGACACGACCGACGTGGTCGGCCTCGCCAGCGACGTCCTCCGGACCAATCGCCGCCGCGGCTTCGCCGAGGGCTTCGAGTACGACTTCACGTGCCCGTCGCCCGACAGCTACCCGTTCCAGTGGGCCTGGGACAGCTGCTTCCACTCGATCGCGCTGACCCATGTGGACACCGTGCGGGCCCGGGCGGAACTCGCGACGCTTCTGCGGGGGATCGCCACCAACGGTTTTCTTCCGCACATGTTGCTCTGGCAGGAGTACGCCCGGGTCCGCGCCGGTGACTTCCGGATTTCGCTGTGGGACGCCTGGCGTTCGGTGACCGTGGCCCCGCCGGTGATCGCCCGGGCGGTCGAGCGCGTCCACCGCGCGACCGGCGACACCGAATGGCTGCGCCGGCTGCTGCCCGACGTCTGCCGGTTCTTCGAGTGGCTGCATCGGGCCCGGGCCACCGGCGACGGGATGCTGGTCATCTTCCAACCCGACGAGTCCGGTCTGGACATGAGCCCGAAGTACGATCGCGCGCTCGGCATCGAACGTGGCGGGCACGCGGGTGTGGCCGGACGATGGCACAGCGCGATGCGGGGCCTGCTGAAGGCGTACCAACCGGGCCGGACCCCGGACAGCGACCTCGCCGGGCTGGGCCGGTTCCACTGGATCGACGTGGCCTTCAACGCGATCTACGCCGACGGGCTGGCCTGTCTGGCCCGGCTGCTCGACGCGGCCGGGTCGTTCGACGACGGGCGCTACCGGCGTCGCCAGCTCGTCGTCACCAGCCGGCTGCTACGCCGCTGCTGGGACCAGCGTCGGGGGGTGTTCCGGGACATCGACGCGGTCACCGGCGAGCCGGAGGACACGCTGACGATCAGCGGCCTGTTCCCGATCATCGTCGACTCCATCCCCGACTCGGTGGCGACCCGGGTCATCGACGAGCATCTGCTCAACCCGGAGGAGTTCTGGCTGCCGTACCCGCTGCCCAGCGTGGCGGCCAACGAAGCGACGTTCGACCCCGACTTCGCCACTCGGGCCATCTTCCGCGGGTCGAGCTGGGTGAACCTCAACTGGTACCTGTACTGGGGGCTGCGCGATCGCGGGCGGCCCGGGGCGGCGAGCGACCTCGCCCGGCGGACGATCGCCGCGGTCGCGCGATCGGGTCTGCGCGAGTGCTACGGACCCTACGACGCCGGCGGCCATGGCGCCTCGTCGTTCGCCTGGAGCAGCCTCGTGCTGGATCTGGCGGCGGCGGAGCCCGCGGTCGCGTGCCATGAACTGAGCGGGTGCGGCGGCGGGCAGGGTATCGGGCACGGCGTCGGCCCGGGAAGGCAGGAACCGACATGATCCGGTGGGGATTTCTCGGCGCGGGTTCGATCGCGCGCAGCAGTCTCGCCCCGGCGGTCCACGCCGCCCAGGACGCGACACTGTACAGCGTGGCGGCGCGGGACGCTGGACGCGCCGAGCGGCTCGAACCGACCGTGGCCTACGACGACTACCGGAAGCTTCTCGCCGACCCGAACGTCGACGTCGTCTACGTCTGCCTGCACAACAGCGGTCACCTTCCGTGGGTGTGCCGGGCGTTGGCGGCGGGCAAGCACGTGGTGTGCGAGAAGCCGCTGGGGCTTTCCGCGACCGAGGTCGACGAGATGATCGGACTGGCCCAGGTCCACCGGCGGCTGCTCATGGAGGCGTGCTGGAACCGTTGGCATCCGCGTACCCGCGAGCTGACCGACCTGTTGCGCGATGAACTCGTCGGTGACGTCCGGCACGTGACCGCCGTTTTCCAGGGCGCGCGGCCGACCGGCGGCAACTACCGGCTGCACCCCGGCCTGGGCGGTGGTGCGCTGCTCGATGTCGGGTGTTACGCGGTGAGCGCCGTTCTGGACGCGTTCGGTTGGGACGTACCGATCGAGGTCGACGCCTCGGCGCTGTCCTGGGACCGCGGGTCGGCGGACCGGATGACCGCGGCCGTACTCGATTTCGTGCACGGCCACGGGAACGTGACGGCGATGTTGGGCGGGTCGCCGCTTGAGATTCTGGACATCCGCGGCACCGCCGGACGGGTGTGGTTGGAGGATCCGGCGTTCACTGCCGGAACCGGTGCGGTGGGGCTGCACGCGATCACCGTCAACGGGCCGGTGCTGCGCAACTACCCGCCGATCGACCCGTACCGCGAGATGGTCGCGCAGTTCAGCGCCGCGGTCCGGGGCGAACCCGCGTACCTGGTCCCGCTGCCTCAGTCGCTGGCGGTGGCCAAGGTCCTCGACCGGATCCGGGCGTCGGCGGAGGCGGCCGGCGTCGCGATCGACCCGGCGTCCGCGGACACCGGGTACACCGGCGGCGGCGATGAACCGGGGGATTGATCCCCGGGTACATCTGCGTAGGGCGTCGGCAGTCGCTCCGCTTCGCCGTCGCCCGGCCCTCGGATCGACCAGCGGGTTCGGGGTCGCCACGAAACCTCGGTGATGGTGAGGCAACGAGTGGTTCGGTCAGACAGCACGGGTCATGGTGCAGACATCTCGGACCCGACGTGGTGAGCATCGGCGCGCCACCGGTGGCGGCGAACGCGACCGCGCCGCAGGGGACGAACAAGAATGACGAGCGCCGGGTTCGACCGCCGGGCCGGGAGGTGACCCTGGACCAGGCGGCGTACCGGCTGGAATTCGACCGACCCCGGGCGCGGGCATCCACCCCCGACACGGAGGCCGGCCAGGCACCCAGCCGCCTGCTCGACCCGTACGCGGAGGCGGTGCCGTACCGCCGGCGGTCGGCGGAGGAACGGCAGTTGCGCGCCTGGCGCGACAGCGCGGACGAGCCGGGCTCGCTGGTGCTGGCCCAAGGGCCGGGAGGTTCCGGCAAGACCCGGCTCGCCGGCCGGTTCGCCGCCGAGTCCCGCCGCGAGGGGTGGGCGGTGGCGTGGGCGGTGGAGAAGACGGCGGGCGGCGACGGACACCACGACCGGGGCCGGGGCGTCGACGGGCACCGCCTGCTGGTCGTCGTCGACCAGGCCGATCGGTGGCGCCTGCGCACGCTGGTCTCGATGATCGGCAATCTCCGCGTCGAGTACCCGCACCAGGGGCTGCGCGTTCTGCTGCTGGCCCGGCCGCACCCCACCTGGTGGGAAGCGGCCGCGGCGGAGCTGCGCCGGCTCGGTCTCAGCTGCCATGGACCGGTCGACATGGAGGACTTCGCGGTCGGGGCGCAGGCACGGCAACAGGCGTTCCGGGACGCCGCGGCGGCGTTCGCCGAACGGGTGGGCGCGGCTCCGAAGCGGTTGCCGGTGCCCACCGACCTCGAACACGACGGGTACGCCTCGCCGGTGCTGCTGCACATGGCCGCGCTGGCCGCAGTGCTCGGCGACCAGGAGGGTCGCCGGGGCCTGCCGGAACAGGCCCAGCTGACCGGGTACCTCTGGGGACACGAGGAGCGGTACTGGACCACGGCGATGGGCGGCGGACTGCCGAACGAGGTGATGCGCCGCACGGCGTTCCTGGCCGCGCTGTGCGGTCCGATCGCCACCGGCGCGACCGCCGCGGCGCTGCTGCGCCGAACCGGCCTGACCAAGGGCAACGCCGACGCCCGGAGCATCCTCGACGTCTTCAGCCAGTTGTACCCGCCATCGGGCGCGGCGGGGGAGCCGGCCGGGTCGGACGATGAGGCGTTGACACCGCTGGCCACCCATCGGCTCAGCGAAGACTTTGTCAGCAACTTCGTGGCCGGCTCCGACGGGTCGGACATGGTCCGGACGCTGCTGGCGAACGCGCAGACCGACCCGGACGACTCGATCCTGCGGCAGTGCCTGGCGGTGCTCTCCGCCACAGCGGTCCGCAACGAGCCGGCCCGGACGGCGCTGTTCACCGCGCTGCGCCGCGAGCCGCAACTGGCGGCGCACGCCACCGCGGCGTTGGTGGAGGTGGTGATCGCCCATGCGCCGTACGAGCTTGCCGCGTCGATCGACGCGGTGCTGCCCCGGTTCAGCGTGGACCTGTCGCGGGCCGCCCGGGACCTGGCGCGACACCTCAACGACACCATCCCCCGCGACGCGCCAGCCGACCAGCGCGCGCTGCGGCAGGATCGGCTCAGCGTGCGGTTGGCGGACGTGGGCGACATGCCGGCGGCGTTGGGGCTCGCCCGCTCGGCGGTGGACATCTACCGTCCGCTGGCCGAAAAGGATCCCGCCGGCTACCTGTCGGCTCTCGCCAGCGCGCTGAACAACGTCGCGGTGTTCGGGTCGGACGCGGGCGACCCGCGGACCGCGGTGGAGCACTCCCAAGAGGTCGTCGCGATCCGGCGACGGCTGGCCGACGCCAACCCCGACCTCCATCTGCGTCACCTCGCCACCGCGCTGAACAACCTCGTGACGCACCTGGCCACGGCCGGTGAGCGGAAGGCGGCGCTGGAGCCGGCGCAGGAGGCGGTCGCCGTGCACCGCCGGCTCGTCGAGCGCGACCCGGTCGGGTTCCTGCCCGAGCTCGCCGGGGCACTCAGTCACCTCGCCGCCCGGTTCGCCGACGTGGGCGACAATCGGGCCGCGCTGGCGCCCGCGCGCGAAGCGGTGGACATCTACGGACGGCTGACCGAGATCGAGCCGGCCCGGTACCTACCCGCGCTGGCCTCGGCGCTGAGCGACCTGAGCGTTCGGTTCTCCAGCGCGGGCGATCGGCGTGCGTCGGTGGAACCGTCCCGCGAGGCGGTAACGATCTATCGCCGGTTGGCCGACGCCGAACCGGGGCGGTATCTGCGCGACGTCGCGTCCGCGCTGAAGAACAACGGCATGCGGTTGGCCGGCGTCGGGGAGGACGCGGCGGCGCAGCAGTCCTCGCGCGAGGCGGTGGACCTGTACCGGCGGCTGGCCGAGGCGCAGCCCGGTATGCACCTGGCCGAGTTGGCGTCGGCGCTGAGCAATCTCGGTGTACAGGTTGCCGGAGTGGACCGGCAGGCGGCCTTGGCGCTGGCCCGCGAGGCGGTCGACGCTTACCGCCGGGTGGGCGAGTTGGAACCCGGAACCCGGTTGGCGGGGCTGGCGTCGGCGTTGACCAGTCTCGCCGCCCGGTCAGCGGAGGCGGGTGACAATCAGACCGCGTTCCAGTGTGCCGAAGAGGCGGCGACGTCCTACCGGAGGTTGGCCGAGGCGGAGCCGGCGATCCACCTGGCCGCGCTGGCGGCGGCCCTGGAGAACCTCGGTACCCGGGCCTCGGCGATCGGTGACCGGCGGCTGGCCATCAGATCTGGCGACGAGGCGGTCACGATCTACCGCCGGTTGGCCGGCGGCGATCCGACCGGGCATCTTCCCGGCCTCGCCGTGGCGCTGGTCAGCCTCGGGAGCCACCTCTTCGCGGCCGGGGACAAGCGGGCGGCGTTGCCGACCGGCGAGGCGGTGCCGATCTACCGCCGGCTGGCCGACGACGATCCGGGTACGTACCTGCCCGGGTTGGCGTCGGTGCTGGACAACTACGGCGCGCACCTGATCGCGGCCGGGGACAAGCGGGCGGCGCTGGAGCCGGCGCGGGAGTCGGTGACGATCTACCGCCGGCTGGCCAAGAGCGATCCAGCTGCGTACCTGCCCGGGTTGGCTTCGGCGTTGGACAACCTCGGCGCGCACCTGATCGCGGCCGGGGACAAGCGGGCGGCGCTGGAGCCGACCCGGGAGGCCGCCGACGTCTACCGCAAACTGGTCAGGTCACCGGTGGCGAGCCCGGCGACTCCGGCCCCGCCGCCGGTCGTGGCCACGGATGCGACGCTCGATGAGCTGCGCTCGACGACCGCGAAGATCGAGCCGGTGGCCGATTCGCTGGTGCGCAGGCTCGACGAGGTCCTGTCGGCGCTGCGCGGCGTCGCCGGTGGGGCGGTGACCCGCCTCGGTGAGGCGGAACGGCTCGCGGCCGCCGCGACCGAGCGCGCCACGACCGCCGAGTCCGAGGCGGCGCGCGGGGCCCGGGCGCTCCGGCTCGCGGAGGAGGCGGCCTCTCGTACCGACGCCATCCGTCGCGAGGCCGAGGAGCGGATCCAACGCGCCTTATCCAAGGCCGCCGACGCGGAGCGCGTCCGTGGCCTGGCCGAGGAATCCGCTTCGGCCGCCGCCCAGAGCATCGCCGACGAGGCGCGGCGCCGTGAGGTGGCGGACCGGCACGCTGCCGCTGCCGCCGCGCACGCCGGCCAACTCGCCGAGGAACTGGCGGCGGCCAACCGCCGTCTCGACACGCAGAAGGTGGAGACCGAGGAGTTACGCCGCACGAACGAGAACCTGACCTCCGAGCGGACCGACGCGACCCATCGCCTCCAGGCAATGGAGACCAAGCTGTCGGCGCTCACTCAGGATCTCGATGCCGAGCGGCGTACCGTCGCCACGCTGCGCGAGCGCGCCGAGGAGTCCAATTCCGCGATCGCGGTGGCGTTGACGACCGCGGAGGCCGCCAGCGCCCGCGCACAGGCGGCCGAGGACCGGCTCGGCCAGTTGCTGGCGGGGATCACCAACCTCGCGGGTGAGCGCGGGCAGCGATGACGGACACAGGTAACGCCGGGGCGACAACCGGGGAGAACACCGACGAGGTCCGGCCCGCCGGCGCGCCGCCGCAACCGCGGCGCGCCTCGTCGGCCAAACCGCTCCACGCGGCCGCGTCGGTGGTCGCGGGTTTGGCGGCCGGTCTGTTGTTTCTCCCGGTCGTGCCGATCGAGCGCATCCTGCCGTGGACCACCGCGTCAGCAGGCCGGCCGATCGGTGGGCGCCGGATCGCTTCCGGAATCCTGCCCCGTCCCGACCAGCCGCGGACCGGCCTTTCGGCGTCGGGGCACGGCCCGGATCCGGCATTCAAGGCCCAGCATTGGGTCCTGCCGGTACCCGGGCTGATCTCGTCGGGATTCCGGGATCGGATACGGCCCAACCACAACGGAGTCGACCTCGCCGCGCCGCGCGGATCGCTCATCCACGCCGCCTCGGACGGCACGGTCACCACGGTGCGCTGCGAAGTGACCCCGGCCGACCGCGGGTGCGACGTCGATGGCTCGCTGAGCGTCCTCGGCTGTGGCTGGTACGTCGACATCGAACATGTCGACGGCATCGTGACCCGGTACTGCCATCAGCTCGTCCACCCGTTCGTCCAGGCCGGCCAGCGGGTCACGGCCGGACAGGTGATCGGCCGGGTCGGTACCTCCGGCAACTCGTCGGGCCCCCATCTGCATTTCGAGGTGCACCTGGGCGACGGGACACCGGCGACGGCCACGGATCCGGTGTCGTTCCTGGCCCAGCGCGGTGTGCGTCTGGGCTGACGATCCGAAACAGAGGGGATCGGCGCGGTGGATCCATCCGGCGAACCATCGACCGGCGAGGCCGATCCGGACAAGCGGGTTCCGCTGGCCAAACTGCTGGGCTACTGTCCTCGCCGTCGCCACGTACCGGCTCGCCCGGCTGACCAACCGGCGCGACTGGCGACTGTGGACGATCAGTACCGTCCTCGCCGTGGTCACCGCCGCCAGTGGCGCCGGGATCGCCGTCCTGTTCATCGCCGCCGGCCTGCTCATGATCGTGGTGGACGCGCCGCCACCACGCCAGCTCCACCGGCGGATGCGCGGTGTCGTGGGGGGTGCCATCGCCGGTGCCGTCGTCGTGCTGTCCAGCCAGACCATCACCACGTGGTCCGCTGCCGGAATCACCGTCGCCGCGCTCGCGGCGCTCCTGGTCCGGAAGGTCAAGGAGCCGTACCTGGTCGCCGCGCGAGCCGCCGCCGGCCTACTCCTGCACTGGCCGTGATGACCGACGACCGGAGACGGCGCCGAGCCGGCTGGAGCGCCGGCCGGCACCGTGACGTCAGCCCGAGTTCGAGTTGCGATCGCCGGCCGGGGCCGGAGCGGCTCCCTGCACGGTGTACGCCCCGTTGACGACGCGCCATACCCAGATACTGGCGTTCGCCAGGTTGCCGTCGGACGTGAACTTGACGCGCCCGGTGACTCCATTGCCGTCGTAGTGGTCCACCCAGTCGAGCATCTTGGTCCGCGTCGCCTTGCCGCTGGCGATGCCCGCCAGCAGGACGTTGGCCGCGTCGAACGCCTCGGGCGTGCCCAGGCCGGCAGTGGCGCGGTACCTGGCCTGGAACTGCGCGGCGAACCCCAGCTTGGCCCGGTCGGGTGGGGTACATGGACACGTCGCGTAGACCCCGGCGGCCCCTCGACCGGCCTGTGCGATGACCTGATTGGCGAAGGACCACTGGTCGGACACGACGGTCATCCGGGGGTTCACGGCATGGAGCTGCTTGACGAAGGCGGCGAGGGTGCCGGGGTCGCCACCGTAGTACACCGCGTTCGCGTTGCTCGAGGCGATCTGGTCCAGGACGCCGGGGAGGTCCTTGAGGTCGGTGATCGACGCCGAGTCGGCCACGGCGTCGGTGCCGAGGGTCCGCCGTACCTCCTCTGACGCCTCCGCCCCGTGCGCGGTGTCGTCGTCGACGACGAACGTCTTGGGCGCCTTCAGGACCTGTTTGATGAACCGTGCTCCGGCGTCGCTGTCGTCGACGTTGTTGCCCAGGCTGCGGTGGAACACGTTGGACTCGCCGTCGCCGTAGGTGGTCTCGCTCAGCCACGGGCTCACCGCCGCCAGACCGGCGCTCTCCAGTACCGGCAGCACTGCCGGCACCTCCTGGTCGAAGACCGGACCGACGACTCCCAGTACCCGAGGGTCGGCGACGACGCCTGTCGCGGCCTTGGCGCCGGTCGCATCGTTGGCCGTGTTGAAGTCGGCCAGCTGGACCGTGCAGGTGGCGTGCTTGGCGTTGTACTGCTCGACGGCGAGCTGGACGGCACTGCGGATCTGCGTGCCTTCGAGCTGTAGTCCGCCGAGGAAGGCGATTTTGTACCCGCACGCGGGCAGCGCGCGTAGGTTGTCGGCCGACGCGGCCGGCAGGGACGTCCGCACGATGGTGGCCGCGGTGGCGATCGCCAGTATGCCGGCTGCGACGGGAAGTAGCCGTTTGCGCTGGGCCGCGGGCAAGCGGCTCCGGTAGGTCCGGCCCCGTGGGCCGCGCTCGCGCGGGACACGGTCGCGTGGGCCACGCTCGACAGTCGGTGGGCCGGCGACGGCCACGCGCTGGATCACCTCGTGACCGGGAGTGCGCTGCCCGCGGGGGGAAGCGGTCGCCGGTTCGGCGAGTTCGCGGTCGGGAATGGCCGGTACGTCGGGCACCGGCGCGGGCAGCGGCGCCAGGTGTGCCGCGCCCTCGGCCACCACGAGTTCGGGCCGCGGTACCGGGGTCGGCGCGTGCCCGAGCGCCTGCCGCAGCAGCGAGGCGACCAACGGGATGCGGCTGCCGTCGCCGATGAGGAGGGTCGCGGAGATGTCCGCGGGGGTCAGCCCGACGGCCCTCAGCGCCGCCAGCGCCACGTCGATGGAACGCTCGACAACGGGCCGGGCGAGTTCGTTGAGCCGGTCCCGGTTGAGCACGACGTCGCAGTCGAGCAGTGGAACGTGGACACTCGCGGTGCGGCTGTCGCTGAGCGCTTCCTTCGCCTGCCGGACGTTGTACCAGAGTTGCCACGCCGCGCGCCGGTCGGCCGCCGTGGCCGGCTCGCTGAGCCGCTGCCAGTCCTCCGGTTCCTGCGGCGCGAGTACCTGGGCGAGGTAGCTCAGGATGGCCGAGTCCACGTCGATGCCGCCGTTGTCGGACAGCGCCTCGGTGGCCAGCAGGTCGAAGCCCCCGTCGGCGGTGCGGCGGACCACGCTCACGGCGGTGCCGGCCGCACCGAGGTCGTAGAGCACGACGTGGGAGCCGACCGGTACATCGGTGGTCGGTGAACCGACGAAGTGCGCCACCGCGGCCAGCGCTTCGTTGACCAGCCGTGGCGCGGGCAGTCCAGCGGCGTGCGCGGCCTGCTCCAGCAGGTCCAGGCGCTGGTCGTCCCAGTGCGGGGGATGGGCGATGATCACCCGGGTCGGCGGCTCGCCCGCGACCCGTTCGGCCTGGCCGGCCACCCGGCGCAGGACCGCGACGACCAGGTCGGTCACGTCGACCGGCTGGTCACCCAGCATGACCGTGCCATCGGCCAGACGCAGCTTCGGGTACGGCTCGTACCGTTCCGGCCGCTCCCGTGCGGCTTCGACAGCGTCGTCACCGGTCGTGATGGTGCCGTCCGGTCCGGCGTAGACGGCCGACGGCAGGCGGGTCGACTCGTCGAACCGCAGCGGTTCGGTCCGCCCGCCGGGCAGGCACAACACCGCACTGGTGGTACACGTACCGAAGTCGATGCCGAGGCGGAGCGCGGTGGCGTTGCGTAGGTGCTCGAACTCGGTGACGAGTTCGGCGGCGGCCGGTCGCTCGTCCGGATCCTTCGCCATGCACGCACTGATCACGCGCCAGGCTTCGTCGGTCATGCCGTCCGGACGTGGGGGCTCGTCGTCGAGGTGTGCGCGCATGACGGCGATCGGGTGCTCGGCCGTGAACGGACGCTGACCGCTGAGCATCTCGTAGCCGGTGATGCCAAGGGCGTAGATGTCGACGGGCGTTCCATACCGCTGACCGGTCAGCAGTTCCGGGGCCAGGTAGGCCGGCGTGCCGACCAGTTGGGACGCGTCGGTCAGATGCTGGCCGTCGGCCACCCACGCCAGCCCGAAGTCGGTCAGTTGCGCCCACGGCTGCCCGTCGCGCTGGGTGACCAGGATGTTCTCCGGCTTGATGTCGCGGTGCAGCACGCCGGCGGCGTGAATATAGGCCAGCGCGTGTGCCACCTGTGCCAGCACCGCCAGCGCGGTGTCCTGGTCGAGTCCGCCGCGCCGGGCGACCCGGCGCAGGTCGAGGCCGTCCACCAGTTCCATCACGACCGCGACCGCATCGCCCTCGACCACGAGGTCGTCGATGGGTACGAGATGGGGGTGGGTCAGGTCCTGGAGCATCGACCGTTCGCGCAGGAACCTGGCGACGATGTCGGAGTCCGCGACGTAGGTCTCCCGCAGAATCTTGATCGCCACCGGGCCGCTGTCGTGCCGGCGCCGGCCGCGCCACACCCGGCCGAAGGCGCCTTCTCCGATCGGGTGTTCGAGCAGGTACCGGCTCCCCAGTGGCGTGCCGGGTACCGATTCCGTCGAAGGCCGCCAGGCGATCTCCGGCCATTGCGGATCATTTTTCGACATGGTCATTTCGCACCATTATGGCAGCGGGGTCCGGACACCTTACTGTTTCGGTTGCGGTTGGTACCGGGCACCTGGGTGCCCATGGACGAGTACCCGGATCCACCGGGAGCGGTTCAACCGCCACGGGTCACACCCCGTTGTTCGAGTTCCTTGCGCATGGCCCGCATGGCGTAGTACAGGCGTGACTTGACCGTGCCGGCCGGGATGCTCATCGCCCGCGCCACCTCGGCGACCGTCCGGCCGCGGAAGTACATCTCCACCACGACGTACCGGTGTGCCGGTGTGAGCCGGCCCAGCGCGTCGACGAGGATGGCGCGCAGCAACGCGCGGTCGGTCTGGTCCGGCGCGGCGATCGTGGCGAGGAGGGCCTCGTCGATTTCCTTGGGTCGGGTGCAACGGCTGCGGCGATCGTTGATGACGATGCGCCGGGCGACGGTCACCAGCCAGGGCATCATGTTGCGTGAGTGGCGTCCGGGCACCAGGCCCTCGGTGTGCCGCCAGGCCCGCAGGAGGGTTTCCTGGACGACGTCCTCGGCCCAGTACCAGTCCCCGCCGTTCAGCCTCGCGACGAACGACAACAGGGCACCGCGGTACTCGACGTACAGGGACTGGACGAAGGACTCGTCCGGCAGGTCGCCGGGCAGCGGGCTGGCGGCTTGTTCAGCGGAATCGGCGGGGCCGTGCGGGGTGGGGAGCTCCGGCGACTGCTGGTGGTCCGTTGGCTGGGAAATGACCGACATCGGTGATCCCTCCCGTCAATGCTGTCCGATCGTCCGGGCACTTGTGACGGTAGGAGTGAGTTGGCCAACACAACATCGCAAGCCCTTGCCATCGGTGGCGGGATCGCTACTCGGGATTCCCGGTGTCCGGCGCCCGACCGTGCAGTATGTCGAGGTCGTCGCGGGTGATGAGGCCGCGGGTGAGGGCGTATTCGGCGAGGTTGGTGAGGGCGGAGAAGCCCATCATGTTGGGGACGCCGGCGTTGTTGAGGCGTTTGCGGAGGTATTCGATGCGTTTGATGAGGGCGGTTCGGCGCCAGCCGAGTCGGGCGGCCGCGGCGGCGTAGCTTTTGGGGTAGGGGTCGTAGCGCGGTGGGTCTTCGAGGTAGCCGGCGAAGAGGGCGACCATCGCGAGCCGGTCGGCGTGACTGATCAGCACGTCGGCGCCCACACCCGTGGACGTGCCGGTGGACTGCTTCACCGGCGCGTCGGTATCCGCCGACGACTCGATCGTCAGACGGAGGTTGTGTTGGCCGTGGGTGCCGTCGATGACGATTTGGGTGGGGTGGTCGACGGCGGCACGGCGTTGGGGTGGGAGGAGGCTGCGGAAGCCGTGGTCGTCGATGAGGATGAGGGGTCGGGTGGTGGAGTTGTTGATGATCCACCAGGTTTCGTGGTGGTGGGTGATGGTGCCGGCGGTGCGGGAGATGCCGGTGTCGAGGGGGTCGAGGCAGATGGTGGTGGTGGTGGCGCGGCCGAAGGTGAGTGTTTCGTCTTCGGCGAGGATGATGACGCCGTCGGCGGTGGTTACCCGCGCTTTCGCCATGAGCCGCCGGCCGCCTCAGCGACGCGCCGAAGCGGGGGGCACGCCCGGGCCCCGGTTCTGCCCCATCACGTGCCCCCTTGTCCCGATTGCGACGACGGCTTCTCGAGGCTAGGTACCCGTCGCCGAGACTCTCCGGTTCAGAATTCGCTACCCGGGGTGTTGAGTGGGTAATCGTACGTATCCGACTTGCCCTATATCACTCCCGAACAGCGCGTAGTCGGGCATGGCCGGGTTGATCGCCACCGCCGTCACGGCGTGGGTGGTGGTCAGTTCCGCCATCAGGATGGGGGAGTGGCCGGCGACCAGGGAGTACGCGGCGAGACCGGTGCCACCGAGCACGAGGCGGTCGACCTTCGGGCTCAGGGAGAGCCCGTTCACCTGCGTGTCGACCGTCAGCTGGGACAGTTCGGTACCGGTGACGAGGTCCCAGACTGTCACGTCCCCCCGCACCGTCGCGGTGGCGGCGAACCTGCCGTCCGGGGTGATCGCCACCGCGCTCACCAGGCCGGCCGGGCAGGCGAGCCGCATCGTGGGCTCGCCGGTGGTCAGGTCCCACACCGTGGCATGGCCGTCCGGGTCGCCGCCGACGCCCAGCGCGCCGGTCTCGGCGGCGGCGAAGGCGGTCACCCGGGCGGTCCGGCCTCCCGTCATCTCGCCGACCAGCACGCCGGACTCCGCGTCCCAGATCTGCGCCCGGCCGTCGCCGGCGGCGGCCACGACCTCGTTGCTGCCGGTCCTCGGGTACATGGTCAGCACCGTGGTCGGGCAGTACGTCGTGTGGACGAGACGACCGGAGGCCAGCCGCCAGATCCGGGTGGTGTGGTCGACGGACGTGGTGATGGCGCGCGTACCGTCGGCGGTCACGGCGACGGTGGTCACCGGCCCGGCGTGGCCCTGGTTCGGGCCCGGATCGGGGCCGTCCGGAAGATCGGAGGTGGCCCAGAGGGTGAGAATCCCCGCGTCCTCGAGCCGCTGGGCGAAGCCGCGGGCGAGGCGCCGCTCGGGAACCGTGGTCGCCCCGTACACGAGCTGTTGAGCGAGCAGCACCCGGTCGCGGCGGCGGCGGGCGACCCGCAGCGGTCGCGCCTGGTCGCGCAGGATCCGGGCCAGCCGGAGCAGTTCGTTGTCCGGCGGGTTCAGCCGGTAGCAGGCGTAGGAAAGCGTACTGAGCAGGTCGTCGATGTTGACACCGAGGAGCGCGGACATGAGGTGGTCGGTGTCGGTGACGCTGTCGTTGAGCGCCTGGCGGGCCGGTGCCGCGCCCTCGGACGCCGCGACGTTGGCGAGGTGCGCCCACACGTTCCGCAGCCAGTACGATCCGTGGTCGACGTGGGCCGCGTTCCACGCCTGAAGGTTCTGCGCGATCACCCAGTCGAGCGCCGGCGGGTCCGTTGTCGTGGCCCAGAGCTGTTCGGACAGGCAACGGTGATGTGGCCGCACCCTGCGGTGCCCGCTCAACAGCGGCCTGGCCCGACCCAGTACCCCCGTGACGTCGGCCCGTTCGGCACATGTCACGGCGGCCAGTTGCTCGGCGGTGAGGCCGTGGTCCCACGTGCCGGCCAGTACCGACAACACCAGGTTCGCGAACGGGTCCGCGCATTCCAGCTGGTCGAGCGCACGGTGGTAGAGCGCGCCCAGCCCCGGCGGCGGGTCGTGCAGCGCGGCCGGACCGCCGGCCGCGGTGGCGAGCCGGATAGCCACATCGGCGTACAGGTAGCAGTTGCCGGCCGCATCCGCCACCGCGGTGCGGGTCATTCTGGGGAGGACGCCAGCGACGTCGAGGTACTCGCGCACGTCCCTGGCGCGGGGCGGGCTGTCGGCGTCGAGATCGAGCCGGGCGCCCGGGTTGAGCTGGGCGAGCGCCGGGCCGGGACGGGTGGTGAGCAGCAGGCGCAGGCCCGGTACCGGCGCCGCCAATCGGCTGGCGAAGATACTGGCGAGTTCCGACACGGCGGTGCCCGGCGGCCGTTCGTCGAGCCCGTCGACCACGACGATCACGCTGCGGTCGCGGTCGTCGCGGGAGTGCCGGCCGGCGCGGGAGGCGAGCATCTCGAACGGTTCGGCCAGGACGCAGTCGAAGGCGGCGGACGCGGGTACATAGTCCAGGACGGTCCGGGCGGCCATCCGCGACGGGTCGTCGGAGTCCCGCCCACGACGTGATCCGTGCACGAAGACCTGATAGCCGGGCACCGACCGGGCCAGTTGACCGGCGATGCCGGCCAGCACGCGGATCGGGTCCGTTGTCGCGGACACGTTGCCCCGGCACACGTGCACGGCGTGTGGGATCCGCACCCCGGACGCGCTCCCGCACCGGCCGGCCGCCAACGCCGCGACCAGCGCGCTCTTGCCGGTGCCCGGACCACCGGAAACGACCATTGCGTACGCATCGGATCGGAGCCAGTCCAGGATGCGATCCACCGCCCATCGTCGTCCGACGAACTCCTGGCCCTGGAGCCGCGTCATGTCATCTCCCCTTAACCGTACGTCGAACTGACAACTACCTTCTGTACGCGCTGGCGACGTGCGCGGTTCACCGGCAGCGCTCCGATTTCTGCCGGGATTCCTGCGGCGACGTGGAAGTCGACGGCTGTACCGGCCGACAGCGGGGTGCGGTTCAAATCGGTGTCGGCCCGACGCGATGCCCCGGCCGGTCGCTGAACCTCCTCACGGCACACCGGGTACTACTTGCGGGCTGCGGTTCGCAGCGGGGTGTGCGAAAAGGAGATGACGTGTACCGCATCCGAACCATCGCGACTCGGGGCACCACCGGCCTGGTCAGGTTGGCCGGGCGGGTGGCACCGGGCAGACGTCGGGCGGGAATGCGACACCCGGGGCTGGTGGTGCTGGCCGTCGTGGTCGTCGCGGGCGTGCTCGTGATCGTCAACACCAGGGTGGGAAACACCGCGACGGTCGCGCCGTCGTTCGAGGTGCAGAGTCTGGACGGCCGGGGAAACAACCAGGCCCATCGGCAGTTCGGGCAGGCCGGTACGGCCTTCCCTCGCGTCGCGACGGCCAACTATGCCGACGGGCGTAGCACTCCGGTGGACGGGCCGAACCCTCGCTCCGTCAGCAACCGGGTGTTCAACGATCTCAACCAGAGGGTCTTCTCCGACCGGCAGACCAGCCAATGGGCCGCCGCGTGGGCGCAGTTCATCGAATCCGACATCGCGCGCCCGGACCCGAACGGCCAGCGACAGGACATCAAGCTGGACCGCTCCGACCCGCTGGAGAGCTTCACCGACGCCGACGGTGTCATCAAGTTCACCCGCTCCAAGGCCGCCGCCGGCACCGGTGCCAACAACCCGCGGGAGCAAATCAACACGGCGAGTTCGTTCCTCGACGCTTCGCCCATCTACGGCGAATCAGCGGACCGGCTCGAATTCCTCCGCGCCGGACCGGTCGACGGCAACCTCGCCAACAACAGCGCCCTCCTGCTGCTTCCGGGCGGTCAGCTGCCGCGCCGTGACGCCCGGGGCAACGCGGGCAAGGCACCGGCCATGACCCTGTCCGGTCGGTTGGCCAAGCAACCCGGCCGGGCAGCGGTTGCGGGCGATCCGGACGCCAACCAGAGTCTCTCGCGGCTGGCCATCGACACGCTCTTCGCGCGGGAGCACAACCGGATCGTGTCCCGGCTGCCGAGCACGCTGAGCGAGGAGCAGAAGTTCCAGCTCGCCCGGCGGCTGGTCATCGCCGAGGAGCAGTACATCACGTACAACGAGTTCCTGCCGGCGCTCGGCATCCGGCTCGGGTCCTACCGTGGCTACAACCCACGGGTCGACGCCGCTGTCGGGAACGAGTTCGCGACCGTCGGGTCCCGCGTGGACAGTCTCTTCCCCGGCGAGCTGACCCTCGACGCCGAGGCGAACCGGTTCGCGGCTGACCAGCTGAAGACGTTCCAGGCGAAGGGAATCGGCGTCGCCCGGCCGTCCAAGGATGAGCTGACGGCGCAGGTTCCGCTCGACGTTTCGTCGTTCAACCCGGACCTGCTCGCCGACCTCCAGCTCGGCGTCGTCCTCCAGGGCCTGGCCGACCACCCGGAGGAGCGCAACGACGAGCTGATCGACAACCAGCTGCGCAGCGTGCTGTTCCAGAGCCCGACCTCGACCAGTACGGCGTGCCTGTCCGGACCGACGCTGGCCCGCTGCTTCCGGAGCATCTCCGACCTCGGCGTCATCGACGTGGAGCGTGGCCGCGACCACGGTATGCCGGACTACAACGACCTGCGCCGGGCCTTCGGGCTCGCCCCGCGGACGTCGTTCGAGGCGATCACCGGCGAGAAGTCGGATTCCTTCCCGGCGGATCCACTGCTGACCGCCGGGCAGGAGATCAACGATCCGAACAGCCTCGACTTCGTCCAGCTACGGGACGCCGACGGCAAGGCGGTCGCGGACATCGGCGACCACGGCCGGGACGACGTGGTCTCGGTGGTCCGCCGTACCCCACTCGCCGCCCGGCTGAAGGCCGTCTACGGCTCGGTGGACAAGACGGACGCCCTCGTCGGCATGATGTCCGAGCCGCAGGCGCGCGGTTCTGAGCTGGGCGAGCTTCAGCTCACGATGTGGCGCGACCAGTTCGAGGCGCTCCGCGACGGCGACCGGTTCTTCTTCCAGAACCAGCCGGTGCTGGGCGAGATCAAGCAGCGGTTCGGAATCGACTTCCGGGTCGGGCTGGCCGACATCATCGCCGCCGACACGGACATCCGCCGAGGCGACCTGGACGACGACGTCTTCCGGGTGCCGTCCGGCGGAGACCGCGACCGCAGGGACACGACACCACCGGACGGCAGGTCGACCTCGACATCGACCGGCTCGTCCCGGGCGACCACGTCGAGCGGCGGCAACCCGGCGCAGCAGTCTGACCGCGACCCCGGTCGCGAGGCAACCCGTTCACGGTGACGAGGATTTCGAGGCCAACGCTATGAGGAAGAAGCAGGGCTGGTTCAACCGAGGCGCCCGCAACCCGCGCGAGCCCCTCGACTCGCTCGACAACCAGCCACAGGGCGCGTTCGAACCCTTGCGGTCGATGACGATCGGCGAGGCGTCCACGCTCTCCGGTTCGCGGTCCGACTCGGATGGCTCCGGTCGGCGGCGCTCGTCGGGCTTCTGGCGACGCCGACCGTCCGGTAACTGGGACGAACAGTCGTCATCGGATCTCGGCAGCCAGGACCAGTCGGTCCGGGTGCAGAGCCCCCGCCGTTCGGTCGTGGCGGCCGTCGGCGCCGCGGGACGCTGGAGTCCCCGGCTGCTGTTCGCGGCGATCGGATTCGTGGTGGTGGTCGCGGTCGCGGCGGCGTTCTCCCTGGTCGGTAACCGGCACAACTCCGGCAACAACACGGCCGATCGCCGCCCAAGGCCGCCGCCGCGCCGCCCGCGGCGCCGGCAACCGGGAACCAGGGAGGGGGCGGGTTCGTGCCGCCGTCGCAATTGGCCACGCCGCCGGTGGACGGGATACCGTCGGCCGACCCGAGCGCGCCGCCGGGCAGCGATGCACCGTCCCCGCCGCCCGGCAACGCGAATCCGGCGCCCTCGGCGACGAACCGCAACTACGTGTCGCTGAGCGCCCTGCGCCCCCGTGCCGCGCCGGATCAGGTGTCGGGCAAGAAGGTGTCGGCCGCCCTCGGCGCCCATGTCTTCCCCGATTCGACGACCGCGTCGGTCGGCTGTTTCGCGAAGCCGGCGACGTTGGTGTACCAGCTTGACGGCCAGTTCAACCGCATGGTCGCGGTACTCGGGCTGACCGGCGACGCCACGCCCGGCGACCTCGTCGCGGTCATGTCGATCGCCGGCGACGGCAAGGTGCGTCAAGCCGCCACGGTGTCCCTCGACCGGCAGGCGCACATCACGGTCAACCTCAGCGGAGTTCGCACCCTGGCCGTGTCCACGCAGCGGGTCAGGGGGACCTGCCGAGATTCCCAGCAGCCCTACGGCCTGCTGGGGGGCGCCACGCTGACCCGCAAGTAGCCGGAAACCGGATCCCACGCCGTCGAGCGGACCCTGATCGGTCCGTTCGACGGCGTCTGCGCGCGTTGACGGCCCTCGTCGGTCTCCCCACGCTGTGGTGGGTCTACTCGCCCTCGGCGAACGGCTGCTGGATGGGTTCCGAGTCCGATGACGCGGCGGCCGGCTGGATCGGGTCCGCTAGCGGGCTACTGGCCGGGCGCGGTACCGCCGTCTCGGCCGCGCGATGGCGTCCCGGCCGGCGGACGACCTCGTCCAGCCCGCTCGCGTCGGCGGCCGGGTCGGGGTCGAGCCTGGCCGCCGGTTCCGCCGGGGTCGCGCTGTCGGGCGCCGCGAAGAACTCGGCCGGCGAGCGCTCGGCGGGGCGGTCGCTCCACAATGGTGTCGCGGTCGGCCTCCGATCCCCCCTCCACGATGGTTCGCTGGCGCGGGTCGGCGCCGGCTCCCGGACGGGTGGCGCGAGGTCCGGCTCCCGGACGGGTGGTGCGAGGTCCGGCTCCCGGACGGGTGGCGCGAGGTCACGGTCCTCGTCGACGGCGGCAGCCGTCCGGGCCGGGGACGTCGGGTAGGGTTCGGCGACGCGTTCCGGCGCGCGCTTGCGCGACGCCGGTGGCGGCGGATCGATGCGGACGATCGGGCCGCCGATCCCAAGCAGTACCTGCATGGGACCCGCGGGCAGGGCGACGCAACGCGGTACGAGGGTGCCGTCGCCGTCGAGGACATACACCGGCTCGCCGGACAGGTCGGGCCCACAGGCCCGGGCCGCGGCCATGGCGAGCAGGTCCTGGTCGTCCTCGGGTACGGCCAGGCGCACCCGCCGGCGAGCGTCGGACGGCAGGGCACGCAGCAGCCGTCGGATCGCCCGCCAGGGCGGCCGGTACCGGCTGTTGCCCGGGATTCCCACGAGTACGGTGCAGTGCTGCGCAGCCGCCGGCATGCTACGGACCAGATCCGCGCCCGCCGTCCGGGCCGTCGGCCGAACCCACAGACCCGCTCCGACCAGTTCGACCGTCCAGCGGCCGGTGAGTTCGAACTGGGCCGGTCCGATCGTGGCCAGCTCGGGGAACGGCTCGGCCCAGGCGAGCGGTTCGGCCGCGCTGTCGTACGGGTAGTGCACGAGGTCGCGCACGAAGGGCCGCCAGGTCGGCTTGCCATGGTCGTTTACCGCGAATACCCGCCGCCGGCGGCGGCTGACCTGAAGGGTGAGGCCAGTACTGGCCCGGACCGCACCTTCGGTCGCGATCGCGGCCACCGCGCCGAGCGGGGCGTCGGTTACCGGTTCGTCGCCGTAGGGGACGGCGAGCAGGTTGTCCTGCAACGTTCGCGGAAGTCTGCCGATCAACCGGATCAGCTGATTCGCCGGCAGCGGCGGATCGCCGGGCCGGGAAACCAGCAACGCGACTGCCTGCTCGTCGACCGGCATCGCATAGGCCAGGTCGGTGAGGTCGGGGACGCCCGGGCGGTGTACCCACAGTCCGGCGGGCACCTCGTCCAGGACAATGTCGGGTAGCTCAGGGTCGGCGACCAGGGCAAGGTCGTTCTCCCACGACGGCGTGGGGAACCGGGCGCCGGTCGCCACCGGGGCCCGGCCCGGCCGGCACCGCCACCAGGCGCCGGACCGCAGGCCGGATCCGCTCACGACGAACAGCGACCCGTCCGGGACGACGAGAAGCTGGCCGTCCGGAGCCACGACCTCGACGCCGAGGCGGTCGGCGAGGATCTGGCCAGCGGATGGGCCGCCGTCCGACGCCGCGACGGCCGAGCCGACCAGCCGTACCGACTCCCACCCGGCCTCCACGAAGCGCCGCAACTGATCCGCGAGTTCGGGCAGCATCGCGTCGACCGGTCCGGCCAGTACCACCGCGAGCCGGTCGACCTCGAACGGCAGAGACCGCGCCACGGCGGCCGGCCCCTTTGTGTCGATCATCTCGTCGGCCGACGCCAGCAAGCTTTCACCGACCCGTTCCAGCCGCAGCGTTCCGGGGCGCGCGGACCTGTCAGGGCCGCTGGCTACCGGGCGCATCGCCGATCGCGGCCAACTCGTCGTCGTGCCGTCATCCGGGCGTGGGCCACCGCCGAATATCGCCTCGAAGGTGTCGGTGGTCGGGCCGTTGTCGGCCGGCGGTTCGCCGCGTGCGGGCGCGGGACCGTCCACGTTGCCGGGGGGCGGCACCCGGTCCACTCGCGTCGGCGGCGCAGGGTCCCGATATGCGTTGCGCCAGGGACGCGTCATCGCGGTGCCTTTCCTCCCTTCGACCGGAGGCGACCAACCTGATTACAGGTACCGCGACCGGCGCCGCACGGTTCAAAGAGCGTGGAGCCGCGCGGTCGCTCTCCGTCAAGGAATCCGGCGGGTCCGCTTTGAACCACCGCCGCGGGTCGACGGTACTGATGAGTGGCGATACGCGCCAGTCATCCATCAAGGAGTAAGGATGCCGTAATGCTCAGAGGATCAACGCGACGGAGCCGGAGTCCGGCGAGTCAGCACGGCCACGACGGCGTCGGAAAACGACGCCGGGTGATGGCGGTGATCGCGGCGTTCGCCCTGTTCGGCGGTCTCTTCGCGGTGACGCATGTGGCGTCAGCGAAGGAGCGGGCCGGAAACGACGGTCGCAACGTAGCGGCCGGCGAGAGCAAGAGCGGTAAGAAGCAGAAGAACTCCAAGAAGAACGGAAAGGACAACGCCAAGAACGCGAACGACGACAACAACGACAAGAACGCCAACGACAAGAACGCCAACGACAAGAACGCCAACGACAAGAACGCCAAGGACGACAAAGGTGACGGCAAGAACGGGTTGGACGTCCTTGCCGACAACTGCGACGACAGCAAGTTGCGCGAACACGACGGTTTCCAGAAGGGCAACCGGTGCGTGACGACCGAGTTCGGTGAGGTCGGCGCGGCGGCGAAGAACCCGTCGCTCCTCATCACCAAGGCACCCGACGAGGTGAAGGCCAACGAACCGTTCTCCCTGAAGGTGAGCTCCGAGAACCTTGTCCGCGACCGCTTCCTGGGCGCGGCGGACGGCGGCTACTACGTGGAGAGTTCGCTGCTCGACAAGCAGGGTCTCGAGCGTGGGCACTTCCACACCGCCTGCCGGATGCTGCAGAGCGAGGACTCACCGCCGGATCCCGAGGACGTGCCCGCGTTCTTCGTCGCCACCGAGGACAACAAGGGCGGCGCGGATGCGGACGAGGTCACCATCCGGGTGCCCGGCCTGCCGGATTCCGGTGTCGCGCAGTGCGCGGTCTGGGCCGGCGACGGTTCCCATCGGATTCCGATGATGGAGCGGGCCAACCAGACGCCCGCGTTCGACGCGGTGCGTATCAAGGTGGACAACTAACGGCTAGTTCGCACGTGAGGCGGGCGGGTGTGGATTCGACGAATCCACACCCGCCGTCCGCGCGGACCACGAAAGGATGTCGGCGATGATTCGTCGTCTACGTGCCGGGGCCCGTTGGGTCCTCGTTGTCATGACGGTGCTCAGCGGCTCGGCCGCGGGCATCGTCGGGCTTTCCACATCCGCGTCCGCGACCGTGGTCGTGACACCGCAGACGGGCACCCGTGGCGGGGCCACGGAGGTCACGTTCCACGTGTCCGACGACCGCGCTCCGGCGTTCACCACCCAGATCGAACTGGTGTTCCCGAAGGCGACCCCGCTCGCCGAAGTGACGCCGATGTCCGTACCGGACTGGGCGCCGAAGATCACCATGACCACGCTGGACAAGCCGATCCAGGTGGGGAACGGACTGTCGACGACCGACGTGGCCTCCGCGATCACCTGGTATCGGGCCCCGGACGCACCCGTCCAGCAGCCGGGCGCCGTTACCGAGCTGAGGGTGTCTATCGGGCCGCTGCCCTACGTTGAGCAGATCGCGTTTCCCGTCGTGCAAACCTATTCCGACGGGACTGTGGTCCGGTGGACCGATCCGCCGGCGTCGGGCGGCCAGCCGCCGAAGAACCCGGCCCCGGTCCTGAAGCTGGTACCCGCGCCGCCCGGTACCGTTCCCCAAGCCGGCCACGCCGGCCACGTGGGCCACGCGGGCCCGAGCCCGGACGCTCAGGCCGGGGCGGGGGACGATTCGTCGGGTACGTCCGGCGGTCTGAGCGCCGTCAGCGTCTTCCTGGCCAGCGGAATGGTCGTCATCGTCGTGCTGGCCGGATGGTCTCTCGGCGCGCGCACGCCGTTCCGCAAACGGATCCCGGTGATGGAGCAGGCCGGTGTGACCGGGCCGGAGGCGTCGACCGACTGACGAAGGCCCACGGTTCCTCCCACCCCGTCCGGGAGGCTGGCCCCTCAGCACCTGTCTGAGGCCCGGCCTCCCGGACGTTTACGCCGATCAGAAGTACGCCCACCGCTCCGACTCGCCCTCCGATCGCCGCCGGGTGACGGTCGGCGGGCCGGCCTCCTGCGCCGACGAGCCGGGCTCGTCGTCGCCCTCGTCCCAGTGGTGGTCAGCGGGATGCTCCGGACGAAGGTCGCGGATGCGCTGGCGGGTGGTGCTCTGCCGCAGGATGACGTCGGGTTGGCCGGACGCGGCAGGTGCCTCGGACGCGTGCGCCGGGCCTGGCTGTGCGCCGGGGCGGCGGATGGAACTGTTCCGCCAGATCACATCCGGCTGGCTGTCGCCGAGGCCCGACCTGGGCGGCTCGTCGAGCACGCGGCGCGCGCTGGCGGCCGGCTGACGGACCGCCGGACGCGGCTCGGTCACACGCTCGTGACGGGGCTGCGGCACGCGGTTGGGTTGCGGCGCCACGTGGCTGGGTTGCGGCACGCGGTTGGGTTGCGGCGCCACGCGGCTGGGCTGTCGTTCGACCACGTACTCAGGCTGGTCGGCGTACTCGTCCTCAGGGCGTCTTTCGAGCGGGTGCTGGGGCGGCAGGTCGAGCGAGCGACGGATGCGCCCGGTGGCGACCGGACGGAGGTCGTCCTCCCGCCAGGCATGGCGTCCGGTGGACCGGTCCCGGTTGGTGATGATCTCCCGGACCGTCCGCTCCCCATCGATGGCGGTGAGGTCGATCTGGCCGGCGCGCGTCATCGGCATCGGTTGCGGCCGGTGCAGCAGCATCCGGGTCAGCTTCGTGAACGCCAACTGCGCGTTGACGCCGACGACCCCGACCAGCTGTCCGTGCCTGAGATAGCTGACCAGCAGGCCGGACCGGGCGACGTCGCGGCGACCCGGGCGCATCGGCGTCAGGTACACCTCCGAGTCGGCTCCTTCGACGTCGCCGCTGACGTGGATCTGGAGCCCGAACTGGTCGGACCAGAACCGGTTCAGCGGAGCCACCGCGGGTACCGGTTCGTCGCCGGCGAGCAGCGTGCGCGCGGCGGCCCGGCCCTGTTGCAACGCGGAGATCCACTGTCCGACGCGGCGCGGGGTCGAGCCGAGACGCAGATTCGGCCAGCGGGCCACCGCACCCGCCGCCACGATGCCCTCCGCGCCCTTCACCCGCAGGCTCTCGTCGCAGAGGACCCCGTCGGAGAGGTCGAGTCCCGGTGCGCCTTCCATCCACGAGGTGTCGGCCCGCTCGCCCGTGGTGATGACGACGAGGTCGGCTTCGACCTCGTCGCCGTCGTCGAGACCCAGCCACCACCCGCCCCGGCGCAGCCGGTGGGCCTGGGCGAGCCGGCGGCCGAGCAGCAGTTCGACCCCCTCCCGCCGGAGTTGGTCGGTGATCAAGCGACCGGCGACGCTGCCCACGGCACGCCTCATCACCAACCGGTTCGAGTCGATGAGGACGGCCTCCCGGGCCTGCGCCCGCACCGCCGACGCGGTCTCGCAGCCGCTCAGGCCGGCGCCGATGATGGCCACCCTGTTCGCGTCGCGCAGGTTGCGGCGCAGCGCCCAGGACTCCGCGAGCGTGTCGTACACGTGCAGTCCGAGCTGGCCGCGTCTGGTGTTGGCCGGCATCACGGTCCGCGCCCCGGTTGCGATGATCAAACCGTCGTACGCCAGCGACTCGTTGCCGTCGGTCTCGACGACCCGGCCGACGGAGTCCAGGGACATCACCCGCTGGCCCAATCGCCACTGCACGTCATCGCAGCCGCGCAGGTCCAGCGCTATGTCCGCGGGGCGCTGTTTCCCACTCAGGAGACCCTTGGAGCAGGCCGGCCGGAAGTACGGTCGGTCCGGTTCGTCGCCGATGATGACGACCTCACCCCGGTACCCGCACTGGCGCAGCTCCGACGCCGCGGCGACGCCGGCGCGACCGGACCCGACGACGATGACCCGTTCCCGGGACAGCCTGGGCGAGCGCGCCATCAGACGTTGGCCTGGTCGCGTGGACCGGTCAACGCGTGCATCTGGGCTCCGCTCAGGTCGGCGTTGGACTTGAACGAACGGGGTTTCACCACCGCGGTCGGCGCGGCGCCGAGCGTGATGGCTCGGACCGGACAGATCTCCGCGGCCCTGGTGGTGGCGTCGACCTCGGCGGCTTCCACCGTCGGGCGGTAGGTCAACCGGCCTTCGCCACGCAGCTGGAACACGTTGGGCGCGGCCTGAACGCAGAACCCGGCCCGCTCACAGCGGTTGGCATCGACGTTGACGGTCATCGCCGGGCCACCGTCGCCGAGCGGCAGCGAGCGGTCGAGCCGGCTCTCGATGATCGAGCTCCAGACGGGAGCGGCGAGCCACAGGAACACCGTCGACAGCCAGCACGCACCCGCGGCGATCCAGATCCAGGACGGGTCCGATCGCGCGCCGGCGACCATTACGTGGGCCACCAGCAGCGAGAAGGCACCGTACGTGATGCTGTGCAACCCGCGCCACCGGCTGTAGCCGAGCTTCCGCTGGATCAGGACGGAGCCCGCCGCCGCGATCATCAGCTCAAGTCCGATCACGCCGAGGCTGATCCCGATCGGATCGACCACGGTGCTCTCGGCGTTGGAGTAGAAGTAGTCGTATCCGTGATGGAAGGCACCGATCCGACTCGCGAACGGAATCACCAGGTCGACCCAGCGGATCTGCTCGCCGCGGATGACCTCCAGGGCGCACGCGTGCACTACCCCGAGGCAGAGCCCCAGGAGCCCCAAGGTCATGTGCGTCCCGTACACGGTGGAGTGTTTGATTCTGGTCGCGGCCCAGCTGTTGCGGAGGATCATCCCCCACACCGTGGCGAGCCACAGCATGAAGAAGGACAGAAACGCCGCGGTGTTGGCGATAACGTTGGGGCCTTCGAGCCCGCTGCGCACAATGGCCTCCGTTGAATTTGACGGGAAGCGTCGCACGATCGAAACAAGAGGTCGGCGGCTACGCCGTTCAATGACTCATCAGTCATGTGTCGCTGGCCCCGGAGTACAGGCTCAACCCGACGGCCCAAAGTTAAGGCGTGACGGGCTTGTGGTGTCAATAGGATCCGTCATTTAAACATTGATGGATTTCGTCGAACCGAACCGTCGTTAGCCGGACCGGTTCAATATTCGCGTTGGCAACCGTTTCCCATGGAGACGAAACGCCACCCGACTACGCTCCTTAATGGACTCTCTGTACCTGTTCGTGTCGTGGAGGTAGCGCCAGGTGAGCGTTCTCAGTCAGCACACGTCAGCCTTGGCCCGGCTGTCGCGGCCCGGTCGGCTAGCCGCGACGATCGGCGCCTGCGCACTGCTCATGGCGGGCCCGTTCGCGACGCCCGCGCACGCCTATGCGGAAGACGACTGGTCCACCGTCGTCAACACCCCGTACGGTCCGCTCGGTCCGGCCGACCGGGACATCCTCGTGCGGGTCCGCCTCGCCGGTCTGTGGGAGATACCCTCCAGTCGGATGGCGCAGGACCATTCGAACAACCCGCGGGTCAAGGAGGTCGGCCGGATCCTCGAAAGCGACCACATCAAGTTGGACGATCAGGTCCGAGCGCTCGCGGCCAAGCTCAACGTACCCTTGCCCGACCGCCCGAATCCCCAGCAACAGTCATGGCTGGACGAGATGGCGGGTAAGAGCGGCACGAGTTTCGACAAGGCGTTCGCCGACCTCTTGCGGGGCGCCCACGGCGCCATCTTCCCGCTGCTGGCCAACGACCGTGCGGGCACCCACAATTCGGCCATGCGCGAGTTCGCCGAGGTCGGGGTGAACGTGGTCATGAAACACATGTCCCTGCTGGAAAGTACGAACGACGTCAACTATTCGGAGGTCACGCCGCCGCCGGTGCCGCCGCAGCCACGCGAGTCGTTCTGGAAACGTGGCGCTCAGGGTGTGCTGTTCGTCTGGGCCGTACTGGCCGTCGGTGTGGCGTGGGCCGGATCGGCCATCGTGCGGACGCTCCGGCCCCGGTAGACGCCGGCGGCGCGCGGTTTCCGGCGCCATCGAACTCCGCAGGGTTTTGGCGGGTACCGGAAGGTGACCACCCAACGGCAGCCACCGGGTAGTCGGCGACGTGCGCGCGAGGCGAGGTGATCATATGAGTACCGACCTGACCACCGGTGTGGCGGCCGAAATGGTGGCGGACGTCTGTCGCGTCGTACTGGTCGCCCCGCACCGGACGGTCGAGTTGGCACTGCCGCAGACGGTGCCGCTGGCTGACCTGATTCCGGTGCTGGTCCAGCGGGTCACAGTACCGAGCCGGCCCGGGCGCGGCCGGCGCAAGAACGCGGGGCTCACCGGTTACGGAGACTGGGTACTGCAACGTCTCGGCGGCCCGCCGCTGGACGAGGACCTGACCGCCAAGGCACTGCGCGTACACGACGGCGAAACGCTGTACCTGCGCCCGCGCAACGCCCAGCTTCCGCCGGTACATTTCGATGACCTGATCGACGGTCTGGCCACCGGCCTGCGCCACCGCCCGGACCGCTGGCGCGACTCGATGACCCGGGCCATGTTCCTGGTGCTCTGCGCGTTGATGCTGCTCGGCTGCCTCGTCCTGTTGCTGGCTTCGCAGTTCCCGGGACGGGACCGGATGGCGCTGGCCACTTCGGTCATCCTGCTGGTCGGCGCGGCGATGTGCTCGCGTGGGCTGGGCGACGGCTGGGCCGGCCTCACGTTGAGTGTCGCGGCGGCTCCGTTCGCGGCGCTCGGCGGGTTCCTGGTGCCGTCCGAAGTGGGCGGTGCCCCGTGGTTGCCGGCGAACCTGTTGTGCGCGACGGTGGCCGCGAGCCTGGTCGGCACCCTGGCGGTCGCGATCGTCGGGGAGCATCGGGCGGTGTTCCTCGGGGTGACGCTCGTCGGCGTCGCCGGCACGCTGGGCAGCCTGCTCGCGCTCGTCGGCGTGTCCGCGGCGCAGGCCGCCGGCACGGTGGCGACGCTCGCGCTCATCGCCAGTACGTTCGCCCCCGGCGTAGCGTTCCGACTCGCGCGGATGCGGCTGCCCCAACTGCCGACCAAGAGCACCGACCTGGCCGACGACATCGAGCCCTTTCCCGCTGACGAGATCATGGCCGGCGCACTCGCCGCCGACAGGTACCTGACGTGGATGTCGCTCGCCGTCGGCGTGATCTGCGCCACCTGCATCGCCGTCATCGCGCCGACCGGTCGGACCCCGGAGTTCGGGCTCGTCTTCGCGATGAGTCTCGTCCTCATGACCCGCGCCCGCGGCCTCACCTCGGGCTGGCAACGCAGCTCGGCGCTGCTGCCGGCGGTCCTCGGCCCGCTGCTGCTCGCGGTGGGTGTCGGCACCCACGCGCCGGTACCGGAGACGCGGATGCTCGTGCTGGTCGGGCTGCTGTCGGCGGGGGCGGTCGCGCTGCTGCTGTCGCGCAGCATGCCGGGTCGGCGCCTGACGCCGTACTGGGGGCGGCTGGTCGACTTCTTCGAGTACGTGTTCGCGATCGCCATGGTTCTGCTGCTGCTGGCATCGTTTGGCGCCTACGGGTGGGCCCGGGCCATGGCCGGCTGAGCGACGACGTCCCGACGAGAGGCACACATGAGTCGACGCGTACACAACGTCTCACCAACGGAGCCCGGCTGCCACCGGAAGATCTCCGACGCGTTGAGCGCCGCCGAGAGCGGCGCCATCATCAATGTCCTTCCTGGACAGTACGACGAGGCGTTGTATCTGGCGGTGCCGGTGACGGTGACCGCCCGGGACGGCCGTGGCAGCGTCTTCGTCGACACCAACGGTGACTTCGGCGTTCTGATGGGCACCGAGGCGGCGACGCTGTCCGGCCTGGTGTTCCGGCACCGGCACGACAGCCGCGCCGCCATCGACGTGGCCACCGGCCGGTTGCGCCTGGAGGACTGCGAGGTGCGCGCGGAGTCGCCGGCCGCGGTGTTCGTCCGCGGCGGTGCCTCCCTGGTCATGAACGACTGCAAGCTCGGCAACCGGGCCGGTGCCGGCGTGGTCGCGACCGACAACGCCAGCGGGACGGTCGAGCGGTGCCGGGTCGAGGACGTGGCGACCTCCGCGGTCGTGCTCCGCTCCGGTGCGGACCTGGTCTTCCGGGACTGCACCATCAGCGACGTCCAGGGCAACGGCATCTGCGGTACCGAGAACGCGCGCGGCACGGTGCAGGGCTGCGACATCTCCAAAACCGGTGGCCCCGCGGTGGCGCTGGAGAAGCACACGGTCACCCGCCTGGTGGACACCAAGGTGCACAACACGTCGGACATCGGGGTCTACGTGACCGGCGGTGGACGGGCCACCGTGGAGGACTGCGAGATCAGCGACACGGCCGGCGACGGGCTGCTCGTGGCGGACGGTTCGGACCCGGTCGTCCGGCATACCCGGTTCGTGCGGACCCGGGGACACGCCATCCGACTGGTCGGGCGTTCGCGTGGCACGTTCAACGACTGCGAGGTCTCGGACGTGCCCGGCGTCGGCGTGTGGATCGACGGTGGCAGCGACCCGGCGTTCAGCAAGTTGTCGCTGGACTCGTGCGGGGACGTGGGGCTGCTGGTCAGCGACGGGTCGACCGGCACCTTCGACGACGTCCAGGTGGCGCGGGCCAGGCAGCACGGGGTACGCGTCGCGTCCGGCGCGAACCCGCTGTTCCACCGGCTCGCGGTCACCGGCTGCGACGGGCACGGCATCGTGGTCGCCGACGACGGGCGCGGCCGCTTCGAGGAGGCCGAGATCACCGACTCGCGGTACGCGGCGGTGCGTAGTCTGGACGGCGGCAATCCGGAGCTGCGCGGCTCCCGGATCAGCGGCTGCGACGACGTCGGTGTCCTGGTCGGCGAGGGCGGCCGGTGCGACCTGCGCGACTGTGTCGTCTGCGATGCCCGTACCGCCGGAGTGACCGTCGAGAACGGCGGCGAGGTCACGTTGACCGAGACCACGGTGCGCGACTGCGGTGCCGCCGGGGTCCGGTTCGCACCCGGCGCGCGCGGATCGTTGACCGGCTGCGAGATCGCCGACAACGGCGACGGCGGGGTGAGCATCGAAAGCGATCAGCCGATCGTGGTGCGTGGCTGCACGGTACGCGGAAACCGGGGTGCCGGGCTGCGCCAGACCACACCCGGCCCGCGCTTGACGGTGGAGGATCTGGTCAGCGAGAACAACGGTGACCGGGACGAGTACGGCGTCCCGGCGTCCGCCATGCGATCCCCTGCGATCACCGCCAAGGCCGATCAGGCCGCGGCCGACGCGGCGACCCCCGTGGAGTCGATCGACAACCTGCTGGAGCAGTTGAAGGGCCTGATCGGTCTGGCCTCGGTCAAGCGCGAGGTGGCCACGCTGGTGAGTCTCCAGCAACTGGCGAAGCGCCGCGAAGCGGTGGGTCTGCCCGGGCCGCCGATGAGCCGGCACCTGATCTTCGCCGGCCCGCCCGGCACCGGAAAGACGACGGTCGCGCGGCTGTACGGGCGGATCCTGGCCGCGCTCGGCACGCTGCCGAAGGGCCACGTGGTGGAGGTGGCCAGGGCGGACCTGGTGGCGCAGTACGTCGGTGCCACGGCGATCAAGACGACGGAGAAGTTCACCGAGGCGATCGGTGGCGTGCTGTTCGTCGACGAGGCGTACACGCTGTCGGCCGAGACCGGGGGATCGGGGGCGGATTTCGGCCGGGAGGCGATCGACACTCTGGTCAAGCTGATGGAGGACCACCGCGACGAGGTGGTCGTGATCGCCGCCGGGTACTCGCACGAGATGCGCCGGTTCCTGCAGAGCAACCCGGGACTCGCGTCGCGGTTCACCCGGACCGTGGAGTTCGAGAACTACGCGTCCGACGAGCTCGTCACGATCGTGGAGCATTTCTGCCGGGCGCATCAGTACACATTGGAGTATGGGACCCGGGCGGCGATCGAGGCGTACTTCGCGCACGTGCCGCGCGACGCGACGTTCGGCAACGCGCGTACCGCCCGCAAGGTGTTCGAGGAGATGGTCGACCGGCAGGCGCAGCGGCTGGCCGCGGCGCCGAACATCTCCTCCCAGGAGCTGACCCGTTTGCTGCCCGAGGATCTCGGGCAGGTCGAGGGCCCCGGGATCGGCACCGGAGCGGGGGGCAACCGGTCGGCCGAGGATCTCGCTACGCTCATGGACCGGCTCAACAGCATGATCGGTCTCGGCTCGGTCAAGCGCGAGGTGACCAATCTGGTCAACCTGCTGGCCTCGGCGAAACGGCGGGCGGAGGCGGGGCTGCCGGTGCCGTCGATGTCCCGTCACCTGATCTTCTCCGGCGCCCCGGGCACCGGAAAGACGACGGTGGCCCGGCTTTTCGGGCAGATCCTCGCCGCTCTCGGCGTGCTCAGGTCCGGCCAGCTTGTCGAGGTCAGCCGCGGCGAGCTGGTCGCCGAGTACGTCGGTCAGACGGCCAAGCGGACCCGGGAGGCGTTCGACCGCGCCCGCGGCGGGGTGCTGTTTATCGATGAGGCTTACACGTTGACCCGCACCGGCGGCAACGACTTCGGCCGGGAGGCCATCGACACGCTGGTCAAGCTGATGGAGGACCATCGCGACGAGGTCGTGGTGATCGCCGCCGGGTACACCGAGGAGATGGAGAACTTTCTCGCGGTCAACCCGGGGCTCGGCTCGCGGTTCTCGATCCGGGTCGAGTTCGACGACTACACGCCGGACGACCTCGTCACCATCGTGCGGCAGCAGGCGGAGACCGGCGGGCTCCTCCTCGCGCCGGCGGCCCAGGCGGCGCTGTACCAGCACTTCGTGACGATGAAACGGGACCGCAGCTTCGGCAACGGCCGTTACGCCCGGCAGATCCTGGATTCGATGATCACCCGGCAGGCCGGCCGGCTGGCGGCCATCGCGGCGCCGACGACCCAGGATCTCACCATGCTGTTCCCCGAGGATCTGTCCGCATGAGTGAGCGGAGCGAGCGAATCAACGGCTCGGTGTTGTCGCGATTGCGATCGCCGAGCGCCAGCGGGGCGATGGCATGAGTTCGCGATCCAGCCGTGCCGCTTCCCGCGAGGTGCTCCGCCCGCACGTCCGTCAGGTGGCCAACTGCCTGGTCGTGTCGTTCGGCTTCAGCGCGCACAAGGAGAAGGCGCTCGCGCGTAGCCTGCCGGCCGAGGACGGGCGGGTCGCGGTCGTGGCCGGCCACCTCGGCTCGGAGGCGATACCCGAGCTGGCCGAGGAGTTGCAGCGGTGGGTGCCGTTCGGCTGGGAGTCGGTGCGTCTGGTCGCGGCGCGTACCGCGACTGCCAGTGGGGACAGCACGCCACCGGCGCAGGAACTGTCGGAGATGTTGAGTGTCGAGGTCATCGCTCCGGACGGGCGGCTACTGTCGGTGCCGGGCGGAGCGCTGTTCGTGCTCGGCGGGCGCGGTGGGGATACCCTGGGCTCGTGGTGGCGGTTCCGGCCGGGCCGCGCGCCGGAGATGACCGGTCGGCGCTTCCCGGCGCCCGTCTGGGAGCGTGACCTGGGAACGTTCACCTCCCCAGGGTTCACCGACGCGGTCGTGGAGGAGTTGCCGTGCGGGCTGTGGATACACCGCCCGGGTGAGCCGCGACCCGGCGACCTGGCGTACGCGCTGCCCATCAATCCCAGCAGCATGACGCTGGTCGTCTCGCACGCCTGCGACCCGCCGGTGCCGGCGAGCGCGGTCCAGCGGCTGATCCAGGCGTTGCCCGAGGGGTTGCACGACCGCCTCGTTCTCGTCCCGTACGGCGACGAGCCGGTCAGCGGGGCGCGGCTCGGCGTGGTCGCCTCGCTGGCCGCCAACCAGACGTTGCAGATACGTGCCGGCATGCCGCTCCACATCAAGGGGCGCGGCACGCAGATCGTCGCCATCGGTGCGGACGGCGCTCCGACCTGGCGTCCGTTCGTCCGCGACCTGGCCTGGCGCCCGCACGGCGGATCGCGCATTCTCAACTGGGTCCCGCCGGCCGACAACCTGCTGCCCGCCGGGGAAGGCCAGCTTCTCATCACCCCACGGTGGTTGGTCGAGGTGATCGAGGCGGGGCTGTGGGTACGCGAACACGACCGGGTCGAGGGCGCCTCGCTGGTGCGGCAGCTCCCGCTGCGCTCCCGGTACTGCACGGTCGTGGTCGGCGTGGAGGGGGACAGCCCCACGCACCCTCCCTGGCGGGCGATCGTTGCGATGCTGCGCCGGTTGCCGACCGACGCGCGGCGGCGGTTGCGGGTGGTCCTGCCGTACACGTCCGGTGACCGGGTCGCGCAGGTCGCCCGCCGGTCCTGCCAGCGGGTACTGCGTGGCCGGCCGCTGTACGTGCTGACCGCGGCGGGTCGGGTCGAACGGTGGACGTCCCAGACCGATCCGCGGATGGTCGGGCCGGCCGGGTCGACGCGGTTCGGACCGTCGGGGCCGAACCAGGACTGGTGGACGGAACCGGAGCACTGGGAGGGCGATTCCCGAAGGCCGCGCCCGGGCGCCAAGCTCCGGGGCTCCGACAAATCCGCCGCGCCTGCCTCCGACCGGCCGGCTGGTTCGGACCGGCCGGCTGCCTCCGACCGGCCATCGTCCTCGGACCGGCCGTCGCCCCCGGATGAACGCCCGGACGGGAAGCGCGTCGAGCCGGGCCGCCGGCCGGTCGAACTGCCTCCGCCCATGGCGGTGCCCGACCACGTGATCAGTGACGACGCCGACGCGGCGACGCGGGCCACCCGATCCGACAGCAACGGCCGTTCGGACGGCGACGGCCGATCCGACGGTGATCCCTCTGACCGGAAGAACAGCAACGATGGTTAGCCGGTCCGCGCCCCCCATGCGGCACGCGCGTCGATGGCACTGGCCCGGACCCTTCGGCGGTCCGCTGGCGGTGATCCTGATCGTCCTGGTCGCCGGCGCGGCGGCCGCGGCGGTCGCGGTCCACCCGGTGCGACCGACCGGGCGGCTGTCCCCGCCGCGGGCGCCGGCAGCCCGACCGGCTGCCGGACCCGATCCGCTGTTCGCGCCGCTGGCCGAGCCGACCGGGCAATTGCCGTCCGACGTACCGTCCTATCCGGACACTCCTACGCTGTCGGGACCCGCGCCGTACTCGGACCGCCCGGCCCCGCCGCGCAGTGGCTCGTCGGGCGGTGGCTCGTCGGGTGGGGGCTCGTCCGGTGGGGGCTCGTCGGGCGGCGGCTCGTCAGGGGCCGGGGGTTTCGACCGTGGCCAACCGCCGTTCCCGGTGACCGGGCCCGAACCCGCATCCTTCATCGCGGTGACCGGCACCGCATGCCCGGCCGCCGCGGTCGCCAGCTACTTCGCGGCCTATCCGGCCGGAATACCGGTGGCCAACCTGTCCGGCGGGTGGGTCAACAGGCGGTGTAACGACGACCGGGTCTGGTCGGTGCCGATGTCCGGATCGGCCGACCGGGACGATCCCGGGACGTACGTCCTGTGGTGGTTCGTCACGGCGCCGATCGCCAGCGGCGACTGCGACGTCTGGGTGTACGTGCCGAAGCCGGCTCGGCCGGCGGATGCGGCCGGCGACCCGACCCACTACGACGTCCTGCGGTCCAACGAGGACCGCACCGTCATCGGGACGTTCTCGGTCCAGCAACCGGCCCACCGAGGCAGCTGGGTGAAGGGCGGCACGTTCGGGTTCGACGGCGGCCGGATCGCCGTGCGGCTGGACAACCGCGGCACCGGAGCCGGCGGTGCCCGGCACGGGGCCGCCGAGGTCCTGGTCCGGTGCAAGCCCCGGTGACCGCCGTCGACGTTGCGGTACACCACGTACGGCCTGGTCAGGTACCCGATCGGAGCGCTGAGCGCGTGGACCAGCCGGCTGTACGGCCACAGGAGGGTCGCGGTCATGCCGAGCAGAATCACGCCGCCGAGCACGGCGTACACCCCGACGTCCGCGCGGGTGGTGGCGGTGGGCCCAACCGCCGCCGTTGACGCCCTGGCATCCGGTCAGCGTGGTCAGCGTCAGCATGGCCCGGTAGGTGGTGTCGGAGTGGAACCGGTGGCAGGTGCCGCCACCCATCAGGATCATCGACCGGCCCCCGGACCGGTCGGCGTTCTCGGCGAACTCGCGGGCGACCAGCAGCAGGTCGTACACGGTCGTGACCAGCACGAGAGGGTGGGCCGGATCCCGTCGAGGTTGAGGTTCCACCGGCCGGCGCCCGCGTCGTTCCACCGGAAGCCGAGCGAGCCCGTTCGGCACCGCGGGCTGCTGTGGGAGCACCGTGACAAGTGGCCCAGCCAGGTCTCCGGCGGCATGGCCCAGCGGGCGGCTGTGTTCAACGGCGCCGGCCGGATCCTCTGGGGGTTGGCTGTCGGAGCTGTTCGGCCGGATGACCGTGTACGTCGCGATGTTCGCGCTCCAGACGGTCTTCGGCCTGCGCCACGCCGGTGCCATCTTCGGTCTGATGATCGTCGGGTGGAGTATCGGCGGGCTCGTGTCGATCGTCCTTCCACTGGTCACCCGGCCACCCGCGGCGCGGACCGAGCCGGTCCGGTCGGCCGCGTCCGCCGGATAGCGTCCAGCTCAACCGAACAAGCCAGCATCTTCGACGTCGGCTGAATCTCGCGGATCGTACCGTGTCGGCGCGATCCGCGCCTTCCTGTCTGCCGACACCCCGGCGCGGCGCTGTGCGTCCCGAACCTACCGAGGTGCCACCGGGGCGGTCAGCCTGGCTGCTTGTCGTCGGCGACCCGCCCGATGGTCTTCCAGTTGCCGTTGACCGACCGCGCCACGTACACCGGCGCGGCATCGCGGTCTCCGTTGGCGTTGAACGCGATCGGCCCGGACACCCCGGTGTTGCGGTACCCGTTCACCCAGGCCAGTATGCCGGCACGGTCCGTATTGCCGGCACCGATCCCGGCGAGCAGGATGTTCGTCGCGTCGAAAGCCTCCGGCGCGTCGTCGTCCTCACCCACGTCGGTACCGCTGGATCGCAACTGGTCGGCCAGGCCGCCGCCGGCCAGGCTCAGCGGCGTGGCCGGGGTGGTGGAGTAGATGCCGGCGCCGACCTTGCCCAGCGCACCGATGGTGCTGTCGTCGAAGCCCCAGTAGCCGCTCAGGACGGTGATGTCCGGCTTCGCCCCGCGCAACTTCTGTACCAGCGGGACTATCACCTCGGTGAAACCGGCGTAGTACACCGAGTCGGCGCCGCTGCGGACGACCTGGTCGACGATCGGGCCGAAGTCGATGTCGGCGGACGCGGCCGACGCGGAGCCGGCGTACGCGGGGCCGAGCAGCCGGCGTGCCTGCGCGACGACGTCCTTGCTGTCGTCGTCGTCCTCACCGACCACGAACGTCCGCTTCGCTTTCAGCGTCTTGGTCAGGTACCGGACGCCGGCCGGGGTGTCGTCGCCGAGGACGGTGCCGCTGGTGCGGTGGAATACCCGCCAGCCCATCGTGGCGAGACGGTCCTCGTGCAGCAGCGGACTGATCACCGGGACCCCGCCCCGGTCGAGTACCGGCAGCGCGCCGAACGCCTCGCGTTGGCCGAGCGGTCCGACCACTCCGAGGATCTTGCGGTCCGCGACGATGTCGGTGGCGCGCGACTGGGACAACGCCGAGTCGGTTCCGGTGTCGAACGGCACGAGCGTCACCGTGCACTTCGGATGCACGTCGTTGTACCGCTTGACGGCCAGCGTGGCGGCCGACCGGATGACCGGCCCCGGCGACGGGGTCGACCCGAGAGTGGCGATCTTGTACCCGCACCGGCCGGCCGTCCCGAACACCCCACTGGTGGGCCCGTACCGGTACGCGCCGTACCCGACCGCGGTGAGGAGCACCAGCACCACGCCGGCTGACGCGACCGGGAGCGCGCGCCGTATTCGCCGCGGACGACCGAAGGAGCGGCTGTCCTCGCGGCGGCCGGTGGCCCACCGGTCACCCGACCACGGGTCGGGCACGACCACCGGATGGACCGGGCCCATTCCCCTGCCGACGGAGGGCGGCGGCGTGTCGCCGTCCCGGGAGTCACGCCGCTGCCGGCCGGGTGGGACGGTGTTCACCGCGCCGAGGTCGATGACCGGCCGCTCGCCGCTGGCGGTACGCAGGCCGTCGAGCCGGGTGGCCAGTTCGGCCGCGCTCGGTCGGTCCTGCGGGCGCTTGGCCAGGCAGGCACGGATGATCCGCCAGTGGTCCTCGCGCATGCGGGCCGGCCGCTTCGGCTGGTCGTCGAGGTGCGCCCGCATTAGGGCCAACGGATGGTCGGCGTCGAACGGCCGCCGTCCGCCGAGCAGCTCGTAGGCGGTGACACCGAGCGAGTACACGTCCACCGGGGCGCCGTACGCGCGTCCGGTCAGCAGTTCGGGCGCCAGGTAGGCCGGCGTGCCGACCACATTGGACGTCGCGGTGAGGCGCTTGCCGTCGGCCACCCAGGCCAACCCGAAGTCGGTCAGCTGGGCCCACGGCTGACCGCGCCGCCGGGTCATCAGGATGTTCTCCGGCTTGATGTCGCGATGCAGCACCCCGGCGGAGTGGATGTAGTCCAACGCGCTCGCGACCTGCGTCAGCACGGTCAGCGCGTCGTCCATGCCGAGGCCGCCCCGCCGGGTCAGCGTGCGCAGGTCCCGGCCGTGGACGAACTCCATCACCACGGCCAGGGTGTCGCCCTCGACCACCAGGTCGTAGACGGTGACCAGGTGCGGGTGGCTCAGTGCCTGCAACGCCGAGCGTTCGCGAAGGAACCGCGCGACGACCTCGGGGTCGCTCGAATAGTTGGCCTGCGGGACCTTGATCGCCACAGCGGAGCCGTCGTCATTGCGCCGGCCGTACCACACCTTGCCGAACGCGCCCTGACCTACCACGTAGTCGAGCACGTACTGGCTGCCCAGCGGCGTGGCGGCATGCTTTGGACCGGCGGGCGGCGTCTTCCGCAGCCACTCCGGTTCTCCGAGCGTGGTCGTGGCGTCCACCTCCTTTCGGAAATAGACGTGCTTGGAAAGTCGCCTCCGGTACCGCACTGTACCGGGGCAAGCTGGCGCTTACTCGCTCCGACATAGGGTGGTACCCGACCTGGTGGGTACCGGTTCAAATTTCGCTGACCCGAGGGTCGACCGTTGCTATTGGTAGCGATCAACAGCGGGCGGGGCGGGCGTGGTGGCATCGACCTTTCCGACGGTGTCCTGCCACGCTTTCGCATACCGGCCGTCCTGTTCGATCTTCTCCAGGACAGTGTTGATGAAGCCACGGAACGCTCCGTCACCCTTCTTCACCCCGATGCCGTACGGCTCCTGGGTGAACTTGGTGCCGACCAGCTGGAAGTCGTTCGGGTCCTGCGCGACGAATCCACTCAGGATGACGTTGTCCGTGGTGACCGCGTCTATCTGCTTGTTCTTCAGCGCGTCCGCGCACTTGTTGTACACGTCGAAGAGCACGAGCTGGGTCGCTTTCCGTTTCAGATAACGCTCAATGTTCTGCGCCGGGGTGGAGCCGGTCACCGAGCAGACCTTCTTGGTGCCGTCACGCAACGAGTCCGGGCCGGTGATCGAGTTGTCGCCCTTGCGGGTCATGATCTGTTGTCCGGCCACGTAGTACGGTCCGGCGAAGTCGACCCGCTGCTTGCGCGCATCGTTGATGGTGTAGGTGGCGACCACCATGTCGACCTTGCTTTGTTCCAGGACCTCTTCGCGGACCTTGGACGGAGCCTCGACCCACTCAATCTTTTCGGTAGGAATACCGAGCTCGCCGGCGATAAGCTTAGCGATCTCAACATCGAAGCCGGCGGGTTTGCCGTCGAGCCCCTTCAGGCCGAAAAGTGGCTGGTCGAACTTGGTGCCGACACGGATCGTCTGGGCTTTGTTGAGTGACTCCATGGTGGAGCCGGCGGGAAAGGCGACCGTTCGCTGCCGTGCGACCGGTTGTCCGCCGGCCTTGGCCTGATCGCACGCGGCAGCACTCAGCACGAGCACGGTGGCCGCGAGGACGGCGGCCGAGCGCCTGATTCGCATCTTCTGTACCTCTCCTTCGAGGACCGGCCACCCTTCGATGAGCAGCGGGTCATCGATATAACCCGCACGCAGGCGCGGTGGTTCAACCGGCCGTCGGCATCGTCGGCCCGGCTCGCGTCGCGCCAGTCGCGTCGATGCGGGCGTCGGTCCTTCCGCCCGGTGGATCAATGGCCGTCAATGCAATCACTGACGGTGAGAAATCGCAGCTCTTGAGCGTTGGCCTCTCTTTTCTCGGTAGGGCCATGTGAACGCGGCAATTACAACAGGCGTGTGAAGCCTTGAATGGCTCGCGAATGAGCAGGGGGACTCGGCGGTACGCCGAGAGCGATGGGGGGCTGGGCGGAAACAGGGGGAACGACCGTGAACGGGTTTCGACAACGATGGGAGCACGCCGGGACGCATAGGGCGGCGGACCGGCAGATCAGCGAGAAGGACGACGGTGCGGGGGGCGCCCGTTTCGTCCGGGACAAGGGACACTGCCAACACGTCGCCCTATCGGCGTGTCGGAGTTCGGGCGAACCTTCGGCCGGCTCCGGTGACGAGGACAGAGCCAGGGCAGGCGACGTCCAGGAAGGAGGTCACGATCCAGAGCAGGAGCGCCGCAGTGCCAAGCCGCGCTCGTACCTCAATCTGCCCACCTTGCCGTCCGCTGACGAGACCGGCGAGGTGTTCATCCGGGCCCTGTACGCCGAGCACGGCGATTTCCTGCTCGCGTTCGTGCTACGGCTGACCAATGGCGACCGCCACTGGGCCGAGGACGTCGTCCAGGAGACGATGCTGCGGGCCTGGCGGCACGCTCACGATCTGATCGGGACTGTGCACCACAGTCTGGCACCGTGGTTGACCACGGTGGCTCGGTACATTGTCAGCAACCACCGGCGCAGTCGCCGGGCGCGGCCCTACGAGGTCGACGACTCGGGTCTGGAGACGGCTACGGTGCCGGACGAGACCGAGCAGGCACTGCTCCGGGTGGTGATCACCGAGAGCCTACGCAAGATCAGCGCTGCCCACCGGGAGGTTCTGGTCGAGTTGTATCTGCGCGGCCGAACGGTGGAGCAGGTGGCCAAGCTGCTTGGCGTGCCGCCCGGCACGGTGAAATCCCGGTCCTACTATGCAATGCGAGCATTGCGCGCGGTTCTGCGGAGTAGGGATCAGAGCCAGTCGGAGTGGAGGTCACGCAACTGACCACATCGGCATCTGTGGCGTCGAGCAGGTTGAGGCCCGACGCCACAGGGCCGAGCTCCACATACGCGTCGAGACAGCGCTCGCACCGGCTGAGGTGCCGCTCGACGACGGCCTGCTCGTCGATCCCGAGCCTGCCGAGAAAATAGAGGCCAACGGCCATCTTGACGTGTCCGTCTTCGTCGCAGGCGATGCCCATGATTCCAACCTATGCAGGCCGTTGGGATTGTCGCACCGATCCTAGCCTGCTCGCGCAATCGGTGTACTCGGTCTTTCCGGTGCACGAGCGGATGGCGAACAAACTCTCTCCGCACTGGGTAGGGGTGACGAACCCGGCGTCGAACCCCGCCAGGACCTGTTGGGTACTGCTGGTGTGACGACGATCGGATCGAACGTTCGGCTGGCCGGTGGCTGGCGGAGCATCGTGAGCCGAATCGCCGCCGTCGCGCTCGGTGTTGGATCGCTTACGGCGCTGACGGCGGTGCCGATGGCCGCGTACGCCGCACCGCCGCTACCACCGGGCCTGGGCGGCGCGGCCCGCGCGGCCGGCGCGGAGAACTGCAGTACCCCGTCCAACGACATGGTGCGCGACATCCCCTGGACGCAGAAGCGTCTCGACCTGCCCCGCGTGTGGGACGTGACCACGGGCGAGGGCGTCACCGTCGCGGTCATCGACACCGGTGTCGACGGCAAGGTGCCGCAACTGGCCGGGCACGTCCTGCCCGGCACCGACATCATCAACGGGCATGGCCGGGCCGACACCGACTGCTTCGGCCACGGAACGTTCGTCGCTGGCCTCATCGCGGCGCAGCGGCGCGCGGAGACCGGAATGGCCGGCATCGCGCCCGGGGTGATGATCCTCCCGATCAGACAGGCGACCAGTGCCGCCGACGGCTCGGCCGCCGGGCTGGCCCGCAGCATCCGCGCGGCCGTCGACAGCGGCGCGAAGGTCATCAACATCTCGGCGAGCGTGTTCTTTCCCAATGCCGACCTGGAAGCCGCGGTGCACTACGCGACCAGCCGGGACGTGCTCCTCGTCGCGTCGGCGTCGAACGAGGCGCAGCAGGGCAACCCGACCGCGTACCCCGCCGCGTACCCGGAGGTCGTGGCGGTCGGCGCGATCGGGCAGGACGGCAAGCGCACCGAGTTCTCCGAGGTCGGTGACTACCTGGACCTCGTCGCGCCGGGCAAGGACGTGATCAGCCTGAGCCGGGGCGGCCAGGGCCAGTTCACCGACAGCGGTACCAGCTACGCGACGCCGATGGTGACCGCCACCGCCGCGCTGGTCCGCGCGTACCACCCGGACCTGACCGCGGCGCAGGTGAAGCGGCGGATGGAGGTCACCGCCGACCACCCGGCCGCCGCGCTGCCGGATCCCCAGGTGGGCTGGGGCGTGGTGAATCCGTACAACGCGGTGACCGCCGTGGTGCCGGAGGAGTTCGGGCTCGTCGCCAAGCCGAACCGCGACCGCCCGCTCGATCCGCTCAGCCGTCCGGTCGCCAACCATAGTGGCCGGGAGACCGCGCTGACGTTCGCCGGTGGCGCGGTACTGGTGGTGCTGCTCATCGCGGTGTTCGCGTACGTGTTGCCGCGCGGTATGCGGCGCGACTGGCGGCCGGCCGGCGAGGTCGGCGACTCGGGGCGGCGGGACAACCGGAGCAGGGCGGCGAGGAAGAGCACGAGCAGGGCCGGCCGCGGATGAGTACCGTACAGGTGTCCCGCCGGACCCGGCGCCAGCCGCCACCGGTCGACAAGGGCGAGTTCCAGTTGCAGGAGCCACCGGGCCTGCCGGAGCAGACCGGCAGCAACTTCTCCGGCTTGCTGATGTACCTGCCGATGATGGTCGGCTCGGGCGCCATGATGATGTTCTTCGTCCAGCCCGGTCAGAACCAGGTGATGACGTACCTGGCCGCGGGCATCATGGGCATCGCCCTGGTCGTGATGGCCGGCGCCATGCTGATGCGGGCCGGCACCGACCGGAAGATCAAGCTGCGCGCCGAGCGCCGCGACTACATGCGCTACCTCGGCCAGGTCCGCAAGCAGGTGCGCCGCAGCATCGACCGGCAGCGCGAGTCCGTCCTGTTCACCCACCCGGACCCGGGACGCCTGTGGGCGCTGGTGCCCACCGAGCGACTCTGGGAGCGCCGATCCAACCACGTGGACTTCGCCGAGGTACGGATCGGTCTGGGCCAGCAGCGGCTGACGTTGCAGCTGAAGGCCCCGCAGACGAAACCGGTGGCGGACCTGGAGCCGCTGTGCGCCAGCGCGCTGCGGCGGTTCCTACGGGCGTACACGCTCGTCGAGGACATGCCGATCGCGGTCTACCTACGCGGGTTCGCCCGCATCAGCCTGGACGGTGATGTCGGCCTGACCCGGGCGATCGCCCGCGCGATCATCGCCCAGGCCTCGACATTCCATTCCAGTGAGGACCTGAAGGTCGCGGTGTTCTCCGGCACCGACCGCCTGCGGTACTGGGACTGGGTCAAATGGCTGCCGCACGCCCAGCACACCAACCAGCTCGACGCGGCCGGCTCGTGCCGGTTGGTCAGCGATGACTGGGACATGTTGGAGGCGCTGCTCGGCGCCAAGGACTTCGAAGAGCGGGCCCGGTTCGAGCCGGGCGCCATCCCGACCGCCACGGAACCGTTCGTCATCCTGGTCCTCGACGGCGCGGTGGTGCCGACCAACCACCGGCTCACCGGCCCCGGCTACCGGAACCTGGTCGCCATCGACGTGGACGGCGCGGTGCCGTGGGACGCGGGGAATACCACGCTCCGGCTACGGGTCCGCCCGGACCGGATGGAGAAGGTGTCGGTCAGCAAGCTCGGCGAGCAGGAGAGCGTACACATCGGCCGGCCGGACGGGCTGAGCCTGGTCCGGGCGCGCGCGTTCGCCCGCCTGGCCGCGCCGTACCGGCTCAGCGGGGGCGCCCGGCCCATCGAGGCGTCCTCGGTGAGCACCGATCTCGCGTCCCTGCTCGGCATCGCCGACCTGCGCGGGATGGATCCGACCGCGCTGTGGCAGAGCCGCACGGCCTGGGACCACCTCCGGGTGCCGATCGGGGTCAGCGGCGCCGGGCAGCCCCTGGAGCTCGACCTCAAGGAGTCGGCGCAGGGCGGCATGGGTCCGCACGGCATTCTCATCGGCGCGACGGGCTCGGGCAAGAGCGAGCTGATCCGCACGCTCGTCCTGTCGCTGGCGCTGACCCACTCGTCGGAGAAGCTGAACATGGTGCTGGTCGACTTCAAGGGCGGCGCCACGTTCCTGGGCCTGGACGGGCTGCCGCACGTGTCCGCCCTGATCACCAACCTCGCGGACGAGCTGCCCCTGGTCGACCGGATGCAGGACGCTCTCCAGGGCGAGCTCAACCGCCGGCAGGAACTGCTGCGCCAGACCAAGCACACCTCGATCCACGAGTACGAGCGGGCCCGCGCCGGTGGCGCCGCGCTGGAACCGCTGCCCACGCTCGTCATCGTCGTCGACGAGTTCGGCGAGCTGCTGGCGACCAAGAACGAGTTCATCGACCTGTTCATGATGATCGGCCGGCTCGGCCGGTCACTCGGGGTGCACCTGCTGCTTGCCTCGCAGCGGTTCGAGGAGGGCCGGGTGCACACGCTGGAGACGCACCTGTCGTACCGGATCGGTCTGCGGATGTTCTCGGCGATGGAGTCCCGCAGTGTGATCGGCACCGGCGACGCGTACGAGCAACCGTTGCAGCCCGGCGCCGGGTACCTGCGTACCGACACGACGACGCTCGTGCGGTTCCGTGCGGCGTACTCGTCCGGGGTGTGCCCACAGCAGGGCCGGCGGCGCACCACCCGGACGGTGAGCGACACCCGCATCGTCCCGTTCGAGGTCGGCGGCGTGTTCCCGGTGCGCCGCCCGGAGCCCGAGCCGGTGCCGGAGGTTGTTCCGGATCCCGACGAGCCCGGCATCGAGACCGTCCTCCAGGTGATCGTCGAACGGCTGCGCACCAGTGGCCCGCCGGCACACCGGGTCTGGCTGCCGCCACTCGACGAGCCGTCCACATTGGACGCGATGCTGCCACAGCTCACCGTGGACCCCCAGCGCGGTTTCGGCGCCCCGCACGGCGGGCTGCGGGTACCGGTCGGGTACGTGGACCGGCCATACGACCAGCGGCGCGATCCGCTGTACGCCGATCTCGACGGCGCGAAGGGACACGTCGCGGTCGTCGGCGCTCCGCGGACCGGGAAGAGCAGCCTCATCCGCACGCTGGTGGCCGGCCTGGCGCTCACCCACACGCCACGCGAGGTGCAGTTCTACATCATCGACTTCGGTGGCGGCAGCATGGTGACCCTGGCGGACCTGCCGCACGTCGGCGGCGTCGCCCAGCGCCGCGAGGCGGACCGGGTCACCCGTACCGTCGCCGAGATCACCGCGCTGCTGGACTACCGCGAGGACATGTTCGCCCGCAACGGCCTGGACTCGATGTCCGCCTACCGCCGCGCCCGCGCCGACGGCCGGTTCGCCGACGAGCCGCTCGGCGACGTGTTCCTGATCATCGACGGTTGGTTCACGATCCGTCAGGACTACGAGAAGCTGGAACAGCAGCTTCAGGACGTGGCCACCCGCGGCCTCAGCTACGGAATCCACCTGATCGTCGCCGCCGGCCGGTGGTCGGAGATCCGGCCATGGCTGCGTGATGTCCTGCAGACCCGGTTCGAGCTGCGCCTCGGCGATCCGATGGAGTCCGAAATGGACTTCCGCCGGGCCAAGGACGTACCCGAGGTCCCCGGCCGCGGCATGACGGCCGAGAAGTACCACTACCTGACCGCGCTGCCCCGCATCGACGGCCGGACCAGCTCGGACGATGTCAGCGAGGCGCTGACCGCGCTGGTGTCCCGGATCCGTGACCACTGGACCGGCCCACCCGCGCCCGGCGTACGGCTGCTGCCGCACACCTTCCCGGCTTCGGTGCTACCCGCCGTCCCGGACGCCGGCGAGTTGCGGGTGCCGTACGCGCTTGAGGAGGAGCGGCTCGAACCGGTCTGGCACGACTTCGGCAGCACGCCGCACCTGATCGTCTTCGGCGACACCGAATCCGGCAAGTCGAACCTGTTGCGGCTGATGGCACAGGCGATCACCCGGCGGTTCAGCCCGCAGGAGGCGCGGATCGTGCTCGCCGACCCGCGCCGCCGGATCCAGGACGCCGTCCCGGCCGACTACCTGGTCGGATACGTGTTGTCCAGCCCGGCGTTGAAGGAACTGCTCAAGCGCGGGGTTCCGGTCATGCGGGACCGGATGCCGGGCGCCGACATCACCCCCGACCGGCTGGCCAAACGGGACTGGTGGACCGGGCCGCGGTTGTTCGTGCTCATCGACGACTACGACATGCTCAGCGGGGTCATGGACTGTCCCGGCGAGCCGCTCATCGAGTTGCTGGCCCAGAGCGCGGAGATCGGGCTGCACGTCGTCGTGGCGCGTAGCGCGTCCAATTCGATCCGGGCGATGACGGATCCGATGATCCGCCGGATGTGGGACCTCGGTACCCCCGGCCTGCTGATGTCCTGTCCGCGGGAGGAGGGCACCTTCCTCGGCGACGCGAAGCCGCTCAAGCTCCCGCCCGGACGGGGTCAGCTGGTCCACCGCCGCACCGGTAGCCGGTTGGTACAGGTGGCGCTGCTCGACGCTCCGACCGGACAACCCAAGGCATGAGGGAGGTAGACCGTGCAGAGCCGCCGCGACCAGGTGCAGGCACACGCTTTCGTCGTGGGTCGGCTGGTGTCGGCCATCCAGCGCGCCGACCCGGACACCCCGATCTCGCCGGTGCGCCGGTTCAGCGTCGGCACGATCGCCGGGATTCTGATCGCCGGTCTCGTGATGGCCGGGTTCGCCGTCTCCGGGGTGTTGGCTCCCGGCGGTGCCAAGTCGTGGCGGCATCCCGGTGCGCTGGTGGTGGAGAAGGAAACCGGTGCCCGGTACGTGTTCGTCGACAACGAGCTGCGGCCGGTGCTCAACTACGCCTCGGCCCGGCTGATCCTGGGCAGTGACATATCAGTTGCCCGGGTGTCGCAGCGGTCCCTGCGCGGCGTGCCCCGTGGCCTGCCGGTGGGTATCCCGTCCGCGCCGGACGCGCTACCCGACCCCAAGCGCACCGACGGGCGCGGCTGGCTGGTCTGCTCCTCGGTGCAGCAGGACGCCACCGGCGCACCACAGCCGTTCGTGACGCTGTGGGTGGGCGGCCACCCGGCGATGACGCCGGTCAACACCGCCGAGGCGCTGCTCGCCCGGGCCCCGACCGGCCAGACCTACCTGACCTGGAGCGGGCGCCGGATGCAGCTCAGCGGCGCGGCGCTCGCCGCGATGGGGTACGCCTCGGCCCAGCCGAGCCCGGTGGGTTGGCCATGGCTCAACGCGGTGCCCGCCGGACCGGACCTGGTCGCACCGAACATCGGTGGGCGCGGACGGCCCGGACCGGCCGTGGACGGCCATCCGACGCTCATCGGTCAGTTGTATCAGGTATCCGGTTTCGTCGGGGGCGCCAGCAACGAGTACTACGTAGTGTTCGCCGACGGCCTGGCGCCGGTCACCCCGACCGGCGCGGCGTTGCTGCTCGCCGACCCGAAGACCAAGCAGGCGTATCCGACCGGGTCCGTGCAGGTGCTGTCACTGAGTACCGCCGGGCTGGGCGCCGCACCGCGGTCGGGGATCAGCGCGATCAACCCGCAGCTGCCACCGACACCACCGAAGCTCGCTGCCGTCGGGCCCGGCTCGGTGCCGTGCGTCCGGCTGAGCATGAACGCGGGCACGGGCCCGGCCGCCCAGATCGGCATCGCGTCGACGGCACGGGCAGCGGGGGGACCGGCGGCCGCCGGCGGCGGGGACCGGCTGCTGGCCGACCGGGTGGTGGTCGACCCGGGCGCGGGTCTGCTCATGCGCGACCAGCCGGCGCCCGGAGCCACCGACGGCGCGTTGTACCTGCTGGTCGACACCGGCGTGCGGTATCCGCTGCCCAGTAAGGATGTCAGCCAGGTGCTCGGCTACGAGGAAGCGACCGCGATACCGGTGCCGGCGACGCTGCTGGCCCTGGTGCCGGTCGGCCCGCCACTGGATCCAGCCGCCGCGCGGGCCACCGAGCCGATCGGCCGGGTGGTCGGAGCGGGCGGCGGCGCTCAGTCGGGAGGGAGGTAGCCCGACAACCTTCGCCGGGCCCCGCACAGGGGCCGCAACCACAACCAACCGGCACATCCGGCCGGCGACCGACGACACGGTCAGACAGGAGAGGACCTGATCCATGGCCACCAATCCCACCTCGGCTGACAGCACTGGCCAACAGGCTGCGGCGACTCTGTTCAACACCCACTGCGGGGACATCAAGCAAAAGATCAACCAACTCCAGATCGACGTCAACGACATGAAGTACGACAGCGCCTCGGCGACCACGTTCAAGCAGACCCACGACCGCTGGCACACCGAGGCCGAGAAGCTGGTCAGCCATCTCGACGAAATGGCGGACATCCTCCGGACGAACGCCGTGCACCAGATAAACACCGAGTCGGACAACGCGGGGGCCGCCACCTTCTTCTAGCGTGACGCCGGCTACGAAACGACACACACCAAGGAGTTCACATGGGTCAACCGACCTATTCGTACGATCCGCACAGCATGGACTACGTGTCCCAGGAGCTGCACACCTCGAACCTGTTCATCGAAAACAACCTGGCCGACCTGATGCGGGAGGCCGAGAGCAAGCTGAGTCTGTGGACCGGTATCGCCCAGGATCAGTACTACATCCACAAGAAGCAATGGGATGCCAACATTCTGGAGATGAACCGGATCCTCGGTGAAAAGACCGCACCCGCGCTCGAGTCCATGCTCGACCGGATGCAGCGGACCGAACAGAAGAACATGTCGATGTGGTAGGTCCACCGTGGAGCCGGGTGGTCACCCTGGGTACCCCCGCACCCGGGTGACCACCCCACCAGACACCGGAGAGGGGGGCGCCAACCATGGCCGAGCCGAACAGCGACAACAGTAACGACAACCCGGTCACCGTGGATCCGACCGCGATCGCCACGCATGGTCAGACCCTTCAGGGGCTGGCGGGTCGGCTGCGTGGTTTGGAGCTTTTCTCCAACGTGAAGATCAGCGCGGGTGCTTTCCCGACCGCGAACCTGTTCATGAACAAGTTCAATACGAATGCCCATCTCCTGTCCACGGGCGTCACCGGTTCCGCCGACTACTTCGACCAGACCGGCGAGAAGATGATCACGCTGTCGAACGTCTACAAGAACACCAACGACCTCAACAAGGACGACGCCGATCGGCTCAGCGGCGTGGTCGGCGTAGCGAAGGATTCCTACAGCAACATCACGTCCAGCCCGGGGTCGGACGGCAGCACGCCTTCGGTAGCCGGTCCGACGGCCGACGGGGACTCGCCGGAAGACAAAACCAAGCCCCCCCGATCGTGGCACTCCGGGCCGCCGGACGCGGCCAACGGCGACGGCACCGATGGCGCTCCGACCGAGCCCGACAAGCCCCCGATCGATGACGACCCCGATCCTTTGCACGTCAACAACCAGGTATACCCATAGTGACGCTGGCGGGGACAGCAGGGAGAGAAAGGCAGGACCAGACATCATGGCCGACACGGGAAACTTGACCACGATCGACGAGATCGCCGCCGCGCTGAACTCCGGGCAGCCGGACACCTTCGACACCGCCGCCCAGGCGTTCGACGACGCCTCGAAGGACATTACGCAGGCCGGCACGGACGCTACGGCGGCGGTCCAGTCGATCGTGAGCGGTGGCGACGGCGCGTGGCAGGGTCCGGCGGCCTCGGCTTTCGTCCCGGTGGCCAACACCTACGCGCAGCAGGCGCAGACCAACGGCTCCGCGATCCAGCCGTACGGGCAGGCGCTGCGGGACGCTGGCAAGGCACTGTCCGACGGTCAGCGCGACATCGCCACGTACCAGCAGCAGGTTGCCGACACCCAGCAGACGAACGGGGTGCCCTACACGGCCGAGCAGCAGCAGTACATCAACGGCCAGGCCCAGGGCATCCTCAACAAGGTGATCCAGGCGTACCAGACGTGCGGGCAGAAGCTCACCGAGCTCCCGGCCGAGGCGGACGCCGGTCCGGGTGGCGACGGCGGTCCGGGTGGCGACGGTGGTCCGGGTGGCGACGGTGGTCCGGGTGGCGACGGCACGGATCCGGCCGCGGGCGACGGCACTGACCCTGCCGCCGCCGATCCGGCGGCCGGCGACGGGGGCACCCCCGCGCCTGCCGATGGCGGTCCGGCCACACCGGATGGCGGCGCACCGAATTCGTTCCTGACGACGTCGCCATCCGACGGCGGGCCTGGCGCGCCTTCCATCGGGCGCCCGGACGGTGCGGGCCCGCCGGACGCGCCCGGTGGGTCGTCGTCGTTGATCTACCACCCCGGCAGTGCACCGCCCGTCCCGGATCACCAGTTGGTGGACGTCGACATGGGCCACTCCGGTGTGCCCTCGTTGGATCTGTCGCACGGTGGCAGCGACCCCAACAGCCTGCTCACGTCCTTCACGCCCGCGCCGGGCACACACATCGTGACCCCAACGCCGAGCGCGTCGTTGCCGCCCAGCAGCGTGGTCGGGCCCGGCCTGCCTACGCCGGGCCTGGGGATGGTGCCGATGGTCGGGGGCGGCGGGTTCGGTCCGGGCGGCGTGCCGACCCGGTTGACCAGTGGCGGTTTCCTCGGCTCCGAGGGCTCGGGCAGCCGGGGCAGTGCATTGACCAGTTCGGGATCCGAGGCGATCGGCCGACCGGCGGAAGCGGCCGACGGGTTGGCGCGGACGGCGCGCGGCGGCCCCGGGGGGATGGCCCCGTACCTCGGCGGCGCCGGTATGGGCGGCGAGAGCCGCGAGGAACGCAAGACCTGGTTGATCGGGGACGACGACTGGGACGGCGAGACGGCCGCCGGCGACGGAACGCTCGGCCGCCCGCAGGCACCCAACCCGGAGGGCTAGCGGTGGGCGTCTACATGGACGCGGCGAACACGCTCATCGCGTACTGGAGCAACGAGACGCACCGCCTGCACATCTGGTTCGAAAAGGCGATGCTGAGCACCGACGGCGCGACCGTGGACTGGGATATCTACAAGGACGCGAACAATGCGTTTCAAAGCCTGAACCAGGTCCACGACCAGCTGGTTGGGATCAGTAACGACCTGGCCACTTCGTACGCCTCGCTGGCGAAGACCTGGTCCGGCCCGGGTGCCGACATATATAAGAAGGTGATCGTACCGCCACAGGACTACCTCAACGACCTTGTGGACCGGGCGAAGGTCTACGCGCAGGCATCCTATGACGCGGCGTGGGCCCATTTCAACGCGATCCAGAAATACATCGTCGCCCGCAACGCGGCGCTCGGCGACCTCGACAACGTGTGGAAAGACCCGAACCTCCGTGACGCTCTCATCGACAGTGCCCGCAAGCTCGAAAACAACGTCACCCAGGGCACGATAGACGCGTATTTCAACAAGTACCACGATGTCGACAAGAACTACCGGAACAGCTACTCCACCCACCGCAAGGATTACGTCGACGCGCTGAACACCCTCGAAACCAGATACAAGGAGATCTACCCCACGATGAAGGCCATGCCGGCGAAACCGGTGTGGGGGGACGTGGCCGATCCGACCAGCCCGAACGGTTCCGGCAACTTCAACGACAAGCTCAAGGATACGGACGGCGACGGCGTCCCCGACGTGTACGACTACGCGCCCAACGACCCGAAGACCGCCAACCCGCCGCCGCCGGACACCAAGACGCCGGATCTCAAGGACTCCGATGGCGACGGGGTCGCCGACGTGTACGACGGCTCACCCGACGACCCGTCGACCGCCAACCCACCGGCGCCGGACACCCCGACGCCGCCGGATCTTCCGGACTCGGACGGTGACGGGGTCGCCGACGTGTACGACGGTTCGCCCGACGACTCGTCGACCGCCAACCCGCCGCCACCACCGCAACCGGACGGCCCCGACGGTTTCGAGCCGCCGCCACCGCCGGAGGTCCCCGGCACGGCCGGCGGCCAGGACAACTCGGCCCTCCCGTCGGATCTCGGGAATCTGCCACCGGCCTCGGCCGCCGCGCCGCCGCCACCACCGCCGTCCAACCTGGTGACCTCACCCGACGGCGATCGCGGCTTCGACCTGACCGGCAACGGGATACCCGATGTCGGGCTCGGCGGCAACGTACTTCCCGGTGGGAACCTGCCGCCAGGATCCAAGGTGGTGCGCTCGCCGGATGGCACCAACGGGGTCGACCTCGACGGCGACGGGGTGGCTGACGTGGACCTCGGTGGCCACGCGCTCGACGGCGGCAGCGGGCCGCCGGGCGGCCGGCTGGTGACGGGGCCGGACGGCAACCCCGGATTCGACCTCAACGGTGACGGGCGGCCCGACACCGACGTCCACGGCACACCGCTGCCGCCGGGCACTCCCACCCCCGGCGGTGGCGATTTCGGCGGTGGCGATTTCGGTGGGGGCGATTTCGGCGCGGGCCGCAACGCCGGCGGCCAGCCCCCGGACGGCCAGGTGATCCCGGGGCCGGGAGCCGCCCCGGCGCCTTTCCCCGGGCGCCCCGTGGTCGGTGGCGTGCCCGTCGCCGAAACGGTCAGTGCGCAGCAGGGCGCCGCGTCGGCAGCCGGAACGGCGGCCGCGGGCCGGTATCCGCCGATGATGCCGCCGATGATGCCGCCACACGTGGGCGAGACGAAGGAGCGTGAGACCTGGCTCCAGGAGGAGGACGACGTCTGGGCGGACGACGACCTCATGGTGCTGTCCGTACTCGGCCGGCCGAGCCGCGACGAGGACGACGAGGCGTCCGAGGCCGCCTGGGAGGCGCCGGCCGAACCGGCACGTCCAGTGCGGTCCCGGCCCCGCCCGCAACCTTCCGCCGGTGGTTTTCCGGAGCAGAGCGGGCGCCGGTTCTGACCGCCCGCGGCAACGCTACGAAGGAGAAGGTAATGGTCAATGCAGATGACAACGCGATCAAAGCACTGAGCTACAAGTTCGACGACATCTCCAAAAATGACATCGCACCCGCCCAGACAGCCGTCACCAACGTCACGATAAACCCGGGCAGCTTCGCGGAGGCGACGACGCTCAGCGGCGTGCTGCAAAAGCGCGCCACCTCCCTGAAGACCTACCTCACCAAACTCAAGACGGCAACCGACGGCATCAGCACCGATCTGTGGAAGGTGGCCGAGAATTACAAGACCACCGAAGAGGAGAACAAGATGGAGGCGTCCGACATCCAGACGGTTGTCGATGACGCCAACAAGAACATGCCCGGCCTGAACAAAGTCGGCGACAAAGACAACAGCTACCAGCCCGTGGCCCCTGACGGGGGCAACTAGGCGCGACGTGCCGATCACGGATGGCGCGGATGTGAAAGGGGATCGACGTGGCGGACCCACCCGGCAACTACGAATCGATGAACTTGGAGCAGGTGTACCAGGCGATCATGGCCGGTGTCCCATCCACGATGGAGAACGCCGGTCGGAGTTTCGACGACTCCTACGACGACCTCGGTTGGGTCGTCAAGGACGCCGGTCAGGGGCTGACGGACAACAAGGCCTGGACCGGCCCGGCCGCCGACGCGTTCCGCGGCGTTGTCGGACACTACATCGAGTTCGTCGGCCAGTCGATTGAGCCGTTGCAAAACTACGGCAGCGAGTTGCGTAGCGCTGCCAGCGCCCTTCGCACCGCGCAGACCAACATCGGCGAGTACCGCGACGTCACCGTGCCGAACTACCGTAAAACCACCACGAACCCCGACGAGGAGGGGATCAACCGGGAAGCCCGGAAGGTCCTTACCTCGCTGGTCAACGAGTACCGGCGGGTCGAGGGCGAGCTCAAGGCCATCGCTGCCACGCCGGACGATCTCGCCAAGGCGAAGTCCGACCAGGACACCAAGGACCCGAAAGACAACAAAGACACCAACGACGACAAGAAGGACGACAAGAAGGACGACAAGAAGGACGACAAGAAGGACGACAAGAAGGACGACAAGAAGGACGACAAGAAGGACGACAAGAAAGACGACAAGAAAGACGACAAGAAAGACGGCAACAGCAAGGGTTCCGGTAGTGGCAGTCCCGGTGGCGGCAGTCCGGGCGGAGGAGGCGACAAGAAGGACGACAAGAAGGACGACAAGAAGGACGACAAGAAGGACGACAAGAAGGACGACAAGAAAGACGACAAGAAAGACGGCTACGGGCAGGACGACAAGAAGGACGGCGACGGGACGACTGGCCCCGGCGGCTCGTCGAGCCCCGACACCGGCAGCTACCCGCCCGGAGGTTCGGCCACGCCCGTGAGCGACCACGGGAACCTGGATTCCGAGCATCGCGCGCTGTCCGGAGCGCCGAAGGCCACGGCCGACGGCGTCACCGGCATCGACGTCGACGGGGACGGCAAGCCGGATCTCGGGCTGGACGGCAAGCCCCTGCCGGGCTGCAGAACGGTGGACGTGGACGGGGTCTGCGGCGTCGACGTCAACGGCGACGGCAAGCCCGACATCGGCATGGACGGCGAGATTCTCAAGGACGCCCCGATCTGCCAGGGCCCGGATGGCACCATCGGTATCGATGTCAACGGCGACGGTGTGCCCGACGTCGGCATCAGTGGCCAGGTGTTGCCCGACGCGAAGATTGTCACCTGCGACGGCGTTCGCGGGCTGGACGTCAACGGCGACGGCCGGCCGGACATCGGCATGGACGGCAAGCCGCTGCCGCACGCGCCCATCGTGGCCCACGACGGCGTCCGCGGCGTGGACGTCAACGGCGACGGCCGGCCGGACATCGGCATGGACGGCACCATCCTCAAGGGCGCGCCGCTGGCGACGACACCCGACGGCATCAAGGGTATCGACGTCAACGGTGACCACAAGCCCGACATCGCGCTGTCCGGCGGCCAGAGCGTCGAACCGAAACGCGGCGGGGAGGCGATCGTCAGCCCCAAGCTTCCGGACGGGCCGTCCTCGTCGACCCAGCCGGCGACCGGAAGCTCGCCGGCCGGAAGCACCCCGACCGGAAGCACCCCGACCGGAAGCACCCCGACCGGAAGCACCCAGTCGGGATACCTCGTGTCCGCGCAGAATCCCGGACCGCAGGGCGCCTCGAGCTACCTGACGAGCGCCGGCCCAGGTGCGCCCGGCACCGCGCCGGGTGCCGGTGCGTCGACAGTTCCGTTCGTCGCCAACAGCGCGGCAACGGCCGGCACATCGACCGGTGCGGCCGGCGGAGGCGGCGTCGCGCCATTCCTGATGGGACCCGGCGGCGCTGGCGGCCCGGGCACCGGGGGCACCCAGCAGAGCCAGGTCCTGCCCGACGACGACGAGATCTGGGGCACCTACGCCGAAGGCGAGGCGGTACTCGGCCGGCCGGCGCCGTAACTCCCGGTCAGTGGGGCGCGTGTTCAGTACAAGGAGGTATGGATCGATGACATCGGCGTTCGAATCCGCGCTGGGCGACATGATGGCGCAGATGGAGAAACAGCGCGATGACCTGATGCGGCTTCAGCAGAACGCGACCGATGTGAACGTGACGGCGCGGTCCAAGCGCCGCCAGGTGTCGGTGACGGTCAACGGCGCCGGCGACATCGTCGACCTCAAGTTTCACGGCCAGACGTACCAGACCCTCGCGCCGAACGACCTCGCGAAGATCATCCTCGAGACGATCGCCGACGCGAAGGTTCAGGCGCGGGAGCGGCTGTGGAACAACGCCGCGGACGCGCTGCCCGCGGGCGTCGACATCGACGCGGTGCTGGCAGGCAACCACGACTGGGCCCACACGCTCGGCGACATGATGACCCTGCCACAACCGATCGTCGACATCCTCGCCCAGTCGGCGATGACCCTCGACGACGGCACCGACCTCCAGGCACTGTTCGGCGGAGGCGGCGGCGAGCCGGCCGCGGGGGACGCATCGGCACCCACCGATCAGGGCTCCCCATGACGCCGGTTGAACCACGGTATTCGCGTACGGGTAGTTCTCGGTATGGCAGGCAACGGTTCAGTACAGGCATCAGCGGACCAGTTGCGGGTCGTGGCCAAGGCTTTCGACCCGCCCATCAAGACAATCACCACCTCCACCGACAAGCTGACGACTGACCTCGGCGTACTCGGCGAGCCCTGGGGCAACGACGGGATGGGCAGGCAGTTCGCGGAGAACTACGTGCCGGCCCGCGACAGCGCGATCAAGTCGCTGCACGACTCGGCAAAGGACCTCCGGTTGAAGCAGAACGATTACTACACCATGGCCGACAACTACGAGAAAACAGACGCGGCCAACAACCGGTAGCAGCCGACAGGTAGTGCCATGACGATCCCAGGACCACCGCCCGCACTTGCGTGGATCACCCTTATCCTGGCCGGACAGAGCTGGCCGCCCCAGGATGAGGACAAGCTCCGCCAGGTCGGTGAGGTCTGGGAAACCTTCGGCAAGAACATCAAACCACTGGCCGATCAGCTTGTCGTCGCTGAGCACAACATTCGTCAGGCCGGCCACGGCCCGGCCATCGACGAGGCGATCAGCCACCTCAAGGCGCTCAACGACGGCGCCAAGTCGCTGCTGCCGGTCCTGGACGGCATGATCGGGGACCTCAAGAAGAGTACCGCCGACTTCTCGCGCGATGTCCAGGCCGCCAAGATGACCATCATCGCGATGTCGGCGTACGTGATGTTCCTGCTGGCCAAGATGGCTGTGTTGAAGATCATGACCTGGGGCGCCGCGGCGCCCGCGGCGGACGCCGCCGCGGCGATCGTGATCCGTACCCTCCAGCAGCAGATCGCCCGGATGCTCATCCGTCTCGCGGTCAAGGCGGGCATCACGGGGCTGGTCATGGCCGGATTGAACCTGGCCATCCAGGAGTTTCAGGTCCTGGTGCTGCACACCCGCAGCCCCCAGGACGTCGACGCCGGCGAGATCGCCAAGGGGGCCGGCCTGGCGGCCCTCGGCGCGGCGACCGAATGGATGTTGGGGCCGCTGCGGTTCCTGCCCGGCGGAAAGAGCATCGGCGTCACGATCTTCAAGAACATGATGGGCAACTTCGTCCCGGTGATGGTGGACCCGGACAGCCGGACTGGGGAGGGTATCGCCGGCGCATTCCTGTCCGGCGCTTTTATGGGCGGCATCCACCACAAGACGAAGGAGTACGCCAAGCTCGACCATCCGAACTTCTCGCTGGACACGTTCATCGACAAGCTTATCGACCTGTGGAAGGACAGGGGATCGAACGGCGGCGGCGTCGACGGCTTCGGGTCCGACAAGTCCGGCTTCTCCGAGAAGAAGGGCGGACCCCCTCCCGGGGGCGAGAATCCCGATTTCCCGGAGCCGCCGCCGCCGTACCACGAGCTCAGCCACGAGCCGACGAACGGTGCCGAGCCGAACCCGAACCCGCATCCGACCGAGACCGCGAACCCGAACGCTGCCAACGCACCGGTGGCCGGGCAGCCGGTCGAGCAGACTCATCCGGCGAGGGAAGACGATCCACTCGGTCCGCTCACCAGACCCGAGAACAACTTCCTGTTCGGTCCGGCGCCCGAACTGGCGCCGCATTCGGGCAACGGGGTGACGGACGTTGCCGGGCAGTCGCACCACGTCAACCCGGTCACGGGGGAGTTCGACACCAAGACATCGAACGGCCTCGGGAAGTCGTCGGAAACTCAGGTGCCGGGGACCAACGGGGCGAACGGTGCGCCCAACGGCAATGCGAACGGGGCGCACAGCGGCAATGCGAACGGTTCGCACACCGGTAACGCGAACGGGGCGCACAACGGCAACGCGAACGGTGCGCACTCCGGATCCGGGGACGTCCGGACACCGACGGACGGCGCACCGGGAACGCACTCGCCGACCGCGGGCGACCTGATTCACGACCACGCCGGGAAGCCACCGGAGACGCACGTACCGCCGCCGTTCGCCGACCGGCCGCCGCCGTTCACATTGCACCCCAGCGGCGAGGTGCCGGCGTGGGAGCACTCGCCGGCGGCGGTGCTGTTGCCGGCGCCTGGGGATGGCGGGCTGGCCCTGATACACACCCCGGCGGGCGTGGTGGTCGTCGAGGGCGTGGCGGGCGGTCCGACGATGGGGTCGGTGACGGCCGCCGAGGGGCTGCACACTCCGGTCGACTCGAAGGCGATGACCCTTGTCCAGGGGCCGACAACAAGCCCGAAGCTGTTCGACTCCTACGTCACCTCGATCAAGTCGGACCTGCGCACCGGCGGATCGATGATGGCTGACGTCGGCGGGCGGGAGTTGACCCCGGCGTCGGCGAAGGCGCTGGCGGACAAGTTCGGCATGCCGGTCGTGGTTGACCGGAACGCGCTGAACGGGCCCGTGCCGAGGGACGCCACACCCTTGCGGGCGGACGGCACGCCGACCACCGTGCCGTATGCGGAGAAGGTCCTGTTCCGGCCGGACAAGACCAGCGACGGCAACGACATCACGGTCCACGCGAAGCCGCTGGAACCGATCAAGGTCAAGAGCATGTCGGCGGACGAGCCCAACGGCTCGGCCGGCAACGGGCGGTCCGCGCCGACCATCGACCCGGAGATCGTCAAGCCGACCTCCGCGTCGACCGCGACGCACGCCAACGGCGCCAACGGCTCCAACGGCTCCAACGGCCATGCCACCGGCACCGGCCGCCCGGAACAGGCGCACTCGCACGACCTGCCGCCGCAGCGGTCATCGATCCCGCCGCCGCACGAGTCGAGCACGTCGTCGCACGAGTCGTCGAGACCGCCGTCGGTCCACGATGACCCGGGCCAGACCCACGATTCCTCGACCCGACCGGCACCCGAGCCGTACTCGCGCGGCAAGGAGGTGTGGCACTTCACCGACGATCCGCGGCAGATCAGCCTCGGGGAGAAGGCACCCAAGGTGCCCGGCTGGTTGACCATCACGGTAGGCCCGGTCGAGGACTCGAAGGTCTGGATCCACGGCGAACAGGTTGACGCGGCCGGGTTCGCCGAGATTCTGAAGGCCCAGCCGGACTGGGCCGGCCAGAATCTCACGATCATCGGCGACTTCGCCGGGCGGGGTGGAGCGGACTCGTTCGCCGGGCAGGTCGGTCACCATCTCGGCGTCGACGCGGTGGCGTCCCGCTTCATGGTCGACGAGCAGAACAACAAGGTGGTGTCCGGGGAGGCCGCCAAGTTCGTCCTGCTCAAGACTGACGGGACCGTGGAGTCGTTGCACCACAGCCTGGTCGCCAGCCTGCACGGGTTGGAGAAGCGGCCGCCGGTCGACCCGGTTCCGACCTCGGACGGCAAGGGCGGGCTGCATTTCGGGGACACCGGAGTCAAAGACACCGCGACGGAATGGCCCAAGATCAAGGGTTGGAAGTTCGTGACCGGCCCGAAGGTCGAGTTCGTCAACGACGGAAAGACCATACACAAGGTCGTGTACCTCGGCGGAAAGGAGTACAACGCGGCCCAGTTCGCCGAGCACCTGCGTGAAAACAGGGCGGGGTGGACGGCAGCAACCTCATCCTGGCCATGTCGTACTCGGCGGCCGGCGGCGCCGACTCGTTCGCGGCAGGGGTCGCGAAACACCTCAACCTGGAGTCCCTCGGGCTGGACTCGGGGGAGAGCGTGGGGCTCAACCGCGACATCGAGTCCGGTGGTCTGGGCGCCTGGTGGAAGCTCACGCCCGAGGGCGGCGCGCTGGAACTGTCGAACAACCTCACCGACAGCATGCACGACCTCGGCGTGGACACGCATCCGCCGCCGACCGTGGAGATCGCCGAGCGCGATGCCCGCGGCGGGCTGCACTTCCCGACGAACCACGTCAGCCCGGAGCTGGTACAGGCCCTGCGTGACACTCCGCACCCGACGGACTGGACGATCGTGTCGGCGCCGCCGGCGACCAAGGCCGGGATCTGGATCGGCAGCCGGTCGCACGGCCCGGCGGAGTTCTACCAGCACCTGAGCAAACAGGACGGGTTCGACGCGAAGAACAACTTCGCGCTCATCGCCGACGGAGCCGCCGGGAGGGGAGAGTTCTCCGGGTCGTATGTGGCGGAGCTGAGCAAGACGTCCGGCAAGCAGATCATCGCGGCCCTCTCCGAGCAGACCCCCGGAGAGGGCAACACGGTGGTCGCCAAGCAGGGGTTCTACCTGTTCAAGCCGGACGGTGAGCCGGTGCGGCTGCGGGACGACCTTGCCGGCAGCCTGTACGAGGCGGCAGCCGCCGGGCACGAGCGGGACTGGGTCGCCGATCTGCGCGCGAACGCTTCCGATGTCGCCGACGCGCTCGGCAAGCTCGACCTCCGCAAGTTCTCTCCGGACGCGCTCCAGGCTCTGTCCAAGGTGGATCACGCCGGGTTGGATCCCAAGCTGGTCGAGTCGTGGGTAGGGCACGAACACCAGGTTGGCGCGACCGACTTCGCCCTGCTGTCGCAGCAGGACGGGATCGCCGCGCTCCGGGCGAACGCCCCCGATGTCGCCGATGCGCTCGGCAGGCTCGACTTCCGCAAGTTCTCTCCGGACGCGCTCCAGGCGCTGTCCAAGGTGGATCACGCCGGGTTGGATCCCAAGCTGGTCGAGTCGTGGGTCGGGCGCGAGCACCTGCTCGACCCGGCCGACCTGGCGCCACAGACCCGGCCGGAGTTCAGCCAGGGACCCAGGGGCGCGCTGCACTTCGGCGCCGACGCGGGGATCGCGTCGTACGTCAAGCACCTGCCGGAACTGCCCGACCACAACATCGTCACCGTGTCCAACCTGGAGGACGGCAAGGTGCGCATCGGGGACCGGGCGCTCGATCCGGCCGAGTTCGGCGAGCACCTGCTCGGCCTCGATGGCTGGAAGGCGGGCAAGGGGACCGTTCTGATCATCGAACGGGGCGGCTCCGGCGGGACCGATTCGTTCGCCGCCGGGCTCAGCCACAAGCTCGGTGATGACGTGGTCGCCCCCGACACGGTACTGTACCCGTCGCGGGTTACCGGTGACCTGAACGCCAGCGACGGGTTCGACCACGGGCACTGGCACCAGTTCTTCCCCGACGGGCAGTCCCGGGCACTGGACACCGGCCTGCTCAGCAGTCTCCGCGGTCTCCACGCCGAGATAGTCGTGCCAGAGCAGAAGGCGCTCGTACCCGGGGCGAAGGACATCTGGCACCTGCCAGGCAAGTTCGGGATCGACGACGAGCTGATCCAAATCAGCAATGCGATCGAGCCGGCCGACGGGTGGAGCGTGGTGACCGCGCCCACAGCGTACGACGGCCAACTGCCGTTGCACGACGGTCTCACCCGGCCCGACGAGGCGGTCGGGCTGTTCCTCGAACACGACGGCCCGGCCAACCGGAACCTCGTCCTACTTGCCAACGAGGCGGTCAAGGGCGGTGCCGAGTCGGTCGCCGCGAAGATGAGTATGGGTTCGGGCAAGGACGTCATCGCCGGTAATGGGACGATCAAGCTCGAAGACGACGGCCGGGTGACGGCTTCGCGCGGGTGGTGGCGGTTCTCCCCGGACGGCCGGATCGTCCGGCTGCCGGACAGCCTCGCCGACGTCATGTACATGCTGGGCGTCGAAGGCAGACCCGACGATACGTTCGCGCTGCGCCGTGATGTCCCGGACACCGTGGCCGCGCTCGACAGCCTCGACGTGACGAAGCTTTCCCCGGACGCCTGGGACGCGCTGCAGAAGGTTGACCTGCGCAAGGTCTCACCGAGCGCGATCGGCGAGCTGGCCGGTCGGGAGCACCTCGTCACCAAGGACGACATCGCCGGCCTACCGGACCGGAACCCGTGGGCGGATCGGGACTACACCGCGAAGAACACGCGGTACCTGGTCGAGCGCGGCCAGGCATGGGAACTGCCCGGCATCCTCCGCACCGAAGACGCTCTCATCGACAACTCCCGTGAGTTGCCGAAGGTCGCCGGCTGGCAGGTGGTTGTCGCGCCGGACGTGTACGACGGCATGGTCCGCCTGCACCGCGGATTCAATCTGCCCGACCTAGTCGGCGCGCACCTGTCCGCCCACGAGGGCTGGGACGGCGACCACCTCGCGCTGCTGTCGCAGCACGCCGGCGAGGGCGGGCCGGACTCCTTCGCCGCGAAGCTGAGCAAGAACACGAACGTGGACGTCCTCGTCCCCAACGGCGGGTTCAAGCCGGGGGAGGACGGCGGGATCCAGTCCGAGCACGGCTGGACCCGGTTCCGCCCGGACGGGATGACCGAGGTCTTCGTCGAGCCCGACCTGACCATGGTGCTGGACCACCTGTCCGACTCCGGCGTCGACATGATCTCCGGCCATCTGGACGAGCAGTTGACCACCGCGACGGAGGGCTTCGACGCCGTCGCTGTCGGGACGAACGGTACGGACGTGCCGGCCGCCCGGTCCGCGTTCCTCAAGGACGTCCGCGACCTGCACAGCGAGGTTTTCGGAGACGCCGAGCAGACCGGTACCTGGAACCGGGAGCGACTGGAACACGCGGCTACCACCTGGAACAAGCGCTTCGCTGACCTGGTGGACTCGATCCCGAAGCGCCTCGGCAAAGACGTGGTGGCGCTGACCGACCCGGTGACCTCCGGACACGAGCCGGACTCCACGGTCGGCGAGCCGCACGAGCCGCACGACATCGACCTGCCGGACGTGCCGAGCACGGAGCCGATCGGGTTGGCCGATCGGCTCACGCAGCTCCGCGAGCGGCCCGACGCCGTCGTGCTGGACCCGACCGAGGCCGCCGACTGGCAGCAGAAGTTCGACACCGCGTTCGCCGAGGACCGGCTGTCCGACCTGGGGACACTGCGCGAGGAGTACGACGCCCGGATCGCCGAGGTGACCGAGCAACAATTCCAATCCCGATTCGCCGACCTACAGGCGCAGGCGGAGGTATCGACCCACGAAGCCGCCACCGACGCCGGCATGCCCGCCGACGAGTTCGCCGATTGGCAGCAGAAGATCAAGGCCGCCTTCGACGGGGCCCGGCTGTCCGACGCACACGCGCTGGAGGCGGAGCGGGACGCCCGGATCGCCGAACTGGCCGCCCAGAAGAACGCGCGCACCGATGCGGCCTTCCAACACCGCATGGATACGTTGCACCACGATCAGTGGCGCGAAGCCGGCATGTCGGCCGACGAGATCGCCGACTGGCACGAGAAGATCGAGACCGCCCTCGACGAGGACCGGCTGTCCGATGTGGACACGCTGCGGGCCGAGCGGGACGCCCGGATCGCCGAACTGGCCGCCCAGAACGGCGCGCTCACCGACGCGTCCAGGCAGGACCGCCTGGATGCGTTGCAGCACGATGAATGGCGCGAGGCCGGCATGTCGGCCGACGAGATCGCCGACTGGAAGCAGAAGCTCGAGGCCGCCGGCGACGACCTGTCCAAGGTCACAAAGGTTCTCGACGAACGCGACGCGCGGCTGGCGGAGCTGCGCGGTGTCACCCCCGACGAGACGCCGGTCCCGGAGCCGGCCAAGGAACCCGCCGACACGGCGGCGTCGCAACAGAAGCGGCACGATGACGCGCTGGCCGCCGGGATGACCCGGTTGGAACTGGACAAGTTCGACGAGCGTATCGACCGGGCGGTGCGCAAGGGCCGCCCGTTCGAGGCGCTCGCCGAGATCCGGAAGCTGGACCAGCGAATCGAGGAACTGCGCCAGCACCGCGCGGACCTCGCGCTGCGGTCCCGGCTCGATGCCCTGCGCTCCGACGAGGCGCTGTCGGCGGGGATGCCGCTCGGCGAGTACATGAAGTTCCAGAGCGACCTGGACGCCGCCGCCAAGAGCGGCGACGCGGCGGCGTTCCAGGATCTCCTCGACCGCCATGGCGAACGCCTCGAGAAGCTCGCCGAGGAGCAGTACCGGCGGCAGTTGGCCGACTGGGAACGGCGGATCGAGGCCCTCGACTCGTACCGGCCGAAAGTACCGGAGCTGGGCGGTGACGAGCTGACCGGTGCCGATCCGTTGGCCGACGCGCCGGACGTCCCGCACACCGATCCCAAGCCGCCGGACGACGGGCCGCAGGACGGACCGTCCGACGGCCTGGACTGGCCGTCGGTGCCTGACGGGCTACCGACACCGGAGGCCGACGCCTTCGACCTGCTGGAGTCCCTGGAGTCCCTGGAACCCCAGGAGTCCCTGGAGACCCTGGATCTGCTCGACACCCTGCCGAGCCCGCCGGACCACGCGCCGGACCGGCCGGGCACCGGCACCGACCGTCCGTCGCACACCGACTCTGGCGTGACCGGTCCGAAGCCGCCGGAACCGACCACACGCCCGGACGGCGACGCGACCACCAAGCAGCCGTCGCGACCGCCCCGGAACTCGTCCGGGTCGGGCAACCCGTCGGAGTCCGGCGACCTCCAGCTCCAGCGTCCGCTCAAGGCCAAGCCGAGTGTACCGGTGCAGCCGACCCGCGAGACCACCCCGACCAGCACATCCACGAAGGACACCCCGACCGCTGCGTCCACAAAGGACAGCTCGACCGGTACGTCCGTGAAGGACACCTCGACCGGTACCTCGTCGACAGCGACCCACACCCCGACCGGCACCGCCGAGGGGGTCTCGTCGGACATCGGCCAGCACTTCGACAAGGAGGTCCGGGACTGGGAGCAGTTCGGCGCGACGGTGCCGCCCGAGATCGTGGCGCAGGTACGCGCGGAGTTCCTCACCTCGGTGGAGCAGGCGCGGCAACGCTCGGGGCCGGCGTCGACCGCCGCCGTCGACGCGTTGTTGTCCACGGTGCCGATGCGGTTGGAGGCGCGAGGAGCGCTGCACGAGGCGCTCACCGAGCTGGGCGACACGCACGACGACCCGTTCCTCATCCGGGCGGCGGACCAGATCCATGCGGCGTTCCGGGAGTCGTTCACCGAGATTCTCGACAAGCCCGTGCCGATCGGCCAGCGCCAGCTCTTCGACCTGATGATGGAGCGGTTCGTCGACCGGGCCGGCGCGTTGGTCGGCAAGGACAGTTCGATCGAGTCGACACAGTCCCCGGAGACGGTGCTCGACGAGCTGCCGACGGTACCGACCCACGAGCCGGGCGCCGCGATCCCGTCTGCCGACGTCACTACACCGGTCGACCCCGGTCAGCACTTCGACGCGCAGGTCACGGACTGGCAGACGACCGGCCTGACGTTGCCGGCCGAGGTGGCGGCACAGGCACGCGCCGAGTTCCTGGCCGAGGTGGAGCAGGCGCGCCAACGGTCCGGGGACGCGGCGACCGTCCGCGTCGACAGGCTGCTGTCCACGGTGCCGATGCGGCTGGAAGCCCATTACACACTGCACCAGATGCTCAACGACCTTGGCGACACGCAGGCCGACGCGTCTACCGCCACGAAGATCCACGCGACGTTCCGGGAGCTGTTCACCGGCGTACTGAACGAGCCCGTGCCGTACGGTCAGCGTGAGCTGTTCGATCTGATGATGCGGCGGTTCGTCGACCGGGCCGGCGAGCTGATCGACCCAGGTAGCTCGAACGGGCCGGTCGCACCGGCGGAGAATGTTCCGGCGGCCCCGGCCCACCAGGCCCAGCCGACCACCACGCAGCACCAGGCGCAGAACGAGACACAGAACGAGACCACGACCGTGCCGGCCGGTCAGGCGGAGGTCCCGGAGGCCAAGCCGCGTACCCCGGTCGGCCAGATCAGTCCTGTCCAGAACGCGCCCAAGGCGTGGAACGACGCGCAGGAACACCTGATCGGATCCTTCGCCGAGCGGATCGACGTCCACGAGACCCTCATCGAGCAGCGCGACCAGGCCGGGCGGGACTTCGAGGACGTGGTCCGCCGCTGGCAGGAGGTCGGCGGCTGGACGATGCCGGCCGGGACCGTCGGGCGGTTGCGCACGGAGTTCCTGGCCGGCGTGGAGCGGACGCGGGTCAATGCGGTGGAAGCGGCCACCCGGGGCCTGACCGGAACCGCGCTCACCGAGAAGCTGGTCAACGCGAGCCGCCAGGTCGACGAGCTGTTGGCCATTCTCCCGATGCGGCTCGACGCCGAGTACCTGCTGCACCAGACGCTCGACGAACTCGGCGACACCGAGGACGACCCGGTGCGGACCGAGGTGGCCGAGCAGATCCATGGCGCGTTCCAGGACCTGTTCACCAACGTTCTCACCGACCCCTTCGTCGACCATCGCCGCCAGCTGTTCGACGACCAGATGGTGGAGTTCGCCAACCGGGCGGAGAAGCTCGTCGCGCCGGTGGTGCCGAGGTCCGACGCCACCGCACACCTGTCGGCCGCGACCCGGACGGTCCGCGAGACCTTTGACCAGAAACTGGCCGAGTTCGTCGAGGCGGCTACGGACCGTGGGACGGCCGAGGCGACCGCCGACGCGATCCGCGCCGACCTCAAAGCCACCCTCGACCGGCTGGACGCCCAGGTGCGGTCGGTCACCACCAGGTCGCAGCGGGACGAGGTCGTAGCCGGGATCGACACCACGCTGGCCGCCCTGGTCACGGACCTCGGCCAGAACTGGGATCGGGTGCTGCGGTTCGAGACCGGTCTGGCCAAGGCCATCGAGAGGCTGGCGCAGGCGTACGACGCGCGCCGCGACAAGCAGGAGCCGGGCGGGAAGGCCGGCGGGAAGGGCGACCCGGCCGCGATCATCGACACGGCACTGGCAGGGCAGACGAGTCTCCTGCGCGAGCGCCACGCACAGAAGCTCGCCGGGCTGCGCTCCGGGCGGCTGTCCGGAGCGCAACTCGAAGAGGTCGAGCACGAGTGGCACAAGATGCTCGACGTCATGATCGCCGACGTGGACCGTCGGCTGCGCGCCCAGCGCGGGCTCCGGCAGCCGATCGAGGCGGCGCTGGGCGAGTTCGACGATGCCACCAACACGCAGCTCAAACACCTCGGCCGTACCGGAACCGACGTGGACCTCCCGGCGCTGCGGACCGCGTTCGAGAGGGACCTGAGCCTTCGTTTCGGTGGGCTTCTGGACACCTACCTGCGCCGCAACGCCAACCCGGGCGACAAGGCGCTGGAGGACCTGACCCGGCGGCTGGCCCAGGAACCCGACATCGGCTCGCTCAAGAACCACTACCGGGATCTCATTCACAACGCCGGCCACGAGATCACCAGGCGGTCCGTCGGCCCGCGCGTCGAGGCCCTCCGCGCGCAACTGGACACCGCGTTCGACGACGCGGTCGCCGCCCACCGGCGCGACGACAAGAAGGAATACCCCGAGGAGATCGTCGACGAGGCCCGCAACCATTTCACCTACTGGGCCCAGCCCTACCTCGACGGGATCCGGGCCGAGCTGACCAACGGCGACAGTGCCGCCCGCGGCTGGGACAGCGCGGTCAAACGGCTCACCGACAAGGTACCGGGCCTGCTCGAATACCACAGCCGGTTGCAGGACGCGTTGCGGGAGGCAACCGACAAGGTGCGGACGGCTGCCGAGCAGTGGATCGGGAGGACCGATCAGCGCGTCTCCCCGTACAGCGCGCAGCGGGTCGCCGACCAGATCGGGAAGCTCGTCGTCACCCGCTTCGCCGAGGTGTGGGGCCCGCTGGTCGGAGCCGAAAGCGGCTACGCCGGACACCGGCAGACGCTTCAGGACGCGTGGCCCGACGACCTGGCCGACATTCTGGCCGGCATCGACGGCCGGTTCGAGCAGGAGGCCAGGCTGGAGGCCGTGCTGCCGAAAGCGGCGGCCTCGTTCGCCAAGCTCGGCCAGCTCTCCCAGGTGCCCGCGGAGGTCCAGGCCGCGCTGGCCGCGCAGCTCCGCGAGGAGATGGTCGGCGCGTACCATGCCAAGCTCGGCACGTACGACCTGAACCTGCCGGCGTGGCTGGACGCCGAGCGGGCCGGCCCCGACCTGTTCGGCAACACCCTGGCGTGGGCCGGCCTCGCCGGGAAGGCCGCCCACGCCGCCACCGCGGCCGGGCTGTCCAGGGATCCGTTGCCGCCCATCGACGGCGCCACGCCCGACGATCTGGCCATCGTCGAGCTGGCCATGGAGTTGGAGGCGCTGGCGGCGAGGCGCGACGCGGTCGTCATGGGTACCGTGACCGTCGGCGGCCGTGCGCTGGTGCTGATGCCCGACGGCCGGACCACCCTGGTCAAGGCGAAGCCCACCGGAGCCGGCGCCGAGCCGTCCATGACGGTGTCGCACTACCCGCAGGTCGGCAACGGCGACGTCGACGTCATCAACGTGGAAATCTCCGTCCCCAGCGGCACGGGAAGCACGGCGCGGGCGGCCGAGCTGCTGGACTCGTTCGCGGACCTGCTGTCCGGGAAGGCGCTGCGGCAACCGAGCCCGGGTCCGAGCCCGATCACGGTTATCGAGTCGGACCCGCCGACCGTGGCGTCCACATCGGACACGTCGGACCCGTCGGACAGGTTGGAGACGCCGGACACACCGGGCACCGGGGTTACGCCGGATGTCACCGCCGCCCGACCGATTCCGCACGGCGTGTACGTGCCCAGCGACGACGCCGTACGCGACGGGCTGGCCGGCGACGCGCTGCGCACGTTCGTGGGCTCGTACACCGTCGCGGCCCACTTCAACCCGAAGACCGGCAACATCCGGTGGGGCGACCGCGACGTGTCGCCGGCCGAGCTGGCCGACGTGTTGCCGGCGCTGCCCGGATGGAAGCAGGCCGTGGCGCTCAACGGCGGCGAGCCGCCGATGCTGATACTGATCGCCTGCGACGCGGCGGGCGAACCGATGCCGGCGCCGGCGGCGCGGACCTACGCCGCCGCGCTGAAGAAGCACTACCCGGCCGGCGTGCTCGCCGCCGGCGGCGCGGTGGAGCAACCCACCGACGGGTCCGGCGACATCGTCTCGCTTGCCGGTGGCCAGCTCGGCTGGACACTGTGGACCGAGGACGGTCAGGTCGTCCGGCACGGACCGGACCTCACCAAGGTGATGGCGCAACGGGCCGCCCAGCACAACCAACCCGCGATCGCGATCACGCCACCGCAGGAGCAGTTCGTCCAGCAGTACGGGAAGCGCGCGCACCGGTGGAAGTACGGCGAAGAGCAGATCACGGTCGACTATCCGACCGGTGCGTCCGGATACGGACCCGCCGTGCCGCTCGCGCTGACCTACCCGGTACCGGTCCTCGACCACGTCAACACGAAGCTGTCGACGACGCCGCCCGAGGACCAGCGCTCGACACCCGGTCAGCCGGAGGCCGTGCCGGCGTGGCGGGCGCTGCTGGCCGAGCACCCGCTGCCCGACCCAGCGCCGGAGAGCGGGCTGGCGCTGACCACGATCCCCGGGGTCGGCGTGCTGCTGTCCGATCCGGCGGACCCGGGCTACCGCGAGACCGTGCAGGACGCGGCCCGGATCGCCCCGGACCCCACCGAATTCCAGCTGATCGTCGCGGGCGGGTCGCTCGCGAACCTGCCCGGCTACCTCGCCTCGGTTCCGCCGCCCCTGCTCGACTCGACACGCGTCACGGTCGTCGGCGGCCCGCCGATGAACCCCCGCCAGGCGCGCGAACTGGCCACCGAACTCGGCGTCCCGCTCAGCCTGCCGAAGGGCGCGCTGACCGGGCCACCCGGGCTCGACGAGGCGCTCCCGCTGGGCGGCACGGGCGCTCCGGCCCCGTTCGCCGACCGGTACCTGTTCTTCCCCGCCGGTACCGGCCCCGGCATGCTGGGCCGGACGCCGTTCGGGCTGCCCCGGACCGACCGGCCCGGCGAGGGCGCGCTCGGCCCGGACTGGGTGGTGAAGACCGACCACGCCGGTGTGATCATCGCCCCGCGGAGCCTGACCGCCCGCCAGGCGACCGAGCTGGCCGGAACCCGCACCGGCATGCCGAGCGTCGTCGTGCTCGCCCAGACGCACCCGCTGCCGGCCCCGCTCTGGGAGCAGATCCGCACCGAGATCCTGACCGTCGTGCCGCCGGACACCCCGGTCAACGTGTACGGACAGATCGGGTCCACGCCGGCACCGGCACCGTCGACGGCGATCCAGCAGGCCGGACCGTCGATCACCGACATCCTTCGCGGCGACGTCCCGACGCCCCAACCACCCGCCGCCACCGTGGCGCCACCACCCCGCACGTTGGTCTTCGACAGCTCCGGCGGCCAGTTGGACGAGCACGAGTACGCCGCGGTGCGCACGCTGGCCGTCGATATCGCGCGCCTGGCCGCGGCGCGCAAGGCGCGGGGCGAGTCGCTTCCCGCGGTCACCATCGACGGGTACGCCAAGCGTCGCCTCAGGTCCCGGGTGAAGGGTGGTCTGGCGAACGCCCAGACCGCCAAGGACGCCCTGGCGCGGGAGCTGTCCCACGCGTTCGCCGGCCTGAACGAGGACGCGCGCGGGCTGACCGCTTCCGACATCCCGATCACGACCCGTTCCACCGGGCAGCCGATCGCCACGGACGGCGTCGAGCAACGGGAGGCGCGCGGGCAGGCCACGGTCACCGTGGAGCTGCCCTACCAGGCCGGCACCGGGGTCATCTCCCCGACGTCACCGGACGTGACCGTCCAGCCCAGCGAGGTGAGCTCGCCGCCCGCGGTGATCGACGGCGGCGCCAACGACATCGTGTCGGTCCTCCGCGGCGAGCCCACCGCGGCGAAGGGCGAGATCACCAAGCTCCCCGGCTGGGCGGAGCTTGCCGGGCGGGCACGGGTGATCCCGAACGGGGTCTATGTGCCGGGCCTGGACCGGCCGGATCAGGACGTGCTCGCGGGCGAGGCGCTGCGGACGTTCGTGGGTTGGTTCACGATCGCCGCGCATTTCGACCAGGCGACCGGCCGGATCCGCTGGGGCGATCGACTGCTCACCCCGGAGCAGCTCAACGAGCTGCTGCCGGAGCTGCCGGGCTGGCAGGAGGCGGTCGCGCTGGAGGGTGGTTCACCGCCGAAGGTGCTTCTGGTGGTGTGTGACGCGGCCTATGCGCCAGAGCGGGTCGGGTCGTTCGCGTCCCGGCTGGCGGTCCTTTCCCGTGGTCAGGTGATGGCTGCGGCGTCGGCGGTGAAACAGCCCGAGGGCGGTGCCGGCAACGTCGTCGCGAAGGCTGGTGCCAGGGCCTGGCTGACGCTGAATCCGGACGGTTCGGCGACCGGGCACGGGCCGGACCTGACCGCGGTGATGGCGAAGGTCGCGGGGGAGGCCGCGGTGCCGGTGCCGGCGATCGCGGTGACCCCGCCGCAGGACGTGCGGGTCCCGGACCACGTCTGGGCGGCAGACCCGCCGAAGGTGCGGTCGGCGCGCGCTGCGCGGCAGGAGCGGCTCGACCGCACCGCGGCGGTGGCCGAGTCGCTGGTGCAGGATCTGGGGAACTCGGTCGCGGAACCCGACGAGGGGGTCGCCGGTCAGCTGGGCTGGGCGCAGCCGACCGAGACGGGACCGCCGGAGCCGGAATACGCGGCCCTGCTGGCCGGAGCGCAGCAGGTGGTGTCCCGGTTGTGGACGGGGCTGCGGGAGGGTGGAAACCTCGACCTGGCGTCGGTCGCGGACATGGTGACCGCACTATCCGAACCGGACGCCGTGTGGACCGCCGCACTGACCACGATCCGGGACCTGGCCGGCCCCCAGGTCCGGTCGGTCACCGACGTGTGGCGGCGCGACGACGGCGTCACCGGTGTGGTGGTGCTACCCGCGGGCGCGCGGGCGCTGCTCAACGTCGAGACCGAACTGGACCGCGAGCAGTGGACCGACGGTCGCCGTACCCGTCCGGCGCGGATGCGCACCGCTTACGAGCCGTTGCCCGACGAGCCGCTGCTCACGGACCTGGCGGAGGTGTTCGTTGACGAGGCCAACGACGTGGTACGGATCTGGCTGCGCACCCCGGACCAGGCCGACAACGCCGCGATGCGGCGGGCCGCCCGTACGTTCGCGGTCCCGCGCGGCCACGTCGGCATCTGGGTGCCGTCGCGCTTCGGTCGGGGTTGGGTCGGCGACCGTCCGGTCGACGACGAACTCGCCGCGCTGCTGGAGTCCGTGCTGCTCCAGGACATCGACCCCAACCGGCCGGTGTTCCTGGTGATGTCGGGTGCCGCGGTCTCGCCGGCCAAGGTGGCACCGCGGCTGGCCACCGGCTCCGGACGCCGGGTGCTGGCGCCCACGTCGACCATCTGGGTCAGCAAGACCGGCCTGGTGGTCACCGCCGATCCGGGCGTCGGACTCATGCTGGCGCCCGATGCGGAGCACCCCGGCAAGCTCCTCGAATTCCTCCCGGGCGGCACCGGCCCGGTGACGGTCCGCGGGCTGACGGTGCCGTTCGGCACCCACCCCGACACCTGGACCGGCCCGTGGTCGACCCGTTCCGATTTCCACACTTCCTCGGCCCAGGCCGTGGTCGCGGTGCCGGAGTCCGAGGTGACGCCGGTCGAGTCGCGCCGGCGCAAGCCTCCCACGCTGGGCGGTCGTGGCCGGATCGAACGGATCGACGACGTACCGTTCGGCGCCGTGGACCGGGCGGCCGCCCACGTCGCCGATCTGGCGGTGGCGGCGTTGCCCGACGATGCTTCCCCCGAGCTGATCGAGCAGGTGTGGCACGGCACCGTGGACCGGATCCGGGGCCTCGGTGAGACCCTGGCCAGCGAACGGCTGCTGCAGGACGGCCTGTCGTTCCTGATCGGCCACGACGGTGGGACGGAGGTCACGCTCAGCCTCGCGGTCGACGAGAACGACGAACAACCCGTGGTGACGGTGCCGGACTGGCAGGCCGAACACGACATGTCGATCCCGGTGGGTGAGCTGGAGGGTACCGGTTCCGACGTCGCCCGGAAGAACCTGACCACGCGCACCGGGCGGTCGGCGGGCCTCGGCGCGAACCTGGGCGCCAAGCGTTCCCTCGCCGTCCGCGCCGGGTACGCGCAAACCATCGGCAAGGTGGGTGTCTCGGTCGGCGTCGAGGTGACCGCCACCAGCGAAGCGGAACAGTCGCAGGCGCACACCGTGACGATCGGCGCCGTCCACGAGCTGAGCTACAGCGGCCACTCGGCCTACTTCGACGTCCCGAACTTCTCGCTGGAGCTGAGCCTCACGCCGGTCGGGCCGGGCGGCCAGGACCTGCACCCCACTGAGATCACGTCGCGCGGCGGCGTCGTCAGTGGGCAATCCGGGCCGGTCCGGGTACGCGTCCAGGTCCCCGAGGAGTTGGCTCCACCGATCCCGGCGGAGAGCGACGACCAGCCCACCGACTGGCCGGAGGGCGGCCCCCGGATCGGGCTGCCCGAGCTGACGGCGGACCTGGAGAACCGGCTCAACGACGAAGCCTGGCGGGCGCGGCAGGCCGGCATCAGCCGGGTCACCACCGCGGTGAGCAAGGTGTTCAGCAAGGCGCAGTCACTGCAGGGCACCGTGGAGCTTCGCGAGGTCATCCTGGCGGCGTTCCCGAGGACGGGTTGGCAGTTCCGGGACCGGCTGACCACAGAACTGTCCGAATCGACGCTGCTGCCGTTGTTCGGGTTCGCCATCGGCGGCGGCCTTCCGCTGCCCCCGCTCGACCTCGGGGGCGGCTACGGCACGCAGCACATCGGCCTGATCGTGCACGCGAAGGTACGCGCGATCAGGCGCGTCCTCGGCCCGGCGCCGGTGCACCTGCGCGCGGACACCCGGGGCGGGAGCACGCTCGACCTCACCCACGACCGGTCCGGCAGCGCCGAGCTGTCCGGCACGATCCATGTGGGCGGCCCGCTCGAATCGAGCGGCGGCGGGGTCGGCGGGCGGGGCGGACTCGCCACCGGCTCGGCCCGTACCACGTCGGCGGAGCGTGGCGGTGGCGAGTGGTCCGGTGTCAGCTACGACGAGCCGACCGTCCTCTACGAGGCCGACGTGCAGTGGTGGGCCGGCCTCTACGGGACCGGGCAGCCACTGGAAGCCTCGCTCATCGTCGACGGCACGGTGCAGCTGCGCGTCCCGCAGCGGGAGGCGGACCGGTTGGAGGCGCTCGTCGCGGCCGCCGCCGACCCGGACGCGACGGTCGTGGTGCCCGGCAGCGACGGCGATGTGGATGTCGAAGACCAGCGGATCGCGCCGGTATCGATTCACCACGGACGCGGGCAGGGGCCATCGCATGTGGACCGGCTGGGCGGCAGCGAGCAGATCATCGACGAGATCGTCACGCGGGTCAAGGCGGCGGACCGGGCGGTGCGCCAGCCCTCGCCCGGTGCGCTCGCGACGAACCGCGACTGGTCCTCATTGGACGAGTTCTACCTGCGTATCATGCTGGCCACGCACTTCAGCACCCCGGCACTGCTGGCCCGGTCGCGGTCGCTGCTCGACGGGGTGGAGACCGCAGACGGGTTCCAGGCGGCCGGCATCACCGTCACGTACCGCCGGCAGCTGCCCGAGGGCGTCGAGACGGTGACGGTCACCGTGCGCGTCCGGCGCGCCGGGAACGCCCAGCAGGGTAAGGCCGATCGGATCGGGACGTACACCTGGCCGACGTCGAGCGCCGCGGTGCAGACCACCGACGCGCTGGACGCCGGCGTGTCGGTGACCGGGGCCGGCGGTGGCCAGGTGCACACGTCGACCGGCGGCGTCGATGTCGGTGTCGACGGAATAGGCCCGATGGTCGGTGGCAAATGGCAGCGCACGTACGCCTCGACCACCGGTACCGGCGCCTTCGCCAGCCAGGGCGCGATCTTCCCGCCCGGGCCGGCGTGGCTGTTCGACTACCCGGTCTCGTACGACGTGTCGGTGACGGCCGAGCTGGGCGGCACGGTCAACCACCAGGAAGGCGAGATCCCCGACGGCCTGATCCGGTACGTGGTACCGGAGGCGCTGACCGCCCCGCCCGGAACCGACCCGCCGGCCCTGATACCGAAGTCGCAGCGGAAACGTACCCAGCCCACGTTGACGGCCCCGCTGCGGCTTCGGCGCGACGATGTGATCACCGACGTACACGGGTCGAGCGAGCTGTACAAAGCGGCGATCCAGCGGCTGGACGCCGCCGGCTTCCGTGCCGACGCGATCGCCGACCAGGTGCGCGCCGGCACCGCCCGCGACCGGTTGATCGGGCACCTGAGCAACGACCCGGACGGCGAGCTGCAGTTCGATGTCATCCAACCGGGCACGGACCTGAACCTGACCGCGACCGTCCGGTTGCAGGCGGTGCCGGTACAGGCGAAAACCACCGGGCGGCAGCAGCAGGTGACCCACATCGAGTACGTCGAGTCCGAGGTGACCGGCGAGACCACGGTCGTCCAGTCGCGCAAGGTCGTCCTCGGCACCGACAACACGGTAGGTGAGGTCGGCTCGGGCTCGACGTTCGGCGCCGTCTTCGGCAGCGCCAACCGGTCCACCGGCAGCAGCCGGATCGTGCGCAGCACCGGCCGCTCGGGCACCGGTCGCTGGGTGATCCGGGCGCCCCGACCGCACGACGAGCAACTGGCCGACGTCGTGTGGCGGGTGTCTGTCGTCACCCGGGCCACGATGGCGACCGTGTCCACGACGGAACACACGGAAGACCGGTACGTCACCGTCCACTCTGGACTGTCCTTCCTCCGCCCGCAGCCGAGGGACACCAGCCCCCGACCGGGCAACGTGCCGCCGACCCTGACCGCCAGACAGTTGCCGGGCGAGTCAGCGACGTGGCGGCTCGGGTTCCGCGAGGCCGACCTCACCCCGGAGCTCCGCGCGCAGGGCATGAACCCGGTCATGACCGCCGTGAACGCCCTGCTGACGACCCACGGGTTGGGCCGGCTGCTCGACTCGAAGTGGGAGGTCACCGGTCAACCGGGGCGCAAGGCACCGCCGGCCCAGCTACGGCAACTGCTCACCCTCGGCGCGCTCGAGGCGATCGCCGACCAGATGCGCGGCACCGGCGTACTGCTGCAACCGACGCCGGGCTCCCGGCTGCCGCTGGTCTCGCAACGACCGAAGATCCTGCTGCGGGCACGCCGACGCGGCGGGTTCCGGTACCAGGACAGCTTCTCCGCGACCGTGGCGTTGAGCAAGTTCCGCTTCAACACGCACGAGGTGCACGACGTACGGACCTCCGGCAAGGACATGACCCTGGGGGCGGGCTACCAGGCGCACGGCGGCCAGTTCAGCGGTGCCGAGTTCGGGGTGCCGTCGGTGTCGCTCGGCGTGAACACCGGCCGGAGCCGGTCGAGTGACCTGTCCAGGTCGCAGACCGACGCGACCCGGGACACGCTGCGCACGAGCGGCCCGGCGCTGGTGTTCAGCACCGACGACTTCGAGATCACCGTGACCCTGGTGCCGGCGTCGCGGCCGAGTAAGGCGCTCAACTCCGTGGTGGCCGGCCTGCCCGCCTGGCTGAACGCGAAGGCACGGAAGCTGAGCGCGCCCGCCAAGTCGTTGCAGCCGGACAACCTCTCGTTGCAGCGGCAGGTACGGCTCCATGAGAGCGTCATCGTGGCCAAGGAGGCGCTGCGCGGCACGATGGCGACGCCCCGGGTACGGGAGGTCCCGCCGGGCCGCTCGCTGGTGGAGGTGGCCGCCCGCGAAGGACTCACGGTGCTCCCGCTGACCGGCAACGACATCGCCGGCCGGCGCGGTTACGTGGTCCGGTTCGACCCGGCAACCGTCCGCGACTTCGCCGATGCCGTGCTGGCCCGGTTCTCCGGCGAGGCGCCCCTGGCCAAGGGCCGGCGCAGCACCGCCGCGGCGCGGCTCACCTGGCTGGACAGCGGCGGCCTGGGAGCGATCCTGGCCAGCCTGTCGGCCAGCCACCTCGCCGAGATCGCGGAACTGGCGCTGTCCGGTGGCGGTGACACGTCGCCGCTGATGCTGCGCGAAGGCGGGGTGGTCACCGACACGGTCGGCAACCTGACCGTGTCGTACCTGTTCTACGGCCAGGAGACCCAGGACTGGCTGTCCTCCGACCTGCTGTCCGAGGACTTCGGGCTGGACGAGTTCGAGCTGTCCGAGTCGACCGAAGCGCACCGGGGGTTGACCGTGGGCGGCTCGGGCGGGCACGCGGTGCCGGTCTCCGGTGCGGTGTCGCTCCAGGGCGGCGACGGGCATCACCGTGGCACCGGGCGGACCAACCTGCGGGGCCGCTACCGCGCTCGGAGCACCCCGTACCTGCGGTCGCAGGCCGGCGTCCTGATCCAGGTCACGATCGACGCGGCGAACACGCGCGGCGGCATCGACCTGCCCGACTGGGTGCCGGCATACCTGCGCGGCGGCTCCACGACGGTGACCTTCCGGCTGGACAACGCGGCGTCGCTGCTGCTGGGGCCGCAACTGGTACGCGAGCTGGACATCACCCATCCACTCGGCCACCCGATCCCGTCCGGCCGCTACTTCCCCGCCGACGACGAGGCGGCGCACGAGCGGGTCGACCTGTTGACCGAGGCCTACTCGCTACCCGACTTCCTGACCCTGCCGGAAGGCGCCGACGACGAGCACCCGGCCTGGCTGACCCTGGTCCTGCCCGGCTTCAACGCCGAGACCGGCCGGGTCCGCCACCAGGGCCGGGATCTGGACTACCGGGCGCTCGCCGAGCGGATCGAGCAGATGCCGGAGTACACGCCGGGCATGCCCGTGGTGATCATCGCCGGCGGTGGCAACCGGACGGTGCCGGTCCTGGACCACCGCTCGTTCGCGCAGTTGCTCGGCGCCCGGCTGAAGTCACCGGTGCTGGCCACCGAATACGACATCCGGCACAACGCGGCCGGCGACGTGCTGGCCGGCCGGTTCACGCCCGCCAAGGGCGGGGTCGGTTCGGTGCGCGGCCGGTGGCAGTACCTGCCGGTGCCGGTCGACGACGAGGCGTTCCCCGACCCGATCGATTACAGCGCGAACCTGCTGGACGTCATCCGCGCCGAGGTACCCGACGCCTACCGGCGGGATCTGGTCGCGTCGCCCCGGGGCGCCCGGCAGCCGCAGCCGTACCGGGCCTACACCAGCGTCGCCCCGCCGCCGGTGGACGAGATCTCCGACCTGGCCAAAGCGACGGAGGCGGTCGCCAGCGCCACCCAGTTGCAGGACGCCAGCTGGCGCAAGTATGCGCACCGGCGGGCCCGCCACTTCCACCGCAGCGCCAAGCGCAACCGGGCGTTGGGCACCGACGACGGAAACACGGCCGCGATCGACGACGCCGTGCAGGAGGCGTTCCACCTCCGGTTCCCGCAGTTGGCCGGCGCGCTGGGCCGCCCGCCGAGGCCCGCCGAGCTGCTCCCGCTGGTGCAGGAGGTGCTCGACCCCGACGCCACCGAGGTCAGCAACGAGCACCTCGCCGCATTGGGCCGGCTCGCCGAGGCGGCGGCCGCGCGTGGCCGGGTCACCGCTGACACGATGGCCCGGCTGCACGCCTTCGACCAGCTTCGCGGCGAACTCGGCCTGAACCGGGCGACGGTCGACCTCATGGGTCGGCGGATGGGACTGCCCGACACCGCCGACCGCCCGGAACGGGTCCTCGCCACGCTGTACCTGCACTACCGGCTGACCGCCGAAACGCCGCCCGAGCGAATGGGCGAGGTTCCCGCCACTGCCGAGGCCCTGGCCGACCTGCACGCCGTGCTCGATCTGGCCGGGCGCGCCACCGAGCCGTACGTCGGCCCGGCGCAGCTGCTGCCGTTCGTACAGAAGATTCTGGACCCCACGGTGCGCGAGGTCACCGTCGCGCGGCTGCAGCGGATCGTCGCCGGCATCCGGGCCGTCCGCGCCCGGCAGACCAGCGCCGCCGGGCTGCTCAAGGCGGCTGTCACCCGCAGCGGGCGGCATCTCAAGGCGCACCACGTCGAGCGGTACTTCCGCAAGGCGGCACTGCTGCCCGGCGGCGTCGACAGCAGCGCCGACAGGACCAACGAACTGGCCGCGTTGCGTACGGCGCTGGCCGACCGGCCCGGCAGACTGCACTACCTGGACGCCGATCTGGCCCTCCTGGTGGCCGCGCGGCGCGAGTGGCTGCCGGATCCGCGCAGCCGTGGCTTCACCGACATCGCCGAGGACTACCTGCCGATGGCGATGGAGCTGCTCGGTGTGCGGACGGTCGACGCCGCCGTACTCGAGTCGCTGGCGAACCTGGTCCGGGTGGCGCGGGCGAACCGCCTGTTTGCGATCGGCCGGATCCCGACCCGCACCGACCTGGCCGAGGCCATGGTCCGCCGGGACTGGTCGTCGCGCACCCCGAGGGCCCGCGAGTACTCCGATGAGCAGGAACGGTTCAACGGCGCGGTGAGCGGTCTCCAGTACATCAAGGACATCAGCCACCTCCCGGAGCTCACCGCCTGGCTCAACTCGATCGTGCCGACGGTCGACGAGTTCGTCGACGACAGCGCCGTGAAGACGACTGTCACCTGGGCGTTCAGCCGGGTCCTCGACGAGGGCTACACCTTCGATATCCGCGACGACAAAGGCGTGGCGTACACCGTCGAGCTGTTCGCCGACGTCGTCGGCGCACCAACGAAGAATGCCACCAAGGCGCCGTCCGGCAAGCTCGAACACCGCATCAACAGCATCGAGGTCGCGCGGACCACCAGTAGCGGCATGTCGAAATCGGCCTACGGCGAGGCGGGTGGGCTGCTGAAGATCGGCACCAGCGCCGCGGCCGCGGTCACGTTCACCGGTACCGGCGGTGCCGGCGACTACACGTCGTACACCGCGTCCTGGGGCACCTCGCAGGCACGTTACATGTACCTCAAGCCGGACGAGCCGATCGTCCAGCTCGACGTGCCGGTGACCTGGTCGGCGCGGGTCCGGCACGAGCGCACCGGCCGCTGGCGGTTCTTCCGCTGGACCGATGCCGACGACACGCCCCGCCAGGAGCAGGTCAGCACCTACATACCTGTCTCCGAGGCGCCGCTCCCGGAGAACGAACAGCGGGAACTCACCAGCATGGACGAGTTCCCACTGCACCGCATGCACCACGCGGTCGAGCGGGTACGGGCGGCGGAGAAGCTCCGCGCCGCAGTGCGGGGTCTGATCGGGAATCGGGAGTACAAACGACATCAGGCCGCGATCGACCTGTTCCTGAGCAACGACCGGATCGGCTCGGTGCTCGCCGACGCGCATCACCCGAACATCGACTGGCCGAGCATGCCGCGGCTCTGGTCGATCAAGAACGACCAGAGCCACCTCAGCATCGTCCTGACCGCGACGCCACGCGGCCTGGAGCATGTCGGCGCTCCGAGCGGCAAGATCAGATACGACCGGCTCCGACAGCATATGATCACGGGCGCGACGTCGCGGGAGAAGCGCCCCAGCCGCCGGTGGTACACGCAGGCCCGGTTGCGCATCCTGGCCGGCCTGGGCGGGCTCGCGCTGCGGCACCGCCGGACCCCGGCACGGGGCATCACCTGGCGGCGCAGCAAGCAGTTGCAACTGGCCCGGGCCAACCGTGCCGCTGACGAGAGCCGCCTGGTCCGGCTCGACTCGCACTTCACCGTCCGGGTGTCGTGGGGCCGGAAGGGCACGAGCCGCAGCGCCGAGCGGGGCGGCATCCCGGGCTGGTCGCACCTCCGGGTGCGTACCGTCGACCTGAACCCGCCCAACACGCCGCCCGAACCGGCGACCAAGACCTGGTGGACACCTGGTGTGGGCACCGACCACGGCGTCGGGTTCGGCATGCTCGAGGACATCGACGGCCTGGCCGAGGTGTACAACGGCCTCGTCCCGGCGCTGACGCGGATGGGCTACCTGCCGCCCGAGGCGATCGGCGCGCCGCCGGCACCGGTCGACCCCGAGGAGCGCGCGGAACTCGACGAAGAAGCGGACCGGCCCGTGCCGGAGCCGCCGGCGGACCTGACCCCCTGGCAGGTCCTCCGCACGCTGGATCCCACCGGCACGGAGATCAACCGGCCCGGCGTGCGGTACGAGAACTGGCGGCTGCTGTTGCAGCACATGCAGCGCTCCGTGCTCGGACACAGCATTGACGACCTGATGGGCGGCGGCAACGGCCAGCCCGGCGTGTCGTTCGTCCTGCACCACCCGAGCCCGGTGCGGTCACCGGTCACCGTCGGCCTGACGGGGCGGATCACCGGCAAGGCGACCTACCGCAACACGGCGCCGCTGATGCCGGTGAACATCTTCATCACCATGGACCGGCTCGACGTGCGGCGCGCCGACATCAAGCAGGCCGAGACGGGCATCGAAGGCGGCGTGGTCGGCGAGACATCCGACACCAACGCCATGATCGAAGACGACCCGGCCGGATTCCTGGCCTCGTACTGGCAGGGAACCCGCTCGACCGAGCGTACCGGCGAATCCTCCTCCCAGGCGGTGACCTCCTACGCCCGAACCGAGGGCAAGTCGTCGCGGTACACCATTCCCGTCACGATCAGTTGGAGCATCCTCGGCGACCGGGGCGCGCTGGCGACCGGCGGCGCGGACGGCGAACTGACCATGTGGCAACCCGACTCGCTGGCGGAGATCGCCGACCGGTCCGCGCCGCCGCCACTCCAGACGCGGTCGCAGCAGCCCTCGCCGCTGCTCGGGATGATCCCCCGGGCCCCGATCACCACGTCCGGTGTCGCGGCGCTGCAACGCGCGTTGATCGCGCGGCTGGCCGCCCGGGTCGACCGGACCCAGATCTGGCAGACGTTGTCCACCGCGGTGTACAAGACGAACCTGCCCCGCATCCTCGGCAACGGCATGCAGCTGGACTTCATCACGGGGCCGAGCCCGGTCAAGGACGTGTTCGTCCGGCCACAGTTGCGCGGCCAGCTCAAGGGCGTGCCGTTCGGCCGTCCGCAGCTCATCCAGAAGCTCACCGTCTACACCGAGGCGGTCCAGGAGAGCCAGGGCGGCATCGACACCGAGACCGAGCCGAGACCGTTCAAGTACAAGGGCGGCCGGTTCTACTTCGGCTACCGCACCGGCTTGTCCAAGCACAACGCTCAGGGCGCCCTGATGGGCGTGTGGGGCCACGGCGACTCCGGGAGCGTCGGCCGCACCGAGGGGCTCTACCGGTCCGCGACCAACACCGCCGACATGTACGTGGTCCGCACCGCGGTGCGCAACACGGTGACGTTCCCCAACGAGGAGCCGATCACCGCGACCGGCGAGATCTACCTGCTGCTCAGCAAGGCGGACGTGCTGCGGGTGGACCGGGCCAAGTTCGACGACCCGTACGACCTGTTCGCCAACGAACCGGTGCCCGAGTCCAAGGCGCTCCGGCAGGGATCGCGCAGCCTGCGCGACGGCCGGTTCTGGAACGGGGTCTGGGTCGAGCCGATCGGCGAGACGCCGCTGAGCCTCGCGCTCAAGCAGGCGGCCAGGGACCTGGGCGGGCCGGACCTGGAGATGCAGGTCGCCTCGCTGATGTCGGGCCTGTCGGTCCGGCTGCCCCAGTTGGGCGACGGCGGGCACAGCTGGGAACTGGAAAGCGGCGGCACCCGCTTCGAACTGGTCCTCGAGGCGGACAAGTCGGGCGAGCCGCGGTACATCGACGAGGCGCCAGCCGGCTTCCTCAAGATGTACACCCGGGCCAACGACACGAGCACCCGACGCTCACGCAAGAACAGGCAGATCACCACCGCGATCCTCGGCACCGCGGGCATCGGACCCGACGTCGGCCTGTCCGGCCGGCTCGGCCAGATCCGCGTCAACCGCACCACCAACCGGGACCGGAGCCGGGGCACCGGGTTCAATGCGTTGATCATGGATGGCGAGCGGCCGAAGGGCGGCACCGTCCAGTTCGACCAGGACATCACGTTCAGCTATGACCTGCACATCGTCGGAGGCACCCCGATCGTCGAGACCCGACCGCGTCGCCGGGACGGGACCGTCACCGAGACCCGTACCGTGTTCGTGCCGATCGACAGCAGCCCGTTGCTGGGCAGCCGGCTACCCGTCTGGACCCAGGTGCCCCGCAACGAGTTGCCGGACGACACCGTGGTCGTGCACGGCGTGCACGCCCTCGCCGCCGTCTACGCCGCTGCCAAGCGTGCCGGCGGGCTGCCGGTCAGGCGTGGCGGGCTGAAGCCTGGCCCCGGTGTCCTCACCCGCGAATCGCTGCTGAGCGGCTTCCGCGCGATGCTGACGGCGGACGGCGCCACGTTCACCGCCATCGTGACCGGCACCGGCATCCTCGAGCTGCCCCACGGCATGACGGTGAAGGCCCGGTTCGGGCCGCCCCGGGAGTTCTACCGGGTGAAGTCCGTCGAGATGGAGCACTACGACCACGGCACCGACACGGTCTTCGACGCGCTGAGCACAGGCCCCCGCTACGGCGGGTACCTCACCGGTACCCTGCCCGTCCCGATCACGCCGCTGGTCTCGATCGGTCCCCGGGTCCGCATCGGTGGCGACGTCACCCCCAATATCCGCAGCGACAACCTGAGCCGGTCCACCGAGCACCGGGCGTGGCTGCGGCTGATCGGCTCCGGCTACCACCTGTACCTACCGGTCGAGTTCGTCATCGACATCGGCGGCAAGGCCGGACCCGTGTACGCCAGCGGTTCCATCGAAATCGCCGTCGTCGCGGACGGTGTGCGATTCCTCTTCGGCGACGACGCCGACGGCATGCTCGCCGCTGTCAGTAAGAGCATGGCAGAGCCAACGAAGATCGTACGGCCGTCGAAGATCCCACCGATCGTCGCGCCGACCGGATCGACGGCCAAGCGGGTGACGTTCGGCCCCACGACGGTGGTGGGCCCGTCGACCGTCGTTTCCCGGGTGACCACGCACCGGCCAGTGTCCGGCGCGCCGAAGTCGGCCCTCTCGACGGGCGACCGGCAGGCCCGGGCCACCGTCCGCCCGCGCACCGTGGCGCCCGAGGTAGCCACCGCGGTGACCGCGGTGCGGGAGTTCGAGACGGCCCGCCGGCAGCGGCAGGAGGAGCAGGAGACGCTCCGCGACGAGGTGTACCAGAACTACCTGACCAACCGCGCACGGTACCGGCTCGACGACCTCGCACGGCTGGGTGACTGCTTCTACCTGGGGCTGTTCCCGCTGCTCCAGCGACTGCCCGCAGAGCGGCGCCCGGTGGCGGTGGTGGATCCGGAAAACCCGACCCGGGACGAGATCCAGGCCCTGCGCGACGCGCTGGCCGATGAGGTGGGGCGCCGGTTCGCCGAGTTCAACGAGAACCCCGATCCGGAGCTGGCGGACGCCGTGGTGGGCGCGTTCATCGGCGCGAACGTGCCCGACGAGGAGCAGCGGCTGGAATCCCAGCGCCTGCACCTGAGGAACATCAGAAAGCTCGGCAGTTACATCGACGACGAACATACCGGCGACGCCACTCCCGGGGCCGCCGCCCGCATCTGGAACCTCCCGATGACCGTGCTCGGGCCACGGCAGCCCACCTACGTCGGACCGGAAGACGGCGAGCCGATCGCGTACCTCTACCACGACGGCGGCCACTACATGACCGTCCGTACCGGCCCGGAGGAACGCATCCAGCACATGCACGAGCTGATGCCTCCCGTGCCGGAGCCGGTGCCGGAACTGGAAGAGCCGGAGGTGGAGCGCCTTTACCAGGCGTACCGGCTGGCGTTCGACGACCTGCTCGCCCAGTACATCGACCTGGTCACCGCGAACGTCCTCGACGACTTCGTCGAGCGGGCCGGCGGCGTCAACGCCGACTTCGACGAGCTCTGGGACGGGCCGCACACCGCGGCGAACCTGCTCCGGCTCAGCAACATCTACCGCCGGTTCGACGCCGGCGTACAGGGCATGATCGAACGGGCACCACTGGACTGGCCACCCCCGTCGGGCACGGACGGCGGGGTGGAACTGACGACGACACCGCTGTCGTCGAGGATCGGCAGCCCCACCGCGAGCCGTCAGGTCACCGGTCTCATCGACACCAGCGCCATCGATTCGCTGTGGAGGGCCAGGAAGACGGCCTCGCGGCACGGCAGCGGCCATAAATTCAGCAGCAGCGGCAGTAAGAGCCTGCGCCTGGACACCAGCCTGCTCGGGAAGTGGACGCTCCAGTTGCCCAACGGGGCGCTGGTCGAGGCGGTACACGCCGACCTGCGCGCCCGGCTGCGCACCCGGGTGCCGGCCGACGGGCTGGTCAACGCCGCCAACACGGACGTGATCGGGGTGGCCGGAGCGAACACGGTCAGCGGGATCATCCAAGCGGCCGGTGGCACGCCGATGCTCCGGTCGTTGCGGGACGCGCTGCCGCCGAACGGGCGGGTCAAGCTGGGGCAGGCGGTGCTGAGTGCCGGCGGCGACATCCAGGGCACCGACACGATGCAGGTGGCACACACCGTGCCACCCGACCGCACCAGCGGGCAGACCTCATCGGCCGACCTGCAACGCGCGTACGAAAGCGCCTTCACGATCCTCGGCGACGCCGGCGCGACGACGGTGGAGGTGCCGCTGCTGGGGGCCGGCCAGTTCGGCTGGAGCGACCAGGCGTCGATCGACGCCGCGTACCGGGCGCTGACCGCACGCAGGTACGGCACGATCCAGACGGTCCGGTTCATCCACCTCGACGCGGAGGTCGTGCGCGCCGTCCGCACCCGGATCGAAGGGCTGGGCGGCACCGTGCTGGGCGGCACCACGACCTCGTCGCCGACCACGCTCACCCCGACGACCAGCCTGCCCACCGATCCGCGGACCACGTCGGCGGAGTCATCGTCGACCGCCAGGCGGACAGCGCCGGCCGAAACCGCCGCCCTGGTACAGACGCTGCTGGAGCGGACCGAAGCCCTGCTGCCGGAGGAGCGTCACGGCGAGTTCCCGGACCTCGTCCAGATCCAGCGGGATGTGCGGGATCTGGACCTGCTGACCGAGGAACCCGCGTCCGTCTTCGACGAAGCGGCGGTCCGCCGCCTGACGGACCTGCGCGACCGGCTGGCGCGGCTGCACGGTCAGGTCAGAGATGCGTTGCGCCCCAACCAGTTGCGCGTCGACCAGGTGGGGCAGTCGGTGCAGGCGCTCGACGACGCGCTGCTGACGCTCGGCAACGAGATCAACGATGCGCTCGGTCAGCTACCGCAGGCTGAGCGGCCGCGGTTCCGGAACCGGTTCCAGCCCCTGATCGAGCGCGCCAACCGGGCCCGCTCCGCACCCGCGGCCGACGACGAAACCACACAGCAGACCCGCTACCGCCTGCTCTACGACATATACACCGATGGGGAGGCGCTGCTCAACGACCTCCTGGAAGCCCTCGCCGGGCAGGGGACCGACGATCATCCGCGGACGCTGGACCGGGACGACCGGCGCGACGATCGCGATCCGGATTCTACCGACTACCCCAGCGAGGTGATCGGCACGGCGCGGCTGGTGACGACCCGGCACACCACCCAACAGTACAAGGAGGAGGAGCAGCGGCGGGACGAGCAGCGGGACGATCCGCGGGACGCGGTCGTGCGGCAACTGCGCGACCTGGCGAACGCGGGGACGCCGATGCGCTGGACGACGACCGGCACCCTGCCCAGCCGGAACACCTTCACCGCCTGGGCACGCGCGGCGACCGAAGGACCGCGGCCGGCGTTCGACGCCACCACGGCGGTCAACTGCTGGGAGTTGTTGTTGCTGGCGGCGCACGCGGCCGGGGTGCTGCCGTGGGAGTGGATCAACCGGGCGTACACCAGCAACCTCGGCGCTGGCTGGAACCAGTCGGTCTGGGACCTTCTGCTGCCACCGGAGCGGCGCACCACGTACCGGCTGGGCGACCCGAACTCGCCGGTGCCGGTGGCCGGCGACATCGTCCAGTTGGGCCGGGCCGGCAACCCCACGGCCCACGTGGCTGTGGCCACCGGCGAACGCGACGACAACGGTCGGCTCAAGGTCTTCAGCTTCTGGCCACCACCGTTCGGACCGGCCGTACTCAACAGCGAGATCCCCGTGGTCGTGACGACCGTCGAGGAACTGCGCGCGGTGATCGTCGAGGAGACCGGCGACGACAGCCTGTTCGTCCACTTCGGACCGCCACCGTGGGCCATGGGTACCGTCCCGTTGTCGACGGTGACCGTGAATACGGCGTTGGTGTCGGTTCCGAACCCGTCCGCCATCTGGCAGTCGATCCTCGGCAACGGCAACGGCACCGGCGGACCGGTCCGGCAGGACGAGGGCGCGATCGACGAGTTCCTGAAGCAGGATCCGGCGGTCGTCCACGCGGCTCTGACCGCCAAGGTACGGGAAGCCGAGCAGCGCTACGGCACCGGCGACACCGGGGTGGTCGAGAGCGTCGCCCGCACCGGCACCGCGGCCTCGGTGGTGGCGGCGCTGCTGGCCGGCCTGGAGCCGGACGGCCTCGGCCACTACCCGTTGCCGGGCACGGCCGGATGGCTGATCGAGAAAACCGCATCAGGGCTGTGGGTACGGCCGTCCTCAGTGGACGACGGCACGGCGGAACTGGTCCGCGGCCGGAGCCCCGCGGCCGGCGTGGTGGTCGACATCGGCCTGCCCGGCTCGGCGACGCCCGACGAGGTCTGGGCGGCGGCGCTCGATCGAGTCGAGGAGATGCCGCTGGGGCCGGACTCGCCGCACCGCGTGGTGGTGCACGACGACACGCCGCTGGGGGTGTCGATGGCGCAGGCGCTGTCGGGCACCACGACCGCCGACCGGCCGTCGGACGGACCGGACACCATCGAGGTACACACCTTCCAGGACGGACAGTGGAAGACCCAGTCGCTGCCGGGCCGGCAGACGGGTCCGGACCGGTTCATCACGACCGAGCCGGAAACCGGTGCGGAGGCGGTGTGGCGCCGCGACACCGACAACACCTGGATGCCCCTGCTGGCGGGCGGCGCGGACATGACGACCGGGCCCGAGCTTCAGGCACCGACCCGCGACAACGTGAGAGCCATCTACCAGACCAATGGCAATGGCCCACTGATCATCAGCTACCTCCAGCGTGCCGGGTGGATCGCGGCCGACACGACGCTCGGCCGGATGGCCCACAAGCTCGGCTTCGGCAAGGGACCGGGGCAGATCGCCAAGCTCATCGACGACATCCGCACGGCGGGCCGGCCGATCGGGCCGAGGCGCGCGAGCGGGAAGTGGCCGTGGGAACTCACCGTCGGCGGGACGGTGCTGGACTTCGTGCTGACCGTCGACCCGGCCGGCAACGTGATCGGACTCCGCCCGGGTGGCGACCCGCTGGACAAGTCCGCGATGGACCTCGGGTTTCCCCCGATCGAGTGGGATGGGACGGCGTCCGATCTGGTGCGGGCGCAACTCACCGTTGACCGGTACGAGATCGAGCGGGATCGGCGTCAGCTCTCCGGGCCGGAGTTGGACGAGGTCTATGCCGCGTACGGCATCGTGTTCGCCGATCGGGTGGACCAGTACGAGCAGGCGCGCGAAGACGATCCCGACCACCCGTTCGTCCGTCATGCCGACGAGATCGCGGCCGAGGTCGGTGCGGTACTGGCCGGTGCTGTTTCGCCGGCGGGTGCCCAGGAGCTGAGCAGGTTGTACCGGCAGCTCTCGACCGGCCTGAACGGCATGCTGCTGGTCGCGCCAGACACGCCCACCGAAACCGACACCGACACCCGGGGGCAGCGGCTGTCGAACGTGGAGATCGCTGAGCGGGCGCGATCGCGCGCGGGCAACTGGGTCGAGCCGGGCTCGGCCGACGAGCCCGCGGTGCTGCACATCGGGGTCGGTGAGGGTCGGTTCGCGAAGGTGCCGGTGCGGCTGGACGAGCGGGGTGCGGTCGTCGAGGCCGGCGGCAACCTGGTCCGCAGGCTGCGCGAGGGCAGCTCCGGCCGCCGGTCGACAGCGGTCGTCCCGCCGGGTCGGCCGACCGTCCTGCGGCCACCCACGGCTGACGCGACCGCCACGATGTTCGACGAGGAGGGCCCGGCCAACCTGAACCACGCCAAGCAGGCCGGCTGGACCGCGCCGGACGGATTCGACGGGCCGGCGGAGCTGTCGATGCTGCTCGACGACATCGTGCGCGCCGGGCAGCCGATCGGGACCCGGCGACGCAGCGGCGAGCAGCACGTCGAGCTGTCCGTCAACGGGACGTCACTGGACTTCCAGGTGACCGTCGACGACGCCGACAACGTGACCGGACTACGCCCGGGCGGGGATCCGCTGTACAAGTATGCGGTCCAGCTTGGTTTCGCGAACGTCGCCGGGCTGATCGACCACTTCGTCGCCGCGATGGACGCCGGGACAGCGCTGCGCAGCGGCCCCGACCAGGCCGGTGTCACGTCGGTGACCGTCCGGGTCAACGGGGCGGCGCACGAGCTGCGGCTGCACCTCGGGCCGGACGGGAAGGTGCTCGGCGCGGCACCACCCACGGCCGTGCACGACGGGGCGGTGCCGCCGCTCGACCTGGATGCCGATCCGCCGATGCTGGACGGCGTCGCGCTTCCCGCGGTTCCCGGCACCCACCGCGGCTACTTCACCGACAGACACAACAGGTCGTTCCAGGAGCTCACCCCGACCGGTCAGCGAGGTGCGAGCTACTTCCAGGACAGGAGCGGGCAGTGGCATGGCCGGCTGCTCGGGGGCCGGCCATCCGACCATGACGCGATCGACACATCGACGACGCCCATCATTGCGCCGGCCACCCCGCCGGCGAATGTCAGGGCGATCTTCCGGGCCAACGGGCCGGCTAACATCCAGCACGCCAAGAGCATCGGCTGGATCGCCGCCGAGACCGTGATGGAACGGTTCACCCACAAGCTCGGGGTGGGTAAGGGTGAGCGCCAACTGGACAAGCTCCTACGGGACATCACCAAGGGCCGGCCGATCGACGACATGCCCGACGGTGCCGGACATTGGCGGTGGCCGCTGAGGGTCCGCGGCCAGGCGCTCACCTTCGTGTTGACGGTGGATGGCGGAAACAACGTCATAGCCTTGCGTCCCGACATCGCGGTGGGTACCAGCGGTGGCACGGCCGGGACGACCGGTCCCGTGGTCGAGGAAGCCGGCCTCGACGCGTACGCCCGGGAGTTGAACTTCGCGTCCACCGCCGAGCTGACCCAGCATTTCAGGCAGGCGCTGACCGGCGGGCGGGTCCGCGACACGAACGTCGCCGATGTCAAGCTCGTGATCGCGATGGTCGGAGGTCGGCCACAGGGTCTGCGACTGCGGCTCGGTCCCCACCGGGAGGTCGTCGGCGCGGCGCCGCCGACCGCGTTCGACCGCGCGGTCGCCGGCCATCCGATCGATCTGCCGGCCAACACGTTCGCCATCGCGGCGAGCGGAGCATATGCCGTGATGCGTGGGGCGACGCCGATCGGCACCCTCACCGGGTTCACCGGATTCGACATCTACCGAAACGACGGGACCTACGACGGCCCGTACGACGTCAACAGCTTTGAGCGCGCCGGCTACGTGGCCGCCAACATCCTGGAGAACAGGGCCACCCAGAGAGGCGCGCTCGACCTTGTCACCTACTACCTGACCAGCTACACCGGTCAACCGAATTTCCGCTCCCTGGAGGTCCTCGAACCGAGCGTGCAGCGAGCCCGGCGCGACGTCTACCACATGACGCAGCTGCCGTCCCGTATCGACGACCTCATGGGCGGTGACAACTTCGAGGGCCGCACCGAACAGATGAAGCGGATCGGACGGCAACGGCTGGAGCAGTTCGGCTGGACCATGTTCAACAGCATGCAGCCGGGACCCGTGCAGTCGCAGCTCCTGATGAACCAGGCCGGTACACAGGCGGGCTACGGTGCGGCCAGTTCATCGCTGTCGACACAGGTGTTGATGGCCCGGGCCGCGCCGACGCCGGTCGCGGTGCAGGCCCAGGCGGCGGCGGCGAAGCGGATGTTCGATCTGCTGGTCGAGCAGCTGCCGGACGCGATGTGGGCGTCGGTCGAGGACGCGGCCGTCACGATCCTGGGGCAGTTGCGTGATCTGGGCCTCGACGGTGACCACGTGCCCGAGCTGGGTCTCGACCGGGCCGACGCGGTCGCGGACCTGCATCGGCAGTTGGTCGACCTGACCCGGCGGGCGACGGCGGCCCTGCACCCCGACACCGTGCCGGACGCACACCTGAAGGAAGCGATCGACCGGTTGCGCGGGCAGCTGACCCGCCGCCGGGTCGACATCGACAACCGGCTGGCGAAAGCCGGCGGGCCACGCCAGAGCTGGTGGCAGTCCCGCTACGACTTCACCACGCGGATCGAGCTGGCCGCCCGCCACCGCTCGTACGGCTCGCTGTCGCCCGAAGGGCTGCGCGAGCACTACCGGCTTCTGCACAAGACCAGCGCCGAGGTGGCCTACCTCGGCGCGACCTTCGACTCGGCGCAGCCGGTCGAGCCCCTGCGGTCCGGCGAGGCACCTCTCGTCCGCGTCAACCACGACCCGTGGCAGACGTTGCAGGACATCCTCAACCCGGCGCCGGCGACGACCATGTCGCCCAGTAACGCTCTGGTCAAGGTGCCGGCCGGCCTGTACTTCAGGTCCGGCGTCGACGCGGACGAGTGGGATGGCGCGTGGCAGTTCCCCGCCCTCAGGGACCACCTCGTCGTGTTCGGTCACGTCGACCCGGAGACCGGCCTGCTGCTGCTCGGCGGCAAGCTGCTGTCGCACGAGGAGGTGGCCGCCCGGATCGCCCCGCACCGCGCGGGGCGCAAGGTCCTGTTCATGGTGTGCTATTTCCTGGACGGCGCGGACCGGGTCCTCAGCCACCTCGGTCCGGACGTCACCGGCGTCGCGACCGACGGGATGATCTGGGAGCAGGGCACGGGCATCCACACGCAGCTCCCGTTCACCATGGGCGCGGGCCTGCTGCCCGGCCTCGGCGAGGCCAGCGAGTTCGTCGAGCTCGGCGGTGGACGGCGGACGAGCCTGGGCCCCGATCTGGCCACCGCGCTGGGCGCCGGTGCCGCGCTGTCCAAAGCGCTGGCCCGCATCCCGATCCCGCGTTCGGTCAGCTGGGCGAGCCCGGCCGCGCCGGTACCGCGAACCGACCACCTGGCGAACATGGTCCAAGCGGTCGGAACACTGGTTCATCAGATCGTCCAGGCCGGGACCTACGAGGCCACGCTGGCCCGGGCCGGTGAGGAGGGCGCGGCGGCGGCCTGGCGCCTGACCGGCTACGAGCGCGGTCCCGGCCGGGACATCAACGTGCTGGCTGACCTCGCGGGGATCCGCGTCCTCGCCGAGGTACTCGGGCCGCTGCTGTCCTCCGGCGCGCTGCACGCCGTGGGCGAGGCCGCCAGCCGGGACCTGCGCGCCGCCGGCGCCCAGGCACCGGACTGGGCACTCACCGCGGAGCAGTTGCGCCGCAGCGGCCTCAGCGCCGAGGCGGCCCGTGCCATCGCGCAGATCAACTTCGTGATGCAGACGGTGCGGGACCTCTTCGCACAGGCCGCGGCCCGGCATGCGGCGGTCCTGGAGGCGGTCGGCGACGAGGACACGCTGACCCGGCTCGAAGGCGAGATCCTGGACGACCCCCCGGTCGCGAACCTGGCCCAACTGGCGGGCACCATCGAAGAGTACCGGGTGATGTCGGAAGCGCTGCGGGCCAGCCAGGCGCAGGCCGAGGCGGAAGCCCAGGCGGCGATGGCGCTGGCCCGGGAGGTGCCGCCCGAGTTCGCCGGCACGTACGCCCCGCTCACCGACGACGAGCGGGACGAGATCAACGCGGCCGGGCTGGACGACGCGACCCGGCGGCAGGCCGCGCGGCGGGCGCTGGCCCTGGCGAACGTGCTGACCGACACCGTTCGCACCGCCGCCACCGAGGCCGGCAACACCGCCCGGGAGAACGTCCTCGAACCGCCGGACGGGTACGACGCGAACATCGACGCCATCGCCGAGCTGGCCCGGGCGCAGGTGTACCACCAGGCGTGGCTGCGGATGCGCGAGGGCCTGGAGGCGGAGGTGCAGCGGGTCCGCGAGGCCACCCGGGAGGCGTTCGACGCGCTGCCCGAGGCCGAACGGCTGGAGCTTAACCAGACGCAGATCGACGCCGCGGTCGAGGCGGCGGCGCTCGAACACCGGGTGAACCGGCTCGCCGAGCTGATGCTGCCGGTCCATGGCGCGGCCGCCATCCGGGCCACGGCGGTGGCCACGGCAGGCTTGGGATCCGACCTGGCGAACGAGGTCCTCGACAGCCCGCTGGCGCGCGACCAGGTCGCCGCGACGATGCAGATGATCAGCGAGGTCGCCACACTCGCCGAGGCACTGGCCGGCGCGGAGGACCGCATCGGCACGGCACACGACCGCGGCGTCGGCAGTCTGCTCGAACGGGCCCGTAACCACCGCGAGTTCGAGCTGCGCCAGGCGCGGGCGGCCCGGGCGGAGCAACACCGGGAGCGGCGCCTGCCGCCCGGGATCCGGCTTGAGATCGAACGCCGCGAGGAGGATCTCACCGCGAAGGCTCAGCAGACGGCGGACCAGGAGGCCGGCGGCCACGCCGACCCGGTACCCGTGGTCCGGCTCGGCGTGGGCGAGGAACAGCGGGCCATCGGCTGGGGCGAGTGGGGCGGCGTCGTCCGGATCGGCGACGTCTGGCTGGAGGGTGACTCGCCGCTCGGGGCGAACCTGGGCCGGGCGTTGGACAACTGGCCGGTCGGGCGGCGGTTCCCCGAGGCGCGAACCGCCATCCGCGACGCGGTGCGCGGCCAGTTCGAGCGGTACAACAACGAAGCCGCGGGCCGCGCGCTGGTGGCCGGCATCAAGGTGCCGTTCAAGCTCGGTGACCACAAGGTCACCGCCCATGTGCGGCTGGTGCTCGGCCCGCTGAGCGGCGACGACGGTCCCCGGTTCAAGGAACCGCACGAGGTCGAAGAGGTCACGATGGGGTGGCAACGGGCCCTCCCCACCGACCCGAGCCACTACCTGATCGGCATGGCGAGCGCCGGGTTCACCAACAGCCGGTCCGTCCAGTTGCCGTACACCGCGGCGTACGCGTCGGCCGTGCCGGGGCTGTCGTTGCTGGTCGGGGGCACGACGACGAGCGGCGGCGGGTGGCGAAACCTCGGTGTCTTCAGCGGGAACACCGCCACGCAGGTGCGGCAGCGGGTACGCGGGCCGAAGGTGTACTTCGAGGTGCCGTCCAGCGGCGAGGTGGAGGCGCCGCAGGCCGGCAGCCACTTCGAGATCATCCTGCGCGACGCCGACGGGCGGATCGTCACGCTGGACGACGCGCCCGGCCCGGAAGCCGGCGACCCGAGCCGCATCCTCGGTGCGGTCGACAACGGCAACGACATCGAGCTCGGCAAGTGGGTCACCCCGGTCGACGTGCTGCTGGGTTTCATGCGCGACGACGCCCCGCCGGTCGGCATCGACCCACCGCGCCCGCCCCGGGAGCCGATCACGCTGCCGGACGAGGCGACCGAGGACGAGGTCGAGGCCTTCCACTCGGCGCTGTGGCAGGTGTTCTCCCCGGTCGAGTCCGTGGTGATCGACCACGGCCCGCAGGGCTTCGCGAACCGGGTGAAGAACCTGTTCCCGAACCGGGACGCGGTCCTCGACGCCGACATCGACGACGAGCTGAGCGAGTTCTACCAGTTCGGGTTGCAGAACACGTTCCTGGGCAGCGGCCACGTCACCCGGGAGATGAAGCACCGCAGCGACTCGTCGGACTGGGTCACGTTGCACATGCGGACCCTGATGTTCTCGGCCGAGCGGATCGACGGGACGTTCGACGAGTACATCCAACAGGACGCCCGGCACTTCCAGTGGAGCGGCGTCAATGTCAGCACCGCCTCGAACGTGTCCGTGGGCCCCAAGGTCCGGCCCTCCGTCCCGGTGCCGGTGCCGGGCGGTCACACCCTGACCCTCTCCGCGGACATCGTGCTGGGAAACACCACCGGTGACGCGTCACACGACCAGAGCACCTACTACAGCAGCTTCCAGTGGCGTTACGTCGGCTACACCACTGACACGGTGCGCTACCGGCTCAAGACGCGGTCGTACGTCAACGTCTACTCGTCGGTGTCGAGCGTCGAGGACCAGCAGGTCGAGCAGGTCCAGATCATCTACGTCCGGGTACCACTGCGCGAGGTCGACAGGTTCGAGAACATGCTGGAGCGGGCCCGCGACCAGGTGCTGGCCCGGCTGGCCGGGCTGGCCGGCGACAACGACGAGCGGGACCGGATCCGCGCCGAGATGCCGCCCGAGGTCAGGTCGGACGGCGAGGAACTGTCCGATCTGGACCCGCCGGCCGTCATCGAGCTGGGACTGTCCCGAAGCGCCAGCGTCATCGACATCGTGTCCGGTGCCGAAAAGGTCGTCCCGAAGCTGCTGACCGCGATCGAGCAGGCGGAGGGCCGACGCACCTGGACCTCCCCGGACCGGTCCCGGCGCGAATGGCTGCACCTGACCAGGGACCTCACCCGGCTGTACTCCAACGACGCGCTCATCTCGCTGAGCAACCAGCTGATCAGCGGCAGCCTCGACCACACGCTCTGGCGGATGGTGCGCGGCGGCTACGAGGTGATCACCATGGAGGTCCGGTGGCGGAAGAGCGCCACCGATCCGGTGATCATCGACCGCATCGACCAGGCCCAGATCGACGACTACCCGATCAGCTTCACCGACTACTGGTTCACCGACGTGCTGAGCTCCACCCGGTCGTTCGCGCTCGGGTTCCGCGGCAAGATCGTCCCGGACAAGGCCGCCACCGAGCTGCACAGCTGGACCGGCCAGCTGGGCTACGGGTACAGCAACACAAGCAGCAAGGAAATGGTGATCGGGCAGGCGGCCAGCGCCTCGATGGGCCGCGTCTACGCCGGACCGCTGCGGTCGGTGAAGATCAAGGGCCAGTACCAGCTGCACGTCCGGCTCCAGTTCCTGCCCGAGCTGGGCAGTGGCGGGTTGGCCTCGGCCGCCGGGTGGCACCTCGGGAAGTTCCTGTTCGGCAGGCACGTCGAAGGGGGGCCGTACCAGACGATCGAGCAGAACCCCGAGCCGATCAACGGGATGCTCCGCTTCCAGGTGCCGGAGCCCCTGATGGTGCCCCGCAACGCCGACAAGGCCGGGTACGACCGGATCGGTACCCACCAGCTGATCCGGATGCCGGACATCCCGCGTCCCCTGCTGGGCTCCCCGCGCCACCCGGAGCCGCCGATCCCGTTCGACGAGGAGGTGCTGCGTCGCAAGGCCAAGCTCAACATCGACGACCTGATCAACACGGTCATCGGCTCCGCCGGCATCGTCGCCGAAGTCCGACAGATGCTGGAGTCGCTCGGCCTGTCGACCGTGAAGACCGGAAACCAGCTCGGCGCACTTCTCGCCGAAGACCAGATCTCGGTCCGCATCATGTACGGCGGGGAGGACCTGCCGCTGTCGTTCCAGGTGGTCGGCAAGGGGTTGGTCCGCGACCGGCGCGCGAAGGTGCTGGTGCAGCTCGCGCTCTACGACGAGCGGGACACCGGCCAGACCATCGAGCTCAAGCAGGGCGACTTCAACGACCCGGAACCCTTCAAACGGGAGACCGGCACGAGCACCCGCTCCCACGACCTGCGGCTCAACCTCGGCAAGTTCGAGGGCAGCACACCGGACGAGAAGTTCTCGAAGTCCGGGCTGACCAGCGCCCAGCTCGACCTGTCCCTCAACCTCGGCAGCCACGCGAACCTGGACCGCGACCAGGTGCTGTGGCTGGTCGGTCGCTGGATCGAACACCAGCGGCGCACGTACCGGGTGATGCACGCCAAGCTGCTGGCCAAGGTGTCCGTGCACGCCTGGAAGGAGAACATGGCGTGGACCCAGTCACCAATGCGCAAGACCAGCTATCTGCTCATCGACCACGGCATCGAGTTCTTCCGGCCGCTGGAGAAGCCCAAGCAGGTGCCACCACGTGGCATACCGCAGGTGCTGCCGGTCCATCGCATCCCGATCCAGTCGGTCACCGACTACATCGACTTCATCGATCCGTACGGCGACGACATGAAGTACACGGCCGAGGGGCTCAACCCGGTGCTGCAAGCGGTGCGGGCGGCCCTGAAGCAGGTCGACGACAGCCTGCTCACCAAGCAGTGGATCATACGGCCGGTCGACGACGACCTGACGATGCGGGAGGCCCTGGAACTGGGCCGCGAAGGCACCCCGCAGCAACTGGACAACCTGCTGGACAAGGTGTCCCTCCAGGTACACATGGACACGATGCGTGGCACCGGCCTCGCGCTGCACCTCATCGACTCGAAGTTCGGCAGCAACCAGCGGGTACACGTCGTGCTCCGCGCCGACCGCGACCCCGACGACGTGCTCTACACCTACAGCCACACCGACGACAACGTCTCGTTCGGCACCTACCAGGTGACCCACTTCCGGCCGCAGCATCGCCACACCGAGATCAAGAAGCCGGTCGGCCGCACGGTGACCGAGCTGCTCGACCAGAACGCCGACCCCCCGACGCACCTCGCCGTCAAGGACGGGCATCTCACCTCCGCACCGGACACCGACTACGTGAGCACGTCGCTCGGTGGAACTCAGAGCGCGTCGTTCAGCCGTACCCACGCGGTCGGGGAGATCGACGGCGACATTCTCCGCGACATCTACATCGTCGTCGACAAGGGGCACTACTACAGCGGCACCGCCCGGATCACGGTCGCGGTGTACAGCGCCGACAACCCGTCGAAAACGGCCAACACCGCCACCCTCGGCGCCGCGGGCAACGTAGCCGGGTACAAACGCGGGCCGAGCAACCCGGACAAGCCGCAGGCCGTGCGTTCCCTGAACGTCCGGGAGCGGGTGCTCATCCCCGATACGGCGATGAAGACCTACGACTCCGTACCCGAGCAGTGGCGCGTGCGGACGGTGCCGCAGCGGGGCACCGCGCAGGAGATCCTGACCGCGCTGAACCTCCGGTACCTGCCGCTGACCGGCACGGAGATGTACCGGCGGGACGTGTACACGCCGAACTTCAACCCACGGGCGCTGCGCGCGATGCACGACAACGCGTTGAAGGTGTTCACCGGCGCGGCCACCCCGCAGGAGGGCGGGAATCGCCTCGGCCCGTTGTCGAGCCTGATCTCCTCATCCGGTACCGGGTCGGCCGCGCCCAGCAAGGCCGTGGCGCGGTTGCTGGACTACGGCGGGCTACCCGTCGACATGTTCATGCTGGCGCTGAGCACCTCCGTGGTGAACCGGCACAGCGCCATGTTCATCGACGGCCACCACTTCTCCGGCCTGCTCAAAGAGGGCGGCATCGCGTTCGACGACCACGGCGACATCTTCGTGCAGATCGCCTACTACAACCCGATTCCACTGAACTGGAGCGTCTCCGCGCTGTCCAGCCAGCGTCCACGCCACCCCGAGCACCTCACCGACCGCGGGTTCACCTCGTCGTTCAGCGCTACCGTCGCCGGCGACCCGTACCTGACGTTCGGCGACAACGCCACCGACGGGTACACCGGATTCAGCCTCAGCCGGGGGGTCAACTACAACAGCACCGCGTCGACCCGGGCGATCCGCGACGACACGCACAGCGTCAAGGGGCCGCGGCTGCGCTCCGATGTCGGGGCACTGTTCATCATCGAGGTGTCGGCGGAGAACGCGCGGCACGGGCTGAAGGTGCCGGAGGCGTTCGGCGATCCGGTGATGTCCTACCTGCGTGGCGGCAGGGCCCGGCTGGTGTACCGGGTCGACCACGCGGCGGTGACGACGTTCACGCCGGAGACCGCGCTGCGCAAGCGGGTCCTCCACGCCCAGGGCATCCCGACGTACCACGGCCGGTACCTGCCGCGGGTGTCGAACGACCCGGACGCCGACGTGGCCCGGCTGCGCGCGGCGAACTGGCTGCACCGCTACGGCCCGTGGTACCCGCTGTTCCTGCACTACGACGCCGCCACCGACCGGGTGACCATGTCGGTGATGGGGGAGGACGCCTGGCGGAACCCCGCTCCGTTCGACATCGAGCTGACCGTCGACCAGCTCGACGACCTCATCGGCGACCTCGACGACGTCGGCGACCGCCCGATCACCGTGCTCAGCGGCGGCGGCGCGCACGCGGCCAAGCGGCTGCGCGCGCGGACCGGCAAGGACATCCTGGCCACCTACGACGACATCCTGCAGGACCAGGGCCGGACGCTGGCCGGACGGATGCGGCTCGACGGCGACGGCGAACCGGACCTCGCGACGTTCACGCCCGGGAACTGGGTGCTGTTCCCGGCCGACGGATCCCTGCCGGTACTGCTGGGCAGCGACCTCGACCGGGTGTACCGGGTGGAGCTGCCGGCCCGCCTGCGCGGCGTGCGGTCGGCCGAGAGCCGCGGTGTCTCGCAGCCGAAGGCCCCCGTCGCCTGGACCGGCGCCCTGCCGCCGCTGCCCGCACCGACACTGCGTCGCGACGATCCCTTCGCCGGCCCGGTCGACGTCGGCGGCGGGCTGACCGCCGCACGACTCGACGGCGGCCAGATCCTCCTGCACACCGCCGACGCCGACGAGGATGCCCTGGACGCGCTGACCGAGCTGGCCGGCAGCATCCCGGTACGCGAAGGGTCCAGCGTCGTCGCGATCCCGCAGACCGGCGTCGGCGGCGACCAGCTCGTGCTGGCGTTCGACCGGCTGATTCCGCTGCTCGACCGGGGCGACACGATCGTGCTGGCGATGCCCGAGGCGGCGGCCGGCGGCGTGGAGAGCGTGGCCCGCAGGCTGGCCGACCGGTACCCGGGTCGGGTGCTGCTGGCGCCGGAGGGCTCGATCACCACGGTCGGCGGTGCGGCGTTCACCCAGGTACCCGGCAACCCGGGCGCGCAGTGGTGGCAGTTCCAGCAGGGCCGGCCGCCCGTGCCGAGGGGGCCGGTGCAATTGCCGGCCCCGGACTGGCAGGGTGCGTGGCAAACCGCCCTCAACGACGCGATCGACGCCACCCCTGATGGCCACCAACTGGTCCGGATCCCGGCCGGGCTGTACCTGTCGCGGACCGACCGTCCGGCACAACAGCCGACCGGTGACGCGCAGGAAGAGCCCGAACAGTACGACCCGGACCGGTGGGAGCCGGACCGGCAGTACCTGCTCGGCGACGGGACCGGCGCGCCGCTGACCGTCGGCGACGCACTCGCCCACCTCGCCGAGGGCCACCGGCGGGTGCTGGAGCGACTGCGGGCGGTGCGGACGGAGCTGCGCGACCTGGTCGATCGTGGCCTGCTGGCCGAGGACGTCGCCGAGGGCGAGCTGCGCGATCACCTCGCCACCCTCGGCATCTATCTGCAGGCGTACGGCACGCTCGTGCGTCCGCTGCGCGCGCTCGACGCGGAGGGCCGCCGGCAGCCGCTGTCCGAGGAGGCGCGCCACCGGCTCCGGTACGGGGTGGTGGCGCTGGAGGCGCTGCTGGCGTTCCAGCTCGGCGGCGGCCGGGAGGCCTACGACCGGGCGATCGAGGGGCTGGACGGGCGCCACGACGCGGCCGTGGCGCGGCTGGACGGCCAGGAGGCCCGGCAGCGCTGGCTCGACCAGGCCCGCCGAGGGTACCGGACCCAGGCCGATTTCCTGGCGGCACTCGATGACGACGCCGCCCGTGAGCGGGTCGCCGGCGTGATCAGCGTGCTGGCGCTCAACTTCAGCCGCTACCTGGGCCGGCTGCGCGAGGCGTCCGACGGCCCGGTCACCGACGAGCAGGCCGCGCTCGACACGTACGCCGAGTTCGCCGTTCTGTTCCGCGACAACGGCCGGATCGGTGAGCGCTACGACCAGGTGTTGAACGGGCTGGACGGCGTCACCGACCGGCCGACCGTGCTGCTTCAGCGGGCGATGATCAACCTCTGGGCGGCGTGGCAGGCGGCCTGGGAGGCGCTGCGCGACATCGGCATCGCGGTCGAAGGCGGCGAGCCGGTCGTGGTGCCGCACACCCTGGACGACGACACGATCGACACGGTACACCCGTTGCTGACCACGGCGGTCGCCCGGTTCCGCGAGATCGAGGCGATGATCTCGTACCTGGAGGGCCGGCTCGGTCAGGTACCGGATCCGCCGCCGCCGGTCCACCGGACCGCGCGGTCGTGGCATCCGGACACCTGGATGACCGATGTCTGGACCGCCCTCGCGGGCGACGTCTCGCGGGTCCGGGACACCGTGGAGCCCGACTTCCTGGCCCGGTTCGACGCACTGGCCGTGCGGTTCGCGGCGACCGACGACGACGTCGAGCACGGCACGGATGCCGAGCGCGGGTCGGCGCTGGCCGAGCTGGCCGCCGAGTTCGCCGCCCGATGGCAGACCCGGGCCGGCGGCCCGCTCCAGGTGCCGCCGCAGGCGCCACGGCGCGGGTTCGGCGAGCTGGTCGGCATCCGGACCGGCGCCAACGGCCAGCTGGTGGTCGACGCCTCGCTGCTGGCCCGGTCGCCGGACGCGGTGCGGCAGGTGCTGGCGACGCTGCCGGCGGGTACCCGGGTGCTGGTCCTGCCGGACGGGCCGAGACTGTCGCCACAGCGCGCCGCCGAGCTGGCGGACCTGCTGCGCGCCCCGGTGACGGTGTGGCGCGGCGCGCTCAGCACACTGCCCGGCCCCAACAACCGGCTGGTCGATCCACGACGGGTCGACGGCGGACGGGAGTGGCACCCGTACGCGGAGATGTTCGAGTTCCGCCCGTCCACCGCCGACCTCCTGCCGATACTTGACCACGGTGCGGAGCCGGACGGATGGGTACTGGAGATCACCGCCACCGGCGCCTGGTACCGCCCGCCCGACGTACCCGGCCAGGTGTCCACAATGGTGCGCGACCTGCCGGGGCGGCCCGACCTCCCGCGGTTGATCCTCGGCGCGCCGGACAGCCCGCCGTCGGCTGCGGTCCTCGCCCGGGTGGACGAGATGCTCGGCGGCCTGTCCGCGTCGATCCGGGACCTGATGGTGGTACACGTCTTCGACGACACCGGGGTCCGTGACCGGATCGACGAGATCCTCGACCGCCACGGTCTGGTGGAGCGGCCGGTCGAGAACCTGTCGTCGACCGAGGAGCCGCCGGCGGTCGAGATCGGCCAACCCGGGCCGCCGTCGACACGCCTGCTCGGCCTGATGGGGCCCGCCGACGCGGCCGACTACCTGCGGCGCGCCTACACCTACCTGGCCACCCACCCGGACGTGGTCGCGCCGGGCGAGACCCCGCAGGAGGTCGCCGAGCAGCTCGCCGCCGTGATCGCCGCCGCCCGGCGGACGGCGGAGACCGTGGCGGCGCTGGGGTCCGCTGACGCGGACGTGGCCGAGGCGGCGCGGGCACTCGTCCTCGCCGGCCTGCGCCGGCTGCCCCGCCACACCGCGAGCAGCTTCTACGGCGACACCCAGGACGGCGTGGACTGGCCGGTCGGCCAGGCCCTGGTGCTGGCGGGCCTGACCGTGGCCATCTCCGGCGACGCCGACCTCGACAACCTCGACCGCCTCGGCGTCGGCGTCCGCACGGTCGTCCATGTCGAGTCCACGCACGGGTTCCAGCTCCATGGCCTGCTGCCGGAGCTGGGCGAGTACGCGGTGGCGTTCCCCGCCGGGCTCACCCTGCGGGTACTGCGGGTGGACGACGTCGAGGGGATACCGGTACTGCGCACCCGGGGCGAGTGGCTCGGCGACGCGCCGCAACCGTCCACCACGCTGCGAGAGCTGATCGGGCCCCGGGCCGCCGAGTTCCTCGGCCAGGCGTGGCGGTACGTCGACCACCACCCGGACATCGTGCAACCCGGCGAAGAACCCTGGCAGGTGGCCGAGCAGCTCGCCGTGGTGATCGCGGCGGCCCGGCGGACCGACGAGGCGCTCGCCGCGCAGAGATCGACCGATCCCGACATCGCCGCGCGGGCCCACGGGTACCTGCTCGGTGGTCTGGAACGGCTGCCCCGGCACCCCGGCCTGGCGTTCCTCGGCCTCACCCGCGACGTCGACAGGGACATCGGTGCGGCCTTCCAGGTCGACGTGCTCACCCTCGTCGGGCAGGACCCTGCCCGGCTGGTCGATCCGCTCCTCCAGGCGGCGGTGCGCTTCGAGGCAGCCGCCGGCTACCTGATCCACGACCTGCTGCCGGACCTGCCGGTCGACGCGGTGGCGATCCCACCCGGGCGCAACTACCGGATCCAGCGCATCGACGAACCTCTGGGGTCGCCGCGGCTGCTCCGGGTGACCGGCGAGCCGCTCGGCGACCTGCCGACCCCGTCCACCCAGCTCATCGAGCTGGTCACCGGTGACGCCGCCACGCTGCTGGCGCGCGCGTGGATACACCTCAACCGCCACCCCGACCTCATCGGACCTGACGAGCGGGCGGCCGAGGTCGCCGAGCAGCTCGCCGTCGTGATCGCGGCGGCGGAGTTCAACGAGGGACTGCAGAACCGGCTGCTGTCCGAGGACGCGGACGTGGCTCGTCGGGCGCGGGAATGGCTCGACGCCGGGCTGTCCCGGCTGCCCGCGCACAACGGGGAGACGTACCTGCCCCGTGTCTACAGCGAGGAGGAGATCGAGAACCGGTACGGAGAGCCGTTCGAGCGGCCGTACCCGACCGGGCTGGTCGCCTCCCGGCGCCTCGACGGTGTCGTCATACCCGCGACCACCATGGTGGTCCGGATCACCGGCCCCGGGGGCAGGTACGTCGGGGAACTGCTGGGCGGCACCAACGTCGAAAACGTGATGTACCCGCCGGGCGTCACGCTGTCGTTCGTGCCGCCGGACACGCCGCAGACGATCACACACGGCACCGCGACCCGGCCGGTGTTCGACGTCACCGCCTGGCCGCTGGGCACGCCACCGGACGAGATCCCCGAGGGGGTCGCCGAGGCGGTCGGCGCCGACGCCGTGGGCGAGTACTTCGAGCGGGCCTGGCGCCTCCTGGGCGAGCATCCGGAGCTGGCCGAGCCGGGCGAGGATCTGGCGCGGGTGGCGGCGGAGTTGGCCGGCGCGCTGGCGGCCATCGACCTGCGCGAGTTCGTCAATCTCCGGTTGGCCGACGCCGACGACCGGGCGGCGCGCGTCCAGGCGCTGGTCAACGCCGGGCTGGCGCGCCTGCCGCGGTACGAGCAGACGGCCTACCTCCAGGTGCGGCTGACCGACGACGAACTGGCGGGCCTGGCGGCCGGGTCGGTGCTCACGCTCGGTTCGGTCGGCCACGCCACCTTCCGCCCGTCCGAGACACTTGGCGACGGGTACACCGCCGAGCTGCGGATCACCCGCCCGTTCGGTGCGTCGGCCCGGTCGCTGGGCGCGGACCGGGGGCTCGTGGTCTTCGGCCCCGGGCTGCGGCTGCGGGTGCGGTCGGTGCACCGCGACGGCACCGTCCCGACGTTCGAAATGGAGCCGGTGTGGGAACGGCCACGCGGCGCGCTCCCGCCGGTACCCGCGGTGCCCCACATGCTTTACCGCGAGCGGGTCCGGCCACCTGAGGATGGCGGCGGGGTACCCAACGGCCCGCTGGTCGCGGACGCGCACGGCGACCGGTGGGCGTACGTGCCCGACGAGGACGGCGAGCCGACCTGGCGGCCGTACGCGCAGTACCTGTCGGAGCTGGGTGCGGACCCGTACCCGCGGGTCACCGCCGTGCTGCCGCTGCCGCTGTGGCTGCGGCCCGGCCACGGGCTGACCCCGCGCGACGACAATCCCGCGGTACTGGAGCCGCGGACCGGTGTCGACGACGACACCCGGCCACCGACTCCGCAGGCGTGGATGGCCGGAATCGACGACGACAACCGGCAACTGCCCGCCCCCCAGGCGGTGGTCGAGGTGGTACCGCTCGGCCTGTGGATCCGGGAGCCGGGTGACGTCGACGAGGAGGCCGCGGCGGCGGTCCGCGGCGCGCCCCCCGAGCCGGGCGGGCCGGTCATCGTCGTCGGCACCCCGAATCAGCCGATCCCCGCGCCGGTATGGGACCTGGCCGGACACCTGATCCGCCACCTGGTGCCAGAGGCGCGGCCCGGTGCGGAGCTGTACATCGCCGGGATGGTCGATCCCGCCGGGGCCAGGACGGCGTTGCGGCTGGCCGGCGACGCCGGGCTGGTCATCGCCGACCAGGACGAGTTGACCGCGCTCGCCGAGCAGACCGAGCCCCGGCCGACCGTGGCGCCGGTGGGGCCGCAGCCCACGCACGTGATACCCGACGCCATCAACCACCCCGACCCGCCCGCGCCGGTCGAGCTGGCCGACCACATGGTCGTCGACCTTGCCTACGGCACCGGCGGGCCGGAGAAGGTGGTGGTCAACGGGACTGAGATCCAGAAGGGGTACATCATCCTGCACGGCGACGCCGACGCTCCGGCCTCCTGGTCCGAGCTGCGCGACGGCGCCATCACGATCGACGCCGACGACGGCCAGATCGTGCACCGCACCCGACCCAGTGCCGCCGAGGTCGGCCCCAACGGCCTCGTGCTCCGGGTTTCGATGCCGCCGGGCGCAGCGATCTTCCCGAATGCCACCAGAGCCGCGCGGACAGACGATCTGCCACCTGGGCCGCTGGACGACCCGGAACCCGAAGGCACCGTCCTCCTGGCTCCCGCCACGCTCGCGCGGGTCACCGTGACCAAGGTGTACACCCGGATCGGGCGGGGCAGGCTCGGGTTCTGGCGCAAGCGCCGGACCAACCGGAACCTGGCCTCCCTTTCCCCTGACGTGCCGCAGAAAGGTTCGACGCAGGTCGTGGCGCCGGACTGGGCCTGGTCGGAGGCGGAGATCGGCGAGTACTTCGTCGAGCCGTACTCCGAGCGGACCGAGACCGGCTGGTGGTTCCACGACCTCCAGGCGATCTGGGCAGCCGAACAGGCGATCGACACGTTCCGGAACCGGGACCAGGTCCGGCGCACCGCCCAGCACGACTTCGTCGCCAGGCGCGCCAACGCGCGCGCCCGGCTGACAACCGCGCGTGCCCGCGTCCGGGAGGCCCGCACGGCGGTGCAGCAGACCGCCGACGTGCTGCACCTCCAGCGGGTGACGTACCTCAAGGTCCCGCGCGAGCAGAACGTCACCAACCTGATCTTCGCGACCCACGAGGGGCTGCCGGCGATCAGCGGGCGGCAGATCAGCCCGTACCTGTTCGGCCGGGTGGTGGACGAGCTGATCCGCCGGCACCCGGTGCTCGACCAGCCGGTCCTGCGGCTGCTGGGCAGCCGGATGGCGGTCCAGCAGGACGGCCCCGGCTCGTCGTTCCTGGAGCAGTACGTCCGGAGCACCCACCGGCCGACCATCGGGGCCGACACGGAGGTGTGGACCGGCGGACCGAACTCGCCCGACCTGCGTGTCGGCACACCGTACGCGACCTCGACCCAGCCCGTGCAGGGCGGTGGAACCCAGCAGACCGTGCCCTACGACGGCCGCTGGTACCTGGCCAGCGTCGACGACGCCGACCTCGTGGTACGGCAGGTCCTGGAGCCGCCGCCGCCACCCGAGGTCGACCGGCCACCGAGTCCGGTCGGTGATCCGCCGGGTGGGCTCGGCCGGCGCGACAACCGGCCGCCGGTGCGGGTGGCGGTCCAGCCGAAGACCGGCACACCGGGTGTCCCGACCACGACCGGGACCACGGGGCAGCCAGGCCTGATGACCGCCGTACCCCACGGCGGACCGCAGCCGAACCTGGGAGACCCGCGGCTGCGCCTGCCGCTGCCGGATGACCTGCAACCCGCCCTGAACACCGCGCGCGGGCTGCTCCAGCCATTGTCGCCGCTGGCCACCTGGCAGACCGCCGGGCTCGGGCACAGCGAGGTGCTCATCGACGGCGACCCGGGACAGCGCCGCCCGACCATCCGGATCACGTACGACGACACCACCGCGTTGCGGCGGCCGACCCACATGATCGCGAACGCCGCGCACACGACACTGCTCCTGCGCGGCGGGGTGGCCGGGGCCATCTGGACAGCCGGTGGCGTCAACATGCAGAACTGGCTGCAGGCCCGCAGCCGGCGGGGCAACGTCACGCCGGGGCAGGGCACCTCCTCGCCGGGGTTCGGCATCGCCAGCACCCGGTACGTCGCCCACCTGGTCCCGCCGAACTTCGGCATCACGGCGCAGCGGGACACCGGCCTGCTGCACCAGACCTACGTCAACCTGCTCGGCGAGGTCGGCGAGGTCGCCAACCCCAACCACCCGATCTACCAGCCCGGCCACGCGTTGTACGGTGGGATGGCCGGACCCCAGCCGGTGCAGACCCTGGCCACCGTCCTGCTGTCCAGCTTCAACTTCCGCGCCCACACCGACACGTCGCTGGAGGCGGCACTGGCGGCGTTCGTGGGCACGCCGACCGATCTGGGTGAGATCCAGATCGTCAGCAACGACATCCAGCAGATCCGCGAGATTCTCGACTGGGTGACCCGGACGCTCGCCGGCGGTGCGGCGAACAACGGCGGCGGCGGGACCGGGCTGAACGGCGGCGCACCGACCGGGCTCAACGGCGGCGCACCGACCGGGCAGCCGTTCGACACGATGGTCCGGGAGTACCCGAAGGTCTGGGACGCGTACCGCGAGGTGGAGCGCAAGGGCGGCATCACCTACGAGCCGGGCGTGAACCAGGTGCTCGACGCCAACCGCGTCGTCCTCGATCCGACCGACCCGGACGGTGCGCTGGAGACGCTGAAGCGGCTCGCGACCAAGCGGAACATGGTGGCGCTGTTCAGCAAGAACGTGTTGCCGCACGGCACGATCCACGACGGCGTGTTCCGGGGCCGGGTCGGCGACGACAACCTGACGATTCCGGTCCGGGTCGACGAGGCGGGCAACGTCGTCGACGCCGGCCCCGGCGCTGGCGCGGTCACCCACGCGCCGGTCGGGAAGCCGGCGACGATCAGGGTCGTCAGCTACCGGGACGGCGAGCGGGTCACCACCGTGCTGTCGGGCCGCTACACCAGGTTCGACCGGTTCATGGCGGTCCACCCGACCACCGGCAAGGAGACCGGCGAACTCCGGCGCCTGCCGTCCGGCGCCTGGGTGCCGCTGCTGCGCGGCGGCTCGCCCGACCAGGTCGTGCCGCCGAACCAGCCCGGCCCGACGCCGGAGCAGGCACGGCAGACGGTCACCCGGTTCCTCGGCAGCCGTCAGGAGAGCTATCGCAACGTGCGCCGCGCCCACCGGCCGGCCGTGGTGCCCGTCGGTGACCACCTGTACCGGGCGCTGTTCAAGATATTCCCGGCCGGGTCGCTGCCGGTGACGGTGGTGGATCCGAGAAACCCCACAGACCTGGAGATCCAGGCGCTGCGCAACGAGATCGCCGACCGGGTGACGGATCACTTCGGCTTCCTCAACGCCAACCCGGACCAGCCTGCCTGGCCGCTGATCGAGGCGTTCCCGGACTCCGGCTCGGGCTCCGAAGAGCAGCGGCTGCGGATGCAGGACCACCACCTGACCAACATCCGGCGGATGGGTCGGGGCGGTAACCGCACCGGCAACGCGGTCGTCACGGCCGTCAGCCTGCTGTGGGGGCTTCCGTTCACGGTGCTGGGGCCGGACGGCCCGTCCCGGCTCGGCCCGGCGACGGGCGCACCGGTCGGGTACCTGTACCTGAATCACGAGGGCCACTACCTGCTGCTGCCACCGGAACCCGGTGTCGCCGTCCTACCGCCGCAGGAGCTGACCGCGCACGCCAACCTCCTGGCCACCGGCGGCGACTGGGGCGAGATGTACCAGGCCTACGGCGCGCTGTTCGGCGCGGTCGTCCAGCAGGCGCCGGGCGGCACCGTGTCGGACCAACTGACCACATTGCTCGACGAGGCCGGGGCCATCCTCGGGGCACCCTGGTCGGCGACCGGTCTGGCCCGGCTGAGCGAGTTGTACGACAACGTCAGCGGACCGTCCACGAGCGACGCGCGCGGAAGCTCCACCGGCGGCGGGCCACCACGACCGGCCACCGGAAGCCGGCGGAGCACGACCGGAAGCCGGCGCGAGACAGGCGGGGGCACGCGGAACACGACGGTGCACCGGTCTGACGGCCGATCCGTTCGCCGCGCCCGGCGCTCGGTCACCGGTCGGTCGCACCGGTCCCTCCGGGCCGCACACGCCACGTACGTGATGCTCGAAACGACGACGACACAGTTCAACGGCAACCAGCGCTCAGGCGTCCAGAGCCGGCCGCAGGTGTTCGAGGCGTTGATGTCGCGGGCGCTGGCCGGGCCGCCGGTGGCCGATCCGTTGGTGGGTAAGGCGTACCTGGTGGCGTGGAACGCGCTGGCGGCGCGGATGTACGCGCTGGCGGACAACGACACCACGGGCTGGGCCGACGTGTTCAAGCTGGCGCGGCGGCTGGGCGACGGTGCGGCGCAAGGGCCGCGGCTGGACTGGCTGGGCGACACCGAATCCGCGATCGACGACCTGCTGGACCGGGTCGGGCTCGACGGCGTGAGCGCCCTGCTGTGGCGGAACCTGCTCGGGTCCGAGCCGCCGGCCGTCGCGGTCACGACGAGGCCGCCCCAGGTCGTGACGGTCAACATGATGACCTTCGACAACACCGCCGAGCCGATGGACACCGCCGAGCGGACGGACGACACCGAGCCGACGGACACCACCGAGCCGATGGACGTCGACGACGGCGGCGGCGCCACCGCGCCGACCAGCCCGGAGATGGCGCAGTGGATCGACCTGATCGACCAGCACCAGCGCGGCAAGGGCGGCACCGGGCTGACCGACGGGCAGCGCCGGGCACTGGAGGCGTTGAGCCCGGACGAGCTGAAGGAGCTGCCCCGGCAGTTGACGCCGCGGCCACCCGCGCCGGTGCCGACGAAGCCGTCGGTCGTCCGGGTGGTGTACGGCCAGATCGAGAACTCCCGCTACAGCGCGGTGGTCAACGCGGCCAACCCGGACATGTCGGTGGGCTCCGGCACGGGGGGCGTCTCCGGCGCGCTGGGGCGCAAGGGCGCCGAGCAGCTCCGCGTCCGGATCGCGGCGACCCGGACGCGCCGGCAGATCGTCGACGGGATGGGCGACCCCACGCTGTTGCCGCGAACGGCGGACGCGACCGACGTGAGCGGGATCGACGCGTTCGGGACCGCGGACGACGGCATCCGGCTCATCGTGCACGTGACGGTTCCCGACCTGACCCAGGAGCCCACGCCGGACCGTCCCCAGGCGGTCGGCGTGGAGTCGGAGGTGCCCTCGGCCTGGGAGGCGCGGATCCTGGCCCGCCCGCCGGACCTTCGCCGCCGCCGGCCGGACCTCGCCGAGCTGCGCGACTTCGTCAACGGGGTGAAGGCGGCGGTACGTAAGGCCGAGGAGTGGGGCGTCCCGGAGCTTCTCCTGCCGGTCCTCGGCGCCGGCAGTTACGGCTGGCATCCCGACGTCGCCTTGGAGATCATCCAGGACACGCTCGCCGGCCTGTCGACCTCGTTGAACCGCATCGACATCATCAGCCACGACCCGGGCATCGCCGGCACCCCGCAGCCGCGGCCGAGCGGGCCGGCGCCCGTCCGGCCGCTGGTTCGCGGCGGCCCGCCGATCCCGACCCGGACGCTCAACCGGCACGCCGAGGACTTCCACGAGTCGACGGCGAGGTTCCCGCAGTTGCAGATGCTGGCGGCGGACCTGCACAAGCTCGTCGGCGAGCTGGGCGAGCTGGGCGCCGGCGGCCGGCTCGACAACCGGCTGTCCACGGTGGCGGGCAGCTCGTCGGCCATGGAGAAGCTGGGCGACATCGCCGCCCGGCTGGCCGGTCTCCCCACGGAGCAGAGCGAGCGGGTCCGGATGGTGGTGACGGACCTGCTGCTGGCCGCGTCGTACGTGCCGGTCCGGGACAAGCCCGCACCGGGTGGCACCGGCGACCGGCCCTCGCGGCGGTCCATCGAACCGGTCACCCCGAAGAACCTGCTGGAGCTGCTCAGCTCCGTCGGAGCCGATCTGGAGACCGGCCGGACGCCCGCCGTGCTGGCCGAACTCGCCGCGATCGGCTACTTCGACCAGGGCCGGTCGGTCGCCCAGCGCTGGGCGCTGCTCGGGCTGCTCAACCTCCCGCCGTCCGTCCGGTCGGCGCTGGGTGGTGACCGCCGTACCGGACGGGCCGCCGACCCGCTGTTCGACGCCCTGCTGAGCAGCCCGCTGCTGGGCGAGGCGCTACAGGTGACGACCGAGGCGGAACCGCACCCCGGCGGGGACCACGACACCGCATTGTTCAACCGGGCGCTCCGGGCGCAGGCGCCGACCATCGCGGGCCTGCTCGCGTTCGGCCACGCCGTCGTGGAGCACCTGCGCGCGCGGCTGCGCACCGGCCCCGAACGCGCCGACGGCGAGGAACCGCCGCGGCACCGCCAGCGCACCGACGACGATCGCCGGCGGGACGAGGAGGCCAACCGGGCGGCGGAGCTCCTCACCGCGGCGACCGAGGAGCTGGACGCGCTCCGAGCGGACGTCCTCGCCCTGCTGGGCAGGCGTCATGTCACGGCCGAGGAGGGCCGCGCGGCGCTGCGACAGGCGACCCAGCGCTGGGAACTGGTCATGCGGGAGCTGTCGGCCGCGCTCGGCCCGGCGGCGTACCGCGCGTTCCTCACCGACCTGCTGCGCCGACCGGTCGGGCCGCCCGATCCGGGGACGCTGACCATGCCGCTGGACCAGACGCTCGTCGAGACGGGCGCCGAGATCCTGCACCGCCAGATCGAGCACACCGGCGGTCTGCCGGTCCTGCTCGGACACGTGTTCACCCGGCCGGCCGTCCTGCTCGGTACCCGGCGCGCCGACGGCACGAAGGCATTCGTGATCGTCGACCCGGCTAGCGACGTCACCGAGTCCGTGCCGATCACGGAGTTCGCCGGGCACGCCGCCCAGCTCGGCGTACGGGTGGACCCGGTGGTCGTCACCGAGCTGAAGACCGGGTTCGTGGGCCTGATCGCGGGCAAGCAGGCGCGGCTGGGCGCGCCGCTCGACCGCGAGCAGCGCGCGCGGCTGGAGCGGCTGCCGGTGCCGGTGCTCAACGAGATGTTCCGCCAGTATCCGGAGGAGCAGCCGCCGCCGACCGACGACCCCGGGCCGGGCGTGCTGCCCCTGGTGCCGCTGTCGGCGACGACGGTGCGGATCAGCCGCGGCCGGCCGGAGAGTTCGGGCAGCCCGGCCGTCGTGTTCCTCAACGCCCCGGGGCAGCGGACCGACGGCGACCTGACCACACTCGGCGGCGAAGCCTTCGGCAAGGCGAAGGACGCGGTCGGGCATCGGCTATCCATCATGGACGGTCAAGACCCCGCCGACCCGCGGCCGGGCACCGCGGTGGTCATCAGCGTCACCCACATCGAGGCCATGAGCCGGCACGGTACCGATCTGGTGGTCGAGGTGGCGGTCGCCGGCATGACCGCGCAGCAGCTTTCCGACGCCGCGGTCGAGGCGCTGCGGGCGGCCGCCGGCTGGGGGGTGGGTGCCGCCGCGATCGTCATACCGGCGGGATGGACAGCCGACGAGGCACTCCCGGTGATCGTGTCGGCGGCCTGGAACGCGTCGTCCACGATTCACACCGTCGAGCTGATCTTCCCGGACCATACCGTGCCCGTCGGCACGACCAGCGACCTGACCGTCGACCAGCAGCGGTTCGCCGTCCACGCCTGGGCCGTCGCGACCGGGACGACCCTGACCGGGCAGCAGCGGCAGGATCTGGAGCAGCAGTTCAAGCCGCCGCGGCCGACCGGCGTCGTCCCGGGGACGCGCACCGTGGAACTCGTCGGGAAGGGCAACCTCACCAGCGTCAACGGCTTCGACGCCGTGCTCACCCTGTCCGGCAACGACCTGGGCCTTGACGGCACGCCCTCCTACCTGCGCGGCCTGACCATCACCGCGCACGGCGCGGGCGGAGCCGCGCTCCCGTCGACGCTGTACCTCGGCGCCCTGCTCGACGCCGCCGTCCAGCGCTCCCACCCGGGGCCGCCAGTGCCCGTCCCGGACCAGGGCAGCGCCTTCACGGTCGGCGTCACCCACATTGACGCTTTCCACCGGCAGGGCGTCCGCTGGCTCATCGGCGTGCCGATGGATCGGCGGGACCCACAGTTCACAGTGGGGCTCGCGCTGCTCGACGCGCTGCGCCAGGCGGAACGGCGCGGCGCGACCTCGCTGCTCGTCGTCGTCAGCGAACCGATGGCCAACGACGGCGGCTCGATGAAGAAGCTGCTCGACACCCTGGAACTGACCCCGACCACGGTGGGCCGCATCGGCCTCCTGGTCGACGACCCCGGCGCCCGGGGCAGGTTCACGCTGCCGTTGACGATCCAGCAGGCGGGCATCGTCGCGCGGGTCCGGCGGGAGCGGCGCAGCGACCGGCGCCCGCCGGAGCCGGTCTGGGACTGGTCCGAGGAGCCGCGGAGCGCCGATGAGTGGGGAGAACCGCAGCGGCGGCCCGCGCGCAAGTCACAGCCCAGCACGGTGATCCGCAAGTTCCGCACGAGGACCGCGGGCGGCCGGTCCGGGTCGGAGGTCCGCTACGAGGTGGACGCCCGCCCCCGGCTGGCCACGAACCGCAGGTCCGAAGCGGCCGAGATCGACCTGGGCGAGATCCTCGACGAGTTCGGTACCGACCGGACGGCGATCGAGGATGCCATTGACGCGAGAATCCAGGAGATCCGGTCCCTGCGGCGGTCGCCGATCCTGGTCGCCGGCTCCGCCATGGACGACGTCAATCCGGTGACGCACGCCGAGCAGGCGGCGATCCGCACCAATACCGCGCTCGTGCTGGCGCTGGCGGAGGAGGGTACCTACCGCTACTTCGACAACTTCGGCGAGGAGACCGACCGGCACGGCAACGCGCTGGGCGGGGACGAGGCCGTTCGGGTCGAGGAACCGGGCTGGCGCGCGCTGCTGGACGAGCACCGGCCGGAGCTGCCCGGGCAGTACCGCGATCAATACCAGGTGACGGTGTCCGATGCGGGCGTGGCCCTCGCCCGGCACGGCACCGACACGACCGGGTGGCAGGTCGACTCGGTCGGAACCGACCAGCCGGCGCTGCCGGTGGTCGTCGGTCCCGACGTGCCCGACGCCGTGGTCCAGGCCCTGCTGGCCAACCTCGCCCAGCCACTGCGGCGGCGGGTGCTGGTGCAGATCCGCGGCGACTGGCAGCCGTCGCCCGCGGATGCGAAGGCCCGGGTCGCGGCCCTCGCGCAAGGGTCGGCGGACATCGCTATCGCGTTGGTGGTGCCGGTGTTCGGGCTGTCGGTCGAGCCGGACGGGGACCTGCTCTACAACAGTGTGTACCCGGCGGGCGCGGGTGGCGGTGCGGTCTTCGCGCAGTGGGCGAAGACCTACCACTTCTACCAGCGCCCCCCTGGCCTGACCCCGCACGGGCTCCAGACGATCGACGGATCGGGCGGCTACCGCCTGGGCAGCGGCGACGTGGTGCGGGACTGGATCGTCGAGCCGACCGCGTGGGGGCTGTGGATCCACCAGACCGGCGACGGCGAGCCGGAGGACTACCTGAGCGCCGTCGACGACGACCTGCTCGACGCCACGGTGGTGTTCCTGGGCCGGCCGACCCGGACCCCGCCGCCCGAGGTCGTGGCGCGTGCCTTCGAGCTGTTCGGCGACGCCTCGGACGACACTGTCCTCGCCGGCGGCGACCCCGACACCGGCGAGTACCTGCGGTTGCCGCGGCCCGCGGCGACCGGCCAACCGGCCACCGCCGGCCAACCGGCCACCGTCAGCGAGCCGGTTACCCGGCACCAGATGGACACGGTCGAGCACGCGGACATCCTGCGGACCCGCAGGCCGCTCCCCGCACCGCCGGTGCCGGCGCACCCGGCGCCCGGCGGTGGCGTGCTGCCGCTCCAGCCGAACGAGGTCGAGTTGGCCACCACGGTGGTGACGTTCCCGGCCGGGAGCAAGGACATCGCGCCGAACTGGACCGACCAGGCGATGGACGAATTCGTCGCCGACGTTCTGCACTACGTCGAGTTGTATGACCTGGCGGACCTGCGGATCGTGATCGAGGCGGGCGGCACCGGCCTGGTCGGGTTGACCGACGTGCTCGGCAACGTGCCGTTGCTGGGTGGCCCGGCCACTCGTGCGTCGGCCCAGCGGGCGGTGCGTACCGGTGCCGAACGGGCCAGGGCGGCCCGGGCCTACCTGTTGAACCGGCTGCGCCACGGCATCGGGCGGATCGCGCGGATCACGATGACCCAGGGGGCGGTGGAGGCCCGGCTCGGGCAGCTGCTGCCGGCCGGTTCGGCCCGCAGCGCGGGACAGCGGCAGCCCCGCCGCGCGGTGATTTCGCTGGTGCGTTCGTACGACCTGACCGGCACGCGCCCGTACCAGCCGCACATGCCCCCGCGCACCATGTTCCGGGTGGACTTCACCGCCATCGCGCGGGAGTACCGGATCGCCGGGCAGCAGCCGCCGACCTACGACCAGATCCGCGGCCGGTTCGGCGCGCTGGAACCGCGGATCCTCACCGACCCGCGGATCCGGTGGCACCGCGCATCCACGACCATCGAGATCGGCTACCCGGACGACGCCCAGCTCGAATTCCGGTACCCACAATTCTTCAACTGGCTGAACACCGCGGCGGGCGTGCTCCTGCCCACGCTGCCGGCGGTCACGACCGAGCCCCCGGTGTACCAGGTCTTCGGCACCGCCGCGGGCCGGGGCTACCTGCGGGCGGGCCGCCAGGAACTGTTCGCCCGGATGGGCCAGACGGTCGGCCAGATCCAGGCCAGCAACTACGCCGCCTACCAACGCGCCTTGCCCCCGGCCATGCTCAACACCCTGGACGCGCGGCTGCGGACCGCCACCGACGCCGCCTCGGCGATCCAGCTCCTGCTGCCCCGGTTCCCCGGGTTCATCATCGGCGAGATACACCACGAACCCGACACGTGGGACTTCCTGTACGACAACCTCGACGCCCTCCGGGCGGTCGGAGTGAACACGATCTACCACGAGTTGTTCCGGCACAGCGACCAACATCTGCTGGACGAGTTCTTCGACAGCCGCCACGGGACGCCGATGTCGGCGGAGCTCACGCACCTGCTCGCCACGGTGGAACAGGGCTACCGCCTACAGCACCGCAGGTCCAGGCCGACCGCGCTCTTCGCCGAGGCGAGACGGCGCGGCATCCGGTTCGTCGGCATCGACATCGCGGTGTCCTACCTGAACTCGTCGCCGGGCGCCAACCGGAACCAGGCCGAGGCGGACCGGCTGGCCGCCATGAACATCCACGCGCACAGCATCATCGCCCGCCATCCGGCCAACCGCGGCGCCAACGGCAGGTACGTCGTCATGACCGGCCTGGCCCACGTCCACACCCAGAACACCGCGGGCACCCCGGTGCCGGGACTGTCCCAACTGCTGCACGTGCCCGGCGTCGCCGTCGGACGGCGCACCGCCACACCCGCGCGGATCCGTCTTCTCGTCGAGAACCGCAACGCCAGGGCGACGCCGCAGCCCTTGCCGGTTCCCGGCCAGTTCGGCCTCGCGACTGTGCCCGCCGGGACGGCGAACGTCTCCCTCGGCGCCGGACCTGGGCAGCAGCGGCCCACCACCACGAACTTCGGGGCGTCGGTGCCGGCCACGGCGGTGCGGGGCCCGCATCTGGTGCCGGGTCTGCCCGCGGTGCCGATGGTGAACGCCGCCCCGGTCGAGTTGTATGTGTGGACACCGGTGCTGGCCGCCGCATTGAACAACGGTCTGGTGTCGGCGGAGCCGTACCTGGTGGTCTGGTCGGACCCGGAGGTGGCGGCGCGGACGCATTCGGGCGGTCACCTGTTGCGGGTGCGGGTGCCGGCCGGTGGGGCGGCGGTGCTGGACCGCAGCGGTCGCCGCCGCGCGCTGGGGCTGGCCAACGCTTTTGCGGGCAACACGTTCGTGCTGCCGGCGGCGTGGCTTGCCGGGACGCGGGTGGTCGGTGCGTTCGTGGTCGACGGCGCGGGTGGGATCGGGGCTTCGGTCAACGTGGTGCAGACGGCGCTGCGACACGCTGCCCCGGTCGATGTGTACGAGCCGGTGGTGACCAGCTACCTGGCGGCGTACGGCCTGGCGATGTCCGGGGCGCCGCGGCTGGCGCTGCCGCCGAACACCGTGCGGACGCTGGTCGGGCGGCATGCCCGGCTGGTGCCCGGCGGGGTGGTGGAGGAGTACCTCCCCGAGGTGTTCGGCGCCCCGAAGATCGTGGAGTTGCTGGGCCGCGTCAACCGTGCGCTGGACGCGGTGACCGGCAACGCCAGGACGACGGTCGTGGCGTTCGTCAACGACCTGCTGCTCGCCGCGTCATTGGTCCCGGCACGCGACACCGGTACCAACTGGCGGCATACCCAAGGCACGGACATCCTGGTGGCCGACCGGCGGGCGATCGAGCCGGTGTCGGTGAACCTGCTCGTCGACGTGCTGCGGGCCATCGCGGACACGCTGGAGGATCCGGCCGGGGGTAACCCGATGGACGCCGACCGGCTGGCGGGGCTGGGCTACCGGCCCGACCAGCGGCTGGCCGAGCGGCTGGCCCGGCTCGCGCTGTTGAACATGAGCCGGGCCAGCCGGGTGGGGCTGCTGGCCGATCCGACCTTCTTCGCGCTGTTGAACAGCCCGTTGCTGGTCGAGGCGCTGCTCGCGGCCGGCGGCCCGGAGGAGGAGTTCTTCCTCAACACGTGCGTGCCGGCGGCTCTCAACATGCAGACGCGGGCCCGGACCCCCACGATCATCGGGCTGTTGAATGCCGGTGACGCGGTCATCGGCCACATCAATGTCGAGTTCGAACGCGCGACGCCGAAGGTCCGGAAAACCGTGGTGCGGCGGCTGCCCCGCCAGACACTGGACCAGCTCGTCACGTCCAGGCTCAAGCAGGCGCGCGCGGAGTTCGCGGCGATCCGGACTGCCGTGGGGGCGGTGCTGGCCCGCCACGCCGGCAGTCCCCGCGCGGCACAGGCGGAACTGGAGGCGCTGACCGACCGCTGGGCGCGGATGATGCAGAAGCTGTCCCCACTGGTCACCCTCGACGACCGGCCAGCCACGCTCACCAGCACGCTGCTGCCGGGCAACTGGACGGGCAGCCTGGCGCTTCAAACGGGCCTGAGAGCCGCGTCGCTCGAGCCGCTGTACGACTGGGGCCGGTTCCGCCGCCGCGACCAGGGGATGGAATACGAAGATTACGCCCGGCCACTCCACCCCACCGTCGTACGGTCACCACTGTCGCCCGACACCGATCCCCCCGCCGAACTGAACGACCCGAGGCTGGGGCCGGGGATCCGCCAGTACATCTGGCGGGCGGTGTTCAACGAGGGTGGGACGCTGGTCTTCACACACCGAGGCGTCCCCCACATCAACTACGCGCGCGCGGTACGCCGGTACGGCGGGCCGATGTACGCCTTCATGGATCCCATGTTCGGAACGGTGCAGTACGTCCCCGGAATCGCGGTCACGGGGGTGAACCGCCTCCCCGAAGCGCACCTGCCGCCGGCCGAGGAGGTGCCGGCGTGGCGACGGCTGATCGACAATGACTACGGGAACGCGGGGCCGCCGGTGCCGCCCGGGTTCGCGGTCACCCGTACCCGGGTCGGCTGGCACCTGCACCGCACGGGCGTCAACGTGGCCGCCGTGGTGACGCAGCTCAGCGGGATCGAGCCGCACCGGTGGCGGTTACGGTTGAGTATCGACGACAGCGTGCCGAACGAGCAGGTCGTGCGACGGTTCTTCACCGGCCTGCAGCCCGATCTGGCCTCGTCGCTCGCCCTGGACTACCGCGGCTGGGGTCCGCTGACCCCCGAGTATCTGGTACAGGCGGTGCGGGCGCGGGCGCAGGTGGGCCACAGCGGCGGGGTCATGATGCCGGCGTCCGGTCTGACCTACCGGCCGCAGGGCACGGCGCACATCCATCCCATCGACGCCCGGGGCCGGCTCGTGCAGCCGCATCAGGCGGTGGAGTACCTGTTCGATCCGGAGGTGACCGAGAACGAGCTGGCGCGGCCGGGGCCGGTCCAGGGCTCGTCGGGGGTGGCGTCGTCGTCGGCTGTCGGGCCCACCACGACCGAAACCATGCTCCGGGGCCGGGTGGGCGGCATCGACCTCACCATCCCGATGCGGCTGGACGACCCGACCGATGCCGTCCGCATTCTCAGCGCCTCGAAGATGACGACCGGCAAGTTACCCGCGCTCGTCTCGACCAAGGCCGCAAACTACCTGCCGACCCTGGCCCAGCGGAAACGGCTGGTCCAACTCGGCCTCTACCCGCGGCAGACCGGAGCCACCGGAGACTGCTTCTACCAGGCGCTGATCGACGTGTTCGGAGACGACCTCGCGGTCGAGATGGGCATCCCGCGCAGCCGGCTGACCATCGCGGACGTCCGCGGCGAGGCAGCCCGACGCTTCCGGAAGGCCGTCGCCCGGGATCCCGAGGCGTTCCTCGGGTTCCGGATCGGCGGCGGCTTCTGGACGGCCCACGGGTACATCCATCCGGACGCGATCGCCAGCATGCTCGCCACCCCCGGGCAGTGGACCGGACGGATCGGCGACTACGTGCCGGCGCTGGTGGCACGGCTGTTCCGGCTCAACATGTACGTGCTGGAGCGCGGCGGTGTGGAGCACGACCAGAGCGCGCGTGGTAAGTCGACCCCGGCGCACCCCGAAGGCGAGCTGCTGGCGCCGTCCGGACGCCCGGACCGGCTGCTGGTGCGGGTCGAGAACCCCATCGGCCACTTCCTGGCCACTGCGGCGATGGGTGGCCCGCTGACCGACGGAAGCACGCCGGTGACCCTGAGCACCGACCCGCGCGACTCGCTGGACCTGCTGACCAGGATCCACGCCGAGCTGCCCGGCCTGGCGGGGCAGGTGTACGCGGCGCAGAACGCCCTGACCGGCGACGAGACGCGGCAGCAGGCGATCCTGACGGCGTACGACCAGGTGGTCGCCTGGGCCGAAGCAGCGCTGACCGATCCCGTCGCGGCGGCCCCGCCGGGCACCACACCGACGCCGGCGGCGATCCACGAGTTCAACGTCCAGATCGCCGCGCTCCAGGACGTCCGGGTCCACCTTGGACGGCTGCTCGCCGAGGTGCCGGCGGCCCGGACCGGATCGGGTGCGACGACGGCACCCGGGAAGCCGAACCCGCCCCGGCTGGCGACCAAGCCGGTCAAGCAGGTCCCGGTGTCGCATCCGCTGCCGTCCACGGTCCCGCCCGGTGTGCTGACGAACCTGACCGAGACGTCCGGTACCGATCAGCAGGCGGTGGCCCGGCTGGCCACCGACCTGGGGATGGTCGAGCCGGTGGACCTGGAACGGCTGGCGGCGCTGACCGCGCTGGCCCAGGACCTGTACGGGCAGCGGGTGTTGACGGTCCGGATCCGCGAGGTGCTCGTGCTGGCCGACGCGATCGCCAGCGATCCCCGCAACGCCGCGCGCACGGCGGCGCTGCGGACCGGCACCAGCCTGGACGACCTGCGCACGCTGTACCGGGAGACGTTCGGGTGGGTGTCCGGCTACCGGCCGAGCCGCGACGAGATCCAGCGCCGGTTGGGCGCGGTGGCCCGGCTCGTGCCGTCCGGCCCGGTCACCGTCGCCGCGCTGCGGACGGCGGCGGTGGCGGCGCTCGTCAACGAGTTCGTGGCCGGGCCGGTGCCGGTGGCGTTCCAGGCCGCGATCGAGCGGCTCCGGGCCGCCGGCCGCGACGCCGAGGCCACCGCGGCCCAGGAACGCTGGACACACCTGCGCGGCCAACTGGATGCGACCAGCGACGGGACCGACCTCGCCGGGCACATCGCCGAGATGCACCGGATCGGCGGGGCGGTCCGCGCGCTGGCAACGCTGACCCGCGACACCCAGGCCCTCGCCGGCGTGCCGACGGCCGGTCGGGTTCCCGCACCCAGGCTCGACGGCCGGGCCAGTGTCATCCATGACCTCGGCCTGCTGGCCGCGGACCAGGGACCGGTGAGCCAGCAGGACTCCCTCACCGCGTTGCTCGCCGCGGTCAGCGACGAGGCCGGCTTCGGGATCCACCAGTTGCACAACGCGGTCGCCCTGGCCCGGCAGATCTTCATCGATCCCACCCGGCCGGAGCGGGCGGTGACGCTGGCACAGGTGATCGGCGCGTACCGGCTCGCCCGGCTCGCCGCCGCCGACGTCGCGACCACGCGGAACGTCACGTACGAGGGGCTGCAACGGCTGGTCCGGCGGGCCAAGCACTGGAGCCGGACCGAGCCGGTCAGCCGGGAGACGATCCGCCAGGCCGCGCGGACCGCCGCGACCACCGGACTGCCGACCATCGAGGCGCTCGGCGGCAGCATCGGTACCGGACCCCTGCCACCCGGTACCCGCGAATCGGTCCACGCCATCCTGAGCACGCTCGCCGGCGGGCCGCCGGCGCAGCTCCCCAACCGGCTGCACCTGCTGGGGCGCGAGATCGGCCTACCCGAGGTCGCCGGCTACGTCGAGCTGACCAACCTGGTCGCGGTGACCGACCTCGCCGAGGGCATCTTCGACGACGACCTGGGCCTGACCCGCGGCCGGCTGGCCGCCGTGGTGCGGCTGGTCCGGCTGGCTCCCGGGCAGCGTCCCGACCGTGTCGACGAGCTGGTTCGGGAGATCTACCACCTCGATCCGACCACCCCGGTCGACAAGCGCACGATCCGCGCCGTCGCCGACGCGCTGGTCGCGATGGGTACCGGCCGGTCGCCGACGGTCGAGACGCTACGCGACCAGCTCGGAATCAACCCGCTGCCGACCGGCGTGGACTTCACGGTGATGTCCGACCTGCGGGCGTTGACCGGTAGCGGACTGACCGGAGCGAGGCTTCGTGACCTCGCCCGGCAACTCGGTGTGGCCGGCCCGGTCACCACGCTGGTCGCCGTGGTCACCCTGGCCCGGCGCCTGTTCGTGGATCCCGAGGATTTCCGCGACGTCACCGCCGAGGAGGTCGGTACCGCGCAGCGCCTGGTCGACCTGGCCCGCGGCACCGAACCGGAGCGGCTGCACCGCCTGGCGCGCACGGTCCTCGGGCTGCCGGCGACCGAGGAGGTTGACGATGACCGGTTGCGGACGCTCGCCGCCGCCGCGCGGTCGGTGGCCGGGGAGCTGACGGTGGTCGCCCTGCGGGACCGGCTGCGGGCCGTGGTCGTGCCGACCATGGACGGGGGGGTACGCGCCGCGCTGCTGGCGCTGACCGCCGCGGAAGCCCTGACCGCGGCGGACCTGCACGGCCTGGGCCGCGACCTCGGCATGCCGGCCACCGCCGGCGCCGTCGACCTCGCGGATCTGGTCGGCCTCGTCCGGCTCGCCCTCGACCTCGGCCTGACCATCGACCGCGCCACGCTGCGCGCACTCCGGGCGCTGACCGTACACACCCCCGCCACGATCCCGGGCCTTCAGACGCTGGCCCGGCGGGTCGACGGCGTCGTCGCCGGCCCGCCCGCCGACCTCGACCGGTTGCGCGACCTCGTCCGCCTGGCCGGCACGATCGTCGGCGAGACGCCGCTGACCATCGGCGCGCTGATCGTCGCGGACGTCGCCGGGACGGTGGCGGCCGAGGCGGGCCGGATCAGGACCGCGGCCGATCGACTCGCCCAGGCCGGGCTCGGGCCGATCAGCGCCCGGCTTCGCGCCGCCCTGGACGAGATCTCCGCCGCGGTGACGAACCTCGATCCGACGGGCGACGAGAAGCAGCTCGGCACCGGGGCCGTGGCGGTGCGACGGGCGGTCGCCCGGCTACGCGGGCGGGCCGAGCGGCTGGTCGAGACCGTCGACTCGGTACGCGCCGACCTCAACCGGCTCACCGCACGCCAGGCGGACGACCCGCTGGACCCACACCAGCTCGACGAACTCGTCAGCGGGCTCGACATCGTCAAGCCCGGCACGAAGCTCGGCGGCGCCGGCCTGGAGTGGCTGGTCAACCTCGCCAGCGTCGCGGCCACCCGGTCCACGACCGGACTGCGCGCCGAGGATCTGACCCAGGCCTGGCAGCTCCAGCAACTGGTGGGCGCCGGCGAGTCGACGGCCGAGCAGAACGACGTCGAGGAGATCGAGGAGGTCGATTCCGGCGAGGCGGGCGAGGCCGACCGGCTGCGCCACCAGATCCGCGGCGACATCGACGTCATCGGCAGCCTCATCGACCACGTGCAGAACGCGGACCACACCGACCTGCACCGCCGGTTCACCGAGGTCCAGGAGAGGCTCGGTCAGCTGTCCGGATCGGGCGCGCCGGAGGACATCGAGAACCTTCGGGTACTCGCCGAGCAGGCCGACCAGCTCCGTGTCGAGCTGGCCCGGGCGGCGCCCAGGGACGTGTGGGGCAGAAGCTTCACCGCCCGGCGCAACCCCGAGGTCGACGCGGCGGCCAACGAGATTCTGGCCCGGCTGCGCGCGAAGGCGGCCGAGGTGGCCGGGCGCAACCTCGCCCCGGACGGGTGGGAGGCATACCTCGGGAAGGACATCTTCGGGCTGCGTCAACTGCCGCCGCCGCCCGACTACCTGCGGGATTTCGACGTCCGCGCCCTGACGCCGGCGCAGATGTACGCGTTCTTCCGGGCGAACGACCTGCGGGGACCGAAGCCGACGGCGCCGCTGACCGTCGCCGGCCTGGCCGCCGACGGAGAGCTGCTCCAGGTGGACCGGACCATCACCGAGCAGCAGAACCAGATGTACCAGGGCGCGTTGTCCGCCACGGCGGACGTGCCGATGATCTGGCACATGATCTGGGTCGGCGAGCCGCTGGCCGACGAGGGCGACATGACCTGGTTCCGGGACGGGGTCACGCAGATGCTGCGCCCCGGCAGCGCTCTCCGCCTGGACGGCTGGCAACCGACGCTGTGGACCGACCGGACCCGGGAGGAGCTCGCGGCGGCGCGGGGCTCCGACGACCCGCGTCTGGCCGGGCTGCGGTCGATGCTGGAGTGGGCCGACGCCAACGACGTCATCCTGGTCAACATCTGGGACGTGTTCCACGCCGCGCTCGCCGGCCTTCCGCCGGTACTGATCGCCGCGCTGACAGAGCTGGCCCGCCGGATCGGGACGGGGTACGCGGCCTTCAGCGACGTGCTGCGCTGGTTGATCATCTATCTGTTCGGCGGAAAGTACGGCGACGGCGACAACCGGGTCAAGGCCGGCGCGAACGGGTCCACCATCACCAGCGAGGTGGTGGTAGCGCTCGAGAACAGTGTTCTCGGCGTCGCGCTGCATGTCCTGGACAACGGGTTTCTCAACAACGACGCGTTCGCCGCGGAGGCCGGAAACCCGTTCGTCCTGCGGGTGATCGAGGCCATCACCCGCAACTACCAGCGCGACCAGTTCGCGTTGTACGGGGACAACCGCGACGGGCTCATCGGCCCCGACATCTCCAAGGACAACACCCACCGGCGTAACTCCGTGATCCTGCGCACCGGCCCGAGCGCACTGCTCGAGGTGGTCCGGGATCCTCCTTGGGCTGGACCCCGAGGACGGCCCGGAAACGGCGAGGCAGCTCAGGAGCCTGCCGTCCCTGGCCGCGATCAAGACCGGCGGAGCGGGAAGCTGGGTCCCCACCTTCGACGACGACGAGTTCGAGGTGGACGAACCCGAGCCCTCGGACCAGCCGTCATCGACCCCGCCACGGTCCGCCGAGGAGCTGTTCGAACGCGACGTGACAGCCGCGATCAACGCCTTCGCGGCGCTGCTGCGCGACATTCCGAACGTGCCGGCGAACCTGCGTCTCACGTCGGTCGGCCGGGCCCTGGCGCGCGACAACAACCCCGCCGTGGTCCTCGCCGTCCTGCGATACCTCGCCGAACGTTCCGACCTTACCGGCGAGGTCGACAACGCCACCCTGGTCCGGCGCCACACGCCCAACGACTATGACTACCACGACGAGCCGGTGTCCCTGCCGGCCGAGGTACTCGACCTGATCCGGCGGGACCCCACCCGGACGCACCCGTGGCCCCAGTACGACTTCGACTGGTGGTTGGGGGAGAAGACGTTCCCGATCACGTTCGGCAAGATCGGTGGAGTCGAAGCCCCCACCGTGCCGAGCGTGCCGGTGGTGCCGGTGGTACCGAGCGTGCTGCCGATGTCCCTTGTGGACGACTTCGTCGCGGAAGCCTCCGGCTCGCCGGTCGGCATGCTACCGCCGGACGCCGTTTCGGCGCTGGCGACGATGCAGCAGAAGCTGTCCGCCGACGAGCCGATCACGCCACAGCGGATCCGGGCGGCCTGGCGGAACCGGCTGGCCGGACAGGCCGGTGCCGTCGTCGACGAACTGCTCGCGCTGCTGCCGGACGGCGTGCCCACGACAGTCCAGCAGGCGCGGGCCGGGTTCACCACGGCGGTCACCAACGCGACCCGGCCGGACCTGCCGGCGGACGCGCACCAGCAGGCGATCGACGAGCTGTACGAGCATCGGGAGCGGGTGCGGGACGCGGTCCGCGGCGCCCTGACCGGGCCGGGCAAGGAAGTCCCGACGCTCGCCGCGACGCTTCCGGTCGGCGACGACCTGTTCGTGGGCTGGAACGTGAACGCGCTGGCCCACCCGCGGGGCGGCGTCGCGACGTGGGCGGACCTGGCCGGTCTGGCGGCGACGATCAGCCCGGAAGGCGGGCTGCCGGCCACCGCCGTCGCCAACCTGGTGCGGCTGACCCGGCAGGTCTTCACCGAGACTCCCCACGACCCGCAGAGCCGCGCGGCCGGCGTCAGCGCCGAGGCCGTCCGCGCGGTGTGGCTGCTGGTCGCCGCGTCCGGCATCGACCCGACCACGGTGACCCTGGCCGATCTGGTCGGCCTGGCGGGTCGGATCGACGCCGTCCTCGATCCGACCGGCACGCCGGGGCAGGTCGGGACGCCCCGGTTGCGCGACTTCGCCCTGGCCGCCGGTGCGATCGACGACCGTGGCGAGCCGGTGACCCTCGCGACGCTGGTGACCGACCAGGCGGCCCGGTGGTTCGGCCCGGAGGGCGGGCGGGTCATCGCGGCGGCGACCCGGCTGGCCGCCGCCGGGCTGACCGACCTGGCCGATCAGTTGCGCGCCGAGCAGACCGCGATACAGGTCGAGGCGGGACGGATCGCCGGCGGTACCGACGTAGCGGCAGCCGCACCGCAGGCCAAGGGGCGGGCCGACGCCCTCATCGAGCGCGCCGAGCGGCTGGCCAACCTCGTCGAGGCGGTCCGGCCCGACCTGAACGGGATGATCTACGCCGAGCCCACCGCCCGACTCGATCCGGACCGGTTGAGCCGGCTGGCCCGCGACGCCGGCCTGCTGCGGGCCGGCCAGCCTTTGTCGGGAGAGGTGCTGGAACGGCTGCTGGATCTGGTCGGTCTCGGCCGCCGGCTGCTCGCCGACGCCAACCGGCCGGACGAGCGGGTGGACCGGCGGCTGCTGCGCAGCCTGGTCCTGCTCACCGACCTGGCGATCGATGAGGCGAACAGCACGGTGGCGCAGCGGCTGCGGACCCGGGTCACCCCAGGCGACCTGTTCCGGGTGTTGCGCAGCCTCGACGGCGATTCGCGACGATCCGCCGAGCAGGTGCTGGACCTGCTGGCGCTGGTCGGCGATGCGGCCGAGGCGGGAGACCTGGTCCGGGTCAGCGGCATACTCAGCCGCGACCGGCTGGCCGCCGCGTACCGCGGCCGGGAAGCCCAGCGGCTGGCCGCTCTGCTCCGGTCGGGGCCGGAGCAGAGCACGTTCGCCCACGCGCTGGACCGGCTCGACCGCCTCGGCGCGGCGGAGGGACGGCGTCGACGCGACGAGATGGACGGGCTGCTCGGGGAACTGGACGGCCTGGGCGATGGCGCCGACGACGACACGGTCGACCACGCGGACTGGTTGCGAAAGGCGCGGGCCCTGCACGTGCGAGCGGCGGACCTGGCGCGGCAGGCGAACGGCGACGTGCAGAGGGTGCTCACCAGGGCGGCCAAGGCGGCGGCGGCGCAGTTCGGGCCGCACACCGGCCCCTTCGACCTCCTCGACGGCATCGCGTTTGCCGAACTGAACCGGCTCGCCACGACGAACGGCGGCCTGTCCGGCCTGGCCAAGCGGATCGGACTGTACAAACAGCACCGGACGGCCGGCCTGCTCGCCCGGATCGCCGGTGCGGGCTGGCTGCGCCGGCTTCAGGACGTGGCGCGGCTGGCCGTGGAACTCTACGACGATCCGCTCGCCGTCGATCGACTGCAGGCCGTACGCCGGCTGGTCGACGCGGTGGGCGGCGAGCAGGTCACCATCGTCGAGCTGCGACAGCTGGTACGCGGATTCCTCGACCCGGGCGACCGCCGCGACGTCACCGGCGAAGACCTGCGGTACCTGGTCGACCTGGTCGACCGGGCCAAGGCGGCGGTGGGGCACTCCGGCGTGACCGCGGTCGACCTGCGGCGGCAGTGGGACCGCGACAACGCGATCACGCGCGGTCGGGTCCATGAGATCCGCGGCCGGATCGACGCCGCCGTACAACGGATCAACGCCGAACTCCCGACCGTCGACGCGGGCGACCGGCCCCGTTTCACGCGCCGCCGCGACCAGCTCACCGGCGCCGCCACCGGGCTGACCGGCGACCCGTGGCGGCCCAGCGAGTCGACCCGCCTGGACCGGCTGGAGGCCGTCGCGGCGGAGCTGACCGAGCTGGCCGCGGAGGTCGAGGCGGTGACCGCCGAGTCGCTGTACACGCAGATCGGCAACGATCTCGCCGCGGTGGACTCGGTCATCTCCCGGCTGCCGGAAAGCCGCCGGACACCCTACCTGGAACGGGTCGACGCACTGCGGACCCGGCTGCGGTCGGTGCCGCGGACCGGGCACACGGCGACGAGCCTGACCCAGGCGCAGGCGCTGGCCGAGGAGGTGGGCCAGCTTCGCGAGACGGTCACAGCGGTCCCCGCCGGCCTGGCGAACGCGTACCGCACGGCGCGCGAGGGCCGCGACGCGTACCGCGCGGCGCGCAAGGCGGGAACGGCGGTGCCCAGCCCGATCGAGTTCTTCCCGGACGGCACCGGCGGCGAAGCTAAGAAAGGCATGCGGTTCGGTATCGAGATCGAGTTCAACCTGGCGCCGACCAAGGACATCGAAAAGACCCGTGCCGCGATCCGCGGCGAGCTCAATAAGATCAACCTCAAGCGGATGGAGAACCTGGGCCTGACCGAACCGCCGCAGGAGGGATACAAGCTCTGGGATTTCATCATCGAGCCGTTCCTTCGCGGTGGGGAGGTCGTCGCGCCGATCCTGACCGACCAGCCCACCGACTGGCGTGAGCTGGCCGCCGTCCTGGACATGGTGGTACAGCACGGCGGGGTGGCCGATCGGGCCACCGGCGGGCACATCCACATCAGCGGCGCGAAATCCCTCGGCCCCAGCGGGTACGCGCGGTTCCTCATGCTGATCAAGGCGATGGAGGACACGCTCTACCGGCTCGGCAACGATCCGGACGGGCAGTACCAGCGCAGCGTGCTGCCCGCGCAGCCGATCCCGGTCCCGCCCGACGGCTTCGCGGGCATCACCAACCTCGCCGACCTCGAAGAGGCACAGGCGGGCCGGGACCGGGCGATCAACTTCGACAGCGTCACCGGCGCCGACGACGACCACGTGGAACTCCGGTTCTTCAGCGGGACCCTCTACGGGGGCGTGTGGCAGGCGCGCGTCGAAATCAGCCTGGCGCTGCTGGCCGCGGCCCAGGATCCGGACCGTACCGACCGGATCCTCAAGACCCTCGCGCCGGGCCGGGTACTGGGCTACCACCGCGGTCGAGGCACGGACCTCGATGAGGCCGGCGAGCTGCGGCTGGTGGCCGAGTTGGTCGACCTGCTCGGGCTCGGCGCCAAGGCCGGCCGCCAGGTTGCGCAGCTCTTCGCGATGACCGACTGGCTCGCCGACCCGACCTCCGACTACCCGGACCTGACGCCCGAGCCGCCGGTGCACTCCGACGACGAGCAGCCACCGGTCGCGGCCACGCCGAGCCAGCAGCAGGCCGCACTGGACGAGATAGCCGCCGTCCTGGACAGCGACGAGCCGCCGCCCGGGCTGCTGCGCGAACGGTGGGCCAGCTTCGGTCCCGCCCTGGAGACCGTCGCCGCGGCCAACCTCCCGCTGTGGCGGGAGTCGCTGCGCCTGGACAGGTCGCTGTGGCAGCTTCCACCGGTGCGCGCCCACGTTCTCGCGTTCACCAACCTGGCGAGCCAGCTGCTTCGCGACCGGGTCCTGCGGAGCCGGGCCGTCGCGACCGCCGCCGCCGAACGACGCCGGTACGGCCTCGCCGAGGGGGCGGACCGGACCGAGGAGCAACGCCACGAGACGCAGGCACTGCTGACCGCCCTCGGTGAGCTGTCCGCACTGCGGGAGGCGATGGCCCGCGTCGAGAACCGGCCGGGCGCCACCACGACGACCGAGTACGCCCGCGCCAAAGAGGTGATCGCCGCCATCCTGCGGGAGTACCCCATCCTGCTCACGCTGCCACTGGCCGGCAGCGGCGGCACCGACCCGGTCGCGACGGTGCTCGGCAACGCCGGCAACGAGAACCTGTACCTGCCGGTGCTGGCGGCAGCGGCGGACCTGCTCACCGCCGAGGCCAAGCGGGCACACCAATCGCTGACCGACGAGTTGCACGTGCTCGACGTGCCCACCGCCGTGCGCGAGGCGATGAACGAGGGAGCCGGCTGGAGCGCCTTCCAGCAGGCGACCATCGAGACGCTGGTGGCCCGCAGCGACAGTACCCGTACGGTGGCGACGATCCGCGAACTCACCCACGACCGGGGGCCGGTGCACACCGACCTGCTCCAGCACCTTCTGCTCGACGGGGTGCGGCCGGCCGACGAGACGACCAGGCAGGTGTACCGCAACGCCAGCGCCGCGACCGGTGCGGTCGTGGCGGGGCTCGACCACCTGGCGGACCTGACGGTCAGCCAACTGCCACCACCGCCGGTCGGCGTGCCCACCGACATGCGCGACATCCCGGTCTGGCGCGATCCGAAGGGCACCGTCCACATCCTGTTGTTCCCGCCGGATGAGGCGCACAGCGAGTACCAGCGTCTGGTGACGAACCGGGCCAAGGGGCTGCCGCGCGACCACGTCGTCCTGCACGCCCACGGTCGGGACGGCGCCATCCGGCTCGGCAACCGGACGGTGACCCTGGCCGAGCTGCTGGCGTTCCTGCGTTGGAAGAACCTCGACACCCAGCCGGTGATCGCGATGATCTGCCGGTTGGGCAGGGGGCCGATCCCGCAGGGTCTTGCCGACGCGATCGACCATCATGTCTGGGCCACTGTCGCGGACGTTCTGGTCAGCGAGTCGACCGGCACCGCGGTGGCGTCGACGGTCGTGGTGGATTCCGATCTCGCTCTGCGGCCGGTGTTGCCCGCCACGAGTCACTTCACCAAGTTCCAGCCAGCCCACGAAGTCGACGACGATACCGACGACGAGATCTGGACATCGGTGCCGCAGACGCCGGACGTTCCGCTCAGTGACGATCCCGGCCCGTGGCTGCTCCGGGAGGTCGCGCTCGGCACCGGGACCGCCGGCGTGGTGGTCAAGGTACCGGCCGGTGTGCACCTGACCAGTTCCGGATGGGACGCGGACGAGTGGACGGGCGCCGCGACGTTCCCGGCCCTGGACGGGTACTACGCGGTGTTCGGCCACGCCGACCCGGACACCGGCCGGCTCTCCTTCGGTACCGGTACGCTCAGTCCGGCACAGGTCGCTGAGCGGATCGCGGCAGACCCGCGCAGCGCCGGCAAGAAGATCCTCTTCCTCGTCTGCTACTACCTGGACGGCGCGGAGGAGGTGCTGGCCCATCTCGGCCCGGACGCGACCGGGATCGCCACGGACGGCATGATCTGGCAGCAGGGCTCCGGGATCAGTACCCAGCTCCCGTTCGTGATGGGCTCCGGCCTGCTACCCGGGTTGGGGGAGCCGGCCGACTTCGTCCGGCTCGGCGGCGGGCGCGAGCCGCTCGGACCCGACCTCGCCGCCGCGCTCCAGGCCGGGCCGCTGGTCAGCCAGGCGCTGGCGAAGCTGCCGGTACAGCACCCGGTGAGCTGGGTAAGCCCGGCCGCGCCGGTGCCGCGCACCGACCCGGTCGCGGCCATGATCGCGGCCGCCGGTACTCTCGCCCGCGCGCTCGCCAGGTCCGACGTCTACAACGGTGCGCTGGAGGCGGCGGCACGGGCGGGCGAGCAGGTGGCCAACCGGATACGCGGGTACGTACGCGGGCCGGGCCGGGACGCCGACCTGCTCGGCGAGCTGGCAGCGTTGCGGGTGTACTACGCGGTCGTGGGGCCGATGCTGCGCTCGGGCGTGCCGCAGGCCACGCGCGAGGCGGCCATCCGGGCGCTGCGGGCCATCACCGCGCAGGTACCCGAGTGGGTGCTCACCGACGCCCAGCTGCGGAGTACCGGTCTCGCCTCCCTGACGGCCGGTGCGATCGCGGAGCTTCAGGCGTTCGAGGCGGCGCTCGACGACGTGGAGGCCGACGCGGACGCCCGTGGCCGGGCCGTCGGCGAGGCGATCGGCGAGGCGGCCGGCGACGAGGACGCGTTGACCCGGCTGGAGAATGAGATCCTCGATGGCACCTCCCTCGACGAGCTGGCCGAGTTCGCGGCGGCCACCGCCCGGACCGGGCACCTGGTGCGGGCACTGACCACGGCCGAACCACAGATCGAGGAGGCCGCCGCGACGGTGACGGCGCAGGCGCAGGAGGTGCCGCCCGAGCACGCGCACACCTTCGTCCCGCTCACGCCGGAGCAGCTCGACGAGATCGCCCGGGCCGGTCGGGAACTGGACAACGCGGCGCAGGCGGAGGCCGCCCGGCGGGCGTTGGCCCTGGCCGGGGTGCTGACCGCGGAGGTTATCGGCAACGCCAAGACCGCCGGCACCACGGTCCGCCGGGAACTCACCGAACCCGCCGACGGCTTCGACGAGAACCTGCCGGCCATCGTGGCGCTGGCCATGGCGCAGGTGTACCACCAGGCATGGCAGCGGCTCCGCGACGGCCTGACGGAGGAGGTCGCGGAGGTTCTCAATGTCACCACGGCGGCGTTGACCGCGTTCCCGAACCGCGCTGACGGGACCGCGCTGACCGCCGCCGAGATCGAGGCCGCGGCGATGGCGGCCGGCCAGGAGCACCTGTCCCGGCGGTTGTCCGAGCTGATGATCCCGGTACTCGGCGAGGCGGCCGCCCGTGGGTACGCGGTCGAGCAGGCGGGGCTGGGCTCGGACCTGGTCGGCGAGGTGCTGGGTGGACCGCCCGTCGACCAGGTCGGCACGAGCGTGGCGTTCCTGCGTGAGATGGCGAGCCTCCACGAGGCCCTGTCCGACGCCGAGGACACCATCGGCCCGGCGCCGATCCGCGGCGTGGGCGACCTGATGGCACAGGCCCGGCGCCGGCACGAGTTCACGCTCCGGCAGGGACTGGCCATCCAGGTCACGCCGCGCCGGGAACGCCTGCTCCCGCCCGGCATCCGGACGGAGATCGAACGGCGTGAGCAGAAGCTGACCGAGCGGGCCCGGGCCGGGATCCACCCGCCGATGGTGCTGCCGCCACCGGTCACTCTGGCCGTCGGTGCGCAGCAGCAGGCCATCGCCTGGGGTGAGTGGGCCGGGCTGGCCCGGGTCGGCGACGTGTGGCTGATGGCCGACTCGCCGCTCGGTGTGGCGCTGTCCCGGTACCTGGACACCTGGCCGGTGGCCCGGTACAACCGGCAGGCCCGGGACGCGGTGCGCGCCGCGGTACGGGGATTGTTCGAGCGGTACGACAACGAGGCGGCCGGGCGGCGGCTGGCGGCCGGCATCCAGGTACCCATCGAGCTGGACGGGCGGCGCTACACCGCCCACGTCCGCCTCGTACTGGGGCCGCTGACCGGCACTGACGGGCCCCGGTTCCGCGAGCCGCACGAGGTCGAGGAGGTGACACTGGGCTGGCAGCGGGCGCTGCCCACCGACCCCAGCCACTACCAGATCGGCCAGTCGGTGGCCGGGTTCACCAACACCCGCAGCTTCGACGTGCCGTTCACCAAGGTGGCCCCGCCCGTGCCGGGGCTGAAGGCAATGACCGCCGGCGCGTCGGTGAACCTGTCGTCGTGGCGCAACCTCGGGGTGTTCGCCGGCAACCAGGCGGCCCAGATGCGGCAGCGGGTCCGCGGGCCGCAGGTCTATTTCGAGGTTCCGGCGAGCGGCGACCCCGACGCGCCGTGGACCGGCAGCCACTTCGAAATCACGCTGTGGGATCAGGACGGCTTCATCACCGAACTGAACGGCCCCCGCGTGCCGACTCCGCCGCCCGGGGAGCGCGGCCGGCTGGTGGGTACCACGCTCGACGGGGACGTCGTCGACAACACCAGGTGGGTCGTGCCGGTCGACGTGCTGCTGAGTTTCATGCGTGACGACGCGCCGCTGGTCGGTCTGGATCCGCCGCGGCCGCCCCGGGAGCCGATCGCGCTGCCGCCGGGGGCGGACGAGGCAGAGAGTAACCAGTTCCACGCCGCCATGTGGAAGGTGTTCTCGCCGGTCGAGTCGATCGTCGTCGACCACGGGCCGGACGGCCTGCCGGCCCAGGTCAAGGCGCTGTTCCCGGGCGGCGACGCCGGCCTGTACGACGCCATCGACGACGAGCTGAGTGAGTTCCACCAGTTCGGGCTCCAGAGCCAGGTGCTGGGGCCGGGCTACGTCACGCGGGAGATGAAGTACCGGCGGGACTCGACCGACTGGGTGCAGTTGCGGGTCAGGACCCGGATGTTCTCGGCCGAGCGGCTGCACGGCACCTACGGCGAGTACATCCAGCAGGACGCCCGGCACTTCCAGTGGAGCGGCAGCAACGTCACCCGGGCCTCGAACATCACCGTCGGAGCGGTCCTCCAGCCGTCCGGTTCGGTCCCCCTCCCGGGTGGCCACACGCTGAAGCTGACCGGCGACTTCAACCTGAGCACCAGCGGCGAAGCGTCGCACGACCAGAACGGCTACCACAGCAGCTTCCAGTGGCGTTACTTCGGCTACACCACCGACACCGTCCTGTACCGGCTGGAGACCCGGTACGCCGTGGACGTCTACTCATCGGTGTCCGGTGTGGACGACCAGACCATCCGGCACGACCAGGCGATATACGTCCGGGTTCCGGTCCGGGAGATCGAGCGGTTCGAGAACCTGCTGCTGCGGGCCCGGCAGCGGGTGCTCATCCGGCAGGCGCGGGACGCCGGCAACGAGGTCGAGGTGACCCGGCTCCAGAACGAGACGCCGCCGGAGATCCAGGCCGACGGTGAGCAGCTGACCGACCTGGAGGCACCGGCCGCGATCCACCAGGGGCGATCGCGCGGCCCGAGCGTCATCGACCTGGTCTCCGGCGCCGAGTATCTCGTACCGGAGATCCTCGGCCAGGTGGCCGCGGCCCAGCGGCTGCGGTCCTGGGACGCGCCCAACCGGTCCCGGCGGGAGTGGCTGCACCTGGAGCGGGAGCTGGGCCGACTGTACTCCAACGACGCGGTGATATCGCTCAGTAACCAGATGATCAACACCAGCCTGACGCACGCCTCGTGGCGGATGGTCAAGGGAGGGTACGAGCTGCTCACCGTCGAGGTCCGGTGGGTGCAGGACGCGGGGCCGTTCGTCATCGACCGGTTGGACAAGGCCCGGATCGACCACTTCCCGATCGGGTTCGCTGACTACTGGGCGACCGACACGCTGACCTCCAACCCCGGATTCTCGATAGGTCTCAAGGGCGAGATCACCCCCAGAAAGGGGTCATCGAGACTGGCCACCTACACCGCCGAGCTGGGCTACGCGTACAGCCACGCGCGTACCCACGAACTCATCATGTCCCAGTCGTCGAGCGTGTCCATGGGCTTCATCTACGGTGGACCGATCAGGTCGGTCAAGGCCACCGGCGCGTATCGGATCGAGGTTCGGCTCGACTTCCTGCCCGAGCTGGCCAGTGGCGGTATCAGCACCGCGATCGGCGAGTACCTGACGGACCTGGTGACCGGCCGCCGCCGCGAGGGCGCGCCCTGGCAGTCGGTCGTGCGCCGGGCACAGGTGCCCGGAATGATTCGGTACCAGGTGCCGGAGAGCCTGATGCTGCCGGCCGGCACGGACCGGACCGGCGACGACCGGATCGGCACCGGGCCGATCGTGCGGATGCCGGTCATCCGGTCGGGCCCGCTCCACACCACGCCGGTACCCGAGCCGGCGAACCCGTTCACCGCCCTCGAACTCGGCGACCGCGGCCGGCTGAACCTTGACGACCTGGTCATCGGGGTGTTCGGTCTGGACGTCATCATCGCGGAGCTGGACGCCATGGCGGCGACGGCCGGCCTGTCCGCCCGCAAGGCCGGCTACCAGCTGGCCAACCTGCTGGCCGAGGATCAGGTCATCGGGCGCATCATGTACGGCGGTGACAACCTGCCCGTCCCCTTCGAGCTCGTCGGCAAGGGCAGGTTCAACGACCGGCGGGTGCGCGTCCTGGTGCAGTTCATGGTCTACGACGAGCATCGCACCGACCAGACCATCGCCCTCAAGCAGGGCGACTTCAACGACCCGGAGCCCTACTACCGGGTGTCGCGCACCGTCAAGCACACCAACACGCTGAAGGCCACGGCCGGCAAGCTCGCCGGTTCGTCGCCGCTGCACGACTTCTCCGACGACGCCCAGACCAGCGGCCAGCTGGACCTGTCGATCAACCTGGGCACCTACGCGTCGCAGTGGCGCAAGCCGACGCAGTGGATCGTCGGCCGCTGGGTCGAGCACCAGACGCGGACCTACCGGTCGATGCACGCCAAGGTGCTGGCCAAGCTCACCATGCAGGTGTGGTCGGAGAACATGGTGCGCACCGCACCGCCGGACCGGTACACCAGCTACGTTCTGATCAACCACGGCCTGGAGTTCTACCGGCCGCTGCCGTTGCCCGAACAGCTACCGCCGCCTGGTGTGCCGCAGGTGCTGCGGGCCAACCAGATCTCCATCCAGTCGGTCACCGACAATGTGGAGTTCCACGACCGGTTCGGCGACGGTATCGGGTACACGCCGGAGGGTCTCAACCCGGTGCTCCAGGCGGTCCGCGACGCCCTGTCCGAGGTCGACCCGGAGCTGCTCACCAAACAATGGGTGATCCGGCCCGCCACCGAGGCCGGTGCACCGGATCTGGTCGAACTCGCCCGCGCGGGTACCCCGCTGCACCTGGAAGCGTTGCTGGACAAGGCGTCGCTACAGGTCCACGTGGAGACCATGCGGGGACCGGGCCTGGTGTTGCACGTCAGCGACTCGCGGGTCGGTCGCAACCGGCACGCGCACATCGTGCTGCGGGCCGACCGCGACCCGTACGACATGGGCTACACCTACCGCCACAGCGGCCCGGTGCTGTTCAACACGTACCAGGTCAGCCCGCACCGGCCGATGCAGCGCCGGACGGTGACGAAGAAACCGTGGGCCCGGACCCTGGGCGAGACGCTGGACCAGAACGAGACCGCGTTCACCACCACATCGTTCGGGGGCAACCAGGGGGCCTCGTTCTCGCGCGACCGCGTCACGGCCGTGGTCGACGGCGATGCCTGGCGCGACATCTACACCATCGATACGACCGGCCACTACTACACCGGCACGCTGCGGATCCGGGTCGAGATACACACCGCGACCAACCCGTCGAAGGCGGCCAACACCCTCACCCTTGGCGCGGCCCGCAATCTCGCGGGTGGCGTGCGCAGACCCAGCGACCCCGACGAGCCGGTGACCAGCCGGCAGCTCGACGTCTTCGAACGGGTGCTCATCCCCGACGTGGCGATACCGACCCCGCACGCGACGCCCGGACAGCCGCTGGTGCGCAAGGTGGCCGCCCGGGGCCGGCCGGACCGGATCCTGAACCGGCTGGGGGTACGCCACCTGGCGCTGACCCAGGAGGAGCGGCACCGCCGCGACGTGTACGTGACCAACTTCAGCCCCGAGGCACTGCGCGAGGTCCACGACAGCGCGCTGAAGACGCTCACCGGATCGGCGACACCGGCCGAAGGGGAGCAGCAGGAGCCGGTCAGCACCGGCGTCTCCCGGTTGCTCGAATACGGCGCCCTGCCTGTCGACATGTTCGCGTTGGTGCTCGGCCCGTCGGTGATGAGCCGGCACGGCCCGCTGTTCGTCGACGGGCACCACTTCTCCGGGCTGGTCAAGGAGGGCGGCATCTGGCTCGACGACCATGGCGACATCTTCCTCCAGATCGCCTACTACAACCCGAACCCGCTCAACTGGAGCGTGTCGTCGCTGTCCAGCCAGAACACGCGACAGCCCGAACACGTCACCGCCCGCAAGTTCGGCTCCAGTCTCAGCACGACCGCATGGGTCGACCCGTACCTGACCATCGGGTCCAACGCCACCGACGGCTACACCGGCTTCAACTACAGCCGGAGTACCAACTACTCCAGCGAGACGTCGACCCGGCTGGTCCGCGACGATACGCACCGGGTCAACGGGGCCCGGCTACGCGCCGACACCGGCGTGCTGATCGTCATCGAGGTGTCGTCGGTCAACGCCCGGCACGGGCTGAAGGTCCCGGACGAGTGGGGCAACCCGGTGGCCTCCTACGTGCGCGGCGGCCGGACCCGGCTGGCCTACCGGGTCGACCACGGCACCCTGATGACGTTCACCCCCGAAGCGGCGCTGCGCAAGCGGGTCTTCCACCGCCAGGGCACCCCCCTGACGCACGGCCGGTACCTGCCGCTGGCCTCCGGCGACCCCGAGGCCGACGTGGCCCGGCTGCGCGCGGCGAGCTGGCTGCACCGCTATGGCGACTGGTACCCGCTGTTCCTGCACTACGACGCCGGCACCGACCGGGTGTCCATGTCGGTGACCGGCGACGACGGCACCGGCAACCCGGCGCCGCGGCGGCAGGAACTCACCGTCGACCAGCTCGCCGACCTGGTCGAGGGCCTCGACGACGTCGGCGACCGGCCGCTGACCCTGTTCACCGGCGGCGGTGCCCATGCCGCGGCCCGGCTGCGCGACCGCACCGGTCGCGACGTGCTGGCCACCTATGACGACATCCTTCAGGACACCGCCGGGCGCACCCTGGCCGGACGGTTCCGGCTCGACGCCGACGGCAACCCGGACCTGTCCACCTTCACGCCCGGCAACTGGCTGCTGTTCCCGGCCGACGGGTCGCTTCCGGTCCTGCTCGGCGGCGACCTCGACCGGGTGTACCGGGTGGAGCTGCCCCCGCGGCTGCGCGGCCTACGCTCGGCCGAGTCCCGCGGCGCCTCCCGGCCCCGCAACGCGGTGGGCTGGACCGGCGCTCGCCCGATCACCCTGCCGGAGCGGGGCGAGGATCCATTCGACCAGCCCCTCCTGCTGGGCGACGACCTGATCGCCGAGCGCCTCGGCGGCGGCCAGATCCTCCTCTACAGCGCCGGTGCGGACCGGGACGCGCTGGTGGTCCTGGCCACCATGATCCGGCCCGACGCGGACTTCACCACGGTCGCCGTACCCCAGCACGGCCTCGGCGGCGACCGGCTGGTGCAGGCGTTCGACACGCTCATGCCGGTGCTCGATCACCAGCGGGCGGTACTGCTGGCGGTTCCGTACGCGGCGGCGGGCGTGGCCGAGAGCCTGGCCCAGCGGCTGGCCGACCGGTACCCGGGCCGGGCGTTCGTCGCGCCGCAGGGGGAGCTGTCCACGGTCGGCGGTGCCGTGTTCACCCGCGCGCCCGGCAACCCCGGCGCCCAATGGTGGCGGTTCCAGCAGGGCCTGGACCCGGTACCGGGCGGCCCGCTGCTGGTCGCCGGCGTGAACCTGGACGACGACATCGGGCCGGCCATCGACGACGCGATACAGGCGCTGCCCGGCGGGTACCACCTTCAGCGGGTTCCGGCCGGCCTGTACGTGGGCGCCGACCAGCCGGACGACGGCGCTCCGGAGGAGGAGCCCGGGCCGGAGCCCGAGCCGGAGCCCGAGCCGTACGAGGCGGCGCGGTGGGCCGACGACCGCGCGCGCCTGCTCGGTACGGGTGATCCGTTGACCGTCGGCGAGGCCGCCGCCCACCTCCTCGAAGGCAACCGGCGGGTGACCGCCCGGTTCCAGGCGGCGTTCCGCGCCCTCGCCGAGGTGGTCGACCCCGACGACGCGGTCCGCGCACAGCTGCGCGCGCACATCGACAGCTTCGGCCTCTACCAGCAGGCGTTCGACGCGCTGGTCGAGCCGTTGCTGGCGATGGATGAGGACGCCCGGCGGCAGCCGTTGCCGCAGGAGGACCGGCGGCGGCTCCAGTACGCCGTGATGGCGCTGGAAACCCTGCTGGACCACCAGTTCGGCGGCGGACCGGAGGCGCATGAGGCGGCGATCGACGGGCTCGCGGACCATTTCAACGCTGCCCGGGACCGGTCGGCCGACCGGGGCCGGCTCGACTACGCCTGGAACGGTTACCAGGAGCACGTGGACCTGGTACGCAACCTCGCGGCGACCGAGGTACCCGGCTCGGAACCGCTGCTCGGCGGCTTCCACGGGCTGGCGCTGTGGTTGAGCATGGTCAACAGCCGGATCGTCGAGTCCGACGCCCGACCGGACACCACCGAGCGGGAGGCGCTGGACGCCTACGCCGAGTTCGCCGACCTGTTCCGGTACAACTCCCGGATCGGGGAGCGCTACGACGAGGCGGCCGGCCAACTCACCGTCACCGTCGGCGACCAGCCGAGGTACCTGCTTCGGGTCCAGTTCGACCGGGCCTGGACGGCCTGGCAGCAGGCATGGGAGGCGCTGCGCGCCGACCCGTACCGGATCGGGCTCGACGGCACCCGGCCGATCACCGTCCCGGACGCCCTCGACCCCGAACGGGCCAGGGCGTTGCTGCCGCTGCTGCGCGACGCGATCCGGACGTTCCGTGACCTGGACGTGCGGATCAGGTACGTCCGGGCCCGCTTCGGACTGGCGCTCGATCCGCCGCTGCCGCGGCCGCGTGCCTCGCGACCCTGGAACACGGGGAACTGGGAGGCCGGCGTCTGGGCCGGCCTGTCCAAGGCCGTCTCGCTGGCGCGGCCGCGGCTCACGGCCGGGTTCCTGACCCGCTTCGACGACCTCGCCGTGCGCTTCGCCGCCCACCCCGACGATCCCGACTTCGGCGACCAGGCGCGCCGGAGCCGGCTGTTCGCCGACCTGCTCGCCGAGTTCGCCACCCTGCCGGACGGTATCCGCCAGGCCGGTCGCCACCACCGGCCCCCGCACCGGACGCGGCCACCGCACCCGCGGCCGCGTACCTTCGACGAGTTGATCGGCATCCCGATCGGCCCCGCCGCCCGGCTGGTGGTCGACGCGTCGCTGCTGCGCAACGCCCCGGCCGCGGTCGCCCAGGTGCGCGCCGCGCTGCCGCCCAACGTCAGGATCCTGGTCCTTGACGACGGCGCCGGGCTGTCGCCGACCCGCGCCGCGCGGTTCGCCGCCGACCACGACATGGCCGTCATTGTCGCGCGCGGCGCACTGACCCACCTGCCCGGGCCCGGTACCCGGTCGGTACGCGCCCACACCAGCGCCGGGCAGCCGGTCCTGCCCGCCTTCGCCGATCAGTTCGAGTTCCGTCCCGAGATCGAGCCGGTCCCGGGGCTGCTCGCCGCCGGACCCGACGACCAGGACGACGCGCTGTACGGGGTCGAGGAGGTGGCCGACGGCTGGGTCCGCGAAAGCCTGCCCGGCACGGTGTGGTACCGCCCCCGCGACGTACCCGCCGATCTGGCCGACCTGATCCGCGACCTGCCGCCGCGCACCGACATGCCGCGCCTGGTCGTCGGCGCGCCGGGCAGCCCGCCACCGGCGGCCGTGCTCGCCGCGCTCGACCAGATGCTCGGCGGCGTGTCCGAGGGCATCCGGAACCTGATCGTCGTCTATGTCCATGACGACACCGGCGTACGTGACCGGTTGGACAACCTCATCGACGCGCACGGCCTGGCCGAACGCCCCGTCGACGTGCTGCGGAAGGCCGTCGACGACCCGCTCACCGCGATCGGCCTGCCCGGGCCGCCGTCGCCGGAACTGCTGGACCTGATGACGGTCGACGAGGCGGCCCGCTACCTGCCCCGCGCCTTCACCTACCTGGCCACGCACCCGGAGATCGTCCGGCCGGGCGAGCGGCCGCAGGAGGTCGGCGAGCAGCTCGCGGCGGCGATCGCGGCCGTGCTCGGCCGGCCACAGGTGACCGACGCGCTCCGGTCGACGGACCCGGACCGGGCGGCCGCGGCGCGCCGGTTCGTCGTGGGCGGGCTGCAACGGTTGCCGGTGCACGCCGGTCCCGCGTACTACTCCGACCTGCTGGCGCACCCCGGGCAGGAGGTCGGCGGCACCATCGACCTGACGGTGCCCACCACCGCGACCCCGGACGAGGACGCCGAGGTCGACCCCGCCGCCCGGACGCTGGTCCAGGTCCGCTCGCACCACGGGTTCCGTATCCACGGCCTGGTGCCGGAGCTGCCCGAGGGCACGGTCGTGTTCCCGCCGGGGTTGACCCTGCGCGTCGAGCGGATCGAGGACGTCGGCGGGACCCCGCTGCTGCGCACCGCCGGCGAGTGGCTGGGCGCGGCACCGGTGCCGTCCAGGGTGCTGCGTGACCTGGCCGGCTCCGGCGCCGCCGACTACCTGCGGCAGGCGTGGCGCTACGTCGACCACCACCCGGAGATCGTGCACCCGGGTGAGGCGCCCTGGCAGGTGGCCGAACAGCTCGCCGCCGTGATCGCCGCGGTACGGCAGGAGCCGACCGCGCTGGCCGCGCAGCGGTCTACCACGCCGGGCGTGGCCGCGGCCGCGCGCGGCTTCATCCTGGGCGGGCTGGAGCGGCTGCCCCGGCACACCGGCGAGGCGTACCTGGGACTGGCGGTCGACCATCCGGGCTGGCAGGTGGGCGCTGGCGTTCCGGCGGACACGCTCCAGGTGGTAGGCCAGGACCAGAACGTGCTGCTGCACATGCCGGGGCTGCGGGTGGGGCTGCGCATCGCCGCGGCGGCCGGCTACCTGCTGCACGGCCTGCTGCCCGACCTGGCCGAGGACGCGGTCGCGCTGCCGGCCGGCCGTACCTACCGCATCCTGCACGTGGACGACTACGCGGCGCTCGGCGCGCGGTTCCTCCAGGCCATCGGCGAACCGCTCGGCGAGGTACCGGAGGCCACGCGGCTGAACCAGTTCCTCGACAACAACCCGGACGAGTACATGCGCCGGGCCTGGATGTACCTCAACGACCACCCCGAGGTCATCGGCCCGGATGAGGCCGCCGCCGACGTGGCCGAGGAACTCGCCGCCGTGGTCGCGCTCGTCCTCGGCGACACCGGACTGCCGTTCTATCTGGCGGCACCGAACCAGGAGATCGCCGGCCAGGCGCGGGCACTGGTGAGCGCCGGCCTGGCCCGGCTGCCCCAGCACGACGGACCGGCGTACCTGGCGCGCGGCTACGACGCGGAAACCAGGCGCGAACGGTACGGGGCCGACTCGGTCCGGGTGTATGGGACCGGCCTGATCGCCAGCCGGTACGCCGTCATGGCGCTCGGCTACGACTCCACCATGGTTATACAGATCACCGGGCCGGGCGGCCGGTCGGTCGGCGACCTGGTCGGCCCCGACCACGCCGGCGTGGTCGTCTACCCGCCCGGCACCACGCTGTCGTACCGGCACGTGGAGCCGACACCGACGATGACGATCGGCGCGACGACGAGGCCGCGCTACGACGTTGTCGCCTGGCCGTTCGGGGCACCGCCGGACGACCTGCCGGAGGCGGTCGACGAGGCCGGCGGTCCGCAGGCCGACGAGTACCTCGAACAGGCGTACCGCCACCTGGGCGAGCATCCGGAGCTGGCCGAGCCCGGCGAGGACGCCGACCAGGTGGCCGCCGAGCTGGCCGGCGCGCTGGCCGCGATACGCGGACAGGGACTGGTCAACTACCGGCTCTCGCCGGCCCGCGGCCGGGAGCGGGCGGACCGGATCCACCACCTGGTCAACGCGGGACTGGCCCGGCTGCCCCGCCACGAAAACGTCGCCTACCTGCCGGTGCGCCTCACCGACGAGCAGATCGACGCCCTCGGGCCAGGGTCGCCCATCATCCTGGACACGGTCGGACATGCCCGCACCGCCCCGGCGCCGGAGCTGGACGAGGAGTTCACCGCCGAGCTGCGGATCACCGGTCCGTTCGGGGCGCTGGCCTCCTCGATCGGCGGCCCGCGGGGCCAGGTCGTCTTCGGCCCGGGCACGGGGCTCGCGGTCCGGTCGGTCGAGCGCCCGCCGGGCGGCCACCCGGTGATCGAGGTCGGGCCGCTGTACGAGCAGCCCCGCGGCGAGCTGCCGATCCCGGCGGCGACGCAGCTGCGCTATCGCGAGCGGATCCGCCCGGGCGCCGACGGGGGAGGGGTGGCCAACGACACCCTGATCCGGGACGAGGACGGCGACGGATGGGCGTACGTGAGCGACGCCGACGGCGCGCCGACCTGGCGCCCGTACGCCCAGTACGTGTCCGCGCTGACCTGGCGCGAGGAGCCACCCGGGATGCCGCGGGTCACCGGCGTGCTGCCGCTGCCGCTGTGGCTGTGGGCCGGCCACGGCCTGACCCAGGACCCGACCGACCCGGCGCTGCTCATACCGGCCATCGGCGCAGGGGTGGTCGAGGTGGTGCCGATGGGCCTGTGGATCCGGCCGGCCGGCGCGGTCCCCGATGACGCCGCGAGGCTGATCCGGGGCGCCGCACCCGAGCCTGGCGGCCCGGTCATCACGGTCGGCGTCCCCGGGCAACCGATCTCGGCGGAGGAGTGGGACCTGGCCGGGCACCTGATCCGGCATCTGGTACCCGAGGCGCGGCCGGGCGCCGAGCTGTACCTCGCCGGCGAGGTCGACCCGGACGGCGCCAAACGGGCACTGCGGCTCGCCCGCGACGCCGGGTTGTACCTCGCCGACCAGGACGTGCTCGTTCCGCTCGCCGAGCTGACCAAGCCGACGGCCGTCGACGCGCCGCGGGGACCGCAGCCCGCCCACCAGGTACCGCCGGACCTGCGGATACCGGAGCCTGCCGCGATCCCCGACCCGACCGAGCTGATGGTCGACGACCTGGACCACGGTATCGACGGGTACCCGCGGCGCGTCGTGGTCAACGGCACCCCGATCGACAAGGCGTACGCCATTGTGGACGCCGAGTCCTGGGCGGCGATCCGCGACGGCGGCCTCGACCTGGACGACGGCCAGGGACTGCTCGCCTTCCGCCAGCGACCGGCGCCCCGGGACGTGGGGCGCGATCAGGTCGTGCTGCGGCTGTCCATCCCGCCCGGGGCGGCGATCCTGCCGGGACCCACCGGGGACCTGCGCGGCACCGAACCACCCGGCCCGCTGAACCGGCTCCGACGCGGCAACCGGCTGGTGCTGCCGCCCAACACGATGGCAAGGGTCACGGTCACCAAGGCGTACCAGCGGGTCGGCGGCGCGTCCGTCGGGTACTGGAAGAAGCACAGCCGCCTGGGCCGCAACCTGGCGACGCTCACCGACACGGCGCCGGCCAAGGGGTCGGCGCAGGTGACCGCGCCGGAATGGGCGTGGACCGAAGCCGAACTCGACGAGTACTTCCTGACCGGCAGCGAGCGAATTCCGGCCGGCTGGTGGTTCCACAGCTTCGCGCCGGTCCAGGCCGCCCGAACCAGGTACGAGCAGGCCAAGCGGGACCTGGCCGAGGCAAAGCGCGGGCACCGGTTGTTCACCCCCGGCGACGACCGGCGCCCCACCGCCGACGACGTGGCCCGGGCACGCCGGCGCCGCGACGAGGCGGCCCAGGAACTGCGCGACGTGCTGCGGCCGCAGCGGTACCTGTTCGACCGGATTCCCCGCGAAGACGGCATGGTCAACCTGATCTTCGACCTGAATGATGACGGGCTGCCGGTGCTGAACGGCCGGCCGACCCGGCTGCGGGAGTTCGGCCGGGTCCTGCGGTTGCTGGCCCGCCGCCACCCGACACTCGATCAGTCGATCGTGCGGTTCCTGTCCCCCGGTTCGGTCGACCGTCCCGACGGACCCGGCTCGTCGTTCCTGGAGCGGTACGTCCGGGTCAACCGGCAGCCGGCCATCGGGACCGACGCCCTCGTCTGGATCAGCACGGAGCACACGCCCGGCCTGCGCGTCGGTACCCCGTTCGCCACCGCCGGCCGGCAGCCGCCGACCGGCGGCCCGCTCCAGCCCACCACGCCGTACAACGGCCGCTGGTACCTGGCCACCCTCGACAACGCCGACAACCTGGTGCGGCAGCGACTGGAGGCACCCCCGGCGCCGGGCGGCGATCCGCCGCCGCCACCACAACCCGGGCGGCGCCCGGACAACCGCCCGCCGGTCCGCACCATCGTCACCGGCCCGCAGCATCAGACCGTGCCGCAGCTCACGACGGCGATGACCACGACCATGGCGATTACCACGACCACGGCGACGACGAGGGGAACATCGCCGCCGCCGCTGTACGGCCTGCCGCTGCACCGGCCAGGTACCCGGGTGAAGCTCGATCTCCCGGCGACGCTGCAACCGGCGCTGGCCAAGGCCCGCGGGCTGCTGGTCCCGCTGTCCACGTTGGACGTGTGGCGCGGGACGACGGCTGACCGGAAGAGCTGGCGCGGGCAAGGGTTCGGGCACAGCGACATCCTGATCCCGGGCAACCAGGCCGAGCGGCGACCGACGATCCGGCTGGTGTACGACAACATCGTCCGGCTGCGCCGGCCGGTACACATGATCACCAACGCCGCGAACACCAACTTCATCGAGCGCGGTGGGGTCGCCGGCGCGATCTGGACCGCCGGCGGTCGGCCCATGCAGGACTGGCTGCGGGCCCGCAACCAGTTGGGCAACGTTCCCCCGGGCCAGGGCGAGAGCTCACCGGGGTTCGACATCGCCAACACCCGGTACGTCGCGCACATGGTCGGGCCCGACTTCAACATCGCGGTGCAGCAGAGCATGCAACTGCTCTACGACGTGTACGCGAACCTGCTCGGGCAGCCCGACGAGGTCGCCAACCCCAACAACCGCATCTACCGGGTCGGTGACCCGCTGTTCGGCGGGTCGACCACACCGCAGCCGGTGGAGACGCTGGCGACGGTGCTGATCTCCAGCAACCTCTTCGGCGGGTACACCGACGAGTCGCTGGAGGCCGCGCTCGCCGCGTTTGTGAACATCCCGACGGACCTGACCGAGATCAGGATCGTCACCAACGACATCAACCAGATCGAGGAGATCCTGGACTGGGTGGCACGCGCCCGTGGCGGCGGCGCAGTCTGACGCTACCCAGCTGGCGCACTCGTAGGACGGAACGTGAACCGGAATGGCTGAATCCACCACCGATCTGCACGAACTGCTACTGGGACTGGCCGGCTTCGTGCCGGACGAGGTCATGACCATGGCCCGTGGCCAGTTGGCCGGGGGAGACCTCACCGGCCTGGCGCGCACCGTGGCGTACGGGGTGCGGGAGCACCGGGTCGCGCTGAATCCCGACGACGTCAGAATTCTCGCCGAAATCGGCCTCGATCCGGCCGATCTGTCCGATGTGGATCCCGACCCCGAGCTGCCCGTGGCGTACGGGTTCTGGCCGGAACTCGCCGGGACGGACGGTGGTCCTGACCTGGCCGCCGTGGAACTGGTCGGGTCCACGTCCGGGGTACGCGGGCTCTGGCGGACCTGGCGGGTCCGCAGCGACGGCTCGCGCTGGTCGCAGTCGCGGCGGGTGTACGTGGTCGAGGTCGACGCGGACACGGATCCGGTCGCCATCACGGCCACGGTCCAGCATGGACTGTTCGTGGCCGGCGAGATGCATCCGCAGGTGGAGGGGTACGTCACCGGTGCCGACGTGCCGCCGTACCTGCGCCTGGCCCGGGCTGGTGGCGAGCTGCTCTGGGCCCGGTCCGCGGCGCCGGAGATCCGTACGGCCACGCTGTTCGACGCCGTCGACCCCCAGCGGGGGCCCGTCTTCCGACCCGACCATGAACGGATCGAGGACGTGGAGGAACGACGCCGGCTGATCGACTACCTCCGCGGGGGCGAGCCGCTGATGGTCAGCACGACCCGCCTGGCCGATGCCGTCGACCCGGACGCCGGGGACACCGTGCCGGTGGACTTCCGCACCGACGGGACGTGGCTGTGGAGCGACGCGACGACGTACTACCTGGAGCGTCACCACCTCGCGCCCGATCCGGACCTGGTCGCCCACATCCGGGCCTACGGCTACCAGCGCCGCGAACTCGACGGCGTGGACCTGCACCGCGCGCTGGCCGCACTCCAGGAGCCGGCCGACGACGAGCCGCTGTGGACCTTCGACTGACCGCTGATCAGGGGGCGGGATCGGTGTGCAGCTGGAAGTGCGGCGTGTCGGCGATGAGCGCGCGGGTGTACTCGTGCTGTGGCGCGGCGAACACGCGCACCACCGGGCCGTGTTCGACGATGCGGCCACGCTCCAGCACCGCGACGGACTGCGCGATGTTGCGCACCAGGGCGATGTTGTGCGTGACGAACAGCAGGCTGAGCTCCATCTCCTGCTGCAACTGGGCCAGCAGTTCGACGATCGCGGACTGCACCGACACGTCCAGCGCCGAGGTCACCTCGTCGCAGATCAGGACATCCGGTTCGGCGGCCAGCGCGCGGGCGATCGCGACCCGTTGCCGCTCGCCGCCGCTGAGCTGGTCGGGGTACCGGTCGGCGAGGTCGTGACGCAGCGCCGCCCGCTCCAGCGCGGTGGCCAGGACGGCCTCCGGATCGGCGAGGTGACCGAGCAGCACCCGCGCCGGCCCGAGCACCAGCTCGCGGACCGTTTTCCGGGGGTTCAACGACTCGTACGGGTTCTGGAAGACGTACTGCACCCGCTGGCGCTGGCGGGCCGAGCGCTTGAAGCTGCTGCGCGGCAACGTCTCGCCCGCCAGGTGCACCTCGCCGGTGTAATGCGGATGCAGCCCGGCGATGCAGCGCGACAGGGTCGTCTTGCCGCTGCCGGACTCGCCGAGCAGCGCCACACAGTGCCCGCGCGGCAGCGCGAGGTCGATGCCCTTGAGCACCCGCCGCGAGCCGTACCGGGCGGCGAGGTCGCGGATCTCCAGGACGGCCGGGTTCGCCGGCTTGGGCACATCCCTGCGGTCGACGATGCGCAGCCGCTCGACCCCGGCGCGGAAGCACCGCACCAGGTGGTCGGGGCGATCGGCGCGCACCGGCAGCGGCGCCTGCGCGGAGCAGGCGTCCACCGCGACCGGGCACCGGGGTGCGAACGCGCACCCGGACGGCCGGTGCAGCGGCGACGGGGCATGTCCCGGGATGCCCTGCGCCTGGCGCCGCCCGTCCAGGTCCGGCACCGCCATGAGCAGGCGTGTCGTGTACGGGTGGCGGGGCCGGCGCAGGACCGTGCTCGCCGGGCCGATCTCCACGATCCGCCCGGAGTACATCACCGCGATCCGGTCGGCCAGTTCCGCGACCACACCCATGTCGTGGCTGATGTACACGGCGGCGCAGTCGTACGTCTGGCACATCTGTCGCACCGTGCTCAGCACGTGCTTCTGCGTGGTGACGTCGAGGCCGGTGGTGGGCTCATCGAGCACGATGAGGTCCGGCCGGCCCACGAACGCCATCGCGATCGCGACCCGCTGTTGCTGGCCGCCGGAGATCTGGTGCGGGTACCGGCGGAGGAACTCGTCCGTGCTGGGCAGCGCGACCTCGTGTAGCACCTGCCGGATGCGGTCGTCGTGGTCGGCGGCCGGGCGCTCGGCCACTTTGACGTCCAGCTCCGTCCGCTGTGGACACTCGCGCAGCTGGGTACCGATGCGCAGCGCCGGGTTGAGCGCGGAGGCCGGCGACTGGGGAATGTAGGCCATCCGGCGCCCGCGCAGTTGCCGGATGGTCTGCGGGCGCAGGACGGCGAGGTCGTTGTCCCCGACGACGACGTGTCCGTGGTCGCGCCGGGTGCCGCGCTTGTAGTGCGCCATCAGGGCCAGACCGAGCGTGGTCTTGCCGGATCCGCTCTCGCCGACGACGCCAAGGATCTCACCGGGACGCAGTTCGAGGTCGATCTCGTCGACGATCGCGGCCTCGGACGGCACCCCGATGACGCGCAAGCCGCGCACCCATACGGTGGTGGTGGCCTCGCCGGTGGTGGGCTGACCGGCCGGCGCCGTGGCGGCGGCGGAACTCATGAGGTGACCCCCCGATCGATACCGGCGGAGGCGCGGGCCAGGCCGTCGGTGACAAGGTTCGTGCCGATGGTGAGTACCGCGATCGCGATGACCGGGAGCACGACCCCCCATGGCTGGAATGTCAGGGCGATCCGGTTCTCGTTGATCATCAGACCCCAGTCGGCGGCCGGCGGTTGGAGGCCGAGGCCCAGGAAGCTCAGCGCGGCGATCAGCCCGATCGAGAACGTCAGCCGCAGTCCCAGCTCGACCATCAGCGGGCCGGTGACGTTGGGCAGGATCTCACCGGACATGATGCGCCATCGGCGTACCCCGGTCGCCTCGGCGGCTTTGACGAAGTCCCGTTCGACCACGCCGAGGGCGGTGTCGCGCAGGACCCGGGCCACCCGGGGCACGTGACTCAACCCGACCACCAGGACCAGCAGCCAGAGCGCGGTGCCCCGGGTGCTCAGGAACAGCAGGGCGACGACCACCTGTGGGAAGGCGAGCACGACGTCGCTGACCCGCATGATCAGCTCGTCGCGCCAGCCGCTGAGGTACGCCGCCACGATGCCGAGCGCCGCGCCGAGGGTCACGCCCACCACGGTCGCCACCAGCGACAGGCCGAGCAGGCTGCGACCGCCGGACAGGAACCGGCTCAACACGTCCCGGCCGATGTTGTCGGTGCCGAAGGTGGCTCCGCCACCGGGCGGCGAGTTCGGGACGCCGACGAAGTCGGTCGGCGGGTGTGGCGCCAGGTACGGGCCGACCAGCGCGGTCAATACGACGAGGCCGGCCAGCACCAGTCCGACCTGGGTGCGGCGGATCATCAGCGCGGAGCGCACCAGCGAGGCGCGCGAGCGGGCGGGTACGGCGACCGGCGGCGTGGGTACCGGCGTGGCCAGGGTGGCGGTCATCGCGCTGCGGTCCTCACCTTCGGGTTCGTCGCCAGGCTCAGCAGGTCGGCGAGCAGGTTAACGGTGATGTAGACGCCCGCGATGAGCAGAGAGAGGGCCTGGATCACGGGCACGTCGCGGTTCTGCACGGCATCGACGAGCGCGAAGCCCACGCCCGGGTAGCGGAACAGGAACTCGACCACCACGACGCCGCCGGCCAGCCACGCCAGTTGCAGCGCCACGACCTGCGCGACCGGACCGATCGCGTTGGGCAGCGCGTGCCGCAGCAGCACGGTGCGCTCCGGTAGTCCCTTGAGTCGGGCCTGCTGGACGTACTCGCTCTCCAGCACTTCGAGCATGGTGGCCCGCATCATCCGCACGATGTACGGCCCGATCGCCAGCACCAGCGTGAGGGTGGGCAGCACGAGTTGCTTCGGGTCGGCCCACACCGGACCGGAACCGTTGCTGACGAACACCGCCGGCAGCAGGCGCAGCACGCCGGTGGCGAACACGATCACCAGGATGATGCCGATCACGAACTCGGGCAGCGATGCCAGGACCAGTGTGCCGAGCGAGGTGACGTGGTCGAACAGCTTGTCGCGGCGCAGTGCGCTCCAGGTGCCGATGAGCATGGCCACCGGCGTGCTGATCACCGCGGCGCAGAGCAGGAGCACCAGCGAGTTCGCGATGCGCGGCCCGATGTACTGCCCGACCGGCAGTCCGTTGGCCAGCGAGTCGCCGAGGTGGAACGTCAGAACCCCACGCAGCCAGGACAGGTACTGCTGGATGAGTGGCTGTTCAAGGTGGAGTTGGCTGCGCAGCGCGGCGAGCCGCTCGGGCGTCGCGGTGCGGCCGAGGATGGCGCGGGCGGCGTCCCCGGGCAGCGCCTGGGTGGCCAGGAACACCACCACGGACACCGCCCACAGCACGACCGCCCCGAAGACGAGCCTCTTGACGGCGAGCCTCAACATCGGTGACCTTTCCCCGAAACTGGTTGATTCATCAGTCAAGTTCTAGCCAATGTCCCCTCGTGTCCACCGAATGTCAAGAGAATGCGACCCTATCCGTTGTGGTTATCTCATTGACTCGCTACCGTCGGAGGCATGGCTGGCGGGGATCACGCCGTTCGTGAGCGGGTGCGCAGTCTCGTCGTCCGGACCGCGCGCACCCAGGGCGAGTTCGCGGCTCGGATCGGCTTGGAGTCGAGCAAGCTGTCCCGGTCGTTGGGTGGCAGCCGCCGGTTCACGCTGCCGGAGCTGGCTCGCATCGCGGAGGCCGGCGGCGTCTCCGCTGACTGGTTGCTCTACGGCACCGGCGTCGGTCCCACCCCCGAGCACTCCGGCCCGGACGAACGCGCGGACGGTCCGCGTGGGCCGCGCCGGGACGACTTCCTTCGCGCGGCCTGGCAGTTGATCGCCGCGCGCGGCTACCACGCGGTGCGCGTGGCCGACATCGCGCAGGTCTGCGGCACGAGCAGCGCGGCGGTCCACTACTACTTTCCGACCAAACAGGACGTGCTCAACGAGGCCTTGGGTTACAGCGCCGAGCAGGCATTCGTCCGGCAGGACGCCGAGCTGCGCGCCGTCGGCGACGGTCGGCTGCGGCTGCTGCGCCTGATCGACATGCAGCTTCCTCGGCCGGGCCGGCTGCGCGACGAGTGGTCGATCTGGCTCCAGTTCTGGACCGAGGCGACGCTGCGGCCCGAGTTGCGGGCGGTGCACAACGAGTTCTACGCCCGCTGGCGGGAGACCATCGCGCGCATCGTCACACGTGGCCAGCGCCAAGGGGTGCTGCGTGCCGACATCGACGCGGCCGAGGTGGCGCTGCGGTTCAGCGCGCTCGTCGACGGGCTGGCCATCCAGGTGCTGACCGGCGCGCCGGACATGACGGTCGAACGTATGCGGGCGGTCCTGGTCGAGTTCGTCGACCACGACCTGGCGGTCTGACCCTGTACGTCGGTGGAGAGATATCGACGTTAACCGGCCCGGTTAACGTCGATATCTCTCCACCGACGGGCTATCCGCTCTTGACGGCATGCGAGCACGCCGCATACTTGTTGCGCCACTCGCGCACTGTTGCGTATCGCACAACGCCTTCGGAGGTGGATGGTGGCGGGTCCGGAATACCTACTCACGCTGACATGCCCGGAACGGGCCGGAATCGTGCACGCCGTGGCCGGATTCTTCGTCGAGAACGGCTGCAACATCCTCGACAACCGGCAGTTCAGCGACCGGCTGCGCGACCGGCTCTTCATGCGCGTACACATCGAAGCGGCCGACGTCGGCACCACGCTGGACGGGATGCGGGTGGGGTTCGCCCCGATCGGCGCGGGGTTCGACATGCAATGGGAGCTGCACAGCGCGGACGAGCGGCCGCGGCTGCTGCTCATGGTCTCGAGGTTCGGGCACTGCCTGAACGACCTGCTCTACCGCTGGCGCGCCGGCGCCCTGAAGGCCGACATCACCGGCGTGGTGTCCAACCACCCGGACTTCGAGGCGCTGGCCGGCTCGTACGATGTCCCGTTCCACCACCTGCCCGTGACCCCGGCGACCAAATCGGAGCAGGAGGCGCGGCTGCTCGACATCGTCGAACGGGACCGGGTCGACCTGGTGGTGCTCGCCCGGTACATGCAGATCCTGTCCGACGACCTGTGCAACAAGCTCGCCGGTGCGGCGATCAACATCCACCACTCGTTCCTGCCGAGCTTCAAGGGCGCGAAGCCGTACCACCAGGCGTACGACCGGGGCGTGAAGCTGATCGGAGCCACCGCGCACTACGTCAGTCCGGATCTGGACGAGGGTCCGATCATCGAGCAGGAGGTCGCGCGCGTCGACCATACGCTCGACCCCGAGGGCCTCGTGGCGGCCGGCCGCGAGGTCGAGTGCCTCGCCCTCGCCCACGCCGTGCAGTGGCACGTCGAGCGCCGGGTGCTGTTGAACGGCAACCGGACCGTCGTGTTCAAATGACGGTCAGCATCTTCGATCTCTTCACCATCGGTATCGGCCCGTCCAGCTCGCACACGGTCGGGCCGATGCGGGCCGCGCTCACGTTCGTCACGGGATTGCGGGAGGCGGGACTGCTCGCGCGCACGGTCGCGGTCCGGGCAGAGTTGTTCGGGTCGCTGGGTGCGACGGGGCACGGCCACGGCAGCGCCGCCGCCGTCCTGCTCGGACTGGAGGGTGAGGCGCCGGACCGGGTGGACCCGCACGCGGTCGCCGGCCGGCTGGCCGCGATCCGGGCGTTCGGCCGGGTTCGGCTGCTCGGCACGGACGAGATCGGGTTCGACGAGCGTACCGACCTGGTGCTGCACCGGCGCCGGTCGCTGCCGGGCCACCCGAACGGGATGCGCTTCTACGCGTACGACGAGGCCGGGAACCTGTTGCGCGAGCGGACGTACTACTCGGTCGGCGGCGGGTTCGTCGTCGACGGCGCACCGGACGGGACCATCCGGCTCACGGTCGACGACACGCCGGTGAAGTACCCGTTCCGGACCGGGGCTGAACTGCTCGACCATTGCGCCCGCACGGACCTGCCGATCAGCGAGGTGATGCTGGCCAACGAGCTGAGCTGGCGCGGCGACCAGCAGATCCGTGACGGACTGCTGGCCATCTGGGCGGCGATGCGCGACTGCGTCCAATCTGGACTGGCTCACGAGGGGGTGCTGCCGGGCGGCCTGCGGGTGCGCCGGCGTGCCCCGGAGCTGTACCGGGCGCTGCGCGACGAGGGCGCCACCGGCGATCCGCTGCGCGCGATGGACTGGGTCAACCTGTACGCCCTGGCGGTGAACGAGGAGAACGCGGCCGGCGGCCGGGTCGTCACCGCGCCCACCAACGGCGCGGCCGGGATCATGCCGGCGGTGCTGCACTACTACGCCCGGTTCGTCCCGGGCGCGGACGACGACGGCGTGGTGCGGTTCCTGTTGACCGCGGGCGCGATCGGCGTCATCTACAAGGAGACCGCCTCGATCTCCGGGGCGGAGGTGGGCTGCCAGGGCGAGGTCGGCTCGGCGTGCTCGATGGCGGCGGCCGGCCTGACCGAGGCGCTGGGCGGCACGCCACGACAGGTGGAGAACGCCGCCGAGATCGGCATGGAGCACAACCTGGGGCTGACCTGCGATCCGGTCGGCGGGCTGGTGCAGATCCCGTGCATCGAGCGCAACGCGATCGCGTCGGTGAAGGCGATCAACGCGACGCGGATGGCGCTACGCGGCGACGGTACCCATGTCGTCTCGCTCGACAAGGTGGTCAAGACGATGCGCGAGACCGGCGCCGACATGAAGACGAAGTACAAGGAGACCGCGCGCGGCGGCCTCGCGGTCAACGTCATCGAGTGCTGAGGAGGATCTTGCTGGGCGCCGCCGCCGCGAAGTCCCGGCCGCAGCGGCCTATCATGGACTCTGACTGACGGGTCAATTGATGCGTTAGATGAGTGTTGCGGCGGTTTGTGGGAGCAGGTCATGGGTACATCGCGGGCCGACGACGGTCGTAAGCGTTCCATCCTGGAAGCGACGTGGCGGCTGATCGCCGAGCGTGGGTACCACGTCGTCCGGGTGTCGGACATCGCGGAGGTGTGCGGTACGAGTACCGGCACCGTGCACTACTACTTTCCAGGCAAGCAGGACGTGCTCGTGGAGGCGCTGAAGTACTGCGTGGAGCAGGCGTTCGCGCGGCAGGGCGGGGAGTTGAAGGCGATCGACGACGCCCGGGGCCGGCTGATCCGCCTGATCGACATGCAGTTGCCGGTGAAGAAGGACGGCGTCCGGGACGAGTGGCTGATCTGGCTCCAGTTCTGGACCGAGGCGGCGATCCGGCCCGAGCTGCGGCCCATCCACAACGACTTCTACGCGCGCTGGGTCGACACCGTGGTCCGGATCGTGCGCCGGGGCCAGCGGCAGGGCGTGTTCCGCGACATCGACCCCGAGTACGCGGCCCTGCGGTTCACCGCGCTGACCGACGGCGCCGCGATCAAGGTACTCACCGGGGCGCCGGGCATGACCGTCGAACGGATGCGCGACATGCTGGTCGCGTTCGTGGACGAGGAACTGGTCCGCCCGGCGGCGCTCGCCGACTCCCCGGCCTGACCCGTCGAATACCTGCGCAACGTCGAATACCTGCGCAACCTTGACAACGCCGAGTCGTCCCGCGCATAGTCAGGCCTTGACTGACGCGTCAGTTAGACGGGAGGGCCGGCTATGGCTACATCGAAGAAGGTCATCATCACCTGTGCCGTGACCGGTGGGGCACACACGCCGACCATGTCGCCGCACCTGCCGTACACAGTGGACGACATCGTCGCCGAGTCGGTGTCGGCGGTGAAGGCCGGCGCCTCGGTCATCCACCTGCACGCCCGCGACCCCCAGGACGGCCGGCCGACCCCGGACCCGGCCGTGTTCATGGAGTACCTCAAGCCGATCAAAGAGGCGACCGACTGCATCGTCAGCATCACCAGCGGCGGCGGCACCGGAATGACCGTCGCGGAGCGGTTGGAGATCATCAACGTCGCTCGTCCCGAGTTGTGCACGCTCAACCTCGGCACGATGAACTACGGCAGCTTCCCGATGATCGACAAGTACCGGGGCAAGTGGCAGTTCGACTGGGAAGAGCCCTACCTGGAGAGCACCCGCGGTACCCCGTTCGTCAGCACGTACGCCGACATCGAGCACATGCTGCGGACGGTCGGGCCGGAGACCGGGTCGCGGTTCGAGTTCGAGGCCTACGACGTCAGCCACCTGTACACGCTCGCCTACTACCTCGACCAGGGCCTGGTGAAGCCGCCCATCTTCCTTCAGACGATCATGGGCGTGATGGGGGGCATCGGCCCCGGCGTCGATCATCTGGTGCACATGAAGCAGACCGCCGACCGGCTGCTCGGCGACGCGTTCGAATGGTCGGTGCTGGGCGCCGGCCGCCACCAGTTCCATGTGCTCACCGCCGCCGCGACGATGGGCGCGCACATGCGGGTCGGCCTCGAAGACGGCCTGTACGTCGGCAAGGGCCAGCTCGCCCCGTCCAACGCCGAACAGGTTCGCAAGATCCGTCGCATCCTGAGCGAACTGTCGCTCGAGGTCGCCACGCCGGCCGAGACCCGCCAGATCCTCGACCTCAAGGGCCTGGACAAGGTGGCCTTCTGATGAGCCGGGTCGAGCCGGCGGACGTCCGCACCGTCGCCGTCGTCGGCACCGGCACCATCGGGGCCGGCTGGGCGGTGCATTTCCTGCGGATGGGCCTGGACGTCCTGGCGTACGACCCGGGGCGCGGCGCCCGGGAGCGGCTCGACGCGGCGGTCCGCGACGCGTGGCCGGCCGTGCACCGGCTCGGGCTCGCAGAGGGGGCGAGCCCGAGCCGGATCACCTTCACGGACTCGCTGGAGGTGGCGCTCGCCTACGCCGACTTCGTGCAGGAGTCCACCCCCGAGGTGCTCGACTCGAAGATCGCGCTGCTGGCCCGGATCGACGAAGCGGCGCCGTCCGATGTGGTCGTCGCGTCCAGCACCTCCGGGTTCGCGATGACCGACATGCAGGTCCAGTGCCGCAACCCGGAGCGCTTCGTGGTCGGGCACCCGTTCAACCCGCCGTACCTCATCCCGGTGGTCGAGGTGGTCGGCGGCAAGGCGACCGCGCCGGACGCGGTGGACTGGGCGGACCGGTTCTACACCCGGACCGGAAAAGTGTCCCTGAAAATGGAGCACGAGCTGCCCGGCTTCGTCGCGAACCGGTTGCAGGAAGCACTCTGGTACGAGGCGCTGAACATGGTCGCGGCCGGTGAGTCCACCGTGGACCAGATCGACGCGGCGGTCCGTTACGGTCCGGGCCTGCGGTGGGCGTTGATGGGCCCGTGCCTGACGTTCCACCTCGCCGGCGGCCCCGGTGGCATGGCGACCATGCTCAACCACTTCGGCCCGCATCTCACGCAGACCTGGACCCGGAACACGGCGCCGCCGGTCACCGCCGATCTGCGCGAGCGGATGGTGGCCGGCTGCGAGTCGGCGGCCGCCGGGCGGTCGATGGACGATCTGGTCCGCGAACGCGACGATTTCCTCGTCGAACTGCTCCTGTTGCTGGAACGGCACGAGGCGAAATGGGGCGCCGGCCATGACCGGTGACCGCGAGCCGCGCGGAGACGTCCGCGAGCTGGTGTTCCCCGGCTCGGTCGCGATCGTCGGCGCGTCCGACCGGACCCGGTTGGCGGCCGACCGGCTGCGCCAGGTACGGGCCGGCGGAGCCCCGGTCTGGTACGTCAACCCGACCCGGGACACGGTGCTCGGCGAGTCCTGCTATCCCAGCCTGGAGGCGCTGCCTGAGGCGCCGTCGGTGGCGGTGCTGCTGGTGCGCCACGACCGGGTCGAGGCCGCGCTGATGGACGCGGTCGCGGCCCGGGTGGGAGCGGTGTTCGTGCCGGGTGTCGGCGCCGAGGCGGGCACTGCCGCCGGGCCATTGAAACAACGGGTACAGGCCATCGCCGACACCGCGGGCATCGCCGTCCTCGGCCCAAACTGCATGGGCGTGGCCACCCCGGGCGGCGTCTCGACCTGGATCGGGACCATCCCGGAGACCGTGCTGCCCGGACACGTCTCGGTGTCGGCCCAGTCCGGCTCGATCGCGGAGGCGCTGCTCGCGTCGGGGCCACGGGTCGGCTTCCGTACCGTCATCTCCACCGGCGGCGAGCTCAACCGCGACGCCGCCGACTTTCTCGCCCTGCTCGCCGACGACGAGCCGACCCGCGCGATCGGCCTGTTCCTGGAGTCGGTGCGCCGGCCGGCGGCGTTCGAAGCCGCTTTGGCGCGCGCCGCGACCGCCGGCAAGCCGGTGGTGTGCCTCAAGGTCGGCCGCAGCACGGCGGCCGCCCGGACCGCGCTCGCGCACACGGGCGCGATCGTCGGCTCGGTGCGCGCCTTCTCCGCGCTGCTGGCACGGTACGGCGTCATCGAGGTGACCGACTTCCAGGACTTCCTGGAAACCCTGGAAGTGCTGGGGCGACGCCGTCCGCTGCCGGGCGGACGGCGGATCGCCGCCATCTCCGAGTCCGGCGGCGAGGCGTCCCTGGTGGCCGACCTCGGCGAGCGGGTACACCTGCCGTTCGAGCCGTTTCACGACGACGTCCGGCGGGCGCTGCTGGAAGCCTTCCCCAACTTCGTCCACCCGGAGAACCCGCTCGACTGCTTCGGTGTGGACGACGACGAGAAGGTGTACGCCGGGTCCGTCCGCATCCTGCGCGAGCTGGGCGACTACGACATCGTGCTGGCCCAGGTCGACGTGTCCCAGTTCCGGGGCGCCACCGAGCTGGCCTGGAACGAGGCCATCGTGGCCGCGCTCGGCGAACTGTCCCCGGACAGCGGGATCTATCCAGCGGTCAGCACCGTGCACAGCACCGACCCGCCGGAGTCGATCGCTTCGCTCGCCCAGCGGCTGGACATACCGTTGCTGCGCGGAACCGGCCAGGCGCTGCGCGCCCTCTCCGCGGTGGCCGGGTGGCGGCCCGCCGACCCGCCCGCTCCGGCGTCCGGGCCGCCGGTCGACGTGGACGGGCTGCTCGGCACCGGAGCGATGCCCGAGTACGAGTCGACTGTGGTCCTCGAACGGTACGGGGTGCCGTTCGCGCAGCGGATCCGCTGTGCCTCGCCGGACGACGCGGCGCACGCGTTCGACCGGATCGGTGCGTCCCGGGTCGTCGTCAAGGTCGACGGTCCGGCCCACAAGCAGAAGCTGGGCGGGGTACGGCTGGGCGTGACCAGTGCCGCCGAAACCTCCGCCGTCGCCGCCGAACTGGGCGGCCAGGTTCTGGTCGCCGAGCAGGTGCCGGCCGGGATCGAGGCGCTGTGCGGGATGAGCCGCGATCCCGAGTACGGGCCGCTGCTCGCCGTCGGGTTGGGCGGCGCGGTCGCCGAGGCGGCCGGCCTGGTCGCGGTGGCGCTGGCGCCGCTGGACCTGCCAGCGGCCCGCGACCTGGTGACGCGGGCGCCCGCGTTGCCGGAGATGGCCGGCACGGTGGCCATGGATGCGCTGGCACGGATCCTGGTCGCGGTGAGCCGGCTCGCGATCGAGCAGCCCCGGGTACGCGAGATCGACCTGAACCCGGTCGTCCTCGGCCCGGCCGGCGCCGTGGCCGTGGACGCCCTGCTCGTCGTCGACTGATCCCGGTCCCTCCGGATGCGGCTACCGGGCGGGGGAGAGGTACCGCATTTCCTCCGGCGCCTCGGTTGCCAGCCACCGTATCGTGTCGCGCCGCCCATCCTCGGTCGGATGGATGAACCGCACGGCACGGTCCCGGAAACCGAGCACCGGCATGATGCAGTCGGCGACGCCGACCATTCCCATGAGCAAGCGGCCGGCCTCACCCGCGTCGAGGATGCCGGCGTCGACCTCCTCGCACAGCCGCACCGTCTCGTCGAAGAGTTCCCGGTAGCTGGGCGAGTCCGGCCACCACAGGCCGACATTGTCCGATTGCTCCAAGCGCAGGAGCGCGTCCCGGTCACCGGCCTCAAAGGCGTCCATGTGCCGGTCGACCCGCCAGTTGCCGGCGATCTGACCGAAGCCCCAGACCCGGAACACGGCGTTCCACAGCTCGTAGTTGTCGAAGCCGATGAACGAGGCGTTCACGAGGTCGTCGTTGAAGTGGAGCAGTCCCTGCTCCAGCGTCTCGACGTAGGCGAAGCGATCCATCGAGAAGTCGTCGTCGTCGAGCGCCGCGAGCAGGCGCCACGACAGCGCGTTGATGACCTCGGCGGTGTTCGACAGGCCGCGCGAGAACAGCGGGTCGATGAACCCGGCGGCGTGCGACATCAGGCACCAGCGGTGGCCGACGGTCTGCCGGGACGAGTACTGGAGGCGACCCGTCGAGACCCACTCGCGTACCGGCCGGGCGTCCGCGAAGATGCGTGCCACCGCCGGGTACCTGCTGGCGTGGTAGGCGAACTCCGCGGCCGGTGTCATGTCATCGGGCTCGGGGTAGCGGCGCTCGTCGACGGTGAGCCCGACGCTGACCAGCGGGTTGCGAGACCGGGGTTCGTTGTTGAACGGGATGACCCAGAACCAGCCGCGGGGGATGATGTGGTGCATCGTGCCCTGGAACCACGGCACCGGCGGCATGTCCCCGGGCGGCATCCGCACGCACTCGTCGGTGGTCCGCACGTTCACCATGTGCGTGAACATCGAGCGGGAGTGGTGCTTGAGCCGCGACGGCTCCGCCCGCAGGCGCAGCTTGGTGGCGAGCACCGACCGGAACCCGCTGGCGTCCACAAGGTACCGCCCGGTGTGTCGGGTGCCGTTCTGACCGACGATTTCGACGCGGTCGTCGGTGAGTTCCACGTCGGTCACCCGGTATGACTGTTTGGCCACGCAGCCGTACCGGACCGCGGCGTGCAGAAGGTACGCGTCGCTGTCCTGGCGGAAAAGATGGCTGGTGTCGACGAGCCTCGTCGGTGGGGCGAACTGATTGACCTCACGCGGGTCCGGTTCTTCGCCCGCCCGGTGGAACATGAAACCGAAGTGCCGTTTGATTCCGAATGACCGGCCGATCTCCGACAGACACGACTCGTACGAGGTCAGGTACTCGAGTTCGGGCACCCCGTAACGACGGGCCAACAGTCTGAACATGATGAGCGTGTGCAACGTGGTCGACTCGCCCACCGCGAACCGTGGATGCGTGGCGGTGTCGACAAGGAGCACCGACGCTCCGTTGCGGGCGAGGATGGCACCCAGCATGGTACCCGCGATACCGGTGCCCAGGATGATGACGTCGAATCGGCCGTTCGGTGCGTCAGGCATGTTTCCTCCGGACAGTTCAGCGCCTTTCGACGGCCGCCGGTGCCTGCTCTGTCACAAACCGGATCATGGCGTCCGCTGCCCGCTGGTAGCCGCCCGCGTCCCGGACGGCCGCCCGCATCACTCCGGCGCGTTCATGAAACACCGGCTCTGTCATCACCCGCTCCGCGGCTGCCCGCAGCGCGACCGGATCCATCTCCTGCGTACGTTCCAACGCGATACCGAGGTCCAGGTCCACCAGGCGGCCCGCGGTTATCGCCTGCTCGGGCGCCTGCGGAACGCCAACCATGGGAACACCGAAGTAGAGACTCTCCATCGTGCTGTTCATGCCGCAGTGGGTAACGAAACCCCGGGCGCGCGCCAACACCTCTAGTTGCGGTACGTAGCTGGACAGCTCGAAGTTGTCGGGAACAGGTCCCAGCTCGGAAGGCTCGACCCGGGTGCCGCTGGAGAGCACCACCCGCCACGGCTGTCCGCCGAAGGCCTCGAAGCAGGTCCGGAAGAAATCCGGCCGCTTGTTCAGGATCGTGCCGAGCGAGATGTACAGGATCGGCTGGTCGCCATCAAGCCGGTCAAGGGCGAACCCTTCAGCGCCGGAGCGCGGGCGGATGGACGGCCCGACAAAGAGGTAGCGGTCGTCGAAGGTGTCACCGGCGAGCTGAAAGGCTCTGGGCAGGAACACAACGTTGAGCCGCTCAGCGTGCATCGTCATGCCGCGCACGTCGAACGGCGGGACCCGGTAGGTCGCGCACAGCTCGGCGAGGTCCCGGCTCACCTGGGCCAGGATCTCCGGCATGTTCGGGTACTGCTTGGTGCGCTCACGCACCATGGTGGCAAACCAGTCGGCCTGTTCGTTCGCGGCGTACGTGGGGCGCAGCGCGACCGCTGGCAGGCCCAGCACCTGGCTGACAATGCGGGCAGGTACGTAAACCGTGGCGTAGACCATGCAGTCCGCGTCCTCCGCGGCGACACGATCCAGCAGCTGTGGCACCACATGACGGGCTTCCTCGACCATCAACGCGGGCATTCCGCCGCGCTTGGCGTGGGCCCAGATCTCCGCGGTCTCGGTTCGCGACTCGTAGTCCCGCACGACCGCGCCGGCCTCCTGAGCCGCGTGCGCGAATCGTTTCGGCACGTAGTACACGACCTCGTGACCGCGGTTTACCAGCTCGTGTACCACGGCCAACGTCGGGTTGACACTTCCGTATGTGGGCAGGCTGCAGAAGACGTACTTTGCCACCGTCGTCACCAGCCTATGGCCGCGTGGCGCGGTCGGGAGCGAACCTCGAGATACTCGCGAGGTGTCGCATCGACTCGGGCCCGTCGGTCGCCAGCCATTTGACGGCGACGGCGAGGCTTTCGGCGGTGGGCCAGATGAAGTGCACACTAGGGTCCTCGAAGCCCAGATGGCGGATGATCGCGGGCGATGCGACGACGCGATCCATCAGTTCCGCGCCGGCGCTACCGGTGTCACGCTCGCCGCGATCGACGGCCTCACAGAGCCGGACCATCTCCTCGAAGAGGTTCTTGTAGTCGTCGCTCCCCCGGAACGGCAGGCCGGGATGCTTCTCCTGTTCGGCCGCCCGGAAGGCGGCGTCGTCGCCGGTCTTTCGGTACTCGGCGAGAAATTTGTTGACGACCAGCGAGTCCGGATACTGCGCACCGGCCCACACCCGGAAGACCGCGTTCCACAGGTCGAAGTCCGACCACGAGATGAACGCGCAATTGACGAGCTCGTCGTTGTAGCGGACCAGGCCCTGCTGAAGCTGCTCGACGTAGCTGAAGCGCTCCTCGGAGAAGTCGTCGTCGTCGAGCGCGGCGAGTAGCCGCCAGGCGAGCGCGTTGATAACCTCCGCCGTGTTGGTCAGGCCACGCGAGTAGAGCGGGTCGATGAAGCCGGCCGCGTGCGACAGCAGGCACCAGCGACTGCCGACGGTGCGTGTCGAGGTGTACTGAAGCCGGTCGGTCGAAACCCAGGGCCGGACAGTTCGAGCGTCGGCGAAGATACGTTCGAGCATCGGGAAGCGCCCGAGCTGGTGACGGAACTCCTCTTCCGGACTCATGTCGGACGGCTTCGGGTAACGCCGCTCGTCGATGGTGAGACCGACGCTGACAAGCGGGTTGGTGGATCGCTCGTGGTTGTTGAACGGAATGATCCAGAACCAGCCGCGGTCGATGAGGTGGTGCATCGTGCCGCGCACCCAGGGCGTCGGCGGCCGGTCGGCAGGGTCCACCGGCAGGCACTCGTCAGTGGGCAGCACCCCGATCATGTGGGTGAACAGCGAACGCGAATGGTGCTTGAGCGTGCACGGGTTCTCCCGTAGACCGAAGTACGTTGCGAGCGGCGACCGGAAGCCGCCGGCGTCGACCAGGTACCGCGCGGTGTACCGCTCGCCACTCGTCCCGACGATCTCGACGAAGTCGTCCTGGACGTCGACGTCGGTGACCCGGAACAACTGCCGGACGGTACAGCCGTACTTGATCGCCGTGTGGAAAAGGTACGCGTCACTGTCCTGCCGGAACAGGTGGCCGGTCCGCAGGTGTGACAGGTCGGTACCTACTCCGGTGGTCTCGTGCAGGTTCGGCTCCTCGCCTTCCCGATGGATCATGAAGCCGAAGTGGTCCTTCGCCCCGAAGACCGGACCGATCTCCGCTAGGGCCTTGTCGAACGAAACCACGGTCTCCAGTTCGGGCACGTCGTAGCGCGTCGCGAGCAACCGGCAGGCGACGAGCGTCGGCGGCGTCGTCGACTCGCCGACCGCGAATCTCGGGTGCACCGCCGAGTCGACGAGCAGCACGTTCCTCCCGTGCCTCGCCAGGATCGAGGCGAGCGCGGCGCCGGCGAAGCCAGATCCGAGGATGATGACGTCGAAATGGTTTTCGGATCCGCGTTGCGACAGCACGATTGTTGCCCTCCAGCTGATCTGTCGAAGTGGCCTGCGGTGGCCAACCCGGCGTTGCTCGCTACGGGTGAGAACGGGCCGACCATAGCAATGCCGTCGTTTGGTGTCTTCCGCAGCGATGCGGATCTGCCGTTTGGTACCCACGGAGGAGACGCCCCACCCGGCCGGGGGGGTCTGTCTACGTCATGTTCGTTCCGCCGTCGACGACCACATAGGATCCGGTCAGGTACCCTGCGGTCTCGGCGGCCAGAAAGACGATGGCCTGTGCCACGTCTGCTGGCATTCCGTTGCGCCGCAGCGCCGCCCGGTTGGCCGCACTGATGCGCCGGTCCGCGGGGACCCGCTCGCCGATGGCGCTGAGGATCAGGCCGGGCGCTACCCCGTTCACCCGGATGCCGTGCTGGCCCAGCTCGCGGGCGAGGGTTTTGACCACTACCTCGACCGTGGCCTTCGCCGCGGCGATCGGCAGGAATCCGGCGACCGGATGCCGCGACAGGCTGGCACCGACCACGACGATCGATCCCCGTTCGCGGCTCAGCATGCCGGGCAGTACCGCCTTGACCGGATGAAAGACGGCCTTCAGCTGATCACTGACCGGCGACTCGACGTCCGACCACTCAAGCTCGACGACGGGCGCGATGCGTGGCTCGCGGGATACGCCGTGCGCGTTCGCCACCAACACGTCGACCGGCCCCAGCTGGGACTCGGTGGTGACCACGAGTTCGCGAACCTGATGCGGATCGGTGACGTCGGCCCGGACCGCGATTGCCCGGCCCTGGGCGGCTTCGATAGCCGCGACCACCGCCTTCGCGCGTTCTTCCCCGCTGAGATAGTTGATGGCGACGGCCGCGCCGTGTGCGGCCAGCAGTCGAGCCGTTGCGGCCCCGATCCCGCTGCTGGCTCCGGTTACCACCGCGACCTTGCCCGAGAACAACGAGCCGACCGCGGACACCATGTCAGGCTGCGTCATGCGACCGGCCTTCCGGCCGACCGGGCGGGGCATCAAGACCCTTGATATGGTGCCGGGCGGCGTGCGCCTCGATCTCCGCGAAGTCCGGCCGGCCGCCCCGGTTCACGATCTTACTGAGGCCGACGAAGAAATCCTCGACGCCGCCCGGCGTCGCGACGACGAGCATGCGGCCCGGTCCTTCGCCCAGGTTGCGGAAGGCATGTGGAACGCCCCGAGGTCCGTACACCAGCCCCCCGGGGCTGGCCCGGTGAGTGTCGTCGCCGAGGCGGATCTCGTATTCGCCGTCAAGGACGAGGAAGGCCTCGTCCTCGCGCTCATGGGTGTGCAGCGGTGGCCCGCCCATCGGCGACGTGGTGATGTCCATGAGCGTGTACAGGCCGCCGGTGTCCTCGTTGGTGAGCAGGAACCGCCCGGTCTCCCCCATCCATTGGTAGGCCTGGAGCTGCTCGGAGACGACAACCTTGCCGACTGTGATAGTCATACGTCCGTCCTCTTTCGTTGTACCGAGTGTCGAGGTTTTCGTCGACCACGCGCCGTCGGTTCAGATGTACAGGAGCGAAGCCGCTATCGCCGCGACGAAACCGGCAACGGAGAGCCCCGTGCGAACCCGATGCCACCGGCCCCATGCGGCGCGCACCGCCCGCCAGTCGGCCGGGAGCTGTTCGGCGCTCCAGGTGTCGATGCGCCGATTCATCCGCACGTTGCTTGCTTCCGAGACGACCGCCACGCCGACGACGCACAGCAGCGCCACGGCGAAGGTCACCTTCGCCGGCACGCCCGGCGCGAACACCATCAGCGCCACGCCGACAACCAGCGCGACTTTGCTCAGGCGTGGCATGAACGGGTCGAAGTTCGGATCGAGCAGCTTGTGCACCTGAAGGTAGCGTTCGCCCGGCAACGCGCCAAGCAACGGAACGACGGCGAGGTCCACACCGACCAGCACGCCGGCGAGTATGCCGACGGCGACCAGAAACAGCAGCGCCAGTGCGTCGACGGCGAGTCGCCCGGTCACGGGTTCGTGTCCATCATCAGGCGGTAGGTGCTGCGCTGGGCGCGGGTGTTGAACGAGACCCGCATCATCGCGTCACGCAGGCTACAGGCCACGCCGCCGCGTACGAGCCCCAGCCGGCCGATCCGCCAGGCCATCCGCGCCATCGCCGCCACCCTGCGCTTGCGGCGCCGTTCGAACTCGACGATCGCCTCGGACGGGTGGGCGCAGTCAGTCAGGAGCCGGCCAAGGAGTACCCCATCCTCGATGGCCTGGCCGGCGCCCTGACTGAGGTTGAGAGTCTGCGGGTGTGCCGCGTCTCCAACGAGGACGACCCGGCCGTCTCCCCAGGTCCCACACCGTTCCGGCGGCCGGTCGTGGATCGCGATCGGCAGGATCGCCGATTCCACTGTGGACTCGATGATCCGTGGGATCGGCTCCGGCCAGTGCCGGTAGGCCGCTGCCAACGCATGCCGCTTGTCGTTGCGAACCATGTCGAAGCCCGCGCTCACCCGGTCGGCGGTGATGGCGTCCCAATAGACCTCGCCGTCACCCAGGCGGCAGTACAGAAAGCGTAAGCCGTTGCGGCCCCACAGGTTGAAGAACGTGCCGCTGGGCACGATGTCCTCGCCGGGCAGGTCGGCAATCGCCTGCCACGCTGTGTACTGGGCGTAACGCGGCGGAAGGTCATAGCCGTGACGCAGATTCAACCGGACACCGGAGCGCATTCCGTCCGCGCCGATCAGAACCTCGGCGCGGCGGCGGGTTCCATCGGCGAGTACCGCGGTCGCGCTTTCCTCGTCCTGCTCGACGCCGACGACCTCGGCGCCCAGCAGAACCTGCTCGGCGCCGAGCTCGTTCATCAACACGGCGTTCAGCACGGACCGGCGCAGCGCCACCGCTGGCGTCTGGAGCCGGCGCGCGTGCGGCTCGATCTCCCACCGGGCCAGGCGCTTTCCCCGGTCGGACCGGAACTCATGAAAGTGGATCTCGAAGCTGCGCTCGATCACGGGGCGGTCCAGCCCGATCTCCCGCAGGGCACGGAACGCGTTGTGCCACAACATGAACCCGCCACCGGTCAGCAGTTTGCCCGGCGACGTGCGCCGTTCCAGCACGGTCGGATTGATTCCGGCACGGCGCAGCGCGATAGCGGTCGTCAAGCCGCCTATTCCCGCGCCCACGACGAGTGCGGTTCGGACGCCCGCCATCTTCGATCCTCCTGTTCGGTTGGCCGCCGCCCGGACTAGTCGACGTGTGCCGCCATGCCGTGGCCGCGGTCGGTCGGCGCCGCGTCGGGCGTCACCCGGACCTGGTAGACATGGCGCTTGAAGGTGTCGGCCCAGTACGGAAACATCGGCGCCGACGCCTCGATGTGGCGGGGATCATCGGCCCAGGCCCGGAAAAGCTCGTCGTTTTCCCACTCCGCCAGGAGCACATAGGTGGTGCCGTCTTCCGCGCTGCGGAGCAACTCGTCGCGGATGTGTCCGGGCGTGCCCTGGACGTTTCTGGTTACCTGCGCGAAAGCCCGCTCGAACGCGGCGTGATGCTCGGGGGCGATGGTGGCCGTGCAGATCACCCTGATCGTCATGACCGACCCCCGTCTCGACCCGGACGGTCGGCGACGACGGCGAGCACGCTCTTGGTGGCCGACTCGCGCAACGGTTCCAGCGCCGCGGAGAACTCGCGACGCTCGTCGCTGGACTCGAAGGCCCGCAGCGCATCGCGGCTGAGCCAGTCGCTGATGATCACATACCGGCGCTGTTCATTCTCGTCGCGGGTCAGCGTTTGCTCGACATTGCCGGGATGCTCGCTGATGGAACGGGCAGCGGCGGCCCAGGCTTTCTCGAAGTCCGACTCGCAGCCCGGCCGGACGACCATGGACAGAACAGTTTTGACCAATGTCATCTCCAGTACTTGGGCTCGCGCTCCGAACTCGCGCTCTGGATCGGCGAGGCGTGCCGTCCCGGACACCCGCCCGGTACGGCAGCACGCTAGCCAGGTCGGGCCGGACCGTCTTCCACCCGCGGCATGGAAGGACCGGTCATCCTCGTGGTGGAGGCCGACCGGACAAGAGGCTGGGCGGCGCGGCAGCAGCGGCGCGCCCGAGACCGGCCGCGCTCACCGCTCGCGCGGCTACGTCGGCTTCATCGAGCCGGCCGGGCCGCGCGAGCCGGCCTGAACTTCTAGCGCCCCTGCCAGACCGGGGCGCGCTTCTCGGCGAAGGCGCGCGGGCCTTCCTGCGCGTCGGCCGAGGTGAGCATCGCGCGGTAGCGGGGGAGGTCGCCCGCGCGCATCCGGCGGTACGCCTCGGGCACCGCCTGCCCCTCGGTCGCGCGCGCCACCTCCTTGATGGCCGCGATCGACAGCGGAGCCGCGTAGCACACCCGTTGGGCCAGTTCGAGCGCGGTCTCCAACAGCACCGCGGCCGGTGCCACCCGGTTCACCAGACCCCAGCGCTGTGCCTCCGCCGCGCCCATCCGCCGGCTGGTGAACAGCATCTCGGTGGCGATGGCGGCGGGAGGCGGCGGGGCAGCCGTAGCACGCCACCGGAGTCGGGGATCATGCCGAGCGTCGCCTCGGGCAGCGCGAACTCGGCGTGGTCGGCGGCCACGATGAGGTCGGCGGCCAGCGCCAGCTCGAAACCGCCGCCCATGGCCAGCCCGTTGACCGCGGCGATCACCGGCTTGTCGAGGGTGAAGTACTCGGTGAGCCCGGCGAACCCGCCCGGACCGTGGTCGGCGTCGATCGCCTCGCCGCGGCTTTCAGGTCCCAACCGGCGGAGAAGAACCGTTGGCCGGCCCCGGTGACGATGCCGACGCGTAGCCGCGGATCGTCGGCGAGCCGCGCGAACGCCTGGTACAGCGCGTTGCTGGTGGCGACGTCGATGGCGTTGGCCTTCGGCCGGTCGAGCGTGATGACGAGCACCCCGCCGTCGGCCGTCAGCGTTACCGGCTCAGCCATCGCCTGCCTCCACAGTGGACCGGATCAGTACGTCGGCGGCGACCACGCCGTGGCCCTCGGGCCGCACCAGTAGCGGGTTCACGTCGAGTTCGACGAGCCGCTCGGCGTGCGCGGCGGCGTATCGGGCGATGGCGGCCACCGCCACCACGACCGCGTCGACGTCGCTGGGCGGCCCGCCCCGGTACCCGGTGAGCAGCCGCCAGCTCCGCAGCGACGCCAGCGCGGACCGGATCTCGGCCGGGGAGACGGGCAGCAGCAGCGTCACCACGTCGCGGACCAGCTCCACGAGTACCCCGCCGGCGCCGAGGGTCAGCGCGAGCCCGAACTGCGGGCCACGCCGGACGCCGACGATCAGCTCCGCGACGGTGTCCCGGACCATCCGCTCCACGAGGAACTGCGTGCTGAGCGGGGCCATCCGGTCCACGGCGGCGCGTACCTCGTCCGGGCCGGCCAGGTTGAGCGCGACGCCGCCGGCCTCGGTCTTGTGGGTCAGCGTCGCGGACGCCGCCTTCACCACGACCGGGTAGCCGAGCTTGTCGGCGTACGGGACGGCCTCGCCGGCGGTCACCAGCCGGCCCTCGGGCACCGGCACGCCGGCCGAAGCCAGCTCGCACTTGCCCTGCCACTCGTCGAGCGTGCGCGCCGGCCGGTCGAGCAGGGGCGGTGTCGGCGCGACCGCGACCACGTCCCGGGCGTACGCGGCGCCGATGGTCGCCGCCGCCCGGATCGTGTCCAGGCAGGTCGCGAGGCCCTGCATCGGCGCGATGCCCTCGGCGAGCAGCCGGCTGCCGATGCGTTCCGGTAGCCCCTCCGGCAGCGAGCTGACCACCATGGCGGGTGCCCCGGTCGCCTGGCGGGCCCGGATGAACGCCTCCAGCGTGGTGTCCCAGTCCACGGCGGTACACCGGTCCTCGCGCGGCAGGTCGAGCAGCAGCAGGTGCATGTCGCAACCGCTGGACAGCAGGGCCGTGAAGCACGCGGTCTGCGCGTCGAGGTTGCCCCAGATGTACGTGTGGTAGTCGAGCGGGTTGATGACGGTAACCCGGTCGCCGAGTACCCCGCGCAGCCGGTCGCGTACCTCGACCGGGAACGGCGGCAGCGTGATGCCGCGCGGCTGCGCCAGGTCGGCGACCATGGTGGCCTCGCCACCCGAACAGCTCGCCGACGCGATCGTGGCACCGCGCAGCCCGCCGTACACCGACGCGAGCTTCAGCGTCTCCAGCAGGCCGGCCGGGTCGTCCACCCGCGGGATGCCCAGGCGGGCGAACAGCGCGTCGTAGAGCGTGTCCTGGCCGGCGAGCGAGCTGGTGTGGCTTACTGTGACCTCGGCGCCGAGATCCGAGCTGCCGGCCTTGATCGCGACCAGCGGAACCCGCCGGGCGTGCGCCTTGACGGCCGCCCGGGAAAACGCCGGGATGTCGTCGAGGCCCTCGATGTGCAGGCCGATGGCGGTGACCCGGTGGTCGGCGAGCAGCGCCTCGATGATCTCCGGCACCCCCGCTCCGGCGCTGTTGCCGACGGCGATGAGGTAGGCCAGCGGCAACGAGCGGCGTTGCATGGTGAGGTTCAGCCCGACGTTGCCGCTCTGCGTGATGATGGCGACGCCGCGGTCCACCGGCCGGCCGCCGTGCTGGTCGGGCCACAGCGCCGCGCCGTCGAGATAGTTCAGTACGCCGTAGCAGTTCGGCCCGATGACGGCCAGCTCGCCGGCGGCCTCGACCAACCGCCGCTGCAACTCCACGCCGACGCCGCCGACCTCGGCGAACCCGGACGCGTAGCAGACCGCACCGCCGCCGCCCCGGTCGGCCAGCGCGGCGACCACCTCGATCGTCGCCTCGCGGGGCACCGCGACGAACGCCGCGTCCGGCGCCTCGGGCAGCTCCGCCACGCTCCGGTAGCAGCGCAGGCCCTCGATCGACTCCCGGTACGGGTGTACCGGCCAGAGCGCCCCCGCGTACCCGATGGCCCGACACTGCCGGATGACCTCGGCGGCTTCCCGGCCGCCGACGATCGCGGCGTGCCGGGGGGCGAACAGCCGGCGCAGGTTCCGTAACCGGCCGGCCGCTATCGAAGCAGGACCGGCCGGCTCGGAGCTCGATCGGTGCTCAGGCACCGTGGGGGCGTAGCAGTGCGCGGGAGATGATGTGGCGCTGGATTTCACTGGTGCCGTCCCAGATCCGCTCGACGCGGGCGTCCCGCCAGAACCGTTCGATCGGTAGTTCGTCCATCAACCCCATCCCGCCGAAGATCTGGATCGCGTGGTCGGTGATGCGCCCGAGCGCCTCCGTGGCGAACAGCTTGGCCATCGCCGCGTCGGCGTCGGTCATCCTGCCCTGGTCAATCTGCCATGCCGCGCGCAAGGTCAACAGCTCTGCGGCTGCCAACTCGGTTGCCATGTCCGCCAGCTTGAAGCCGGTGCCCTGGAACCGGCCGATCGGCTGGCCGAACTGCCGGCGGCTGGCCGCCCATTCCACGCTCATGTCCAGGACCCGGTGGGCGCGGCCGACGCTGGTCGCGGCCACGCTGAGCCGGCTGGCCCCGAGCCATTCGCTCATCAGCGCGAACCCCTCGCCTTCGGGGCCGAGCAGTTGGCTCACCGGCACCCGGCAGTCGGTGAACGACAGCTCGCACTGGTGGTACCCGCGATGCGAGACGCAACCGGGTCCACGCCGAACGGTGAGGCCGGCGCTGTCCAGGTCGACCAGCAGTGCGCTGATCGCCTTGCGCGGGCCGCGTTCGGTCTGTTCGACCCCGGTGACCGCGAACAGGATGACGAAGTCGGACGTGTCGGCGTGGCTGATGAAGTGCTTGGTGCCGTTGATGACGTAGTCGCCGCCGTCGCGCACCGCCCTGGTCTGCATGGAGCGCACGTCGGAACCGGCGTCCGGCTCGGTCATCGCCAGGCAGTCGTGGCGCTCGCCGCGGATGGCCGGCAGCAGGTAGCGCTGGATCTGGTCGCCGGTGCAGGCCTGGAGGATGTTGCTGGGCCGCGCGACGAGCATTTGCAACGCGTACGTGGCCCGGCCGAGCTCGCGCTCGACCAGGGTCATGCCGACCGCGTCGAGACCGCCGCCGCCGAGCTCGGCCGGCATGTTCGCGGCGTAGAGGCCGGCCTTGAGCGCCTTGGTGCGGATATCGGTAGCCACCTCGTCCGGGACCGCGTCGAGCCGTTCGACCTCGTTCTCGTGCGGGTACAGCTCCGCTTCGACGAAGCTGCGCACCGTCTCGACGATCAGCCGTTGCTCGGTGGTGAGCGCGAAGTCCATCGGTTGTCTCCCGACGTCAGGGGGTCGGTTGCGGTATTCCCATGACGTGACCGACGACGTCGGGCACGGGCAGGGCGGTGTGCGCCGCGTGGATCGCCCGCAGCCGCTCGTACAGGTGCGGCGGCAGCGGCACCGACCGGCTGCGGTCGACGTCGACGTGTACCAGCAGTTGCTCGGCGGTGGCGAGCAGGTCACCGGTCCCGCCGTGGTACATGGAATGGAAGACGTGCAGCCGTTTGGCGTCCAGGCCGAGCAGTTGCAGGGTCGTCCGCAGCGGCTCGCCTTCGGACGCCTCGCGGCGGTAGTGCAGGTGGGTCTCCACGGTGTACAGCGAGTACCCGGCGTCGCGGTACTGCTCGTCGATGCCGAAGTAGCGGAAGAACGAGTCCGAGCTGTCGCCGAACACCAGCAGGTAGCACGACTCGCTCATGTGGCCGTTGTAGTCCACCCACTCGGACCGGACCGGTGTCTCGTGTGGGCGCAGGGGAGTGGGCACCGGCTCCGCCGGATCCCATGGACGATGGCCCGAGCCTTCGTACGGCGTGACGACGCCCATGCCGCGGCACCCTCTCCTGTCACGTGCTAACTGACGCGTCAGTCAGTTAACGTCGAGATCCCGCCAATGTCAAGTGATGCCCTGGTCGGCCGCCCGGCGGCGGCCCGCCCAGTGCCTGGTCGGCCGCCCGGCGGCGGCCGCAACCGGCCGCCCAGTGCCGGTTACGGCCGCCCGGCGGCGGCCACGGCCGCCCGCCCATGATCGGCACAACTTCCCGGAAGTCGTTGCCTCGGCCCAGGTCGGACACCACGACTTCCGGGAAGTTGTGTCGATCATGGTCAACCCCTTGACACCCGGCAGTCGTCAAGTCCACAGTTGCCGGCATCTGACCGACGCGTCAGTTAAAGACTCGGGCCGCTGCTCCGATGACCTTCATGGACGGGAAAGCCGAGGTACCAAACTCATGGCAGCAACGGACTCTCTCTCCCGCCGCGACCTGCTGCGGCTCATCGGCGCGGGCGCGCTCGCCGCGAGTGTCCCGGCGGCGCTCGCTGCCTGCGGCTCGACGGCCGACCCGGCCGGCGCGACCGGTGGCGCCGGCGGAGTCGCCAAAAAGGGCGGCCGGCTGCGGGTGGGCATCGTCGGCGGATCGGCGAAGGACTCGCTCAACGCCCACAACCCGGTGACGCACCCCGACGAGTGCCGGGCCATCCAGCTCTACGACACGCTCGCCACGTACAACAGCGACTTCCGGGTCGAACTGGCCCTCGCGGAGGAGATCACCCCGTCGCCGGACGCGCGTACCTGGACCATCCGGCTCAAGCAGGGCGTCGAGTTCCACAACGGCAAGACGGTCAGCGCCGAGGACGTCGCGTACACGATCAAGCGCATCATCGACAAGGACGACCCGCAGGCCGGTGCCTCCGGCTTCGCCGCGGTCGACCCGAACGGCATCTCCGTGGTCGACCCGCTGACCGTCAAGCTCGTGCTCGGCACCGCGGACGCGGCGCTGCTCGACCAGTTCGCCCAGTACCAGAACGGGATCGTGCCGGTCGGCTACGACCCGAAGCAGCCGGTCGGGGCCGGCCCGTTCAAGTTCTCCAGCTTCCAGCCCGGGCAGCAGAGCGTCTTCGCCCGCAACCCCAACTACTGGCGCAAGGACGAGCCGCACCTCGACGAGGTCGTCATCATCGACTTCCCCGACGACACGGCCCGGGTCAACGCGTTGATCAGCAAGCAGGTGGACGCGATCAGCCAGCTTCCGCTCGGTCAGATCAACGTGGTCAAGGCCGACCCGAACCTGAAGGTCCTCGACTCGCCCAGTGGCGCCTGGCTGCCGTTCACCATGCGGGTGGACCGGCCGCCGTTCAACGACGTCCGGGTCCGCCAGGCGTTCCGCCTCGTCGTCGACCGCGACCAGATGGTCCGCCAGGTGCTGGGCGGGCACGGCACGGTCGCCAACGACCTGTACGGGCGCTTCGACCCCGCATACGACAGCGACCTGCCGCAGCGCAAGCTGGACATCGCGCAGGCGAAGGCGTTGCTGAAGCAGGCCGGCAAGGAGAACCTGACGGTGGAACTGGTCACCTCCGAGGTCGCCGCCGGGGTCGTCGAGGCCGCCCAGGTGTTCGCCAACCAGGCCAAGGCGGCCGGCATCACGGTCAACGTCCGCAAGGTCGACCCGGGTGAGTTCTACGGCGACAACTACCTCAAGTGGGACTTCGCGCAGGACTTCTGGTTCAGCCGCGGGTACCTGCCGCAGACCGCGCAGGGCAGCATGCCGGACGCGCCCTACAACGAGACGCACTGGGCCGACCCCACGTTCGTCAACCTCATCAGGCAGGCCCGGCAGACGGTCGACGAGAAGACCCGCGACGGGCTGCTCAAGCAGGCGCAGAAGATCGAGTACGACAGCGGCGGGTACATCATCTGGGGCTTCAACAACCAGGTGGACGCCTACCACAACAACGTCGGCGGGCTGGTGCCGGACAAGACCGGGATCCCGTTGAACTACTACGGATTCCGCAAGGCATGGCTGTCGAGCTGACCGCCGCGCCGAACAGCGGCCCCCGGGTCGTCGTCATCGGCGCCGGCATCGTCGGCTGCGCCGTCGCCGACGAGCTGACCCGGCGGGGCTGGACCGACGTGACCGTCCTCGACCAGGGTCCGCTGTTCGCCACCGGTGGCTCCACGTCGCACGCGCCCGGCCTGGTGTTCCAGACCAACCCCTCGAAGACGATGACCGAGTTCGCCCGGTACACCGTGGACAAGTACCGGGCGCTGGACCTGGACGGCGCCTGGTGCTTCCGGGCGGTCGGCGGCCTGGAGGTGGCCACCACCCCGCAGCGCTGGGAGGAGCTGCAAGCGCCGGCACGGCCTGGCCACCTCGTGGGGGATCGACAGCGCGCTGCGCTCGCCCGAGGAGTGCGTGCGGCTGTGGCCGTTGCTGGACGGCGGTCAGCTCCACGGCGGCTTCCACACGCCGGGGGATGGCCTGGCCAAGGCGGTCCGCGCCAGCGCGGCCCAGGCCCGCCTGGCGACCGCCCGCGGCGCGCGGTTCCTGGCGTACCGGGCCGTCGTCGACATCGAGCAGCGGGGCGGCCGGGTCAGTGCCGTGGTCACCGACGAAGACCGGTTCCCGGCCGACGTCGTCGTGGTGGCGGCCGGGTTCTGGGGGCCGCGGATCGGGCGGCTGGTCGGCCTCACCGTGCCGCTGGTGCCGCTGGCGCACCAGTACGCACGGACCACCCCGGTCGCCGGCCTGCGTGGCGAGAACGGCCTGGAGACCGAGACCGACCGGCCGATCCTGCGCCACCAGGACGCCGACCTGTACTTCCGGGAGCACGTCGACCGGATCGGGATCGGGTCGTACGCGCACCGGCCGATGCCGGTCGCCGACGAGGAGATCCTCGATCCGGGCGCCGCCGCCGTGATGCCGTCGATGCTGGCGTTCACCGAGGAGGACTTCGCGCCGAGTTGGCGGGACGCGGTCACGTTGCTCCCCGCGCTGGGCGAGACCAAGGTGGAGGAGGGCTTCAACGGCATCTTCTCGTTCACGCCGGACGGCTTCCCGGTCCTGGGCGAGTCGCGGGACGTCCGGGGGGTGTGGCTGGCCGAGGCGGTGTGGGTGACCCACTCCGCCGGGGTGGCGCGGGCGGTCGCCGAATGGCTGGTCGACGGCCAGCCGTCGACCGACGTGCACGAATGCGACCTGCACCGGTTCGAGGACGTGCAGCTCGCCCCGGCGTACGTGCACGAGCGGGCCTGCCAGAACTTCGTCGAGGTGTACGACATCGTCCACCCGCTGCAACCGATGGACTCACCCCGGCCGCTGCGGACCAGCCCGTTCTACGCCCGGCAGCGGGACCTGGACGCGTTCTTCCTGGAGGGCGGCGGCTGGGAACGGCCGCACTGGTTCGAGGCGAACACGCCGCTGGTCGACGGCCTCGACGTGCCCGAACGGGACGCGTGGGCGGCACGGTACTGGTCGCCGGTCGCCGCCGCCGAGGCGATCGCGACCCGGGACCGGGTGGCGCTCTACGACATGACGCCGCTCAAGCGGATCGAGGTCACCGGCCCCGGCGCGGTGGACTTCCTGCAACGGATGACCACGAACAACCTCGCCAAGGCACCGGGCGCGGTCACGTACACCCTGCTGCTGGACCAGACCGGTGGCATCCGCAGCGACCTGACCGTGGCCCGTCTCGACGAGGACTACTTCCAGGTCGGCGCCAACGGCAACCTCGACCTGGACTGGCTGCTGCGCCACGCTCCGGGCAGGGTCACGGTCCGCGACATCACGGCCGGCACCTGCTGCGTCGGGGTCTGGGGGCCACGCGCGCGGGACCTGGTGCAGCCGTTGACCGACACGGATTTCAGCCACCAGGACTTCGGGTACTTCCGGGCGCGGCGGGCGTACGTCGGCAACGTACCGGTCACCGCGCTGCGACTGTCCTATGTGGGCGAGCTGGGCTGGGAGCTTTACACCACGGCCGATCTGGGGTTGCGGCTGTGGGACACGCTGTGGTCGGCCGGCCAGCAACTCGGCCTGGTGGCCGGCGGCCGCAGCGCGTTCAACAGCCTCCGGCTGGAAAAGGGGTACCGCTCCTGGGGTACCGACATGACGACCGAGCACGACCCGTACGAGGCGGGATTGGAGTTCGCGGTCCGTAGGAGCGGCGGGTTCCTCGGGTACGACGCCCTGCAACGGCGCCGGGAGGCCGTCGCGCGCCGGCTCACCTGTCTCGTCGTCGACGACCCGCACACGGTGGTCATGGGTCGCGAACCGGTCTATGTGGACGGTGCGCCGGCGGGGTACGTGACGAGCGCGGCCTACGGGTACCGGATCGGCGCGTCGATCGCGTACGCCTGGCTGCCGGCGACCGCCTCGCGGCCGGGCACGCCGGTCGCGATCGAGTACTTCGGCACGCGGGTGCCGGCGACCGTCGCGGCGGAACCGTTGTACGACCCGGAGATGGCGAGGCTACGGTGCTGACGCATCCTGACTTCCTGTGGCGCGACCCGGACCCGAAACCGGCGTACGACGTGGTGATCGTCGGCGGTGGCGGGCACGGCCTGGCGACCGCGTACTACCTGGCCAAAAACCACGGCATCAGCAACGTCGCGGTGCTCGAACGCGGCTGGCTCGCGGGCGGCAACATGGCCCGCAACACCACCATCATCCGGTCCAACTACCTGTGGGACGAGAGCGCCGGCATCTACGAGCACTCCCTGAAGCTCTGGGAGGGCCTGGCCGAGGAGCTCGACTACGACCTGTTGTTCAGCCAGCGCGGCGTGCTCAACCTCGCGCACAACCTGCACGACGTCCGCGAGGGCGTGCGCCGGGTCAGTGCGAACCGGCTGAACGGGGTCGACGCGGAGTGGCTGACCCCGGCCGAGGTGAAGAAGTTCTGCCCGGTCGTCAACGTCGGCGCGGACGCCCGGTACCCGATCATGGGCGCCACCCTGCAACGCCGGGCCGGGATCGCCAAGCACGACCACGTCGCCTGGGCCTACGCGCGCGCGGCCGACGCGCTCGGCATCGACCTGATCCAGGGCTGCGAGGTCACCGGCTTCGCCGTCACGAACGGCCGGGTGACGGGAGTCGACACCACCCGGGGACGGATCGCGGCCGGCCGGGTCGCGCTCGCCGCCGCCGGGCACACCAGCGTGCTCGCCGGCCTGGTCGGGCTGCGGCTGCCGGTGCAGAGCCACCCGTTGCAGGCGCTGGTGTCCGAGCTGCTGGAGCCGGTGCTCGACTGCGTCGTGATGTCCAACGCGGTGCACGTGTACGTCAGCCAGGCGCACAAGGGCGAACTGGTGATGGGCGCAGGCATCGACGCGTACAACTCGTACGGCCAGCGCGGCGGCCTGCACGTCATCGAGCGCGAGATCGCGGCCGCGCTGGAGCTGTTCCCGATCTTCAGCCGGGTCCACGTGGTCCGCACCTGGGCCGGCATCGTGGACGTCTGCCCGGACGCGTCACCGATCATCGGCCGCACCCCGGTCGACGGCCTGTACCTCAACTGCGGCTGGGGTACCGGCGGCTTCAAGGCGACACCGGGCGCCGGCTGGGTGTACGCGCACACCATCGCGCACGACGAGCCGCACGAGCTGGCGGCGCCGTTCGGGCTGGACCGCTTCACCACCGGCGCGCTCATCGACGAGCACGGCGCGGCGGCCGTGGCGCACTGAGGAGAGGGCGATGTTGCTGGTTCCATGTCCCTGGTGCGGGCCGCGTGACGAGGTCGAGTTCCGCTACGGCGGGCAGGCCGGCGTCGCCTACCCGGCCCGGCCGGCCGACCTCGACGACGCGGCGTGGGCCGAGTACCTGTTCGTGCGGGACAACCCGAAGGGCTGGTACGCCGAGCGGTGGGTACACGTGCACGGCTGCCGCCGCTGGTTCGACGTGCGCCGGCACACCGTCAGTCACCAGATCGAGGCGGCGCGATGACCGCTCAACCCTTCCGGCGCCGGGGTGGCGGGCGGATCGACCGGTCCCGCACTGTCGGCTTCACCTTCGACGGGCGCGACCATCCCGGCCATCCCGGCGACACGCTCGCGTCGGCGCTGCTCGCTCGGGCGTGCGGATCGTCGGCAGCGGCGTGCTGACCGGCCGCCCGCGCGGCATCTTCAGCGCCGGCGCGGAGGAACCGAACGCGCTGGTGCAGGCGGACGAGCCGATGCTGCGCGCGACCCAGATCGAGCTGTACGACGGGCTGCGGGCGCACAGCCTGGCCGGCAAGGGTTCGGTGCCGACCGAGCCGGACACCGCCCGCTACGACAAGGCGTACGCGCACTGCGACGTGCTGGTCGTCGGCGGTGGGCCGGCCGGCCTCGCGGCGGCGTACGCGGCCGGTACCGCGGGCGCCCGGGTCATCCTGGTCGACGAGCAGCCCGAACTCGGCGGCGACCTGCTCGGCAGCCGCGCCGTCCTCGACGGCACGCCCGCGCTGGACTGGGTCGAGGAGACCGCGGTCGGGCTGGGCCAGCTGCCCAAGGTCCGGATCCTGGTGCGTACCACCGCGATCGGGTACTACGACCACAACTACGTCGTCGCCGTGCAGCGGCGCACCGACCATCTCGGCCCGGCGGCTCCGCGCCCGACTGTCCCGGCAGCGGCTGTGGCACGTCCGGGCCACCCGGGTGGTGCTCGCCACCGGCGCGCACGAGCGGCCGATCGTGTTCACCGACAACGACCGCCCTGGCGTCATGCTGGCGTCGGCCGCGCGCACCTACGCCAACCGGTACGGCGTGCGGCCCGGGCGCCGCGCGGTCGTGTTCACCACCAACGACACCGCGTACCCGGCCGCGCTCGACCTGGTCGACGCCGGGGTCGAGGTGGCCGCGCTCGTCGACATCCGGCCGTGGCCCGCGTCGGCCTGGACCAACCGGCTCACCGAGCGTGGCGTGCGGATCCTTCGCGGGCACACCGTCTTCGGCACCGACGCCGCCCCCGGCGGCGTGCTCGACTGCGTGCTGGTCGGCGATCGTCGCGGCGACTCGGCCGAGGCGTTCGAATGCGACCTGCTCGCGGTCTCCGGCGGCTGGAACCCGGCGGTGCACCTGTTCAGCCAGTCCCAGGGCCGGCTGCGCTACGACGCCGGACCGGCCGCGTTCGTCCCCGACGTGTCGGCGCAGGCCGAACGGTCGGCCGGCGCCGCGAACGGCGAGTTCGGGCTGTCCGCCGCGATCTCCTCGGGGCTGCGGGTGGGTGCCGACGCGGCCATCCGGTGCGGGTACACGCCGGTGGACGGCTTCCGGGTGCCCGACGACCCCGCGCCGGTCGATGAGCCGCCCGAGGCGTGCTGGCTGGTCCCGGCCCGCGAGCCGGACGCCGACCGGCGCCAGTTCGTCGACCTCCAGCGCGACGTCACCGTGTACGACCTCGCCCGGGCGGTCGGGGCGGGGATGCGCTCGGTCGAGCACGTCAAGCGGTACACCACCGCCGGTACCGGAAACGACCAGGGCAAGACGTCCGGGGCGGTGACGGTCGGGGTGCTGTCCACATTGCTCGGCCAGCCGCCCGGCCAGACCGGTACCACCACGTTCCGGCCGCCGTACGTGCCGGTCGCCTTCGGGTTGCTCGCCGGCCGCGACCGGGGGCCGCTGTCCGACCCGGTCCGGGTCACCCCCATGCACGACTGGCACGTCGCGGCCGGCGCGGTCTTCGAGGACGTCGGGCAGTGGAAGCGGCCGTGGTACTTCCCGCGACCGGGGGAGGACATGGCCGCCGCGGTGTACCGCGAGTGCGCCGCCGTCCGGGGCGGGGTCGGCGCGCTCGACGCGACCACCCTCGGCAAGATCGACATCCAGGGTCCGGACGCCGCCGAGTTCCTCGACCGCGTGTACACCGGCATGTTCTCCAGCCTGCCGGTCGGCTCCTGCCGCTACGGCGTCATGTGCACGGCCGACGGGATGGTTTTCGACGACGGGGTGACCACCCGGCTCGGGCCGGAACACTTCCTGATGACCACGACGACCGGCAACGCCGCCGCGGTCCTGGACTGGCTGGAGGAGTGGTCGCAGACCGAGTGGCCGGACCTGCGGGTGCGCTGCACGTCGGTCACCGACCACTGGGCCACCGTGGCGATCGCCGGGCCGGGCTCGCGGGCGGTGCTCGCCGGGCTCGCCCCGGATCTGGCCGTCGACAATGGCGCGTTCCCGTTCATGACGGTCCGCGAGGCCGTGGTGGGCGGCGTGCCGGCGCGGGTGTTCCGGATCAGCTTCTCCGGCGAGCTGGCCTACGAGGTCAACGTGCCCGCCTGGTACGGCCTGGCGCTGTGGGAGGCGGTGCTCGCGGCCGGCGCGACCCCGTACGGCACCGAGACGATGCACGTCCTGCGCGCCGAGAAGGGGTATGTCATCGTCGGCCAGGAGACCGACGGCACGGTGACCCCACAGGATCTCGGCCTGCCGGTGTCGCGGCGCAAACCCGACTTCGTCGGGATGCGCTCCCACCGCCGGGCCGACTCGGCCCGCACGGACCGCAAGCGGTTGGTGGGGCTGCTGCCCGAAGACCCCGATGAGGTACTGCCGGAGGGCGCCCAGCTCGTCGCGGCACCCGGCACGCCGCCGGTACCGATGCTCGGCCACGTCACGTCGAGCTACCACAGCGCGGCGCTCGGCCGCTCGTTCGCGCTGGCGCTGGTGGCCGGCGGCACGGACCTGATCGGGCAGAAGCTGTACGCGCCGCTGGTCGACCGGATGGTGCCGGCGACCGTGACCGAGCCGGTCTTCTACGACCCGGAGGGAGCCCGCCGTGACGGTTGACGCGGCCGCTGACACAGCCCTGACCCGGCACAGCCCGCTGGAGTCCTATGTGGAGCGCTTCCGGTCGGCGGGCCGGGACGGTGTGGTACGGCTCGGCGAGGTGCCATTTCTATCCATGGTGGACATCCGAAGCCCCCGCCCGCCGGCGGACGCCCTCGCGCTGGGGCTGGGGCCGGACTGGTGGCTGCTCGTCGGGTCGCCCACGGCCCCGGGCGGGGTGGACGTCTCCGCGCAGCGCACGACACTGGAGCTGCGCGGGCCGCGCGCCCGCGACGTGCTGATGACCGGCTGCGCGCTCGACCTGTACCCGAGGGTGTTTCCGGTCGGCGCCAGCGCGCAGACCCTGCTGGCGCAGGCCCAGGTGATCCTGCACCACGCCGCGCCGGACACCTACCGGATCCTGGTGCGGGCCTCGTTCGCCCGTTACCTCGCCGACTGGCTGCTGGACGCCATGGTCGAGCACGGAGAGGACGACTGAGATGGCCGCGACGATCCTGGACGGCCGGGCGACCGCCACCGCCGTCAAGACCGAGCTGCGCCTGCGGGTCGAGCGGCTGAACCTGTCCCGGGTGACACCGGGCCTCGGCACGGTGCTGGTCGGCGACGACCCGGGCAGCCGCGCGTATGTCGCCGGCAAGCACCGAGACTGCGCCGAGGTCGGTGTGCACAGCATCCGGGTCGACCTGCCGGCGACGGCCAGCCAGGCGGACGTGGCCCGGGCCGTCGAGGCGCTCAACGCCGATCCGGGCTGCACCGGCTACATCGTCCAGCTCCCGCTGCCGAAGGGTCTCGACGCGAACGCCATCCTGGCGCTGATGGACCCGGCCAAGGACGCCGACGGGCTGCACCCGGCCAGCCTCGGCCGGCTGGTGCTCGGCACCCCGGGGCCGCTGCCGTGCACCCCACGCGGCATCGTCGAGCTGCTGCGCCGCCACGAGGTGCCGATCGACGGCGCGCACGTGGTCGTCATCGGCCGCGGCGTCACGGTCGGCCGCCCCCTCGGCCTGCTGCTCACCCGGCGCAGCGAGAACGCCACCGTGACGATGTGCCACACCGGCACCAAGGACCTGGCCGAGCACGTCCGGTCGGCGGACATCGTGGTGGCCGCCGCGGGCGTGGCCGGTCTGGTGACGGCCGCCATGGTCAAGCCCGGTGCCGCGGTGCTCGACGTGGGCATCACGCGGACCGACGCCGGGCTGGTCGGCGACGTCGACCCGGGTGTACGGGAGGTGGCCGGCTGGCTCGCCCCGATGCCGGGTGGCGTGGGCCCGATGACCCGCGCGATGCTGCTGGCGAACGTGGTCGAGGCGGCCGAGGCGGGCTGACCCGGCGGCCTCGGCGGTCATCCGCCGGCGCCATCGGCCGGGCCCGCGGTGTGTGAACCGTTCCGGCCGGAGACGTGTACGAATGTCATGGGCTCGATCCGAAAGCATGGTGTGTCGGCCGGACTGCTGATCGCGGTGAGTACGGCGGTCCTGGCCCTGCAGTCAGGGTGTGGCGGTGCGCCGGCCAAGCCGAAGGCCGCCTCCCCTGCAGCTCCAGCCGCGCCCAGCACCGGTCCACCGGTCGGGTCGCCGGCAGCCGCCGAGAATCCCCGGCACCGGGTCGACGAGACCGCCGCCGACCGCGAACGGATCATCCAACCGTGGCGGACGTGCATGAAAGACCATGGCGCGGACCTGGACTCGCAGCCGCCCAACGTCGCCGGCGCGGAGCAGTGGACCCGGGAACACCAGGACGCCGCCGATGCGTGCGGCCGGTTGTTGCCGCTGCTCCCCTGGGGGGAGGACCCGTCCAATCCCCAGTACCGCGACAACATCCATGAGTTGGTGCAATGCATGAACGACCAGGGCCTCAACATCGTCGAGACACCGGACGACCTCGACATGCCCTGGAAGTATCGGGACCAATCAACGGTTCCGCCGGGCAAGCGGGACCAGATCGAAGGGGACTGCGAGAAAGCGACCATCGGCAAGAGCGACAAGTGAGTGACGCCAGGCACGCAGGTGCGGTCAGCCAGACCGGGACAGCAGCTCCGCCAGCGCCGACTCCAGCGCGGTGTCGCCGACCGGGATGACGGTCAGCGGGAGCCCGAGCTGGATCGCCGCGTCCTCGGCGGCCAGGCGCAGTTTCGCCGTCGGCCGCTGGGCCAGCCACACCACCCGGCGGTAGTGGCGGAAGTAGTCGTCGCGCAGTTGCGGGTACCGGTCCAGACCCAGCTCGGCGACCACGGTGCGGCGGAACGTGCGGACCAGGAAGTCGGTGAGCACATAGGTGCCCGGCTCCTCGTCGAACAGGCTGCGCATCAGCTCGGTACCGGCGAACAGGTCGTAGCAGTGGCCGCCGCCCAACCGGCGCACCCCGTACCGGTCGCACACCTCGTCCAGGGCACCGTACGTGCCGCAGTCGGCGTACGCGACGGCGACCCTCGGGTAGTGCCCGCGCAACGCGACGAGCCGTTCCTCGACGGCGGCGGCGATCCGCTCAGGGTGGTTGTGCAGCAGCGGCGGCAGCGGGTGCACGTCGATCGACCAGCCCCGGCGCCCGGCCACCTCGGCGACGTGCTGGGCGATCGCGCCACAGGCGACGACGGCAATGTCAGCCGGGGAATCCGAGCTCAGCCATGAACCGGTCGTTGAAGTCGCCACGGTCGGAGAGCTCAACGTACTCGACCTCCTCCAGCAGGGCGAGCGCGCCGGCCCGCTCCTGGACACTGAGCAGCGCCATCTTGGCGCCCTCGCCGGCCACGTTTCCGGCGCTCACGATGCGGGCCAGCGGCAGGCGAGGCACCAGCCCGATCCGTACCGCGCTGGCCGGCGACAGGTAGCTGCCGAACGATCCGGCCAGCAGTACCTGCTGCACGTCGGTCACGTCGGCGCCCCACTCGGCCAGCAGCAGCCGCCAGCCGGTGGCGATCGACGCCTTGGCGAACTGCAGCTCGCGGACGTCGCGCTGGGACAGGTACACATCGCCGGCCAGCATGAACACCCGTTCGCCGTTCACCTCGGTGAGCCGCCCGGCCAGCCGCGGCGCGACGTCGCGGGCCGCGTCGGCGGGCACGAACCGGCCGGAGCGGTCGAGCAGGCCCACCCGGACCAGCTCGGCGACGGCGTCGACCAGGCCCGAGCCGCACAGGCCGGCCGGTTCCACGTCGCCGATGACCTGGATCTCCAGCTCGTCCCCGGCTATCCGGACCACCTCGATGGCACCCTCGGCGGCGCGCATGCCGCACCGGATCGACGCCGCCTCGAACGCCGGCCCGGCCGGCGCGGCCGTGGCGAGCAGCCGGTTGGCGTCACCGAACACGATCTCGCAGTTCGTCCCCACGTCGACGAACAGGCGCAGCCGGCGGTCGCGGTCCATCCCGGCGGCGAGGATGCCGGCGACGATGTCACCGCCGACGTACGCGCCGAACGCCGGCAGTACCACCGCCCGCGCCCTGGGGTGCACGCGGACGCCGACGTCGCTGGCGAGCAGCTCCGGCAGCCGGCGGGCGGCGACGATGAACGGGGCCACGCCCAACGGCTCCGGGTCGACGCCCAGCGCCAGGTGCACCATGGTCGCGTTGCCGGCGACCGCGACCTCGTACACCTCCGTAGGCTCGACGTCGCCCTCCTTGCACACCTCGCGGGCAAGCTCGTCGAGGGTGTCGTGGGCCAGGTCGCGCAGCCGTCCGAGGGCGTCCGGGTCGAGCATCGTGGCGCTGATCCGGGTGATCACGTCGGCGCCGAAGGGCTGCTGGCGGTTGAGCCGGGAGCGGACCGCGACCGGGGTACCGGTGGCGGTGTCCAGCAGGGTGGCGACCACCGTGGTGGTGCCGAGGTCGAAGGCGATCGCGTACCGGCGGCCGGTGGTGTCGCCCGGCTCCACGTCGATGAGCGCGTCGTCGACGACCACGGCGGTCGCCCTGAAGTCGCCGGCCCGCAGCACCTTCCCGGCGCGTTGCAGCGCGTACAGGTCGACCCGCAGCTCCAGGTCGTCGATGGCGGCCAGCAGCCGTTCCACGTCGCTGGTCTGGTCGGCCAGCGTCGGCTCGGCCAGCTCCACGTACCGCTTCTGGATGGCCGGGCGCAGGATGACCTGCCGCCCGACACCGACCGTCGCCGCCTTCGGGCGGGTCACCAGCGGCGGTACGTCGATGGTCAGGTCGGCGTTGGCGGTGGCCAGGCACGCCAGCCGCCAGCCCTCACGCAGCTGGTCCGGGCTGAACGCGCGCACGTCCAGCCGGGACACCGGTACCGTGCCGTCGACGACGCGGACCTTGCATTTCTTGCAGGTGCCGTGGCCGCCGCAGGTGGAGTCGATGGCGACCCCGTTCCAGCTCGCCCCCTCGAACACGCTGACGCCCGGGGGTACGCGTACCTCCTTGTCCGCGGGCTGGAAGCGCAGCCTGACCCGTCCTACGTCCGTCATGTGACGGTGCTCCGGTAGGCGGCGATCCAGTTGGCGCCCCACGGGTCGTTGCCGAGCAGCAGGTCGCCGGCCCGGACCGCGTTGACGATCTCCGGTGCGAGCGCGTTCATGATGGCGCTGGTCAACCCGGCGGCCATCGCCATCGGCAGGAACGCCGCGCCGAGCACGTGCCGGTTGGGCAGGCCGAACGAGACGTTGGAAGCCCCCAGGCACATGTTGAGACCGAACTCGGCGCGGATGCGCCGGATGGTCTCCAGCGTGGTGTTGACCGCGTCCACGTCGGCGCCGACGGTCATGGCCAGCGGGTCGATCAGGATGTCCTCGATCGCGATCCCGTACTCCTCGGTCGCGACCTTGACGATCTTGCCGGTGATCTCCAGCCGCTGGTCGGCGGTCTCCGGGATGCCGGTCTCGTCGTTGGCGAGCGCGATAACGGCCGCGCCGTGGCGCCGGACGAGAGGCAGGATCTCGGCGAGCCGCTCGTCCTCGCCGGTGACCGAGTTGACCAGCGCCTTGCCCTGGTACGCGGAGAGCCCGACATCCAGCGCCTCGACGACCGAGGAGTCGATGCAGATCGGCAGGTCGGTGTGTTCCTGGACGAGCCGGATCACGGCCGCCAGCAGCTCCGGCTCGTCGGTGAGCGGGATGCCGGCGTTGACGTCGAGGACGTGCGCGCCGGCGGCGACCTGCCGCTCGACGTCGATCAGCACGGGGGAGAGGTCGCCGGCGCGCAGCGCCTCGGCGAACTTCTTGCGGCCGGTCGGGTTGATCCGTTCTCCGACGATGCAGAACGGCTGGTCGTGGCCGATGACGACGGTCTTAGACGGCGACCGAAGGGTGGTGTGCATGGCGCTCCTGTGTCGGTTCGGATGGCTGCGCGGATCGGATCCCCAGATCGGTGACGAGCCGGGCCACGGCGTCGTCATGGCGGAAGTCGGCCAGGTGCAGGCCGCGCACACCGGGCAGGGCGAGCGCGTGGGCGGCCTGTTCGAGGGCGAGCCGGTAGGCGGCCTCCCGCGGGTCGGCGGCGGCCTCGACCCGGGCGATCGTCTCGGGCGGCACGTCGATTCCGGGCACCTGCTCGTGCATGAACCGCAGGGCGCGCGCCCCGCGGGTGAGGCAGATCGTGGGCAGGATCGCGCACCGCTCGGGCAATCCGATCCGGTCGGCCTCGGCCATGAACGCGGCCAGCCGGTCGGGGTGGTAGCAGATCTGCAACTGGAGGAAACGCGCGCCGGTGAGCACCTTCTTCGAGCGCCCGCTGCACCCGGTACGCGTGCGGCGGCGCACCGGGGTTCTCGACCGCGCCGATGAACAGGCGCGGCGCCGGGTCGAGCTTGCGCCCGGACAGGTACGTGCCGCGTGCCAGCGTCGCCGTGAGCCGGATGAGCTGTGGGCCGTCGACGTCGAACACCCGGCGCGCCTCGGGCTCGTCGCCCGCGGTCACGTCGTCGCCGGTGAGGCAGCAGATGTTCTCGATGCCGTGTAGCGCCGCGCCGACGATGTCGGCCTGGATGGCGAGCCGGTTCTTGTCCCGGCACACGATCTGCATGATCGGCTCGGCGCCGAGCTGGCGCACGGCGATCGCCACCGCGACGTTGGACGCGTGTGCGTGGGCGGCGGTGTTGTCGGTGACGTTGACCGCGTCCACCCACGGCGTGAGGCGCTCGGCGTGCCGGCGCACCGCGTCCAGCCCGCCGCTGTCCACACTGGGCAGTTCGGCGGTGACCAGGGGCGCGGCGCCCGACTCGACCAGCGCCCGGAAGCTAGTCATCTCGGCGGACCCCAGCCGGCGGGCACCTGCCGGTCGCGGCCGGTCAGCAGGTTGCGCCAGGACGCGGTGCCCTTGAGCCGGTTGTCCACCGGGGGTCGTAGGTGGTCGAACCCGTCGCGCCACGACTGCGGCAGCGGCAGCGTGCGCGAACGCTTGTACGCCTTGAGCCACACGCACCGCATGGTCGGATCGACCTCGCAGGTGCCGTCCTCACGCACGCCGCCGCACGGCCCGTTGCGCAGCGTCTTCGGACAGTTCATCGGGCAGGTCATGCCGGTGGAGTGCAGCACGCACTGGCCACACATCCGGCAGTCGAAGACCGGCCCCTTCACGGCGTGCTCGACGGTGGGAAGCAGTTTCATCCGTACCCTCCTAGACCGCCGCAACCGCCCGGCGCCGCCGCAGCAGCTCCTTGGCCCGTCTGACGGCTGTGGACGCGTCGGCGGCGTATCCGTCGGCACCGACCGCGTCCGCGTACTCCTGGGTGACCGGCGCGCCGCCGACCATGACAATGACCTCGTCGCGCAGCCCGGCCTTGGTCAGCGCGTTGATGTTCGCCTTGAACATCGGCATCGTGGTGGTGAGGAAGGCCGAGAACCCCACGATGTCCGGCTTGTGCTCGCGCACCGCGTCGACGAACTTCTCCGGCGCCACCTGCACACCCAGGTCGATGACCTGGAAGCCGGCGCCCTCCAGCATGATGTTGACGAGGTTCTTGCCGATGTCGTGCACGTCGCCCTTGACGGTGCCCATCAGGAAGGTGCCGACCGACTCCACGCCGGTCTCGGCCAGCAGCGGGCGCAGTATATCCAGCGCCCCGGCCATCGCCTTGCCGGCGATGAGCATCTCCGGCACGAAGAAGTCACCGCGCTCGAACCGCGCGCCGACCTCTTCCAGCGACGGGATGAGCGCCTCGAACAGCATGGTCTCGGGGGACAGCCCGGTGGCCAGACCGGCGTTGGTCAGCTCCAGGACGGCCGGGCCGTTGCCGGTCAGCGTCTCGTCGTACAGCCCTTTCAGGATCTCTTCGTGGGTCATGCCTCACCCCTTGTCAGGTTGGATGTCCGAGGACGGACGACAGCGCCTCGGCCTCGATGACGAGCAGCGCGGTCACCTCGTCGACGCGGTCGTCGGTGAGCCGCACCGTGGGCCCGGACACGGACAGCGCGGCGACCACCGCGCCGCCCGCATCGCGGACCGGCGCCGCGACGGCGATGAGCCCCGGTTCGAGCTCGTCGCGCGCGATGGCGAAACCGGCGTGCCGCGCGGCCGCCAGGTCGTCGGCCAGCGCCGTGCGGCTGGTGATCGTGTGCGGTGTGCACCGGTCGAGCCGGCCGGCGGGCAGCGTCGCCACGTCGTACGCGAGGAAGATCTTGCCCAGTGCCGAGCAGTGCAGCGGCACCCGCAGCCCGACCCAGTTCGTGGCGCCGAGCAGGTAGCGGCTGTCGACCTGGGCGATCTGCTCCACCGCGCCGCCGCTGGGCACCGCGAGGTTGACGGTCTCACCCGTCTTGTCGCCCAGCCGTTCCAGCACCGGCTGGGCCAGCGCGATCAGGTCGGCCGCGCCGGTGTGGCTGGCGTAGCGGGCGAGCACCGAGCCGGGCCGGAACGCCCCGTCCCGGTCGCGTTGCAACAGGCCGTGCCGCTCCAGCGCCGCCAGCATCCGCGACGTCGTGCTCTTCGGCAGTCCGGACGCGGCGACCAGCGCGGTGAACGCGATCGGTCGATCGGACTCGATGACCCGGACGAGCAGTTCCGCCGCCCGGTCGACCGCCTGGGTGCCGCCCGGTGTCGCCGGTTTGGTCTGCGCCGAGCGGAGATCGGGGTGCCGATGGGGGTCAACCATGTGGCCTCGCAGATGAGAGTTCCATATCATGGAACCTATGTTCCATCGATTCAGCGTAGGATCGCAGCTACCGTCAGGTCAATAGCGCTTTGCTCAATAGAAACTCCGCCAAGGAGGCCGCATGTTCGTCAATCGCATGCCGCGGTACGAGATCCTCTCCGCTGACGCGATGGAGGTCCTCGATCGGGGCTGGCGCCGCATCGTGAGCGAGATCGGCGTCGAGTTCATGTCCCCGCGGGCGACCGAGCTGTTTCGCGCCGCGGGCCAGCTGGTCGAGGACAACAACGTGCGGTTCGACCCCGAGTTCGTGCTCGAACAGGTGCGCAAGGCGCCGCGCGAGTTCGAGATCCAGGCCCGCAACCCGGCCAACAACGTGCACATCGGCGGCGAGCACATGGCCTTCGGCGGGGTCTACGGTCCACCGTTCGTCCGGGAGGGCGAGGTGCGCCGCGAGGCCACAATGGAGGACTTCCGCAAGTTCACCATGCTGGCCCAGTCGTTCCCGGAACTGGACTCGGCCGGCGGCGTCATCTGCGAGCCCAACGACACCCCGCTGGACTCCCGGCACCTGGACATGGTGTTCGCGTTGCAGACGCTGACCGACAAGATCTACATGGGCAACGTGGTGTCCGGTCCGAACGCGGCCGACACGATCCGGATGACCGAGATCCTCTTCGGCGGGCGGGACACGATCGAGCGGACCCCGGCCACCGTGTCGCTCATCAACTGCAACTCACCACTGCGCTGGGACGACCGGATGCTCGACGCCCAGTTCGAGTACAGCGCGGCCAACCAGCCGGTGGTGCTGACCCCGTTCCTGCTGATGGGTGCCATGTCACCGGTCAGCGTGCCGGCCACGCTGGTGCAGCAGATCGCCGAGGCGCTGACCGGCATCGCACTGTCCCAGCTGATCCGGCCGGGCTGCCCGGTCATCTTCGGCTCGTTCCTGTCCAACATCAACATGCAGTCCGGCTCTCCGTGTTTCGGCACGCCGGAGTCGGGGATCGGCCTGCTGTGCACCGGCCAGATCGCCCGCCACTTCGGCCTGCCGTTCCGGTCCGGCGGGGCGCTCACGTCCAGCCAGAGCGCGGACGCCCAGGCCGCCTACGAGGCGTTGATGACGATGCTGCCGACGTTCCTGGCCGGCGCCAACTGGGTCATGCACAGCGCAGGTTGGCTCGAAGGCGGCCTGGTCAGCTCGTACGAGAAGTTCATCGTCGACATCGAGATCCTCCGGATGCTCCAGCACCAGTTCCGGCCGCTGGAGATCGACGAGGCGTCACTGGCCTTCGACGCGCACGTCGAGGTCGGCCACGGCGGGCACTTCCTCGGTGCCGCGCACACCATGGAGCGCTTCCGCACCTGCTTCTACCGGCCTTTGCTGTCGTCGTCGGACAACTACGAGCGGTGGCTGCGCACCGGCGCCAAGGACGCGGCCGCCCGGGCGACGGAGATCTACCGCGGGAAGCTCGACGAGTACCAGGCACCGCCGCTCGACGACGCGGTACGCGCCGAGCTGACCGAGTATGTCGCGATCCGGCGCAAGGAGCTGGGCGATTGAACAGCGCCAACGGCGAGACCGCTGTCCAGTCGGTCGACCGCGCCATCACCGTCCTGGAGATCCTGGCGCGGCGCGGCGACGCGGGCGTCACCGAGGTCGCCGGTGAGCTGGGCGTGCACAAGTCGACCGCGTGCCGCCTGCTCGCCGCCCTGGAAAACCGCGACCTGGTCGAACAGCTCACCGAGCGGGGCAAGTACCGGCTCGGCTTCGGCATCATCCGGCTGGCCGGCGCGACCTCGGCTCAGCTCGACCTGTCCCGCGAGAGCCGACCGGTCTGCGTACGGCTGGCCAGAGAGGTCGGCGAGACGGTCAACGTGGCGGTGCTGGCCGACGCTGCCGCCGTCAACATCACCCAGGTGCGCGGGCCCGGCGCGATCATCAGCCACAACTGGGTGGGGCAGCGGACCCCGCTGCACGCCACGTCCAGCGGGAAGGTGCTGCTCGCGTTCCAGCCTGACGAGGCACGGCGCCGGCTGGTCGGCATCCGGCCGCTGCTCCGGTTCACCGCGCACACCATCATTTCACCGCTCAGTGTCGCCGCCCAGCTCGACCAGATCCGGGCGCGCGGGTACTCGTGCACCGTGGAGGAGTACGAGGTCGGGCTCAACGCGGTGGCCGCGCCGATCTACGGCCAGGACGGCAGCGTGATCGCGGCGGTCAGCGCGTCCGGGCCGTCCTACCGGCTCGCCGCGCACACCTTCCCGACGGTCGCCGAGGCGATCAGGTCGGGCGCCGCCGAGATCAGCGCGCGCATCGGCCACCTCGGCTGACCAACGGCAGCCGGACAACCAACGACCCCGGGTAACCAACCGCACCCGGATACCGGCGGACGTCGCCCAGGGCGACGGGTATGGACAGAAAGACAACGTCCGCCGGCAGCGGGTGGGGGGTTGTATCAGGTAGTAACCCCGGCAGCGGCCGGAGGTTCAATGCCGACAACGACGTCTGCCGCCACCGACCGTGGACTCCGCACCCGGATCGCAACGCTTTCCGACCCTGGAACTCCTCGGGACACGGGATGTTGGCCTTGGGGCAGCGCTTAGCAGATAGCTGAGAATCTCGCGGCGAATCCCGCGATTTCCTCAGGTTTTGCGACGCCTGCCGAACCAATGACCGGAGAACAGCAGTCGGGCAGGGTGCCCGGATCCGGTACGTCGTCGAGGGGGCCAGACAGATCCAGAGTCGACCGCTGGCGGGAGCGGCGGTCACACACAAAGGAAGTTGAAATGAGTGACAACGACATGGAAGTCGAACGTACGAACGGGATCATCGGACGGTTCCGTCACCGGTCCAAGCAGCGTCTCCTGGTCGTCGGAGGCATAGTCGTCGCGCTTCTGACGATCTCCGGCACGGCCCTCGGTTACTGGACCACCTCCGGTACCGGTAGCGGTGCGGCCGACGTGGGCACCATCCCCGGGGTCTCGGTGGTCCAGTTCGGCTCCACCGGCGGTCTCGTGCCGGGCGGGGCGGCGCAACCGATCTCGTTCACGATCCACAACGCTGGCACGAGCCAGTACATCACCTCGGTCGCGATCACCATCAGCGGCGTATCCGGTGGCGGCAACTCTTATGGCGGATGCCTGGCCACCGACTTCAGCGTGACCGGCGGCACGGTCGCCATCGGCGCTGATCTCGCCAACGGTGACCACGACTACACGTCGACCGGCGCGACGATCTCGATGGCCAACTCGGCCAGCAACCAGGACGACTGCAAGACTGCCTCGGTAACCCTGGGCTTCGCCGCGTCCTGACCCATTCCGCCGCTCGTGGCGGGTACGACCATCGGACCGTACCCGCCACGCCGCCCTGAACCGCCGGCCTGAACCGCCGGCCTGAACCGCCGGACAAGCCACCGACCAGAGGAATTCGGGAGAGAGTCGTGTACCACCACGCCCGCCGGGCCATCACGCTGGCCGCCGTCGCGGTCCTCGCCGTTCTGGCGGGTGGCTCGGCGTCGGCCTACTGGACGAGCACCGGTGCCGGCTCCGGCGCCGCGGCGATCGCGACCTCCACCGACGAGCTGACCCTCACCCCGGCCACCCCGACAGCTCAGCTCGCACCCGGCGCCACCGCCAACGTGGTGCTCACGATCTCCAACTCGAACACCTTTCCCGTCCACATCGGAACGCTGTCGCTGGACACCGGCCACGGCACCGGCGGCTTCGATGTGGACGGCGACCACCTCGGCTGCGCCCTGACCGCGCTGAGCTTCACCACCCAGACCAACGGCGGCTCGGGCTGGACGGTCGGTTCCAAAGCCGCCGGGGTCGACGGCTCGCTGGCCGTCACGCTGACGAACTCGCTCACCATGGCCGCCAACGCGGCGAGCGCCTGCCAGAACGCCAGCTTCATCGTCTACCTGGTGGCCGCGCCGTGACGCGGGCGGGCGGCAGGCACCGGGTCGAGCGGTCCCGACCGGGTGCCGCGCGGCGTCGGGCCATCGCGGCGGCGCTCGCGATCGGGATGGTGCTGGGCGCGACGTGGAACGCGTCGGCCTTCTGGGCCGTACAGTCCGACGCCGGCAGCAACGGCGCCGCCGCCGCGACCGGCGTCAACCAGGGCGCCACACCCGTGGTGTCGGCGACCGGGCAGTCGGTGTCGGTCAGCTGGGCGGCCACCACGTTGACCGGCGGCCAGGCGGTCAGCGGCTACCGGGTCCGCCGCTACGACGCCACCACGCTGGCCGCGCAGACGATGCTGACCGCGTGCAACGGCACGCTCGTCGCGATCGGCTGCACCGAGAACAGCGTGCCGGCCGGCACCTGGGTCTACACCGTCACGCCCGTGTTCGCCACCAACTGGCAGGGCGGGGAGAGCGCCAGGAGCAGCGCGGTCACCATCGAGACCACGCCGCCGGTCAACGCGATCTCGCTGTCCAGCGTCAGCGGCGGCGCGTTCAAGAGCACCAACACCGTGTACTACCGCGGTGTGGCGGCCGGGTCGTTCACTCTCACCAACGCCCTCACCGACGCCGGCTCCGGGCCGGCCGCCAGCGCCACCGCCGCGTTCGGTGGGGTGTCCACCGGCTGGAACCACAGCCCTTCCACGGTGTCCGCGCCCGCCGGCGGACCCTACGTGTCGAACATGTTCTCCTGGAACGCCGGCACGACCAGTTCGCCCACCGAGGCGGTCACCGGCCGCGACGTCGTCGGCAACACCGCGGCCACCACGCTGACGTTCACCAACGACTCGACCGTCCCAACCGCCGGATCCATCACGTACTCGGCGGGCTACGTCACCAGCCGGTCGGTGAGCATCACGCTGGGCGCGAGCTCCGACGGCCTGTCGGGGCTGGGCACCCGGCGCATCCAGCGCGCCTCCGCGCCGCTGACCGCCGGCAGCTGTGGCACGTACAGCGGCTTCGCCAGCGTCGGCACGGTGAACCCGTCGTCGCCGTTCACCGACACCAACGTGGCCAACGCCACGTGCTACAAGTACCAGTACGTGGTGTACGACAACGTCGGTAACCAGGCGATCGCGACCAGCGCCAACATCGTCAAGGTCGACTACGCCACGGCGGTGAGCACGACGTCCGGCCTGCTGAGCCAGTACCGCCTCGACGAGACCGCCTCCCCGTTCGCCGCCGACAGCTTCACCGGCCCGGCCGACACCGACTTCACCGGGCACGTCGCCGACGTCGGCGGGGTCTGGACCAACCTCGCCGGCGGTACCTCGCACGTGTTCTTCTCCAACAACAACCGGTTCCGCGGCGACGGGCAGGGCCGCTCGCTCAACTACGTGGCGGTGGCACCGCCGAGCGCCGACTACGCCGTCGAGGCCGACCTGTACGTCGCGAGCAATCTGGCGGGCGACAAGGCGGGCGTCGTCGGGCGCCTGGACACGTCCAACAAGGACGCGTACGTGGCCCGCTACGAGGTGGCCAACACGAGCTGGGACATCATCAAGTACGACGACACCAACAAGACCAACCCGATCCGGGTGGCCACCCTCACCGGGCAGACGCTCACCGTCGGGTCGACCTACCGGGTGCGGCTGGAGGTGAGTGGGTCCGCGTCGACCGTCCTCAAGCTCTACGTCAACGGCGTGCAGAAGCTCACCTACACCGATTCGAGCTCGCCCTACACGGCGGCCGGCAACGTCGGCATCCTCGACGGCGACTACAACCAGGGAAACATCGGCAAGGACGACACGCACGGGATGCACTTCGACAACTTCGACGCCTACTACCTCGCCAACGACAGCAAGGGCACCAACGAAGGCGGCTACCTCAACGGCGTCACGCTGGGCGCCGCCGGTGCCATCTACGGCGACCCGGACACCGCCGCGCAGTTCGACGGCGGCAACGACTACGTCAACATCACCCGGCAGGTGTCGACCGACTTCTCGGCCGAGTTCTGGTTCAACTCCACCGGGGGCACCGGTACCAGCTCCAACTGGTACAGCGGCGCCGCGCTGATCGACAACACCGCGTCGACGACCCGCAGCGCCCAGGCGGACTGGGGTGTCTCGCTACGCTCCGACGGCAAGATCGTCGCCGGTGTGGGCGGCGGCACGGACGTCTCCGTCGTCTCCTCCAGCGGCGGGTACAACGACGGCACGTGGCACCACGTCGTGTTCACCCGGACCGCGGCGAGCGGCGCGATGGTGCTCTATGTGGACGGTGCGCAGGCCGCCACCGGTACCGGTGCCACCTCGGCCCGTACGGCGGTCGGCAGCATCACCTTCGGCCGTTCACAGCCCGGCGCCAACGGCTTCGCCGGGTACCTCGACGAGGTGGCTCTCTACGGGGCGGCCCTGTCGTCCACCACGGTCAACGACCACTACCTGCTCGGCACCGCCCCGAGCGCGGTCAACGGCGTCGGCCCGACCGGCGGCTCGGTCGACGCCACCGGCCTGTCCGGCACCGGCTCCCGGTACTCCCGCTCCACCACGCTCAACCTGGCCCTGGACAAGGGCTCCGACACCGACGGCCTGGCCACCAGCGGCAACCAGCTCATGCGCGCGACCGCCCCGCTCACGTCGGCGGGCGGCACCGCGAGCGGGACGTGCGGCAGCTACGGCACCTATTCGTTCGTCGCCCTCGACCCGGCCACCCCGGACGCGGACACCGTCAACGACCAGGCGTGCTACCGCTACCAGTACGTGGTCGCGGACAGCCTGGGCAACACCACCACGTACACCAGCCCGGACATCCAGGTCGACAGCACCTCGCCGATCGCACCGGCCCTGGCGTTCTCCAGCTTCACCAACACGTACTGGAGCGGCACCGGCGGCACGGTGTTCTACCGGTCGGCGGCCGGCTCCGGCGGCTTCGTCGCGACGGCGACCACGACCGACGCCGCGTCGGGTGTGGCCAGCTACGCGTTCCCGGCGCTGGGCACCAAGTGGACCGGCACGCCGGGCTCGCTGGGCGTGACCACCTACTCGTGGACCGGCGGCGTGCCGGCCGCGCCCGGCAGCCCGACCGTCACCGCCACCAACAACGCCGGCGGCACCTCCACGGCCACCGCGTTCACCATGACGGCCGACGACACGCCGCCGACCACCGGGACGATCTCCTACACCAACGGCAACACCACCAGCATGTCGCTCGCCGTCACCTTCGCGGCGGGTACCGACACCGGCGGTTCCGGGATCGGCACCCGGTACCTGCAACGCGCCACCGCGTCGATGACGGGCGGCACCTGCGGGTCGTTCAGCAGCTTCGCGACGGTGTCGGGCGGCACCAACCCGAGTTCGCCGTACATCGACTCGGTCTACGGTGGCACCTGCTACAAGTACCAGTACCTGGTCTACGACAACGTCGGCAACGCGGCCACCGCCGCGACCAGCGCCAGCGTCACCAAGGTCACCACGACCTACCAGGACACCGTTCTGGGCACGCCGGGACTGGTCAACTACTACCGGCTCGGCGAGTCCGCCACCGGCGTCGACAGCTTCACCGGTACGGCCGGCACCCTGCTGTCCAGCCACACCCCGGAGGCGGGTGGCGGGTGGACGAAGTGGCAGCAGGACAACGCCACCGTCGTGCTGTCCGACGCCAACCGGGCCCGCCGCAACGGCGTTGGTGGCATCAGCTACCTGGCCACGGCCACCCCGTCCAGCCCCGATTACCAGGTGACCGCCGACGTCTACGTCAAGTCCCTGATCGACGAGGACGACGCTGGCGTGGTGGGCCGGTTCGACACGGGCAACACCAACGGCAGCGGTACCCGCTACATCGCCCGCTACAGCGAACCCAACGGCTACTGGGAGCTGCGCAAGGACGTCAACGGCTCCGGCGCCCTGCTGGGCTCGTGGAGCGACACCCCCAACGTCGGGCAGACCTACAGCGTGACGCTGGACATGAAGGGTTCAACGATCCGGATGCTCGTCGACGGTGTCGAGCGGGTGTCGGTCACCGACACGTCGATCACGGCGGCCGGCCGGGGCGGCATCCGGCTCGGCTCCGGTGGCACCGGCGCGTCGCCGACCAACTCCACCGGTATGCACCTGGACAACTTCCAGATGTCGCTGCAACCGGCCGACTCGGCCGGCACCAACAAGGGCACCTACCTCGACGGGACGAGTCTCGGCGCGGCCGGGGCGATCACCCATGACAGCGACACCGCGGCCCAGTTCGACGGTACGAACGACTTCGTCAGCGTGAACAGCCAGGTCACCAACGACTTCTCGGCCGAGTTCTGGTTCAAGTCGACGCAGGGCACCGGGACCGGCCCGGACTGGTTCAGCGGGGCGGCGCTGGTGGACAACTCCTCCCAGTTCGCCAACCGCAACGACTGGGGTGTCTCGCTGCGCTCGGATGGCAAGGTCGTCGCCGGCGTCGGCAACCCGGACACCTCCATCATCTCCGCCTCCGGCGGCTACAACGACGGCGCGTGGCACCACGTCGTGTTCACCCGGTCGTCGTCCAGCGGGGCGATGGTGCTCTATGTCGACGGCGGCCAGGTCGCGTCCGGCACCGGCGCCACCGCCGCGCGTACCGCGGTTCCGGTCATCACGTTCGGCCGGCGGGCCGATCCGGGCGGCGGCACCGGCAAGCCCTACGCCGGGTACCTCGACGAGGTGGCGATCTACAACACCGTTCTCAGCGCGGCGGCGGTGCTCGGCCACCACAACGCGGGCCTCTCCTGAGGTTCTCCAAGATCGACGAGCTGCCGTCGGGCGGCGCGCACCTCACCGGCGGCGGTGGTGGAGGAAATCCTCCACGAGTCTCGGCGGGGCGCAGGCGAGCCAGCCGTCGATCAACGCCTCCCGCACCGCCTTCTTCGTGGCCTTCCGCAACTGGATGAGCACCGCGGGGTACCCGTCGAAGTGCGGGATCGTGAAGAAAGCCGCCGGCTGCGCGGCGAGAACTGCTTCCTTCTCGCCGAGGTCACCGACCCGGACGGCGAGAATAGGCCCCCCGGGAGGGGTCTCGTCACCGAACCGCCGGATGTCGGCCTTGCTGAACGGGCGCTCCCACGCGAACCCTTTGCCGGCAACGCCCCACGTCCGGTTGCCGTACCGCTCGCCCTCGGTGACCTCGGGTAGCCCCGACGCCAGCGTGGCGACGTCGTCAACGGTGACCACGCTGGTACCTTAGCCGTCACGCGGGCCGCTGGCGTCGATCGCGCGCTGGTATCGCGCGGTCAGCTCGCCGAGCGCGGTCACCAGCTCGGGCGAGTCCACGATCGTGAAGTCGGCGTCCAGCATGCCCAGATAGAGGGCGAGCATCTGCGGATGGTCCGAGCCGGGCTCGAACGCGCACCGGTCCTCGCCCAGGGGCCGCACGTCGACCGGGATCGGCAGCCGGGCCCGCACGTACTCCGCGGGCGCGTGCACGATGACCCGCGCGCGGTAGCGCCAGACCGCTTCGCCAACCCCGCGCGCCACCCGTGCCGCGATCTCCTCGTCGGGCGGCAGTTGCCGTGGGGTGAAGCGCGGCCCGGCCGGCGGACGCGGCTCGATGCGGTCGACCCGGAACGTGCGCCAGTCGTCCCGGTCGAGGTCCCAGGCCACGAGGTACCAGCGCTGCCGGTGATGCACCAGCCGGTACGGCTCCACCGAGCGCCGGCTGGCCGTCCCGGAGTGCGTCCGGTACTCGAACCGGAGCCGCTCCCGGTCGCGACACGCGCCCGCGATCACCGTCAGCACGTCCGGATCCACCCGCGGGCCGGGCGACGGTACCGGCAGCGTGGATGACTGGAACGCGCTGATCCGGTGGCGCAGCCGGGCCGGCAGCACCTGCTGCAACTTCGCCAGCGCCCGTACCGAGGTCTCCTCGATCCCGGCGATCGAGCCGCTGGCGGCGGTCCGCAGGCCGACCGCCACCGCGACCGCCTCCTCGTCGTCGAGCAGCAGCGGCGGCAGGCTGCCGCCGGTGCCGAGCCGGTACCCGCCGGCGACGCCGGGCCGCGCGTCGACCGGATAGCCGAGCCCGCGCAACCGGTCCACGTCGTTGCGGACGGTACGGGTCGTGACGCCGAGCCGGGCGGCCAACTCGGTGCCGGTCCAGTCACGCCGCGCCTGGAACAGCGACAGCAACCGGAGCAGCCGCGCCGAGGTTTCCCACATTCTTCGATCCTGACGACAAACTAGGAAAGTACCCTTCCGCTATTGTTTCTAGCCTGCTCCCATGACCGAAACCATCCAGCCCTTCCGCATCGAGATTCCGCAGGCCGACGTCGACTACCTGCACGACCGGCTCGCGACCGCCCGCTGGCCCGGCGAGCTGCCCGGCGTCGGGCGGACGCGCGGCATGCCGCTGGGCGACCTGACGGAGCTCGCCGAGTACTGGCGCACCCGCTACGACTGGCGTGCCCAGGAGGCGCGGCTCAACCGGTACCCGCAGTTCACCACCGACATCGACGGCCAGCGCATCCATTTCCTGCACGTGCGGTCCGACCGGGCCGACGCGAAGCCGTTGCTGATCACGCACGGCTACCCGAGCTCGGTCGCCGAGTTCCTGCACCTGATCGAGCCGTTGGTCAACCCGGCCAGCGGGCCGGCCTTCCACGTGATCGCGCCGTCCCTGCCCGGGTACGCGTTCTCGACTCCACTGAGCGGGACCGGCGCGACGATGAGCCGGGCCGCCCGCGCCTGGGTCGAGCTGATGCGCCGGCTCGGCTACGAGCGGTACGGCGTGCACGGCGGCGACGTCGGCGCTGGCGTGTCCGCGGTGGTCGCCGGCCTCGACGGCGCGCATGTGACCGGCGTGCACGTGGTGACCGATCCGCTGACCGCCGCGGCCACCGCGACGTTCCTGCCCGGGATGGCTGACCGGCTCGACGGGAACGACCCGGTCGACAAGCTGATCCTGGACCGGATGGACGCGTTCCGCCGGGACGGTTCCGGCTACCTCGCGATCCAGAACAGCCGGCCGCAGACCATCGGCTACGGCCTGGTCGACTCGCCGCTGCTGCAACTGGCCTGGATCGCCGAGAAGGTCTACGAGTGGACCGACCTGCCGGTCGACCGCGACCTGCTGCTCACCACGGTCAGCCTGTACTGGTTCACCGGCTGCGGTGCCACCGCCGCGCACACCCTCTACGAGCAGGCGCACTCGTCGGACTGGGGCGCGCCACCGGCCGTGCCGCAGGGCTTCGCGGTCTTCGGCGCCGACGAGACGGTACGCAAGCTGGTCCCCGCCGCGGCCAACGCACACTGGACCGAGTTCCCGGGTGGCCGGCACTTTCCGGCGATGGAGGCGCCCGCCGAGCTGGCGGCGGACCTGCGGGCCTTCTTCGGGCCGCTGGACTGACCCGGCTCAGCCGGTATAGGTGATCGGGCCGGTCCGGCGGCCGGACGCGCGTCTTTCGGATGTACCGCGGCGAGGCTGAGCCGGCCGGCGCCGACGGCCAGGGCGATCGCGCATGCTATTGGCCACCGGGCCGGCAATCGGCGAGCGACGTCCTCTTCGCCCTAGCTTGCGGCGTCCGTGGCTGGGACTCGGACCGACCTACCCGTACGCCGGGCTGGCGAATCCGGAGTCGGCGTTGCCGGGGGTTGCGAGTCGGCTTCCGGTTGCGTGATCGCTTCCGGGCTCATCTCGGGTTGGTCGACCCAGAGTGCCCGCAGCTGGGTCTGCATGAAGGTGGTCAGCCGGGCGCGGTAGTCCCGGTCGAACTGCTCCAGCGCCTCGATCTGTCGTTGTAGCGCCTCCCGCTTGTAGGCCAGGCTGCCAACGACGTCGTCGTAGCGTTGCTGCGCCTGCTCCCTGAGCTCTTCGGCCTTCGCCTGTGCCTTCTTGCCCAGTTCGGTGGCCCGCTTTTGCGCGTCGGCCAGGATCTCCTCGGACTGGCGCTGCGATTTGTCCGCGTGGGTCCGAGCGTCCCGGGCGATCTGCGCCGCCGTGGTGTGTGCGTCCGATAGCGCTTTCTCCGCCTTTTCGTTGAGGGCTTGGGCATGCGCCTGGGCGTCCTGGATGATCTGGCCGGCGTTGGTGCGCGCGTCGGCGCAGATCTTCTCTGCCTGCTTCTGAGCGGCCGAGATGTGGTCGTCGGCGGTACGCTGGGCGAGCGTGAGCACCTGCAACGCTTGGTGCTGGTTGTGCGGCTCGGGTTGCCTGCCGATCTGCTCCGTGGGCTCATTCAGCATCGGCGGCACGGTGAGCAAACCTTTGACAAGGCTCTTCATCCCGTTGTCGACCAACGGAGACCTCCGTGTGTGAGGGTGTTGTGTCGCGACTGGTCGGCTCGATGGCGTGCGTCGGATCAGAGCTCCGTGTCCGTCCGCTGTTTCGCGTGCCGACCACCGGGTCCACCTGCGTTCGGTCTGGTACTTCCGGTTGAGCGGCCGAAGGCTATCAGTGTTCACCCACCGTTAGGGAGGCCTGATTCCCGTTCCGTGCAAGGGTTCTGTAGGCAACCGGTTGCCAATGCGGATGGTCGTGCGGTGTGTGATGATCCCGCCGATTCGGGTCGTTGCTTTCGGACGCGGCTTCGGTGCCGCCACCGTAGCCCGGCGTGGGTCGATCGTCGTACCCGGCGGGTTGATGTGACCAGGGTGGTCAGGAACCCGATCAGCGCGGTGCCGAACCGTAGGGCAACGGCGATCTGGGGTAGTAACGGCCATAGATCACGGATGGCACTCTTGATGGCCAACCACATCGGTGTACTCCTTCCGCGAGGAATGCGATGTGGTCGACGATCGGGGCTGCGACGTCTAACCTGGTCGGGTTCTGGACTACGCAGACGCTGGACGGGGCGGGAGCTGTGGCGGACGGCTGGGTGCGGTGGCGCCGGTAAGAGCATGCGATGCGTGAGGAGCTACGCCGGCTGTACGAGCAGGCGGGTAGCCCACCGAAGGGAGCCCTGAAGCGGCACGCCGACCGGGCCGGACACAGCGTGGGCGAGTCGACGTTGATCGGCGTGGTCTCCCGATCGGCGACCGGTGCGCTGCGCTGGGCGACCGTGGAAGCGTTCATCGACGCGTGTCTCGGTCATGCTGATTCCCGCGGCGTCACGTTGCCCGCCGCCACGGGGGACCGGACCCGGTGGCGGGCGTTGTGGGAGCGCACCTACGTCGTCCCGGCCCCTGATGACACGCTGACCCGGGCACGGGAGGCGTACCTGGCCCGGCTGCGGCAACGGTTCGGACGCGTCGACATCGAGACCCTGTTACCGCTGACCGAGCGGGACGCGTCGAGCCCGGTGATGTTGCGCGAGGTGTTCGTGGCGCAGACTGTGCGCGCTGATCCGCCGCCGGTGGAACTGCCCCGTGAGCTGTGGCGACGGCTGGCCGAGACCGGCGAGATCGGCCCCGACGACCTGCCCGACGGCGCCGACCGCGACAGGCTGGTCCGGGCTCGGCAGGCGTACCTGGAGCGCCCCGCCCGCCCGGTGTTGCAGGTCCTGGCCGACCCGGCCGGGCAGCGGATCGTGCTCCTCGGCGATCCCGGGACGGGCAAGTCGGCGCTGGCCCGGTACGTGGCCCTCGCCCTGTCCAGCGACGGTACCGACGGCGGTCTGGACGGGTTGGTCGGGTGGCTGCCGCTGCTGGTGGAGCTGCGGACCTACGCTGACCCACGTTGGCGCGCCGGCACATTCCTCGATCACATCGACCACCAGCACACCCAGGATGGGCTCGGGTTGCCGCGCGCGCTGCTGGAGAGCCTGCTTCGCGACGACGGCCGCGTTGTGGTGATCTTTGACGGGCTCGACGAGCTGTTCGACCCGCGGCTACGTCAGGAGGTGACCGACGAGATCACCGGGTTCGCGGTCCGCTATCCGCGTATCCGGGTCCTGGTGACCTCCCGGCTGATCGGCTACCGGCGGCAGCCGTTCGACGCCGCCGGGTTCAGCCACCATGTGCTTCAAGATCTTGATCGGGTGCAGGTCGACGCCTTCGTCGGCCGCTGGTACCACGCTGCCTGCCCGCACGACCGGGTGGAGTCGGCCCGGCTGCACGCCAGGTTGCTCGCGGCTGTCGACAAGACGCCGGCGACCCGGGACCTGGCCGGCAACCCGCTGCTGTTGACGATCCTGACGATCATTGGCCGGCGTCGCGACCTGCCCCGCGATCGGCATGCCGTCTACGAACACGCCATCACCATGCTGGTAGAGCACTGGGAGGTCAACAAGTACCTTGCCACGACCGGCGGGTATGCCGACCTGCCCCAGCTGGACCGTGATCACAAGCTCGAACTGCTGCGTCTGGTCGCCCGAGGCATGCAGGAAGCCGAGGCCGGACTGGCCGGCAACCGCATCGCCGGCGCAGACCTGCTCGAGCGCTTCCAGACGTACCTGGGCAGCACGCTCGGGTTGCCACCCGGCCCGGCCCGGGTAGCCGCCCGGGCGATGCTGGAGCAGTTGCGGGAACGCAACTTCATCCTCAGTCGCTTCGGTGGTGAGGTGTACGGTTTCGTCCACCGGGCGTTCCTGGAATTCCTGGCTGCGGCGGATATCGTCGAACGGTTCGACAACCGCGAACGCTCCGAGGAAGACCACATCGTCGGAGTGTTCGAACAGCGCTGGAGCGACCCCACCTGGCACGAGGTGCTCCTGCTGGTCGCGGGCATGAAGGAACGCCTCGCCGGCCGGATCATCGACTTCCTGCTTTCCGCCGATCCGCTGTGGTATCTACACCGGGACCTGCCCCGGCATCTCCTGCTGGCCATCCGTTGCCTCGGCCAGGCCGGTAGGCCCGCCGCTCTGGCGCGGCAGGGCGAAGCCGTCATCGACATGGTCATCAGCCTGCTGGAGATCGCCAGCGAATGGCTGGTCTTCAACTATCCGGTGATGCAAGCCCTCGATCAGGCCATGCCGCCCGCGCTGGCCACGCTCGGTCCGCTCGGGGCCGGTCGCGATCGCTACCAGCGTTGGTACCTGATCCGCGGACAGTCCCTGACGGCTGACAGCGAGATCGCCCCCGAGACGGTGGTAGTACTCGCCGCGCGGGTCGGGGCCCTTCTACTGGCTGGCAGTCACACACTTCGTGACGTCCTGCGGGCTCAGGCACTCTTCGGACCGGACTGGCACCAGCGCGCTGCCGCGGTGCGGGCGCTGGGCACGGGCTGGCGCGAGCATCCGGACACCCTCCACGTGCTGCGGAGGTGCGCCGCCGACAAGGATCGAAACGTACGCAAAGCCGCAGTGCAGGCGTTGGCCGCCGGCTGGCCGGAGCACCCGGACATCCACCGGCTGTTGCGCAGCCGCATCGACACCGACGACGACGGGCAGGTCCGAGCGGTTGCCGTGCAGGCGCTGGCGGACGGCTGGCCCGAACACCCGGACACCCTCCCACTGGTGCGCGAATGCGCGACCAGCGACGGCGATGACGACGATGATGACGACAACGCGTTCCGGTGGATCGACTCCGACCCGCGCTCTGACCCGGACGTGCGGTGGATCGCGGTGCGGGCGTTGGCCGCCGGCTGGCGCGAGGATCCGGACACCAACCCGCTGTTGCGGGAGCGTGCCACGACCGACCCGGACGGGTACGTGCGATCGGCCGCGGTGGAGGCCCTGGCCGCCGGCTGGCGCGAGCATCCCGACACCAACCCGCTGTTGCGGGAGCGCGCCGACGCCGACCCCGACGCGGACGTGCGATCGGCCGCGGTGCGCGAGTTGGCGGACGGGTGGCGCGAGCATCCGGACACCCTCCCGCTGCTGCGCGAATGCGCCACCGCCGGTGACGACGAACGAGTGCAACAGGCCGCGGTATGGGCGCTGGCCACCGGCTGGTCCGAGCACCCCGACACGCTGCCATTTCTGCACCGGTTGGCAACCGCCAACGACAAGGACATCGAGAACATGTACGTGCGCGTGGCGGCGCTCCGCGCGCTAGCCGCGCGCTACCGCGACCACCCGGACACCCTTCCGCGGCTCCACGAGAGTGTCACCACCGACGCCACCGCGTCCGTGCGCGCGGCCGCCGTACGCGAACTGGCCGCGGGCTGGCCCGATCACCCCGGCACCTGTCCGCTGCTGCGGGAGCGCGCCGACACCGACCCGGACGAGGACGTGCGAACGGCCGCGGTGCGGGCGGTGGCCGCCGGCTGGCGCGAGCATCTCCCCACCCTGCTGCTACTGCGGCGACGCGCCGTCGCCGATGAGAGCGAACGAGTACGGGAAGTCGCGGTGTGGGCGCTGGCCACCGGCTGGCGCGAGCACACTGGCACTTTCCCCCTACTCCAGGAGTGCGCCGACACCGACCCGGACAAGGGCATCCGTAAGGCTGCCGTGCAGGCCATGGCCGCATGCTGGCGTGGACATCCCGGCGCCTTCGCCGTGCTGCGCCAGCGCGCCACCTCCGACGACGACGGCGCCGTACGGTGCGTCGCGATGCAGGCGTTGGCCACCGGCTGGCCGGAACACCCGGACATCGTCCCGCTGCTCCACGAGCGCGCCACCACCGACGCCGCCGGGTACGCGCGGGTGGTCGCCGCGCAGGCCGTGGCCATCGGCTGGCCGGACCACCCGGACACCCTCGCGCTGCTCCACAAGAACACCAACGCCTCAGACGACGAGGTACGCGAAGGCGCGCTCCGGGCGTTGGCCATCGGCTGGCCGGACCACCCCGACACCCTCCCCGCGCTGCGACGTGCCAAACGCGACAAGAGCAAGAACGTGCGATGGGTCGCCACCGAGGCGTTGGCCACCGGCTGACGGTAGGGTGCCTGGTGGCACGAACTGTTGCGAGGTAGTTGCTGGGCAACGGCCAGGGGGCGGTGTCGCCCCGGGCCTACCTGGCCGAACTGCCGTCACTCATTGACGAGATCGCGGGCGGCGGCATCGCGGTCGCCACCCGTACGGTGCCCCTCGGGGACGTCGAGACCACGTGGACCGCACCCGAGATCGCCGGCGTGCGCACGGTACTGGTGGCGTGATCCCGGGCGGTCGCCTCACAGCCAGCCCTTGCGACGAAACAGCACGGCCAGGCCGAGCCCCGTCGCCGCCATCAGGGTCAGCGCGTAGGCGTACCCGTAGCGCCAGTTCAGCTCCGGCATGTGGGTGAAGTTCATGCCGTAGATGCCGGCGATCACGGTCCAGGCGATCCCGATGGTGCCCCAGGCCGTGATGCTGCGGACGAACCGGTTCAACTCGGTCGACGCCCTGGTCTGGAACAGGTCGAGCATCTCCTGGAGGTACTCGCGCTCCAGGTCGGTGGTGTTCTTGAGGTGGCTGAAGCCCTGCTTCAACTCGGTCAGGCGGCGCAGGTCCAGGTGCAGCAGGCCGTCCTGGGTGCTGAGCGTGTCGATGAGTTGCACGTACGACTCGAAGGACTGGGCCGCGTTGGTGCCGATGGTCTGCAGGTCGTGCCGCACGTCGACGAGGTCGTGCAGCAGCATGTCCGCCTTGACCGGGTCGGTCTTCATGATGCGCTGCTCAAGCTGTGCGATGCGACTGGCCGCCGATCCGGTCAGCTCCTCCTGCGCCCGTAGCATCTGGAACCGGATCGCGGTGACCAGCTCCAGCGGTGACGCCGGCCGGATCGCACGGGAGTCCAGCAGGCGCATGACGGCGGTCAGTTCGCGGTGCGCCGCCTCGGCGGTGAGCGCGGCGTGGGTAGGCCCGAGCACGGTGACCACGACATCGGCGTTCATGAACACTTTGAGCGGCTGGAAGTGCAGGCGCCCGTCGGCGCCGCGGGCCACTCCGTTGATCGCGCTGAACAGATGGTCGGTGTACGCGTGGATCTTCGGGACCGGGGTGCGCGTCTAGCAGTCCTGCAGGTCGGTCGGGTACACCGTGATCAAGCTGGCGAGCAGCGCCATCCCGGCCTCGTCGGTGTGCTCGAAGTCGATCCAGACCACGCCGCTGTTGGGGATCACCGCCAGCACCGCGTCCGCCGACAGGGTGCTCGTTCCCGCATCGTTGATCAGACGTAGCTCCACGGCGCCTTCCAGGCGACGCCTTCACCCTACGACGAACCGCAGCCTCTCAGCTCATCTCAGCCTCTCGCCGATCTTGGAGAAATGTACCTGGTTTAGAGATCAAACCAGGTACATTTCTCCAAGATCGGCGAGGAGAAGTGGGGCCGGCTACCAGCGGCCCAGCCAGGACCAGTGGGCCACCAGCCAGTCATGCCAGCGCGCCACCGAGTTGGTGTGGCCGTCCAGCCAGCCGAGGTGGCCGTTGAGCGCGGCGACGGCGAGCCAGGCCGCGCCCAGGGCGGTGAGCAGGCCGAGGGCGGCCAGGCCCCGGCCGGCGACTCCGGGCCGGGACGCGCCGACCAGCCCGAAGATGCTGGCCAGCAGGCCGATCACGGCAAGGACGAGCCCTTCCGGGGCGAGCAGCCCGGTCAGGGTCGCGCACAGCGCCACCACGCTCAGTAGCATCCCGGCCGTGGCCCAGAAGCTGACCCGCGCCCGCGGTACCGGCGGTGTCGCGTCGGCGACGGGCCGGAACCCGCCCGGCCAGGGGTCGGCCGGGGTGGGCCGATCAGCGAGGTCCAGGGTGTCCTCCACGGCGTCCCGGGGCCTCGGGCGGCGGCCCAGTCGGCTGTTCCTGGCCACGGCGCACCTCCTCGCGCGTGATCCGTCGTCCCGGTCGGTACCCAGCGGTCGACGAGGTATGCGGGCCGCGGTTTCCCCGGCCGCGGCCGGGGTAGCCGCTCCGGCTATGGCGACCTGTGAGGTATGTGGCAACGACTACTGGATGTCATTCGAGATCCACACAGCCGGAGCGGTCCACACCTTCGACTCGTTCGAGTGTGCCATCCAGCGGCTAGCGCCGGTCTGTGAACACTGCCGGTGCCGGATCATCGGGCACGGGGTGGAGGTGGAGGGCCGCTTCTTCTGCTGCGCCCACTGCGCCCGGACCGGCGCCGGCCGGGCCGCGACCGAGATCCGCGACGCGGTGGGAGCCCATCCCGGCTGACCAGCCGGGCGTACGCTTAGGCCCTCGCCCACCCGGGTGATGACCTTCATGTTCCCGCCGTCGCTGCTGCCGCTGTCGCGCGGTCAGATCAGGCGGTTGACCGCCACCCGCATCCCGGCCAGCGCCGGCGTGGGCGATCTGACCTCGCAGTTCCTTCTCCAGTTGGCACGCAACGTCGACCACTACAGCCCGGCCGAGGCGGCCCGCCTGTCCACCGCCGCACTGGAGGTCCTGGCGACCCGGCTGGCGCACGAACTGGACGCCCGCGAGTGGAGCACCCCGGAAGCCCGCCGGCACGCGCTGCTGACCACCGTCCAGGCGTTCATCCAGCAGCATCTCGGCGACGACTGGCTGTCGCCGGCCACGATCGCCGCCGCCCATCACGTCTCGCTGCGCTCGCTGCACCAGCTCTTCCACGACGAGGGCCTGACCGTGGCGGGCTGGATCCGGCAGCGGCGGCTGGAGCGCTGCCGCCGTGACCTCGCCGATCCGGCACTGGCCGACCGGCCGGTCGCGGCGGTCGCCGCCAGATGGGGCTTCTCCAGCGCGGCCGACTTCAGCCGGGCGTTCCGGGCCCTGCACGGCATGCCGCCGGCCGAGTACCGCAGGTCTGCGCGCGTTGTGAACAGCCCTGCGCGCTAGCCCAACGACAACCCGCCCGCCGCCGTCCACCCTGGCCGTACACGGACGAGGCAGGGAGGCGTTGACCATGAGTTATCCGTTCGCGGACCGGGTCGCCGAGGACGAGCGACTCGTCGCCCAGGGACGTCTGTTCGATCCACTCACCCGCCGGGTGCTGGAGCACGCCGGGATACGGCCGGGAATGCGCGTCCTCGATCTGGGCAGCGGCGCCGGCAACGTGGCCCGGCTCGTCGCCGAGCTGGTCGGGCCGGACGGCGCGGTGGTCGGCATCGAGCGTGACCCGGCCGCCGTCGAGCTGGCCCGGCGCCGGACCGGGAAGACCACCATCGAGTACCGGGTGGGCGACGTCCAGACCCTCGACGGGGTGGAGGACGGCTTCGACGCCGCGGTGGGGCGGCTGGTGCTCATGTACCTGTCCGACCCGGCTGCCGCGCTGCGGCGGGCCGCCACCCGGCTGCGACCCGGCGGGCTGGTCTGCATGCACGAAGCCGATCTCGCTTACCCGAGCGCCAGCCCGCTGACGCCACTGTGGAGCGAGGTGCACGGGTACTTCCTGCTGGCGCTGGAGAAGGCCGGCTTCGAGCAGCGGATGGGGCTGGAGCTGTTCCCCGCGTTCCGCGCGGCCGGGCTGCCCGCGCCGAACCTGCTGATCGAGGCGTTCGCCGAGGGTGGCCCGGACGCCCCGGCCTGGGCCTGGGCGAACGTGATCTCCGCGGCGGTCCCGCTGATGGAACGGTTCGGGGTGGCCACGCGGGCCGAGGTGGACCCGCCCACGCTCGCCGACCGCCTGCTGGCCGAGACCCTCGGCGCCGACGGCTGCGTCGTCGGCCCACCGATGACCGGTGCCTGGGTCACGGTACCCGCCGTGTGAGCGTCGCCCCGGTACGGCAGGATCTGACGAGGAACTGTCGTACTAGCTATGGGGTGAGCCTCGTGAGCCTGGACCGACCCGTCGCGCCGGACCCGTACCAGCTCCTGCCCGCCGTCGGCGCGTTCACCGTGACCAGCGCGGACGTGACCGACGGGCAGCCGATGGACCAGATGTTCGCCCACCCCGGCGTGGGCGGCCGCAACGTCTCGCCGCAGCTGTCCTGGTCCGGGTTCCCCGCGGAGACCCGTAGCTTCGCGGTGACCTGCTTCGACCCCGACGCCCCCACGCCGTCCGGCTTCTGGCACTGGCTGCTGGTCAACGTGCCGACCTCGGTCACCGAGCTGGCCCAGGGCGCGGGTGCCGAGGACCCACCCGGCGGCGCGTTGACGCTGCGCAACGACTACAGCACCCCTGGCTACGGCGGTCCGTACCCGCCCGAGGGGGACCGGCCGCACCGGTACTTCTTCGTGGTGCACGCGGTGGACGTGGACGCGCTGGAGCTGACCCCTGACTCGTCGGCCGCCTACGCGAGCTTCAACCTCGCGTTCCACACGCTGGCCCGGGCCATCATCACGCCGACGTACCAGGTCTGAGTCGAACCCGGGAGGGGACCGATGACCGAGCAGACGACATGCGTGGTGGTCGGCGGCGGGCCGGCCGGAATGGTCGTCAGCCTGCTGCTCGCGCGGGCCGGCGTAGACGTGACGGTGCTGGAGAAACATGGCGACTTCCTGCGCGACTTCCGTGGCGACACGGTCCACCCGTCGACGATGGAGCTGCTCGACGAGCTGGGCCTGGGGAAGCGGTTCGCGAAGCTGCCGCAGAGCCGGCTGACCCGGGTCGCCTTTCCGGCCCGCGACGGGCGGACCATCGTCGTCGGCGACCTCAGCCGGCTCAAGGTGCGCTACCCGTACATCGCGATGGTGCCGCAGTGGGACCTGCTCGACCTGCTCGCCGACGCCGCCCGCGCCGAGCCGTCGTTCAACCTGCGGATGAACTGCGAGGTCACCGGGCTGATCCGGGAGGGCGGGCGGGTGCATGGCGTCGCGTACCGGGCGGCGGACGGCTCGACCGGCGAGATCCGCGCCGACGTGACCATCGCCTGCGACGGGCGGTGGTCGATCGCCCGGCAGCAGGCCGACCTGCGGGTCCGGGAATACCCGGTGCCGATCGACGCGTGGTGGTTCCGGTTGCCGCGCCGCCCGGAGGACAACCCGTCGGCGCTGATGCCGCACGCCCTTCCGGGCCGGTTCGCGGTGGTCATCCCGCGGCCGGACTACCACCAGATCGCGTACATCGGGCGCAAGGGCACCGATGCGGAGCTGCGCGCCCAGGGCATCGAGGCGTTCCGGCGCAACCTCGCCGAGCTGATGCCGGAGTTCGCCGACCGGGTCGACGCGCTGGCGTCCATGGACGACGTCAAACACCTCGACGTGCGGGTCAACCGGCTCGACCGATGGCACGTCGACGGGCTGCTGTGCATCGGCGACGCGGCGCACGCTATGTCTCCGATCGGCGGCGTCGGCATCAACCTGGCCGTCCAGGACGCGGTCGCCGCCGCGACCCTACTGGCCGAGCCGCTTCGGCAGGGCGCGGTCACCCCGGAGACCCTGGCCCGGGTGCGCTCGCGCCGGCTGCTGCCGACCATTCTGGTACAGGAGATGCAGCAGCTCATGCACAAGGTCGTCGTCGCGCCGATCCTCGACCAGCGCCGGGCGGGACCACCGAAACCGGTACTGGCCCTGGTCGGGCGGGTGCCGCAGCTGTCCTACGTGCCCGCGTACCTCATCGGGGTGGGCTTCCGGCCCGAGCACGCCCCGGCCTTCGCCCGCCGCGCACCCACCGGCTGACCGGCCAGGCGCACGGCCAGGCGCACGGTCCTCACCGCGCCGGTCACTGTGTCGAGCGGCGCCGACATTTCGGATATCGACAGCTACGGCCCGGGCCGCGGAATCCCGCACCACGGGATGGCATGCCGGTTCCCCGATCACTGTCCACGATGCATTGACCGCGCGTGCGGTCGACTTCTAGCGTGGGCGCCGGCCCGTGCCGGTGCGGACCGTCGGGCATCTGCACAAGGAGGTACCGGTGTTCCGGGAGGCGTTGTCCCGCAGGGCGTCGCGGCGGTTGTCGATCGGGGTGGCCGTAGCGGTCGTGGCCGTGGGAGTCGCGGTGGACGTGTCGTCCGCCTGGGCCGGCTCCGGCCCGGCTCAGGCACCGACGCCCGGTCACGGGCACGTCTTCGACGTCCGCGACTTCGGCGCGGTCGGCGACGGCACCGCCAACGACGCTCCCGCGGTGAATCGGACGATCGTCGCGGCCAACGCGGCCGGCTCGGGCACCGTCGCGTTCCCGGCCGGCACCTACCTGGCCGCCGGCTCGATCCACCTGCTCAGCAACGTGACGCTGGACCTGGCCGCGGGCGCCACGCTGCTCGGCGGACCCAGCGGGTACGACGCGCCGGAGCCGAACCCGAACGACGCCTACCAGGACTACGGGCACAGCCACTTCCACGACGCGATGATCTGGGGCGACAGCCTCCGCAACGTGGGGTTCGTGGGCGCCGGCGTGATCGACGGCGGCGGCAACCTGACCACCGCCGACCCGACACCCGGCCAGGCCGACAAGATTATCTCGTTGACCCGGTGCGACGGGCTGAACATCGGTGCCGGGCTGACGCTGCGCCGTGGCGGTCACTTCGCGATCCTCATCAACGACTGCAACCGGGTCCATTCCGATCACCTGACGATCGACACCGCGACCGACCGGGACGGCTGGGACGTGATCAGTACCCGCAACGTCCTGATCACCAACGCCACCATCGCCGGCAACGACGACGCGTTGGCGTTCAAGAGCGACTGGGCGCTGGGTGCCACCCTGCCCAGCGGCAATGTCGTCGTCACCAACTCGCACCTGTCCGCGGGCTGCTGCAACGCGCTGATGTTCGGCTCGGAGACGTGCGGCGACTTCACCAACTACCTGTTCAACAACATCACCATCACCAGCGCGGGCAAGTCCGGGCTGGGCATGGTCTCAATGGACGGCGCGCACATCTCCAACGTGGTCTACCGCAACATCACCATGTCGGGTACGGACTCCCCGCTGATGGAGAAGATCGGCACCCGGGGGAGATGCGGGACGCCGCCGGCCGTCGGCAGCATCAGCAACATCCACTACTACAACGTGACCGGTACCAGGGCCGGCGCGTTCAGCCCGACGCTCTGGGGCCAGCCGGGCCACCCGATCACCAATGTCACCTTCGACCATGTGGACCTGACGCTGCCCGGCGGGCTCCCGGCCGGCGATCCGAACGCGGTGCCCACCGACACCACCGACTACAACCCGCGCAGCCTCGGCATCCGCCCGTCGTACGGGTTCTACCTGCACAACGCGGCCGGGATCAGGTTCAGCGACACCAGACTGCGGCTGGCCGCCGACGACGGGCGCCCGGCCTTCATCGCCAACGCGGTGAGCGACCTCCACCTCACCAAGGTGTCCCTGCAACGGGGTGGCACCAGCCCGTTCGACCTGGGCCTGCAGGCGGTGTCCGGGTACTGCGTGAACAATGTCTCGGTGCCCGGCGGCGGCCGGGCCCGGATCAGCACGCCGGGCGGTTCCACCGCGTCCTGCCCGAGCCGGCTGGACAACTTCGCGCTGTCCGCCGGGCCGGCCACCCGGACCGTCGCCGCCGGTGCGTCGACCACGTACCGGGTGCACACCGCGGCCGCCTCCGGCCGGCCGGGACCGGTCACGCTGCGCGCCACCGGTCTGCGCACCGGCGTCTCGGTCGGCTTCAGCCCGGCCACCGTGGTGCCCGGGCACGACGCGACGATGACCGTCAGCACCACGGCCGCCGCCCGTAACGGCAGCTACCCGCTGACCGTGGTCGGCAGCGACGACACCGCCACCCAGTACGCCACGGTCGGGCTGACCGTGACCGGCGGCGTGGCACTGTCCATCGCGAACCTCTCCGTGGCCGACACCGCGAACGCGGGCCTCTGGTCGGCGCAGTCGAACCTGCAGACCGGCGCCCTGGTGTACGGGGACCGGACGGTGCCGTTCACCACGGTTCCGGTGCAGGTGCAGGGTGCGCCGTGGATCCGGACCGCCAACGCCTCCCGCGCGTCCACCGCCAGCCCGCTGGTGTCATTCGGCATCAACGCGGACGCCACGGTGGCGGTCGCGGTGGACACCCGGGTCGGCAGGCTGCCGTGGATGGATCCGTCCTGGGTGGACAGCGGTGTGCAGCTGGTCGAGCTGGACGGCACCACGTACCGGTACCTGGAGGTGTTCGAGAAGCCGTACGCCGCCGGCACCGTGACGCTGGGCCCGGACGCCGACCCCGGCGGCGCCGGGAACATGTACAGCGTGCTCGTACTCTGACCGTCCGGGTATCCGCGTACAGCGGTGGGCCAACCGCGCCGGCCGCCTGGTAGCCGAATGTCTCGCCGAACGGGCGGCTGTTTCCGGACGCGCGACTTGCTCTGATGAAATGGTGGGCGATCCGCCGGAAAACCATAGCGAACTGAGCCGGCTCATCATGGTGGCGACGTCGGCGTGGGCTCTTCGCGACGACACGCAGACCGGTGGGAGAGCGTGCCGGCATGGGAAGGAACGCCAAGGGCATGGCGCCCTTCTCCGGCACCTGTTGGCGAAGCATGACGGTGGTCTGGCGTGGATCGGCGCGGACCGTGACGGTGTGGTCGACTACCTACCCAGCGGTCCGGGCGCGGACGAGCTGATTCGGAAGCTGGAACGCGACGTCGACCGCGAATGTACCCAAGCGCGGAAGCGGGTCGACCGGTCGCTCGACGACCACCGGCGACAGCTCGGCATGCTGCGGCACCGGATCGTCCTGAACTCTGAGCAACTGGCTGCCGTGACGGATCCCGAGGCGGTGCCGGACCATCCTGGAGCGCTCCGATCGAGCCTGCCCGACGAGAGTACGAACACGCCGTACGAACACCTCGTCGCGCTGGACCTGCGCTTCGACTTCTATCTCGACAAGCCGCTGTGCCATCTCAGTATGTCGATCTGGAGTGCCCGGCCGTTGAACAAGCGGTACTACCCGTCCACCAGTGGCGCTGAATGGCCCAGGGACATCAAACCGCAGCGCATTCCGATCGGGGACGTGGAGCGGTACGCCGACCGGTTCCACCGGATTCTCCGTGAGACGATCGAACTGCTGGACTGTTTCCTGTCCGAAGCCGAATTGCGCGCGTACCAACGCAAGCATGTCCTGCCGATCTTCTGGGTACCGGTGCCCAAGGCGCGACAACCTCAGGCTGTCGACTACCGGAACAACCTGCCCGCCTTGCGACGCCAGCTGGCATACACCCTGCTCGGCCTGCGGGATCCCGCCGACTGCGCCGGTGCGGGCAGCATCGTCGAGGGCGAGTTCGATGTCCTGCGCCGGTACCGGCGGGGCCGTTCACCGGATCCGGAGGAATTCCACCACAAGCATCTGAGGTTGAGTCGGGCGCATTATCTGATCATCCCGGCGAGGCCCGTCGACGCGATGTCGCCGGACCTCGAAAAGCGGAAGGCCGAATACCAGCACCAGGAAGCGCGGACAGCCCGGATCATCGAGAGCCTGACCGACGTCGAGGCGCACGGCGGAAGCTACCTGCACGACGTCCACCGCGGTCTCCAGATTCTTGGGAGTCATCTGAGCATCTACGACAAGGTGGCGGAACGCGCGGCCGTACTGTGGGACGGCGTATCCAACCACTTGGTCAGCCAGCGGCGCATTTCGCGGCGGCTGCGCCATTCCGTGGAACTGATGCACCAGATCCTGCTCCAGGGCGTCGGCGATCTGGCGGAGCTCGCCAATCGGACGAGTGAATTCGTGACCCGCGTGGAGACCGCGACCGATCAGCTCTATGCCGACTTCGACGACCAGCTGACCGAAAGCCACCTGGGCACGGACGGGCTGCGCGCCGCGATTGTCCGTGCCGGGCTGCTGGAGAAGGTGAGTACACATGCCAAGCGCACTCAACAGGAAGCGAACCGGATCAAGACGATCTACGACGATCTGTTGCGTACGCTCGGATACGCGTTCGACGAATGGCGGGTCCGGGAATCCGATGTGATCCAACGGTTGAGCGGCGGTCTCGGTTTCTTCCTCGCATCGATCGGGTTGGTTACCGTGCTCGATGCCACGTTCAACCTCAAGAGCGCCACCGGTGTGACCATCTTCGGCGGCCGGCCGTGGCTGGCCGATGCGGGCGTACTGGCCAGTTGGGGCGTCGGGGGAGTCCTCTTCGCCGTCATCTCCGGCATGGGGATCGCGTGGTTGCGGTCCGGCCGGCTCGGCACGCACCGCTTCCGGAGCTGGTACAAAGGACGGCTGCGGGTGCTGCGCCGGGACGGGCTCTGGCGTCTCATCAACGACGTGTCGACCGACCGGATCCACGCGCTCGCCGGAGTGTACGAACGCAAGGGCAGGTCGCTGGACGACACGCTCGCCCTGCGTTTCGCCAAGGTCTGGGACAGTACCGCCACGTGGGGTACGGTCGGCCGGCGAGGCGGGGCCCGCCGGGACGCCAAGGTGCACGCCGCGCAGATCGAACGCTGGGGGCTGCGGGCGTTGCTGCTGACCGAACGCAGCCGCCTCCTGCACCGGTACCCGCTGCCGAAGCTCGCCTGCCTGTATCGTTGCTGCCCCCGGCTTCCCGGGTCCTTCCTCGGCGGCCCCGCGCAGCCGTACCCGCCGGATCCCACCCTGCGTACGAATCCGTTGACCGCCGATCTCAGCGAGTTCGCCCTGTCGATGGACCGGATCGGACTGAGCTGGGACCAGGCCGCCGACCTCGACCGGTGGCTCATCAACAGGCAGCCGAAGACGGCGGCGGACGTCCTGGCGCTCGCCGACAAGGCCGGTCTCGCCGAGACCGTGGACGTCGCCGCGCTGCTGAAGACAATCTGCCCGCAACTCAACCCTGAACCGGAACCAGCCGCCGGCAGCGGAGTGACGCCGGGAGTTCCGTGAGGGCTGGTGGCAACCGGTTGCCAATGCGAACTGCCGTGCGGTGCGTGACGATCGCGCCGATCGCCATGTACGCCGGTCCGCGACCAACGGTCAATGGGATTCGCGGTGTCTTTCTCCACGCTGCGGTGATCGTTAATTGGTCGGCCTAATCATTGATCGCCGTCGCCTAATTCTTCGGTGGTGCCCCGTACCCGGGTCGCGCCCGATGAACTGCGGAAACGTTCGACCAGCCAATGTTCGGGACCCGAGAAATCACGTCGCCGGGTTGTTTCCAGCGGAGGGCCGTGGAATTCTTGCGGCGCCGCCGGGCCGAGGGATGCGACAGGTTGCGGCGGATTGTGAAACGTATTCACGGAAAGGGTGCTGGCGTCGGTTCGGCCCCGGCGCTGAACAAAGGCCGGATCGAGCGGAGGTACATGTACCCATGGGACAGACGAACGTGGCGGAGATACCGCCGGTCGAGCTCAAGGCTGAGCCGGCGCCCGCCCGGGTGCTTGTGGTGAATCCGATCGATCCGACCGCCCTGGCTGTCCTCCAGCGTCGCTACCACGTGACGGTCGAGCCGTACCCGTCGGAACCTGACCTCGCCCGGCTGGCCGCCGACGCCGACGCGCTGATCGTGCGCAGCGGAGTCCGGGTGGACGCGTCGACAATCCAGGGCTCGCGACGGCTCAGGGTGATCGCACGGGCCGGAGTAAGTGTCGACAACATCGACCTGGGCGCGGCGCTGCTCGTCGGCGTCCAGGTGTTCAACGTCCCTGGTGGATCGACGTGGGCGGTTGCCGAACACGCCGTCGGGCTCATGTACGCGGTCGCCCGGCGCATCTGCGAGGCCGATCGCCAGGTCCGGGCCGGCGCGTGGCGTAAGTCCGCACTCGCCGGGACGCAACTGCACGGCAAGACCCTCGGCCTGGTCGGGCTCGGTAACATCGGCGGGTCCATCGCGCGCCTCGCCCGCGGGCTCGGGATGCGGGTGCTCGCCTGCGTCGCCCGCCCGGATGGGATCCGGGCCCAGCAGGTCGGCAATGAGGGCGTCGAGTTGGTCGACCTCGCCACCGTGTTGCGACAATGCGACCTCCTGTGCCCGGCCGTCCCGCTCACCGCGCAGACCCACCGCATGCTCGGCCCGGCCGAGCTGCGCGCGATGAAGCCGGGTGCGTTCATCGTCAACGTCGCCCGTGCCGGCGTACTGGACGAAGAGGCGCTCCTCGTGGCGCCGCGGGAAGGCCGGCTCGGCGGGGCGGCGCTGGACGTGCGTGCCGACGAAAGTCGCGCCACTCCGTTGGCCGGGCTTCCGAACGTCGTACTGACCCCCCATCTCGGGTCGATGACCATCGAGGCGCAACGATGGATCGGCCAGGTGCTCGTCGAGTCCATCGACGCCGGGCTGCGGGGCGAGCCCGTATCCAACCGGATCTGTTGATCAGAGGCACTGCATCTCGAACGTAGCGGCGTCGAAGTGTTGTCGTGCGATGTCCGCCGGCCGTAGTACCCAGTACAGCGAGCCGAGGTCGCCCCATTGCATGTCCACCCGGTCGTCGCTGCCGAACTGGGCCAGTAGCCTGCCACCGTCTTCCGACCACCGGCCGGTCGGCTCAAGCTGGCCCTCCGGTGGCCACTGCTCGGGTCGCGAGTAGCCGCCGAGCTGGTGGAAGTACTCGATCCGCTGCCCGCCGCGCAGCAGGGTCGTCGCGGCCTGGAGGAAGTCGCCGCCGAACACCTCGGCAGGCGTCGCTGACCGGTCCGCGTCCCGCACTGCCTCCACCAGGATCGGATGGTACAGGTCGGGCATCGTCGTGATGAGCTGCGCGCGCAACTCCCGCGTCGGATATGGCGGGAGTCCGGCCGGTGCCTGCCTCACCTCGACCGGGGTTCCGGGGGGTACGTAGACCAGCCGCGAGTCGCCGTGGCAGTCGTCGCTCTCGTCCGGGTACCGGCCGTCGAAGTAGAAGAAATGCAGCAGTCCGTCGGCGGGCAGGGCGATGTCCAGCCGGCCACGCGGCAGCGCACCGAGGTCGACGGAGGCGATCAGGCTCAACGGCCCCTGCCCGGGCCGCTCCGGCCAGGCCACGTCGAGGGGCAGCGACGGTAGGCCGCCGAGTTGGGCCACGACCGGTCCGTCCGCCCTCGGATCGAGTCCGAACGCCGGCCGCAGCAACGCCAGCCAGCGCTGGGCCAGTTCCGGACCGAGGTGGACGTTGGCGATCTCGCTCACACCGAGGAGTTCGACCGGCACCGGGGCGACCTCGGCCGGCGAGATGTCCGTCGGCTTGCCGTTGGCCGCGTTGCCGCCGGGACGCACCGCGCTGACCAACCTGCCCATCGGCGTAGCCAGCAACGCGGGCGGCGTACCCACCGGAGACTTGATCGCCGCAATCAGCACGCGCGTCGGGTCGGCCGTGTCCACGGCCGGCACCGGGATGCCGCGGTAGCCGGCCGGCGCGGTCCCGGCGCGTTGGTAGTGGCCGAGGAAGCCGCCGCTGGTCGTGGCGAACAGGCGGACCCCCGCAAGCTGAACGAGCGGCGCTCCCGCGTTGCGGCTGATCTCAAGGCGGTAGCGGCCGTAGGCTGTGGTGTTGCGGATCGGGTATTCCTGGGTCTGGAGGCGTCCGGTGAAGACCTGGCCGGCCCGCAGGTCCAGCCGGGTCCACCGCTGCCCGTCGTCGGAACCGGACAGGGTCCAGTCCACGGGATCGCGGTCCGGCTCGTCGTTCGCGGAGGTCAACGCGTACGCCATAACCGTTGCCGACTGGGCCAGTGTGAAGTCCACGCGGGCGGTCGGCGCAGCGGCCAGCCATTTGGTGTCGAGGCTGCCATCGACCAGGTTGGTCGCGACCTCCCCGGCGGCCGCGTACTCCGCGCTCGCGGTGATGACGGTCGCCAGGCAGGTCAGATCTCCGGCCCGCGCGCCGGTCGCCGGATACAGCGCCAACCAGCCATGGGCGCCGGACCGCTCAGACCAACTGACCCGGGTGATCGGGGACATGCCGTCGTTGACAAGCAGGCGCAGATCGCTGGCCGGGTACCACTCACCCTCCAAGAGATCCGTCGGTTCCCAGAACTCGGTGCTGAAGCGGTGAGCCACGGCGTCGCCAGCGTCCTCGACGGCCGGCCAACGGTTCGCGAGCCAGCCGCGCAGCTCGACGAGCGTGCCATCCGGGGCGCGCGCGGTACCGGACAGCGAACTCATGTCGGCCTGGAACACGACCGCGGCCTCGCTGCTGTCCTGCCCGCGCCACGACAGCCGGTCAAGCTCCACCGCGGCATCACGACCAATGTGGACGGTCAATGGGAGACCGGACTCCCACCGGTTGGCACCGGAGGCCCGCCGGCTGGTATGGAACGCGAAGACGGTCATCACGGCTCCCGGGATCGCTGGGCGGATCCGGCCTCACGCCCATTACTGTCCGTACCCGCGGGTACACGTACCGGTTCAACAACCTGCCGGTGAACCTTGGTGATGGGCGCGCGGGTACGGGTTGGCGTTTGACGCACGGCGAGGCTCCTGGGTCGTGCCCTACGCCGATCGACGGAATGGATGAGATGCCCAAGACTGCTGTCATCACGGAAGCCGATTTCGCTGGCGCAGGTCGGTATGTGCTCAAGAAACTACCTGAGGTAACGCTGGCGTTCTGGATCATGAAGAACGCCGCCACGACGCTCGGCGAAACGGCCGGCGACATGTTCGCGCAGACCTTCAAGATCGGGTACTTCCTGACCACCATCGCCCTTTTCGCGATCTTCGTAGTCACCTTGGTCATCCAGCTGAAATCCAGGCGGTACAACCCGTTCTTCTACTGGACCGTCATCCTGTCGACCAGCATGGCTGGCACCACGATCTCCGATTTCATGAACCGCGACGCGTCCACCAAGTACCTGCCCGAAGGCGAAAAACAGCTCGGCTGGGGACCCCAGGGACTCGGCCTCGGCTACGGCACCGGCGCGGCCATCCTCGTCGCGATCCTCGTCGGCATCTTCGTCATCTGGAAACTCACCGGCCTGACCTTCGCCATCAAGGACATCGACACCTTCGGCGGCGAAGTACTCTTCTGGGCGGCCATCCTGGTGTCCAACACCCTCGGCACCTCGACCGGCGACTGGCTGTCCGACAGCTCGGGCCTCGGCTACCTCGGCAGCAACGCGATCGTCACCGGAGCTCTCATCCTGCTCCTGGCGTTCAAATACGTCCCCTGGATATCGAACGTTCTGCTGTTCTGGCTCGCGTTCGTTCTCACCCGCCCCTTCGGCGCCACCGCCGGCGACTACCTCACCAAACCCGTCGCCAAAGGTGGCCTCAACCTCGGCACCATCGGCTCCTCCGCCGTACTTCTGGTCATCCTGCTCGCCCTGATGGGCTGGGCGCACTGGAAGGAACGCCAGAAGGCCTATCTGCTCCGCGGCACTCTCGCCACAGACACGACCTGACGTTCTATCCACATGGCGGCCCCGACGCCAGGGCTGTCGTGCGTTTCAGCGGCGTGTCAGTGCGCTTCCAGCGGCGCCTGCCATCCTGCCGAAAGTCTCAAAAGAACCCTCGGTGAGAGACCTTCGGAGGAATACATGTCCAGTGTTTCACGCGGCGTGATGCCGGCGCTCGCCGGTGTGGCGGTGTTGGGTGTTCTGCCGGCCGTCCTGTGCGCGCAGCCGGCCATGGCGGCGGTGTCCGGCTGTTACGGCGACTGCCAACCCGGTGTGGTCCGTTCGGCGGGGGTCCTCAAATACGACGCGCTCCCGGGCGTGAACGACCAGATCACCGTCGGCGTCAACGACGGGTTCGTCACGGTCACCAACCTCGCCTCGACCCTCACCGCGGGCGCCGGGTGCACCCTGGTGACCTCGCACCAGGCCCGCTGCCAAGCAGCCACCAGCGTCTTCACCATGTCGATCCGCAGTCTGGACGGCGACGACTCGATCACGAACGCCACCGGCATCGCCGCGCGGATCAGGGCCGGGGACGGCAACGACCTGCTGATCGGTGGCTCCGGCGACGACATCTTGAGCGGAGGATTCGGCAGCGACGTGATCCAGGGTGGTGGCGGTTCCGACACGGCGAGCTACTCCGAGGTGTCGAACCGGATCGGTATCCGGGCCGACCTGGACGGCGCGACCGGCGACGACGGCAGCGCGGAGGACGGGCCCGCGGGCGCCCGGGACACCATCGCCGCGGACGTGGAGAACCTGGAGGGTACCGGCGCCGACGACGTGCTGATCGGCAACGCGGGCCCGAATGTCATCGACGGCACGGGCGGCCACGACCAGGTCCAGGGCCTGGGCGGTAACGACGAGCTCACCGCGCGGGGTGGCGGCACTATCGACGGCGGTACCGGCACCGACCACTGCACGTCTGACCTCCGCCTCGTGCCGATCAAGGCGGACGCCTTCGCGAACTGCGAGCGCACAGACGTCCTGACCCCGTAGGTCACAGCCCCGATGATCACGGAAGGTCCGGGTAGCCCTGGCCGACACGAACCTTCCGTGATCATGAGGATCGCGCCGGCAGCAGTGGCCGGTACGGGTGGGCGATAAACTCGGTCACGTTGGCGCGGTGGATTGTCGTGGAGATCCCGAACGACCTGGCGCGGTTCTTCCCTGGAGCGTGACCTTGCCACAGCTGACCGAGGCGGAACTGGGCACGATGCTGTCAAGCTTCATGGTGTCGGCGCGCCGGTTCGAGATCCGCGACCGTTACAACAGTGACGTCGGGCGAGAAGCGTTCCGGCGCTTCCTTGCCGGCGAGCCGGACGACTACGCCTGGCATCGCTCCTGGCTGGATAAGCTCCGCCACGACCATGCCGCCGGGAAGCAGTGGCAGCGCGTCCGGATCGTCGCGACTCCGCTGTCGGACTACACCCGCTACGGCTTGGTCGTCGGTCGGCTCAACGTCGCTGCCGGCGAGGACATCCGTTACCTGGCGCGCGATGGGGCGGCCGATCTCGGCCTGGAACCGTACGACGCGTGGTTGCTGGATGAGGATCAGTTGGTGCATCTGCACTTCAACGACGCCGACGACACCTTCCGCGGCGCGCACTTCGTCACCCACCGCGAGGTGGTCGACCGCCACCGGCGGTGGTGGTCGCTGGCGTGGCGGCACGCGCGGCCGCTCGACGAGTTCGCCGCCAGGTACCAGTAGCTACGTCGGTGAGTGCACCGTTTCTGGCAAGCCGGCGATCGAGGCGCTCGGTGTCCGGCTTCGTGCGGCCGAGCCGCGTCTGCGGCGCTACAGGTCCAGCGAACTGAGGATTTCTTGTGCCAGCTTTGCGCTTCCAGCGGCCACGAACCCCTGTCGTCGGTTCATAGCCTGAGCGATGCTGTCCAGCGAGTCAAATTGATAATCAAGTGGAATGGGGGCACCTTCAAGGTCGATGATGGCTCCGCCTGCTGCGTGAAGAATGTAGTGGCCGGGAGCCAGATCCCAAATTGCGAACCCTTTGGCGAACTCTACGACAGCTTCCGTGAACCCGGCGGCCACGTGGCATAGTCCTACCGAACCGAAGTCGACGCCTATCCGGCCTCTGCTCTTTCCGTCTGCGGCCGGTTCGCTGAGAGCCTGAATGAGCCGTGACTGTCGGGCGAGGGGAAGGAAGCGCTCCGCCGGGCGCATGAGGTAGTTGGTGATCAGCGACTCGTTCAGCCGTTTGCCAGACTGTGGGCTGAGTGCGTAATGCATCGAGTCGGCCGTAATCAGGAAGGCTTGGTCCTCGCCGTTGTCGTTGCGTGCACCTACGTAGAGCTGAAGGTGATGGAAGATGTCGCCCACAACCGCCACAATCGGACGCGCTAACCTGCGGGAGTAGACCATGACATGGGTGTATCCGTGTAAGCCACGAACCGCAAGCTCACTGGTGTCGAGTGGATCCACCAAGACGCAGATGTCGGGGTCGGCATCGTTCCCGACAATTTCGGGTTCCGCCTCCTCCGACGCATACACAAACGAGCCGAGATGGTGGTCTCTCAGCAGTTCCTGGTAGCGTCGATGCATCCACAAGTCGTGCACGGACAGGAAGTTGTCGGCATGGCGGATATTCCTGCTTTCGCCGCGGTCGCCGGACAGCGCCGCGTGAACCAGTTTCGGGCGGATCTCAGACATCACCACCCTGACGACCCCCGCGATACGTTGTGCCAGGTCTGGAAGGGGCGCGTCAGGCATCATCGGCTTCTCGCCTTCGTGTCCTAGCGGAGTTCAAAGTGGTGGCTCGATGCCAGGAGGGCTCCGAGGCGATTGCCGCGTAGCCGCCGCTACCGGCGGCCCCTGAATACGGCAAGCGCGGGAATCGCCGCTACCGTCTGGATGCCTAGAGTCCTAACTTCAGGCCCGGACTTGCGTGGTCTACCGGACACGCAGCCACCCGCGCGGCAGCTTCGACGGCGCGGTCCTCGTGATTACCTGGCGCTATGTGAGTGAGTAGCAGTCTCCTCGATCCGGCTTTCGCTGCTGCTTGACCCGCCTCGTCTGGTGTGCAGTGCGCTCGCTGTGGTTCTGTAGCGCCCGCTTCGCAAACGAACGTGTCCGCGTCCGCTGCGAGTTTGACTAGCGCCATGCAGGGCCCTGTATCGCCGGAATATGCGATTACACGGCCAGCGTGCTCGACGCGGAGACCAAATGCCGGCACCGAATGTTCGACTAGTAAACTGTACAGCCGTACATCACCAACCAGCGTCGTGTGCTGATCGTGCAACTCATGGATCTCAAATGCCGTCTCCACAAGTTCGGTTGCCTTTTCCGAGGGGATCATTGCGGCGAGCCGACCGGCCCAGCCCGGAGGGCCGTACACCGGCAAACGCGGGGCGTTGGGCATATTGATCGTCCAATTAAATGCGGCAAGCAGATCTGAGCAGTGATCGGGATGCATGTGTGATATCCACAGCGCCGAGAGTCTGTACGGATCCACATGCTGTTGTAGTGCGCCGAAGGTTCCGGAGCCGCAATCAGCCCAGACCGAAACGTTGCGTGTTTGGAGAAGAAATCCAGAGCACGGGTTGTCCGATCGCGGAAACACAGCTGAGCTGCCTAGTACGGTCAGCGAGATACCCACTCCAATTAGCCTTCCTCGAATGGTAAGATTACCATGTACGCACGGAACTGCTCGATTTGCGCCGCGAGATCGTGCGCAATTTGAGACTCCCTGTATTCGGGCTTCGTCAACAGGGAGCGAAGGCCGGAGGTCCGTCGGGCGAATCCTGCAAGGCGTCGTTCCGGAGGCGCGGCCAGCGCGGGCTCTAGCGCCTCTACGGCGCCATACAGGTCACCTGCTGCAAGCCGCGCGTATGCCAGGTCGGCTCGGGCAACCATTACGTGAGCGTACGCGTCCGGTGCGTCCTGTTCGTAATACGTAAGTGCTTTTTCGAGGTAAAGCTGCGCCGATGAGTGATCGCCCAACCATAGGTACGCGGTGCCGGCACAGCGCACGCGGTTAGCCTCGGAAAAACCAATAACTCCGACTGCGTCGTCGGTCACCGGTAGAGTTCTTGCCGCCTCCGAGTCCGAGACTGCGCGACGCACACCGTCCGCGTCGTTAAGGCGCGCCAATGCCCGCGCCGCCAACGATGCGGCGCGTGTAGCGCTTGGCGCAGTGCTCGCATACTGGCCCGCTTGTACGGCTAACTTTGCCGCATCAGACCATTGGCCGGCCCAGAACGCCACACCCGACTGGAGTGCGCGAATCCACGAGCGAAGTTCATTGTGATCAGCCATCTCCGCGCACAGCCATGCGGTACGGTTTTGGGTACTTGCGGCATCATAGTGCCCAAAGAAGTCACTTGATGCGACTCCGAGTAGCCCGCACAGTGAGCCCGCGAGCGAATACAACTGCCGCGTGTGCTGGGGCCATTGGCGACCATCTAGTAGCTCGAAGGTCTGATCACGCAAGGTCCGCGCCCGAAGGACAACTGATATCGGCGATGCGGATACGAAATCTATCGCGAGTGCGCGTACATCGGCATTGAATTGTTCAATATTTTCGGGATGTACATTGCTTTGCCCGTGGCGCCGGCCGTAGCTGGCGGACTCGTTAGCCGCCATCATTACCAACTCCTCGCCCGTCGGAACCAATCCTGCGGCGAGCGTAGTCGTTCCGTCAAGACGCACATAGGGAGCGACCTGCACATCGGTGTACCCATCATCGAACAACTCATGGGGAAGACCTAGCAAGGTGCACAGATGCGGCCGATATCGATCACCCGGCTTGCGCTTCCCGGGCTCCCAGCGTTGAGACCAGTACTTTGCAATCGTCGCGGTATCGGGCAGCCGAGAATCGCGCTGACGCAAGTGGAGCGCGGCAGCGGCAAATGTCCAACCGCGCGCACGACGCTCCTCCTCAATGCGCTTCGCCCAGGCCGGGCGTTGCTCCTGACCATTCCTAGCCACCGACGACTCCAGTCGCGAACCAATGCGTGGACACGCGTGTCCCAGGTGAACCCTACGTGTCCCATTTCCGGCGCTGTCGTGCCCGTGTTTCCTGGAATTCGACGTAATCACTCGAACACCAGGTAGGGCAAGTCTACCGGCGTTGGTCTGATGAGGGCTGTTCACGTACCAGGGAGGCAGTGGTGGGCGCGGTCATTGACACGAACCGGCCGATGAGCCAGTCAGTGTCTCCGACGGTCGTTGAAGCGCAACAATCCCGGTTCATGGTGTACGTGGACTTTGCCGCTGTTGATGCGGGGTCGGCGCCGGTGTTCGCTGCGGTGCTGGCGGCCCGATGACCGGGGATCACCGGCCGCTGCGCCCGGAGTGGCACTGCGACACCTGCGGTGGCGAGTGGCCGTGCGCGGGAACCCGGAGGGTGATCACTGACCTGTACCGGGGCGAGCCGGAGGAGCTGAGCTGGCACATGCTCCAGATCATGACCCGAGCCGCCGATGAGCTGAACCCCGGTTCTCCCGCCAGGCTCTACCAGCGGTTCGTTAGCTGGACGCTGAAGAAGAGCGCTGCTTGTCGGGTGTGCGGGAGGGCAGGACACGACTTCATGCCTGGTGTCCTGCCGAGGATGGTGCCGTGCACAGCACACGCGATCGAGCCTATCCACGGTGCGGGCCACCTCAAGCGAGTCACCACCTACCTGCGCGATACGCGCCGATAGACGGGCGTGGCGGTCGGCTGCCCATGCCCGGTCGCCACGCCTCCACGGCCAGGGGAGATCCACAGTGGACCGCGACGACGCGTACAGAATTCTCGTCGAGCACCAGCCGGTGACGAACTGGCGCGGCACCGCCTGCCGCCGGTGTGGCGCCCGCTATCCCTGCCAGCCACACCGGCAGGCACTCGACGAACTGGCCCCGGAACGGTCGAACCGCGCCGGCTACCACCCGGCGTGGCTGTCATGATTCGGTACCACCTGCCGGACCGGCCAGCCTGGACGTGTCGAGTCTGCGGCGACCCGTACCCGTGCGCCGTCCGCCGTGCGCAACTGCTGGACGAGTTCCGGGGTGCGCGCATCCAGCTTGGGATCTTTATGAGCATCGACTTCGTGGACGCCACCACCGACCTGCCCGGGGTGCCGGCCGAGGATCTGCACGCCCGGTTCTTCTGGTACCGATGATCACGAAGACAGCAGCCGTCGCAGCAGGGGCCGGTACCGGTCGAAGCCGGGCACCTCGGCGTCCGGGTCCTTGGCGGCCTCGTCCCAGCGCCGCACGGCGAGGGCGTCCCGCGCGTACGGGTGGGCGATGAACTCCGTCACCTCGGCGGCGCTCATCGTCCCACCCTGCAACCCCAGCGTGTACCGGGAGGCGTCGGAGAGCCGGTCGAAGTAGCCCGGCTCGACCGCGCACAGGTACCGCTTGGCCGCCACGTGCAGCCGGACCGGCTCGGTGACCGGCGGCGGGAACCAGCGCCCCAGCCAGTCCGCGCCGCTGTCACCGTGGTGGTTGTCGGTGCCGGCCATCAGGGTCCGGCCGCTGACCGGCCCGACGAGATGCCCCACGTCGTGCAGGAGTGCCGCCGCGACCAGCGGCTCGCTCGCGCCGGCGCGGTCGGCGAGCGCCCCGGCCTGCAACAGGTGCACGGCCACGGTGACCGGTTCGCCAAGGTAATCCTGGGCGCCCGCACCGGAGAACAACGCGGCGATCACCTCGATCGGATCGTCCATGCGGCGGGACGGTACCCCGGCTAGGGTGCAGACCTGTGACGGTGAGTAGACGGTTAGGTGTCGGTGGGTCGCACATCGGTCACGCTGGCCGCGCGGTGCGGGGCGGGGTGCCCGACCACGGCCGGGTGCCCAAGTACTACGCCGTCAAGGCACGGCTGGTCGCCCTGCTGGGGGAGCTGGGCGAAGGGGCGGCGTTGCCGGCCGAGCGGGACCTCGCCGCGGACTACGGGGTGTCCCGGGCGACCCTGCGGCACGCGATCGCCGAGCTGGTCCTGGAAGGCCGGCTGCGGGCGATGCGTGGGCGGGGCACGTTCGTGACCGGCCCGAAGCTGATCCAGCCGTTGCAGCTCGGCAGCTACACCGAGGCGGTCCGGGCCACCGGCCGGCGACCGGGGCGCCGGGTGGTCGGCGTCGAGCGGCTGGCCGCCGCCGACGAGCTGGCCGGGCAACTGTCGATCGCGGCCGGCGCGGTGGTCATCCATCTGGAGCGGGTGCTGCTGGTCGACGACGAGCCGCTCGGGCTGGAGAGCACCTACCTGCCCGCCGAGCGGTACCCGGCGCTGCTGGACGTGTTCGACCCGGTCGAGTCGCTGTACCGGTGCCTGCAGGAACAGCTCGGCGTGGTGTTCGCGGTGGCCGACGAGCAGATCGAGACGGTACTGGCGACGCCCCGCGAGGCGCTGCTGCTCGACACCAACCCGGCGGTGCCGATGCTGCTGCTGCAACGCGTCTCGTACGACCCGGACGGGGTGCCGATCGAGCGGGTGCGCTCGCTGTACCGGGGCGACCGGATCGGGTTCGCCACCAGACACAGCAGATAACTGGTCTGAACCTTTCGAGGCCGTTCATCTCGACGCAAGACCGCTGGTAACCGGACGCCAGCGGACGCTCGCAGGCTTCCCGCGTGCGCATCGTTGTGGTGGGCGGCGGCATCCTCGGCACGGCACACGCCTGGTCGGCGCTGTGGCGCGGCCACGAGGTCGTCCATCTGGAACGCGAGCCGGCGGCCCGCGGCGCCTCGGTGCGAAACTTCGGGTTGATCTGGGTCAGCGGCCGGGCCGATGGCCCCGAACTGGCCACCGCGCTGCGGGCCCGCCGGCTCTGGGCGGAGATCGGCGCGGCCGTGCCCGGGGTCGGCTTCCGGGCGGCGGGTTCGCTCACCGTCTGCCGCACCGACGCCGAGCTGGCGGTCGCGAAGGAGGCGGCCGACGCCCCCGACGCGGCGGTCCGCGGCTTCACGCTCCTGGATCCCGCGCAGGTCCGGTCCCGTAACCCCGCGCTGCGCGGCCGGTACGCCGGGGCGCTGTGGTGCGAACGCGACGCGATCGTCGAGCCGCGCAAGGCGACCGCCGCGCTGCGGGAGCACCTGCGCGCCACCGGCCGGTACACCTGGTTGCCCGGCCGGGAGGTCCGATCGGTGACCGGCGGGACGGTCCGCGACGACCGTGGTGATCGGTACGAAGGCGACGCGGTCGTCCTGACCACCGGCGCGTCCCTGACCGGGCTGGTCCGCGACCTGGTTCCGGCCCTGCCGGTACGCCGGGTGCGGTTGCAGATGGCCCAGACCGCGCCGCTGGGCGAGGCGGTGCCGACCGCCGTCGCGGACGGGGACAGCTTCCGCTACTACCCGGCGTTCACCGGGCCGGCCCTGGACGCGCTGCGCGACGGGCAGCCCCAGCCGGCGGTGGCCGGGGCGTACCGGATGCAGTTGCTGATGGTGCAGCGCCTCGACGGCGGCCTGACCATCGGCGACACGCACGCGTACGACGACGCGCTGGGCGACGGCTTCGACTTCGACCTGGCCGAGGAGCCGTACGAGCACCTGCGTTCCGTCGCCGAGGCGCTGCTCGGCCGGCCGCTGCCACCGGTACGGCGACGGTGGGCCGGCGTGTACGCGCAGTGCCTCGACCCCGCGGCCGTGGTGTACCGGGCCGAGGTGGCCGACCGGGTGTGGCTGGTGACCGCGCCGGGCGGGCGGGGCATGACCTGCTCGCCCGCGCTGGCCGAACAGACCGCCGAACAGATCGGATGGTGAGGGATGACGATCCAACTCGCGGTGCTCGACATGGCCGGGACCACCGTCGCCGACGACGGGCTGGTCATCGAGGCGTTCACCGCCGCACTGTCCGAACTGGACACCGACCGGGCGGCGGCGCTCGACTACGTCCGGCGCACCATGGGGGAAAGCAAGATCTCGGTGTTCCGGCACCTCGCCGGTGGCGACGAGGCGCGCGCCGCGCAGGCCAACGCGGCGTTCGAGAAGGCGTACGGCGGGCTCATCGACGCCGGCTGGGCGGTGCCGGTCGAGGGCGCCGAGGAGACCATCCGCGAGCTGCGCGGGCAGGGGGTCAAGGTGGCGCTGACCACCGGCTTCTCCCGGTCCACCCAGGACCGGCTGCTGGCCGCCCTGAACTGGACCGACCTGGCCGACCTCACGCTCAGCCCGGCCGAGGCCGGCCGCGGTCGACCGTACCCGGACATGATCCTCACCGCCCTGGTCCGCCTGCGCGTGGACGACGTCCGCGCGGTGGCGGTGGCCGGCGACACCACCTACGACGTGCTGTCCGGGGTACGGGCCGGCGCGTCGATCGTCGCGGGCGTCCGCACCGGCGCGCACGACCGGGCCGCCCTGACCGCGGCCGGCGCGACCCATGTCCTCGAATCGGTCAGTGATCTGCCGGCGATCCTCACCCCCTGACAGGAGTAGTGACATGAAGATCTGGATCCGGGTCGCGGCGCTCGGCGCGGCCATCCTCACCGTCGCGGGCGCGGCGGCCTGCGGCGGCACCGGTTCGTCGTCGTCGGGCTCCGGCTCCGGGGGTGGATCGAAGACCGTGACCGTGTACAGCGCCGACGGGCTGGCCGACTGGTACACGCCGCAGTTCCAGGCGTTCCAGGCCAAGACCGGCATCAAGGTGCAGTACGTCGAGGCCGGTTCCGGGGAGGTCGTCTCCCGGGTGGAGAAGGAGAAGTCCAACCCGCAGGCCGACGTCATGGTGACCCTGCCGCCGTTCATCCAGACCGCCGCGTCGAAGGGCCTCCTCCAGGCGGCCACGGTGCCCGGCGCCGACCAGGTACCGGCCGGCGGCAAGGACCCCGGCGGCAGGTACATCGCGCTGGTCAACAACTACCTGTGCTTCATCTACAACCCGCAGACCACGCCGGCACCGGCGACCTGGGACGACCTGCTCGGCAGCCGGTTCAAGGGCAAGCTCCAGTACTCGACGCCCGGTCAGGCCGGCGACGGCACCGCGGTGCTGATCCAGCTCCAGCACGTGCTCGGCGACCAGCCGGCTCTGGACTACCTGAAGAAGCTGCAGGCCAACAACGTCGGACCGTCGTCGTCGACCGGCAAGCTCCAGCCCAAGGTGAGCAACGGCGAGATCCTGATCGCCAACGGCGACGTGCAGATGAACCTGGCCTCGATCAACAACGACAAGTCCAACTTCAAGATCTTCTTCCCGGCGGACGCGTCCGGCAAGAAGTCCACGTTCGCGCTGCCGTACGACATGGGCCTCGCCGCCGGCGCGCCACACGCCGACGCCGGTAGGAAGCTGATGGAGTTCCTGCTCGGTACCGACGCGCAGCAGGCGGTCAGCAAGGCCGCGTACGGGCTGCCGGTGCGCTCGGACGTGACCCCGACCGACACCAACTACCAGGCGGTACAGGCGGCCATGTCCGGCGTGGACGTGTGGAACCCGGACTGGACGTCGATCGCCGCCAACCTCGACAGCCAGGTCGCCGCGTACAACAAGGCGCTGGGCCTGTCGTGACCGCGCAACTGGCCGGCGGCGTTTCCACGCCGCCGGCAGCGGGCGGCGTTACCGCGCCGCCCGCGATCCGGCTCGACCGGGTCACCGTCCACTATGGCCGGACGGCGGCGCTGGTCGACTGCTCGATCGACGTCGCGGTGGGGGAGACGGTGGCGTTGCTCGGGCCGTCCGGCTCCGGCAAGTCCACCGCGCTCAAGGCGGTCGCCGGGTTCCTGCGCCCGAGCGCCGGCCGGGTGTACCTGGGCGGGCGCGACGTCACCGACCAGCCGCCGCAGCGGCGCGGGGTCGGTGTCGTGGTCCAGCAGTACGCGCTGTTCCCGCACCTGCGGGTGGACGAGAACGTCGCGTTCGGCCTGCACGCCCGCCGGCTGGGGCGGGCCGAGATCCGGGCCCGGGTCGCCGAGATGCTCGAACTGGTCGGCATGACCCCGTACGCGCGCCGGCTGCCCCGCGAGCTGTCCGGCGGCCAGCAGCAGCGGGTCGCGATCGCTCGCGCGCTCGCCATCCGCCCCCGCGTCCTGCTGCTCGACGAGCCGCTGTCCGCGCTCGACGCCGCCCTGCGCGCCGAGCTGCTCGGCGAGTTGCAACGGCTGCGCGACGAGCTGCCCGACGTGGCCATCCTGTACGTGACGCACGACCAGGCCGAGGCGCTCGCGCTGGCCGGCCGGGTGGCGCTGATGCGCGACGCCCGGCTGGTCGACGCCGGCGAGACGCAGGCACTGTACCGCCGGCCGCCGAGCCGGTTCGCCGCGTCGTTCCTCGGCGGTGCCGCGCTGCTGCCGGCGACGGTTCTGGGCAGCGTGGGGGACAGCCTGCGGGTCGAGGTCGGCGGGCGCGAGTTCACGGTACCCGCGGCGGTTGATCTCCCTGCGGACACAGCGGCCCTGGTGGCGGTGCGCCCGCACGCGGTGAAGGTGTCTACGTTGGACGACGGCGCGCTTCCGGCCACGCTCGCGGGCGTGCAGTGGCGGGGCGCCAGCTACCGGCTGACCTGCCACCTGGACGCGCCGGCCGGCGCCGTCGTCGAGGCCGAGACGTCGCACGTCGACGACCTGCCCCCGGTCGGCGGCCGGGTCGGCGTGTCGCTGCTGCCCGACCGGTGCGCGGTCGTGCCGTGAGCCGGTCCGGAGGACGGCCGCTGTGGGTGCTTCCGCCGTTGCTGGTGGTGGCCGGCGCCAGCACGTACCCGCTGATTCTGGTCATCCGCCAGTCCTTTCTGGACGATGCGGGGACGGTCGGGCTGGCCGAATGGCGGGCGGTCGTCGCCTCGGGGGAGTTCCGGTCCGCGCTGTGGCACACCGCCCAGATCTCATTGTCGGCGACCGCCGGCTGCCTCGTCCTCGGCACGTTCTTCGCGCTCGTGCTGTCGTTCGTGCCGTTCCCCGGGTCCGGGATCGTGGCCCGGCTGATCGACACGATCCTGGCGTTCCCGTCGTTCCTGATCGCGCTCGCGTTCACGTTCCTGTACGGCTCGGCCGGGATCGTGAACGCCGCCGTGGGCGGTCACCCGCTCGACGGCTTCCTGTACTCGCCGTGGTGCGTGATCCTCGCCGAGGTCACCTTCTACACGCCGTTCGTGCTGCGGCCGGTGCTCACCGCGTTCGACCAGGTGCCCCGGGACCAGCTCGAGGTGGCCGCGAGCCTGGGTGCCCGGCCGGGGCGGGTGATCGCCCGGCTGCTGCTGCCGGAGGCGTTGCCGGCGCTGGCCGCCGGCGGCAGCCTGACCCTGCTGCTGACCCTCAACGAGTTCGGCATCGTGCTGTTCATCGGGGCCAAGAACGTGGTGACGCTGCCGATGCTGGTGCACTCCAAGGGCGTGGTGACCTTCGACTACCCGGCCGCGTGCGTGGTCGCGGCCGTCGAGGTGGCGCTGTCGCTGCTCCTGTACGGGCTGTACCGGTGGGTCTTCGCGCGTACCGGAGGCGGCCGTGCTGTTCTGGTCGGTTAGGTCCCGGGCCGCTGTGCGGGCGGTGTTCGCGGTCGTGTTCATCCCGGTCGTGGTGTTCCCGTTCGCCGTGCTCGCCGTCGCCGCGTTCGCCGGGGAGTGGAACGGGGTCCTGCCGGGCCACCTCACCGGCGCCCACCTCGCCGACGCCCTCTCCGGGGAGAACCTGCAGAGCCTGCTGGTCAGCGTGCAGACCGCCGCGATCGCGGGCCTCGGCGCGGTCGTCGTCGGCGGGTGGGCCGCGGTCGCCGTGCGCGCCGCGCACCCGGCCGTCCGGCGGGTCGCCGACGCGCTGCTGAACCTGCCGGTCGCGGTGCCGTCGGTGGTCGTCGGCCTCGGCCTGCTGGTCGCCTTCAGCCAGCCACCGGTGCTGCTCAACGGCACCCGGTGGATCGTTTTCCTCGCGCACGGGGTACTGGTGGTGGCCTTCGCGTACGCCACCGTGTCCGCCGGCCTCGACCGCACCGACCCCGCGTACGGGCAGGTCGCGGCATCGCTCGGGGCGAACCCGCTGCGGGTGCTGTGGCGGGTGCGGCTGCCGATGCTGCTGCCGTCGCTGGCCGCCGCCGCGAGCCTGTCGGTCGCGCTGTCCATGGGCGAGGTCGGTGCCACGATCATGGTGTACCCGCCGGACTGGCGCACCCTGCCGGTCAGCGTGTTCGCCCTGACGGATCGGGGCAAGGTCTTCCTCGCCGCCGCCGAGACACTCCTGCTGCTCGCCACCACGCTGGTCATGACCGCGGCCATCGGCCTGCTCGCCCGCCGGCGCGGCGTCCAACGGACCTGAGCCCGGGGCGTACGGTGCCGGATCGCGTGGCCCACTGCGCGCGCGGAGGCTGCGGCGAGTCGTCAACTCTGGGTTGACGCGAACCCCATCGTCAACCTAAGGTTGACGACATGACGCAGGTTAATTCGCCGGTCAGGCTCGACGACCTGATCGCGGCGATCACCAGGAACCACACCGACGCCCTGGATCGGCTGGCCGACGCGGTGCTGCTGGCCGACCACATCGGCGAGATCGCCGACCATCTCATCGGCCACTTCGTCGACCAGGCCCGCCGTTCCGGCGCGTCCTGGACCGACATCGGGCGCAGCATGGGTGTCACCAAGCAGGCCGCGCAGAAGCGGTTCGTCGGCAAGCCCGACGCCGACCCGTCACACGGTTTCCAGAAGTTCTCCCAGCCCGCCCGCAACGCGATCGTCGCCGGCATGAACGAGGCCAAGGTGGCCGGCAACGCCGAGATGACCCCCGCGCACATCGTCCTCGGCCTGCTCGGCACCGAGGGCACCGCGGCCGACGCCCTGCGGGCGCAGGGTGTCGACCTGGGCCAGGCGCGGGACACGGTGGTCACCACCCTGCCGGCGCGCAGCGACGCCGATCCGGTCCTGATTCCGTACGACACCCGCGCGAAGAAGGCGCTCGAACTGACGTTCCGGGCGGCCCTGCGGCTCGGCGACGACGGTGTCGGCACCGGGCATGTTCTGCTGGGGTTGCTGGCGGAGGAGAAGGGCGCCGGGGTGCTGTCCACGCTGGGCGTGGACGCGGCGGCGGCCGAAAGGTTCGTCGCGGACGCTGCCGACGAACCGCCCGTTGGTCGGTAGCGGGCACAGGGGAGCCGGGTCGAAGATCTGTACGTCGGTGTGGCGGCGTGATCGGCGTTGAGCTGTTCGGTAAGCCGAGTCATGAGGTATCCGGCTGGTGGTGGGATGAACGGTATGTCAGAGGACACTGCGTTGCCGTGCCGTTCGAGTGGGAATCCGTCGATGGTAGCCAGAGGCGAGCCACCGCCGTTCCCGTCAACGCTCGTCTGTTGACGGTCGGTTGCGCCTCCGCAACGATGGACGAGCAGTTTGCTCCGGCTTCGAGCAAGGAGAACCGCGCTGGACAGCCCGTACTAGTGGCACTGCACACGCTGCTTGTCGAGCACAACGTGGACGTCAAGAACGCGGATGCATCCATTCCGAGAGGTGCCGACCTTGGCAGCCGGCACCGGGCCCCCACACCAGAACAACGACATTGACGATTACCCCCGTCAAGCTCGAAATCACCCACCGAGCACCGCTCTCGGTACTGGACCGAGCCGCGCCGACGATCTGGAAGCCCGACGATCGCGGTATCCGTCTGTCCGCCGATTGCGTACCAGTTGCGTGCCGGTTGCGCCGCAGCTTGTCGACGTCTGGCACAATCCAGTCGCTTCACGGACGGCCAGCATGCGTGCACTCCGGCGGCGCGCACGTGCGGCCGGCGCCGCCGATGATAGGGGCTGCCGAGTGGACGACGCCACGGTCGAGTTCCGCGTGCTCGGACCGGTCGAGGCGCTGGTCGACGGGCGACCGGTGGATCTCGGGCCGGCGAAACGCCAGCTGCTCCTGGCCCTGCTGGCCATCGAGTGCGGTCGCTGCCTGCCGCTCGACCGGCTGATCGAACTCGTCTGGGAGGAACCGCCGCCCACCGCACGGCGGGTCGTGTTCGCCCACGTCGCCCGGCTGCGCAAGGCGCTCGCCGGGGCGGCCGGGCGGGGAGCCGACCTGGTCAGCACCCCGCCCGGATACACCTTGCGCGCCGACCCCGACGGGGTCGACGCGCACCTGTTCCGGCGGCTGGTCGACACGGCCCGCAGCACCGCTGAACCGGCCGCGCGGACGGCGCTGTACCGCGAGGCGCTGGCACTGTGGCGCGGTCCCGTCCTGGCCGGGCTGACCGCGGCGCCCGGCGCGTCTCGGCTGTTCCAGGGCATCGAGGATCTTCGGCTGGTCGCGATCGAGGAGCGGATCGAGGCGGACCTGTCGGCCGGCCGGCACAACGCGGTGCTGGGCGAGCTGGTCGACCTCGTCGCCCGCCATCCGCTGCGCGAGCGGCTTGCCGGGCACTTCATGCTCGCGCTGTACCGGTGCGGCCGGACCGCCGAGGCGCTCGACGCCTACCGGCGCGCCCGGGCGCACCTCGCGGCCGAGCTGGGCGTCGACCCCGGTCCTGAGCTGAATGCCCTGCAGGCCGCGATCCTGCACCGCGACCCGGCGCTGGCCGAGCCACCCGTCGCGGCGGTGACGGTCCAGGCGGCCCCAGCGGGCCCAGCGGCTACGCCGGCTCAGCGGCTACGGCCGGCCCAGCGGCTACGGCTGTCCCGGAGACCGTCCCTTGCACGCTGCCCCGCGACGCGGCCGGGTTCACCGGGCGTGCCGACCAGCTCCAGCGACTCAATGATCTTCTTCCAGCGGCGGGCACGGATCTTCTCCCGGCGGAGGGCAGTACGCCGGTCGTGGCGATCGCCGGTCTTGCGGGCACCGGGAAGACGACGCTCGCGGTGCACTGGGCCTACCGGGTGGCCGAGCGGTTCCCCGGCGGCCAGTTCTATCTCGACCTGTCCGGGTACCGCGACGGCGGCGACGGTACCGCCGCGGCGACCCGGCCGCTGGCGGTCCTGCTGCGCGCGCTGGGCGTACCCCCCGACCAGATACCGGTGGCCGCGAACGACGCCGCCACGCTGTACCGCTCGCTGCTGGCCGGCCGGCGGATCCTGGTACTGCTCGACAACGCGGTCTCGGCGGCCCAGGTGCGCCCCCTCCTGGCGGCCGGCCCCGGCTGCATGTCGCTGGTGATCGGCCGGTCGCGGCTGGACGGGCTGATCGCGCTGGACCGGGCGTACCACTTCCCGCTCAGCGTGCTGACCCAGTCCGAGGCGGTCGCGCTGCTCACCACGTTCGTCGGCGAAGCGGCGGGTCGCGGACCAGCCCGACTCGGCCGTACACATCTCGCACCTGTGCGGACGCCTGCCGCTCGCGCTGGCCATCGTGGGCGCCCAGCTCACCGCGGACCCGACCCGCGCGCTCGGTGAACACGCGGCGGTCCTCAGCGGCCGGGACCGGCTCTCGATGCTCGCGATCGAAGACGACGACCGGGCCGAGGTGCGGGCCGCCTTCACCGATTCCTACCTGGGCCTGCCGGTCGAGCTGCGCGCCGCGTTCCGCCGGCTGAGTGTCCACCCGGGACGGACGCTCGGCCCGGACTCGGGCGCCGCGCTGATGGACACCGACGAGCCGCGTGGCCGCGAATGGCTGAAGCGGCTGGTGCGCTTCCACATGATCGAGCTGGTCGGCACCGACCGGTACGCATTCCACGACCTGCTGCGGCTGTTCGCGCGGGAGCGGGCCACCCAGGAGGGCGACGCCGCCGAGGCCCTCCGCCGGATGTCGGACTGGTACGTGCACGCCGTCGACGCCGCGGCCCGGGTCCTGCACCCGCACCTGTTGCGGCTGGAAATGCCCGCCGCACCGGCCGGCGCGCGGATGCCGGGATTCGACACGGCCGAGGCCGCCCGGGACTGGCTCGACCGCGAGCGCGACAACATCGTCGCGGTGATCGAGCACGTCGCCGGCGGTCCGGCACCGGAGGCCGCCTGGCTGCTGGCCGACGCGATGCGCGGATACCTGCGAGGCGGCGGGTACCTCGCCGACATGCTCGCCGTGAGCCAGACCGCGCTGCGGGCCGCCGCGGACGCCCCGGAGCGGGTACGCGCGACGACGCATATCAACCTCGCCAACGCGTACCGCGGCTACAACGACGTCAGCAACGCGATCCACCACTACCGGTCGGGTCTGGAACTCAGCGGTCGCGCCGGGTGGGTGGACGGCGAGGCCGCCGCCCACGGCTCGCTGGGCAACCTCAGCCTCCAGCGCGGCGACCTCCACGTCGCCGCCCATCACTACGGGCAGTCGACGGTGCTGTTCAGCCGCACCGGCCACCGCGGCGGCCAGGCGACCAGTATGAGCAATCTCGGCTCGGTACACCGGATGCAGGGCCGGCTGACCGAGGCCGCGGCGGCGCACGCCGAGGCGGTCGCGCTGCACCGGGCGGCGGGCGCCCGCGGCGGCGAGGCGCTCGCGCTGGCCAACCTCGGCGTCGTCCACCACGAGCGCGGCCAGCTCGACCAGGCGCTGCACGAGCTTCAGGACGCCCTCGCCATCTTCCGTCAGCTGGGCGAGCGTGCCGGCGAGGCCGGCACCCTGGAGGCCATCGCCGCGGTACACCGGGACGCCGGCAGGATCGAGGACGCGCTGGCTTTCGCGGATGCCGCGCTCGAACTGGCGCGGACCATTTCCTACCGGCGCACCGAAGCAGATGTCCTCAACGTCATCGGCGACGTCAAGCGGGCCACCGGCGCCCATCGCGAAGCCGTCGGCCTGCACCACGAAGCGTTGCTGCTGGCCCGCCAGTACGAGGTGAAGCACCCCCGGGCCGAGGTGAACGCCCTGCTCGGCCTCGCCGCCGCCCATCACGCCGGCGGCGCCGACACCACGGCCGTCGAGTACGCCCGGGAGGCGGTCGAGGTGGCCCGCCGCCAACACGACCGGTCGTTCACCGCCAAGGCGGAGGCGGCCGCCGCGCACCTCGCCGGGGCGGACGATCCCACCGATCCCGCGCTGCACCTGACCCGGTGACGCGATCCCGGCCACCGGTCTGGCGCCCGGCAACCTGATCGATTGGCACTACCCCGTACACCAGCTTCCGGTTCACCACCCACCTGTTGGCCGCCGGCATCGACGCCTCGATCGGCACTGTCGGCGACGCCTTGGACGCCCTGATGGAGTCAACCATCGGCCTACACATCGCAGCGGGTACGTCAGCTCACCACCTACCGCCGCAACGGCACCGCAGTCGCCGCACCGGTCTGGCACGTGGTCGACGGCGGCGAGTTGTTCGTGGTGACCGAGGTGGCCACCGGGAAGGTCAAGCGGATCCGAAACAACCCCACCGTCGTGGTCACGGTCTGCGACCTCTGTGGCAGGACCGCGCCAGGTGCGTCGAGCGCCGCGGGTACCGCCCGATTGCTCGACGACAGGCAGATGCAGGCCGCGCGGGCGTTGCTCGCGTGCAAGTACCGCCTCTCCCGGCTCGGGAACTGGCTCGCAGGGATCCTGCACATCCGGCGCCGTTCCGTCGTCGGCATCGCTGTGCGGTTGTGAGTCGAGTACTACATGGTCGGCAGTGGCCGAAGGTGGCTCTTGAGGTTCGTGAGGAAGTCGTCGATCCGTGAGGCGAACCAGGCCTGGCGTGCGCTGAGAGATGCCTGGCGGGCCATAATGGAGTCGATGTTCGTCGATGTCACGGCGAGCCCGTCGGTGAGGATCCAGCCCCGCGGCAGTGCGGTGCCGTTCTTCGCGTGGTCGGCCTGCAACCGGCCGGCGAGGACGCCCTTCATGAAGTGCTCGGGCGAGACGAGGATCAGGTCGCCGTCCTTGACCGCCTGCAGTGACCGCTGATCGAGGTCGTAGGCGCCGGCGACCCAGGTGCTGTGCGTGCTCTTGCGGATCGCGGCGAGGTTCCAGCCGTCGGCGTCGCCGGTACCGAGGAAGGCCAGCGCGGTCGGGTTGGACTGCACGAGTATCTGCCAGGACGCATGGTTGGCGACGACGTCCTGTTTGGTGTCGAACGGGCCGACCACGGTCACCTTGGGCAGTCGCTTCTGGAACTCCTCGCGCATGCCTTTCGCGCGCAGGTCCAGCACCTGTACGCCGGGGGTCGAGGTACCAATGATGATCTTCCCGGAAGCGTTGGCCGGCAGCTTCTTGATCGTCTCGTCAGCGAGCATCTGACCGAGCTGGTAGTTGTCGTTGCCGATGAAGAGGGACACGCGCGCGCCGGGGCCCGGCGGGTTGTCCACGGAGATCACGGGTATCCCGTCCTGCACGGCGCGGGACAGCGGATCGGCGAACAGCTCCGGCGACAGGGTGAAGACGGAAACGCCGTCGCGGCTGCTCTTCGGTACCGACTTGAACATCTGCACCTCGCGCGGCCCGTCAACGGTGGGCGGCCCGACCACCACCTGGTTGACGCCGCCGACCTGGCCGACCCCGGTGCGGAAGCCGTCCATCATCTCTACGGCGAAGTTGAGCTGGTCGTTCGCGACCACGAACGAGACCGTGTGCTGGCCGGTGGAGTTCAGGGTGGCGTGGCTACACGCGACGAGCGGCCCTGCCGCCAGGCACAGGGCGGCGACGATCCGGACAGCCGGGCGGATTCGGCATCGCATAGCTCATCCCTTTCTACCCATGATGTCGGGTCTCTTTACAATCGCCCATCAGGGACCTGCCGCGCAGCGATTTGCCGATCGCGTCTTCCCTCAGGGTGCCGCCCGCCGGGCCGATTACCTGGTCTGACAGCAGTGTGGGCGGGAGGGGGTGACCCGGTGCTCGCGAGGGTCCTACGCAGCAGAGGCATGGCGCGGTGTGCCGTGTTCGCGCTGACCGTCGGGCTTGCCGCGCTGGCCGCACTCGCGTTGTGGAGCACCGACAGTACTGCCCAGGCGACCGCCAGGGTACGGGCGATCGACGCCGTCACGGCGGAGTGGGGACAGGTTTTCCTCGATCTCGGGGTGGAGAACGAGGCGCTCAACGACTACCTCCGCGCCGGCAGCACGATCGGCCGCACACCGCTGGTGTCGGCGCTGGACTCGGCCGCGCCGCACCTGCAATGGCTCGCCGCGAATGGCGGGGCGGCCGAGTCGGGTGAGGTGGCGGAGTTCCGCGACACCTACGCCGCGTGCACCGACGTCCTGCGCCAGGTGATCGCCGCCGGGAACGCCGGCGACGCCGGGCAGATCTCCGCGCTGGCGCAGGAGGTCGGGCTCGCCGCGGCCTCGCTGCGCAAGCAGGTGAACGCCAACATCACCCGGCTGCAGCTGGAGATGACCGACTACCTGGCCCGCGTCGACCAGGCCAACCACCGGGTACGGATCGCGGCGACCATCGCCCTTGTCGTCGACTTCCTGTTACTCGTACTGTGCGGGATCATCCTGCTGATGCACCAGCGGCGGGTGGAGCGCCAGGCGGTGGAGAGCCGGCACCGGTCGGTACACGACTCGTTGACCGGCATCGGCAACCGGGTGCTGCTCAACGACCGCGTCGAGTACGCCCTGAAACTCGCCGCACGCCACGACGAATCGGTCGCGCTGCTGCTGCTCGACCTCAACCGGTTCAAGGAGATCAACGACACCCTCGGCCACCACAGCGGCGACCTGCTGCTGCAGGAGGTCGCCCGGCGGCTGTCCGGTGCCATCCGGGACACCGACACGGTGGCCCGGCTCGGCGGTGACGAGTTCGCCGTCGTCCTGCCGAAAATCGGCTCTGTGGCGGACGCCTGGGATGTGGCCGAGCGGCTGCTGGTCGCGTTGCAGTGCCCGGCCGACCTGGACGGTACGACGGTGGACGTCAGCGCCAGCCTCGGCGTCGCCCTCTTCCCCGACCACAGCCGCAACGCGACCGAACTGCTCCAGCATGCTGACATCGCGATGTACGCGGCGAAGCGTGGCCGGCTCGGCGTGGCCGTGTACGACGCGGAAACCGGCCACCGCGACGTGCGCCAGCTCACGGTACTCGGGGAGCTGCGCCGGGCCATCGACGAGCGCGAGCTGGTCCTGCACTACCAGCCCAAGGTGTACGCCGCAAGCGGGTACACCTGTGGCGTGGAGGCCCTGGTGCGCTGGCAGCATCCGGCACGAGGGCTGCTCGGGCCGGGTGAGTTCATCGGGCTCGCCGAGGACAGCGAACTCATCCATCCGCTGACCGACTACGTGCTCGATGCCGCCCTCGACCAGCACGACGCCTGGCGCGACCAGGGCATGGTGGTACCCTTGTCGGTCAACATCGCAACCCAGTGCCTGCTGGCGGATACGTTCGCCGACCGGGTGGTGGCCGCGCTCGCCCGGCACCGCGCCGAACCCGAACAGCTCACCCTCGAAATCACCGAGAGCGCGCTGATCGCCGACCCGAACCGGGCCGCCGCGATCCTGGCCCGGCTACGCGATCTGGGGGTACGCCTGTCCATCGACGACTTCGGCACCGGGTACGCCTCCATGGCCTATCTACAGCGGATCCCGCTGCACGAGCTGAAGATCGACCGGTGTTTCATCGCCTCGATGAAGTCCTCCCACAGCGACAAGGCGATCGTCCAGGCGGTACTGCAACTGGCGCACGCACACGGGCTGGAGGTCGTCGCCGAAGGCGTGGAGGACGGGCAGACCGAGACCGCGCTCAGCGACATGGGCTGCGACATCACCCAGGGCTACCACCTCTCCCGGCCATTGCCGGCCGCTCAGGTCGCCGCGTGGATCGCCGCCCGTCCGGTACACGTTCCCGCGTCGATTGGCTGAACCGGAAGATCCCCAGAGCCGGAGCGGGCGATCCAGGCGGTGACGTCGGCTTCGAGGTCTTTGACGCTGCGGTGGCTGCTGCGGCGCAGCTTGCGGCGGGTCAGCGGCCACATCGGCACGGCCGTCGTCCCCGAACTGATCCAGGCCGGACACGTTACCTCTGCGCGGATCACGTCAGCCGATGCGTACCACCGTGGTGCCGCCGGCGAGGTCGTCGTGCCAGCCATGGTGGGTTGCGGTGTTGCGGTGGATCGTCACCGCGATGGTGATCACCGCGATGAGGCTGAGCAGGCTGGAGACAGTCCCGAGGAAGGGCACGGCGCCGATGATCGGGATGGCGGTGAAGGCGTTGCGCTTGAGCGCCTGCTCCGTCGTCGGATTGCCGCCGCCGGGACCGCGGGTCTGCAGCTTGAACAGCATCTTGCCGAGGGTCTGGCCACGCCTGGACTCCATCAGCGTGAAGTAGCCCAGAGCGATCGCGGCGCTGATCACGGCGGACACCGCGTTCGCCGCGCGCGAGGTACCTCCCCCGAAGCCCCAACCGCTGAGCAGGCTCGCGTGCGAGCCGAGCAGCAGGCCGGCCGCGACCAGGCCGCCGAGGATGGCGCTGGCCAGGCCGACCAGGACGGAGTCGATCAGGCGAGCCACGAACCGCACCCCCAGATCGGCCGGCTGGCCGACCCCGCCGGCGGACCCGTAGGTCGACCCCGTAGGCGCGCCCGGTTGTTGCCATCCAGTGCTCGGCTGCCCCGCGCCGGGCGGGCCGGCAGCCGGGGGTGGATCAGCCGACTGCTGCCCGCGATCCGCCACGTGCTCGGTCCAGGCGCTGCCTGACCAGTACCGGTGCTCATGGCGTCCGGTCGGATCGGGGTACCAGGCGGCCGGCGGAGATCCATATTCCATGGCACTCAATATAGGGGGCCAGCTGGTGGGCCGAAGGTCACCCGGCTCGTCCTCTACCAGCACCAGGTGGTCGCCGGCCGGTGGTGAAGGCTCACGACGGCCAGCCGGCGACCTCCTCCAGCATGTCGAGCGGCAACGAGCCGTGGACCAGCATGTTGTGGTGGAAGGCGCGGATGTCGAACGCGCTGCCCCGCTCGGCGCGCAGCCGGTCCCGGAGCGCGACGATCCGTAGCCGGCCGATCATGTACGCGAGCGCCTGTCCCGGATCGGCGATGTAGCGGTCGACCTCGTTGGCGATGTTGGTCGCCGACAGGGCGGTGTTGTCGCGCAGGTACCCGATGGCCTGGTCGCGGGACCAGCCGTGCAGGTGCAGTCCGGTGTCGACGACGAGCCGGCTGGCCCGCCACGCGTCGAACGAGACCATGCCCAGCCGGCTGAGCTCATCGGTGTAGAGGCCCATCTCGTCGCCCAGCCGCTCGGCGTACAGGCCCCAGCCTTCGCTGTGCGCGGTGACGTAGGCGAAGCGGCGGAACCCGGGCAGGTCGGTGCGGGACTGGGCGACGGCGAACTGGAGGTGGTGGCCGGGGACGCTCTCGTGGAAGGCCAGCGCGTCGTACTCGAAGCGCATCCGCAGCCCCGGCCGGGAGGTGTTGACGACGTGCGCGCCCGGGCGGGACCCGTCGGCGGCCGGTGGCAGGTAGTAGCCCAGCACCGCGTTCTCGGCCTCGGCCGGGTCCATCTCGCGGACCACGCACGGGGCGATGTCGTAGCGGTGGAACCGGTCCGGCAGGGCCGCCTCGGCCCGGCGCAACGGGCCGGTGGCCGCGTCCATGACCTGCTCGGGTTCGCGCAGGCGCAGTGACGGTTCCTCGCGCAGCCGGTGCAGCACCTCGGCGACGTCGCCGGTGCCGAGCGCGCGGGCGCCGCGTTCGGCGAACTCGTCGCGCAGCCGGGCGACGAGGTCCAGCCCGGTGCGGTGGATCTCGTCGGCGTTCAGCCCGGTCGTCGTGTGGGCGTGGACCAGGCCGGCGTAGCCCGCCTCGCCGCCGGGCACGTGGCACACACCGACCCGCTCGTCGGGGCGCGCGACCGGCAGGAGTTCGTCAGCGAGGGCGGCTCGATAGCGCATCAGCGCCGGCCGGATCCCCGTGCTGATCAATTCCTCCACCCGCGCGCGCCACGCCATGCCGTCGACCCCGGCGCCGGGGCTCGGGCGGACCAGCGGATCCCGGTCCAGCGGCGTCGCCAGGTAGCCGTCGAGCTGGGCGATCGCCTGCCGGACGCCGACGGCCGTCGGGCACCTGCCGTCCGCCTTCGCGTCCAGGTACCGCCGCCGCCAGCCGTCGACGTAGTCCGGGACGCGGCGCAGCCGGTCCAGGTACGCCCGCGCGGCCGGTGCGTCGTCGACGGACGCGGCCGGCAGGGTCGACACGACCGTGGCCACCGGGCCGGTTCCGGTCGCGGTGACGGCGACCTCGTCGAGGCCGGCGCGCAGCGTCTCCTGCTCGTCGCGCAGCAGCCGGGCGAGTATCCCGTGGCTGACCCGGTCGGTCGGGTCGAGCGCCGCCGGGTCCACGCCGGCCAGCTCGGTGGCGATGCCGGCCAGCCGGGTGCCCAGCCGGGCCGCGGCGGCTCGGCTCGGATCGGGTACCTCCGCGTCGAAGCCCGCGATCCCGAAGATCGTCGCGGTGAACGGGTCTGCGCCGTAGTGCGCCTGGACGTACTCGTCGCCCAGCCGGTCGAGGATGGTATTCACGACACCAGCATGCCGTCCCGCTCGCGGTAGATCAGCACCCGCCGCGGATTCGGCGTCAGCCACACGGTCTGGCCGGGGGCCGGCTCGGCGTCCTCGGGCACCGTCGCGCCGACCAGCGCGCCGTCGACCTCGACGGTCACCAGCGACGAGGCGCCCAGGTGCTCGATGATCGACACGTCGCCGGTCAGCGTACCGTCCGCGGGCGAGGTCGACACCGTGACGTACTCCGGGCGGATGCCGACGATCACCCGGTCGCCGGCGCTGACGCCGGAGACGCCGGCGGGCAGGTCGAGGTGGGCGCCAGCGACCGACACCGCGCCGTCCTGGACCGACCCCGGGCAGCAGGTTCATCGGCGTGGAGCCGATGAAGTTGGCCACGAACGTGTTGGCCGGCCGGCCGGAACACCTCCCGCGGGCGTGCCGACCTGGCGGATCCGGCCGGCCTCCATCACCGCGATCCGGTCGGCCAGGGCGAGCGCCTCGGCCTGGTCGTGGGTGACGAAGACGGTGGTGACGCCGAGTTCGCGCTGCAGCCGCTTGAGGAACGTGCGCGCCTCCAGCCGCAGCCGGGCGTCCAGGTTGGACAGCGGCTCGTCGAACAGGAACACCTGCGGGTGGCAGGCCATCGCCCGGGCCAGCGCCACCCGCTGCTGCTGGCCGCCGGACAGCTGGCCGGCCGGCGGCCGATCAGCTCGGCCAGGCCCAGCTCGCCGGCCGATCTCGGCCGCCTTGCGCGGTCCGCGCTCGGCCGCGGCTGACCTGTCTTGATCCGCAGCGGGTAGGCGATGTTGTCCGGCACGGTCATGTGCGGGAACAGCGCGTAGTCCTGGAAGACCATGGCCACGTCGCGCTGCGCCCGGCGGCAGCGTCGGTCACGTCCCGGTCGCCGATGCGCACCGCGCCGCCGGTCGGCGACCTCCAGGCCGGCGATGGTGCGCAGCAGCGTGGTCTTGCCGCAGCCGGACGGCCCGAGCAGGGCGAAGAACTCGCCGTCGGCGATGGCCAGGTCGAGCGCGTCCAGCGCGCGTACCCCGCCCGGGATAGACCTTGGTCAGCCCGCGCATGCGTGATGGCGGCCATCAGCGCTTGATCCCTCCGTGGAAGCGGAAGCCGTACCGGCTGCTGACGAACAGGTACATCAGCACCACCGGTATCGAGTAGAGCAGGGAGAAGGTGGAGATGCAGCGCGAGGTTCGGCTGGCCGCCCTCGGTGTAGAAGGTGTACATGAGCACCGCGGCCGGCTGCTTGTCCGGGCTCGCGCAGCAGCAGGAACGGCACCAGGAAGTTGCCCCACACCTGCGCCACCGCCCACACCGCGATCGGTGGCCAGGCCCGGCCGGACCAGCGGCACCACGATGTGCCGCAGGATCTGCAGCGGCGAGGCGCCGAACACCCGCGCCGACTCCTCGTACGAGCGCGGGGATCGCGTCCATGAAGTCCTTGAGGATGAAGATCGCGGCCGGCAGCAGCCCGCCGGTGAGGATCAGGATCACGCCGAGCCGGGAGTCGATCAGGTGGAGCTGGAAGACCAGCAGGAACAGCGGCACCATCGCCGCGGTACCGGTGACGATCGACGGACAGCAGCAGCAGCCCGTAGAGCAGCGCGTCCCGGCCGGGGATGCGGACCCGGGACAGCGCGTACGCGGCCAGCGCCGCGAACGCCACCACCAGCGACCGCCGTGCCGCCGGCCAGGCAGCACCGAGTTGACCAGCGAGCGCAGCGCGTACGGGTTGTCCAGCAGCACCCGGAAGTTGTCGCAGGGTGAAGCTCGCGGCAGCGACGCGGTGACGTCGGGGTGCGCGTCGAACGGCGCGGACAGCCAGCCACAGCAGCGGCAGCGCGAAGAACGCCGATGCACCAGCGCAGACGAACGTGTAGCGGCCGATCTGCCGAGCACGTGCGTACCGCGCAGGATCGCGCCCGGTCGCCCGGTCGTGGCCGGCCGCCATCTCGGTGCCGCTCATGCCGCCCTCCGCGGCCCAGCGATCCGCAGGTAGACCAGCGCGATGCACCAGGTTGATCAGCAGCATGAGCAGCGAGATCGCCGCGCCGAAGCCGAGCTCGCCGCCGGCGAGCGCGACGTTGTAGATGTAGACCGGCAGGACCTCCGACCGCGCCGTCCGGGCCGCCGGCGGTGATCAGGAACGGCGTGAAGTCGTTGAACGTCCACAGGCTGATCAGCAGCAGGTTGGTCAGCACGTGGCCGCGGATGCGCGGGCAGCACCACGTCGCGCAGCTGCTGCCAGGTCGACGCGCCGGCCAGCCGGGCGGTCTCCAGGTGCGACGGCGGCACGTTCGCGAGCGCCGCGGCGTAGAGCATCATCGAGAACGCGGTGCCGCGCCAGGTGTTGAACACGATGATCGACAGCCATCGGGTAGTCGAGCAGCCAGGCCGTGCCCGGGCGTGCCGAGCAGGGCGTTGAGCGTGCCCGCGTCGCGGTCGAGCAGCGCGATCCACAGGAACGCCACCACCGAGCTGGGCAGGATCCAGGCGAGCAGGACCAGCGCCTCGACGACGCGGCGGACCGCGGCCGCGCCGGTCGCGCAGCGACCAGGCGATGCGCGAAGCCGAGCACGTCCTGCCCGATGACCGCCGAGCCGAGGACGAACTGCAGGGTCAGCCACAGCGAGGTGCGGAACCGTCGGTCGCTCAGCGCCGTCGGTGTAGTTGTCCAGCCCGACGAACTGCGGGCTGCGCGGCGGCCAGCCCGGTCAGCCGGTAGTTGGTCACGCCGAGGTAGAGCGTCCACAGCGCCGGGAAGACCAGGAAGACGCACGATGAGCACCAGCGCCGGGCGCGACGAACGCCGACCGCCCGGGCCCGCGCCCAGGCCGGCGGCGTCGGCGGCCGGGCGCGGCGCCCGGTGACCGGGCGCGCCGCCCGTCGGTCGTCTCGGTCAGGCGGACGACGTTGCCTGCACCGCCGACGATGCCTTCCACGCTTCTTCTGGTACGTCGCCGCCGCCGCGTCCGGCCGCTCTTGCCCGACGACCACCGCCAGCGGTCGCCTCCTGCAGCGCCGCCGACACCTGCGGGTAGACCGCCAGCGGCGGCCGGAACGCGGTGAGCGGCAGCACCTTCTCGACGACGAAGCTCAGCATCGGGTCGCTGGCCAGCACCTCCTCGTTGACGTCCTGGCGCGGGCGGTGATCCGGGCCGCGCCGGCCAGCTCGCGCCTTGACGGCCTCGGCGGAGTTCATGAACTGTCAGCAGCTCCCAGGCCTGCGCCGGGTACTTGAGTTGCGGGTTGAGCACCCGCACGCCGCCGCCGGACATGCTGACGAAGTCCTGGCCGCGGATGCCGGCGCCGGGCTGCTCGGCCGGGATCATCGCGTAGCCGACGGTCTGGTCGCGGTCGGCCATCTTGGCGATGCCCGTTCTTGGGCTCGACCACGCTGCGCCAGAAGTAGTCGCTCTCGGCCAGGATGCCGATCTTGCCCGCGGCGAACTCTGCGAACGACTTGTCGCGGCCCTTGGCCTCCTGCTGCAGCAGCGGGTCGCCGAGACCGCCGCCGTAGATCTTGCTGGTAGAAGTCGAGCACGTCCTTGCATCGGCTGGGTGGCGCCCGGCCACTTGCCGTCGGTCGTAGATCTCGCTCGCCGGCGCCGACCAGCAGCGGCAGGACGCCCTGCATGGTGGTCGCCTCGCCCATCGCGGTGCCGGCGTTGAGCTGGATCGGCGTGACGCCGGGCAGCGCCTTCAGCGTCTGCGCCGGCGTCGAGGATGTCCGTCCCAGCTCTTCGGCTGCCAGTCGGCCGGCAGGCCGGCCTGGGCGAACAGCTTCTTGTTGAAGTAGAGCACCCGGCCGTCGGTGCCGAGCGGGATGCCGTACCGCTTGCCGTCGAAGGAGCACGAGGCCCTGCACCGACTGCGGGATCTGCGACCAGCCGTCCCAGTCGTCGGCCCGGCGCCGACCACGTCGTCCAGCGGCTTGATGTAGCCGGCCTGGGCGAACTCGCCGACCCAGATGCCGTCGATGGAATAGACGTCGGCGCCGCTACCGGTCTTGAGGTCCAGTGCGAGCTTGGTCTTGTACTCCTCGTCGTCGACGCCGGACGGCTGGAAGGTCACCTTCGCGGTGCCGCCCTTGGCCTTCTGCGCCTCGACGAACTGGGGGATGACCCAGTTCTCGATCCACTCGGCCTGGCGGCGTTCTTGCCGCCGGAGATCGCGTTGGCGGCGATCGTGAGGGTGAACTTCTTGGCTCCGGAGTTTCTTGCGGTCTGCGTGTTCTCCTTCTTGCCCAGGCAGCCGGTGGTGGTCGCGATGACGACCGCGAGACCGGCGAATGCGACAGCGACGCGGCGGTAGCCCGCGATGCCTCGTTGCATCGTCCCTCCTAGCGGAAGCTCCCGTACGCGGGCCGATGCGGCATGGCGCCATGAATCGGCCCACGTGCATATCTTCCCCGCACCGGGCGGGACGCACGCATCAATCGGGCAACAATGCGCAGGCCGGCAGGTGCGGCCGGAACCGCATCAACGGGCAACGGGCGGGACGGCGGCCGGGCGATCAGCGCGACGCTCGCGTGCGTCCGGACGGTCGTTCGCAGTCCGCGGCAACCGGCGCATCCTGACAAGCCGTCGGCGCGACGCCGACGAAACCCGTGTGTTCGACGCCTGGCAGGAGTCCGCAGTGAACGAACAGCGCTTCGACGCCCTCGTGGTCGGCTCGGGCTGCGCCGGTGCGTGGGTCGCCAAGGAGCTCACCGAGGCGGGCTTCGACACCCTCGTCCTGGAGGCCGGGCCATCGCGGGTACCCGGCGACCTGCCCGTCCGGTACCCGGACCGGACGGCGGCCCACCCGGGTAGGCACCGACCGGCCGGACCACAGCTCGACGGCGCGGCCGCCGGTCCGGGCGCGGGGGACAAGCCGCCGGCCGGACAGCACGTTCAACGCCAGCATCCCGGCATCGCGCCGCGCGGTCCGCACCTGTTCGTCGACGACGACGAGCACCCGTACCGGACCCCGCCGGACCGGCCGTACGTGTGGATCCGGGGGATGCAGGTCGGCGGGCGCTCGCTGGTCTGGGGCGGGACCTCGCTGCGCCTGTCGCCGAACGAAATGGACGCGGCGCCGGTCGACGGCTGCGCGCTGGCCTGGCCGCTGCGCTACGCGGACCTGGCACCGTGGTACGCCGTCGTCGAGGAGTTGATGGGCGTGTCCGGCAGCGTGGAGGGTCTGCCGCAGCTTCCGGACAGCGACTATGCGCGCGGCCCGTACCCGTTGGCCCCGGCCGAGGAGGAGTTTCGCCAGGCGTACCAGGGACCGCGGACCCGGGCCGTTTCGGTGCGGTTCGTGCCGGCCGAGGGCGGCGTGGACGGGTGGCCGCGGTTCACGATGCAGGGCACGGCGCTGGCAGCCGCCGCCCGGAGCAGGCATCTGACGCTGCGTCCGGATGCCGTGGTCACCGAGGTACAGGTCGACGCGGGCACCGGGCTCGCGACCGGTGTCCGCTACGTCGACCGCATCCGCGGCACGGCACACCAGGCACAGGCCCGGATCGTCGTCCTGTGCGCCGGCACCATCGAGACCGCCCGCCTGATGCTGAACTCCCGCAGCCCACGGCACCCGGACGGACTGGGCAACTCGACCGGCTGGGTCGGCCGTGGCCTGATGGACCATCCGGTGATGTCCGCGGGCGGCGAGCTGCTCGCGTACCAGCCGGTCGACGGCTACGAGTACTCGGCCCGCCAGCGCGGCCTGATGATCCCGCCCCCGGTGCCGGCCGACCCGTGGTCGCCGGTGCGGCCGTTCGGCCTGTGGGTCGGCCTGCAACGCCTCGTCTTCGACGGGCGCCCGTGGGGCACGTTCGCGGCCCAGGGGGAGATGTTGCCCTCCTGGCACAACCGGGTCCGACTGGGCGCCGACCGGGACCGGTGGGGGGTACCGGTTCCGGTCATCGAGGCGTCGCACGGGCCGCACGAGGACCGCCTCTACCGCGCGATGCGCCAGGAGATCGACCGGGTCGCGGCGCTGGCCGGAGTGAAGCTTCTGAAGATCGACGAGAAGCTGACGGTACCCGGAGTGAACGTGCACGATCTGGGTACCGCCCGGATGGGAACCGACCCGGACAGTTCCGTCCTGGACGCCGACAACCGGTGTTGGGACTGCCCCAACGTGTACGTGCCGGACGGCGCCTGCTTCCCGTCCGGGGGTTGGCAGAACCCGTCGCTGACCATCATGGCGATCTCCGCCCGGGCGGGCCGGCACGCGGCGACCCTCCTGCGCGCGGGAACGTACTGACCGGGACGGTCTACATCCCGGCCTACGTCTCGGCCTACGTCTCGGCCTCGATCAGGAGCCGCAAGCGGGCGCGGCCACGGCTGAACGCGCCCTCGGCAGCCTTCTTGGAGATGCGGAACCTGTTCGCCGCCTCCACGACGCTCATCCCGTTGGCACGGGCGAGCATCACCTGTCGCTCCCGGAACGGCAGGCGTTCCACCTGGGCGATCAGCCACCCGCCCAGGTGCCGGTCGCAGACCTGGTCCTCGGGGCCGGGGATGAACGCGGAACCGGCCGCCCGCGCGGCGACCCGGTCCTGTCGGCGCCGTCGCCGGTAATGGTCGAAGCACAGCCGGATCGCCGTCGTGGTCAGGAACGCGCCGACCCGGCTCTCGTCGAGGTCGGCGAAGCAGACGGTGCGTACCAGGGCCTCCTGCACGCAGTCCTCGACGTCGAGGGGTTCCGCCAGCCGCGCCCGTACGATGCGATCGATCTGCTCGCGATGTGCCAGGACGAGAGCCCATCGCCGGGCGGCCGACGCCTCTTCCCGGTCCCGGTGCGGGTGCCAGTTCCCATTGGAATCCACTTACGTTGATACACAGGTCGCGGTGGTCGGGTTCAACGGGTGGGGCCGGACCGCCAGGTCAGCCGCTGGCGGCCCGCAGGAAGCCCTGGATGATCAGCTTGGTCGCCGCGGGGGAGAGTACGGGGTCGCCGGCGGCGACGGTACGGATCGCGGCGAGCAGCTCGGCGGGTCCGGCGGTCTTCCGCAGGAACCCGTGGGTGCCGGCCCGCAGCGCCGCGACGACGAGGTTGTCGTCGTCGAACACGGTCAGCAGGAGGGTACGGGTCCGGGGAAGGACCGGATCCATCGCGAGATGACGGGACACCGCGATCCCGTCCATGTCCGGCAGGTGGACGTCGAGAACGATCACGTCCGCCCGTTCACGGCGCGCGAGCAGCACCGCCTCGTGGCCGGTCGCCGCTTCGCCGACCATCGCCATGTCCCCGGCGGACGCCACGAGCATGCCGAACGCGTGACGGACGAGTGCCTGGTCGTCGGCGACCACGACGCGAATTCCCATCGTCGCGGTTCACCGTCCGAGATCGTCGGTCGGGTAGGGGAGCGCGGCGGGGAAGGGGAGCGCGGCGTCGATCCGGTACCCGTCGTGGTAGTGGGCCGCCGTGAGCTGCCCACCGACCAGCCCGGCGCGCGTGGCCATTCCCGCCGTACCGGTATGAGCCGCCCTGCCGTCGTCGGCGACCGTGATCCGGAGGAAGCCCCCGTCGCGGGAAATGCCGATGAACACGTTACGGATACCGGAGTTGCGGGACGCGTCGGCCAGTGCCGCCTCGACGAGGCGGTAGGCGGTGATGTCGAGGACCATGGGAACAAGCCGCACGTCGTCGGTGACCTCGATCTTCACGGTGGCACCGGCGGATCGCAGCGGTCGGGTCAGCTCGTCCAGGTTGCGCAGGCTGGGCAGCACGCCGTTGTGCGGCGCATCGCGTCCACGCAACAGTGCCTCGGTGGTCTGAAGTTCGGCCATGCCGGCGCGGGCGGCGTCGTTGACGCGCCGCATCGTTTCCGCGAGCTTGTCCAGCACGAGGTCGTCGCGGCGGGGGTTCGCCTGGAGCAGATGCGCCGCCACCGCCGCGTGGGCGTTGATCGCCGACATGCTGTTGGCGATGACGTGATGCAGATCCCGGGCGATCCGGAAGCGTTCCTCGTCCAGCGCCGGCCCGGTCGGCCCCGGCCACCCGGTCAAACCGGTCAACCCGGCCGGCTCGGGCGCTCCGCTCGACGGGTCCGGACCAGGCGCCGGACCCGGCGGGGTGAGGATCGCCCGGCCGGGCCCGGCCAGCCGCCCAGGCCACCAGACGTACCGGCCCAGACCGAAGGCGACCGCGGGGACGAGTACGGATCGCACCACGAACGTGTCGAGCAGGACGCCGAACGCGACGAGGAAACCGATCTCGACCATGAGCACGATGGGCAGCATGGCCAGTACCGCGAACGTCGCCGCCAGGACGAGCCCGGCCGAGGTGATGACGCCACCGGTCGTGGCGAGCGCGCCCACCATGCCGTTCCGGGCGCCCGCGTTCGCCGTCTCCTCCCGCGCCCGGGTCATCAGGAAGATGTTGTAGTCCACCCCGAGTGCGACCAGGAACATGAACCCGAGCACCGGAACCGTCGGGTCGAGGCCCTTGAACCCGAACAGGTGGGTGAAGACGAGGATGCTCGCCCCCATCGCAGCGGCGAACGACAGCACCACCGTCACGATGAGCATGACCGCCGCCACGATCGCGCGCAGCAGGAGGACCAGCACCAGGAGCACCACCGCGAGGATGAGCGGGACGACCCGGTTGCGGTCGTGGTCGGTGGTCACCGTCAGGTCGAGGTTCTCGGCTCCCTGGCCGCCCACGAGCACGCCGGTACCGGCGATCGCGTGTACCCGGTCGCGGACGCGCACGATCGTGTCGCGTTCGGCCTGGGTGTCCGGCTGGTTCACCGGAAACGCCGAGATCTCCACCCAGTCGGCGGTGGTTCGACCGAGGAGGACGTGGGCGACGCCGGGCGTCTCGCGTACCGCCGCGATGATCTGGTCTCGCTGTGGCGGCCGGGCGAGAACGGTCAGCGGTCGGGCCGCGTACTGCGGAAAGCGGCGGGTCACCAACTGGTACCCGGTGACCGACTCGGGCCGCTTGGTGAACTTGTCGGCGTCGCGAAGGTCGCCGATCCGGCTGTGCAGGCCTCCGGCGAGCACGCCGAGCACCACGATGGCCCCGATCGTGGCCACCGCCCAGTGCCGGGCGACGCCCTGTCCGAGCCGGTACCACCCGCGGGCGGTGCGGTCGGACGACCCACCGGGCCGCGGGATGGCGGGCCAGAAGACCGGGCGGCCGAGGACCACCAGCAACGCCGGAAAGAGCGTGGTCATCACCACGACGGTGCAGGCGACGCCGGTTGCCGCGACCGGGCCGAGCCCGCGCAGGCTGTTCATGTCCGCGGCGAGCAGGCAGAGCAGGCCGGCGACGACCGTGGCGGCCGACGCGACGATCGCCGGGACCGCGCCGCGGATGGCCCTCGCCATGGCCGCCGGTACCTCGGGGTTGTGGCGCAGTTCCTCCCGGTACCGGGCGGTCAGCAGCAGCGCGTAGTCGGTACCGGCGCCGAACACCAGAACCCTGAAGATCGACGCCGTCTGGGTGCTGACGGTGACCCCGAGCGCCTTGACGAGCAGGAACACCATCGCCATCGACAGCAGCGCGGCGCACGCCACCGCCAGCAGCGGCACGATCCACAGGAACGGGCTGCGGTAGGTCAGAATCAGCAGTACCGCGACCACCGCCACGGTGGCGAGCAGGAGCTTCACGTCGATGCTCTGGAAGACCTTGCTGAGGTCCGCGCCGACCGCCGACGGCCCGGTGACCTTGACGTCGAGGCCGCGCGGGTGATCTGCCACCACGGCTCGTAGATCGGTGGCGAGACGCACGTCGTCGCCGTAGCGGTCACCGACCGACAACCGCAGGAGCAGGGCTTTCCGGTCCGGCGACGAGGTCACGGCCGCACCGGCGTCGGCGTAGTGGGCGGATACCGCCGCCAGATGCCGGTTCGCCGCCGCCTGGTCGTCCGCGGTGATCCCGGTGGATCGCTGGTAGACCACCAGAAAGTCGTGGGCCCGCCCGCCGGGCAGGGCGGCCGTGACCGCTGCGGCGCGGGTAGACTCCGCGCTGGCCGGCAGGTAGTCGGTGACGCCGTCCTTCTGGACCGACGACAGCTTGAAACCGATCGGCGCGACCGCGACCAGAATGCCGATCCACAATGCGACGACCAGCCAGGCGACCAGCCGCCCAGGTCGCCGGTGGCGACGCACGTGCGGGTGGTCTCCCGGTATGGACGCCGGTTCCTCGTATGTCACGGACGCTGTCCACAGCGTGCATGGCCCAGCGCATCGGTCAACCGCACCCGCATTGCATCGACGCTAGGAGCGGCGTGGGATGCCGGCAACCACCCCATGTCGGACCCGCTTCCCCCCGGGAACGGGGACGGGTCCTCCTCATCGTGGTGGAAGACAGCGCCACGTCCGGGTGCCTACCGTCGCCGTCGCCGGCAGTCAAGTTGACAGTCCACTGGGGAGGAACCGACCAGATGTCGATCGGGCAGGCAGAGCGCCAGGTGTCCGGCAAGCTGAACAGCCGCCTGTTCACGACGCTTGTCCTGATCGCCCTCGCGACAACCGCGCTGACCGGACCCCTGCTGCGGCTCAAATCCCGTACCGCCGGAGCGGTCCCAGCGCCGGGCGAGGGCTGAGCGGTGGCGGTGGAGCTGGGCGTCGACGCGCGTGCGCTACGCACCGCGCTCGGCCGGTTCGCGACGGGAGTCACGGTCGTCACCACCCGGTCCCGGCGCGGGGCCGTCGGGATGACCATCAACTCCTTCTGCCCGGTGTCCCTCGACCCGCCGCTCGTCCTGTTCTGCGTGGGGCACCGGTCGCAGCTTCGCGACGTCGTCACGACCGCGTCGGCGTACGCGGTCAACGTACTCAGCGCGGCGCAGGAGGAGTTGTCGCGACAGTTCGCGACCCCGGGCCGGGACCGCTTCGGCGCCGCGTTGTGGCGACCCGGCACCACAGGGTCGCCGGTGCTGGTCGGTGCCCTCGCCGTGCTGGAGTGCATCGGCGAACAGTTGGTGGGCATGGGTGATCATGACATTGTCATCGGCCGGGTCGTGACGCTGCATCCCGTCGCCGACGCCGAACCGCTGATCTTCTTCGGCGGGCGGTACCGGCGCCTCGTGGTTACCGACCCGGATCCGGCCGCGCCGTAGCCTCGCCACGACCGTCCGTGCCTGCGGAAATTGCCTACCTAGTTCTGATCACTTTTGGCGAGGGTTCCTCCTCCCTCGGACGTAGCTGTGTTGGGGAGTCTCGCTGAACGGAGGACGGATGGACCGACCCGGAGTCACCGTACGGGCGACCACCGCAGACATCATGCTGGGAGAGGAGCGACGGAGACTGGCGAGGGATCTGCACAACGCCGTGGGGAACCGGCTGACCATGATCTCGTTGAACGCCCGATCTGCCGATCACGATCGGGTACGCCAGCGATTGACGTCCATCGACGAGGTGGCGCAGCAGGCGATGCGCCACATGGGGTGGATCGTCCACGGGCTGCGGGGCGGCAGCGCGTTCCTGGCCGAGGACAGCACCACCGTCATGGATGCGGTGTACGAGGTGATCGACGAGTTCCGCGGGCTCGCCCCGCCGATCCCGGTGGAGGTCTCCGGGGGCGACGTGTGCCCGCCTCCGGGTGTACGCCGGCTGGCCCGGCAGGTCGTGCGCGAGGCGGTGATCAACGGGATGAAGCACGGCGAGTTGCGGGACGTCCGCGTCGAGCTGTTCGTCGACGACGATGTCGACCTGAGAGTGTGGACGCGCGGCGACGAGGAGCGGGCTGACCAGCGTGGTATAGGGGGGTTCGGCCTCGGCCTGGTCGGCCTGGCCGAGCAGGCACACGACTACGGCGGCGTGCTCGAGGCCGGCCGCACCATCCGCGGGTGGTTCGTGGTCCGCGCGCGGATACCGTTGGTCTGGACGAGCATGACGCCGATCACGCGGGACGACACCGCGATCGCGAGCCTCGAGGCGCCGGCGGCATGACGGTCACCTACCAACCGGCCCGCCCGGTCAAGGTCGCCATTGTGGACGACCAACCACTGGTCCTGGCCGGGCTACGCGACACGCTCGCCCACTCGCCGGCGGTCGAACTCGTCGGCGAGGCGCAGCACGGCGCCGAGGCGGTGCAACTGGCCCGCCTGCTTCGCCCCGACGTCATGTTGATGGACATCGGCATGCCGGGGATGAACGGCGTGGAGGCGACCCGGCTGATCCGCGCCGATACCCGCCAACCGGTACCGCACGTACTGATCCTGACCGTGTTCGAGCACGACGACTACGTGTTCGAGGCCCTTCGGGCGGGTGCCAGCGGGTTCCTGTTGAAGACGACGCCGACCGAGAAGATCATCGAGGCGGTCACCGCCATCTTCGCGGGCGGCGCGTATCTCGCCCCGACGGTTGCCCGTCGGCTGGTCAGGGAGATCGCCGCCCGTCCCGTGGGCCCGACGGTGGCCGCGCCCGAACTGGTCGAGCTGACCGACCGCGAAATCGACGTCTTCAGGCTACTGGTCTGCGGGTACCGCAACGACGAGATCGCCGACCGGCTGGTGGTAGGGGAGAGCACCGTCAAGTCGCATGTCCAGAACCTGTACCGGAAGATGGACGTCCGCGACCGGGTACAGGCCGTCATCTACGCCTACGAGCGCGGACTCGTCCGCCCCGGGGCCGGCCCGGGCTCCCCCGAGCGGTGGAACACCCTGGCCGGCAGAGGGGGTACCGATCTCCGCTCCGCGCCGGGCGACGTACCGAAATCGACGCCCTAGTTTCGGCTTTCGACAGGCCCTCGGATCTGAGCGGCAGCGGATGAACTCGCGGAGGAACCCACATGGGGGAAAGCGCCCTGATCGTCGCGCGGATGGTGCCGAGCGACGCCCGGAAGGTCGCTCGCCTGTTCGCGGAGTCGGACACCAGCGAGCTACCGGCGGCGCTGGGCGTTCGGTGCCGCCGCCTGTTCAGTTACCAGGGCCTCTACTTCCATTATGTCGAGTTCGCCGGTGGTCGTGGCGAGGCACTGCGCCGCGCGGCGGACCGGCCCGACTTCACCGCGCTCAGCACCCGGCTGGCCCCGCACGTCACCGCCTACGACCCGGCGACCTGGCGCGGTCCCGCCGACGCGGTGGCGACCGAGTTCTACACGTGGCACGGAGAGCCGCGCGAGGCGTCACGATGACGGCGACGGCCCAGGACGCCGGCCCTGTCACGAGTAGACCGGGAAGCGCGCCCGACGACCCATGCGGACGGTTCGTCGAACGGGGCGCCTCCTTCCAAAGACGGGGCGCGGGTTCCACGCCAAGGTGGACGCTCGCCGATTCCGACGCCGCTAGCTTCACGGACGGCGGTGCCGCGAGATGACCGGTCCTCGGCTAAAGGAGATTGATGTGACCAGAGATGACCTGACCGACCAGGCGATCGGAAGACTGCTCGTGGCGGTCGGTGCCGACCCCGGCATCGACGGCTCCGACCTCGAACGGTCGTTTGAGGATCTTGAACTCGACTCCCTGGCACGGACCGAGTTCGCCTGTCGGATCAAGGAGATCACCGGCGTGGACATCGAGGACGACCTCGCGCCGGCGACAACGCCGAGCGACGTGCGCGCGCTCGTCGTCGACCGGCTCCGCGGCAACGCGAACGTGTGAGGTCACCGTGACAGGCCATACGGACAACCAGATCCACATCGACGCGCCGATCGGGTTCGTCTGGGACGCGACCAACGACGTCCGATCCTGGCCGGACCTGTTCTCCGAGTACGCGTCCGTCGAGGTCCTCGACGAGTCACGGGGAACCGTGCTGTTCCGGCTCACCATGTACCCGGACGACGACGGCCGGGCGTGGTCATGGGTCTCCGAACGGACCTGCGACCGCTCCACCTGGTCGGTGCAGGCGCGCCGGGTGGAGACCGGTCCGTTTGAGTACATGCGGATCACCTGGCAGTACGAGGAGCCGGAACCCGGGCGCACCCTGATGAGGTGGCGCCAGGAGTTCGCGATGAAACCGGACGCCCCGATCGACGACGCGGGAATGACCAACCGCATCAACCAGAACACGCCGATCCAGATGGCGCTCATCCGGGACGAGATCGAGGCGCGTCGACGTCGTATCGTCGACGAGTCGGCGGTGCCCGCCAACCGCCGCCGCGGCGGCGACCTCCGGGTGATGCTGTCGCCGAAGACCGTCGGCAGCGTCAGCGGGTTCTCGGGTGTCGTCCGGCTCGACCCGGGCGAGGCGATCGCCGAGCACTACCACCCGTACTCGGAGGAGTTCCTCCATGTCGTGGCCGGCGAGGTCCGGGTGGACCTGGACGGCGAACCGCGGTCGATGGCCGCCGACCAGGCCCTGTACGTCCCGATCAACGCCCGGCACCGGATCGCCAACATCGGCGCCGACCCGGCGCTGGTGGTCTTCTTCCTCAGCCCGCTGGCGCCGAGCCCGGAACTCGGCCACGTCGAAACCGAAGCCCCGGGGGCCGCGCCAAGCGTCTTCGCCGGTTCGCGGGAGGCTTAGTGGAGCCTCGGCGCGTCGTGGTCACCGGTCTCGGGGTGGTGGCGCCCGGCGGCTCCACCCGGGACCTGTTCTGGCAACGGATTCTCAGCGGCGTGCCGGCCACCCGCCGGGTCACGCTGTTCGACCCGACCGGGTTCCGGTCCCAGGTGGCGGCGGAGTGTGACTTCGACCCGCGCGCCGCCGGGCTGACCGCCCAGGAGATCCGCCGAACCGACCGCTACGTGCAGTTCGCGCTCGTGGCTGGCACCGAGGCGCTCGCCGACGCCGGCATCGACGACTCGGTCCAGGACACCGAGGACTTCGGGGTCTGCGTCGGCACCGCGGTCGGCGCGACGACGTGGCTCGAACGGGAGTACGTCGCCGTCAGCGACAGCGGTCGGCTGTGGGAGGTGGACGGCCGGTACGCGATGCCGTTCATGTACCCGGCCTTTGTCCCCTCATCGGTCGCGACCGAGCTGGCGGTCAGGGTCGGCGCACACGGTCCCGCCGCCGTGGTGTCCACCGGTTGCACCGCCGGCATCGACGCCATCGGGTACGCGGCGCAGCTCATCGCCGACGGCTCGGCCGACGTGATGGTGGCCTGTGGCACGGAGTCACCGATTTCGCCGATCTCGTACGCGTGCTTCGACGCGATCCGCGCCACCACCCCGCGCAACGACGACCCGGAGCGCGCGTCCCGGCCGTTCGACGCGAACCGACAGGGCTTCGTGATGGGCGAAGGCGGTGCGGCGCTGGTCCTGGAGGATCTCCGGCGGGCCGAGGCGCGCGGCGCCCGGATCTACTGCGAGGTCGCCGGTTACGCCAGCCGCGCCAACGGGTTCCACATGACCGGGCTACGTCCGGACGGTGTCGAGATGGGGGCCGCGATCATGGACGCGATGCGGCAGGCCCGGTTGCGACCCGACCAGCTCGGGTACATCAGCGCGCACGGTTCAGGGACCAGGCAGAACGACCGGCACGAGACCGCGGCGTTCAAACGTTGCTTTCGGGAAACCGCTTACCAGATTCCGATCAGCTCCATCAAGTCGACCATCGGTCACTCCTTGGGCGCGATCGGCGCGATCGAGATGGCGGCGTGTGCGCTGGCGATCGAACGGGCCGCGATCCCACCCACCGCCAACCTGGAGATCCCCGACCCGGAGTGCGATCTCGACTACACGCCGCTGGTCGCGCGGGAGGCGCGGGTCGACCACGCGCTGTCGGTGGGAAGCGGGTTCGGCGGGTTCCAGTCGGCGATGGTGTTCTCCCGCGTGCGGGCGTCGTGACGGGGCCGCGCGCTGTCATCACCGGACTCGGTGTGGTGGCCCCGACCGGTGTCGGCGTCGACGCGCACTGGCGGACCAGCTTGGAAGGGGCCTGCCGGATCACGCCGTTCACCCGCTATCCGGAGACCTCGCCGATCCGGCTGGCGGGCCAGGTCGTCGGGTTCGACGAGCGCGAGCACATCAGCCACAAACTGATCACGCAAACCGACCGGTTCACCTGGTACGCCCTGGCGGCCAGCGGCATGGCCCTCGGCGACGCGCGACTCGACCCGGGCGCCGGCGATCCGTACGCGCTGTCGGTCGTGACCGCGGCCAGCTCCGGTGGCAACGAGTTCGGCCAGCGCGAGCTTCAGACGCTGTGGGCCAAGGGTCCGGGATCGGTCAGCGTGTACCAGTCCATCGCCTGGTTCTACGCCGCGAGTTCCGGCCAGATCTCAATCCTGCACCAGCTCAAGGGCCCGTGCGGAGTCCTGGTCGCCGACGACGCGGGTGGTCTGGACGTGTTCGGCCAGGCCCAGCGGATCATCCGCCGAGGCGGCGCCGCCGTGCTCGCCGGCGGCACCGAGGCGTCGCTGAACCCGTACGCGCTGGTCTGCCAGGCGGATCTCGGCACGCTGAGCGGCGCGGACGACCCGGCGTGCGGGTACCGGCCGTTCGACGCGGCGGCGAACGGGTACCTGCCCGGTGAGGGCGGTGCGATGGTCGTCGTGGAGGAAGCCGCCGCCGCCCGGTCGCGCGGTGCGGATCCGTACGCCGAGATTCTCGGGTACGCGGCCACCCACGACGCGTACCACCAGGTCGAGCCGGCGCCGGACGGTCGGCAGCTCGCCCGCGCCATGTCGACCGCCATCGGGCGGGCCGGGTTGACGCCCGACGACATCGACGTCGTATTCGCCGACGCGGCCGGCATCCCGGCCCGGGACGCCGCCGAGGTCGCCGCCCTGCGGCTCGTGTTCGGCGACCGGGCCGGCGCCGTCCTGGTCACCGCGCCGAAGGCCATGGTCGGCCGACTGTACTCGGGCGCCGCGCCGCTGGACGTGGCCTGGGCGGCGCTGGCGATACGACACGGTGTCGTGCCGGCGACGGTCAATCTCGACCCCGAATCGGCCGGCTACGGCCTGTCGTTCGTGGTGGAGCCGTTGCGGGTCGATCGGTTACGTACGGCGCTGGTGGTCGCCCGGGGTATCGGAGGCTTCAACAGTGCGCTCGTGCTCGGCGCTCGCCGCGATCAGGTGGCGAGTCGGTAACCGCGCGTATTCTCCGCCGACATCGATGTGATCGACCCCGGCGCATACCCGGCGGTTCTTGCGGTGATCGGCCCGCTACCTCGGACACCGTCGTCGCAGCCGGACGCACGTCATATTGCGCTATTGTGAAACGAGGGAGCTTGATTCACGACTGTCGCCGGCACGGCGGTCAACAACACGGAGGGCGTTGACGCGTGGCCGGTGAGTCCTCGACATGCGAAGCGTGCCGCAAGACGATTCCCACTCCCCGCGCCCGGTCCCGATACTGCTCCGGCGCCTGTCGCCAGCGCGCGTACCGGGCCAGAACCCGCGCCGGGCGGAACCGTTCGCCGCTGCCGCAGCCGCTGGACGGCTTCATCGGCCGCGCGGCGGAGCTGACCGAGGTTCGCCGGCTGGTGCATCGCGAACGGTTGATCACTCTGACCGGACCGGCGGGCGTCGGCAAGACCCGGCTGGCCCGCGAAGTCGCCGCGTACGTTCAGGGCTCGTTCGCCGCCATATATTTCGTCGAGCTGGCCGCGATCTCTGACCCGGTCGCTGTCATGGACGCGGTCGTGGAGGCGCTCGGGGTGAACGCCGCCGACCGTGACCCGATACCTGAGCTGGTCACGCTGCTCGACAACGGCAAAGTGCTGCTCATCCTGGACAACTGTGAGCAGGTCCTGGACGCTTGCCGGGCCGTGGTCGAGACGATCTCCAGCCGGTGCCCGCGAGCGACGATCGTGGCGACGAGCCTGGAGCCGGTCGAGGCCAGCGGCGAGGTGGTCTACCGGCTGGACGGGCTGGCGGTGCCCGATCCCGTGGACGCGTCGACCGTCTCGGGATACCGGGACAGTGACGCGGTACGCCTGTTCGTGGATCGGGCCCAGGCGGCTGCCACGAACTTCGAGCTGACCGATGAACTGGCCCCGGCTGTGCTGGCGATCTGCGCGCAGTTGGACGGTCTACCGCTGGCCATCGAACTGGCGGCCAGGACGGTACGGGTGTTGCCGGTCGACGGCATCGCGGCGCGGCTGCATGACCGGCTGTTCACGCTCACCGCCGAAGGGCGGGCCGTCGACGGGCGGCACCGCAGCCTCTACGCCGCGATCGAGTGGAGCTACGAGCTGCTCGGCGCTGACCAGCAGCGAGCACTTCGTCGCCTGTCAGTGCTGGCCGGCGGCTTCGGACCCGAAATCGCCGCGGCGATATGCGGCGACGACATAGCGGACGTGCCGGGCGTTCTGGCGGACCTCGTCACGAAGTCGATGGTGTCCAGCCTGGTCGGCGTCGCAGGCGAGCCACGCTACTCGATGCTGGAGGCCGTCCGGCAGTTCGCCCACGAGCGGCTCACCGCGGCGGGGGAGGAGCGGCAGGCCAACGAGGTGCTGGTGTCGTGGCTGTGCGCGCAGATCGAACCCTACCTCCTGAAGTTCGGCGTCCATATGGGACTGTTCACGCAGGAGCTTGACCACGCCGGTGCCGCGCTGGAGCGCCTGGAGGGCGTCGACGACGAGCGCCGCCTGCTGCTCGCCTACGGAATGCAGTCCCAGCGACCCACCCGCGGCACGGGCGCCACCCTGGCCCGTGCCCTGGCCAGCGCAGGATTCGAGTCGCGCTACCGGCCACCCGCTCTCCTCGCGGCCGCATGGTGTGGGGACTGGGACGACCCCGCGACCCAGTTGCGCCTCGCGCAGAAGGCGCTGGACCTCGAACGGCACTGGAACCGGCCGATGCAGCTGGCCCGCATGGTCCGGGCGATGGCGTGGGGCTGGTTTCTGCTCGGCGACGTCGACTCCGGCGTCGCCGCGCTGGACGAGTGCCGACGGATCGCCGAGGCCGCAGAGGAGATCGACCTGGTGATCGTGGCGCTGAGCGAGAACGCCTGGTTCCTGGTCCGGGCCGGCGAGCCCGACCGCGCCGCTCCACTCGCTGAGCGGGCGATCGAGCTGTTCAGGACAAGCGGGAACGTGGACCTCCACGTGGCGACGCTGCACACGGCCGGCGCGATCGCCCTGGAACGAGGTGACCTGGCCGCGGCCGAAGCAGCGCTTGTCGAGGCCACGGGTGGCAACCCGTTGACCCGATGGGAGCGGGCGGACGTCCTGGAGGGCCTGGTCATCGTCGCCGCGCGAACGGGGCGACCGGAACGCGCACTGTGCCTGCTCGCGGCCGCCCGTGAGCTTCGCGACCGGATCGAGGTCGGCTACTCGGACGGTCGCTGGTGGCACGACCGGGTGGCGGCGGCGGCGGAAACGGCCCGGGCGGCGCTCGGCCCGGACCGCTCCGCTGAGGCCGAAGCCGCCGGCCATGGCCTCACGCGGGAGGCGCTGTCACGGTACGCGGCCGACCGCGACGCGGTACTTCCGGCCGACCGCCAGCCGGTCGGCGCGCCGCTCACCGACCGGCAGCGGCGGATCGCCCAACTGATCGCCGAGGGACGCACCAATCGGGAGATCGCCGAACGCCTGCACACCTCCGTGCGGACCGTCGAGGCCGAGGTCAGGAGCGCCCGCGAGGCGCTGCGGCTCGGCTCACGGACCGCGGTCGGTGCCTGGTCGGCTCGGCAGCGCGACAGCGGTTCGAGACGGTGACGGCGCACGTGACCCCGGCGGCTGGAGTCTTTGTCGGGCGGGCGCGCGAGCTGACCGACCTGACCACGCTCCTCGACACCGCGCGGATGATCACGCTCGCCGGCACCGGGGGTGTCGGGAAGACGCGGCTGGCCTGGGAGCTGGCCGATCGGGCGGCGGACCGGTTCGCCGACCGTGTCTACCGCGTCGAACTCGCGTCGGTGACGCAGCCGGACCTGGTGGCGGGCGCGATCGGCGACGCGCTCGGTGTTCTCGAACGCGACGACCCGCCGGTCGAGGGCATCGCCGGGTTTCTCGCCGATCAGAGCGCATTGCTGGTGATTGACAACTGTGAACATGTGGTCGAGTCGTGCGCCGTCCTGCTGGAGACCCTGCTGCGTAGCTGCGGCGGCCTCGTGGTGTTGGCCACCAGCCGCGAGGCGCTGCACATACCCGGCGAGGTCGTGTACCGGTTGGGCGGGCTGGCGCTCACCGCTGCCGACTCCCCGTCGGCGGGAACAGAGGCGGCCCTGGACAGCGACGCCGTCGCTCTGTTCGTGGCACGCGCTCGGGCACTCGGTCGGTTCGGCGCGCTAGGCCCGCGCGACACCGCGGCGTTGACCGCCATCTGCTCCCGGCTGGAAGGACTCCCACTGGCGATCGAGCTGGTCGCGCCGATGGCGGGCACCACATCGGCGCCTGAGCTCGCCCAGCGGCTCGACGACCGGCTGTTAACCCTCACCGACCCGGTGCCGACCCGGCCGGGTCGGCACGGCAGCTTGAGTACCGCCCTCGAATGGTCGTATGACCTGCTCGATCCGGTTGAGCAGGCGGTGTTCCGGCGGCTGTCGGTGTTCGCCGGCGGGTTCGAACCGGAGTCCGCCGAGCGGGTATGTGGCGACGCCGACGTGCCGAGCGAGGCGGTACTGGGGGCCATTCTCCGCCTGGAGGCCAAGTCGTTGATCACGTCGGCGCCGCCGGGTTCCCTGCTGGCGTCGCCGCTGCGGCTGCTGGAGACGACCCGTCTGTACGGGCGGGAGAAGCTGGCCGCGCACGGCGAGGAGGCGGCCACCTACGACCTGCTCGGGGACTATCTGATGTCGGTCGCTCTCCCGCTGCTGGAGCAGGGCGAACTGCGGGCCGATCCGACCAACCGGATCGTCCGCGAAGCGGACAACCTCGGCCATGTCCTGGAGACCGTCGACTGGGGCATCGACGACCGGCAACTGATGCTCGCCGCCGCGTTCGGTCTGGCGCGGCGGCTGCGCGGGCACACCCGGAGCGCCCGGGCCTTTCTGGCGCGCGCGTTGCGCAACACCGACCCGGATTCGCCCTACCGGACGGTGGCACTGGCACAGGCGTCGCGACTGGCCTTCGACGCGGGCCACCAGAGGGCGGCGCTGCGCATGATCGAACGCGCGGTCGAGCTGGAGCGGCACCGTGACCGGCCCTGGGTGATGTCGCAACTGCTGTCGGTGTACGGCCGCGAGCTGGGTTGGAGTGGCGACTTAGGGGCCGAGCTTACGGTCATGTACGAGTGTCTACGGTTCAGCCTTGACAGCGGCGACGACCTGGCGACCGCCATGTGCCGGCACAACCTCGCCATTGCGCTCCAGCTCCTCGGCGACCTGGACAAGGCAGCCGCGTTGGCCGAGGAGGCGTTGCCGCTGGTGCGCGCCGAAGGCGGCCCGCGGCTGGTGAGCGCGGTGACCGACACCGCCGCCTCGATCGCGTGCGACCGCGGCGATCTGCGCCAGGCCAGCCATTACCTCACGGAGGCGCTGGCGGCGAACGGGAAGATGCCTTCCCCGTCACCGTTCCCGTTCGAGGGATTCGCGATGATCGCCGCCCGGACCGGGCGACTCGACCGGTTCCTGCGGTTGGTCGCCGTCGCCGGGACCATCCGCGAACGCAGTCGTTGGCAGTCCGACCGCCAATGGGACCTTCCCGGCGCGCTGGAGCAGGCTCGCCGGGAGCTGCCGCCGTCCCGCGTACAGGCGGCGATGGAGGCGGGGCGCCAGATGTCTGAGGCCGAGGCGGTCGAGTACGCCCTCGCTGACACCTGGTCGGAGCCCCCGGCCCCGTTGAGCGGTCGGGAGTGGCAGGTCACCCGCCTCGTCGCGGAGGGCCTGCGCAACCACGAGATCGCCCACCGGCTCGGCACCTCGATACGCACCGTCGAGGCGCAGGTACGCAGTGTGCGTAACAAGCTGGACCTGCGGTCCAGGGCTCAGCTCGCCGCGTGGGCGGCGCAGCGGATCGAGGGACCTTCCTCGTAGGTCCGGACGCGGCTCATCGCCCGTTGTCGAAGGACAGCGTATTCGTGTCGTGGTTGGCGGCCGCCCAGTCCAGCGCCGCCGCCCGGTTGACGGCGTTGAGCCGGCCAGCGGCCGGCTGATCGGTCGGATTGAGCGCCATGGGTTGCCGCGACCTGCGGCTGCGCTTCGCCGTGTACATCTCGCTGTCCGCGTGACACACCAGCATGCGGGCGCGGCCCTCGGGGTCGACGACCGGTCCGCTGCCCACCATGACGCCGATACTCGTCCGGAGGACCACCGAGGCCGCACCCAGGTCGACGGGTGCCTGCGATGCCAACCGGATCCGTTCGCAGAGCGCCGTCGCGTCGGCGCTGCCCGCCTCGCGGTAGAGGATGAGGAACTCGTCGCCGCCGAACCGCGCGACGGTGTCATGCTCCCGGACGCAGGAGCGCAGCCGACGGCCGAACTCCACCAACAGCCGGTCGCCCGCGTCATGACCGAACCGGTCGTTGACGGTCTTGAAGCCGTCGAGATCGCAGAACACGACGACGCAACCGTACGGGCGCCGCAGTTCGGCGGCGAGCCTGGCCATGAACTCGGCCCGGTTCGACAGCCCGGTGAGCCCGTCATGGGTCGCCCGGTGGTGCAGCGCCCGCTCGGTACGGGCGTACTCGGCGGCGGACCGTCCGGCGCACAGGGTCGTGAGCACGGCGATCGTCGCTCCAACCGCGGCGAGCGTCAGACCGCTGAGTTGGGGGTTGGTGAGGTGATAGATCCCGAGCACAGCGGGTACGGTCGCCAGGGCGGCGCCGCGAAGAATGAGGCGGCCGATGGTGTGTGACTCCGGCGGCCGCGGTATGCGCCGAACCAGCCGCGGCGCGCTCGGATCCAACGCGAGCAGGCCGAGCGCGGCGCAGGCGCCCAGGCCGGTCGCGGTGGCCACCGGCCCGGACCGCAGCAGGGCCGTGGTCGCGCTGACCAGTGCGCCGGCGAGCGCGACCATCAGCAACAGGCGCGGTCGGGCGTCCCTGGTGTGGTCCGCGGCCGGGCGAGGCGACCAGGCCAGTGCCCCACCCACCGCGCTCAGCCCGAACACCGCGGCGAACGTGGCGATCTCCGTGACCGGCCCGCGGTGGGTGGCGGCCAGCCAGGGCAGGATGCCGATGCTCCACAACAGGCCGGCGGCGGCCATCGAGACGATCATCCGGTCGATGACGGCGCCCGTGGCGAGGCGCCCGCTGTACCCGACGACGGCCACCGCCGCGGCGAGGACGAGCGCGCCGCTCGCCACGCGCAGGACGGTCGCCGGCGTGTCCGCGGACGCGGCTATCGTGGGCCACCCGCTGGTCGCGTCGACGCCTATGAAAATGACGACCGCGCCGGACAGCAACAACCACGGTGTCCGGTTCACTGTTTTCACCTGACGGAGGCCAATCGCCACGACCGGCACGCATAACCCCGACGCGAGCAGGAGATCCAGTTTCCGCCATTGACCGGGTAGAAACAGATACCCGGCCACCAGGATCGCCGAACCAACGACATATGCCGGCCGGCCGATCCGGATGGTCACCAGACGGCCGGCCAGGACGCGACCGACCTGGTCGGAGGTGGGGAGCGTGCCAAGAGCCACGACATCTCCTCGTTGTTTCCTCGAAGTCGCGGTATCCGGTGGGTGGTGCCGCCGGCGGACATCACGAAGTAGGGGAGACGGATACTTGAGTGATGTCCGCCGGCGGCGAGTGGGTGTTACATCAGTAGTAACGACAATTGATTCTTCGGGTTCAACACAGGGCCGGAATATGCCTTTTGGTGGCACCGAAATAATTAGGAATGGTTCAGTATCGGGGAAACGACATCGTGGTGTCGACGTCGGCCGGCCGCCAGACCAGATTCCAGCTCGGCGTCGCGGTGTTCAGCAGCGTCGCGCCCGACCCTCCGTTCGCGGCGGCCCCCGGGCGCGGGCCAGGCCCGAGCCGGCGCAGCTTAGCCGCGTACATTTCCGTGTCGGCCTGGTGGATGAGCTGGTGCGCGCGCGCCTCGGCCGGCTCGCCACCTGGTTGGGGCAGGCCGACGACCGTGCCGACGCTGGCGCTCACGACCACCGATCCACCGTCCAGCTCCACCGGCGGCGCCAGCGCCAGCGTTATCCGGTCCCGCAGCGCTTCCGCGTCGGTGGGGCCGGCCTCCCGGTAGAGAATCAGGAACTCGTCACCGCCGAAGCGCGCGACGGTGTCGTGCTCGCGTACACATTGGCTGAGCCGTCGGGTCACCTCGACCAGGACCCGGTCACCGGCCGCGTGCCCGAACCTGTCGTTGACCTTCTTGAAGCCGTCGAGATCGCAGAACAGAACGAGGCAGCCGTACGGCCCCTGTAGCTCATCTTCCAGTCTGGTCATGAACTCGGCCCGGTTGGGCAGGCCGGTCAGCGGGTCGTGGGTGGCCCGGTGGAGCAGGGCCCGCTGGTTACGGGCATGCTCCACCGCCGACCGTCCACTGCGGATGGTCGCTAGGGCCGCGATCGTCGCACCGGCGACGGCGAGCAGCGGGCCTCCGACCCGGGGACTCGCCAGCTCCTGGATGCCGAGCACGAGCGGTACCGTCGCCAGCGCCGCACCCCGCAGGACGAGCCGGCCGGCGGTCAGCGGATGTGGTGTAGCCGGCGTGTGTTCGAGCAGTCGTGGGGCGGCCGGATCCAATCCGAACAGGCCGAGCGCGGCGAGCGCGACCAGCCAGATCATCGCTGCCGCGACGCTTGCCGGGCCGGAGCGCAACACCACGACGGTCTGGCTGAGCAGCGGCCCGGTGAGCCCGACCACCAACAGCCACAGCGTGGGGGGACGGCCCGCTGTCGTCCGTACCAGTTGAGCCAGCGCGCCGGCCAGCGCGCCGAGGCCGAACACAGTGACGAAGGTGGACATTTGGACCGCCGGCCCCTGCTGGGTCGCCACCAATCTGGGCAGGATCACGGTGCTCCAGAGCAGGCCGGCGGCGGCCATGAACACGATCATGCCGTCGATGAGCGCGCCCGCGTCGACGTGGCGGCTGCGCGCCACCACCGCCACCGCGGTGGCGAAGGCGAGTGCGCAGGCGCCGATCCGGGACACTGTCACGAGTGGTTGCGCCACCGGGACGACAACGACCCAGAGCTGCGCCAGATTGGCCATGAGGAACGTCACCACGCTGCCGCACAGCAGCCACCACGGCCGGCGATCGCGGATCCTCGCGCGTCCCAGCACGCTGGACACGACGGGTACGCACAGGCAGGACGCGAGCAGCAGATCCATCCGGCGTCCGGGTTCCGGCAGGATCGGGTACCCGGCGGTCAGCGCGAGCAGCGCGGCGATGTAGGCGACGCGTCTGCGCCAAAGGATGCGGTCGGCGTCCAACGGGACTTCCCCGCTCGTTGCGTTGTACCGCGGGGCACATGGTGGTGTGCCTGGAGCTCTGCTAGAGTCAACGTCGGCTCGGTGGTTTTCGCCCGGCTGAAGTTCGGGGAACGTTCGAGGCTTCACGTCGCCTCCTTTGTGGAGTCCGCGGCAGTGACGTGCGTTTCAGTTCGACGGCGATGAACCGTTATCAGTGAGTAACCTGAACTGATTCGCTTGGTTCAATTGTCGAGGCAACGGGAGCGCGACGACTCGTCCGGTGGCGCGCGGGTAACGGTGGATTCTCCAGCACGTCGCCGCCGGTCCAGTCCATGTCCGGGGGCACCGCCGCGAATATGAAGTCGCGACCGTCGCCAGCCTCGTAGTCGAACTCCCAGACCCGGCCGGAGCCATCGTGCCGCCGGATCCCGGGGCGGTGACTGGGCCGGTATCGGTGGCGGCGTCTCAGGGCGAGCACGAGCACCCCGGTGGTCACCACCGAGGCGCCGGCCAGCGGCCCCGAGGCGACACCGATCAGGCTTGCGATGCCGCTCACGACGCGGTTCCGCCGATGACGAAATCGAACGACCCCGGATACTGGTTGCACGCGTGCCTACCGAGCGAAATGGTGTGGCTACGGTCGATGTGGTGATCGCGGGAGTTCAATCTGCGGATGTCCAGCCCGTACACGCGCATGGTGTCGGGAAAGAACAGTTCGGTGGCGATCACGGGTGCGTGCGGCGTGATGACCGTCACGTGTACGTGCGGGGTCCGGGTGCCGTAGGCGCGGGGTACGACGGTTTCCAGGGCGTAGCTACCGCCGGCATCGGTGTGCTGGTGGCCGTGGACCAGATAGAACGGGTTGCCGTACCGGTCGGACTCGTGGGCCTGCCAGAACTCCAGCATCGCCCCGGGCACCGGGCGGTGGCGGTCGTCGACCACCTGTCCGGCGAGGCTCAGCAGCACCCCGTCCACATCGGGGGTGACCAGATTGCGGCGTTGCGCGGGCGGCTGGGTCTCCAGCGACGAGGTGAGCCGGTTCGCGGACGCGGGATCGTTTCCGGTCGTGCAACACGGCGGGAGGACCTGCTCCCCGCCCGTGCGGGGCCGGGCCAGGTCACCGGTGATCCAATCGGCGAATGTACCGAGCGTCTGGCCGAGCCGTGACATCGACCGTCGGGGGAGACGTCCGACATCGACCAGGGCGCTGCTTCGTGACGTTTGCATGGACTCCTCCTCGAAACTGCCCGTGGTCCGGCGCGCGTGTACGCGGCGCCAGATACCGGCGTCGAGGTCGCTACCGTCGCGGACAGCCCATCGATCCACTGCGCTATCGTCTGGAGCGCTGCCGGTGGACACCACCGAGGGAAGGCGGGCAGGATGGCGATGCCCACCGACAGCAGCGGGCGGTACATCGGTAAGTAACCCGATCTATTGGTTGCGGGTTCATCCGGGAGTGACGGCCACCCTTTGCCACCGAGAACTTAGGCGGCGGAACCGAACGGTTCGTCTGGCGGACGACCGGGGTCGCGGACGTAGGCCGGCGGCCGGTCAGGGCGGCCAGGTCGCGTCCGTGATTCCCAGCCGGCGCGACAGTTCGCGCCGGTGCGGCAGGCCGGCCGGATAGAACGCCTTTCCTGACGTGCCAATCGCGGTCTGCGATCACTCTATGTGCTCTGCCGGACCGTCGTGCGGCTCACCGCGAGACGTTGCTCAGCGCACGGTGACGAAGCCCGGCTCCGGGCGTATTCCCAGGTGCCGATGTCTTGACGGCCGAAGGCAGAGATCCTATGTTCGGTCAGGTTCCCCGCAAAAGGTCCGACGGCCCGTCCACCCGGCGTCCAGCGGCACGTGGCGCGAACGGCCGGCGTGACTCGACGGGTCAGGGCGCCGCCGGCCCCAGCAGCGTGCCGGGGAAACGTCCTACCTCCGGGTCGCTTGCACGCCTTCGCGGGTGGCTCGACATGGCGACCGCAGCGGGAGGCCCGCCCCCATCGGTGCGCACCGACGCCCCACCGTCGGCGCCCGGCGGGGCGGGGGAGAGGCAACGATGATCAAGACCATAGCGATCCGGCGGTGGGCGCTCACCCGGCTCGCCATCCTCACCGGGGTTCTCAGCCTGGCGCTGGCCACGGTCGGCGCGCCGCCGGCGCATGCCGAACTGTTCAACCCACGCCAGACCTGGTTGCGCAACGCGACGGCCGGGCTGTTCCTGCACTGGGGTTTGCGCACCGACACCGGCGACCCGACTCAGCCGCAGTTGGGCGACGAGGACTGCGCCAAGTGGGAAGCCAACGTCACCAACAGCGGCTGGAGCGCCAACAAGTGGATCTCGGCGGCCAAGAAGCTGCACGCCGGTTACATCGTGCTGACCACCTTCCACAGCCGGCTCGGCTACGCCCGGGCCTGGCCATCGAAGATTCCCGGTAGCTGCTCGACCAAGCGGGACTTCCTCGGCGAGACCATCGCGGCGGGGAAGGCCGCCGGGATCAAGGTCATCCTGTACATGACCGACGACCCGCAGTGGTGGAGCCAGGGCGGTCACTGCGCCAGCCAGACCATGCCGTGCCCCACCACCGACTGGCTGCGCGGTTCGGCCGAGTACTCGAAGTTCAAGGGCCACCCGGTCGACCTGCACACCCGCAACGGCTTCGGCGAGTACAGCTACGACAACTTCTTCGAGGTCATGCGCAACTACCCCGACCTCGCCGGATTCTGGATCGACAACGACAACGCGTACTGGGAGCAGCACAACCTGTACCAGCAGATCCACCAGCTGCGCCCGGACATGCTGCTGTCCAACAACAACGAGGACACGCCGGAGATGGACACGGTCTCCAACGAGCAGAAGACCGGCATGACCCCGCCGTACGACTACAACTCGGCGCTGTGGACCTCGATGCCACGCCTGACCGAGTCCGACTACAAGCTGCCCAGCAAGGGCAACTGGTGGTACGACGGGGATGGCGCCAGCCAGGCGGGCGGCTCCCCGGTGGACTACAAGCTGAGCATCGGGCGGCTGATCTCCAACGTCGGTGCGTCCAGCAAGGCCCTGGAAGCGGAGACGTCCAAGGTCAACGGTGACTTCCCGCCGAACCAGGAGGCGTTCAACAACTTCGCCAACGGCTTCCTGACGCCGATCTGGGAGTCGATCCACGGCGTCGAGGGCGGCGGGTACATGTACGGCGGCCTGGAGCCGGGTGCCTGGAACGACGGGGCGTACGGGTTCACCACGATCAGCAAGACCAACCCGGACCTCCAGTACGTGCACGCCATCGACAAGCCGACCGCCGGCACCTCGCTGACGTTGCGCGACAACGGGTACGTGGTGAAGAAGGTCACCGACGTGCGGACCTGCCAGGAGTTCGGGTTCACCCAGAACGCCGGGTACCTGACGATCAACGGGGTAACCAACTGGGACCCGTACGACACGGTGTTCAAGGTGGAGACCAGCGGCCGCACCGGCATCTACCCGGCCGGCTCGGTCAAGGCGGCGGCGTCGGTGTCCGCGCCAGGCTATGACGCGTCCAACCTGGCCGACGGCAAGTACGACTACTACAAGTGGTGGGACAACAACGGGACCCTGCCGGCCACGATCACGCTCGACCTGGGCAGCTCCAAGAAGGCCGCGTACCTGGCGATCAACCAGAAGGAGTGGTCGTCGACGCAGCCCCGGGTCTCGTTCGGGCACCCGGAGGACTCGGCCCGGATCAAGGACTACACGGTCGACGTGAGCTCCGACGGGACCACCTGGACACCGGTCACCATCGGCGTGATGAAGAGCGCCCGCGCGGTGCAGACGATCGACCTGGGCGTGCCATCGACCCGGTACGTGCGGCTGACCGTCAAGACCACGTGGGCGGCGGCGAACCTCACCGAGTACGCCAACAAGCTGAAGATCGACGAGATGTGGGTCGGCGGCGACACCCCGGCCAACACCAGCGGAGGCACGCCGGCCCCGGCGCCCAGCACCTGCCCGAGCGGCGGCTCCGGCGGCGGTAGCGGCGACGGGACCGGGGGGACTGGCGGTTCAGCGGGCGGCGGGCTGCCGATCACCGGCACGGACGTGGCGTTGGTCGTCGGCCTGGGCAGCGTACTGATCACGCTCGGTGGCTTCCTGGTGCTGGCCGCCCGGCGCCGCCGGCTCGTCGCCGAGCCCGAGTAAAAGTTCGGCACAACTTCCGGCAAGTTGTGGCCTCAGTACGGTGCTGAGGCCACAACTTCCGGGAAGTTGCGGCGATGGTCACGGCCGCCCGGCGCCGGGCACTTCGACCGGGACGGTCAGGATCTCTCCGGTGCGGGGCCCCTCGGTCAACCGCCGCAGGTTGTCGGTGATGCCGTCGGCTGTGCGCCACTCGGCGGTCATGATGAACAGGGTCCGCCGGTCCGGGCCGCCGAGCATCAGCGCGAACGGTGCCCGGTTCTCGCGCAGTTCGATGCGTTGCAGGACTTTGCCTCCCTCGGCGACGCGGGCGACCGACAATCCGCCGGTCGAGACCCACACCGCGCCTTCGGCGTCCAGGCAGATGCCGTCCGGGCCGAGGTCCTCGGCGAAGACCCGGCGGCCGGACAGCTCTCCGTCGGCGTCGATGTCGAACGCGGTGAGCCGGCGGGCGAACGACTCAGAGATGATCAGCGTCCGGTCGTCCGGCGTGATGATCATGCCGTTGGGAAACTGGATGTCGTCCGCGACCTGCCGGACTGTCCCGTCCGGTGTGACGAGCTTGATGTAGCCCGGCTTGGGAGCCCCGCCGCCCACGAAGTCGAAGTCCGCACCGTTGACGTAGACGTTGCCATGCCCGTCCACGACGATCTCGTTCGCGTGCTGCTCGGCGAGGACGACCATCGACCCGTCCGGCCGCTGACGGCGCACCTTGTCCCCGGTCACGAGCAGGCTGCCGTCGTGCAGCCAGTCGATGGAGTACCCCATGGCGTGGCTGCCCGGCTCCAGGGTGTGCCGGACCTCCGGCGTGCCGTCCATGTCGACCGCGACGACCTGCCGGTCGATCCAGTTGCAGAACCACAGCCGGCCCTCGTGCCACCGCGGCGACTCAGGAACTCCCAGACCCGCGTCCTCACTCCGGCCCGTCGATCTAGGACGAATGGTGCCCCAAAAGGAACATATCGCCCACCATTCGTCCTAGATCGACGAGGAATCCCCGGGGAGGGGGGCTCAGGCGGTTACGACGAAGCGGGGCGGGTTGTGGCGTAGGAAGTCGTGGTGCGAGATGTCCCAGCCGTAGCCGCCGGCGTTGCCGAACACGAGCACGTCGCCGACCCGCAACCGGTCCACCCGCTGCGCACGGGTCAGCACGTCACGCGGCGTGCACAGCTCACCGACCGCGTCCACCGCCACGTCACGGACCTCGGGGCGCGGGTACGGGTGGGGCCAGGCGTCGACCGGCAGCACCGCGAACGGGTGGCTGTATCCCCACGCGGCCGGTAACCGGAAATGATGGGTACCGCCCCGGAGCACCGCGAACCAGCGGCCGTGGGTGCGCTTGAGGTCGACTACCTCGGCGGCGTACCACCCGGCCGCGGCGACCAGGTACCGCCCCGGTTCGAAGGCGAGCCGCCGCCCGTCCAGCCCGGCCAGGCCGGACCGCAGCGCGGCCAGGTCGAAGCGCGAGCCGCCGGTGTAGTCGATCCCGAAGCCGCCGCCCACGTTGACGTAGTGGAGGTCGATGTCGAGCCGGGAAGCCGCCGCCACCGACCAGTCCACCGCGTCGCGGACGTACCCGGCGTGCGCGGCGGCGTCGAGATTGTTGGACACGGCGTGCAGGTGGAACCCGATCGGCGCCAGGCCCAGCGACCGGGCGGTGGCGACGGCCTCGTCCAATGTGGACTCGTCGATGCCGAACGGTGTGGGTACGCCCGTCATCCGGTGGCTACCGGTGAGACCGACGTCGGCGCGGTTCACCCGCAGCGCGATCCGCTGTCCACCGGCCGCCGCGAGCCGGTGCAGCTCCAGAGTGCTTTCGACGTGTACCAGCGCACCGGCCCGCACCGCGGCGGCCAGCTCGGCGTCGGTCTTGGCCGGCCCGCCGAACGCGATCTCCCTGGCGCCAGCGTCGACCGCGAGATCCAGCTCGCCACCGGAGGCCACCTCCAGCCCGTCCACCTCGGCGGCGAGTGTCGCCACGACGTCCGGGTGACCGTTGGCCTTCACCGCGTACAGCAGCGTCGACCCGGCAGGCAGGGCGGCCCGCACGTCGGCGGCCGCCCGGCGCAGCGCGGTCCGGTCGTACACATAGGCACAGACCGGCGTGGGCACCGCTCGCAGCGCGTCCATGATCGGCACAACTTCCGGCACGTTGTGGCCAAAACCCCCGCCGGAGGCCACTGTTTCCGGGAAGTTGCGCCGATCTTGGGGGCTCATCGCGACGGGTGGAGCGGGTTCCGCACCGGCACGTACAGGTCGCCGCCGCCGCACACGCGCATCCGGACCAGGGCCTTGTGCGGCACCTGCGGGGCGGTGAGGAACGCGTGGTCGGCCGCCGCGTCGCCGGCGACGGCCGGGTCGCCGCGCAGCTCGTCGTACACCTCGTCGACGACCTCGCGCACCGACCGCCAGGCGGCGTCCTCGTCCAGGCCGTGCGAGTCGACCAGCCGGACGACCAGCTCGCCCAGGTGCGCCTGGAGCGCGGTGTACGCCAGCTTCGACCGCATCACGTCGGCGTCGTCGGTGCCGATCACCGACTCCGGCCACAGCGTGAGCGCGTGCCCGCTGCCGGCCAGCCGCGGCCGGAGCACCCGCAGCCCGGCGAAGTCGCGCAGCGCCAGCCGGTGCGGTACGCCGTGCCGGAACGTGGGCACGCAGTTCTGCAGGTGCGCCTCGATCGCGATGCCGTGCCGGGTGGCCAGGCGCAGCAGCGGCGGCAGCAGCAGGCGCGCGTACTCGGCCAGGAACGCCGCGGCGGCCGCCGCCCGGTCGGTCAGCCGGCGCCGGGTCGCATACCGGTCGACCAGGTCGGCGACCACGGGCTGGGCGGTTCCGGTCGCCGATCCAGGTGCTGTCGCGTACAGCGCGCCGCCCGGCACCGCCTGCTCGCCGCGCTCCAACTGCCCGTCCAGCCCGCGCCGCACGATCGCGGCCAGGTCACGGTGCCGCGCGCCGATCAGCCCGGCGGCGCCGGCCTCCTCGGCAAGCAGCAGCACCCGCGGCTCGCCGGCCAGCAGCCGGTGCAGCAGGGTGGACAGCGCCGGCCCGTTACGGGTGCTGGCGACCGAGATGGTCCGCCGCGTCGAGGTCACCTGGATGTCGAGCGACACCTTGAGGTACCGGCGGGGCTGGCCCGGCAGCCGGTCGAGCAGCAGGGTGCGCAGGGCGGCGGTGGGCGTGGCACCGACAGCCACCCCGTCGAGCGGGACCAGCGCGCCGCCCGCGACCAGGTCCGCGTACCGGTCCCGGACGATCCGGTCCAGCTGCCAGGCGTGGACCGGCTGCACCGCGTACCCGGGACCGGGCGGGGCGATGCCGAGCAGCGCGCCGACGTCGTCGCCGATGTGCAGGTCGCGGCGGACCGCGACGAACCCGAGCGGGATTGCGGGCGCCTCCAGGTCGTAGGCGAGCGCGTCGGCCATCGTCCAGCCCAGCCGGGTACGCCCGCAGGGGTGCAGGTTGTGTCCCTCGGTGGACAGCCGTTCCAGATAGGCGGCCCGCTCGTCGGCGGACCGGCCGGCCGGTGGGGCGGGGGCCGGCCGGGCGACGGCGAGGGCCAGCTTGACCACGGCGTCGGCCAGCTCGGCCGCGAGGTCCCGGCTGCCGAGTTGGTCGGGCAACTCGGTGAGCACCCGGACCGGGTCGCGGACCAGGCGCGGCTCGGCGCGGTCGAAGGCATGTTCGTGTACGCCGTGGGCGAGCCGGCCCAGCGTGCCGCGGACGCCGGCGAGGTCTTCGCGGTACGCGGCGCCGAGCAGCCGGCCGGCGATCACCTCGGCGGCGCGGGGGAGCGCGGCGTCGAAGGCCCGGCCGAAGTCGGAGCCAAGGTCGGCGCCGTGGTCGGGCGCGGCGGCGTCGAGCTGGGTACGCGCGGTCGCCACCGCGGCGGCGAGGGCGGTGGGGGCGAGGGTTGTCATGATCGCTCTCGTAGCGGGTTGTCGAGCCAGGTCCACTGGTCGTCGAGGGGGTCGTCGGCCAGTCGCATCGAGGTGGTGGCCTTCACCGGCCAGGGCTCGGCGCGCAGCGCCTCCCTGTCGGCGCGGGCGGTGTCGGGCAGCGCGTCGTACGCCCGGGCCAGCGCCCGGTCGGCGATCCTCCACAACTGCGCCGGGTCGGTGTCGTATTCGCGGCCCAGCAGCGCGACCTGCTCGCTCACCACGGACGACAGCAGCGCCGCGGCGAGCTTGGTCCGCAGGGTCTCGGGGTCGTCGGTGGAGAGGTCGCCGCGCAACGGTGGCGCCGGCAGGCCGGCGGCGGCGAGTCGACGTGGGCTGACCCGGACTCCGCCGAGGTCACGGTAGAACAGGCGGACCGGCCGGCCGCCGCGCAGCGCGAGGCACATGTTCTGACCGTGCGCCTCCAGGGCGACGCCCAGGTGCAGCAGCGCCGACAGGGGCGGAAACAGCAGGTTGACGAGGTCGGTGAAGAAACCGGCGGGGCTCCCCGCGTACCCGATGGTGATGGCGCGGGCGGCGAGTGGGCGGCCATCGGCGGGTGACCGGGCGGCGAGCGCGGCCACCGGCAGGATCACCTCGCCGGCCGCCGGGCGGGGTGCCCGGCGGCGGACCATCGCGAGGCTGCGGCAGGGCGCGCCGTCGACCAGCACGGCGCCGGCCGCCGTCTCCGCCATGAGGTCCACCAGGCCGGTGCCGGCGACCAGTGTGGACAGTAGGGGTCCATTGTGGATGGCGGCGGCGGAGACGGTGCGGACGGCGCTGGTCATCTGTACGTCGACGGCGGTCTTCACGTGTCCGCCGTCCACGGCGAGGGTGCGCAGGGACATGAGCGGGCGGGCCGGGACGGTGTCGCCGGTGGGGCGAAGGCCGGGGTACCGGTCGAGGACGTGCTCGCGCTGCCACGGGTGCATGAGGAGGCGGCGGTGGCAGCCCGGTGCCGGTGCTGACCCACCGGTCGGCCGGGACGTCGACGTATTCGAGGGCGACGATCGGGCGGTGCTCGGGAGCGTACGCGAGGACCTCGGCCGTCGACATCCCGAGCCGGGTACGGCAGCAGGGGTGCAGCGGGTGGCCGTCGATGACGAGCTGCTCCGCGTCGGCCGGATCCAGTCCGGTCAGGGTTGCGCCGCCCGGTTTCTGGGCGGCGCGGGCGAGGGCGAGGTTCGCCACCGAGTCGGACAGCTCGGCGCGGAGCCGGTCGGCATGGCCGGGCAGCCGGAGCGCGTGCAGGAGGGCGGCCGGGTGATCATACCCGGCGCCGTCCAGCGTCAACGCGAACCCGTCCGGGGCGGCGGTGAAGGGCTCGGCGAGCGTCGCCGGGCCGCTTACCCGGCGGCCGCCGGCGAGGTGGACCACGACATCGTTCTGGTTCGTGGTGACGCTCTCGACGCCAGCGATGGGCTCCCTGGTGAGGGCGCCCCAGAGGCGGCCGAGGACGGCGGCCCGGGCGCCGGGCAGCGCCGCCGCGTACGGCCCGGCGAGGTCGGGACGGACCCGGTCGAGCGCAGCGGCGGTGGCGCGCTCGGCGGGATCGGGGGTTCGTACGCTGCCCGGGGGTGACGTGACCGTGCCGGCGCCCGCTCGATCGGCCACCCGCCACCCCCTGATGATCGTGTTGTCGATCGCGGCCATGTCCAGGTTATCCGGCCGTCAGCCGGTTCGGACCAGTCGAAGAACCTAGCGTCCTAGGACGCCGTACGGGCGGTGCGGTGGGTCACCCTCCGATCGTGGACCGTCACGCGACCTGCGCTGGACGCCGGGTCAAGCCGCCGGACACACACTGTGCGCACCATGCGGCGCCGACCGCCGCACGGTCCGACCGCAGGATGGAGTTCTGGCATGCCCACGAAACGGTACGTGGTGATGGCGGCGATTCCCGGCGCACCGGTCCGGCCGCCCGCGGTACGCGCAGACCTGAGCTACGTCGAGTACGCCCGTGCCACCTGGGACTGGTGGTGCCGGCGAAACGACGTCGACCTGGTCGTGCTGGACCGCCCGGAGGACGATCTCGCCGGTGCGCCGCCGATGCTGCACCGCTGGCGGGCCGCCCAGCGACTGCTCGACACCGGCCCCGGCGACTGTCAGGTCGCCGTCGTCGATGCCGACACCATGATCCGATGGGACACGCCGGACTTCTTCGCGCTGGCCGACGGCACGCTCGCCGGGGTCCAGGATCCCGGCCGCGACTGGGTGTACCGCAGCATCCGTGCCTACCAGCCTTTTTTCCCGGGCGTGACGCTGGACTGGTGGGAGTACGTCAACTCCGGCCTGGTGGTGTTCGCCGGCAAGCAGGCCGGCGTGCCGGCCGCCCTCCTGGACTTCTACCTACGCCACCGCGCCGAACTGGATGAGGTACGCCGCCGCGCCGACGCCGGGATCGACCAGACGCTGCTGAACTTCGTGATCCGCCAGGCAGGCGAACCGATCCGGTTCCTGCCACCGCCGTACAACCTCGGGCACTGCATGCCGGCCACGCTGTTCGCCCTGCCCGAGCCGGACTCCCCGGCGGCAACGCGGCAACGCGGGCTCATCCTCGACGCGATCATCGCCGCACCGGACACCTTCGACTTCATCCGGTACGCCTACGTCTGGCACTTCAACGGGCCGATCGCGGTGCGGACGACCTTCATGCACGAGACCTGGCAGCGCATCCGCGGCAACTACCGCTGAACCGACCGGCTCACCGGCCGATCAGCTGGTATCTGGCCTCGGCGGCGCCCTTCCGCGGCGCCCACCACCATGCGTTGTGCCGGTACCAGTCGATCGTCGCGGCCAGGCCGGCGCTGAAGTCGCCGTATACCGGCCGCCACCCCAACCCGCGCAGCGGGGTGCTGTCGTTGGCGTAGCGCAGGTCGTGCCCGGGCCGGTCGGCCACCGTGTCGTAGGCGTCCAGCGGCTGGCCCGTCAGCGCCAGGATGAGTTCGAGGATCTCACGGTTGCTCCGCTCGTCGCCGGATCCGATCAGGTAGGTCTGCCCGATCGTGCCCCGCGACAGGACCAGGTGTACGGCCGCGTTGTGGTCGTCCACATGCGTCCACTCCCGAACGTTCGCGCCCGCGCCGTACAGCTTGGGCCGCTCGCCGACCAGAATGTTGGTCACCTGACGGGGAATGAACTTCTCCACGTGCTGGTACGGGCCGTAGTTGTTGGCGCAGTTGGACAGCGTGGCGGCTACCCCGAACGATCGCACCCAGGCGCGCACCAGCAGGTCCGAACTGGCCTTGCTGGCCGAGTACGGGCTGGACGGGTCGTACGGCGTGTGCTCGGTGAACTTCTGTGTCGCATCCAGCGACAGGTCACCGAACACCTCGTCGGTCGAGATGTGATGCAGCCGGCCACCGTGGCGGCGGACGGCTTCCAGCAGCGTGTACGTGCCGATGATGTTGCTGCGGATGAACGGCGCCGGGTCGTGCAGCGAATTGTCCACATGGGACTCGGCCGCGAAGTGCACGATCACGTCGGACCTCGCGACCAGCCGGTCGACCGTGTCGGCGGCGCAGACGTCACCATGGACGAACTCCACCCGGTCAGCCACCGGCGCCAGGCTGTCGCGGTTGCCGGCGTAGGTCAGCGCGTCCAGCACGCAGACCTCGAACTCCGGATGATTCCGGACGGTGTAGTGGACGAAATTCGCGCCGATAAAGCCGGCGCCGCCGGTCACGAGCATCCGCGTCATGGCGTCCGACACTACCGGTCGCCGCTCGTGGCGCGGCGGAGCCCGGCTCGCCGCCCGGTCCCGGCCGCCGTGGGCCGGTACTCGTCCGTGGCTCGAAACGGCCTCGATCGCCGGCGCCGAGACTGTGCCCTACCGGGAGAGAGGTGAGGCACGGTGGATCCGTACCCAGTTCCGTGGCGGCATGGGCGGCATGGCGTCATCCGCGCCGCACGTGCCGTCGGTCGGTACCTGCTGCATGGACTGGAGCTGGTTGGCTACGCCCACGCCCTCACCGTGTTCGTCGCGGCGGAGATCCCGCCGCGACGGACACCGGGTGGGGACCTGCCACCCGGACATCCCGAATGCCTGGTACCGGACCTGCCACTCACCCTGGTCGAGCGGTGGCTGTGGGCCCAGCTCAGCCCAATCTCGGACGTCCAGCGGCCCGGCTGAGTCCGATCTCGCGCCCGGTCGCGCAGTTCGCGAAAGGTGATCTTCGGTCTGACGTAGCGCATCGCGCTACCCGGATTGCGGTGCCGGGTCAGACCGGCGGCGCCGCCACCCGGGCCGCCCCTTCCAACCGGCGGGCCACCGACGGAAACAGGCCGAGCGCGCTGTCGCGGTCGATGCGGCGGCGGGTCGGTTCGGGTAGTCCGGCGTACGCCGCCTCCAGGGCGGCCACCCCCTCGGCTACGATCGCGGCCGGCGCGGCCGACCAGTCGGAGCCGAACAGGATCCGATCGTGCGGCACCGTGGCCAGCAGGCTCGGCAGCCCGGACGGCGCGGTGAGTGCGACGTCGTAGTAGAACCGGCCGAGCGCTTCGGTGAACCGCCGCCGGTCCAGGCCGTGGAAGGCGTAGCTGAGCATCTCCACGCGGGAGGCCGCGTACGGCAGGAAGCCGCCGCCGTGCGCCAGGATGAATGTGATGTCCGGGTACCGGTCGAGCGCGCCGCTGGTGATGAGGTTGATCGCGGCCCGGGTGGTGTCGAGCAGGAAATCGGCCAGGACCGGCGGCGCTGACGTACGTGCCGTGCCGGGCAACGACATCGGATGGACGAGGACGACGGTGCGCCGGCGCTGCAGCTCGGCCAGAAGCGGGTCGTAGAGCGGGTCACCGAGATAGTTCTCGCCGGCGTGCGCCACCAGGACCACCCCGTCGGCGTGCAGCTCGTCGAGGCAGTAGCGCAGTTCCTCGAGCGCGGCCTCGACGTGCGGCATCGGCAGGGCCGCCAGCAGGCCGAAGCGGGTCGGGTGCTCGGCGACCAGCTCGGCCACCGCCTCGTTGGCGCGGCGGTTGAACCGGGCCGCCTGAGCGGCGTCGTCGAAGATCTCGCTCGGGATCGCGTTCGCCGCCAGGGCGAACTCGATGCCGGCGGTGCCCATCACCGACCAGGTCTCCTCCAGCGACCACGGGATCGTGAAGGGCGCGCCGCGCTCACGCATCAGCTGTTTGACCTTCGGCACGATCGCGTGGTGGTGTACGTCGATTCGACGCGCCGGACCGGTCATGCGATCGCCTCCGCGGTTTCGGCAACGGGTTGGTGGATCTCGCGTACCTCACGGACCCGGCCGGCGTCGCCGTCGACGATGACCAGCTGGCCGTCGCGGAGCGTGCTCGTGGCGCTGCCCGTGGCGACCACGGCCGGCACGCCGTACTCGCGGGCGATGATGGCCGGATGCGCCAGCAGGCTGCCCTTGTCGGTGACCAGTGCGCCGACGCTGGGGAACAGGATCGCCCACTGCGCGGTGGTTTCCGGGCAGACCAGCACGTCGCCGCGGCGGAGCTTGCCGAACCCAGCGACGTCGGTGATGACCCGGACCGGGCCGACGTAGCGTCCCGGCGACGCGGCGACGCCGGACAGCGCACCGTCACCGGGTTGGGTGGTGGTCGCCGCGCCGATCAGGCTCATCGACCACTGCGCCGTCCGCCACACCCGCTGGGCGGCCGGGGACGCGGCTGCCGCCGCTTGTCCGCCGAGCGGTGGGGGTGGTGGGCCGTAGCCGGGCGGGCCCGGGTTGGCCAGCGCCCACGCGTACTGGCCGCGGCGTTGCCGTACCGGGTCCCGGTGATCAGCCTCGCCGGGCCGGGCGGCCAGCGCGGCGAGGGCCTCGGCCAGTTGCAGGAAGAAGACGTCATCGACGCGGTCGATGACGCCCCGGTTCGCCAGTCGCCGGCCCAGTTCCCGCACCGCGTAGCGCAGCAACGCCCACAACGAGACCGCGTAGAACACCTTCTCGTCACGGACGGCGCTGCTCAGCGAGCTGCCGCCCACCGCGGCCTCGAACCTCGCCCGGTCGGCCGGCGGGCGGTCGCGCAACGCGCGGCGAGCCTCGGCGAGTGCGGCTGAGCGCCGGCGCGCCAGGGCCGTCCGCTCGGCGGCGAAGTCGTAGGGCTGGTCGAGCTGGGCCCGGATCAGGCTGAGCAGCACGTCGGGCTGCTCGGCGAGCGTGGGCTGGGTCAGGTCGAAACCCACGGTGCGGTGGCCGAATCCGGCGACGTAGTCGGCGAAGGCCCGCGCGAACACCGGATCCACATCGGACAGCCGGGCCGCTGGATCGGCGGAGTCGGCTGGATCGGCGGCCTCAGCCGGGCCGGCCAGCAGGCGGCGCACCGCGGGCCGGTCGGCGGCCAACCGGGCGAGCGCGCCAAGCTCGGTGACGGCCCGCATGTGGTCGCCGCGAAGGCCGGGACGCAGCCGCAGGGCCTGTTCGGGCGACCACCCCAACAGATCGGCGCACGCTGCGCCAAGCTCGGCAACCAGCGCTATCGCCGCTCCGGTGAGCCGGAAGTACCGGTCGTGCAGGTCGCCGAAGAAGGTCACCAGCTCGCGAACGTGGGCGTCGAGCGTGGCGTCCGGCAGACCCGGCAGGTCCACGCCGCGTGCCCGGACGATCCGCTGGGCGAACGACGGCTTCCATTCGTTGTTCCACCGCTGGATCAGCGCCTGCGGTTCCCCGTCGGCGAGGGCGACCGCGATGCGTTCCAGGCGTGCGGCGAACATGTCGACGTCGTCGGGTGGGGTCGTCACGTAGGCCCAGCCACCGACCAGGTGTGCCGTCGGCGTCACACCGGTCGTGTAGCCGAAGACATGCCGGCAGGAGTCGCTGAAGATCGGCAGGAATACCGACGTCTGCATGGGAACCCAGGGCCGGTCGGCGCCGCGGTGGCGGGCGGAGAATCCGGCCGGCGGCCGGATCTCGATCGGCACCGGCGCGACGGGCGGTGCCGGTAACGCGGTGATCGGACGGGCCTGCAGAAGCCATATCTGGCCGTCGGCGACTGCCCATTCGATGTCCTGCGGAGCGCCGAGGTATGCGGCCACCTGCCCGGCGACCTGTGCCACGGCGCGGATCATCTCCCCGTCCACGGTGTCTGCTGTAGACCTGACGATCACGCCGTCGCGAACGGTCCATTCGCCGGCGGTCACCTCGCCCGCCATCAGCCGGTCACCGAGCCCGCGTACCGCGTTGACGACCGTCTCGGTGCGGTCGCCGGTCACCGGGTTACTGCTGAACACGACGCCGGCGACATCCGCCGGTACCATCGTCTGCACCAGCACGCCGAGCCGCGCCGGCTCGCCGGTGCCCCGCCGGTAGGCCGCGACCCGCGCCGCCGAGCCGGATGCCCAGCAGGTCCGCAGCGCGTCGAGCACCGCGTCGAGCCCGCGCACGTCCAGCACCGACTCGTACTGTCCCGCGTACGACATCCCGGGCAGATCCTCCTCGACGCCCGAGGACCGGACCGCGACCGGGCCGCCGCCGAGGGCGTCGAGCGCCCGACCCACGTCGGCCGCGAGCCCAGGGGCCCGTTCGGCCGCCGCGGTGGACGCGGTGGCCACCACCGCGAAGCCGGCCGGGACGGCGAAGCCGGCCCGCGTGAGCTCGCCGAGCGTGGCGGCCTTGTGCCCGACCCGGCCGGCGTCGGCCGACCCGATCCGCGACAACGGCAGCACGTACGTCATCTTGGCCCCTTTCCCGCTCGGGCCGACCCTGCCGGGCGGCGATGCAGCACCGGTCGTGTCATGCTCAAGCCGCTGGCGGCCCGATGCGTTCTGGAGCCGTACCGGAGTCAGCCGCGAGCCGACACCGGCAGGCTCGCCGCATGCCCGATGCAACGCCGCTGGCCGCGGAACCGATCAGTCCGGTTGAGCCGGCCGGGCCGGTCACGCCGGTCACGCCGGTCCGGAAGGTCGCCCTGCGCGACGTGCCGCCCAACCGCCGCCGTGGCGGCGACATCAGAGTGCTGCTGGGCCCCCGCACGGTCGGCTCCACGTCCGGCTTCTTCGGGGTGCTCACCCTCGCGCCCGGTGAGTTCGTGTCCGAGCACTACCACCCGTACTCGGAGGAGTTCCTGTACGCGATACGGGGCAGCGCGACGATCCGGCTGGACGGCACCGACCTTGTCGTCCTCGACGAGGACGAGGGGCTACTCGTGCCGATCGGCGTGCGGCACCGGGTCACCAACCCCACCGACGCCCCCGCGACACTGGCGTTTCACCTCGGCCCCCTCGCGCAACGGCCGGAGCTGGGCCACGTCGACACCGAACCGCTGCCCGGCGGCGGACCGCCGCTCGAGGTGGGCGGCGTCCCGGACGCGGCACGATGACAGCCGCACCCGCGCCGGCGGCCGAGATGTCGCGCGCCGCCGCGGCCTTCGACCTGCGTGGCCGGCGGGCACTCGTGACCGGCGGTACCCGCGGCACCGGTCGTGCCATCGTGCTGGCACTCGCGCTGGCCGGCGCCGACGTGGCCACCTGCCATCGCCACGCCGGCCCGGACGCGGACACCCTGGCCGGCCAGCTCGCCGAGATCGGTGGCGACCATCACATCGTGCGGGTCGACGCGCGCCGTGCCGAGGACGTGGCGGCGCTGACCGACGTCTGCCGGTCCCGCTTCGGCACCCTGGACATCGTCGTCAACGCGGTCGGCGCGCGCCGTCCAGCTCCCTTCGCCAGCCTCGACCTGGCCGACTGGCGCGGTGCGATCGACGCCACCCTCACCACGGCGTTCCTGGTCACCCACGGCGCCCTGCCGCTGCTGTCCCGCCAGGCGTGCGTGGTCACCATCGGCGGCCGGGCGGCCGAGCACGGGATGGCCGGCGCTGTCCACGACACCGCCGCCCAGGCGGCACTGGTCGGCTTCACCCGATCGCTGGCCAAGGAACTCGGCCCGGCGGGGGTGCGGGTCAATCTGGTCGCCGCCAGCCAAGACACCGCCAGCCCGGTCGACGTCGCGGCCGTCGTGCTGTTTCTGGCCAGCGACGAGGCCGGGTTCATCACCGGCGAGACGTTCCCCGTCGACGGCGGTACGCCATGAGCCCGCGGCTGGACGGCCGGCACGCCGTGGTCACCGGCGGTACCCGCGGGGTGGGGCGGGCCATCTCGCTCGCGCTCGCGGCGGCGGGTGCCGGGGTGCTCGCCTGCTACCGCGGTGACGACGAAGCCGCCGCCCGCATCGCCGGCGAGCGCGACTGGACGGCGCAGCGATGCCATCTCCTGAGGGCCGACCTGTGCACCGAGGCCGGCCGCGCGGAGCTGGCCAGCGCCGCCCGCGAACGCTTCGGCGGCGTGGACATCCTCGTCAACAACTTCGGCACCTATGCTCCGGCCCCATTGGCGAGCCTGGACAGCCAGGCGCTGGCCGGATCGCTGGCGGACAACCTGACCGCGCATCTGCTGGTGACGCGGGCCATGCTGGCGCTGCTGCGCGACGGCGGCGCGATCGTGAACATCGGTGCCGGCATGGCCGACCGCGGCCGCCCGGAGCACGTGGCGTTCACCACGGCGAAGGCGGGCCTGCGCGGCTTCACCCGGTCGCTGGCCAAGGAGCTCGCGCCGCGCCGCATCCGGGTGAACACGGTCGCACCCGGCGTGGTGGACACCGAGCGCGGCCTGGACCTGCCGCCTCCGGTACGGGAGGCGATCCGCTCCGCCATCCCGCTGCGCCGTTTCGCCACCCCTGCCGACGTGGCCAACCTTGTCGTATTCCTCGCCAGTGACGTCGCCGGGTTCGTCGCCGGCGCCACGGTCAGGGTCGACGGCGGAATCTGAGCGGAACCGGACTCGATGGCGCGGCGTCAGCGGTCGGCCCGGTCGGCCCGGTCGGCCCGGTCGGCCCGGTCGGCTCGGTCGGCCCGGTCGGCCCGCCACCTGCGCGTCGGCTGGATGCGCCGGATGGTGCCGTTCCTGCGGGCCCGCCGCGGCAACCTGGTGCTGGCCGCCGCGGCGACGGTGGTTGCCGGCGCCGGCAGCGCGGCCATGCCGATCGTCCAGCGCGAGCTGTTCGACATCGCGGTCGGGGCGCGGGCCGGCTCGCTGGGCTGGCGGCTGGCGGTGATGATCGCCATCGGTGCGGTGATCTACCTGGGCTCGCGCGCGGCGTCCGTCCGCGAGATCAAGGCCGCCAACGACACCCAGTACCTGCTCTACGACGCGGTACACCGCCGGATGATGCAGATCGACGGCGGTGGTCGGACCCTGTCGCCCGGACAACTGGCGGCGCGGCTCAACTCGGACATCATGACCCTGGCCCGGGCGGTGGCCTCGCTGCCCAGGCCGGCCGGGCTGATCCTGTCGACCGCGTTGTCGATCGGCCTGATGCTGAAACTCAACCCGGTACTGACGGCCGTCACGCTGGCCGCACTGCCGATCCTGTGGGTGCTCACGCGGCGGTCCCGCCGGGTGATCCGACCCGCCACCTGGGCCGCCCAGCAGCAGGAGGCAGAGGTCGCCCAGGTGGTCAACGAGGGTGTGTCCGGTATCCGCGTGGTCAAGGCGTTCGGGCAGGAGCAGCGCGAGATCGACCGGATGGCCGCCGCGTCCGCCGTGCTCTACGGCGCGCGGATGCGGATCGCCCGGTTGGAGGCGCGGCTGCGGCCGTCGCTGGAGGTGGTGCCGTCGATGGTGTACCTGGCGGTGGTCGGCCTGGGTGGCTGGCTGGTGCTCCGCCAGCAGATGTCACTGGGCACGTTCCTGGCATTCACCGCCTACCAGAGCCAGCTCATCGGTTCGGTGCGGTGGTTGTCCGACACCGTGCTGGGCCTGCAGGAGGCCGGCGTCTGCGCGAACCGGGTCCTCGACCTGCTCGACCTGCCGCCGGCCGTGGTGGAACGGCCCGGCTCGAAGCCTCTCGCTGACGTCCACGGCGCGGTGGAGTTCGACCGGGTGCGGTTCGGCTACTCGCCGACCGAGCCCGTGCTCAAGGGCCTGAGCCTGCGCATCGCGCCGGGCGAGACGGTCGCCCTGGTCGGCGCGTCGGGCTCGGGCAAGTCCACCGCCGTGGAGATGCTGGGCCGCTTCCACGACGCCACCTCCGGTGCGGTCCGTCTCGACGGGGTGGACCTGCGCGACGTCACGGTGGCCACGCTGCGCCACCAGGTCGGTGTCGTCTTCGAGGAGCCGTTCCTGTTCTCGGGCACGCTGCGCGGCAACATCGCGTACGGCCGGCCGGACGCCGACGACCGGATGCTCGCCGCCGCGACGTACGCCTCGTGCGCGGACGAGTTCATCCATGCCCTACCCGACGGGTACGACACCGCCGTGGGGGAGCGGGGCCTCACCTTGTCCGGCGGGCAGCGCCAACGGGTCGCGCTGGCCCGCACGTTGCTGACCCAACCACGCATCCTGGTGCTGGACAACGCGACCGGAGCCGTGGACGCCGAGCTGGAGCGCGAGATCTTCCGGCGGCTGCGCGGTACCCGCCGGACCGTCGTATTCGTCGCCTACCGCGGGTCGACCCTGGCGCTGGCCGACCGGATCGTCGTCCTGGACGACGGGCGACTGGTGGACGAGGGCGGTCACGACGAGCTGATGGCGCGCTGCGCGCTGTATCGGCGACTCGTCGACCCGGCGGCCGGCACCGGCGGCGACGTCGATACCGGTGAGGCGAGCGGTGGGGCGGCGCGGACGGCTTGGCGGCCGGGTACGCCGGTGCGCGCGCACCTCCTCGCCGGGGATGTGCGGATGCGGGCCGCGGTCGCGGCGCTGCCGCCCGCGCGTGACACCGTCCGCGTCGACAGTGTCGACGTCGCCGCCGGTACCGGCGGCCACGGCCAGTTCTCGCTGTGGCGGCTGCTACGCCCGCACCGCGCGCTGCTGGTGGTCGGCCTGCTGCTCGTGCTGGCCCAGACGGGCGCCGGTGCGGTCAACCCGTACCTGCTGCGCCACGGGGTGGACCACGGCATCCTCGGCGGCTCGCCGCCCGCGCTGCTGTCCGCCGTGCTGGGTATGTTCGCCGTCGTCGTGCTCGGGCTGGCGGCCGGCGCGACCGCGAACGTGGTGACCGGGCGGGTCGGCCAGCGGGTCATCTTCGCCGTCCGTAACCGGATGTGGGCCCATCTTGTCCGGCTGCCGATCGCGTTCTTCGAGCGGCAGAAGGCCGGCCGGCTGTTGACCCGCATGGTCAACGACGTGGAGGCGTTCTCCAGCCTCGTGTCCGAAAACCTGGTCAACATGCTTGTCGCGGTGCTGACGATGGCTGGCGTGCTGGTCGCGATGCTGGCGGTCAGTCCGCCGTTGACCGCGCCGGTGGTGGCCGTGGTGCTGCCGTTCCTCGCCACGCTGTGGGCGTTCAACGCGAAGATGACCCGGGCGTACGGCCGCGCCCGCGAGCACGTCGCCGACGCCAACGCCGCGCTCCAGGAGAACCTGGCCGGCATCCGCGAGGCGCAGGCGTTCGGCCAGCAGGCCCGCCAGCACGCCGAGTACCAGCGGGTCATCCGCCGCTACCTGGATTCCCGGCTGGCCGCGGAGCGGCTCGTCGTGGGGCTGTTCCCGGTGACTTCGTTCCTGCACGGGCTCGCGCTGTCGCTGGCGCTCGGCGTCGGTGCCTATCTGCTGGCCGCCGGCAGGCTCACCGCCGGGGGGCTGATCGCGTTCCTGTCGTGGGTCAACCTCTTCTACGGCCCGCTGCCGCAACTGTCGATGTTCTACTCGGACTGGAAGCGGGTGCGGGTGTCGATGACCCGGATGACGGAGCTGATGCGGGAGCGGCCCGCCACCGCACCCGGGGTGCGCCCGGTACCCGCACCCCGGCTGTACGGCGAGCTTCGCCTCTGCGACGTGCGCTTCCGGTACCCCAATGCCACGGTCGACGCGCTGCGCGGCATCGACCTGTGCATACCGGCCGGGAAGACGATCGCGTTCGTCGGCGACACCGGTGCCGGCAAGTCGACCATCGTCAAGCTGCTGGCCGGGTTCTACGAACCGACGGTGGGGCGGATCCTGGTCGACGGCGTGGACCTGCGATCGCTGGATTCCAGCACGTACCGCGCCCAGCTCGGCTACGTCCCGCAGGAAACGTTCCTGTTTCCCGGCACCGTGCGCGACAACATCGCCTACGGGCGCCCGGCGGCCACCGACGAACAGGTGGAAGCGGCGGCCCGGGCGATCGGGGCGCACGAGGCGATCTGCGCGCTGCCCGGCGGCTACCGGCACGCGGTCGGCGAGCGCGGTGGCGCCTTGTCGGCCGGGCAGCGCCAGCTGGTCTGCCTGGCCCGGGCCTACCTCATCGACCCGTCGATCGTGCTGCTCGACGAGGCGACCGCGAACCTGGACCTGGTGACCGAGGCGGGGGTGCTGCGGGCGATGCGGACGGTGGCGCGGGGCCGGACCACGGTCGTGATCGCCCATCGGCTGCAGACGGCGATGGAGGCTGACCGGATCGCCGTTGTCGTCGGCGGGCGGATCGTCGAGGTCGGCCGTCACCTGGAGTTGCTGGCTGCCGGCGGGCGCTACGCGGATCTGTATGCCGCATCGGTCGGCCGGCCGGTGGTGGCGTCCGAGGCGGTGGCCTGAGCACCGAGACCGCCTCGTCCCGCGCTCGGCCGGTTCGCGAGCGCCGCACCGGATGGTAGGCCCATGCGCCTTGGTGTATTCCTGTCCCAGGACAGCGCCCTGCCGGTGGTCGAGGAGGCGGAGCGGCTCGGCTACGCCGTCGCTCTGGCACCGGAGGGATTCAAGTCCGACGCGGCCAGCGTGCTCGGCGCCGTGGCCGCGCGTACCCGCCGGATCGCGATCGCGTCCGGGGTGATGCAGATCCCGGCCCGCACACCGGTGTTGACCGCGCTGACCGCGGCGACGCTGGACGCCCTGTCCGGTGGCCGGTTCCGGCTCGGCCTCGGCGTCTCCAACCCGGACGTCTCGCACGGCTGGTACGGCGTACCGTTCGATCGCCCGCTGGAACGCACCCGCGAGTACGTCGACGTCGTGCGGCTCGCGCTGCGCGGCGAACCGGTCCGCTACACCGGCCGGCACTTCGCCCTGCCGCCCGAGGGGGTCCAGGAGGCCGCGCACCTGCGGGGCGCCCCGGTCCGCGCGGACATCCCCGTCTATCTGGCTGCGGTCGGCCCGGCGAGCCTGGAACTCGCCGGGCAGCTCGCCGACGGCTGGATCGGCGTGTTCTGCCCGCCCGACCGGCTGGCGGAGTCGTTGCGGTACGTGCGCAAGGGCCGCGAACAGGTCGGCCGCGACCTGGACGGCTTCGAGGTGCTGCCGTCGGTGCCGATCAGCGTCGGCCCGGACCCGGTCGCCGCCGCCGCGGACGTGCGCGGCTACGTCGCCAACTTCGTCGGCCTGGGCACCCCCGAACGCAGCATCTACCACGCCCTCGTCACCCGCATGGGCTTCGGCCGGGCGGCCGACGAGATCCGGGCCCGGCAACGGGCGGGGGACCGGGCCGCCGCGGCGGCCGCCGTACCGTTCGAGCTGGTCGACCGGATCTCGCTGCTCGGCCCGGCCGGGCGTCTCGCCGGGCGGTTGGCGGCCTACGCCGAGGCCGGTGTCACGACGCTCGGGCTCACCCCGCTGGCCTCCACTGTGGACGGCCAGGTGGAGGCCCTGCGGGTGGCGGCCCGGGCGCTGGACATGCTGCCGGCCCCGCTCACCACGTGACCGGCAGTTCGGTGAAACCCTCCAGCAGCGCGCCGTCCTGGCGACGCAGGTCGTCGGTCGGGACGGCGAGCCGCAGGGTGGGGAACCGGTCGAGCAGCGCCCCGGTGGCGATGCGCACCTGCGCCCGGGCCAGGTTCGCGCCGATGCAGAAGTGCGGACCGAGGCTGAACGTGAGGTGGCCAGCCGCGTTGGACCGGGCGATGTCGAACGTGCGGGGGCAGGCGAACACGGACTCGTCCTGGTTGGCCGAGTCGACCGCCGGGATCACGCTGGTACCGCGGGCGATGACCTGCCCGGCGACCGGGATGTCGTCGGTGGCGTAGCGCAGCATCGACACCGAGGAACCGACCAGCTTCCAGCGCAGCAGTTCCTCGACCGCGTTCGGCAGCAGCGCCGGATCGGCCCGCAACGCGGCGAGCTGGTCGGGGTGGCACAGCAGCATGGCGACGCCACCACCGAGCTGCGTCGCGGTGGTCTCGTAGCCGACCAGCAGCAACAGCCGGCACCACCAGTGCAGCTCGTACTCGGTCAGCGCCCCGTCCTGCTCGTCGCGGACCCGGATCATCGCGCTGATCAGGTCGTCGGCCGGCGCCCGCCGCTTGGCCTCGACCAGCTCGGCCATGTAGCGGTTCAGCTCCTCCATCGACTGCTTGACCTGGGCACCGGAGAACCTGCTCACCGACAGGAACGCGTCGGTCCATTGCCGGAACCGCTTGGTGTCGTGGTCGGGTACGCCGAGCAGGTGGCAGATCACCCGGATCGGCAGCGGGAACGCCAGGGCCTCGCCCAGGTCGACCGGGCCGCCGCGGGCGGCCATCGCGTCGAGCAGCTCGTCGACGACCGCCCGGATGAAGGGCTCCAGCCGCTCGACGCGGGCCGGGGTGAACGCCTTCGTCACCAGGCGGCGCACCCGGGTGTGCTCGGGCGGGTCGGGATCGATGCGGGGGTCCTGGAACATCCGGTTGCCGCTGCTGATCCGGGCCGCTCCCGGCCGGGTCAGGTTGCGGCTGAGCCGCGCGTCGGTCAGCAGGGCCCGCACATCGGCGTAGCGGGTGACGAGTACCGCCTCGTCGCCGCTGGGCAGCGTGACCGGGACGAGTGGTTCGCGGCGCAGCTCGGCGAGCTCGTGCGGCGGGGTCAGCGCCCCGGGCCGGCGGAACGGGTACAGGATCACGTTGTTCGCCTCTCTCCGGCTCGCCTCACCAGGCGACCGGTACCTCGATGAAGCCCTGGGTGAACGCGTCCCGCCGGCGGCGCAGGCACTCCACCGGCTCGGCCAGCCGCAGGCCGGGGAAGCGGCGCAGCAGCCCGTTCAGGCCGCAGGACAGCTGGACGCGGGCGAGCGGCGCGCCGACGCAGAAATGCCGGCCGTGGCTGAAGGTGAGCTGCGGCGGGCCCGACCGGGTCAGGTCCAGCTCGCCCGGCCGGTCGAACGCGGCCGGATCGTGGTTGGCGCACTCCAGGGAGGGGATGACACTGGACCCGCCGGGGATGGTCACCCCGCCGACGTCGACGTCGTCGGTGACGTAGCGCAGCATCGACAGTGAGGTGCCGACGACCTGGTGGCGCAGCAGTTCCTCGACCGCGGCCGGGATCAGGGTCCGGTCGCCGCGCAGGACCGCGAGCTGGTCGGGATGCGACAGCAGCTGGACCACCGCGCTGAGCATCTGGTGGGCCGTGGTCTCGTAGCCGGCCAGCAGCAGGACGGTGCTCCACCAGCGCAGCTCCTGCTCGCTGAGCCGCCCGTCGTCGACGTCGGTGACCCGGATCAGGTCGCTGATGAGATCGTCGCCCGGCCGTTCGCGTTTGGCGTCGATGAGCTGGCTCATGTACTCCCACGGCGGCGCGGTGATGTCGACGAACCGGGACTGGTCGGCCGCCGGTACGCCGAGCAGCTCGCAGATCACCCGGATGCTCAACGGGTGGGCGAACGCGCGGCTCAGGTCGGCGGGTGGCCCGGCGTCGGCCAGCTGGTCGAGCAGATCGGTGACGATCTCGTCGACCCGCGGGCGCAGGGTCTCGACCCGGGCGGCGGTGAACGCCTTGGCGATGAGCCGGCGCATCCGGGTGTGCCCGGGTGGATCCATCTCGACCTGGTTCTGGAAGTGCTTGGTCGGCGTACCGGCCGGCGGGGTCATCCGCGCGATGTCGGGACGGTTGCGGTTCTTGCTGATCCGCGCGTCGGTCAGCAGCGCCCGCACGTCGGCGTAGCGGGTGACCAGCCACGCCCGGTCGCCGCTGGGCAGCTCGACCGGGACGACGGGCCGCTGATGCAGGTCGGCGAATTCCGCCGGCTGGTCGACCGGCGACGGCCACGCGAACGGGTAGTGCGGGCACGGCGGCTGCACGGCGGTCGACGCCACGGTGTCGCGAACTGGTTCGGCGGCCATCGGTCATCCCTTCACACGTGTCACTCGCCGGCAGCGTGGCGGCCCGGCCTCGACCGGGCGTCCAGTCCGGCTCGACCGCGCACCGGCAACCCCGGGACACCCGAGCGGCCTCGACCCGTTCCCCAGCGCTGCTGGAGCGCCACCGCCCACCCTGTCGTCACAAAGGACCTGACGTGGGGGTGGAGACGCGATGCATCGGACGCTGATCGTGGCTCGGTTGACGGCGGGCGCGAGCCAGGCGGTCGCCGACGCGTTCGCCGAGTCGGACCGCACCGAGCTGCCGCACCTACTGGGAGTCTCGGCGCGAAGCCTGCTGACGTACCGCGACCTGTACTTCCATCTCATCGAGTCGGACCGCGACCCGCGGCCCGCGCTCGACGAGCATCGCGACCATCCCCTCTTCACCGGCATCAGCACGCAGTTGCGCGACTACGTCGCCCCGTACGACCCGGCCTGGCGCCAACCCGCGGACGCGATGGCGCACGAGTTCTACCGGTGGGAGCGGTGACCACCTCGGCCACGGTGCCGGCCGGCGACCGGATCCCGGTCATCACCGGGATCGGCGTCGTCGCGCCGGGCGGCATCGGGGCCACGGCGTTCTGGGAGCTGCTGACCTCGGGCCGCACCGCGACCCGCCCCGTGACGCTGTTCGACGCCGCCGGCTTCCGCTCGCGGATCGCCGCCGAGTGCGACTTCGACCCCCGCCAGGCGGGCCTGGCCGAGGCCGACACCCACCTGGACCGGGCGACCCAGTTCGCGCTCGCCGCGCAGGCCGAGGCGATCGCCGACAGCGGCGTCGACGTCTCGGCACTGCCGCCGGAGCGCACCGGTGCCGCCATCGGCAGCGCGGTGGGTTGCACCATCAGCCTTGAGCAGCAGTACACCGCGGTCAGCGCCACCGGCCGTGACTGGCTGGTCGACCACACCAAGGGCAGCCCGCATCTGTACGACTACCTGGTGCCGGCGTCGATCGCCGCGCAGGTGGCGTGGCGCTGCCACGCCGAGGGGCCGGTGGCGACCATCTCCACCGGCTGCACGGCGGGCCTCGACGCGGTCGGGCACGCCGCCCGGTTGGTGGCCGAGGGCAGCGCCGATGTGATGATCGCCGGCGCCACCGAGGCACCGATCTCGCCGATCACGGTCGCCTGCTTCGACGCCATCCGCGCCACGTCGGCCAACAACGACCAGCCCGGGTGCGCGTCGCGCCCCTACGACCTGCGCCGCGACGGGTTCGTGCTGGGTGAGGGCGCGGCGGTACTGGTCGTCGAGGAGGCCGCCGCGGCCCGGCGGCGCGGGGCGCACGTGTACTGCGAGATCCGCGGGTTCGCCGGCCGCGCCAACGCGTACCACATGACCGGGTTGCGCCCGGACGGGCGGGAGATGTCCGAGGCGATCGACGTGGCGCTGCGGCAGGCCCGGGTACCACCGGAGCGGGTGGACTACGTCAACGCGCACGGGTCGGGTACCAAACAGAACGACCGCCACGAGACCGCCGCCTTCAAGCGCAGCCTGGGCGCGCACGCCTACCAGGTGCCGGTCAGCTCGATCAAGTCGATGGTCGGGCACTCGCTCGGTGCGATCGGCGCGATCGAGGTGGCGGCCTGCGCCCTCGCCCTGGAGCACCAGGTGGTGCCGCCGACAGCCAACCTGCAGGTGCCCGACCCGGAATGCGACCTGGACTACGTGCCGGGCGCCGCCCGGGCGCAGCGGCTGTCCACTGTACTCAGTGTCGGCAGCGGCTTCGGCGGCTTCCAGACAGCGATGGTGCTCACCCGGCCCGGGGCGGTCGCGGCGTGACCCGCGCCATCGGGACAACTCAATCCGGTCGGTCGATCTCCTCGATGAGGTCCTTCACAAGGTGGTAGCTATGGAGCACGGATTCAACCTCGACAACCTGCGGGCGATCATGCGGGCCGCGGCGGGCGAGGGCGACAACATCAACCTCGACGGCGCCATCGCCGACACGTCGTACGCCGATCTGGGCTACGACTCGTTGGCGCTGCTGGAGTTCGCCGCCCAGATCGAGCACGAGCACGGCGTCTCGGTCCCGGACGGGACGATCGGCCTGACGGACACGCCCGGCGACACCGTGCGGCTCGTCGACGACCTTCTCGCCGACCGGGTCCGGGTGTCGTGACCGGACACACCGACAACAGCGTGGTCATCTACGCCCCGCTGGACGTCGTCTGGGACATCACCAATGACGTGGCCTGCTGGCCGTGGCTGTTCAGCGAGTACGCGTCCGCTGAGATCATCGACAAGGCCGACCGCTACGTCCGGTTCCGCCTGACCACCCGCCCGGACGCGGAGAACCGTTCCTGGAGTTGGGTTTCCGAGCGGCATCTCGACCCGGCCACGCACACCGTGACCGCCCGGCGGGTCGAGCCCGGCCCGTTCGAGTACATGGCGATCACCTGGCGGTACCGGGCGGTGGACGGTGGCGTACACCTGCGCTGGACCCAGGATTTCCACCTCAAGGCGGACGCGCCGATCGACGACGCCGCGATGACCGAACGCATCAACCACAACACGCCGCGGGAGATGGCGCGCATCAAGCGCCTCATCGAATCCGGGGAGACACCGGTGACCGGCAGCCGAACCGACGGCAGCCACCGGCCATGACCCACCTGGTCCATGTCACCGCGGCGCTGGCGGCGGTGCTCAACGGCGTCGCCGCCGGCATCATGCTCTCCACCGTAATCGGCATCGTCCCGATGATGCTCACCATGCCCTACCAGCGGTACGTGCAGACGGTGCGGTTCCTCTGGCCGCGCTACGACCCGCTCATGCCGATCCTCAACGGCACCGCACTGGTACTGGTGGTGGTGTCCGCGGCGCTGGCGGGTCGCGTGCCGAGCCGGCCGGTGTTCGTCGTCGCCGCGGTTCTGCTCGCGTCCGTGGTGACGATCTCGATCACCAAGAACGTGCCGGTGAACCGGTTCGTCAGCGGGCTCGACCCGGGTGAGCAGCCGGGCGACTGGTCGCGGGTGGACCCGCGGGCGCGGTGGCGGACCTGGAATCTCGTCCGGACCTCGCTCGCCCTGCTGGCGTTCGCGTCGACCGTGACCGCCACGGCCCTGCTGGCGTAACCGACGGACAACGAACAGAGAGGAAGCAGTGGTGGAGATTTCGCTCGCGGGCAAGAAGGCCCTGGTCACCGGCGGCACCCGCGGTATCGGCCGGGAGCTGACCCGCAGCCTTGCCCGGGCGGGCGCCGACGTCCTGGCCTGCTACCGCAGCACCGGCGAGCACGTCGACCAGCTCGCCCGGGAGTTGAAGGAGATACCGGGTGATCACCAGCTGGTCCGGGCCGACCTCACCGAGCACGCCGAGATCGAGGCGTTGCTGGCGGAGTGCCGCCAGCGCTTCGGAGCGCTCGACGTTGTCGTCAACAACGCCGGTGTGATCAGCCACGAGCCGTTCGGCACGCTGGCGCCCGCCGAGTGGCGGCGCGTGCTCGACACGAACCTGACCGCCGCGTACCTGGTGGCGCAGGGCGCGCTCGCGCTGCTGCGACCCGGCGCCTCGATCATCAACATCGGCTCACGGGTGGCCACCGTGGGCATTCCACTGCGGGCGCACTACACCGCCGCCAAGGCCGGCATGATCGGGCTGACCCGCTCGCTGTGCAAGGAACTCGGCCCGGCCGGGATCCGGGTCAACCTGGTGGCACCGGGCGTCATCGCCACCGGGGCCGAGCTACCGGCGGAGGTACGCGCCCGGTACGAGACCATGACCGCGCTGGGTCGGCTCGGGCGGCCGGCCGACATCGCGGCGGTGGTGTGCTTCCTGGCCAGCGACCTGGCGGCGTACGTGACCGGTGAGACCATCCACGTCGACGGGGGAATCTGAGATGGCGGCTCCGGCGCACCGGGTCGTGCTGCGGATGGAAGTCGTCGCCGGTCAGGAGGAGCGCTTCGAGCGAGCCTGGCACGAGGGCGCGCGGCTCATCGCGCGGGAACCGGCGAACCTCGGTCAGTGGCTGTCGCGCAGCGCCGACGAGCACGGCGTGTACTACATCGTCAGCGACTGGGTGGACCGCCCCAGCTTCCTGGACTACGAACGCAGCGAACGGCACCGGCTGCACCGAACCCGGCTGCATCCGTACCGCCGCGCCGGGTCGATGACCACAATGGACGTGGTGGAGGCCGTGCCGGGCGCGGCCACCGAAGACACCGGGTCCACCGGGGCCACTGAGGACACCGAGCGGCCGGTGCAGGTTCTGTTGTTCGCCGCCGACGCGCCCGACGACGACGCGGTCACCGGTATCTACCACGACATCAGCCGCAAACTCGCCGGTACGCCGGGGTTGCTGGGCAACCGGCTCCTGGCGCGGGCCGACGACGGCGGCCGGTTCGTGGTGGTCAGCGAATGGGAGAGCCTCACGGCGTTCCGCGCCTGGGAAGAGGGCTCCGACCACCGGGGCGTCACCGCGCCGCTGCGGCCCTACCACGATCGCAGCATGGGCGCGGCATTCGGCGTGTACCAGGTGGCAGCCCGGTACTGACCCTCCCGCTACCGCGCCCAGGGCGGCGCGGTCATCGACGTGAGCGGCGCCCCACCCCCGGGGGCGCCGCTCATGCACGTCCGCACGCCGTCCCGCCCGCTGCCGGCCGGCCCGAGCGAGGCTGGACCGGCCGTCGTGTCCGCACCCGTAGCGTCGCCCGCGTCGCATCTTCCACAGGCGTTTCGAGCGAAACGGTGAGCGCGTGCACGCTTCGTATGGTGCTTTGGCCGCGGACCCGCTGCGCGGTCCGCAGCAGCGGCGGGCCGTGGTCGTCGGCGCGGACGGCTTCATCGGGCGGCATCTGAGCACCGCGCTGACCGCGAGCTCAGGGCCGACCACGCGCTACACCCGGCGGGACCCGCCGTGCTGGGACGACCAGGGTGTGGCGACCGTGTTCTACCTCGCCAGCAGCGTCACGCCCGCGCTGGCCGAGACGCACCCCGAGTGGGTGACCGCGGACCATCTGCGCTTCGCCGCCGTCCTCGCCGACCTGGCCCGCCGCCCGGACCCACCGACCGTCGTGCTGACCAGCTCCGGCGGCACCGTGTACGACCCCGACCTGCCGCCACCCTACGGCGAGGCCGCCCCGACGCGGGCCACGTCCCGCTACGGCGCGGCGAAACTGGCCCTGGAGCGGCTGTTGGCCAGCTACGCCGCGACCGTACCGGCGGTCATCGTCCGGCTGTCCAATGTGTACGGGCCGGGGCAGCGGCTGGGCAAGAGCCAGGGCGTGCTCGCGCACTGGTTGCACGCGGCCGCGGACGGCTACCCGCTGCACCTGATCGGTGATCCCGAGGCGGTACGCGACTACGTCTTCATCGACGACGTGGTGGACTGCCTGTGCCGCATCGCCGCCCACCCACCGGTCGGCGCCGGTGCCGGACCGCTGATCCTCAACGTCGGTTCCGGCGAGGGAACGTCGCTGTCCGGTCTGCTGGCCACGGTGCAAGCGGTGGTCGGGCGTGAACTGGCGGTGCAGCGGCGGCCGCCCCGCGCGGTCGACCGGCGGCAGACGTGGCTGGACGTGCGGCGCGCCGCGCAGGTTCTCGGCTGGCGCCCGCGTACCGCCCTGGCCGACGGCATCACGGCGATGTGGCAGCACCTGCTGACCGGTAGGGATTCGGCCGGGCGGCCACCACTGGCCGCCAGCGGTCGAGCCAAAGACCAGGGCGCCGAGACCGCGACACCAGCGCCGGCCGGCACGCTTCGGCTGGTACCCGACACCGGATCACACGAACGAAACCGGAGCGTAGGCAATGATCGCTGAGCTGCTCGCCAACACCGGCAAGAGCATCCTGCGGGACATCCCACCCGACGGCAGGGACTACTGGGCGCGACGCTTCTGGGACCGGGACACCCATGAACAGCATCCGCTGCTGCGCCAGGAGTTCCTCCTCCAGAAGCGGGCCATCGCCGACCTGCTGGCCACCCATGCCGGCGACGCCGACCGTATCGTCGAATTCGCCTGCGGCACGGGGGAGTTCACCAGGCTGGCCGCCGAGCTCACCGCCGCGAACGAGATCACCGCGGTGGACATCTCCGCGGAGGGCCTGCGCCGGGCCGGCGAGCGGGTGCGCCACGACAACCTCCGGCTGGTCCACGGTGACTTCTGGTCCGACCTTAACCTCGGCACCGCGGACGTGGTGATGTGCCTGGACGCCATTCACCACCTCGGTGACGTCCGTGCGGTGCTGACCCGGCTGAAGTCTTTCGTGGCGCCCGGCGGCATCGTCGTCGGCAACCTGTGGACCGCTGACAATTTCCACCGCTTCCAGCGGTTGCGCTACGGCTCCCTGGCGCACGTGCGGCGCACGGCGGCGTTTTTCAGCACAGCGGTGCTGATCCGGGCCTCCGGCGGCCGGCTGCGCACCGGGGCGTACCGGACCCAACTGGTGCGCAGCGACGAGGCCACGACGATCCTGCACGACGTCTTCGACGCCGTGCTGGAGGTTCGGGAGCAGGACTACTTCATGGGCTTCGTCGGCCGGGTGGCGTGATGCGGGTACTGGTCACCGGCGGCGCCGGGTTCATCGGCGGCGGCGTGGTCGAGGCGCTCGTCGGGGCCGGCCACGACGTGCGGGTACTGGACGCCCTGCTCCCCGCGGCGCATCCCGGCGGGGAGCGTCCCCGGCTGCCCGACGGCGTCGAGTTCCGCCACGGCGACCTGCGCGACGAGGCGGCGGTCGAAGCGGCGGTGCGGGGAGTCGACCTGGTCAGCCATCACGCCGCCATCGTCGGCCGGGGCAGGGAGATCCGGGACGCGCCGTTGCACGTCGGCTGCAACGACCTCGGTACGGCGAACCTGCTGGCCGCGATGATCCGAGGCCGGTGTCGACCGGCTGATCCTGGCCGGCAGCGTGGTCATCTACGGCAGCAGCCGCTACGACTGCCCCGAGCACGGCCGGGTCCGGCCGGCCGGCCGCACCGCCGCGGACCTGGCCGCCGGCCGGTTCCCGCCGGTGTGCGGGCGCTGCGCGGCGCCGCTCGCCGCCAGCCCGGTCGACGAGGACGACCTGTGCGACCCGCCGCGCAACGTCTACGCGGTGACCAAGCTCGCCCAGGAACTGCTGGTGCAGACCTGGGCGGCGCAGACCGGCGGGCAGGCGGTGTCGCTGCGCTACCACAACGTGTACGGCCCGAGCATGCCGTTCGCCAGCCCGTACTCCGGCGTGGCCGCGACCTTCCGCAGCGCGGTGGCCGCCGGCCGGCCACCGCAGGTCTACGAGGACGGCGCCCCGACGCGGGACTTCATGCACGTCGCCGACGTGGTGTCGGCGAACCTGGCCGCGCTGCGCCGGGGCGGCGCCGGGTTCCGGGCCTTCAACGTGGCCAGCGGCGACCCGCGCTCGATCGGCGAGGTCGCCGGCGCACTGGCCGACGCGCCCGGCGGACCTCCGCCGGTGCTCACCGGCGCGTACCGGGTCGGCGACGTCCGCGACATCGTCGCGTCACCGCGGCGGTTGCGCGCGGAGCTGGACTGGGCCCCGTCGGTGGAGTTCGCGGCCGGCATGAAGGAGTTCGCGCTCGCTCCGATGCAGGGCGACCCGCACGGCCGTGCCACCCCGGCGGCGGCCTAGCAAGCCAGGAGAAGGAGGCGCGTCATGTCGTTGCGGGTGCTGGTCGTCGGCGGCGGCGTCGGGGGGCTCTGCCTGGCCCAGGGGCTCCGCAGGGCCGGCGTCGCCGTGCGGGTCTACGAACGCGACACCACCGCGGCCACCCGCGGGCAGGGCTACCGGCTGCGCATCGACGAGTACGGCATCGAGGCGCTGGCCCGGTGCCTGCCGGAGGACCTGTTCGCGCTGTTCCGCGCCACCACCAACCCGCCGTACCCGCCGCGCGGCGCGGTGTTCGACCATCACCTCGATCCGTTGCCGCCAGCGGACACCGACGACGCGGACGCGGACGGTGGCGCCGCGGCGCGGGTACCCCGCCGGCCGAGTACCGTGGCCGACCGCCGGACCCTGCGCGGCGTGCTGCTGGCCGGCCTGGGCGACGCGGTCTGCTTCGGGCACGAGGTGGTCGAGGTCGGGCAGACCGCGGGCGGGGTCCAGGTCCGGTTCGCCGACGGCCGGACCGCGACCGGTGACCTGCTGGTCGGCGCGGACGGCATCAACTCGGTGGTCCGCGGTCACCTCCTGCCGCACGCCGAGGTGTTCGACCCCGGGCTGCGCGGCATCTACGGCCACGCGATCCTCGACCGGGACCTGCTCGCCGCCCTGCCCGACGTGCTGTTCGGCGGCTCGTCGCCGGTACTCGGGCCCGGCGGGGTCACCATGGCGGTCGGTGCCTACCGGCCCTGCGAGTCGCCGCAGCGCGCCGCCGCCCGGATCGCCCCGTACGCGCGGCTCAACCACGTGGCCGACTACGTCAAGTGGACCCTGGTCGGGCTGCCCGAATCCCTCGGCATCCCGGAGCACGCACTGTGGACGGCCCCGCCCGCCCGCCTGTACGACATCGCCCGGCGGCTGACCGCCGACTGGCATCCCGCGGTCGTCGAGCTCGTCGCGGCCTCCGACGAGGCGACCACGTTCGCGCTGGCCATCCGGGCGGCGCTGCCGGTCGATCCGTGGCCGGCCACCCGGATCACCCTGCTCGGCGACGCGATCCACGCCACCACACCGGTGGGTGGCACCGGCGCCAACACGGCCCTGCGCGACGCCGCGCTGCTCGCCGGTCACCTCGCCGACGTCGCGCGGGGACACGCCGCGCCGGTGCCCGCGGTCGGCAGGTACGAAGCGCAGATGCGCGGGTACGGGTTCGCCGCGGCCACCCGCTCGCTGCGCGGCGCCGGGCAGATCTTCCGGGTCCCGGTGCCGGCACCGTCCTGACCCTCCACCTGACCCCATGCACCCAAGGAGTCCGCAATGGCCGAGGCGACACTGCTGGCGCCCGTTATCCTGCAACCCGCGGACCACCGCGCGCCGAGCCGGCGGTTCGCCCGCTCGGCCGCGGCTGACGGCGCCTTCATGTCCACCTCCGAATGCCTCGAATGGCTGGCCGAACGCCGCGCCGCGTACGGATTCCACGTCGAGCGCATCCCGTTCGCCGAGCTGGACGGCTGGACCTTCAGCCCACCCGGCGGCAACCTCGTGCACCGCAGCGGCCGGTTCTACTCGATCGAAGGTTTGCGCGTGGGCCGGCACCCCGGGGCGGTACCGGAATGGACCCAGCCCATCATCGTCCAACCCGAGATCGGCATCCTCGGCATCCTGGTCAAGGAGTTCGACGGCGTCCTGCACTGCCTGATGCAGGCCAAGATGGAGCCGGGCAACAGCAACGTCGTCCAGCTCTCGCCGACCGTGCAGGCGACCCGCAGCAACTACCTGCGGGTCCACCAGGGCCGCCCGACGCCGTACCTGGAGTACTTCCTGGCCCCACCGCGCGGTCGGGTACTCGCCGACTCACTGCAAAGCGAGCAGGGCGGCTGGTTCCTGCGCAAGCGTAACCGCAACATCGTCGTCGAGGTCACCGACGACGTCGAGGTCCTCGACGACTACTGCTGGCTGACCATCGGGCAGGTCCAGCAGTTGCTGTGCATCGACGACGTGGTGAACATGGATGCCCGTACCGTGCTGTCGTGCGTACCGTTCGCGCCCAGCCCGACCGACGACGGCCCACACCACGACGGCCCACACCACGACGGCGCCGGCCTGGCGGCAGCCTCCGCTGCCGGTCTCGGCGACGGTCCCGGTACCGGCCCGGGCGGCGATCCGGGCGGCTACGGCGCCGCGGTGCGCCGTTCGATGGACCCCCACGCCGGCGGGCTGCATACGATGACCGAGGTGCTGAGCTGGCTGACCGCCAACAAGGCCGGGTGCGAGCTGGTCCAGCAGCGGATCCCGCTGGGCGCGGTCACCGGCTGGCGGCGTGGCGAGGACGAGATCGCCCATGACAGTGGCGAGTTCTTCCGGATCGTCGCGGTGGCGGTCCGGGCGGCCAGCCGCGAGGTGAGCCGCTGGAGCCAGCCCCTGCTCGCGCCCGCCGCGCCGGCCCTGCTGGCCCTGCTGACCCGGCGCATCGCCGGTGTCCTCCACGTCCTCGTCCAGGCCCGGGCCGCCGCGGGGGCGCTCGACATCATCGAGATCGCGCCGACGGTGCACTGCATGCCGCACAGCTGGCGCGACGTCGACCCGGTCCGCCGGCCCCGGTACCTCGATCACGTCCTCGCCGCCGACCCGCTGCGGTGGCGCTACGACACCTGGCTGTCCGAGGAGGGCGGGCGCTTCCTGCACGCCCGCAACCGCTACCTGATCCTGGAGGTCGGCGACGAGATCCCGCTCGAAGAGCCGACCAGCTTCTGCTGGCTCACCGTGCACCAGCTGATGCAGCTGGTGCGGGCCGGAAACTGTGTCAACGTCGAGGCGCGGACCCTGCTCGCCGGTCTGCACGCCTGGATCAGCCGCTGATGCCGGTGCGCTTCGGCGTTCTCGGCTGCTCCTCGATCGCCGAGCGGCGGGCCATGCCGGCGATCGCCGCCGCCCCCGGTGCCGAGGTGCGCGCGGTGGCCAGCCGCGACCCGGCCCGGGCGCGCCGCTTCGCCGAACGGTTCGACTGCGCGGCCACCAGCTACGACGGCCTGCTGGAACGCGACGACGTGGACGCGGTGTACCTGTCGCTGCCGCCCGCGCTCCACGAGCCCTGGGGATCGCGGGCGCTGCGGGCGGGTAAACACCTGCTGGTGGAGAAGCCCGCGGCGACCTGCCCGGCGGACGTGGCCGGACTGGTCGGGCTGGCCGGGGAGTCCGGCCTCGTCGTACGGGAGAACTTCACCTTCCCGCACCACTCGCAGCACGCCCGGGTCCGGCAGCTGGTCACCTCCGGACGGCTGGGCACCCTACGGTCGCTGTCGGCGGCCTTCTGCTTCCCGCCGCTGCCCGACGGCGACATCCGGTACGCCCCGTCGTTGGGCGGCGGAGCGCTGCTCGACGCCGGGGTGTACCCGATCCGGCTGGCGCAGCTGCTGCTCGGCGACGACCTGCGGGTGACCGGCGCCACGCTTCGCCACGACCCGGTCCGGGGGGTGGACGTGGCCGGCCAGGCGCTGCTGGTGTCCGCCGACGGGGTACTCGCCTGCCTACAGTTCGGCTTCGAGCACGCCTACGGCTCCCGGTACTCGTTGTGGGGCAGCACCGGCCAGCTGTCCGTGGACCGCGCGTTCACCCCGCCGGCCACCTGGCAGCCGGTGCACCGGCTGATCGAGCAGGACCGGGTCGAGCGGTACGCGCTCGCCGCGGAGGACCAGTTCGCCGCCGCAGTGTCGTCGTTCGCGGACGCCGTCCGCTCCGGCCGCACCGTCCGCCACCCCGACGAGGCCGCGGGCTGCCGCGCCAGCATCCGTACCGCGGAGCTGGTCAGCGAAATCCACCAGCGGGCGACGATGGTCGACACCGGTCCGTGACGAACTCGGTGATCGACTCGACCATGTAGTCGGCCATCTCCGCGGTGACACCCGGATACACACCCACCCAGAACGTCTGCTCGGTGATGATGTCACTGTTGGTCAGGTCGCCGACGATCCGGTACGGCTGGTCGCGGTAGGCCGGATGCCGGGTGAGGTTGCCGGCGAACAGCAGTCGGGTACCGATGCGCCGCGACTCCAGGAACCGCACCATCTCCCGCCGGGTGAACGGGGCGGTCGGCTCGATGGTGATCACGAAGCCGAACCAGCTCGGGTCGCTGCCGGGTGTGGGCGCCGGCAGCAGCAGCCCGGGTACCCCGTCGAGGCCGTCGCGCAGTCGCTGCCAGGTCCGCTTGCGGGCGGCCACGAACTCGGGCAGCTTGCGTAGCTGGCTCAGACCCAGCCCGGCCTGGATGTCGGTCGCCTTGAGGTTGTACCCGAGATTGGAGAATGTGTATTTGTGGTCGTAGCCGGCGGGCAGGTCGCCCTGCTTTTGATCGAAGCGCTTCAGGCAGCGGTTGTCCTCACCCGGCTGGCACCAGCAGTCGCGGCCCCAGTCGCGGATGGACTCGGCGATCCGGGCGAGGGTGAGGTTGTTGGTCAGCAGGCAGCCGCCCTCGCCGGTGGTGATGTGGTGGGCCGGGTAGAAGCTGACCGTCGTCAGGTCGCCGAACGTGCCGGTGTAGCGGCCATGGTAGGTCGACCAGACGGCGTCGCAGTTGTCCTCGACCAGAAACAGCCCGCGGTCGGCGGCCAGCCGCGCGATCTCGGCGACCTCGAACGGGTTGCCGAGCGCGTGCGCCATCATGACCGCCCTGGTGCGCGGCCCGATCGCCGCCTCGATCCGGTCCACGGTGGTGTTGTAGGTGCCCAGCTCCACGTCCACGAACACCGGAACCAGGCCGTTCTGCAGGATCGGGTTGACCGTCGTCGGGAAGCTCGCGGCCACCGTGATGACCTCGTCACCGGGCCGCAGCCGCCGCTCGCCGAGCTGACCCGAACTCAACGTGGCCAGCGCGAGCAGGTTCGCCGACGAACCCGAGTTGGTCAGGTGCGCCTTGCGCAGCGTGAGTGCCTGGGCGAACGCCCGCTCGAAGCGCATCGCGGTCGCACCGGCCGCGATGCGCAGCTCCAGCGCCTCCTCGACGAGGGCGGCGTGGTCGTCCTCGTCGAGGACCGCGCCGGAAGGCAGGATCGGCGTCCGCCCCGGTACGAAGGAATTCTGCGCGGCGCGGTCACGGTGCAGCTTGCGGGTCTGCTCCAGGATGAGCTGCTTGGCGTCGTCGTCCATGCTGACCCTCTCGATCCGGTGCTCACGTACGTGGGTGTGACGAGGCGGCCGCGGTCGCCGGCTGCCGGTCGGCCCACAGGGCGACGAGCGCGTCGGTGAGCGTCCGGCGGGGCATCCAGCCGAGCCGCTGGCGGGCCGCGGAAATGTCGATCAGCTGCGAACCGATGCCGGCGTCGCGGCGCGGCTCGGAGCTGGCGCGGGTGGTGACCGCGACGGGCACGCCGCTGATGTCGATGAGCCGGTGGACCGCGTCGCGGACGGCGACGAGGGTGCCCCGACCGATATTGAGGACGCCGGTGACGGTCGGCGCGGCGGCCGCGGCGATGACGGCATCGGCGACGTCGCGGACGTCGACGAAATCGCGTTCGCCGCGCAGCGGGGGAAGCTCCAGGGGGACCGGCCGGCCGGCGTCCTGTCCCGCCGCCCGTGCCGCCGCCCATGCCGCCGCCTGTCCGGTGGCGAGCCGGTCGGCGACCGAACCGAACAGGCTGTGGACCGGCGCGCCGGGGCCGATGGTGGCGCTCAGCCGCAACACGACCGCGTCGAGCCCGGCATCGGCCGCCGCGCATACCCGTCGGGACGCGGCGAGCTTGGTACGGCCGTAATGCGCGATCGGGTTCTCGGTCGCGTCCTCGCGAACGGCCAACCCGTCAGGCTGGGGGCCGTACTCGTAGACCGACCCCAGCTGGACCAGCCGTGGTCGCCACGGCAGCCCGGTCAACGCGGCCAGCAGGTTGTCGACGAGAACCAGGTTGGCTCCGGTCATGTCCTCGTCGGACGCCGCCCACAACGCGCCGGAGGCGTTGACGACCAGCGCCGGCCGCTCGGCGCGCAGCAGCTCGCCGAGTTCGGCCGGGGCGGCCCGGGCCACGTCCAGGATCCGGACCGGACACCGCGCGGTGGCGGTGCCGTGCCGGGCCACCGTCACCACCCGGTAGCCGGCGTCCCGCAGGCCGGCGCACAGGTTCCGGCCGATGAACCCGGTACCGCCGATCACCACCGCGGTCGTCGACGCCGGCGCCGGCGGCTGGTTCGGCAACGCTGACATGGCAGTGCGACCTCCTCGCGTTCGTCAGCCGCGGCACGACTTCTGGTGTGGGCTGGCTTGAGGATCCCCGCCCCGGCTACATCCGCGGTCGATTCCCGCTGGAGGACGCTGCCGGACCCTTGGCCCATGCGGGTACTGTTCACCACCTGGGCGCAGACGGGTCACTACCAGCCGATGGTGCCGCTGGCGTGGGCGTTGCGGGCTGCCGGGCACGACGTCGTCGTCGCCACCCATCCGGCGTTCGCGCCGGTCGTCACCGGATCCGGGGTGCCGGCACTGGCGGTCGGGCCGGACATCGACGTACCGGCCGAGCTGCGCCGCCGCTGCGCCGCACCGCCGGAAGCAGCGCCGTCGGATGCAGCGCCGTCGGATGCAGCGCCGTCGGATGCAGCGCCGTCGGATGCAGCGCCGTCGGATGCAGCGCCGTCGGATGCAGCGCCGTCGGATGCAGCGCCGTCGGATGCAGCGCCGTCGGATGCAGCGCCGCCGACGCCGTCCCGACCGGGGTCCGCGCCGGTGGCAGGCGGCACGGCGACCGCGGTCCGCACCCGTGACCTGCCGGAGAGCCGCAGCGGCCGGGAGATCCTGCACATCGTCGCCGACGGGTGCGCGGCCATGATCGACGACGCGCTCGACTACGCCCGGATGTGGCGGCCGGATCTCGTCGTGTTCGAACCGACCGGACTACTCGGGCCGCTGGTGGCCCACCTGCTCGGCGTCCCAGCGGTACGCCTGCTGTGGGGTCCCGATTTCACCGCCGGGTTGCAGCGCATCGCGGGGTCGCTGATGGCACCGATCCTGGGCCGCTTCGGGCTATCCGATCTCGACGTCACCGGGCTCGTCACGCTGGATCCGTGCCCATCACGCCTGCGGCTGCCGGAGAATGCGCGCGACAGCGTGCGCCGCGAGCCGATGCGCTTCGTGGGTTATCACGGCCCGATGACGATGCCGCGCCGGCTGCTCGACGCGCCGGCGCGGCCCCGGATCTGCGTGACCGGCGGCGCCACCCTGCACACCGTAGGGCTGCAGGACGCGTACCTCGTCCCGCAGATCGTGCGGGCCATCGCGGGATTCGACGTGGAGGTGGTGGTGGCCGCGGTGCCCGGTCAGCGGGAGCTGTTCGACGACCTGCCCGACAACGTCGTCCACTTCGGACCGGTGCCCCTGGTCGGGCTGCTACCGAGCTGCGCGGCGCTGGTTCACCACGGTGGCTCGGGCAGCACGATGTCGGCGGTGGTCTCCGGCGTACCGCAGTTGGTGGTCACCTCGCAGCCGGAGGCGGTCTACAACGCACAGCGGGTGGCGGCGGCCGGCGCCGGCCTGCACCTGCCCGGGGAGGAAGCCAGCATCGACCGGATCCCCGGCTGCGTGTCCGCGCTGCTCGACGACCCTGGCCCGGCCGCCGGTGCCCGCCGGTTGCGGGCCGAGGCCCTGGCGCTGCCGAGCCCGGCCGCACTGGTCGGCGCGCTGACCCAGCTGGCCAGCCGGCACTGAGCCGACTCGCGTGGCACTCCATCGATACTCCAGCGGCGGCGGGCACCGTTGCCGGTGTGCGAGTCCTCTTCTGCACCTGGGACAACGCCGGGCACCTGACCCCACTGGTACCGCTGGGCTGGGCGCTGCGGGCGGCCGGCCACGAACTGCTCGTGGCCAGCAGTCCGGGCTTCGCCGCGCGGATCGCGCGCAGCGGACTCCCCGCCCTGCCGGTCGGGCCGCGGTTCGACTCGTTCGCGGTCCTGACGGAGCAGGTGAAGGCGCGCGACTGGCGCCCCACGCCGCCGGTCGACCGGCGGGTCCCGGCGCCCGACACCGTGGAGCGGATCCGGCGACGTGGCCTGACCGGCCTGCGGGTGGCCGCCCAGGCCGCCGATGTGCAGGCCGACGACCTCGTGGCGTTCTGCCGCCAGTGGCGCCCGGATCTGGTTGTCTACGAGCCGAGCGGCTATGCCGGACCGCTGGTGGGGCGCCTGTTCGACATACCCGCGGTGCGGCTGTTGTGGAGTGTGGACATCAGCGCACCGGTCGGCGACTTCGAGCAGGACGTCGTCGGCGGTCTGGCCCGCCGGTTCGGGCTGCCGAGACTGGGCATCAACGGCACGGTCACGCTCGACCCGTGCCCGGCGCGGATGCAGCTACCCGCCGACCTGCGCCGCCATCCGGTGCGGTACGTACCCTACAACGGGGCTTCGGTCGTGCCTGGCTGGCTGAGCGAGCCACCCGCCGCGCGCCGGGTGTGCGTGACCTGGGGAACCTCGTTGCAGCAGTGGGGATTCGCGCACCTGGTGCTCGCGCCCCGGGTGGTCGAGGCGCTCGCCGGCCTCGACGTGGAGGTGGTCGTCGCCGTATCCGACGACCAGCGCGACCTGTTCGGCCCGCTGCCGTCCAACGTCCGCCACATCGGGCCGGTACCGCTGCACCCGCTGCTGCGCACCTGCGACGCGGTCGTCCACCACGGCGGCGCCGGTACCACCATGAACGCGCTGGTCAACGGTGTACCCCAGCTCGCCATCGGGCTCACCCCGGACTGCGTGTTCCACGCCCGCCAGATCGAGCACGCTGGCGCCGGGCGCGGCCCGATCGGCGCGGACGCCAGCCCGGACGCGATCCGCACCGGGGTGTGCGCGCTGCTCGACGACCCGGGCTACCGGCGGGTGGCCGGCGAGCTGCGCGACGAGATGGCGGCGATGCCCGCGCCGGCCGACGTCGTCGGCTTCCTGGAGAAGCTCGCCGGGCCGTCCGGGTCGGGGGAGCTGCCATGAGGATCGGCGTCGACGACCGGCTCGCCGATCACCTCGTGCTCGATCCGGCCGCGCAGGACCTGCTGTTCCGCGCGGCCCGCTCGGCCACCACGTTCACCAGTGAGCCGGTCAGCGACGCGCAGGTCGCCGCCATCTACGACCTGGTCAAGTACGGCCCGACGTCGCTCAACCAGCAACCCTTGCGGATCCTGGTGATCCGCAGCGGCCCGGCGCGGGCCAGGCTGCTGCCCTGTCTCAACGACCGTAACCGGGAGCGTACGGCGCTCGCGCCGCTGCCGGTGATCCTGGCCGCCGATCTGGACTTCCACGACAAGCTGCCGGTGGTGTTCCCGCACGGCACCGGCCTGCGCGAGGCGTTCGCCGCGGACCCGGCGCACCGCGCCGAGCAGGCCCGCTACAACGCGCTGCTGCAGATCGGGTACTTCATCGTCGGGGTACGCGCGGCCGGCCTGGCCGCCGGACCGATGATCGGCTTCGACGCCGACCGGCTCGACCGGGAGTTCTTCCCCGACGGTACGCGGACCGCCCTGCTCGTGGTCAACCTGGGCCGGCCGGTGCCCAAGCCGTACGGGCGGCTGCCCCGCCTGCCCTACGACGACGTCGTCCGCACCCTGTAGCCGCAAGCAACCGGAGGTCGACCGTGTTCGCCGTGTACGCCAAGGCACCCGACGCCGACGACCCGCTGACCGGGCTGGTGCTCGGTGAACGGCCGGCACCGGTGCCGCCGGCCGGCTGGGCCCCGGTGCGCATCCGGGCGGCATCCCTGAACATGCACGACATCAACACGCTGCGCGGGGTACGGATGCGCCCCGACCGGTACCCGATGATCCTCGGCTGCGACGGTGCCGGGGTGCTCGACGACGGGACCGAGGTCGTCGTGCACGCATGTGTCGCCTCGCCCGGCTGGGTCGGGCCGGAAACGCTCGACCCCGGCCGTACCGTGCTGAGCGAACGCCATCAGGGCAGCTTCGCCGACACCGTGGTGGTGCCGCGGCGCAACCTGGTCGCGAAGCCGGCCGCGCTGACCTTCGCCGAGGCGGCCTGCCTGCCCACGGCGTGGCTGACCGCGTACCGGATGCTGTTCGTCGGCGCTGGCGCGCGGCCCGGGCAGACCGTGCTGGTCGACGCCCGGGACCGGCTGGGCAGCATCGCCGCGGCCGCGATCGCGCTGGCCCGGGCGGGCGGCGTCGACGTGTGGGTGCTCGCCGGCCGACCCCGCGACCGGGGGCTGGCCGAGGAGCTGGGCGCACACCGGGTGTTCGGGGCCGACGAGCGGCCGCCCCGACCGGTGGACGCGGTCCTCGACGCCGGTACCGACGAGGCGCGCTGGTCGCACGTCACGCGGCTGCTGCGCCCGGGCGGTGTGGTCGCCTGCGCCGGCTGGCGTTCCGGCGCGACGGCCGTCGGGTACCGGCTGGGCCTCGACGACGTGATCGTCCGCGAGCTGCGGGTGGTCGGTTCCACCATGGGTACCGTCGAGGACCTGGCCGATCTCCTGTCGTTGCTGGAGCGCACCGGGCTTCGCCCCACGATCGCCCGAGCGGTACCGCTGCGCCGGGCCGACGAGGGGTTCCGGGAGATGCTGGCCGGCGTCACCGGGAAGATCGTGTTCACGAACTGACGGGCGGGCCTCAGCGGGCCAGGGCTTCGAGGTCGGGCACGATGTCGGCCGGGGCCCGCTGGGCCAGCAGCTCCTCGCGCAGCCGCCGCGTCGCCGCCCGGTGCGGACCATCGGCGAGCAGCGTGCGCACCGCCGAACGGACCGCCTCCGGGTCGACCTGCGCGGGCCGCAGCACGATGCCGGCGCCCACGTCGGCAAGCCGGTCGGCGTGAAACATCTGGTCGGGAAGCTGCGGCAGGACGAGCTGCGGAACCCCGTCGTGGACGGCGGTGAGGATCGTCCCGTTGCCGCCCTGGTGGACCACCACGTCACAGGTCGGCAGCAGCAGGTGCAGCGGCACCGACTCGACCACGCGCACGTCGCCGGCGCCGCGCAGCTGCTCGCGCAGCGCCGCGACGTCGTGGCCGACCAGGGAAACCACGATCTCCCAGCCCAGACCGGAGATCATCTCGACGATTCGGGGCGGCAGGAAGGCGTCGTTGCCGACCAGCCTCGTGGTCGAGGTACCCCAGGTGATGCACACCCGTGGCCGGGCCGAGCGCCGCCACAGCCACGCCGGCATGACCGCCGGGCCGTTGTAGGGCACGTACCGCACCGGCTGGCGCGCGCCGGCCGCCGGGATCTGCATGCTCGGCGGGCACGGGTCGACGGTGAGGTCGCCGAGGATCTCGACGCCGGACAGGCCGAGCCGGCCGGCCAGCGGCCCGATGAGCTCGGGCACCACGTCGCGGGCCTGGTGGGTGACGTCGACGCCGTGCACGTGCCGCACCGACGGCACCCCGATCGCGGCGGCCACCAGCGGCCCGGCGTACGTGGTCGGGTCGAAGACCACCAGATCCGGCCGCCAGGAGCGGGCGTGCGCCAGCGTGTCGTCGGTCATCGCCTCGGCGTAGGCGGCGAACACGCTGAAGACCTGCCGTACCTTGGCCTTCGCGTCCGGCCGCCAGCCGGCCATGGACGCGCCGGGGGTGGGCGCCTCGGGCACGGCGGTCAGCCGCAGGTCCCGCATGCACCGGGCGCGTACCTCGTCGTGGTCGAGGTCCGGACCCACCGGCACGGCGACCCCGCCGGCCTCGGTGATCACCGGCGCGAGCCGGGGCTGGCTGGCGACCCGGACCTCGTGGCCGGCGGCCTGCAACGCCCAGCCGAGTGGCACCAGCGGCAGGTAGTGCGAAGGCCACGCCCACGATGTCATCAACACCCGCATGGTTGGCTGTCCTCCTCGGCGTCGGCCGGGCTCAGGTCGTCGCTCAGGTCGTCGCTCAGGTCGTCGCTCAGGTCGTCACGGTACGGGCGACGACGTCGGGGTTTGCCGGGTCGTAGGGCCGGTCGGCCAGGCCGACGATGTGCAGTACCGCGTCGCCGTCGTTGCGGATGGCGTGCGAACCGTGTGGTGGGACCATGATCGCGACGGCGCCTTTGCCGTCGAACGCCCGCCGGCTGACGGCGGTACCGGGCCCGGTGTCCCAGTGCAACGACCACCGGTCGGAGTGCAGGACAAGCAGGATCTCCCGCTGTACGCGGTGCGAGTGGTTGCCCCGGGTGTGGCCGGGCAGCGCGGTCACCACATGGATGTTCTGTAACGGGAACCGTTCCTCGATCCAGCGCGCGGCGAACAGCGTGTTGCTTCCCCGCTCGTCGTCTTCGGGCGACACCTCGAGGATCTCGATTTCCGCACCGGTCATTTTTCCGCTCCCGCGCGTTGCAGGGTCAGGCCGATCTGGTCGCCGATCTGGCCGCCGGCTTGGTCGCCGGCTTCGTCGCCGGCTTGGTCGCCGGCACGGCGTCGGTCAGCCAGTCGGGCGGCGGCGGCCCTGCGCCGGGTGGCGTACGACAGCGGCGGGCCGAGCCGTCGGGTGACCACGGCGAGCACCAGCAGCATGCCGAGGGTGGGTGCCTGGCCGGCGAGGACGGCGACGTCGAGGGGTGCCTGGTAGATCACCACGACCCGCAGGACCGCGCTGACCACGAACCCGATGCCCCAGATCAGGTTGAGCAGGCGCAGCCGCCGCGCGAACGCGGGCTCACCGCGCCAGCACTCCTGCCAGGCGGCGGTCAGCTCCGGGTCGCCGCGGGTGACGAACGGCTGCGCGACGTCGTAGAGCAGGGTCCGTCCGACGACGGTGGTCACGATCCCGTACAGGCCGCCGACCGCCGGTACCACCGCCGACTTGGCCAGGATGAGCCGCCCGTCGCCGGTGACCAGTACCAGCAGCACGGTGACCGCGAGCAGCAGCATCATCATGGCCGAGAAGGCGTTGATCCGCCGCTCGCGCAGCGCCCGGTACCCGGTACGCACGCCGGCCGCCAGCGCTCCGGCGGTCAACGCGAGAACGGGGTCGACACCGAACAGCACGTGCAGCACGTAGAAGCCGGCCACCGGGGTGAGCATGTCCAGCAGCATCGGCCGGAGCGCGGCGAGCATGCCGCGGATCCCAGCCGGCGCGGCATCGTGCATGATGCGTCCCCCTTTTGTCGCGATGGGTAACGGGGATGACCCGTCGTCGACGGCAACCCTGACCGGTCCGGCTCGCGGCCCGATCGAAGCGGGCTGTAGCGGCTCCTCGTCGATCTAGGACGAATGGTGGGCGATATGCCAGCTTCGGGCCACCATTCGTCCTAGATCGACGAGGGTCATTCCCGCGGGGGACCAGAGCCGATGGACCGCGCCTTGAGCGCGGCCCGGCAACCTGGGGGAGCACACCCGGCTGCCCGGACCCCGGCGCGGCCCGACATGCGGAGGAGGCGCCATGGCGGTGACGGTGGGCATTCCCACCACCGGCGAGCGGGGGCAGGTACTGCGGGCGACCGTCGAACGCGTGATCGCGTCAGCCGCCGCGTGCGGGGCCGACGCCGAGGTGCTGGTGGTCGTCAACGGCCGAGGCCGGGTACCGCGGTTGCACGCGATCGACTCGCCGCTGCTGCGGGTGCGCTATCTCGACCAGCGCAACGTCGCCCTGGCGCGAAACGCCGTCCTCGCCGAGGCCCGCCACGACACGATCCTGTTCACCGACGACGACTGCGCGGTGCCGCCGCGGTGGTGCGCCGAACTTGCCGCCGCGTTGCGGGAACCAGGCTGCGCGGTGGTCGCCGCGCCGGTGCGGGTGGCGGTCACCGGGCCCGTCTCGGCGTACCTGGACTACCACCGCGTCTTCGACGCGGTCCCGGACTGGTCGGGCAGTTCGCTGCTGATCGGCGCCAGTAACTGTGGGCTGCGCCGCGACCGGCTGCCGGCATCGGTCCGCTTCGACTGCCGCCTGCACGCCGCCGGGGAGGACACCGCGTTCTCCATCGCGCTTGCCCGGGCCGGGCTGCGCGTCCGGTGGCTGGCCGACGCGACGCCGCTCGTACACGGCTGCACGGAGGAGATCGAGGAGATCTCCGAGCGGTTTCTGCGCAACGCCCGCGGCGCCGTGCGGCTGTTCCTGCGATGCGGGCACCCGGACGCCGCGATGCCGGGCGTACTGGACCGCTACCGGCGGCAGATCCGCGACGACTACCTGCTCGACCGCCGCTTCGACGAGTTCTCCGCAGCCGAAGTACGATCAGCGTTCGCCGCCTACGACCTCATCCTCGCCGCGGTCACCGCGATCGGCTACCTCGACGAGCTCGGCGCGGAACTGGGCCATCCGCTACTCACGCTGGACCGGGCGGCGCTCTCGCACGCCTGGCGCGACATCGCGGCACGCGTCCGCGCCCGCACAGCGCGACTGTCCCCAGTGGACTGGGCCCACCTCGACATCGACTACCGGAACATGGCCGAACGGATCCGCCAACCAGAGCCGTTGCTGGCGGACGTACGCCGGGCACTACGCCGCCACGCCCGTCCGGCGTCCACCGGCTCGGGCGGCCCGGCCGGCGACGTACTCGGTTACGGCGAGCCCCGGCTGACCGTGCGCTACCGCGACGCGTTGACCAGGATCCGCCGGACATTCGACGACCTGTGCGCCGCGCCAGCGCCGGTCACGCCGGAAGCGGTGGACCGGGCCGTCCGCGCCCAGGGCGTGTCGTTCAAGGTCGCCCTCGACACGATCGAGCTCATCCAGCGGCGATCCGCCCGCAGGGCGGCGCAGGCGGCACAGGCGGCGCACGTGGGGAGCCCGGCATGACGGTCACCGTGGTCGTCCCCACGCTGGGAGTGTCGAGCCAGCTGCGAAGCTCCGTCGAGGACACGATCCGGGCCGCCGCGCTGACCGGCCCGGACGCCGAGGTCCTGGTGATGGTCAACGGCGGTGGACGCGCACCGGCCCTGGCGAACATCGGCTCTCCGCTGCTGCGCGTGATGTACCTGCAGCGGGCCAACGTGTCGCTGGCCCGCAACGTCGGCATCGCAGCGGCCCGCCACGACACGGTCATCTTCGGCGACGACGGGATCGCGGTGGCGCCCACCTGGTGCACCGCGTTCGCGTCCGGGCTGCGCGATCCGCGCTACCCGGTAGCCACCGGCCCGGTGCACGTGCCGGTGACCGGCCCGGTGACCGCGCTGCTGGACTACCAGCGCGTCTTCGAGGCGCTGCCACTGGACGCGACAGAGGCGCGCACCCTCAACGGCCACTGCGCCATCCGGCGCGACCGGATACCCACGCGGATCCGCTACGACGAGGAGAACCTACCGGTCGTCGGCGAGGATCTGGCGTTCGGCGCCACCCTGCGGGCCGCCGGTGTCCGGATCCGCTGGCTGCCCGGCGTCCCGTCGGTCGGGCACGTCCTGACCGACCGGATCGAGGAGATCACCGACCGGGCGCTGCGCTACGGCCGCGCCGCGGTGACGCTGTGGCGCCAGGGCCTGGCACCGGCGGCCAGACCGCCGGACATGCTCGCCGGCTACCGGTACGCCGGGTTCGGCGAGCACCGCCTCTACCGCCGGTTCACCGAGGTCGTCCAGCCGGCCGCCCGGGCCGCGTTCACGGTCTACGACTACCTGTTCGACCTGAGCTTTCTCATCGGCTACCTGGCGGAGCTGGGCGACCGGCTGGGCCACCCGCTCATCGAACTCGACCCGGCCGGGCTGCGCCTGGCCTGGCAGGACATCGCGGCCCGCACCGCCGCCGGAGCCGCCGGGCTGACGGCCACCGACTGGCAGTCGCTGCCGGTGGACTACACCCGCCTGGACGAGGCGCCACCCACCGACGATCCGCTGATCGCGGCCGTACGGCAGGCGCTGGCCCGCTACGCCCCGCCGGTGCCGGGGCGCCCACCTGCCGCGCTCGTCGACGAGGCCGCCGCCGACCTGGGCTCCGCCGCTGGCGCGCCCGACCGGGAGCGGCTGCTCGATGCGTGGCGCGACTGGCGCGCCAGCGGTGCGCCGCTGGTCGCGGACACTGTGAACGGGTGGGCGCGCGGGATCGGGTTCGGCTTCCGGGACGCCTGCGCCACGATCGAGCGCGCGGCCGGGTACCTGCGCTCCCGCAGCTAATTGACGGGGGTTTGTCGGGCCGGGGTCAGGCCAGGGCGGCCAGTTCCGCGACCGCCTCGGCCGGCGGGGGCAGCTCGCGCATCTCCTGCTGGACGCGCCGGGCGGCGGTGCGGTAGGCGGGGTTGTCGAGCAGTTCGTGCCCGTCGGCGACCATCTGCGCGGCGGTCACCCCGGCCGCCGGCCGGGCGATCCCGGCGCCGGCGGCCACCAGCTGGTACGCGTTGACGCCCTGGTCGAAGACCGGAGGCAGGACCAGCTGAGGCAGCCCGTGGCGCAGCGCGGTGAGCATCGAGCCGCCGCCACTCTGGTGGACGATGGCCTGGCAGGTGGGCAGCAGCACGTCCATCGGTACCGATTCGAGCACGCGTACGTTCGGTGGCAGGTCGGGGGGCAGCAGGGTCCGCTGGCTGGCGGTGATCGCCAGTACCAGTTCGGCGTCGCGCTCCTCGGCCAGTGTGGCGACGCCGGTGAGCACCTCGTCGGGCAGGAAGGCCCGGCCGCCGATCGTGCGATGGATGGTCGTGCCCCAGGTCAGGCAGATTCGGTGCCGGGGGGGCCGGTCGGGGAGCCAGGCCGGTACCTCGGCGAGCCCGGGGTAGGGCACGTAGCGGGTCCGGATGCGCCGGGTGGGCACGATCGCGTCGGCGAACTGGACGCCGGGCGGGCAGGGGTCCACGGTGGCGGTGCCCAGCAGGTCCAGTTCGGACTCGGTGAGGCCGAAGCGTTCCAGCAGCGGCCCCAGCCGCAGGCCGGTGAGGAAGTAGGTGACGTCGGGGCCGAACAGGCTGCGGACGGCGGGGATGCCGAGCAGTGTGGCCACCAGCGGTCCGGCGTAGGTGAGCGGGTCGTAGACGATCAGGTCGGGTCGCCAGGACCGGGCCAGCGCCAGCAGCCCGTCGGTCATCGCCTCGGCCACCTCGCCCCACAGCGACGTCCGCGACGGCTCCGGCACCGGGCTGTTGCGCCACAGCGCCCCGAACATGGCGATCGTCTCGTCTTCGAGGGTGCGCAGCATGCGCCAGGCGGGCGGCGGATCGACCCCTTCGCCCCACTGGTCGGCCAGCCGGTCGGTCAGCCGGACCGCGGACCGGTCACCCGACGGCCTTCTCGCCCGGTCGACGAGCGGTTCGATGCGCCTGTCGGTGCGGGGATCGATACGCCCGCCCGCCTGCGTGTCGGCCGCCGGGCGTGACGCCGGCCCGGCCCGGCCGGCCAGCGTCCAGGCCGTGCGGTATGCGGCCGCCACGTCCAGGTCCCGGCCGATGGCGGTGCAGGGCAGGCCGGAGCCGCGCATCGTGGCCAGCAGTTCCGGCTGGCTGGTCATGCGTACCTCGTGGCCGGCCGCGCGCAGCGCCCAGGCCAGCGGCACCATCGGCTGGTAGTGCGCCGGCCAGGCCCAGGTGGTGAACAGCACGCGCATGGCTTCGCTCCTCGGTATCGCCCGGTAGATCGCCCGGTATCAGGCCAGGGCGGCCAGTTCCGCGACCGCCTCGGCCGGCGGGGGCAGCTCGCGCATCTCCTGCTGGACGCGCCGGGCGGCGGTGCGGTAGGCGGGGTTGTCGAGCAGTTCGTGCCCGTCGGCGAGCAGTTGCGTGGTGCTCAACCCGGCGGCGGCGCGGGTCAGTCCGGCGCCGGCGGCGACCAGCTGGTACGCGTTGACGCCCTGGTCGAAGATCAGCGGCAGGACCAGCTGGGGCAGCCCGTGGCGCAGCGCGGTGAGGGTGGTACCGGCACCGCCCTGGTGGATCAGGGCCTGGCAGGTGGGCAGCAGCGCGTCGAGAGGCACGGATTCGAGTACCCGTACGTTCGGTGGCAGGTCGGGGGGCAGCAGGGTCCGCTGGTTGGCGGTGATCGCCAGTACCAGTTCGGCGTCGCGTTCGTCGGCCAGCTTGGCCGCGCCGGCCAGGATGTCGCCGGGCAGGAACGCGTCCGCGCCGAGCATCCGGTGGATCGAGGTGCCCCAGGTCAGGCAGATTCGGTGCCGGGTGGGCTGGTCGGGGAGCCAGGCCGGTACCTCGGCGAGCCCGGGGTAGGGCACGTAGCGGGTGCGGATGCGCCGGGTGGGCACGATCGCGTCGGCGAACTGGAGGCTGGGTGGGCACGGGTCCACGGTCGCGGCGCCGCGCACGTCGACGTCGTCCTCGCCCAGGCCGAAGCGGTCCAGTAGCGGACCCAGCCGTGCGCCGGTGAGGAAGTAGGTGACGTCGGGGCCGAACAGGCTGCGTACGGCGGGGATGCCGAGCAGTGTGGCCACCAGCGGTCCGGCGTAGGTGAGCGGGTCGTAGACGATCAGGTCGGGTCGCCAGGACCGGGCCAGCGCCAGCAGCCCGTCGGCCACCGCGTCGGCCACTTCACCCCACAACAGCAGCGTGGGCCGCCGCGCCGCGCCGTCCGGTCGCGGGAACGCCCGGAACAGCAGGGCCGTCTCGTCCTCCAACCCGCGCAGCATCCGGAAACTGGCTGGCGGGTCGGCCCGGTCGACGGTGCCGGCCAGCCGGTCGGTGAGCCGGACCGAATGCGGTGGCCGGTCAAGGCGCGGCCCACCGCTCTGGTCAGCGCCACTGCCTGCGACGCCGTCCGCCGCACGGGCGGTGGCCGGCCCGGTGCGGCCGACCCGTGCGCTCGCGGCCAGGTAGACGCCGGCGATGTCGACGTCGCGGCCGATGGCGGTGCAGGGCAGGCCGGAGCCGCGCATCGTGGCCAGCAGTTCCGGCTGGCTGGTCATGCGTACCTCGTGGCCGGCCGCGCGCAGCGCCCAGGCCAGTGGCACCATCGGCTGGTAGTGCGTCGGCCAGGCCCAGGTGGTGAACAGTACCCGCATCGCCGTTGCTCCTTCCCGTCAACCCGCGGTGGCGGCCGCGTCGGTGCGGCGGCGCGCCGCCCAGCCGGGGATGGTGTGCTGGCGTGCGCGGCCTACGGCGAGGGCGTCGGCCGGCACGTCCTCGGTGATGGTGGAACCGCCGGCGGTGACCGCGCCGTCGCCGATGCTGACCGGTGCGATGACCATGTTGTGCCCGCCGACGAACACGTTGTCGCCGACCCGGGACCGGTCCTTGCGGACGCCGTCGTAGTTGGCGAACCCGGTCAGCCCGCTGATGTTGCAGTCCCGGCCGATGTCGGCCATCGACAGCACCGACAGGTGCGGGATGGCGGTGCCGTCGCCGACCGTCGTATTGGCCAACTCCACAAAGGCGCCGGCCCGGCACTGCCCGGCGAGCCTGGTACCTGAGCGCAGCCACGTGAACGGGCCGATGTTGGCGTGGTCGCCGACCTCGACGTCCTGGCAGACGGAGTAGCGCACGTCGCAGTCCGCGCCCAGCCGCGCGTCCTGCACGGTAGTGGTGGGGCCGATCCGGCTGCCCGCTCCGATGACCGTCGCGCCGACCAGTTGGGTGAAGGGACGGATCCGGGAACCGGTGCCGATACGCACTCCGGCGTCGATGCGGGTCGTCGCCGGGTCCTCGATGACGACGCCCGCGGCCAGCCAGCCGGCCGCGATCCGCAGGTACAGCGCGTTCTCGGCCGCGACCCGCTCGCTGGGATCGGTGAGCCGAAGCGCGTCCACGTCACGCAGCCGTACGGTCCGCACGCGCGTACCGGTCGACTCCAGCCGCCGCCGCGCTACGGCTCGACGCTCGCCGGCCGACCCGGCGACTGCGGTCGCGATGGCGGCCAGCTCGTCCGGCTCGTAGGGGTGCGGGCCGGCGACCGCGAGCGCGACCGGCCCACCTGGACTGCTGTGCTCGGCCCACCACGGTGCGGGCCGGTCCGGTACGAGGACCGCCGCGACCCCGGCCGCGTCCGCATCCGCGGTCAGCGCCGCGGCGACCCGGCGTATGGTCGCCGCCCGTAGCAACGGGACCGATGCCGGCAGCACCACGGTGACCCGGTCCGTCCGGTCCCACCGGTCCGCGTCCAACCCGGCCAGCGCCGGCCGCAGCGCGATGCGTTCGCGGACCGGGTCGTCGCCCGGTCCGGCGACCGTGAGCGCAACCGGGGCGAGCGTCTCCACGGTGTCGAGCAGCCAGTCGATCGCCGACCGGCCGCACAGGCTCGGCGGCTGCGGCCCGCCCGCCGGCCCGCTGCCGACCTCGCTGCCGACGTCGTTCACGACGATGACGGCCAACCGGGGCGACGTCGTCGCCGCCGGGCCCGCGCCCCGATCGGTCATGCCGCGGTCCCGGTGTCCAGCCGCGCACCGCTGAGACGGCTCAGGACCGCCACCGTCGTGGCGTCGACATTGGCCTTGACCAGGCGGAAAGCCTCGCAGTAGCGGGCCTGGCGCAGGTCGTGGCATTCCGCCTGCCGGGCCCACCAGGTGCCACGGTCGCGGATCGCCTGCTCGGCCATGTACGGCTTGTCCTTTTCGGACTCGTACTTGGCGATGCCAGCGAGCTTGTCGGCCATGTACGCGGTCACGTCGACGTAGAAGTTGGGGCAGAACAGGGTGTTCATCAGCGGCGGCTCGGCCTGCAGGATGACCTTCACGAACGGGCTGCGGCCGGCCATGGTGGTCGCGGCACGGCCGGCGGTCTCGTGGTCTTGATGATCCTGGGCGCCGACCAGATGGGTGACCACGAGGGACGGCCGGACCCGCGCGAGGTGCTCGGCCACGCACGAGTACGTCTCCCGGTTGGCCACCAGCCCGCCGTCGAGGAGCTTCTCGATGACCAGGTCGGCACCGATCACGCCGGCTGACTCCTTGGCCTCGACCGGCCGGAACGCGGCGTCACCCGAGCAACTGTTGGCTCCGTTGGTGAGGGCGAGGATGTGTACGTCGAAGCCGGCCGCGCCGAGTCCGGCGAGCGTGCCGAAGCAGGCCAGCTCGGCGTCGTCCGGGTGCGCGAACACAGCAAGTACCGACATGGTGGTCACGGCGGAGTCTCCCGGTCTGGTCGGGCCAACGCCTCTCGGCTGAGGTCGGCCCGAGCATGCGGGCGGCTGGTCGAGGCCGCGTCGAGGCGACGTCGAGTCCACTGCGGTCAGCGCCAGCGGCTACGTCGAAAGTATCAGTCCCGGTTGCATCGATCGGAGTGCCGCCGCCCGCACCGGCCATGGATCCGATGGCACCCAAGCACCAACTTCGAGTCCCAGGCTTGTCCGGACATCGGGGCCGCCCCTACGTTTCGGCGACGGAAACGCAGAGTTTGCCAACAAGATGACGCGGACGGGTTCGGGGCCGGATCGGTGTCCGCTCAAGCCGAGGAGGAGGACCGCGATGCTTCGGTTCCAGGTGCTGGGCCCATTTGAGGTCTTCGACGACGACCGCATGTGCACGCCCACCCCTCCGAAGGTCAACCGTGTGCTCGCGCTGTTGCTGCTGCAGGCCAACCAGGTCGTGTCGATGGACTCGTTGATCGAGGAGCTGTGGGGAGACGATCCGCCGGCGAGCGCTGTCGGGACCGCGCAGACCTACATCTACCAGTTGCGTAAGCTTCTCGACCCGCGCGGGCCGCACGCCCTCGGCGCCGACGAGTGGCTCATCACCAAGGCGCCCGGCTACCTGATGCGGGTGTCGCCGAGCCAGTTGGATGCCACCGCCTTCGAGGCGCTGTCGCGGCAGGGCCGGCAGATGCTCGAAACGGGCCAGCCCGAGCGCGCCGCGCACCTGCTGCGCCGGGCCCTCGACCTGTGGCAGGGGCCCAGCCTGGCCAACGTGCGCTGCGGCCAGTTGCTGCAGGCACACGCCATCCACCTGGAGGAGCAGCGGCTGCGCACGCTGGAGCTGCGCATCCAGGCGGACGCGGAGCTCGGCCACCACCGCGAGCTGATCGGTGAGATCCGCGCGCTGGTGGCTACCCACCCGCTCAACGAGTGGCTGCACGGCCAGCTGATCGCGGCGCTGAGCCGCTCGGGCCGGCGGGGCGAGGCGCTGCAGGCCTATCAGGATCTGCGCCGGGTGCTCAGCAACCAGCTGGGCCTGGATCCGCGCCCGGAGATCGAGCGCCTGCACCAGGAGGTGCTCAGCCACGGGCTGCCGGCCATGACCGCGTTCACCCCGTACGCGCGCGCCGCACAGCCCGCGCTGTCGCACGCGTCATGACCGCGCAGGCCTGGCTGGGTGTCATCGCGCTGGCCGGCAGCGGGCTCACCGCCGGAGTGCTGTTGTCGGTCGCGCTCGGGGTGGTACCCGCGTTCCTGGACGTGCCCGCCGAGCAGTACGTCGCGCTGCACAAGCTGGTCGGCCGCCGTTACGACCATGTGATGCCCCCGATGGTCGCCGTGTGGACGCTGCTCGACGCGCTCCTCGCCGCACGCGCCGGCACCGCCGACGGCCGGCTGATGTTCGCCGTGGCCGCGCTGCTGGGCTGCGGTGTCGCGGCCGTCTCGCAGGCCGGCAACGTCCCGATCAACCGGCGGGTCAAGCGAATGCCGGCGGGTCCGGTACCCGCCGGCTGGGCCGACCCGCGACGTCGTTGGCGCGCATATCACCTGCTGCGTACCTACCTTGCCGGCGCCGCGCTCGCCGTGAACGCGTGCGCCGTGCTGCTGACCGGATGAACCCGACGCACCGCACATCTGGAAGGAGCACCACCGTGCCCGCCACCTCGACTACCGCCGGCGCCGAACCGGCCGACATCAAGCGCCTGGGCAACGCGTTCTGCCACGCCAAGCTGCTGCTGACGGCCACCGAGCTCGGGCTGTTCGCCGACCTCGCCGCGTACGGCGGCGCCACCGCTGCCCAGCTCGCCTCCCGGCTGAACCTGGCCGGGCGGGGGGTCCGGGATCTCCTCGACGCGCTCGTCGTCCTGGGCCTGCTGCGCAGAACCGACGAGCGGTACGACCTGACCGAGACCGCCGGCCGCCACCTGGTGCCCGGCCGCCCCGCCTACCTGGGTGGGTTCCTCGACCGCGCCAACCGGGTGCTGTACCCGGCGTGGGGCAACCTGACCGAGGCGCTGCGCACCGGCGAACCGCAGGTACCGTCCGCGGGCGACGGCGAGTTCGAGCGGATGCTCGCGCAGCCGACGCAGCAGGCGCAGTACCTGAAGATGATGGACGCCGTCAACAGCCAGCTGGCGCCGTTGCTCGCCGATGCCGTCGACTGGTCACGGTTCCGGCAGCTGGTCGACGTGGGCGGCGCCCGCGGCAACCTGGCCGCCCTCCTGGTCCACGCGCACCCGCACCTGCGGGCCACCGTGTTCGACCTGCCGGTGATGGCGGGTGCGCAGGTCGCGCACATGGCGACGATGCGCCCGCCGGCACCGGTGCGGTTCGTCGGCGGCAACTTCTTCGTCGACCCGATACCGGCCGGCGACGTGCTGGTCATCGGGCACGTGCTGCACAACTGGTCGCCGGAGGAGCGGCAACTGCTGGTGAAGAAGGCGTTCGCGGCGCTGCGGCCGGGCGGCACGCTCGTCGTGTACGACGCGATGCTCGACGACCAGCCCACCGACCTGGCCCGGTTGGTCGTGAGCCTGAACATGCTGCTGGTCACCCAGGGCGGTTCGGAGTACCCGGCCTCGGAGTGCCGGCGGTGGCTGACCGAGGCGGGTTTCGTCGACGTGTGCGCGCGACCGCTCGGCGGCGCCGACACCCTGGTGACGGGGACCAAGCCGGCGGGACTCGAGTAGCCCTTGACCCCCACCACCTACGGTGGCCGCCGCACGCAGAGGGAGGATGCCGATGAAAGGCCTTGTTCTCGCCGGAGGCATGGGTACGCGCCTGCGGCCGTTCAGCCACTCCATGCCCAAACAGCTCGTCCCGGTGGCCAACCGGCCGGTACTTCTGCACTGCCTGGACAGCCTGCGCGACGCCGGGGTCACCGACGTGTGCGTCGTCGTCGGTGACCGGGGCGACGACATCCGGGCCACCGTGGCGGCCGACGGCGACGCCGGGTTGGCCGTCAGCTACGTCCACCAGCCGGCACCGCTCGGCTTGGCGCACTGCGTCACGCTGGCGCGCGAGTTCCTGGGCGACGACGACTTCGTGATGTACCTCGGCGACACCATCATGGTCGGCGGGATCGGCGGTCTCCTCGAGTCCTTCCGCCGCCACCGGCCGGCCGTCCAGCTCGCCCTGGGCAAGGTGACCAATCCCGAGGAGTACGGCATCGCCGAGCTCGACCCGGACGGCGCGGTCGTCGCACTGGTGGAGAAGCCGGCGCGTCCGCGCAGCGACCTCGCCGTCATCGGCGTCTACCTGTTCACTGCGGCGATCCACACGGCCATCGCGCACACCCGCCCCAGCGCCCGCGGCGAGCTGGAGATCACCGACGCGATGCAGTGGCTGATCGAGCATGGCGCGCCGGTGCGCGGGGAGCGTTTCGACGGGTACTGGAAGGACACCGGCCGCATCGGCGACCTGCTCGATTGCAACCAGCACCTGCTGGAGGCCACGATGCCCCGGCTGGCCGGCTCGGTGGACGCGGACAGCCACCTCACCGGAGACATCGAGCTGGCGGCGACCGCGCGGGTCGTGCGCTCACACATCGTCGGCCCGGTGGTGATCGGGGCGGACGCCGTGGTGGAAGACAGCGTTGTGGGCCCGTACACCGCGATCGGTGCGCGCTGCCAGGTGGCCCGGGCCGGTCTCGAACACTCGATCCTGCTCGACGGTGCGGTGCTGCGCGACGTGACCGGCGTGTACGGCTCGCTGATCGGCCGTTCGGCCGAGGTCGGGCGCAGCGAGTCCACCGTCCGGCGCCACCGGCTCATCCTCGGCGACCACTCGCGGGTCCAGCTCACCCCATGAACCGAAATGAACCGAAGGAAGGACCACACCCGGATGACGACCTCCCGCTCGGTGATCACCGGGATCGGTGTGATCGCACCGAATGGTATCGGCGTCGACGCCTACTGGTCGGCCACGCTCGCCGGCAAGAGCGGCATCCGCCCGCTCGACCACCTCGCTGCCACGAGCTATCCGACCCGGGTCGGTGGGACGGTGCCGGAGTTCGTCGCAGGCGTCTACCTGCCGGGCAACCTGGTGGCGCAGACCGACCGATGGACCGCTATCGCCCTGGCGGCCGCCGACATGGCGATCGAGGACGCCGGGGTGCGGCCCGCGGCGCTGCCCGAGTACGAGTTCAGCGTCGTGACCGCGAGTTCTTCCGGTGGCAACGAGTTCGGCCAGCGCGAGATCGCGAAGCTGTGGTCGCGTGGCCCACGCCATGTCGGCGCGTACCAGTCCATCGCCTGGTTCTACGCGGCGTCCACCGGACAGATCTCCATCCGGTACGGCGCCCGCGGCGCCTGTGGTGTCCTGGTCTCCGAACAGGCGTCCGGCCTGGACGTTCTGGGCCAGGCCCGCCGGCTGATGCGCGACGGTTCACGGGTGGTGGTGTGCGGTGGTGCCGAGGCTCCGCTGTCGCCGTTCGCCGTGGTCTGCCAGATGGCGGGTGGGCGGATGTCCACGGTGGACGACCCGGACCGGGCCTATCTCCCGTTCGACGCCGCGGCGGCCGGCCACGTACCCGGCGAGGGCGGGGCCTTCCTGGTCGTCGAGGACGAGTCGGCGGCCGCCGCCCGCGGCCGCACCCGCTGCTACGGCGAGATCGCGGGTTATGCGGCCACCTTCGACCCGCGACCGGGCAGCGGCCGGCCACCGGCGCTGCGCCGGGCGATCAGTCTCGCGTTGGCCGACGCGGGCGCGCGGACCGATCAGGTCGACGTCGTGTTCGCCGACGCCGCCGCCGTCGCCGAGCACGACCGGTCGGAGGCGGCCGCGATCGACGAGATCTTCGGCCCCGGCGGGGTCCCGGTGGCCGTGCCGAAGACGATGACCGGCCGGCTCTACGCCGGTGGCGCGACGCTCGACGTGGCCGCGGCCCTGCTGGCGATCCGCGATTCGGTGATCCCGCCCGCGACCGGCATCACCGCGCCGGCCGCGGGCTGCCGGCTCGATCTGGTCCGCGACGTACCCCGGGAGGCCCGGGTGGGCACCGCGCTGGTGCTGGCCCGCGGGTACGGCGGTTTCAACGCCGCGCTGGTCGTCAGGGCCGTCAACTGACCGTGGCCGCCCGGGCGCCGGGGTGCAGCCAGGAGTACGGGGCGATGTCGACCCCGTCGCCGATGCGCACCCCTTCACACACCGCGTACCGGATGGTGCAGTCGTCGCCGACGTGCGAGTCGCGGATCGTCGTGGTGGGACCGACGAGGCTACGCCGTCCGACCACTGTGGAGCCGACGAGTTCGGTGTGCGGGCGTACCCGTGTTCCCTCGCCGAGGCGGACCCCGGCGTCGATACGGACCGTTTCCGGGTCCTCGATGACGACGCCGGCTGCCGCCCAGCCACAGGCGATCCGCCGGTAGAGGGCCTTCTCGGCTCGCGCCAGATCGACCGGATCGTTGAGTGACAGCGACTCCACCGCGCCGGCGGTGTCGGCGAGGATCGTGGTCGCTGGTCCCGATGGCGTGGCGGGACCGTCGGCACCGGGCGGCGCGCCGGTGAGCGAACGCCGCAGCAGATCGTCAAGCGTGTGTCCGGTGGGGCTGACCGGACGCGTCTCGATCGAGTCGTCGAGCCCCTCGCCGACCACGTCCGCGACGGCGAGCACGGTGGGGCGCTGTTCGTGGGCGCGCTCGGCCCACCAGGGTTCCCGGCGGCCCGACTCCACGACGGCCAGATGGGGCGGGGGCAGGTCGCGGTCGGACACCGCCCGCAGGGCCTGGCCGAGTGTCGTGGGCCGCAGCAGCGCCGCCGAGCAGCGGACCACCAACCGGAGGTAGGCGCCGGCGAGGGTGCGGGGAAGGGCGGCGAGGGCCGGCCGTGACGCGACCAGCCGGTCCAGCGGCCCGTCGCCGGCCCCGATCACGTACAGCGCGTCCGGGTCGAGCGCCGCCACGGTGTCCAGCAGCCAGTCCATGGCGGGTCGTCCGCAGAGTGTGCTGGCGGCCGGCGGCGGCAACAGGTCGTTGACCAGCACCACCCTCAGGTGCGGTCGCTGCCGGGTCGTCACCGCGCGGCTGCCGATGGATGCGTCACGTGCTCCTCCTGGTCGGGCTGTGACCAGCATCGAACGTGCTGATCGAGACGCCGTCGAACCGGCGTCAAGCCGCTCGCGTCGCTTGCCGCCGCGCCACATCGCTGCCCGACCGCCCCGCCCGACCGCTGATCAGCCGCCGGCAGCGGGTCGCTGGTTGCCGGCGGTGCGCGCCGACGAGATCAGCGAGGCGGCGACCGCCTTGTTGACGGCGTCGATGCGGGAGACCGCGCCGAGCTTGGCGAAGACGTTGCTGAGATGGCGCTTCACCGTGGCCTCGGTCAGGTACAGGCGGGTGGCGATCTGCGCGTTGCTCATCGCCTGCGCCGCCAGTTCCAGCACTTCGAGTTCCCGCCGCGACAGCGCGCCACAGCCTCGCGTCCACGTCGGCGGTGTGGGCGCGAGGCTGTGGCCGGACACCGACAGGATGATCCGGCCGTCGGTCGCGCACGCATTGCGGATCGCGGAGATCAGTTCCTGACGGGTGACGCTCTTGAGCAGGTAGCCACGGATACCGACGGCGAGCAGTCGCTGTAGGAGGCCCGAGCCCTCGTACATGCTCAGGATGATGATCTCGGCGCGTGGGGCCACCTGGTGGATCCGGCTGACCGTGTCGGTCACCTCGCCGCCCGGCATCTCCACGTCGAGAAGCACCACCCGGGGTTGGCGCTGCCCGACGACCGCGACGGCGGTGCGGCTGTCTCCCGCCTCGCCGACCACCGTGATGTCGGGTTCGCTGTCCAGGATTTCGCGTAGCCCGTCGCGCATCAGTACGTGGTCGTCGACGAGGGCGACCGTGATCTGCTCGGTCACCGCCCGCGGTCCCCACCGGCCGGCTCGCGGGGATATTCACTGAGCGGAACGCAGAGCTGGACGTCGGTGCCCTGGCCGGGGCGGCTGGTGACCGCCAACGTGCCGCCGAGCATGGCCGCGCGTTCGTGCATCGACAGCACTCCGGTGCCGTCGCGCCCGCGATCGCCGGGGTCGAACCCGCGTCCGTCGTCGGCGACGAGGATCTGCAGCCGGTCGGGTGTGATGTCGACCCGGACCCGGACCCGCCGGGCGTCGGCGTGGGCGATGACGTTGCGCAGTGCCTCCCGGACGATCAGGAAGGTCTCCTCGGTCACGTCGTTGGGTACCCGCGCCTCGTCGCCGTTGACCTCGACCCGGCTGTCGAGATCCGGGCCGCCGGCGAGCCGGAGGAACACCGTGGTCGCTTCGGCCAGCCGCTCCAGCGGTTCGACCAGCCGCAGGTCGCTGATCAACTGCCGGACCCGGTAGACGGTGTCGTCGAGCATGTCCTGCGCCAGGCGTACCCGGGCCGCGGCCCGCGTCGGGTCGGCCATCCGGTAGATGTCGTGCAGTTCCAGGTTCCGTTGTGCGACGCTGATCCCGTTACCGATGCGATCGTGCAGTTCACGGCTGAGCCGGCGGCGTTCGTCGACGCGCGCCTGGCGGGCGCGGTCGTGGAGGACCCCGGTGTAGGAGTCGGTGGCCGGTCGGAGGGTGTGCACCAACGCCTGCTGCAGGACGAGTGCCGCCAGGCTGATCTGCTCGGCCGCCTCCGGCCCGGTGCCGTCCGGTCCGGTGAGGTGCGCGACGACGTGCCGGACGGCGGCCGCGAACAGCGCGTTGGCCGCGTCGAGCGAGCTGCTGAGCTGGATTCCCGCCGCGGCCAGCCGGGCCCCGATCTCGCCGGGTAGGTCGAGACAGCCGGTGGCCGGCCGTCCGGTACGGATCGTGGCGGCGGTGTCGACGAGAACCCGGCTGGCCTGGGCGAGGCACCGGTCGCGGGCTGCGTCGTCCTTGACGAGTGGGCTGTCCAACAGGCGCAGCTCGTGTTCGAAGTCGCCGAGGATGTCCGCCGCGGCGCGGGTCAGCAGGTCCGCCAGGTGCTGTCTGTACGAGTCCGAAGAAGGCGTGTGCACCAGCTGATCCCTCCGCCGCATACCGACCGGCGTGTGCGCGGTCGGTTGCGCGCGATGGCTCGGTGGCTCCCGGCTGGGTGGCACCGTCCCCGCCCGCACGATGACTTCGGTCCGGCCGGCGGCGCCGCGGCGGCTTCGTTGGCGGCCGAACTCGCCCGACGACACTGGTCGAACCGCAGGTCAGTGTGTACGGCGGCTCTTTGCGTGGTCTTTGTGGGCTCTTTAGACCGGATCCGCGTCGGTTGGCCCGCACCGGCCTGGCCTGGACCGATGTTCACGAGCGGTGCGGTTTGGGCAATTGACATTGCCCGATCGATTCGGCCCCGGAAGGTGTCGCGCCTGCCGGATTGTGGGAATCTAGCCCGAGTCTAGCCGACATGCGATCGACGGTCGCCATACGTCCCGTTTCGCGCCGCCGGGGATCCATAGCGGTCGCGAGGCGGGCGTTCGAGGGGAGGCCGGGAGCGGGTTGAACACGATGGGGGAAAGCCAACTGCGGGTTGAACTGTTGGGCCGCGTCCGCGCCTGGCGTGACGACCGGGAGGTACCGGTGAGCCCGCCGCGGCGGCAGGCGGTGTTGGCTGTGCTGGCGTTGCGGGCCAACCGGGTCGTGTCGCGCGACGACATCGTCAGCGCGGTCTGGGACGACAATCCGCCCCCCAGCGCGGTCAACGGCGTCCACATCCACGTCGCGGCGCTGCGGAAGGTTCTGGATCCGGGACGCGAGCGGCGGGCGGCCAGCCAGGTGCTGGTGGGCACCGGCACCGGGTACCTGCTCCAACTGCCGGCCGGGCAGCTGGACCTGGATGTGTTCGGCGAACACCTGGAACGCGGCAGGCGCCTGCTGGCGGCGGGTGAACCGGCGCGGGCGGTCGAGGCGTACGACGCCGGGCTTCGACTGTGGCAGGGCACGCCGCTGTCCGGGGTTGCCGGACCGCTGGCGGAGGTGGAGCGGGTCCGGCTGGACGAGCTGCGGCTGGCGGCGATCGAGGAGTGGGCGGAGGCGCTGCTGGCCCTCGGCCGGTACGGGGTCCTGGTTCCGGAGTTGGTCGCGCTGGCGGTTGAGCATCCGCTCCGGGAGCGGCTGTGCGCGTTGCTGATGACCGCGCTGTACCACAGCGGTCGGCAGGCTGACGCGCTGATCCTGTACGCCGACACCCGGCGCCGGCTCGCCGAGGAGTTCGGCGTGGAACCCGGGGCGCGGTTGCAGTGCCTGCGGCACACCATCCTCACCAGCGGCGAGGCCGCGCTGGTGGACCGTCTGGACCGCTAGGTCGAGGCGGGTGCCAGTGGGCAACGCGCTGCCCCGGTCAGCTTACCTAGCATCCTAGGATGCCTTAGCCGACGTGGCTCCCGCCACGTCTCACAATTCGCCGCTACGCGGCGAGGTCCGGCGTGATCTTGTCCGTCGGCACGGCCGCTCGACAGGTCCGATGAGTACGCGCAGACTGGCAGCAGATGAGAGGACGACGACCATGCCAGCTCCGGGAGACGAGGACCGCCGGCTGCGTGAACTGCACGATGAGTACGTGTGGGAGGTGAACGCGGCCATCGAGGAAGGTCGCGAGGACCTCGTCTGGCGGCTGGTCGACGACTACCTGGTGCAGGTGATGGCGGAGATGACGGGGGCGTACGAGAACGCCTGCGAGCGGCCCGACTGCGCGGTCTGCGCCCGGCCGCCCGCCCCCACGCGCCGGGTCGGGAAGTTCGGCGGTTTCCGGGACGGCTGGCGACGGCTGGTCACCGGCCGCTGAAATTGAGGAGAGGCCGGGCGGTCGACCGGCCTACCATCGCTGGCATGACCGTGCCGACCTGTCTGCCGATGCCCCGCCCGCGGGGCTGCTGACGGTTGTCGCGAGGCCCTGATGTCGGGGCCTCCACTCGGTTCGCGGTAGGGACGCGGTTCGGAAGCCCCGCCCGCACGCCGAGGAGGCTTCCCGTGACCCGCATCTACCTGTCCACGACGCTGCCGTACGTCAACGCCCGCCCGCACATCGGGTTCGCGCTCGAGCTGGTGCAGGCCGACGTGCTGGCCCGGCACCATCGCCGGCTCGGCGACGAGGTGTATCTCCAGTCCGGTACCGACGACAACTCGCTGAAGAACGTGCTCGCCGCCGAGGCGGCCGGCGTGCCGGTGGCGGAGTTCGTCGATACCAACGCCGCCGCGTTCGAGGCGCTGCGCGGCCCGCTGGACCTGTCGGTGGACGGGTTCGTGCGGACCAGCCGGGATCCGCGCCACCGGGCCGGGGTACACCGGCTGTGGCGGGAGTGCGCCGCCGCCGGCGACCTGTACCGCAAGCACTACACCGGGCTGTACTGCGTGGGCTGTGAGCAGTTCTACGACCCGGGCGACCTGGTCGCGGGGCGGTGTCCGGAGCACGGCACCGAGCCGCAGGAGGTGGCGGAGGAGAACTGGTTCTTCCGGCTGTCGCGGTACGGCGAGCGGCTGAGGGATCTGATCGCGACCGGCCGGCTGCGGATCGAGCCGGTGTCTCGGCGCAACGAGGTACTGGCGTTGCTCGCGGGCGGGCTGCGGGACCTGTCGGTCTCGCGGTCGACGCAGCGGGCACGCGGCTGGGGGATCGCGGTGCCGGACGATCCGGGCCAGGTGGTCTACGTGTGGTGGGACGCGTTGGCGAACTACGTGACCGGCGATCAGCGCTGGTGGGTCGGCGCGGACCGGCGGGTACACCTGGTCGGCAAGGGTGTGCTGCGGTTCCACGCGGTGTACTGGCCGGCGTTGCTGCTGTCGGTCGGTCTGCCACTGCCGACGGAGATCTTCGTGCACGACTATCTGACCGCGGGTGGCCGGAAGATCAGCAAATCATCGGGTACGGGCACCGCGCCGGCCGAGTTGGTGCGCAGCTATGGCACGGACGCGGTGCGTTGGTGGCTGTTGCGGGAGGTGCCCCGGGTGGGGGACGTGGACTTCACCGAGGAGCGGCTGGTGGCCCGGGCGGACGAGGATCTGGCGCACGGGATCGGGAACCTGGTGCACCGGGTGGTGTCGCTGGTGCATCGCTACCGGGGTGGCCGGGTGCCGGCGGTACCGGTACCCGATGGTGCTGGTGATCTGGTCGATGCGTGCACGGCGGCACGGGCCGGGGTGGCGGCGGCGCTGGCGGATTTTGATTTTCGGGGTGCGGCCGGGGCGGTGTGGCGGATCGTGGTGGCGGCGAACCGGTATGTGGAGCGGGTCCGGCCGTGGGAGCTGGCCCGGGATCCGGGGCGGGCGGGGGAGTTGGACGGGTGCCTGGCGGTGCTGGTGTGGGCGTGCCGGGTGCTGGCCGAGGAGTTGGCGCCGTTGTTGCCGGGTGCGGCGGTGCGGGTCGGGCGGCAGGTGGCGGGGGAGCGGTTGGCAAAACCGGTGCGACTGTTCGCCCGCCTGGGAACTCCTAATCTCTCGTCGATCTAGGAGAAATGGTGCCCCGGCTGCCCGGTTTGTCCGACCATTCTTCCTAGATCGACGAGGTTGACGGCGGCTGCGCTGGTCAGCGGGGTTGCCAGGCCTCGGGGGTTGCCGTCAGGCGGCGGACGTGGGCCGGCAGTCGGCCGCGGACCAGGTCGGCGAGGCTGACCTCGTCGAGCACGTTACGGACAGCGGCGCGCACCGCGACCCACAGCTGCTGGAGGTGGGCCGCGGTGCCCTCGTACATGGTGTCCTCGGGGCGCAGCCCGCGGACCGCGGCGAGCGGGCCGTCGACGGCGCGGAGCACCTGTCCGATGCTGATCTCGGCGGGCGGGCGGGTCAGCACGTAGCCGCCGTCGACGCCGCGCAGCCCGCGGACCAGGTCGGCCCGGCGCAGATCGGCCAGGATGGCTTCGAGGAACTTGCGCGGCATGGACTGGTCGTCGGCGAGCGTCTGGGCCGACACGGTGGTCGGGTAGGCGGCGGCGAGCCCGAGGGCGGCCCGGACGGCGTAATCGCCGCGCGCGGAGACCTGCATGTACCCATCATGCCAACCCGGTCGGGTAGGGAGGATCTCGGGGCGCTCGCAGTTGACTGAGTGAGTGCTCACTCAGTACTGTGGGGGGATGACGACACCGAGCCGGCGCCGCGCTCCGGCGATGAGCCCCGACCAACGCCGCGACATGATCGTGCGGGTCGCGTTGCCGCTCGTCGCCGAGCATGGCACAACGGTCACGACGAGTCAGGTCGCCCGCGCGGCGGGGATCGCCGAGGGCACGGTGTTCCGCGCGTTCGCCGACAAGAACGAGCTGATGGCCGCCTGCGTGGCTGCCGCGCTACGGGCCGATCATCTCGTTGACGCGCTGGCCGCCATCCCGCTCGACCTGCCGCTGGCCGACCGGCTGGTGGAGGCGGGCGAGTCGTTGCGCGCCCACCTGGCGCGGCTGGGCGCGGTGCTCGGCGCGCTGCATGGCTCCGGATACCCGCTGCGCCGGCCGGCGCCGGGTGAGGGCGGCCTGGGCGGCCCCAACCGGGAGGAGGCGACCATCCAGATCAGGGAAGCGGTCGCCGACCTCCTGGCCCCCGAGAAGGAGACCCTGCGCCGGCCGCCTGAGGCGCTGGCCGTTGTGTTCATGCGGCTGCTGTTCACACCCCGGCGCGGCGTGCCGGGCGACTCGGTCACCGAGCCGAGCACCGAGGAGCTGGTCGACCTGTTCCTGCACGGCGCCGTGACGAACGGCGCCGTGACGAACGACGCCGCGGCCAGCGGTGCTGCGACGGACCGGCCGGTGTCTGAGCAGGCGGCAGAGCAGGCGGCAGAGCAGGCGGCAGAGCAGGCGGTGTAGCGCGCCGGTTCACACCAGCTCCAGCAGCGGGAACGACCGGTGCCGGCGCGGCGGGATCAGGAAGTTCTGCCGCCGGGTGGCGGTGATGAAGCGTTCCAGCCCGTTCTCGTCCGGGTCCACGTCGAACTGTTCCTGAAGGCCGAACGACGCCTGGTGGCGGCGCATCGTGGCGAACAGGTCGGCGGTCGGCACGAAGATGGAAAACTGCAGCTTCGGCTGGCGCGACCCACCGGGTACGTCCATGGCGTCGAACCCCGGCCCGTCGATGCGCTGGTGCAGCGGCCGGCCGTCGGCGGTACGCGAGGAGCGTTGCAGGGTGGCGATGTGGCCGAGCCGGCGCTCGCCCCGCGGGGTGGAACGGAACATGTACTGCACCCGCTCGACGAACGCGGCGTCGCCGCCCGGTTTGCCGTTGTCGTCGACGTCGTAGAACTGTTGCAGGTCGAGGATGTCGTGGGCGAGGTGCTGGATGGCGCCGTTGTCGAAGTAGTCGCCGGCCTGCGCGGTGGTCAGCCGGATCCCGTTCGCGCCCCGGAAGGTGACCACCGGGGCGGCGGCGCTGGCCTCGGTCTGCTGGTCGACGAAGCCCATCCACATCGGCGACCGGGGGTGGATCATGAACGCGTACGGGGCGCCGTTGTTGGCGGCCAGGATGCGGGGCAGGCCCATCTGCACGAACATCGCCCGGGTCGAGGTGAACGTCAGCCGGGCGTCCAGGCGCGGTGACGGGTTGGGCCGGCCGACCAGCGTGTTCGAGCCGGCGAGCCAGCCCAGCACGTCGGTGAGGTACGCCGGGTTGTCGCCGCGCAGCGTGAAGAGCAGGTCGTTGCGTTCGATCCGGACCGGCACGTGGAACCGCAGTTTGCTGATCGCGGGGTTGTTCGGGTGTACATCGGTGGGTGACGGTATCGCCTCTTCGAGCGCGAACCGGCTCGTGTCGGCCAGCAGCCGCGGCACGTACAGGGCGAACAGGCCGGCCGGCAGGCGCTGGAAGTACGGCAGGCCGTAGGCGACGTGCACCATCACCCCGCCGGGCGCGTACGGGTACGACTGCTCGACGCGGGCCAGCGCGTCGGCGAGTACCCGCTGGTCGCGGGCGGTCGGGGTGGCGGCCAGCGCGGCCGTGGCGAAGATCGTGTGTACCGGGCCGAACCGGACCGGCACGCCGTCGATGACGGTCGGCGGCGGGACGTACCGGTCGAGGTCGAACTGGACGTCGGGCCGGGGCCGCTCCCCGGTGGCCGCGTAGGCGGAACGCTGGGGCAGCCAGCCGAGGCGTCCGGTCAGCTCCAGGGTGCCGGCGGCGGTGGCGAGCGCGGCGGCGCCGCGGAGCACGTCGCGCCGCGAGATGTCGTGATCCACAGCTCCTCCCGGGGCGTGAATCGAATTGAGCAAAGTCAATACATTCGGCCGGTGGGCCGCCAGAACGAATCACCCCTAGGGGCGCCCGCCGCAGCCGGCCACGTCCCGGGTGCCGCCGTCGCGGGGTTCGCGACCGGGTTCACAACCGGGTTCACAACCGGGTTCACGGACGGATTCGCGGCCGGGATCGATGAGACCCAGCCGGTACGCGACGTTCAGCGCCTCGGCCCGGTTGCGGGCGTCGAGCTTGCGGAACAGCCGCGCCTGGGTGTTCTCCACCGTCTTCGCCGCGATGCCGAGCACCCGGGCGGTCTGCCGTACGGTGTGGCCGTCGGCGATCGAGGTGAGGATGTCGCGTTCCCGGGCGGTCAGGTCGGGCAGGCCGCCCTGGTGGGCGCTGAGGCTGCCGCCGAGGAACCGGCCGCCCATCCAGTTGGCCAGCTCGGCGAAGCGTTCGGCGCTCATCGTGAAGTACCCGCGCCGCACCAGCGCCAGTATCGTCGCCAGGTCGGTCGGCACCTGGTCGCGGTGCAGCATCGCGTGCGCGCCGCGCAGCTGGGCGTCGGCGAGGGCGGCCAGTGTCGGTTCGGTGGTGTGCACGACGACCACCGGAATGCCCGCCGACGCCGGGAACAGCCAGTCGCCGGCGCGGGGATCGACCAGTACGGCGACGACCGGGCCGTGGTGCGGGGCGGCGGCCCGGCCGTACCCGACGGTGAGCCCGCACGCCGCCACCGCCGCGGCGACCTCGTCCAGGGCGCTGCCGGGTGTGCCGGCGAGCAGCACGAGCGGATCGCCCTCGGTCGTGGCCTCCACCGCCGCGCTGTCCGCCGCCGCGGGGCGGCCGGCCGGGTCGCGGACCGGCTGGGTCAGGCCCAGCGCGGCGGCCCGGGACACCGCGTGCGCCCGGGTGCCGACGCCGAGTTTCGCGTACAGGTGGCGCTTGTGGTTCTCCACGGTGTGCGGGCTGATCTCGAGCAGGGCGGCCATCTCGGGCACGCTGTGCCCGGCGGCGAGCAGCAGGATGATCTCCAGTTCGCGGTCGGTGAGGGCCAGGCCGTCGGGCGGTACCCGGGCGGCCGCGTACACCTGGCGGCGCAGCATGTTGAGCAGCGCGTCCAGGCCGCGGGTCGCCGGCACGAGGGCGGTCAGCCCGGCCCGGATCGCGGCGTGCGTGGCGGCCGGGGTGAGATCGGTGTACGCGACGACGACCTCCATCGCCGGGAACGCGACCCGCAGCGCCCGCAGGACCTCGACCAGGTCGGTGGTCAGCGGGCCGGCGTCGACGACGACCACGTCCGGGCGGCGCAGCAGGCACAGCGGGTACAGGTCGGCAACGTTCGCGGTCTGCCCCACCACCTGGAACTCGGGCCGACCGGCCAGGTACGCCGCCAGTGCGTCGCGTACGAGCCGGCGGTGGGATTGCACGGCGAGCCGGATCGGGGGACCGGCTATCTCGGTCATCCCATGAACCTGGACATTCCGGAGTATTAGTGGCGGGTGGCAGGAGTCTACGTCCCGCAGGCCGGAATGGTAAAGACCGCTATCAATATATGGAGATCACCACTCGTACCCGAGGGTTGGAGACCTATCGTTACCATTCGTGCGCCTGGCCACATTCAACATGATGCACGGACGCTCGTTGGGCGACGGGCGGGTCGACCCGCTCCGGCTGCGGGCGGCGGTGCGGACGGTCGACGCCGACGTGCTCGGGATCCAGGAGGTGGACCGCGACCAGCCCCGCAGCGGCGGCGCCGACCTGGCCGCGCTGGCCGCCGACGCGATGCGCGGGCAGTTCCGGTTCGCGGCGGCGCTCGTCGGCACCCCGGGTGAGGCGTACCGGCCGGTGACCGACATCGACGCCGTGGGTGAGCCGCACTACGGCATCGCCCTGGTGACCCGGCTGCCGGTGCGGTCCTGGCACGTGGCCCGGCTGGCGGCGGCACCGGTGCGGGCCCCGGTGTACGTGCCGGGGCCGGCCGGCGGGCTGATCGTGGTCAGCGACGAGCCGCGGGTACTGCTGGCCGCCGTGCTGGACACCCCGACCGGGCCGATGACCGTGGCCACCACCCACCTGTCGTTCGTACCCGGCTGGAACGCCCGCCAGCTGCGCCGCGTGGTCCGGGCGCTGCGGGTGTTGCCGGCGCCCCGGCTGCTGCTCGGCGACCTCAACCTGCCGGGCCGGCTGGCCGCGCTGGCGTCCGGCTGGAGGATGCTCGCCCGCCGGGCCACCTACCCGAGCCCGGCGCCCCGGCTCCAGTTCGACCATGTCCTGCTCGACCCGCGCGGCGGCGGCGCGGTCCCGCCGGTACGCGCGGTCGACACCCCGGCCGTCGACCTGTCCGACCACCGGCCACTAGTCGTTGAGCTGGGAGAGCTGCGTGACGACCCGCTCGCTGATCTCCCGTAGCTGCTGGATCTGCGCGGGGGACAGCACGTCGAACAGGTGGCCGCGGACCCCCTCGACGTGCCCCGGCGCGGCCGCGGCGAGGGCGGCGAACCCGGCCTCGGTGAGCGCCGCGATCTGCCCGCGCTTGTCGGAGTCGCAGCCGCGCCGGCAGATCCAGCCGCGCTCCTCCAGCCGGGCCACGGCGTGCGAGAGCCGGCTGCGTGACGAGCGGGTCAGCCGGGCCAGGTCGCTCATCCGCAGCGACCGGTCCGGCGCCTCGGACAGCCACACCAGGATCTCGTAGTACGCGTGCGGCATGCCGGCGTCGCGCTGCAACTCCCGGTCGAGCCGGTCGAAGAGCAGTTGGTTGGCGGCGAGGAAGGCACGCCACGTGCGCTGCTCCTCCGCGTCGAGCCAGCGGGGTTCGGGCATGTGAGCCAGCCTACCCCACTTGTTGAGCGCTCAACTACTTGGTACGGTGGACGCATGCCCGTCCACCGGCTCAACCACGCCGTCCTGTACGTCAGCGACGTCGAGCGCAGTGTCGCCTTCTACCGCGACGCGCTCGGCTTCCGCACCGTCATGTCGTTGCCCGGCGCGGCGTTCCTCCAGGCGCCCGACTCCACCAACGACCACGACCTGGGCCTGTTCGAGATCGGGTCGCCCGCCCGCCCGTCCGACGCCGGCCGCGGCGCCGTCGGCCTCTACCACCTGGCCTGGGAGGTCGACACGCTCGCCGAGTTGGAGCGGCTCGCCGGTGTGCTGGCCGAGGCCGGCGCGCTCGTCGGCGCCTCCGACCACGGCACCACCAAGAGCCTGTACGCGAAGGACCCGGACGGCCTGGAGTTCGAGGTGGTCTGGATCATCCCGGCCACCCTGCTCGACGAGTCCGCGAAGACCACCCAGATCCGACCGCTGGACCTGGCCAAGGAGAAGTCCCGCTACGGCGCCCACACGAGGGGCGGCGTAGGCATCTCGGTCCCCGCCTAGGCCCGCCGACCCCCCCTCGTCGTATCTAGGAAGAATGGCCGGACAAACCGGGCAGCCGGGGCACCATTCTTCCTAGATCGACGAGGGGGGCGGGGGCCAGGACGGTGGGTCGGCGCCTGGGCGGTGTGGGGGAGTGGACCACGCCGGGCGGTAGCCGTCCAGGTTTCCCGGCGGGCGCACGTAGGTGAGCGCACCGAACTCACTGTCCATCGTGGACGTCAGGTCGTCCGGGTAGGCCGGCTCAGCGACAGTGCCAGCGGCGGCGGGGGAGCGGCCCACCCCGGCCAGCCACCGGGCCGTGGCGGCCAGCGACAGCTCCGCGTGCCACGAGCCGCCCACGGTGTGCCGGCGGCGCAGCCCCTCGACCGCCGCCATGGCCGCCAGCCAACCGGTACCGTGGTCGAGCGCCTGCGCCGGCAACGGCACCGGCGCCGAATCCGGCCCGTCCCAGGCGATCCCGGTCGCCATCTGCACCAGGCTGTCGAAGCCGCGCCGGCCCCGCCACGGCCCGGCCTGCCCCCAGGCGCTGATCGACACGTACACCAGCCCCGGCCGCAGCGCCGCGCAGTCCGCCGGCCCGAACCCCAACGCGGCCAGCGCCCCCGGCCGGTACGCCTGCACCAGCACGTCCGCCTCCGCCACCAGCGCGCGCAGCCGGTCACGGCCTTCGGTGGTGCGCAGGTCCAGGTGGCAGAACCGCTTGCCGAACCCGGTGTCCATCATCGCCGCCGGTACCAGCGCCAGATGGTCGGCGCCCACCCGCAGCACGTGCGCCCCGTACGCGGCGAGGGTCCGCCCCGCCACCGGCCCCGCGATGACCCGGGTCAGGTCCAGCACCCGCACCGTCTCCAGTGGACGATCACCGGGGGAGAGCGGCAGGGGAGGGGAGTCCCCCACCCGGTGCAGCGCGACGAGGGGAAGCCGTGCTACCGCGGTACCCTGCGGGTGGTCTGCCCAGTCCCGCGGTGAGCGCAGCGCGGCAGCCGCGCCGCCCGCCGCGAACACCGCGTCTTCGACATCGACCGCCGCGCGTTCGGCCACCGCGGCGGTCACCCTTTCCCGATCATCGGGTACCCGCAGGGCCTGCCCGATCGCCGCCCGGTGCGCCGGATAGTTGGCGTGCAGGCGCACCCAGCCGTCGACCGCCCGGTAGTCGCCGGACAGCGCGTCCCAGATCGGCGGCGCGGCGCCACCCACCCGCAGGTACCGCTCGCTGCGGAACGCGAGGGCGGCGTGCCGCGTGTCGACGTGGGCCCCGGGCGGCTGCTCCGGCCCGGCCGCGCCCTTCCGGACCTGCCACAGCCGGGCGACCGCGAGGGTGGCGGCGGCCACGGTCGCGGTGGCGGCCTCGTCGACCCGGTACCGGGACGGCAGCACCGGGCCGGGCGGGCCGGTGACATCCAGCCGGTCTGGCGGGTCCATGCCCAGGTCACGGTAGATGTCAGTAACCATGCGCATAAATGGAACTGTAGAACCGGTGTGCGAGATCGCCGCGCGGGCTTGCCCGAACGATCGGTTAGCGATGCGTAGTTGCGCTCACCGCAACGCGTGGTTTTTTCGCGTTATCTGAACCCCGGTACCTGGATGCCGTGTACGGGAGGCAAGGCGGGCCCAGCTACGTACCGACGTTCGGGAAAGGACCGAGCCGTGGCATTGAACGAGGCCGACCCAGAGGGTAATCTCGCGCCCTTGCGCATCGCCATGGTGATACCACCGTGGTACGAGTTGCCGCCGAGCGGTTACGGGGGCATCGAGATGATCTGCGCGGCGCTCGTGGACGGTCTGTGCGCACGAGGACACGAGGTGACCGTGTTCGGTGCCGGCACCGGTACCGACACGAAGGCCAGCTTCGTCAGCACCTGCCCGCAGATCCAGCACGAACGGTTGGGGGAAGGGCTGCCGGACGCGCTGCACGCCGCGCGGGTCAACCAATTGCTGGCCGGCGGCGAGTTCGACATCGTGCACGACCATTCGCTGTGCGGGCCGCTGGCGGCCGGACAGCGCACCGCGCCGACCGTGGTGACCGCGCACAGCCGCGCCGACGGCGAACTGGGCGACTTCTACGCGGCGCTCGGCGATCAGGTCGACCTCGTCGCCATCTCCAAATCGCAACGGCACAGCCGCGCCGAACTCAACTGGGCGGCCACCATTCACAACGCGATCGACCCGGCGCAGTTCTCGCCGACGCACCGCCCGGACGGCCCGGTGCTGTGGCTGGCCCGGTTTTCGCCCACCAAGGGACCGGACCTGGCGATCCTGGCGTGCCGGGCGGCCGGGCTGCCGTTGGTCCTGGCGGGAAAGTGCACCGAACCCGACGAGAAACGGTACTTCGGCGAGGTCGTGCGGCCCCTGCTCGGCAGTGACGTCGAGCTGGTCGTCAACGGTGACCGGAACACTACCAACCGGCTCCTGCGCGAGGCCCGTTGCCTGATCATGCCGATCCGGTGGCCGGAACCCTTCGGCATGGTGATGATCGAGGCGATGGCGTCGGGTACCCCGGTCGTGGCGCTGCGCCGTGGCGCGGTACCCGAGGTGGTCCGCCACGGGTCCGCCGGTTTGATCTGTGACGACCCCTCCGAGCTGCCACGCGCGTTGCTGGGCGCCCGCGAACTCGATCCGGACGACTGCGTCGCACACGTTCGTAACCGGTTCTCCGCCAGCCGGATGGTTCGCCGGTACGAGCAGGTGTACCGGACGGCGATCGCGAACGCGCAGCAGGTCCGTTGGCCGGTTCGCCGGTCGGTCGGCGGGACGCGGGTCCGGCCGGCGCCTTCGGTCGTCGGCCGGACCGCGCCCCAGGCACTGCTCAACCGTGGGCCGGGGCGCGCCGTCGCGGCCGGCCCGGCGTAGCGGACGGGAGGGCCGACATGCTGGTGGTCAGTACCGAATTCGTGCCGGGCTACGAAATCCGGGACGTCCTCGGCGAGGTGCACGGCATCACGGCGCGGGTACGCAACGCCTACATGGAGGGCATCAAGCTCCTCACCGGCGGGGCGAATCCGCAGATGGTCAACGCGCTGAGCCGGTGGCGGGACGACGCGATCGACCAGATGGCCAAGGTCGCCCGGGCGCGGGGCGCGAACGCGGTGGTCGGCATGCGCTTCGACCATCGCGACATCACCGCGGCGTGGACCGAGATCTGCGCCTACGGGACGGCGGTGGTCATCGTGCCGGTCGCCGCGCCGAACGGCACCGGCGCGGCGGGGCGCCGGCAAGGCAGGCAGACCCCGGTGGGTACCACGGCCGGGTAGACGGCCGGGCACAAGCGCAGGGCCTGCGACCGTCCCGGGTCGCAGGCCCCGCTTCATAGTTGACATAATGTACATTATCGACCAAGAGCAAGCGGTCAGGTGGCGATGTAGGTCGCGAGGTGCTCGCCGGTGAGGGTGGAACGGGCAGCCACAAGCTCAGCCGGCGCGCCCTCGAAGATGACCCGGCCACCGTCGTGGCCGGCGCCGGGGCCGAGGTCGATGATCCAGTCGGCGTGTGCCATGACCGCCTGGTGGTGTTCGATGACGATGACCGACTTGCCGGCGTCGACGAGCCGGTCGAGCAGGCCGAGCAGTTGCTCCACGTCGGCGAGGTGCAGGCCGGTGGTCGGCTCGTCGAGGATGTAGACGCCGCCCTTCTCCCCCATGTGGGTGGCGAGCTTGAGCCGCTGCCGCTCGCCGCCGGACAGGGTGGTGAGCGGCTGGCCGAGGCTGAGGTACCCGAGCCCGACGTCGGCGAGCCGGTCGAGGATGACGTGCGCGGCGGGGGTGCGCGCCTCGCCGGCGTCGAAGAACTCCTCGGCCTCGGCCACCGGCATCGCGAGCACCTCGGCGATGTTGCGGCCGCCGAGCGTGTACTCCAGCACCGCCGCCTGGAACCGCTTGCCCTCGCATTCCTCGCAGATGGATTCGACCGTGGCCATGGGGCCCAGGTCGGTGTAGATGACGCCGGCGCCGTTGCAGGTGGGGCAGGCGCCTTCGGAGTTGGCGCTGAACAGGGCCGGCTTCACCCCGTTGACCTTCGCGAACTGCTTGCGGATCGGGTCGAGCAGTCCGGTGTAGGTTGCCGGGTTGCTGCGTCGCGAGCCGCGGATTCCGGTCTGGTCGACCGTCACCACCCCGTCCTGGCCGGACACCGAGCCGTGGATGAGTGAGCTCTTGCCCGAGCCCGCCACGCCGGTGACGACGACGAGGACGCCGAGCGGGATGTCGACGTCGACGTTGCGCAGGTTGTGGGTGCTGGCGCCGCGCACCCGCAGCGCGCCGGACGGTGTGCGTACCTTCTCCTTGAGGGCGGCCCGGTCGTCGAGGTGGCGGCCGGTGAGGGTGCCGCTGCCACGCAGCTCGTCGACGGTACCTTCGAAGACCACCTCGCCGCCGCCGGTGCCGGCGCCGGGGCCGAGGTCGACGACGTGGTCGGCGATCGCGATCGCCTCCGGCTTGTGTTCCACGACGAGTACCGTGTTGCCCTTGTCGCGCAGCCGCAGCAGCAGGTCGTTCATCCGCTCGATGTCGTGCGGGTGCAGGCCGATCGTCGGCTCGTCGAAGACGTAGGTGACGTCGGTGAGCGAGGACCCGAGGTGGCGGATCATCTTGGTGCGCTGGGCCTCTCCCCCGGACAGGGTGCCCGAGGGCCGGTCGAGGGACAGGTAGCCCAGCCCGATCTCCACGAACGAGTCGAGGGCCTCCCCCAGCGCGGTCAGCAGCGGCGCCACCGACGGTTCGTTCAGTGCGCGTACCCATCCGGCGAGGTCACTGATCTGCATCGCGCACGCGTCGGCGATGTTGATCCCGTTGATCTTCGAGGACCGGGCCTCCGCGCTCAGCCGGGTGCCGTCGCACTCGGGGCAGACGGTGAACGTGACCGCCCGTTCGACGAAGGCGCGGATGTGCGGCTGGAGCGCGTCGACGTCCTTGGACAGCATCGACTTCTGGATCCTGGGGACCAGGCCCTCGTACGTGAGGTTGATGCCCTCGACCTTGATCTTGGTTGGCTCTTTGTAGAGCAGGTCGCGCAGTTCCTTCTTGGTGTACTTGCGGATCGGCTTGTCCGGGTCGAAGAAGCCGCTGCTGCGGAAGATGCGGCCGTACCAGCCGTCCATGCTGTACCCGGGGATGGTGAGCGCACCCTCGTTGAGCGACTTGCTGTCGTCGTACAGTGCGGTCAGGTCGAAGTCGTTCACGTTGCCCATGCCTTCGCAGCGTGAGCACATGCCGCCGAGCCGGGTGAAGGTCGCCTTCTTGGTCTCGGTCTTGCCTTCGCCCCGCTCGACGGTGATGGCACCGCTGGCCTTGACCGAGGGGATGTTGAACGAGTAGGCGTTGGGCGAGCCGATGTGGGGCTTGCCGAGCCGGCTGAACAGGATGCGCAGCATCGCGTTCGCGTCGGTGGCGGTGCCGACGGTGGACCGCGGGTTGGCGCCCATCCGCTCCTGGTCGACGATGATCGCGGTGGTCAGGCCGTCGAGGACGTCGACCTCGGGCCGTGCCAGCGTCGGCATGAAGCCCTGCACGAAGGCGCTGTAGGTCTCGTTGATCAGCCGCTGCGACTCGGCGGCGATGGTGTCGAACACCAGCGAGCTTTTGCCGGAGCCGGAGACGCCGGTGAACACCGTCAGCCGTCGCTTCGGGATCTCGATGCTGACGTCCTTGAGGTTGTTCACGCGGGCGCCGTGCACGCGGATCAGGTCGTGGCTGTCCGCGGCGTGCGGCTGCGTCCTCGTGGCCTTGGTGGCCCTGCTCATCGTGTCTCCATCTGTCGGGCGGGGGCCGCCGTCGCGGCCCCCGCCGGCGTTGCGCGGCTGTGATCAGCGTCGAGTCAGCTTCGTAGAGTACGTCGGGACCGGCGCTCACGGGTCCTGAAGCAGCCCGAGCACGTTGCCGTCGGGATCGGTGACGGTGGCCACCAGGCGACCGCCTCCGACGTCGCGGGGGGACTCCTTCACGGTGGCGCCCGCGGCGGTCACCTCGGCCAGCTTCGCCTGGATGTCCGACACGTGCCAGTACGCCACGGGTGAGGTCATGCCCTGCGGCCCACCGCCGGGCACCAGCCCGATGTGCTGGCCGGCGGCGTCGTAGCCGACGTAGTAGGACGAGTCGGCCGTCGGTTGCGCGCCGAGCAGGGCCGTGTACACCGCCTTTGCCTTCTCCAGGTCGGTCACCGGGTGCAGCACCGTCTTGATGCCCTCGGTGGATGAGTCGCTCATCGGTCACTCCTGTCGTTGTGGATCGTGGTGTCGGTCTGTGTCGCGCGTCTGTGTCGCGCGCACGCCGCCCGGCCCGGGCCGGTGGATCCCGGGTCGCGTGGCGGCGGGTCGGCTCAGTGCACGTCGTTGATGCGGATGAGGTTGCCGGCGGGGTCGCGGACGGCGCAGTCGCGTACCCCGTACGGCTGCTCGGTCGGCTCCTGGACGATCTCGGCGCCGCCGGCCCGCAGCCGTTCGAAGGTGCCGTCGAGGTCCTTGGTGGCCAGGACGATGATGCCGTAGGTGCCCTTGGCCATCATCTCGACAATGGTGCGGCGCTCGTCGTCGGTGATGCCGGGGTCGACGCCCGGCGGATGCAGGACGATGGAGGTGCCGGGCTGGTCGGGGTGACCGACCGTGATCCAGCGCATCCCGCCGTATCCGACGTCGTTGCGGACCTCGAAGCCGAGGAGATCGCGGTAGAAGGCCAGCGCCGCGTCCGGGTCGTCCTGCGCGAGGAAGCTCGCGTGAATGCTGACGTCCATGCCGGTCACGCTAATCGCGCCCGGTGGCCCGTGCTTCTCGATTCCTGATCGGTCTGGTCACCTGTTTCGCCACGCACGACGGGATCCCGGCCGTCGCCCGCGTCGCCTCGCGCCGGTAGGTGCTGGGCGGCACGCCGACCAGCTCGGTGAAGCGACTGCTGAAGGTGCCCAGCGACGAGCAGCCGACCGCGAAACAGACTTCGGTGACGCTGAGGTCGCCACGACGCAGAAGGGCCATCGCGCGCTCGATGCGTCGGGTCATCAGGTAGCCGTACGGCGACTCACCGTAGGCGAGCCGGAACTGGCGACTCAGGTGCCCGGCCGACATGTGCGCGTCGCGGGCCAGCGCCTCGACGTCGAGCGGCTGCGCGTACTCCCGGTCGATCCGGTCGCGGACGCGACGCAGCCGCGCGAGGTCGCGCGGGTGCTGCGCCGCGGCGGGTCTGCTGGTCACGTCCGAATCGTGCCACACCGCCACCGCGCCGGGGCCCCACCGTGGTGGGCGCGGACGATACGGTCCTTGCCATGACGCTCCTTCCGGACCTTCAGCGATGGCTCGACGAGGCCGCGGCCCGCCACGACGTGCCGGGCGCCGCGGTCGCGGTCGGCGTCGACGACGACCTGGCCGAGGCGGCGACGGGTGTCGTCAACCGCGACACCGGTGTCGCGGCGACACCCGACAGCGTGTTCCAGATCGGGTCGGTCACGAAGGTGTGGACGGCGTCGCTGGTCATGCAGCTCGTCGGCGAGGGCCTGGTCGACCTCGACGCGCCGGTGCGCCGCTACCTGCCCGAGTTCGGTGTGGTCGACCGGGTGGTGAGCGAGACGGTGACGGTCCGCCAGCTGCTGTCGCACACCGGCGGGTTCGACGGGGACCTGTTCGAAGACACCGGGCGCGGCGACGACGCGCTCGGCCGGCTGCTCGCCTTCATGCGTACCGGTGCGGCGCAGGTGCACCCGCCGGGCGAGCTGTTCTCGTACTGCAACGCCGGCTACTGCGTCCTCGGCGCGCTGGTGGCGGAACTGCGCGGCGGCACGTGGGAGTCGGCGCTGCGTGAGCGGCTGATCGGCCCGCTCGGCATCCGGCACATGGCGCTGTTCGCCGAGGAGGCGATCCTGTTCCGCGCCGCCGCCGGTCACCTCCCGCAACCGGACGGCGGCCCGCAGCGCGTCACCCCGATGTACCAGATGCCGCGCTCGAACGCGCCGGCCGGCGCCACACCCTGCGCGGCACCACGCGAGCTGGTGCGCTTCGGCCGGATGTTCCTCGCCGACGGGGTCGCCGAGGACGGCACCCGGGTGCTGCCCGCCGGCACGTTCGCCGCGATGCGCGAACCGCAGGTCACGCTGCCCCCGCTGGGCGAGCGCTACGCGGCCCGGTGGGGGCTCGGGTTCATGCTGTTCGACTGGGACGGGGTGCCGGTGGTCGGGCACGACGGCGGCACGATCGGGCAGGTCACGTGCTGGCGGATCGTGCCCGACCGGGGTGTGGTGGTCGCGGTCAACGCCAACGGCGGCGCGGCGGGCGCGCTTTTCGACGACGTTCTGACCGCGGTGTTCGCCGAGGTCGCCGGCGTCCGCGTCCCGCAGCGCACGCTGCCGCCCGCCGAGCCGGTGCCGTTCACCCCGGACGGCTACCTCGGCAGGTTCTCCGGACCGCTGGTGACCTACGAGGTGGCCGCGGCCGACGGTGGGCTGGACATCACCACGACCCCGAAGGGCCTCGCCGCCGACGTGGGCGAGCAGCCGAAGACCGCACGGTACGTGGCGCTGGGCGACGACCGGTTCGTCGCCGCCGAGCCGGACGAAGGCGTCCATCCGGTACTCGTGTTCGTCCACAACGGACGGTACCTGTACAACACGCGCGCGGTGCCGAGGGTTTCTGGCTGAGTAAGACGGCTACCGCTGGAGTTTGGCGCGGACGGCGGCGGCTTCGGGTTGCTCGAGATCCTCGTAGATGATCAAGGAGGCGCGCCACGCCTCCGTCGCGTCGGGACGGCCGATGGCATGCCGCGAGTCGCCCAGATGGACCAGGATCTCGGCTTCCAGCGTCCGGTCGCCCAGCTCGCGGGATATGTCGAGGGCCGTCCCGAAGGCGTCGATGGCCTCGTCGTAGTCGCCGAGGTGATGGAGGCAGTAGCCGACGCTGTCCCAGGTGGCGCCCTCGTGGTGCCGGTCACCGACCTCCTGGAGCAGGTCGACGGCCTGCCGGCAGTACGTCAGGCCGAGCCTGTGGTCGCCCGACTGGGAGATGTAGTAGCCGGCGAGGTTCAGTGCCCGGGCCACACCGACCCGGTGCCCGGCGGCGCGGTACAGCTCGAGCGACGCCTTGGCGTGGCCGACCGCCTCGTCGAGGTCGCCGCGCAGGCGGGCGGTGACGGCGAGATTCCGGTGGAGGTAGGCCTGCCCGGTGTGGTCGCCGACATCGCGGTACAGGTCCAGGGCGCGCCGGAAGTAGCCCTCCGCCTCTTCGGTCCGCCGGGTCCACTCGTGGACGCCGCCGATGCTGTGGAAGGTCCGTGCCTGCATCCCCCGGTCATCCAGCCGCCGCGCGGCGGCGAGGGCGATGGTCTGGGTGGCGATCCAGTCGTGCCAATGGCCCTTGCGACCGAAGTACGGGGGCAGCGTCCAGGCCAGCCGCCACGCGATCTGGTCCAGGCCCGCGTCGGCGGCCTGGCCGACGGCGGCGACCAAGGTCGCGTGCTCGGCGGTGTACCAGGCCAGCGCTTCGCCATGGTCGGCGAACCGCTCGACGGTCGTGCCGGGCGGGTGTTCCTGGGGCGGATACGGGTCACGGTGCGGGGCGAGCTGGCCGACGGCGGCGCAGGCACTGTGCAGGTAGTGGCCGAGTAGCCGGCCTACGGCGGCGCGGCATTCCGGCGCGCCGTCGACGGTGTCGGCGTGAGCGTTCGCGTACGCCCGCAGCAGGTCATGGAGAGCGAACCGGCCGGGGGCGTGCTCGGTGATCAGGTGCGCCCGGGTCAGCTCGGCCAGCAGCGCCTCGACCCGCTCGACGGGCTCGCCGACGAGGCTGGCGGCGGCCGGGGCGGCGAAGTCGGGCCCGGCGTGCAGGCCGAGCAGCCGGAACAGCCGCGCCGCCGCGCCGCTCAATGCCCGGTGGGACCAGGAGAACACGGCCCGCACGTCGGCGCGGGGGTCGTCGGCGGTGAACGGTCCGAGGTCGCCCCGCGCCCGGTCCAGCTCGTCGGCCAGGGCCGCGAGGGCCACGTCGACGTCGGCGGCCCGGGCGGCGACGATCGCGAGCGCCAGTGGCAGTCGCGCGCACCGGGCGATGATCCGGTCGACCGCGTCCGGCTCGGCGGCGACCCGCCCGGCACCTAACCGGCGAACCAGCAGCTGTTCCGCCTCCGCCGAGGTGAGCAGGTCGAGCAGGATCGGATGGGCGCCTTCGGCGGTCAGGTCGGTCAGCCGGTTTCGACTGGCGACCACGACCAGGCAGTCCGGCGCATCGGGGAGCAGCGGCCGCACCTGGTCGGTGTCCCGGACATTGTCGAGCAGGACCAGCATGCGCTTGTCCGCCAGCGCGCCGCGGTACAGGGCCGCCTGACCGTCGAGGTCCGCCGGGACGCGCTGCGCCGGCACCCCCAACGCGTCCAGGAATCCGCGCAGCGCCTCGGCCGGGGACTTGACCGTGCCGGACGGGTCGAAGCCGCGCAGATCCACGTACAGCTGACCGTCCGGGAACTTGTCGCGGACCCGATGTGCCCAGTGGACGGCCAGCGCGGTCTTACCGACACCCGCGGTGCCCTCGATCGCCGAGATCACGACCGTACGCCCGGCCTGGCTGTCCGAGAGCAGGCCGTCCAACGCGGCGAGGTCTCCCATCCGGCCGACGAAGCCCGGCACGTCACGGGGTAGCTGGGCCGGCACCGCATGGGGCGCACCGCCGTCGTCGCGGGATATCTCGTCGTGCCGTCGGCGCAGCTCCGGCGACGGATCGATACCCAGCTCGTCGGCCAGCCGGGACGCCAACGAACGGTACGCCGACAGCGCCTCCGTACGCCGGCCGCACCGGTGCAGCGCGGTCATCCACAGGCCGACCAGGCGCTCCCGCAGTGGATGGGCGGTCACCAGCGGACCCAGCTCGTCGACGAGCCCGGCCGCGTCACCCGCGGCCAACTCCAGTTCGAAGCGCTCCTCGCTGACCGCGAGCCGTTGCTCGTCGAGCCGGTCCGCGTGCCGGCCGAGCCACCCGCCGCCCACACCGGCCAGGGCCGGCCCGCGCCACAGTCCGAGCGCCCGTCGCAGCAGCGCCGGATCGCGGGCAGCCCGTCCGCGCCGAGTCAACTCGTCGAAGACGGCCACGTCCAGCTCGCCGTCGCCGATCCGCAACCGGTACCCGTCGCCTTCGGTATCGATGAACCCGCCCACCGGCGTCAACAGCCGGCGCAGCTCGGCGATCCGGTTGCGCACCTGATGGGCGGCCGACGCGGGCGGGTCGTCATCCCAGCCGGCCTCGATCAGCTGGCTCAGCGGCACCGGCCGATCGGCGCCCAGCAGGAGCGCGGCGAGGATCCGGCGTTGGCGTTGACCGCCGAGAATCAGCGATCGGCCGGCCGCGGACACCTCCAGCGGGCCTAGAATTCGGTACTCCATCAAGCCCTCCCCCGTACCCACACAATAGGCTGCGCCCGATCCCAGGCATTCGTCCGGAGCGCGCCGACAGAAGGGGTGACGCGGTTATGAGTGAACGGAACGTTCACCCATCTGTTCACTCAGGTGCACGATCAAGCCATTGAAGGCGGTTTGCGCCTGTCGCGTTGACCTGGGCAATGGCGGCAATTCCGGATGAGTGATCAAGTGAAGTGTATCGTTTTAGTCACCGTCAGTTCGCCGTTCGTTAACCGATGGTTACCTTATGTTAATCGATTAACATCACCGTTGGTCACCATAGCTTGACCTGACGTAACTTCCCAGGGGGACGGGCTGATCGAGGTAGCGGAGTAGGGGGCTGGCGCGGCTACAACCGTGCCCACCCCGGCTGGTGCAGCAATCGAGGTGAACCGGCATGACATCGGCGTTGACCAATATCGCCTACAACCTCGTGGCCGCACTGCTCGGCGCGGTCGCGACCTACCTCGTGGTTCGAATGAAGCAGAAGATTCGCCAGCACGCAATGGGCCGGGAGGTCCGGCTCTTCTTCGGCTTTTCCGGGCCGGTCGTCGTGATTCACTCAGCGATCCCCGATGCGTCGGACAACGACATATCGGCTACGAAGGTAGTCACCTACAGCTACCCGGCCACCGATACGCGGGCTGCGCGGGTCCTGACGACGTTGTTCGAATCGGTAGGGCTGCGCGAGGGCACAGACTTCACCATCCACCCGGATCGACCCGATCGGGTTCTGCCCAAAAAGGACAAGCTCTCGGACTTGAATATTGTCCTACTGTGCGGACCGGCGCGGAATAGCGTGTTCGAGAAGGTGGCGACAACCCTGCCGATGCGATACTCGATGACCACAGTGATCGACGAAAACAACGTCCGGAAGAACAAGCTGACAGATCAACTGCGGGAAGAGAACATGACTTCATCCCGAGAAAGACCGAATGGAACCGTTTACGACTACGCGCTGGTGGCCTCTATACCTAACCCGGATAACCACAGCAAGCGCATCGTCATACTTGCGGGAATCCATGGTACGGGTACCGTAGGCGCCGCGGAGTTCGTCGCCGATCTACGCAACCTACAGCTTCTCGGCAGCAGGCGAAAAAGTGATGTGATATCCGAGGTCCTGCGCGTCGATTATGACAAGACCGATATCGAAACACCGACCCGTATCAGGCTGGTCTAGTCCGAGACGCCGACAAGCGCTCTCAAGTCGAGATCGTACGCTCGCAGGTCTTCGACGAGCATCTCCCGAACGATGTCCGCCAACGATGTTTCGGACTTCCAATCAACTGCTCGGATCCGGCTCGGGTCGCCACAGAAATACTGTGGGTCGGCCGGTCTTAACCGGGCAGGGTCGTGCGACACGTATTTACGCCAGTCGAGACCAACATGCGAAAATGCCAGGTCCGCGAACTCCGCGACACTGTGGCTTTCCCCGGTCGCCACGACATAATCGTTGGGCTCGGGCTGCTGCAACATGAGGCGCATCGCCTGGACATAGTCGCGGGCATGTCCCCAGTCCCGCCGGCTGCCGGTATTGCCCAGGGAAATCATGTCACGTTCTCCAGCGAGGATTTGCGCGATTCCCCGCGTGATTCTGCGGGTGACGAAATCGGCGCTGCGGCGGGGCGACTCGTGGTTGAACATGATTCCCGCACATGCGTACAGACCATACATCTCACGGTAGGTTGTCACCCACTGATGGGCGAGTACCTTGGCACTGGCGTAGGGGCTAACAGGCCGAAACTCGGTTTCCTCACGCTGCGGTCCGCATGCGTGACCGAACATTTCCGAACTCGATGCCTGGAATACCCGGCACTGCGGACCACTGAGACGTGCGGCTTCCAATACGTTGGCCGTGCCGATAACAATACTGCGAAACGTGGACTCCGGATCGACATACGATCTGTCGACGCGCGATTGAGCCGCAAGGTTGTAGACCTCATCTGGCCTCACACGATCGATCAAGTCCCTTATCGCCAGCGCATCGGTCACATCGATGGCGTGCAATGTCACGTTGTCGTGATCGTCTCGCCCACGCAGTAAGTCCGCCAATCGGCTCAGCGCAGCCCGATCGCAGTCGAGGCCGTGCACCCGGTAGCCGTTATCGAGCAGGAGCTCGACGAGGTATGAGCCGTCCTGCCCGGCGACGCCGGTGATGAGAGCCACGGAAGCCACGAGGATGCACCCTAACGGATCACGGCGCACGCGTTGCACAGAACCGGGATCGGGAGGCCCCGCGGTGCTGGGCCTGCCGAAGCATGGCGGGTCGCTGCCCACCGCTGAGACGTCTTACACATCTCTGGCGCGGTACTCCGTCCGGTCAGCGACGAGTGGCGGATGTGGCCACGGACATGCGTTCCAGGAAGTCCCGTTCGGCCGCGTTGCCGGTACAGGCGATCGCCGCCTCGTACTCCGGTGCCGCCTCGGCGGGCCGGCCCGCGCGGCGCAGCAGGTCGGCGCGGATCGTGTGGTACAGGTGGTAGCCGCCGAGGTCCAGCCCGTCGACGATCGCCAGCGCCGCGTCCGGGCCGTGTACCTCGGCGACCGCGACCGCCCGGTTGAGCCGCACGACCGGGCTCGGCGCGGCCACCAGCAGCTGGTCGTACAGCCGGAGGATCTGCCCCCAGTCGGTGTCGGCGGCGGCCGGCGCGTCGCTGTGTACCGCGTTGATGGCGGCCTGGATCTGGTACGGGCCGGGCTGGTTGCGGCGCAGGCAGGCGCGCACGATGGCCTGGCCCTCGGCGATGAGGTCGCGGTCCCAGCGGTCGCGGTCCTGGTCGGCGAGCCGGACGAGTTCACCGTCCGGGCCGGTACGCGTGGCCCGGCGGGACTCGATGAGCAGCATCAACGCGAGCAGCCCCCGCACCTCGGGCTCGTCGGGCATCAGCTCGGCGAGCAGCCGGCCCAGCCGGATCGCCTCGGCGCACAGGTCGTCGCGCACCAGCCGGTCGCCGGAGCTGGCCAGGTAGCCCTCGTTGAAGATGAGGTACACGACGGCCAGCACGGCGCGCAGCCGTCCCGGCAGGTCGGCTTCCTTCGGCACCCGGTACGGGATGCCGGCGTCGCGGATCTTGCCCTTGGCCCGGACCAGGCGTTGCGCCATGGTCGGTTCGGCTACCAGGAAGGCGCGGGCGATCTCGGCGGTGGTGAGCCCGCCCAGCAGCCGCAGGGTGAGCGCGACCTGGGCGCCGGCGGCGAGCGCCGGGTGGCAGCAGGTGAAGATCAGGCGCAGCCGGTCGTCGCGCACGGCGCCCTCCTCGCCCGCTTCCCCGTCGTCCGCGTGCAGCAGCGCGGCCTCGGCGTGCTTGTCCGCGCGGGCCGCCTCGCGGCGCAGCCGGTCGATGGCCCGGTTGCGGGCCGTGGTGATGATCCATCCGGCCGGGCTGGGTGGCAGGCCGGTGTCCGGCCACCGCCCGGCCGCGGTGGCAAAGGCGTCCTGGACCGCGTCCTCGGCGATGTCGAGGTCGCCGAAGACGCGGGTCAGGACCGCCACCGCGCGGCCGTACTCCACGCGGAACACCTGTTCGATCTCGGTGACGGTGACGGCGGGCACGCCCCGAGGTTAGGACCTGCGGTCAGGCCAGGTGGTCGGCGGGGTCGCCCTGGAACGGGCGTACCTCGATCGGCAGTTTCGTGGCCCGGGCCAGCTTGCCGGCCCATTCCAGCGCGGCGTCGAGGTCGGGTGCGGTGAGGATGGTCAGGCCGCCGACGTGTTCCTTGCCTTCCACGTACGGGCCGTCGAGGGTGAGCGTGTCGCCGTTACTGGCGCGTACCACGGTGGCGGTGCTCGCCTCGTGCAGCCCGCCGCCGAACACCCACGCGCCGGCGGCCTTCAGCTCCTCGTTGAGGGCCGCCACGTCGCGCATGATCGGTTCGAGGACCTCGGGTGGGGGCGGGTCGCCGTCGGGCTGCTGGACGCTGAGCAGGTAGTGCTTCATCGCGGATCGGCCTCCTTGCGGTACCGGGTTCGGTCATCCGCTATACGAACGGCGCCCGCCCGGATCGACATCGGCGCTACCAATGTTTCGGCCGGGCGAGTTCCGGCGGAAGGCGGGTGCCGGTGTCGCCTTTCGCGGCGTCGAGCTGGGCCTGGATGAGGAACAGGGCGCCGCGCAGGTCGGCGCCCCGGATATCGGTACCCCGCAGGTCGGCCCCGATCACGTCCGCGCCCCGCAGGTCGGCGCCGCGCAGGTCCGCGCCGATGAGGTACGCCCCGCGCAGGCTGGCTCCCCGCAGGTCGGCGCCGCGCAGATCGGCCCCGACGAGGTCGGGTGCCCGGCGCTCGACCGCGCGGCGCCGGGAGCCGGGGGCGGCTGGAACACCGGCCCGGGTCAGCTCGCTGGCCCGGCGCAGCAGGGCGTTGACCCGGTCGCGGTGGGCGGGCACGTCCAGGGCGAGGAGCTGGTCGGGGTCGCCGCGGGTGAGGCGTTCGGTCTCGTCGAGCGCGGCGGCGAGCCGGTCGTGTACCGGCCGGGCCGGGCCCAGTGCCCGCGCCTCGGTCAGGTACCACAGCAGCTCGTGCAGGTGCCGCATGACAGCGAACAAGTCGAACATCGTCCGGGCGGTGGCCGGGTGCCGCCGCCAGTCCCGGCCGCCGAACGTGACCTGGGCGACCTGCTGCCCCGCGCCGAAGCAGTCGTACACGGTGCACCCCGGGAAGCCGCGCGGCCGCAGCTCGTCGTGGATGCCGCAGCGGTGATCGGCGCGCAGGTTCGGGCACGGCTGGCCGGCCGGCTTGTCGATCGCGAAGTCGGCCGAGGCGGCGAACGCCGGCGCGACGCAGCACAGCGCGAAGCAGCGGGAGCAGTCGGCGCGCAGCTCGGTCATCGTCGCGATCGTGACATGGCTCAGGTGATCACGAGAAATCGCCGTTCGGGCGCAGGCTGGCGCCCTGGGCACGGAGGATCTTCTGTACCTGGTGGGCCGGCACCTCGCGGGGCGGCTTGCCGCCGCGCGCGGCCAGCGCGGCGCACACCCCGGCCGCCTGGCCGGTCGCCATCGCGATCGGCATCACCCGGTACGACGAGTGGGCCACGTGGTCGCCGGAGATGCATCGGCCGGCGACCAGCAGCCGGTCCACGTCGCGGGGCAGCAGGCAGCGCAGCGGGATGTCGTACGACGTGCCGCGCGGCACCCGGCGCATGGTGGTACCGGTGCCGCTCGGGTCGTGGATGTCGACCGGGTACGCGCCGCGGGCGACCGCGTCGTCGAACTGCCGGGCGGCCAGCACGTCCTCGCCGGTGAGCTGGTACTCCCCCGCGATCCGGCGGGTTTCCCGGACCCCGACCTGCACCCCGCTCTGGAGGACGTACGAGTCGGCGAACCCCGGTACCCGATCATGGAGGAACCGGGCAATCTGCGCCATCTGCCGATGGGTGACCAGTTCGGCGCGGGTCAGGTCCCACACCCGGTTGCCGGTACCGGCGAACCGGGTCGAGTTGACCGACACCTCGTCGGGGTGCGGGGTGGCGAAGAACAGCACGTCGTCGCGGGGCAGGTCGAGCTCGCCGGCCTCGGTGGCGTCGCGGATCAGGTCCCACAGGCCGTGCACGCCGCGCCACTGGCCGGGATTGGCGCGGGCGTAGTCGGCGAACGCCGCCCGGTCGACGTTGCCGACCCGGAACATCAGCGTCATCGGCTGGGTGAGGGCGTCGCCCGGCCGGCCGATCTCGTACGACGCGCCGGCCGCCGCGGCGAGATCACCGTCGCCGGTGGCGTCGACGACCGTGTCCGCGTCGATGACCAGCGGCCCCGACTTGGTTTCGAACACGACCCGGTTCGCGTCGGGCATGGTGACCAGGTCCGAGGCGAACGCGTGCAGCAGCAGCCGGACCCCGGCGTCGGCGAGCATCTCGTACGCGGTCAGCTTGAACAGCTCGGGGTCGAACGGCACGGTGTAGCCGGTCTCCGGGGACGGCGCGATCGCGCCGCCGGCACGGACCAGCCGGTCGAGCAGGGTCCACAGCACCCCGGCGACGACCGGCTCGCCGACGCCGTGATCGGTGGGCATCAGCCGGGTGGTGTCCACCGCGATGGCCTGCTTCATCTCGTTGTGGAAGCTCATCAGCGGCATCACCAGGGCGGCGGTGGCGTTGCCGCCGAGGAACCCGTACCGCTCGACGAGCACCACCTCGGCGCCGGCGGCCGCGGCACCGATGGCGGCGCCGAGCCCGGCCGGTCCGCCGCCGACGACGAGGACCTCGGTGCGGCCGGCGTGGGTGGCCCGGCGCGGCGGCAGTTGGACGTGCTGGGGGGATTGTGGGGACGGTAAGGCGACCATCGGCCCTCCTGGCTGGGGCTGAGCTGGGGCTGGGCTGGGGGCTCTGCGGCGTCGTTGCGGACGGCTTTTCCGGACGGCTTGCCTCGCGGGTGGTCCGGTTCGATCGTCCGTCCCGGGAACCGCCGTGTGAAGCGGGCGCTCAGCTGACCCGCGGCGAGATCCGGTCGAGCTGGGCGCCGAGGCGCGCGCCGGTCTGCGCGGCCCGTTCCCGCAGCGTCTTGAGCCGGTCGGCGGTGCGCCCCACGTGTGCCGGCCGCTCGTCCCAGATCTGGTCGACCTGCGCGAGCAGCGGCCCGGCCGCCTCGCGGACCACGCCGCGCAGCGCGGGCGCCCCGATCTGCTGGGCGAAGTCGAAGACCTTGCCGGCGTAGGGCAGCGGCAGCAGCGGCACCCCGGCGAGCGCGCCGAAGATCAGGAAATGCAGGCGCATGCCGACGGCCATGTCCAGGTGGTGCATCAGGCCGAGGACCTGACCCGGACGGTACGCGCCGCCGAGGACCCGGCAGTGCTCGGCGGCGGTCATCCGGGACAGGACGGCGTGCGCGTGCCGGATGTCGCAGCGTTCCATGGGGACGAACAGCACGTTGGCGTCCAGCCGGTGCACCAGGAAGTCGCCGAGATGGGCGAGCAGCTGGTGGTACTCGTCGGCGTCGAGGTGCTGGGCGGCCCGGCCGGGCTCCCGGACGCTCATGCCGACCAGCCGCCGGCCGGCGGGTACCCACTCGCCGCGCAGCGTCGCGGCGTCGACCGGTTCGGGGCACAGCAGCAGCGCGGGGTCGGCGGTGACCGTGACGTCGATGGTCACGCCGGCTTCCTCCAGGACGAGCTTGGACTCCTCGTCGCGGACGGTCACCTCGACGGCGTCGGCCAGCGCGTCGCGGACGACCGCGCAGTCCAGGTCCTCGGTGAGCGGTCCGGCGCCCAGCGCGTACGTGAACACCGGCACCTGGCGTTGCTGGGCGGCGCGGACCACCCGCATGTACCGGCGGGCCTCGGTGTCGTAGAGGATCCCGCCGCCGCCGAGGATGAGCAGGTCCATGTGGCGCAGCGCGTCGGCGATGTAGTCGCGGTTGACGCCGAGCCAGTGGGCCACCGCGACGTCCGGATGTACCCGGGCGGTGTGGTCGGGGTCGCGGGAGAACACCAGGAGCCGGGCGTCCGGACGGCGGGTACGCAGGTCGCCGAGCAGGCTGGTGAGGATGGCCTCATCGCCCAGGTTGCGGCCGCCGTACGAGCCGAGTACCCCGATCGCCGGACCTGATCCCTGCCGCATCTGCCTGCTCCCCCTGTGGCCGGCGCGCCTAACCGCCGCGCCGCTACCCAACGAAGCGGCGTCCATGCCGGGGTTTTTCACCGGCCGGGAGGGTAGTCGCGGTGCAGCGCACCCATTTTGGAGGAGCCATGCCAATCGACAACCCGTCGGACCTGTTCCTGTGGGAGCTGTCCGGGGCCTACGACGCCGAACGCAGAACCAACGAGATGCTGGGCGACGCGATCAACGACGTTCAGGACGGCAACATCGCGCAGCTCCTGCGGATCGAGTTGCAGGAGACCGAGCAGAAGATGCGTAACCTCGACGCCTGTTTCCAGGACCTGGGTGCCTCACCCGACGACGTCCCCTGCCTGGCGGTGGACGGCATGCGCGCCGAGTATCAGGCGTTTCGCGACCAGCAGCCGGTCAGCGAGGCGATCGAGATGTACGCGCTGGGCAGCGCGATGCGGCTGGCGCAGTACGGCGCCGCCCAGTACAAGAGCCTGGTCGACAAGGCGGTGCTGCTCGGCGAGGTCCCGTCCGCCCAGATCCTGCAGACCAACCTGGTGCAGAAGCAGGACAGCGCCGGCCGCCTGGAACGCTTCAGCCACGAGCTGAGCCAGCCGATCGTGGCCAACGCGTAGCGCGCCTACCGAGATCTTGGACAGTCAGACCGGTGACAGCCGGCCTAACTGTCCAAGATCGCTAGTCGCGGCGGCAGTCGGCGCGCTCCGGGAGCCGCGCTGGAGGTGGCGCAGCCACAGCGCCCCCAGCACGAACAGCCCGAGCGCGGCCAGCGTGTACGACTCGCCGAGGACGACCTGGATCGGCGAGTGGTAGCGCTGGTTGTGGTCGGGGTGGAAGTGCGGGGCCTTCCAGATCAGGCTCTGCGCCAGCAGCGGGCTGTGCCGGTCGGCCCGGATCGGCCAGGACAGGAACACGAACACCACCGCGGCCGGCAGCCCGGCGGCCAGGGTACGGGCCCGGCCGCGCAGCCGCAGCGCGACGTCGAGCACCACCAGCACCAGCGGGGCCAGCCACACCCAGTGGTGCGACCAGGCGATCGGCGACAGCAGCAGGCCGGTGTACGCGACCGCCAGCATGCCGAGCACCTCCTCGCCGCGCCGGTGCGCCCAGACCGCGAACGCCATGCCGGCGACCAGCACCACCACGGCGGCCAGCAGCCACACCGCGCTCGCCGCCGCGCCGTCGCCGAGCAGCCGCACCGCGGTGCCGTGCAGCGACTGGTTGGAGATGTACTTCGGGCCGACCACCGACGCGACCCGCTTGGACTGCAGGAACAGCCCGTGCAGCCAGTAGTCGGTGGACCCGCCGGGGATCGCCGCCCAGCCGACCAGGGTCAGCCCGACGAACGTCGCCGCCGCCACGGCCGCCGCCCGCAACCGGCGGGTCAGGATCAGGTACAGCACGAAGATCCCCGGCACGATCTTGACCGCGGTCGCCAGGCCGATCAGCGCGCCCTTGCCCCGGAACCGGTCGGGCAGCGCCAGGTCGGCCACCACGAGCAGCATCAGCAGGATGTTGACCTGGCCGAGGTTGAACGTGAGCTGGTAGGGCTCGCACCAGAGCATCAGGCCGGTGACCGCGGCGCTGACCCCGATGCGGCCCTCGGCGCCGGTGTAGCCGAGCATCCGCACGGTCAGCCAGACCGTGGCGAAAGTGGCGGCCACGCCCAGGGCCATCATCGCGTACAGCGCGGTGTCGTGGCTGAGCAGCCCGAGCGGGGTGAACACGAGCAGTGACGCCGGCGGGTACGTGTACGGCAGGTGCAGCGGCGTGTACCCGATGTCGTAGGCGGACCGGCCGTGCAGGAACTCGTGCACGCCGCCCTGGTACACCCACAGGTCCAGGCCCCAGATCTGGTAGTTGCGGATGTACTGGAAGTAGGCGGCGAACGCGGCGACGAACACCGCCAGACCCGGCACCAGCAGCCACGGCGGGATCGGCGTGGGCTCCCGCCGCGGAGCGGCAACGGCCCGTGGCGTCAGCAGGGACCGGATCCGGGACAGTGGCATGCGCCGGAATATAGCCGGTGTCCCGCCAACCCGCGCGAGCCGGCCGACCCGCGGAGGTATCGTTGGCGGCTATGCGTGAGCCCCGCGATGTTCGCGTGCCGGTCAAACTCTCGGTCGAGCAGGTCGCCGCGCTGCGTCGCGCCGCGGCCGCACGGGACGCGCTGGACGCCCCGGACAGCCGGCGGGCCCGTGACCGGGCGCTGGCCACGCTCGGTGACCTGTACGCGCGGCGCGGTGTCACGTTACGCCCAGAACATCACGCCTGGGCGCGTAAGGTCCTCGGGGTAACCACGATCGACGGCGCTGCGGATTCGGCTGGCGCGTGAGCGCGATCGGCGGCCGCATCCTCGACAGCTCGGCCATCCTCGCGTTCGTCGCCGGCGCCCCGTACCCGTCGGCCGTGGTCTGGCACGCCGTCGAGCAGAACGTGGTCCTCGCGATCCCGTCCGCCGCCCTGTCCGAGGCGTGGGCGTACGCCCGGCCCGAGGACTACGACGTGCTGGAGGTGCTGCTCGGGCTGCCGGTCGTGGTGGTGGTCGACGACCTCGGGGCGGTCATGCGGCCGCCGGTGCCGCTGCGCAGCGACCCGCACGCCGCCGCGCACGTGGTCCGCCGCGGCCGGGAGCGCCCCGGCTGGGCGATCGTCACCGGCCGCGCCGAGGCGCTGCGGGCCCTCGACCCGGACGTCGAGGTGGACGAGCTGCCGTGACGACACGTGAGCAGCGGCTGGTCTTCGGCGAGGTGGCGCGCTCCTACGACGACGTCCGCGCCGGCTATCCGGCCGAGATCGGCGAGCGGATCTTCGCGTACACGAAAGGTCTTGTCCCGGTCGTCGAGATCGGCGCGGGCACCGGCAAGGCGACCGCGATGCTGATCGCCGCCGGGGCGACGGTGACCTGTGTCGAGCCCGACCCGGCGATGGCCCAGGTGCTCCGCGCCCGCTTCGGTGGCGGCTTTCCGGGGCGGATCGACGTGTGCCTGTGCGGGTTCGAGGATTGGTCGCCGCCGGCGGGTGGAGTGCCGCTGGTCTGCTCGGCGCAGGCGTTCCACTGGGTCGACGAGGCGACCCGCTGGCGGCGCGCCCACGACGCCCTCGCGCCGGGCGGCACGCTGGCACTCTTCGGGCACGGGTACGGGTTCACCGACAGCACCCTCGAAGATAAGATCAACATCGTGTACGACCAGATCGCGCCGGAACTGCGCGAGAACGCCCCGCCGCAGGTGCTGGCCCCCGAAGACGAGTGGTACCACGTCGACATGGCTGCCAGCGGGCTGTTCGAGGACGTCACGTCGACCTGGGTCGAGTCGGTCGTCCCGTACCCGACCAGCCGTTACCTGGCCCTCCTGGCCACGTTCTCCAACCATCGGATGCTGCCCACCGAGCGGCGCGAACGCCTCCACGACGGCATCGGTACGGTCGTCGACCGGGCCGGTGGCGTGGTCGACATCGATCTGAAGACGCTGCTCACGACGGGTCGCCGGGCGCGTCGTCGAACAAATGTCGGACCGGGCTGCTAGAAAACTCACGTACGCATGGACGTGGGAGGAGATCACCGTGGCCGCCGCACGCACCGCCGACCGAGCCGGCTTGTCGACCTCGGAGCTGGAGCACATCCGCGACACCCTCGCCAGCGGCCGCCGGCCGAAGGTCGTCTTCACCGCGGCCGCCGGCCAGATCGCGGGGCAGCAGGGCCAGGTGGTGGAGCTGATCGATCCCGCCGTCAACGACGAGTGGGTGGTGGTCCGCTTCGGCCACGACGAGTTGCCGTTCTCGCCCGCCGACCTGGCCATCCCGGCCCGCGGCACCGCACCCAGACGCGCCACGAAGACCGCCCCACCGGCGGCCACACCCCCGCCCGGCCCGCCGCTCGCGCCCGGCCTGGGCGGCGCACCGGCCCCGGCCCGACCAGTCAACTCCGTGCCCACGCCCCGCGAGGAGAGCACCGTGACCCGACCGGCCAGCACCGCGAAGACCACCAGCGCGAAGACCACCGCCGCCAAGGCCCCGGGCGCGAAGGCCGCGGCCGCCGAGGTCAAGCCCGCCGAGACCACAGTGGCGGAAGCCAAGCCGGCCGCGGCCGCCCCCGCTGCGGCGCCTGCCGCGCCCGCGGAAACCCAGGCCGCCGTCAAGCCGGCCAAGGCGCCGGCGCGCAAGGCCGGCCGGGCCAAGGCCCCGGCGACCCTGACCGTCACGCTGACCTACAGCGACGGCGAGTGGATGGTCGGCGCCCAGCAGGGCAGCAAGGCCCTCGCCAAGCCCTACGTGATCAGGGCCGCCGAGGCGCTGAAGATGGTCGGCATGCTCGACGTGCCCGGTGTGCACGAGGCGGTCGAGGAGATCGTGTCCAGCGCCCGCGCCGAGGCCGAGGCGGCCGCCGACAAGCTGCGCGCCGAGCTGGCCGAGATCGAGGCCCGGCTCGCGGAGCTGCGCGAAGCCGGCTGATTCCGGCTGGAGGGCCGCCCGACCGCCCAGTGGTCACGGATCACGGCCGGACGCAACGACGACCCCGGCACCTCGTCCGATGATCATCATCAACCGCACCACTCACACTGAGTGCGAGCACTCAGTGTGAGTGCCCCTCGGCCTCGGCGGCGTCCGCGAGTTGCGCCAGCCCGTCGAGCAGGGTCGTGCGCACCGCTGGGCTGAGCCGGGCGAGTGCGGCGGCCAGTGGCCGCGGGTCGAGCACGGTGTCGGCGGCGAGCCGCGCCCGCCCCTGGTCGGTCAGCGCGATCGCCAGCCGGCGCTCGTCGTCGCTGTCGCGCGCCCGGTGCACGAACCCGCGCCGGGCCAGCTCCTTGACCAGCACCGACGCCGTGCTCTTCGGCAGCGCCAGGTGCTCGGCCAGCGAGGTCAGCGACACCGCGCCGTCCGCCGGCACGTGGTGCAGCAACTGACGCGCGTGCTGACTCAGATCCGGGTCGTCCGGGCGGTTGAGCGCACCCCAGATCCGGCGGTACAGTTCCTCGAAACGTTCAGCTCCTGAACCTTTCACAGTTCTAGACTAACGTAACGGAGGAACGGCGATGATCGAGGTGATCCGACAACGGCAGGTTGACGGCGCACCGGCCGACGTGTGGGCCGTGGTCACCGACCCCGACCAGGCGCCCACCTGGTTCACGTTCGCCGAGCGGGTCGAGGTCCTCGACAACTCGGCGGGCGGCGTCGGCCAGCGTCAACGGCAGTACGGGCGTTGGGGTAAACGGCAGGCCGAGGTCGACCGGGAGATCACCGAATACGATCCGCCGCGCAGGTACGCCTGGCGCCACCTCGCCGAGCGTCTCGACGGCAAGCCGGCACCGCGGTTCGCCCGGTCGACCGACTTCCAGATCCGGCTCGAACCGGCCGGCGACGGCACACTGGTCCGGCTATGCACCCGGCAGGAGCCGGCCAGCGCGGTGAAGGGCCTGGTCATGCGGGCCTTCGGCACCCGCGACGTGGCAAGCCGGATGGACCGTTCGCTGGATCGTCTCGCGGCCCTGTTCCCGTCAAGATCCCCACAGGCGTAACCAAAGGAGATCTCACTCCCTGCCACTTCTACCGTATAGCGGGCTGGGGGGCTTGCCGCAAGACCCGGGTCGTGCTGCACAATCGTCGGCCGGACCAGGTGATTCGGTCGGCCGGTGCAGGGCAACGGAGCACGGCTGCCTCGGAGGTGTCGCGATGATCGAGCAGTACGTGTTGGGTCTTCACGAGGTTGACGAGACGCAGGTCGCGGTCGTCGGCGGCAAGGGCGCGCACCTGGGGGCGCTGTCGTCGATCGACGGCATCCGCGTGCCGGCCGGCTTTTGCGTGACGACGGACGCCTTCCGGCGGATCATGGCGGAAGCGCCGTCGATCGACGATCGGCTCGGTCAGCTGTCGCGCCTGAACCCGGACGACCGGGAGGCGACCCGCGCGCTCAGCGCGGAGATCCGCCGGACCATCGAAGGGATCGCCATCCCGGACGATCTCGCGGCGGCGATCACCCGCGCGCTCGCCCGGCTCGGCGAGCAGGCCGCCTACGCCGTCCGATCCAGCGCGACGGCAGAGGACCTGCCGACGGCTTCCTTCGCCGGCCAGCAGGACACGTACCTGAACGTCGTGGGGCCGGCCGCGGTCCTCCAACACGTCAGCCGGTGCTGGGCGTCGCTGTTCACCGAGCGGGCCGTGACCTACCGCCGGCGCAACGGCATCGACCACCGGAAGGTCCACATGGCCGTGGTCGTGCAGGAGATGGTCGTCCCGCAGGCGGCTGGCATCCTGTTCACGGCCGACCCCGTCACGGGCAACCGGAAGGTCGCCTCCGTGGAGGCCAGCTTCGGTCTCGGCGAGGCCCTGGTCTCCGGCCTGGTGAACCCGGACGTCTACACGGTGCGCGACGGCGAGGTCGTCACCAAGGCGGTCGGCACCAAGCAGCGCGCCATCCTCGCCGCGCCGGCTGGCGGGACGCGCGACGTGGTGATCGAGCCCGCGCGGCAGCAGCGGCCGGCACTGACGGATGTGCAGGTCGTGCGGCTCGTGCAGCTCGGCCGGCGGATCGAAGCGCACTTCGGCCGGCCCCAGGACATCGAATGGTGCCTGGTCGAGGACGGCTTCCAGATCGTCCAGAGCCGGCCGATCACCACGCTGTTCCCCATCCCCGAGACCGGCGACCAGGAGAACCACGTCTATCTGTCCGTCGGCCATCAGCAGATGATGACCGACCCCATGAAGCCCCTGGGGCTCTCCTTCTGGCAGATGACGACCCCCGCGCCCATGGCTGAGGCCGGCGGCCGCCTGTTCGTCGACGTCACCCAGAGGCTGGCCTCGCCGACGAGCCGCGCCGGCCTCCTGGAGGTGGCGGGGAAATCCGATCCGCTGACCGGGGACGCGCTGCAGACCATCCTCGATCGCGACGGCTTCATCCGGCCGCTGCCTGGCGGGGATCCGCCCAGGCCACTGCTCGGCGGCCCGCCAGCCCCGATCGAGACCGATCCGGCCATCGTCACCGAGCTGATCGGGCGCAGCGAGGCATCCATCGCCGCGTCGGAACGCGACATCCGCACGAAGTCGGGAGTGCCGTTGCTCGACTTCATCCGGACGGACATCCAGGAGCTGAGGCGGATCCTGTTCGATCCGCAGAGCCATCAGGTGTTCATGTCGGCGATGGAGGCCACGTGGTGGCTCAACGAGCAGATGGAGGCGTGGCTGGGCGAGAAGAACGCGGCGGACACGCTCACCCAGTCCGTGCCCTACAACGTCACGTCGGAGATGGGGCTGGCGCTCCTGGGCGTCGCTGACGTGATCCGCCCGTATCCGGAGGTGGTGGCGTTTCTGCAGCACGTCGAGGACGAGGGCTTCCTGGACGAGCTGCCCAAGGTCACGGGCGGGCGGGAAGCGCGAGATGCCATCGAGGCCTGGCTCGACAAGTACGGCATGCGCTGCGTCGGCGAGATCGACATCACGCGGCCGCGGTGGAGTGAACGCCCCTCCACGCTCGTGCCGATGATCCTCGGCAACGTCAAGAACTTCGAGCCGGGGGCCGGCGAACGGCGCTTCGAGCAAGGGCGGCAGGAGGCCGGGAAGAAGGAGCAGGAACTGCTGGAGCGCTTGCTGGCCCTGCCGGACGGGGAGCGCAAGGCCGACGAGACGAAGCGGATGATCGACCGGGTCCGGACCTTCATCGGGTACCGGGAGTATCCGAAGTACGGCATGGTCAGCCGCTACTTCGTGTACAAGAAGGCCTTGTTGGAGGAAGCCGAGCGCCTCGTGCGGGCCCACGTACTTCGTGCGAAGGACGACATCTTCTACCTCACGTTCCAGGAGCTTCACGACGTCGTGCGCACCAACCGCGTGGATGACCAGCTCATCGCCCGGCGCAAGGACGCGTTCAGGTCGTATCAAGCGCTCACGCCGCCCCGGGTGCTCACGTCGGACGGCGAGGCCATCACCGGGGCGTACCGGCGCGACGACATGCCGGCCGGCGCGCTGATCGGCCTACCGGTCTCCGCCGGGACCGTCGAAGGGCGGGCCCGCGTCATCCTGGACATGGCACGGGCCGATCTCGAACCGGGCGACATCCTCGTCACGGCCCACACGGACCCCAGCTGGACGCCCCTCTTTGTCGCCGTCGCGGGCTTGGTGACGGAGGTCGGAGGATTGATGACCCACGGCGCGGTGATCGCACGGGAGTACGGATTGCCGGCCGTCGTCGGTGTGGTCGATGCCACCCGACTGATCCCCGATGGGCAGCGGATCCGCGTGCACGGAACCGACGGGTACGTCGAGATTCTGCCGTAGCGGGGCTACCGGTGAGCGTTTGGTACTCAGGCGCCGGCAGCTCGGCGAGTCGCGATGACGACCGGGTTGTCCGGCATGTCGGCCCAGGCGATCTCGAAGTAGTTTCCCTCCGGGTCGCAGAGATAGGCGGAGCGTCCGGCGAAGAACTCGGCGTCAACGGGTTCCTTGGTGACACGGGCGCCGGCGGCACGCATCTGCTCGGTGAGCCGGTCAACCCCATCGGCGCTATCGACCTGAACGCCGATGGTGAACCGGATGCCGCCGGTGCCCGGTTCGGGTTCGGCGTTCCCGTCGCGGGCGAGCTTCGCGAGCGGGAACAAGGCTAGGACAATGCCGCGGAGTCCGAAGGCCACGAAGTCGCCGTCGTCCATGACCTGCGTCCAGCCCAGCGCGCGGTAGAAGTCCCGCAGCCTGGGGAGATCACGCGCGCCAAGAGTGATCAGGTTCGCCAGTGGAGCGGAGGTGTTCATGACGTCGAGTATGGTCTTGATCCACACCATCATGTTTCAAAGCCCCCGCGCGCGGGACATCGAAGCACCTGTCGGTTTCTGAGACCGCTTCGCCCGGCTGTGGGTAAGCGAGTGCATCATCACGTACGACGGCGCGCCCACCTATTCAGTCAGCATCATGGAGTTCACTGACGAGCACGTGGTGCACGAGGCACAGTATTTCGCGGACCCCTTTCGTGCGCCCGCATGGCGCGCCGCACTCGCAGAGCCGATACCACCGAGCTGACCTGGCCGCGCTGGAGAAGTCAGCCCAGCGCGGCCGCCTTGCGCAGCAGCACTGAGCGTTCGCGCTGGTTGGTGCACAGCCGGGCGGCCAGCTCCAGCTCGGCGCGCGCCTCCGGTCGCCGGCCGAGGCGGGCCAGCAGCTCACCGCGTACGGTCGGCACCAGATGCGAGCCGGGGAGCCGGTCCAAGGCGATCAGCTCGTCCACGATGGCCAGGGCTTGCGCCGGACCCGAGGCCATGGCCACGGCGACGGCCCGGTTGAGCTCGACCACCGGCGAGGGCGCGACCCGGCCGAGCGCCTCGTAGAGCACCACGATCCGGTCCCAGTCGGTCGCCTCGACCGAGGGCGCCGACGCGTGGGCGGCGGCGATAGCAGCCTGCAGGCCGTAGGGGCCGAGGCCGCGAGTCGATGCCCGAGTCGATGCCTTGGCCAGCGCGGCCAGCCCACGGCGGATCGCCGAGAAGTCCCACCGCCGCCGGTCCTGGTCCTCCAGCAGGATCGGCGAACCGTCCGGGCCGGTCCGGGCCGGGAAGCGCGCGGCCGTCAGCTCGCACAGCGCGAGCAGGCCGTGCACCTCCGGCTCGTCGGGCTGCAGCGCGGCCAGCGTGCGGGCCAGCCGGATCGCCTCGTACGCGACGTCGGGGCGTAGCAGCCGGTCGCCCGACGTGGCCGTCGACCCCTCGGTGAAGATCACGTAGACGACGCTGAGCACGCCGCCCAGCCGTTCCCGGCGCTCATCGGCCGGCGGCAGCTCGAACGGCACCCCGGCCGCCGCGATCGTCTTCTTCGCCCGGGTGATGCGGGCCTGCACGGTCGGCACGGGTACCAGGAACGCGCGGGCGATCTGTTCGCTGGACAGGCCGCCGACCACGCGCAGGGTCAGCGCCACCCGGGCCTCTGGGGAGAGCACCGGGTGGCAGCTGACGAACATCAGCGCCAGGATGTCGTCGTCGATCCGGTCGGGGTCGATGTCCTCATCGACCGCCGAGTCGACCATCGGGTCGGCCGCCAGCAAGGCGTACCGGTCCTGCAGGGCGGCCCGGCGGCGGATCGCGTCGATCGCCCGCCGCCGGGCCGTGGCCATCAGCCAGCCGGCCGGATTGGCCGGAGAGGCAAGCGGCCACGACACCAGCGCCTCGGCCACCGCCTCCTGGGCCGCGTCCTCGGCCAGCCCGAAATCGCCGGTGAACCGGGTCAGCGCGGCGACGATCCGCGCCGACTCGATCCGCCAGACGGCCTCGACGTCGGCCGTACCCATCAGATCCGGCGTTCCTCGACGGTCCCCTCGTTGTCCTGCGGCGATCTCGTCGTCCCCGGGCACCCGCCGGACCTCGATCTTGGACCCGGGGGCCGCCGGGACCCGCTTGGCCCACTCGACCGCCTCCTGCTTCGAGGCGACATCGAGCAGGAAGAAGCCCCCGAACAGTTCCTTGGTCTCCCCGTACGGCCCGTCCGTGACCACCGGGGCCTCGCCGCTGAAGTCGACCACGACGCCCTGGCCCGGATCGTCCAGCCCTTCGGCCGCGAGGAGAACGCCGGCCTTGATCATCTCCTCGATGAACTGGCGGGTCGTGGCCATCATCTCCTCGATCGTTGGCCATCATGGCCGCGTTCGACTCATCGGTACCCCGCATGATCAGCATGTACTTCGACATCACATTCTCCTCGTCCGGCAGGGCCGCCTCTCGGCCCTCGCACCCACAGGTCGAACGAGCGGCCCGCGGATCGACACGGCCCCGGAGAAATCTCTCGCCGCGACGCAGCCGAATCCGTCCGACCCGCGTTGCGCCCGTCAGACCTGGCCCTAAGCGATGGCTGACGCGGACGCCATGCTGATCAGAAAGCTTATCGTCGCAGCTTTGGGAAGTTCGCTCGGAGCCCCGAGCACCTTCAGTGCGCCCGTTTCAGGAGCTGACAATTACCACCATCCGGCCTCGTGGGCGCGCACGTCGAGCAGCAGCCCTGGCGCCACAGTGGAGTGTCGGTGTCAACGGTACGGTAGCCGCGACGTTGGTGAGGGCGAGGTCGGCCGCTGCCGTCAGCCGATACGACTTGCGCTCGTGCCGACACCGGACCGTCAGTTCGGTAACGGACGGCCTGTGTTAGGTGTGGGTATCGGCAGACACTGTCGAATCAATCAGCAGGACCTATTGATCAACTGAGCGAACCGTCGGCGGGCCGCCCGTCATGCAGGTATCCCGTTCCTCGGTCCGCCAGCGCACGCAGCGCTGCCTCCACTCGTCGCCACACATACGGCCTAAGCAGTTCGCTTGCATCTTCTAGCGCGCAGAACCGGTACTCGTTCAGCTCGCCGTCCCGCAGCGTGATCCGGCCCCGCAGGGCCTCGCCGAGGACGCCGCCGTCGAAGATGAACATGAGGCTATCGTCCCAGGGGCCGTGAGGGGCCACCCAGTCAATCACCAGGGGCCGCCCGCCCAGGTACTCGAGGCCCAGCTCCTCCCTGACCTCGCGCCGGGCGCAGTCAAGGGGCGGCTCGTTGGCCTCGGCCATGCCGCCCGGCAGGTCCCAGTCGGGCTTGTAGCGCGGATCAACAAGCAGGATGCCGCCGGCGTCGTCACGAAACAGGACATCAGCGCCGACACGCTTGCGGGCCTGCTTGCGGTTGCCCTCGGCCAAATAGGCTTGCCAGGCCTCAGGATCACGCTGGTAGAGCGGTAGGTCAGAGGTCACGGTGCTGCCGGCCCGTTCGGGTGGGAGTCAGTTGACGGTAGCCAGCGGGCGAGCCACCTCCGTTCCCGCAGCTCCTCGTGCAAGCAGTCCAGGAAGGCGGCCACCTCGCGGGACCGTTCGTACGGCGCGAACCGCTCGGCCAGGTCCTCGAATTGGCGCACGACCAGGTACGAGCCGAGGGTGCGGGTAGCGTCAAGGACGTCGTAGGCCACGGCGCAGGCTTCGTCCGGCCGGCCTTGGGCGATCAGGATGGAGATCAACATGAGCTGGGCGAACGCTCGACTGCGGGCGCGTTCGCGGGGCAGCTGCGGCAAAGTAGAGACAGGGCCGGCCGCAGGAAGCGTGGCTTCGGTACTGAGCGGCCGACGGTACGCGCGGATCTCGTCGGCGGGCAGCCGGAACCACAACAGGTGTTCCGGGATGCCGAGCAACTGCGCCCGGGCGGTCCAGGTGGACGGTCGGCGGCCCGTTCTCGATCCGGCTGAGCTGCGACTGCGTGATGCCGAACCAGCGCGCCATGACGTCCTGGGCTAGTGGACGTGGACCGTGATGAGGGTGGCAGCGATACGCCCGCTGCACGCGGCCGAAATGGCGGCCGGCCAAGGCAGCCCGCACTTCCCGGTGATCCCAGAACTCGGCTGGCAAGGACGGCGGGCGCATAAGCCGCTCGCGGTCCTTCTTCCGGCCGGCCGCGCAGCGGCCGGTGCGGTTGTCGGTAGCCAGGCGCGTACCGCAAGAACATAGGTGTCCCGCGTTCGCCGAGGCCATAATCCCGCCTTGATTCAAAACGGATGTCCTGAGTACGGGGCAGTGTACCGGGCGGGTGATGATCACGCCGATTGACATGACGATCTTGCATAGGGCGCATGCATTCATCGACATGAGCGCGATCTGGCAAATGACGATCCTGGCGGTACGGCATCGGGACGGGTGTTCGGATACTGCGATTTGGAAGCCGTGTCCTGCGAGACCTGCGCTCCCGCCTGATCGGGGACATGTGGTCGCAAGCCCCGCCCGTCTCGGTGCAGGCCGAACAACCCACCCCGAGGAGGGTCAGCAGTGGCCGGCAGCGGCGCACCCATCGCGCACCCGACGGCGGAACTCTCAGACAATTACCCGGTCGATCTCGAAACCATCCGCGGGGACTGGCCGACTGGCGCTTCTGTCGTAACTGTCACGGGCGGTTTCCGTGCCGTCTGGCGCGCTGGGGCGTAGGCGTGCTGCAAGCGGCCGGGTGGACCAGTACCCACATGGCCCAACTGGTGCAGCGGGCGGAGGCGCCATGGGTGTGATCGTGTAGGTTCGCGTTCTTGTTGTCGCCGGGCATCAGTGCTGGCTTGGGGTGACGCGTTGTTGGTAGGCGGTTTGGCGCGGACTTCCTTGTCAAGGATTGTCGATTCCTTCAGCGGCGGCGTTGTGGCAGCCGGGGTCCACGGTCGCTGGGCAGGGTTGATGGGGGGTTGATGGAAGCGTTGCGGCCGGGGTTGGGGCGGCGTTACCGGCGGGTGGAGATCCGCTATCCGGCGAGGAGGCGTCCGTCCACCGTGGGGGTTTGGCGGGCGCGGCGGTGTCCTGCCGGCGCAGGTGTGGCGGTGTCATGGCAGGCGCGGCAGGCGGCAGCGTGACAACGACGGTGCGTCAGTTCACTCGGGCTGCGTGAGGTGGTGCGGAGCCGTCGACGGCGCGGTCGCCGGTCTCATCGGGCGCTGTGGCTGGTGATGGTGGGGCTGTTCAGCGGCGATTTGGGCGCGGCGATGTGGTGGTGGGGCTGGGCGCCGTGTTCAGCACGCGGTGGATGGTGTGTAGCAGTTCGCCTGCGGTGAAGGGTTTCTGGATTAGGGGGGTGTCGGCTTGGAGGATGTGTTGGGCGGTGAGGATTCCATCGCTGTAGCCGGACATGAAGATGACGGGTAGGTGGGGGTGGTGTTGGCGCATTCGGTGGGCGAGATCGCGGCCGGACATCTCGGGCATGATGACGTCGGTGAGTAGCAGGTCTGGGGGGTGGTCACCGACGAGGTCCAGGGCGATCGGTCCGCGGTCGGCGGCCAGGACGGTGTAGCCATGGTGTTGCAGGATTCGGGTGACCATGTCTCGCACGGCGTCCTCGTCTTCCACGACGAGTACGCGTTGGCCGTGTCCGTGTGGTGGTTGTTCGTTGGTGGGTGTGGTGGGGGTGGCGGCGGGTTGGTCGATGGCGGGGAGGTAGACGCGCATGGTGGTGCCGACGCCGGGCTCGGTGTAGACCTGGATGGCGCCGTCGGCGTCGGTGATGACGCCGTAAGCGGTGGCCAGGCCCAGGCCGACGCCTTTGTCTTTGGGTTTGGTGGTGAAGAACGGTTCGAAGACGCGGGCGGCCACGTCGCTGCTCATGCCGGTGCCGGTGTCGCTGACCAGTAGGCAGGCGTAGCGTCCTGGTGGCAGCGGTAGTTGCAGGTCACGTTGGTCGGTGTCGATGTCGGTCGGGGCGGCTTCGATGACGAGGGTGCCGCCGTCGGGCATCGCGTCGCGGGCGTTGAGGACCAGGTTGAGCAGGACTTGCTCGATCTGGCCGCGGTCGGCGCGCACGTGCAACGGTTGCGCCGGGGTTTTGGTGATCAGTTCGATGTTCTCGCCGATGCTGCGGACTAGCAGGTCACGCGCGGCGATGATCAGTGTCGTCAGGTCGAGGTCCTCGATGCGGGTCGGTTCCCGGCGGGCGAAGACCAGCAACTGGCGGACCAGTGCTTGAGAGCGTTGGGCGGCGCCGCGGATGCGGTCCAGGTCGGCGGTGGCGTCGGGGTTGCTGCCGACGGTTTCGGTGAGGAACTCGGTGTAGTTGAGGATGACGGCGAGCATGTTGTTGAAATCGTGGGCGACGCCGCCGGCTAGTTGCCCGAGGCTTTCCAGCCGTTCGTTCTGGGCGGAGCGTTGCTGGAGTTGGTGTGCCAGCGCCTCGGCGTGTTTGCGTGCGGTGATGTCCCGGGCGATGGCGGAGGCGGCGACGACCCGGCCATTGGAATCTCGGACCGGGACGAGGTTGATCGACACCTCCAGTACGGTGCCGTCCTTGGCGACCCGTTGGGCCTCGTAGTACCCGATGTGCTCGCCCTGGGCGACGCGATCCAGCAGGCCGGGTAGGGCGCTCGCCTCGGCCGAGGGCATGACCAGGGAGATGTGCTGGCCGATGGCTTCCTGGCGCGGGTAGCCATACATGCGTTGTGCGCCGTTGTTCCAGTCTTGGATGGTGCCGTCCAGCGATTCGATCACGATGGCCTCGTCGGAGGTGTCCAGGACCGTGGCCAGCCGATCCCGAGCGGCGCGGTCCTGCGCGGCTGCCTGCAGGACGATCCGGAGACGGTAGGCCACGATCACGCTGACGGCGGTCACTACGGCAACCGCGGCCAGGGAGAGCACCCCCTCTGGGGTGGCCAAGAGGCCGTGTCTCCGGGAATTGGCGGCGACCAACAGCAGCGCGTAGCCGCCCACTGCGGTCACGGCTCTGGGTCTTGCCGCGGCAGTGGCCAGACATGGTCCCACCGCGAATATCCTCAACAGCACCAACGAGGTCGGAAGCACTGGGTCCACCAATGCCATCACGGTGATCAGCAGCACCGCCACCGCCACGGGCCACACCGGTGGAGCTCCTGGTAGGGATGCCAGGCCGGCGAGTCTGCGTCGCATCCGGTGCTCCATGCGTTCACCTCCCCGCCCGGGGTGGGCCACCAGTATGACGATAAAGTATTAACGCCATGTTTTGCCCCCATTTGAGGGACAGCGTTGGGCGGGCGCGGTGGGCGCGGATCACGGACCAGGCCGGTGCGGTTGGAGGAGCCGGTGCTGGTCCCAATGTCGGCGGCAGAACGGTCATCGGCGGTCGCTGCTCTCGCGCAGGTCCTCGCGGCGTCGTGGGTCAGGCAACAGGCCACCGACCGTCCAAGGTTCGCCGGGCCACGGTGATCGACCTGTTTTGTCGGTCGATCAGGGGGCGATGACCAGTGTGGTGATCAGTTGGCCGGCGAGTGTGAACCGGTAGCGGAGGTCGACGACGTTGCCGGGGAAGTTGCCTTCGAGTCGGTTGCGGATCAGCCATGTGTCGTGGTTGATGGCTTCTGCGCTGAGGAGGGTGCGGGTGTAGCGGTATTCGGTGGTGGTTTTGGTGAGCCAGTCGCGGATCTCGCTGGTGCCGTGGTATTCGTGGCCTTCGTCGGTGATGGTCGCGTCGGCGGCGAATGTGGACAGCGCCGTGGTGATGTCATGGCGGTCGTGGGCGCCTTGGTAGGTCCGGATGATGTCAGGAATTGTGATGCCGTCGTACGCTGCGTTGGCGGTGTCGTTCATCTGCGGAGCCTCCGGTTTCGGGTGGTGGATGGCGCGGGTCAGGTGGTGAGTGCGGCCTTCGCTGCGGCGTAGGCGAGGGTGCCGTTGTTGAGCGGCATCTTGCGCTGGATCGAGGAGATGTGCACGATCGCGCCCTGCCCGGCCTCGATCATCGCCGGCACGAGCGCCCGGTCCAGGCGGACCGCGGCGAGCAGGTTGCGCTGCCGGTTACATCAGCTCCCATCACGGCCGGCGGGAGGTAGCGGCCCGCCGGCCGGTTGGCGCAGGGCGGCGAGCGCGGCCCACGACGGGCCGTCGGCTCAAGCGACCGCCCATGCGCCCCTTTGCCATCGTTCAGCACCGCCGGTATGCCGGGGTGAAAGCACGGGTGGCAGGAGTCGAACCCACAACGCACGGTGTTGGAGACCGCTGCTCTACCGATTGAGCTACACCCGTACGAAAAAGCCGCCCTGTCCCCCGTCCCGGGTGGGCGGCGTCTGGCGCGTCACCGCGCTATCTACGCCGCTGCGTGTCGATGACCGCCTGCCACACCATTTCAGGTCTCCTCGATCGGGATAATGCCGTGCCGGGCCATGATCGCGGCCCGGCGGGAATGGTTGACGGCGCGTACCCGGCGGCCGATGAAGAACACGTCGAGCAGCGTCCACAGGCCGAACCCGCCGAGGGTGAACAGCATCGCCACCGAGCGGCCCGTGTCACCGAGGTAGAAGCGGTGCCCGCCGAAGATGCCGACCACGCACCACAACCCGTACGCCACCCGGGAATCCTTCTTGACCGACTCGTACTCGGCCTCGGCGCGGAGTACCCGAAGCTTCTCCCACTCCGCGAGGGAGTCAACCGAGCTCATCGGCGTAACGATAGCCGTCGCGATGGGCGACGATCCGCCGCAACAGGTCGAGGTTTCGACTGATCACGCCATTCACCCCGTACCGGCGCATCCGGTCGAAGGTCGCTCTGGTCTCCACCGGCCAGGCCATCACCACCGTGACGTACCGGTGCAGTTCGGCGACGATCGCCGGGGTCAGCAGCCGCCAGTGGATCGAGACGCCGAACGCGGGAGAATGACGCACCCGGGTCCGCAGGCGTGCCAGTTGCAGCCCGGTGGCTGCTGAGAAGACCCGCCGGACGTGCGGATCGCCGTCGAACGCGTCCAGCATCCGCCACTGCTTGGTACAGACCGCCAGCGGCACACCCGGCACGGCCCCACGCAGGAGCGCCGCGACCCGGGGCGCCACCGCGAGGCTCGGACCCTTGAGGTCGAGCATCAGCCTCGGGTCACCCTGTGTCTCGGCGAGCACGTCGGCGAGGACCGGCAGGGCGAGGTTGCGCCGCAGGTCCAGCTCACACCACCGCTCCCAGTACAGGTGCGGCCCGAGCGCCTTGCGGTGCCGTACCTCCAGCGCATCGCGGAACAGGTGGATGTCGGCCTCGACGAGATCGACTCCCAGGTCCAGGGCGGCGCGTAGATCAACCAGGCTGTTGCCGCCGCGGTGGGCGATGGCAAGAATCGGTCGGTCGGTCACCACAGCCACACGGTAGCGACGGCAGAAGCCTGACCGGATGCAAAACCCGTGACAGGAAACAAGGTTCGCCTATTGGTCGGCTCGACGTCACCGGCACGGTGGTTACGACACGTGTGGGTACAGCCACCCTCCCGGTCTTGGTTTCTCGTGGGCACCCGATATGTTGAGTACCCGTCATGACGTACGGTTTTGTTTTCGCGTTCGTCGCTGCCGCGTGCAGCGCGACGGCGGCGATTCTCCAGTCCATCGGTGCCCGCCGGATCGCGGCCGCGGGTCAGATCGACGTCCGGCTGTTGTGGCGGCTGACCCGGTGTGGCCCGTACGCGGCCGGCCTCGCCTTGGACGGTGCCTCGTCGGGGCTGACCTTCGCCGCCCTGAAGAGCGTGCCGCTGTTCGCGGTTCAGGCCGTGATCTCGTCCAACCTGAGCATCATCGCGCTGCTGACCACCATCGTTCTCCGGGTCCGGCTGGCCGGCCGGGACTGGGCGGCGGTCGCCGCGGTGGCCAGCGGCCTGCTGATGCTCGTCGTGGCGGCGCACCCGGGCCGGTCGGCACCCTCCGGTGAGGCGATCAGCTGGGGGTTGCTGGGCGCGGTCGTGGGGCTGTGGACGCTGGCACACCTGACCGTGCCGCGGCTGCGCAGCCCGGTCCTGCCGGGTCTGCTGGCCGGGCTCACCTTCGGCGCCGCCGCCACCGCCGCCCGGGTGGTCGGCCGCGACCTGTCGGTGCACGCCCTGCTCACCAGCCCCGCCTTGTACGCCCTCCTGCTCGCCGGGCTCGGTGGCACGCTGCTGTACGCGACCGCCCTCCAGCGCGGCTCGGTGACCGTCACCTCGGCGATGACCATCGTCGGACAGACTCTCGCCCCGGCGCTCGCGGGCCTGCTGCTGCTCGGCGACGGAGTGCGTCCCGGCCTGGTCCCGCTCGCCGTGGCCGGGTTCACGCTGTCGGTGGCTGGCGCGGTCAGCCTCGCCCGGCACGCGCATCCGGCGCCACGCCCGACGGCGCCGCACCCGACCGCGGCCCCCGCGAACGCGGCCCCGGAGCCTGCCGGCTAGCCGGTGTCGCTTCCCGCCCTCCAGAGAGACACCACGTGGGTGGCCGGTGGCTTTTTCGCGGCTGGCGGATCGGGAAGCATTGAGTGTCGTCTTCAGGTAGCGAAACGCCCGGTGACTCCGTGGTTAACGTTCATGTCCGGGCCGGTACCGGAGAGGTCGCGCCCCGATCGGTCTGACCTATGCTCGGCGGATCTACCCGTCCGATGCGGAGGCCCTGGCACCGATGAGCCGCCGCGCACGCCATGCGCTGTCCGTCGCCGTCGCTGTTGGGCTCGTCGCGACCGGATGTTCGGCACCGCCCGACCCGCACCACATCGCGCTCACGGTGTCCCGGGGCGGGTGCGGGCAGTCGTGGCGGCCGCCGCCCGGCGGTGGCACCGTGACGTTCACGATCCGCAACGCCGACATCGTGACGACCGACGTCGACCTCGTCGACCCGTCCACCGGCGCGGTGTACGCCGAGGTCGAGGGGCTGGGGCCGAACACCAGCCGGCCGCTGCGGGTACCGCTCGGGCGGGGTGCGTACGCGTTCCGGTGTGTACCGGAGGACGACAACGCGGTGATCGGCCCGGCGGTACGGGTCACGACCGGCTCACCTGCCGCGGCGGTCCGGCCGGTGACCGGGCTCGATCTGTTCGACACGGTCAACCGGTACCGGGACTACGTCACCGCGGGGCTGGCCACGCTCGCCGGCCAGGTGGACGCCCTGCGCTCGGCGCTGCACCGCGGTCTGTGGCGCCTGCCGCCGTCCTCGGTCGCCAAGATCGGCCAGACCGACCGGGCCAACCACGAGTACGACCTGACCGACTTCGACGCCAGCCTCAAGGCCGGCAACCTCCCGGCGGTCAGCTTCGTGAAGGCCAGCGAGTACCAGGACGGCCACGCGGCGTACTCCGACCCGCTCGACGAGCAGCACTTCCTGGTCGACACGATCAACAAGTTGCAGAAGTCGCGGGACTGGGCGTCGACCGCGGTCGTCGTCGCGTACGACGACTCGGACGGCTGGTACGACCACGTCACGCCGAAGATCCTCAACGGCTCGACCGACGCCGCGCACGACGACCCGACGCTGTGCGGCCCGTCGAACGCGCCGAAGGCGGCCGGTGGCTACCTCGACCGGTGCGGCCCCGGCCCGCGGCTGCCGCTGCTCGTGATCAGTCCGTACGCCAAGTCGAACTTCGTCGACCACTCCCGTACCGAGCAGACCTCGATCCTGAAGTTCGTTGAGGACAACTGGCGCACCGGGCGGGTCGGTGACCACGCCTTCGACACCCGGGCGGGCTCGCTGGACGGCATGTTCGACTTCTGGCACCACCCCGATACCCGGCCGGTCCTTCTCGACCCGGCCACGGGCGGTGTCGTCACCCACTGACACCCGTAACCGATGGCCCGGCGCGTCCCACGACGACGCGCCGGGCCATCGGTGTCAGCTGTCCGGGCACCCGGGCGGCCACGATGCCGGCCGGTTCACCGTTGCCCGGCGCAGCAGCTGTCCGGCGAGCCGGACCAGCCGCCGCAGGCGCAGCCGGTAGGCACCCTCGCTACGCTCGCGGACGCGCGCCGGACGGTGTTGGTGGCCGACCGACCCGAGCCACAGGGCGGTAGGGGTGCCCGGCCGGATCGCCGAGCCGGCAAGGAGGGTGCGGAGTTCGTCGTTCATGTGGTCGACGGTATTGACGGCCGAGGACCGTCCCCGGTCCGATCGGCGGCCGTGACCGCAGACCAATCCGCCGCCCGGTGCCGACCCGGGACGCGCCGAACTACCATCCGCTTGTGGTGACACCGCGGACCGATCTGGCCTGGGAGGCGCTGTTCGACCTGAGCGCGGCCGGCCGCGGACCGTTGCACGTGCGGTTGACCACGGCGATCCGCTCGGCGATCCGGGCGGGCCGGCTGCCACTCGGCGCGGCCCTGCCGCCCAGCCGGGCGCTCGCCGACGAGCTCGGCGTCTCCCGGTGGACGGTCACCCAGGCGTACAGCCAGCTCGTCACCGAGGGCTACCTGCTCGCCCGGACCGGCTCGGCGACCCGGGTGCACTGGTCACCGGAGCCGGACGACAGGCCGGCCGGCCAGCCGGACCACCCGCCCCCGCCGCCGGCCCGCTACGACATGGACCCGTGCCGGTCGGACCTGCGCGCCTTCCCGCGCCGCAAATGGGTGCAAGCGGTCCGGGTGGCCGCCGAGACCGTACCGTTCCAGCAGCTCAGCTACTCCGACCCGGGCGGCGACGGGCGGCTGCGCGGGCTGATCGCCGAGCACCTCAACCGCAGCCGGGGTGCCGCGGCGAAGGCGGCGACGGTGTCCGTCTTCTCCGGCGCCGGCCAGGCCATGCTCCAGGTCGCGCGGGCCCTGCGCGCCGCCGGGTACACCGCGATGGGGGTGGAGGAACCCGGGTCGGAACGGCTCTGGCAGGCGGCCCGCACCGGAGGTCTGTCCCTGGTCGGCCTGCCGATCGACGACGACGGGCTGGTGGTCGACGCGCTGGACGCCCACCCGGACCTGCGGGTGGTGTGCGTCGGCCCGGCCCACCAGGCCGCGACCGGTTGCGTGCTGGCCCCGCACCGCCGCGCCGCCCTGCTGGCCTGGGCCCGCCGCGTCGACGGCCTCGTCGTCGAGGACGACTACGACGCCGAGTTCAGTTACGTCGGCCCGGCCCCAGCCGTCATGCAGGGCACCGACCCGCAGCGGGTGGTGCTGCTCGGCTCGATGAGCAAGTCCCTGGGTCCGAGCGTCGGCATCGGTTGGGTGGTGACGCCGGGACGCTGGGTGGATGCCGTCCGGTCCTCCCACGAGGTGGCGTTGCTGCCGCCCGTACTCAACCAGGTGGCGTTGGCGCACTTCATGGCCTCCGGCGGCTACGACCGCCACCTGCGGGCGTCCCGGCTGCGGTTGAAGGCCCGCCGGTCAAGGCTCGTGGCCGCCCTCGAACATCTCCTGCCCGACTGCCGGATCCGGGGCGTCGACGGCGGGCTGCACCTGCTGCTCGACCTACCCGCCGGAACGGACGCCGCGGCGGTCGTCGCCGAGGCGCTACGCCGCGACCTTCAGGTGTACAACCTCGACAACATGCGCTTCCACCCGGACCCGCGGGCCCCGGCGCTGCTGATCGGCTACAGCAACCTCACCGATTCGATGGTGGAGGAGGCCGTCGAGGTGCTCGCCGCGGTGATCCGCGCGGTCGCGCGTGCCGGGACGATCCCCACCGGCCGTCAGGACGCGTCGCGGCGTAGCCGCAGGTAGGCGAGCACTGCTTCGCGGGTACTGCGTACTCCCAGCGCCTGCCGGGCCTCGGCGATCCGCCGGTTCGCGGTGCGCAGCGACAGGAACTCGGCCTGCGCGGCGGCCGCGATCGTCTCGCCCTTCGCCAGCCGCTCCAGCAGCGCCCGCTGCTCGGGCGCCAACGGGGTACCCGCGCCGTGGTCACCGCCGCCCGCCGGGCCGGCCGCCGCCCCCGCGCCAGCACCCGATCCCGTGCCGGATCCGTGCTGCCCGGACCCGTGCTGCCCGGACCCCTGCGGCCCGGCTCCCGAGCCGGCTCCCGCGACCGCCACCGGGGCGTCCGGGTCGGTGCTCACCGGCCCGATCCGCTCCAGGTCGGCGAGCAGCGCCCGGCCGACCTCCGCGCGGACATCGGCGATGGCGATCACCCCGGCTCCCCGGGCGGCCGCGAGCAACGCCAGCTCGGCGGTGTCGACATCGGGCACCCGCCCGAACAGGACCAGCCGGCTGCTCGTCACGTCCCAGCTCGACTCCGGCAGGGCGAACCCCTCCCGGGTCTGCCACCCCGACCGGGCCAGGCGGCGCAGCACCGCGGTCGCGTCGACCGAGGACGCCAGCACGTACCGCGGAGCCGGATCATCACTCACCTGACTCCTCCAGGGCCACCAACTCCTCCAGCGCCCGGGCCGCCGCCTCGGTGCGGGTACGCGCCCCGAGCTTACGCATTCCAGCCCGGATATGGGTCTCGACCGTCTCGCGCGAGATGCCCAGCTGCCCGGCTATTCGCCGGGTCGGCTCACCGTGCGCCACCAGCCGCAACACGTCCCGTTCCCGATCGGTGAGATCGTCGCCGGCCCGCCGCCCCCGGGTCTCCCGGCGTACCGCGTGCCGGCGCAGCGCCCGCCGGGCCCGGCCGAGCAGCACCACCAGGCCGGCGTCCCCAGCGAGTTCCTCGGCCCGCAGCAGCGGCGGCACCGCCCGCGCCGACTCGCTCTCCAGCAGGCCGTGGGCGAGCAGGCAGCGCACCTCTTCGCGCAGCGCCAGGTCGTGCCAGGCGGCCGCCGCCGCGTCGAAGCCGTCCGGCTCGGCGCCCGCCGCCCAGGCCCGCAGCGTCTGGGCGACCGGGGCGATCCGGGCGGCCTCCGGCGACAGGTCCAGCGGCACGTCAACCGCGCCAGCGGCCTCGACCAGGGCCGCCGGGCCGGGATCGTGCGGGGTCGTGTCGTAGGCCGCCCACCGGGCGGTGATCCGGCGCAGCCCGTCGACCAGCGGCGGAGCCTCACCCTTTCCGGCCGGTGTGGTGGTCGCCGCCAGCTCGGGCTGGCCGTCCAGCCACGCCGCCTCGCGGGCCACCCAGTCCAGGACGGCGGACGTCGACGGTGGCTGCCGCCCGGCCCGGGACAGCCGGGCGCGGGCGGAGGCGAGCAGCCCACCGTCGGCCTCGGCGAGGCTGGCGGCGGCCATCGCGTACCCGCGTGCCGCGGCCGGCAGGGTCCGGTCGGTGAGGTCGCCGGCCCGGCGGATCACCTCGTCGAGGTGCGCCCCGCGCAGCGCGGTACACCACAGCCCGGCCGCCACGAACCGGGTCTGCCAGCTGTACGCCAGATCGGCCGCGCACGCCTGGGCGGCCGCGGTCGCCGCCTGCGCCGCCTCGGCCAGCCGGCCGTCGGCGGCCAGCGTCTCCACCAGCAGCCACGCGCTCCACCGGGCGGCGAGAGGATCGTCGGCGGCTCCGGCCGCGGCGGCGGCGCTAGCCAACCCCTGCTCCCAGCCCGGCTGGCGGATCGCGGCCCGGACCGCCGCCACCGCCGCCCGCAGCCCGGCGTGTTCCGGCGGCTCGCCGTGGCGGGCCGGGATCTCGTCGAGCGCGGCGACCGCGCCGTCCGGATCGGCCGCGAGCAGGCCCAGCAGCCGTACCCGGTCGCGGGCGCCGAGCAGGTCGGGTTGAGCATCGTCGCCGACCCCGGCGACCGCGGCGACCGCGCCGCCGGCGGATCCGGTCTGCAGGAGCGCCTCGCCCCGCAGGACCGCCGCCTCGGCCTGGGCGGGCTCCCCGGCGAAGCCACCGCCGAGGCGGCCGTCCGCGGTCCCGAGTACCCGCAGGCAGGCGCCTGGCCGGCCGGCCTGGAGCGCCGCCCGGCCGGCGGCCACCCGTACCGGCAGCGGCGCCGCCACCCCGGGCAGACCGCACGCGAACAGCAGCAGGTCGGCGCGCTCACCGGTGGACGTCGTCGTCTCGGCCGCCGTGACCGCGGTCCGGTGCGCCAGCTCCGCCTCACCCGCGGCGGCCAGATGGCGGGCCGCCTCCCGCGGCGGCACCAGGTCGGCGAGGCGCCGGTGCAGGGCCCGCCGCTCGGCCGCCCCGAGCAGTCCGGCGGCGACCTCCGCCACGTACCCGGACACCGGCGCGACCGCGTCGCCCGGATCGGTCAGCGTCTCGGCCAGGCCGGCGGCGAGCAGCTCGCCGACCCCGTCGCCGAGGATCGCCGCCGGGGCGGGCCGGCCGAGCAGGCCGAGCGCCGCCATCGCCGTACGCGCGGGGCGGCTCAGATCGGCCAGCGCGGCGGCGACCGCGTGGGCCAGCGGGTCGGTCCCCGGGGCGCCGGCGGGTGCCGACTCGGCGCCCGGCGGCGGAATGGCGCTTGCGGGTCCGGTGCCCGGCAGCGCAATGGCGCCGGTGTCGTCACCACCAGCGGAAACGCCGGTAGCCGGCTGCCGCCGGGCCGCCGATCGGGCCGCCGACTGAGCCAGCGACCGGACGGCCAGCGGGATCCCGCCGGCCCGACGTACCACGTCGGCCACCGCAGCGGCCGGCGCGCCCGGCGCGAGCTGGCGGACCAGCGCCGTGGCCGCCTCGGTCGACAGCGGGGACAGGGTCAGCCACGACCTCGCCACGGCCCGCAGCTCCGCCTCGACCGGAGGCGGCAGCCGATGCGGGGTGCGGATGCTGACGGCTATCCGACAGTGCGCCGCGACGGCCGGCAGCACCGCGAGCGTGGTCGGATCCGCCCACTGAAGATCGTCGAGGAGCAGCAGCCCGCCGCGTACCCTCGACCGCACCGCCTCGGCCAGCAGCGCCACGTCGTGGACCGGCAGCCGCACCCGCACCGCCCTGGCCAGTGGCAGGCCGGGCACGCCCTGCAACATCGCCAGCCCGCCACCGGAGTACACCGGCCCCCGGAAGGCGGCGCCGAGCCGGCGCAGCGCGCTGGTCCGCCCGATGCCCGGCGGCCCGGCCAGCACCACCAGGCCCGGCGTGGTCAGGTCATCGACCGCTCGCGCGACGACGTCGCCACCCACCGTGACCGAACGACCGGCGTCAACGTGCGTCACACTTACCGCCCTCCCCCCGAGGTGGCACGAACATGGGATCCCAAGCCGGCAGGATATTCGTACTGTGGTTGCGTTCAGTGCAGGACATCGGGAGGCGCAGCATGAGCGAGTTCGATTCTGGTGACGGCGGCATCGTGCACGACGCCCCCGACGCCGATCATGACAGCGGCTACGACACTGACTACTCCGGTCATGACGACGCCATTGTCGCCGAATACACCGACGGATCCCAGGTCGGTGTCGTGGATGCGAATCATGACCACTATGCGGACCTCCTCGCGGTCGACCGCGACGGCGACGGGCATCCCGAGGTCGTCTACACCAACGAGCACGGCGGCCCCGCACTTGATACGGCCACCTACGACTACAACGAAGACGGCCGCCCCGACCTGGTCGCCGTCGACCGCAACGAAGACGGGCGCGTCGACGAGTTGATCGCCGACCGTGACCACGACGGTCACCCCGACCTGATCATCCGCGACGACGACTACGACGGCCGCGCCGACCACCTGTTCGCCGACACCAACCACGACGGGCGTCTCGACCTCGCCGCCGTCGACAGCGACGAAGACGGCCATCCCGATGCGGTCATCGCAGACACCAACTACGACGGAACGCCCGATACCGTGCATTACGGCGACGCCGATCGGAACCCGCTAGGGGACGCCTCCTCGGTCGACCCGTACGCCTCCCACTGACCGGCGGCGGAAGCCATATGGCACCAGGACCGCTGAGCGCACGGGTGGCCGACCTCTGCCAGGAGGTCGGCCACCGTCTCGGTGGTGCCACCCAGGGGCAGGTGCTCGACGTGCGGCGCCGGCTCGACGAGCCGCTGCGGGTGGCCATCGCCGGGCGGCTCAAGGCGGGCAAGTCGACGCTGGTCAACGCCCTGATCGGGCGCCGGGTGGCGCCGACCGAGGTCGGTGAGTGCACCCGCATCGTCACCCAGTTCCGGTACGGGACGTCCGACCGCGTCGACATCGTCCGGCGCAACGGCACCCGGGCCAGCCTGCCGCTCGACGAGTCGGGCATGATCCCGCAGCGGCTCGGGGTGCCACGCTCCGAGGTCTCCTACGTCGACGTCACGCTCACCAGCGATCACCTGCGCGACCTGACCGTGGTCGACACCCCGGGGCTGTCCAGCGCCAACACCTCGGTCAGTGAGCACGCGAAACGCTTCCTGTTCAGCGACTCCGCGCCGCCCGACACCAAAGTCGACGGCAGGCCGAACGACACCGCGCCGATCGACGCCACCCTCGACGTCGATTCGGCCAGCGCGCTGTCCGGCGCCGAAGCGATCATCTACGTGTTCACCCAGTCCGTGCGGGAGGACGACGTCCAGGCCCTGGAGGCCTTCCGGTCGATGTCGGCCCGGCTGTCCAGCAACCCGATCAACTCGCTCGGCCTGTTCAACAAGGTCGACAAGCTCGCCCCGGGCGGCGGCGACCCGTGGCCGGTCGCCGGGCCGCTGGCCAGCGACCAGGCCGCCGTGCTGCGGCGGGTGATCTCCGATGTGGTACCGGTCGTGGGGCTGCTCGCCGAGACCACCGAGGCCGGCCGGCTCACCGCCGCCGACTGCGAGGCGTTGCGCCAGCTCGCCCGGCTGCCGCAGACCGAACGGACCGTCCTGCTCGCCTCGGTCGACCTGTTCACCAGCCGCGAGTGCGAGGTGCCCAGGCCGGCCCGGGAGCGGCTGCTGCGGCTGCTCGACCTGTACGGGATCGGCTTCGCCATCGCCCAGCTGGTGTCCGCGCCGCAGCTGGCCACCGGCGAGCTGGTCCGGCTGCTGTTCACCGCCTCCGGCTTCCCCCGCCTGCGACACACCCTCGACCAGGCGTTCCGCTGGCGCAGCGACGCGATCAAGGCCGGCTGGGGGCTGTCCAGCCTGGAGAAGATCGCCAGCCACGCGGAGCGGCCGTTCGACCGGGAGCTGCTGCGCGACGCGATCGAGCGGGTGCTGCAACAGCCCGAGTACCACCGGCTACGGCTGCTCGAAGTCGCCCAGCTGGTCACCACCGGCGCGGTCGACCTGCCCGGCCAGATGGAAGGCGAGCTGACCCGCCTCGCGCTGTCCAACGACCCCCGCTGGATCCTCGACCTGCCCCAGGCGGCACCCGACCAGTTGGTACGCGCGGCGCTCGACGCCGCCACCCGCTGGCGCGCGTACGCCGTGGCTGGCGCGAGCCCGGCCCAGTCCCGGGTTGCGCTCGTCGCCCACCGTGGCTTCTATCTGCTGTCCCAGCGCATGCGGGGCCAAGCGAGCCTGCGCTGAGAGGAGCGTCGTCAATGGCCGCCACTGGAATGTCGCCCGGAATGTCGACGGTGAGCCGGCGGATCGTCGCCGGGGTCGCCGCCGCGATCATCGCGGTCCTCACCGGGATCGCGGTCGGCCTGGTCAGCCCGCAGGCCACCTGCCAGCCGACAGCGGCAGGCGGGTCCGCGGGCGGCTCAGCGGGTGGTCCCGCCGTGCCCACCGGCTCCCCCACGACAGCCGCGGGCCTCGGCGACGCGGCCGCCGGCACGAAGAACGATGGGACGACCACCGCCCTCGGGCGGCAGGCACCCGGCCAGGTCAGCTGCTCGGTCGACAGCTTCGAAGCGGTACCCGCGATCGTCGGCGTCATCGGTGGGCTCGCGGCCGGCGCGGCGGCGTTCGTGATGCTGATCGGCGCCGACCGGCGCCGCCGCCCCGCCCCCGCCCGGCCGGCGGGTGGCCGGGCCAAGCCGGTCGTCCCGCCCATCGTGCCCCCCGCCGCGCCACCCGACGACCACACCACCGCCGAGCTGTCGCCCGCGGGTACCAAAAAGAACCTCACCGACGCCGACCGCGCCGCCCTGATCCGGGCCTGCATCTACGTCCGCGACCGCACCACCAGCCGCGCCCTCGCCGACCGGCTGGGCACGGCGCTACGCGACGCCGGGGTGCGTACGGTGGAACCGGCGGGAGCCCGGTTCGACCCGGCGCAGCACGAGGCGGGCGGGGCCGCGCCCAGCAGCGACCCGGCGAAGATCGGCACGATCGCCGCCGTGGAGGTGCCCGGCTACGCCGACCGGGACGGGCGGCTGCTGCGGGTGCCGGTGGTCACCGTCTACCGGGCGGCGAGCGAACGGGAGGACCGATGAGCACCGACGCGAAGGCACGCCCCGGCGAGAGCACCGCCGACCGGGACGCGGCCGCGCAGAAGATGATGCGTGGCGCGGTCGACGGCGGGCTCGCATTCCTGCGCAAGATCGACCCGGACGCGGCGGCCGACATCGACGTGATCCGCCGCCGCGAGCTGAAGCGGCCCTCGATCGTCATCGTCGGCGAGACCAAACGGGGCAAGAGCTCCCTGGTCAACATGCTCATCGGGGTGCCCGGCCTGTCCCCGGTCGACGCGGCGGTCGCCACCTCGGCATACCTGGAGTTCACCCATTCCCCCGCGCACGGCGCCCGGGCGTACGTGCCGGGCCGCGAAGACCCGGTGCCGCTCAGCCACGGCGACCTGCGCGACTGGGGCACCGTCCTCGGCCGGCTGCCGGACGGGCTGCGACCGCCGCGCCACATCGAGGTGCAGCACTCCGCGCCGCTGTTGCAGTACCTGACCCTGGTCGACACCCCGGGCGTCGGCGGGCTGGACTCGCTGCACGCCGAGATCGCCCTCGACGCGGTCGAGCGCGCCGCCGCGCTGCTGTTCGTCGTCGACGCGTCCGCGCCGTTCTCCAAGCCTGAGCTGGAGTTCCTCATCGAGGCCAGCAAGCGGGTCAACTTCGTGCTGTTCGCGCTCACCAAGACCGACGCGTACCCGGGCTGGCGCACCATCCTCGCCGACGACCGGGGCCAGTTGCAGGCGCACGCGCCCCGGTTCGGGGCCGCACCCTGGTTCCCGGTGTCCGCCCGGCTCGCCGAGCTGGCCATGACCCTGCCCGGGGAGGCCGCCCGCGAGCTGATCACCGAGTCCCGCATCGCCGAGGTGCAGCACGCCCTGATCGAGCTGGCCGGCCGAGGGCACCTGCTGCAACAGGCGAACGTGCTGCGCTCGGTGCGCAGCGAGGTGATCCGCATCGACCAGAGGCTCGACGACCGGATGAAGGCCACCGACCCGGACCCGGCCGACATCCAGCGCGCCAGAGACGAGCGCACCGCCGTCGCCACCCGCAAGCGCACCGAGTCGCGCCAGTGGTCGCTCGCGCTCAACACCGAGACCCAGCGGGCCCGGGTCGAGGCCACCACCCGGCTGCGCAACTACGTCACCCAGCTGCAAGAGACGTTCATGACCCGCATCGACAAGGGCGAAGAGATCAAGAACCTGCCCCAGGACGTCGACCAGGCCCTGTACGCGCTGTCCCTGCGGCTGTCCGGCGACCTGGAGTTCCGGTTCCGCAAGGTCGGCGAGCGCGCCCTCGCGCAGGTGTTCGCCCCGCACGAGTTGCAGCACGTACTGCGCCAGCTCAACGCCCGGCTGCGGCACGCCCTCGGCACCAAGCCGCAGCGCGACGGCAGCGGCGACAACGGCATGGTCGTCATGTCGTCGGCCGGCATGGTCATGATGGGTACCAACGCCGCCCGGCTGGGCGCCGGCGCGCTCGGCATGGGCGCGATGGCCGGCGGGCTGGTCGTGCCCGTGATCGGTCTCGGGCTGGGGCTGGCGGCCGGCGCGTACCTGGTCTGGAAGCGCAAGTCGATGACCGACAAGCAGCAGGCCCGGACCTGGCTGCGTGAGGTGCTCGGCGAGGCCCGCGCCGCGCTCAGCGACGAGATCATGCACCGGTTCACCGATCTCCAGTACGCCCTGACCGTCGCCCTCGACGAGGCGATCGAACGCCGGCTCCAGCAACTCGACGCCCATATCGCCGAAATCGACAAATCCCTCGCCGACGACAAGGCCGAGCGCGGCAAGCGCAGGGCGGCTTTGGCACAAGAACGGGAGGCGCTGCGCGCCAAAATCAAGCAAATTGATGAGGTACTCGTGCGGGTGCGCGCATTGCTTCCCGCCGCGCCCGCTGACGCATAGGGGTTAAGGCATGGACCACCAGGACTGGCCCGGTTGGCCCGAAGACGATCCGCAGTTCGACCACGGGTTCGAGCACTCGTTCGACCACGCCGACGCGGACACCGCCGACCCCAGTGGGCACGACAGCGGCTTCGACCACGACCCGCTCGGGCATGATCCGCTCGGGCATGACCCGCTGGGGCACGACGTCACGGGTGACGATCCGCTCGGGCACGACCCGGACGGCCCGGACGCCGCCCACCAGCCGGGGCCCGACCTCACGCACGAAGCCAGCCTCGACGACGAGACCCCCGCCGGGCACGGGCACTTCGGCGCCGCCGGCGACGTGTACCCCGAAGACGACCCGTTCGCGGCCGGCCACCACGACGACGCCGGTTCCCACGACATCGTGCACGACGAGGTACCCGCGGACCACGACTCCCCCCTGGCCGACGATCACCAGTTCGTGGACCACCCGGTCGGCGCCGACCCGGACGCCGACCCGCGCGCCGACAGCGACTGGCACGACCCGGAGTTCCCGCCCACCCTCGACCTGCACGACGCCCCCGAGCCCATCGACGGGTACCCGTGGAGCGACCCGCAGGTCCTCGGCGCCGGGCTGCCCGACGGCACGGTCGACGACAGCGGGTACCACGAAGCCGCCTGGCAGCACCCGCCGATCGGCGACCTGTACGACTACGCCGGCGACGAGCAGGCACCCGGCGTCGACGGCTGGCACGCCCTGCTCAGCTCGGACGACCCGGCCGCCAGCAGCCTCGCCCGCTGGTGGACGCCCGGTAGCTGATCATCGGGTGGTGGCCGGGATGCCCGTCCTGCCGATGCGGTCTGCCAACTCGGACCGCTCGGACCCGGTGAGCGGCTCCTTGGGCACATAGATCACGCTGATGCGCCCGGTGTAGAGCAGCCACATCTGCGGTGTCTCCACGGTCCGCACGAACGCCGACCAGGCGAACTCGATCCGGGCCGACGGGTAGATCTGTGTCACGCCGGCGTCGGTGATCTCGATGAGGCCCGGCTCGGTCAGCATGTACCGGGGCTGGAGCTTGACCGCCCGGCCGGGTGCGCGCCACGCCAGCCACAGCCAGAGGACGCCGATCACGATCGCCACGCCGCCCACCCAGACGTCGCTCGCGTCCGTGATTCCCGTGGCCGGGGACACGCCGCTCCGTACGGACAGGGCGCCGATGATGATCACCGTTCCGGCCACGATCCGCAGGCGGGTCAGCCCGCGCCGGGAGGCGTGCCGAACGGCGAGTGGCAGCCAGGCGTTCCCCGGCGGCAGGTTGACGTGCATCCGCATGCTGACTGGTCGGCCCTCACTCCCGGTTGCAGCCGGGCAGGTGTGAGACCACTGTGGTCGGCGCCTGCCGGCAGTCCAGGTCGGTGCCGCCGCTGAGCGCCTTCCAGGTGCCCGTGTTCGCGTCGTATCCGAAGAGGACCATCGCCCGGTCCATGTTCACTGGGTTGGTCCGGGCGGTCGCGTAGTCCATGTAGCAGGTGATGTCGCTGAAGCCGCTACCGAGAATGATCGCGTTGGCGAGCTCGGGGTTGGCTTTGAAGGCCTTTCCGAGCGTGGCGGCGTCCGCCGGGCAGCCGGCTTTCACCGCCTCCGGGGTGGCCGGCGGCGCCGACGCGGCGGCGGTCGGCGTGGCGGTCGGCGTAACGGCGGCGGTGGCCGACGGGGCGCTCGACGCCCCGGAGTCGTTGCCGGCGCAGCCGGCCGCCAGCGCGACAACGGAGACGGCCAGGAGGGGTGCTGCGCGTCGAATCGAAATCATGTGTGGTACACGCCTTGCCGTGGGGTGGTGTTGCAGCCAAGTTGGCGTCAGATCAGGACGGTACCAGGACAACCGACCTGCACCCGATCGGGTGCCGGACCGCAGCCACCCGGGCGGATCGTGGAACGGATGCAGCGCTCCTGGCTCCCCCTGCGACGGTTCCTGTTCCTCACTGCCGCCGGTGTAGCGGCAGCCGCCACGGTCGGGCTGCCGGCGCACGCCGCGCCCGCGACCGGTCGGATCGAGGGGGCCGGCGCGGCCGGTGCCATACCCGGCCGGTACATCGTGGTGTTGAAGCCGGGCACGGCACAGGTCGGTACGGTGTCGGCGGACCTGACCGCCCGGTACGGCGGCACGGTCCAGCAGCGTTACGAGGCGTCGATCCACGGGTTCTCCGCCGCGATGAGCGAAGCGCAGGCTCGGCGGCTCGCGGCCGACGCGTCGGTGGCACTGGTCGAGCAGGACCAGACGGTGAAGGTCAGCGATGACCCGACCGGGCTGCCGTCGTGGGGACTCGACCGCATCGACCAGCGTGACCTGCCGCTGTCCTGGTCGTACTCCGGGGCGAGCACGGCCGCCGAGGTGCACGCGTACATCATCGACTCCGGCATCCGCACCACGCACGTCGAGTTCGGCGGCCGGGCCCGCAACGCCTGGGACTTCGCCGACGCCACGCCGGCCGCGGACAACGACTGCAACGGCCACGGCACGCACGTCGCCGCGACCGTGGGCGGCTCCCGGTACGGCGTCGCCAAGGGCGTACACCTGGTCGGCGTCCGGGTCATGGACTGCGACGGCCGCGGCACCAAGTCGGACATCATCGCCGGCGTCGACTGGGTCACCGCGCACGCCGCCAAACCGGCCGTGGCCAACATGAGCATCGGCGGGACGCTGAGCGCGGCCGAGGATGTGGCGGTACAGGCGTCCATCGCATCCGGCGTCACCTACGTCGTGGCCGCGGGCAACGACAACACGAACGCCTGCCGGTACTCCCCTTCGGACATCCCGGAGGCGATCACCGTGGGCGCCACGGACGCCCGCGACCGGCGGGCCAACTTCTCCAACTACGGCTCCTGCGTCGACCTCTTCGCGCCCGGCACGGACATCGTGTCCGCGTACCGCACCAGCGACACCGCCACCGAGACGCTCAGCGGAACCTCGATGGCGGCGCCGCACGTCACCGGTGCCGCGGCCATGGTGCTCGCCGCGCATCCGGCGTACACGCCGCAGCAGGTCAGCCATTCCCTGACGGCCACCGCGAAGGCCGGCAAGGTCACCGACAGCGGGGCCGGTACGCCGAACAAGCTGCTGTACGCGCCGAAGGGCCGCTCGGTGAACCCGGACCGGCCGGTCGTCACCTCGTCGACCCTGACCGACGCCACCGTCGGGCACCCGTACCTGGATGTCCTGACGACCACCGACCCGCTGGCCGGCACGTGGTCGATCACCGGCGGCAAGCTGCCCGCCGGGCTGGCACTGGCGGACGGCCTCGTCACCGGTACGCCGCGATCGGCCGGCACCGCCACCTTCACCGTCCGGTACACCGACAGCGTATGGTACGCGACGACCCACGAGGTCACGCTCACCGTGCGGCCCGAGCCGGCCCCGGTCGCCGCTGACCCGGCGCTGCCCATCACCGGCCCGGCCACCACCACGACGGTGGCCACCGGTCTCGACTTCGTGACCGCGGGTGCGATCCTCACCATTGTCGCGTATGGACGCCGCGGCCGGCGCCGGCGCCGCGCGGTCAGCGCCGGGTAGGGCACGCCGGTCAGGCGGACGCCCCGCCGCCCTCATCGGCGGCGTCGCTGTCGGCGGCGGCGTCGCTGTCGGCGGCGGCGGCCAGGCATTCGACCAGCCGGTCGTGGGCGGCGGTGAAGGCGGGGTCGTGCAGGTAACTGTCGTGCCCCCGTACCTCCGGTTCGATGCCGGTAAGGTCGGCCTCCACCGGGTCCGGGGCGAGCTGGTCGACCGGCCCGGGAGTGGCATCGGCGCGGTCCGGGTCGTTCGGCATCGGATCGAACACCGGTCCCCCGATCGGATCGGTGATCCGGTACAGGTTGATCCACCGGGTACACCGTTCGTCGGTGAGCGCGCCGGCCAGGTCGAGCGAGGCATCCCGGTCGAAGAAGGCGGCGAAGAAGGGTTCGATCAGCCGGGTCAGCGGGCACGCCGAGGTCAACAGCGCGGTGCGCCACAGGCTAGCCTTCGGCAGGTAACGTGCCGCGGTGGCGACGAGCACGCTGCCGTGGCTGTGCCCGGCGAGCAGCACCGGGGTGCCCTGCGCGGTCAGCGTGCTCACCCGGAGGACGATGTCGGCCACCGCGCGCGGGCCGTGCGACGGCGCGCCGAACGGATGCGCCGCGCGCGGCCAGAACGTCGCCATCGCGTACACGGCGCTGACCAGCCGCCGTCCCGGAGTCGTGTTGCCGGCCCGGGCCACCGCGATGACCAGGACGATCGCGATCAGGCCGATGGACCAGGCGCCGAGGTTCGTCAGCGTCTTCTGCGAGGGCAGCAGCGCCTCCGGCCCCCGGCCGACGGCGCTGTACCCGACGCCGATCAACGACAGGACGGTGATCGGCACGAAGACGATCAGCGCCAGCACCGACACGAACTCCAACAGGCGTCCGCGGGCGTGCGCCCGGTCGAGCAGGTCGGCCACATCGGGGTGCCGGTGACGCAGTTCGCTGTCGCGCTGGTCGGTCAGCCGCCGGCCGATGCGCTTCTGGTGATGCCAGCGCACGGCGTGTACCGCCGCCGCCACGACGGCCGCGCCCATCGCCACCGCGAAGACCAGCCCGGCCCACTCGTACGGGTACGGCGGCGCGGGTAGCCACGCCCGGCCGTGGCCCGACGTCTTCAGCTGCCCGATCGACAGGGCCGCGAAGTACAGCAGGCTGGCCGCCTCCGCCACGGCGAGCATGGCGGCCACGGTCGCGATGATCGGCATCGCGAATCCGCGCCACGCCAGCCGGTGCGTCGCGTCGCGGGCGATCCAGCACAACGGCAGTACCGCCACCGCGAGCGCGAACAGCAGCACGGTCTGGACGACGGAGAGGACCGCCACGCCACCGGCGAAACCGGGCAGCGCCCCGGCGGCGGCGAGCGGCTCGCGGCGCGGCACCGCCGTGTACGCCAGGCAGCCGGCGGTGATGCCGACGGTGCCCCAGGCGGCGGCCCGGATCGTCCGGGTGACGCCGGGTGACGCGGCCCGGGCGCCCCGGCGCAGCGCGGCGACGAAAACGTCCGCCCAGTCGGCGAGCCGGGCGTGCGCCCGCGCACCCGCGGCGAGCCGCCGGGACCGGCGCAGGGCCGCCACCATCCGTCCGTCGCGCACCGCGTGGACCTCCGGCGACGCCAGCGGCAACGGCGCCACGGCCCCGGCCACGGCGGCCGCCACCGCCAGCCACAGCAGTACGAGCAGCCCAATTCCGACTGTCCAGATCGGACGATGGGCGTGCCGGTCGTCGGCGACCACCGGGTACACCAGAACCATGTCGATCACGGCCATGCCCGCCATGACGTGGACCGCCCGCAGCCGTTGCACCCAGGCGCGACCGCGCCAGAACCGCGCGTCGGTGAGCGCGTCGGGGGCGAGCGCGAAGTTGGCCCGACGCTCGTAGCGCTGCCAGCTCCGGTAGCTGGTCAACCACAGCACGCTGAGCACGACGAGCGGCACCAGCGCACCGATCGCCAGCCACTGGTTGTGGCGAAGCGGCATCTCGGCGACCAGGTCGAACGGCTGCGACCAGGACGCGGTGCAGGTGCTGCCGGCACTGAGGCACTGCCAGGCGACCAGGTCCATCGTGACACCGGCGACGCCGAGCATCAGCGTGGCGGTCAGGGTCAGCGCGAGCAGCCGGCAGACGACACCGATGATCGCGTCGGCGGCCCACGAGGTGATCCCCCGCGGGCGGGCGGGGCGGGCCCAGTACGCGAGGTTCATGAGCGTGAACGGGAACAGCAGCAGCCACAGCGCCCGCGCGGTGGCTGTGCTGTGCAGGCCCCACAGGTACGCCTCGGTGGTGTACCGCCTCGGGCGGCCGTGTCTCCACCGCCAGAACTCGCCGCGTGCGGCGACGTCGTCGACCTGCTCCACCGGGCGGGCGCCGAGCACCGACTCGGCCTCCGGAAAGTCGACGCCGGGCACGCGCAGCGAGACCACTGTCGGCGCCACACCCGCCATAGGTCGACCTCCCGTGCACCGACCGTATCCGAGACGGCGGCGGACGGTAGCCCCGCGCTCGTCGATCTAGGACGAATGGTGGGACGAAACGGATAGACGGGGCACCATTCGTCCTAGATCGACGAGGTGCACCTTGGTGTACCCAGGTTCCTTGCGTCGCCAGGTACTATGGGCGGCGTGGTAGACAGACCGGGCCTGAGCACCGCGTTACGGCGTGGCACGCTGGAGTTCTGCGTGCTCGCCTTCCTGGCTGACGGCGAGCGTTACGGCGTCGAGCTGGTCCGACACCTCGGTGCCGAGACGGCCCTCGCCACCAGCGAGGGCACCCTCTATCCCCTGCTATCGCGGCTGCGCCGCTCGGGCTGGGTGGCCACCACCTGGCAGGAGTCACCGACCGGTCCACCCCGCCGCTACTACGCCCTCACCCCCGACGGCCGTGCCGCCCTCGCGCACTTCAGGCACGAGTGGGTCGCCTTCCGCGACGCCGTCGATCGCATCGTCGGAACGGAGTCGCGATGACCAATCAGTACGACCGCATGGTTGGTGAATACCTCGACGCGGTGCGCCGGGCCACCGCCGATCTGCCGCCCGACCGGCGCGACGACCTGCTCGCCGACCTGAGCGAGCACATCGCCACCGCGCGAGCCGAACTCGACCCGGAGACCGAGGCCGGAGTGCGGGACATCCTGGAACGCCTCGGCGACCCGGTCAGCATCGCTGCCGAGGCGCGACTGGGCACTCCGCCACCGGCGCCGCCAACCGGGATGGCCGGGATGGCCGCTCCGGGCCAGCAGCCGCGTAACCGCCGGAACATCATGCTCATCGTCGCCGGCGTGGTCGCGGCCGTCCTGCTGCTCTGCTGCCTGGCGCCGGCCGTCGCCCTGATCGCCTTCTCATCCAGCCGGGTCGAGCACGGCACACCCGTGGCGCCTCAGCAGCAGCCGAGCCCGGTGCCGAGCGCCACGAGCACCGGCTGACGGCGTCGCGTGCCCTGAATCTCAGCCGGCCCTCGCGAGCCCCTGATTGAGCAGGATGAGGAACGCGATCACCACGAGGATCAGCACGATCACGGTGGCGATCGCGACCGGCTCGGTGTACCAGCGGCGCTCCCGTTGCTGTTGCTGGGGGTACCCGGGACGTGGTTGCGGGGTTGCGACCGGCGGCCGGGCCTGCGCTGCCGGCTGCGACATCGGCTGCGACATCGGCTGCGGCATCGGCGAGGACACCGGCTGTGCCCGCGGCGGTACCGGCCGGGCGGCCGGCGGGTTGCCGGGCGGGGTGACGGGCCGGGCCGCCGGCGGCGACACCCGAGAAACCGGCGGAGGAACCGGCTGGGAAACCGGCTGAGAAATCGGCGGAGCGGTCGGCACGGACCGTGGCGCGGCCGCCTGCCGGACCGGCGGGCGTTGGACGGCGGGTTGCTGCTGCTGCCGGGCCGGCGCAGCGGGTTGCTGTTGCCCCTGGCGGGACGGCTGGACCGGCGCGCGGGCCGCCACCGCCGGAGCCACCGGCTGCCCCGAGACCGGGCGCCCAGGCTGCCCCGAAATTGGCTGGCCGGACACCGGGCGCCCGGCCGGCTGCCCCGACACCGGCGCCGCCGGGGCAGGGCGCGGCGGTGGCGGCATGGTTCGCGGTACCCCCGAAACACCACCCGGCGAGACAGCGGCACCGATGCACAGCGCCCCCTCGGCGACCACGGTCTCCGGCTGGTCCAGCGTCGTGGGCGGCATGCCCAGCTCGGCGTGGATCAGGCGCGCGGCCAGCGGAATCCGGCTCGACCCACCCACCAGGAACACCGCGACCAGGTCGGCCGGGCGCAGCCGGGCGTTCTCGATGGTGCGGTGCAGGCAGGCCACGGTGCTGCCGAGGTATCCGCGGATCAGCCCCTCCAGCTCGTCGCGGGTCAGGTGCGCGTCGACCTCGAGGGTGGGCAGGTTGATGTCGGCGTTCGAGGTACGCGACAGCCGCTCCTTGGCCGCGCACACGTCGTCGTAGAGCATCCGGCGGTTGCGCCGGTCGGTGCTGTCGACCGGGTTGACCAGGCGCGCCCACGGCGGCATCTCGCCGTACACCTGACCGAGCTGCTCGACGATCGCCTGGTCGAAGTCGAGGCCGCCGACGTCGGGCAGCCCTTCCTCGGCCAGCACGTCGAACCCGGTCGGCGTACGCCGGACCACGGTCGCGTCGAAGGTACCCCCGCCGAGGTCGTAGATGCCCAGGCTGCGCCCGACCGGGACGGCCGACCCGAGGACCGCGGTGAAGTACGACGCGGCGGCGACCGGCTCCGGGATCAGCCGGGGCGTGCCCAGCCCGGCCAGCCGTGCGCCGTCGAGGAGCAGGCTGCGCCGCCGGTCCCCCCAGCGGGCCGGGTGGGTCAGCCGTACCTCGTCGGGTGGGCCGCCGAGCTGGCGGCGCGCTTCGGCGAACACCTCGCCCAGCACGTACCCGAACAGTCGCGGCACCGCCACCTCGACGCCACCGAGCAGGACCTGTCCGTCGTCGACGCGGCGCTTGGGGTTGGGCTCGAACCGGCCCGGGTCCAGTCGCGCGCTGTGCATCGCGTCCCGGCCGACCAGGGCCCGGCCGTCGGACTCCAGGTACACCGCCGACGGCAGCAGCGGCGCGCCGTCGAAGAGCAGCGGACGCATCCGCCCGTCCGGCGTGCGCAGCATGGCCACCGTGTTCGACGTACCGAAGTCGATAGCGAGCACGCGCATGGAGGCAACCCTACCGACTACCTCCTGACCACGTCGCCGATGTCACCGGCAGTCAACCCCCCGGTCAACCGGCCCTGCACAATGACAGATCATGGCGTACCACCAGTATCTGTACCTCGACGCGCCCACGCCGCTGGCGTTCGCCCACCGCGGCGGTGCGGGGAGTGAAGCTGAGAACACCGGCGTGGCGTTCGCCCGCGCGATCGAGCTGGGCTACCGGTATGTCGAGACCGACACCCAGGCCAGCCGCGACGGGGTGGCCGTCGTGTTCCATGACGACACGCTGACCCGGATGACCGGCGACCGGCGCCGGATCAGTGAGCTGACCTGGGCCGACCTGTCGACGGTCCGGATCGGCGGCGAGGCCGCCATCCAGCGCCTCGACGCGGTACTCGACACCTGGCCGCACGTCCGGTTCAACATCGACGTCAAGGCGGAGAACGCGATCAGGCCGACCCTGGACGCGGTACGCGCCGCCGGGGCGCTCGACCGGGTCCTGCTCGCCTCGTTCTCCGATGCCCGACTCGCCCGGATCCGCCGTGAACTGGGCCCGAAGGTCGCCACGTCGATGGGGATCCGCGAGGTCGCCCGGCTGTGGGCCAACGCCCGGCTGGGCCGGCGCATCCGGGTACCCGAAGGGGTCGTCGCAGCCCAGATCCCGGTGCGGCAGAGCGGCATCCCCGTGCTCAGCCGGCGGCTCATCGCGTACGCTCACCGCCTCGGCCTACAGGTCCACGTCTGGACGATCGACCAGCCGGCCGAAATGAACGACCTACTGGATCTCGGCGTGGACGGCATCATGACCGACCGCGTCGAGGTGCTCCGCGACGTGTACCAGGCCCGCGGGATCTGGCAGACATAGGAGAAGCACATGGCCGCCGCCGACGTCGAGACCCGCCCCGAGCTCAGCTCCCGGCGGGAACGGGTCGGCTGGTACTTCTACGACTGGGCCAACTCGGCGTTCGCCACGACGGTGGTCACCGTGTTCCTCGGCCCGTACCTCGGGTCGATCGCCGACAACGCGGCCGACGCGCACGGCCGGGTGCACCCGCTCGGCATCCCGGTCGCGTCCGGCTCGCTGTTCGCGTACACGGTGTCTTTGTCGGTTTTGCTCCAGGTCTTCGTGCTGCCCACCGTCGGGGCCGTCGCCGACCGGTCCTCGCACAAGAAGCAGCTGCTGGCGCTGCTGGCCTACATCGGCTCGGGCGCCACGATCGGCCTGGTGTTCCTGGCCGGCGACCGGTACCTGCTGGGCGCGATCCTGTTCCTGATCGCCAACATCGCGTTCGGCGCCAGCGTCGTCGTGTACAACTCGTTCCTGCCCCAGCTGGCCGGCCCGGACGAGCGCGACCGGGTGTCCAGCATCGGCTGGGCGATCGGGTACGTCGGCGGTGGCCTGCTGCTCGCCCTCAACGTGGTGGCGGTCAGCTTCGGGGACACCCTCGGCATGTCCAAGGGCGAGATCGCGCGGTGGAGCATCGTGTCCGCCGGCGTGTGGTGGGCGGCGTTCACCACGATCCCGCTGCTCCGGCTGCACAACCGGCCCGCCGTGGCCGGCGAGCACCGCGGGTCGGCGCTCATCGACGGCTTCCGGCAGCTGGGGCACACGCTGCGGGAGCTGAGACTGTACCCGCTGACGCTGTTCTTCCTGATCGCGTACCTGATCTACAACGACGGTATCCAGACGGTGATCTCGCTGGCCAGCGTGTACGCCGACAAGCAGCTCGGGCTGTCCCAGTCGGTCCAGGTGACGACCATCCTGCTGGTGCAGTTCCTGGCGTTCTTCGGCGCGATGCTGCTCGGCTGGACGTCCCGCCGGTTCGGCGCGTGGAAGACCATCCTCGCGAGCCTGCTCGTGTGGATCGTGGTCCTCGTGATCGCATACCGGCTGCCGGCGGGTAAGCCGCTGCCGTTCATCCTGCTGGGCCTGCTGCTGGGCATCGTGCTCGGCGGCAGCCAGGCGCTGAGCCGATCCCTGTTCAGCCAGCTCATCCCGCACGGCAAGGAAGCCGAGTACTTCGGCATCTACGAGATCTCCGACAAGGGTACGAGCTGGCTCGGGCCGCTGCTGTTCGGCCTGGCGTACCAGTTGACCGGCAACTACCGGATCGCGATCATCTCGCTGATCGCGTTCTTCGTGATCGGCTTCGTGGCGCTGGCGCTGGTGCCGGTACGCCGCGCGATCGTGGTCGCCGGCAACACCCCGCCGCAGGTGCTGTGACCGTCACGTACGGGTTCGGTCGGCCGGATGGGCGCCCCTGTCCGCTTGACTGAATTCGCCCAGCGCGAGGCAAATGTCAGTTCGGTGTCCAGCGCCTCCTCGATCCTCACCTCGGTGACCGATATCGAGCTTCAGGAATCGCGCAGGACCGGTACTGGATTCGAGGTCAACGGCGTCGTGCACTACGACATGACCACAGCGCTTGTGCCGACAGTGCACACCAGCCTCAGCCTGACCTGCGAGGCAAATGAGCAGGGCGGCAAGCTCGTGACAACCGTCCGGAATCGAGGTTGACCCGAGTCCACCGGCCCGCTCACCTCCTCAACTCAGCCGCTGTTCATCCATCTCGCCATTGCTTGAAGCGGGGATGGGTGCCTCGCACAACGCGATAGCTCGGTTCAGCAGCCGTACCAGACCGTTCGCGCCGGCATGGTCCAGGTCGATGCCGGCGAAGGTTTGTCCCTGCGTGGCGATGTGTCGCAGAGTGTCACCGAACCCTTCGCCCTCGGTGAGACGTTCTTCGATCACGAGGTCGGTGACGGCTGGATTGCCAGTTACGACCACGTTGATGACGGCGTCGTCGGTGATGACCCCGCCAAGGGTTGCGTCGATCGGCCCCGTGAGTGACGGGCGGTCGAGGATGATCTTCTGCTCGATGATTCGGCTCGGCATGGACGTTCCTCCACGGGATTTCCGTGCGAACGCGAGAGGGACGGGAGTTCGGGTTGGCGGTACCCGCGCCCGTCCCGACGTCTTGCCGAGGACGTTAGAAGCGAGCAAGAGACCCCTCAAGGAGTTTGCTCAGCTTTTCTCGATGGAGAATCCTTGACTCCGCCCGACTTGAAGCAAACCATCAAGAATGGACGAGCAAAATCGCGCAACGAATCGAGGAGAGGGGGCAACCGATGCAGCTGCGGTTCCTCGGCAAAGACACCCAGGGCGGAGGTTCACCGACCCTGTTCGCCACCGACCGCGACACCTACGTGGTGCAGGGTTGGAAGGTCCCCGGCGAAAACGCGCGCGTGGAGATCCCTAGGCTGCTGCTGCGGCACCTGGAGCCGAATACCCGGCTCGCGGCGACGCTTCAGGACACCGGTCGAGACAGCTACCTGTTGTCCGGCGACGCGGTGACCGACGCGGAGACGCTGTCGCAGATGGACATCCCCGGTCACGAGACGTGCGTGGAAGTGGGCAAGCTACGAGAGGGCGGCGCCGATGGAGCTGCTACAGGGTGAGGCATTCGACAACCTGTTTCGCACCGCCAGCCGGTCGGCGTTTCACCTGGAGGTGCACGACGCCTACCAGACTCCCGACGAGAGCGGCCCATTCAAGCTGTTCCTGAACGGGGAGCGGGACGACTTCGCCTGGCACCAGCCCTGGCTCACCCTCGTACGCGAGGCGACGCACGCTGGGAAGACCATCACCCGGGTGCGGGTCGTCTCGGTCCCACACGCCGACTACACCCGCTGGGGCCTGTCGGTCGCCCCACTCAACATCGAGGCCGGCGAGGACATCCGCTGGCTGCCCCGCCATCTCACGGAGGGTATCGACCTACCCACGGACGACTTCTGGCTCATCGACGACGAACGGGTGGCCTTCACCGTGTTCGAGCCCAACGGTCAGTTCGCCGGAGGAGCCGCCACCACTGATCCGCTCCTGGTCGACCGGTATCGCCGCATCCACCGCCAGGTCTGGGCGCTGGCGATTCCCCATCGCGACTACGTCACCGCACGCTAGCGCCGGCGATCCATTGTCCAGCACAGTTCACCAGGCCCGGGAAGCCCTCGGGCATCGCCTGCGGGATCTGCGCCGAGACGCGGGTCTGACCGGCAGGCAGCTCGCGCTACTTGCCGGTTGGCAGAGTTCCAAGATCTCGAAGCTGGAGTATGGCAAGCAGACTCCAACCGAGGCCGACATTGAGGCGTGGTGCCGGCTGTGCTACGCCCCTGACCAGACCGTCGATCTGGTCGCCACGGTGCGCAACATCGAGGCCATGTACGTGGAGTGGCGCCGGGTCCTGCGCACCGGCACCCGCCGCCGCCAGGAGGCGTCGATCGCGCTGGAGGCGGAGACCGAACTATTGCGCTGGTACGAGCCGCTGCTGGTGCCCGGCATTCTGCACACCGCTGAGTACGCCGCCGCCATCCTGGCGCGAGTCATCGACTTCTACGGAGTGCCCGATGACTTGGACGCGGGAGTCGCCGCCCGGATGGAGCGCCAGCAGATCCTGTACAAGGGCAACCACCGGTTCCACTTCATCCTCGCCGAACAGGCTCTCCGGACCCGCGTCGGCAATCCGGAAACCATGATCGGTCAACTCGACCGGCTCCTGACCGTCCTGTCGCTGCCGCGAGTCAGCCTCGGCATCCTGCCCATCCGGGCCGAGTACCGGGTACCGACCAACCAGTTCATCATGTTCGACGACCGCGTCGTCCACGTCGAGAACGTTTCCGCCGAAGTCGCCGTCACCCAACCCCGCGAGATCGCCCTCTACGCCAAAGCATTCGGCACGCTCAGCCAACAAGCCGCCTACGGCCAGGCCGCCAAGAGGCTGATCGAGACCGTCCTCGCCGAACTGCGAGACACATAGGGGTCGCCGCCGGGCTCAAGGCGTAGCAGCAGATGTAACCCAACTGCTGCTATGCAGCACGCGGGATACCGCAAATGGGTTACATCTGAGAGGATCTCCGCTCAATATTGGTACCAAGGTCTCCAAGATCCGGCCGGGTCATCCGGCCAGTTGCTCGATCCGGGTCAGGACGGCTCCGGCGCCGTCCTCGCTGTTGACCACGCGGGCCAGCTCGGCTGCCCGCTGGCGGTGCCCCGGCTCCTCCAGGGCGGCCCGGATCGCCGTGGCGAGCCGTTCGGGGGTCAGGTCCGCGAACGGGACCGGCGCCGGCCCGGCCCCGAGGTGGTGGACCCGGTCGGCCCAGAAGGGCTGGTCGGCCAGCACCGGTACGGCGACGGTCGGCAGCCCGGCCCGCAGGCTGGCCGCGGTCGTGCCCGCCCCGGCGTGGTGTACCGCGGCGGCCAGGCGCGGAAACAGCCACTCGTGCGGTACATCGCCGATCTGGAGTACGTCGTCGCCCCCGACCGACAGCTCGGCCCACCCGGCCTGGACGACGGCGCGTACGCCGGCCGCGTGTACCGCTTTCGTGATCACCGGGCTGAGCCGCTCCCCCACCCCGACCCCCATGCTGCCGAAGCCGACGAACACCGGCGGCGGTCCGGCGGCGAGGAATTCGGTGAGCTCCTCGCCGGGCTGCCAGCTCGGGGGTACCGCCGGCCACCAGTAGCCGACCACCTCGACGCTGTCCGGCCAGTCCGCCGGCCGGGGCACGACGGCCGGGCTGTACCCGAGGCTGACCGGCAATCCCGGGGTCCCGAACCACCGGCCCCAGAAGGCCTCGCCCGCGTCCCCCGGCAGAGCCAGCCGGCGACTCAGGCGCGGCAGTACGTCGGCGTAGATAGTCCGCGCCTGATCCAGCATCCGCTGGCCGGCGGCCAGATTGTCACCGTCATCCGGCTTCGGGGAACCAGGCATCGGGAACTCGGCGGTCGGCACCGCCGGCGCCAGGTACACGCCGAGGCACGGCACGCCGGAACCCATCGCCACCAGCCAGCTCAAGGGTGTCTGCCCCAGGCAGGTGAGGATGACGTCGGTGCCCAGTTCCGCGGCGTGCACGAGGTCGTCGCTGATCGCGGACACGAAATCGATGGTGGCCTGCCGCCGGTCCGCCTCGGATCCCGGGACCATCCGGGCCCGGATCAGCGACCGCGTGTCGCCCGACAGCCTGCGCCACTCCAGTCCGATCGTGCCGACCATCTCCGCGAAGGTGTCGTGCGTGGCGATCGCCACCAGACAGCCGGCTTCTTGCAGGCGGTGGCCGAGGCCGACGTACGGCGCGACATCGCCGCGTGATCCCACTGCCACGATCAGGACACGCATTCCGACCAATCTAGACCCGTCACAGGTACGATCTTGGCTCGGCGCTGCCCCGGATAATCCGGGGCAGGTACATCATCCGGATCGCCCACCTACTCGTCGGTAACCTGAGCTGGCAGACTGAGTGGTATGACGCCGCGCTTCGTGCAGACCGGCCCCGACCTGCCCGACCCGTACACCGACGACCGGACCATGCGGTCCTGGCTGGACCGGCTGCTCGGCGCGGACGGGCACGCCGCCGCCGCGCCGACGCTCCAGGCCCTCGCCGCCGACGTGCTCGGGCCGCTGCGCGCCGCGCACCGCGACGCCGAGGCGCACCCGCCGACGCTGACCCGCTACGACCCGTGGGGCGCCCGGATCGACCGGGTCGACACCGCCCCCGGCTGGCAGACGCTGCGTCGGCGGCGGCCCGGTGCGGCCTGGTCGGCCATCGCGCCCGGGTCGTCCAGCACGCCCTGCTGCACCTGTACGGCCCGGAGTCGGCCACGTTCTCCTGCCCGGTCGCGATGGCCGACGGCGCCGCCGCGCTGCTCGCCCACCCGGACGTCGACTCAGGCGTCCGGGACGCCTGGCTGCCGCGGCTGACCTCCACCGACCCGGACCACGCGATCACCAGCGGGCAGTGGATGACCGAGTCGCAGGGCGGCTCGGACATCTCCCGGACCGGCACGACCGCCGCCCTCGACCGGGGAACCTGGCGGCTGACCGGGGAGAAGTGGTTCTGCTCGGCGGCCGACTCGGCGATGGCGGTCGCGCTGGCCCGCCCGGACGGCGCCGGCCCGGGCAGCCGCACGCTCGTGCCGTTCCTGGTGCCCCGCTACGCAGCCGACGGCGGTCCCGCGCCGGGGGTCACCGTGCACCGGCTCAAGGACAAGCTCGGCACCCGGGCGCTGCCCACCGCCGAGATCGGCCTCGCCGGCGCGCGCGCGATGCCGCTCGGCGACCCGGCTACGCCGGGCCTGGTCCGGATGATGACGCTGGTGGTGGTGACCCGGCTGCACAACGCCGCGGCCGCCGCCGGCGGCATGCGCCGCGGTCTCGTGTACGCGAAAGCTACGCCGACCAGCGCACTGTGGCCGGCGGGCGGCTGGCCGACTCCCCGCTGCACCGGGCGACCCTGGGCACCCTCGCCGTCGACGCGGCCGGCGCGTTCGCCCTGGCCGCGCACGCGTTCCGGCTGCTGGGCCAGGCCGAGGTCGGGGTCGGCGGAGGCCGCCGCCGAGCTGCGGCTGGTCGCCCCGCTGGCGAAGCTGGCCACCGGCAGGCTCGCGGTCGCCTCGGCCAGCGAGTACGTGGAGTGCTTCGGCGGCGCCGGCTACGTCGAGGACACCGGCGTGCCCCGGCTGCTGCGCGACGCCCAGGTGCTGCCGATCTGGGAGGGCACCACCAACGTGCTGTCCCTCGACGTGCTGCGGGCGCTCGGCGCGGCGAAGCTGGTCCTGGCCCGGGTCGAGCCGGCCGGGGTTCCTGGCACGGCCCGGCTCGCCGCCGACGTCGAGGCGGCGACCGCGGATCCGCACGCGCCGTCGGTGGTCGCCGGGGCGCGCGGGCTCGCGCTGCGGCTCGGGTACGCGCTGATCGCGGCGCTGCTGGCCGAGCATGCGGCCTGGTCGAAGCTGGACGCCGACGCGACCCTCGCGACGCTGTGGGCGCGGCGCCACCTCACCCGCGCCGACATCGCCGAGCCGGCCCACCGCGCCTACGACGACCTCGTCTAGATCGGCACAACTTCCCGGAAGTCCTTGATCGGCACAACTTCCCGGAAGTCGTGGCCATAACGACCCGCCGAGGCCACTACTTCCGGGAAGTTGTGCCGATCAAGGCGATCTCAGTGCGCGTCGGCGCGGTGGGCGCTGAGCACGTCGCCGCCGAAGTCGCTGTCCGGGCGGCGCAGCACGGTGTGCGCGTGGTTGGCGCCGTTCTGCGTGTTGTCGTACTCGATCAACAGGTCCGGAGCCTGCACCCGGTAGTAGTGACCGGCCCCCGGGTGCGCCGGTCCCTCCCAGGCGAAATGCAGCTCGTCGCGGTCGACCCGGGCCGCCTCCGCCTGCGCCAGCTCGGGCGGCAGCCGGTCAAGGTACACGGCGACGACCTGGTCGAGCAGCGCCCGCGCGGTCGGGCCGAGCCGGTGGCCGGGCACGCCGAGCGGGGACACCTGGTGCGCCCGGCCGCTCTGCTCACTGGCGATGTCGTCACGCGCTACCTCGGCTGTCACGGCTTCGCGGCGCTGTTTTGGGGTCAGCGTGGTCAGCAGCGCCCGGCCCAGCTCCTCCTCCAGTGGCAGCGGCCGGACCACGTGGCGTCCGGCGTAGCTCACCGTCGCCGGGTTGGCGCCCAGGAAGACCGGCGTCGGGTACACCCGGTCACCGTCGACGGTCATCGTCACCGACACGTGGTGCCCCTCGAACCGCCAGCCCCAGGGCACGTCGGCTCCGGGCTCGCCGAACAGCACCACCCAGTAGTCGTTGCTGTGCCGGCCGCGCTCCCAGTCCTCAGCCCGGTCGAGCACCTCCTCCAGCGCGACGATCGTCATCGCCTGGGCGTACGCGTGCGGGCTGAGCGCGGTCGCCAGCAGCCGGTGCGCGGCCTTGCGCCCGGCGCCGGTCAGGTCGCCGAGCGGCACGCCGGGACGCGGGCGCGGACGGTACTCGATCCAGCGGCGCATCGCGTCGTCGGAGAACGGATGGCATGCGGTGTCGCGCTGCTTCTCGTCGAGCTGGTCGATGAACGCCTGAGCCCGGGCAGCCATGTCGGTAGTCATCGTTGTCCGAACATACCCGTGCCGCGCCGCGCCCGGGCGGCCCAGATGGCGTACGTCGGGTCCCGGTCGAGATTGTGCCGGTCCCGGTCGTAGCGCCTGGTGGTACGCGGATCGGCGTGTCCCATCGCGTCCTGCACGTCCTCCAGCGGTACCCCCTCGTCCCGGGCCGTGGTGGCGAACGCGTGCCGCAGGGAGTGCGGGGACAGTTTCGCCCAGGCCGGGATCCCGGCGTCGCGGGCCAGCCGGCGCACCAGCCGGAACACGGCGTGCCGGTCGACCCGGGCGCCGGTGGCGGTGACGAACAGCGGCCCGCTGTCGCCGCCGGGCCGCGAAGCGAGATATGCGTCGAGCGCAGCGGCGGTCCCGGGCGCGAGCGCGCGCCGGCGCGGCCTACCGCCCTTGCCGACGAACCGGACGGTGCGGTGCCCGCGTTCCTGCCCGAGGTCGGCGACGTCGAGGCCGACCAGCTCGCCGACCCGCAGCCCGAGGTCGGCCAGCAGGGTCAGCATCGCGCGGTTGCGAGCGCCTGCGGCCCGGCGTCGGCACCGGCCGCGGCGAGCAGCGCGTCCACCTCGGCCGCGGTCAGCCCGATCGTGGCCGAGTGGTCGCGGGCGACCCGGGGACGGTCGGCGCCGGCGACCGGGCTGGCCGCCACCAGGCCCAGCCGGACCAGGAAGTCGTACCAGCTCGCCAGCGCCGACAGCCGCCGGGCCACGGTCGCCGGGGTCAGCGGCCGGCCGGTACGGGCGTCCACGGTGGACTCCAGCTCCCGGGCGTACTCGTTGACGTGCAGGAACGTGACGGAAAGCGGGTCGAGGCCGGCCCGCTCCGACCAGCGCAGCCAGGCGGTCACGTCGCGCCGGTACGCCGAACGGGTGTGCGCGGACAGCCGCCGGTTGCGCAGCCAGGCGTCGGTGAATTCGGCGAACCCGGCAGGTTGGACGGCACGGTCGACCGGAATCAGGTGGCTCATCGGCTCGCTCATCGGCTGGCTCATAGGTGAGCCGAGCCTACCGACCACTATCGTGCCGCTATGGATACCTGCCGGTGCGGGCACCCGCGCGCCGCCCACGAGCACTACCGTGCCGGGACCGACTGCGCGCTGTGCGACTGCCCGCGCTACCGCGCCAAGCGTCCGGTGCGGGCGGGCTGGCAACGGCTGCTGCGCAAACGGCCGGCCGGCTGAGCAAACCGCCAGCCGGCCGGCTGAGCAAAGTCGGTCAAGTCGCCGCGCGACACCCCAACCACGCCGCCGACCGACGAGATCGTTTTCAGTCGACCGCCGGGCTGCGCCGCTCGATCAGCACCACGTCCCGCCAGCGTCCGTGATGGCGGCCGAGCCGCTCGCGTACCCCGACGATGCGGAACCCGGCCTTCTCGTGCAGCGCGAGGCTCGCTGTGTTCTCCGGGAACACACCGGACTGGATCGTCCAGATGCCGGCCGCCTCGGTCGACCTGATCAGGGCGTCGAGCAGCGCCCGGCCGAGTCCGGACCCGCGGGCGTGCGGGTGCACGTAGACGGAATGTTCCACCACCCCGGCGTACACGCAGCGGTCGGACACCGGCGAGCAGGCGACCCAGCCGAGTACCCGGTCGTCGGGGCCGACCGCGACGAACCGGTGCGCCGAAAGCCGGGCAGCGCAGAAGTCTGGCCATGACGGCGGCTCGGTCTCGAACGTGGCGTCGCCGCCGTCGATGCCGAGCCGGTAGATGTCGAGGACGGCCGCGGCGTGCCGGTCTTCCAGCGGCACGATCCGGATCTGTTCTCGGGAAAGCACGGTCCAATTTACCTCTTTCGAGGTCGGATCCTGTACAGCAAATCGGATTATTCTGGACCAATACTGGCGTACCGCTCTAGATCATCTATGGCGGTCCCCCATCGGTTCAGAAGGGTTTCGATGAAACTACGCGCACTCTCCGGGCTGGCCGGGTTAGGCGTGGTCGTCGATCGACAAGGCCACCCTGCTCGGTGGGCTGATCACGATCAGCAACATCCAGAGCACGTGCGTGGCCGATGCCGGTGGGATCACCCGCTCATCGCGGGTGGGCACCATCAACGGGGTACCGATCGGACCTGGCTCCGGGACGATCAACGTCGGCCTGGTCCAGGTGTACGTCAACCAGTCCACCACGAACACCAGCGGCCAACTGATCCAGAACGCAATCCGGGTGGTAGAACCCGCAACGCCACTGATACCCGCCCAGGAAATCGTCCTGGCCAGCTGCCACCTAGGCTGACCCACCTCCCGCCATGATCATGTAGGTTTCGGGCCGGATAGCACGCCTAAACTACATGATCATGGCGTGGGCTGCGGCGGCTGGTTGATCCGCTCCTCCAGCCGGTCGAGCCGCTCCACGATCTGTTGCAGGTCGGCGTGCGGCGCCTTGGCCTGGGCGTGCACGTACCCGCTGAGCGCGGCGGCCACGGCGCGGCGGGCCAGCCGCGGCTCGGCCCCGAGCGAGCGCAGCAGCTGACCGGCCGCGCCGTCCGGCTCGGTGACCAGGCCGAGGACGAGATGCTCGCAGCCGATGTAGTTGTGCCCGAGGGCGAGCGCCTCGGTGGCGGTCAGCTCCAGGGCACGGGCGGCGGTCTCGTCGACCCGGCGCGCGCCCACCTCGCCCGCCGGCTCCGGCACCGGCAGGGCCGCCAGCTGTCGTTTGATCTCGGCGGGCTCGATCTCCAGCGAGCGCAGGACCCGCAGCCCCAGGTTGCCGCCCTCCTCGACGATGCCGGCCAGTAGATGCTCGGTGCGGACCCGGCCCGTCCCGGCCCGGTCGACGCCGAGCTGGATCGCGGTACGCGCCCGCGTCGTGAACTGGGTCAGCCGGTCGAGGGCCTCGCCCAGGTCCAGGTCGAGGCTGGCGGTCTCGCGGATCGCGGACACCCGCCGCACGGCCTGCTGGAGTGCCTGCTGGCAGACCGCCGACAGCGGGATCGACAGGTCCTTGACGGCGTCTGCCAGCTCATCGGGCAGGTACACATTGATCTTCGGCATCGTCGCCCCGTGGGGTTAGCTGCGGGTTATAACCCGTGTATACCCCCAAACGAAGATCGGCACAACTTCCCGGAAGTAGTGGCCTCAGCGTGCCTCGGAGGCCACTACTTCCGGGAAGTTGTGCCGATCACTGTTCGCGTTGCTCCTTCATGCGGCGTTGACGCTTGCCTCGCGCCAGCTCGGTGGCCAGCGCGTCCAGGTGTGGCGTCCAGAACCGCCGGAAGGTGTCCAGCCAGGCGTCGGCCTCGCGCAGCGGCTCGGCGTCGACCGCGTACAGCCGCCGGGCGCCGTCTGCCCGCACTTGAGCGAAACCGTTGTCGCGCAACACTTTCAGGTGCTGGGACACGGCCGGCTGGGTGATGCCGAACTCGTCCTGGATGATCGCGCCGAGGTCCCCCGCGGCTCGCTCCCCGTCGGCGAGCAGCTCCAGGATCCGGCGCCGGACCGGATCCCCGAGAATGTCGAACGCGTGCACGGCCCGACTCTAACAGTGCCTGCTTATATAAGTCGAGATTAAAGCCTTTACGGGGTGCGAGACTGCGGGGATGACGGCGGACCTGGACGCGACGCTGCGCGAACTCGCTGATGCCTACGGGATCGCGACCGATTTCTGGGACTGGCGCGGACAGCACCGCGACATCCCCACCGAGACGATCGTGGCGGTGCTCGCCGCGCTGGGTGTCGACGCGTCGAGTCCGGCGTCCGCCGCGTCCGCGCTGGAGGCCCACCGGCAGGCACCATGGACGCGCGTACTCCCGCACTGCCTCGTCACCCGCCAGGGCACAGCCGCCACGCTGCCGGTACACGTCCGGCACGGCGATCCGGTGACGGTGTGGATCGAGTTGGAGAACGGCGAGGTACGCGACAAGCTGCCGCAACTGGAGAACTGGACGCCGCCACGGGAGTGCGACGGGCGGCTGGTGGGTGAGGCGTCGTTCCAGGTGCCCGACGACCTGCCGCTGGGCTACCACACGGTACGCGCCCGGTCCGGTGACCAGGAGGCCGCGGCACCGCTGATCGTGACGCCTGGCCGGCTCGGCCTGCCCGGCCGGATCGGTGCCCGCCGCACGTGGGGACTTGCGACGCAGCTCTACAGTGTCCGGTCACGCCGCTCGTGGGGCGTGGGTGACCTGGCCGACCTCGCCGACCTGGCGGCCTGGTCGTCGGCCGGGCACGGCGCCGGCTTCGTGCTCGTCAACCCGCTGCACGCGGCCGCGCCGGTCGCGCCGATGGAGCCGTCGCCGTACCTGCCGACCACGCGCCGCTTCGCGAACCCGCTCTACCTTCGCCCGCAGCACATTCCCGAGTTCGGCTACCTCGACGACCCGGCGCGCGCCGAGATCGACGCCCTCCAGCAGACCGCACAGCGCACGCTGGAGCGTGTCGACCGCGACACCGCGTGGACCGCCAAGCGGGCGGCGCTGCGCCTGGTGTACACGGTGCCGCGCAGTACCGGACGCGACGCCGCCTACCAGGCGTACCGGCGGCGCGAGGGCACGGGGCTGGACGACTACGCCACCTGGTGCGCGCTGGCCGAGGTACACGGGGCGGACTGGCGGCGCTGGCCGGACGGGTTGCGCCACCCGGACTCGCCGCGGGTGCTGGCCTTCCGGGCGGAGCACGCGCAGGCCGTCGACTTCCACCGCTGGCTGCAATGGGTACTCGACGAGCAGCTCGGCTCCGTCCAGGCCGCCGCCCGGCGCGCCGGCATGGGCCTCGGCGTCATCCACGATCTCGCGGTCGGCGTCGATCCCGGCGGCGCCGAGGCGTGGAGCCGGCAGGACGTGTTCGCCCAGGGTGTCACGGTGGGCGCGCCGCCGGACGCGTTCAACCAGCTCGGCCAGGACTGGTCCCAGCCGCCGTGGCGCCCGGACCGGCTCGCCGAGGACGCGTACGCACCGTTCCGGGCGGTTGTGTCCACGGTGCTGCGGCACGCCGGCGGGGTACGCGTCGACCACGTGATGGGCCTGTTCCGGCTGTGGTGGGTGCCCGAGGGCCAGCCGCCCACCGCCGGCACCTACGTGCGGTACGACCACGAGGCCCTGGTCGGCATCCTGATGCTGGAAGCACACCGGGCCGGCGCGCTCGTCGTGGGCGAGGACCTGGGCGTGGTCGAGCCGTGGGTACGCGATTACCTGCGGGAACGGGGAATCCTCGGCACGTCCGTGCTGTGGTTCGAGCGGGACGCCGATGGCGCACCGCTGCCGCCGGAGCAGTGGCGGGAGTACTGTCTCGCCTCCGTCACCACGCACGACCTGCCGCCGACGGCCGGCTATCTGGCCGGCGACCACGTCCGGCTGCGGGACTCGCTCGGCCTGCTCACCCGCCCGGTCTCCGACGAGCTCGCCGCCGACGAGGCCAGCCGCGACGTATGGCTCGACGAGCTGCGCCGGCGTGGTGCGCTCGCGCCGGACGCCGGCGTGGAGGCCAGCGTGTCGGCGCTGCACCGCTGCCTCACCTGGACACCGTGCCGGCTGATCAGCGTCGCGCTCACCGACGCCGTTGGCGACCGCCGCACCCAGAACCAGCCGGGGACGGTCGACGAGTACCCGAACTGGCGGGTACCCCTCGCCGGTCCCGACGGTCGGCCGCTCCTGCTGGATGAGGCGATGGCGAGCCCACGGGCGGCGGCCCTGCTCGCCGTCGTCGACGATGCCTGACCGCGGCTGACCACCGGTCGCCTCCCGCTACACCTGGTGAAGACCTGAGCTTCCCAATGGCGATTTATCGAATTACCAGTATTGATGATTCGAAAATTGGATACATCATAACGGTCATTATGGTGTACGGACGCATGCGGCGGGACGGTTGAGCGCATTGCCTACGCTGCCGGACATGGCAGCCATACCCGCCACAAAGGCTGGGATCTCTGAAGCTGTTCGTCGTGCCCGTCGAAACCCGCACGCCGGAGCGCCACGAACGGTCGACCTGTATCAACAGGACTCAACACGGCCCAGGCCGGCGATCGTGTTCGTTCCGGGCGGCCCGTTCCGGAGGCCGTGCTCCCGAGGCCGCGGGACTGGCCGGTCGACCAGGCGTACGCGACGAGGGCCGACGAAGCGGGTGTTCGGGCTCATGGTGAACTACGGCTGTACGACCCGACCGCATAGCCGCAGGCTGCCGAGGAGGTGGCCGCGGCGGTCGAGATGGCGCGCGCCGACCCACGGGTGGACGCCGACCGGGTGGCACTCTGGTTCTTCCCGGTCGCGGCAAGCTGATGGCCGACTGGCTGACTACTCCACCGGCGTGGCTGCGCTGCGTCGCGGCGTCCTACCCGGTGCTCAGCCCGTTCCCCGGCTGGCCGGTCGACCCGCGGTTCAGGCCGGCCGAAACGGTCACCGCCGCCGCCGGTCGCCGCCGATCGTGCTGGCCCGGGTCGCCGCGAGCGCCCGGAGATCGCCAACACCGTAGAGGAGTTCGTCACGGCCGCCCGCGCGTGGGCGAGAGCCTGGAGATCGTCGACGTGCCCAACGGCCGGCACTCGTTCGACGTACTAGACGACATCGACAAGTCCCGCAAGGCGATCGGCACGCCTTCGACCTGGTGCTCACCGCGCTCGGCTGAATCCCCGCACGGGCGTGGCGAGCTGGCATCGGCGGTGGGCGGCAGCGCCGCCCACCGTCCGACAACCGTTACATCCCCATCGGGACCAGCTCGAAGACCTCGACGGTGAACCGGCCCTTGCCTTCGGACAGGAACGGGTGGCCGTCGAGCAGCGACCGGGCCGCGGCGAGGCTGTCGGCCTCCACGATGGTGTAGCCGTTGAGCTCGCCCGGCGCCGGACTGGTGCCGTCGTCGGCGACCGCGGCCCGCTCACCGAACGGCGCGCCGCCGTCGACGAGCGCGGCTCCGACCCGGCCCATCCAGTCCCCCCAGGCCTCCATCTGCTCGGCCGACTCCTCGGGCGTGAACTGGTCCATCGGCGTGGCCGGACCCCGGTACAGGTACAGGTACCTGCTCATCTGCGTCCCCTTTCGCGGCGCGGTGGGCACGTCCGGTGCGCGCCCTACCCCACCGACGGACGGTCACGCCGGAATTCGACAGGTGGGCAGACTGGGGCCATGGCCGACGACCAGATGACGGCGGTACTGCGACGGTTCTTCGCGGCGGTCTCGTTCGAGGAGGGGGGCCGGCCGGCGTACGCGGCGCTGCACGACCTGTTCCTCACGGCGGAAAGCTGATCATGACCAGCGGCCCGGCGCCCGAGGTCGCGGGCGTGGCCGAGTTCATCGCGCCACGCCAGCGTGCGGTCGACAGTGGCGAGCTGGCGTGGTTCAGGGAGACGGAGATCGACGGGGTGAGCGCCGCGTTCGGCAACGTGGCGCACCGGTTGAGCCGGTACCGGAAGGAAGGCCGGCGTGACGGGGTGGACTTCACCGGCCGTGGCATGATCTCGACCCAGTTCGTCCGTACCCCGGCCGGCTGGCGGATCTCCGTCATGGCCTGGGACGACGAACGGCCCGGGCTGACCTTGCCGGAGGCCGGCCGCCAGGGCAACGGCGTGGCGTGGGACTTCGTAATCCGCTGGTCGGGGCCCGGACGGTCGTGTCAGCATCGGGTACACGCGGCCGCCGCGAAGACGGGAGACGACCATGCGCGCAGCTTCCACGTTCCGGACCCTTGACCGTCCTACGGTGGAGTCGCGCGTTGTCGTTCTTGAACCTCGGGATCGTCGCCCATGTTGACGCTGGCAAGACCAGCCTGACCGAGCGCCTGCTCTTCGAAGCGGGCATCATCGCCGAGCCCGGTCGCGTCGACGCAGGCACGACCCGCACCGACTCGATGGAGCTGGAGCGCCAGCGCGGCATCACCATCCGCGCTGCCGTGACCTCCTTCGCGATCGACGATCTGACCGTCAACCTGGTGGACACACCGGGCCACCCGGATTTCATCGCGGAGGTCGAGCGCTCCCTCGCGGTGCTGGACGCGGCCGTGCTGGTGGTGTCGACCGTCGAGGGGGTGCAGCCGCAGACCGTCGTGATCTGGCGGGCGCTGCGGCGCATCGGTGTGCCCACCGTCCTGTTCCTCAACAAGGTCGACCGGGCCGGCGCCGACGTCGCCCGGACCATGGCGCAGGCGTGCAACCGGCTCGCGCCGCACCTGGTCATGCTCACCGCCGTCGCCGGCGAGGGGCGGCGGGACGCGCGGGTACAGGCGCTCCCGCTCGACACCGAGTCCGTGGTCGAGGCGGTCGCCGAGGTCGACGACACGGTACTGGCCTCGTGGCTGGCCGGGCAGCCGGTACCCCCGGGGAGGCTGCGGCGCGCGGTCCGGGACGGGGTACGCCGGGACGCGCTGACCCCTGTCGTGTGCGGTTCGGCGATCACCGGCGCCGGGGTACCGGAGCTTCGCCGGGTCCTGGTCGAGCTGGTCCCGCGGGCCGGCGAGGACGACGGTCCGCCGGCCGGCACGGTCTTCGCCGTCGACCGGGACGAGCGGGGCCGGCGTGCGTGGGTGCGGCTGTGGTCGGGCCAGGTGCGGGTACGCGACCGGATCGCGTTCGTTGAACCCCAGCCGGAACGGGGCGCCCAAGCGCAACGGCCGGGACGGATCACCCAGGTCGCGGTCAGCGAGCACGGCGACGTCCACGTGCGCCCGGTGGCCCGTGCCGGCCAGATCGCGGTACTGCGCGGCACGTCGGCGCGGATCGGCGAGTCCGTCGGGCGCCCGCCGGCCCGGCGTACCCACCGCTTCCCGCCGGCGACCATGCAGGCGCTGGTCGAGCCGGTCGATCCGACCCAACGCATCGCGCTGTTCGCCGGGCTGGCCGAGCTTGCCGACGAGGACCCGCTGATCGACCTGCGCATCGACGAGAGCGAGGGCGAGGCGGTGATCAGGCTGCACGGGGAGGTACAGAAGGAGGTCGTCGGGTCGCTGCTGGCGGACCGGTTCGGGGTGAAGGCGCGGTTCTCGCGTACCTCGACCGCCTGCATCGAGCGGGTCGTCGGCGCCGGGGCGGCCACGGAGCGGATCAAGGAGCGCGGCAACCCGTACCTGGCCGGGATCGGGCTCGCCATCGAGGCCGCACCCGTCGGGCACGGGATCGGGTTCTCCCCCGGCATCGAGCGGGGGCGGCTGCCGGCGGCGTTCATCGCCGCCACCGAGGAGGGGGTACGGGCCGGCCTGTGCCAGGGTCCGCACGGCTGGCCGGTCGCCGACCTGACGGTGACGATGACGGCGTCGCAGTACTACCCGCGGCAGAGCAGGCCGCACCAGAAGTTCGACAAGTCGATCTCGAGTATCGCGGCGGACTTCCGGCACCTCGCCCCGGTCGTGGTGGCCGCGGCGCTGCGGCAGGCCCGGACCCGGGTGTGCCAGCCGGTGGACCGGTTCGAGCTCGACCTGCCCCGGCCCGCGCACGGTCCGGTGACCGCGCTGCTGGGCCAGTTGGGCGCGCAGATCCTCGACGCCGGGACCGCCGGCGGGTACGTCCGGCTGACCGGTGACCTGCCGTCGTCGCGGGTGCCGCAGGTCGCCGCCGGGCTGCCCGATCTCACCGGCGGCGAGGGCATCCTGGTGAGCCGGTTCGACCACTACGCCCCGGTCACCGGCGACGACCCGCCGTCGGTACGCCGGCGCGGACCGGACCCGGGTGACCGGCAGGCGTGGTTCCGCGCCGTACCGCGGTGAGCCCGCGCCCGCAGCACCGGGCGGCCGCTGCTCCGGTAGACCAGCGGCCGCCCGGGCGTCGACCCGGCCCGGACCCGGCTACGATCGCCGACGATGACTGCCCCGGACCGGTACCGTCTCGCTGTCGACTTCGGCACCTCGACCACCGTCGCGATGCTGCAATGGCCGGACGGGCGGGTCCGGCCGTTGCTGTTCGACGGCTCGCCGCTGCTGCCCTCGGCGGTCGTTCTCGGCCTGGACGGGCGGCTGCACACCGGCCGCGATGCGGCACATCTCGGGCGGGGCAACCCCGAGCGGCTGGAGACGAACCCGAAACGGCGCATCGACGACGGATCCGTGCTGCTGGGCGACGCGGAGATACCGGTACCCGATCTGATCTCGGCGGTGCTGCGCCGCGTCGCCGTCGAGGCGGGTCAGGTGGCGGGCGCGGTGAGCGACGTGGTCATGACCCACCCAGCCGCGTGGGGTGGCCGGCGGCGGGCGCTCCTGGTCCACTCCGCCGAACGTGCCGGCCTGGCCCGCCCGAACCTGGTCAGCGAACCGGTCGCGGCGGCGGCGTACTTCGCCCGCCTCGGCGCCGGCATCTGGCCCGGCGCGGCGATCGTCGTCTACGACCTCGGCGCGGGTACCTGCGACGTCACGGTGCTGCGCCGCCAGCCGTACGGGTTCGACGTCGTGCTCTCCGGCGGGCTGGGCGAAGTCGGCGGCCTGGACGTCGATGCCGCGATCGTGGCGTTCCTCCAGGCCACGCACGGTCAACTGTGGACGGACACGTCGTCGCGGCGGCAACTCGTCGGCGGGTCGAGCCGGATCCCGCTGTGCGCGACCCTGCTCCACGAGGCGCTGGGCGTCGCGCCGATCGTCACCGAACAGCCCGAGCTGGTGGTCGCCGAGGGCGGCCTGCACGCGACGTCCACCGCTGTTGCGGGACCGGCGTCCCCAGCACCCGCGGCCACGCACGGCCCGACGACGTACGGCCGGCCGGTCGATCCGCAGACGCCGACCTCCGGCCTCCCTGCGGGCCTGCCGGTGTCCGGCGCACCGATCACCGGCCTCCCGGTTTCCGGCCTTCCGGTGTCCAGCTCGCCCACGTCCGGCCAGCCGGCGTTCGGCCCGCCGATCCCCGGACCGTCGATGGCCGGACCGTCGATGGCCGGACCGTCGATGGCCGGACCACAGCCGTCCAGGCCATCAGGCGGCCCGACCCGCCGCCGGTCCGGCCTGCTGGTGATCGCCGCCATCGTGGGCACGCTCCTCGTTCTCGGCGGCGTGCCCGTCGTCACCTACAAGCTGTTCCACCGGTCGCCTGCGACCTCCGGGTCGGGCGCGAAGCCGGAGCGGAGTTCGGCCGCCACGGTGAAGTACCGCAGCGACCAGTTTCCGCAGCGGCCGTGCGACAAGGCCGACCTCGGCCCGCTGGGCACGGCGTTCGAGGTCGAGGCCACCACGCCCTTCGAGACGAAGAACGTGAGCACGTTGGTCAACACGTTCACCTGTACGCACACGCGCAATCACCTAGTCGGCGGGATCCCCACCGACACGATGAGCGCGACGTTCTTCGCGTCGATCTACACCGACCCGACCATGGCCACCAACGCGCACAGGACGAACCTGGAGAACGGCAAGCTGGCCGGCAGCCCGGTCCCGGTCGCCGGAGTCGGCAACGACGCGTTCATCTACCGCAGCAACCAGACCAACCAGCCCAACTATGCCATGTATGTGCTCGACGCGCGGGACGACAACCTGATCTGGGAACTGCGGGTCACCATCACCCGACCGACGGCCTGGTCCGACCAGGACCTGACCCGCATCAGGGACCAGACCATCGCCGCGGCCAAGGCCACCTTCGGAAAGCTCACCGCACGGTGATCGATGGGATCGTCGCCGCCCACGAGGCCCGGCTGCACGGCTTGGATTCGTTGCTGCCGCGTCGTCACCCATTGCCCGAGCCGCTGTCCGGTGAGACGCCGATCGTGGTCGACGGCGGGGTCGGGTACGCGCGCCGGATCGCTGTCGACGTCGACAGTCCGGCGGCCGACTGGAGCGCGTTGGATGAGCACCGGCTCGGGTACCGTCCATTGTGGAGTTGGTGGGCGGTCGCTCCCGCATCGCGACTGCGGACCGGCGTGGTTAGGTGAGCGGCTGGGTGAGTGGCAGGCGCATGATGACCTCGCCGTTCACGTCGATCTCGCCGGTCGGCACGAACCCGAGCCTGGCGTAGAACCCGGCCGGACCGCCGTCGTCAGGCACGTAGCTGGTCAGCAGCTCGGCCGCGCCCTCGGCCCGGATAAGGTCCACGACCTGCCGCACCACGTCACCCCCGTAGCCGCGGCCCTGGTGGCGCTCGTCGATGAGCAGCTTCCACAGGAACCACGGCCCGATGATCTCCGGTGGCTGCGGTTCGACGTTCCAGCTCAGCATCACGAAGCCGACCGGCTCACCATCCGCGTAGACCGCCCGGTACCACGGATTGGCCTGTGGGTATTCGGCTGCCTCGCGCAGCGAGTCCGCCACCGAGTCGACGAACCGCTCCTGTCCGGCTGCCAGCCGCACCGCGAGGACGGCCGCGCGGTTGTCGTCGGTGATCTCGCGAAGGGTCACGGCCACGCCCGGAGCTTACGTCACGACGAGTGGCGCCTTCTCGGCCGCGAGCCGCTCCAGCAGGCCGACGGTGTACCCGGGCGCGGGCATGGCGGCGATCTCGTCGCGTACCCGCCGCGCGGCCTGCCGGTAGCCGGGGTCGGTCAGCACGGCGCCGGCCGCCTCGCGGACCGATTCCGGGGTGGTCGCCACCGGGTCCAGCACCCGGGCCACGCCGAGGGCGGCGCACCGGTCACCGTTGTGTGGCTGGTCGGCGCCCATCGGGATGAGCACCGACGGCAGGCCGTGCGCGAGCGCGCCGATGACGCTGCCCGACCCGCCGTGCGAGACCACCGCCCGGCACCACGGCAGGACCTGGGCCTGCGGGATGTACCGCTCGATGTGGACATGGGCGGGTTGCGGGCCGAACTCGGCGGGGTCGATGCGGTGCCCGACCGTGACGATCAGGTTGACCGGCAGGTCGGTCAGCCCGGCGAGCACCCGGCTGAACAGGTCGCCGGATTCGGTGTTGAACACCGTGCCGAGGGTGAAGTACACGGTGTCCGGGCCGGCCCATGGCGGCGCGGGATCGCCCGGCGCGGCCGGGAGCAGCGGCCGGAACGGATGGGTCGTGGCGGGTGCCGGGAACGCCGGGTCGCGGTAGCTCACCGGGACCGGCGAGAGCACCAGGTACCGGCTGAGCATGGCCAGGTCGGGGTCTGCCGGCAGGCCGTGCTCGGCGCGCAGCTCGTGCAGCGGTTCGGCGATCACCTCGGGGCGGACGAACGATCCGGCGGCAGTGACCAGCACCGTCGCGTACGGCAGGCCGAGCCGTTCGGCGGCGATCACGCTGCCGAAGTCGACCTCGTCGCAGACCACGACGTCCGGCCGCCAGTCGGCGCCCAACGCCAGCATCCGCTCGGCCCGGTCCCGCGCGATCCGCCGGGCGAAGCCCTCCCGCAGGTCGCGGTCTTCGCGCTGGGCGTCCAGCGGAAGCAGCGGGGTGCGGCCGGGCGGATCCTCGTGGGCACCGCCGGTGCTGACGAACGGGAACCCGGCCTGCTGCACCAGCTGGGCCATCGACTGCCGCCCGGCGACCGCGACGGTGTGGCCGGCCGCGACGCAGGCTCGGGCGACCGGAACCATCGGCTCGAAGTGTCCGTTGCCGCCGACGAAGGCGAAAAGTACGCGCACCGGCCCAACCTAGCCAGCCGCTCCCCCGGGCTCACCTCAATTGAGCCGGCAGCTCGACCGGCAACGGGACCAGCCAGTAGGTTCGACGCGATGAGCGAGCAAGGCGAACAGACCCGCCCGTGCGCCCACTGTGGACGGCCGGTCCCGCAGCGGGGCAGCGCCGGCCGGCCGTTCCGGTACTGCCGCGACAACGACGGCGCCTGCCAGTCGGCCGCCCGCGCGGCCCGGATGCGCCAGCGCAACTCCCCCGGCCTGACCGGTCAGGTCGCCCGCGCGTTCGAGGTGGTGGACCGGCTCGAACAGGTCACCGAGACGCTCGCCGCGGCGCTGCACGCGGAGATGTCGCCGGCCGGGGTGGAGCGGCAGGTGGCCGCGGTCCGCGCCGAAGCGGCCACGGCGGTCGCCGCCGCGCACGCCGAGCGGGACGAGGCGCGATCGGCGGCGTCGGAGGCGCGCGGCCAGGTGCATGCCGCGCGGGCCGAAACCGACGCCGCGCGGGCCGACGTCGACGCGGCGCGGGCCGAAACCGACGCGGCCCGGGTGGCGGCTGAGGCGGCCCGGGCCGAGGTGCTCCAGGCTCGCCGGGACGCCGAGGAGGCGGTCACCGCGGCCCGCAAGGACGCGGAACTGCACGCCGAGCGGCGCACCGAGGCGGCCGAAGCCGCCGCCCGGCTGCGCTCCGAGCAGGCGATCGCCGCCGCCCGGGCCGAGGCGGCCGACACGGTCACCGTGGCCCGCGCCGCGAGCGCCGAGGCTGTCGCCGTGGCCCGGGCCGAGGCGGCGGACGCCCGCCGGGCCGCGGCCGACGCCGACCGGTCGGCGGACACCGCCCGGGCCACGGCGGAACGGGCGCACCGCGGCCGCCCGGCAGGCCCTCGCGGAGCGCGACCGGGCGTTGCGCGAGGCGGCGGCCGCCGACGCGCTGCGCGCGGAGGCGCACCGCGAACGGGACGCCGCCCGCGAGCAGGCCGCCGCGGCGGCCCGGGACCGGGACGAGACCGGGCGCCGGCTCGCCGCGTTGACCGGGGATCTGGCCAGCGCACAGGCCCGTGCGGAAGATCTCCAGGGGCGGTTGCGGGCCGTCGAGCAGGAGCGGGACACGGTACGCGCGGAGCTGTCCGCCGCCCAGGCACAGGTGTCCCGGCTGGGTGAACAGGTGGCGAATCTCGCCGCAACGCTTACCGCGTGACGCTGCGTGCCAGCGTCGTGGCGCGTACGATTCGCCGCCACGCGTATTTGACGGGTAAAATAGCGTAACTAACTTGCCCGGGCGGTGACCTTACATACCCTCAGCTCGGGAATCGGCCAAGCTACCCGCGTCGTTGCACATACGAACCGCACACTACCCGAAGGGGAAGATCCGATCATGGGCGAGCGCATGTTGCGCGGAAGCCGCCTCGGAGCCGTCAGCTACGAGTCCGACCGCAATACCGAGCTGGCGCCGCGACAGACCCGCGAGTATCTGTGCGCCAAGGGTCATCAGTTCGAGGTGCCCTTCGCCGTCGACGCCGAGGTCCCGATGACCTGGGAGTGCAAGTTCGACGGCAGCGTCGCACGGCTCGTCGACGGTAGCGAGCCGGAGCAGAAGCGCGCCAAGCCACCGCGTACCCACTGGGACATGCTGCTGGAGCGGCGCTCGATCGCCGAGCTCGAAGACATCCTGGCCGAGCGGCTCGAAGAGGTCCGCACCCGCCGCGGCCGTTCCGCCTGACCCCATCTCGACAGTCAGCCGCCCCGACGCCATGTCGGGGCGGCTGTTCGTTGGCCCCTCGCCGATCAGGTGGCCATCCCGACGACCTGCTTGATCGTTTCGGGTCGGCCTACCGACTGGAGCATCAAGTGGGCGACATCGGCTCGGGACACCTTCCAGCCGCCGGGGATGTTACGGCCGTACGCGGTCCGGTACACGCCGGTCAGCGGCCCGTCGGTCAGCCGGGGCGGCCGGACGATCGTCCAGTCCAGGCCGCTGTCGCGGACGAGGTCCTCCATCACGGCGAGATCGGCGTAGTGCGCACGGAACAGGGTCTTCGCGACGTGGCTGAACAGGTGCCGCATGAAGAACCCGTCACCCGGGTCGTGTCGGGGCGGCTCGGGGTGACCCGGCGACGGCACGGTGCCGATCGGCGCCGCGCTGACCACGATGAGGCGGCGTGCCCCGGTGGCCTGCATCGCCTTGATGAGCGCGCGGGTGCCCCGGCTGGCGATCCCGGCCTCGGCGCTCGACCGTGGCCCGAGGCCGGACAGGACCGCGTCCGCGCCGTCGACCGCGGCCGGGTCGACGCCGACAGCAAGATCGGCGACGACCGCCGGTACCGGCTGGGACAGCTTGTCCGGGTTGCGGACCACGGCGGTGACCTCGTGGCCGGCGGCGACGGCCTGGTCGAGCACGTGCCGGCCGATGCCGCCGGTGGCGGCGACGATCGTGAGCTTCATGGGTTTCTCCTTGCCGATCACCGGTTATCCTGTCTCCTGAAAGCCATACAACATGGAGACCATATCGTATGAGTTCCATAGTATCTCGGGGCGCGGCGGACTCCCGCCAGCGGCGGCGGCTGACGACGGCGATCAAGGACGCGCTGCGTGACCTGCGCAGCCAGCTGTCCCTGCTCAACCATCAGGTCGGCGCCCGGGTCGAGCTCAAGGATGTCGACCTGGACTGCCTGGAGATCATCGGCCGGTACGGGCCGATGAGCCCGAGCACGCTGGCCCGGCGCGCCGGCCTGCACCCGGCGACCCTCACCGGCATCATCGACCGGCTCCAGCGGGGCGGCTGGGTGGTCCGGGAACGTGACCCGGACGCGGCCGACCGCCGGGCGGTGGCCGTCCGGGCGCTGCGCGACCGCAACGCGGAGATTTTCCGGCTGTACGCCGGCATGAACGGCTCGATGGACGAGATCTGCGCCGGCTACAGCGACGCCGAGCTGCACCTGATCGCGGATTTTCTGCGGCGTACCACCAGCGCGGGCCGGGACGCCACCGAGGACCTGGCCAAGGACTGACTCAGGGTTTGTCGATGATCTCGCCTTCGATGGCGGGTGGTGGCCCGGACCGGGGTGGTTCGGGTTCCGCCATCGGCTCGGTTGTCGGGCCGCCGGCCCGGCCGCGGCGTACCCGGACCCGGCGCGGCCCGAACAGGTTGCCGGCCACCGCCGACGAGGTGCGCCGCTCCACCGAGCGTTCGAGCCGGTCCCGGGCGTACCAGCGCAGCGGCGGCACCAGCAGCGCCGCGCCCACGACGGCGCTGACGAACCCGGGCACCGCCAGCAGCAGCGCGGCGATGAGGCCGACCAGCCCGTCGGTGACCTGCCGGCCGGGCGGGTTGCCGGCCTCGGCCGCGGCCCGGAACCGCCGCCATGCCCGGATCCCCTGCCGGGGCACCAGCCAGCCGCCGATCACACACAGCGCGAGCAGCGCGGCGAGCGCCCACGGCAGGCCGACCAGCTTGACGACCCCGATGAACACGGCGACCTCGACCGCCACCACGACGATGGCGGCGAGACCGACGAGCGCGACCGGACGCACGTTACCGACCGATCACGCGGCGGACGGCTTCTTGGTGCCGCCCAGCGCCTTCTTGATCGCGGCCACCCGGGCCTGGGTGCCCCACACGGCGACCCGCCAGAACGCCTCGCGGACGATGCTGGAGTCCATCTTGCTCGCGCCGCGCTCCCGCTCGGTGAACGTGATCGGCACCTCGACGATCCGGAAGCCGCTGCGGTACGAGCGCCAGCCGAGGTCGATCTGGAAGCAGTAGCCCTGCGACTGCACCGAGTCGACCTCGATCTTGTCGAGCACCGGCATCCGGTACACCCGGTAGCCGGCGGTCGCGTCGCGCAGCGGCAGGCCGAGCGCCAGCCGGGTGTACAGCGACGCGCCGCGCGAGAGCAGCAGCCGGCGCGCCGGCCAGTTGAGCGTCTTCCCGCCGCGCACCCATCGGGAGCCGATCACCACGTCGGCGTCGCGGGCGGCGTCGAGCAGCTGGGGCAGCTCCTCCGGCGCGTGCGAGCCGTCGGCGTCCATCTCGACGACCGCGTCGTAGCCCCGCTCCCGCGCCCAGGCGAACCCGGCGATGTAGGCCGCGCCGAGGCCCTGCTTGCCGGGGCGGTGCAGCACGTGGATCTGGCTGTCGGCGGCCGACAGCTCGTCGGCGATCGCGCCGGTGCCGTCCGGGCTGTTGTCGTCGGCGATCAGGATGTCGACCGCCGGTGCGGCCTTGCGCACCCGGTCGACGATCACCCGGATGTTGTCGGACTCGTTGTAGGTGGGGATCACGACAAGCACGCGGCCGACGCCGGGGTAGCCCTCGGCCGAGGTCTCCGGTGTGTTGGTGCTCTCGCTCACGCGTTCCCCTCACTATGCAGGTCGTCGGCTACCAAGGCCGACCGTCGTATCCGGCCAGAAAGCGCCGCGCCCACCAGCGCGGCGAGGGCGACAGCCAGGAGAAGGTACTCCGGCCCGGCGCCCAGTGCGGTTGCCAGGGTACGGGTTGCGCTCAGGCGAACCGCGCGCACCTCCGCCGCCGGGGTATTGAACGTGGTCTCGGCATGTACCCGGCCGTCGGCGGTGACAAACCCCGATCGGCCGACGGTGGAGACCATCAGCGCGTTCCGGCCGTGCTCGACCGCCCGTAGCCGAACCATGGCCATCTGCTGCCCGGCTTCGTCGTCATCGAACGTCGCGTTGTTGGTCTGTGTGACGATCAACTGCCCGCCGCCGGTCACGGTGTCGCGGACGATGTCGTCGTAGGCGACCTCGAAGCAGATCACGTCGCCGACCGTGGCCGGGCCGACCCGCAGGACACCGGGCTTGTCGCCGGCGACGAAGTCGTTGCGGATCAGGTCGACCTTGGTGGTGACCTCGCGGGCGAGGGAACGCAACGGCACGTACTCCGCGAACGGTACCGGGTGCCGCTTCACGTACGTCTCGACCAGGCCCTTGTCGGGGTCCCACACCAGGCCGACGTTGCGGATCCCGTCGCCGGGCCCCCACAGCAGCGAGCCGACCAGGATCGGGGCGTGGATGGTCCGGGCCGCCCCGGTGATCAGGTCGCCGGCGGACGGGTCGTCGACCGGGTCGACGTCGCTGGCGTTCTCCGGCCACACCACCAGGTCGGGCTGCGCCACCTGGCCGGCGGCGACCCGGCGGGCCAGGTCCTCGGTACCGGCGACGTGGTTGTGCAGGACCTGTTCGCGCTGGGCGTTGAAGTCCAGCCCGAGCCGGGGCACGTTCCCCTGCACAAACGCCACCTGCACCACCCGGCCGCCGGGTGCACCGGTGGGGACCAACGCTGCCCCACCCACCACGACAACGACGCCTGCCAAGCTCCCCACGACGCCCCATACCGTCGATCTTGGAGTTGTGCGGGCGGCGGCGAGCAGACAGGTTCCCGCTAGCAGGCCGCCGGCCAGGGCCACGCCGAACGTGACCAGGGGCGCACCGCCGACCGCGGCCAGCCGTAGCAGCGGCGAGTCCTCCTGGCTGAACGCGAGCCGCGCCCACGGGAAGCCGCCGAAGGGGGTACGGTCGCGCAGCGCCTCCTGCGCCACCCACAGCACCCCGGTGACCGGGCCGGCCAGCAGCGGCCAGCGCGTCGCGAGCCGGCTCGTGTACGCGAGCCCGCCGCCGAGCAGCGCGAGGTACGCGGCCTGCGAGCCGGACAGCAGCAGCCACGGCAGCCAGCCGGCCTGGGTGTTGGTCCAGTGCAGCAGCGGGGTGAAGAACACCGCCCCGGTCAGCGCGCCCAGGCCCAGGCCGGCCCGGACCCGCCGGCGGTGCGTGGTGAGGGTGAGCAGCGCCACACTGACCGGGGCGATCCACCACAGCCCGTACGGCGGGAACGCGGCGATGAGCGCCACGCCGGCCAGGATCGCCGCGAGGACGGGCACCGCGAACGAAGGCACCCGCCGCCGGCGCCGCTGGGCCTTCGGCCGATCCTCGTGCTGGGCGCCGGGATGCGGCGCGTCGGCCGGGGCCGGGTCCATGCCTACCGCCGTCACGCACGCCTCTCTCGATAGGTGGGCAAAGCCTGCGATTCAGCGTGCCATTCTGCCCGCGACGGCTGGGAAGTTGCTGTGAAGATCGGGGAAGTTGCTGTGAAGATCGGGCCGGTGTTGGCCCGGAGAACGGAATCGGGGCGCGGCCGTCAGCCGCGCCCCGCGCTCCCAGGCCCTTCCCGGCCGGTGTGGCAGTGTGCCCGAGCACGACCTTCGTTCCGGCCGGAGACGAGCTGGCTGCCCGCATCTGGTCGTTGTCTACTGGCCGCGCGTAACCCCCTGCCCGTACACCGGAGCGCGACCGGTTCGCGCCGCCCCGCCGACCCCCGCCCACTGGACCTGGCCCACGAAGTGCCGGGTGGCGCTCAACGTACGGCCAGCGAACGAAGGGGCAAAGCGAACAGCAGTCGCATCCCGAAGTAGGACTCAAAGACGGTACGCGACGAACCCCCGCCGCTGTCAACCGATCGGGCGTGGATGCCCCGACCGGGCCGGCGTGTCGCGTCGGGCGTGTCTATTGGTGTGACAGACCGTACAGCTCCCGTCGCGCTAAGGCCATTGCCGCGGCCGGGAAGTCACCGGCAATTAACCCGATCGCCGCGAGAACGTACGCCCGGTCCACCCGGGTCTCGGCCGCCCGGGGTACCCGCCACCCACCGGCGTGATCGGTGAGCAGCGCGGCCAGCGCGGCGTCCGCGTCGGCGGCCGGGGCGTGCCGCAGCACCCCGCCGGAGCCGATCAGCAGCCGTACCCGGCTGAGGTCGCGTCCGGCGCGTCTCGGCACACCCGGCAACCCGCCCGCCTCACCGCGGGCGTGCCGGCGCAGCGCCACCGTGGCGGCCAGCCGGGTCAGTTGCAGGTCGAGCCCGTCGGCGTCGGCCGTGTCCGGCCGGGCGGCCCGCGTCTCGGCGGCCGCCGCCAGGCTCCCCGCCGCCCGGTCGTCGATCAGCTTCTCGGCCCGGGCGGCGGCGACCACCCCGGGCGCGCTCCACCGCACCCCGAGGTCGCCCTCGACGGTACGGCTGCGCCACAGGGCTCCGGCGGGGTGCTGCGGGGCGCCCTCGGGGACCAGTACCGAGTACACGTCGGTGGTGGCGCCCCCGACATCGATGACGGCGAAATCGGTCGCGGTCCGGTCGGCGAGCAGCTCGACGGCGGTGAGTACGACGTCCGGGGTGGCGCCGCGGACCAGGCGGGCGAACCGGGGGCCACGGGACAGCTTCTTGCCGCCGATGACGTGGCGCAGGAACACGTCGCGGATCGCGGCGCGGGCCGGCTGCGGTGCGAGTACCCCGATGCGGGGCAGCACGTTGCCGGTGCCGACCACGGGCACCCCGCGTGCCCCCAGCCGAGCGGTCACGTCGGCGCGGGCGTCGGTGTTGCCCGCGTACACCACCGGCACCCGCAGTCGCGCCGCCGCGAGGCGGGCCCCGTTGTGGCGTACCGTCTCCTCGTCGCCGCCGTCGGTGCCGCCCACCAGCAGCACCACGTCGGGTCTGGCCGCGCGCAGCGCGGTGACGCCGGGGCCGGTCAGCCGGCCGGCGGCGACGTGCACGACCCGCGCCCCGGCCGTGGTCGCCACCTGATGCCCGGCTTCGGCGCTGACCAGGGCCTCGTACCCGACGACCGCGAGCCGCAGCCCGCCGCCGGCACTGGAGCAGGCGTAGACCGGCGTGTCCGGCGGCGCACCGAGTCCGCCGAGTTCGCCGATGGCGGCGTCCAGGCCGTCCAGGACATCCGTGCCGGCCGTGGTCGGGTGGCTGGCCGTCGCCACCAGGCTGCCCGAGCCGACATCGACGAGCGCGACCTTCGTGTACGTGGACCCGACGTCCGCACACACGATCAGGCTTTCTCGCCGATCTAGGACGAATGGTGCCTCGTTCGCCGGCTTTGTCCCACCATTCGTCCTAGATCGACGGGAAGGGGGCGGCCGGGTCACGAGCCCGGCGGCGGGACGACGACCGTGCCGGTGGCCGTGACGGCGACAATCGGCGGGTCCAACACCTCGGCGCCGGAGCCTGACGTGCCCCGGCACACCACCGTGCAGGTGAAGTCGACGGTACGGCTGCGGTTTCCCATCCTGGTCACGGTCGCCGTCACCTCGACCACGTCGCCGGCCCGTACCGGGGCGCGGAACTGCACGTCCTGGTAGGAGGCGAACAGGCCCTCGTCACCGTCGGTGCGGATGCACACCTCGGTGGCGACGTCGCCGAACAGGCCCAGCACGTACGCGCCGTCGACCAGGTTGCCGGCGTAGTGGGCGTGCGAGTACGGCACGTAGCGCCGATGGGTAACGGTGATCATTTCGCCGCCAGCGCGTGCACGAGATACGAAGCCACCTCGCGCGGCGTGGTGCCCCGGCCGAAGATCCGGTTCACGCCCAGCTCGCCGGCCATCTTCTCGTCGAACCGGGGGCCGCCGACGACCAGCAACGGCCGGCGCGGCGCGGGGATCGCCTCCCGGAACGCGGCCGACATCTCGCGGGTGTTGTGCAGGTGCGCGTCGCGCTGCGTGACCACCTGGCTGACCAGTACCGCGTCGGCCTTCTCCGCCCGGGCCGTCTCGACCAGGTCGGGCACCGACACCTGCGCGCCGAGGTTGACCACGCGCAGTTCCCGGTAGTACTCCAGGCCCTTCTCCCCCGCGATGCCCTTGACGTTGAGGATCGCGTCGATGCCGACGGTGTGCGCGTCGGTGCCGATGCAGGCGCCCACGACGACGAGCTTGCGGCGCAGCCGGGCCCGGACGGCCGCGTTGACCTCCTTGGCCGACAGCAGCGGGAAGTCGCGCTCGACCACCTCGACCTTGCTCAGGTCGACCAGGTGACCGACCCGGCCGTACACGACGAAGAACGTGTACCCGTCGCCCATCTGCTTGGCGTGCACCACCATCGCCGGGTCCAACCCCATCTTCCCGGCCAGCTGCAACGCCGCACCCTCCGCGCGCTTGTCCCACCGTACGGGCAGCGTGAACGACACCTGCACCATCCCGTCGCCCGTGGTGTCCCCGTAGGGCCGAATGATGTTGCTCATCCCATGATCTTTTCTACGAGTCGCCACATCGATGAAGATGGGTTCTTGGTGTGGTCAGAACCAGTCGGGTCCAATGCCTTCGCGCGGGTAACCGCGTTCGACACCTCGATCCTGGCTTCGTCGGCGTGTGCGGCCGCGGTCGCGATGTCGAACTCGTCCACGTCCAGCACACACCAGACCTCATCGAAGTCCGCTGTAGCGATCTTCGTCGCGTACGCAACTACCTGGGCGGGCGACTTGGGATGCTTGACGATCCGCACGTCGACCGCCCGGTTGTCGAGAGAATCACGCAGGCCAACCAGGTATTGGGTCTCTGTACGCTCGCTCCCGCAGACGATCAGCAGCCGGGGCCGGGCGGCGCGGCGCGGCGCGCGGCGCTGTAGGCGGGACTCACGCGACATCTTCGCGTCCCGCCCGCGCCTCAAGGAGGCGCTCGACCAGGCTGTCGGAGTACACGGCGGGCACTGCGCCATAGCTTCCGCCGAGGTAGCGTCGCTCAGTGTTCTCCTCCTTGCGCGGATGGAACTCACTGAGCGGATAAAGCTTCGTGGCCCCGGTGCCGTCCTTTTCCACGAACCACACCTCGTCACGGCCCAGGATCTCGGTACCGAAGCTCGTCCCGAGCAGCGTCGCGTCGTGTGTGGTGAACAGCAACTGTCCGCCTCGGCTATTGGTGCGCTGGTCCCGGAACAGCTCGATCAGCCGAGCGGTAAGACGCGGGTGCAAGCTCGTATCGATCTCGTCGACAACGAGCACCGCACCTCGGTCCAGAGTCGTCAGCGCCGCCGCGACCAGGGTCAGCCAGGTCCGCGTGCCATCCGACTGGTCGCTGATCGTCAACGGCACAGCATGCGGCCCGTGCAGAAAACGGAGGCTCGGCCGTCTGAACTGCTCAGCGACCGCTGCGGCGTCAGTGCCCGTGACGAGATTTCGGTTGACCATGAACCGAAGCAGCTCCATCTGCCTGTCGAAGTCAGCCGACTCGCCCTTCAGTAGGGCCGAGACCTCCTCGATGTCGGGGGGCGGGCCACCATCGTGTGCGATGGCCTGGACGTCGGCGATACCAAGATCGGCGGCACGGATCAGGTCTACCAGCCCCGCGGCATCCTCGCCACCGGCCTGAATACGCTCCGCCAACGCCGCTGCCGAGCCTTTCTCGTCCAACGCCGGCTCGAACAGTCCGCTGCGGAACCAGGAGTACACCGGCTGGACGTCGGGCTGGTTGGCTCTGGCCGCGACATCGAGGAGCAGCGTGTTGACGCGGGTGGATTCGGCGATCACGCTTGTCCGTGCGTCTCGAACCGTCGAGCCGAATTCGATCTTCTGACCGTCTCGCTCGAACACGACACGCTTGCGGCTATGCGGATATGTGTACAGCCATTCCTCGACGATGGAGTGGTCGTCCACCGCGAACCCGTAGGTGTAACGAGCGCCGTCCAGGAGCAGGTCAACCACGTAGCGCGAGGGCTGGGCCCGGTGCCCAGGGTCAAGGGCGAACGGCGAGCGCGGCACGCCCGCACCCGGCTCCCAGACACTGAACGAGGTCCGAACCGCGCGGCGCATGAACGCCAGCGCATCCAGGAGGTTGGACTTGCCGCTCGCATTGGCGCCGAACACCGCCGCCACCGGAAGCGCCGGTCGTGTCTTGTCATATGCCGGCACGAGCAGCAACTCCTGCTCGTCTCTGATCGACTTGTGGTTCTCCATCCGGAAGCTACGGAGCATAACTACTCACCTTCAAAGCCGTTCTCGCAAGTAAACCGCAAGAATCAGCCTCTGTCTTCCAGAATTTCGGCCGCAGGGTTGTAGTAGCCGGACTCATGCCTGGCCACGCCGTCGAGGCCCTTGCCCCGGTCCGCCGGCCGCTTCATGATCCCGAACGTGCCGTCGGCGATCGCGTTCAGCAACCCGTCGTCCACGATCCGCTCCAGCAGCGCCACCGCCTCGTCGAGCACCAGCGCGGCCCGCCGCTGGATGAACCCGCCCGGCGCCGGTACGAAGTCCTCGTGCAGCCCGCCTGCGGCGCCCAGCACGTACCGGACGTTCTGCAACGCGATGTCCCGGTCGGACAGCCACGGTGTCACCACCGCCTCGGTCATCATGCCGACCAGCAGGATGCCCTGCCCGGTCAGCGTGCCGACCAGGTTGAAGAACCCGTCGAGCAGGTTGCCCCGGAACACGTCCCCGGTCATGTGCTTGGTCGGCGGCATCCACTTCAGCGGCGCGTCCGGGAACAGCTCCCGGGCCAGCAGCGCGTGCGCCAGCTCCAGCCGGAACGACTCCGGCAGATCCGGGTTGATCTCGAACGCGTGCCCCAGCCCCAACTGCCGGTCCGCCAGTCCGGCCTCGTGCGCCAAGTACTCGTTGAGCAGCTGCGACACGGTCACCGTGTGCGCCGCCTCGACCGCGTCGGCCGTGGTCAGGTAGTTGTCCTCGCCGGTGTTGATGATGATCCCGGCCCGGGCGTGGATCTGCCGGGAGAACCGCTGGTCGACGAACGTACGCACCGGGTTGATGTCGCGGAACAGGATCCCGTACATCGAGTCGTTGAGCATCATGTCCAGCCGCTCCAGGCCGGCCAGCGTGGCGATCTCGGGCATGCACAGCCCGGACGCGTAGTTGGTCAGCCGGATGTAGCGCCCCAGCTCGCGGGACGTCTCGTCGAGGGCCGCCCGCATCAGCCGGAAGTTCTCCTGGGTGGCGTACGTGCCGGCGAACCCCTCCCGGGTCGGCCCCTCCGGCACGTAGTCCAGCAGGGACTGCCCGGTCGACCGGATCACCGCGATCACGTCGGCACCCGCCCGGGCCGCTGCCTGCGCCTGCGGGATGTCCTCGTAGATGTCGCCGGTCGCCACGATCAGGTAGATCCACGGCCGCTGTTTCGGATCGCCGAACCGTTTGACCAGGCGCTCCCGCTCCGCGCGGCGCTTGTCGATGCGCGCGATGCCCTTTTTCGCGGCGGCATATGCCGCGCGTTTCGCCGCCGACGCGTCACGACCATCGGGTACCCGCAACCGCACCGACCCGGCCGCCGCCTTCTGCGCCAGCAGCGTGAGATCGGTTTCGCCGTAACGGCGCAGCGCGTCGAACACCGGCAGCGCCACCCCGGACCCGAGCCCCACGTCGGCGACTACGGCGTCCACGAGCCGGTTCACCCACGGGATGCCGTCCGGGTCGGCGCCGGTGACCCCGGACAGCCGCAGCACCGCCCGCTCCACCGACACGGTCGTGTGCGTCTTCGCCAGGTCGACGACCGGCTTCCCCGCACGCCGCGCCAGGCTCCGCGCCCTGCGGACGGTGCCCCGGTCGAGCCCCAGCTTGTCTCGTCGATCTAGGACGAATGGTGCCCGGTCTGCCTGTTTCGTCCCACCATTCGTCCTAGATCGACGAGGGACTGCGGGGGTCATGGGGCCTCCTCCACGTCGTAGATCACCTCGCCGCGCAGGACCGTGCTACGGCACACGGGCAACGGCGGCGTGGGCTCGTCGGGACCCGCGAGCAGGCTCGGCAAGCCGCCGGTCACGCCGGCCGGGACGTCCCACACCGCGAAGGTCGCTGGCGCCCCGGGCGCGAGCGCCCCGTGCGCGTCGTCGTGCGCCGCCCGCCAGCCGCCCCGGGTGTGCGCGGCGAACGCCGTCTTCACCCCGACCCGGTACACCGGATTGTGGTGGCTCATCGCCGCCCGGACCGTGCCCCACGGATCCAGCGGGGTCACCGGCGAGTCCGAGCCGAACGCCAGCGCCACCCCGACCCCGGACAGCGCCCCGAGCGGGTTCGACGCCAGCGACCGCTCGACCCCGAGCCGCTGCGCGTACATCGCCTGCTCGCCGCCCCACAGCCGGTCGAACGCCGGCTGCATGCTCGCCGTCACGCCGTACTCGACCAGCGGCTGAAGGTACAAGCGGTCCAGGATCTCCAGGTGCTCGACGCGGTGCCGGCCGGCCCGCAGCCGTTCCACCCCGACCACCGCCGCGGCCGCCGCGAACCCGTCGAGCACCGTCCCGATCGCCGCGTCCCCGATCGCGTGGAACCCGCCCTGCACCCCGACCCGCACGCAGCCCACCAGATGGTCGGCGACCTGATCGGCGGTCAGGTACCCGAACCCGGACCCGGGACTGTCCACATAGGGCACCCGCAGGTGCGCGGTCCGGGACCCCAGCGCGCCGTCCGCGTACAGGTCCCCGCCGGCCCCGACCGCGCCCAACTCCCGGGACTTCGCCGCGGCGCCAAGCTCCCCCCAGTACCCGAAAACCTGCGGCAGCGGCTGCGCCGACGGCAGCCCGAGCAGCCCGACGAAGTCCTCCTCCGACGACGTGCCCGGCCCGCCGCACTCGTGCACCGCCGCGATCCCCAGCGACGCCGCGTGCCGCAACGCCGCCACCTGCGCCCGCCGCCGTTGCGCCGGGCTCATCGAGCCGTGCGCCACCGCGCGGACCGCGTGGTGCGCGTCGCGGCGCAGCCACCCCGACCCGTCGAACCCGGCCACCTCCGGCGCCGACCCGTCCCAGCAGCGCCGACGACACCACCGCCGAATGCACCGACGCCTGCGACAGGTACACCACCCGCCCGCCACCGGCCGTATCCAACTCGCCCGCGCTCGGCGGGCGCTGGTCCACCCACGCCGACTCGTCCCAGCCGTGCCCGACCACCACCGCGTCGCCGGGCAGGCCCGCCGCGTGCTTCGCCACCGCGTCCAGCACCTGCTCGCGCGACGCGGTGCCGGCCAGGTCCAGGCCGAGCAGCGTGATCCCGGTGTCGGTGGTGTGCACGTGCGCGTCCACGAACGCGGGCGTCACCAGCGCGCCGGCCAGGTCGACGGTCTCATCGGCGGCCGGCGCGTCGCCGGAGTCGCCCAGCCAGGAGATCCGCCCGTCGGCGACGAGCAGCGCGGACGCGGTCGGATCGGCCGGGCTGTACACCCGCCCGTTGCGGTAGAGAGTAGTCACCACGTCAGTCTGCCGAAAGCCGCGCCTCGAACAGCCGCCGCACCGCGGGCTCGGCGCGCAGCAGATCCAGCGCGAACTCCGCGTGCCCCGGCACATACCCGTTGCCGACCAGCATCGTCACGTCCGCCGCCAGGCCTTCCGCGCCCAGCGCGGCCGCCGCGAACGACGTCGCCATCGAGAAGAAGATCACGGTACCGCCGGCCGCCGTCGCCAGGATCGCGCCGTGCTCGCAGCCCGGCACGTCCACGCACACCACCGTCACGTCGGCCGGCGCCCCGACCGCTTCGGCCAGCGCCACCGGGTCCCGCGCGTCGGCCAGGACCACCTCGTCCGCCAGCCCGGCCGCCGCGAGCCGGTCGCGCTCCGCGGCATTCGGCACCACCCCGACGGTACGGGCGCCCGCCCGCCGCGCGGCGGCCAGTGACAGGGAGCCGCTCTTGCCGGCGCCGCCGATGACCGCCACCCGCGCCGGCTGCGGGTAGCCGTGCACGACCCGGTTGGTCAGCGCCGGCGCCCCGCACACGTCGAGGACCGCGAGGGCCAGCTCCGGATCCAGGTCATCGGGCAGTACCGCCGCGACCGACCGGCCGAACAGGATCGCGTACCCGTCGCACGGCACCTGCTCGGAGCGGCCGTCCCAGCGTTGGAGTTGATCTTCGATGCGCAGCGGGGTCAGCGTCAACGACACCAGGGTCGCGATCCGGTCCCCCGGCTTGAGGCCCAGCGGCGACTCCGGCCCGACCTCCTCGACCGTGCCGATCAGCATGCCGCCCGAACCGGTCACCGGGTTCTGCATCTTGCCCCGCGACTCGACGATCGCGACCACCTCGGCGCGCACCGCCGCCCCGTCACCGCCGTGCCTGTCCGCCAACTGCCGGAAGCTCGCCGCGTCGAGGTTGAGCCGCTCCACCCGTACCCGCGTCTCGTCCGGTCTGATCTCCGGGCTGGTGTCGAGGCGCTCGGCCGCCTGCGGCAGCACCCCGCGCGGAGCGAGGACCCGATGCAGCCCAACAGGCGACGACATCGAATAGCTCCTACGTTTGATCGCGCAGATGACGGGAAATCCTTCGGCAGGTTAGTCTAACGGCCGGATAATCTCCACGTCTCATCTTCGAGGGGGCCGCCGTGCAGCCGTACGCGTACCAGCGCCGGGAACTCGTCGAACCCGACTGGACCCGCCTGCCCGGCTGGCACGACGTCACCCGCGAACAGTGGGAATCCGCCCAGTGGCAGCGCGCCCACTGCGTCAAGAACGTCACCCAACTGCGAAAGGTCCTCGGCGACCTCGTCTCCGACGCCTTCTACGCCGACCTCGTCGCGGACCAGGAGCGCCTGGCCACCATGTCGATGCTGGTCACGCCGCAGATGATCAACACGATGGACGTGTCCGGCACCGACGCCTTCTACGCCGACCCGGTCCGCCGGTACATGATCCCGGTCGCCTCCGACCGCCACCCGGACTGGCCGTCGCACCCCTACGCCACCCGCGACTCGCTACACGAACACGACATGTGGGTCGCCGAGGGCCTCACCCACCGGTACCCGACCAAGGTCCTCGCCGAACTGCTGTCCACCTGCCCGCAGTACTGCGGCCACTGCACCCGCATGGACCTCGTCGGCAACTCCACGCCGACCGTCGACAAGCTCAAGCTCACCCTGAAACCGGTCGACCGCTACGACGGCATGATCGCATACCTGAAGAGCCACCCCGGCGTCCGCGACGTCGTCGTCTCCGGCGGCGACGTCGCCAACGTGCCCTGGAAGAACCTCGAATCCTTCCTCATGCGGCTGCTCGACATCGAGACCATCCGCGACATCCGGCTCGCCACCAAAGCCCTGATGGGCCTCCCCCAGCACTGGCTGCAGGCCGACGTCGTGGAAGGCATGGAACGCGTCGCCCGCACCGCCGCCCGCCGGGGCGTCAACCTGGCCATCCACACCCACGTCAACCACGCCCAGTCGCTGACCCCGCTGGTGGCCCGCGCGGCGCAGACGGCGCTGGAGGTCGGCGTCCGCGACGTCCGCAACCAGGGCGTGCTCATGCGCGGCGTGAACGCCACCTCGGCCGACCTGCTCGACCTCTGCTTCGCGTTGCAGGGCGAGGCCGGCATCCTGCCGTACTACTTCTACATGTGCGACATGATCCCCAACGCCGAGCACTGGCGGGTCGGGGTCTGGCAGGCCCAGCAGCTCCAGCACGACATCATGGGGTACCTGCCCGGCTACGCCACCCCGCGGATCGTGTGCGACGTCCCGTTCGTCGGCAAGCGCTGGGTGCACATGGTTACCGAGTACGACCGGGAGCGTGGCATCTCGTACTGGACGAAGAACTACCGCACCTCCATCGAGCCCGACGACGACGTCGAGGCGCTGGCCCGCCAGCACCCGTACTACGACCCGATCGACACACTCCCCGAGTCCGGCCAGAAGTGGTGGCGTAAGCAGGAGCAGGAAGCCGCCGCCTAGACCGTCCAGGCCGGTAGGATAAAAGTATGACCGTCAAGCTGAGCATCAGCGTGCCGGACGATGTCGCCGCCTACCTCCAAGGCGAAGGCAACGTCTCAGCAGCCGTGACCGACGCCGTCCGGCGCGTCCTTCCCGAGGCCCGGCGGGCCCGCCAGCGCGCGGCGGCGCAGGCCTACGGGGAGTACCTTCGCCGGCGGACCGCACAACAGGTCACGGACGATCAGACGCTGATCGAAAGTAGCAACGATGTCGCCCTGCGCGACGCGCAGTGGTGAGGCGGGGGCAAATCTGGACCCTGCTCCGCGGTGGTAGTCAATATCGCGTACTGGTGATCAGCAACGACGAGTACAACAGCGTCGAAGAACTGGCGATCTGGGCACTCACTGTCGTTCGCGATGTGCCGCACCCGAACCAGTTGGCCGTTCGTCTGGACAAGACCGACCCACTCTCCGGTGCGTTCGTCAGGATCCACGGCGTCGTGCAGATCCTCGATCGAAGTGCCCTGCGCGACAACCACGGATTCGTCTCGCACACCACGATGACCACGATCGAGGCGGCCTTGCGGGAGTTCCTTGAACTGCCGTGACATGCCCGCGCCTCGGCCGACGGGGGCATGTCGACGCAGGGCTAGGAGCGCCAGTCGCCACAGGCCGGCGGGCAGGGCGCCGGCTGCCCGATCGAGCGGGGATCGACGGGCCGCCACCGCTGCTGCACCGAGAACTGGTCGCAGTCGGCGAGGAAGAGACCGGTACCGCGGCGGAAGTCGTTGTTCTCGACCTGGGCGCAGCGACCGTTCGGGGCACTGACCAGGAAGAAGCCACGGCCGGCGCGGCTGCCCCTGGGAACGGACCCACGCCGCGTAGCGGCGGAATGAACTGGTGTGGCGTGAGCCACACCCCGCTAGGGCATCCTAGGATGCTAGGTTACGAATGCCGGCCACGACCGCATCGGGGTCGGTCAGGTCATCGAGAACCGCGTGCGCACCGGCGTCCCGCAGGTCCGCGACGCTGTACGCGCCGGTCGCCACGCCCAGCACGGACGCGCCGGTGACCAGGGCGGCCTCGACGTCCCTAGGGGTGTCGCCGACGAGCACCGTCGACCGGCCGGCGAACTCGCGGCCGTGGCGCCGGCCGGCCGCCGACCGGGCCATCCCGACCAGTTCGGCGCGCACCGCGTGGGCCCAGCCGTACGCGCCGATGTCCAGGTCGAGGTGGGTACCCAGGCCGTACGCCCGCATCTTCGCCTCGGCGAACGCCCGGATGTTGCCGGTGAGCAGCGTCTGCACCGCCCCGGTGCGGTCCACCGCGGCCAGCGCGGACGCCGCGCCGGGAAGCGCCCGGCCCTGGCTGCGCAGCGCACCGTCGAGCTCGACCAGGGCACGCTCGGCCGCCGCGCGGAAGTTCTCCAGGTGCGGCTCCGGATCGGGTACCCCGTTGAGGCGCAGCAGATCGACGGTGATCGCCCGGTCGGTGCGGCCGGCCATCGCCGGCAGCGTGGCCGTGGCGTCCCGCCCGAACAGGTCCCGGAACGCCGCGATGAACGCCCGCGCCCCCACCCCACCGGCGTCCACCAGGGTGTGGTCGACGTCCCACAGCACGAGTACCCGATGCATTGGCCCGACGATAGCCGGCCGCACTGACAACCAATGGTTTACAGTTTGGGCCATGGAGTTGCGGACCGTGCTGACCGACAGCGAGTACCGGGAGCTGCGCCACCTGGCCCGGGACCTGATGGAGCGGCTGACCCGCACCATCGCCGCCCATCCCGGCCTTTCGCTGCCCGACCCCGGGCCGAAGGCCGGCGACGCCGACGACGAGTACCGGGGCCGGGTGGAGCGGCTGCGCCGGGTGCACGCCGCGCAGCTGGCCGAGGACCTGCTCGACGACGTCGCCAGCGCGTTCACCGCCGGCGAGGCCGCCGACGCGGTGTGGCTCGGCGCCAGTCTGGCCGACCTGGGCACGGTCAGCGGCAGCACCCGGCAGGCCGCCCGCAAGCGGTGGCCCGACCTCGGCCTGATCTACCGCACCCGTCGTTGGCTCGGTGGCCACCACGACGACGTCGTCGCCGTGATCGGGATGGTGCTCGCGCACGCCGGCGAGCTGCGTGGCGTCGGCATGGAGCGGATCCAGGCGCTCCGCGACGCCGTGGACTCCGACGAGCCGCGACCGGCGCACTGGCAGCGGCTGGCCGAGGCCGTCGACCGGCACCTGCGCGCGGTCACCGCGGTCGCGGTGCCGACCACGGAGGAGGCCAGCACCGCGATCGACGGCGCGCGCGGCGTCGTGGCGCACTACGACGCGATCACCGCGAAGCCGAGCGCCGCACCTCGTCCCTGAAGGTGTCGAGCCCCAGCGGCCCGAGCCCGATCGCCTCGGTGTGCCAGCGCTTGAGGTCGAACCGGTCGCCCAGCCGGGCCCGCGCGTCGTCGCGCGCGGCCAGCCAGACCCGCTCCCCCAGCTTGTACGCGGTCGCCTGGGCCGGCCAGCCGCAGTAGCGGACGATCTCGCTGTGCACCCGGTGCTGGGCGCACCGGCCACGCTCGCGCAGCACCCGCTCGGCCAGCTCGAACGTCCACCGTGGACCGTAGCGGCGCGCCTCGTCGGGCGGCAGCGGCAGGTCCAGGTGCAGGCCGATGTCGATGATCACGCGGGCGGCGCGCAGCGCGGAGCCTTCCAGCATGCCCAGCCGGGTGCCCGGGCGGTCGTACCAGCCCAGGTCGTCGGCGAGTCGCTCGGCGTACAGCGCCCAGCCCTCGCTGTGCCCGCTGACCCCGGTCAGCCGGCTGAACCGGGACAGCCGGTCGGCGGCCACCCGGGTCTGCCCGATCTGGAGGTGGTGGCCGGGCACGCCCTCGTGGAAGACCGTGGTCAGCTCCTCCCACACGGTGAACCGGTCCCGGTCGGACGCCGACCACCAGGTGCGCCCCGGCCGGCTGCCGTCCTCGCTGGGGCCGGTGTAGTACACCCCGGCGCCGCCGGACGCGGGCGCGATGACCACCTCGACGCGGCGCAGCAGCGGGTGGATGTCGAAGTGCACGCCGTCCAGCCGCTCCAGCGCGGCGTCGTGCTCGTCCTGCAACCAGGCCCGGTACGCGTCGACGCCGTCGACGTACTGCGCCCCGTCGAGGTCGGCCTCCACCTCGTCGAGCGGCCGGCCCCCCGCCTCGGCGGCCATCTCCGCCTCCAGCCGGTGCAGTTCGGCCCAGCCCCACTCGTACGCCTCGACGGGGTCGAGGTCGGCGCCCAGGGAGATCCGGCTGTACCGGCTGTGCCGCTCCGCGCCCACGCCGTCGGCCTCGACCGCCGCCGGCGCGTACTCGTCTCGCAGGTACCCGGCGAGCTGGGCGTACCCGGTGTGGGCGGAGGCGGCGGCCGTGGCGAGGTCGGCCCGCAGCGGCCCGTCCCCGTACGCGGTGACCAGCGCGTCGTGGGTGCCGGCGGCGTACGCGTCGGCGGCCGCCGCGGTCTCGACGGCCTGGCGGCGCGCGGCCACGGTGCCCTCGGACAGCCCCAGCGCCAGGCAGGTCCGCCAGCTCGCCAGCATCGTCGCGACGGCGGAGAGCCGCTCCACCACCGGCCCCCAGCCGTCGTCGCCGTCGCGCGGGACCAGGTCGACGCTGTCCCGGATGCTCTGCAACCGGCCGAAGTGCGCGGCCAGGTCACGCTTCCACTCCGCGGCGTCGAAGAGGCCGAGCTGCGCCTCCAGCCGCTCCCGCAGGTGCAGCGCGGCGAGGCGATCGGCCGGGTCGGCGTCGGCGTCGAGCGTCGCGAGCCGGCGCAGGGTGTCCCGGCTCAGGTCGGCGCGCGCGGCGACCCCGTCGGGGCCGTAGTCGGTGCCGCGCCCGCCGTGTCCGCGGATGCCGGCGTAGGTCGCCATCACCGGGTCCAGTGTGGCGAGACGGGTGATGTGCCGTTCGCACAGTTCGAAGATCGGGCTGGTCACCCGGCCACCCTATCCGGGGCCCGGCGCCGCCGGGTTCCGCGATGATGGGCGGATGGGAGACATCGTCCTCGTCCGGCACGGCGAGACCGAGTGGAGCAAGGCGCACCGGCACACCTCGTACACCGATCTGCTCCTGACCCCGGAGGGTGAGCGGCAGGCGAAGGCCCTCGCCTCCGCGCTGGCCGGCCGGCGGTTCGTCGCGGTGATCAGCAGCCCGCGGCAGCGGGCGCGGCGCACCGCCGAGCTGGCCGGGCTGACCGTGACCACGGTCGACGACGGGCTCGTCGAGTGGAACTACGGCGAGTACGAGGGGCTGACCACCGCCGAGATCCGTGCCACCCGGCCGGGGTGGCAGCTGTGGACCGACGGGTGCCCCGGCGGAGAGTCACCCGGGCAGGTGGGTGCCCGGCTGGACGCGGTCCTGGCCCGGGTCCGGCCGCTGCTGGCCGATGGACACGTGGCCCTGGTCGGGCACGGGCACGCGCTGCGGGTGCTGGGCGCCCGCTGGGTGGACCTGCCACCGTCGGCCGGCAAGCTGCTGCGGCTGGACACCGCGACGGTGTCCGAGCTGGGCTTCGAACACGACTGGGCGGTGCTGACCCGGTGGAACGCGCCGGTCACTTGATCTGCGGCGGGCGACCCTCGTACGGGATGGACAGCACCACCGTGGTCCGGGTGGACACGTTGGCCGACTTGCGGATCTCCTGGAGCAGCCGCTCCAGGTCGGCCGGGTTGGCGACCCGGACCAGGAGCAGGTAGAAGTCGTCGCCGGCCACCGAGTAGCAGGCCTCGATCTCGGGCAGGCCGGCGAGCCGCTCCGGCGCGTCGTCGGGCTGGGACGGGTCGATCGGCCGGATCGCGACGAACGCGGACAGCGGCAACCCGAGCGCCTCATGGTCGAGGCGGGCAGTGTACCCGTGGATCACCCCGCGCTGTTCGAGCCGGCGTACCCGCTGGTGCACGGCCGACACGGACAGCCCGACCTTCTCGGCGAGGTCGGTGTAGGACAGCCTGCCGTCGCCGGCCAGCGCGGACAGGATGGCCCGATCGGTCTCTTCCACGCCCGAAAACTACACCGTGTCAACGGTTTGAGCGCGCCCCGGCACGTGCTGCCGGCGTTTCTCGAGCGCCCGCCGCCACGTCTCGCCGACGAGGTCGTGCCCGAAGCTGTGATGCGGTTCGCTGTCGACCAGCGTGAAGCCGGCCCGCTGGTAGATCCGCCGGGCGGCGCGCAGGACGTCGTTGGTCCACAGCGTCATCGCGGTGTACCCGGCGCCGCGGGCGAACTCCAGGCACTCGTCGACGAGCCGGCCACCGACACCGGTGCCCCGCGCCGCCGGCTCGACCAGCAGCAGCCGCAGCTTGGCGGTGGTGTCGTCGGCGGTTTCGTGGGCTTTCACGCAGAACACGCAGCCGACCCGCTCGCCGTCCAGCTCGGCGATCCAGCCGCGCTCCCGTGCGGGGTCGCGGTGCTCGACGAAGTCGGCGACGATGCGGGCGACGAGGGCCTCGTACGTGGCGTCCCAGCCATACTCCTCGGCGTAGATCGCGCCGTTGCGGGCCACCACCCAGCCCAGGTCGCCCGGGCCGGGCTCGCGCAGGGTCAACGCCCGGGCGGGCCCGGGCTTCCGCTCCGGCTCGGGCCCGCGCCCGCGCGTCCGCTCGCCGTCCAGGAGACCGCGGACCTCGGCCATCGCGGCGAGCAGCCGGCGCTGCTGGCCCTCGTCGAGGCGGTCGAGCAGCCGGCCGATGTCCTCGGCCGAGCGGTGGTCGAGGGTCTTGAACGCCTGGTGGCCCTGGTCGGTGAGGCCGACCACCTGGCGGCGGGCGTCCACGGTGGACATCTCGCGGGCCACCAGGCCGTCGGACTCGAACCGGCCCAGCATGCGGCTCAGGTACCCGGGGTCGAGGCCGAGGTCACGACGCAGCGCGGTGACCTCGGTGCGGTCCCGCTGGGCCAGCTCGAAGATGACCCGGGCCTCGGTCAGCGAGTACGGCGTGCGGACGAGTCCCTCGCTGAGCACCCCGATCACGCGGGTGTAGAAGCGGTTGAAGTCGCGGACCGCGGCGACGCGGGCGGTATCGGACGGCATGCCGACCCCTCCAACTCTTTGACTGAGTCAAAGGTATGTCGGAGAGGCCGATCGGCACATCCGCCGATCGAGGGGAAGAGACTGGCCGAAGGGCCTAGCCGTCCATGACTGGCATGTGAACCTTGCCTGGGCATAGGTTGCCCGGGACCAGCAACGCGCACGGATGCGCGGGGAGGCGACATGTGGCACGGACGGCTCGGCACCGTCGTCCTGATCGTCGCCGCGGCCGTCTTCGCCCTTCCGCTGTACGCCCTGCCATCCGGCGGCGACCACGACCGGCAGGTCGAGGTGTACTCGTGGTGGACCGGGCCGGGTGAGGAGGACGGCCTGCGGGCCATGGTCGCGGACTTCGAGGCGAGGAACCCCGGGGTGCGGCTGATCAACGCGGCCGTCTCCGGAGGCGCCGGCTCGAACGCCAAGGCGATCCTGGCCAGCCGGCTGCTGGCCAACGACCCACCGGACTCCTACCAGCGCCACGCCGGGCTGGAACTGGCCGACGACGTGCGCTCCGGCAAGGTGCAGGACATCACCTCGCTGTACGAGCAACAGGGCTGGAAGAAGGTCTTTCCGCAGGGCCTGCTCGACAAGATCACCCTGGACGGGCGGCTCTACGCCGTCCCGGTCAACATCCACCGGGCCAACCTGATCTGGTACAACCCCCGGACGCTGCGGGCGCTGGGAATCGCCGGACCGCCGCGCACCTGGGCGGAATTCCTCCAGCAGGCGGCGACCATCCGGGCGACCGGCCGCACGCCGCTGACCGTGGGACCGGAGTGGACCCAGAAGCACGTGCTGGAGACCGTGCTGCTCGGCGAGTTGGGCCCGGACGGCTACGAGGGACTGTGGAACGGCACCACCAGCTGGACCTCCCCCGGCACCCTCGCCGCGTTGGCGACGTTCAAGCAGGTGCTGGCCCAGTCGGACATCACGTCGAGCGCGGCCGACTGGCAGCCGCAGATGGACCGCGTCGTCGCCGGGACCGCGGTGTACGCGGTGATGGGCGACTGGAGCTACTCGTACCTCACGCTGACGAAGAAGCTGGCCTGGCAGCACGACTTCGACCTGGCGGCGGCGCCGGGCGGCAGCGGCGTGTACGACTTCCTGTCCGACTCCTTCACCCTGCCCACCGGCTCCCGCCATCCCGACCTCGCCCGCAGGTGGTTGATCGAGTGCGGGTCGATCGCCGGGCAGGACCTGTTCAACCCCCGCAAGGGGTCGATCCCGGCGCGGACCGACGTCGATGCCACCCTCTACGCCGGCTACCTCGCGGCCGACCTGCGGGAGTGGCGCGATCCGCGCACCCGCATCGTCGGGTCGCTGACGCACGGCGTGACCGCCGACAACGCCTGGAGCGCCGAGATCGACACGGCGCTCGGCCTGTTCGTGCAGGACGGCGACGTCGGCAAGTTCGCCCGTACCGTGGCCGCGAAGTACCGGGAGACCCGGTGAGCGGCGCCTCCACCGTGCAACGGCACCGCCAGCCACTGGTCGACCCCAAGACCACCGCCGCCCGCCGCCGCCGGCGCATCCGCCGGTACGACTCCTGGGGCGGCGCGCTGCTGCTCGTCACGCCGTCCCTGGTGGCACTCGCCATCTTCGTGTACGGGTTCCTCGGCTGGAACGTCCGCGTCTCGCTGACCAGCTGGCGGGGGCTGACCCCGCGCTCCGACTTCGTGGGCTTGCGCAACTACACGGCGCTGTGGGCCGACGAGCGCTGGGGCATCGACGTCCACAACATCGTCATCTTCACGGTGGTGTTCGTCGTGGGAGCGCTGGCGCTGGGCCTGGTCATGGCGCTGCTGCTGGAGAAGGGTGTGCGCGGCGAGAACCTCCTCCGCAGCATCTACCTGTTCCCGATGGCGATCTCGTTCATCGCGACCGGGATCATCTGGCGGTGGCTGCTCGACAACGGCAAGGGCGCCGAGACGGCCGGCCTCAACCGGCTGCTGACCGACGTGGGACTCGGCTTCCTGCGAAGCGACTGGCACAAGTCGACGTCGAGCTGGGCGGTCGCGGCGGTCGCCCTGCCCGCCGGCTGGGCGCTGTCCGGGTACGTGATGGCGCTCTTCCTGGCCGGCATGCGGTCGGTGCCGGACTCCGTCCGGGAGGCGGCCCGCGTCGACGGAGCCAGCGAGCGCCAGGTGCTCTGGCACGTGGTCCGGCCGGCGATCCGGCCGGTGGTGCTCAGCGCGGTGGTCATCCTCGTCCACATCTCGCTGAAGACCTTCGACCTGCTGTACGCGCTCGACCAGCGCAACCTGAAGATCGACGTGCCGTCGCTGTACATGTGGTTCACCACCTTCGACGGCGGCTTCTACAACCGGGGCGCCGCGATCGCGACACTGCTGATGTTCGGCGTCGTCCTCGTCGTCGGGCCCTACATCTGGTACGCGGTCCGCCGGGGGCACCGGTGACCGCGCTCGGGGCACCCCGGGCGCAGGCTCCCGCCGTCGTTAGGCGGTCGCGGCGCCGGCGCTGGCCGACCGCCGTCCGGTACGGGCTGCTGTACGCGCTGGCGTGCTTCTTTCTCATGCCGGTGTACGTCCTCGTCCTCACCGCGTTGAAGAACCCGGCCGAGGTCACGGTCACCGGGATGTGGAACCTGCCCGGCTCGGTGTCGCTGTCCAGCTTCGCGACGGTCTGGCCGAAGCTGGAATCCGGGCTGCGCAACAGCATCGTCCTCGCCGTGCCGGCCAGCCTGATCTCGTCCCTGCTCGGCTGCGCCAACGGCTTCGTACTGTCGAAATGGCGCTTCCGCGGCGCCGGCGTGGTGTTCGCGCTGATCCTGTTCGGAATCTTCGTGCCCTACCAGTCGGTGCTCATCCCGTTGGTGCAGACCATGAACAGCGTCGGGCTGCGGGGCGGCAACGACCCGACCGGAGGACTGCGCGGACTCCTGCTGATCCACGTCATCTACGGGCTGCCGATCACCACCCTGATCTTCCGCAACCACTTCACCAGCCTGCCCGACTCGCTGCTGGAATCGGCCAAACTCGACGGCGCCGGCATCATGCGCACCTTCGTCGACATCGCGGTCCCGCTGGCCCGCCCCGCGTTCGCCGTGTCGATCATCTGGCAGTTCACCGCGGTGTGGAACGACTTCCTGTTCGGCGCGGTGATGACGAGCCGCGACGCGTGGCCGGTCACGATCGCGCTCAACAACATCGCCGGCGGCCAGTCCGTCCCCTTCAGCCAGGCGATGGCCGGCGCACTCCTGGCCTGCGCGCCCACCCTGCTGGTGTACGTCCTCCTGGGCCGGTTCTTCATGCGCGGCCTGCTCGCCGGTGCCCTCCAGGACTGACAGAGATCCTCAGGACTTGGTCAGCGACCGGGCGACGACCACCCGCTGGATCTGGTTGGTGCCCTCGACGATCTGGAGCACCTTCGCCTCCCGCATGTACCGCTCGACCGGGTGGTCGGCGACGTACCCGTACCCGCCGAGCACCTGGACCGCGTCGGTGGTGACCCGCATCGCCATGTCGGTGGCGAACAGCTTCGCCTTGGCCGCCTCGGCACAGTACGGCCGGCCGGCGTCGCGCAGCCGGGCGGCGGCCAGCGTCAGGGCCCGGGCCGCCGACACCTGGGTCGCCATGTCGGCCAGCATGAACCCGAGCGCCCTGGAACTCGACGATCGGCCGGCCGAACTGCTCCCGCTCGCGTGGCGTACCCGACCGCGTAGTCGAGCGCCGCCTGGGCCAGGCCGACCGCGCACGCGGCGATGCCCAGCCGCCCGCCGTCGAGGGCGCTCATCGCGATCCGGAAGCCGATGCCCTCCTCGCCGACCAGCCGGTCGGCGCGGACCCGCGCGCCGTCGAAGACGACCTGGGCCACCGGCGAGGCGCGCAGGCCCATCGTGCGTTCCCGGGCCTGCGGCACGATGCCGGGCGTGGCGCCGTCGGCCAGCAGGCAGGAGATGCCGTTCGGGCCGGGGCCGCCGGTGCGGCAGAAGACGTTGTAGAAGTCGGCCTGGCCGGCGTGCGTGATCCACGCCTTGGTGCCGGTCACCAGGTAGGCGTCGCCGTCGCGTACCGCCCTTGGTGGTCATCGCCGCCGCGTCGGAGCCGCCGGCCGGCTCGGACAGGCAGTACGCGCCGAGCAGCTCACCGCCGAGCATGTCGGGCAGGAAGCGCTTGCGCTGGGCATCGGACGCCGTACGTCGCGACCGGGTAGCAGGCGAGGGTGTGCACGCTGACACCGCCTCGGCCACCGCCAGCCAACGGCCGGGCCAGCTCCTCCAGCACCTGGAGGTACACCTCGTAGGGCTGGGCGCCGCCGCCGTACTCCTCCGGGTAGGGCAGGCCGAGCAGGCCGGCCCGGCCGAGCGTGCGGAGCACGCTCGCGCGGGAACTCGCCGCGCGCCTCGAAGTCGGCGGCCCGGGGCGCCAGCTCGGCGTCGGCGATCTCGCGGGTGAGGTCGAGCAGGTCGCGGACGCCTCGTCGGTGGGCAGGATCCGGTCGACGTGGGCGGGAGTACTCATAGGACCACCAGCTCGGTCGGCAGGGTGTTGAGACGCTCCACCCCGGATTCGGTGCAGACGACGATGTCCTCGATCCGGGCGCCGTGCGGCCGGCGAGGTAGATGCCCGGCTCGACGGAGAAGGCCATGCCGGGCTCGAGCGGGATGTCGTTGCCGGCGACGATGTAGGGCTCCTCGTGGCCGTCGAGCCCGATGCCGTGGCCGGTGCGGTGCAGGAACGCCGGCCCGTACCCGGCCGTCGGTCGAGCACGTCGCGGGCCGCCGCGTCGACGCTCTGCGCGGTGACCCCCGGGCGCACCGCGGCCACGGCCGCGACGCTGGGCGTCGTGCAGCACCGCGTACGTAGACCGCGAACTCCGCGGGTGGTGCCGCCCACGACATAGGTACGGGTGCAGTCCGACCAGTACCCGTCGGGCATCGGGCCGCCGATGTCGACCACGACCGGCTCGCCGATCCGGATCACCCGGTCGGACGTCTCGTGGTGCGGGCTGGCCCCGTTGGGCCCGGACGCGACGATGACGAAGCCGGCCTCGGCGTGCCCGGCCGCGCGGATCGCCGCGGCGATGTCGGCGCCCACCTCGGTCTCGGTGCGGCCGGGGCGCAGCCACTCGCCCATCCGCGCGTGCACCGCGTCGATCGCCGCCCCGGCCCGGCGCAGCGCGGCGACCTCGGCCGGGGACTTGCGCATCCGCAGGGCGCCGCACGACGTCGCCGGCGAGGCGCTGCTCGGTCGCGGGGAGCGCCGCGCGCAGGGCGAGCACCTGCTCGGCCCACATCCGGTTCGGCCCACCGGCTCGACTCCCCGGCCGGCCCCCCGGCTTCGGGCTCGCGCCGAGGGCGGCGACCACCAGCGGGTACGGGTCGGTGCCGTCGGCGTGGTCGACGAGCCGCAGGCCGGTGCCGGGGGCCGGGGACGCCTCGGCGGCCGGGCGCTCCAGGGTCGGCACGATCAGCGTCGGCTCGCCCTCGGCCGGCAGCACCAGGCAGGTCAGCCGCTCGGACAGGTGCGCGTGGTAGCCGGTGAGGTAGCGCAGGTCGGCGCCGGGTGTGACGAGCAGCGCGTCCAGGCCGGCGGCCGCGGTCGCCCGCTGCGCCGCGGCGAGCCGGGAGGGTGGGTACAGGTCGTCGTCGCCAGCCATGCCGCTAGCTTAACGTTCGTTTGGGTCGGGCAGGTGACCCTTAGCCGGACCGGCGTGCCACCGCGACGACCGACTGGCCGAACGGCGCGCCGACCCGCTCCTCCACCCAGCGGGTCACCGGCACCACGAGCCGGTCGTACACCGAGACCATCCGCCCCGGCCCCGGGGTCAGCCGCAGCACGCTGGTGGCGGTGTAGTACCCGATCAGGCCGAGCGTATTGGCGTACCCGGCCTTCTCCACGGTGAGGCCCGCGCGGGTCATCGCGGTGCGCAGGCTGCGCCGGGTGTACCGGCGGACGTGCCCGGTGGCCACGTCGACCGGGCTCATCGCGAACGGGAACGCGGGCACCACGATGACCACGGCACCGCCGGGGCGGACCAGCCGGCCCATGCTGTGCAACGCGGCCACGTCGTCCTCGATGTGCTCCAGCACGTTGTACGCGATGACGCAGCTGTGGTCGCCCACCTCGTCGGCGGGCAGCAGGATCCGGCGTACCTCGACGGCGGGGTTGTCGTGGAAGCGGCGCTCCAGGGCGAACAGCCGGTCGAGTTCGGCCTCGGCGGCGGTCATCCGGGGCGCGTGGGCCAGCCACTCCTCGGCGTAGTCGCCCAGGCCGCTGCCGATCTCCAGCGGGTGGTCGCCGAGATAGGGGACGGCGAGCCCGGCGAACCAGCGCCGATGGTTGTGCACCATGGCGAGCCCTTCCAGTACCTCCGACTGAATGGCCTGGTCGCCGAGCAGTTGCGTCATGCGCCCCGTATCGACGTGGCGCTGGCTGGCTTAAGAAAAGTGCCAGTACCACACGTCGCCGCCCCGCCTCGCCGGGCCGTACACCCGCTGTGCCGTGGCCCGGATCACATCGGCATGTGGCGTCGGGGCGGCCAGGACGACGGTGTCCACACCCCATTCGCGTACCTCGCGCAGCAGCGCCGCCCGGGTCGCGTCGGTGACCGGCGGCGGATCGCGCCAGTCCACCCTGTCGCCGAAGAGCTTCCAGGTGGCGGTACCGGTGGTGGCGGCGCTGAGCACGCCGGGGCCGCCCGGGCGCGCCGGCCCGAGGAAGTACCCGCCGACCAGGTGGAACCGCACGCCGGCCCGGGCCTGCCAGCGCATCCCGGCCAGCATGCTGTCGAAGTCGAGCGGCAGCACCAGGACGGTGCCGCCGGCGGGGAGGTAGCGCCGCCAGTCCGCGCCGGTGAGGCAGCGCGCGGTCGGCGTGAGCAGGCCGGTGGTCAGCGGCGTCGGTACCACCGGCAGCAGCGCGACCAGCAGGGCCACCCCGAGCACCGCCCGGGCCGCGCCGGGCGCAGCCGGTCCCGCCCCGGGCTCGCGGCGCGGCCCGGCCCGGCAAGATCGGCACAACTTCCCGGAAGTTGTGGCCTCCGGACCCCGCTGAGGGCACTGTTTCCGGGAAGTAGTGCCGATCTAGGACGTCGTCCGCGAGGAGGGCGAGCAGGATGCCGGCTACCGCGGTCAACACCAGGCCGAACCGGGCCGGGATGACCGAGTCGAGCAGCGGTACCAGCCGCATCGCCTGCCACGGCGCGTGGACGCGGGTGTCGTGCCCGTTCACCACCAGGTGCGTACCGAGCGAGAACACGCCGGCCAGCAGCCCGAGCACGGCCAGCGCCCGGACCGCCGGGCGGTGGCGCAGCCGGGCGACGGTGAACACCAGCAGGGCGAGCAACGGCCAGCCGAAGAAGGTGTTCTGCTCGGGTACCCCGGTCGACACCCGCCCGGCCGCCGCGCGGTGCCCGGCCAGCGACTCCCGGCTGAAGCTCACGTACGAGGCCAGGTCGAGCCCGTACGTGTCGATCCGGCCCTGGGCCAGGCCGTGGTAGCTCTGCGGGCCGGCGAACTGGACCCACAGCGGGTACCCGAGGACGACGGCGGCGGCGAGCGCGGCCAGGCCGAGACTCGCCGCGGCCCGGGGCAGCCGGGCGCGTACCTCGGCCGGCCGCCGCCCGGCGTACACCAGCACGAACAGGCCCGACCCGAGCGCCGTGAGCAGCAGGATCTCCTCGTTGACGAAGAACTGGGCCACCACCAACGCGGCCAGCGCCAGCCCGCGGCGCGCGACCGGGGCGTCGTCGCCGAGCCGCAGGGTGGCCAGCACGAGGAACGGTACGAGCGCCTGACCGGCGATGTTGGGGTGCCCGGTGGCCTGGGCGATCATGCCGGGCGCGAACCCGCAGAACGCGCCGCCGAGCACCGCCGCGGTACGGGTGCCGACCAGGTGGCGCGACAGCACCAGGTACCAGCCGGTGGCGGTGCCGGCCAGGGCGAGCGTGAGCAGCAGGACCAGCGCGACACCCGGGCCCGCCAGGAGGGTGACCGGGGTCAATGGCAGCGCGGCTGTCCACACCGATGTGTTGGCCATCAGATTGACGCCGTGCGGGGCGCCGAGCCATTCGGTGAAGAACGGATCGCGGTGGTCGACGACGGTACGCGCCGCATTCGCGAGTACCCATTCGAAGAAAACATGATCTTGATCGTTTTCGGTCAACGATCGGCCACCCGGGTCCCGCCACAGTCCGTTCATGACGAACGCCGCCGCCGCGATGTAGCCGATGATCACCAGAAGGTCGGCGCGGCGATTGGTCCGCTTCACGTGACTTGTCATGATGTTCCGAGAGTGTAGGCGGGCGCGCGTCGACCGCAGCACGGTTCCCGGAGGTAGCCAGGACGACCCACGAAGCGGGAAACGGGTCGATTGACGTACCGGTCTTGCACAGTTTGAGAAGAGAGAGCAAAACGGATGACCGGTCCTGAGCCTCTGACCAGCGTCACTAGGTACCGACAGTCCGAATGCCGGGACGCGCTGGGTATCCAACGCCATGATCGGCACCTCGGCGCTGGGCGGCGCCCCCGTGTCGGTGAGCTGTCCGCTGAGTAAATTACATCGGCGCAACTAGGCGGATGGGCGAAATGTGTCGATCCGCAAATGCCACCGCTTCCGCCCTGTTCAGGTGGTCGTTTACGACCGATCCACACCTGATCCGCCCGGAAATCACCGATGCAACTCCCACTTTGCTACGTCACCCTTCGCCATCACGCTGACGGCTTTATGCGGCATAAGCGCGGGATTTCCAGTGCCCTACCCGCTAGTCGGATACGCGCCGTAGTTTGACCTCTCGACCCGAAGATGCCGGTGCGGTCGATATCGGTAACAACGCCGATGGACCCTCCGGCGGATTCGGCACATGATTCACGCCTATCCGCGCATGTTTGAAAACTCCCCGTGTGGCAAGAAACGGCGCCTGAAGCATCCCGTACCCGTATCTTGACGATGTGTAAGTCGGATAAAACGGTTTGATGGGGAGGTGAGGGCCGATATCTACGACAAGGCTCGGAACGGACGCTAATGGCCACCGTTCCACAAACCACATCACATCCGGTGGTCTCGGTCTGCCGACACAGCGGCGGGCAGTGACCGCGACAGTGACCCGCCCCCCGTACGAGACGATCCCCCGTGACTCCTCCCGAGAACCACCCGGGCCAATCAACAATCAGCGCGCGCCCACCATGTCGCCGCTGGTGACCTCGGCCAACACCACCTGGCCCCCGGCCCTGTCCCGGTTCCTGACCCCGCCGTTGCCGGCCACCCACGTCCGGCGCACCCGTCTGCTCGACCAGATCGATGCCGCGCTGTCCCATCCGCTGACGCTGGTCGTGGCGCCGGCCGGCTGGGGCAAGAGCGTCCTGCTCAGCTACTGGAGCCGTTCCGGGCGGGCACCCGGACCGGTCGCCTGGGTGGGGTTCGAGCCGTCCGACGGGCCACGGGCGTGGCAGCACATCGCGGAGACGATCGCCCAGGCGAACGCGCAGGCACTCGCCGGCCAGCGCCAGGGCGGCTCGAACGGCCGGGCCGGACCGCCCGCCGTCGTCATCCTCGACGACTTCCACCTGGTCACCGACCGCGGCGTGCTGGCCAACGTGGCGCGGCTGCTGCAACAGGGCGGCAGCAACCTACGGATCGTCATGCTCACCCGCCGCGAGCCGGACCTGCCGCTGTACCGGTGGCGGCTGACCGGGGCGCTTGCCGAGGTACGCACCGAGCAGCTCTCGTTCACCCACGAGGAGGCGGCTGACCTGCTCCGCCACCACGGCCTGGACGTACCCCAGGTCACGGTGCGCCGGCTGCTCGGCGCCACCGAGGGCTGGGCGGCCGGGCTGACCCTCGCCGCCCGCACCATGTCGTGGCACCACGAGCCGGACCGCGTCGTCGACGAGCTGGGCGTCGGCGACCGGGCGTTCGTCGACTACGTCGACCAGGAGGTGCTGCACCGGCTGCCGGCCGACGTCCGGGAGCTGCTGCTGTACACCTCGGTCCTGGAGTACGTGTGCCCGGGTCTCGTGGAGGCGCTGATCCACCGCCGCGACGGCGCCCGGGTGCTCGGCGAGCTGGAACAGGCCAACGCGTTCGTCGTCTACTGCGGCGGCGGGCACGGCTGGTACCGGTACCGCGGGCTGCTGCGCCGCGTCATGTACGCCGAGCTGAGCAGGTCGGCGCCGGAACAGATCCCGGCGCTGCACGCGGCCGCCGCCGGTTGGTTCGCCCGCAACGGGCTGCCGGCCGAGGCGCTGCGGCACGCCCTCGCGGCCGGCGACTGGAACGGCGCCGCCCTCCTGGTCGACCGGCACTGGGCGGACCTGCTGACCGGCAGCGGGCACGCCGGCCCGGGCACCTCCACGCCGGCGCCGCCGGAGAGCGTCGCCACCGACACCCGGCTCGCCGTCGCGTTCGCGATCCAGCGCCACGACGCCGGTGACACCGACGGAATGCGGTCGTTCCTGCGGATGGCCGAACAGAGCCCTCAGGGCCCGGCGCTGTCTACTATCGTGAACGCCGCCCACCTCGCGGAGGCGCACGCGTCGTGGGACGCCGGTCGGACCCTCAGCGCTGCCGGCGACCTGCTGGACAGTACCCGCGGAGAGCCCGATCCGGTCGTCGACGAGGTCCGCGCGATGGCGCTGACCGCCACCGCGACCGCCACCTTCGCCCTCGGCCAGATCGAGACGTCGGAGCTGGCGCTTCGTGAGGCGGTGCCACTGGCCCGCCGCAGCGGTTCCGGACGGGGGTACGCGGCGGCGCTGCGCCAGCAGGCGCTCGTCGACCTGTCCCGGGGGCGGCTCGGCTCCGCCGTACACGGTGCTCAGCTCATCCTCGGCGCGGTGTCCCGGGCCGGGTTCATCCAGATCAACGACATCACCTGGGCCCGGCTCATCCTCGGCAGCGTGTGCCTGTCCCGCGGGCGGCTCGACGAGGCCGCGTACCACCTCGACCAGGCGATGGCCGGCGCCGTGCAGTGCGACCTGGTCGCCCGGGCGAGCGCGCCGGTCGCCCAGGCCGGCCTGTACCACCTTCGCGGCGACCCCGCGCTGGGCCTGGACCGGCTCGCCGAGGCCCGGGTCGACGTCGGCGTGACCGGCCTGCCGCCGATCCTCAGCGCCACGTTCCGGCTCACCGAGGCGGAGCTGCGGCTGGCGCTCGGCGACGTACGGGCGGCCGGGCGGCTGATGGCCGCCCCGGCCCGGGCCGACCCGTTCCCGGCGTGGACCGCCGTCGTGACCGCCAAGGTGCACCTCGCCGACGGCGCGGCGGCCGACGCGGCGGCGGCGATCGGGCCGTACGCGACCGGGCGGGCGAACTCGGTCTGGGCCACCGAGGCCTGCCTGCTGCACGCGCGGGCGCTGCGTACCCTCGGCAACCGCGTCGCCAGCGAGCGTTTCCTCGAACGGGCCCTGCAACTGGCCAACGTCGAGGGGCTGCGCCAGCCGTTCCTGGTCAACGCCGCGCTCATCAACGACATGCTGGTCTCCCACCTGGCGACCGGCACCGGCTATCCCACCACCATCGCCGCCCTCACCGGAGCCGTCGCGGGCGATCCGACCACCTCGCCCGCGCCCCTCCAACTCGGCGTCGACCCGCTCACCGAGCGGGAACTCACGGTGCTGCGCCACCTGCGCAGCATGATGTCCACCGCGGAGATCGCGTCGATGCTGTGCGTGTCCGCCAACACGGTGAAGACGCATGTCAAGAACGTGTACCGCAAGCTCGGTGTGAGCCGCCGCCGCGACGCGGTGCGGCGCGCCCAGGAGGTGGGGCTGTTCTGACCCGTTGACGCACCGGCGCCGACCGCACCCCCGGCTCCGCCATCGCGCGGGCCCCGGCACCGGTCGCCAAGGCACCCACACAGACGCCGACCAGCAGGTCCAGTGTCGCGGTGGCCCACTTGGCACCGGCCGGGGCGTCGGTGGCGAACGGCCACAACGCCGCCAACGAGGTCACCAGCGCCACGATCCACGCCACGAACACCAGCGGCGCCGGTACCAGCAGCACCAACACGTGTGCCAGCGCGGTGACGGCAAGCGCCGCCGCCGCCGCGACGAGCGCGAACAGGCCCACCGGCGCGTACCCGCGGACACCGAACGGGGTCAGCAGCAACACCGGCAGGGACAGCAGCCGGCGGGCCGCCGCGGTGCCACCGGCCGCCGCGGTCGCGGCCACCGCCGCCGTCGCGAGGCCGCCGTTCCACAGCACGCGGGTGTCCAGCATCGTCACGCCTCCGATCCTCGACGGCACCTGGGGGAGCCGGCGTCACCCGGGTCGGGTGGTTCGCCGCCGGCCGGTTCCGGCCGGGGCCTCCCGGCAAACATCACCCGGTTCGGGGGAACCGGGTTCACCACACCCCGCCAAGCATGGTCTGTCAGGACATGCTGGGAGGGCGTGATGGAGGACATCCGCACCGCTACGCGCGGTGCAGTAACAGCCGATCACGGGCTCGGCTGGGGTGCCTGGTACCTCGGCACGGACCGGATCGACTGGTCGGACCGGCTGTACCGGCTGACCGGGCGGCACCGCGACGACGGGGCGCTCGCGCTGCCGGTCTTCGTCGACCTCGCCGCCCCGGACGACCGGTACCGGGTCGCGGCGGCCGTGGACCGGCTGCTCGACGACGGCACGCCGGTCGACGTCGAGTACCTGCTGCGCGCCGCCGACCGGGCCCGACCGGTACGCGCGACATTCGAGTTCCGCTCCGAGCAGCAGGCGCTGTTCGCCGTGGTCAACGACCTCACCGAGCTGACCCGGGTACGGGACCGGCTGCGGTCGAGCCGCCGTACCGTGGTGGCGCAGCAACGGGCGCTCGCCGAGCAGCGGGAGATCACCGACCAGTTGCAGCAGGCGATCCTGCCGGTACCGGCGGCCGTCACCGAACTGGACGGGCTCCGGGTGGGGGTGCGTTACCTCGCGGCGGACGCGGGCGGCTCCGACGGTTCGGGCGGCTCCGGCGTCGATGTCGGCGGCGACTGGTACCTGGCGGTGCCGCTGCCCGACGGGGACGTGACATTCGCCGTGGGCGACGTCGTGGGGCACGGCCTCGCCGCCACCCCGCCGATGGTGGTGCTACGGCACGCCGCCGCCGCGTACGCGGTCGCCGGTCACCAGCCGGCCGAGGTGCTCGCCGCGCTGAACACGTTGCTGTGCCGGCAGAGCGGCTGGGCCACGGCGACCGCGGTGGTCGCCCGGTTCTGCCCGGCGACCGGCGAGCTGACGTGGGCCCGGGCCGGTCACCCGCCGATCCTGGTCGCCGGGGCGGGCGGGGTGGCCGCCCGGTACGAGCCGACCGGCATGCTGCTCGGGGTGAGCCCGGACGCCCAGTACGAGCACGCCGCCACCCGGCTGGACCCGGGCGACGTGGTTCTCATGTACACCGATGGTCTGATCGAGGAGCGCGGCCAGGGCATCGACGACGGGGTACGCGACCTCGCCGCCCAGGTCAGGGCCGGTCTGGACGAGCCGGTCGACGGGCGGCTGACCGCGATCCTGGACCGGCTGCACCGGCGTAACCCGCTCGACGACGCGTGCGCGTTGGCGGCCCAGCCGGTGATTCGGGGAGATTCATTGATTTCACCCGCACCGGGTGATGAGAGCTCACCCGGATCCACCGAACTATGGGCATCAAGGCACGACGGTGTGCCGGGGGGTGGAGGCGTTCATGTTGGCAGTGGAGACCCGTAGGTCGGTTCGCGGTGGGCGCGAGCGCGCGGGCCACCCTGCTCCGGTTTCCGCACAGCAGCGACCCTTGCCGATGGCGGTCGGTGTTGTCGCTCTCGCCGCAGGATCCACGCCGCATGACAGGCCTCCGATGGTGTGCCGGCCGCGATCGCCGCGCGGCCGGTACACCACTTGCTGACCTTAATGTCCGGGGGGTACGGGCGCGCCGGTCCGGTTTCATACCGGGCCGGCGCGCTCGCTTGTGCCCTGCAGGTACCCGCGGTCCGCCCGGCCGGGGGCCGGGTTCGCGGGAGGAAGGACGAGTCATGCCCATGAGTCATAGCGGGTGGGCGGAATGGCGGAAGTTCAGCGCCGCGATGCTCGCTCTGGTGGGGACGTTCAATGCGGCGGAGGGTCTCGTCATCGTGTACGGCGGCGGGGCGATCGGGGTGGAGCGGAGCCGGATGATGTTCCTCGATCCCCGGTTGTGGGGCGAGATATCGGTGGTGCTGGGCGGGCTGCTGCTGGTACTCGGTGGGTGGCTGTGGCTGGTGACGGTGCGGGTGCGGATCGCCGTCGTCGTGCCGGCCATCGTCGCGCATGGCATCGTGCAGGTCGGTGTGCTGGCGGCGTACCCGATCTGGGCAGTGTTGATGATCGCGTTCGATGTCATCATCATCTTCGCGTTGACCGTGTCGCCGGCGACTGCGGCACGCTTCGCCGGTCCGGACGTCGCCAGCAGCTCGGACCACTACCGGCCCAGGCATCTGCTGACGCCGATCACCGCCACCGTGGTGCTCGGCCCGCTTCCGGGCCTGGCCGCCTGGCCGCAGAACACGTCGCAGAACAACGGCTGGCCGGCGGACGACGATCCGTGGGCGCAGGAAGGTACCTGGCCGCCGCCGGCGACCGGGGGGCCGGACGTGTTCGACGTGGCCGGTCTCGACGTGCTGACCCCGGACGGCGAGCCGGAGGTACTGGACGGGATCGTCGCCCCGGCCCGGGCCACGACCGCGGTCCGCCCGGCACCGGCGAGCGGGCGGGTGCGGGCCGTGGTGCGGCTGCCGTGGGCGGGCCTCGCGCCGCGCCCGGCGGCGAGCGGGATGGTCGAGCCCGCGGCGAGCGAGTACGTCGAGCCGATCGCCGCCGGGTTCGACGACCGGCCGCCGGCCGGGTTCGACGACGAGCAGCCGGCGCTGGTGCGGCCGTGGATCCGCAACGTGGCGGTTCCCGACGACACTATGGACGGTTCGGCCGCCGACCACTCGGCCGAACCGTCATCACGACCCGACGGCGCGCTGGTCCCGGCGACCCGGGAGCCCGCGGCGCTGCCGGCCGGACCGGGTACCGCTCCGATTCTCGGCGCCATCTCGGGCCGCTGCCCGGATACCCCGCTGCAGGTCTGACCAACTGGCACAACTTCCCGGAAGTCGTGGCCTCAGCGGTACTGGTAGGGCACGACTTCCGGGAAGTTGTCTCTTGGGATTGGTCTATTCCACAGGCGTCGCCGGCCAGACCTCCCGACCACTCCTCCACAGCTCAGACACGTGGTAGGAGAACCGGTCAAACAATCCGTCGTCCTGGAGCCGGCAGACGTGCAACATCGGCGAGTCGTGCCCTACGAGGTTCGCCAGATGCGGCGTCACCAGCATCTCCTGATCGAAGAGGAAGACGCTCATGGCGATATGGGCATCCGAATACCGCGCCTCGATGCCGGGGACGCCCTTGATCTTGGCTAGTTCATCGAGGGTGATCCGGATTCGGGTGCCTACCGTCAGAGGTACGTTCTCGACTTCCTCCCTGGCTCGGGTGACTTCGGAGTCCGGATCTCCGAGCAGGAACCGGATGGAGCATCCGCGCTCCGCCTTCCGCCGCAGGACGCCCCGGAGGTTCGGGTGCTCTAGCCACAGGAAGTACGAGGTGTAGCCGGCCAGAACGATCTCATTCCGCGCGTTAGAGATCAACTTCCGCCAAACCGACCCGGGACAGTAACTCCGGTACGGGTAGACGGCCGCGATCTCACGGTCCGGCCCTGTCTTCACGGTTCGGCGTACAGCGTTGGGCCACAGCACTTCCTCCTCCACCCCCAACCGTTCACACACCGTCCATCGATGACGAGGATGAGGTGTCCGGCCTTCCTCGTTGAGCCATCGTCCGACCGTCTTGACATCTACCCGACAGGCCGACGCTAACTCGATCTCGGTCAACTTGGCATCCGCCAGAGCGGAGCGGAGGGCGTGGTTCACAACACTCTCACAAGGGCCTCAGGGGTGGACGGAACGGACGTTCTCTAAGGCTAGTACAGAAACGTCCTTCTCGTCCCCAAGGCGTAGTTCCGAAGACCAAAACGGACAGTAACTATCGACGCACGGGTGCGGCGGTTGGTGACCGCCTCCCTGGCCGCCGCATCCCCGACCCCAAGGAGGAAACGTGACCACTGCTTGCCCCGTCTGGTGCCACCGCATGGACGAGCACAACACCCACACTCGCGCTGTCGGTGAGGTGTACATCAACACCGGGAGTCTCATCGTCGAGTTGGGACAGGAAGGCGACCAGATGGACGCGCCGGCTATAACGCTGACCCACCACGCCAAGGAGGGCGAGCCGCGCGAGATCTGGCTGTCCCCCGATGAGGTGCGCCAGCTCTACACGACACTTGGGAGCGCCCTCGCGCACCTGGGACGCTTCGAGGTAGCGCTATCCGCGTAGCGTCGCGAAATGTATGGCGGAGGCGGAGGTTCCTCGCCGGCGAGCCGGACCCTAGGACGGCTCTACAACAGGTTCAGCTCGCGGGCGCGCTGGATGACCTCGCGGCGACGGCCCACCCCGAGCTTGCGGTAGATGCTCTTCATGTGCGTCTTCACGGTGTTCACCGACACGCACAGCATCGACGCGATCTCGCCGGCCGACAGCATGCTCTGCAGGTACCGCAGGACGGTCAACTCCCGCTCGGTCAGCGGCTCCGGCAGCCGGCCCACCCCGCCGCCCGGCCGGCCCGCGCCCTGCGCCAGCTCACCGGCCAGGTCGTCGGCGAGCCCCCGATAGCTGCTGCCCGCCGGCACGTACGTGGTGAGCAGCTCGCGGACCGCCTGCCCACCCTCCAGGAACGGCCGGCGGATCCCGTCGGAGTCGGCCAGCCGCAACGCCTGCTCGACCGACCGGCCGGCCTTGTTGCGGTCGCCGAGCGCGCGCATCGCCCGCGCGTACGTCAGGTTGGCCTCGACTGTCCACAGTAGCGACGTCTCCCCCGGCTCCAGGTGCGCGACCACCGCCGACGCGGCCGGCGACGGGCGCCGCTCGGCGAGCTGGACCTTGGCCTCCACCAGCGTGTACCAGACCGCGAGCCGGTCCGGTGGGGACGCGCCGAGCAACCGCTTGGCCGCCGCGGGCGTTCCGGCCTGAAGGTGCAGTTCCGCCTCGGCCAGGGTGAGCGAGTGCCACATCAAGCCGGCGATCTGGCAGTCGATGAGCTGGCGGCGTACCTCGGACAGCTCGGCCGCCGCGCCGTCCACGTCGCCGCCGGCGGCCTGTACCCGGGCCCGGACGATCGCCGCGAACGCGACCATGGCCGGCTCGGCGAGGCCACCGCTGTTGACCGCGCGGTCCAGGTAGTACGCGGCCGGCCGGAGCCGGTTCTGCTGGTGGCACACGTCGGCGAGGGTCAGCAGCGTCCACACCACGTCGCTGCCCTGGGTGAGGCCGTGCTGGTCGGCGAGGCTGACCGCCTCCTTGGCGTAGCGCACCGCCGCGCCCAGCCAGCCCCGGGTGGCGTACAGCGTGGCGAGCTGGCGCAGCGAGGCGATCTGGGCCTGGGCGAGGCCGGAGCGCCGGGCGTGCGCCAGGCCCTCGGCGAGCGGGGCCTCGGCGGCGCGCAGGTCACCCTGGTTGAGCCGGGCGCCACCCATCGCGAGGAAGGCGAGCGCGCGCACCTGGTGACTGTCTACTTCGGACGCCTCAGGTTCGTCCTGGAGCAGCAGGGGCGCGGTCGCCAGTACCAATTCGGGGTTGCCGGACAGGTGCGCCTCGGCGACCCGGAACGCGGCCAGGATCGGTCGCAGCTGGTCGCGGCCCGCGGCGCCGAGGCTGTGCTGGGACCGGTCGACCAGGTGCAGGAACGTCTCGGTGGCGCGCGGGTCGCTGGCATCCAGCCGCTCCGCCGCGAACGCCAGCGCCAGCCGCGGGTCCTGCTGCACCTGCTGCGGCGGCGCCGGCACGATCTCCTTGATGGTGCGCAGCCGGGCGCCCGGCAGCAGGTCGTGCCAGCTGCTGTCGACCACGGCGACCGCCTTGCCCCACTCGCCGGCGGCCAGCGCGTGCCGGATCGCGTCGGCGGGCAGGTCATGCGTGAAGTACCACTCGGCGGCGCGGCGGTGCAGTTCCGGCACCTGGTCGGGGCGGCGGTGGCGCAGCTCGTTGTAGAGCAGCAGCCCGAACAGCGGATGGCAGCGGTACCAGCCGCGGTTGCCGGTGCCGTGCACGGCGAACAGGTTCGCCTGCTCCAGCGACGCCAGGATCCGCTCACCGTCGGTGCGGCCGGTCAGCGCCTGCACCAGTTCGGGGCGGACCTGGTCGAGTACCGACGTGGCCAGCAACACCTCGCGGACGTCGTCGGGCAGCTTGCCGAGCACCTCGCCGACCAGGTACTCGCCGAGTGTGCGGTCGTGCACGGCGAAGTCGGGGACGACGCTGTCGGGATCGGGATGATCCTGCACCGCCAGGGCCGCCAGGCGCAGCCCGGCCGCCCAACCCTCGGTCATCGCGTGCAGGCCGACCAGCGCCGGCTCGGCCAGCCGTACCCCGTGCGCGACGAGCAGCTGACCGGTCTCCATCAGCGAGAACGCCAGCTGGGTGCTGCGGATCTCGGTCAGCGCGCCGCTCATCCGCCACCGGTACAGCGGCAGCGAAGGGTCGACCCGGCAGGACAGGATGAGCCGCAGCCGGCCGGCGGCCCGGCCGAGCAGCGTCTCCAGGTCGGCCCAGATCTGGGTACCGGTCAGCTCATGGGCATCGTCGACGATCACCACGACCGGCGGGCCGGACGCGTCGAGCGCCGCCGCGATGCCGTCCACGCCGTTGGCGATGCCGTTGGCGATGCCGTTGGCGATGCCGTTGGCGATGCCGTCCACGCCGTTGGCGATGCCGTCCACGCCGTTGGCGATGCCGTCCACGCCGTTGGCGATGCCGTCCGCGCCGGGCAGCGCCGCATCGTCCATGCCGTCCATGCCGGGTAGCGCCGCGGCGGCCGGTGGGGTGATCGGTTCGGCGCGGGCCAGCGACTCGGCGAGGTCGACCCAGAACCACGCGGCGTCGTCCATGCCGGCGTGGCGCGACCCGTCCACGGTCAGCCACGCGACCGGCCCGGGCGGGCGCCCGGAACGTACCCATGCCGACAGCAGGCTGGTCTTGCCCCAGCCGGCCGGGGCGGACACCAGCGTCAGCGGGTGGGCGATCCCCCGATCGAGCAGGTCGAACAGGCGGGGACGCTCGACCGGGCTCGGTGGCGGGTCCGGGATTCCCGGCTCGTCCAGCAACGCCGCCAGGCCGGCATCCGCGATCGGATCGATGACCACGGTGCCGACCGACGTACCGTCAGCTGTCATCGTCGTCACCACCGGCCGCCGCCGGCCGTACCTCTATGATCTCCAATCCGAGCAGATCGGACCGCTCGGCCAGGTATCGCAGCGCGGCCATGTCGAGCCGGCACCGCAGCGTGACGTCGTAGTCGTCGGCGAGGCCGGTCCGGATTGGTGGCTCGTCGATGAATTCGTCTTCGAGGCCGGCCAACGTGTCGTCCACAGCGGACGGTGGCGGCGGGTTCGCGTCGTACCGGTTGAGTCTGGCCCAGTCACCCCGCAGGGTGCCGCGGGCCCACCCGGACTCCGGCTCGTCGCTACCGTCGTTGCCGCCATCGCGGTTGCCGTCGTTCACCCAGCGGCGGACCCGCCCGTTGATATGTGACACGAGCGGATTGTTCAGTGGGGAAAGGTGATCCGTCCTCACCCCGCGGAGGTGAAGCCGGTGTACTGCGGTTTTTCCGCCCTCACCGGGCCCCCGCGGCGGCCCTCCGCGCGGCTCGATCACCCCCGCCAGGTGAGGCAGGATCACCCGATCGACCGCGACGATCACGTCGTCCACATTGGCACGCGACGTGAAGGGAGGCTGCGCCGGATGAGGCTCACCGGCCGGGCCACGACAGGAGCATTTCATTTCACCCGCCGGGCAGCGTACGTCGGCCAACGTCGCCGCCCGCTCCTGCCGTTCGTACCGCCCCAAAGGCCCGGCGGTGAGCCGGTCGAAACCTGTACCGCCGAAGGAGGGTCCCCATGGCCCAACGCACCAAGGCCTGGCCGGGGTGGATCACGTTCGCCGCGGTCATGCTCGTCATGATCGGGGCATTCAACATATTGGAGGGCCTCGCCGCCCTTCTGCAAAGGACAATCACCTACGTTGACACCGGCCGCCTGGTGGTCGTCGACCTACGGGCCTGGGGCCTTGTCAGCCTGGTCGCCGGTGGGCTGCTCGTCGTGGTCGGCCTCGGCCTGCTGTCACGCAACGAGGTGGCCCGCGGGGTCGCCGTCGTCCTTGTCGTGCTGCACGCCCTCGCCCAGCTCACGGCGCTCGCCGCGTTCCCGGTCTGGTCGCTCCTGATGGTGGCGCTCGACGTCGTGGTGCTGTTCGCGCTGACCGTGCACTGGTCGCCGGCCGAGCCGATGACCGCGACCGCGGCGCCGGAAGCCGATGCCGCGGCCCGTCGCGACACGTACGGCGATCGGGCCGGCGCGCCGACCGGCACCGCCACTCCGCGACCCGCGCACTAGGCCGCGGGGCGGAACTCCGGCTCCCGGGTCGCGCCCCGGCCGGCCGTACGTCGGCCCACGGCCGGCCGGCGCGGCCCGGCCAGTACTTCCTGACGGAACGCAGACTCCCGATGGCGCCCCCATCCTCCCCGCAGGGGCGCCATCGGGGTTTCTTGTCGACCTTCCACTCAACCCCGCCCGTCGAGGCGCGGCATCAGCCGCGCCGTCGCGCTGCCACCCGGCAGGGCGCTGCCACCCGGCAGGGCGCCGCCACCCGGCAGGGCGCTGCCACCCGGCAGGGCGCTGCCACCCGGCAGGGCCGGGAACGGCACGGTGAGCGGAAGCGACGGTACCGACCAGCCGGCGACCCACTGCGCAGCGTCTTCCCCACGCTGCGAAGCCAGTCCCGCGGCCAGCGCGCCGCGCAACAGCGGCGCACCCTGCCGGCGCGTCACCATCATGTACTCCTCCTCTCCTCTTTTCACATTCAGCGCACCCCCTGGCTGAGCGCCGCGCGATGGCGACCGAGCGCCTCGTCGGCGTACCCGTCGGGGATCCGCACCGCGGCGACCAGCCGGCCGCCGAGGTCACTGACGGCGGTCGCGGTCTCCCGGGCCCAGGTGTGCTCGATCAGCAGCGCCAGCGCCACGGTGCCGGACCCGAGCACCTGCCCGATCTCGTCGACGTCCGCCGAATCGATCAGGCTCGTACCGAGGTCGGCGAGGCCGTACTCGGCGGCCACCGCGGCGAGTGTGTCGATCTCGGCCAGCTCGTGGTCGCTGATCCGGCCGTCGTACGCCTTGACGATCACCAGCGCGTCCATGATCCGGACGTCGCCGCCGACCTCGACGGCGCGCATCACGGCGGCCACCCGGTCCGGCAACTCCTCACCGGGAAAGGCCACGACAAGGAATTCGAGCGGCCCGATTCCCGCCATCACCGCCCCCTTCCATATCCGGTCCATCCAATCCATCTCCCTGTTCGCACCCGCCTTCGCTTCGGCGCCCGCCCAGGCTGGGACAGAACACCGCCCGCGATGGTGGACCTCGATCGGGTGAGGCCGCGTCACCCGTGAAGGTGGGTAGCGGCGGTCACCCGCCTGCCCCACGTCCGGCGGCTCAAACGTGGCAGGCTGTCGGGGTGACCCGACCATTGCTGCTCGTCGACTCCGCCAGCCTCTATTTCCGGGCCTACTTCGGCATTCCCGAATCGGCCGTGAGCGCACCGGACGGCAGCCCGGTCAACGCGGTCCGCGGCTTCCTCGACATGATCGCGACACTGGTCCGCACCCGCCGCCCCGGCCGCGTGGTGTGCGCGCTCGACGAGGACTGGCGGCCGGCCTGGCGGGTGGCGCTGCTGCCCACGTACAAGGCGCACCGGCTCAGCCCGGCCGGCGGCGAGATCGTCCCCGACGGCCTGGCCCGCCAGATCCCGATCATCCTCGACGCGCTCGACGCGCTCGGCGTGCCCGCGGTCGGCGCCAAGGACTACGAGGCCGACGACGTCATCGGCACGCTCGCGACCCGCGAGCCGGGCCCGATCGAGGTCGCCTCCGGCGACCGCGACCTGTTCCAGGTCATCGACGACGACCGCGGCGTCCGCGTGCTCTACTGCGGGCGGGGCGTGGCCAAGCTCGCGGTCTACGACAATGCGACGGTACGCGAGAAGTACGGCGTCTCGGCGGCCGAGTACGCGGACTTCGCGGCGCTGCGCGGCGACCCGAGCGACGGACTGCCCGGTGTGCCCGGCGTCGGCGAGAAGACGGCGGCCCGGCTGGTCGACCGGCACGGCAGCCTCGACGGGGTGCTAGCCGCGCTCGACGACCCGGCGGCCGCCTTCGCGCCCGGCCTGCGGGCGAAGCTACGCGCCGCCGACGACTACCTGCGCGTGGCGCCGGAGGTGGTCCGGGTCGCCCGGGACGTGCCGGTGCCCGCGGTCGACGGGAGCCTGCCCACCGTGCCCGACGGCGACCGGGTGCTGGCCCTCGCCGAGCGGTGGAACATCGCCGGCGCGGCTCGCCGCGTGCTGGACGCGCTGACCCGCTGAGGTCCGGCCCCCTTCTCGCCGATCTTGGAGAAATGTACACGGTTTGATCTCCCTACCGTGTTCATTTCTCCTTGATCGCGGGCTGGGGGGCGGGCGCGGCGGGCGGGGGCGCGGGCTTTGGGGTGGGCCGCGCGCCCGGCGGCGGCTTCGCGGCGGCGGCTGGCGGCGGCTTCGCGGCGGCAGTGGGGGCTGCCTGGTCGACGGCGGCGACCGCGGCGGCCGGTTCGATCGCCGGCAGCGCCTCGATCCGGCGCCGTACCCCGTTGAGCTGCTCGGTCAGCGCGTCCCGGTGCGCGCCGAGCGCGTCAACCAGCCAGCGCGCCGACGCCACGACCTGGCCGCTGACGCCCGACGCGTGCTCGATGAGCCGGCGCGCGTTCTCCCGGGCCTCGCCGACCCGCTGGTCGGCCCAGCCGTCGATGGCGGCCCGCCGCTCGGCGTCCTTGGCGGCCTCGGCGGACCGCCGGTCGGCGAGCGCGATCTCGAAGTCGGCGGCCGCGCGTTCGGCGTCCCGGCGGGCCTGGGCCAGTACCCCGGTCGCCTCCTCGCGCATCGCCTGGCTCTCCTCACCGGCCCGGCGGCGCGCGTCCTCGGCCTCCTCGTGGGCCAGGTCGAGGATCTGCCGCAGCCGGATGCCGACCACTTCGGATTCCACCCGGTCCGGGCCGCAGGTGCAGCGGGTCACCGAGCCGGACAGGTCCTCGACCCGGGACAGCAGCTCGCGCTCGCGCCGGCCGACCACCGCCAGCTCCGCGGTCAACTCGTCGATGCGCCGCTGGGTACGGGTGACGTATCGGTCCACCTGGCGCCGGTCGTACCCGCGCAGCGCCGACTCGAAGCCGGAGTACGCCTGCAGCCCGACCTTCTCGTCGATCAGGTACGCGTCCTCCCCGGTCAGCTCCGGCGCCGGCGGGGACGTCGGCCGGGACGCCGGCGGGGACGCCGTTCGGGGCGCCGGCGCGGACGTCGGCCGGTTCTCCGGTACCGGTGCGGATCCGGTCGCGGGCGGCCCTGGTGGCGCCGGCCGCTGAGTCGGGGCGGGGACGGGCGGGTGGTTCATCGACACTCCTCTGCTACCGGTACACGGTCGGGTACAGCTGCATGAACCTGGCCTGCGCCAGTGCCATGCGTTCCAGCTCGGCCGGGTCGACGCTCTCGTCCGGCGCGTACATCCGCGACACCGGATCGGCGACTCCCATGATCATGATTTCGGCGTCCGGGAAGGTGTCCTGGAAGACGGTGCACAGCGGGATCGAGCCGCCCTGCCCGGCGGCGGTCGGCGGCAGCCCGTACGCGTCGGCCATGCCGGCGGCCATCGCCTGGTATGCCGGCCCGTCGGTACCGGCCTGGAACGGTTCCTCGCTCGCCACCGCCGAGACGTCGACCCGGACGTGCCAGGGCGCCACGGCCTCCAGGTGGGCGGCGAGCCCCTCCCGCGCCTGCGGGGCGGCCACCCCGGGCGGTACCCGAAGCTCCAGCCGGGCCCGGGCGCTCGGTTGCAACTCGGCGGTGCAACCGAGTACCGGCGGGCAGTCGATGCCGAGGATGGTCAGCGCGGGCCGGGCCCACAGCATGTCCGCCACGGTCCCGTCGCCGAGCAGGTCGACGCCGTCGAGCAGGTTCGCGTCCCGGCGGTACCGGTCGTCGGAGTAGTGCGCGCCGGCCCAGCGCTGCCCGGTGTCCAGTTCCCGGATGGCGGTGTTGCCGTGCTCGTCGTGCAGGGTCGCGAGGATGCGCACGAGCGCGGCTAGGGCGTCCGGCGCGGCACCGCCGAGCGTGCCGGACGGTGCCCCGCCGGCCAGGGTGTCCACGGTGACGTCGACGGCCGTGTACCCGCGCAGCGAGGTGGTCAGGGTCGGTATCCCGGCGGCCACGCTGCCGCAGCCGTACACGATGATCGCGTCGGCGCGCAGCAGGTCGGCGCGGGCCGGTACGAACGCCTCCATCCCGCCGGTACCCTGCCGGGCCGAGCCGCCGGCGAGCACGGTGATCCCGACCGGATAGTCGCCGCCGCCGAGGATGCGCAGCGTGGACAGCAGCGCGGCGATGTCGCCCTTGCCGTCGGCGCTGCCGCGTCCGTACCAGCGGCCGTCGCGATCGGTGAGCCGGAACGGCGGGCTGCGCCACAGCGACTCGGCGCCGGCCGCGTCCACGTCGTAGTGGCACGACACCAGGATGGTCGGCGCGCCCGGTGGAGCCGGTGCCGTGCCGAGCACCGCCCAGCTGCCGTCGCCGGTCTGGTACAGCCGGGTCCGGACGCCGAGTTGGCAGAGCGCGGCGACCAGGTGCCGTGCGGTACGGTCGCGCTCGGTGGTGCGGTCGCTCGCGCACATCGCCTGCATCGGGTCGGCGACCGAGCGGAACGAGACCAGCCGGGCCAGGTCCTCCCAGGTCGTCGACATCAACCGGTTGACCAGCTCAGTTGTCGTGTCGGTTGTCGTCAGGGACCGCATGCCCGCCAACGTAGGAGCGGCCCGGGTCCGCTTCCATCACCCAGGACGGGTGAAAGGCGGCTAAAGAGGCTCAGGCCGCCACGGTGTAGGCCAGCACACCCCGGTTCACCGCGGCGATGGCGTCGCGGGCGTTCTTGCGCACCGGTGTGGATGCGCCCGCCGCCTCGGCGAGCTGGCCCAGCAGGTCGACCACCTGGCGGGCCCAGCGGACGAAGTCGCCGGCCGGCATCTCGCCGTCGATGCCGTGCGCGCTGGCGAGCACCTTGGCCAGCGGCTCGCCGCGGGCCCACCGGTACATCGGCCAGACGAAGCCGAGATCCGGCTCGCGGGTGAGCTGCAAACCGTGGTCGGCCTCGGCGTTCTCCAGCTCCAGCCACAGCTTCAGGGTGGCGTCGACCGCGTCGGAGACCGGGCCGCGCGGCAGCGACGGCCGGTCCTCGGACTCCCGCCGGGCCTCGTAGACCACCACCGACACGGCGGCGGCCAGCTCGGCCGGGTCGAGCCGGTCCCACACACCCTGGCGCAGGCACTCGGCGACCAGCAGGTCGGCCTCGGTCCAGATCCGGCCGAGCATCCGGCCGTGCGTCGGTGACCTGCGCCGGCCGCGGTCAGGTAGCCCCGATCGGTGAGCAGCGCGCAGACCCGGTCGAAGGTGCGGGCCAGCGAGCCGGTCCGGCCGGACACCTTGGCCTGCAGCGCCTCGGTGTCGCGCTGCAGCCGCCGGCGGCGCTCGGCCCAGCGGGCGTGCTCCTCCCGGTCCGGGCAGGCGTGGCAGGGGTGGGCGCGCATCCGTTCCCGCAGCCGGGCGAGCTGCGCGTCGTCGGCGGCGACCGCCCGGGTCCGGCTTCGGCGACCGGGGCCGCCCGACAGCCCGCGCTCGGAGGCCCCGGCCGCCGCGCGCAGCGACGCGGCCAGGTCGCGGCGCGCCTGCGGCGAGCGGTGGTTGAAGTGCTTGGGTACCCGGATCCGGGCCAGCGCCTCGACCGGCTCGCCGAAGTCGCCGGACGAGACGCGGCCGGCCCACCGGTCCTCGGTGAGCACCAGCGGGCGCGGCTCGCCGAACCCGGCGGTGCCGGTGTCGAGCACGACGGCCAGGCCGGCCCGCCGCCCGTGCGGCACCCGGATCACGTCGCCGATCCGCAGCCGCTCGAGCGACGCGACCGCCGCCGCCCGCTTCTGCGCGCGCCCTGCCGGGCCAGGCTCCGCTCCCGGTCGGCGATCGCGACCCGCAGCGCGAAGTACTCGTCGAAGTCGCCGAGGTGGCAGGTCAGCGTCGCGCGCCGTAGGCCTGCGATCGTCTCGGCGTTGCGCTGCACCTGCCGGGCCAGGCCGACCACCGACCGGTCGGCCTGGAACTGCGCGAACGACGACTCCAGCAGCTCCCGGGCGGCGGCTCGGCGCCGACCGTGCCGACCAGGTTGACCGCCATGTTGTACGAGGGCCGGAAGCTCGACCGCAGCGGGTAGGTGCGGGTGGACGCCAGGCCGGCCACGTGCCGCGGGTCGATCTCGGGCGACCACACCACCACGGCGTGCCCCTCGACGTCGATGCCGCGCCGCCCGGCCCGGCCGGTGAGCTGGGTGTACTCCCCCGGGGTCAGGTCGACGTGCGCCTCGCCGTTGTACTTGACCAGCCGTTCCAGCACCACGCAGCGGGCCGGCATGTTGATGCCCAGGGCCAGGGTCTCGGTGGCGAAGACGGCCTTGACCAGGCCGCGGACGAACAGCTCCTCGACGACCTCCTTGAACGCGGGCAGCATGCCGGCGTGGTGGGCGGCGAGGCCGCGTTCGAGCCCGTCGAGCCACTCCCAGTAGCCGAGCACGGCAGGTCCTCGCTGGGGATGTGCGGCGATGCGCGCCTCGACGACGCGGCGGATCTCGGCGCGCTCGTCCGGGCGCGGTCAGCCGCAGCCCGGCATGCAGGCACTGCTGGACGGCCGCGTCGCAGCCGGCCCGGCTGAAGATGAACAGGATCGCCGGGAGCAGCCCCTCCCGGTCGAGCCGCTCGACGATGTCGGGGCGCGACGGCGACAGCCAGCGCCGGCCGCGCCCGCCGGCCCGGGGCCGCCCGCTCCACGTGTCGCCGTCGAGCCGGCGCAGCATCTCGCGGGAGTAGCGCAGCAGCTCCGGGTGTACGTCGTGCTTCTGGGCCGCCTCGGCGTCGTGGAACAGGTCGAACATCCGCTTGCCGACCAGCATGTGCTGCCACAGCGGGACCGGCCGGTGCTCGCTGACCACGACCTCGGTGTGCCCGCGGACGGTGACCAGCCAGTCGGCGAACTCCTCGGCGTTGGATACCGTGGCCGACAGTGAGACCAGAGTCACCGACTCCGGCAGGTGGATGATCACCTCTTCCCAGACCGCGCCGCGGAACCGGTCGGCGAGGTAGTGCACCTCGTCCATCACCACGTACGCGAGGCCGTCCAGCGTCTCCGAACCCGCGTAGAGCATGTTGCGCAGCACCTCGGTGGTCATCACCACCACCGGCGCGTCCCCGTTGATCGCGTTGTCGCCGGTGAGCAGGCCGACCTGGTCGGCGCCGTAGCGCTCCACGAGGTCGCGGAACTTCTGGTTGGACAGCGCCTTGATCGGCGTGGTGTAGAAGCACTTGCGGGTGGGGCCAGCCGCGCCGCTCAGGGCCAGGTGCACGGCGAACTCGCCGACGACGGTCTTGCCGGCGCCGGTCGGCGCGCAGACCAGCACGCCGCTGCCGCGTTCGAGGGCTTCGCAGGCGTCCCGCTGGAATTCGTCGAGGCCGAACGGGAGCTGGTCGGTGAACTCGTGCAGGGCCGGAAAACGGGCCTGGTCGGCCGCTCGCCGGCGGGCGGCGGCGTGCCGCTCGGCCGGGCTGCTCATGACACCAGCCTAGGCAAGGCAGGGCGGTTCCCGCCGCTCGGTATCGTGCTCGGCGTGCCCGATCCTCGCCAGACCGAGCCGCCGCGGGCGGTGCTGTTCGATTTCCACGGGACGCTTGTGCAGGTCGAGGACCCGATTATCTGGGTACAGGAGGCCGCCCGCAGCTGTGGTGTGACGCTCGACCGGCTGCGGGCCACCGGGCTCGCCGACCGGCTGGTCACCGCCGGCCGGGCCGGTGGGCCGCCGCCGTACCGGGTGCCGCCGCACCTGGCCGAGGTGTACGCCGACCGGGACCTGCTCCCGCAGGCCCACCGGGCCGCGTACACCGGGCTGATCGACGGGGTGGCCGGCGAGATCGAGGGGCTGGCCGACGCGCTGTACGAGCGGCTGCTGGTCCCGTCCGGCTGGGTGCTGTACCCGGACACCGTGCCGACGCTGGAGGCGCTCCGGGCGGCCTCGGTACCGGTGGCCGTGGTCAGCAACATCGGCTTCGACATCCGGGAGATCTGTGCCGAGTTGGGGTTCGGTGCGCTGGTCGACGAGTACGTGCTCTCGTACGAGGTGGGCCGCTGCAAGCCGGACCCGGCGATCTTCCTGCGGGCGTGCGGGCTGCTCGGGGTGGAGCCGGAGCAGGCGCTGATGGTCGGCGACACGCCGGCCGACGCGGGCGCGGTCGGCGCCGGCTGCCAGGCGCTGATCATGCCCGCCCCACCCCCCGGCGCCGCGAGCGCCCTGGGTTCGGTCCTCACCCTGCTCGAAATCCCGTCGATCTAGGACGAATGGTGGGACAAAACCGGCACGCCGGGCACCATTCGTCCTAGATCGACGAGAAGAGGGTGAGCGCGCCGGGGACGCAGGTGATCGTTACCGGCAACGGGAACGCGCGCTCGCCATCCGCGTACGCGGTGATCCCGTCCGCGGCGAGCGCCACCGTCCGCGCCTGGAAGCAGGAGACCAGCGGATGCTCGACGTGGCTTCCCCGGTACACGCTGGGTTTGATCCGCATCAGGGTGAGCCGCCCCATCCGGCCGGCCACCACGACGTCGAGCAGCCCGTCGGTCGGGTCGGCGGCCGGGCAGATCCGCATGCCGCCGCCGTAGCTGGCCGTGTTGCCGACCGCGACCAGCACCGCGTCGATGGTCTGCGGCACCCCGTCGAGGGTGAGCGTGTAGCGGCGCGGCCGCAGCCGGACCAGCTCGGCCAGCACGGCGAGGTCGTAGCGGCGCGGCCCGCGCGGGAACCGCATCGCGTTGGCCCGCTCGTTGACCACCGCGTCGAACCCGGCTCCCAGCACCGCGCCGAACCAGCGGATCCGCCCGGCGGCGTCGGTCATCCGGGCCAGATCGACGGGTCGGGTGCCGGCCGCGTGCGCGATGGCGTCCGCCGCCGCGATCGGATCATCGGGTACGCCCACCGCCCGGGCGAAGTCGTTGCCGGTGCCCGCCGGGACGATCCCGAGCGGTACCCCGGTGCCACCGACCACCTGCAACGCGGTGTGCACGGTGCCGTCCCCGCCGACCGCCACCAGCGCGGTGGCGCCGGCTGCGAGCGCGGCGCGGGCGGCATCCTCGGCCTCGGCCGCGCTGCCGGCCTCCACGGTCGTCACCGGCCGGCCGGTGGCGCCCAGGCGCGCCACGACGTCGGGCAGCAGGCGGGCGATCCGCCCCCGACCCGCGGCCGGGTTGGCGAGCACGGCGAGCGTGCCACGGCCGGTCTCTGAAGCGGCGCTCTGGGTCACGGCCAGCAGCGTACGGCCGGGTGAGCGTCAGGTGAAGTCGTCGTAACGGCTGTCCAGCGGCCGCGGCCGGGTGACCGGCGAGGGCTGCTCGACCGGCGAGGCGCCGCCCACCGGCTGGCCGGCCTCGACGGGCTCCGCGTCGTAGTCCAGCGACGAGATCTCGTCGTCGCTGTAGTCGCCGAAGTCGTCGCGGTGCCGGCGGGCCCGGCGCCGGTCGTTGACGAACGCGAACCCGACCGCCCCGAAGTACAGCGCGGTGAGCACGAGCGCGAGCGCGGACATACCGAACGGGTCGGGCGTCGGCGTCATGATCGCGGAGAACGCGAAGAACAGGAACACCGCGACCCGCCACCAGCTCAGCAGCCGACGGGCGCTGGCCAGGCCGGCCAGGTTGAACAGGACGACGACCAGCGGGAACTCCAGGGCCACCCCGAACAGCAGCATGAGGCCGGTGATGAAGTCGACGTAGCGGGTGACCTCGAGGTTGGTCGAGACGTTGCTCGGCGTGAACGAGAACAGGAACTGGAGGCCCTTCGCCACCACGTAGTACGCGAGGACCGCGCCACCGGCGAACAGCGGGGCGGCGGCGGCGACGAACGCGTATGCCCAGCGGCGCTCGTGCCGGTGCAGGCCGGGGGCGATGAAGGCCCACAGCTGGTAGAGCCAGATCGGGGCGGCGACGATCAGGCCGACCCACAGCCCGATCTTCATCTGGAGCACGAAGTAGTCGGTGGGGCCGAGCACCTGCAACGGGCAGTGGTAGCCGGGCGGCAGGGTGTGGTTGTTGTGCGCGAGGGTGGAGCGCAGCATCAGGTCGCAGTACGGCGCGTTGATGGTCTTCATCGCCAGCTTGGCGAGGAGGAAGAACCCGACGATGAAGCCGGCGAGCACGCCGAGGGATGCCTTGAACAGCCTGCCGCGCAGCTCGCGCAGGTGCTCCATGAGGGTCATGGAGCCGTCAGCGGCCCGCTCGAACTGGTTGTTTCGCCGCCGCCGGACCGGAAGTGCCACGACTACTTACTTGTCGTTACTTGTCGCGGACGCGGTCGACCGGGTCGACGTAGCTCGGCTTGTCGTCCTCGGACTTGGGCAGCGACTGGCGGCCGTTTTGCGCCTCGGCCTTGGCGTTGACGTCGTCGTCGGCCAGGCCGCGGGTCTCGGCCTTGAGGATCCGCATCGACCGGCCCAGGGAACGGGCGGCGTCAGGCAGGCGCTTCGCCCCGAACAGCAGGATCAGGACCACCACCAGAATGGCAATGTGCCACGGCCGGAGAGCACCCATCGGAAAGCCACCTCGCAGTTGTCGTCAGCGTCGAGCTCATCGTACGTGTGTTTGCGCGCCCGACCCAGACCGGTTCCGTATGGAGCCCGGCCCGATGAAGTCTTGACCAACCGCGCCCGGATCGTCAACCTTCGGCAACCTTTGTTAACGATTCTTAGGGCTCCCGGGCCCGGGACGCGCGCAGCAACTCGGTCCGGTCCTCGATCGCGGCCAAATCCTGCGCTAGCTGCTCGGCCCGCTGCTGGAGGGCGTCCACCTTCGGCATGAGCCGCTGGGCCTCGTCGAGCCGCAGCTTCAGCCGCCGCGCCGCGATGCCGAGCGCACCGAGCCGGCGCAGCAACAGGGCGGCCGCCACCCCGAGGACGAGCAGCCCGGCGACCGCGATCGCACCGACGACATACCAAATCACACGTCCGACCCTAGTCCCCCCGCAGCCCGGTCGCTGCGCGGACCTGCCCGCGTCAGACGGGCTCGTCGTACGCGGCCAGGGCGGTCCGGGCCTCGGCGCCTACCGCCTCGCTGAGTTCCGGCGGACCTACCACGGTTACCTCCGGGCCCAGTCCGAGCACCAGTCGGCGGGCCCAGGCCAGGTCGGAGGCGCGCAGCGAGACCAGCCAGTGCTGGCCGGGCTCGGCGCGTACCTCCTCGCACGGGTAGTACTCGGTGATCCAGCGGGCGCCCCGGCTGACCCGCAGCGTGATCAACGGCTGGTCGGGGGTGCCCTGGAAGACCCCGTCCCGCACGTCGTGCGGCTCCGCGTCCGGGGGTGGCGCCGCCGGCTCGTCCAGCTCGTCGAACGCGTCGATGCGGTCGACCCGGAACAGCCGGACCGCCTCGGCCCGCCGGCACCACGCCTCCAGGTAGGCCCGGTCCCCCACGACCAGCATCCGCATCGGGTCGACCACCCGGATGGTGGTCTCGTCCCGGGTCGCCGTGTAGTACGTGATCCGCAGCGCCCGCCCCCGTTCCACCGCGCTGCGCAGCGCCGCCAGCCGGTCCCGATTGCCGGGCAGCCGCACCGCCACCGGCGGGCTGGCCTCGTCACCAGCCGCGCTCTCGATCTTGGCGAGGGCGCGCTCGATCGCGTCCCGGTGCCCGACACCTGGTGTCTCCGCGAGCAGGCGCAGCGCCACGACCAGGGCCAGTGCCTCCTCGCGGTTGAGCCGCAGCGGCCGGTCGATGCCGGCGTCGTATGTGATCGTGATCCGGTCGCCGTCGAGCGCCATGTCGATCAGGTCGCCCGGCCCGTACCCGGGCAGCCCGCACACCCACAGCAGCTCCAGGTCCTCGCGCAGCTGCCGCTCGGTGACGCCGAGGTCGGCGGCCGCCTCGGTGACCGCGATCCCCGGCCGGGCCAGCAGGTACGGCACCAGGTTGAGCAGCCGGGACAGCCGGTCGGTCACGATCCCACCCCCGCGTGCGCGCCAGCGATCTCGTGCAGCCGCTTCACCACGAAGCCGCGCACCTCCGGCGGATCCAGGACCAGCGCGTCCGAACCGTACCCGACCAGCCAGGACGCCAGCCCCTCGGCGTCGGCGAAGCGCAGCACCACCCGGTCGCCGTCGTCGCCGGGGTGGACCTCCTCGGCGTACCGGCGGATGCCTGCCCCGCGACCCTTGCGCACCAGCACGGTGGCCCGGCCGGACCGCTCGACCGGCCCGGTCCAGCGCGCCACATAGCTGATCAGGTCGACGTCGAGCGGCTCGTAGGCGCCCGGCCGGCCGAAGCGGCGCACCGACCCGACGATCCGGGACAGCCGGAAGCAGCGCGCCGCCTGGCGGGCCAGGTCGTGACCGACCACGTACCACCGGCCGCGCCAGCAGACCACGCCCCACGGCTGCAACCGTCGGGTGGTCGCCTGGTCGTCCTCGGGCGTGCGGTATTCGAACGTGACCCCCTGCCGGTCCCGCACCGCGGCGGTGAGCGGCTCGAACGCCGGATCCACCCGCACCACCGGCTCCACCCCGAGCGTGGCGTGCGGGTCGACGTCGATGCCGGCCGCGCGTAGCTTGGTCAGCGCCGACGACGCGGCCGCCGCGAGGCCGGCGTGCTGCCACAGCCGGGCCGCGATGCCGACCGCCGCCGCCTCGTCGGGGCCCAGGTGGATGTCGGGTAGCGCGTACTCACCGCGGCCGATCCGGTACCCCGGCTCGTTGTCGAACACGCTCGCGGTGCCGGTCTCCAGCGGCACGCCCAGGTCGCGCAGCTCAGCCTTGTCCCGCTCGAACTTGCGCTGGAACGCCTCGTGGTCGCGCGGGTCCTCGGGGTCATGCTCGTAGCCGGGCACGGTCGCGGCGATCTGCGCCGCGGTCAGGAAACGACGGGTGGCAAGCAGGCAGATCACGAGGTTGACGAGGCGCTCGGTGCGGCTACGCGACACGGTCAAAAACTAGCAGTGTCGCGGCCCCGGTGCCGCCGGCCACGCGGGTCCATCCGAACATTAGTACGGGAAGTGTCAGACCCCCGTGGAACGATCTGCCCATGGGTGTTGGTGCTCGGCACGAGGGGGTGCGGATCCGGTTGGACGTGAACAACGTCCAGGCCGGATACCTGGCGGGTTGCGCCGGAGCCGCTCGCGTCGCCTACAACTTCGCTGTTGAGCTCCTACGAGCGCAGCAGGATGAGTGGGCCCGGCAACGGGCCGCCGCCGTGGCCAAGACCGAGCTACCGAAGCCGCTGACCGCCATTGATATGCAAACCCGTTGGTACGAGACGCGGGCGGAGCGCGCATCGTGGCATGCGCAGTACCCGAGCAAGCTGTACCTGTTCGCCATTCGGCAGGCGGTGAGAGCACACCGGGACTGGATGGCGGGCAAGAAGGGCTTTCCCAGGTTCAAGTCCCGCCGCGGCGAGTGGTCGTTTCGGGTGTGCGAGACTCTCGAGCTGCGGCCCGGCCGACTGCTGCTGCCGAAGCTGGGCGAGGTGCGTATCGCCTCGCCCGATGCACGACAAGCCAAAGTCCGACGGCTTGTGCGGCGGCGCCGTGCCAGGGTCGTGTCGGCAAAGGTATTCCGTGATGCCTGCGGCGACTGGTGGGCGTCGCTGACAGTCGAGCGCACCACCACCAGGTACGAAACGTCGAAGGGCGCAACACCGACAGCAGCCATTGGGGTGGATCTCGGTGTGAAGACCTTGGCGGTTGCCGCAGCCAGCTCTGGCAAAGTCCTGCTCACCGTAAACGGAGCAAACGCTCTACTCAGGGCAGAACGAAAGCTGCGGGCGACGCAGCGCGCCCTATCCCGCAAGGACCGAGTGCACGGACAGGATGTGGGTTTACCGCATCCTAGGAAGTCCCCATCGCACCGCCGCGCAGACTGCCAACGACGGCTCGCACGCATACACCGGAGGATCCGCAACCAGCGGGCAGATCGGCTGCACAAGCTCACCAGCCGGCTCGCTGGCCACAGCGCGATGATCATTATCGAGGACCTCAACGTGCGAGGGTTGACAGCGCGGGGTGGCGCTCGTAAGCGCGGTCTGAACCGGCGCCTCGCCGACGCCGCATTCGCAGAGTTTCGCCGACAGCTCACCTACAAACTTCCCGAGTCACGACTGCTTGTTGCGCCTCGGTTCTTTCCTTCGTCCAAGCGCTGCTCACACTGTGCGGTCGAGAACCAAGGCCTCACGCTGCGATGCCGTGCCTGGACGTGCACAGCGTGCGGAACCCGGCTCGACCGGGATGTCAACGCTGCCATTAACCTCGCCGCCTGGGGCGAGGCCCAGCTCGCTGGGAAGCCCCTCACATGGGGTGCTCAGGCCGGGGACCGGCAGAGGGTCGGCCCGTCAGCCGACGTTGATCGGCATGCCCGCGGAGGGGAAAACCCCACCCGGCCCTTTCGTGGCCGGGTGCCCGCGCAGCACGAACGTGTTGCCGCAACGGGAACCAGGCAGCTCGTTACCCGACGGGTGTCAGACCTGGACGCTTCCGGACAGGAAGCTGTCACTAGCGCTCCGTTGAGAGCGGCACATCCACGCTAGGTGACACTCGACATTCGTGCTAGATCCTGGTGAGTTAACGTGGCGTCATGATCCGATGGCGGCGCGGCACGGTCACCGGCGTCCGGCGGCGCTGGCGGGGCGCCGTCGAGCTGGACGTGGCGCTCGAGCGCCACCGCCCGGAGGATCCGCGGTCGGTGCGCGCGCTGGCCTATCCGGCGCTGGTCGGCGAGCCGGCCCCGGGCGACACCGTTCTGCTCAACGTCAACGCGCTCGCGCTCGGCCTGGGCACCGGCGGATATGCCCTGGTCGTGGCCGTGCCGGACCGGTTGCCCGCCGACGCGGACCGGCCCGGGCACGTGGTGAAGGCCCGCTACACCCCGTTGCAGGCCGTGGTCCTGGCAGCCGACGAAGAACACTCACCCCATCGAGGGGTACTGGCCGCAGCCGACTCGATCGACGGCGCGCCCGTGGTGACCGCCGACCTGCACTCCGCCCTGCCCGCCGTGCTCGCCGGGGTGCACGCCGACCGTCCGGACGCCCGGGTCGCCTACCTGATGACCGACGGCGGGGCGCTGCCGGCCTGGTTCTCGCGTACCCTCGACGCGCTCACCGGCCGGCTCGCCGGTGTGGTGACCGTCGGGCAGGCGTTCGGCGGTGACCTGGAGGCGACCAACGTGCACGCCGGCCTGCTCGCCGCCCGGCACGCGCTGGCCGCCGACGTGATCGTGGTGGCACAGGGCCCGGGCAACCTCGGTACGGGTACCCGATGGGGGTTTTCCGGGGTTTCGGTGGGTGAGGCGGTCAACGCGGCGGCGGCGCTCGGCGGGCGACCGGTCGGGTCGCTGCGCATCTCGGCGGCGGACCCGCGCGACCGCCACTACGGGGTGTCGCACCACAGCCTGACCGCGTACGGGCGGGTGGCGCTGGCGCCGGCCGACCTGGTGCTGCCGGCCGGCCTCGATCCCGCGCTGGGGGTGACCGAGGCGGTGGCGCCGCTGGGCGCCCGGCACCGCGTGGTGACCGTCCCGGTCGACGGCCTGGACGAGGCGCTGCGCGCGGTGCCGGTGACGCTGTCGACGATGGGCCGCCCGTTGGACGCCGATCACGCCTATTTCCTCGCGGCCGCGGCCGCCGGCCGGCACGCCGCTGGCTTGATCGTCACAACTTCCCGGAAGTAGTGGCCTCGGGCTCCCGCTGAGGCCACAACTTGCCGGAAGTTGTGCCGATCTTCGCGGTGGCGACGAAGGCGAGCAGGGCGCCCACCGCCGCCGCGGTCATGGTCAGCGCCATCGGGGTTGCGGTGTCCTCACCGGCCAGGCCGACCAGCGGGGCGGCGGCCGCACCGAGCAGCGACTGGGCCGCCCCGAGCAGCGCCGACGCCGTGCCGGCCCGGTCCGGATGCAGGTCCAGCGCCAGCGCCATGGTGTTGGGCAGCACCATGCCGAGCGCTCCCATGAACCCGAACAGCGGCACCGCGACCGCGACCAGGCTGTGCCAGCGGGTGGCGACCAGGACGCCGACCCCGGCCGCGAGCAGCCAGACCAGCCCGATGCCGAGCAGCCGGCGCGGCGGCACCCGGCGGACCAGGCGGCCGTTGAGCTGCCCGACGAGCACGAACCCGAGCGCGTTGAGGCCGAACAGGAGGCCGTAGACCTGCGGCGAGGCGCCGTAGACGCGTTGCAGGACGAACGACGAGCCGGAGATGTACCCGAACAGGCCGGCTCCGGCCATGCCCAGCGCCACCACGTACCCGATGTAGCCGGTGTCGCGCAGGAGCGCGCGCATGCCGCGTGCGGTGTCGGCGAGCCCGCCGGCCCGGCGCCGGACGGCCGGCAGGGTTTCCGGCAGGCCGGCGTACACCGCGACGAGGATGAGCACGCCGATCGCCGCGAGGACGACGAACACGCCCCGCCAGTCGGTGATCCGCAGCACCAGCCCGCCGATGCTCGGCGCCACCACGGGCGCCACCCCGAAGACCAGGACCAGCCGGGAGAAGTACGCCGCCGCGGCGGCCCCGCTGTGCAGGTCGCGGACCACCGCGCGGGCGACCACGACGCTGACCCCGCCGGCCATGCCCTGCGCGAGGCGGGCCAAGCTCAGCACCTCCGCCGACGGGGCGAGCGCGCACAGCAGCGACATCACCGTGTACAGGGCGAGGCCGACCAGGACCGGCCGACGCCGGCCCCACCGGTCGCTGAGCGGGCCGATCAGCAACTGGCCGAGCGCGAGCCCGAGCAGGCAGGCGGTCAGGGTGAGCTGGACGACCGAGGCACTGGCGTGGAACTCGTCGGCGATGTGCGGCAGCGCCGGCAGGTACATGTCCATGGAGAACGGACCGAGGCCGGTCATCGCGCCGAGCAGGACCAGCAGCCAGCCGGGGTGCCGGGGTTCGTCCACCATCCCGGTAACAGTAAGCGATGCTAAGCGTCTTGCAACTTACACTTTCGCCAGCGCGGCCTGGGCGACCGCGCGCAGCGCCCCGCCGTGGTCGACGGTGGGCTGCCGGGGGCGGATCAGGAGGACCAGCACCAGGCTGCGACCGCGGCGGGCCAGCAGGGTACTGACCCCGTCGGACGCCGCGGCGTCGCCGACCCCGGCCACCGGCTGCGAGCCCGCCGGCCCGACCTGGCCGCTCGCGTACATCCTGGTGGCCTGCCCGGCGTCGGCGAACGTCATCGCCAGCACGTACACCTGGTCGCCACCGGCGTTGCCGAACGGGCACAGCCGGACGTTGGCGTCCAGGCCCTGGGCGCGCACCGCGTCGGTGTACCCGCTGACGGCCGCCGCCGCGTCGCCACCGGAACCGGTGACCGCGAAGCCGGCCGCCGACGACACCTGGGCGGCGCTGATCAGCCCCCGGCACCCGTCGGTCGCCCTGGTCGTCGGGGACGGCAGTCGCGGCCCGGACGGCTCCGGCGGTGGCGCGCTGAACACCGTCGGCTGCGCGGCCGGTACCTGGGGCTGGCCGTCGTCGCCGCCGGAACAGGAGACGAAGCCGATCAGGACGATGATCGCGAGGACGCCGCCGGCCGCGCCGAGGGCGACCTCGCGCGGCCTGCGCCGGGCCAGGTCGCGGCTCTTCGCGGCGGCCTCCCGGCCGCGCCCGGTCAGCGGGTGCGCCAGCGCGGCGTCGAGCCAGCGGCTGGCCCGGGTGTGCCGGCGGCGGCCGAGATCCGGTTCCGGCCCGGTCACGAGAGCATCACCCAGGTCGCCCAGGCCGCGACGAACAGCACCAGGATCAGCGCCAGCGCCCAGGTCGGCACCGCGTACTCACGGCGCCGGTTGCGGGCGATCTCCGCGGCGATCTTCTCCCGCCGCAGCGAGAACAGCCCGAACCGCTCGGGCCGCTCGTCAGCGCCCGGCTCCGGTTGCGCGGATTCGTCCCTCTCCATGGCCCGCCGAGTCTACCCGCGGGTAAATCTGGCACAACTTCCCGGAAACAGTGGCCTCAGCGGCGCCGGGAGGCCACTGTTTCCGGGAAGTTGTGCCGATCATGACCGTCACATGGACGCGATCAGGCGGTCCACCCGCTCGTCGTAGGCGCGGAACGGGTCCTTGCACAGGACCGTGCGCTGCGCCTGGTCGTTGAGCTTCAGGTGGACCCAGTCCACGGTGAAGTCACGGCGGCGCTCCTGGGCGTGCCGGATGAACTCGCCCCGCAACCGGGCCCGGGTGGTCTGCGGCGGCGTCTCCTTGGCCTGGAAGATCTCCACGTCGGTGGCCACCCGGTCGACCGCGCCACGCTTCTCCAGCAGCGCGTACAGCCCGCGACCCCGGCGCAGGTCGTGATAGGCGAGGTCCATCTGGGCCACCCGGGGGTGCGACAGCGGCAGGTCGTGCTTGCGCTGGTACCCCTCGATCACCCGCAGCTTGGTGACCCAGTCGATCTCGCGGTCGACGTCGGACAGGTCGCCGCTCTCCACCGCCTGGAGCACCCGGCCCCACAGGTCGACGACCCGCTTGGTGGCCGCGTCGGTGCCGCGCCGTTCGACGAACTCGGTCGCCTTCGCGTAGTACTCCTGCTGGATCTCCAGCGCGCTGCATTCCTTGCCGTTGGCGAGGCGCACCTTGCGCCGCCCGGTGACGTCGTGGCTGACCTCGCGGATCGCCCGGATCGGGTTCTCCAGGGTCAGGTCGCGCATCGGCACGCCGGCCTCGATCATCCGCAGCACGATGTCGGCGCTGCCGACCTTGAGCAGCGTGGTGACCTCGTTCATGTTGGAGTCGCCGACGATCACGTGCAGCCGCCGGTACCGCTCGGCGTCGGCGTGCGGCTCGTCGCGGGTGTTGATGATCGGCCGGCTGCGGGTGGTCGCCGACGAGACGCCCTCCCAGATGTGCTCGGCCCGCTGGGACAGGCAGTAGACCGCGCCGCGCGGGGTCTGCAGCACCTTGCCGGCGCCGCAGATCAGCTGCCGGGTGACCAGGAACGGGATCAGCACGTCGGCCAGCCGGCCGAACTCGCCGTGCCGGGAGACCAGATAGTTCTCGTGGCAGCCGTACGAGTTGCCGGCCGAGTCGGTGTTGTTCTTGAACAGGTAGATCTCACCGGCGATGCCCTCGTCGTGCAGCCGCTTCTCGGCGTCGACGAGCAGGCCTTCGAGGATGCGCTCGCCGGCTCTGTCGTGGGCGACGAGATCCGGCACCGAGTCACACTCGGGAGTCGCGTACTCCGGGTGCGAGCCGACGTCGAGGTACAGCCGAGCGCCGTTGCGCAGGAAGACGTTGCTGGAGCGCCCCCACGACACGACGCGGCGGAAGAGGTAGCGCGCCACCTCGTCCGGGGACAGCCGCCGCTGCCCACGGTAGGTACAGGTGACCCCGTACTCGGTCTCCAGTCCGAAGATGCGCCGGTCCATGCACAGACATTAGCCGCCGCAGCGGCGGTTCTGCCGTACTCGGTGCCGGTAGATCACGAGTCTTTTCTGGCACGCAGGGTCGCGATGTGGTCACGACACGCGGTGAAGTGCGGAAGCTTCCCCACGGCCGCCGCTTCGGCGAGGGTCGGCGCGGCGGCGTCCCGGGCGGAGAGGATCGGCTCGCCGTCGACCGGCCACTCGATGCCGAGCGCCGGGTCGAGCGGGTGGATGGCGTGTTCGGCCGCCGGGTTGTAGTTCTCCGAGCACAGGTACAGCAGGGTGGCGTCGTCGGTGAGCGCGCAGAACGGCGTGCCCCAGCCCCTCGGACAGGTAGAGTGCCCGGCGGTCGATGTCGTCGAGGCGCACCGCCTCCCACCGGCCGAATGTCGGCGAGCCCACCCGGATGTCGACGACCACGTCGAGCATGGCGCCCCGGACGCACGAGACGTATTTGGCCTGCCCGGGCGGCACGTCGGCGAAGTGGACGCCGCGGACGCGTCCCGCGCGCCGACACCGACAGGTTGGCCTGCGCCAGCCGCAGCGGGTGGCCGGTCTCGGCCTGGAACAGGTCGTGGCGGTACCACTCCAGGAACAGCCCGCGCGGGTCGCCGTGCAGGACCGGCTCGATCTCCCAGGCGCCCGAAATGCCCAGTTCCCGCAGCTTCACAGAAGACACTCCCCGACTCCAGCAGACCCAACAGGTAGTCGCCGTACCCGCTCTTGGTCAGCGGCTCGGCCAGCGCGCGCAGCTCGGCGTCGGCGATGAACCCGGCCCGCCAGGCCACCTCCTCGATGCAGCCGATCTTGAAGCCCTGCCGCTCCTCGATCACCCGGACGAACTCGGCCGCCTGCACCATCGAGCCGAACGTACCGGTGTCCAGCCAGGCGGTGCCCCGGTCGAGCACGGTCACGTGCAGCTCGCCCCGGTCGCAGGTAGGCCGCGTTGACCGCGGTGATCTCCAGCTCGCCCCGGCCGCTGGGCCTGCAGCGACCGGGCGATCTCCACCACCCGGTTGTCGTAGAAGTAGAGCCCCGGCACCGCGTACCGTGACTTGGGCTTTTCGGGTTTCTCCTCGATCGAGAGCACCATGCCGTCGGCGTCGAACTCGACCACGCCGTACGCCTCGGGGTTGGCCACCGGGTAGGCGAAGATCCGCCCGCCGACCAGCGTCGGCGCACTCGCGCAACTGCCGGCCGAGGCCGACGCCGTGGAAGATGTTGTCGCCGAGCATCAGCGCGACCGGCTCGTCGCCGATGAAGTCGGCGCCGATCACGAACGCCTGGGCGATGCCCTCCGGGCGGGGCTGGGCGGCGTATTCGATCCGCAGGCCGAACTGCGATGCCGTCGCCGAGCAGCCGCTGGAACTGCGCCTGGTCGTCGGGCGTGGTGATGACCAGGATCTCGCGGATCCCGGCCATCACGAGCGTGGAGAGCGGGTAGTAGATCATCGGCTTGTCGAAGACCGGCATCAGCTGCTTGCAGACCGCCTTCGTGATCGGCCACAGCCGCGAACCCGTGCCGCCGGCGAGAAGGATTCCACGCACGTCGCGAGCGTACCGGCCGGCCGCGCGCACACGACATGAGCCACTGTCGGCTTTCCGGCACATGGGCTGGACACCAAGCTCCGATAAACTCCCGTCCTCGTGAGGATCCTCGTCACCGGCGGCGCCGGGTTCATCGGCTCGCATTTCGTGCGCACGCTGCTCGGCGGGGGCTACCCGAGCCTGTCGGCCACCGGCGTGACCGTGCTCGACAAGCTCACCTACTCCGGCAACCGGGCCAACCTCGCGCCGGTCGCCGGCGATTCGCGGCTGCGGTTCGTCGAGGGCGACATCTGCGACGTGGCACTGGTCGACGACGTGCTGGCCGGCCACGACGCGGTCGTGCACTTCGCCGCCGAGTCGCACGTCGACCGGTCGATCCTGGGCGCCGCGCCGTTCGTGACCACCAACGTGCTCGGCACCCAGACGCTGCTGGACGCCGCATTGCGCCACCGGCGTCGGCCGGTTCCTGCACGTCTCCACCGACGAGGTGTACGGCTCGATCGACGAAGGCTCCTGGACCGAGGACTGGCCGCTGGCGCCGAACTCGCCGTACTCCGCGTCGAAGGCCGGCTCCGACCTGCTCGCGCTGGCCTACCACCGCACGCACGGCCTGGACGTGGTGGTCACCCGCTGCTCCAACAACTACGGGCCCTACCAGTTCCCGGAGAAGGTCATCCCGCTGTTCGTGACCAACCTGCTGGACGGTCGTCGCGTCCCGCTCTACGGCGACGGCGGCAACATCCGCGACTGGCTGCACGTCGCCGACCACTGCCCGGCATCGCGCTGGTGCTCGCCAAGGGGCGCGCCGGCGAGGTGTACCACATCGGCGGCGGCACCGAGCTGACCAACCGCGAGCTGACCGGGCGGCTGCTCGCCGCGTGCGGCGCCGGCTGGGAGATGGTCGAGCCGGTCGAAGACCGCAAGGGCCACGACCGACGGTACTCGCTGAGCATCACCAAGATCTCTGCGGAACTCGGGTACGCCCCGTCGGTCGACCTCGACGACGGGCTCGCCGAGACGGTCGCCTGGTACCGCGACAACCGGGCCTGGTGGGAGCCGCTGAAGCAGCGGGCGGCACTGTGAGCGGAGCGGAGCGCCGCGGCGTCTGGACTGAGCCGCCCCGCCGACGCAGTCGGGGTTTCGGGGTGGCGAGGGAAGACGTCGCGTGAGGCGCACCGGAGGCACTGTGAGATGGCTCGTCACCGGCGCCGGCGGGATGCTCGGGCGTGACCTGGTCGCGGCGCTTTCCGCTGGTGGCTTCGCCGTCACCGCGCTGACCCGGGCCGACCTGGACGTGAGCGACGCCGACGGCGGTCCGCGCCGCCGTCGCCGGTCACGACGTCGTGGTCAACGCGGCCGCCTGGACCGACGTCGACGGCGCGGAGACGGCGACGAGGCGGCGCATCGCGGTCAACGGCGACGGCGCGGCGCTGCTGGCGGACGCCTGCCGGGCCACCGGCGCCCGCATGATCCACCTCTCCACCGACTACGTCTTCCCCGGCACCGCCTCCGCTCCCTATCCGGAGGACGCTCCGACCGAGCCGGTCAACGCGTACGGGCGTAGCAAGCTCGCCGGTGAACGGGCCGTCCTCGCGGCCGGCGGCACCGTCGTGCGCACCGCCTGGCTGTACGGGGCGCACGGGCCGAACTTCGTCGCCACCATGCTCCGGCTGGCCGGGGTACGCGACACCGTCGATGTCGTCGACGACCAGCGTGGCCAGCCCACCTGGTCGTACGCACTCGCGCGGGCGCCTGGTCGATCTGGGTCTGCGGGCTGACGCTCCGGCCGGGGTCTACCACGGCACCGCGTCCGGCGAGACGACCTGGTACGGGCTGGCCCGCGCGGTGTTCGCCGGTGCCGGCCTCGACCCCGACCGGGTACACCCGACCACCAGCGACCGGTTCCCGCGCCCGGCCGAGCGCCCCGCGTACAGCGTGCTGGGTCACGACCGGTGGGCGGCCGCCGGCCTGAAGCCGCTGCCGGACTGGCACGACATTCTCACCGAAGCCCTGCCTCACCTGCTCCCATGATCGGCACAACTTCCCGGAAATAGTGGCCATGGCACCCCGCGGAGGCCACAACTTCCCGGAAGTTGTGCCGATCATCCGGGCCGCTACGCTAGCCGCCATGACTGCGCCGACCGGGCCGACCGTGACCGCCGTCGTGCTGGCCTGGCAGGCCGAGCCGTGGCTGCGCCGCAGCGTGGAGGCGCTGCTCGCCTCCGAGAAGGTGGTCGCCGACGTCGTCCTGGTCGACAACGGTTGCACCACCGACGACGTCGAGGTCCTCGAACGGATCCCCGGCGTGACCGTGGTCCGGCCCGGGACCAACCTCGGCTTCGCCGGCGGCTGCAACGCCGGCGCGGACGCCGCCACCGGCGAGTACCTGGCCCTGGTCAACGGCGACGCGGTGGCGGAGCCGACCACGCTGGCCCGGCTGGTCGACGAGGCCGCCCACCCCGAGGTAGGTATCGCCGGCGGCAGCGTGCGGCTCGCCGACGACCCGCGGCTGATCAACTCGGCCGGCAACCCGGTGCATGTACTGGGGTTGAGCTGGGCCGGCCGGCTCGGCGAGCCGGAGGAGGGCGGCGAGCCGACGGACGTGACCGTGGCCAGCGGCGCCTGTATGGTGATCCGCCGGTCGCTGTGGCGCGAGCTGGGCGGCTTCGACGCCGAGTACTTCGCGTACCACGAGGACACCGAGCTGTCGATCCGGGTGTGGCGGCGCGGCCTGCGGGTGGTGTACGTGCCGGACGCGGTCGCGGTACACCGGTACGAGTTCTCCCGCAACGAGTTCAAGTACTTCATGATCGAGCGCAACCGGCTGATGTTCCTGGCCACGCTGTGGGGCTGGCGGGCGCTGCTGCTGCTGTCGCCCGCGCTGGTCGGCCTGGAGCTGGGCATGGTCGCGCTCGCGGCGAAGCAGGGCTGGCTGCGCGCCAAGCTGCGGGGCTGGCGCTGGCTCGCCGGCCACGCCGGGCACATCCGCCGGCGCCGGCACCTGCTGCGGCGCGAGCGCACGGTGCCCGACCGGGAGTGGATGGGCGTGCTGACCGACCGGCTCGACCCGGCCGCCATCGAACTGCCCGCGGTCACCGACCCGCTCAACGCCGTCATGCGCGGGTACTGGCGACTCGTGCGACGGCTGGTGTGACCGCGTGGCTATCATGGCCGCGCGTACGGCCGAGGGGTGAGCGCGTGGACCTTTCCGACAATCACGACGTATGGATCGTCATGCCGGTGTACGACGAGGAAAAGGTCGTCGCCAGCGTGATCGACCACGTCCTCGCGACGTTCCCCAACGTGGTCTGCGTCGACGACGGCAGCCGGGACAACTCCGCCCAGGAGATCCTCGGCACCCGGGCCCACCTGGTCCGCCACCCGATCAACATGGGCCAGGGCGCCGCGTTGCAGACCGGCCTGCGGTACGCGCTGGGCCGCCCCGGCAGCCAGTACTTCGTGACGTTCGACGCCGACGGCCAGCACCGGGTCGAAGACGTGGTCGCCATGCTCGACGTGGCCCGCACCGGCACCGCCGACGTCGTCCTCGGCTCCCGGTTCCTCGACCAGCGCAGCGAGACCATGCCGTGGCTCAAGCGCGCCGTCCTCCGTACCGTCGTCGCCCTGAGCCCGACCGCCCGCCGCCTGAAGCTGACCGACGCGCACAACGGCCTGCGCGTGTTCACCCGGCCGGCCGCCGACGACCTGCGGATCACCCAGAACGGGATGGCGCACGCCTCCGAGATCGCCGCCGTCCTGGCCCGTTCCCGGTGGCGGGTCGTCGAGTGCCCGGTGACCGTGCTGTACACCGACTATTCACGGGCCAAGGGCCAGTCGCTGATCAACGGCGTGAACATCCTGTTCGACATGTCCATGGCCCGGCGCGGACGGTGACGTGATGCGGATCCACATCTTCCAGGGCCTGCTGCTGCTCGGCATCGTCGGCTTCCTGATCATGTTCGTCCGCGGGCAGCACGGCGTCCGCATGCAGGCCAGCAAGCGCCTGGCGTTCAGCCTGTTCGTCGTGCTCAACGCCGTGGCCGTGGTGTGGCCGGACGGCACCACCAGGATCGCCAAGCTGTTCGGTATCGGGCGCGGCGTCGACCTGCTGCTGTACCTGCTGATCGTCACGTTCGTGTTCGTGGTGATCAACTTCTACCTTCGCCTGCGCGAGAGCGAGCAGCGGGTGACCGAGCTGGCCCGGGCGGTCGCGATCCGCGACGCCGAGCTGCTCAACCGCGACCGCGGCCTGCTCCCCCCACCCCAGCCGATGCCCACCGAGCCCCCGGCCGCCTGAGGTTCGTCCCCGCGCGTCCGGTTCCCGGCGGTATCCGGCGGGCGTTCTCCGCTCCCCTGTCAACCGGTCGGGCACTCCCAGCGGCATTGCTCAGGTGCCCAGGGCCAGGACCGATGTGGTGGGCACGGAAGCGAGCCGGCACTCGGAGCGGGCTTGCACAGCTTGGGAAAGGGAGACACGGATGTCTCGCGTTATCACTTCTCGCCGCCTGGCGTCGGTCCTCACCGGCACGGCGGTCGCCGCGGCCAGCTTCGCGGTTTTCAGCGCTCCGGCGCATGCCGCGTCGGTCACCATCACTAAGGTCACTCCCAAGAAGGTCGCCGCGACGACGGCCGGGGCGTCGGTCGTCATCACCGGTACCGGCTTCGATGACGCGACGATCAGCCAGGTCGACCTCAACGGCGCCGCAGACTGCTCCGGCGCCGGCAAGGTCACCTACATCGTGGTCAGTTCGACCCAGATCGTGGCCAAGACGCCGACCGGGGGCTGCGCCGCGACCGGCTCGACCACCACCCCCGAGACCGTCAAGATCTGGGACGCCGCCGGCACGCCGGCCGTGTCCGCCCAGTTCACCGGCACCGCGAGCACCGGTCTGTTCTTCGTCGCCCCGCCGGTGTTCACCGGTGACGCCGCCGCGACGCCGAAGGCATACCTGCTCAACAGCGAAGCCCTGGCCAACGCGGCTCCCGCGGCCAGCAGCAAGCAGGTCACGCTCAACGCCGCCGGTGGCCAGATCATCAAGGTCAACGGCAGCGGCTACGCCAAGGGTCTGACCGCGTCCCTCGGCGGGAAGACGCTCGGCAGCGTCACGGTCGACTCGACCGGTAACTTCTTCACGGCCAAGACCTCGGCGATCCCCGACTCGGGCGGCAGCACGCTGGCCCTGGTGCTGACCGCGAACGGCGTGTCGAAGTCGTTCACGACCCAGCTCGTGTCGAAGAACACGACGTCCGTCACCTCGGTCAAGCCGACCTCGGTCGCGGTCGGTTCGGGCGCAACGCTCACGATCAGTGGCACCGGCTTCAGCACCACAGCGGCTGACGACACCGTCAATGTCTGCGGCGTTGCCGCGACGGTCACCGGCACCCCGACCAAGACCAAGGTCACGGTCACCCTGCCGACCGTGGAGAACGTCAGCCCCGGCCTGGGCGCCGGCAACTACGAGGGCGTCTGCCAGGTGACGGTGCAGAACACCAACGGCACCACGCCGTACGCGGCGAACCCGCAGACCGCGACCTCCGTGGTCGCGGTGGTCAGCCAGTAATCCAGACCAGGCGAGACAGTCCAACCAGGCCGGCGGTCCGATCCTCTCCCCGAGAGGATCGGACCGCCGGCCTGGTACGCGTCAGGGCTTCTCCTCGCCCGCGATCGGGTCGGTGCCGCCCGGGGACTTGTCCGCCGGGGTCGCGCCCGGCTCGGCGACGCTAGGGCCCTCAACCGGAGTATCGGCGGGAACCTCCGCCTGCTCGGCGGGTTGCTCGCCGCCGTCGCTGTCGGTGACCAGCAGCGGGGTGAGCGCCGCGCCGGTGATCCGGCGGAAGGCCCGCCCGACCCGGCGCCGGTCGAGCACCGCCACCTCGAGCTGGTTGGCCGCGATCTGGCGCGGCTGCGCCGCCCTCGCCGCCGACACTGCTCAGCGCGTCGACCGCGAGCCGCATCGCGTCGTGCAGCGACATGTCGACGTTGTGCCGGGCCCGCAGCACCTGGGCGATCGCGTCGGCCTGGCCACCCATCGCGATCATGCCGGGCTCGTCTTGCACCGAGCCGTCGTAGGTGAGCCGGTACAGCTCGTCGTCGGTCGGGGCGCGTACCCACCTCGGCGACGCAGATCTCCACCTCGAACGGCTTGGACTGCTCGGTGAAGATCGCGCCGAGGGTCTGCGCGTAGGCGTTGGCGAGGGCCCGGCCGGTCACGTCGCGCCGGTCGTAGCGAGTACCCGCGCAGGTCGGCCAGCCGCACCCCGGCCGCGCGCAGGTTCTCGAACTCGTTGTACCGGCCGACCGCGGCGAACCCGATCCGGTCGTAGATCTCGCTGACCTTGTGCAGCGCGGTGGACAGGTTCTCGGCGACGAACAGGACGCCGCCCTCGTAGGTGAGCACGACGACGCTGCGGCCGCGGGCGATGCCCTTGCGGGCGTACTCCGAGCGGTCGCGCATGATCTGCTCGGGCGAGGCGTAGAACTGCATGGCCACGGCGGCTGACGTCTCCTTCTGGCGTGTCGTCGGCTAGCGGACTGGCGGCTGTGCTGGGGCGACCTCAGCCGCCCGGGTTTTCCCTGCGGCGCTCGACCACGGCCTCGGCGATGGCGGCGGACTCGTCGTCGGTCAGCCGCTTCGAGCCCTCCGCGGTCGCGGTCATGACCACCGGGTAGACCTTGCGGGTCAGGTCCGGACCGCCGGTCGCGGTGTCGTCGTCGGCCGCGTCGTAGAGCGCCTCCATCGCCAGCCGGACACCGTCGTCGAGCGAGCCCCGGGCTGGTAGCGCTTCTTCAGCGACGACTTGGCGAACAGCGAGCCGGACCCGATCGCGTCGTAGCCCGTCTCCTCGTAGACGCCGCCGGCGATGTCGAAGCTGAAGATGCGCCCGGCGTGGCCGGGTCGTCGGCGTCCACGTCGAAGCCGGCGAACAGCGGCACCACGGCGAGGCCCTGCATCGCGGCGGCCAGGTTGTTGCGGATCATGGTCGCCAGCCGGTTGGCCTTGCCGTGCAACGAGAGCATCGCGCCCTCGATCTTCTCGTAGTGCTCCAGCTCCACCTGGAACAGCCGCATCAGCTCGATGCCCATGCCGGCGGTGCCGGCGATGCCGACCAGCGAATAGGCGTCGGCGGCGAACACCTTCTCGATGTCGCGGCTGGCGATGAGGTTGCCCATGGTGGCCCGGCGGTCGCCGGCCATCACCACGCCTTCGGTGGTGGTGATCGCCACGATGGTGGTCGCGTGCGGCGTGAGGTCGACCGAGACGCCCGGCGGCAGCGGGCGGCGGCCGGGCAGCAGGTCGGGTGCGGCCTGGCTCAGGAACTCGGTGAACGACGAAGTCCCGGCCGTGGTGAACACAGCCGGTAGACGCCCGGATGGATCAAGACCCGCTGCCACGTGGTTCCCTTCAGGTAGCTGATCGCGTTGTGCAGGTTGTCGATGTTGTCCTTGAACTGGCCGAGGCCACCGTTGCAGTTGAAGCAGAGGATGCCACGTACGCTTACCGAGCACGTGATCGTGGTCGACGTCTTCGGGGTCGGGCGCGCCGCAGATCGCGCAGACGCCGCCCTTGCTCCGCCAAGAGGGCGTCGAACTCCTTCTGCCCGATCTCGTACCGTCTTCGCAGGTGGTACTCGCGGGAGCCGCCGAACAAACGCTGCTTGCTCTCGCGCCCCCGTTCGTCATGACAAGGCTTGCAGTACGCCGGCAGCCGTGTGCCCGTCGTGGAACCTGACGAGTCGGCTCGCACCGATCGTCCATGCCGCGCTTGCATTCGCCTGGCGTAGCTGGCCTTCGACCGCAGGTTGAAGCACGGCTTGCAGTAGCTGCCCTTGACCGTCGGGACGGCGCGAACTGCTGGAGAAGTCCGCGAGGGCTTTCCACTCGCCAGCAGTCACGACACCGACGAAGGCCGTCCTGGTCGTCATTGGGTAGAGGCATCTCGGTGTGTCCGATTTACCCCTATTGCCCCCCTTTCTGCACATACCCCCTGACGAACTCTTCTGCGTTCTCTTCCAGGACGGAGTCGATCTCGTCGAGCAGGTCGTCCACGTCCTCGGTCAACTGCTCGTGCCGCTCGGCGACCTCGGCACTGGCCTCGGGGGCCGGTGCTTCATCGATCTCGTAGCCGGAGTCGCGGCGGCCTTTCTGCGACTGTCCGCCGGTTTCACGGGTTGCCATGATGGGGGCCCTCCTCTAGCGCGCTGCCGGTGCGTGCCTTTGCTTGCCAAGGTACCGCGAAGCTCCGACGTTACCCGGAAGTGATCGCTTCAAGCAGGTCCTTGGCGCTGGCGCAGCGGTCGAACAGGGCACCCGACGTGCTTCCTGGTGCCCCGCTCGGGCTCCATCATCGGCACCCGCACCAGCGACTCCCGGCCGACGTCGAAGATGACCGAGTCCCAGCTCGCGGCGACCACCTCGGACGCGTACTGCGCGAGGCACCGGCCCCGGAAGTAGGCGCGGGTGTCCTCGGGCGGCTCGACCATCGCGCGGCGGACCTCGTCCTCGCCGAACAGCGTCTTCATCGAGCCCCGGGCGACCAGCCGGTGGTAGAGGCCCTTCTCCGGGCGTACGTCGGAGTACTGCAGGTCGACCAGTTGCAGCTTGTGCGAGGCCCAGCCGAGCTTCTCGCGCTCCCGGTAGCCCTCCAGCAGCCGCAGCTTGGCCACCCAGTCCAGCTCGTCGGCGCAGAGCATCGGGTCGCGGCCGAGCCGGTCCAGCATGCTCTCCCAGCGGTCGAGCACGTCGAAGGTGATCTCCGCGTCGACGTCGTCGCCGCGGCGCGTCTCGACGAACGCGCGGGCCCGCTCGTAGGTACGCCCACTGCACGTCCAGCGCGGTCAGCCGGCGCCCGTCGCGCAGCCGGATCAGGTGCTTGAGCGACGGGTCGTGGCTGACCGCGCTTGCAGCTCGCTGACCGGGTCGGCGATGCCGAGGTCGCCGGGCAGCGCCTTCTCCTCGATCATGGTGAGCACCAGCGCGGTGGTGCCGACCTTCAGGTAGGTGGAGATCTCCGAGAGGTTGGCGTCGCCGATGATGACGTGCAGCCGCCGGTACTTGTCGGCGTCGGCGTGCGGCTCGTCGCGGGTGTTGATGATCGGCCGCTTGAGGGTGGTCTCCAGCCCCACCTCGACCTCGAAGAAGTCGGCGCGCTGGGAGATCTGGAAGCCGGGCGTCGACGCCGTCCTGGCCGATGCCGACCCGGCCGGCGCCGCAGACGATCTGGCGGGTGACGAAGAACGGGGTCAGGTACGCCACGATGTCGGCGAACGGGGTCTGCCGGCGCATCAGGTAGTTCTCGTGCGCGCCGTAGCTGGCGCCCTTGTTGTCGGTGTTGTTCTTGTACAGGTGGATCGGGTGGGTGCCGGGGATGGTCGCCGCGCGCCGGGAGGCCTCGGCCATCACCCGCTCGCCGGCCTTGTCCCACAGCACGACGTCGCGCGGGTTGGTCACCTCGGGCGTGGAGTACTCGGGGTGGGCGTGGTCGACATAGAGCCGGGCGCCGTTGGTCAGTATCACGTTGGCCAGCCCGAGGTCCTCGTCGGCGAGCGCCTCAGCGGGGTCGTAGAGCGCCCCGGAGTAGGTGAATCCGCGGGCGTCGCGCAGCGGCGACTCCTCCTCGTAGTCCCAGCGCGCGCGGCCGCCTCTGGTCAGCTCAGGCCGTGCGCCGTAGGCGTTGACCACCTGGGAGGAGGTCACCATCGGGTTGGCACCGGGCTGCCCCGGCACGGAGATGCCGTACTCGACCTCGGTGCCCATGATCCGCCGTACGCTCATGCCTTCGACTCCGCTCGCTGTGACCGCCGCCCTCGCCCCCCACGAGCCTACGGCGCGTTGTTGCCCATCGGTGACCGGGCGTGCCCTTGAATACCGCAGAATGCCCGCTGAATACCCCGGATAGCCCAACGGGGCGCCCGCGGTAGGCGGGCGCCCCGTTTCGGTGGGACTTACAGGTACTGGCCGGTGTTTGTCGCCGTTTCGATCGACCGGCCGGATTCGGTGCCCTTGCCGCCGGAGACGAGCGTGCGGATGTACACGATCCGCTCGCCCTTCTTGCCGGAGATCCGGGCCCAGTCGTCCGGGTTGGTGGTGTTGGGCAGGTCCTCGTTCTCCCGGAACTCGTCGACACAGGCCTCGATGAGGTGCTGGAGCCGCATGCCCTTCTGCCCGTTGGAGAGGAAGTCCTTGATCGCCATCTTCTTGCCTCGGTCGACGATGTTCTGGATCATCGCGCCGGAGTTGAAGTCCTTGAAGTACAGGACCTCCTTGTCCCCGTTGGCGTAGGTGACCTCGAGGAACCGGTTCTCCTCGGTCTCCGAGTACATCCGCAGCACAACCGCGTCGATCATGGCCGCCACGGTCGCCTCGACGGACCCGCCGTGCTCGGCCACGTCGTCGGCGTGCAGGGGCAGGCCCTCGATGATGTACTTGCTGAAGATGTCCTTGGCCGCCTCGGCGTCGGGCCGCTCGATCTTGATCTTGACGTCGAGCCGCCCCGGCCGCAGGATCGCCGGGTCGATCATGTCTTCCCGGTTGGACGCGCCGATGACGATGACGTTCTCCAGCCCCTCGACGCCGTCGATCTCGCTGAGCAGCTGGGGAACGATCGTGTTCTCCACGTCGGAGGAGACGCCGGAGCCGCGGGTGCGGAACACCGAGTCCATCTCGTCGAAGAACACGATCACCGGGGTGCCCTCGCTGGCCTTCTCCCGGGCCCGCTGGAAGATCAGCCGGATGTGCCGCTCGGTCTCGCCGACGTACTTGTTGAGCAGCTCCGGACCCTTGATGTTGAGGAAGTAGCTGGTGTGCTTGTCCTCACCACGCTTCTCGGCGATCTTCTTGGCCAGGGAGTTGGCCACCGCCTTGGCGATGAGGGTCTTGCCACACCCGGGTGGCCCGTAGAGCAGGACGCCCTTCGGCGGGCGCAACTGGTGCTCCCGGAACAGCTCGGCGTGCAGGAACGGCAGCTCCACCGCGTCGCGGATCTGCTCGATCTGCCGGGACAGGCCCCCGATGTCGTGGTAGTCGACGTCGGGCACCTCCTCCAGCACCAGCTCCTCGACCTCACTCTTCGGGATCCGCTCATACGCGTAGGCCGAGCGGGGCTCCACCATGAGCGAGTCGCCCGCGCGCAGCGGGGCCCCGATGATGGTGTCGGCCAGGAAGACGATGCGCTCCTCGTCCGCGTGGGAGATCACGAGGGCGCGGTCGCCCCCTTCGAGGACCTCCTTGAGCATGACGACCTCGCCGGTGCGCTCGAACCCGAACGCGTCGACGATGTTGAGCGCGTCGTTGAGCAGAACTTCCTGCCCGCGCTTGAGCTCCTCGACGTCGAGCGCCGGGGACACCGCCACGCGCAGCTTGCGCCCGCCGGTGAACACGTCCACGGTGCCGTCGTCGTGCTTGGCGAGGAAGACGCCGTATCCGCTCGGCGGCTGCGCCAGGCGGTCGACCTCCTCCTTGAGCGTGATGATCTGCGCGCGCGCTTCCTTGAGCGTGGCGACCAGTCGCTCGTTGTTCTCCGTGATCCGGGCGATCTGCGCCTGAGCCGCCGCGAGCCGCTCTTCGAGCTGACGCACGTGTCGGGGGCTCTCGGTCAGCTTTCGCCGCAACAGAGCGATCTCTTCCTGCAGGAACGCGACCTGGTTGGAGAGATCGTGGGCATCCTTCTCCCACCGTGCGGCGCGCGTCTCCGCGTCGTCGCTGCGTGCCACGTCCCACCTCCCCGGGGCTTGCGAACGTTGTGCTCTAACACTAACTGCTGATCGCCCAAACAGCCTCGTACCAAACGCGTCGGCGTGACGTGTTAACCACTCGGGGCGGTGCGGTGGGGTGCTTTCGGGCCTGTCGGGTACCGTCGCATAGGAAGGCGCGCCGGGGAGGCACATCGTGACTGTCGACACCGATGAACTGCAGGTTTGGGTCGACCAGAAGCTCTGCACCGGAGACGGCCTGTGCGTTCAGTACGCTCCGGAGGTCTTCGAGTTCGACGTCGACGGCTTGGCGTATGTCAAAGATGAGTCGGGCGAGTTGCAACTTGTCGAGGGCGCCCAGGTGGGTGTGCCGGCCCACCTGCGGCTGGAGGTCATCGACGCCGCGAAGGAGTGCCCGGGTGAGTGCATCCACGTGCGCCGCGCCAGCGACGGCGCCGAGGTGGCCGGCCCGGACGCCGAGGACTGACGCTCCCCCATTCTCGTCGATCTAGGACGAATGCTGGAACAAAACCGGCAAAGTAGCCACCATTCTTCCTAGATCGACGAGGTCGGCGGCCCGGCAGCTAGATCATCGGGCGGCCGATCAGCGAGGCGACCAGGCGGGAGAACTCCTCCAGGCGGGCGATCTGGCCCGCGCCGCCGTCGTCGAGGGTCTTCCCGAACCGCAGCGCGTCGTGGCGGATCAACGGCGCCACCTCCTCGCCCACCGCGGCGCCGCCGGCCTCGTCCAGCGACGTGAGCAGCAGGTACACGTCGATGCTGTCGACCCGCACGTGACCGGTCGGGGTCCGGGTGAGCCGCCGCCGGCAGCCGACCTCGGTGATCGCCGACAGCGCCACCACCCGCAGCGACGAGGTCATCGAGCCGGGCGGCCCGTCGCCCGGCGGCACGTCCTCGCCGTGCCAGAGCACCAGCCGGGTGCCGTCGCAGACGACGACCTCCTGCCACACCCCGTTGACCTCGTTGACGAAGCGTTCGAGGGTGAAGCCCAGCACCCTGGAGCCGCGCAGCACGCCGGCCAGCGACTCCAGGGCGATCTCCGGGTCCCGCAGGTAGGCGCGGGCGGCCGAGTCGAGGTCCTGGTAGGGCGACCAGTCCGGAAAGACGGCCGGGATCTCGCCACCGAAGCCAGGCCGGGTCATCTCACCTCCAGACCGTCGGAGTCGCCAGGGCCAGTTTCCATATCGCGGCCGGCGGCGCGGCGTAACGCGTACGCCTCGGCGCCCTTGCTGGGCTTGCGCCGCCGCGGCGGGGCGACCACGCCGGGGGCGAGCCGGCGACTGCTCACCAGGAACGCGGTGTGCGCGATCATGCGATGGTCCGGGCGGACCGCCAGCCCATCGGCGTGCCAGTCCCGGACCAGGGACTCCCAGGCCCGCGGCTCGGTGAACCCGCCCCGCTCGCGCAGCGCCTCGACCAGGTCGGACAGCTGCGGCGTGGTCGCGACGTAGCCGATCAGGACCCCGCCGGGCACGAGCGCCCTCTCGACCACGTCGAGCACCTCCCACGGGGTCAGCATGTCGAGAATTATCCGGTCGAAGCCCGTCTCGTCACAGCCAGCCACGTCACCGATTCGCAGCGTCCAGTTGGACGGAACCGTGCCGAGGAATCCCTCGACATTTCGGCGGGCGATATCGGCGAAATCTGGACGAATCTCGTATGAAACGATCTCGCCGGCCGGGCCCACCGCGCGCAGCAGCGAGCAGGTCAGCGCGCCCGACCCGGCGCCCGCTTCGAGTACCCGGGCGCCCGGGTACACGTCGCCCATCGCGACGATCTGCGCGGCGTCCTTGGGGTAGATGACCTGCGCGCCGCGCGGCATCGACAGCACGTAGTCGGCGAGCAGGGGGCGCAGCGCGAGGTACGCGGTGCCGCCGCTCGACGTCACGACACTGCCCTCCGGGCGGCCGATCAGGTCGTCGTGCTCCACCCCGCCGCGGTGGGTGTGGAAGACCTTGCCAGGCTCCAGAACGACCGTGTGCATCCGCCCCTTCGGGTCGGTGAGCTGCACCCGGTCCCCGGGTCGAAACGGCCCCCGCCGGGCGGGGACGGCATCGTCCATGATCGTCGACGGGTACGGAACAGTCACCGTGCGGTCTCCCTGGAGGTGAGAAGGTTCGCGACATCGACGCCGCGGAGGACTCCCACCACATCCTCGCCCGAAGCCACCAGGTAGTCACCGGTAGGGTCGGCCCGAACCGCTTCCAGTACCTCCACGCCGCGCAGCCGCGCCGACAGGACCCGCCCGGCCAGGCCCCGCGCGACCTCGTCGACCGCGACGGTGGCCCGCCGCCCGGCGGGTACCGCGGCGTCGGCGGCCGCGTCGACCACGGCGACCAACGCGCCCGCCTCGTCGGCGACCCCGAGGGCCGCGCTGGTGGCGCCGGCGGCGGCCGCCCGCCGGTGCGCCTCGGCGAGCACGGTCCCGGCGGGTACCCGGAAGATCGGGCGGGCCAGGGCCGACACGTCCAGCAGCGGCAACCGGGCACCGAGCCGGCCGAGCCGGACCGCCTGGCCGGCGCCCTGCGCGACGCCGACCGCGACCAGCGCGACCGCGACGGCGGCGATCAGGGCCGGGCCGCCGCGGGTACCGAGGAGGACGGCCCCGGCCAGGCAGGCCAGGGCGAGCCAGCGCCCGACCCAGCCGGCGACGTGGCTGCCCCGGTACGGGTCGCCGGTGCGCGCCCAGATCAGCGCGAGCAACGCCCGGCCGCCGTCCAGCGGCAGCCCCGGCAGGCTGTTGAACACAGCGATGAGCAGGTTGCTCGCGGCCACCTGGAACGCCAGCTGGTGGGCGACCGTGTGGCCGGGCACCAGCACCACCGCCGCGGCGGCGAGCAGGCCGAGGATCAGCGACACGGCCGGCCCGGCCAGCGACACCGCCGCCTCGACCCGGGGTGTGGGCGGGTCGTGGTCCATCTCGGTGTACCCGCCGAGCATCTCCAGGGTGACCGCGCGTACCCCGATGCCGTGGCGCCGGCAGACCAGCGCGTGACCGAGCTCGTGCAGCAGCACCGAGACCAGCAGGCAGCCGACCAGGACGACCGCCAGCAGGTAGGACACCGGGGCCGGCCCGTCGCGGCGCAGCAGCCGCCCGTACCCGATGATCAGCACCGCGGCGAGCAGCAGCCACGACGGGCTCAGGTGGATCGGGAACCCGGCCAGGCGACCGACCGGCACCCGGTCGACCAGCCGACGCCAGCCGCCGCCCGGCCCGCCCGGCGGCGCGGTGCGACTCAGGCTGACCGGCGGGCGCATGGCTCGATGCTACGGGCGGGATCCCACGACGACGCCGCCATGACCCGGGGCGTCGGCGCGAACGGGAATTGTCGGGGGGCTGGCCTAACCTGTCTGGCATGACGGTCGAGGCGACTCAGGCACCAGCGGAGACGGCGGCGGAGCCGAGCCTGCCGTCGCTGTCCCCGTCGCGGGCGGCCGACTTCAAGACCTGCCCGTTGCTGTTCCGGTTCCGCACCATCGACCGGCTGCCCGAGGTGCCGAGCCCGGACCAGGTGCGGGGCACGCTGGTGCACGCGGTGCTGGAGCGGCTGTTCGACCTGCCGGCCGCCGAGCGCACCCCGCAGCGGGCCGCCGAGCTGGTCGGGCCGCAGTGGGAGCGGTTGCAGGCCGAGCAGGAGGAGCTGGCAGGGCTGTTCGGCCCGGACGACCAGGGCAGCCTGCTGGAAGGCGCGCCGCCCAGCGACGCCGACTTCCTCGCGTCGGCCACCAGCCTGCTGCGGGGCTACTTCGCGGTCGAGGACCCGCGCCGGCTCGAGCCGGCCGAGCGCGAGACGCTGGTCGCCGCCACGGTGGAGGACCGGCTGGTCATTCGGGGCTATGTGGACCGGCTGGACGTCTCGCCGACCGGCGAGATGCGGGTGGTCGACTACAAGACCGGCGGGGCGCCGCGCGAGGCGTTCGAGGCGCGGGCGCTGTTCCAGATGAAGTTCTACGCGCTGGTGCTGTGGCGGCTGCACGGTGTGGTGCCGCGGGTGCTGCGGCTGCTCTACCTGCGCGACGCCGAGGTGTGCGACTACTCCCCCGACGCCGAGGAGCTGCTGCGCTTCGAGCGCACGCTGCTGGCGCTGTGGGGGGCGATCGAGCGGGCCACGGAGACCGGCGACTTCCGCCCGCGCCCGAGCCGGCTCTGCGGCTGGTGCGCGCACCAGGCGCACTGCCCCGCGTTCGGGGGCAGCCCGCCGCCCTACCCGCCGCCACCGACGGTGGAGCCGCCGGCGCAGGAGGCGCTGACCGACGCGGATTGACCCACCTCATCCTCCCCGCGGAGGAGGTGCCCTCGCCTCCGATGACGACCCGACCGGATTGGGAGCCGGCTAGCGTCTTTGGCATGACCCACTGGCGGATGCCGCACGCCTACCTGCGCGCGCATCCCCTGCTCGCCGACGCTGTCCTGGCCGTGGTGCTCTACAGCGGGGCGACCGTGCTGTGGGGCACCGGCGACCCGCAGGCGCGGCCGCCGTCGTGGCCGGTGGCGCTGGCCTGGACGGCGCTGTCGATGGCCACCGTCGTCATCCGCCGCAAGGCGACGTGGCTGGCCATCGGCGCGCTCGCCGCGCACACCGTGGTGTCGCTGCTGGTCCCGCGCGAGCTCCAGGTCGACCCGCTGGCGTTGGTGCTGCTGACCTACACGGCCGCGGTGCGGTTGCCGCTGCGCGAGATCGCGCTCGCCGCCACCCTGCTGTGGGCGCCGCCGCTGGTGCTCGGGCTGACCCTGCTCGATACCCGGATGCGGCCGCTGCGCATGGAGCCGGCCTACTTCGTGGTGCTGCTGATGATGACGGTGCTGCTGTGCCTGGCGACCGGGCGCACGATGCACCACCGCCGGGCCTACATCGCCGCGCTGGAGGGGCGCACCCGCGAGGCCGAGCGCAACCAGCAGGCCCTCGCCGCCCAGGCGGTCGCCGACGAGCGTCGCCGGATCGCCCGTGAGCTGCACGACATGGTCGCCCACCACGTCAGTGTGATGGGGGTACTGGCCACCGGCTCCCGCCGCACCCTGCACCGCGACCCGGCCGCGGCCGACGAGGCGCTGGCCACGATCGAGGAGACCGGCCGGACCGCACTGCGCGAGCTGCGCCGCCTGCTGGACGTGCTGCGCACCGAGCAGGAGCCGGCCGGCGAGCTGGCCCCGCAGCCCGGCCTGGCCGCACCTGGCCGGCCTGGTCGAGCAGGTACGCGAGGCGGGCCTGCCGGTCCACCTCAGGATCGAAGGCGAGGCCGGGACGCTCGACCCGGGTGTCGCGCTGACCGTCTACCGGATCGTGCAGGAGGCGCTGACCAACGCGATCAAACACGCCGGTACGGCGACCGCCGAGGTACGCCTCGACATCGGCACGTACTGGTTGAATCTGGAGATCAGCGACACCGGCCGGGGTCCCCGGCTGGGCGGCGGCCCGATCGGCCACGGCCTGCTCGGCATGCGGGAACGGGTCATGCTCTACGGCGGTACGCTGCGCACCGGCCCCCGCCCGGGCGGCGGCTTCCGGGTGTCCGCGAGAATCCCGGTGGACGCGTTCGCGACGGGAGTGGCAGTTGACCGAGACCGAAGCCGGTACGGGTACTGCTCGTCGACGACCAGCCGCTGCTGCGTACCGGGTTCCGGATGGTCCTCGGCGGCGAGACCGACCTCGACGTGGTGGGCGAGGCCGGCGACGGTGCGGAGGCGGTCGACCTGGCCCGCCGGCTGCTGCCCGACGTGGTGCTGATGGACATCCGGATGCCGCGCATGGACGGGGTGGCGGCCACCCGGGCCATCGTGGCCGCCCGGCTGCCGGTACGCGTGCTGGTCCTCACCACCTTCGACCTGGACGAGTACGTGGTCGGCGCGCTGCGGGCCGGGGCCAGCGGGTTCCTGGCCAAGGACGTGCCGGCCGAGGACCTGGTCACCGCGATCCGGACGGTCGCCGCCGGCGAGGCGGTGGTCGCGCCGCGCATCCTCAAGCGGCTGCTGGACACGTTCGCGCAGACCGCTGCCCGACCCGGACGCCGCCCCGCCGCGCGACGCTGAAGTCGCTGACCGAGCGGGAGCGCGAGGTGCTCGTGCAGGTGGCCCGGGGCCTGTCCAACGCGGAGATCGCCCGCGAGCTGTCGGTCAGCGAGACCACCGTGAAGACGCACGTCGGGCACGTGCTGACCAAGCTCGGGCTGCGCGACCGGGTGCAGGCGGTGGTCCTCGCGTACGAGAGCGGTCTGGTCCGTCCCGGCGCCTGAGCCGACCGCCCTCACCCCGCGGGACGGAGACGCCCTCCTCCCTCCGGCGTAGCTGACGATTATCCGCGGGCACGACTCCCCGGTCGCATTGGTCACCTACCGTCGATCCTGTACGAAACGGGGATCTTCGAAGGGACGAGAGACGTGACCGCGACCATGTCGACGGCGGCTGGGGTCGCCGCTCGCGCGGTGGATGTGTGGAAGGTGTACGGCAGCGGCGAGGCTCAGGTGATCGCGCTGCACGGGGTCAGTGCCGAACTCGCGCGTGGCCACTTCACGGCGATCATGGGGCCGTCGGGCTCCGGCAAGTCAACCCTGATGCACTGCCTGGCGGGGTTGGACGCGGTGACCCGGGGTGAGGTGTTCATCGGGGGCGCCCGGGTCACCGGGCTGGGCGACCGGGCACTCACGGACCTGCGCCGCGACAAGGTCGGGTTCATCTTCCAGCAGTTCAACCTGCTGCCGACGCTGACCGCGGAGGAGAACATCCTGCTGCCGCTGTCGATCGCCGGCCGCAAGCCGGACCGGGCCTGGTTCGACACGGTGATCGACACGGTCGGGCTGCGCGACCGGCTCCGCCACCGGCCCAGCCAGCTGTCCGGCGGGCAGCAGCAGCGGGTGGCGTGCGCGCGGGCGCTGGTCGCCAGGCCCGAGGTGATCTTCGCCGACGAGCCGACCGGCAACCTGGACTCCCGCTCCGGCGCCGAGGTGCTCGGTTTCCTGCGCAACTCGGTCCGGGAGTTCGGTCAGACCATCGTCATGGTCACGCACGACCCGAACGCCGCGTCGTACGCCGACCGGGTGATCTTCCTCGCCGACGGCCGGGTCGTCGACGAGCTGCGTGACCCGAGCGCCGAGACGGTCCTGGACCGGCTCAAGCGCCTCGACGTGGCCACCGCCGAGGTGGTCGCCAACGAGCACGGCAGCGCCCACGAAAGCGTGGTCAACTGATGCTGCGTGCGACGCTCAAGAGCCTGCTGTCGCGCAAGCTGCGGCTGCTGCTGTCCGGCCTGGCGGTCGTGCTCGCGACGATGTTCGTATCGGGGGCGTTCGTGCTCACCGACACGCTGGGCCGGTCGTTCGACGCGCTGTTCGCCAACGCGTACAGCTACACCGACATCTCGATCAGCGCCAAGGCGCCGGTGGGCAGCACCGACGACAACAGCGCGGTGCCCCAGAACATCGACGCCTCGGTGGTCGACGAGGTGGCCCACGTCGATGGCGTCCGGCAGGCCCGCGGCCAGGTGTTCGTCGATGGCGCCCGGGTGGTCGGCAAGAACGGCAAGGTGGTGGCCAGCACCGGGCCGCCCCGCTTCGGCAGCGCGTGGACTGGCGACAGCCAGCTGACCAAGCTGCGGACCGGCCACGGCCCGGAGGCACCCGACCAGATCGTGATGAACGCCGGCCTGGCCAAGACGAGCGGGTACACGATCGGCGACCAGGTCGGGGTGCTCACCCTCCAGCCGAAGAAGACCTTCACGCTGGTCGGGATCTTCGAGTACGCGGGGGGCCGGGACTCGCTCGGCGGCGCGCAGACCGTCGGGTTCACCGAGCCGGTGGCCCAGCAGCTGATGCTGGGCAAGACCGGCGTGTACAGCGCGGTCGACGTGAAGGTCACCGATCACAAGGACCTCGTCGCGGTACGGGACTCGATCCGCCGTACGCTCGGCGACAAGTACACCGTCGACACCGGCAAGGACCTGGCCAAGAAGTCGTCCGACGCGTTCAAGCCGTTCCTGAACGGGTTCAACAACCTGCTGCTCGCGTTCGCGGTGATCGCGCTGCTGGTCGGGATCTTCCTGATCCTCAACACGTTCTCGATCATCGTCGCGCAGCGCACCCAGGAACTGGCTCTGCTGCGGGCGATGGGCGCGAGCCGGGGCCAGGTGATCCGGTCGGTCCTGCTGGAGTCCGCGATCGTCGGCGTGCTCGCGTCCGCGATCGGGTACGCGGTGGGCATCGGCCTGGGCGCGGCGGGCGCGTTCGCGCTCACCAAGCTGTTCGGTGGACTGGAGGTGGCCAGCGTCGGCACCCCGGTCACCGGGGCGGTGCTGTCGTTCGTCCTCGGTATCGCGGTGACCATGGTCTCCGCGTTGCTGCCGGCCGTCCGGGCCGCCCGGGTACCTCCGGTGGCGGCGATGCGGGAGGCGGCGACCACCGACCGGCCGCTGACCAAGCTGACCGTGTTCGGTGGCATCGTGTTCCTCGGCGGCGCGGGCACCCTCGGGTTCGGGCTGTCCGGCAAGGCGCACGGCGCCACGCTGACCACGATCCTGGTCGGCGTCGGCGTGTCGTTCATCGGCGTGGCGCTGCTCACGCCGCTGCTGAGCCGTCCGGCGGTGGCCGTGCTCGGCCGGCTGTTCTCCTGGTCGCTGCCGGGGCAGCTCGGGCGCCGCAACTCGGCCCGCAACCCGCGCCGGACCGCGATCACGGCGGCCGCGATGATGATCGGGATCGCGCTGATCACGGCGATCAGTACGGTGTTCTCGTCGCTGACGGCGAGCGTGCACAAGATCGTCGACCAGCAGTTGCAGGCCGACCTGGTGATCGCCGGGCAGCAGTCGTCGTCGATTCCGCCGACGATCGACCCGGCCGCACTCCAGCGGATACGTAACCTGCCCGGGGTGGCCACGCTCGCGGCCGGCTCGTACGAAGGGGCCAAGATCAATGGCAAGACACAGTACGTCGGCTCGTACGACAACCTGGGCAACGCGGTCCGGATCCTGAAGCTGAAGCCCGAGGGCGGCAGCATCGACTCGCTGGGCGCGCACGAGGTCGTCATGGACCAGAAGACGGCCAAGCAGCTGCACGTCGCGGTCGGCGACAGCCTGACCATCCAGCTACCCCGCACCCCGGAAGGCACCTACCGGGTGCAGGGCATCTACCACGACACCCAGCTCGGCGGCGGGGTCCTGGTGCCCTGGGCCGACGCCGAGGCCGGCTTCCGCAGTGCGCAGCCGATCCAGGCGTTCGCGAAGGTGGCGGCCGGGTCGAAGGTGTCGACGGTGAAGAGCCAGATCGACGACATCCTCAAGGACAGCCCGGAGGTCACGGTCCAGACCCGGAGCGAGTTCGTCGACCAGTCCGCGCAGATCTTCAACTTCCTGCTCGGGGTGGTCCAGGTCCTGCTCCTGGTCGCGCTGCTGATCGCGGTACTGGGCATCATCAACACGCTGATCCTGTCGGTCCTCGAACGCACCCGGGAGCTCGGCCTGCTCCGCGCGATCGGGCTGCGCCGGGGCCAGACGATGCGGATGATCACCGTGGAGTCGATGGTGATCTCGCTGTTCGGGGCGCTGCTCGGTCTCGGAGTCGGGGTCGGTCTCGGCGCCGCCGTGGTCCGCGCGCTCAAGGACCAGGGCTTCACGCAGTACGCGTTCCCGTGGGTGTTGATGGTCGTGTACCTGGTGACCGCGGCGATCGTCGGCGTGGTGGCGGCGATCATCCCCGCCATCCGCGCCGCACGCCTCAACATCCTGAACGCCATCGCGTACGAGTAAGGCCCGTCCCTGTCGATCTAGGACGAATGGTGCGCGGTTCGCCGGTTACGTCCCACCATTCGTCCTAGATCGACGAGAGGGGCGGTCAGGGTTGACCCTGAGAATCCCTTCGGGCGTACCCCGACCTGGAAACCGGTGGTCGGCTCCCCCGGTGGGGCGACGAATCCGCACCTCCCTGCCCCGAGCATGGTCTGCAACGGTACGAGACCAGTGGAGGAACGGTGACTCTCACGATGAACGGGGTCCTGGCGAACGGCACGGGACGGGCGACACCCGCAGCCCGTGCCGTCGACGTGTGGAAGGTGTACGGCAGCGGCGAGGCACAGGTCGTGGCGCTGCGCGGGGTGAGCGTCGAGCTGCATCGCGGCGCGTTCACCGCGATCATGGGGCCGTCCGGCTCCGGCAAGTCGACCCTGATGCACTGCCTGGCCGGGCTGGACTCGGTGACCCGCGGCGAGGTGTACGTCGGCGAAACGAAGGTCACCGGCCTGTCCGACCGGGGCCTGACGAAGCTGCGCCGCGACAAGGTCGGGTTCATCTTCCAGCAGTTCAACCTGCTGCCCACGCTGACCGCGGAGGAGAACATCCTGCTGCCGCTGTCGATCGCCGGCCGCAAGCCGGACCGGCCTGGTTCGCCACCGTGATCGACACCGTGGGCCTGCGGCGACCGGCTCGGCCACCGCCCCAGCCAGCTCTCCGGCGGGCAGCAGCAGCGGGTGGCGTGCGCCCGGGCGCTGGTCGCCCGGCCCGAGGTGATCTTCGCCGACGAGCCGACCGGCAACCTGGACTCCCGCTCCGGCGCCGAGGTACTCGGCTTCCTGCGCCGCTCGGTCCGCGAGTTCGGCCAGACCATCGTGATGGTCACCCACGACCCGAACGCCGCCTCGTACGCCGACCGGGTCGTCTTCCTGGCCGACGGCCAGATCGTCACCGAGCTGAGCGAGCCGACCGCGGACGCGGTGCTGGACACCATGAAGCGCCTGGACACCGTCGGCGGCGGTGGCCTGACATGCTGCGCGCCACGCTCAAGAGCGTGCTGTCCCGCAAGCTGCGGCTGGTCCTGTCCGGGCTCGCCGTCGTGCTCGGCGTCATGTTCGTGTCCGGCGCGTTCGTGCTCACCGACACGCTCGGCCGCTCCTTCGACGCCTGTTCGCCAGCGTCTACGCCAGCACCGACGTATCGGTGGCGGCGAAGCCGGCGGTCGACCGGCGGGGACAACGGCGAGCAGCCGGCACAACCTGCCCGCCGACGTGGTCGCCACGGTCAAGGCGGTGCCCGGGGTGGCCACCGCGACGGGCGTGGCGCAGGCCGACGGCGCCCGGGTCATCGGCAAGAACGGCAAGGTCGTCACGTCGTTCGGCCCGCCGCAGCTTCGGCTCGAACTGGACCGGCACGTCCGACCTGATCCAGCTGCGCCAGGGCCGCGGACCGACTGCCGACGGCGAGATCGCGATCAACGCCGCCCTGGCCAAGGCGCCGGGTACAAGGTCGGCGACCAGGTCGGCGTGCTGACCCTGCAGCCGAAGCGGAGTTCACGCTGGTCGGCATCTTCGGCTACAGCGGCGGCCGGGACTCGATCGGCGGCGCGAGGTGGTCGCCTTCACCGAGCCGGTCGCGCAGGAGCTGATGCTGGGCGCCAAGGGCGCGTACTCCAGCATCGACGTCAAAGCCGCCGAAGGGTGAGAGCGCGACGGCGCTGCGGGACGCGGTGCGCACCGCGGTCGGTGACGGCTACGTGGTCAAGACCGGCAAGCAGCTTCCGGCGACGCCGTCGGCGAGCTTCTGCAGAGGGCCTGTGCTTCTTCAACAACATCCTGCTCGGCTTCGCCGGGGTGGCGCTGTTCGTCGGCATCTTCCTGATCCTCAACACGTTCTCGATCATCGTCGCGCAGCGCACCCGGGAGCTGGCGCTGATGCGGGCCATCGGTGCCAGCCGCCGGCAGATGATCGGCGTCCGTGCTGGTCGAGGCGATCGCGATCGGCCTGGTCGCGTCGGTGCTCGGCCTGGGCGCGGGCATCGGCGTCGGCGCGCTGCCTGGCGTACGTGTTCGGCAAGCATCGGCGGCTGCGACCTGCCGCTGGCCGGCGTCGGCGTGCCGGCGGCCGCGGTGATCGGCGCGTTCGCCGTCGGCCTGGTCATCACCGTGGTGGCCGCGCTGCTGCCGGCGCTGCGCGCCTCCCGGATCCCGCCGGTGGCGGCGCATGCAGGACGTGGCCACCCCGGACCGGCCGCTGACCAAGGTCAGCGTCGCCGGGCAGCTGGTCATCGGCGCGGTCGGTGCGGCCATGCTCGGCGTCGGGCTGAGCGGGCACGCCGGCGGCAACACGCTGTGCACGATCCTCGGCGGGGTGCTGGTCAGCTTCATCGGGGTGGCGCTGCTGACCCCGCTGATCAGCCGGCCGGTGGTGTCCCTGCTGGGCCGGCTGTTCTCCTGGTCGGTGCCGGGCAAGCTGGGCCGGCTCAACTCCGGGCCGCAACCCGCGCCGTACCGCGATCACGGCCGCCGCGCTGATGGTCGGCATCGCGCTGATCACCGGCGTGAACGTGATCCTCGGCTCGGCCAAGAGCAGCATCACAAGCTCGGCCGAGGACACCAGGTCAAGGCCGACCTGGTCGATCTCCGGCGACGCAGACCGGGCCACGTACCCGCCGACCTTCGACCCGGCGGTGCTGGACAAGGCCAGCCGCAAGATCCCGGCGTACGGATGGTCGACGGCGAGTACGGCGACGTGGCGATGGTCAACGGCAAGCGGCAGGTGCGTCGACGTGCGAGCAGCAACGTGCGCCGCGCTGGCGACAGATCTTCCGCGCTCAAGGCCACCGCCGGGGACGATCGACCGCGCTCGGCCCCGACCAGCTCGCTGCTCAGCTCGAGGACCGGCGCACGTGAACTCGGGCTGTACGGTCGGCTCGACGATCCCGGTGCAGCTGTCCCGCGGCGACGCCGCACACCTATACGGTCAGCCGGCATCTACGCCAAGAACGACGCTGATCAACCGGGATCGCTGCTGCCGCCGTCGGCGGCGCCCGACTTCGCCGATCCCGCAGCCGATCCAGGGCTTCATCCAGCTCGCGGCCGCAGGCACGTCGGTCGGCGGTGCAAGCCGCAGGTGGACACGCTGCTGGCCGACAGCCCCGAGGTGTCGGTCAGCCGACCGCGGCGCGCTTCATCAAGCAGCAGACCAGCCAGTTCGACACCGTCCTGCACGATGATCCAGATCCTGCTGGCGCTGGCGATCCTGATCGCGGTCCTGGGCATCATCAACACCCTGGCCCTGTCGGTGCTGGAGCGTACCCGCGAGCTGGGCCTGCTGCGGGCGATCGGGCTGCGCCGGGCGGCAGACCATGCGGATGATCACCGTCGAGGCGGTGGTGATCTCGGTGTTCGGGGCGCTGCTCGGGCGTCGCGGTCGGCACCGGGCTCGGCGCGGCGGTGGTCCGGGCGCTGCGCGACGAGGGCATCACGAACCTGGTCCTGCCCTGGGCGCAGATGGGGATCTTCCTGGTGCTGGCCGCGCATCGTCGGGGTGATGGCCGCGGTGCTGCCGGCGATCCGGGCGGCCCGGATCAACGTCCTGGGCGCGATCGCCCACGAGTAGCTGCAAGCGGCACACATGATCGGCACGACTTCCCGGAAACAGTGGCCGTCAGCAGGCGGGTCCGAGGCCACTGTCTCCGGGAAGTCGTGCCGTGTCAGGCGGCGGCCTGGCCGGCGACGAACCGGCGCGCAGCGCCGGGTACGTCGAGCAGCTCCAGGCTGTCCACCTGGTGCACGCCGTCCGGGTCGGTCAGCGCCACCTCGCCGGCACGGCGAGCACCGCGCGCCGGCCGGCGAGCGCGCTGGCCACGCCGGTCGGCGAGTCCTCGATCGCCACGCACCGCTCCGATCGGCACCCCGAGCAGCCGGGCGGCCGCGGTCAGGTACGGCTCCGGGTGCGGCTTGGTCCGGGCCACCTCGTCGCCGCAGACCACCACGTCGAAGTTGTCCCGCCCGATCGTGGTCGAGCGCGACCTCGACCAGATGCCGGCGGGTGGAGGTGACCAGGGCGGTCGGGATACCCGCCGCGCGTACCGTCGGCGAGCAGCTCACGGCGCCCCCGGCCGCCACACCAGGCCGCTGCGCGAACAGCTCCCGGACCCGCGCCTCCAGCCAGGTCGCGCTGGCCTGCGGGTCGCGCCACGGCTGGGCGAGGTCGGCGTGCAGGATCTCCATCGACTCGGCCATGCTGGTGCCGATCATCCGGGTACGCGGCCGGCGCCGGACAGCGTCGCCGCCGTACTCGTCGGGCCAGCTCCCGCAGCCCGACGTCCCACACCTTCTCGCTGTCGACCAGCGTGCCGTCCATGTCGAACAGCACCGCTTCCAGTTCCGGCATCACCACCCCATGATTATCATGATCGCGGAAACCTCGCGTAGCCACGGCTACCTGAAGTTTCCGCGATCATGACCGGGTGAGCCGCTCCGCGTGGTCGGCCTCGGCCGGCGTGATCTCGCCGGGCCGGCTGCCCCGCAGCCGCCAGCGGGTGGTGACCCCGTCCGGTCCGGACAGCTCGCCACCGGCCAGCGCGGTGTCGATCCGCCCGCGGACCAGGCCTTCCTGATCCGGCTCGGTGGCGAACAGGATCCGCAGGTGAGTCTCGTCGCCGACCCGGTTGGCGGTGGTGTGGTGGGCCGCGAGCGGGCAGGGCGGCTGGTGGTCCCAGTGTCCGCAGAGGGCCACGGTGATCGCTCCGCCGGGGGCCCGGGTATCGGCGTCCGGGGCCATGTCGAGGACCGCGTCGTGCGCATAGGCATGCCGCATGGCACCCAGTATGCCGGGCGGCGCGGGCATCCTCTAACCGCACGTCTTCGCAGGCAGCGGCCAAGGTTCCGCCCGCATGCCGCAGGCGTGCGGAAGGAGTCCCACCGTGCGCCACCCGAAACCCGGCCTCAGGGCCACCGCCGGCCGTCCCCGCGCGTCTCTGTACGTCCGCCTCTCGAAGGCCGCCGGGGACGAGAACACCTCGAAAGACGGCATGATCGCCGACCTCCGCGCACTCTGCGCCCAGGTACCCAACGGGGCACTGTGCGCGGCCCCCGTGTCGGTCTCCGCTCCGGCCGTTGAGATCTGGGCTGAGGACTTCTACCTCTCGTGCTTCGGCCGTCTCCCCGAGACGGAGCGCCGCCTCATGGCGGACCGGAGCGCGGACCTCGTGGCCCTGGAGGACGCCATAGCCGCCGCGGTGGCGGACCTGGCGAAGGTCCGCGACCGTGGAGGGCTTCGGCAAGCTCCAGGCCCTCCAGGCGCGCCGCGACGAACTGGCCGCCTCGACCCCGTCCGGGCCTCGTGTCCTGGAGGTCCTGACCGGCCGCACAAAGGCGGAGGCATGGGACGCCGAGGAGACCGACGGTCGCCGCGAGATGCTGAGCCGCGACCTGCCGGTGCCGCTCGTCCTCGGGCCTGGCCGGCGGGGGCGTCGCGGCTTCGACCCGGCGCGGTTGCTTGACCTGGAATTGGATGCGCTACCCGGCGCGGAGGACGTCGGCGAGGGCGGGCCGGCGGGCGTTGACCGGCGGCATGGCGCAATGACGCTATGACGGTGCTCCAGATTCCGCGACGCGGGGGCTACGCCGAGGAGCGGACGTCGTCGGCTCTTACGCGACGAGAGCCCCGGCATCGACGCCAGGGCTCTCGCGGTTCACGGTGGTTATAGGTCAAACTCTCCGGCCGTGGCCCCCGCCAGGAACGCGAGCCACTCGCTCCGGGTGTAGCGCTGTGTGCCCCCAGCGCGGTCCTTCGTGTCCCGGACCTCGACGCACCCATCAACCATGCGGACCTCGACGCAACCGCCGTTGGACCCGCTGTACGTGGACTTCCGCCACCTTTCGTCTAGCGGCACGGTGCCGCCCTCCCTTATCTCAGGGCCTTCGCCGCGTCTTCGATCATCCTGACCGAGTCCCGCGGCGAGAGTCCTACTGCTCGTAAGCCGTCAAACGCGGTGTAGTACCACTCCGCGTCCTCGGACTCAATGAAGAGGTTACCCGTGGGCATCTCGCAACAGACCACGTCGGGGGCTGAGACGGGGTCACCGAAGCGGAAGATCGTGAATTCCCCGACCATCCCCGGGTGAGCACCCGCCTCCAACGGGACAACCTGTATCGTCACGCCCGCAATCTGTGACGCCTCCGCCAACCGCTCCAGTTGCCGCGCCATCACCTCGGCGCCTCCGATCGGCCGCCGAAGTACCGCCTCATCGAGCACCGCCCAGAGCTTCAGGCCGCCGTTCAGTCGCTCCTGGCGCTGCACGCGCACCCTCACCCGTTGCTCGACCTCGTCCGCGGGCAGGTCCGGGCGTCCGGCGTGGATGACCGCGCGGGCGTAGTCCGCTATCTGGAGCAGGCCCGGGATGACCAGGCCGGCGTATGTGTCAACTTGCATGGCGCCCGCCTCGAAGCCGATATACGTCGAGTATTGGGCGTTGATCACGCTCGCGTAGGCGCTCCACCAACCGCGCTCCCCTGCCTGGCGGGTCAGTGCCTCAATCTCGGCCCGCGCCGCCGCGTCCTCGACGCCGTAGAAGTCGAGTAGCGCCCGCACCGTGATGAGCCGGACGCCGGTCCGCCCGGTCTCGATGCGGCTCACGGTCGCGACGTTCGCGCCGATGTGTGCGGCGACGTCCTCCCGCGTGAGCCCGGCTTCCTTGCGGTACCGCTCCAGAGTCATGCCGAGTTGCCGCCGCCGGACGGTGGGACTGGCTCCGGGAGTGGTCGCCACGTGAGTCTCTCCTTCTTCCTGGTCAGTTACGCATAGTGTCTTCCGTTTCGTCGTGGCTGACAAGTTGCCTCGGACAGCTTGCCCGACATGGATTGCACATGCAATCACGCCATGACATGCTGTCGGTAACCCGTCCGGGGCACCCCGTCACACTGGCCGATGTCGATTCCGAATCGATTCGCCGCCCCACGGATCGGCCAGCGTGCGCGGGAGGTTTGCCCGGCCACGCCCCGGGCGGGTCGCTCCCAGAAGGACGGACAGGGAGGGGCTATGTCACCCGTGACAGTGCTCCGAGTTCACAAGATGTGCCCGTGGCTCCACCGCCACGGCCTTGTGTTGTGTTGGGTGTGCCTACGCCCTTACCCCTGCCGTGCCCGGATGACCGCGCTCGACCGGCTAGGAGGTATCCGGCCGTGACCGTCTACTCCGTTTCGCGAAACGACGTTGTCCAGCGGGCGCAAGAGACCCTCGACGCCCACGTACCCGCCGCCGACACCGGCCGTTGCCTGACGTGCGAGGAGATGGACTGTCCGCACCGCGAGGAGGCGGTCCGCGTCTTCTCCCGGTATCTCCTCCTCCCGTCGCGTCGCCCCGGCGCCTCCCGCCCGGAGCGCATGACGCTCCGCCGCCGTCACTGAGGGAACCGTGAGCAACCCCGAGAAGCACCCGGACCGGCCGCTCGTCCGCGACATCTACGCGGCCCAACAGCGCGGGTTTCCGATCTGCGATCAAGAGGAGTTCGGCATCTACTACGCCGCACTGACCAGCGTCGAGCCGCTCGACGACCCGGCGACGACGCTAGCCCTCGCCATGCTTGCCACCCAAGCCCGCCAGTGGATCGAAGCCCACGACGACCTAGACGCGTGGATGGGGCTTCGCGCCGACCCTCCTCCAGGGTGAGCGCGGCTAGTGACCGCTGCTCCCCGGCGCGGCCCTCGGAGAGGGTGCCTCCCCTTCGGGGGCCGCGTTCCCGGGCGGCTCTGGCGAGGGGCCACGGGCGCTCAGACCCCGCGACAATCTGGGCCATCCCGCGCGCCTGGCGGGTCCGATTCCCGTTCCGTCCACGCACTGATCCGCTCGACAGGAGAGGACCCCTTCACAGTGTGGCGCTACTACTCAGCACAGCATCGCGGAGGGAAACACACTCAGGTGTGGTTGACGAATGCCGGGCGGCGCGGGCTGCCAGACTACGGACATGATCGAGGACGACGCCGCCACCGTCGTGCGCGGGCACGTGGACGCCTTCAACGCCCGCGACCTCGACGCCCTGATGGCCGGTTTCACCGCGGATGCCTGGTGGGTCACCGGCACCACGGTCGTACGCGGGCGCGCCGAGCTGACCGAACTGTTCGCCGCCGCGATGGCGGGCCTGCTGCCCAGCCTGGTGATCGAGAACCTGCTGACCGACGGCGACCGGGCCGCCTGCCAGATGACCGAGACATTGACGGTGAGCGGCGAGATGAGAACCTTCGCCATCGCGGGGTTCTGCCGGATCCGCGACGGGCGTATCGCGTCAGCGAAGATCTACCGCGAGGGCAGCGCCGAGGTTGGATGAGGTCACGTGACCGGGAACGGTGGCTGCCACCACCACGGCACGTCCTGCAACTCGATGCGGTCCACCCACTTGACCCACCAGAAGCCGCGCCGGCCGGGGGCGACCAGCCGCAGCGGGAAGCCGTGATCGGGCGACAGCGGGCTGCCGGCCACCCCGGTCGCCAGCAGCAGCCGGTCCAGGTCGCGGGCCGGCAGGCGGATCCAGTACCCGGTGGTCGAGTGCACGAGCAGGCTACGCGCGCCGCCCGGCCCGCCCCGCAGCAACGCCGAGACCGGGGCACCGGTCCAGTCCTGGTGGGCGTACCAGCCCGACGTGCAGTCGAGGGTCGCGCGCACCCGGGTCGTGACGGTCGCCAGGTCGGTCAGGCTTTGTTGGTACCGTCCCCGCCCGTCGACGATCGTGAGCCGCCACCGGTCCGCGTCGACGGTCGGGGTGGTGTCGTCGAGCCAGATCGTGGCCGGCATCGCCGCCGGGGTGAACGAGCCGGCCTCGTACGAACCGGTGAAGCGACGCCGGCTGCCGGCCAGGCCGGTGGCGCCGACGAGCGCGGTGGTGGCGACGTAGAGCCCGGCCGAGCCGATGCCGACCGCACCGAACCGCAGCGCGGTACGCCGGGACAGGTCGGTGCGCCGCGGGCGGGCCCGCCGGGCGAGGATGTGCCAGAGTGCCAGCGGTACCAGCGCGAGCGCGGCCGCGACGTGCAGCCACATCCCGCGGATGCCGGCGACCGACCGCACCAGTCCGGTGGCGTAGCCGACGCCGAACAGGAGCGTGGCCAGCACCAGCGCCGCGAGGAGCAGCGACAGCCAGCGGGTGTGCCGGGCGCGGCGCAGGCCGTGCCGGACCACCCGGCTCTTCCACGGGATGAGCAGGATGACCGCCGCCGCGGCGATGCCGTGCGCGATGACGATCCACCGCCCGCGCGCCGAGCCGGTCGCCACCGCGCCGGTGCCGGTGGCGAAGACGATGAGCAGGGCCGCGAACAGCGTCAGGTTGGTCACCCGCGCCGGCGGGCGGCGCAGGAACCCCGGGACGCGGCTCATACCGACCGTCATAGGCGCGTCCGGCCCGCTCGGCAAGGTGCGGTAAGCGGACCGTCAGAAACTCGCCGGTCACGGCCGGCCGTAGCGTTCGGCCCAGCGCACCGCCTCGACCGCGGTGTAGCAGGGCATCGTGTACGTGGCCTGACCGTCCTGGAGGATCGACGCGAGGTACCGCTCCCGCCTGGCCGGCCGCTGGATCCGCCGGACCTGGACGGTCAGCGCCATGCCGGGCGGCACGTAGAGTGCACCGTCGGGGCCGGCTGGCTGCCAGTGCGGCCGGTCGGCGACCGCGGCGGCCAGGTCAGCGTCCGTGATCATCGGCTGAACGTACGTTGCCAGGTCAGGACCGGTCTGTCCGGCGATTCGACGGATCCGGTCCTCACATGTACGGGTCGGTGATCTCCCGAAGTCGGGTCAGCGACCGCCGCAACTGGCCGGTGGCCTGCTTGCCCAGGCGCCGGGTCCACTCGGCCTCGACCTCGGCCTCGACCACCCGGGCGATCTTCACCGCCTCCTCCCCGCGCGGCGCGATCTGCACCAGCCTGGCCCGGGCATCGGTCGGGTCCGGCACCCGGCGCACGTAGCCGGCGCGTTCGAGCTGGTCGACGAGGAATCCGGCGGTCTGCTTGGTGACCCGGGCCTGCTCGGCCAGGTCGGTGATCCGGTTGCCGTTCGGGCCGATCCGGGCGAACAGCCGCCCCTGCGCGACCGTGACGTCGTCGTAGCCGGCCTTGGTCATGGCCTCGATCACCCGGGTTTCCATCGCCCGGGCCACGATGTAGCAGAGCAGGCCGATGTTCGGCTCGTCCTGCTGGTCAGTGCTCATCCGACCCCTTGACTTTAGACAGATTCTCTGACCATCATTAGTCAGATAATCGTACCAAATTGAGGGGCTGGAATGAACCGCGACGAGGTGTGGCAGACAATCGACGAGCAGCGCAGCGGCGTCGCGGATCTCCTCGACGACCTCTCCCCCGACGAGTGGGAGACGCCATCGCTGTGCACCGACTGGCGGGTCCGCGAGGTGGCCGCGCACCTGACGTTCGCGCACGCGGGCCTGCTCGAGGGGGCCGGCTGGATGCTCCGCGCCCGCGGCAACTTCAACCGCATGATCCGCGACAGCGCCATCGACCGGGCGAAGCTCCCCGTCGAGCGGTACCCGGGCATGATCCGCGACATGGTCGGCTCGCGGAAGAAGGCGCCCGGCATCAGCCACCTCGAACCGCTCATCGACATCCTCGTACACGAGCAGGACATCGCGATCCCGCTGGGCCGCATCCGCCCGATGCCGGCCGGGGCGGCCGCCGTGGCGGCCACCCGGGTCTGGACCATGGGCTGGCCGTTCCACGCGCGGCGGACGTTTCGCGGGCTCGAACTGGTCGCCACCGACCACCCGTGGTCGGCCGGGCACGGCCTGCGGGTCGAGGGGCCGATGGCGGCGCTCCTGCTGCTGGTCACCAAGCGGGGTGCCGCGCTGGCGGAGCTGTCGGGGCCCGGGGTCGCCCGGCTGGCCGCTTCCGGCGATCTTGGACACGTGAACCGGTCATGACCGGTTCACGTGTCCAAGATCGCCGAGCCGGAGCCGCCGACAGCGCTCGACGGCCATCCAGCGAGGTCATCGGGACGATCGGCTGGTCTCGTACGCCGTGCTCGCTCGGGTTACCCGGCTCACATCACAGATGCTTCAGGTACCGCAGGTAGAACGCCGCGAACACGAGGACAATCCCGACGTTTACCATCAGTCGCTCCCAGAACCGGTGCCTGAAGAACAGGAGGTCGACGCCGACCACGACGACCACCAGCGCGAGCACGTAGAGCGCGACCGCGGCTCGTCTCTCCATGGCTTCGGTACTACTGCGTGCGGTCCTCTTCGTCAATCTTGTCAGGTCCGCGTGATCGTTGCGGCGTCTGGACTTACCAGGCGGATGATCTTGCGGATTCCAGTTCGGTCTGAGACCGGACAATTCGCGCGTGGCCACGAGAAGCCGGCTGTCCGATTTTCCCACTTCGGGCACCTGTCCAATTGATGTTAGTCTCTGAAGCTTGCCGACCGAGAGTGGCGACGATGGCGCTAACGATGACCGGTCGGACGTCGCGAAAGGGGGAGCTGCTAGAGCGCGCGGGCCGGTTCAGCCTATGCGTACAAACGGAAACGCTGCCGTATAAGTACGTCAGCGTGGAGGGGCCGATCGTCGCGGTCGAATCAGTAGACCTTGAGCGCGATGGGCGCCCCCTCGCGCGCCGTTATCTCGGCACCGAACTGGGCGACCGGTACATCGAAGACACGCGGGACGTGGTCGGAAACGTGCTTTTTCGTATGCGGCCAGAACGATGGCTCACCGTCGACTACGCAAAGCATCCACCGGCGGATAAAGGAAAGCGCCAACTTCGATGAGAAACCCGGCGCGGCCATCTCAATCAACCTGTCGGGTCGCAGGTCAGAAATATCGCAGATTGGTTGAGACGACCCGCAGCACTTGATTCTCAACCAACTTGTCATCTCGCAGGCCGCAACCTCGATCCACCGCCATGATCACTGAGATCGGACACGGTTCTCCAGCAACGCGGCAGAAGTCGTCTCGCTCGTTCTTGTCCTGTGACACGCAAGTCGGCCCTTTGCCAGTCAATGCGGCCCGTCTGCTGGTTTTGCCATTAGAGTTGGCCCGTTTCTGATCCCTGTGACGGCTGGGGCGGACGGTGACGGGTGCTGTTGGTGCGGCGGCGGGCGCTGCGGACGAGCGTTTCTTGCTGGAGTTTCAGGTCGCTGGTGGTGCCTGGGAGCGTGTCTTGCTGTCGTCGTGTGGTGGCGTGCGGTTCGAGGAGGCGCTGCCGGTGCGGCCGTTCCGGTTCGAGAAGGGGCTGCGGAGTTTCGCGGGTTGGTGGTATTTCGCCACGGCGGGGGCTCATGTGGGGTTCGAGTCGTGGCTGGAGCGTGATCATCTGATGTTGATGGATTTCGACCCGGCGGTGCGGGCGGTGTCTTCGCAGCCGTTCTGGTTGCGTTGGCGCGATAGGGAGGGTCTGGTCCGGCGGCATGCACCGGACTTTTTCGCCCGCCTGGCTGACGGGACCGGGGTGGTCGTTGATGTGCGCCCTGATGACCGGATCCCTGCCCGGGACGCGGAGACGTTCGCGGTGACCGCGTCCGCGTGCCGGGCGGCGGGTTGGGAGTACCGCCGGTCAGGGGATGTTGACCCGGTGCTGGTCGCGAATGTGCGGTGGCTGTCGCGTTACCGGCACCGGCGGTGTTGGGTGCCGGAGATCGCGGCGGTGCTGCCGGCGGTGTTCGCCGGCGGGCGGGGTCTGTTCGAGGGCGCTGAGCTGGTCGGGGACCGGCTGCGGGTGCTGCCGGTGCTGTTCCACCTGATGTGGCAGCGGCAGCTGGTGGCTGACCTGGCGGCCGGGCCGCTGGGCGTGGCGACCGTGGTGCAGGCGGGCGGGCCGCGGTGAGCGGCGTGCAGCGGCGCCGGGTCGGTGTCGGTGACCGGATCCTGGTCGGCGGCAATCCGAACGTGGTTGTCAGCGTGTCCGGGACGCGGGTGCGGCTGGCCGATGACGAGGGTGTGGTGCGCATGGTCACGGCGGCCGAGTTGGCCACCGACCCGCGGTTCGAGATCCCGGCTGCGGGTTCGCCGCGGGGGCCGCGGCCGGAGATCGGGTTGGAGGGCCTGCCTGCCGCGGCGGTGGAGGATGCCTCGTGGTGGGAGGCGCACATCGCGGAGGTTGTCTACGGGTTGCGGCCGGACGCGCCCGCTGGGACGCGGCCGAGGCCGCAGTACGACCCGGATCGGACCAGTCTGACCGAACGGGAGAAGGCGAAGGCCGCCGAGTTGTCGGCGGCGGGCCGGCCTGTCCCGGCCAGCACGGTCAAGCACCGCCGCCAGCGGTGGGAGGCCCACGGCCTGCCGGGCCTGGTGGACCGCCGTCTGGCCCGGCGGACGCGGCCCGCCGGGCGGGCCGACGAGCAGGTCGTCGCGGCGATGCGGCAGGCGATCGGCGAGACGGTGAGGGCTTCTTCCCGCACGGCGGGTTTCGTGATTTGGCGGGCGCGGGAGATCCTCGCCGAGGCCGGCTATGACGGCGCCGTGCCGTCGGACCGGACGTTCTACCGGCTGTTCGGCACGCTGTCGCATGGCCGGCAGGTGACGGGCTCGGCGTCGACCCGCCGGTCGCTGGCCGGGCGGCCGGAAGGCATGTTCGGGTCACTGCCCGCGGCGGCGCCGGGCGAGGTGGTGCAGATCGACTCCACCCCGCTGGACGTGCTGGTGCTGCTGGACGACGGGGTTCCCGGCCGGGTCGAGCTGACCGGCATGATCGACGTCGCTACCAGGGTGGTGCCCGCTGCGGTGCTACGGCCCACGACACGGTCGGTGGACGCAAGCGTGCTGCTGGCCCGCGCCCTGACCCCCGAACCGGTGCGGCCGGGCTGGCCGGAGGCACTGAAGATGGCGCACTCGGTCCTTCCCTACGAGCGTCTGCTTTCGGTTGACGCGCGGCTCGAGCACGCCGCGGCAAGGCCGGTGATCGTGCCGGACACGATCGTGATCGACCACGGCAGCGTGTTCGTGTCGGCCGCGTTCCGGTCCGCCTGCCGTCATCTGGGCATCTCGATCCAGCCCACCCACCTGGGCAGCGGATCGGAGAAAGTGGTTGCTTCATACTGCGCTCCTTGTGGTTGATGCGGATGTTGTTTGGGTGGTGCGGTCGCGTGGTGGGCGGCCGATGCGGGGTCTGGGCAGGTCGGCAGGTGGCAGGTGGTACATGTATTCGCCTTTGTCGTTGGCGAATCGTCCGGTGAGCAGCCCGGCGTCGCGCCAGCTCTTGACGGTGTTGGGTGAGATGCCCAGCCTGCGGGCGATCTCGTTGAGGGTGAGTAGTCCTTGCTGGCGTAGTCGTTCGGTGTGGCTGGGTAGCTGGTAGGCGGTGCGGATCTGGCGGATGATGCGGGCGTGTAGTGGTTGGCCGGTGCCGCTGGTGAAGCCGCGTTGTTCGAGGATGGCGGCGATCTGGGAGTCGGTGTGCTCTTCGGTGAGTTCGTCGATGGCGGCGACGACCTCGTCGGGGGTTTTGCGTAGCTGCCAGGAGGCTAGTGGCAGTGGCAGGGTTAGGGTGTGGTGTTGGCCGCCTTTGAGTCTGATGTGGACGGTGATGGCCTTGTCGCGGCGGATGGTGACGTCTTCGATGAGCAGGCGGACCATGCGTTTGCGTTCGCGCAGTGGGGTGGCGGGGTTGTTCCACAGGGTGGGGAAGTCGGCGGCCAGGGCGGTGATGCGTTGCCGCTGCGTGTCGGTGAGGGTGGCCGCGGTGGCTTTGGCGCGTTCGTAGGCGTCGGTGGCGTCGGCGAGCTCGCGTAGGGCGTTGTTCCAGTCGGCTTCCAGGGCGTCGGCGACGAGCCGGTTGGTGGGGTCGACGGCGAGGTAGCGGCGGCGGGCCTGTTCGGTGTGGTACTGGGCGCGTTGCACGGTGGTGGCGCGTAGCCGGTCGGCGTCGTCGGCGCGGGTGGTGAGTTCGTCGGCGACGGCGAGGGCGGTTTCCAGGGCGAGTGGGGTGAGGGTGTCGATGAGGAGTTGGCCGACGGCGGTGTCGATGCCGGCGCCGGGGATGGCTTGGCAGATGGCGGTGGCGGTGCGGATGCCGTCGTACTGGCAGATGTAGTCGGGTAGGTGGGTGCCGCGGCGGGCGTGGTAGCGCACGGTCATCCGCCGGCCGCACACGCCGCAGACTGCGAGGCCTTGTAGTAGGGCGGGTCCTTCGCGGGGTGGGCCGTGGCGGCGGTCGGGGCCGTGCGCGACGGCGAGTTCGGCGAGGCGGTTCTGGTTGGCCTCGTACTGTTCCCAGGTGATGTATCCGGGGTGCGCGTCGGTGATCAGCACGGTCCACTGGTCGCGGGGCAGCGTGACGATGGTGGTCTTGCCGCCCGGTGCGGGCCGGTGGGTGTGGCGGCCGTAGAAGAACGCGCCGGCGTAGCGGGGGTTGTGCAGTACCCGTAGTACCCCGGAGTGTTCCAGCGGTCCCCACACCAGTTCGCCCTTGCGCTGGCCGGAGTTGAGGCGGCGGGGGAAGCGTAGGTCCTGCGGATTTGAAGGCTTTCACGGTGGCCAACGCCGAGCCGGTGGCGGTGAACGTGGCGAACAGGTGCGCCACGGCCTGCGCGACGCCGGCGTCGGGGTCGAGGACGACCTTGCCGGCGGGGGTGTAGACCAGTCCGACCGGTAGTGGTTGGATCAGTTCGCCGCGGCGGGCCTTGGACAGCACCCCGCCGCGTAGCCGGCCCTTGAGCAGATGCAGCTCGGCTTCCGACATCGTTCCCTTCAGGCCGAGCAGGAGGCGGTCGTTGAAGTTGCACGGGTCGTAGAGGCCGTCCTCGTCGAGGATCAGGGTCTGTGATAGGGCGCAGATCTCCAGCAGCCGGTGCCAGTCGGCGTTGTTTCTGGCCAGTCTGGAGACTTCCAGGCCGAGGACGATCCCGGCCCGGCCCATGGACACCTCGGCGACGAGGCGTTGGAAGCCGTCGCGGTCGGTGGCGCTGGCACCGGACTGGCCCTGGTCGGTGTCGATGACCACGACCTGCTCCGCGGTCCAGCCCAACGCGATCGCCCGGCCCCGCAGGTCGTACTGGCGGTGGGTGGACTCGGTGTTGGTCAGCACCTGCCGCAGGGTGGATTGGCGCACATACAGGTAGGCGTTGCGGCGCAGGTGCTCGGCGGTGACCTTCATCGTGGTCGGGGGTCCGAGGTTGTTCATCGTGGCGTTGCTCCTGTTCTGCTCCGGATGTGTTGTCAGACGTGGGCCAGGGCCATCGCGGCCATGACCGCGACGAGTTCCCCAGCGCCAGCGCCGAGGGCGGTGGTGTCGCGGGTGGGTGGGGCCGGCGGTGGTGGAACTGTTCGGCAGGCGCGCATCCACCCGCTCACGCCGCGGGTGGTGAGTACGCCCAGGCCGTGACGCCAGCCCTCGGCATGACCGGCCAGCGCCACCTGGCGCAGCTGCTCGTACTGGCCGGTCAACGCGGCCTGGCCGGGCACCGTGCCGGCGGGCTCGGTAGCGGGCGGGTCAGCCACTTTTGGAACCGCCACCAGCCTGGCGCCGGGCCAGGGCCCGCTCGATCGAGCGTGGGTGCACCCGGACTCCGAACCGGGCGTGCAGCGGTTCGACCAGGTCAGCCGGGCGCAGCGACGCGTCGGTGGACAGCAGCGCCTCGGCGTGGGTCAGGACCTCGTCGGTGAGCTTGTGGCCGCGTCGTGGTCCCGGCTTGGCCGGCACCAGCCCGGGCAACCCGTCACGGGCCAGCGCCGCGGCGGCCTCGTAGAACGACGGGCGGGAGAACCCGAACGCCGCCGCGGCGCCCACCACCGACGCCCCGTCGACCTGCACCCGGCGCACCATCTCGTACTTGACCTGCACCAGGTCCCTGGCGTCGAAGAAGCCCGACGAGCCGAACTGTTCATCGCGCACCGCCTGCGGCCGTGGGTTGAGCGTGCGCGCCGCCCGCAACGCCTCCTCCTTCGGGTCTTTCTTGCCGCGTCGCGCCACCTGGCCTCCCTCAGCATTCGAATCTTGTAAGAGAGGTTACGCCCATAGCTATCGACAGCTTCGCCGCGACACGCCGTGTTGCTGCACGTATCCCCTGCCATAGCGGAACTCTTTGGCCGGGAACGTGGCCGCTGGCCGACATCACGAGGTCGGCCAGCGGCGTAATCGTCCTAACGTGAACGGCGTAATCCGCCTTACAGTACGGTCACCTCTCGACCCGCGACCGGAGCTGGTCGGCAAGATCGGCCAGGTCCAGCAGATCCGCGATCCGGAACGGGCTGCGGCCTGCGGCCATCACGACGAACGGGTCGGCGTCAGCCACATCGGTCCAGCCTGTGGGCAGCGAGGCCAGCTCGCCCCGCTCGTCGTGGTAGTAGACCCGGTCCTCGCCCCAGTTGCGGCGGCGGGACACGAACTCGAACCGCCGCCCGAACAGCGGATGGAACGGATGGGTCACCCGAACAACTCGCCGACCTGACTCATCGGGTGCAGTTGACGACTCGGTCCAAAGGCTGCATCGAGCGGTATTTCGGGTCGGTGGCCTCACTGTTCTGCCAGTTCGCGTCCGGGTATGCCGGGCGCAGCCCGGACCGCCGCGGCCGGCATGTCGAGAACCAGCCGCTGTGGTCCATGAGCGAGTTGCAGGAACTGCTCGATGAATGGCTGGTCTCGGTCTGGATGAACCGGCCACATGACGGGCTGCGCGACCCTGAGCATCCCGGGCGGGCGTTCACCCCGAACGAGAAGTACGCCGCGCTGGTCGAGGCCGCCGGTTACGTGCCTGTCGCGCTCGGCCCGGACGACTACATCGAACTGCTGCCCGCTTCCTGGCGGGCGGTCAACGCCTACGGCATCAAGCTGAGCCGGCGCAGCTACGACAGCGCAGAGCTGAACCCGCTGCGGCTGCAGCCGTCCGGGGTCCGGGAGAAGAAGAACCTGTGGGAGGTCCGCCACGATCCCTACGACGTCTCCCGCGTCCACGTCCGCGGGCCGGACGGGTGGATCACCGTGTTTTGGAAGCATCTGGACCGCGCTCCGGTTCCGTTTGGCGAGCTTGCCTGGGATCACGCCCGCCGCAGCCTGGGCCGCGATGCCACCGAGGAGCAGATCGCCGACGCCGTGGCGGCGCTGCTGCGCCGCGCGAACACCGGCCCGGAAGACCAGGAGAAGCCGAGGATGAGCAAACGCGACCGCCGGGCCGCCGCCCGCACCAGGGCAGTCTCTGCGCCGGGCGGGAAGCAGGACCAGCCTGCATCCGGCGGCCCGGCGCAACCGGACGCGGCCGCGGGGCAGGCGGAAGAGGACGCGCCGCTGGCGAAGGTGATCCCGATGCCGATCTTCGACCCGTTCGCCGAGGCGGACAGGCGATGGTGACCCGCGCGACCCGCCCAGGGCCGGACGACGATCCAGCCGGCAAGCACGAGCATCTGCAGCTGACCACCCTGGCGGGTTGGCGCGGGTTCGTCGCGGAGATGCCCGCAGTGCCGGATCTGTTGCCCGATGCGGTCTGGGCGGCCCTGGACGATGACAAGCGGGCCTGCTACGACGATGACCGCATCGACCATCACTCCCGGCTGCTGGTGGTCCAGACTCCCGCGATCGGTCAGGTCATCACCTCCGGGCGCCGTCTGATCCAGCTGAACAAGAACGCTCACTACGGCCGGTGCGGCCTGATGGTGTCCGGCCCGGCCCGCACCGGCAAGACCACCGCGCTCACCCAGCTCGGTAAGACCGTCGAGGTGATCCACCGGCGTCGCTACCCGCGCTCGGCCGGTGACATCCCGGTCGTCTACATCACCGTCCCGCCCGCGGCCACCCCGAAGATGATCGCGATGGAGTTCGCCCGGTTCTTCGACCTTCCGCTGTCGCGCCGGGGCAACATCACCGATATCGCCGACGCGGTCTGCGGCGTGAGCCTGGACGCCCAGGTCACCCTGGTCGCTATCGATGAACTGCACAACCTCAACACCGCGACACGGGCCGGAGCCGAGGCATCCGACACCCTGAAGTACTTCTCTGAACGCATCCCGGCCACCTTCTGCTACGCCGGGATCAGCCTGGAACGCACCGGTCTGCTGTCCGGCGCCCGCGGGGAGCAGATCGCCGGCCGGTTCGGCATGGTCCGCACCGGCCCGTTCGGTCAGGACCCGCAGTGGACCGCGCTGATCGCCGCCCTGGAAGACAGCCTCCGGCTTCACCGGCATCGGCCGGAAACGCTCACCAAACTCGACCGCTACCTGCACCAGCGCACCCACGGCATGATCGGAAGTCTGCTCTGGCTGATCCGCAGCGCCGCCGTCAACGCCGTCCTGGACGGCACTGAGCAGATCACCAAGAAATCCCTGGACGCCGTCGAGGCAGACATCACCTCCCAGTCCCCACACCCACCCGCCGCCTGATCACCACCGATGCTGTCCAGAGACCGAGCCGAGAAGATCCTCACCCTGGGCGCCGCTGGATGGTCGGTGCCCGCCATCGCCGACCAACTCGGCCACAGCCAGCAAACCGTCCGCGACTACCTTGCCGGGCGCAGGACGCCCGGCGCCCGAGCCCCGCGGCCCAGCCTCTTCACCGACCTGATCGCCGGCTACTGCCGACAACGCTTCGCCGAGGATCCCCACCTGCGACCCAGCACCCTGTTCACCGAGGTCACCGAACTCGGCTTCAAGGCAGGCCGCTCGACCTTCTACCGAGAGCTGACCCAACGCCGGCTCGCACCATCCAGCCACGCACAATCGCCTACCCAGCAGGCGACCGCCCAGGACCTGGACGAGGTGTCCCGCCCGGCTTTCCCCACGCCCACGCGCACCCCGGTGTTGCCCCGACAAGTCACGCCGGTCACCGGAGAGGCGCTCATCTTCTATCTGACCCGCCTCGCCGCCGCCAACCACCTGACTATCGGCGAGGTCCTCGCCGTCCTGCCCGCCTGGTTCACCACGAAGACCAACAACCCTGACGAGCGCTCGCAGCACCACATGCTCGCATCCGCAACCACCAATGCCCTGCACACGCTCGCCCGCCTCACCAACACAACGCCCACAGGCCTCGCCCGCGCGCTTCCAGCCTTCGCCAACCCCGACACGCACGGCCCAGTCCGCGCTACCACCGCCTGCCACCGATGCACCGCCCGCCGCGGCATCCTCCAACCCGTCCCCGTTCACCTGCCTGCCCACCACAAAATCTGCACCCGCCACGGCATCTGGCTCAGCGACCCCGGCCAGGCCCACCTCGACCTCACCGCCTGCCCGGAGATCATCACCGCCCAGCACCGGGCCAACCGGCTCCTGCGCCGCCACACTCCCCAGCAACTGCTGCTCGCCCACCAAGCCGCCGCCACATCGATCCCCGCCTGGCCGACGTCGCCAGCAGCCATCCCGTTCCATTGGCGGCACCGGCTCCTCATGCTGCAAACCGCCAACCACCGCTACGGCACTCCCACCGACCACGACGCCTACATCCACGCAGCGATCTACCCCGACGCCATCACCCTCGCCGCAACCGAACTCAACCCACACCCCGCCGGGCCGGAATAACTGGCAAAACCCGGCCCCGGCACCCGGCGGGCCAACTTCGATGGCACAACGTTGACCCACTCTTTGCCATCCAAAAAGGCCCGCGCAGGTCAGGGGCACCCTACCGGGCCGACATAACTGTCACAGGACAGTTCTATTTGGGACGGATCTCGTCTCATCGGAGTTGGCGATTCTCAGTGGATCAACGACGTGCGACGCGGGCCGCGACGCCCGACTTCCAGATCGTTCTGTCGAGGATTCGCACTGTCCCGTCTCAGGTGACGTGGCGACCGTCTCGCTTTAGCTGGCGGTATTGGGTGCTGTGTCTCATCGAATGTGTCGCCGACGGGTGGTGGGTGTCCGGTCTCGCGGAAGTTGGCGGGTTCCCAGACGTCCTTGCGTACGTGTTCAGCTTGAGTCGGTGGGCGTGTCTTGGTCGACGGGGATCGGTTGGTGTGACAGGGTTTCGGGGTGTCCGGGGCCGAGCCGCAGCGTCCGTCGTATGAGGAGCTCGCGCGGCTGGTCGCGGCGCAGGCGGCGAGGTGATCCGCCCCAGAAATTCCGGACAAACGGTTAGTGGTCCAAATTAGGCCGCTCGCTGCCCGTTCAGGTACTCGTTGTAGACCTCGTTGGGAGTCTTGTAGCCGAGACCCGAGTGGAGACGTCGGGAATTGTATCGCAATTCTATGTAGCGGGCAACATCGTTGATCGCATGCTTCCTGGTCGGATACTGGGTACGGCTGACCCGCTCGTTCTTCAACGCCGCGAAGAACGATTCGGCCATCGCGTTGTCGTAACAGATCCCGGTACGTCCGACGGATTGCCTGATCCGATGCTCGCGAAGCACCTGGCCGAACTCGGCGGACATGTAGTTACTACCACGGTCCGAGTGGAATATAGCACCTTCCTTGATGTTATTGTTGCGAACGGCCATACCGATCGCGGCGCTGATGAGTGGAGTTTTGTAGTTGTCCGACATCGCCCAGCCGACGACCATTTTCGTGTAGCAGTCGATCACGGTGGCGAGGAATACCCAGCCCTCCCAGGTCGGAATGTAGGTGATGTCGCCGACCATCTTTTCGCCCGGCGCGGACGCAGTGAAGTCCCGATGCAGCAGATCCGGCAGCGGCCCGGCCCCCGGGTCCTGATCGGTTAGGCTGTGCCGCCAGGGCCGCGGCTGGCAGGGCACCAGGCCCAGCTGGCGTACCAGAGCACGGACCAGTTCCAGAGAGCAGGCGTGGCCGGACCGCAGCAGCGAGGCGTGGATCCGCCGATAGCCGTACGTCTCGTCCGATAGCTCGAAAATCACCACGATCAACTGTTTCAATTTCTCCCGGCGTGCCGCGGTCGCCGATTGTGGCCGGCGTCGCCACTCGTAATAGCCGGAACTGGAAACCCCCAGCCACTTGCACATTTGCACGACGGTGTACCTGGGCCGGCCGTCCGGCCCGAAGGCGCGTTTCTCCGCGTCGATGAGCTCGTACCGAGCTTCTACCGATACTCGCTGGCGAAGAACGCTGCGGCTTTTCCCAAGAACTCGCGCTCCAGCTTGAGTTCCCGGACTTCCTTCTCCAGTTCCCGTAGCCGGGCCCGCTCCGAAATCGACAGCGGCGGCTCCTCGCCGGCGTGCGCCTGCCGATACGCGTTCACCCAGTTACGCAGAGTCTGCTCGTTCACGCCGATCTCGCGCGCCGTCGACGGAATCGCCCGAGACTCCTCGACCACCATCCGGGCGACCTGTTCCTTGTATTCCGGCGTGTACGACCTGCGCTGCCTCGCCATCACCATTCCCCTTTTCCTTCCCGAAGAGAAAAGATCTTAGTTGGTTCTCTCTCCGGAAGATCCAGGGCGGCTCAAGGATCGCCGAGCTTGAGGCCGAACTGGCGGAGTTGAAGCGGCGTCTGGGCACGAACTCGTCGAATAGTTCGAGGCCGCCGTCGCAGGACGGGTTGGGCAAGTCGAAGCGGTCCTCGGGTGCCTCGGGTGGCAAGCGGGGTAAGCCGTTCGGGGCGCCTGGTGTGACGATGCGGCTGGTCGATGACCCGGATGACAGCATTGATTGTCTGCCCGCGCGGTGTGGTGGCTGCGCGGCGGATCTGGCTGGCGGGTCCGAGTTTTCCCGGCAGCGCCGGCAGGTCGTCGAGCTTCCACCGCCACCGAAGGCGAAGGTCACCGAGTACCGGGTGATCTCGCTGGTATGCCCATGCTGCGCGGCGGTGACCGTCGGCGAGGCCCCGAATGGCGTGACCGGCCGGGTGCAGTACGGGCCGGGCGTCAAAGCCCGGCTGGTGTACCTGCGCGCGGCTCAGTTCCTGCCGTTCGGTCGGGCCGCCGCCACGATGGCCGACTTGTGCCGGCTGCGGCCCTCGACCGGCACGATCGCCACCGTGATCGGTGAGGCCGCCGCACGGCTGGAACCGTTCTTGGACCGGGTCCGCCTGCTGCTGCGGGCCGCGCCGGTACTCGGCGCGGATGAAACCCCGGCCTGGGTCAACGGCGGCTGGAAGTACGTGCACGTCGCGTGCACCGAGAAACTCACCTTGTTCCACGCCGGGCGGCGCACCAAAGACGACATCGACGCCGGTGGGGTCCTTGTGGACTTCACCGGTGTCCTGGTGCGTGACGGCTACGCCGGTTATGACCACATCGATGCCGCCACGCACGCCGAATGCGGCGCCCACCTACTGCGCGCGCTCAAGGGCGTCCACGACGGCGACCCCGCCGGGCAGGTGTGGGCCGAGTACATGGCCAACACCCTGCTGATCGCCAAGCAGATGATGCGTCAGACCGCCGACGCGGGGCAGACCCGCCTGACCGACGAGCAGGCCAGTTTCATCCGCTCTGCCTACGCCGGGGCGATCAGCGCCGGGCGCGAGGCCAACGGCAACCGGCCCGACACCAAGGCCGCGAAGCTGGTCGAACGCTTCGCCCGCGACGCCCACGACATCCTCAGATTCACCACCGACACCGCGATCTGGTTCAGCAACAACCAAAGCGAGAGAGATCTCCGACCGACCAAGCTGCAACAGAAGATCTCCGCAACCTGGCGAACGCTGCAAGGACTGGCCGACTTCGCCGCCCTACGTTCATACCTATCCACCGCCTGAGCCGCCCTGGATCTTCCGGAGAGAGAACCAACTAAGATCTTTTCTCTTCGGGAAGGAAAAGGGGAATGGTGATGGCGAGGCAGCGCAGGTCGTACACGCCGGAATACAAGGAACAGGTCGCCCGGATGGTGGTCGAGGAGTCTCGGGCGATTCCGTCGACGGCGCGCGAGATCGGCGTGAACGAGCAGACTCTGCGTAACTGGGTGAACGCGTATCGGCAGGCGCACGCCGGCGAGGAGCCGCCGCTGTCGATTTCGGAGCGGGCCCGGCTACGGGAACTGGAGAAGGAAGTCCGGGAACTCAAGCTGGAGCGCGAGTTCTTGGGAAAAGCCGCAGCGTTCTTCGCCAGCGAGTATCGGTAGAAGCTCGGTACGAGCTCATCGACGCGGAGAAACGCGCCTTCGGGCCGGACGGCCGGCCCAGGTACACCGTCGTGCAAATGTGCAAGTGGCTGGGGGTTTCCAGTTCCGGCTATTACGAGTGGCGACGCCGGCCACAATCGGCGACCGCGGCACGCCGGGAGAAATTGAAACAGTTGATCGTGGTGATTTTCGAGCTATCGGACGAGACGTACGGCTATCGGCGGATCCACGCCTCGCTGCTGCGGTCCGGCCACGCCTGCTCTCTGGAACTGGTCCGTGCTCTGGTACGCCAGCTGGGCCTGGTGCCCTGCCAGCCGCGGCCCTGGCGGCACAGCCTAACCGATCAGGACCCGGGGGCCGGGCCGCTGCCGGATCTGCTGCATCGGGACTTCACTGCGTCCGCGCCGGGCGAAAAGATGGTCGGCGACATCACCTACATTCCGACCTGGGAGGGCTGGGTATTCCTCGCCACCGTGATCGACTGCTACACGAAAATGGTCGTCGGCTGGGCGATGTCGGACAACTACAAAACTCCACTCATCAGCGCCGCGATCGGTATGGCCGTTCGCAACAATAACATCAAGGAAGGTGCTATATTCCACTCGGACCGTGGTAGTAACTACATGTCCGCCGAGTTCGGCCAGGTGCTTCGCGAGCATCGGATCAGGCAATCCGTCGGACGTACCGGGATCTGTTACGACAACGCGATGGCCGAATCGTTCTTCGCGGCGTTGAAGAACGAGCGGGTCAGCCGTACCCAGTATCCGACCAGGAAGCATGCGATCAACGATGTTGCCCGCTACATAGAATTGCGATACAATTCCCGACGTCTCCACTCGGGTCTCGGCTACAAGACTCCCAACGAGGTCTACAACGAGTACCTGAACGGGCAGCGAGCGGCCTAATTTGGACCACTAACCGTTTGTCCGGAATTTCTGGGGCGGATCAGCCACCAAGCATGGCGTGGATCTGTTCGACGTCCTCCAACAACTGTTCACCACCGGCCCGTGGCTCCCATCGGACTCGGTCGCCATCCCAAGCTGAACACGTACGTCCTTGCGGCTGTCCGTGCAGATTCTCGTGCGGAGTGGTGTCCCCGGTTGAGTGACTTCCGTCCCGAGAGACATGGCGATTCTCAATGGATCATGCGGCCGGGAGGCAGGGGCGCCGGTGACGCTCGGCCTCGGCCGGTGGAGTCGTACCGTTCGTGGTGACGTTGTGCGACGGTGCAGCCGTCCGGCTGCATGGCCGTGCGTGCGCGGATCTGCCGATGAGCGTGCGCTTGATCATGGACCATGTCTCTGAGGCTCCGCGATGCCTCCGCGGGCGGGCGAGGGTGAAGTCGTCATCCCCGTCATGATCGATCGGAACTGCTGCTCGCCACCGACCCACTCTCGACGGTGATGTGATCGCTATTGAGGGTGCCGGTGACTAGCTGGGCGTGCCGAGGGCGGTGAGTTTGGTTCGGATGGCGTCGGCGTCGGGGTGGTCGAGGTCGTCGAGGATGATCAGTGCCTGCTGGTAGGTCTGGTGGGCGGCTGTGGGGTTGTCGGCGGCCTGGTGGGTGTCGCCGAGGTGGGTCAGGATGGCGGCTTCGTAGTAGCGGTCGTCGAGGTCCTGGAACAGGTTGAGGGCGTGCTGGTAGCAGGTGATGGCCTGGGTGTGCTGGCCGAGGTGGTGGTGGGCGTAGCCGAGGCTGTCCCAGGTGGCGGCTTGTCCTTGGCGGTCGTTGAGCTGCTGTTGCAGGGTGAGGGCCCGCTGGCAGGAGGTGAGGGCCTGCTTGTGCTGGCCGAGCAGGGCGTGGCACCAGCCGACCTCGTTGAGGGCGTCGGCCTGTCCGACCTGATGACCGGTGGCCTGAAACAGCTGCAGGGCCTGCTGGGCGTGGTCCAGGGCCTGCGCGGGTTGGCCCCGCCGTTCCCACAAGATGGCCAGGCGGAGGTGGGTGTGGGCTTGCTGGGTATCGTCGGCGGCGCGGGTGACCAAGATCAGGGCGTGACGCAACTGGATCTGCGCTTCGTCGAAGCGGCCCAGCTCGGTGTAGGCGTATGCGAGGTTGCGGTGGGTGCGGGCCTGGGTGGTGGGGTCGGCCAGCCGCTGCGCGGCGCCCGCCGCGGCCCGTCCGATGGCCACCCAGTCGTGCCACTGCCCCCGCCGGTCCAGGAAGCTCCACAGGCTCCAGGCCAGCTGCCAGGTGTGGGTGTCGAAGCCGGTGGCTGCGGCGTGCCTAACGGCGGCCAGCAGCACCGGCCGCTGCGCGGTGAACCAGCTGAGGGCCTGCGCGTGGTCGTGAAGCTGTTCCAGGGTGACCCCGGCCCGGGGCGGATCGAGCGGGACCAGGTCGCGGAACGGGTCTAGCAGCCGGTCGGCTTGCTGGGCGGTATGGAGGTAGTGGTCGAGGACGCGGCCGGTCGCCGTGTGGCGCTGCTCCTCGATGTCGAGGGTATCGGCGAGGTGGGTGGCGTAGGCGCGCAGCAGGTCGTGGCAGGTGTAGTGGCCGGGGGTGGGTTCGGTGAGCAGGTTGGCCCGGGTCAGCTCGGCCAGCAGCGGGCGCACCTGCTCGATGGGTAGGGCGGTGAGGCTGGCTGCGGCGGGTGTCCCGATGTTGGGGCCGGGGTGCAGGCCGAGTAGCCGGAACAGCCGCGCCGCCGGTGGGGTCAGCGACTGGTAGGACCAGGAGAACACGGCCTGGAGGTCGGTGTGCGAGTCGTCGCCGGCCAAAGTCTGCCACCGCTCCTGAGTGTCGCGTAGCTGCGCGGCCAGAGCCTGAAGTCTGCTGTGGGGGTGGAGGGCGGCGTGCGCGGCGACCAGGGTCAGAGCGAGGGGTAGCCGGGCGCAGCGGGTGACGATTTCGTCGACCGCGTTGGGTTCGGCGGCGATGCGCTCGGTGCCGAGGCGGTGGGCGAGTAGATCGCGGGCCTCCCGATTAGTGAGTAGGTCGAGGGTGAGTGGGTGGGCGCCGGTGGCGGCGATCAGGCTGGTGTGTTACGCGTCGCTTTCGTTGAGGACGTAGGCGTCATTGACGGTGAGGACGGATTGGTTGTGGAAAACCCCGCCGGGCGGGTGCCGGGCGGGGTTGTGGTCACCGTGGTGATGTGGTGCTGCTCAGTCTGACGTGACTTCCGTGATGGCGGTGCGGGTGGAGGTCTCATCGACGATGGTCTTGTTGGTGGCGAACGCGGCGATGAGGGCTTGAAGCGACAGGTTGTTGACGGCTCTGGGGTAGCCGCGGCTGGTCTGGTGGATCAGGGTGGCGGCGTCGTCGGTGAACAGGGTGTCGGAGCGGCCAGCCAGAGTCAGGTGGTGACGGATATAGCTGGTGGTTTCTTCACTGGTCATGGGTGGGAGGGTGTAGCGCAGGGCGATGCGTTGGTCGAGGGCGGCGAGTACACCGAGTTTGATTTTGCGGCGGAGGGTGGGTTGCCCGACGAGCAGGCAGGCGAACGGGGACCGACTATCAAGATCATGGTTGGTGAGCATGCGGATGCCTTCGAGCTGGTCGTGGGCCAGCGTGTGCGCCTCGTCGATGATCAAGATAGGGACCCGGCCGCGTTCGGCGTACTCGACGGCGAGGGCGTCGGTGGCTTGCGGGATGAGGGTGGCGTGGTGGAAGCGGGGCACGCCACCGAGGGCGGTGACGATGGCGTGGTGGATGCCGCGGGCGCCGACGGCGGGGTTGGGCAGGTAGATGATGCTGTGCCGGCTGTTGTCCAGTGTGGACAGTGCAGTGCGGACGGCGACGGTTTTGCCGGCGCCGACTTCGCCGGTGATGACGCCCAGGGCGCGTTGGTCGACGCACCAGGTGATGCGGGCGACGGCTTCGGCGTGGCTGTTGTGGCGGTGCAGCATGCCGGGGGCCAGGTCCCGGCCGAAGGGCATGCGGGCGAAGCCGTAGAAGTTCTGCAGTTTGTCGATCATGGGGTGTCCTTGTCGGGTTGGTGGAGTGCGGTGGTCTGCGAGGCGACGGTCCGGGTCTGGTCGGCGTGGCAGGGGTGCGCGTCGGCGTGGGCGCCCCCGATGCGGGCCAGCAGGTCGGCCTTCGTGGCCAGGTAGGCGGCCCGCTGCGCCGGGGTGGCGCCGCGGGCGCTGCTGAGTTGGCGGGCCCAGGACAGCAGGTCGGCGATCTCGGTCGTGGTGACCGGATCCGATGGGGGCGGGTTGGTCATGCCGTCGGCTCGCTGGTGGGTGCCGGCGTGACGGTGGTGTCCAGCAGCGCGGCGTAGTTGACGGTGGCGGCCAGTTCGGCTTGGTGGACCGCGTCGATCAGCGGCAGGTAGGCAATGCCGCTGGGCGGGGGCGTGGGGTCTGGCGGGGTTTCCGGGCGGGCCTTGGGGTGGGCGTGGCGGCCGATGCGGTGCGGGATGGCCAACCCCATCGGCTTGCCGTGCAGCCGCACCTCGATCGTCGAAAGATCAAACGGGTCGAACACCAACTCCACCCGCCGCCCGACCAGATCGGTTTCGACCTGGTAAACGTTTCCGTGCAGGGACACCGTGGCGGTCTTCTTGACCGTCCGCTGTTCGGACCACAGGAACGCCTCCCGCAACGCCGCCGGGGTGGGCAGCGGGAACGGTCCGCCGGCCTGCCACCGCACGATCGGGGACTGCCCGGTCTCGGAGTGCGGGGTGCGGTGATACACCGTTTCCAGCCAGGCCGTGAACAATCGGTTCAACTCGCCCAGCGAAGCGACGTGGTGGCGGCCGGGCTGGTTGGTGCCGGTGATCTCGACGAGGAACTGGGCCCGCACGGTCTCGAAGAAGCGCTCGATTTTTCCGCGTCCTTCGGGCCGGCCCGGGGTGCTGTGGGTCAGCTTGATGCCCAGCACGGCGCAGGCCCGTAGCAGCCACCGATCGACAAAGGCGCTGCCGTTGTCGACATACACTCCGGCGGGCACGCCCCGGCCGGCCAGGGCCGGACGCAGCGCCGCGGCCAACCGCACGGCGTCTTCGGCGTAGCCGAACCGGTGCCCCATCACCGCCCTGCTCTGGTCATCGATGAACGCGAATAGGTAGGTTTTCCGGCCGGCGACCACCGGGGCGTGGAGTGCGTCTCCGGTCCACAGGTCATTGGGGTGGCCGGCCTCGAACCGGCCGAACACCGACGCGCGGACGGATGCCGGACCGGTCAGCTCCAGCCGGGTGAACAGGCGCAGCACCGTGGACTCCGACGGCGCCCACCCCAGGTTGGTGCGCAGGATCCGTACCACCTGCGCCGCGGTGCGGTCCGGGTTCTCCCGCTTCAGCGCTGCGGCCATGTCCAGCACCTCGACCGGGGTGCGGGCAGTGACCTGCCGCGGCGCGGGCAGCAACGCGTCGAACCCGCCCCGGCGCCAGGCCAGGATCCACCGGTCCAGGTTCTGCCGTGAGACCCGCACCGGCTTACCGAACGGGCCGGGATGCTCCCTGCCGGCCAACTCGCGGACCAGCCGGCCCCGCTGCCTGGTCGACAACCCGGGATCAGCCGCCTCCCGGACCAGCTGGTAGCGGAACAACGCCACCGCCTGGGCGCGTTCGGCACGCATCCGCCATTCGTCATCTGCCGATGTCACTGGCAGCACCACCTCTCCACTCGACAACGAAGATCGACGAGTGTCGAGAGTGGACGATCAGCCCAACCCTGCCCAGGGCGAACTCGTGTTGATCGACCCGGTCGGCCAGCCCGGCGCCAGCAACCGCCCCGCGCAGGCCCCGGCGACCACCTGCCACACCGTCACCCCGGTGACGGCGAACCGGGCCATCACCGCGGCCGCAGCCGCCCGCATCACCGCCACCGCATCCGCCCACACCGACCCCGCCGCCTGCGGCACCACCGGATCAGGCGCCACCGCGCACAACAGGCCGGTGAACCAGCCCCGCACCGCCTCGACCCGGCCCGCGAACCGGCGCAGCCAATCCCGCACCGTCTCCACCGGACGATCCAACAACTGCGCGACCGGCCGGGCACCCAACCCGGCCGCCTTCGCCGCAATCGCCGCCCCCACCACCCCGACCGCGTCGGCCCGCCGCACCAGCACGCCCAACGGCAGCAACACATGCGTCGCCCCGCACCCACGACACCTCGCCCGCCGCGGACGCAGCCGCGACCGGCTCGCCACACCACGGACCACCCGGCTGCGGGCATGCCCCCACCCGGTCAGCACACCCTCGCACCCAGGACAGGCCAACCCGCCCGCCACCAACCGCCGCTCGACCTCAGCCGCGTCCGCGCCTACCGTCAACACCGGTGCCTCCACGCACCACCGCGCGGCCCTCCCGAACCTGGCCAAAGGAACACGGGAGGGCCGCTGCCCGTCCAAACCTCCTCACAGTGATGACGAGCAGCAAGAAGGGCAACCCACCCGGTCGCCCTCCAACACGTCCTCACCGTCAATGACGCCGACCGGCCCCTACCTCCTCAGACAAAGTGACGGCGGACACTGGTGAGCTGGTTGCGGCTGATCACCACGACGAGGCAGCCGGGGGCGCCGGGCAGCAGCGGCCGGACCTGCGCGCTGTCGCGGGCGTTGTCCAGCACGATCAGCATCCGCTTGTCCACGAGGAGGCTGCGATAGAGGGCGGCCCGCGCGTCCGGGTCGGCCGGGATGCGCTGGGCGGGACTTCGAGGGCGTCCAGGAAGCCATGCACCGCCGCGTCGGCGTCCAGGATCTGACCGCTGGGGTTAAACCCGCGCAGGTTTACATACAACTGCCCATCGGGAAACCGGTCACGGACCAGGTGCGCCCAGTGCACGGCCAAGGCGGTCTTGCCGACGCCGGCGGTGCCGTCGATGGCGGCGATGACCACGGCGGTGGTCCCGTGGTGTGTGTCGCCCGCGGGTTCGTCGCTGGGGAGGAGTTTGTCGAGCGCGGCCAGATGTTGGGTGCGTCCGGTGAACGTGGAGACGTCGGGGGGCAGTTGAGCGGGGATCGCCAGTCGGCGACGGCGGGCCGGCACGGGCCGGCCGGCGACCTGTTCCCGGGCAGCGGCTTGGTCGGTGAGGGTGTTTTCCATGTCCCGGTAGGCGGCGTGCCACCAGTCTAGGTCGAGGGAGCTCCGCGGCCAGCCCGATCTGGTGCGCGTGCGCGTAGCGGGCGCAGGCGCGCACGAACGTTTCGACGGTGTCCCACCGGGGTGTGCCCGGGCCGTTGAGCAGGTCGCTCACCGTCGAGGTACGCAGCGCCCGGCCATCCTGGTCGGCGTGTGTCTCAAGGCTTCGGTAGGTGGGGCGCCGCACCTGGACGAACAGGTCCTGTAGCCGGGTGCGAAACGCCGCCGCCGGATCGGTGTCAGCGTCGGTCACGCCAATAGCCGATCACAACATCTATGGCCGACAAAGCGGCTTTCTGTCAGTTAAGCCTGTTTTCCGGTTCCGTCCGGCACCGGACCACTCGTGGCCTCTCCACCCGCAAGCTGAGCTCACCAAACCAGCCCTGGACGAACCCCATGACAGATTGGGATTGGAAGAGGACATGTCTACGTCACAGGAAACGAACGGCACGTTGGCCCATCCCGCACGGAGGCCGCTGATCGCGCTCGTCGCGATCGTTGCCGGATCGCTGCTGGCAGCGCTCGCGGCAGCACCGGCCGCCCACGCCGACTCCGGCGACCATCCGAGCGGCCCGGCTGTCCTGACCGGGTCCGGCAAATTGACCACGCCGGGTCCCGCGGCCGCTTCCGGAGTGGTCAAGCAGCAGAGCATTGTTTCAGCCCAGACCGTCTACTGGAATTGGCAGAACGCCAACTCTGGCAGGTGCCTCGGTGTCGCCGGTGGCAACATGGCCAACGGGACGCCGATCGTGCAATGGGACTGCTACGGCACCGACCACCCGGACCAGTACTGGAGTGCCGTCCCAATCAACGACGGCTACTACTACCAGTTCAAAAACCTGAGCAACCCGAACAAGTGCCTAGGCGTACCAGGCGGGTCCACCAACGCCGGCGCCCAGCTCGTGATCTGGGACTGCTACGGCACCGACCACCCGGACCAGTACTGGACAGTGATTTCCGCCTCCAGACTGAACCCCAACGACAGCGGATACGTGATCATCAACGCTAACTCCCACATGGTCATCGGGGTAGGCGCCAGCCGCACCGACAACGGCGCGGCCGTCGTGCAGTGGCCCTGGGTCGACCACGCAGACCAACGCTGGTTCTGACCCAATCCGCAGGTCGGTGGACCCCTGCCTGGCAGGGGTCCACCGACCTGCGGATTGGGCCTGGCCACCGCAGGCGGGCGCCGCGGAATGGGGATGCGAAATGCGCGCCATGTCATATGACCTTGCCGCGTGGGAAGGCGAGCGGCCGGCGAACGACCTGGCCGCTGCTGAGGAGTTCCAGCCTCTGCACGACCGCTACATCGACTCAGATGAGCCGTCGGCGCCGACACCGAGGATCGCCGCGTACGCGCAGGCACTGCTGGACCGATACCCAGACATCAGCGCGCCGGCCGGCGAGGACAGCCCGTGGTCGACCTCGCCGTTGATGAACGAGGCGAGCGGGCCGTTGATGTACTCCCCGATGGTGTGGAGCCGCTACGACGAGGTCTCGGCCTGGGCCGCTCAACTCGCTGCCGAGCACGGGCTGAACTGCTACGACCCGCAATGGAACCCAGTTACGCATCCAGTGCCGGGGCATCTGGCAGTTTTGAGCTGACATCCGAGCGGGGACGCCCGTTTCGTGATCCGGACGTCGCGATCATTCGGAAGATCCTGATAGCCCTGTCCGGAGACAACTGGTACGCGGTGCTCACCCGAGCCGACGGCTGGTACGTCCAGGTTGGTACGGCGAGCGGGCGAGCACCGGCCGGGCTGGTACGCGCTTGAGCGGCGAGACGGCGCAGCCGATCAGCACTTCCGCGCCGACCTCACCGACATCGAGGAAGCCATCTGAGCCTTCGTCGGCTTCCTGCACAACGATGCAACGCTCACATCCCGCTACGCCTGGCGCCCGCACACCGTGTGAGTGCGGTACGTGCGGATGGCGGCACACCTCCCGCGCACACGATCGCCGTGGTCAGGTCACTGTAATGAACTGTCGCGCACGGTCATGCCGCGATCCACGCGGTCATGTCGATGGACGATGGTTCCTGTCCGACAGATGATCGCGAGGCGCTCCGGAGACGCGGGCCACTCACGGTGTGAGGCTGATCAACGCCTGTCCCGTTGTGGCGTCGAACGGGACCGACTCGTGATCGTGGACGATCAACCACGTCCCGTTAACACGCTGGCATCCGAGGGTCGCCCGTACCCACATGTCGACCTCGTCACCGGTGGTCAGGGTCCCTGTGACGTGGTAAAGGAACGAGCAGAACCCCACGTCTCCGTCAACCGCCACGTGCAGGTCGTGGACCTCGTACCCAATGTCGGAGGCGTAGCCGTCGAACCATGCCCGAGTCGCCTCCTCGACGGCGGCGCTGCCCCCCGCGTGCAGCGGGGGTAGCACGTTGAACGTGATGACGTCAGGGTGCTGTCGCGCCGCGAGCGGCTTAGGGTCCTTCGAGGTCACGGCGGCGATCCGTTCCTCCACGACAGCTAGAAGCTCAGCCTGGCCGTCCATATTCACCTCCCCAACAGCCGCAATGCCCTCCTGGATGGGGCAGTCATGAATTACTTACCCGACCACGGCGGAAGCATTCTCGGTCCGAGGCCAGCGAGGCGGCTGGACCGGTCGGCACGCAGTCTGCACGGCGATTTCTCGTCCAAGATCGAGTGCACTCATTTGCCGCGATCCGGTGCGCCGAGGTTCAGACCAACAGCCGGCCAGGGGGATTTCAAAGTCGATTAGGCTTGTTGATCAACGTTCTGAGGGCGGCAGCCAGCACCGGCAGGATCCGCATCCGGTCTGCGGCGATACTTTCGGTCAGGCGCTTGACCTGGGAGACCTGCGCCAGGCGGAACAGGCCGAGGACCAGGTTCCTCAAGATCGCCATGGCGTGCGGGCCGTTGCCGACGTACGCGCCCTGCTGATCCTCGCCGAAGACCACATCGCGGGGCCAGTGCACCAGGTTCTCAATTCCCCATTGGCCTCGCACGAATCCGGCCACCTGCGCCGGTGTTGCCCGGCCCGCGGACAGGCTCGTCACCCCATGCACGACCTCCTTGGCCACCCGCTGGCCGAACGGATCGAAGCGCTCGCGCAGCAGTCGAAACACCCGCGCGGCCTCGGGAAAGTCGACCTCGTCGGCGTCGGCGAGCCACATCGACCGGCGGATGGTGTCGCCGTCGCGCGGCTCGACGGCACTCCAGTCGGCGGCGGCCACCACGGCCGGGGGCAACGCGTCGGCGATCTGCCGCAACAGGCCCGGTTGGTTGCCCTTGACCTGTAGGACGTAGTCGCCGCCCCGCTCGGCGACCAGATAGTCGGCCGTGACGTGCTGGGCGTGCGCAGCATCGGCGGTCACCACCCGGCCGTCCAGGTCCACACCGTCCAGCAGCGCGCGGACCTGGGTGATCTCCGTCGTGCCCGCCGGTACCCGCACCTGCCCCACCACGATCGCCGTCGCGTGGGCCATCGCCGAGAACAGCTGCACCTCGCCATCGGCGGTGCCGGCGTCACGGACGGTCTTGCCGTCGATCGCCAACCCGAGCAGCGTCTGCGGGTTGACCGCCGGCAGCGACGCCAGCCACGAGCCGACCACCCGGTCGGCGGCGTCACCATCGACCGCGATCAGCACCCGGCGGATCGTCGAGCCGCTGGGGGCCTGCACGACACCCAGCGCGGGACACGACCGGGCGCCGGCCAGGGCCAGCAACGACTGGGGCAGGTCAGCGACCCGGTCACCGACCTGCCGGTAGGTCTTCGCGCCAGCCAGGACCGCGAACACCGCCACCGTCAGGATCGTGGCCAACCCATGGCGCACCCCGCGCTGTTTGCGCGGATCCGTGACCGTCCCCAGCATCGACACCAGCTCCCGCACCGCCCAGGCGTCCGGTAACACCTGCCCCAGGCCCGCAACGCCGGTACCAGACGACCCAGCCGAGACATGCGACACTGACACCCGTAGCTCCTCGCTCTTCGATGACGTGTTTGTAGAGATCCACATCATCGCAAGACGAGGAGCTACACCTATCCCCACCCCAGAAACAAGACCAAGCTAGCAGCACAAACAAAGATCAAACCACTTTGGAATCACCCTGGGTGCGCAGCGTGGCGCCGAGCGGCAGACACACGGCGTAACGCCGACCCGGGCTTCACGCTGAGGATCTACACGCATCTGTTGCCGACCAGCGAGGACCGGACCGGCGGGCGATCGATCAAGCCTTCCGGGACGACCCGCGACCGGGTGACGGCCTGGAGACGGCCTGATCATGGTTCGTGGGGGCGTTTCCGCAGGTAAAGACGGGCGAAAAGCTCACTTGGCGTTGAAGTAGCTGGCGTCCGGGTGGTGCACCACGATCGCGTCGGTGGCCTGCTCGGGCACGAGCTGGAACTCCTCCGACAGCGACACGCCGATCCGCTCCGGCTGCAGCAGCTCGACCACCTTCGCCCGGTACTCCAGATCGGGGCAGGCCGGGTACCCGAACGAGTACCGGCAACCGCGGTAGTCGGTGCGCAACAGCCCGTCGAGGTCGTCGGGGTCCTCGGCGGCCACCGTCGAGCCGTCCGGCAGCACCAGTTCCTCGCGGATCCGCCTGTGCCAGTACTCGGCCAGGGCCTCGGTGAGCTGCACCGACAGGCCGTGCACCTCCAGGTAGTCGCGGTACGCGTGCTCGGCGAACAGCTTCGCGGTGTACTCGCTGATCGGCTGCCCGACGGTGACCAGCTGGAAGCCGACGACATCAACCTGGCCGGATGAACGGGACCGGAAGAAGTCGGCCAGGCACAGCCGCCGGCCGGTGCGCTGGCGCGGGAACGTGAACCTGGCCCGTTCGGCGTGCCCGTTCTCGTCGAGCACGACCAGGTCGTTGCCCTCCGCGTAGCCGGGGAAGTACCCGTACACCACCGCCGCTTCGAGGACCTGGTCGGCGGCGAGCCGGTCGAGCCAGTACCGCAGCCGGGGCCGGCCCTCGGTGGCGACCAGTTCCTCGTACGACGGGCCGGCGCCGCCGCGGACGCCGCGCAGCCCCCACTGGCCCATGAAGGTGGCGCGTTCGTCGAGCAGCGCGGCGTAGTCGGCGAGGGCGAGGCCGCGAATGACCCGGGTGCCGAAGAACGGCGCCTTCGGCACGGTGACGTCGACGGCCACGTCGGAACGGACCGAGGAGTCGTCGAGGTCGGGCAGCTCCTCACGTACCGTGGCGGTTTTCTGGCGGCGGGCTCGACGGGCGGCGAGGGCGGCTTCGCGGTCGGGGTCTACGGCGGGTGCGCCGCCGCGCTTGGCGGTCATCACGCGATCCATCAGGGCCAGGCCCTCGAACGCGTCGCGGGCGTAGTGGACCTCGCCGGTGTAGAGGGCGCGGAGGTCGTCCTCGACGTATGCGCGGGTCAGCGCGGCGCCGCCGAGCAGGACGGGGAACCGGGAGCCGATCCCCCGGGTGTTCATCTCCTCCAGGTTCTCCTTCATGATCACCGTGGACTTGACGAGCAGGCCGGACATGCCGATCGCGTCGGCCTTGTGCTCCTCCGCCGCCTCCAGGATCGCGTTGATCGGCTGCTTGATGCCGATGTTGACGACCTCGTAGCCGTTGTTGGACAGGATGATGTCGACCAGGTTCTTGCCGATGTCGTGCACGTCGCCCTTGACCGTGGCGAGCACGATGCGGCCCTTGCCGGCGCCGTCGGCTTTCTCCATGTGCGGTTCGAGGTAGGCGACCGCGGCCTTCATGACCTCGGCCGACTGGAGCACGAACGGCAGCTGCATCTGCCCGGAGCCGAACAGCTCGCCGACGACCTTCATGCCGCCGAGCAGGGTGTCGTTGATGATCTCCAGGGCCGGCCGGGTGGTCAGCGCCTCGTCGAGGTCGGCTTCCAGGCCGCCCCGCTCGCCGTCGATGATCCGGCGCGCCAGCCGCTCGTCGAGGGGCAGGCCGGCCAGCTCCTCGGCGCGCGAGGCGCGGGCGCTCTTCGCGTCGACGCCCTCGAACAGCTCGATGAACCGCTGCAACGGGTCGTAGCCCTCGCGGCGCCGGTCGTACACCATGTCGAGCGCGATCTCGCGCTGCTCGTCCGGGATCCGCGCCATCGGCAAGATCTTGGACGCGTGCACGATCGCGCTGGTCAGGCCGGCCTGCACGCATTCGTGCAGGAACACCGAGTTGAGCACCTGGCGGGCGGCCGGGTTGAGACCGAACGAGACATTGGAGATGCCCAGGGTGAAGTTGACCCCCGGGTACCGGCGGGCGATCTCACGGATCGCCTCGATCGTCTCGATCGCGTCCCGACGGGTCTCCTCCTGGCCGGTCGAGATCGGGAAGGTCAGGCAGTCGATCAGGATGTCAGCGCGGCGCAGGCCCCACCGGCCGGTCAGGTCGTCGATCAGCCGGGCCGCCACGCGGACCTTCCACTCCGCGGTGCGGGCCTGGCCCTCCTCGTCGATGGTCAGCGCCACGACCGCCGCGCCATGTTCGCGGACGATGGGCATGACCCTCGCGTACCGCGAGCCGGGGCCGTCGCCGTCCTCGTAGTTGACCGAGTTGATCACGCAGCGGCCGCCCAGCATCTCCAGGCCGGCCTCGACCACGTTGGGCTCGGTGGAGTCGAGCATGATCGGCAGTGTGGAGGCGGTGGCGAACCGGCCGGCGACCTCGCGCATGTCGGCGGCGCCGTCCCGGCCGACGTAGTCGATGCAGACGTCGAGCAGGTGCGAGCCGTCGCGGGCCTGCTGGCGGGCGATCTCCACGCAGGACTGCCAGTCGGCGGCGAGCATGGCCTCGCGGAACGCCTTGGAGCCGTTGGCGTTGGTCCGCTCCCCGATCATCAGGACGCTGGCGTCCTGGGCGAACGGGACATGGTGGTAGATGCTGGACACGCCCGGCTCGGGCTGTGGGCCCCGCTCTTTCGGGGCCGCCTGGTTGATCTTGGCCACCACGGCCTCGATGTGCGCGGGCGTGGTGCCGCAGCAGCCCCCGACCAGGCTCATCCCGTAGTCGGTGACGAACCGGTGCAGCGCCTCGGCCAGCTCGTCGGGGGTCAGCGGGTATACCGCGCCCTCGCTGGTCAGCTGCGGCAGGCCGGCGTTGGGCATCACCGACAGCGGGATCCGGGCGTTCTTCGACAGGTACCGCAGGTGCTCGCTCATCTCGGCCGGCCCGGTCGCGCAGTTGAGGCCGATCAGGTCGATGCCGAGCGGTTCGAGAGCGGTGAGGGCGGCGCCGATCTCGCTGCCGACCAGCATGGTGCCGGTCGTCTCGATCATCAGGTGGCAGATCAGCGGCACCTCGAGCCCGGTCGCGGCCATCGCCCGCTTCGCGCCGATCACCGCGGCCTTGACCTGGAGCAGGTCCTGGCAGGTCTCCACGATGATCGCGTCGGCGCCGCCGTCGAGCAGGCCGGCGACGTTCTCCTGGTAGGCGTCGCGAAGTTTCGCGTACGGCGCGTGGCCGAGCGTGGGCAGCTTGGTGCCCGGGCCGACCGAGCCGAGCACGAACCGCGGCTTGTCCGGCGTCGACCAGGCCTCGGTCGCTTCGCGGGCCAGCCGGGCCGCGACGGTGGACAGCTCCCTGATCCGGTCGGCTATCCCGTATTCGCCCAGGTTGGGCAGGTTTGCGCCGAACGTGTTCGTCTCCACGCAGTCGGCTCCGGCCCGAAGGTATGCCTCGTGGATGTTCCTGACGACGTCGGGGCGGGTGACGTTGAGGATCTCGTTGCAGCCCTCGTGGCCCTCGAAGTCGTCCAGCGTGAGGTCGGCCGCCTGCAGCATCGTGCCCATGGCGCCGTCCGCGACGAGGACACGTTCGGACAGCACGGTGAGCAAGGATGTCGACACGCCGTCGAGGTTATCGGGCTTTCTCGCTTCCGTCCCGCCCGATCCCGCGCTCTGCGCGGTGATCCTGATCCCGGTTCCGCGCTCCGCGCGGCATGATCGGCACAACTTCCCCGAAGTTGTTGTCTCAGGCGGTACCGGAGGCCACAACTTGCCGGAAGTTGTGCCGATCTTGGCGGCAGGATCCTGGCGTCGACGCAGACTGATCTTGGTGCCGATCGGTCACGCCTGGGCGGCGGTCGGGCGCACGCGGCGCGGCCGATCGGCCGAACGGGACGCAGGCACGTAGGCTGGGCAGCGTGACCGAGTTCGACGGCCTTCCCGTTCTGCGCTCCCCTGTCGCCATCGCCGCGTTCGAAGGGTGGAACGACGCTGCCGATGCGTCCACGGCAGCCGTGGAGCACCTGGAGCAGATGTGGGACGCCCGCCCGGTGACCGAGATGGATCCCGAGGAGTTCTACGACTTCCAGGTCAACCGGCCGATCGTGGCGCTCGCCGACGGCGAGACCCGCAAGATCGACTGGCCGACCACCCGCTTCTCGGTGGCCACGCCGCCCGGCGCCGACCGTGACGTCGTCCTGATCCGCGGCATCGAGCCGAGCATGCGCTGGCGCACCTTCTGCGACTCCCTGCTGGAGATCTGCCACAGCCTGGAGGTCAACCAGATCGTGCTGCTCGGGGCGCTGCTCGCCGACGTGCCCTACACGCGGCCGCTGCCGGTCACCGGCAGCGCGTCCGACCAGGCCACGATCAAGCGCTACAACCTGACCCCGAATCGGTACGAAGGGCCCACCGGCATCGTCGGCGTGCTCCAGGACGCCTGCACCAACGCCGACCTGCAAGCGATCTCGTTCTGGGTACACGTGCCGCACTACGCCAACAACCCGCCGTGCGCGAAGGCCACGCTCGCCCTGCTGCACCGGGTCGAGGACGTGCTCGACCTGCCGGTGCCGGTCGCCGACCTGGCCGAGGAGTCCGCCGAGTGGGAGGAGCGGCTGCGCGCCGCCGCCGAGCAGGACGCCGAGCTGGCCGAGTACGTGCGCGAGCTGGAGGAACGCTCCGGCGACGCGGGCCTTCAGCCGCTGTCGGGTGACGAGATCGCCCAGGAGTTCGAGAAGTACCTGCGCCGCCGGGGTGGCCAGGCCGGCCCGTCCGCGACCGGCTCGAGCTGGTAGGCCTCCGATCCCCGGCCGGGTCGCGCCGGCGCCTCGGGTTTTGCATCGACGTTGGGCTACCTACCGGGAATGTCGGCACCCCGATGAGATAGCCCAACGTCGATAGAGGACGGTCCGACCTACGGCTCGTAATTCGCCAGGAACCGGGCGATCCGACCGATCGCGTCTTCCAGGTCGGACACCCGGGGCAGCGTCACGATCCGGAAGTGGTCGGGCCTGGGCCAGTTGAACCCGGTCCCCTGCACCACCAGCAGCCGCTCGCGCCGCAACAGATCCAGGACGAACTTCTCGTCGTCGACGATCGGGTACATCTCCGGGTCGATGCGCGGGAACGCGTACAGTGCGCCGGTCGGCTTGACGCAGCTCACCCCGGGGATCTTGTTGAGCAGCTCCCAGGCCCGGTCGCGCTGTTCGAGCAGCCGGCCGCCGGGCAGGACCAGGTCGTTGATGCTCTGGCGCCCACCGAGTGCGGCCTGCACCGCGAACTGGCTCGGCATGTTGGGGCACAGTCGCATGTTGGCGAGCACGTCGAGGCCTTCGATGTAGCTATCGGCGTGCTCCTTCGCGCCGGACACCACCATCCAGCCGGTCCGGAAACCCGCCACCCGGTACGCCTTGGACAGCCCGTTGAGGGTCAGGCAGAGCAGGTCCGGGGCGAGCGTGGCCGTAGGCACGTGCACCACGTCGTCGTACAGGATCTTGTCGTAGATCTCGTCGGAGAAGATCAGGAGGTTGTGCCGGCGGGCCAGCTCGACCAGGCTCTGCAGGACCTGCCGCGAGTAGACCGCGCCGGTCGGGTTGTTCGGGTTGATGATGACCAGCGCCCGGGTCCGCTCGGTGATCCGGGACGCGACGTCGTCCGGGTCGGGGAACCAGCCCGCCGACTCGTCGCAGAGGTAGTGCACCGGGCGGCCGCCGGCCAGGCTCACCGCGGCGGTCCACAGCGGGTAGTCGGGGGCCGGGATCAGTACCTCGTCGCCGTCGTCCAACAGGGCCTGCATTGCCATCACGATCAGCTCGGACACCCCGTTGCCGAGGTAGACGTCCTCGATGTCGACGCCGTCAGAGGCCGCGCTGCTGGTAGTACTGGACGACCGCGCGGCGCGCGGACAGCAGCCCCTTCGAGTCGCCGTACCCGTGCGCGGTGTGCAGGTTGAGGATGATGTCCTGGAGGATCTCCTCCGGCGCGTCGAAGCCGAACGGGGCCGGGTTGCCGATGTTGAGCTTGAGGATGTGGTGCCCCTCGGCCTCCATCTGCTTGGCCTGGTGCAGCACGGGACCCCGGATGTCGTAGCAGACGTTGGCGAGCTTCGCGGACTGATTGACCTGCATGCCGCCACATTAGACCGGGTGTGCCCGGGAGATCTTGACCCAGTCGTCCCGGCGACGCCCCCGACCGGAATGAACTCCGTTCCCGCGTCGCGGGTATTGACGGTCAGCGGCTCCGCCGACGCCTCCTTGACGGCCCGCTGCGAGCGACAGCCAACTCCCGGCGACGATGGAGGAAGGATCGTGAAACGCAACAAGGCATTCGCGGCGACCGGAATACTGAGTCTGATCGTCGCGCTGGGCGTGATCAGCATGCGACAGGCCGGCGCCGCCGAGACGGACCGCGACGCGACCGCGACGCAATCGGCCAATGAGAGCGTCAGGTTCCAGATGGCTTTCAGTTCAGTGGACGTGGCCAAGTGCATGCCGGACGCGAAGGTCAACGTGACGGTCAAGCTCCAGGACGAGGACAAGGGACGCGACGTGCTCCTCGTCAACGCGAGCGGCCTGCAACCGGACACCGCCTTCACGACGTTCCTGGTCGAGAAGCCACAAGATCCGTTCGGGGCGGTCGAGTACATCGGCGACTTCGACGCGGATGAGAACGGCAACGCCAAGGCGGAACTCCGGGCCATCGTCGAAGAGGCGTTCGCGTCGACGCTCGTGAACGGCAAGCGCGCACGGGTGGACCTGAACCACGTCGGCATGTGGTTCGCCGACCCTGAGGGTGACGATTTCTGCTTCGGCAATAACGGCGGGAAGACGACACCGTTCGACGGCGACGGTACCGCCGGCGTGCAGGCTTTCAACACCGCGAACGTCCTGCCGGCGAACCCGCTTCCGTAGCGCCGCCCCTCCCGACCAGCCCCGGCCCTAACCCCGCTCCCCCAGCCGGTGATCATGAAGAATTCGGCGTGCCAGGTGCCTCAGATCCTTCATGATCACCCGCTGGGGGAGCGGGCCGGCCCGCTCCCCCAGCGGACGGGGCCGTCGTCGCGCGTGTCGCACCCTCAAGCGCATCCTAGGATGCTAGGTTGAGCGGCGTGAGCGTCAATCCCGGCGCGGCGGAGTTCCCGCACCGCCAGATCGCCGCCCAGCTGCGCGCCCGCATCCGCCGCGGCGACTGGGCACCCGGCGAGCGACTGCCGTCCATCCCCGCGATCGCCGAGATGTTCGGCGTGGCCAAGCAGACCGTGCAGCGCGCCATCGACCAGCTCCGGGTCGAGGGCTGCTGATCACCAAGCCCGGCTCCGGCACGTACGTGCGGGGCACCCGGCGCCGGCTCAACCGGCTGTCCCGGGGCCGGTACGGCGGCTACCGCGGCTACCACGCCGACCTGGCCGCCCGGTACCGCCAGCAGCTGATCTCGGTCGGGCGGGCGCCGGCCCCGCCCGAGGTGGCCGACGCGTTCGGCGTCTCCCGACGGCGCCGAACTGCTGGTCCGCCGGCACCTGGTCCGCACCGAGCGACGCCCCGGTCGAGGTCGGCGCGTCCTGGTTCCGGCCCGCCGACGTGGCCGGGCACCTCGCTGGAGCGGGCCGAGGCGTTCGGCCGGCCGCTCTACCAGGAGGCCGAGGAGGTCACCGGGCGGCGGTACGCGACCGCGACCGACCAGATCAGCGCCCGCCAGCCGAGCCGGGAGGAGGCGGAACTGCTCCAGATCCGCCCGGACACGCCGGTGCTGTACCTGCTGCACGTCGCCTACGACGCCGACCACCAGCCGATCGAGGTCGCCCAGGCCGACCTGGCCCGGGCCGATGACCACGCTGACCGAGGAGTACCGGATCCCCGCGCCCGCCCCGGCCTGCCCGACGCCGACCCCGGCCTGGCGCTGGGCTGATCGGCTGATGCGGCACAACTTCCGGGAAGTGGTGCCCTCGAAGGGGCCCGGAGGCCACTGTTTCCGGGAAGTTGTGCCGATCAAGGCGATCCGGCCAGGGCCTCAGAGCGGACGCCGAGCAGGGCGTCGACGGTCGCCGCGAACAGCGCCGGGGCGTCCGGGTCGTCGCCGTCGCCGGCCAGCGTCGCGTCCGCCCAGGCGTCGACCACGCGCGAGCGCGCCCGGCGCGTCCAGGTCGTCGGCGAGCCGCTCCGCGTACCGCCGGCCAGCAGCCGCCGCCCCGGACGGGCCGGCCGGCGCCGCGGCGGCCTCCCGCCAGCGGGCCAGCCGCTGCTGACGCGCCCTTGAGCAGCGTCGTCGGTCCACTGCCCGGTCGGTCCGGTAATGGCCGGCGAGCAGGCCCAGCCGGACCGCCATCGGGTCGACGCGGTCGGCGCGCAGCCGGGACACGAAGACCAGGTTGCCCTTGGACTTGGACATCTTCTCGCCGTCCAGGCCGATCATGCCGGCGTGCACGTAGTTGCGGGCGAACGGGGTGACCCCGGTCAGCAGCTCGGCGTGCGCCGCCGAGCACTCGTGGTGCGGGAAGAGCAGGTCGTTGCCGCCGCCCTGGACGTCGATGCTGTCGCCGAGCAGGTCGAGCGCGATCACCGCGCACTCGATGTGCCAGCCCGGCCGGCCCGGGCCGAGCGCGCCGCCGGGCCAGGACGGCTCGCCCTCGCGGGCGCCGCGCCACAGCAGCGGGTCGAGCGGGTCGCGCTTGCCGGGGCGGTCGCGGGTCGCCGCCGCGCTCGGCCGCAAGAGCTCCAGCATCTCCTCCCGGGACAGGTTCGACTCGTAGCCGAACCGGGGCGCCACGGTGATGTCGAAGTAGACGTCGCCGGTGCCGTCGTCGAGCCGGTACGCGGCGCCCGTGTCGAGCAGCGTCGACGATCTTGGCGGCGATGGCCGGGATCGACTCGACGGCGCCGACGTAGTGCTGCCGGCGGGATGATCCGCAGCGCCTCCATGTCCTCGCGGAACAGCGCGGTCTCCCGCATCGCCGAGGACGACCCAGTCCTCGCCGTCGCGGGCGGCCCGCTCCAGCAGCGGGTCGTCGATGTCGGTGACGTTCTGCACGTAGCGCACCGGCAGGCCGGCGTCCAGCCACACCCGCTGCACCAGGTCGAACGTGATCATGGTGGCGGCGTGCCCCAGGTGGGTCGCGTCGTACGGGGTGATCCCGCAGACGTACATGGTCGCCGGCCGGCCCTCGCCCGCGCCGACCTCGGCACGACCTCGCGGCGCGCCGAGTCGAACAGCGCCAGCGGCGCACCCCTGCCCGGCAGCCGCGGCACCTCGTGTGCCGCCCAAGATTCCATGCTGCCCAGCCTAGTGCGGCGCAATCGCGACGACATCGCCGCCTTGGTCACACGAGCTGGGCGGTCGCCTCTCGCCCATCTCGCCGAGGGGGCCCGCTACATCGGCGGCCACGGCATCGCCGGCCAGTCCTCACCGGGCTCGGGAAAGCGGCCGACCGCCAGCAGCCGCTCGACCCGCATCGCCAGGCTGCCCAGCTCCATCTCGGTCAGGTGCTCGGCGAGAACGCCGCCGAGCGCGCGCAGGTCGGCGCGCAGCTTCTCCAGCAGCTCGGTCGACTCGGCCGGCAACGGCTCCCCGGCCCAGCCCCAGAGCACCGTACGCAGCTTGTCCTCGACGTGGAAGCAGACCCCGTGGTCGACCCCGTAGACCCGGTCGTCCGGTGCGGGAGCACGTGGCCGCCCTTGCGGTCGGCGTTGTTGATCACCGCGTCGAAGACCGCCATCCGGGCCAGCCGCGGGTCGTCGGCGTGCGCCAGGGCGTACAGCCGGCCGTCGCTCGTCGCGGGCGCTGGTCACCCGCCGCCAGCCGGCCGGGATCTGCCGGCCGGACACGAACCCGACCAGCGGCTCGTCGCGGCGCTCGGCTCGTCGATCCAGAGCTGGCACATGCCGGGGCCGAACGGGCCGTCCCGCAGCACCGTCGGCGGGACGACGTCCAACCCGATCCGGCTCGACACCAGGTATGCGGCGACCTCCCGGCCGGCGAGGGTGCCGTCGGGGAAGTCCCAGAGCGGGCGCTCGCCGCGGACCGGCTTGTACACGCACCGGGCGGTGACCCCGTCGGCGGTGATGACCGCCCGCAGGGTGGTGTTGGACGCGTCGACCAGCCGGCCCTCCAGCTCCAGCTCGCCGTGGCGCAGCAGGGTCAGGGCGTCGTCGTCAGCGAGAGGGGACGGTGCTTGCTCGGCGCCGTGGAGTGGCTCAGCCGCCACGGTGGCTACCGCCGGTAGCCGTTGTGCCGGGGGCAGAGGTGGCCCTCCGGGTCGAGCGGCTGGCCGCACAGCGGGCACGGGGGCCGGCCGGACGCGACCACCTTGCGGGCCCGGTCGATGAACGCGCGGGCGGCCTGGGGGGTCAGCCGGACCCGCAGCCGGTCGAGGTCGGCTCGTCGGGTCCTCGTCCTCGTCCTCGTCTTCGTTCTTCCTCGGCTTCGCCCTCGCCGGCGGCGATCGCCTCGATCACCACCGTGGTGGTGTCGACGTCGAAGGCCAGGCCGAGGGTGCCGACCCGGAACTCCTCGTCGAGCGGGGTCTCCAGGGGCTCGTTGTCGGTGGGCGAAGGATCGATGCGGCGGCAGGTCGACACCGAACCGGCGGTTGGCCTCGGTCAGCAGCTCCTCGAGCTTCTCGGCCAGCAGGGACACCTGCACCTTCTCCAGCGCCACGCTGACCAGCCGGCCGCCGCCGCGGGCCTGGAGGAAGAACGTGCGCTCTCCCGGCGGACCCACGGTTCCGGCGACGAACCGCTCCGGCGGCTCGAAGGCGTGCACCTGGTGGGTCATACCAACGACCCTAGCCGGCGCGGCACGCACGCATCGTCGCGCCGGTCGCCACGGAGCGGTAACCGCGACGTTCGAGCGTACCGTACGGCCACGGCACCCGCGCCACCCCCGACGGCGGCGTCCGAGTCCCGGTCCGACCGGCGCCGCCGCGGCTTCCCTGGCGGCACCAGGGTGGTCAGGTCGCCGCCGGTGTCGTTGAGCCGGACCACGAACGGCCGTGGCGGGGTGTAGCGGATCACGGTCACCGACGCCGGGTCGGCCACGATCCGCTGAAAAGATCCAGGTGTACGCCCAACGCGTCCGCCACGATGGCCTTGATCACATCGCCGTGGCTGCACGCCAGCCAGAGCGCCTCCGGCGCCGTGCTCGGCGGTGACCCGGGCGTCCCAGTCCCGGACCGCGGCGACCGCCCGCGCCGACATCGCCGCCATCGCCTCGCCGCCGGGGAAGACCGCCGCGGACGGGTGCTGCTGCACGACCTGCCACAGTGGATCCTTGGCCAGCTTCTTGAGCGGCTGGCCCTCCCACTCGCCGTACCCGCACTCGGTCAGCCCGTCCTCGACCTGCGGGGTCACCTCCGGCAGCGCCAGCTCGAGCGTCTGCCGGCAGCGGGTCAGCGGACTGGTCACCACGGCCGCGAGCGGCAGCCCGGCCAGCCGTTCACCGGCCGCCTCGGCCTGCGCCTGCCCGGTGTCGTCGAGCGGTCGACCGGCTGCGGCCGGCGAGCCCGCCGCCGGCGTTGGCGGTGGTCCGGCCGTGCCGCAGAAGGAGGACGGTGGCCACGCTGGCAGCTTATGTCGCCGTGATCGCTCCGGCGGCGAGCAGGCCGATGACAAGCAGGCCGACCGCCATCCGGTACCAGACGAACGTGACGATCAGTGGTGCGCGACGTAGCGCAGCAGCCAGGCGATCGACGCGTACGCGACGGCGAAGCTGACCACGATGCCGACCAGGGTGGGCAGCCAACCGACCGTCTTCGAGATGTCGCTGGCCCGGCTGACCGCCTCCAGCACCCCGGCGGCGGTCAGCGCCGGGATGCCGAGGAAGAACGACAGCCGCGTCGCGGTCACCCGGTCGATGCCGCGCAGCAGGCCGGCGCTGATCGTCGCCCCGGAGCGGGACACCCCGGGAATCAGCGCGAGGCACTGCACCAGACCGATGACGACCGCGTCGGTGTACGTGAGATCGCCCTCGCCGCGCTTCTGGGTCGCCAGTACTCGGCGAACACCATCACCAGGCACAGGCGATCAGCGCGTTGGCCACCACCCACAGGCTGCGCAGCCCGCCCTCGATGAGCGGCTTGGCGACCAGGCCGACGACCGCCATCGGGATCGAGCCGATGATCACGTACAGGGCCATCCGGTAGTCGTTCGTCTGCCGGCCGGCGGCGCTGGTGCCCCGCGCACGAACCCCATGACGAAGCGGCCGATGTCCGCCGAAGTAGATGATCGCGGCGGCGATGGCGCCGACCTGGATGACCGCGGTGAACGCGGTGACGCCGGGATCGTCGACCTGCAGGCCGAGCAGCTTCTCGGTGATGGTGAGGTGCCCGGTCGACGATACGGGGAGGAACTCGGTCAGGCCTTCGACGATGCCGAGCAGGATCGCCTGCCAGATGTGCACCCGCCTACTCCCCCAGCCCGGACTTCGCGTACGCCTCGCTGATCTGCCGCAGCGCGCGCACGCCGTCCTCGGCGTCGCCGACGAACAGCACCGGCGAGGGTGGTGACGCCGGCCTCCGCGTACGCCCGCATCCGCTCGGCGATCCGCTCGACCGAGCCGAGCAGCGAGGTGCGGTCGATGAACTCCAGCGGCACGCGCGGCCGCGGCGTCCCGGTGCTTTTCGCCGCAGGTACAGGTCCTGGACCTCGCGGCGGCGTCGCTCGTAGCCCATCCGCGGTGGCGAGCTGGTTGTAGAAGTTCTGCTTGCGGCTGCCCATGCCGCCCACGTACAGCGCGGCGTACGGGCGGACCAGGTCGGCGCAGCGACGCCACGTCGTCGCCGACCGCCACCGGCACGGTCGGGACGACGTCGAAGCCGTCCAGCGTCTTGCCCGACCTTCTCCCGGCCGGCGCGCGATGTGCGCGATTGCGGTCTCCTCGAGCGTGCTCGGCGCGCGTAGAAGACCAGCAGCCAGCCGTCGGCGATCTCGCCGGTCTGCTCCAGGTTCTTCGGGCCGATCGCGGCGAGGTAGATCGGGATGTGCTCGCGCGACCGGGTGCACGGTCAGCTTGCAGCGGCTTGCCGGGGCCGTCGGGCAGCGGCAGCGTCCAGTGCTCGCCGTCGTACGTCGAGCCGCTCGCGGGACATGCGCCAGGCGGACGATGTCCACGTACTCGCGGGTGCGGGCCAGCGGCTTGTCGAACCGCACGCCGTACCAGCCCTCGGAGACCTGCGGCCCGGAGACGCCGAGGCCGAGCCGGAACCGGCCGCCGGAGAGGGAGTCGAGGGTGGCGGCGGTCATCGCGGTCATCGCCGGGGTGCGGGCCGGGATCTGGAAGATCGCGCGAGCCGAGGTCGATCCGCTCGGTCTGGGCCGGCGACCCAGGCGAGCACGGTGGGCGCGTCGGAGCCGTAGGCCTCGGCCGCCCAGCAGACCGAGTAGCCGAGCCGGTCGGCCTCCTGGGCGACGGCGAGATGGTCGGCGGCGCGATCCCGGCGCCCCAGTAGCCGAGGTTGAGTCCCGAGCCGCATGCCGGTCCCCTTACCGATCAGTAACGTCGCTGTTGCGGGACTGTAGCGCGCGTTCCCGCCAGGCGTAGCGGCGGCGTCGGACACAGGTCCCCGATCCGCGACCCTGCGCCAGTAATCGTCAGCTGTCCATGGAGCAGCGGCACGCTCGGCCGTAGCGGGCTGCGCGGTGTCCCGGCTCGGGCTCGGCACCCTGACCTGGGGCCGGGACACCGACGAGCGACGACGCCGCCGACCAGCTCAAGGCCTTCTGGGAGGCGGGCGGCACGCTGGTCGACACCGCCGACGTGTACGCCGACGGCGACGCCGAGTACGTGCTCGGACGGCTGCTCGACGCGCTCGTTCCGCGCGACGACCTGGTGATCGCCACCAAGGCCGGGCAGCGTGCCCGGGACGGACCCGCCGCCGTCGACGGCTCGCGCGGCGCATCTGCTGCGGCGCTGGACGCCTCGCTGCACCGGCTCGGCACCGACTACGTCGACCTGTGGCAGGTGCACGCCTTCGACCCGGACACCCCGCTGGAGGAGACCCTCACGGCCCTCGACACTCGCCGTCAGCAGCGGCCGGGCCCGGTACGCCGGGGTCTCCAACTTCTCCGGCTGGCAGACCGCCAAGGCCGGCGACCTGGCAGCTGGCCTGCGCCCGGGCCGGGCGCCGGCTGGTCAGCACGCAGATGGAGTACTCGCTGCTGCAGCGCGGCGTCGAGCGGGAGGTGCTGCCCGCCGGCGAGGCGACTGGGCCTCGGGCTGCTGCCCTCGTCGCCGCTGGGCCGGGGCGTGCTGACCGGCAAGTACCGCACCGGCACTCCGGCCGACTCGCGGGCCGCGTCGCCGCACTTCGCGGCGTTCGTCGCGCCGTACCTGGACGACCCGGTCGGCCGGCATCGTGGAGGCGGTGGCCACCGCTGCCGACGGGCTTGGGTGTCTCGCCGCTGGAGGTGGCGCTGGCCTGGGTCCGCGACCGGCCGGGGGTGGCCGCGCCGATCCTCGGCGCGCGTACCGTCGGGCAACTGCTCGGGGCGTTGCAGGCCGAGGATGTCGTCCTGCCGCCCGAGATCCGGGCCGCACTGGATGACGTCTCGGCGGTGGGCCTGGGCTATCCGGAGCGGCAAACCTGAGGACCGCCCCTGGTCAAAGGCGCGGGGGCGGGTGCAGGATCGGAAACCATGGACTACGAGTACGCGCCGTTGCGGTTGCCAGCGAATGTCGACCGGATGACCGCCACGGCGCAGCTGACGATCCAGGCCGAGTACGCCGGCTGGGAACTCGCCCGGGTGCGGCTGTTCCCGGACGGCACCCGAAAGGTGATCCTCCGCCGCCGGGTCGACGCCGAGGGACCGTCCGTGATCCTGTAAACCCGTGGCTGCCATAGCGACCACAGGTTTACCGGATCACGAAAGCGAAGCCGCGAGGACGACGTCGCGCACGCCGGTGAACCGGCGGGCCTGGGCGATCCGGCCCACCCGCCGTGACATCGCCGCGATCCGCTGGGCCGGCCTGCGCCGCCGCGCGTCGTAGGCCCGCAGCCCAGCCATGACATCCGGTGCGCCGGACAGCGCCTCGGCCAGCGCCAGCCCGTCGATCATCGCCTGGCAGCCGCCCTGCCCCAGGTCCGGGGTCATCGCGTGGGCGGCGTCCCCGATCAGCGCGACATTTCCCTGTACGAACGTGGGCAGCGGCGGGTCGAGGTAGAGCAGGTCGTAGCGGAGCATGGCGGCCTCGTCGACCCGGTCGAGCAGGCGCGGGATCGGGTCGTGCCAGTCCTTGAACCGCTCCCGCAGCTCGTCGAGCCCACCCTGGTACCCCTCCGGGGCGAGCACGGCCGCATACCAGTTGGTCAGGCCGGGCTCCAGCGGGGTGACCCCGAACCGGTCGCCGTCGCCCCAGGTCTCGCTGCCCGAATCGACGTCCATCGCCACCACGCCCCGCCAACTGGTCGCGCCGGTGTAGCGGGGCGCGTACCGGTCGCCGAACAGCGCCGTGCGTAGCCGGGAGTGGATGCCATCGGCGCCGACGACCAGGTCGTACCCGTCCGGCGGTGCCGTGATCTCGGCGCCGTGGCGGAGCACCCCGGCCGGCAGCGCACCGGCCAGGATGCCCAGCAGGGCGGGGCGGGACAGCAGGTACACCGGCTCGCCGCCGCGCCTGGCGATGCGGTCGGCATCGAGGACGGCGATCGTACTGCCGTCGGGGCGCAGCAGCGCGCCGGAGCCCTGCCGGCGGGCCCGGGCGCGGATCGACTCCCCCACGCCGAGCCGGTCGAGCGCGCGGACCGCGTCCGGCCACAGTCCCAGGCCGGTGCCGGCGTCGGCGGGCTCACGCGACCGCTCGAAGACCGTGACGTCCCAGCCGCTGCGGTGCAGGCCGATCGCCGCCGCCAGCCCCCCGATGCCGCCCCCGACGACGGCCGCGCTCCCCACCATGCCGACGACGTTACTACAGGTGTAGTACGACTGACTACACCTGTAGTGTGACCGGCATGACGAACCGCCGGAAACGGGTCCTCGACGCCGCGATCCGGGTACTCGGCAGCCAGGGCATGCGCGGGCTGACCCACCGGGCGGTCGACGCCGAGGCCGGCCTGCCCCAGGGCTCCACGTCGAACTATTTCCGCTCCCGGGACGCGCTGATCGAGGCCGTCCTCGACCGGATGAGCGCGCTCGACGTCGCCGCGTTCACCGCCCTGGCCGGCGCCGCCCGGCCGGTCGACGCCGACGAGTTCGCCGGCTTCATCGCCGAAGCGCTACGCCAGCAGGCCAACGAGGGCGCGGCGGTGTCGTTGGCCCGGTACGCGATCTTCCTGGAGGCGGGACTGCGCCCGCCGTTGCGCGCCCGGGTCGGCGCCGGCTTCGCCGAGCTGGTCCGGCTCGGCGAAGGGTGGCTGGCCCAGCTCGGCTCCACCGATCCGGCGCGCGACACCCGGTTGCTGCTTCAGTTTCTCGACGGCCTGCTGCTGCACCACCTGGCGCACCCGGAGGGCGGGTTCGACCCCGGGCCGGCGATCAGCGCGCTGCTGCGGGGGCTGCTCGGTCAGCGGCCCCGGGTCGCCTGACCGGCCTCCTCGTCTGCCGTGTCGTCGTCCTCGTCGTCGGCCTCATCGTCGGCCTCATCGTCGGCCTCATCGTCGGCCAGCTCGACGTACGCGTGCTCGTCGAGCCGGTCGACCAGCCGGTCGTCGTTGTCGAGCTGGAACGGGCCGGTGCCGTCGCTGTCGTCGTAGACCTCCGGGTCGAGACCGGAACCCACCTCGGCAACCACCACGACGCCGTTGAGCGACTCCAGCTCCGGGATGTCGAGCGCGCCGAGCGAACCGTCCCCGGCCTGCATCAGCTCCAACAGCGCCTCGCCGACGGACTCGACCGGCTCGGTCGGCTCGCCGTCGCTGGCCACGGTCAGCCGGCGGGCCGAGTCGGCCAGCCGCAGCAACGCGGTCACGCTGGGCACCCGGTAGTCGCGGCGCTGCCGCACCGACACCACCCGCGGGTGCGGATCCTCACCCGGTCCGCCCTCGATCCCGGCGGCGAACTGCTTGTCCGCCTCGTCCGGGTCGATCGCGTCCACGTCCCACGGCGTCACCTCGCCGAACGCGTCGAGCAGCTGCTCGTCGTATTCGAACGACGCGTTGTTGAGCTCGACGTAAGCCCGCCACACCTGGTCGTCGTCGGTGCGGCCGTCCGCGGCCTTGACGGCGGCGAGGTGGTCCCGGGCGGCGGAGATCACGCGCTCCAGTGCGGCGTCGAGCTCCGAGTGCCGGTCGGTCATGGTTTTGGTCCCCTTCAGGCGGTTGTGATGATGGCTACCCGTCAGCTCGCCGCGAGGAACCGGTCGAGCACCCTAACGCCGAACTTTAGCCCGTCCAGAGGTACCCGCTCGTCGATGCCGTGGAACAGCGCGCCGAAGTTGAGGTCAGGCGGCAGTTGCAGCGGCACGAACCCGAAACAGCGGATGCCGAGTTTCGCGAACGCCTTCGCGTCGGTGCCGCCGGAGAGCATGTACGGCACCGGGCGGGCGGCCGGGTCCTCGGCGCGAAGTGCCGCGCCCATCGCCTCGACGAGGGCACCGTCGAAGGTGGTCTCCACGGGCGGCTGGCGCTCGATGTACTCGATCTCGATGTCGGGGCCGACAACCGCGCGCAGCTGTTCTTCGAAGACGGCGGACTGGCCGGGCAGGGTGCGGCAGTCCACGGTGGCGACCGCGCGACTGGGGATCACGTTTTCCTTGTACCCGGCATCGAGCTTCGTCGGGTTGGCGGTGTTGCGGACCGTGGCGCCGATGATCGTGGCGATCGGGCCGAGCTTCGCGATCGCCGTCTCGGGGTCGTCGGGGTCCAGGTCGATGTGCAGCGCTTCGCCGATGTGGCCGAGGAATGCTCGTACCGTATCGGTCATGACCAGGGGGAACCGGTGGCGGCCGAGGCGCGCCACGGCCTCGCTCAACGCGATGATCGCGTTGTCGTCGTTGATCATCGATCCGTGGCCGGGACGGCCGCGGGCGATCAGCCGCAGCCACTCGATTCCCTTCTCGGCGGTCTCGACCAGGTAGAGCCGCAGTTTCTCGTCGATGGTGAAGGAGAAGCCGCCCACCTCGCCGACCGCCTCGGTGCAGCCCTCGAACAGCTCGGGATGGTTGTCGACCAGGAAATGACCGCCGTAGCGGCCGCCGGCCTCCTCGTCGGCGAGGAACGCGAGGACCAGGTCGCGCGGCGGCACCCGGCCCTCGCGGCGCCACTGGCGCACGACGGCGAGCACCATCGCGTCGAAGTTCTTCATGTCGATCGCGCCGCGACCCCACAGGTAGCCGTCCCGGATCTCGCCGGCGAACGGCGGCACCGACCACTCGCTGGCGTCGGCCGGGACGACGTCGAGGTGGCCGTGCACCAGCAGGGCCGGCCGGTCCCGGTCGGCGCCCTCGTAGCGGGCCACCACGCTCGTGCGCCCCGGCGCGCTCTCCCGGATCTGCGGGGTGAGGCCGACCTCGGCCAGTTTCGCCGCGACGTACTCGGCGGCGAGCCGCTCGCCCGCGCTCGTGGCGTTGTCGCCGGTGTTGGTGGTGTCGATCCGCAACAGGTCGCGGCAGATCTCGGCCACCTCGTCGGCGGCGGTCGGGTGGGCGGGGTCGGCGTCCGTCATCCCCTCTTCATACCAGCACGGCGTGACGGGCCGGCTACCGCCGGCCCGTCACGGTCGGTGTCACCAGTTGAACCCGGCCTGATAGGAAACCTGGGCCAGCACGGCCTGTCCGGACGGGTTGGGGTGGAAGTAGTCCCACGTCGATACCTGCGACAGTGAGAACGCGTAGTTGAAGACGGCGTTGCCGTCGAAGGCGCAGTTCGGACCGTACGCCGCGCAGGCCTGCGCGAGCTGGGCGTTGAAGTCGATCACCCGTTGGCGTACCCGGTCGCGGCGGGCCTCGTCGGCGGCCGCGGTCGAGGACGGGTTGGCGAGCATCGACTTGCAGATGCCGAACAGCCCCCAGGTGTTGCGGGCGCTGGCACTGTCCTTGCCGGCGGCCCAGAGGCGCTTGAGGTCGGGAATGCTGATCACGAGTACCTTCGCCGCGGGCAGGCCGGCCTTGAGCTTGCCCAGCGCGGCGTCGATCGAGCCGCGGAAGGTCGACGCGGCCGTCATCGTGCCCTCCGAACTGGTACAGGCGTCGTTGGCGCCGATCAGCATGGTCACGTACTGGACCTGCTGGGAGACGGCCTTGTCGGCCTGGCCGGGCATGTCGCCGGCGCGGGCACCGGACCTCGCGTCGTTGTAGCTGTGCCTGATCATCGCGCTGTTCTTGGTGCGGATCCGCAGGTAGTGGCTGTTGACGCCGCTGTCGTCGCCGGTGCTGAAGGACCGGTACGTGCAGTCGACGTAAAAGCCGCAGGCATTGAACCCGCGGCTGATCGAGTCGCCCATGCTCGCCATCGAGCCGGGTGGGGGTCCGGCGGCGGCCGCGGCCGGGGTGGTGGGTAGCAGGACGATGGTGGCGGAAATCGTGGCCATGCCCAGGGTGAGGGCGAGCCGGCCGGGACGCACGAGTCTCATCGCGTGGACCTCGTTTCGTGCGGCTGAGCTGGGGGTTTCCCGAGGTATTGCAAGGGGTTACCGAAAGGTAACTTCTTGTAACGCACGACACAATGTCCTATCGACATATCTGAATTGGCAATTAGTGAAAGGGGTTGCACATTCCGTGACCTCCTGGCGTTGATCGCGTCGATCGTGGAGTTGTTCGGGTGAGTTGATCTCCAATCACCCGAACAACTCCACGATCGACGCGATCATGCGTGCCCGGCCCGTTTGTGGTTTTGGGACTGCGGGTATCGACCCGCCATGTCGGTGCTGCCTTCTCTACCGCCCGCGTTCCGGGTGACCGACCATGACGTACGGCCCGGCGGCCGGAGCATGATCGACCTGCTGGTCGACGACCACGACGAGGTCACGACATGGTGCGACCAGCTGGCCGGATCCCCGGCGGGTCGCTCGGCTTCATCGGCGGGTCGCTCGGCTTCATCGGCGGGTCGCTCGGCTTCATCGGCGGGTCGCTCGGCTTCATCGGCGGGTCGCTCGGCTTCATCGGCGGGTCGCTCGGCTTCATCGGCGGGTCGCTCGGCCCGCCGGCTGGTCGACGTGCTCGTGGCGACGGTGTCCCGGCACCTGTCAGCCGAGGAGCAGTACCTCTACCCCACTGTGCGTCGGGTCCTGCCCGGCGGCGCCGACCTCGCCGACCGCGAACTCGCCGCGGACACGGCGATACTCGAAGCCCTGCGCCGGCTGCACCGCACCCCGGTCACCGACGCGGCCTTCCCCGCAGCCGTCGACATGGTCGGCCGGCAATGGCGCCGCCACAGCCGATGCGCCAACCGTGAGGTGTACCCCGGCCTCCGCGACCGGTGTACCGGCAACGAACTGGTCCGGCTGGGCAACCGGGTGGCGATCGCACAGGAAGCGGCGCCCACCCGGCCACACCCGGCCACCCCCACCACTCCCCCGGCCAACAAGGTCGTCGATCCCGCAATCGGTGTCGTCGACAAGCTCCGGGACGCGCTGACCAGGCGCGTCACCTGGCCGGAGGACTTGTAGATCTCCATATGTTTACCGTCTGAACGGGAAGGGAAATCAAAGGCCATGGCTACTCTTCTGTGGATCCTCGCGGTTGTACTAGTGGTCTCGGGCATCGTGGCGTTGCTGCGCTCGCAGATCCTGTGGGGCATCGTGCTGATCATCGTCGGTCTGCTCGTCGGGCCGGGTGGGGTCAGCATCTTCACCTAAGTCCTCATTGGCGAAGCGCCGGAACCTCCCTCTCCGGCGCCTCCTCTCCTCCGGTGGACCTGGTAGCGATTTGCGCCGCTACCAGGCCCACCGGCTTGTTCGGGAGAGTCTCGTCGCATGATCGACGGCGGGGGTGTAATGTATGCGTCCGTGCGACCGGGCGGTCCGCTAGGCTACTGTGCCTGCGGCTACTGTTTCGGTGGTCGCGAGTCCGAGTGGCGGAATGGCAGACGCGCTAGCTTGAGGTGCTAGTGCCCGGATAGGGCGTGGGGGTTCAAGTCCCCCCTCGGACACGAACCATTTCCCAACGGTGTGCGCCTAGATCAGCTTGGGCGTACACCTTTTGTGTGTCTGGGTGGTAGGTCAGCCGCAGGCCGAGTTGGCGGTACACCTCGGCCTTGTCGGCGGGGTCGGCCTCGGCGAGGACAGCGACGATGTCGCCGAGAGCGTGGACGAGGTTGGCGATCTCGTCGCGACTCATGCGGCGTGAGCCGACGGGTTGGTCGTTGTCCTGATCGAGTTGGGCTTGGGCGCGGATGCGTTCGGCTTGGGTTTGGGCGATCCACGACGTGACCATGATCCGCCCCAGAAATTCCGGACAAACGGTTAGTGGTCCAAATTAGGCCGCTCGCTGCCCGTTCAGGTACTCGTTGTAGACCTCGTTGGGAGTCTTGTAGCCGAGACCCGAGTGGAGACGTCGGGAATTGTATCGCAATTCTATGTAGCGGGCAACATCGTTGATCGCATGCTTCCTGGTCGGATACTGGGTACGGCTGACCCGCTCGTTCTTCAACGCCGCGAAGAACGATTCGGCCATCGCGTTGTCGTAACAGATCCCGGTACGTCCGACGGATTGCCTGATCCGATGCTCGCGAAGCACCTGGCCGAACTCGGCGGACATGTAGTTACTACCACGGTCCGAGTGGAATATAGCACCTTCCTTGATGTTATTGTTGCGAACGGCCATACCGATCGCGGCGCTGATGAGTGGAGTTTTGTAGTTGTCCGACATCGCCCAGCCGACGACCATTTTCGTGTAGCAGTCGATCACGGTGGCGAGGAATACCCAGCCCTCCCAGGTCGGAATGTAGGTGATGTCGCCGACCATCTTTTCGCCCGGCGCGGACGCAGTGAAGTCCCGATGCAGCAGATCCGGCAGCGGCCCGGCCCCCGGGTCCTGATCGGTTAGGCTGTGCCGCCAGGGCCGCGGCTGGCAGGGCACCAGGCCCAGCTGGCGTACCAGAGCACGGACCAGTTCCAGAGAGCAGGCGTGGCCGGACCGCAGCAGCGAGGCGTGGATCCGCCGATAGCCGTACGTCTCGTCCGATAGCTCGAAAATCACCACGATCAACTGTTTCAATTTCTCCCGGCGTGCCGCGGTCGCCGATTGTGGCCGGCGTCGCCACTCGTAATAGCCGGAACTGGAAACCCCCAGCCACTTGCACATTTGCACGACGGTGTACCTGGGCCGGCCGTCCGGCCCGAAGGCGCGTTTCTCCGCGTCGATGAGCTCGTACCGAGCTTCTACCGATACTCGCTGGCGAAGAACGCTGCGGCTTTTCCCAAGAACTCGCGCTCCAGCTTGAGTTCCCGGACTTCCTTCTCCAGTTCCCGTAGCCGGGCCCGCTCCGAAATCGACAGCGGCGGCTCCTCGCCGGCGTGCGCCTGCCGATACGCGTTCACCCAGTTACGCAGAGTCTGCTCGTTCACGCCGATCTCGCGCGCCGTCGACGGAATCGCCCGAGACTCCTCGACCACCATCCGGGCGACCTGTTCCTTGTATTCCGGCGTGTACGACCTGCGCTGCCTCGCCATCACCATTCCCCTTTTCCTTCCCGAAGAGAAAAGATCTTAGTTGGTTCTCTCTCCGGAAGATCCAGGGCGGCTCACCAGTGCCGGGTCGCCGCCCGCGTCGAGGACTGCCCGGTACCGTTTGATCTTGGCGTCGCATTCGGCGATGACGGCCTGCGCGCGGCTGGTGACCGGGCTGGCGAGGTCGGGGCCGTACTGGTCGGCCATGGCGGTGATGGTGTGCTCGCGCTGGTCGGGTGCGAAGACCTGGGTCAGCCAAGCATCGACCGAACCGATGACCGCGTCCTCGCGCATGATGACGTTGCGCGGGTGGGCGACCTTGTTGGCCAGCGCGTACTCCTGGGGAAAGCGGCACCGGTAGTAGGCCGACCCGTGGGAGTGCTGGCCCTGCATCTTGCGTTGACACACGGCGCAGTCGACCGCGCCTCGAAAGACGTACGGGTGGCGGGTGCGGTGCTGCTTGTGTTCGCCGCCGCGTGCGCTGCCTCGGCTGGTGAGGATGTCCTGGGCGCGGGTGAAGGTGTCTGAGCCGCCCCGGGTTCGTTGGAGACTCTCAACCTTGCGAAGGTGGGAGTCATGCCAGCACCGAAGAAGTACCCGGACGAGGTCCGTGAGCGGGCCGTGCGGATGGTGTTCGAGATCCGGCAGGAGACCGGGCAGCAGCAGGGCGCGATCGCCCGGGTCGCGGATCGCTTGGGCGTCAATCGGGAGACGCTGCGTAACTGGGTACGGCAGGCCGAGGTGGACGGCGGTAAGCGGCCTGGAACCACCACTGTCGACGCGCGGCGGCTCGCCGAGTTGGAGCGGGAGAACCGGGAACTGCGGCGGGCCAACGAGATTCTGAAGGCAGCGGCTAGTTTCTTCGCGCGGGAGCTGGACCCGCGGCTGCCGAAGTAGTCGAGTTCATCGACGAGCATCGGGAGACCTTCGGCGGTGTCGAGCCGATCTGCCGCACGCTGCGTGACGCGGGTGTGCGGATCGCGCCGTCGACCTACTACGAGTTCAAGAGCCGGCGGCCTTCGGCGCGGGCGGTCCGGGATGAGGAGCTGATCCCGCTGATCATCAAGATTTACAACGAGAACTACCAGGTCTACGGCGCCCGCAAGATCTGGGAGGAGCTGCACCGCCAGGGCCATCAGGTGGCCCGCTGCACGGTGGAACGCCTGATGCGCCGCATCGGCGTACGCGGCGTCAGCCGGGGCCGGGCCCGCCGGCGCACCACCGTGCCGGACCGGGCAGCCGCGGCGACCCGTCCGGACCTGCTGGGCCGGGACTTCACCGCACCGGCGCCCAACCGCCGATGGGTGGCGGACTTCACCTACGTGCCGATCGCCACCGGCACGGTGTACGCCGCGTTCATCGTCGACGTGTTCTCCCGGTTCATCGTCGGGTGGCGACTGGCCGGGCACATGCGCACCGACCTGCCGCTGGACGCGTTGGAGATGGCACTGTGGCAACGCGATGTCCAGGACGGACAGCTCGTGCACCACTCGGATCGCGGCGTTCAGTACCTATCAGTTCGCTACACGGATCGCCTCGCCGAAGCAGGCGCATCGGTTTCTGTTGGCAGTAAAGGAGATTCGTACGACAACGCCCTCGCCGAGACCGTGAACGGCCTGTACAAGGCCGAGCTGGTCGAACGGCACGGACCGTGGCGCAGCCTCGACGAGCTGGAGCTGGCCACCCTGGAATACATCGACTGGTTCAACCACCGGCGGCTTCACTCGGCCTGCGGTCATCGCCCACCGGCCGAGTACGAGGCCATCTACTACGATAAGCACAACCTCCTGGTCACCCCGGCCGGAGCGCAATGAACCGAGTCTCCAAGATCACCGGGGCGGTTCAGTCGTCGTCGATGAGCGGCTCGTGCGCCAGATCCTTCGAGGTGATCCACTGGTCGGGTTTGTTCCAGCGCATGACGCTGGTGTTGCCCATCGCCACGTCCTCGACGTTCATCAGGATCTCGTCGGTGCGCTGCTTGTTCCAGACCTGCCGTCCGGTGTAGCGGGGGTTGGTCAGGATCGCGCGTACCGCGCTCTTGGACCAGGCGATCCCGGAGCGGTGCCGGTTGCGGGCGGGGTCGTGCGCCGACGGGGATGCGATGGCGTCGCGGGTGAGTCCTTCGGCGATGAGGAACAGGCCGTTGCCGGCGAGGAACTCGCCGAAGATGCGCCGCACCACCGGGGCGGCCGTTTCGTCCGGGGTCAACGCATGCAAGCGTCTGCCGTCGGCGGCCTTGGCCGGGTTGGGGTGCGGACCGATGTCTTTGAGGGTGTAGCCGTAGGGCGGACGGCCACCGAGGTAGCGGCCCTCCAGATGCGTCTGGGCGGCCATCGCGGAACGTACCCGGATCTTGACGCGGTTGCGTTCGCCCTTGCTCATGCCGCCGTAGACGGACATGACCAGTTCGTGCGCCTCGTTGCTCGGATCGATCGCACCGCCGATCTCCGGCACCCACAGCTCGACGCCGTAGTGCTCGAACAACGGCAGGGTCAGACCGAACTGGTTGCCGTAGAAGGCGCGATGCGGCTCACCGATGACCACCCTGTGGAACCCACGGTTGGGGTCGCGCAGGGCGGCCAGGAGCAGGCTGGCCTCGGGTCGCCGCTGCCAGGGTAGGGAGCGGCTGTCGCCGATGTCGAAGAACTCGACGGTGATCCGACCGTGGTGTGGGGCTATCAAGGTGTTCGCGCGGGTGAGTTGCCAGATCCGTGACGACTCGGGGTCCTGGTTGTCCTCCGTGGAGACCCGGCCATAGAACGCGAAGTCCAGGACGGGAGGGTCGAAGCTTTCCCGCTGGATGTCGCGGTGTACCCGGTCAGCGTCGATGTTCATGGTGGTCGTTCGTTCCCTTCGACGGTTCGGCCTGTGCGCTGCGTTTGGCGTACACGTTGACCAGAAGCCGCAGCAGGGCGCGTGCGGCGGCCGGTGACAGCACCGGCCGCACCGGCGGAACGATCACCGCGCGCACGCCCGACGGCGGCTGGGGCGTCGACGTGTCGACCGTCCATGGACGCCCAGCCTCATCTGGTTCGTCAAGGCCGGGCTGGCTCGTCACCGCCACCCCCACTGCTCGCGTCGTGCAGGGGCGTTCCGAGCAGGGCAGGGCCGGTGCTCGGCTACCGGCCATCCAACGGTCGCCGCACGGACGAGCCGACTAGACCGGTGCGCGGCGGCAACGGCGACCGTGTGTTCAAGCGGCGAGCACGCGCGTAGGTGCAGCGCTGCTTCGACGGCGCACGCCTCGACGAACGACGCTGCCGCGATAGCGTGCCCGTTCATCCCGACACCGCCTCGGCCGAATTGGCACGACGTGAGCGGGCCTCAAACACAACGACGTCCTCGTGCTGGAGGAGCCATTGCGGGTCGCCGTCGGCGATGGCGGCGCGGACATTGCGCTGTTGGAAGAACGAGGCCCGGGGTACGAGCCGTTCGTTGCGGATGCCCGCGATGAGGGCGGCGCATTCCTCGTGTAGGCGCAGCCCGGCGTTTATGCCGGCGGCGGCGACCATGCCGGGGATGTCGACCAGCTCGCCGTGGCGCCGGTAGGGGCGGGCGGTGATGGCCACGATCCCGCCGGGGCGCAGGATCGCCGCACACCCGGTGAGGATCTGGGTGAAACCTTCGGCCAGCTCGTCGTGGTGGCGGTAGGCGAGGTTACCGGCGTCGCCGCCGTAGCGGTGGTTGATCTTTGCGACCTTGCCCCGCCGAGGGCCGGGAGTGCGGACGTGGCCGTGGGTGGACGGCCCGTACGGCGGAGAGGTGATCACCAGCGCGATCCGCCCGTGCAACTCGGGTGGGATCAGCGCGGGCAGATGCCGCGAGTCGCCATGTACGACCTGCCCGGTGCCGGCGGCGCCCTGGGCGGTGGCGAGACGGATGTTGCCGGCGGCGAGGGCCGCCCAGCGGGCCTCGTACTCCACGCCGATGCCGTGGCGGCCCAGGTGCATCGCCTCCACGACGGTGGTGAAGATGCCGGCCATCGGGTCGCACACCCACTCACCGACCTCGGTGTAGGTGTTGATCAGGTAGCGGCCGATGGACGGCAGCATCTTGCCCGGATGGGCGAGGGACTCGGGGGTGTACCGGCCACGTCGCTGCTCGCGTGAGCAGACCTGCCCGGTGACGAACACCGAGCCCTGCCGGGCGGGGGCGGTGGCCGGGCCTCGACCGGGGCTGGGCACGGTCGCGGTCGTCACCGGCGGCGTGAGCAGGATGGTCGACTCAGGCATCGCTGCCTCCCACGCGGCGCTGGAAGGCGAGGAGCTTGTGGTGCGTCGGCTGGTGCCGGCCGTCGACCAGGGCCGCCGCAGGGGTGCCGGCGGTGTCGGGCATCGCCCGAGGTTCGTGCTCCGGAAGCGGTACCAGCGGCACGAGGAACTCCTGCTGCCAGGTCAGGCCGGCGGTGCGGGCGGCGGCGATGACCGTGGCCCGGTGGCTGACCCGACCGTCGCTCGGGCCGTGCGCGGTCAGCGCGGCGAGCAGGTATCCGCCGGGGCGCAGCATGGTCCGCCAGGTGTGCATGGCGCGGGTCATGCCGTGCAGGTCCAGGCTGTATGCGCCCGCGCGGGGCAGCCTTGACAGGATGAGTCCGGTACGGGGGTGGCCGAAGATCCGCCGGGCCGGCGGTGCCGGCCGCGCCCGACGGTGGTCTGCGTCGGTCACCAGGTGTACGGGCTGACGGCCGAGGAACCGCGCCGCGCTGGCGATCGTGGGGTGCTCGTCCAGCTCGATGACGAGGTCGCCGCGTTCGGTGTACGTGGCGATGAGACGGGCGATGTCGTTGGGCTGTACCCCGCACCAGTCCGCCTGCGCGGCGGGGGCCGGTGCGTCCGCCGACCGGGGATGGCGGCGGTGCGGGGTGGGAAGGAAGATGGCGACCGGCACCGGCGGTAGGCCGGAACCGGCGGGTGTGGAACGAGTCTGCGACATGGGCGTGTGGGCCACGGCCGCTGACGAACGCTGACACTAGGGGATTACAAAAATCAAGATCGAG